>NZ_JBDFMO010000001.1:0-4838131 GCF_047238305.1 Bacillus jepli | reverse complement strand
ACCCCGACCACCGGTATCATTTAGTTAAAATTTAGTTACGATTAATAACACAAACACCCGAAAATGTTGATTTTTCAACGTTCTCGGGTGTTTTTTGTATATCGCTATAAAATAGGATAAGAAACATCTGGCCTCCCATACTTCTCTGGCAAAGCGACATTAATAAATGTTACTTCCACTGTTAAGATCAAGCGTCTTTAGCATGATAAAAGCTTTATCCGACTATGGACTGGTGCCGAATTTCAGAATTTTTAGGTGGCCAAAAGAGAATAATGATAGAAAATGATAGTGTAAAGAAGGTTTATGATGAATCCCAAACAATCAAAAGGGTTAGCCCCTTCTATGATTAAGCAAGCACTTCAAGTAAATAAGAAACCCTTTCCTTGGTTAAAAGCATTTAGGGCGGGGTTAGCGGCTGCCTTGCCAGTTATAATAGGGTTAGCCCTTGGTAATTTGCAATATGGATTAATCGCTGGTCTGGGTGGCTTTACCTATTTGTATGTGTTTAATATTCCATATGCACAGCGAGCAAAGAAAATCTTTTCGGTCGTTCTCGGATTGACGTTTGTTACCTATTTGGGAACGATTAGTGCACCATATCCGCTAGCAGTTGCTATTCTGATGGGAATCATTGCAGCAGTAGTCATTTTCGTGTTCGGCGCCTTAAAAATAGCCGGCCCTTCCGCCATCTTTTTTGTATTAGTTTTTGCGATGACATCGGGAATGCCGATTAATCCAGATGAAGCATTTTTACGAGCTGGATTAGTCTTTCTTAGTGGTTGTTTATCATGGATGATTGCCATGACCGGGTGGTTTTTTAACCCTCATGGTCCGGAATCTAGTGTTGTAACTAGAGTTTATTTGCAATTAGCGGAACTGTTGGATTCTGTTGGAACTACTAAATTCAATGAAGCTACGCATAAAGTGATGGAGGTACTAAACGACTCCGAAGAGACTCTTTCAGCAAGTTATATTTCATGGCGGACCACTGACATGTTTAATCGATTGTATCTATTAAATATGTATGCAAATGAGTTGTTTATTTCAGTTGTGGAAAATTTCTCAAATGCATATGAGCCATTACCAAAAGAGCTAGGGCAATCTACTCGAATGCTTGCACATTCCTTAAACAAACGTGAAAAGCAAGAAAAGCCAAGAATATTACAGCCCGAGAAGTTAGAAGCACAGGTAAGCGAGCTGTTCACTACCATTTATAATGCAGATGCAATCCTTAATGAACCCATTAGTAAGATTAAAAAATCGATTCAATTTCATAGACCCTCTCTAAAAACGATTGTTTTGGGGGCGTTTGATAAAAATTCAATCGTATTTATTTCATCAGTACGACTTGGAGTAATTACGGCTATCGCTGCGATCATCGCCTATCAATTTGGATTTGAACGATCCTACTGGGTGCCGTTATCTTGCTTAGCGGTGATGTCGGGTGCAACAATTGTCGCAACCTTTCATCGTGCAATTCAACGATTTTTTGGTACAGTAATTGGAATTGTCATTGCAGGGTTTATTTTATCCTTTCATCCATCTGGTTTTGTAATTGCATTGTTTATATTAGTATTAACATTTATTACCGAGTTGTTTATCGTGAAAAATTATGGATTAGCAGCCCTTTTCTTTACGCCAAATGCACTGTTAATGGCTGAAACCACAAGTAACCAGTTGTTTAGTTTTTCCTATTTTGCACAGGCGAGATTTATTGACATTATCATCGGGAGTGCGATTGGTTTATTAGGGGTTTATCTCGTGGGTAGAAAATCTGCTTCGAGCCGAATTCCACATTTGCTGAGCAAAACACTTCGAAGTCAAGCACAGTTTTTAATGGTGCTTTTTTCAGATCAGGGTGAAGGATTTCATGCAAGACAGAGTAGAGAAAGATTGAAAATGAGAATAAATTTAAGTAATTTGCAAACCTTGTATACCACCGCATTAGGTGAGATTCCCTCTAATCGTATGGCGTTAGAATATTACTGGCCGATTCTTTTTTCAATAAGGCATTTAGGATACCTATTAGAAAATTGTTCAAAAGAATCTAATCGTCTGATCCTTTCCGATGAAAAATTAGCACAAATTTTATTTGTATTTGAAACAATGGCAAATGCTGCAGCACGAAATGTCTTGCCAAAACAGAAAGAAATCCCTGAAATAGAGGGCTATCCTAGTATACATAAGGAAATCCAATTTCTACAAAAAGAACTAGGTAGAACGCGTGGGTAAGGTAGGTTAGGGGCAGTGCTTTCTCCAGCTTTACCCATGTTTATCGAAATTGCGTTGAAACATGCAAGAGACTGGTCATGTGCAGGCAAATGATTGGCTTTCAACTTACATAAAGTACTCCTTAACAGTTGGATATTCTTCTCCCAAAGAAGGGATATTAATGAAGAATTATATCAACTTTAAATGGAGTGAAGAAGATGGATTTCCATTACATAAGGAAGGTAGTTTTATGTTCAATGGCGTTTGCGTTGGTAGTACCAATTGGGCTATTAGAGGTACAGGCCCAAAAAAACGTGCATGTTGAAACAAGAACAAAAGCGATCTTAAAAATGGAAGGAAAACGATTTAGAGATTTAAATGATAATGGAAAGCTTGACCCGTACGAAAATTGGGAGTTGTCTACCGAAAAACGGGTGGAGGATTTATTGTCTCAAATGACATTAGAAGAAAAAGTTGGGATACTTACGATTAATGAATTTCCAAAAAATAAAGATGGTACGTTAGTGTTACCCAATAAATTTCTTGACCAGCATACCCGTTATTTTATTTATAGGGAAATGCCGAGTGCAAATGTTATTGCAAACCATACAAACCAATTACAAGTAGCGGCGGAAGGCTCAAGACTAGGAATTCCTGCTGTAGTCATTTCTAATCCAAGAAATCATCCTTTAACGATCCCTGTAATTGAAGAGCCAGGACAGTTTTCTCATTGGCCTGATACTTTAGGGTTAGCGGCCTCACGTGATTCGGGTATGGTAAGAAGGTTTGGTGAGATAGCTGCGAAAGAGTGGAGAGCTGCAGGAATTCATAAGATGTACGGCTATTCAGCCGATGTCGCAACAGACCCATTATGGGCAAGAAATCAAGAAACGTTCGGGGAGCATCCAGAACTTGTATCAGGTATGGTTTACAATGTGATTAAAGGTTTTCAAGGTGATGTATTAAGTGAAAACAGTGTATCATTAACAACGAGACATTTCCCAGGTGGGGGAGATCGTGCAGAGGGAAGGGATCCTCATTTTAAAGAAGGACAATATAATATATATCCAACCCCTGGTAGCTTGTTAAAGTATCATATACCACCTTTTAAGGCAGCAATAGAAGCAGAGACAACCTCTATTATGCCTTATTATGCATACCCAAGTAACAAAAGTGCAGAACAAGGATTACCACCATTTAGTGCAAATCAACAGTTTGAAGAGGTTGCTTTTGCACTAAATGAACAATTCATTAATGGCTATTTGAGAGATGAATTGAATTTCTTAGGTTATGTTAATTCGGATACAAGTGCGGTGATTGATCGAGCGTGGGGTGCACAGAATTTATCGTTAGAACAGCGCTTTGCAAAAGCAATTAATGCAGGAACCAATATTTTTTCAGGGGTACCCAATCCAAAACCGATTTTAAATGCTGTAAATCAGGGCTTAGTGAAGGAAGCGCAAATTAATAGTTCAGTCACTTATGTCCTAACGGAAATGATGAAATTAGGGCTTTTTGAAAATCCATATGTGGATCCAGAACAGGCTTTAACTATTGCCAATAATCCAGAATCCCAAAAGGTTGCAGATGATGCGCATCGCAGATCGGCTGTACTCATGCGGAATGATAGAAATCTACTGCCATTAAAGGATGAGACTATATCCAATGTGAGACTATACGTTGAAATGTTCCCTGGAGGAGAAAACGGGCAAGAAACAGAGAAATTAAAGCAAAAAATAAGAAATCACGATAAATCTATTACGATCGTGGATAATATAAAAGATGCGACGCATGCCTTTGTTTGGGTCAAACCATTTCAAGACTTGTTTGCAAATAAACCTTCTGTAGTGATTGGTCCCGAAACGGGTGTAGAGCAAGTAAATCGAATCGTAGAAATTCAACAGACAGTTCCTACTGTAACAGTCATTAACTTTTCCAATCCATGGCTAATAAACAGGATTGAACCAAATGCAGCTGCCATAATAGGAACGTTTGGTACAAAAACAGAGGCAGTCGTAGAACTGATTCGTGGAAAATTTAATCCTGTAGGAAGACTTCCTATTACCATCCCTGCTAGTCAAGAAGCAGTGAATAAGGAAGCAGGTGATGTACCTGGATATGATGAGGATCCATCTTATACGTATCAGGATAAAGCAGGAAATAGGTATCAATATAATTTTGGACTTACTTATTGAGTGAAATGAATGGTAACAAATCCCACTAGCATTGGTAGATGTAGTGGGATTTTCTTTGTAAGAACACGACAAAATAACACCACTCTATTCATTTATGAAATTTGTATGGTATGCTAATTTAAAAGTTTACACAACGATGACTACGAACAGAGGGAATTCAATTGAAAAATAGAGCAATAATAAATAAACGAAATGTAGATAACAGTTTTGCGGAGGAATTGAAGATTAGAGGATCTGTGAAGAAGGATGCTAATAAAGTAGCTGAACTTATTCATATCGCCATTCACGATATTGCGGAGCAACTGACTGGTCAAACGAAGAAAGAAAAGATTCGTAAAACGCTGTCTCAATATTTTTGTGAAGAGAATAATCGTCTTAGCTATCAAAATATCATTATTGCCGATATTTTGGGAGAAGTAGCGGGGATTCTCATTATTTACCCAGGAGAAGATGCTCCTCGTTTGGACGAGCCTATCTTGAAACGATTAAAAAAGAAGAGTAGGAATGAGAAGATTTTTTTAGATAAAGAAGCCGACGAAGGGGATTATTATGTAGACACCATCTGTGTGGATGACCGGTTTCGAGGCTATGGAATCGGAACATTGCTCCTAAAAGAATCTGAGAAAATCGCATTAGAAAAGGGGTATTCAAGGGTTTCTTTAAATGTTGCACATGATAATCCAATTGCAAAGAAACTATACAAACGAATGGGCTATAAGGAACAAAAAGTCATCCAAATTAATCAACATCCCTATGATTATATGGTGAAGATTCTTAGAGATGAAGAATACATGCATTTTGCTTAGATAAAACTAGTTAAATAAAATGCCTTTTTCATCTCCTTTGTGTTGGATCTTATGATTAACCATCATATCAATCAGCGGGGTCGTACTAAAGAATACTAATAGTAGTGCCTGACCTACTGTGAAGGTTACAAATCCCTAATAATTCTTCAAATAAATCGCAAGAATGCTTTATTTTATATTTTTGCGTTATTTAATTTGTAGTTTTGTTGCAGGAAATCCTTGTATAAAGGTTCACTCTCGAGAACAATTGAATATTTTTTAAATAATATTCTGATTATGGAATTACTACATGTATTTATCCATCCAAGATATTAAAAAACGTAATCCACTGACTAGCATTTTACACGTATAAAAGCAGATAAAAAGGTATAAATCTCTTTAATTTTGAGATATTATACCTTTTTTGCTTTAGGGAACAAAGCTGAGTCTATGAAACTACACTATCAAAATGATAGATGGTCATTAACATTTATTATCTTTTTTTAGTGTCTTCGTCAAATGAAAAAGGAAGCGTGATTTTCTTTTTTTCCAGTATTTCGCTAAGTCGTTTCAAATTTGATATGGAACTGTTAGAATTTTTTCTGCCAATTTGGATAATGAGTGTTTCTAAAATGGTAAGTGTAGGTATGACAGAATATTGTTTTTTGCTAGCCTGCGTGCATAATGTTGCGGCAGAATAGGAAGCAGCAGGTGAAGAGAGGTGATCTGTAATAAGGATTACAGGGTGCCCCTCCTTATGGCAAAATTCTGCAGCTTCTACGCCAAGAGTTGTAAAGGGTGCGTTATCAATAAGTAATAAAACATCTCCTTTCTTGAAACGGATCAATCGGTCATATAAAAATTCAGTATCATGACTTAATTGTGACATTTTGGGATAAAACTCCTCTAACAAATAGCCGAAATACATCGCTAACGCTTTATTAGAACGAGCACCTAGAATATTCACCCGTTCCGCATTTAACATAATGCTGACTGCCTCATCAAAATTTGTAAGTAACGATGGCTTTAAAGTTTGATCTAAAATATCTTTAACCTCTGTAAATGTATCAATTAATATGTGTTCCCCTACTCCATTGTCTGTAAAGGACTCCTGTAAATGCCACCAGGCAGAGGGATTTAATTTCACAGATGCATCCAAAATTTCCTTTTTTAAATCCAAATAACTTTCATATCCCAAATTATTAATAAATCGCATAACCGTTGTGGTACCAACATTGGCATTTTTGGCTAATTCTGAGACGGTTAATAAACCAATTAATTGATGGTTTTCAATTAAGTAGTCACACAATTGGGCTTGTTTCTTAGGTAGGGTGCTTCTTAAATCAAGCAGACCTTGAAGCAGTTTATCGTAATTTTGAATTTCTGCTTTTAAATTCTCCTTGTTCATTGAATAGCTGAACTTCCTTTCTGTGTTTTTTCTTTCAATATTTAGTAAATTCTCCTTATTACTATCTTAAATGAACCTAACGCTATACAAAAGAGGAATATTTTTGATTATTTAAATAAATATGGTTGATTTTATTCCTTATATACACTATTATAATATTTGAAATAGAAAGAAAAATTAAATAATTTAAATTTGGAGGCTGAAATCATGTTAAATCAAGAAACTATTTTAGCTAATGAAAACGAAGTGTCTAGTAAGGAAGTTGTTGTAAGGTGGCTGTCCCAGGAAGAGTGTATTCAAGGTGGCGCTACAGATATGGAAATGATTTTGGAATATGTGGAAAAGGTGAATTTATGGCTTGCTGAGGGTAAAGTCGTGGAACCGGAACTACTCCACTTATTATGGGAAGAAGGTCAGTATTCCGGTAAACGTATTGGAGTTCATGCGGCGCTCATCCGTTCTGAAGAAATGCATGTTGCAGCTGTAAAGGGGATTCCAAGTAACCCAATGAATCCAGTTAGATACCAGACTCCTCGATCAAACGGAATGATCATTCTTTATAACGAGGATACAGGTTATCCGTTTGCAGTAATGGACGATACAATTGTAAGCGCATTACGAACAGGTGCATCGAGTGCATTAGGTGCTAAATATTGTGCTCGACCAGATTCTGAAATTTTAGGCTTAGTTGGCTGTGGTGTTATTCAAAATGCTCATATTGAAGCTACAAGTAAGGTCATGAAAAAAATAAAAACAGTGCGGTTATTCGATATGAATAAGGATAGAGCTCAAAGTTTTGCAGATAAATGGAAGCACTTGGGATATCGATTTGAAATCTGTAACGATGTGGAAGAGGCAGTTGCTCAGTCCGATATTGTTTATACGGCAACGAACGTTAACCTAGGCAATGAATATATCCCTAAAGAATGGATTAAGAAAGGATCATTCCATTCTGGAGTTTCTATGTGGGACCATAAGGATGAAGCGATTCTAGAAGGATTTAATAAATACTGTATGGATTACAAACTTCGTCTTAAGGATGATAAATATCCACTATCCGAATTAACAAAGTCTAAGAAACTAGATTCTAATCAAATTATTGAATTGGGTCAGGTCATTAAAGGAAATGCAATTGTCAGGGAAAATGATGACGACAGTGTGTTCTTCGTAACATTAGGAATTTGCGCAACGGATACGGCGAATAGTTACCGAATTTATCAAAACGCAAAAGAGAAGGAAATAGGAACCTTGGTAAAACTTTGGTCGAACCCAGCCATGTTCTAAGGCTGACTATCCAACAGGATTAAAATTCACATGTAATAGGAGGGTAGGAAGATGACAATAGCTCCTTTCAGGAATGAAAAAGAAATAAATTGGAAGTTGCCAGAGAATAGAGAAGAACTGATGCAGGAATTAACAAGGGTGACGGAGGAGTTCTCCAAACAGTATCCTTTGATTATCGATGGGGAAGAGATTCATACCGAGGATAAAATCGCCTCTATCAACCCGAGTCAACACGATCAAATACTAGGATATATGAGTCAAGCAAACCAAGAACACATTCAGGAGGCTATTACAGGAGCTTGTAAAGCGTTTAAAAGTTGGGGGAAAACCTCATCTAGAGAACGAGCATTATACCTGTTGAAAGCCGCAAATGTGTTTAGACGCAGAAAGACAGAGTTCATGGCATGGCTTATATATGAGTCCGGTAAGAATATCGTTGAAGCCGAGGGAGATGTAAATGAAGCGATTGACTTTTTAGAAATATATGCTCGTCATGCAATTGATTTGGGGAATCAAAAGGAGCTTATTTCTATTCCAAAGGTTGAAAATCGCATGCTGTACATCCCACTCGGAGTTGGGGTAGTTATTCCACCATGGAATTTCCCGCTAGCTATTCTTACAGGGTTAACTACATCAGCAATTGTAACAGGGAATACGGTGTTGGTAAAGCCAGCTGGAGTTACTCCAATGATTGCTGCGAAATTCATGGAAGTAATGAAGGAAATCGATCTCCCGGCAGGAGTAATTAATTTCGTGCCGGGAGCTTCGAGGGAAATAGGCGATTTCATGGTAGGGCATAAAGATATAAATTTCATATCCTTTACAGGTTCCAAAGAGGCCGGGGTGCACATTGATGAAGTGGCCCATCGCAGGATACCAAAACAGCGATGGATTAAAAGGGTTATATCGGAAATGGGCGGAAAAGATGGCATAGTTGTGGATGAAACAGCAGATATTGATTTAGCTGCTGATGGAATTGTGACGTCGGCCTTTGGCTTTCAAGGTCAAAAATGTTCCGCAGGATCAAGAGCGATCATCCATGAGGCAATCTACGATGAACTGGTTAAAAAGATTATTGATCGGGTAAAAGAACTAACAGTCGGCCCTGCTATTGAGAATCCAGATTTGGGACCAGTGATTGATGAGAATGCTTTTAATCAAATCAATGAATATATTGAAATTGGTAAACAGGAGGCTACCCTTGCTATCGGGGGTTCTTCAGATAAAAGTATAGGTTATTTTATTCAACCAACTGTTTTTATAGATGCACATCCACATTCACGAATTATGCAAGAAGAAATTTTTGGACCGGTATTAGCTATTAGTAAGGTTTCTGATTATAAAGAAGGCATTGAGGTTTATAACGATACTGAATACGGGCTAACGGGTTCATTCTATTCAAAGAAACGCGATCGGATTGAATATGCATCATTAAACATGGAGTGTGGAAATCTGTTCATTAACGGAAAATGCACGGGGGCAATTGTAGGTGTACAGCCATTTGGAGGGTACTATATGTCTGGAACGGGTTCTAAAACAGGCACAGTAGACTTCTTGATGAATTTTGTCCAAGCGAAAACCATTTCTGAAAATTTATAAACCTAGTTGTTTATCAAAAGGAGGTATTGAAATGACAGTTAAAACAACAATTGAAGGCGGATGGCCAGCCGACGCAAAATTTGAGCCAACATTTAAAAGTTATGAGTATTTTGATAACGCTTACTTTCAAAAAGAATTAGAAAATATCTGGTTTAAGACATGGTTATGTGCAGGACATGTGAGTGAGATCCCGAATGTTGGTGATTATTTTACGGTTGATATTGCAAAGGAAAATTTAATTGTCATGCGTGCAAAAGATGGTTCCATCCAAACGTACTATAATGTCTGTCGTCATCGAGGATCCAGATTATGTGAGGAACAAACGGGAAATTTCAAAAAGGGGTATGTGGTTTGTCCATATCACAGTTGGGTTTATGACGGACAAACCGGAAATTTAGTAGGGACCCCGAATATTCCAGCTAGGGATTGCAGTTTCGACAAGAGTGAATATCCACTTGTTAAGGCCAAAACAGAAGTATGGGATGGACTAATTTGGATAAACCTTGACGAAAATGCGCCTTCTTTGAAAGTTAGTTTTGCGTTGCCAGAATCATGGTCATTATATGAAAAGTGGGGCATGAAGAATTTAAAAATTGGGGCACAAAAGACCTATCAAGTAGATGCAAATTGGAAGTTAATTATGGAAAATGCATCAGAGTGTTACCATTGCGGTCCTATCCACCCTGGCTTAAGCACGTGTACTCCACCTGGTTCACCAAGGCAATATATTGATGAAAATATCCCAGGTAGTGAGGTTTTAAAACATGTCGGGGGAATGAAAGTAAGAGATGACTTCCAGAGAGCAAACTTAGATGGAAAGGCATACCGCCCTAACTTTCCAGGGCTAGATAACGAGGATGCTAGAGTTCTATATTATGTTCATTTTTACCCACATTCGTATATATGCTTAGCCTCAGATTATGTATTTATTGCGGCTATGTTCCCGATAAGTACGGATAAGTCGATTGTGAAAGGATTTTGGCTGTTCGAACCCGAAGTGTTGGAAGAAGAAAATCCAGCGATTCAAGATGCTATTGATATTTGGGCAATTACGTGTGAAGAAGATTGGAAAGCGTGTGAATGGGCTCATGCGGGTAATCAATCAAAGATCTATAAAGACGGAGGGGTTTTAACACCAATAGATTGGCGTGTTGCCAACTTTAAAAAATACGTTCAGGAAAAAGTGAAGGAAGCTCCAAATCCACAACTAGACCTACCATAATTTGAGTACACAATAAGGAACGGTTTCAATGACTAAGCAGCCGTTCCTTTCCTTTTTTGAAAGTGCCTCTCGTTCTGAAGTCAACAAAAGTAAACCCACTCATTAATTCAAAAAACGGATGTTTTGTATGGAAGTACAAACAGGTACTTTATTTAACAAAATAGCACATTATGAAAAAAGAACAATCTGTGTGAAGTCTTTAAAAATGAATCGTTCAAGATCAAAAGCTGCAGAAATCATGTTTTGCACATTTTAAAAGAAAAAAGGAGGATGAGTTTTGTTTAAAAATAAGGTTTTTATGGTTGCGCTACTGTTAAGTTTAGCATTTATCGTGGTAGGTACAATGTTTAAAGATGGATTGATGAATACCGCCACAAGTATTTTGAACTTCATTATTACTTATTTTGGGTGGTTTTATCTATCAACTGGTTCTCTATTTGTAATTGTGTGTTTGTATTTAATGTTTTCAAAGTACGGGAAAATAAAGCTTGGAGACCCTACAGATCAACCTGCGTATGGCACAAAGACATGGTTAGCAATGTTGTTTAGTACGGGAATGGGTGTAGGCTTAGTATTTTGGAGTATTGCTGAACCTGTAATGCATTACATGAACAACCCATTCACTGAGCCAGGTTCTGATGAATCTGCAGAATTCGCCTTGCAAAATACGTTCTTTCACTGGGGTATTCATCCTTGGGCAATATTCGGGCTCGTGGGATTAGGCATGGCTTACTTTCAATTCCGGAAAAAACTGCCTGCCTTAGTTAGTTCAATTTTCTATCCTATTTTAGGAGATAGAATATATGGTCCGATCGGGAAGACAATTGATACGTATTCCATTTTTGTTACGACTTTAGGTGTTGCAAGTACCCTGGGCTTAAGCTCTCTACAAATTGCGGGTGGTTTTAATGTTGTATGGGGGATTCCCAATACATTAACCTTACAGATTACAATCATTAGTTTTGCAACCATCATTTTTGTCATTTCTTCTATTACAGGAATTAACCGAGGAATTAAAATATTATCAAACATTAATATGGTTATTGCCGTGGGACTCATGCTTATGCTCCTTTTAATAGGACCCATGACAACCATTTTAAGTCTGTTTGTTAGTACAACGGCTAGTTATCTAAATGATATGATCAGTTTGAGTTTTAGATTGACCCCATTTAGCGAAGATAAACAAAGTTGGATTACGAATTGGCCGGTGTTTTATTGGGCTTGGTGGACAACTTGGGCTCCGTTTGTAGGCGCTTTTATCGCAAGAATCTCAAAGGGACGTACGATTCGAGAATACGTGCTGGGAGTGTTAATTGTTCCGTCTTTCGTTTCCTTTGTTTGGTTTTCCGTTTTAGGAGGTTCAGCGCTTCATCTCATTCATGATTTAGGGATTACTGCATTAGGAGAGAGTGTAAATGCTGATATCACTTCCGCCTTATTTCAGTTCTTTGAATACTTACCGCTTTCCACTCTATTAAGTGTTATTACGATGGCGTTAATCATCATCTTCTTTATAACATCTTCGGATTCTGCAACATTTGTGTTAGGAATGCTAAGCGATAAAGGTAATCTAAATCCTCCAAATAAATTAAAGGTCCTTTGGGGCGTAATCATTGCAGGCTCAGCAATCGTGTTTCTTTTAAATGGAGGTCTAGATGCAGTGAAAACTTTCTCAATTGTTGCTGCTGCTCCATTTACTTTGTTAATGATATTCATGTCCTATTCTATTTATAAGTCTGTGAAGGGAGAAATGAATGAGACGACTATTCAGACGACCCAAAAGGATAAAAGTGTATCTTGAACCATGTAGGTAAGGACCATAAGGGTTACAGATAATTAGATTAAAAGGCTAGTGAAATAAAACCTATAATTAAAACGGAAAGCGTTTACAATAAAGGTGGCTAGTCGATCGAAATGATGCACCTTACTAACATATATGGGAAGGAACTTTTTAACTTATTTACAGTAAGTCGCATGTATGAACTGAGAGAAGAAGATACTCTCTAAGGAAGAAAGAAAACAAATTGAATCGTAATCGTTGCTTGAGAAGTGTTCTATAGAAGAAAATAAAGTGGGTATACATCAAAAAGTGGGGAGTCCTTCATCCCCACTTTGTTTGTGTTGTATCATCTCCAAGCTACCCGCATCCTGAAAATCTATTAGAAACCTACCTACCTCTCCAATTTATATTTTTTTATTTTTAGATATAGTGTATTTCGACTGATTTGTAGGATGTTAGCGGCTTTCGTAATATTCCAGTCTACAGAATGTAAAGTATGTAAGATCGCCATTTTTTCAGTGTTCGTCAATGAAAGGGAAGTGTTTACTTCTGAACTTCCACGAGTAGGGTGACGCTCAAATTCATCTTCAAAATGTAAATCCTCACCGTGAATTATGTTATCTTCTGCAAAAAACGAGGCCTGCATAAGAACACTTTTTAGCTCCCGTACATTACCTGGCCAGTGATAGGAGATGAGTTTTTGCTTCGCATCCTCCGATAAAGTAATAGAGGGCGTATCTAGCTTGGTTATTAAATGTTCGGCTAGCTCGATAATGTCAGTTCGATTTCGTAGAGGAGGCAGTGTAATAAAAATCCCTCTCAACCGATAGTATAAATCCTCTCTAAATCTTCCTGCTTGTACTTCCTCGCGCAAATTTTTATTGGTTGCAGCGATAACTCTCGTATCAATGACTTTAACGGAATCTCCGCCAATTCGGGTTACCGTTTTTTCTTGTAATACGCGAAGTAAGGCGGCTTGTGCCTTCAAGGACATGTCGCCAATTTCATCTAAGAAGATCGTCCCGCCGTCAGCAAGTTCAAATTTGCCAGGAGCTCCTTCCCGCCTTGCACCTGTAAAAGCACCCCGTTCGTAACCAAATAATTCACTCTCAATCAAACTATCAGGGATGGCACTGCAATTAACTGCAACAAATGGTTTCATTTTCCGTGTTCCTGATGTATGTAAAGATTGTGCGATTAATTCCTTGCCCGTTCCGCTTTCTCCATAAATGATGATCGGGTACTCAGATAAGGCAGCTTTTTTAACAATTTTCCTTACTT
This sequence comes from Bacillus jepli, assembly GCF_047238305.1. Classification (NCBI taxonomy): domain Bacteria; kingdom Bacillati; phylum Bacillota; class Bacilli; order Caryophanales; family Bacillaceae; genus Bacillus; species Bacillus jepli. The sequence continues at coordinate 4,824,366 of NZ_JBDFMO010000001.1, read as the reverse complement.
TTTCTATTTTTGCACAGGAACCAATAATATCAGAGATGGTATAAAGCTTTTTGTCCTGGGAGGATTTAGTGCTATTTCTATGAAAGGAAACAACAGACCGAAAAACTTTATTTGAATAATCGTCTACGATATTGACCGAAGAGCCAGCTTTCATATGAAACTCCTGTCCAATACAATCATCGCCTAATAGTTGCTGGGCGGGTTTGTTTGCGCGAATAATTCTTCTTTCATGATTGAGTGTAAGATGTGGAGTTGAGCATACATTCGCTGTAATTTCCAATTCTTTTAAGGCCAGTAGCTTTTCTCGGTTGACATGGTCCATGAGCAATCGGTTTTGCACAGCTTCGACAATCATACTCGCTAAAGAAACCATCGAAGGATGAAATAACTCTTTCCTCGCACTTATATTAACTGCTCCGATAAATTGGCCACTTGGAGAAAAGATGGGGCTTGCCGCACAGGTGAGAAAGTGATTCTTCACATGGAAATGGTGTTCTGCGTGGGTGATGATGTTTTTTTTCTCATAAATGGCAAGTCCAATGGCATTTGTCCCTTTTACTTCCTCTGACCAATTTGAGCCAATCGAAAAATAGTCAATGGATTCATCGATATCGAGATTCCCTATTTTATGAATGATTGTCCCGTTACCGTCAGCGATTACTGTCACAATTCCACTTGAATGAATGGTAGGATAAAGCTTTTCTAAAATGGCAGTCGTATGGTTGATCAAATTCTCATTCTCTGTTAGAACCTCTTGTAATTTCTTGCCCGTAAATTTGATATCCTTAATTGGACCGGTGGGTGAAAGTCCAAACCTTTGACATCGTTTCCAAGAAAGATCAATAATGTTCCTTTGATTGAAAAGATCGACGGATGACATGAATATACCTATCCCCCTTAAATACTTTCCTTGCCCATTTATGTGCGAAAATCATATTTTACATCTATTATACTATTATTCCATTATTTTGAAAGTGATGAATATTTTGTCCGGTGTGTACTAAAATAGGACACAAGCTGTTCAAGTTCTGAGCAGCATTTTTATTAGCAATACTTAAAAAGTTCCATTTTAAAAGGAATTATGATTGGCACGATACTTGCAAGTATATAAGTTGTCTGACTCATATTCTTTTAATGGAGGGGAAAAAGATGGTAGGAAACAGAGCGGTAGCGTATATGGGACCTGGTAGAGTAGAGGTAATGGATATTGGTTATCCAGATTTAGTGTTAAGAGATGGACCTGGAGTAAATCCTCTAAACGTAGGACGCAAATGTGAACACGGGGTTATTTTGAAGGTAGTTACAACCAATATTTGTGGAAGTGACCAGCATATGGTAAGAGGGAGAACAACAGCTCCTGAAGGACTAGTGCTAGGGCATGAAATAACGGGAGAAGTCATTGAAGTTGGCGGTGATGTGGAATTTATTAAAAAAGGTGACCTAGTGTCGGTCCCATTTAATATTGCGTGTGGACGATGCCGGAGCTGTAAAGAGCAAAACACACATATTTGTGAAAATGTAAATCCTGATCGTCCTGGTTCAGCCTATGGGTATGTAGACATGGGTGGATGGGTAGGAGGTCAGTCTGAATATGTGATGGTACCTTATGCTGACTTCCAATTATTGAAATTTCCTGATAAAGATCAAGCGATGGAAAAAATTAAAGATTTAACGATGCTCTCTGACATTTTTCCAACAGGTTATCATGGGGCAGTGAGCGCAGGAGTTAAACCAGGCTCTACAGTTTATATTGCTGGAGCAGGTCCTGTTGGGCTAGCAGCTGCACATTCGGCACAACTTTTAGGGGCTTCTGTCGTGATTGTTGGAGACTTAAATGAAGAAAGACTTGCCCAAGCAAGAAGCTTTGGCTGTGAAACCGTAAATCTACGTAAACATCCTGATTTGGGAGAACAAATTGACCAAATTTTAGGTGTTTCTGAAGTTGACTGTGCGGTCGATTGCGTAGGATTTGAAGCATCTGCTCATGGTGCGAATGCGGTAGAAGCACCAGCAACTGTATTAAATTCAATAATGCAAGTCACACGTGCTGGGGGACGCCTTGGTATTCCAGGTCTTTATGTAACCGGAGATCCAGGTGGAGTTGATGAAGATGCGAAAATTGGTACATTGAGAGTTCGTCTAGGATTAGGATGGGCAAAAGCGCATACGTTCGTAACCGGACAAACACCAGTCATGAGATACCACCGTGACTTAATGCAAGCGATTTTAAGTGGAAGAGCACAGATTGCAAAAGCGGTTAATGCAACCGTTATTTCTTTAGAAGAAGCGCCACAGGGATATGCGGAATTTGATAAAGGTGCTTCAAGAAAATATGTAATTGACCCTCATGGACTTGTGAAGTAATGGTGGCTGCTGATGGAGACACCCAGCCTGTTCAAACGGTGTTTTGCTGAAGGGATCGGAACGGCTTTATTAGTACTTATTGGTCCTGGAACAGCTGCATTTAATGGAATTATTACAGCGAATAACAACGAGTCTACAACATTAGCAGATATTGGAGTTATTAGTTTTGCCTTTGCCATTGTTGTGATGGCAATGATTTATTCCATTGGTAGATTAACGGGTTGCCACATTAACCCAGCTGTTACAATCGCATTAGCCTCGACTGGTCATTTTCCATGGAAAGAAGTAGGACCATATCTCCTTGCACAATGTGTGGGTGGTACCATTGGGGCGTTTGGCATTGTAACGGTTTTAGGCATGGACGGAGTACTGTTAGGTAATTTAGGGGCTACTGTACTTGCACCAACTACTGGGTATTTTCAGGGAATTGTTATCGAAGCCATTGCAGCGTTTATTCTGATGTTCGTCATTATGGGAGTTGCCGTAGACTCCAAGGCTCCAAAGGATTGGGGAGGACTGGTTATAGGTTTAACAGTTGGAGGGATTATCATGATGACTGCCGGTGCTACGGGAGCCTCCTTTAATCCTGCACGAACCTTCGGACCTTATCTTGTAGATAGTCTGTTAGGTGGCAATATCAGCTGGATCCAATTCCCTGTTTATGTCATTGGTCCAGTCATTGGTGCCATTGCAGCTGCGGTCGTTTATACGTATATGACCAGTTCGAAAAAGCTACCGTTATCAAATGAAACTTCTCAACATGAAGTAGTTAAATAGAGTGATATAAAGGTGATAGTCTCTGCCGTAACCCAATGGGGAGGCGACTATCACCTTTTTTGGTTTTTATGGAGGTTAATATGAAGGAATATTGGAAGTGTCATTCAAAAACATGAATGTCTATTTCTTGAGCACGACTTTGATGGAGATGAAATTTTTAGTAAAATAAAGGAAAGTGTAATTAAAAATGAAGCATTTTCAAACATTGAAAAATTACAAATAATTCTATTACCAATGATGAAAACGAGAACGTCCACAAGCTCAATAAGAGCATATGAACTTACACATACTCTACAGAAATATCATGATGAAGACATAGCATTTTATTTGATTGGAGCAATGGTTGCGGTCAATTATAACAGAATTGAAGATCTAGAAAAGAAAAGAATATTGGAGGTGCTGGAAATGGCAAAGCCATTCGAAGAACTTTATAAAAAATTTGAGGATCGAGGATTTGAAAAAGGGATCGAAAAAGGAATTGAAAAAGGAAGACAAGTAGGGAAGCAAGAAGGAAAAAAGGAAGAAAAGATTGCAATTGCAAAGAAACTCTTAATAAAAGGTTTGGATCCTGAAGCAGTTGTGGATATAACAGGATTATCACTCCGCGAAATTGAAGAACTTCGTAAATCTTAATTCGGAGTATTGTGTCAAAGCACCAGTTTGTCTAATAAAAAGTAACATCACGGTATGTAATGAGGGTCAGGCTTCCGTTAATAGCCAGGTAACTATCAACGGAAGCCTGACTCCTAAATTTACTTGGAAAAGCTATAACAGCCAAAGTTTTGGAACAAGGCAGCTTTTCAAATGGAAAGCTATCTCGACGCCAATGACCTTTACTTAACTCCAACTATGGCACACCCTCCGTCAAAGTTAGGTGAAATCGATCAAACTTTTAGTAGCCTGCAACATGTGCTAGGTAATCGAATTAAAATTCCTCATAAACTGCAGGATCCTGATTGGCAATCCTTCCATCTGGCTGGCTTAATGCTGAAATCATAGCCATTTCTGCATCGTCTAGTGAGAAGTCAAAAATAGAAAGGTTTTCTACCTGGCGAACTGGTGATGCTGATTTAGGAATGGAAATCGCTCCAAGCTGATAATGCCAACGTAAAACGATTTGTGGAATCGTCTTCTTATGATGTGCAGCGATCGTTCGAAGTGTATCGTTCTCTAGGTCTTTAATTCCACGAGTGAATGGGCTCCAAGATTCTGTCGCAATATTTTTTTCTTCATGATATTTTCTTTGTTCAGCTTGGTTAAAGAACGGATGTAACTCAATTTGGTTAATGCTTGGTTTGACACCGGTCTCTTTTTCCAAACGATCTAAGTGTTCAGGTAAGAAATTACAAACCCCGATTGAACGAATAAGTCCCCATTTTTTAGCATCAATCAAAGCTTGCCAAGCTTCTACATATGTATCTTTGCTAGGGTTTGGCCAATGAATGAGGTATAGATCATAATAATCAAGATTCGCTCGATAAAGAGATTCTTGAATAGTTGCCTTTGCTTTGTCGTAATTGTGATAGCGACCAGGGAGTTTGGAAGTAATGAGTAATTCTTGTCTCGGTACAGAACTACGGCGAATTGCTTCTCCTACCGCTCCTTCGTTTTCGTAATTATAAGCTGAGTCAATCAGACGATAGCCATTATGAATCGCACTGACGATGGCATTTACTCCATCATTTCCTTTAAGCGGGTATGTACCAAAACCAATCACAGGAATATGTAAGCCATCATTTAACGTAACCTCAGGAATTCTAATTTCCATAAAACAACACTCCCCTCCATTAATATCGCAATAATATCACAATCTTGAAAATTACTCTATTTTGGAGGTTTGTAATAGAGGGAGGTGTCCACTATTATTGTTTCATTCGATCCCTTCTCCTAAAAACGCCGGAACCGTTCCCGCGTTTTAGGAGAAGAAGCTGTTAGTAAAGGATTTCTCAGTATAACAGCTTCCTAGATAACTAAATTATTAAAAAAACTTTAAAAGCCCTCCCATTTGTCTTAGCATATTAATTCCGGTTGTAACCTTTCCTACGTGTCCCATAACCGTTTGTAATCCTTGAAGTCTAGAAGCTGGTGCCTGTTGATTTTGAGTTGTAAAAAAAGAACGAGGCTGCCTTCTAATTCCATTTGGAGGTCCAAATCTTCCTGGAGGGAATGGTCTCCTTCCTGAGTTTGGAGGATAAAATGGCATATTTAATCACCTCCTGTTAGTTTCTCATCTCCAGTAACCTTCCTCACTAACATATGACAAGTATCTTTGAATTGATTAGACATTAAGATAAGTTGTCTACAAATAATACATATACCTACCATAACAATTAGCTATGTCCTTCAGCTCAACCATAAGAAAAGAGCCGAAATGATGCAGGTTGTTAACCACCACTTGCGTATTTTGGCTCTTTTTTACATACATAAAAGATTTCGTAAAAAAGTAGTTATTAAAATGATAGAATAATAGGTAAATAGTGGGAACTTGGTTGTGTTGGAACTAAATTTTGGGACTTCTGTGAGAAGAATATAAAACGTTTGCAAAACAAAAGGGGGCGATGGTTGGTGTTTGATTACAAGCAATATGACGGGTTGGGGTTAGCCGAGTTAATTCAAAAGAAAGAAGTGAAGGTAGAAGAAGTACGGGAGGCGGCGATTCGTGAAATTGAAAAGAAAAATGGTGTGCTTAATGCCGTTATTGATACATTTTACGATGATCTAAAGGAAGTTCCTCACGCCGAATCAACAGGAATTTTTGCGGGTGTTCCTTTCTTAACGAAAAGTATTAATCAGGAAGTAAATGGTCGTCCACTAGGAAGTGGTTCGAAACTCCTGAAAGAAATTCTTGCCGATCATGATAGTGAGTTTGTTCGTCAAATTCGGAATACGGGTGTCACGATTTTAGGACAGACGAATGTTCCAGAGTTTGCGTTAATGGGAATAACGGAGCCTGCATATTATGGACCTTCAAGGAATCCGTGGAATACGGATTATACACCAGGTGGTTCAAGTGGAGGATCAGCAGCAGCAGTCGCATCGGGAATGGTTCCAATTGCAGGTGCAAATGATGGCGGCGGTTCGATTCGGATTCCTGGTGCCTTTTGTGGATTATTTGGTTTAAAACCTACTCGTGGTCGCACACCAGTTGGTCCTGATAGAGGTCGGGTATGGCAGGGCGCATCAGTCGATCATATTTTAAGTCGCTCTGTTAGGGATAGTGCAGCCATGCTAGACCAGTATCAAATGGACCGGGCCAATGCGTTTATGGCGCCGCCTTTTAATGGGTCTTATTTAGAGGCATCGATGACGCCTATAACAACTCCGCTAAAAATAGCATTTGCAACAGAGTCTCCCTTAGGCACCACTGTTGATCAGGAGTGTAAGGAGGCCGTACATAAAACGATAAAGCTACTAGAAGAGATGGGACATACCGTTGTTGAAAAAGCAGCGCCAGTAGACGGTAAAAGATTAGCGAATAGCTATTTCATGTTGTATTTTGCAGAAGTGGCTACAACCTTGACTGCACTTGAAGATGTGATTGGACGGAAGGTCACATTTAACGATGTAGAGCCAGCAACTTGGATGCTGAATTTACTTGGAAAAGCTGTGTCTACAGAAGAGTTTTTAGCAAGCCTGAAGTTTTGGGACCAGGCGGCTCTCCAAATGGATAGCTTCCACGATGACTATGACCTTTACCTAACACCAACTACTGCCTACCCTCCATCAAGGATAGGTGAACTCGATCAAACACCTTTTGAAAAAGGACTGATCAAAATTGTAGGAGGTCTAAGGTTAGGAAGAATCTTGAAAAAGTCAGGCTTTGTTGAACAATTGGCAAACAAAAGCCTCGAGAGAACACCATTTACCCAGCTTGCAAACTTAACCGGCCAACCCGCAATGACTCTACCTATGCATCTTACAAAGGATGGTCTCCCATGTGGTGTTCAAGTTATGGCAAGGCGTGGCCGTGAAGACCTTCTGTTTCAGCTTGCAGGTGAACTTGAAAAGACAGATTCTTGGGTTCTGGTGAAAGAGTATCCTGGTTTTTAAAAAATGGTCTTTCGTCAGTACACTATTTGTTACGACAACAGGGGCTGCCCTCAGTTTTCAAGACAAACCAGAAAAAGCCATTACAATTCCTTCTTGTAATAGCTTCTGTTACAGTTGGTGGTTTTGGGGTATTTTAGTAGATTCCACCGTACGGAGGATTCACGGCCTATACTTTTATTACTCAAAGTAAAAACTCCTTTGTAGAAGACTTGTTTGTTTAGGGAACAAAACAAGGTCAACAACTTCTACAATAGGAGTTTTTTTCTTGTGTATAAATACTTTCTTTTGAAAATATGGAATTACTTTAAAGGTGTGCAAGGCCAGTGGGTCAGGCCCATTTTAAATAAATTCGAAAATCTTCGGGGCGTCACTGTGACAGAACTTTAAAACTATTCCTAATTTAGTTTTTCATATATACTTATTTTAAAAGGTTTATTAGAGGCAGATAGTAGTCAATTATGTCAATATGAGTAATTAAAAAAGGAGAAAGAAGTCTGATACCATTATTGCATCTATCATGAACATATCGCAGATTCGGAGGCAGGAAGGTTGAAACAATCAAAACTATGGACGAAAGACTTTATCATTATGTTTTTCACGTCCTTTTTCATTGCATTAGTCTATTTCTTATTAGTAACAACCATGGCTGTTTATGCCATTCAACAATTTAATGCTTCAGAAAGTATGGCTGGTCTTGCTGCTAGTATCTTTGTCATTGGAGCTGTCCTTTCTCGGGTTTTTACGGGGAGGTATCTCGATACAATTGGTCGAAAAAAAGTACTATTAGTAGGGGTTCTTTTGTTTTTTGTACCAACTCTGCTCTATTTTAACATCACCAATATGTATCTATTACTGTTGGTTCGCTTCATTCATGGAGTGGCATTCGGAATATCTACAACAGCTTTAGCCACTATCGTAATCGATATTATCCCAAAGGAACGCCGTGGGGAAGGAATTGGTTACTTTTTCTTGAACCATACATTAGCCACATCAATTGGCCCATTCCTTGGCCTATTTATTAACCAACACGCAGGCTTTACTATGATTTTTATCGTATGTACCCTTATGTCAATTGTTAGCTTAGTCATCCCATTATTTTTAAGGATCCCACGGTCAGTGATGACCGAGGAACAGCGTAATTCCTTGAAGGGGTTTAAACTTTCAAATTTCTTTGAAAAAAAGGCCGTCCCAATGTCATTAATGATTGCAATTATGGGATTTGTTTATTCAGGAATCTTGACTTTTATGACTCCTTATGCAACTGAAATCAACTTACTAGAAGCAGCAAGTTTCTTCTTTCTAGTCTATTCAATCGTTCTTTTGATCTCAAGGCCACTCACTGGTAAATTACTAGATAAAAAAGGAGATAACTTAGTTGTATATCCATCCATCATTTCATACGCTCTGGGTTTATTGATTCTTAGTCAATCGAACAATGGCTTCACCTTTCTCGTATCAAGTGTGTTTATTGCACTTGGATTTGGAACGATGCAATCTTGCTTTCAAGCCATTGCCATTAAAGAATCGCCCAAGCACCGAGTTGGACTCGCAACATCTACTTTTCTGATTTTTTGTGATTTTGGGGTTGGCATTGGCCCATTCTTATTAGGTGCCATTATTCCAATGTTAGGCTTTCGTGGATTGTATTTAACATTAGCCATTGTCATGTTTTTGTGTATCTTTTTATATTTTTCTCTGCATGGGAATAAAGCGGCCCATCAAAAAACGTATACAAAGGCTAGTTAGTAAAACACGGGGACTGTTCCGCTATTCCTCTACCTAATTCTGGTGCCTGACCCCCAGCGCGGTATTGCTTTACCGTGTTGGGGGTCAGGCCCTTTTTATGTGATACTTAAAAATTGAAATAGTCTATTTAATGGGATTGCTTTTTTTGATACATCTGTACATACTGCCAAACTTCCAAAATGTGGTATATTTTAGATAGCATAAATATGTAAAGGGGGGAAACATTTAAATGTATCTGTCTGAGTTAGAAGTTGAAAAACTCTCAGATGCCCAACTGACCAAGCTTTTATTTTCGGATATTGAAGATGATTTCGCGAACGGAGATTGTATATTGGTGGCAGGTAGCAGTAAAGCCGTTAAATATCGTGTACCAAAAGCAGTAGAATTATATAAGCAAGGCAGAGCCAGTAAATTATTGTTTTCAGGTGGTGTGAAGTGGAAGGGAAGTGATTACTCAGAAGCAGTTTCGATGAAAAAAGAAGCCATAGTGTTAGGTGTTTCCGAAAAAGATATACTTATAGAGGATCAGTCATTGCACACACTAGAAAATGTATTAGCCTCTCTATTCGTATTAAACAGAGAATTTCACCTATATAGGATAAAACGAATTTTGGTAGTAACGACATCTTACCATATGAAACGATTACATCTGACATTACAAACATATATGCCTAGTTGGATCACCTACACGTTATGTCCTGCTGATGATACTTTCACCAGTAAGGATAACTGGTTTTTAACCGAATTAGGAAGAAAACGTGTTCGAGATGAGTCTGCAAAACTAATAAAATACGTTAAACAAGGTGCATTGCGTGACATGAAAGTAGATTTGTAAAATCGCACACATAAAAGGTATAGAATAGAAGCAAGGGGAACTTTAATAATTGGAAGTTCCCTTTATTATGAGGAAATACAACAAACTTTATAAGTACAGCGAAAAAGATTATGCATAAGTAGGGAAAAGAAAAGCATTGAGCTAGAGCAGGCAATATTTGAAAAGTTTAGTGCTATTTATGGTGGGTCAAGGTACCTGTCCCTCTGAGCCATCGACAAAATTCGAGGCGTCACTGTGACAATAATAAATATTCCAATTCACTCTGTAAATACTAACCAATATGCTATAGTAGATAAGCCTTTGAACAAACAAACGGACATTAATATACGAAAAGAGAAGTGATTGGCCTTGCGAGATTTTTTACAACTCGGTATTCGAAAAGAGATTAACCATACATTAAAGTCATTAGGTATCGTGGAACCAACTCCCATACAAGAACGGACGATACCATCCGTACTTGAGGGGAAGGATGTGATTGCAAAAGCACAAACTGGAACAGGAAAGACGTTGGCTTTTGTTCTTCCCATTCTTGAAAAGATTGATGTACATAATTCGAATGTTCAAGCCCTAATTTTAACGCCAACAAGAGAATTGGCTCAGCAAATTACAAAAGAGATTAAGAAAATGAAGGAGAACCTAGAAGGTGTCAATGTGTTAGCTGTATATGGTGGTCAGGATGTTGAGCATCAATTAAAAAAGTTAAAAGGAGCTCAACATATTGTCGTTGCAACGCCTGGTCGGTTATTAGATCATATTCGCCGTGGAACAATTGATCTTTCAACGATTCAGATGCTTGTGATTGATGAAGCTGACCAAATGTTACTTATGGGATTTCTTCCAGAGGTAGATGACATCATTCAAGAAACATTCCCTTCTAGACAAACTATGCTGTTCTCTGCAACAATGCCGAAAGAAATTCAATCTCTTGCCAAAAAATATATGGTAGAGCCAGAGTTCATAGAAGTGAAAGCAAAAAAAGTCACGGTTGAAGAAATTAAACAAGTTGTGATTGAAACGACGGACCGGAGAAAACAAGCCACTTTATTGCATTTAATAGAAGAGCATCGCCCCTTTTTAGCGATTATCTTCTGTCGAACGAAAATACGAGCTAAAAAGCTTCATGATGCATTGGTTGCCAACGGGTATGAATCAGATGAACTGCATGGTGATTTACCACAGTCCAAACGTGAAAAAGCGATGAAACGATTTCGTGAAGCGAAAACGCAGTTTTTAGTTGCAACAGACGTTGCTGCACGGGGACTTGATGTAGAAGGGATAACACATGTCTATAACTATGATATTCCACAAGATGTTGAAAGCTATGTTCACCGGATTGGACGAACTGGCCGTGCAGGTGGCGATGGGGTTGCCATTACGTTAGTGGCACCTAAGGATCTGGAGTTCCTCCGAATGATTGAAAAAGGGATTCATCAAAAATTCGAAATTCAAGTGATTAAAGGAGTAAGTATCCCTGATAAGGAGGACTATCAGAAAGAAAGAAACGAGCAAATTAAAAAAACAAAGCGCCCTGAAGGTAATCGAAAAGACAGTAGCAATGGGTCTTCAAAGAGAAAACCGAATGATAGTCAAACAAAAAGAAATTCAAGCACTTCACCAAAAGGTAGAAGACGTTCTCGCTAAAGAGTAAATAATACATAATGGACTTCCTTACCTCTGGAATGACGCTTTAGTCTACCGGGGGAAGGCACCAAATTCAGGAGGCTACACCCATGTTACATAAACAATTGAAACAATACATTTCATCAGAGTTGGTGAGTAAAGAGCAACAAATCGCATTATATCAAGAGGAAAAAGAGTACATTGAAAAATATAAATTGATCTCAGATGACGTTACATTATTAGAAAAAGATCCGACTACACGTTTCCTTGAAGCATACATAGAAAGATGTGATAAAGAAACAGAAGAAACACTCTCTAAAGAATCATTCTCATTTTTAGAACACCCGATTGACTACCTTCAAAAACACAAGAATGAATTTCTATACTTTGAATCAAGTTGGTTGGAACTAATCGGAGTTGATGCAATTGCGTTTGAAGTGAATGATGTATTTGGAACATACGACGTCATGGTAGGATTGAAGCTGCAGAAAAAGTTTGAGGCCACTCTTAAAGAAAACCTAAGAAAAGATTTACTTGGAGATGAAGCAAAATTTGAATTGATGTTTAATCAAAATGATGGCTTATGGGACTTGAATTTCGCTTTGAATTACGTGAATGGGTTCAAAGAGGAGATGTCATTAGAGGAAGCATATCGGCTAATTTATCGATTCTTATTTAAATTGGTAGAGAGAACGGAAGAAAGAAGCATGGACGTAAGTTAACTGTTAAATCGCATTTCCATCCTATATATGATACCATTTACCTCTATACAGAAAAGGGACGTGATTGAACGTGATAAAAATTACCATACCTACTCCAGATCTTACGATTACAGAACGGAAACAAATTCCGAAAGAAAATGAACCAGTAATCAAGGATATTTACGGATTTATTGATTTCCATCTAATACCAAGAGATAAAGGTGGCATTTTCTTATTCTTTAATAAAAATGATGAGCTTCTTTTTGTTGGAAAAGCGCGAAACTGCGTCAAAGAATAAAAAAACATTTTGAAGATACGGTTTCTCCGATTAAAATGCACAGAGACGAAGTGCATAAAATTGATATTTGCATTGTAGAAGACCCAATGGAACGAGAAATTTATGAAACTTACATCATAAATAAACTCCGATCCAAATATAACGTTGATAAAGTCTTTTATTAAAAATATAGGTGCCAGTCCCCAGTGCGGTAGTCATTTACCGTTCGGGGGTCTGGTCCTTTTTTTTTAGGTATAAAAATATTAAAAATTCGACAATCTTCGGGTGGCCACTGTGACGGAACACGGAACTTTGACGCTTTTAAAAAAAATTAGGCGTTTTTCTCAATTTGGACGAAATGCTCACATCAGTACAATCCCCTTTTTCTTCCTTTTCATAAGTTAGTAATAAAGAAGAAAGGATGGATGTATGATAATGGGAAAGAAATGCAGTTGTAACTGTAACTGTAATTGCAATAACTTATGTAGTTGTTGTGATTGCATGATAATGTCATCAAAACCCGGACGGAAAGGTCCCCCTGGTGAAAGAGGACCAACGGGTCCACAAGGCCCCCAAGGGATTCAGGGTCCAACAGGTCCAACAGGCGATCGAGGTGCTACTGGACCACAAGGCGAACCCGGTCCACCAGGTATTCCTCCATTAATTAATTCTGATACTCCATGTCAGTGTTCTTCCATATTTACAATTAATCAGGAAATCACACTTGAATTTAGAACTTTCGGTGATGATGTGCCTCAGATTCAAAATCAAGTAGGGAGATTAACGTTTGCAGGTAATCTTTGCCCAAGTTGTACGAATGTGGGTAATAATTTTTCACTCATTTTTACAGACTCTGATTCTTCGGATGGCATAGCAAGCTTCTCCTTTATTCCTCTTTCTATAGAGGTAGTCCAATGTATAGAAAACTTCGTTGTTAGCGATAGGATACCAAGTACAACCTATCAACAAATAAGTGCATTTGGATTATACACCCCAACCATTGGATCACCTAGGTATGCTACATTTTTTCTTGTTTTCCTAGAAAACAACACCCCAGATGAACCCGACTTAATGTTCTTTTCTATAGAAACAATTATTGTTGGAACAACACTTCGAATAAATTCAGTAGGTGATCCAAATTGGGAGGGAGCAATTCCTATACCAGATAGTAGCTTATCTATAAATATGTGCTCAGAATAAAACAGAAAATATGTATTCTGGGGCCTGATCATCAACGCAGTAATGCTTTATGCGTTGGGGGTTAGGTCCTTTTTAATAGGTATAAAAAGAGGAACAGAGGGACGGTTTCAACGTTTCGCATTGAAACGCCGGAACTGCCCCCTCGTTTTACAATGTGTATTGGGTTATGGAAGATGATAAAATGAATATTAGAAGCGCTACCAAAGTTAATAAAACCTGTAAACTAGGAATCTACGACACTTTTATTGAGAAGGAGGAAATAAAGTGAGCTATGAAATTATCACATTACCTGGCTATCGGGCAGTGGGATTAAAGTGGGAAGGGACATTCTCTGAGATTGTACCGAATTTAAAAAACGTGATTGGGCAAATGGAAGAACGTGCCATTGAGTTAGATGACAAGCTGAACCCTCATGTTCAATTAGGTCTATCTTATCATGTAATTGAAAATGGTTTCGCGCATTATGCAGTATATGAAGTAAGTGATAGTCAGGAAATTCCTGATGGGATGATTGAAATAAAGGTTCCTCAATTGACTTATGTGAAAACAACACATCACAAAGGAGAGGATATACAAAAGACCTATACGGATCTACATGAATGGCTATTTGATAGTGATTATTCTGCATATAGGGAAACAGGTGTAGTTTACTATGATCCATATATGCCAATAAAACATGAACATTATCCATTGGATCGCGACCCTAGTGATCCGCACTTTGATATTTTTATACCGATTGTTAAAAAGTAAATCGACCCAACGTTCACCATGAAACGCGGTAACAGTCCCTCGTTTTTCCAAGACCTTTTCAGAGGAGAGTGAGATTGTGAAAGACAAAGAGATCATCGACGTCTTTGAACAGGCAGAAATAAATTTACTCGTAGAGCTGCGAATGGGAAATGGTTTCCAAGAAAAAGAATATGAAAAGTTAGTGAAGGCACTCACTGTCTGTGCAGATGAATGGGAGAGTCGTGCAAGTATACCGGGAGAAGTCGTCCATACTTTAGTTGGACTATACGATGAACTGTACAACTTTTCATTCATATATGGTGATGAAGAATCAGTCCGCATTAAGAAAGCAGCCGAAAATACCAAAAAGCTGATTCAAAGATGTACGAAAGATAAGGGGGAAATAGAACCCGAAAAAGCCAGAGTGATTGCCAAGGTAATTGAGAAAATCAACGAAAACGGAAATTTTTTTAAAAAACTTCAAAATGGCAAGGGACTGGATGAACAACAATTTGAAAGAATCTATCAGGAATTATATGAAATTATCGATGAGGTTTATTCGTGGGAGGAAATTCCAAAAGTTTTGGTAAATATTTTGATTGATTTTCGTGAATTAGATTTGTTTGTCGGTCAATATCAAGATGAGTTCAAACAACCAGAAGAGGCAAATAAAATATATGATGCGTATGAACGTATTTTTAGTTTAATTACCGGTTGAACCAGAGAGAGAGGAGAAACATAACAATTTGATATACAAATAGCTACATATGAGACCAGTGACACTATGTACAATGATGAGAGCCTGCCCTCTAGTGCATTAAAGCATTAATGTGCATGAGGTCAGGCCATAAATTCCCTAAATATCTTACCTTTCCATAAATACATATCCTAAATAATTTCCAGAACCTCGTATGATCTGAAGACCTTGTTGCTCTAAATCCCTCCAAATTTTTCTATCTAGGGCATACGGACCTCTTTGTTGAAGGGTTGTTAACTCTGTTTCAGTGATTGTAAGTTGGTAAGAGTCTAGTTTACCTAAAACAAACAATACATAGTTCTCGAGCCTCACGACAATCACTTTACCATCTGGATCCCATTCCTGCAGCTCTTGTTCAATGCAAGTCGCAACATGAATCAAAAATTTCTCTTCCTCCATATTTTTTGACATCATTCCTCTTAAAAATCCTGAAGTATTCATCTTTCTTCCTCCTAAACTTTAAAATCAATAAGGTACAAGAAGAAAACAATGAAAAAGGCTCTTCATTGCATATGAACACAACAAAGAGCCCTAAGCCGATCGTCATCATTCAAAGCAGTGCTTTGCTGGTTGGAGCACCTTACCAATTGGCAGGTTGCTGTGAAGTCATTGAGCCAGGACTCTAGTTCACTCTTGATAACCTTATTGAATTATATATAGTATAACTGCAACCATTATGTATCGTCAAATGAATAACTGTGATGTTCCATTAATATATATAAGATTTTCCACCATTAAGTTTAGGAACAAGGCAACTATCCAAATGGAAAGCTTTCACGATGACTTTGACCTTTACTTTACGCTAATTAAGGCACACCCTCCATCAGGGACACGTGAAATCAATCAAAGTATTGGTAGCCTGCAAAATGTGCTAGGAAATCTAATTAAAATTCCTCATAAATCGCAGGATCCTGATTGGCAATCCTCCCATCCAGGAGGTTTTGGGATATAGAAGTTGAGTTAAGGATGAGAGTGTTTTCTTAATGTAGTTCAACCGATTACCATTATTTTTAGGAGAAAATGAGTTAATTTAATAGCACTCACTAATGTTGAATTCTGGTGACTGTCCCCCAAGTGTGTCATGCTTTGCTGCACTTGGGGCTGGTCTTATTTCTTTAGATTAGATCGGTATTAAACAAGACCTTATTCAAGAAACTACACTTTAAAAGGTATTAAATGCTAAAATGATATGTAGATTACACTATTTTACATTTAAATGTTTTTAAAAATATAGAGTTCATTAAAAGTGAGGCATTATTGTAGTGATTATCTATAACGAAACGTCTAACAACTTTATCAACCATATCTATGAGAACAAAATTGGATACGTACTAAAAAAGAACTTATATAAGCGAATGAACAAGGTGGTCTCCGATAGCGAGCTTCGTTCATGGGAGAATTCTCTTCCACAGATGGCAAGAGTTATTAGGGATGCAGAACTAAAAGAGGATACTCATGTCTTACTAGAGTACAAGCTCCCATCTACTCAAAAGCGAATTGATTTTATAATCACTGGTCAGGATAAAAAAGGAAAGAAAAATGCAATGATAATTGAATTAAAGCAGTGGCAGAAGGCTAAAGTAGCTGAGGGAAATGGAATCGTAACAACTTTTCTTGGAGGAAGGGAACGTGAAACGGTCCATCCATCATATCAAGCTACTTCGTATAAGCGGTTTCTGCTTAATTTTAATGAATCACTGTACACTGATACTTCAATTCAGCTTTCTTCATGTGCATATTTGCATAATTATATTCAGAATCCAACTTACGAACCATTACTTGATCCAAGATACACGATGTATTTAAAAGAGTCTCCACTGTTTTTTCAGTTTAGTGATAGGGAATTAGCTAAAAGAATTAGAGAAACGGTTGCGGAAGGTAATGGTGCTGGGATTGCAGAAGCTATAGAGCATGGGAGGATTCGTCCTTCTAAAAAGCTCGTAGATACTGTGGGGTCACTAATAGAAGGAAATGAGGAATTTATTCTTTTAGATGAACAAAAGGTTGCATTCGAAAAAGTGGTTAGCATGTATAACAGGTTAAACAAATCAGAAGGTCAAAAGCATGCGATTATAATAAAAGGTGGACCTGGGACAGGGAAGTCAGTTATTGGACTCAACTTAATGAGTTATCTGTTAAAAACTAGAGCGTATGCTGAGTACATAACACCAAACCAATCTTTCCGTGAAATTCTTCGAAAGAAG
Organism: Bacillus jepli; assembly: GCF_047238305.1. Lineage (NCBI taxonomy): Bacteria > Bacillati > Bacillota > Bacilli > Caryophanales > Bacillaceae > Bacillus > Bacillus jepli. Next base: position 4,807,106 of record NZ_JBDFMO010000001.1, on the reverse strand, counting down.
TTAGTAGGTTCATCAGGTCATGTAGAGGTAAGAGATTTATTCAAAGGGTCGGCCGCCTATGTTCAAACACCTAAAGATTATTTTGACGTACTAATATGTGACGAGGCACACCGATTAAAGCAACAAGGGCACATGCAGAAGAAAATTGAAGGTGAAAACCAAGCAACACAAATTATTCGCTCCTCAAAGGTAAGTGTCTTTTTTGTTGATGATCAACAAATTATCTCTAAAAAGGATATTGGCAGTGCGAAACTAATAGAAGAAGAGGCCGCAAAGCTAGGTGCTGAAATTCATACAGTGGAACTAGAGTCCCAATACCGTTGCTCAGGATCTGGAAACTACATCGCATGGTTAGATAGTCTATTAGGGTATACAAATGAAAAAGTTGAACTTGAAGGTGAATTTGACTTTAAGGTTGTCTCAAACCCACATGACCTAACAAAAGAAATTGTAGAGAAACGAGGAGGAAGACTCCTTGCCGGTTATGCATGGGAGTGGAACACAAAAGGAAATCATAGAGAACTACCAAAAGATGTATATATTGAAGAACATGACTTTGCATTACCATGGAACGATCCAAAACGTATTGATTGGGCAATACATCCGGAGTGTGCTTACCAAATAGGCTGCATCCATACTGTTCAGGGGCTTGAAATGGATTATGTCGGAGTAGTTATTGGAAAAGATCTTGGATATGATCCAGGAACATCTTCACTTATTGTAAATAGAGATGAATTTAAGGACAAAGGTGCAAGACCAGCCAAGCCAAAGAAAGGACAACCAGACCCTCTATTTGACCTTGTAAGGAATACATATAAAACACTAATGACTAGAGGGATGAAGGGGTGTTATGTATACTGCTGTGATGAGGAGTTGGGAAGGTATATGAAGAGTTGTAGTAATAATATATAAAAATAATTTTGAGCTATAGAATGAAAAGCGGGTTTCTTTGGTAAGGAAGAATTCTCGTACCTGTTACTTTTTACAGATGCTCTTAGAGGTAAGGATGAATTTGATGATCCTGAGTATATTAAAGAAAAAATCATACTAAACTCGATTAATGTTTTATTAAAAAGAGGAATAAAGGGTCTATATATATTTGCAAGTAATCCGAATCTTAGAGCACGTTTATTAAAATTATATTGTAGCCTCGGACAAAATTATGGAAATATGAAGGTTGCAGAGGAAAAAGGGAATTATCATTAAAAAGTCCTTTTATTAAAACAGTTTTGAGAAAGCAAAGAAGGAGCGTTGATTTTGGAGTATTTGGATTCATTTAATATTGGAGATAGTAAGAGACTAGATAAAATAATGAAAGAACTAAAAGAAAACTATCCTGAAATCAATTGGCAAACACAATGGCACGACTATGAAGATATTAAAGGCAATCCAACTAGTTATATTTCATTGATTGTTCCTTCTTCCCAATATGAGGAAGCTGAACAAATTTATCAGGATTTAAAGGATGAAGGATTTGATTTTGAAACATCAGTCTTTGACCAATTAATTGAAGAAATTGTAGACTTCCGGGATGAAAGAGATTGGCAGAAATTCCACAATCCAAAGGATCTAGCTATATCACTTTCGTTAGAAGCAAGCGAGTTATTAGAAAACTTTCAATGGAAAACAAGCGAAGAAGCCGAAGAAGATAAAATGGATAATATTATCGATGAATTGGCAGATGTGGTTATTTATGCTTTATTAATGTCTAATGAGCTAGAAATAAATCTAGAACAGGCAATTAAAGAAAAGGTACGTAAAAACAAACAAAAATATCCGGTTGATAAGTCTTTTGGATCAAGTAAGAAATATATGGATTTATAAGGTTGAGTTACTATTTTTCATACTATGAAGTGAGCAATTATATATATTGTTGTATTTTTTTGATAAAAGGGCACGATTCCTAGTGCAATACGATACTGCTTTAGCACACTAGGGACTGGCTAAAAATATTAATTCGACCCCGACCACAGATATCTTTAGGTAAAATTGAGTTAAATTAAGAATAGATAGAACACCTACAAAATGTTTATTTCACCATTTGTAGGTGTTTTTTGTTTTGCGTAGAAAAGGATGAAAAAGGTTGGTTTTGAACTCATTTTACACATTTTTTATACAAGAGAATACCTTTGATTGACTTCGAAGTAACCATTCTATAATTTCATAGGCGGCTTATAATGCACAGTAGACCAGACCATTACTGTGCAACAAATCTTAAATTTAAAATTACTTTGTGAAAATATTTTTTATCAAGCAGGTTAACACGATAATAATAGAATTTGTAATGTAGAAAGAAAGGACTTTAATAGTTTTAAAAGTAAAGTACAATTAACAATAAATAGTATTGTTAATTAATTAAATTTTTAATTAATACTGAGTGAAAGGTTGCCTTCCCTTCAGTGCTTTAATGCAGAAGGGGATAGGCACCTTTTCTTTTTAAAGTATTGTTTTTCAAATTACACCTACTTTTTTTAAAGTAAAAATGATTATTGACGGTATTGGTGGATTGGATTAATTACTATAAATAGTGAAACTCATTAAGGTAAGGTGTGTTATGGAAAAAATTATCTTACTAGGAGGTACAAAAAGTGAAAAATCTTAATGTAGTATTAGTTGATGAAAGTGGAGAAGAATACGAAAGAGAATGTGGAGTACGAGCGGATGGAACTCCCATATGATGAGGACGCCGTTTATTATTTGACCACTGATAAATTTCTGGTTCATATAAAGGGAAAAGTTTGAGTGGGTAGGACGGAAAGGATATATGCTATTGATTCAGAGGATGCATCATTTGTCAATAGATGAGCAGGAGAGAGTGCTACTAGATGATATTGATGAACGGTTGAAGGAAGTGCCATATATACGATTATAGGGTTGAAGCTTTAGTGCAAACGAATAAGCACGTGCGAAATGCGCACGTGCATTCTTAATGATCATTACTCAGACGTAATCGAATTCAACATGTTCAATGTTGGAATAATAAACGGAGCATAAACGTCACAGACTTTTTCAGCATCTTCTACAGTGGAAAACCCCTTAGGATTGTCATCCTCTTCTTTTACTAGGGAATATGCAGCAAGTCCCAACATCGTCATTCCGTAGATAAACTTATTTTTAGTTAGCTCTTTATGGCTTTGACGAGCAGAAGTCACCTCTGATTTTAATACTTTGTTATCAGCATTGAACACGAAATTCAACGAGTCAGCAGTATCAATAATTTTAAGTACACTGTTCGCGCTAAAATCGTATTGATCCCATTTTTCCTTTGTTACAGTGGACATATTAGGGAGCTTTAGTTTACTTTTCGTAGTGTTTCCTGTCCCGCCAGTAGAGCCAGTATCATTACCGCCTTGACCGCCGCCACCGCCACTATTACCTCCAGACGAAGCGAACGGCTTAACAACGGTAACTTCAAATTCATTGCTAAAAATCTCGTCTACATCGTCACTTTTTACATCGAATCTACACCGTACTACATCATTTTCCTTATAGATACTAGGTAGATTGAATGATAGTGACGCTTTACCGTTCTTAAGGTTTAGGGAGCTGTCTAATGAAACAAGTTGCGATTGATTCTGTATGATAAATAATTGACTTTTCCAATCTGAACCATCTCGGCTAAAAATGTCATTGTTGGCATCCGTTTCGAATTTAATGCGAGATTTCTTTCCTTCTTGATTGTTTGCTTCCAATACATACCCATCTTGTTGACCATAAAATCGAAAGAAGGTTGGAATTTCTTTTCCGATGAATGTCTCGGAGCCATTGCTTCCTCCGTCATCATTGCCAGATCCTTTTTTCTCACCACTAGGAACATCAATTCCGAAGTCTAATAGCTGGTTTAAAACTTCTGTGTTCTTTACAACCTTCTTTAAAGCGTCTGCCAATGGCTTATTATCAGCCATGCTATTTTTAATCAATTCTTGAACGCGGGACTCATTTAATTTTCTAAGGCTTTCATCATATGCGAGAAAATCTTCCAGCTTTTTCTTTACATCTTCAGCAAATGGTGAGTCAACTAAACGGTCGCGACTGTTCATAAACAACTTCTCAATAGCGGCATTTGAGAGATGAGAGCAATCAACGATGGTTAATGTATCATCTTTGATTTCGTTAAGATTGAGCCGCTTACGTGCATAAATCGTCTTATCAAGCATTGCATGTGTCTGACCATTTAACGAAAAAATAACACCTGTGCCTCGTAAGAATTTAGAAAGCGATTTACGTTTAAATACATACGTGGAGCAGTTAAGAGTCTCTCCTTCTACCGTCATTGTACTGTGAGTAGGGAAACCGTCTTCTACATCTTTTTTACGAGAATCAGAAAAGTAGTTTAATAGTCCATCAGCATATACATTTTTTGAACCTTGTGCTTTAAAATTACGGAATTCACAAAAACGAACAGGTAATGTCATCTTCGGTAACCGCATCTTAATCGCATGGCCTAATCCGTTGTCTAAGAGAATACTAGTTTTATGGGAACCCACTTCATAATCAAATAATTTAATAAATGTTCCATACTCAACTTCCGTACCACATAAGGTTGTAGAATTTGGCATAATCGGAAATGTATCTGCGTCAAATCCTAAGACTAATCCTTTCTTCGGATATTTGTCCGCATCAATAGGAGCTAAATATTCGACGACTGAACTCCGCATTTCTCCAGTAGGGGGTCTACGTCTGACAACAGTAAAGGCCCATTGATTATCACGGGGATGTGTAGAATTGACGACAGCTGGATTTTTACGAGTAATGATCACTTGTAAATCGGTAAACTTTGCTCACCGCTTCCGCCCATGTTATGCTTGCCTTGAACAATCGGAATTCGAATTTTGTTACTTTTAGCTAATGATAGAATCGTATCTGGTAAACTATCAGGTGTTTGTCCTTCACCACGATCTGCAATAGTAACATTGGGATTATCGGGATTCTTTCCACCTGTTAATGAAATGGCGACTAATCGCGACATATCATCTTGGATTCTTTTTTCTTCAGTAGCTGTGCTAGTAGATTTTTGAATGTGTGCCATTATGTTTGCTTTCGTCTTAGCCGGGTCATAAATTTTGTATAAGTCAATTCCCATTTCTTTTGCAATGTTCATTATGATTGCATCAAATGCATTGACGATTTTTTCCACAATAGAGGAAACGGGATGGCTTTGCTGATTCCCAATGCTAGCATAGTTATTTTCGTTGTCACCTAAGTATCTCCACACGCTGTTATCATCCCAGTAGCCTTTCTTTGTAAGAAATGAAATAATTTCTTTACTTTTCTCAATATTACAAACTACTTTTACCTCATTCAATAAAAGACCCTTATTTACTGTTGTAATCATGAATATACCCCCTGTTTTTTTGTGAGCGGCTCACCTTTTTATAACATTAAACAACACATTGGAACATTTGTCAAACATTTTTTAAAAAACAAATAAAAAAAGTTGAAATATACCTAGCGGCTGAAATAAATGTTATTACCATTGTATTTGGGCGGCTGATTTATTATGAATGAAAAATGCAATTATATATTGTAATTGCTCAATAATAATGATAAATTTAGTTTATAACTAAGTAGAGGTGGTCAAATGTCAATAATGAATTCAATAAAAATCTCGTTTAAAGGGTCAAAAGGAAATCAATTTGGCAGAGATACTTATGTAACGATGATTCCTTTCAATAAGCTTGAAAGTTTCTTTAAGGTTTTTCCAGAAGTTCAACGTAGACTGAATAAACCACGTGTGAAATCCATTGCAAAGTATATTTTAGATGGTCTTGATAAAAAAAGAATGACCTTTTTAAGTGCTATTACAGTCACTTGTAAGGATGAAATTGATTATAACGAAGAAGAATCTACAATTGATGTAGATATTAGTACAGTTTTTTCGATTAATGATGGACAACATCGATCTGAGGCTATTAAGTTAGCCATTGCTACATTAAAAGAGAACATAGAAAACACAAGCAACCATAATGAAAGAGAAAAGCTTATAGAAAAGCTAAATAATTTAGAAAATATGACTATTCCAGTAGTGATTTTTACTGGAATTGACCAAAAAGGTGAGCAACAACTGTTCCATGATTTAAACCTACTAGCAGGAAAACCAAACAAGTCCATTGCCTTAAATTTTGATTCGAGTGATCAATATAATAAATTAGCAAAAGATTTAGCTAAAAATAACGAGCAATTGCTACGTTTAGGGGTTGAAACTCAAAAAACTCAAATACGTGGAAATAATAAACAAATTATGGTTCTCTCTACATTAAGAAACATGTTATGCTACATCATCACTGGTGCAAATAAGGATAAAGAGGGCTTATTAAACATCGAAACGTATAATGATTACTACAATACACTTGATGAAATCATTAATTTGCTTTTCGAAGTGTTACCAGAAGATGCAACCAATCGTGAAGAGTATCTTATAGGTACAGCCGCTACGATTCAAGGGGTTGGAAAGTACCTAAATGAAGTGATTTATAAACAAAATAGCATTGACTGGCAAAGTGAAATTAAAAAGTTAGGCACAATTAATTGGTCTCATAGCAGTCCAATATGGGAAGGCTATGGAGGAAGCTACATTCCAGAGAAGAAAAAGTTTGTCTTTACTGGTACAAGTGCAGGAATTAATGGCGTATATGAAGCACTAAAAAAAGAATTGGGTAAGTAACGAAATATCGAGTGGCTCGTAAACTTTTGAGCCGCTCGATGTTTTTTGGTTATGTTTAAATTATTGAGCCTCCTATAATAGTGGAACGCTATTTTGCAGTGTGACATCAGTTTTAGCACCATTTACACTTCAATAGTGGAGGAGTAACCCAAGTCTTATAATAACCGTAACCAATTTCAACTATGTGATAACACTATTTCGTACTTTAATTCTATATAAGAAGTTCCTTCATGTATTATTTTCAGTACGGATTCTCTTAGTTATCAAAACGACTATCGGTAATATAGGCTAGTTATCACTTATACCATCAAACAGCTAATCTATGTCAATAATAGTGACTTAGTTGTTTATTGGGAAAAGGATGATTTAGCAACAGAATTTTATCTTTATCAATTCATCAATGGGGATGAACAATCATAAGAAAAAAGACAGTAAATAACTATGAAGTTAGGTTAATGAAGGTGGAGTTTTTGTATTTAAAATCAGAACCTATTCGGATTGATTTGGCTTATCTCCAAAAGCATTTACTGTTACTTTAGATTCCGTTGAGCTAGTTTTACATGCGATGGAATTATCGTAAAAGTGGTTTAACGGACAGAAGGCTATTCTTGGTTGGAACAATGTTTGTTATGCTGATTCTTATGGTCTTTATGAAATTGTAGATGGAAAAGAAGAATTTGAACTATCTACAAGAGGGAATGAGTTACATTTGATGAACTATAAATAAGACTTCATCAATTTGTGGTTAGAGCTGTAAATGATACGACTGGAATCTGAGAGCTCGAATACGATTTCCTTCGACGTACTTTACTATATTAGAACTCCGACAACAACTGCTTCATGGACAAATTAAAGATGTAGCAGTTGAGTTTAATGCCAATGATGATAAGAGTGGAGTGGACAAAACATTTTATACACTTGGTAATGATGAAAATACCAAAACGTTCGAAGGAAATACGTTTACCGCTACTGAGGAAGGTATTCTAAATTATTCTTTTTACAGTGTTGATACTCAATGTGGAGAAGGTAATAAAGAGCCTGTGCAAAATGTTCAATTGAAAATTAATGGGGTAGAAAAGCCTGAAGACGAAGAAGTAGAGCAACTTCTAGACTTTATAGAACACGAACCTGTGAAAATGGAAGAGTTAGCTAACCTTGAAAAGTCATCCACTTCCTGAGTGGGTTTTAGCTAAAAAGAAAAGAACAACTGCCTCAAGTTGAAAAATTCCTAAATGAATTACAAGAAATTACAGGTGTTGAAGTGGCTACTTCCTTAAATGAAGGAACCTGTTACTTTTGAGGAGTTAATGGCTAAGGACAAGATAACTCCCGATGTAGTCATTAAGATTTCTGAACCTGATTGCGAAATGTTAGCTGATATAATACTGTCAGCTAAAGAATCAGCTAAAGAGACTCCGGTAGATGAGAAACCAACTGAACATTCTTCAAATGATCAACCAAGCCAAGCAGGATCAGAAGATAGTGTTGGTGTAGTTCGTGATGAGGAAACCACTGTAAAGCTTCAAAATAATGCATACATTTCAAAGACCGTAGATGGTGCAAAATTGCCAAACACAGCATCAAAAATGCCAATAAACATTTTATTAGGTTTTGTTATGATGTTGGTTGGTGCTTTGATTTTTATTAGAACTACAAAGAAATCTATATCAAGCCATTTAAAGTAGAAGGTCGGTCAGTAAATTGAAAAAATGGACGCTTCTAACTTTAGCGTTACTCCTAATAAGTGGCGGTGCTTACTTGGTAGTAGGAAATGTTTATGATTAATTCGCTAGGTATCACCAGTTGTAATTGTTGAGGTAGATTGAGTAACAGTTTCCTTTGTAAGTACAAACACTCCATTCTTAAAGAGATTAGCATATAAAAGGCATCGAATGAAATTTTAATTATTTCTTGATGCCTTTTTCTATTTTAAAGAAGTGTTGTATTTATTCGATAATACATTCATTTATCTATCTGAAACTTCTAATGTGGAAAAATAATGATATAATGGCATAAAGTATATAGTGGATTTTTCTGGAAGGGGGATGAAAAGATCAATGCCCAATATAAGTGAAATAACATTAAATAAAAAAATTGAAAACGCTGTTAAGGAATCTATAGAACATCTAAAGAAGATAATGAATTATGAGACATTTGAAGCAACTACACACAAAGCAATAATTGTTACTGGCTGGGACAGTGACAAAGATTGCTTAAAGGCAGTAGCGAAATACTTAGTGGGTTTAAGGGCTACAGCTTTGGATGTGGCTTTGAATATCTGTTCTGTATTATTTGATGACACGCCAGATGGGAAATTAGATATTCTAAATAGTGTATACGAAATTGTAGGTGAAACAAACGATAGTTTAAAGGATATACAGATACGAGACGAGAGAAATCCTTGGATAGCCGAAGGTCTATGGCATCTTTGTATGTTTTTATCTAAAGATCTAAAAGAGTGCCATCCCAGTGGTGAGATTATTGCTCTTGGCCCGGTTCACGTAAAAGCAAAGGATCATGGTCTGGACGGATTAGTTATATACGAAAAGGCTGATAATATAGGTTTGAGTTTAATAGAATCAAAAGCTTATAAGGATGATCCAAACAGGGCGATTAATAAAGCATTAGGTTTTTTTAAAGAAATTGATAGCGAGAAACACTCTACAAGGATAAGACAAGATATAAGTAATATACGAAGAAGCTTGCCTCTAGAGATACAAGATAAAGTTGTCGGAACATTTTGAAAAAGAGAACGTACTTATATTCCTAATCCTCATTATGATAGTTCTACAGCCATGGATTGGACGAACGAACGGAAATCTTTCGAAAGTTTATTAATTGGAAGAGATAATATCATAATTATGCCAAATATTATTTCTAATTTTGATTCGTTTTTCAATGAAATTTCAAATGAGATGAGAGATTTTGCAAGGAGCTTATAAAATGTATAACAAATATACACAAGAATTAATAGATAATATCCCTGAATTAGAGGAGTTTAACTCTGTTGCATGTCGCAGAGTTTTGACAAAAGCTTATGTATTTATAACACAATTCAAATTAGGGATTCAAACAAAGGATAATATTACCGACGAATTATTAGAAACTAAAAATATTTTAAGGAAACTGGCTGATACAATGGAAAGTATAGCCGTTTTTGATCGAATAAATGGATTAGAAGTACCAGAAGAAGTTGAAATAGCTTGTTCCTTTGTAGCTGCAGAAGCGTTATCATTACTAAATACTCTTGTAACTTTAGAGAAAGTTAGTGATTCGGAAGATAACGAAAAGGATTTTTTTGTTAATTATATAAATTACACTGCTTTTGAAGCCTCATTCTTATATATGATTTCTGGTTTTGATATTAACGCCAAAGCAATGATAGATTCATTAGAAAATATATCAATAGTTTCTATGGAAAATGAAGAGCTTGATTACATAAAGAGTTCCAAATTACTATACTACACTTTAAAAAAATTCATAAATGGTTATCTAGCTTTAGATGAATTTATTCCAATCAACATATCAAAAATCACATTTACGGAGAAGTATAGTGAATTAAATGAGAAAATAAGGGCTAATTTTTATTTGCTATTAACGACCGCCCTTAATAAATATATCTCTTGGCTAAAAGGTGACAATCAGGAAGACTTAACAAATAGTTTACACATTTTAAATAAAGTAAGAAATGCTTCTTCAGTAGAGATTAATAGGGATAATCTGTTCTACTCGGATATTTATCATTTTAGCTCACTTTTAATAGCTGCTATACAAAAGACACAACAGAGATCCTTAGTGAATACAGTGCCTTATCCAACAAGCGAAAACACAGACTATAGGAATGAATTTCATAATTATCTTAAGAGTAGGGCAAAAGGAACAGTGGACAAACCTGGAAGACCTTTTTTATGGCAATCAGCTTTAAATTACGTTAAACAGTGTTTACCTGGACCTAATAAAGATTGTGTAATTACCATGCCTACTGGTAGTGGAAAGAGTTTTATTGCTGAGTTAGCAATAGCGCAAGCGCTAAGTAGGGGGTGGGTTCTATATCTAGCTCCGACTAATGCACTGGTTCATCAAATCCGAAGAGATTTAAAAGCAGTTTTATCAGGATTTGAAGACGTCAATATTCGTTCTTTTGTTGGTGGTGAGGAGTATACAACTTTAGGTGAAGAAGTTGTTGAATTTCAAGAAAAGTTTATAGCTGTAATGACACCAGAAAAATGTTCACTAGCTTTAAGACTTTATCCAGAGCAATTTCAGGATTGTTCATTGTGCATATTTGATGAGTGTCATCTAATAAATGATTCTGGTAGGGGAGCTAATGCAGATATTTTGCTAACTAGGTTAATAGATTTGGCAGAGGAAATAAAGTTTTTATTAATGTCTGCGATGATAAGTAACGGTGATGACCTTTCAAATTGGCTAAAGAAAGTACATGATAATGGTGCGGTTTGTGAATCAATAAAGTGGCGTCCTACTCGGACATTAAGAACTATTGCAGGTCTAAATCGACAAGATATTTTAGATAAAATAGGGGGAGTTCAGCAGCAGGCAAATAAATTAACCGGAAGAAGGAAGAATTTATATTTTGATTGTTCTTTATTATCAATTTCCGGACTTTCCGGGCCTTGGACGTTAGATGGTGAAGCTGATTATAAAATTAATCAATTACCAATAACATTTCAAGTTAAGGTGACAAAAGGAGATCCAACACCGCATTTTGAAAGTTGGAAAAATACTGTTTCACGCAAAATATCTGAGGAATTTACAAGACATGGGTTACCGTCAATTAATTTTATACTTACTAGTAAACACCACGCTTTTAGCAGTGCTGGGAAAGTAGAAACAACTATAGCAGACGCGCCATCAAATATTGACAATTTACCAGAGTTGGTAAAATCTTATTTAATGATATCAGATAAAGAACTTGGCTTATCCACAGTACTTTGGGGACACTTAACTGATGGAATAGCTGTACATAGTAGCGCTATGTTACAAGTTGAGCAAGCTGCTTCTGAATATATGTTTTTAAATGGTCATGCTAAACTAATGTTTGCTACTGGAACACTAGCACAAGGGCTAAATTTACCTGCGGTAGCAGTTATAGTTGCTGGAACGAGTTTAGGGGATCCAAGGGATACTGACAATATATATGGTCTTGCTTCTGACAGAGAGAAGACGACAATTTTAAATGCTTTTGGAAGAGCAGGTAGACCTGGATTTGGAAATCAAGGAATTGCAATACTAGTTCCTGATAATCCACCAGTTATTAGTGTAGATAATAAAAGACCATTTATGGTAAATGGTGCACAAATTATGTCTGAATCAGATGCATCTGTAGAAGTGCATAGCCCAATTGAGAGGTTTTTAGATAACTTAATTGATGACGATTTTGATTGGGAATATTCATCAAAGGAAGAATTAACACTTACTTCATTGTTAGTTGAACTAGATATTGAAAATAATATAGATGACACACTAGGAAATACTTTTGGTGCGTTTAATAAATCTAATGTTTTAACAAAGGAAAAACTTAAAATTGCTCGCGACAGAATATTAAAGGTTAAAGAGGATTTCATAGCTGGCCCTGATGTACCGGATTGGTTAAACTTAGCAACGATGAAGGCAGGTACTGATTTATTTAGGTGTAAGGCTATGTGGGAAGCCTATAATAGTATTGGATTAATTCAACCTAAAGTATCAACTAATAAGGGAATACTGGATTGGTTATCAGTTTTAATTAAAGTAATGTCTCACATGCATCCAAGATTTATTAGCTTCCTACCTTCCGATGATATTAAAACAGAAACAGTTTTAACAAAAATGAGAGATTATATTAGTGGAAAGAGAGTTTTGGAAAAAGAGGAGTTTGAATCTACTTTAGAATGGGCATCTCTTTGGGGAGAACTAGAGGAACTTCTTAGGTTTTATATGACTGGCAAAAGCTACAAGCAAATTTCAGAAAAATTACTGGGAGTAGAAGTAAATAATAATGGGAGGAGTAGTGGCTCAAACCCAATTCCAACAATTTTTAAATTTATAAAGGAAGTGGTAGAATCTATCGCTATGGATGCAGGATGCTTTTTAGCAATAAATGAACTGGGTGTTTTTGCAGATGATGACAGTGGTGAGTTGCCTGAAGCGCTTAAAGGACTTCCATTAGCTATACGAAATGGTTGTGACAGTTTAAATACTCTTTCATGGTTTAGATTTGGTTACAGACAAAGAATATGTTCACATTATTTAAATGAAGTTTTTCCAGTACCTGATGAGGCAAAGGATGATAAAGAAAGAGCAAATTGGGTTAGAAGTAAAAGAAGACAGCTTTTGTCCACTCCAACAGAGGATCCCATGCTCGATTGTATTAGACATATATTATTACAAGAATCATAACTTTATATTTTGTATTGTATTAATTATATTTGTTAAAGTATTTTTGTTAGACTTCAAAAAAATAATTTATAACCTATTATACAAATTTTACACAATGCATATACAAAAGCTTGTAGAATAAATACTTTAAGGTCATTTTCGACCCCGACCACTAGTATAAAACTAAGGCTAAATCATTAAATATCATTATCTAAGAACCGAGACAAGGCCTAACCCTTGTCTCTTTTTGCACTATAAATAGGATATCCCTAACCCCTTTTTCTGAATTTTTCAGAAAAGGGGTTTACTATTTCCAAAATTATCATATAATCAATGATATATAACACATGTTTTATATCGTGCGATTTATAACGGGAAAGGAACGAACTATGGCACCAAAGAAAAAATTTTCTAAAGAACAAATAATTGACGCTACATTTGAAATCGCAAAGAAAGAGGGGATGTCCAATATTACAATTCGAAAAGTGGCGGAGTATTTGGGGAGCTCAATCGCGCCTATCTATGTCAATTTCAATACTATTGATGAGCTAACCGAAGCCGTCATGCAAAAAATCATTGAATTAAGTTATCAGCTGTTAGCGGAAGAGAATTCTGGGAAGCCCTTCCACGACATCGGAGTGGCTAGCCTCCGCTTTGCAAGAGAATATCCAGTTCTATTTCAGGATTTTGTCATGAATCAAAACAAATATACCCAAAACTATGACCAAAATATGGGGCAGGGGTTAATTGAGCAAATGAAAGGTGATGAAGATCTGGAAGGATTTTCGGATGAAGAGCTAATGGCCATTTTATTGAAGATGCGAATCATTACAACAGGTCTTTCTGTCATGGTTGCGAGTGGAATGCTTCCGGAAGAGTTTAACGAGGACATGGGAGTTGAGCTTTTAGATAGTATGGCTACCGATGTGATTACAACTGCTTATTTAAAAAAGAAAGAGACATAATCCAAAACAAGGGGGATATACCGGCTTGAAAATAATCAAGACATCCATTATTGCTTGTATGCTTTTGGTTTTCGTGTTGATTGACAGTCGTTTGTCTTTTGCAGAAAGTGCTACTGACTTATCAGATATTGAAACGTTTATGGATAAGTTTTTACAGAAAAAAGTGGACGAAGAACATATTCCGAATATGGCTGTTACGGTTGTAGCTGATGGGGAAGTCGTTTTTGAAAAAGGCTATGGTTTGGCCGATATCGAGGAGCAAGTAAAGGTAGATCCAAAAACCACGATGTTTCGAATCGGTTCCGTATCCAAGCTCTTCACGTGGACGGCAATCATGCAGCTTGTTGAGCAAGGACAACTTGATTTGAACACGGATATTAATCAATACTTAGATTTTGAAATCCCAGCAAGACTTGCAGTGGGACCGAATAAAGAACAACCAAAGCCAATTACTCTCATAGATTTAATGACGCATACACCTGGATTTGAGGATTATTCGAGTGCCATCTTTAGGCTGACCGCTGAAGAGATGCCTCCACTTGATCGATATGTACGTGAATACCGGCCAGAACGTGTTTTTCCTGCCGGTGAAGTGCTCGCCTATTCGAATTATGGTACGGCCTTAGCGGGGTATATTGTCGAACAGGTTTCGGGTACGCCTTATTCCGAATATGTAGAAGAGAATATTTTTAAGCCGCTTGGAATTAACCACAGTACGTTTCAACAACCGTTACCAACGGAACTTTCTACGAATCTAGCACAGGCCTACAGATATATCGATGGGGAATATAAAGAAGGCAGTTTCGAGTTTGTACCTGGACCTGCAGGGGGAATGAGTACCACGGCAAAAGATATGGCAAAGTTTATGCAAGCCTATCTTGCAGGTGGAAGTTTCAATGGAAAAAGGATTCTAGAAGAGGATACCGTTCAGCACATGTTCCAGCAACAATTTACCCATCATGACCAGTTAGATGGGATGGCTTTAGGGTTTATCGAAAAGACAATGAATGGCAAACGAATTCTCTTTCATGGTGGAAGTACTGCACTTTTTGATACGGGACTGTACTTATTACCACAAGAAAATATCGGTCTATTTATCTCGTATAGTGGAAATAACTTTCGTACGCATACAGAGCTTTTCGAGGCATTCATGGATCATTATTTTCCGTCAGACAAGAGTGTTACCGTCACGTCTATGAGCGGAGAGAGTTCACCCCAATATGTCGGTGAATATCATCAAAATCGGAAAAGCTTTACGAATGAGGATAAGATTAGCAGTCTAATAATAGGAATGATCCAAGTACAATTAGATGATACTGGAGATTTAGTAGTGACCCACAACGGAGAAACCAATCGATTTGTTGAAAACGAACCTGGTGTTTACAAGAATACGAGAGAAGGACCCTCGATTGATGCGTATGGTGAATTTCGAACAATCATCTTTCAAACAGATCCCCATGGGAAAATAATGCTTACAACTGATGGTCCAATGTCTTATTCGAAAGCGCCTTGGTATGCGTCGAGCGGCTTTACCTTTTTATCACTGATCCTAATTATCTTACTTTTTGTTGGAAGTCTTCTTTATTGGGGTATCAAAGCACTGATACGAAGAAAAAGGAAAAAATCTCAACCTAAGTTAGTGGTTTGGGGCAAGAGATTGACCATTGCGGCGGGACTTCTCCTGTTTTTTTTAGTGGCTGGAGTTGCGATATCTGGGGGAGTCGATCCCACCTACCAACTACCAAAAGAAGCCTTAGGGATTGTACCTGCTTGGAGCCCAATTTTAAATGTTATTCCTTTTCTTTTAACAATCTTGGCAATTGCCATGCTCATCTTCACGGTTCTCCTTTGGCGTGGAAGATATTGGCGCATCATTAGCCTTCTGCATTATTCCTTGTTAAGTCTTATGATGATGCATCTGATTTGGATTCTTTGGTATTGGAATTTGTATTAGAGTGGCATGGGGCTGGGTTTACCGTAATAGAAGACGGGATGCCTGTCCCCAGGGTTTCGAAAGATATTTAACTATTCTAACTGCCGAAAAATAGCCCTTTAGACCTTTGGTTTGTACCTCTGCGTTTGTGACTTTTGAATCATTAAAAATAACCTCCTAATTGGTAAAATTTACATGATATATATTTTTCCAAGAGGAGAGGAATATGGAGCTTATAGACGAAATCGAAAGAAAGGTGCAGCGTCGAAAATATTTAATGATGGTGGATATTTTAGAAGGGTATCGGTCCAATATTCACCAGGCATTGAGCAGAATGGGCAATAGTAAGCAGATTTACCGGTCTGCACATGGTCGTTATGCGTACCATTGGAAGGGGCAGACAAGGGATGCATACGAGGAAATTTCAGCGGAAATAAATAATACCGGGAATAAAATAAATCATCAAGGCGAGCTGTTGATCAAAGAAATCAACAAAGAGATTCGGAGATTACTAGCTAAAGCGGAGGCCTTGCGATGAGTGATATCAAGGTCAAAGCCGATGAACTAGAGGATTTTGCTTCCCAAATTGGAAAAGCGGAGCGGGAATGTAACGATGCATTAGATGCGATTAATTGGCATTTTTCTTCACTGCTTGCGAATTTCCCAGGAGTGGTACCAGGTTCAATACATAACTTAGAGGCGGATTTAAAGTATTCGATTAAAAAATACAAAAGCAAGCTCGATGATGCCCAACGATTAATTAAGATGACCGCTGCCAGTATGAAAAACGATGAACAAAAGATGTCAGGTAAAGTAGGCGAGTTTTTGCTCGAACTCGTTGGCTGGTATGACATTCAACGTGTATTTAGCGAGTATGATCCTATTACGGGTGAGAAGCTTTCAGCAGGAGATCGTGTCCTGGCTGTAGGATTTCTGGCTTTAACATTTGTCCCACCTGCAAAGGCAGTTGGTGTTGGAGGAAAAGCTGCGGTAACAGGCGTTAAAACGGATCTTCCTTCCCTTGCTAAAACACCAGAAGCATTCATGAAAATTCGAAACATCTTAGACCCAAAAAAGGTTCAACAAGCATTTCGCTCGGTATATAATGAAGTGGTAAAAGGTCCAATAGCCGCAACAAAAGTCTGGTTTGATAAAATCAAGAAAGGTATTGGAGACATTCCAATCCCACAAATCAGACAAGAGGCATTTGCAGGAGTAGGAGTTGTCAACAAAACCGTAAGAGATGCCTTCGGAGACGCCAAGGATTTTATCCAGCGAATTAAGAGTTCGCAGGTGGATGAGGTGGAGGTTAAGGGTGTTACTACGGTTACTGGTAAAGGTGCTGAACACGTGGGTAAATTGAAAGGTAATGAAGTTCCATTAAAGAACATCTTTGAAAAAGAAGTAACCTATATCAAACGTGATCGAGAAGAGTTTAAACAATTGAGAAATAAATTTAATAGTTCTGTTAGAAAAAACTTTCTACAAGAGATTGTAAGTGATGAGAAAAAATTAAAACAATTAATAAATGCAGGTTTGACGGAAATAGATATTAATAATCTAAAAAAAGGATTAGTTCCAGATGGCTATCAGGTTCACCATAAACTACCTTTAGACGATGGAGGAACAAATGATTTCAAAAATTTGAT
The DNA here is from genome assembly GCF_047238305.1 of Bacillus jepli. Taxonomy (NCBI): domain Bacteria; kingdom Bacillati; phylum Bacillota; class Bacilli; order Caryophanales; family Bacillaceae; genus Bacillus; species Bacillus jepli. Next base: position 4,789,517 of record NZ_JBDFMO010000001.1, on the reverse strand, counting down.
ACTAATCAAAAACGATCCCTACCACAAAGCTCTTACTAATTCGCAAAAGGAATTAACTAAAGGACTTAAGGTTGGGGATTCAATTCAGATAAATTGGCCAATCCCAGAAGGATTTATTTATCCTGTAACTAAATAAAAGAGGTGTGAACATGGACTTAGAATTACTAGCTGAAATTGAGAATATTAAAAACCAAGATGGAAAGTCAATTATGCTACCTGCGAGTAACGAATATATTCAATTATTAAAAGAGTGGATATCAAAAAATATACGTGAAAATCTATGGATACCTGAGTATGAAGAATTATTAAAAAAAGTAAATGGTTTTGAATTTAACGGACTAGTTATTTACAATGCTCGACCAGATGATGATAACAATGGTTTTATTGGAGCAAACGAAATTTGGAGAGATAATGACTGGGAAAACAATTATTTGTTTTTTGGAGATTCGAACATTTCTTGGTATTGCTTGGATATAGACAATCACGTTTTCCTTGAACTAGATAAACCAAGTGGGGAGCAAATGGAGAAATATAGTAGTTTTGTAGAAATGATTAATGAAGCATTGAAAAGTGTATTGTAAAATCATTGGGAGAGAAGGAATTAATCATTATTTTTAAAAGTATCTGTCCGGATGTGATACAAACTAATAAGGGTCATTACTTTTAGTATAAGTCTTAATAACCATTACTTGAAGTTATTAAAGCTCAATGGTTTAAGTATAATTTCTATTATGAAATGGTTAAAAGTTGACTATAAAACACTTGACTGCCTATAGGCATCAGGTGTTTTGCTTTTTGTGGGAAATTTAAACTTTGGAAAAATGAATGATGTTTTACTGAATATCGTTGTACCATGATGAAGTGGTGTTGTAATACTTGGATATTGTGATACTCCCAGAAACTTTTACTATTAAATATAAAATTGCTGATGATGAATGGGAATTTAGAAGATTTGATAATGTACCTGGAGGGAGAAAGTTAGATGAATGAAGAACGGTTAGATAGATTATACCAACAGATAGCTGAGGTTGTTGTTGAAACTATTCCAGAAGAATGGTCTAAGGTCTATTTATACGGTGAAGTTGTTGAAGGATCTCAGACTGCTTATTTTTATTATTATCCTGAGGGTAGTGATAAACCTAAATACAGTCACGAGATAACTGAACTATTTACAGTAAGTGAACTTGAGTACTCAGAAAAATGGAACCGATTAGTTGATTTTATTCAAGACCTTTGGAGAGTGTTTAAAGATAATGGTCAAGAGCCTTGGACAAATTTTATTATGATTTTTGAAAAAAGTGGAAAGTTTAATATTGATTTTAATTATGAAGATCTTTCTAATATAGATCTTCATGAAAGAAAAACCATTTGGAAGTATAAGCATCTTGGCATTATACCCTAAAAGTAATTCTGGGAAAAAGCATTTAGAGAAATATCTCGCTACTCTAGAATAATTGGTAAGTTGAAGGTAAGTTCTAATGCTAAAGGAAGAAATAATATTACTTGAACAGTTACTTTATAATAATGATGAAAACTATATAATTAGTCAGTTAAAGAATATAAATAACTCTTTAACGCTTCACTACTTTGCTGCAAATTATAATTGGAATAGTGGATTTGATGTACCAACAGCTATTTTAGAAAATGAGGCTTGTGATTTCGGAACAGGTCTACTAATGTTTCATTACGCAGACGGATATCGTATGTTAGAAAAACCGGATGAATTTTCAAGTTCTTCCTTAGAGGACTGGAAAGCTTTTTTGGGTAAGATTTATAATAAACTTATAAACATAGAATTTAAATCTAAGAATATCTCCTTTGATCCTGAATTAACAAGAATTCAAAGATTTAAATTGAAAAAGAGTAATCCCCATTCCTGAGTACCTCATTACTAAATCGCCTGGATAAATGGCGGATATTCCTAGAATATAATATGTAATTGATTAAAACCTTGATTAGCTATATGCTTTTCAAGGTTTTTAGTAATTAAAAACTATTGGAAACATGGAGCTTTTAGACTAAAATGCAAGGAAAATCCAACGAAGAAAATATCTTTGATGGCTGATAAGGAGAACTACAAGATTTATTTTTAGAATTGATAGAAGAAAGAGATAGTAACAATTAAATTGGATTAGATGGCCGTGTGAGATTCATAAGTATAGAGAACTAGGGGTGAATTATGTGAAGGTATTTGAGGATTATTTTTCAGAAATACAAGCAGACATGGTGGCTATTTGTTTAGAGTATGTCGATAATAAAGCAGATGAAATCTTTATTTATTGTTCATATGAACCCGAAATGTATGTTTTTGATTTTTTCTACAGAATTAACGGAGTGATTGTCCATAAACATCAACTAAATGAGGCTACAAAAGAATTAGACAGTCAACACAATCAAGTTTATGATGTTTCGAGAGAAAGACAGAGAACTGCACTAAGAATGGGTAATCAAAATTTAAAGCTTATCCATAAAACATGTGAAGAGTTTAATAAAGACATGCCTACAGAAATGAAGTTATATTACAATGTAAAACAAAATAGTTTAAAAGGAAAGTATAGATTTGATTTAATTTATACGAATGATGACGAACTATTACCTGATGATATTTTTGATTTATGGTTCGAAGAAGTGAAAACAACTAATTTGTAGAATCAGACCTTGTTTGGCTATATGCCTTTCAAGGTTTTTAAATGCTTTAAACATTTTAATATTACATCAGCCAATATTTGAATCACATATTTCAGGGTAAAGTAGAAGTCCTTCTGAAATAGCCAGACATCCTACTATTAATGGTGGAAGCTTTAGAAACGACTCTGTGTTAAAAAAACAATACGATAACTTCAGGAGTAAATATTGGAGATGGAGAGCTAAGCAAGTAGAAAAAAGTGAATTGTAAAAGGAGGAACCTTGAATGGATAAAGAGGAATTAATAAATTTTATAAATGAACATAAGGAATCAGATGACTTTACAGGTGGAGTAGATGAAAGTCAAATCAATCTTGTCCAAAATGAGCTAGGGGTGGAATTACCAGAAAGTTTTAAGTGGTTTTTAACTACCTATGGTTCAGGTGGCTTATTTGGAGTTGGTATTTTAGGAGTGGCTAAGTCTAATAGCGCTCCTGTTGTTGTTAATACAAAGAGATATAGAGATTTAGGATTGGAAAAGGATTTAGTAGTTATCGAAAATGCTGGAGAATATGTTTATTGTCTTTATTCAAGCAAAATGGAGAATAATGAATGTCCAGTAATAGCTTGGAATAGACCAGATGGACTTGATGACTTCAACACAGCAAAGAATTTTTATGAGTTTTTATCACAAAGGTTATTGGATGCACAAGAAGCTTGGGAAGAAGATTTTTAAGATGGATAAATAGAAAGAACTTATTAAGATTAAAGCAAAAACTCTTGATGGTTTTACCGTAATGTTAAAACACATATGACATTCGCAAATTATCGGTTCGTACCTTTTTTATGATAAAGAATATACATGCACATGACCCAAAATGGATCAGTTGAGCATCACTTTGTTTGAACTAACCCCATGAATCCATTACTATATAATTGTATTCAAATTACATAGGAGGGGATTTAGATGGCAAATGTATGCTTTTTACTGGCAAATGGCTATGAAGATTCAGAAATGAAGAACCCTTATGATGCAATGAATGAAGCGGGGCACAAAACCGTTATTGTGGGAATTGAAAAAGGTGCTGAGCTTAAAGGAAAGAAAGGAACGGTATCATATACGTCTGAACTATCCATTAGTGAAGTAAAAGCTGATGATTATGATGCGGTGATTATTCCTGGCGGCGGAGCTCCAGAGGCACTTCGCGTCAATGATGAAGTCGTTCAATTTGTAAAGCAAGCAAATGAACAAGGTAAAGTGATTGCAGGTATTTGTCATGGCCCACAAGTAATGATGAGTGCAGATATCCTAAAAGGGGTAAAGGCCACTTCTTATATTGGAATCCGAGATGATTTGAAGAACGCTGGATCAACCTATTTAGACCAAGAGGTAGTGGTTGATGGAAATATTATCACATCTCGTACACCTAAGGACGAGCCAGCATTTATTAAAGAAATTTTAAATAAATTATAAGTTCGAGGTCTCTTCAAGTTTTTGAAGAGGCTTTTTATATTCGGTGCAGACCTATTCGTGGTTTTGATTCTGGTTTCCTTTCCCGTTGTTTTTCTTTCTCATATAGAGCACGTAAATCGCATTACCAGCCACCACTACTGCAAAAACGATCAAATAGCCTATCGCAAATGTTAAGTTCAGTTCCCGTTGGACGACAAAGATGGCAATAAAAGTCCCAAGAAGTGCCTGTAGCGTCATAACACTTACTTTCCACTCGGAATGTACAAGTTTTTTCAAATTTTTTATACTCCCTTCAATTATATTAGATTAAACTGTATGTCATCCCAAAAAGTGAGTTTTTCCACTGTCGTTTCTCTTTAGTGCAATACGTTCCTTTCCTAATTTTACCATAGAATACTCAAGAAAATGTTAACAGCAGTGTAATTTCTATTGTGAAATCCACTGCTGTCATAGTTTTTTAAATGTGAGTACCTCAAAAGAGTACGGCTTATAATTACAACGCATTATTTTTCTTTTAACATTGAATACTTTCGATAAGCTTTATAGTAACTGCTAGCAAAAATAACAACCAGAAGTACGGGAGACAACTTCAAAAGGGCAAATGGAGTTTCAAATAAAAATGCCTTCCAAAATAATGAACCCTCCATACTCCAAAGACCTTCATGAAATAATTCTGAATCCTTATCAGTCATAAAAGAAAAGACTAAAGACAGCATAATCGCCCCCAACCAAAATGAATAACCCATTAATCTTTTATAATAATTACTCCTTGATTGGCGATCCGAGAAGATTTCATTTTGATCATCAGCTTCTTTTTGCCAATATCGAATACCACTAAACCACGGGCCATTTATATAAATCCATCCGAAGTCTTCATAGATACCTTTGTAATCTTCGAGCTTTTTCTTTGATAAATAATCTTGATAATCCAGTCGGATCACATATCTTTTGTCTGTTTTTTCGAAAGTGTATATTCCCAATCCACTAATATTTGTGCAACGATAGCCTTTTTGTAATTGCTCGTTCAGCCATTGCTCCTCTTTTTCAATATAAAAAAATATCTTAAATTTCTTCATTCGATTCACTTCCTTCGTAGAGGGATAAAATATGCCTTAACCGGTCTTGTTCGATTTTCAAAATGGTTCTTCCTTCTGCAGTTATCATATAAACTTTTCTCCGACCTGACTCTCCAACAGGTTCAATCCAGCCATGCTTATTTAAGTTTTCAATCGCACCGTATAATGTACCAGCTGCTAAAATAACAGTACCGTTACTTATCTGTTCTATCTTCTGCATGACGGCATAACCATGGAGTGGCTCACGTAGAGCTAATAAAATATAATGCATGGTTTCTGACAACGGTAATAATTTATGTTTCATCTCTTCACCTTCTATTCAGTTCGACTATATAGTTCAACTTAATAATAAGATAATACAGTTCAACTGAATAGTCAACAACATTTTTCAAAGATAGCCAAGGAACTTAAAGTGAAAAACTTGATAACAAGGGGAAAATTAATTAAAAAAGGTCGCTTTCCTTACGTAAGGGAAAGCGACCTTTGGTGTAGTCTTATTCAATTAAATGGCCTGATTGTGGAAGATGATCTTTTTGAACAAAAAAAGAACCTTGATAGGTCCTGATAAAAGCATTATCATTTCTTTTTATTTTTCCCCAATAGAGCTGTTGCAATTGCTCCAAAAAAGTTACCTAACGCATCAAGCATTTGTAAATCAACTCCTTCGTTTACCATATATTACCACAAGTCTAGAAGAAGTCAATATGAGAAATTAAAAAGGAAGCCAATCCCAAAGGACTAACTTCCTTACCCATTACAATCTATTAATAAAATCTCTTAAACCCTTCAAAATGCTTTTTCCAATAAGAGTCATTTACATTCGAAACGATAACGCCATTATCTGAAGCATGCACGAATTCATTGTTTCCTAGGTAAATCCCAACATGAGAAATGCCAGGTTTATAGGTTCCTTGGAAGAAAACTAAGTCACCTACACTTGGTGTATTTACATAGTAGGAGCGCATATGGTAGCCTTCGCTTGAATAGCGATTGGTGTTTAAACCAGCTTCCTTATATGCGTAATATATGAATCCACTACAGTCAAAGCCATTAGGTGAAGATCCACCCCATGCGTAGCCTGCTCCTAGTTGGCTTTTCGCTACTTGAATCAACTGATCGACATTATAGCTAATCTCTTTTGGTGGGGTTTCCACTTTTGGAGCTTCTACCTTAGCGCCATCACCAATATTTAGCTTTTGACCAATATAGATCATATCTGATTTCAAGTTGTTCCAGCTTCTAAGGTTAGCAACTGTCACTTTATATTCTAGTGCAATTCGTGACAAGGTGTCGCCTGACTTTACTGTATACACAGTAGCCGATTGAACCTGTTCTTTTTGAGGCTTCTCCGTTTTTTCAGGAGTGGTGTTAACTGGTTGTTCTGTTTTCGGAGGTGTCGTATTGGTTGGCTTCTCCGTTGTTGTAGGTTGACTTACAACAAACACATTTCCTGGGAAGATCAGAGTCGAATTCAAGTTATTCCACTTCATTAAGTCAGTAAGTGAAATCTTATGTTTGACTGCAATTCCACTTAGTGTATCACCAGATTTTACCGTGTATGTAGTTGCCTTTGCTGGACTAGGACTTGGACTCGTATTTTGGTTTTCTTTTACATTCGTCGTTGGCGGATTGTTGCTTGGTGTATTGTTTGTAGCATTTATTTCTGTTTGTAGGACTTGATTTGGAAAAATCAGATCACTTGTTAACTTGTTTAAGGACTTCAATTGTGTAACAGTAATATTATGCTTTTGAGCAATCTTCCACAGTGAATCACCAGTCTGAACTTTGTATGTACTTGCTGCTTCAGTTTCACCCGCACCATATAGTGAAGCGGCAATGAATGCAGCCGTGGTCACGGACATATATATTTTTTTATTACCCAACTTTTGAACCTCCTCACAAAACTATCATTCTACTAAATCATTATACATTAGAATTGTCTAGGTTTGTAGATTAATGTGGAAATAGAGGAATAGATATCCATTATTTTAAAGCTACCGTCACCTGGTAGTGTCGAATCGATAAAAATATGTAAAAAATAGCTTGCCGTAAACTTAATTACAGCAAGCCATTGTTAATGAATGAATATATGCCAATCTATTAATAACCGTATTCCCAGTCAATGGTTTCCTCATACCATACGACTTTATCAAAGGGATCAAAGTGGATTTCTTTGTCATTAATGGTACATTGTATATTTTTAGAATCTCCGAGACTTATTAGATCTTCATACACATCATGTTCAACGTTTTCTAATACTGTAACAGAGTGATCCTTATTAATTAATAATGCTGTACCTTTCATTACCTTTGCACCTTCCTTGGAAGATATATTTTTAACTCAATTACAGTATATCTCCATTCGGCATTTTAAAGGTATATTTGTGAAAGGGTTCACAAATCCTTCATAATTATGTTTGAAAACTTGTAACAAACTAAATATTAGTTGTAGAGCTTCCAGCAAAAAACAGCACCCTCAACATGAAAGAGAGGTGCTGCATCAACTAACTTTAATATTCACCTTTAATGACAAAGTACGAGCCTCGAATCGTTCCAGCTAGTTTAGACTTTTGTCTGGCAAACTTAAACTTTCCTTCTAATTCCTTTGGAACTTCCATCCCCTCAGAAAGCTTAAAACCAACGGCACGCTTCTTAGGATCATCAATCGTATACAACACGTTGACCCCAAGACCATCTTCATAGAAGACATAGGTCCAATCGATATTTTCCACTTGAAAACGAGAAGTTTCTAAAGGTTTGGCCGCAAACTCAATGTCACGTTCTTCTTTCAACACCCGGTTCACATAGTCAAGAGTCTCCTGGCTTTCGCTAGCTGGTACAACGGTAAATACATGCTTATATTTGTTCATAAAGTAACGGGCTTCATGTGCTCGTAAACCAGCAAGTGCATCTGCTACAGGTGAAGACTCCAAACCCACTGTAGATACATTTTTAAAATCGACGATATAAGACAAGTTCATCACTCCACTTATTTCTTAACAACAGGAATCCACATTTCACCAAATACGTTGCCGTCGCGCTGACCCATCTCGACCGTCGTATTTGGCCCACCGACATAGGCATAATCGGTTGCTTCTGCCAAAGCTTGACCAAAGGCAATCCCAGTAAGTGTTTGACTTAACTCTTCAGACGTTTTCGCTTCACCTTTGACAACTACATATGGACCCTTTGGAAACTGGATGACTCTAGTTGCTTCAGGTAATGTTTCCTCTGTCATAACGCCAGCATAATGCATCATCTTGTTATTCACCGCTTCGTTTACCGCAAAAATGTAGTCATTTGTGGCGAGGGCTTTTAAAGCATCGAGTCTTCCATCTTGTGTAACAGCTTGCCAAAAATCTGCCTTTTCCTTGTTGATGCCAGCAAAGTCTCTGTAGTCGCTCTTGAGCTCCGTTCCAATCCCTAAAACGATAAAACTGTCTTTTTCTTCAATTGTATAATCTGCCATCTTCAAAACCTTCCTTTTCTAAAAGTAATTCAAATGATTTATCTTTTCACTTGATATGTTTATAATAGCCTTAAACCATGTCAAAAAATGATACTGTTTAGGAGTCGCGATGAAAAAAGTTGAACGAATTAATATCATCATGCGGTATATCAACAACCGCTCCCATTTTACCATTTCTGAAATCATGAGAGAATTTAACATCTCTCGTTCCACAGCCATTCGGGATATCAGAGAAATTGAGGCGATGGGGATGCCGCTTGTCGCTGAAGTAGGCAGGGATGGCGGCTATTTTGTCATGCATAACTCTGTCCTGCCCGAGGTTCGCTTTACCAATGATGAAGTGAAAGCTCTTTTTATCGCCTTTATGGCGACAAGAAATCAACAACTTCCCTATCTGAAGAGCCGTCAGTCTCTAGCTGAAAAATTACTAGGCCTCATCTCAGAAAGCCAGCAAGAAGACCTTATTTTGTTAAATCAAATTCTCCTATTTGAAGGAACCAACCCGAATAATCCTGACCTACTTGATCTATCCGACCTTCCACATCCGATGTTAGAAAAACTCATCCAAATCCTTCTTTTGGATAGATATTTAGCGATTTCCATCGAAAAGGAGAACGTGATGATTTATCTCTTGCACCTTTATCGTGAAAAAAGCGTGTGGCTCATTGAAGGATTTGATCTAAAGGAAGAGAAGAGAAAGATCATTCCTGTCGACCATCTCACAAATGTAAAACCATACACTCCCGAAGAAAGAGTAAGTGAGAAGAAAATTTTAGACAAACTAAGGACACAGGAAGAGGACATTAACTTTGTCCTTGAGCTAGGTCCAATGGCGATTGCCCAGCTCAAAAAATACCATCCTTTAAAATTTTCGATTTCCTTTACGGATCCTTATCAAACGACAGCCGTTCTTAAGGCTCATATCAATGTACAGCATACAGATGAATTAACCGAATTAACCAATTGGCTCCTTTTCCTGGGTGAAGATATCAAGGTCAGAGAAATGCCAAAAGAAGTCTTAGCGCGTTTACAAGAGAGACTTTCCCTATTTTACCCAAAATGAGTGTCAGATAAAATCTAAATGTTTTTGAGATGGGTCAGCTGCGAGCTACTCCTATTTTGGAGATGCTCTAGATTTTCCCGGTTAGCTCTTATAAATAAGGAATGTTGTGAATACATTGTAATGGTACTATTGTCATGAAGAGACCATAAAATGAACAGGAGGCAAGTCATGAAAGAGATCCTCGTGAAATATATGGATACATATACATCTCTAAGTGAAGCCGAGCAACAAGCTGTGCTTGACGCTATCATTATAGAGAAGTTTGAAAAGGGGACTACTCTCATCAAACAGGGAGATTCTCCATCAAAGAATTGTTATTTTGTATTGAAGGGCTGTGTCCGACAATATTATCTGGATTCTGATGGAAAAGAGGTTACGACTCATTTTTATACCGAAGATCAAGCGATTTTATTGTTTAATGTAGAAGACCCAGATCAAGAATCCACCTACACATTAACCTGTCAAGAAGACTGTGTATTGGTTGTAGGAGACCTAGAGTCTGAACAAGAAATGTATAAGCAATATACAGAGCTTGAAACCATGACCAGAAGGATGATGGAAAAATACCTTACTCAAATTCAAAATGAACATGCACTATTTATTCGTTCTTCCCCAGAAGACCGCTATAAAATGATTATCCAAAATCGACCAGATCTCCTCACACGTGTACCTCAACATCAATTGGCAAGCTACCTCGGGATGACACCAGAGTCATTAAGTCGAATTAAAAAACGAATTCAATAAACATCTTAACTTAAGTCAATGCCGCATCCACATTTTACGATTACAATCATTGAAAAAGGGGTAAAAGGAGGACGGAGATGAAAGCGATTATCTCTGAAAAATATGGATCACCCGATACACTGAAACTACGTGAGGTCGCGACACCCACACCTAAGGGAAATCAAGTGCTAGTAAGGGTTCATGCATCATCAATCAATTATAGTAATCTTGTTTTATTAAGAGGGAAACCACTGCCAGTCCGATTGGCATTTGGACTAAGGAAACCGAAATACCTGATTCCTGGCGGGGACATGGCTGGGATCGTAGAGGCGATAGGTGAGAATGTGACCCAATTTCAAGTGGGGGATGAAGTGTACGGAGACATATCAAGCAGCGGCTGGGGAACGTTTGCGGAATATGTAGCCGTTGATGAAAAGGCATTGGCTTTAAAGCCTAGTAATCTCTTATTTACCGAAGCAGCGGCCGTTCCCATGGCAGCCATGACTGCTTTACAAGCAATCAGAGACAAGGGTAAGGTAAGGGCTGGACAGGAAGTACTGCTTCATGGTGCGTCGGGTGGTGTTGGGACATTTGCGGTTCAAATTGCCAAAGCATATGGTGCTCAAACGACGGCCGTGGTGAGTACGAGAAACGTAGACATTGCAAAGTCTCTTAGTTCCGACCATGTGATTGATTACAAAAAAGAAGACATTAAGAACCTTGATAAGACCTATGATGTGATTCTCGGAGTGAATGGATCACAACCTATTTCTACTTATAAAAGATTGCTAAAAGAGAATGGTGTATTCATTCATGTAGGTGGCGCGGAAAGCCAAATGTATCAATCTATGATAATAGGATCCTGGTACTCGATGACTGGAAAAAAGAAATTCATTCCCTTTTTACAAAGGCCGAAGCAAGAAGATTTAGTAGTGATGAAAAAGCTGATTGAAGAGGGAAAGGTAAAGCCTGTTATTGATAGAAGTTATTCCTTACGTGACGTACCAAAAGCATTTGAGTATTTTGAAGAAGGACATTCACAGGGGAAGGTTGTTATCACAATCTAGTAAAAAAAATGTACAAAGGGGCATAGATCCAAACAGGAATTATGCCCATATTCATAGAATATTTAAACATGAAAATCAATAGAGGAAAATCTGGTTGATGGGAGTGTGAAAATAAAACTTCCTTTATGATGTCCTGTAAATTTACCCAAGTTATTTTCAATTATCAGTTTGTATGTTCGATTGAAGTATAAGGGATGGAGTGAACGCTACACATGCAATATGGAATGTTCGCAGTTTTGCTTGTTATTTTTGGATTGATACTTTGGAGGCGAACAAGAGCGATGGTCCGCCCGATTAAAGGTTCTGGCTTGCGAATTTTGCTACCGCTGCTCTATATGTCACCAGCTTTTTCAGTGGTTATACAACCTTCTGTTCACATGACACCAATAGAAATTGTCGTTTCTGTGATATTTGGCATTATTTTATCTATACCATTGATTTATACAACCGGTTACGAGATTCGAGAGGATGGGAAGATATATGCAAAAAAGAGCATTGGTTTTGTGATTGCGTTAATCTTAGTATTTGTTACTCGACGATTATCTGATTACTTTTTACCAGGCATTGATGCCCTAACGTTAAATGCGTTATCTATTATATCTCTGTTTGTATATGTTGGATTATGGAGAATCATCAGTTTTATGAAATTCAAAAAGGTATATAACTCACAAGTAGCCATGTAAGTCTTCGGAGTATTATAATTTACATTTTGATCACTGAGCTGTATTGGACAGCTCTTTTTTAATCTTGCCTCAGTTAAAGTTTAATGTTGATATGTATTAAAAAATTAGAACTTTCGATTATCTGGAAGTTCTAATTCTTAGTATAGTCTTCTTCAATGTAGTGTAGTGCTTTGTGAAAATTGTTGAACATGAACTAAAAAAAATTCTTCTTTTAATTAAAAAAGAAGGAATTTTTGACGATTTAGTAGACTTAAGGTATAAGTATTTTCTTCAAGTAACGCACCCTATAGTTTAAGAACCTTTTTTCTTTTCTTTACTCTTTGATGATATTCCAATTAACATCAAAAAAGTGCCTGATATTTGAATATAATATAAGTTTGGGTTTTTAATAATACCCATTGGATAAAATATGCCTAAAATAATCAGAATCAATCCGAGTCTTGATATTATTTCACCAATTGTATTTTTATTAAATTTCTCTATACCAATAAAAGCACTAATAAAGATTAAGAATACACCTATTAAATAAAATACACAAAAAATTATAACGGAAATATTTACGATAAAAATACTAAAAAAACTAATAATTAAACCTAATATAGCTAATTTAGTTCTTCTCGATAAACGACTAATAAATTTTCTTTTTTCTTTAAACAAATTCCCCACCTCACTAAATATTTCACTATGAGATTCCAATTCCCTAATTGAATTAATCTTTCCACGATAGTTAAATAAGTTCAACAAAATAAGCGATAATCCTTCTTGGACTATCGCACCCGTTAGTGGAAATAGAAAAAATATTAAGCACTCATTTTTTTGTTATTTATTACTAAGTAAATAAAGTAGCTCACAACCAAAATAATTAAATAGAAAAGTTCTGGAAAAACAAAGTTAATCTCAGACAAACGTTCATCTTGCAAATTAAATAAATCAAAAAGGAAATTTGTTAATAAGAATAGAAATATGGTAGCCCAGCTTTGAACGATGGATTTTTGTTTTATTAATTTTTTCCGTTCATCATCATTCGGACCCAATATGAATTCCTTACTCCCAGTAAAATACCCAATGATAATTATAAATATAAGGGGAACTATTACGAGCGTAATAATAAAATTCATTCTTTATCCTCCCTCCCTCCGAAAAATAATTCATCCACTGTAACATCTAAATTCCTTGCTAAATCAAAAGCTAATTGTAAAGTAGGGTCATATTTGTTGTTCTCAATAGCGTTAATTGTTTGCCTACTCACATTACATAATTCCGCTAATTTTCCTTGGGACAGAGTATTTTTTTCTCTGTACTCCTTAATTCTATTTTCCATCCAATATGCCTCCACATTTACAATGTGTAAAAAACTTTTTACACCCTAATGATAAAATAAGACAAAGGAGCTGTCAAATACTTTTTACATCTCTTTGTCTTATTCGTCTTTTTTACACTATTTGCTTCTTTTACTAAACTGCCCCGTTTGTTTAATAAGGTATTTAACAAACAAGGCCGTAAATCCTGCTGGATCAACGCACCCAATAGTTGAATAGTTATCCCAATGATTCTCGAGAAACTATTTGCCAATGGAAATAACAATTAATAAATTAACAATAGGAAATTAGAACGCAAGAAAAGAGAAGAAATTAACATCCTCGAAGTGTAATGTTTTAACTAATGGAGGAGATATTTGTGGAAAAACGTTCTATTGGTTTATATGAAGGTATAGCATTGTATATTGCTGCAATACTGGGATCAGGTGTTCTTTTTATTTCATCGGTTACAGCTTCTATTGCAGGACCTGCATCCATATTGTCTTGGATAATTGTAATTCTTGCTAATCTTCCACTTGCCTACACATTTGCTTGTCTAGCGCGGGAATATCCAGATGCCGGAGGTGCTGCAACTTTTGTACGGAAATCATTTGGATTTCATTCCGGAAATATAGTAGGTTGGTTTTACTTTGTCACTGCTGCAGTTGGACAATCGATTGTATCTTTAACAGGTGCATTTTACATTAGCCAAGCGTTTGGACTTTCTGACTTAGCAAGAACTTTAATTGCGTTCACCATTTTAGTTATTGCAGGTGTTGCCAATTATAAAGGAATTAAGGTCAGTGGTAACTTTGCACTAATCATAAGTGGCTGTTTACTATTACTGCTTACACTTACCATTATAATTTCAATACCGAGTATCGATTTGGAGAATTTTACACCCTTTGTTTCTAAAGGATGGTACTCAGTTGGAACAGCAATAACAGCAATATTTTGGGCGTTTTTTGGCTGGGAAGCTATTTGTAATCTTGCTAATCACTTTAAAAATCCCTATAAAAACATTGTTAATAGTACCATTATCAGCGTAATAATTATTGGGATATTATTTTTAGCACTAAGTTTTGTAACAATCGGAACCGGGACATACGGAAGTATAGAGAGTGATCTTTCACCAATTGGTGCTATAATGGGAGAAACACTAGGAGTAGGTGCACAAAATGTGACTGCAATATTGGCATTTTTCATATGTATAGGAACTTCTAATGCGTTTGTAGCAAGCCTAACGCAACTCGGATACTCTTTGAGTAGAGACGGTGCATTTCCAAAGCAATTATCACATATACATCCAACTAAGCAAATCCCAAGACGTATGGTTATTTTTGTAATTGGTTTTGCAGGTATCGGAGTTATTATTACAGAATACTTTGCAAAGACATTTAATGACATTTTATTTATTCCGACTTCGTTAGGAGTGTTAGTGTATATTTTTTCTATGGCCGCTGGTGTTAAACTTTTTAAAAATAAAACTTTACCCTGGTGGTCCTCTTTATTATCACTAATCTTTTGTATCCTTGTATTACCATTTTTTCAATTATATATTTTTGTCCCTATAATCGTTACTGCTTTATATGTTAGCTATATGACATTTCAAAAAAGGTTTCTATCTTTGAAGAAAGCTAGCTAGTCAATGAAAATTAGAGTTAACATAATTGTTTATTGAAGAGATGTAAAACCTACCTGGTATTAGCTGATAGAAACTTTATCATTTGGAGAGAGTTTAATCCATGAAATCAAATAATCTATTTTCATTCGAGGTAAAGTGGAAAGCAATAGTCAATTGTGACAAAAGATATGATGGTAAGTTTTTTTATGCCGTAAAGACAACTGGTATTTTTTGTCGACCATCTTGTAAATCCAAAACCCCGAACTATAATAATATATGTTTTTTTAAAAATGCTATGGAAGCTATACAACAAGGATTTCGACCATGTAAAAGATGTCGACCTGATCTTTTTATTGACATATATGATCCTCAACAAGAAATAGTCGAGAAAACAAAATTATGTTTAGAAAAGCACTATCAAGAGAGAATCACCTTAAACAATCTTGCTGTAAGAATAGGTGTAAGTCCCTATCATTTGAGTAGAATCTTCAAAGAAAACTTAAAAATCACGCCACACAAATACCTTGAAAACATAAGAATTCATAAAGCCAAGAGTTTGTTATTGAGTACTGAACACAACATCACGGAGATATGCTTTCGGGTAGGGTACAATAATCTTTCTATTTTCTACAAACACTTTAAAAAAATATGTGGCTGCTCACCTCACCAATTTAGAATTAACAATAAGAAGATAAATTAAGAGTATCATGTAGATATTTATATAAAGGAACAAATACTTTTGCTAGAAGAAAGTTATAGAATAAGGTAAGAGAGAAAAAAACTTACTCTCCAAATAAATCATTCTGGAGAGTTTTTTTATTGTTTTAAAGCACCCTATAGTTGAATAAGGACTCAACTCGTTATCAAAACTCTCAAGGAGGTGTCACAAAATTTTATGACAAGTTATTTATTTCTATAATACGTCCGGACAAACTCCTTAAACTCCTCTACGTTTTGTGAAAGAAATTTTTCTTTAGCCCATGATAATCCGACAGTAAATTTAGCCTTTGGATCGGAAATTTTTACATAGCTCAATCCATATTTCTCGCATAAGGTAATCGGAATTAACCCTACACATTTGTGGAGCTGAAACATTTCAATTAGTAAGTCATAGTCCACTTCAAAAAGGACTTTTGGATTGAAGCCTGCAGTTTCATACAGCTGATTTACAGTGTTCTTGTACTCATCATATCCTGCTAATGATATGAAAAATTCCGTAGATACTTCCTTTAGGTCGATAACTTTTCTGCTGGCAAGATGATGATGTTCAGGAATAACTAATACAATATCTTCTTCCATTAGGATACAGCTTTCTATCGCTTCATCTTTAATTGGTGGCCCCGCAATACCTAAATCAATTTCTCCTTTTTTTAGTTGGATACTAATAGATTCCCTTGTTCCAAGAGATTGCTGTATTGAAGCATCAGGATGTAGATTGAAATATTCCATCAACATGCCTGAAAGGAAACGGGGGTTAGAAATCGAAATGATGATTTTTTCATGCGCAATATCTTCCCTATTCTGTATCTCTCTTTTAGCATTTTCAATTTCAGCAAAAATTGTATCTACGTGTCTAAGTAGAATCCTTCCTGATTCGTTCAGTTGAATATTTCTCCCTTTACGATCAAATAATCGAGTTCCCATTTCGTCTTCCAATCGCTTAATCATCAGACTTAATGAGGGTTGCGCTATATTTAATTTTTTGGCTGCTTTAGAAATGTGTTCCATATATGCTACTGTCTGAAAATATTTCAATTGGAGTAGTTCCATCTTATTTGATTCACACCTTATATTTATTTAAAACTATATATTTATAGTTAATTATATATTAGATTGTATAGATTGTCAGGAGTACAATTGAATTCAGGAAGTCCTTTTTTTATCAAGTATTTACTAATATAGAGGGGAAGATAAGTATGAATAATTACAAGATGCAACTAACGCAAGAAGAAAAAGATATTCTTGATGGCAAACAAGGAGAAGTCATGCAAAAGGTTCTTAAATCCATTGTTCTTTTTGGAGAAGCATTTGGAGCAAAGCGTTTAGTTCCAATCGATGGTCCTATTCACGTTGTTACTTCCTTCGGGATGACAGGCTTTGACGCGGTATTCAACATGATGGATGAATTAATTGGTGCGGGTTTAAAAACAAAAGAACCTTTCACTGTTGACCCAAGACCGGTTGACTTTGAAAATATTGAAACTACAGAAGCCTCGAAAAAAGTTTCTTTAGATTTATATCAACACCAAGAACAATATGAAGAACAGTTGCAAAAATTAGGGCTGAAAGATAAAGATGCTTTCTCTTGCGCTGCTTATATGAAAGAAGTCGGAAATGTTCCTGAAAGAGGACAAGTTCTTTCTTGGGCAGAGTCTTCAGCCGTTGTATTTGCCAACTCGGTTATTGGTGCAAAATCAAATCGTAATTCAGGAATAATCGAATTACTATGCGGTATTTTAGGAAAAACTCCTGAGTTCGGTTTTTTAACAGAAGAAGGAAGAAAAGCTAAATGGTTAGTCGAAGTAAAAACGTCAAAAACTCCAAATCCGATGCTTCTTGGAAGTGCTATTGGCATGAAGGTAGTTGAAGATACTCCTTATATTACTGGTCTTGATAAATTATTAGGTAACGAGCTTAATAACACAATGAAAGACTTTTTGAAGGATATGGGTGCTGCCACTGCTTCCAATGGCGCTGTTGGACTCTACCACATTGAAAACGTGACTCCTGAAGCGGTTGATCAAGGAAGAGATCTATTAGTAGAAGGATATCAAACATATGTAATTGATGATGAAGAACTAAATAAAGTAATGGCTTCTTATCCAGTATTATGGGATGACATGAGCGCTGAACCTGCTTTTTGCTTTATCGGATGCCCTCACCTTTCATTAAATCAAATCTATACTTGGAACGACAATATCGACCTAACTTTGAAGAAAGCTGGTAAAGAGAAAGTATCCATTAGAACTATTTTAAGTGCAGCACCAGATGTCATTTCCAAATTCAAAGAAGACGAAAAAGCGTATGAAACGCTTATTAACAACGGGGTTAGCCTTTCATTTACTTGTCCGGTAATGTATATGAACAACCCAGAAAACTCCAAAAACCCGATCATTACGAATTCAAATAAGATGAGAACTTATTCAACAGCACGTTTCTTCTTGGATCAAGAAGTCTTGAATATCATCGTGAACGGTAAAAATTATTAAGGAGGAAGAAGAGAACATGAAAACTTTTACAGGAAGAGTAGTACTTGGAGGTAATTTAACAGGGGAGACTGTGGTAACTCGCCAAGGATTTAATACATTAGCAACGTTTTTTAGAGGATTAACGACTGGAAGTTCAATATGTAACGACCAAAACAACCCAGATTTATATAAGAAAGAAATAGGCGGAAAAATCGTTTGCTTACCTAAAACAATCGGTTCTACTACAGGAGGCATGATTCTCCAATGTGCAGCAGATGTTGGTATCGCCCCTGCAGCAATGCTTTACGCAGATCATATTGACTCTATTTCAGCTGCAGGAATCATCCTTGCAGAAGTATGGAACGGCAAAAAGATTGTAGCCATCGACCAGCTTGGTGACGAATTTTTGGAAGCAGTTCAAGAAGGTCAACAAATTGAAATTAAAGATGACGGGACAGTAATTGTTCTGGGATTTGAAGTGGAAGGACAAGCTCAATAAAATGCCTTTGCAAATCGTTTAGCTGATTTAGCTGAAAGCATAAGTTACAAAATCAAGCCTATTTTCTCAGAAGCTGTAGAGAAAATAGGCTTTTTTGTGTTTATTAAATTCAAAAAGTATTTTTAGAGATAGAAATTAAATTTTATATAAAGATGAGGAGAAACATCTCCCAAATTTATATCTATTACTTGTTCTCTTCTTATAGAGTAAAGTAAATTATACTGTTTTTCCTCTGTAAGTTCCTCCAACTCTTTCTCAGAATTAGGAATGGTATTAAAAGGAAAAACAAACCACTTTTTTGTATCAATGTTTATCCATAATAAATCAGGTTCATGATTTGAATAGTGCACAAAGTAAAGAAATGTTGTTGGAGAACTTAAACCAAATTTAATCCCATCGAATTGGCTTCCAATAAACATTTGTCGGAGTGCATTCACAGCAAATTGTCTATCTTCCAATTTCATAAAAACTACCTCTCTTAGAAGAAATTTTATATATATTTTAACGTTAATAGTAGTATCCTTATTGAACTAAACTGCCTCGTTAGTTCAATAATTTCAACAAAAAGGTACGTAATCCTTTTTGGATCAACGCACCCGTTACTTGAATAAGGAAATAAAGTTTATATACTTACAGGTACTGAATAAACAAATAATATTCCCAAAACAATTCCTATAATATATTTGGAGAAATGTTTAATTGTATCGCTTTCAAAAGTCTTAATTAACAAGTAAAAAAACGATTACCACGCCTATTCACCAAGCTTATAACACAAATCATTCTTACTAAATCCAGTGCTATTCGACTAAGAGAGAACCCTTCAGGGCGTTACCCCATCATTTGATTCTTCGGTATAATCCTTCAGTTCCAAAGGACTGTCTAGCCTTTACCTGAGTAATGTGACCATCCTCAATTTAAACTAGAAACATTTCGCACAGCTAACTTGCTCCATTAGTTCAACAATGAAAGTGTTTTTACTTCATAATTTATTCGAACTGTGAATTAATAAAATTCATTTTATGATTCAAATTCCAAAATTTATATGTTAACATTTTTATAGTTTAAGTTTACATATAAAGGAGGGCATAATATGAATCTTAACTGGCGAATTTTTCTACCCGTAGTTACTGCTCTTTTATTTGTAACCCTTGTCTTTATGAATTTCTTGGGTTATTGGACAGCTAACCCAGAAATTCAAATTCTTTTTTTCTTTATTATGGTAGTAACGGTCTTAAATGCGGGAACTCAAATCGGGAAAAATCTCAAAGAAAAGAGCTGATTGGAATTTTCCAATTGGCTTTTTTTAATGCGCTTTTTTGTTCAAAAACCTTTAGTTGACACAAACCCTTATAAATCAACATTTGTTTGCACTTATATATATTCATAGATTCAACTGCTACATATATTAATATTTACGGACTAAAGAAAAATTTGTCTATTAAAAGTAAAATCAGCATTAATAGTCCCATTATTACTAAGTTTGCCACAATACTTTTCAACAAAATATATTTGTCAAACCATTTTTTCTTATTGATAATAAACACCCTCCACTAAATAAACCTAAAGTTTGTATTACCAATATTTATTTAGAAAAACACTCATAATTAAGAGCACTTTTTCTGCAATCTGTATTCCTCAATTAATTTTTATTCCTCCGTATATATCGCAATTTCTTTCGACAACTTGTAAGAATTACTTACTAGTTCGTTTTTTCGAACTGCGCATCAATTTTTTTGAAAAAATCAATATTTGTCCGAGTCACTTGGTCATTTTCCGAATATACTATTATTGCTATCAGGACGCCATGATAGCATCTTTGTAGGGGATTTTACCTTGGAAAAGTATGATCTCCTACTCAATACCTCCTTTTTAGAGAATCCATTA
Organism: Bacillus jepli; assembly: GCF_047238305.1. Lineage (NCBI taxonomy): Bacteria > Bacillati > Bacillota > Bacilli > Caryophanales > Bacillaceae > Bacillus > Bacillus jepli. Next base: position 4,768,845 of record NZ_JBDFMO010000001.1, on the reverse strand, counting down.
CCTTGGAAAAATAGTGGATTCCCACATTAATCACCGTGAAAATCCTCACATAAAGATTCCTTTAGACTATTACATTTGATGTAGTGGTCTTTTTTTTCGAAATTTGTATCTTGATTTTCTAATTACTAATTAAAAAAACTAATTTTAAAGTAAACTAATGAATTTGTCCGTTTCAATATGTATAAATTAATCATCTTATAAAAGGAAAAGGAGGTGTAATTGAAAATGTTTCGTCCAAGACCAATTGTTTGTCCTCCGAAATATCATGTTCGAAATCAATTTGTTAAACGAGTCCATCCAATCATCCACCCAATCGTCAATGTTAATCGAATAAATGTAATCGATGTCCCAAGACATATTATTAAACCAATTCGAAGAACCGAAGTTGTACACCATAGAAGAAGGTTTTTCTGTTAAAATTCCACGCTTGACCATGTCGAATCACACTTTTGATTCATAGTCTAAATTAATATAAGAAGAAGGAGGTGTTTCTATGAGCGGCGGATACGGTATGGGTGCAGGATTTGCATTAATTGTTGTACTTTTCATTCTGCTAGTCATTATTGGCACTGCATATGTGGGTGGTGGATACTAATCCCTCCTAATCTGTAACATTGGAATTAAACTTCTATCGAAAAGAAGCGTATTGTTGCGCTTCTTTTCTTATCTACGTTACTTTTTGTACTATTCCACTAATGTTCGTTTCAACAACCATTATTGTTGAATAATATGTTAGTGCAGTCACTGCAACATGATCATTATGAGATTCTAGCCAAATCTCACGATCAGCACCTCATTCATTAGGGCTATGCCTTAGGGGATAGTCCTTATATTTCGCTTTTTTCTTCTACTTCGACATAAAAGGAAAGTTTTTTCTTCTCCAACTATCATGCCCCATTAGTACGATAACTTCTCCAAAATGGTGTTACACTATTTGTACATTTAATCTAAATTTCAAATCAGTACATATGTAGCAAGATTTAGTAATAATTGAAAACAAAACAGATAAAACCCCTCACATATTTTGTAACGGGTTTACTTGTGAGGTGCAAACCGTTAAATCACATACCTAATCACACAGCAAATAACATAAATTGCACAACACAAATCACAGAATTTTTCACAGTCAAAAAGGCTTAGAGTTTTTTTTAACTCTAAGCCTTTTTTATATTAACTTATTTCGCTAAAGCTACCCGGTAGTATAAGAAGAGACTGCCAATGTTAAGCAATCACGCCCTATAATTTAGCTAATGTATTCTTACTTTTGAGGCATGGTGAATACCACAGAAATGCCGTTGCTTTCTTCGATCTTCATAAATATCTCGTTAAGGATTTCTAATGCTCTTTCATTCGATTCGTACTTCCCCAAAACCTTACTATCCAAAAGCCCATTACCAATAAAGCCTTCTATTTTTTTCCCGTTTACAGTAACTTCTTTTACATTTAACAAACTTTGTTTATTTTGTGTAGTAATCCACAGCATGGAAAAACTCATCCCCTTTGTTCAAATTTTTATCATTAATTTGTACCACAATCTGAACCGTTTTGTTGAACAAAATCTAAACAATTATCTGCCTGTATTTTACCATAAAAATAATTAACCTTCTTGCACTAAACTGCACCGTTAGTTCAATAACTTCAACAAAAAGGTGCATTACTCCTTCTTGGATCAACGCACCCGTTAGCTTAATAGACTTAATAAGATTTTATCTTCTTATCAAGTTTATCCCTTAATTTTTCAAAGTTTTTTACTGCATCTGGTAATGATAATTGCTTTGCTAATGTAGTTCCTTTTTGGATAGAATTTCTAGCCTTTTCATATAAATTTGCCTTTATTTGAGCATCTGCAAGTGTATACCAATAGAACCACGCATCTAATTTTGATATTTTATTGTCATAAAACTTTTCAATTGTAGGGTAGTAACTAGAGTATAATTCTTCATCTAGAACTAATTTTTCTCCATTCCATTTTAGAACATCAACAAAATAAGTGTCTGCAATGTATCTTTGCCAAACGGCTACACCAACTTTTTTATTACTTAATAGTTCCATCATATGATACGGAACTTCTGCTATCTTTATAAAGAATTATTATTCCATTTAAAAATCTCTATCTTATTTCCTATTGAATCACCAATTGTGACACCAAACAGATACTCTTTAATACCATCACCAGTAATATCAGCAAGACCAGAATAATCTAATCCTACCCCCTGTGTTTGGGTCTCCCAAGTCTTTTCCCATCTTTCATTTTCTTTTCTTAATACTATTACGCCAAATTGTGAAGGATTTGGTTGTTCTTTTGCTTTTATTTCAAAAGTAATAATAATCTCTTCTTGTCCATCTTGGTTTAAGTCATAAAACTGAACTGGTTTATTTGTTTTAGGTTCTTCTGGACTTACCAGTGTTGAGTTTGGTGGTAAAAACTCATTGATAATTTCTGTTAGTCCTTTAATAGGTTTTTCTTCAGCGTGAGGAAAAATTGGTGAAAAATTTAAAATGACTGAAGCAAATATGGTAATGAAAATAACTTTTTTCATCAATAATCTCCTTTATTTAGCGAATATTAGAGATTATTGTTCCCTGATGTTACCCTGAATATCTGTAACCCTTGTTCTGGGATGATTGCGAATGTTACATTTAAACTATTTATAAATGAGGAGACATTTGTTATAATTAGTGTAATATTACACTAATGAATAATGAATTACCTTATGGTTACTCTGGAGGAGTCGGCAGTGAATAAAGGTCATATTGTTATATGGATTTTAATGATAATTGCTACGGTATTAGGCATATACGGACAATCTTTAGCCTATTTTTTAGAAAACATAATCAATACCGATAATGTTGTATATTACTTAACTGCCATTACGGTTCTTAGTATCCTCATTTATTTAGTTACCCCTTTATTAGCATATTTGATGATCAAGTTTGAAAAGATTGATGATAGATTTATTCTTTTATACATATTAATTTTCGGTATGATAGGGATATTTGTATCCCTATGGTCAGTATTTGTCTGTGTGATGTGGTGGGGCTAATTTTTCTTACCTCTAATCTACCCCTTTCCGTGTTTACCATATTTTCCAATACGAAGTAAGCTATAATGAGGTTAAAGTTGGCTGCGAAATGATGGCAGCCTTTTTTATTTTAAAATATTGGAACCTTTCCTAAATAGAATACATCTTACTTGCGAAAGTCAAAAACAACAAATGATAGGGAGGGGAATTCTTGAATAAGAAGGAAGTTCTAGAAGTATGGATAGATGAGTATACGCATCGTCTTATTAGACTTGCCTATTCATACGTTAAAGATTGGCAAAAAGCAGAAGACCAAGTACAAGAAGCATTTATTAAAGCATTTAATTCAATGGACCAATTAAAGAATAAAGAAGATCCTTTTCCTTGGCTTGCAAGAATTGTTATTAATGAGTGTAAGAATTCATTTAGAAAATCGTGGCGAGAAGTCATATCAAACTTTATACCTGAAAGAAAACTAGAAAGCAGTGAAGAATCATATCTCCGAAGTGTTCGAGAAGAAGATGTTCATAACGCTGTCTATCATCTTCCGAAGCATTATAGTTTGCCTATTACACTCTTCTATTTTGAAGATTTGTCTATTCAACAAATATCACAAATCTTAAATCTTAAAAGTGGGACAGTTAAATCAAGACTTGCCCGTGGTCGTGAATTATTAAGTAAGAAAATTGAGGAGGATGGATATGGAGGAAAGAGAATTAAGGTCAGCAAAAACGTTCATTAAACATAAAGTAGATATTGAAAAGTTCAAAAAAGACACATTTGAGAAATTAGATAGAAATAATCATTACCAACAAACGGAAATAGAAAAAAAGAGAAAGGAAAGATATCAGAAGTGGATAATTGCTTCAGTGGCTTCAGTAATGATTATTGGTGCAACTTTCACTTTCGGTGGTACATACATTGCTGATGCTGCTGAAACATTAATCAACCAATTATTTGGTTCGAGAGAAAAATTAATGCAAGCTTATCCTGATGAGAGTAAAGCAGAGGTTGATTACTTTGAAGAAACCTTAGCAATAGCAAAAGAGAATTTAACAGAAGAAGAGTTCAACCATTTTAGTCAATTATTAAATGAACAGACCGAGATATTTAGTACGGTAGAAAAAGAAAATAGAGAATACCCTAATGAGGAAGAAGAAAAGAGATTAGACAAAATTCAAGCATCAATGCGAACGTACGAAGCTAAATTTATTCCAATACAAGCTCAACAACTGGCAAGTTTTCCTTTTACTAAACCAACATATATACCTGAAGGATATAAACAAGATTACGAAAACTACAATCTTGAAAATGTAGGAGAAGAACCAGTTGTTTCTTTAAATTATACTAATGGAACGTCTTTGTTTTGGACAAACCAGGAGAAAATAAATCAAAAAGATGTCATGGAAGAAATGTTAGAGACTGGTCCTTATGAAAAATCCGATACTTATACTTTAAATGGACTTCAGTTTGATTTTGTTTCCCCTAAAGATGGTGGAGCTAGTTTCAGCGCTGGTATGAGAGTTGCTGTGCCAGAAAAAGGTTACAAAATCGTTATATTTGCAGAAGCGTTGTCAAAAGAAGAAATGGAAAAAATATTGCTTTCTATGGTAGGAAAGTAATGGACTTTTCAATGAGAGGATATTCCTCGATCTGTTGCCTGACTCTCAATGCGGTAAAGTATTACCGTATCGGGGGTCAGGCACCATTATTGAAAGAAAGCATTAAACCGACAAATTGGTGCACATAAAGTCGGATGGACACAATCAACTCCTGGTATTCTATTGATGAAAGGAGGTCAAACAATGGATTTGCTTAAGAGTATGAATGATGCAATAAGGTATATCGAGGATAACCTTACGAACGAAATAGACTTCAAAGTGGTGGCGAGAATCGCACGTTGTTCTGAATATCATTTTAAAAGAATGTTTTCTTTTCTTGCAGGTATTACATTATCAGAATACATCCGCCGTAGACGACTTAGCATGGCAGCATTTGAGCTTACGAACAGTCATATAAAAATAATTGATGTTGCGATTAAATATGGGTACAGCTCACCGGACTCGTTTAATAGAGCTTTTCAAAATCTACATGGTGTTACACCATCAGAAGCAAGAAACACTGGACAGCCATTAAAAGCCCATCCACTAATGACCTTTCAATTATCAATTAGAGGTGGAGATGAAATGAATTACAGAATCGAACATAAAGAAGCATTTAACATAGTTGGTATCATGAAAAGAGTTCCGATTATTTTTGAAGGAGAAAACCCGGAAATTGCAGCAATGTGGAAATCGTTGACTATGGATAAAATAGCTCAATTAACAAAACTCTCTAATGTTGAGCCGAAAGGGATGATTCAAGCATCTACAAATTTTTCTGAAGGACGTATGGAAGAAAAAGGAGAGCTTGATCAGTATATTGGCGTAGCAACAACACAAGATTGCCCTGACAACTTTTCGAAACTTGAAGTTCCTGCGTTAACATGGGCGATATTTGAATCAACGGGGCCTTTTCCAGGTGCGCTACAGGAAACGTGGGGAAGGATTTATTCAGAATGGTTTCCATCTTCCAATTATCAGGTTACAGAAGGCCCTGAAATTTTGTCGATAAAAACCAAAGAATTAACTTCACCATCTGTGACAAGCGAAATCTGGATTCCAGTTATGAAAAATTAAATGTACATTTTAGATCACTGAGCTGTATATGGCAGCTCTTTTTTTTATTCGCAACAGATAGGATGATTGTGAATGTTTCCACTTAAACAGCATTAATGCTTATTCTTCTTCAAGTAAAGGGTAGGATAGTAGAAGAAGAAAAAAATAGCTTTATAATTAAGTAGACATAAAATGCAAAACAAAAAAGCAAAGGAAGAAATTCTTTTCCTTTGCAAGAATCTAAATAAACTTTTATTTTGAAATCCTATCTCCATATTTACTATTTGATAAAATCTCCTTCGCAGATAATAGTGTCCAGTCATGAACCGAGACGGAAGGGTTATTTTCCAAAAAGGAATTCATGATTTGGTATCCAATTTTGTAGTTGGTCCAAGTGGGGATTCCTTTGTTTGGATTTCCATTATGATAATCGTGATATAATGATCGGTCAAGGTCAATTGACCATAAATCTTCTTCCAAATCCTCCCATACCTCTTTTTCTTTTTGGGCTGAAAGTGGTTCAATCCACGGTATATTAATATCGGGGTAAAGACTTTTGGCAAAAGTGTCAGCTTTACCTTCAAGAATTATTGAATCTAATAAAGTGTTATTCCAGTTTACATTTCCGCTCTCCTTATAAATAGTATGATGATATTCATGCGCAACAGCATACTCCAAAAAATCCTCTTTAAATGAAGATGGTTCAATCTGTATTAAGATTACATCCTTACTGACTGCTATCCCAGCAGTGCCACCCATTAGATTGATACCATACATGTCATCCGGATTAGGAGGAAATAAATAAACAGTCTTATTCTCGCCTGGAAGGGTATTAGATGATTTAATCAAGGCTTGTTCTATTATTTTATTTATTTCATCTTGATTATTAATTAGAGAATATACAAATTCCTCCAAAGTTTTAATGTCTTTAGGAGTTGCAAAAGCCCAATGGTCCTTTATCCAAAACCCCTCTCCTTTACCTAAAGTATCTAATTGAAATGGTTCGACAACTTTTTGATAGTAATGTTCTTCCATCTTCTCGTGTTGATCAATTTCTGAAACGCTTTCTATGTAATCTAATATTTGACTATAAAAGGGTATAATTCTAAATTCCTGATTGCCATTCTTCACAATGAAGGGGTTCTTAATATTTAGATCTTTAGGTGATTCAACTTCAATTGTTTTATTAGAACAACCGATAAGTAATACAACAATAACGGAAAATATGAAAAAAGGAATTAGTCTTTTAATTTTAATCACCAACCTATTTTAAAACCTATTTTTAGTATACTCTAAATTTTCCTTTTCTTCCAATTATTTTACAAGTAGATTATTATTTTATCACCTACTTACATGCCTGTTACTTTTAACTCATTAGACCACCTTTACTGAAGAAAAGTGTAGACGGGTGGATAAAATTAGCCCATCACTGCATAATTTTTTTAAATTTTAACCTTTCCTGTTTACGTATCGGGGGTCAGGCACCTTTATTTATGAATATTTCTATAATTTGTTATAATGTACTTTGTTAGTAAAGTAATTAGAGTGTGCAGAGGGAGTGCTTAAAAATATGGAATACATAACACTTAATAATGGGCTAAAAATGCCAATCGTTGGTACAGGCACAAATACTTATGGAAAAGAAAATAACGATTATAACGGGGCGTTAACAAATGAAATTCCTGAACTAATATCAGCACTTGAGTTGGGTTACCGTTCAATAGACGCAGCCATCATTTATCGAAACGAAGAACTTGTCGGAAGAGTTTTAGCAGAAAGCACAGTGCCTCGAGAAGAGTTATTCATTACGACAAAAGTTCCAGGCAACGAAGAATATATTTCTTCAAAGGAAGCTACTCGAGCAGCTATCGATAACAGTCTAAAAAACTTCCAAACAGACTATCTAGACCTGCTACTTATTCACTTCCCTATCGAAGACAAAGTGCAACTTAAAAACACTTGGGAAGTCTTTGAAGAATATTACCAAGCGGGCAAAATAAAAGCAATCGGCGTTTCAAACTTTGGAAAAAATCATCTAGATGAATTGAAAGAATTTGCTAAAGTGAAGCCAGCCGTTAATCAAATACAAGTTAACTTAAAAGAACCTAACAAAGATCTCCTTGCCGTATTAAAAGACGAGGGCATTACACCTGTTGCATGGGGACCTATGAAAGCCGAAGCCCAACAAAAAGAAGTTTTGGATGAAATTGGTAAACTTTATAAAAAATCTGGCGCACAAGTCTTATTAAAATACCAAATTCAACGCGGTGTAATCGTTATTCCTAAATCTCACAACCGTGAAAATCAAGCATCTAATGTAGATCTTTTCGATTTCGTATTATCTGCAGAAGATATAGAAAAAATTGAAAGTTTATAATTGCTTAGTCCTTAATCCTAGTGATATTAATAATATCGCTAGGATTTTGATTTCTTCAAAACAATGAGAATGGAGTAGTAACGTTTTTTATTGAACTAAAGAAGCAGTTTAGTGGAATAAGGATGAAACTTTTAATGCTTATTATCGTAAATTAAGCAGTAGCGAATAAAGGGGGAAGAGGGGATGAATTTATTAGATACAATTGAAAAATGGTTATTATACATTGGTATTGTAACTTGTTGCTTAGGACTTATTTTTATATTAGGTTTTTCTGAACATATTGTTTTTAAATATGCATCTGGATTAGGTCTTATGATGATTTCCATTAGTGTAATATTAAGTGCCTTCTCTAAAAAACAAGGAGATAACTAGTAGTGCTTTAACCTTGTAAAATTAATGTTATTTAACTAAGGGCGGGAGGGAATAGTTTGAGTGAAGATAAAAAGGTTTCGTACATAAGTATGTTCTTTGGTGGAGTTGGAACAATTTTAGTTTTATTGGGAGCAGCTAGTCTTTTTAAAAATGGTGATTTGAAAGGGTTTTATCTTGTGATTTTTGGTTTTATACTATCTATTGGTTACATAAATTATTTAGAATCAAAAGCAGGTGTTAGTAGAAGAGTAACTTGGATTAGAGCTTTGCTTTCTATGATTGTCTTTTTTATTCTATCTTATTTTTTATATTATTAATTCTCTTATTAAAGTTAACGGGTTCGGTTTAGAGGGAGAAAATCACAAATAACATGGTTTTTAAAGGTGGAATTAGCATACTAATTAGCACCTTTTTTAGTACGCTAATTAGCAAGCTTTAATAATTTTTGTACACATGTTAAAAGGCGTGTTAAAACATCTGCTAATTGTTTTGTTTTTTTGTGCACGAAGATCTAAAGTGTATCCGAACCTAAGAAGGGGAAATGCCTTTTCTTATTGAAGTATAAAAACAAAAAAGTTCAATAAGCTATTAAAAGAACTTCTATTTTTTATGGAAGTTCTTTTTTCTGTATAGATTGATACTATTACAGCAATTTTTTTAGACAAATATATACAAAAGGTATAACAACTAAATTTGGTGACTGGTTTCTACTGATAAGAGCGGTATTTTATCGCTAGGAATCGCCATTCACTGTGAACAGAATTTATACTAAAGGTAGTTAAATGAGGCTGGGAGCGTGAGGAAATGGTGCGTTTGTTCAAAAGGAAAAGTGATAAGAGAAAACCAGTTTAAAAGTGCCACTGGATACTGTTTATGATAGGGTAAAAAGTCTCGAGCAAAACGCAAATGGTATGTCAGTAGATATGTTAACGATAGAAATTGAATTGCTAAGACGACAATTATGTTCAGTAGGGTGAGCGGCCGAGTATCCTCCGAGAGGAGGTAAGGCCCAAGTGAATACAGCAGACATAGCAAACGTCATTCTAGGATTCGGCATCTTCGTCTTAACACTAGTTAACGGGACGTAGGTGTTACAGCACCTGCGTCTTTGTTTTATTCTACCTTTTTGTAATATAAATATGTGTGAGAATCAAGAAATGAAAATAACTGCTAGTTTTTTACATGGACTTGAATTTCCATATTATTGCCAATAAGGTAAGAAATGCTAGGCCAATACTCAGCTTAACATGAAATCCGAGTCTCTTTCTTCAGGAAAAAGGGAGCAGAAATTGGTGGATTTTCCACCCTAAAAAACACCTGTTTTCCTAATATGAATCTGGAATTATATGGATTATAATTGTTAATAGATTCATATTTTTCCAAAAAATACAAAAGGAGATGATTTCGTGTCAAAGAAGTTAGCAGTATTGGTTTTGAGTTTCGCCTTATTGTTCACAGGGGTAGTAACCCCTAGCATTGCATCAGCAAATGGAGGTAATGCCAATAATAGTTATGCACTTACCGAAGTAGACGAAAACGTAAAAGCTATTGCCGATCCGTATATTGTTGCAAAAAACAATAAATTTACTATTGTCAATGAGAAGGAATTAAAGGCCGTTGTGTCGAAAGAAGAATACAAGGCTATTGATAATCAATTAAAAACAGTAAATGCTATGGTTCGTGATTTAGCAAAAGAAAGCAAAGTGGAAACAACGGATAGTAAAACTATTGTCGTAACCTCAGCAATAGAAGGGGACGAAGTAATAGTTGACGATTCTTCTGAATTTGAATTTTCTACTATGGCTCAATCATGGACAAATATTAAGAAATATGCAGGTCAAAATAAAATAATTTTTAACTGGTCTGATATAGACATATGGTTAGCTAAATGGGTAGTTGGTTCAATTTTAGTAGGAACTGTTACAGCTGGTGCGGCGCTTCTCGTTAAAGTATTTCCAGCACTATCTTATTCAGTTGCAGTTGCAGTTGCAACAGGCGTTTCAGTTTACCTTGCCGGAGAATTCGCTAGACCTGCGTATCTTAACTATACCTACGGTGGAAGGTTACTAATGGCTACCTGGCTTTAAAACCATCTAGGAAAGGAACGTGAATATGAAATCATCAACTTGGAAAGTCCCGATAATTACATCAATAGTAGTAACCATTATTGCAGTCCTATTCACTATATTTATGGAACATAGTATACTAAGAGCTGTTTTAGTAGCATTGACTGTTTTCGTAGTATCTACTGTTATTCATAAGATCTTTGGAACTCAAAGCAAAGACAAACAATGACCATATTTCCGTTCCTAACAGGATAATCAAGAAGCGAAAGTTCATCATATAATAAATGGAGCTGGGAAGGGTAAGTCACCAGCCCCTGAAGTTTGGATCGAGGAATTGCTCCTCGATCTTTTTTGTTTTTATCGTTAGACATATTTCTTCAAATTGTTTCTTTAAGGAAAGTTTGTTGCAATATATGCTTAAAACGATACAGGTGAATTTCACGAAGTAATATTAACTTACGATTAATGCACAGTTCGATTAATTGCTGATTTTAAGAAAAAAAGCGAAATATAGGAGGACTAATTTTGAGTTTAGATATTTGGTTAACTGAAAAAAGTCGAAACACAAGTTGTAAGTAAAAATATTACTCACAATCTTTCAAGGATGTGGAAAGAAGCTGAGCGCCCTTATTCGCTCTGAAATAAGCCGATCTACTTTGTCTGTGTTTATATTCCTGGGTTCAATAAACTTCATTTACATTATAAGCTCCTTCAAATCCTTGTTGTAAAAGCAGTATAACCACTTATCTGAATTTTTAACATAGGAATTAGCATACCAATTAGCAAGGGTACAAAAATTATTGTACGCTTGCTAAAGGGCGTGCTAAATAGGGTGTTAATTTGAATTTTAAAATCTCGATTTTGCCAAATAAACGTTGTTATATCAACGAAAAAAAGGTGCGAATTAGCGTGCTAATTCCACCTCCAAAAGCCATGTTATTTGTGATTTTCTCCCTTTCAACCGAACCCGTTATTATTAAAGTAACGGGTGCGTTGATCTAAGAAGGATTAACCACCTTTTTTGTTGAATTCCTTATTGAACAAACGGGGTAGGATAGTTTAACAATCAATTAGGATTATGTGTAACTTGGTTAAAGGGGGCTTCAAATTGTTAAAGTTTTTGCAAATTATTTTATCAATAATAGTTATTTCACTTGCAGGATATGGTTTGTTTACTAAGGATTTTAAGTTTCAACAATATATGATGTTGTTTTTAGGTTTAACAATGTTGGTAATGGGATTAAGACTCTTTCAAAAGGGAGACAAGTTCTACGGCTGGCTAAGTATTGTTGTATTTATATTTATTTTATTTGTATCAATCCAAAGTTTCTTATTGAACTAACGGTGCAGATATATACAGTATGATTTTAGACCGTATTTAACGTAAGTAATGAAACAAAAACGGCTATTTTCTAACATTGTTTACGGTGTTATATTCAGTAAGTAATTATAGTTATCAACGTAAACAACGACAGGACTTTACTTGGAGGGGTGGGTATGATAGGCTGGTTTGCCTGATGAAACACCTGCTTCAGCCTTTCAAGACCAATCATACCCACAGAGGCTCCAAGTCAAGTCCTTAACCACTATTTCATTGTTTACATATAAACAATGATAAAAGGTGCAACAGATCAATGTTATGAAATTGATACTGTATATAAGGGGCAGGTTAGTTTAATTATGTTTTTGAAAGGATGTGTCTTATGAAAAATAAGGATAACAGCAAACGTAATATTATTCAGTGGATTGCATTTGTAATAGTAATACTTGTTCCTATTACAAGAGTCGTGTTAGAGTTATCAGGCTTATCTCAGGATTTATCTTTAAGCACACTTAATGCCATAACTTGGACAGGGTTTACGATAGGTATTATTTTAATTTTGGTTTCTTACTTATTTCCAAAAAAGAAATGAACTCGCACTACGAATTTCAACTAACGAAGGCAGAATAGTTTAACAATGTTTTGGATATTTATGGTAAAGTTTTATTAAACTATGGGAGGTATATTTATGAACTTATTTTTCTTATTCAATATGTTTAAAAATATTATTTCTACCTTTTTTCAAAATGGGATTTGGGTAATCGGTTTTTTTTACTTGTTAATTAAGACTTTTGAAAGCGATAAACTTAAACATTTCTCCAAATATATTATAGGAATTGTTTTAGGAATATTATTTGTTTATTCAGTATTAGTAAGTAGATAAATTTTATTTCCTTATTCAAGTAACGGGCAGGTTACTTCAATAAGGTATTGTACCGCAATAAACTTTTAGAAAATTCCTATTATACGTTATTTTGCTTACACTAAATGGTATTATTAAAGGAGTGGAAAGAAAAGGATGAGTAAATGGGAAGTTGGAAGAATCCTACTCTTTTAATATCTGGAATGTTAACCCACAAGAACTAGAAGATTATATAGATATATTCGAAGATTTTAATATAAAACCTAAAGATGCAGGAATAAGTGACTACCATAATATTCTTTATGGATACATGAAAGCTGTTTTACAGGGGAGTAAAATTAATTTGTAAAACCAAAAAATAACACTATTTACCTAGAGGATTCGGATATTGGGGAGAAAACAGTAAATAACAGTGTAATTAGAGACACGATTCACATATGAACGACAAGGAGGGGATTTAGGATGAAAAAAATTATCATACTAGTTGTTTTGTTATTAATAGTAGCTTTTGTATTTTACCTATATGCTTCTTTCTACGGGCTTCCATGGAAAAAAACACAAGTTTCGAACGAACTAAAACAGTATGTTGAAGAAAAATACGACATTGAGGTTGCCATTGAAGAATCTTATTTTAATTTTAAATTTGATCATTACGGAACAATTTTCAAACTAAGAGATGATAAAGAATTTTCATTTAGCGCTGAGAAACGACGCGATAATGCAATACATGATTACTATCCAGAAGCAGTTTGGGAAAAAGAAGTAAAAGAGGACCTAACCCCATTAATAGATAGTTCTTTTGATTCTCTTTCTGTTGATCGTTATGGTGTATATCCTGTATACGGCATAGGAAACCTAGAAGATATACAAAAAGACGTACCGAGTTACAAAGATGTTCAAACAGGCATCAATAGTGTTATTCATTTCAAAGAGGAACATTCTAGCAAAACTGAAGAAGCACTGATTAAAGAAATTTTTTCTTTCATTCAAAAAGTAAACGAGAAAGGGATTAGAAATATCGAATTAACGTTTGATTTAAAAGAACAAGAAGAAGAAAAACCCAAAACATTTTACATTACAATTCCAAGTGATAAATTATACACCATTAAGACGGAAGATGATGTAAAAAAATATATTAAAGAATTTTAAAAATGAAAATAACAATAACGAAGAAGAACTAAGTACTTCATTCAAAAAAGTTTAGTAGATGAAAATAGAGTTATTCAGTTTTTTAACTACTGATGTAATAGTTGAAGATCAGAGCTGTCATAAGGGCAGCTGTTTTTTTGTTGTACTACCATGAAAATAAGCTTCTCTAACCTCGAAAAAAGACAATACCAAAGAGAACCCGTCTCATCTGTTTTAAAAAAATTGAGAGAGCTGTAAATCATTGCTATGGATTGGTTGACTGGATTAAGGTCAGTATCAGTATTGACACTTCCTAACCATTTTCATTCTCTGTGGTGAATCGCTGATCTTTGCGATTCATGGATGGCTAACGGGGCAGTTTAGTTCAATAAAATATTTCAGTTTCATCCAATAAAAGGGTAACCAATGTTAATATTAAAGTAGATATTGATAATACCTAATAGGAGGAATTTTAATGGTTGTCGGCTTAATTGTATTGGGAATTATTCTATTGATTTTAGGATTTTTAACACCTATTGCTTCGGGAACAACTATATTGATTTCTGTAATTTTATTTGTTTTAGCACTAGTGCTCTCATTTAAAAAAAGAAGGGTATCAAATAACTGATTATTAAGCTAACGGGTGCTTTCCTTAAAGAAGGAGAAGCATCCTTTTTTGTAGAAGTTATTATACTAACGGGGCAGAATAGTTTAACAAAAATAATACACACAATTAAATATTTGTATGATATTTATAAAATATAAACATATTTAAAGGGGGAAGATGTTGTTTTTGATTGATAAATAAATAGCTTCTGTATTTAATTCATAAAGAACGGTGATGTTAAATGCAAGAAACAGTAATGAAAAAGATAGATTTAGGTCATTTTAAGTTTAATTTGTATGAATCTACATCACATTCTGAAGGTAAGCCAAAAGTTCTTTTTTATCATGGCTGGGGAATGAATGTAGATCATTATCATGATGTTGGTAAGGAAATTGCAAAAGGTGGATATACGACCATCATTCCAGAACTTATTTATCATGATACAAGGACTCCGTTAAAAAATCCCTTTAATTATAAGAATATGCAAAACTATTTTTGGAAGACGATTTTTTATAGTATAGATGAATTTGATCAATTTATTGATACTGTAGGAATTCAAAATGACAAAATAATTCTCGTCGGAAGCTCAATGGGCGGTTTTATTGCCAGTGGAATTTTTTCTAAGAATATATATTTAAAAGGTCTGGCAAATATCAATGGCTCTGGTTCGTTTCTATTAACGGAAAAAATATTTAGACAGAAAGATGGGCGACAAAAAGTAACGAAAGATGAGGAACTAGTATTTGTGAAGTATGACCCGATTGGAAGAAATAATGGTGAAGGTCCTGTACTCCTTCTGAATGGGGATTCAGATGAAACGATTCCATTGGAAGGAAATAAAGATTATTATTATTTTTTAACTGAACAAGAACGTAAAAATAATGTAGAGTTTCGGGTCTATCCAAACATTAATCACCAGTTTACAGATGAAATGTTTAAAGATTTCCTTACTTGGTTGAATCAATTTAATTAATTTGGATTTGAGAAATGGGAATTGTGAAATATTGCACTTAAGTTAACGGGGTGCGTTGATCCAAGAAGGATTAATGCACTGTTTTGTTGAAGTTATTTAACTAACGATGTAAAAGAGTTTATAATAAAAAAATTATTTGTCAGGGGGTAAAGGAATGAAGTGGAAACTGTTTGTTCCTGTTTTTGTCTTCGGGACTTTGCTTTTAGGTGCCGGTTGTTCCTACACCCAAGACATCAAGTCAGAAGAAGAAATCACAGGCTCTATTAAACCGGTAGATAATGAGGTTGAACGTGTCGAGTTAACAAGCGAATTCCATAACGAATTAGGAAAAACCAATGCCACGCCCTCTGTGAAAAGATTGTTAAAAGAATATCCATACTTAATTAATCCATTTAAGGACATTCCATTAGAAGAGCAAGGGATAATAGCAGTCCCGGAACAAAGTCAAATTCCATTTGAATTCAAAGAGGTAAAGATTGAGTATAATCCATATAAACCTAACAATATTGATGTTGTTTATAAAGGTGGAGATAAATTAATTACTGTCTCAGTTTGGGAGTGGGATAAGCCACTATCCGACACAGGAGAAGAGATTCAATTAAATAGAGGCGTAACTGGAATGCTATACGATAATAACAAGTCTCTGAGTATCCACTGGAAATACTCCTCAGACAAAAGTGCGTTGACGTACGGAGTATCATTATTGACTATTAACCTTGATATGAGCCTGAAGAAAAATGAATTCTCCAGAGAAAATGCTATCAATGTAGCAAATTCAATCATTGATAACTACCGTTGAAAAATCTTCAGTCAATGGCATCAACAAATAAGACCTTATTGAAGTAACGGGCAGTTTAGTTGAACAAGTTGTAAATTTAACATTTAAAAGTAGGAGCATTTCTTTGTAATGAAAAACGCTCTTTATTTTTGTTGAATTAAAATCGTATAGCAATAAAAACACGATAGTAAACAATATTTATTTATTGTAAATCAATAAATAGTGTGATAAAGTTACTTTATCATTAAATCAGGTGAGGTGCTTTTTTTGAAAAAAGTAACGACATTCTTTTTAAAGTTAGCTGTTATTTTTATCGGAATCCCCGTTCTTGCATTTTGTATATTTTTGGCTCCTAAAATCGGGGATTTTGCTGGAGAATTATATCCAGATATTGCTTATCTAAAATCTCTCGTATTAATTTTGTTGTATGGAGCGGCTGTGCCTTTTTACTTTGCTCTCTATCAGGCTTTTAACCTTTTGCGATACATTGACGAGAACACAGCGTTCTCAGATTTATCTGTAAAAGCGTTAAAGAAAATAAAGTGTTGTGCAATTACAATAAGTGGTTGGTATGTATTAGGTATGCCACTCTTCCATTTTATAGGGAAGAAAGTTGACCCTCCTATCGGATTTGTGGGACTCATCATCATTTTTGGTTCGTTGGTTATCGGCGTTTTTGCAGCTGTTCTCCAAAGACTTTTACAAGAAGCGATTAATATAAAATCAGAAAATGATTTGACGGTCTGAGGTGGAGGATATGGCAATTATTATTAATATTGATGTGATGTTAGCAAAACGAAAAATGAGTGTAACGGAGCTTTCAGCGAGGGTTGGAATTACTATGGCGAATCTTTCCATTCTGAAAAATGGAAAAGCAAAAGCGGTTCGTTTTTCAACATTAGAAGCGATATGTAAGGCTTTGGATTGTCAGCCAGGCGATATTTTGGAGTACAAAAGCGACAAGGACACTCAATAAGAATTTACAACAAATTTTATTAAACTAGCATGAAAATTAACTTATCTGTCCTCGTAAAAAGACAATACCAAAGAGAACCCGTCTCATGTGTTTAAAAAAATTGAGAGAGCTGCAAATCATGCATATGGATTGGTTGACTGGATCAAGTTCAGTATCAGTATTGACACATCCTAACTATTTTCATTCTCTGTGGTGAAGTGCCGATTTTCGCGCTTCATGGATGGCTAACGGGTGCTAGAGTTTAATAAAGAGTCGTAGCTGCGGCTCTTTTTCTTCTTCCACTAACGAAGCAGGATAGTAGAAGAAGAAAAAAACAGCTTTATAATTAAGTAGACAGAAAATGCAAAACAAAAAAGCAAAGTCAGAATGTCTCTTCCTTTGCAAGAATCTAAATAAACTTTTATTTTGAAATCCTATCTCCATATTTACTATTTGATAAAATCTCCTCCGCAGATAATACTGTCCAGTCTCTGACCGGGGTGGTGGGATTCTTTTCTAAAAAGGAATTCACTATTTGGTATCCAATCTTGTAGTTGGTCCAACGGGGGATTCCTTTGTTTGGATTTTCAAAATAATCGCCTTTTATTGTTCGGTCCTTTGACATTAAATTCTCTTTTAAGTGCTCCCACACTTCCTCCTCTTTTTGATTTGATAGAGGTTCTATCCACGGTATATTAATATTGGGGTAAAGACTTTTGGCAAAAGTGTCAGCTTTTCCTTCGAGAATAATTGAATCTAATAAAGTGTTTTCCCAGTTTACATTTCCGCTCTCCATATAAATAGTGTGGTGATATTCATGTGCAACACTATACTCCAACAAATCCTCATTAAAAGAAGATGGATCAATCCGTATTATGAATGCATCCTTACTAACTGCTACCCCAGAAACGCCACCCATTAAATTGATACCATCCATGTTATCAGGATTAGGAGGAAATAAATACACTCTCTTATTCACGCCTGGAAGGGTATTAGATGATTTAATCAAGGCTTGTTCTATTATTTTATTTATTTCATCTTGATTATTAATTAGAGAATAAACAAATTCCTCTAAAGTTTTAATGTCTTTAGGAGTTGCAAAAGCAAAATGGTCCTTTATCCAATACCCCTCTCCTTTACCTAAAGTATCTAATTGAAATGGTTCGACAACTTTTTGATAGTAATGTTCTTCCATCTTCTCGTGTTGTTCAATTTCTGAAACGCTTTCTATGTAATCTAATATTTGACTATAAAAGGGTATAATTCTAAATTCCTGATTGCCATTCTTCATAATGGGAGGGTTCTTAATATTCAAATCTTTAGGTGATTCAACTTCAATTGTTTTATTAGAACAACCGATAAGTAATACAACAATAACGGAAAATATGAAAAAAGGAATTAGTCTTTTAATTTTAATCACCAACCTATTTTAAAACCTATTTTTAGTATACTCTAAATTTTCCTTTTCTTCCAATTATTTTACAATTAGATTATTATTTTATCGCCTACATACATGCCTGTTACTTTTAACTCATTAGACCACCTTTACTGAAGAAAAGTGTAGACGGGTGGATAAAATTAGCCCATCACTGCATAATTTTTTTTTCAATTTTATACTTTCCTGTTTATATTTAACTCACTGGAAAAGCAAATAATGGAAAAACGTGTTAAAGTTTGTGAAATAATGTACTTAAACCATTGGGTGCTTTAGTAAAAGATATCAAAAGGTGGTCTAATAATGAGTATAAAAGTCAAACTAAAAGATATTATTGAGGAAATGGAAATACAGTTTGAAGAATCACGTTCTTTACTAAATATTAAAACGGGTGAAATTGTGCTATTGACCTCGGATGACCTGAGGGCTGCTGAGGACGAACAACCATTTGATCATTTACCTGAATGGGAACGTGAAAATAGAATGCTGGCAATTGATGTGGTGGAAAACTTTGAAAAATATATAGATTTACCTACTAAGCATGATGTGAATGAATATGAGATAATTGAAAACTTTTGCCTAGCAGTGAGTGATCAACGAAAGCAGGATTCTTTATCTAAGGCAATTAAGGGAAAGGGTGCCTTTAGAAGATTTAAGGACAAAATTATAGATTATGGATTAGAAGACCAATGGTATTCATACCGAGACGAGTGTTATAAACAAATTGCGATTGAATGGTGCCGGGAAAATAAAATAGACTTTATTGAATAGAGTAAACAGAAGGTGATAATTAAAATAAATGGTAATCACCTTTTATTATTGAACTAAACGTGCAGTTTTGTTTAATAAGACCTTTGATTTTTAGTGTAGCTTTGAGAAGGGAGAATATATTTGAAATTTGAATATTTATTTTTAATTTTACTTCTAATAACTGTGTTTTTTGATTGGGGAAAATATAGAAAAAACGTTGAAGTTTAGTTAAACAACAATTTTACCTATTTATAGTCTATTTTTGCTATACTAGCAAAAATATAAAATTATTACAAAAGGGGAGATTTATGTGAATTTCTCTATTCGTAAGATGCACCACGAAGATACAAAACAAGTACAAGACGTGGCGAAAACAACTTGGAATGCTACATATGAGGGAATTATTCCTTTAGAGGTACAAAATAATTTCTTGAAATCAGCTTACAATGATGAAAGGATGAAGCAACGCTTAGAACGATCTTTTATTTTCGTAGCTGAAGTTGATGGTAGAGTTGTTGGTTTTGCCAATTTTTCTCCAGTAAGTGGAGATGGAAAAGTTGAATTGGGTTCTATTTATCTTTATCCAGAATACCAAGGTAAAGGAATTGGTTCAGCTTTGTTGCAACAAGGAATTAAAGATTTAGATGGTGTAAAAGAGATTTATATAAATGTAGAAAAGGATAATAAAATAGGAAAGACATTTTATGAAGCAAAAGAGTTCGAAATTGTTAAAGAGTTTGATGACGAATTCGATGGACATATTTTAAAAACTGTACGAATGGCTTTAAAAATTTAATTATTAAGCTAACGGGTGCTTCCCTTAAAGAAGGAGAAGCACCCTTTTTTGAAGAAGTAATTGTCCAAAGTAATGCAAAAAATTGAGATGAAGCACATTAGTTTTATTGCACGGTATAAATAAAAATATATGGAGGGAATAGTTATGTGGATAATATTTGGGGTTATTGCAATAATAACAACTTTTATAAATCTTTTTATGTATAAAGCAGGAAAGGATTATAAGCTTGCTATGGCGATGGCATTATCCTTTACAGCATTAACAATTTGTGCAGATTACAGTTATCTAGCTCGGTGGGTAAAAGTGGAAGATTGGGCGGCTTTATCGGATGTAATACCTGGTATGGCTAGGGCATTTTGGTTTTTGACAATTGTTTCTATCTTACTAAATATAGCACCTATATTTTTAGAACGAAAAGGTAAGAAATAATGACTTATTGTCACATCACTTAATATGTAACTATTGAGTAAGTCTTTCTATATAACTACCATGAAAATAAACTGCTCTAACCTCGAAAAAAGACAACTGTAAATATAATTACTGATCAAAAAACTATAATCGGGTATCAAGAGTTAAATAAGGTGATCTAAACGTGATCGCCTTTTTCTATGGCAAAAATCCAAATTTTATTTTTGGAATATTATGTTAGTATTTAGATAGAAAATACTAAGTTAACGGTGCAACTTTGTGCAACAGTTATGATCTAAGGCGAAACTAATAGTTTAAAGTATCAAAAAATGGTGGTGTAAAAGTGAATGAAATGTTACCAATGCAATGAAAAAATGGTTCTAGGTTGTAGTGTGAAGGTTGAAGGTGTAATGTATGGCATAAAAATAAGCAAAAAAGGGAAAGGGCTATTTAACAATATCTCGGCAAAGCCAAAAGCAGCCGTTTGTCCTAATTGTGGGTATGTTTCATTCTATATTGGTGATTATAAAAAATTTGTATAATGCTTTTCCAATTTCGACACCTGTTCAGCAAATACGTGTTTTGCATCAACAGGAAGGCAAGGCACTTTTCTTCAAGTAACGGGTGCATTGCTGTATCGAATAACCACTGTTCCCTTACGAGTTAACGGAAAATAAAAATATTGTAATCAATCAAGGAGGGATAATTTTTATGAAGTCATCAAAAATGAAAGTTACATTTATTTCAGCAATAATAACCGCTATTATCGCAGTACTAATAACGATTTATATGGATCATAGTATATTAAGAGCCATACTAATAGGCTTAGCAATATTAATAGTTTCTATTATTACAAAGAATCTATTTAATAAGAATGCACAAAATACTAATAAAAATAATTAATCTGTATTTTGTAAAAATTAGTATAGACGAATGCAATGATCTGGTGGAGAGTTTGCAATGGTTTTTACATCGTCCCAAAATGATTTGACATGGAGCCTCTGCCAACAGGGAGGCTACTATACGCACCACTTATGTCAAATCCAGGTCTAAACGACTTTGTATTTTTTGCTTGCAATTTTCGGCTAACTTCATCGCAAAACTCTGTAATTTTATTTTGCAATACACATAAACGAAATGGATGATAAGCTACTTATCTTAAGAGCGAGAAAGAAAGGGTAAAACCTATTAGCGAATGTTTATAAAAGTTAAACCCAAACATAATGATTTTTGTGGCATTGGTTTCTTCATATCTTTTGTTTGGGATTATCTTATATGCAACTCTGAATATTTAGATAATCTTTCTGTGATTGTAGATTTATTTTATGAACTCTCACAACTTGATTCATCGGACAAGAAGTTGACCATGGAAAAGCAGTTTCTAGATCAAATTGTTGTGGAAACAATGCTAATGTTCTATGAAGACTTTGAAAAAGAGCAATTAGAGGTCCAAATGGATGAAGGTACTGTGCCTGCTGTTCTTGCTGACAACAAAGCAACCGTTCGTATTGTAATCAACATCATTCAAAATGCGTTAGCTTATGCCAAAAGTTACTTGATAATTAGTTTTGTAGAAGAAGAAGAGTATATATGGTTTAGGGCAGTAAATGATGTTGAGAAGATGAATGCTACGAAACTCCAGCAGATTTTTAATCGAACTTTCAGGTTGGATTCTAGTCGAACGGGTACTCATCTTGGATTAGGACTACATATTGTTGATCAACTTGTTAACAAACAAGGTGGAAAAGCGGTAGCTAATGTCCATGAAAATGAATTTACCATTGAAGTGTCGTTTAGAAAATGGGATTAGCTAGGTTTTGATAAACAAGTCATATTTGATTTCTTTTTCAACCAAAGGTGCGATGATCCAAGAAGGATTATCGCCTATTTTTGTTGAAGTTATTAGCTAACGGTCAGGAAAGTTTACAGTGGGAGGTTTACTATGTTCGTGCTTAATATGCTATTAGCAATAACGGGAATGGCACTATTGATTTTTATTCTGATTTTCTTTATATACAAAATAGTACGAAACAAAAAGAACTTTTACTCATGGTTCACCTTGACAATAATTGTATTCTTTTTAGGAGTTGCCCTTTGGCAAGGTTTAAGTCGCTTCAAATAAGACTTTGATTCTTATTGAAGAAACGGAGGAGCAGAGTTGATGAAGAGTGTTGCAAATTTACCAGTATTGAGATGATGATTTTGAACGTAGAATGGGGGGCTTTTGATTTTAATTTTATACGGTCTATTACTATCTTTCATTACTTTTATATTATTTTTGATTTTATGTGTATGGATGATTATTTCTTTCATTAAAAAGAAACCTTTTCCTAAAAAGATGCTGATTGCAACGTTGTCTGGGATTGTTTTGGTTTCTTCAATCTATATATATGAAACGTATTTTTTTACTTTCAGTGAAATTGATAAAGAATTTACCCAAAAGGGACCTGGACCTGTAACTTCACCAACTGAAAAATTTACAGCAAATGCTTATTATGAACTATATGGTGGTGCAGCAGGCGGCGTTAATGTTTGGGTAGAAATCACATACAATAATGATAACAATAAAGTAAGGACTGTTTACTATGCCGATGCAAAAGATCAGTTTTCGATGGAATGGTTAGATGAGGACACCTTATATATTCTAAATGATAATCCTGATTTTCCAAATTCAGATAGAAGTATTAAATTAGAAATCGGTAAAGAGATATATCACGAAAATGGTCAGGCTTGCAAAAGTTTGTTAATGAAAGATAAATATGAGACTTGCTTTCAAAACTAATTTACCCTATTGCATAATATTAGAATTCTATCCAAAAAGGAATTACTTTAGCAAAGGAATTAACATTACTAGATGCAGTAAAAAACGTTGAAAAATGAAGAGATAAACTTGACAAAAAGATACAATTTTATTAAGTCTACTAAGCTAACAGGTGCGTTGATCTAAGGAGGATTAAGGCGCTTTTTTGTTGAAGTTATTAGATTAATTAGTGAAAGATAGTGGGAATTAAAGAGTAAAAAGATTTTATTATAATGTGAGGAGATGATTTTTTGGTTCGTTTACTGGAAAATATATTTCAATTATCAGCAATAATACTACTCCTATGTTCATTCTATTATTATAGACATTTTAAAAAAATGAAGAGAGAAAGAAAACTAACACCATTTGAACTTACAATTTATGTTATTACTCAAGTTGCAATTTATCTTTGTGCAGGTAGTTATCTACTTCTGTTCTTGGATAGAAATTTTGGGTAGAATTTAATGAACAATGAAATCCGATGGTCCAAGAAGGATTAATACACTTTTTGTTGAAGTTATTCGACTAACGGGTTATTGCTTGGAACTGGCTATGCAACTTCATTACTTGTAAAGGGAGTGATGGTTGTTGCTGTTATGCTTCCTGTAATTATCGTGGTCACTATAGGAACCTATTTATTAAAATTGGAATCAGGCGCTACATTAAAGCCAAATAAAAATGGAGTTATCTCCTCCAAAGCGTTACCTGCAACAGGTTCATATTATATCGTGTCAGATCATGATTACGAACAGCCCCCTATGCCAGTCGAAGTTCAGAGCTATTTTGCTTGGCAAGTGAAAGATGGCGAGGATGCTATTATGACTGCATCGGAAAAGCTATACGATCATATCGAGCGTTATAAAATCACGTCTGTCGATTACGAAATCTATGATATCATGAAATTTTACGGACCGTTTTTATTTGTTGGATTATTTATCGGCATTGTCTTTTTTGTCTCTGCCGGAAGTTTCCTTTACTTCCGATTATATATGGATTTAGATGAAGATAAGCAAAAATTCTCATCGATTGCGAAAATGGGTCTAACAGCAAAGGAGTTGAAGAAGGTATTAACCAGACAAACAGCTATTCTCTTCTTCACGCCAATCATTGTGGCACTTATCCATGGAGCAGTTGCGTTAACGGCATTATCAAATCTATTTGCCTTTAATCTATTTAAGGAATCCGTAATGGTGTTAGGGGTTTTCTCAGTCATTCAAATTATCTACTTTTTCATCGTCCGCCTTTTCTATACGAAGCAGATAAAAACTGTTATATAAAATTTACTGAGCGCGTAGGTTTCATAGGATCATGGAAAACGTGCTCATTTTTTGATAGGAAAGAATTAGAATCAATACATAAGTTAACGGGATTGGATGACTGAAAGAACGTTAACCTTCTTTCTTATTTTAGTAAAGGGGCAGTATTGTTCAACAAAGTTTTTCATTAGTTAGTTCACATTCGTAGTATAATGTTCAGTGATAAGAGAGTTCATATTAATTGGAGGTTCTATGGGGGAATTTTTCGAGAAATATAAAGGAATATTATTGTTCATGTTTGGGTATTGGTGTATCTGTTTTGTAATGCTTTTTAAGGAAGCTAGTTTCCTATATGTAATGCTATCGTGGAATGTCTTGTTAGCTGTATTACCATTATTTTTTGTTCATATAGCAGAAATGACTATGGAGCAGAGGAAGATTGGTTGGTCTATTTTTTGGGTGATTCTTTGGTTATTGTTCTTTCCAAATTCAGTTTATATGGTAACTGATTTCATTCATATATCAAATGATAAATTCATGTGGTTAATGGAAGTTGAAATGTACTCGCCAGATACAGGTGTTGTATACAGTAAGGAACTTATGGTTTGGGTAAAGTTGTTGGTTATTGGAATCGGGTTCTTTTTCGCCATATTAGCTGGTTTAGAGTCCTTCTATATTTTTGAACAGAACATAAGAAAGAAATATTCAAAGATTATTTGTTATTTAGCTATTTTAATAGTAGCTTTGCTAACAGGATTAGGTGTTTATATTGGAAGATTCTTACGATTCAATAGTTGGGATATACTTTTCAGCCCAATGCAATTGTTAAAACAAGTAGCAGGAATAGATGGATTTGCAACTCAGTTCATTCTTATTTTTACTATCTTCGTTATAGGCAGTTATACACTTTATAGAACCTTTAGAAAACAATCTGTGCTTAGAATTTAGACATAAAACCACGATTTACGGGTAGCTTTCCTTCAAGAAGGAGAAGTGCCCTTTTTTTATAAAAGCTTCTAATATATAACGAAGAAGGATTGTTCAAGAAGATCATGATGTTTTCACTATTGACAATCGATGCTACTCTGCGATACTATATACTCAGTAATAAGTAATACTGAATACCAGTGATACAGAATACTGAAGCATAAGCGAAATGCAATGGAGGAAAACATATGGAAAATATTACGGAAATGCTGAAAGGGGTGCTTGAGGGTTGTGTGCTTGAAATTATCAGCCGCGGCGAAACATATGGCTATGAAATTACGCAACAACTTAGAGAACTTGGCTTCACTGATGTAGTTGAAGGAACAGTTTACACGATTACCATGCGCCTTGAGAAAAACAATCTTGTGAATATCGAGAAAAAGCCATCGACTATGGGGCCTCCTAGAAAATTTTACACACTCAACGCAGCAGGTCAAGACAAACTCGAAAATTTTTGGAGGAAATGGGACTTTATCTCTAGTAAACTTAACGAACTCAAAACTAAAAAAATCAAAAAGGAGAATGTAAAATGAGTATTTTTGAAAAAATTATCGGAAGTCTGGATGACAAGCGGGAGTGGAAAGAGATGGAGGCACGTGCGAAGGCACTGCCAAGTGAATACTCAAACGCCTACAAAGCTATCCAAAAATATATGTGGACTGCTGGTGGTGGTCCCACTGACTGGAAGGACAGCAACCGTATTTTTTGCGGCATTCTCGACCTTTTTGAGGAAGGAGCAGCTGAAGGCAAGAAAGTCACTGACCTTACGGGCAAGGACGTGGCTGCATTCTGTGACGACCTAGTGAAAGACGAGAAAACATGGAGAGACAAATATCGTAAGAAGTTGAACGATACCATTGGTCGTGGCTAACGATAAAATCCTAGTGTTCGGTTCAAACTCCAAACCTACAAAAATTTGTGAAAACATAGTATTTAAGCTAGCGGGTGCGTTAATCTAAGAAGGATTAATGCACTTTTTTGTTGAATTTTTTTCTTGCAAACGGGGCAGGAGTTTCAAAAAACAATTGGTTATTTATGGTATAATATATCTAATGATACGGGTTTAAGTAAATTTATACATAAGTAATTTTGATAAACAATTTAAATAGTTAAAAGGGGTGTAAAGGTGACTTACTGGA
The DNA here is from genome assembly GCF_047238305.1 of Bacillus jepli. Taxonomy (NCBI): domain Bacteria; kingdom Bacillati; phylum Bacillota; class Bacilli; order Caryophanales; family Bacillaceae; genus Bacillus; species Bacillus jepli. Next base: position 4,742,155 of record NZ_JBDFMO010000001.1, on the reverse strand, counting down.
GTTGGAGTTATAAAAGGAAATTTATTTGGAATTTAGGACTAATACCAATAGCAATAGTGGTTATTGTTTGGGGATTTTATTCTGTTCCCAAAAACGTAGCAATAATACAAACATTAATAATTTCTTTGATTGCAATTACAACTCAAATTTACACCTATACAAAATGGAAAAAGGAAGAGATTAAAGGATAAATATATATTGTGAAACATTACACTTAATGTAACGGGTGCTTTCCTTAAAGAAGGAGAAGCGCCCTTTTTTGAAGAAGTTATTGTACTGACGGGGCAGGTTAGTAAAAAATACGAAACTTTGTGTAAGGTTATTCGTAACTATTATTAGTCAGTTATGGTTCTGAAGAGAGGTGTGTAAGTTATGTATAAACCCTTTTGTTCAATCATTGTTATTTATTTAATTATCTTAACGGGATGCTCGGATTCTCCTAAGTATAATGATGAAGATGTTGCTGCAATAGTAAGAGGCGAAGAGATAACAATTGGTGAATTACGTTTTTTATATTCTGATGCAGAAATACTTACTATGATTGACGGGACCATAAAAGCTAAATTAGTAATACAAGAAGCAAAAAAAATGAACATCGATGTATCTAAAGAAGTAAAAGAAACGATTGAGGCGTTGGGTGATTATCCACCTGACCATATTGATACAGAGGCAGCTAATTCAATTCGTGAGTTTGCCGAACCACAAGCTAAAAAGCTAGGACTGGCTCCAGAGGTGTATTATAAAAAATACATTGAGAAGTCAACTGAAACAAGTGCGTATATAAATTCTTATATACAGGAAGTTTTAGGTGAACCAATGGATGATATAGAAAAATATAATCAACAAGCAAATAAGCAACTCAATGAATTAGTTGAAGAAAATGAAGATGAGATTAAGGTACTAATCAATCACTAATGGAATTGCTTCTTCAACTATTGAAGCAGGATAATTGAGTAAAGAAGATTGAAAGGAAAGTAATTCACAAAAAAAGGGAGGTATAAAAGGTGGACTTATTACTCTGGATAACTATTGGTTTCATAATAATCGGATTTGTTGTTCTCACTTCTATGAAAAAAGGTATGGAAAGTAAGATCGCATTTATAAAAGAAAATAAGGAAGACGAGGAAAGTTCAAAAAAAGCAAAATCCATCATTTGGTGGATAGTGAGTACTACAGCTTGGGGATTAGTGAGTATGTTTCTTGTTGTTTGGTGGTTTAATAATCACTTTGGATAACTGTTGGTTTCAAGTGTACCTAAACAAACGGGTGCGTTGATCTAAGGAGGATTATGCACCTTTACGTTGAAGTTATTAAACGAACGAAAAGTCATTTATGAATAACAACAGGAGTACCAATTGGAACTCTAGATGATAAATCTAGAACATCATGATTAAACATTCTAATACATCCATGTGAGACATTCTTACCAATTGAAGCCGGGTTATTTGTTCCGTGTATACCGTAATGAGGTTTTGACAAACCCATCCACAACACCCCAAACGGTCCTCCCGGATTAGGTTGTTTATTAATAATCGTGTATGTCCCAGTAGGCGTTGGTGCCAATATTTTTCCAATTGCAACTGGGTAAGCCTTGATCATCCTTTTTCCATCAAAAAGTGTTAATCGATGCTTTGATGTAGATACGTTAATCCATTTCGCCATGAAGATCAACTCCTTTTTTTGAATATTGTATGAAGTAACCCAGGTATTTGTTAATTAACGGAAATTAGTTGATTTTTTTTGTGAGTGATGTAATATATAAATAACATATGTAATATATATCTTGCATAAGGTAAAGGTAAATTAATGAAAAATAATGTAAAAATAACACGAATAAAGCAGGCGATGACTCAACAACAGCTAGCTAAAAGAGTGGGCGTTACTAGACAGACAATTGGACTGATTGAGAAAGGAGAATATAACCCTAGTCTCCAACTATGTGTTGCAATAGCAAAGGAGCTTAACAAAACATTAAATGATTTATTTTGGGAGGTGGAGTGATAATGAAATCATGGATATCTTTTTTATTGCCAAATGACGAATATAAGAAAAAACGAATGTTGTACTTCTTTTCTGAAGGTTCAATCATCCTTTTACTTACCCTTGTAGGAATGATTATCTTCAACAAGTATATTGATATAGGTACAGAAACTTCTCTATTGCTTTCTATTGCTATATTCCTATTTTATATCTCAGGAAGATATATAATGTCTGGTATTGAATATACAGATATTGCAACAGAAGGAGCTTATAGAAAAGAGTTAAAGCACATTTATGTAAGAACTGGTGGTTTTATAGGTGTTTTTATTCTGTTATATTTAGTTGTCACAGGTATACCTAATAACCAAAACGAATGGATTGAAATAATAGCATTATTATTTAGCGTGAGTTTGCTTTGGTTTATTACTAGTTTCATTTCTTTAAAACGTTCCTATAAAAAGAACAAGGAGTTGCTATAAAGTTAAAAGGTGCTGTGCTTTTTTTGTCGAAGTTAAATCTTGTGACACGGTACTGTCTTCCTCTGTTAATTTCTTTCGGGGGGATTGTAGGTTACACATGTGCCGGCTACGAAGTCATGTTTAAAGTTATAGAGCATTTCTTTAAATGAGGAATGCTTTTTATTTTTGCTTAAAACAAAAAAAGCAATAAAAATATTATTTAAATTAATAAAAAAATATTGAAAAACGATAAATAATAGATTAAAATCAGAATGAATAAGTAAGGTTCTTTTTATGGAAAAAGGTATAAAAATAGCTGTTAATTTTTAGGAGCCCCAGTTCTTGCTCAGTGGGTAGCAAAAAGGAAAATGAGCGTAACAGAACTACCGGAGTAGGTTGGAATAACAATGGCGATCCTTTCTATTTTGAAAATGGAAAGGAATAAGTGATTCGATTATCGACTTTAGAGGCAAAATGTAGGCTTTAGAATGTCGGCATGGAGATATTTTAGAATACAAAAAAAGACAGATAAACATTGTGGAGGAAACTAAATATAACAATTATTTGGGGAGGCAAAACTTTGGACATTAACAATTTGATTATTGAAAATATTGATAACCCTCATGAGCTGGAGAGAATATATCGAAAAGACCCGAAAGCTTTTAAAAGGTCATTCTCACACGCATGGGAACAAAATCCGGATTCTCAGGTTCTTGGTGTTTGGTATGAAAGATTGCATTTCAAGGAGAAGGCAAACACAGAAAAATCATCCTTGTTTCAAAAAAGTTTCTTAATCATGGGCATTTTAGCCATTCTGGCCGGGATTAGCACCAGGATCATTTTCCATTTTGTTGAACAGGGAGCAATTGCTCCAATTAACCTGGCTTTTGGTATAGTTCCTTTTATTGCTGCCTATTTTGTTTACAATAATACTCCGAAAAAACGTGTTATTTATTCCCTTGCAGCGTTGTTCCTCATTTCCGGGATTTATCTTAATATGTTACCATTAAATGATAAAGACAGTATTATCCTTGCTTATTTACACCTTCCTATATTCTTATGGGTATTGGTAGGACTTGCATTTACAGGAAATGAATACTCAAAAGGTAGTACAAGATTAGCCTATATTAAATTTAATCTGGAATATTGTATTCTCTACGCCAGCATGGCAGTTAGCGGAATGGTATTAGCCGCATTAACCATGCAGTTATTTAGTTTTGTTGGCTTGAATATAGAAGACTTTTATTTTAATAATGTCGTCTTATTTGGTGCTGCCGCTCTTGCTATTGTGGCTGCATACCTAGTATCACTGAATCTAAAACTTGCTAAGAATATTACACCATATATAGCTAAAATTTTTAGTCCTCTTGTCCTGCTCACTTTGTTGGTCTATCTTATAACGGTTATTTGGGTCGGAAAAAATCCATTCTTGGACCGCAATTTCCTGATAGCCTTCAATGGAATACTCCTTGGTGTATTGGTCGTTACCATATTTTCCATTACCGAGAGCGACTCAGATGAGAAAAAGAACATTTCAGATTATCTTAATTTTGCTTTAATTGTTCTTGCGCTTATCATTGACAGTGTGGCTTTGTCAGCCATGGTATTCAGACTATCTTCTTATGGGATAACGCCTAATAGACTTGCTGTTTTAGGAGTAAACATACTTATCTGGGCGAATCTAATTTGGATTATGCTCTCCTATATGCGTTTTCTACGAAACAATTCAGGACCTTCAAGTATTCAAGATGCCGTCACCAAGTATTTGCCAATCTACGGACTTTGGGCAGCCTTCGTTACATTTACTTTTCCTATCATTTTTAATTAGAAAGGATTGATAGTGTAACGAAAAGATAATCTTTTATAACGTATAAAATCCTTAGAGCCAATATTATGTAGCTTTTTATATAGAGTGGCATAGTTTTGGCTTATTTCATAACTAAAGTTAAAAAGAGGAGAAAGTTAATCGACTATTTCTTGTTTATGTAACGCCAATCATTGCACTTTTATTCTTTGTGAATTGCGTTTCTTTGGCAAAAAAGATAAAAAAAGTGATGAATTATTGTTCTTACAAAGGAGATAACAAATGCCTATAATTAAGCATAAGCAATTTATCCAAGCACCTGTGGATGTATGTTTTGACCTTGCAAGAAACGTAGATATACATATTGAAACTACTGCTAAAACTAAAGAAAAAGCTGTTGGTGGAGTTACGCAGGGGCTGTTAGAAAAGGGTGATACTGTTACTTGGGAAGCTACTCATTTTGGTATTAAACAAAGATTAACAGCAAAAGTAATTCATATGGTAAAGCCCATTGTGTTTGTTGATATTATGGTAAAAGGAGCTTTTACCTCTTTTACACATACTCATCAATTCAAAGAAGAAAAAGGTGGGACTATTATGATTGATACATTTGAGTATAAATCACCTTTTGGACCAATTGGAATTATTGCGGACAAATTATTTTTGGAAAAGTATATGACAGACTTTATAATTTCTCGTGCAAGTGGACTAAAAAGAATTGCAGAGAATGTAAAATAACTTATTCACCTAAAGGGTGCGATAATCCACCATTGTTGTGCAAGTATAGGCCATTTTGTTTGATAAATGTGGAGGTATAGTGAACAATTAATTAGTATAAAAAGGGAAAAATATAAAAGGAAAAGAGAGATTTAAATTGAACAAAAACAAACTTAAAATGTTTGCTGCAATAATCATAAGTGTCATTATAATAGCTGTGGGAAGTGTAGCGATTTTCCAAATTGGAAAAAATCATCAGGTAAATAAAATTATTATTGATAAATGTTTTGAGAATTTTAATAAAGAAGGAAAAGTCGTTGTAAAGAAAGATAGTTTTTGGTCACCAGTTTCTTGTGAAAAAGAATAAGTTCTTATCTTCCACTACCATGTAAGAACGATATTTTCTTACATCTCTGTGGTGAAGCGCTGATTTTTGCGCTTCATGGATGGCTAACGGATGCTTTACTTGAAGATCGCTGAGCTGCTGGACGGCTCTTTTTCATATTGAACTAAAGAGGCAGTTTTGATCAATTACCCGATCCTTCCAAAAGGAGAGAAACTAATTTGCATTTCCAATCGCAATTTAATTAAACTAAAATGTATCGAAAAAATATATAAGAGGAGGTCGTTCATTTGAAAGCACTTGTGTTTAATAAATTCGGAGGACCGGAAGTACTAGAATATCTTGAAATTGCGGATCCGGTTATCGGACCTGATGAAATATTAGTAAGGATGAAAGCAATTGGATTGAATTTTGCAGATATTTATAGAAGAAAAGGAAACTATCATCTTGCTGGAAATCCCCCGTATATTTTAGGGTATGAAGGGGCAGGAGTCGTTGAAAAAACGGGAGCAAATGTCCAAGGAATCAGTGTTGGCGATCCTGTTGCATTTGCCGATGTCCCATATGCTAACGCAGAACAAGTGGCAGTTCCGGTGGAAAAGGCAATTCCTCTTCCAGAGACCATTTCATTTGAAGAGGCGGCTTCAGTTTTGCTGCAAGGCTTGACTGCCCACTATCTAACAAAAGATAGTTATGCGGTTAAGGAGAATGATATAATTCTGGTTCATGCGGCAGCAGGGGGCGTTGGACAGCTGCTAGTCCAAATTGCAAAGCTTCTTGGTGGAAGGGTCATTGGTTTAACCTCCTCTATGGAGAAGGCGTCCGCAGCTAAGAAAGCAGGAGTGAATCAGGTTTTCTTGTACTCGGATGATTGGAAGATGAGGGTTCTAGAGGAAACAAACGGAAAAGGTGTGGATGTAGTCTATGACTCAGTAGGTTCCACGCTCGAAGACAGTTTTGAAGCAACTCGCATTGGGGGAACGGTTGTATTTTTTGGAATGGCAGGGGGAGACCCTGCTCCAGTTGATCCGAGAATGTTGATGGATACTTCAAAGACTTTGACTGGAGGCGATCTTTGGAATGTCCTTACTTCCCGTGAGGAAAGGGCAAATCGTTCGGCCGAGTTGTTCCGCTGGATAGAAGAGGGAAAAGTCACGGTATCTAAGCCAATGGTATTTGCACTGAGTGATGGCTCCAAAGCACATCGTTTTTTAGAAAGCCGCAAAAGCACGGGGAAAATCTTATTAAGACCATAAAATGATAAGCTGTGTTGGCGATAATAAGAAGTCGTCTTTTTACATGGACAAAACATTTAAGGGATTGAGTTTTGTAAGGCGTAAAAAAAATTGTGAAGTAATGTACTTAAAGTAAAGGGTGCGATGATCCAAGAAGGATTATCGCTTATTTTTGTTCAAGTTATTAAACAAACGAAGCAGGATTGTTTAATAACAATAGGTGATTACATCTTAGAGAATTAAGAAATAAATAACTCAAGGTGGTTAGAAAATGGGAATGTCGGATTATTATAAAAAACTGCGAGAAAAAGTGGGTAATGAGCTAATTTTTATGCCAAGTGTAGCAGGGATTGTTCGAAACGATTTGGGAGAAATTTTATTACAAAACAAAGGAAATGGCGAAAAGTGGAGTCTCCCTGCTGGTGCAATTGAACTTGGGGAAGCACCTGCCGAAGCAGTTGTTCGTGAAGTATGGGAAGAGACAGGATTATATGTAGTGCCCAAAAAGTTATTAGGCGTATTTGGTGGGAAAGACTTTCGTTACCAATATCCTAATGGTCATCAAGTGGAGTATAACATCTTTATGTTTGATTGCGTTACTCAAAGTGGAGAACTAAGCCCGATAGATAATGAGACAGCTGAACTTAAATATTTTAGTCCAAGTAATATGCCTGAACTTGCTTTACCTTACCCTAAAGATTTATTTTTACATAGTAAAAATAGTGATTTATATTTTCAATGGGATGAACAGTGGTTAAAAAATCTTTCTCAAATTTAATTTATTTTCTTAAACTAAGGGATGCTCTACTTTAAGATCTAGTTGCCAATTCAGGCGGCTTTTTCCTTCTTCGACTAAAGCAAATTGGTGGGAGAAGAAAAGTTATGGGTACATACCCAAAGATAAAAAATACAGGAGATTTGAAAAATGGAAATAAGAGAGGCAACAGTATATGATATTGAAGAATTAACATCACTAGTGGAACAACTCGGTTATCCTACTACAATAGAAAATATGAAAACAAGATTTAGTAATATTGAATCAAGTCCTGATTATCATACTTTAGTAGCTTCTTATGATGGCAAAATAGTTGGGATGATAGGAATAGTTAAGGGATATTATTATGAGTTGGATGGCTTCTATGTTCGTATTGTAGCCCTTGTTGTAGATTCTAATTATCGTAATAAAGGGATAGGGAAAAAACTTTTAGAAGAAGCTGAAAGTTGGGCAAGAATAATTGGGGCTACTGGAATCGGAATAAATAGCGGAAACCGACCAGAAAGAGTAAAGGCACATAGATTTTATAAAAATATGGGTTACGTAGAAAAAAGTATAGGATTTGCAAAAAGTCTAATCTAAATCAACTTTATGTTTTGGGTTAAAAAACGAGATTGTGAAATAATGTACTTAAACCAAAGGGTGCGATAGTCCAAGAAAGATTATCGCATTTTTTGTTGAAGTAATTAAACTAACGAAGCAGTTTAGTGGTGGAGTCCAGATTGAACTTAGTTAAGTAATCGGCCATTTTATTGAACAAATAGCTAAAAGGATCTTATAGTAGATGAAGATCCTTTTTTAATATTTATAACATTGAATTATGTTATTTAGATATAATCAAATTAAACGTTGTTCAATCTCTTCTGCAATTTTCAATCCATGAAAACGTCCATCTTCAATATAAACTTTATTCATAATCCCACCAGTTACAACACCTGCAAGAAAGACATTTTTAACATTTGTTTCATATGTATTTGGATTGAAACTAGGAATTAATGTGGAAGAATCAATTTGAATTCCAATACTTTGAAGCATCTTTGTATCAGGTTGATAACCGATTAATGAAAATACATAGTCATTTGGGATTATATCAATACCTTCAGGTGTATTTATAGAAACCGTTGTATCAGTAATTTCCTCAACACTAGAATTAGGATAGAACTTAATTTTTTCTTTTTCAACGAAATTACGAATATCCAATAGTAATGATGGTTTAATTCCGTGATAAACAGTCTCTCTACGATGAACTAATGAAACTTTTGCTCCATTACGATATAAATCGATGGCTGCTTCAATAGCTGAATTCTTACCACCTATGACTGTAACATTTTGGTCGTAATAAGGGTGCCCTTCTTTATAATAATGCATTACTTTCGGAGAATCTTCCCCTTTAATTCCCATACGTTTTGGATGATCAAAGTTTCCAGTAGCAATGACAATCATTTTAGCTTCATAATTAATAGTTAAACCATTACTATCCATGGCATTTACAGTAAAAGAATCTTTATTTTGCAAAATATGTTCTACCTTTTGATAGCACTTAATATTGATAGCCTGCCGTTCGGTTACAAGACGATAATACTTTAATAACTCTGTTCGATTTGGTCTTGCATCTTGAGATAGAAAGGGAATGTTACCTATTTCTAAACGATCTGAAGTGCTATAGAAACGCATATCTAGTGGACAATTAACAATAGAGTTTACAATTGCTTCTTTTTCTATAATCACATAATGTATTCCTTTTTCTTGAAGGGCTAGACCAGTTGCTAAACCGCAAGGGCCCCCGCCAATAATAACAACATCATACTTTTCTAAAACATGGTCCATTCGTTAAACTCTTCCTTTTTTATTTTACTTTTTTTCGTCGTAATTCTTAATCTGTTTATTATATCTGATTATGTAAAATAAACAAAATCAGGCATACGATAATCTTACTCCTTATTCGGGAGAGCAAAAACAGAGGAGATGTTTAATACACCTCCTAACATAAAGGGAACTAGATTTTGTTAAGACAAATAATGATTTTGAAGAAATACACTTAAACTAAGATAGGGTTCGATAGTCCAAGAAGGATTATCTCTTATATTGTTGAAATTATTAAGCTAACAAAGCAGGTTAGTGGTAGAAGGAACTTAATTGAAATAGGTAGAATTCTATTAGTTAGACAGTTAAATGGAGGGGTAATTAAGAGAATGACACAAATTACATTCTTAGCTTCATCTAGGCGCTTTAAGATACCTGATGAAATTGAAGAATACAATAATCGTATTGTATTTGAAAAAGAGGAGGATGCTATCTATTTCACAGTTCAAGAGGTCGATGATTATTGGAAGAAGAAATTGAAAGGGTTATTTTCAATGCCCTACCTTTATGAAGCACATGGAGTGGGGAATAAATTATTTCTAAGATACATTGAAAAGTATATGGAAGTTGGGGATGTATTTGAAATATATCATGCGCGAAGTCAAAACCAATTTGCTGAATTTAGAAGGAGGATGGAAGAATTTCCTGAACCAATAGAAATAAATGTAGGCGGTTATACATATCGGGATATTTATGGTACTTATCAATTCAATCCCAAAAAATGGTTAGATGAATTAAGTCATCGAAATTATATTTCTCACCATGGAATAACCACATTTGTTAAATATTGATTTAAGTTAAATGAAGCCTAGTTTGTGAAGGATTTAACTTAAACTAAAGGGTGCGATAGTCCAAGAAGGATTATCGCATATTTTGTTGAAGTAATTAAACTAACGGAGCAGGATTGTTGAAGAAGATATTCTTTTAACGTAAAGTTTAAAGTACAAAATTTCTATATATAGGGGATGGATAAATGATAAAGGGGCTTTATGAAGCACATTTACCTGTGAAAAATTTAGAAGTTTCGATTGAATTTTACCGAAAATTAGGTTTAAAATTTGCTTGGCGTGATGAAGATACTGCATTCTTTTGGATAGAAGAAGGGAAAAGTTGGTTGGGATTGTGGGAAGGAAATGAATACCAAACTCCATACCATCCTTCTATAAGGCATATTGCTTTTCGTGTCACATATCAGGATTTAAAAGAATCATTAAAATGGCTTGAATCCATACAAGTTGAACCTGTTCCATTTGGAAGGAGAATTTCAATTGATCCTTTTGTAAGACCAAATCAAGGAAATGCTTCGGTTTACTTTGATGACCCAGATGGAAATAGTTTAGAATTGATGTGTTATGTTGACGTTCCAAATGAATTAAAACATATCACAAAAAAGTTTTCATTTGAGGATTGGGAGAACTTAATTAATAGTAAACTAAAATAACCAAGCTCTCTTTTCCTCAAGATTGTGAAGAATTGTACTTAAACTATCGGGTGCAAAAGTTGAAGATCAATAGCTGTCAAATGGACAGCTTTTTCTTGTTGTACTAACGGTGCATTTAGTGCAATAAGAAAAACAATAAAATTGTAAAGGGAGATCATATTAGGTGCAAAAATGACGACACAACAGTTGGCGAAATGGCTGTTGAAAGTAACCTGTTCTAAACGGATGAGACCTTTGGTAAACTTAGATTATCAAATTTTTACCAAAGTGTTACCATAGCAATAACCCATCTAAGGGCAGTTTCACTGTAAAAAGGGGGTTATCCTAAAAATATCCGAAGGAGAAACTTATATGAGTGGCGATGGAGCAATTTGGGGCGTACTATTAATGAGTCTATTCCTTTTAAATTTCTTTGCTATAAATTTTTATAAGAAAGGAAAAATGCCATTATGGGGATCTGGTTTAATTATTGGGATTCTAGGACCGATAATTGCTTTTATATCAGGTTCTGTTTTCGTAAAAGTTGACCACAGTATGGGTGGAGATGGTGTAGGAGCAGCCTTTGGAGCAGCTTTTATAGGTTTGATTATCGTGGGCAATGGAATCCTCTATTTCATTATCGGTATTATTTTAGTGATTAAGAATTTCATAAAACAACGTAATTTAACCCAGTGATCCTAAATACTTCCTTGTTTTTTATGGGAACGTTTTTCAATTTTCGTGTGCGTTGATCCAAAAAGGATTAGTGCACTTTTTTGTTGAAGTTATTTAACTAACCAAGCAGAATAAATGAAAAATATATGATAAAGTAAACTGAAAAACTGGGGGGGATTTGATGCTAATCGGTCAAATCAAGGAGATTGTTCGTCATCCTGTGAAATCTTTTTATGGAGAGAGTGTACAGAAAACAAGATTAATGGAATATGGTTTGTACGGAGACCGTAGCCATGCTTTTTTAGATGAAACTAGACTAGGAAAGTTTCTTACAATAACACAGTTTCAAGAAATGGCTCGATATAAAGCTAGATTCGTAGGTAAAGAGTTGGTGAATGAATACCCTAAAGTCGAAATACTGACACCTGAAGGTAAGATTTTTGATTGGGGGGATGAAGAATTAACGAATGAAATTGAACACAAATCGAAACGGAAAATTTCTCTTGTTACATACCCTCCTACTCACGTACCTTTAGGAGCAATTGAAGAAGAACACATTCAACTTGTTACGGACGCTTCATTAGATAAATTGAAAGAACTATGGGGAAAATCAGAGATTGATTATAGACGTTTTCGCCCTAATTTACTTATATCATTAAAAGAAAAAATCCCCTTTATAGAAGAACAATGGTTTGGTAAACGAGTTAGGATAGGGAATAAAGTTGAAATTGAATTAAAAAGGCATTGTGAAAGATGTATGATTATTACCGTTAATCCTGAAAGCGCAGAAAGAGATGCGACTTTGCTAAAAACAGTTGTAAAAGAAAGAAGGAATTATTTTGGCGTATATGCTTCTGTTATAAAAACTGGTCAAATTCATGTGGGTGATGAAGTCCTTCTTCTTGAATGAAGTTTTGCTAGGACAAAGAATATATAAAATGAAAAATATTAAAGTAAGTGACGTTGCTTATATTAAGATTGCGAAATATTGCATTTACTAAAGGTTTGCTTTAGTGGAATAAGGGATGATTAGAATGGGCTGCTGTTTTTACATCATCATTTATTTCTCTAAAATTCTTCTAGTTACTTTCCACTTTCTCATTCTAAAAATAACAGGTAGAGCAGCGCACCTTAATCTTACAAAGTTTGGAATTACCAAAGGAGTGGTAGAAATGGCACGTGTTTTATTTATTAATATAGGTTCTGAAGGACATATCAATCCAACTATTGGAGTTGTCCAAGAGCTTATTTCACGCGGCGAAGAGGTAGTTTACTTTACGATAGAAGATTTTCGAGAGCGAATTGAGAAGACGGGAGCTACTGTACGCACATTAGACGGTCAAAAATTTATAAAAGCATTTATCTCGGGTGGAAGAAATTATTTACTTGAAAGAATTAATGGGCTTTTACTTACTGCAGATATTGTCATACCTAGCGTGCTTGAACAGATTGATGGAGAACATTTTGATTACATCATCCATGATTCTATGTTTGGTTGTGGACATTTACTTGCCCAAATTCTTAAGTTACCGGCAATCAATTCTTGTACTTCCTTTGCGCAGACAAAGGAATCATTCAATAAAATGTTGGAACGACTTTCTAAAAACATTCCTATAGAAGTGGTTAAAGAAATACACAATGAATTTCAAAGCATGACGGCAATGGTGAAGGAAAAGTATGGCGTCGAGATCCATTCGCATTACGAAGTTTTTTGTAATCCTGCACCACTTACAATCGTTTATACAATTAGGGAGTTGCAACCTTTTGAAGCAGCATTCGACCACACTTACAAATTTATAGGTCCATCCATCTCAACACGATTAATTCATGAAAACTTTGACCTTACAGCAATCAAGGGGAAAAGTTCGATATATATTTCACTTGGTACTGTCTTTAACCAAGCCATTGATTTTTATAAGCTTTGTTTTGAAGCATTTGGGAACACTGATCAAACCATAGTCATGTCGATTGGGGAAAAAACTCAAATATCTGATTTAGGAAAGATCCCAAAAAATTTCATTGTAAAAAATTATGTTCCACAAATGGAAGTGCTAAAATATACTAAATTATTTATCACACATGGTGGAATGAACAGTTTCCATGAAGGCCTCTATTGTGGGGTTCCACTCATTGTAATCCCACAAAGCGCGGATCAGCCGATCATTGCTGAGCAAGTTGCCAAAAGCGGTGCAGGTATTAAATTACAAATGCAAGGCTTGACTGCAAATCAACTACGTGAAGCTGCCGATTATGTGTTAAACGACCCATCTATCCATAAAGCTGCTTTAAATATGAGGGAATCCATTCAAGAATCGGGAGGATATCATCAAGCGGTTGATGAGATTTTTGAATTTAAAAGTCGATATGATCTATAAATATAAAAGTTTCTCAACTGCTATTATTGATGGCTGTTCTAAGTTGTTACGGCAATTCCTTTTTAATAATGGAACGGACTTTTAAAAAATATAGATTGTGAAATTATACACTTAAATAAACGGTGCGTTATCCAAAAGGATTATCGAATGTAAGTAGATTTATATTCAAAGGAGAGTATAAGAGTGAAGATACAAATTGTATTGTTTGATGGATTTGGGGAACTTGTCGCTTTGGCACCTTTTGAAGTATTAAAGCGGGGAATCGAGGCAGGAGCTCCATTCGAGATTGAATTAGTTGCAAGTTGTTCTCAAAAAGAAGTCGTCGCATCTTTTGGTGTTCAAGTAACGGTCCATGATTTTTTACGTTTAGACAACAGACCCGATTTGTTAATCATCCCTGGCGGTGGCTGGAACCATAAAGCCCAACATGGGGCCAGACAAGAGGCTGAGAAGAGAGAGTTAACGCAGATCATCTCGGCTATGCATGACGAAGGTACGATCGTATGCGGAGTTTGTACAGGTGGTATGTTGATGGCTGCCTCAGGTATTTTAAAAGACAAGAGAGTTGCTATGCATTATCTGGCGAAAGATGAACTACCTAGATATGGAGCTGATTACTTGGGATATCGAATTGTTGATGAAGGTAGTGTAATCACGGCTAGGGGAGTTACTTCAGGAATTGATCTAGGATTATGGATTATTGAGAGGTTTTCGGGAGCTGAGATAGCAGCTATAGTAGAACATCGAATGGAATATGAGCGAAGAGGAGTCGTTTGGAGAAACCCCGCAAATTAAGAAATTCCGTTTTTGTATGGAGTTAATATATTGTATGGGCAGTTAAAGCAACCATCGTGAGAGAGCTCTTGAATATTAGTCAGAGGTCAGGGCTTCGAATTGCGATTTATCCTTTCCACTTTCGGATTAAAACAGGAGAAGTGATGTTAAAATTAAAGCTGTTTGATGCTAATGGTGTATTGTTCAATGGTATATAGATATATGCCTCTAGAAAGGAATCGAAAATGATTGTTCCATTAAAGGTGCGATTCTTCCAAAGCAAAGGATGTTTTTTCCTTACTCAAGTAACGGAGCAGTTAGTTGAAGAAAAAATTTTTAACTTGTTCCACAATCGAGGCATTTAATAGAATGAGATTACATAAAAAGTCGATTTCCCAACGTAAAGGAAATCGACTTTTTTCTAAAAATCAAATATCAAGATTACTTTCTACTATTTTTCTTTATAATCTTCCTTTTTATTAATTGTATTCAATACAAAACAAACTATGGCTGTAATAGCTAGAGGAAGAAAAACCATATAAACCTCTGACAAAGCATCTCTCTTAGCGTAAAGTACTAATACAAAAATGGAAACAATAACATATGTTATTACTATAATGATATTCATTACAAATCTATGTTTATTTTTCATAGATGTTCTCCTCTACTTCCATAGCGCTATTAAGATTTAATACTTTCATTATAATTTATAAAGTGATGCAAGGTAAGGTAAAAACCGGATTGCTGTTTAATGAAATTTATTTTATATGAGCTTTTTGTTTATTCCAGAAACGGGTGCGATTGTGGAATAAGCGTCCTTTTCTTATTTAACTAACAGGTGCGATGATCAAAGAAGGATTATCGCTTATTTGTGTTGAAGTTATTACGCTACCGTGAAAATAAACTTCTCGTATTACAAAAAATAGACAACACCCAAGAAGACCCTTCTAATTCGTTAAAAAAAAGAGCTAAATTCATCGTTCTATGGATTGGTTGACTGGATTAAGAACCATTATAGACAACTTAGTATATTTTCATTCTCTGTGGTGAAGCGCTGATTTTTGCGCTTCATGGATGGCTAACGGGTAAGGATAGTTTAACAAGGATTATAATTTTTGTAGGTCAGATTATAGTACCGTAGTTGAGAGTATTACCTTTAAAAATTTTCATATGTTGATAAACTTTCGTAAATATAAGAATAAAGGGGAATTTATTTGGAACAGTACACTTATAGTTTAGAACGATATACTTTATGTTTTTCTTTTTATTCTGGAATCGATGAGGTAGATGACGGAACTCATTCATTATCCAAAAAGGACTTGGATGATTATTTCGGTATTCAAGGGTCCATCTGTTTTTTAAAGGGGGAGCCCAACTTATTTTTGTCACATGTGCCAAAACCAGTTCCACCAATCTATTCATTTTGGACGAAAGTATTAAAGCTTTCAGATGAAGAAATCAAAGCACATGAGATAAATGATGGACACATATACTTGAACCTACTCTTTGAAAAATTCAAAAATATACTAAGTACACACAACATCACAAGAGAAAAAGTAGCCTACATCGAAAAAACATTCGATATGGCTTGTACTGTTCAAATTTACAGCTATGGAGATATTATACCAGGCTATTATTTATTAAAAGAACAAATCCAGTTAATCGCATCTTTACAGGCAGGTATAGATATCTCTACCCTACCAAAAAATAGAATGTTTTTATTAAACGGAATAGATTATTAATTAACCAGTTTTTCTATCGCTGTTTTTCCATTCTTCATAAAAAGCCTTGAGATTATTTTCAGATTTAAGTATTATTGCTTTTTCCTCGGTACCAACATACGGTCTTTATCATAGATGTATTAATAACAATACAATATTGTGAAGTATTACACTTAAACTAAAGAGTGCGTTGATCTAAGAAGGATTAATGCACTTTTTTGTTGAATTCCTTATTGAACAAATGGAGCAGGATAGTTCAAGAAGCGTTAGGTTGTTATGCTAAGGTGTTTATATGAAGTATGGGGGAGAAAGATTTGAATAAAAACAAAGATAGAAAACTTTATTTAAATATGATTTTAGGTTCAATAGGTATTATTTTCATCACTTTGGGTATTTTTGAATTCCTAACAATAGTTGAGAGTACAGTAGCATATATTCTAACGATACTTGGTTTTGTAATAACCGTTCATTATATTTATCATTTAGAAAAGAAAGCAGGAATAAGTGATAAGATAATTTGGATTAGAGCATTCATTCTTATCATAATTGTAGTTAGTATTTATAATATTTTTTATTGAAAAGGTTCAATTGTTCTTCAGATATCGGGTGCGTTGTCCAAGAAGGATTATTAATTTTTTGGGGGTGATTGTATGAAAAATGATATATTGAAAGCATTCTTTATATTATGGGGGCTTATTTTATTTATTGAGCTATTCTGGTTTAGTTTGTTAAATAATAGACCTCATGACACTTCAGATGTTGTATTTGCTGTCACTGTGATTGCTGTAACCAGTGTATTTGGTTCGGTTGGAATGTATTTATTTAAAAGTTCGAGGAAATAAAAGTCTTATTTAACTAAAGGATAGCTTTACTTGAAGATCGTTGAGCTGCTGGACGGCTCTTTTTCATATTGAACTAAAGGGGCAGGTTTGTTCAATAAGGATATTTTCCTGTTTTAAGCGAATTAGAATTTCAAACAAACCTTACACGAACACAGGTTGGAAATAATAGCAACATAGGAGGTATGTGTTATGAAGATCAATAGAATAGATCATGTGAGTATAAATGTAAATGATCTTTCAGAGGCTAAAGCGTTTTTTCTTGATTTAGGACTTGAAGTGAAAGCGGAATGGGAATTGGATGGAGAACAATTGGACAGAATAGTTGGGCTTAATGATGTTAAAACGGCATGTGTAGGATTGGGGATGCCAGATGGTCAGGCATGGATAGAGCTAGTCAAATTTTATACGCCGTCAGATGAAAAAGATATTCAACAACCTTTTGCAAATACGCTGGGTATCCGACATATTTGCTTTGCTGTTGAAGATATTGAAGCTATTGTTTCAAAGTTGAAAAAGAAGGGCACGGAAATCTTTAGTGAGATACAGCAATATGAAGATAGTTATAAGTTATGCTACGTCCGTGGTCCAGAAGGAATCATTTTAGAGTTGGCGGAGAAAATCAGATAAATATTGAAATGGTCTTTAAATGATTTAGAGATATCTTCTTAACACTATTGGGTGCGATTGTTCATAAGAGCAGTCGCTTTTTTACTAACGAAACAGGATAGTTGAAGAAAAATAGGGGGATTTTTATTTTAGGTAAAGTCAAAAAGGAGTTTTTTATCAAATGGACTTTAAAATAGGTGAAACACTAAAATTTGAAGAAATTTGGGTTGAAGTAGTGGAAATTAAAGGAGATGCGATTGTATTTGAGATTTTATCCACGAGTTATGAAGAAGATGAAGGAGAACTGATGGAAGTGCCAAAGTGGTATATCCAATCCAATAAAG
Organism: Bacillus jepli; assembly: GCF_047238305.1. Classification (NCBI taxonomy): domain Bacteria; kingdom Bacillati; phylum Bacillota; class Bacilli; order Caryophanales; family Bacillaceae; genus Bacillus; species Bacillus jepli. The sequence continues at coordinate 4,724,223 of NZ_JBDFMO010000001.1, read as the reverse complement.
ACCAAGTACCATTGTGAAGTATTTTTTTAACCCTTGTATTTAGGGAGTTTCCTTTTCATTGTACAGATAAGAAAAAAAGCTATCGATAAGAGCTTAAAACTGCCAAAAATCCCTCGATAGCTTTTATAGTGAATTTTTTAACCTTAACTCTTTCTAAAGCTTAAAAGTTTCGCTGTCAAACTTTGACAAACCTCATTGCGTTGATTTAAAGTTTCACACTCAACAAATAGAAGAGCTTGGTTCGATTTTGATTTAGAAAATTTGATTTCTTTAATTGTACTCTTTACATATAAAACATCATTTGGGCGAGTTGGCTGTGGCCAATTAATCTCCCCACCAACTCCAATAATTCCATGAGCAAAAGGTAAACTATCTGTCAATAGTTTCATAGTAATCGCTGCAGTATGCCAACCACTAGCAGCTAATCCTTTGAAAAAAGTATCTTCCGCTAGATTCTCATCACAATGAAAAACTTGGGGATCATACTCACTAGCAAATTCTTTTATTTTGTCTGCACTTACATGATATTTCTTACTGATAAAAGTATCACCCACTTTTAAATCATCAAGATAAAGTCTCATAGAATATCCTCCTCCTTCATACATATTTATCATAAAAAGTAAAACATTCCTATATTTTAATGGTAATTTTTTTAGTTAATTGATTTGATTCTGGTTTTTTAATGATAATTACAAATAGACTTGCAAATAAACAGAAGACACCTGCTAAAAAGAACGCCCAAGTGTAAGTGTCAAAAAATTTATAGATTAGCCCCCCTCCATAAGCTGCTGCTGCAGCACCTGCTTGATGAAAGGCAAAAATCCAACCATATATAATGCCACTTGTTTTTATACCGAAGATTTGTCTTGAGATGCTAATAGTTGGAGGTACTGTTGCAATCCAATCTAATCCGTAAAATACAGTAAAGATTGCGATTAAAGTAAATGAGCCTTCAAGTAATGCATAAGGTAGTAGTACCAGAGAAGCACCTCTTAAACTGTAATACCAAAATAATAGCCAGCGATTATCAAAACGATCTGACAGCCAACCTGATAATGTTGTTCCTACAAGGTTAAAGATTCCCATAAACGAGAGAAGCGATGCTGCTGTAATTAAAGGTACCCCAAAACTAATACAGTAAGAAATAAAATGTGTCCCAATTAAACCATTCGTTGAAAGCCCACAAATAAAGAAACTACCAGCTAACAACCAAAATTCCTTTACCCTCACAGATTTAGACAAACCATTGAAAGCTATTATAATAGGGTTTTCCTTTTGCACATCATTGCTCTCTTGTATTTCTTCTTCAAGTCCATAGGGAATAATGCCAATTTCCTTTGGTGTGTTTTTCATAAATAAAAGGATTATTATTAGCATAATGAAACTAAGAATCATAATTAAACCAATCGCTAACCGCCATGAATAATTATCGATTATTGTCGCTAATATAGGAAGTAGAATTAACTGACCTGTCGCGGTACTTGCCGTTAAAATTCCTACTGCAAGACCTCTTCTTTTCTCAAACCAATGATTCGCCACATATGGACTTACTACCGTTAAAAAAAGACTCGCTCCCAGTCCAATAATAACACCCCAAATAATGATCAGCTGCCATGACTGGTTCATAATTAGTGTAAGCATGAGACCTGAAAGCAAAGTTGCCATTGAACCAATCATCATTTTTTTTAACCCAATCACTTCTAATAAGGCAGCCATGAACGGGCCAGATATACCAAATAAAAAAAGACTAATTGCAAAAGCAAGTGCAATAATAGGTCGATCCCAACCAAATTCATTTTCGAAGGAATCAATGAAAACACCTGATGATGATATGACGATTCCAGCTACAATTATCGAGAAGAAGGTTATGGAAAGAATAATCCAGCTATAGTGAATACGTTTCAAAACTCAAAAACCCCCAAATATTATCCTACTTTTTCCATAATACTAACTCGTAACTGAATATTAGTAAAATTGAAATTTATGAAGTTATCCATTGATTTTTTTGATACTATAAAAGTAAGAGTAAAATAAAAGTGGGTGGAATGATGGAAATACGCCATTTTGTTACGTTTAATAAGGTCATTGAAACGGGTAGCTTCACACAAGCAGCAGAACAACTGGGTTACACTCAATCAACAGTGACTTCTCATATTCAGGCGCTTGAGGAGCATTTAGGCGCACCACTGTTTGACCGGATGGGTCGAAAGGTAAGGTTGACTGATATTGGCAAGAAGCTGTTAGCCTATACGCAAGAAATTATGGATACTTATGGGAAAATTGAAAGCATTACTAGTGAGGAAAAGGATATTAGAGGGACGATAAAGATTGCGGCTCCTGAATCTCTTACGGTATACCGCTTAGAACCGATATTAAGGGAATATCGAAAGAAATTTCCTCATGTAAGCATCCGTTTAAGTAATGCCACTTGCGGAGATAACAAGAAAGCAATACTTGATGGTAGTGCAGATATTGCGTTTGTCATGTTGCCACGGTTTGTCGATTCAGATTTAGTTATCCATCCGTTAATGAACGAACCGATTGTTCTCGTTGGAAGTCCTGACTGTTCACTGAACAGTTTAACTAAAAGTTACCAAAATCAAAGGCTTAGCGAGTGTTTGATTACTAACGAGAAAGAAGCCAGTTATCGAAGAATATTTGAAGAGTTCCTACGTGATAGAGAGATTGTACCTTCCAACATTATGGAACTTTGGAGTATTGAGGCGATAAAGAGATCTGTAATGAGTGAGCTTGGTATTGCTTATTTACCTTTAATAGCTGTACAGGATGAAGTCGAGGAAGGAAAGTTGAAAATTATTCCTTGTGAAGCTGATTTAAAACAAATATACTCTCAAGTCCTTTATCACAAAAATAAATGGGTTTCCCCTGCGTTATCAAGTTTTATAGATATTACCTTAAAACATGCAAGAGACTGGTCATTTGAGGAGACTACTTGTTGAGTTGAAATTGTGAAGTTTTTAAACTTAAACGAAAGGGTGCTTTCCTTAAAGAAGGAGAGGTGCCTTTTTTTATAAAAGCATCTAATAATAACGAAGCATGTCCATAGACTTAGCTCATTCAATTATTAAAAAATGGAGAGTGTTTTACTTTATGATCTATTGAAATGATATTATTGGAGGCTGGTGCTGCAACCAGAATAGGATTAACTACCATGTGTGCAAAAAACTCCAAAAAGACGCTTTAATCTAATAGTAAATTTCTCTATAATTCAGTTTAAAGGGGGTGCTTACAGTTGGATAATCACTTAAGAATATCTGGTACTTCTTCCACTCATGCAAAGCCTATTATTGGAAAGGCGATACTTTGCATGGGGCGAAACATTTATCTTTATCGCTAAACAAGCTTTTCTAATATTTTGGCTTTGCACCTTATTTTTAAAAAAACAAAATAAGGAGCGAGCAAAATTGAAATATATTAATGCAAACAACGTTTTACCCGAAAAGCTAATTGTGGAAATCCAAAAATATGTCCATGGGGAAACCATTTACATTCCAAAGCCGGAATCGGAGCATCTGAAATGGGGAACCTCAAGTGGTGGGAGACAGTTACTTGATCGCCGTAATGACATCATTAGAAGTTCTTTTATTCGTGGAAGCAGTATCCAGCAATTGGCTGAGGAACATTACCTTTCAACTGAAACCATTAAGAAAATGGTTTATTCACATAAAAAGTAGGCGAACAGCACTGTTGAAAATCTTTTAGCAGTGCTGTTCTTATTTAAAAAACGTTTCTAACTCATCTTTTCCATTTTGGGGTTTTGCTGCATTGTTTAAAATAAAAGAAAAAGAGACTGCAGCAAAATGATATACATGATGAATGAAAAATTTATTAAAAATGAACAGTTCAATTTTATAACAAAACAGATTGATTTAATTAACGATAGCATCAAAAAGAACGTTCCTCAAAACGTTTTGGCTGCTGTGATTGACTTAGCCAATGCCAAAATCTTGGATCTTTTTCCAAATGTATCATTGGAACAACAAGAAATGCTGGTTCTTTCCAGACTGAAAACAGAAAAAGAGTACGAGCAATATATTCAACATCTTTCTGACTATGTGCTACCCTTTCCAAAAATCACCGAGCAGCAACTGAAAAAAATGTTTCCAAAACAAAAAAAAATTAAACTACCTGATTTATCAAATATAGACCATAACCAGTGGACCTATTTAAGCTGGAATGACCTTGGATATAATAAAAAATTTATAGTTTATGAGCTTGAGGGAAAAATGGCCGGTATTGAATGTGAATTTACACCAACTAGTAAAAAAAATCTTTGTTCCTTCTGTAATAGTTTTGGTGAGGTTGCTTATTTTTCCACCGTAACAAAAGCGAAAAAATCTAAAAATCCGGATTATTTCAAGTCCATCGGCAATCTTATTTGTGTCGACAGCAGCAAATGCAATAAAAAAATAACGAATGTTGAATATTTATCTGGATTTTTTAAAGACTCACTAGGAATATGAAACCTTTAGATGGTAATACCTACTTTTAAGTTGGGGAACATGAAAAACCAATCCCAAAGGACGGAGAATTACTAATTAAAGTAGAGGCAGCAGCTGTTAATCGAACAGATATCGTTAATAGAGAAAGCAGTACTGGTTATTTGAGCAATCCGATTTTGGGTGTCGAAGTTGCTGGAGTTGTTGAAGAAGCGGGCGCGGGTGCAAAAACAGCAGTTGGCACACGCGTTATGGGACTTGTGAATGGTGGTGGTTATGCTGAATATGCTGTCATGCCGGATGAGTGGGCAATGGTGATCCCAGAGAATCTATCAATTGAAGAAGCTGCTGCTATTCCTGAAGTGTTTTTGAATGCTTATCAAACGTTGTTCTGGATAGGTCAATTACGTCCCAATGAAACCGTGTTAATTCATGCAGGTGGCAGTGGAGTCGGAACAGCGGCGATTCAGCTTGCCAAACAAGTCGGAAAAGCAAAGGTCATTACAACAGCCGGATCCAAAGAAAAGTTAGATTTTTGCGAGTCTCTAGGTGCTGATGTTTGTATCAATTATAAAGAGCAAAGTTTTGACGAGGAAGTATTGAATGCAACCAATAATCAAGGAGTCAATTTAATTCTTGATTTCATTGGAGCTTCCTATTGGAATAAAAACCTTGCCAGTATAAAAGTAGACGGTCGTTGGGTTTTGATCAGCATTTTAGGTGGCGCGGAAATAGAAGGATTCAATTTAATGGATGTTATCGGAAAACGGATTCAACTAACCGGAACCTTACTCACTCCAAGAGGTGACCAATACAAAACAGCACTCACAAGAGAATTTTACTCTAAAACTCTGGAACTTTTTGCTAATAACAAGCTTCGACCAATTGTTGATCGTGTAATCCCTTTAAATGAAGTCCAACAAGCACACGAACATATGGAGAACAACAAAAATATAGGAAAGATTATATTGAAGGTAAATTAATAGCTAATCATTTGCTTCATACAATCGGTTGTAGCATCGCTAGGACGACCGATCTATTGTAAGGTACATTGACTTTGTGACTCATAGCAGCAGCCCTGTCACTAGGCCTATCAAGATCTAGGTAACAATAAGTATATTTTTAATATGAGACTAGCCCACAGATTTGTCTTTTTACCCTAAATATGAATTAAGGTAATAGTGTCTCTGTTCTTACTTAACTATAGGGTGCTTATATTGAATAAGATTTCACCTTTTGGGGGCTGTCCGAAAAGTCATTGAAAAATGACATTTGAGGATAGCCCCTCATTTTTTGTTTTTGGATATATTTATTTATAAATGGTTGTTGATTTCCGCTGCAGGTACTCGCTTTCCGCGGGCGGTCCGGGAGCCTCCTCGTCGCAAGCTCCTGCGGGGTCTCCCCTGGACACGCTTTTCCCGCAGGAGTCTCGTACCTTCCGCTACAATCAACAAGTTTACAAAATTCAGGAGTATTAACACCAATTTTTTAAAAAACTACACAAAAAAATCATCCTTTTTAGTAAAATGAAGTTACCACACAACATTCCAGAAAGGATGATTTTTTATGAGCAATCAATTGATTACTAATGAAAATTATAACACGCAAACTTCCCTTTTTCCAGAGTTCGAAGAGGTGAAACTAGAAATTCAAAATGAGGAAAACCAAAAAAGTGAAAAACAAAAAGAACCTAATCCAAGGCGATTAGCTCCTACTTTCAAACCCTACGATAATCGACAAGTTCAAATAATTTATGATATCGAATCCCTTATTCCACAACATCACGAGGCCCGTGTAGTAGACGAAATGGTTGAAGCTATTCCTGATGAGAAACTGTTTTCTTACTATGTAGGTGGTGGCAGAAGTTCGTATCATCCTAAAATGATGCTTAAAATCATCCTTTATGGTTACTCCCAAAAGGTTTATTCCTGCCGTGGAATCGAAAAATTAGCAAATGAAAGTATCCCCGCCATGTGGTTGTCAGCGATGCAACTACCAGATTTCCGTACAATAAATGAGTTTCGTGGCGGACGCATGAAAGATTTTATGGATGAACTATTCGAAGCTATGATTCACAAGTTGATTGAAGAGAACTACATAACATTCGAAAATTACTTTTTGGATGGCACTAAGATTGAGGCCAACGCCAACAAGTATAGTTTTGTATGGAAACGAGCGACTTCAAATTTCGAAGAGAAATTAAAAGAAAAAATTAAGGACACCCTTCAGCATATCCATGAATTAACGCAGTCGGAAGCACAATCAAAACAAGAAATCACTGAACAAGAATTAGTAGAAGTTGCCGAAGAACTTGAGGAAAAAGTAGAGGCATTAACAGAGGTAATTGATAGCGAAACTGATAAAGACGTTCGAAAAGAAAAAAGGCAAAAACGTAGTCAATTAAAGAAATCAATCAAGCAAATCCGAGAGGATTTTATACCTAGAATGACTAAGTACAAAGAACAAAATGAAGTGTTTGGTGATCGGAATAGCTATTCGAAAACGGACAAAGACGCCACCTTCATGCGGATGAAAGAAGATCATATGAAAAATGGTCAACTTAAGCCGGGATATAACGTACAAATAGGAACTGAAAAACAGTTTATTCTTCACTATTCAATCCATCAACGCCCAACGGACACTCGCTGTTTTATTCCACACATGGAGAAACTAGCTAATTCTGCTCTACCAATGCCTAAAGTAGTGAGTGCAGATGCAGGATATGGTAGTGAAGAGAATTATGTATACGCTGTTGGAGATGAGAAAGAGCAACGATTTGAGTTTCTTATTCCTTACGGAAGTTATATACAGGAACAAACCCGCAAATATAAAAAGGACATCAAAAACGCGAAGAATTGGACTTATGTGGAAGAGGATGACTGTTTTATTTGCCCGAATGGAATGAAGGTTACGTTTAAAAAATACATGAACAAAAAGAATAAGTCTGGCTACGAGCAAAGTTTCAAAATATATGAATGTGAAGATTGTACAGATTGCCCACTTAAGGCACAATGTACAAAAGCAAAAGGTAATCGACAGATTCATTGGAACACAATCTTTGAAGAAATGAAAGCTAAAGCTAAATCAGCCCTTGAATGTGAAGAAAAGGCCGCTATCTACGCTCAACGTAAAGTTGAAGTAGAAAGTGTGTTCGGTCACATCAAGGGCAATAGGTCGTTCCGCAGATTTTCTCTGCGGGGGCTCGACAAAGTATATGTTGAGTTTGGAATTGTGGCATTAGCCCACAATATATTGAAAGTAGCAGGCTTACGCCAGCTACTTTCAGAGAAAAATCGAAAATCTCAAAAAGGCAAGGGAGAAAACAATTCGTTTTTCTCCCTTGCCTTAATTTTTAGGACTTATCGGACAGCCCCTTTATATTTTTAGTAGTGAAAAATAACTTAAAATAGTAGGTGAACTAACAATTGTACAATTTTAATTGTCTTCTGCACTCAAATGCTAATTGTCTTGCTTTTTTATGTGTTTTTATAGTTGTGGGTACTCCAAACGAGAACGGCTTAATAGTATGTGCCTCTCATTTTTCATGTTTCCAGTACTCACTCTTCTTGCGTCTTCTTTAAAAACTCTATCCAAGTCTTTGTGGCATAGGAGAGATATCTATCTTTTTTCCAAGCTATTCCTAATTGCCAGGTTACTTGAGGCTCCGTAAGAGGTGAGATACTTACCTGTAAATGCTGGTGATTGATTTCATTAAAATTACTTTCAGGAAGTATGGTTATTCCTTGATTCATAGAGACCAATTCTATCATGAAGTTCCATTGTGAGGTTTCACAGATAATGTCGGGCTCAAAACCGAGTCTTCTGCATTCCTTCAAAATGGTATCGTGTATGGCAAACCCTTCTCGAAAGATAATAAAGTTTTCATTGATCAATTCCCCCCATTTTACACTTTCCTTTTTTGCTAGCGGATGACTTTGATGAACAAGAATACGTAAATCTCCTTTTAAGAAGGGAAAGAATTCAAATACATCCTGATCAATAGGGTAGGGCATTACGACCAAATCCAGGTCTCCCTTCATCAAAGCTTTTTGTAGATTTGCAGCACTATTCTCCTCAAATCGAACACGAATTCCTGGGTATAGTTTGTGAAACTTAGCGATCATTTTAGAGAGAAGTTTTGTTCCAAGCATGGGGAAAATTCCAATTTTAACGTACCCCTTTTGACTATTCTTTGTATCATCCAATTCCTGGTAAAACTGTTTTACAATCTGATGCATTCGCTGCCCATATTGATATAAGAGCTTGCCTGCATCTGTCAGTTCTAGTTTTCGAGTTGTTCGTATCAACAGCTTTACGTCTAATTCCTCTTCTAAATCCCTAATCACATTACTGATAGTAGGTTGGGATGTATATAACACTTCTGCGGCTTTTGAAAAACTACCCTGATTCACGACTTCGGAAAAGTAGTGTAATTGTTTTAGTTCCATTGTCTAACTCCTATTTATAGTGATTTTAAATAAATTCTATAATATATATATATTTTACTTATAAGTATAAATAACATACTCTTAATAAGTAAAGCATACTAAGAGAGAGAATTTAGGGAGATGACATTCAACTATGAAACAAAATATAGCGGAGAAAAGGAAGAACACATTAAAAGAATTAGTAGTAGGAATTTGGAGCCTCGTTTCTTATGAAGTGGTAGATATAGATGGGAATATAACATATCCAATGGGAAAAGACGCAACAGGTTTTATTATGTATCATCCTGAAGGATTTATGTCTGCGCAAATGATGAGTTCTGGTCGTCCTACATATGCATCAGGTGCACTCCATACTGGGACGATAGAGGAAATGGCTGCAGCGGCAGAAGGATATCTTGCGTATGCGGGGCCATTTGAAGTGGATGAAGATAATCAGATTGTCACTCATCACATGTCTGTCAGTATGAATCCAACATGGCTGGGAGATACGCAGCCACGTTATGTCAAACTGAATGGTGACCTGCTTGAAATTACGAGCCCTCCGATTATTGTTGATGGACAAGAGCAAAATACGAAGTTGGTATGGAAAAAAGTAAAGTAGCACATGAATACGATCATGTAAACAAATGGTAAAAGAGAAGATCGAAACAGGGGGTATTATCTTGTCAGAACGAACAGTTATTGTAACCGGTGCGGCACAGGGAATCGGTTATGCAATTGCAGAAGCTTTCATAAATAATGGGGACTTTGTTGCCATTTTAGATTTAGATTTAGAGGCTGCTGAAAACGCTGCTGCTAAATTAGGAAATGCAAAGGGATATAAAGTCAATGTTGCAGATGAAGAAATGGTAAAGAGTGCGGTAGACCAAATCATTTCTGAGCGTGGAACGATTGATGTATTGGTAAACAATGCCGGACTACAGCATATTGCAAAAGTGGAAGAATTCCCATTAGAAAAATGGAATCTTTTACTTAGTGTGATATTGACTGGGACATTTCTAATGACTAAACATGTCATTCCAACAATGAAAAAACAACAAAAGGGACGAATTATTAACATTTCTTCCGCTCATGGAAGACTACCTGATGCTTATAAATCTGCTTATGTAGCTGGAAAGTTTGGTGTAGTTGGATTCACCCAAACAGTGGCACTTGAAACAGCTCAAGATGGTATAACGGTAAATGCAATTATGCCTGGTCCTGTTCGAACAGAATTAGTTGAAAAGCAGTTACCTAAATTGGCGGAAGAGGATGGTACCTCTGTTGAAGAAGCATTAAACCATCATATCTTAGGAAAACAATGGATGAAACGCCTACTAGAACCATCGGAAATTGGTGCGACGGCTGTTTTCTTAGCTTCCGATGGTGCAGCAGCCATTACAGGTGAAGGAATTGGTGTTACTGGTGGAATGTAAGTTCACACCTTGTTATAGCAATATGAGGATTCAGAAATGAAGTTTTTCGGGTTCGGTTTTTGAGTGCAAAATTAATATTGGTAACACATTTGGGGGAGCAATTCGCATATGAATTGGACTCCCTCTTTTTGTTGAAAAGAAATAAATCATGATAAGCAAGTCGTTGAAAATATATCGAAAGAGGCAGCTTTAAATGGTGAATCAAAAGAAAATGGTAATCGGGTTCAATTAAATCGTACAACGATGACGAAAAACTAGATATAGCTAGTAAAGTAGCTATTTGGGATTCCCCTATTAACGAATATGCAAGCATAGAAGAGAGAAAGGCTATGCCAATAGCTAAGTATATAGTATTGCAGGAGAATTAAGTTATTTTTTAGAATGTTATATAAGTAACGGGTGCGTTGATCTAAGAAGGATTAACTACCTTTTTTGTTGAAGTTATTAAACTAATGGAGCAGTTTAGTTTAAGAAGGAAAATTGAATTATGTATAGAATAATTAATGATAAAAGATACACGGGGAAGTAAGGAAACACAATGTTTTAGAATACGATAAATTCGAGGAGAGAGAATATATGAAAAAGCTATTAGTTGTTCCTTTTATATTTGTAGCTATGCTTTTGCAGAGTTGTTCAGCAGAAGATACTTTATCAACCTGGGAAGAAGTTAATAATCTTGCAACTGAATATCTAAAGGCTTACGAAAGTAAAGATATTAATAAAATAGTAAAAATAAGTGATGATATAAGATTTCCAGATAAGATTGAACAAAAGAAGCAATATGAAGATATTTCATCGAGTTCATTAGGAAAATTAGAAATTAAGGGACTGTTACAAAAAGGTGATAAAGAATTTGAAATTACATTTAATCACTCTGAGTCTTCAAATGAAACTCCAATTGAAAGTACACATTTAATTAAGTTAATCGATGGGGAATGGAGAATTATAGTAGGACAAGATAGTGAAGTGTAAGTTTTAATACTTCAGTAAAGTGAAGAAATGTACTTAAAGTAACGGGTGCATTGATCCAAGAAGGATTGATACACCTTTTTGTTGAAGATACTCAACTAACGGGGCAGGTTAGCGTAAGAGTTTGTAAAGAATATTTATTAATTAATTAAAAACTTGGTTACCTACCGACTCTATTTCCAAAATGAAAATAGAGTTTTTTTGGTTGAATCAAAATGAACAGATTTAAATTACAATAATAATATTTGTAATCTGACCAAGGTCAGATTACAATTGTAATTATAGTCTGACCTTGGTCAGATTACTTACACAAAAATCAATTTACTTTAAAGGGTGGTATTAACATTGAATGTTTTAACGGAACGGATGGGTAAAGGGGAATTATGGAATAGTTCATTTATCTTTTTATTAATAGCGAATGGCTTATTTTTTATGTCGTTTGAAATGCTGGTGCCTACACTGCCGCTATTTGTCGATCATATTGGAGGTCAAGCTTCCCAAGTTGGAATCGTTTCAGGGATTTTTGTTGTATCAGCGATTTTAATTCGACCATTTACGGGTGTTTTAGTGACTCGCTTTAACAAAAAGTATTTATTGTTAGCTGGTCTACTAGTTTGTGGCGTTGCTTCAAGTGCTTACTATTTGACTGATGTTATATGGCAATTGATTATTATACGAGTCCTGCATGGATTAGGGTTCGGACTTGTTACAATCTACTTTACCACGCTTTCGATTGATTATATTCCAAAAAATCGTCTTGGAGAAGGAGTAGGCTATTTTGGGGTCGGGGAAACCATTATGATGTCCGTTGGTCCCATGCTTGGTATCCTTTTATTAGATCTATTCCATTTTCATTATTTCTTTTACGCTGTTTCATTTATCGTATTACTAGCGATTGTATTAGCCACATTTGTAAGATATCGTCCAAAAACAGCAGGAAAATCAGAAAAAGAAACTGTCAAAGTACATTATAAGTTAATTGATAAAAGGCTTTCATTTCAGAGTATACTTGGCTGCTTAATGGGGATTGCGGCTGGGTCTATTATTTCATTCATTCCATTATTTGCGATTGAAAAATCATTTGAGCAGGTCGGTTTATTTTTCTTTGCAGTAGCGATTGCTGGGTTAGTAGTCCGCTTCTTTTCAGGGAAAATCTATGACCGTTTTGGACCATTGCCAGTCCTTATTCCAAGTGGGATTTTTGCCATTTTAGGTATTATTTTATTATTGATTGCTACGAATGAAACATTATTTTTAATAGCTGGTTTTATATATGGAGCCGGATTTGGGGCTGCTTTCCCTGCCGTTCAGACTTGGGCTGTTCAATTAGTAAATGAAAATGAGCATGAAATAGCCGTATCCTCCTTCTTCAATTCCTTTGATATTGGACTGGGAGCTGGAAGTATTTTATTAGGAGTAATCGCACAAGCTGCTGGATCTTATCAAAATATTTATTTTGTAGCAATAGGAGTATATATAATATTTCTTTTGAGCTTTCTTATTTATGCGAAAAGACTTACTTCTAATCCTGCTCATAATGTAAAAGAAAGGATGCTTTAATTTGAGTAAAGAGAAAATAAAAGAAGTAGCAGTTAAACATTATAACGAGTTTGGCTATAAGGGGACAAAGCTTTCTCAAATTGCAGAGGAAGTCGGCATTCGAAAACAATCACTTGCTTACCATTTTCCAAGTAAACAATCGTTATTTAAAGAAGTGTATAAGGAAGCTGTTGAAGATGAAATTCAATTTGTTCAGAAGTATTTTAAACAAAATGCAGAGAAATCGGTTGAGCAGCAATTGTATCAATTTCTAACTGAACATAAAGAACGGTTTATAACCAATCCAAGTACTAGATTCATGCTCATGATTCCTTTACTTGTACCGGATGAGCTTTACGAAGATATAGTTGGAAAACCGTACATTTATATAGATACTCTAACGGCTGCATTAGAAACTTGTTTCACCAAACAAACATTCCGTAAAAGCACGAAAGAATGTGCGTTAGCTTTTGTTACAGTGTTAGATGGTCTTGATATTCAATTAGTATATGAAGATAGTGAAAGATATGACCTATTGCAAAACATTATATGGGATATCTTTTGGACTGGAATTAAGAGGTAAAGTACTTTGAATAGTATCCGGCTCAAAAATAAAAAGGGCAGATATTTTAAGTGTCTGCCTTTTTGCCGTTTTTAAATTCTGTAGCTGTTGTTCCTTTAACATCCCTAAATACTTTGCAGAAATAATTATAGCTGCTACACCCTATATAGCTAACATCTGTAATGAAAGTTCGTTTCCAAAGAGGGTTATTGTTTCAAGTAATTTTATATCAATGTTTGATTCATCATCAAAATGATAACTTAAAATGAATCCAATAATTACTTGCCCAATACAGAGGGGGACTACTGATGCGGATACAATTTTAGAAGAAAATATATAATCACTTGTCATGAGTTTTATAAGTTCTATTCCAGTATATAATCTAGCCTTCTTATCTTTTAATAGAGGGATAAAACCTGGAGCAGTCTTGATACTTGCTCTCTCTTCACGAATATGAATAATACGTGATAATGAAATACCAATATTTTCGCGACGGACCAGATACTTACAATTTCGATTTTAACCTGTACTGATATAGCAGTTAAGGGATTTAGGCAGCCCCACATTGCAAAAGTGTGAAAGCAGTAAAGGGAGAATAACATTGTAAACGCTTCGGAACACGAATGATACCCTGGATATTAACAAAAAATGTTCGTGATTTATTTGACGGTACCCTAAATTATTGCTATTATAAATGCGGATTAAATGTAGAATTATGTCGTATAATATTGGGGATATGGCCCAAGAGTTTCTACCAAGCCGCCGTAAAGGGTTTGACTACGAGGTAAGTGTTAAAATGAAAAAGGATCAATTCTTCCTTTTGTATTTACATGCCCTAGTCAACGCTCCGGTAGCTATCGGAGCGTTTTTTATATTTTTAGATGTTTATAAGCTATCATGCGAAGCGGTACGTCAGGCAAATGTTGATGGCTCTTAGTATGGAACAAAGTGCGACGTTATTCAGTATTCCAACAAGAAACCAGTTGTGTGAATCCCCAAGCAATTTATAAAAATTCACCATGAAGGGCGAGAGAAAATAATGAAAAAGAAAATTTACTTTAATCATGATGGCGGAGTTGATGATCTTATTTCGCTATTTTTATTACTAAAAATGGACACGGTCGAACTCACAGGTGTTTCAGTCATTCCAGCAGATTGTTATTTAGAACCAGCAATGTTTGCGAGCCGAAAAATTATTGATCGCTTTGGTTATGGTGGTCTTGACGTAGCAGAGTCAAATTCTCGTGGGAAAAATCCTTTTCCAAAAGACTGGCGTATGCATGCATTTTATGTTGATGCCCTACCGATTTTAAATGAATCTGGAAAAGTTGTAACACCAGTGGCGGATAAACCAGCACATCTTCATTTAATAGATACGGTTTTAGCAACTGAAGAAAAAACAACTTTATTATTTACAGGCCCGCTAACTGATCTTGCTCGTGCATTAGATGAAGCTCCTGAAATTGAAGAGAAAATTGAAAGACTTGTTTGGATGGGTGGTACATTCCGTGAAACAGGAAACGTACATGAACCTGAACATGATGGAACAGCGGAATGGAACGTGTTTTGGGATCCTGAAGCAGCTGCTCGTGTATGGGAAACCGGCATAGAAATTGATTTAGTGGCACTTGAAAGTACAAACCAAGTACCGTTAACTTTAGATGTACGTGAGCGTTGGGCAAAAGAACGCCAAAATATTGGTGTGGATTTTCTTGGCCAATGTTATGCGATGGTACCACCACTTGTTCATTTTTCAACGAACTCCACATACTATTTGTGGGATGTGTTAACAACCGCATTTGTTGGCAATCGTGATCTTGTGAAAGTACAAACCATTAACAGCATTGTTCACACAGACGGTCCAAGCCAAGGCCGTACAGTTGAAACCGCTGATGGACGACCTGTGAATGTCGTTTATGATGTGAATCGCGATGCATTCTTCGATTATATGACTGAATTAGCTAAAAAGTAATAGAGGGGACTTTTAAATGTTAGACAAAAAACGAGTTAATATTGATACCGATACAGCTGGTGATGATACGATTGCCATATTAACAGCACTACATTATTTTGATGTAGAAGGCATTATGATTACCGGTGGAAATGTTCAATTTGATCAGCAAGTTGAAAATGCACTTCATACTGTTCAAGTCGCAGGAAAGAGTGGACAAGTTCCAGTTTATAAAGGGCATGAACGTCCATTAATGGGGCTTGGAGAAACCGAGCATCGTACTGTTGAAGATGTACATGGTAAGGATGGAATGGGGGACTCGCTTTTTGAAAAAGAGGTCCAATCTCCAGCAGAATGAATTAATACTAGCACTTAACGAACGGGGCAGGTAATGCTCTTGTTTATTGGGAAAACTAGCACATTGTGAAGGATTCTACTTAAACTATAGGGTGCGATAATCCAAGAAGATTATCGCCTATTTTTGTTGAAGCTATTTTACTAAAGAAGTATGTCTAATAATATGGTGTAATTTGGTATTTAGTTTTAAAATGTATTTATTGGTAAATATGTTGACTTGGGGGGTTAACAATGAAAAAGAAACGTATGATTATCTTCAGCCTATTTGTACTATTTATCATACTTCTAACTATAACAAAACCGTCATCTGCTTCTTTTACTAAGTGGTTATCAAATGAATACAGTATAGAGTGCCAGGCAAAAGAATGTGTTTTAGATTCCGACAATTATAAAGTTATTAATAGTGATATAGAAAATTATTTTTTGTTTAATAAGATTGGAGTCAAATTAGAAGGGAAATATGAAAGTTATCTACTTGTAGAAGGGATTGGAGTCCTTGGTGGATTTGTGCCATTTACATACAAAGCTCTATCTGAATAATAAATGAAATTCGTATCGGTTGTTATACTATCGGTGCCTTGATCCTAGAAGGATTAAATGCACTTTTTTGTTGAAGCTATTAAGCTAAAGAAGCAGATTAATAGAAAAAGCAAAGAGAAATTTCATGTGAAAAATGGGAGGGAGTATAATGTCCGAGGAAGAAAGAGAAAGGTTAAAAGCTAAAGAACAACGAAAAAAAACTGGAAGTGCTTTGAACAATGGTTGGGCTCAAGCCCATACGGGAACACCCAGAAGTGGGTGTTTATTGTAAGGTTTCAGATTATTTTAAATGTTTTTATAGAATGAACGAAGCATTTACTTTCTTTTTTTACCCATTAATAAATGTTTTCTTACTATGCGTTATTTTAAGGAGGATATTATGGGACTTTTGGTATTTATTATAATTCTTTTCATTTTGTTTTTTTTATTGGAAAAAATAGCGAATAAACTACTTGGAGTAAAAAGGCAAAAGATTTCAGAAACTCCAGGAAAAAAAATTGACCTTTGGGGAAGAGTAATTACCACAGTCATCCTTATTTGTATAGGTATTCCATATCTTGTTATAAATAATAATATTCTATGGAAGTGGTACTTTATACTTTTATTAATATTTACAATTGGTTTTCAGGTTATGTTGGAGTGGAAGTACATAAAAAATTCAAGGCAATATATCAGTACACTAATTATTTTGATAATAGGTCTAATCTTTATATTTAATATTGAGTTTTTTATTCGTGTTTTTAGTTGGTGAATTTCTATTAGACATTTAAGGGAAAAATGCACTTGAAGTAACGGGTTGCAATAGTTGAAAGATTTGAAAATAGAGTTTGCAGAAGGAAATAATGGTGGAATCGACGAATATACCGACTATAAGGAACAATTTGTAAAAGAAATTTACAGGAAAAGAACATAAGATCTGCTCAAAGATTGCGATAGGTCCAAGAAGGATTATCGCTTATTTTTTTGAAGTTATCGTACTAACGTGGCAGGATTGTTCAATAAGAAATCACAAAAGGAATGAGCATTTACTGTAAAATACGATTAGACGGAGGTTTGAGATGCGAAAAGTTTATCTAGATAGAACTGAAAGAACTGGAGCCATAGGTGTATTTTTAGAAGATACTGAGATTGAGATAATATCAGCAGGTACAACAATTTTTCCTATGAGTGTTTATCATAGAAATGAGGAGTATCAAAAATATGCTGACGATTATGATATTCAATTTATCTTTGACGATGATATTCCACATTTAGAATTTTATACGGTTCCATATGTAGATATTATGGCAAAAGATAGTAAAGGAGGATTTATCGGAACTGTTGGTCAACAATGTGACCTAGAAAGTGACGCACCAATTTGTTATATCAACAGGGACTTAGAGTGCTTTATAATTTCCGAGAATGGAGAAAGTTTTCTGAGTAATGTAGAATCGTGGCAAGACAACTTGAAGCCCTATGATAAAATTACCGTTTATCTTTCGAAAGCAGAAGCAGAAATAGAACTTGAATTTATCGATTTGTCTTCTGATAGTCCTCCACTATTATAAACTCATATTGCACTACCATGAAAATAAACTTCTCTAACCACGAAAAATACAATACCAAAGAGAACCCGTCTAAATGTATTAAAAGAATTGAGAGAGCTGCAAATCACTGCTATAGATTGGTAGACTGAACTTTGAATGAAAGGAGAATGAATTAATGGAGAGTAGATTAAGAAAATCAAGTATATATGGATTATTGTTTGGATTGGCTATCTCTATTTTGTTTGTTGATTATAAAGATGTTACACAGGTAGGCGATGGCGTTTATGAAACTACATATAAACCTGTAATTGAATACATAGTATCAATCTTACGTTTCGGTATTATAGGAATGTTTTTAGGTCTATTTATTGGTTGGAAGGATTATGAAAGAAAACATAAAACACAACAAGAAAAATCATACTACCTTCCATTCTTTTTTGTTGTTTTCCTCGTTTCAATTATTTTAATGGTCATTTTTAATTGGTAAGTATATTTCACTAACAGGTGTTTTGATCTAAGAAGGATTAAAGCACCCGTTTGTTGTAGATATGTGACTAAAGGTGCAGTTCAGCTCAAAAATAATATAGGGAGAGGTGTAGTATGGAGACTTGTATTTTTTGTGAGATAATCTGTAAAAACGAAGATGCTTATATAATTTATAAGGATGCTTATATTTGTTGTTTTTTAGACAAATACCCTATTAACAAGGGACATATATTAGTTGTTCCTAAAAAACATTATCAAGAATTTAGTGAAGTTGATAAAGACAGTTTGACACAAGTAATACTTGCGTCTCAAAAGGTTGCTACTCCTCTTGAAAAAATATTAAACACAGACGGAATTACTATAATGCAAAACAATGGGATATTTAAGGATGTTGAGCATTACCATATGCATATTATCCCACGGTTCGTGAATGATGGGTTTTCTTGGGTAGAACCAGAAATTGAAGTTACCAAAGATGAATTTTTTTCATTAAGTGCAAATTTAGAAAAAGTTCTAAATAGGAGTAGTTGAAGGAAAGGGTGCGTTGACCCAAGAAGTTATAATGACTCCCGAATAGAAAGAGTCGTTAATTAGTTAAGGCACTTTTTTGTTGAAGGAATTGAATTAACGATGCATATAGTTAATAAAGATGAAACAAGTTATTGGGTGAAAATATTGTTTTATAAACGAGAACATTAAGGTGTAGTACAACGGTAAAGGAGTGATTTAATGATTGCTTTAAAGCTGATTGAAACCTATAAAAGCGATTTGCATAACTATTCACTTGAGCAACTTAGATATATATCGGCTGAAGGGGTTTGGTCCATTGGTCAAATGTATGACCATGTGATTTTAGTCGCAATGGAGTACCTTGACAATGTGGAATCTTGTGCGAAATCAAAGGAAGAGCAAAAACTTGGAAAAACGGACTTTGGTGAGCATTTATATAAAATCGGAGGGTTCCCACCAATTAAAATCAAGTTGCCGGACGAACTAAATACACCCCCAAGCAATTCGGATAGTAAAGAAGATCTAATGAGTAGGTTAGATCAGGTGATGCAGAGGTTGGGACACTGGGAATCTAGAGTAGATGCTATAAATCCCAATTACAAAGTTAAACATGGAGGTTTTGGCTGGCTGAACGCAAGGGAGTGGTTCGATCTTGTCGGTATGCATTTTCGCCATCACTTACGCCAGAAGTGTGAACTAGAACAAAAAGTTAATCATTTATAAGTTTTACTACTTACTAAACTAGAATAATTAGATACTTTGGTAATCTAATATTCAACTATTGAAGAAGAGTTAGTGAAACAAAAAGAAGGATTTCATTCGTACAGAGTGGAATATATTTACATAATTGAAGTGGTTTTTTATATGTGAAGTTCAGGGGGGAAATGATTGGTAATTAAAATGAAACGTCCCTTTTCTATCTTGCTGTTTTTAATTCTTACTGTCTTTTGTATAAACTGGTTGTATTTTGATTATAGTCGCTTCAAAGAGGAATACCTATTTGAATCCACCTCTCCAAAAGGAACTTTCACAATAAAAATATATCGTTCTAAAACAGGTAAGGTCTCTCCTTATGTAGTGTTGGGGGAGTTAGTCATAAACAAAAAGAATAAAGAAACAAAATATATCTATTTTGATGAAGTAGACCATGCAAAAATTGAATGGCTTGATGATGATACAGTCCTTATAAATAACGTTCCGTTAGAACTTCCAGAAGAATACTGGCATATACGAGAAGGATTAAAAAAGGGTAGTTTATAAAATTATACAAATTACCTTCATTGATTGGACTTAGATGCACACTGGCGAAGTACTTATTTTTTCACGGAGTAGATTAGTATAATAATTGGCCATTTTTTGCTAAAGGGGAGTAGATGTATGAAATCAAAAGTTAATTTTGTCATACTATTGATTTCAGTTCTATTTATGCTAGTTGGGTGTTCTAAGCCTGAAGAAAAAATAGAATTTGAAATTTATAGTGGAAGATCACTACATATTGGGATTATTGGGGAAAAACCAAAGATTAGAGAAGATCATGTTAGATTTACACGTATAGATTTTACTGATTTGCAAAACGTGGATCACTATGATGCTAT
Organism: Bacillus jepli; assembly: GCF_047238305.1. Lineage (NCBI taxonomy): Bacteria > Bacillati > Bacillota > Bacilli > Caryophanales > Bacillaceae > Bacillus > Bacillus jepli. The sequence goes on along the minus strand of NZ_JBDFMO010000001.1, from coordinate 4,703,865 downwards.
ATTTATTACAAAGGAAAACTTAAAGGAAGCAGATAAGCCGCAATATGCAACTATTTATAATAACAGTCCTCGCCCATTCTTATTTATTGAAACACCCAAATCTTATGTACCTTTTATTTATGAAGATGCGAGTTTTGAAAATTTTCCAGATGTTGATTTAGGTGATTATGCTTATCTTTACGATAGCAAAAGTCAACATTATTGGGGATACGGCTTATATAATGACCAAGTAAATGAACAACATATTCAAGATGTCTATTCAAGAGTTTTTAAAACTATTGAAGAAATTTCAATGGAAGATTAACAAGTGTGAGTTGAATCTGTCAGGAGGACAGCTTTATTTTTGAGGTTGAAATCAATTTATTGCCCATTCGTAATGATAGTAAGAAAATCAGAAAAATGGCGAATCAATCATTTGAAAGCAAATGACATAAGGATTTTCTTTTATTGAAATTATTACAAGGAGGTCTTCACATGAACCATTCTACGAAAGCAACAGTATGTCCAAAATGTGGTGGAAAAGAATTGGGGAGAGGTAAACATAGTGGATACGCAACTATGTACCCGGAAAATAAGATGAGTCTTGGGTCAGTTATTGAATACATTATATGTACTGAATGTGGATTTATTATCGAAAGCTATGTGAAAAAGCCAGAGAAATTTAAGGGGACACTTTAGATGCTGAGGGGGGCCAATCAATTGGATGAAAGTGCACTAAAATTACTTACACTTTCAAAATGGACATACTGCATGTTGTATGCCCCTTTATTCGGCTATACAATAAATCAAGATTTATATTTCTTATGGGTGGCTATGTTGTTTATCGGGGGAGTCCTGCTACTATTCAAAAATCGCTTAATACGACAAGATATGAGAAATAAAATAGCGCTAATGGATGTCATCTCTACTTTGGGATTGGTCTATGTCGTTTTTTCCGAAATAAATTTAATGATTTTTTTCAGACAATTAATTTTTTTCGTAGTAGTGACAATTATCATTTATTGTTTTAACAAGTTACTATATGCAGGAAATTTAACGTAAAGGGATTTTAAGTCCTTCAGGTTAAATTGAGTAGTTCAGTTGTTGTGGAAAAACTAAAATAACAAAAATCATTTGAACTCACAGATTGAATAATCCTGTAAATAGCACACAAAAAAGCTTAGAGTTTATGACTCTACGTTTTTTTATGAGACAACCTTCTTTCATTAAAAGCCACAAACTTTACGAAAAGAGCCTTATTATAAAATCAGCAAGTCTATTCGCACTGAAATAGCAGAGTCAATTCAGATACGAATTTCTCTGTTATTTCAGTTGCTTTTATGTGATGCGGGTACTTCAAGCGAATGACTTAATCCAACAGAAACCTGTTTTTTACATATTCAGGATTTTCACTTTACCGTAATCGAGGCAGCTGATCCTTGTATGTTTTTCGTAATTCGCTAAGCTGTTCTAAGTTGCGTAAGGATTGTTCTTCTAGGTATTGACCAATGCCGAGAATGAAGCTTTCGATTAAGAATGTTGGAGCAATCATTGAGTGAAATTCCCAAAGTTCACCCCTGTTTGTGTAGAAGATATAATCTCCTTGGTCTTGAAAGTCAGAAATCAGTTGATCTGTGATGATGATTGTTTTATAGTTTTTCTTTTTCGCGTAGTCAAGAATGACATAGGCTTCTTTTGTCATGGAAACAAATCCGAATAAAAACACCACATCCGCTTTTTGAAAATGCAAAAGAGATTCAAATAATTCATGGCCACTCTTCGCTACAATTTCAATATCCAAGCCAAATCGCTTTAATCGGTGCTTCATTAAGATAGCGATACCTTCGGCAGAAGAAGGCGCATGAATATAAAGTCTCCGACAAGTAGACATCAGAGAAATGGCTTCTTTAAATCGATTTACATCGAGTTCCTCCAGTGTATGTTTGATTTGGAGGTCCATGATCGATAGCAAGTGCTCATGGATCTTTACCTGTTGTTTTTGGATTTGTGTTAATGAATGCTCTAGCTTTTTCTCGGGAGCTATTTGTTCATTTTGAATGATATCGGATTTAAAGGCTTTAAAATTTTCATAGCCGATTTTTTTCCAGAAACGAGAAATCGTTGCATTGCTTATCCTCAATTCCTTCGCAAGCTCTGTTTCAGAATAGTATAAAATACGATCTCCCATTTTCTTGATGAAGTCTGCAATTTTTATTTGATTTGTTGTTAGTTGTGATACATCACAAGAAAAATTCATTACAATCTCCTCCAGTACTAATGTAACATAATATGAAAAATTTTTTTCATTAAAATTATTTTGAAAATAAATTACAATTTCTATATGAATCCTTAATACTAGATTTACAATCATTACCTACAATGAAGTTGTTATAAAACATGGGGAGGGATTTATTATGGTAACGAAGCCATACGAATTAACGCAGTCTCAAAAAATGATGGTTTTTATTTTATCAATGTGTCTTTACGGGTTAAGTAACATGTTCACAGAGTTGGTTCCTTCAGTAAACCTAGGTCCAATTGAATTGTCCATTGACGCTTTTGCATTTATACCTTTAACATTATGTATTTTGTTCCATCCGCTTTATGCTGCGATTGGTGCATCAATAGGAGAAATCATATTTGGTGAACTTATGCTTGGCCAATTTGGTGGAATTGGGGAAATTGAAAAGTTTATTCTATTTTCACTAGGAATGGCAATCGGTGGAATGATTGTTCGCAATCCTAAAAATGCAGCACAGGTCGGATTTGCTGCGATTGCGGGTTACGGTATTTTTCTTGTGATCAGTACAGTGGTTGATATTTTAAAAGTTGTTATTGGGGTAGAGGATTTCGAAGCAGTCGAAGGTTTAGCAGAGAGTATTTTTGTGGTCGAAGGGGTTGAATTCCTAACTGATTTAATTTTTTCTGGAACATTATTTGTGTTACTTCCAACCATGTATTTAGTACCACGATTATACGGAAAAATTGAACCATTATTAGGGATGAAGCCTCGTACAAGTCAAGTTCGAGTTTCAGCTGGAAAAGTATTTACACCGAAGTTTGTGATTACGGCCGTTATTTTATCCGCTGTAGCTTTTGGTGTAGAAACACTAAGTGAAATGGATATTGAATTTGCGGTATGGGAGCCGGAGTTTGTTGAGTTATACGGGAATAAGGTGATTTGGATTGTGATTGGCGTTGCCGCTATTTGTTCATTGGCTATCATTCTATTTTTATTGAAAAAAGGTAAGGAAAACAAATCAGATGAGGACTTCAACCGTGCAGGCTAAACCATTAGTCGAAATTCAACATGTAAGCTTCCAATACCCTGGTAGTGATACAAAAGTTTTAAATGAAGCTTCCTTAACGATAGAGGAAGGAGAGTTTCTCGCGATTATCGGGGGAAATGGTTCAGGTAAATCAACTCTTTGTAAAACGATGAATGGACTTATACCCCGATTTTATGTGGGTGAATTTGCAGGGAAGGTTATTGTCGATGGATTAGATACGTCTGAGCACGATGTGGCAAAGCTTTCACAAGTAATTGGATATGTGTATCAGGACTTTGAAAATCAATTATTACGTCCTACGGTTATCGATGATGCATCTTTTGCACCGTTAAATTATGGGCTAGCTGATTTTAAAGAACGAGGCAAATGGGCATTAGAGGTAACCGGTCTTTCTGATGTAGCGAATGAGTTTACCTGGCAGTTAAGTGGTGGGAAAAAGCACTTACTCGCGTTGGCAGGCGCAATTGCGATGAAACCAAAACTATTAATTGTTGATGAGCCTGTCTCTCAGCTTGATCCTTATCATGCAAGGCAAATCTATGATGTCTTAAAAAAGCTAAATGAAACATATGGGGTCACGATTATCACGATTGAACATCATGCAGAATTTATTGCAGATTATTGTAGCAATGTCGTGTTAATGGATAAGGGGAAAGTAGTCTGGAAGAAACAGGTACGTGATGCCCTTTCGAGAGTAGATGAGTTAGTGTCTCGACAAATCTATCCACCACAGGTTACCTTAGCAGCTTATCATGTGAATAAAAATGGTGAATACCCGATTACAGTAGAAGAAGCTGTTGATTATTTTAGCGGGAGAATTCCTTTGGTTGATGAGATAGATATAAAGGATCAAGCGCAAAAGGACCCCATTCTTTCATTACGGGATATTGCGGTCCACTACCGTTCCATTCAAAAACAACCAAAGGCTGCGCTAAAAAACGTCTCGACAACATTTTTTAAGGGAGATAAGGTTGCTTTAGTTGGTAACAATGGTTCGGGTAAATCTACTCTTTTAAAAGTCATAAGTGGGATTGTGAAACGTACAGACGGAGATATTGAGTTTGCGAATCTTCCAATCACGAAGTTTACGCCTGAAGTCATGTCCAACCATGTCGCCTATATTTATCAAAATCCTGAGGAAATGTTTATTGATGATAGTGTTCGGAAGGAAATCGAATATTATTTAAAAGCGAGAAAAGTAGAGGATTATGCAGCAAAAGTTGATCAGATACTCGCTGATTTTGATTTGATTGACTTGCAAGATCGAGATGCGCGTTTATTAAGTGGTGGGCAACAACGACGTGTTTCATTGGCGATTGGTGTTGCAATGAGTCCTTCTATCATTATTTTAGATGAGCCTACTGCAAATCTGGATATTGCAACTAAAAATAAAGTAGTGTTAATGCTTAAGAAGCTTGAAGAACATGTCGATACAGTGATCATTGCTACTCATGATATGCAGCTTGTGGCGGAATGGGCGAATCGGATTCTCGTCATGCACAGTGGTCAACTTATTTATGACGGCCCAACGGAAGAGGTACTATCCCACGAAGACATTTTGAATCGTGCTGGTTTAATTGTTCCACAAATCGTTACGCTTAGTAAACAACTTCAGTTTCCAATTCATTTAACGGTCGATTCCTTTGTTGAATGCTGGAAACTCGCTAAAGAACGAGGTGAATTAGTTGGAACTGGCTAAATTTTTTCAAGATAAGCTTTCCTTAGAATATATAAAAAATGAGCTTGTGAGAACAGCCTACAGTGTGGAAGAGAACATGTTAACAAGGCTTGATCCGCGTGTCCTTCTCATTTGGTATTGTTATTTTGGCATCGTTCCATGGTTCATTTATAGCCATACGATCTTAATCGGCTATTTTATCTTTATGGTTTTTTTAACTTATAAAGCGAAGGTTAGCCCTCTTATTCTTACTGTTCTTATTTTGGGCTTAATAGGAGAGGTTGGTCTCTTATTTCTAATCTCTTTATTATTTGGCGGGAATATCGAGGCCATGCTTCCGATGTTTTGGTTGAGTATTAAATTAGCTAGCATCTCCTTAGCAAGCGTTTCTGTATTTTCGAGTTTGAATCCTGAAAAATTCAGCGATGCCCTACTGAGACTTGGCTTTCCAGATAAGCTTTCTTTTAGTATTGCCTATGGCTATCGTATTTTGCCTACTCTTTTCGAAGAGTTTCAACAAATCATATTATCCTATCGATTAAGAGGGAAATCCCCGTCACGGAGTGGACTGTTTTACTGGCGAAAGATTGTCTATTTATTACGAATCTTTATTCGGTCTTTTTATCCGTTGATGCTAAATACGGCAAAGCGTTCGCGTACAACGGTAGAAGCCTTAGAAACAAAAGGTTTTACATATGGAGCCAATAATCGCAAGCTCATCCAATTAAAAACAAGTTATTTAAAACTAACTTATTTGGATTATGCATTTATTTTCATTACATTTTTCTATTTACTGATTGTTCATAGTTTACATTTTGTTCTATAAAAGGAGTGCTCACATTGAAATTTGATTTTCATACACACGGAAAGCTAGCGAAGGCGTTTGACTTTTCGGTCGATTATTATCTACAAATGGCAAGCCAAGCTTTAGAAAGCGGGTTAGATGGTCTTGCCTTAACCGAACATTTTAATACAAAAAATTTTCATGACGTTTATGACACGTTAGATGAGCATTTTCCTTATCAGGATGGCTATTATAACATTTTAGGCTTGAAAGTCTTTCCTGGTATGGAAGTAGATATCAAAGAAGTGGGGCATATCCTCTGTATTGGTGATCGTTCAGAAATACGGACTTTACGTGATGATTTAGAAGGGTATACAGAAAAAGACGCTTTCGTCCCGTTTGCTAGACTATTAGAATTTGTATCTCGCTATGAGATGCTGGTAATCGGTGCACATCCATTTCGACCAAGTACCCCATTGAAAGATTTACACTCAGCTTTACTCGTTCAATTAGATGCATTTGATTTAAATGGTAAGGATCTGCATACACGTGGAATCGAGAAAAATCAAGAGGATGTCCATTCATTTGCGTTGGATCTTGGTAAACCAGTAGTGGGTGGAAGTGACACGCATCATTTCAGACAGTTTGGTGCCGTTTATACAGTTCTTGATAAAACATGTTCAACGGTCAAGGAATTAAAGGATGTCATTTCAAAACATGAGTTCACGATTGAAGTGGCAAATGATCTGCATGAACGAGTCTCGGAAGCGATTCGATTAAAAGCAATTGAAAAGGGTAAGTTGGAAATGGAAAACGTGAAGTAATCTAACGTGATTATTTAAAGGGAAAAGCCAGCGGGATTGACCGCTGGTTTTTTTAAAATTAAAACCTAAATTTTTTTGCATCTTTACCCCAAAAATAACATCCATTCGTATTCTAAAAACATCTCCGACTTTATCCAAACTTTTATGAAAAAAGGTGTTTGAAAATTTGAACAAGTGTGATAAAATTACTTTAGTTTAGAATACATAAACCCAGTTTTATAATGTAAAACAAAATCTCCATATTCTCCTTGTTAAAACCATACTCAAAGATCAAGCTCGAGGTAGTTCCCGCATGCATTAAAAAAGCAAAAACAAAGTGTTAAAAAACTCATAAAAGGAGTGTTCTCTCATGCAAACAGAAATGAAGGAAAAAACGTACAAAAACTTTATTAACAATCAGTGGGTTACGTCCGCAGCGGAGGAAACCATCAAAAGTTTAAACCCAGCAAATAAAGAAGAAATTGTCGGATATGTTCAAAGTTCCACTGTTGAGGACCTTGATCAAGCTGTGCAGGCTGCACACAAGGCGAAAAAGGTATGGCGGAAGCTAGGGCAGGCAGCTAGGGGTCAAATTCTCTACAAAGTGGCAAATATTCTTGAAGAAAACCTAGAAGAGATTGCTGAAACGATGACAAGAGAAATGGGTAAAACTCTTCCCGAGGCAAAAGGTGAAACGGCCCGTGGTGTTGCGATTCTTCGCTATTATGCTGGGGAAGGAATGCGGAAGGACGGCGATGTTATTCCATCATCTGATAAGGATGCGCTCATGTTTACTAAGCGTGCACCACTTGGAGTCGTTGGCGTAATTACACCTTGGAATTTTCCAGTAGCCATACCCATTTGGAAGATAGCACCCGCCCTTGTATATGGAAATACCGTCGTATTTAAACCGGCAACAGAAGCAGCAGTAACGGCAGCAAAAGTAGTTGACTGCTTTGCTAAAGCAGGACTTCCTGAAGGGGTAATCAATTTTATAACGGGTTCCGGCTCTGTCATTGGTCAGAAACTGATTGATCATCCGCTCTTAAATGCAATTACCTTTACAGGTTCTGAAACTGTAGGTGAAAGCGTAGCTAAATCTGCAGCAAGCCGAGGGATCAAGTTTCAGTTGGAGATGGGAGGCAAGAATCCGGTTATTGTTGCGAAGGATGCCAATTTAGATAGTGCCGTTGAGGCTGTTATTAGCGGTGCTTTTCGCTCTACTGGACAAAAATGTACGGCGTCAAGCCGTGTCATTGTTGAATCGGAGGTTTACGAAGCATTTAAAGAAAAGTTGATTCAAGAAACAGAGAAAATAACGGTTGGCTCTGGACTAGAAGAGGGAATCTGGATGGGACCGTGTGCGAGTGAAAGCCAGTTTCGTACTGTAATCAAGTATATTGAACAGGGAAAAGAAGAGGGAGCTTCTCTTATCTACGGTGGAGAACCACTAACGAGCGGTGAGCATGCGAAAGGATATTATGTCACACCAACGATTTTTGAAAACGTTACACCAGAAATGAGCATTGCGCAGGAGGAAATTTTTGGACCGGTCATTGCTCTGTTTAAGGTAGCTGATTTAGAAGAGGCGATTGACCTTGCTAATGAGACGAAGTACGGATTAAGTGCTTCAATCTTTACTACAAATATTGGTTCACTGCTTGAGTTTATTGATGAAATCGAGGCTGGCCTTGTCAGGATTAATGCAGAAAGTGCCGGTGTTGAACTTCAGGCACCTTTTGGAGGCATGAAGGCATCTAGCACAGGTTCACGAGAACAAGGAGAAGCAGCAAAAGAATTTTATACTTCTATTAAAACTGTATTTATTAAGGGGTAGTCAAAATGAATCCAAGGGGGATTCTAAGAACCCCCTTCTTTTAAATAGAACGATTCTCCCCTATAAAATAAAAAAGGAAAAGAGGGAATTTCAGATGAAGGAATCTAGAAAGTTATTAGAAAAACTTGGTTATCCATCCACTGATTTAACAGAACTCCCTACCTCAAATAAGAGATTTCCAGATGGGGCACAATATCGGATTGAGCTGCCAAGTGTGGAAGGTCCTGTGGCGCTAAGAGAAACGTTAAAGGAAATCGATCATTATGGGCTCACGATTCATCGCGTTTCACAAGGTAGTGGAATTATGCTGCAAACGGACGAGGAAATTAAGGAAATGTGCCAGTTGACTGCTGAAAAAGGAATGGAACTTAGCTTGTTTGTCGGTCCGAGGGGCACATGGGATATTAGTGCACAGCCATTCACGAGCGGTGGGAAATCGATAGGTTTGCGTCATGAAGGAGCCGATCAGCTTGTCTATGCGATGGAAGATTTAAAAAGAGGAGCTAAACTTGGACTAAGGAGTGCATTAATTGCAGATGAAGGTCTATTGCTGCTGACAAAGGAAATGAAAAAATCAGGTCAGCTACCCGAGGAATTTGTTGTAAAGGTGTCAGTGCAAATGGGCGCCGCCAATCCAGTTTCTGTTAAATTAATGCAGGACCTAGGGGCAGGAACGTATAATGTGCCAACTGCGCTTACGCTACATAAGTTAGCTTCCATTCGTCAGACCATTGATATTCCTATTGATATCTATGTTGAGGTACCTGATAATTTCGGAGGTTTTCTTCGCTATTATGAAATTCCAGAAATTATTCGGGTATTAGCTCCGGTTTATATTAAATTTGGTCTACGTAATCACCCTGAAGTCTATCCTTCTGGAAAGCAATGGGAAGGCACTAACATTTCACTAGTGAAAGAGCGTGTACGCCGTGCCGCGTTAGGAATTCAAATGATCGAGCGCTATTATCCAGATGCAGTAACATCCAAGCTCGGTGCTGAAGGACTAGGTATACCAAAAATTATTGCTGAGTCTGCAACGATATAAAAGACCAAGTAGCATATCAGGAGGAATTTAACATGAAGTTCGTGTCATATCGGTCACAATCTACTATTTATCTCGGTATTTTAGTAGAAGATCAGATTTTGAGTTTGAATCGTTTATATGATTTATACAAGGAACAGCTCCCACAAGATTGGCCTCTTCCAACTGACATGAAGGAGCTTATTGAGCAAAGTGAGGCTATTCTGCCAAATCTTGAATCACTCTTGAATTGTTACGAGGAAAGTGATCAGCTTTCCATTTCTTTATCGGAGGTGGAGGTGTTGGCACCTATAAACAATCCGGAAAAAATCATATGTGTGGGATTGAATTATCTTGATCATTGTAGAGAAACGAATATGGATCCTCCTTCATCTCCCGTTATTTTTTCAAAATATGCCAATGCCCTTATTGGTAATCAAGCATCTGTTATATTGCCGATTAACTCCAATCAAGTTGATTTTGAGGCTGAGCTAGCGGTTGTTATTGGCAAGGAAGCAAAAGGTATTTCTGAAGAGGAAGCAGAGGACTATATTTTCGGCTACACGATTATGAATGACGTGAGTGCAAGGGATATACAATTTGCTGACGGTCAATGGTCCCGTGGGAAATCAGCTGATACATTTGCGCCAATTGGTCCAGCTATTGTAACAAAAGAAGAAGTAGGGAACCCACATCAACTGGAAATTTCCTTACGATTAAATGATGAAATAATGCAGCACTCCAATACGGAAAATTTAATTTTTAAGATACCATACATTGTATCCTTCCTTTCACAGTCTATGACGTTAAAGCCCGGGGATATCATTGCCACAGGCACTCCTCCAGGAGTCGGTATGGGAAGGAACCCACAAGTATGGTTAAAAGAAGGCGACCAAATATCTATTACAATTGAAAAAATCGGAACCCTTCTAAATGATGTGAAAACATACAATTCTACCAATGGATAACTCTCATTAATCCTCATAGTACTTTAAATTAACTAGTAAATACACTTCTATTGATAACAACATTTCGATAATCTTATAATCATTTATTTTGCCATATAAATAGGTTTGATTCTTCAACTAAATTGAAAAATTTGGAGAGTGAACATATGAAAATAAAACAGACCATTGATAAAGTTCCTGGTGGCTTAATGGTTGTCCCTTTATTAGCAGGTGCCCTATTAAACACAATCGACCAACTTCATCTTCCTTTTATCATGAATTTCTTAAAGATGCTTGGTGTTGCCGCGAATCAAGATGGCTATTATGAATTCTTGAAAATCGGAGGATTTTCTCAGGCTTTGTTTAAGGATGGGGCTTTAACCTTATGCGCGCTATTTTTATTTTGTGCAGGAAGTCAAATGAATCTTCGTGTTGGAGGAAAGGCCCTAAAAAAAGGTGTGTTATTAACAACATCAAAATATTTAGCAGGATTTATCGTCGGGATGCTCTGGGGACTTTTGTCTGATCCAGTGAATGGCTTCCTTGGTTTATCAACCATGGCTATTATTGCTGCGATGACGAATGGAAACGGGGGAATGTTTGCTGCGTTAACCGGACAATACGGAAATCGTTCAGACGTAGGGGCGACGGCTGTTCTTTCTCTAAATGACGGTCCTTTTTTTACCTTAATGGCTCTCGGAATGATGGGTGCCAACTTTCCATTAATCGCCTTTATTGCAGTCTTATTACCTATTTTAATTGGAATGATTTTAGGAAATCTTGACAATGAAATCCGCTTATTTTTAGCTGCTGGAGAATCGTTAGTTATTCCTTTCTTTGCTTTTGCATTAGGTGCAGGGATGAATCTGGCAAGCTTCTTTAATCCGCAGGTAGTAGGCGCTGGGCTCGTTCTTGCTTTAATGACTGTTATTTTTTCCGGTTCTGCTATGGTGCTGACCTTCAAGATTTTCCGTGAGAAAAGTTATATTGCACCTATGGCAGAAGCTTCTACAGCTGGTAATGCCGTTGCGACACCTGCAGCCATAGCAGCAGCAGCCACTGTTGCAAGTGGGGCTGGATTAATGACCGCGGCCGAGGCTGAGGTATATCAAGGACTTGTTGCTGTAGCGTCCGCACAAATTTCAATTTCGACTATCACCACGGCATTGCTTGTGCCCGTTGCTGTTATACTCGTTGATAATTATCAACGGAAGCGTGGTATTGATGGGAAAGAAGAGTTTCATGGAAATCAGAAAAACACGGCAGGCACTACCGCTTTAGAAAAAACGATTGAGTAATTTATTCCACTATCTTAATAGAAATGGAAGGGGAGTTTTTAGTTGGACTATTCTTTTGAAGGTTATAAAAGAAGTGATGGCTCGGTAGGAATACGAAATCATATTGGAGTTATTTGTACTGTCGTATGTTCTAGTGTTGTCGCTAGGGAAATTTCTGAAAAGGTACCTGGTGTGATTCCTTTTGTTCATGGAAATGGATGTGCACAGCTCGGGGACGATTTTAAATTAACAAAAAATATGCTTATGGGAATTTCGTCAAATCCTAATCTTTATTCTGCCCTGCTTGTAGGACTTGGATGTGAAACGAACCAGGTCAGCGGATTGCTGAAGAGTATTCCGAAAACAAAACCAGTCAAAGGAATTGGAATTCAGCAGCTTGCTGGTGGAGAAAATACGATAAAAGCAGGTATCGAAATAACGGAACAGTGGTCAAAGGAAATGGTTGATCAAAAAAGGAAGCGCTTTCCTGCTTCTGCGTTGACTGTGGGTATTTTACCAGTAGATTTAGACGAAGCTGCATTAAATCAATTGGCTCCAGTGGTAGGTCGAGTAGTTGATAGATTAGTAGAAAGAAACGCTAAAGTCCTGTTTGGCCTATCACAAACTTTAGAACCTGCAGGAGAGCCATTATCAGAACGTGCTGGAAATGAAAAAGTAAGAAACAGACTAAAGGCGATCGGAGAGGGTTTACAGCGGAAACGATGGAAAGAAGTAACGAATGGGTCGATGGCTTATGCTGAATTTACACAAGAGGAGAAGGCACTAAGTCTTCTAGAAGCAAGGATGACTGGTACACATTCTATTAAAAGTGTGCTTGGATACAGTGAAACACCTGAAGAGGCCGGGCTTCATTTGATTACCGTTCCCAATAATATAGTTGAGGCCTTATCAAATATGGCTTCTAGCGGATGCAGTCTAGTGATTATTGTCAGCAACAGAGGAGTACTGACGGGATCCATTGCCCTTCCTTGCATGACGATAGCCCCAAAAAATCCAAATGAGGCGTTTGACGAACTGATTGACTATACCGTCACAACAGAAGAGGTTTCGATTCAAGCGGAAGCATTGTTAGCTACACTGCTTGAAATCTGTTCTGGTAAACAAACGAGCTTAGAACGATTGGAGCTTGGTGAATTTTCAATTCCGCACGTAGGAACGACTTTTTAATATTTGGAGGGATTGTTATGAGCAAAAAATTCAATGCGCTCAAACTGAATCAGAACGATAATGTAGCTGTGGCTCTTAGAAGCATTAAAGAAGGTGAATCGCTCTTCATCCAAGGGGTTGTGGAGAATATACAGGTCATGCAGAAGATTCCTTACGGACATAAAATCGCAACCTGTTTTATTCCGAAAGGTGGAAAAATCATTAAATACGGAGAATGCATGGGCATTGCAACAGAGGAAATTCAGACCGGTTACCATGTTCATGTCTTCAATGTCCGTGGATTAAAAGAAGAAGAACGAACAAGTACAAACCGAGAGGTGCAATTGCCATGAAAACATTTGAAGGGTACCGCAGACCCAATGGGAAAATAGGTGTTAGAAACCATGTGATTATAATGAATACGGTTGGTGAATTGGCCAGCCTTACAAAAAAGATAGCCCAGCTTGTCCCGGGGGTAATTCCGGTTGCACATCAGGGGGGAAAAGCACAATACCCGGAAGATTTAGCACAGACGATTCGAACACTCAAGGGGACAGCGGGTCATCCGAATGTAAGTGCTGCGCTTTTTCTAGGGATGGGTGAAGATGATCACGCTGATCAAATAGTGAGGGAACTACGGAAAGATGGCTGTTATGTTCATTCCGTTACGGTTCAGAAGGATAAATCGCTTACCGACGTTCTAAAAGAAGCAAGGAATTGGCTAAAACATGCAGTAGAGCGTAGTAAGGATCAAAGGAAAGAGACTGCTGATGTTACGGAATTGATCATCGGATTAGAGTGTGGCGGTTCTGATGCTTGGTCTGGAATCACTGCCAATCCAGCAATTGGAGCCTGTTCCGATGCAATTGTTAGAGATGGAGGAACCAGTATTTTAGCGGAGACAACGGAAGCAATTGGTGCGGAACATATTTTAGCTAATCGTGCGGTGAACCCGGAAGTCGGCGAAGCCTTCTTAAAAATAGTAAAGGAATATGAGGCAAGAATTCGAGACACAGGTGAGGATATCCGATCAGCCAATCCTACTCCTGGGAATATGGCAGGCGGGCTGACGACACTTGAGGAAAAATCGTTAGGCTGTATTAAAAAAGGTGGGAACTCTACGTTAATGGAAGTGATAGCCTATGCAGAAAAACCAACAGAGAAAGGGTTTATCTTTATGGATACACCGGGATATGATGTGGAATCGGTCGCAGGTCTTGCAGCTGGAGGAGCACAGATTGTCCTCTTTTCCACTGGCAAAGGATCGCCTACTGGTTCTCCGATTGTCCCTGTCATTAAAATTGGAACGAATCCAAGGCTTTATGAAATTATGGAGGAGCACATTGATGTAAATGCAGGAAAGATCATTGAAGGTATCAACACTATTGATGAAATTGGCGAAGAAATCTATGAATTGATTATGAAAACCGCAAACGGATCTTTGACGGCTGCCGAAAAACATAAAAATCAAGAATTTGCAATTTGGAGATTAGCCCAAACGATATAAATACGATGGAAGGAGGAATCCTGTTATCTTAAAGGACCACTCCTTTTCCTTACCATTCCACATTGAAGGTTTGCTAGATGAAATCTAATTTTAATCGAATATCAGAACCTATTAAAAACGTTAATATGAACGGAGGAATTCCATGAATCATAGTAACCTGGCTAACCTATTAGATTCAGGTGTTATTGCAGTTGTTCGGAAAGTTAGTCGGGAAAAAGTACCTCAAGTTGTATCATCCCTTATTGCAGGAGGAATTACCGGCATTGAAATCACAATTGATTCTGAGGATGCATTGGGGGCTATTCGGGAGGTTAAAGACATATTTGGAGAAAAGGCCGTAATTGGAGCTGGCACCGTGCTAAACTCTCAGTCCGCTGAAATGGCAATTGAGGCGGGGGCAGAATTTATTTTTGCACCCACCTTACATAAAGGAACGATTGAGGTAACCAAAGGATACAAGAAAATCGTAATCCCTGGCGTTTTTACACCAACTGAGATTTTGCAGGCGTATGAGTGGGGAGCAGATGTTGTGAAAGTTTTCCCAGCAAGTACTTTGGGGTCTGATTTTATTAAACAAATTCGCGGACCATTAGGTCAAATACCGATGATGCCAACTGGAGGAATCACCCTTAAAAATACAGAGGATTTCATCGCTGCGGGATCTGTTGCCGTGGGAGTTGGCGGTGCTCTACTAAGGAAGGATCTTATAGATAATGATCGGTGGGAACCATTAACCTCACTTGCGCAGCAGTTTGTTCAACATGTAAAGAAAGCTAGAAGAAACGAAGTTGTAATAGAAAAAAACGGATAAAAAGTCCTTGAAAATTATTGACAAGTCAGAAAATTTGAATTATATTACATTTATGTTAGTTTTATATAGTGGAATGTAGTTTTATATTATAAAACTAAAATTGCCCACTCTGTTTTTTCTTCAATATTTCATAACTAAGTATTATAATGTAAAACATTCGTGGAGGAGGTGTTTATTGGAGTTTTTGGTTATTGAACATTTTGGTATCGCTTACATTTTATCCTGAATAAAAAAGGAGCTGGTAAGATGATTAAAAAACTTTCAACTTTAGGGATTTCTATCCTCATTACATCATTGTTCCTCACCGCTTGTAGTGGTACAGAAAAATCCAATTCAGAACAAGCAACCGGTAACGAATCTCAAAAAACAATTAAAGTAGCTCATTATTTTGCAGAAGATCACCCACAAAACATAGCCCTCAAAGAAAAGTTCAAAAAAATTGTTGAAGAAGAATCAAAAGGAAGCCTGAAGGTTCAAATATTCCCGAATAGTACACTTGGCGCTGAAAAGGAGTTCTATGACGGAGTACGAAACGGCACGATTGAAATGGGGATTCCTGGTTTAATCATGCAAGCGGACATTCCTAAAATGGCTGTCCCTGAATGGCCATTCCTTTTTAAAGACTTTGAACACGTAAAATCCGTATTAAATGGTCCGATTGGCGAAGAATTAACGGCCGACCTTGAAAAAGAACATGGTGTAAAACCATTGGCCTGGAGTGCAAATGGCTTCAGAATGTTTTCATCAAATACACCGATTAAAAGCTTGGAGGATTTTGATGGTCTTCGCTTAAGAATGCCAAATATACCAAACTACATTACTCTTGGAAAATTACTTGGAGCAAATGTTACACCACTACCGATTTCAGAAGTATTTACTGCTTTAGAACAAAAGGTTGTGGATGGCCAAGACAATCCAATTGCAACCCTTAGAGCATCTGGGTGGTATGAAGTACAAAGTGATGTTTTGGAATCTAAGCATATGTTTAGCCCGAACATCTATATCATTAATAGTAAATTCTGGAACGGTTTATCCAAAGAACAGCAGCAAATTATCGTAAAAGCCTCAAAGACTGCTGCAGAGTATGAATTCGAATTACTGGAAAAAAGCTATGAAGAAGACAAGAAATTTCTCGAAGAACATGGGATCAAGTTTACTACTCCATCTGAAGAATTCATAGGTGATATGGAACAGGCCGCCCAACCTTTATACGATGAAATCTATCAAGAATACGAATGGGCCGAAGAGTTGGTTGAAAGGATCAAATCTGAAGCCAACTAAAGGAGGGATTAATTCATGCTACAAAAAATTAGCAAGATTTGTATAAAAATTCTCAATGTGAGTATTTCTTTCTCACTGGCATCGATGGCAATTCTAGTCTTTGGGAATGTTATCCTCCGTTACATTTTTAATTCGGGAATTACATGGTCGGAAGAAATGTCTAGATTTCTGTTTGTGTGGCTGGTGTTTCTTGGTGCAATTGCATGCCTGAAGGATAATATGCATCTTGGTGTCGATGTAGTTGTCAATGCTTTACCGCTAAAATTAAAGAAAATCGCATTTGTGATTAGTAATTTATTAGTGTTATATATTTTATGGCTTTTACTTATAGGAAGCTGGAAAATGACTGTGTTAAATATGAACAGTACCGCCCCGGCAACAGGGCTTCCACTTTCATTTCTTTATGGAATTGGCGTCATTACAAGTGTTTCAATGGCAATAATTATTATCGTCAGAATGATACAGGCATTTACATCAAAGTCCAATTCACAATTTAGCATCATTTCATCCACCGAGGAAGTTATAAAACAATAAAGCTACTAAACTAGTTGAGTATTAATTTCGAAAGGAGGCAAATATATGGTTGGTGTTTTTCTTGGCTCATTGTTTGGATCACTTGCGCTTGGGGTGCCCATCGCTTTTGCTTTAATATTTTGTGGTATTGCCATTATGTTTACCTTAGATATGATGGATGCGCAAATTGTAGCGCAAAACCTAATTAATGGAGCAAATAATTTTTCACTTATGGCTATCCCGTTTTTTGTGCTAGCAGGGGAACTGATGAACGCAGGAGGTATTTCTAAGCGAATTGTTGAATTTGCGATGTCCTTGGTCGGTCATATTAGAGGAGGACTGGGGTATGTAGCCATCCTTGCTAGCATTTTGTTTGCGGGTTTGTCCGGTTCAGCAGTGGCCGACACGGCGGCTCTTGGCGCCATTTTAATACCCATGATGATTGCCAGGGGTTACGACGTTAATCGCTCTACGGGATTAGTTTGTGCCTCAGGAATAATTGCTCCTGTTATTCCTCCTAGTATTCCAATGATTATCTATGGGGTAACCGCAGGTGTTTCAATCACTCAATTATTTATGGGTGGTATTATTCCGGGGATTATGATGGGACTCGGATTAATCATTGTATGGACATTTATAGCCCGGAAAGATAAAAGTGAGCTTCCAAAAAGACAATCATCAAAGGAAATATTTCAAGCATCTATAAAAGCGATTTGGGCATTGTTTCTTCCTGTTATCATCATTGGAGGTTTAAGGGGAGGTATCTTTACACCTACAGAAGCAGCTGTAGTAGCAGCATTCTATGCTTTATTTGTCGGAGTAGTTATTTACCGTGAGTTGCAATTAAAAGATTTACATAATGTCCTTGTTGCTGCAGCAAAGACGACCGCAGTGGTTATGTTCGTAGCAGCAGCTGCAATGGTATCAGCTTGGATGATTACCGTGGCGGATGTTCCTGGACAAATGGCGGCCCTGCTTGGTGGGCTGATTGATAATCCTTTAATGATGCTTTTATTAATTAATTTAATTTTACTAGCAATTGGTCTTGTCATGGATCTTACACCAGCGATCTTAATCTTTACACCGGTATTTTTGCCGCTTGTGAAGCTGGCTGGGATTGATCCTGTGTATTTCGGAATTATTATGGTAATTAACTTGTGTATTGGCTTAATAACTCCTCCAGTTGGAACGGTCTTATATGTGGGCTGTGGAGTCAGTAAAATCAATATCATTGAATTAACAAAAGGAATCTGGCCATTTGTCTTGGTTCATATTATTGTCCTTGTTCTTTTGATCTTGTTTCCTTCTATTATTATGGTTCCGCTTGATTTCTTAACGTAATTTTGTTGGAGGTGGAGTTTTGGATAAGTTCAAAGTAGTTGTAACAGACTGGGAGTTTGAAGATCTTCGATTTGAGGAAGCGGTGTTATACCAATCACCTGAAATTGAAGTAATCGCAGCCCAATGTCGTACGGAAGCTGAAGTCATTCATGCTTGCCGTAATGCAGACGGTATTATCAATCAGTATGCCCCACTAAGCAGACAAGTGATTGAATCGTTGACTAACTGTCAGGTGATCACACGTTATGGGGTTGGAGTCAATACGATTGATTTGGAAGCGGCTACAGAAAGAGGAATCTGTGTAGCGAATGTGCCTGATTACTGTATGGATGAAGTTTCAGATCATGCTTTGGCCTTGATTTTATCATGGGTAAGGAAAGTAGTGGTTGCCAATCAACAGGTAAAAAACGGAAATTGGGATTTTAAGGTGACACGACCGATTCATCGGCTGCGTAATCAAACACTGGGTCTTGTTGGTTTTGGCAGGATTCCTCAATCACTTGCCGAGAAAGCAAAGCCACTTGGGTTTACCATCATCGCTTCGGATCCTTATTTTCCAGCAGCAGAGGCAAAGAGAAAGGGTGTTACTCTCGTCTCTCTTGAAACGCTTGTAGAAGAGTCGGATATCATTTCTGTCCATGCTCCGCTAACTCCAGCTACAAAAGGGATGCTTGGAAAAGAACAATTTGCGAGGATGAAAAAGAAACCATTGATTATCAATACTTCGAGAGGCCCTGTTATTGATGAGGGTGCTCTAGTTGATGCGCTTGAGCGAGGACATGTAGTGGGAGCAGCTTTAGATGTAGTTGAAGAAGAGCCGATTGATGCACAGCACCCGTTTCTTTCGATGGATCAAGTGATCTTAACACCACATGTTGCCTGGTATTCGGAAGAAGCAGAGGCGGAAATGCGGACAAAGGCAGCGGTGGGGATCAAGGATGTACTGATTGAAAAGAAGTATCCGAAATACCTGGTTAATTTAGAAGTAAAAAATTATAAGGATTTGAGGGAACAAGTAGGTCAAGAGACCATTCCAAATATTAAAGGAACGAGATAAGGGGGAAGTGTAAATGAAAAGTTGGTTAAAAAAGTTGGGTGTTGGAATTATTATTCCAGGGATGTTACTGCTTAGTGCATGTAGTTCTTCATCAACCGACAGCAATGCTGGGGGGAATAAGACTGAAGGAATTCAAGAGAGAACGATCAAAGCGGGAATAGGGCTTAACGAAGACCATCCAGAGGGCCTAGGATTAAAAAAGTTTGGTGAAATTGTGGCTGAAAAGAGCGGTGGGAAATTAACAGTAAAACCATTTTACAGTGCGACACTAGGTGATGACCAAAAAATGACTGAGGCCCTTCAGGGAGGACTTCAAGAGATTACCATCCCGTCTACATCGCCATTAGTAGGAATGATTAAGGAATTTGGAATATTTGATTTCCCATTCCTGTTCAACACACCTGAAGAAGCTGATGCAGTGCTTGACGGGCCAGTTGGTCAAAAGCTACTTGAAAAACTCCCAGAACACGGGCTTATCGGACTGGGATACTGGGAAAATGGGTTCCGCCAATTGACAAACAGTAAACATCCTGTTGAAAAGGCGGAAGATTTCCAAGGGCTTAAGATTAGAACTATGCAAAATGAAGTCCATCTTGATGCATTTAAAGAGCTTGGGGCAAATCCAACACCAATGGCTTTTTCAGAAGTGTTCACCGCACTAGAGAGTAAAACAGTTGATGGTCAGGAAAATCCACTAGCAACTATTAAGTCGAATAAATTCAATGAGGTTCAGGATTATTTAAGTTTGACTGGGCATGTATATACGCCATTTGTATTTCTGGTTAGTAAGAAATTCTGGGATGGTCTCTCTGAGGAAGAGCAAACCATTTTACAAGATGCAGCAATTGAAGCAGGAAAGTATCAACGAGAGTTAAGCCGGGAAGAAGATGCCAAAGCGATTGAAGAATTAAAGGCCGCAGGAACAAAGGTAAACGAAGTATCAGCTGAAGAAAAACAAAAAATGAAAGAGGTCATTCAGCCTATTATTGATGACTACTCTGAAAAGTTTGGTCAGGACCTAGTAGACGAGATGATGAAGGAAATTGAAAAAGTACGCAAATAGGTAAGAGATTCCCGGGAGATGAGAGAACATGGAAATCATAAACGAACTCCTGCGTGACATAGAGATTCCACAAATGATAAAGATAAGGCAAACATTTCATGCTCCAGAAGTTGAGAATGTAAAAAAGGCCGTTTATGAAGCGATTCAAACGGCCGGGGTACTTAATAGAGTCGAATCTGGAGACAGAGTGGCCATCGCTGTTGGTTCAAGAGGAGTCGCCAAATTGCCGGAACTGGTTAGGGAGACTGTGAATGCTGTGAAAAGTGTTGGAGGGCATCCTTTCATCGTACCAGCGATGGGCAGCCATGGAGGGGCAACTGCCGCTGGGCAAGTGGATGTTCTTGAGCAGTTGGGGGTAACGGAAGATGCAATTGGCGCCCCCATTCTAGCTTCAATGGAAGTTGTAGAAATTGGAAAACTACCAAACGGTCTTCCAATCTATATGGATCATCATGCTTACAAGGCAGATAAAATCATTGTGATCAACAGGATTAAACCTCATACAGCCTTCCGCGGACCAGTAGAAAGCGGACTAATGAAGATGATTACCATTGGTCTTGGAAAGCAAAAAGGGGCGGAAGCTGCCCATGCCTACAGCTTCAAATACATGGCTGAGCATGTAGTGGAGATGGCGAAAATAGCTATCGAGCGTACGCCAATCATTTTTGGTCTCGGGTCGATAGAAAATGCCTATGATCGACCTGCTAAGATTGTTGCGATTCCGGCAGAGGAAATTATCCATCGTGAGCCGGAACTTTTAAAAGAAGCAAAATCACTAATGCCAAGAATCATGTTTGATCCAATCGATGTTCTTGTAGTGGATGAACTAGGGAAGGATATTTCGGGGGACGGAATGGATCCAAATATAACTGGACGATACGCTACACCTTATGCTAGTGGCGGTCCTCAGGTAACCAGAATTGCAGTTTTGGGATTAACAGAGAAAACACATGGGAACGCAAATGGAATCGGCATGGCCGATGTTTCTACCCAGAAGGTGATGGATCAAACCATTTTGGAAAAAGGATATGCTAATGCTTTGACAAGCACAGTCACACAGGTCGTCAAGCTACCGATGATTTTAGAAAATGAGGAATTGGCAGTAAAAGCAGCGATTAAAACCTGTAATGCTTTTGATTTAAGCAAAGTAAGGATCGTCCGAATCAAAAATACATTGGAAATCCAGGAGATATGGATATCAGAATCGATGTTGGAGGATGCGAGAAGCATAGATTCTATTGAAATAGTATCTGATCCAGCCCCGATGGATTTGTCGAGTTTGGACGTTAGTATTTAAGCAGTTTAATAGAAAAACAATTTCTTTGTAGTCTAAGGATGTTTACCTAAGTAGTTTAGTAGGGAGGGATTTTTATAAAAATCACAGCATTAACACTTTATAAAGTGCCTCCCCGTTGGCTATTCCTGAAGATTGATACAGACGAAGGGATTTCAGGATGGGGAGAACCAATTGTTGAAGGGCGAGCAGATACAGTAAGAGCTTGTGTGGAAGAAATCAGCGACTATCTTGTCGGAAAAGATCCCTTAATGATTGAGGACCACTGGCAGATGCTTTATAGAGGGGGATTTTACAGAGGCGGTCCGATTTTAATGAGCGCCATTTCCGGAATTGAACAGGCGCTCTGGGATATTAAAGGGAAGTACTATCACATTCCGGTATACGAAATGCTAGGTGGAAAGGCAAGGGAAAAAATCAGGGTCTATTCCTGGATTGGTGGAGATCGGCCAACAGATGTAGCACATGCAGCCAAGGAAAAGGCGGATGCCGGTTTTACAGCAGTCAAAATGAATGCAACAGAAGAAATGGATTATATTGATACCCATTCAAAGGTGGAGGCGACCGTTCAACGAATCGCTGCCGTTAGAGAAGCGGTGGGTAAAGAGTTTGGAATTGCCCTCGACTTTCATGGCAGGGTTCACAAGAGCATGGCGAAAATTCTCGTAAAGGAATTAGAACCTTTCCGCCCGATGTTTATCGAGGAACCCGTTTTACCGGAAAATAATGAGGCTTTAAGGGAGATTGCCCGGCATACTGTCTGCCCGATTGCTACAGGAGAACGTCAATATAGCCGTTGGGGCTTTAAACAGCTTCTAATAGATGGGTATGTGGACATTATTCAGCCGGACCTTTCTCACGCCGGTGGAATCCTTGAATGCAAAAAAATTGCTGCTATGGCAGAGGCTTTTGACGTTTCGGTTGCCCCACACTGTCCACTAGGACCGATTGCCCTAGCCTCCTCTTTTCAACTGGATGCCTGTACACCAAATGTGGTGATTCAAGAACAAAGTCTAGGTATTCATTACAATCAAGGCAGTGATTTACTTGACTATTTAACAAATCCATCCGTCTTTAAATATACAAATGGTTTTGTCGAGATTCCCGAAGGTCCTGGATTGGGCATTGATGTGAATGAAGATGCCGTTTTGGCTGCAGCTGAAAAGGGGCATGATTGGAAAAATCCAATTTGGAGAAACGAAGATGGCAGTGTAGCCGAATGGTAAAAAGGAGGTAGATTTGATGTCATTGAAATTCCCTTATATTGAGAATACAGTTAACCCATATCGGGATAATGTTCAAGGTAAAGCAAATGAACCAATTTGCGTCGCGGGATTGTTGGACCGGTCCAAACAAATCCTCCAAGCAGAATTGAAAGGGTACCAGCCCGATTGGTCGTTAGAAGCGATTTATGACCGGCTTCATCATAATGCTCCAAGGATTGCGATTATTGGAGGTTCACAGGATCATCCAGCCCATATCATGGACTTCCAAACGATTGCAAGGGCAGCCGTCCGGATTTGGCAGAACGGAGGCGTCCCTTTTCAATTTGCGACTCCTGTCATGTGTGATGGCACCGCACAGAGTAACCAGGGTATGAGCTATTCCTTACAAAGCCGGAATGCAGTTGCGCAAATGGTTGTGAACCAGCTGGAAGCGCACAGCTATCACGGGGCATTCGTGATTCAGGGCTGTGACAAACAGCCTCTTGGTGTCGTAAGTGCCTTGGCACATTTAGATCGAGTTCGCAAATTCCGACATGAGGCACCTTTTTTTGCTACTTTTGCTCCTGCTCATGTTCTGAAGGGAGGAACGATCCCAAGTGCGCTCTTTTCTGAGCTTGAAGAAGTAGCACTCCTTGCAGAAGCGAAAGGGGCCGAGGACATTGCTTTTGACTTACGTGACGCACTTTCGTATATTTTACAATGCTCCTCAAATACAGCGTTCCAAGGCGTACTTGAGCGCGCTCGGGAGCGGGGCATCATTACGAAGGATCAGCATGAGCTTTACGAAAAGAAATTGGCTGTCGCAACTTGTGATGGTCAGGGTGGTGTCTGTGCCTTTAACGGAACAGGAAACAGCTCCCGCCACCTAGTAGCGGGTATGGGGCTCGTACATCCTGCAGTTGAGCAACTGACAGCTCCGCCAACACAGGTAGAGGTAAATGAAGCAGTGGATTCACTTGCAGGGATGATAAATGATCCAGCTTTTGGAACTTCAAGCATTATGGCTGCCAATATTAGAAATGCGATCAGAATTCACAGCGCATCAGGGGGCTCCACCAATTTGATGATGCATATCGTTGCTGCGATGGTGTACGGCGGTTATAAATTTAACCTGTGGGATTATGACCAAATCCATCATGAGGTTCCTATTCCAGATTTGTTTAACTATAGCCTGACAGAGGGCAGAGACATTTTTGCACTTGCGATGCAATGCTGTAGTGGTCAGATTAAAGGGATGGAAACACTTATCTATGAGTTGATTGAAAATGGCGTCCCAATGGATATAGATGCACCGACAGTGACAGGGACAACATGGAGAGAGCGGCTCTCGAAAAAACAAGGTTTACCGGCAACTGGAGTAAAGGATAATCCTATTATTCTCTCAAAACCAAGAAGGTCATTCAGCGGAGTAGACGTGTTAACAGGGAACTTTTTTGAAAGTGCTGTGGTTAAGATAAGCGGAATGACGACAGCACAACTCGATAATTTTGATCACAAGGCGTCATTTGTCCTTTTCTATGATAATGAACATAGCGCCAATGAAAGATTGTTGGAAGAAAATTTATTAGAAAAATTAAAGCAGAACAGAAGTTTTGACTATTTAACGATGAAGGCAATGCTCAAACACAATGCACCTGATTTGTTTAAAAACGGTATGAATTTGGAGTATGATGAGCTATTTGACTTGATGGTTGCTGAAGGTGCTTTGAAAATTTCCGTGATTGTGTCCGGTCAGGGGCCGGAAGCATTCGGAATGCCAGAAATGTTTACCCCAATGCAACATATCAACGCGAACCGAAAGCTGAAAAGAGTAGCAACGTTAATCAGTGATGGCCGCTATTCTGGAGTAACCTACGGTGCTGCGATTGGGCACATGACTCCAGAAGCGAAGAATGGTGGAGGAATTCTTTACTTAAAGACAGGGGATGTGCTTTATCTACAGCTTCGTAACAAAAGAATTGATTATTTAGATGAAGAAGAATTCCAAAATGGAAATCTTGTATTTCAGTTTGATACTGCTAAAGAGGCTAGGAAAGAGCTGGGTGAAATAAGACTAAAAACGATTCGTCAACGCCAGCGTCTTATCGCCGCAAGCAATCGGATGGCGGGACATACGGATGCAGCCAATGGTGTTGTTCCGTTCGAGGTGGCAGAAGATGCTGTATACGACTATAAGGTGGATTTGGCTGCTTACTCAACCAATCTTTCAGAAAAAAAACATTGAATTCAATCGGGAGAATAGGGGGCTAATGAATGGATGTCATTACATTTGGTGAAACAATGGTTTTGTTTACCCCAATAACACCAGGCCCCTTACGGTTTAATAGCAGTTTTCAAAAGACAATTGGGGGAGCAGAATCGAATGTCGCAATCGCTCTTTCAAGACTCGGTCATCAAGTGGGATGGACGGGAAGACTTGGAATGGATGAGTTTGGCATTTACATTCGAAACTTTATTAGAGGAGAAGGCGTTGATACTTCGGGTGTTGTTTTTGACGAAAATAACCCTACCGCGGTATTTTTTAAGGAAATGCGACCTATGCAGGAACCGAATATTTTATATTACCGGAAAGGCTCTGCTGCCAGCAGGATGGTTCCAGCAGATTTAAATGAAGAGCAAATAAAAACGGCGACGTACCTTCATTTAACCGGCATTACTCCTGCATTAAGCTCTTCTTGCAGGCAAACCGTAATGCATGCCATTTCATTGGCGAAAAAGAATGGAGTGAAGGTAGTCTTTGACCCGAATATCCGTCTGAAGCTTTGGAGCAAAGAAGAGGCGCACGGGATTTTGAACGACATCGCCGTTCAATCTGATATCGTTCTTCCTGGACTTGAAGAAGGAACAATATTAACGGGAAAGAAACAACCAACGGATATTGCCGCCTGTTTTTTGGAAAAAGGTGTAGAAACAGTTGTGGTAAAGTTAGGTGATAAAGGTGCTTATTATGCAACGAAAGCAGCTGAAGGATTTGTTCCAGGTTATACCATAACTAGAATCGTTGATCCAATTGGTGCAGGAGATGGGTTTGCTGCTGGCTTTCTGTCTGGACTCTTACGAGGATGGTCATTGGAAGAAGCGGTACGCCTTGGAAATAGGGTGGGAGCATTTGCCCTGACTACTGCAGGCGATGTGGAAGGGTACCCGTTTTGGTCACAAATTCGTCAGGATAGAAGGGATACGGAAGTGCTTCGTTAACACCAAGAATACATATTACTAATCTACTTATTATGGTAAAATGTATTCATATATATAGGACTTTAGAAGGGTGAGAATAATGCTTATCATTCAATCAGTAGATCGTGCCCTCCGTATCCTCGATTTATTCGATGAATACGAACAGGAAATGAAAATCACTGAAATTAGTGAAAAAATGCAACTTCATAAAAGTACAGTACACTCTTTATTACAGACATTAAGGCAAAGAGGATATATTGAGCAAAATCCTGAAAACGGTAAATACCGACTTGGAATGAAACTATTCGAGCGTGGTAATGTTGTCATTCGAAGACTTGACCTTCGTACGATTGCCAAAAAGTATTTAATCGAGTTGTCGGTAAAGTCGGGAAATACAGTCCATCTTGTTATTCGTGATGGCAAAGAAGGGATTTATATTGATAAGGTAGAAGGTCCCTCCGCGACAGTACTGTACTCAAGAATTGGAAGAAGGATACCGTTGCACAGCAGTGCGGTCGGAAAATCGCTTATTGCAAATAAATCTAGTAATGAACTTCAAGAAATCCTTAAAGATTATGAATACGTTCAGCAGACGCCTAATACAATCACAGATGAAACACTGTTTTTGGCTGAACTTGAAAACGTAAGGGAAAACGGCTATTCGATGGATAAAGAAGAAAATGAACCAGGAATCACCTGCGTTGCAGTTCCAATCTGGGATCATACTGGAACAGTTGTAGCGGCGATGAGTATGTCTCAGCATTCTGCAAGTATCGACCAAGAAAAACTGCAGCGGACGGTTGAGATGCTAAAAGAAGCTGCGATGAAAATATCTAGAGAATTAGGATATGAAATGCATTTACCGATCAAATAGCGTCAAGGATTTTTATGACCTAAAACATAAAAATCCTTGGCCCTTATTCAACATGTTGCATCGTGATGTGGAGTCATTTTTTTGTTTAAATAACAAAACTTAGTTTTATATTATAAAACAGGAGGGTTTTACATGAGAATCATTCGTTTTGTAAATAATCATTCAGCTGTGGTGCTAGGTGCGTTAACAGATCAGGGAGACATTTATTCTTTGCCTCATTCGGATTTTATGGAATTGGTGAATCAAGCGGAATCTACTGGGGTTACAGCCCTTAAACTGATTGAAAACTCTATAGCCGGGACTGAACCAATTAAAGAGAGGCTAGACGAATTAGAATTACTAGTTCCGATTGTTGCCCCAGAGGTATGGGCTTCTGGAGTGACCTATGAGAAAAGTAGGGATGCAAGAAACTATGAAACTACAAATGGAAAAAACGACGAACAAACCTGTTATGACAAAGTCTATGATGCTGAGCGACCTGAGTTATTTTTAAAATCAACTGCAGCCAGAACTATTGGGCCGAATACTCCCGTATACTTACGAAATGATTCCAACTGGCAAATTCCTGAGCCTGAGGTGGGTGTTGTCATCACAAAAGATGGTCGGATTGTTGGATATACAATTGGTAATGATATGAGTTGCAGGGACATCGAGGGTGATAACCCCCTTTATTTACCACAAGCTAAGATATGGAAACATTCATGTGCTATTGGACCAGCTATTCGCCTTGCGGAAACGGTAGAAGACCCGTATAATTTTCAGCTTATCTGCCGAATTTTCAGAGGTGACCAACTGGTCGTTGAGGGGACTGCCAATACAGCTCAGTTAAAACGACGTTTTGAAGAATTAGTCTCATTCTTAGTTCGAGACAATGAAATTTTTGATGGTACAGTTCTGTTAACAGGCACCTCGATTGTACCGCCAAACGAATTTACTCTTAAAGAGAAGGACCATATTGAAATTGAGATTTCCTCTATCGGTGTATTAGCTAATCCTGTAAAAGTTCAGGTGCCTAGTGAGAAAGTCATGTAACTGGATTCGCGTTCTCTTCCAACGGGATGTGGAGGAGAGTTTTACAATGATAACTTCGGAAAAGGGGGATGAATAAGTGGAACGAGAATCACGTAAGTTTCATGGGGTAATCTCTCCGGTTGTCACCTTATTTAATGAGGATGGAGACTTTAACTGGGAAGCGAACAAACAGTTAACGGATTTTCTCATTAATAAAGGGGTACACGGGATCTTATATATGGGTAGTACTGGAGAGTTTTCTTCTTTATCCATTGAGATGCGTAAGCAATTCATTGCTGAAATGATTCCGTATGTGAATAATCGGGTACCCGTTTTGATTGGTACAGGGACTTCTTCATTAGCGGATACAATCGAATTGTCCCTTCATGCCCAAGAATGCGGTGCTGATGGGGTCCTTGTCGTAAGTCCGTACTATTGGAAATTTACAGAGGATCAACTTTATGATTATTTTACTAGTGTGTCCAAAAGTTTGAATATTTCTGTGTTAATATATAATATCCCGATGTTAACAGGTCAGAGTCTGTCACCACAACTCATTGCAAGACTTGCTGAAAACCGTGAGAATATTGTGGGTATTAAAGATACGATTGATAGCCTTGGGCATATTAGAAAACTTATTCTTGAGACAAAAAAGAAGAGAGAGGATTTTGCTGTTTTCGCAGCATTCGATGATTTAGTTCTCCCAGCGTTACAAATTGGAGCAGCAGGGTCGATTAATGGAACCTCCGTGTTTGCTCCCGAACAATCTGTTAATCTATATAATTGTTTTAAATCTGGGAAATTACAAGAGGCACTTACTTATCATCAAAAGATAAATTCCTTTATGTCCATTTATGAACTTAGCGATCCGCTTTTCATAGCAATCAAAGAAACGGTAAACCAAACAATTCTTGGTTACAAAACAGCCAATCTTCCACCTGCCTTGGCAGAGGAAACGACATTAAACCAAAAGGTAGAAACATTTATAAATACACATCTAAATTGATGCATAAGAACCGTCGAAATTAATTTACAAGCAAAAATAAATAAGAAGCGTTCCGCCAGTGGGTAGTAGTCCTTATAATATTTAGAGACTGCTCCCTTCTTTATTTTGGGAATAATTATTTAAGAATAATGTGTTTGCGCAAAGGTTTAAACAGAAAAAGATTTTAAAATGGTATGTGGAAGGTGTGATTTAGACTTTTACTGGAAATAAACAATAGTTTACTAATATAGTATTTTAATGATAAAATTCTTTTAGTTCATATGTGCTTAATCTTATTTTAAGAGCGGGGGACCCAATGATTTACACGGATATTTCCGTTATAGGTGAATTCTAATAAAGAAAGGGCTCAGTGTTTCCGATAGTCCTAACCTGAAAGCTAACCTCGTAAGCAATTTAGTGGAAACGAGAACGATAGAATCGTAAGTCGGCATTTGCCGTTTTTTTGTGAGAATTATCGTATTCATTTGTTTCCCTTGCCTAAGCAATACAGCTATATAAAAAACATCAAGAAGGTGAGGTAATTTATGAAAAAGTTTAAATTAAGTTTAGCCACTCAAATTTTTATCGGTCTTGTCTTAGGGATTATCGTCGGTGGGATTTTTTACGGAAGTGCAACAGCACAGAGTATCTTACAGCCGTTCGGTGATCTTTTTATCCGTTTAATTAAAATGATTGTAGTGCCAATTGTCCTTTCGAGTATCATCGTTGCGATTGCTGGTGTTGGTGATTTAAAATCGGTTGGAAAGTTAGGCGCTAAGTCTCTTACTTATTTTATAGGGATGACATTAGTCGCGATCGCGGTCGGTCTGATTGCTGCCAATGTTTTTCAGCCTGGTTCTGGTCTAAATATGGACAAGCTAGAGCAAAGTGATATTTCTGGTTATGTTCATACCTCAGAGGAACAAGAGGGAAAATCGATTACCGATACGCTGCTTCACATTGTTCCTACGAATCCAATCCAAGCGATGGTTGAAGGAGACATGCTCGCGATTATTTTCTTTGCCGTCGTATTCGGTTTAGGAATTGCTGCGATTGGTGAAAAAGGAAAACCAGTATTGCGTTTCTTTGAAGGTATGGCCAATGCCATGTTTTATGTAACGAACTTATTTATGAAGTATGCCCCAATCGGTGTATTTGCATTAATCGGGGTAACGATTTCGAAATATGGTTTTACATCCCTGATTCCATTAGGTAAGCTAGCCCTTACCGTTTATGGAACGATGATTTTCTTCGTGATTGTTGTTTTAGGCTTACTTGCTAAGTTCGTTGGGTTCAGTATTTTTAAATTACTGAAATTGATCAAGGAAGAGCTCATCTTAGCCTTTTCAACAGCAAGCTCGGAAACCGTCCTTCCGAAAATTATGGACAAGATGGAGCAAGCAGGAAGTCCAAAGCATATTGCGACTTTCGTTATTCCGACAGGTTATTCCTTTAATCTGGATGGATCTGTTTTATATCAAGCGATAGCTTCTTTATTTATTGCTCAAATGTACGGAATTGACCTAAGCATTGGTCAACAAATTACGCTTATGTTAGTGTTAATGGTAACTTCTAAAGGAATGGCAGGAGTGCCTGGAGTTTCCTTTGTTGTGTTATTAGCGACATTTAGTACAATTGGTTTACCTGCTGAAGGTTTAGCATTTATTGCGGGTATTGATCGTATTCTTGATATGGGACGTACTGCGGTTAACGTGGTAGGTAATTCATTAGCAGCTCTCGTTGTGGCGAAATGGGAAGGGAAATTTAACCCTCCTGTTGAAGTTGAAACCTTGAGAGAAACAGCTGAAGCTTCATAAAAATATTAGTCTTGTAAGCACATTTCTGTTGAACGGAAATGTGCTTATTTTTTTTCGTCAAAAGTAACAACTTCAAATTATGGATAACAGCCTGCATGCCTATTGCATAAGATATAAGAACATGAAGGGGGAGGTAATCAATATGCCAACTCATATCAATATTTATAGCATGAAAGTCAATAGCATTTCGAATAACGGTTCAGTGAATATTGGTGAATCCTTTCATAATGCTCACACAGCAAATTCTAAGTCCCAAGGGGAAAATTCATCCTATGGGGATCTTTCACCAACTACTTCGGGGATGGAAAATGTGTTTATTGACCCAGATTTTAATGATCAAGGAGATATTGGAAACCCAGCAGTTGTGAAAAATGTTGCTCAGGATTGATGATATACCATTTTTAGAAGAACTCCTTTACGCTTATGCGTATAAGATGAAGGATAATGTCAAAGAGAAAGGACTAAATAAGATGCCCTATATGATTAATATCTTTAATATAAAGACAAATAATATGAGTCAAAATGCGAATTTTGATATTGGGGGAACGGTTCATAATAGCCACACGGCCAATTCAAAAAATGTAGGTTTAAGCTTTTCTTTAGGTGATATCTCACCAAATTCATCTTGGATTGCAGAAGGTTATTTAGATACAGATGTTACAGATCAAGACCAAATCTTCAACCCATCTTTCCCTGTTTCTAATCAATTTTAGTTTGAGTATAAGGAGGTTATCAAATGTTCCCCTTTAAATCCCTCTTTCCATTTAATGATATCATGCAGCAGTTGATGAAACAGTCAACAGAGTCTTCGAGTATAGAAAAATTTGTTCAAGAGTCCATTTCGAAATCAATGTCAACTTCCATGGACTACTTTCAAAAAAATGCTTCTGTTTTAAATCGTTCGTTTCATGAGAACCAGGTGAGTGAAGATGGAGAGATTTCTTTACCCGAACAAAAAGAACAAAGTGAACTAACTCCTTCGATATTTGATTCTCTTGATCACGTGTATGTGAAGTTTAGAATAAAGGATCCGTCAAAATTACCGAACTTAAAAATTTTTCATACATCCAACCAAATTATCATTGAGGGGTACCCGAACGAAGAAAGTTATCATGTGTTCGCCCTGCCTGAGATTGTCAAGAAAAAAGGAGCTATTACCACCTATAAAGATGAATATCTTCAAATCAAACTACCTAAGGCAACCGATATGCAATATACACAAATAGACGTCCCTCCCATTGAATGAGCGGATGGGCGTCTTGTTCCTTAGATAATCGCAAAACAGGCATGCTGTAGCGAATTCACAGGAATGAAACGCTAATCGAACAATATGATTAATAGTAGAAAGCAATAACAATTTAGCTTATCCAATGAATTACGAGGGGAGGGAAGCATCGTGGATTTTGAAAAGCTTAAGCAGTGGATGGAGGTTGCCCAGAAATATCAAGCGGGTGATTTTTGGAACCAAGTATTTGATAAGGAATCTGCAAGGAAATTTATGCAGGACATGAAGGCAGAACAAAATGAACATCAAACAAGTCGTTCGGCAGAATCAATGGAATATCCTCCAATAGATATCTTCATGCTAGACTCTCAAATCGTCATCTTGATCGAAATCCCCGGGATTGATAAAAGAGACATTCAATTAAAAGTCATTGGATCGAAACTAACCATAAAAGGAATTTCAAGATTGCCATTTCAACCAGAAACAGCCTTAAAAAACGAGCGGGTATATGGCGAATTCGAACGCACGATTGAGCTTCCAGAACCAACAGATGGCAATCCGATAAGAGCCAGATTTAATCATGGACTCCTCGTGATCAGCTATCACAAAAAAATAGAGCCAGAGGAGTTTGTCATAATCGAATAGATGCTTATCCTAAATAAATTGATGGAAAAAAGTGTGGTGATGATAAAAATGCCCTTTAAAAGAAATTTTCATAAGGCAAATGGCCAGGAGGCTTTAGAGAAGAGAATCGCAACGCTTGAAATGGAATTTAAGAGAGTCAATACGCTGGAAGTGACAATGAAGCGGTTCTTGAAAATGGAAAGCCACTTTCTTGCCATTTCCACCATGAATGCATTAGAAGAGTCCGCAACAAAGGGAAAGAAGGAAAAGAAGTATCCTAGCATACCTGATGACCTTGAAGATAAAATCATTGCCACTTTGGAAAAAAGAATGAACGCTCAGTGGTTTCACGAAATGGACAAACTGAAGGAAAAGTTATATATCCTTACCCATGACATAACTAGCCTAAAGGAACGGATCCAACAATGTGAATCTGAAAATAAACAGATCCTCAAGGAATTTCATGAAATCAAGGAAGCATTGGGAAGTCAAACGAAATCAAACGATCTCCCTATTGTTTATCAGGATATAAAGGTTGAACGAATGCTGATTGATAAATATGAACTGAACAATAATATCGCTCACCTTGGAGTAAAAGATTTAAGTGGGAGCTTAAATGTTGGAGCTACATATGGAACGGGAATCATCCCGTCAGACTTAGCGGAGGATTTTTTATCGACCATGAATGATTTTAAAAAAGCAAAGAACGAGGAAAAGAATAGTGATGAACCAGCTGAACAGGCTGACACACATGATGAGGAAAACGGTGGAATGAAAGTCGACATGAACGAGGAGGGGACTGAGATAATTATAGAAGAAGACTAGTTATGCACCTTTAGAGGTCCCCCGGGAAATTCTAAGCCATTTTAACAGCTAAAATAAAAACATCTAAAATAGTAGAGGAATTCACATAAGAATTCGCTTTGCTATTTTGTTGATTTGATGGAGTTTTATTACAAGGTTCACATCATAACAAACATTATAAAGAGCAATGAATTTGACGAGCATAATATGATAATAAAAAAGACAGTTCTCTTGAAGGGGTTATTACAATTTTTTTAAAACAAAAGCTACCCGTTTGTTGAATAATCAAATCACAAAGAAGATATTTTATTACTTTCTTCTTTTTTGCTGTATATCTCATAAGCAAAATATCCAAATAATAAACCTATTCTGCTCCCAAACTTACTGTAGATAGTAAGGAAATTGAGAAAAAAATGCTAATAAGTACTCCAACAGCACAGACGGTGCGGAAAAAGTTGTGTAAATAGGTTTCAAATCAATCCTCCTTGGCAAGAATTAGGATAAATAATTTTTGCCAAGGAGGTTTTTTCTACATGAAATTACCAAAGGAATTAATCAGAGAAATTGTAAAGGAACAAAAATTCACTAGTACCAATCAAATCATGGAAACGATCAAAGAAATGTTTTCCGATGTATTGGAGGAAGTGCTCCAATGTGAAATTGATGAGCAACTGGGTTATGAAAAGCATCAACGTCGAAATGATGGACCTAATAATTATCGAAATGGTTCAACAAAACGGAAACTAAAAACACAATTTGGTGAAGTTGAAGTAAATGTTCCTAGAGACAGAAATGGCTCGTATGAGCCGCAAATTTTGGACAAATACCAAAGAAATGTGGACGGACTAGAAGAAAAGATTCTTTCCCTTTACGCTCATGGTATGTCTACAAGGGATATCAAGGAACAAGTCAAGGATCTCTATAATATTGAGATTTCCTCAGAGCTAGTTAGTAAGATTAGTGAAAAGATTATGCCACAAGTAAATGAGTGGCAGAGCCGTCCACTTGAAGCCTATTATCCTTTTATTTTTATGGATGCCATTCATTATAAAATTCGGGATAATCACCAAATTGTCTCGAAGGCAGCTTATGTTGTTTTGGGAATTAACAATGAAGGATATAAGGAAATATTGGGTATTTGGGTTGGTGGAAATGAAAGTAGTAAGTTTTGGTTAGGTGTGTTGAACGATTTGAAAACGAGAGGCGTTAAAACAGTTAATCTTTTCTGCGTAGATGGGCTTACAGGGTTTAGAGAGGCCATTCAAGCTGTGTATCCTTTCGCTAGTATTCAACGTTGTATCATTCACCAGATTCGTTCAAGTACAAAATACGTTTCTTATAAACATTTAAAAGAATTTGTCGCTGACTTAAAATTAATCTATACTTCCATCAACGAGGAATCGGGAATGGAAAGGCTCATAGAATTTAAAGAAAAATGGGGTAAAGAGTATCCATCTGCCGTAAAATCATGGGAAGAAAATTGGGATATTTTAGCTACCTTCTTTGCATATCCTCCAGAAATTAGGAGAATAATATATACTACGAATATTATCGAAGGACTACATCGTCAATTTAGGAAAGTGACAAAAACAAAGTCTATTTTTCCTAATGATGATAGTTTAAGAAAGATGCTTTATTTAGCATCTCAAAACATTACCAAAAAATGGACGATGCGTTACCGTAATTGGGACATGATCTTGAGCCAGCTTGAGATATTGAACCAAACATCATAATTGGGGACTCTGTCCCCAAACCCCTGAAGTTTAACGCATTTGTTTTCCCTAAAACGGACAAAAATAACGGACAGATCAAGTCCGTCCGTTTTAGTGTAAAAACCATAAAACCGCTCAGGTTGCACTTCTGCATTGCCCTATCCTGTTTTATGGTAAAAGGCAATTATAGTATTGCCAGGTTATATTTTTTCATACCTATTATTTCTTGCCTTGCGAAGATTGTTGAATATTACTTACACAAGATTTTACGCAGACCCACAGCACAACCAATTATCATGCCAAGTGGAATTAAACTATCCAACAAATTTTGAGCTTTTTTTGATTTTTTCTTACCCAGGGTGCCTTTCTTATATTTAGCTTTCATTCTTATAACTACAAATACAGCAATCACACCCACGGTTACAACAGGTAGTAAAATACGCACGATTTCCAAAGATAAGCCCTCCCTTATTTTGATTTTATATATTTTTACTTGTTAAAAATCTCATTATGCACTCTTTCACAAACCTTCTTGGTTCAACGCACCCCTTACTTCAACTACTCCTATTTAGAACTTTTTCTAAATTTGCACTTAATGAAATAAATTCATCTTTGGTAATCTCAATTTCTGGTTCTACCCAAGAAAACCCATCGTTCACAAACCGTGGGATAATATGCATATGGTAATGCTCAACATCCTTAAATATCCCATTGTTTTGCATTAAAGTAATTCCGTCTGTGTTTAATATTTTTTCAAGAGCAGTAGCAACCTTTTGAGATGCAAGTATTACTTGTGTCAAACTGTCTTTGTCAACTTCACTAAATTCTTGATAATGTTTTTTAGGAACAACTAATATATGTCCCTTGTTAATAGGGTGTTTGTCTAAAAAACAACATATATAATCATCTTCATAAATTATATAAGCATCTTCGTTTTTACAGATTATCTCACAAAAAATACAAGTCTCCATACTACACCTCTCCATATATTCTTTTTGAACTAAACTGTTCCGTTAGTACAATAACTTCAACAAAAAGGTGCATGAATCCTTCTTGGAACAATGCACCCGTTAGTAAAGTAACACTTATTTTAACCTAAAAAATAAATGACAAATTTACCAAGTTGCAAAATAATTATGTTAGACTAAAAAAAGGAAAAATTATGAAAGAAGGGGAATGTATAGAAAATGAAATCGAAAGCATTATTAGTATTGGGTGCGGTTGTTGTCGGAGGAAGTTTAGTCGTTGGATTCACGCACGTTGACGCACCATCGGAAGCAAAAGCGGAAACACCATCGGAAGTGAAAGTGAGTGCACCAACGCAGGAAGAAATCAATGAAATGATCGAAGATTATCCGAAGAATACACCCTTGACGCAAGAAATGTCCAACAAAGTAAGGAAATATCTTGAAACAGTCGAGAAGAACGAAGAACCAAGTTTCGAATCTATGAAGAACAACCCAACGGTCACGGCAGCGGTTTTGGCATATCAACAGGAAGACGAAGCATTGCAAAAGAAAATTCGTTTCAATCTTCCATCTAGTGAACTACTTCATTACACAACGTTTGAAAAAGGTTTCTATCCACAAGATCTTCTTGACCAATCAGTTGAACGGGATATTCCAATTTTAACATCCGTAAAATCAATGTCGGACAATGTAGCGTTTAATGGATTAATTGACGAAACTATTGAAGGTATAACCGAAGCACGGGCAAATGGAGACGCCGAAGGATATTTTAATTCGTGGGCGAAATTGGACGTATTCCGTGACATTATTGGAGAATTATCCCGTCCGAAGGAATGGAAGGACGTATCGACAAAGGGGGATTTGACGAAGCCCGACTTCCCGTTGAATGTGAAGGAATATATCCCAAATACGTTAAAACATTGGAACGGTGAACCTGACGAAAAACTAATGCAAGTGGGATATCCGCCTGAATACGATTATTATATGAAGGCATACGGTATCCTTGCGGTAGTGGGCGACCATATTCGGGTTGAAGGCGTTGACCTTGAAAAAGATTTCCACAAGTTGCGAATGCTTGCGGCGGTTATCCAAATCGAACACGACAATCGGGTGAAGCACATTAAAATTGACCCGACAAAAACGGATAAACAACCCCCAAGTGAAGTGGTTAAAAATTGGAAGCCTGCAAGTAAACGATATCACCAAGCAGTTGAATACATGGAGCAATTGTTGAACGATATCAACGTTGTGGTCAACAGGACGGGACAACCGTTCGGTGTGTCGGAACACTTGGACGGAGATAAGGTTGACGAATTGGATTCGTTTCTAAAAGTTGACGAAGCGAATATCAAAGAAATGTTGAAATACTTGTAAATCACAACGGCGGCGGGGCTTCCTGTCGTTTTTGTTTTATTACGGATAGTTTGTCCTTGACTTTATACTATTTTTTCTCTGGCATTTTCTTTCTACTTGAATAATATTGAAGGCTTTCTGGGTTGATATAATTGAAAAAACAATTAAAAGAGGGAAAACAATTAGTAGAGAAAATAAGTCAGTTATTTCATTCCAAGGTACAAAGTAAGTGAAAATTAAGTCATATATTTTAAAAAATAAAATGAAAAACAGTATTGCTTCAACCACCTGCCCTCCCTTTTTCTGAATATCAGCATAATTTCTTATTGAACTAAACCGCTTCTTTAGTTGAAGAGTAGCTACTTCAAAATATTAATAGAATTTCCTTATGACTGTTTGACAATTTTATCAAGGTATAGTTGATTTTATATATGTTTTTCATATACGAGTACCTCAAAAGAGAGTGTCTTAGTGGATTTCCGGAGCTCTTTCTTGTTTTGCCCATCTGCCCCCCTAATGCCCATTTCATGGTTTCCTCGGTTTTATCTCCACATGATTCACATCGAGAAATTTAGAAAATAGCTCAAATGACATAACGAGGTCAATTCAGTACCCCCTATCCGTCAATATTGTTTCCTGTATTCTCATTTTCGACCGGCTATAATAAAAGAAAACGGTTTCAAAAATAAGGGGGTGGTGTAAATGGAGGCTAAGACAGCAGTAAATGAAGGACAACTGAGCCGAAAACCAGAACTCGGGGCCAAACGAAAAATTAAATGGAAAAACGTGTTAACCTATGCTGCTTTTGTTGGACCTGCATTATTGTTTTTTGTGGTCATTCAAATTATCCCATTTTTAATGGGGATCTATTATTCATTTACATCCTGGAATGGAATTAGCGCAGCGGTGGACTGGGTTGGATTTGAGAACTATAAAAAGATATTTACCAACGATGCGAAGTTTTTCAATTCCTTCTGGTTTACAACAAGGTTTATGTTTGCAGCTGTTATCATTAGTAATTTGTTAGGATTCGGGCTAGCGTTATTGCTAAATGGGGCCCTAAAGACGAGGAATATTTTACGAACGGTCTTTTTTATGCCAAATGTCATTGGCGGACTTTTGCTCGGGTTTATCTGGCAGTTCATTTTTGTGAAGGGGTTCGCATCGGTAGGAAAGTATACCGATATTGGGATTTTTAACCTTGCATGGTTAGGTGATGAAGCTACTGCCTTTTGGGGAATTGTGATTGTATTCGCTTGGCAAACGGCTGGGTATATGATGGTCATTTATATCGCAGCTTTGCAAGGAGTCGATCAATCTTTAGTAGAGGCAGCTAGAATTGATGGGGCTTCGAATTGGAATGTATTAACTAAAATAATTATGCCGTTAATCTTGCCTGCGTTTACGATTTGTTTCTTTTTGACAATCTCAATGGCCTTTAAGATTTTCGACATTAATATCTCGTTGACGAACGGTGGACCGTTCAACTCAACAGAGTCTGTGGCTATTAATATTTATCGGGAAGCCTTTCAGTATAATAATTTAGGTTTAGGTACCGCTAAAGCGGTCTTGTTCTTTGTGATCGTGGCAGTCTTTACGACTGTTCAAGTTGTGATGACGAAGAAAAAGGAGGTTGAGGCGTAATGAACCAAAGATACACGAAGAGGACCTTACTTTTAGAGATATTCGGAATTGTGTTAGGGCTCATTTTTCTCATCCCATTTTACTTTGTCTTTATTAATTCTGTGAAAGCTTTTTCTGAGATATTAATTGATGCAGCGGCATGGCCAAAGGAAATTTTATTTACGAATTTTGTGAAGGTATGGGACATCATTCATTTTCCGAGAGCGTTTTGGAATTCATTGATTATTACGGTTGCCAGTAATATTGGCATTGTCGTAATTAGTTCGATGGCCGCATGGAAATTGGTCAGAACGGGTGGAAAGCTTAGTAGCTTCTTATTTATCTTTTTTGTTGCAGCAATGGTGATTCCCTTCCAATCTGTCATGATTCCGTTGATGAAGCTTGGCGGGATATTAGGAATCGTTAATAGTATTCCAGGTATTGTGATGATGTATTTTGGGTTTGGCGTACCTTTGTCCTTATTTCTTTTTCACGGATTTGTGAAGACGGTACCAATTGAAATTGAGGAATCAGCGAGAATAGATGGATGTTCACAGTTTGGCGTCTTTTGGCGAATTGTTTTTCCATTATTAAAACCCATTACCGTTACGGTGATTATTTTAAACACCTTATGGATTTGGAATGATTACTTACTGCCTCTCCTTGTTTTAACGGATGCAGAACTACGAACGATACCTTTAGCCACAAGCTCTTTCTTTGCTCAGTATACAAAACAATGGGATATGGGATTAGCAGCACTCGTTCTCGGGATCACACCAATCATCATCTTTTTCTTGTTTTTACAGAGACATATTATTAAGGGAATTGCTTCAGGATCGATTAAATAAGGGTTATACGTTTTTGTATAATATAAAAATGCAAATGATAAAGGGGGAAACAAGGTAATGAAACGCAAATTGCTTTTGTTCACAATGGTTTTGTTTTTAACTATCCTTGGCGCTTGTTCGGATAAGGAGAAAACATCTAGTGAAGGTACTGATAAGGGCAAAGGAGGATCCGATGGGGAGACCGTTACGCTAAACATGATGCAGTTCAAGGTTGAAATTGCCGATCAGCTCCAAGCGATGATTGATGAGTATGAGAAAGAACATCCAAACATCAAGATTAAGCTTGAAACTGTTGGTGGTGGTGCTGACTATGGTGCGGCATTAAAAGCGAAATTTGCTTCGGGCGATGAGCCAGATATTTTTAACAATGGTGGATTTAAGGAGTTAGAGCTTTGGAAAGAACGCTTAGCTGATCTTTCTGGTGAGCCGTGGGTAGAGCATGTGTTACCAATTGGTAAAGTTCCAATGACAGATACAGATGGTAAGCTATATGGGATGCCTGTTAACTTAGAAGGGTATGGATTTGTGTATAACAAGGATTTATTTGAAAAAGCTGGTATTACAGAAGCTCCAAAAACATTCTCAGAGCTAAAAGAAGCTGCTGAAAAACTTGAAGCAGCAGGGATTACTCCTTTCTCAGCTGGTTATGGAGAATGGTGGGTAATCGGTCAACACTTACTTAATATTCCGTTTGCACAACAGGATGACCCGGTGAAATTTATTGAAGGACTTTATGCTGGAACAGAAAAAATTGTGGGTAATCAGCATTTTAAAGATTTTAAGAATGTATTAGATTTAGAATTAAAATATGCAAATGATAATCCACTGACAACCGATTATAATACGCAAGTTACGTTATTTGGTTCTGGTGAAACAGCTATGCTCCAACAAGGAAACTGGACAGAAAACATGATTTATGAAATTAATCCTGAGATCAATATGGGCTTCCTTCCAATTGCAATGACCGATGATGAAGCGGCAGCGAATCGTCTGCCAGTAGGAGTTCCGAATAACTGGGTACTGAATAAAAATTCAAAGCATCTACAAGAAGCTAAGGATTTCTTGAATTGGATGGTGTCATCCGAAACTGGTAAGCGTTTTATTACCGAAGAGTTCGCGTTTATCCCGGCATTTGATAATATCGAACCGACTGGATTAGGTGATCTTGGTCTATCAATCTTGGAATATTCTAAGGAAGAGAAAACAATTCCTTGGACATGGTTCAGATGGCCAGATGGGGCAAACATGGAAAAAGCAGCGGCCATTCAAGAATATGCCGCAGGAAAAATTAATTACGATGAATTACTAACTCGTTTCCAAGAGACATGGGATAACCTGAAGTAATCAAATCCTAAAGAAGTCATTCAGTGATGACTCCCTTCTTGATAGAAAGCATGTCTATACTAGATATGCTTTCTATTTTATACTAAGAATGTATATATTTAGGAGGGAGAGCCCTTTGTTCAAAAAGAGTATTCGAAATAGGCTAATTGTTTTATTACTACTCACTACAATCGTGCCGTTTGGAACGTCTATTGCGATTACATATTTTCATATTAAAGAATCGTTGAAGGATCAAGTCGTTCAAGAGAATAAGAGTCTCTTATATCAAGGGAAGGAAAATCTTTCAAGCTATATCCGAGAGCTCAATGGATTATCGCTCTCACTCTATAATAATCCCGATATTGTGAGTTTTTTAAGGTCTCCACATAAGGAAAAGCATTATCAGATCTTGGATACTGTGAAGGATGTTCTGCAAACGATTTTATATGCGGAAGAAAATATTGAACGGGTCTATATTACGTTTGAAAAAGATGACCGAATCATCTCCATTTCAAAGCAATCAGCGGTCGTATTTGCAAATAAGGTAGAGAATAGTAACGAAGATGCCTTCGAAAAGGCAAAAAGTAGCCTAGGGAATATGTATATTGAACCGATTCATATCCAAAATGATTTGGACGATATTGTAAATGTTAAACGGCCAAAAACCGTATTATCGATTCACCGTTCTTTTATTAATTCACCATCTAATGACGTTCTTGCCTTTGTCACATTGGAAATTACACCAGATAAAATCATTGAATTAAGTGAAAATCTTTATAACAAAGAAAATGAGGAATTTTATATCGTTTCAGCTGAAGGGGACTTTATCTATCAATCTACACAAGGGAAAAAAGCAGATCACAAAGCGTGGATTGAGACAATCGTTCAAACGAATGATGAGCAGGGGACGATGGAATGGAGTGATGATTCCTTTCATGGGGTCATGGTTTATAATAAGCTTCCAGAGATTGCTGGGAACTGGGTGTTAGTCAAAAGAATTCCTTATACCACTCTCTATGAAAGTGTGAATAACGTAGCGATTATCAACATCTTGTTTGGGGTGATTGGATTAATCTTAGTTGTGCTGGCAACTTTATTTGTCTCATTTAAAATAACGTCTCCCATTCGAATCCTTCTCTACAATATCCGTCAGGTTGAGGAAGGAAACATGGATGTGAATTTTCAACCATTGGGTGAGGATGAAATTGGAGTGTTAGGAAATCGCTTTAAACAGATGATAGAAAAAATCAATCATCTCATAAATAAGGAATACAAGCTTGAAATAGAAAACAAAACCAATCAATTACGTGTACTTCAATCACAAATTAATCCGCATTTTTTATACAATGCACTTCAATCGATCGGTACACTTGCGTTAAAAAACAATGTCCCACAAATATATTCGTTGATTACTCAGCTTTCGAAGATTATGAGATACGGAATGAATATGGAAGAAGACATAATTCCACTGATTAAAGAAATAAATTATATAAAAGCGTTTCTGCTTTTACAGAAAGAAAGATTTGGAGAACAATTCGAATTCATCA
The DNA here is from genome assembly GCF_047238305.1 of Bacillus jepli. Classification (NCBI taxonomy): domain Bacteria; kingdom Bacillati; phylum Bacillota; class Bacilli; order Caryophanales; family Bacillaceae; genus Bacillus; species Bacillus jepli. The sequence goes on along the minus strand of NZ_JBDFMO010000001.1, from coordinate 4,661,098 downwards.
TTGATGTTGATGAAAATGCACAAGATGTGAAGGTCCCGAAAATGATTCTGCAGCCGATCATTGAGAACTATTTCAAGCATGGATTTGATGATCGGACCAAAGTTGGTAAGCTTACGCTAACATGTTCAATTGAACAAAAAGAACTATTCATTGCCGTAAAAGACAATGGAACGGGTGTTTCTGAAGAAAGGCTCCAAGAAATCGATTCGTATTTTCATAGTGGAACTAGTATGGGTGAGGGAACCAATATTGGACTCAAAAATGTATATGCAAGATTAAAGCTTTATTATCATGACCAAGCTACTTTACAACTTCAAAATAATGAGGAAGGCGGTCTTTTAGTGACGATGAGGCTTCCGATGGATGTGAAAGGTGCTGATTATGAAAGCGATCATTATTGATGATGAAAAGCATGTGCGCGACGGACTTCTTTTACTAGCAGACTGGAAAAGATTCGGAATCGATACGATTCTAGAGGCAAAAGATGGGGAAGAGGCTGTACACCTAATTACAGAGCATCAGCCTGCGATTATTTTTACAGATATGAGAATGCCAAAAAAAGATGGAATCAGTCTTTTGAAATGGATACACGCATCCGGGATTTTGAGTAAAACCATTGTCGTAAGCGGTTACGATGACTTTGAGTATATGAGGAATGCAATTTTTTATAAAAGCTTTGATTATTTATTAAAGCCGATTGAGCCGGACGTGCTTAATGAAACTTTAGAAAAAGCTATTGTCGAATGGAAGGAGGAAGCTCTTCAACAAAAGACATTGGTTCCGACACATAACTATCAACATGAGAAAACAGGCATCCACTTGATTGAAGAAATCGTAAGACAAAATTATCAGAATGAAATCAATCTACAAGAAATAGCAGATCGCTTCTTTTTTAGTAGGGAATATATTTCAAGGAAATTCAAGCAAGAGTTTGACGATACCATTACCGACTATGTGATGAAAATTCGGATGGAAAAAGCAAAAGAACTATTGGAGAACCCACATTTGAAGATCTACGAAGTTGCAAATTTGGTGGGCTATCAGAATGAGAAATACTTTAGCAAACTATTTAAGAAGTTAATTGGGGTAAGACCGAATGAATATCGAAATAGGAAAGTGAAGGTAAAATGAGTAGACTGGAGGACGTATCGATGCTACAAGTAACGGTTTGGAATGAAAATCGCCATGAGCAGAAGGATCCGATTGTGCGGGAGGTTTACCCAGAAGGTATTCATGGGGCGATTGCAGGCTTTTTAAAAGAGGAGAAATTCCAGGTTCGAACAGCCACCCTAGATGAGCCGGAACACGGTTTAACAGATGATGTTCTTGAACAAACAGATGTTTTAGTATGGTGGGGGCATCTTGCCCATCATGAGGTAAGTGATGAGATTGTTGAGAAGGTAAAGCAAAGAGTTCTTGATGGGATGGGGCTCATTGTGCTTCATTCAGGTCACTTCTCAAAAATATTTAAAGTCTTAATGGGAACATCTTGTGATTTAAAATGGCGAGAAGCGGATGAAAAAGAACGAATTTGGATTGTCGATCCAAGTCATCCGATTGTGGAAGGGCTGGGTGAATATATCGAGCTTGAAAAAGAAGAAATGTATGGGGAACATTTTGATATTCCCGCACCTGACAAGCTGATAATGGTGAGTTGGTTTGAAGGTGGAGAAGTATTTAGAAGTGGCTGTACATATCAAAGAGGGAAAGGGAAAATTTTTTACTTCCGACCAGGTCATGAAACATACCCAACCTACTATCATAAGGACATTCAACGTGTGATTCGCAATGCCGTCAAATGGGCTAAACCTACAATGCTACCAAAGCCTATTTATGGGAATGCCAAACCACTTGAAGAAATCAAAGCAAGTAAATAAATACATAGAGGAGGAAAAAACGGATGAGTACAGTAAAAATTGCTGTGATTGGTTGTGGGAGTATTGCCCAGCACCGTCATCTGCCTGAATATGCAATGAATGAGCAAGTAGAGATTGTGGCAGTGTGTGATATTGTCGAGGAACGGGTCCAAAAGGTGGCAAGTGAGTATGGTGTCATAGCTTATACAAACTATGAAGAACTACTTGCAGACCCAGAGATAGAAGCAGTAAGTGTTTGTACTCCGAACTACTTGCATGCACCTATCTCGATTGCTGCATTGGAAGCAGGAAAGCATGTACTTTGTGAAAAGCCAATGGCTACGTCTAGCGAAGAAGCGATGAATATGATTGAAGCGGCGAAAAAATCAAACAAGAAGCTGATGATTGGGCATAATCAGCGATTTGTCGCTTCCCATCAAAAGGCTCGAAAGCTGATTGAAGACGGTGAATTAGGAAAGATTTATAGTTTTCGTACCGCATTTGGTCATGGTGGACCGGAAGGATGGAGTGTGGACGGAAAGGAAAGTTGGTTTTTTAAGAAGAACGAGGCCTTTATTGGCGCAATGGGTGATCTTGGCGTCCATAAAACAGACCTGCTACGGTTTTTGTTAGGGGAAGAGTTTGTCGAGGTGGGGGCATTTATTGAAACTAGTGCCAAGGAAAACGCGGATGTAGATGATACAGCCGTTTGTATTTTACGAACAGAATCCGGCATTATCGGAACATTGGCTGCGAGCTGGTCCTACGTGTCAAAGGAGGATAACTCAACGATTATTTATGGAGAAAAGGCGATTCTACGTTTAGAGGATGATCCTGTTCATAATCTTGTTATTCAATATAAAAATGGTGAGGTTGTGAAATGTGAATTAGGCGGCATTCAAACAAATGAAGAGGGTGGGCAAACAACTTCTCACGTTATTTCTCATTTTGTTCAATCAATCGTTTCCGACACGATTCCACCTGTACCAGGGGAAGAAGGAATGAAATCACTACAGGTTATATTAGCAGCACTTGAATCAAAAGAGACAAACAAGATTATCACGATCAATTGAGGTGTAAAACGTGAGCAAACTGCGAATTGGAATAATAGGAGCTGGTGGAATTGCACAAGCACGACATATACCTGCATTCCAGCAATTAGCCGAGCAAGTCACAATTGAAGCCATTTGTGATGTGAATGAAGAAATCGTAAAGACTGTTGCAGAAAAATACCAGATTTCAAAGATCTATACGAACTATCAGGATATGTTTGCTGAAGTGGACGCTGTTGTTGTTTGTACCCCGAATAAGTTTCATGCTGATATTTCAATCGCAGCACTTGATGCGGGTGTCCATGTGTTATGTGAAAAACCAATGGCAATGTCAGCAGAAGAATGTCAGGCAATGATTGAGGCTGCTGAAAAATCAGGCAAAGTGTTGGCGATTGCCTATCATTATCGTTTTTTAAAAGATTCACAGGCTGCAAAAAGGCTCGTTTTAGAGGATGAAATTGGTGAACCCATCGTTGCAAGGGTAAAAGCATTAAGAAGACGTAAGGTCCCGGGGTGGGGTGTCTTTACTAATAAAGAACTGCAAGGTGGAGGAACCCTGATCGATTGGGGCTGTCATTTCTTAGATCTATCCTTATGGTTACTGGGAAATCCAGAGCCTGTTGAGGTAAGCGGCACAGCTTATAACCGCCTAAGTAAGATGCCGAGCCAAGTCAACCAATGGGGATGTTTTGATTCGGAATCCTTTGATGTGGATGATCATGTGACGGCGTATATTAAATTTCAAAACGGTGCTTCGATGCTTTTCGAAACGTCATGGTCAGCCAATATTCCGAAGGATGAGGAAGGAGTTAGCATTTCGGGGGATAAGGGTGGGATCGATCTATTCCCCCTTCAACTGAATCAAGCGAAGCATGGAATGTTATTAAATACGGTGGCGAACTGGGTACCTGGTGAAGAATCCCTAGATTTACCACAAGCTAGAAACTTTGTTGAAAGCTGTTTAGGAATCGATGAACTTATCGTGAAACCAGAGCAAGCTTTACAGGTTTCCAAAATCATCGATGCGATTTATAAAAGTAGTGAAACAGGAGAAAGCATTAAAATGTAGCGGGAGGGAAACGAGTAATGAAACTAGGTGTATTTACCGTTTTATTTTCAGAAAAGAGCTTTGAAGATATGCTTGATTATGTAGCAGTTTCTGGATTAAACGCAGTTGAAATTGGGACGGGTGGATATCCAGGAAATGCCCATTGTGATCTTGATGCCTTATTAGAAAGTGAAGAAAAACGTAACGAATATATGGAAAAAGTAACATCGCGCGGACTCCAAATAAGTGCGTTTAGCTGTCATGGAAATCCGATTTCGCCTGATCAAAAGTTTGCCGAGGAGTCTCACCAGGCTTTGGTGAAAACAATTAAGCTTGCTAGCTTACTAGGTGTTCCTGTTGTGAACTGTTTTTCGGGCACCGCTGGAGACCATGAAGGTGCGAAATTTCCAAACTGGCCGGTTGTTCCATGGCCAAATGAGTATGGTGATATTTTAAAATGGCAATGGGAGGAAAAATTAATCCCCTATTGGAAGGAATGGGGGCAATTTGCTAAGGAGCATAACGTGAAGATTGGGCTAGAGCTTCATGGTGGGTTTTTAGTTCATACTCCTTACACTCTCCTAAAACTACGAGAGGAAACATGTGATGCCATTGGTGCGAACCTTGACCCGAGTCATTTTTGGTGGCAAGGAATTGATCCTGTAGCGGCGATTAAGATCTTAGGTAAGGCAAATGCGATTCATCATTTCCATGCGAAGGATACATATATTGATCAAGATAACGTCAACATGTATGGGCTAACAGACATGCAGCCATATGGCGAGGTTCAAACGAGAGCATGGACATTCCGTTCTGTAGGCTGTGGCCATAGTTTACAAGAATGGTCAGATATGATGAGTGCCCTACGAACCTATGGATACGACTATGTGGTAAGTATTGAGCATGAGGACCCAATCATGTCCATTGAAGAAGGATTTACTCGTGCTGTCCGTAATTTAAAATCCGTCTTACTTGAAGAGCTGCCGGGGAATATGTGGTGGGTGTAAAAAAGTAGATTCTGGCGCCTGGCCCCTAGTACGGTAAAGTATTACCGTACCGGGGGTCAGGCCCTTTTTTCAATTTTTGTGTAGTGGCTAAAACCATTTTATTGATGAAAAAAGAAAAGGTAGAGAGAAAATTCAATTTAATGAGGAGCTTTATGGAGAAATAAATTAATCTATAGAATACTTCAGTTTAATTGAAATTTTTCTTGCTTCCTTACCTTTGAAACAAGCTATGCTCATTACCTTAAAGGATGTTTTCGGATACACCACAAAAGAGAAAGCATCAATGTTGAGAGTGAGTAATGAATCAATTAAGACAGCACTTCATCTTTCTAGGAAGAAGCTTTAATCAATCATAGATACTGATAGGGAGATTTCAACACCATACCACGAGAAAATTTTTGAACTTGCAAAAGCAATACAAGAAATGAAACCGGTGCATATATATTATTATTATAAATTAAAACAAGCCCTTCCGTTAAAAACATAGGAGAGGCTGTTTTTATACGATATTAATTTACGAAAAATATACCCTTACCAACAAACCTCTTATATCCCCAAAGGCTTAGCCAACCGTGAGATACACCGATTAAAGCTAAAATAATTCCGAGCTTAATATCGCCTGTTTGTGTTACCATGAACGCTCCAAATCCAAGAAACAATCCAGCTATCACGCAGTTAAGCGCCCAAAATATCCTCTTGCCTATTTGTAATCACCTCACTTTATCGAGAACAACCGTATGCAAATGCGTAAGAACAGATCGCAGCGCAAGCCATACCTGCGATCCCATTTACCAATGCCCACATGCCGCAGTGGTAAATATATACCCAAACGCCAGTGTGGACGCACGGGTTGAAGATCGACATCGTTGAAATTTGACCGTCCAATTCTGCTTTAGATACTACATTACCGAATCCATCTTCTAGTGTATACGTTTGCATTGATTCGAAACCGTCTTCACTTATATTGTAAAATATGTTGGCGTTAAGGTGCAATAGTTCATTAGTTTTACTATCCACAACTGCAACGGAACCTATGGATACGACTATGTGGTAAGTATTGAGCATGAGGACCCAATCATGTCCATTGAAGAAGGATTTTCACGTGCTGTTCATAATTTAAAATCCGTCCTACTTGAAGAACTACCAGGGAATATGTGGTGGGTGTAACGAGTTTATTATTTTAATTCTGGCGCCTGGCCCCTAGTACGGTAAAGTATTACCGTACCGGGGGTCAGACCCTTTTTCAATTAATTGTAAGAAAGATTTCATTTACCGCTAAGCACCGGACTAGTTTATAATAAAAAGAGTTAAAAATGGAGTAGATTCCTATGAATCTACGAATATGTAAGTAGGTGAGTTCCATCGATGTTATTGAAACACGGGTGAGAGGGTTTATTACAGATATTCAGCACCCTAAACAAAAAAAGAAGATTAATATAAATGAGTTAGACCTTCAGTTGCGAAGGATAATCGACAATTATTTTGAAATGGATGGGTATGCTCTATTTTATTCTGCCATTCAAAACCTACAAGCTGAAGGACAATTGACTCCAATTCAAAATAAACAATACAACGGAAGATCACCTGCACTGCCACTATTTTTTTGGGTAAATATAAAGGTTCAGGAGGATCAATGGGATCGTCTTGAGATGATGAAGATAAGTGATACATTTGACTTTTCCTTTTATGAACGTCATCCCGAATGGCAGACGAAAGAGGAATGGGCACGAATCCAGAAGCTATACCATTTTCTTCAATCCAGTCAGGAACGGGAAATCGTGTCAGTTGAAGAAAGAAGCCTTGAGCTCTTTGGCCATGAAAAATTCTTGCTAGATAGTGAAAGCTTTCCTGAAGGAAGTGGCTTTTTAGCTAGAATAGGAGTAGCAGAAGAACAGCTGAAAATGGTGCACTACGGTGAACCATTTGTGTTTTGGATGAAAAAAGGGGTAGAAATGAACGATATCCAGAGAGTCCTGATTGTCGAAAATCTATCATTCTTTCATACCTCCATACAGTTATTGGAGGCAGAGAAATTAGATTATGAGCCTGAGTTGATTATTTTTGGGGAAGGGACAAAAATTGAACGGAGTTTTTCTTATTTTTTCCGAATGTTTCCGACTAAAAACTATCTTTTCTACTACGCAGGAGATCTAGATGCTGCGGGATACGGAATTATTGTCAGATTGATTGAAAAATACCCAGATTGCAGTATTCAGCCTGCCTTAAAGATTTATCGCAAAATGCTTGAATGTGTGGATCAAAAGAATGCGCAAAAACGTGGACAAGCACAAAATATCACCTACCGTGATTCCTTTTTTCAATGGTTTACAGAGCCTGAGCAAGCAATACTTATGGATTTGTGGCAGGAAAATATGCGAATCCCGCAAGAAGTCTTAACAATCGAAACATGGAGGAGATGGATGTGAACGAATCATGGGAAGGGTTTGCCCAGCGCATGCAACGGTTAAATCCACTGTTTGAGCTTGGGAGGGGAATGGAAGTTGGAGAGTTAAAGCCTCATATCCAAACGATTCTCATGCATGTGTTAATCACCATCTTTTACCGAGAGTTAAATGATGATGATAATAGACGCAAATCAGATATTAAGTATATGGTTGATGATTCAATCAAACAAATGAAACTATTAGCAGACGAAAAGCAAATAGAACGGATTACAAGTGGGCTTTTGTACCAGGGAAAAGAAGAATTTAGCCAACCGTTTGAAGCCCTATATTATGATGAAATTAGGCAATCGTGGGAGACTCAAGTCTTTCGCTATGTCACAATGGATGAATTATATACGAATTTGGAGATGGGTGGCCAGGTTGTTTATAAACTGACCGACGTCGCTCAGGAAATGATTTTTATGAGCAGGGAAATGGCTGAGGAATTTTCGATCACGATTGAACAGCTCTATAGTATTCAGTTAATCAAAAACGGTAACTTCAGGAAAGCTACTCGAAACCTCGATCACCTCATTTCACGGGTTAACCGCTTAATGGCAAACGAATTCTCCTTTCAAAAGGAAATGATCAACAATCCAAAAATTTTATTGATTGAAGAGGAATGGCAAAGGGCTGACAATCGTGTTGAGATTGAAAAGCAATTTGAAGAAGAAAAAAATCACTTTCGCACCATCACGAGCATGATTGAAAAATCAAAACGAACCAATGATGAAGATGATTATATTCAAAAGGAATTGATTCTTCTTCAAGAAAAAATTGGTCATACAAGGCAGTTACATGATCGTTTTGCCAAGCTTGTGATCCAAAATATTTCATATGAGATGAAATTAAAGGTAGAGAACCCATCATTGTTTTGGGAAAATAGTTTGGTTTCATTTCGGGAACATTTTTATGAAGATTGGATTATGAAAGAAGGAGTTACTTCTTTTACAATGGTTGAACAGATATTGTCACCATTATTTTCACCGAAAAATGAATTTATTTTGCCCCTTGATTGGATTTGGGGAGAACAAGAATTCGAACGAATTGAATCAGATGATGAATTAATTGAAGATGAGGAAGAAGAAAATGTGACTCCGAAGCGGGTAACGGACTGGGATTCGGTTATTTCGGCATGGAGTTACGTGTTTCAATATTTACAAACATATGGAGAGTTTTCGTTAACTGATTTAAAGGACCTGCCACTTGAAGTACAGGATTTATGGTTTGAAGAGTCAGAAACGATTGATTTATGGATGATGTTTGATAAAAAACCGTTAAAGGTTCAAGTGCTTTATCGAAAAGAAGAAACCTTAAGTGATGAGAGGGAAATTCTTCTTTATAAATTAATGAAGGAATATCCTCAATTTCAAGTGTTTGAAGGATTGATGATCTATACAAAGTTTGATCATCGTGCCGAGCCTTTCCGATGGTATCAAATGAAAATTACCCCATTTAAAATCTGTGTAGAGGAGGGGAAGTAAATGGATGCAGAAATCGTCAAAAAGGCGTCCGCTGTTTATTTTACATTATTAAAAGAGAAGGTTATTGATGAAAACAGTGAGCACTTCCAAACGTATTTTGAGCCAGAAGTAAGACAGACCGTTCTCTTATTAGCAGACGAATCAGGTACCTATATCATTGAAGCACCGAAACGCATTCAGTTAGTGGTCCAGCCTACCGGTTCAGTGTTTGCAACAAATTTCACCCATATGAAAGACAAGCACAAGCAAATTGAAACGAAAAAACACTTTCATTTGATTAGTATTGTGATTATGGCATTTTTGGCAACAATTGACCGCAACCAGGCTGCTAAAATTCGTACAAAACGTGAAGGAATTAGCTTCTATGCATTAGAGCGGCAAGTGAATGATCTAATCGTGAATTGGGAGAGCATTCTAAAAACTAAGCCTACCTTCGGAGAAGAAGAACGAATTGATATGAAGGAAGTTGTGACCACATGGAAGTACATGGAGGTCGACACCGAGAATTACGGGCTGAAAAAGGGAAATCGCCGAACAAGAATCGGGTTAATTGCAAGTAGCATGCGTTTATTAGAAACAGAGGGGCTAATCGTCATTTTGGACCGTGATGATATACCAAAGGTGTTTCCAAAGAGTGAGCTTTTCGAGCGAATCGAATACCTGTATCACGATTACGATCGGTATGAAGTATTTAAGAAATTAATGACAGCTGAGGAGGATGAGCATGCCGAAAATCTTTTCGATTAGAATTGCGGGCCTGAAATATGATGGCATGCAAAAACAATATAAAGATACTACCTTCAATTTTCATAATGATGAGACCTCAACAAATGGTTTGATTGCGATGATGAATGGCGGCGGAAAAGGTGTGTTCCTGCAAACGATTTTCCAAATACTTAAGCCCGGAACGTCGTGGGGAAAACAAAACAATCGTTATTATCAACAATTCTTCTTTACTAATAAAGAGCAATTTATTCCTTATACCTTTCATGTCGCCATTCAATGGGAATTGGACGGTGCCGATCATCGTCATTTGATTACAGGTGGAATGTTCTCAGCCGAACAGCGAATCTCAATGAACGATGAAAGTGGAAATGAAAATAAAACACTGGAACAAGAAGCGAAAATATTGCCTGATATTACTTTTTATACAAGGGAATTTGACCGGAAAGAGGAAGCCGCCCTTGATCATATTCCACTTTATGAAAATGACGAGCTAGCCGAAACGGAGAGCCTGAAGGATTATTTAATGTGGAATGGATATGACGTCTACCGGGACACGAAGAAGCATTATCGCATCCTTGATACATACGGAATTAACCGTAAGGATTGGGATATTATGAAGGATATCAATAAGGATGAAGGCGGGGTTGGAAAATACTTTGAGGGAGCTGAGGATGATCATTCCCTGTTTCAAAAACGAATTATTCCGACTGTTAGTCAAGTTTTGCATCGTACCGAACATCAAAAAAACGATCTAGTGGAAATTTTTAAGAGCCAGGCGAGTATTGCGAAGGACCTTCCTGTTCTTTTAAAAAGAGAGCAAGCCCATAAAGAGTTTTTAGAAGACATCGTGCCATTTGAAGAGCATATTGCAATAGGGGTCGAACATAAAGAAATTGCGAATGCAAGTATCAAGATTGGAAGACAGCTACTTGGTGCGTTGGAGCACGTAAAGCAAATGGAAGAGGAAAAACAGCTTACATTAGTGGAAGAGTTGGAGAACCTAAAGATAAGGCAAGAAGAGTTACGCTTTCAAAAGGAAAATGTAGAGTATGCCAAAGCTCACCGAGAGGTCATAGAGTGGGAAACGAAATTAGCTGCGGAAAAAGAGAAGCACACTTCCCTTCAGGAAATCGTGAATGAGAAACAGGAGCGTAAGGAACAACTGACTTTTCAGCTCTTATTAAAAGAGTGGAGTGAAAACGAACAAAGCATTCGTGCACTGTCACAGCAAATTATGAAATTGGAACAAAACAGTGGCTTGGAGCAAGTGAATCAACGAATGGAAGAAATCAAACAGGAAGCTTTAAAGCAATGGGAATCCTCCTACCAATCACTCCAAGAAGCAGTTAAACAGTATGTTGGGTATCAAAAATTCCTGAAGAAAAAGGAAAAAGAACTCTCTCGACAGGATAAGAAACAGACACAGGAATTAGCGAAGCTTAGTACGGAGATCGATTTTCTTTATACGCAGATGCATAACTATGAGTCTAAGGAAGCTGAGCTTATTCAGGAATTTGGTGACCGTTTAACGTATGACTTTCAGGGCTTGTTGGGTCACATTTCTAAACAAATCGAAGACAAAAAGGCTAGATTAGAAGACTTGGAAGCAAAAGAGAAAGAATCGAATGAAACACAAAATCGTCTTGCCACTAAACATGGTACGTTTGTCCAAGCTATTTCATTTTCTGAAGAAAAATGTGACGCACTAAAATCATCAAAAGAAGAGCAAGCCCATAAAGAAGCAAAACTAGTAGATAAGCTTTATGGATTAATTGATGAAATCACGACACCTTTTACACATTCGCTATTATCCAAATATGCCAATCAAATAGAAGGATTACTTGACGAGAACCGAAAGCAAGCTGAACAAATTAAAAAAGAACTTTGGGAAACACAAATCGACCATTCATTAAATGATGAACCCTTCTGGATTCCGAATAAAGATGTGAAAGAATTAAAGGAATGGATTGATGATAAGACTGGTATTGATGTGTTTTACGGAACTCAATATCTCCAATCCTTAACGAAAGAGGAGATGGAAAGCATTGCTTTAACGTATCCGCTCCTGCCTTATGGTTTGGTCGTAAGTGGCCAGCAATGGCAAAAAATTAATACACAGGTCCTTTCAGGAAGAATGTATAAAAGCCCTGTTCCAATTTTTCTGCGTGAGGAAATGAGCAGCGAAAAACAACAAGTATCGTTTGTGGTCATTAACGGGACAGAGCAAGAGCTATTAACAGATAAAAATCAGTTTACCAAATGGAAAATTCAAATTGCCAAACAAATTGAAGACAAGAAAGACACCCTTGGTGAAATGGAAAAGACAGAAGGATCACTACGTCGCATTTTACAAGAAATCGATCGATTTATATCAGGGGAGCTTTCGAGTGATATAGCAAAAGCGCTCCAGCAAGAACAAAATGCTCTACTATCAAAGAAAACAAACTTACAGGAAGTCATCACACAAGAAGCAAAGGAAAAAGAACTCCAGCTTCAGCTAAAGGAACAGCTAGAAAAGACTACTGGAAAGATTGAAAAGCTTAGAAAAGATGTGGAAGTATTAGAGGAGTTTGAAAAGGAAAAATCTCTCTATCAAGAAAATAAACGGGTGAAAATAGAGAAAGAAAAACAAAAGGAAGCCTTAAAACTTGAGCAGCAAGAACTAGGTGACAAGCAACAACAGATCTCCCAGCTACAAACCAAGTGGAATCAAACATATGTAGAATGGAAGCTTACAACCGATCAAACAATTAAAGAAATCGCCACCTTTATTAGTGAAGCGGTGTTTCCAGCTGATGAGAAAGCGGAGGAATGCGAAGAGGTACCACGCTTATCACCACATTTGCTTGAAGATCTAAAAGGTAATATAGAAGAGCTTAAACAACTCCAGAAATCAAAAGAAGAACAGGCTCATGAATTACTCGTTATTCAAGCGACCAGAGAAGCCGAACAAAAGCAGCAAATGAAACTGGAGAAAAAACTAAATAGCCAGAATGAGGAGTGGAAACTAGCTCCAGAACCGGATGAACCATTAAGTATATTGGAAAATATGATGCAATCTGCACAAAAGGATGCAAAGACAGCGGAAAAAGCAGAGCGGGAACAAGGGACTGCTGTAACAGTTTCAGAAACATCCTTAAAGCACGCCAAAGAACAACGTGTCAAAGCAGGAAAAAAGGTCAAAAAGTATGATAAACAGCCTGAAGAATGGGAAGATCTTGATTTAGAAGTTAAGGAAATTGAAATCAATGATCAAACGAAAGTAACAATTGAGGAAATCAAGAAGGCCCTGAAACGTCAAAAAGATACAGAAACGCTAATTGCGGGTTATGAAGGAGATCTGTTAACTCTGACTGTTATCCTAAAAGAAGAAGCGGCCGTCTTCACGGATCAAGATGTGGAGAAAATCAGGACTCAAGGAAAAGCCTGTATCTTATCTTGGTGTGAAGAACATCAATCCATTCAAGAAGAAGGGCAGGAAAAGCATGCGAAAATCGACCAATCCTTAAGAAACTTAAAGCTGACTATTGAAGGAAAGGATTGGGAAATACGTTTTAAAAACGAAGTGTTAACAACACTCGACCATATGGACACAAGGCATTATGCCCATATCCAAAGCATCGTGAAAAACATGAAACGTTTTTCACAAAGTGGATTAGAGCAACTAGAACGCGATAAAGAACGTGCTGAAAAGGCTCAAAGCTTTTGGGCTAGCCGTGCCAGCATGAAGGTGATGAGCATTTCAGAGGCGATTCGCTCGATGATTGCGAAAATGAAACTGAAAAATGAACGAGGAACTTTTCCACTCGTCCAGTTAAAGGATGACATTTTACCTAAAAAGGCGGATGAGATTGAACCGCTTCTGAAGCAGCATTTTGTCGCAGCCATTAACAAAATTACAAAGAAATTTGATATTATCGATGACAATAATCGTGTGTTAGACCAAGAAATAAAGGAGCTTATAAGTGATGAGCAAATTTTATTTGTCTCACTTCGAAATCGATACCCCGAGCTCCTTGTCTATAATATGCGAACAGATAATGCTTTTATGTACGGGAAACCACAAAAGGAGCATTATTCAACCTGGCAAACTATTAATCAAGGTTCTAGAACGAAATCTGATGGTAGTGGAGGACAAAAATTATCAGCCAGAATGGTGATGATGATGATGTTATTATCTGTGAAAAGCGAAACAGATCAAAGCTGGGTGCCTTTGGTCTGTGATAATCCGTTTGGACAAGCAGCATCGGCACACGTCCTTGACCCAATCTTCGCCGTTGCTGAAAAACTAAAGTTCCAATTCATCGTTGTTACTCCGCCAGAACTGGTGAAGACGGAAATCAGCCAACGATTTGACGCCTATTATAAATTAGACTTCATTCGTGAAAAAGGAAAAGAAATTGTTTCTGATACCATTGTTCCAGCGTTTAGAATCTACCAATGAGTGGGACACTCGTCGTCATCCTGGGCCTGACCCCTGTTGCGGTAAAGTATTTATCGTAACTGGGTCAGGCTCCTTTTCTATTTTTTTTAATAAGAACAAGGAGAAAATAAGTTAAGAACCACAAGAACCGTCCCTATGGTTCTCCTGTTTACTAGATTCAATCGTCTCAATAAATTTTTCGATGGTGGGTGTTAGATAGGAGTCGGCTCTTCTTATGAAGACTGTTTTAATTTTACTATATTGCTCAGGAAGTTTATGAAATTGGATGAGTCCTTCTTTTTCCATTTGTTTCACTTCTGATTTCGGAACGAATGCAATGCCTAGTCCCATGGCCGTGCTGCGTAAGATGGTTTCTAATGTGCCGAATTCCATTATTTTTTTTGGTGTTATGTCTTGGTCCCGATACCATTCTGATAGACGTGCCCGGTATCCACAGCCTTTACTAAAGCATAAGATTGGTTCTTCGACTAACTCATCTAGACTGGAAACACGATGATCGGAAATGAGGACGAGCTCTTCTTGAAAAACTTCATGGGATACAAGGTCGGCATGAAAATCCGATTCCGTAATAAACGCACCATCTAGCTTATGATGTAATACATCCTCCACAAGTGTACTTGTTACCCCCGTAAATACAGACAAATCGACATCCTTATATTTTTTTACATAGCTAGACAAAATTTTAGGTAAATGAATGACGGTTTCGACTGTACCGATTTCTAATTTTCCTGATGGTTCCTCGTTGGTTTGAACCGCTTGTTTCATTTCTTCTGTTAAGGCTACTATTTTTTTACTATAGGTTAATAGTTTTTTCCCTTCAGGTGTTAAGCTCATCCCGCGTCGATGGCGATTAAATAACGGAGTGTTCAGTTCAGCCTCTAGTTTTCGAATTCGGGAAGTAATATTGGATTGCACGTATTTCAAGTCTTTTGCCGCTTCTGTAATGGTCCCTTTTTCTGCAACCAGTTGGAAAATCTCAAGGTCTTTAAATTCCATTTTTAACCCTCCAATCTCTATTATTCTATAGTTCTATGATATCACTAAAAATGATGGTAGTTAATCATTATTATTCATTTTACAAGATATCAAAATTGACGGATAATTTAATCTGTTACCATTTTAGGGAGGCAGATGAAAGTGAGAAATAATGTGTTATGGGGAGCTGTTTTATGTTTTGTTGCTGCAGTTTCTTGGGGTGCCATGTTTCCAGTAGCACATGCAGCCTTTAAGCATATTGATCCTTTTTATTTTACAATTATACGGTATGGGGCAGTTACCATTCTTTTGGTAGCGATGCTTTTATGGAAAGAAGGAAAACAGGCTTTTCGATTTGAAGGAAAAGGTCTGCAATTATGGTTTTTCGGGACAATGGCCTTTACGGTCTATAACCTGTTTATTTTCTGGGGAGAAGATTTATTGGGGGAACCAGGAGTCATGGTTGCATCCATTAATGAATCGCTCATGCCAATGATTTCGATTGTGATTGTCTGGATGTTATATAAAAAACGTCCTCACTCTTTTACATTGGCATGTGTAATTGTGGCATTAATTGGCGCGGTATTCGTGATTACAAAAGGGGATATTCAGTCATTTTTAAGTGCAACGGACAATTTGATTCCTTCTATTCTTATATTCCTAGCAGTTGTTGGATGGGTTATTTACACAATGGGAGGAAGTAAGTTTGGCAGTTGGTCTGTTTTGCGGTATTCCACATTAAGCTGTTTACTCGGAACGGTAACAGCAGGAGTGGTTGTAGCAGTAGCGACTCTAATTGGATATGTATCGGTCCCAACAGAAGAAGAGATTTCAGCAACAGCTCCGCATTTGCTGTTTATGATCGTTTTTCCAGGGTTGATTGCATTACTCGGTTGGAACATTGGAGTCAGTATTTTATCACCAATCAATGCCTTATTATTCATTAACTTCGTTCCCGTTACGACCCTTTTAGTTTCGATTTTTCAAGGCTACCATGTGACTATGTTTGATATCTTAGGCACTGTCTTTATCATTCTTTCACTTGTAGCAAATAATCTGTTTGTAAGACTACAAAAGAAAAAATATATACCAAGTGCTCAACCAAAGCTACGTCAACGTGCATCTTAACCGGTGCCTGGCCAGTGGTGCGCAAAAATTTTGCGAGCATGAGTAAAGTAAAGGCACCACTAGCTTAATTTCACTAGTGGTGCCTTTTTTGAACGTCGATTGTGTCCCAATGCCTACCTTCATTAATGAATGTCTTGAATAACTTTTTCTAAGAATTCGCCCATGCGTTTAACGGCTGGCTCTGAAAAATCAAAACTGACGCCAGTTTCATTATAAATTTCTGCGATGGTTTGATTATAGTCCGCACTTGCACCTTTTTTAAAGGATTCGATTGCTTTCTCTGGGTCTTTCTGATAATTCTCAAGCAATTGTAAAGCACCAAGCATCGAGATTGAGTATTCAATATTATAGAAAGGAACTTCGAAGAAATGAAGGGTTCCCGCCCAGCTCATTCCGATTTCTTCCTCAAGCCCAGAAGTATCAACAGGGTTTAATCCATAACGTTTTGAGATTTCAAAGAATTTTTCATCACGTTCTTTGGCAGTGTGAGTAGGATTTGTATACATCCAATGCTGGAAGAGATCTCCTGACAATGGTCCGTACAACATTGTAAATGCCCTTCTCAACTCTTCACGCTGTGCGCTCTTAAAATCTTCTTCATCTGAATAAAAACGATCCAGCTTATCCAACAAAAGCAATTCCATTCCATGAGAATACAGTTCTGCAACTTCCATTCGGTGCTGGTAATCTTCAGTAGGACCATGTTCAGAAAACTGTAGGTATCCATTTACCGCATGGCCCATTTCATGAATTAATGCGATCAGAGAGAAAAAGGATGGACTAAAGTTTGCAAAAACAAAGGTATCACCTGAAACAGGTAAGTCCGTACAGAACCCACCTGGGCTTTTTCCTTTCCGATCTCCAAGATCTAATAACCCATTCTCTCTCATGTAATCGAAACGGTCTGCAAAATATGGGTCGGTTTTCCCTAACATCTCAGAAACGCCATCCATAAGAGTAGACACCTCGGAATATGGTGGGCTCTTCATCAATTTAGCGGTGTTATCCCAAGGGCGATAGGTATCAACACCAAGTTTAGATTTAAAAACAGCCGCTAGTCGATTCCAAGCTGGAATAATATGTTTCTCTACATTTTCATGAAAGTCATAACAGTCTTGGACACTATACTCGCGATTTTTGACCACAAACATATAATCACGATAATTTTCAAAGCCTGCATTTAAAGCGATTTGATGTCGTAGTTGAACGAGTTCATCCATAATGGCATCCATATCAGACTTAATTTGACGAAAGGCGGAGCCCATCTTTTTATACGCTTTTTCTCGCACGCTTCGGTCTAGATTATCGAGTTGGGATTGTATAAACGGAAAAGGCTTTTCCTCCCCGTCCCATTCAACTGTTAACCCACCCATAATTTCACTATACTTTGTGCAGAGTTCTTGTTCTTTTACCATTAAAGGAATGTTTTCTTCTCTGAACAGTTTCACTTTGGACTCGCGAACTTGCCGCATTAAGCCGTACCGTTTTTTATCTAATTGATGTAAATAAGGAGACTCACAGAATTTCTCATTTAGTTTTGCTTCATATTTCATTAAAAGTGGTTGAATGACTTGCTGATCATGAAGATACGTCGACTTGATTTCTGCATCCTCAGTGTTCCGATAGAAGTCGACTTGGTGACCTGTCATCGCTTCCGAAATTTTAATCATAAAATTCTTTTCTTCTTTTAACCACTGCTCTAGGTCGGAAACGGATTCAATTGGAACATTCAGTAAACTTTGAATCTGAGTTTCTAGCGCTTCTACATCTTGTAAATCAATTAATTCTTTATAATATGTATGACGTACATCTTTTGTCATGGAAAATTCACCTACCCTTTTTTATTCTATTTTCATTATATTATAGAATCTTAGTTCTTACATCTAACTTTTTCCAAAAGCAAGCAAAAGACAATGCAAAAATACTTTTGGTTATTGAACTTAGAAGCTTTGTGCCAAGAATGGCTAAGGCTTCTTTTTGTTGGAGTTTCCCACTATGGTAGGTTAGTTCTACAAATGGTTGGGTATTTATGGTAATCTTATTTAAGGATAGTGTTTTTAAGGGGGCGATGATTTATTAAAAGAAGCATAGGAATGGCTTTATTTATAGTTTCATTTGTTGGATTAATTGAAAATAAATTATTACTTCAAAAAAATAACTAAAACTATAACAGAAATCATTTACTTGTGAAGAAGTTCCCCTAATAATGGCGATTTCATTAACGGAGTAGGGTTATTAAAAAAGTGGTATTTCTATAAAACTACTTAAGGAATTTTCACTTAATGTTAAGTTTTGGTATGGTTTTCAAGGCGGAGGATTTGAAAATGAAAAATAATAGAAAATTTTTAATGGTGATGTTTACAGTATTATTCGTTATATTGGCTGCTTGTGGAAACTCCTCTGATGAGTTAAACGCTAATGTAAACACCGATTCATCGAATAACAACTCAACTCATCGTACAGATGACGACCCATCAAATAAAGACTTAACAGATATAGAAACAGATACAACAGAAAACTCTAATAGCTCGACATCCACCCAAAAACAAGAGGACATGAAAAATAATTCAAATACTACTAAAAATAGTGGACTACATGTTGATGATAAGAACGACAAAGAGACACTATCCCGGTATTCAAGTGAACAAATCGAATATGCTCGTGTTTGGTTGCAACTTGGACCAAATCAAGATATTTCTGATCTAGTTGTTACACATATTCCAAAGGGCACTCCACTTAATCCTGGCGATGAAGCCGATGTTAGCTATCCAGAGGATGTTATCCAGTTAACAGGTTCTCGTATAGTAGATGGAATAGTAACATATAGTGGAAATGGGGATGGTACGATCAATGTATACAACGTTCCATTACGTTGGTATGGAGGATTGTCTCGTCCTGATAATGTAAGCGTAGACGAAATTCGTGAAGAAATGAAGGATATTATTAAAAATACGAAGCTAGTGTACGTTGAGACAGGTGACGAGGAGAAAGTCATAGAATTAATCAAATTGCTCAATGTGGATTATTAAGCAAAAGTTGCATTATCTAAACAGCGGTAATGCAACCTTCTTCTTCGAGTAAAGGTGCAGAATTACTTGAAGAAGATAATTCCAATAAATTGACCAGTATACAACGTTAAAGAAATGCTGTGATGGGGGTACCATATGTATGTTTTACCAAAAGGTTTATTTGAAGAACTATTTGCCCCAATAAAAAACGGCTTTTTTATTGGAATTGCAATAATCATTTTATTCCTTTTTTTTATGATGGTAAAAGGCAATAAAAAGCCTTATGTATTGCTAATTTTTCATTTTATATTTCTTGCAATTGCAGGATATTTATTTTTTGATGCGTTAAATCCGGCAGTAAATCCAGAATTACCACAGTCAGTAATATTTAATGAAGTTAAAATTCGTTTTACAATTACAGGAGTTGCTTGGATTATAAGCATGATTTTTTTAGTTATCGGTATTAAACAATTCAAAAGTAAAATAAAAGATTAGTAATTCAACGAAAGGGTGCTATTGCAAAACAAGAGCAGTCCCTTTTTTTTGCTAAATTGTAGGTGGTGAGAAGATGTTAAAAAAGTCAATTTTTCCTTTGGTTTATTTAGGTGAATGGTTTTTATTATATTATGTTCTTATCTTTGTTTTTATTTTCAATATGACTTATTTAGCCAATATGGTTTTTATAGATATGCCCTGGGATGAACCGAATACTCTCCCTTTTCTTAAGTCTCTGCTTATCATATTAGGAATAGGTATTATCTGTTTCTTGTATATTAAGTATTTAACAGGTAGAAGTACATATAAAAAAATCAAGGAAGTCATTTGGGGTATTTTGTTCGGAGCAAACACTTTAAGTTGCATTCTTTGGTTGGGGCTTAGTTTTTCGTTTGAATTGCCAAACGTTGACCGAATTTTACTATTAATAGTTATTTTTGTTAGTGCTTTTTTAACAGTTCAGGTTATCAAAAAATTCCGTAATGAAAATTATAAAGCCCCATATTAATTTTTTTTTAAAAAGATAGTTGAGTATTGATTTAAATGCGGTTTAATAAATTCATAGTTTTATGGAACATTTTTGGACTCTGGTACGCCTTTACTATAAAACAAAATAAAGGAGTAATTAGAACTATGAAAAAATGGTTGTACTTGTTAACATTCCTTTTTATTTTTTCTATTGTCTATCTTTTGAACGTTGATAAGGTGCAGGCGGAAAGAGGAGTTATAGACTTTGATAAAACCAACCTACCAGCGCTTGAACATATGCCGAAGTTACCACCTATCAGTGAACCATTAGTCCCCAATGATGGAGCAGCAGGAGAAATAATCATACAAGCAACAGACTATATCAAATCAGCACAAGTGTCCATCTATAATAACCGGAGTTCACTTAAAATTTCCGGACAAACTGATAGCTATACGAATGCTGATAAAATTACAACAACCTTGTATTTGCAAGTGTGGGATTCCTCAAGGTCTAGGTGGGTTGATTATAGTAGTGGGAAAGAATTTGTGAAATATGGTACCAATTATTTGTATAATTTTGTAGAATATATTGCCCCAAAGGGATATTATTATCGTACCAGGGGAGTTCATAAGGTTACAATGGGTAGCATAACGGAAACATTTAATAGTGTTTCAACCTCCATTTATTATTTTTAATAAGGAAATGAAAAAGCTAACTCCAATAGTTCTATGTGACTATTAAAGTTAGCTTTTTCTTATTGCATAGAGTCTGCTATCGAGATTAACTCTTCTCCGGGTAGACTTCCGCTAATTATTATTCTGGTCTTCAAATGATTAAAGATTAGCCTACTTGTATGATCCTTAAATGTTAAAAGGGTGGCTTTTTCGCCTTTAATTGTAATCGTTTCTACCTTGGTATCTTCATTATCAATTAGTAAAGTATTACCCATGTCCTCCGCTCCACCAATTTGTTGGATCATGAGTTGGTTGCCGTAATTTAATATAATATCATTACTTGTATCATTTTCCCCGTAAACAACAGTGACATCTAAAAGTTCGTATCCTTCTGGTAAAAAAGTGGGGGTTAATATGTGGAATTTGGCCACTTTTTGTGCTTCAGATAAACTCATTTTTTCTTCTTTTGTTAGAGTACCAATTTCTTGTAAAGAATTAGCAGAAGGGAGTGGGAGACTATTTGACTCGCCTGTACTAATTGAATCTTCTATTTGCGTAATAGTTCCATTATCCTTTTGAAAATATTTAGTGATCCAACCAAAGGCATTACCTTGGCTCTTTTCAAATGATAATGTCCCAACAATAAATGCTATTAATATGGAGGCTGCAACTAAGCCAGGTTTAAAAAACACTTTTTTCTTTTTATTTTCTTTTAATCCCTGCTGTATGTGTAACCATGTTTCCTCTTTCGAAGACGGGGGCAAGGGGGCATTTTTATATTCAGATTTCATTGATTCCCTCAGAATATCATGCTTTAAAGAATCGTCGTTTTTCATAATACTTCACCATCCATCTGCTGGGAAAAATTCTTGCCAATTAATATTTTTCTCAGCTCTTTTTTAGCGCGAAATATTCTAGATTTCACCGTACCTTCTTTAAGATTGAGTAACTCCGCTATTTCCTTCTCTTTTAATTCATGTATGTATTTTAATAGCAGTATCTCTCGATGCTCTACACTAATCTCAGAAAGAACTTCTCCTACTTCTTTTAACATGAGCTTTACTTCAACTTCCATTTCAACGGGATTGGAATGGTTATTTTTATCTTGTTCTAAATAGACGTCTTCTGTAGGGATTCCGTTCCATACTTTTTGTTTGCGAATTAAGTCAATAGCAGTCCTAGATGCAATAGTAGATAACCAAGCACCCATTTTTGATCTATCTCTTAAACTATCTAAATCTCTAAATGCTTTCATAAAAGTATCTTGAACAACATCCTGAGCTAAATATGGATCTCGAGTAATAAAATAAGCATCGTGGTAGACCCGATCATAAAATAAATCGTAAATTAGGCGGTATTCATCTTCTGAAGGTTCCTTCTTGGCGAAAAGCTTTTTTAACATGCAACCATACCTTCCTTACTATATATTCGTAAAAACATTGTAAAAATGGGTTTATTTTACTTTTTATAATAACATACCTCTAATGGAATTGAGGTATAAACGAAACCTTTTTTCTGTACTTTTATAAATAATAGGGGGTTAAGAACGCATTTTTTATCTATAAGAGTTAACAACGAACGCAAAAGGTTAAATCATAATTAAATAGATGAAACATTTTATAGTGTCTATCGTATATAAATTATGCTAGGTTACCATTTCAGAAAAAATGAAAAGTATATTCATTTTACAGCGGGGGATTGAGTATGGACATTATGACTGTATTAGGCGTAACGGTAATCACGGGAGTATTAAGTATTATGGCTTTCTACTTTTCATTTTCTAAGAAAGCAGAAGGGTTTTATGAGGAAACAAATGAAAGTTCAGATACAACAGGCTTTTTTCTAATAATTGGTTGGATTTTAATGGGGCTTCATAAACTATATAAAATAACTTTTGGGAGTCATCATATTTTAGCCTTAAGAATAACGTTGTTCATTTTCGGAGCTGCATTTATGGTGATGTGTGTAGGTATTTGGTTTTTGGTTTAATGAATTGATAACCCTATTTAATAAATTGAACGAATAAAATAGTTAGGAGATATGAGATGAAACCACGAATTTCAGTTATCACATTGGGTGTAGATGATTTGGAAAGGTCTTTGACATTCTACAGGGACGGACTTGGGCTACCAACAACAGGAATAGTTGGTCAGGAATTTGAGCACGGTGCTGTTGCATTTTTCGATTTGCAATCAGGATTGAAACTCGCCATTTGGAATCGGAAGGATATCGCTCATGACACAGGTATAGAACAGACTCCAATAAGTCCAACTGAATTCACGATTGGTCATAATGTGGGGAGTAAAGCAGAGGTCGATACTGTAATGGAACAGGCAAGGAAGGCTGGTGCAACTATTACAGTTCCAGCACACGAGACCTTTTGGGGAGGGTATTCTGGATACTTCCAAGACCCAGACGGACATTTGTGGGAAGTAGTTTGGAATCCAGAATGGGAATTTAGCGAGTAAAGTTGAAAATATGACGTTCTTCAACGAGTGCGATTGCTGACAAGGCAGTCGTTTTTTTATGTGAATGAAGCAGGAAATTCAATTGAATATATGGAATATTATGTTAAAAAGGATTGCGTATTGAGAGGGGAAAACTAGATGAATATTTTTATTATGTTACCCGCAATAGTACTAATGATAGGTTTATATTTCATTACAATCGGCTTGTGGGAACTAAGAGCAGGTGTAGATCGGAAAAAATACGTTACCTACATGTTTACAGGTTTAGTTTTAGTTTTGCTTGTTCCAACATTATTTGGTCCTCTTTTAATGATGTTTTCGAACTAGCATGGCTAACTTTTAATTCTGATGCATGGTAAAGCCCCACCGTATAAAGTGACGGATTTCGTTATCGATAAGAAATAGACTAGCTTTTTTGATATAAAGCTAGTCTTTTATATTCTCTTAGATTTTTGGGGTGGATGTGATGATTCTAATCTGAACATGAATCATCATCGTGTTTATCTTCACAACATTGAGTAAACGACTCATCTGGACACTCGCCTTGAA
The DNA here is from genome assembly GCF_047238305.1 of Bacillus jepli. Lineage (NCBI taxonomy): Bacteria > Bacillati > Bacillota > Bacilli > Caryophanales > Bacillaceae > Bacillus > Bacillus jepli. Next base: position 4,637,271 of record NZ_JBDFMO010000001.1, on the reverse strand, counting down.
TGGGAATGCATGGGTTAAAATTCAGATTATCGAGATTTTCGTATGGTCTCATCATCTCGTGATCTTCGTGTTCAAGGATGTGGCAGTGCCATGGGTAAATTCCTGTAAATGGCCCAAAACGTGCAATGATACGGGTAACCTCACCAGGATTGGCGCGAACGGTATCCTTCCATCCCGTTTCACTTGGATCCAGTGGTAGTGGCGTCGGGTCAATGGTCGGATTTTCTGGATTACCGGAAAAACTATGACAACTCAATATTTGGAAAGTAACAAGGTGCAAGTGAATCGGATGAGTGTCCAGTGTAGTATTGTAAAGCTCCCAAACTTCTATAGTCCCATTATATGGGGTTTCTGTTATTGGAGGTTGATCCCAATTCATTCCATTGGCGCGGTCTGGATATGCTGGATTCACCGATCCTAATAAAAGTTTTAGCCGTCCAAATTCATCCGTTGTTTCCACTAAAGTAGTTTTTCGTACCGTAACAGCTTTAGTTTGATCAAGTCTCTCAAAGCAGCTTAGCTTTTTTGGAACTTTACTTTTGTCAGGTTTGGATAGTTTTTGTTTGACGCGAAACTCCATAATCTGCGTAAGGTCTGGAGATGGTAGAGTGCCATTAGGGAACGGTGATGGTGCATCATTTGTTAAGATAATACGTTGGCCACTATGTCTTGAAAAATCAACAATAACATCCACACGTTCAGCTGGTGCAAGGGTGATATGGGACACGTTTTCTATCTTCTTTTCCAATAGTCCGCCATCCGTGCCAATTAAAGTGAACTTTAGATTTGAGGAACTAAAGTTAATGCCGTAAAAACGAGCATTGGAACCATTAAGGATGCGGAACCGGTATTTTCGTGGCTCAACTTCAAGGAAAGGCCACACTTTTCCATTGACTAGGATGGTATTACCAAAGAATTCAGGGACAACAGATGGATTTGGTATTGTCGTGTCTATTGGTAAAAGAGGCGGCTGTGGTGCAGGAGGCGGTTCCTGGCCAGGCTGGGATGGATAGAACAGCTCACCAAACTGTTCGCTGTTTGGATCAAGATTAAACGAGCGATCCTGAATGACCAATGGAATTTCAAATTTTCCACTAGGCAGGTGCAATTCTTCCTCTTCTTCATCTCGAAGGATATAAAAGCCAGCGAGCCCTGCATAAACGTTCAAACGAGTGATTCCAAGGGCGTGATCATGATACCAAAGCGTTGTAGCCCGTTGACAGTTTGGATAATGGTAGACTTCTTTCACGAATTTCAGACCTGTATTTTTAAAATCTCGTGTAAACCACGCTTCAGGATACCCATCATTTTCCGGTCGAACCCGACCTCCATGCAAGTGTACAACCGTCCTAACAGATGGGGTATCCGGATCTGAACCATGAAGAGTTCGATCAACAGGCAGCAGGTGTTCATAGGGTAACTCATTTTTCCACTTAACTAAAATAGGTTCATTTCTTCTTGCTTCGAATGTAGGTCCCGGATACAAACCGTTGTAACCCCAGACAGTAGTTGCTGGCAAATCACGATGTAACTTTTGTTTAACTTGTTTCATGGTTACTTCATAGAAAGGGATGTCATCAGATTTATCTTTTGGTTTTAAAATAGATGGAATAGGTAATGCATCTACAAACTTCCTTAAAGACATATAAATCTGCTCCTTTGAAAAAATAAAATAAACTTTCATACCTAGTATATGAATGTGATTAGGAAAAGCATGGACACCTGAAGGAAGGCAGGAGTGGAATTAAAATGTTGTACTCGGGTGCATGCCCATGGTACGTAAACATTACAGTATTGGGGATGACACCCTTTTTTTATGGTCAAAAATGCTTGGTATATAAATATACTGCTTACTTTTCTTTACTATGACACGTTGTCATATTTTTGTTGACAAATGACACGGTGTCATATAATGTTTTGTTGTGATGTGACACAGTGTCATGATGTTGGATCGGAGTTTTGTATTGGATATGATATAGATGAGATGGAAATAATGTACGTTAATAGAAAAAAAGAGATTAGTTGGGAAAGAGGACTCAAAATGGGTACAATGGCCAAGCAAAGAAGAAAGAATAGGCTTAAAAAGGTATTACGCGCAATAGCCGTTATAATCGGGGCATTTATAACAGCATATGGACTGGAGGCAATCTTAATTCCAAACAACGTCTCAGATGGCGGTGTGACTGGTCTAAGTATTGTGGGTTCAAAACTTATGGGAATACCTCTAGGAATCTTGATTGCTGTGCTAAATATCCCTTTCATATTTTTAGGATATAAACAAATAGGGAAAAGTTTTGCAATTTATTCTGTTATCGGCATTGCTTCATTAGCTTATGGGACAAGCATTATGCACCACATTCCAACCATTATACAAGGAGATACACTGTTGGTAACTGTTGTTGGTGGTATTATTATCGGTTTCGGTATGGGAGTCGCATTACGTAATGGTGGTGCATTAGATGGCATTGATATGTTAGCCGTATTACTATCCCGGAAATTACCTTTTGGAACAAGTGACCTGATTTTATTCTTAAACTTATTTGTTTTTATTGTAGTTTCAACCGTTTTTGGATTACAAGGGGCTTTCTTATCAGGAATTGCTTATTTTATAGCGTCTAAGGTGATTCATACTGTGGAGGAAGGTTTAAGTGGTTCTAAAACCTATAAAGTTATCACAAGTCAACCCGAATTAATGGTAGAAACAATACGTGATCGTTTAGGTCGAAGTGCAACCTACAATATAGTTGAAGGCGGTTATTCAAATGAGCAATTCAAAGAAATTACTTGTATTATTAACCGTTTAGAGGACAGTAAAATGAAAGAAATTATTTATGAAATAGACAAACAGGCCTTTGTTGTTGTATATGACGTTTCGGAAGTTAAGGGAGGTAGTTTTAAGAAAAGAGATATACATTAACAACAATTCTTTCTTTATCTTATTAGATCTACTATGTAATAAGGGTTAGTCCCCCGATGCTTTTACAAACGAGGACTAACTCTTTTTATTGTATGAAAAATGTAGTGTAGCCCCATTTGGGACGAGGGACCTGTCCCTCTGTCCCATTTATAAAAACATCTTTTCTAATTCGAGTGGTTCGACGTATTGGCCGTCTTTGTAGGCTCGCATGTTTCCGCCAGAGATTTCATCGATGAGAACGATTTGTCTGTTTTCGCCCGTACGTCCAAATTCGAATTTGATATCATATAGCTCAATACCCTTCTTCGCAAGCTCGTCCTTGACGATCCCTGCAATTTGTTGGGTAAGGCTTTTTAATACTTGATATTCTTCTTTAGACAAGATGCCCAGCATGTCCAAAGCGTCTTCACTGATTGGAGGATCTCCACGACCGTCATCTTTTAAGGTTACTTCCACAAAAGCATCCAAGGCTTGTCCTTCTTCAGCGTATAAGCCATATCGGCGTAGAAAGCTACCGACAGCACGGTATCTACAAATGACTTCAAGCCCTTTACCGAATACTTCAGCCGGTTTGACTGTCATAGTTGCTTGTTCGATATCAGCGTCAATATAGTGAGTTGGAATCCCTTTTTCATTTAAGCGTTCAAAAAAGTATTTTGTTAGTTTTAATCCAGCACGACCTGCACCTTCAATGGTTAAACCAACTGTATTTGCACCTGGATCAAAAACCCCATCAACGCCTGTGACATCGTCTTTAAATTGTAGTAAGTAATTTCCGTTCGGTAACTCATAGACATCTTTTGTTTTACCTGTGTACTTTAACTCCATGTCAATCCTCCTATGCGAATTCAATTACATAATAATCATAAATTTAAAATTATTATTGAACAAGAGTTAATTCCAAAGTGTAACGCTTACACAAAAAAATATGTTTGTCGATACATCCTTTGTCTATTTCTGTTGATTAATGTATAATTACCTGAATTTTCGAAAAAGATATTAAGTTTAAGAAGGATATAAAGGATATCGATAGAATATATGTGGTAAGGGGAGGGTGATATGATGAATCAATTTACAGATGTATTGGATGAAAAAACATTTGCAGGTTATCCACAGCAACCACATGGTGGCAAATTGGTGAATCGTGTTCTTGCGGGGAAAGAGCAAGAGGAAGCGATGGAAAGGGCCAAGCAGTTACCGATGATTATGGTGGATTTGGAGGCTGTCATAACACTTGAAATGATTGCAACTGGGGTATTGTCTCCTAACGAAGGCTTTATGGATGAGGAAGATTATAAGTCTGTTTTGACAAAAGGCCGCTTGAAAAGTGGGGTCGTATGGCCGGTGCCACTCAGCTTCGCACCAACTGGTGACCGGAACGCGCAGATTATTAAGACATTATCAGTAGGGGATGAGGTTGCTCTCGCTGATGAAACAAGAGTGCCTGTTGCCATACTTAAATTGACGGATATTTTTCACTATGATCGTGAATTCCGTGCAAACCATGTGTTCGGCACAACTGACCGTAACCACCCAGGTGTAGATTCAATCTATCGTCGAATGGGTGATACAGCCTTGGCTGGACCAATCACATTGCTCCGTCGAGCCCACTGGGGGCCATTTGAAGAGATTCGAATGGAGCCTAAGGATACTTGGAAGCTATTTTATGAGACGAAGAAGTTTAAGTCGGTTGGAGGATTTATTACAGGGGCCAATCCTTTACACCGCGGACACGAGTATATTCATCGAAATGCATTAGAAGAGTTAGAAGGTTTATTTGTTCAGCCACTTGTAGAAATGGCAAAGCGTGAATATACACGACATGAGTTCCGGGTATTGTCCTACCGCAGTGTGCTAGATACATATTATCCAAAGGAAAGGACAATTCTAGCACCATTACGTGTTACCTATATTTTTGCGGGACCACGTGAGGCTGTCCTTCATGCATTGATTATGAAAAACTACGGATGTACACATGCCCTAATTGGACGAGACCACGCCGGTATTGGTGATTATTATGACAAATATGCGAGCCATACAATTTTTGACGAATTTACACCAGCAGAATTAGGAATTGATATTCGTCTGTTTCACGAAGTGTTTTATTGTACACGTTGTAGTGCGCAAGCAACCGAACAAACATGTCCACATGATGAGCAGTATCGGATTAATATTTCGGGGACAGGCATTCGCGAGCTGTTGCGGTATGGTGTGTTACCACCAAAGGAAATTGTGAGACCAGAATCAGCTCGAATTGCGATGCAGGGCGTGCAGCCAAAGGGTGTAGATGAGAATCAAATGGCAATCTCACCAGTCGGGAAAACGATAAAAAGTATTTTCCCATATTATTTAACGAGGTCAGGAATCGGTGGTCCAAAACGTAGAACTCCTCTTGAGGTTGAGGAGCTTACGATTGAAGATTTAGAGAATGCTATCTTGGATGCCCGTGAAAATGCGGATAAGATTTATAAAGATATTTTCAAAGAGTTTAGTTATGTATCAGACACCCTTCGTACCGCACAGCCTGATTGGGTGGCATCTGCGAGGGAATCCATTCATCGACAACAAGAGATGGTGGTTGATTATTTAGAAGAAAAGGTGGATAAAGCACTGGATCAAGCTTCAGACGAATTCATGTACCAGGATAAGTCGGAAGCGGAGCGTGAACTAGAAGTGGCTAAGAAAATCTTTGATGATATTCCCGCACCACTACGTTCAGACGATCTAAAATACCGGATATGGAACCCACTGCCATACAAGCGATACAGAGGCAGTGACGAGTAATATAAAAAATCACTCACAATTTGTGAGTGATTTTTGCTTACTTATAAGTAATCTTTACGTAATTCCTCTGGTAACTTAGGAGAGATATAGCTTGGCGCTACATCAAATACTGTTTTTGCACCAAATTGTTTTTCTTGGCTAAGGCGGTAAGCAGCTCTTGCATATGCAACCAATACAGCCGAAGTAAACTCAGGATTACTATCTAGTTTTAAAGAGAACTCGTAAATTTGTTTAGTGCCTTCACTTGTTTCTCCACCGCGAATCACAAACCCACCATGTGGAGATTTAGAGTGGTCACGATTTAATTCGTCTTCAGAAATAAAGTTCACTTCTGTCTCATAATCCGCGAAGTAGTTTGGCATTGTTTTAATTTCATTTTCAATAGCAGCTTTGTCAGCACCTTCTTCTGCAACCACATAGCAAACACGACGGTGTTTTTCAGCAGTTGTTAGTTCTGGATTTGAACCACTGCGAACTTTTTCCATTGCATCCTCAGAAGGAATTGTATATTGGACACCGTTTTTAACACCTTCGACACGTCTAATTGCATCAGAGTGCCCTTGGCTTAGACCTTTGCCCCAGAATGTATAGTTTTCACCATTTGGTAAAATGGCATCCGCCATCACACGGTTGATTGAGAATAGACCTGGATCCCAACCTACTGAGATAATAGCTGTTGTATTTTTTGCAGCTTCATTTACAGATTGGTAAAATTCAGGAATCTTTGCGTGTGTATCAAAACTATCTACAGTATTGAACATGCTAGCAAATTGTGGAGTTTGTTCAGGTAGATCCGTAGCAGAACCACCACAAAGGAGCATGACATCAATTTTACCTTGATAATCACTTGCATTTGAAATATGTTCAGCTTTTACATTTGCATCCTCAAGCTTTAGGCTTTCTGGGGCTCTTCTAGTAAAAACAGCAACTAATTCCATGTCAGGAGATTGTTTAATAGCTTTAATTGCGCCTTTTCCAAGATTACCGTAACCTACGATACCTAGTCTAATTTTGTTGCTCATATACATTTCTCCTTTACTTCAATTACTCTCAAAAAAATACGGTCAAACCTAAAGTTCCCAATTTTTCGGGTCGCTCTTTTTAAGATTTTTTTGATAATACTTATAATAATAGAAACTGCTCCATATGCCAAATATTTTCTTCGTGCTTCGAAAAAGTTTTTTCATCGGTAAACAAGATCATTATGTTTCTATCTCGACTATTCATTAAGCCCTGACTAAATACTTTTTAAAAATTCTTTGATATTTCTTTTTGCATTTTTTGTAGGAATTTACTCTGTGGATCTTCAATTGTATCTGGAATGTCAGATGAAAAACCAACAAGTGTAATAATTCCAATTAGCTCATTGAGATAGTTCAGAATCGGTAGAGCAACGGAAGACACTTCAGAGATCAAAGGCTCCTTTGCAAAAGCGATTTTTTCCTCCCGAATGGTTTGGGCTTCATCTAGATCTTCCATGATGGTCGATTGGTAATTTTCTTTCCATTTCTTTGTTTTATGCTGTTCGGCAAAAAGGTTGAAAATCTTTCCGGCCGCAGAATAGGGTGGTAGTAAGGTTCCAATCTCTGCACCGATATTTAAGATTTGATTGGAGCGGGTGATTTTTGCTATTACAGGTCCATTAAAGGTTGGTACCGAAAATAGTGCCGTATTGTTTGTATGGTCACTAATCGATTGTAAATAAGGCGAAATGATCGCAAGGACATCTTGATTGCCCATCGCCGTCATTCCGTACTGGATTAATTTTGAACCTAAGTGGTACAATCCGCTATTTTGGTCGCGAAAAATTAAATCATCTTGGACAAGGGTATTGATGTATTTATATAAATTGCTTTTTGTTATGTTTGTCTCCTCTTGGATTTCGGTAATCTTCAACGGCCTCTTCGCTTTCGCTATTGCATCTAAGATTGAAATTCCAATGCTTAAGGATTGAATGGTGTCTCTACTTTTCTTTGTTGTTTCCATATTGATCTCCTTTAATTATCTGTTAAATTAGGTAATTTAAATAATTTAGACATTGACTTTATGAAAAATTCTGACATATAATTATTATATATAGTATAACCGATTATCACAATAGTGGAAAATATATTTTTGAAGTAGGTGGTTTTACTGTAAAACATGATGCTCATTTTTCAATATAAATAGTGTGGAAATGTTTATTCACGAAAAAGATCTACACCGAAAATATCAACGAAAAGGGAGAATACAATGAAACTAATCACTTTTACGGCAAGCGGTTTTACAAGAATTGGAGCACTGACAGATGACAATAAAGTCATCGATCTAAATTATGCCTATCAAGCACAATTACAAAGTGAAGGAAAGTATCGCTTTAAGGAAATTGCAGAGGCGTTTGTTCCGGCAGAAATGGAAGCGTTTTTACAAGGCGGTAAAGAAAGCATTGAAATTGCAAAGAAAGCCGTTAATTATGCATTAGAGAATCCAACTACATATAGACATCAACTCATTTTTAATAAGGAAGACGTTAAAATCGAAGCACCATTGAATAGACCTGGGAAAATCTTTGCGGTTGGGCATAACTATCGTGAACATATTTTAGAGATGGGTCGTCAAATTCCAACACACCCAGTGTTGTTTGCAAAGTTTGCAAATACCATTATTGGCCCACAAGATGATATTCCATTCCAGCCGGTTTCAGAACAGCTGGATTATGAAGCGGAATTCGCATTTGTGATTGGAAAACGTGCGAAAAATGTTTCGGAAGAGGATGCTCTCGATTATGTAGCAGGGTATACCGTTGCAAATGATGTGACATATCGCGATATTCAACGACGCACCCTACAATGGCTTCAAGGTAAAACAGTAGATGGAAGTTTACCACTTGGTCCATGGTTAGTGACGGCAGATGAAATCAAAGATCCTCAACGTTTGGAAATGGTTTTAACCGTTAATGGTGAAGAGCGACAACGAACAAACACAGCAAACCAAGTTTTTACTGTAAAACGGTTAGTTTCCTTTTTATCACAATTAGTAACATTAGAGCCGGGTGATCTTGTGATTACTGGAACTCCTGGTGGTGTCGTTCAAGCAATGGAACCTCAAGTTTGGTTGAAGGACGGCGATGTTGTCCGCGTCGAAATTGAGCAAGTCGGCGTGTTAGAAAACACTGTTAGGAAAACGAGGGAGGAATAGGAACATGACGAAAAAAAATATCACTTCTGTGAATGAATCGATTGATAGAATCATAGAAACAGTGAAAGGTTTATCAGAAGAAACCATTCGTTGGCACCCAACAAAAGATGAATGGTCGATTATGCAGATCATGGCCCATATTGTTGAAGCCTTACCTTATTGGATCGAAGAAATTGAACTGCTTGTCGAAACACCAGGAAAAAAATGGGGTAGAAACCATCTCCATGAGGGGCGTTTAGAAGCGGTAAAGCCTGAAACAGTTGAGGCCATTTCTGTAGACGAAATGGTGAAGGAGCTTGAAAAGGTTAAACAAACAGTTCAGGCCGGAATCGAACATTTAACAGAAGAACAGCTCTCGGCAGAAGCAACAAGCGTAAATCCAAACTTCGGAACGAAACCATTGTCATTTATTATTGAACATTTGATTGACCAGCATGTGAACAAACATGAAGGTCAAATTAATCGTAATCTTTCCAAGTTAAGTAGTAAAAGTTCAAAATAAAAATGAATAGAGGAGAGGTTAAACATGGCTGAAAAAGCAAGTTATCTGAAGGATCAAGATGTAAAGGATTTTACGAAGGATATACAGCAGTACAATCTTGGCCCATTATGGGAAGCAATTCCGGAAGTAATGAATAAAACTCCAGAACCTCATGCACAAGCTTACTTATGGACAGGAGAATTGCTAGAAAAGAAGCTAATGGAAGCTGCTGAAATCTTTACTCCAGAACGTGGTGGGGAACGACGAGCTATTTATTTTCAAAACCCTGGGTTAACCTACCGTCAGCCTTGGGGACATGTTTCAACGACTCAAACCTTATATGCGGCCGTTCAGCTTTTATTACCTGGGGAACAAGCACCGTCACATCGCCATACACAAAGTGCGCTTCGTTTTATTACAGAAGGGGAGGGCGCTTATACGATTGTTCAAGGGGAACGAATTTTTATGGAAGAAGGGGACTTCCTCATCACGCCAAAAAATCTTTGGCATGGACACGGCCATCTTGGTAGTAAACGTATGATCTGGATGGATGCGTTAGATATTCCGACGATTTACAATCTTGGTGGTACATTCTTTGAGCCATATGCAGATGGTTTACAACAACCGAATGTTCCGGATAACTTCTCAGAGAAACGATATAGAGGCGGAATGGTACGTCCTGTTGGCGATGAAAAATATGATGTTGCACCACTTGCAAACTATAAATGGAGTCGTACCGTTGATGCGATAAAAGGGTTAATGGAATTTGATCCAAATCCAAACCATGGCTTTGCTGTCGACTATATTAACCCAACCACTGGAAAGTCAGCCAATCCAACGATGGGTACACGAATGCAGTTCCTTCCAAAAGGATTCAACACAAAATCACTTCGTCATACGCATTCGACCATTTATCATGCTTATAAAGGTTCTGGCTATACGATTATTAATGGCGTCCGCTTTGATTGGAAGGCAGGCGACTATTTCGTTGTTCCAAACTGGGCATGGTATGAACATGTTTCTGCTGAGGATTCTTACCTCTTCTCAGTTAATGATCTTCCAATTATGGATCGCTTTGAATTAGAAAGAGAAGAACAATATGAGAAAAACAATGGACATCAAACAGTTACAGGAGAATTCAAACCGGATTTTAGATAAGGATGTTATAAAGGGGAAACAGCTTTGTTGTTTCCCTACTTATTTCACTAGTGAGGAGAGGACAAATATGACAAACAGCAAACAAAATCCAATTATCGTCGTTGGTGGAGGAATAGGCGGGTTGGCAACAGCACTTGGACTTGCTCAAGCCGATAAATATGTGAAAGTGTTAGAACAAGCTCCAGAATTTGGGGAAGTAGGGGCTGGAATTCAGCTTGCTGCAAATGCAACGAATGTACTACAAAAACTAGGTGTAATGGATAGAATCAGTGAGTATGCTGTTTTTCCAAAACGTTTAGTATTAATGGATGCGTTTACAGGTGAAGAGTTATCTGCACTTGACATCGATCAAGTCTATCGTGAAAGATATGGTGCACCTTATATTGTCTTGCATCGGACGGACCTTCAAAAGGCTCTCCTTGATGCATGTGTTGCACATCCTAATGTAGAACTTCTTACAAATCAAGAAATCAAAACGGCAGCTGATAATGGTAACTCTGTAGAAGTATTTACGGCTGCTGGAGAATCCTTTACAGGTTCAGCCGTAATTGGTGCAGATGGGATTTGGTCGAAGACACGTAAATTATTTGTCGTGGATGAACCGATTTGCTCTGAATATGTAGCCTATCGTGGAGCGATTCCGATGGAAGAAGTAGCAAGTGCAAATGTAGGAGACCCAGAAGATGTGTATATGTTTATTGGACCAAACATGCACGTTGTCCAATATCCGGTAAGACGCGGAGAACTATACAACCAGGTCGTTGTATTTAAAAGTAACCAGTATCGAAAAGAAATTGAACATACAGACCAGTGGGGTACTCCAGAAGAAATGGACGAGGTATTCAAAGATACATGTGACCGAGTGAAGACAGCGATTTCGTACATCTCAAGACAAAGAAGATGGCCAATGTATGACCGTAATCCAATTGAAAACTGGACACAAGGCAACATTACCCTGATGGGGGATGCAGCCCATCCAATGCTTCAATACCTAGCGCAAGGGGCTTGTCAAGCATTAGAGGATGCAGGATACTTAGCTGATATGGTCAGAAAACACGGTGATAATTATCATCAAGCGTTTTTAGAATATCAAAAAGAACGTTTACCGCGCACTACCTATGTACAAACAAGTGCGAGAAACTGGGGAGAAATTATCCATACCACGAACCCTATCACAACATTGCTCCGCAACAAGATTCTAGAAAATCGTACAGACAAGGATTATAAGTACATTGATCAATACCATGGGTACAAGAAGGTTCTTGAAGAGGTTAATTAACAGGGACAAGGGGACAGGTACGTCGTCCCAAAACGAATAGTAAAGCAAAGATCCTCACAGTGTGTGAGGATTTTTTACTTTTCATCTTGGTTAATGGAGAAAGTCAAGATAGCGACTAATTCCTGACATGGGGAGTGTCGTTATTTTTGCTAAAAGGCGAAAAGATCAAGTTGGAATAGGCTAAAAAAATACAGTGGTTTTTCCAACATTTTAAAAGTAATAATATTACTTATTGACACTTTTACTACAAAGGTAGTAAAATCTATTCAAGGAGATGAATTGATTGAAAATTAATGAAATTTCAAATAGTTTAAAAGAACTTGGATTTACGGAATACGAGGCAAAAGTTTATATCGCTCTTTTGCGTTCTCATCCATCAAACGGCAATATCATTGCTACATTGTCAGGTGTGCCAGCTCCAAAGGTGTATGAGACACTTAGAAAAATGCAGGAACGTGAAATTGTTAGTAGTGTTTCAGGGGGGAACAAAGGAAACAAAATCGGATACATACCAATCTCTTATCAAGATTTACTTGACCAAAAAAGGAAAGCGTTCTTAGAAAATGTGAACTTTCTTGAAAAAGCTCTTGAAGAAATCTCCACCACAAGTGATACGAATTGGACAGAGCTTTTTACGATACATGGTTACTCAGCATCCATAGATGCGATCCATTCTGCAATAGAAAGTTCCAAAACCCAAATTCTTTTGAATGGTTGGATGAAAGAATTAAAAATTCTGATGGAGCCTTTATTAGCTGCGTTTAACCGAGATGTTGAAATTGTTACTCTCACATTCGATCAAGAAGATTTGAAGGTACCATGGAAAAATTTTACCCACTATCAAATTAATAATGCGTTACGCCGTCATACAGGCGAACTTTGTATAGTTATTGACAATGAAAAATCCATTATATTCAAAACGTTAAATGAAGGAGTCGGTGCCCATGCTGTAATTTCAAGCCATCCATCCACTGTGATGACCACTAGTAACTATATTCGACACGACATTCTAGTGAATCGAATGACCTTTGAATTTAAGGAAGAATTAGAGAAACGATATGGGAAAGATTTCGACAAGCATATTAATGATATTTAAACAAGATCCTTGTAGCTGGAAAGCTATAAAATTTTACAGATAAGGAGAAAGAATATGAAACTATTAAATTTTAAACAAGATGGAGAAATTCGCTTAGGAATTAAAACGGAAGAAGGAATCATTGATACTACCACTGTATTTGACAGCCTTATTACGATGGAAGAAGTTATTTCTCAAGGAACTGAAGGTTTAACAGAGCTTCAAGATGCTATACAAAATGCGTCTGTTTCCTACGTGGATGAATCCACTCTTACTTATGCTCCAGTTGTTACAAGTCCTGAGAAGATTATTTGCGTAGGTTTGAATTATGCAAAACATGCAGCAGAGGCGAATTTGCCAATTCCTACTTCTCCTGTGCTGTTTAGTAAATTTAATAATGCACTTGCTGCACACCAAGAAATCATTGAGCTCCCGAAAAATGGGGAGAAATTCGATTATGAAGCGGAACTAGTAATTGTGATAGGTAAATCAGCGAAAAATGTAAGTGAGGAAGATGCACTAGATTATGTGTTTGGCTTCAGTGTTGGAAATGATTTTAGCGAACGTGGTTTTCAATTTCGTACGAGTCAGTGGTTATTAGGAAAATCAGGTGATAAGTACGCCCCTGTAGGTCCTTACGTTGTTACAGCCGATGAAATCGAGGATGTGCAAAATTTGAAGGTTGAATGTAAAGTAAACGGCGTTACCCGCCAATCAGAGAATACTAGGGACATGGTTTTTAATTGCGCTGAGATCGTAAGTTATGCTTCACAATACATGACACTAAAGCCTGGTGACCTCATTTACACTGGTACTCCATCTGGGGTTATTGTTGGTTATCCTGAAGAAGAACAAATCTGGTTAAAATCAGGGGATGAAATCACAATTTCAATCGAAAAAATAGGATCTCTTACGAATGTGCTTGAATAATTAACAGCAACCGAGAGAGTTTCTCTTCATCAAAGATGGAAAACAACTAGAATGTGTGGATAGGCTTGACATAGGTGAGGGTGTCCGCACATTCTTTTTAAATGTAAAGTCTGTAAAAATGTATATTATTTTTAGTCTGTATGTTCAATAGAATGTGATCGTTTTTGAGTGAGGGGGGATGCCAGAATATATTTGCTCCTAGATGTTAGATTGTGGATAAAGTAGAGTCTGTGAATTTTTTAAGTACAGAAACGGAGGTTAATTTATGGAAGGAACTATCATTTCTCTGCTACCATCGGTTATCACAATCGCTTTAATTATTTTCACCCGTAGAATTTTCTTATCGTTGGGAACAGGTATCGTTTTAGGCGCAATACTCATTGAACAGTGGAATGTTTTTGCAAGTGTTGTTACTATTTTAGAGATTATGAAGGGTGTACTTCTAGGAGATAGCAAAATACTTATCTTTGTTTTATTAATCGGAATGATGACTTCACTTATCTATCTTTCAGGTGGGATATTAGCCTTTTCAGAATGGGCCATTAATAAGGTCAAAACAAAATTTCAGGCGAAAATGGTTACTCTTTTATTAGGCTTTGTCATATTCTTCGATGATGCTTGTAGTTGTTTGCTTCGTGGAAACGTTGTAAGACCCATCACTGATAATTATCGAATTTCACGCTCAAAATTATCGTATTTAGTTCACTCAACTTCTGCACCTATCATTCTAATAATACCGTTATCAGGCATGGCAGCTGCAGTTGCCGCTATTATGGGTGGGTTATTATCCGACAATGGGATAACTAGCTATGGAGCTTTTGAAGCTTTTATTCTCACAATACCGTCCAATTATTATGCAATTACATGTCTTCTAATGGCATTTATGGTCGCTTATTTTGGAATTAATCTTGGACAGATGCGCCGTGATGAAAAGCGTGCAGTCGAAGAAGGCGTTTTATTTGATACTTCAAGAGGAGTCGTACCAGGACAAAGTGACAATAAACTACCGGCTAGAAAAGATGGAAAGGTTATTGATTTAATGCTCCCTGTGATATCTCTTGTTGTTGCAACGATCGCGGTTGCCCTTTGGATCGGTATCTCGAATATTGATGGGCCAATCACAGGTAGTGGGATTTTAACAAACATGGATGTTACGACTGGCTTGGTGTACGGAAGTTTACTAGCTTGTCTTGTTTCCTTAATAAAATTATTTTTTAAGAAGACAGAGGCAAAAGATATTACAACAGCAATCTTTTCAGGTCTGAAAACTACTTTACCAAGTGTACTCATATTATTTCTGGCACTTATAACAGCTGAAATTATTGGAGAATTAGGTGTTGGCACATATTTAGCAAAATTATTTAGTGACTCAACATCGATTTCATGGTTTTCCGTTATTTTCTTTGTATTAGCAGCTATTATGTCATTTTCGACGGGAAGTACATTTGGTACCTTAATATTAATGTTACCTATCGGTGCTGAGATCATTGCCATCATAGACCCTACATTTGTTATACCAGTATTCGGCGCTGTTCTTGCAGGTTGTATATTTGGTGAACATAGTTCTCCGTTATCAGACACATCTATTCTCTCTTCTATTGGAAGCGGTGTACACGCTATTGATCACATCATGTCGCAATTGCCTTATGCATTAATTTGTGGAATTGTATCTATTTTTGGTTACCTGATTCTTGGCTTCACTAACAGTGTGATCATTGGTCTTTTATCTACAATACTATTACTTGTTTTGGTTGTATTTATTCTTAAAAATAAATTTTCTACTATCAGCACCTATGAATTAGATGCTTAAATTTTACAAAGTGTTTATACCTTCAGAGTGAATAGTAAATGTGTAAAATAAATAGTTTTAATATTCTTCGTATTTATAATAGCTAGATTAATAATAGGCGAATTGTCTTAAAGTGGTGAATAAATTTGATTGAAGGAGTTGTTATAAGATGAGTTATGTTCTTGATAATGACCAGATTGTTCTAAGGGAAAATGTGAAAATTGACTTCTTAGACAGAGCTTATGTATTTGGAGACGGTGTTTATGAAGTGATTGGGGTCTATAATGGAACACCCTTTAAATTGGAGAAACATTTAGCGAGACTTCAGTACAGTGCTGATCAGATTGAACTAAATATTCCATACGAATTAGAGGAATTAAATAAAAAGTTAATGGAACTTATTGAAAAGAATCAGCTATTTACTGGCTTTATTTATTTGCAAATAAGCCGAGGCGTAGCTCCAAGAACACATCACTTTCCGCAAATAGAGGTATCACCTAAACTAATAGCGTTTACGACACAAACAACTAGATTACCAGAAGACTTCTATACAAATGGTGTAAAAACAATGCTTGTAGAAGATACTAGATGGCTTAGATGCAACATAAAGAGTTTAAATTTGTTACCTAATGTGTTAGCAAAAGAAACAGCCATTAAAAACGATTGTTTTGAAGCTATATTGCATAGAGGTGAAACGATAACAGAAGGTAGTTCATCCAATGTTTTTGTGAGAAAAGGGAATAAACTGTACACTCATCCAGCAGATAACTTTATTTTAAACGGTATCACTAGACAAACAGTGTTAGAAATCTGTGAAAAAAATGATATTGAAGTGGTTGAAGAGCCTTTTACTAAGGATTTTATATTACATGCAGATGAGGCATTTTTATCTGTAACCTTTTTAGGCATTTTACCCATCCAGAAAGTCGATGAAACAGCAATTGAAGTAGGTGAAATCACAAAAAAAATCCAAGATGAATTATACCAACTTACACATAAAAGCGGGATTGCTTCTCTATAAAGAAGATATCACTGTTTATTTACAAATTAAATTATGAGTATGGACACATCTTGAAGAGACAGACTTGATACATGTATATAAAAAATCGGGGGAGCAAAATAATGAATAATGAAATTTCAAATGTGCAATTTTATGGCGGTCGGTTGGTCTCCTTAATACCTTTTGGTCTATTTATAATAATAGCGATCCTAATTTCTGTCCTTAAGGCACCAGACCTAAGAGGCATGTGGGCTGCAGCCTTAATTGGAATTATGGTTACCTACTTTTTAAGCAAAGATAAAGAAAAATATGCTCAGGCAGTGATTGAAGGTATGGCTGATAAAATAGCGGTTATACCAGTCGTTTGTTGGATTTTTGCTGGAGTATTTGCCCAAGTATTAAAAGACTCAGGATTAGTAGACGGAATTCTTTGGGCTGCCTATCATGTAGGCGCTACTGGTACATTATTTGTCATTATTGCCTTTGTAGCCAGTGCACTTTTTGCGACTGCAACAGGAACATCATTTGGAACCATTATCGCAGGGATATCCGTTTTATATCCGGCAGGTATACTATTAGGCGCCGATCCGATTGTATTAGCAGGAGCCATTGTTGGCGGCGCTGCATTTGGTGATAATATTGCACCTATTTCAGATACAACCATTTCGTCTGCAGCAAGTCAAGGTGCAGATGTTGGTGGTGTAG
The DNA here is from genome assembly GCF_047238305.1 of Bacillus jepli. Lineage (NCBI taxonomy): Bacteria > Bacillati > Bacillota > Bacilli > Caryophanales > Bacillaceae > Bacillus > Bacillus jepli. Next base: position 4,619,976 of record NZ_JBDFMO010000001.1, on the reverse strand, counting down.
TAAAATCGAGGATTCGTTATGTAATCCCTGCAAGTATTATCACAATCATTCTACTTGCTATTTTTGGTGGTGGTGGTTCAGCACAGGAAGCACTCCCCTACGATCAATTAAGTCAACATATGAACCCAACTGGGTTAGTGATGCTTATTCCAGCAATCATAACCATCATCTTTGCAGTTAAAGGTGCGCATTTAATTAGTGCAACTACGATTGGAACAGTTGTGGGAATTATTATTGCCCAACTATTTAATTTAAATAGTTTTTCCAATTTAATATATATCGAGGATGGGGCTGCCCAAGGTGTGTTTGTAAATGGAATCGGCGGGATGGTTGATATCTGTATTTTTGCTTTATTAATCATGGCATGTGTCAATATTATGAGAGTCGGAAATGGTGATAAAGCATTAATGGGCATTGCTGAAAGGTTTATATCCACTGTTAGGGGGGCGGAGGCATCTATTGCTGGACTTACATTAGGTTTGACTTCTGTGATGGGGCTTAATGCTCCGCCAATACTTGCAATCGGAATATCGTATGCAAGGCCGATTGGAGAAAAATACAAAATCCATAAATATCGAGTTGCCAATATACTAGATGCTTTTGCAAATACGTTGTGCTTTGCCTTGCCTTGGTCACCCGCGCTGTTTTTAGTAGTCTCATTAACGGCTGAAGCCAACAGTGTATATGGTGAAATAGTTCCAGTCCTATCGACCGGACAACTAGGGATTTGGATTATATATTGTTGGGCATTGTTAGCTGTTATGATTTTTTCTGTAATAACTGGCTGGGGAAGAACTTATGTGGGGAGAAATGGAGAACCAATTAAATCCCTAACTTTATCGGGAGACAATAAAGATCATAAAACGAATATAGGGGTTTAATTTTTATTAAATCATAGTATGATAGAGTGGAAGAAAGCGCTTGCTTTTCTTCTGCTTATTCTTGTTTTACGGATTATTTTAATGGGGGATTATGGTCTTGGATGACAAACCCTAGATGATTTTCAACCATACCACTACTTGGGAAAAGGAGGATTTCAAGCCAATGAATAACCTGATTATTTGCAGATGTGAAGAAGTGACTTTAGAAGATATCAATAATACAGTTATGAAGTATGAATGCTCTGCACGTGAAGTGAAATTGCGCACGAGAGCGGGAATGGGGTATTGTGGCGGACGCGTATGCCGGACTGCAGTTGATGCCGTTTTACATGAGATAAAAGGGGAAAAGCCTGGTAATGAAATTCCATTAAATATTAAACCACCCGTCCGACCAGTATCTCTTTCAGCATTAGGAGGTCAATCATGAATCAAAACCGTATCATAAAGCATCCCGTTTTAGGTGATTTAGAAAACAAAAAAACAATCACTTTTACATATGATCAAAAAGTTCTCCAAGGATATGAAGGAGATACAATCGCTTCGGCACTTCTTGCGAATGGTATTCGTCTTTTACGTGTGCATGAACAAAGTGGAGCACCACGTGGGATTTATTGTAATATTGGCCATTGTTTTGAATGTCGTTTGACTGTCAATGAAACGTCAGGTGTGCGTGCCTGTTTGACGGAGCTAAAGGAAGATATGATTATTGAAAGCGGAAAAATACAGCCGCTCCCATTTTCGAAAACAACAAGTGCAGATGATTTGCCTCGTACATATGCAGAATTCACTACAAAATGCAAAAGTCATAAGGAGGAAAGTACACATGTATGATGCTATTGTCATTGGTGCGGGTCCGGCAGGCTTGTCAGCAGCTATCGCTTGCCGCGAATGGGATTTGCACGTCCTGATCATTGATGAGTACCCTAAACCAGGTGGCAGATTACTTGGCCAACTTTATCAAGACTCCAATGGAGAATGGTGGAATGGATTGGAAGAGGCAAAAAAATTGTTACAAAGGGCAACTGAATTAGAAACTGATATAAGATGTAACATTTCAGTTCACCATATTGAAAAAATTAGTACTGGCTTTTGTGTCCATACAAACAAAGGTAGATTTAATGCAGCAAACCTTCTACTTGCCACTGGTGCTGCAGAAACCCCTGCTCCAATTCCAGGGTGGACTCTACCTGGGGTCATGTCAATCGGTGCAGCGCAAGTCATGACAAATGTACAGCGGGTTCGTGTAGGGAAAAAAGGGATTATCGCGGGGATTAATGTTTTGTCAGTAGCTATCGCACGAGAACTTCAATTAGCAGGAATTGAGCTCCATAGCATGGTATTACCCGCTGTAAATTCGGTAACGAAGCAAGCAGGGATTCCAAAGCAGGTAATGGATGGATTAATCCGTGTAGCACATCTTGCTCCGTCTGCCTTTCTGCGTTTTGGAAGTATATTTGCAAAAGCCACTTGGGTACGTGATTTAGCTGTGAAATTTTATCCGAGAAATGGTATGGAGATGTGGGGGATGCCTATTCATATACGTAAAGCAATCGTACAAATAAACGGTACCGACCAAGTGGAATCTGTAACACTATGCAATCTTAATCCCGATGGGGATCGCATACAAGGCAGTGAAGAAATCATTGATGTTGATTTTGTTTGTATAGCTGGTGGACTCTATCCACTTGCAGAACTTGCTTCTGTTATCGGTTGTCCATTCCAATATATTGAAGAACTTGGTGGACATGTTCCTGTTCACAATGAACAAATGAAAACTCCGATTGAAGGTTTATTTGTCGCTGGAAACATTACAGGAATCGAAGGTGCAAAAGTAGCTGGTGCACAAGGAACACTCGCGGGACTTTCTATCGCTAAGCGACAATTGAAGGACGTTGCTGATATAAGCGATAAAGTGGTTCAAGCAATGGAAAAGGTGAAAGCGACCAGGAGAGACGCAGCTATTCAATTCCATCCCGGAATCAATGAGGGACGAGCTAAAATAGAAAGAGCTTTTCAAGCCTATGATCAGGTAATGTGAACTTTGTCCAAGATGTTTTTCTTGGGGGAATAACTACAGGGGGAGGTCCGAGATATGAGTAATCGTACAGAGGTAGCCATAATCGGAGGCGGAATTGTTGGTTGCGCGATTGCGTATTATGTTTCAAAAGCTGGAATAGATTGTACCTTAATCGAAAAAGGGGATCTCGTGAGTGGCACATCTTCCAGGTGTGATGGAAATGTCACAATCGTTGATAAGGATCCGGGTTTTGATAGCCAAATGTCATGGGTGAGTCAGGAGCTAATTGTCGATCTACATAAGGAACTTGATATAGCATTTGAATTCCGTGCACTTGGAAGTATTCTCGTTTGTGATAATGAAGAAGAAATGGAAGCTGCGAAGAAATGGGTAGAAACGCAACGAAAAGCGGGATTGAAGTTTAATGTTTTAGATTCGTCTGATATACGTCAGGAATCCCCTTTTTTTGCTGATGATATTCCAGGAGGATTGGAGTGCGAAACCGATTCACTCATTAATCCATATTTATTTTGCTATTCCTTAATTGATAAAGCAAAGCAATATGGACTAAAAACTCGTACACATTCGGAAGTTACGGCTATTTCAAAACAAGAAGATTTTAAAATCGAAACAACTAACGGAACAATTATTGCAAAAAAAGTAGTGAATGCTGCTGGTGTATGGGCTCCTTTTATCGGTAAAATGCTAGATATTGAGATACCAATTATTCCAAGAAAAGGACATATTCTAGTAGGAGCAAGGCAGCAACCAATTATGATGCGAAATGTGATGGAGTTTGGCTATTTAATGAATAAATTTGGTCGTGAACGCCAAGTCGACCCACAAACAAAGGAGCATGGAGTCGCATTAGTGTTAGAACCTACAGAAAGTCAAAACTTCTTATTGGGTAGTAGTCGTCAATTTGTGGGGTATGATGGTAGTGTTGATATTAATGTTGTGGAAACCATGGCCAAAAGAGCACTCCGATTTTTCCCGAAAATAAATGATTTTAAAATGATTCGAACATATACGGGTTTTAGACCTTGGACAGAAGACCATTTACCAATTATCTCAGCTGTTGAGAAAGTACCTGGATTTTTTATTGCTGCGGGACATGAAGGGGATGGGATCAGTTTAGCAACTGTCACCGGAAAGTTGATAGAGGAGTTAATTTTGGAAAAAGAAGATACAATCATTCCAGTAGATCCTTTGCGTTATGACCGTTTTGTTAAAGTACCTGTTACTTGATATGTGTTTAGCGAAACCAAAAATATAAAAAGGAATAGAGTTGTGTTACTACTCTATTCTTTTTTAAAAAAATTCAGTAAATTTACAAAAATGATGTTGACAACATGTTACAAACAAAGTAAATTATGTATTAATAGTGGAAATAGTAATAATATTGAAAATCTTGTAATAGTATTTACAGTATAAAGTTATAATATTATAAATTAGGTGAGATGCTATGAGGATTGATAAAAATAATCATGTACCTCTATATCGTCAAGTAGAAGAGGTATTGGAAGAAAAAATTACTTCTAAACAGTGGGAATATGGCTATCAGCTGCCTACTGAACAGGAATTAGCTGACCACTTCGGTGTTAGTACAATTACTGTTAAACGTGCTGTTCTTGAGTTAGTGAACAAAGGATACCTTTACCGAAGAAGCGGAAAGGGGACTTTTGTAGCAGGAAACACCAATGAAAAAGATATTAATAAATTGATGTCATTAACTGGTGTAGAGGGGGAGCATCCACATGAATTAATTAGTTTTTTAATTGAAAATGGGGATGACGAAGTAGCAAGTAAATTTGAAATAAAAACGAATGAAAAGCTCATTAAAATCAAGCGTTTGAAAATTGAAAATGACATACCAATGGCTATGGAATATACATATCTGCCTTTTGATAAATGCCCTGATTTGACAGCCAACGATATTAATAATGAGTTGATTTACAGCATATTAAAAAATAAATACCATATTCCATTAGGAAGGGCACGGTCGGTTGTTAAGCCATATATTGCTATTGGTGAAATGGCAGAAAGACTTCAAATTGAACCAGGAACGCCTGTGTTTGAGTGGGAGAGGTTTACTTACACCAAGCAGGGAAAAGTAATAGAGTACTCAAAGTTTTACATACGTCCTGACAAAGTTACCTATTATGCAGAGGTTATTTTTTAATCAATTCCGGTAAGCGCTTTCAGATGATAATAAGAATATAACGTTATAACATTATAGGTTAAAAGATTATAATGTTATATTTTTAAATTCCATTATCTGAAAATTCAAATATTATTTCCGTATAAAAAAACCTAATAATTGAACGAGGAATGGAGGGTGTAGTATTCGTTTCGTCCATATTAAAAAAATATTTTATAAGGGAGGAATAATTTTGAAAAAAAGAAGTTTGTCTTTAATCCTATTAATTTGTCTTGTTCTTGGTTTCATGGCTGCTTGCAGTGGCAACGAGACGGGGAATTCTTCTACAACTGAAAAATCAGGAGAAGAAGGCGAGAAAACATTAGTATTGGCAGCATACGGTGGAAGCTATGAAAAAAAGCTGAAAGAAACAGTGATTCCAAAGTTCGAAAAGGAGTACGGAGTGAAAGTAACGTATATTACGGGAAGCTCTGTTGATACCGTGTCAAAGCTTCAGGCACAAAAGGATAACCCGCAAATAGATGTCGCTGTTTTGGATGATGGACCGCAGGCGCAGGCAAAAGCTTTTGGATTGCTTGCCCCATTAGATGAGAGCATTGTCACCAACCTGAAGGACGTATACGATATCGCCAAGGATAAGGACAATATCGGTGTTGGTACTGGGATTGTATCAACGGGCTTGGCTTACAACAAAGAGGTCTTTGAACAAAATGGATGGGAGCCGATTAAATCATGGAATGACCTAGCAGATCCTAAATTTAAGGATAAGATTGTTTTACCATCCATAGCCACTACGTTTGGACTGCATATGCTCATCATGGCTGCCACTTCAAACGGTGGAAGTACTGATGATATTGAACCAGGATTTGAAAAAATGAAGGAAATTGCAAAAAATGCGGTGACTTTTGATAAAACGGCTGATTTATCTAACTTCTTCTTACAGGGCCAAACTGTTGCATCTTCTTGGAGTGATGCCCGGGTTCACATTTTACAAGACAGCGGATTCCCAATCGAGTTCGTGATTCCTGAGGAAGGCGCGCCTGCTTTAATTTCAACCATTAGTGTGGTAAAAGACGCACCGCATGCAGAGCTTGCACAAAAATTTGTTAATTTTGCTTTAAGCGAAGAAGCACAGGTGGAATTTGCACATGGAGTATTTTCAGGGCCAGTCAATAAAAACACGAAACTTGACGGGGATATAGCTAAAAAAGTGATTTATGGGGAAGATCAAATTGCGAAGCTTGTAAAAGTAGATTGGGAATATGTCAATGAAAAAAGAGCTGAGTGGACTGAGCGAGCTAATAAAGAAATTGAAGTAGCCCACTAAAAGAGGTGAAAAAAATGAGCTATTTATGCCTTGAAAATGTAGTAAAAACCTTTAATAAAACAGAAGTCGTGAAAAAGATGAACCTAGAAATAAAACAGGGGGAGCTTGTTTCTTTTCTAGGGCCTTCAGGTTGTGGAAAAACAACTACCTTAAACATGATTGCCGGGTTCCTTGAAGTAGACGGAGGGAAAATCGTGGTGGACGGGAAGCCTGTCCACCTGCTTCCCCCGAGTAAAAGAGAAATGGGCATGGTTTTTCAAAACTATGCTCTCTTTCCCCACATGACTGTGTTTGACAATGTCGCATATGGTTTAAAGCTCCGAAAGGTTAGTAAAAGTGAGATTAACACTCGTGTAGCTGAAGTACTGGAGATGGTTAGGCTTACGGGCTATGAAAAAAGGTATCCGAAGGAACTTTCTGGTGGGCAGCAGCAGCGTGTTTCCTTGGCGAGGGCACTTGTAATTAAACCGAAAGTGTTATTGCTTGATGAACCGTTAAGTAACTTGGATGCGAAGCTGCGTCAAGAAATGCGTGAAGAAATAGTGGAAATCCAAAAAAAGGTTGGAATTACGACTATTTTTGTTACCCATGACCAGGAGGAGGCACTTGCCATTTCAGATCGGATCGCCGTTATGTATGAAGGAAAAATTGAACAGCTTGATACGCCTGTCTCTATCTATAACAATCCTCAGACTGACTTTGTTTCCAGGTTTATTGGGGAAGTCAACCATATTCAAGGCCAGGTTGTAAAGACCATTAGTAATAAGGAAAATGTAGTATCTTTTTATGGATATGAACAGGTTCTAACTGGCGATTTTTGGGATGATGTGATTGATTTTTATATTCGGCCTGAAAAAATCGAAATCTCCTCAGAGACGAACGAAGGCCTTGAAGTAAAAGTGGAAAGAAAAATGTTTCTAGGGGCAAAAACGCGCTACATTTTACAAAACAAGGACCAACATATTATTGCTGATATTTCGAATATGACTTTAAATCCCGATCAGGTCCAAGAAGGAAAAAATGTGTTCATTAAATGGAACCAAGAGGATTTATTAGCAACCAAAAGGTGAGGTGACAACTTACATGCAAGCTGAAACCACATATCAAGAACAGGAATTGCTAATCAAGCAGAAGAAAAAGAATTTAACTAAGAAAAAGCTTGATTATATGCTCTTATTGCTTCCAACCCTAGGTATCTTTCTATTCTTCTTTTTGCTTCCGCTGTTCTTCCTTTTCATCACGAGTTTTAAGACATTTGATGCTTCAAGTGGGATAGGAAATGACTGGACTCTTCAAAACTATATTAAGTTTCTTTCTGAAAAATCGTATCTTGTGGTGATTTGGCGGACAATAAAAATAGCTCTCTTGACCACCTTAGTGGCCATTGTTATATCGTTTCCAGTTGCCTATCAAATTTCAAAAGCAAAAGGTAGAATCAAAAATTATTTAACCTTGCTAGTTTTGTCGCCACTGTTAATTAGTATGGTTATACGCTGTTATGGCTGGGTTATTCTGTTAAACAACAATGGTGTGATTAACAATACATTACAACATTTTGGGTTAATTGATAGACCTTTAACTTTGTTATATACAGAGTTTAGTGTGATTATCGGAATGGTACACGTTCTATTTCCTTATATGGTTTTAAGTATTATGGGGTCTTTGGAAAGAATTGATCCATCTGTTATTCGAGCTTCACAGAATCTAGGTGCTAGTCCGTTACGAACATTCTTCTCCATTGTCTTACCGTTAACATTGCCTGGTATCTTTGCTGGTTCCGTTATGGTATTTAGCTTAGGTGTAAGTTCGTTCGTTACTCCATCGATTCTTGGGGGTCCACAGGTAAAGGTGATGTCGTATCTTACATATGAACAGGTCGCCGTCATGTTAAATTGGCCTTACGGATCTGCGATTGGGTTCTTACTTATTTTAATCGCTACTATTACAATCATCATTTATAGCAAATTGTTAATGAATTCAAAGAAGGGAGTGGCCATTCAATGAGGAAATTGTTGCCTAAAATCGGCTTAAATTTCGTTTGTTTGATCGTTTATATCTTTTTGGCCGCTCCTATCGTTGTTGTTATATTATCATCGTTTACAACTACTGAGTATATCGTGTTTCCACCTAAAGGCTTCACATTAAGGTGGTATACCGAATTAGTAAATCATCCGGAGTTTATTCAGTCGTTCATGCTCAGTGTATGGGTTGCTTTTGGTACTGCCCTTGTTGCCACAGTGATTGGAACAATGGCGTCAATTGCTGTTGTTAGATATCAATTTAGAGGGAAAACAGCAATAATGCAGCTAGTGGGCTCACCTCTTTTGATCCCATCTGTCGTCTTTGGCGTAGCATTGTTACAGTTTTATTCTTGGATTGGTTTGGCAGCGAGCCCAATGGCTTTAGTAATTGGTCATATTATCTTAACCATCCCGTTTGTTATGCGCTTGGTGGTTGCCAGTTTAGTAGGTTTTGATCGGACTGTCGAGCAAGCAGCGATGAATCTGGGGGCGGGAAGCATGAGGGTGTTTTTTCAAATAACGCTTCCAATTATTAAATCAGGTGTAATTGCCGGAGCCATTTTTGCCTTCATTACTTCGTTTGATGACTTAACTGTTGCACTTTTTATCGTTAGTACGGATGTCGTTACATTGCCAGTACGTATTTTCACTTACATGCAATACCAGTACGACCCAGTTATTACTTCCGTATCTAGTATCGTGATTTTTTTGACTTTCGTTTTAATGATTGTTATCGAAAGGGTACTAGGGATAGGAAAAGTATTTGGTTCGAAAGACTAGTATTTTACGTTATACATCCCCCTTCCATAGGGAAAGTTTGAAAATGTAAGAGGAGGGATATAAATGCCACATTTATTGATTAGAGGGGTTTCAGTTGTACAAGTTAAAAAGATTAGTACCACACTTGTACAAGAATTGGCGGATTTATGTGTTTGTGGAACGGACAATTTTACTCTAGAAGTTCTCCATTCTACCTATGTATCTGATGGCATTGAAGTACCAGGATATCCATTTATTGAAGTAAAGTGGTTTGAACGTGGGGAGGAAATTAGAAATCAATTTGCTGCTATTGTCACCACACATATTCAAGTACTTGGAATTCCCGAGGTAGAGGTTGCGTTTAGTTCATTTTTGGAATCTGCGTATTATTTGAATGGTAAGAGTTTTGCTACTTTTTAAAGGCTATAAATATATAGCATTACCATTTGGACAAAAATTGATATTGAAGGGAGGCTCATCTATATGAGCAATCGCTTTGCGGAACGAACGAAGATGTTTAAGTCTTCTCCTATTCGTGAAATAGCCGGTCTAATTCAAAAAAAAGGAAGTGAGGTCATTTCGTTTGCTGGAGGAAATCCATATGAACCTTATTTTCCTTCAGCAGCTATCAAAAAAGCATTTGATAAAGTTTTTGAATCTGGGAACAGAAGTTTGCAATATGGAATGACTCCGGGGTTTATGCCTTTAAGAGAGCTTATAAGTCAGCGTGTATTAAATAAAGGAATACAAACAAATCCAGAAAATATCCTATTAACAACTGGAGCTCAACAAGCGATTGATTTATTCAGCCGTATTATGATATCGCCAGGTGATGTCGTCCTCACTGAAAATCCCACGTTTTTTGCGGCTGTACAATCATTTGAATCGTATGAAGCGAATGTAGTTGGAGTAAATGGTGATGAAGATGGAATGTATCTTGATGAGTTGGAATCGAAAGTAATTCAATACCAACCGAAATTTATCTATGTTGTCCCAACATTTTCAAATCCAGAGGGTAGAGTGTGGAGTAAAGAACGCCGTAAAGCATTATTGGAACTCGCTTATAAATATAATACGCTCATTTTAGAAGATGATCCGTATGGAGATATTCAATTCAATGAGGATGATCAGTTTATCCCTATTGCAGCCATGGATGATCAGAAATCACATGTTGTATATACAGGCACTTTTTCAAAGACAGTGGTTCCTTCTTTGCGTATAGGTTGGGTGACAGGACCTGAAGATGTCCTAAAATATTTATCGCAAATTAAAGAGGCAGCAGATCTTATGTCTAGCCCACTTAACCAACAAGCACTGTATTACTTAATGAAAGATATGGACCTAGACGCACATATCCGTATGTTGAGAAAAAATTACAATCATCATATGAACACGATGCAAGACTATTTAAAAACATTAGATGCTAATTTTGTAAATTGGGTTGAACCAAAAGGCGGAATGTTTATCTGGGTTAAAGTCCATGAGAGTATAAACACACTAGACTTATTATCAGAGGTACTAGAACATGGTGTCGCATATGTACCAGGAAGTCCATTCTATGTTGAAAATCCGCAGCAAAATACGTTACGCCTTAATTTTACCCATTCAAGCCCAGAACAAATTAGTCTAGGTATGGAACGATTAGTATCTGTATTTAAGAAATCCGTTATGCAAGTAAATAGAGAATAGGTTTTTGATAGAGTGGTATAGAAATGTGGTAGTAATTATGTAGAGGGAGTGAGTAAATGAAAATTATTGTAATAGGAACGGGAATTGTAGGTGCAAGTGCCGCCTATCACTTGGCCAAAAATAATCTAGATGTCATCATGATTGACAAAAAACAAGAAGGTAAGGCAACTTCTGCAGGAGCGGGGATTGTCTGTCCCTGGTTGAAAGAGATAGAAAACGAAACTTGGTATAGCCTTGCTAAGAACAGTTTTGGTTTCTACCAAACGTTAATCTCTACCTTGCAAGAAGAAGGCGAAGATGAAGTTGGCTATAAAAAAGTAGGGGCATTATGTGTATCCTCGGACCCTATTAAGTTGGATGAAATTGAAGAGAGAGTGAAAAACAAACGGGTTGATGCACCTGAAATAGGTGATATTCTTCGTCTCAATGGAGAACAGGCTCGAGAGTTCTTTCCACCACTTAATAAAGACTTGGAAGGCTTATATGTTTCAGGAGGGGCACGAGTCGATGGAGCTTTACTACGAGATGCTCTAAAACGTGCTGCGCAACGTAACGGTGCTGAGTTTGTCGAAGGTGAAGCAGAACTAGTCCATGAGAACAGGAAGGTCATAGGTGTTACCGTAGATAATAAAACGATTTTTGCAGATCGAGTCCTTATTACTACAGGTGCATGGGCTCCGAAATTATTGGAGCCATTTGGTATCCATTTAAACGTTAAACCACAACGTGGTCAGATTGGGCACATAAAATTACTTGGAAAGGATACTTCTGATTGGCCAATTATTATACCACAGTCCACTCATTATATTGTCCCATTTGACGCTGGTAAGATCGTAGCAGGGGCGACAAGAGAAACAGAATCAGGTTTTGATTATCGATTGACTGCCGGTGGGGTGAATGAGGTACTTACCGAAGCTCTGGAAGTTGCGCCTGGTCTAGAAGATGGAACTTTGGAAGAGGTTCGAATCGGATTTCGACCAATGGGACCAGATATTTTACCAATACTAGGAACAGTAGATACTCTCGAAGGAGTTTTACTTGCTACTGGATTAGGGGCATCCGGGCTTACTATGGGTCCGTATGTTGGTCGTTTGGCAGCTTCGATGATTCAGGATGAAGAGATTGAACTGGATCTTACACCATGTCGCCCTGGTCGTGCGATTGAGATGAAAAGATATGTTTGAGAGAAAAGCAGGCAAAGTCACCCGGTAGGTACATCGTACCAAAAAACAAAAATCCTCACAGTGTTGAAGTGACCCCCTTAAGTTGGACTAAACATCCAACTTAGGGGGTTTTTAGTTTTTAATAGTTTGTTATTTTTTCAACGTGATTAACGTAAAAATCATGCATGAATCTGTTTATTCACGTCTTGTGCTGGTTTTACTTTTACCTTAGATGGAGCGGATTCAATAAGTAAGAATGAAACTAATAATATACATAATCCTGCACCGGCACTAATGAATAACGGTGCCTGAAGACCTAATTTGTCCGCTGCTATACCTGTAATAATTGGACTTAAGAACCCGCCAAAAAATTCTCCTAATCCTGTAACAATCCCAATCGCAGCACCTGCTAGTTTAAATGAAACAGACTCAGCAGGAATGGTAGACATGAAAATTGAACCCAAGCTGAAGCCTGCTGGTAAAAAGAAAACGACAAGCATAAGTGCTGGTAAAGCCGTTAAATTTGCGATTAAAAGTGGCATCGCAATGATGAGCAAAGAGAATAATGCAATCACTGGTTTACGTCCAAAACGGTCAGAAAGAGCAGGAATGACCATACCGAAAATTGCGTAACCAAGACCAAATGAAGCCATTATGATACTCATTGTACTTGGCGTAAATCCTCTAAATCCAACCAAGAAGGACGGTGTGTAAATTTGAAATGCCATTAAGGATGTCATGTATAAACTGAATAGAATAACGCCAATCCAAATATTACGTGTTTTAAGTACTTGTTTAAAACTAACTTTTTCCTGCGCTTGCGTCGCTGTGTTCTGATAATCTGGTTTGTTTTTCATTGTCTTAAGGATGAAGATGGCTAACACAATCCCAGGGATAATCGTTAAATAAAATGCCATATGCCAGTCAAAGCGTTCCGCCAATGCAACAACGATGATCGGTGCTAACAAACCTCCTAGAATGGCATTACTCGTGTTCATTGTGATCCCCGTGTTAAATCCTCGACGTTTTTCCGAAGATTCAATCGCCATAACTGACTGTGCAATTGGAATGATTGGTCCTTCTGCAATCCCCATCATCAAACGTAAAAAGAACAGCATCCCGACTGTTGCAATAAAACCATGTAATAAAGAAACTGTTGAAAATAAAAGAACGATAACTGCTAATAGGAGCTTTTGATTTTTGACTTTGTCAGATAAATATCCTCCAAGAGGACTCGCAACCGACCATGTTAATGCGAGTGCTCCACTTGCGATCCCAATTTCTGTATTCGAAATTGCAAAGTCTCCTTGCATAAATGGGTATAAATAGTTAATCGCGAGTCTATCAAAAAATACAAACCCAATTGCAAAGAAGAAGATAACCGTTAATTGATTCTCGTAACTCCAAAACTTTCTTTTTTCCATTTTGAATAACACATCCTTTTTTTATGTTCTTAAAACCGAAGAGACAAGGAACAAAAAATAGGTTATTTGATGTGTTATCAACTCCCTTAAAAGTTATTTTAAGGGCATCTATTAAGTTTCTTTGAAGTCGTTTACACTTTAAGGTTTGGTTGTTAGGACTAATATACCAAAGAATCTGAATAATATGAAACTTATTTTTTAAAATAAGCGATTAAATTTTCGACAAAAGTTCCGTTGTATAACTGAAATGGGTCAACTTTTATCCAAAAGGCTAAGGCAAAAGAACATTTCAAAAAAATATTTTGCTTTTTATTAAATAATGTAAATGTGATTTATTTAAAAGTGTTTTAATCTATTAAATTTCCTTAATTGTCTTTCGAGAGTGCATGGTTCTTGAAAAAACTACCTTTTTGCGTGAGAAAGGGAGAGTTGATAAAAATATATCCAAATAATAACGATATAATTCTAGTATTCTTTTTATTGGGAATTATTAAAAAATTAGTTTGACTTTGGTATAACAATATTATAATGTTTAAATATCAACATGAGAGTTGGCAGAAGGCGGGGCATTTATTTTATAGAAAGCGATTACAAATAGGAGTTTCCGCTTATTTTGTGGGTAGACTCTCCTATCCTTTAAGGGTTGGTTGTGTTGGTAGATTTACGGTAAATAATCATTGTTTTCAATTTTTTTGAAGAACAATTTAAATGGTGGGAGGCTCATTATGGCACATAAAGAAAATAAGTCAGGCGTTGTTCGTACTGTTCTTGGATTGGTACCAGCTGATGAATTAGGTGTTGTACTCATCCATGAATCACTTCTTTCAGTGGTACCAGGTGCAGAATTCGCGCCAGAAATTAAAATGGACAAAAGTGAAATTTTTGAAACGATAAAAAGTAAACTAATCGAGTTTCGCCGACTAGGTGGTAAAACCATCGTTGATCGAAGTGGCATGTTCCACGGTCGTGATATAAAGCTCTATGAAACTCTTTCTAAATCAACTGGGGTACATATTATTGCTTCAACAGGCTTAGGTCCTGAACCAATGTTAAGTGGATACTTTGTTACACCACAAAAGAATCCACCAACTCCTTGGTCTGCTGAACAATTTTCTGGTTTGTTTACAAAAGAAGTGACAGAAGGGATTGTTGTGCCACGTGTTGAACGTTCAAGTTCGGCTGGCTTAGTGACTTCCATCGCTAGTCAAACTGGGATTACGGAAAAAGAAACGAATCTATTCCGCGGCTCAGCACAAACAGCTCTTGTAACAGGAGTTCCCGTATCCGTGCAATATGGTGCAGATGCTGTAAAGGAATTAGAAATTCTATTAGATGAAGGAGTTTCTTCCAGCCGTGTCATTATCGGAGGACTTGACCGTCTAGATGCGGTTGAACAGAGAGAAGCATTCGCTGTTGCCAGCCGTGGAGCTTACGTTGCGTTAGACCATGTTGGTTGGTCCTCGGAAGAAGGGTTTATTAACGATACAAGACGGGCGGAGTTAATCCTAGAATTGTTCGAAGAAGGTTATGGAGACCGTGTCCTTATTTCAACGAATGCGGTTGGAGTTGCCAAGGGCCATCTGGCGAAAGATCATTCATATGAATACTTATTATTTACATTTCTACCAATCTTGCAAAAAGCAGGTGCGACAAAAGAACAAATTCGCACTTTGTTAGAAGAAAATCCACAACGTGTACTTACGGTCCACGCTCCAGTGAATACAGAAAAAGAAGCAATTGTCCAAACAAAGCAAAACTAAGGGTGAGGAGTGAATCAGTTAATGGGGAAGGTTAATACAGTTTTAGGTACAATCCCGACAGAAGATTTAGGGATCGTCGCCATGCATGAGCATATTGGATTTGGTCTACCAGGCTGTGACTTAGATACTCAATGGTGGAAAGCGCCTGAGGAAGCATTTGAAGTGACTGTTCAGAAGCTACGTCGCTTTCGTGAACATGGTGGTAAAACATTTGTCGACTGCACAGGGATTGGGAATGGGCGTGACCTTGAATATTTCCAAGTCCTTTCACGAAAAACGGGCGTACATATTGTTGCAGTTACCGGCTTTGTAGCGGGGGACTCCGCTTTACCATATTTTCGTAACAAATCCATCGAGTATCTAACGGATTTGTTCATTCATGAAGTAACAGTTGGTATTGATGGTACGAGCGCAAAGGCAGGCGCTATCAAAGTAGGTGTAAGCCGAGGCGGTAAATTAAGCGAACTTGATAAACGAATTTATCGTGCAGCAGCTCGAGCAGCATTAAAAACGGGTGTTCCGATTATTACACATTTATGCGTAGATGCTGAAACCGCAATCGCCATTTTTAATGAAGAAGGCTTACCTCTTGATCGCGTCCTAATGGGGCATGCAGATGATGGCGGTTACCTTGATGAAGACCGCGATAGTTTGATTGCAGAGCTTGGTGGCTGGGTTGGCTTCGATACAATCGGCTATGACAGTGAGATGGAAGGTGCCCCCTATTGGTCACGTCCTCGAAAAGAACGTGTTGAACATTTCCTTCGTTTCCTAGGAAAAGGTTTTGTAGGTAGGGCTCTCATTTCAGCTGATGCAAACTGCTGTGCTCTTGGATGGCCAGGATTGAAAGGACATTCAGTCAACTATCTGTTTGAAGAATTTTTACCGGACCTTCGTAAAGCGGGTGTAGGTGAAGAAGTATTTGAACAGCTTCTAGTCCATAATCCTGCAAAAATTTTAACGATGCAAGATCCTCGTTAATCAAGAAAAGAAAGTTTTTAATAGTTTCAGCAACAGTTTTTTCTACAAATGAATGTAATCCATAAATGGTTTTTACTAGATTAGCGGAGGTTACTGAAAATGAGTATTAAAGGCATGGCCTATATTGTCGGGGCATTCGAGCATCCGACACGCAAGGCACCTGATAAATCTGTTGCAGCTTTACACGCTGAATGTGCAAAAGGAGCATTAGAGGATGCAGGACTTTCATTTGCAGATGTGGATGGCTACTTTTGTGCGGGGGACGCCCCTGGTGGCGCCTTGTCTATGGCTGAATATTTAGGACTTAATGTACGCCATATAGATTCTACAGAAATAGGCGGGTCATCCTATATTGCTCATGTTTCCCATGCTGCCGAGGCCATCGCTGCAGGTAAATGCAATGTTGCATTGATTACGATGGCAGGGCGTCCACGTTCAGAAGGCAGAAGTGGTGTGAAGCAAAAAGTGGTCGGTGCAAATGTTCCAGATGCGCCGTTTGAACTCCCTTATGGACCAACAGCCGTGAACGAATACGCAATGGCGGCGATGCGACACATGTATGAATACGGAACGACGAGTGAACAGTTAGCATGGGTTAAGGTCGCTGCGTCACATCATGCCCAATATAATCCAAATGCAATGCTTCGAGATGTCGTATCTGTTGCGGATGTTCTCGAATCACCGATGATTGCCGATCCCTTACACCGATTAGACTGCTGTGTTGTTAGTGATGGTGGTGGTGCTTTAGTTGTCGTGAAGCCCGAAATTGCGAAAAGTTTAAAACGTCCTCTTATTCGCGTAATGGGCAGTGGTGAGTCACCTAAAGGGTTAAATGGAGGCAAAGTAGATCTTACCTATTCTGGCGCAGTATGGTCTGGACCAAAAGCGTTCGAGGAGGCAGGTATTACACCTGGAGATATCAAGTATGCATCCATTTATGACAGCTTTACCATTACGGTGTTGATGCAGCTTGAGGATTTAGGTTTCTGTAAAAAAGGCGAAGGTGGTAAGTTTGTTGCTGATGGAAACCTAATTTCAGGAGTCGGCAAGCTTCCGATTAATACCGACGGAGGCGGATTGAATAACAATCATCCAGCGGGTAGAGGCGGAATCGTGAAAGTGTTAGAGGCTGTACGTCAGCTACGAAGTGAAGCACATCCAAAAGTTCAGGTGGGAAATTGTGATATTGCATTAGTTCATGGCACTGGTGGCGGACTTGCAAGTCGTCACGGTAGTGCAACACTTATCTTAGAGAGGGTGTAGATGATGGCGACGATGTATCAATCTAGAACAATGGCGATTCCTGAGATTCAACCGGAACTTAACGAATTTTGGGATGCCACTTCAGAAGGAAAACTCTTAATTAAACTTTGTGACGAATGCAAGGAATATCATTTTTATCCACGTTTAGTATGTCCTTATTGTCAAAGTGAAAAAACAACCTGGAAAGAAGCGAAAGGGACTGGAACCATTTATACATACAGTGTCATGCGCAGAGGTGTTCCGTATGCTATCGGCTTCGTTGAACTGGATGAAGGTCCAAGAGTTATGACCAATTTTGTGGATTGCGACTTAGATTCACTTCAGATTAATCAACGGGTAAAAGTTGTGTTCAAACAAAGTGGAGACGACGCTCATCCAGGACCATTTGTTCCATGTTTTACTCCTGTTTAAAAACCTAACAATCTAGTAAAAATTTATATTACTAAAAAAACGTAAGGGGAGAGAATGAACATGATAATTAATAAGAATGTACGTATTCCCATGCGTGATGGTGTACATATTGCAGCGGATATTTACCTTCCGGATGGTGTAGAAAAAGTACCTGCGTTACTTGCTCTTAGCCCATATGGAAAAGAACTTCAGGCACAAGCGTTGACATTACCTCCTCAAGCACGTCCAAGTCATCTATGGAATGGCGCAATCGAGGCAGGAGATATCCGAGTTGTTGTTGAAAATGGTTATGCACATATTATCGCTGACGTTCGTGGTACTGGTCACTCTGAAGGTGAAATGTGTGGGAACTACAATTCTGGTGGTCATGGTGACGGAAAAGATATATATGACATTGTAGAATGGATGGCCGAGCAAGATTGGTGTGATGGCAATGTTGGGATGATTGGTATTTCCTATTTTGCGTCTGTTCAAATTTTAGGTGCAGCCGAAAAGCCACCACACTTAAAGGCCATATTTGTCAATGGTGGCCACTTCGATCTCTATGAGCTTTGCTATCACGGTGGAATTATGTGGTTAATGCCACGCGCATCTCGTGAAGGACGCGGAGGTGACAGTGGAAATGCGTTCAATCATGTATCGAGTAAGAGCTCAAAAGTATATTCACCAGAAGAGCTACAGCGCATGACCGAAGAGCGCTTAAAGGATCCAGATATTGCACACTGGTCGGATTTTGTTCACCTTTTACATTACCAAGACCGACATGAGTTGTGGATGGATTATTTATTAAATCCATTGGATGGTCCATTCTGGCAAAAAGATAGCGCAATTGATGTGGCCCATAAAGTAGATATACCTGTTTACTTCCAAGCAAAATGGGGACGCGGCTGGAATGTGGAGGGAACAATCGAATGCTTCCACCGTGTACAAGGCGTGAAAAAGCTAGACATTCAAGCACTTCCACCAATGTTAGAAAGACCATTCCATGAATGTCATGACGAAATGTTCCGATGGTACGATTATTGGTTAAAAGGAATTGATACAGGTATCATGGACGAACCAACTGTCCAATTCTCAGTAGAAGGTTCTTATAAATGGCGCAAAGAGAAACAATGGCCATTACCAAATATAGAACATAAAGATTTCTACTTGCGTCCTCGTCATAAAATTAGTGAGAAACGCGAACCATTAACATCTGAGTATGCACATCCTGATGGTTTCTATCAAGCACCTTTAACGGTAACAACAAAATCACAAAATCTGAAATGGTCAACGGATAAATTCCGTGAAGCGGTCGAAATGACTGGTACAGGTGCATTATATCTTTTTGCAGAAATTGATACGGACGATACGAACTTTATTGCGAAGCTTTATGATGTTGACCCAAATGGTAAACGTACCCTAATGACATCAGGTTATTTAAAGGCATCTCATCGCGAATTAGATGAAGACAAATCAACATACGGTGAACCGTGGCATCCACATACTCGAGCAATTCCTGTACCACCGGGTGAAATTATTGAGTATGCGATTCGTCTATATCCATTCTCATTTTTAATTAAGCCAGGACATCGAGTGGAATTGGAGCTTGCATGTAACGAACCACTTGATGGAGAGGATGCAAAATTATTACCACCTGATAGCTACCACTTACCGAGTGGACGTGCAACCATGCATAAAATCTATCGGGATGCAGATCATCCATCACGACTTGTTTTACCAGTAATCCCTAAAAATTTTGACATTACGAATCAATAAAAATACTGATTTCAGGGGTGGGAAAATGGTAAAAATTATTCCAATTGAATGTAAATTTGGTCCCATTGCCGCTTTTGCCTATTATATTGATGCCCCAGAACCTGCCTTAGTTGATACGGGCGTCGCTTCATCGGCTGTTCATGCGATTGAACCAGCGTTAGCAGAACATGGAGTGAAGATGGAAGATATCCGGTGGATTCTTTTAACCCATGGACATGTAGATCATCTAGGTGGAGCAAGGGCGGTTTGGGAAAAGACAGGCCAGCGGGCAGAAGTGGTTATTCCGAAAAAGGATGCTGACCTCCTGCGCAATCGTACTACACATATAACAGATTACAAACAGCTTCAAGGTAAATATGTTGATCAAGAATTGCATGAAAAGCATATCTCGATGATGTTGAATGATATTGGCGAAGATTTGGAACCCACACTTGAAGTGGTTGATGGCGATAAAATTTCTCTAGGTGGGAACGTATCGATTACTGTAGTTGAAACACCAGGGCATTCACTCGGTTCCGTTACCTATGTTCTAGATGGACTTGATTGTGCTTTTGCTGCGGATGCAGTCCAAATGTTCGGTGGGGAACGAAGTGGGATTCCTACTATCGAAAATCCAGTGCTTTATCGAAAAAGTGTACAGCATCTTCTTCATGTGGTTCGTCCTAAGCGTTTGTATTTAGGGCATCCGTTCAGAAATAAAAAAAGCGAGGTTGTCAGTGCGCAACTTGAAGGAGAGGCAGTTACCATTGCGCTACATGAAAGCCTCGAAATGGATGCGAAGTTAGCAGAAATCGTAAAGCGTCATCTATTGGAAAATAAAAAGAAACCTACAAATAGTGATGGGTTATATGGACCATTCGGGTCAATTGCGGAGGAAATTGGGTATACCGGTGACCCACGAAATCTGCCATGTGCGTTTTTTGTGACGATGATTGGCTATCAGAAAGAACTAACTGAGAACTAGAAAGGGGGAAATTCTAAATGATCCAGAAAAAGTTTGACACTTTTAAGCAAGCGGTTGCCGATATCCATGATGGAGCAACCTTGCTTGTTGGGGGATTTGGTGGAAGTGGACTTCCATCACAGCTCATCGCAGCACTTGTTGAACAGGGCGCAAAAAATCTTACGGTTGTGTCTAATAATATTGGAGCCGTTAGTGACGGGGTTGCAGCACTCATCAGTAATAATCAAGTGAAAAAGATTATATGCTCCTTCCCAGTAGGTCCACATGCGGATGACCTCATTAAACGCCTTGAAAAAGGAGAAATCGAGTTAGAAATCGCTCCACAGGGTACCTTGGCTGAGCGAATCCGTGCAGGTGGAGCTGGTATCCCAGCCTTCTACACTGCAACAGCAGTGAACACTGAACTAGGTGAAGGTAAACCAACACAGGATTTTGATGGCCGTTTGTATGTAATGGAGCGTGCGATAAAAGGCGATTTTGCCTTTATTAAAGGTGACAAAGCAGACCGTTGGGGTAACCTGATTTACCGTAAAACACAACGTAACTTTAACCCAGTAATGGCAACAGCAGCAAAAATCACGATCGCTGAAGTGAACGAAATTGTAGAAGTAGGCGAAATCGATCCGGAAGCAATTGTAACTCCGAGTGTTTTTGTCCATCGCTTAGTCCAAGTTGAATCGCAACATGAGGGGAGGGTACTAGTGAATGAGTAATGATAAAAAAGTCGGATGGTCGATGCCAGAACTGGCTGCTCGCGTAGCTCTGGACCTTGAAGATGGTTGGTTTGTAAACCTGGGGATTGGATTACCTACTTTAGTAGCGGATTATATTCCAGAAGGTCGTGAAATCATTTTACACAGTGAGAATGGGCTTCTTGGATTAGGACCGAAACCTTTACCTGGCGAAGAAGATATGGATCTTGTAAATGCAGGTAAGGAACCTATTACTCTTATGCCAGGTGGTTCGTATTTTTCACAAGCAGATTCATTTGCCATGATTCGTGGTGGCCATCTTGATGCAGCTGTTCTTGGTGCCTTCCAAGTTTCCCAATATGGGGATCTCGCAAGTTGGAAACTTCCAAAAGATCCACTTGGTCGTGTTGGGGGAGCAATGGACTTAACCGTTGGTAGTAAGCGAGTTTTCCTTTTTATGCAGCATACGACAAATAAAGGTGAGCCAAAAATTGTAGAGGATTGTACGTATCCACTTACAGCGATCAATTGTGTGAATCGTATTTATACAAATCTAGCAATCATTGATGTGACGGAGCAGGGACTTGTCGTAAAAGAACTGGCGCCTGACGTAACTTTTGAATATGTTCAAAAAAATACCGCAGCACCACTCAAACTGTCAGAGTCCTATCAAGAAGAAACTACTATTCTAGGAGTACAAGAATGAGAAAAGTAATGAAAAGAAACGTAATTGATCGGAATTCACCCATTCCACTATACAAACAGATTAAAGAAATCCTAATTGATGAGCTACAGGATAGTGAGGTTGGAAGTCCTTTTATTACAGAGGGAGAACTTGTTCGCCGATTTCATGTGAGTCGGGCTCCAGTACGTCAAGCGTTAAAAGAGCTTGCAGATGAGGGGTATGTCTATCGAGAACGTTCTAAAGGAACTTTTCCTGTTCAAGAATTACCGGTTCATCCACCAAATTTACAATTAGGAGGTTTGGTTAGCTACCTTCGTCAGCAAGGTGCGGATGTTCGTTCAAAAATTTTAGGAATTGACAGAGTGGTACCGACTGAAGATTTATGCGAAATCCTCCGTCTAAATGGAGATGAGAAAGTTTTACGAGTCTCACGTTTGATCCTTTTAGACAAGCGACCTCTTGCTTGGACACAAACCTATTTGGATGTTCCAGAAGATTTTAATCCAACGATTCGGGAACTCAAACAAGTGGAAAGTGTTTTCGAATTACTCGAAAGTGAGCTAGGTATCTCAATCTCTCGCGGTGATCATCAAATTTATGCATCCGCAGCGAAAGAAGAAGCGGCCAAAATCTTAGGGTTTGACACTGGAGATCCTGTTCTAGTAATGGAAACGAAATTATACACCCGAAATAATCAACTTGTTGGCTGGAGGAAAGCTGTAAATATAGCTGACGACTACAAGTTTTCTTTTACAGTGAATCGTTAAAAAATGGCTATAAATTAAGTGTTGCCAATAGACATCATTGCTTTTATTTTCTATTAATCTATTGGCACATTTTCACTTACTACAAACTCAACAGAAACGATGTTGTTACTAAACGAAAAATTTAACCGCTTACATAATGAATTTGTAATGATACTCGTAACTCAATTTATATTTCCATCAAGATAGCGGTGTCTTTTCGTTTATCGCATAAAACTTTTTAGTGGAAAAATTATTCGGAAATAGGAGGGAATTTATATGAAATCAAAATCTGAATTACGAGTAGTCATTATTGGAGGCGGTATCGGTGGTGCAGCGGCTGCAGTTGCCTTACAAAAAGAAGGAATTCGTGCCGATGTATATGAGCAAGCACCAGAGCTAAAAGAGGTTGGTGCCGGTATCGGATTACGCCCACCAACAATCAATTATTTCAAAGAATGGGGAGCATATGAGGATCTTGAAAAAGTAACAACACATAGTGACTATATGGAAATTTTAACTGGTGCAGGTGAAACACATAGTAAGGAAAGATGGCCAGCGATGTCAGAAAATCAAAATGAACGATATACACGATTCGTTCATCGTGCGGACCTTTTAGATACATTAATTGCCCAATTACCGTCTGAACAGGTTCATTTGAGACATCGTTGTTCATCGATTATTCACCATGAGGATCATGTTGAAGTTCATTTCGAAAATGGTCATTCTGTTGAAGCAGACTTAGTCATTGGTGCAGATGGGATCCGTTCGGTTGTTCGAGATAAAATTTTTGGTGAAAGTAAGCCTGTTTATTCTGGCTATCATGCCTATCGTCTACTAGTCAGTGAAGAACAAACCTTTGGTTGGGTTTCAAAAGATAATAACCTTCGGATTGCGATTGAAGGCGATGTCCAAGTTTATTTCTTGCCTTTACAGCTTCGTAAACAAGTATCCCTTGATATAACGGCACCATCAACAGATTCTAGTCCAAAACCTGTTGTAACAAAACAACAAATACTAGATTCGGTAAAGAATTTTAGTCCAGCAATGATTCAAATTGTGGAAAACCTAACTCTCGAAGATTTCACGTGTCGTGCGTTATATGATATTGAGCCACTTGAACGCTGGAGTACAAATTGTGTAACACTAATTGGGGATGCAGCACATGCGATGCTTCACAATATTGGGCAAGGTGCAAATGCTGCACTACAAGATGCAGGTGCATTAGCTGTCGCCATTCGTGAATCAGAAACGATTCCGGAAGCATTGCAAAAATATGAGGCTCAAAGAAAGCCGCTTACAACGATTTATCAACAGTTATCTCGCGTATTCCCGAAACTAGAAATGGAAAGCGTGTTAACAGAGAAAGATTACTATTAAACCAATTTGGTTGAGAGGTTGATTGGAACGCGGCCTCTCAACACGATTAGAATCTAGAATGTTAGAAATAAGGAGGCTTATACGATGCCGGTACATCCAGAGATTAAAAAAGTGTTAGATTCAATACCTGTTTCTAATGAGAAACATAAAATCATTCCAGAGGAGCATCGAAAGATTTTTGATGCACCCATATTGCCAATTGAAAAACGTGTCCAAGTATATGAAGTTGAAGATCGGACAATACCAACTCCCGAAGCAGACATTTCCGTTAGGATATATACACCTCGTGAATGGGATTCATTACCAATTTTAATGTATTTCCATGGAGGCGCCTTTTTCTCGGGAAGTATTGAGAGTCATGATGAAGTTGTGCGACCGATTTGTATGGAATCTGGTTATAAAGTCATATCTGTTGGGTATCGCCTTGCGCCTGAGCATCCGTTTCCTGCTGGATTAGAAGATTGCTATCAAGTTACGAAATGGGCAACCGAGCATCAGGAAGAATTGAAATGGGATGGGAAAAACCTTGCTATTGCTGGCGATAGCTCGGGTGGCAACTTAGTTGCGGCTGTTTCATATCTTGCACGTGATAAAAAGGAATTTACAATTACAAAGCAAGTATTATTTTATCCATCATTAGATCTTGATTTCAGTGAATTCCGTTATCCATCCTTGATTGAAAACGGCAGGGGCTATTTCGTTGAAAGTGATAGTTTAGCAGAACATAACTCCTTTTATTTAGTCGGTGGGGTAGATACAGATAATCCGCTTGTTTCACCCATTCGAGAAGAAAATTTAGAAAACCTCCCTTCTGCATTTGTGATCACAGCCGAATACGATCCATTCCGTGACGAAGGTGAGCTATTTGCAGCCAATCTAAAAAAATGTGGAGTGGCTGTTGAATTAAAAAGATATGAAGGCGTAACCCACGGCTTCCTAGGTAAGTTTACACATCTGGATGAATATAAGGGTGTTTATAAGCGAACAGGTGAATTTCTAAAATCAAATTTACGATAAGACAAGGGGTTGTTCCTTGTCTTTTTTCATTTCAAAGGTTAAAGGAAATCAGACAGTTTTAAAAAGGTATGATATCCTATAGAGCATAAGAATGGGAAAATAAGGAGTGTTTATGTTTTGACACAACAGGATTTCACGCAAGGGTCAATCCGAAGGCAATTAATTTCCTTTGCAGGTCCGATCATGTTATCCAATCTGCTTCAAGTATCCTATCAATTCATCGATAGTTTGTGGGTTGGGAATTTACTAGGAGCGAATGCTCTCGGAGCGGTTACGATTTCATCGACAGTTGTCGTCACGGTATTGGCGTTCATTATTGGAATTAACAACGCCACATTGACGATTCTATCCCAACAAAAAGGGATGCATGATGAAGCAGGATTAAAAAGATATGTAAATGCATTTATAGTCTTATTATCTACTCTTTCTATTTTGGTGGGTTTGTTTGGTTACTTTTTTGCAGAGCCGCTATTACTCTTTTTGAATACACCAGCGGAGATGTTGGATGAGGCAAAAGCCTATTTAGAAATAAATTTTATTGGTATTTTGTTTATCATGGGATATAACTTTATCGGCACTGTGCTTAGGGCATTGGGGGATAGTAAAACTCCATTGCGATTTGTGTTTATAGCCGTTGTGTTGAATGCCATTTTAGACCCATTATTCATTTCTATTTTTAAGTGGGGAATTCACGGAGCTGCATGGGCAACTGTGTTAGCGCAAGGAATTTCATTTTTATTGGCATTAGCATATACATTTCGACGCCAGCTTGTTCCATATTCAATCCCGTATTTACCAAGCAAAGAGGACGTTTGGTTAATTTTAAAATTAGGAATTCCTGCCGGGCTACAAATGATGGTAATTTTCGCAGGGGTTACGGCAATTTTATCGGTGGTCAATTCATTCGATGGCGCTGTGGTAGCGGGCTTTGGTGTTTCACAACGAATTGATAGTTTAATAACCATTCCTGCGATGGCACTAGGCACGGCTGTAAATAGTATGGCAGGTCAAAATATTGGAGCTAATCAATGGGAGCGGGTTCAACAGATTGCGGTGTACGGCACCATTTTTAACGTAATCATCATGCTGTCAATTGCATCCATTGTATTTTTGTTCGCAGAAGGATTTACGAAAATGTTTATTCAGGAAAAAGAAGCGGTCACCTTTGGTACAGATTATTTAAAAATTATTGCGTTCTTTTATCCGTTCATTGGCATTAATTTTATCTTGAATGGAATTGTAAGAGGAGCGGGTGCCATGTATCAAGTATTGGTCCTGAATATCCTATCTTTTTGGCTTCTTCGTTATCCACTTACCTACTTCTGCTCAAGTCTTATCGGACAGAACGGAATTGCATTAGGAATTGGAATTAGTTTTATCATCAGCAGCATCTTTGCCTTTTCTTATTTTAAATGGGGAGGATGGCAGAAAAAGGACTTGTTTCGTTCAGAAACGAGTTTGGAACAGTAAACAATGCTCATTCGTTTTTATGGGCATTGTTTTTTATTTTGCCAAATTGGACAACTTTCTGTCGAAATTCATGGTTATTTTGCGAGGCTTATCAACATAAGAATAGCTTGAAAGGGCAAAAGTTATTTTCCTATGTTACTAAAGGGGGTGTAGAGCGTGTGGATCATTCCAGAGTATGAAGTGATTAATACCGCTGCGGAGGTAACGATGTATTCCTACATCCGCGATTAAGTATTCACAATTAAGATGAATAGAAGGGATGGAAGCAAAATTCGAATCAGGGTCTTAGGAGTAGCAGCGGGTGGAGGTTTTCCACAATGGAATTGTGCATGTCCCAATTGCTGCGGTGTTCGAGCTGGGGATGCTGCGTTAAAACCGATGTTACAATCTTCCCTTGCCATAACTGCAAATGAAAAGGACTGGTATCTTATCAATGCAGGCCCGGATGTAAGCAGACAGATTGAAACCTTTGCTGCCCTTCATGCGGGTCCTGGAATTAGAGAAACACCACTTGCTGGTGTGATTTTAACCGATGCGGAGCTTGATCACTCAATCGGTTTATTGTCGTTAAGGGAAGGTTCCCATTTAACGATTTATGGTACGGAAACAGTGAGAATATGTTTGCACACTTCTTTTCCGGTCATCCCCATGTTGAAAAACTATTGTTCGTGGGAGTGGCAGTCACTTACTCCGGATGGTAAGGAACAACTTGGTGATGGTGTCCTCATTGAAACAATTCCTGTTTCTACGAAGCCACCACTTTATGTCCAGTCAAATCATGATGGTCATGAAGAGATTTGGGAGGTTGGTTTACTTTTACAAAATGAAAGTTCAGGAAAATGTGTGGCTTATTTTCCGACATTGGATACGATGACCCCGGAAATTAAGTCTGCTTTACATAAAGCAGATATTTTATTAGTAGACGGCACGTTTTGGTCTGAGGATGAATTGGTTTCATTAGGAGCGACGAAGCGAAATGCAAGAGATATGGGGCACCTCCCAATTTGTGGTCCGTCAGGCATAATTGAGAACTTAGCATCTTTTTCAGCAGAACGGAAAATTTTAACCCATATAAACAATAGTAATCCGATCCTGAAAAAAGGTTCAAAGGAAGCAGAAATCTTAAAACAGCATGGTATTGAGATTGCCTATGAAGGTATGGAATTGGAGGTTTAAGTATGCCAAAAGGAGGGTTAGCAAGAGTATCTCATGAAGCTGGAAAACCATGGTCTCGTGAGGAATTTAAAGAAAGATTAATAGATGTCGGGCGTTCATCCTATCATGACAAACACCCCTTTCATGTGGCAATGCATGAAGGAACATTAAGTCGACAGCAAATCCAGGGTTGGGTAGCCAATCGGTATTACTATCAAAAGTCGGTCCCAATCAAGGATGCGGTTATCTTATCCAAACTTCCGACAAGAGAGTTCAGACGAGAATGGATTCAGCGCATTATCGACCATGACGGGAATGATCAACAAGAGGGCGGAATTGAGGCATGGCTAAGGCTCGGGGAAGTTGTCGGGCTATCGCGCGAAGAGGTATTAAGTGAAGAACATGTAGTACCAGCTGTTCGTTTTTCAGTAGATGCTTATGTGAACTTCGCGAAGGAAAAACCGTGGCTCGAGGCTGTTGCTTCTTCGTTGACGGAACTGTTCTCCCCGATATTGATTTCGGAGCGGATTAAAATCCTTGAACGGCTGTATCCGTGGATTGACCATTCCGGACTCGGGTATTTTAGAAATCGATTAACACAAGCACCGCGTGATACGAAATTTGCTTTACATGTCGTACTGGACCATTGCGAAACAATAAAGGAACAACAGCTTGCCGTGGAGGCATTACAGTTTAAATGTGATGTACTTTGGGCACAGCTTGATGCGATTGAAAAAGCTTTCCTTAATTAAGTTCGATGATTGGTGGTGGGGATTTTGACTAGTGGTTTTCCAAAACTCGCACAAAAGGGGCGACTTAAATTTGATAAGGTGAGAGAAAAGCATCTCCTTTTGTTACCCGAAAAGGTGGTGGTTTTGAATGAAACTGCCGCATCAATTCTTGCTTTTTGTGACGGAAATGAATCCATTCACACCATCACCGAAAAAATGAGAAGTTCGCTAGAGTCAGAGAAATTGCCGGATTTTGAAATCATGAAGGCGGATATCACAACGTTTATTTTGAAAATGGTGGACGAAGGATGGGTGGTGATGCAAGATGCTAGAGTCAAAGAAATATAGAGTACAGCCTCCATTTTCGCTACTAGCGGAGCTCACGCATCGTTGTCCATTGCATTGTCCATATTGCTCCAACCCTGTCGAAATGACATTAAAAGAAATGGAATTATCCACAGATGATTGGTGTCGAGTGTTAACGGAAGCGGCAGAACTCGGCGTGGTCGAAGTTCATTTTTCAGGCGGTGAGCCACTTTTATTGCAAGATTTAGATGAGTTGATTGAACATGCAAGCTCATTAGAAATGTACACAAATCTAATTACGAGCGCGATTGGATTGACTGAGGAAAAAGCTATGAGGCTGAAGGAAGCCGGGTTAGCCAATGTTCAGATCAGCTTTCAAGCAGGGGAAGAAGAACTATCTGATCAAATTGGTGGCTTCAAGGCGTTTAAAAAGAAACGGCAGGCCGTTGAAGCAGTAAAACGGACGGGTATGCATTTATCGTTAAATGTTGTGTTGCACCGGTTAAATATTGATACATTGGATGAAATCATTACGTTTGCTCACGAATTGGGAGCAGAACGTTTGGAATTGGCAAATACCCAGTTTTATAACTGGGCATTGCTTAACAGAGAACAACTCCTGCCAAGTAAAGAGCAGATAGAGCGGGCAAGTGAGACTTACGAGATTGCGAGAGAACGCCTCGGTAAAGAAATGGAAATCATTTGGGTTATACCTGATTATTATGAGTCAACGCCCAAGCCATGTATGGGCGGTTGGGGAGCAATTGCACTTACTGTAGCACCAAATGGAGATGCGTTGCCATGCCCAACGGCTGGGATGATTGAAGGAATCTCTTTTGAAAATGTACGTAAGCGATCGTTGAAAGAAATTTGGTATGAATCGGATTCGTTTAATCGATTTCGAGGGGATGAATGGTTACCAGAAACGTGTCGGTCATGCGATATGCTGCACCAAGACGGGGGCGGCTGCCGCTGCCAGGCGTTTGCTCTGACTGGGGACGCGAAAGCAACGGATCCCGTCTGTCATATGGCACCAGATCATCATATCGTTGAAACAGCAGTGCAGGCGGCGAATAGTGGGACGTTAGAGGAACGGGAACCATTGATTTATCGAAAAATGAAGTTCTGACGAAGATGCTAGGGGTAATTTTTCAAATTGCCTTTAGTATCTTTTTTTGGAAAAATGGGTAAACAGCAAGATCTGGGTTGTGAAGGGGAAAATGAGGTTTGGTTTCCGGCCAAATCCTCTTCATCGTGGGAATGAAGGGGAAAACACAGTTTGGTTGCCATCTAAGTACTCTTCATCTACGTCATGAAGAGGAAATTGTGATTAGGTCCCCCGGTGAAATCCTCTTCATTGTGGTTATGAAGTGGAAAACACAGTTTGCATTCCTGCCAAATCCTCTTCATCGTTGTTATGAAAGGGAAAACGAGGTTTGGCACCTGTTCAAGTCCTCTTCATCAAAGTGATGAAGTCCCAAACGCATCCAGTTCCTCATCGGAATGTCCTTCATCGGATTAATGAAGTCCCGAACGCAGCAGGAACTTTATCGTAAAGTCCTTCATTGGCTTGATGAAGTCCCAAACGCATCCAGTTCCTCATCGGAAAGTCCTTCATCTGATTAATGAAATCCCGAACGCAGCAGGAACGCTATCGTAAAGTCCTTCATTGGCTTGATGAAGTCCCGAACGCATCCAGTTCCTCATCGTAAAGTCCTTCATCGGGTTAATGAAGTCCCGAACGCAGCAGGAACGCTATCGGAAAGTCCTTCATCGGGTTATAAAGTCCCAAACCAAACCCAGCCCCTACTCAAAAAGTTCTTCACTCAAAAATGCTCCCAATATCCCCTGTGAATAATTACCATCCCTAAATGGAAGGCTTTTACTATCAAAGTCCCATACATAAAGTGGTGAAAAGATGCTAATCAAAGAAGACAACACAACTGAAATACATCCAGTGGTTAAAAAGCTGATGTTGGTCAATACGATACGAAGCATAGGACAAGGCATGATGGTTGTAGTTCTCGCTTTATACCTTGATACCATAGGGTGGAGCGCTATACAAATCGGAACTGTGCTAGCGGCGGGAGGGCTACTTGGGGTTTTCCTTGCACCACTAATCGGAATGTATAGTGACCGAATCGGCAGGAAGCC
Organism: Bacillus jepli; assembly: GCF_047238305.1. Taxonomy (NCBI): domain Bacteria; kingdom Bacillati; phylum Bacillota; class Bacilli; order Caryophanales; family Bacillaceae; genus Bacillus; species Bacillus jepli. The sequence goes on along the minus strand of NZ_JBDFMO010000001.1, from coordinate 4,589,064 downwards.
TTTCATTCTTTTTTCTGAGCTATTAACAGCCGCATGTGCATTGATCGGAATCATGACAACCAACCCGATTTTATTATTCATCGCCATCGCATTTTCCGGTTTTGGCAAAGCAGACGCTGGTTCGGCAAGTCCGTTTGCTCCAGCCGAACAGGCTTGGCTGGCAGCCTTTATCAAACCGTCTGAGCGTGGAAAAATCTACAGCTTGAACAATGCGCTTAGTTTTTTCGGCATGGCGACAGGTGCGATGCTCGTTGGCACAATGAGCGTTAGTTCTGGACCATCCTCCTACCAACTTGCTTTTTATGTTACATTTGCCTTCTCACTTGTGACGGCCTCGATTATTTTAACGACAAAAGGGGGCACACAGGTCAAGCAGAGGCAGACACCAGACAAGAAACAAACCATTGAAGAAACACAAATGAAAAAAGAAGAAAATGTGGCAATTTTAAAATTAGCTGGAATCAACGTGTTGAATGGAATTGCAATTGGATTGACAGGTCCGATGATGGCTTATTGGTTCTCAGTGAAATTTGGGGTGAGCAGTGGCCAAATTGGTAGCACGTTAGCTCTCACTTTTTTTGCAACTGGGATGACATCAATCTTTCAGGCAAGAATTTCTCACAAGTACGGCAATGTTCATTCGATTGTCATGGTCCGTTACATCGCGTGTCTCCTTTTAATATTAATGCCGTTAATATCCTCATATGCGCTTGTTTCAATTATATATATCTTGCGAACAGCCTTAAATCGAGGATCGCAAGGAGCTCAGCAGGCACTGAGTGTGAGCCTAACTCGAGGTCATCGTAGCGGCTTTGCATCAAGCATCAATCTTCTTTCAATGCGACTCCCCATGTCTATCGGTCCATACCTAGCAGGACACCTTTTTGGATTGGGTGCGTTAGCCTTACCTTTTTATCTTGCTGGAGGTTTACAAGGCAGTTTTGCTTATTTTTACGGTAAATTATTCCGAGCTTATGATACAAAAATGAAACTAAATCCTTCATCAAACTAAAAAAACGACAAGCCGATGGAGAGACCTAATTAAATGAGACAAAGGAAAAAACACCCCTCAAGTCGTATTTATAAATATGACATGTAGGAGGTGTTTTTCTTATGGGGAGAACTAAGAATTTTTACTCATATGAGACAAAAATGAAAGCAATTGAAATGAAAATGTCAGGACAATATTCGAATCGTGAAATTATGGAGGAATTGGGTATTGTAAATGACTCTCAGATAAGGATATGGATGATGTGGTACAGAAAAGGGGAAATGTATCGCTTTTCACAACCAATCGGCAAACAGTATAGCTTTGGGAAAGGCCCAGAGGAATTAACCGAAATGGAGCAGCTAAGAAGAGAAAACCAGCATTTGCAGATTCACCTCGAAATTTTAAAAAAGTACAAGGAGATCGAAAGGAGTTGGTACCAGAGGTTGTTTTAGAACTTGTGGAGGAATTAAAAAGTAAATATACCATTTCTACCATTTGTGATTATATAGGCGTTCCACGTGCCACCTATTACCGCTGGAAAAAACAAGGAGCCCGTAAAATCAGAGAATTAGATCTTAATCATAGAAATTTGTAATAATCATAAGTTTCGAGTTAGATATCGAACTGTTAAAGCTTGGCTTAAAAAAGATTATAATGTAAAAGTTAACCGAAATACTGTACAAAGAATAATGCAGAAATATAATCTCCAATGTAGAGTAAAACCAAAGAGAAAAGTAAAGTTTGCAGGTGAAAGCAACATAGTTGTTCCTAATCGTTTGGAGCGTGATTTTAAAGCATCTAAGCCGAATGAAAAATGGGTGACAGATATAACATATCTTCCATTTGGACAATCAATGATGTACCTTTCGAGCATCATGGACCTTTACAACAATGAGATAATTGCTTACCGAATTAGTTTGAACCAAGATGTAACCCTTGTACTAGACACTTTAAGAGACGCTGTTAAAAATCAGAACGTAGAAGGAGTAATACTACATAGTGATCAAGGGGCACAGTATACGTCCTATGCATTTCAGAATTTAGCCAAAGAAAAAGGCATTATCACAAGCATGTCTCGGAAAGGCAACTGCTTGGATAACGCCGTCATTGAATCCTTCCATTCCACATTAAAGTCGGAAGAATTCTACTCTCAGCCACGAGAGTACCTTACAAATCCTATTGTAGTGGAAAAAGTAGAGAATTTCATCTATTATTACAATCAAATCCGACTTCAGGCAAAATTAAACTACCTGTCCCCAATTGAATATAGGAAACAGGTAGCTTAGGTGTTTTTTCTGTTGTCTCAAATCACTAGGTCAGTTCACGAAGCTTGTCGTTTTTTATAGAGTACTGAACAGGATGATGAGTGCAAGTGGGATTAAGATAATAAAATATCCGATTGGGTTCCCGAAGTTGATGGTCCACCCAACGCCAAAGCGTTTTTCAACAAAGATGGACGGATCCTGTCTGTTGACATAAAAGAGCCCACCGACCCAATGTGCATCGTCATCATAATCTCTTATACTTGCATTCGTTTCACCAATATTTATTTTATCTGAACGCCCCACTTTTATCGCAAAAGCAATGGTAGCGACTAAAGTCACAATGAGAAAAATGAGTGGAACTGCCATTACAACTGTGCCATCGACGATATCAGGGTGAATGGTTCTTAATTGAAAGAAGCTAAACATTCCTGTCAATAAAATAGTTGTTAGGAACATGAGCCAGCTTGTATATTTGCGTAACGTGAGTTGTCTAACTCGTGAAGCATTAGTTGCGCTTGCACTTAGTTTAATGCCTGATTTTTTTGTGCTTATAATAATCGTTAAGAACATAGCCTGCATCACTAACAGCATGAGTAGCGATGAAATCGCTGAAACTGGTGTTTTTTCAGTAAAGGCATCTGCTTCCCCATTAGTTCCCCAGTGAGTTGGAATCTGGTCTGGAAGAAGATTGTATTGCGCAATAGTGTAACCAATCAACCCCACTGTGATAACCATCGGTACTAAAAAGATATACCATGGTAGCATTTCATCCTTAGCACGAGCAGATAAGTCTGCGATTTTTACCTGTGTCGCATTTTCTCCCCATTTCATTTCCTTTTTTATCTGAAGTGTTTTCCCATGAAAATAAAAGTAGAGAGTAAAACTGAACAGGATTATCGCAAATTGAATAATGGTTCCGATCAGAACCGTTTGTCCCTCAGAAGGACTGTTGCCAAGCACCCAAGCTACGTAACTTCCCAAAGCTATAATTGATAATAGGGAAACCAATAGGGCATATTTCTTTTTGTAAGAGGAAAGTTTTTCATCTTTGATATGTTTTTCTGGCACCGTAACCCCAAAGATAACCGTGCGCTTCACAATAAAAGGAACAGCGGTTTGAATACCGGCTAGAATGACCGCGATCACAAGAAAGATAGCTAAAGTCATAATTAAACCTCCTTATTTATTGGGCTTTTAAAACTTTGAATAATTGAAGAAACTAATTCTTGAATTTGTTCATTAGACATACCGACAACAAGTGATTCCGCGATGAGTAATTTATAATCACTTTTTAATCGTTCAAGAGTGGATTGATTAAAATCTTGAGGGGAAGAGATCACTGCACCAGACTTGGGCATGATTCGTATGATTCCCTTTTTCTCTAACTGGTGATAGCTTTTGTTGACTGTGTGCATGTTGATGCCAAGGTCTGCAGCAAAAGTTCTCACGGAAGGTAGGGAATCACCTGGCTGAATTGCTCCTCTAGCAATACCTTCGATGATTTGATTCGTAATCTGTTGGTAAATGGGAATTTCGGATTCAGGTTCAATTTGAATCATCATTTTTGATCCCTCCAATCTGTTCTATTTATATTATAACAAATCTGTTCTATTATGTCTATAACAACTTAAAAAATCTTGACGCAATAGAATATCACTGTTAAACTTTCTTAATTATATTAATATAGTAACTTGTATATGTTCGGGAATATGGCCCGATTGTTTCTACCAAGCTACCGTAAAAAGCTTGACTACAAATGGTTGTTAAGGATATTTAAATATCCTTTTGACATTCATTCATTTGTACGTGCTTTGGTAGGTTACTCTATCAAGGTTTTTTTGTTTTTAAAAATAATTCACATCAAAATGGGGAATATAGAAATATGAAAAATTATTTTGATTTCAGTACACGCCAAACTACATATAAACAGGAATTTATTGGTGGACTCACAACATTTCTATCGATGGCTTACATCCTTGTGGTCAATCCGATCGTCCTAGGCGAATCAGGGATGGACAAAGGTGCCGTCTTTACCGCAACCGCGATAACCATTATTCTTGGTTCATTGCTTATCGGTATCCTTTCTAATTATCCAATTGGGATTGCTCCTAGTATGGGTCTTAATTCATTTTTTACGTATTCCGTTGTCATCGGGATGGGAATCCCTTGGCAGACAGCATTAACGGGCGTATTTGTCGCAGGTATTTTATTTGTGATTTTAAGTGTGTTAAAAGTACGTGAAAAAATTATTAATGTGATTCCACAGGATTTGAAGTATGCGATTGCGGGTGGGATTGGTTTCTTTGTTGCTTTTATCGGATTAAAAAATGCAAAAATCATTGTAGGGAACGAAGCTACATTTGTATCACTTGGAGACTTTACATCAGGAGCGACTGTGCTTGCTTTATTCGGATTCATCATTACCTCCATCATGTTAGTAAGAGGAATTCGTGGTGGTATTTTCTACGGAATGGTTATTTCTTCAATTGTAGGGATGTTCTTCGGGATCATCGATAAGCCGACAGCTATCATTGGTAACATACCAAGTCTTGAACCAACATTTGGTGTTGTTTTTTCTGAGCTTCCAAATGTATTTACACCAGATTTAATTATTGTTATTTTTACATTTTTATTTGTTGGATTTTTTGATACAGCAGGTACATTGATTGCAGTTGCAAGTCAGGCTGGAATTTTAAAGGATAATAAAATTCCAAACGCGGGACCAGCCTTATTATCGGATGCTTCCGCTACTGTTATCGGTTCTGTTCTAGGGACGTCTCCGACTGCATCCCTGATTGAATCAACGGCTGGTATTGCAGCAGGTGCACGTACTGGTTTTTCGTCGATTGTCATCTCAGGTTTTTTCTTTTTAGCTCTCTTTTTCTCGCCATTGCTATCAGTTGTTACGTCTGAAATAACAGCCCCAGCCCTCATTATCGTAGGTGCAATGATGGTGGCAGAAGTTCGACATATCGATTGGACGAAACTCGATATTGCGATTCCGGCATTTACAACGATTATTATGATGCCATTAACATTTAGTGTCGCAACAGGGATTGCCCTAGGATTCATCATGTATCCTGTTACGATGCTTGCTTTGGGAAGACATAAAGAAGTACATCCGATTATGTATGTTCTCTTTGTTACGTTTATTGCTTATTTTATCTATCTGTAAATTTACGCCCCTGGAAATGTCTAATCACATATCCAGGGGCTTTTATTTTTGTTAAAATATTCAAGTGAAGTTTTTAATAAAAACAATGGGAGGTGTTGGGACGAGGGATCTGTCCCTTTGCCTGAGTCACTATGAAAATATTACTTGTTGAAGATGATAAGACCATTGCAACGGGATTGAATTATTCGTTGACGCAGGATGGGTATGAGACTGTTATTTGCCATAATGCAGAGGATGCTAAAAAAATAATAAACGAAAAATTAAATGGAATAGACCTATGTCTCTTTGATTTATCCTTGCCGGACGGAAGTGGCTATGAATTATGTGAACTAGTTAAAAAACAAATGGATAAGCCGGTTATTTTTTTAACGGCACTGGATGATGAAGTGAATGTGGTAATGGGACTGGATCTGGGTGCGGACGATTATATTACCAAGCCTTTTCGCATTCGTGAGCTTCTTTCCCGTATTAAATCTGTACTTCGTCGGTATAACAAGCAAACAATAGCTCAGCCCAAAACGATAATAGATATAGGGAATATCCGGATCAACACCTTGGAGGGAAAGGTGTATAAGAATAGAGAGGAGGTACTCCTAACCGCTTTAGAGTACCGTCTATTTTTGATATTCGCAAATCATATTGGTCAAGTCCTTACGAGAACACAGTTGTTAGATCGAATCTGGGATGTAGCAGGGGACTTTGTGAACGATAATACACTGACTGTCTATATCAAGAGATTGCGTGAAAAACTTGAAGATGAGCCACAAAGTCCAAAAATCATTAAGACAGTCCGCGGAATGGGCTATAAGGTTGGTGACTGATATGGTCCGTAACCGTGAAATACAGTTCTTGTTAGTTGTGGTAGTAACGATTTCATTCGTTTCACTCCTAATCGCTTATTTTCTATTCTCTGGGCAGGTTGCGCTACTTGTACTCATTACATCTGTCTTATTGATTGGGTGCTGTTTGGCCTTTACGAAGTGGAGATACCGTGAAATTGAAAAACTTTCAGGTTATTTACGGAAGATAACGAGTGGTGATTATAGTTTAGACATTAGAGATAACCACGAGGGTGAACTAAGTATATTAAAAAGTGATATTTATAAAGTGACATTAAAACTCTCAGAGCATAGTTCACTTTTGCAACAGGATAAACTGAAATTAACGAATGCGATTTCAGATATCTCCCATCAATTAAAAACACCACTCACTTCCATGATGGTCATGGCTGATTTATTGGGTGAAGCAAAACTTGATACCGCAAAGCGAATCGAATTTACCAATAACATACGCGTTCAGTTAGAAAGAATAGAATGGCTTGTGTCGTCATTGTTAAAACTCTCGAAAATTGATGCGGGGACCGTTCCTTTTAAAAAGGATACGGTGTATGTTTCTGAATTAGTAGAACGTGCTGTTCATCCGGTTTTAGTACCAATGGATGTAAAACAGCAATCGCTAATTGTTGAAGGAGATCAAGAGGTTTCTATTATAGGGGATTTCAATTGGACGGCGGAGGGACTTATCAATATTTTGAAAAACTGTGTCGAACATACACAGGAGGGTGGAAACATCTCAATTCTATTCTCCGAAAATGCCTTATATACCGAAATCATCATTTCAGATAATGGAAAAGGCATAGCTAAAGAAGATCTCCCCTATATTTTTAAACGTTTTTACAAGGGGAAAAATGCCGGCGAGGATAGTATAGGAATTGGTCTTGCAATGGCATATAGCATTATTAAGAGTCAGCAGGGGGATATCGAAGTAAAAAGTGCAGAGGGAAGAGGGACAACCTTTATTATAAAATTCTATAAACAGGTAATCTAGCTGGTCCGACTATTTAGAAAGTGAATAAATTGTCACATTAGAAGTCACTTTAGAGTCATCTTAGATAGATATACTGAACCCAGGAATTGAAATTATGGAGGTTTTGGAATGAATATTTTACAAATCGAAAATCTGTCTAAGGTATACGGAAAAGGTGAAACAGCAGTTAAGGCGCTTGATAATGTGTCATTTACAGTGAAAAAGGGAGAGTTTGTAGCTATCATCGGACCATCGGGTTCAGGAAAATCAACACTTTTACATTTGCTCGGTGGGGTTGATCGTCCGACTAGTGGAAAGGTTCTCATTGATAACACCGATATTTATGATTTAAATGAAACTCAATTGGCGATTTTTAGAAGAAGACAAATCGGATTAATCTATCAGTTTTATAACTTAATTCCAATTTTAACGGTAGAAGAAAACATCACTTTACCAATGCTGTTGGATGAGCATAAGGTTGATCCGAAGCAATTAGCAGATGTCGTGAAAATCCTTGGTCTTGAGAAACGCTTGAACCATCTTCCAAATCAACTCTCAGGTGGTCAGCAGCAGCGGGTTTCGATTGGTCGTGCCTTGATAAGTAACCCAGCTATTATGCTAGCAGATGAGCCGACTGGTAACTTGGATAGTAAGAACAGTGGAGAAATCATTGAACTGTTAAAAATGTTTAATAAAACATATAATCAAACCCTACTTGTGATTACCCATGATGAGCGAATTGCCCTTCAAGCAGACCGCGTCATTTCCATTGAAGATGGGAGGATTGCAAATGATGAGGTGATTCGTCCATGAACATCATCAACAAATTGACGATTCGCCACTTGAAAGAAAATAAACGAAGAACGCTAGTTACAATCATTGGTGTAATTATCTCGGTAGCCATGATATCAGCGGTTGCCACACTCGGCGTTTCGTTTTTAAACTTAATGATTCGAGATCATATTGCTACAAATGGAGAATGGCATGTTAAATATAATGCCGTTAATGAAGAACAAATACAGGCAATTGAAAATGACGATCAAACCAAAAAGTTGATTCTCTCAAATGATCTTGGCTATGCCAAGCTTGAAGGGTCAGAAAATAAAGGGAAACCCTATTTGTTTTTTAAAGAATACAACACAGCTGGATTTAAGCAATTTCCAATAGAGTTAGCAGACGGACGACTACCATTCTCTGATAATGAAATTGTCATATCCGAAGAAATAGCAAAGAACGCGAAAGTGGCATATAAAATTGGCGACAAACTAACAGTGGATATCGGTCAAAGGATGCTAGCTGGAGAAGAGAAGCCACTCGACCAGAGTTACTCCTTGCAATCAGATGAAAATGGGACCACGGAAAATCTTAAGATTGGTACTAATGCTACATTTACAATCGTAGGGACAATCAAACGGCCAACTTGGGAGCCAACTTGGTCCCCAGGGTATACGGTGATTAAATATGTGGACGAAAAAAGTATGAGCTCTAATCGTACATTAGATGCGCTGGTTGTGTTAGAAAAAGTGAAAGGTTCATTGTATAAACACTCAGAAGAAATGGCTAAAAAAAATGGGATCAAATTTGTTTCTTATAACGATGATTTATTACGCTTTTATGGAGTAACAGATAATGATAGCCTCCGCCTCACATTATTTTCGTTGGCTGGAATTATCATGACAGTGATTATTATTGGATCGGTTGCGTTAATTTACAATGCTTTTGCAATTAGTGTGTCTGAACGTTCTAGACATTTAGGGATGCTATCAAGTGTAGGGGCAACAAAAAAACAAAAGCGGAATTCTGTCTTTTTTGAAGGAGCAGTGATTGGTGCAATTAGTATTCCCATTGGTATTCTTTCAGGTCTAGCAGGAATAGGAGTAACCTTCTCATTTATTAACTCTTATCTTGAAGGGGCGCTTAATGTTTCTGAAAAACTAAAGCTAATCGTCACACCCGCCTCACTGTTAGTGGCGTGTGTCATTTCGATAGTGACGATTTTTATTTCAACCTATATACCCGCGAAGAGGGCCTCCAAGGTATCGGCGATTGATGCCATCCGGCAAACGCAGGATATCAAATTATCTGGAAAAACAGTAAAGACGTCAAAAATGGTTCGCAAGCTGTTTGGAATGGAAGCTGAAATTGGTTTAAAGAACTTGAAAAGAAATAAAAAGAGATATCAAGCAACCGTTTTCTCCCTAGTGATAAGTATTGTTCTCTTTTTAACCGTTTCGTTTTTTACTGATAATCTCAAAAAGTCCCTTGAACTATCCCAAGTGGACATAAATTTTGATATTCAACTGATAAATGATCAAATGGACAAAGATGATTTAGTGCAGTTTACAAATCTTGATCATGTAACAGACTCGACTATTGTTCAAACAGCGTATTTAAGTGCTTGGATAGAGAAGGACCAACTTCCAATTGAACTGCAAAACCACGTAGAAAACAACCCGTCTTTGCTAGAAGATGGTAAATTTCAGTATTACGTAAGGTTATATGGTTTAGATAAGGAAAGTTTCAAGGACTACGCTGCAAAAGTGACATCGAATGCTACGCAATTAGAAAATACAGATACACCAGCCGCCATACTTATCGAGAACATTACCTACGAGGATGGAGAGACGGGAAAATTTGTTGAAACTAAATCAATCCAGACAAACGTAGGGAATCAGATTGATTTATATAAGATGAGCTATGAAGAAGGCGAAGTAGAACAATTCGTAAATAAAATAGAAATTGCTGCATTAACCGACCAGCTTCCAATGGGGGTTAATACGAGTGGACCAGGTGGATTAGATATCATTGTTTCAGAGGATGTACTAACTAAAATTGTATCAAATAATGAGAAGGTAAAAACTGAAATCCGGGCTGAATTATACATGAATAGCTCAGATCCAATGGCGACACAAGACAAACTGGATAAAATGACTGACTCCGGTACGCATGTGTATAACGTTTATCAAAGAAGACAAGAACAAGAGCAAATGGTTGTAATGATGTCAATCTTTACGTATGGGTTTATCGCCTTGATTTCATTAATTTCGATTGCAAATATCTTTAATACCATCTCAACTAGCATTTCACTTCGTAAACGAGAATTTGCGATGCTGCGCTCAGTGGGAATGACGCCAAAAGGTTTCAACAAAATGATCAATTATGAGAGTATATTTTATGGTGTGAAGGCTTTACTATATGGACTTCCGATTAGCCTGGCGGTCATGTATCTCATCTATTGGTCACTTCGAAATACCTTTGAATATGGATTTAATCTTCCTTGGATGAGCATCTTATTTGTTGTTATCATTATTTTTGTGATTGTGGGTGCAGCCATGCTGTATTCCATCCAAAAAGTTAAAAAAGAAAATATAATAGATGGATTGAAACAGGAGAGTATTTAAAGGATAGATACGTACTCTCCCACCAAATTGGACCTAACCATCGCTGTGGTTAGGTCTCTTTTTAATTACGAAGCATAACCGTGCGTGTAGATGTAAATCCTTTGGATACGACGCAAAAAAAATTGGGTCGTCGCAAAAATTCGTGAGTTGACGCAAATTTTGTAGGTAGACGCAAATTCTTGGCAACCAACGCATTTCCACGCAATACAGCGAAATTCTCCAAACAAATACGCGTTTCTTTCGACCAAACGTAATGTATTAGTAAAGGAGAAGACCCATTCATTCTGTTATAATAGTAAATATCTCACTACACGCGTATGGAGACAGACATATTACATACCATGGAGGGGAAATATGAAGTTTATTGAGAAGCAACTTTTAGAATACGACATGAATCCAACATGGGCACATTACCTTTCGGGAGTATTGATGATTCTATTTATTGCGCTCATCTGTATAGTGGCGAATTTTATCACAAAAAAAGTGATCATTAATATCATCGCTCGAGTCGTAACCAAAACCAAATATCAATGGGATAATATGCTTCTAGAGAGAAAGGTATTTCGAAGACTCTCCCATATTGTTCCGGCGATTATCATTAACCGCTTTTCTACAACCTTTCCAAAGTATGAGCATTTGATTCAAATGGGTGCCAATACATATATCATCATCGTCGGATTAATGGTTCTTAGTGGCATATTAAACGCCATTAATGATATGTATCAAACCTATGAGATATCTAAGACTCGACCGATAAAAGGATATATTCAGGTTGTTAAAATTATTGTCATCACCTTTGGGATTATTTTGATTATCGCGAATCTAATGGGGAAGAGTCCACTTCTTTTGTTAAGTGGAATTGGTGCTTTATCGGCTGTCCTTATGTTGATTTTTAAAGATTCTTTATTGGGACTTGTTGCAGGGGTGCAATTGACATCCAATGATATGGTTCGAGTTGGTGATTGGATTGAAATGCCTAAGTATGGGGCAGATGGGGATGTAATTGATATCTCACTAGTCACAGTTAAAGTGCAAAATTTTGATAAAACGATCACGACGATACCGAGCTATGCCATGATTTCGGATTCATTTATCAATTGGAGAGGAATGCAGTCCTCAGGTGGGCGGAGAATCAAGCGCTCTTTATTTATCGATACAAATAGTATTTCATTTTGTACCGAGGAAATGATTGAGAGATTTAAACAGATCCAACTCATATCGAATTACATCACAAATAGAGAACATGAAATTGAAGAATACAACATCAAGCATGAGATTAACCGCAACAATCCTGTCAACGGAAGAGCTCTAACGAATATCGGGGTATTCCGAGCATATATTAGCAATTACCTTCAACAGCATTCAGGTATAAATCAGAACATGACATTGATGGTTAGACAACTTGCTCCAACTGAGCATGGGTTGCCACTTGAAATATATGCATTTACGAACGATGTAAGGTGGGCTGTGTACGAAACAACCCAAGCTAATATTTTTGACCATCTGTTTGCTGTTGCTCAGGAATTTGGGCTCCGCTTATTCCAAAATCCATCTGGACATGATGTGAAAACAATGTTGACTGAAACGAAAGAGGATGGAATAGCTAGCGAAGAGGAAAAGTTAAAAATTAACAAAACATACGAAAATTGATGAGATTTTTATAGGTATAGTTATTTAAAGGTAATATCCATTAGGATATTGCCTTTTGCGTTTTTTAAAAGTTTTTTATGAAAATTTTATAATCCCTAATAACTTGGGATATTAGTAACTGTGCTCGATGGAATGCTGTTATAACAGGAATATTGAATGTAATACATTGAATTCTGAAAAATATTAATATAATTTTCCATTGAAATATTCTCTAAATTTATATATCATATTAACGTACTAAAGTATTTGTGTAATTACTTTTTAACTGATTAATCAACAATAAGAAACGAAAAGGGAGATGTTACTTTAAAAATGAATGATATTCTTCTACAAATAGATCGTGTTTATCAAGAGGTAATCGAATGGCGTCGATTCTTACATCAACATCCAGAACTCTCTTTTCAAGAGGAACATACATCTAATTTTGTATATGACCTGCTTGAAAGCTTTGGTGGCTTTGAATTATCACGTCCAACAAAAACAAGTGTAGTAGCCCGCTTAAAGGGAGCTAAGCAAGGAAAAGTTATTGCTCTACGTGCAGATATGGACGCATTGCCTATTGTTGAAGAAACGGGGCTTCCGTTTGCATCAACAACGAGTGGTGTGATGCATGCATGTGGACACGATGGTCATACGTCGATGTTACTAGGAGCGGCTAAGATTTTGACAGCACATAAAGAAGATTTAGCTGGTGAAATCGTCTTTATTTTCCAACATGCTGAAGAACTGCCACCTGGTGGTGCTCAAGAAATGGTTGCGGCTGGAGTACTTGATGGAGTTGATGAAGTAGTCGGTGTCCACTTATTCTCGACGGTTCCATTTGGAACGATAAACATCCGCTACGGGGCTGTTACCGCAGCAAGTGATGTATTTGAAATCACTGTTCAAGGAAAAGGCGGACATGCTTCAACGCCTCACTTAACAATTGATCCTCTTGCGACTGGTGCACAAATTGTTACAGGTCTTAATCACATTGTTTCACGTTCAATAGATCCTTTAGAGCCAAGCGTCGTGTCTGTGACTAAATTCCAAGCGGGTGGGCTAGCGTTGAATGTCATTCCAGATACCGTTGAAATTGGTGGATCCGTTCGTACGTTGAGTTCTGAAGTACGTGAACTTGTTAAAAATCGAATCATTGAAGTTGCTGAAGGGATTGCGAAAGCAAACGGCGTTGAAGTAAAGGTCAACTATACGTATGGCTATAGTTCTGTGATCAATGACAAGAAAGTGACAGATCAAGTTGTCCATGTACTAGAAGAATTTTTGCCTGACCGAACACTAGAGTGGGTTGACCCTCTTCTTGGTGGAGAAGATTTTTCAGCATTCAGTGATGAGAAACCAGGTTGTTTTGTCATTATAGGTGCAGGAAACGAAGAGAAGGGTATCACATATCCACACCATCATCCGAAATTTGATTTTGAAGAAGAAGCGTTAAAAGATGGATTGCGATTCCATGTCTTTACAGCGCTAACTTTAACCAACACTAATTAAACATTTTGAAGGGAGTTATTTATGTCTCAAAAAACGACGAAAAGGAATAAAACATTTTTTAATCGAATGCTAGATTCAATTGAGTACGCAGGGAATAAGCTACCAGATCCAATTGTATTATTTATTATTCTTTGTGTTATTACCTTGATTTCATCCTATATCACATCGTTATTCCATGTATCCGTAACACATCCCATTACAGGGGAAGAGGTAGTGGCAACTAATCTCTTAACTGGAGATGGTCTAGTTTCCATTCTATTAAATTCAGTGACGAACTTTACCTCATTTGCTCCACTTGGTATGGTTCTTGTTATGATGATCGGGATTGGAATGGCAGAAAATAGTGGCTTCTTCTCGACCATTATGAAGCGTGCTGTCATAACGACTCCTAAAAAGCTAATTATTCCTATCATTATTTTAATTGCAATTGTTGGGAATGCAGCTGGTGATGCTGGTCCAATCGTCTTGCCGCCACTTGCAGCAAGTGTATTGTTGGCTTTTGGTTATCATCCACTTGTAGGTCTAGTTATGGCCTATGCCTCCACGCTAGGAGCGTTTGCAGCGAATTTCATTATCGGGATGTCTGATACACTTGTTGCAGGCTTCACCGGTCCTGCTGCTCAGACAGTAGACCCAAATTATGCAGCGAATCCGGCAATGAACTATTATTTTATAGTGGTATCGGCCATTATCCTTTTATTTGTTTCTCTATGGGTTACACATAAATTTACTATTCCGCGATTTGGTAAATATACAGGTGAAATTGAGGCAATAGAATCGATTTCATTAGAGGAGAGCCGCGGTCTAAAATGGGCAGGAATTTCTACGGCGCTATTTTTAATAGTCTTATTGGCGCTTATTATTCCTGAGAATGGCATTTTACGTAATCCAGAAACGGGTTCGATTATTGATGGATCTCCATTAATTTCAGGGATTGTCCCCATCCTAACAATCTTCTTCTTTATTCCTGGATTCTTTTATGGACTTGGTGCTAAAACGATTACTAGTTCAAAAGATTTTGGAGAGATGCTTGGAAAGTCTATGAGTACAATGGGACCTTACATTGTTTTAGTGTTCTTTGCTGCACAATTACTTTCATTCTTCAGTGCGAGTAATCTAGGTCCAATCATTGCGATAAAAGGGGCTAATTTCCTAAATGATATTGGAATAACAGGTGTACCTTTAATCATTATGTTCATTCTATTTGTTGCATTTGTAAATTTACTAATTGGCAGTGCGTCTGCAAAATGGGCGATTCTTGCTCCAATCTTTGTGCCAATGTTTATGTATTTGGATTACCATCCAGCCTTTACCCAAGCGATTTATCGAGTTGGGGATTCAATTACAAATCCAATTACACCGATGCTCCCATATTTAGTACTTCTATTATCTTTTGCAAAGAAATACGATAAAAATATCGGGCTAGGAACATTGATTTCTGCGCTATTTCCGTACACAGTATTCTTCGGGATATTCTGGATCATAATTGCCGTAGTTTGGTACTTAGTCGGTCTTCCAGTTGGACCACAAGGCCCCATTCATTTTTAACGAGATCTAGGATTAAAACGCATGAGATCGGCGTGACATTGTTTGAATTAGGACACTCACAATGGCTATTTAAAGCTTTTGTGAGTGCTTTTTTATTTGAAATTTTTATTATCTAATACCACAATTTCCTCAGTCGAGGACTTGGCTGTTTGCTTTGTATGTTCAACTAAATGCTGAATCGTACCACAGGCTTGCTTTGCACCTAGTACAAGAAGAGGAACACCGATGAAATCAATATGAATGCCTCTTGAGAAAAAGCCACCCATTGTCATGGCAAACGGAACCGTTGGAGATGTATTGGAGAAAATGATTTTTTCTTCCTGTCCATATCTTTCTTGTAGGATTGTACTCAATTGTTTAAGAGCGGGGACGACTAATTTACTCCTCTTGCGACCAATCGAATAGACAGGATGACCATCCTCATCAATCCCGTGGAAGATCATTTTTCCAAAGTCCTTCTTAGTTAGTTTATTAAAATAATCTACATGCAAAATTTCTTCTTTCGTTAGCTTTCGATCAGTAGGAAGCTTATTTAAGTGGTAGGCTGCCGCTATTGCTGTACTATGTGTCCCAGCATAGTCGTTATAGATGTATATCATTGTGGTCCTCCTTATGCGATTCCCTTTTATTATCTCCAAAAATTTACAACCTAATGCTCAATTAGCATTTAAAGCTCCTTTTTTAAAATTCATATTTTAAACCGTTTCACTTGAAGTTGAGGACTTCTTTTTTTTGCATTAAAATGGGACAGAGGGACAGGTTCACTGTCCCAAATTTTGGGACAATGAACCTGTTCCCATGACCCACTAGGAGAAGGAATATGAAGGCAAAGTTTATTTTTATTATCGTGATGCTGATTTTTGGTAGCATTGGTTTGTTTGTGAAGAATATTAATTTGTCATCTAGCGAAATTGCATTGTTCAGGGGAGCATTTGGTTGCTTATTTTTAATTGGTGCTAGTTTTCTAGTCAAGAAGAAGTTTTCATTCAAAACGTCAAAGAAGAATCTAGTCTTACTCCTTTTATCGGGCGCAGCATTGGGGTTTAATTGGATTTTTTTATTCGAGTCTTATCGTTATACAACGATTGCGAACGCCACTCTTAGTTATTATTTTGCCCCGGTGTTTGTGATGATTTTGGCCCCTTTTATACTGAAGGAAAAGTGGAATTGGATGAAGGGGCTAGGTATTACACTTGCATTTATAGGGTTCCTTTTGGTTGTTAATCCAGGCGGGGAAGCGGCTGGAGGGGCTAAGAACCATTCTATGGGTATTATGTATGGATTATTGGCCGCGGCTTTCTACACAAGTATGATTCTCCTTAATAAATTTATTAAAGACCTTTCAGATTTTGAGACTACTATTATGCAGCTTTTGACGGCTTCAATTGTCTTGTTTCCATATGTCCTAGGAACGCAAAATTTAAATTACTCAGATTTGGAACTTCAATCTATCAGTCTGTTATTAATTGTGGGAATTGTCCATACTGGGGTCGCGTACCTCATCTATTTTTCAGTTTTAAAGAAATTAAAAGGGCAAACAATCGCAGTATTAAGCTATCTCGATCCCATTTCTGCCGTGATCATGGCGGCTATCATATTGAATGAAAGTATGAATGTTGTCCAAATGGTAGGGGGAATCTTAATATTGGGGTCTACTTTTATCAGTGAGATGAATTGGAAAAAGGGACGGAAATCATAAATGGGACTGAGGGACAGGTTCCTCGTCCCAGCTTTTCATTATTTTGATTTGATTGAAAATTACGTATTGACAATTTACTTTTTTGAGGTAAAGTTAAATCATAATTAAATATTTCAAATTTTTCTTATCCAGAGAGGTGGAGGGACTGGCCCTTTGAAGCCTCGGCAACAGACTAGTTAAAGTACTGTGCCAATTCCAGTAGCAAGAAGCTTGAAGATAAGAAGAGCGGCACTTCATTTGTCTTTTCAACCCTCTTCTTATTTTTAGAAGAGGGTTTTTGTTATGGAACGAAAAGGCAAGTCGTAAAAAATGAAAAAGGTAGGAGAAGATAAAAATGACAACAACGTTAGTAAAAGCACCATTTCGAGCAGATCATGTAGGAAGTTTATTACGTCCAGAAAGAATTCATCAGGCTAGAAAGGATTTTCAAGCAGGAGATATTACAGCACAGGAACTTCATGAAATTGAAACAGAAGAAATTAAAAAGATTGTTGATAAACAAATTGAAATTGGCTTACAAGCTGTTACAGATGGTGAATTTCGCCGCAGATTTTGGCATACAGATTTCTTAGAGTGTTTAAACGGAGTAGAGGGCTACGTTCCAGAACATGGATTTAAATTCAAGGGTGAAGAAACAGAAGCCTATGACGTGCGTGTTATCGGGAAAATTTCATTTAACCCTGATCACCCACATGTGAAAGACTTTATTGAATTCAAGGAAATCGTGGGTGACCGTTCGATTGCAAAACAAACGATTCCAAGTCCAAATCAACTTTTTAACGCTGGGATTCGCAACAAGGAAATCTATCCGAACCTTGAAGAGTACGCAAATGATATTATTCAAACCTATCGTGATGCAATCAAAGCATTTTACGAGGCTGGCTGCCGTTACCTACAACTAGATGATGTGTACATTGCAGGTCTGAATGCACCGGAAATTCCTTTTAATGATAGTGGTTCTACTCGTGAAGAATTAATTGAATTAGCGTTAAAAGTAGCCAATGGCGTACTAGAAGGCAAGCCGGAAGATTTAACAATCACAACTCACCTTTGCCGTGGAAATTACCGCTCTAACTGGGCATTCGAAGGTAGCTATGCAAAAATTGCTCCTACCCTGTTTGCGAAAGAAAAAGTAGATGGCTTTTTCCTAGAGTATGATGATGATCGTTCAGGGGACTTCACGCCATTGGAGCATATCCCAAATGACGGTCCTCGCGTTGTTCTAGGTGTATTCACATCAAAACGTGGAGAATTAGAATCTAAAGAAAATATCATCGAGCGTGTAAAAGAAGCATCACAATTTGTACCAATCGAAAAATTATGTATCAGCCCACAATGTGGTTTTGCATCCACTCACCACGGAAATATTTTAACGGAAGATGAGCAATGGGCAAAACTGAAGTACATTGTAGATATTTCAAAAGAGATTTGGGGATAAGGGCGAAGATTCCTTGTTCAATTCATTTTAAAAGTAGGGACAGTGGACCTGTCCCTACGTCCCTTTTAAAAATAAAACCAAGTAATTAGATAGGAATACTTGAACGTTAAGGTATGGGGGAAAACAGTATGTATTGTATGGATTTAACAGGAAAAGTAGCAATTGTAACTGGCGGTGCCCAAGGAATTGGAAAGGCGATTGTGGACGCTTTTTTGGACTGTGGGGCAAAAGTAGCTGTTGTCGATAAGGAAGTAATCACGAAAAATACCAATGAACAGCTTGTTTACTTCCAGGCAGATGTTACAAAAAGCGCACAGGTTGAAAAAGCAGTTCAAGAAGTAGTAAAGCATTTTGGACGTTTGGATATTTTAGTAAATAACGCAGGAATTTCAAAAATGGATTATGCCATTGATATAAAAGAAGAAGACTGGGACCTTGTAATGGATGTGAATGCAAAAGGAGTATACCTGTTCAGTAAAGCTGTAGCAAGAATCCTGAAGGAACAAGGGCAAGGTGGGAAAATTATCAATATTTCCTCACAAGCGGGTAAAAATGGGTACCGCTTAATGGGAAGCTATGTTGCTTCCAAACATGCTGTGCTAGGTCTTACTAAAACAATGGCCATTGAATTGGCTCAGGACGGAATCAATGTGAACGCAGTTTGTCCTGGTATTGTAGAAACCGACATGAAGCGTAAAGAACGAGTAATAGGTGGAGAATTAAGAGGACTTACGGCCGAGTTAATCAGGCAGGAGGACTATTCTCAGGTTCCGCTTGGCAGAACGGCTGAACCTCAGGATATCGCAAATGTTGTCGTGTTTTTAGCTTCAAACTACTCAGATTATATGACAGGTCAAGGGATTAATGTTACAGGTGGAATGACGATGCACTGATATTATTTTTTAGGATTATAAAATGAAAGGGGTAGATCGAAATGAATGATGTCAAAAAAGGAAGCCTCTCTGCGCTGTTTCCATTATTAATTTTTGTATTATTATTTGTCGGCACAGGAGCTATTTCCGGTGATTTTTCAAATATGCCATTAAACGTTGCGATTATTATTGCTTCGGCAATTGCATTAGGGATGAATAGAAAAGAAAAATTATCAACAAAAATTGATATTTTTACAAAAGGTGCTGGACACCCCAACATTATGCTATTGGCGGTTATCTTTATTTTAGCCGGTGCATTTGCTGAAACGGCAAGAGGCATGGGGGCTGTGGAGTCAACCGTCAATATGGGCTTAACCTTTATTCCTAGTAATCTATTAATGGTTGGATTGTTTATTGTCGGTTGTTTCATTTCTTTATCAATGGGGACATCTATGGGTACGGTTGCTGCACTTGCTCCAATAGGCATTGGCATTGCCGAGCAAACTGGAATACCAATGGCATTAGCAATGGGAACGGTCATTGGTGGAGCGATGTTTGGTGACAACCTCTCGATGATTTCTGATACGACAATTGCAGCGGTTCGAACACAACAAACGAAAATGAGTGATAAATTTAAAACCAATTTTCTAATTGTTTTACCTGCAGTTATTGTTTCTGCGGTCATTCTTTGGAGTGTCACTGCTGGTAATCGTGTCGAAACTTTGGGAGAGTACTCATATGAGTTTATAAAAGTAGTTCCATACCTTGCCGTTCTAATTGTTGCATTATTAGGGGTTAATGTGTTAATTGTTCTCCTAGGTGGGACCATTTTTGCAGGGATTATTGGTTTAATGGATGGTTCTTACACACTGTCTGGATTTATAAAGGCGGTTTCCCAAGGTGTTATTAATATGGAGGATTTAGCGATTGTTGCGATTTTAATCGGTGGTATGATTGGCATCATCCAGCATAATGGTGGGATCCAATGGCTTTTAAACTTTGTAACGAGTAAAATTAAAACGAAAAAAGGGGCGGAGTTTGGAATTGCTGGGTTGGTTAGTGTAACAGATTTAGCTACCGCCAACAATACAATTTCTATTATTATCACTGGTCCAATAGCGAAAAACATTGCGGATGAGTACCAAATTGATCTACGAAAATCTGCAAGTATTCTTGATATCTTTTCTAGTAGCTGGCAAGGTCTTGTTCCATATGGCGGACAAATGCTGGTCGCATCAGGGTTAGCAGCCATTTCGCCGATTAGCATTTTGCCATATTCCTATTATCCTATTGCGATTTTGATATGTGTATTATTGCCATTCTAATAGGGTTTCCAAGATTTAAACGAAATAAAACTGAAAAAGAAAAGGCTGCATAACAAACATAATAAAGTAAAAAGCGAGTACCATTTGAGAAGGTATTCGCTTTTTTAATAAAGACGGTTATTTAATAATTTCATCTATAATCCCGTATGCCTTCGCTTCTTCTGCACTCATATAATAGTCTCGATCGGTATCTTTGGCTACCTTCTCAACAGGTTGACCGGTACGATCTGCAATGATTTGATTGGTATGCTCTCGAAGCTTAAGGATGCGCTTAGCGGAAATTTCAATCTCAGTTGCTTGACCTCGCACCCCACCTAAGGGCTGATGGATCATGATTTCACTATTTGGGAGGGCGAATCTTTTCCCTTTTGTTCCGGCTAGCAAAAGCATGGCACCAAAGGATGCAGCCATACCTGTACAAATCGTTCTAATATCTGGTTTGATATATTGCATCGTATCAAAAATGGCAAAACCAGCAGATGTGGAGCCTCCGGGACTGTTGATATAAAGAGAAATATCTTTTTCAGGATCTTCCGCTGCTAAAAACAATAGCTGTGCAACTATACTATTGGCAACAGCATCATTTATTTCGTCGCCAATCAAAATAATACGATCTTTTAATAACCTCGAGTAAATATCATACGACCGTTCCCCACGACTCGATTGTTCAATTACATATGGTATCGTATTCATATTCTTTTCCTCCTTATTCGCTTGCATCTTATTATGCAGCCATAGAGACAATGCTTGAAGGAAAGTTGTAGAGACGTGATTTTTGCATAGAGCAAGTTGGATTTGTATGTTTCGATAAAGAACGGATAGAAGGTATCGTCCTGATTAATATGGATGGATCTTGAGTGTTTAAAGATTCATGTAATACTTGTTGGATTTGTTCACGATCTTCCTCTGTCCAATATTGCTCGATAGTTGGAATTCGTTCTTTCTTCGCCATTTTTTGTTTTGCACGATAAATGGTGGCTTTAACAGCAGTTTCATTTGTATTTAATAGTTCAGCTATTTCAGATAGTTGAAACTGAAACCCTTCTTTTAAAACAAAGATCACAGCTTGCTTCGGTGTTAGCTTTTTAATCAACTCTTGTACAGCCTCAAAGCGCTCTTCAATTTGCCTGGATTCATCATACCCATCATCACTAATACCTTCAAGAGACTCTTTGCTTCGTTTTCGCACCGTGTCTACCCATACATTTTTGGCAATTTTATTTATTAAAGCTGTAGAGATTGTAGGGTGGTGCCTATAATGCTTCCATGCCTTCATCAAAGATTCCTGGACGAGATCTTCTCCATCCCAGCTGTTTTGGGATATAAACTGGCAATATCGTCGAAGCACCGGATAGAGTTCATGAAGTTGTTCCTCAGTAAAAAATTCCTGCTGTTCTCTATAATCCTCTGATTCATTCCAAAGCTTATTATGCAAAACAATCACTCCTTCAGCGCGTCTCTACTTTATAAACGAATAAAAGGGTATGAAAAGATACGGGGGTAATAAATATTTTTAAGGGTTACTTAGTTTCCATTATATGCAAGGTAAAGGTCTTGAACAAGAAACCATTTGTTGGTTTTGTAAAATTATCATAAGCGTCATAAACCATTCCAAGCCTTCTTTTCCTCAAATTTAAGAAATTGAAGTCTTTCGATTCCTCAGATTTTAGGTAAAAACTTTACAATAAAAGCACTATAATTAATATGAAAATTGTAAAAATTGTGATTAATATCAAAAACATACATAACGGAGGGTATAAGATGGAATTTAACCAAATTGGTGTAATTGGTTCAGGAACGATGGGTGGTGCAATTGCCCATCAAGCTGCAATATGTGGATTTGATGTCGTACTCGTAGACGTCGATCAAAAATTTCTAGATCTTGCACAAGCACGTATCGAAAAATTAATGGATAGATCGATAAGCAAAGGAAAACTAACGCATGATGAAAAATCAGCGATTCTTTCCAGAATAAAACTAACAACCAACATGGCGGATGTGGGAGATTGTGAGGCTGTCATCGAAGCAATCATTGAAGATTTAGATGCGAAAAAAGAAATTTTTCAGCAGTTAGATGAAATATTAAAACCGGGTGCTTTAATTGCATCCAATACTTCATCAATGTCGATTACTATACTTGCAAGTGCAACAAACAGACCTGAACAGGTTGCAGGGATGCATTTTTTCAATCCCCCACAGGTAATGAAGTTAGTAGAAGTCATTAGGGGCTACAAAACGAGCGATGAAACTGTAAACGCATTCAAAGGGTTGGCAATCGCGATGAAAAAAGAGCCAATTGAAGTAAAGAAAGATGTTCCGGGATTTATTGTCAATAGAATCATGATTCCTCAATTTATTGAAGCAATCCGTTTAGTGGAAGAAGGAGTTGCTACTCCAGAAGACATTGATAGGGCAGTTACTTTAGGACTGAATTATCCGATGGGACCATTTACTCTACAAGACTATGCAGGAGTCGATATTGGGCTTCATGTTATGGATTATTTTTACGAAGAATTCAAGGATCAACGATTTGCCGCACCCCTTACATTGCGTAATTTAGTTCGCGCAGGCCGAGTTGGTAAGAAAGCAGGAGCAGGCTGGTACGACTATAAAAATTAATAAACAGAAAGGTTGTGTTACGTAATAATGGATACAATTCAATACCTTACAAATGATCAACATATCGGGATTGTCTATTTAAATCGACCTCCATATAACCCGTTAAGTAGCCAAGTTTATAAAGAATTATTCACTTTATTCGAAGAACTAGAAAAGGATTCAGAGGTTCGCGCCATCATTCTTACAGGAAAAGGTGACCGCGCCTTTGCAGCAGGTGCAGATATCAATGAAATGGTCAATTTAGATGGAGCCGACATGATGGAGATGTCAAGAATCTCTCGTCTTGCCTATGACAAAATTGAATCCATTTCAAAGCCAGTAATTGCCGCAGTTAACGGGCTTGCTTTAGGTGGTGGATGTGAATTAGCACTTGCGTGTGATTTCCGAATCGGCTCACCAACGACAAAGTTTGGATTGCCTGAAATTAATTTAGGCATTATCCCTGGTGGCGGTGGCACGCAACGTCTTCCACGTTTAATCGGTCAAGCGAAAGCAAAAGAATTGCTCTATTTTGGTGAAATGATAGATGCTGAAAAAGCACTTGAAGTGGGCTTAGTCAATAAGGTGGTAGAGTCAGAGCGCGTACTTGAAGAAGCGGTTGAATGGGCGGAAAAATTAGCACAAAAACCAAGGATTGCTATGAAAATGCTAAAGACTTCTATTAACCGAGGGACAGAGGTGGATTTACAGGCGGCCTTAGACCTTGAAACTGCTTGTTTTGGAAATGCATTTGCGAGTAAGGACCGTGTAGAAGGCATGAAGTCTTTTGTAGAAAAGAGAAAGCCACAATTTGTTGGAAGGTAAGGTGAAGTACATTGAGTAAAGAAATTGTTGTTATTGATGGTGCACGTACTGCATTTACAGAATTCGGTGGATCATTTCGTGATGTATCTGCGATTGACCTCGCTGTACATACAACGAAGGAAGCAATGCGCAGGTCATCTATCCAGCCGGAAGAAGTGGATCAAGTAGTAATCGGAAATGTTATTCAATCCAGTACTGACGCAATTTATATGGCAAGGCATGTCGGGTTAAAGTCAGGCATTCCTGAGCATGTGCCTGGATTAACCGTCAATCGACTTTGTGGCTCAGGCTTACAAGCCATCGTTAATGCTGCGCAATCTATTAAACTAGGAGAATCCAATGTTAGCATTGCGGGTGGTACAGAAAATATGAGCCAGGTTCCACATGTCGTTCGTGGTGCCCGATGGGGCTTACCTCTCGGAAAAGCGCCAATGGAGGATTACCTCTGGGAAGCTCTCTATGATCCTTATGGGAAATGCTCAATGGCCATTACAGCGGAAAACCTTGCCGAAAAATATGAGATTTCAAGAGAACAAATTGATGAGTTTGCCTCACAAAGTCACAAGCGTGCATTAGCAGCACAAGAAAATGGTATTTTTGCAAAGGAAATTGTACCAGTAACGGTGAAAGTAAGAAAAAGTGAAAAAGTAATCGATCAGGACGAACATCCACGTGATACCCCAGTTGATGTTCTAAATCGATTATCAGCTAGATTTAAAGAAAACGGTGTAGTTACGGCTGGGAATGCAAGTGGCATAAATGATGGCGCAGCGACGATGGTCGTCACTTCTAGTGAGTATGCTCAAAAACGAGATCTAAAACCATTAGCAAGATTGGTTTCATGGGGGATTGTTGGCGTTGAGCCAAAGTACATGGGAATCGGACCTGCCCCAGCCATTCGACAGGCATTAGAACGTGCCAATATGAGAGTAGAAGATTTAGATTTAATCGAAATCAATGAAGCTTTTGCTGCTCAATACCTAGCTTGCCAAAAGGAACTAGGCTTTGACCCGAGCATTGGGAATGTCAATGGTGGTGCGGTTGCATTAGGTCATCCACTTGGAGCAAGTGGTGCAAGAATTAGCTTATCGCTCATATACGAGCTTAAGAGAAGAAATAAAAAATACGGCGCATCTGCATTATGTATTGGTGGAGGCCAAGGAATCGCTGCGATTTGGGAAGTCTTGTAGTTTTCATCAGTTGGGGCTTAGCCCTGACTGATTAAGGAAATTCTTGTTATTGGGGTGAATTACATGAAAAAAGAATTAAGCAAACTTAGTGTTTCGGAGCTTTTGGAAAACGTTTGCAAAAAGGATCCTCATCATGAAGTTTCATACGATGGTTACACACGGCTGTCCTATCAGGAATTATGGGAGAAATCTCTTAATCTTGCAGCTTCACTACAAGAAATCGGCATTATAAAGGGAGATAAAATTGCGGTTTGCTTACCAAACTGGAATGAATTTGTCGTGATTTATATGGCTGTTTCACATCTAGGCGGTGTGATCGTTCCTTTCAATACTCGTTACCGACAAGATGAAGTTGAGTACATTTTACGTAATTCTGAGGCTAAGATTGCTTTTTTTACCGAAGAATTTGGTGGAGTCAAACATTATGAACAATTCAGGTTAGCAATTGAGCGTGTTAAAAGTCTTGAAAGACTCATTACAGTTCGGTGCGTGAAAGATGGCCATATGAGTTACGAACAATTACTAGAAAGAGTCGACGATCAACTCTTCTCCCCTATCAGAATCGATTCGGAAAATGATATTTTCTGTATCTTGTATACTTCAGGTTCTACAGGTGCACCAAAAGGGGCGATGCTTACCCACAGTAATTTCGTGAACACCGCGATCATTACTGCTGAAGAGATGAAGTGTACCGAAGATGATGTCTTTTATGTAGCTGTACCACTATTCCACGTATTTGGTATGGTACCAAGCATTCTAAGTACGATTGCCGTAGGGGCTCGGATGGTCTTGGCAGAAAAATATAATGCTAAAGAAGCATTGGAAACCACACAAAACGAAAGAATCACGGTTAAGCATGGCGTACCAACGATGTTTATTTTAGAGCTGAATCATGCTGAGTTTAAAAATTATGATCTGACTTCACTAAGAACTGGTATTATCGCAGCGGCCCCATGTCCTGTTGAAATTGTGAAGCGAATCCGTACAGATATGGGCTGTGACATTGTCGTTTGCTACGGTTTAAGCGAGACATCACCAACCCTTACCATGACGGCATTTGAGGATGATGACCAAATTCGTGCCGAAACAGTTGGAAAGGTACTACCAGGTGCTGAAGTGAAAATTGTTAACGAATTTAAGGAAGATGTTGGTCTTAATGAGGTTGGAGAAATAGCTTGTCGTGGGTTCGGTATCATGAAGGGTTACTACAATATGCCTGAGAAAACGAGAGAAGCATTAGATAAGGATGGCTGGTTTTATTCCGGAGACCTTGGCACATTAGACGAGCAAGGAAACTTAAGAATTGTTGGTCGTAAAAAAGAAATGATCATTCGAGGTGGCTACAATATCTACCCAAGAGAAATAGAAGAAGTCTTCTATACACACCCAGATGTAATGGAAGTGGCAATAGTTGGACTGCCTGACACTGTTTTAGGTGAAATCTCTTGTGCTTGCGTAAAAATCAAGCCAAATACTTCACCAAGTGTCGAAGAGCTTTTGGAGTTCGTAAGAGCAAAAGTTGCAGACTATAAAGTCCCAGATAAATTGCTGATCATGGATGAATTTCCGATGACAGCCAGTGGGAAAATTAGAAAAATATCACTTCAGGAACAATTAAAAGAAAAATTGGGGGCAGAATTACGATGAGAAAAAAATCTTGGGTCTGGTCATTTCTGGTCATTTGTTTAAGTGTATTTGTTATTGCAGGCTGTAGCGGGGGGGCACAACAAACAGATGGAGAAAACAGTGGAGGCGATGCTAAGCCAAGTGGGGAATCCTCAGATACAATTAAAATCGGTGTTATCGTTGCGGATACTGGTCCAGCATCTGCGTTAGGTAAACCTGAAGCAGACGTTGCGCGATTATTAAACAAACAACTTAAAGACAAAGATTTTAATGGGAAAAAGATAGAGCTTATCATCGAGGATTATGAAACAGACGATACAAATGCAGTCGTGCTTATGAAAAAAATGATTTCAGAACATAATGTAACGGCTGTAGTTGGTGGAACTCAAACAAGTACGAGTGTGGCACTTATGGGTGTGGCTGCTGAAAATAAAATTCCACTCGTTGCATTAGGTGTACTGAATGATGACCAATTTAATGAATACACAGTTCAAGCTCCACAAAGTAACGAAACAGTTCTTCAAAATGTGATTGATTATTTAAAAGATAACAATATTGATAGTGTTGCTTGGATCAATGCAAGGGATGGTTTTGGTCAAACTGGACTTCCTGTTTTTGAAGGAATGGCAAAAGAAAATGGTATTGAAATTGTAGCAAAAGAAGACTTTGATGCTGAAGCTACTGATATGACTGTCCAATTAACGAAAATTAAGCCGAAAAATCCAGGTGCCATCATTATTTGGTCACGTCCTCCTGGAGCAGGAATTATTGCGAAAAACTACTCCCAATTAGGGATTGATGTTCCAATGATCCAAAGCCATGCTGTAAGTAATCAAGGATTCTTAGATCAAGTTGGAGCAGATGGGGTAGGGGTACTGGTTCTTGGAAGTAAATTAAATGTTCTTGATTCATTAGATGACAATGAACAAACTCAGCTCTTTAAAGACTTTGCTGAACCATTTATGAAAGAGTACGATTATAACCCAGGCCCATTCGGTGGCTACGCGTATGATGGCATTCAAATGGTGCTTCAAGCTATTTCTGAAGGTAACACGGATTCCGATTCCATTAAGAAATATTTAGAAACAATCTCCTATAAAGGTGTTACAGGAACGTATAATCTATCACCAGATAATCGTAATGGGGTTGAAGGTGATGGTATGGCCATCCTTAAGGTTGGGGAGAACGGTTGGGAATTAGAATAGTTTCGTAGATAGTCAATTGAAGCATGTATGATGTGAGTCATGCATGCTTTCTGAGTTCTTTCGTTAAAGGAGGGTTACAATGGATGCCGTTATTCAATATTTGATTACAGGCTTAACTACCGGAAGTATCTATGCATTAATCGCGATAGGGTTCGTGACGATTTACAATGTGACAGGCATTATTAACTTTGCCCAAGGTGAATTCGCGATGCTTGGCGCGATGTTTTGCATCACTTTTTCCAGTCTTGGATTACCGATATATGTTGCTATTTTACTAGCCGTGTTATGTACTGCATTGATCGGATTTGGTATTGAGAAACTTGCAATCGCACCAACGAAAAATGCAAGTTTTATCAACTTAATTATCATTACAGTTGGATTATCGATGGTTCTTAAAGCAATTGGATTATTTGCTTGGGGGACGTATCCGAAGTCTCTTCCTGCTTTTTCAGCCAATAACCCAATTCAAATTATGGGAGCCGTATTAATGCCACAGAGCATTTGGGTCATATGTACTCTATTTTTCTTACTCGCACTTCTTTACTTCTTCTTTGAAAAAACAATTACTGGATCGGCGTTAAAAGCATGTGTTGTTAATCCAGTAGCTGCTAGGCTAATGGGCATCAATACCTCATCCATGTCTACATTAGCATTTGTCTTAAGTGCAGCCGTAGGAGCTATTGCTGGGATTGTAATTGCCCCTGTAACAGGTGCAACCTATGATATGGGATTAATGCTTGGATTAAAAGGCTTTATGGCTATGATTATTGGAGGGATGACAAAAGTTCCTGCTGTAGTAGTTGCAGGCTTTTTAATTGGAATTATTGAATCTTTTTCAGCAGGATATATTTCCACTTCATACAGTGATGCGATAAGTTTTGGAATTCTATTACTTGTTCTATTTGTTGCACCAAATGGAATTATGTCAAAAGTTATTGGGAATCGCGTGTGAGGAGAGGGGTGAATGAACATGTTGTATCCTAGTCGAACGAAACCACTGATTGTCATGTTTATCACGATAATCGTTCTTCCATTATTATTCAATAATTCTTATATGCTAAGTCTATTTATCTTAATTGGAATTTATAGCATGGTCACAATTGGATTAAGTCTTCTAATGGGGTATGCAGGACAAATATCGCTTGGGCATGCAGCATTCTTTGGATTAGGTGCTTATATTACAGGAGTTTTAACGACAAGTTATCAAGTGTCTTCATGGATTGCACTCATTGTTGGTGTACTAGTAACTGGCCTGTTAGCCTTTATAATCGGAATTCCTATATTAAAATTGAAAGAACATTTCTTAGCATTTGCAACTATTGGTGTCAATGTCATTGTATTTATTTTATTACTAGGACTTACCGATATTACCAAAGGAGCTGCTGGCTTATCGGGAATCCCAAAATTGAATCTTTTTGGGCTCGTTTTACAACAAGAGTTGAGCTTCTACTATTTTATTTGGGGGATTGTCGTGTTAATCGTAATATTTTCCCTGAATATTGTACATTCACATGTTGGAAGGGTGTTAAGAGGCATTCATGATAGTGAGGTGGCAACAAGGTCTTTAGGAATCAATGTTGCAAAGTTTAAACTTCATATTTTTGTATTAAGTGCCATTTTTGCGGCAGTTGCAGGAAGTATGTACGCTCATTTTATGAACTTTATTACACCTTCTACCTTTCACATATTAGTCTCTATTCAATTTTTAGTAATGGTTGTAGTAGGTGGGTCTCAATCCATTTGGGGAGCAATAGCAGGCGCCTTTTTAATGACGATGCTTGGTGAATGGGTAAAGGATTACCTTCCATTGCTATTCAATGTAAGTGGAGAAGTTGAAATCATTGTGTATGGTCTTGTCCTAATCCTTGTCGTTATGTTTATGCCAAAAGGACTTATCCCAACAGGTGCCACCCTTTATGAACGGGTTAAAGATAAAGTTCGTCCGGTAACAAGAAAGGAGGACGTTGTCGTAAATGAAAACAACCATCCTGCAGATTAAGCATTTAACGAAACGATTCGGGGGAATTGTAGCAGTAAACGATGTCTCTTTCACAATGAATCAAGGAGAAATACTTGCTGTTATTGGTCCGAATGGTGCTGGGAAAACGACGTTATTTAATATGATTTCCTCTGTTCTACCAAGTACTAGTGGTGAGGTTTGGTTTATGGAGGAAAAGCTTAATGGAACGCCGGTTCATAGTTTAGCTTCTAAAGGGATTAATCGTACGTTTCAAAACCTTCAAATCTTTGATAATATGACCGTTCTTGAGAATGTAATGCTCGGTGTTCATCCGCAAATGAAAACGAATGTTTTTCTTGCCGCATTAAGAACAAATGCGGTAAAAAAGGATGATAAAATGGCAAAACAGCTTGCTGAGGAAGCTTTGGATAAGGTCGGAATCCTTGACCAAGCAGACCAAATTGCAGGAAACCTACCATATGGACTGCAAAAGCTTTTAGAAATTGCACGGGCAATCGTTTCGAAACCAAAACTTGTTTTACTTGATGAGCCAATGGCTGGGCTGAATGATGGAGAAGCCTCAAAGGTTGCCGATATCCTTCTCGAGATGAAGCAAGAAGGTTATTCATTTCTATTTGTGGAGCATGACATGAATACAGTCATGAAAATAGCAGATAAGATTGTTGTAATTGACTTTGGAAACAAGATTGCAGAAGGGACACCAGATGAGATCAAGAAAAATCCAAAGGTGATTGCTGCTTATTTAGGGGAGGAAGTACTATGACACTCCGCACAACCAATCTTACAACCTATCATGGTAGAGTTAAAGGAATAGATGGAATCAATCTAGTTGTGAATCCTAGCGAAATTATTTCGATTATCGGGGCGAATGGAGCGGGAAAAAGCACTTTACTCGGAACGATTTCGGGTATCTACAAGCCAACGGAAGGTGAAGTCTTTTATAATGATACATCTTTAACGAGAGTGAAGTCTCATAAAGTAGTCGAACAAGGAATTTCTCTTGTTCCTGAAGGACGTCAAATCTTTTCGAATCTAACAGTTAAGGAAAATCTGATTCTAGGAATGTATTTTAAATACCGAAAAGAAAAACAGATTGTTGCCACCAAAATAGACAGAATGATTGAGATGTTTCCGGGTTTACAGAAGCATATGAATAGCGTTGCAGGAACATTAAGTGGAGGAGAGCAGCAAATGCTGGCCATTGCAAGGGCATTGATGTCTGATCCAAAAGTGATCCTTCTAGATGAGCCTTCAATGGGATTAGCGCCATTAATTGTAAAAGAGATCCTTGATATTATGAAGCAAATTAGGGATGAGTTTGGAGCAATGGTGATCCTAGTTGAACAAAATGTAAAAGCAGCCTTGAGTGTTGCTAATCGAGCATATGTTATGGACCGGGGCAAATTTGTCCTTGAAGGCAGAGCAGATGAATTAATTCAAAATCCACTAGTTCAATCC
This sequence comes from Bacillus jepli, assembly GCF_047238305.1. Taxonomy (NCBI): domain Bacteria; kingdom Bacillati; phylum Bacillota; class Bacilli; order Caryophanales; family Bacillaceae; genus Bacillus; species Bacillus jepli. Next base: position 4,557,520 of record NZ_JBDFMO010000001.1, on the reverse strand, counting down.
ACATACTTAGGCTATACGGAGAATGTCATATAGAAGGGTGATATAAGTGAGTTTTATCGTAACAGACGAACAGCAAACAATAAGGAGCTTTGCACGTGACATCGCAAAGAATGAAATTACACCGTTTGCACGACAGTATGATGAGGAAGAAGAATTTCCGTTAGAAATCATAAGAAGATTACATGAAGTAGGTTTATCGAACCTAGCAATACCTGAAGAATATGGTGGTCCAGGAATCGATAAGCTCTCTCACGCTTTGATCGTTGAAGAAATTGCACGAGCATGTGCGAGTGTTGCAACAAGTATCGAAGCGAACTCTCTTTCCTCATATCCTATCCTTGTAGGGGGAAGTGAAGAGCTTAAGAAAAAATATCTTCCGCCACTAACAAGAGAAGGGAAGTTTGCTTCTTTTGCCCTGACTGAACCAGGTGCTGGTAGTGATGTTAGTTCCTTAAAAACGTCTGCAATCAGAAGTGGTGAAGAGTACATATTAAATGGAGAAAAATGCTTTATTACAAATGCAAGCTATGCTGACTTTTTTGTTGTGTTAACCCATGTTAAAGATAGTGGTTTTACTGCTTTTGTTGTAGAGCGAGATTCAGAAGGGCTACAGGTGGGGGGCAAGGAGAAAAAGCTTGGCTTACGTGCCTCTAATACTGCATCTGTTATTTTCGAAGACGTTCGAGTCCCAGCTTCAAACCGTATTGGTGCGGAAGGTGAAGGCTTAAAAATCTTTTTACAAGGCCTAATGAATGCAAGACCTATGGTCGGGGCTCAAGCGGTAGGAATCGCCCAAGCTGCCTATGAGGACGCGCTTGCTTACTCAAAAGAAAGAACCCAATTTGGAAAAACGATATCTAATCTTCAAGCCATCCAATTCATGCTTGCTGATATGGCGATGAATATTGAGGCTGCGAGGCTCCTTGTTCATCAAGCCGTCCATTTATTACAATCGAATACACCATCCATCAAGCATGCTTCCTTTGCCAAATGCTTTGCATCTGATACGGCGATGAAGGTAGCAACAGATGCCGTGCAAATTTTTGGAGGCTATGGATTTATTCGTGATTACCCGGTAGAGAAGTATTTTAGAGATGCAAAAATCATGCAAATTTATGAAGGAACTAATCAGATTCAACGAGTTGTAATTGCCAAAGAAATCCTTAAATAGTTGTTTTTATATATGATGAAGAAGGAATTTAAAGCATAGAGTGGAATTAATATAGAAAATAGGGGTAGAAGGTGGCGATATATTTTGGAATTAACTCAAAAACGAGAGAAGTTAATGAAAAAAATAGATAATCATTTACGTGCGATGGCACGCCACCTTGTTACATTTGATACGATTGAAGAAACGCTAGATTACTTATTAGAAGGATTTTATAAGGAATATGCATGTGATTTAGTAGGAGTTGTCCTTTATGAAAAAGGAAGACTCGTCCCCAAGGTTTGGAAGGGAGATCAGTTCACAATCGACCAAACACTCCACTTAGATGTCAGGGACTGCTCTCCTAAACTTCTGAAAAACGCAATTTGGTGGCAGAAGGATAAACGTGAAGAAACGAACTGTGCTTTTCATACTGCCATTAAGAATGAAAATCTATCAACATGGTTTACAGTCCCCCTGCATAATCTTCACGAAAGCTTTGGACTTTGCGTAATTGGCTTTCGTGAATTTATTCCATTAATTATTGAAGCCGAACAAATTTTTACAGAGTTCGGGCATGATGTTGCATCATCATTGGTCCTTGCTCGAGAAAAGGAAAGTCAAAAAAGAAAAATGAAGGGGATTGAATGGATTAAAGAGAATATCCTCCCGAACTCTTCAATTAATCATATTATCGAGAAGGTCGTCGAACGAGCCTGTAAAGGGACTCAAGCAAGTGGTGCCTGTGTTTACTTATATGATGAAGAAAATACATGCTTTGATCTCCACCCCCCATGGTATGGGCCAGTTGGACATCCAATTAAGATAAAAATAAATTCAAATAAATCATTGGATTCCTATTTTCCATATGTTGAGGTTTCAGGAGGAACTGAACTCACAGTTCCTTTACTTGTTAATTTAAAGACAATTGGAGTTATTTATGTAACGACCGGTGGAGAAGGGTATTTTACCGAAGAGGACCTGGAATTTCTGAAATTTGTTTCGGACTTTGTTTCCATGCAAATCGAAAACGCAAGACTTTATAAGTTTGAATACGAAAGTAAAAAAAGTCTTGAAACCATTTTAGAGCATCAACAGGAATTAGTGAAAAAGACAGTAAAAGGTGCGGATTTGGTTGAGATTACAAATACAATAAGCGCCATGATTGATAGTACAGTATTTTTATATGATAGGTTTATGAATCCGATCACCTCAAAGGTAAAAGGAGAGGAAAGACATCTTCAAAACGGATACCAACATGAAATCAAGAAGATGAAAAACGAAATCACAAAGCTTAGAGCTGAGAATTTGACAATTACAGTGAATGACACAGACTTGCATGTACTCCCCATTTTACAGGGAACTCAGGCTCTGGGGTATATGATCGTAAGTCTATACCAGAAAAAAATGCACCGTCTCATTCGCCTAACGATTGACTATGTTTTAAATGTGTACGCAATTGAATTTATTAAACAAAAACTCGTTCTGGATACAAAAGAACAAATTCAGGAAGGTTTCATCAATCAATTGTTCACTAAGACGATTGAAAACCCAGAGAAAATCATACAATATGCGACTCTAACCAATTGGGATATACTTGAACCCCATACAGTTGTAGTATGCTCCTACTTAACAGAAGATGATGATAATATCGTGTTGATTGAAGCGAAAAAATCAAGGGTTTGGGATCAAATAAAGTCTGATTTATCCTTTCATTATAAAAACATCATTTTTAGCCGTAAAAGTGATGATTTTATCATCATTGTTCAAACACCGAACGAGCAAAACTTCTGGGAACGACTCTATGCAAGTATGTCTGAAGTTATTAATAAAGTGGAACCTACGCTCAATCTTTATGTAGGAATTGGCGGCAATATATCAAAACTAGATGACTACTACGATAGTTACATGAAAGCCTCAAAAGCAAAGAATGTCATTATGAACCGCAATCCGAATGGTGGCTATGCCATATATGATAACCTTGGGACCTATACCATTTTAAGTAATACAAGTGATGCGCAATCGGCCAGATTATTTATCAAGAAAAACCTAGGCACATTAATACAGTATTCAGATAAAAATAATGTTGATCTTTTCAGGACATTAAAGGTTTTTCTACTTCATAATGGAAACGTAAGGGAAGCCTCTAATGCATTATTTATTCACCGAAGCACGCTCGAATATCGGATTGATCGCATCGCAGAGCTATTAAATGTAGATTTAAATGATGCAGAAGTACGTTTTGAGCTCTTAATGGCTTATAAACTATACCATCTCTTTGACTTCAATTCATCTGAACTGATGTAAGTATTTTTGGATTTTTTTAGATTGAAAATTGACATATAGTGCAAAGGATTCAATAACATAAATTATTTAAAAACTATTGATATGGAGATAGTTATTTTATCCAAGTGCTATAGTATAAAAAACAAAACAAAAGGTGGCCAACCATGTTACAAAAACTTTCTGCACAAAAGCATTGGCAACCATACAAGGGGCCATTTACAATCACACGTATACAGCCGGGTGATATTTTAGTGGAGAATGAAGATTTTGCGTTCGGCCCATTAAGTATTATCGATCATGCTGTGATGAAAAAAGGACTAACGATAAAGATGCATGAGCATGTGAACGATGAGATTCTGAGCTATGTATGGCGTGGTACGATGCATCATAAGGATTCAACTGGTATAGAGGTGCCGATAACGCCTGGACACTTAATGATGATGAACGCAGGTCGGAGCTTTTGGCATGAGGAAAAGGTGAAAAATGATCAAGTCGAAATGCTGCAAATTTTTGTTCGACCTCATGAAACCGATCTTGAACCAACTATTCAATTTCATGAAAAGCCAATTCGCAATCGGGACTGGTATTTGATGGTGGGACCTGAAGAAAGTCAGGCGCGACTGAAAGTTAGACAAAATGTCTATATTCTTGATGCACATCCGAAGCAAGGAGATCAATTAGATATCCCTGTCTATCAAGGGTTGCAACCATTTTTATATGTCTTGGATGGTGAGTTAAGTATCGGGGACATTCAGATTCAAAAAATGGAAGCTGTTACGGATTTAGTAGAGCCTCTACCTCCAATAACTGCAGTAGAAGATACAACTGTATTGCTATTCTTTGTCGACATGAATGCACCAGTGTCGATGGAGGGAACGATTAGTGGGAAAAGAGCATATTAGTGGGACGCGGGGACAGGTCCCGCGTCCCAAAATTCTCATGAAAACAAGGGACAGTGTATCTGTCCCTATGTCCCATTATTTTTTCATAAAATATTTTTCACCAAGAAGTTCTTTTTCTTCATAAGTCTCTGTGTTTAATTGCTCCTCAACAAAAGCCTGAAGCTCTGACGGTTCCAAGTCATACATCACTTCAATTTCTTTCGCAAAAAGAAGTTCTTTTTCAAGTAACTTAGATAACGCAGGTTGCTGCTTTGCTTGTGGTTCTTCTTCACCTATCATTTTAGATAGTCCAGATACATAGTAGTCCAATGAACGGCTGCCCACAATTTTAACTCCTTTATTTTCCTCGTTCACCATGATAATGGTTGGAAATCCTCTAGCACCAAGTTTTGCTGCGAGAGCAAAGTCTTCGTTTAATAGTTGTTGGCCCGCTTCAGTTTCTGCTTCATTTACGATTGCTTCTCCGTCTAGCCCTAAGTTATTGACATTTTTAATCATCACAGACTTTTCGGCAATATTTTGATTGAAGGCAAAGAGTTCTTCTCTAGCATGGCGTAAATATTCATTTGCTTTGTCATCACCATGATTTTTTTGGATCACTTTGTATACCCGAGATGGTGGGAAGGAAGATTGAACAGGATTGTCAATCATTAATGATCCATCAATTGGCATACGTGAATATTCGCCAACTTCTCTCCAGTGCCCAGCTACGTCTGCAGGTCCAAAGATCCCATTTGCCGGATCAACCGGTCCACCATGCCATTTTTCAAGTAAACCGCCTAAAACAGTGTGGAAATTGAAATAATGTCCATACTGTTCTTTGAACCGGCGGAAGGTAGGTTCAAGTGCCCAGCAATGGGAGCAAATTGGGTCAGTTACATAGTAAAGATCGATTGTCTTTGTAGGTTCGTTCAAATCAATTATCTCCATCTCTTCATCTCCTGCTACTCCACATACTCCTGTTTCTAAATCGCACATTAAATTGTTGTTGCTTGTCATTTGAAATCCCTCACTTTTCAATTTTTAGTGGTGGGACAAGGAACCTGTCGCGTCCCATAAGCATTCTGTTTGCTTTGTACTTTCATTTTAGTGGATAATGGATAGCATACATACCAATAGATTAGGTAATATGTTGGATATCCAACATATTTGAGAAATTGTTGAAAAAGTAGGAGGGACGAACGAAATGACAGAAGAAAAAACTGACCCCCGAGTACTGCGAACACGAAAACTTATTATGGATTCCTTTATTGAACTTTCTAGTAAAAAAGAATTTAAGGACATTACGATTAAAGATATTACGACCGAAGCAATGATCAATCGGGCAACATTTTATTATCACTTTGAAGATATTTATGATTTGCTCGATAAAGTTTTATCCGAGGTTCTGTTAATCAATTTGGATAGCGAGTCCTTCCAACAAAGCGAATTGAAGGAAGAAACTTTTATAGGTATCTTTAAAGCCATTACGAACTTTCAGCTTTCCTTATCAAATCGATGCCATCGCGGATATGAGGATACAATTGCCCGTATTATTCGGGACCAGCTTGAAGTCATTTTTTATAAAATGTTACAAGAACAGCGTCCTACAGATGATGATAATTCTCTAAAAGTAACAGCTATTATGCTGAGTTGGGGAATGTACGGGGCTTCCGTCGAATGGAGAAGAAATCCGGATTCGATTAGCCCAGAGGAAATGATAAAATCAGCCATTCCTTTTATTAAAAATGGAATTAATTTTGGGGTAAAATGAACAAATCTGAGCTCTTGCATGTATATTTTAAATTTTAATGGTAAAACCTAAAATTACTAAATATAAGAGGAGCGATAAATATGAGTGGATTACAACGTTTTGCACTTGCTTTAGTAATTATTGGGGCAATTAATTGGGGGCTTATCGGTTTCTTTCAATTTGATCTGGTAGCCGCAATCTTCGGAGGTCAGGATTCGATTTTGTCCAGGATTGTTTATAGTTTAGTGGGCTTAAGTGGTTTATACTGTCTAAGTCTTCTATTCAAACCTGATCGAGAAGTTGTTCCTGAAACAAGCAGAACTTAATAAGTATTTCTACGAATAGATCAAGCCTTATGGTTTGGTCTATTTTACGTTTAGTGAGAAAAATGAGAAGATATCTATGGTAGCAATGGAAAAAAGGACAAGGAACCTGTCACTAAGTCCCGAGGAGGATTTTATGAAGAGGATATTTGCTGATGTGATTCAGTTTCGGGGAAGTCATTATGATCTTGGTCATATGCAGGGAACGCTTCTTAGTGATTCTTTTTTGGTGAAGAATCGGGAGCAGCAATGGAAGGTAAGGAGACCTTTATTTCGAATCGATCCTGATGAGACGAAACAGGTATTTGCACGATTAGCTCCGTTTATGTGGGAAGAGTTTTTGGGGCTGCAGGATGCTTTGGGATGGTCGATGGAAAAAGTATTGATGGAATTCGGCGGGTATAGGGTTAATATTAAGCCTTCAGGGTGTTCGATTTTAGTAGGCGAGAATTACATGATACGGAATTATGATTATCATCCAAAAACCTATGATGGACGCTTGGTTGTTTTTCAACCGTCAGATGGAGGGAATGCAACCCTCGGTTTAACTCAAAAGATTACCGGACGGTCTGATGGTATGAACAATAAGGGGCTATCGATGGGATATACTTTTATGAACCGGAAGCGCCCGGGGAACGGATTCATTTGTCATATGATCGGAAGACTTATACTTGAACTATGCGCAAATGTTGAGGAAGCTGTTGAGTTGTTGAAGGACATTCCACATCGGGGTTCTTTTAGCTATGTTTTATTTGATTCCAGCTGTGAGATGCCATTTATCGTGGAAACTTCGCCAAGAAGAGTAGAGGTTAGGCAAGGATATACTTGCACCAATCATTTTAAAATTTTAACTGAAGAAAATCGTCGAGTCCTTGATGATTCGAATAAAAGACTACAGGCTATTGAAGAAAAAATGCATGTAAATGGGCTTGAGGCGTTTCGACTATTAAATGATACAGATAAAGGAGTTTTTTCTAAGCTTTATGGAAGTTGGGCAGGCACCATTCATACCTCTGCCTATTTTCCTGATAAGCTAGAAGCTTGGTGTGCACTTGGTGGAGACCAGGAGCCCACTATTTTTAATTTAGGTGAATGGGTAAATGGGACTGACTTCCCGATGACAAAAATCGAAGGGGAAGTAGACACGGATATCCCATTTGTAAATATGGAGAAGGCGGATTGGTTTAAATGAGGGATAGAGGGAAAACCACCCCTCTGTCCCAATCAATAATATATTGACAAGTTTTCTGAATTGTGTTTATATTAATAATTAACGTGATTTTATGTGACACCTCGTACAAATCTGTTTAGGCTGATAAAGAATTTGCCGGGAGGTGGTTTTTTATTCAATGAAAAATAGTTCACTAAATGAAAATCAGATTGAATTACTTCAAAAAGGAATTGAAAGTCTTCACAGTATCCAAGAATGGAAGCCATTAACTGAAGCCATAGTGTTAGAGGGAATCAAATTAGTTGGTGGTGGAAAAGGGATCTTCTTTGTTTTTGATCAAAGTTTAAAACAATTAATCCCTCAATCAAGTCAGAATCTGGAGAAATCGGAGAGAAAAGAACTAATTGAACGAACACAACAAAAATTTCAGCAAATTGATCTTCAAACTCAAAGATACTTACATGAGGATGCTACCTATTTTTTCCCCCTTACTAGACAAAAGGTTTTTACTGGAGTCTTAATCATTATTCCACAACAAGAAGAGGAACTATCAGAGAAACAGATAAATATTGTCAATTTCTTTATGCAATCAGTTCCAATTATCCTTGAAAACTCTCGCCTATTTTTGATTATGCAAAGGAAATCAGAAAGTCTCAACTTTATGACTCAACTACAAAGACTTGTTAACCAATATTCTTTCCAAGAAATTTTGGCAGAAATTGTTCAAAAGGTGGGAGAACTGTTGAATTCAGAAATGGCAGGAATCATGTTGTATGATCCTATCCATAATGAATTAAGATTGCAAAAACCAGCTTTTGGATCATGGCAAGATACAATAATTGAACAGTATCGTGTTACTTTAACCGAAAAAAGCAATGCACGAGATGTCTTTTTAACAGGAATTCCGTATATCACATCTGATGCTCAGTCAGATGAACGCTTTAATCAAAATTACGTGAAACTATTTAAAGCTACATCTATCATTACCGTCCCTTTGTTGGTCGACAATAACAGAATTGGGATTCTTCATGCCATCAATAAAAATGACGGATATTTTACACAGGATGATTTACATTTACTCATGGATCTTTCTGAGCAATTAGGACTTACGATAAACGCAGCACTTGAGATGTCTGATACAAAAACTCCTAAAAATAAACGTTTAGAAATTGAAAGATACCTTATTCAGCAGCTTTTTGATTGTTTACTATTTAGTAATAGGGAAAAAGTAGATGAAGCCTATAGCATCCTGAAAACTTTAGAAATTACTTTAAAACCCCGGATTACTATTTTGAGAATTGGTGCTTACGATAATGGTGAATGGTTCAACTTAAATTCTAATAATGAACCTAAAGGAATCCGCTCGAAAATGGAAGAATTATTAGGGAACCCATGTATAATTTACAAGGATGGAGCAATGATTGCTCTTGTTTCGCATGATTCAGAAAGTGAGATACTGGATTTAAGCTACAAGCTTCATGGTGTATTACTAAAAAAAATGAGTGTACATGCTAAGAACCGAAAACTAGAGATTTTTATTGGTGTGGGTGAATCTGTGGGGACAATCGATTTAATCGACCATTCCTATCAACAAGCAAGTCAAATTCTAAATGCTCTTCCTAAAATTAGACATCTTGGGAATGTTGGTTATTATCCAGCGTGTGGAAGCTGGACATTGCTTTCGAGTATGATCCTGTTTGATGAAAGGAACGTAAGCGCATACACTAATCTATACTTAAAAAAAATAAATCAATTGAAAAACTCTAAAGAAATTAAAGAAACTTTAGAGGTCTATTTAAAGCATAATGGTCAAATTAAGAAAGCGGCAGAGGAATTATTTGTCCATCAAAATACACTGAAGTACCGTATCGAAAAAATAACGGATATGACCGGGTTTGATTTAGGGGATTCTGAAGTAAGACTTAGTCTATCTTTAGCGTTGCGGTTAGAGCATTTAATGTATAGTAAGGTTTAGAAAAATGACTATTTCAAAAATGGTCATTTTTTTTGTTACTAGAAGACAAAGTTTAGAAAAAAAAGTTTGCTATTTTTGTAGGTAAACAACGTGGTTATAGTGTTTTGTATCCTATACAATTAATACATAATATTCGAAATTATTAAAAATTCGAATAGAAGAGAGAGGAGGCTAATCTTGTTCGCATATCAGAAGTCAGTTGAGGAACAAATATCACCAGAGAAACTTAAGCTTTTACAGGAAGAAAAGTTAAGAAAACAAGTTCAGTATATGTATCAAAATTCCCCCTTTTATGCTACAAAATTGGATCAAGCAGGAATCCACCCTATGGAAATTGAGACACTTGATGATTTGCAAAAGCTCCCTTTTACGGAAAAATTTGAAATTCGTAAAAGCCAAGAAGACACCTCTGATTTAGGTTCACACCAATGTATTGATTCAGATAAGATTATAAGAATTCACTCATCATCTGGTACAACAGGAAGGCCTACATATGTAGGAATCACCAAAAAGGATAGTGCTGTGTGGACAGATATTGTATCTAGAGTATATTACACAGCAGGTGTAAGACCACATCATAAAGTTATTTTTGCAATGGGTTTGTCATTCTTTGTGGGAGGGCTCCCGTTAAAAGATGGGATTGAGAATTTAGGTGCTACTTTTATTCCTATTGGAACAGGTGCTTCTGAGAGACTCGTTACAACATCCCTGCATCTAAAACCGGATGTGCTTTTATGTACTCCATCTTACGCTAATTATCTAGCAGACTATATTCGTTCAATTGGCATGAATCCTAAAGATTTAGGATTTAAGTTAATTGGTACAGGTGGTGAACCAGGAGGTGGTTTACCAGAGGTTAAGCAGAGGATTGAACAGGACTGGGGTGCAAGGGTTTTTGAAGCAATGGGAAATGCTGATATGGCACCCGTTCTTTTCTCAGAATGCCCAGCAGGAGATGGCATGCATTTTGTAGCACCAGACTATGTAATCTGCGAACTAATTGATCCAGACACTGGTAAGGTTAAGCCTTTTGAGAATGGAAATGAAGGAGAATTAGTTTATACCGCGATTGATAGAGAATGTGTACCACTTTTAAGATTTCGGACAAGAGATTTGATCTCAGTTAAAACCGGTAAATGTTCATGTGGCAGCACTAGTTTTCGAATTCGATGCATTGGTCGAACAGACGATATGTTAATTATTCGGGGCGTGAACGTTTTTCCATCGGCAATAAAAGATGTAGTAAGTAGTTTCTATCCAAGAACAACAGGTGATATCCAAATTCTCCTAGAAAAACCAGGACCTGCGGTGGAACCACCATTGCAAATTAAAGTGGAGCTTGATATAAGCCGAGAAAAAGATTTACCAAAGTTGAAAAAAGAGCTAGAAGAAACGTTAAGAGCAAAGCTCATGTTTCGGGCAAATGTTGAATTAGTTCCTGAGGGAACCTTACCACGCTTTGAAATGAAAACAAAGTATGTAAAAGAAATCTACTAAACTATAAAAAATAGGGAGGGTTTTACATGACACAATACACTGTAGATATTGATACAGGCGGAACTTTTACGGATGGGTTCTTTTCCTATGGGGATCGCTTTGAAGTGGTAAAAGTAGAAACGACACCGCATGATTTAACTGTTTGTTTTAACAATTGTATTCAGGAAGGTGCTAAAAGATTCGGTCATGAAAATGTAAGCGATTTCCTAAAGGGTACGAAGACAATAAGACTTTCTACAACTGTGGGAACTAACTCTATTATCCAAAGAACTGGACCAAAGCTAGGGTTAATTGTGACAAAAGGGTACGAAGATTCACTGTACCAAGATGGTAAAAACCCGATATTGAATTTTTTAATTCAGAAAGATTTGATTGTTTCCATTGATGAAAAAGTATCTGAAGATGGGGAAGTTATTAAATCAGTGGACGAAGGTGAAATAAGACGAGTAACAAAAAAGTTATTAGAACTAGGTACAAGGGTAATCGTTGTAAGTCTAAAAAATGCTCATGCGAACAATCAAAATGAGAAACTAGTTCGAAAGATTATCCAAGAAGATTTTCCAAAGCATTATCTAGGTACAAAACCAATTCAACTCGGCAGTGATATTAGTTCACGATCTGATAATGGGGTTCGAACAAATGCAGCTGTGGTTAATGCTTATCTTCATCGTGATATGGTGAAGTATTTATATAAAGCAGATGAGGGTTTAAGACAAAAGGGATATACAAAGCCATTGTTAATAGCTCATGCCAATGGTGGTGTTGCGCGTGTCGCAAAAACAAAGGCATTGGACACGTATAATTCTGGTCCTGCAGCAGGGTTAATGGGAACGAGATACATCGGTGAAATGTATGGTCTCGATAATATCATGTCTGTTGACGTGGGAGGCACTAGTACAGATGTAGGATTAATTTCTAATGGAGAGCTTACATTTGATACAGAATCAAGTATTGCAGAAATTCCAGTCCATGCCCCCTTAATTCATGTTCTATCAGTCGGCGGTGGAGGTGGAACCATTGCTAAAGTAACTCCAGATGGAGAACTTCAATTAGGACCGGAAAGTGCAGGGGCAGTACCTGGACCAGCATGTTTTGGGCTAGGTGGAACAAAACCAACAGTAACGGATGCTTGTGTCGTTCTTGGTATCGTTGACCCAGATTACTTCTTAGGTGGAACAAAGAAAATATTGAAGGAAAAAGCAATCGATACTATTCAAAAATGGATTGCCACACCGTTAAATATATCAAATGAAGAAGCGGCAGCACTTATTGTTGATAAAATTGAACAAATTGGTGCTGACACACTAAAACAGCTTTCGAACGAAAGAGGAAAAAATATAAAGGATTTCCAACTCTTTTCATTTGGTGGAGGTGGAGGACTATTTTCTGCTGGGATGGCTAAGAAAAGTGGAATCAGTAAAATTTTCACATTCCCTTTTAGCTCTGTGTTTAGCGCATTCGGTCTTTCAACAGCCGATATTTCCCATACGTATCAAGAACGAGTCGATTTCCAATTTGGACCTCATAAAGAGATAGGTGAATTTCTTATTAATGCAAATGTCAGCATTGAAAAGATGAAAAAACTCTCTCATCGTGATATGCGTGGAGAAGGGTTTACTCCAGAATCTATACGATATGAAGCTTCCATAGAGGTCGCTTCAAATGACGAAAAGGTTCGAGATATTTTCTTTTTACCGAGTGATGTTTTTCATAGCACAAATGAACAGTATTTGAGAGAGGAATTGCAATCTATTTCTAAGCAATTAGGTTCAGACAAAATCGTAATTGAGTTTATTCGATTAAATAGTTATGTAAGCGCTTCTCATTTTGCGTTACCATCCTTAGAGCTAGTTGATTCTATTCCAGAACCGAAATCGATAAGACCCATTTACTGGAAAGGAAATGTAATCAATACAAATATTTATGACATTGAGGGGTTAAAGCCAGGTCATAAAATTGATGGACCTGCGGTTTTAGAAAGCTCAAATACTACGATCGTTGTTCCACTTGATGCAAAGTTTAGAATGGACCAACATTTAAACGGGATTATGGAGGTGTAGGGATGAGAAGAAGAATAACTGAGTATATTGCTGTAGATTTACAGAAGGAAGTTTGGGTATGTGATAAATGTGATCATGAATTGAATTCAGCACATGAGAATTATAAGAAAGGTTGCCTCATTTATGATCGTGATCCAAGTGAAATACATCAACCACATGTAGAAGGGGAATACACATTTTCTCCTGATGCGAATTGGGTTCGTTTAGTTGAATTTTATTGTCCTGGCTGCGGTACGTTGATCGAAACCGAAGTTTTAGCACCTGGACATCCGATTACACATGACATTGAAATAGACCTGGAATCATTAAAACAAAGAGCTATCGAAGAGGAAAGACAACAGAAGAAAGTATTTAAGAATGTGTAAAGGAGGAAAATTAAATGACAACAAAAATTAGGGCGACAATCGATATTGATATCGGTGGAACATTCACAGATTGCTTTATTCGATACGGAGACAAATCTGTTATTTCTAAGAGTCCAACAACAGGATATGATTTATCAGTCGGTTTTATTAAAGCTATTGAAAACGGAGCGGAACTTCTTGACTTAGATCTTGACGAACTATTGGAAGAAACGGACATGATTCGTTACTCTACTACAGTTGCGATGAATAAGCTTATCGAACGAAAAGGGCCAAAGCTTGGCTTTATTACAACCGAGGGATATGAAGATATGCTTTATATAGGAAAGGGAAGCCAATGGCAAGATGGAATTAGTTCATTAGATAGTAGGAAAATTGCTGAGGTAAGCAAGCCGATTCCGTTAATTCCGAGAGAAAACGTAGTGGGTGTAAAAGAGCGAATTGATTATACAGGGGAAGTAATTCGTCCACTTGATGAAGAAGATTTTAAAGATAAACTGCAATATTTAGTTGATCAAGGGGTAATGGGCTTTGTTGTATCTACTTTATGGTCGTTTAAAAATCCTGTTCATGAAAAAAGAATTAAGGAGCTCATTGAAGAGGAATATCCAGAGTATTACCTCGGGAATATGCCAGTTGTTCTTTCAAGCGAGGTTATGCCTAAGAGATATGAGTATACTCGGTCGAATATGGCGATTTTAAACGCTTATCTCCACCAGGCGATGGCAGAAGAATTATCGAACATTGGAGATGAACTACGCGATCTAGGGTACAGGAATCCACTTTTGATGGTTCATAATACAGGAGGAATGGCAGAAGTTTTCCGTACATCGGCAGTTAATACGTATAATGGCGGGCCTGTTGCTGGAATCATTGGCAGTAATCAAATTGGTAAGTTATATGATTACCCCAATATCGTTGTTACGGATATGGGGGGCACGAGCTTTGATATTGGGCTTGTAGTGGACGGAGAGACAAACAATTATCAATTTAAACCAGTTATTGATCGTTGGCTAGTTGATATGACAATGCTAGAAAGTAAATCAATTGGAACAGGTGGAGGCTCAATAGCATGGATTAACGATGTACTGGGTGGTCGACTAGAGGTGGGTCCTCGAAGTGCAGGTAGTTTTCCAGGCCCAGTAGCCTATGATCAAGGTGGAACGGAGCCAACGGTGACAGACGCTGACCTTGTATTAGGTTATCTAAATCCAGATTATTTTCATGGCGGGAACTTAACGTTAAATATTGAAAAAGCAAAACAAGTGATTGAAGAAAAAATTGCAAAGCCACTAGGCGTAGATGTCTATGAAGCTGCTTACCTCATTAAAAAAGTTTGTGATGGAAATATGGCAAATATTATCCAGAAAGAAACCTCACTTCAAGGAAATGACCCAAAAGATTTCGTGTTGTTTGCTTTAGGAGGCGGCGGTCCTGTACATGGTGCTGGTTTTGGATTTGAAGCAGATATTCCCAAAACAATCGTTTTACAACAATCACCTGTATTCTGTGCCTTTTCATCTTCTATGATGGACATCATGCACATTTATGAACAATCCAAACACATCATTCTATTAGAACCTGGAACAAAGAAATTCTTAACAGACTATGAATCCCTTAATTCAGTCGTACGTAATCTACAGGAAAAAGCCATCCGAGATATAACGGGTGAAGGATTCAATCCTGAGGATATTCAATATCAATTAGAACTCGATATGAAATATGGTGGTCAGCTCAATATTAAGAGGGCCGTATCGCCTAGCCTTTTTATAAACAGTCCTGAGGATGTTCAAAATCTATGGGATAGTTTTACAGAAGAATATTCAAATGCATACAGCTCAATCGCAGTTTATCCTGAAGGTGGAGTCGAAATCGAAAATGTTGTATTAAAAGCAACCGTTCCACAGGAGAAATTTCATTTTATTCAAAATGAAGCTTCAGGTGAAGACGCAAGCCATGCCATTAAAGGATCTCGGAAAGCATACTGGCCGGAACTTGGTGGGTTTGTAGATACAAACATCTATCAGCTAGAGGATTTAAGCAGCGGTAATAAAATTGAAGGTCCAGCTTTAATCGAATCACCACATACAACGGTTGTATTACCACCTAATGTTGTTTATACAGTTGATCAATATTTAAATGGTTTAATCGAAAAGAAAACAGTTGAGGGGGTAACGGCATGATTGATTTCGGTATTAATGAACGAATCCATCCAGAACCAATTGATGAATTTGAACAAACGGCCCTTGATGGTTTAAAGCCTGGCGAATATGAGATTTATAGTGAAAAGTTAAACCAATTAGTGCTAGAGGCAAAAGAAGTCTTAACGAAAATCGGAGTTTCCTCCATGCTTCACTCAGGGGATATAGTCGTGGGCTTGTATACAGCAAAAGGTGACCTTGTTGCGGCCTATTGTGGTGTATATTTACATGCTGTTACAACCCAAATTGGAATTAAATACATTCTTAAGCATTATAAGGATGATCCTACAATTGGGATAAATGAAGGTGATATTTTCTATGCGAATGAGGCCCTTTATGGTGGGGTTCATAATCCGGACCAAGTCGCGGTTATGCCAATTTTCCA
Organism: Bacillus jepli; assembly: GCF_047238305.1. NCBI lineage: Bacteria > Bacillati > Bacillota > Bacilli > Caryophanales > Bacillaceae > Bacillus > Bacillus jepli. The sequence goes on along the minus strand of NZ_JBDFMO010000001.1, from coordinate 4,541,479 downwards.
TAAAGGTGAGCTTGTCGCATGGGCTGCAGCAGCGGTACATCAGCCTGAAACAGGTGCAATTGAACCTGGTGGCATGCCACTAACTGCAAAGTCGCGTGCAGATGAAGGGATGAAATTGCCACCAATTAAAATTGGTGAAAACTATCAAATTCGAAATGACATGTTAAATATGATGGCAAACATGGTTTCAAGGGCTCCAAGAATGCAGATTATTGATACAAAAGCTCGTGTTGCTGCGTGTGATCGTTTACGTGTTCGTGTCCAACAACTAATTGAGAAGAAAGGCGTAGAACTTGTTGTTGGCGTAATGAGGAAAATGTTAATTGTAGCAGAGGAGGGGGCGCGAAAACGTATTTCAAGCTGGCAGGATGGTGTATATCGTTCGGTTTCTTTCATGGATACAATGGGAACAAACGACTCATTGATGCGTTGTGCTCTGACCTTAACAAAGGAGGGAGACTCCCTTACATTTGATTTCACAGGTTCATCACCTGAAAATGATGGATCATTTAATAGTTTTATGCACATCGTTCGTGCCCATATCGCAATCTATTTATTTGGAGTACCTTTTGCAGATTTGCCAACATCATCTGGTATTTTTTCTTCAATCAAGGTAATTGTTCCACAAGGTACATTTTTAAACGCAAATGTGGATGCTTCAGTAGCAAACTCACCGATAACAAATAGTTGTGTGCTATCTACAACGTCTAATGCGTTTGCAAAAATGCTATATGCAAGTGGAGTAAAAGAGCTTTCAACAAGTGGTTACGGGGCAGGTGGTTGTGCAGTTGTCATCGCTGGTCAAAACCAATGGGGTGTTCCTTTTGCTGATATGCTAGCAAACGTACTAAATAGTGAAGGTAGTGGGGCCAGAACACATCGTGATGGAGATAATTCTTTTGGTTTTCCTTGGGGCTGGTGGGGGAAAGCTCCAGATGTAGAAGATATGGAGAATGAACAGCCTCATGTCCATTTATATTTTAAGCATTGGAAGGATTCAGGAGGATTTGGTAAATATCGTGGTGGTGCAGGAACAAATGTCGCATGGGCTGTAAAAGGTGTTCCATTCTTAGTTTACCAATCTATTATTAAGCATCATAAAGTTCCTATCACACAAGGATTATTTGGTGGCTACCCACCACCGTCACATCCTGGTATTAAGATTGTAAATGCCAATTACTTTGAGAAAATGAAAAATGGGGATGCAGATATTCCTGTCGACACGGCAGAACTTGTAAAAAACCGTTCCATTGAAGGAGATTACGTAGTTGAGCGTGCACCACGTCCAGCCGCACCTGTTATGGATGGTGATATTTATGTAGCGAATTCAACCGGTGGTGGTGGCTACGGTGATGTGCTTGATCGTGAACCAGAAAATGTAATAAAAGACTTAAAGGATGAACTCATTTCAGATTGGGTAGCCCAAAATATCTACAAAGTGTCCTATGACCCTGAAACGCTAACTTTAGATGAGGAAAAAACCGAAAAGCTAAGAGAGTTGGAAAGAAAGAATCGATTAGGACGAGGAAAAAGCTATGATGAATTTATGGTGGAATGGTCCACAAAGCAACCAGCTGAAGAAGCACTTGTCTATTATGGCAGCTGGCCGAATGCAGAGCCATTACGACAAATTGTCCGTATGTAACTTTTCATAATAAGGAGTTGTTCCATGGATAAAAAAGAATTAGTTCAAAAATTTTTTAAAGGTCGGGCTGTCACTCGACCTCCTTTTCTCCCATTGGTAGGTACTTATTTAACAAAAGTAGATCAAGTTTCAATTCCTTCGATTTTACAAGATGCGAATACTTTTTACTCGGCATTATTGAATACTCAAAAACTTCTAGGCTATGATGCTGTTATTTTACCATTGGACCCTTCTTTAGAGGCAGAGGCCCTCGGTGGAATGGTTGAATGGAAGGATCAAGAAATGCCTAGTGTAAAAGAAATACCAATTACTCAGGAATTATTATCATCGGATTTTTTGGAAAGAGGTAGAGTGCCGGTTGTAAAAGAGGTTGCCACGCGATTGGTAAAGGTTCAAGGTAAAGAACTACCGATAATTGCATCTATAACTGGACCAGTCACTATTCTCAAAACTCTTTATGGAGCAGAATGCAATTCAGATTTAGGATTAATGAGAAAGAGGGCTGAAGAAATCACACAAATCATGATAGGACTCTGTAAGGCTTTTGGCGATGCAAAGGTAGACGGAATCCTCATTAATGAAGATTTGTTAGATTCTACTTTATGGGAAGAATGTAAAAACGTTTATAAACCTTTGTTCAACGTTATTAAATATTATAATATTTTTGGCATCTTGCGCCTATCGCCTGAGGCTGATGTCTTTGAATCAACAAATCATTTTCCGGAAATTGTATTAGCTTCAGAGGAATTTATTACAAATGCAACTTCTGTGAAAACAAAAGGCATCGCATTATCAACTTCAATTTGGGAAGAAAATTTGGAACTTACTGAGCTAGCTTCATTGTGGAAAGAAAACAAAAAAAGAAGACTGTTTTTATCATCCAGCCATCCACTTGATATAGAAATAAATTTAAACAATCTTCAGGAAAAAATTACAATGATTTGTAATGAAGAAAGTTGGCTTTAATCAAAAGGAACTCACCTTTATAACGGAAGGTGGGTTCCTTTTGTAATATACAGACTTCAATGTTTTTCGACAAAATTTGAGAAATGACAGAAAGTACATGTGGTTCTGTGTGTTATAATAACGGAAAAATAATCGTGTAGGTGACTTCGATGACAGAATTTGCAAAAGTGTTTCATGGAACAGCTTTTACAAGCCGTACGCCTAAGGAAGTTGAGGTTTTGAAGGATCATCTTTTTTGTGTGAATGAAGATGGGATGATTGAAAAGGTAATAGGTCCAGAACATAGTGAGTATCAACCACTTTTAGATGAGTATCAACGCACAAGCAACTATCACCGGTTAACCGAAGGACAGTATTTTTTACCCGGGTTTATTGATTTGCATGTTCATGCACCACAATGGGCACAAGCGGGGACGGCATTGGATATTCCGCTGTATGATTGGTTGAATACATATACATTTCCGATTGAAGCAAAATTTGAGGATATCGACTTTGCGAAAAAGGTGTATAACGAAGTGGTTCAAACTCTGCTCGCGAATGGTACGACAACGGCCCTTTATTTTGCGACAGTACATAAGGAAGCTAGTTTCCTTTTGGCTCAAATTTGTGCAGAAAAAGGTCAGCGTGGGTTAGTAGGAAAAGTGGTGATGGATAATCCTGACCAAACGGAGAATTTTTATAGTGACCATGATACAAAGACAGCACTAACTGAAACGGAAGACTTTATTTTAGCTGTTAGGGAATTAGCAAAATCAACAAAGCAGGGAGTCTATCCAGTGGTTACCCCTCGATTTATCCCGAGCTGTACGGATGAAGCGCTACAAGGCTTAGGGGAATTAGCAGCAAAATATGATACACATATACAGTCCCATTGTAGCGAAAGTGATTGGGAACATGGTTATGTGAAGGAACGCTTCGGTAAGAACGATGCTTTTGCACTTAATGATTTCGGGCTATTGCGTGAAAAGTCGGTCATGGCGCATTGTAACTTTTTATCAGACAATGACGCATATTTATTTGTTGAAAAAGGGACTGCCGTTTGTCATTGCCCCATCTCTAATGCCTATTTTGCTAACAGTGTAATCCCGATTGCACGCCTTCAATCACAAGGAGTAGAAATTGGTTTGGGATCTGATATTTCAGGAGGTTTTTCACCAAGCCTTTTTGATAATGTTAAACAGGCTGTGATCTCTTCTAGAATGCTAGAGGATGGCGTGGATTCGACATTACCAGCGAGTGAGCGCGGTGTACCTGAGTCACGAATAACACTCGATGAAGCATTTTATTTTGCCACTGCTGGAGGTGGGGAAAGCTTGAGCTTACCTATTGGTCGCCTTGCCGAAAACTATGTGTGGGATGCACAAATCATTGATACAACCGTAGATACAGCAATGCTCCCACTTTACGATCCAGAAGAAAAATTACATGATATTTTTCAAAAAATCATCTATCTCGCCCGACCAGAAAACATTCGACAAGTATGGGTGCAAGGGGAGAAAGTATGGGATAGGGATTCAGCGTCCTGGGACAGAGGGACAGGTTCTGATGTGACCCCCAAAAGTTAGAGTTTTTATTATGCAGCTAATTGACTGGTATGGAGTCGGTATTGTACTGGGCTCATACCCGTCAATTTTTGCTTAATACGCTTATTATTGTAGTATTCTATATAACTATCAATTTTCTCACTTAATTCCTCAAACGAACACAACGCTTCTCCATAATACATCTCTTGTTTTAGTAAGCCAAAAAAGTTTTCCATCGGTGAATTATCCAAACAGTTTCCTTTTCGAGACATGCTTTGGAAAATCTTATTTTCCTTAAGTGTTTTTACCCACTTTTTATGTTGGTATTGCCATCCTTGATCAGAGTGAATCGTTGTTCGATACTTTGAGTCTTTTACAATTTCAATTGCTTCCTTAAGTGGTCCGATCGTAAGATCCAAAGTTGGGCTTATACCCACTCCAAAAGAAAGAATTTCACCATTAAATAAGTCCATAATTGGACTAAGGTACAGTTTTACACCGTTTGAACACTTAAATTCTGTGATATCAGTTGTTAACTTTTGATGGCACACATTAGTTTGGAAACGACGATTAATAAGGTTCTTCGCGACCTTACCTATATTTCCCTTGTAAGAATTATATTTACGTGTTTTTCTATTAAATTTAATTCCTTTAAGACCGAGCTTATTCATAATTCGATGCACAGCCTTATGGTTCACTTTAAGCCCTCTATTACGCAACTCTAAATGTACTCGACGGTATCCGTAATTACCGTTATGTTCGTTAAATATAGATTGGATACAATCCTCTAGTTCTTGTTTTGGATTCGATTTTTTCATCAATTTTATATGATAATGATAGGTAGATTCAGGAATTCCAACTCTTTTTAATACGTCTTTCAGTTTGAACTTTTCTTTGAGTTCGTATGATAACGCTGCTTGTGCTTTTCGAGATAGCCCTCCGGATCCATCTGAAAAGCTCGCAACTTTTTTAAGTATTCTACCTCCAAACGAAGGAGTTCGTTTTCTCTTTCTAGTTTTTGTTCATTTGTCATTTCTTTATCAGACTTCTTATTTTTAGACATAGTAGGCCATCCTTTAATTTTATTCAGGCCTTCAAGTCTACCCTTAAGAAAATCCTGCTTCCACCCTGCTATTGTAGTAGGATTTGTTATTCCAAAATGAAGGGCGGCATCTGTTTCAGAAGAACCTGTTCTCTTTATAAAGCTTAATACATCTAGCTTAAATTGAACAGAATAAGGTTTGTTTATCCCCTTCCTTTTTAATCCTTCAGCACCAAATTTCTCGTAAACTTTTATCCACCTTTCAACCATTGATTTTGACTTTATCCCATGCTTCCTAGCTAGTGGTCTAATTCCTAGCTTTCCTTCTTGATACTCGTTAACCACCATTAACTTTAAATCATCACTATATTTCTTTGTCAAAATATACACACCCCAAATAATTAGATTTTACTCCAACTTTTGGGGTGCAATATATTCGTCGTCCCACTAGATTTATCAAAGGATTGCTTTCTACAAAAAATATTTTTATGTTCTTCAAGCAACCTGTTTGAAAAATGGAACAATTTCCTATAATGTGTAGGTATTAATGATTTTTAACTCACATGGGAGGCAAAAGTATGAACATCGTAACACTCGTAGGCAGTTTAAGAAAAAATTCATTTAATATGCAAGTGGCTAAGACTATGCAGGAAAGATACAGTGATAAACTCAACATGCAAATCCCTGATATCGGTGCTTTACCTCATTTTAATCAAGATGATGAATTGGATCCACCACAGGTTGTAAAGGATTTCAAAGCAGCGATTGCCAATGCAGACGGTGTTATCATTATTACACCTGAATACAACTGGTCGGTTCCAGGTGTATTAAAAAATGCGTTAGATTGGACATCGCGCGTGGAGCAAGTATTCATTGGCAAGCCTGTCATGACTCTTGGTGCAACTCCTGGAATGATGGGAACGATTCGTGCTCAACTTCATTTACGTGAGATTTTAGTGGCACCAGGTATTCAGGCGAAGGTTCTACCTCCAGGTGCAAATGAGATATTGATAAACTTTGCAAGTCAAAAAATCGATGAACAAACAGGTCAATTGGTTGATGAAACAACACTAAACTTTTTAGATAGTAAAGTGGATGCATTTATTGATTTTGTGAAGACAAAGTAGGGACAGTGGGACAGGTACACTGTCCCATCATTTTTTTACAGGGACACTGTACCTGTCCATGTGTCCCAATGCGAAAGGAGTATGGTGGAAAATGAGATTAAGTGTACTTGATCAAGCGCCAATTACGAAAGGAAATTCTCCGGCGGGTGCATTAAAAAAAGCGGAGGAACTTGCTATCTTGGCAGATGAATTAGGCTATCATCGCATGTGGATGGCTGAGCATCATGGAACTGGTTCTTATGCAAGTTCCGCTCCTGAGATCTCAGTAGCCCATTTGGCAGCCAAAACGAAGCGAATTCGAATCGGTACAGGTGGAGTTATGATGATGCATTACTCTCCATTAAAGCTTGCAGAGGTGTTTAAAACACTAAGTTCATATTCTCCAGGAAGAATTGATTTTGGAGTCGGCCGAGCACCTGGTGGAGACCAATATGCAACCTATGCTTTATCTGAAGGGCGCCAACCCATGGTAAATAATATGTACGAGAAATTCGATCTGGCCTTACAAATGTTGAAGGACGAGATACCCGATCATCCACTCTATAAACATACAATCGCAACACCATCTCAAGTTTTGTTGCCAGAAGCATGGTTGCTCGGTTCAACCGGCAATAGTGCTGTAATGGCAGGGCGAATGGGGGTAGGCTACTCCTTCGCACAATTTTTCAACGGCGAAATGACAAAGGATATTTTAGAATTATATAAAGAGCAATTTAAGGCAACTGTCTTTATGGAAAAACCGGAGATTACTGTTTCCTATATGGTTACCGCTGCAGAGACGGATGAGGAAGCTGAATTTGAAGCATTGCCACATGACATAGCGCGTCTATGGCTCATGAAAGGAAAGCTTGGGCAGGTGTTAACTCCAGAGGAAGCACAAAACTATCCATTAACCGAAGTGGAACGAATGAACATCCAAGAAAATCGGAAAAAGCTTCACCTAGTCGGATCGTCTAAAGCAATTGCCGAAAAACTGCAACAGGAGCAGGAAGATTATGGTTTTGATGAAGCGATGATTTGTAGCATCCCACATTCACAGGAAAAACGACTGAATGTATACAGATTGTTGGCTAAGGAATTATTATAGAAAGTTAATTTTAATTAAGCGCCTGTCCTCTTGATTCAAAGAGGGCAGGCGCTCTCTATTTTCATTCGCAACTTTAGAGTGATGACAGTGAGAGGGAATTTTTCAAAAATCTGCTTTTAAAATTTTGAATGATCTATTATTGTAAGATAAGGTTTAAAATATATGAAACTGGAGTGGATGAGTGAATGAGTAAATTTAAGGTAGTTGTCACCGATTTTGAATATGCCAGTTTAGCAATTGAAGAAGAAGTGTTAGAAAAAGCAGGGGCTAAGTTAATTAAGAAGCAATGTAAAACAGAACAGGAAGTAATTGAGGCTTGTAAAGATGCGGATGGAATCATTAACCAGTATGCACCAATTACTCGTAAAGTGATAGAAAACCTTCCAACTGTTAAAGTGATTGCAAGATATGGAGTTGGTGTGAATACAATTGATGTAGATGCAGCGACAAAACATGGTGTATTTGTAGCCAACGTTCCTGATTATTGTATGGAAGAGGTAGCTGATCACGCATTAAGTCTACTTTTTGCATGTGCACGTAAAATAGTTCAATTAAATCAATCTGTCAAAAGCGGTGTATGGGATTATAAAGTAGGAACTCCTATTTTTCGTATGAATGGTCGTGTACTAGGACTTATTGGATTTGGGAGAATACCACAAAATTTGGCAACAAAAGCAAGAGTACTAGGGTTAGAGCTTGTCGTATATGATCCTTTCGTTTCGGAACAGGTTGTAAAGGAATATAACGCAAAACTAGTTTCATTGAATGAGTTAGTGGAAAAATCTGATTTTATATCTGTTCATACACCTTTAACAAAAGCAACTCAGGGATTAATCAGTGATGAACAATTTACATTGGCGAAAAAGGAAGCGTTTATCATTAACACATCTAGAGGACCTGTTATTGATGAACAAGCATTAATCCGTGCTCTTCAAGAAGGGAAAATTGCGGGTGCAGGTCTTGATGTCATTGAACAGGAGCCAATTGATCCAACTAGTCCGTTACTAAAAATGGATAATGTCATTTTAACTCCACATGTTGCGTGGTATTCAGAGGAATCACAAGTTGAATTAAAACGGAAAACGGCACAAAATGTTGCAGATGTATTATTGGGAAATAATCCAACATATCTAGTTAACCAGCAGCTAAAAAAGTAAAGAAAACCAGTTGTTATAACATTCATTTTTATTACAAAAGAGTATCTATTAATAATAAAGATTTTTAGAGGTTCTTTGTGCAGCTTCTTAAAATTAGTATTATTAAAATATTTATAAAAATAGCATTGAATATGAAAAGGTTTTCATTTATAATTTACCTAAACCGATTTACTAAATCGGTTTAGGAGTGTGAAAAATATGAGAATACAAGATGTTGCGGATAAAGCGGGTGTCTCAAAAAGCACAGTTTCTCAATATCTGAATAATCGATACGAATATATGGCTCCAGCAACAAAAGAGAAAATTGAAAATGCGGTGAAAGAGCTAGGATATATTCCAAATTATGTAGCAAAAAGTTTGAGGCAAAAGAAAACGTCCACGATTGGAGTTATTGTTGCCAATATTCTGCATTCATTTACAAACGAGATTGTTCGGGTTATTGAAGATACTTGTAAGGTTAATAATTTTCATATATTTGTATGTAATACTGATGATGATCCAGAAAAAGAAAAAAGCTATATTGAAATGCTAATGGCCAAACAAGTGGATGGATTGATCATATTTCCGACAAGTGGGAATGCAGAGTTGTACAAACAGTTAAAAAAAGCTCGATTTCCAATAGTTTTTATTGATAGAAAAATCGAACCTGTTATTTATCCAACAATTTTGCTAGATAATGAGAAAGCCTCTGAATTAGTTGTAGAACATATTCTACAAAAAGGAAGAACAAAAATGGCCTTAGTAAGTGCTCCTATTAAGGATGGAATTACACCTCGGATTGAACGAATCGAAGGGTTTAAAAAAGCGCTAAGAAAACATGGGCTACCTGTAAATGAAAAATGGATTATCACTGCAGAACTTCATGAAATAAGCAATCAATTGCGCTCCATTTGGGAGGATGAAAAGAGTCGACCAAATGCCTTTTTTGCAATCAATGGGATGTCAGCAATTGAACTATTAAAATTTTTAAAAGAGCAAAATGTCAGCATACCAGGTAATGTAAGCGTTGTTACTATGGATGACTCACCGTTTTTAGCTGCCACTACCCCTGCTATAACCGTTGTAGCCCTACCAACGTATGAGATGGGTATAGAAACAGCCAATACTATGCTTAAGTTAATTTCTAATTTGAAACTTGAAGAGGAATATAAGGTTCTTCGGTATGATGCAAAATTAATAGAACGTGAATCAGTATAAAAGATTTTGATGAAATCTCCTTTATTTCTGGGAATGAAAATCTATTTTTCTATTATTCACGTTTTTTTGAAGGGGGGGATACATGTTCAAACAAATCGATATCCAAAATGAAGAATGAATACAAAAGGGGGAATTTTTAATGAGGAAAATTAGTTTACTGGCAGTAAGTTTAGTGTTCGTATTGCTATTGGGGGCTTGCAGTTCTGGTACTTCTAATAGTTCGGGTGACGGCAAAGAAGAAGGTAAAGTTGTAAAATGGAAACTTGGTCATTTAGCGGATGAAAATCATATTTGGCACAAAACTTCTGTGAAATTTGCTGATCTAGTGAAAGAAAAAACAGATGGACAAATCGAAATCGAAGTTTATCCGAACAACTCTTTAGGCGGCGAAACTGATACGATTAATGCGATTTCTGCTGGTACAGCAGACCTAGTTATTTCTGGTGAAACGTTGCAAAACTGGGCTCCAAAAGCTGCATTACTTGCAGTTCCTTATGCGTTTACTGGTTTAGACCACGTGAAAAAAGTGGTTGATGGTGAGGTTGGAGATGAAATCAAAGCCGAAATTAAAGAAAAAGCAAATTTAACACCATTATTTTATATGACTCGTGCACCACGTAACTTAACTTCAAGCAAGCCTATTGAAACACCAGCTGATTTAGAAGGCTTTAAAATGCGTGTGCCAAACGTGCCTCTATTCTTAAAGGTTTGGGAAGCAGCAGGTGCAAAGCCACAAGTAATGGACTTTAACGAAGTATTTACTGGCATCCAGCAAGGGGTAATTGATGGACAAGAAAACCCTGTTGACTTAATCCAAAGTGGTGGACTTTATGAAGTGCAAAAATATGTAAACCGCACAGAGCATGTATATTCTTGGATTTATGTTTTGGTAGGAAATAAGCAATTTGATGCATTAACAGACGAACAAAAAACAGCTGTACAAGAGGCTGCAGCAGAAGCGCAAGAGTATGGCGCTAAGTTATTTGACGAAGAAATCAATAAAATTGAGGAACAGTTGAAAGAAGAAGGAATGGAATTTGTTGATTCTGATAAGGATGCCTTCAGTGAAGCGATGGTTCCAGCTGTAAAAGCTTCACTTTCTGAAGAACAATTAGCAGTATATGAAAAAATCCTAAATGCGAAGTAATAATGAAGATAGGCGCGGTTGACCATTCTTGGTCGACAGTGCCTTTCCGTTAGTTAAGAGTAAAAATGGTTTTTTAGAGTAAGAGTTAGACTTTGGAGCGATTACTAAAAAAACTTGCCCACCAGATGATTCCGAAAGGGAGTGAAACCAATGTCAAGCATCCTAAAATGGCTGACACGAATATTAGGCTTTCTGTCCGTTGTATGTTTTACCGGTATTATTATCATTGTTACCATGCAAATTCTCTCTCGTTATTTTCCATATTCCTATATTTGGACTGAAGAGTTGACGCGTTATTTATTCCTATTTGGAATAGCTACCGGAGCACCGATTGCACTGCTTCGAAACGAATATATTGCAGTTGATATCATAATTGCCAGATTTCCTAAAAGGGTAAGAAAGGTATTTGATATTTGCATTATGATATCCCTATTACTTATAAGTGTCATTATGATTAAAGAATCTCTTTCATTTGTACAAATAGGCACGGCTCAGTTGTCGGCAACAATGCCAATTAAAATGTCATGGATCCATGGTTCCATGCTCATTTTGAGTACTTTCTTATCCCTTTTCGCTTTAGTAAGAATAGGATATTTATTTGGAAATAAGAAAAATCCATATGAAGTAGAAGGAGGTGGGGAATTATGACGGCCCTCCTATTGTTTGTTTCATTCCTTGTATTAATCTTTCTTGGTGTACCGGTGGCATTCAGCTTAGGACTTTCATCCCTTATTTATTTGATAGCTGTTGACATCCCACTAAATATTATCCCACAAAAGATGTTTGCAGGTCTAAACTCTTTTGTTTTGCTTTGTATTCCAGGCTTCATTCTTGCAGGTAATTTAATGAATGTTGGTGGTATTACAGATAGAATCATAGGTTTTGCGAACAATATTCTTGGGCGCATCCGCGGAGGTCTTGGTCTAGCAAACGTTGGGGCTTCAATGGGGTTTGCTGGTATTTCAGGTACAGCTCTTGCAGATACAGCCAGCATTGGTGCCATTCTGATTCCTGCTATGAAAAAGGAAGGCTATGGCGCAGCATTTTCTTCAGCTGTTACGGCTTCTTCATCCATTGTAGGACCGATTATTCCACCATCTCTGCCAATGATCATCGTAGGAACGCTTGCTTCTCTTTCTATTGGTGATTTATTTATGGCTGGTGCTGTTCCAGGGGTTTTAATAGGATTAGGATTAATGATTCCGACCTATATCATTTCTGTCAAACGAAATTATCCAAAAGGAGACAAGAAAACATTAAAAGAAGTATGGAAAAGCTTTCTTGGCGCATTTTGGGCGATTTTAATGACCGTCATTATATTATATGGTATTTTAGGCGGGCTTTTCACTCCGACGGAAGCTTCTATTGTCGCTGTTATTTATGCATTAATAATTGGATTATTTGTTTACAAAGAGCTACCGATTAAAAAAATACCGGAAATCATGCTGTCAACCATGACTTCAACTGCCGCCATTATGTTATTAGTTGGATTTGCTAACCTATTTGGCTGGATTTTAGTCAGTGAACGTATTCCGCAAATGGTTGCTGATCTTATACTGGGGATTTCTACAAATCCTGTGATTGTTATTTTATTAATTATTGCTTTAATGCTTTTTGTAGGTACATTTATGGAAACAATTGCAGGCCTTGTTATCCTATTCCCAGTTTTATTGCCTGTTGCCAATACAATTGGTATGGATCCGATTCAATTCGGTGTTCTGATGGTTTTATCAATGGTTATCGGATTGGTTACACCGCCTGTAGGGGTATGCTTATTCGTTGCCTCGCAAATTGGAAATGTGTCAATGGGAAAGGTAACACGAGAATTAATTCCATTCATAGGTGTCATGTTTGTTGTCTTGCTTCTTGTTGCCTTTGTCCCTCAGGTCACATTATTCCTACCAAGCTTATTTGAATAAGGAGATGTAATAGAATGAAAGCTGTACAAATTACAAAACCACATGAAATGATTTCTTTAGAGGTAGAAAAACCAGAGATCAAAAATCCAGATGATGTTCTTGTAAAGGTAAAGCGTGTAGGAATTTGCGGTTCTGATATGCATATTTTTCATGGAACAAATCCTTTAGCTACCTATCCACGCGTAGTTGGCCATGAAGTAGCTGGAGAAGTTGTTGCTGTGGGTGAAAACGTATCATTGCTAAAGGCCGGAGATCATGTAGTAGTTGAACCTATTAGTTATTGCGGCGAATGCTATGCCTGCCGAAAAGGACGTCCGAATGTTTGTGAGAAGCTTTCAGTTTTCGGTGTACATGAAGATGGCGGCATGCGCGAATTTTTCGTTCTGCCAGAAAATCAGCTTCATGCCCTTGACCCATCATTAGATTGGGATGAAATTGTACTTGCTGAACCATACACCATTGGTGCTCAGGCAAACTGGCGAGGAAATGTAGACAAAGGTGATACCGTTCTTATCCAAGGTGCTGGTCCGATTGGAATTTGTGTTTTAAAAATGGCAAAGCATGCAGGTGCGAAGGTAATGGTATCTGATCTTAAAGATGAGCGTTTAGCTTTTGCCAAGGAAAATGGCGCAGATTGGGTAATAAATCCGGGGAATGAATCTGTTGAAGAGAAGGTAATGGAATATACCAATGGCGAGGGGGCAAATGTTGTAATTGATGCAGTCTGTCTTCCACAAACGTTTGAATTAGGTCCAAAGGTTACCTCTATTGCAGGAACAGTTGTCTGCTTAGGGTTTGATGAGCGTCCAGCATCTATTTCACAGCTTCCTATTACTAAAAAAGAAATAACAATTGTTGGTTCCCGCTTACAGACAAACCAATTTAAGAAAGTTGTACAATTATTAAACGATAATAAATTGCAATCAAATGGGTTAATTACGCATAAGTTCCCAATTGAACAAGTACAAGAGGCTTTCAAATTTGTCGAAGAAAATCAGGACATTGTCAGAAAAGCATTAATTATTTTTGAATAAAAGGTATTTGTGTCTTGATGCGGGTGCAGATGCAACTGGGCAGTAATTCAGCATAAGCTTATCGATACTTCGGGAAGATGCTGTTATTAAACATTATCACAAGTAAATAGAAGTCGTAAATAAAAGTAAGGTGAATTCTATGAATATGACATTTCGCTGGTATGGTAGAGGCAACGACACGGTTACCCTTGATCAAATTAAGCAAATACCAAGTGTAAAAGGTATTGTGTGGGCACTACATGAAAAGCCTGTTGGTGATGTATGGATGAAAGAAGAAATTAAGGAAGAGGTTGAATATATCCAGTCTTATGGATTCCATGCAGAGGTTGTAGAAAGTGTAAATATTCATGAGTCTATTAAATTGGGCAATCATGAGCGTAATCAATATATAGAAAATTATAAGCAGACAATCCGTCATTTAGGAGAATTTGGTGTAAAAGTTATCTGCTATAATTTTATGCCTGTCTTTGACTGGATCCGGACAGACCTGTATCATCCGCTTCCAGATGGATCGACAGCCTTATTTTATGAAAAGCAAAAATTAGACTCTATCGGACCAAATGAGTTGATTGATATTTTTTCGTCTGCCTCAACAATGACACTTCCAGGTTGGGAGCCAGAGAAATTGGGACGAATTCAGGAATTGTTTGAAGCTTACAAAGAGATTGATGAAGAAAAGCTTTGGGAGAACCTTGGCTATTTCTTAAATGAAGTTTTACCAGTTTGTGAGGAAGCTGGAATACAAATGGCGATTCATCCTGATGACCCGCCATGGTCACTTTTCGGCCTTCCTAGGATTCTGACAAGTGAGGAAGGGCTAAAAAGATTATTAACCATTTCTGATTCACCTGCTAACGGGATTACCTTTTGTACTGGTTCATTAGGATCTAATCCTAGGAATGATATGGAAGCGATCGCTTGCAAGTTTGCGAATAGGTCACCGTTCGCCCACATCCGCAATGTAAAAATATATGAAAACGGAGATTTTATTGAGACATCCCATCTTACATCAGATGGTTCGATCAACCTTATCGGTGTGGTAAAGTCTCTGGCTGAACAAAATTATTCAGGCTATGTCAGACCAGATCACGGCCGCCATATTTGGAAGGAACAATGCCGTCCAGGCTACGGGCTTTATGATCGTGCCCTTGGTATCATGTATTTGAACGGTCTCTGGGATGCTTTTACATCTATAAACAAGGAGGGTTAAGGATGCTTCCTATTCATGAAAATTTATCTGGAAAAGTAGCTGTCGTTACTGGAGGAAGCGGTGTGTTGTGCTCTGAAATGTGCCGTGAGCTTGCTCGTCAGGGGGTAAAGGTTGCTATTTTAAATAGGACAGTTGAAAAAGGTGAAGAAGTCGCCGAAGAAATTCGCTCAAAAGGCGGAACAGCTGTTGCTTTTGCAGCAAACGTGCTTGATAAGGCTTCTTTAGAAAATGTTCGCGAAGAAATCATCAAAGAGTTTGGATATGTAGATATTTTAATTAATGGCGCAGGGGGAAACCATCCTGATGCCATTACAGCACCTGAAACATATGGCGAAGAAATTGAGGGGAAGACCTTCTTTGACCTAGATGAAAAAGGTTTTTCACAGGTTTTTGCAACAAACTTCACTGGATCATTTATAGCAAGCCAAGTATTTGGAGAAAGCCTACTTGAACAGAATTCACCCGTGATTATTAATATTTCATCCATGAGCGCTTATTCGCCAATGACAAAAGTGCCAGCGTATAGCGCAGCAAAAGCGTCTATTAATAACTTTACCATGTGGATGGCTACCCATTTTGGTGAAACAGGACTAAGGGTAAATGCGATTGCTCCTGGCTTTTTCTTAACGAAACAAAATCGTAATTTATTATTAAACGAAGATGGATCACTTACAACTAGATCAAATAAAATTTTGACACATACTCCGATGAAACGATTTGGGACACCTGAAGATCTTCTCGGTACACTCATTTGGCTAGTGGACGAGTCATGTTCAGGCTTTGTTACGGGAATTACGGTGCCTGTTGATGGTGGATTTATGGCATATTCGGGTGTGTAAGACTTTAGTTTAATTAACATTAAATCTTAAATTAGCCTTTTTAGGCTAATTTATTTTTTTGTGCGCCCCGAATGGGCTATTACTTGGACGGAGGGGTAGGTTAGCGTAGGTCCAGTGACCCAGTTTCATTTTACCAAGACCCAGAACTCAATCCCGATTTTTTTAGAATAAAAAACACTTTTCTATGCATTCTATTAAGGAAAACGAGTTCACAGTTATGTATCAAAAGTCTAACCCAAGGTTCAAGTGACCAGATGTATCAGTAAGGAGATAACAAATAGGTAAGCCTAAATCATTTCGTGATTTGGGCTTTTCTTTAGATTTTGCCTCCGGGGCTATTTTTAAATCATGTACAATGGAAAGGATGTGAGTTTTTCTTTGAAGGACAAAGAGATTGTAATTGAAGAACTTAATACATTATTAAGAGGAACATACATGGGGATTCGTGCTTTTGAACACCATATTCAGAATCTGGATGAGCCAGAATTAAAGCGAAAATTTCAAGAGATTCAACAGGAAACAAAGATGAATGCGCAAGAGCTTGCAGAACGTATACAAAATTTAAATGGTGTACCTGCGGACAGTGAAGGGGTAACAGGTACGATGCATGGTTTTATGCATAAAGTTATGCTTCCAGATCAACCAAAAGAAATTTTAAAGGATGCTTTAAAAGGATTAGAAAAATATGGTGTTGAATATTCAGAGGAGCTTGTTAAGGGTGACCTTGATCCGGAAAGTAAAAAGGTTGCGGAAGATGTAATCGATACAAGTCGTCGGCATGCGGACGAGATTAGACATTTATTAGAGGAAATCTAAACGAAAACACACTTATAAAAAGTGTGTTTTTTGAATGAAAAAGACAGTCTACTCAAAGACTGTCTCACTGCATTACTGCTTCAATTGTTTCAATTCATCGATACTATCTTGAACAAGAGTTACGGCTTGACTCATAGCTGCTCCGCCGCCAAATGCCGCAGTCACACCGATGGCTTCAAGGATTTCGTCCTCAGAACAACCTTGATCTAAACAGCCTTTTGTATGGTAGATAATGCAATATTCATCTTGTGAATATAAACTAATTCCTAAAGCAATAAGTTGTTTTTGCTTTTGTGATAAGACGCCCTCTTTAAAGCATTCTTCAGTAAACGCATTGTATAGCTCAGCTAGCTTTGGCATTTTTTTAGTAAAAGTACCTATTCCGGTTTTATAATCAAGAAGCGCAGCCTCTGTTGCATTTCTAACTTCATATTCCATAATCATGTCACCTCGTTTTTCTATTTAGCATTTTTTGCGTTAGGATCTCTGCTATTAGCTCCGTAATCTGGTACATGGCTCGCATGCTCTTCATGGTATCTTGAACCTGAGCCGACTTCGCTGTTTCGTTTGTTGTTCTTATTTTGCTTTGCCATTTTTTTTCACCTCTGTCATATTGATTTGGGACAAGGAACCTTTCCCTCTGTCCCAAAAGGAACTTATGTCCCACCGTATTGTTACCTTGATTTATGTGAAGTATTCTAGTTTTGCGTGTGGGAAGAATTTTTCCATGTACGCGTAAAGGTGTTTTTTGATATCCTCTTCTTCGTCCTTTTGATAAATATATTTTCCGATTCCGTATTTACCCCATTTGTATCTTCTTTTTTCTTCATCTAATTCTAGTTTGGTCATTGGGTAGTTTTTTTCGATTACTCGTTTTGCTGGTTTTGTAAACCGGTGTTGAATGAATTCAAAGGTTAGGTCCTTTTTTGCTTCTTCAGGTAGCTCTGCATCTAATCGTTCAAACATGTGATAGTATCCCTCTTCCCAGCCTTCATGAAGATAGATAGGCGCTACGATAAACCCAAGAGGATATCCGGCTCTCGCAACTTTGCCTGCAGCTTCAATTCGTTTGGCTAGCGGGGATGTTCCAGGCTCAAAATTTTTTACAATATAATCCGCATTCACACTAAAGCGAAATCGTGTTTTTCCATTATGCTTGGCGTCCAGCAAGTGATCGACATGATGAAATTTCGTCACAAATCGTAACTTTCCGTATTCTGATTTGCCGAAGTGTTCAATCGCTCGTTTAAGAGTGTGTGTTAAATGGTCGATTCCTACAATGTCCGATGTACAAGATGCCTCAAACCTTGTGATTTCTGGGGCACGTTCCTCCATATACTTATCAGCGGCACCAAGAATTTCATCCACATTTACATATGTACGAATATATGGTTTCGATCCCATCGTTGTTTGTAAATAGCAATAATGACAATGACCCATACACCCCGTGGCAAAGGGAATGGCGTACTCTGCTGAAGGTTTTGATGTGTCAAATTTAAGCGTTTTTCTTACTCCCACAACAAGTGTTGATTTCGCGACTCGATATTTTTGGAAATCATTATCACCTGGTAAGTTTCTAACTTGGTTGTGTGAAGTCGTATATCGGATCTCAACATCCATTTTTTCAAATTTTTCAAGGAGTTGTTTTCCTAGCGGATAATCTAACGCTTGTGGTTCAAAATAGATGAGCTTTGGATTAAACGGCTTCATTCCATTGTCCCCTCAGTTACTTCGCCATAGTAATACTGATAGGCTTGGTTTGCTTCTTCCTCAGAGGAATAAACGGCGACCTCGTCTGATAGCGGATAATACGTTTCATAAAGAAACAAGGCTAACTCATTTGGCTTCTCAGGGTGATTGACAACAGCTGCTGCCTGTATATTGGCTACATCCTGAGTATGGGGATTTCGATAAAATACATAGACAACATCTCCAGCCTGATACATTTGTTCCATGACATCACCTCTTCCATTATTAATAAAAAGCGTTAAACTCCTTATTACTCATTTTTTCAATTCGTCTTTAAAGTTATGTCTACTTGTTTATGGAAAATTGGGATCCATGTATGTTAGATCGATTTTTTGAAAATAATACCAATAGTAACTATGTTGATATGAGGTGAATAGGTGTGATTACGTTAAATTCAGTAATTGATGGGAAAAAGGCTAATTTTGGTGCTGTTCGAGATATTTTTGATTCTCACGGATGTAGTTTTTGCAGTAATTTTGAATATGATCAAGGTAAGTTTGATGCCGTGTTAAATCGGGAAAATGGAGAAACGATTTACTTACGGGTCCCTTTTTTTGTAGTGGAAGGGATGTTGGACCATTCAAGTGCTCTCATTCAATTTGGGACACCATATGTCATTAAGCATATCGTGAATTACGGGTTAGACTATGACCAAAACTCTTTTGTTACAGCAACGACTGGACTTGATCAATTCCAAACACCACTCGATAAGGACGGACAAATATCAGATAAAAGCCGGTGGGAACAAGCGGGTGTTGAAGTAGTAGAACGTATTTACAACTCCATGAGAGACTTAGTATCGTAAAAGGGACGGAGGATTGTCTAAGGGTCAAGGCCATTTCGTCCCGTTTTTTACGTTGGGTCCAAGTTATTTTAAGTAAAATGATGAGCCGTCAATGATTTCCACATCATTCCTCATTTTGATTTCTTCCATTAGATTAAAGAGTGCTGCGTCTTTTTTCTTTGCTTCAATCATGCAGTCGATTTGTGGAACACTTCCTTTGATTTCTTTTAAAAATGTAAAAAACATCTCAATGTCAACATAGTCCGAATGATGACGAAAGGCTTCCTGGCTTTTTGGACTTGAAATATGCATTTTGATCGGGAGTGGGGAATGCTTCCATGTCTGGACCACTCTGTCCCAGTGATTTTCCCAATTCGGGTTTTGATGATGGGCTAAGTGGTGGTGATAATCAAAAACGAGTGGAATATTTAATTTTTCACATAGGTAAAGTGTATCTTCCAGAGTAAAAGATGTATCATCATTCTCTAGCATAATCATGTTTTGAATCTTTGCCGGCACCTCCATCCAATTGGTTACAAACCGTTCAAGTGAGATATCGGTTTCTTTATAATTGCCCCCGACATGCATCACACAGCGATGGATCGGTTTAATCCCCATGCCTTTTAATAGGAGATAATGAAGCTTTAAGGTACGTATTGAATTTTTTAAGATTTCCACTTGCGGAGAATTGATTAGAACAAAGTGATCCGGATGGAAATCGATCCGAATGCCATGCTCTCGTGCAAAGTCCCCAATTTCATGAAGATTCTCTTTTAATGGTTTCATATAATTCCAATCAAGAAGCTCTTCATGATTGGCTAATGGGATAAGACGTGAGGTTAGCCGGTAAAAATGAATCTCAGACGCAGCATTATGCTTTAACAGCCTTAGGGTATTGTGTAGATTGGTTAAAGCAATACGTTCCAATTTCCGAATCGCTGCTTCACGGTCTTCTATTTTTTGAAATTGAGCGAATGTCATTGTTTTTGAAGGTGAAGCATTCTTTAGTTCCATACTCATTGCCACATAGCCAAGACGTACCATTGTCACCAGGGGTCACCTCACTTTTAATTCTGGGACAGTGGACCTGTCCCTTCGTCCCTACCACTCGACTGTTGAACTTGATATTCGTTTTATTCCTCTTATTGACGAGATGTCTTCCACAAGTTTGTGCATCGCAAGATTCTTTTGTTTTGCTTCAATCATGATGTCAAAGTCCTGATTGAGGTCTTTTGCCAGTTTTAAAAAAGGCATGATAAAGTCTAAGGACACAAAATCTGCATGAGAACGGTAGGCTTTATCTGATTTTGGTGATGATATATGTACTTTAGGTACAGTTGATTTGTCATCCCACGTTTGAATAATACGTTCTAAATAGAGTGTAAGATCAACACCTTCTTTGTTTGCCATATGGTGATGATAATCAAGTATCATCGGGATGTTTTCCTTTTCACAGGCAAGCAGTGTTTCCTTCACATTGTAGGTTTTATCATCATTTTCTAGTGTCATTTGTTTCTTGATTTCGTTTGGTAGTTTTTTTAGATTTTGGTGGAAGCGTTTGATCGATTTTTCTTTATCTCCATAGGCACCGCCAATATGTATATTTAGGATTCCTTTTTCAAGAGCATTTAGTGCTTTCAGCATTTTGTAATGGAATTCCATGTCGATTACTGCATTGGTCGTGACTTCATCCCTTGGACTTGTGAAAAGGGTGAACTGATTCGGGTGAAAGCTAACCCTCATTTGATATTGATTGATGAGTTGTGCAAGCTCGTCCCATTCTTTTTTAAAAGGGGTTATGAAGTCCCACATCACTTCAGGATGGGTGGCTAAAGGGACGAGTGAACTTGAAAGCCGATAGACCTCAATTTCATGTGCAATATTATAATGGAGAATCCTTTTTGTGTGATGTAAATTTTGTTCCGTCACGAATGTAAGCTTTTCCATCCGTTCATCCTTAGGAAGTGCAGCATACCTTGTAAATGTTAATGATTTTGATGGACTTGCATCCCACAAGCCTAATGCATTAGCAACATAACCAAAACGAATTTTCATTTTAACCCTCTTTAGGAACGGTTTCCCCGCCTTATTTTTTGGGACATTGTGCCTGTCCTCTGACCCATAGTTTTGTTATATTTAATGTAAGGAGAATATGCTGTTATTATACAGATTTTTTATGGGGAGATGATGGGGATCGATAGGTACTTCAGGATTATAGTAGTGGTGGCTTTGGTGGGGAGTTTAGTTTTGAATTTTACGTTATTATCAAAGATGGATCATTTAGAGGAACAGGTGAGGGTTATTTCTGGTTCACAACAAGATATTTCATTTCGAATCGATGATCAAGTGAGTCAAGTGTACACTGCGTTAGAAGATTTTAAAAATGAACAAAGTTGGATGAGTCAGGTAAGCATGGAGATTGATAACAAAGGATTTAATAAGGATGAAGCGATTGCGCTTTTTAATTGGCAGGTGAAGGAGCTTCAGAAAGATGCAAAGGTTGAGTATCATTATTCGTTTGATGAAAATGAGGAATTTACATCAGTTTCTGCCAAGGAACTTCAGAACGGTCTTTTTCAGGTAAAGGTCCCATTTACATTTGAAAAAGAGCCACAATGGCAGGTTGGTCTCATTACTTCAGATTCCTATCACAGTGAAGAAGCTTCTGAAAAAGAAGCAATCGAACAGCTTCAAGACACCATTAATTTTTATGTAACTGTTTCTTATGATGATTTAGTGAAAAGCAGTGAAATCCAACAAGAATTTTTAGGGGATTTGAAGTCCAACTATTATGGAGTTATCCAGACCGATGTTCATGTTTTTAAATCAAAATTAGATATTACGTTAATCAATTATTTAATGGACGGGGAATCGAAGTACGTGGAAAAAGCAACCCTTCTAAAATATAAAGGAACTACTCTCATCGGGGAAGAAGAGCTTCAACGGGTTAAAGAAAACTCCCCAGACTCCGCGGAGCGTTTCTTCCATCTCAATCAAGTCGACAAATACGAAAATATCAGACTAGTGATGAAAGTCGAATACAACAACGGCGACACATTTGAAAAAGAGATTTATTGAACCAGAGGGACGGTTCTACTGGCTCCTTTTGGAGATTTTAGGGAATTTCAAAAGGTCACCACGGGAACGGGAGTGTGGGATAGCACCAATTTGAGAAATGAATTGCACTCGCGTGGTCTCGATGGAGCCACAAGAACCGTCCCTGCGGTCCCGCCCACTTAAACAATCAAGAAAACGATAATAGATAGTGCTATAGAGGTTAATGTCATGGCTACAAGAGGCCGAAATGCTTTTGTCCGTAATTCTTTTATGTTAACATTCAACCCAAGTCCGACCATCGCTGCTGTTAACAGCCAAGTTGTTAATGAAAAGAGTCCATCCATTACAGAATCCGGTACAGAAATTGAATGGCCGAATACATAGCTTCCTAGGATACTAAATAGAATAAATCCTATTAGAAACCAAGGGAATTCAATTTTCGAGCCTGCAGTATTTCTATTTTTATATTTCATGATACCGATTAATATAAAGCATAATGGTATTAATAAAAAGACACGACCTAATTTAGCAAGCATACCGATTGCGATTGCATCGTTTCCAGCTGGGGCTGTTGCTAATGCTACATGAGCAACTTCGTGGAGACTAGTTCCTGACCACACCCCATATTGAAGAGCGTCTAACGGTAAGAATGGGCGAAGAATGATATAAATGATAGAAAATACAGTTCCCACTAATGCTATGATACCGACACTAATTGCTGTATCTTCATCTTTTGATTTTACAATTGGGGCAACTGCAGCAATGGCTGCGGCACCACAAACTCCAGTTCCAACTCCTAATAATAAAGAAATCTTTTTATCAGCTTTAAATAATTTCGCAAGTCCGATCGTAGTTAAAATAGCAAAAATAATAACTCCGGCATCACGAAGTAAGAGCCAGAATCCATCCTGTAATACAATCGCAATGTTTAATTTTAATCCATATAAAATAATCGCTGCCCGCAGTAAATGTTTTGACGAAAAGGCAATTCCGGATCTTATAGCTTTGGGATAGCCAAAGAATTGTCGATACACAACTGCGATGATAATTGCGCATGCTAATTGTCCGACATGATTAAATCCGGGTAACAATGCCAATAGATATCCAGAAAGGGCAATAAGAAATGTAAAAGCAATCCCGGCGCTCCAAGAAGTCTTGGTACCAAATTTATTATGGATTTTTTCCCTTGTGTTTAGTTTAGGTAACCCCATTACAAACACCTCCTACTTTTACTTTAAGGGGAATCAAAGTATAAGGAAAATAATTATATGTAATGCTTACAATAAGTGAAATGTTATAATAGGACAAAGGAGGAATAGAAGGATGGATCAGCAGTTAGAGGTTTTTCTTTCAGTTGTGGATAACAAGAATTTCTCACGAGCAGCAAATGAGTTACATATGACCCAACCCGCAGTAAGTCAATATATCCGAACATTAGAAGAAAAACTGGGAGTCAGACTTTTAGACCGAACCAACAATATGTACGTGTGACCAAAGCAGGCGAGGTTGTTTACCATCATGCGAAGGAAATTGTCGGCTTATATACTAAAATGGGGAGCCTGCTTGATGACCTAACAAATCAAGTAAGAGGACCGCTCTCGATTGGGGCAAGCTATACATTTGGTGAATATGTGCTTCCCCATTTAATGGCAAGGATGAAAAATCAATACCCCGACATCCAGCCCTCTGTGACAATTGGAAATACTGTAAAAATCGCAGAACTAGTGAAAAGTCATCAAATAGATATTGGGATTATTGAGGGTGAGTTAAAAAAAGAAAAACAAATGGAAATCCGAGATTTTGCCGAGGACCATATGGTAATCATTGCATCATTAAACCATCCATTGGTACGAAAAAATGGAGAAGTAACCATAACTGACCTTGTAGACGAAGCATGGATACTGCGAGAAGAAGGCTCTGGCACTCGGGAAGCAAGCGAAAGTGTTTTTAAGCAAATGCATATTTCTCCAAAAAACATCATGACTTTCGGAAGTACACAGGCAATAAAGGAAGCCGTTGAGGCAGGTCTAGGAATCAGCATATTGTCTCAGCTTGCTGTTCAAAAGGAAATACAACATGGGACATTAAAAATCGTGGAGCTTCCCGGACTACCGTACATAAGGAAATTCTCATTCATTACAAATTCCCCATTCCAAACCAAAGCACTCCAAGAATTTATTACACTTCTAGGAACCAGAGGGACGGTTCCACTGGCCCCTTTGGGGATTCATGAAAATAAAAATTAAAAGGGTATCGCCAGAAAAAAACGGGTTGCTCGCCAATTTGCGAAAGGAATCAGAATCGCTTGGTCTCGATGTGCAACCACCGGGAGCCACAAGAACCGTCCCTGTGGCCCGTGGTCCCTTTGGAAGGAGAGGAAATTGTTATGCCTTTAGAGATTGTTCGGAACGATATTACACAGATGAAGGTGGATGCGGTTGTGAATGCCGCGAACACGGAGTTGAAGATGGGTGGCGGGGTGTGTGGAGCGATTTTTCGGGCTGCAGGCGCTGAAGAACTCCAAGCGGCATGTGATGAAATTGGTAGCTGTGCGGTTGGAGATGCAGTAATCACGGATGCTTTTAACCTCTCTTCAAAATACATCATACATACTCCCGGTCCGATTTGGCAGGGTGGTACTAAGAATGAAGCTAAACTGTTACAATCCTCTTATTTTCATTCATTAGAGCTTGCTAACTTCCATAAATGTGAATCCATTGCCTTTCCGCTCATTTCAACTGGAATCTATGGGTTTCCAAAAGAGGAAGCCCTACAAATTGCCGTTTCTACGATTAGCTCTTTTTTAATGGAGCACGATATGGTTATCTATCTGGTTGTATTTGATAAAGCATCCTTTGGAGTCAGTAAGAAGTTGTTTACCTCGATTCATCAGTATATAGACGAACATTACGTAGATGAATTTGAATCGACATTCAGGCGCGTTCGAAACATTGAACTTAATCATGCTGAACCTATACTGGACGCCCAGGAAGAACTGTACAAAATTGAAGATAACCAACAAGTCAAAAACAATTTAGTCGAGCTTGTCAACCAGCTAGATGAATCATTTTCTGATAGACTTCTCCGGTTAATCGATGAAAGAGGAATGACCGATGTAGAGACCTATAAAAGAGCAAATATTGACCGTCGTTTGTTTTCAAAAATCCGCAATGAAGCGGGGTACACTCCTAAAAAGAAAACGGCAATCGCTTTTGCAATTGCCTTACAATTAAATGTCGATGAAACGATTCATTTATTGTCTGCCGCAGGATACACACTAACCCATAGCAGCAAATTTGATGTCATCATAAAATATTTCATTGACCAAGAAAATTACAATATCCATGAAATCAATGAAGCTTTATTTATGTTCGACCAACCATTATTAGGCGCTTAAAAAATGTCGCTTTTGAAGCGACCCATACTCTTTTAAATCTTGTTATCCTAATCTTGTAAATAAAACCCGGACGGAGGATAACAAGATGAATACAGAATTAGTGTTTATTTTAGATAAAAGTGGGTCAATGGCTGGGCTTGAAGCTGACACGATTGGTGGCTTTAATTCAATGCTCAAAAAACAAAAGAAGGTAGAAGGGGAAGCCCGTATTACCACAGTTTTATTCAATCACCATTATGAGATTTTGCATGATCGCATCAATGTAAAAGGGATTTCGCCCATTACTGAAGAAGATTATGAGGTTAGTGGAACGACTGCCTTATTAGATGCAATCGGTTTTACGATTCAAAAAATAAACAATGTCCAAAAACATACTAGTAAAGCTGAACGAGCTGAAAAAGTGATGTTTGTGATTACAACAGACGGATTGGAAAATGCAAGTCGTGAATTTTCAGCAGCAAAAATTAAAAAGATGGTACAACATCAAAAAGAGAAATACGGTTGGGAATTCATGTTTCTAGGAGCAAATATTGATGCCGTTTCAACTGCTGCCGAATTTGGTATAGATGAAGACTTCGCCGTGGATTACCACGCTGACGAAGAAGGCACCCAATTGAATTATCAAATGGTCAGTGAGGCTGTCACCAATTTGCGCAGTGGAAAGAAAATTGACCGAAGCTGGAAGGAAGAAATCGAGCAGGACTATAATCGACGATCAAAATAATAGCAGGAGGGTTTTATGGAAATTGTAAAAGCCACCGTTAAAGATATACGAGTAATTGTGAGTTTAGCATTGCAGTTATGGCCAGAGAATGATGAAAGTGTATTTACAAAGGAGTTTACCGAATTAATTCATGATGAAAAAGCTGTAATCTTCCTAGCAAAAGAAAAAGAAGAGAATGAAGCCATTGGTTTTGCCCAGTGTCAGCTACGTGTAGACTATGTTGAAGGAACTGAAAGTAGTCCAGTAGGATACCTTGAAGGGATTTTTGTAAGAGAAGAGTACAGGAGAAAAGGTGTTGCTAAACAGCTTTTATCCTCTTGCGAAAAGTGGGCGAAAAGTAAGGGATGTTTAGAATTTGCAAGCGATGTTGAACTTGAGAATGACGAAAGTTTGAAATTTCATTTAAAAAATGGATTTCAAGAGGCGAATCGAATTATTTGTTTAACTAAAAAACTCTAAAAAATAGGCCTGTCCTCCTTAACTAGAATAAGGGGACAGGCGCATCTAGTTACTGTTTTTGTTTCCAGATTTGCATCGGATCTTCTTGCCCTTCGACCAATTTCATTTGGGTCATTTGAAGAGTACGATCGTCTCGGTTCTTTTTTAGTTCATGATAAATAAACGTAGATTTCCCTAAACCTACGGCTGCTGCATCCTCAATAGACTGGCAAAAATATAGCTTATCAATTCCTGCAAAATACATGGCGGTCAAACACATGGAGCATGGCTCGCCACTGGCATACATCGTATAGCCCGATAATTCATTTGTTTCACATTTTTCCTGTGCTCTTCGAATGGCAAGCATTTCGGCATGACCGCTGACATCATGTTTTTTATGCAATTCATTTACACCTTCAGAAACAATCTGGTTGTCTTTTACAAGGACAGCACCAAATGGTTGCCCGCCTTCATTTACATTTTGTAAAGCTAATTCAACCGCTCTCTTCATGAATGAATCCATTCTCATCTCTCCAAGTCCTTTTCATTCTATTGTAATAGATCATGTCTTATTTACAAGGACTTTGATTGTGCGGTCGGCATACCTGACAAAGAGATAGCCAAGGTAGAAGGTGAGAAAGCTTGCTAGCGAATCGAGCACCGTATGCTCAGCTTGTACAACACCGATATATTTCAGCACGATATCATAAGCGATATAACCAACCATGATAAAAAGAAACCAGCGATACCTTGCATTCACGATACTTAAATAGGCAAGAATGATAGCAAAAATAAGACCAGTAATCGTAGTAATCGCCGAACTACCAGTTTGTAATTGCTCGATCCATTCTACATGGTAGGTTCTCATTTTAAAAACAGCATGGTGCAAGAAATGGCTGGGGATAAAAATCCCGTAAAACGATAAAAGTAACGAACCGAAGTGAATCCACTTCTTACTTAAATGATTCCACCATAATCTTGCTACTGGAAAGTAAATCATCAGGCCAATTGTTGTATACCCAGGTTTCCACCAATAGGTTTCAAAAATCCCCCATTTTGTAAAAATGAGTTCAATAAGTGTGAAAAATAGGGCCAACGGAATGCTCCAGTACCACTTGCACCTCATCATGACAAATAAAACAGCAAACGAAGGAAGAACAAGACCATTTACCATTGCACCTAAATGTGAATCTAATTCCTTATCTAACAAATCAAGTTTATAAACGTAAGCGTCAGCCCAAAGATAGACAAAGTAATCGAATAAAAGGGTAACCCCTGTAACGGTAAAATACAGAATAAAGATTCGGAACGACCGAATTTTCCAATATGAAAGACATAAAACGACTATTCCTACTATCATTAAAATTAAATAAGCCCACGCGCCAAGACTCAATCAAATATACCTCCATTTTATTTATAGGTATTTTCGCCTATTTTTGGTCGTTCAATACTTATCTAAAACGAAAGAGACCATATAATGACGTATTTTATGCTAAGATTAAAAATGGATACATAATACTAAAAAGTAAGAATATGGGGAATTGTTAGGGAGGAAGTTATGAAAACCTGGATCTGGATTATTGTTTTTGTGATTCTAATAGGTGCCACGACTGGACTTGTGTTTAGTGTATATAAAATGTTTGACAGTGATGGTGGTCAAAAAAATGTCTCTTCGTCAAAGCAAGCTTCTAATAAAGTGGATGAATTTAAGGAGCAAACAAAGAAAATTGGTGGGGTCACATATGACTTGAAGTTAAGTCAATCACCTGAAGAGAGTGAGGTTATTGAGGTGATGCATCATATGACCCATCAAAAGGTGAAGGCAGACAAAAAATGGGGTGCAAAACCAATGATTCCAGAAACTATCAACGAAATTTATGAGGTCGTTTCAAAAAGTGATTTTGCTAGAAAAGAAGATCTTTTGGATATTTTGAAACGCTGGAAAAATGGAGACTTCAGTCAAGCCGATAAAGACCATAATTATTTTTGGGATTATCAAAACGGAACCGTTGGAGCTGCATATGGTATTATGAGTGAAGCCGAAGAAAAAAGATTCATTTTAAATAATTTTGGAGAAGAATTTTTACCAGAATAACAAAGGATAGTTCAATGGGAACTATCCTTTTCTACTTCCCCCATTTTATCAAGAAGGGAAATCGTATCAACAAGATGGTTGTTAAAAATTTGCTTTGCCACCGAAAGAAGCTCGACAATCATAGGGTCTCTAAGAGAGTAGATGACCCGATTACCATCCTTTGTTCCATATACAATATTTTTAGCACGTAGTACAGTTAATTGCTGGGACACGGCTGACCCTTCACTGCCAATTAGTGTTTGTATCTCATTCACATTTTTATCGCCCTCAGCTAAAAGCTCTAAGATCCGAATCCGTAAAGGATGTGCGAGAGCTTTAAAAAAGTCAGCCTTGAATTTCTGCATTTCTAGATTCACTACCTTACCTCACTTTCTACATTAACTTAAGGAAACACTTCTCTTTTTGACCGCTTTTTCTTCGACACCGGAAAGAGCCTGACATTCTTTAAACGCAAAATGTCTACAGCCCAAACATTTATGGTGATTAATTTGGCTTAGTGCATAATCAATAGCATCACCGGTATGCTCAAAAAAGTTTTCCTCCCCGATTAACTCATATAAACCAGTTTTTTGAAGAACACTTTTAGGCTGTGGTTTAATTCCTGCTATCAACACAATTCCATGCTTTGAAAAATCCTTAAAAATACTAGCTAAACGCGCTTCGCCTGTTGTATCCATAAAAGGAACTCTGCTTAACCGCAAAAGTAGAACCTTTGGTCTGTAATTGATTGATTTCATAATTTGTTGTTCAAAGGCCTGAGCAGCTCCGAAAAATAACGGCCCTTCTACATTATAAATACTAATTTGTGGACAATCATGTGAATCAGTGACAATCTGAGTATCCATTTTTTCATGCTTTGTTTCCGGGTTCGGTAACGCTTTTTCTGTCACTATTATATCACTCATTCGCTTCGTAAAAAGAACTACTGCTAAAATGAGCCCAACTTCAACCGCAACGGTTAAATTCATAAACACTGTTAATAAAAATGTGACAACCAATACAAGTGAGTCTTCTGTTTTTGTTTTTAAAACATGATAAAATACGCGTCGTTCACTCATGTTCCACGCTACAAGCATAATAATCGGTGCCATACTTGCTAACGGAATTTTTGACGCATATGGAGCAAATAAAACTAAGACAAGCAGAACAACTACTCCGTGTATCACACCTGAAAAAGGTGAAACGGCCCCTGTTTTAATATTGGTTGCCGTTCTTGCAATCGCTCCAGTTGCAGGAATCCCCCCAAACAAAGGGGTTACCATATTCGCAAGACCTTGACCGACCAATTCCCGGTTCGAATTGTGCTTGCTGTTCGTCATTCCGTCAGCGACAACAGCTGAAAGAAGGGACTCAATTGCTCCTAACATCGCGATCACAAACGCTGGTTGAATAAGTTGTTTAATTCGTTCCAATGTGATGTCAGGGAAATGAAAGCTTGGTAGTTTACTAGGTATATCACCAAAGGTTGACCCGATTGTCGCTACCTGGGTTGGGTAAAAAATAGTCGCAATACCAGTTGATATCAGTAAGGCAATTAATGAACCCGGTACTTTTGGGAAGAACTTAGGGGTTAATAGGAGTACCACTAAACAAATGGTAGCAGTTAAAAGACTATAAATATTGATTTCACTAATATGCATAACAATTTCTCTCATATTATCTAAAAATAATTCATGCTTCTCAATTTGATCAAGTCCAAGAAAATTAGGTATTTGTCCGACAAAAATAATGATCGCAATACCGGTTGTAAACCCAATGGTAACTGGACGTGGAATAAATTTGATTAAAGAGCCCAGTTTGAAAACTCCCATTAAAAATAGGATAATCCCCGCCATAAAACCTGCAATTAATAGATTTTCAAATCCATAGGTTGCCACAATTCCAAACAGAATCGGAATAAAGGCACCAGTCGGTCCCCCGATTTGATATTTAGAGCCTCCAAAGAGTGAAATAAGAATACCCGCGATGATGGTCGTGTAGATCCCATATTCAGGCTTGACTCCTGAAGCAATCGCAAACGCCATCCCGAGAGGAATCGCAATAATTCCAACCACAACGCCAGAAATAAGATCCTTTTGAAAAGATTGAACCGAATACCCTTTAAATCTCCCTGAAAAAGCCGACTTTTGTAGCATTTTTATCCTTCCTTCTGAATAATAGAATATCTGATTATTTGAATATACATATATAGAATCTACTCCTATTAACTTAGAAAGTCAAAATAATTTTATGAAGATTAAAAGGGACTCCCTAGCGAAAACATGCAGTCCCAAAAATATATTATTATTTAAAAAAAGATATGTGTTGTATTAACTATGTAAACAACATGTAAACATTTTTAAATTTAACTATTGCAATATAGCATACAGATGTGTATAATAACTCAAGTATCCAGATGAAATAATTATCGACAAAAAGTTACAAAACCTCTTGCATTACATTTACAAACTTGTTATAATATTAACATAATTATTCTTTGAACTTAATAAATTAATAATGTGCGGGTGTAGTTTAATGGTAAAACCTCAGCCTTCCAAGCTGATGTCGTGAGTTCGATTCTCATCACCCGCTCCATACATATATAACGCAGTGTTTCGTTTCTTAGATAAACGAAGTGTTGCGTTTTTTCCTTTTTATACAGCCTTTTACTCCACGATAAAAGACTGTACTGACCCACCATGAACCTGCGTAAACATTGCTCCGAGTGATGTAATTAATTTCTCACAACTCTCTTTTTGTAACGAAGGCTTCAAATAGACAATCTGAATGGCATTTTTCGTTTCGACTGTCACGGCTGTTCTCTCGGAATCGACATATGGGCTGCCAAACGCTCCTGTATAATCACTGGATAATATCTTATCTTTCATCGTAATGACTCTTCCGTTTATCCCCATGTATTCATCTTCTTGTTGACCAACTCGAATTTCAATATCACCGTTGATTGTATCAGCATCATAGATTCCAATTGGAATTTCATATTGAATCGAAAAGAAATTATTAAGGTCTGCCGCGGAATGAATGGAATTTAAGAAGTTTTGCTTTTTGATCCGACGATAGATGGCTTCCACGGATGGACGGTAGCGATTTGGGTCTGTTCCGACCTTTTTAAAAATGTCTCTCCATTCAGTTATCCCTTCTACATCAGACACAGGTTTGTCCTCTAAATCAAAAAAGAGTGACTCCTGAAATGTTTGCAATCTACCACGTATCATTTGTGGAGAATCGCCCACTTCGATATGATCGTATTGAATAATTCCCACCTTGAAATTAGGGACAAATTCCTTTAATTGTGGCGAAATTCGAATTTCCATCATTTTTCCCTCCAAAAATTATTGTAAATAGTGTACCATAATTCCTAGCGCATCAATAAATAGTTCGGCTTACAAATTTGAAGAAAGGAGGTTTTTAGACGTGGATATTGTAGAGTTTCAACAAGAGTTAATCGACTATAGTAAAACGATTGGAATCGATAAAATTGGTTTTGCAAGTGCTTCCCCGTTTGAAGAGTTAAAATCACGACTATTACGGCAACAGGAGTTAGGTTACCAATCAGGATTTGAGCCAAAGGATATTGAAAAAAGAACAAATCCGGAGCTCCTCTTGCCTGGTGCAAAATCAATTATTGCAATTGCGTTGGCCTATCCGGCAAAGCTTAAGGATGCACCGAAAAGTACACGAAGCGAGCGACGCGGGATGTTTGCACGTGCCTCTTGGGGAGAGGACTACCACCATATTTTACGAGACCGACTCCAAAAGCTTGAATCGTATATTTTAGAAAAACTGCCCGATGCTAGGCTTCGATCAATGGTAGATACCGGTGAATTATCTGACCGCGCGGTAGCGGAACGGGCTGGTATTGGCTGGAGCGGAAAAAACTGTGCAATTATTACACCAGAGTTCGGTTCATATGTGTATTTAGGAGAAATGATCACGAATATCCCATTTGCACCCGATACGCCAATTGAGGACCAATGTGGTTCTTGCCGAGCATGTCTTGATGCATGTCCGACGGGAGCTTTAGTGCAGGGGGGACAAATAAATGCACAACGATGTGTCAGCTTTTTAACGCAAACAAAGGACTTTTTACCAGATGAATTCAGAACGAAAATTGGGAACAGACTGTATGGATGTGATTCCTGTCAGACAGCTTGTCCGAAAAACAAAGGAATCGACTTTCATTTCCATGAAGAAATGGAGCCAAATCCAGAGGTTGTGAAACCATTGTTAAAGCCGATTTTATCGATTAGCAATCGGGATTTTAAAGAAACGTTTGGAGAGCTATCTGGTTCTTGGAGAGGCAAGAAGCCCATTCAGCGGAACGCCATTATTGCTCTTGCTCATTTTAAGGATAGCAGTGCGATTCCTGAGTTGAAGCAAGTGCTAAAGGAGGATCCCAGACCCGTGCTACGAGGAACGGCTGCATGGGCGCTTGGAAGAATTGGCGACGAGAGTGCGATTGATATTTTAAAAGAAGCAAGTTTAAAAGAAAAGGACGAGCACGTTCTAGACGAAATCGAAAAAGGATTGAATATGTTGGGGAACTAAAAGGGTGTGATGGAGCATCCTTTTTTTTATGGGCTTTTTGAGGACTTAATTTGGAAGAGGATGCAAATTAATCTAGGGAAACACAATTAATGGAAAAAAGTCACAAAACCCGTCCGGTCACCCGGTAAACGCAACTATCAATAAGAATAAGCAATTCAACATATTAAATATTTCTACTTAAACCCCATATTCATTCATATTGTGTAATATCACAGCTTGAAGGTGGGGTTGGTTGATGAAGTCGACGCTAGTAAAGCTAATTGAGGAAAAAGCTCAATTACTCGTTGGAAATACACGAAGTGCATCTTCTGTAAATTTATCGGAGCAGGACCTTATATTTATTCAGCGAAAAAAAGAGTTGCTCGGAAAACGTTCAGCGGAAATCGTCAAATGTAAAACAAATGCACAAATTACCGGCAAAAACGAATTAGATGGAAAAACACACATCGATTATCACGTGCATTACCAATATTTAATTCGGCAAAATAAAAACCTGTACATCGAGGAGCAGTGTGAAGAAAGAAAAGCCATTTTTACCTCAAATAAATTAATAAGCGATTGTGAGGTCCCGATAGAAATAGAGACTCATTATGAAACGATGAATCGGGAAGCTTCAGTGGAAGAAGCCAGAGATTTTAAATATAACCGTCTTGCTGCGGTCCGGTACGCAGAACGGTGGTGGAATGACTACAACCCTAAATATAAAAAATTCACAGATAATTGTACGAACTTTATTTCACAATGTCTCCACGCCGGGGAAGCGCCGATGCATGGGTATCCAAATCGCAGTAAAGGCTGGTGGATGCAAAATAATAATTGGAGCTATAGCTGGTCTGTTGCAAATGCATTGAAATGGTATTTAGCTGGATCACAACGAGGTCTTCAAGCAGAGGAGGTATCGTCCCCGAAGGAGCTATTATTGGGAGATTTGATTTGCTATGACTTTGAGGGGGATGGACGATTTAATCATAATACGATTGTTGTAGCAAAGGACTATGAAGGCTATCCATTGGTCAATGCCCAGACGCAAAACAGCAGGATGAGATATTGGTCATACTACGATTCAACAGCGTATACCCCAAATATAAAATACAAGTTTTTTCATATCATTAATAACTAACTTCTCCTTTTTGGTATAATAACGATTGAGGTGAAAGAAAGTGGGACTTCATGTCGTATTATACCAGCCAGAATTACCTGCAAATACTGGGAATATCGCACGGACTTGTGCAGCAACAGATACAACCTTGCATTTAATTCGGCCACTTGGCTTTTCAACAGATGACAAAAGGCTTAAGCGTGCAGGATTGGATTATTGGGAGTTTGTCAATATTCATTCTTATGATTCTTTAGAGGAGCTTTTTTCAACTTATCGTGATGGGGAGTTTTACTTTATTACGAAGTTCGGGAAAAAAGCACATTCATCTATAAATTATGGGGATTTACAAAAAGACTATTTCCTTATATTTGGAAGGGAAACTA
The DNA here is from genome assembly GCF_047238305.1 of Bacillus jepli. Classification (NCBI taxonomy): domain Bacteria; kingdom Bacillati; phylum Bacillota; class Bacilli; order Caryophanales; family Bacillaceae; genus Bacillus; species Bacillus jepli. Next base: position 4,506,499 of record NZ_JBDFMO010000001.1, on the reverse strand, counting down.
CTGGGCTACCTCAGGAACTTATTCAAAACAACCTGGACCGAGCTTTGCGTCTTCCAATGACAGAAAAAGTAGGTTCCCTAAACTTATCCAATACCGCAGCGATACTCATATACGAGGTGTTAAGACAACAAAATTACCCTAGCCTTACGTAAATTAAAAATGACCTCTACCATTGGTAGGGGTCATTTTTACTTATTTTTTGTTTACAGTTGGCTTATCTTGATAGCCAGATGTAAAGATTGCAGCTAAAAAGGTAATACATACACCTAAAATTAAGGCTAATTTCATGTGCTTTTTCCTCCTTTATGTATGAAGCTCAAAAGATAAAGAACCTTTAAGTTTATTTCCTAAAAAAACACATCTACGTGTATTATAACCCAATTTTATTTTCGTGTGAATGTTATCTATGGACAAATTGTAAACATTTTCGCACCTTTGATTACCAGGCACATACATTAGAAGGAAGCCTTTAACATTGTATGCCCTTATTTACTCAAAAAAATTTCGATTTGTCCACTTGGGAAAGCGCATCTTATTTTTTTACTATTCTGACTAGGACATGTTGAATTTTGTAAGATTAAAGCATGTTAAAGGACATCCTCGCATACATTTTAATAAACCGTGCAAGAGGACATCAAAGATGGAGGAGGCCCCTTAATGGATATTCTAAAGAAAATAGAGAGGTTTCGTGAAGATGAACAACGTTTAAAGTGGGAAGGTACCTTCGCTGAATATTTGGAGATTTTAAAGGAAAAGCCATGGGTTGCTCAGTCTGCTCATTCAAGAGTTTATAATATGATCAAAGATGCAGGTGTAGAAGAGATAGATGGAAAGCGCAAGTATAAATTTTTCGATCATCAATTGTTTGGTCTTGAAGAGGCCCTTGAGCGTTTAGTAGAAGAATATTTTCATCCAGCTGCAAAACGACTCGATGTACGAAAGCGAATTTTATTATTAATGGGTCCTGTTAGTGGAGGTAAATCAACACTCGTTTCCATGTTAAAGCGAGGATTAGAATCGTACTCACATACGGAGCGTGGCGCGGTTTATGCTATTAAAGGCTGTCCGATGCATGAAGATCCACTGCACCTTATTCCACATCATTTAAGAGAAGACTTTTTTGATGAGTATGGCATTCGAATTGAAGGTAATTTGTCGCCTTTAAATATGATGAGATTGCAGGAAGAATATGGTGGGCGGATTGAGGATGTTAGAGTTGAGCGCATATTTTTCTCAGAGGATAAGCGTGTCGGAATTGGAACATTTAGCCCATCTGATCCAAAATCCCAGGACATTGCTGATTTAACTGGAAGTATTGATTTTTCAACGATTGCTGAATTTGGCTCAGAATCAGACCCGCGTGCCTATCGTTTCGATGGGGAATTAAATAAAGCAAACCGTGGAATGATGGAGTTCCAAGAGATGTTAAAATGTGATGAAAAATTCCTCTGGCATTTACTCTCCTTAACTCAAGAGGGGAATTTTAAAGCAGGTCGATTTGCTTTAATTAGTGCTGATGAGCTCATCGTTGCTCACACGAACGAAACGGAGTACCGTTCATTTATAGCAAATAAGAAAAATGAAGCGTTACATTCACGTATTATCGTGATGCCTGTTCCTTATAATCTTCGAGTTTCTGAGGAAGAGCGGATCTATGAAAAAATGATTAAAGAAAGTGATGTTCGCGATGTGCATATTGCACCACATACGTTTAGAGTGGCGGCAATGTTTACAATTTTAACAAGATTAAAAGCGCCTAAAAAGGGCGATGTCGATATTATTAAAAAGATGAGATTGTATGATGGAGAAAGTGTGGAAGGCTTCAATGCAGTTGATGTGGAGGAGCTTCGGAAGGAGTATCAGGATGAAGGGATGAGTGGAATTGACCCACGATATGTCATAAATCGGATCTCCTCTACCATCATTCGAAAGGAAAATCCATCAATCAATGCCTTAGATGTACTACGTTCTTTAAAGGATGGTCTTGAGCATCATCCATCGATTTCGAATGAAGACCGTGAACGATATCTAAACTTCATCTCAATAGCTAGACGTGAGTATGATGATATAGCGAAAAAAGAAGTTCAAAAGGCGTTTGTTTATTCGTACGAAGAGTCTGCGAAGACATTAATGGATAACTATTTAGACAATGTTGAAGCATACTGTAATAAAAACAAGCTTCGTGATCCATTGACTGGTGAAGAGATGAGTCCAGATGAAAAGCTAATGCGTTCAATTGAGGAGCAAATCGGAATCTCTGAAAATGCAAAAAAAGCATTCAGAGAGGAAATCCTCATCCGTATCTCGGCATATGCAAGAAAAGGTAGAAGATTTGATTACAATTCACACGAGCGTTTGCGTGAGGCGATTCAAAAGAAATTATTTGCTGACCTAAAAGACGTTGTGAAAATCACTACCTCCTCAAAAACACCGGATGAACAACAGCTTAAGAAGGTAAACGAGGTTGTCGCAAGATTGATTGATGAGTATGGCTATAATTCTACATCAGCCAATGAATTACTTCGTTACGTTGGTAGCTTACTGAACCGATAAATTAAAATAGGGGGTTAGACCAAATGCTTGGTCTAATCCCTTGTTTTTCAATAAGACCTTCGTGTTAATGGTTGTCCATTTTTAAGATAAAAAAATGGTGGGAACTTGTCTATTTTTAAGACATAATGCCTAATTCGCGAAATCTTTTGTCAATAATACGATATTTTTGCATAGTATAGAGTAATCTACTATTGCTCGATTTTGCTTCAAGAGCGGTAGAAGTTAGTCTCTTTTTTATTTTCAAACAAGTTGCTATTTGTTACCGTTTTTTCGTTTAACGAAATTCTTTCGCAAACCGTCAAGATAATGTATGAGAGTCCTTATAAAAATGTGAATGGTTTTCAAAAAAATAATTTAGGAGGGGAAAGTTTATGTCGAATGGTAATTCAAAGAATTTTGTCATTTCCCAAGAAGATTGGTCCCTCCATCGCAAAGGCCATGATGATCAAACGAGACACCAGGAAAAGGTTCAGGATGCCATAAAGAATAATTTGCCTGATTTGATAACGGAAGAAAGTATTATTATGTCAAACGGAAAAGATGTTGTTAAGATTCCAATTCGATCATTGGACGAATATAAAATCCGTTATAACTATGACAAAAATAAACACGTTGGCCAAGGGGATGGAGATAGCCAGGTAGGTGACGTCATTGCAAGAGATGGTTCAGGACAAAGCGGGGGGCAGGCAGGTCCTGGAAAAGGGCAAGGTGCAGGCGATCAAGCAGGTGAAGATTATTATGAGGCTGAAGTTTCCCTCATGGAGCTTGAAGAAGCCTTGTTTAAAGAGTTAGAGCTTCCAAATCTGAAACGGAAAGAACAGGATCAAAACATTGTAGAAAATATTGAATTTAATGATATCCGTCGCACAGGTTTAATGGGGAATATTGATAAGAAGCGGACTATGATGTCAGCTTATAAACGAAATGCGATGGCAGGGAAACCAAGCTTTCATCCAATCTATCGTGAGGATTTGAAATTTAAAACATGGAATGAAGTTGTAAAACCAGATTCAAAGGCTGTAGTGCTCGCGATGATGGATACGAGTGGTTCGATGGGGATTTGGGAAAAGTATATGGCAAGGAGCTTTTTCTTCTGGATGACTCGATTCCTACGGACAAAATATGAAACAGTCGAAATTGAATTCATTGCACACCATACAGAAGCAAAGGTTGTATCCGAGGAGGACTTCTTCTCAAAAGGTGAAAGTGGAGGCACCATTTGTTCATCTGTTTACCGCAAGGCATTAGAAATCATCGATGATAAATACCCACAAACACGTTATAATATTTATCCATTTCATTTCTCAGATGGGGATAATTTAACATCTGATAATGCAAGATGTGTGAAATTAGTGAGCGAGTTAATGAAGGTTTCCAATATGTTCGGCTACGGTGAAGTCAACCAGTATAACCGTCATTCGACCCTCATGTCAGCTTATAAAAATATTGAGGATGAGCGCTTCAAGTACTATATTTTAAAACAAAAAGCAGACGTATTCCATGCGATGAAGAGCTTTTTTAAGAAGGAAGAAGAAAATAAGGCGTATGCGTGAAAAAAGAGAGGGGGACCCTCTCTTCTATTAAAAGAATTTTCAGGATACATGATTTAATAGAAACTTAATTCTTTATTCATAGTTTGTTCATATTTAGCGGGTACTATAAAGACATGGAAAAGATAAGCTTTTTCATACCCCCCTTTTAAATGATCTTTATATAATATCCGGCCCATTGGGTCGGATATTTTTTTGATCATTAATAAAAATAAATAAAATGAATAGAATCCGGTGTTTCAACCAACATAAAAATATGGAATTAATATAAAAAAGGGGACAATTACATGAAACATATGGAGATGAGTCCGAACCAGATAACAGAACTACATGGTTTCAATAATTTGACGAAATCCTTAAGCTTTAACATGTACGATATCTGTTATACAAGATCACAGGAAGAACGTGATGCGTATTTAGAATATATAGATGATGTGTATAATGCAGATCGTTTAACTGAAATCTTAACCAATGTGGCGGATATTATCGGGGCAAATATTTTAAATGTCGCCAAGCAAGACTACGTTCCTCAAGGTGCAAGTGTTACGATTTTAGTTTCTGAGGGGCCTGTGGATGAATCCCCTGATGAAGCATTTGAAGAGTCCCCAGGACCCATTCCAGGCTCTGTTGTTGCCCAAATGGATAAAAGTCATATTACCGTTCATACCTATCCGGAATCACATCCTGATGATGGGATTAGCACGTTTCGAGCAGATATAGATGTGTCAACTTGCGGGGAAATATCTCCTTTAAAGGCATTAAATTATATGATCCAATCATTTGAGACAGATGTGATGACGATAGATTATCGCGTACGTGGATTCACAAGAGACGTTACAGGACATAAACTGTTTATTGATCATGAAATAAATTCTATCCAAAACTACATACCTGAAGACATTCAGGAAATGTATCACATGATTGATGTGAATGTGTATCAGGAAAATATTTTTCATACAAAATGTAAGCTAAAAGAATTTGACCTTGAGCATTATTTGTTTTTTAGCAATACAAAAGAGAAACTTACACCCGATGAGGAACTAATGATTGCGGAAAAGTTAATAACAGAAATGGATGAAATTTTTTACGGGAAGAATATTATTTAAAAAAAGGTTGACATTCGCATAAACTCTATGTAAAATTGATTATATAATAATATTGTGAATATTGTTCTCCTAAAGGGGAGTAGCTTTTACAGCAAAGTCGTCATTTCAGAGTGAGACCCACTCTCGGCTTTGTTGGCAACTTACACGTTGTTAGCAAGACCTTTACCAGTTTTCGGTAGAGGTCTTTATTTATGACCTTTACCACTTGAGGTAAAGGTCATTTTTGTTTTATTAAAAGAAAGAGGTGAGAAGAGGTATGCTAAAACGAAAGATAGAAACATCATCATTTGATGAATTAATTAAAAAGAACAAAGAAGAGATTTTAAAGGACAAAGAAGAGCTTGAAAAGATTGAAAAACGATTAGATGAAAAATATTTGGCATCATTGAAGTAGTTTATTCTAGTGAAAGGCATTCATGTTTTTCCTAATTTTATAGAATGAAAGAATTGAAGGGAGATCTTTGATGGAATTTTTTAGCGTAGAGTTTTTAACAGCACTTTTAGTTATTATTGGGATTGATTTGGTGTTAGCAGGAGATAATGCTATTGTTATCGGATTGGCAGCAAGAAAGTTGCCTAAGGAACAACAAAAGAAAGCAATTATCTGGGGAACTGTAGGGGCAATTGCCATTAGGATTGCAGCAACCCTAGCAGTTGTATGGCTTCTCGAAATTACAGGATTACGCCTTATCGGTGGTATCCTTCTAATATGGATTGCTTATAATCTATTATCCGATGACAAAGGTCATGAAATAAAAGCAGTCGGAAGCTTCTGGGCAGCGATTCGAACCATTATTATTGCAGACGCATTGATGGGTCTAGATAATGTATTAGCGGTTGCTGGAGCTGCACAAGGTAATTTCTTACTCGTTGTATTAGGACTTATTATTTCAGTTCCGATTATGATTTGGGGAAGTACATTGTTCATTAAGTTAGTCGAACGTTTCCCAATCATCATTACAATTGGTGCAGCGATTTTGGCTTGGACTGCGTCGAAGATGATCGTTGCAGAACCATTCCTAAGCTCTGTATTTAGTAATGGATTTGTGAAATATGGATTTGAGATCCTTGTCGTTGCTGCCATTGTAGGAATTGGCTACATGAAGCAAAAGAAAGTAGCGAATGAAGCTGAAGAGCAACAAGAACAACAAGTATTAAGCAAAGCTGAATAATAATGAAATCAAGGCGGACTCGTGTAGGGGTCCGCTTTTACTGTTATATTGTATTGTTTATTTTTAAAAATGTGCATGAAGCAGTTGACATTTGGTTTAATCTGGAATACATTATTATTGAACAGTGGTTAATAAAAGGAGATTTAGACTAAATGTCACCAAGAAAACAGGTTCAAGAGGAATTATCACGTGAAAAAATAATGGATGTTGCCCATGAACTCTTTGTACAGAAAGGCTATCAGCATGTTTCCATGCGCCAGATTGCAAAGGAATTAAAGTATAGCCATGGCGCCATCTATTATCATTTTAACAATAAAGCTGATTTATTTTATGCAATGGTTGTTCAGGACTTTGGTCTGCTAAACCAGGTTTTACATCAAATCATCACTCAAGACATACCGCCAGATGAAAAATTGAAAAAAATTTTGTTAGGGTATATTGAATTCGGGCTTACACATAAAAGCCAATATGAATTAATGTTTTTAATCAATGATGAGGAAGTAAAGAGTTATATTCAACAGGAGCCAAATGAAAGCTATGAAATGTTTGCAAATGTAATATTGACTTTAAGCAACCGAAAAGCTAGTATTCAGGATATTTGGTCAATTTTCTTATCAATTCATGGTTTTGTCACACATTATTGTAGAAGCAATCAGCCCTATGACGATGTGGAAAATTTGGCGCGATCTCATGTTGAATATATTTTAAAGCCGATCTTAGACGGGAAAGTGTAACAGACTTTCCCGAACCGATTTGAAATTATTTTTTGTATTATATTGACCACCGGTTAATAAATAAAAAAGGGAGCTGATTTTATGAAAAAGGCTTTAGTATTAGGTGCTTCAGGTGGAATGGGTTATGCAATTGTTGAAGAATTAGTAGAAAGAGGTATTGAGGCAACGGCTTTTGCAAGAACTAAAGAAAAATTAGAGCAGCTTTTTAGAAACAGAGAAAGAGTCCAAATTGTCGCTGGAGATGTATTTAATCAGCTAGATTTAATAAATGCTGCCAGAGGAGTGGATGTTATTTTTCATGCGATCAATATTCCGTATAGTGAATGGTATGAAAAACAGCCAACTTTAATGAAAAATGTCGTGCAAGCAGCTGAATCAGCAAACTGTAAGCTTGCAATTGTTGATAATATTTATTCTTACGGTCGTGGAAACGGAAGCAAAGTAAATGAAAAGTATCCAAAAAATCCGCATACAAAGAAGGGGAAAATTCGGGTGGAACTGGGGAAAATAGCTTTTCAGGCAAATATCCCCGTACTTATTGCGCATTTTCCTGATTTTTATGGACCCAATGCAGCTAATGCGATGCTAACGTACACATTTGATAAGGTAATTCAAAATAAAAAGGCGATGTTCGTAGGAAATCAACAAAATGAAAGGGAATATATTTATACACCTGATGGGGCAAAAGCAATTGTAGAGCTTGCCTTATATGAAAAGGCTTATGGCCAAAGTTGGAATATTCCAGCTGCAGGAGTGATTTCGGGAGAGAAGATTATAAATATAGTACGCAGTCATTTACAATACCAAAAGTCCGTTTCGAAAGTAACAAAGGGAATGATTCGATTTTTAGGCATTTTTGATAAACAAATGAGAGAGGTTGTAGAAATGCTGTACTTAACGGAGGATCCGGTTGTTTTAGATGGATCAAAATATGAGCAGGAAATCGGTCCTTTACCTGCAACACCTTATGAGGAGGGAATAAAAAGAACTTTGGACTATATGGTGAAAAATAGCTAAAAAACATTGAAAAAGACAGAACGACATGGTAAGATGTCATTGTTCTGTCTTTTTTTTTTGAATGTGTTCATAAATGCGTTCAAATTTCCCTATTATAATTATATAACTAAATTTTGTGGTTGTCAACTATTCATTTCAAGGGAAGAGACGAAAAGTTCACGTATACGAGGAGTGGTGTTCATGGAGAAACAAAATGCAGACTGGATTCAGGAACAAGACAGACTTGAAGATGTGTTGAAGGTCATTGAAAGTAAGAAAGCTGCCATCGAATCGAAGGTAGGAAACGTAAAAAGTGAAATTATCGATCTTCGAAATGCATTTTGGGAAGATGTAACGGTCAATCTTGACGAACCTGATGACGTCATTGAAACATTTCAAAGTATAAAACAACAATCCGAACTATTAGGTGAACGTGAAAGAAACCATCGGCAGATTTATAAACAGATTAAAATTCTTGAAAGATTGAAGGATTCACCTTATTTTGGCCGATTTGATTTTGCTGAAAAGGGCGAGACGAATGAACAAACAATTTACATTGGAATTGCCTCATTACTGGATGAAGCTGAAGATGATTTTTTAATTTTTGACTGGAGAGCACCGATTTCTAGTATGTATTATGATTATTATCCAGGTCAGGCTCAGTATGAAACCCAGTTTGAGACAATCGAAGGGGAAATGACATTAAAACGGCAATTTATCATAAAAAATGGTAGTCTGAAAACGATGTTTGATACAGGGGTTACAATCGGGGACGAAATGCTACAAGAGGTACTTGGCAATAAGGCCAACACACAAATGAAGAGCATTGTTGCGACGATTCAATTAGAGCAGAATAAAATTATTCGAAATGAAAAAAGTCGGTATTTAATTGTTCAGGGTGTAGCTGGTTCGGGGAAAACGTCAGCTGCCCTACAGCGTGTTGCCTATTTGCTTTATCGTTATCGTGAACAGCTTAGCTCAAATAATATTATGCTATTTTCACCGAATCCATTGTTTAATAGCTACGTTGCTACCGTTTTACCTGAGCTTGGAGAAGAAAATATGCAACAATCCACTTTTCAGGAATACGCCCGACATCGATTAGGTAGTCTTTTTGATGTGGAAGATCCATTTTCACAAATGGAATATTTACTAACAGAAATGGAAACCCCTGATTATGATGTAAGACTCCAAGCGATCCACTACAAAGCGAGCCTTGAATTTAAGGCACTTATTGATTCATATGTAAAAGAACTTGAAGAACGAGGTCTCCCTTTTAAAGACATAAAGTTTAAAAAGAAAATAATTGTTTCTAAAGAATCGATTGCGGAGTATTTCTACTCACTGGATCCGTCCATTTCGATTCCAAATCGACTTGTGATCGTCACAGAGTGGTTGATGAAAGAAGTGATTAAGTACGAGCGAAAAGAACGTAAAAAAGATTGGGTCCTTCAGGAAGCTGAACTGATGGAGAAGGAGGACCATCTTGAAATCTTTAAACAATTACAGAAAAAACAGGAGTTCTCCGAGGAGACCTTTGATGATTATGAACGTGAGGAAAAACTAATTGCGAAGGAAATTGTCAGGAAGTATTTTAAACCGATAAAAGCAGCGATTAAAAAGCTTGCATATCTTGATCGAAAAGCAGTCTATAAGCAATTATTTACACATGCGAAAGAGCAAAAGGTAACGCAACATTGGAGTGAAATCTGTTCGTATACCATTGAAAAACTTGAGCAAAATCATTTGAATTATGAGGATACTACTCCATTTATATATTTACAGGATTTAATTGAGGGGAAAAAGTCAAATACAGGTATCCGTCACTTGTTCATCGATGAAGCTCAGGATTATTCACCATTTCAATTTGAATATTTGAAACAGTTGTTCCCGAATTGTCGCATGACCATACTTGGGGACTATAATCAAGCGATCTATGCACACTCTATGAATGCACCAACATTATTATCTCCTGAGCTTTATGAGGAAGAAAATTATGAAGTCATTGAACTGAAGAAAAGCTATCGTTCTACAAAAGAAATTGTTGAATTTTCAAAAGGAATTGTGGTAGGTGGTAATGAAATTCAAGCCTTTACCCGCTCTGGGTCACTTCCACAATTCAAAGAAGTGGAGACGAAAGAAGAACTTCACAAAGAAGTCCTTTCGAAAATAAAGGACCTTCAAGATAAGGGACATGAAACGATTGCAGTGATTTGTAAAACTGAAGCAGAAAGCAAGGAAGCCTTTGAAATGTTGAAGAATGAAGTCCCTGTGCGTTTAATGAATCAGGAAACTTATCATTTTGATAAAGGAATTCTCGTGTTGCCAACCTATTTAGCAAAAGGAATTGAATTTGATGCGGTTATTATTTATAATGCATCCAATCAAGTGTACGGAAGAGAATATGAACGAAAGCTTTTTTATACGGCATGTACACGTGCTATGCATGAACTTCAGCTTTTCTCAATAGGCCAACGAAGCTTTTTCTTTGATGAGATTGATCAGGATAAATATTTGGAAGTATAAAAAAAGAGTCAGCTCTGCTGGCTCCATTTTCTTGAAAAAGGTGGGAGAGTTTTGAAACGATGTGGCTGGGTGAATGAGGATCCTCTTTATATGAACTATCATGATCATGAATGGGGTGTCCCTGTATACGATGACCGTTTGCTCTTTGAATATTTGAATTTAGAGGGGGCACAAGCTGGTTTAAGCTGGTACACCATTTTAAAAAAACGAGAAAATTATCGCAAGGCCTTTGAGCATTTTGAACCAGCAAAAATCGTGAAATATGATGAGAAGAAAATCGAAGAACTCTTATCAAATCAAGGAATCGTTCGAAATCGGCTAAAAGTCAACGCGGTTGTCACAAATGCCAAAGCATTCTTTCGTGTCGTAGAGGAATTTGGAAGCTTTCATACATATATTTGGTCATTTGTAGATGGAAAACCGATTAAAAATCATTTTACGACATTAGAAGAAGTACCCGCGACAACGGAAATTAGTGATCGGTTAAGCAAAGATTTAAAAAAGCGTGGTTTTAAATTTGTGGGTTCGACAATTTGCTACGCATTTATGCAGGCAACCGGAATGGTAAATGACCATATTGTTAGCTGTCATTGTTATAACCGTACATAAAAAAAGGGGCTTCCATAATTGGAAAGCCCCTTACTACTTAGATGATTGGTTCGTTATCATCTTCCTCTTCATACAAATACCCCAGTTCTTGTTCTCTAGATGGCAGCGTGTTTGTGAGGTCATGCCAGCCGGTATAACCAAACACCGTGTCAAGGAGTCTTTCAAATCGTTGCATTGTTCTTCACCTCTTTTTTGGAATAGTTTGTCCATTCTTTTAAATAGTATGTATTGTATATTGGAGTTTCGCATTATCACGATAACTTCTCTATAATAGAAGTGGAGGAGGTTTAACATGAATAAATCTATTGGTTTTATTGGTTGTGGAAAAATGGCTCAAGCAATGATTCAGGGGATGATTGCTTCCGAGGTCACAACTCCACAGCAATTGATCGTGAGTGCCAAAACAGAAGAAACCCTACAATTAGTGGGGAAAACATATGGAATACGAACAACACGTAACAACAAAGAAGTAGCGGAAAATGCTGATTATTTATTTTTAGCAGTTCAACCAGATATGTATGGTGAAGTAATCAATGAGGTTAAAGCAGTTGTGAAAAATGAAACCATCATTATTACAATTGCCGCTGGAATAACCCTTGAGTTTATCGAAAAGCAGTTTGAACGTCCTATGAAGGCTGTTCGCTCAATGCCAAATACCCCGTCATTAGTCGGAGAAGGGATGAGTGCACTGTGTGGTAACTCATATATGACGAATGAAGATTTGGCTGAAGTTGTACGTCTGTTTGAAGGGTTTGGAAAGGCTGAGGTTATCGAAGAACAACACATGGATGCCATCCCTGCAGTGAGTGGTTCGTCTCCTGCTTACGCATATATGTTTATCGAAGCATTAGCTGATGGAGCAGTTATGCAAGGGATACCTAGGAAACAAGCGTACAAGCTCGCTTCACAAGCTCTACTAGGTGCAGCCAAAATGGTCCTAGAAACAGAAAGACATCCCGGCGAACTAAAAGACGATGTCTGCACCCCAGGAGGCTCGACTATCCAAGCAGTCGCAACCCTCGAAAAACGCGGCTTCCGCTCCGCTATAATCGCAGCCATGGAAAGCTGCACACAAAAATCAAGGGACCATAGGGACGGTTCTTGTGGCTCCAATTAACTTTTAATTCTGCAATCAAATTTCTCGATTGCAGATTTTTTGATTGATTTGTTCTTTATAAAGAATGTATAATGAAAATATGACAAATATTACAAATTTTTGTAACAAATTCAAATGATCCAACGTCTAATAAGGTGAAAAAGATTACCTTCTTCTTTCGCAAAACTTCTACTTTCACTACAGTTTCACTTCTTATTCTCCAATCATCCTAGTCTATTTCCCATACATGAGAAGGCAATGAAGAACTTGCAGCAAATAGGAATATATTCTTTTTTCATTAATAAAATTCCTATGTAAGTCTTTTGTTAATCCTTTTTAATATTTGTAACATTGTCCACAAAAAGAAAAAACATGGGAGAGAGTAATTTGAAGAAAACAACATTGCCATTATTATTAGGTGTTTTATTGTTAAGTGGATGCAGTCTCATCGAGAAAAAAGAACCAGTGAGTGTGGAGCTACATCAAGTTTCACCTGTGGAAACAATTGAAACAAAGCAAGTCATCGACACACGTGAAATTTCCATAATCGATCCACGTGATAATAGTGTCGTTGAAGTACTGAACAAAGATGAGTTCCAAACCGAAGAAGAATTAAAAGCGAAAGCAGTTCAACTTGCAAGTGATTTAGCTGCCACGATTGACCGCCCTATGAAACCAGTTAAACTTAGTGCTGGTGGGGAATTGCAACGTGGGCAAAGCCAAATGATTTTAAAAGAAAGTGAGCTTGTCACTAGAATACTAGATAATTCCGTTTTTAATAAACAAGTCGTCCTTCCGATTGAAGAAACGAATCCAAATGTTACACAGGAACAGGTACAAGGCATTAGTGAAGTGGTTCTTGGAAGCTTTACAACTTATTTCAATCCATCTGTAACTGGGAGAAATTTTAATATCGAAAAGTCTGCAGATGAAGTGAACGATGTTGTGTTAGGACCTGGCGATCGTTTTTCTTTTAACTATGTGGTCGGAAATGGATCTAAGGAAAATGGATATGCGCTAGCCACCGTTATTATCAATAAGGAATTTGTCCCAGGGTATGGTGGAGGCATATGCCAAACGTCGAGTACTCTTTATAATGCTGTTGCAAAAGCGGGCCTTGAAATCACTGAGCTTCACCACCATTCAAAACCTGTCGGATATGTTCCACTTGGGCATGATGCAACAGTTGCTTACCCTTATTTGGACTTTAAGTTTGCCAATAATCGTCCATATCCAGTTGTTTTGAAAACGACTGTAAACGCCAGTTCAATAACAGTCGAAGTTCGCTCCGCAGCAAATTATGTTTCTAACTAAAAAGTAGGGAAGGAGGTCAGCGTTGCTGGCCTTTTTTCTGTTATAATATTGATAGTTTCATATTGAAAGGGGTTGCAGATTTTGAGAATACTAGTTGTAGGAGCAGGGGCAATTGGCGGTTATTTTGGAGGGCGACTACTTGAAAAAGGGGAAGACGTAACCTTCTTAGTCCGTGAAAAAAGACAAAAACAACTACAGGAGCATGGACTACAAATTGAAAGCATCCATGGAAATGTGACACTTCAACCGAAGACAATCCAATCAGGTGAAGAAGCGGGTCCATTCGATGTGATCATTTTATCAACAAAACAATATCACCTTGAAGGTGCATTACATAGTATTGAACCATATGTGGGCGAAGACACGATGATTCTACCACTATTAAATGGCTACAGTCATGTGGATATTTTAAAGTCTACGTTTAATTCAGAAAATGTAATAGGTGGATTATGTTTTATCGAGTCAACCTTGGATGCTGAAGGTAAAATCGTTCAGACAAGCCCGAACCATCGCGCGTTATTTGGAGAATTTTCCGGGGAACGAACAGGGCGTATTTCAAAATTAGCAGAAGTTATGTCTGGAACAAAAACAAATATTGAATTAAGTGACAATATTATTCGGGAAATGTGGCATAAATACATGTTTATCACTGGATTTTCAGGTGTTACAACGTTAATGAGATCACCGATTGGTCCGATTCGTGAAGAGCAAAATGGTCAAAAGCTAATTTTAAACCTATTTAAAGAAATCGGTTCTGTGATGCGAGCGATCGGTGCACCAATCGATGATGATATTGAGGAAAAACACGTAAAAACAACAAATCAAATGACATTCGATATGAAGTCGTCGATGCAGCGAGATATGGAAAAAGGTTTGGATATTGAGGGTGATCAATTACAAGGCTATTTATATAAAATTGCCCAGGAAAAAGGCATTGAAACACCTTTATTAGAGGTCATTTATTCTAACTTAAAGGTTTATGAAGTACAAAGAGGATAAGGTGAGACGAAGGCAGTGTGTAGATGCACTGCCTTTTCATCTTTTAATAGGATCATAGTCTATAATACTGCCACTATTTGAGAAATACTGCCACTAATTCAAAAATACTGCCACTAGCTGATTACAACAAAAAAATCTTTTTACCCAACCACTTTTACAACAGGTTCAACACTAACTTCAACATTGCCTTTTAGTGTTTGCGAGATGAAGCAAGCTTTTTCAGCTCGATGCGCAAGTTGAATTAATTTTTCTTGAAGTTCAACATCGGCTTGTTTTACAAAAATAAGTGGTTTATGAACAATTTTTTCGAAGATTAAGCGCTTGCCGTCCTTACCAACTGTACCTTCCGTCTCAACCTCCAGATGGGTGTATTCAATATCACGATTTGACAGGATAGCAGCAAGGGTAAGCATATAGCAATTTGTAGCGGCAGCAATTAGCAATTCCTCAGGATTTGCGCCAATTCCTGGACCATCCAGTTGCTTTGGAGCAGACACGGCAGTTTGAAATCCATCTGTGGTAATCGTGCCCTCTCCATTTCGATCTCCGTTCCAAATACCTTTCACTATAAAAGAACTCATGTTGTTCATTCCCCTCTATTTTTCTAGTAACCTGCTTTTATTATATGCACAAAAAATGGAAACACGAAAGGGATTTATCAGAAAATAAAGAATACCTACTTTATATCTAACATCCAATTTTCAGAATATAATAGACATAAAAAGGAGGATAAGGTGATGACATGTACAGATTTTACATTTTTATCTGAAGATGGTGTCACGATTTACTGTAAAAAGTGGGAAAGCTCCGATGTAACTCCGAAAGGAATCGTCCAACTTGCCCATGGGATGGCAGAGCATATTGAACGCTACGATTTATTTGCAAAGTCACTCACTAAAGAAGGTTATATTGTATATGGAAATGACCATCGCGGCCACGGAAAAACAGGCACAAATGCAAAACTAATGGGATTTTTTGCAGACGAAAATGGGTTTGATCTTGTGGTCGAGGATATGCTTCAGCTAACTGATATCATTAAAAGGAATCATCCAAACGTACCTATTTTTCTGTTCGGACATAGCATGGGTTCCTTTTTATCACGGAGATACATACAAACACATGGTGACGAGTTAGCGGGTGTTATTCTTTCAGGAACAGGAGGAGACCCAGGTTTTATTGGCAAAGTCGGAATTGGGATAGCCAAGTTTGAAATGAAACGAAAAGGAAAGAAAACCAAGAGTCCTCTTATGAACAAGCTTACGTTTGGAAGCTACAACAAATCTTTCCGTCCGAATCGAACAGAATTTGATTGGCTTTCAAGGGATGATCAAGAAGTTGACAAGTATAACGCTGATCCTCTTTGTGGTGGAATTTTCACGGCAGGCTTCTTCTATGACCTTGTTAGTGGTGTAGAAAAAGTAAATAACCACAGTGAAAATCAACATATTCCGAAAGAATTACCGATATACTTTATGGCTGGAGATAAGGACCCTGTAGGAAACTATTCAAAAGGAGTTCTCGAAGCGGCAAATATGTATAAAAACGTAGAAATGAAGGATATAACGGTCCAACTATATGAAAATAGTCGACATGAAATCTTAAATGAACTCAATAAAGAGGAAGTTTACAAAGATGTGATCAATTGGTTAGATATGCACATAAAAAAGGTGCCCCAAAGGACTGCCTCTGGAACACCTAAATGAGGAGATATTATGGGATACGCGGTGGATACGCCCAAAAACCTAAACGACTAGTAGCTCATAAAAGAAGCTCCTACAATGACTAATAGGATAAATAGAACTACAATTAACGTAAAGCTGTTGTTATAACCGCCTCCGCCATAGCTCATATACAGCACCTCCTTTTCTCAGAGTCACTATATACTATGGGGGAGCAGCAAATGTGAAATGGACAAACATGGAGAAATCGAAAAAGAGGTTTCAACCTATATAAATAGGGAAGAACCTCTTTTTATGAATCATAAATTTCCTAATCGATAGATTGCATGTGCGTAAATGGCAGTTGCTTTTAATAAGTCATCAATTTCGATATATTCGTTCTTTTGGTGAGCGGTCATAGGTTTACCTGGGAAAACGGCCCCAAAGGCAACCCCATTTTTCATAAAACGTGCATATGTGGCTCCGCCAGTTGTTAATAGGGTAGGTTCGTCACCTGTTTCTGCTTCATAAACCTCTTGAAGGGCTTTAATCAATGGTGAATCCTTCGGAACATGATGGGGTTCCTTAGAAGCAAGGGATGTGATTTTAAAATGATATGATTCGACTGTTATTGTTAATTTTTCGATTGTATCTTCATAATTCGTTTCTACCGGGCATCGAATATTTAAGTGTATCTCAGCAATTTCGTCTTTCTTGAATGTGAAAATACCTGCATTCACAGTCAGTGGGCCGGTAATCTCATCTAAAAAATCAATCCCTAACCCTTCACCTTTGAATTGGTTATAGAGCGTTTCGTATATGAATTGTATGTAGTTATTGGCGCTTTCTTCAAACGAATACTGCTGTAGGAATGAAGCTAATAGTAGTGCAGCATTAACCCCTTTATGAGGTTCCATCCCATGAGCTGAAGTCCCAACCAACTTAAGCATGGTTTGGTCTCCATCTTGTGAATAGGAATATACGACCCCTTTTTCCTTACAATACTTCAAAAAGTTCGGAACGAGTGTATCGTTCTGTCCGATCATTTTGGCTTCGGCTACATCTGGCACCATATTCCCTTTTTCACCTGCAACAAAGGAGAAGAGAGATAAATCTCCCTTTTCACTAGTTGATACATTTTGAAGTCCAAGCTTAACATTGATTTGTCCTTTTTCAGCATGGATGATCGGAAAGTCCGCATCAGGTGCAAAGCCAGCTAATGGTGCTTTTTCAACTTCAACATATTTTTTCATGCAGCTCATGCCACTTTCTTCATCGGTTCCAAAGATTAAGCGAATATTATGTTTTAAAGGAAGCCCAAGTTCTTTTACAATTTTGAGTCCATAATAGGCAGCAATCGTTGGACCTTTATCATCAATGGCACCTCTTGCATATAGTTTTCCATCTCGAATCGTAGGCTCAAATGGTGGGGATACCCAATCCCCCGTTGCAGGGACAACATCTAAGTGACAAAGGATTCCAATGTAATCTTCAGCTTGAACAGGGCTATATTCGGAATATCCCACCATTCCCTCAATATTGGTTGTTTTGAATCCAGCAAACTCTGTAATGGAAAGCATGGTTTCCAACGCCTCACCAATTTTATCACCCATCGGACGTTTTTTAGTTGCGCTTTCAAGATCCTTAACACTTTCAATCCGTAAAATCGATTCTAAATCCCTAATTAGATCATCTTTTCTCTTCAATACTTCCTCATAAAAGTTCATCATGTCACCTCAAACAGATTTTCATTAGTTTAATTATATACTAAAAAACACCATCCTTTACATAGTAGGGATGGTGTTGTTAACCAACTTCTTTTTCCTTAAGACGAATTTTAAGAGTGTGAAGGACAAAATGTATAAGCATATATAAGCAGTAAATCAATAGAAAGAGCAGACCAACAAAGTCTAAATGAAACAGTTTAAATATGAGACTCACTCCGGTTGCGATATATAGACCCGCGAGGAAATAGCGTACCTGTTTATCTTCATATACATTCGTAACCATTGCGCCAAGCTGACCACCAATAAGTGCACCTATAATGAGGCTTACGATTACGCCATAATCAAGTTCAACGGTTGACGCATAGGTTGCAAAACCAGCGACAACAATCATGAATACACTAAGCAGGCTTGTACCCACTGCATATTTTGGTTGGAACGATAACACGCTCATTAACAATGGTACGATAATAAAGCCACCGCCCACACCTAATGCTGTTGAAATAAAGCCGGCGAATAGCCCGATTAACACAATTTTTCCATATGCAAATTTCGTTTTTTCAGCTACTTGTTCCTTGCTAGGAGATTTACTAACAAGTATGGATATTGAAAAATACAAGATGAGCGCTAAATACATCAATGGAATAACAGTGTTTTCTAATTGATACTTTCCAAGGAATATAACAAATGGGTGTGCAAACTGGGTGGCGATAACTCCACTTAGTCCAATAATAATGGAAGTTTCCCATTTAATATGTTTGAGTCGAAAATGTGCAACTACACCGGAAAGGGAGGTAGCAACGGTATACAATAAGCTTGTAGCAATTGCGATCACTGGAGAAAATCCCATTAGGATAAGCGTTGGTGTAAGAATAAAACCACCGCCAATTCCAAAAAAACCGGACATTACTCCTATAGAAAGACCTAATATGACGTAAATAAGTAAGTCCTGCAATGGCAAACTCCTTTCCTTATTCCACTTCTCTATCTAAGTATATAGAAAAAATGCATTTTCCGCATGTGTACAGACCTAGTATTTGTAAAATTAGTCTACGATCTTTTCGAAAATAGGCGGGCTATCTAAGAAAGGCGCCTCACACATGATTTTTTCATTTGTAAACGGATGTTCTAAACGTATCCGTGCTGCATGGAGGGCTTGCCTTTGAACAATTGGTTGTCCACCATATAATGTATCCCCTACAAGCGGGTAACCTAAATAGCTCATATGTACACGTATTTGATGGGTACGGCCTGTTAAAAGCTCTAGCTCTACTAAGGTCATTTTTTTATTTGGCAATGTTTGAAGGACTTGAAATTTCGTAATCGCCTTTTGCCCTGTTGGTGACACTCTTCTGCGAGTTGGATGATGACGATCTCGCCCGATAGCAGCCTCGATTGTTCCCTTTTTTTGTTTGATGATTCCATGTACCAAAGCGAGATAGGTTCGTTTGATTTCACGTTTTTCGAGTCGGCGATCTAAAATGGCCGAAGCAAGTTTATGCTTAGCAAATATGACGGCCCCGGTTGTATCATGATCGAGTCGATGAATATGCCGGATTTTTGTTTGAATACCGTTCATTTGAAAATGATAGGCAACCGCATTAGCAAGTGTCCCAAGCTGTCCATCTTCGTTAGGGTGTGTATCCATACCAGGCGGTTTGTTGACAATTAAAAGATGGTCATCCTCGAATAAAACGTGTAGGTCTGGAACATATTCCGGCTCGACGCCAAATTCCTCTTTTATAAAAAGATGGACCTGCAGTTTGTCGTTATGTGTGAGAGTTGTGCTCCATGGCTTGGCTTCACCTTTAAGCTTCACGCCTTTTTCCATACGTAATTGATAAAGCATTTGCTTTGGCATCGACCAAACGTTTTTTAACACTTCCTCGATGGTCAGGCCCTTCCAGTCCTTTGGAACCTGGATTTCAAACCATTCTCCTACTCTTTTTGTTAACATATGATAACCTCTTTTACTAGAAATATTGTATCGGGTGTTTCGATGAAAAGGACATTGAATGAAAATCGTGCTTAAAATCCTCTTCATAGTGTGAATGAAGGGGAAATTGGGTGTGAAATTCAAGTGTATCCCTCTTCATAGCGTGAATGAAAGGTAATCTGAATGAAAATCGTGCGCGAAATCCTCTTCATAGTGTGAATGAAGGGGAATTTGGGTGGGAATTTCAAGTATATCCCTCTTCATAGCCTGAATGAAAGGTAATCTGAATGAAAATCGTGCTTAAAATCCTCTTCATAGCGAGTATGAAGAGCACTTTAATAAAGAACCGAGCAAGATATCCTCTTCATAAAATGTTCATGTTAAAAAGTATATCCAATCCACGAAATGAATGAAAGAGAAAGTGGATATGGAGGAAAGACTTACCGTACCATAAGTAAGGAATCCTATGTTATTCTATACTTATTATTATGGAGATATAAGGGTGGGTTTTACATTGAAAATTGTAGTAGCATCAACTCCGGAGCAGGAACATCACATTACGGAGCTAATCGATTACATGTATTCTTCCATCTTTCCAATCTATTTCGAAGATGAGTATATTGGAAAGTTTGAAAAATGGAATGTATTAGAACCGAAAGAGGAAGACGTTTACTATAACCGAACATTGGACAAGGCTTTTAAAGTTATATCAAGCCTTCAAGCTCTGATTGCAGTACTGGAAACGATTCAAGAAGAGGGCTACCAGGAATACTATGAAGAATTATTTGCAAAGAATGTGCAAATTTTAAATGAGTACGGTTATTTATTTCCGTTTACGATTGAAGAATTTCAAAGTGTGAACAATCCGGAAGGTTTAAGTAAATATTCAAAGCCAGCAAATAAATATTTGGCTTAATACATAAGGCATCATGAGCCTTAACGTACAAAAAATCCCTGCTCAATTTAGTGAGCAGGGATTTCCTTTTATTTTGAACTTGCCATTGCACTTTCGAACCACGTTTTATAATCATTATGGTCCTCGTGATAACCAACAAGACGTGAAACTTCCTCACCATTTTCAAAGTGAATAAGTGTAGGTGTAGAATCTATGCCATATTTGTTCCATTGATCTTTAAATTCAAGTAGATTTAATTTTTTCAAATCAAGTCCCATTTCATCAACCATTGGCATGATTACTGGAGTGGTATTTTGACAGTGTACACATGTTGGACTGTAAAAATACACAGTCATGGTTTCGCCATTTTTCAATTTTGTCTCTAACTCATCAGGCAGAATTTGATTTTGGTAGTTTGGATCATCGAGCTGTTTAACTGTCGCAGGATCAAGTTTTTCTTTTCCGTAAGGATTTCCTTCGGATTTTTGCTTGTTTTGAGTTGTTGTTATAAAGGCAAGTCCTCCAAACAGAACAACGATAACGGCTGTAAAAATGATAATTTTTTTCAAATCTATTTCCCTTCTTTCAACGTTTTTAATGTGATAAAGCTAGTAATTGCAATGATTGTAAAACCTATTAAAGCTAAAAAAGGAATTGTTACAAAGCCAAACCAGTTTATATATTGACCGGTACAAGGTACAACTCCACAAGCAAGTGAGTTTTCACCAACAGCAGGAACTTTTTGAACAAGGTAATGGTAGATCGAGAAGGAGCCACCAATAAGAGAAAGAATAAATGTATAGAGTGCGATGGAGTAGTTCTTTTTACCAATAGCAATTCCCAAAATGATTACGAGAGGGTACATAAAAATTCGCTGGTACCAGCATAATTCACATGGGACAAATTTTTGGATTTCAGAAAAATAGAGACTTCCAAGTGTGGATATTAATGCGGCGGCAAAGGCAATAAATAAATACGTCTCCAGCATTTTTTCGTTTATTTTAGAGTTCATCGAATCCCTCATTCCACATAAGTATACTCAAAATTATAGTATCACAGCTAGTGATTGTAAAATGTAAAATCTTGAAGTTAAGATGTTGTTGTGAACAAAATGTGACAAAGCTGACTAAGGAGAAAATGGACTTTACTCTATCTTTCCTTATAATAGAAGGTGGATTACAAGGATAGGAGATGATTTTTTGATAAAAGCAGTTATTTTTGATTTTGACGGACTTATATATGATACAGAAACAAATGAATACAATGTGTTAAATGAAATCTTTCAAGAGCATGGCTCAGA
Source organism: Bacillus jepli (assembly GCF_047238305.1). Lineage (NCBI taxonomy): Bacteria > Bacillati > Bacillota > Bacilli > Caryophanales > Bacillaceae > Bacillus > Bacillus jepli. The sequence goes on along the minus strand of NZ_JBDFMO010000001.1, from coordinate 4,484,331 downwards.
GCTACCAATGTCCGTATGGGGGAAGGTCATTGGAACGCAGGCGGGTTTCAATGCCCTTACATATTTAGAAGAGCAAATTGGGAAGAAGATTGACCATGAGGAATTAACCAAGCTAAGACGGGACCGGTTTAATGAGAGAATGAAAAACGAAGGCCCCTTGCCAGGTGTCGAAGAGTATCTATCCGCTGCCAAGAAAGCAGGCTTAAAAGTCGGTCTAGCATCGAGCTCAGATTATGAGTGGGTTTCTTCTCATTTAAAAAATCTTTGCTTGTTTGATTACTTTGAATGTATTCGGACCTCAGACGACGTTGAAAAGGTAAAGCCCGACCCGACCCTATATTTAGAGGCAGCTAAATGCTTAGGTGTGAAACCAGAGGAGTGTCTAGTCTTTGAAGACTCCGCAAATGGAGCACTAGCAGCAAAGCGTGCCGGAATGTACTGTGTAATTGTCCCGAACGAAGTTACGAAGGATTTGGACTTCTGTGAAGTTGATCATCGATTGGAGTCGATGGCGGCGGTTCAATTAAAACAATTGCTTGAACGGATTGAAAAAAATTAAGTTCTAGTTTTATCTAGTAAGTAGTATGTTTATTGAATGCGGATGGCTTTTAATAGCCACCCGCTTTAATTTAGGCGATATTATTAATAATGTCTTTCACTTCATGTTCATTTAATAATTTTACAACTTCTTTCGTATTTCGTTTATTAAATTTCTTTAAAATACTATTTACTTGTTTTTTGATCGTGTCTATTTCTACGGAGCGCAATTTGGCTAATTCTTTCCTAGTATAGTTATTACATAAAAGCTTTAGTACGATTAATTCGGAAGGAGTTAGGCTAGTGTAAGAGAATTTACTACAAAATTTTTAAAAAAAGTAATTGAAAGCGTTTTATATTCGTGATATATTAATCACGAACCAACTGGTAATGACATCATTACTTCTTTATTTTAACCTAACTGGTAATGACATCATTACAACACTACACAAAAAGTTATAAACAAGGGAGGAATTATTATGAAAAAAATTATGGGACTATTGGTAATACTTATTTCCATGATGGTGTTAGCAGCATGTGGTAGTTCAGGTGGAGAAAAAAGTGCAGGGGATAACGTTACTCTAAAATATGGGATGTGGAATAAGGACCAAGTACCAGCAGTTGAAAAAATTATTGAAAATTTCGAGAAAGAAAACCCAACCATTAAAGTAGAAATCGAATTAACTCCTCGTGAGCAATATTTTCAAAAACTTGAAACCGCTGCCAATGGTGGGGCCATGCCTGATGTGTTTTGGATGAATGGTCCGAATGTGGCTCGCTTTGCGAATGGTAAAGTACTATTGCCATTAACTGACCTTGTTGAACAAGATGAAGTTGACTTGTCCAATTATCCAGAAACGTTGACATCTTTATACACAATTAATGAAGAGGTTTATGGAATACCAAAAGATTTTGATACAACAGGATTATTTTATAATAAAAAAATATTTGACGAAGCAGGTGTTCCCTATCCTGATGAAACATGGACTTGGGAAGATTTAAAACAAGCAGCCGAAAAACTAACAAATAAAGAAAAAGGAATTCATGGTATTGCAGCAGACTTAAAGAACCAAGGATCTTACTATGATTTGATTTGGCAAAATGGTGGGGAAATCATTACTGATAACGGTAAAAACACAGGTTTTGCTGAGCCAGAAGCGATTGAAGCCCTAGAGTATTGGTACAGTTTTATAGATGAAGGATTATCACCTACATATGTACAGTTAACAGAATCCTGGTCTGTTGACATGTTTATGTCTGGTAAATTGGCAATGATTTTTGATGGTTCTTGGAGGGTACCTATTTTTAAAGACAATCCAGATTTAGATGTTGCAGCATTACCACAAGGAAAAGAGCGTGCCGTTACGATTCACGGATTAGCGAATGTTATTGCAGCAAAAACAAAAAACAAAGAAGCTGCATGGGAATTTGTCAAATACCTTGGTTCAGAGGATGCTGCGCAAGTATTTGCTGAAACCGGTACGGTTATTCCTGCATTGAATGGTATGCAAGATGCGTGGATAAAATCAGTACCTACGATGAACTTACAGGTCTTTTTAGACGCAGTAGAATATTCTCATCCTTTACCAAATATTGAACAAACTAGTGCATTATGGTCATCTGAAACAAATATTTTGAAGAGAGCATGGAGTGGAGAAATAAGCGTAGAGGATGCAGCGAAGGAATTAGCAGCAGAAGCTGAAGGGATTTTGAACAAATAGTAAGTATGCAAGGGAGGTTAAGTGAATTTTACTTAGCCTTCTAAGTTCATTAAAGGGGTGACAAAATGAGCAAATCTATTACTGAAGTTGAAAAAATGAGGACAATAAATAATCCAAAAAAAATTAAAACAACATCTTATGCAAAATCCCAAAAACGTTCAGATTATTTTTGGGGATATCTCATGATTTTCCCTCTAATGATTGGATTAACTGTTTTTTACTTTTGGCCAATTCTTCAAAATACGTATTTTAGTTTTACAGAAAGAAGTGCTTTTGGAGTCTCTGAATGGATTGGGTTAGACAACTATGTCCGTATGTTTTCAGACGGCCAGTTAGGACAGTCCTTCCAAAATACATTTGTTTATATTTTATTTACAGTACCGATTGGGATATTTCTTGCCATTCTTGTAGCGGTATTGCTGAATCAAAAGATAAAAGGAAAATCCATTTATCGTACGATTTATTTCTTGCCAGTTGTTACGATGCCTGCAGCCATTGGAATGGTTTGGAAATGGTTGTATAACGGAGACTATGGATTAATTAATTTCCTCTTATCCAAAATGGGTATACAAGGACCAAACTGGGTATCTGATCCGAACTTTGCTCTTTACGCAGTTATTGTTGTTGCAATTTGGAGTGGTATTGGTTACAACATGATTATCTTTTTGTCTGGTTTGCAGGGAATTTCAAAAACGTATTATGAAGCTGCATTAATTGATGGTGCAGGTCCCTACCGAACCTTTTTCCAAATTACGTTGCCATTACTTTCGCCAATTATCTTCTTTGTATCCATTATTTCATTTATACACGCATTTCAAGTGTTTGATTTAATATTTATGATTGTCAGTGATAAGAGTATTGCTATTGATAAAACTCAATCGATTGTATATCTCTTCTATCAACATGCATTCGTGTTAGGTGATAAGGGTTATGCGTCAGCGATTACGACATTATTACTTGTGATTATTCTTTTGATTACAGCGGTACAAATGAAGTTACAAAAGAAATGGGTTCATTACGACTGAGGAGGGAAATAAAGTGGAAATTGGGACTAATAAAGGGAAACCGCTCGTCCATCTATTATTGCTAGTGGGTTCGATATCAATGCTTGGGCCTTTTGTATGGATGATCTTAACAACATTTAAGACATATGCTGAATCAATTCAAGTACCTCCATTGTTGTTTCCGACATCCTTTAATTGGAGTAATTATGTAGAAGTATTTGAATTACTACCATTTGTTACATTCATGAAGAATACCTTTATTGTTACGATAGTAATCGTTATTGGACAATTGATATTCTGTTCATTAGCTGCTTATGCATTTGCTCGGATTGAGTTTCCTGGCAGGAATGTTTTATTTTTACTCGTACTTTCCGTATTAATGGTACCTAGCCAGGTCTTTTTATTACCTCAGTATGAAATTATAGCGAATTTAGGATTACTCAATACATTGACAGCGGTTATTTTACCTAGCTTGTTTAGTGCATTTGGGACTTTCCTTTTGCGCCAATTCTTTATGGGATTACCAAAAGAATTAGAAGAAGCCGCACGATTAGATGGCTGTAACCATATTCAGATTTTCTGGAAAATTATGCTTCCACTTGCTAAACCGGGTCTAATTGCACTTGGAATCTATACCACCCTTTTTGCTTGGAACAATTTAATGTGGCCGTTAATTGTGAATAGCTCTACAGAAAGTATGGTTTTATCAGTCGGTTTAGCTTCATTACAAGGACAATATTCGACAAACTATCCAGTACTAATGGCAGGTTCATTTTTAGCAATGATTCCGATGGTAGTATTGTTTGTATTCTTACAAAAGCAGTTTATTGAAGGAATTGCACTAACAGGAGGGAAATAAGGAGGTTTTTTTAAAATGATAACAGCAGCACTTATTGGAGCAGGTGGTAGAGGATATTATTCATACGGAACATATGCATTAAAATATCCGAACGAAATTTCGTTTGTAGCAGTAGCTGATACAGATGAAAAAAAGCGAAACAAGTTTGCTAAAGCTCACAGCATCGAAGAAAATCAACGGTATAGTGACTGGAAAGAATTGCTAGACCAAGATAAATTCTGTGATGCGATTCTAATTTGTACGCCCGATCAATTACATTATGAACCAGTGATGGAGGCGATTAATAAGGGATACAACATCCTTTTAGAAAAACCAATGTCTCCTAATCCAAGCGAAGTACTGGAGATTACGGAAGCAGCTGAAGCGAAGGGTGTTTTACTCAGCGTTTGTCACGTGTTACGATATGCCCCATTTTATCAGGAGTTGAAGCAGGTTTTAGATCAAAAAGTAATTGGAGATATTATGTCTATCCAATGGATTGAAAATGTTGGCTATTATCGCCAAGCTCATAGCTTTGTTCGTGGTAATTGGGGAAAAGAAGAAACTTCTAGCTCAATGTTATTACAGAAATCTTGTCATGATATGGATATGCTTCAGTGGTTGATTGGTGAGAGATGTAAAAAAGTATCATCTTTCGGTCAATTATCCTATTTCAAGGAAGAAAATGCTCCAGAAGGTTCGGGAGAACGATGCTTAGATTGTGCCATAGAAAAACAATGTCCATTTTCTGCGGTTAAATGGTATCTACATGATCGTGACGAATGGCCAGCAAATACAATTACAGCTAATTCGGACATCGAGAGTCGTCTAAAAGTAATTCAAGAAGGTCCATACGGTCGTTGTGTATGGCGCTCTGATAATGATGTAGTCGACCATCAAACAGTGAATTTACTTTTTGATAAAGATATCACTGTAGCATTTACAATGTCTGGATTTACGGCAAACAATTGTCGCCAGTTCAAAATAATGGGGACAAAAGGGACCATCGAGGGCGATGATACGAAAAATGAAATTATTGTTTCTTACTACAATGGAAAATCAGAAGTAATAACTCCTATGACAATGGATGGAGGTCATATGGGAGCGGATACAAGTATCATGGAAGACTTTGTTTACCGTGTAGCAAATGGGATAACAGAAAGTTTAACTTCCCCAACTGTATCAAGGGATAGCCATTTAATTGTATTTGCAGCAGAAGAATCCAGAAAAACTGGAAAAACAATTGATTTTGATGAATATGTAAAAAATAATCAGATGTCTGTTTCACTAACTTAAATTGATTAATCCCACGTGAAATGGAATTTCGATTAAATAAGAGAGGTTTTCGTAGATATGATGTCAAATGTCCAATTGCCATTATATTATCAATTAATGGAAAAATTGGTAAAAAAAATAGAGGATAATACCTGGCCGGAGCACCATAAGTTACCATCTGAAAGAGAGCTATGTGAACAGTATCAAATGAGCCGTACCACTGTTCGAAAGGCAATGGAATTATTAGAACAAAATGGCTATATTACTACGAAGCATGGCAAAGGAAGCTTTGTTTCCCCAATGGTATATGACCAAAGTCTTGTGAATTTTTATAGCTTTACAAATGAAATGAAGAAACTAGGCAAAACCCCATCGTCACAAGTACTTGATTTTCAAAAGCTGCCTTGTAATTCGGAAGTTGCGGCAAAATTAAAGATTGAAGAGGGTGATGAAGTTTATGAAATCACACGCCTTCGTCTCGCAGATCTTAAACCAATGATGTACGAAACGTCTTTTTTACCAGTAAGTAGATTTGAAAATTTAACAAAAGAACGATTAGAAGAATTACCTATGTATGAGATTTTTAGTAAAGACTACAGAGTGCAAATCACTAATGCACACGAACGATTCCACGCTGTATTGTTAGAAAAAGAAATTAGAGATATTTTTGGTATTTCAGAATCCGTGCCGAGCCTAAGGATTGAAAGGACAACGTTTGAAAATCAGTTAGTTGTTGAATACACCGTATCCTATGCGCGTGGAGATAAATTTTCGTATTCTATTGAATTAAATCCAGGAAATAAATCTTAGTTCCGACAAATGGTATCTCAGAATAAGAATCGCCCTATCCAGGGGGTACTTATTTAAAAGGTTTTCTATACATTGAGGTAATAGTTTTTTGGGTGAGGTGAGAATAAATGAAACGTGCATTAGGAGTGGATATCGGTGGTACAAAGATTGCCGCGGCAATCATTGATGAAGATATGAACATTTATCACCGTTCAGAAATACCAAGTGACCCATACGACAAAGAAAAGATGTTTCAGCAAGTTGTAAAAGTAATCAATAATGTTCTGAACGAATCTCATTTGACCATTCAACAACTTGAGGGAATCGGAGTGGGGGTACCAGGAATTTTAGATAGAGAATCAGGCATTGCTCTTTTTCAAAATAATTTACCCTGGAAGGATTTTCCGATAGCGCAGCGAATAAAAGATACTTTTTCTTTAGATAAAGTCGTAATAGATAACGACGTTTATATGGCAACCTTAGCTGAATGGAGTCTAAATGGAGCAAACCCAAATGAAACCTTTGTATATTTTACAATCAGTACAGGCATTGCGGTTTCAATCATTCACAATGGAGATTTTATTCGCGGAATGGGTTTTGCTGGTGAACTAGGCCTATTGCCAGTTATATCTGGAAAAGGCCACGAAAGACTTGAGCAAGCGGCATCAGGCCCATCTATCCAAAGATTAACGAACGGCAGTATGACAGCCAAAGAAATTTTTGAGAAGTACCAACAAAATGATGATTATGCAAAGTCTGTGATTTCACAAGTTGTTGAGTCACTCGCTCATGGTAGTTATTCGATTACATGTTTATTGGATCCTCAAAAAATTGTATTTGGTGGGGGAGTTAGTAATAACAATCCTTTTCTCTTACCATTAATAAAACAAAAAATGGAAGAGTACTGTATTCCAGAACAAAAATCTGCTATAAACCGCATGTATTTGAGTAAGTCAAAGGGAAATGCAGGTGTACTAGGAGCAGGACTTAAAGTGTTTTATTCGTAAGCAGTGAATAAAAATGTCGCTTATAGATTACTAGTGATTAAAGGATTTTAGTCATGATTGGCATTAAATTCTAAGACCTTAACACCAAACCTTTGGGGTATTGAAAGGTCTTAGCCACGAATTTCACAATAATAAAAGAATCATAGAAAAATATAAAAGTGAGGATATGTATTTATGTTGAAGTTAGAAGGAGCCACTCATACAAGTACTGAAATATTCCAACAACCAAATGTTTGGGAGAAGTCAATTTCACTTTTTTTACAAAAAAAGGATGAATATAAAGGTTTTCTACAGACAATATACTCAAAACATGAAGTTGTTAAAGTTATTTTTACAGGGGCAGGAACATCAGCTTTTATCGGTGATATTCTCGCACCAATCTTTAAACAAGAAGCTAAAAATAAAGTCTTCTTCGAAGCTGTGGCAACAACAGAAATTGTATCTAATCCAAGTGAATATTTAGTTTCAGATATTCCAACCATTCTTGTTTCATTTGCACGTTCTGGGAATAGTCCAGAAAGTGTAGCAACTGTTAATCTTGGGCAACAGTTAGTCAAAGATTTTTATCAGGTAGTAATTACTTGTAACAAAGAGGGACAGCTTGCCAAAAACGTAAAGGATGATGAGGATAGTCTAGTTATCCTACTACCTGAAGAGGCGAATGATAAATCGTTAGCAATGACAAGTAGTTTTTCTTGCATGCTGTTAATGGCATACGCATTTTTTACAAACAATCCGTCTTTTGAACAAGAGATGGACCTAGTGATTGATAATGGAAAGCAATTGATTCATACAGTGGAAGCATTGGTAGACGATGTGTTGGAATATGATTTTAACCGTATCATCTATCTAGGTTCAGGATTACTTGGCCAATTAGCTCATGAAGCTTCTTTAAAGATGCTGGAGCTAACTGCTGGAAATGTAGTCGCAACATTTGAATCTTCATTAGGTTTTCGTCACGGTCCAAAATCAATTCTTAATGATCAATCTGTTGTTGCATTATTCCTATCAAGTGACTCTTATACAAGAAAATATGATCTTGATATTCTTAAAGAAGTTTCAGGAATTCAAGGAGTTAAAGTCATCACATTAACAGAAAAAGTAGATGAAACAGTAGAGGAATATGCAGATTGGAAGTTCTCTGTGAATCCATCTGTAGAATTACTGAAAAACGACTTTTACTTAGCCTTATTATATATTGTTTTTGCTCAAACATTAGCAATGAAAAAGTCTATCAATCTAGGCATTTCACCAGATAATCCAAGTCCAAATGGTGTCATTAGCCGAGTCGTTCAGGGCGTAACAATCTACGATTATGAATGAGAACAAAAAAGGATGAATGACAATGTCATATTATTTGAAGGCTGAAAAGTACCTACTTGAAAATGAGGAAAAAATCGGTGGCTACTTGTTGGTTGAAGATGGGAGATTTGGCTCGTTTGTGAGCCAAGTCCAAGAAGACGCGGAAGTCATTGATTACAGCGGTTACACGATTGCTCCAGGACTTTTTGATACACATATTCACGGCATAAAAGGCAATGACATTATGGATGGTGAGGTTGAAGCGGTTCAAGAAATATCTAACATGCTTGTATCTCTTGGTGTGACGCGCTTCTTACCTACCACTTTAACGTCTTCAAAGGATGACTTAGATCGTGCAATCATCGCAATTCGGGAAGCGGTAAAAGAAGGTCTTCCAGGTGCACAATCGGAAGGAATTTTCTTAGAAGGTCCATACTTTACAGATCTTCACAAAGGTGCGCAGAACGCTAGCTATTTCAGGGATCCTGATATTGAAGAATTCCAACATTGGCAACGATTAGCTCACGGTACTATTAAAAAAATCGCAATTGCACCTGAAAGAGAAGGTTCTTTTGAATTTATTCAAAAAGTTAGTATCGAAGGTGTGTTAGTGAGTATTGCTCATACTGATGCACAGTATGAATGCTGTAAAGAGGCAGTGGATGCAGGGGCGAGAAACTATGTCCATTTATTTAATGGAATGACTGGACTGCATCATAGAGAGCCAGGTGTTGTTGGGGCAGCATTGATGGACGACAGGGCCTATGCTGAACTAATTTGCGATAGTTTCCACGTGCATCCTGATGTTTCCGCGCTAGCATTACGCATTAAAGGAGACAAATTACAACTGATTACAGACTGTATGCAAGCTGGATTAATGCCCGATGGCAATTACCAACTTGGTGAATTTCCAGTTGTTATGAAAGATGGAATTGCTCAATTAAAAAGTGGTTCTCTTGCAGGAAGTACCTTAAAACTAATTGATGGAGTAAAAAACTTACAAGAGTGGAGTTCAGAACCATTATATAAAATCTGGCATCTAGGCTCACTTACACCAGCAGCTAGTTTAGGAATGGGTTTGTATTTTGGTAGCATTTCACCAGGTAAGATTGCTGATTATGTCGTCTTGGATGAACAACTAGATATTCAGGCAACAGCAGTTGCTGGAGAAATTAAGTATATAAAGTAATAAAGAAAAGTGAAACGTGTATGTTTGTTCATAAAAATTCTATATGAGGATGATGCAAAGTGGTATCTGTTCAACAAACTAGTTATATTCAAAATACGAAAGAAATGCTGTTAAAAGCCAGTCGTGAGGGCTATGCTGTACCAGCATTTAATATTCATAACCTTGAAACGATTCAAACGGTTGTTGAAGCAGCTGTGGAAATGAAGTCTCCTATCATTCTAGCAGCAACTCCAGGGACAATGAAATACGCAGGACGTTCCTATATCCAAGCGATTGTGGAAGTAGCAGCAAGAGAAAATGATATCCCTATCGCGCTACATCTTGATCACCATGAAACATATGAATCCATTGTAGAGTCTTTAGAATTAGGAACAAAATCTGTGATGATTGATGGCTCTCATTTATCATTTGAAGAAAATATTGCTCTTGCTAAAAAAGTTGCTGACAAGGCACATGAATATGGAGCAACAGTAGAAGCTGAACTTGGAAAATTAGTAGGTCAAGAAGACGACCTAATTGTAGAAGCGAAAGATGCAGCTTATACAGATCCAGATACTGTTGAGGAATTTGTAGCACGAACAGGTATTGATTCGCTTGCAGTTGCCATTGGAACAGGTCATGGATTATATGAAACAACACCGAATCTTGACTTTGCTCGTCTAGCCAAAATCAAAAGTTTAATCGATGTACCAATCGTGTTACATGGTGCATCAGGAATTTCTAAAGAAGATGTTCAAAAATGTATTTCTTTAGGCTGTGCTAAGGTAAATATATCAACTGAACTAAAAATTCCTTTCTCAGTTGGATTGCGAGAACATTTAATTGAAAACCCCCAAGAAACAGATCCAAGAAAATATTTTGGACCGGCAAAATCAAAAATGAAAGAAGCAGTAATTGAAAAAATCTTAATCTGCATGAGTAACGGAAAAGCATAATCTTGTTTAGGTGGGGAATTAAAACCTATGTGTGTTTACACACACAAGGAATAGATCCTCACCTTTTTTACATAACGAAGAATTGAGGTGTCATTAAATGATATTAACCATTACATTAAATCCTTCTGTCGATATCAATTATAAGTTGGAAGAGTTTAGTTTAGATAGGGTAAATAGAGTCAATAGTACAAGCAAAACAGCAGGTGGGAAAGGACTAAATGTAGCAAGTGTACTAAGGCAATTAGAGGAAGAGACAGCAGCGTCTGGATTTCTAGGTGGGAATTTGGGAGATTCTATTAGAAAAGAATTAGACATTAAGGGTATTATAGATTATTTTGTTGAAATTGAAGGTAATACAAGGAATTGTATTGCAATCATTCATGATGGCAGGCAGACTGAAATATTGGAAGACGGTCCTACCATCAGTGAAAAAGAATCAAACGATTTCTTAAAACAATACTCAGAAGCAGTACAGCAGTCAGATTATATTACCATCTCAGGAAGTACTCCACAGGGAATCAAAGACGGATATTACAGCAAGTTAATCGAAATCGCACATCAGTTTCAAAAACCTGTTTTATTGGATACGAAGGGTTCATTACTAAAAGCAACATTGCGAAGTAATAAAAAACCTTTTTTAATTAAACCAAATCAAGATGAATTAGGAGATTTGATCGGAAAAGCGGTAATGAGCGAAAAGGAAATTTTAACAGCATTGCAAGAGGATATTTTACAAGGAGTAGAATGGGTAATGGTCACTCTAGGCGGAAAAGGTGCGATTGTTAAGCATAAGGAGACTATATACCGTGTACGAATACCAAAAGTAGAAGTTGTAAATCCTGTTGGCTCTGGAGACTCAGTTATCGCTGGTTTTGCAGCGGGGTTATCACGCGGGTTAAAGGATGAGGAGTTTATAAAATTTGGTCTTGCTATGGGAACGTTAAATGCATTAGAGGAGAAGACAGGGAGTGTTGATGTCAATAAGATTAATTGGTGTTTAGGAGAAGTGAATGTAGAAAAAGTTGTATATGAATATAATGAGTCCTAGACTTATATGTCCTACAATGTCTTTTAATTTTTTCAGAAGTGATTAGATTCACATATCTTTTTTGAATTTTTTAATAACATGGAGATAAAAGACATGAAGGTAGGGGATATAGGTGAGTACGTGTGGGGTAACGACAACAAATGTAACGGGAGTTCTTTGGAAAACGGTATCAGAGGCTTGTAATCTAGCGTGTGAATATTGTTACTATAGCAAATGTAAAGGGAAAATTGATAAATTAAATAGAATCGAAGATGAAGTACTGGAAAAATTCATAAAAGAATATATGGCTATGTCGAATGGTATAGCCTCTTTCGTTTGGCAAGGAGGAGAACCACTGTTAGCAGGGTTAGATTTCTTTAAGAAGGTTGTCTCTCTTCAAGCTAAATATGCCAAACGAAATACGATGATTAGCAATTCAATTCAAACAAATGGAACGTTGATTACACCAGAATGGGCCCGTTTTTTTAAAAGTTATAATTTTTTAGTCGGCGTTAGTCTTGACGGCCCAAAACATCTTAATGATGCAAAGCGGGTCACGGGCTCAGGAGGTGGCAGTTTTTATTCGATTATGAAAGGAATCCAGTATTTAAGAGATGAGAATGTCGATTTTAATATCTTAACTGTCATCCATGAGAGGAATGTTACAAAAGGAAAAGAATTAATGGAATTCTATCTGAACGAGCAATTCACATTTGTTCAATTCATTCCTTGTATGGATTTTAAATCACAGGAAGTTGACCAATTAGGAAGGTACACCATTACACCAGAGCAATATGGTGATTTTTTATGTCAAGTATTTGATATCTGGTACAATGACGGAAATCCAATTATCTCGGAGCGATTTTTTGATAATATGCTTGCCGTCTATCTTCACCAAGAGGCTGAAATATGTATTCACAGAAAAACGTGTCCAAAAACTTTAATTTTGGAACAAAATGGGGATGCCTATCCTTGTGATTTCTACATCCATGAGGACTATTATTTAGGCAATGTAGGCAAGGAGCCACTCATTGATATTATTAAACATAAGAAGTTTAATGAATTTACTAGTTTAAAAGAAGATTTGTCGGAGCAGTGTTTGAGTTGTGAATTTCTAAATTTATGTCACGGAGGATGTCCGAGGGCTCGCAGTTGGGATTCGCAGAAACAAACCTCCAATGTTGAATATTTTTGCCAGAGTTATAAACAAATTTATCGATATGCACACGAGAGAATGGAAATAGTAGCAGATAAAGTGAAGGAAAGAAGATTGATAGAGTATATCCAAAAAGGAGGAAGGCTTCCCGAAAGAAACGAACTTTGCATATGCGGAAGTGGAAAAAAGTATAAGAAGTGTTGTGGGAAATATAAAACGCTGTATGACATAACATAATCTACATTAATAAGCTCTTGGCTATCATGCCAGCCCCTCTATATTAAGCGAATTTAGTGGAGGTATAAAAACAAAAAAATTTGGTGATTCATTTTATTTTGTTATTTTGCTTACTTTTCGAGTTGTCCTTTTTGAATATACAAGCCTTTAAATGTCCCAAGTGAATAATCCACACTTGGGACGCGATTAAGTTACATTAGTTATTTTGTTCCTCACTTAGATTTTAGTGGGAAAGCAAAAAAAAATCATCTGATATTTTTATATTTAATCTTTTTTTGTTCTATTTTTTGAAATGAACTATTTGCAATAGAAGTTATGAAGAAAGCTAAAATACTGCCACTAAAAAATAACAACGTTGCCGGTAAAATCATTGTTAATACGACAACAAATGTTACGCTTGAAATCATGGCAATCGTAGCTATCGGATTTGCTATCATTATTAAAAAGGCATTCTTAAGTATTTGTGCGATTTTCAATTGATAGTGCGTATATATTGGAAAAACATACAAAACACAAATATAAAAAATAAAATTCAAGATTACCAAAGGGTAAAATAGTACTTGAAATAGTTGATTACTAGTCCTTTGAACAAAATACAAATCCAGATAAAAAATGGTTCCAATTACTATCAGTATCATTCCCATAATATTTCCCTTTATAAACTCTTTTTTATAAATTACACAAAAAGTTTTAAAAATAGGAAACTCTTCTTTTTTTCTTAGTTTACTTATTACATCGAACATAGCAATTGTAGCTGGGAATAAACCAAATAAACCCAGGCCACAGATGGTTAGTAGAACCCAAAATAGATTAATCATTGCAAATTTCATTAACCAATCTGACGTGTTATAAACTACTCCAGTAAAACCTCTATTATCCAAAGTTATCACCTCTAAATTAAAAATTGTAATAGTTTAATAATAAACGTAAATACTTTGAGTATTCAAATGTTTCTTACAAAATGTAAAAATATTCTCCAATTCGGTAAAGATATTGGATTGTTTATTAAAAGTTTTCCGAATATAATGAACACAAGATAAAGGGGGGAAGAAAATGTTGGAAGAAACTGAAGTAAAGGAGATAAAACGATCTGTATTGAAAGCGCAATCAGTAAATAAAAGCCAACAAAAACCAATCTTCAAAGGGTGGAAAGATACTTTAATTGGTTATACCTTTATTTCACCGATGTTAATAGGGACAACTACTTTAGTAATCTTTCCAATTTTAGCAACCATATTTTTAAGCTTCACAGATTGGAATTTTGTGACGGGTGTTGGTGGTTTTAATTTTATTGGTATAGAAAACTTCGAGAAATTATTTAATGATGAAATCTTTATAAAATCGTTAATAAATAACTTTCTACTACTTTTAGTAGTGCCGATTGGATTAATGATATCTTTAAGTATTGCCGTAATGATCAACAATCATGTTTATTTTAAGGACTTCTTCAAAGTTGTTTACTTTATGCCTTACATTTCAAGTGTTGTAGCAGTTGCTATTGTGTTTCAGGTGTTATTTCATCCAACTCAAGGTCCAATTAATCGACTATTAATGGAATTAGGAATAGAAAATCCTCCTGGATGGATAGCTGATATTAATTTTGCGCTTATTTCTGTAATGCTTATTTTAATTTGGACAAATATTGGTTTTCAACTGATTATTTATCTAGCTGGCCTTCAAAATATTCCTAAAGAATTGTATGAAGCTGCGGAAATGGATGGAGCAACATCATGGTATAAGTTCAGAAAAATTACAGTTCCACTCGTTTCACCTACAACTTTTTTATTGTTAGTGACAGGGTTAATCAGCACATTCAAAGTATTTGACCTCATTATTGTGTTAACCGATGGTGGTCCAGCAAATTCTACTACTGTACCAGTGTTCTACTTATATGAACAAGCTTTCGTAGAATTACGTTCTGGATATGCTTCTGCAATAGCTGTCGTAATTTTAGGGTTAGTCTTAACTGTTACACTATTACAGTGGATTGGTCAGAAAAAATGGGTTAATTATTAAAGGGTAGGTTGGGAAGGAGGTATAGTTATGCAAAGCATAATGAGTAAAATTGATATAAAAAAGGTCATATTAACTTTACTTATGGCAGTTTGTGGAATCATCTTTATTTCACCTTTTATTTGGATGATCTCGGCATCATTTAAACCAGAAGAAGATGTACTTCGATTTCCAATTGAGTGGATTCCAACTACATGGCAAGCGATAGAAAATTATTCGCAAGTATGGTTAAGTAATGACAAATCTTTCCTCATGTACTACTGGAATTCTATTAAAGTTACTTTGTTAACAACACTCACATCTGT
Source organism: Bacillus jepli (assembly GCF_047238305.1). Taxonomy (NCBI): domain Bacteria; kingdom Bacillati; phylum Bacillota; class Bacilli; order Caryophanales; family Bacillaceae; genus Bacillus; species Bacillus jepli. The sequence continues at coordinate 4,468,996 of NZ_JBDFMO010000001.1, read as the reverse complement.
AACAGTTTCTAGTTTAGCAGCTTATGGATTTGCTAAGGTGAAATTTAAAGGTAGTGGCGTTGTCTTTATTTTAGTACTTGCCACTTACATGATTCCGCCACAATCGTTACTTGTTCCACAATTTATTCTTTATACTTGGGTTGATTTATTTGATAGTCATCTAGGATTAATACTACTTAGTAGTTTCAGTGTGTTTGGTACTTTTATGTTAAGACAGTTCTTTATTGGAATTAATGATGAAATAATAGAATCTGCGAAAATTGATGGTGCTGGACATTTTCGAACTTTCTTTTATATCGCACTACCATTAGTACGTCCTGCAATTGCAACATACGCAATACTTCGATTTATTTGGACTTGGAATGATTATCAACATCCACTAATTTTCCTAAGATCTGAGTCGTTGTATACGTTGCAATTAGGTATATACCAGTTTGCAGATGCTCATGGGCAAATTTATTCCCTCATGATGGCAGGAGCTGTATCTGCAATTATTCCACTACTTATTATCTTTATTATTGGTCAAAAGCAGGTAATAGAGGGAATACAGCTAGGTGGAGTTAAAGGATAGAAAGTGTCAAATGAAAAATAATGGGGGGATAAGGAATGAAAAAGAATGGATTACTAACACTATTAAGTATTTTTACTCTTTCTCTTTTGCTGATTGGTTGTGGAAATGATGAAAGTGAAAAGGCTAGTAGTAGTCAAGATGGAGATAAAGTAACATTGAAGTTTCATACGTGGATAAATGAGAATACTGGTAACTGGGAAAAGGTTATTGAAGAATTTGAAAAAGCACACCCTGACATTAAGATTGAAACAGAAGTATTAGTTGAGAATGCAGATTCTCGTGAATACTTAAAGAAGTTGGATTTACTTGCTTCTTCAGGTGAACAATTAGATGTCTTTATGTTTTCATCACCTACTGACTATGTCAAACGTGTTGACTCAGGATTAATTGAACCATTAGATAGTTATCTAGAAGCAAGTGGTTTAGATGTAACAAAAGAATATAACACTCCGTATCCAGCAATTGATGGATCCTATTATGGTCTACCAGCAAAATTAAATACGCAATTGGTATTGCTTAATAAAGACCATTTGGACGAGGCAGGATTAGAAGTACCGGAAAACTGGACATGGGATGATTATAGAGAATATGCGAAAGCATTAACAAAAGAAGAGAATGGAAAGAAACGTTATGGATCATATTTCCATACATGGCCAGATACGTATCACATTTTGAAATTACTTTCTAAGCCAGAGGAAAATTCTGTATTAAAACAGGATGGTTCCTCTAATATGGATGATCCTTTAGTGAAAGCATCATTAGAATATCGTTATCTACTAGAAAACGAGGATGGTTCTTCAGTACCATTGCAGGAAACACTATCTCAAAAACTCAACTATAGACAACAATTTTTCTCAGGATCAGTTAGTATGATTCCTACAGGTAGTTTCTTAATTACACAGTGGGGGGAATTTAAACCTGATTTTGAAATGGTATGGGCACCTTGGCCAAAAATTGATGATACAGATGCAAATTATTATAATCCATCTGGTGACATTATGAGTATCGCTAAAAAATCGAAACATAAGGAAGAGGCTTTTGAATTTATTCGTTGGATGACAACAGAGGGTATGGTTGTTCAAGAAAGATTTATTCCAAGCTGGAAAAATGCAGATATTGAACAGTTAATCGATAAGTTGGTCGCAAGTACAGCAAATCCAGAAGCTGTTGATGTTGAATCACTATTATATACATTGGAAAATTCAGTAGCTGCTGAACCAGTAGTTCCTAAACCTTATATTTCAGAAGTATATGATGCATATAATACAGAAGCAGAATTGTATTTATTAGGCTCGCAAGATTTAGATACTTCAATCTCTAAGGCAATTGAAAAAATTGAACAAATTGTATACTCAAATAAATAATAAGAGATGGATAAAACACTATTAGGGGAGATTTTCTCCCCTAGTAATCTTTAGTCTTTTTTCACTTACAGATATTTTGTAATGGAGGTATCTTATGAATCAACCTAATATCGTTTTTATTACAGTAGACCAATTACGTGACGATTTTATTGGGGTTTCAGGAAATGAAATTGTTCAAACTCCTGGTATTGACTATCTAGCAAGAAGGGGAATTCGTTTTACTCATGCTTTCTCAAGCCATCCGGTATGTATCCCAGCTAGAGCATCCATCATGACAGGAATGGAAGGGCATAAATTAGGATTAACTGAATATCAAGAGGGGTATGAATTACCTACCAATGAAACAATACCTCAACTTTTAAAAGACAGTCAATACCAAACGAAGGTTGTAGGGAAAATGCACATGTATCCAGAGAGACGTCATTATGGCTTTGAATCTATGCTTTTATGTGAAGAGGGTAGACGTTTTGGACAAGCCAATAATGAATTTCTAGGATATGACGATTATGAAATGTGGCTTGCAGAACAAGGTTATTATGGTCAAGCTTTTACACATGGTATGCCTAATAATGGATATTCTGTAACACCTTGGCATTTACCGGATTATTTGCATCCAACAGATTGGATTGGTACAGAGTCATGTAAAGCAATAAAAACAAGAGATTGGACAAGACCATTATTTTTGTGGGCCTCATTTACTGCCCCACATCCACCTTTAACTCCACTACAAAGAGACTTATCATTATATGATGAAAATGAAATGCCTGAGCCTGTAATGGGAAATTGGTTAGAGAAACATCCAAATTTTCACCATACCATTCTAGGATCAACGAATGGAGAAAATAAAACGAAAAAAGAAATTGCACTAAGTTATAAGGCGTATTGTGCACTTATTACACAAGTCGATAGACAAATAAATCGAATTATAGGAACCTTACGTGAGGAAGGATTATTAGAGAATACGTGGTTTATTTTTACTTCAGATCATGGTGAAAATCTCGGGGATCATCAGTTATGGGGCAAAAGGAACTTTTTACGTGGATCATGTCAAGTTCCATTTATTATTACACCACCGATAAGAGGAAATTTAGATAAAATATTTGATGAAAACTGGGCACCTGGAATGGTGAGTGATTCAGTAATAGGTCTTCAAGATATTTTACCAACATGTCTAGATATAGCGGGTGTTGCAGCTCCGCTCAATGTTGACGGAAGAAGCTTACTTCCAATCGTAAAAGATCAGAACATAGATGTACGGGATATACTTTTAGGAGAAATCGGTGTTCCTGGGCATCGTTCATTAATGGTAACAGATGGGAATTGGAAATATATATGGTATGAGGAAGATGGGTGCGAACTTTTATTCAATATTAGTTCTGATCCATATGAATTACATGATTTAACAAGTATTGAGTTATCAGAAGTTGTAAAATGGCGCCATATGTTAGTAGATATATTAGCAGACAGAGATAATGATAGAGCAATAGTAGAAATGAAATTAAATCCTCTTAACTCAGGAAAAAAGATAAGTTCCGTAAAAAAAGCTAGATTAGCAAGTGATGGCAATTTAAGAGGTATACATTTATAAAAAATATCTACATCAAAAAAATCTTTTTTGTAATTTCATTAGAGATTTTTTTGCGATTCCTTCTAATTGTACTAAGTAAAATAAAAGCCGTGTATTTGATAATTCTCATTTCTAAATATAGTATACTAGGTTATTATTATAGTATATTGTCAGACAAATTAATTTTTTTCAGGATACAATATAGTCTGATGGAAAAAAGGGGTTAAGAGTAATGAAACGTCTTTCGTTGAATCGGGATTCCATAACTTTTAGACAAAGTATTATTTTTTCTGTAATATTGTGTATTCTTATACCTACCGTCAGTACGATTATTTATTTTCAATTTGTCAAGAAAGGTGAATTAGAAAGCAAGGCTGTTGCACAAATAGAAGAAGAATTGAGATTATTGGACTTAAGTTTTACTGACTATTTTGATGATCTCATATATTTAGCTAATTATCTCCAGTTCGATGAAGATATTAAGCATGTTTTAAGAAATAATCTGTATCAAAAGAGCTCGAATTTGAAAAACATAGATGCATTGACAACAGTCCAAATTTCTAACAGTTTAGAAAGCACGATTCAATTATTACCGCCGTTTTATTTTACGTTGTTATTGGATAATGGTTATTCCTATACGAACTATTCTACATTAGATTTTAATCCGAGTAATCTTTTTCAATTATTTAATTTAGAGAATATGACTGAAATAAATTTTTATGAAAATAGATGGTTTGGTATCCATCCTACTTACTTCTTATCTCAAAAGGAAAACAATCCTTTTTTAATTTCCTTTGCAAGAAAGTTGAAGCTGAATGATTACCATAGTGCATATATGCTTATTAGTATTAATGAATCACAGATAAGCAAAAGAATATTCGAGGAATTCTACCAAAATAAACAGGAAATAATGTTAGTTGATTCGAAAGGAATCATTATTACAAGTACAAATGAGAAAGAAGTATCAAAGGAATTCAGGTTTAAACAAAAGGTTAACTATAGTACGTCCAATCATTCGGTTGTTACTTATAATGATGAAACTTACCTTTTAGTAAGTTATCCACTATCATTTGATGGTTATTCCATCGTAAGTCTTGTACCTTATAAAGAAATAATTGGTGATGTTAGTAAATTTACGAGAAATGTATTATTAATCCAGTATTGTTTTTTTGCTATCTTCTTAATTTTACTAATTATACTGATCAGAAGACTTACAAAGCCAATTGTGAAATTGACTTATATAACAAAAGAAGTTGAAAAGGGAAACTTAAAAGTCCGCTCCAAGTTTAAAGGGAAAGGTGATATTCAGTTTTTAGGTTATTCATTCGATGAGATGCTTGATCAAATAGAAGAAATGATTTTTCAAATTAAGAGAGAGGAAAAAGAAAAAAGAAAAGCTGAACTTGAGATGCTCCAAGCGCAAATTAATCCACATTTTTTATTTAATATATTAAATTCAATTCGCTTAAATAATATATTAAACGGCGATAATGAGACTGCTAACTTAATTCATTCTTTATCATTGTTATTACGTATGACTATTACCCGAAATAACGAGTTTATTTCGTTAAGAGAAGAAGTAGATATTGTTAACCATTATATTAAATTAATGAATTTTCGATATAAAGGTAGAGTTGAAGTGGTTAATGATCTATCATCCCATTCTTTATTAGAGGAAGTACCAAGGTTTTTTCTTCAGCCTATTATTGAAAACGCAATCATTCATGGTTTTGGCACAAAAGGAGGGATTATTCATATAACTTCCTATTTTTCAAATCACCATCTTATTATTGTCATAAGAGATAATGGGCGGGGGATAGACGAGGTGAAACTGAAAGATATACGTAATATTCTATTGAACAATGATATAAAAGATAAGAAAAAAAATAAATCGTCCTTCACAGGAATTGGATTGGGAAATGTATATCAACGACTTTTTATCATTTATGGTAGGGCATTCCAAATGGAAATAGATAGTCAAATTCAAAAAGGGACAGAGATTAATATTTATATTCCAAGGGAGTCAGGGGTGTTAAAAAGTGTATAGTGTCATTCTTGTAGATGATGATTATTTAGTCTTAGAATATTTAAAAAAAATGATACCTTGGGAGGATTTGGGCTTTTTTATTGTAGGTGTATTTCAAGAGAGTGAAGAGGCGCTAAATTATTTAAAGGTAGAAAAAGTAGACTTAATTATTACTGACATAGGGATGCCAATCTTGAATGGAATCGAACTCGTCCGTAAAAGTAAGGAAATACATCCTGAGTGTCATTCTATAATTATATCTTGTCATGAGGAATTTGATTTTGCAAAGCAAGCGTTAAGGTTAAATGTTTTTGAATATATTTTAAAAGAGTCAATGGTGGTCGATGAAATTGCTGAAATTCTTAAAAGAATAAAAGAAAAAATGGATGAAGATAGTAGCGTAAGGCATAGGATGGAAATAATAAAACAGGAAAGTCGGAAAGCATTTCAAGGCGAATTTATTAAATCTTTATTAGAAGGCAAAAAGGATATTAATCAAACGTGGAAGGAAATGCAAAGGGAACTAGGGATTAATCCCAACTCCTCTTTTACTGCTCCTATCATCTGTTTTGTTAATGAACCTCAGAACATATTAATAGACAATCATTCATTCGATTTATTAACAGGGAAGATAGAAAACGTTGTAAATCAGTTACTTAGACCTTATGGGAAATGCATTTGTATTTTATTTAAAGAAGTCCTTTTTCTCTTTTTAGTATCGGACGATTTAAACGCAATCAAAAGTAATAACGTAATGGATTTGATGGCATTAGTCCAGAATGAATTAAAAAAAGAATTAGAGGTATCCATTAGTTGTTTAATAGGAAATAATAGTGTTTCTCCTGATGGTATTAGAGAACATATTAAGAGTTTAGAAGATATTGAGCTTGAGCGATTTTATTTACCAAAAGACTCAATTAAAGAAATGACAGAAACCAATTTTTCCTCAGAAAATATATTTTCATATTATATGAAAATATTGGAGGAATTAAAAACAAATGTTTTAAACGAAGATAAAGAGCAATTGGGTAAAACCATAAATTATTGGATTTTCTTTATTATCAAGGAACGATATCATCCTGATATAGTGAAGGAAATGGCTACAAAGTTAATATTGGATATGAAATCTATTTTAAATTCCATCCAACAATTTACACCTGAACATTTTAACTCGAATCATTCCGTTACAAGGTCTCAAACCATTTATGATATTCAGAGGTTATTAGTTGATAGCTTAAATGAGTTAGTAGACCTTGTAAAAAATGTTGTAGAAATGCCAAAAAGGAATGAAATTGCAAAGGCGCAGAAATATGTATTGATGAATTTGGACAAGAAAATTACGTTGCAAGGGGTAGCAGATTATCTTCATTTAAATCCAAGCTATTTTAGTAGACTTTATAAAAAGAGTACCCATGAAAATTTCATTGACTTTGTTAATAAAACTAAAATGGCAAAAGCAATTGAATTATTAAATGAATCAAATGAGTCTGTTGTACGAATATCAGAAATGCTAGGGTTTGATTCAAAAAGTTACTTTTTTAAAACATTTAAAAAATATGTGGGGATGTCTCCGTCTGAGTACATTTCATTTAAAGGTGGTTAGATTTTTCTAGGTTCACCATATATGTAAATGAATGGTGTTTTATAAAAAAGGTTGGCCTATAGATTATTCTAATAACAAGGAATAGTAGTGGGCTTATGACCTGCCAAAAGGAACTAGATTGTTGGTCAGGGGTAAATGATGACGGTTACTACATGGTTATTAGTATTGGATTTTTTTAACTTTGTGTTGGGTGAGACAATGGAATTCCTTATTGCTTGGAAAAATAGGAAGGCAATGATATATCGTTGGATTAATAGAATGCCTCCCTTTTTAAATTGTCTATCATTTGTTGAATATTTCTTTTAATAGAACCACCTTCTCGGGCAAAATTAGCACCTATCACGGAAAAATAGAGTATCGAAAAATTAATACATAAAAAATATATTGATGATTGCCAAACACAATCCTTCTATATCAGTTAATATGGTATCTATTGATGACTTTAAAGTCGGATATTTGGCTATCAATCACCTTATATCTTTGGGACATACAAATATCGGTTCGATGAAAATGTCCGTATCAGTAATTTGCGAATCCACGGATACCGGGATGCCTATCAGGATCAGGGATTAAAGGTTATAGAAGAGTATATTTTACGAGCAGAAGCGTCTGTTAGAACGGACGTAAACTTGCAAATGAGTTATTAAATTGTAGTAAACGACCAACCGCGATATTTTTGGTCAATGACTTGTTAACAGTGGGTGGGTGCATTCCAGACTATCCGTGAGCAAGGCCTAAGGATACCTGGAGATATTTCAATCGTTAGTTTGACAATACTATTCTCCTACTAATCACGGTCCCAGCATTAACATCGATTGCTCAACCAGTCGAAGAAATGGGAAAAAAGATAATTAACCTTCTCGTTGAGGAAATTAACAATCATTAAAACAATATAGAACAGATATTATTTATCCCAGAATTAATTGTAAGAGGTCGTCCGGTGTAAAGACAATAAAACAGCAATTGTAAAATAAAAACGCATACAACTGATAATGTGCACGGCCCCAATGTTAGATATTCTGTCAATTAGTTCAGTTTATATAGCTACTTATAAAGAAATCCAAATTGCTTTACGTTTTCTAGTGCTGAAAAAATTTATATGGCACGGCATGTCGGTCATACGGTTGATGGACATCCACTAGTAAATAATTAAAGCAATATGTCACATACGATAGGGTTCCTATTTTATAAAAGTGATATAAATCAGAATATTTACTTTAATTTTTAAGGAAGTGTATGGCTAAAAAATAATGAGTAAAGTATAGGTACTGGTTCCGTTTAAGTTGAAGATTCGATGTATTAAGATAAGCCTAGTAAACCCATTTTGAATTATGAAACGAACTCACTTTATTGAAGAAGAAAGGCAAAAGTCTAAGAAAAAAATACATATCGTGCTGTTAGAGGAAGAATAAAGGTGAATAAACAAATTATATAATAGAACTCTTGTAAATATTGTAGATTTTTTTAAGAGGAAGATTGTCGAGAGTATCGAACTCTTAAAGGTAGGAGTGTGAACAAGCATGAGTAATGAAACAAAATCTTGTTGTTCAGCAAGCAGAACAGCAATTGAAATTCAAGAGAAAAAAGCTTCTATAGAACCTATGAAAAGGTCAATTAACCAGTCATCAACCGATGGGATGGTATATATCCCAGGTGGAGAATTTTTAATGGGAACTGACTTGAAAGAGGGTTTCCCTGCGGATGGTGAAGGCCCAATTCGTAATGTAAAAGTAAATCCATTTTATATGGACACTTGTGCTGTTACCAATTCTCAGTTTGCAGAGTTTGTGAATGATACAGGATATAAAACAGAAGCAGAAATATTTGGATGGTCCTTTGTGTTCTATAAGTTAGTTTCAAAGGAAGTAGCAAAAATCGTTAAAAATCAGGTTGAATCAACACCATGGTGGTGGGTAGTAGAAGGTGCATATTGGGAAAAGCCTGAAGGTCCTGATTCTACAATAGAGGATAGAATGGATCACCCTGTCATTCATATATCATGGAATGATGCAATGAGATATTGTAAATGGGCTGGGAAGCGTTTGCCAACAGAGGCAGAGTGGGAGTTTGCTGCGAGGGGTGGCCTAGAGCAAAAAATTTATCCTTGGGGAGATGAATTAAATCCAAGCGGTGAACATCTGTGTAATATTTGGCAAGGTGATTTTCCAAATGTAAATACGAAAGTAGACGGATATTTATCGACTGCACCTGTTAATGCATTTCCTCCAAACGGCTATGGGCTAAAGAATATTGTCGGAAATGTGTGGGAATGGTGCTCGGATTGGTTTAGCCCAAATTTCCATATGTATAGTAAACAAGATAATCCAAAAGGTCCTGCTACTGGAAAAACAAAAGTAACACGAGGCGGATCTTACCTTTGTCATCAATCATATTGTAATCGTTACCGTGTTGCAGCAAGAAGCTCAAATACACCTGATAGTTCAACAGGAAATCTTGGGTTTCGGTGTGTGAAGGATGCATAACCTAAAAAACCACGATCATCAATATCACCAAAAGATATCGATCGTGGTTTTTTATTTTAAGTGTTAGATGAATGTCTCAATCCACTTAAATGCTTCCTCTTCATCCGGGCCGTCAACTCGAACCGTTATGACCTGCCCTTCTCGGATAGCAGCTCCCATTAGACCTAACAGACTTTTAGCATTATAGGATTTATTTTTCAAAAGAAATTCTACATCACTTGTGAATCTGCTTAAATTCTGTACCAATTCTCCAGCTGGCTTCGCATGTAGTCCTTCCTTAATGGTTACGGTAACCTCTTTTTCAATCAAAGCATTCCACTCCTTACAAGAGTAATTTTGAAACGACCATTACTACATTTATTCTGAGAAACTATTTTTAGACCTAAAAATCTTGCCTCCCAAGGTAGCCAAAACCATGTAAGCGTGTTAATTTTATCTTAGAAAAAGTTTTAGGGAGGGCGAATCAGGTGGAGCAATACATACTTTCATTAGACCAAGGTACCACAAGTTCACGGGCCATTTTGTTTAATCAAAATGGAGAAATCGTTCATGTGGCACAAAAAGAGTTTACACAAATTTTTCCAAAACCAGGCTGGGTAGAGCATAATGCAAATGAAATTTGGGGATCAATTTTATCAGTTGTAGCATCTGTTTTATCGGAAGCGAATGTAAAGCCAGAGCAAATTGCAGGAATTGGGATTACCAACCAACGTGAAACCACGGTAGTTTGGGATATAGAAACGGGTCAGCCTGTATACAATGCGATTGTTTGGCAATCTCGTCAAACAGCTGAAATTTGCGAGGAGCTAAAAGCAAAAGGGCTAAGTGATACATTTCAAAATAAGACAGGTCTACTTATTGATGCTTATTTTTCAGGCACAAAGGTAAAATGGATTTTAGATAATGTAGAAGGTGCACGAGAAAAGGCAGAAGCGGGTAAGCTTCTATTTGGGACGATTGACACATGGTTAATTTGGAAGCTCTCCGGCGGAAAAGCTCATGTTACGGACTATTCAAATGCCTCCAGAACATTGATGTACAATATTTATGAGTTAAAATGGGACGATGAGTTATTAGTGCACTTAACTGTTCCAAAGTCGATGCTTCCAGAAGTTCGTCCATCATCGGATATTTATGCTACGACAGCGCCATTCCACTTCTTTGGTCAAGAGGTACCGATTGCGGGTGCAGCGGGAGACCAACAGGCAGCTCTTTTCGGGCAAGCTTGCTATGAAAAAGGCATGGTGAAAAACACATATGGTACAGGCTGCTTCATGCTAATGAATACGGGTGAAAAAGCAGTACCGTCTAAACATGGATTATTGACAACAATCGCATGGGGAATTAACGGTAAAGTTGAATACGCTTTAGAAGGAAGTATATTTGTCGCAGGTTCAGCGATTCAGTGGCTTCGTGATGGACTCCGTATGTTTAAAGACGCAAAAGATAGTGAAAGATATGCCCAGAAAGTTGAATCAACTGATGGGGTCTATGTTGTTCCTGCATTTGTAGGACTTGGGGCACCATACTGGGATAGTGATGTTCGTGGAGCTGTATTTGGTCTGACACGTGGGACCTCAAAGGAGCATTTTATTCGTGCAACCTTGGAATCATTGGCATACCAAACAAAGGATGTCTTAACTGCGATGGAAGCCGATTCAGGCATTTCTTTGAAGAAACTACGTGTCGATGGTGGGGCCGTTAAAAACAATTTCCTCATGGAATTTCAATGTGGCATTCTAGGCGTGCCGGTGGAACGACCAGTCATAAATGAAACAACTGCATTGGGTGCTGCTTATTTAGCAGGTCTAGCAGTCGGCTATTGGAAGGATCAGTCTGAAATTTCAAGTCAATGGGCAATTGACCAAACCTTCGAACCAAAAATGAGTGAAAATCAGCGTGATGAATTATATAACGGCTGGAAAAAAGCAGTACATGCGGCTGTTGTCTTTAAATAAAGATATGCTATAATAAAGATAAGTTAATCATTCGGTAGGAGATTGGGAGAGACCGCAGAAGCATTGTCACTGTTGTGCAATGTCTTTTGTGGTCTCTTTTTTTCTACCTCTTTCAAGGAGTGGAAATCATGACGAAGTTCTCAGGTTTAGATAGAAGTTCTATTTTAGCGGAGATGGCAAAAGAGGTTCAAGACTTATTCATTATTGGTGGAGGAATCACAGGTGCCGGAATTGAACTTGATGCTTCAACCCGTGGACTTAAAACGGCCCTTGTTGAAATGCAGGACTTTGCAGCCGGAACATCAAGCCGTTCCACAAAGCTTGTGCATGGTGGTCTTCGCTATTTAAAACAGTTTGAAGTCGGTTTAGTAGCTGAGGTAGGTAAAGAAAGAGCAATTGTGTATGAAAATGGTCCACATGTAACAACACCTGAGTGGATGCTGTTGCCACTCCATAAGGGAGGCACATTTGGAAAATTTTCAACATCCATTGGGCTCCGGGTTTACGATTTTTTAGCAGGAGTAAAGAGGTCAGAAAGAAGATCAATGTTAAATGCAGAGGAAACACTAGCAAAGGAACCTCTCATTAAGAAGGATGAACTAAAAGGTGGCGGCTATTATGTTGAGTATCGAACAGATGATGCACGACTAACCATTGAGGTCATGAAAAAGGCTATTGAAAAAGGGGCAAAAGCAGTTAATTATGCCAAGGTGGAATCCTTTATTTATGAAAATAAAAAAGTAAAAGGTGTAAACGTAGTCGACCAATTGACTGGTAAAGAATATAAAATTTTCGCAAAGAAAATTGTAAATGCAACTGGCCCATGGGTAGATACAATGCGTGAAGCGGATAATTCTAAAAATGGCAAAGTCTTAAGGCTTACCAAAGGTGTCCATATCGTCATTGACCAATCCAAGTTTCCGTTAAAGCAAGCCGTTTACTACGATACTCCAGACGGACGGATGGTGTTCGCAATCCCACGTGACGGAAAGACATACGTCGGAACAACGGATACATTTTATGATAAAGATACAGCTCACCCGACAGTAACTGCAGGGGACCGTACGTATTTAATTAACACCATTAACTACATGTTCCCGACTGTAAAAGTAAAGGATTCTGATATCGAATCAAGTTGGGCTGGAGTACGTCCACTGATTTATGAAGAAGGAAAGGATCCTTCTGAAATCTCACGTAAAGATGAAATCTGGGTTTCCGATTCTGGTTTAATCACAATCGCAGGTGGGAAATTAACCGGTTACCGCAAAATGGCTGAAACCGTGGTAGATAAAGTAGGAAAGCTTTTAGCGGAAGAAGGTTATACTGCGGGGCTTAAACCTTGTCATACAAAGGATATTCCTATATCTGGAGGGAATATTGGCGGTTCTAAAAATTATCCAGGGTTTGTTGCTGAAAAAGTAGAGCAGTTAGTAAAAGATTTCCAGATCTCTCATGAGGAAGCAGATAAACTAACACGATTATATGGTTCGAATATTGATACTGTGATAAGGATTATGAAGGAATCTAAGGATAAAGCAAACGAAATAGGACTACCTCTTTCAATCCTTGCATCCCTTGAATATAGCCTGCAGTATGAAATGGTCACTAAACCAATCGATTTCCTCATTCGCCGAACAGGTGCCATGTTCTTCAATATTGATTGGGTCAACCAATGGAAAAAACAGATTGTGGCATACATGGCGGATCGGTTTAACTGGACTGAAGATGAAAAACAAGGCTACGAAGTTGAGGTCGAGTTCTATATAAAAGATGCAACCGAGCCAAGTGGAGAGGATATGTAACAGACGGAGAAATCCGTCTGTTTTTTTACGGACGGGGCTAGTGAATCGGATATCAATCATTTGGCAGACTGACGGAAAAGGGTTTACCGGTATATCAGTTGATGAAAAAATAGTTGGCGATATACCGCAAAAGGGTTTACCGGTATATCAGTTGATGAAAAAGTAATTGGTGATATACCGCAAAAGTGTTTACCGGTATATCAGCTCCAAGAAAAGTACTTGGCGATATACCGCAAAAGGGTTCACCGGTATATCAGATCCAAGAAAAGTAATTGGTGATATACCGCAAAAGGGTTTATCGGTATATCAGAGTAGGAAAAAGTAGTTGGCGATATACCGCAAAAGGGTTCACCGGTATATCAGATCCAAGAAAAGTACTTGGCGATATACCGCAAAAGGGTTTATCGGTATATCAGAGTAGGAAAAAGTACGTGGTGATATACCGCAAAAGGGTTTACCGGTATATCAGATCCAAGAAAAGTACTTGGTGATATACCGCAAAAGCGTTTAGCGGTATATCAGCTCCAAGAAAAGTAGCTGGCGATATACCGCAAAAGGGTTCACTGGTATATCAGATCCAAGAAAAGTACTTGGCGATATACCGCAAAAGGGTTTATCGGTATATCAGAGTAGGAAAAAGTACTTGGTGATATACCGCAAAAGGGTTTATCGGTATATCAGAGTAGGAAAAAGTACTTGGTGATATACCGCAAAAGGGCTTACCGGTATATCAGCTTCAAGAAAAGTACTTGGTGATATACCGCAAAAGTGTTTACCGGTATATCAGCTTCAAGAAAAGTACTTGGTGATATACCGCAAAAGTGTTTACCGGTATATCAGCTCCAAGAAAAGTAGCTGGCGATATACCGCAAAAGTGTTTACCGGTATATCAGCTCCAAGAATAGTAGTTGGCGATATAACGCAAAAGGGTTTATCAGTATACCAGACCACAAAAAAGATTCCGTGATATACCGTAACAGATTATTTCAAAATGTAAATCTGTCCGTAAAAACTAGTCTTTTTCCTCATTTTTATTTAAAATTGTACAATCTGTGATAAAATGAATTGGAAATGAACAGGATTTTATATAGAATAAATAGAAGATAAAACCAACATTAAGTTTACAATTGAAAACGGGAGGTTCATTGTATATGAGCTGGATGGAAAAATATAACCAATGGCTGAACATGCCGGGGTTAGATCAAGAAATCAAGAATGCATTACTTGAAAAGAAGGACAATCAAAAAGAACTTGAAGATTGCTTTTATAAAAATCTCGAGTTTGGAACTGGTGGAATGCGTGGAGAAATCGGACCAGGGACAAACCGGATGAACCTATATACAGTAAGGAAGGCTTCAGCAGGGCTTGCAGCTTTTATCGAATCTTACGGAGAAGAAGCAAAACGTCGTGGGGTTGCAATTGCATTTGACTCCCGTCATAAATCACCTGAATTTGCAATGGAGGCAGCAAAGACCCTCGCTACTCATGGAATTCAAACGTATGTCTTTGACGAACTCCGACCAACACCAGAACTTTCTTATGCCGTTCGTCATCTAAATGCTTTTTCTGGAATCGTAGTGACAGCGAGTCACAATCCACCAGAATATAATGGCTATAAGGTATACGGTTCTGATGGTGGACAACTACCGCCTGAAGCTGCTGATATGGTGATTGAAAAAGTAAATGCCATCGAAAATGAGCTTGAGTTAAAGGTAGACAGCGAGAAAGAATTAAAGGCTTCTGGACTTATTCAAATCATTGGTACAGAAATCGATAATGCTTATACTGAAAAACTAAAGACAATCTCGCTTAACCCTGAACTTTCACAGGTTGGCGTAAAAGTTGTGTTTACACCACTTCATGGAACAGCGAACAAACCAGTTCGTAACGGTCTAAAAGCATTTGGCTACGAAAATGTGACAGTCGTAAAAGAACAAGAGCTTCCGGATCCAAATTTCTCAACTGTGAAATCACCTAACCCTGAAGAACATGCAGCGTTTGAACTAGCGATTAAAGAGGGAAACAACATTGGTGCTGACATTTTAATCGGAACTGACCCTGATGCAGACCGTTTAGGGGTTGCTGTAAAAGATGATAAAGGTGAATATGTCGTCTTGACGGGGAACCAAACAGGAGCTATTTTCCTTCACTACATTTTGTCTGAAAAGAAAAAGCAAGGAATCCTTCCTGAAAATGGAGTGGTTCTAAAGACAATCGTAACATCTGAAATTGGACGTGAAATTGCTAAATCATTTGATCTTGATACAGTAGATACACTTACAGGTTTTAAATTTATCGGTGAAAAAATCAAAGAGTACGAAAAAACTGGAGAATATAAATTCCAATTTGGTTATGAAGAAAGCTATGGCTACCTAATTGGAGATTTTGTTCGTGATAAGGATGCTGTCCAAGCTGCTTTATTAGCGGTTGAAGTTTGTGCTTATTATAAAAACCAAGGGATGACGATGTACGAAGGCTTAATGGCGATTTTTGAGAAATATGGCTATTATCGTGAAGGCCTTGAATCCTTAACATTAAAAGGAAAAGAAGGTGCAGAGCAGATCAACGATCTCCTTGCAAGCTTCCGTAGTGAACCACCAACAGTTGTTGCGAGTCGTAAGGTAATCCGCATTGAGGACTATAAGGAAAGTGTTCGCACAAATGTGGAAGAAGGTCAAAAAGAGGAAATTAAGCTTCCTAAATCAAATGTGTTAAAATACTTCCTCGAAGATGGCTCATGGTTCTGCTTACGTCCATCTGGAACAGAGCCAAAAGTGAAATTTTACTTTGGTGTTAAAGGAAATTCATTAACAGACAGCCAAAATGTGTTAAATGATATTTCTTCTGATGTCATGGAACAAGTCCATAACATATTAAAATAAAAACAAGGCCCTCGGGTCTTGTTTTTTTATGTAATGAGTGAGGGATTTTCCCCCACTACATATGAGCAGCTAATTCTTCCATGCTTTCTGAGGATGCATGGTCAATATAGCGGAGTAAAGAATATAACTGTCGTTCGATGATCGAGTAGTCTTTTTCAAAATTATAAGCATGTAAAAAGTGTTCGATTTTTTTCGAAAGGAAATCATCCTTTGTTCGAACCATTAAAATAAGAAGGTTGTCCCACTGAGAACGATGTGTGTAGTATAGTGCTTTGTCGTAGTCTACGGTATTCACTGCTTTCCCTCCTCTTTAGGAGTTGATTTTAGTTTGTGGAGAAAACAAGATTTTTCTCGGTGTAAATCTTGGACAAGAAGCCAAAACAATTATGAATACATAAATCAGAGTGCTTTTTATCATTAGAAAAAATAAAATGACTAATTTCTCCTATAAAAGCGCAAAATACAATTGATTTTTACATAGGAGGTCAAGTTCAGTGATAAAAAAAATATGGATTTCAACTCTCTGTAGTATCTTTCTTTTAGTAGGTGGCAGCTTCGTAAGTGCGCAACAGAAACCACCTCAAAAACCACCACAACAAGAACAACCAATGCCATCTGACTATGAAAAATGGGGTAAGATTGCAGTTGAATTGGCAAAATTAAATTATCCGGACAGCAGGATTAGTGATTATCAATATAAAGGGCGAGAAGAAATCACGGATAAGCAATCAAAAGATACGTTTGAATTAAGAATCCAAACAAAAGAGCGTACGTTTACAGCGAAGGTCATGATCTTGTTTAATCCGCAAACAGAATCTCTTTTATCCTTAAGTATTGAGGAAGTGAAGTAGAAGAATCGGCCGCATTTTTTGTGGCCTATTTCCGTTAAAAACATATAACATTAAAATCCCCCATTCATCATTTTGACCAATTCCTCATAAATTGTGATAAGGACGAAAAGGGGGAGATCAACTGTGAGAGATTCGGACCGTCAGGCGCTCGAGTATGCAATTGATGAAATTACAGAAATTGCAGAAGGATTTGGGCTTGATTTTTATCCAATGAGATACGAAATTTGTCCTGCTGATATCATTTATACATTCGGTGCTTACGGAATGCCAACGCGCTTTTCCCATTGGAGTTTTGGAAAGCAATTTTATCGAATGAAGCTACAGTATGATTTAGGTTTAAGTAAAATTTACGAACTCGTTATCAATTCTGACCCATGTTATGCGTTTTTGCTTGATTCCAATTCCCTCATTCAAAACAAATTAATTGTCGCTCACGTACTTGCTCACTGTGATTTTTTCAAAAATAATTTTCGTTTTAGCAATACTAAACGAGATATGGTCGAAAGCATGGCTGCAACAGCTGAGCGAGTAAAACATTATGAGCATTTATACGGAAAACTTGAGGTGGAGAACTTTTTAGATGCTGTATTGGCGATCCAAGAACATATCGACCCATCCCTAATGAGACCAAAGCTTGCATGGAGTCTGGAGGATGAGGAAGAGGAAGAAGTGAAACGAAAGTCATCGCCTTATGATGATTTATGGAACTTGGATAAAAAGCCAACAGATGAGAAGCAGATTACTCGAAAGAAAAAGAAATTCCCACCGCAGCCTGAAAAAGATCTTCTTCTATTCATTGAACAGTACAGTCGCGAGCTTGAGGATTGGCAACGCGATATTTTAACGATGATGCGTGAGGAAATGCTTTATTTCTGGCCACAGCTTGAAACAAAGATCATGAACGAAGGCTGGGCTTCGTATTGGCACCAGCGCATTCTCAGAGAAATGGAGCTTACTTCTGATGAAGCAATTGAGTTTGCTAAGCTCAATGCAGGCGTTGTTCAGCCATCAAAAACAAGCATTAATCCATATTATTTAGGTTTAAAAATCTTTGAGGATATTGAGGAACGCTATAATAATCCAACAAAAGAAATGCTAGAGCGCGGTGTAAAACCAGGATCAGGTCGTGAAAAAATCTTTGAAGTCCGTGAAGTTGAGTCCGATATTTCATTCATTCGAAATTATTTAACAAAGGATTTAGTGTTACGTGAAGATATGTATCTGTTCCAAAAACAAGGTCGTGATTATAAAATTATTGATAAGCAGTGGGAACAGGTCCGCGATCAGCTTGTAAATATGAGGGTGAATGGAGGGTTTCCATATATCACCGTTAATGAGGGCGATTATCTAAAAAGTGGTGAGCTCTACCTAAAACACTGGTATGAGGATATTGAGTTAGACTTGAAATATCTTGAAAAAGTACTGCCTTACATTTACCAGCTGTGGGGCAGACCTGTCCAAATGGAAACCATACTCGAGAATAAAACCGTTGTGTTTACGTATGATGGAAAAACGGTGCATAGGAAGTATATCTAAGAACGATGAAGCTGCCTTTAGGTGGCTTTTTTTATGTGGGAAATTCTGAAAAAGGTGACCTTCATCACAGAATTAAAAGGGAAAATAAACTACAATAGAATGAAAATCGGGAGGGGAATAAAATTGGAAAGAGAAAATTTACCATTAGTATATTCATGTTCTGGTTGTTCATCGGCTGCACAAACTGCAAACACAATCGCGATAAAAATGGACCGCGACAATGTTGCAGAAATGTCCTGCATTGCAGGAGTTGGTGGTGATGTCAAACCCCTAGTTAAAACGGCAAAATCAGGACGTGATATCATAGCAATTGATGGGTGTCCGCTTGCATGCTGTAAGCATATTTTAGCAAGACATGATATCGAAGCAAAGCATCATTTCATACTCACAAATTTTGATGTTCCAAAAAGACAACATGAAGATCCAGACCCTCAACTTACGCTACGTACATACAATCAGATTTTGGAGATAACGATATAATTCTATCTTGGATTGCCTCATTTTGATGGAGCTAAAATTACATAAGGTAAGTGAAGAAATTTGAGTACCTGTTATAGAATGTAATTAGTAGGCTCTACTTATCAGGGAGGTCATTATGTATAGGAAAATTCTTTTAGCAGCAGATGGATCCCAGCATTCGAAACGGGCAGCTGAAAATGCAATTCTGCTTGCAGATGGCAATCCATATGCAAAAATTGAAATTGTTTATGTGGTTGACCATAATAAAGTAAAATCCGATGTATTAGAAAATTGGAATGTCCCTGATATTGGTGACAGTCGGAGGTTTCGTTTAAGAGAAATAGAAAAACGAGTGAGAGATTCAGGGATTGTCTATGAACTCATATTTCTCCACGGTGATCCAGGACCAACAATTGTTAGTTATGCCAATAAAAATCAATTTGATATTGTGATCATTGGAAGTAGAGGATTAAATGTCTTGCAAGAGTTTGTCCTAGGTAGTGTAAGTCACAAAGTGGCAAAGCGTGCCAATTGTCCAGTGTTGATTGTAAAATGAAAATAGAGGCAGTTAGACTTTTCAAGGAAAAGGACTAACTGCCTTTTGTTTTGAGCAGGAATCTAAAAACTACCATAAAGGATTTACGTTAATTATAATGCTGTGGTGAAAATGAGAGAAACAAAGAGGATTGAGAAGATAATATAACTTGTTCGCGTTTACATAGGTGTTTCACAGAAAGGCGCCAATCAGTTATACTATGTTTTGTTCACGACGGACCCGACTTTTATGAGAGTTAAAAGTCAATATAATAAAATAGAAAGAGGTGCTGATTTGAATAAATCAACATTTAAAACTGAATGGTTTGGGAATATACGAGGAGATATTCTAGCAGGGATCGTTGTTGCACTTGCACTCATCCCAGAGGCAATTGCCTTTTCACTGATTGCAGGAGTTGACCCAATGATTGGGTTATATGCGTCGTTCTGTATTGCAGTTACAATTGCGTTCGTTGGAGGAAGACCTGGTATGATTTCTGCAGCAACCGGCGCAACTGCGTTGTTAATGGTAACATTGGTTGCCGATTATGGCCTCCAATATTTACTGGCTGCAACAATTTTAACGGGGATTATCCAAATTATCATGGGTGTGCTAAAGCTGGGAAGACTCATGAAATTTGTTCCACGTTCCGTTATGACAGGTTTCGTGAATTCACTTGCGATTCTTATTTTTGCTGCTCAATTGCCGCATTTTGCAGGTGAATCATGGCAAATGTATGCAATGGTAGCTGGAGCATTAGCGATTATTTATATCTTCCCACGTTTTACAAAAGCATTACCATCACCATTAGTTG
Organism: Bacillus jepli; assembly: GCF_047238305.1. Taxonomy (NCBI): domain Bacteria; kingdom Bacillati; phylum Bacillota; class Bacilli; order Caryophanales; family Bacillaceae; genus Bacillus; species Bacillus jepli. The sequence goes on along the minus strand of NZ_JBDFMO010000001.1, from coordinate 4,448,545 downwards.
CGATCGTAGTTATGACGATTGTAGCAGTCATGACAAATAGTGGAGTACGTACGATTGGGGATATGGGTGAACTCCCATCAACATTACCGATCTTTCTATTGCCTGATATTCCACTGAATTTTGAAACATTAAAAATTATTTTTCCTTACTCTCTATCAATCGCCATTGTGGGATTAGTTGAATCCTTATTAACGGCTTCTATTGTTGACGATATGACAGATACGGAAAGTGATAAAAATAAAGAAGCACGTGGGCAAGGGATTGCGAATATTGTCTCAGGTTTCTTTGGAGGAATGGCTGGTTGCGCGATGATCGGTCAATCTGTAATCAACGTAAAATCAGGTGGCCGTGGAAGACTTTCTGCGTTTGTTGCCGGTACGTTCTTGATGGTCTTAATTTTAGTATTAAAGGACTTCTTAGTCCAAATTCCAATGGCAGCCCTTGTAGGGGTTATGTTCATGGTTTCGATTGGAACATTTGACTGGTCTTCATTACGCAACCTGCATAAGGTTCCAATTACGGACACGATTGTAATGATTGTAACAGTCATTACCGTATTACAAACTCACGACCTTTCAAAAGGTGTTTTAGTTGGGATTATTTTAAGTGCCATTTTCTTTGCTTCTAAAATTTCAAAAGTAACGGTTACAAGTCTATCATCAAAGAATTCACATAAAAAGGTGTACCACGTTTCAGGACAATTGTTCTTTGCATCCGTTACTGATTTTGTAAATGGCTTTGATTACAAAGAAGATGTGCAAGAAATTGAATTAGACCTATCAAATGCCCATCTTTGGGATGACTCAGCGGTAGGTGCAATTGATAAGATCGTTTTTAAATACCATCAAAATGGTGTAAAAGTAAACATTAAAGGCTTAAATACAGAAAGTAATAAATTAGTAGAGAAACTCGCTGTTTATAAGACGCCAGGCGCTCTTGATAAAGTGGCAAATCAATAAGGTTGAAGACACGCTGATCATTGATAGTGAGTGTTAAATGATAAAGGTTGCTTTTTACATAAAGCAACCTTTTGTTTATGTATTTACGCCAAAGCGTCTTCTTTACCTAAGGTTAGAATAATCTTTCTTATGAGTAATCCAAGCACAATCCCCGGAATAACACAAATCATTGGGAAAAAGACTGGCCCAAATGTGATTCCAAAAAAGACTGCTTTCGGTGCGACCATTAATCCGACTGTCACACAATAAGCACAGAAGGCAAATGGCAAAAAGGAATAGGGTGCTTTTCCACCACCAGCTTCCTTAAAAGCATCCCACATGGCGAAGAAGTATAGACAGGGATAAAACATGAGCCACCCATAATCAATTGATCTTAGTGCTTGTTGGGTTTCACCTAAGAAGCTAAGCATGATAGCCTCATTAAAATTTGCACAGGAATTGACCAAGAACTCTAAGAAAATAAAGGTGAGTCCTTTCACATATTGTTTATTTAATAATTGTCCGAACCCCGGTAATGCAATACTCCAAAAAATACGTTCTACAGCCTTCACATTCGTTTTATCCACCACACTTCAATTTCTATATACATATTTTCTTATATTTCCCAGTTAATTATTCATCGAATTTTCCTTGAGAAAAAGCACCTGTATTTTTAGGTGCTTCACATATACTCATTTGGTGGAGCCGGCATCCCATGAATATTGGTTCTATCAAAGGTATTGTTTTCAGGTGGTTGCTCTTGAAATGATGGTTCTGCATGTTGATTAACCGGTGCATTCACTTCAGATTGAACGTGTGTGGGGTCGACTTCTTGTGAATAGACATCATCGTTTTGATTAGAATAGTCTTGCTGGTTATTCGGCGGAGCCTGGTAGCCTTGATACTCATTTTGATCACTGTGTGCTGGGTTGAAGTAATCCTGTTGTACATTTTGATGTTGTTGTGGTTGGTTGATACTTATTTGTTGCTGAGTGTATCCTTGAGATGGCTGAGCATGGCCTGGTTCTTGATTTTGTGTGGGCATACTTTGTTGGCGTGTAGTTGGCTCATTTTGATTTTGTAATTGTTTAGCAACTTCTGTAAGAGCTTCTGCTGGTGTATCTGGGATCTTGTCAAAAAATCCTCTACCTTTATCTGGATTAGAAATAATCCCAAGTGCGGCAAGAAAACCGATAATGGCTGTCACATACGTTTCCCATGTCGTTAAATCTATTTGCATTCCTAAATCTTTTAACACCATATATAAAATTGATGCAAGAGAGACCCATAATCCGTAATTTTTCCATTTCATATGCTAATAACTCCTTTAAATAGTCTCCTTGCATCTTATTCGGATTTTCAAAAAAACGTGCACAATGCGGATCAGGTTGTACTACTAACAAAAAAAGCCCCTAAAAATGGGGCGTCAACGTTGCTGATTCATCTTGCAATCTTTCTAATATTCTTCTTTTACGGTATAACATATTACCAGTCTCGGTTAGATCCTGGATCATGGACCGATTGGAGATGGCTCCAAAAATAATCCCTGCGATTGGTATCATTTGAAGAAGCTTCTTCCAACCAAATTGGTCGCGGTACGTATATACAACCTCACGCCATCCTTGTAGCTGCGACATCATTTCATTTGAAGAACTTCGACTGTGATAAAAAGTGGAAAGTTCCTTTAAGATTGCCTGTTTTCCAACAACATCTGCAGAAGAAAACTGTAGGCATTTTATAATAAAGATTCGTTCATTTTTTTCATTAGGATCATAACCGTGAATGATGGCTATTTCTTGAAGTGTTTTTAATGACATCCCAAGCAAGGCGGGGATATCAACTGCAAGTGTAAAAATTCCACCGATTCCTGTTGTTGCTCCTTGAAGTGTTGCCAGCTTTGTCCATTTTTCGGCATGCTCATGACTCGCTTCGATCATGACTTGAAGTGGAAGTTTCTCAATATCTGTGATACTTTCAACTTGAGTATTTGCTTTCTTTTCAACAAGATTTAAAATCGCTTTTTCTTGAATGAGATATTTGCCACCGGTTTGAATATAGCTGCCAATTTCATCGAGGAGTAGACCTATTTTTTCGTGGATAAATTTTGGAGTCAGCTTATCAAGTATTTTAAAAGGGATTCTACCGATTCGTTCCCAAAACCATAATCCACTTTGGCTTTTTTCCCAAGCTTCTATTTTCGTTAATTCATCTTCAAGCAGTTGTTTGGATTCCATTTACATACCTCTTTCATTTTTAATCGCTATTCTGTATTACGTATTTATGTAAAAATGGTTTCAAAGTTTAAATAGGACTTGATTATGTTTGACCAGACTACTGTTAGTTTTCCACAAAATGGAATAAAGTGGCGTTCTAGGTGGATTCGAGTACCATCAACCTCCTAAAAACAGGAAACCGGTGGTGCTCCAGATGGTTTCGAGTACCGTCAACCTCCTAGAAACAGGAAACTGATGACACTCCAAGTGGATTCGAGTACCAACAACCTACTAGAAACAGGAAACTGATGACACTCCAGGTGGATTCGAGTACCGTCAACCTCCTAGAAACAGGAAACTGATGACACTCCAGGTGGATTCGAACACCGTCAACCTCCTCAAAACAGGAAACTGCTGCCACCTCAGGCATCCATTCCAATCCAAATACAAAACACTCAATAATAATGGTATAATATTTTTTACCAGAATAAGGGTGTGATTGGATGAATGTACTTTTTGTCATGATCGGTGGATTTCTTGGGGCGATTTGCCGTTATTTACTTGGTGAATGGGTACCTGCTCCAAATGGTTTTCCGATGGGTACCTTAACCGTCAATTTAATGGGTTGTTTATGTTTAGGATGGTTATTAACCTTTGTAGCTACTCGTAAAAATGTAAATCCGAAAATATCTCTGTTGTTCGGAACAGGGTTTATCGGATCATTCACAACATTTTCTACTTTTTCAGTTGAAATGGTCCACTTATTGGAAAACGGAAATGTAGGAATAGCTTTATTATATGTTGTATTAAGTCTCTTTGTAGGACTATTCCTATCATATGTAGGCTATCGTTTGGCTAAATTGCGCAAAATGGGTGAGGAATCTTGATGATACTAGTCGGCATCGGAGGGGCAGTGGGGGCTGCAAGTAGATATTTGGCGGGCATATGGATTGGAAAGAAAACCGGAAATGCGTTCCCATATCCTACCCTATTCATAAATATCGTGGGATCATTTTTATTAGGAATACTAACAGGTATGCATCAAATCCAAATCATTCCTCAGTGGTGTTGGTTATTGCTGGGAGTAGGTTTTTGTGGAGCTTTTACAACGTTTTCGACATTTGGATATGAAGCAATTCAATTATTTTTAGCTAAACAATCAACGAAAGCGTATCTATACATATTGGCATCGACCATTATATGTACCATTTCTGCCTATATCGGAATTCTACTTATAACGTAAAAAAGCCAGGTGTATCGCAACACCTGGCTTTTTTAATATACGTTTATTTTTTTAACACGTCATGGTCAACATAGCGTTCGCCATTCATTTCACTGATTACATTAATTGCTACCTTAGCACCGTCACCAGCTGTAATAATGGTGTGAACACTTACACCGGCACATGTACCTGCAGCCCAAATGCCATCGATATTCGTTTTACCAGATGCATCCACATCAAGAACGGTTTTAATACGAGGCTCAGTACCTTCTTTAGTCGCAACACCTGCTGCAGCAGCAACATCAGTTAAAGCGCCAGTTGCAAAAATAACGTATTTTCCTTCGTAATCCCCATTTTCAGTGACAACCTTAAAACCGTTTTCAGTTTTTTCGACAGATGTAACGGCCTGTTGAACAACTTCAGCACCAAATTTTGCTGCTTGTTTTTGCCCAGTTTCCACTAGATCTGGACCTTCAATTTCCATAACGCCATAATGGTTTTCCACCCATGCACGTTTGGTCATACCTTTATCACTATCTAAAAGTAATGTTTTCTTTCCAGCTTTTGCTGTAAATAAAGCTGCACTCGCACCAGCAGGGCCAGCTCCGACAATCACAATATCAAACATCGTACAAGCACTCCTTTATGTAAAATAGTATTCAATGATAATTATAACCATTTCCAGCATGCCAATCTAATTTTTTGCTTAAAAAAGGGATAAAAAGGAATCCCTTTTATCCCTACATTGTTTCTGAAGTTTGGTTATAGGTTTGCTTTGTTTGAACCACCAATTTCGTGCTTCGATCATGAAGAAAATAATAAAGCACTATACCTAATAGAACATAAAAGCCACTAAAGAAATAAAACGTCCCAAGCCCGATTTTCGCACTAAGAAGGCCAACAACGGATGATCCTAAACCGATTCCTGTGTCATAAATGGATAAGAAAGTAGCAGTCGCTGTACCTCTGCGTCTTGGTGCCGCAGCTTGAACAGCAATTGTTTGGAAGCTTGGAAATAACGTTCCCCATCCTAAGCCGATTAAGGCAGCTGCTACTAGAAATGTAAAGGAAGTTGATGAAGTTCCAAGGAATAGCATTCCAATTGCAAAGACCACAATCGACGGATAGATAATTTTATTTGCGCCATATTGGTCAAACCATCTTCCAGTGAAAGGTCTAGAAAGGATAAGTACGACCGCATATACCATGAAAAAGAAACTTGAAACCTCTAATAGTCCAATTTCCTGTGCATATACAGAAACGAAAGATAAAAGGGAAGAGTACACAATCCCTAATAATCCACCGACAATTGAGATTTTTATGGCAGGAACCTCGAAGAGATCTCCAAAAGATAATTTTGTTTTCACTGACTTTTGAACTGTTGCTTTTTCTTGTGCTCTTGCAGGTACTTTAACAAAATAACCTGTCACTAATGCAAGGATGGCACAAATTGCACCAACGATAAATACGCTATCCATTCCTGATTGATTCATTAACGTTAAGCCTAAAAATGGACCAATGACCATTGCTAGGTTGTTTGACATGATAAAGTATCCCATTCCTTCACCTTTACGTGTATCTGGGATAATGTCGGCGATGATTCCACCAGCAGCTGTTGTTGCCATTCCAAATCCAATTCCATGAAACAAACGTAAAAGTAAAACGGAATAAATGGATGGAGTGAAAAAGTAAAAAAGTGATGAAATCATGAAAATAAGTAAGGAAAGAGAAAGGACTTTCTTTCTTCCGATGGTATTAAGCCATTTTCCCGCAAATGGACGGATGATGATTGCGGAGAATAAAAATACTGTAATCATGAGTCCTGCTTCTAACTCATTTCCACCTAGATCATTTAATGTGTAAATTGGTAATGTAACCAATAAATAATAAAACGTCAAAAAAACAAAGAAATTACTTAAAGATAGATTGAGAAAATCTTTCGTCCAAAGCTTTTGTTTCTCCATGCTGTCTCCTCCTGTTGTTATTTGGTAATCTGATGGAACCATTGGTTTAAAAGCTCCTGTAGTTGGTCCTGTTTTTCTTTTGGAAAATTTTCGACTAACCTTTGATTCATTTTAATCATGGCTTGTTCCCAATTTGGAAACTCAGCTAATGCCTTTTCCGTTAGTTCAATTTGTTTCGTGCGTTTGTCTGTTCCCTGGATTTGCCGTACATATCCAAGCTTAACAAGCTTTTGAATGTTTCTTGTCATTGGTGGTGCTTCAACAGTTAAATAGTCACATAGCTCAGATTGTGTTGAGGTCCCTTTTGTTTTTAAAACAAATAAAACGGACCATTGTGCGCTAAATAGTCCGAAGGGTTCCAACGTTTCATTCACATGTTTTGTAAGCTGACGTGACAACTGATGCACTGAGTGAAACAGCTCATGACCAGTCTGCATAAAATCTCCTCAATTCATAGACTTTCACAAATTAGTTACCTAGGTAACTATATCATCTATTTTGTTATAAAAGCAAGTGGGTAGCTTAAAACAATTTTATTGAATAGGATATTTCACATACAAAAATCAAAAACTACTCTTAACGAATTGAATTAGGGGGACTATTACGTGATATCTAAAGAAATTATTTCCATCTTACAAGAGAAAATCCAACTGATTGAAAGAGAAGATAAAGCCATATATCTTGTTGGACCCATCAAACTTCCCGTAAATTTAGATGGGGAGACTGTCCTTTTCAACTGGTATTGTTGGCTTCTATGTGATGAAGTAACACTTGATGCAAATCGAATCATTGAAAAACTTTCGTCAACAAATTTAGCTGAAAGGCAACAATCGAGTGTTTTGGTATATGGAGATTTCGAAAATGCCGATGAGGCTTTAATTCGGATGCACAGTATATGCCACACAGGTGATATTTTTGGAAGTAAACGGTGTGATTGTGGATATCAATTAAAACAATCGATGAGAATCATTGCTGATCACGGGGCAGGGGCTTTGTTTTACCTAGCTAATCATGAGGGGCGTGGGATTGGATTATTTAGTAAGGCGATGGCCTATATCTTGCAGGAGAATGGCTTGGATACAGTTGAAGCCAATATTCAACTGGGGTTTAAGGATGATGCAAGAAATTATGATGATGCGATACGCGTATTGAAAACATTAAGGACTAAACCCGTTTCATTAATAACCAATAATCCGAGAAAAATGAACGCTTTAAAGGATGCCGGAATGAATGTTTCTGAGCGAATGCCGATATGGGGAGATGTCTCCGATTATAATCGGAAATATTTGAGGACGAAAATAGAAAAAGCCGGACACTTAATCGAAATGGCCCAAGATGAACAGCCATTCTAAAGTAATATGAGCTAACCTGAAAAGGCTAGCTCATTTTTAATCATACGGAAAATTTTCCCCTTCTGTATTTCGGAAAGGTGGAAGAAATTGAATGACAATAACTACAGGTAATAAATACCCTATCAGTGCCTCAACAATTGCGACAGCCCGCGAAATCCCGAATGGGGTTACATCCCCGTACCCAACTGATAAAAGCGTTATGGCACTAAAATACAACGAGCGAGTTACGACATCAAGTGATTGCTCCTGATGAGAAGCAGATGCGTAATGGTCATGCACCGCACCAAGATCAAGTAAGTCCAACAAAATATATAGAATGGCGAATGTTAATAATGTATTTAGATACACAACAATAAAGATCAACGCTCGATACAAGGTCTTCCGTCGATGAATGAACGACTTCATCCTACTCACATCCTTAAAGACAGCCTTTCTACATGTATATTAAAAAAACAGTAGAATAGACTAGCCTCAAGGATCCGTCTCCTGTTAAAAAATAAAACCCGACAAATTTAGCCGAGTCGGGTTTAGGTGTTGCTTATTCATGGTTAGGTTTATTCTCTTCAAGATAGCGATCAATAACCTGTAAAAATGCCTCTTTGTCATCAACCGTTACATAAAGTTTTGTCATTTCCTTCTTTATTCCAAAAGGGAGATTGGCTAAAGCCGGTTCTGTTAATTCGATTTCGAATTGTGGATCCTCTTCAAAAACGTTTGGTAATGTAATCGCAAAGCTTTGTTTTTCTCGAGCTCTTTCCTTTTTACCCGTAATCGTTGGTTGTATCGATTTAATGGTTCTTAAATCAACGACTATTTCACGTCTAATTCCAACCTGGGCAAGTAGTTTATGATCTTTGATAACAAGTGGTGAAAGACGAACAGCCTGAAAATCTGCAATAATCCAAAGCAACGCATATAAATCTAATGCAGTAAATATCCAAGCTGCGGTTGGACTCCAGAAATGTGCAATTAAAAAGTGAATCCCAATGACCTCTATTACCATCGCATGAACGAGCATGATAAACAGACCAAAATAACCTGAGTTGGTGTGGATCGTAAATGTATGAATATGTTTTCTGGCTTCCCATTTTTTCTTCCAGGAAAAGAAGCCATAATAAAAGATTGAAAAATCATATACGAGAATATCAATTAATTTTCTCTGTCCAAACGTTTTATTCATCGCCATACGCATTGTAGTAGGGTAATAATAATCGATTTCTTTTTGCCTTTTATAATTTTTATATAATGTAGGAATCTTACGGAATAAAATTGCTGCAAGAAACAGCTCAATGGCAATAAAGAGACCTTCAAGTGCAAATATTCCATATTTTACATATTCAAAGATGACTATATCATGATGGGGGACAATGAAGTAGGCAAACCAAAAGCCAGCAATCACAACCGGGAGAAGTGTGATGGTAGAAAGACGGCTTCGAACAACAAATAAATAAAAAAATAGCGGTAACACAATAGTCAAATCAAACAGGGATGCGAGTATCAAAGTATCCGTTACAGGCTCGAAAGGCTGAATGACCATTATCGTGTAGTTTGAACCAAGGACTAAAAGAGCAAGGATTAGAAAAATATAAATGGATCTGTTCTTCTTTAGTGAATATGCCATAGGATTGCCTCCCAACATTATTTGCTTACAAATTAAGTATAACAAATACAAAAAGGTGGCAGTAGCCACCTTTTAAAAAAATATGTTAATAATTTGGTAAATAAGGGCCGCCAAAGCCGCTGAAATGGGGAGTGTAATAATCCATGTAAGGACAATTTTTCGAGCTACTCCCCATTTCACACCTTTTACACGTTGGGCTGAACCAACGCCCATAATCGCTGACGAAATGACATGGGTCGTACTAACTGGTAAATGAATATACGTTGCGCCAAAAATAATCAGGGCAGAAGATAAATCCGCTGCAGCTCCATTGATTGGACGGATCTTCATAATTTTTCCCCCGACCGTTTTAATTATTTTCCAGCCACCAATCGATGTACCAATCCCCATTGCCGTCGCTGCGGCAATTCTGACCCATAACGGAATATCAGTTGAGGTCGTAAATCCCCCCGCAATCAATGCCATCGTGATAATCCCCATCGCCTTTTGAGCGTCATTTGTTCCATGGGTAAAGGATTGAAGGGCGGCTGTGAAAATTTGAAAGGTTCGAAACCCCTTATTTGTTTTATAAAGATTTGAATTTCGAAAAAGGACCTTAAACAGGTTCATCATTAGAAAACCTACTACTAATGCAAGAAACGGTGAAAAAATGAGTGCTTCTAGTATTTTTATAAAACCACTGTAGTTTAAAATGCCAAAACCCGCAGCAGAAATGGCTGTACCTGCAATCGAGCCAATTAGCGCATGTGATGAACTACTTGGAATTCCGAAATACCAAGTAATTAAATTCCATGCAATTGCAGAAAGAAGTGCTGCAAGAATAACAATTGATCCATTTTCAATGGCAAATGGATCGACAATATCTTTCGTGATGGTTTTAGCCACACCTGTAAAGGTAATAGCACCAATAAAGTTCATTGATGCCGCCATTACAATGGCTATTTTTGGTGGAAGTGCCTTCGTTGATACACTTGTAGCAATGGCATTAGCTGTATCATGAAATCCATTAATAAAATCAAATGCTAATGCAAAGAAAACAATTAATATTGTGAGTAAAAGTAAGCTATCCATGTTAATAAGATTCTCCTTTATGCATTTCTCATAATGATGGTTTCTAGCGTATCCGCAACATCTTCACAGAAGTCCGAAATGCCTTCAAGAATCTCATAAATCTCCTTTACCTGGATAATCTTAATTGGGTCTTTTTCCGTTTGGAAAAGCTGCTTGATTGAAACTCGTAAGATTTCATCACATTGTGATTCATAATCATTAATTTTAATGGCGTGTTTACGCATATCTAATAGTTTCTTGTTCGAAAGAAGTTCGATTGCATGATAAATTTCAATTGTGCTTTTATGAATGAAATCAGCATAAGAAGTCATATATTCGTCCGTATCTGTAAATGAATACATCTCAAAACGAGCAGCACATTGCTCCATTCCATCTAACACATCATCCATTTTCATTGCTAACTGAAGAATATCCTCACGCTCAATCGGAGTGATGAATGATTTATTGAGTTCCGTAATTAATCCGTGAATGACATCATCGCCTTTTTTTTCGTAATTTTTCATTTCAATCGAAAACTCTTTAAGATCACTTACATTTTTAATTTTAAATTGTACAAAATAGTCCGCGGCTTCCTTTACATTAGCCGAGATGGATGTAAGCGCGTCAAAGAATACATCTTTTTTCTTGCTTCCGAACATGATATTGTTCCTCCAATATGAGATTGATATGCACACAAAGAATATTTTTATCCTATTTTGTCGAATTTACAATAAAAGTGTACTAGGTGTTTCTCTGAAAAACACATATGTATTTAACAGACACAACAATAGACATGATTATCTTATTATCTATAGAAAATTAAGGAAATATACTTGAAATTTATCTAAAATGGTGTAAAATTACACTAAATATAATTGGTGTAATTTTACACATTGAGAATTGGTTGGTGAAGTTGTGTGGCACAAGTAATCATTATGGAAAGGCTCGATACAAAGGATTTACTTATAAAACAGAAAGAAGAAATGATAACGCTATCGAAGCGGGTATGTAAAGTGGGGGAAGAATACCTTCTTTCGAGATTTAGGATATACGATCAAGTCATTTGCTTAAGACTTAATCAGAAACTTTTTGCCTTTCAATTTGTTCAAAACATTGAACAGAGTGATGAAAAGTTTATATACTTTGGACCCTTATTTTCGAGAATGAGTTGTTTTCTGGACCTATTTTTGACTTACCTACAAGTGGTAATGGAAGAGAATCAAGACAGGAAGATTCACCTCCTTGCTGAAATTGAGAATCCAGAGGTGTTATTTCTTTTTAAAGCATTGTTTGAGGATTATGCTTATCCAAAATTTCACGATGTTCAGGTTCCGGAAGAGATCAAGAATAATGTTCGACTTTATGCCAAAAAACTTTCTCATATTCATAACCTTGATGTTGAAAGGATGACCACTCATTCAAAGGAATCACTTTATCAATATCGGCCTACACATTCAACACTAGAGAAGTGGCTCCATTCTAGAAAAATAGATTTATCACATGGAATGAATATTGTTTTATATTCTTTTGTACCAGCCGAACCAAAGGAACGTGAAGATTTTAAACTTCAACTAGAACAAGGAATAAAACGGATGACCAATTGGAAGGAAGGAAAAAGAGAAATGTTAACTTTATTTGAAGGAGGGATTACGAGCGATGTCTAAACTCTATTTTTCGCAAATTCGAGAGGATAGTGTAGTAGAAAGAGAGATTTCAAAAATAGCAAAACCGAGGAAAATACTAGTGATTGGGTCAGGAGGATGTACGGCATTTTCCATCCTAAATGATTCGGTTCATCAAGTTCTCTGTGTCGATATAAATCCAGCCCAGTGCGCGTTAATTGAGCTCAAAAAAGCTGCCATACACAATTTTTCGTTGAAGGAGTTTCTAGCTTTTATTGGAGAAACCTCATGTCAAAACCGTGTTCAAATGTATGAAGCAATAGAGAAGGATTTACCTGCTTATGCGAGAGAATATTGGCAGCAGCAATCTCAAGAAATTGAAAAAGGAATCAATCATTGTGGTGTAAATGAACGCTTTTATAGATTCATAGGGGAAAATATTTGTCGGAATATCTATGATGAATCCGTTTGGAATGAGTTATTCTCAGCAAAAAATCTAGTGGAACAACAAGAGTTTTTCGAAACATACTTGACTACATCTGAATGGCGAACTGCTGCGAAAATATTATTAAGTAAAACAACACACATCCAATTCTTTCCGAGCTTTATGTTTGCCAATGCAAGTGAACATGATTTTGCTGAATTCTTTCTGACTCAGTTTGAAAAAGAAGTGAAAACGAAGCCCATTCACACTAATTACTTTTTATCTCAGATTTTGTTTTCTTCCTATTTGTATGAGGAAGACGAGGGAGTGCCGTTTTATTTAACTGAAGATGGTTATGAAGCTACAAATAGAAATATTGATAAACTTTCCATTCATCCTGTAAGTATTCAAGAGATTTTACGTAAGGAGCAATCGATTGATACATTTTATTTGTCCAATGTATTTGATTGGGCGGATGTAAAGGGAAGGGAACTGATTTGCAATGGAATTTTACAGGCGAAATCAGATAAAGCAATCGTAATGTACCGAAATATGCTCAGTACGAGTCAATTGCCTGAAGATTTTATGAAGCAATTTATTTGTGATGAGGAACTGTCAAAGCGTTGTGAAGAATTAGAACGTTCGATGCTATATCAAAAAATAACAGTGGGGTACTGTGTATGACCTATGAATTTAGGGAGTTAGATGATTCCCATCACCATCAATTACTACAATTATCGAAAGAGACAAATACGGGAAGCGATCTTTTCTATGTTGACAGGTCTCCTTACTTTTTCAGCTTATCAGAGGAATTTGGAGCGACAAGGCACTTCGGGTTGTTTCGGGAACAAGAGTTAATCGGTTGTGTTGCGGTTAGTGAGCAAAAGCGGGTACTCAATCAAAGGTGTCAAAAAGTGTATTACATCAATGACCTTAGAATTCATCCAGACTATCACCGAACCTTTGCTTTTTATCGTTTAGCTGAATATTTATTGTCCTATTATCGAAACGAAGGAACCGTGAAATGGATGTTCTCTACTGTTCTTGATAGCAACACAAATAAAGGATCAATGACAAAAGGAAATGGCCTCCTTCCAGGTGGAGTTGAAATGGGTAGAACCATTCATATTGGCGTACCGATGTTTCTGAAATATCCAAATGGCCGTCTACATATAAGCGAAATTAACGGGGAAGAAGCATGGGGGATTTATAAAAAATTGGCAAGGATACAGCCGTTTGCTCCGTGTGGAAAACAAATGTTTTTAAGAGAAAACGGAGTGTTTTTAGTGCTAAAAGATGATAACAAGGAGTGCCTAGCTATTTGCAAGCTCGTGGACCAATCCGATGCAAGAAAGCTCAGATTGTCCAGGAATCTTCCTTTTTCGTTCAGAATCGTGAATTTGTTTTGTAGAATCGCCAATTGTCCACCCTTACCAGATCAAGATGAGGCATTTCGACATGGGTATATAGCCTTTTTCGCTGCGAAGGAAAAGCGACAAGACTATCAAAAGGAATTTATCTCTTATATTCAAAAAAAGTTTAAACAAAAGTTCAGCTATTTGTTTTTTGGAGTATCGGCTGAGGAAGCTCAATATTTTAGAAACAATCCATTTTATATAAAACTTTCATCAACAACGTTTGCGTATGGAGATATTCCAGCAAACCTTTCAATGGATTTTCATGAATTAACACTTATTTAGGGGGAATTGATCATGGAGAAATTTGTAGAGTTAAAGAAAGTGACAGATCGTATGTTTCAAGAAAAGAAAATTGAAGAGCATCCGTTGTTTGTGGCTTTAAACAACGGGGAATTCTCTGAAGAACAACGAAAGGAAATTGCACTTCAAATCTATCACGTTGTTCTTTACTTTCCACGTTTTTTATCCGCAATTTTAACAAATATGTCAGATTACCGGATGAGAATGCCGCTAGTTGAAAACTTGTTTGAAGAGCATGGAAAAATGAATGAAAAATATGTGCATAGCGAGACGTATAAGGAATTTTTAGAAGGGATTGGTGTTTCAGAGGAAGAAATAATGGAAAGCGAACCAAGCATCCCGGTCATTGCCTATAATCGTGGATTGACTGACTTATGTCTTCATTACCACTATTTAGAGGGACTTGCGGCACTGGGTGTGATTGAAGAAATTGTTGCTAGAGTGTCTCCATTGGTTGGTCAATTTGCAAAAAGTAATTATGGAAGTGAAAACAAATCGCTTATTCATTTTACTGACCATGAAGTGCTTGATGTTCAGCATGCGAACGAAATTTATGAAGTCGTTGCTTTAAGCTATGAAGGAGACCAAAAGCAAATGATTGAACGTGGTTTACAATTTGGTATGTACTACCATTCTCGAATGTACACAGACATCTTAGAATACGTTCGCTAATCCGCTGTACCTCAATACGGTGCACTTAGCCATTACTACTAGATACTTATCCGACGCCCCAAAATTCCACAGTTTGCTGATTAAAAATGGTCTCACATGACGATAGGACTGAGCATATTTTAGGTTAGTAACCTGTGGAGGTGTTGGAAAATATGGCGATATCTGGTAAAGAGTATATTAATAGAATTAATCAACTTCAGTCTGATATATGGATTGAGGGGGAGAAGGTGAAGGGGAATATTTCTGAACATCCTGCTTTTCGTGGAGTAATGGAGAGTCAGGCAAATCTCTATGACCTGCAATGTGATCCATCAATCCAAGACATCATGACTTTTACCTCTTCTAAAACAGGTAATCAAATTGGTACTTCCTATTTAGAACCAAAGACGAAAGAAGATTTAGAAAAAAGACGTCTGATGATTCAAACGTGGGCAAAAAGCACACTTGGAATGATGGGACGTTCCCCTGATTATATGAATACGACCTTAATGGCGATTAGTGCAGCAGCAGATTTATTTTCTTCTAATAATCCGGAGTTTGTGAAAAATCTCCGCAGGTTTTATGAGGAAGCGTGTGAGAAGGATTATTCATTTACTCACACTTTTATAAATCCACAAACAAACCGTTCTCTTTACCATACAGATGACGATGATAATATTATAGCTGCCAAGGTTATAGATAAAAAAGAAGATGGGATTGTTATACATGGTGCAAGATTGCTAGCAACACAAGGTGGCATTACAGATGAATTAATCGTCTTTCCATCAGGTGGTCATTTATTTAATGAGGACTATGCTTTTGCTTTTTCGATACCGAGTAACACAGAGGGATTGACTTTTCTTTGCAGAGAATCATTTTCCTATCGAGAGTCAACCTTTGATCATCCACTTAGCTCAAGGTTTGAGGAAATGGATACAATCATTGTTTTCAATCATGTTCATGTTCCCCGCGAACGGATCTTTATGAATGGATGTATTGATTGTGCCAATAAAATGTATGCGGAAACAAGCTTTTTTCCCTTAGTCCTACATCAGGTAATTTCTAGACAGGTTGTAAAAACGGAAAGCCTGCTAGGCGTCGCTCAAGCTTTGGTTGATACAATTGACATTGGTGGATATCAGCACGTTCAAGAAAAAATCAGTGAAATTATCATTGGGCTAGAGACGATGAAAGCATTATTGTTAACATCGGAAATTCAAGCGAAAATGGATAAATGGGGTACAATGGCCCCTGCAATTAACCCTCTATACAGTGCAATTAATTTATACCCTCGTCTATACCCGCGTTTTACTGAGATTTTACAGCTATTAGGTGCAAGTGGCCTAGTTTCCATTCCAACTGAAAAAGACTTTGCAAGTGAGAGAAGAGCTGATCTTGACCAATATTTGCAGGCTGCTAACGCGAATGCATATGATCGAGTAAAACTTTTTAGACTTGCATGGGATCTTTGCATCAGTGCATTCGGTTCTAGACAAACCCTTTACGAGCGCTTTTTCTTCGGTGACCCAATTCGTCTTGCAAGTAATCTATACCGCACCTATGACAGAACCGAATTAAAAAATCGAATCAATGAATTCTTAAAAAACTAATTCGACAAAGTTCTTGCCGTACAACATCGGTGAAATATATTCCGTTTGTATGCTCATAAAATTTTTTCCTGTTCGTATTAATATATGTAGCGCTATTTTTGCGATATTTTTGTAATTGCACATCTGGAGGGCATTTGAATGGGAAAAAATTTCATCAAGACGTTGTCTGAGGTGGGAAGAGTAAAAATCACCCTACTTGTAGGGCTCCTTTTTATTCTTTTCGTTGCTATTGGACTTAACATGTATATCAATTCTCGGGATGTTAGTGCTTTAAATAATCCATTACCGGAACCGACCATTATTTATGACAAAAATGGCGAGATCGCAAGTAAGGTCCCCGGACCTAAAATTGAAGGTGTTAGATATGAAACCATTCCACCACATGTGATTCATGCTGTTATCGCCACCGAAGACCGTAGATTTTACAAACATCCTGGTGTCGATTATGTCGGGATATTTCGAGCACTTTTTCGGAATTTAAAAGCGGGTGAGATCGTCGAAGGTGGGAGTACGATTACCCAGCAATTAACGAAGAATGTATTTCTAACTCATGAACAATCATTAAAGCGAAAAATAGAAGAATTCTTCCTTGCTCAAAAAATTGAACGTACATTTTCAAAAGAGAAAATCATGGAAATGTATTTGAATCAAATTTATTTTGGTGAAGGGGCATGGGGAATTAAAAACGCAGCAAGAACCTATTTTGGCAAAGAGGCTAAGGACTTAACGGTGAGTGAAGGAGCGATTCTTGCAGGTTTAATCAAATCTCCTTCTAAGATGAATCCGTTAATTGATCAAGAAAAATCTTTAGACAGAAGAGATCTTGTCCTTTCATTAATGGAGGAGCAGGGATACCTTACCTCTAATCAAGTCAACGAAGCGAAAGCGCAAGAGATGGTGTTTAAGGGACGCCAGCTTGATCCATATGAGGGAAAGTATCCATATTATATTGATCATATTATCGATGAAGCGATTGAAAAATATGGTCTCACCCAAAATGAAGTCATGTCAGGGGGCTTAGAGATTTATACCGAGCTTGATCCTCACATGCAGACATCCATAGAAAATGTCTATAAAAATGACAGCTTATTTCCTGCTAGTCCTGAAGACCAATTACTTCAAAGTGGAGCTATATTGGTAGATCCGAAGACTGGCGGTATCAGCGCATTAGTGGGTGGGCGCGGTGAGCATGTGTTTCGAGGTTTCAATCATGCGACCCAATTAAGAAGGCAGCCAGGTTCGACGATAAAACCACTTGCCGTATATACGCCAGCGCTCGAACATGGCTACAGCATTTATGATGTATTACCGGATAAACCGATGAGTTTCAACGGTTATCAACCATCAAATGTTTCCGGTAAATTTAAAGGCAGCGTGACCATGTACGATGCGGTAAGGGACTCAGATAATGTTCCAGCGGTATGGCTTTTAAATAAAATTGGACTAAAAACGGGTATTGATTCTGTAAAGGAGTTTGGACTTCCGATTACCGAAAATGATCAAAATTTAAGTTTGGCTCTTGGTGGACTTCATGAAGGGGTCGCTCCCCTTCACATGGCCGAAGCCTTTACAACCTTTCCAAGTGAAGGAAAAAAGACGGAGGCACATGCCATTTCGAAAATTGTCGATGCCAATGGTGAAATCATTGCCGAGTGGAAAGGAGAACCTGTACAAATTACTACCCCAGAAGTTGCCAAGCGAATGACATTTATGTTGAAGGGTGTAGTTGAAAGCGGGTCTGGTCGTCATGCTAACATTGAAGGAAGAGAAGTGGCAGGAAAGACTGGTTCTACCCAGGTACCTTTCGAAGGTATTAATGGCGTGAAGGACATTTGGATGGTCGGATATACACCAGAGCTCGTTGGTGCAGTCTGGCTTGGATATGACAAGACCGATAAGAATCATTATTTAACCAATTCAAGTGCTACGGCAGCCACGATATTTAGAGAAATCATCCAGCAGTCATTAAGTAATGTACCACCAAGCTCTTTCAATCTGCCAGCCTACCAGCCTCCTGTTAAGAAGAAGGAGAGCGAGTGGAAGGAAAACAAGGGGCAGGAAAACAAAAACGATCAGTGGAAAGAGGAAAAAAAGAAGAAGAAGGATGAAGAGAAGAAGAGGAAAAAAGAAGAGAAGAAACGGAAAAAGGATGAAAAAAAGAAAGACAAAGATTAAAAATCCAAGCAAGTTCCCTAGGGGGCTTGCTTTTTTTTTATGAAAATCCTATAAAAAAATATGTATTTAGGACCTTTTGTAGAGTATTGTAAGATTAGGAATAATTTGTATGCGACAAATTTTTACAAAGGTTTGAAAAAAATTCATAAAAAAATGAAACCTTTTATAAACGTGATTCGTAAATGAGAATGTAAAGAAAATTACAAAAGTATTTGTAAATTTTGGAGGTGAAGCTATGGAACTATTTGGGTATGATATTCAAACCATTTATCTTATTGGCTTAATCATAAGTGGAATCGGTACCCTACTTTTTATTCTATTTGGTGACTTTCTAGAGGGGATCTTTCCAGACAGTTTTTTGAGCCCAACACTCATTTTTTCATTCCTCACATTTTTAAGCGCATCAGGTTACATCTTTGAAAAACTGCTTTCCTTTCATAGTTTCTTAATTTTTGTTATTTCACTCGTATTAGCACTTATTTTAGTCACATTATTGAATATTTTCGTATTGATCCCATTGTCTTCTGCAGAAGAATCGATGGTCTACAGGGAAGAGGATTTGAAAGGACGAATTGGCAAGGTCATCACCTCCATCCCAATTGATGGTTTTGGTGAAGTAGTCATTGAAGGAATCAGTGGTACCATTGCTAAATCCGCAAAAAGCTTTAATAATGAACCTATCCCATATGATGAAAAGGTTCTTATTATAGATATTAAGGAAGGCGTTGTATATGTCTTGCCGTACCAAAATATGAAGATAAAAGGGGGAAATGAACTATGACAACAGGAATTTGGATTGTCATTGGAGTTGTCGCATTTTTACTACTTGCACTTATTGGAGTATTTGTTTCAAAGTACAAAACAGCTGGTCCTGATGAAGCCCTAATTGTAACAGGGAGTTACTTAGGTGGGAAAAATGTTCATGTGGATGAGGCAGGAAACCGCATTAAAATTGTTCGTGGTGGCGGTACGTTCGTACTTCCGGTCTTCCAACAAGCTGAACCGTTAAGTCTCCTATCGAGTAAACTAGATGTTCAAACACCTGAAGTATATACAGAGCAAGGTGTACCTGTTATGGCAGATGGTACGGCAATTATTAAAATCGGCGGTTCTATATCAGAAATTGCTACAGCAGCTGAACAATTTTTAGGAAAACGTAAAGAAGACAGAGAAAATGAAGCAAGAGAAGTATTAGAGGGTCATCTACGTTCAATCCTTGGTTCAATGACTGTTGAAGAAATCTATAAAAATCGTGATAAGTTCTCACAAGAAGTGCAGAGGGTAGCATCACAGGATTTAGCAAAAATGGGTCTAATGATTGTGTCATTTACAATCAAGGATGTACGAGATAAGAATGGGTACCTCGATTCTTTAGGTAAACCAAGAATTGCTCAAGTAAAGCGCGATGCTGATATTGCAACGGCAGAGGCTGAAAAAGAAACAAGAATTAAACGTGCTGAAGCTGAGAAAGAAGCGCAGAAGTCTGAGCTAGAGCGTGCTACAGAGGTTGCGGAAGCAGAAAAAATCAATCAGTTGAAAATTGCTGAATTCCGTAGAGAACAAGACATTGCAAAAGCGCGTGCTGACCAAGCCTATCACCTAGAAGAAGCGAGAGCCAAACAAGAAGTTACAGAGCAGCAAATGCAAATTCAGATCATTGAAAGACAGAAGCAAATCGAGCTCGAAGAAAAAGAAATTTTACGTCGTGAAAAGCAATATGATTCAGAGGTTAAGAAGAAGGCGGATGCTGACCGTTACTCAGTTGTTCAAGCGGCTGAGGCAGAAAAAGCGAAGCAATTAGCTGAAGCGGATGCAAATAAGTATCGAATCGAAGCAATGGCCAAAGCAGAAGCTGAGAAGATCCGCATCGATGGTCTTGCAAAGGCAGAAGCCCAGCGTGCACAAGGGGAATCTGAAGCTGATATTATCCGCCTAAAAGGTCTTGCCGAAGCGGAAGCAAAACAAAAAATCGCAGAAGCATTCGAACAGTATGGAAAAGCGGCCATCCTCGATATGGTTATTAAAATGCTTCCACAATATGCGAAAGAAGTGGCTGCACCACTATCCAATATTGATAAAATTACTGTTGTCGATACTGGTAGCAATGGCGAGAATAGCGGTGCCAACAAGGTAACCGGCTATGCCACAAACTTAATGTCTACCCTACAGGAATCGTTGAAGGCATCCTCTGGTATCGATGTAAAAGAAATCATCGAAAATCTGTCAGGAAAAGGGAATGTCAGAAACAGCATCGACAATTTAACAGATGAATTAGCTCAATCAAGAAAAACGGCACCAACAGATAACGAATAATTGAGTAAGGAGAAGCCAAACCTAGTTACGGTTCTGGCTTCTTTTATTGGTTAAACTAGTAAAAAACAAAAAAAATTTTTGATGAAGTGAACTTTTTACCAACCTCATTCGTATTATTAACGATAAATAAAGATAACCAAATCTTCATGGGGGAGAATTCAATGCATGGATGAAAAGGAACTAATTCGCAGTGCAAAGCGTGGTGACTCACTCGCGTTTGCAATGCTTTTTAAGGAGCATTATCCTTTTTTAGTAAAATATTTAATAAAAGTTACAATGAAGCCTGATATTGCCGAAGACCTGGCACAGGAAGCAATGATGAAAAGTATGGAAAAAATCAAAATGTATAACGGTAAAGCAAAATTCTCCTCATGGCTCATCACAATTGCGACGAACTTATACATTGACGATCTGCGAAAAAAGAAACGCGAGCATAACTATCAGCAACAGGAACAAGCCTTGCGCAAAATGAAGTGGCAATTTGATAACCAGTCAGAAGATTGGAATGATGTTCTTAACGCACTAGGTAGGCTTTCTGATGAAATTCGAATTCCAATTATTCTCAAACATTACTATGGGTATTCGTATGAAGAAATAGCGGATATGCTTCATATTGCCATCGGAACTGTTAAATCAAGAATACATAACGGAATTCAAACAGTAAGAAAGGAGCTGAGACCCAATGAAGAAAAACAAGCTAGTCCTACTAAAGAACGAACCACGACATGAAGAAGACGTAGAAACGATTCAGGAAATCAATGAAGCACTTACTAAAATAGATCAGCATTATTCGGTTTTCACTCCTGATTTACAAGTATTCGAACAAATAGTTGCAGCCGAACAACAGAAACAAAAGAAAAAATTCAGACGAGATCTAATCGCCTTTATATTAGTCGCATTATTCATGATGACAGCATTAATCACAGCATTTTTCCAATTGCCACTTGCGTATATTCTCATTCAAGGTATCGCAACAATTAGCTTCCCGGTTTATAGCTTCTATCGTTATCGAAAACGGGTGATGCGTACATGAACACGCTTGATATCAAAATTTGGATATTAATCGTCATTATTTTACTCATTCAAAGTTTTTGGTTGTTTTTAGACGCAAGGAAGCGGGGGCATAATTATTGGTTTTGGGGAATTTGGGGACTAATTCAATCTCCCATGCCAATCGTTTTTTATCTTATTTTTGCAAGAAAAATTTATCGACACAAAGCAGGTAGGGAATGATGGGGAATATAGCGAAATATATTGTATTGTTGATAGCCGTTATAGGACAAATCGTAGGAATTGTATTTTTGTTTATTGATATTTCAAAGGCACTGACGTTTTATGCATTTTATATAGTTGCCATTGTTTTATTATTTGCTTTATTAGTATGGGAACGAAAACGTGAGAAAGAGGAGGATGACGAGAATGATTATCGTGACTACTGATTTTGTACCAGGAAAAGAAGTGAAAGAACTAAAGGGATTTGTTAGAGGGGGTACGGTTCAGTCAAAGCATATCGGTAAAGATATTATGGCAGGGTTGAAAACAATTGTTGGTGGAGAAATTTCCGATTACACGGAAATGCTAGAAGAAGCACGTCAAAAAGCAATTGGTCGAATGGTAGATGATGCGAAGGCAAAAGGAGCAAATGCTGTTATCGGAATGCGTCTACAAACCTCAGCCGTTATGCAAAATGCATCCGAGATTATTGCGTATGGTACGGCTGTATATGTTGAATAATCACTTTTTAGCTAGGATAGACTTTCTATTCTGGCTTTTTCTTTTATTTACAAGTCTTTCCTATGGTACTATAGCAACAGAACTACATTGGAAGGAAGGAATTTGAGGTGAACGAACGATACTCACGGCAAGAGTTATTTACTCCAATTGGATTGGAAGGACAAAAGAAGATAAGAAGCAAACACGTTCTGATAATCGGTGCGGGTGCGTTAGGTACTGGAAGTGCTGAGGGACTTGTTCGGGCTGGAATCGGAAGGCTGACAATTGTGGACCGTGACTATGTAGAATGGACGAATTTACAAAGACAGCAATTATATAGTGAAGAAGATGCAGCCGATCGTTTACCAAAAGCGGTAGCGGCAAAACAACGTTTGGAAAAAATCAATTCCGAGGTTGATATTCAGGCTCATGTCATTGATGTTTCCATTCAAGAAATTGAAAATATTATTGATAATGTTGATTTAATCATCGATGCAACCGACAATTTTGACATAAGAATGCTTTTAAATGATGCATCACAAAAATATAACATCCCATGGATTTATGGGGCATGTGTTGGGAGCTATGGGATTAGTTATGTCATCTTGCCAGGAAAGACACCTTGTCTCCATTGTCTCCTAGAAACCATACCAATGGGGGGACTGACATGTGATACGGTTGGAATTATTAGCCCAGCTGTTCAAATGGTGGTGGCCTACCAGGTAACGGAAGCACTTAAAATATTGGTTGAAGATTTCGATGCGCTACGAAATAAATTAGTTTCATTTGATTTATGGAAAAATCAACATACTGAGATAAAAGTTGATCGTGTAAAAAAAGAGGGCTGTCTTTCTTGTGGAACAAATCCAACCTATCCATTTTTATCCTATGAGAATCAGACAAAATCAGCTGTTTTATGTGGAAGGGACTCCGTTCAAATACGACCAAGTAAGCGAATGGAAAGAGATTTAGATTCTCTTGCAGAACGTTTAACTGCTCAAGGTGGCAAGGTCGAAACAAACCCATTCTTACTATCGTTTACACAAGGTACACATAGAATGGTTGTTTTCAAGGACGGTCGTGTTCTCATTCATGGAACAAAAGACCTGTCTGAAGCAAAGAGTCTGTATCATCGGTATTTAGGATGATTATAAAACAGGGGGAATTTCGATTCACAAAAAGTTCATCTCTTTGACAAAAAACTGCCTTAAAAACGCACCTAATTTTTCCACATTTGATGATACTCTAAAACCATAAAATAGATAATGGGGGAGTAACTTTGGACGAATTATCAATAACATTTAATATTGCGGCAGCGTTAGTATTACTATTTTTTATTGGAACCATTATTATTGAATCATAAAAAAATCCACGAAGTTTTCGTGGGTTTTTTTGTCTTGTTTTTTTTCCGCCCCTTTAATCAGGGGTATTAACCATGATTCCTGCTACTTGTTGTAAACGAGCATAAAAGGCTTCGGCTGCATCACCGGTTAAATCCGTTTCCTCGAAAGCTTCTTTCATACAACGTAGCCAAGCTCTGGCACGTGTGGGTGTAACCTCAAAAGGCATATGACGATAGCGCATTGCCGGTGGTCCGAATTCATTACTGTATAATGTCGGGCCTCCTGTAAATTGCGTTAAGAACATATATTGTTTTCTTTTAATTTCTTCTATATCTCCTTCGAACAGAGGAGCTAAATCAGGATCGGCATATACTTTTGGATAAAATGTGTTTACTAAATTTTGAATGGCATCTGCTCCACCGATTTCTTCATATAAGGTATTAAGTTTAAAGTCCATCATATCACCGCCGCTTCATTTTTCTTATAAGTACTATATCAATACTAAAAATAATGTAGTGTGATTTAAATCACATCCAATAGATAATCATTCCCATATAAGAGAATGTTTGCTATTATAAAAATAATCGTTATGTTTAAGAATTTGACTTTATCCTTATTGTTTTCATCATAAACAAAAATAAAGTCAATTACAATTTAGGAGTGTGAAATTTTCGTGGACGATTTGCCACTGAGTACCATCTTTTTGTTAGTCGTATTAATATTGTTATCAGCGTTTTTTTCTGCTAGTGAAACAGCCTATTCAAGTGTTAATCGAATTCGGCTGAAAAATTATGTGGATGAAAAACGACGTGGAAGTAAGAAGGCATTTTATATTACGGAGCATTTTGATAACGCCCTTTCGGCTATTCTTGTTGGAAACAATATTGTAAATATTGCTGCAGCATCTATCGCATCAAAGCTGGCTTCAGATCTTCTTGGAGGAAATACTGGACTTGTCGTTAGTACGTTTGTCATGACGTTACTCATTTTAGTATTTGGAGAGGTCCTTCCGAAATCATTCGCAAAAGAAAATGCGGAAAATTTCTCATTACGGGTCTCTGGAGTATTATATATATTAATGAAAATACTCACACCAGTTACCTACCTATTTGGATTACTAAAAGCATTAGCAGCCAAGCTTATTAACAGTAATAATGATACTCCATCCTTTACCGAGGAAGAAATCAAAGTAATGGTTGATTTGAGTGAAGAAGAAGGAGTTATTGATAATAAAGAAAAAGAATTAGTACACCGTTCCCTTGATTTCAACGATATATTAGTGGGGGAAATTTTAACTCCACGCATTGATATGGTTGCTGTTGAGGTGAATGATCCTATAGAAAAAATACGAGATATGTTCTTAGAGGAACGTTACTCACGTGTGCCAGTGTATGAAGACAATACCGACAATATCATTGGCATTTTATCTGAACGTGAATTTTTAAGTCTTCTCGTTCAACAAAAGAAAATAAATGTTCGTTCAATAATCCGCAAACCATTTTTTGTAGTGGAGTCGATGAAAATATCAACCTTACTGCCAGAACTTCAAAAAAGCAAAACACATTTGGCAATCGTAGTTGATGAATTTGGCGGAACTTCAGGTTTAATTACATTAGAGGATATTATCGAGGAAATTGTCGGTGAGATTTGGGATGAACATGATGAAAAGATCAAATATATTACACAATTAGATGAAAATACATATGAAATAAATGCCGATATGCCACTTGACGATTTTGCTGAAATCATTGGAATTGAAGAACCGGAAAGCTCACATCATTCTGTTGGGGGTTGGATTTTTGAATCGTTTGAGAAAATTCCAGTAACCGGAGACACCTTTGATTACTTACATCTCAGCTTAACTGTCACGGAAGTGGAAAACCGCCGAATCAGAAAAGTAAATGTAGAAGTAAACCAACAAATATTAGAAATTGAATAATAAGGATCCAGAGGGACGGTTCTCATGGTTTTCAAAAAAATGGAAAACCAATGGAACCGTCCCTTTGGATTTACTGGATGATGCTGGCCAAAGCTGCGGGGATAGGGACTTTTTCATCGGCTCCATATTTCTTTTCGAAAGAATGGTATTCAAAAAGGGTACCTTCAGGTGAACACACAGACAGGTCTAGAATGTAGTCACCATGATCACCCTTTGTTTCGAGATAAAAGATTAATTCCGATACTTTAAGGTGGTAAAAATGATACTGAAAACCAAGGAATTCTTTTGTATCGAAACTCGTATCTGGGTGGGTTGAAATATACTGGGCAAGGTCATCTATCGTTGCCATAGGCTTCTGCAAAACGATATTAATTTTTTCTTTTACAATTTGGGATGTATTCGATAATGTATCTTTTGCCTTCGTTGTTATACCCCGAATAAATTGCTGTACTTCACTCAATTCGAATCTCTCCTAAAAGGGAATTCATATCTTACGAATAGTAATCCTGGTAACCTTCATTTGAAGATTCTACATTTTTTGTTTTCGTATTATTATTAAAAGGGGCTGCAATTTCGCCTTCCATATAAGAATCACTTACTTGTTCATGGGTTGTAGCAAGTCCTGAGGATAATTGATCGTCCTTTTCGTAATCTCCAGGCTGGTAATGTCTTGCAGCTAATTCCTCTGTGCTGTTTTGTAGTTTATCCTTCAAAGCAATCCCTCCTATAATAGTATGATCTAACTTAGTATTCCAATAATATTCTGTAATAAATCAAGTCAAAAGTTGGGAAGAATGAGAAAAACAAGAGACACCCTTTAAGGGTGTCTCTCTAGCCATTAATATTTAATTGTTATTAAGCTCTTCCACCCATAGATTGTTGAGCAAAAGATACTAAACGCTTTGTAATTTCTCCACCAACTGATCCGTTTGCGCGAGATGTAGTGTCAGCACCTAAGTTAACACCAAATTCTTGAGCAATTTCATACTTCATTTGGTCGATAGCTTGTTCTGCACCTGGTACTAATAATTGGTTACTGCTGTTGTTGTTTGCCATTTTCCTTCATCTCCTTAAACTGACTTTTTTTGGTGGGTCACTCTGGAATTGCACCAGATATAAGGGTTTCCTTAGCCTCTAGGCTAACCCGTGTGTATTTAACCTGTTTATGTTGCTTGGTGAGTTGTGTGTTGCTGTGTTTGTACTAAGTATTATGTGACGAAGAAAAGATTATATTCGAAAATAACCTTGCCAATTAATTCCTACAGAAAAGAAAGCATAACAGCTTTGTTTCATCGAAAAACTAGTGATAACTAAATATGAAAATGAGTAGGAGAAAAGATCATGCCGATTTGTCCATTATGTAATGGCCTTAACAAAGCAAGTTTCTCATGTGCACAATGTGGGAAGTCTTTAGAGGATTCAGGACGTATTATTGATTATTTTGATGACTATAGTGCATATATGCAAATTGATGACATGAAAAAAATAGATGGCATCCAAACAACCTTCCAAAACAATAAATGTGCCCATCTATTCTATTGTACAAACTGCCACAACCAAGAAATAAAATTAATCAAAGAATAAGGACGGAGCCAGGGGAGCCACGGGTCCCAGGGGGCACGGAGACGGTTCTTGTGGCTCCTTTTGGAACCACAAGAACCGTCCCTCTGGTCCCAACAAAAAAAGTCGCCCAAAAAGCGGGCGACTTTTTTCTTTTATGATTAACGGATTCTCTTTTCAGTTTCTGCGTCAAAGAAATGGCATTTGTTCATGTCAAATGCAAGTTCGACTGTTTCACCTGGTTTTGCTTGAGTACGTGAGTCAACACGTGCAACAAAGTCAGTACCAGCAAGCTGTGAATATAGCATTGTTTCAGCACCAGTTAATTCAGATACTTCAATCTGTGCATTGATTTTAGAACCTTGAGCAGATTCAATGAATACAGGC
This sequence comes from Bacillus jepli, assembly GCF_047238305.1. Taxonomy (NCBI): domain Bacteria; kingdom Bacillati; phylum Bacillota; class Bacilli; order Caryophanales; family Bacillaceae; genus Bacillus; species Bacillus jepli. Next base: position 4,420,730 of record NZ_JBDFMO010000001.1, on the reverse strand, counting down.
TCGTCATGAATATCCTCTGGACGAATACCAAGGATAACTTCTTTGTTTACATAGCCTTGTTCGCGAAGAACCTTCATTTTTCCTTCTGGAACAGCGACTTTTACATCACCAATTGTGAATGTACCATCCTGTAATGTACCAGGGAAGAAGTTCATCGCTGGAGATCCGATGAAACCAGCAACGAATACGTTTTCCGGATTGTCATAAACGTCTTTTGGTGCACCAACCTGTTGGATAATGCCATCTTTCATAACAACAAGACGTGTAGCCATTGTCATCGCTTCTGTTTGGTCATGCGTTACGTAAATAGTAGTTGTTTGTAGGCGTTGGTGAAGCTTAGAAATTTCTGCACGCATTTGTACACGAAGCTTTGCATCAAGGTTTGATAAAGGTTCGTCCATTAAGAATACCTTTGCATCACGAACGATTGCACGTCCTAATGCAACACGCTGACGTTGACCACCTGATAATGCTTTCGGCTTACGAGTTAAATATTCTTCTAGACCAAGAATTTTTGCAGCTTCTTTCACACGACGATCAATTTCATCTTTCGGGAATTTACGAAGCTTTAATCCGAATGCCATGTTATCATAAACACTCATATGTGGGTATAGTGCATAGTTTTGGAATACCATCGCGATGTCACGATCTTTTGGAGCAACATCATTTACGCGTTTTTCATCAATGTAGAAATCCCCTTGAGAAATTTCTTCTAATCCAGCAATCATACGTAATGTAGTTGACTTACCACAACCAGATGGACCTACGAATACGATGAATTCTTTATCTTTAATATGAAGGTTAAAATCTTCTACTGCAGTTACTTTATTGTCGTATACTTTGTAAATGTGATCTAAAACTAATTCAGCCATTTTTTCTCCTCCTAGTGTAAACGTTTTCTATAGCTAAAGTTTACTTTAAAGAGAAAAATGCGTAAATGTGTAAATTGCACAAAACGTTGAAAGGGTTTTCGTGCATGTCTACCAATTCTAAAAATGCTCAAGGTCTAGAATGGCTAAATAGGTTGTTACCGCACCGTGGAAATGCTTAATATCAATTCCCGTCTTTTCAATGAATTTCTCGATTCGGTACTGCAGGCTATTTCGGTGCATATACAATCGCTTCGCTGCATTTGAAACATTCAAATCACTTTCAAAGAAAACCTTTATCGTTTCTAGTAACTCATGATCAGTTTGAAGTTCTTCCGGAATTACATTTTTCAGTTGGTTCCGAAAATCTTCATCCATTCCTTCAAGTAATAAAAATGGCAGAATATCATGTAATCGATAAACCTTTTGTTTGTGTAAAAAGAGGATACCCTTTTGAAACCATTCTTTTTCAGTATGAAAAAGAGATCCAAGATTGTCAGAAAGGGGATGGGTTTGTCCAATAAACAAACGCATGTCTGTGTAAAAATCACTTGTTAATGTCACGGTGATTTCATCATAAAAGACATCCTCAATTATTTCCTCGTTTCTTGTTTCTATTAGAACACCGCTTGAATCATTTTCCCAAAGAAAGATAGTATCTCTTGGTAAAAGTGCCTGAATGGCCTCCTGGAATTCAACATGGTCGGTAATCGGTTGGTCAGCATAAAATTGAATGAAACGACACTGCGAAAAAGAAAATTGATCAGGTGATAGGGTCCCTTGTTGTAAAAACAAGAGGTTATACCAAAATGCCTGTGTATCGTTCATATCATTGACATGCGTGCCATATGGTGTGAATAGGGAAGATAAAAGGGAGGTCTCTTTTGTAGAAAGACGTTCCTTTTTAATCCCAAAAAAGGTTCCAGTATCTGTCAAAAACCATGAATATAAATCTGTTTTATATGGTGATTCTCCTGTTATAAAAGCATCCTTATAATGCTTCATCAAATTTTCAATCATGTAAAATGCTCCTTTAATTCAATCAAATAACCGTAAAAAAGTCTCCTTCTATTATAACAGAAGGAGACTAAGTCGCTAACTTGTTATTCAATTACATTCGGTGGCTCTTCTTTCTCAAATTCGCGTGCTTCCTCGATATTTGTTTTATCATGGTAACGGTAGACGGTACCCCCTGCCATTCCTTCGTTGATGAAGCGATCCACGTCCATGAATACTTCGTCTTTCCCTTCATATTGAAGGTCTTCACGCTCTTTTCCTTTTTTAGCCATAAAAAAACCTCCTTTTTGTGTTTAGTATGTGAAGGAGGTGAAAAAAGATTCCTTATTCGTAAACATGGAAGAGCATCAATTCATGAATTTGTTTGGTAATGTCATTAATGATTTTTAAATCCGGGTGGTTGCCTTGCCAATCAATGCTTCCATCCTTATTGTAAATGCCATGATACTTTGTTCCTTGGAAGTAAAAAGAAAAGCTCCAACCGGGAATTTTGCTGCTTTTATATAAAGGCTTCCATTGAAAATGTGAAATCATCGTAAGCTCCCCTTAGGTCTTATTTGACATCCAGCTTAAACGCCTAGCCCCTCGAGGTCACAAGCCAATCCATCAAGAAGGTCAAAGAGCGACCTTCATGCTGGCTCGTCTTGTGCTTGTCGGGGCTGAACAAGGCGCTTAAGCTTTTGCTGCTTTCATTATAAGGAGTTTGGTTAAATTTTCAAGTCCTTTTTGATGAATATCTACCTCATCAAAAACCATTGGCTTTGAATTGATTTCATAAATGAAGATTGCACCATTTTTAGAACGCCCGAGATCAATGGAGAACTCTCCAATAAACTTTCCCGTTTCGTCCATAAGCGTTCTTCCAATTTTAAACACAAGCTTTTGCAAAATGACTTCATCAAATCGATCACGTACGATATGATAGGGAATTATCGAGCCCCCATTTGGGACATGTGTCGTCACACCATTTTCACCAGCAACTCTTACCCCGATACCGCTTATAAAATGTCCGTTATCACGATAATGACATAAAATTCTCAAATCATAACGCTTGCCGTCATAGGTGTCTGCCTGTATAGCTTCTTGAAGTAAATAGTTATTGTTCGTAAAGTCAACCTGATTTTTCTCCCAAAATGAGGTGATGGATGAGTAGATTTGTTTTCTATGGGCTGTTTCTACAATCATTCCATTTTGCTGTATTTTCAGTCTGTAAAGGCCAATTCCTTTATGTCCGGTTGAACTTTTTATATAAAGGATTGTATGTTTTGTAAACATTTTTTTAAGGTCCCTTAGATTTTTGAGAAGAGTGGTTTCGGGAAGAAATCGCTGAACAAAATCATTCCTCTTTAAAATTTGATAAACCTCCCACTTAGAAAAAAAGTGAGGATTAAAAAATGGGATCTCCTTCATTTTAAAGAATGAAACAATGTCAATGAAATCCTTCTTTTCCTCCATGTGACGATAAGGAATACGATTATACACAGCATTTGGAAGAGGCGTTTGTAATTTGATCCATTTCTGCAAAGGTTGGTAGAAGGTAAAAGCTTCCATAAAATGTCCCTGTATTGAATTTGGGGTAACGACGACTCCTAGCGCACCATATTCCTGTATGGACAATAAAATTCTTTTTAAGACCTTAAGATTTCCAATAAAAGTGTTGTCTTTTGAGTTACCGGTTAGAATCCCAATGAGAGGGCCAACATGATTTCCATCTTTATTAACAGGAAAAGGGAGCGAATGCTCTGGGCAGCTCCCTACATAAGGTATCATAGTGTTTGTCTTTCCAAAGAAAAGCCCGTTTTTTTCCTCACATTGATACCATTGCTTTTTTTCAATATGATAATAAATAGTACTCATTTGTAAACTTCCTCTGGCTTCTTAATGGTTGTTTCAGTTAGATAGAGAGCATATTGAAGAGGAAGTCTGCTTGAGAGTTTATCATATTTTCTTAGCTTTGGATGCGAAAAAATGGAACGACCTGGCTTAGAGTTTGCCTCGAACAGCCAAACACTGCCATTTTTATCGATTCCTAAATCAAATCCAAGTTCCCCAATATGCCCTTTTTGTCTAGAATCAATTGCTTCACTTAAAGATAGTGCTGCCTGTTTAAGAGAATCCGTTACTTTCTTACATTCTTCTATATCTGGAAAAATTTCTGTGAGTGTACGAACGACGCCCCCGTTGTTTAGATGTGTTGTCACGCTACCACGTCCAGCGATTTTTCCTGCCATCACGCTGACCTGCCATTTGCCTTTTTCATCCTTATTTGTATGGATTCTAAAATCAATTGTTTTATGATCATTTCGGAGCAAATGAATTCCTTGTTGGACGATATAATGCTCCAATTGTTTTTTGCGGAAGTGCGTGTTGATAAATGATTCAATGGAAGAAAAACGCTGAAGACGATTTTTCCCGTCCTGATCACGATAGCGACAATAATAATTTCCAGCTTCGCGGTCAAATAAAACTTGATAAATACCTAAACCAAGACTACCGTTTGCAGGTTTAATGTAAACATGCTGATATTTCGATAGCATACGTTCAATTAAAGTAAAGGTCGGACTTTTATGGGTTTCGGGTAAATAAGTTGAAACACGATGGTCTCCTTCTAATAACTGATGAATTTCCCATTTATCAAAAAAGCCAGGATTAAACCAGGGAATTAAGTACTCATGTTGCATTCGTTGTTTGATTTCACGTAAGGCTTTATGTTTTTCAGTTCGGCGGTTTGGAAGGCGGTCATAGACCACATTAGGAAATGGAACTTCAACCGTTTCCCAGCCATTATGATTATGGAATAGGCCATGAATTGTCCCTTTTTCCCAATCAATATGCTTCGCACCAAAAATAAATACATAAGCTCCAACTGCTTTTTCTTGAGCTAAAAGTTTTGCAAAGAATAGGGTTCTCTCTCCAATTGGACGAATCATTGACTCACTAAAACCTGCAGTGAAAATTCCAATAAGAGGACCCATGTAAAGATGATCTTCAAGGATAAAAATTTGTGTTGTACTTGTGTATGGAATCTTTAAGGCTACAAATATATCTTCTGACAATTTGATTTCCTGTTTATCGACTTGGATAACCTCACAATCACAGGAGGACGTTCCAAACAGAATATGTTTAATAGGTGTTTTTAATTGAATGGTAGAAGGAATATACACTTTTCCTGTTTCCTCCTGCGTTATTTTAAGTGACAGCGGTGTGCGCATTTTTTCAGCTCCTTTTTAAGTGTGTCTAGCTCTAAGCGCCATCGTCTACCGAACATAAGCAAATATCCGAGCACTTTGCGCTTTTCTAAGTAGTTTGTTTTGAATGAAGATGGAGGCAATATTGTAATGGTGTTTTGTACAGGGCATCCTCTTGTGATGGATTTGTTTCTAAAAGAACCTTTCTACCTGGCTTTGAATTGGTATCTAAAATCCAGATGGCCCCCTCACTTGTAAGACCTAAATCAACGCCGATTTCAAACAGAGGTTCAAATTGCTCTTCTAATAATTCTGGTAGCCTATTATTAATTGTATGAATATTTTCCGAAAGTAATTGTTTCTGATGAAAAGACATATTATCTGTCCAGCTTTCATAAGAGCGAGTTTCTCCGCCACCACCCAAATTAGAAATAAGATGATCTGGCATTCCAAGGCGAATCCCGCGACCTTGTTCCATCCATTTTCCTTGGCTGTCTTTTTGAAGTAAAATGCGAATATCAAAAGGACGGTTCTCTTCATTGTGGAGCGGCAAATACGGTTGTAATAAGTACGGTTGATTGCTAATTATGGAGTCAAGCCACGTTTTTAAATCTCTTCTTGTTGTAAATTGGTTCTTTTTTAGAAGTTTTTCATCTTTATAGAGAACCTCTACATAATTACGATGGAGAAAAAGACCAATAATTCCTTTTCCCATTGACCCTTTCTCTGGTTTTAGGATGATTTGATGCTTTTTCGTTAAAGCTCGTAGGATAGCAGAAGAGGAGAGAGCTTGCTGGGTAGAAGGGACATAGGGAGATAATTCCTTATCTAGACGTAAGGTTTTGTATATTTCCCATTTGTTTGGTAACCCGTGCCCTAAAAAAACATTTGCTGGACGTAACTTTAACCAGTTCATTATTGGCTGACTTTTTTTAGAGACTTCATCATTTGAATAAAAACAGCGGTCATATAAAAACATTGGAATTTCAAAACTGCTTTGTTCCCACTTATTAGTCTTGTGATTATATGTTTCTCCATGAACTAATTCAGAGGTGGGTTCAATTGATGTTGGAGTAAAGCGGTACAGTTGTATCCCGAATTCAGGAGCCCGTTTGGCGAGTTCCGTCGCATAGCCGCGTTCCTGGTTTGGATAAAGCGTAACAAAACCCAGTGAAATCATAAGACCCTCTCCTTTCTTACATACCGTTTATTAAACTATGCTGTACTAAATAAACACAATGCTGTAAAATTGCTTTTGCACTTGGGCGAATTTTGCTTGATAATTGATCCTGTTCTTGGTTTTTGGATGGCTTTGTATTGACCTCAATAATTGTTGGTTTCCCATTTTCATCAAGTGCAAGATCGATTCCTAACTCTGCAAATATTCCGTCGTCCGTTCCATCAATGATGGCAGCAACCTCCAGTGCTAACTCTTTCATTAACTTTTTAATATGAGGAATTTGTTTTACATCAAAGTTTTCGATAAGAACTTTATGGACCTTTTCCATTTCTCCACCTCTTGCAAGGTTTGAAACAAATTGATCCTTTGATGATACTCGTGCAATCACAGAAGTTAGTTGCCACTTGTCACTTGATTGCTTTTGACATAGCACCCGAAAGTCCAATGGTTTTTCCTTATATAGTAGTAGTGAAATACATTCCTGAACAATAAATGTATGTTGTTTTAACCTTGAGAATAGGGATTGAAACAGGGACGCAAAGCTATAATGGACAGTCTCAATGTCACCTGAGAAGGTTGTATAATCTAATAAATATTTATCTTCGTCTGTTTTATGAATTCGAAAAATATTTCTACCTTGACTTCCATGGACTGGTTTTACAAAAACACATGGATATTTCTCTAGCATTTCAAAGAGAACATCTCGACTTGTTAACAGCGCGGTTTCAGGGATATATGAATGAAGATGCTCATTTTCTTTTAATATTTCATGGACTTCCCATTTATTTAAAAAATGATCATTGAAATATGGAACATGGTTCATCTGTAATTCATTTGTAAAATCGATAAACCTTCGGGATTGTTCCCGTTTACGGGAGTGAATCCGATTGTGAACCACCTGAGGGTATGGAACAATGGACCTTTTCCACGTTCCATCAAAGTAGATATACCCACTATGCTTATAAAAGCTATTTAAAGAGAATACATAAAAAAATACCCCGATTTCGTTAGCGTAAAGTGATATTTCTTGGCAAAACTCTTCGATTGAGCCGAGTGATATTTGATTGTGTTTGTCGTTTACCTCTGTTAAAAGTCCAACCACTGGACCGATTTCAAGCTTGGCATTTGCTCGTTTTAAAAGAGTAATCGAAAAATTCTCAGGAGGAAGCTGCAGTTCCTGCAAAATGAAGTCACTACATTGAATCACAGGCTCACTCTCATTAATAGATACGATTTCGACAATGACACTATTCCTGCTGCACGATAATTCAATTTTCTGTAGGTTTTGTAACCCAAATTCTTGAAAAATCTTGTCACTCATTTGTATTTGCAAAGGGGAAACCTGCTTGTTAGAAACAGGAATCACCTCAATCAGAATTTTTTCCGTCATCTTGATAACCCCATTTGCTAAAACTTACGTTCAAACACTATAATTGATAAGGTGGTACTTCAATCGAGAAAACGGTTCAGCCATAAAACTAGGCGAATGTCTTGTAACGTATCGTATGAAAAAATAAGTAAAACTGTTACTTAATAAAGTTCAATTATAGAAGGTGATTGTATGAATGTATTTTTAATGATCGTATTTATGATGGTGATTGGAGCCATTATTGGGGGAGTAACGAATTCTCTGGCAATCAAAATGTTGTTTCGACCATATAATGCCATCTACATTGGTAAAAAGCGAGTTCCATTTACACCAGGATTAATTCCGAAACGAAGGGATGAGCTTGCAAGACAGATGGGAAGAACCGTAGTAGAACATCTTTTAACACCTGAAAGCCTAAAGAAAAAATTAAAGGACGAAAGCTTTGTCCGTACAATCGAAGGCTGGGCGAAGGAAGAGGTTGGCAAACTCCTTGACACAGATAAAAATTTTAACGAGCTTGCGAAACATCTAGGAATACATAATCTTGATGAAGTGGCAGAGGAAAAGTTAATTACCTTGGTTGAAAAGAAATATGTGAATCTTTTAGATGAGATGGGCACAAGGGAAATCGGTCATGTCATTCCGGAATCGCTTCTTTCAAAAATAGAATTAAAGTTTCCAGAAGTAGTGGAATATATCACGGTAAAAGGCGTCGAGTATTTTGAAAGTGAAGAAGGAAAACTTCGTCTAAAAAGAATGATCGATGATTTTCTTTCCACCCGAGGGATGCTTGGGAATATGGTGCAAATGTTTCTAGGAAACACAAGCTTAATTGATAAAATCCAACCAGAAATCATAAGATTCCTAAGAAGCCCAGGAACAAATGAGCTTTTACAATCATTAATTGAAAAAGAGTGGAATAAGGTGAAGGCTTTGGAGGTTAATAAAGTAATCGAACAAGTGGGTTCAGAAAAAATTCTTACCTTCTTAAAGGAACAGACACTACACATCTTCCCTGTTAAGAAATATCTTGCAACCCCTGCAAATGTGGTATTACGACCATATAAAGACCGAATCCTCGAGACTTTTGTTCCTAAAGGAATTGAAATGTCGGGCGAATTTGTGGTAAACCGCATTGATAATTTGATGAAAAGCCTCAAGCTAGAGGAAATTGTTAGAGACCAGGTTGGAACGTTTTCTGTGGAGCGTTTGGAGGAAATGGTGTTAGGGATATCAAAACGTGAATTTAAAATGATTACGTATCTAGGAGCACTGCTTGGTGGAATGATTGGTATTTTTCAAGGGATCATTGCCCAGTTTTTTTAACAATAGGTATTGGCAAAATGGGTGATGAAGAATATGAATAAATAGTACCCTGATTTTACAGATAGAGATGAATTAGTTGGGAATGTTTGTTATAGTGGAAAAGAACCATTTTCCTCGCAGTAAAACTGGAAAAGGAGGTAGGTAAAATGGGTGTAAATTTATATGATGTTGCATATGGTGTTGAAAAGGCAATTCGTGAGAGCGATGAGTTTAAACAGCTAAAGCAATTATACGATCAAGTCAACAATGACCCAGGTGCAAAGAAATTGTTTGAAAGCTTCCGAAACATACAATTATCCCTTCAGCAAAAACAAATGATGGGTGAAGATATCTCACAAGCAGAAGTAGAGCAAGCTCAACGACAAGTAGCGCTTGTTCAACAGCATCCTACTATTGCAAGACTTATGGAAGCTGAGCAACGCATGAGCGTTGTCATCGGAGAACTAAATCAAATCATGTTAAAACCACTTGAAGAAATATATGGCAGCATGCAACAATAAGGCTTAATGAACCCTACGCGAATTGGCGGGGGTTCTTTTTGTTTTCGTTCGTTCATGTGAAAGCTAATGTTCTAATCAACTTCATTTTTTCATAACCATAAATATAGGGACAGCAACACCGAGAAGGAGGACCTGCATATGTATAGGTTACTTGCAATAAATGTTGATGGAACATTACTGCGTTCGAATGGTCGGCTACAAAGTGGAACTAAAGAAGCTATAGATTATGTTCGAGCAAAGGAAGTTTATGTGACTCTTGTAACAAGGCGTCATTTCGCATCGACGAAAAAAATAGCCAAAGCTTTAAAGCTTGACTCATTTTTAATTACGCATAATGGAGGGTTCATTAGCACAAATCTAGACGATCCCCTTTATGTAAAACGGATATCTGAAGAGAAGACTTTTAACATTGTCCAAGTATTAGAAAACTTTAAGTGTAGTATTCGCCTCCAACATGAAAAATTTTCGATTGGTAACCGGATTAGATTTCCTGGTAACCTTATCGCAAAAGCGATGTTTGGCTCAGGCGATCCACTTTTTTATCCTATGCAGTTCGTCGATTCACTTGGTGACTATTTAACAGACAATCCTGTTGCACCACCTAAAATTGAGGTCTATTCACAAAGTGAGGATGAATTGGGAACGATCAAGGAAACGATCAATGAACACTTCCAGGATATCCAAGTCGATTTAACCGAACCACATAAGCTAGAAATCACACCATTAGGAGTTTCTAAGCTTAATGGATTAAAAGTTTTAGCCAATCATCTAGAAATACCATTACATGAAACAGTCGTCATTGGTGATTCAAGTGATGATATTGAAATGATTCAATCCGCTGGGTTAGGGGTAGCGATGTGGAATGCCCCGAAGGAAGTTAAATTTGCAGCTGACTGGGTAACGCGTTCGAATAATATGAATGGTGTCTCCTACATGATCAAAGAGCATTTCCGAAAGCAGCAAAGAATTGAGTTTTTAAAACAGATTAAGGTTGAAAAATAAAGTTGTTTTGAACACCTCCACAGATTGTGGGGGTTTTTATATAGGTAAAACGGCTAACGTCGATAGAAATGGATTATCGTCGATAGAAATAAATTAACGCCGATAGAATCCGTATAACATCGATAGAACGAGATTATCGCCGATAGAGCATGAATGCCAACTACTGTCCAACTCAACATCCAACCAATATTCTCATATTGATTAAAAAACGTACATTCTGTACACTAATAGGAGCTAATTTTTTGAAAAGGTGAGGCAAACTATGCGTATTTTGTTCAAGGGGCTTGAGGATGAGCGATTTATTCGTCCACTTCAGCTGATCACAAACTTATTTTTCGAGGAAAGTGAAATTTCCATTACAGAACTAGAAAATCCTGATCTATTAGTAGATTTTCAATATGAATATAACAATCCTTTTATTACCTCAAAAGCAAAACTTATTGATCTGAAGTCTGGTAATGATTACGAGGGAAACTATAGTAAAGAATTTCCTCCATTTGAGAATGAAAAAGAGCTTTTTAAAAAGATTAAACAAGCAGTCTCACATGTCTATGTCATGGTAATGCAAGATTCCACAGGTATAACTCAGCCATGGGGAATGCTTACCGGTGTACGCCCCACCAAGCTGTTACACAAAAAAATTCAAGAAGGTGTGACACCGGAGACGGCTCACAAACAATTAAAAGAAGATTATTTAATTACCGATGAAAAAATCGAATTAATGCGGCAAATCGTGGACCGTCAACTCACGATGGTTCCAGATCTATATCAACTACAAAATGAAGTGAGTATTTATATTGGGATTCCTTTCTGTCCAACTAAATGTGCCTATTGCACATTCCCAGCGTATGCAATCAATGGTAGACAAGGTTCAGTGAATTCTTTCCTTGGTGGTCTCCATTATGAGATGCGCGAAATAGGGCGTTGGTTAAAAGAGAATAATATAAAAATAACTACCGTTTATTACGGTGGTGGAACCCCAACAAGTATTACAGCTGAAGAGATGGACATGCTTTATGAAGAAATGTATCAGTCCTTCCCAGATGTTCAACACATTCGTGAAATCACGGTTGAAGCGGGACGTCCTGACACGATTACACCAGATAAACTCGACGTACTTAAAAAGTGGAATATTGATAGAATTAGTATTAATCCACAGTCCTATATTCAAGAAACATTAAAAGCGATTGGCCGTCACCACACAGTGGAAGAAACCATTGAAAAATTCCATCTCGCAAGAAACATGGGAATGAATAATATTAATATGGACTTAATCATTGGTCTGCCTGGTGAAGGAGTGGAAGAGTTCAACTATACACTTTCTGAAACAGAAAAGCTGATGCCGGAGTCATTAACTGTCCATACATTATCTTTTAAGCGTGCATCCGAAATGACACGAAACAAGAATAAATATAAGGTTGCAGGTCGTGAAGAAATTACAGAGATGATGAACAATGCTTCTACATGGACAAAGGAACATGGCTATGTACCTTACTATTTATATCGAATGAAAAACATTCTTGGTAACCTAGAAAATGTTGGCTATTCAATTCCAGGTCAAGAGAGCATCTATAATATTATGATCATGGAAGAAATGCAAACGATCATTGGCCTAGGTTGTGGTGCAGCAAGTAAATTTGTGGACCCAGTAACAGGAAAAATTACGCAGTTTGCAAACCCAAAGGATCCAAAATCCTACAATGACAATTTTATGGAATATACGAATAAGAAAATCACAATTTTAGACGAGCTATTTGGAGTGGCTAAAGGGGTATAGGAAACTATACCTCTACTTTTTTTGATGAAAAAGAGGATTTTTCACTTTAATGAGGAATTAATCATGTATTGGACCTCATAAAGATTAACAAACTCCTTTTTATAAAATGTAAACGCTTACCTTGCGTTGCTACCTTATAAGACTTCGAGTACCTATTAAGATTTTTACCCACTATTATGAGTAAACCCCTAAATTAGGAGGGATAGCGATGACTACACGTTATTTGCAAGAAGAGCATCATATTTTTCGAAACGCTTTTCGGAAGTTCCTTGAAAAAGAAGCCTTCCCCTTTTATGACGATTGGGAAAAGAACAGGATGATTCCAAGGTCCTTTTGGACAAAAATGGGAGAGAATGGTTTCCTATGCCCGTGGGTCGATGAAAGGTATGGAGGTTTTAACACTGATTTTGCCTATTCAGTTGTTATAAATGAAGAGCTTGAACGAGTGGGGTCAAGTATGATTGGGATTGGTCTTCATAGTGACATTGTGGTTCCTTATTTACATGAATATGGAACAGAAGACCAAAAGCAAAAATGGCTGTCAAAATGTATTTCAGGTGAAATCATAACAGCGATTGCCATGACAGAGCCGGGTGCTGGGTCTGATTTAGCGGGGATTAAAACAACTGCTATAAAGAAAGGTGACCATTATATTGTCAATGGTCAGAAAACATTTATCACCAACGGCATTCACGCCGATTTGGTCGTTGTAGTGTGTAAAACAGATCCAAAAGCAAAACATAAAGGAATTAGTTTGTTAGTAGTCGAAAGGGATACACCTGGATTTTCAAGAGGGAGAAAGCTTGATAAGGTCGGGCTTCATGCCCAAGATACGGCAGAACTTATTTTTGAAGATGTAAAAGTTCCTGTTGAGAACCTCATTGGAATGGAAGGAAAGGGTTTTTATTATTTGATGGAAAAGCTGCAGCAGGAACGTCTGATTGTTGCAATATCAGCCCAAATTGCAGCGGAGACAATGCTAAAGCTAACCTTGAAATATGTAAAAGATCGTGAAGCATTCGGTAAATCGATTAGTAAATTTCAACATATTCAATTTAGACTTGCCGAAATGGCGACTGAAATTGAGATTGGCAGAACATTTTTAGATGATTTAATTGAACAACATATTGCTGGAAAGGATGTGGTGACAAAGGTTTCAATGGCAAAGTGGTGGTTAACGGATATGGCAAAAAAGGTTGCAGCTGAATGTATGCATCTTCATGGTGGTTATGGATATATGGAAGAGTACGAGATTGCAAGAAGATATCGGGACACGCCGGTATCGGCCATTTATGCGGGTACAAATGAAATTATGAAAACCATCATTGTAAAAAATATGGGGCTATAATTTCAAAAATATATTAAAGTGGGGGAATGTATGATGATGATTATACCATTGCTAGTTTCTTCAATGCTCGAGCGCGCAGAAAGATATTTTCCAAAGAAAACTGTTATATCGAGAACTTCATCTGGAATTGTAACCCATACGTATAAGGAAATAGGCGAGCGCACTAGAAGATTATCAAGCTCCCTAGAAAAAATAGGTGTGAAGAAAGGAGAGCGTGTTGGAACACTAGCATGGAATCATCATCGACATCTTGAAGCATATTTTGCTATACCTGGTATTGGCGCAGTCTTGCATACCATTAATATTCGTCTTTCGCCTGCTCATATTGTCTATATTATCAATCATGGCGAGGACAAGGTTTTACTTTTTGATGAAGACTTGCTGCCTTTATTAGAAAAAGTAAAGGACCAATTAAAAACGGTTGAAGCTTATGTCCTTATGACAGATAAAGACGAACTTCCAGAATCAAGCCTAGAGCCTCTTTTTCATTATGAAAAACTTATTAGTGAAGGAGACCCTTCCTTTGAGTTTAAGAAAGATTTAGATGAAAATGATCCAGTTGGAATGTGTTATACATCTGCAACAACTGGAAATCCAAAAGGGGTTGTTTATTCTCACCGTGGAGTCGTGTTGCATAGTATGGCACTCGGTCTCGCAGATAACGCTGGCTTATCCGAAAGTGATATTGCGATGCCGGTTGTTCCGATGTTCCATGTAAATGCCTGGGGCTTGCCATTTGCTTCGGTGTGGTTTGGAACAACACTTGTGATGCCAGGACCATATTTCACCCCGAAAATTTTAGCTGAATTAATTGACTCCGAGAAGGTAACAATGACTGCTGGAGTTCCTACAATCTGGCTTGGACTTCTTAATGAATTAGAGCAAGGAAATTACGACACGAGCAGCTTGACCCGCATCCTATGTGGTGGTTCGGCCGCACCAAAAGGGCTCATTAAAGCATTTGAATCAAAATATAAAATCCCGTTTATCCATGCATATGGGATGACAGAAACCACACCTCTTGTTGTTTTATCACGTCTAAAAAGCTACCAAAATGATTTGCCTGAAGAAGAGAAATTAGAGATTCGCTCAAAACAAGGGTCTCTCGTACCGTTAGTAGAAATGAAAATCGTTGGAGCAAACGGGGAGGTTGCCAATGATGGAAAAGAAATGGGAGAGCTTTTATTAAGAGGAAATTGGATTGCCGATGAATATTACAAGGATGAACGAACAAATGAAGCATTTCGTGATGGATGGCTCTATACTGGGGATGTTGTAACAGTCGATGAAGAAGGCGTTGTGAAGATTGTTGACAGAACAAAAGATTTAATCAAGAGCGGCGGGGAATGGATTTCCTCTGTCGATATTGAAAATGCACTTATGGCCCATGATGCTGTATTTGAAGCGGCGGTTATCGCAGTTCCCCATGAAAGATGGCAAGAACGGCCGGTGGCATGTGTTGTGTTAAAGGATGCCGCAAAAGAGCACACAACGAAAGAAGAACTATACGAGTTTCTAAAGCCCCAATTTGCAAAATGGTGGTTACCAGATGATATTATCTTTATGGATGAAATTCCGAAAACATCGGTAGGAAAGTTCTTAAAGAGAGCTCTTAGGGACCAACTGAAAGAGCATTTATCACAAGTGAAATAATAACTCAAGGCCATCCAAGAAACTTTGGATGGTTTAATTTTTGAAAACGGTTTCTTTTATATTGATATAATTGTATAATAGGAGAAACACCATCTAAGGGGGCATATTAATGGCAACTGAACAAGTTGAAAAAGTATTTCTACATATGGAAGAGCGAGTAGCATACCTTACTCTTAATCGCCCAGATGCATTAAATTCAATGGATTTTGATATGTTAAATGAGATTTTACATAGTTTAAAGGCTGTAGCTGCTAATGATGAACTGGATATCCTTGTTTTAGCAGGAAGTGGACGCGCGTTTTCGGCTGGCGGAGATATAAAAACAATGTTAAGTTCTACAGATGATGATGCTTTTGAGCATGTGATGGAACTTATTTCTGAAATCATGAAAACACTTTACTTATTACCTAAACTCGTTATCAGTGCAATCCATGGACCAGCAGCAGGGCTTGGGTTAAGCTTTGCATTAGGAGCTGACTATGTTATTGCTGATCGACTTTCAAGTATAGCCATGAATTTCATCCGTATTGGTCTGATTCCAGATGGAGGCGCACATTTCTTCCTTGAAAAAAGACTTGGTGAAGCAAAAGCTAAACATGTGATTTGGGAAGGAAAGCAATTGTCACCTGGGGAAGCTTTGCATATTGGGTTAATTGATGAGGTTGCAGAGGAAGAATTGCAAACAGCTGTGATTCATAAGGTGAAAAAGTGGAAAAAGAGACCAATACTAGCCATGATTCAAACCAAATCCATATACAATCAAATGCACTTGCCAGAGCTTGAAAAAATACTAGAATTAGAAAAACAAGGTCAGCAAGCAATGAGAAATACAAAGGACCACCGCGAAGGCATTCAAGCTTTTTTAGAAAAAAGAAAACCAATGTTTACTGGTGAATAATAAAGAAGTCCCGCTGAAAGATCAGCGGGGCTTTCTTTATTAAAAAGGCACCCTACCTGGAAAACCTGACTAACGATGGAATAACACTAATTTACCAGCGGAGCTTGTGCACCGATGGGTGGTTTCTAAATAATTTTTTTCTTTAAGGATCTTTTCTCCCGTTTCCTTCGCTTCTTTTTCAGTAGCCGCTTCAAATGTTTCTTCAAGTAATTTTTCTCCCGTTTTATCAAACACAGTTAACACATAATTCATGTAAGATTCCCCTTTTGCAAAAATTCTGATATGTAAAGTGTAGTAGATTGCTAATTTTCATGCAACAAATAATAAGAAAACAATTATGGTATGATTATTTGATGAAACTTTTTTCCTACATAATCGTAGATACTACTGGAAAAGGAGGAGTATAGATGGCATTACAACTAGAACATGTGACGAAACGATTCGGTAGCTTCACTGCCGTTGACGATTTGTCAATTGAAATTCCAGAGAGCGAAATGTTCGGATTTTTAGGTGCGAATGGTGCTGGAAAGACGACAACATTCCGGATGATCTTAGGATTATTGGATGTCAGTGAAGGACGAATAAGTTGGGATGGGAAGAAAATTAATTATGATACAAGCCATATGATTGGTTACCTGCCAGAAGAGAGAGGTCTATACCCGAAAATGAAGGTACGTGATCAGCTTGTCTATTTAGCACGTCTGCGTGGAATGCAGAAGCAAGATATTTTAAAACAAATTGATTATTGGCTAGAGCGATTTAAGGTTCCTGAGTATGCAACCAAAAAGGTTGAGGAACTTTCAAAAGGAAACCAGCAAAAAATCCAATTTATCGCTTCTGTCATTCATAAGCCAAAGCTTCTGATTCTTGATGAGCCCTTTAGTGGACTCGACCCAGTTAATGTTGAGATTTTAAAGGAAGCGGTTGTAGATTTGAAAAATGCTGGAACATCAATTGTGTTTTCCAGTCACCGTATGGAGCACGTTGAGGAATTATGTGAGCATTTATGCATCATGCACCATGGAAAACCAGTAGTCCATGGGTCATTAAAGGAAATCAAGCGTTCCTTTGGAAAGAAAAACGTTATTGTACATGCTGATTTCGATATTAGTCATTTGAAAACATTAGCAGGCGTTACAAAGGCAAAGGAAACAGCGGAGGGACTTCATTTACAAGTTGAAAGTGAAGAGATTTCACAAAAAATCCTTGCTTCAATTACAGGAAGAGGTTTTGTTCGAAAGTTTGTATTGGAAGAGCCTTCCTTAAATGATATTTTTATCGAGAAGGTAGGTGCTTCGTATGAGTAAGTTTTGGATTATTCTTTTTCACACATATGTGAGTAAATTAAAAACGAAATCTTTTATTATTACTACGTTAATAACGGCGCTCATTATTTTTGGTCTTGCTAACATTCAAACGATCATTGAGAAATTCGATAAAGATGAAACAAGTCATGTTGCGGTTTTAACGGAGTCAAACGAACTCTATCAGGCGTATGAACAGACGTTAACACCTATGACGAGTGACGTTATTATAGAAAAAATGGACGGAACTGAGGCGGAAGCAAAAGAGCTGGTAGCATCTGAAGAAATTACAGGTTATCTCCTATTGACAGAGACGCCTGATGGACTTCCTCAAGGAATCTATAAAGCTCCATCAATTACTGACTCAGAAATTACTGGGCAACTTGAACAAGCTCTTCAGCAATTGAAGGTGACAATCGCAACGACAAAAGCAGGATTATCGCCTGAGCAGATCAATGAGCTATATGCGCCTGTTCAATTTAAAAAACAAGCACTTGAAGAAAATGCAAAATCTGAGGAAGAACTTAATCAAGCACGAGGATTAGTTTATGTCCTTTTATTTGTCATCTACTTTGCAGTCATCATGTACGCAAATATGATTGCGATGGAGGTTGCGACTGAAAAATCTTCCCGTGTGATGGAAATACTCATTTCAAGTGTTTCTCCGATTAAGCAAATGTTCGGGAAAATTCTGGGGATTGCCCTTCTAAGCTTAACTCAATTTGCAGTTATTTTGGCGGTTGGGTACGGTTCCTTAAAGCAAAGCATGGGTGGAATGGAAGGCGGATTTTTTGAAGTGTTTGGCTTTGGTGACCTGCCGATTTCAACCTTTGTTTACGCTGGAGTCTTCTTTATTTTAGGATATTTCCTATTTGCAACACTTGCTGCCTTTTTAGGTTCATTGGTAAGTCGTATTGAAGATGTTCAACAAATGATCACCCCAATGACCTTATTGATTGTAGCTGCTTTTATGATTGCGATGTTTGGTCTAACAAAACCGGAATCATCCGTGATTACGATTACCTCATTTATTCCGTTTTTTGCACCAATGATCATGTTCCTTCGAGTTGGAATGCTAACACTGCCAGCTTGGGAAATCGCATTATCAATCGGAATCCTAGTGCTCACCATCACATTATTAGCCATTTTCGGAGCACGAGTCTACCGTGGAGGAGTCCTCATGTACGGCAAATCATCCTCCTTCAAAGACATTAAGAAAGCCCTGCAACTAACAAAAAATGATAAATAAGGACCAGAGGGACGGTTCTTCTGGCTCCGAACTAAAACGAGGGGATATTTCCCCTCGTTTTTTATATGAAAAGTTCATAAAATAAGAACGTGCATTCGCATCTTGGTGGTGGTAAAATAAAGACAATAGAACAAAGGGAGCGTTGAAATGAATACGATCACTTTTTTACATATCGCGGATTTGCATTTGGACAGTCCGTTTTCTGGGTTAGCAAACCTACCATCAGAACTATTTAGGCGTGTGCAAGAAAGTACCTTTACATCCTTGACAAGATTAATCAACATTGCGATTGAGAAAAACGTAGATTTCGTCGTGATTGCTGGTGATTTATTTGACGGAGAAGACAGAAGTCTTCGGGCGCAGTCCCGATTTCGAAAGGAAATGGAGCGTCTACAGGAACATAATATTGAAGCCTTTATCATCCATGGAAATCACGACCATCTTGGCGGAAACTGGCCACATTTTGAATGGCCAAGTAATGTCCATTTGTTTCAAAATGAAAATGTCGAAGTAAAGCCTTTTATAAAAAATGGGGAAACACTTGCGAACATCTACGGTTTTAGTTATACAAAGAGAGCTGTGCTTGAAAACAAAACCTCTTCCTATGAAAAAAGAGAAGATGCACCATTTCATATAGGTATCTTACATGGAAGTAGAGAAGGGGAAAGTGCTCATAGCCGCTATGCGCCATTTCTACTTTCGGAACTCCAGCAAAAAGGTTTTGATTATTGGGCTCTTGGACATATTCACACTCGGGAGATCCTTTCCGAGGACCCACTAATTATCTATCCCGGCAATATCCAAGGAAGACATAAAAAAGAAACAGGCGAAAAAGGCGGTTATCTTGTAAGCCTTTCGAAAACTGGAGCGGAGTACCTATTTTTTCCAACCTCAGACCTTATCTGGGAGGATACGACCATCGATATTTCAGAGGTTTCCAGTTTTGACCAACTTGTAGATCAAACATTCGCCCATATAGATACTCTTCGGAAAGAAAATCAAGGTTTATTTTTAACGATTGAGTACACAGGAACAGGACCACTTCATGATCGCCTTCAAGAAAAAGGAATGCAAGAAGATCTAGTATCACTTTTAAACGATGATATAACAGGAAAGAACGTTGTTTATGTAGTGGAAGTAAAACAACACACACGACTTGAAATTGATCGAGAAAAATTAAGGCAGGATTCTCATTTCATTGGTGATTTGTTAGAAAACATGGAGACCTATCAGGATTTCAATCAAGCACTACTACCTTTACGAAACCACCAAAGCTTTCGCAGGTATGTCGACAATTTTACAAGTGAAGAACTACAGGAAGTACTTCAGGACGCCGAAAATTTTATTCTTCGGGAACTGTACCACTCAAACAGGAGGTGATGATATGAGAATTATTGGCATTCAGATTTATGGATATGGAAAACTGGAAAATGTAGAAATCGGAAATTTATCACCTACTCTTCAAGTTTTTTATGGTCAAAATGAAGCCGGAAAATCGACGCTTATGTCTTTTATTCATAGCATTTTATTTGGATTTCCAACAAAACAACAAAATGAACAACGCTATATTCCGAAAAACGGATCAAAATATGGGGGAAAGCTATTGCTTCAAACCGATGAACATGGAACGGTTATGATTGAAAGACTCCCTGGTAAAGCGGCAGGGGATGTATCCGTCTATTTACCGGATGGAACGGTCAAAGGAGAGGATTTTATTTCTGAACTCTTCCAGGGAATGGATAAAAACCTTTACCAGAATGTATATTCTTTCAATATCCATGGGCTTCAAGGTGTACATAGCCTAAAAAGTGAGGATGTTGGAAGATTTCTATTTTCAGCTGGAACAGTTGGAACAGACGCCTTGCTTGAATTACAAAATAAACTAACAAAAGAAATGGATCTTCTATATAAACCAAAAGGGAAGAATCCTCCTCTTAATATGGAATTACATCGGCTAAAGGAGGAATATGCAAAAGTTTCGAAGTGGCAAGAAAAAAACAATGAATACGAAGGATTGCTAGAAGAACAGCAGCGAATTGAAAATGAATTAAGTAACCTAGAGGCAAAAAAACAATTCCTAAGGGACAAAATTCGGGAGTCGGAAAAACTGCAATCGATTCAGCCGATAGTAGATGAATATCAAACCTTAGAATATCATTTGACGGGTTTACCTGTGTTTGAGCCCTACCCAGAGGATGGATCGAAGCGTTTTGAACAACTGCAGGCGCTGATTAAACCATATGAAGCACAATTAAAGACGTTACAAACAAAGTCAATTGAATTGGACAAGGAAAAAAGCTCAATTCAAGTGTCCACACAATATCTTGAGAATGAACAGCAAATCGTAGAATTAGTCGAACATAAGAGCCTGTTTTTTGAAAAACAAAACAGGTTACAGCTCGTATCGAAAGAACTCCAACAAATTGAAGAAGAAACGAAACAACTAAAAAGTAGACTCAATTTAGCGATGTCAGAAGACAAAGTTCAGGAACTCGACCTAAGTATAGCAGCAAAGGATTTGTTTTCAGAAATTGTTTCCGAGACAGCGCGTCATAAACAGCAGAAGCAATTCCTAGATGATCACTTTTCTAAAGCAAAGGATGAATTAGAAAATAGTGAACATAAACTTAAGGAACTTAATCAGCGTATCCTATCTGATGAGGAAAGAGAGGTCCTAGAGAATAAGAAGAAACAATTTACAGAGATCGATAGCCTGGCGAAAGAAAAAAGCTTAATTGAAGATGAGGTAAATAGAATCAATCAACAAATTCAAAGAGTGACAGTTAAAGAAGCTGAGAGTAAGACGAAGCTAACTCGTATATTCTATGGAATTGGTGTAGTGCTCCTTCTCTCAGCGGTCTATTTTTATATCTCACAAGAATGGCTAACGGGTGGAATTTTAACTATTTTAGCTCTTCTCATGCTACCTATCGGAAAAACGGTCACCTCGCAGATGTCTTCCTCCATCATTCCTGCGCTTAAGGATGATCGAGAAAGTCTATTGAAAAAGCTGAATGCTGTCCAAGAAAAGCTTAAAAACTACAATCCATTAAATAATGAGGATAATACGGCAAGGCTTCTCCAAGATCAGCAGGTTAAACAGCAAATTGAAATTGAAAAGGTTACTCTACATCAAAATGAACGTGCTTATGAAAAGGTACTTGCGGAGTTTGAAGAATGGGAGAAAGTAGGATTTTCGATTGATGAAAAAGCTTCTAACATAAAGAACAAATACGGACTTCCGCAACAAATAACAAATGAACGATTAATGGATGCTTTTCAAATCCTCGAAGCAATTCGGGACAAGGTTTTAAGTAAAAGAAAGTTATTAGAACAAAAAGATGAACTTCAAAAAGAAATTTCTAGCTTCCATCAAAAAATAAATGTTGTGGCAAAACAGTTACAAATTCTTGACCAGGATTCAATCAAGATCGATCAATTGGCAATCCAATTACAGGAAGAAAAAAGAAAGCATGAACACCTTTTACAGATTGAAACAAAATTAAAGGATACAAATGACCAGATATCCGAGCTTACTTTAGAATTGGACCACCTTCAAAAGGAATGTCGTGTTTTGTGGGATATGGCTGAAGTGTCAAACGAAGAAAATTTTCGGGCAAAGGGACAAGTAAATGATCAGGCTAAGGAAATAAAGGAACGAATGAACATTCTTAAATCTCAGCTCGAACGGTTTGGAGAGTTAGTCCACTGTTGTAATGTAGATACAAATTATAAAAAACGAGTTGAAGAACTGTCAGCTGAAACCAGCCAACTTCACATGCTTGAAAAAGAGGCGCAACGGCAGTTGTCTGCTATTCATCATCGTGTGCAAGAACTTGAAGAAGGTGGAACCTATGCAGAGTTTCTACATTCCTATGAGGCAAGTAAATCAATGGTCAAGGAACATGCGAAAAAATGGGCAACTCTTGCCGTAGCTAAGGATATTCTATCTAAAACAATTGATCAATATCGTAAATTACGGCTTCCTAAGGTTATTGAAAAGGCGGAGCATTATTTTTCAATATTAACAGAGAAAAGATACAAAAAAATCTATCTGGATAATGATATAGATGGTTTTATTGTTGAGGATGAAAACGGTCTTCGTTTTAAACCAAATGAACTCAGCCAGGCAACATCAGAGCAATTATATATTGCGCTTCGATTTTCACTTGCGAGTACGATGCATCCAAATCAATCCTTTCCTTTTATAATTGATGATAGTTTTGTAAATTTTGATTCAAATCGACTTTCAAGTGCTATTCACTTAATCAATGAGCTATCACAGGACAATCAGGTTCTTTTATTTACATGCCATCAACATGTCATGGAAGAATTTACAGGAGTTGAACCTATCAAATTAGGTACTGAAGTAATCAGGGACAACCATAAAAGTGTGCTATAATTTTGATAGAAATAAAGATTTCCATTGGGGAAATTTTAGATGAAAATGACAAGCAGGGGGAGAATTTATGGTAAAAGGCATTGTTCATTATGATGTTGGACAGCAGGTTGATGTATTTTTATTTATTAAATCGTCAACAAAAGGTATTGCAAGTAATGGAAAACCATTCTTAACTCTACTATTTCAAGATAAAAGCGGGGAAATCGAAGCAAAGCTTTGGGATGCAACACCTGAAGATGAGGTTAACTATGCAGCTCAAAAAATTGTAAGACTTGCAGGGGAAATTAATAGTTATCGTGGTCGAAACCAATTGAAAATCCGAAATATTCGTCCTGTAACGGATTTAGACGGGGTTACAATTTCAGATTTCCTTGAAGTTGCACCAGTGCCACAGGATGAAATGGCTTCAAAAATTACACAATACATTTTTGAAATGAAGAATTCAAATATCCAGAGAATTACGAGACATCTGTTGAAAAAACATCAAGCGGCCTTTTATGAATATCCAGCTGCAACTAAAAATCATCATGAATTCGTGTCTGGCTTAGCCTATCATGTTGTCTCAATGCTCGATTTAGCAAAGGCGATTGCCACCCTCTATCCTTCTCTTGATACGGATCTATTATATGCAGGAATTATTTTACATGACTTAGGTAAAGTGACAGAGCTATCGGGTCCTATTTCAACAACATACACTATTGAAGGAAATTTATTAGGGCATATATCCATTATGGTGAATGAAGTAGGACAGGCGGCAAAAGAGCTTGGTATCGAAGGAGAAGAAGTGACCATACTTCAACATATTATTCTAAGCCTTATCTATATGCGAGTGAGAAGAAAAATGATAGATACATATAAAAGTACGTTTAGAACCCTTATATATAAGGGTTTTTTTGTTTGCTCACGTAATGAAATGTGAGATATAATTAAATGTAATAATTGGAAAGTTATGGGGGGGCTAAAGTGTATATACCTCTTGATGAAAAATTTAAATGGCTACCAAGGGAAGTAATAGTTGAAAGTGATAGGGTAGGAGGAAAATTAGAAAGTAGCAATATAGTGCTAATTGGTTTAAAAAATAATCTAACTGAACATATTCTTCCACATCCTATTTCTAATTTCATTATTAAGTGCTATAAAAATAAACAGTTAGAGCCAAGTACTCAACTTAGGGCTGCAAGAATAATTAGCAAGTTTCTAAACTACATATATACACAGATTGAGGATGAAGAAATCGAGGGATACAGTCTGTTAGAGGAAAAAGGAATAAGGGCATTAGAGCTACAACACGGTGCAGATTTTATAACATACGGGACATATTTGGGGAGAAATTCACAGACTATATCATATTGGGAAACTACCCTTACAAGATTCTATAACTTTTTAAAAGAACAGGACTTAATTGATCAAGATCCCAAGATAATAAAAACTTCTAATAAAAAAGGGGATGAAATATTAATATCCCCATTTGGAGATTCTGTTTTGGATATAGAGAGGCCAAATAAAAAGCAAGATGCTAACATGACAACTTTAAAGGATTTTGGAGAAAACAGATATGACTTGGTAAAGTTATTAATTGAAATAGCAAAGATGGAAGCACCTGAAATAGCATTAGGAATATACTTTCAGTTCTTTGGGGGATTACGTGTAGGTGGGGTTGTAAATCTTACAGTGAGTGCGTTAAAGCCAAAAGGATATAGAGGAACCGATAACAGATCATTTTTTGTTGATATAGATGATCGTCAAAAACAGTTATTTCCTAACCTGATTAATAACAAATACAATCAAGTAAAAAGGCCAAGGATTCAATATATTATTTATTCAACTCTACTCAAACAATTGTATGAGGCCCATATGACCAAATTGGAAGATTTAAAACTGAAAAAAAAGTTGAAGATCGAAGATTCATTATTTGTATCATATAGAACAGGTGTACCGATAAGTGGACCAAACTATGCAAATAAGTTCAAACGTGTTAAGGAGAAATTCTTAGATAGATTGAGAGAAGAAAGATATTATGAGGATCTCGAATTCCTTGAATCCTTACCTTGGAGTACTCATATTGGTAGAGCAGTGTTTACCAATTTTTTAATAGATCAAGGTTTGGGGATTGAGGAAATTAGAGATTCACGTGGGGATAGGAGTTTTTTGTCAGCTATTAGTTATTTAGAAAGAAGGATAACAAGAAAAAAAGTTAAGGAAATGATGGACAAAATAGCAAAGAAATATGGTGGCACTCAAGATCAAGAAGATGAAATGGATTCAAATTATTCATTAAAGCGTGACCAAAATATTGAGTTATACAATAAGGTTATGAGCAGGTGGAGAGATTATTAAAATGTTGGTTAAAATTAATGAACTATGCAACAAAAACAGTCCTTATTACCAATTGGGAGTTCGGTGGAATGGGATCGAAACTATAGAAAAACATGGTATTCTGGAGATTGTTGACATTAATAGTGTGAAGTATGTTGAGCTAGAGAAATTATTAAAACATATAGAGTGGGAGAAAAAATTCCTAAAAGAACATTTAATTGATCTTGAAGTTTGGGAAGTACTTGGGTCAAGTGCTAACAAGGATACTTTACGAACTTCTGGAATTAAAAGATTAATTTCAATGTCTGAACAAGGTCTTATAGAAATGGTTGAGTTAAATTACCAACTTCTTTCAATTAGAGATAACAAATATAAAAATATAAAACGGTTTTTTAGGAAGGCAAGTGTAGAGAAATTTTTATATGATTATATAAAACTAAATGAAGCTATGAATTTAATGGAGAAAAAAGATCTTGGATACACATTAAAAATCTTAGTGAGTAAAAATATACCAATTGTAAAGCTTTCTAAAAAGTATGATATGACCTTTGCAAAAAGGAAAGATGTAGAACAGTTAGTTAGAAACGGAGAAAATAAGCTGTCAAATGAAGAGGTAAGAGAGAAAACAATACATACTGATTTGCCTGAATTTTTAAATAAAACTCAAGTGAAAATTTTACTTGGGTTAAATAAAAAATTAAAATTACTTCTTGAACTTGGTGTTATGAATGTAGAAACCAAAATAATAAATAACAAAGTTTATTACAATAAATCACAATTAATAAACTTTCGACAAAAACAAGAAGCTTGGGAGAAAACATTCCTTAAAGGGCATTTAATAGATTTAGAGGTTTGGGAATTATTTGGTTCGAAATCATCAAGAGATACACTAAGATCAAATGGAATTTCGAAATTAATTGAACTTGCAGAGCAGGGCAAATTTGAATATGTGCAATTGAATTATCCACTTATTTTTAATAGTGAGAAGAAATATGAAAATATTAAGAGGTTTTTTAGAAAAGAGAGTGTAGAGATCTTTTTAAATACCCACTACAAGCTGAACCAAGCAATGGAAATACTGGGACGGAAAAGTAGTAGTGAATTTCTAAAATTTTTAAAATCTAAGGGAATTGAAATAATTAAAGTTACTTCAAAGTTAGATATGATGTTTGTAAGTAAGTTAGATATTCATCAATTAATAGAAAACAAAAATGAAAGAATATCAGAGGAAGAAAAATTAAAAAGGGATTTAGAAAATGCTAAGTTTTTAAACAGGAAACAAATAATGAGTTATTTAAACATAACTACAAAGAGATTAAACCAAATGCTTGATAAAGGACTAATACAAGTAGAAAAGAAGATTTCAAATAATTTAACCCTTTATCGCAAAGAAAGGGTAATTAAACTAAAGGAACAGCAGGAAAAATTACTAAAGATATTACAGGATAAGTGGTATACACGTAATGAGGTTTTAGAAAAATTTAATTATGATCCCGACGGATATGATATTAGAAAAATTAAAATTCCCGTCTTAGTAGCAAGTCATGATAATTATATAAATAAAAGAATTGTTTACTTAAAAAGTTCAGTTAAAGAGATATATGAAAATATTAAATATAATCAACATTATTATACAGATGTTGGCACAATTTATGATAATGTCCAACACCGTCTACAAATGGATAATTTGACTTTCCCAAAAAGCTTATGTGAAACGGAGCATCTTTGGGATATATATGTAAAAGCCAAATCTAAAAAATGGAACCCTCATAACTATGATGACAAAATGCAGAGGATAAATATTATTGTGACCTTAACAAAAGAATTAAGTTCTTCATTAACTAAAGAAATATTTAATTGTAGCTCCAAAGAACTTAATTTTTTATTCTTCAATAAGATTGTTTCATTACATTTACAAAAATATTTATTTAGTTTTCTTCAAGCCATTCATTTGTCTCAAAAAATGCAAAATAAGGTAACATTTAAAATAACTCAATTAAATAATCCATATGATCGTGAACAGAAGAGGATAACAAAAGATTTGTATTCCCCTAAAGAGTATAGGGGTTTTTTTGAGTACATTTCAATTCCCAAAAATGTTAGTTTGCATAAAAGAAAAGCCATAGAAAGTATTAAAATGGCAGTGCAAGCAAATGAAGAAAAAAAGAATATTAATAATGTTTATGATCGTTATGATTCCGCATGGTTATTCGTTATTCTTCATTTAACAAATATTTGGAGAACGCCTGACTATACTAATTTTCCTAGAGTATCATTTAAAGATACATCAATAGAACCGACAATTGAATGGATTGAGAATAATAAAATTAGTAAACCAGATGCTGAAAGGCTATTACGAAGGCTTCAAATTAAAACCTATAAATTTTCTAAGAATAATTTGGACAGATATCTATTTATTCCCGATAAATTGCTAATGGCTTTTGCATATGCTATTACTCTTTGTGAAATAAGGACAAGATTATTGAATGATAATGATCAATCTATAATTAATTTTATGACCTCAGATAATAGATTTAAAAATAAGCCAAAGGACAGTTTTTTTAAAGCTTTTAAAAGCAATGTATCGTTTGAAACATTAAAAATGAACCGAACATTATACTCATTCACACTTACTATTTCAAAGGAGGAAAATGGGCCTCACGAATTAGAAATTCTTAAACAATTTCGAGGACATAAGAATATTGAAACTACAAATATTTATTTACTCTTTACTCAGGAGGAAATTAACTTTCTTACTTCACAACTTTTCTCTAGAAATGATCATTTTGGATTTATTGCAGATACTTTTACCAATATTTTATTTGGAGAAACAACATCCCTTGAAGAAAAGACGAAACTAAATAATGATCTTATAGATTCTTTCGGAGATATATTTAAACTTGAGGCATTGGCAAACTTTCTTTTAACTTCTACTAATGATGAAGAAATATTAAAAGAGATCATTTTAGAAATGGACTCACAAGAGATCCAACAAAAATATGAAGAAATACTTTTTATGCAATTACCTAGTAAACAAAAAGATGTTCAATGCCTAATTGGACATGTTAATTGTCCTTATCCGGGTAGAAACTGTCTAGGAGGATGCCATTATTCAATACCTCATTTTTATGCTATATCTGAGCTTTCAAGGCAGTTATGGAATGATTTCGAGTTTATTTTAAATGAGTTTTCAACACTTAAATACAAAGGAGATAAGGAAAGATTTTTAATTAACTTTGCTGGCCGTCTAAAATTATTTAAAAGGGCTGGGCTTAAATATGGAGAAGTTGTGTACGAGTTTTTAAAATTAGACAAAGAAAAGTGGAGAATGCTGTTAAGTAACTTACCAGAAGAATGGCAACAATTTGTTAGTTATAATAAGGTTCTAATAAAGAATTAGAATAGGGGTGTTACATTGAATGCCTTATTAAACTATGAATTTACTATCGATGAAGCCAGTAATGAGAAATTTGATCTTGAATTTAGCATTGAGACTGCAAAAGATAATATTGAAAGTTATCTAGATAGTATAACCATTGATTATTTTAGAGACTTTTCATATGAAGATAATGTTTGGTATGTCTATCAAGAGAGTCAAGATATTATTTTGACAATCGATTATTTTAAATATAGAGATTATGAAAATGAAAATATGCTTAATGTATTAAAATGTTGGGTTTCCACTTTATTAGAGTATTCAGGTGGTACAATACAAAACCATTTCCGGTATCTAGTTAGGGTCTTAAATATTACTGATACTTTTAATAGATCTAAATTAGGTGAACTAGAGGATTATTTACAAACTGAGATTACTGATCAAGTAAAATTTTCAACGACTACATCTATATTAAACTTTTTAGACTTTTATGATGAATTAGATACAACAGATGAGTATTCGTGGGTAATTAGTGAATTTCATAAAACATATGAATCCCAAACTAGACCGATACCCTCCAGTCGTGATTGCTTAATGTTTTTATTGGTGTTAAATGAGTTTTTTTCCAGTGTTCCTCAAGGTGACTGGAGATACTTATATTTTTCTCCAATAAGAATCTGGTGGATATTAACAACTAAAATCCCAATGAGAATTGGTGAGTTTCTGAGAATTAAAAGAGATTCCTTAATTATAGAAAATAATCGATACTTTTTATTGCTGCCCAGATCGAAAGAAAAAAAGAATAAAAAAAGGGTACAGGTAATTGATAAAATCGAATTAGATGATAAATTCTTTAAGATAATTAATAATTATATTGTTGAATCTCATAAGTTTGGGGAATCCGACACGCTAATATCATTTAAAGCATACAGAAAAATGAGAGATAAATTAGTGGGCTTTAGTTCCAATAAGAAAAGGAACGACAAAAGAATTAGTAAAGATGCTTTTTCAAATATGTTATACGACTTTTATGAAATCATAATAAAGAATCCGCCATATAATTTCACAGTAAGAGATATTGGTGATGATGACCTAGAAACAATATCTAAAAGTAGAGAAGAGGGTATTACTTTTGATATAGAGAGACGATTGAGATCGAATGATACTAGGCATCTAGCATTTATGTTTTTAAAACTTCAAGGCCTTCATCCTGTAGAAATTGCTAGATTAGGTGGACATTTATCTCTAAGTTCGCAAACTCATTATTTTAAACATCGAGAGTTTGAAACGGATTCTTCAACCTTTCAACTGCTGCGATTGTTTGATATTGAAGGACAATATTTCAAGTCAAAATTTTTTACGACAATTAAAGAGCCTACGACTAGTTCAAAAATTGATGATGAGTTTAGACGCAGATTCATCCTAAAGAATCAGGAACCTGATGAGGAAAAGTGGGATAAGTTGGATATTGGCTGGTGTACAGCAACTACCAAAAGATGTAGACCGCATTGTTTTGTATGTAAAGAATATTGGAAAATAGAGTATGAAGAATTTAAGGAAAAATACCATGAGATTGTTATGTGGATGAATTCTGTAGAAAATGATGCAATAAAAGTCTATAATGCTTTGGGGCAATTGCACGAACAAATATTGAGTAATAAGTTAGAACAAATCGATTTGAATATAAGGATTAAACAGGTATTGAATACTAAATCAAAGGAATTAAAAGATTTATTAGAAAGTATTGGAGTTTGTGTGGATCATATTAATGAACAGACGGGGGTGAATCTAGAATGGCCAACAAGTATCCAAAAGACAAAATCGACGAGTTACTTGACAGATATGTAGAAGAAAATAAGGTCAAAATTATAAATAAAAGACCATTTGCTGAATTTGTTACGGAATTGTTTAAAAAGGGAGAAATTGACTGGCTAAATAAACCAATCCCTGAATATTACTGGAGAAAAGCTGCATATGAAGGTTTCCATCAAATAGAAAGATATAATGAAACAGTTAATACTCCAATTCTCATGGAAAATGAGAATCCGGTCATTAAGCTCCCTAGTATAAAGGATTCAATTGCAAAGTTAGGTAATGATCCCGAAAAACTCTTAAAAACATTAGAGCCGTATGAAAAAGAAATAAAATTACTACTAAAAAAAGAAAAGAAAAATGAGAAAAAGATAAAAGAATTAAACCAGAGATTAATTGAACAAAAGAAAAAAAATAATGAATTGATGGATTTAAATAAAGAAGCTCAATCTACTATTTATAAGCTTTTTTATTATAGTAAGGAAAGAAAAGAGAATAATCTAGTAAACCTACTAACTACAACAAAAAACTCAACAAAACCTGTAAAAAGAGCCTTGGAAAATTTATTTAATCATGATGCATTCGAATTTCTTGAAGTAGAGGAGGTAAAAAAGGATTCAAAGGTTATTCACATAAAGGAACATAAAAAAGAATCGGCAAGCTTGGATCTTTGGAATGATCTTTAATAAGTGAATACAGCAAATATGGTTTAGCCATCTCGAATATATTGTTTCTTGCTTAATTAAAATACTTTTGAAGGTAAATTTGAAAATGAACAATCGGAATATTTCTAATTGGATAATCTTACTAACTTATCTAATTATCGATGTAGTGTATTAAACTATTTAACCCTCTTTGTGCTGAGCTAACGGTGCAGTTTTAGTGAATAAGAGAATGAGAAAGAAAACGCAATATAAATTATGTTCAGTGCGAAAATTAGAAAGCTCCTCGATCAAGAATTTGATTATTTGAGATATTCTTAATTATGTAGGTTTCTAACTTATATAAACAAAAGAAAGACAATGTTCGACATTTATTAAGGATCTTATTTATATTGGATACGAACCAATAATTAAAGAAATATCAACAGCGTTAATCACGTGATCTAGTCACGGCAAGATATACTATACAACTCTTATCTTTGAAACAGGTACTTCATAAGATTCAGCAAACATATTGAGTAATTCTTCTTTTGGTGTTGTTTTGTCATTCTCGTATCTACTTATGGATTTTTCACTGATTCCAATACTTTGAGCAACTTGTAATTGTGTTAAGTTTTTTTTAAGTCTTAATATTCTGAGACTATGACCTATTGAATGCTTCAAATTTTATCCCCTTTTTTCTATACTGTAATTATAATGCCCTATCTCGAACGAAGATAGGGCTTTTTGTATGTTAGCTTATCTTATTCCGTTGTTTTACTTGGTAATTGTGTAGTGCTATGTTTAATCTTTTAATGTCATTTACAGATAAATCTACAAACTGTACGCCGTATGAAACCGTTTTTCCCTTAAAATGATCTTCTCTTCGGATAATTTTTCCTTTTAATTCGAATACTTCACCGTGGAAAATAAAGTTTATTTTCATTAATATATTGTGCTTAACGGGAAATTCATAAGAAGAATGAAATTTTAGCCCGCCAATACTGATATCATGAATCATTTCATTAAAAGACTTATTCTTTAAAACTCTTAAAGAATTGTTACCAAAATCTATTAGAGTAAAAGTGCCTTCTATTCCGGGTAGTTTAATTCTATAGGAATTTCTCTTTTCTAAAGGCTGGAATTTATTAAATTTTCTTAGTTGACTTTTTAATGAACTGTTATCCTTATGTAAAGTTTTAATCAACTGAATTTGCTTTACTAGTTTACGTTCATCTTTAATAAATAAAATTAACAAAAAAAACAATATTATAGTTTGTGCTAAAACTATGTAGCTCAAAAATTTCACCTCAATTAAACAACTTTAAAGGCTTTAGGTCTACCTAATATAAAGCCTTGACCATATTTAACACCAATTGCCTTTGCAACTGCTAAATCCATTTCGGTTTCAATTCCTTCTAGTACTAAATTAATATTATGATTATTAGTATAATAAAGAATTGTTTTGATTATTTCTTGTTTTTTAGGTTCTTTATACAAGTTGTTGGAAAAATATTTATCCAACTTAATAAAATTTGGGTCTAATTCTATTATTGATTTTAGATTAGAGTTTCCCTTTCCCACATCATCAATAGCAAATTTAATACCATCTGATTTAAGTCTGGCAATATTCTCTTTTAAACTTGAAAAATCAGTAATGGTTTCCATTTCACTAATTTCAAAGATGACTTGTTGACTAAAGTAGTTGTTATCGGTGATAATTCTCTTTATAAAGGGCAGAAAATTTGTGTTTGTAAGGGTAGATGGAAATACATTCAAAAACAAATGACCGTCCTTTTTTGAAAATCCTGCCGAATGGTAGGTAAATGCAGCTTTATGAATAGACCGCGAATCTAATTCATAGAGCTGTTTTTCTGTTTTTGCAAGGTTAAAAGTTTCTTCTGGATTTACATCATGAGAGGTTCTTAGGAGTCCTTCAAATCCAATCCTTGTCCATGTCTGAATATCAATAATGGGCTGGAAAAAGTGTGAAAATAATTCATTTTGAATCAAATTTCGAATCATATTAAGTAATCACCCCCTTCATTCTAATTTTCAGAATAAAAAAAAGACGACTACACCGAAAAAAACGGGAGCCATCTTTTCTCCGCTAATTTCGGTAACTCGACTACCATTGCAATGATTGCTTTAGGTTCGTAGCTTTGCGTCCTTATCTTTCGATAAGTTTGCCTTTATCGTATAGCTTATACATTTGTATTACCTTTTCCTTTAATATAATATGACAAAAGTCTTATAAATTCAACATAATTTGACAGTAATTACAAAATATCTATTTATGGTATAGCCAATCATATCTTTATAATGTCGAATTTTGATTTATTTCTGCTAACTTTTAATAGGAAAAGAAGTTTAATTAAATAATGGTTTGTTATCTCAGTAATGATTAAACTTTTTTATTTGAACCCCTTTTATTATGGTTGGGAAATTTAGGGAAAAGATTTGTCATTTGAATTTTGCTCTTTGTACTTTTCAAACAGAAATTGGAGTCCATAAAATAGAAATACCTTTGTAAAGAAATAAAAGAAGAACTGTAAATGATTTAGACGTACCAATGAGAAATACTTGATTTTTCTCGCGAATTTGGCAAATGGGTAGGCAAATAGAACATTTCCGATGGCATTAAGAAACACGAACTTTGTAAATTTTCCATATGACCACCTCATTAACCAAATTGAAAATACCGAGAAAAAACCAATATTAAAAGGGAATTCATTAAATAAATATGGATTTGGTTTATTATAAAAAACCCACCATCTACGTTTTTTTTCCTATTAGTGCCGTGGTCGCCTCTATACATCCGATAAGAATGGAAATAGGTAAGAATCTCTTTAAATTTTGCAACCCAATAAAAGGTACAGTTGAAAATGCAATTATAACCATAGAAAAATTTAATATCTTTTGGATTTTTATTGACATAACATTAAACATCCTTTTTTATAAGCTAACTTTTCCTATTATTATTTTATGGTATCCGAAAATTAAATTTATATGTAATAACTGATAGAGTTAAGAGTTGATGGAAAAAGGTGAATTAGAGTCCGCGTTTAATGTTAGTTTTTTTTCGATAACGTTATGTAAAAAGAGTGTAATTTATTAGAGAAACATAAAAACCCTAAGCTTGTAATAAGTAGTCTACATGCTTAGGGTATTTTGGGTAGTCATTTGACAAAAATGCAGAATGATTCATGCAATCTAAATTACCATCAATGTCATGATTTTGTGTCACTAAAGTTTAAATAGTGTACCAATGAAGACTAATTGCGATTTTCTACAATGCTTATCTTGGTCCTTTTACTTATTTCAATTCTTCAGTATTTTCATATCTACTATCCAAAAAGTCTACTATATGAATAATATATCCTTCAATAGTTTGTGGATTTCTAATACAGGAACCCCATTCAGGAAGACCATGATGACACAAAATACAATGTGATATCTGGTGAATATCCTCTAAAGAAACAATAATATTTTCACTTTCAATTATTTTGGACAGGATAAGTACTCCATAAGGAATGTGTCCGATCATTACACCTAACTCATCCATTGTAATTCCTGTCTGTTTACGGTTATCAAGGTTTGAGTGATCGGCTGATGGGAATAGAAACTTAAACTCTTCATATTTTTTTCCTGCATGATCATATTCAAGTAACTTACCGATATCGTGGAATAATATACTTGTCAAAACTACGTTATAATTTGGAATAGTATCTTTGTGTTCCATCATTCCGTAAAACATTGTATATAAATGATCAATAGTATCTTTCCATACCAATTGTTGAGGGTTCACGGATGATTGCATTTGCGCCCATATGTCACTTTTGTGTGCTTTCTCAACCCGATTAATAAGTTTTAGTGTTGCTTGGTAGTGATTTTTTTCATGTCTTAAAATATATCTTGCAAACCTCATTAAACCGACTGTATGTTTTAACAGCCCACCCAAATAGTTATGATGAAACCCCTTTGCAGCAGGCCTTATGCAAAACTGATCCCAGAAACGACGCATAGCTGCAAATGAAATTTCTTTATAAGGTGACTCAAGCTCATCAAGATAAGAAAATAGTTCAACCGCCAACTCTTCGATGTTTTGTTTAGTGTACGCCAGTAAACTGAAAGGATTAATATCTTCTTCACAAGGTTTAAGTTTGTTAATTGTTAATGATTTATGCCCACGGTAATCGTCAACTCTAGCCTCAACATCAAACACAGAATATGTTTCTAATAGTGATTTATTTATCTCTACAGAGCCTTCGTTATCCCACAATTTTGCATTTATTGTTCCAGCATTATTACTGAATCTGATTTTCATGTATTGTTTATTTGTTTTTGTTGTTTCAATGCTAAATTCGTTTAGGAGGAATCGGACACGAACAATATTCCCTTTTTCTTCATTCTGTATGTTAAAAGTTTCTTCCCCGGTTGGTAAGACTGGTAGTGGGAAATCTCTCAGTATTTCTTCTCGCTTTATATCAGAGGTCCCATAGATAACGGGGATAAAATCATAGAAATATGATTTCGGTTCATTCATTTTCATCACTCCCATTAAAGTGGTTAAGCCTATAAAAATAGCTTAGGAAATTTTAAGCATTCTCTTCTTTTCATTTTACAATATATATTAGTCTATGAATAAGAAAATTAACTTTTACCAAAAAGGTTGTATTGAATTTGTTAAATTTGTGTACTAATAGAAATGAACTAAGAGGGTTTTGTTCTATGAGGACGATAGAAAATTAATATTTAACTAGTGTAAGAACATAAGCAGCTCCTGATTTAACCATTGAGCAGATTATTTTTAAATAAACAAACTTCTTTGATTTGATTAATCAGACTTTAGTAGAATACTAATTGGAGGGAGATAGGGAATCCTATCTCTTATTTAAATTTTTTATAAAAACTTGAAACGTTTTATTTTATAAAGACTCTTATATATTGAACTCTTTGAATGGAGGTAAATAATTGGATGAGTTTAGACATTTGTATAATAAATATGAAAAACAAATTTATAAATATTTGATTTATTTATCAGAAGACAAATTCATTGCTGAGGAATTGACACAAGAAACATTTTTAAAAGCCTTTAAGTCCATTTATAGTTTTAAAGGACAAAGTAAAGTATCTACTTGGCTATTTCAAATTGCCAAATATACTTTTTATAGTTATTTGAGAAAAAATAAGAATGATGAACAGGTTGCTGATATCTCTACTTTTAAAAATGAAATTACAAATAAGGAAACACCTGAAGATATTTATTTAGAAAAAGAAGAATCGCTAGGTTTGTTAACAGCTATTAAAAATCTAAAGCAACCGCAGCAAGAGATTGTTATTCTGCGTATTTACAATGAATTGAGTTTTAAAGAAATTGGGGAAATATTTAATCAGTCTGATAGATGGGCAAGGGTAAACTTTTATAGAGCTAAAAGTAGACTTGTTTCAATTATTAACGGAGGTGAAGAAGATGAAAAATAATTGTGGCATCGTAAAAGATTTAATCCCTATGTATGTAGAAAAACTCACAAGTGAAGAAAGTAATCAATTTATTGAGGAACATCTTCACTCTTGTAAGGATTGCGCGAACTTTCTCGAAAGTGCTGTTAGTGATTTATCAAATGAAGATTTATTTTATGCTGATGTGGATATAGATGATGAAATGCTAATGAAAGGTATTAAACGCCGACTAAATAATTTGATGTTTATTACTATATTAATTGGTGTTCTTATTGGGCTTGGTATTTCCTTGCTGTTCTTTCCTCTAGCATTAGTAGGGTTCGTGACATTTCTTTTATTAATCGTTGCTCTGATATATCTATTGAACAATAATCAAGGAAGAAAAATTCAAAGGGGGAATAGGGATGATTAGTTTGCTTAATCTTGGAAGTTTAATTCTTGGGCTGATTGCTTGGATACTTCCTATTATAAGTCTTATTTTATATAAAAATCATGGGCATAGGAATTGGTTTACTTTTTCCGTTATAAGCCTTAGTGCTTGTGCTATTTCACTATGTTTTCAAATTTTTTATAATCATCATTTGGTGAAAATTGAGGATTGGTCTGCTCTTCTTGACACCACAGGTGCTGTAGCGTTCGTCTCTGCAGTTCTTCTCATTGTTACGGTTGTATTAAATGGAATAACACTTATCTTATATCGTGGCAGAACTGTAAAGTAAGGGTGCAACTTACTCCAAAAGTGATTGTAAAAAAGAAATAATTTAGTTGAAAGTAAGTCAAATTATTTGAAGTAATAGAACATTTGCAGAGGGGATAGTGGAAAGGTACATGAGAAAAATTATAGTTCCTATAATAGTCGTGATAATCGGAGCTTTAGGGTTTGCAACTTTTAAGCTTGCACAAGATGGATTTGATATTACTGTAGAAAATAACACCAAAAAGGAAGTATCAGGTTTATATTTAACCTACGACGATATAAAATCGGATATTAAAATACCATCCGTCCCGTCAGGTGAAAAATATACAATTAATGTTGATCCAAACGAGGATTCCAATAATAACTTTAGTGAAGCTGCGTTAAAATTAGAATATAAAGATAACAAAGGTAAATTACATACAGAATATGTTATTGGATATTTTGAAAAAGGTTATTCTGGGAAGGCTGACATAAATATAAAATCTATTGATGAAAATGGAAAACTTAAAGTAGAGATTATAGACAATATATCTTTGTATTAAAAAACTGTTGTTCCTTAATTCAAATACTATGAAAGAACGTAATTAACTTCATTCTTTGTGGTGAAGGTCCGCTTTATGAATGGCTACAGACTTCAGGTGCTTATCTTCAATAACAATTTACAGCATTGGGTAGGGGAGGAAAACAGATACAGAAACAATTCAAATAGTACATATTTGTAAAGAATTATAGTCCAATAGGAAATATATGTTAAAGTAGTAACGTGTACCTATTTTTATTATTGGTGTATTTGAAGAAAATTTTATTATAAAAAGGAGATAAGGATGGAAAATAATAAAAAATTTGTAATAACAATTATTACTATATTATTAGTTTTATTGGCTGCTTGTAGTAACTCAAAAGATGAGGTAAGTGAAAAACCAGACACCGAGTTAATCAAGACAGCTTCTACTCAGACCGCAAAGGATGATTCCTCAAATCCGGGTTCTGCAGATAATGCTGCAAATCCCGACAACACTGAGACAGACACCAACGATAAAGAAACTAATTCATACAAAAAAGTGGATACATCAAACAATGCATCTGCAAAAGATGAGGAAATTTCTACTAATTCCCGTTCAGTGAGTACGAAGGACGAGTATCTCAAAAAGTTAAATAACACTAAAAAAGAAGCGGATCGAATGGAAGCAACAGATACATCAACATTCGCCCTTAAAAAGTTAGAAAACGATAGATGGGAGATTTGGGATGGTTTGCTGAATGATATTTATGGGGTCCTAAACGAACAACTTCCTACAGACGAGATGGACCAATTGAGAGAAGAACAACGGAAATGGATAAAATATAGAGACGATACTGCACTAGAGGCATCCAATAAATATAAAGGAGGCACGCAGGAACATTTAGAATATGTAGCTGTGCTAGCGAATCTTACAGAAGAAAGATGTTATGAATTAGTTGAGGATTATATGATGTAACTCTTAGTTACTGATTATTAATTAATTCTTCTTAACACCAGTCATTAATAACTTACTAGTATTTATGAAATGCTAAAAAAAGTTGAACGGTACATAAGCGATTGCGTTAATCCTTTTAGGATTAACGCAATTAGTATTTTAAGGTAATAACCTAAAGCAACGGTATTCTAGTTACATAACTAAAGGAAGATGAAAATTGAGATATCTAAATGCTGTATCATTATTATTATTTGGATTAAATGTATCGCATTATTTTTTATTTTTTAACGGAATTGATTTAGTTCCAGATAAAGTGTTTTTTCCTATTGTTATAGTTTTTTCAATTATAGGATTAGCTCTAGCAATATTTGGTCAAAAAGGAATCACCAGAAACATCGGTGTTTTTGGAAACACTATTTTCCTTTTGTTTACGGTAGTCGGTCCATTGATTGTACGTATTTTATTATGGAATAGTCCTTAATGGAAAGTTCAAAAAGAGAAGGATAACATCTTAAATTTATTCTCTGTCCCACTGTTGTTGACAATCCGGACACTCCCATTTAATGACTCTATCTCTTTCCATGCTTGAAATACCAATTTTTCTTGAAAAATGTGTTGATGATCCATAATGTTTTTGTAATTCTTTTGGTATTAGTTCTCCTTGCAAATTTGCTTTGCAAAAGGGACAATATTCAAGATTATTATCCATTAAAATCATCCTTTCAGTATTTTTATAAATATCTTAATTAAGTAGAAAGATTAATGAATATCAAGAAAGAGGAAATGCAAAGCATTTCCTCTTTTTCAACTACAAATTGCAATAACGACAGCAATAATATATCATTTTTTTAATTTATTTTCCATATCCTTCTAAGATTAAATAGCAATCAATTTATTGTTTCTTTTGCGAATCAATTACCTTTAGAATTTCTTTCGTTATATTATGTATTGATTTTATTTCATCAATGTTTCGTGACCTAATCAAACTTTCATGGATTTTAATAATTTCATTGATATTATTTTTTTCAGAGATGTCTATATCCTTATAATTAAAGAAAGTTTCTGATGATAAATTTAACGAATTTATTATTTTTTCTAATGTTAGTAAAGAAATATTTCGCTCGCCGCGTTCTACTCCTCCAATATAGGAATTCTGGAGGTCAGACTGATCAGCTAATTCCTCTTGAGTTAATCCTTGCTCTTTTCTATGGAACCTAACCTTTTCTCCTACTAGCTTTAAAAAATCTGACATTTTATCACCTCTAACTTTAGATTAGAAAAGTGTGATAAACATAGTAAGATGCATAAAGTATAAAAAAAAGCTAAAACTATACTTATAAGTATCAAAAAGGAGGTTAATTATGTCATTAGTAAGTGCAGAAGTGGAAATTAGGGGAATTAGGCCATTATTATTCAATAATTTCTCAATAGAGTCTATTCCGCTTATAAAGAAAGAAAGGACAGGAGTTGCGGGGAATGATCCAGAAGAATGGAAGAAAAGCTATCTAGTTACCCGTGAAGGACAGTTATATTTGACATCAGATTATATTTTTTCATGTCTAAGAGCAGGAGCAAAGCATACACCGTGTGGTCGAGGTACAATGGAACCTGTAGTTTCCGCATCATTACAAGTCTTGACGGATAAATTGCTATTAAATAGGTATGTTACTGATGAAGATCAAATATCGAAAGATAGTAATGATGAGGTGTACATTGATGTAAGGCCAGTAACAAGGCGGGGAGTCAAGAATATAAGGTATCGACTTGCTACATCAGAAGGATGGGAAACAAAATTTGAAATAGCATGGGAGAATACGTTAATTAGTAGAAACCAAATGGAAGCAATCTGTATGGATGCAGGATCATTTGCTGGACTTGGTGATGGCAGGAAAATTGGTTATGGTCGTTTTGAGATTATAAATTTTAATGTAATAGAGGAACGATTGAATGCCTAAAAAGCGCCCTCCATCTGAAACTTGGAATAAAAATATAAGACCAGTAATTTGGAATAGAGATGGTCGAAAATGTGTTCATTGTGGAACTCAAGTTACTTTAAGAAATTGTCATATAGACCATATTATAAGTGGAGTAACAGCAACCAATAAATTTTCTAATTTACGAACACTATGTTATAAATGCCATGTACTGAGAGCCGATCCTCTTCATAGGGGAATGGTTCAACAAGCTATTAAAGGAGGGATTATTCCACCAAGATGGAGAAACTTAATTTGGGATGAGATAAAAATTGAAACGGAAGATATATAAGTCCGTTCAATAAGGGTGACCTCCTTATTGCTGATGATTTACGTCAAAACGGTGCGTTTCGGTCCGGTATGGTATGCTTTGGTAAGGTAGGGAACGGTACGCTTCGGTATGGTACGGTACGGGTAGGATAGTATATTAAAGTTTTGTATTTCCATAATATGTGATGCACAAGATTCCTTTTTTAAGTTTTCCACATTTTTAGACTTCAAATATATTCTCCCTCAAGTAATTCATTGATTATAATTATTATTTTTTATTCCAATTAATATAGTATAAAGCACTTAATAACTACATATTTTTGAACGTCTGTCAAAATTGCAGAAGTGTGGCTTGAAAAATTGATTTTAGATATCTGAGATAGCTGGATATCTAGATATCTATAAAATAAGTTT
Source organism: Bacillus jepli (assembly GCF_047238305.1). Taxonomy (NCBI): domain Bacteria; kingdom Bacillati; phylum Bacillota; class Bacilli; order Caryophanales; family Bacillaceae; genus Bacillus; species Bacillus jepli. The sequence goes on along the minus strand of NZ_JBDFMO010000001.1, from coordinate 4,379,229 downwards.
GTAACAGTAACAGGACTGTGCAAACAAGTCAGTATTTTGAGAGTGGGGTATCCTATTTGAAAAAATGTAAATTGAATTGGTTTAACTACTTTATATCGTGTATCATCTATAATTTTGATTAGAGGTGACGAAGAATGAGGTTGAAGGGATATGGATTAAGTTTTAATCTAAGAAAGGTAAAAGAGAATAATGCTCAATTGTGGGATGATTACAAGGAACACTTTGATAATGCTAAATTTGAAGATGAAGAGGAAGTTTATTTTCATGAATTACCAGATGGAAAAGCAGCATTGGAGTTTTTGCGAAAATTGCTTCCTGAAGTATTAGAGAAAGAAATCGAAAAAGATTTTAAAAAACATCGAGTAAAAAGCGCTATGGAATTTACTATTCCAAGCTTTTTTTGTTTCATGGGATGTTCATTATTAAGATACAGTACCAATTAAGAACAGAACTAATATACTTACGCTATAAGGTTTCTGATAAAATATATTTATAGAGTAATAGGGTTAAATACACTTGTTTAATGAATTTTTAACAATATTAATGAAGGAGATAAATATGGCCAAGGATGTATTTCTAATAAGTCTAGATACAAATGTTCTTGATAAACTAAGAAATAAGGTGAATGAGGAACTAAATATCTCCTATAACATTACATATGGTAAACACCGGGCATGGGATAAAATTTGCGCTATTATGGATAGGCTTGATGATACTGTATATTTCTTAAATGAACTTAAATTAAATACAGGTAAGTACAAAAGAAGCGCGTTTGATTTTTATGATTTTATGAACAATGCATCAGTTGTTGTAGATTGTATCAAAGAATTATCAAAAATTTTTAATGTACCCGATGATCAGATAAAAAATTCAACAGAAATTTTTAAGCAACTTGGCAGTGATGGGAAAGGGTCAGATGAAAAATATTTTGAATATCTGCGTTCATTATGTTCAGTACATCCAGTAGAAACAAGTAGACACAAAAGGTATCAAGCTAACGATTTTGAATGTAGCCCATTTGTTGTTTGGAATAATAGAGAACTTTGGAATGATGATTGTGATATTTACGCAGTTGTCTATACAAGTAAAGATGAAGAGATAAATAAAAGAGTTCCAATATACATTTCACAAATATTTGAATTTGTTAAATCGAGATTAGATTTTGTAGTAGAAATAACAAACGCAATTGACCAATATCAAAAAAAGGTTATATCTAATTTGAAGAAGAGACCCATGAAAAAAGAAAAAGAGTTTAATAATTATATAGATTATCTACGATATCTAGACGTAGAATTAAAAGAACGATATGGTTCAGATTACTTTTATTCATTTGATTATATTATTAATTTAATTGAACTTAAATTATCAAACCCTATAAATAAAAATAAAATGAATTTATATCTAAACGCACTAAAATACGCAATCGAGTATGAACATAATGGTATACAAAATATGAGATATTCTGTATACGAAGATAACGGATTGTCAGATTCTTATAGAAATATTGAGACATCTTTATATATTGAATTATATTCACCTCGCAGTGGAAGTGATGAACAAAGAAGATACGGTTATAATTTAGAGAAAATAAGCTATTTAAGTTATGATGCGGGCTACGGGAATAAACAATGGGCTTACCGTCAATTAGAGGATGCATTAATATTTTTGGAAAAGTATGTTTCGTTTAAGGGTGCTAAAGGGGATTTTGAACATTATGCATTAGTTAAACTGGCATTATACTTGGATTGTTTGGAAAATGAATGTTTGTTAAATAAAAATATTCCAAATGACTTAAAATACCGTCAAAGACTACTGGAAGAAATTATGCTGTGAAAAAAATAGCTTATAAATCAATCATAAAATACTTTGAACCTCAACAGCGCTAAATGATAGTTTCCTCAGACGAGATGAATTTGTAAAAGGAAGAACCGCAACTAGATAGTTGAACTAAAAAATTAAATAGATAAAAACGGCTCAGTATTGGACTGAGCCATTAATGTTTTTTGCTCAAAATAATTACCTTAATGATGAATACCAAGAATCGTATCATAAGTGTTTATTTTATGTCTGAACGATTCTTCCCCACCTTCTAAATACTGCAAAATCAATTTTGTTATTCGGCGATTTCCTTGATAACCTTTGCATTCAAGCCAGCCTTTCTTATTATCTGAATTTAGTACAATTACTTGTTCTGCAACTGCATTAGTTACGATAGTTGAATTATGAGTGACGATGATAACTTGTCTTCCGTTTTTAATTTCTCTTAAACTGCTTACAAGGTTTTTATATATATACTGACTATCTAAATTGTCTTCTGGTTGATCAATAATGAGAGGTGTATTGTCTTTGGCATGGATACCGAATTTAAATATGAATGTTAATATTGCTGCAACTTTTTGTCCAAGTGATAAGGAATCGATTGGTTTTAACAAAACTCCCTGATTAGGGGTAGCTTCTTTAGAATTCACATTAAACAAAATATTAAAACTCTCAGTTACCTCCAAATATCTTTTAAGAGATGAATGTAAGTTACCAAAGTTAGAGACAAACTGTTTTAATATACTACGGTAAACCTTAGCGATATTTCGGGGATTAACCTCTTCATAGTCATTAAAAATATCTCTTTGAGTACGAGAATTCCCACCATTAGCAAAAGGTGATAGCGGTAAAATTTTTTCAAGTTCCGAAAAACGTTGCCAAACCAATAATTCAAGAAAGGTAATCATGTCAATCTTTTTAATCATTTGATAAAGATACCTTTCAACACCAGCCCAGTCCAAGAGAGTTTTGTTTATTCGTTCTTCCCGTTTAATATTAAAAAGTAATTCATCTATATAATGATGTTGAAAAGGATTATCATTTCCGTATTTAATTTTAATTAATTCTTTATAGGCTTCATTAAATTTTTCTATTTCGTTAGCTACCTTAATTTTTCGGTCCTCTAGTTCCGCAATAACAATAGGAAACTGATCTTTAAGATAATTTCTAATCGTATTATTGTTTGTATTCTTTAACCCTTGTAAAAAGCTATTTAATTTTTGAGAAGGAAGGCCGTCAAATATAACCTCCTTAACGAATTCACCAATTTCCCCTTTATCAATTCTATGAATGATATTATTGATGGAGTATCTATTTCTATATACTGAGTTTAGTATTTCGTTTTTATTCTCTCCGGTAATTTCAACTAATTTTATAGATTGTTTATCTTCTACTTTGTACAATTCAATCCAGTGATCAGCCAACACTAGCTGTTTATTCAAGTTGTAATTTGATTCTTTAAATGCCTTTTCCAAGAAAAAATCACGTTGATAATATTCCTTATCTGGATCAAGTTGCGGAACAAATCTAACCAAATAATCAAAGCCTTGATATGTGAATAACACTACTATATATTTGTGATCTGAAATAAATTTTAATTGTTGTTTATTAGGAGAAGTTCTAGAGAAAATAGTATCGATTATATTAAGCATGGTACTTTTTCCGGTTCCTCTACCTCCAATAATGCAGTTTAGATCCTTTGAGAAGTCCACAACAAAAATATCTTCCGAAACATTTTTTCCTCTTAAATATCCTTCCTTACCGGGATTAATATATATCCCTTTAATAAATTTGTCTGTCGTCGCTGGCTGCTCTGTATATACTGAAAAGTCATGATCAATTATTGCTTTTTTAAAAGCAGAAAAACTAAATTCGTTGAATTTAATCCAGCTATTCCTGCGTCCTATTGCTTCAATACAGTGGGAATCACCTTCATGCAAGATACAAAATTTTCTATTACTAACAAATGGATAAACTTGTGTTTCTAAAATTTGACTCATATTGTTTAAATTAGTTGAACCCAGTATTTTATTAGTAAAGAGATTTTGTTTATAAAGGCGGGTTCCTATAAAATCAGAGCTATTAATGTGTGCTACATAACCTATACCTCCCAACTTGGATATCTCGTTTATGATGGTCAAACTCGTTTCTAGAGTTCCATCTGTTTCAGAATAAATAAACTGGTCAATAAACTTTTGAACTTTAGTATAATCATTTTCTTTAAATATCCCGACTACATGATTCCTATCTGAACAAGTAATTTCGATACCTAGTAGTAAGTATACGGCTTTATTATTTCGGTCATTATTATTCTTAATATATGTCTTAAAATATTCTTCAAGTGCAAAATGGAGTTTTTTATAGCCAGCAATTGTATTGTGATCGGTTATTAGTACAACTTCAATATTTTCCGAATAAAGCTTATGTGCGATAAGCATGTATGAGATGTATTCCTTAAAATCCTCATATGGTATATTTTTTTCTTCAAGTTGTTCTATATAGTTAAGTCCATCATAATCCCCATTCGCTATACCCAGAAGAATACTTTCCTTTTGTGTTTGATTTAGATATCCATATTTCTGACAATACTCTAAAAGTATTTCTATTTTTAATGATTTATAGTTTTTTCCTTCGATAAGAGAGTAGTCATGAGAGGCTGGTGTATGTAAGTGTATTTCACATTTTTTTAGATCTGCATATTTTCGCCTCATTTTTATTATTCGTTCATAAATTTGAGAGAGAGAGTTAGTCATTAACATATTAGTGACCTCCAAATACGGTTTAAAAGAATTAATAATTTATATGGCATACTGGTACATATTACCTATTTTAATTATATCATTCTGACCTGTAAGTAGTAGAGAAACATAGCATGACTATAAAAAATAGTTATCACAGCAGTTCTCTTAGATTACTACAATCATTATCTTAAATAACATAAGACGTATGGAACAAATAAAACAAGATTAATAGTTGAGATTGGAATTATTATTTAGGCTAAAAAAATCGTAAATGGGAGAAAAGTAACGTTAATATCATTAAATACCCAATATTATCCTTTAAAATGGTCATATTTATATGTTATGTTAGATTATGGAATGCAAATTTTGTAGATATATGAATCTATTTGTAGAAAAATATATAAATCTAACAATTGGAGGATGTTAACGTGCGTAGGCGTAGAAGGTTAAACAAAAGAGGGAAGATTGCTGTTTCCATTCTATTAACCATGATTGTTGTATTATTATCTGGAATGGTTGGTAATAATACAGGAAAAAATAATGAATCCACTTTAGAGAATACACTGAAAATGTTTTCGTTTTCTGCAGAGCCAGTGATAGCGTTTTCTGATTCTACACTAAGTCAATCTATCATTTATAAGGAAAGTAAAAAAAGAGAAGTTGCTAGAAAAAGAGAGGTATCTCAACAATATAAGTTAGATCAAGAGGAAAATGCAATTTACCTCACTTTTGATGATGGGCCAACCAATGTTTCAGATGAATTATTGGACATGTTAGAGGATTATCAGATGAAAGCAACTTTTTTCATGGTTGGTCCAAAAATAAAAGAATATCCTAAAGTTGTGAAACGTATGCATAGGGAAGGTTATGGACTTGCATTACACGGTATTACACATGATGTAGGTGAAATTTACAGTAGTCGTTATGCTCCATCTGAAGAAATGGAAGAGAATCGGGAAATATTGGAAAACGTTACAGAGGAACGTTCTTACATTGTACGTCTACCTTATGGTAGTATTCCGTATCTTACTGAAGAAATGCGTTATGTACTACACCAAAATAACTTTAAGATTTGGGATTGGAATGTAGACAGTCGTGATTGGGAATTAAATGATGAACGATATGTTCAACATACTATCCGAGAAATACAAAAAATGAAACAATCAGGTGTAACCCCAGTAGTACTTCTTCACGATACAAAAGAGACAGTAAGACATTTGCCTAAATTACTATCATATATCAAGATACAAGGATTTAAAACAAAAGTATTAACTAACGAAATGCCTCCATTAACATTTCAATGTGAAGGACGCTGCCGTCCTGTAAACTAATCCGATCCTAATAATAGGAGGTAATAATTTTTGAAGAAGAAACGAGTACTAATTGCAATTGCGATTATTATAAGTTTTATTTTTATTCTTAATGGTTGTCAGTCCGATAATAAACAGGCTACTAAAATACAGAAAATATTAGAGAAATCTGCTGTGTTTGAAAATGATTTCGCGACTACTCAAACAAAACTATTTGAAACTAGAGAAAACGCACAATTGTTATACAATGACCTGATTAGTCTTGATATAAATGATAAGGAAGTAATTAATCAAAAGATAGATGAAGCCAATACATACATAGAAAAACAACAGAAGTTATTAGAGGCAGCTGAAAAAAACTTCCATAAGGCTTACAATAAGGTTTTAACCATTGAGAAAAATATCAAAAAAATTAAAAACGAGGATAAAAGAAACCAAGCTTTAAAACTATTAACGATCATGAACGAACGAAAAAAATTGCTCAACACCTTTTTTGAATTATACAACGAAAATTTGGATTCACAGAATTCATTTTATAATTCCCTTGGTGAAAATATATTTAGAATTGAAAACCTTGATGAACCCATTAATGAAATTAATAAGCGCAGTCAAGAAATGGAACAGATTATAGAACAATTTAATCAATATACACAAAATTATATAGAGGAACAAGGCGAATTTTATAACTAGCTTAAAAGCTAAAATTCGCATAACTGTATTTACGGTAAATTTAACTGATGGGAGAAATAGATTTTGGAAAATTTAATTTTGATTTTATTTGTTTTAATTTTAATATCGCTTAATGTTTTTTTCTTTATATTGTTTAAAAAAGGAAAAATAAATCTTATGGTATCAGGCATCATTATGATAATACTTGCTCCAGTTATGGGTTTTTCAAGCGGTGCATTATTCCTTCATTTTTATGATTGGAGTTCAGGAGGAACAGGGGAAGGTGCAGGTTATGGTGGAGCATTTTTAGGACTTATAACAATGGCTAATGGGATTCTCATTCTAGTGGTTGGAATTATAAGGTGGTTTTTACATTTCGTGAAAAAAGAAAATTAATGTTTCGTTATACAAGTAACGGGTGCTTTAGTCCAAGTAGGATTAAAGCTCCTTTTTGTTGAATTCCTTATTGAGCTAACGGGTCAGTTTAGTTGGACAAGGACAGGAAAATCATTTAAATTTTATTAGTGTCAATGTTAAAAATTATAATGAATTAGTAGTCAAAAAACGTGAAGGAGTGAAGATGTGTGAATACATTTTTCAAGTTGATTGTAGGTTTGTTTTGCGTCTTTTTATTAACAGGATGTATTGGAGAAGAATATGATTTTTCTCCACCAACTGTTTCAGTGTATACTCCAAATGATATTAACGCCCAAGAAGATTTAGCAGCAGCAAACATAAATTGGGATTATGATGAAAAATTCAATATGGAAACAAAGGATATTCAATCATTTGCCAAAAGACAAGATGAAATATACTTTAATGCAGGTGAGTTAGTTGCTATAACCCTTGAAAATGGGGATTTTAATCCAAATGGAATAAGTGTTTCAGTTTGGCAAGAAGACAAAAAAATTGATTTAGAATATCAAAAAAACAGCCAAGACTTCTACTTACCAGAAGAAAAAGGTGAGTATATGATTGTGATTGACATAAATGCGGATAGTGGAAATGCTCAATACGTTGGGAATGTCGTTATTCAATAATTTGAAGGTTAGACACGGCAATTACTTAGGCATCTTCTTTTTCTTCTTCAACGGGTGCTTTAGTTAAAAATAGTCCATATTACGAAACAGAACTTCCAAATAAACGGAAGTTCTATTTTTTTCCTGTTATCAATATTAAACTTTAACAGAGCTTAATATTGACGGTATTAGTAAAATCCAATTACTAAGCAATAATTTTTTTGGAATTTAATGTTATGATAATTGTAAGATTATTTTAATAAAGGAGGTTGGTGAAAGTGACAAAAAACTTTGTTTTAACGAAACAAAGTGACATTGATGGTTTTTCTTCTTTTAAATGTTCATTATGTGGTGAGGAATTCAAGCTTCTTTCTAATGAATGTCAAGAAGATGATGTATATGAACTTTTCTGTCCCCATTGCGGAATACCTAGTCCACCATCATCGTATATAACTGATGATTTTGTTGAAAACGCAAAAGTGCTTGCAGAAAATGAAGTAGCAAAAATGTTAAATGATTTTACGAAAGGTCTTGAGAAATCATTTCGGGGCAATAAATCTATCAAATTTAAGGGTGGTAAAAAACTTCCTATAAAACCATTACTTTCAATGTATGAACAAGACAACCTTGACCAAATAGTGTTTACTTGTTGTGAAAGAAAAGCCAAGCTAAATACACTACTTATTAGTTCTAAAAATCCTTATTGTCCTTATTGTGGGGTGAATTAAGTATGGAAGAAATTATAAATAAAAGAGATTTTAAAAACTTATCTCGACAATTTAGAAGAGTTTCTGGTCAACTTCTTAACTGTGGAGATTCAACTGAAGCTATTAGACTCACTAAGAGATTTATAGATTTTATTGACAACGAGCCTTTGTTATCAGACTTTATAAAGAAAAATCATACCGAACAATTTGATATAGAAAACATTATTAAATCCACAAATATAAATGAGAAATATGAGATACCAATAGAAATAAATCGAGAAATCACATTCATCTATCAACTTCTCAAATATACAGCAGAAAACTTTGATGACTATATAGTGATATGTAGAGGATATGCTTTTTATAAAGGAGCAACTTATAGAGATTGTATTAATAAGTTTAATCATCAGGTTGTTAATCTTTTAGTAAATCATATAATTGATTATTTGGAAGGGATTTCGATAGAAATGGGATTAGATGAAAAAGAAAATGCGAAAATTCTTGTTCAAGGTTCAGTAGGTCAATTAAACTTTTCAGAACAAAATTTAGAAGCACATCAAACGAATAACCAACAATCTTATACTGAATTAGTTTCATTAATAAGCGAACTAATAAGGGAGTTAAAGAATGAGCAAATATCAGATAGTGAGACACAAGAGGATGCAATTGATTTTTTAGAAGATGCAAAAAGTGAATTGCAGAATGAAACTCCCAAAAAATCTGTATTTAGAAGAGTGACTGACACTTTAAGTCAAATAAGAAAAAGTGTAGATGACTCCGTGCATATTGCACAACTTATTGATAAGGCAATTGTTGGTTTTAGCCAGTTACCATTTTAAATATGGCACTGTTAAAGTTAGTTGTAGATAATGATAACTTAGTATTTGGTATAGTTTATTGGAATACGAGAAAAAGACCACGTCTGCAGATCTGATCAGCTAAAAATTGAGGTTCTCGATAATGATGGGGCGGTCATATGGAACCTTACGTTTGAAGGAGGTTTGGGAGGTTAATATCCAACTAAACCAGCTAATAGAAGCATTCCCTTATTTCACTATAGGGTGCAAGAGTTGAAGATCAAGGCTGTCATTGAGGCAGCTTTTTTTGTTGAATTTATTCTACGAACGTCGCAGATTAGTTGATGAATCGTCTTTAGCTCTTTTCAACAATCGGGCCATATTCTTGTATAACACTCGGCAATAAATTTGGATATTTATGTTAAAATGGAGGTTGTAAGAAATGTACTTAAACTATCGAGGCAGTATAATGTAGTTAGTTATGTACTTTAATGGTATTTGTTTCGGGGAGTAAAATGGTAGCGGAAATGGGGTATCCTTGATGATTACAGAATTAGAAACACGGCTTGTAAATATATATGTAGCTCGTAATCTTGAATTGTACAAGAAGTTCATGGGAATACATGAAATGCCAGATTTTAATATTGTTCTAATGGAAATACACTTGAAGAGGCAAAGCAAAAGGGTTATGGTGTTCCAGCTGCTCATTTTTATGATGTTGGTAAAGACAAACACATATTGAAAGTCTGGAAGGACATTTATAAGAGTATTTTACACGCAGACTATATATTATTTCATGAGTTTACTCATATGCATGATACGGTTGCATATTCAGCCAAAAATAAAATTTTATATGCTGCTAATCGTGGATTTACAGAATATCATGCCGCTCAAGTTGAATTGTTGAAGTTGTTGGGGGCAGAATCGATAGAAGACATAATATCTTTTTCGTTAAAACAACCAATTGAGATAATCGCTGGTCGTAAAACAGTATTTGAGTATATTACAAATTCCCATGTAGCAGTAACCGAGCTTATTTCGAGATCGAATTTTCCAGATAGTATTGAATCTTTATCAACGGGATTGGGAATGATTTTTAATCATCTTGGCCGCATATCAATATGCAAAATGTATGCCAATGATTATGACCAATACATGGACGAAATTGAAAATATGACAGTTGAAGAGTCTTATATTGGGGATAAGTTTTCAGAAATAAAATCTATTATGAATGGTTTCTTGGGCAAGACAGACATTTTGAGTATTGGTCAAATATATCTTCCAACTATTATTGAACTAACAAAAAAAATTGAGGGAAACCTTTAAAATTAAAGGGCGCTTTTCCGGAGTAACGAAAAGTCCAAATCTCAATGTTAATGTTGAGAAATTGGGCTTTTTAATATTGTAATTCCCTTAACGTTGTAAATCCACATTTTCCTGACGCTACCCCCATGCCCATCAAGCTAAAGGTTGATATCCCCCCAAATGGGAAGTTGAATTAATATATAAAATTATTAATGTAAAGATTTATTTTCAGCATGTTTATAAAGTTCTGGAGGTTTCAATGATGAATAGTTACGAGGAAAATAATGAAGCCATCTTTGATGAGGAAAATTACGATGAAGAATGGGCGTATGTTGGTATTAAACTTAATAATGATGGATTATCAGTAGTTGAAAATAAAAGAACTAAAGAAGAAATGATAAAAGACATATATTCTCCTTTATTGTCTATAGATTTAACACCAAAAGCTAAACGCGATATATTTGAGGCAGTAGCTAGAGATTGGACTAAAGAATATGGAAAATACAAAGGGGCTAAGTTTTGGTCAAAAGAAGCCATTGAATTGTATAAGAAAATGGTTGATGAAAACAACGGAAAATCAATATCCGAAAAAAAATTATCTTCAAAGTTTGTTCATGAACATGTAGTTCCAATAAAGGCATTTATTAAATTTTTGGATGAAAGACAAGAGCCACATGCAGATTATATTCGTGAACATATGATAGATAAACTCATTGGTGCAATTGTAACTAAAGAGGAAGATAAAAAATTAAGAACAGCAGGTCTTAAAGATTAAATGCCGAATGATTTTTGGCTAGATAATAAACAAAATCCTTGGTGGAGATATTTAGTTGTAAATATTGATATTGAACTATGTTGGTGGGATGAAATAAAAAAAACAAAAGTACTTCAATGTTCTAAGGCATATAACATTGAAAGAAGGCTTCTACAAGAGGATGTAGAGGAAGAAGAAAAATGGAAATATCTTGATGATTAATATTGCTTTTATGTAATCTTTTTGTAAACTACCATGAAAGAACGTAATTATCTTTTACTTTCTGTGGTGAAGGTGTGGTTCGTGGATGGTTAACGGGGCTTTTCAGGAATAAAATTTACAATAAAACGATATTCTACAATCGGGCGCGTTTGAGGACATCACAAGCCTAATTCCTTGCTAAAATTAAGGATTAGGCTTTTTATTTTTCAAAATCCTTTCGTTATAAATCTGCACGTTCCTGACTATACCCATTGGTAAAACAACTCGTTGGTGAGAAGCGGTACATTCTTTTGGCTGTAATCAGGTTAGTTAGATAAATTATTCATATTGTGTTTTCTAATATGGCATATACGTTCTTCGATTACTTTATAATACTTTTTATATTCATGTCTTCCGTTCAAAATTGAGTTAGCCTGTATTAATATTGAAAGTTCATCTTGATTACTTCTTTCAATAAACTCTCCTATAAAATCTTCGGGTAATACCTTATCCAAACCATCTAGACCAAAAGAAATGTCGCCAAGGGAACTTATATCATCGTCAAAAGATAAACTAACTGATGCTCGTTGATCACTTTTTAATTCGAAATGTAAAATTTTAGCCCAAACAGAGTCTAATCCTCCGTGAATAGGAACCTTGAGTCTTTCAGGTTCCCCAACTAGTGATTTGAGTATTAGCTCTTCGGGAAGAAAGTTCTTTTTTACTTTAACGTCCATTACAGTTTCCCCCTAAACATTAATAAATGAATTATACCATCACCAAGTTTAAATACAAACATGCGTTCTTTAAAGTGAAATAGAAATTCCTTCATTAAGGTGATTATTTCTACAAAAACTTATTAATAGAAGAAATCAGTCCATGTTTTGCTCACATATAGTGAGCAAAATAGCTGATAAGTACTGGCATTAATGTATTTGTTGTTACTTTTCTCACTTTTTATATATAGATAACTTCACATCACGGGAAAGCCGAATGGGGAAGTCCTAAGCCTCCACTGATTAAGGAAGCAGAAATACTGCATTATATTGACAATTTGGATGCGAAAATGAACATGTTAGATCGTGCATTAGAACGAGTAAAGCCAGGCGAATTTAGCGAACGCGTTTTTGCATTAGACAATAGAAGCTTTTATAAGCCAACCTTTCATAAATAAACAATGATACACTCGACTCGATTTTTTAAAAGAGTCGAGTTTTTTTATAAATAGAATCTGATTGTTAATGGAAAGCTATGAAAAAAAAGAGGTACTTAAAATGATAAAGGTGATCCTTCTATTTTTTCTTCTTACTTTTTCAACCCAGTATTTTGCAGTCGGGGCGGCAACAACAAAATTTGATGAAAAAGACAGCCCACTTAGCTTTAAAGTTGAAATGGTTCCTTGGGATATGGTGAATGAAATACTTCCCAGAAAATCCTTTTTTACAATTATTGATGTAGAAACCGGTCTCCAATTTCGTGTGCAAAGAAGAGCCGGAAGTAGGCATGCTGATGTGCAACCACTTACATTTGAGGACACGAAGATCATGAAAAAAATCTATAGTGGGAAATGGAGCTGGAAGCGTAGAGCGATTATTGTAAAATATGGTGATCAAATGATCGCAGCTTCAATGCATGGAATGCCACATGGAGCAGGTGCATTAAAAAACGGTTTTCCTGGCCATTTTTGTGTGCATTTTTTGGGAAGCACCACCCATAGTTCAAAAGAGCCAGATTTAGCTCACATGCTTATGTTACTAAAGGCGGGTGGAAAGCTTGATGAATACATAAGCAATTCAGATCCCTATCATCTCATTGAAATTTTTGCTACAGGAATTAATCAAACAGACCGAAAAATTATTAAACAAACATTACTCCCTCATTCAAATAATAAGAAGCTATTTAAGAAATTGAATGAAATTACTATCTTTTCAATAACAAATATGTCCTATCTACCATTAAGTGATTTAAAAGGACTGCTAAGCATCGAGATTCCTGTGGAGGTTGAAATATATCGTGATAACCAAGGGAAAGAGCGGAAGCAGATCGTTTTCGTTTTAGTTCGCAACAGTATAGTTGATCGTTGGTATATCCAACAAAAAATATTACAAAGAGAGGTCTGATTTTGTAAAAAATATGAAAATGAAAAAGGATTTTTGCATTTTTTGTGGAATTCTGTAAATGATGGGTTTTTTAAGGAGTGATTAAGATGACGTCAACAAAATCTCTTTTTTATGGATTGTTAATTGGAAGTGTAATCGGTGGTGTTTCTGTCCTTTTAAGTACTCCATCTTCTGGAAAGGAAGTTAGAAGGACTTTAAAAAATAATCAAAGACAACTTTCTGAATCACTGTCTCAGGTAGTTTCGGAAGGGAAGTCTCTTACTGAACAGGTTTCTAAATCAACTAAACAGGCCGTAAGTGCGATAACCGAAATTTCTGCTGATGTTAAAAACTCATTTGATCATTGGAAAAGAGAAATTGAAGGTAATCAAAAAAATATTCAAAAAGAGCTTTTAGAAATAGAGAGCGCTTTAGAAAAGCTTGAAAAAACGGTTACAACCAAGTGAATACTAATTTTTTTCACTTAATTTAAAAATTTTGTAAATTTACATCTTTATTAATTTTTATTTTATTGGCATAATAGTAATAAGAGAAAATAGAAAAGTGGGTGGATCTATGAAACATGAAGAAAAAATGGCCTCCATCAAAGAAGCGCTCCTTTTTAGTCAGAGAATCGCACAACTTAGTAAGGCACTATGGAAGTCTATTGAAAAGGACTGGCAACAATGGATCAAGCCTTATGACTTGAATATTAATGAACATCATATTATTTGGATAGCGTATCATTTAAGAGGTGCTTCTATTTCAGAGATTGCTAAATTTGGAGTTATGCATGTTTCGACTGCATTTAACTTTTCTAAAAAGTTAGAGGAACGTGGACTGCTACAATTTTCAAAAAAGGAAAATGATAAGTGTAACACGTATATCGAGTTAACTCCAAAGGGAGAAGAAATCTTTTTAAAAATTGTGGAAGCCTATAATCCTAGTAAAAATGGGGTATTAGAAGGTGCGATACCACTTAAGAAACTTTACGGAAAGTTCCCAGAAATTGTTGAAGTAATGAGCATTGTACGCAATATTTATGGAGATGATTATATGGAAATCTTTGAAAAATCTTTTAAAAATTTCGAAGATGACTTTATCGAAGTAGATGGAAAGCTTTATAAACGAGTAGAAGAGAAATTAGAAATGTAAATAAAGGCTATTTGATTGTATCAATTATCCCTTTAAACTCTTCCATTAAAGGGGCGTATTTTCTTTCTTGTGCTAGGACGTTAATTGTTACTTTTGGATCTAAACGCGGATGAAGCATCCCTACAAATAAAGTTAAAAGCGGTGTGAAACCAATAAATCCCTCCGCTTTTTGTTTTTTATACTCTTTGCTCATTTCTTCACAATTTTGTAATAGGTATTCAACGTCTGTTTTTGTTAATCCAGCCTCCATAATCATTTTGTGAAAAGTGGGTAACTTCTCACCTAAAAGGGGGAGGATTAAAGACTGATAAAACTCAAGACGTGCAAGTCGCTCTTCAAAGGTCTCCATATTCCACACTCCAGTTAAATCAATCACCTAGCTATCAATTTTAATATGCCCAAATAACGCGAAAAAAGTCGAAAAAACGTGTATTTTATCGTTCTTTTAGATACCTATTGCATTTTTGTGAGAAACAAAGTAAAGTAATTTAGTAAGTTTAGAGTATCTAATTTTGATAATGATTTTATTTATTTTACTTCTTATGATTGCGGACGGTGATTTGGTATGACTTGCTGGAAAACCATTAATCTTTCAAGGGATTATGGATTCCATCGAATTATCTTGATATCCTTTATATCAATGTTTATAGCATTTATTCTTTTTTATTTGCCATTGAATCTTATGTATTCTTCTGTTGAACTTAGAGAAGATGGAGCAATTTATCTTTTATTAGCTTTATTATTCATTTATCCAATACATGCGACATTGCATGTTTTACCATTCTGGATATTTAATAAGAAGCTTACAGTAAAGTTTAAATGGATGTACGGTATTATTCCAGTAGTTTCGACACGTTCAAAACACTCACTTTCTAAACCGTTTATAATTTGTGTAATGGGTACACCATTTTTACTCATGACAGTCCTTATGCTTGGTGCATGTGTTTTATTTCCAGGCTATATTCATTATTTTTCCATTATCGCAGCGATTAATTTTGGTTTATGTGTTCCAGACTTTATTTATTTAGGTCAGTTTATTAAGGCGCCAAGGTCTTGTACTGTTGAAGAAATAGAAGACGGCTATGATATCTTAATTCACAATTAATTTTCACATGGGTGCGAAATAGATAAAAACTTCAGTGGTGACTAAGATTTGATATGCCAAGGCGCATTTAAAGATGGGGGGATTAGGAGTGATCATATTTTATATTCCATTTGCTGCTTTTATTTTATTTTACATTAATCAAATGACTTACCGGCTTTGTGAGCAAAAAGAAATTCCTGATGACCGCCAGCCAAAAGTTTATCGAACAATCAATATTTTGATTACTATTTTGCTGATCTCATCTTATGTAGAGGTCTTGTTTACGTGAAAATGGAGAAAGGATGGCTTATTACTGGAGCCATCCTTTTCTTTTTGTAAATTTTACAATCTCCTATTGCAGAGGAGCTTTTAGTAAACCCAAGAAGCGCCAATAATAACTAATAGGATGAATAAAACGACGATTAGCGCAAATCCACCACCGAATCCACCAGCGTAACCCATAATTACACCTCCATTTTCCTTAGTACGGTATTTTATGCGAAATTATTTGTGAACGAATAGGCGGTTGTCTCGCCTTTAGTAATTCTTTTT
Organism: Bacillus jepli; assembly: GCF_047238305.1. Taxonomy (NCBI): domain Bacteria; kingdom Bacillati; phylum Bacillota; class Bacilli; order Caryophanales; family Bacillaceae; genus Bacillus; species Bacillus jepli. The sequence goes on along the minus strand of NZ_JBDFMO010000001.1, from coordinate 4,363,018 downwards.
CACAATTATCTATAGTTTTGAACCTTTGAAAGCTCTTGCCTTTACTCAGTTCACTATAATCCTATTCCCAAAAACCTTATCTGACTGTACGAATGTCCCATATTTTTGGATATCTTTTTAGAAAATGTTTTCTTTCTTTTTTAAAAGTATGTTATAGTAATTTTTGTACCCTTGGACAAATCGTATATAAAAATTGTACATAGTAGGAGTGTGTGTAATGAAGAAATCAATAATTGCTCTAACGGCAGCAGTAGGTATATTTGGATTAAGCGCTTGTAACAATGCCGACGATTCAGCAGTGCTTGTCGAAACTAAAGCAGGAAACGTAACAAAAGAAGAACTATATAATGCAATGAAGGACCAAGCAGGTGCTGTTATCCTTAAAGATTTGGTTTATACAAAAGTGTTATCTGAGAAATATGAAGTTACCGATAAAGAATTAGACGCAAAATATAAGGAAATGCAAGCTGCATTAGGTGCTCAATTTGATGCAATTGTTGAGCAAAACGGCGAAGATTTTGTTCGCGAGCTTCTAAAATCTGACATGCTAAAAGAAAAAGCAGCATTGGACGAAGTTGAAGTAAAAGAAGGCGAAGTAGTTAAGGCTAGCCATATCTTAGCAAAATTCTCTGATAATCCATCTGCAGAAGTAACTGACGAACAAAAGGCAGCAGCTAAAAAGAAAATCGAAGAAGTTAAGGCTAAGCTTGATAGCGGCGAAAAATTCGAGGATGTTGCAAAGGAATACTCTGATGATAGTACAGCTCAAAATGGTGGAGACCTAGGCTGGTTCGGAAAAGGCCGAATGGTTCCTGAATTTGAAGAAGCTGCATTTGCTCTTAAAGAAGGCGAAACAAGCGATATTATTGAATCACAGTATGGTTACCATATCATTAAAGTAACAGGAACTACTGAAGGTTTCGATAAGATGGATCAGGAAAAGAAAGATGAAATCCGCAAAGCTTTACTTCAAGCAGATCAATCTGGTACTACTCTTCAAAAAGCTTTAGATAAAGCAATTGAAGGTGCAGATGTGAAAGTGAAGGATAAAGAATTTAAAGATTTATTTAATACTGAACCTGCTGCAGAATAAGTAGTGTGCAAACATAGAAAAGGACCGTTTTATGACAAAACGGTCCTTTTTTCAATTGTCTAGCTTTAGATTCATCAAACCTAGGTTACAATCCGATGATAGGGGTATGATAATGTTTATCAATTTTACATTGCTTCTGGTTTATTCATTCGTTTTGTACGTCGTTCCTTTTCATCGTTCATTCGTTCGATGTAAACATTACCTTCCTGCTCAATGTAAGAGTCTTCAATCTGCTTTTCCTCCCTAGTTGTTCGAATCACCATATATGCACTAAAAAGTACTCCAAATAATGCTACATATACAAACCACGGTACTGATAACATCGCTATCCACTCCTTGTCCCACTTTTTACTTCTACTATATGATGAAAATTCACTAGATATCACTAAATCTCATAGATTTTTGATTGATAGGAGAGCCTATCAGCGTTTATTTGAATTCTATCGACGATAATTCGATTCTATCGATTTTATTTCGATTCTATCGGTTTTATTTGTGTTCTATCGGTTTTAATTCATTTCTATCGATTTTAGCAAAATTCATAAACAGAAAAAGGGTGCCCGACAACCTAGTCGGACACCCCATGAAAATCTGATTATGCACTTACTGTAAAGTTTGTACGTTTAATAATTTGTTGTGCAACTGGGTGAATAATCGCCATTGCAATTGTACCCATTACAGTTGCTGGGAGGACTACACTAATGAACAATCCGATGAATGTTCCAGGTAGACCAGCAATAAACAGTGCAGTAGTCAAGAAAACAGTTCCAGAAACTAAAATTCCTACTGCGGTAACAGTACATACCATTACAAGTGATTGTGTGTGCTTTCTTGCAGCCATGAAAATGCCGTAGAATACGAATGCTGATACTAACTTATCAACTGGGTTCGCAATTTGACCACCTGGGAAGTTTGTTGTTAATGCTGAAATAACACCAGCGACAATCGCAACAAGAAGAACGTATTTTTTTTCAGGAAATAACATAATTCCTAAAAACATCATGACTAACATTAAGTCAGGTTTCATTCCTAGGTAGATCGGAGGCATAACTGTATGCAAAACAGCACCCATTCCAACTAATAATGATAAAAATACTAAAACCTTTGTATTCATTTCTCATCTCTCCTCAGCTTTACTAAGCTATATTTTTTTGGATTCTCCAATAGTGCACTCATTGCCTATTGCAAAAATCTTACCTTTAATTATATCAGACTATCATCCTACTTGAAAGTTCTAATTTTCTGATTTAAAGGCTTTCATAAATAAAACAAGCGCTTCAACAGATTCATATGGAACCGCATTGTAGATGGATGCACGGCAGCCACCGATAGAACGATGTCCATTTAGCCCAACAAAACCTTTTTCTTTCGCTTGTGCTAAGAACTTTTTCGTTAATTCTTCACTTGGAAGTGTGTAGGACACGTTCATAATGGAACGGCTGCCTACCTTTGCATGTGCTTTATAGAAACCTTCTGATTCATCAATTGTATGATATAAAAGTGCTGCTTTTTCCTTGTTTCTTGCTTCAATCACGGGCACTCCACCTTGTTCCATCACCCAATCAAGGACAAGTGATAGCATATAAATAGAAAAAGTTGGTGGTGTATTATAAAGAGAATTTGACTTAACATGTGTATGGTAATCCAACATTGTTGGCAGATTGCTGTTCCTTTGTTTTAATAGGGAATCCTTAATAATAGCAACTGTTACACCAGAAGGACCAAGATTTTTTTGGGCACCTGCATAGATCATCCCAAACTGCTCCACATTTGTTTCTCTGCATAAAATATCACTAGACATATCTGCAATTAATGGGACATCCGTGTAGCTTGGGTATTTCTCCCATTGTGTTCCATAGATTGTGTTGTTAGAGGTAATGTGAACATATGCAGAGTTAGTCGAATGGTTGTCCCCATTTACTTCAGGGATATAGCTATATTTTTCGTCTTTGCTTGATGCAATGACATTGGTTTCCCCAAGCTTATTTGCTTCTTCAAGTGCCTTTTGAGACCAAGAACCAGTTAAAATGTAATCTGCTGTTTTACCAGGAGTTAAAAAATTCATTGGAATCATTGAGAACTGTAGACTAGCGCCTCCTTGTAAAAATAACACCTGGTAGTCATCTGGAATCTGCAAAAGGGTACGTAAATCAGAAATAGCTTGTTGATGAACTTGATCATATTCCTTGCTGCGATGGCTTAGTTCCATCACTGACATACCAGTTCCTTTGAAATTAACTAGCTCGGCTTGTGCACGATTTAACACTTCAAGTGGCAGAGCAGAAGGACCGGCATTAAAATTGTAAGCTCGTTGCATGGTTGATTCCTCCTATTTTATCGCTTTAGATGAATAAAGCTATCTTATCACGTTTTTATGAAAAAAAAAGTGAAATTTTTTGAAAAGAATGAAGAAAACGCTAACATGGCAATAAAAAAGACAAGACTTAAAAAGTCCTGTCGGTAATGATTAATTTTGGATGGCTTTAGATATAGTGGAAGCGATATTTTGTAAATCCTCGCCTGTATATTGATTTTCATGTGACTTCCATACGATGCCAAATCCATCGCCTTTTCCATAACGTGGAATGAGGTGGAGGTGGAAGTGGAAAACAGATTGTCCAGCTTGTTCGCCATTATTTTGTAAAAGATTCATTCCAATCGGATTGAATTCTTGTTTGATTGCATTTGCAATGGATGGTACGGCTTCAAAAATATGTTGTGCGATTTCAGGTGTTAATTCAAATACATTTTCTTTATGTACTTTTGGAATGACAAGCGTATGTCCTTTTGAAACTTGGCTGATGTCTAAGAAAGCAAATACGTGTTCATTTTCAAATACTTTCGCACTTGGAATATCCCCATTGATAATCTTACAAAAAATACAATCACTCATTTATGTCCATTCCTTTCAAAATTCAAATATTATCCCATATTTTATCATAGGTTCTAGAGATGTAAAAATTTTCATGCCTAAATTCAAAAAGAAACAGGATGCAATCGCAAAGGATGCATCCTGTTCTTGAAGAAGGCTTAAGTTAAAAGGTTAACGGTATCTTTGATAAACACCTCATTTTTTTAGGAATGAAAGTCTTTATCTAATGGAGTGAGTCAATTTCGTGGTTCAAGCGGACCATCCCCTTGTCTTTTGGATATAAGCTTTTTTACGACTTATATTTCGACTAGGTAGCCTTTAACAAACACCTCATTTACAAAATAATGTTATTTTGTTGGTAGTGGTAATTTGTTATGAACTCACTTTCTCTGACATTTCCCAAAGTAACCATCCCCTTATAACAGGTTTAAAAAGCTATCGTCTAAAACAAGGATATTGTCTTTAACAAACACCTCATTCCAGGTAGATGATTAACATCAAGGCTTTTTTCTTGCCCTCTTCAAGAATTAGTATGGCTTTTTCTAGTCAAGATATACAAACTTTTTAACTATGTAAAAAAGCCATTTTTTGATATGATAAAAAGAAAAGTGCAAGGCGCCTTGGTAGCGGAACATCGACTAACTACCGCCACGTCCTGTGGCAAACGTCGATGTCAGCACTTCCTGTGCAAGTCAAGCTTAAGACGAGCGCTGACAGAAGGTGCCTTATACCTTCCGAAGCGATTGGCGTAAGACCTCGAGCCGATGGCGCCTGGAGTTAGACATCGAAAAATACGTAATACGGGTAAGAAGGGAGCTTTCCATGGCACTATTAGAGATAAAAAATCTAACAGGTGGATATACACAAAATCCAGTTTTAAAAGATGTTTCCTTCCAAGTCAAACAAAATGAGATTGTAGGATTAATCGGATTAAACGGTGCAGGGAAAAGTACGACTATTAAACATATCACTGGTCTGATGGAACCGAAAAAAGGATCCATCCAAATCAACGGAAACACGATTCAAGAGGATATGGAAGCCTATCGCTCTATGTTTAGTTTTATTCCTGAAACACCGATTCTATATGATGAATTGACATTATATGAACATTTAGAACTAACGGCTATGGCATATGGGTTAGAGAAGAAAGTTTTCGAAGAAAGGGTACAACCTTTATTAAAAGAATTTCGAATGGAAAAAAAGGTAAAGTTCTTCCCATCTCATTTTTCAAAGGGAATGAAGCAAAAGGTGATGATTATGTGTGCCTTTCTGGTTGAGCCTGACCTTTATATTATTGATGAGCCATTTGTGGGACTCGATCCGCTTGGTATCCAGTCATTATTAGAATTAATGAACAAAATGAAAAATCAAGGTGCAGGTATTTTAATGTCGACCCATATTCTTGCGACGGCTGAAAGGTACTGTGATTCTTTTATTATTTTACATAACGGGAAGGTAAAGGCCTCTGGAACCTTGGAGGATCTTAGGCAGCAATTTAAAATGGATAACGCCACACTTGATGATATTTATATCAGCCTAACAAAGGAAGAAGAACATGATTGATATCAATGAATTATGGAGTAAGCGTCAAACCCAACATTTTAAGGAAATAAGCCGTTACTTACGCTATATGTTAAATGACCATTTATTGATTGCCCTCCTATTTTTAGGTGGCGGAGGGGCGTATTATTATAATTATTGGCTGCACGATGTTCCAAAAAATTTTCCATATGCCATCATTATTGCGCTCATTTTAGGGTTCATATTAACAAATAGTCGTATTCAAACATTGGTAAAAGAGCCTGACCTCGTTTTCTTATTGCCCATTGAAAAGAAGCTAACTCCTTATTTTCAAAAGGCATTTTGGTATAGTTTGTTCTCCCAAATCTATTTATTGTTAATAGTATTTGCGGTAGCAGCACCTTTGTATCTAGCTGTTACGGATAAAACCTTTTCGTCTTTAGCTGGGATTTTCGTCATTGTGTTGTTGTGTAAAGCATGGAACCTTTTAATGACGTGGTTTACACAATATTACACGGAAAGCTCAACCTATTATACTGATATCGTGATTCGCGTTATTTTAAATATCGTACTCATGTATTTATTATTTTCAGGTGCATCGATTCTTGTGATTGGCAGTGTGGCTGTCATCATGGTAGGGTTGCTCCTTTATTTCCATAAAGCAGTTGAAAATAAAGGGCTAAAATGGAATACATTAATCGAATTAGAATCGAAACGAATGCTATCCTTTTACCGAATTGCGAATTTATTCACTGATGTCCCAAAGTTAAAGGAACGGGTGAAAAAAAGACCATGGCTCAATTGGGTGACAGCGTCAATTTCGTATTCAAAGAAAAATACGTTTCGTTACCTTTACACACGTACTTTTTTGCGGACAAGTGACTATTTAGGAATGTATGTGAGGCTGACAATTATTGGTGGATTAATCATTTATTTCGTCCCATTTCAATATGGAAAAGCCTTTGTTATGATTTTGTTTCTTTATTTAACTGGCTATCAGCTAATTACTTTATGGAGACATCATAGCTTGAAAATTTGGGTTCGCTTATACCCTGTAAGTGAAGCTGCAAAGTTAGCCTCCTATTTACAGCTATTATTCCAGCTACTTGTTGTTCAGTCTATTTTATTTACCATACTCTTGTTTCTAACTGCTGAAATCACGACAGCATTCACTTTCTTAGTGGTAGGTATTGTATTTGTTTATCTATTTGTGTTTGTTTATTCGAAAGGGAAAGTACGTAAGCTTGATCGCATGTATGGTTAAATGAAACCTTTTCTTTTATTCACACGTAGAATGACTAAACGAAAAGAAGGGTAGAGGTGCATGAACGATTCGTATATGGTAACGGTAGAAGAGGAGTTATTTCAATGGCGCAAAAAGCTCATTAAAAAGTCAAATATGCTCCAACGTGTATCGAAAAAAGCACAAACAAAAGTGAATGAATTAATTCCTGAGAAAGCTCATACGGTCATTACCGAAAGTATTAAAAAAATGGTTCAAGCAACGTTGGTTGGTTCGGAATATACAACGAAGGGAAGCTATCCTCAAGGGCTGACATTACAAGTTAAAGAAAAACTGATTGAAGATAAGCTTACTGTTTATCGACGTACTGCAGCGGCTGAAGGAGCCGGAACTGGAGCAGGAGGATTTCTATTATCGTTGGCTGATTTCCCATTACTTCTGTCGATAAAAATGAAGTTCTTGTTTGAAGTGGCTGCGATTCATGGATTTGATACGAAAAACTATGAGGAACGCCTTTTCTTGTTGCAGGTGTTTCAGCTTGCTTTCTCAAGCGATGAGCATAAAAAGAAAACCTTACAAGTAATTGAGAAATGGGAGGAAGTAAAATATCGTCTAGCGGAATTGGATTGGCGAATTTTCCAACAGGAGTATCGAGATTATATTGATTTCGTGAAAATGCTTCAACTACTGCCGGGTATTGGTGCTGTTGTCGGAGCCTATGCCAATTATAATCTTCTTGATCATTTGGGTGAAACCGCGAAAAATTGTTATCGATTACGCATCTTAAAAGAGAGTAACTAAATGAAAACGCAAGAATGCTGTAAACAACAACATTCTTGCGTTTGTTTTTGGATTTTTGACAAGATTGGTATACGCGGTACATGCGTTTGAAACGAAAAAGAGAAAGCATGCCCCGCAAGAAGTGTCTAGCGGTACATGCTTGAGTAAAAGAGTCCTAGCTTTTCACTAAAGATGTATTTAGAAGTACATGCTTCAGGCAAAAGTCGCTAGCCTTGTTTGGCAAGCCCTTTTTACACTGTAGCTTCCTCAGATTTTTCTATTGATAAGTAGTTCAGGGTTGCAGCTCCCAATGTTTTTGCAGCAATGAGCATGGCTTTTTCATCAATATCAAATTTAGGATGGTGATGTGGATAGGCATTTGCTTCATCTACTGGCTTTGCCCCTGTAAAGAAAAAGCTTCCTGGAACATGCTGTAAATAATACGCGAAGTCCTCACCACCCATTTGAGGTGCAGTTTCATTTACATGCACAACACCTGGTACATTCTCTGCAACTTCCACAAGCAAATCAGTTTGTTCCTTATGATTGACGACAGCAGGGTAACCTCGGTGATAGGCATATGTGTAAGAGGAATCAGATGCAATACAAGTTCCCTTTACGATTCGTTCAATTTCTGCCTCAATTTGACTTCGTACATCCTCACTAAATGTTCGTACAGTGCCCTCAAGTTTCGCAGAGTCTGCGATCACGTTAAATGGATTTTCTGCAACAAATGAGCCAAGGGTTACGACAGCAGATTCAATCGGATCAACTCGTCTACTTACAATTTGTTGTAAATTCATGACAAGCTGGGATCCAATCACAATTGCATCCTTTGTTGTATGCGGATGCGCCCCGTGTCCGCCAGACCCTTGAACCTTAATTTCAAACCGGTCGGCTGCAGCCATAATTGGACCAACACGGTATTCAATTGTTCCTGTAGGGGTAGTTGACCATAAATGGGTTCCAAAAATGACGTCTACATCTTCGAGACAGCCATCCTCAATCATCGCAATTGCGCCCCCTGGAGCAAATTCTTCCGCATGTTGGTGGATAAGAACAACATTTCCTGCAAGTTGATCTCTCAATTCATGGAGTGTTTTCGCCAGTACAAGTAATGTAGCGGTATGCCCATCATGGCCACAAGCGTGCATCACACCAGGTACAGTCGATTTATAGGGTACATCCTTTTCATCTTGAATTGGGAGTGCATCAAAATCGGCTCTTAGGGCAACCGTAGGACCTGGCTTGTCACCGTGAATTTTTGCAACAACTCCATTGCCTCCAACATTTGTGCGCACCTCGACCCCGATGTTTTTATAGAAATTCGCAATGTATTCAGCTGTTTTATATTCTTTAAAAGAAACTTCTGGGTGTTGATGTAAATAACGGCGGATATTGACCATTTCGGTGTAATTATTATCTAAAGCTTCATATAGGTTATGTAACATTTTCCGATTCTCCCCTCTTTGTAGTATGAATAAATTATATCATGATTATTTAGATTTTTAGTACTTTTCATGAGAAAAAGGAGGCAAGTGTGCCTCCTTAATAAATGGTTTCTACTATTGCATTTCCGTTTTTCGCAACTTTTACTTTTGCATGTTTGGCATCAAGTTGAAGATCTAACCCAGTTCCTTCTTTGACAAAATAGCTTTCAATCCCAAGGATTACCCCATCATATCCATTGTATTTACCTGCAATCAGAACTTCATCTTCAGCAAGTTGATATTCTTTAGGGTCAATGGAGGTAAGTATTTTCTCACGTTGATACACTCCATTTTGATCTTTTTTAGCAAGGATGTAAACCCGATTTCCGGAACGAACATTTGTTAGTTCAGGAACTTCGGCAATTTCATAACGTAAGGTAACATAGTCCCCCTGAAGCATGGAACGGGGATCAACTGGTGCCAATTCGAGCGTAATTTCTTTTCCATTTTGCAAAAGCGATTCATTGCTTCCAATTTGGTATCCGACAAATCCTAATTGGAGAAGGAATATAAGTCCAATCAGACTCCACTGCTTTTTCGTAAATACTATTTCATTTTCAATCACTTTTACACCCGACCTTCGATCAAAGAATTGGGTAATTGTAAAGAAGACAAGCCCGATAACTAGAAGTGAAAGTGATTTGTGTACAAGTGACCAAACTAAGTCATAATAGGTAGAAATAAATAATGCAATCCAGAAGACAAGTGTCATTCGAAACATAAATACATCGTCGTGGCGAGAGTAGAAAAGGACTAATGTTGTCGTAATGATAAAGAACACCAGACTATATAAAATCTCCTGCCATAACAAATTATCTAAAAAAGTTAGTGAATAGAAGAAGAGCAAAGTATAGAATGAACTTATTCTTTTTAATTTAGTTTCTGAACGAACGACATAATAGATGATTGCGTTTAACAGGGCAAATCCTATCAACACAAACTCTAAGTGTACCCATTGGCCCCATGCATCTAGGAAAAGATTCAAGGAACAACCAATGATTGTTGTATAGCTTAAAAAACGAATGATTCCATCCTTCATGACGATTGTGACCACGACCGATACGATTAAAAAGAAAATCGTAATGGATGTCGATAGGAAAAATGCCTCAAGTAGACCCGAGAAAAAACCGATAAACAGCAATGTGTTTCGGACATAGGGTCCAAGCTTTTGCACAAATAAGCCTACACTAATAAATATTACACTTAAAATGACAGTTGGATAAAAACTAGAAAAGATCAGGAATAAAACTCCTCCGAAACTAATCGAAAACATAAAGGATCCTATAAGTGTGACAATCACGATTAAGATACCTTTGACCGCCTGACTCACCGGAGTCTCTGTATGTTTCGCCGATAAATGTCTTGCGAGCAGAACCCCACCAACTATCAGGGCGATCGAGGCTATTGAACCGATTATTTGTAATCCAAGGTAACCCATTGCATCTCCAAACAAAAATGGGATTTCAATGATTTTCGTACACACGTAAATACTAACCATAGTGAATAAGATGATTGAAATATACTTATCAATTTTCTTTGTAACAAGATAGAAATAAGATATGGACGCAAATACAAGATATAAAACATTCGTCCACCCACTATACGGTTCATACAATTCAAAGATGCTCATTCCGATTAACATGGCATGTGTCATTGTATAAGACATATAACGAATCGAATGATTTGCTAAAAATCGCGTAAAGGTTAGCAAAAATACGATTAAATTAATAACAGCAATGATGAGATATATGAGCCACTCCTGAAAATCTGTGCGGACGATGAAGTATGATGAGGGATTCATATAGAACCAATAGGCAAGGTGGAAAAGCACAAAGCTTAAAATAGACAAAGGTGCATAACGTGTGCAAATCGCAAGCAGTAATGCAGGTATTAGCCAAATAAGGAAAAGTACATAACTATCTGCATGAGAGTTGTATATTTGACCAATTAATGCAACGCATAAGCCGAAGGAAATTGCACCTGCAACCAATAGCCATTTCCCTAAAAATACTTGATGTGAAAGGAGTTTTGAGGAAAGGACCGATAATAAATAAAATAAAGCAATCGCAGCCACTGCAAGTGCCACTTTTTCAAAACGTGTAAATTCTGGCCAATTTGCAGCAAAAAAATAAAGAACACCAGATAAAATTAATACAATCGAAGCAAAGTAACCAAATGGAATTAACTTCTTCATTCATACTCCCCGTTTCTCCTAGGAAAAATAAAATTTTTCTACTAGTACTATATGTTGTAATAATGAATCGTTGTAACGATTATAATATATTTTTCCAATTATGATACCAATTTTTAATGAACAAATTCTTAAAAGATAAATGTAATTTGGGGGAACCTAATTTTGAGGTGAATTACTTATGGAATTGTTTTCAGGAGAGTTTTTTTCAGCTCTACTTGCAATTGTAGTAATTGATCTCGTCTTAGCAGGCGATAATGCGATCGTTATCGGTTTAGCCGCAAGAAATTTACCTAAGAACCAGCAAAAACGAGCAATCATATGGGGAACCGTAGGAGCCATTATCATACGTGCAGCTGCTACCTTAGTTGTAGTATGGCTTCTCGAGATACCTGGATTACATCTCGTTGGAGGAATTCTCCTCATTTGGATAGCCTATAAGCTCCTCGTTGATGATCAAGAGGATCATGAAATTGAGGCGAAAGGTTCTTTTGGATCCGCGGTTCGAACAATAATTGTTGCCGATGCGTTAATGGGACTTGATAACGTTCTTGGAGTTGCCGGTGCTGCTCATGGTAGTTTTGTTTTGGTCATTGCAGGGCTGATAATTTCAGTCCCAATTATGGTTTGGGGAAGTACGTTGTTTATTAAATTAATTGATCGTTTTCCAATCATTGTTACAATCGGTGCAGCAATACTGGCCTGGACAGCATCAAAAATGATTGTAGGAGAACCATTCCTACAGGATTTTTTTGATAATCCATGGATCAAATATGGATTTGAAGCACTAGTCATTATTGCTGTTGTGTTTATTGGAACAAAGATGAAGAAAACAAAAGCACAGTCGATACAAGAAAAGCAAAAAGCATCTTAGATACAGGTGGCCATTATGGCCACCTTTTTAAATGGGATGAATAAAACTTGGATAATAATGGATACTAACAACGAATTGGTACACAATTGAGAAAGGAAGTATTTAGATGAAAAGAATGACTGGTTTTGTATTACTATTAAGTTTCTTTCTTCTAGGAGGAATCCATGCAAACGCTGAAGTGGAGAAGAGTGAAGAAAGACCTAAGGTAGAGCTTACTGATCAGCAGAAGCAAGAGCTCGATAAGCTTTATCTTGAACTCCTTGAAACAAAGAAATCGATTATTGACAAATATGTTGAATATGGCGTTCTTCCAAAAGAGAAAGCCGATAAAAAGCTTAAATGGTTGGACGAGCATTACCAAAAAATAAAAGAACATGGATATATCCCAATGCATCATTATAAAAAGCATCATGATGATGAAGATAACAACGACAATGATTAATCGAGGAGCTAGATAAAACAGTACCTGTTTTGTCTAGCTTTTTTCTTTTAACATCAAGTAATCACGAACTCATGAAGTGTCACATCCTCAGGTTTGCGCATTTATTTTTAATTATTCAAATAGGAATAGTATAATATACATATTGAATTAGTAAGGATGATTCGAAAAAGGAGAGGTGAAAATGCCCATTTCATTTATTAAAACAGAGAAACAAAAGCATTTATATAAGCTGGCTAGCGAATTAGCAGAGAGATTTTATGAGAGAGCTCAAAAGTATGATGAAACAGGAGAATTTCCTATATTAAATATTGAGGATTTAAAAAGAACAGGCTATACAAGTCTTTCAGTACCAAAGGAATATGGAGGGAAAGAAGGTCTTTCCTTGTATGACTTTGTATTGTTGCAAGAAACGCTTGCTGTTGGGGATGGCTCAACCGCCTTGTCGATTGGATGGCATCTTGGCGCAACCATGGATTTATTTGAGAAGCAGCGCTGGGATGAAGAGAAACTTTCTTCTTATGCAAACCAGGTTTTGCAAGGAGCCTTATACAATCGTGCTGCAACAGAGCCCCAAACGGGCAGCCCTACTCGAGGAGGAAAACCTCAAACAACTGCTAAAAAAGAAGGGTATAAGTGGATTCTTTCGGGAAGAAAATCATTTACAACCATGGCCCCTGTCCTTGATTATATCGGCGTCATTGCTTCGATAGAAGGCACAGATCAAGTGGGTGAGTTTTTGGTCGAACGCTCAAAAGCTGGAGTTACAATAGAAGAAACGTGGAATACCATTTCGATGAGGGGGACAGGAAGCCATGATTTAGTACTTACAAATGTAGAACTGGAAGAACATGATTTAGTAGAAATTTTAACCCCAGAATTAAAAGCAATACCAAGTGGCTGGATGCTGCATATTCCAGCATGTTACCTAGGAATTGCAATTGCTGCTAGAAATTATGCAGTGAAATTCGCAAATGAATACTCACCAAATAGTATAAAGGGGCCGATAAGAACGATACCAAATGTTCAGCGAGTCGTTGGGGAAATGGAAGCTGAGCTGCTTCAGGCACGTCATGTACTGTACTCAATTGTTGACAAATGGGATCGAACTGTTGACCGTAGCCAACTTGGACCAGAATTAGGTCTTGCCAAATACATTGCTACAAATAGTGCACTTTCTGTAGTTGATAAAGCAATGCGAATTGTCGGTGCAAAAAGTCTACATAAATCCAATCCACTACAAAGATACTATCGCGATGTGAGAGCAGGACTTCATAACCCACCAATGGACGACATGACAATTGCTAAGTTAGCGGATTTAGCTTTTAAGGAAATGGAATAATATGTGAAAATGTAGTCACAAAATAATCAACTTGTGACTACAGTTCCACTATTTAAAGAAGCAATTGATGAATCCGATATGGTGATGGGAGTGCTTGTGAATTCTCAAAAAATAGAAAAAGCGAAAAAACTTTTCCATTTTTTGTTTACGAATTAACAAACGTTCATTAAAAATTCTAGTATTTTACGATATTATTTTCTTCAACACGTTAAATGAAAGAGAAGAAGAGTATCGTCAAGGACTTGTAAAACACATAGTCAAGCACGTTGAATTATTAAACCTATAATTGTTCAAAAACACCTTCCTTTTAGTTATACTAACTAGGGGAAGGTGTTTTATGTATAGGTTCATTTTTTTACTCATACTTGTCTTATTATTAAATGCATGTGGGTCACCTAAGAAAACTGAAGATGTTAAAAATATGGGGATAACCGTTTCTGCTGCAGCAAGCATGCAAAATGTGCTCCAGGAATTAAAGGAAAACTTTGAAGAAAAGCATTCAACAATCGATATTTCCTTTAATTTTGGGGCATCAGGTGCACTTTCCCAGCAAATATCACAAGGTGCGCCGGTAGACTTATTTTTATCTGCATCACTGGAGAAATTCAATGACTTAAGAGAAGCTGGGCTCGTTCATGAGGAATTTCAACAAAATTTAATCGGTAACGAAATTGTCTTAATCACTCCGGAAGATAATAATAAAAATATTAAATCGGTGGAAGATTTGAAAAAAGCAGAGCGAATTTCAATCGGTATACCAGAAATTGTCCCTGCAGGTGCATATGCAAAAGAAGCCCTAGATCATATGGGGTTGTGGGATACCATTGAAAATAAGCTTGTTCTTGCTAAGGATGTTCGTCAAGTACTTACATATGTTGAAACAGGAAATGTTGATGCAGGATTTGTTTATAAAACAGATACGGAAACGTCAGATCATATTCAAGTTATCACGAGTGTGGACTCTAAATACCATTCACCCATTATCTATCCAATCGGGGTTATAAAATCTTCGAAGCATGTGGAAGAAGCAACACTATTTTATGAATACTTATCAAGTGAGGAAGCCATAACCCTATTTGAGGAATATGGTTTTACAAGAATCCAATAAAAAGGCAATTGGCACACATGTCCAATTGCTTTTTTATTTTACATATAAGGATGTACGCCCTTTGCTACTTCTTGAACGATGGATGCAAGGGATGATATTTGTTGATCATCTAAATTAAAAGACTCTTTGATTTTCATTTCAAGGTTGCTTGTAATTCTGCGTTTGCCAACTTCGACAAGAGCAATTAGCGCAAAGCTGCAATTTACAGCTTTAGCAAAATCACGTTGAGTCATGTTGTTTCTTTTGCGTAAAAATTTAACGATATCTTTGTTAATCCTAGGCATCTTTCTACACTCCTTACCTATGGCTTTCTACAAGTGAATATCTATTATTCTATGATATTCACAATATTACCATCATCTTTAAAATTCGTCTAGGCAGGTTTTTCATTACCTAAGATTAGTAAAGCTTTAGAGTTTTTTCTACAGCTTAGTTATCACCGTAAAGTCGACGTGCAGCATGATTTGTTGGACCAACATACTCATTTAGCTGGAAGGAATGACGAATGGCAGCTGTAATGAATTTCTTCGCTTCATATATGGCTTCCTTTACATCTAATCCTTTTGCAAGTCCTGCTGCAATCGCTGCAGAAGAAGTGCAGCCTGCACCGTGAGTAAATGTTGTTTCAAAACGGTCACTTTCAAGGATCTCTATTTCTTTTCCATCATATAAAACATCTACTGCTTTATCATGTTTTAGCTTTCCGCCACCTTTTACAAGTACATATTTTGCACCAAGGTCATGTATCTTAACAGCAGCTTCTTTCATCTGATCGACAGTTGTAATCGAACCAATTCCACTTAGTTGGCCAGCTTCAAATAAATTTGGAGTAATGACGGTGGCAAGTGGAGTAAGTATTTCTTTAAGAGCAACGGCATGGTCTGGGAATAGAACTTCATCTTCGCCCTTACAAACCATAACAGGGTCAACCACAAACTTTTGAAGATTATGTTTTTTTACCGCATCTGCAGCAATTTCAATAATATCAACAGTAGGAAGCATTCCAGTTTTTGCCGCATCAACACCAATGCCATCAAGAATTGTTGCTAATTGTGCCTTGATGATATCATGCTCAACGGGAAACACTTGGTGATTCCAACGATTATTTGGGTCCATCGCAACAATTACAGTTAAGGCTGACATGCCATAAACCCCATTTTCTTGGAAAGTCTTTAAGTCGGCTTGTAGTCCAGCTCCACCACTGCTATCAGAACCTGCAATTGTTAACGCTTTTGGTAAACTCATATTTGAAACCCCCATCCAAAAAAATTTGACAAGATATATTATATATCAAATGTCGAAAATAGATATATTATTGTAGAAAAAAAACGACTTTACAATATAAGGAATGTATAAAACGTTGATTTAGTATTAAAGAATTTGATACAATACACTGATGTAAGAGAAAAAGTGTAATTCGATCCTAAACACATTCATATCTTGCAAATATTAATGATAGGCGGTCGAAAAATAATGACAGAAACAAAACCTTATCGAGTATTACTTTATTATCAGTATGTGACAATTGAAAACCCAGCAGAATTTGCTAAAGAGCATCTTGCGTTCTGTAAGGAAATTGGTTTAAAAGGTCGTATTTTAGTCGCGACTGAAGGGATTAACGGAACAGTTTCCGGTACAATTGAACAAACTGACAAGTATATGGAAGAAATGAGAAAAGATCCACGCTTCGCTAGCATTGTATTTAAAATTGATGAAGCAGATGGTCATGCATTTAAGAAAATGCATGTTAGACCACGTCCTGAGCTTGTGAACTTAAGTCTTGAGGATGATATAAATCCACATGAATTAACCGGTAAATATCTTAGTCCAAAAGAATTTTATGAAAAAATGCAAGATCAGAATACGATTATTCTTGATGCACGGAACACCTATGAATTTGATTTAGGACATTTCAGAGGTGCAATCAGACCTGACGTTGAAACATTCCGCGATTTACCACAATGGGTACGTGAAAATAAAGACATGCTTGAAGGTAAAAAGATTTTAACATACTGTACAGGCGGTATTCGTTGTGAAAAATTCTCTGGTTGGTTAGTGAGAGAAGGCTTTGAGGAAGTCGGCCAACTTCATGGTGGTATTGCAACTTACGGAAAAGATCCTGAGGTACAAGGGGACCTTTGGGATGGCCAACTCTATGTTTTTGATGAAAGAATTGCTGTTCCAGTAAATCAAAAAGAACACGTTATTGTTGGTAAAGACCATTTCACTGGTGAACCATGTGAAAGATATGTAAACTGTGCAAATCCAGAATGTAATAAACAAATTCTATGTTCTGAAGAAAATGAGCATAAATATTTAAGAGGCTGTACTCATGAATGTCGTGTTCATCCACGTAACCGTTACGTAGAAGAGAATGGTTTAACTGAGGAAGAAGTAGAGGAACGTTTACAAGCTCTTGAAAAAGAATTAGTACAACAATAAGTATGATGACCACAGTGATTATAGTTCACTGTGGTTTTTTCTATAATGGATAATGGGAGCCCAGTGCTCGTCATTTTCTGATACAATATAGGAAAGAAAGGGGAGAATCTGTGAAATTTATTGCATCTCATTCGTATATTGTTATACAAAGAAAAATTGAGTGGAATGAACAAAAATATATCGAAACACATCATCAACTACGATTATTTGAAGACAGAATCCTTTCTTCTGCAAATGAATTTCAACTAGAACATGTGTATGATGTATCCTACCGAACAAGCTTTTTATACCTCCATACCAATCAAGGAGTATTCTCCTACCATATAAAAGAAGAGCCAATTGAATTTATTCAAGCTTTTAAAGGCTTAAAACAATAAATATTCGAGGTGAACTATGGAAATAGATAAAATTGTCAGTGTTATCAACAATCGAACTCCATCCATATTAGGTCTTGGTGAATTCAAACGCTTTTCCATTCTTCTTCCTTTGATTAAAAAAGATAATGAAGTTCATATCCTATTTGAAGTTCGATCAAGCCAACTAAGAAGGCAGCCAGGTGAAATTTGCTTTCCAGGTGGGAAAATGGATTCAACCGATAAAGATGAAAGACATACAGCGATAAGGGAAACAATGGAGGAGCTAGGAATAAAAGAGAGTGCGATTACAGATGTAAGCCCATTAGATTATTTTGTATCACCTTTTGGTACGATTATTTATCCATTTGTAGGTGTGATAACCAATCCTGATGAGATTCACCCGAATCCAGAAGAAGTTGGCGAGGTTTTTACGGTACCATTGTCATTTTTTCAGGCTAATCCACCACAAATTTTCAAAGTGAATTTTCATGTAGAACCTGAAGAAAGCTTTCCTTTCAACGATATTATTGGTGGTGAAAATTACAAGTGGCAGGTACGGGGAATGGATGAATGCTTTTATTATTATGAAGACCGGGTTATTTGGGGCTTAACAGCTGGAATTCTTAAACATTTTATAGAAGTCATTGATAAAAGCCCTAAATAGAGGGCTTTTTGTTCATTATTGAGTAAATTTAGTGTTAGGATGACGGTCTAATTCTTCATAGAGTTCCACTGTATTCCAGATATTAGTATGTTGGTGTCACCCGAGTGGCCGTGGAGATCCACGAAGTACTAGATAATAGGAGGTTGGTGTCTCCCGAATCGACGTGGAGGTACCTGGAGTACCAGATATTAGGAAGTTGACGTCCCTCGCATGGCCGTGGAGATCCACGAAGTACCAGATATTAGGAGGTCGGTGTCCCCCGAATCGACGTGGAGGTACCTGGAGTACCAGATATTAGGATGTTGGTGTCCCTCGAGTGGCCGTGGAGGTCCACGAAGTACCAGATAATAGGATGTTGGTGTCCCTCGAGTGGCCGTGGAGATCCACGAAGTACCAGATATTAGGAGGTCGGTGTCTCCCGAATCGACGTGGAGGTACCTGGAGTACCAGATATTAGGAGGTCGGTGTCCCCCGAATCGACGAGGAGGTCCATGCAATACCAAAAACTAGGAGATTGACGTCGCTCCAAATCGCCACTCTCGGATCAATTAAAAAGAGTATTGCTCGTTTGAACAATACTCTTTGGAAAATCTAGTTTCCGAGTAATCCTTGTACTTTTTCTTTCAGTTTTTGACTAACATCCTTCATGTCTTTTTTTGCTTCTTCCAGAACTAGCTTCCATTTTGCACTTTCTTCTTTTAAGGCTTCTTCCACTTTTTCAGCCTTCTCTTTAATTTCTTCTTTTGAAATTGTTTTTCGATCCTCTTGTCCGGATAGTTTCGCATTAACCGAGACAACATCAAATGAATCTACTTCCATCGATGGGAGCATTTCCTCCATCATTGCCCTAAATAAAGGAACTATATAATCGGAGCTGCTTCCTTGAATATAATGTGTTTTATCTGTTTTGTCATAGCCTAACCAAACAGCTCCAACGAAATTAGGCGTAAATCCGACAAACCATTGGTCCTTTGTACCATTTATATCTTTATAAGGAAGCTGTGTTGAACCCGTTTTTCCAGCTAATTCAACTCCAGGGATTTTTGTTCCCTTACCTGAACCAGTTTCAACTACGTTTAGAAGCATGGATGTCATATCATCAGCTACTTTTTTGGAAGTGACTCGAGTTGTTTTATGCTTATGTTCAGCAATCACATTCCCAGTTGGTCCTACTATTTTCGAGATAAGATGTCCATCCGGTCGTTTTCCATCATTTGCAAAAACGGAATAGGCCTCTGCAAGTTGTAATGGTGAAGTCCCTTTATGCATACCACCAAGTCCAATTCCGAGATATTTATCTTCATCTGTATAAGGAATACCAAACCGTCGTAAAGCATCAAGTCCTTTATCAAGTCCAATTTGGTCTAACAGCCAAACGGTCGGTGCATTCAGGGAATTCTCTAGTGCTTCGTACATCTTTACCTCACCTTGGTAGGTTCTTGAGAAATTCTCTGGTGTGTAATCGCCATATGTTTTCAACTCATCCTTGAGCACGGAGGTTACCTCATATCCATCTTCAAGAGCGGGAGTATAAACAGCTAATGGCTTTATCGTTGAACCTGGTTGTGCCTGCAAATGGGTGGCACGATTAAAACCACGAAATACATAGTCACCACGACCTCCGACTAAACCAAGTACACCACCTGTTTCAGGATGTACCATAACAGCTCCACTTTGTACGAGTACATCTCTCCCTTTTGGGAAAAGGTAGTCCTTTTTATAGACAGCTTCAAGGGAAGCTTGAATATGTTGATCCATTTCAGTATAGATTCGGTACCCACGAGTAAGAATTTCCTCTTGAGTTAGACCATATTTTTTAATGGCTTCATCTAGAACAGCATCTACATAATAGGGATAATTTCTTTGGATATAACTTCCACCGCCATCTTCAAGCTGTATTTCTTCCTTTTTCGCTTGGGCATATTCATCGTCAGAAATCATCTTTAATTCATGCATTTTCAAAAGTACAGTATTTCTTCTTTTGATAGCTCCATCGTAATTTCGATAAGGATCTAATGCAGAAGGAGCTTGGAGAAGTCCGGCCAACATTGCTGCCTCACTAATTGATACTTGTTCAATATCTTTATTAAAATACTTTTTAGAAGCTTGGCTTATTCCCCATGAGCCATTTCCAAAGAAAACCTGATTCAAGTACATTTGCAAAATTTCATCTTTGGAATAATGCTTTTCAATTTCTAAGGCTAAAAAGAGTTCCTCGATTTTCCGTTTATAGGTCTGTTCAGGAGAAAGAAGTGCATTTTTTGTCAACTGCTGAGTAATGGTACTTCCTCCACCAGTGATTCTTCTTGCAAATAGATTATTAAAAAAGGCGCGCATGATTCCTTTAATATCAAAGCCATTATGGCTATAAAAGCGTTCATCTTCAATGGCAATGACTGCATTTTTTACATGGTCGGGTAGTTCTTCAACCTGAACACCTTCCGTACGATTTGTCACAATATTGGTGGCAACCGCACCGTCTTTATCATAAATAACAGTTGCTTGGCGCAATCCGTCCTTCAATGACTGGACGTTCGCTTGGCTTGCCATGAAAGCAAAGAAAAGCATGGACACTAAAATAAACACTAACATAATCAGTAATAATATTTTTGTCAGATGCTTTTCACGCCAAAATCGTTTAATAGATTTCCAGGCACGTTTTATATACGGCATTATTTTTTCAAATATACCTCTCATATTTGTTTCTCCAATCGTTAGGATGCTTGAACTTATATTTTATAACAGTTATTCGAATAAGAGAAATATAATATGACGTTGTATAGTTAATGTTATAAATGAAGCCTACAGCTATCCTTCATGCTGTAGGCCTTTGTAATCTATGAAGCTAGTTTGCTTTTCTTTTCTGGCTTAATGGCAAATAAGCCGCCAAGTAAAAACGTTCCACTGATAAAAAACACGGAAAAAATTCCAGCCCAAGATCCCACCAATCCAAAGAAGACAGGGGCTATTAACTGAGACAGCCGATTAGAGGCAAGTCGCAATCCTAGAACTTCACCAGTCCTTGATTTTGGTGAAGCATTATAGGTGGTTGTCATCGAAAGTGGTTGACCACATCCCAAACCAAGTCCCATTAGGGCACTTAACGCACCTAATAAAATCACATTTCCCGTAAACGGCACTATTAAGAACGATATTCCAGCCATAAAAACGGAAGCAATTAATACGCTGTCCCTTCCAAGTCTGCCAGTTAAAGCTGGTAGTAAGAATCGAACGAGAATAATCGCAAGTCCCTGAATTGAAATAATCCAACCAATCGTAGATGTTGAAATCCCATACTGTTTAGCAAAAAGCGGAAAATAGGCGATGAAAATATCCTTTGAATAAAGAACAAGTGCACTTGATATTAATGCTTTTCGTAATAACGGCATTTTTAATAATCCGACAGAAGCAGAGATGCTCATCTTTTGCTTAGTTTCTTGCTTCCGAAGTACCGGAATAAAAAACGAAATTAAAATAGGAACAATATTAATAAAAATCGAAGCAAGGAATACGGAAGCATATGAAATGTGTTCCCCTAAATAACCTCCGATTATTGGACCAATCATTGCCCCCATCGCGGTCGCGATACCGAATAAACTATAGTACTGATCTCGCTTTTCCTCAGTCGCAATATTTCCAAGTATGTTTTGTAAGGATACCGTTATAAAGACGGCTGCAGTTCCTACAATTAATTGTGAAACAATCAAGCTCAGCATGGAAGGAAAATAGTAAGGGATGATCATACCTAGTGAAATCCCAATTAATCCAAAAAACACAGGTAATCGGTCCCCGATCTTATCAGCAATTCTCCCTGCATGTATAGCGAAAATTAAAGGAAAGAAAGCATATGCTGCTGTTAAAATTCCAATATCAAATGTATTCGCTCCCATTTCGGAAGCATACAACGTGATGATGGGTCTAGTTGTGTTTAAAATCGTTTGAAAACCAGTACAGATGATGATGACTATCCAGAGAATCATGTTTTCCCCCACCTATAAACTTCTTTATTATGTATGGATAAATATAGTATATTGATAGATATAAGTAAAATATTGTATTTGAATTAGTGGTCATAAGTTTTCTGAATATCTAAAGGAGGAAAGGAATGCGGAGTCAGGATTGGGAAATTCTTAAAGTACTTTATGAAAATAAGAATATAACAAAAACGGGTAAGCAATTATTTATTTCACAACCGGCCTTAACAAATCGGATTAAACAAATTGAAAAAGAATTTGGAATTAAGATTATTAATAGAGATAGACGCGGTGTCAAATTTACACCACAGGGAGAATACCTTGCTAAAAGTGCCGAAGAAATGATTTTAAAATTTAGACAAATAAAAGATAATTTGACCAATATGGAGCGTAAAGTGGTCGGAACCATTAATTTAGGCGTTTCAAGTTTTTTTACAAAATATAAGCTTCCTCAATTACTAAGAGCGTTTAAAGACAAATATCCGAATGTGGAATTCAAAGTAACTACAGGGTGGAGCCGAGATCTTTTTCATTCATTATATAAAAAGGATATTCATATTGCATTTGTTCGCGGTGAATATACATGGATGGAGCAAAAGCGATTATTATTTGAAGACCAGCTTTGTGTTGCCTCAAAAGAGAAAATTGACTTAAAAAACTTACCAGATTTGCCTAGGATAAATTATAAAACTGACAATTTTTTAAAATCTATTATTGACCACTGGTGGATGGAGAATTATACAAAACCTTCGAGGATTACAATGGAGGTAGACCAAGTCGATACATGTAAAGAAATGGTCGTAAATGGACTTGGATATGCAATATTACCTGGGATGATCTTAAAAGGAAATGAAGATATTTATAAAGTGTTTATCAAGGATAAAGAAAAGAACCCATTAATACGTAATACATGGATGCTTTATCATAATGAATCGCTTGAGGTAAACGTAATTAATGCATTTGTCACTTTTATTGAATCATTCGATTTGCATGATTTATAAAACTGGTGAACTTTATGAACAAAATGATGTTTTTATTGTTAAATTCCTTTAAATTGAAAACGATTACATTTCCTTCAATAAAAAGTATTATAAGGTTGTGAAAATTAAGAAAGATAAAAGGGGTGGAACAATGAAAAAACTATTTTCATTAGTAGCAATTTTAGCTTTAGTATTTGTAGCAACTGCATGTTCATCTGGAGCTTCAGGGAAAAAAGATTCTTTCCCAACAGGAAATATCGAACTTATAGCTCCTGCAACTCCAGGGGGAGGTTGGGATGCAACTGCTAGAGCAATCCAGAAGATTTTTAAGGATGAAGGCATTGTAGACCAAAACATCAATGTTGTTAACAAGCCAGGGGGAAGTGGAGAAGTAGGTTGGCAATATCTATCTACAAAGGATGCTCATCATCTTGCGATTAACTCAAGTCTAGTGATTACAAACAACTTACTAGGCCAAAGTGAATTAACGTATAAAGATTTTACTCCACTAGCAATATTAACAACAGAGTGGATTTCAATTGCAGTAGGAAATGACTCAGAATTCAAAACTGCAAAAGATGTGATGGAACAATTGAAAAAGGATCCTGCATCTTTAACAATTGCAGTTGCACCAGGTTTGGGTAATAATGATCACCTATCATTCGTAGAAGCAGCAAAAACCTACGGTGTTGACGTATCAAAATTAAACTTCATGATTTATGAGAGTGGCGGGGATGTAGTAACAGCTCTATTAGGTGGTCACGTGGATGTAGCTACAATGGCAGTTTCTGAATCTAAGGATCAGCATATCGCAGGTAATTTCAGAGTAATTAGTGTTTCTTCTGATGAAAGAATAGAAGGTTTAGAGGACGTTCCAACTTGGAAGGAACAAGGGGTAGATATGGTATTCCCACACTGGAGAGGGATCATGGGACCTCCTGATATGACTGAAGAGGAAATTGCTTACTGGGATAAAGTAATCGGAGAAATGGTTGAGACCGATGCTTGGAAAGACCTTGTGAAAAATAATGAATGGTCTTCATTTTATAAGGATAGCAGTGAAGCAGCTAAGTTCTTAGAAGATCAAACTAAAATGTATGAAACATTAATTAGCGAATCTGGATTAGTTGACTAATGATAGGGGCCCTATTTCGATAGGGTCCTTCGTTCTTTCATTCATTCAAAGAAAAGAGGGTTTATCATGACATGGCTTATTGAACAACAAAAAAGTCAAAAAGAGTTAGCAGAAGAATTTAAAAATTATATAACAGAGGGACCAATCTTGAAAATCATGGGTACGCATGATGGAATGGCAGCTTTAATGGCGAAAAAGGTAGGATTTAAAGCATTGTATTTATCTGGTGGGGCGTACACAGCTAGTAGAGGTCTACCAGATTTAGGCGTTTTACATTCCCAAGAAGTTGCGGAGAGAGCACGCGACATTATTCGTGCATCCAATTTGCCACTATTAGCGGACATTGACACAGGTTTCGGAGGAATCTTAAATGTTGCTCGAACGGCAAAGGAAATGGTTGAAGCTGGTGTTGCCGCAGTACAAATTGAAGATCAAGATTTACCGAAGAAATGTGGTCATTTGAATGGGAAAAAATTAGTTTCAGCAGATGAAATGGCACAAAAAATTAAGATTATTAAAGAAGTTGCACCATCATTAGTTGTTGTTGCTAGAACCGATGCACTTGCAGTTGAAGGTAGAGTCGCTGCAGTTGAGAGACTAAGAAAATATGTAGAAGCGGGTGCTGATGCTTTATTCCCGGAAGCCCTAATTACTGAAGAAGACTTTAGAGCTTTCAGTAAAGAGTTTAATGTTCCTTTATTAGCTAATATGACAGAGTTCGGGAAAACACCATATTTTACAGCAGATGAATTTGAGTCATTTGGTTATGCCATGGTCATCTACCCGGTTACATCTCTAAGAGCAGCAGCGAAAGCATATGAAATTGTGTTCTCGCAAATATTTGAAAAAGGAACACAGCGTGATGTACTAGACAAGATGCAAACGCGAAAAGAACTTTATGAAACAATTAAACTTCATGACTATGAGGATTTAGATCAAGAAATCGCCAAGACGATTGTTCCTGAAATGAAGTAAGGAGGTATAAAAATGTCACAATTCTCTGTTCGATGTGTTGTGTATAGAGGTGGTACAAGTAGAGGTCTCTTTTTTCATGAAAAGGATCTACCAACAAATAAAGAATTACAGCACAGAATATTTTTAGAAGGAATTGATGCATATAATCCCTCACAAATAAATGGCTTAGGAAGCGGTACATCGCATACAAGTAAGGTGATGGTCATTTCAGATCCATCAGTGAAAGGTGCAGACCTTGATTATACATTCTATCAGATTGGAATTGGAGAGGCAGTAGTAGATGATGAAGGAACATGTGGAAATCTAATGGCTGCCATTGGAGCATTTGCAGTAGATGAAGGACTTGTACAAACAAATCCGAATGATGACTTTATTACTGTTTCTGCTTTTAATAAAAATATAAATAAAATGATTAAGATGCGAGTACCCTTATCAAACGGTAATGCAAGGGTGTCCGGTGAATATTTGATGCCAGGAATCGTAACTCCTGGAGCAAAAATTATCGTGAACATCCTCTCACCCGGTGGAGGAAAAACTGGAAAAACAATACCGATTGGCCTAAAGACAACTGTAGCTACTCAAAAAAGAAAGTATGACACATCATTTGTTGATATTGTTAATCCTTTTGTATATGTAGCTGCAAAAGATTTTGGATTATCAGGTTCTGAGTACAATCGTGTAGTAGGAGAGAACCAGGAGTTATTATCTGAACTCGAAGAAATTCGTTTGAAGATAGCAGTCGCAGGTGGTGTGGCAAAAAACGAGGAGGAAGCAAAAAATATTCCTTCTATTCCAAAAATTGCACTAGTTGCAAGTCCACATGATTATATAACTTCTACAGGGAAAAAGATTAAAGCAGATGACATTGACATTGTAGCAAAAATGATTTCAATGAAGCGGTTCCATCGAACATTTGCCGGAAGCGGATTATATAACTTGGCTGCATCTGCTTTACTTGAAGGCACAATTCCGAATCAATTCTCTAAAAAGAAAGATGGAAGCATCGAACAAATCATTCGAATTGGCCATCCTGAAGGAATTGCAGAGGTACGTGTCAATTTAACTGAGGATCTACGAGATGTAGCTTCTGTTGGTTTAGATAGAACAGCACGAAGAATAGTAAAAGGTGATTTATTTATTCCTGGGGGGTAATACGTAAATGCTCATTAGTCTAGCTGAGTTTCATCAACTAGGCTATTTTTTTCAGTTAGTAGAACAATAAGGGAGGCATGTCAAATGAGTGTGTCTGAAGTTTTATCAACATTAAAAAGAACGTTATATGTTGATGGAAAAGAATATCGTTATTTTCGAATAAATGACCTGGAAACGAATGGTTATCCGGTTGCTTCACTTCCATTTTCAATAAAAATGCTACTAGAGGCCGCAGTTCGGCACTTAGACGGAAAGCATATCACCACCACCCACATTGAACAACTAGCAAACTGGGAAAACATGCAATGGGAGAAAAAAGAGATTCCATTCAAGCCAGCTAGAATTGTCTTTCAAGACTTTACGGGGATTCCAGCGATCGTTGATTTAGCTTCCATGAGGAATGCTGTGAAACGAAAAGGTGGGGATGTCTCCCGCATCAATCCGCAAATTCCTGTCGATTTAGTCATTGATCATTCCATGATTGTCGATCATTCTGGTAATAAAGAAGCTTTATCTGAAAACCTTAAGCTGGAATACGAGCGAAATCTAGAAAGATACCGTTTCATTAGATGGGCACAAAATAGCTTTTCAAATTTTAGAGCTGTACCACCTTCAAACGGAATTGTTCACCAGGTTAATTTAGAGTATTTGGCTACTTCGATTGTCACAAAAAATGATAATGGAGAAACCATTGTCTTTCCAGACTCTCTTGTAGGAACAGATTCCCATACACCAATGATTAATGGCCTTGGAACAATTGGATGGGGAGTAGGTGGGATTGAAGCAGAGGCAGCGATGCTCGGACAACCTCTATATTTTGTTATTCCTGAAGTAGTTGGAATTAAGCTAATTGGAAAACTACAGGAGGGTGTAACGGCCACAGACCTTGCCTTAACAATTACAAGCCTCTTACGTAAAAAGGGAGTAGTGGGAAAGTTCGTTGAGTTCTTTGGCAAAGGTTTAACAAATATCTCCCTAACAGACAGGGCAACGATTGCGAATATGGCGCCAGAATATGGAGCAACAATGGGCTACTTCCCGGTTGATGAAGTGACATTAGATTATCTTGAACTTACAGGTAGGGGAGATAACAAATCATTAATCAAGGCATATTATGATGCCCAAGGATTATTTAGAACGGATGAGACTCCTGATCCAAAGTTTACCGAAACCCTTGTGGTGGATTTAGACTTAATCAAACCAACTATTGCAGGACCAAAAAGACCACAAGACAGTATTGACTTGGGTTCGATGAAGGAAGAGTTTACTAGTTTCGTAACTAAGCCAATCACAAGTGGTGGATATGGACTGGATGAAGCAGAACTAAATAAGCATGTCGAATTAAAAGAGGGTGGTAGCATCGGTACTGGCTCGCTCGTACTCGCTGCAATTACCAGTTGTACAAATACTTCAAATCCTAGCGTGATGGTAGCAGCTGGTCTAGTTGCCAAAAAGGCATTACAACTAGGGCTACAGAAACCAGGTTATGTAAAAACAAGCTTAACACCAGGCTCACGTGTAGTTACAAAATATCTTGAAGCGTCTGGCCTTCTACAGGCTTTAGAAGAGATTGGCTTTTATATTGATGGTTATGGCTGTGCAACTTGCTGTGGCAATAGTGGGGCTCTTTTAGAATCTGTCGAAAAGGCTATTAAGGATAACAATCTCCTAGTCGCTTCTGTTTTAAGTGGAAATCGTAATTTTGAAGGTCGTGTCCACCCACTAATAAAAGCCAATTACTTATGTTCACCTCCATTGGTTGTTGCATATGCGTTAGCAGGATCAGTAAATATTGATTTATATTCTGAACCAATTGGTAGCGGGAGAGATGGGAACCCTGTTTATTTAAAAGATATTTGGCCTTCATCAGAGGAAATAAATAAGGTCCTTACATCTACCATTAATGAGGAACTCTTTAAGGAAGAATACGACCGGATTTTTGAAAATGAAGTTTGGTCATCGATTGATTCATCAAAAGGCCAACTTTATAGTTGGAATGATATGTCAACATACATCCAGGAAGCACCTTATTTTCTTGAACAGAAATCAGATGGTAAGACGGAAGTAGATTATAAAAAGATGAAGACTTTATTGATGTTAGGGGATTCTATTACAACTGATCATATTTCTCCAGTAGGACAAATTCCAGTAAATAGCCCAGCAGGTATCTTTTTAACGGAAAAAGGCATTCCAGTTCGACAATTTAATTCATATGGCTCAAGACGTGGGAACCATCATGTCATGGTTCGGGGTACATTTGCAAATATCCGAATTCGAAATAAACTAGCTGATGGAAAAGAAGGTGGATACACAAAGTACTTACCTACAGGTGAAATCATGCCAGTTTATGATGCTGCCATGAAATATAGAGATGACAAACAAAGCCTCCTTATCATTGCGGGGAAAGAATATGGAACAGGAAGTTCACGGGATTGGGCGGCAAAAGGAACGGCGTTATTAGGTGTTAAAGCAGTTCTTGCTGAAAGCTTTGAGCGAATCCATCGTAGCAATCTAGTAGGTATGGGTGTATTACCGCTTCAATTTTGTGAAGGAGAAAATGCGGAAAACTTGCAATTAGATGGAACGGAAGATTTTGAATTACGAGGGTTAACCGAAAGTATTATACCAGGACAAGAAATCAAAGTAATCGCAACGAAACAGAACCAACTTAAACAAGTCGAATTTGCGGTTATCGTGAGGTTAGATAGTGTAGTTGAAATTGAATATTACCAAAACGGTGGAATTTTACAAGCGGTTCTTGAAAATCTCCTATAAAATATGAAAACCCTTAGCACCACTGCTAAGGGTTTTCACAATGACTTAATTCCTTTATAATGAGCTATTTTCGTTTAAATCAGCTTTTTTCTTTTTTCTGCTGTTCACGAATAATGGGTAAGTAAGTGATAAAATGGTTAAAATTAGTAGAGTAATCGAGATTGGTGAACTCACAAAGATATCTAGATTACCATGACCAGCTACAAGACTTTTTCTGAAGTTTTGTTCCATATCTGTTCCAACAATTAAAGCAAGTATCATTGGTGCAATTGGGAAGTCGTATAGTTTTAAGAATAAACCGATGACTCCGAAAATAATTAAGATATAGAAGTCTAATATCGTGTAATTCATTGTATAAGCACCGATAAATGCAAGCACTAAAATAATCGGGTATAGAACCTTAGCAGGTACATCTAAAATTTTAATAAATACACCAACCATTAATACGTTGATTAGGAATAAGAAAATATTTCCTAAGAATAGACTATCGATTAAGCTCCAAACCATGTTCGGGTCACTTTCAAATAAAAGAGGACCTGGTTTAACACCTAGCATGACGAGAGCACCTAGCATGACGGCAGTTGTCCCAGAACCTGGGATACCCATGGTTAATAGTGGAACAAAAGCACCGACCGCTGCAGAGTTGTTAGCTGTTTCAGGTGCAGCTAATCCTTCAATTGCCCCTTTTCCGAATTCTTCAGGGCGTTTGGATAGTTGTTTTTCTGTACTGTAGGCCATTAATGAAGCAATTGCCCCACCAGCACCAGGTAAAATACCTACTATGAAGCCTAGTGGGGAACTACGGAACATCGGCCACTTTGACCTTTTCCAGTCATCTTTCGTAATCCAAACTCGCCCAAGTTTATTTTTCTTACCAAGTGGATTATCAATAGTTAGGTAGTTATAAAGAATTTCTCCGACAGCATAAATACCAATAATAATGACTAAGAAGTTGATCCCATCGCTTAAATGAACATTGCCAAATGTAAAACGGTGTACTCCTGTTTGGAGGTCAATCCCAACTGTACTTAGTACTAAACCAAGCCCCATTGAAATAAACCCTTTTGTCATATTTCCAATTGATAAGGAAACGACAGCTGATAAAGTAAAAAGCATTAGTAAAAAGTATTCCGCTGGACCAAACTGTAAAGCGAAATTTGATAAAGGCTTTGCTAAAAACATAAATCCTATAACAGCGACAAAACCACCGATGAGTGATCCAATGGCCGTAATCGCAATAGCTGGACCAGCACGCCCAGCTTTAGCCATCTGGTAACCATCAAATGTTGCAGCAACAGCTGAACCATCTCCAGGAGTGTTGATTAAGATGGAACTTAATGAACCACCATACATTGCACCATAGTAAATAGTTGCCATTAAAATTAATGCACTCGTCGGATCCATTCCAAATGTAACTGGGATTAAAACCGCAATCGCTGTTGCTGGTCCTAAGCCTGGAAGCATTCCAACAATGGTTCCTAAAAATCCACCGAATACAACGAATAGTATATTTTCTGGTCTTAGTACCGTTGCAAATCCTTCAAGAATTCCTTGTATATCCATGTTATCCCCCCTGATCTACGGTAAGCTGACGTCTAGAAGTTGAGAAAAGGCGTACCATGATCCCAAACTAAATAAAACAGCTACACTAATGTTAACCTTCCATTTTTCTTTTCCATTCACAATGAATAACACAGCCAACATAAAGAGCGTTGTTGAGATTAAGAATCCAACCCTTTCAAAAATGAGTGTATAAATTAATGATAAGACCAATGTCGAAATGATAAGAAAAGGAACCCTTCCCTTAAACAATAATTTCACTTCATCATTTTTTGGGTAATGATTTCTTAATTCCTTTATGAAATAAATGACACTCACTATAAAAAGAAAAATACTAATCATTAATGGAAAATAGAGAGGACCATTTGGGTCTCCCAATTTAGCTTTTGATAGATTAATAGTTGATATAAAGTAAAAAATGCTAATTAGAATTGAAATAATCGGTAGAATTAATCTAGTTGCCCCCATTTATTAAAACCTTCCCTTCTATAAAATATTTTCATTGTTAATAACCTTATCTAACCTTCATATGCACCCCTCAAAAGATAGAAATTGCTTAGTTGCTGTATTGATAATTTTAAAACTTCAGACACAATCTTGTAACCGTTTTCAAAATAAGTTATATAAAAATCGATAAAATCTTTTTGTTCATTTTGTTCATAAGAAAGCATCTTGAATCCACTTCAAGATGCTTCACAACTACTTAAGTTTTGAATATTTTCGTTCTGGCCTACCTACAATTCCATATTCAAGTTCTGCAGTTACCTCATTTGTTGATGTAAGGTATTCTAAGTAACGTCTTGCAGTCGTTCTGGATGCGCCCATTCTCTCACCCATTTCTTCAGCCGTAATACCTGAATCCAACTTTCTGATTATGTCTCTTACTTTTTCAAGTGAAAG
Organism: Bacillus jepli; assembly: GCF_047238305.1. Lineage (NCBI taxonomy): Bacteria > Bacillati > Bacillota > Bacilli > Caryophanales > Bacillaceae > Bacillus > Bacillus jepli. Next base: position 4,331,152 of record NZ_JBDFMO010000001.1, on the reverse strand, counting down.
GGGGTCTATACCTTTTGGGTAGTGAATTTTCTTTTCAACAGACTGCATTAATTTACCCCCGAAATAATGGTCTGCAAAAGTTTGATCAACTTCATTCATGCTTAGAAGTAGGTCTTTCTTTTCTATATACTTTTTTATTGTTTCCGTAAATTTTTCGAATGTAACCGGTTTTATAAGATAATGAAAAACCCCACTTCGGAGTGATTCCTCTAAATGTTTCTTTTCGGTCGCAGCAGTTATCATGATGATATCTACTTCCGGATATAGATTACGAATGATTGGCAAAAGTTCAGTTCCCATTTTATCGGGCATATAAACATCCAATAAGAGAAGATCGATATTGTCATGTTTTTTTAACATTTCAAGGGTTTCTTTTGCGTTCGATGATTTTCCAACCAAGTTTACATCTTCGATTTTTTTTAGGAATTGTTCATGAATGGACGCTACTCGAAAGTCATCCTCAGCAATAAGTACATTTATCATCAGTCTACCTCCTTATCAATCTGATTTTTCATCGGTAGAAAAACCGAAAAAATCGCTCCACCATTTTTTCCATTTGCTACTTCAATTGACCCGTTTAACTTATCCACAACGGTCTTAACGTTCCAAAGCCCAAAGCCTCTATTTTTTTCTGCTTTGGAGGATACTCCTTTTTCAAAGAGATTAGAAATTTTTTCGCTCGGGATTCCTTTACCATTATCACTCACTTCGAAAACGATGTCATTTCCGATATCGGTTACGAAAAAGGTTACTTTCCCTTCATCTTGCATAACCTCGTCAATCGCATTGTCAATTAGGTTTCCAATAATGATGATGCAGTCTGTAATAGAAATATGGCTCGGTAATTCTGCTAGATAGCTATTTTCATCAATTTCCAAACTGACCTTTTTTTCTGAAGCTTTTCCGATCTTTCCAAGTAAAATAGCTTGGAGTTTAGGGTCTTTTATTTGATTAAACAAAATATCGTTTTGAAAGTTAAGTTGATTCGTTTCTTGTTGAATCATGGCAATTGCTTGCTCGTATTGTTCTAGCTGAAGTAATCCAGATAAAACATATAATTTATTCGTAAACTCATGAGTTTGTGCCCTTAAATCTTCGGAATAATTTTTTATCTCAGTCAAGGTGTCAACCATTTTCTTAATATCTGTTTTATCCCTGAAACTTGAAACGACTCCTACCGTTTTGCCGTTTTCGATGATAGGCATACGGTTCACGATTAATACTCGGTTGTTAATAATCATTTCATCATCGGATTCAACCATATTTGTATCCAATACCCGGAGCATTCTTGTGTTTGGCAAGATCTCTGCTATTGGTCTGTTAATGCTTTCGTTCGAGATTCCAAGCATTTGTCTTGCTGAATTATTAAGTAATGTGATGAATCCATTATTATCAATTGCGATAATTCCTTCTTTTACAGATTTTAAAATTGCATTTCTCTCACGGTATAAGGAAGCGATTTCATGTGGTTCAAGTCCCATGATGTCATTTCGAATACTTTTGGCTAAAAGAATTCCACCCAATAAACCAACTATTAAGACAATAATTGCTATAAAAAGAGTTTTAAGTAATTTATGATTGATACTTTGTTGAATTTCGCTTTTTAAAAAGCCAACACTTGCAACACCGATGATTTGTTGTCCGTTTTTTTCGGCAAAGATAGGTGCTTTTCCCCATAAAATGTGACCAAGTTCATTTTCTGTTTCTATTGTGTAAAAACCACCAAAAACGATTGCTTTATAGTTTTCTGGATCAAAGACAGAGTGGCTAATTTCGTAAGTAGGATACGAAATATTCAGCCCATCTTTATATTCAATGAGTACATAATTTGCTCCTGCCTGGTTTCCTATTTGTTGCGTAATAGCCTGCATAGAGCCTGTTTGGATGTCTTCACGGGAAACATTTTTCATAATCGGTATTAAAGACAGTGTGCGTGAAGCTTGGATAGCCAGCTTTTGCATTTCTTCATTCGTGTCTTTTGCTTCATAGTAAAGAAACATCCCTGTGAGTACCGAAATGACAAAAACGATTAAAGTAAGAATTAATGTAATAATTTTTGTTTGCAAGGTGATGTTAAATAGTTTTAACATGTCTCTCTCCGATTATATAAATATAGGAAGAATTGTAGATTATATATTATTATATCGAAAAATGTCATAGATTCATAATATTTAATGAATTGAAATGAATAAAAGTTAAAAAAGTTACATGAAAAAGAAGCTCTCATCACACAAGAGCTTCATTAAGATGGACTATATCAAAAACATCGCCACTATCGTCGTCACAACTAAACCAATGGTGACAGGAAGCAAATTCTTCCTTGCAAGCTCAAATGGGTCAACCCCACATATTGCAGCTGCAGGGATTAGCGCCCACGGGACAAGGGTTCCACCGCCGACCCAAATGCCGGCAATTTGCCCTAGTGCTGTTAATGTTGCAGCGCCTGCCCCAATGGCTGTTGAGAACAATGCAGCAAGTGACCCAGCTAAGGAAATCCCCGAGAAACCTGATCCATCTAACCCGGTAATTGCACCTACTATCGTTAATGTGATCGCTCCAGTTGGTGCATTTAATGGTACGACGGAAGCGAGACTAACCCCTAGGTCGTTCACAATTCCCTGTGAGTGTTCAGGTAAGAAGTCACCAATAATTTTCACAAAACCAGAATCGCCAAGATAGAAAAAGGCAGCGATTGGGATAACCGGACCAAATACTTTAAAACCAAATTGGAAACCCTCGATTAAATAGGTAGTGGTTTTTTCTAATCCCGCATTTTTATGGGCTACAAGTGAAATGAGAAGAAGAATAAAAATGGATGTGCCTCCAATAAGAGCTGTTGCATCTCCACCAGAAAGTTTCAATGCAGACATGGCTGCTACATCTAAGGCAAACAGGATTGGGATTAAGATTGCGAAAAAACGTTTTGCTGTTGGAGATAACAAAGTTCTTAGATGCTGTTCCTCCTGTTTTGTGAGGTCTTTTGTTAATGGATTTGAATAATTTGATTCTCCACTAACTGAAAGGATGCCTTTTCGCATGTCGCGCCGAAGGAAAATGTAGGCTGCGACTGTTGTCACAATCCCCATTACAAATACTAATGGAATACTTGCTTTGACAACTTCTAGTACTTCCAGACCTGCAGCATCTGCAGTAAGCTTTGGCGCTGCCTGTATAATAAAGTCACTCGACAATGCAATACCGTGACCGAACAAGTTCATTGCCATCGCAACACCTAATGCTGGAAGACCAACCCGCATTGCAACTGGCAGAAGAACTGCACCGATTAAGGCAACAGCAGGGGAAGGCCAGAAAAACCATGATATGACCATCATCACTATTCCAATCGTCCAATAAGCAAGTGCAGGGGAACGAATCAGTTTTGCAAAAGGAGCAATCATGATATCATTAATTCCCGTTACTGTTAACGCCTTACTCATCGAAACAATAATGGAGATGACGAGAATGGTTGAGAGTAATTCAGTAATGGCATAAATAAAGCTATTAAATACCCCACTTATCGAAGCACTTATCGATCCGGTTGCGGTAATGGCAAGTAAAAAGATGCCAATTATACAAATAAGTGAGGTATCTCTTCTTATGACCATAAAGCCAATGATTAAAAGGATAAACGAAACATATATCCAATGCAGGGCGGTTAATTCCACTAACATTTCAAAACCCCCATTCAACTAATCCGAATTCAAGCAAAGGTAACTACGCATTTACCCATGTTTGTAATACAGAATATGTTGAAGGGGATGAGGTGTGAGAAGGGAGCAAAGTTTTTTAATTCTCTTTTAATGAATGAAACGTTTTTGTATAAACTGGACCTGAAAAAACAGTTTGGTTGATTCCTGCTTTTGTTTTTTTAATCACTTGTTCAAGCTCCTCGAAATTTGGTGAGCGAGTCCATTCCAAATAAAAAGACTCTTTCAACCAAAAGCTAGCAATGACAAAGGTATCACTTTTTAAAGGTCGAAGTACGCGAAAAGCGACCAATCCTAGTGTGTCTTTTAATAGTGAACTCTTTTGGATAATGTTGTATTCGAAAAGCGGCTTACCCTCATCGGTCACAGGTACATATGTAAGTGCCACGAAAACTGCGTCTTTAAAGTTCCCGGAACCAGTTAGAACTTCGTATTTTCGCGGTGCAGCAAAAACGGACTTCTTCGTCGTTTCATGTACCAAGATGGCTGTTTCATTGTTATAAAACAAGGCCATGTTTTCATTTTTATGCTTTTCATGAAGCTTTTCTAAAAATTCTACCGTCCCAAACGCAAAATAGAAATTCACGGAACCACTCCTTTATTTATACGTAATACATAGTAGGAAACTTTTACAGTTATACTAAAAGATAACATAACAAATTTTTGAAAACATCTACAATCATTATATCTAGCTTCAGCGCCTAGCCCCTCGAGGTCATAAGCCAATCCGTCAAGAAGGATAAACTGCATCCTCCTCGCCGTCTTTTCTTATGCTTGTCGGACTTGCACAGGAAGTGCTGACATCGACGTTTGCCACAGGACGTGGCAGTAGTTAGTCGATGTTCATCTTTTCGAGGCGCTTGCGCCTTTAAATCTTCCAAGGAGGTCACTTTATGAAAAAGAAATTATTTCTCTCATTTTTTGTTATTGTTGGTTCATTTGTCCTTGGATTGTGTGGGTATTTGCTTATCATATATGCCGGTGACTATGTCATTGATGACAAAAAACTGGTCATGAATTCTGCAACAAAACTAGTCGATGAGGATGGCCACTTTATTACCAAATTATATTATGAGAATCGTGACATTGTACCAATAAGGGATATTCCAGAATATGTCCAACAGGCGTTTATCGCGGTCGAAGACACTCGTTTCTATAAGCATCATGGAATCGACGTTCAGGCGATTGGAAGGGCAATTTATAAAGATATTGTGGCTGGTGGAAAGGTAGAAGGTGGCAGTACAATTACACAACAGCTTGCAAAAAATGTGTTTCTTACAAACGAAAAAACATTTCTTCGAAAAACGAAGGAATTAATCATCTCCATTAATTTAGAGGAGGAATACAGCAAGCAGGAACTTCTTGAAATGTATTTAAATCAAATTTACTTTGGACATGGTGCATATGGTATTCAATCTGCATCAAAGTTTTATTTTAATAAAAATGTAAGTGATTTGACTGTCGAAGAAGGGGCACTGCTTGCGGCAATTCCAAAAGCACCAACTACTTATTCTCCCATCCTTAATCCTGAAAAAAGTAAACAGAGACGGGATTTGGTTATTAACTTAATGGAAAAAAAGGGCTTTTTGCAACCTGAGGAGGCTGTAAGGACCCAAGGAAAGACCGTTGCGTTGGACATTCATGAGGTCGAAAGAGATCCTTCATTATTAACCTATATCGATATGGTGTTTGAAGAGGCGGAGACACGCTTTAATCTGTCAAATGAAGAATTACTCAGAGGTGGCTATACCATCACAGTTCCCCTTCATTTGGAAATTCAAAAAACAGCATATGAGCTTTTTAAAGATCAAAAAAACTTTCCGGGAGTCGATGATCAAGCCGAAGGTGCTTTCGTGTTACTTGATAATGATACAGGTGGTGTCTTAGCTAGTATCGGGGGTAGGAACTATGTGAGTCGGGGCATTAATCGAGTTTTGGTTAAACGTCAGCCAGGCTCGACAATAAAGCCACTTGCAGTATATGGACCTGCATTGGAAGAAGATGAGTTTGACCCTTATTCGATGCTTGTTGATAAAAAGCTATCCTATGGTGAATATGAACCAAGTAATATATCGGGTATTTATAAAGGGAAAATATCTATGTATGATGCTCTAATCGAATCAGCAAATGCGCCTGCTGTATGGATGCTTGACAGACTCGGAATTGATACAGCTAAAAAATATTTAACTAAAGCGGGAATCACCATACCAGACCAAGGTTTGTCGATTGCGTTAGGTGGACTGAAAGAGGGGATTTCTCCACTTGCAATGGCAAAAGCATATCGTGCCTTTGCCAGGGAAGGAAAAGTCATTGAACCACATGTTATAAGTAAAATTGAAAATCGTGACGGAAAAGTAATTGGAGAGGCATCCACGCACGAAACAGAGGCATTTTCAAAACAAACGGCATGGTATATGACAAGAATGCTTGAGGGGGTTGTTGATAACGGTACAGCACGAGTAGGAAGTTATTCGGGTGCACTTGCTGGTAAAACAGGGACAACCAATTTACCTGGTGTTGAAAACGGGATAAAGGATGCTTGGTTTGTCGGCTTTACTCCGTCTGTAGTGGGAGCAATATGGATGGGCTATGACTCGACAGATGCAACTCATTATTTAAAAGGGGGTAGTTCATCTCCAACAAAATTGTTCAAGAATATTCTTGATCAATCGGAGTTGAAAAAAGTCACCGCTTTTTCTGCGCCGAAGGATGTTCAAGAGCTTGAGCCACCAATAAGACTATCCGAAATTGATGATGTGAAAGCCAATTTATCATTTAAGCCACTAGGGTTATTTACGGTTACATTAAATTGGACTCCTTCAGAAGATGAACGGATTGAATATCGAATCTACGAAGAGAATTCGAAAACTGTTAAATATGTGGGTTCTGTAAGAGGTATAGGGGGGTATGAAATTGAAAATGTAAACATTTTTTCGATGCCATCCTACTTTATTGTTCCTTATAATTCACAAACAAAGGAAGAAGGTACACATTCTAAATCTGTTAAGCCTACCTTTTTTTCGAATAAATAGATCATTAAGGGTGGTAATTCCTTTAACCACCCTTAATGTTCGTCAAATTTTTGACATTTGACGTGGTTTTGTATACATAGATAGTAGAAACAATTATAGTGGTAAAGTGAGGATAAATGAAACATAAACTTAATAAATGAAACTTATTTATGCTATGATGGTAACTATTGTGTGAAGATGTTGAAAGGTAGGTAAATACATATGCAAAAGGGTTTTAATGATACATTATTAAGGGCGGCTAGAGGAGAAAAGACTGGACATGTACCTGTTTGGTATATGCGCCAGGCTGGACGTTCCCAACCTGAATATCGAAAAATCAAAGAAAAATATGGTTTATTTGAAATTACTCATCAACCGGAATTATGTGCTTATGTCACTAGACTACCAGTTGAACAATATGATGTAGATGCTGCAATTCTTTATAAAGACATCATGTCTCCACTTCCAGCACTTGGAGTAGATGTTGAAATCAAGGCTGGTGTTGGTCCAGTTATCAGTAACCCAATCCGTTCAGTAAAGGACGTTGAAAAGCTTGGAGAAATTCATCCAGAAGAGGATGTTCCATACGTACTTGATACAATTAAGCTTTTAACAACAGAACAGCTTTCAGTACCATTGATCGGATTTGCTGGGGCACCATTTACGCTAGCAAGCTATATGATTGAAGGCGGTCCTTCAAAAAATTATAATAAAACGAAGGCTTTCATGTACGCTGAGCCAGACGCTTGGTTTGCGCTTATGGATAAATTAGCTGAAATGACGATTACTTATGTAAAGTCACAAATAGCAGCAGGTGTAAAAGCTGTACAAATTTTTGATTCTTGGGTAGGGGCATTAAATGTTGCAGATTACCGTCACTTCATTAAACCAGTTATGCATCGTATATTCTCAGCACTTCGTGAGGAAAACGTGCCACTGATTATGTTCGGAGTAGGCGCAAGCCACTTAGCATTAGAATGGAATGACCTGCCTTTAGATGTTGTAGGCCTGGATTGGCGCCTCCCAATAATGAAAGCAAGGGAACTTGGAGTCACAAAAGCCGTTCAAGGAAACCTTGATCCAGCTATACTATTAGCTCCTTGGGAAGTCATTGAAGAAAAAGCAAAAGAAATTTTAGACCAAGGCATGCAGCAGCCAGGCTATATCTTTAATCTTGGTCATGGTGTATTCCCTGATGTGAAACCAGAGACTCTAAAGCGTCTAACTACATTCATCCACGAATATTCTAAGCAAAATTAATCTAGTCTTTTGAGGTGTATTTAATGACAAAAAAGAAAATGGGTTTACTCGTAATGGCATACGGGACTCCATACAAAGAAGAAGATATTGAACGCTATTATACACATATTCGTCACGGCCGTAAGCCATCACCAGAGATGCTAGAAGACCTTCGTAGTCGTTACGAAGCAATTGGTGGAATTTCACCTCTTGCAAAAATTACTACTGAACAAGGTAAAAAACTAGAAGAACATTTAAATCAAGTTCAAGATGATTTTGAGTTTAAAATGTACCAAGGCTTGAAGCATATCGAACCATTCATAGAGAATGCAGTTGCACAAATGAATGAAGATGGAATTGAGGAAGCGGTGAGTCTTGTCCTTGCACCTCATTTTTCAACCTTTAGTGTAAAATCCTATAATGGTCGTGCCAAAGAAGAAGCAGAAAAACTTGGGGGGCCAACAATTACATCCGTAGAAAGCTGGTATAAAGAGCCTAAATTCATCGAGTATTGGGCAAATCAAGTGAAACAAACATTTGCTTCAATGACTGAAGAAGAACGTGAACATGCAGTACTAATCGTTTCGGCTCATAGCCTTCCTGAAAAGATCATAGCAGCAGGAGACCCATATCCAAGCCAATTACGAGAAACAGCTGATTTAATTGCAGAAGCTGCAGGTGTAAACAATTATGAAATTGGCTGGCAAAGTGCCGGAAATACTCCCGAGCCGTGGTTAGGTCCAGATGTTCAAGATTTAACGAGAGATCTGTATAATGAAAAAGGCTACAAGGCGTTTGTTTACATTCCAGTTGGATTTGTTGCCGATCACTTAGAGGTTCTATATGACAATGATTATGAGTGTAAGGTTGTTACTGAGGAGCTAGGTGTAAGCTATTACCGTCCGGAAATGCCAAATGCGAAACCCGAATTTATCGATTGTTTGGCAACTGTTGTTTTAAAAGAACTACAAAAATAATCTATGCATTTAAATAAAAGTTCAATAGGAAAGGTGAAATTGCCGATCACCTGACTTTTTGAACATTCTATTGAAAGAAGGCGAAGTTAAGTGAGTAATCAAAAGGTAGTCGTAATAGGTGGTGGGATTACTGGTTTAACAGTAGCTTATTATCTCCAGAAAGAGGCAAAGGAGAAGGGCTTAGATATTACATGTACGCTTTTAGAAGCGAGCCATCGATTAGGTGGAAAAGTACAGACAGTTGAACGGGATGGCTTTGTAATTGAAAAAGGTCCAGACTCCTTTTTAGCTAGGAAAACAAGTGCCTCACGGTTGGTTAATGAGGTTGGACTAGGGGATAAATTGGTCAATAATACCGCTGGTAAATCCTATGTTCTTGCGGGTGGAAAGCTCCATCCAATGCCAGGTGGATCGATTATGGGGATTCCTACTCAAATCGGCCCGTTCATTACTACAGGTCTGTTTACCCCAATGGGCAAACTGAGGGCAGCAATGGATTTTGTGTTGCCACGAACACCTGCTGAGGGGGATCAATCACTTGGTCGATTTTTTAGAAGAAGACTTGGTGATGAGGTCGTAGAAAATCTTATTGAGCCATTGCTTTCCGGGATATATGCGGGGGATATTGATCAATTAAGCCTAATGTCAACTTTCCCACAATTTTACCAAGTTGAGCAAAAATATCGAAGTCTAATTGTTGGAATGAAACAAACAACACCACCAAAACCAAAGCAAAATGCGAAATCTGCACCAAAAGGACAGTTCTTAACGGTTACTACTGGACTACAGTCATTTATTGATGCAATTGAAGCAAAGCTAGAGCCAGGTACCGTGTTTAAAGGAATTAAAGTTGAGGGTATTGAAAAACATAATCATCAGTATACGATAAAGTTAAGTAATGGAGAAGAAATGACAGCTGATAGTGTAGTTGTGGCAACTCCACATCATGTAACGCAATCTATTTTTAATCAATATTCCTTTTTCGATAGTTTTAAGGATATGCCATCAACATCGGTTGCAACCGTGGCAATGGCATTCCCTGAAGAAGCGATTAAAAAGGATATTGATGGAACTGGCTTTGTTGTATCAAGAAATAATGATTATATTATTACCGCAGTTACTTGGACACATAAAAAGTGGCCACATACAACACCTAAAGGAAAAGTGCTACTCCGTTGTTATGTTGGAAAAGCAGGAGACGAAGCCATTGTTGATCAATCAGACCAGGAAATTACCAAAGTGGTACTCGATGATCTGAACAAAACGATGAACATCACAGATCAACCTGAATTCTCAATTGTAACAAGATGGAAAGATGCGATGCCACAATATACAGTTGGTCATAAAGAGCGGGTAGAGTATGTAAAGAGGAATGTTACTGAACATTTACCAGGCGTCTTTTTAGCGGGAAGCTCATACGAAGGTCTAGGGTTACCTGATTGTATTGACCAAGGCGAAGCAGCGGTTAAAAAGGTTCTAGAATACATGAAAATAAATACTCCAGTATTGGTGTAAAAGAAAAAGGAAGGCCGCGGCCTTCCTTTTTCATTTTATTTCATTACAGTGGTCACATTTGTTACCGTAGCACTCATGCTGCTCCTCGATATCATGGCCACACTCAACACATTTTTTAGGCGGCAGATTTTTGAAAAATTCTGTACTTTTTACTAACATTTGAACCCCTCCGTTTCTTTTATTGTTTATAGTGTACTATAACAGTTGAAAATATGTCAATAACTGTTTTGTAACAAAAGTATTAAAAAGTGATATTTTTTTTCGTATCGATTATAGTGGTATTGGATAGGGTAAACCATTGAAGAAGTGTAATGGATAACGAAAAACATTTGAGGAGAAAGGTGATCCTATGAAAGTAACGGTCGTAGGTTTTTGGGGTGGATTTCCAGCAGCAAATGAAGCCACAACGGGGTATTTATTTGAACATGAAGGTTTCCGACTTCTAGTTGATTGCGGAAGTGGTGTACTGGCACAGCTTCAAAACTATATAACCATTGATGAACTGGATGCGATTATTTTATCCCACTATCATCATGATCATGTAGCGGATATCGGTCCAATGCAGTACGCAAGATTAGTAACAAGTGCAATACATAATCAACAAAAGGAACTTCCTATTTATGGGCATACAGCTGACCAAGAAGGTTTTTCAAAATTAGAGCATAAAGGGCATACAAAGGCGATTGCTTATCATCCGGATGAAACAATCAAAATTGGTCCGTTTTCGATTTCCTTTATGAAAACCAAGCATCCGGTTGTATGTTATGCGATGAGAATGACAGCTGGTGGACAAACTGTTGTATTTTCAGCGGATTCTAGCTACATAGATGACTTTATTCCGTTTACGAAGGGTGCAGACCTGTTTATTTGTGAATGTAACCTCTATGCGGATCAAGATGGCTCCAATATGGGGCATATGAATAGTACAGAGGTTGGAAAAATTGCGGCTGCTTCTGATGTGAAAGAACTCTGGATTACACATCTGCCTCATTACGGAAATCATGAAGACCTTGTTAAACAAGCTTCAGAACAATTTACTGGCGATATCAATTTAGCAAAATCAGGACTAACTTGGGAGTGAAATCACGATGTTATTTATCGATAATAAAGGAATTAATGATCCACAAATTAACTTAGCGATTGAAGAATACGCACTTAAAAATTTAGACATTAACGAAACATATTTATTGTTCTATATTAATGCGCCATCGATCATTATTGGAAAGAACCAAAACACAATTGAGGAAATCAATACGCAATATGTTGAAGATAATGGGATAAAAGTGGTGCGTCGCTTATCAGGCGGTGGAGCTGTTTATCATGATTTAGGAAACTTGAATTTTAGCTTTATTACAAAGGACGACGGAGAGAGCTTTCACAATTATAAAAAATTCACTGAACCCGTTATTGAAGCACTCCATAAGCTTGGAGTTCATGCACAATTAAGTGGTCGAAACGATATTGAGGTTGAAGGTAGAAAAATCTCCGGAAATGCTCAATTTTCAACAAGAGGTAGAATGTTCAGCCATGGAACTCTTATGTTTGATTCAGAAATTGATCACGTCGTTTCAGCTTTAAAAGTGAAAAAAGACAAAATTGAATCAAAAGGAATTAAATCTGTAAGAAGTAGGGTTGCCAATATCAGTGAATTCCTAACGGAAAAAATTACAATTGAAGAATTTAGACAAATGCTTCTTCGCTACATTTTTAACACAGAAGGGGAAATTCCAGAATATAAATTAACGGAGCAGGATTGGGAAAAAATTCACGAAATTTCAAAGGCACGCTATCAAAATTGGGAGTGGAACTACGGAAAATCACCAAAATTTAATTACCAACATACACATCGTTTCCCAGTTGGCTCGATAGATGTGCGTCTTGAAGTTCAAAAAGGGACGATTGAAAACTGTAAAATTTATGGTGATTTCTTTGGTGTTGGAGATGTTGAGGAAATCGAAAAACGATTAATTGGAACAAAGTATGAAAAAGCGGAATTAGAGAAGGCATTAGAAGGTATCGACATTCAGCATTATTTCGGTAAAATTACCAAAGATGATTTTATGAATTTAATTTACTAATTCACGTGGTTGACGGGTAAGATTTCTTACCCGTCATTTTTCAAAAATACATTTTACGTCTTGATAGAAAAACTTTCTTTCAATATAATATATTTAGAATATTATTTTTTGCTGTATAATGAATGATTATTCATTCATTATACTGACCATGGGAGGGAGAAATTTGAATCTATCAACTCGACTAGGGGACACAGCTAAGAAATACTTCGACAAACCAGCGTATATTTTTCAAGGGAATGTTAGTACATATGCTGAATTAGATGGTGCAGTTTCAAAGTTTGCAAGTGGTTTAGAGCAGCTCGGAATAAAAAAGGGAGATCACATTGCTCTCGAATTGGGGAATATTCCACATTTTGTGATAGGATTTTACGGTGCACTCCGTTTAGGGGCGACGGTAATTCCGATAAATCCAATCTATACACCAGACGAAATCGGCTATATTGTAAATAACGGAGATGTAAGGGCTGTCATAACGTTTGATTTGCTTGTTCCACTTTTTGAGAAGATGAATCAACACCTTCCGAAAGTAGAACATCTTATTGTGTGCGAAACTTCACAGGGGGCTAATAGTGAAGTAGATGTCTCAAAACTTTCAATCTACCCTAAATTGAAATCGTTTACAATTGTGGTGGATTCGGGTGATTTTCCTTTTTCTGGTCCAATTCTTGAAGATGATGATATTGCCGTCATTCTATATACATCAGGTACAACCGGTAAACCTAAAGGTGCAATGTTAACCCACTTGAATTTGTATAGTAATGCAAGGGACGTTGCGGATTATTTGAAAATTTCCGAGGATGATCGAGTCATCACTACTTTGCCGATGTTCCATGTATTCTGCTTAACAGTAGCGTTAAATGCCCCATTAATGAGTGGTGGAACAATGTTAATTGTTCCAAAGTTTAGCCCGAAAGAAATTTTTAAAATGGCCAAGGACTATGAAGCTACGGTTTTTGCAGGTGTTCCAACAATGTATAATTTCCTTCTTCAGTATCCCGAAGGAAACCCAGAAGATTTAAGCTCGTTGCGCTTATGTATTTCAGGCGGGGCTGCAATGCCGGTCGCCCTTTTAAAAGGCTTTGAACAGAAGTTTAATGTTCTTGTATCAGAGGGGTATGGTCTTTCTGAAGCATCACCTGTCACATGTTTTAATCCGTTAGATCGTCCACGTAAGCCAGGTTCAATTGGAACAAACATTGTAAACGTCGAAAACAAGATTGTCGATGAAAAAGGCGATGAAGTCCAGGTAGGTCAAGTTGGAGAATTGATTGTTCGCGGTCCAAATGTGATGAAGGGCTATTATAAAATGCCTGAAGAAAGTGATGCGGCATTGCGAAATGGTTGGCTCTATACAGGTGATTTAGCACGAATGGATGATGAAGGCTACTTTTATATCGTTGACCGTAAAAAGGACATGATTATTGTTGGTGGATATAATGTTTATCCAAGAGAGGTTGAAGAAGTTCTTTACAATCATCCTAACGTAGTTGAAGCCGTTGTTTTAGGTGTGCCAGACCCAGAGCAGGGAGAAGCAGTCCACTGTTATGTTGTGAAAAAGAATCCTACTTTAACAGAAGATGATCTTCTCGCTTATTGTCGGGAGCATTTAGCTAAATATAAACTTCCTAGTAAGATAGAATTCATAGAAGAAATTCCTAAAAATACAACCGGAAAAATTCTTCGTCGTGCTTTAAAGGATTTAGTGACAAAATAAGGGGGAGAGCAGGTCGATTGGCCTGTTCTTTTTTTGATTGTTTTTAAATAATTTAAAGGAATTTTTCAGTTTAAAGCGAAATAGGATGTAAGCGATATCAAATTTTATTGAAGAGGTGTATCCATGACCACAGTTTTATACCAAGTTGAAAACCATGTAGCAACTGTCACATTGAATCGCCCAGATGCTTTGAACTGTTTTAATTACGAAATGCTTAAGACACTTGATGAAATCGTCGAGGATATCCGTACGAACGCTGATGTTCGTGTTGTTATTATAACTGGAACAGGTGAAAAAGCATTTAGTGTGGGTGCTGATTTAAAGGAGCGAAAGACATTAAATGAAGCACAGGTAAGAAGAAATGTGTATAAAATTGGCCAGGTTTTTGCGAGTATTGGAGACTTGCCACAGCCGACAATTGCGGCGATCAATGGCTATGCCTTTGGTGGCGGAATGGAGCTTGCACTAGCCTGTGATTTCAGAATTTCGGTTGAGAATACTCAAATGGGACTAACGGAAACGAGTCTAGCCATTATTCCGGGAGCAGGGGGAACTCAACGTCTTCCACGTCTCATTGGTGAAACAAAGGCAATGGAGCTTATTTTAACGGCAAAACGAATTAGTGCAACAGAAGCGAAAGAGTATGGGATTGTTTCAAGTGTGGTGCCTCGTGAAGAATTAATGGAAAGTTCCATGAAGCTAGCAAATGAGATGCTAAAAAATGGTCCACTTGCCTTACAGCAAGCCAAATTTGCGATTAAGCAGGGGATGAATGCAGACTTACATACGGGCTTTAAAATTGAACGTAAAGCATATGAAGTGATCATTCCAACTGAGGATCGAGTGGAAGCGCTGGCTGCTTTTAATGAAAAACGGAAACCAAATTTTAAAGGGAAATGATTTTATGAGGGCGCCACGTGGTAGGCGCCTTTTTCATGGGCGGAATCTTGCTAAAGTCGATAGAAACGGAATAAAATCGATAGGATGGAAATAAAGTCGATAGAACCGAAATAAAAATGATAGACCGTAAATAAAACCGATAGACCACATTTCTTAAAAATATTCAAACAAAAACATTGAAAAAACATTCCAAATTTAAGACAATTAGTAATAAAAAACGTTTAAAGGAGAATATTGGGGGAATGACAACTACAGTTTTAGCAAAAAAGCATTCAGAATTTCGGAGCGGCTTTCAAGCCGGCATCAGTATTGCGCTTGGCTATGCACCAGTTGCGTTGACATTCGGTTTATTGGCAAAATCGACAGGGCTTACGGTAGCTGAAACGGTCATGATGAGTATTATCGTATTTGCTGGAGCATCACAATACATAGCCCTACAATTAATTGCCGTAGGAACTGGCGTTTTTGAAATTATACTTACGACTTTCATTTTAAATATCCGTCATTTTTTAATGTGTGCCTCTCTTAATGAAAAGGTAGAGGAAGACCATCCAATTAAAAAGGCATTTTATTCCTTTGGAATTACAGATGAAACGTTTTCTGTTGCCGCTGTAAAAGAAGGTACGGTTACAACGGGCTATTTATTTGGTGTGATCTCCATATCCTATGGAAGTTGGGTCGTTTTTTCAGGGATTGGACATGTCATTGGGGCAAATCTTCCACATGTGTTGCAGCAAAGCATGTCTGTCGCCTTATATGCAATGTTTATCGGGTTGCTTGTACCATCGTTAAAAAAACAGAGAAAAGTAATTGTGTTAGCAGGAAGTGCAGCGATTTTAAATGCCATTTTTTCATTTTTCTTAGAGCCTGGTTGGTCAATTGTCGTAGCCTCTCTTGTGGCAGCAATAGGGGTTGAAGTGGTTATTAGTTTAGTTGGGAATAAGAGCAAGGAGGATGAGCAGCATGGATAAGACAATTCTTCTTATGATTATCGGAATGGGGCTTGTTACATATATACCAAGGATGTTGCCTCTAGTTGTGTTTAACTCTGTTAAATTACCTCCATTCCTGCAAAATGTGTTAAAGAACGTTCCGTTTGCTATTCTTGGCGCACTGATTATTCCAGGGGTTTTTACGATTAATGAAGATATTTGGTTTGGAATCATTGGTGCAGGAGTCGCTTTTATTGTCGCTTTCTTAGGGGCAAATGTCATTGTCGTCGTATTAAGCTCCATCCTTGCTCTAAGCATTTATTCATTTTTTATGTAAGGGATAAACAAGATGAAACCATTTACCGAAAATGTTATTAGGATTATTAAGCAGATCCCCCCAGGAAAGGTCATGACGTATGGGCAGATAGCAAAACTTGCAGGAAGCCCACGAGGCGCAAGACAGGTTGTGCGAGTTCTCCATTCCATGAGCAAAAAGTACAATCTTCCTTGGTTCCGGGTGATTAACTCTAGGGGGGAAATCACAATCCTAGATGAAGAAACTCACGCTGCCCAGATCATCTTTCTTGAGGATGAAGGGATCGAGATTGAGAACAAGTCAATCGATCTTAAAAAATATCAATATCATCCAGAGTAAAAGCCTAGGACTAAATCCTAGGCTTTCTACATTTGCTCCGGCCACTACCCTTTAAAAAATCAACTCGTTTTTTAAGGATCATCTTTGTCTAAAATGGATGATAGTAAAAGTCAATGTTCTAACTAGCACTAAATTAAACTAAAATACAGTAAGAGGGTTGTACATAAAGGGGGACAGCTTAGTGAAAAAAGTAATCGGTTGGTCACTTGGCATTTATCTTGTTTTTGGATTAGGTATAGCATGGTACTTATTTTTTGGAGCAAATACAGACATACCTGCTCAGCTAAAAGGAAGTCCTGCAGATCCACAGACATTTATGAATGAGCGTGAACTATTATTAAGTGAAGAATATTCACAAATTAAAAATCTTTTGTTTTTCCTGTCAGTACCTTTTGAATGGTTAATTTATACTCTTGTCCTTGTAATCGGCATATCGGCAAAATTCCGTGATTGGTCAAAAGCATCTGCTAAATTTTCGATTCTACAAACGGCGATTTATCTATTTTGGTTATCCTTGCTGGTTGAAGTATTATCATTTCCACTTTCTTGGATTAGCTACAATGTTTCAAAGACGTATAATATCACTGTTCAATCCACACAAAGCTGGGTGAAGGATCTCCTAATTGATTTTTGGGTGAATTATGCATTAATGATTGTCATTGTGGGCGTCTTGTTCTGGTTGATTCGTAGAAATGAAAAAAGATGGTGGTTTCATGCATGGCTGCTGTCGATTCCATTTTCAATGTTTCTCATGTTCGTACAGCCAGTTATTATCGACCCATTGTATAACGACTTTTTCCCATTAACAAATAAAGAGTTGGAGACGAAAATTCTTGAGATGGCTGATCGTGCAGACATCCCTGCAGATCATGTATTTGAAGTAAATATGTCCGAAAAGACAAATTCACTGAATGCTTATGTAACAGGAATCGGCTCCAATTCTAGGATTGTGCTATGGGATACGACACTTCAGCGACTAAATGAAAATGAAATTTTATTCATAATGGCCCATGAGATGGGACACTACGTGATGAAGCATATTTACATCGGGATTGCGGGGTACTTGGTGTTAACCTTAGTGGGACTGTTTATTATCAGTAAGCTCATGACCTTTATGATTCGTAAATGGGGCCATGTATTTAAAATTTCAAGTGTCAAAGATATTGCGGTTTTGCCCGTGTTTTTATTATTAATTTCGGTATTAAGCTTTGTATCCGATCCAGTTTCAAACGCTGTTTCAAGACATCAGGAAAAGTCGGCTGATTTATACGCACTTGAAATGACCGAGGATAACAAGGCAGCAGTCTCATCATTCCAGGAATTATCAAGAGCAGGTTTAAGTCAAGTGAACCCGCCATTCTTAGTGAAAATTTTCCGATATGGACACCCAACAATGCTTGAAAGAATTACGTATACGAATGAATTTGAAAAGGGTGAAAAATAATCGAAAGAACCTTGTTTACGGATCTATTTCTGTAAGCAAGTTTTTTTTATTTCAGTGTTGTTATAGTACAGAATGACTATTTGTAAAAGTGTTATATAAAAATTTACAGAAAAATGTTCCATTTTTGGAAATTCTGTTATATAATACTTTTAGTATTAAAAATCTGTATTATAACAATACAAAGGAAGGTGTGTTTGGGACAAAATGACGATACAAACCTCAGGACTTCAGATCACAGGAAAAATGAATGAGCAGTATGGTGAAATTTTGACACCTCAGGCATTAAACTTCATTGAAAAACTAGAGCGGAACTTCGGTGGAAGAAGAAAACAATTATTAGAAAAGAGACAGCAAAGACAGCGGGAAATCGACAGAGGAATCATGCCCACATTTTTATCCGAAACAGAACATATTCGGAATGGGGATTGGACAGTTGCTCCAGTTCCGAAAGACCTACAAGATCGTCGCGTTGAAATTACTGGACCTGTCGACCGAAAAATGATCATTAATGCATTGAACTCAGGAGCTAAAGTATTTATGGCAGACTTTGAGGATGCTAATTCTCCAACTTGGAAAAACATAATCGAGGGGCAGATTCATTTACGGGATGCTGTTAGAAAGACGATTACATTTGAAAATCCAAATGGAAAAACGTATCAATTAAACGATGACATTGCAACACTTGTTGTTCGTCCACGAGGCTGGCATTTAGAAGAGAAGCATATTGAACTTGACGGGAAGAGAATCTCTGCGAGTTTACTAGATTTTGGACTTTATTTTTATCATAATGCGAGTGTGTTAATCGAGAACGGTAGCGGGCCTTATTTTTATCTACCAAAGATGGAAAGCCATCTTGAAGCAAGACTGTGGAATGATGTATTTATCTTTTCGCAAAAGGAACTAGGAATTGCCCAAGGAACGATTAAAGCTACTGTACTAATTGAAACGATCCTTGCAACCTTTGAAGTGGATGAGATTTTATATGAACTAAAAGAACACTCTGCAGGTCTCAATTGTGGGAGATGGGATTATATTTTTAGTTATTTAAAGAGATTTCGAAATGTAGAGAATGTGATTTTACCAGACCGATCAGAAGTCACAATGACAGCTCCATTTATGAGTGCGTATTCACAACATGTCATCAAGACTTGTCATAAGCGAGAGTGTCATGCGATTGGTGGAATGGCTGCCCAGATACCAGTAAAAAACAATCCAGAAGCAAACGAGGAAGCCTTTAATAAAGTACGTGCAGATAAAGAACGTGAAGCACATAATGGCCATGACGGTACATGGGTTGCTCATCCAGGGCTTGTACCGGTTGCTAGGCAGGTCTTTAATACAATCATGTTAGGACCTAACCAAATTGATAATAAACGTACCGATGTTCAAGTGACTGCCGAGGAACTTATTGCTGTACCTAAAGGCAGTATAACGGAACAAGGTGTACGTACGAATATCAATGTTGGGATTCAATATATTGAATCGTGGCTTCGCGGATATGGTGCAGCACCGATTCATAACCTCATGGAGGATGCGGCTACAGCAGAGATTTCTAGAGCACAACTATGGCAGTGGATCCGTCATCCAAAAGGGATCTTAGAGGATGGAAGAAAGGTCACATTTGAGCTTGTTCAACAACTACAAGAAGAAGAACTTGAAAAAATTAAGCAAGAAATTGGTAGTGAAGCATTTGAAGCAGGCCGTTTCAACGAAGCAGTTCATTTATTTGCGAACTTAGTGTCAAATGATGAATTTGTAGAATTTTTGACTATACCAGGATATGAAATTTTATAAAATAAGAGGAGGAATTTAAAATGACAAACGAAAGAATTCAAAAATTACAAGAAAGCTGGGAAATGGATTCAAGATGGAAAGGAATCGAAAGACCCTATCATGCTGAGGATGTTATTCGCTTACGCGGTTCTATTGATATTGAGCATACATTGGCGCGTAGAGGGTCTGAAAAACTGTGGAATCTTCTTCAGACAGAGGATTATGTTCATGCTTTAGGGGCATTAACCGGGAATCAGGCTGTTCAGCAAGTAAAAGCGGGTCTTAAGGCCATCTATTTAAGTGGTTGGCAGGTTGCTGCTGATGCGAATCTTTCAGGTCATATGTATCCGGATCAAAGCTTATACCCAGCCAACAGTGTTCCAAGTGTTGTAAAGCGGATTAATCAAGCTTTACAGCGTGCAGATCAAATTCAGCATTTAGAAGCCGACGGTGATACGGATTGGTTTGCTCCAATTGTGGCCGATGCTGAGGCAGGTTTTGGCGGTCAGTTGAATGTTTTTGAACTAATGAAAGGTATGATTGAAGCAGGAGCTGCCGGAGTGCATTTTGAAGACCAGCTTTCGTCAGAAAAGAAATGTGGTCATTTAGGTGGAAAGGTATTATTGCCAACGCAAACTGCCGTACGAAATTTAATTTCTGCACGACTTGCAGCGGACGTTATGGGGGTGCCAACGATTTTAGTGGCCAGAACAGATGCTGATGCAGCAGACCTTATTACAAGCGATGTTGACCCTGTTGATCAGGAATTTATTACAGGTGAACGAACACCAGAAGGCTTCTTCCGGACAAAAGCCGGACTTGATCAAGCCATTGCACGCGGTTTGGCGTATGCACCATATGCTGATTTGATTTGGTGTGAAACATCGGAGCCAGACTTAGAGCAGGCCCAGCGCTTTGCAGACGCAATACATGCGAAGTTCCCTGGTAAGCTATTAGCCTATAATTGTTCTCCATCGTTTAACTGGAAGAAGAAGCTTGACGAAGTAACAATTGAAAACTTCCAAAAAGAAATCGGAAAGATGGGGTACAAATTCCAATTTGTAACGTTAGCAGGATTCCATGCTTTAAACCATAGCATGTTTGAATTGGCAAGAGGCTATAAAGAAAGAGGAATGGCGGCATATTCAGAGCTCCAGCAAGCTGAATTCGCAAGCGAAAAATATGGTTACACAGCAACAAGGCATCAACGTGAAGTAGGAACAGGGTACTTTGACGAAGTTGCCCAGGTTATTACAGGTGGAACATCTTCAACAACTGCGTTAAAGGGGTCTACAGAAGTAGCGCAATTCACGA
This sequence comes from Bacillus jepli, assembly GCF_047238305.1. NCBI lineage: Bacteria > Bacillati > Bacillota > Bacilli > Caryophanales > Bacillaceae > Bacillus > Bacillus jepli. Next base: position 4,309,893 of record NZ_JBDFMO010000001.1, on the reverse strand, counting down.
AGTAATTGATGCATGAAAAAACTGGCTAACACTTTTGTTAGTCAGTTTTTATGTGATTTTAAAGATGAAAATTTCTACAATGTTTTACTATATAGTTTGCGGTATTCTGCCGATGCTTCCATAAACAAACCTTCATTTCTGGCATCAATCGCTTCGTTAACCTTTGTTTCCAAAAGCTCTTTTTTTCGTTTGAATAGGCTCTCATCAATAATCATTTGAATATATATGTCTAATACCGATTGCCTAGGTGTTTTTAAATTTTTTGTATCTCGTGACCTCATGATCTCAGAGTATGTTTTTCTATTCTTCATGAAATCTCACCCCTAAACCCTTTTTAATAGTATATTTAGGTAGCAATATAAAATCAACTGAATTTTTTGACTTTTTTAAAATTTATTTGGAATACTCAAAATGGTAGTATGATATTTTACATTTTCATGCATCATAATAGTGGAGGTGGAAATAAATGAAAAATCCAAATGAACATACAAATCACGATATCCCGATGAATACTCCATTAAATCCGGTTTTCGGGATGTCAAACTCACTTGATACAAATAATCCTTTTCTTTCTGAATCAGTCTATGCGGGTAATTCGGTTGACGAGCATACGACATTAGAACAAGCAAATGCATTTCTTGCTGAAAAGGAACTTGGCCAAATAAATGAAAATTCATGAGAAAGGCGCTATGCGAGTCCGCCCATCGACGATAAGCATAAGACGAGCGCTTAGGAGAATGTGTCATTTACCTTCAGAAGTGATTGGATAGACCAGAGAGTCGATGTCGCCTGGAGCTAGACAATAAAAAGCCTTAGTGGTTTTCTTTTAAAAATGTTCTTTCTTTTTAAAAAGAGCATTTTAAAAAGAAGTCCACTTTTTTTGTGAACATTTTGTGAACCGTATAGTTATAAATACCTAGAAGTGATATTATGAAAATGCTTCCATTAGTTTAAAAATTAAAATAATTTAAAAGGGGATGAATGAATGGAAGGTAGGAATAGCAATTATTTAGTGGAATATGAGATTAACCCTGATACAATGGCGGTACTTCCAATTGAAATAGGAAATAATACCTGTTCAAGAGTACTTGAAGTTGAAGGTGAATATGTAGTTACCATGAAACCAACTGAGATTGTCGACCGCAGTTGCCGTTATTTTGGAAGCTCACTTAAAGGCAGGCAAGAAGGAACGCGTGAGATTATGGGAGTGACTCATAAGGCTCCGATCATTGTAGAAGCTTCTAATAAGATTTTTCTGTTTCCGACCGCTTCTCCAACAAAACAGGATTGTGCATGGCTGTCTCATCATTATGTCTCAGATTGCAAGTTTAGTGTACATGAGGAGACGACTGTTATATTTACGAATAAGCAAGCAATTCAACTACAAATCTCGAAGGGCTCCTTCCAAAATCAACTCCATAGAACTGCACAACTGCGAACCATTGTCACAAATCGAATGGATAAACCAAATAAACGCATTAATTTCGTCATAAATCCTCAAATCAACGATAGCTTACCCAAAAAATCTGATTTCTGAACTAAAAATTATTTTTCTACCTGAATTGTGCTTTGCTACTCACTGTTATTTTTTTCAACGAAATAAGATTCGAGCAGCTGTTGAACCTCATTTCGAATCCGTGGGTTAAAGTAGTTATGCTCCTCTTCATAGCCTCGATACATGAATGAAAATAGAGTAAATGCCTCATCTCTTTGTTTTTCCCATACTTTCATATTTTTCTTTTTCATTTGTTGTTTGATTGTGTAGAGGTCTTTTTGAACTTTCTTCATGGTATGTTCAAGCAAATGCAGATATGGCTTTTTTAATTTAAAGCCAGCCGTTTCAATTGCTGAAAGATCACGATTAAGGATGGTAAGAACCATTGGCAAAAAGATGGCTTTTTCAAAAATATCACGGTCATCCTCAGGTATTCTTGTCATGATTATCCCTCTTTCGAGAACGTATGTTTGTATCTATGATAGAACATTTTTTAAAAAGAATCAAGAAACATGGAGGAAAATTATTTCTAGTATCGAAATAATTTAATTTGTAGTGCATAATGGAAGAGGAAGTATTAAACTACTTTGACAATTCTGTGATAAAGGACGGGAGAAGGATGACAGAGAAAAAACGCAGAGGAATCGTTGCAGAAGATTTATATGAATTAAAAACAGTTAATGATCCACAATTTTCTCCAGACGGGAAGCGCTATGCGTTTGTGGAAACAGAGATTAATAAGGAAACTCATGAATATAATTCACATTTATATGTTGGAACTGTAGATGGGAATGTATCACAGTGGACGTTTGGGGATGTTCGAGATGCGTCGCCACGTTGGTCTCCTGATGGAGAATCAGTCGCGTTTGTATCAAATCGTTCAGGCAAACAGCAAATCTTCGTTATGAATGTAAACGGTGGGGAGCCGAAACAACTTACATATTGTGTGAATGGTGCCAGGAATCCAATCTGGTCTCCAGACAGTTCGAAAATTTTATTTGCAACTTCTTTAACATCAGATGAAAGCCTCACTGATAAGGAAAAGAAGAAAAAGGATGAAGATGAGAAGAACCTTGAACCAATGGTTGTCGAGAGAATTCGTTACAAATCAGATGCTGCAGGCTTTTTAGATAATAAAAATCAACATCTTGCATTAGTTGATATCGCTTCTGGTGATCTAGAACAATTGACATCAGGAGATTATGATTATGCCGCAGGTGGTTGGTCTCCAGATGGAACAAAAATCACTTTCGTTGGTGATATAAGTGAAGACTCAGATTATAATTTAATCTCTGACGTATATGTAATGTCAGTAGAAGATAAAAGCTACCATAAAATTACGGGCAGTACTGGTAACTTTGGCTTGCCGTCTTGGTCACCAGATGGCAAATATATTGCGATCATTGGACATGAACAGGAGTTTGCAGGCGCAACATTGCCGAAAATATGGCTTTACAGTGTTGATAGCACAGAATTCACTTGTTTAACAAGTGAACTTGATGCATATGTTGGGGATTGTGTTGCTGCAGACTTTCAATTAGGCGGTTCAGATCCTGGCGTTATCTGGAATGACGATAGCAGAAGTTTTTATTTTCTATTAACTAACCATGGCAATACGGGAGTCTATTACGGTTCCATTGAAGGAGAAGTGTATCCGTCCCTATTTGAAAATCAACACGTGTTTGCCTTAACCGTAAATAATCATAAGGCTGTGGTAGGAATCAGTAAACCAACAGAGCCTGGCGATCTTTTTTACTTGGATTTGAGTACAGGTGAATTGAATCGACTTACACATGTGAATGAAGCATTTTTACATGAGGTTGAATTGTCAGATGCAGAGCCATTTACGTTCAATGCTCCAGACGGTTGGGAAATTAATGGATGGGTTATGAAACCATTTGGCTATGAAGAGGGCAAAAAATATCCGACTATTGTCGAAGTCCATGGTGGGCCACATGCGATGTATGCTAATACATATTTCCATGAGTTTCAGGTGCTAACAGGCAAGGGTTTTGTGGTTGTCTTTACGAATCCTCGTGGTAGTCATGGCTATGGTCAGCAATTTGTTGATGCTGTCCGAGGCGACTATGGAGGAAAAGACTACTTAGACGTCATGGCAGCAACTGATTATGCTGTCGAACATTTTGATTTTGTGGATGAAACAAAGCTTGGTGTTACAGGTGGAAGTTATGGTGGTTTCATGACAAATTGGATTGTTGGACATACAAATCGATTTAAAGCAGCGGTTACCCAACGCTCCATCTCAAACTGGCTAAGCTTTTATGGGGTAAGTGATATTGGCTACTTCTTTACTGAATGGGAGCTCAAAGGCACTCTTCTTGAAAATGCTGAAAAATTATGGAATCATTCACCATTAAAATATGTGGGAGATGTGGAGACACCACTATTAATTCTCCATGGTGAGCGTGACTTCCGTTGTCCAATCGAACAAGCAGAGCAGTTTTACGTGGCATTAAAGCATCAAAAGAAACCAACAAAGTTTGTTCGTTTCCCTGGTGCTAACCATGAATTATCGCGAAGCGGAAATCCAAAATTACGATTATCACGACTTAACCATATTAAAGACTGGTTTGTTGATTATTTAGGATAAGAATGAAAGGCACTAGTACTTACTAGTGTCTTTTTTCTATGTATTTAAAGTGAATTTTTTTGGTAGGAATGCCCAAATGGGTGTACAATATGAAGTAAGACAATATTATTGTATCTGTTAAGCTGAATTGTTTTTTCAAGGAGAGACCTATGGATATTGAAACACTGAAAGAACTCATTACATTGAAAAATATTGAAGAATTGTTAAGTGAATACCGGTCATTTGGTCCATTGCCTGGAATTGTTCTTCCAATGTTGGAAGCGTTTCTTCCATTTCTGCCTTTGGTCGCATTTGTTGTTGCCAATGCAAATGCATTTGGACTTTGGCTTGGATTTTTATATTCATGGATAGGAGCCATTGGTGGTTCTTTGCTCGTTTTTTTCCTGGTTCGTAAATATGGTCAAAAACGATTCTTTTCATTTGTCAGTCGCCATAAAAAAATAAAGAGTCTTATAACTTGGGTAGAAAAGCACGGATTTGGTCCATTATTTCTCCTATTATGCTTTCCTTTCACCCCGTCTGCGGCAATTAATTTAGTAGCAGGGCTATCAAGGGTAAGTACTCCCCAATTTGTTTTAGCCGTTTTAAGTGGAAAATTAGTCATGATATTTACCATAAGCTTCATAGGCTATGATATACGAGCTCTTTTTCAACAGCCCGTTCGGACGATTATTGTGGTCATCATAATATTTGTGCTTTGGATTGTCGGGAAAAGAGTGGAAGCATGGTTAAAGGTAAAGCCAAATTCAAATCTTCTTAAGGAGGATGAGGCTTGACACGATAAAACGAAGGGTGGAGTTGCAATGGAGGAAACCCCAGCGAAGAAGAATCATCAATTTTCTTTTATTAAATCTTTAGGGATTAGTCTGATCATTGTTGTCTTTTTACGAGCCTTTTTTTTTACGAACTACATAGTTGACGGTGAATCAATGATGCCAACCCTTGAGGATGGTAACCTTTTAATGGTCAACAAGATCGGGATGAAAATAGGAGAGCTTGACCGCTTTGATATCGTTGTATTTCATAAAAATAAAGAAGAGGATTTTGTAAAAAGGGTGATCGGTTTACCTGGCGACAAACTTGAATACCGGGATGATGTGCTTTATATAAATGGGAAAAGTGTTTCCGAACCATTCTTAGACAAATATAAAGAAGAAATAATTGTAGGTCAACTAACAGGCGACTTCACGCTTGAGGAAGTGACAGGGGAATCAAACGTTCCCGAAAATCATATTTTCGTTATTGGCGATAATCGCATAGACAGCTGGGATAGCCGCCATTTTGGATTTGTTAGAATGGAACAAGTTGTTGGAAAGGTAAACATCAAATACTGGCCATTCAACAAAATGGAATTATTGAATTAAGGAAAATTGGATCAACATAATAAACAATGTCAAAGAACTCAACCGAATTTCGAGTTCTTTTTTGGCTTGGATATGATAAAATAGTACCAAAATTATGAATTAATTTAGTGTAAATATTCCGGGGCATTTGATACGAAGGGAGGTTATGGAATGGGGACGAAAATTCAAGTTCTGCAAACAAAAATTACTCCACCCAATTTAAAGGACATCATTTTACGAAGACCGTCTTTAATGAAGAAAATGAAAACGATTGCAACGTACCCACTAACCATTCTACATTCGGGAGCAGGTTACGGAAAAACAACTGCACTTGCATCCTTTATTCATGATCAAAAAAATACGCCCTGCTGGTATAGTGTGGGTATTAATGATGACGATATTATTCCTTTTTTAACATATGTGGTCTACGCAATTCGAAAAAATCACCAAGGATTTGGAACGGAACTTCTTCTTTATGTTGAAAACATTGAAAGATATGTACGTGATGAAGAAATCAGAACACTTTGCTCGCTGTTTATCAATGAGATAACTGTGCTTAATCAGAATGTCATGCTTGTTATTGATGACTATCATTTGATTCAACACTCTTCGTCAATAGACCATTGGATGGCATGGTTGATCCAGCATCTTCCAATGAATTTAAATCTTGTCATCTCAAGTCGGATAAAACCAAGCTGGGATTTTCTAACTTCAATGACGGTGAAGGGAGAACTCCTTGAACTAAAACAGCGGGACCTTGTGTTTTCGTTTGATGAAGTTGAAGTTCTATTAAGTGATTTATATAAGGGTGATCTGACTGATCAAGATATAAAGAAAATTTTTTCACTAACAGAAGGATGGATTATTGCGATTGGAATGATTCGAGGGCAGCTTTCTTCTGATGGAGGATTGGAGGCAATTCTAAATAATAAATCGAAATCACTTGATGAATTGTTTCGCTTTCTTGCAATGGAAGTGTTCATGAAACAGCCACCGATGGTTCAACAGTTTCTTGAGAATACATGTATTTTTGAAGAATTGAACGGTAAAGTGTGTGATGAAGTTTTAGGAATCAGAAGCTCAGGTGAGATGTTAAAGGAACTTTCCGACCATAATCTTTTTTTACTTTCCATTGGAGAAGGACAATATCGCTACCATGCATTGTTTAAAGAATTTCTAGAGCAGCGTCTGTATTCGATGAATGAACGGCATTTTCATAATCTTCATATTCAAACCGCTCAATATTTTCAAAGGATAGGAGATTTCAATCAAGCTATCTATCATCTTGAGGAGTCCTGTGATTTTGAAAGAATTGCGGAAATCCTCCACCATTATGGAGAAAAGATGATTCAAAATGGACAACTTGAAGGGCTACTTGATCGGATTAAAAAGATCCCGGAATCACTTATGAACCATTATTATCTATTATGGCTTTATAAAGGAGAAGCGTTAAGATATCGCTGCTCCTATAAGGAGGCTGAGGATTGTTACATAAAAGCCATTCACTTTGCACATTCTGCAAGGGATTTAGAGGGGTTAAGCAGAGCCTATGAAGGACAAGCGAAAATTTATCTTGATACCATCCAACCTGGTAAAGCCGAGCGGTATTTATTACAGGCAATTGAAGCACTTGAGGAAAATGAAGCCTCCTCAAGTGAAGATAAAAGTAGAGTATATCAATTAATGGCTGAAAATCTAGCCAATGCTGGTCATGCAAAAAAAGCAAAAAAGTGGTATGAAAAAGGACGAGAGCTCAATATTCCATTATTGGACGGAAATTTAGAATCAAGATTATTTTTGCGGACTGGAAAGCTTTTTGAAGCGAAAAAAATTCTGACTCAAAAGAAAGTAGTTGAAGCGGATCAAAAAACGGTCCATTTACAGCAATCCCACCGTGAAACGGATTTGTTGTTATCGTTAATTGAGTCCTTTATGGGGAACGGGCAAGAAGCTAAGGAACTGGCGGAATCAGGTATTAAGCAAGGGGTACAATTTCAAGCACCATTTGTTGAAGCATGTGGCTGGATACGCATGGGTCATGCGGTCCAATTGCTCGATAAATATGACGCTTCACTTGCAATCCAATGCTATGAAACGGCGCTTGAAATCATGGATGAATTAAATATTGCAAGGGGTAAAGCAGAACCGTTAATGGGTTTATGTATTTTATACGGAAATCGAGGTATTTATGATCGAGCCATTGAATTTGGGAATAAGGCCTTGGAGGAAACAGAACAGGTAAAGGATGCATGGCTTTCCGCACTTATATTACTTTGTATGGGTATTTCTTCTGTTCATAATGAAAAATGGGAGGAAGCGAACAAATACTTAACAAGGTGTGAATCCTTGTTTGGAAATTGTGGTGATCAATATGGGATTGCCTTAACACAGCTTTGGTTTGCATTTCTCTATTATCAACAGAAAGATAAAGAGGCTTTTAACGAAGTTATTACTAGTTTTCTTAATAAAGTGCAGGTTGGTGGCTACGATTTTATCTTGACGAAACGCACAACTTTCGGACCACTAGATTTATATAATGTCGTACCATTGTTACTCGATGCACAGAAGGAAGGCATTCATCTTCCATACGTAAATCAACTCTTAAATAATTTAGGCTATTCAAATATAACGTCCCATCCTGGCTATACGTTACGTATTCAAACATTAGGTAGATTCCGAGTATGGCTTGGAAGCCAAGAAGTGGAGGAATCTGATTGGCAGCGTGGAAAAGCTAAAGAATTACTCGAGCTTTTTGTGACACTAAGAAATACAATGATTGCCAAGGAAGAAATATTTGCTACCCTGTGGCCAGATCATGATGAGGCGGCGGCAGCAAGAGACTTTAAGGTGGCTTTAAATGCATTAAATAATGCATTGGAACCAAATCGAGTGGCAAGATCAACACCATTCTTTATCCAACGAATTGGTTCATCCTATGGACTAAATCAACAAGCAGGCTATCAACTCGATATTATTGAGTTTGAAGAATGGATACATGCAGGTCTTCATGAAAAGGATACCGAACAGGTTATTAAGTGCTTAAGACGAGCATTGGAGTTTTACGAAGGAGATTATTTACCGAATCGCAGATATGAAGATTGGTGTTTAAGTGAGAGAGAACGGCTCCAAGTCTTATTTTTACGTGGTGCTGAACGGATTGCACAAAGCTTTGTAAAAACGGAAGAGTTTGACGAGGCCATTTATTGGTGTGAACAAATTATTGCTAAGGACCGGACATGGGAGGAAGCATATCGCTTGTTGATGTTCTGCTACTATCATAAAAATAACCGGCCACAAGCGATCAAATGGTATAAAAAATGCGTATCAGCATTGGAGGACGAACTAGGAGTAGAGCCAATGCAACCAACAAAACAAATGTATGACATGATTCTCCAGCATCAAAACTAGTTTAATAAGACTTGTTTGATAAACCATAACCTTCCGGGGATGGTTTATTTTTTTATTTTTAAAAACATATTGAAAAGTCAGTAAATGTGTATATAATAAAAGTTGAGAGGTGATTCAGGTGTCAGAAACAACAAAAACAGATCAAAAAGTATTGAGTCCTAAAGGTTTAGAGACAAGAGAGAAACTATTACGTGCAGCAGAGGAGGTATTTGGACAAAAGGGATACTATGAGACTTCAATTGTAAACATTTCACAAGAAGCAAATGTAGCACAGGGCACCTTCTATAATTATTTTCCATCAAAAAAAGATATTTTTGATGAACTTATTCGTCAATATAGCCGCGAGCTTCGTTTGGCCATTAAAGAAGAAATGGGTAAAGCTAAAACCTTCGAGGAAGCACAACGGAAAGGATTTAAAGCTTTCTTTACTTGGGTCAAAAACCGCAGAAATTTATATAGTATCGTTCAACAAGCTGTAGTAGTGGATAAGGACCTTTATCGCTGGTATTACGATAAACTTGCTAATGGATTCTTAAAAAGTTTATCTGCTGGAATTGGCGTAGGTGAATTTAAAGAGATTGATCAAGAAACGGTTGCCTATTGCCTAATGTCAATTGGTCAGTTTCTTGGTATGAGATGGGTGTATTGGGAACAGAAAGACGTTCCTGAAGAGGCTTTTGAGGCAGCAATGACACTTATTTTTGAAGGGCTAAAAAAAGGATAGAAGGGAGAGTACATGATGCAAGGCATTGCTTATTGGATTGAAAAAAGAGCTGAATTACATCCGAAGCGTATTGCCATTATCACAGAGAAGGAACAAATCACTTATAAAACGCTTAGTCAAGATGTAAACAATTTAGCTTCTTATTTAAAACTTAAGTTGGGTATAAAAAGAGGAGACCGTATCGGAATCTTGTCTCAAAATAGATATGAATACATGGTATTACTATTTGCTATTGCAAAGCTGGAATGTATTGCGGTCCCACTTAATATTCGCTTAACAGTAAAAGAACTTGTTTATCAATTAAATGATAGTGAGGCAGAGACTCTTTTTATAGAAGACACCTATCAACAAACATTGAATGCTTTGGAAGAGGAAACGTGCTTGAAAAAAATAATATCCGTTGACACAATTAGATATCTAAAAGGTGGAAATGAGAAGGTTTCAGTTGAAATAAATGAAAGCGCTCCCTATTTGATATGTTATACATCAGGAACAACTGGAAAACCAAAGGGGGCGGTTTTGACACAGAATAATATGTTTTGGAATGCCATTAATAATTCGCTCGCAATTGATATCACATCTAGTGATCGTTCCCTTTTATTACTTCCGCTCTTTCATATAGGAGGTATAGGCTTATTCGCATTTCCAACATTGTATGCTGGTGGGACCATCATTTTACCTGAGGGGAAATTTGATTCTGAAAGAGCCTTAATGATGATTGAACAGCACCAAGCGACAATCGTAATGGGTGTTCCTACAATTCATCAAGCGATTTTACATAGTCCGTCATTTGATAAAACAAATTTAAAATCTGTTCGCTGGTTTTACAATGGGGGTGCCCCATGTCCACTTGAAATTATCAAGTCGTTTTTTGATAAGGGGTTATTATTCGGCCAAGGTTTTGGGATGACCGAAACATCTCCCACCCTGTTTATGCTTTTGAAAGAGGATGCCGAACGAAAAATGGGTTCGATTGGAAAGCCTGCTATGTTTTGTGAGTATAAATTAATAGATTCGAAAGGGTCGTTGGTAAAAGCAGGCGATGTTGGAGAGCTCATTGTTCGTGGACCAAATGTGATGAAGGAATATTGGAATAGACCGGAAGCAACAGCTGAAGCTCTTCGTGATGGTTGGTTATATACCGGAGATTTAGCAAGGGTTGATGAAGAGGGATTTTTGTATATTGTCGGAAGGAAAAAAGAAATGATTATTTCTGGAGGAGAAAATATTTATCCATTAGAAGTTGAACAAATCATTGGGAAGCTAGAAGATGTTGAAGAAGTAGCTGTTGTTGGAGTTGTCGATCAGAAATGGGGAGAAGTTCCGGTAGCTTTTGTTGTAAAGACCAAGGAGAGTTTACTAACAGAAGAAGAAATAATCGAATATTGTTATCAGTTTTTAGCAAAATACAAGATTCCGAAAAAAATAGAATTTATTGATCAACTCCCTAGGAATGCGACAGGGAAAATCCAAAAGAACCGGCTTGTCAAAATATGAAAGGACGGTAAAACAGATGAGAACAGATAAGATCGGAATTGAAGCAACAAGTGTATATTTTCCAAAAGGAGTTGAAACAGCAGCGGAATTGGCTAAAAAAACAGGAATCCCTGAACAAGTCATTATAGAAAAATTCGGATTGTATCAAAAGCATGTCTCTGATGATTCCATGCAAGCAACAGATCTCGGAATCGAAGCAGCCAGACAAATCTTAGCGAATATAGATCCTTTATCAATTGATGTGGTTATATATTTTGGAAGTCCTCATAAAGATTATTTAGTTTGGTCAAGTGCACCAAAACTTCAATTTGAACTGGGAACAAAAAATGCCTATGCATTCGAATTAATGAATGTGAGCTCCTGCTTTCCAATTGCCTTAAAAGTAGCAAAGGATATGTTACGTTCAGATGAAAAAATTAATAATATTTTACTTGTTGGAGGCTGTAAAGAATCTCAAATAATAGATTATGAGAATCCTCGCTCTAGATTTATGTTTAATTTTGGAGATGGCGGGACGGCGGCATTAATAACGAAAAATTCTACTACAAGTGAAATTCTAGAAAGCTCGATCATCACGGATGGTTCATTCTATGAAGATGTTCGTGTACCGGCCGGAGGTTCCAAATTGTTCCCAAGCTTGGAAACAGTAAAAAATCGACAACATTATATCGATGTTCTTGATCCATCTAGCATGAAAGAACGGCTTGACCCTGTATCGATTCTGAATTTCGAAAAAGTGATTCGACAAGCAGTACAAAGTAGCGGATATTCACCTCAAGACATAAAAGTTCTTCTCCCACTTCATACGAAACGCTCCATGTTTAGAGAACTACTTCACACATTCCAAATTCCAGAAGAAAACGCAGTCTATTTAGAGCACCATGGACATATGTCCGCACTTGACCCCTGTGTTGGTCTCCATTTTGCACAGGAGCAAGGAAAACTAAGAGATGGAGATATTGCTGTAGCTGTGAGTGCCGGAACTGGTTATACATGGGCAGCTACTGCAATTCAATGGAAGGTTAGCTAATTACACAAATATATCTGTAACTAAAATGTAACTATCACCGAGTACGATTATCTCAGGAGGTTTTACAGTTTTAATGATGAAAAAGGGGGAAGGAAAAATGAAGAAATTCTCATTTCGTAAAATGCTTTTCTTAAGTCTGCTTGCCATGCTTATGGTAGTTGCAGCAGCTTGTAGTTCAGGATCTTCAACGACAGAAGAAAAGAAACCAAGCTCAGGTGATTCAGACAAACCAGCAGAAGAAACAAAAGCAAAGGATCCGATCAAAATCGGTGTGCTCGCTTCATTAAGTGGTGGACTTGAATCATACGGAAAACAAACAACACAAGGATTTGAACTTGGGCTTGAATACGCAACTGACGGAACAATGGAAGTCAATGGACAAGAAATTCAATTTATTGTAGAAGACACTGAAACAAAACCAGAGGTTGCGATTCAAAAAGCTACTAAATTAATTGAGGAAGACGGAGTCGATTTCCTAGTCGGTTCTTCAAGCTCAGCAGATACATTAGCCGTTCTTCCACTAGCTGAGGAATACGAAAAAATCATGATTGTTGAACCAGCCGCTGCAGACAGTATTACAGGCGCAGACTGGAATGAGTATATTTTTAGAACAGCGCGTAACTCTTCACAAGATGCGGTTGCGGGTGCAGCAGCTATTGCAAAAAAGGGTGTAAAAATCGCGACACTTGCTCCAGACTATGCTTTTGGTCGTGATGGAATAGCAGCCTTTAAGGAAGCAGCAGAAGAACTTGGTGCTGAGATTATACATGAGGAATATGCAGACCCTGCAGCAACTGACTTTACATCTAATGTCCAAAAGATTATTGAAGCAAAGCCTGATTATTTATATGTTGTATGGGCTGGTGCAAACACACCTTGGAACCAAATCGCAGATATGAAGGTCCAAGAAAATGGTATTAAAATCTCGACAGGTGCTCCAGATATTCCGGCACTTGCTACCATGGATGCCTTAATTGGAATGGAAGGATTCACAGTGTACTATCATCAACTTCCTAAAAATGATATTAACGATTGGTTAGTTGAAAAGCATAAAGAAAAGTTTAATGGAGAGGTTCCAGATCTATTTACTCCAGGTGGTATGACCGCTGCATTAGCAATTGTTGAAGCAATTAAAAAGACGGATGGCGATACAAATGCAGATAAGCTTATTGAAGCAATGGAAGGTATGAGTTTTGACACACCTAAAGGAAAGATGACGTTCCGTGAAGAGGACCATCAAGCCCTTCAAACGTTATATGCTATTCGCCTAGAAAAGGTGGATGGTGTGGATTATCCAGTACCAGTCTTAATGAGAGAATTAAGCCCTGAGGAAACAGCACCACCAGTTCGCAACTAAAGTCAATTAAGGAACTTCGGTAGTGAATTTTTCTACCGAAGTTTCCTTTTAGAAAAAAAGAGGTGAGACTACGTGAAAAATATTATTGAAACGAAGGAACTGACAATAGCATTTGGAGGACATGTTGCTGTTGATAAGGTGAATTTTACAGTTCCTCCAAACCACTTCAAATCCATCATCGGACCAAATGGTGCAGGTAAAACAACTTTTTTCAATCTGCTAAGTGGTCAGCTTTCACCAACCAATGGCCAAGTTTTCCTAAAAGGTGAAGATATTACAAAGCTTTCTCCCACTGCACGTACACGTAAGGGAATCGGTCGTTCCTTTCAAATTACAAATGTTTTTCCAAATCTGACAGTATTAGAAAATGTGCGTTTGGCCGTTCAATCCGTGGCAGGAGTTAGGTACCAAATGTTTAAGCACTTCCGCAAATATCGACAATTCGAAGAAAAAGCTTTACACATTTTATCGCTTGTTCTTCTTGATAATAAAGCAGATGCAATTGCAAAAAACTTGGCACATGGCGAAAAAAGAAAGTTGGAAATTGCCATGCTTTTGGCATTGGAGACGGAGGTTCTATTACTAGATGAACCAACAGCCGGAATGTCGCTGGAGGAAGTTCCTACAATTCTTGAGGTTATTAAAAAAATTAAAGCAGAAGGGAATCGTACCATCATTTTAATTGAACACAAAATGGATATGATTCTCGATCTATCTGATAGTGTAATGGTTTTATTTAATGGGAGATTGCTTGCTGATGGAACACCTGAAGAAATCATGAACAATGAAACAGTCCAATCAGCGTATTTAGGAGGTTTGTACGATGACACTGCATCTTAAGGTAGAGGGAATCCAAACGTATATTGACCAATTTCATATTTTACAGGGCGTCTCATTTGAAGCGAAAAAAGGAGAGGTTACGGTTCTTTTAGGAAGAAATGGTGCAGGCAAAACAACGACCCTGAGGTCAATTATGGGACTCAATCCACCGGCTAAAGGAACAATTGAATATAACGGGGAAAACATTGCCGGACTTGCAACCTATCATATTGCGGCAAAGGGGATTGGCTATGTACCCGAGGATCAAGGAATATTTGGAGAGTTAACAGTAGAAGAAAATATGAAGGTCGCGATCAAAAAGGAAAACGACGAAACAAAGGACCGGCTCGATTATATTTTGAACTTATTCCCCGACCTGAAAAAGTTTTGGAAACGAAAAGGGGGGAACCTAAGCGGTGGGCAAAAGCAAATGCTCTCGATCGCAAGGGCTTATGTCAATAATAATGATTTACTTTTAATAGATGAACCGAGTAAGGGTTTAGCCCCTATTGTGGTAGAAAAAGTGATGGAATCTATCCAAGAGATAAAGTCTAAGACATCCATCGTACTTGTTGAACAAAATTTTATTATGGCAAGTACAATTGGAGACCGATTTTTCATCATTGACGATGGAAGAACTGTTCATCATGGTGACATGAAGGAGTTAAAGGAAAATGAACAACTCCGCAAACAATATTTAGGAATAGCATAACGAGATATTCTAACGGGAGGAGGATAATTTGTGGATGCAATCATTAATTTAACGATCAATGGACTTGCTACAGGTATGTTGATTTTCCTGCTTGCAGCAGGGTTAACGTTAATTTTTGGACTTATGGATGTCTTAAATTTTGCCCATGGTGGTTTATTTGCATGGGGAGCATATGCTGGTGTTTGGTCATATGGGCAAACCGGCAGTTTCTTAGTTGGGATCATTACAGCTTTGATTACCGGATTAATTTTGGGGTTGTTAATTGAAAAATTTATTGTTACCCCTGTATACGGAAATCATGTCCAACAAATTTTGATAACACTTGGGGTCATGATCGTCCTTTCCGAAATGTTAAAGGTCGTTTGGGGACCAAACCAATTAAGTGCGAAAACCCCTGCATATTTGAGTGGAAGCTGGGAGTTTGGTGGGGTTATCCTCATAAAATATCGATTATTTATTATTTTAGTTGGGTTCTTAGTTTTCTTCCTTATTTACTACATTCTAAAAAATACAAAGATTGGCTTAATCGTTCGTGCGGGCGTTATCAACAAGGAAATGGTCCAATCGCTTGGAATTAATATTAAAAAGATTTTTATGCTCGTTTTTATGGTAGGTGCAGCAATGGCCGCACTTGGGGGTGTATTACTTGGACCCTATTCTGGACAAATTTATGCGGAGATGGGTATGGAATTTGCTATTCTCGCATTTATCGTTGTTGTCATCGGGGGAATGGGAAGTATTACAGGGTCACTATTTGCAGCGATTTTAGTAGGGTTATCAGGTGCTTTCATGGCATACTATGTCCCAGAATTATCACTAGCAGTTAATATGCTACTGATGGCCATTGTATTAATTTTTAGACCACAAGGATTATTCGGGGCAAAGGGGTGAGGAAATGAGGCTTCTAACTAATTCTTCAAAAGCAAACATCATATATATTGCGGCAGCGGTATTTCTTCTATGTTATCCATTTATTAATGACACTAGAAGTATATTGATTTTATTTACACAAATTTTTATCTTTGCTGTCTTTGCTATGAGTTATGATATTTTACTAGGTTTTACAGGGATTGTTTCATTCGGGCATGCGATGTTTTTCGGAATTGGTGCTTATGCAACAGGTGTTCTTTTACATCGATTTGAACCAACAGTTCCCATTTTTCTACTATCAATCATAGTTGGAATGATTCTGTCAGCCATTTTAAGTTATATTGTCGGTTTGCTCTCACTTCGGTTAAAGAGTCACTTCTATGCCATGCTGACATTGGCGTTTTCGGGCTTATTTTTAGTAGCTGCTGAAAAATGGCGATCATTAACCCGGGGGAATGATGGATTTACGTTCCGCATACCAGATGTATTAAAAGACCGTATGACCCTCTATTTTGTCACATTGATTCTAATGATTATCGTATTTTTAGTGTTAAAAAGATTTACAGAATCACCTCTTGGCAGGGTTCTCCAAGCGATTCGTGAAAATGAACCACGAACAGAGTCACTAGGCTATAATGTGATTCATTATAAAATTATAGCAAGTATTGTTGCAGGGGTAATTGCAAGTGTTTCCGGATCGATGTATGTTGTCACACTAAGGTTTGTCAATACATCGGTATTTGCTCTCGATGTAACTCTGGATGCTCTTCTCATGACAATTATCGGAGGGGTTGGAACATTAGTTGGGGCCATCATTGGAGCGGGGCTTATCGAATTTGCCCATCACTGGCTAACTGGGCTTGCAAAGGTGCACTGGATTTTTGAACGATGGATGATCTTCTTTGGCATTATATATATATTAGCTGTTATGTTCTTCCCAATGGGAATCGTTGGAACTGTTAAGTCATGGTTCTATAAAAGCAAAGGGACCACTAAAACGAAAGACTGTGAAAAAGAAAAAATAGCCGGCTAAGGAGAGAGGTCCATGAATGATAATCAAACCATTACTTCATTCGTTGTCCGTTGTGCGCTGGTTGATGTCGATAACCAGACAATGAAAAAGCACTGGCGTATAAAGGTTAGTCATGTCCAGGGGGAAGATGAGGTAGTTGTGACAGATTTAGATGATGCCGTTGAGTTTATGAAACGTGTAATAGAGGAGTGACCTACTTTGGAATCAGTTGGAGTTTTAAGTACAGGGACATACATTCCGAAAGACTTTTTAACCTCGGAAGACATTTCAAAAAAAAGTGGGATACCAAAGGAAATCGTCGAGACCAAGCTTGGTATTTTGAAGAAACCGATTCCTGGAACAGATGATCATACATGTGAAATGGGCATAAAAGCTGCAAGAGAAGCTATCAAGAAGGCAAACATTGACCCATTGGAAATTGATTTAATCATCTATATCGGAGAAGAGCATAAGGAATATCCTTTGTGGACAGCAGCCATTAAAATGCAACAAGAGCTCGGAGCCTCGAATGCGTGGGGCTTTGATGTGGCAATGAGATGTGGAACGACAATCATGGCGATAAAGGTAGCAAAGGATTTGATGAAAGCAGATGACTCCATAAAAACGGTATTACTAGCGGGTGGCTATCGAAATGTCGATTTTATTGATTACGAGAATCCTAGAACTCGCTTTATGTATAATTTGGGAGCGGGTGGCGGTGCCATCCTGCTACAAAAAGGGATCACAAAAAATCACGTACTAGAAAGTCATATTATCACAGATGGTGCTTTTTCTGAGGATGTCGTAGTCGTTGCGGGTGGAACAAAGAACCCGATAACCAAAGAAGCCCTTGAGCAAAAATTAAATATGCTTGATGTTCTTGACCCAGAAGGGATGAAACAGCGACTTGAAGAAAAGTCGATGGCGAACTTTCTTCTGGTGATTCGAACAGCCGTACAAAAAAGCGGGTATACCGAAGCAGATATTGACTACTTAGGCATTCTTCACATGAAAAAATCGGCCCATGATTATGTGTTGCAAGAGTTAGGGCTTACCCAGGACCAATCCATATATTTGAATGAATACGGACATATTGGTCAAATCGATCAAATACTTTCTATGGAATTGGCGGAAAAAAAAGGTAAAATAAAAGAAGGGGATCTTGTTGTTCTCGTAAGTGCCGGTATTGGATATGCATGGGGTGCCACGACAATTAAATGGGGGGATTGTGAATGTCAGTGATTGAACTGAAAACGGTTAATCTCGAAAATGGAGAAACATTGGGCTACAGGGAACGTGAAGGAGGAGAAAAAATAGTTCTACTCATTCATGGGAACATGTCATCATCGAAACATTGGGATGTTGTCATTGAAAATCTTGATAGCGATTACAAGGTATATGCGGTGGATATGAGAGGCTTTGGTATTTCAACCTATCATAAACCGGTACAATCTATTAAGGACTTCTCAGATGATATTAAACTATTTGTTGATGAATTAGGCTTATCAGATTTTATCATTGCTGGTTGGTCAACAGGTGGTGCCGTAGGAATGCAGTTTGTAGCTGACCATCCAGGACTTTGTTCAAAATTAGTGTTACTAGCATCAGCATCAACAAGAGGTTTTCCAATCTTTGGTTTAGGTGCCGACGGACAGCTGGATTTTTCAAATCGTTTGAAGACAATGGAAGATATTCATAGTGATCTAGCACGAACAATCCCAATTCAAACTGCCTACGACAATCGAGATAAAGAAGTTCTGAAAGCTATCTGGAATGCTGCTATATACACAAAAAATCAGCCTAAAGAGGCTCACTACGATGAGTACTTAGAGGATATGATGACTCAACGAAATCTTGCCGATGTCTACTATTCACTAAATACCTTTAACATCAGCCATCACCACAATGGGTTAACAGAAGGAACAGGCCAGGTGGATGATATCAAAATCCCAGTCTTAGTACTACGCGGGGATCGGGATTATGTTGTAGTAGAAAGTATGGCAAAGGAAATTATGGAAGATATGGGAGATAACGCTACATTTATTGAATTAGAAGACTGTGGACATTCTCCATTAATTGATAACTTAGAGCTATTGTTAAAACATATGCATGAATTTATAAGATATGAGTAAGCACCTTGAACAGCCCCGACAAGCGCTGGAACCCCGACGAGGAGGCTGTTGCCGCCGCAGGAGGGTGAAGCGACCTCGAGGGGCTAGGTGCTGAAGCTAGACAAATCGGAAAAAAGGAGCCAGCAAAATGAGATTAAAGGATAAGGTGGCAATCATTACGGGAGCAGCAAATGGGCTAGGATTAGAAGCAGCTATTACATTTGTACGTGAAGGCGCAAAGGTTGCCTTAACAGACTATGATACAAGAGGCGCTGATAGAGCTAAGGAACTGAAAGAACAAGGTGCCGATGTTGAATTTTTTCAGGTCGATGTAGCAAATAGAGAGAGCGTTGATGAAATGGTTTCCGCTGTAATGGAGCGATTTGGAAGGATTGATATTTTAATAAATAATGCAGGGATTACTCGGGATGCAATGCTGACAAAGCTTTCTCAGGAGGATTTTCAAAAGGTTATTGACGTGAATTTAACAGGTGTTTTTAACTGCACTCAAGCTGTCGTACCTCATATGATTGCTAACGGAAAAGGGAAAATTGTCAGTACCTCGTCTGTAACTGGTGTTTACGGGAATGTTGGTCAAACCAATTATGCGGCATCAAAAGCTGCAGTAGTCGGAATGACGAAAACATGGGCAAAAGAACTAGGAAGAAAAGGGATTAACGTAAATGCAGTTGTACCAGGATTTATCGAAACAGGGATGGTTGCTTCCGTACCTGAAAAGGTCATCAATCAAATGAAAATGATGATTCCTCTGCAAAGGCTTGGAAAGCCTTCAGACATTGCGAATGCGTATTTATTTTTATCTTCCGATGAATCTGATTACGTGAACGGAACAACCTTACATGTTGATGGTGGGATTATGATGTAGTTTTATTTAGGAGCCGATAATATGGCTCCTATTTTTTTCCTTTTAGCCTATCTCAAAGACAAACTAATGTAAAAAGTAACATGAACTATCTCCGAAAGCCTACCCCGAAGACAAACCGTACATACTATTCCCACGCCCATATCCTAATGTAACTTCTATGTAACTACTATCTTCTATAGTAAGAATAGAATTAAGTAGAAGTAAGGAGAGATAGTTGTGAGGTGGGAACTGGATTGGATCGCAAATCGGGCTCGACTATCACCTGATTCGATTGCTGTTGTAGATGGTGAGACGGGAAGCCGTTTTACATTTCAAGAATTAAATAAACGTGCGGAAAATATCGCCTATTATTTCAAAACCATCGGAATAAATAAGGGAGATCGGATTGCACTACTATCTCCGAATGATATTTGTTATTTCGATTTGCTGTTTGCCTGTGGGAAAATCGGGGCAATTTTTGTACCGCTAAATTGGCGTTTATCAAGTGAAGAAATAGATTACATCCTTTCAAATTCATCACCAAGGCTAATTGCTTTATCTAATAATTTGGAAGGCTTATTAGGGAACAAATCATCTAGGCATGTCATAAAAATTGATTCAGAGGAATATCAACAAATTGCGAATGTATCAAGTATTTCCAATGTGCAAGAGGAAATGATTCAAGAAGATGACGCCTTAGCGATTATTTATACAGGCGGTACAACAGGTAAACCAAAGGGCGTGGTCCTAACCCATCGATCGATTATGTGGAATGGGTTAAATACGATCGTAAGCTGGAATTTATCAGCAGAAGATGTGACATTAACGTATATGCCGATGTTCCATACGGGTGGGCTTAATGCCTTATCCATTCCGATTTTAATGATGGGGGGAAAGGTAGTAATTGCGAATAATTTTGAGCCAAATCGAGCAATCCAGATTATCAATCAAGAGGGTTGCACCGTCGTATTACTTGTTCCAACGATGTATCACATGATGGTTAACACTCCATCCTTCAAGGATGTGAAATTTCCAACCATGCATACTTTCTTATCAGGAGGAGCTCCATGTCCGCTAGAAATTTATCAGGCGTTTGAAGAAAAGGGACTATCCTTTAAAGAAGGATATGGACTAACAGAGGCTGGTCCAAATAATTTCTTCATCGATCCTAAGATTTCAAGATTTAGAAGGGGGTCTGTCGGGAAGGCGATGTTTTATAATGATGTGAAAATCATGACTTCTGATGGGAGGGAAGCCAAGGCTGGAGAAGTAGGAGAGCTTTTAATTCGTGGAAAGCATGTATTCCATCATTACTGGAATAATCAAGAAGCGACTAAGGAAGCGTACCATGATGGATGGCTCCATACCGGTGATTTAGCAAGATGTGATGAGGAAGGCTATCACTATATTGTTGGTCGAAAGAAAGAAATGATCATTACTGGTGGGGAAAATGTCTATCCTTTAGAGGTAGAACAATGCATTAGTAAGCATCCAGCAATCAACGAAGTTGCGGTGATTGGTGTCTCGCATCAAAAATGGGGCGAAATGGTAATTGCTATTATCTCGTTAATGCCAGACCAACAAGTGTCTAAGATGGAATTAAAAGAATTCTGTCAAGAAAAAATCGGTAAATACAAAGTTCCGAAAGAGTTTATTTTTGTAGAAGAAATACCAAAAACACATGTTGGAAAGATAGATAAGAACCATTTGCAAAAAACATATGAAAATTTAGTTGGGTGAAAAAATGATATGCAAAAAACGACTACTAGTTTAATTGGTAGTCGTTTTTTTAGTATTATAGGATTTTTCAGAGACTGCTAAGAAATATTGTTAATCAAAGTAAAATAGTAAAAAAATACTAACGTTAAATCGTGACTATTTACCTAACGTTCGTGTTTTATAGGTAAAATAGATTGAAGTTATGTTTAATTTTCGTAAATTATATTGACCTATATTTACTTTGCCATTATCCTGTAGGCGAACCAATTTCTACTAATTCACTAAGTGAGGGGAGAACGCTGTGAAAAAAGTCATAGTGAAAAAATTACGATCAATCTTATTTGTGCTTAGCTTAATAGTGCCTACTACTCTATTAAACTTTGCACCTGCTGTAAATGCGGCAGAAGAAAATGCGAGTACAACTGAACAACAATCATCCTTTATAACAGTAGCAGAAGCGATTGCTAATAATACGGGGATAGCTACAGTGCAAGGATACATAGTGGGAACAGCTAAGAGTGGATCAAGTTATGATCAAGTTGTACCATTTGAAATTGCTACTAACCTTGGTTTAGCAGATGATCCAAACGAAACAAATCCAGTTAACATCTTACCGGTACAGTTACCGAAAGGAGATGTTCGTACAAATTTAAACTTAATGGATCATCCAGAAAACTTTCAAAGAAAAGTAGCTATAACAGGCAACCTTGAGCTATATTTTAGTGTGCCAGGATTAAAAAGTGCCTCTTCTTATGAATTTCTTGATGGTGACTCCAATCCTGGTGAACCAGAACAACCATCCGTAATCAGCATTGCTGAAGCACGTGCTAAAGGTACGGGTTCAGCAACAGTTAAAGGAATTGTAACAGCAACATTAAAAAATACAATTCACATTCAAGATGAAACAGCTGCGATTGCTGTTCGTCCAACGTCCTTAGATGTTCAACTTGGCGATGAAATCACTGTAAGTGGTTCATTACAAGATTATCGAGGGCTATTACAACTAGATTCAGCAACACTAATTGAAAAAATGGAAGATAAAGGCGAACCTGCACCAATAGAATTAGCAGGGGCAAATGTTAATGAAGAAAATGAATCTAAATTAGCAGTTGTCAAAAATGTTGAACTTGTAAAAGTTAATGAAGGCAGTGGTTGGGCAAATTACACGGCTAAAGCTGAAGATGGTACAGAGTTCTTAGTTCGTGATGAAAAAGGCACATTGGAATTATCAGTAGGTACGACATATGATTCGATAACTGGTATCGTTCAACAATTCGACCAAGATTATCAAATCATTCCTCGTGGACAAGCAGATATAATTGAGGATGCAACAAAAGTTCAATCAGTAAATGCATCTCATCCTACCGGCACCATTCCAGGAGGAACGCAAGTAACATTATCTACTACAACTGAAGGTGCAGACATTTACTATACAACAGATGGAACTGAACCAACAGTTGAGAATGGTCAAAAATACAGCGAACCGATCACAATTGAACAAGATACAACAATCAAAGCGATTGCTGTAAAAGAAGGCCTAACCGCTAGTGAAGTGAAAGAATTTACTTATAAAGTATACAATGCTGAAGATATCAATATCCATGATATCCAGGGAGAAGCTCAAGAATCTCCGCTCAAAAGTTTAACAGTTGGAAATGTTGAAGGTATCGTTACGTATACCTACAAAATCGGAAGTGGCAACTATTTTCATATGCAAACGCCAGATGACCAAAAGGATAACAATCCAAAGACATCTGAAGGGATTGTCGTTTATACAGGGAACCAAGCGAATGTAAAAGTTGGTAATCTAGTAAGTGTAACAGGTACAGTAGATGAGTATCATATTGATGGTTACAGTAATACAAAAAGTGACACTGACTTACCAGTAACTCAAATCAATGCAAGAGATGATCGTGGCGGTGTAATAACACTACTTGAGGAAGCGGTTGAATTACCTGAACCAATAATAATTACAAGCGAAAACCTTCCAAACCAAGTAATCGATAATGATAGTTTTGCTGAGTTTGATCCAGAAGAAGATGCAATTGATTTCTGGGAAAGCATTGAAGGTATGCTTGTTGAAGTAGGAACAGTGAAGGCTGTTGCACCTCAAGAGCATGGAGATTTAATTACCGTTCTTGAAAATAGAGAAACAGATACAATCCATGGTGGCGTATTATTTACTGATGACAATGCGAATGCGGATCGTATCCAATTCAAAATGTATGATAATTATGAAGCAAGAGACTTTGAAGTAGCAACAGGAGACAAATTTACTGGCCCGATTACTGGTGTCGTAAACTATGGTTTCCAAAACTTTAAGATCTATGTTGATTTAGCAGACATGCAATCAAAACATGTTGAAGGCAATACAGAACCTGAGACAACAACGATTGTTAAAGAAGATGATAAGTTAACAATTGCGTCTTATAATCTAGAAAATTTCTCGAATAATACAAAAGAAACATCAAACGATAAAGCACAGAAACTAGCAAGAGCATTTGTTCAAGATATGGAAAGTCCTGATATTATCGGGGTAACTGAAGTTCAAGATAACAACGGTCAAGATGCAGGTGATTCAGCTGCAAATGAAAGCTATGAACGTTTAATTCAAGCAATTGTTGATGCAGGCGGTCCTTCATATGAATATTTAAACATTGACCCTATTAATAATGAAGATGGTGGAGCACCAAATGCCAATATCCGTGTTGGATTTTTATATAATCCAGAACGTGTTTCTTTACCAGAAGGGATAACGGCCGGTGATGCTACAACTGCAGTCGGTTATGAAAATGGTAAATTAACTCATAACCCTGGACGTATTGATCCCACAAATCCTGCATTTGATAACAGTCGTAAACCTTTAGCTGCTCAATTTACCTTCAAAGGTGAAGATGTAGTTGTGATTGCAAACCACTGGAACTCCAAATCAGGAGATACTCCTTTGTTTGGTTCAACACAACCACCTGTATATGGTAGTGAGGTACAACGTAAACAAATCGCAAATATCGTGTATGACTTTGTAGAAGAAATTAAAGCTGTTAACCCAGATGCAAATATCGTATCTGTTGGCGACTACAATGATTATCAATTCTCTGATTCTATGAAAATATTTGAAGGCGAATTGATGACCAACATGATAAACCATGTTGAACAAAGTGATCGTTACACATACTTGTTCCAAGGTAATTCACAAGTTTTAGACCATATTGTGGTATCTAATAACCTAGTGCCAAGAACAAAGATTGATATTTTACACATCAATGCAGACTTTACAGATATGGCCGGACGTGCAAGTGATCATGACCCGGTAATGGTACAAGTAGATTTAAAAGACAATTTCGACCTAACCGTAATGCATACAAATGATACACATGCAGCCCTAGATAATATGCCTAAAACAGTGACTGCAGTGAAAGAAGAAAGAGCAAAAGACCCAAATGCACTTCTTCTACATGCAGGGGATGCATTTACAGGTACCTTGTATTTCAATGAGTTCCAAGGTGCAGCAGACTTAGCCATGATGAACTTGATGGGCTTTGATGCGATGACCTTTGGTAACCATGAATTTGATTTAGGATCTTCAGCTGAAGGTCATCAAAAATTAGTCGAATTTATCCAAGGTGCCACATTCCCATTTGTTAGTGCAAATGTTGACTTCTCGAAGGATGCTACATTCGCTGGAATTTTCAATGATTCTATCGCAGCAGAATTTAAAAATGGCCAAATTTACAATGGAATTATCAAAGAGATAAACGGTGAAAAAGTGGGTATCTTTGGTTTAACAACGGAGGAAACAGCCGATATCTCAAGTCCAGGTTCTATTGAATTTGAAAACTATCTAGAGGAAGCTGAAAAGGCTGTAACAGCTTTGGAAGCAGAAGGTGTTAACAAGATTATTGCATTAACCCACATCGGATATGACGATAATGCAGCGGTAGACAACGACTTAACACTTGCTGAAGAAGTAGAAGGCATTGACGTAATTGTTGGTGGACACAGCCATACAACATTATCTGAACCTGTAGTTGTTGCAAAAGACGATACACCAACAGTCATCGTTCAAACAGGAAATGCGAACAGCAATCTAGGGGTATTAAATGTTGAATTTGATGAAAATGGTGTAGTAGTAGCCCATGATGGTGGTTTAGTGCCAATTGGTAATCAAGTGGATGATCCTGAAGCAGCCGAAATATTAGCACCATTTAAAACGCGTGTCGATGAGGTAGCTCAGGAAGAAATTGGTGTAGAAACTCCAATTGAATTAGAAAACCCTCGTACAAATGGTGATAATTCAAAACCAAGCGTACGTAAGAACGAAACAATTCTTGGTAACTTGATTACAGATGGTATGCTTACAAAAGCAAGAGAATTCACCGGTAAAAATGTCGTAATGGCGTTACAAAACGGTGGTGGTATCCGTTCAGCTATAAATGCAGGCCCAATCACTGTTGGTGAAGTTATCACTGTTCTTCCTTTTGGAAATACGTTAGCAACAATGGAGATAACAGGTGCTGAGCTTAAAGAAGCGGTTGAAATTTCGTTAAGCAAGTATCCAGGAGAGAATGGCGGCTTCTTACATGTTGCAGGAGGTAAGGTTGAATTTGATTCGTCCAAACCAGCTGGGGAACGTGTAGTTGAAGTTTACATCAAGGATTCCAATAATAAACTGGTTGCGGTTCATGATGATACAACGTACACCATTGCAACAAATGCATTCACAGCAAAAGGCGGCGATGGCTATGATGTATTTGCAAAAGCGTATGAGGAAGGCCGTGTAACAGATCTTGGACTTTCTGATTGGGAAAATTTCCGTGACCATTTAATAAGCCTTGGTAGTGATGGAATTCCAACTGAAATTGATGGCAGAATTGTTAATATTCTTACAACACCGGGTGAAGAACCGGAAGAACCTCAAATTGTTGTTGTTACTCCAGAAGTTGAGCGAGGGAACAAATATGTTGTAACAGCAAATGATTTCGGTGATTTAACAGATGGAGCAACTGTTAGAGTTGAAGTACCTGAGAAGAAAAATACAATTTTTGTATCAGTGAGTTCTGAAGCTGTTGCAGAGCTTAAAGAAGCGGATGCAACATTCGTAATTTCTAATAACGCTAATGAACTTCAAGTTCCTGCAGCTGAATTGCCTGATGGTGAAATTGAAATTAAAGTGCAAAAGAACAATCGTAAGGGTGCTTTAGATGCTTATGATTTTGCAATGAAATCCAAAGGTAAAGGATTTCAAAAGTTGAAATAAAATATAATGATGAAGGCCATAGAACTTGTTTCTATGGCTTTTATAATGGAGAAATTAAACGAGATTATCTATAAATGGCTTGTTTGAAAAAGGAAATCGATACGAAATGTTGAATTACTAAATTAGTTAATAATGAAGGGGTAATTCAAATGATTACATATAATCTACTAAAAGGAAAAAAGGTTGAACTTGTAAGATTTAAGGAAGAGAATGTTCCTACAATTGTCAGTTGGTATGAAGATCAGGAGTTTCTTAGAAATCTAGATACGTTACCATCCTTCCCAAAACATCCTTCTGATTTCAAGGAATGGGTCGAGCAGAAAAATGAAAAAGCATTCGTGTTTGGAATTAAAGAGCTAGCTACTGATAAATTAGTGGGCTTTGTCGATATTGATAGTATTATTTGGCCACATCGAAATGCATGGCTCGCCATTGCAATTGGTGGAGATGGTAACCGGAATCGAGGGTTAGGACACGAAGCGATGCAGCTTGTGTTAGAATTTTCGTTTCAGGAATTAAATCTGCACAGAATTCAATTAACCGTATTTCAGTACAATGAAAGAGCCATCGCTTTATATGAAAAACTTGGCTTTGTCAGGGAAGGAACTTCTAGGGAATTCCTAGAGCGAGACGGCAAGCGTTTTGATATGTATTTTTATGGTCTGTTAAAACACGAATGGAAACAATAATCTAAAATCCCCCCCAGAAGTTTGGGGGGATATTCACATTTACTGTTTTTCAAAGTTTAAATCCCAAATAATCCCGAATGGGTCTTTTACTTTAGCATATTTGGCACCCCAGAAGGTATCCTGTAATTCCATGAATACTGTTCCTTTTTCCTTTAAATCATTAAACGTTTTCGTAATCTCTTCTTCACTTTCGAATTCGATTACAAGCGAGATGTTGTTTCCGATAGTAACTGTTTGGTCTGGAGAATCATCAGATACCATTAATAAGAAGTCATTCTTTTTAAATTTACCATGGATGAGTCTATCATTCGCCCACTCTTGGTTCTCATAACCCGCCTTAGCATATGTTTGAACATCCAAAATTTCCCCTTCAAATATTTCCTGGTAATAGTCCAAAGCTTCCTTGGCATTTCCGTTAAACATTAAATACGGTGTTGCTTGTCCTTTCATTCACAAAACACTCCTTTTAAAATTTCTTATGCGCTACACTATGTTTTCTATTTCCTAAAGAAGTCATACATTTTTGTATATTTTTCCCTTAAGTACCATTATAATTAAGGAAAATAAAAAACACAAGAACAAATGTTCTTAGGAGGGATAATATGAATATTAGAAAGCTTATACCAGAGGATGCTGAGGGCTATTGGAAGCTACGGCTAAAAGCATTAACAACTGATCCTGATGCGTTTTTAGTCACGTATGATGAAGCAATAAGTAAGGAAAACCCGATCGAAGAATACAAGAAAAGCTTTCAATCTGAAGATATTTTGACATATGGTGCATTTGAAGAAGCACAATTAGTTGGTATGGTAACGGTAGTAAGGGAAACACGTCGAAAAATCAGGCATAGGGCTAATATTGTAGCAATGTATGTTGATGATGGAAACAGAGGAAAGGGAATTGCAAAATCTTTACTAACTGAAGCGATCAAAGTGGCCGAAAGTATTCCTGAAATTGAGCTACTTTATTTAACGGTGGATGCTGAAAATACACCTGCAAAGCAATTATATGAAAAGTTAGGATTTCAAACATTTGCTGTTGATAAAAAAGCAATGAAATACAACGGACAATATCGTGGCGAAGAGCATATGGTATTATTTCTCGAGAAATAATTTTGTCAAAATTTGTCTTGCTAAAAGTGCAGTATTCACTTATCATAAATTTAATAGCATATATTGATAGACTTTTAATTTAAATAACTACATATTGTGTTTTGCCTTGAGAAAAAGATGCCGTGTAGGCTTAAAAGGGAATCTGGTGAAAATCCAGAACTGCCCCCGCAACTGTAATTGCTGACGAAATGAACAGACCACTGTATGACTTATATGGGAAGGGTTCAAAGTAGAGTGACGCATAAGTCAGGAGACCTGTCTTTTCTTAAGATGTTTCACCTTCTTCGGGGATTGGGAAGATGAAACGGTGGCGACAGGTGGGCTCTATTTTTATGCTCTCTTGATGTTATCGTTTCATCCGCTCAATTCGTTTGAGCGGATTTTTTCTGTTTAACGAAAAAATAGATAAGGGAGAGAAATAAATTGAATATCACAACGCAAGGAGAATTAGATTCAGTTCTGCACTCGCTTGATTATGCTAAAAAGGCATATCAGCTTGATACAACCGAACTAAAAAATAATCTGCAAGGGATGAATTTCTCAACATTTGAAGCAAACCAACATGCACTTTTTTATTCTCTAAACAGAATTGCCATGGACCAGCCAAATTGGACTTATTTAGCGGCCCATCTGTATTTAAATGAGCTCTATGAAAAAGCTGCAACGAGTCGGAATTACAAAAGCGCCCTAAAATACGGGAGCTTTCATAAGTTAATTGAAGAGCTAACGAACAAAGGGATCTATTCTCGTGAAATAGTAAACTCCTATTCCAAAGATGAGATTTTTGAACTAGAAAAGATAATCGATCCTACTAAAGATCATTTATTTACATACATCGGGTTATTTTTATTGGCAGACCGATACCTTGCCAGGGACTATGAACGGAATATTTACGAACTTCCACAGGAGCGCTTCATGATCATTGCTATGACATTAATGCAGCATGAAAAAAGGGATGTGCGGATTGAGTATGTCAAGGAAGCCTATTGGGCATTAAGTAATCTGTATATGACCGTTGCAACCCCAACTTTATCTAATGCTGGCAAGAGTTTTGGTCAGTTATCCTCTTGTTTTATTGATACAGTTGAGGACTCACTTGATGGCATTTATTTAAATAACTGGGACATTGCTAGATTATCAAAAGATGGAGGCGGAATAGGTGTCTATTATGGAAAGGTTCGTGCACTCGGCTCCGATATTAAAAAGTTTAAAGGGAATTCATCTGGGGTTGTACCATGGATTCGTCTAATAAATGATACAGCAGTAAGTGTTGACCAATTAGGACAACGCCAAGGAGCAATTGCAATCTATCTTGATTTATTCCATAAGGACATTATGAATGGCTTCCTAGATTTAAAAACGAATAATGGGGATGAGCGCCGTAAGGCCCATGATATTTTTACGGGAGTCTCCGTCCCAGATCTATTTATGAAAAAGCTACAAGAAGTAGATGAAAATGGAAGAAGCATTGGGGAATGGCATACCTTTTGTCCACATGAAGTAAAGCAAATCATGGGCTGGAAGGATGAGAATGGAAATCTATTAGGACTTGAAGATTTTTATGATGAAGAGGATGAAAAATACTTCACATTAAAATATATGGAAGCCGTCAATCATCCCATACTACCACGTAAATCGTATCGAGCGATGGATGTCATGGCTCGTATCATGATTGCGCAGTTAGAAACAGGAACACCATATATGTTCTATCGTGATGCAGTCAATCGTCAAAATCCGAACAAACATCTGCTAGGAAAAGGGCGAACAGCGATTTTCTGCAGTAATTTATGTACGGAAATTGCTCAAAATATGTCAGCAACCGCGATTACAAAGGAGTATGTGGATGATGAAGGAAATATTGTGATCATCCGAAAACCGGGTGATTTTGTGGTTTGTAATTTATCATCTGTTAATCTACCAAGGGCAGTTCAGGAAAATGTACTTGAACGATTAATCCGCATCCAAGTGAGAATGCTCGATAATGTTGTAGATTTAAATACCATTTCTGTTAAACAAGCAGATATCACTAATAAAAAGTTTCGCGCGGTGGGATTAGGAACATTTGGCTGGCATCATCTTTTAGCACAAAAGGGGATTTACTGGGAATCAGAAGAGGCTGTGCAATTGGTTGATATATTGTATGAGGACATTGCCTATTACGCAATACAATCCTCGATGGAGCTTGCCAAGGAAAAAGGAGCTTACCCGAAATTTAAAGGATCCGAGTGGGAAACGGGAGCCTATTTTAAACGCAGAAAGTACACATCTCAACGATGGAATAAACTTAAAGAAAATGTTTCTCAGAATGGATTGAGAAATGGTTGGCTGATGGCGGTTGCTCCTAATTCATCAACAGCTAAAATTGGCGGCTCTACTGATGGGATTGATCCAATCTACGCAGTTGAGTATGCAGAGGAGAAAAAGAATTTCAAGTTTAAAGTCACTGCACCAGATATTAACCATAGAACCTATGAATATTATCGAAAAGCACGTCATGAAGTGGATCAAATTTGGAGCATCAGACAAAATGCAGCACGTCAGCGACATATTGACCAAGGCATCAGCTTTAATCTATATGTTAGACATGATATTAAAGCAAAGGATCTCTTACAACTCCATGTAGAGGCTTGGAGACAAGGGTTAAAAACGACATATTATGTAAGAAGTACCTCACAAGCAGAAATTGAAGAATGTGAACTATGCCATAGTTAAGGGGGAAAAGAACGAATGACAATCAATCAGCCGTTAACAAAAATTAAATTATTTAATCCGGATTTTCCTAATAAATCAACAGGAATCATTAACGGAGAAACCTCGGGTTTATTGAATTGGAACGATATTGCCTATCCCCAAATGTATACTTTATATCAAACCTTGCTTTCGAATTTTTGGAAAGCGCAAGAAATTAATATGCAGGATGACATTAAGCAATGGGACCAATTAACATCAACTGAAAAGGATGTATTTTTACGAATTAACACTCAGCTCGCATCTTTAGACAGTTTGCAAACACCTACAATGAACCAGGTCATGGACTATGTAACAGATTCTAGCTTTAAAGCCATTTTCGCGGTGATATCACAGCAGGAAGCCGTTCATAATGAATCCTATTCCTATATTCTGAGTTCACTGGTGCCATTACAAGAACAAAAGGAACGCTTTAACCAGGCGAAGGAAGACCCAATTGTTCGAAAAAGAAATCAGGTAATCCTTGAGGCTTACGAGGGATTCAGGGAGCATTCGACTCCAGAAAATTTGTTTAAGCTTGCGATCAATTCAATTAACCTAGAAGGAATCTATTTTTATGCGGGTTTTGCCTTTTTCTATAATCTTGCCAGACAACAAAAAATGCTTAAGACGAGCACAATGATTAGCTATATTCAAAGGGATGAAATGCAGCATGCTTATTTCATCGCTCAATTTGTACGAATTCTTTTATCAGAAAACCCTGAACTAAACACCGAGGAAAATAAGGATTATGTCTTTAGGGCAATCGGACAGGCAGTGGAGCTTGAAAAGGAATGGGCACGCTATATTTTGAAAGATATTGATGGAATTGATTTAAAGGAATTTGAAGGATATGTAGAATATCTTGCTAATAAGAGGCTTCGCCAGCTTGGGTTCCAAAATTTATATGAAGAGAGGGAGAACCCGATGCCGTGGATTCAGGTGTTTAGTGATGAGATGATGAACGATACCAAATCGGATTTCTTCGAACAAAAATCACGAACCTATACCAAGGTATCCCAATCCAATGGGTTTGATGAGCTATAAATATGAAGATTGCGATTGTGTATACATCGATTACTGGGAATACAGCGGAAGCGATGAATATCATTTACAAATATATAAGTAGGTACACTAGCAAGTGCTATGTCTATGAGGTAGAACATTTTCCTTTTTATGAATTGGAATCATTTGATGCGATTATCATAGGTACCTATACTTGGGGAAGTGGGGATATTCCGCACGAAATGATTCCTCTTTATTGTGCACTAGAGAAAAGTACCAATAAGGATATGGTAACAGGTGTATTTGGCACTGGGGACCAATGTTATCCCCATTTTTGTGGGGCAGTTGATGAGTTTCGCGATATGCTCTATGTACATTCGAACTTAGCAGCAACTTTAAAAATTGAATTAATGCCTCAGCATATTGATGAACATCGCTTTGAGCGCTTTGTTGAGGTTGTCATGGAGAGGGTAAATAGTAAAAAGGGTATCACTGTCTAGTGTTACCCTTATTACACTTACAAAGGTTTCCATATCATTAAAATGAACAGAAGAACACCGAATACGGTAGCGAAATAAAATTGATTACTGATTTTTGAGAGAAGCTGGTCTTGCTCTTCAGGCAAATCAACAGCTTCTTTGTTATTTTCATCAAAAACCCAACCTGCTAATTTTTTTGCGTTTGGATCAATGATTCCAATAACAATGATCTGAATAAGGATATAAATAATAAGAGAGCCGATAAGCCAAAGATTTAAGAAAGAGCCATAATTTCCAATGATTACAAGAAGTATTCCTGTTAATACGGCAATTGAGCCTCCGATTTTAGGAAAGAAGTTCAGCATTTGACTTAAGGCCATCGATTGTCTCAATTGTACCGCATTTTGATTTTTGCGAAGTAGGACATGGGCAAAAAAGGTTGGACCCACACCGATTATGGCTGACAACACATGGACAAGGATTAAAAACTTCACGAACTCAACTCCTACTTATAGCTTATAAGATATTACTTTAGTACCATACAGATTATGTTTATGAAACAAATTTATAAAAGTATTCCTATCATTCTACATTTTTAATTTAAAACTCAGAATTATATTTAGGACAAATAACCCAAGTAGACTTCTAAGTAATATCGGAAAATCTAATACAGATGATAGCAGTGCTCCAAAGGTTCCTTCAGTCATTAAAGTAAATGAATATAGCGAAATGGCGGATCCTCTTGCCTCTTCACCAAGCTTACCAATGATCGAAATAAGGGAAGGGTAGAGTAGAGAAATAGCCGCAATAAAAGGGATGGATAGGATGGCAATCATTGCAGGTGTATTTATAAAAAGGAGAAAACTTAAACTACATGTTACAAGACATAGACCCATTAATAATGTCCGACGGTCACCCAAATACCGTACAAATTTCCCTGTTAACAATGAAAAAGATGCACCAATAAGACCAATTGCCCTTATATTAAATAAAGTTTGTTGGTCAATTGAATATTTTTCATGTAAGTATTGGCCAATTCCGTCATAAAACGAAATAAATGTCAGTAAAATCGAAAAGGTAATCATATAGCAGGTGACTAATGAGGGACTCTTCATCATTTTACAAATGTCTTGAAAAAGTGGCGCGGTAGCTTGTTTAGCGACGGGGGCTGTTGGAAGGATAAACACACCGCTAATAAACAGGACAAGATAAATAATGGCAAAGCAAAATAATACATACTCCCAGCCATAGAAATAAGTAATGCTCGAACTAATAAGTTGACCTAGGATTCCCGCAAATAAGAAGCCACAGTTAATAAGCGCTAGCACGAGTGTACGGTGTCGAAGTGGAAATACATCAAAGATATACGCAAACGCAACCGGAGGAAAACTCCCTAAAGCAAAACCTTGAAGGCTCCTGAAAAGATACAGTGATTGTTCATTAAATGAAAATCCCACTAGGCCAGTTGCAAGAAATGAAAGGATTAATCCAAGAAGAATGACTTTTTTTCTTCCTATTTTCTCAGAAATAGGCCCAAAGAATAGCAACCCACATGCATAAGTAAAGGAAAAAATGCTCCCGCCAACCACCACTTGTTCAACAGAAATATGGATTGAATCCGATATACTTTGATATATGGGTATAAACGTATAAATATTTGAAGCAACAAATATCCCTGTAACGATAAGAAATAACGCGACAAGATATAGCCTTTTCAACCGGACCACCACCCTTTTGTAACATATGCTTACTGGCAAGTTCTGGTTAAAAAATCGAGGGTGTCGAAAGCGATTATAAGAAAGAACCTTAATAAACAAAAAAGCGAGAAAATAACTTGGTTATCTTCTCGCTTTTATCTATATTTAGACAGTACCATCATCTGAAAAATTAGTTTTAAGGAACGATGGTTACTGGGCAGGGAGGTTCGTGTAAAACCTTATAACTAACACTTCCAAGGACTGTTCGTTTAATTGCACCTAATCCCCTATAGCCCATTATTATTTGAGTTACCTGGCTTTCTCTTGCCTCAGTACAAATTTCAATTCCAGGTTCTCCAATTCGTAATTTGGTTTTCACTGGAACAGAGAAGTTCTTCGTTTCAGCTAAAGCTTTATCAAACGCGACTTTACTTTCTTCATTTTGATATGCCTGAATTTGATCTTGCCGAACAAAGCGCTTTACATTTGGAGTGTTATAACTTGGTTGAACATTGAGGAGTATGATGTCAGAACCGGTTTCAACAGCTTGATTTAAGGCGAAATGTAAAGCTTTAATAGAATGGTCAGAACCGTCAATTGGTACTAGTAATCTAGGCATAATAATAACCCCCTTCAAATTGACAGGATTGACTTGTGTACAAAATGTCATCAATCCTTACTTTCATTATAAATCTATCTTAAG
The DNA here is from genome assembly GCF_047238305.1 of Bacillus jepli. Classification (NCBI taxonomy): domain Bacteria; kingdom Bacillati; phylum Bacillota; class Bacilli; order Caryophanales; family Bacillaceae; genus Bacillus; species Bacillus jepli. The sequence goes on along the minus strand of NZ_JBDFMO010000001.1, from coordinate 4,274,651 downwards.
AGTTTGTTATAAAGTTAACTAAAATGTCGAAATAATAAAAATGTCGCAATCTCAAAAGATACGTTTCCATGCTTTTGCAAATTCATTTCCTATAATCGGTATAATGGATAGCCCGAGAATGAAGAGCCAATCATTGATGGTAAGAAAATGAATTCCAAATACATTGTTAAAAAACGGAATGTAAACAAGTCCGACTTGAATAGCAATACCTAAACAAATCGCGCCGATTAAATATTTGTTTGTTAACAGTCCAACCTGAAAAATAGATTTCTTTTGACTTCTAAGGTTCAAAGAATGGAACAATTGTGAAACACTTAATGTGATAAAAGCCATTGTTTGAGCGTGAACTAATGCATCTGATGTAATGCTGCTATAATCGATCGAAAAGATAGAGCTTGCTCCGGAGTAGAAATGTAAGCCTTCTACAAATGCAAACAATGTAATAAACCCAATTAGTAAACCATTTAATACGGTAAAGCTTCCACTCCCATTTGCAGAAATACTTTCCTTTGGATCCCGTGGTTTTTCTTTCATGACATCCGGATCATCAGGGTCCATCCCTAATGCAATTGCTGGAAGGGTATCTGTAATTAGATTCACCCAAAGAATTTGTACGGCTGTAAGTGGAGCAGGTAAACCTAGTAAAATACCAATGAATAAAGCTGTAATTTCACCTAGATTACAAGAGAGTAAAAATAAAATGGATTTTTTAATATTTTGATAGATATTTCTACCATGCTCCACAGCTGATACAATTGTAGCGAAATTATCATCTGTAAGAATGATATCGGCGGCTCCTTTAGCAACATCCGTACCTGTAATCCCCATAGCAACTCCGACATCTGCTTGTTTTAATGACGGAGCATCATTTACACCATCACCAGTCATGGAGGCGATATGACCATTATCCTTAAATGCTTTTACAATTCGTACCTTATGTTCAGGAGAAACGCGTGCAAATACGCGAACATTTTTCACCTTCTCTTGTAGCTCCGTATCACTAAGCTCATGTAATTCCTGGCCAGTCATCGTTTGTGCCTCATCCTTAGCTATTCCTAGTTCAGAGGCAATTGATAATGCTGTCTTTTGATGGTCACCGGTAATCATAACCGTTTGAATACCTGCATCTTTACAATAAGCAATAGACGCTTTTACTTCCTCACGTGGAGGATCGATCATACCGATTAGCCCTAGGAAAATAAACTCTGATTCTAAGCTACTATCGAGATGGTCATTTTCTGATACATTTTTCATAGCAACAGCTAAAACACGTAAGGCCTTGTCAGACATTTTTTCAGATGCTTTCTGAATATTTTTCATCATGTCATCTGTAAACGCTATAACATTCCCATTCCTATAAAAAGCTGTTACCTTTGGCAAAATGCTTTCCAAAGCTCCTTTTGTAAACGAAATTAAGTTATCATTTTCTATGTGAACGGTTGTCATCATTTTTCGATCGGAATCAAAGGGAAGTTCGAAAATTCGTTTGTAGGTCTTTTCGAGCTCCTCTTTATGTAATCCACTATTCAACCCTGCCTGAACAAGGGCGATTTCAGTTGGATCTCCCGTACTTTGATCACGAGAAACTTGGGCATCATTACATAATGTAATCCCACGGAAAAATGGATGGCTTTGTGCAAATTCTGGAGCAATGTCACCTATCTCTCGAAAACGATCATCCATAAAAATAGTAGTAACTGTCATTTTGTTTTGCGTAAGTGTCCCAGTTTTATCCGAACATATTACACTTACAGCACCAAGGGTCTCCACAGCAGGAAGCTTGCGAACGATTGCATGGTGCTTAATCATTCGTCCGACACCCATGGCAAGTACAATCGTTACAATAGCAAGGAGACCCTCAGGAATAGCTGCAACCGCCAAACTAACAGCAATAAGGAACATGTCCAACGGTTCTCTACCTTGAAAGAAACCGATTAAAAAGATCACAATTGAAACTAAGATTGCTCCTATCCCTAAAAATTTGCCTAGTTCATCTAGTTTCTTTTGGAGTGGTGTAGTTTCTTTTTGTTGCTGTCCGAGCATTCCAGCAATCTTTCCGATTTCTGTGTCCATTCCAGTATGTACAACAACACCTATTCCTCTTCCGTATGTTGCAAGTGTTGTCATAAAAGCCATATTTTTTTGGTCTCCAATTGAAGCTTCTTGATGGGTTATTAACGATCCATCTTTTTCAACTGGAACAGATTCACCTGTTAATGCAGATTCCTCGATTTGTAAATTCGCTGTTTCCGCAAGACGTAAATCAGCCGGAACATAGCGTCCAGCGTCTAATGCGATGATATCACCTGGGACGATTTCTTCAGATGGAACTTCTTTTAGGTTTCCATTCCTTTTGACTACTGCCTTTGGAGTGGACATCTTTTTTAATTCTTCTAAAGCTTTTTCAGCCTTGGACTCTTGAACAACTCCGATAACTGCATTGAGAAGGATGACAATAAAAATAATGGCAGCATCGGTAATTTCGCCAACAAAAGCCGAAATGGCAGCCGCAGAAATTAGTATGTAGATTAACATACTATTAATTTGATCCCAGAACATTTTTAAAATCGAAACTTTTTTATGATCTTCAAAGCGATTAGGGCCAAACCTTTGAAGTCGTTCCGCGGCTTCACTTTCATTAAGTCCTTTTTCAATATTGGTGGAAAGTTCTGTTTCTACTTCCGATATCGTTTTTTTATACCATTGTGACATTTACATCACTTCTTTCTAAAAAATGACTTCTTCTATTTAACATATATGGAAGTCCTTACAAAAATTATATCATCCTAAAAATAAAAGATGGTGAGTTTTCTTCGACATTTCTAAAATATGGATTGGTCAGGATTTACCCGTTCGACAAAATTTTTGATACAATTAGAGGATAAGAATGAACGAATTCACTCTCTTTAGGAGGTTAACATATGTCTCTACAATTTATACTGGGACGTGCTGGTACTGGGAAATCATACACATGTCTTGAAGATATTCGGTCAAAGCTTCTTGACGATCCAACAGTTTCTCCGATTGTGTATTTAGTTCCGGACCAAATGACTTTTCAATCTGAATACGATTTAATCAGTACCCCCGGAATTGGTGGAATGATGAGAGCCCAAGTATTCAGTTTTACGCGTTTGGCATGGCGGGTTCTGCAGGAAACAGGGGGAATGAGCCGCTATCATGTCAATAATGTCGGGGTGAATATGCTTCTTCGCAAAATCATTGATTCCAAAAAGCAGGATCTGAAGATATTCTCACGTGCTGCTGATAAAAATGGGTTCATTACTCAAATGGAAGAAATGGTTGCAGAGTTTAAACGATATTGCGTCACTCCCGAAATCCTAGAAGAACAAAAACAAGCCATTGCACCTGAAAACAAAGCACTTTCCGATAAATTACATGACTTACAGCTTTTGTATGATGAATTAGAAAAACATTTATTTGAGAAATACGTCGATTCCGAGGATTATTTACGACTCTTAGCAGAAAAAATTCCTCAATCTTCCTATATAAAAGAGGCAGAAATTTTAATTGATGGGTTTCATAGCTTTACTCCACAGGAACTTGAAGTTTTAGGGCAACTTATGAAAACTTCAAAAAATGTAACAATCGCTTTAACGGTTGATAAAGCTTACGATGTTCCACCGCATGATTTAAGCCTGTTCCGAATGACTGGAAAAACCTATCAATCTATTATCCAATATGCGAATGAAAATGGAATTAAAATCAAGGAGCCGATTTTGTTAACCAAGCAGCAGCGGTATTCTTCAGAACCTTCGTTAGCCCATTTAGAACGTTATTTTGATGAAAGACCAACTGTTCCATATCATGGTCGGGCATCGATTACATTAAGCCAAGCAGTGAATCGACGTGCCGAAATTGAAGGAATTGCACGTGAGATTCAAACATTAGCAAGAGAGAAAAACTATCGGTATCGTGATATCGCAATTATGATACGTAATGCTAGTGATTATCATGAAATCATTGAAACCATTTTTCAGGATTATCACATTCCATTTTTCATTGACCAAAAGCGTTCGATGTTAAATCATCCATTAATTGAACTGATTCGCTCAAGTCTTGAGGTTGTTAACAGCAATTGGCGCTATGAATCTGTATTTCGTTGTGTCAAAACAGATCTTTTATATCCTTTCGGTGAAGAGATTTCCGCACTCCGAGAAGACATGGACAAGCTTGAAAACTATGTGCTTGAATACGGGATTCAGGGCTATAAATGGACAAATGGTGAACGTTGGAAGTATAAGCGCATAAGGGGATTAGAAGATTCAGACCTACCACAAACAGATAAAGAACGTGAATACGAGGACAAGCTTAACGAGCTTCGCACGATGATTGTGGAACCATTATTTGTTCTCGGGAAACGACTACAAAAAGCGAAGGATGGTAGAACCATGTGTGAGGCGCTCTTCCTATATTTAGAGGAGCTTGAAATCCCAGCAAAAATGGAAGAGATGAAGCTTAATGCTGAACTTGATGGAAGACTTTCAGAAGCAAGGGAAAACGACCAAGTGTGGAATGCTGTTTTAGAACTGTTTGATCAATATGTTGAGATCATTGGTGACGAAAAAGTATCGCTAACGATGTTCAGTAATATGATTGAAACAGGACTAGAGAGCATGCGATTTGCACTTGTGCCACCGGCAATTGACCAGGTACTTGTGGCAAGCTTGGAGCGTTCTCGGTTTTCAAACATCAAATGTACTTTTATCATTGGCGCGAATGATGGTGTCTTACCCGCCCGCCCAAATGAAGAAGGCGTATTTTCAGAATCAGACCGTGAAGCCCTAGGTGATGCAGGGCTACAATTAGCACCTGGAAGTAGGGAAACATTATTAGATGAAAATTTCCTGATTTATTGTGCGCTAACAAGCTCCGAGGAGGCTTTATATATTAGCTATCCACTGGCAAATGAAGAAGGAAAATCACTTCTTCCTTCACCAATTATTAAGCGCATAAAGGACATTTTTCCAAGTTTACAAGAAAAATTTTATATGAATGAGCCATCAGAGCTCTCTGCGAACGAGCAGCTAGAATATATCGCTAATCCTGATGTCGCCTTATCTTCTTTGGCTACACAATTACAGGCGTGGAAAAAACAGTATCCAATTCAGGATTTATGGTGGGATGTTTATAACTATTTCGCCAATCATGATGTAATGAAATACAAGAGTCAGCTTGTATTAAGCAGTTTATTTTATAAAAACAAACCGAAAAAACTATCAAAAGAAATAACAGAAGCACTATATGGCGACCATATTCAAGGTAGTGTATCACGGATGGAAGTATTCCAAGGCTGTCCTTTCTCTCACTTTGCTAGCTATGGACTACAGCTAAAAGAGCGCAAAGTATTTCGCTTGGAATCACCAGACATCGGCGATTTATTCCACGCAGCCCTTAAGAAAATTGCTGATTCTTTACGAATCAATGGAATTGACTGGCGTGATCTAACAAAAGAGCAATGTGATAAGCTTGCTGCACAAGCTGTCGAAGAATTAGCACCACGACTGCAGAAAGAAATTTTATTGAGTTCAAATCGCTATCACTACATCATGCATAAGCTTCAAAAAATTATTAGCCGGGCATCGAAAATCTTAAGTGATCATGCGAAAGCAAGTGGCTTTGCTCCAGTAGGGATTGAGTTAGGCTTTGGTAAGAAGGGACCACTTCCACCAATTCGATTTGCTTTAGATAATGGAAGCACAATGGAGCTAGTGGGTCGAATTGACCGGGTTGATAAAGCAGAAAGCTCAAAAGGTGTGCTGTTAAGAGTGATTGACTATAAATCAAGTCAAAAGGCACTCAATCTTTCAGAGGTATACTATGGGCTCGCCCTGCAAATGTTAACTTACTTGGATGTGATTATTACACATTCTAAGGATTGGATTGGAACGACTGCAAAGCCAGCAGGTGTGCTTTATTTCCATATCCATGACCCATTGATTCATTCAAACAAAGTACTTCCTGAGGATAAAATTGAAGAGGAAATCTTTAAGAAATTTAAAATGAAGGGACTCTTACTAGGAGACGAGGAATCCGTTCGCCTAATGGACCAATCGCTTGGAACGGGGTACTCTCAAATTGTCTCAGCTGCGATCAAGAAAGACGGTAGCTTTTATTCTAATTCTCAGGTTGCAAGCGAAGAAGAACTTGGTTACCTTCGCAATCATGTGCGTGGTGTCTTTAAAAACACTGGAAACCGGATTACAAATGGTGAAATTGATATTGCTCCATATAAACTTAAGGATAAAACACCATGTACGTTCTGTTCGTTCAAATCTGTTTGTCAGTTTGACCAAAGCTTAGAAGAAAATAACTATCGTGTTCTAGCAAATGAAAGTAAAGAAGCAATCCTCGAGAAAATTCGGAATGGAGGTGTGAAAATTCATGACTAATCTCATACCAAAGCCAGTAGGAAGTCAATGGACAGATGATCAGTGGAAGGCCATTGTCTCAAGTGGGCAAGATATTTTAGTTGCAGCAGCTGCTGGGTCGGGTAAAACAGCAGTACTTGTTGAACGGATTATCCGAAAAATCTTATCGGATAATCCTGTCGATGTTGATCGTTTGCTTGTTGTGACGTTTACAAATGCGTCTGCAGCAGAAATGCGCAATCGAATCGGAGAAGCGTTGGAAAAAGCGTTAAAGGAAGATCCAGCTTCACTTCATATTAGACGCCAACTTAGCTTGCTTAATCGAGCTTCTATCTCTACCATTCACTCTTTCTGTTTAGAAGTCATTCGAAAATTTTATTATTTAATTGATATCGACCCGGGCTTTCGAATTGCCGATTCTACAGAAGCTGAACTTTTACGTGATGAAGTAATGGAAGAGTTATTTGAAGAGCATTACAGTAATCTTGAAAACACAACATTCTTTGATTTAGTTGACCGCTTTACAAATGACAGAACTGATGTTGAATTACAAAATATGATTCGGAAACTATATGAATTTTCACGAGCTCATCCAACCCCTAATGAATGGTTGAAGCAAATTGTCGAGGATTACCAAGTGGATGATCAGACATTGGATCAAACACCCTATATTCCATATTTATTAGCCGATATTTCACTTCAGCTTGAAGGCGCAAAAGCTAATTTAGAGCAGGCAATGGATTTAATTCGACTGCCTGGCGGACCAGCACCGCGAGCAGAAAATATTGAAGCAGATTTGGAACAAATTAACCGACTTTTACATGCGAAAAATCACTCATGGACGGCTCTCTACCATGAAATGCAAACTCTTGTTTTTGGTAGAGCGAAGCCTGTTAAGGGTGATGAGTATGATGAAAATTTGAAAGACCAGGTAACAAAATTAAGAGATGACGCGAAAAAGCTAGTTGAAAAAATTAAAGAAGACTTGTTCAGTCGAACTCCGGAAAGCTATTTAGACAATATTAAAGAAATGCAGCCTTCCATTGAAATGCTTGTTCAGCTTGTGATTGAATTTGGCGTGAGATTCCAGAAGGTAAAAGAAGAAAAAGGGCTTGTTGACTTTTCAGATTTAGAGCATTATTGTTTGGAAATTCTTCGTAAAGAAAGCTCGTCAGACGAGCTAGTCCCATCCGAAGCAGCACTTCAATATCGACTTCAGTTTGAAGAAGCTTTTGTGGATGAATATCAGGATACGAATATGGTGCAGGAATCGATCTTAAAGCTAGTAACAAAAGATGGAGAAGCAACCGGAAATATGTTCATGGTTGGAGATGTGAAGCAGTCGATTTACCGCTTCCGTCTTGCGGAACCGATGTTATTTTTAAGTAAATACAAACGGTTTACTCCATCTGGGGAAAATACAGGATTAAGAATTGATTTATCGAAGAACTTCCGTAGTCGTGCTGAGGTCTTGGATGGAACGAATTACTTGTTTAAACAAATAATGGGAGAAGCTGTTGGTGAGATTGAATATGACGATGATGCGGAATTAAAGTTAGGAGCGGATTATCCCGAAAGTGATCAAATGGCTGCAGAATTAGTGTTAATTGATAAAAATGGCCAAGAGGCCGAAAACTATGAAGCAGTTGAAGATTCAGAAGATGAGGAGAGCATCGTCCTTTTTAATGAGGCGGAACTAGAAACAGCCCAGCTTGAAGCTCGAGCGATGGCCAAGCAAATCAAGATTATGGTTTCTTCAGGATTCCAAGTGTTTGACCGTAAAGAAAATCGAATGAGAAGTATTACGTATCGTGATATTGTCATTTTGATGCGCTCGATGCCATGGGCTCCTCAACTTATGGAGGAGTTCAAACAGCAAGGAATTCCAATTTATGCAGATCTTTCAACAGGCTATTTTGATGCAACAGAAGTCGCAATTATGATGTCCTTGTTGAAGGTGATTGATAATCCATTTCAGGATATTCCGCTTGCATCTGTTTTACGGTCACCAATTGTCGGACTTGAAGCAGATGAGTTGGCTAAAATTCGAACCTATGAAAAAAATAGCCCTTACTATGAGGCGTTGAAGGTATTCCTAGAGGAAGCATCTTCAGATGATGAAACACATAATAAGGTAGCTGCATTTTATCATAAGCTTGAAAACTGGCGCACTCGAGCGAGAACAGGTTCCTTATCTGATTTGATTTGGCAACTATATCGCGAGACCTATTTTTATGATTTTGTTGGGGGCATGCCAGGAGGGAAGCAACGCCAGGCAAATCTTCGTGCACTCTATGACCGTGCTCGACAGTATGAAGCGACTTCCTTTAGAGGTTTATTCCGTTTCTTGCGTTTCATCGAACGAATGCAAGATCGCGGTGATGATTTAGGTACGGCAAGAGCTCTTGGGGAACAAGAGGATGTTGTCCGCCTCATGACCATTCATAAAAGTAAAGGACTTGAATTCCCAGTTGTGTTTGTTGCGGGGCTTTCAAAGCAATTTAATATGATGGATTTAAATAAAAAGTATTTATTAGACAAAGAGCTTGGATTTGGAACGAAATATGTAAATCCAAGACTTCGGGTAACATATCCAACTCTTCCGATGCTTGCCATTAAGAAAAAAATGCACCTTGAACTGATTTCTGAAGAAATGCGTGTATTATATGTTGCACTGACGAGAGCAAAGGAAAAGCTTTATCTAGTAGGTACTGTCAAGGATTTAGAAAAGCAGCTTGGTAAATGGCAGGCCACACTTCAAAATAAAGAATGGTTGATTGCGGACCATACAAGAGCAGGCGCTAAATCTTATTTGGATTGGATTGGACCCGGATTGATTAGACATAAGGATGCTGAATTACTACGTGGAGATGAATCAGTGGACGGGCTTCCTGCCGACATTGTAAAACACCCAGCAAAATGGGAGATTCGGTCAATCCCAGCTGTTGAGTTACAAAAAATTGAGGTTGGAGAAGAAAACAAACATGAACAAATGGAAGCTGCACTAAAGGAAGGAAAGCCAATTCCGGTTAGTAGTGATGCATCTGATCAAATTGAACATCAATTAACATGGCAATACCCTTATAAATCTGCGGCAAATAAGCGTTCAAAACAGTCTGTCTCAGAGATAAAAAGACAGCGAGAGAGCAGGGATGAACAGAGTGATGTAGCTTTTCTTCCTCGATTCCGATCAGTGAGCGCTGACCGTCCAAGGTTCATGCAGCAAAAATCATTAACACCTGCAGAACGTGGTACCGCGATGCATATGGTGATGCAGCATGTTATTTTCAATGAACCAATTAACGAAGATGCCCTTCGCGAGCAAATTCAAAAAATGGTTCATCATGAATTATTAACGCAAGAACAGGCAGATGTTATCGATGTAGCAAGTATTCTCGGATTTTTTAAATCAGGGATTGCACAGCGCATGTTAGCTGCTAAAAGTGTAAGACGAGAGGTTCCTTTTAGTGTTGCCATTCCTGCAGATGAAGCCTATGCAGATTGGTCTGATGAACAACAGGAACATGTCCTCATCCAAGGGGTTATTGACTGTATCTTTGAGGATGAAAAGGGAATTGTTTTGATCGATTATAAAACGGACACCATTACTGGTAAGTTTAGAAGCTTTGAAGATGCAAAGCCAGAACTAGAAGACCGCTATCGCGTCCAGCTTGAATTATACAGTAAAGCAATCGAACATATTTGGAGAAAACCACTAAATGAAAGATATTTATACTTTTTCGATGGTGGACATTTGTTAGAAGTTTAAGTGGGAAGTACTGCTCATATTAGGGGCAGTACTTTTTTCGTTTAATTTCCAGTTAACATTATAAATCTCTGACAACCTCCTATGTTAAAATAATAGTACTAGATTTCGGTAAAGGAAGGGGAGTTTCAAATGAGAATTCTTCACACTGCGGATTGGCATTTAGGTCGTTCCCTTGAGGGAAGAAGTAGATTAGAAGAACAAGCACAATTTTTGGACGAGCTTGTAAAAATTGTCGAAGAAGAAAAAATCGATGTTGTCTTAATGGCAGGAGATGCGTTTGATACAGTAAATCCACCAGCGGCAGCTGAAAGCTTATTTTATGAAAGTATCGCTCGTTTAGCTAATGGTGGCAAACGACCTGTATCGATAATTGCAGGAAACCATGATAACCCAGACCGTCTGTCTGCAGCCTCACCACTCGCACTAAAGCAAGGAATTCAATTACTTGGCTTGCCAACAATCGATGTCCAGACCATCTATGTTCCTACAACAAATGAAACTCTTAAGCTAGCAGCTTTACCATATCCATCTGAGTCACGTTTAGCAGAAGTGTTATCTGATTCACATGAGGAATTAATGCTCCGTGATAAATATGATCAACGCATTCAAGGAATTTTTGAAGAAATGAGTAAAGCTTTTACACCTGAAACTATTAATATCGCAATGAGCCATATTTATGTAACAGGTGGGAGTAGCTCAGATTCTGAGCGACCAATTGAGGTTGGTGGGGCATACACGGTTGCTGCGACGAGTCTACCTGAAGCCGCACAATACGTAGCGTTAGGGCATTTACATCGTCCACAAATGGTGTCAAGAGGAAAAACAATGGCGAGATATTCTGGTTCTCCATTAGCCTACAGCTTTTCTGAGGCAGGGTACGCGAAGTCTGTAACGATTTTAGATGCGAAACCTAATCAACCAATTGAAATGTCCGAGGTATTTCTATCAAGTGGAAAACCGCTTGTAAGATGGAAAGCGAAAGAGGGGTTAGCTCAAGTTTATACATGGCTTGACGAAGGTAAGGACGCGAATGCATGGATTGACCTTGAAATTCACGTGACAAATGCCCTTTCAATCGAAGAGATTCATCGATTACGAAAGCATCATAGTGGTCTTATTCATATTCGACCTGTTTTTGAAGAGCTTGAAAAAGAAAGAGCAGAGCGGATAGTGAATACAAATACACCTATTGATGAGCTTTTTACTCGATTTTATGAAAAACAAACAGGCGGTGCGAAACCAGAACCTGAACTTACGAAATTATTTTTAGAGCTGATTTCTGATGATATTGACGAGGATGGTGACGAAGCATGAAACCAATCACATTAACAGTAGCGGGACTTCATAGCTTCCGCGAAAAACAGACGGTTGATTTTGGATCCCTTTGTGAAGGTGGAGTATTTGGGATTTTTGGACCAACAGGAAGTGGTAAATCGTCCATTCTCGATGCAATGACACTTGCTCTATATGGGAAAGTCGAACGCGCATCCAATAATACGCACGGAATATTGAATCATGCAGAGAATCTGCTTCATGTTTCTTTTACATTTGAGCTTGAAAACGCCAAAGGAGCAAAGCGTTATACGATTGAGCGTAGCTTCAAACGCCAGGATGAATTAAAGCTTAAATCATCTGTAAGTCGAATCATTGAAGTTGGTGAGAAATCGGTCGTTCTTGCTGATAAAATTGGTGAAGTCAATCAATGTGTTCAGGATCTCTTAGGTTTAACCATTGATGACTTTACTAGAGCAGTCGTATTACCACAAGGAAAGTTCGCTGAGTTCTTATCACTTAAGGGTGCAGACCGCAGACAAATGCTGCAACGCTTATTTAATCTCGAACAATATGGAGACAAGCTTAATAAAAAATTAAAGAATAAGCTAACCACTGCAAGAAATGAGTTAAACGAAGTAGCAGCTGAACAAGCAGGTCTTGGTGATGCATCAACTGAAGCAATCAAAAGCGCGGAGCAAGAATTAAAAAATACAGAGATACTTTTGGAAAAACGACAAAACGAGGTCAATAAGATTGATGCTGATTTTGAAAAAAGTAAGAGTATTTGGCAATGGCAATTAGAAAAGAGTGAGCTATTAAAAAAACTGGTTGAAATCGAGCAAAAGAAACCACATATCCTTCAGCTTGAACAAACAGTGAAGAATGCCGAAACAGCTGCTCTTATCCTTCCATATTTAGAGGAATACGAGTCTGCAAAAGAAGCATTAGACAAAGCAACCATTCGTTATCAAGCCTTACAAAATCAATTAACAAGTAAAAAGCAAGAAAATGAAGCAAAGGCAAATAATTATCATCATGCCCGTCAGGAAAAGACGGAAAAATTACCAGTTTACGTAACAAAAAAACAACAGCTGACTGATGCTAAGGTAGTTCAGGAAAAAGCAATTGTTCTAGAAGGAGAAGCTAAAGAGCTCCAAGCCAAGCTGAATAGCTTACAATCACTAGTACGGGAAAAACAAAAGAAAATTGAAGCCATTACTACTTCCATGACGGAAGATACAGAGAAACAAAAGGAGCAAAGAGAAAAGCTATCGAAATTAACTGTTACAGCAGAAGTACGGGACGAGTTACAGAAAGCCAATCAACAGAAGCAGACGATATTATTTTCTAAGACAAGTGTAAACGAGCAAAAAAAAGAGCTTGAAAATAGTCAAATGCAGCTTGAACAAGTAGACAAAATGCTGAGCTCACAAAATGAGGTGCTTAATCAGGCTAAGCATAGAATGGAAGTGCTTTTTTTAAAGAATGCATCCAAATATGAAGCTGTTTGTGATCGTGAAAGAGATAGTGAAAAGCTTATTGGTTTTACTGAGGCTAAACTTACTATGCTTAAGCAAAAACTAGAGGATAATCGGAAAAAGAATCTTGCTATTCAACTTGCAGACCAGCTTCAATCCGGGGAGCCATGTCCAGTTTGTGGTTCTACCCACCATCCAAATCCTGTATCTAGTCTTAAAGATCATGGAGATGAAATCGCAGCGCAAATCGAAAAACTCAGCAATGAGATAACAATTGTAAGGGAGCTAAAACAAGAATTTTCAACACTTAAACTTAAGCTCGAACAAATTTCAGGGGGACTTATTGCGGAGTACCCTGGGGAAATGAATGCCCCTATCCAAGAGAAGAAGACGGTTAATGATGATGAGTTTGAAGATGTAGATGGAAAGCTTCAAGCCCTTGTTGTTGAACAAAAATCATTGCAACAGGATTATTTAAAGCTACAAGAAATGGGTAGAAAAGCCATTCAAGACCTTCGTGCATCATTAAAACAAGTGAACCAGCTTGAACAGACAAAGGAAATCAATACAAAAACCTTTAATGAGCTTCAAGCTCGGTTTTTAAACCTACAGGAAAAAACGAAAGAACAGTACTTGAACTGGAAGCAATCCTTTCCACAGCTTGAATTTGAATCAATTGAATCAAAGCTTGAAGACATCTCAAAGAATGATAAATTGGCGCAAAGACTATCTGGTGAAATTGAAAAAAGTACCACCTTACTTGAACAAAAAGAACAAGAAAAGCAAAAGCATCAACATGAAAGCAATGTGCTTGAACGTCAAATTGCTGAAGTCAATTCGACATTAAAAGGTAAACTTGAAGCTTTATCTGAGGCACGCGAAAAACTCATAAGAGAAGTCGGAGACAATAACATCCCGCAGTTATTAGTTGAAACGGAACAAATGATAAAGCAGCTTGAGGACATAGAATCAACAGCTTACGAAGCATGGCAAAAGGTCCAAGCGGAATGTCAAAAACTCGAAAACGAAACCCATGCTGCCTTGCAAGCATTTCAGGACGGGAAAAGTAGAAGTGAAAAAGCAACAAGTAAATGGACTGAGGTATTTGAAACAACAAGCTTTTTAAAAAGTTCCGATGTAAAGGAATCGGTACTTTCAAAACATGAGCAAGAGGAGCTTGGTTCAAAAATTGAGCATTATTGGGATTACTACAAGCAAGTACAAACTGATTTGCAAAAATTAAATGATCTCCTAAAAGGTGAAGAGCTAACACAAGAAAAGTGGGACGAAATTCAAAAGGTTCGTACGGAAATGAAAGAGATGCTTAATCAAGCGGTTGAAGCGAAGGGAGCAGCTGTAAAAGCCCTTCAGGTGCTGTTAGAAAAACATGAGCGATTCAATGAGCTTGAAGAACGAAGAAACGAGCTTGAACAGTTGGTAGAGCAATATAACAAGCTGCAATCCGTTTTTAAAGGGAATAGTTTCGTAGAGTTTATTGCAGAGGAACAGCTTGTTCAAGTAAGTCTTGACGCAACAGAGCGACTTGGCATTCTTACGAGACAGCGCTACGCTGTAGAGGTGGATTCACAGGGTGGATTTATTATGAGAGATGATGCAAATGGTGGGGTTAGACGTCCTGTTACAACGCTATCCGGTGGAGAAACCTTCTTAACATCATTGGCGTTGGCATTATCCCTGTCCGCTCAAATCCAGCTTAGGGGTGAATATCCGTTACAATTCTTCTTCTTAGACGAAGGATTTGGTACATTGGATGCAGACCTTTTAGATACAGTTGTATCAGCTCTTGAAAAACTACATTCAAAACAATTAGCGGTAGGTGTTATTAGTCATGTCCAGGAATTAAGGGCTAGATTGCCTAAACGCTTAATCGTTGAACCTGCTGAACCATCAGGTAGAGGTACACTTGTTAGATTAGAAACCTTATAATACATAAAAAGGCCGTGTTTCGGCCTTTTTATTTTTATGCATTATTTTTTAAGAGTTGATCTGCAAAATCTTCATCATTTGTATTTGTGGAGTTTAATCCATTATTGGTACAAATAAAATCTCCAGTATTAAATGATCCTGATCCTGAGTAGGTCTTCGCTGTATCCTTAGGTGAAACATAGAAGGAGTCACCAAAATTAACGACTCCACCTCCGACATTAACAATTTTTATAGGTCCAACAATAGAAGGCATATAGCGTCATCCTTTAAAAAAACATTTTCATGCTATTACTTTATGTGAAAATACATAATTCGGAACTATCTTTCAGTGGGCTGTTTCTCTAATAATTTTCGAATATGTTTTACTTTAGATTTTGACTCTATCTCAACAGTTGATCCAATCTGGAGTACAGATGAAGAGGAAATACCAAGTATTCTAACAGTATTTACTTTGATAACAGGATTTTGATGGAAGGTATTCATGGTTATTTCATCTTCAATTTTTACTTTTGGTAGCTCCCTTTTAAAAAAAGGAAATGCAGAAAGACTTCCTTCATTTGAAAAAAATAATGGGACTTCTTTTTGAAAAGCAAGTGCTTGCGTAAAAGGAGCGATTCTTCTAGTGTCACCGACCTCCACTATACTACTGAACAGAACGGCATTTATCCGAATATAGTCTACTACGGATAGTCTTTTCAATGTACATCAACTCCCTGGAGCAAGCGGAACAAATGGTCCAATGATTAAAGATTCAGGTGGAGTGTCAAATGCAGAAGCCATCGAAATGGTTTGTGCATCTCCAATAATAAAAACAGCCGATGTTGAAACACCGATAATATCAATATGTCCTACTTGTAATTCCTTATTTACAACGGTAAAGTTCACGTCTCATTCTCCCTTTTCGTGTTTTTTGGCAAATTTTGAATATATCCAGTAACTGAATTTTTGATGTCGTTTTTAATATGGCTGATAATGTTTTGGTACACTTGCGCTTCTCTTGAGGGATTTTGTAACTCTTCATGATATTGACCTAGATAATGGACAATTCGGTCAGGAATTTGTTTCTGAATATCCTCAATGATAAAGCCTGAGTGCCCTTCTTCTAAAGCCGTTCTTTCTTGATTAGCGATTCCTTCAATAAGTACCGGACCTTCATTTGATAAATACTCATCTATATTATCTTGTATCTCATTAAGTAGTTCTTTATGAACATGCCGAATATCTGGAATGTTCATTTTTCCTTGAGCTACGGAGAAGTCTTCAATTGGTTCCCCATTTAATGGATTTAAACCAATGTTTAAAGTTCCTTCTAGAGTTTCAACTTTCAGTTGATCAAATTTATATTCAACTCTTTCAATATGGGTGGATGGTTGCTTCTTTAATTCTCCTATTTCCGTTTGAAGTTGCTGAAGTGATTGCTCTAATTGATTAATCCGTTGGTTTTGTTGTTGGATATACTGATAAAGATTCTGAATATATGAGGAGGACACACAATGATAATAAGGATACATAGCATTCACCCTTTCTAAAACTCTGTTATAGATTACTCTATGCAGATAAGAACGATTGGGTGAATGCCCATTATCTTACACCTGTTGCACCGACTACAGCGCCTACTCCTCCTCCTGCTCCTGATGCGCCGGCTAAAGGGACAGCTGGTGCTTCTAACATATTTTGTTTTGTAATTTGTGGAGCTGGTTCAGTAAAACCACCTGTATTATACAAATGTGCAGATGGCCGAATAATTCCCGCACTTCCAATTTGTAAGACAGATGAATTTGCAACACTTCCGACTCTTAGCGTTTGTATACAAATACTTTGATTTATATAAAAATTCATTTGCGTATACCCCCTTTAGGCGTTTCCGACATTGACACTATCGATTGTATCGACATCATATGAGTTGGTTACACTCTGATTATTAAAGATTCGAGTTCCATTCCCGGTATTAAAAGAGCCAGCTCCAGCGAATGTTTTGGCAGTAGTAACAGGTGCAATTTGAAAAACATCCCCTACATTCATTACACTGCTATTCCCAATGCTATTTATTTTTATTGCTCCAACAATTGCTGGCATATTGAACACCCTTTTAAAAATCAAATTAAAAAATATACGAAATAGAAAGTTGCTACATGTAGATGCGATTACGATATTCTATGATAAACACCCAGAAGGTGTGATTTCGAGGATAAAGGAATGACGTGTTAATTCTACTTTTGGAATCTTATTCTAGAGATTTCTAGATCCATCTCTTATAATCAAATATAGGAAAATTAAAGGAGTTAGATGAATGAACAATGAACGATTAACACCAGTAATGGGAGCGGAGCGAATTCAGACTCTCGATGTTATAAGGGGGCTAGCGATATTCGGTATTTTTTTCGTGAATATGCCTTCGTTTTTTTCACCAGTATTGTATTTAAACCCTAAAGACTGGTGGGGTGGGGAATTGAATCAATGGACAAATAGCTTCGTTGACATTTTTGCACAAGCAAGCTTTTATACCCTGTTTTCGTTTCTTTTCGGGTTTGGCATGATTCTATTTAAGGAAAGAGCACTTGCTAAAGGTTATTCTTTTTATCCATTGATCACAAGAAGATTAATGGTACTTTTACTGTTTGGATGTTTACACGCTTTTTTTGTATGGCATGGAGATATTTTAATTACATATGCGTTTGTTGGGGCAATTTTTCTATTGTTTCATAAGGCAAAACCAATCACGTTACTTATTTGGGCTTTAGTGCTTATTTTCATACCCAATCTATTTCTTGGCGGTATGATGCTTCTAGCCGTTATGTTCGAACCAGAATTAGGTGCCATTATGTTTAATGAACAACTTGCTCAAAAATCTGCAGAAATTTATGCTTCAGGCGGATTTTGGGAAATTACAATTCAAAGATTCCAAGATTGGTACTATGTAAATAATGTAGGCAGCATCTTTGCATATATTATTACATTGCTACCGATGTTTCTTCTCGGAGCTTTTATCGCAAAGAAAAAGTGGCTGGAAGGCCGTGATGAGGATATAAAGAAAGTAAAGATCTTATGGCTGATTTCACTAGTAATCGGGATTCCCATGAAATTGCTGCCATACTATACGTCTAAAAATGCGGCAACCGACTATTTGCAGGATACGATAGGTGGTCCGAGCACTGCTGTATTATATGCAACATCGATTGTCCTGTTAATGAGAATACCAGTTTGGAAGAGACTGCTCTCACCGCTTGCTTTTGTTGGACGAGTTTCTCTGAGTAATTATTTATTCCAATCGATTGTATGTACGTTCTTGTTTTACGGCTATGGTTTTGGATTGTATGGACAAGTGGAGCTGTATACGGGGTTCCTTCTCACGATTGTTATTTTCATTATCCAAATCCTGTTAAGTTATCTATGGTTAAAAAAATTCAGGTTTGGTCCTTTCGAATGGATTTGGAGAACATTAACATATGCCCAAAAGGTGGAAATAAGAAAAAAGGCTATTCGCGGATAATGCGAATAGTCTTTTTTAGTTCACCATTTTTAATTTTTTCTGTTTGGTTTTTTGATAAATATTCAATAATTGGTCTAACTCTTGACTACACTTTACTGTCTCCCTAGCAGTAAAGCCATGCCGATCAGCTAAAACAGTCATTTTACGGCGCTTTAATTCAATGGCAATTTTCAACATGAACATTTTCATTTCTCCATTTTTTTAGTCCATTTTCTTTACAATTCATTAGACTAAAGTAGTATATACAAGGCTTGTACTACTATTATACCTGCCTTTACAGAGAATAAAACAGGTTCGCTAAAACCTCTTATAATGTTACAAAATAATACAAAGTTTGACAAAATCTCAAAAGAGGAAAAAGGATAGCTTAGGTAGAATTAAGTAAAGGATTAAATAAGAGGTGATGATAATGAGGTTTGTAACGGCTGAAAAGAATGGAAAACAATTTATTGGGATGGTAAACGAAAGCCTTGATCAAGTACTCGATCTACAAGTTGTTGAAGCACAAATGAACAGTTCATCCATTATTCCAAAAACAATGATTGAGGCTATTTCACAAGGTGAAGTGTTTCTCGAGAGGGTGTCTCATATTAAGGAGTGGACTCTGCAACATCCTGATGCAGACGGCATATTTCCGATCAAGAATGTTACATTGAAGGCACCAATTCCAAAACCTAGTAAGAATATTTTTTGTGTTGGTAAAAATTATGCGGACCATGTGATTGAAATGGGAAGTGCTAAGGATATCCCCGAGCATGTCATGATCTTCACAAAGGCACCAACGACAGTTGTGGGGCCTGATGAACTCGTCATGAATCATAAAAATATTACAGAGCAATTGGATTACGAAGGTGAATTAGCCGTAGTAATCGGTAAAAAAGGTCATGGTATAAAAGAAAGTGAAGCATTGGAGTATGTGTTTGGGTATACAATCGTTAACGATATTACTGCTCGTGATATCCAATCAAGACACAAACAGTTTTTCCTTGGAAAAAGCTTAGATACCAGTTGTCCAATGGGGCCAATGTTGGTGCATAAATCGTTGATTCCAAATCCTAGTCATTTATCCGTAACTACCGAAGTAAATGGAGAGGTACGCCAGGCAGGTAACACAAGCCAATTTATATTCCCAATTGAAAAAGTTATTTCAGTGATCTCACAAGGAATGACATTGGAGCCAGGTGATGTTATCGCAACAGGTACTCCAGCGGGAGTAGGAAAAGGTTTTAATCCACCACGCTTTCTAAAGGCTGGAGACGAGATCGAAATTACCATTGATGGTCTAGGTACGTTGAGAAATAAAATTGAGGAATAAAAAAGAAAAGCACAAGGCGCCTGAAGTGGAACATCGACTAACTACTGCCACGTCCTGTGGCAAACGTCGATGTCAGCACTCCCTGTGCAAGTACAAGCATAAGACGAGCGCTGACAGAAGGTGCTTTTTACCTTCCGAAGCGATTGGCTTAGACCAGAGAGCCGATGGCGCCTGGAGCTAGCCATTGAAGGACAACACGTCACAAAAACGACATATTTACTATGCGAATAGTGAAAAAGGGTTGATTGAATCTTTTTATTTTCTTCATAAACATGCTATGATTATCCATGAATGAAAAAGAAAAAAGGAGGAAGTAGTACATGACATACAATACTCATGCACATATTACTTCTTGGGCAGTTGCTATTATTCTATTTGTTATAGCAGCAACAATCCTAAACAAGGCCGGCAAAGAAAAATCCCAAAAAATTGTTAAAATGATCTTGCGCTTATTTTATCTATTCATTTTAGCGACAGGTCTGCTACTTTTATTTGGTGGAGTAGAGATTGACGGTGAATACATAGGTAAAGCAATACTAGGGGTACTAACAATCGGATTCATGGAAATGATTTTGGCACGTTCTAGTAAACAAAAACCAACTGGATTATTCTGGGGATTGTTTATAGTTGTGCTAATCTTAACAATTGGATTAGGAATGAAACTTCCGTTAGGTATATGGAGATTCTAAACGTTTTGTGAAAAAGCTACCATTTAAGGTGGCTTTTTCTCTTTTTTCTGTGTTTTTCGACAAGAAATTATGCTATCTTTATGAATAGATACATACTTCATGAGTGAAAAAAAGAGTGGTGAATCTCGTTTTGAGAACGAACAGCTTTATTTATAAACAGTTGCTAGATACTATTGAACTAATAGAGCAACACCAACTTATTATCGACAAAAATAAAAAAATAGAGGCATTTTATGAAAAAAAAGCTAAGGATAAAGTTGCGAACTTAGCCTATTATGATGCAGAAACTGGTTTGCCGAATCGTTTGCATTTTACAAATCAAGTAGAGGACTTTGTTAAGCGATTTTCAAAGAAAAAGAAGAAACATAAATTAGCTGTGTTATTTATTGACCTTGACCGATTTAAAGTGATTAATGATACAGTTGGTCATTATGCGGGAGATATTATTCTAAAGCAACTTGCCAAACGATTTCAAGGACTACTCCCAAAAAAGAGTTTTCTTGCAAGATTTAGTGGCGATAAATTTACAATCCTTATAACCGAGGAAGTTGAAGTTGAAAAGATTGCTGACCTTGGACAGACATTATTGCATGGCATTACTAAACCAATTATGTATGGAGCACGTGAGTTTTTTTTAACCGGAAGTATCGGAGTTAGTTTCTATCCTAATGATGGGATTACGACGGAGTTATTATTTAAGCATGCCGATACAGCTATGAACCTTGCAAAACAGCAGGGTGGCAACAAAATGAAATTCTACTCAACAGAAATGAATCAGCAAGTGTTATATAAGCTTGAGCTTGAGGGCTATTTACGAAAAGCTCTTGAGAAAAATGAGTTTCACATATGCTTCCAACCGTTGATTGATTTAGCGTCTGGAGAAGTATATGGCAGTGAAGCATTAATTAGATGGGACCATCCAAAGCTTGGACTCGTATCACCTGGTGAGTTTATACCTCTTGCAGAGGAAACGGGGCTTATTCATGAGATAGGCAAATGGGTCTTAAAAAAGGCTTGTCAAGAGAATAAGAAATGGCATGATATGGGCTATGATTATTTAACAATTTCGGTTAATGTATCAGCAGACCAGTTCCAGCAAATTAGCTTTATTGATGTGGTCAAAGAGGTTTTAGACGAAACTGGACTTCTTCCGCAATATTTAACGCTCGAGCTTACCGAAGGCGTGATGCTAAGAAACATTACCCATAGTGTCATTGTTATGAAGGAACTGCAAAAGCTTGGTGTTAAGGTATCAATTGATGACTTTGGTACAGGTTATTCATCATTAAGTTATCTAAAGGATTTGCCAATCAATACCTTAAAAATTGACCGGTCATTTATTAATAATCTCAAGGTTAATACTACTGATATCGCGATTGTGAAGGCGATCATTACGATGGGGCATGGACTTGCTGTGAAGGTGGTAGCAGAAGGAGTTGAAACAGATGAGCAAATTGAATTACTTAAGGAGCTACAATGCCATTATGCTCAAGGTTTCTACATTAATCGACCGATGAAAAGTGAAGAGTTTGAAAAAGGATTAGCAAAACTTAAAGCATTGTAAGGGTGGGGGCTGTTCACGTGGGAACGCCCCCAGTTTTATTTACATAAGGTTGAAAGAATTGCTCTTTTTCCATTGGCTAGTGTAAATTCAAATCGATCCTTCTTTAGTTTTCCACGAGAAAAATGATGGTGAACAGACAAAAGCAATTCCGTATTATCAAATAGGATAAAATTGACACCTTCATTTTCACCATTCTCTTCTTGAAACATTAATTGATTATGACAATGGATACAATCATATAATGAAAACGAAAGTTTATTTAAAGTTGATGTAAAACGAATAAATTGGTCCTCGGTAAAACCTTCTAGCCATTCCTTATACGCCAAGGTTAATTTCTTTCGAAAACGGAGGCAATCTCCATTATCGAGTTTATAAAAATATCCATTCATCTGGATTAAACCATCATCCACAAAAATGCCTTTTTCCCATTTATTTAGAGTGAAAACTTCTACTTCCTTCCCAAGCATTTCTTCAAGCATTGAAGCCTCGTCTGTTTCGGCTTCGAAGAAAATCCATTGGTCATTTATGCATTCTGTCGTACCTGTTATAAAAGAACGTTTTTGTTCAGTTATGCTGCCGAGACGTTGTTGTAAATCCAAAGCAAATCCTCCATCCATAGCTGTATATTTGAAAGTAGTTTGTATCCTCTTTTTTAGACAAAAGTAGGGAATTTTATAACAAAGACTTTTTAGTGAGATTTTACCCTGATTTTAGGAAAAATAGTGAAAACGAAAAAACAGCCTTAACTTTTTCAGGCTGTTATGTCTACATTATCAACTGGTGCAATAAATGATTTTTTCTCCCATGCCCGTGAACGCCATCGCCACAGCATGACAATGCCACGGACCCATTCATCGACAATAAAAGAAATCCAAACCCCAACCAATCCGAGTTCAAAGTGAATGCCAAGTACATATGCAATTGGCACACAAATTCCCCACATCGAGAGGATTCCCATGTATACTGGCAGTTTTACATCCCCAGCGGCTCTTAATGCATTGATAAGGACAAGATTAAAAGCTCTTCCTGGTTCAAGAATGATGGTTAAAAGGATAAGGACACCACCTGTTTTAATGATGTCTTTATTATCTGTAAAGATGGATAATAAGGGTTCCTTAAAGAAAGAAAAAACAATAGCCATTGCTGCTGATATCAATATGGCGAGCTTTAAACTTTTTAATGCTCTTTTATAAGCATCATTTATTTGACGGGCTCCAATCATTTGCCCAATTAAGATTTGTGTTCCTTGACTAATAGCAATACTAAAAAGGAAGATGAACATCATTAAATTTTGTGCATACACCTTTGTCGTAAGTGCCTGAGTTCCCATGATTGTAATAAAATACGTGATGATCATCTGGGAAGAGTTGTAAGAAAGCTGTTCCCCAGCAGAAGGTATCCCAATTTTAAGTAGATTTTGAAGATGAACTCTTGGTAAACGAAAAATCTTTTTAAAATGGAGACCATGTTTTACTCGTTTTATTAATAGATAGGTGATAACCAGTAAGCCTATTAATCTACTAAAAGAGGTAGATATCGCAACTCCTTCAACACCGAGAACTGGCAAACCAAACGGACCAAAGATAAAAATATAATTTCCTATGACATTCAGGATGTTCATACCGATTGTGACGTACATCGTATCCCGAGTAAAACCATAGCTTCGGATGACCGCCCCAATTGTCATGATCAGTGCTTGGAGAAACGAGAATAAACCTACGATTCTCAGGTAACTATCCGCTTCGTCTAATAATTCAGTTGGCAAATCCATTAAAAGCAGGAGATCCTTGCTCCAAACAAAAACAATAAGACTTAAAATAAGACCAAACACAAGGTTGGCAAAAATAGAAACGACCGCAACTTCAGCAGCGTTTTTTTCATTATTAGCACCAAAATGCTGGGCCACAAGAACGGCTGTACCGGTTGCGATGAATCCAAACATGACGATAATTAATGATAAGATTTGGTTTGAGACCCCGACTGCTGCAACTGAATTATCGGAGTACATACTCAGCATTAAGGTATCTGCATTCCCCATTAGCATATGTAAAAGCAATTCAATAAAAATGGGCCATGTGAGCGCAAATAATGTTAATTTTTTTGTATTTATAGAAGTTTCCAAGCTGTCAACCCCTCTAATTCCGTAATGAAAAACTATATTAGTTTATCACAGAATGTGGTAAGAAAGAATAGCCATTTTACACGAAAAAGAAAACGTTATAAATATGTACAAAATATGAACAAACTCTTGTACTATTTGACTTTTAAGAAGGGATAAGGTTACTTTAAAGAGTGAGATTACTATGAGGATTGGAGTTACGTGATGAAGAAAAAGATATATATGCTGGCTATACTGATTCCGTTATTACTGCTGTCGGCCCTTCCAGCTTTTGCTGCGGACAAACAAACAATAGCGGAAGAAAGCATTTATTACATAGTGGTTGACCGTTTTAATAATGCAGACAGCGCAAATGATTCAGCAGTGGACCTATCGAACCCTTCATCCTATCATGGGGGAGACCTCCAAGGAGTGATTAGTCGGCTTGATTATGTGAAGGATATGGGGTTTACGACGATTTTATTATCACCTATATTTGAAAATGAAACCGATACATTTTATCCATATGTGGTAAAGGATAGAAGTGTCATCAATAAGCATTATGGAACATCTGATGATTTAAAACAGCTCGTGAAAGCGGCGCATGACAAGGGAATAAAAATTATTCTTGACTTAGGCATCAGATCAAATGATGGTACTTTAAATGATGAATTTATTGAGGATGCGAAGTCGTGGGTACAAAAGGCAGACATTGATGGATATAAACTTGACCTTGTTGATGGTGTACCAGCTAATTTTATCACGACATTATCAACGGATCTAAAAGCGGTAAAAGCCAATTTTCGCTTGGTTGGACAACCTGTAGGGGTAGAAAACCTTGGTGAGGTTGAAACTAAGGGACTTGATTCCGTTTTTAATAT
Source organism: Bacillus jepli (assembly GCF_047238305.1). NCBI lineage: Bacteria > Bacillati > Bacillota > Bacilli > Caryophanales > Bacillaceae > Bacillus > Bacillus jepli. The sequence continues at coordinate 4,249,756 of NZ_JBDFMO010000001.1, read as the reverse complement.
GATTCCTTATGAAGGAATCACTAGTTTTAGTGTTCCAGATCAACCATTTAAAGATGTTGAAAAAACATGGGAACAAGCTAAGGAGTTTGAAAATCCGAATTCCTTAATTAATTTTTTCGATAATCCAAATACGGTTCGTTTCACCTATCTTGCTACAGAAGCTAATGAACATCCTGCACCACGCCTTAAGTCGGCGTTAACGTATTTGTATACTACACCTGGAATTCCAACCATTTTCTATGGAACGGAAATTGCCTTAAATGGAACTGAGCCACCGGACAACCTCGGTTTAATGGACTTTCGAACAGACAAAGAGCTAGTTGATTATATTACATTGCTCTCTAAAATTAGGTCAGGTGTACCTGCTCTAACAAAAGGTTCAATTGAATTAGTCAAAAATGATGCAGGTTTACTTGTTTTTAAGCGAGAATATGAAGGGGAAACAGCTTTTGTGGCAATTAATAATACAACGAAAACACAGAGCTTTACCTTAACGACTGACCAGGTTGGAGAGGATAAGGAACTAACTGGACTAATTACGGAGGACCTTGTTCGCGCAACTGACGATGAATTTCATCTTGTTGTAAATCGTGATATCTCGGAAGTGTTTGTTGTACGAGACACTACAAACATTAATTATGCCTTATTCGTTGCCGTATTTATTGTACCTGTATTAATGATTGGTTTCATTTATTTGAATAAAAAAAGACATGGTAATTCAAAACCAGAGTAAAAGTAAAGCATCATCCTGCATGGATGATGCTATTTCTTTACCCATTTACGATTTCTCCACCGTTAACGTGGAGGATTTGGCCAGACATATAAGAGGAGTCGTCACTTGCAAGGAAAACATAGCATGGTGCGACCTCTTCGGGCTGTCCTGGTCGTTTCATGGGGGTTGTCGAGCCAAATTTGGCAACTTGGTCACTTGTAAAGGTTGATGGAATAAGTGGTGTCCAAATTGGACCTGGAGCCACTCCATTTACACGAATGCCATTTCCAATTACTTGCATAGAAAGGGACCTTGTAAATGAAACAACGGCTCCTTTTGTTGCTGAATAATCGAGAAGTTGCTCATTACCTTTATATGCTGTAACAGACGCTGTATTAATGATGGAACTTCCCTTTTTTAAATGGGGGAGAGCGGCCTTCGTTAAATAAAAATATGAAAATATATTGGTTCGAAATGTTTTTTCAAGCTGCTCAGCTGTTATGTTAGAGATACTTTTTTGTGGATGCTGCTCAGCTGCATTATTGACTAAAATATCTAGTTGTCCAAATGTATCAATTGTTTTCTTCACAATCTCTTTACAGAACTCTTCATTTCCGATATCTCCGGATAGAAGTAAGCATTTTTGACCTTCTTCTTCAATCTGTCGCTTTGTTTCCTTAGCATCCTCATGCTCTTCCAAATAAACAATGACAACATTGGCGCCTTCTTTCGCGTAATGTATCGCGACTGCCTTTCCAATTCCACTATCCCCACCAGTAATAATGGCAACCTTATTTTTCAACTTATAACTACCCTGGTAGGAATGATCTTCGGAGACTGGTTTTGGCACCATTTCCGTCTCGGTTCCAGGTTGGTGAGTTTGATGTTGTGGTGGCAAAATATTTTTCCCTTGATTATTAGACAAAACTAACACCTCTTTTATGTATTGATGTACCTTACTTACTTTTTAATAAAAGAGGTCTGAATATACCTTTTTGAGTTAATTATTAAGTAAAAATAAAAATTCCATGTGCACACCAAAACTTCCTTTATAATGAAAATAGATAGAAAGAGGGGTTATCCATGGAAAGACCTGAAAAAATTCTACTTGTGGAAGATGATAAGGAAATCGCCCGTATTGTTTGTGATCATTTACGGAAGGAAGGTTATTCCGTGACATGGGCTTCTACGGGTACAGAAGGCTGGGAGGATTTTAAAGAGGACCAATATGACCTTGCCTTAATTGATTTAATGCTTCCTGAAATGGATGGATTTACATTATGTAAAACCATTCGATTGGAAAGTGAAATTCCTCTCCTCATTTTAAGTGCACGAAATGAGGATGAAAGCAAGATCAAAGGATTGAATCTTGGAGCAGATGATTATATCACGAAACCATTTAGTCTTGAGGAACTAAGTGCGAGAATTAGCTCTCATTTAAGAAGATTCAGAAGATATAACAAAACGACATCAAATGAAAATCGCATCAATTATTTACATGGGCTTACCATCGATTTTACGAATGACCTTATTTTTTTAAACGGCAACGTAGTTCAAATGAGCTCCAAAGAAAGAGAGTTATTGTTTTTGTTAGCAAAAAACCCATTGCAAACATTTTCGAAAAAAGAAATCTACGAGCATATTTGGCAACAAGAAGATGTCGACGGAAACAATACAGTCACTGTTCACATTAAAAGTCTTCGGTCAAAGCTAGGTGATGATACGCGCTCTGCAAAGTTTATTCAAACGGTTTGGGGTGTTGGTTATCGTTTTATAGGAGAGCAAAGCGTATGAAAATTAAACAATGGTTAATGGTCAGTTTTTTTATCGTGATGCTGCTCCCAGTTGTGGCACTTTACATCCTATATGTAAGTTTAAGCAATCTCGATGAAAAGCAAGCATTTGTTGAGTACGTTGAGATGACCACTAAAATGGAGGAGATTGAGTCACATCTTTTAAATCCTAAATTATATCAACTACAACCAAAAGAACAGTTTGAGTCAGTTCAAGCACTAACTAACGAATCTATCAAAATAACATTATATCGATCAGATGGTGTAGTTGTATTTTCTAGTTTGCCTAGTGTAGGTTCATATGGATTTTCAACGATAAATATTGAACAAGTATACAAAAATCTGAATGAACTTCAAAAAAATTCACGTACCTATACATTAAAAAAGCCAGTCGTTGGTGACGGTGATGTTGTTGGGATTTTTGAAATTTCATTTGCGAGAGAAGATTGGATTGAAGGGGTAACGAATCACTACATACTTTTAGGGGTGTCCTTCAGTATTTTTATTATCCTACTCTATATCATTGTAGTGATTCTATTGAACCGAAAATTGAATCGACCATTAAGCTATTTGCAGACGCAAATGACAGCTTTTGCTAATGGAGAGAAGCTATCAAATCAAACAAAAGAATCAAATGATGAAATAGGGGATTTAATCAAACATTTTTGGAAAATGAAAGCGCAGATTGAACAAACCCAAGAGGCACTTGCTAAACAACAAAAGGAAAAAGAGTTTATTGTGGCCTCCTTATCACATGATTTAAAAACACCGTTAACGGTTATACGTGCTTATACGGAAGCCTTGCAAAATGACGAAACTCTTTCAGAACAAGAAAGGCTCGAGTATAAGGAAATTTTATTTGAGAAGCTCGAATACATGAAACGAATGCTTGATGATTTGACCATGTATACCGCATTACAATCCTCTAAACAACTGGGTGAGCTTGTGGAGGTTGATGGGGAAGAGTATTTTGACATGCTGTTATCTGGATATGACGAACCTTGTAGTCGAAAAGGGATTTCGCTAGTTGTTACTCAATCTGTAAAAGAAATCTATGAGTTGGATCCAAAGCAAATGGTGAGGGTTGTAGATAACATTATGGGTAATGCTATTCGACATACGGAAAAAGGGAATCAGATTTGGCTTGCTGCCATTTCAAGTGATACCCAATTACCGGACTGGGTGTTTAACGAATTTCGTGATGACCTTGAGGTTTGGAGAAAGAATGGCACAGTTATCTTGATTCAAAACGCAGGAAAAGGAATCCCAAAAGAACAACTGGACAATGTCTTTCAACCCTTTTATCAGGCAGAAGGTGCTAGAAATAATGGTGGTAGTTCTGGGCTTGGACTAAGTATTTCAAAAATGTTAATGGAACAACAAAATGGGAAAATTGGAATCTGGTCAGCGGAGAAAGAAGGAACATTACTTGCTTGCTGGATTAAGGAAGGAAGGGAATAAAAATGAAGAAAAAAATAGTCTTACTAATTGCTATTTTACTAACTGGTTTGTTATCAGCCTGTAAGGGGGATATGGCTGTGTCGTCTGAAGAAATTGTAACAAAAGTCTTATCAGCAAAAGAAAGTAAACTATCTTATTACGGTGAGGGTGTCATAAAGCTTACGACAGCTGGAGAGGTCACTGAAAATGCGAGTTTTAAGGAATACGCAGCAGAAGACGGTAAACGAAAAATCATTACAACAGGAGATACAAATGGTCTTGAATCATCTGTGTTAAACGACGGAAAACAAGTGATTTCCTATGAAACGGGAAGTGAAACGGCATTTAGTATTGACTTAGTAGAGGAGGGTATGCCGTTATTAGATGCCTCACCTAAAGAACAACTCATAACAATGCTGGAAGCTATAAAAAAAACACATGACTATGAAATTATTGGTGAAGAAAAAATATTGGATTTAAATGTTTATCATATAAAGGCAACGCCAAATACAAATTCTAATTTATTTGGGGAAGTTGAGCTTTGGATCGATCAAAAAACATGGTTTGTCGTGAAATCAATCTCTGTTGTGGAAGAAACGAGATCTGAGTTTGAATACAAGTTGCTCGACTTTTCACCAGATTTTACGGAAGATACCTTCACTTTAGATATACCAGAAAATGTGACGGTCACCCCAATTGAATCAAATCTTGAGCCAAACTTTGGGTCACTTGAAGATGCCCAAACCGAATTAAAACAACCATTCCTTGTTTTCTCAGGAGAAGACATGACTGTCGAGAATGTTGAAATTGTCAATCTTCAAGGGATAGTCAATCGTCCAGAAATTACTGTTTATTATGCTCATGAGGGGATTCCCTCTGTATCAGTTTCAATTTTTCCAACTCCAGAAGATGCTGGAACGGAAATTAAACCTGGAGAATGGGAAGTTCGTGGTCAACATGCAGACTATGATGATTTTATTAATGCTTTAAGTTGGGATGAGAATGGTCTGCGTTATACGATCATTATTCAGAAACCAGCTCTTGAAATGGAAGCAGTTCTTAAAATGACGGAGAATATGATACTGAACAATGAAATGTAGGTGGGAGCTTTGCTACCAAATTGGTATGAAATCGTATTGTATATTTTAGTTGGCGCAGTGATTCAATTAATAGGGTTAATCGTTGAGAAGATTAGTAAAAAAGTAGGAAACACGATTGAAATCATCCTTGGCCTACTTGCAGTCGGATTTGTGTTTTACCAACTTCCATTTATGGATGGCTTTATCTATGTAGCGTTTATCTCAAGTGGATATTTCCTTGCAATCTCTTTAACTACCGGCAACGAAAAACGAATCGAGATTGAAAAGGAATTACATCAAATAAAAGTAGAAAAAATCCCTTTAGAGCGTGATTTGAAACGGATTGTATCTGATTTGTTCATAACTGGAATTGTTTTGATGGGTGCAATCCTGTTTTACATTTTTGGTCCAGAGTATAGCCTTTTAAAATATATGATTGTCTTTGGACTTGTTAGCACAGCAACAGAAGTAATAAAGCGAATTGGTATTTATACTACAGTAAAGGTATTTTATGACAATGATGAAAAGTATTTATATCTTACATCTCGCTTTGAATCTCGAAAAATTCCAATTGAAGATTTGGAAGAAGTGAAACTAGAAACAAATGTAGACCTGTTAAAACTTCACCCACTATTGACGATGTTTTCGTCAAACGCAGATTTTACAACAAGCTTTCAAAAGGTAATAAAACTAACTGTACCAGGCGAGACGATTTATATGACAATTCAAGAATCGGAAAAATGGAAAAAAACGTTTGAGGAATGGATGAAGGTCGAAGAAAAAGAGATGGGACTACAACAGGTTCTACCGTTTTGGCATCAGAAGAATATTAAGCGAATGCTTGGAAAGCTATATTTCGCATCAACGGTAAAAGGTGTATCTGCCTATACGGGCTTACTTTTAATTCTCTATTATTTTGAGGTAGCACCTTGGATCATGGTTGCTGTAGGATTGGCCTACTGGGCTTTTAATCTCTATATTTCTGACAGGGTTTTAAAAGTAGCAATGGATGCAAAGGAAACGGTAAATCCTCAATTAATCCAGTTATCCCAACGGATTTTTGAAAGGGCCGGTATACCGAATGTTCGTGTGTATGAAACGGAAAGTACGGACTATAATGGCCTTGCAACAGGTATGAATATTGGTAAATCAATGGTGACTCTAACTACTGCTACCTTAAAGTTACCGACTGAAGCGATAGAGGGAATCCTTGCTCATGAAGCCATTCATGTGAAAAAGAGAGATGTGCTGTGGGGACAGATTTGGAAATTAGGTTATCTCATGATTCTAATTGCATTTGTCTTATTGATTCAAGAAAATATAACGAATATTGAGGATCATAAAGTATCAATCTTTTTAGTAGTCTTTTTCTTAATGATGTTTTTCTCTGTTTTTCAATCTTTTTGTTCACAATGGATGGAGGTTCGTGCGGATCATCTAGGCGCATCTCTTCTTAGAGGTGGGAGTGAGCAAATGTCAAATAGTTTAATCGCTTTATCAGAGAAACAGGATGCGGCGATTAATAAATCACTTTCATATAGCACGGTTATTAAAGACGAAAAAGAGAAGGAAAAGTCATCAATTGAGCGGGATTCGTTAATATGGAGGTTTATTGAATTTCAATTTATGCCGCACCCCCCAATGTACTGGAGAGTTCAGTCTCTAAAAGAAAATGGGGAAGGTTGGGGGAAAAGGATTCGAAATCGTTGGATCGTTGATAGAGTGAAAGAGTCTGTATTGAGGTAGAAGAGGTGAAATTGTGAAAATCGCGAAGGTATTATTTGTCCTTGGGGCAGTAGTTTTTCCATTAGGTATTTATTTATCGTCGTATAGTCCAGTAGGTGTGGTATTAGCCATTGTGGCTGGACTGACAGTTTTCTTAAGTACTCCGGCAATACAATCATAGAAAAAGGAGTTGGCGTAAATGGACTTCTTAAGTGTCAATGATTGGATAACCCCAACTAATCCGTTTGCATCGCTCTTTTTTGGATTTTTGTTTACGATTGTGGTTGGGGTGGCCGTTTGGATAGATACAAGGAAAATTAAAACACTTCTAATTGTACTATTAACTGGTAGCATAGTATCGATCGTCGGTGTTTTTATATTGAAGGTTGTTGGGTTTTACTGAGTTTATATGCAGGAGACTGTCCTTGAGTGGGAGAGTCTTCTTTTGTTTATCTAGGGTTATTAATGAATGATGTTATTTGTAAATTTAGTGATGGTTTTACTGTAATTTTCCTGAATTCGTGTGATAAAAGGTGTTTATGATATGAGTTTTTTCATATTGTGTCAAAAGTCTTGATATAAATGATATTTATGCTATTGATATTTCCACTATATTCCAAAAATCTTGATATAAATGGTGTTTATGTAATGGTTTTTTCCATATTGCACCAAAAGTCTTGATATAAAAGGTGTTTATGATATGGCTTTTTCCACAATCATCCAAAAGCCTTGCGATAAAAGGGTTACGGTGCATTTTTTTCTTATTTTTCAAAAGGTCAGATCGTCTTCGCAACGTTTAACGTAAATTAGAAGACCTTGTACCAAAACTGCCACTAAAAGAAGGAATTCTTCCACATTTAAAGAAATAAATATTAGAAAATAAATAAAGTGGGAGGATTCCATGGAGATAAATATAAGACTAGTAAGAAAAGAGGTTTGTAAAATTTTGTGATTCCCACTATGAAGATGAAATCATCATGTATAAATTTGTAAAATAAGCATCCATATATGTTACGATAATAGAAATAGGCAATAGGAGGGTGAAAAATGCAGTTAACAGTATATTTAGCTGGACAAATACATGACAATTGGCGAGAAGAAATTAAGGAAAAGGCAGAGGCAAAGAATCTCCCGTTCCACTTTGTTGGACCGCAAACAAACCATGACAAATCAGATAACATTGGCGAACAAATTTTAGGTGAACAACCTGGAAATTTTTATAAAGATGATGCCGCATCAGACATTAATAATTTCAGAACACAGGTACTGATGCAAAAATCAGATGTTGTTATCGCGCTATTTGGGGAAAAATATAAACAATGGAATACAGCAATGGACGCGAGTGCTGCGATTACGATGAATAAGCCCACAATCATTGTAAGACCAACCTCACTCATTCATCCGTTAAAGGAATTATCAAATAAAGCAAATGTAACCGTCGAAACGGTTGATCAAGCTTTAGATGTGCTAAGCTATATTTTTGAATAGAAAAAATGCAGCGGGCAAAATAGTCCGCTGCATTCTTCTTAACGATAATTTATAAATTGTACATCAATCGGTAAATCTGCTTCACGAACGGCATTGATAATTTGTTGAAGATCATCTCTGCTTTTACCTGTTACACGAACTTGATCATCTTGAACCTGGCTTTTCACCTTAAGACCGCTGTTTTTAATAATTGTATTTATTTTTTTCGCGTTCTCCTTGTCAATGCCTTGAATGAGTTTCGCGCGTTGACGAACAGTACCGCCAGATGCATTTTCGATTTTTCCGTAATCAATATTACGAGTTGGAACCCCACGCTTAATCATTTTACTAATCAGGACATCCTTCAATTGTTCAAGCTTATACTCGTCATCAGAAACGAGGACAAGTTCTTCCTTATCAAGCGTAATATCACTTTTGCTACCTTTGAAATCATATCGAGTTTGAATCTCTTTTTTTGCAATACTAATTGCATTCGTTACTTCTGGTAAATCCACCTTTGACACAATATCGAATGAGCTATCCTTTGCCATTGCCAACCTCCAAAAAAAAGTATATTTGCCTTGATTATAGACAATCTTAGCAATTTGAACAACTTTTTCCAAAACTATACTAGTAAATTGTGGTCTTAAACGTCTATACTATGTAATGATAAAGAAAGTACAGAAGAAAGAGGTTTAATAAATGAATGCATTAGAACCAGGTACGGTAGTTACATTACGTGTTGATAGAGATGCCCAATTTGGCTATTTTTTAACAAACGGTGAAGAAGATGTTTTACTACATACAAATGAAATAATAGACGGGTTTGACCCAGATGAAGACGTAACGGTCTTTCTTTTTCAAGACCATCAGGGGAGACTAGCAGCTTCCATGAAAATTCCGACTGTTCAAATTGGTTCGTATGATTGGGTTGAAGTAGTTGAAATCAAGCATGAGCTTGGAGCCTTCGTCAATATCGGGATAAATAAGGATATCCTTGTTTCAAAGGATGATTTGCATGAAGTTTGGGACCTCTGGCCAAAACCAGGTGACAAACTATATGTAACCCTACGAACAGACAAAAATGGTAGACTCTTTGGAAAGCCGGCAACGGAAGATGTTATTCGTACGATATCAAAGCCAGCAACAAGAAAAGATTTTAATAAAAATATTACAGGAAACGTATATCGTTTACTCATGGTCGGTTCCTTTATGATTTCAGAGGAAGGGTTTCTTGGCTTTATTCATGAAAGTCAACGGACAAGAGAACCGAGAATGGGGGAAAAGGTACAAGGTCGAATTATTGATGTTAAGGAAGATGGTACCGTAAATGTATCCTTGCTAGGGAGAGGTCATGAAATTATGGGTGACGATGCTGATAAAATTTATCAGTATATGGAGAGCCGTGGGGGAGCAATGCCATATTGGGATAAAAGCTCTCCAGATGATATTTCTGGCAGATTTGATATGAGTAAAGCAGCCTTTAAACGTGCACTTGGTAAGCTAATGAAAGAAGGAAAAGTATACCAAGAAGACGGCTGGACCTATTTCAAAAAAGAGTAGGAACGAAAAACGCATTGGTTGTAATGACCGATGCGTTTTGCATTATAAATGATCTGTTTTCTTTGAATATTGATGTTTGCCTGCCTGACGATTTTTTTCTCTCATCATATTTTTTTCATGGCGTAACGCATTGTTGTCTTGGGCTTTTTTATCATTATCACTAGTTTTTGGCATACATGTACACTCCCTTCAATCCATTCGAAATTAGGATATCCAGTCGTTTTTCAAACTATGTAAAATTAGCGAATTGGCAGCTCATTTAAAAAGAAAATCGCGATTGTTCCTGGTCCTGCATGTGAACCAATTGCAGCACCAATCACATTCATATAAAAAGATTTACACCCTAATTTTTCTTCAAAAAGTTTTTGTAATTCAAGTGCTTCATTTTCCACGTCGCCGTGGCTAATCCCAATTGTCTGGTTTGAAAAATCCACTCCGCGTTCTTCCATAAGCTCAACAATTCGTTTATACACTTTCTTTTTTCCTCGAATTTTTTCAAGAGGGATAAGCTTTCCATCTTCGACATTTAATAGAGGTTTAATATTTAATAATCCTCCGACAAAGGCAGAAGCTTTACTAATTCGTCCTCCGCGAGCTAAATATTCAAGATCATCAACCGTGAAAAGATGCTCCATATGAGAGCTATAAAAATTAGCAAGGTTTACGACTTCTTCCTTTGAAGCCCCATTGGTCGCTAATTCAGCAGCTGCTTTTACAACAAGGCCTTGTCCGAGTGATGCACATTTCGTGTCAATAATCGTTAAATCAAGGTCTGGGTATTCTTCTTTTACTTCTTCACTCATCATGACGGCTGTTTGATAGGTTCCTGATAATTGAGATGAAAAGGCAATGTAAACTGCAGATTGTTTTTCTTTTGCAATTTCAGTAAATACCTCTTTAAAGCGGTGTGGCGGAACTTGAGATGTTTTTGGAGCACTCCCATTTCGCATCGCTTCAAATACTTTTACAGGATTAATTGTCGCAATATCTTCGTAATCTTGCCCATCTAGATGAACTCCTAAGGAGAATAAGGTTACATTGTTTTCTTCAAAAAATTGAAGAGGTAGGTCACTACCGCTATCAGTAAGAATTCTAACGGTCAAAAGTCTCACCTTCTTTTTTCATGGTCAAGTTTGTAAGACAAACTTGCCTATTGTAAGTGTAGCGAGAATTGGATAAAAATACAACAAGTGTGGGAAAATTTTGTATGACAACTAAGTTGCACTTTGATTGAAAAATGTTGTTCCAGGAGGACTATTTTAATGGTTTATAGAGAAATAAAGAAAGTAATCATAGTGATAATCGGTGCATTGCTAAATGCAGCTGCCTTAAATCTATTTTTAATTCCAGCAGACGTATACTCTTCAGGATTTACCGGTGTTTCACAGCTATTGTTTAGAATATTAGGTGATTACACCCCTTTACATGTTTCAACTGGAGTGATTTTACTTCTATTAAACATTCCAGTTGCGATTTTAGGTTGGAAAAAGGTAGGAAAGGCATTTACCCTGTATAGCTTTGTTTCGGTTGCTTTAACTACATTATTTTTATCGATAATACCACTTGAACGAATCTCAAATGATATTTTACTTAATGCTGTTTTTGGTGCTGTTATTCAGGCGTTAGGAATTGGATTAACCTTGAAGTGGGGGGCCTCAACAGGTGGTCTTGATATCATCGCGCTTGTGTTATCAAAGTCAAAAGATAAGCCAATTGGTACTTATATTTTTACATTAAACGGACTCATTATTATTACAGCAGGGTTCTTATTTGGTTGGGAAAAAGCCTTATATACTCTTGTTGCTTTATATGTGCTAACAAGGGTAATTGATACGGTTCACACGAGTCATGTAAAAGTCTCAGCGTTGATCGTCACAAAAAAAGCAGAAGAATTGAAAAAAGCCATCCATTCCAAATTAGTGAGAGGAATTACGGTGATTCCTGCAAAAGGTGCGTTTTCGAGCGAACCAAAGGATATGCTGATGATTGTTTTAACAAGATATGAATTATATGACTTGGAGCGTATTATTAAGGAAGTTGATCCCCATGCCTTTACTAATATTGTACAAACTGTCGGCGTATATGGATTATTTCGCAAAGAATAGTAACTTTTTTAAGGATCTTTCGACATATTAGATAAAGGGGTGACAAACATGAGAAAAAAGCTTCTAGTAGTCTTTCTATTTGTAATGAGTTTATTTATCATATCAGGATGTGGTACAGCAGAAAAAGAAGAGGCTCTTCCAGTGAATGCCGGGGGAGATGAAAAAATAGAAACAGAAACACCACCAGAACAAGAGGGTGAAGAACCTGGAGGTGATGAGAACGTGGTTGAAAAACTTCAAACAAACCTATCCATTCAAACAGAGGAAAACGAAGCATCTTTTAAGATTTCATTAAAAAATACGAGCGACAATTCTGTGAAAGTGACGATTCCAAGTGGTCAAAAATATGAAATTGTTGTGACGGATACGAATGGAAAAGAAGTTTACCGCTATTCAATCGATAAAATGTTTATCCAAATGATTGAAGAGATGGAGTTAAAACCAGGTGAAGAAAAAGTCTGGGAAGAGCCATGGGATTACACATCAAACGATGGAACAAGACTTGCTCCAGGTGAATATAAAGCAACTATTTTCCTTACTGTTTCACAAGTAAATGGACAAAAAATTGAAGCAAATGCATTACAGGCAGAACAAAGTGTGGCAATCCCTAAGGAAGGGAATACAGCATTCCGCAAGGTTCAAGTACTTGGAGAAAATGGAGAATATACAGTAACTGGAGAAGTACGAGTGTTTGAAGCAACATTCTTCTATGCTGTCGAGGATGGGCATGATTATGTGGTTCCTGAAACGGTTCAAATGGCATCTGAAGGCGCACCAGCGTGGGCACCATTTGAAATCAAACTTTCAATTCCAAAGGGTAAACTCCCTACAAATGGAGCATTGATACTTCACTTATATGAAAGAAGTGCGAAAGATGGCTCTATCACAAACCTATATCATGCAAAACTTCAACAGTTCCAATAAAATGGGGAAGGGTCAGACGATATGTCTGACCCCTTTTTTTGAATTAGCACTTATTGAATTTGGTCTAATTCATTTTGTAATTCGCGGAGTTGTTCTTTCTCGGCTGTTGTAGAGTTAGCATATGCAGAAGAAAGTGCATTTTTTGCAACTGATATCGCATCCTGTAAGGGAGTATCACTTTGACCCGCGCTTGCTAATTTTGCAACTTCTACAGTTTCACGAGCCTTTTGGAATAAAGGGTTACCCATTTTAGATTCCTCCAAGTGATGAATTTTCGACATTTTGCTTTTTCTTTGCTTCTGCTTCAGCTAGAGTTGAACGGTAAGGAAAGCGCTGAGCATGTTGTTGAACTGCATCTGCACCTTGATGAACAAATCGTTTTGATTTATTACTACCCATCCGTAAATTCCCCCTTTAACAGCTTTAAAAGAAGTGCGCTTTAGATGCGCTAATCATATTGTTTGAAGTTTCGAAGAGGAATATATAAGGTAATTATTTCTGAGTGTTTTAGGATAGGGAAATTTTTTTAAAAAATTGGTCGGATCAAAAAACGAACATCCACACAAAAAAGGAAACCGGATCTTCATACCGGTTCCTAATTTATTTATCTAATTTTAGTACATCCTCTAAATAAAGGGCAATTCCGTCCTCTTCATTCGTCATTGTCACATGGTTTGCAATATTTTTTAACTCATCAATTCCATTCCCCATAGCAATCCCATGACCAGCATATTCAATCATTTCTAAATCATTATCTTCATCACCAAAGGCAATTATTCGGTCTTCCGGGATTTGAAAATAATTGGCTACCTTTTGAATACCAACCGCTTTATTTAAACCTGATTTAACAATCTCAATGACATGCCAAGGTGCTGCCCATTTGCGGTGATCGACCACTTCTGCATGCATTTCAGAAAGATACTCTCGGATTTTATCTGCAATTTCTTCGTCAGGATGTATTAACAGTGAAGTGGGGTCATGCTTTAAAATTTTCCGTAAATCGCCTGTTTCGATATTCGGTTTGCCCATACCGAAAATATCCAACATCGTATCATCGTGATAATGAAAATACACGTCATCAATCACTTCTGCTAGGATATTTTTCACTCGGAAGCTATCGGCAACCTCTACAATTTCTTTTACTGTTTTTAATTCAAGTGTGTCGTGATAGACACCCCAACTTTGATCAAGAGGGTGATGGACAAAAGCTCCGTTGAAGTTAACAATGGGCGTTGTAAGACCTAGTTCTTGATAGTACATGGAGCTCGAACGAAAAGGTCTTCCTGTCGCAATCATGACCTGATGACCGGCCTTTTTTGCTTTTACGATAGCCTCTTTTGTTCTTTCGGATATCGTTTTATCATCTTTTAGTAAAGTACCATCTAAGTCTAGTGCAATTAAATGTTGTTTTGTCATATAAATCTCCTCTGCTCTCTTTCTTCTACTTAAACAGATATTAAAAAAATCGTCAATTGAAAAAGCTAAACTTTTTAGGTTAACTACCAATTAGTGGTACACTAGAAGATGTCTCAAAGTTTTTATAAAAGGAGTACATAAAGAATGGTTATTGTTGAAAAGACTAAAATAGCAGATATTCCGTCATTACATATTGTACAAAATCAATTAAAAAACGAAAATGCTCCGCTCATTCTGTTCGTTCACGGATTTGGTAGTGCAAAAGAACATAATTTACACTATGCATATCTTTATGCAGAAGAAGGATTTCGTGTAGTTTTACCTGAAGCAGAATATCATGGAGAGAGAGACAAGGGTCTTGAAGAACTTGATATGAATTTTAAATTCTGGGATATTGTCATCAATGAGATCAAGGAACTTCAAAGGATCAAGGACGAACTTGTTGAAAAAGGCTTAGTTGATGAGACAAGAATTGGTGTTGCGGGAACTTCAATGGGGGGAATTGTGACACTTGGAGCATTGACTCAATATCCATGGATTAAGACCGCGGTAAGCCTCATGGGGAGCCCCTATTACGAGGAATTCTGTCGTGGACAAATTGAGGAATTGAAGCGACATGACATTGAACTTCCTTTCACAGATGCTGAATTAGAAGAAAAATATGCTGAATTAAGGAAATATGATTTAAGCTTACAACCAGAAAAATTAAATGGAAGACCATTGTTTTTCTGGCATGGCGAAAAAGACAAAATGGTACCATTCAAATATACGTATGAATTTTACCAAGAAATTAAACCATTATATGAAGGGAAAGCGGAAGACCTATCCTTTATTGGTGATGCACGTGCTGATCACAAAGTTACCAGAGAAGGTCTTCTCGCATCAGTAGACTGGTTTAAAAAACATTTATAAAATAGAAGAACGTGTCGAGGTTTATCGACACGTTCTTTTTTTATCAACTTATCTTATTCCTAATGCAATCTTTGCATAACGACTCATCATGTCTTTGTTCCAAGGTGGATTCCAAACGATGTTCACATCTACGTCCTTGACTTCGGGTAATTCTGTGAGGACACGTTTAACGTCCATTGCAATTGTGCCAGCAAGTGGGCAACCCATTGATGTTAAAGTCATTGTAACTTGCGCTACGTCTGCATCATTCATATCCACATCATAAACAAGTCCTAAGTTAACAATATCAATTCCTAGCTCAGGGTCCACAACCTGCTCAAGTGCACCCATAATATTTTCTTTTAAAGCTTCATCCATTTAATAACTCTCCTTTCGAGAAATAGCTTATTTAAGAGTTGTCTAGCTCCAGGCGTCATCGGCTCGAGGTCATAAGCCAATCGCTTCTGAAGGTAAAAAACACCTTCTGTCAGCGCTCGTCTTATGCTTGACTTGCACAGGAAGTGCTGACATCGACGTTCGCCACAGGACGTGGCGGTATTTAGTCGATGTTCTGCTACCAAGGCGCCTTGCGCTTTTCTTAAGTATAACGAAACAAGCGTAGAATGTGAAATTGAACGCTTCCTAACCACGCAATTGCTTCATGGCGGCTTCTGACATGCGTTCAGGTGACCATGCAGGATGCCAAACCATTAATACCTCGACATCATTTATCTCTTCAAGATAAGCAACTGCATGCTTTACACCGCTTGTAATACTGTCATGAAGGGGACAGCCAGGTGTAGTTAGTGTCATTTCAATATAGACATTGTTATTTTCTTTAATATCTATTTTATATATAAGTCCTAAATCGACAACATTAATATTTAATTCAGGATCAATTACTTGTTTTAATTGTTCGATTATTTGCTCTCTTAATTCCATTTTTGTTCTCCCCTTTACTTAAAAAGTACCTTCATAATGCTATAACTGAAAAATAAAGTTGAAGCGAGTACTAGGCTTTGGCCAATCGAGAAAATAAGCAATTGCCCAAACGCTATCGATAAAACGACGATAAGACAACCAGTAACAAAGCCAGAAAAAATCGGGATAGCCAATTTTTCATCAATCATTTGTTTTAAAGTCGGTACATCCCTTTTTCCAATAAGCTTACTGTACCTGTGTGTCCACCAAAGAAAAGGAATTATTTTATATAAATAGCCAAGAATGCTGTTTGCAATCCACAATAAGAGGTAAAGAAATATAAGAACACCATACATGTCATAATACCCTGGTAGGAATGAAAGGATCATTCCGGAAAAGTGAATCACTAAGCCAAATCCTATTGCAATTAATGAAAATGTAAATGGTTTATCCAGCTTTTTCTTTAATCGCACTTTGATAATCGTTGAAATGTGGTATGAAAAATGAGCGAATCCGGCGAACAGTATGCTCATACCTATCTGCAATAACATGTTTTTCTCAGTTATAAAGCTGCTAATAGTGACAAGAAGACCCATTCCATACACGATATAGACCCATCTCGCAGGTTTCATTGAAAAGCCATGTGCTAATGAAAACATGGGGACCATTTTGTAAGAAAAACCAAAAATTAAGAATGTAAACCATCCTGCAATTCCAAGCAAAATATGACTTTTTAATACAGCAAGATGATTTAGATTTGCGATTCCTGCTCCAAGATTGACGATTAACAGAATTCCAAGTGTGATTGTAAGTAATAAGCATACTAGAGCACTACCAACAAATACGGTTAGAATATTCTTCTTGGCTTGCTTATTTATTGTCATAAACATTTGGACGAGAAACAGTACTATACCAGTAACAGCAAGTGATCCTGTAAAAATTGACAAAGTGGGTGAGAAGGAAAGGGTTATTCCAAAACCACCAAAACCTATAGCTGTTACCCAAAATTGAACAAACCCAAATTTTTCACTCCATATTGGAGTTAAAAAGGCTACAGGTACAAGCTGGTACATGGCTCCCATCGCAACCATTAAGGCCCATCCTAAAATCAATAAATGGGCAGCGGATAGAAGGGGAAATGTTCGAAAATTTCCACCAATGACCACATGTCCATTAAATAACAGGATTACCTGGGAGACGACTAAGGCTACAACACTAAAGATAATAAAGGAAAGCGGCAGCCTTATATCTGTTTCATTTGATAATTGAGGCATCATTTGCAAGCAGCTCCTTATTTCGTAATCTCAATTTGAAAGCCGCCATCGGGATGTGGTTCCGTCGTATGTTTGTAGCCTAATTCATCTAGCTGTTCATACAAGAACATAGGTCGGCGATCATTGATAATTGTCAAAGTGTCGCCTTTATTTAATTTTTCGAGGGCTTTCAATGTCCTCATCATCGGAGTAGGAGGCTCAAGACCTCGATTATCTAATTGCATTACTTGTCACCTCTTTTTGTAAAGGTAACCTTCCAATGTTTTTTATCAATTTGTTCTGCTTCATTTGAAAATCCTTTAGCTTTTAATATTGGAAATAAAGGAGTCGGTTTAAAAGGTGCGTGTAAAACGAAGATATCGCCATCCTGTAAAGGTTTAACCGCCTCCATAATCTTTTGAAAAGGCTCAATTTTATTTTTAAGATCTTCTCTAACATCTACTTCTACAACTTTGGAATCCATATTTGATTTCCCCCTTATATAACGGTTATAAGTTAATGATAATCATTTTCAATGAAAATCGATGTGACCTGAATCACAAGTATTACAAAATATTTAGTGAAATCAAAGACAAAGAATCCCTTCATGTGAGCTCTAAAAAATCTCATCATGCAGCTTCATATGATCCAATAGGTAATATCCATCAGGACTTATGTCTACGATATGTTTCTTCTTCAATACTGAAATGGTCCGACTTACAGATTCTCGCGTTGTGCCAATCATGTTGGCAAGCTCACGATTTGTAAATTGAGTAGTAAGCTTAAAGCGATTGTCTATCTTTTCTCCGTTGCTTCGGCATAAACGAAGTAACAACATAATAATTTGTTCTTGTGTATTTAATAGAATTTGTTCCTCCAGTCGCTTTTGAAGGTCGATGATTTTTTCACCTAATACTTTAAAAATTTTAATGCATAGCTCGGGGTTTTTTATCAATATTTCTTCAAATCGATCAATGGGGGTGAAAATAATGTTTGATTCCTCGATTACTTCGGCATGCGCTGGATACCCACCTTGTCGAAAAAATCCAGCATGTGGAAACATTTCCCCTGCTTCAAGTACAGATACAATCTGTTCTTTCCCGTGCATATCAGATTTGTAAATTTTTACCTTTCCGGATTGAATGAAAAACACACGATCAAGAGGATCGTCTTGCATGAAAATAAACATTTTTTGTTTATATAAACGTGACTGTGAAATTTCAACAATTGGATCAAGTTCTTCCGAGGTTAATTCTCGGAACAAGGGAACTCCTTTCAATTGTTCACGAATGGATGGTATCCCCATCTTGCTGCTCACTCCTTATTTGATTTACATTACCTAAGGCAACTCTTTATTAAGTGTAGCAATCCTCGTTTTTAAGACTGTGATTTACATCATAGGTAGTGAGAAACAAAATCAATGTTCATAAAAAAGACACAAAAAAAGCTAGGAGAGTTTCCCCTAACTTAGTCATCTTGGTTTTCTTCTGCACAATCAAAGCAAAGTATGCCTTTTTTATCTTCTAAAACAACCCCATTAATAAATCCATCTAAACAGTAAATTTCTTTTTCACAATCCTTACATATACCAACAAATTCTTTCATCTTTATATCCATTCCTTTCGCTCTGCTCAAGGCACAAAACGTAATGAAACAAGTTTACCTTGAGCGTTATTTTGGCAATTCTGTAGCCATAGGGATTTCAATTAACTACAAATCACGCGGAGGTGAGTGGGCTGCTTCAGTTGTGGAGTGACCGCATCTTTATATGTGTAGATTGCCTTTCCAAGCACAAATAAGTGTGACTTCGAGCACGCAGACTTATCTTTGTATAACCATTACTCGTTTATTGCTGGGCAATCAGTCAATGTTGTCTATCCCTATAAATCTGTTAAAGGAGTTATCCCTATGGCTTTAAAAACTGTTTATCCTATTTGTTGTGGAATTGATGTCCACAAAACCTTTGTTGTGGCTTGTGTTGCCTCAACTGATAAAGGAGTTACAACATACAAACGCCGTCGCTTTTCGACCTATACAAAAGGATTGATTGAGCTGTCACAATGGCTTTGTGAAAACAAATGTAAAGATGTCTGTATGGAATCTACCGGGAAATACTGGATTCCCGTATTTAATGTACTTGAAGATTCCTGCAACATCACTTTGGCGCATCCTAAATACGTCAAGGCTATCCGTGGTAAAAAAACAGACAAAAAGGATGCCAAATGGATTGCTGATTTATTTAAGCACGACCTTGTAGCTGGAAGCTTCATGCCTCCACTTACGATTAGACAACTTCGTGACCTTATGCGTTATCGTTTTAAACTGACTAACTTTATGTCGAGCGAAAAGAATCGTCTTCAAAATAGTTAAACTGTGTCAAATATCCAGCATGGACATGTTGTTACAGATACCTTCGGCAAAAGCTCCATGAACATCATTGACAAGCTTCTTGAAAATCCTTTAGAAACATCTTTTGACATTGAACCTTTAATCCATGGCTCCCTGAAGAAAAAACTTCCTGATCTGGAGCTCGCCATTGACGGATATATTACTCCCGAACAGGCTGAAAAACTAAAGGTTATAAAACAACACTATGAAGACCTTGGGTCCCGGAAGGATGACCTTGAAAAAATTATTCTTTCTCTTGCCGCGTCCTACACAGAAGAAATCAATTTGATCTTAACTGTTCCGTCCTTCAAGAACATCTTTTCCGCCATTGCAGTGGTTTCAGAAATCGGTGTTAATATGGACGTGTTTCCGACAGCTAAGCATTTGTGTTCCTGGGCAGGACTTACACCCACAAATAATGAGAGTGCCGGCAAGAAAAAGTCAGTAAGAATTTCGAGAGCTGGCTGCTACATAAAGCCCCTTTTAGTACAGTGTGCTACAGCTGTAGTTAAAAGTGAAAAACATCCCGAAATTCGAAACCGTTACTTAAAACTTAAGAAACGACGTGGTCACAAACGAGCAATTATTGCAATTGCACGAATGCTTTTAACAGCTATCTACAATATTCTCAAAAAGAAAGAAGCATATAACGCTGAATTATATAGAAAATCGGATGTTCTTCCAGTAACCCGTGAAATCACGGTAGAACAAGCCATCTTACTAGCTAAAAACCACGGCTATAAAGTGTTAGAAGCTTCTTAAAGCTAAAGTATTTAATTCGATCAAAAATTTTTAAAAGTCGTCATAAGATGGCTTATTTGTCGTGCTCTAAATTAGAATAGTGGTCAAACGTAGTTTTTTCAGACTTTCACCCCGTTTATTCTTTTAGACCCACATTTCATGAGGTATGACAAGATGTTTACGTGGCATTTTAAGATTTTTTTTCATTATCGCATATTTTTCTAGAGATATGATTAAAAACATACGTACATAGTGATAAGATTCACTACAATTACAGAAAAGACTCGATACAATGAACCCATAAAACAAAAGGAGGAATGTAAAAATGGTATTTGCAGCGAAAGTAAATGCTCCAGATTACGCACCGAAGGATAAGCACCCAACAATTTTTAGAACATTTGATAGTTTACAGTCAGGTGAAATCATGGAGCTTACAAATGACCATGATCCACGACCACTCCAATATCAATTCATGATGGAACGCGGTAATGAATTCACCTGGGAATACCTTGAACAAGGTCCAGATGTATGGCGCGTTGCAATCGGTAAAAAATAAAAAACAATCAAAGATTCAATATTTATAAAGATGTAGGCAAAATCAATTTACGATGTGCCTACATCTTTTTATCAATAAAAAGTTTTATTTGGAAGACTGTTCCATTCGTGCTACTATGATGAAAAAAGTAAAAGGATGTTTCTACATGAACAAATCAAAAATCACAGGTATCCTTTTAGCTGGTGGAGAGTCAAGGAGATTTGGGAGCCCTAAAGCGTTTGCCAAACTTCATCGTAAATTCTTTTATGAATATGCTATCGAGGCATTGGAAGGAAATGTGGGAAAGCTTATTATTGTAAGTCATCCCGCATTAGTAGAGCAATTTCAAGACCAAACTTCAGTAGAAGTTATTCAGGATTTACCTGAATATAAAGGGAACGGACCGCTTGCTGGTATGTTCACAGCCATGCAAAAAGAACAGTCAGATTGGTATATAGTCTTACCTTGTGATACCCCTTTTGTGACTGATGTACTTGTGAAACAGCTAATCACTTATACCAATGACCAAAGTATTGATGCTATTGTTCCGGTTATCAATGATCGACAACAGCCGTTAATCGCTGTTTACCATCGTAGGGTTGCAAAGAGAATAGAGGAACTGCTAAAAATTCAACAGTATAAAATGAGCCATTTATTAGACGCTTGCAACGTTAAATTCGTAACCAATCAAGAACTCCAGCTACAAGGCATGGAATTTGAAAATATTAATGACCAAACTGAATATAAAAAAGTACAGCAAAAGCCAATTTAAATCCATTGAAAATTGGCTTTCTTTTTTAAATTTCACTTTGCACACTCATAATATTCAGAAAAATATGATAAAATAATAATGAAACAAAATGTGTTGAAAAGGAGGGAGTGCGTTTGAGAGTAGGCTTAATTTTAGGGATAGTAACCTCTGGACTTCTACTAATCATTGGTTTGTCTACTCATCAATTTGAAACATATTCTGTGATTTCAGGGACACTCGGGATCATTTGTTTTTTACTCGCGGGAATCGTGTCTGATTCCTTTATCAGCGGAGATCGGGCAAGAGCGAACTACTATACCGAAAGCAAACAAGATCGTAAAAAAAGAATCCGATATTCTTATCTGTTTTTCCTCTTGGGAGCTCCCAATTTACTTGTAGCCATAGTTTTAACCCTCAATTATATGTAACATTTCTTCAAACTAATTTGAACACCTCATAACATGTTCCTAATTGTGAACATTTTCAAACACCTCCTTAACCTGTGATGCACCTCACATAATTCACTTTTATATAGTGTTAAAATGTGGACATTAATAAAGGAGGTTTGCCTCATGTTTGAAAGAGACTATAACAAAGACCCATTTATTGTGATTTGGGAGCTTACAAGGGCTTGCCAATTAAAATGTTTACATTGTCGTGCAGAAGCACAATATACAAGAGACCCTCGGGAACTTTCCTTTGAAGAGGGTAAAAAGTTAATCGACCAAATATATGAGATGAATAATCCGATGCTTGTATTCACAGGCGGAGATCCTTTAATGCGTCCCGATGTTTATGATATTGCTGATTACGCCATTAAAAAAGGTGTCCGTGTTTCAATGACACCAAGTGCAACTCCAAATGTTACAAAGGAAGCGATTCAAAAGGCAAAAGAAGTAGGCTTAGCGCGTTGGGCTTTTAGCTTAGATGGACCAAATGCAGAAATCCATGACCATTTTCGGGGAACAAAAGGTTCATTTGACTTAACAATGAGAGCCATCAAATATTTACATGAACTTGAAATACCAATCCAAATCAACACAGTCATCTCAAGATATAATGTTCATGCCTTAGATGAAATGGCAAAATTAGTTGAGGACCTTGATTGTGTGTTATGGAGCGTCTTTTTCCTTGTACCTACAGGTCGTGGTAAGGATACCGATATGATTTCTCCAGTTGAACACGAAAAGGTTTTCCGTTGGTTATATGATTTAAGTAAACGTGTTAAATTTGATATTAAGACAACAGCAGCGCAGCATTATCGTCGGGTTGTCATTCAATCCAAACTGCGTGAGACGAAGGATACGGATAAACAAATTCGCTATGAAGATGCACTTATGAAGGGGAAAACTGGCCAAATTGATGGACTTGGAAGAGCGCCTCAAGGTGTAAACGATGGTAATGGATTTGTCTTTATTTCTCACATTGGAGATGTCTATCCGAGTGGATTACTACCTGTAAAAGCAGGAAATGTGCGTGAGACACCACTAGCTGAAATTTATCGGGAATCCCCAATATTTAAAGATTTGCGTAATCCAGATAAGTACAAAGGAAAATGTGGGGTATGTGAATTCAGACATGTATGTGGTGGATCACGTTCTCGTGCATATGCGATGACAGGAGATTACATGGAGAGCGAACCTTTCTGTGTATACATCCCAGAAGCGCTTCGTAAAAAAGAAAAAACACTTCAATAAAAGTAAAAGGTTCGACAAATAGGAATGGGCAGAAAAAAGTCAATCCTTCAAAAGTGATTGGCTTTGTCCTTGAGAGCATTAACGCCTGTCCTGGACCAAATAAAGACCCATGGGCTTCCATGGGTCTTTATAGCGCCTTTATTCAATACTACAATATTTCGCTGGACATTCTTCACATTGGATTTCTTTTTTTATATATACTAAATCGTGAATCGTAATAAAGCCTTTGGTAACAGAAATGACACCTAGAGAACGCAATTCATGCAGCATCCGGTTTACACTTTCTCTTGTAGTTGCACAGAAATTAGCAAGCTCCTGATTGGTTAAGTGCAAGTCTATTAAGATGCCATTATCAGTACGAACACCATAGCTATTGGTCATTCGAACCAAGGTGGAATATAAGGCACCTTTTTTACCTAATAAAACAAGATCTCGAAACTTCGTTTGTGTTTTTCGAAAATGATCACTCATCCATTTCATAAATTCAAATGCAAGATTCGTATTTTCAAAAAGTTTTCGTTCTAAGTCATCTTTTTGAATAACGGCAATATCACTATCCTCTAAAAGTAAACAATCAAATAAATATTTCGGTTGATCGGTGAATAATGTCAACTCTCCAACAATTTCATTTTGGCTACAAACTCGAAGGGATAATTCACTTCCATCAGATGTTCCTTTGCTAACCCTTACACGCCCAGAAAGAATGAGATAAAGTTCGGAAGCTTTCATACCTTCCCGAAATAAATACGTTCCTTTTTCCATTTTAATGACATGATTAGCTGATTTCATAAGCTCTGTTAATTCATCTGAAATTTTTGTTTTTTGTAATGTTAATTGACTCATAGGTACCACCTTCCTAAGCAGGAATGCTATACTTCATTCTAATAAAATAATATAATGTTAGTTATTCATGCGGTGTATAATAAATCACACTTATTGTAAAAATGCTTCAAAATGCTTGAAAAATAAGGGTATATTAATTATGAACAATTTTTAACAATTGAGGTAAGATTCATGGAACAGTTATTTTGGTCACCTATTAAACTTTCAATATCCATTGCGATCACTGCGGGCTGTATTGTCTTACTGCTTGGTTTGGTCACTGGGAAATGGATGGCGTATAGGAAATTTAAAGGAAAACTCATTTTTGAAACGTTATTAATGCTGCCACTTGTTCTTCCCCCATCGGTAGTAGGTTTTTTATTAATTGTAATATTTGGAAGAAATAGTTTCGTTGGCACATTTATTGAAAAAGTAACGGGCCAACCAATCATGTTCACATGGTGGGCAGCGGTTATTGCTTCTACTGTCGTGGCGTTTCCACTCATGTATCAATCCGTGAAAACAGGCTTTCAATCCGTAAATCCGGATATCGAGGATGCTGCTAGGACGGATGGGGCAGATGAATTTCGGATATTCCTTTACGTTTCCATACCATTATCGATTAAAGCAATTGTAACGGGTTTTATCTTAAGTTTTACTCGTGCCTTAGGTGAATTTGGTGCAACCCTCATGTTTGCCGGAAATATTCCTGGCAAAACTCAAACATTACCAACTGCAATCTATGTTGCTATTGATAGTGGGAACATGGAATTAGCTTGGTTATGGGTCGTAATGACTATCTTCATTTCCTTTCTAATGCTCGCAACTACCTATTTAATTAAATAACAAATGAGAAAAGATGCATTCTTGACAAGAATGTGTCTTTTTTCGTTTTATGCCCATTTTGTGACAAACTTAACAGATTTATGGTTGAACAATATGTGAGAATCATGCTGAAAAGAGAATTTAGGAGGGGGTCCTTTTGTACCAAACAGCAGCTTGGTATCTTTCCATTATGTTAATGACCTTAATTACCGTTATTTTTATTACCGTTGTCTTAAAAACAAATAGACGAAGAGAGTATGAAACTATTCAAAAAAAATGGTACCGCTTTAGAACGATTTATTTTATTGCTTTACTTGTTGGATTTGGAACTGCAACGTATTTTACACTTCAAGATCTACCATTTGAAAGACCAGTATATGGAAAATCAGAAAATCCAGTTATTGTTGATGTAGAAGCTATTCAATTCGGCTGGAATATGAGCCAAACTGAATTCCAAGTGGGGGAACCAATCGAATTCGATATTACGAGCTCAGATGTTAACCATGGCTTTGGTATCTATGACAAAGACATGAATTTATTAGCACAAACCCAGGCAATGCCAGAGTATACAAACACTGTTTTCTACACATTCACTGAGCCTGGTACGTATCAAATTTTATGTATGGAATACTGTGGACTTAGTCACCATCTCATGATTGGTGAAATTGTTGTAACAAATTAAAGGGGGGGTTAACAATGTCTACTAATATTGTAATGGAAGGGACAAATCAATCCCGAAACAAAACGATTGCTATGTACCTATTAGCAGGAGGATTAATCATTTTATCAATGATGGTATTTGGGGTTTTGATGCTTCTTGCACAAGGAAAAATGATTGATGTGGACCCTGGATTTTTTTATGAGATCATGACTGTCCATGGAACAGGTATGGTTGGTGCCGCTGCATTAGCTGCAGCTGCTGTCATGTGGTACTTTCTTAGTAAATATGTTGTATTAAGCAAAACAATTCTGATCACCAACTTCATTACGTTCATCGTTGGGGTCGTCATGGTGTTAGTAGGTATCTTTGTGTTTGACTTTGCGGGAGCTTGGACATTCTTATATCCGCTACCATCTATCTCTGCCGGTGGATGGGCAGTTACGGGAGCAGCGCTTTATTTGGGCGGTATGCTTATACTAGGTGTAGGATTTTTATTACTAAATTTAGATGTAGCTAGAGCAATTATTAAACAATATGGAAGCTTAGGCGGAGGGTTAGGCTGGTCAATCGTATTCGGAAAGAAAAAAGGGTATGGTCCTCCAGCAGCTGTCGTTGCTAGTACAATGGTTTCAATTGTAAACACCACTGCATTAATTGCGGGAGCAACAGTACTAGTTATGAACCTTATACATCTGTTTATTCCAACGATCACAATTGATCCAATGCTTGCAAAAAATCTAACATATGCGTTTGGTCACATCTTTGCAAACTCTATTATTTACATGGGTGTTATTGCGGTATATGAGATATTAGCAACCTATACGAATCGGCCATGGAAAGCAAATCGTCCATTTTTAATTGCGTGGAACTGTTCAACATTATTTACGATTACCATATATACTCACCACTTGTTAATGGACTTTGCTTTACCAAAGTGGATGATCATTTTAGGTCAGGTTCTTTCATATGCAAACGGATTACCAGTATTAGTTGTCACAGCATATGGTGCGTTAATGATTGTATATCGTTCAGGTATTAAATGGGACATTGCTTCATCATTTATGTTTCTATCTATGTTTGGTTGGGTAATTGGCGTCGTACCTGCAATTGTCGATGCAACGATTGTTGTAAACCATGTTATGCATAACACAAGATGGGTACCTGGGCATTTCCATATGTATATGGGATTAGGTGCAACAGCTATGCTATTTGGATTTATGTATTATTTAGCAAAAGTGAATGGCAAAGAGAAAGAAACTTCGATTGATACGATTAGTTTTTGGGTTTATACGATGTTCTTTATTGGATTATGTGGATCGTTCCTATTCTCTGGAAAAGTAGGAGCGCCAAGAAGATGGGCGGAACATTTCCCTGAATGGATTCCATATGACCGTATGGGAGTAATCTTTGGTATCTTTATCGTCCTTTCTGTCTTGACATTTGTTATTCGTTTTTGGAATTTTTCAAGGTCAATTGATTATAAGATTCAAGAAAAAATAGGAAAAGACAGCCATGTTGCGTAAAAGTGTTGGAATTCTATTTGCACTAGTAGCAGGATTCACTTTGCTATGGATTGGTACAGATGGATTACAGGCTTTTACAGCAGAGAAAGCAAGAATTATTGATTTAGAAAGGGAGCAGCCTAAGCTCCCTTCTGCTACATTAATAGACTCCAATTCGAAAGAATTTCACTTAAATGAATTGAAGGGGAAATACACACTCTTTACCTTTATGTATACAAGTTGTGGGGATGTATGTCCTGTTTTGGAGCGGAATTTTGCTGAAATCTACGAAAACATTCCAAGAGAAATTCTAGGGAAAGAAGTTGTTCTAGTAAGCATAAGCTTTGATCCAGAGAATGATTCTCCAACAGTCTTAAAATCTTATTCAGATCATTTTGGAGCAGACGGAGATCAGTGGAAAATGGCAACGATTCAAAATGAACACGAATTAAAGGATGTATTAGATACACTTGGGGTAATAGTAATACCGAATGAATATGGAGGGTATGAGCATAATTCTGCATTTTATGTTGTCAACCCAGAGGGGAAATTAACAAATATCTTTGATTATCAGACACCGCAAACTGTTGTGGAATACTTAGATACTTTTTTATTTTAGAGGTGAAATATGGACCGTTTACGTTATTTTTTGATTGGACTACTTTTACTTCTATTCATTTCTTTCCCGTATGTAAGGGTTTATTTTGAAGAGAGCATGGTTGGAACTATGCTCATTCAATACCCATTATTGGTAGGTAGCGGTTATTTTCTTGCAAAAGGGTTTCCTAGGAAATGGAGAAACTTTTTCCTTTACTTCAATGAAAATGGGATTACAGGGATGATCATTACAATATCTGTGATCGGTTTTTGGATTTTGCCAAGATCCATCGATGCTGCATTGAACGAACCAATAATGGAGATTTCAAAATATATTAGTTTATCATTTGTTGCTGGGGTTTTATTGTATTATAGCTGGCAGTTGCTTGGACCCATTAGTAAAGGATTTATTTGGGCAAATCTCATTTCCATGATTTTTGTGATGAGCTGGCTTTATACGGTGTCTCCAGCACGCCTTTGTAATAATTACTTACTTACAGCCCAACAGCAGCTTGGAAAATCCATGTTTACTCTAGGAATGGTAATTTGTCTATTATTTATGGTACGCGTTTTTATTGGGAAGCCTGTTGCTCTAAAAGTTAAAAAGAGAAATCAGCCTTTCATTCGATTAAAGTCAAATAGATCAGAGTCTTCTTCTGTTCCAATCTTTAAGTAAACATAAAAAACCGCGATTATCGGATGAGAAATCGCGGCTTTTTTAATCTTTTTGAATGAATTAATTTCCTGCTGCTGCTCTTGGGAATAGGATGTTATTTTCTAAATGAATATGCTGGAATAGATCTGCCTCAAGTGCTTCAAGACGTTGGTAGACTAAACGATATGTGCCACATGCACCAATTGGTGGTTGGAAGTCATTTGTAATGTCTCGGATTTCTTTAATAATAGCTCCAGCCTCGTCATGTTCACCTTCTAGTTCTGTTACATGTTTTTTCACTAGTTCATGGTTTTCGGGAGTTTGCTCGTTTTCAAATTTGATAATAAGAGGGAATGACTCTGATTCCTCCTTAATTGTATGCTGTTCAAGCTCAACCTTTAATTGATTAAACAGTGAGTGTACTCTTGCTAGATGTGGATGATTGCCTCCATGTACTCTTAAAACCTTTGTTACATATGGGCTAAGTTGCGGAAGCTCTTCATTTAAATAACGATGATGTTTATTTACAATATGGTCAATTAATTCAGAATAGCTTGCAGCCTTCCAATCCACTGTTTTTTCATTTAAATCCTTCACTTCTTGATAAAGTGTATTCAATTTTGACAAAACCTCATCTTTGGAGAGGTTTCTTTCTTCTATAGCATCTATAAGTGGTCGATTACCACCACAGCAAAAGTCAATTCGAAGTTTTTTGAAAAGGTCCCCAGCTTTCGGAAACTCAGTTACAATTTCTCCAATGATATGTTGTTCTGTAAAAGTTTGTTCCATGACTTTACCTCCTATTTAGTAAACTACTTATAGAATAGCTGTTATAAAGGAAGAATGAGGTGATACGTATCACACATTTGTAGAAAAACGTCATAAATTATGATAAAAGTGACGAGCATCACAGGTTAAAAGGACGTAAGTTTGGTACCATAAAGCCAAATACAGATTGCTACAGGGAGATGTCTTAACGATGTTTAATCGTAAACAATATATTGCAGTTCTGAAAAAGAAAAAGGTATATTCATAGGATGTTATGTAAGAAATTTCGACTCCAAAAGAATTATTTGATAATGCGAACGATTTAATTAATCAACATATTACAGACGCCAAAGTTGTCGACGATAAACTTGAAGAAGGAATCGTTCAGCTTAATGAAGTGACAGCAATAAAGTAGTGGTTTTTTCTAATTTATACTACAATAGGAAAAAAGTAGATAAAAAGTGAGTGAAAAATGATGGTTGAAAGAAGAACACCCATACCCGTTCCAGAAGCGGTGTCACGAGTAATGGAATTTGCGGGTATAGGGACAAAGGAAATAGTATCGCTTGAAGCTAGTTATGGACGATTTTTAGCGGAGGATGTAATTGCTGATCATGATGTTCCACATTTTGATCGGTCACCATATGATGGGTTTGCTGTTCGTGCAATGGATACAACAAATGCGGGGCTACAAAATCCAATCGAATTTGAAGTGATTGAAGAAATTGGAGCCGGGTCTGTTGCAACCAAAAGGGTCGAGGCTTTTCAAGCAGTTCGAATCATGACGGGTGCAGCGATGCCAACAGAATGTGATGCAGTTGTCATGCTTGAATTGACAACTGAATATGAACGTGATGGCAGAAAGTATATGGCTATAAAGCGCCCTTTTAAGTCTGGTGACAATGTATCGTTTCAAGGTGAAGATACAAAAAAAGGTTCAGTCCTAGTGGAAAAAGGTGTTTTTATAAATCCAGGCGTCAAAGCACTTTTAGCTACTTTTGGCTACCATCAGGTAGAAGTTGCTAAGAAACCAGTTGTCGGTATTTATGCTACCGGGACAGAATTGCTTGATGTCCATGAGGAACTTGCACCTGGAAAGATTCGAAATAGCAATGCCTATATGATAAGTGCACAAATTGAAAGAGCGGGTGCGGAACCAAAGTATTTCGGAAAACTCCCAGATGAGTTTGAGCTTTGCTTTGAGGCAATCAAAAATGCAATCGATGAAGTGGATATCTTAATTACAACCGGCGGAGTTTCTGTCGGGGATTATGATTACCTTCCAGCCATTTATGAAAAATTAGGTGCAGAAGTCTTATTTAATAAAATCGCAATGAGACCGGGAAGTGTAACTACTGTTGCACAGCTAAATGGTAAGTTATTGTTTGGATTATCTGGAAATCCTTCTGCTTGTTATGTTGGCTTTGAATTATTCGTCAGACCGGTAGTGCGGACGAGATTATTTTCTACCTACCCTCATCTTTTAAAATTGAAAGCAGTGCTAGGTGCTGACTTCCCAAAACCAAATCCATTCACAAGATTTGTAAGAAGTAAAATCAGTTTTTCTGATAGAAAACTTGTAGTGGCGCCAAGCGGTCTAGATAAATCAAATGTCGTATCCTCACTAGCAGGAGCAAATGCATTTATGGTTTTACCAGGTGGAACGCGCGGATTTGGCATAGGTGATGAAGTAGACGTATTGTACCTAGAGGACCAGGAAGGAAGTAGCTGGCCTTGGAAATAAGGTTTCCACTTCTCCAAGTCGTCGGGTATCAAAATAGTGGGAAAACGACACTAGTTGAAAAGATCGTAAAAAAAGGTACCGATTTCGGTTATCATATTGCTACCATTAAGCATCATGGACATCAAAGTAGCTTACAAAGTATTCATCAAGAAAAAGATTCTTCCCGCCACTTTAAAGCAGGAGCGTCTGCAACAATCGTAGAGGGTGGGGGAAGTATGCAGCTTGAAGCGAAGACTTCCAAATGGACACTCGCGAAGCTAATTCAGCTTTACGCGTTTTTTGAAAATGATATGATAGTAATTGAAGGATATAAAAACGCAGAATATCCTAAAATCGTCTTAATTAAAAGGGAAGAGGATATGGAACTGCTAACTTTGTTAACAAATATCGTGGCAGTTATAACCTGGATACCGATTCAAACCAAGTTTCCTCTTTTTCTTATAAACGAAGAAGAGAACTATTTAAACTGGATTTTTAGTGAGGTACATCAATGAATAATAATGAATTATTTACAATTACGAATGAGCCGATTCAGGTTGAAGAGGTCACGAATAAGGTCATTCGACGAGAAGCTGGCGCAGTTACGACCTTTATTGGAACAGTTCGTGAATTTACGAAGGGGAGGAGAACCCTTTATTTAGAATATGATGCGTATATTTCAATGGCAGAAAAAAAGCTTGCTCAAATTGGTGAAGAAATTTCGGTAAGATGGCCTGAAGCGAAAACGGCTATTACCCACCGAATTGGACGTTTGGATATTTCTGAAGCAGCAGTCGTCATTGCAGTTTCCACACCACATCGTAAGGATGCCTATGCAGCAAATGAATATGCAATCGAACGTATAAAACAAATCGTCCCTATCTGGAAAAAAGAACATTGGGAAGACGGGGAAATGTGGATTGGAGATCAATTAGAAACGAAACAATATGCAACTGGCCGTCCTGAAGAGGAGGATTTAAAATGATTACGGTTTTATTTTTTGCCCATTTACAGGAAATGGCGGGAACTGAAAGGCTCTCGATACATGCAGATCAAATAACGATTTCATCGCTCAAAGAGAAGCTTGCTAATGAAAATGGTTTAAAAAATCTTGATCAAATCATGTTTGCCATAAATGAAGAGTATGCATTAGATGATGATATTGTAAAAGCAGGAGATACTGTGGCTTTGATTCCACCAGTAAGTGGAGGTTGATTTTAAAATCAACTTCACTTACTGGTGTTTTTTTGAATAAAAAAATCAGACTTTTTATAAAAATACAATTGATTTAATTTTTATACACATTTATAATGATACATATTCAAATATTAATAAAAATAATGAGGTGGATATTTTGAAAGCGGCAATTATAGGGGTTACGGGTTATGGCGGAATTGAATTACTACGATTATTGGCAAACCACCCATCTATAGATGTGCATTCCGTTCATACTTCGTCACAGACAGGGATGAGGCTTTCAGAGGTCTACCCACATGTTACGAATCTTGTAAATCATTCATTAGAAGAAATTGATGTTCCCAAAATAGCCAATGAAGTGGACGTTGTTTTTCTTTCAACACCATCAGGAGTTTCAACAACCATTGTGCCTAAGTTGCTGAATGAAAATGTGAAAATAATTGACCTTTCGGGGGATTATCGTTTAAAAAATCCAAGTGTATATGAACAATGGTATAAGAAGCCAGCTGCTTCACAGGAGGATTTAAACAAAGCTACATATGGTTTGCCAGAATGGTATAAAGAAGAAATTCAGAATAGTAGGTTTATTTCAAATCCAGGCTGCTATCCAACGGCAACTGTTCTAGGGTTAGCACCGATCATTAAAAATGAATTAATTGATGAAAAGTCAATTGTAATTGATGCAAAATCTGGTATCTCTGGAGCTGGAAAAAGTCCTTCAAGAACCACCCATTTTGCTGAAAGTAATGATAACTTTTCAATCTATAAAGTGAATCAGCATCAACATATTCCTGAAATTGAACAAGTGATTCAAGGCTGGGACGATTCAATTCCATATGTAACATTTAGTACTCATTTGGTCCCAATGACTAGAGGAATCATGTCAACGATGTACATTAATAGTACAGTAGATTCACTTTCATTAGAGCAGCTATATGAATTATATAAGGAATGTTATCAAGATTCACCATTTGTAAGAATCAGAGAAAAGGGTACCTTCCCTGCTACAAAAGAAGTCTATGGCACAAATTATTGTGATATTGGCCTTGCATTTGATAAAAGAACAAACCGGATAACCGTGGTTTCAGTAATCGATAACTTAGTAAAGGGAGCTGCTGGTCAGGCAATCCAAAACGCGAATATCATGTTTGATTTAGATGAAAAAACTGGGTTACATTACGTCCCATTATTCCCATAGAAAAGGAGTGACTTTGCATGATCGATATGAAGGAATTTCAAATTTCAAAAGTAGAAGAGGGGTCTGTTGTGACTCCTCTAGGATTTAAATCAGCAGGTGTCCATGCCGGATTACGTTATTCAAAGAAGGATTTAGGGGCAATTGTGTGTGATGTTCCGGCGAACTGTGCAGCCGTATATACGCAAAGTCATTTTCAAGCTCCTCCTTTAAAGGTGACAAAAGAAAGTATTGCTGTAGAAAATAAACTACAAGCAGTTGTCATTAATAGCGCTTGTGCGAATGCATGTACAGGTGAACAGGGTTTACTAGATGCATATGAAATGAGAGCTGAATCAGCTGCTCATTTTGGAATCGAAGATCACTTAGTCGCGGTTGCTTCAACAGGTGTAATTGGGGAACTCCTACAGATGGATAAAATTAAAGCAGGGATCAAACAACTTGAGCCAACTAATACAGCAGAAGCTGCTAGTGACTTTCAAACAGCGATTTTAACAACAGATTTAGTAATGAAAAAAGCATGTTATCAAACAACAATTGATGGAAAGAAAATTACCATTGGTGGAGCAGCAAAGGGTTCAGGGATGATTCATCCAAACATGGCGACGATGCTTGGCTTTGTAACAACAGATGCAAGCATTGATTCGGATTCCCTCCAAGCAGCGATGAAAGCTGTCACTGATGTAACATTTAACCAAATCACAGTAGATGGTGAAACTTCAACAAATGACATGGTATTGGTAATGGCAAGTGGGTTAGCAGAAAATAATCAACTTTCACCAGAACATCCAGAATGGGATTCATTTGTGTCAGCCCTTCAGTCTACTTTCGAAGACCTTGCAAAGCAAATTGCAAAGGATGGAGAAGGCGCTACAAAACTTGTAGAGGTCAATGTAACAGGTGCTTTATCTGATGTTGATGCGCGTATTGTTGCTAAAAAGATTGTAGGATCAAACCTTGTTAAAACAGCAGTCTACGGAGCAGATGCGAATTGGGGAAGAATTATTGGGGCGATTGGTCATAGTGTAGCAACTGTGAATCCGGATGTTGTCGATATCTCAATTGGCTCCATTCAAATGCTAAAAGGAAGCCAACCAGTGGTTTTCTCAGAAGAACTTGCAAAACAGTATCTTGAAGGAACAGATATTGTCATACATGTTGACCTCCATCTTGGAAATGGTAACGGAACGGCTTGGGGCTGTGACTTAACCTATGATTATATCAAAATTAATGCAAGCTACCGCACGTGAGGAGACTAGAAATGGAGACAATTGTTATCAAATGTGGAGGAAGCATTTTAGCTCAGCTGTCAGACTCATTTTTTAATAGTTTAAAAGAATTAAAGGCAAGTGGTTATAGTGTCGTAGTTGTTCATGGGGGTGGACCGGAGATTGGTCAGACACTCACCTCTTTGAAAATACAAAGTGAATTTGTGAATGGGTTGAGGAAGACAACAAAGGAAGTCCTTGATGTCGTTGAAATGGTATTATCCGGGACAGTAAATAAAAAAGTAGTCGTTGAACTAGAGAAAGCAGGGATCCCTGCAGTAGGCTTATCTGGTTGTGACGCACAACTAATAAAAGCTAAACCTTTAGATTTTGAGCAATTAGGGTTTGTCGGTGAGGTTGAACAAGTCAATGTTTCGTTCCTGGAATTTCTATTATCTCAAAATTATGTTCCAGTCATCTCACCAATGGGGTTTGATGAGAAGTATACAAAATACAATATCAATGCAGATACTGCAGCAGCAAGTGTTGCTACAGCATTAAAGGCAGAGCATTTACTATTCGTTACAGACGTAGATGGAATTAAAAAAGATGGTGAAGTTCTACCTTCACTCTCAACAGATTCCGTTCTTACACTGATCGAAGAGGGAACCATCTACGGTGGAATGATTCCAAAGGTGAAAGCCGCTCTCTCTG
Organism: Bacillus jepli; assembly: GCF_047238305.1. Taxonomy (NCBI): domain Bacteria; kingdom Bacillati; phylum Bacillota; class Bacilli; order Caryophanales; family Bacillaceae; genus Bacillus; species Bacillus jepli. Next base: position 4,214,488 of record NZ_JBDFMO010000001.1, on the reverse strand, counting down.
CTCTTAATGATGGGGGAATAAACGAAATCATTATCATCAATGGAAAAGGTTCATTGTTAACAATGGACGGAACTTTAAAAGGAACAAAAATCGTAAAAGAACTTGAGGTGGTTTAATGGATGCACTATTTCCAACCTATGCGAGATGGGATTTGACGGTTGAATCAGCAGAAGGTGCGATCATTGTAGATAATACAGGGAAAAAATATTTAGATTTTGTCTCTGGAATCGCAGTTTGTAATCTCGGACATCGCCATCCGGCTGTAATTGACGCCGTGGAAGATCAACTAAAGAAATATTGGCATGTATCAAATTTATTTAAATCTGATATTCAACAAGAAGTAGCCGGGAAGCTTGTAGAGAATTCAGAACTGGATGCCGTTTTCTTCTGTAACAGTGGTGCCGAGGCAAATGAAGCAGCATTAAAGCTTGCCCGTAAATATACACAAAAGTCAAAGGTCATTACGTTTAACCAATCCTTCCATGGCAGAACATTCGGAACGATGGCAGCAACTGGGCAAGACAAGATTCATTCAGGATTTGGACCACTTTTACAGGAATTTGTCTATCTTCCTTACAATGATTGTGAAGCATTAGAGGAAGCAATGGATGATTCGGTCGCAGCTGTAATGGTTGAAGTTGTTCAAGGAGAAGGTGGAGTCGTACCTGGTACTGAAACGTTTTTAAAAAAGATTCAAGAACTTTGTGAGAAGACTGGGGCACTTTTCATTATTGATGAGGTTCAAACAGGGATTGGTCGAACAGGCCTAGCGTTTGCTCATCAGCATTTCAATCTATCTCCTGATATTATCACTTTAGCAAAAGGTTTAGGAAGCGGTCTTCCTGTTGGTGCCATGCTTGGAAAGGAAAAGCTGAAGGAAGCATTTGGTCCTGGCTCACATGGTTCTACATTTGGCGGCAATCCAATTTCATTAGCTGCAGCCAAAGCAACATTATCCATTATTTTTCAAGATGAATTTTTAGCAGAGGTTGAGAAAAAAGGAGTTTATTTAAAAGATGAGCTATCAAAAGCTCTACTCGATCAAGATGTAGTAACTGAGATTCGCGGAAGTGGATTAATGATTGGAATTGCTTGTAAAGCTGAAGTCGCAGATTACATTACAAAACTTCGCGAAAATGGATTGTTAGTTCTTCAAGCTGGACCAAATGTTATTAGGTTATTGCCACCATTAACAGTAACTTACGAAGAAATTGATGAAGCGATTAAGATGATTAAAGAAAGCCTTGTCGCGGAGTACATTTCTTAATCTTTATCTGGAAGTTAGCATTGTTCTACCGAACTAGTCATACAATGAATTTTTTTGAATAAATTTGTATAAAAATACGACTACTCAAATAAAAATACGAGGTGAATCAGATGAAGGGATATCTACACTTAGCGAATGGTGAAAGCTTTGAAGGTACTATTTTCGAGAATAGCTCAAATACAACGGCTGAAAGTGGAATCGGATTCTATACAGGGATGACCGGCTATCAGGACGTTATCACCGATCCTTCCAATAAAGATCAAATCATTGTTTTCACATACCCTCTCATCGGTAATTGCGGAATTAATGAGTTTGAATTTAACACGAAGCCCGAGGTTGCAGGGGTCATAGTTTATGAAACGAAGGATACCCATTCCCATTATAATGGGAAGTACTCGCTTACTCAGTATTTAAAGAAGTGGAATATTCCATTGCTCTCACATGTCGATACACGAGCAGTTGTGAAAAGGATACGAGACAATAAGACAGAAAAGGCAGTCATTAGTAAGCAATCTGTTTTAGCGGGAGTATTGAATTAAGTTACTAAAGGTGAAAGGTACAGAATTTTATACAAACAGAAGGTTAGGGGAGAAAAGTTTATGCCTAAAGATCATTCAATTCAATCAATATTGGTAATTGGCTCAGGTCCTATTGTAATCGGGCAGGCTGCAGAATTTGATTATTCTGGAACACAAGGCTGTAGGGCATTGCGGGAAGAAGGCTACAAAGTTATTTTGGTGAATAACAATCCTGCAACCATCATGACCGATGAAGTCAATGCGGATGTTGTGTATTTTGAGCCACTTACAGTTGAAAGCATCGAGAAAATCATTGCAAAAGAACGTCCAGATGGATTACTTGCAACCTTGGGTGGTCAAACAGGCTTAAATTTAGCTTTTAGCTTACATGAACATGGAATTTTAGATAAATATAATGTGAAAGTTCTTGGGACATCGATTGATTCCATTAAAAAGGGAGAGGACCGAGAGGCTTTTCGAAGCTCAATGAATGAATTAAATGAACCAGTCCCTGACAGTGAAATTGTCACAACAGTTGAGGAAGCTATTGCCTTTGTACAAAGAGTAGGATTTCCAGTCATTATTCGTCCGGCATATACATTGGGGGGAACAGGAGGAGGCATTGCCCACGATCAGCAACAATTGATTCAGCTTTCTAAAAATGGCTTGTCCGAAAGCCCAATTACTCAATGTTTGATCGAAAAAAGCATTGCTGGATATAAAGAAATTGAATATGAGGTTATGCGTGACCAAAATGGAACTTGTATTACGATTTGTAATATGGAGAACGTTGACCCGGTTGGCATTCATACAGGGGATTCGATCGTTGTAGCACCGTCGCAGACCTTAACAGATGATGAATTCAAAATGCTTCAGACTTCATCGGCAAAAATAATCACTGCTTTAGGTATTGTTGGTGGATGTAATATTCAATTTGCCTTGGATCCCTATAGTAAAAACTACTATCTGATTGAGGTAAATCCGCGCGTAAGTCGTTCATCAGCACTTGCATCAAAAGCAACCGGCTATCCGATCGCAAAAATAACAGCTAAACTTGCTGTCGGCTATACATTAGATGAATTAATCAACCCGATAACAGGTAACACATTTGCTAGCGCTGACCCTGCATTAGATTATGTGGTCGTGAAATTTCCGCGCTTTCCATTTGATAAATTCACGGATGTTCCAAATGTACTTGGTACACAAATGAAAGCAACTGGAGAAGTCATGTCACTTGACGTGAACCTAGAAGGTGCCATCCAAAAAGCAATTCATTCATTAGAGGGAGAAAACGAGAGCTTACACTTACCTAAATTAGCAAGCATTTCAGCTGTCGAGCTCAACCATCTCGTTGAAACGGGCAGTGAAAATCGCTTTTTTGCGATACTAGAATTATTTAGAAGAGGAACTACTGTAGAGGAAATTCATAGAATCTCAACAATTGATTCATTCTTCCTTCACATTTTCAAAGAATTAGTGAAAAATGAGGATGAGATTAGCCGAACATCAGTCCATGAATTCTCAAGTGAATTCATGCAAAAGATAAAGGAAAAAGGCTTTACTGACCAATATATTGCTTACCTCTGTGGTGAGGAAGAAATGACGATTCGGACCAAACGTAAGGAACTTGGTATTCTTCCTAGCTATAAAAGTGTTGATACATGTGCGGGTGCGTTCGCATCGAAGTCGTCTTATTATTACTCAAGCTATTTTGGAGAAAATGAAACTCAAGGTTCTTCGAAACAAAAGGTATTAATTCTCGGCTCAGGACCGATTCGAATTGGGCAGGGAATTGAATTTGACTACAGTTCTGTTCATGGAATTTTCGCCTTACAAGAGGAAGGCTATGAGACGATTTTACTGAATAATAATCCTGAAACAGTCAGTACCGATCATGAAATTGCAGACAAATTGTATTTTGAACCATTAACATTTGAACATGTGTTAAATGTAATTGAAGCAGAAAAAGTGAATCAGGTAATCGTACAATTTGGGGGTCAAACAGCCATTAATCTTGCACAACGATTAGAGGCAGCAGGTGTATCGATTGTGGGAATTACCCACGACGTCATTGACCAACTTGAAGACCGCGACCGTTTTTATAAGCTATTAGAGAAGGTGAATATCAAACATATTCCTGGCGAAATTGCTGACAACACGCAAGAATTACTGGGAAAATCGTCTGAGATCGGATATCCTGTGTTAATTCGTCCTTCCTATGTAATTGGTGGGAAAGGGATGGTTGTCATCAATGACGAGGGGGACCTTACATCCTTTGTCAAGGAGATTTCAAATGAATCATTTCCACTCCTTATTGATGCATATGTTCCTGGTTTAGAAATCGAAATTGATTTACTTTCTGATGGGAACGAAATTCTCATTCCTACCATTGTTGAGCATATAGAAAAAGCGGGAGTTCACTCAGGCGATAGTCATGCGATTATGCCAGCTGTTTCATTATCAGAAGAAAACAAGAAAACTGTTGTAGACTACGCAGAAAAAATTGTTCGTGAACTACAGTTTAAAGGGATCATGAATATCCAATTTGTTGTGAGTGACAATCAAATATTCGTCCTTGAAGTGAACCCACGCGCTAGTCGTACAGTTCCCGTTATTAGTAAAATAACAGGAATTCCAATGGCACAGCTAGCTTCAAAACTTGTACTTGGAAAGTCATTACAAGAGGTTTCATCACAAACTGGCCTTTTACCTGATTTACCTTACTTTACTGTAAAATATCCAGTTTTCTCTACTTATAAACTGCTTGGTGACCCAACGGTTGGACCGGAAATGAAATCAACTGGGGAAGGAATCAGTATTGCAGAAACGATTGATGAGGCCTTAACAAAAGTGTTCCATAGCTATATATTATCGAAAAAAGATGCAGACGAAATTGTCTTCGATACAGAACTTATCCCTTCAGAAATAGTGAAAGTGGCTGAAGAAATTGGATTAAACGTTTATGCCGCAAATGACATTTCAGATTGGGTCAAGAGTGATAAGGCTTTAGCATTTGTAAGTCTAAATAAAGATGAAAATTCAAAAAAGAATAAAATAAAAGCAAGTCAACAGCGAATTCATGTATTTACGGAAATAGAGACTCTACAGGCATTTTTAAAAGGATTTCAAGATAACCACTTTACAGTCATGTCGATTCAAGAACGTAGAGGAATATTCAAAAATGAGAAAGAAGTGATTGTCAAATGACTAGTACGTTAAAACATAATTTAAGTAAGGCGTTAAAAGGAAAGGATTTACTCACTCTCCTTGATTTAACGCAGGAAGATATTATCGCTTTATTAGATTCAGCCATTGAAATCAAGCAAAAGCATAAAAATGGGGAAGATACTGCTTATTTAAAAGGGAAAACATTGGCAATGATTTTTGAAAAGCATTCAACCCGCACAAGAGTTTCTTTTGAAGCCGGAATGCTTCAGTTGGGGGGAAATGCCATCTACCTCAATAGTAATGATATGCAACTAGGAAGAGGGGAATCAATTGCAGATACCGCAATGGTTTTATCTGAGTATGTGGATGCAATCATGATTCGTACATTTGAACATGAAAAAATTGAAGAACTTGCGGAGTTCGCAAGTATTCCGGTCATTAATGGCTTAACAGAAGATTTTCATCCATGCCAAGCGTTAGCTGATTTACTTACGATATATGAACGAAATAAATCCTTTAAAGGGAACAAACTTGTCTATGTTGGAGACGGAAACAATGTAGCCCATTCTTTAATGATTGCTGCAGCAAAGGTTGGACTAGACTGCACGGTTGTTTGTCCGTCTCAATATGCGCCGAAAGCATTTATCGTAGAGAAAGCAAAAGAAATTGCAGAAGACACAAATGCAGTCATTGAAGTTAGCCATGACCCAGTCGAGGGTGTAAAGGGTGCAGATTTTATCTACACAGATGTTTGGGCAAGCATGGGCCAGGAACAGGAACAGCAAGAAAGAATGCAAGTTTTCATGCCTTATCAAGTTAATTCAGAACTCGTAAATGTAGCGAATGAAGATTATCTCTTCTTGCACTGTCTACCGGCTCATCGTGGTGAAGAAGTAACAGCCGAAGTGATCGATGGTCCACACTCTGTTGTCTTTGAACAAGCTGGGAATCGTCTGCACGCTCAAAAAGCCGTTTTAAAAGCAATAATGGAATAAATACATTAAATGGGTCAAGGGGACAGGTCCCTTGACCCACTGCTTTGCCTGGATGAGGAACTGTCCTTCCGTTCTACACTTGTGCTTTTAACATGAATTTAAGTGTGAGTGGGAATAGTAAGCTTGTAATACTATTCAAAAGGAGGATTATGATGGGGCAAAGTCATGAATTTCGTGCAGGGCAAAAAGCACCGAATAATGGGATTTATGTAGAGATCGGCGAAACTGGGGATATGGTGAAAAACCCAAAGAGCGTTAAATTAAGTGCTGGGGACCCATTCCCAGAAAACTCTAACGATAATCGTAAATGGACATATAAAAGAAAGCCGTGACAAACAAAAAAGACCCGAGTGGGTCTTTTTTGCATATTAATGATGTGGTTCCTCGACAGGCTCATTTGGAATAACAGAACCTAAAATAATGATTAAGGCTGTCACAATAACAGCTACGATTGAAGCTGTTTTAAATGAATATGTAGCTGCCTGCATTGATCCAATTACATATGAAGCCATTTGGATTAACAGGAATGTCCAGAAAAATGTCCAAAAATAACGCAAAATCTTCACCTCGTTAAGCAATATCTGTAATTAGTTTACCACAATTGACATCTGATAGAAAAGATATTTGTAGGCATTTCCCCCTTTCATCTTTATTATCAAAACATACAATAATCATGAAGGACGAAAATAAGGAGTAGGAGAAGGGGAACATGGTACAAAACAAACTTTTTTTTAAGCTCGACACGGAGTGGTCTGCTCTTCATTTGCCAAAACGTCCAAATGGCTTCGCTGTTTTAATCATCGGGGATTCAACAAATTTTGTAGAAGAGAACTCAAGCTTTTGGATTCAAAACTATGCAAGGTCTCAAATTCTAGAATATCTAAAAGATGAAGGATATACAGTATTTTATTCAAACTTATACGGTGCAAATTGGGGAAACCCAGATTCCGTTAAATTAGCCACACAGCTCTATCACATTATTATGAAACGAGAAATTTTAAATACACGCATTCATATTCTGGCGGAAGGAATGGGTGCTCTAACAGCCATGCATTTAAGCAAAAAACTAAATAAAGAAATTCGTTCTATGGCATTCCTTAATCCCTGCATTGATCTTATGGCACATATCGATAATGAAAGAAAAAATAAATTTTTTTATAAAAAACTGATTAAAGAAATTGCTCAAGCTTATCAACTTGACGAAAGGGAAGTTGAAACGAATATTGAAGAATTAGCACCAAGTAATAAATTACTTTTTACAAATATCCCGATCAAAATTTGGCGTAGTACAAATGAAAGAACATACACTCCTGAAATACACAGTAAGACATACCAAGGCATTAACGAGATGGTTACATTAAGCTATCATATTAGTGAAAATACCTATGCATTCAGCCGCTCTATTGGAAGCTTCTTCAAAGAAAATGAAAAGGAATTATAAAAAGTCTCTGTTTCTTTTGTTGGGATAGGGACTTTTTGTTTGTCAGCAAGCATACGATATTCTAATAAATTGTATAGGAGATGTTACAAGTGAAGAAGGTCATCCTATTCGACGCTTTCTCGTTTGTGGGGTATGGACTCTGCTGCAGAATGATTGAAAAGGAAATCCAAGTGATTGGAGTGGATGCAAACCCAAAGGAAAATAGCCCTGAAGAGGATAAAATGCTGCGCATTGGGCGTAATGCTTTTTTTGAATTTATTGAGTTTCCAAAAGCAATGGGGAACGAAAATATGTTCATGCAATCAGATGCCGTGATTTACCCATGGTATAACCCAAAGACATCGGAACGTAACGAAAATAAAGGGGAAAACCTTCAATCGGTGCTTGAATACTGTAATGATACAAAAACAAAACTGGTCCTAATATCTGCTCATACGTTACACAGGAATTCAAATGATGATTTAGAAGACGAACTTGACGACAACTGGTATTCCAAAATTAACATGGATAATAGTCTATGTGAACATCAAAAAGTACGAACAAAAAATATCCAGTTTTTGTTTACGTTCATTGATTTTTCAAATAAAGAATTAGAGGAAGCGATCAATAAAAAGAATGATCACGAAGAGTGGATTTTCCAAAACTTTTATGACTAGGCCTTTTTTTTCTTTCAAATTCCTTATAAGTACAATAGAATATAATTGGATGATTGATTTTGTTGTTGGTCTTTGGAGGAGTTGTAGTAATGAAAAAGCCGTTCAGGTGGATAACACTCTTGTTCCTATTAACCATGCTTGTATCTTGTGGACAAACAGATGTCAATACTGGGGTGAAAAAAGTAGGCTTACTTGTACCTGATACAATCGATGATCAAGTATGGGGTACTGAAGGATATAAGGGATTATTGCAAATAAAATCAAAATTTCATGTTGATGTCTTTTACAAAGAAGGAATTACCTCGGAAGCTTCGACACGAGCAGTTGTGGATGAATTTATCGATAAAGGCGTCAATTTAATATTTGGTCATGGTAGTGAATATGCTGAAATTTTTAATGAGATTTCAGATGATTACCCTGACGTCCGTTTTATTTTTTTTAATGGAGATACAAGAAAAGAGAATGTTACGAGCCTAAACTTTAAAGGGCATGCCATGGGCTTTTTTGGTGGTATGGTCGCTGGAGAAATGACGGAAGCGAATAAAGTCGGGATCATTGCTGCTTTTGAATGGCAACCTGAGATCAATGGATTTTATGAAGGTGTTTTATTTCAAAATGATGAAGTTGATGTAGATATTGGCTATGTTCAAAACTGGGATGACGATGAGAAGGCAATTTTAATCGCTGAAAAAATGATTGCTGATGGAGTAGATATTATTTACCCTGCTGGAGATGGGTACAATGTACCTGTAATAGAAAGGCTTAAAGAAGATGGCCTATATGCAATTGGCTATGTGTCAGACCAATCCGACTTAGGCAAAGAGACGGTGTATACAAGTACAGTGCAGCACATAGATCAACTCTATCTTTTAGTTACAAATAAATTTAATGAAGGCGAGCTCGCTTCTGGAACCCTTTATTTTGATTTTCAGGATGATGTGATTTCCATGGGTACCTTTAGTCCAAAGGTCGATAAAAAATTTATAGAAGAATTAACAGGGTATATTGAAGATTATAAAATAACAGGGGATCTTCCTTCAAAATAGAAGAGGCTATCACATGAGGTGATAGCTTCTTCTTATTTTTTCCGGAAAAAATCTAAAAATGGGGAAAGGCCTTTGAACGCAGGTTTAATTTTACCAATAGAAGTCATAATATCATCTAGTTGGCCCATTAGTTGATTAAAATCTACTTCATCCGTCTTGTTTGATATCGTATTTTTTTCTGGAGCTCTGTTTTCATCTCCTCTTGTACGAGGGCCAAACATTAGACGATCAAACCGATCCACCTTGGAAGGCTCAGGTTTACTTTCTTGTTTCACCGTGGATTCTTCTTGTTTCACATCCAAATCCTCATGCTCATTACTCATTTTTATCACCAACTTACATTTTAAAATATTGTTACTTTATTCATATGTAGAACAGTAAAAAAAGAGATAGGCCTGTATCATGCATAAGACTAGGCAAACGTGGAATCTTACAAAAAATGAAACCAAATAGTTGATATCAAGAAAAAAATGAATTAAAATTAGTACCAAGTCATAAGAATTGATATTAAGAATTGAAACAAAACGTGTTTTTTCTCATAAAAAAGGGAGATGTTTATATGGGTGTAGGAATAATCGGAATCAATCGATTCGTACCAGAAAGAGTGGTAACAAACCAGGATCTTGAAAAAATACTAGATACATCAGATGAATGGATTCGAACAAGAACAGGGATAGAAGAACGTCGAATTGCAGATGATGATACAAATACATCTGATATGGCCTATGAGGCAGCGCGAAAAGCAATTGAAGATGCAGGAATCACGGCGGAAGAATTGGACATGATCATCGTAGCTACAGTTACGCCTGACCATCCATTCCCATCTGTATCATGCATGATTCAAGAGCGTCTTGGTGCAAAAAACGCTGCTGCAATGGATATTAGTGCAGCATGTGCTGGTTTTATGTACGGAATCATTACAGGAAAGCAATTCATTGAAACAGGTACCTATAAGCACGTATTAGTAGTAGGTGTTGAAAAACTTTCAAAAATCGTGGACTGGAGCGACCGAAACACAGCCGTATTATTCGGAGACGGAGCAGGTGCAGCAGTTCTTGGTGAAGTTTCAGAAGGGAGAGGAATCCTTTCGTTTGAGTTAGGTGCAGACGGTACGGGTGGTAAACATCTATACCAAGACGAACACATTATCATGAATGGTCGCGAGGTTTTCAAATTTGCCGTAAGACAAATGGGTGAATCAAGTGTAAATGTACTTGAAAAAGCTGGATTAAAACGAGAAGATGTAGATTACTTAATCCCGCACCAAGCAAACATTCGAATCATGGAAGCTTCAAGGGAAAGACTTGAGCTGCCTGTTGAGAAAATGTCTAAAACAGTGGACCAGTTCGGAAATACATCTGCAGCCTCTATCCCAATTTCAATTGTTGAGGATATCCAAGCAGGAAAAATTAAAGACGATGACGTAATAGTTATGGTAGGATTTGGTGGAGGTTTAACTTGGGGTGCTATTTGTATCAAATGGGGCCGCTAAGGAACAACTTTTACTAAGAAAACATCATTTATCGCAACACATGATAGGAATTTTTATATAGGTTGGAAGGAGAACGGGTATGCAAAACAAACGTGTAGTAGTTACTGGATTAGGCACAGTATCGCCATTAGGCAATGATGTGAAAACAACTTGGGAAAACGCAAAAAACGGAGTCTCAGGGATTGGTCAATTAACAAGAATTCAAATCGAAGGTTTACCTGCAAAGGTAGCAGCGGAATTAAAGGATTTTAATCCTGAAAATTACATGGACAAAAAGGAAGCACGTCGTATGGACCGCTTTACACAATATGCAATGGCTGCTTCTTTAATGGCTGTTGAGGATGCTAATTTAACTATCACTGATGAAATTGCTCCGCGAGTTGGTGTATGGATTGGTTCAGGTATTGGCGGAATGGAAACACATGAAGAACAGCACAAGATTTTCTTGGAAAAAGGCTATCGTCGTGTAAGCCCATTTTATGTACCAATGATGATTCCGGATATGGCAGCAGGTCAGGTATCCATTGCAATTGGAGCAAAAGGAATTAACACATGTACCGTAACTGCATGTGCAACAGGTACGAACTCAATTGGAGATGCTTTTAAAGTTATCCAACGCGGAGACGCGGACGTCATGATCACAGGTGGAACAGAAGCCCCATTAACGAATATGTCATTTGCAGGATTCGTTTCTGCAAGAGCATTATCATTAAACCCTGATCCAAAAACAGCAAGCCGTCCATTTGATAAAAATCGTGATGGATTTGTAATGGGTGAGGGCGCTGGAATTCTTGTTCTTGAAGAACTAGAACATGCATTAGCGCGTGGTGCTCATATTTACGCAGAAATCGTTGGGTATGGAGCAACTGGAGATGCCCACCATATCACAGCTCCAGCACCAGGTGGAGAAGGTGGAGCTCGCGCAATGCGCCAAGCTATTGCAGATGCAGGACTTACACCAAGCGATGTTGATTACATCAATGCTCACGGAACTAGTACTGATTACAACGATAAGTTTGAAACAGCAGCTATCAAAGAAGTTTTTGCTGATCATGCTTATAAAGTTGCAATTAGTTCAACAAAATCAATGACAGGTCATTTGCTTGGAGCAGCTGGTGGTGTAGAAGCAATCTTCTCGATTCTTGCGATTAAAGAAGGAATCATCCCACCAACGATTAATTATGAAACACCAGATCCAGAATGTGACTTAGACTATGTCCCAAATAAAGCAAGAGAGCAGGAAGTAAATGTCGCACTAAGTAACTCTCTAGGCTTCGGTGGACACAACGCAACAATTCTTTTTAAAAAATATCAATAATGTATAGATAAGAGTCAGACTCAAAAGGTCTGGCTCTTTTTTCATGAACTTGAATACAATAAAGTGTCTGTGAAAGGATGTGATGAAGTGGGAGTAATACGTACGGATCAATGGCTGAAGGAATCACAAGCAAACCCGGTCGAAGTTTGTAAAAGACTAATAAGTTTTTTTCCAAAGGGGGCTACTGCCCACGATATTTTCGAATATCTAATGATGCACGGAATGTATAGGTCAACCTCTAAAAACATAGTTGGGAGACTTCCGAAAAACGTATGGGAACTAGTCGGAAAAGAATATGCTGTCTTACAAAAAGAATGGAACGGACCAGAGGTTCCGATTTTTGTTTTCCCTGCTGACGTAGGAAACTCTAAAATCAAACGAGAATTTAACGGAAAATCTGGCCTAGCATTTAAAGACAAATTATTTCTTTTTTTCTCAGCGCATAATACACAACCTGAAATAAAAGCAGTTTTAACCCATGAATACAATCATGTATGTCGATTGAAAAAACTCAAAAAAAATGAAGCCGACTTTACCCTGTTGGATACAGTGATACTTGAGGGGATTGCAGAAAATGCGGTCCGCGAACAATGTGGAAGCGCGAATTTAGTGGGCTGGACGAAATATTACTCAGATGAAGAACTCCGAAAAATAGTCAAACAACTCATCATCCCTAATCGAAATATGAAAAGAAATGAAAGAAAACATAACGATCTCTTGTACGGTAAGCGATTTTACCCGAAAATGGCTGGGTATTGCGCGGGCTATTATCTTGTTCGAAACTATTTGGAATCGAACAAACTACGTATTAAGGACATATTTGCGATGGATTCAATGGAGTTTGTAAAGGAGTATCTGTGATTTTCTAACCGCAGGATGGGGGGCCTGGGGTTTTTTTGTGGTTAGAAAACATAGTTTTTGTGTTGGCTTCCAACGTTCTCCTAGAAAAAGTGAACTGGTGTCACTCCAGAAGTTGTGGAGAGCCCATAATCTCCTAAAAATAGGAAAGTGACGTCACTCCAGAAGTTGTGGAGTGCCCCTAATCTCCTAGAAATAGGAAAGTGACGTCACTCCAGAAGTTGTGGAGTGCCCCTAATCTCCTAGAAATAGGAAAGTGACGTCACTCCAGAAGTTGTGGAGTGCCCCCAATCTCCTAGAAACAGGAAAGTGGCGTCACTCGAGAAGGCTATGAGTGCCCCAATCTCCTAGAAACAGGAAAGTGGCGCCACTCGAGAAGGCTTGGAGCGCCCCCAACCTCCTAAAAACAGGAAAGTGACGTCACTCGAGAAGGCTATGAGCGCCCTCATTCTCCTAGAAACAGGAAAGTGGCGTCAATCCGGAAGTTGTGGAGCGCCCCTGATCTCCTAGAAACAGGAAAGTGGCGTCACCCAAGAAGGCTTGGAGCGCCCCTTGATATTCCACAAAATGGAAACCGGTGGTACTCCAAAAAGTTTGTAGGCACACACTCTTCTAGAAATATGGAACTAAAGTCATCCAAATAATTTTCAAGCACCACATTAATCAATAATATATTGAAACCAATAACAATCATTCAAAATATGAGGAATTTCCAAAACGTACATGCTTATAATTTGTTTGAAGCAATCTCCTGATTGTTTTCTTTGAATTTATTACCTTACACCATTCATAAATTGCATTTGTGGTGATTCTTTTATCCGGAAATAATAGTGAAAACTCTTTTATACTTCTTAAAATAGCAGTTTCTTTATTTTCAACGAAATTGCATTTTTCACATGTTAAGTAATGATAATCTCCACTTAACATAAAACCTTCCCCACACCCCCCACACAAAATCCCCTTCTCCAACTCATCGTAGCTATACCCTGGCAACAATGAATAAGGCGAGTCTTTAATATGCGATGCCAAAAGCTTATTTGCAAGTCCATGATGTTTTCCGATCAATTTCGACGATTGAGTATTTAGTTGGTTAAGAAAGCGATCAAGCTGAGTAGGAAAAATAATCGGTAGGTCGGGTGAAGCTTGGTAGAGGTAAAATTCAGGATTAATGAATACGAGGTGGCCTTCAACTGAAAAGTTCAAACGCTGCTGTTGAAGGAGTTGCCGAAAGAGAGAGACACTCCGAGATAGTTGAATAAGCGGGTTTTTTATCTCCTTCCCAGTTAGAAGTCGTAAACAATCTCCATCGAGAACGTAGTCCCCTTCATAATTTTTCACTTCAAAAATATGAATTTTTGGTTGAGTAATCAGGAGTGAATCAATCTGATAATGAGTATTACTGGTTTCTAAAAGCAGGTCATTAATGATGAGGCAGTCGAGGGTGAGAGAGGTCATTCGTTGATCAAACATCTTTTCTCCATCATATCCCTTTTCAAGTGAAACGATTTGATTCTCCGTTTTCTCGGAAACTTTGCGTCTGGCACGGATAAATCTTAAAAGTATCAATTCATCCGGGATAGTACGAGGTTTAATAATCAAATTAACACTTCCTTTCATTAGATTCAAGAATATTGTAAATCTTACATGCCATACATACAATTGATATTTTCAGAAAGCTGTATATACAACTTATTAGAAAATTCCAATATATTATATATTTATAATATATTAAAATAATTAGAGTTAATAGAAAACTAGTTTAAAACCCTTATTTTACAACGTTTAAACCTTTTTTCACTTCAAATATATAAAATTGTCTTGCAATTTTAACATTATAGTAATATTATTTTATTTACGAAATAAATGTGGATAATCTAGAAGAATTTGGGGTGTTTGTATGCAACAGCCAAATAATGGGGCACCTTTGCTAGAGGTAAAGGGATTAAAAACAGGTTTTAACATAGATGGAGAAATCTATCATGCAGTGGATGATGTTTCTTTTAAAGTTAATCCACGTCAAATTGTCGGAATTGTTGGTGAATCCGGCTGTGGAAAAAGTGTAATGTCAATGTCCGTTATGAAACTATTGCCTGTAGGAATCGGAGAAATTACCGACGGAGAAGTAGTTTTTCAAGGAAATAATATTGAACATCTAACAGAAACTCAAATGAATAAAATTCGTGGAAAAGACATTTCAATGATCTTCCAGGAACCAATGACAGCTCTTAATCCAGTTTTCACAATTGGGTTTCAATTAGATGAGGTTCTATTAAACCACCAAACTATTTCAAAGCAAAGAGCAAGAGAAATTAGTATTGAACTTCTAACTCAAGTGGGAATTTCTCGTCCTGATAGTATTGTAGATGAATATCCTCACCAGCTATCTGGTGGGATGAGGCAGCGTGTAATGATTGCAATGGCTATTGCATGTCAACCAAAACTATTAATCGCTGACGAGCCGACAACCGCTCTTGATGTTACAGTTCAAGCGCAAATACTCGAGCTCCTAAAAACGATTCAAGAAAAGAATGATATGTCAGTTATTTTAATTACACATGACCTTGGTGTTGTAGCCGAGATGTGTGATGAAGTAATTGTAATGTACGCAGGTAAAATTGTTGAAAGAACGGATGTTGATACACTTTTCTACAATCCAAAACATCCATATACAAAACTTTTGATGGAATCTATTCCAAAACTTCATGAGGAAGTTGAAACATTGGGTTCGATTGAAGGAATTGTACCATCCTTAAAAAATATGCCAAAAATGGGTTGCCGTTTTGCTGACCGCTGCCCAGCAGCAATGCCTGAATGTAAGACAATTACACCGGTATTAGCGGAAGTTGAAGATGGACATGATGTTTCCTGTCTATTGTATAAGAGTAGTCGACCTGTAGAAGAGGTGAAATAAGAATGGCTAATCCAACACTAGAGAAAAAAGACAATCTTATATTAGAAGTTAAAAATCTAAAAACCTACTATCCAATCAAGGGTGGGTTTATGAGAAAGACCATTGGCAATGTAAAAGCAGTTGATGGTGTTTCATTTGAAATTAAACATGGTGAAACATTAGGGCTTGTTGGTGAATCAGGATGTGGGAAATCTACAACCGGAAGAACCATTCTTCGCTTACTTGAACCAACAGAGGGTCAGATTCTTTTAGATGGTGAAGATATTACGAACCTAAAAGGGAAACGCTTGAGGGATATTAGAAAGGATTTCCAAATGGTGTTCCAAGACCCATACGCTTCACTAAATCCAATGCAGATGGTTGGCGATATCGTAGCGGAACCAATCATGAACTACACTGGAAAATCATTAAAAGCATTAAAAAATGAAGTAATAGATTTATTAAAAAGGGTTGGCCTTCCTGAGGATGCTTTTTATAAATACGCTCATGAGTTCTCCGGGGGACAACGTCAAAGAATCGGAATTGCACGTGCTTTAGCGCTTAAGCCAAAATTGATTATCGCAGATGAACCCGTTTCAGCGCTTGATGTATCGGTTCAATCGCAAGTATTAAACTTATTAAAAGAATTACAAGAAGAGTTCGGATTGACTTTTCTTTTCATTGCTCATGACTTAAGTGTTGTAAAACACATGAGTGACAGAATTGGGGTTATGTATTTAGGTGGTATTGTTGAAATTTCAGAGAAGGATGACTTATATGCTGAACCACTTCATCCATATACACAGGCATTGATTTCTGCGATTCCGGAGCCTGATCCAAGAAAGAAAAAGGAAAGAATTGTTCTTCAAGGTGATGTGCCAAGTCCAGCAAATCCACCAAGTGGTTGCCCGTTCCATCCAAGATGTCCAATGGCAATGGAGGAATGTTCAAAAGTTAAACCACAATTAAAGGAGGTGAAGCCAGGACATAAGGTGGCTTGTCATTTACATAAATAAATGGCAGAAAATTTTTTACAACATACTTAAAGGGGGAAAACCTACATGAAAAAGTCAGCATTGTGGACAATCGTACTTTTGCTAGTTATGTCATTATTCCTAGCAGCTTGCGGTGGTAACGAAGAAAAAGCTGAAAAAGAAAATGAAAATACTGGCTCAGAAACATCTGAACCAAAAGAAGGCGGAACAATCACATTAGCAGTTGACCAAGCTCCTGAAGGTGTTTTTGAATCTGCATATTATAGAAGTGTTATTGATGCACAAATTCTAGGTTTTACTGGCGGAAGTATTTATAAAGTAAATGACGACCTAGAATATGTACCAAATCTTGCTGAATGGACAATCAGCGATGACAAATTAACGTATACTTTTAAATTTAAAGAAGGCGTTAAATGGCACAATGGTGAAGAGTTAACAGCGGATGACTATGCGTTTGCTCTTGAAACAATCGCAGACCCTGATTATGATGGTTCTCGTTTCAACTATGTTGAAGGAATCAAAGGTGCTACTGAGAAAAAAGAAGGAAAAGCAGACCATGTTGAAGGTGTTAATGTAATTGATAAATACACAGTTGCAGTTACTTTTAAAGAAGTAAAAATCAACAACTTAGAAAATCTATGGTCAGATCCAATGCCTAAGAAACATTATGAAGGCGTTCCTGTAGCTGAACTTGGAGAATCTGATCAAGTTCGTCTAAACCCAGTAGGTCTTGGACCATTTAAAGTGAAAAAAGTTGTACCTGGTGAATATGTTGAATTAGAACGTTTTGATGATTATTGGGAAGGAAAACCACTTCTAGATGGAGTAGTTATCAAAGTTATTGATCCTTCATTAGCAAACGGTGCGTTCCAAAATGGCGAAATTGATATTATGAACATTGCTCCTGCTTCTGTTAAAGAATTAGAAAAAATGGATCATGTTCGCGTAGAAGAAGCTACTGGAACTGTTTACTCTTATATCGGTCTACGTTTTGGTCATCGTGACCAAGCTACACGTACGAACGTAGCAGATTTTGATAAGTTTAAATCTAAAGAATTACGTCAAGCTTTACTATATGCAATCGATCGTCAAGCAATGATTGATGGTTTCTTATCTGGTAAAGGTAAAGTATTCAACACAGTTATTCCTTCTGCTTTCTGGATGGCTGCTGATGATTCTGAACTAAACCAATATAAATTTAATCAAGATAAAGCAAAAGAACTATTAGCTACAGCTGGTTATAAGGATGTAGATGGTGACGGATTTGTAGAAGATCCAGAAGGTAAGCCATTCTCTATCAAATTTGGTCACTATGCAGGTAATGCAACATTTGAAGGTCGTTCACAAGCAATCATCCAAAGCTGGAATGATATCGGTGTGAAAACTGAATTAGCAACTGGTAGTCTAATTGAGTTCAACCTTTACAATGAAATGAAAGACAACGACGATAAAGAATTAGAAGCATTCTTCGGTTCTTGGGGAACTGGTTCTGACCCAGATCCATCTGGTCTATGGGCAAATGATGCTGAGTGGAACTATGGTCGTTGGGTAAATGAAGATAACCAAAGACTTCTTGATGAAGGTTTAAGTGAAAAAGCATTTGATAAAGAATACCGTGGTCAAGTGTATGTTGAGTGGCAAAAACTATTCAACGAAGAATTACCAGCACTTCCATTATGGGAGAACATGGACCTTTATGGAATTAATGATCGTCTACAAGGTGTACATGTAAATGCTGTTGGATTCCAAGACAATGTTCATAAGTGGTATGTAACTGACTGAACGTAGGTTGGTAGAGTTCAAAAAGTCACGATTTGTGACTTTTTGAACTTCAATTTTAAGTATGAATTTTTTAGAATAAGGAGAAATTAACATGCTCCAATACTCAATTAGAAGAATACTAGGCATGATTCCATTATTACTCCTTGCCTCAATTGTGGTTTTTTCCTTGGCGAAAATAATGCCGGGTGACCCATTTGGAGGAGAAATTGATCCATCAAATACTGATCCAAAATACATTGAAGAAATGCGAGAAAAATTGGGCTATAACGACCCAATCTATGTACAGTATTGGAGATGGGTAACTGATTTCGCTCAGGGTGATTTTGGTAAATCTACAACTCATAAAATGGATGTTTCAAAGCTAATCGCTCAAAAAATTCCAAATACCTTATTTTTAGCACTTGTATCTTTATTTTTCACGTACATTTTTTCATTCTTCATGGGAATGTATGCAGGACGAAAACCGTATAAACTTGGAGATAATCTTATTGCAAGTTATAACTATATAGGATTAGCTGTTCCGTCGTTTGTTGCGGGTATTGTGGCAATCTATTTCTTTTCCTTTCAGCTTAATTGGTTCCCATTCAGTGGATCAGTTGAAGTTGGGCTCGATGAAGGAA
This sequence comes from Bacillus jepli, assembly GCF_047238305.1. Lineage (NCBI taxonomy): Bacteria > Bacillati > Bacillota > Bacilli > Caryophanales > Bacillaceae > Bacillus > Bacillus jepli. The sequence continues at coordinate 4,195,442 of NZ_JBDFMO010000001.1, read as the reverse complement.
CTTTTCAATATTATGCAAGTAAATTTCACCATGTGTTGTTACCAGCACTCGTTTTAGGATTAATGGGTACTGCTTCATACACGCAATTTTTACGAAATGATATTATCGAAAATAGTCGGAAAGACTTTGTAAGAACAGCAAGGGCAAAAGGAACAAAAGAATCAACAATCTATAATAAGCACATTTTACGTAATTCTATTATTCCGTTAGTAACATTTTTAGGATTCGATATTGCTACCTTAATAGGTGGTGCGGTTATAACTGAAACTATTTTCACATACCCAGGAATCGGACAACTTTTCTTAGAATCCGTTAATACAAGGGATTATGCTGTTATGATGACGATCACAATGTTACTTTCATTTTTAACACTTTTCGGAAATCTTATCGCAGATTTACTGTATGGAATTGTGGATCCGCGCATTCGATTGGATTAAGGAGGAGAATAAATGGAAGTAGTTACGAATACAAATGTAAATTCACCTAAAAAAGAAACAAAAAGTCTTTCTCCTTGGGCGATAGCCAGAAGGAAATTCATGAAAAACAAACTAGCCATGATAAGTTTAGTTTTTCTAATCTGTATTGTTTTGGTTGCTATTTTTGGACCCATTTTTAATAAGCAAGATATTGTTCGTGTTGATTTCATGAACATGAGGAAAGAGCCTTCAGGAGTGAACTGGCTTGGTACAGATACAAATGGGCGTGACGTATTTGCAAGGATGCTACATGGTGCGAGAACATCCTTGATGATCGGATTTTCGTGTACAATCTTTATTACTTTAATCGGAACAATTGTTGGTTCTGTTGCAGGCTATAATGGTGGGAAAATAGACCAAATGTTAATGCGTTTTACAGACTTTGTTTTAGTATTCCCATTCATGATCTTTGTCATTGTCTTAAACAGTATTCTTACTGGCAAGGTAACTGGAGCATGGACTCTAATTATTGTGATGAGCTTACTAAGCTGGGGTGGAGTTGCCCGTATTGTTCGAAGTAAAGTTTTAGCGGAAAAAGAAAATGAATATATTCTTGCTGCGAAATCGATTGGGACAAGGCCATCGAAAATCATCATTAAACATCTATTGCCAAACGTTTCTTCCACAATCATTGTACAAGCGACATTAATTTTGGCGGTTATGATTGTTGCTGAATCAGGTCTAAGTTTTTTAGGCTTTGGGGTACCAACGAATACACCAAGCTGGGGTAATATGTTAGCAGAAGCTAGGGATGCTGATGTTTTACGTAATATTACTTGGATGTGGGTTCCTCCAGCAATAGCCATTACATTAACAATTTTATCTATTAATTTCATAGGTGAAGGGTTAAAGGATGCACTAAATCCTAAATCCAACCGTTAGCAGATCTATCACAAAGTGTGATGGATCTTTTTTTGGTTAAAAGTTTTACTGATTCAACGCTTTTTTGCGATAAAGTATTATATCGAGAAAATAAAAAATCCTCTTTTTTAAAGAGATATATTACAAATGTTTCTTTTGTAAACCCGATAAAATCAATTGATTCTAGAAAAAATAATGACAATAATAAAAATTATCTTGCAATTTCGACATAGTTTTAATAGAATTTTAAATAGATTAAGAGAAAAGGGATTTTTCACTCTTTATTGTAAATTAATTCAATTTTAAAAATTGACTTGTATTTGTAATCTTTCTGTAATAAAATTTAGGTGATTCTTTTGTCAGATAATTTAGTACGTTTCTTACTTTAAAGCTTTAGTCTGGTAAAACAAGAGAACACTAGAAATTTTTGGTTGATATTTCTCTAAGTATATTATATTTTGAATAATGAGTGAACTTGTATTTAGTTCCGATAAGGAAGGTGAACCTAATTTATGGCTACATTACTAGAAGTAAAAAATCTTAAAACATATTTCTACAAAAAGAAAACAGTAATACCTGCCGTAGATGGCGTTGATTTGAAAATAAATAAAGGTGAAACCTTAGCTATAGTAGGTGAGTCTGGATCAGGTAAAAGTATTACCTCACTTTCAATTATGAAACTCGTACCTAGTCCAGCTGGAAAAATCGTTGAAGGTGAAATCATTCTTGATGGTAGAGACCTTGTTGATTTATCAGAAGCTGAAATGTGTAAGGTTCGTGGAAATGAAATATCAATGATTTTCCAAGAACCCATGACTTCTCTTAACCCAGTTCTTACTGTTGGTGAACAAATTATAGAGGTTCTGATGTATCACCAAAAAATGTCCAAAGTAGAAGCAACTAAAAAAGCAATTGAAATGTTGGAATTGGTTGGATTCTCAAGGGCGGCTGAATTAATAAATGATTACCCACATCGTCTTTCGGGTGGTATGCGTCAAAGGGTCATGATAGCGATTGCAATGAGCTGCAATCCAAAGCTTCTAATTGCGGATGAGCCTACAACTGCACTCGATGTTACAATCCAAGCTCAAATTCTTGACTTAATGAAAGATCTTAGTCGCAAATTTGATACTTCCATTCTTTTAATTACACACGATTTGGGAGTCGTGTCAGAGGTTGCTGATAATATTGTAGTTATGTATGGTGGGCAAGTTGTGGAGCAATCACCAGTAGATGAATTATTTGATGAACCATTACATCCATACACAGTTGGACTGATGAACTCAATACCTGCAATAGAAGGGGAGATTGAGCGCCTTCAATCTATCGAAGGAAACGTACCATCTCCAGAAAATATGCCAAAAGGATGCAGGTTTGCTCCGCGGTGTTCAAAAGCATTTGATCGCTGTTTTGCAGAAGCTCCTCAGTTAAAGCAAATGGGTAAGGAACGAGCAGTTCGCTGTTTCCTATATGAAGACGAGGGGGCTAAAGCATGACTACAATTAATATAGATAAGACAGTCGGAGCATCACAGGAAAATAGTGATATCATCCTTGAGCTTCAAGATGTAAAAAAGTATTTCCCCATCAAAGCTGGTCTTCTACAGCGAAATGTAGGTAATGTCAAAGCAGTTGACGGTATTAGCCTACAAATTAAAAAAGGGGAAACTATTGGACTAGTTGGGGAGTCAGGATGTGGAAAATCTACAACTGGAAGAACCATAATCAGATTGTACGAACCAACGGATGGAAAAATTATCTTTAAGGGTAAAGACATCACACATATGTCTGAAAGTGAACTTAGGAAATCAGTTAGAAGAGACATTCAAATGGTATTCCAGGATCCTTTCGCAACTCTTAATCCTAGAAAAACATTACGTTCGATCATCAAAGAACCATTAATTACACATAAGTTATACACTGCAAAAGAACGTGAAGAAAAAGTAAAAGAACTTATGGAAACAGTTGGGCTGAACGCATCATATATCAACAGATATCCACACGAATTCTCAGGAGGACAGCGTCAAAGGATTGGGATTGCAAGAGCACTCGCCTTAAATCCTGAATTGATTATCGCTGATGAACCTGTATCAGCACTTGACGTGTCGATTCAAGCACAAGTAATAAACTTAATGGAAGATCTTCAAGAAGAATTTGGCTTAACGTATATTTTTATCTCGCATGACTTAAGTGTTGTTAGACATATAAGTGATAGAGTGGGAGTTATGTATTTAGGTAGAATGATGGAATTAGCAAATAAAGAAGATTTATATGCTGAACCACTTCATCCATATACTCAAGCATTATTATCAGCGGTTCCTGTTCCTAAAAAAGTAGGAGCAATCAAAAGAGAACGAATTGTACTTAAAGGAGAGCTTCCAAGCCCTTCAAATCCACCAAGTGGTTGTGTGTTCCACACAAGATGTCCAGCAGCAACAGATATTTGCCGCCAGCTGGTGCCAGAATTTAAAGAAATTAAGCAAGGGCATTTTGTTGCATGTCACCTTTACGAGTAAAGGTGGCAGCACAGAAAATATATAGATTCTTTGAAGGGAGGAGATGCCACCTAAGAGGGATCAATCTATGCAGTAAAAACTAAAAATTCCAACAAAATGATAGGGGGAAAAAACGTGAAGTTAAGAAAAAGCTTATGGCTATTTTTAGTCCTAACACTTGTAATGTCACTTTTCTTAGCAGCTTGTTCCGGTGGCGAAAAAGCTGGTACTGACACTGAAAAAGAAGAAGAAACACCAAAAGAAGAAACACCAAAGGAAGAACCAAAAAGCAATGAACCTGTTACTGGTGGGGATTTAGTAATTGGTTCTGCTGGTAGTCCAACATTGTTTAACCCATATTTCTCAACTGATACAGCGTCAAGCGACATTGAGGGGTTAATCTATAACGCACCTGTTAAAACAAATAAAAATCTTGAAACTGAGTTAGACTTAGCTGAAAAGATTGACGTTTCAGATGATGGTTTAGTTTATACTGTTAAGTTAAGAGAAGGCGTAAAATGGCATGATGGTGAAGAAATGAATGCCGACGACTTAGTATTTGCGTACAGCATGATGAAAAATCCAGATGTAGTTTCTGAGCGTAAATCAAACTTCGAAAGCTTAGAAAAAATTGAAAAAATTGATGATTACACTGTTAAGTTTACTTTGAATAAAGTAGATGTAACTTTCTATCCAACTACATTAGGATCATATGGTCCACTACCTGAGCACATCTTAGGTGATGTTGATCCTGCTACATTACATGAAAATGAATTTAATACGAAAAATCCTATTGGTACTGGTCCATTCAAATTTGTAGAATGGAAAGATGGCGAGTATGTAAAGGTAGAAGCTAACGAAGATTACTTTGAAGGTCGTCCATACTTAGATACAATCACTACTAAGTATGTTGCAGATGCTAATGCATTAATCGCAGCATTACAAGCTGGGGAAATCGATATGTACAATGCATTCCCTGGTACAGAGATTGATACTGTAAAATCAATAGATGGTGTTAAGATTGAAGAAGATCTAGCATTATCATATACATTCCTTGCATTCAATCAACAGGATAAGAGATTCCAAGATAAAAAAGTTCGTCAAGCGTTCACTCACGCTGTAAATAAAGAAGCAATTGTAGAAAGCATTATGAATGGTGCTGGTCAACCTGCTGAAGCTCCTGATAGCCCATTAATGTGGACATACAATGACGATGTTCCAAAGTTTGGATATGACTTAGAAAAAGCAAAACAATTACTTGAAGAAGCTGGATGGAAAGATACAAACGGTAACGGAATCATTGATAAAGATGGCGAAGAAATGTCATTTACTATCAAAACAAACCAAGGTAACAAAGTCCGTGAAGACATTGCTGTAGTGTTACAACAACAATTTAAAGAAATTGGTGTTGAAGCAACACCAGAAATCGTTGAATGGTCTGCATTTATTGAAGCTATCTCTGCTCCAAACTGGGACTATGAAGGTATGATTCTTGGTTGGTCATTATCAACATTCCCTGACCAATATGATATCTTCCACTCTTCACAAAGAGAAGAAGGCTTAAACTTCGTATGGTATAAAAACGAAGAAGCTGACAAGTTAATGGAAGAAGCAAGACAAACAACTGATAGAGATCGTTATGTAGAAATCCACAAAGATCTATATCAAATTCTTGTTGAAGACCAAGCTTACACATTCTTGTATTACCCAATTGAGTACCGTGCAATGCCAGAAGAATTACAAGGTTATGAGTTCCATTCAAAAAATCAATTATTTAATGCACACAAATGGTGGTTACAAACCGCTGAATAATAAAAGACAAACATGATAGTTGCAGAGGGAAGGGTAAATTTTCCCTTCCTTCTTTTTAAATACTGAAAATAACTGGATACCTGTATCTAGATCGAACATAGAATATGAATTTATTAAAAAGTGAAGGAGAAATAGCTATGGTCTCTTATATCATCCGTCGAACATTAATGGCTATTCCCCTATTATTAGGAATTACCATCGTCTCATTTGCTATTATGCATATGGCACCGGGTGACCCGACTGCACTCATGATGGATCCTAATATTAGTCCAGCAGATAGAGAAGTGGTTATGGAGAAATATGGTTTCAATGACCCAGTCCATGTACAGTATTTCAAATGGTTAGGCAATATGCTCCAAGGTGACTTTGGAGATTCCGTTATTAATAAAGGAAGAGATGTTTCTGAATTGATTTGGAATCGATTGCCGAACACCCTGTTGTTGATGGGAGTATCTACGATATTAGCCATCGCAATTGCAGTGCCATTTGGTGTAATTTCAGCTGTACGTCCGTATTCAAAGGTAGACTATACTGTTACCGTTTCATCATTTTTAGGACTTGCTATTCCAAATTTCTGGTTTGGATTAGTGTTAATTATGGTGTTCGCAGTTCATTTACATTGGTTCCCGGCTTCAGGTACATCTACACTAAATGCTCCTTTCAGCATTTGGGATCGCATTCACCATTTAATCTTACCGGCCTTTGTTTTAGCCACAGCAGATATGGCAAGTTTAACAAGATATACTCGTTCAAGCATGATTGAGGTTGTTAATCAAGACTATATGAGGACTGCTCGGGCAAAAGGTTTTAAAGAAGGAAAGGTTATTGCAAAGCATGGGTTGCGAAATGGTCTAATTCCGGTTATTACAATCTTTGGAATTATGATCCCGAGCTTTATTGGTGGTTCAGTTATTGTTGAATCCGTGTTTGGATGGCCTGGTCTTGGTAAATTATTCGTAGATTCAGCATTCCAACGTGACTATCCGATTGTAATGGCAATAACAGTAATTTCCTCCGTCTTAGTAGTAGCAGGAAATCTTATAGCCGATATTCTGTACGCTATCTTTGATCCGAGAATCGAATACTAAAAGGGGGGAAGCAAGATGGCACAACCGAATTTAGCACATGGAAATGATATAGAATTGCAAGGTTTATCTACAAAAGCAGATACATTGACGAAAATAATGATTCGAAAGTTTTTAAAAAATAAGCTTGCAGTCATCGGTGCAATATTATTGATTCTGATTATTTTATCAGCCGTATTTGCACCACTTTTAACACCATATGAACCGGATAAACAAGACTTGTTTAAGAGACTTGCAGACCCAAGTAAGGAACACCTTTTAGGTACAGATACATTTGGTCGAGATATCTTAACACGATTATTGTATGGGGCTAGAATTTCGTTACTTGTTGGTTTCGCTTCAGTTGCAGGTGCCATCACGATTGGTACAGCTCTTGGAGCCATAGCAGGATATTTTGGTGGTATTGTTGATGCATTGGTCATGAGATTTGTAGATATCATGCTATCAATTCCACAAATTTTCTTGCTAATCACACTTGTTACACTATTTAAGCCAGGTGTAGATAAGTTAATCATTATTTTTGCCCTTACAGGGTGGATGACGACAGCCAGATTAGTACGCGGTGAGTTTTTATCCCTACGAAGTCGAGAGTTTGTATTAGCTTCAAAGACAATTGGTACAAGAAGCTTTACAATTATCTTTAGAGAAATACTACCGAATGCAATGGGACCAATTATCGTTGCAGCAACACTAGCCGTTGGGGGAGTTATCTTAGCAGAGTCTGCTCTTAGTTACCTTGGATTAGGTATTATGCCACCGACACCAAGCTGGGGCAATATGCTTCAAGGTGCACAGAGTATTACAATCATGCTTAACCAGTGGTGGGTTCCAATTGCGCCGGGGTTAATGATATTAATTACTGTACTTTGCTTTAACTTCGTCGGTGATGGTCTACGTGATGCCCTTGATCCAAAAATAAATGAGTAAAAAAAAGCCAAGATGCCATCTTGGCTTTTTCTTATGCCCAAAACAATACATTTAGCATCTTTTTCAAGCTCGTACCATAGATTATAGTAAGAAAATAGGACGAGCAGGTGATTTAATTGAGAATCCATTTTTATCACAGTCTTATTGTATGGTATACAGATGATGGTTAGGGCCTTTTTCTTTTTAGTAGGATTTGGATTAGCGGTTTGTGGAGGAATTTCTACCATTGCTTATTTAAATTTAACCACTACTGGTCTATCTTTTTTGGAATACCTACAATACATTAGTCAAAGAATTGAATGCTATCTAGTAGTAGTAGGCTTGGTGATGATTTGGATTAGTATTTATTTTCCGGCCAAACCACCAAAAAAAGAATAAACCTGTGTACGTATTTTCTAACAATACAAGAATATTTTGGAATAAAACTTCCTCATTCTGCCTATACTGTTGACAAACAGCTTTGAAGTGAGGGGTAAAAAATGTTGTTTCTTCATGATATTTGGGTAAACTGGTTTGAAGGTGAAGAAAATGGTTACAACGTTTGTCACTTCCATGAATGGCGCAAGGATGATAGTGTTGAACTGTTAGACCAGGTACCTTTGCTAAAAATTGAGTCTCCGTTGTTTAACTACATTGAAAATGATTTAATGGAATTACCACAACAACTTCTTATGGATGTTCACCAAAAAGCGTATGTTCGTAAAAATCACGAACGAATTCAACTCGATTATTGTTTTGTTGTAACGGACGGCCATGGGATTATGGCGATAGACACAATAGGCTATAACATTCCGATTCGGAAAAGCCGATTGATTCCACGGCAGGAACAGCTCGTTTACGAAATGGTGAATGGTCATGAGGCAATTCCTTATACCTTTGAAAGTGAGAATAGCACAAAGGAAAAGGAATATCATATTTTGTCTCCATCGCCTATTGAAATGGCTGGTCTAACACGTAAGGAAAGGCAGTTAAAGCAGCTTTTATTTATGGCTTTAGATCAGTTAGCCTCAACAAAAAATGTAGCGGAGATTAGGTATTGGTATACGGAGTGGAACCCTTCGAGGTACCAAGAAATTCAGGAAATGCAATTTGAGGAAGTATGGCAAAACCTCTATGAAGAAACCAGAAACGGTTGGACAAGCAAACATGTTTTATTATGTGAAAACCTAATAAAGGGACAACCATTTTTTGAAAAGCTTTGGGAAATTGAACATGAATCAAAAGTGTAATTACATGTAAATCAATTGGAAAAAGGATTTGTTCGGAACAAATCCTTTTTTCGTTTTCATTATTTTCTTTTTCTTCCTAGTCCCATGGCATTTTCCATTTTTTTGGCGGTTTTACTTGCTACTCTATTCGCTTTTTCAGCACCGGCATCAAGGATTTCGTCTAATTTTGGTGAGTTTAGAATCTCGTAATATCTATCTTGAATTGGGCGAATCTCGTTTAATACAACCTCTGCAAGGTCGGCTTTAAATTCTCCGTATCCTTTTCCGTCATACATTTCTTCAAGTTCCTTAATGGATTTGTTGCTGAAGTTGGAATAAATGGTAAGAAGGTTAGAAATACCCGGTTTATTTTCCTTATCAAATTTCACAATTCCCTCTGAATCGGTTACAGCACTTTTGATTTTTTTCTCAATTTGTTTCGGATCATCAAGTAGTGCTATAAAGCTTTTTGGGTTTGGATCGGACTTACTCATTTTCTTTGTAGGATCCTGTAACGACATAATTCTTGCGCCTTCTTTAGGTATCCTTGCTTCTGGAATTGTGAAGATTTCGCGATATTTTTTGTTGAATCTTTCTGCTAGATCACGAGTTAATTCAATATGTTGCTTTTGGTCTTCACCGACAGGAACAAGGTCCGCATTATATAGAAGAATATCTCCAGCCATTAACGGTGGGTATGTTAATAATCCAGCGACAACAGCTTCTTTCCCTTGTGATTTATCTTTAAATTGAGTCATTCTCTCAAGTTCACCGATATAGGAGACACATTGTAACATCCAGCCTGCTTGAGCATGTGCTGGAACCTCTGACTGAATGAAGAGTGTTGCTTTTTCTGGGTCAAGCCCTATTGCCAGATAAAGTGCGGCTAAGCTTTTGATATTTTCGCGTAATTTTTTAGCGTCTTGTGGTACAGTAATCGCGTGTTGGTCCACAATACAATAGAAGCAATTATATTCATTTTGCAATTCAATGAACTGTTTCATTGCCCCAATATAGTTTCCTAATGTTACAGATCCACTTGGTTGAATCCCTGAAAAAATAGTTTGCATGTTGTTTCTCTCCTTTTAAAAATATGGATAATAAAGAGTAGTTTCAGTCAAAATAAAAAACCACCCGCACCTAACAATTTAAATGTTAGGGACGAATGGTTACCGCGTTGCCACCCTAGTTATTTTACTCGAATATGAGTGAGTAAAATCTCTCGTATCCTTTTAACGTAAGGAACACGTCTATGCCTACTACTAATTTTCAGCAAAGATGCTCAAAAGTCCATTCCATATGCTCCATTACCTGTTCACACCAACCACAGACTCTCTGTAGGAGGAAATGTCCTCCCAATGGTTATCATATGTACTACTCTTCTTCATAGCCCGTTATTCATATTATTTTTATTATAATCTTTTCATTTCGAATTGCAAGTAGTAAAGCAAAAAATCGATGGAAAACATATAAGCCCCATACGCATAAGTTAAACCATTTTGAAACAACATAAGTAGCGTATATCTTTGGTAACAAAAAAAGGAAACTACATATTGAGGAGGACATCCATTTGAAAAAAATGTTATTGATATTAAGTATACTTTTTGCAAGTACGATTGTACTTTCAGCCTGTGGCACATTTAATAATGGGAACAAAGAAGGTGGAGGAGCCAAGGGCGAAGGTGCAAAGCAAGAACTAAGAATCAATATTAGTTCAGAGCCGCCGACATTACATCCGGGCTTAGCGACGGATTCAACATCTGGGGTAGTATTGAACCATGCTTTTGAAGGTTTAACTCGTATTAATAAAAATGGAGAACCAGAAGAAGCGATGGCGGAAAAAATTGATGTTTCAGAGGATGGCAAAACGTATACTTTCACAATTCGAGATGCCAAGTGGTCCAATGGTGATCCTGTTACTGCCCATGATTTTGAATATGCATGGAAATGGGTATTGGTGCCTGGAAACCAATCTGATTATGCATCACAAATATATAATTATGTTGAGGGAGCAAAAGACGCTTATAACACGCCAGATATTTCTATTGAAAAAATGGACAGTGTTGGAATTAAAGCGATTGATGATAAAACACTTGAGGTTAAATTGGTCAATCCAACTGCTTATTTCTTAGAATTAACGGCCTTTTATACGTATTTTCCCGTCAATAGTAAGTTTGCAAAGGATAATCCGGATTGGGCTAATCGCGTTGATGAATCATATGTTTCAAATGGTCCGTTTGTAATCGCAGATAAATCAGCGAGTATTACGCTTAATAAGAATAAGGACTATTGGGATGCTGATTCAGTCAAGCTCGAGAAAATAACAATGGATATGATAAATGATCCGAATACTGAATATCAAAGCTTCAAAAAAGGAGAGTTGGACTGGGCTGGTGCTCCAACATCTGCATTGCCGACAGATGTTATTCCTACATTAGACAAAGAAGGTACGTTACAAAAGAGCGCCATTGCGGGCACCTATTGGTACAAGTTTAATATTAATAAGGAACCGTTTCAGAATGAAAATCTTCGAAAAGCTTTATCTTACGCAATCGATCGAAAAGCGATTGTTGATAATATTACTCAAGGTGGACAAATTCCGGCAATGGCTTTAGTTCCATCGGCAATACTTAAGGAAAATGAGAAGGGATATTTCAAGGACAACGACGTAGATGCTGCAAAGGAGCATTTACAGAAAGCATTAGATGAACTTGGATTAAAAGATGTATCTGAGCTTCCTGAGATTGCCCTTTCCTATAATACCTCAGAAGGACACCAAAAGGTTGCACAAGCCGTTCAAGATATGTGGAGAAAGAATTTAGGGGTAAACGTAACCCTTAATAACGCTGAGTGGAACGTGTATCTTGATAATATTGACCAAGGTAATTTCCAAATTGGTCGTGCGGGCTGGTTGGCAGATTTTAATGATCCTGTAAACTTCCTTGAAATTTTTACAGTCCCACAAGGAAATAATGATACAGGTTGGACAAGCGAGAAGTTTAATAACCTGCTTGCACAAGCAGCTAAAGAAACAGATAAAGATAAGCGACTAGGTTTACTAAAAGAAGCTGAGCAAGTGGTAATCGGTGAAATGCCAATCGCACCTATCTATTTCTATACAAATAACTGGGTTCAAAATGAAAATTTAAAAGGTGTTGTTATTTCCCCATTAGGAGATGTTCAGTATAAGTGGGCTTATTTTGAATAACTCAAAATAGGTCATCTTAAATAAAAACATAAAAGTAAGGTATATAGTTTGCCTATATACCTTACTTTTTGAAAAGGGAAAAATGATTGCAATGGGAGGTGTACCAAGTGGCAAAATATATCATTAAGAGATTAATCTACATGATCGTTTCTCTCATCTTGATTGTGACCGCTACATTTTTCTTAATGCAGGCGGCTCCAGGTGGTCCATTTACGAAAGAGAAGGATGTCCCTCCAGAAATTGAAGCAGCTTTAAATGCCCATTATGGTTTGGATCAACCATTATATAAACAGTATTTTGACTATTTGTATGATGTGGCTAGATGGGATTTTGGTCCATCCTTTAAATATAAAGCAATGACCGTGAATGAAATTATCAATAACGGCTTTCCTATTTCCCTTTTTTTAGGGATCGAGTCCATTCTGATTGCAATTGCGTTTGGTGTTGTATTAGGTGTAATTGCAGCCCTTTATCACAATAAATGGCAGGATTATTCAGCGATGATTATTGCAGTTTTGGGAATATCTGTTCCAAGTTTTATTTTAGCAACGGTTCTCCAGTATGTATTTGCCATTAAGCTAGACCTTTTTCCAGTTGCGAGATGGGAGTCGTTTATGCATACGATTTTACCTGCAATTGCTCTAGCTTCTTCACCAATGGCATTTATCGCACGATTAACTCGTTCAAGTATGCTCGAGGTACTGGCCAATGATTACATAAAAACAGCTCGTGCTAAAGGATTGGCTCAATGGACAATTACGATTAAGCATACGATACGTAATGCAATGCTACCTGTAGTCTCCTATATGGGACCATTAACAGCAGGAATCTTAACAGGAAGCTTTGTGATTGAAAAAATCTTTGGAATACCTGGATTAGGGGACGAATTTGTAACGAGTATCACAAACCGTGATTATACCGTAATAATGGGAGTCACAGTTTTTTATAGTATCTTACTCTTGATTTCTGTTCTCCTTGTCGATATTTTGTACGGATTTATTGATCCTCGTATCAAGTTATCTGGAGCAAAGAAAGGGGAGTAACATATGCAGAATATTCCTAAGGAAATGTTTACGCCCGCAACCATAAATGAGAATGAAGCCGAAAAAATATCGAAACCAAGTTTATCCTTTTGGAAGGATGTCACTTCAAGATTTAAGAAAAATAAACTCTCATTAGCAGGAGTCGTATTATTAATCCTTCTGCTCATTATGGCGATTTTTGGGCCAATGATGAATGAATTTGATTTTCGAACAACAGATCTTGCCCATGCCAATGAAGCACCATCTAACGTTCATTGGTTTGGAACAGATGAACTTGGAAGAGATGTCTTTACAAGAACATGGCAAGGAGCGAGAATCTCTTTATTTATTGGACTTGCAGCTGCTGTTATTGACCTGGTTATCGGGGTTTTATGGGGCGGTATATCCGGCTATATGGGTGGAAAAGTCGATGAATTTATGATGAGATTAGCAGATATTTTATATGGGGTACCTTATTTGTTATTAGTTATTCTACTCATGGTTATTCTTGAACAAGGGCTCGGAACTATGATTCTTGCAATGACCATAACCGGTTGGATCAATATGGCGCGGATTGTGAGAGGACAAGTCTTGCAGTTAAAGTACCAGGAATATGTTCTTGCGGCTCAAACATTAGGTGCTGACGTTAAGAGAATTATGTTTAAGCACCTGATTCCGAATTCCATGGGGCCCATTCTAGTTACGATGACGTTGACGATTCCAAATGCAATTTTTACTGAATCCTTTCTAAGTTATCTTGGATTGGGAGTACAAGTTCCACTTGCCAGTTGGGGAACAATGGCCTCAGAAGGCTTGCCGGCATTTGAATATTATCCATGGCGTTTGTTTTTCCCGGCAATGTTAATCTGTATCACGATTTTTGCTTTCAACGTAATAGGCGATGGAATGCGAGATGCATTAGACCCAAGGCTGCGCAAGTAAGGGAGTGAGTATATGGAAAAGTTATTAGAAGTTAAAGACCTTGAAGTCTCTTTTCAGACCTATGCGGGTGAAGTGAAAGCAGTCCGCGGTGTGAATTTTGATTTATATAAGGGTGAAACACTTGCCATAGTTGGGGAATCAGGGTCAGGTAAAAGTGTAACCTCTCAAACAATTATGAAGCTTATTCCGATGCCACCTGGAAAAATTACAAAAGGTCAAATCCTTTTTGATGGTGAAGATCTTGTTCCGAAAACCAATAAGGAAATGGAGAAGATTCGCGGAAAGGATATTGGAATGATCTTTCAGGACCCAATGACCTCTCTTAACCCAACGATGAAGGTTGGCATGCAGATTATGGAGGTTTTAATTAAACATCAAAATATGTCCAAGGGAAACGCAAAGGATCGTGCAATTGAACTTCTAAGGCTAGTTGGAATCCCTAGTCCAGAGAAGCGAGTGAATCAATATCCACATGAATTTAGTGGGGGAATGAGACAGCGTGCAATGATTGCCATTGCATTGGCCTCAAGCCCTAAATTATTGATTGCTGACGAACCAACCACGGCCTTAGACGTAACGATCCAAGCACAAATATTAGAATTAATGAAGGACCTCCAAAAGAAATTGGAAACATCCATTATTTTTATCACTCATGATTTAGGTGTCGTTGCCAATGTCGCTGATCGAGTTGCGGTTATGTATGCTGGAAAAATTGTTGAATATGGAACGGTTGATGAAATATTTTATAACCCAAAGCATCCCTATACATGGGGATTATTGTCGTCAATGCCAAGTCTAGATAATGATAATCAAACCGAGCTTATGGCCATACCGGGGTCACCGCCTGACCTTACAAATCCTCCAAAAGGGGATGCGTTTGCACCAAGAAATCGTTTCGCGATGAAAATTGATTATGAAATGGAACCCCCCATGTTTAAGGTTACGGATACACATTATGCAGCTACATGGCTCCTTCACCCTGATGCACCTAAAGTAGAGCCACCTGAAGCTGTACAACGTCGAATGAAAAACTTCTCATCCGAAAAGCAACACAGAAAGGATGATGAATGAAATGGCTGAAAAACAAAAACTACTTGAGATAAAAAATTTAAAGCAATATTTTAATGTTGGAAAACCAAATATGGTCAAAGCGGTGGATGGGATTACCTTTGATATTTACAAAGGAGAAACACTAGGTCTTGTAGGAGAGTCAGGTTGTGGAAAATCAACCACTGGTAGGACCATTATCCGCTTATATAACGCTACCGGTGGGGAGGTTATTTTTAACGGAGAAAATGTTCATGGGAAAAAATCTAAGAAAGAGTTAAAAAAGTTTAACCGGAAAATGCAAATGATTTTTCAAGATCCATATGCTTCCTTAAATCCGAGAATGACAGTAGCGGATATTGTGGCTGAAGGTATTGATATTCATGGGCTTGCTAAAAATAATAATGAACGAATAGAACAGGTTTATGCACTATTGGAGACTGTTGGGCTAAACCGTGAGCATGCCAATCGGTATCCACATGAATTCTCAGGAGGGCAGCGGCAGCGGATTGGAATTGCACGTGCACTTGCAGTTAAACCAGACTTTATTATTGCAGATGAGCCCATCTCGGCCTTAGACGTTTCTATTCAAGCACAGGTTGTAAATCTAATGAAAAGGCTCCAAAAAGAAAAAGGATTGACGTACTTGTTTATTGCACATGATTTGTCAATGGTTAAATATATAAGTGACCGAATTGGAGTTATGTATTTCGGGAAAATCGTTGAGCTTGCAGATGCGAACGATTTATATTCAAACCCGATACATCCATATACAAAATCATTGTTATCAGCGATTCCGCTGCCTGATCCAGATTATGAACGAAATCGTAAAAGACTGATTTACGATCCAAAAGAACATGGATATTCAGAAAATGAAGAGGTAAAACTCCGTGAAATTAGACCAGGACATCTAGTCGCCTGCTCGGAAAAAGAATACAAAGAATATAAAGCAAAATACAGCTAAATGGCCTAACGGGCCATTTTTTATTTTGAATACATTTACCATTAATAACAGAAGGGTTTATTAGAAGAATATAATATAAAGACAAACGAGCTCATACAATTGAATAAATATTAAAATTATGAAAAGTTTGTCTAAATTTGTATTATTTCCTGAAAAATTCATATAAACTGTAAGTAAAGAGTGGGAAGGAAGGAGGAAAGTATGAAAAAATTTATCTCTTTTCTATTGGTTATCGCTTTAATTGGATTCGGCGTGTTTTATGTAAATGATACAGGATTTGCAGAAAATAAAATATTTACAATGGAATCTCATTCTATAAGTAAATCGGTCATAACTAAAAAAGAAATCCCAGAAATGGTGACCCGGTTTGAATTTGATTCAGGCTATCAATTCGAATATCCTGATGCTATTAGGGGAATTTATGTATCAGCACATTCAGCGGGGGGAGACCGTTTTCCACGACTTGTCCAGTTTATTGAAGAGACGGATCTAAATGCGATGGTCATTGATGTTAAGGACGATTTCGGATATTTGACTTACGTACCACCACAGGGCTCAAAATATCAAGGGATAAGCAAAGACTATATTAAAGATCCATCAGCTCTGCTAAAAAAACTCGAGGAGAAGCAAATCTATCCAATCGCAAGGGTTGTCGTATTTAAAGACTCTGTATTAGCAAAGCAAAGGCCGGATTTATCTTTTAAAGAAGGCGATAAGGTTTGGACGAATGGACGAGGGGAAGCATTTGTGAATCCATTTTTAAAAGAAGTTTGGGATCACAATGTTGGGATTGCAATTGAAGCGGCGAAGCTTGGATTCCAAGAGATACAATTTGACTATGTTCGTTTTCCAGAAGGATTTGAGAAACGTGATGGATCCTTAACCTATGGCTTTGGGGAATATGAGAAGGCAAATACAGATAATGTGCAAAAACGTGTTGCTGCTGTCACGGATTTTGTAGCATATGCCAAGGAAAAATTAGAGCCATATCACATTAAGGTTTCAGTTGATATTTTTGGATATACAGCAACATTGCCTGAGGCACCAGGAATTGGTCAAAATTTCTCTAAGATATCTGAGAATGTCGATGTCATTTCTTCCATGATTTATCCAAGTCACTGGACATCCTATTTTGGAATTGCACGACCTGACTTAGAACCATATCGTTTAGTTTCAGAATATGCAAAGGTTGAAAACCATAAGCTTGATCAAATCGAAAATAGACCTATTTCAAGACCGTGGCTACAGGATTTTACAGCAAGCTGGCTTGGAAAAGGAAATTATACGGTTTACGGCAAGGATGAAATAGAGGCGCAAATAAAAGGATTGCAAGACCAAGGTATTCAAGAGTTCTTAATTTGGAACGCTGCAAACACCTATACAAAAGGTGTGGATTACACACCATAGAAAAAAACTGGCTGGTCCCATTTCCTTTGGGACCAGCCTTTAGTTTGTTATTTTTTTCGTCCACCTACGTTTTTCCAACCAGTTTTCACATGGGAATCACGATTAACGATATCTGATCCAGACTTACCGCCAAAAACTCGTTCTCCAACACCATTTGCCATAACACCCATTAAAGCAGTAATTCCAATGACTAAAACAGCAATTAGACCTAAATCCATTATGTAGCTTGCCATGAATATCCCCCTCAATGAAAACGCATTCCTACTTCTATTCTATTCCAAGTGAAGTATTATTAAAAGAGGGAATAATGAAAAATGAGAACAATCTCTTTTATATTGCATACACTAAGGATGTCCAATTTAAAAATACAAGGAGTAGATGTATGAACTGGTACGAGAAATTAAATCAGTATTTTCCAATTGAAGAAATGAAATCAAAAGAACATATGGAAACTCTATTGAAGGAAAAAGGAGATATTTATTACAAAGATGAGGGTACTTATCATGTTCTGATGTTTGCTGAGTTAGACAGCTTTATTTTTATCGATTACCTTTTTGTTTCAAAAGAATCCCGAGGACAAGGTTTAGGTCATAAACTCATCGAAAAATTAAAGAAAAAGGGTAAACCAATAATCCTTGAGGTCGAACCCGTGAATTACGAAGACTCAGATACTGAGAAAAGACTTAAGTTCTATAAACGGGAAGGTTTTGAACATGCCACCTCAATTGGTTACGAACGCAAATCATTGGCAACAAATGAACGTAACCAGATGGAAATTTTATATTGGTCCCCAACAAATCAATCTGAAGAACTTATTTATGAAGCCATGAAAAAAACATATGAAGAAATCCACAAATATAAAGATAAAGAATTTTATGGCGAATCTTACCAAGATGTTAGTCAAGTATTATCATTTAACGACAATAATGATAATCGGGACATCTTAAAAAATGTGTGATTATTGAAGCAATAGGAACAGATCATTCCTATTGCTTTTCTATTTAGAACTCTAGATGTATCAAGGTCTTAATGATTTAAAAGTTTTCTTCAAAATTGTCTATCTTTCTCAGAAAATTTGAGGTATAATAATTAAAGAAATTACTTAATTAAACTAATTTTAATTTAGTATATACATCCATGACCAATCATGCTGATTGTTAAGTAATAATCTACTTTTTAAGGGAGTGATAAGGTTAATGGTTACTCTTTATACTTCTCCAAGCTGTACTTCTTGCCGTAAAGCGAAGTCATGGTTAGAGGAAAATCAAATTCCATATCAAGAAAGAAATATTATTTCTGATTCTCTTTCAATCGAGGAGATCAAAGAAATTTTACGTATGACGGAAGATGGAACAGACGAGATTATTTCAACTCGTTCTAAAGTTTTCCAAAAATTGAATGTAAATCTGGAGACAATGCCTCTTCAGGATTTATACAAATTAATACAAGAAAATCCTGGCCTTCTTCGTCGACCAATTATTATTGATGAGAAGAGACTTCAGGTAGGATATAATGAGGACGAAATCCGTAGGTTTTTACCAAGGAAAGTTCGTACCTTCCAACTAAAGGAAGCACAACGCTTAGTAAACTAACATCAAGAAACTTCTACTGTCAAAACGTAGAAGTTTTTTTGTTTATTAGGACATTTTACTCGTTTTCTGATGCGTTTCATATTATAATGGTACATAAAACAGAAGCTACCTGAAATGATTTCATCAAAATTCATGCTCTTTTGCATGAAAAACCGGGCAAAACAACTGTTTTTTAAAAATTAACCTTTTTTATTTCCATTCTCATATCTTTTAACATAAAATAAAAGTACAAGATATAGACTTTTTTCTTATCTGTAGGTTATTCTACAACATTTATGGGAAAAGTGAATAAAAGAGCATCTGGCTCGGGGGTATAACGTCCCTTCAAAATCTGAGCAAGAAGGGAGAGGTTCTGTAATGGAAATCGAACGAATCAACGAATATACAGTGAAATTCTATATTTCATATAATGACATAGAACAGCGCGGGTTTGAACGTGAAGAAATTTGGTATAACCGTGAGCGAAGTGAAGAGCTCTTTTGGGAAATGATGGATGAAATTCATCAAGAAGAAGAATTCACGATTGATGGTCCACTATGGATCCAAGTCCAGGCGTTAGAAAAAGGGCTAGAAGTTCTTGTGACACGAGCACAGCTTTCAAAAGATGGGAATAAATATGAACTTCCTGTTGGTGACGATAAACTTCCAGTTGATGAAAAGATTGAATCTTTACTTGATCAACAATTTCATTCAAAATATGAGGACAAAGATTTTATTGAAGAATTTGAGGAAGAAACCTTCCAATTTTTAATTCGGTTCCAAGATTTTGAGGATGTCATTTCGCTAGCACATCGTATCCAACTTGAAGGATTAAGTAATTCATTGTACTCCTTCGAAAATAAGTACTACTTATTTATCGATTTCAACGAAGAACTCTACACTGAAGATGAACTTGAAGATATGCTTAGCATTGTGTTGGAGTATGGGCAAGAGTCAGCAATGTCGATTCATAGAATTGAAGAGTATGGTAAAAAGATTATCGATGAGAATGCATTAAATGAATTGGTTAAATATTTCTCGCTATAACCTAAGTCGAATTCCATTTTTGGAATCGGCTTTTTTTATGGAGAAATGTTCATAATTTTTAAATTGTACAAACATATTTTCTATGCTATTTTAAAGGAGCAACCTAATAGGAAAAAGGAGATGATGCCGTGTTTGTTGCATTACGTGAAAACGGTCAGTACATATCACTCGTGGAGACATGGAAGCGTTCCGATTTACTTGAGCTCCGCAGCCATGAGACATTTAATTGTCCGGCATGCCAAAGCAAAGTCCAATTGAAGGCAGGTTTGAAAAAGACCCATCATTTTGCACATCTAAAAGGAGTAGAGTGTACGGTTAAAACCGAACCAGAGTCTGAGTATCACCTTGAGGGAAAACGACAGCTCTTCCAATGGTTCAAAGCCCAAGGGTATGATGTCAAGCTTGAGCCGTTTTTACCAGAAATCTCACAACGTCCAGACCTCTTGGTCACCACACCTAACAAACGCTTCGCAATTGAGTACCAATGCTCCCAACTTGATTATCCCTTATTTAAAAAGAGATCCGATTCCTATAAGAAGGAAGGAATTGTACCTATTTGGATTTTGGGTGCTAAATGGTTTAAGCGGATATCTACCCATTCTGTAAAACTTTCACCGTTTCAATGGCTGTTTGCCACCTCCTTCAACCAACCTATCCACCCTAGCATCCTTTATTACTGTCCAGATACTTCTACATTTGTTAAACTCTTTTATCTTCAACCATTTACAACAACTGAAGCTTTTTGCTCGATGTATTTTTATAAAGAAAAAGAAATATCATTTTCAGAACTATTGAATCCGGGCAATCGTATATTTACTTTGCAACCTATTTGGGGTAGAAAAAAACAAAAGTGGAGAGCAAGCTATTTCGTTTATACCTCTACCCATTTGTCCTCATTTTTGACCACGCTTTATCAAAAACGAATTCCGCCCGCCCATTTACCGTGTGAAGTGGGATTACCTGTACCATCAGGTTATTGGTTTCACACACCCCCAATGATCTGGCAAATGTGGATATTGCTAGATCTGTTGCTTCACCTTCGGAGTGGGGATACTTTCTTTTTTTCTAAAGTAATGGAGGTCATTTCAAAGCGAATTGCATCAAAAGATATTGTGATTAGACAGCTGCCGCTGGTGTTTCATACACAATATTCACTAGCGGTTGAGGAGTACTTACATGTATTGGTGAAAGCAGGCAATCTAAAAAAAATGTCTAAAACCAAATATGAAAAAATAAAGGATTTTACTATTCCAACAAGTTTAGATGAAGCGAGTACTACGGACGAAAAATTGCTGGCAAGTGTTGGAAAGCATGAAGAAATCGGATTGGCACAATCTAATATTGGTAGAGATCTAAGTCGAGGTTGAATTCAAAAAACTTGAACTTTTTGAATAAAAAAGGAGATAATCAATAAGGTATCGAATACCTTTTAGTGTAATAGGAAATAGGAGGTTTTATTAAATGGCGGAACAATCAACTGTAAAGAAACTCCCAAATCGGAATGAAATTGCCGAGCAGGATACATGGAGATTAGAAGATATTTTTGCTTCAGATGCTGAATGGGAAAAGGAATTTACTGAAGTGAAAGAAATGATTTCTGGAATTGAAGAATTCCAGGGAAAGCTTGGTGAATCTGCGGATAAGCTTCATGAGGCTTTAGCGTATCAGGATGCCATTTCTTTACGAATGGGAAAACTATATACATATGCACATATGCGTAATGACCAAGATACTTCAAATTCGTTATATCAAGGTTTATATGATCGTGCAACAAATTTATATACACAAGTAGGAAGTGCACTTTCTTTTATCGTACCTGAAATCCTAACAATCGATGAGGAAACAATTAAATCTTTCCTGTCCGAAAAGGAAGAATTGAAGGTTTACGAGCATGCTTTAAACGATATCAACCGTGAACGCCCACATGTTTTATCTGCAAAAGAAGAAGCATTACTTGTACAAGCCTATGAGGTAATGGATTCTTCAAGCAATACATTTGGAATGCTGAACAACGCTGATTTAACTTTCCCAACCATCAAAGATGAGAACGGAGAAGAGGTTGAAATTACACATGGTCGTTATATTAACTTCCTTGAAAGTTCAGACCGACGCGTTAGAGAAGAATCATTTAAATCTGTCTATGACACATATGGCAATTTTAAAAATACGTTCGGCAGCACGTTAAGTGGAACTGTAAAAAAGGATAACTTTAATGCGCGTGTTCGCAATTATAAGTCTGCTCGCGAAGCAGCCTTGAGCAGCAATAATATTCCTGAGTCCGTTTATGATAATCTTGTGAATACCATTAATGAACATTTGCCATTGTTACATCGCTATGTCGATCTTCGCAAAAAGGAACTTGGAGTGGATGAGCTTCATATGTATGACCTCTATACACCACTTGTAAAAGATGTAAAAATGGAGGTTTCCTATGAGGAAGCAAAGGATTATATCCTAAAAGGACTTGCGCCATTAGGTGAGGATTATTTAAATGTCTTAAGAGAAGGCTTTGAAAATCGTTGGGTGGATGTTCACGAGAACAAAGGAAAACGAAGTGGTGCATATTCTTCCGGAACATATGGTACAAATCCTTATATTCTTATGAACTGGCAGGACAATGTCAACAATCTATTTACATTAGCACATGAATTTGGACACTCCGTTCATAGCTACTATACAAGAAATAATCAGCCATATACGTATGGAAATTATTCTATCTTTGTTGCCGAAGTGGCGTCTACTTGTAATGAAGCACTCTTAGGAGACTATTTATTAAAAACTCTTGATGATGATCAAAAGAGATTATATATTTTAAATCACCAGTTAGAGGGCTTTAGAGGAACTGTATTCCGTCAGACCATGTTTGCTGAATTTGAACATATGATTCATATGAAAGCACAAGAGGGAGTAGCGTTAACACCTGATTTGTTTACCGAAATGTATTATGATCTTAATAAAAAATACTTTGGTCCGAATATTGTCGTGGATGAGGAAATTGGTCTAGAATGGTCACGTATTCCACATTTCTATTACAATTATTATGTGTACCAGTATGCAACAGGTTTTAGTGCTGCTACAGCATTAAGTAAGCAAATCTTAGAAGAGGGTAAGCCTGCTGTTGACCGTTATATTAATAACTTCCTAAAAGCAGGTAGCTCGAATTATCCAATTGAGGTACTGAAAAATGCAGGTGTGGACATGACTTCTGCAGATCCAATTAAAGAAGCATGTAAAGTATTCGAAGCAAAGTTAACTGAAATGGAAAAGTTATTAAATAAGTAATAAAAATAAGCGGGGGCATCCAATTTGGATGCCCTTTGCTATGAACGAAACCCCCTGAAACGATTTCGGTTATTATAAATAACAAATGTGACAAGTAACGAAAGAAATAAAAGAGGGGTTGTGATATAAAGGGGAATTAATTTCATTAATCCCAATATATTTAGTCCAAAAGTGATGATGATCATGAAAGTCCCAATAATCAGTCCGATTCTCCTCATCCTTACATCCTCCATACAAATGAATGAATTTTTACCTTATTGTTTCTATACTTTATATTTATGTCCAAGCATCTACTTTAAGAATAGGAATTTGACAACTTTGTGAAAAAATGTACAAATAGTTGAAAATGGTTATCAACCTTGCTATTATGTAATCAAGAAGTAATCACACAAACAACACCCCTTTGTTTGAAGTGAAATTTCTCCCATCCCCTTTATTGAAATATATAGTAAAAAGACTTGGATCAATTGGATTCCAAGTCTTTTTCGTTATTCTATATATCTCCAGAATGTTCCGTATTTAACAGGAACTTGTTCGACTTTTTGCTTTAATATGAGCTTTTTCATTTCACGTTCGACTTCTGGTATAGGCAAATCGTATAGAACGGAAATTTCCTTTGAGGCAACGAATTTAAAGTATTTTAAGAAATCCTCCAATGGCGGTGGAGGAGTTGGTTCTATTTTTTCACCGAGCATATCGTAAATAATATGAACATACATTTCATATGGATAGCAGCCGGTGATTTTTAGACCTTCCTCTTCAATGTTCTCATTAAAGAAAACAAGTGTCGGAATTTCCTCAACTTCCATTTCAGATGTGATTTTTAAATCGCATTGGAATGCTTTTGCAGCACTTGATGAATGAAGATCGCTTTTAAATTCGTTAACATCCAGACCAACCTCATCTGCACATGCATATAATACATCAGCATCTGAAATATCCCGTTTTTCAAGGAAAAGATTTTCCTGTAGCTTTCGTAAAAAACGGATTCCTGCTTTTTTTCCTTGTAGTTCTGCAGCTTTAATCGCAATGGAAACAGAATGAGGAGCAGAAATCGGATTTTCAAGCCATAGGGTTCCGTCACAAGACATTCCTGATCGACTAGCAGTGCGTTCCCACACTTGAGCCATGTCAGCAGGCTTTTTCCTCTTTTGAATATTCAAGGAAGCAAGGCGGCCACTTAAAATATGGCGAATCGTAAAATACTTTCCATATTCAATTGATAGCTTTTTTAAAATGGGTTCCAATGCCCAACAATCAGGACATAGTGGATCAACAAACATATAGATTTCCAACGGTCGGTTACTAGAGGAATGTTTGAATCCCATATGATCAGTTTGTTTCAAGACCTTACCCCCTTTCTACTCTCAAGGAGTGTATATCAAATGTTGAATGTATTAACATTTTATCAATGGACGAGATTTAACTCAAATAAAGCGCACTTTTTAGGGAAATGAAATTTATGGAATCGAAATAAAATATTGCTTGAAATGAAAAAGCTCTCCCTTTGATGTGGGAGAACTTTTATTATCCGAGATAGGTTTCTGTTACTTTTCTTACATAGTTTTGTGTTTCTTTAAAGGGTGGGATTCCACCATACTTATCAACATTTCCAGGTCCAGCATTATATGCAGCTAAGGCAAGTGATACATTGCCGTTATAGCGGTCTAGCATATTTCGAAGGTATTTCGTACCTGCTTCAATATTTTGGGCTGGATCTGTGATATCAGTGACTCCCAATCCTATTGCAGTTGCAGGCATTAACTGCATAAGGCCAGTGGCGCCGGCATGGCTTTGCGCATTTGGATTAAAATTGGACTCGTGCTTAATCACAGAGCTAATTAAACGTGGATCCACATTATGTTTTTGTGCTGCCTGTTGAATCAAGTCTTCATAGCTACTGGATACAGGCGTGGATTGAAGATTCGATATCGTTAATGGCATATAATGCCTGTTGTTATTTAAAGATGAAAGATCAACCATCGAACGAATACTTTCCGTTGGCGCACTAGATGAATTGGATATCAGCTGTAACAGCATGTCCTTAAAAATGGACCCATCATTAGTCGTTGTCGGTGAATTTGTTGTTGAAACATTTCGTAACGCTTGGAGTTCCATTAGTACTTTAAAATCTATTTTCAACTGTGTTCCTCTCCTAGTAGAAGCTGTTTTTTTCGATCATAAAATCTACGAATTTTATTGTCTGTTTTGCGAACGGGTATGTTGTATTGATGGAGTAGTTCATCAAAAATTTCTTTTCCGATTACTTCATCTGTTACTTCATATTCTACCTCGAAATCGCATTTGTTTAAATAGTAACTCTTATCCAAGACGAGTAAGCCATTTTTATATTCGACTTCAGCTCGTTTCGTTTTAAGCGAACCAAAGAAAGTTACATCCATGGGGTTGATAGAGAGTGTTTTTAAAATGGTAGAAACCTCACCGCCTATGATAGGACCACCAGCAAGCATTTGCTTGGCTTCATCTCCTGTTAAAACTTGATGTGTCTCTAGTAATCCACGACGGACGGGCTGTTTTAGAGTAAGTGTATAGGTGCCTTTTTTTTCACGAATACGAAGGGCAGCTCCTTGATTTTTTAAGGAAAACTGAGCTGTATCAAAATAAAAATTTTCTTGGATTACTTTTTTCTCATCGTCAATTGAGAATGCTGAAAGTAATCGATGATATTCATTTTCTTCTAGCAAATTTTTAAATTCAATTTCAAGCTCTTGTGACATCTTCATCGTCCTTTTCAACAATTTGTTTTTATTATATCATGAGGTGTGACTTTTTTAGGAATTGGTTAGCAGTTTCTTTAACGAATTGATGTACATATGATAAAATAGGTGTGGATTTGGAAATGAGAAAAGGAGATTACTGATGCAGAAGCATATCGAAATTAGTCAATTTAATTATTCTAACGGCAGGTTAGTTCTTAAGGCGGAGCATACAGATTTTGACACGGCTGGATTAAGTGCCACCGGTCAAATGCTGGTTGATTCCGATTCATTAGCATTCATTTACAAGCTTGAAAATGAGCAGGAATTTATATATGTGAGTTTGCCATCAGCTATCTGGCCATCATTAAAAAATGTTATTTCTGAAAATCAAAAAGTTATTTTACACCTCGAAGACGACGAACTCGAACTAATTGATATCATTCCTGAATTGGAGTACCTTTTACAAAACATTGAAGGTAATGCCAACTATGGAGATGAGATGGTCGAACTTGTCGAGAAGACATTTTTATCCTAAGTTTAGAAAAACGGGGGACGATCATGAGTAAAGACTGGGATCTTTTTTTTGCTCCTTACAAGCAAGCTGTTGATGAGCTGAAAATAAAGCTTAAAGGAATGAGAACTCAATTCGAAATGCAAGGTACCCATTCCCCAATTGAATTTGTAACAGGAAGAGTAAAGCCCATCCCTAGTATTTTGGATAAAGCAATGAAGAAAAACATTCCGCTCGATAAAATCGAAGAGGAGATGCAAGACATCGCAGGCTTGCGAATGATGTGTCAGTTTGTAGATGATATCAAGTGGGTTGTTGAATTATTACGGATGCGAAATGATTTAGAAATCATTGAAGAACGTGACTATATTTCACAAAAGAAAGAAAGTGGATACCGCTCATACCATCTCGTGATCCAGTATCCTGTTCAAACCATTGATGGTGAGAAGAAAATTTTAGTAGAAATACAGGTTCGCACTCTTGCAATGAACTTTTGGGCAACGATCGAACATTCTTTGAACTACAAATATAAAGGCAGATTTCCTGAAGAAATTGAGCATCGCTTACAGCGTGCGGCCGAGGCTGCTTTTCTTCTTGACGAAGAGATGTCTATAATACGTGGCGAAATCCAAGAAGCACAAGCTATTTTTTCTCGAAAAACGGATAACAAGGATTCTGCTAAATCTTAATAGATAGGGTGTAAAATATGAAATTTGCTGTAACTTCGAGAGGTGACTCGAACTCGAATACATTAATGCAAAAGATAAGAACATATTTAATGGACTTCGGGCTCACATATGACGAGGATCAACCAGATATTGTCGTAACTGTCGGAGGAGATGGAACCCTTTTATATGCCTTTCACCGCTACCGCAGCCGGTTAGATAAAACAGCTTTTGTTGGTATCCACACAGGCCATCTTGGGTTTTATGCAGATTGGGTTCCAGAAGAAATAGAGAAACTAGTCATCGCCATTGCCAAAACACCTTATCAGGTTGTCGAATATCCATTACTTGAGGTGTATATTCGCTATATTAACGGGGGACGGGAATCGAGATATCTTGCATTAAATGAATGTACGGTAAAGAGTGTAGAGGGTTCACTTGTGATGGACCTTGAAATTAAAGGACAGCTTTTTGAAACGTTTCGCGGGGATGGACTATGTATTTCGACACCTTCAGGAAGTACTGCATATAATAAAGCGCTCGGTGGCGCGATTTTACATCCATCGATTGAGGCAATTCAGGTTGCAGAAATGGCTTCAATTAATAATCGTGTATTTCGTACGGTTGGTTCACCGTTAATATTACCGAACCATCATACGATTGTCATGAAACCAGTGAATGATGTCGATTTCCACATTACAATTGACCATTTAACGCTTTTACACAAAGATGTTAAATCCATTCAATGCCGCGTAGCTCCTGAAAAAGTACGCTTTGCTCGTTTTCGCCCTTTCCCATTTTGGAAAAGGGTTCGTGATTCGTTTATTTCGGATTAGTTGAAATGCGGAGTCTTGCTAATTGCTGCGAGCCATAGCTGGACAAATGGAAGGGATATAGGACTGTGGATGCTTTTACATTGGAATGGACGGTATCTTCACAAGATACTGGAAAACTAGTTAGAGAGTTTTTAAAAGAACAGAGTATATCAAAAACGGCCCTTACTGATATCAAGTTCGCAGGTGGCGGGATTTTTATAAATGGTCGTTCTGTTACAGTTCGACATCCTTTAATCGAAGGCGAGGTTCTCAAAGTGGTGTTTCCACCGGAAAAACCTTCCCAAGAGTTAAAGCCTGAGAATCTACCTTTACAGATTGTGTATGAGGATCCTTATGTATTGGTTGTGAACAAAGCACCATACCAGCAATCAATTCCATCCAGGGAGAGCCCGACCCGAAGCTTAGCAAATGCGCTCTTATATTATTACCAATCAGCAGGTCTTGATGTGACGGTTCATTTAGTCAATCGCCTGGATCGTGACACATCTGGGTTGCTGCTCGTTGCAAAGCATCGCCATATCCACCATCTTTTATCACAGCAACAAAAGGCTGGAAGATTGAAGAGGACATATGAAGCCGTGGTACATGGTGAATTAGAAATGGATTCTGGTACGATAGATGCCCCAATTGGACGGAAGGATGATAGCATTATTGAACGCCAAGTGCGTGAAGATGGCCAGAGGGCTGTTACTCATTTTAAGGTCATTGAGAAGTTTCGAAATTGCACACATGTGCTGCTTCAGCTTGAGACTGGGAGAACCCACCAGATTCGCGTTCATCTTTCACATCTTGGTCATCCGATTGTAGGTGATGATTTGTATGGGGGATTACTTGTGGAAATTGGAAGGCAAGCACTCCATTGCCGAGAACTTCATTTTTGGCATCCCATGTATAAAAAAGAGGTAGCCTTTTATGCAGAATTACCGGAAGATATGAAAGAGTTATTGGAAAAAGCGACCTTGTGAGGTCGCTTTTGTGTTGAGGTGGCATTCATGGAGTTGCGTTATCTTCACCTATTAGGTTGTTTGAGTAACTTGAAACGGGCTGGAGGTGCATGGGAATCCAGAAATTAGGATGTTGATGCCACTTGGATTGACTTGGAGTGTCGCCGGAATCCAGAAATTAGGAAGATGGTGTCACTTGAATTGGATTGGAGTGTCGCCGGAATCCAGAAATTAGGAAGATGGTGTCACTTGAATTGGATTGGAGTGTCGCCGAAATCCAGAAATTAGGAAGTTGGTGACACTGGAATTAACTTGGAGTGCCATTGAAATCCAGAAATTAGGAAGTTGATGTCACTTGAATCGACCTGGAGTGTCACCAAAATCCAGAAATCAGGAGGTTGGTGTCCCTCAGATGAGTCCATACCACTCACCCAAATTCCCGAAACTTCTCTGACACGAGCGGCATAGTCGAACGCACCGAAACAGTCTCCATCTCCGGATACTTTAATGCTGTTAAGCTTCCACCAAACACGCAACCGGTATCAATATTCACTGTATGATTTACCCATCGTGGTTCCTTTACTGGCGTGTGACCATACACAATCCATGATGTGCCCTTATATAGCTTTGCCCAATCACGTCTTTCCGGTGTTCCATCAGGGTTGTTTTTGCCTGTAATATCCCCATACAACACAAAGGTTTTTACCTTTTTATCATTGCGCCCAATATAATCCTCACGAATGCCTGCATGGGCAATGACCAATTTTCCATCATCCAATCTTTCATAAAGAGGGGCCATTTCATACAACTCAATAAACTGACTTCGGACCGATTCTTGTTTCTTTTTATCTAAAGCTTCAAATTCAGCCACGGTTGTTTCCAATCCATGTGTGGCCTGGACTTTATTTCCGAGCAGAAATCGATATAGCTTATTACAATGATTGCCTGGTACATAATAGGCTTTTTTCTCCTGAACAACGAGCTTGTACACAGTTTCAATCACCTTTAATGATTCTGAACCACGATCTGTTAAGTCTCCTACAAATGCTAGGAGACGGTCATTATGTATTGGTATCCCAGTTTCCCACGAATAATCAAGTTTCGTCGTTAATTCTTTAAATTCCTGATAACAACCATGAATATCACCGATTACATCTATTTTCATCAATAGCACCTCTCTACAAAAAAATCACGTTACTCCTCAACTATTATAAGAAGAATAACGTGATTTTATTTCTAGTTTTAGTCAAACATAAACTTCTTCGTTCTTGAACGAACATTTAGTACAATTCCAATAGCAATCATATAGGTGGCAAGGGAACTACCGCCATAGCTAATAAACGGTAATGGAAGACCAGTGATTGGTAGGATTCCGACTGTCATTCCAACGTTTTGGAATACTTGGAAAGTGATCATTCCAATCACACCAGCACATAAGTAACTGCCATATGGATCGTGACTTTCTAGTGCAATATGAATCATTCGATAGATTAATAAGAAGAATAAGGAAATAATAATACTTGTTCCAATGAATCCAAATTGCTCAGCAACCACGGCAAAAATAAAATCGGTGTGTCCTTCAGGAATGGAAACCTCTGATTCCTGATAACCTTTGCCGTGTAACTGACCAGACCCGATGGCCAATAACGAACGGACTAATTGGTGGCCCTCGTTACTGGCAGTAGCAAAAGGAGAGAGCCAGCCATAAAAACGGCTCATCTGGTAGTCCTCTATAATGTACTTAAAGAAAAAGTCTGGAAAGTTGAAGTATAGGAAAACACCTAATGAGATTGCAAAAACAGCTGAAAATACGCCTGCAAAAATAATTCTCCATTTAATACCTGCAACAAGAATCATTGTCGCAATGATTGACATAAAGACCATGGTCATCCCCATATCCGGCTGTAACACTAAAAAACCAATCGGTGGGGCAGACGCTAGTAAAATCTTACCAATAAGAAGAAGATCATCCTTAACCGTATTAATCGGATATTTTTCACGATGATCCGCAATAATCTTACTTAATACAATGATGATAATAATCTTCATTAGTTCAGATGGTTGAAAGCTTGCGAAACCAAAGTTGTACCAGCTTGTTGCACCTTTAACTTTTGAGGCAAAGGGGATGTCAACAATATATTTTTCAACAAAAAGACCAAATAATAATACCATCCCGAATCCATATAAATACCAGGAGATCATTTTAAAACGGTCAAAATCAATAACCATTGTCCCGATGATGGCGACAATTCCAATCACATACCATTGAAGTTGTTGGGCTGCGAAATTTATATTTTTAAGCTTTTCTGGTAAAAAAGGCTGTGCACTTTGAATTGCGATGGCACTAACGATGGCCATGAGAAATAAAATAAACAACAATGTATAGTCAATTTTTTGAGGAGTATTTTCTTTATTCATGAATAAAAATCCTTTCTAATCAGGCACGAGTTTTATATCATAGAAAACAGGGTATTTATTCAATATCCAGTATTTTAAAAATTAAAGTCCAGCTCCACGAGCGCCTAGCGCATTTTTCGTGAGCCAATTCTATCTTAGCTTATTTTAGAGTGATTGCAAATCATTATATCGAGCAAACTAAAAAATTAATGATATACAAATTGCCACAAAAAGTAAATGGTCGTATGTTACATTTTTGCCAAATGTATGTTAAGATTTTGTTTTTCAGTTGTAAGGGGGGGAAGAACATGTTACAACATGAAGTAAATGAAAAAGAACAACAACAATTAGAAACTGAACAATTGCTGGTAGCTCTTGAAAATGAGAATATCGACGAATTCCGCGCCAAATTCTTAGAAATTCATCCATATGAAAGATCAAAATTCTATGCAAAGTTACCAAAAGATGCTAGAATGCGCGTATATCTTTTTTTATCACCAACAGAAATGGCTGAGGTTTTCGAAAACCTTGAAATTGATGAGAATGAATATGAAGAGCTTTTATCAGAGATGGACCCAACTTTTGTCGCGGATATGCTTTCACAAATGTATGCGGACGATGCAGTTGACGTATTAAATGAATTAAACAAGGAACAGGTCGCAAGCTATTTGACAATAATGGATGATGAAGCTGCGGGGGAAATAAAACAGCTTCTTCATTATGAGGAATATACGGCAGGTAGTATTATGACTACCGAATTTATCGCGATACATGCTAATCAAACCGTAAAATCAGCCATGTACATCTTAAAGAAAGAAGCTCCTCGTGCTGAAACGATTTATTATGTGTATGTAATCGATGAAGAAAAACGACTAGTCGGTGTCATTTCTATCCGTGATTTGCTTGTAAGTGATGATGACACAATGATTCTTGACATCATGAATGACCGAGTAGTATCTGTGTCTGTTAGTGAGGATCAAGAAGAAGTCGCAAGAAAGATGAGGGACTATAATTTCTTAGCGGTGCCTGTTATCGATTTTCAAAATCATTTATTGGGGATTATTACGGTAGACGACATTATTGATGTTATTGATGAAGAGGCATCTGATGATTACTCAAAACTTGCGGGTATTTCAGATGTGGATTCTGCTGATAAAAATATTTTTACATCTGCTAAAAAGAGATTGCCTTGGCTGATTATTTTATCTTTCCTTGGAATGATGACAGCAAGCCTTATTGGACGATTTGAAGCAACTTTAGATCAAGTTGCCATTTTAGCTGTTTTTATTCCGTTAATTGCAGGTATGGCAGGGAATACTGGAACACAGGCATTGGCTGTTGCTGTTCGTCGAATAGCGATTGGTGAGGATGAAGAAGAAAATAAATGGCTTTTAATCCTGAGAGAAGCCGGGACAGGTGTAATAACTGGGGCTGTTTGTGGAACGGTAATAATGTTCGTTGTTTATTTTTGGAAAGGTGATTTTTTTCTAGGATTATTAGTTGGATTTTCAATTTTTATTACATTAATTGTAGCAACTCTTGCTGGTGCACTTGTGCCGTTACTTATGCATCGGTTAAAAGTAGACCCTGCAGTTGCGTCGGGACCTTTTATCACCACAATTAATGACATTATTAGTATTTTAATTTATTTTGGATTAGCAACCTTTTTTATGGGCTATCTTGTTTAATAATTTTAAAATTTATGATATTGGGGGTAAAACATGGAACATGGTGCTTCATTAACATCATTAGTCATAGTGATGGTGGTGGCCTTCTTGACACCACTGTTATTACATAGATTTAAACTTCGGGTAATCCCTGTTGTTGTAGCGGAAATTATTATGGGTATTATTATTGGAAAAAGTGGGTTTGACGTGGTTGAACCTGATATGTGGCTCGAAACTTTATCAACATTAGGATTCATTTTTTTAATGTTTTTAAGTGGGGTTGAAATTGACTTTTCTGCATTTGCAGGAGGCAAAAAGAAACAAACCCTCCCAAATGGAAAAAAGGCTCCAAGTACTTTTATTGTTTCCATCATTGTATTTGCAGGAATCTTTATTTTATCTCTTCTATTATCTTATCTATTTGTTTGGACAGGATTTACAGATAATGCATTCTTAATGACATTAATTATATCAACGATTTCTTTAGGGGTTGTTGTACCAACTCTTAAGGATGCCCAAATTATGAAAACAAATATTGGTCAGATTATCCTGCTAATTGCAGTAGTGGCTGACCTTGTTACAATGATTTTACTTGCTGTTTTTGCCTCTATTTACGGAGGCGGAGAGAGCAATATGTGGCTCTTGTTAATCTTATTTGGAGCAGGGATCCTCCTCTATTTAGTTGGGAAGAGGTTTCAAAATCGATCCTTCCTTGAAACGATGTCGAAGGGAACCATTCAAATTGGAACAAGAGCAATTTTTGCACTCATCATGATTTTAGTTGCTCTTTCTGAAACGATTGGTGCTGAGAATATTTTAGGTGCGTTTTTAGCTGGTGTCTTAGTCTCATTATTGTCACCAAATCATGAAATGGTGCAACAGCTTGATTCATTTGGTTATGGATTCTTAATTCCGATCTTCTTCGTGATGATCGGGGTGGAACTCGACATATGGTCGCTTTTCCAGGATCCAAAAATACTAATGCTTATTCCATTATTATTTATCGCTTTAGTTATTTCAAAAATGGTTCCGATTCTTTATATCAAGCGCTGGTATGATTGGCGAACGACAATCGGGGCCGGTGCATTGTTAACATCAACATTATCTCTTGTCATCGCAGCAGCAACTGTAGGGGAGAAAATGGGGATCATTGATGATCGGATGTCTGGTGCATTAATTTTAGTTGCGATTATTGCAAGTATCGTTTCACCAATAGGGTTTAAAAAGCTGTTTCCAAAGCAAATGGATGAAGAACCAGTCATTCGCGTTGCCTTTATTGGTGCAAACCAGATGTCATTACCTGTGATAAGGGAGTTAAACTCAAAGCTATATGATACGACGATTTATCATACAACCCAGGATAAAATTGATAAAAAACATTCGGATTCTGTATTCGATATTGTGGGTCTTGAAGATTATTCAATTGAAACCCTTGAAAATTTAAATGTGTTTGATGTGGAAATTTTAGTTATTACAACTGGGTCTGATCAGCAGAATGCTGAAATTGCGAAATTCGCAAAGGATAATGGAGTTGATCGTGTCATTGCAAGAATCGAGTCTGGTTCACTAGGTGATGAACTCAAGGATCAAAATATCGAAGTATTCTCTTTACTAATGTCGACCAATACATTACTTCGTGCGTTAATTGAAGTACCGAGTATTATGACAATCCTTACGAATCAGGAACAATCCTTGTTTGAAATCGATATGAACAATAGGGTGTATGATGGAACCATGTTGCGAAACTTCCCGTTTACTGGAGATGTCATCTTTGTTCGGATTTTTAGAGGCAAAGATTCAATTGTTCCACATGGTGATACAGAACTTCTGCTTGGGGACCGATTAATTGTGACCGGCTCTAGGGAGTATGTGGATGAATTAAGATTTGATTTAGAATTCTAAATGAAGAAAGGGCGAGCCAACAATTGGTATCGCCCTTGTTTTTTATCCAACAATATTATAACCTGAATCGACATAAATTACTTCGCCAGTCACTCCGCGTGAAAGATTGCTTAGCATGGCAATGGACATGTTACCAACATCTTCTTTTGTTACATTTCGCTTAAGAGGCGCTTTTTCTTCAATCATTTTCATAATATCATTGAAGCCCGGAACTCCTTTAGCAGCTAATGTTCGAATTGGACCCGCTGAAATTGCATTGATTCTAACTCCATCTTTCCCTAGGTCAAATGTAAGGTATCTTACACAAGCTTCAAGTGAGGCTTTTGCAATTCCCATCACATTATAACCAGGAAGAGCACGTACAGCACCTAGATAAGACATGGTTAAGATCGAAGCATCTTCTGCTAAATATGGTCGAGCTGCTTTTGCTGCAGCAACTAATGAATATGCACTCGTATCTTGTGCAAACGCATATCCATCTCTTGATGTATCGATAAAATCACCTTTTAAGTCATCTGCATTGGCGAATGCAACAGAGTGTACTAATCCGTGGATTGTTCCTACTTTTTCACCAATTTCAGTAAAAGCTTGTGAGATGCTTTCATCGCTATTCACATCACATCTTACAATCATTTCTGCAGGGTAATTGTATTTCTCTAATAATTTTTCTAATTTTTCACGTGAACGATCTAGACGATACGTATAAATAACTTTCGCACCGGCTTTATAAAGGGATTCAGCAACACCCCAAGCAATACTTCTTTCATTGGCTACGCCCATAACGACAATATTTTTACCTTCTAATTGAATTAAATCTTCCATTGTTACCTCCATAAATGCATCAAAAATGTTTTCCTCTTATCTTATTATACCTGGTTTTAGTATCTGATACTATATTTTAGTTTATTATTTTCCCAAAACTAGCCATGATAAACCTTTCTATACATATTATCACCTTAATAGGTGAAGCTAAAATCTATATGTTTAACTTTTTGAAGTAGAATTCCGAAGGAGAAGAGTGATATGCAGAAAAAAGAAAAATGGGGCGTACTTTCACTTGCATCCATCCCATTAGTCATGACCTTGGGCAATTCTATGCTAATACCCGTTTTACCAATGATGGAAAAAGAACTAGATATTTCACCTTTTCAATCAAGCTTGATTATTACTATTTATTCGATTGTGGCAATTATTTTAATCCCTATTGCTGGATTTCTTTCCGATCGAATTGGAAGAAAGAAAGTGATTATCCCAAGCTTAATCATTGCTGGTGTAGGAGGTCTACTTGCAGGACTAGCTTCGTGGTTATTCGAAAGTCCGTATATCCTGATTCTAGTAGGTAGACTGTTGCAAGGTATTGGTGCTGCAGGTGCTTCGCCAATTGTTATCCCACTTGTAGGCGATATGTGTAAAAGTGAGAAGGATGTTAATACCGGTCTTGGATTAATTGAAACATCCAATACATTTGGAAAGGTACTAAGCCCAATTTTAGGTGCGTTACTTGCAGCCATGATTTGGTATATGCCTTTTTTAGCTTTTCCGATTTTTTGTTTAATTTCAATTCTATTGATTCAATTTATGGTTCACACACCAAAGGATAATGAAGTTGACACCACTGAATTTAAATTTTTTCTTAAAAAAATTAAGCGAACATTAAAAAATGAAGGGCGGTGGCTGATCTCCATTTTTATCGTCGGAGCGATTTGTTTTTATATTCTTTTTGGGATGCTTTTTTTCTTATCGTCAATTTTGGAGGACAAGTATGGAATTGATGGAATGGTAAAAGGTCTCATTCTTGCAATTCCGCTTGGAGCGCTGTGCCTTGCATCATTTATTACTGGAAAGAAGCTTGGTGATGATAAAAATGCGATTAAATGGATTATATTTTCTGGGATTTTTGCAGCTACAGTAGCCGTTTTTGGGATTTGTTACACGGAAAATCTGTATATTTTTATAGCTGCCCTTGTCATTTGTGGAATAGGTATCGGAATCGCTCTTCCAAGCCTAGATGCGCTTATCACGAATGGCACTGAAAAAGATGAAAGAGGTACGATTACTTCAATCTATAGTAGTGCCCGCTTTATTGGAGTTGCTGTTGGACCACCTGTTTTTGCTATTTTAATGAAGCTTTCACATGATATCTTGTTCTTTTCAGTCGCCGGTATTTCTGCTCTAGCGGCTGTTCTAGTCTTATTTTTTATTAAGCCGCCTAAGCGAGTCAGAACAGATTCATTATTTCAAAAAATGAAGAGATAGGGTAAACTTGGAACCTACGGAATTTTCTCCGTGGTTTTTTTATGTGTGAAAATCGTTTATACGTTTGCCTCATTTACTAGCCCTTTCTATAGGGGACAACTTCCTCTAAGACAACTCGTGAATAAATTGAATAATAACAGAAGGGGGGAGACAACTAAATGATTAAAAAGGCGATTATTCCTGCTGCAGGGTTTGGTACACGGGGATTACCAATGACGAAAGTACTTCCAAAAGAAATGCTCCCTATCGGAGGGCGTCCAGCGATTGATTATATTGTCGAGGAAGCTGTAAAAGCAGGTATTGAACAAATCCTCATGATTGTCTCACGTACTAAAAATTTAATTGTAGATTATTATGATCGATCTTTAGAATTAGAAGCATTTCTAGAACAGCAAAACAAACAACATCTCCTCAATACGTTGGAGCTTCCGAAGGTGAAAATATATTATACGAGACAGTTCTATCCAAAGGGGTTAGGGCATGCGGTCTCATTAGCAAAGGATTTTGTGGGGAATGACCCATTCGCCATTCTACTTCCGGATGAAATCTACCTTCCTACTAAACTAAATCCATTGGAGGAGTTAATAGAATCTTATCGTGAATATGATAGGAATGTTATAGCATTACAACAGGTAGATCCTACCCATTTGAAAAGCTATGGGGTTATTCAGGTAGAGAAACAGGAAAAAGACCGCTTGTATAAAATTTCTGATATTGTTGAAAAACCGAAAAGTAATCCACCTTCGAATCTTGCTGTAACAGGAAGATATATTTTGAAGCCAAACATTTTTGCATGCTTAGAACAAACCAAACCTGGTGTTGGTTCGGAAGTTCAACTAACCGATGCCATTAAGCTCATGCTTCAATCTGAGCCCGCATATGGACTTGAGGTTAGCAGTGAGCGTTTTGATATTGCAAAAGAAGCTGAATATATAAGGCTTGTTCAAAAAATATACACATTACAACAAGGGGAAGAGGAGAAGTAAAGTGAATATTTTAGTCATTGGAACAGGATATGTCGGAACAACAACAGGCCTAGTATTATGTGAAAAAGGCCACAAGGTTACGGGCCTAGATATTGATGAAAAAAAAGTAGAGGCATTATCATCGGGAAGGCTTCATTTTTATGAAAAGGGGTTACCCGAATTATTAAGGAAGCATCTGACTCAAAAAAATATAACGTTTACAACCGATGCAAAAACCGCTATCGGGAAAAATGACCTTATTTTTATTTGTGTAGGAACACCTAAGAAAAAGGACGGCAGTGCTGACCTGAGTGCTGTATATTCAGTAGCGAAGATGATTGGAACCCATATGAATAACTACAAGGTAGTAATTAATAAAAGCACTGTTCCAGTTGGAACAGCAAGCAAAGTAAAAGCAGTTATTGAAGCCGCAAATGGGAAGATCCCGTTTGATGTGGTTTCAAATCCAGAATTTTTAAGAGAGGGCTCTGCCGTTTATGATGCCCTTCATCCTGATCGAATGGTAATTGGCAGTTCAAGTAAAAGGGCGCTAGAGATAATGAGACAATTATATGTTGGTGAAACCTCTCCCGTTATCGAAACTACTCCAAATGCTGCTGAACTTATAAAATATGCTTCAAATTCCTTTCTCGCTTTGAAAATCTCCTTTATCAATCAACTGGCAAGACTTTGCGATAACATGCAGGTGGATATTGATGAAATTTCGAAAGGAATCGGTCTCGATCATCGAATTGGCCCCCATTTCCTCAAAGCAGGGATTGGGTATGGTGGCTCGTGCTTTCCGAAAGATGTCAGTGCGTTGATTACAATTGCAAAGGAAGTAGACATGAATTTATCACTTCTGGAAGAAGTGGAGGCGATAAACAAATCGCAATCCTTTTACTTTTTAAAGAAGGTTGAGAAGGCAATAGGTGATTTGAAAGATAAGAGCATTGCGATATTAGGTTTGGCTTT
Organism: Bacillus jepli; assembly: GCF_047238305.1. Taxonomy (NCBI): domain Bacteria; kingdom Bacillati; phylum Bacillota; class Bacilli; order Caryophanales; family Bacillaceae; genus Bacillus; species Bacillus jepli. Next base: position 4,156,251 of record NZ_JBDFMO010000001.1, on the reverse strand, counting down.
TAAACCAGGGACAGATGATACAAGGGAGTCTCCAAGTTTGGTTGTAATTGACGAACTAGTAGGTAAAGGCTGTTCCGTTAACGTGCATGATCCAATAGTTACACTTTCTAATCCCAATGTAACGCAGTATAAAGATGTGTTTGAGGCGGTAGATGGAGTGGACAGCGTGTTATTACTTACAGAATGGGAAGAGTATTTGAAACTAGACTGGCAGAAGATGAAAAACGCTGTCAAGCAACCATACATCTTTGATGGAAGAAATGCTTTAAATAAACAGGTACTTGAAAAAATGGGCTTTTATTATGAAGGAATTGGAAAGCCATAACCTAATATTCAAATGGTCATCATGTAATTGTTGTGATGACCATATTTTATTAAAAAGGATATTCTAACGCGTTTCCGCTTGAAAGGAGGAGAAGTCTTGACTGTTTTTGAGTTTATTCTACTTGGCTTAGCAAGTTTTCGACTTACAAGGCTATTGGTGTTTGATAAAATTACTGAATTTATTCGTAGACCCTTTCATAATGTGATTGAGGAAGAACTCCCAGATGGGACTGTGGAAGAATATATTCAACTTAAAGGTACCGGGATAAGAAGATGGATTGGTGAGTTATTAAGTTGCTACTGGTGCACTGGTATCTGGTCAACCGGCTTACTTTATCTTCTTTATGAATTTTATTTGCCCCTTTCAGAACCGCTTATTGTGATTTTTGCAATTGCGGGCTTTGCTGCCATCATCGAAACTTGTGTTACAAGACTATTAAATTAGTTTACTAGGTAAATACACATTTTCCTATTTATACACTCCTGTCCATACAGATTATAGACATATTCCATATAGTGGGAATTAGAAACAGTAAAGAGGTGAGAATATGGGGAAAAGTGGTTCATCTAAAGATAGACAGAACCAAGATGGTTTTACTCAGGAAGGTTCAAATCAAGAAAGCTCAAATCCAGAGAACATATTGCATGTGAATGCTCCAGGTGGGGTTTCTATTCAAGTTTTGGGTATGGATATAAGTATGAGTAACCTGAATATTACAATAGGACCTGACGCAAACATAAGTGAGATTCATAACATCTTGGATCAAATAAGAAGACGAGGTTAATTTAGAATGCCCAAAATAATTGACAAAACGAAGATATCAATTAAGATACCTTCGTTTTTTTTGAGTTCAAATAGTGCTAATCATGCTTCAATCCCCATCAGCATCCTGGTGTATGGAACAATCATAAATGCCCTTTTTTAAGCAAGAAAGGACAAACACACTTCCAAATCTGCTAAAAAGGTATACGTTATAGTACTGAGTTGGGAGGTGAGAACTATGGGGAAGAAGGACAAAGAAAAGTCAAAAAAATACGATGAACTCCGTGCTATTGTTAGAGAGGAAATGGAGAATGTGCTCAGAAATGTCTCCAGCAATATTCAATTTAGTTTTAATACACAAACAGAAGAAGAAACTAAAGAGCCAACTGAAGAATCCACAGAGAAAAATACAGTAGAAGAAAAATCAGCCGGAGATAATGATGCCCCTGTAAAGGAGGAAAAATCGTAATTTAATTATGACAAGGACTGCTTGCGATTCAAAGCAAGGCAGTCTTTGATTAAATTTATTGAAATAAATTCGGTTTTTCTAAGTAATTTGTCCTACACAAGCTAATTTCCCAAGAATACTATACATTGATAGACTTTTACAAACAAAATTAGTAAATACACATTCTATTTAAATACAACGTAAAACGTTGCGAGGTGAAATAAATTGAATCAAATAGTTGACTGTAAGGAAATTGAGAATTATGTAAAAAATATCACTGTTCAAGCACATGAGGATGCTGAAGTAACAGTCCTAAATAATAATACATCACTTAATATGATCGGAAAGGGTGTTCATGGAGCAGTCTTTCAAGTAAACGATGATGTCTGTGTGAAGATATACGGGGAGGAAGATGTTTGTGCACGTGAGCTCTATGCTTTATCGCTCGGTCAACATACAAGTCTTTTCCCAAAGGTATTCTGTAGCGGTCCTAATTATATTGCCATGGAAATGGTTTACGGAATTGACTTACGTGAGTATTTGCAATCTCAACCTTTAACAAAAAACTTATCTGAAAAGCTAATTCATTTATTAACTACCTATAAGCAAATTGGACTTGAAAGAATTGACCACCATAAACGCCATATTTTTGTGCAGGATGATGGAAATCTAAAGGTTCTTGATGTAGGTACAACCGTATGGAGAAATCGTGTTTACCCATACCCGAGAAAACTATTAAATAGCCTAGGAGATCAATATCAAGGGTTGTTTTTAGAGCATGTAAAAGAAATGGCGCCTCAGCTTCACGAGGAATGGCAGAAATATATAGAGATGGAAAAGTATGCGACAGCCTTACATGAAAAATATTTTTCACAAGAAGATTTCAAACTAAAGAAGCTAAAAAAAGAGGAAAAAGTACTCTTAACAGGAAACGATGAATGGAATTCTAAAATCGAAGACCTTGTAAGGAAAGTTCACAAAGAACAATGGATTAAAGCTCTAACAGCAAAAGGGATGGACATCGAATATGTGAAGGCAAATGCAAAAGAGCTTGAACGGGAATATATTTATGGAAAGAGTAAGAAGGATAAGAAAAACAAGAAGAACGAATCTTTACAACCTTCAACTGAAAATAATAAAGCAAGAGTATACACTTCTTCTAAAAAGAAACGGAAAAAGTAATTTAGTAATATATTAATGTATTACAGAAAGGAGGCTAAACTTGAAGGTTTTAGTGATATGGCGCTTATTAACTGTTGGGGGTGTGAATGCAGGCTGGAGAAATCGAGCCGTTTATTTTAAAAAATATGGAATTGAAACAGACTTTATGTATGTGAAAGACCTTGGCGGCATGCACATCATGGACGATGTCGCCAAGGTCTACCTTACAAATGACAAGAAAGAAATTGTCGATATCATTCAAAAAAACAAGTATGACGTGATCATTATTTGTGATACGAAAAAGGGCTATAAGTGGATTCGAAAAGCGAACTACAAGGGGCCTCTTATATTGGAGGCTCGTACCCCTGAAATTCTTAAGCTAACTCGTCATCTTCCTGATTTTGACGAGGTCACACCTGATCGTATTATCGTTCCCTCACATCATCAAAAGCGTCTAGCATCCATTCTAATCGATTCCAATGCACCCTATGAAGTAATTTATAACGGCATTGATACAGAATTTTTCAAACCGCTCCAACCCGAAGAAACACATTTAAACAAAGAACCTATCATTCCAAATGGGAAAAAGGTAGTTGCCTACATTGGTAGATTAGATGGGCGAAAAAACTGGAAGCTTCTAATGGAAATTGCTCATCGAATTAAAAGTGAACGGAATGACATTGAAATTTGGATCGTCGGTGGAGCAAATAGTGTACAAAAAAGTGAATTTGAATTCTATTGGAATGAGCATGACTTAACAGATATTGTAAAATGGTATCCGGTAGTTACTTATCAAGAAATGCCACATATGTATTCAAAGGTTCGACAATCAGGCGGATGCACCATAGCCACAACGAAGGGCGAGTCGTTTGGAAACACCTTTATTGAATCAATGGCTTGCGGGGTACCTGTTGTTGCTCCAGGAATCTCATCTATTCCAGAGATTGTCGAGGATGGAAAGACAGGCTTGTTATATATCGAAGAAAATGCACAAGACGCAGCGAAAAAAATCTATCAAATCATAGATGCACCAGAGTATTATCAATCACTATCCGCTAACGCGAGAGAACGCGTAGAATCATATTTCTCTTTAGAAAAATGTGCCGAAAGCTATGTTAGACTACTTCAAGAGTTGACTGGGGGTGATGAGCATCCAACCAACTAAGTATCATCAATTATTTGAAGGGAAATCCAATAATGCACATCTCTTTTCATTTGATAATGGCAAACAGTATATTGTTAAATTTTTGAAGGAAGGCCAAGAGAAGGTATTGTTTAATGAATGGGTAGGCTATTCAATTGCACGGTATCTACAGCTTCCAGTTCCACCAAGCCGCTTCGTACAAATCCCGCAAAACTACTTTAGTGAGCTGAGCGATGGGGAGCTTGTAAAAGTGACAAATACACAGTTTGCAGTTGAGTATATACCAAACTGTCAAAACGCTCATCAATTAACTTCTCCGAATGTCATCAACCGCAAACATCTTGCAGGAATTATCATTTTGGATTACTGGTTGTATAATCTTGATCGGACGAGAAAAAACGTCCTTTTTAAAGAAGTGAGTGAAGGAAATCACGAACTTTATATTATCGATCACGCTGATCTATTTGGCTCATATGCCTGGGATAGTACAAATCTATCAACCTATTGTAGAAAACTAATGAAAAGTGCGACTCATGAGCTAATTGCAGGCTTCATTGAAGATGAAAAGGATTTCTACGACCAATTAGCCATCATTCAATCGATTCCCATCCATCTATTATACGAAATTGTTGACTATACACCAGAAGACTGGGCCATTACAGAAGAGGAGAAAAAGCAGGTTGTCGATTATTTAATATGTCGCCGTGATATCGTTCTCCACAAATTGATCCGTGACTTTATCAAATCACGCTACCGACCACTGCAATCAAATGCGTAAAAAGGGGCTGTCCGAAAAGTCATTGAAAAATGACATTTGAGGATAGCCCCTCATTTTTTGTTTTTGGTTATATTTATTTATAAATGGTTGTTGATTTCCGCTGCAGGTACTCGCTTTCCGCGGGCGGTCCGGGAGCCTCCTCGTCGCAAGCTCCTGCGGGGTCTCCCCTGGCCACGCTTTTCCCGCAGGAGTCTCGTACCTTCCGCTACAATCAACAAGTTTACAAAAATCAGGAGTATTAACACCAATTTTTTAAAAAACTACACAAAAAAATCATCCTTTTTAGTAAAATGAAGTTACCACACAACATTCCAGAAAGGATGATTTTTTATGAGCAATCAATTGATTACTAATGAAAATTATAACACGCAAACTTCCCTTTTTCCAGAGTTCGAAGAGGTGAAACTAGAAATTCAAAATGAGGAAAACCAAGAAAGTGAAAAACAAAAAGAACCTAATCCAAGGCGATTAGCTCCTACTTTCAAACCCTACGATAATCGACAAGTTCAAATGATTTATGATATCGAATCCCTTATTCCACAACATCACGAGGCCCGTGTAGTAGACGAAATGGTTGAAGCTATTCCTGATGAGAAACTGTTTTCTTACTATGTAGGTGGTGGCAGAAGTTCGTATCATCCTAAAATGATGCTTAAAATCATCCTTTATGGTTACTCCCAAAAGGTTTATTCCTGCCGTGGAATCGAAAAATTAGCAAATGAAAGTATCCCCGCCATGTGGTTGTCAGCGATGCAACTACCAGATTTCCGTACAATAAATGAGTTTCGTGGCGGACGCATGAAAGATTTTATGGATGAACTATTCGAAGCTATGATTCACAAGTTGATTGAAGAGAACTACATAACATTCGAAAATTACTTTTTGGATGGCACTAAGATTGAGGCCAACGCCAACAAGTATAGTTTTGTATGGAAACAAGCGACTTCAAATTTCGAAGAGAAATTAAAAGAAAAAATTAAGGACACCCTTCAGCATATCCATGAATTAACGCAGTCGGAAGCACAATCAGAACAAAAAATCACTGAACAAGAATTAGTAGAAGTTGCCGAAGAACTTGAGGAAAAAGTAGAGGCATTAACAGAGGTAATTGATAGCGAAACTGATAAAGACGTTCGAAAAGAAAAAAGGCAAGAACGTAGTCAATTAAAGAAATCAATCAAGCAAATCCGAGAGGATTTTATACCTAGAATGACTAAGTACAAAGAACAAAATGAAGTGTTTGGTGATCGGAATAGCTATTCGAAAACGGACAAAGATGCCACCTTCATGCGGATGAAAGAAGATCATATGAAAAATGGTCAACTTAAGCCGGGATATAACGTACAAATAGGAACTGAAAAACAGTTTATTCTTCACTATTCAATCCATCAACGCCCAACGGACACTCGCTGTTTTATTCCACACATGGAGAAACTAGCTAATTCTTCTCTACCAATGCCTAAAGTAGTGAGTGCAGATGCAGGATATGGTAGTGAAGAGAATTATGTATACGCTGTTGGAGATGAGAAAGAGCAACGATTTGAGTTTCTTATTCCTTACGGAAGTTATATACAGGAACAAACCCGCAAATATAAAAAGGACATCAAAAACGCGAAGAATTGGACTTATGTGGAAGAGGATGACTGTTTTATTTGCCCGAATGGAATGAAAGTTACGTTTAAAAAATACATGAACAAAAAGAATAAGTCTGGCTACGAGCAAAGTTTCAAAATATATGAATGTGAAGATTGTACAGATTGCCCACTTAAGGCACAATGTACAAAAGCAAAAGGTAATCGTCAGATTCATTGGAACACAATCTTTGAAGAAATGAAAGCTAAAGCTAAATCAGCCCTTGAATGTGAAGAAAAGGCCGCTATCTACGCTCAACGTAAAGTTGAAGTAGAAAGTGTGTTCGGTCACATCAAGGGCAATAGGTCGTTCCGCAGATTTTCTCTGCGGGGGCTCGACAAAGTATATGTTGAGTTTGGAATTGTGGCATTAGCCCACAATATATTGAAAGTAGCAGGCTTACGCCAGCTACTTTCAGAGAAAAATCGAAAATCTCAAAAAGGCAAGGGAGAAAAACGACTCGTTTTTCTCCCTTGCCTAATTTTTTAGGACTTATGGGACAGCCCCTTTTAATCTATAGATGAGGGGAGTGATCTTATTTGAAACTCAATATTGGCAATTCAAATCATTGTATTTATGTCGATGAACAAACGAATAAAGGGAGGCAGTTGGTAGCAAGCAATGGCATTCTACACCAGAAGATAACTAATGTCTGGAAGGTTGCAGCAATGCAATTTGCACCTGATTTAATAATAGATATTGGGTCTGGATTTGGAGATGTTCTTTTTTCAACAGAATATCATAAAGAAGCTCGAATAATAGGATGTGAAGCAAACAAAGAGCTGGAACCCTTTCTGAAGAAATCAAGAAAAGAACACCCAAATGCAGAACAGATTAAGCTAGAACACTCGCTTGAGCAACTGCTTGACACTGAGAAAAAGTATCGTAAGTTATTATTTAAAATGAATCTTCATGGAACGGGTGCAAAAGCTCTAAAAGTAATCGAGAATCTTACAAAAGACTGTGAGGAAGTTATAGGAATCCTCGATTTTAACAACATCTATCTTGAAGCTTTTGAAATAAGGGTTGAAGATTTCCTAAGCTATTTGAAGACTCATTTTGATGTATATATTCTTAAATCCACTAGAAAATTAATCAAATTACAGCCGCTTACCCTTCCTAATTTTAAAAAAACCCTTAAAAAGCCCTACATCATAACAGATTTATTGCTCGTTTCAGATGCATGTCTAGTAACTCTATTAGGTTACACAGAATCTATCAACTATTTAGATAGAGGAAAATACTATCTAAAAGATTAAAATGGATCTCATTGGGATATGAAGGACTTTTCGTGGCAATGAAAAGAGTAAAAAGGTTTTCATAAAGGGGATGAAGACCAATTCGGCCTTAATTATGGTGCAAACGATCCTTCATCCCCAAACCACTCTAATAGTTTACAATAATTTTATTCAGTGAAAAGATACCCTTTGGCAACTCCTTACTATAGACAAACCCATCGACTACTACTGAATGATTTTCTTCATTTTTTAGTAGATTAATATCAAACTGAGGAAAGACGATTGTGTCATTTGGTTGGAGCGGGTTTGGATCTACATATTTAATCCAGTATTCTCCGTTCTCCTTGATTTTTTCTTTCCAGTTTTCATGTAAAAAGACCCAATCAATATCGGATTCAATAAAGCTTTGTGATTTTTTATTTGCGATTTTTCCACTTAAAGTACCTGCATTTGTAGGAGAAAGTTTGATACAAACGATTAGGTCATGTAAGGCTTTTGTTCCTGTATTTTTAATCATGAAATCTCCAATAATGGTAATATCATCATCCTCTGTAGTAGGTAAGAGGGTTGAATAAGCGAAATAGGCTTGAATGCTCGCAAAAGCTTCAACAGGCTTTTCTTTTGGAGGCTCAGCTAGATGTTTAGACGAAACGACTTTTTGTTGAAGTTGTTTTGATCGTTTTTTTTCTTCCTCAAGCTCGACTTCAAGCTGTGTTAGCCTTTCCTTTAATTCATAGATTTCCTTCTGATATGTCTCCATTTGTTGGTCCTCAATTGAATACAATTTTTCCTGCAAAAATTGATTTCGTACTTTTTCTTTTTCAATGGTTGCTTGAAGGGATTTCAGTTTGTGCTCGTAGGATATGATTTCGGCTTGATAATGAATAATCCGTTGCTTTAATTGGATACTGTCTTCCTGACGTCCTTGCTGCTGTCTTGGTTTCATATGGTATCCCTCCTCTCCTTTTCAAGTTATGTAAGAAACGTTGAATTTGTGTTTTATGACCATCAAAAATAAACTAGACTGTTGATGATTCAACAGTCTAGTTTAACCGGTGCTTCTTAGTGATGAGCAGGAAAAACTTCTGGACATTGTGGTGGGAATTTTTCTGTTGGACATATTACGACTTCTTCCAGAATTTCTTCACGTGGCTGACAATGTCTAGCTTCAATTTGTAGCTTTACATCAGCTTCTGTTTGAACCTCTAGGCAGAGTGTAAGATTGATATCTAGTTGTTGGATACCTGGTTCACAAATTAATGTTGCATCGCATTCAGCTAATGAAACATGTACGTTTAGGTCTGTTCCTTCCGGTGCACATAATAAGAATGTTTGCGTCGTTGCGAATGGAATTGGAGTTTTTGTCATACAGACAACATGATCCATTTCATCTAGAATCTCAACTGTTATAAAGCCTCTAATTAGAACTTTTACTCTTTGCAGAGTCACTCGCTCACCGTTAGGTAAGGTTACAGTAACCGGTTGGCGTTGCCCGATTTCTTGAACAGTAACCTGATTATTATTTTGGAAACCAGTTTCAATTGGATTGCCCATTGAATCACTTAAGAAGCAATTAACTGATACATTGTTAAATTGGTGTAGAAAATTACAAAGTTCCTCTAGTGTGCGCTCTGTTTGACCATTGCATTTGAATTTTACAGGAAGATTGTTTGTGAATGTTAGATTTACGTCAATTTGGCGAGTGATCCAGTCATATATCTTCCTTGTCAGTATACAAACTTTTTCTTGGTCTCTATGATCGTTATGATGATTATGATCGTTATGATGATTATGATGGTTTGAACTCACTTGAGTGTTCCTCCTTTTTGTTGTAATAACCCTTTGGGTATTGGGGCTACTGTATAGTATGTTTCAGGTAGTCAAGTGTGCTGTGACATTAGCGGAATTTTGCTCATATGATATGGAGAATCAATCCTTTATATAGAGTCAAAAGGAAATTTAGGAGGGGTAAACAATGAATCGAAATTCTAGTAATCCAGTGATTTTGCAACAGAAAATCATCCATTTACAGTCTGAACTATCCAAATATAAATCCATTCAAAAAGAGAAATTACTATTCGAAAATCAAACATTAAGAGAACAAATTAACCAACTACGTTCTGAAAATGAGATGCTAAAACAAAAGTTTGTTTCATCTAATATGCATGAAGCAAAACAGAAAAGATCCGCTGAACCAATTAAAAAAAACGAGAAATCACGTCCAGAAAACAAATCAGTAGGCATGGAAAATGGGTGGTTCTTTCACAATCTCATACATGAGAAGAAGAAAAAATAAGCAGAACGTGGAAAACAATATTCGTTAAACGGACATATACTAACACTATACCAATATATGGAGGAATAAAAATGGATAACAATACTAAGAACAATCCTTCAGACAGCGTTAAGGTTTTTTCTTCCTCTAGTAAAAACAAACCTATTAAGAAAAAGTCTGGTGGCTGTGGGTGTAAGAAAGTACGTAAATAGGAATAGAACCTCTCATCAGTATGAGTGTATGGTGAGGGGTTTAGTTTTTTATATGTTAAGTAGAAACAAAAAAAGGAGTTTCTAAACTCCTTTTTTAAATAGGAACCAATGGACAATCCCCTGGTACTTCAGGAGGTGGACAAATGGTTTTTTCCGTTATTTCTTCTCTCGGGTTACATAAAGCTCCAAATAACTCTACCTTTACTTCTCCAATAACCTGGATACTTTGACAAATTTGGATTAAGATTTGGATTTTCAAGCAATTTGTATACTTTTTTGGATGTGGTAGTATCTTTACCTTACAATCAAAATCAGTGATTTCACATTTAAGCATTGTTCCTTCTGGAGCACAAAGATGCAATGTTTCAAATTCTAAAAACGGGAAGGTACATACCATGCAAACTTTATTTTGGGAATCAAGGAATTTTACTGTAATAAATCCAGATTTCAAAACGGTGATTTTTTGCAAGGTAACCTTTTTACCGTTTGGAAGGGTGATTTCTACGTTTTCTCTAGGGTAATCTTCAGTTTGTTCTTCACATGTAATTGAATTAGGATCAAATGGATTCAGTGGATTTCCTTTTTCATCAGATAGAAAGCAAATGGCATTCATTATATCCACTTCACAAGGTTCTTCCTCGTGTGTATAGTGAATGTTTAACTCAAATACTCCACAGCAACAGCTATCGGAATGCTTTCCATTACAATGGACCTCGATGCGTTTAACCTTTCCAATTGTTCCACAAAAGGATTGCCCTTCACAAATTGAATTTATTTTTTCTCCATTAATAAAAATGTCTAATTTACAACCACAAGAGGAGGTTAACTTAATCTTTACTGTTGCGGTTACATGATCAATCCCGTACCCTTGCCAAAGTAGCGTTTTAGAGGAGGAATTGCATTTAATTTTAAAATCACAGCAAATACAATCTTTGAAGTGATCTTTTTTATGAGGAAATGAAATGACTTCTTTTTCCTTGATTTGAACAATTCGATTCACCCAATCGAACACTTTTTTTGTTCGGATACAATGTTTTTTGTCATTTTGTAGTTCTACTAGTTGCAAGTATTACTACCTCCTTTCGTTCAGACTGGTCTTTTTATTATATGGCTATGGACCATTAATTGTACTAGGCAAAAGCTTCAACCGGATTTTAAATTAACAAGGTTATTAACATGTTCCTCAATTGAACAAATTCATTTTTTATTCGCAAATATAGTAAATAAGCCGTTTCAAATCTTGCAAAGTAGAAATACAAATATATGGATTAAATTATGCAGGAGGTGCGAATAGTGGGAAAATGTCATGATTTTTGTGATTGCAATGATTGCTGTGGAAAACATAAGGAGTTCAAAAAGGAATCCTGTGATTTTGTCAAAGACAAAATTTGCTGTGAATGGTGTGTTCCACCGGGTCAAACGCGAGATGTTTATGTTGCAGCAGGTCTAAATGTATTTGCCTCAGGGTTTGTTTCAGTAAACTGTGACGGGGAAAGCGGTGTACAAGTTAGTTTTTTGAAAGACAGTACCGGAGTTGCAGGACCATTTACAGTGTCTGCAGGAAGCTGTATGACATTTACAGCAGCAAACTTTAATAGAATCCAAGTTTTTTGTCCAAATGTAGCAGGTAGTGTTCCTAACGGAGACCACGATTTCTGCTCAGGAAAAATCTGTGTTACTCCACGCTATCAGGTAAAATGCGACCATCATGAACAAGAGGATTGCGGTTGTCACTAGTTTTAAATTTACGGGTATTGGTTTAAAAAACTCATACCCGTACTTATTTTTATCGTGCATTAATGGGGAGTAAAACCCCACTGTATGAAATAGATAAGGTTAGGAGGTACAAAATTTGATCACGATTAGTTTATGCATGATTGTGAAGGATGAGGAGGCAACCCTCTGGAATTGTTTAAACTCCGCAAAAGATATTGCCGATGAAATTATTATTGTAGATACAGGTTCAACAGATCGTTCAATGGAGATCGCAAGGGAGTTTACTGATAAAATTTATGATTTTGAGTGGGTTGGTGATTTTGCACCTGCACGAAATTATTCCTTTAGTCACGCAACAAAGGATTATATATTATGGTTAGATGCTGATGATGTACTTTTTGAAGAAGATCAGAAAAAATTTCTAGAGTTAAAGCAAACATTAGATCCGTCTGTTGATTCTGTTTCGATGATTTATAATTATGGATTTGATAAATATGGAAATGTAACTTTGAGTTTTCGGAGAAATCGACTCGTAAAAAGAAATAGAAACTTCCAATGGTATGGAGATTGTCATGTGTATTTACAGGTAGATGGTAAGATACTCGATACAGACATTTGTGTTTCTCATAAAAGAGTACATCATTCTACAGGAAGAAATTTAGCGATATATGAAAATAGACTTAAACGTGGGGATACATTTAGTCCACGGGATTATTATTACTATGCAAATGAACTTGATGAAAATGGTCATACAGAAAAAGCGATTGAAAACTATTTGACCTTTTTAAATATGAATGCTGGTTGGGTGGAAGATAAAATCGCTGCATGTGGAAGATTGGCAGATTGCTATGGAAAATTAGGAAATACAGAAAAGCAAAAAGAAGCCCTTTATAAATCCTTTGAATATGATGTGCCACGTCCAGAGATTTGCTGCAAATTAGGATATTTGTTAAGAAGTAATAAGAAATATAATGCTGCTAAGTTTTGGTATGACACAGCTGTCAACTATGAGAGACCAAATGGAAATTGGGGATTTTTTAATGAAGCTTATACGACATGGGTGCCTCATTTAAATCTATGTGTGTGTTATTACTATCTTGGGGAATATGAAAAAGCATATCATCATAATGAGATTGCAAGAAAATATCGTCCAGAAGATGAGAGTGTTATAAATAACAAGAAATTGTTAGAGATGAAATTATCAAAACAAGATATAAGTAACATTGAGGCATAGGTCTAAACCTTATGCCTTTTATTTTTTTAAAATAATTATAGTTATGACAATCGTACATTTTTCTATTAAACATCTTTTATTGGTTGAACGCCGAGACATGCATGAACCTTTTTCAATAGAGTATAAAGAAACCATTTGAAAGAGGTGAAAAATAACGTGTCAGGAATTAGATTTCATAATGATCATGACGATGATTGTATGTGTTCAAAATGTTGTATAAGTGGTCCAAGGGGTAAACGTGGTCCAACAGGTCCAACCGGGCCGCCGGGAATAGCTGGTGCAACAGGACCAACCGGACCAACCGGAGCCACTGGCGCAACAGGAGCAACAGGAGCAACAGGAGCAACAGGAGCAACAGGAGCAACAGGAGCAACAGGTCCAACCGGTCCAACCGGTCCAACCGGCCCAACAGGTCCAACAGGTCCAACGGGTCCGACGGGTCCAACCGGTCCAACCGGTCCAACGGGAGCAACAGGAGCGACAGGAGCAACAGGAGCAACAGGAGCGACAGGAGCGACAGGAGCAACGGGTCCGACAGGTCCAACAGGAGCGACAGGAGCAACAGGAGCAACAGGAGCGACAGGAGCGACAGGAGCAACGGGTCCGACAGGTCCAACAGGAGCGACAGGAGCGACAGGAGCGACAGGAGCAACAGGAGCAACCGGAGCGACAGGCGCAACAGGAGCAACCGGAGCGACAGGTCCAACAGGTCCAACCGGTCCAACAGGTCCAACGGGTCCAACAGGAGCGACAGGCGCAACAGGAGCGACAGGAGCAACAGGAGCAACAGGAGCAACAGGAGCGACAGGTCCAACAGGTCCGACGGGTCCAACAGGGGCGACAGGAGCAACAGGAGCAACGGGAGCAACGGGAGCAACGGGTCCAACAGGTCCGACAGGTCCAACAGGTGCGACAGGAGCGACAGGAGCGACAGGAGCAACAGGAGCGACAGGTCCAACAGGTCCGACGGGTCCAACAGGGGCGACAGGAGCAACAGGAGCAACGGGAGCAACGGGTCCGACAGGTCCAACAGGCCCAACAGGTCCAACCGGTCCAACAGGAGCAACAGGAGCAACAGGAGCAACGGGTCCGACAGGTCCAACAGGGCCAACAGGAGCAACGGGAGCAACGGGAGCAACGGGTCCAACGGGTCCGACAGGTCCAACCGGAGCAACAGGAGCAACGGGTCCAACAGGTCCGACAGGAGCAACAGGAGCAACAGGAGCAACAGGTCCAACAGGTCCAACAGGTCCGACAGGAGCAACAGGAGCAACAGGTCCAACGGGTCCAACAGGAGCAACGGGAGCAACAGGAGCAACAGGTCCAACGGGTCCAACCGGAGCAACAGGAGCAACGGGAGCAACAGGTCCAACAGGTCCAACGGGACCAACAGGTGAACGAGGCCCTACGGGTCCAACAGGAGAATGTGAGTGTCCTTCATGCGACTGTTGTACAGAAGGTATGAAAGCTGTATTACAAACATTAGCAAATAGATCCCCAAAAGTTACAGTTGAAATCGCAACACTCGACCAAGGTGGACCAGGTCAGGGTGATACTAACTTCACTATTCAATCAATCGAAAATGACTTTATTGTTGTAGGAACCTTACAAGGTGGAAGTACTTCTGCATTCCCTATATGTAATGTTGTAGGAATCTCTGCCAAAGATGAGACTACTGTTAATATATTAAACAGCCTAGACCTACCAGACCCAGTTGCTGGTTGTGATTGCTGTGAAGAATCGATGAGTGGATTCTTATCTCGTATTACTGGCAGAAACCTTGATATTGATACCAATGCAACTAGTTTTAATAATTTACAAAATGTATTTATTCGAACCTCAACAATTAATCCTAATATTGGTAATGGTGTTGTTAGAGTAACGGATAATGCTTCTGGTACACCAGGTCAAGTATGGATCTTAAGTCTTTGTGAAATATCAAATGTAGCAAAATTTCCAATTCCGGTACCACCACCAACACCATAATTTTCTGCAAATAAAAAATAGAGCTGATTTCAGCTCTATTTTTTATGATTAGGAATTTAACTCTTTCTTATCCCTAAATATCTATTCCAAAGTTTTTCGATTTCTCTCTTATCCAATGTATTTCTACCATCTGCTAATTTTTCAATTATCGGATTGGAAGAGTATTTATGTTTATTAGTGTTGTAGGAAGACATCATCAGCCCTAAGCACTTTCCACTTTTGTCTCATTCCGATATAGAAAAAAATACATAAACTAAAAGTATCGTAAAAATAAGAGGTGTAAATCAGTGGAAAAACTTAAAATACTAATTTTAGTAAGACCGTTTTGGCACAAGTTTCCGATCCATAAAGTATTTTTCGATACCATTCAAACGATTGGTAAGTTTGCAGATGTTCGATACTGGTATCATAATGGGGATATTTATGACATCATCCATGAATTGAATTTTAAGCCTGATTTTATTTTACATTATGACATTGCATGGGGTTCTGTGCTGTCTCCGAGTATATCAGGCCTGGATCAGATTAATATTCCAAAAGGATGCTTTGTGATAGATACCCACTTTAATACAGCGATTAGAAGGAAGTATTTTGATCAAAACAAAACGGATTTAATCTTCTCAGTTACAAAAGCTTCATTTTTAAGGACTTTTCCAGAATATAAAGAGAAGTTCAGATGGCTCCCATTTGCCATTAATCCAGAGGTTTTTAAAGATTGGCATATAAATAAGGAAATAGATTACTTGTTAATGGGAGCAGTAAATGATCCAGAAGGAAAAACTCCTAATCTTTCAAAGACAGGAAAAGGTATATATCCTTTTCGAGAGGAAGTTCTAGTTAAAATGAGGGGAGAAGAGGGTTTTGTGTTTCATCCACATCCTGGTCTACATGGAAAAGAAGAGATGGGTACATTTATTAATAAGGATTACGCGAAAGAGTTAAATCGCTCCAAAACCTTTTTTACATGTGGCTCTAGACGGGAGTATCCGGTGCTTAAATTTTTTGAAGCACCTGCATGCAAAACTCTACTTTTAGCAGAACCTGTTCCAGATATTTTGGATTTAGGATTTGAAGATGGTGTCAATTTTGTGGCTTGTAACAAAGTAAATGTGCATGAAAAAGCTTTGTATTATATTAAAAATGATGAAGAGAGACAGCGAATAACAGAGAATGGATATAGTTTTATTCACAACCACCATACAAATGACGTTCGTGCACAAGAACTAGTAGCTTATATTAAGTCTTATATTGATGTAGGTCGGACACATTAGTTTCGGCCTATTTTTCTTATTGCCAAACAAATGTCCATACCCTTTCTAGTATATTTTCATACGAATAAAAAGGAACACAATACGGAACCTCTTGGCGAGAACACAAGTGATTAAGTTAAAGGAAAAGAGGGATGACTTTGACTGAAGAAAGTTTAATACCGAACAGTGCCGTTATCGGAAAAAATGTCGTTATTGAAGAGGGCGTCAAAATTGGGGAAAATGTAACAATTGGTCATAATAGTGTTATTTTAGAGGGCACTTTCATAGGGGAAAACGTAAAAATCGGAGCAAATTGTGTACTAGGTATACAGCCGGGTGGAAATGCCAAGATGAGAAAAACAGAGCAAACCCCACAACCATTAACCATTCACTCGAATGTTCGAATTGGAAATCTTGTTTCCATCTACACATGCTCAGAAATAAATGAACATGTTTTCATCGGTGATCATGCGAGTATCCGTGAAAATGTAACTGTTGGAAGTGGTTCGGTAATTGGAAGGGCTGCAATTGTAGAATTGAACACCAAAATAGGCGAAAATTGTACGATTCAAACACTGGCTTATGTTACAGGAGATACGGTCATTGAGGATGATGTGTTTATTGGTCCTTGTGTTTCAATGTCGAATGATAAATACATGGGTGCAAAGGATTACACATTAAAAGGACCACATATTAAAGCAGGTGCAAAAATTGGCAATAATGCAACACTGTTACCAGGTGTAACAATTGGAAATCAGACTATCGTTGGTGCTGGTTCTGTTGTTACAAAGGATATTCAAAATCGTTTAATTGTAGCTGGTGTTCCAGCTGTTAAATTAGAGTTGGGGCATAATGGAGGAAACGATAAATGAACATACCAATGGTTGATTTAACGGAAGAACTTAAATTATTGGGGAATACGATCAAAAAATCTGTACTTGAGGTAATAGAAAGTGGTTCTTATATACTTGGAGACAAAGGGAAGAATTTTGAAAAACAGATTTCCGAATATCTTAATGCAAAGTATTCGGCAGGGGTAGCAAATGGCTCAGATGCTCTTCTTTTAGCATTAGAAGCAATGGAAATAGGAGAAGGAGATGAGGTTATTACCACCCCATTTACCTTTTTTGCTACTGCGGAAATGATTGCACGAGTTGGTGCTACACCTGTATTTGTTGATATTGAACCAGAGACGTACAATATTGATCCTAGAAAAATCGAGGCAGCAATTACTGAGAAGACAAAAGCCATCATGGTGGTCCATTTATTTGGAAAAGCGGCTGAGATGGATCAGATTTTAGAAATTGCTGATAAGCATCAATTAAAAATAATTGAAGACGCAGCACAAGCTATTGGAACTGTATATAAGGAAAAAAAGGTTGGACAAATTGGGGATATCGGCTGTTTTTCATTTTTTCCATCTAAAAATCTTGGTGCATTCGGTGATGCAGGAATCGTGGTTACGAATAATATGGAAGCATATGAAAGGTTATGCTGTTTACGAAATCATGGTAGTACTGAGCGTTATGTTCATTCTCATATTGGGGTTAATAGTCGGTTAGATGAGATACAGGCTGCTGTATTGATTGAGAAGCTAAAAATGCTTGAATTTTTCCTAGATAATAGAAGAGAGATTGCTAACAATTATACTTCAGAACTATCAAATTTGCTTAAGACTCCTCCAACTATTCTAGATCGCTCTCATACTTTTCATCAATATTGTATTCAAACAGAAAAGCGAGATGAGTTAATCACATACCTTGAAAAGAAAGGTATCACTTCTTCAATCTATTATCCAATTCCATTACATTTACAACAAGCATTTCATTTCTTGAATTATCAAAAAGGGGATTTTCCAATTAGCGAAAGAGTAGCCAAAGAGATTCTTGCTCTCCCGATTTTTCCGATGATGACTGAATCACAGCAAGAGTATATTATCTCAGCATTAAAAGAATTTAAGGGTGTTCAATCATGAGTATTGTAAAAATAGGGGTAGTTGGTGTAGGACACATGGGTTCCTTCCACTGCAATAAATTAAAAAGCTTAGATGGTGTTGATTTTATTGGAGTGTATGATTCAGATCATAAAAAAGCAAAATTAATGGCAAATAAGGTAAATGTGGAAGCATTTGAAACCTATCAAACATTACTTCAAAATGTAGATGCTGTAATAATTGCAGCACCGACCAAATTTCATTTTGCTTATGCAGAAGAAGCAATTCAGCATGAAAAGCATGTATTAGTGGAGAAGCCAATTGCTGTTTCCCTCGATGAAACTAGCAAACTAAAACAAATGACAAAGGGAAAAAATCTTATTTTTCAGGTGGGGCATGTAGAGAGGTTTAACCCGGTTTTTCGACAATTAAAGGAACTGGCAATAGCCGATGACATCATCTTTATAGAAGCAAAACGAATAGGTAATTCTGGAAGGATTAAAGATGTGGATGTTATTTTAGATGTGATGATTCATGACATAGATCTTATTCTTAGCCTTGCAAGGTCTCCCATTATAGATATTTCTTCCGCTGGAGTATGCCTCCATGAGAAAGGTAAATATGACTACGTGACTACACTGATAACGTTCGCAAATGGAATAGTCGCATCTATAGTGGCAAGTGATATTTCACAAGAAAAAGAACGAACACTAGTCATCACAGAAAAAGACCGTATGATTAAGACGGACTTTATTTCTAGACAACAATTAGTATTAAAGAACAAATCTGATAAGCCGGTACAGTATCCAACAGAACTTTTCTTAGATAAAGTGGCGATTCCCAATACAGATTCTTTATTGAATGAATTAGAACATCTTGTTGGATGTATTCAGCAGAATAAAAGACCAGAAGTTAGCCTTGAGGAGGGAGAAGCAGCGTTAGATGTTGCATTAAAAATAAAAGCAGATCTGCTCAAACGAAACTCAATTAATTAAAAAACAACCAATTTCTTTTGTGGAAATTGGTTGTTTAGATTATTTCTGTTTTTCTATTATTTCTTCCATCTTTTTAACTAAAAACTCAGCCCTTGCTTTAGTTGAATGATGTTCTTTTATAAATTCATATCCAGCATCTGTAATTTTTTGTCGTTCCTCCTCATGCGTTAGGTAGTATTTTGCTTTTTCAAAAAAGTTGTCTTCGTTAATATCGACAAAATGTTTACCAGGTACAAATCCCAAATCTTCTATTTCTTTAGAGGTCGGTGCCATCAAGAGGGTACGACATGCGGGTACCTCAAAATACTTTTTAATGGGATATTTTAGAATGGAATCACATGTGAAAAATATTTTTGCTTGATTAATTATCCTTGCATAATTTTCTCCTACTACTCTTCTTTTTTCATCAGCAGGTGTAAATGTCCTATATCCCGGATGTTTATAATACGTGAATCCTGGTTCATTTTGCATGGTGGAAAGGATTTTTTGACGTAATGGGTACAATCGATCTATTTTTCCTACTAATAAATAATCAATTGTTTTTGGAAGTTGATAGTCTTTGAATACATCTGTATAGACGTGATGAGGGAACCAATACATTTTATCTTCTAAGGCAGGATACTTTCGTACAAAAGAATCTCGTACTACTGGAAAAAGATATTGAATATTATTATCCATTATAAATTTTCCACGCCCCCCCGTATTCTTATGCGGATCCTCAACCATCAAACCAAAGGGAATTGTTACGTCCTTTATTCCACTTATTAAAGGAGCAGTCATAATATCAAGATCATATAAAAGAATGAAATCAGGAGGAGTTGATAGCTGTGTAAGAATATCATGAAGATTTCCAGGTTTGTGCCAAACTGTCAAATTTGTAATTTTTTCAAGCTCTTTAGACAAATAATAGGGTGATTTATCAATGTGTTGCGAACGGTCATTTGTAATAAAAAGTAAACTAATCATTATCTATCCGCCTTTCATAGAGTCATATTATATGTATGTGGCAGGATGATCTGAAGTGTGGATGATAAGGTGAAAATGAGTACAAAGTCTAGCACGATAAGGCTATTTTTGAATAATTTAATAACATTAAAGCGTTGGTAACCCTTATGAAATAAATTTGCAAAGGAGTAAGAATATGACGCTTAATTCTAATAGTGTGAGCCGTCCTAAAATTGCGGTTTATGGAATTTTTAAGAATGAAGAAAAGTTTATTAAGAGATATTTAGAATCTGTGAAAGATGCAGATGAAATTGTGTTATGTGACACAGGTGCAACCGACAAAACAAATGAGTTAATCGATGAATTTCGTAAAAAAAATCCGAACGCCCCGATATCTGTATACGAAATTTGTGTTTCACCTTGGAGATTTGACGATGCTTGCAATACGGCTATGTCGCTAGTTAGCCCTAAAATGGATATTTGCATTAGGTTGGATATAGATGAGTATTTAATGGAGGGGTGGAAGGAACACCTCATCAAAAACTATGAGCCTAGTATTACTAGATATTATCATAAATTTAGTACGTTTTGGCCAGGAGGTGGGAGAAGCCAACATTGGCATGAACGAATCCACAAACGAATAGGGTACCAATGGAAACTTCCAGTACATGAAATATTGGAGTATAACGGGGAGGAAAAAATCAAACGATTAAATGACTTTTGGATGTACCAAAAACCCGATACAGATAAGTCAAGATCGAGTTATCTACCACTTTTAGAGCAGTCCGTTAAGGAACGGAAGGATGTTTGGAAATCCTGGAGTTTTCTTGCAGGAGAATATTTGAGAGCACGGAAATATGATAAAGCGATTTGGGCTACTGATGAGGCATTAAAATTAGGGGATAGTGATAAAGGGTATCTCCATAAGTTAAAATACATTATTTATAAGTCACAAAACAAAAATGATTTAGCGTTAATTGAATTAAATCAAGCAATCCCTCACTTACCTTACAGACGGGAAATACGGTTTGAAAAAGCAAAGTTTCTTCATCAGCTTGGTAGAAATCTCGAGGCATATATGATGATCAAAGAAGCTGAACAATTGAAACGAAAAATCACAGATTACCACTATAACCAACATGCATGGAATGAAGACTTTGAGAAATGGAAAGAAAATCTATTTGAGCTTGCTAAAAAGGAAGGTCTTGGCAATGAATAAGAAATTAAAAGTGGCAGTATATGCAATCTGTAAAAATGAGGAGCAATTTGTAGATAAATGGATGGATTCTATGCAGGAAGCAGATGTCATTGTTGTAGCAGATACAGGCTCAACAGATCAAACAGTTGAAAAACTTAAAGGGAGGGGGGCAAAGGTGTATTCAATTAAAATAGACCCTTGGCGATTTGATCTCCCTCGGAATATTTCATTGAATTTTGTACCAGAGGATGTAGACGTCTGTGTATGTACGGATTTAGATGAAGTTTTCGAACCAGGCTGGAGAGAGAAAATTGAAAATGTGTGGACAGAGAATACGACGAAAATCAATTATATGTATACATGGAAATTCAATCCTGATGGCTCAAAGGGTTCTACCTTTTGGAGAGGGAAAATTCACCGAAGACATGGTTACAGATGGGTACATCCGGTGCATGAAGTATTATATTATCATGGTCCTGGAGAAGAAAAGATTGTGTGGGAAAGAAGTATTCAACTAAATCACTTTCCGGATAATACAAAATCGAGAGGGCAGTATCTCCCGTTGCTAGAGTTATCAGTAAAAGAAGATCCAGATTATCTGGTTAATTTGTTTTATTTAGGTCGGGAATATATGTACTATAACAAATGGGATGAAAGTATGAAGACCCTTGAGATTTTCTTAAACAAGCCAGAAGCCACCTGGAAGGATCAAAGAAGTGCAGCCATGAGATTTATAGCAAGAGGACATTTGAAAAAGGGAAATACTTTAGTGGCAAAATCATGGTTCTATAATGCGATTGCTGAAGCCCCACATTTAAGAGAGCCATATGTCGAGATGGCAAAGCTAGCTCATTCTGAAAAGAATTGGCCACTCGTGTATGCAATGGTAGAAAATGGCTTGAAGATTACAACTAAAAAAGCCACGTATTTAACAGAAGCTGCTGCTTGGGATTATACATTGTATGACTTAGGGTCGTTAAGCTGTTATTATTTAGGAATGCTAGATAAATCGCTCGATTTATCAAAGAAAGCTCTAGAAATGTCCCCGGAAAATGTAAGGTTACAGAATAACTACACTCTGATTAAAAATGCATTGGATAGAAAAAATCAAAACTAATTGCGTGAACACCATTCAATTCCCCTTAAAAATCAACCTTTCAACGTACATCGAACAATACTCATGAGGCTGTTACACACGTACAGCCTTTTTTGTCATTAAAAAAGGCACTTCCCCTCGGACAAACACCGACGCAACTCTCTCTTCTCTTTCATATTTTATTCTAAAGAAAATAGGAGGTGAGAGAGTTGTTTGGATTTTCAATGGTTCAATTTACTAGAACTCATGGTTCAAAGATGGACAAAAACCTCAGAAAAAACTTAGTGAATTTATATCGCCCATTTAAATGGACACCGTGTTTTTTGCACAAAACACTCGAAAAAATAATAAAGAAAACTAGGAAGTTTCAGGTGATTATCGAGTACACAGATCAAAATGAAGTTCGGACCAATGTAAAAAAAGTGATGGATCGTCATTATGGGTGCAAACTCAACTATGAATTTAAAACAATCCCAAGCTGTTCAGCAACTGTTACAGCAGCTGGTTTAGAGGAACTTTTACAAACATGTATAAATGTCAAACGAGTTTATTTGAATTCGGAAGTAAAAGCTCTATTAAATGTTGCGACACCAGCTGGCAGAGCCGACCGA
The DNA here is from genome assembly GCF_047238305.1 of Bacillus jepli. Taxonomy (NCBI): domain Bacteria; kingdom Bacillati; phylum Bacillota; class Bacilli; order Caryophanales; family Bacillaceae; genus Bacillus; species Bacillus jepli. The sequence continues at coordinate 4,133,312 of NZ_JBDFMO010000001.1, read as the reverse complement.
GTTGTTCGAAATGGGACTGAGCTTACAGGAGAAGGTGTAACAATCGCGGTTATTGATACTGGCATTTATCCTCATCAAGACTTAGAAGGAAGAATTTTAGGATTCGAAGATTTGGTTAATGGGAATGTCGAACCTTATGATGATAATGGACATGGTACTCATTGTGCAGGTGATGCAGCTGGGAATGGTATGGCTTCTGAAGGGAAATATAAAGCTCCTGCACCAAACGCAAATGTTGTTGGTGTAAAAGTATTAGACAAACTGGGTTCAGGTTCATTAGATAATGTAATGAAAGGTGTAGAATGGTGTATTCTTAACAACCAGGATTCGATCAAAACGAAGATTGATATTATTTCTATGTCGCTTGGAGCAACTGCTCAACGATTAAGCAATGAAGATGCTGACCCGATGGTTCAAATCGTTGAAAAAGCATGGGACAGCGGGATTGTCGTTTGTGTCGCTGCAGGAAATGAAGGTGACGAACCAAATACGATTGCAAGTCCAGGTATAAGCAATAAAGTCATTACCGTTGGTGCTCTCGATGATAAAAATACGAATGATGATCGCTTGGATGATACGATTGCTGAATTTTCAAGTAGGGGACCGACAATTTATAATGTTCCAAAGCCGGATATTGTCGCTCCAGGTGTAAATATCGTCTCATTACGTTCTCCCAATTCCTATCTTGATAAGTTCCAAAAAGCGAATCGTGTTGATGAGAATTATATCACCTTATCTGGCACTTCAATGGCTACGCCATTCTGCGCCGGTGTTGTAGCATTAATGATTGAAAATAAAAAGAACCAGAACAAAAAAATTACTCCTGATGATATCAAAAAGGATTTGCTGAAAGGAGCAGATAAATGGAAGGGCGTCGATTATAATACGTACGGTGCTGGCTATATCAATGCACAAAACTCAATCAAGTAACTTTTCTTTTAAAACAGGCTCAAATAGCCTGTTTTTAGCATTTAATAGAGTAATTGGAGGTGTAGGTAACTGAGTAGAAAATTTGAGAATGAAATTGAACGTTTTATGACTGATTATTCTAAAGACCATGAAGATGCAATAGGGAAGTTGCATAAATGGGCTGCAGAAAATGAAAAAGGATTAGGGCAACTGGATAAACAGGCTGGCGGATTTGAGAAAGAACTTGAAACCATGATGGGAAAGCTTGATGGAAGGGTTTTAGAACACGAAAGGGAATTAAACCAGTTGGATACACAGGCTCAGGGATTCGAAAAAGAACTTGAACCAAAAATGGAAAAACTAGATCAATGGTTTTCGAAGAAACAAGGAGAGTTAGAAAAAAAGATGGGGGATTAATTATTTTCTTAATTTCCGCAGTTGCCCTGTGCTCCTGTCCTCACAAAATTAACCTGTAAAACATAGTTTATAATGTACTCTTTTAATGAGGAGGTGCAAAATATGGGCTACGGATTCGGTGGTTGTGGATACGGCTATGGAGGCTATGGTTACGGCGGATTCTACGGCGGATCAACTTTTGTTTTAATCGTCGTATTATTCATCCTATTAATTATTGTAGGTGCTTCTTTCTATAACTAATCACAGCATTCAAAAAGTAGAAGTACGAGTCAATCGGCTCGTACTTTCTACATTTTAAAAAAAAGATAGTTTTTTCCCCAACCTGCGCACCACTTGTAGGCGGGGGTCATACGATATAACACAATGTAAGGAGGCTTCGAAATGGATAATAATTTTTTTAAGAATATTGAAAAGAAAACAGGCGTAGATATGCAGGAGGTATTCAAGCTAGCAAACTCTTTGCAAAATGCAAATTTTAAAGATGAGAATACAGTTCGTAATGTAATTAGAAAGGTCTCTAAAATTGCAAAAAAACCAGTAAATCAACAACTTGAAGACAAAATTGTTAATAGCATCGTAAATGGAAAAGAAAAAATGGACTTTAACACCATTTCAAAAATGATTAACAAAAAATAAGGAAAGGGGTCTGGCGAAATGGCCAGACCTTTTCTGTATATACCCCTATAAACACAAGGCTAGTCTCGAATTTTTATAATAAAACATCAAAACGATACATATGTAATAAAAAAGGGAGGAGGGCAAAAAATGGGCTATATTTTACCAATCAACAATGAACAATATACTCAATATGTACACCGTACCACAACCTATAAAACAAACCAAATGAAACTTCATCAAGTGAATCCGCTCATCTTGAATATAAATGAGCGTTCATACGATCTAAATCATGTTGACAGAAAAACAATGACGAAAAAACAAAGCCAATATATTGAAACCATCCGTGCACAATATACCGGCAAAGGCTTACTTTTTAACGAGTCCATATAAAGGAAGGCTAGAATTCTTGAACGTACAAGCCTTCCTCTTCACGCCATTCAGCGTATAGTAAATCCTTATAAGTAGCTACACCTTGGCTTTTCAATTCCGATTGCAACCAACTTTCCGAAAAACCACTTTCCTTTAAATTTTCTTGAATTAACACGCCATCACTTACCAATGTAATTGGGAGTCGAACCTTTTGTTGGGCCATTTTATAATCTTGACGGGTGGGTGGTTCATATGGAGACTTTTTTAGAACACTGATTGAGCCATCTGTTTCTAAAATGGCATACTCAGCCTCTCTAATTGAAAAAACACCCTTTGAACGAAGTAGATGCTGTAATTGATTAATATCCAGCTTGTTTTTCTTTAAATGCTCTCGAATAATTTTCCCTTTGTGAATAATAATGGAAGGCTTTCCCTCAAGAAATGGTCTTGTCTGGCGAATCTTTTGGGTAATCATTTCAATTACATAAATTAAACATCCCCAAATTAGGATTGCAAAAAGAATTTGAATGATCCCAACCTTTTGGTCGAAAACAGCATTTCCAACCAATTCACCTAGTACAAGTGCTGAAATAAAATCAAAAGCTGTAATTTGGGTTATTTGTGTTTTTCCTAATATTTTTGTAAGGATCAGTAACCCTAAAAGCCCAATTACTAAATCAAAAGTGATTTTAAAAAATTCCAACATGCTCACCTCTCTATGGTAGAATGAGCAGGTTTCACTATAATTATCCAAAAAAAGGATGCCTCATAGCAGACATCCTTTCTAAATTTATAATGCTTTTATCATTGTGACATGCGGAATACCAGCATCCATAAAGATACCTGTTACAGTTTCATATCCTAGTTTCTTATAGAAGTTTTCCGCGTGAGTTTGAGCATTGAGCTTTAATTTTGATATGCCTCGCTCTTTTGCAATGTCCTCCATCTTTTTCATAATCAAATTCCCTGCCCCGTTTTTACGGTGTGAAGCAAGGACACAAATACGTTCTACTTTTCCATATCCGTCTAGCTCACGGAAACGCCCAGCTCCAACAGGTTCATTGTGATCATAAAGGACAATATGCGTAGCTTCATCTTCAAATTGATCAATTTCTTCTTCAAGAGGTACATTTTGTTCATCGACGAAGACCACTTTTCGGATTGTAAAGGCATCGTCTTGTTCTTTGTTGTTAGTTACGATTCGTGCTTCCATGCTGTGTCTAATTTTCCTTTCCTAAACGAAATGTTTCATAAACGGTCCATGAACCGTTTTCTAGCTGATAAAGAAGATGGATGCGGTCAATTTGCTCCTCGTGGTCCATTTTTAACATGCGTAATTGACCATACACATCTGAATGCTCATCACTCGATAACTTTTGCCCAATCGTAATATGGGGAACAAACGCATACTCGGGTTCTCCTGCAAAATAACCAGAGTGAAGGGCATTATGTAGTTTTTGTAATTCTTCATTCGGATCTACTTTCAAATAAATGACATTATTTACAGGGGAAAAGGAACTAACCTTTAAGACCTTTAATGAAAATGGTTCAACCTGTGTAGAAACAGCTTCTAATTCCTTTGTAATATCCTGAATTTCTTCATCGGATGCTTCAAATGCATTTTTAACCGTAAGATGTGGTGGAATTAATGCATAATGTGGATCATATCGTTTACGATACGAGTTAACCTTGTCTTGAAGTTTTTTGGACGGGAAGATAACAATGCCATATTTCATTTTTATTGCCCTCCTTATGGATTGAAAATCAAAACATGAAGTACCAAATATAGTTTTTACGAGAAATAATAACACAATTATATCAAATATCTGAAAATGATAGAATACCAATTAGGTTATTTTAACATTTTGGAAAGGGCTCTTGGCAAATCAGGCTGCCAATACTTCCAAGTGTGGTTGCCGTTGAATTCCTCATAAAAATAGGGGAATCCTTTTTTCACAATGAGGTCATGCAACTCACGATTTGGGGTTAAAAAATCTTCAATATCCCCCTTTGTTGTTTTCACTTCGGTTTCACCCGTTCCTATCACATGATATAAATCAAGGAGGTGTGGTTCTTCAAAATTTTCAACCTTCTGAAGGACGTGTTCATTCACAAGAGGTGATTGCAACATCACTTTACCAAAAGTATGAGGGTATTCGAGTGCTGTTAATAGTGATATAGTCGCTGCCAGTGAATCCCCGATTAGGGCGCGTCCTTGGCCCATTTGATATGTTGGGAACTCTTGATCAAGAAATGGCGCCAGTTCCTCTCCTAAAAAGCGCTTATATAAATGGTGCTGCTCACCATCTGGATGGTATTTCCTACGTCGGTCTGTAACGCTTTTATAAGGAACCCCAATAATAATAGTATTGCTGATTTCTCTTCCTTCTAACAGCTTATCAGCAACCCGTGCAACCCTGCCAAGATTAAAATAATCTCGTCCATCCTGTGCGATAAGAATATTGTATTTATAAAGGGGAGAGTAGGATGCTGGTAAATAAACAATCAGCTCAAGTTCTTCATTTAAAATCTTACTATGTATAGTCATTTCCCTAACAGTGCCCTTATTAACCATGATTTTAAATCCTCCAAATCAACAATTTACACCTTAATTATACCGTTTTAAAAAGGAAAGCGACAGGGAAAATCCCTGTCGCTTTATACTGTATTAAGCAGTTGCTTCATCCATGTGTTTCTTTTCAGATTCTGCTACATAAACCGCACATGCCGCATCACCCGTGATATTGATAGCGGTACGTGTCATATCAAGTAAGCGGTCAATACCGATAATTAAACCAATACCTTCTGGTGGTAAACCAACTGCAGTTAGTACCATCGCAAGCATGATTAAACCAACGCCAGGTACACCAGCTGTACCAACACTCGCAAGGACAGCGGTTAAGATTACCACTAAAATTTGCGATAAAGAAAGGTCAAATCCATAGACCTGTGCAATGAAGATGGTTGCAACACCTTGCATAATGGCTGTTCCGTCCATATTAATTGTCGCGCCCAATGGTTGAACAAAGCTACTGATAGACTCAGGTACTTTTAGATTTTTTTGAGCAGTCTCCATAGAAACTGGAAGTGTAGCACTACTGCTTGATGTACTAAATGCAACTGTCATGGCAGGCAAAAATCCTTTAAAAAACTCGATTGGATTTCGTTTTGCAATTAATGCAATCGTACCACCATATGTGACAACAGCGTGGATGAGTAGGGCAGCAAGTACGATCAAGAAATACGCGAGCATTGCTTTAATCGCAGCATATCCTTGGCCTCCAATTGCTGTTGCAATTAATCCAAACGTTCCATATGGAGCCGTCTTCATAACAAGATTAACAAGATACATCAAGATTTCATTTGCTTGTTCAAACAGATTTAAAATTCCCTTTGTTTTTTCACCTAAAACGGTTAAAGCTAAACCTATAAAAATAGCAAAAGCAATGATTTGAAGCATATTTCCATCATTCATTGAGGTAAAGGGATTCGTTGGAATAATATTTATTAACGTTTCCATAACCGGAGGAGCTTCAGTTGCACCATCGTAGGCTGCACCTTCTGTATTAAATCCTCCACCAGCACCTGGTTTGAAAATCGAGGCAAGTGCAATTGCGATTGTAATGGCAATTGTAGTTGTTGCTAAAAAATAAGTAATGGTTTTGGCTCCAATTCTCCCAAGCTTTTTAGGATCACCAAGTCCTGTAACTCCTAGAGTAATAGATACTAGGACGATTGGAACAACTAGCATTTTAATCAAATTCAAGAAGATCTGACCTAGTGGTACAAAGATATAGGTATTTGCAAATTCAAAAGCAGCGGGTGATGTTACATTTAAAATAAGACCAACAACAGCACCTAATCCTAAACCCAATAAAATTTTTTTAGTTAATGACATAAAAAACCTCCTCAAAGATGTAGTTGAATGTGTGTGTTAGAAGCAAAGGAAATGGTGAATTGCGATGAAAAGTATATTTTTGGAGACACAAAAGGCCACGAGAGTATGGCTCGCGGCCTTAAAGTTGATTTACACAACAATGCTCTCTCCAGATGCTTACGAGGTTAGCTGTCGGATTCGGATGAAGAGTATAGTCCTACCTTAATTAATAAGGATTCACCCCGAGTGCATTTAATTTGCACGTTTTGGTTCCCCCGTTTCCCTAAAAAATGGGAATTCAGCGAATATTAAGTTATATTTTGCCTCAGTATTATAAATATACCTATAAAATGACATTATGTCAATTAAAACGCTTTTATACGTTTTTTATCTTGTTAATAATTTTTAAGTGTTAAATAGAGAATTGATAGATTCTAATTGACAAACCTTCACTACACATGTATATTATATATTATTCTAATACTTTGATTCCGTAGCTCAGCTGGGAGAGCGCTACCTTGACAGGGTAGAGGTCGTTGGTTCGAACCCAATCGGAATCATCATTTAAAAGCTCCACCTTCCTTATTTTTTAAGGGGGTGGAGCTTTTTTATCTTTTCAACATATTAGCAAGTTTGAATATAAATGAATAATGTAAAAAAGTAACCCCAAAGTTTTGGTACATCCCTTTGACTATAGTCTATTTATATAGATAAAATCCCTACATAATAAATGTATTTTCTGAAATCCTTGAAAGGAATGTGGTGGAAATGGATCAGGTTGAACTAAAAGAATATTTGATAAAACTAAGGGATGATGCTCAAACAACCATTGTAAAACACACCGAAAACAAAGTCATTGATTCCACAACCCTTAGTAAAATGAATTTACGGGACTTTTTGGCTGTACACAGAATGGCTCATCCCAATTTAAACAATATTTTACTTGAAAAAGGATTTTTGCCACTTTCATACAGTAGCCCCCATATCATGGACACCTTAAATAAAATCATCCAACACCTTTCTAAGGAAGATTCTATCCCTTATTTAAAAAAGGAGTATATTGAAGTAAACACTGCGAATTCATTGAAAGAAGAGCGTAAAGATAACTTGTTTGGAAAAACAATCAATCAAAAACATATTATGGTTACTCTTGACCGTAAAATGCTTAATACCCCTGAAGTTTTTAACGATTTGCTGCAAGCCGGAATGACAATAGCTAGAATAAACTGTGCACATGATAATTTGACTGTATGGAAAGAGATCATTCAAACATTAAAAATGGCAGAAAAAAAGAATAATGCAAAATGTAAAATTTTCATAGATCTTCCAGGACCTAAAATTCGAATTGGGCCAATTATACCTAGTAAAAATAAAGATGGCCTTATAAAAATAAAGAAAAATGATATTTTACGAATTTATAAAAATGATAAATATATTGGAATTCCTAAAACGGGTAATGAGCCAGCATCGGTTGGAGTTACATTACCGAAAGCTTTACGAAATGTGCGGATCGGTGACAGAGTGTATATCGATGATGGGAAAATAGTTGCAAAGGTTTTATCGAGTACAGAGGAGTATATCGAGGCTAAAATCCTTTTGACAAGAAAAAAAGAAGAAACAATCTATCCCGAAAATGGCATTAACTTTCCTGACTCCCTTGTCCATTTAAATGTACCGGCCGTTTCTGAATCAGACTTAACGATTTTGAAATCCATGTATAAAGACATTGATTTAGTTGGAATTTCCTATATTAATCATCCAAAAGATATCCAAATTGTAAAGCATCAGTTAGACATGTTGACTGATGAAAAAAAAGGTATTATTGCAAAAATAGAAACGAAAAATGCCGTAATCTCATTATCCAAAATAATCTTTGAAGGATTAAATTACGGTTTGTTTGGAGTCATGATTGCTAGAGGGGATTTAGTAATCGAAATTGGATTGGAGCAGTTTTTAAGTGCTCAAGAAGGAATTCTAGAGATTTGCCAAGCTGCCCATACTCCTGTTATTTGGGCCACTGGAGTCTTAGAAAATATGAATAAAAAGAATATCCCTTCAATCCCTGAATTAACAGATGCACATGCAGGGTTAAGAGCAGATTGTATGATGTTTAATAAAGGTCCTTATGTTCCAAATTCGATCGAATTTTTACAAAAGCTGAACGAAATTAACCAAGACCCACAATTTCATCTAAGAAATTCATTGGTATCATTCGTTCAATATGATTTTTGAATTTAAGAGTAACAATGGTCGTAGATTTCCTTCATCTGCCCTAAAAAGTTATTACAAATGAAGCCCATTTTAGATAATTGCCCAAGAATTATTACATTCGCGGAATATATTGTAATTGAAAATATGAGGAGGGATAACTTAGTATGAATGTGTATGATCAGCATTATGTAGGAAATCCGCAGGTTCCAATGATTGATTCAAATGATAGTAGGATTTTTGGAAGACCATTTGGATTCGGAAGACCATTTGGTTTTGGAAGACCGTTTGGCTTTGGATTCGGAAGACCGTTTGGTTGGGGATTTGGTGGACCGTTTTTAGGTGGCGCGTTATTAGGGGGATTAGGGGGATTAGCAGCTGGTTCCTTACTTGGCCCTTGGGGATATGGTGGATATGGAGGATATGGAGGATTTGGATATCCTTATGGGTATGGATTTGGATATCCTGGGTTCTATTATTAATATGTATTGGAGTCGGTTACCTATATTTGGTAACCGACTTAATTTTGCATAAAAAAACCACCCAAATTAATGAGTGGTATCAAACATTTAATCAGTGTATTTAAGCTGTCTTACTCACAGCTTTTTTCATGTCTTTTCGCTTTTTCGCATATTCAGCTGTTGCTGTGAAAAGGACATCAGATGATGAGTTAAGGGCGGTTTCACAAGAGTCTTGAAGGACTCCGATAATGAAACCAACACCAACGACTTGCATAGCAATGTCGTTTGGAATACCGAATAAATTTGATGCTAACGGTATAAGCAACAAGGATCCACCCGCAACACCAGATGCCCCTGCAGCAGAAATCGCCGCTAGTATACTAAGAATAAGAGCTGTTGCAAAATCAACTTCAATGTCAAGAGTGTGAACGGCTGCTAGTGTTAAGACAGAAATGGTTACTGCAGCACCTGCCATATTAACAGTACCGCCTAATGGGATGGAAACGGAATACGTATCTTTATTTAACCCAAGTTTTTCACATAAGTTCATGTTTACCGGAATGTTCGCAGCAGAGCTACGAGTAAAGAAAGCAGTCAATCCACTCTCTCTTAAACATTGAAAAACAAGTGGATATGGATTTTTGCGAATGTAGAAATAAACAATCAATGGATTCACAACAAGTGCAATAAAGAACATACAGCCGAGTAATAAGGCAAGAATTTTACCATATTCCATCAGCGCGGTCAGTCCATTCGTAACTAATGCATCGAACACTAATCCCATAATTCCAATTGGAGCTAAACTAATGATCCATTTTACAACTTTTGTGATTGCATCAGAAACATTTGATAATAGAGTCTTTGTTGTTTCGTTTGCACTTTTTAATGCAATCCCTAAAAGAATCGCCCAAGCAAGAATTCCGATGTAGTTTGCATTTATTAGTGCGTTAACAGGGTTGTCTACCACATTAAATAACAATGTTTGCAGCACCTCTAATATGCCACTTGGAGGAGCAAGGTCTTCTGCACCTGTAACAAGTGTCAGTTTAACTGGGAAGAGAAAGCTTGCAACAACAGCAACAAATCCGGCTACAAAAGTTCCTATCGCATAAAGTCCTATAATTGATTTGATATTTGTTTGGGTACCACTTTTGTGTTTAGATATGGCATCAATAACTAAGAATAAGACCAATACTGGTGCAACTGCTTTTAAAGCACCAACAAATAATGAACCGAAGATGGTAACCCAGCTTGCTCCCTTAGGAACAATCAAAGCTAAGAGAACGCCTAAAATAATACCAGCAAGTATTCGTTTAACAAGGCTAATTTGATTCCATTTGTGAAACATTACTTTCATCTTTTTTCCCCCTTTTTCATAGTTGTTCAAAATGATATTGTAAGAATAATATTTGTAAGTTTAACATGAAAATTGTTAATTGTTAATAAATTTTAAAAAGATGGAAATTATTATACTAAAAAATACTTTCGTTAACTCGAATCCAAAAAAATCCACGTAAAAAATCCTATAGTCCAAGTATAGATTGGATATAGGCTTTATTTTAACATAGATTTTTATTGTTTATCGACTCTAATCATGATAAATCTTTACTAACTATTCGCTCGTTTTTCGATATGCTAATATAGTGGTTTTCAAGGAAGCGTAAGATCCGATTGCAGCTGAACCATAAAACCAACCCATGAAAAGTCCAGCTGCTAGATCGTGTCGATGACTATAAAAAACAGAGACCAGTAATCCAATTATAATAGCAAGTGTTGGAACATACCTTTTCGGTATTTTCAAAAGTATTTTTGAAATTTGTGTGATGATCATGACGAAAGGCACTGCAAATACAGCATCCCAAAAATTTGTATGGATAGTTGGAAAATCCACGTAAAATCACCCCTAAAGGTTAGTAGGTTTGTACAAAAATTCCGTCATCTTCCTGCCATTCTGCTAAGAAGATATCTTTATAATCTGTAACGTTTTGTGATTGAAGCTGATTTCTTAACCATTCTTCATTAAATCCTAAATCTTGAATTTCGTCCCATAATACTTTTCCATCTCGAATGAGGGTTACAGGTACAAAGATAGGTTTTTCTGGGAGGTTAAAATCTTCTACTGTTGTTTTTTGATATTTTGCTTTCTTTAAAATACTAATTTTACCATTTGCCTCGAGAAAACAAAACGCTACCTCACGAACGGAAAATGTTTCGCGTTCGCGAAGAAGACTTTGTAATTGGTTAATGTTCAACCTAGCCTTTTTTAAGGCTTCTTTATCAACGGCTCCGTTTTTGATAAGAGCAATCGGTTTTCCTTCAAAAATTCCACGGAAAAATAATAATTTTTGACCAAGAAACTCAACAGTGAATAATAATAATCCCCAAAGGCACATCGAGTAAACGATATAAAAGGTGTTTATCCTATCTTCGTAGAGTGCATTTCCTAATATTTCTCCGAAGACAATCCCTGCAATGTATGTAAATGGTGTAAGGCGGTTGATGATTTTTCTACCAACAATTTTGACGATGAAAAATAGTAAGAAAAAGCCGGTAATCAGTTCGATTGATAAATGGGCAAACTTCATAAATATTACTCCAATCGCTTTTGTAAATCATTTTATTTATCTCCAAATAATGGTGGTTTATCCCGCTTAATCGTGAAAACAAAAAAGACTGAATCCGTCTTGGATCGCAGTCGTAGTCCTTTAACATATTTTTTGAATTAAATTCGGTGAGTTATTTCGAGGTGAGTTGACTAAAGCTGAGACCTCGTAAGCTTCCATCTCTTCTGCGGCCAATGGTTTGAGTAAATCTGTAACCATTGAAATATCATCAAAAGAAGGGTTAAGCCATAGCTTTTCATCTTCCTTTCGCAATATAACGGGCATCCGGTCATGGATATCTTTCATTAGTTCATTTGGAGTGGTCGTAATGATCGAGCAAGAAAACAATGCATTCCCATCAGGGGATTGCCAACGCTCCCAGATTCCCGCCATTGCAAAAAGCTCATCTGATTTTAATTTAATTCGCATCGGTGTTTTCGATTTATCAGTACCCTTTTTCCATTCGTAAAAGCTATCCGCAATAACGAGACAGCGTCTTTGTCTGAATGCTTGGCGAAAACTTGGTTTTTCGGTAATCGTTTCTGCGCGGGCATTGATCATTTTATAGCCAATCTTTTCATCCTTTGCCCAGGAAGGAACGAAGCCCCACCGCAAATAACCAAGGCGATTTCGTCTACCATCATTGATTACAGAAAGGACCGAATGAGAGGGGGCAATATTAAAGCTAGGGATATATAAATTTTGTTCAATTGTGGCTTCAATATCAAACCGATTGAGAATGTCATCGAACTCTGCAAATAGAGTAAATCGTCCACACATTTCTTATCACACCTCATTATTTATATCTATTGTAGATGGTGGTTGGTATGTAGGTAGCTTTATTGTAAAGGTTGTGCCTTTGCCAATGGCACTTTCAACTTCAATTGAGCCTTTTAACTGTTCAATGATTTGAAAACAAATCGTTAGTCCAACACCCGTTCCTTTGTCTTTTGTTGAATAAAAGGGTGTTCCGATTTTTGACAGTTGTTCTTTAGTCATGCCCGGACCATTATCCGTTATTTTTACCGTGATTTCATTCTCTTTTAAAAAAGCTTCAATCATTAGCAATCCGTCGTTCCCAATCGCTTCAATTGCGTTTTTAATGATATTTATTAGAACCTGCTTAATCTCATCCTTATTCCCATTAATAAACAAAAGTTTTTCAATAGAGGTTTCGACTTCAATATTTTGGATATTTGTATAGGATGTCATTAACTCGACGGTTTTTGCGAGTTCTTCGCTGATGTTAATTAATTGTGTACTACTATTATTAGGCTTTGCCAGGGATAAATAATCATTAATAATCGATTGAGCACGATTTAATTCTGAAAGAGTAATATCAATATAATTTCGCTGTTTTTCAGTAATATTGTCATCTCGAATGATTAACTGTAAAAAGCCGTTTACTGTTGTTAATGGATTCCGAACTTCATGGGCAACAGAGGCTGCGAGTTGGCTGATCACATTCATTTTTTCAGAACGTCTTAGTTCCCTTTGTAATTGGATTTGGTGGTTTAAGTTTTCGATTAGTAGAACTACCAATAAAAGTGTAATCAATGTAACCATTGAAAAAACGGATATCTCTAAGATTTGTTCAGTCAGATCATTTTTTACCAAAGTGATTGTTCTCGTTATAAAAATAAAACAGTAAAGGGTTGAAAGGAGTATCAGTTTTTTATTTAATAGCAAAGAATGATATTTTTTTAATAGAAAATAAAAAATGATGGTAATAACTGAGTAGTTCATTAGGGTTATAAAAAAGACAGAATCTCCAAGTACATGTAAATAAACTAACATAATGATAATGACAGAAATTCCTTGGAATAATCCGATATAGAGAAATGCAACGAATATAGGGATGACTCTGAAATCATAAGAAAAGCCATTTGAATAGGTTACGGGAAATGACATTGTCAACAGAAGGATAATGACAATCATTCCGAATAATTTATTCGAATAGTGCTTGGGTGTAAAGCTATTGTCTTGAATGATCAGTAAATAATATAGAAGAATAGGAAAAATGACGATGAGTACATGATAGAGAACATGCCCAATGTGATCAAGCAATTTTGTGATACCCCCTTAGTCTAAACCTTCTGAATACTACATCATTAAATTCGACATAATCTCTAATAATCCTTCATCTTGATACATAGATATTGAACAATATTTCGGAAAAATGTAAAAGTAATTTATTCAATTCATTATTCTTTTTTTCTTGTTCTGGGTATGATACAACTAAACATATCTTTAATTTTGGAGGTCTAGTATGTTTAAAAAATTATTTGGTAGTAAAGATAAAAAAACTGAGGAAATGCTAATTGCCCCAGTGACTGGTAAAATTCTCGCTTTAGAAGAGGTACCAGATCCAGTATTTTCTCAAAAAATGATGGGAGATGGACTTGCCATTGAGCCGTCTGAAGGAAAAATTGTTTCACCTGTTAAAGGAGAAATTATCCAGGTTTTTCCTACGAAACACGCAATTGGAATTAAAACAGAAATTGGTTTGGAACTCCTCATACATATTGGACTTGAGACAGTGAACATGAAAGGGGAAGGATTCACCACTCATGTAAAAGAAGGAGACAAAGTCGAGGTTGGTACTGAACTGGTCACCTTTGACCTTGATTTAGTAAAAGAAAAAGCTGCAAGCACTATTACACCAATTGTCATTACTAATTTTGATGCAGTTGAAACGTTTGAAAAGATCGGAAGCGGGCAAGCAACTGCTGGATCTACAGAACTTGCAAAAGTAAAGAAAAAATAAGAAAACGGTCCCGAACGATGGGGCCGTTTTTCATATAGTACTAATTGTTTATTTCGTTATGGTTTTACATATATAGGAAATGTGGAGCATAGGATTTCTAAGGAATTGATTAAAAAATGTTAACGCCACTTCTGTGAAGATATCTTTGTGACCCATATCCTAAAAATAAGTCTTTTTACCTAATGTAAAAAAGAGGGTTTTTACCATTTTTCTAGAAAGAGAATATATACAGTAAGCCAATGAGAGGGTATGAAATATGGAGATAGGAAGCAGAATACGTTTCTTTCGAATTCAAAAAAATATGACACAAGAAGAGCTGGCAAACGAGATTATCTCAATTTCTTATCTTTCAAAAATAGAAAATAACCAAACCTCAGCAAGTATTGAGGTTCTCGAATTATTATGTGAACGATTAGGAATCAAGCTGATAGAAAGTGAAGAATACGAGCAATTACGGGAGCTTCATGATTGGTACCACTTAATGGTTGCACGAAAAAGGGAACCAGCCGTCGCTTTCTATGAGTCCTATGAAAGTAAGAATACCAATGATTCAAGGGTTGCCATTTTCTTTGTCCTCTTTGAGTTGCGATATTTTATTTTTATCAAACAATTAGACAAAGCCGAAGCGCAAATTAAGAAAATTGAATTGTATAAAGATATATTTGATATCCGTATGAATTATTTTTATGAAAAAATTGTAGGTCAATTTTATTATTTTAAAAGCCAATTTTCTGTAGCAATAGAACATTTTAAGGTTGCCGAAGAAATTTTAACAAGTAGTGTCCACTTTGAAAGCTGGGAAACGGCTGATTTGTATTATTATAAAGGGCTTAATCATAATCGAATGGGGAAACTAGCCTTAAGTATTGTGTATATCCAGAAGGCACTAGCCATCTATCAGTCTCTTTATGATTTAAAAAGAAGTGCTGAATGTCAAATTTTACTGGGGATCAGCTATGAAAAAATAAATGAATTTGAAATGGCCGAAGAAAACTACTTATTAGCAACAAAGGTAGCTGAAGGCATAAATGATCCATCTTTAATAGGATTGATTTACCATAACCAAGCTGTCCTTTATTCGAAACTTGGAAAATCCACTTTGGCTATCGAACAATTTAGAAATAGCCTCGAGCATAAAGAAGAGCATATGGTCATTGGTCGGCTGCGCTCGATCCATGGTTTAATCGAAGAATATTATAAAATCGAGGACTATGATAATTGCAAATTTTGGCTTCACGAAGGATTTGAAATCGTGGAGAAGCATCAAGATCTAACTGAATTCAACATTCATTTTATCTATTATGATTATTTACTCCAGAATTCTGAAAATCTACTAAAGTTTATTGAAAAAGATGCATTGTCATATTTCGAAGGGATTGGCCATCATCTCTACATTGCATATTATTGCGAGGAACTTGGGAAAATCTATCAAGAAAATCATAAATATAAGTTAGCAAGCTATTATTTTTCAAAGGCAATCTCGTCTTTGAAAAAACATAGTCACCTATATCAATAAAAAATAAGAGTTAAAAAGGAGATGGAAAAATGAAAAAATTAATGCTGTTATTCATGCTTGGTCTCGTAACAATTGCAGGTTATCAATTAACGGAAGATACTGCATTGGTGGACAATGACTACCCAGAGTCACAGGAAGTACAGGCATAATGAAAAAAGCAGCCCGTTTTTAATTTCGGGCTGCTTTCTTCATTTATAAAAAGTGATGATAATTGGAATGGTTGTTCTTGACTTCATCGACTTGTTTTTGAATTTTGCGGGAGTCGGTAGAACGATTCTTTTTTGAAATTCGGTCAGCTACAAAACCTACGAGGAGTAACCCTCCAAAAAAGACTAACAGCCAGCCCCATAATGGCATTTTTTCACCCCCATATTGTAGGGTATGTATTTCGGTCAAATCGATGAAGTATATCAGTGAATCGTAATCTATTTTTAAATGAAAAAAAGCAACGTTCATAAACGTTACTCTTTTGGAACAAATGTAAAGATTTCATGTGTTTCGAAGCTGTCTACTAGTCGGTCAAGCCAAAAATAGTATTCTAATGCTTTATTTAACTTTACAATATCACTTTCGGCTTCGGCTTTAATTTCATTGCTTACTTGCTCGTCCTTTATTAGCTCCTTAAGGTCGGATAATGATTTTTGGATGGCGCTGACATTCATGGAAATACCACTTCTCCACTTTATCGTAAAAAAATCAATAAAGGTTTGATACCAATCTTCCTCAACCTCATATAGATCTTTTCGTATCCCTTTTTTCCACACCTTATCGACCATTTTTAATTCCATTAAGTTCCGAACGGAGGTACTCATACTGGTTTTGCTCATGCCTAACTCTTGTTTCATGTCATCAAGTGTCATCGGCTCATCTTGAAAATACATGAGACCCCAAAGTCGGCCGACAGAAGGAGTTACCCCATACAAATTCATATTTTGAGCGATCGCATCAATTACACGTTCTCGAGCTTTTTCTAGTTTGTCTTCGCCTTGCAAATAGATTCACATCCTACAACAAAGTCTTTAATATATATAGCCTACATATTTGGAGATGGAATGTAAAGGGGAGCTGCTAAAAGGATTATGGAGGATATTGGAGGAATTTTAAGAATAAAGAATGTAAAGTATGTACAGTTTTAACTTTACAAACTTTACGACCGAATATCCCGTTATATCCCTTTTGTGAAATTTCAATATTATTAATACAATTAATAGGTCATAGTTACTAATTGCTTTCTACATCGGTATTTTATTAGCTTTGTAAGAATATCAAATAATTGTTCGGGTTAGATCATCAGGAAAAATTGAGGTGACAGAATGGAAAGTGAAAAACAAGTAAAAATAAAGGTTTCTAATGTAACAAAAATATTTGGACGCTCATCTAAAAAAGCAATCCAACTATTAAAAGAAGGAAAAACCAAGTCAGAAATCTTAAAAAGTACAGGCTCAACAGTGGGTGTGAATCAAGCAACCTTTGAGGTTTATCCAGGTGAAATTTTTGTCATTATGGGTTTATCAGGAAGTGGAAAGTCGACTTTGGTTCGTCTTTTAAATAGATTAATAGAACCAACATCTGGCCATGTTTTCATCGATGGAAAAGATGTCGTCTCCATGAATAAAGAAGAAATCCGTGAAGTTCGTCGAAAAAAAATGAGTATGGTTTTTCAGCGCTTCGCATTATTCCCGCATAAAACGGTTCTCCAAAACACTGAATATGGCCTTGAAATCCAAGGCGTACAAAAGCAAGAACGCTCTCAAAAAGCATTGGAAGCTCTTAAGCTAGTTGGCCTAGAAGGCTATGAACATCAATATCCTGACCAGCTTAGTGGTGGGATGCAACAGCGTGTGGGACTTGCAAGAGCCCTTGCAAATGACCCGGATATTTTATTAATGGACGAAGCATTCAGTGCCCTTGATCCCTTGATTCGTAAGGACATGCAAGATGAATTGATTGAATTACAAGGATCAATGGAAAAAACAATCGTCTTTATTACTCACGACCTGGACGAAGCATTACGAATCGGTGACCGTATTGCCTTAATGAAGGACGGCAATATCGTTCAAATCGGAACCCCTGAAGAAATTCTTATGAATCCATCTAATGAATATGTAGAAAGATTTGTCGAGGATGTCGATTTGTCTAAGGTGCTAACTGCCGGACATATCGTCAAACGTGCCGAAACCGTTCTGGTTGATAAAGGTGCAAGACTTGCTCTTAAAATTATGAAGGATAACGGTTTATCAACTGTTTATGTCGTTGATAAGCAGAATAGGCTATTGGGTGCTGTTAGTGCAGTAGAAGCTTCGAAAGCTGTTGAGCAAAATTTAACCTTGGCAGATGTTATGGAAAAAAATCTTAAAACCGTTGAAACGAGTACATTGCTTGTTGATTTATTTGATGATGTATCACAAGCGACGATACCAGTAGCGGTTGTTGATGAACAAAATCGTCTCAAGGGAATTGTCATTCGAGGTGCGGTCATTGGTGCACTTGCAGGCAACAACACATATATAAATGACTTTGGGGCTGAACAACTCCCTCCAAGTGATGAAAGGGAGGTATTATGATGGAAGGTTTATTACCAAAGCTGCCAATCGCAAGTTGGGTTGATACTTTTGTAGATTGGTTAGTTTCAAACTTTGAATTTTTATTTGAAGGGATTGCAGCAGGCCTAGAAGGATTTGTAGAAGGAATTGTTTTAGGATTAGGATTTATTCCTTCAATAGTATTAACACTTATTTTAGGTGCAGTAGCCTGGAAGATTTGTAATTGGAAAATTGCTCTATTTACTTTAATAGGATTACTCCTCATCGATAATTTAGGCTACTGGGACAATATGCTTCAAACAATTGCCCTTGTATTAACCTCTGTTGGAATATCCGTTATCATTGGTATTCCTTTAGGAATCTGGGCATCACAAAGTAAAACAGTGGGCAACATTGTCATACCGATACTCGACTTTATGCAAACAATGCCAGCCTTTGTATATCTATTACCAGCAATCTTTTTCTTCAATATTGGTGTTGTCCCTGGAGTTGTAGCATCTGTTATTTTCGCAATGCCACCTACGATTCGATTAACGATTCTAGGAATCACTCAAGTACCAAAGGATTTAATTGAAGCAACTGAAGCCTTTGGATCAACAACAAAACAAAGGTTAATAAAAGTGCAAATACCACTTGCCAAGCCTACAATTATGGCTGGTATTAACCAAAGCATTATGCTTGCTTTATCTATGGTCGTTATCGCCTCAATGGTAGGTGCACCAGGACTAGGAGCAGATGTATACCGTGCAGTAACACAGCTACAAACAGGAACTGGTTTTGAAGCTGGTCTAGCAATTGTTATTGTTGCAATCATTCTAGACCGGATTACTCAAAATATAGGAAAAAAGAAACAAGGGGGAAATGCTTAATGTTTAAAAAAGTAGTAAAAGCGTCATTAGCAATTGGATTAACGATAGGACTTGCCGCGTGTGGCGGAGGTTCTGAGGAAACGGGAAATAGTTCATCATCCGCATCCGTAGGGGAAAGTGTAGATTATAAGATTGTTGGAATCGACCCAGGTGCAGGGATTATGAAAGCAACAGGATCAGCAATTGAAGAGTATGGACTTGAGGATTGGACGTTAGTTGAAGGTTCTGGAGCAGCAATGACAGCAGCACTGAAGAAGGCTTATGACAAAGAAAAGCCCATTATCGTCACAGGTTGGACTCCACACTGGAAATTCTCAGCTTTTGATCTAAAATATCTTGAAGATCCAAAAGAAGTATATGGTGGGGAAGAGTTTATTCATAGTATTGGTAGACTCGGCATAAAAGAAGATCTACCTGGTGTGTATAAGCTCTTAAGTCAATTTAAATGGGAAGCAGCCGATATGGAAGAAATCATGGTTGATATTCAAGATGGAGAAGATCCAAAAGATGCAGCAGCTAAATGGATCGAAGGAAATTCTGAAAAAGTTTCCGAATGGACAAATGGTGTAGAAGAAGGTAATGGTGAAGAGGTAACTCTTGCATTAGTTGCATGGGATAGTACAATTGCAAGTACAAGTGTCATTACAAATGTCCTTGAAGACCTAGGCTATAAAGTAACACAACGACAAGTTGAAGCTGGTCCAATGTGGACGGGTGTTGCAGACGGAAGTGTAGATGCTTTCTTAGCTGGCTGGCTACCTGTAACACATGCAGATTACGCTAAAGAATTTGAAGGTAAATTCGAAGACATCGGCATCAGCATGGAAGGTGTGAAAATCGGCTTAGTTGTTCCTAAATACATGGACATTGACTCAATCGAAGACTTAAAAGAATAACCTTTCAGAAAAGGTGATTACTAGAAACTGTACACTCAATTTGGGTGTGCAGTTTTTTTGTAATATGGGTATAATGCAATTGTATTGTACTTTTCTAGAAAAGAGGAACAGATCAATGCATATCAGCAAATTTTCGATAAAACGACCCACTTTTACTTTGGTTTCTATGTTTTTAGTGATTATTTTAGGAATCGTTTCCTTAATGAATATACCATTAAAGTTAATCCCGGATATCAATCCTCCTGTTGGGGTGGTTGTTGCGAACTATTTTGGAGCAAGCCCGAATGAAGTCTCTGAAAAAGTCACAAAACCGCTTGAACAAAGCCTGTCTACATTGCCGGGCTTAAAAACAATGTCCTCGACTTCCCAAGAAGGTGCATCATTGATTTTATTACAGTTTTCGTGGACAACCTCAATTGATGACATTGAAAACGAAATTTTAAGCCGCATCAATCAGACACAAATTACGGATGATGCGGAGGCTCCACGATTTTTAAAATTTGACCCTTCACAGTTTCCGGTCATCCAATTATCCCTGAGTATGGAAGGGAATGAAAAAGGGCTTCAAGAGCTTGCTGAAGGGCTGGTTACTGAGCTCAATAAAGTAGAAGGTGTCGCAAATGTAAATCTGTCTGGTGTTATATCAGAAGAAATAAAAGTGGAATTAGATCAAGAAAAATTAGAAGAGTATGCTCTCACACAAACCGATATTGTTAACATCCTACGGGCCAATGCAGTTTCACTTCCTGGAAATACGATTGAATCTGAAGGGAAAGAGCTTACTACAAGGGTCATTAGTAGCTTGAATTCTGTTGACGATTTAGAGGAGCTTGCGATTACAATTGACCCCATTTTAGGTGAAAAAGTGGTTTTAGCGGACCTAGCCGAAATTAAGATTGTCCCTGAATCACAGAAGACCATTACTCGAGCGAACATGGAGCCCGCCATGCTTGTGAGTGTTCTTCAGGAATCAGATGCCAATACAGCTAATGTTTCGCAGAGCTTTCAAAAGGAATTAGAAAAGAAGCTGGCTCAGAAAAAATATAAAAATGTAAAAGCTGATATCCTATTTGACCAAGGAGACTACGTCAAAATAGCAATTGGCAACATCACAAGTACCTTGTTGCTCGGTGGATTATTTGCCATGATTGTGCTCTTTTTTTTCCTCCGAAATGTAAAGAGTCCACTCATCATCGGTATTGCGATTCCATATTCCGTCATTGTTACCTTTGTGCTCATGTATTTTTCAGATTTCTCATTAAATATTCTCACATTAGGTGGACTTGCCCTTGGGATTGGAATGCTCGTCGATAATTCAATCGTCGTAATCGAAAACATTTACCGCCATTTATCCATGGGAAAAGAGCCAAAGCAGGCTGCTGTAGAGGGAACAAAAGAAATTGGAACGGCCATTATTGCCTCAACCTTAACTACGGTTGCCGTTTTTTTACCTGTGGTCTTTATAACCGGTTTAATTGGAGAATTGTTTACCGAATTTGCAGTTACCATTGCATTTAGTTTATTTGCCTCCCTCATTGTCGCGTTAACTGTGGTCCCGATGTTAGCAAGCCGATTTTTAAAAAGACCAAACGAGAACCTCGAAAAAAGGCGTCAGGCATCAAGAGGAATGCGTTTTTTAGAGAATGCAACAAGATGGTCATTGAGGCATCGCTTCATATTACTATTGGTGACGTTAGTGATGTTTGGAGTAAGTCTATTTGGGCTTTTTACGGTCGGAACGGAATTCATTCCGAAAAGCGATGAGGGTTTTTTTACAATAAATATGAAGCTAGAAAATGGTACACCTCTGAAGGAAACACAAAAAACAGTCAAGGGGATTGAAAAGCAACTAGAAAAGGAGCCAGACGTTGATGTCTATGTTAGCTTAATTGGCTCTACTCAAGAAAAAAGCTTTCGAGGAGGGGGCAGTACCAACGAAGCAGAGATTTATGTGAAAATGGTAGGGGTTGAGGAACGAAAGCGGTCAACCTTTGAATTTGTTGATGATACGAAGCAAAAAATCGAATCAAAGGTTAGCGAGCTTCATCCAGAGGCAGTTGTTAAATTCAATCTACAATCTTCGTCAGGTTCAACACCGAATACTTTGCAGTTCCATGTGAAGGATACAGATAAGGGACGGCTCGATGAAGCAGTAGATAAAATTGCGGATGCACTTGTAACGTTGAAGGATGTTACCAAAGTATCAACAGATGTTTCGAAAACGATTGAGGAGCTTCAAATTACGATTGATAAAGAAAAAGCGTTTGAAGAGGGGCTTGCGCCGGTACAAATTGCATCAACGGTCAATGATGTGACAAGAGGTACACGAGCACTTCAGTTAATCGATCAAGAAAATACGATCTATCCAGTCAATGTCGGCTATAGCCGAGACTTTACTAATCATATTGAAGGCCTTAGAGATCTTCTTTTAAAAACACAAGCAAATACATTTGTTCCATTAGATGACGTGGCTGATATTGCAATTGGTGAAGGACCATTAACGGTTCGAAGAATTGACCAACAGCACGCTGTTCAATTTACAGTGAAATACGTGTCGTCAACCAATCTTGGCGCAATTTCGAAAAAAATTGATGAAAAGGTGGAAGGCTTAGGGCTATCAGATGAAACGGATCTTGTTTACAGTGGTGATAAAGAGCTGTTGGAATCCGCGATGGATCAAATGCTATTAGCATTTGTGCTAGCCTTAACATTGATTTACTTCGTGATGGCTGCACAATTTGAGTCATTCAAATATCCATTTGTGATTATGTTTACGGTTCCATTAATGGTGATCGGGGTTGCACTAGGTCTCTTTTTCACAAACACTCCAATCGGAATAACAGCCATCATCGGAATTATTGTCCTAGCGGGTATTGTTGTCAACAATGCGATTGTGATTGTGGATTATATTAATAGGAAAAAAGAAGAAGGTATGAGTTCGTACGAGGCTATTGTTATGGCAGTAAAAGACCGTACACGCCCGGTGATGATGACAGCCTCAACGACAATCTTGGGTTTGTTACCTCTCGCATTTGGCATCGGTGAAGGCTCGGAAATCAACCAACCAATGGGAATTACCGTCATCGGCGGATTATTAAGTAGTACCCTGTTAACATTATTTGTAATCCCACTCGTGTATAGTTTGTTTGATAAGGAAACGAGGAGGAGGGGTGAAGGGGAATAGGGGGTTTAAGTTTATTTAAGGCATAAGTGCGAGATATGATAGATTTTTGGATATTGTTGGAAAAAACGGTAACATAAGAGGTAGATATGAGGGGACTTATGGGTATTGTTGGAAAAAGTCATGGTATAAGAGGTAGATATGCGAGGACTTATGGATATTGTTGGAAAAGGTCTGGTCTTAAGTGCGATATTTCAGTAGATTTTTGGAAAAATAAAGAAAAAGCTATACCAAATGAGTTAGTTGAAGAGGAATTCAAGCCAAGAACCGATCACCGAATCCTCTTCATAAGCCGGATGAAGAGCAATTCAACCCCAAAAAAATCGCCAAATGCTCTTCATCCCTGCTGAATTCTAAAAAAGTCCACTCTAGCCCAACTAAACCAGCGCTCAACCTACTTCTGCCGCAAAAACTCTAACACAGGTTCAAATGGCTGTTCATCTTTTGCATCAAAATAATGTGCAAAGGGGCAGCCTTTTTCATTGATTCGCTCCATAATCGACTCCAACGGAAAATCTTCAATAGACAAATCATCCGTAATCTCTTCCCAATAAAGTGGAGTGGCAACATACGCCCCATCATTTCCGCGTACTGAATATGGAGCAACAATTGTTTTTCCCTCAGCATGCTGCACATAATCGACATACAGGCGGTTGCCGCGGTTCTTTTTAAGTCTTTCCGTTGTAAAAAGTTCAGGTTCCATTGTGGTTAAATAGTTTGCGATAAACTCTGTAAATTGTCTTGTGTCATCATACGTAAACCGGTTTTCTGGAAGTGGTATATAAATCTGTAACCCTTTATTACCAGATGTTTTCACAAATGAAGTCAATTTAAGACCATCAAAAACTTCTTTTAAGATGGTCGCTGCCTTTTTGGCTAATGGAAAAGCATCACGGGACGGAGGATCCAAATCAAAAACAATCTCAGATGGTCCTTTTGAATAAATCGTTTGAAACGGGATATGAAACTCGAAACTCAATTGATTCCCTAACCAAGTTAGAGTTTTTAAATCATTACAGACAATATAGTCAATTCCTTCAGACATCGAAGTTTGGATAAAGTCGGGTGCATAGTCAGGACAATTTTTTTGGTAAAATTTCTCACCATACATTCCATGTGGATATCGAATGACAGTTAATAAACGGTCCTTTAAAAACGGTAGCATATAAAGAGAAACTTCCACTAAATAGTGGATATACTCAAGCTTTGTGATCGATTTATCTTTCCAAAGTGGTTTGTCAGGATGTGTGATTTCAATCTCTTCAGGTAGAAGCGGTGTTTTTCGCACAAGTTTTTCCCATGTGCAGTCCTGCCACTCTACATCAAACCGGAATTTTGAAAAACTTGGCTGCCGTAGTTGCTCTTTATACAATTCTAAATAAAAGAGTTCGACACAAATACCAGGCTCTACCTTAATAAAGCCAGTAGTTTCGTCAATTGCATTTGCCTGAATAACTCCAAGTAAAGCCTGTCGTTCATCAGGAGAAAGACCATGTGAAAACAAGCCAATCTCATATATTCCATTCTTTCTCATTACTCCAACATGGAAAAAGGCATTCTTTTTATCATAGCCCAGAATAAAAAAGGCGCCAACCTGCCAATTTTTAATTTTGTACCAGTTTGTTGTACGCTTGCCTTCATCCCATGTGCTATCAATCTTTTTTGCAATAATCCCTTCTGCATTAGCTTGAGTTGCGACTGCCCAAATTGAATGAAAATCTTGTTCATACGAAACTAATTGAATGAGTTCTTCATTAGATGGATTAACCACTCTAGGCAGTTTTACATCATTAAAGAGATTATATAACGTAAATTTCCTGTCTTGAAAAGGCCTATCCATTAGATTTTCGTTCCTAAACACCAATAGATCAAACACCACATATTGAGCAGGCTTGGATGCAGATGCTTGAGCAATTTTAGCCTTACTCTTCAATCGTCCTCGTTGCTGAATAAGCTCGAAGCTTGCTTTAAAAGGTGATTCTAATATGCAAAGCTCCCCATCGAAAACAAGTGGTAGGTACGGTTTCATTACATCTGATAGTTCTTCACATTGTGTAATAATCTCAGGAAACTGTTCATTAAGCAGGTTTCCGTTCCTACTAATTAACTGGATACGATCATTGTCCCAATGCAACATTGCCCGGAATCCATCATACTTAATTTCGTAGACCCAGTTTGGTCCAGTTGGGGCTTCAAAAATAAGGGTTGGAAGCATTGGCTTTAGCATCATGTCACTCCTTTATTAAACCACTTTAGAGGAGCCCCTATCATGTACCAACTTTTTTACGAGTCGTTCTAGCTTTTGGTTTTACAGAAGTGCCCTTATCCGTACCTGTTGGTGCCTCTTGCTTTGCTTTTGGCTTTGCATTTCCTTTTGGAGCAGCGGCCTTCTTTGATGTAGCTGTTTCCTTGGACTTTGTCCGTTCAATACTTGCTTGCAGGGCACTCATTAGGTCTACAACATTCGTACGAGGAGCTTCTTTAGAGGTCGTTCCTTCATTGTTATTTATTTTCGATTCGATAAGCTCCATAAGGGCAGTGCGGTATTCATCTTTATACTTTTCTGGATTGAATTCAGTTGTTAACTGGTCAATCAGCATAATGGCCGTATCGAGCTCTTTTTCATTAAGGTCGATGTTTTCAGGGACACCAGGAACTTCAGCGACGTTGCGAACTTCATCAGGGTAATGGATCGTTTCCATCACAAGGCTGTTTTTATAGACACGGATAATTGCCATTTGTTGCTTTGAACGTATTGTAATTTCAGCAATTCCAATCTTCCCTGACTTTTGTAAGGCCTCTCGAAGTAGTGCGTATGCTTTACTACCATTTTCACCCGGTCCCATGAAATAAGAGCGGCTAAAATAGATTGGATCGATTTCTTCGAGCTTAACAAAATCAATAATTTCGACACTTTTATCCTCATGCTCGTCCTTAAGTTCTTTTAGTTCCTCATCACTCAAAATAACAAATTTCCCTTTTACATATTCATAACCCTTAACGATATCCTCTGTCCCTACATCTTTTTCGCAATTTGGACATATTTTTTCATATTGAATGGGGGTATTGCATTCTTTATGAAGATTGCGGAGTTTCACGTCTTTGTCTTCAGTTGCTGAAAAAAGCTTTATCGGGATGTTTACCAGTCCAAAGCTGATTGAGCCTTTCCACATTGTATGCATAAGTTTCCTTCTCTCCTTTTTGTGAGTATTGTTTCCTTAAACTGGCGCTGAAATGATGGTAATATAAACCTGAAGCTATTTTCGAAAAAATAATGAGTAAAAAATATATTTACCCCCTCAAAAAGAAAACCGATGACGTAAACTTTAAATGAGTCAAACATTACAAACGAAACTTGGAATGTAACTGAAAAGAAATATATGTTACAAAGTTTGTCACCTTTCAAATAAAGAGTAGTCTTTGGTATTAGTTCTTTTGTAATATTTTTTGCGTAAGTCTCATAATGTGAAAAATTGTTATTGAATCTCGCTTTCATCTCTTGCTACTATTAACAGATAGTAAAGAGAGTTGAGGTGAAACCAGTGCTGAGCCTATTGTTTAAAATTGGAAAGCGAAAAAGCACGCTGGAAGAAACCGTTATTGAGATTCAAAATGGAAATCAAAACCTACAAAATAAATTAATAGAAGACTATAAACCCTTTATTGCAAAGAATGTGTCTGCCGTTTGTAAACGATATATAAGTGATTCGGATGATGAATTTAGTATTGGACTTATAGCGTTTAATGAGGCCATAGAAAAATACTCAAAAGAAAAGGGTAGTTCCTTTTTATCCTTTAGTGAACTTCTCATTAAACGACGAGTGATTGACTACATCCGTAAAGAAGCACGAGTAAGGAATATTAATTTTATCTCGAATGGCGAAACAGATGAGGAAGGGGCACAATCGAAAATTGAGGCTCACCTTTCTGTCGATGATTATCAAAAGAAAGTAGAGCAGGAACAAAGAAAAGAAGAGATTCTCCATTTTCATCATGTTTTGCAGGAATTTGGCTTGTCATTTCACGAGTTGCTTGAAATCTCACCAAAACATGCAGATGCTAGACAAAATGCGATTATGGTATCTAAGGTTGTTGTTGAAAATGAACAGATTAAACGTATGTTGTTTGAGAAGAAACAGCTTCCGATTAAGCAACTTGAATCGAAAGTAAGTGTCAGCCGTAAAACGATAGAAAGAAATCGGAAGTACATTATTGCAATGGCTATTATTTTATCCGGCGACTATGTCTATTTAAAAGATTATCTAAAAGGGGTGCTCGAAAGTTGAAAAAGGGGATCGTTATGGATGTGAACGATGAATATATTACGATGCTAACCCCTGACGGTGAATTCGTAAAAGCCAAGCATATGAAGGAAAGCTATGAAATTGGTGAGGAGATGACTTTTTTTCCAATCAATGAACGAGTAAGCCATACTTCAAAGCGACGTTTCTTTCAGGTAAAGAAATGGCGTTACGCACTTGCAAGTTCTTTAGTTGCAATTTTATTATTATCTTTATTTATACCTTTTTCATCGAGTGATGAAGTGTATGCTTACATGTCCATTGACATCAATCCAAGCTTTGAAGTGGGATTAGATGAAAACCTTCACGTCGTAAGTCTAGAAGCTTTAAACAACGAGGCAAAAGAACTATTGGAATCCATTCCAGATTGGAAGAATAGCACACTTGATTCGATTACGGAAAAAATCATTCAACATAGTAAAGATAATGGCTATCTTAAAGATGGAAAGCAAGTTTTAATTACAACGGTTGTAGCAGACACACATGATCAAAAAATCGACCAAGAGCTCCAGCAAGGAATTAAAGAAATTAAAGAAGAATATGAAAAAGAGCAAATTGCAGTTACCTCTTTAACAAGTACAGTCGAGACTAGAAATGCTGCTAAAGAAAAGGGTATTTCTACAGGTAAACTTCTCATTAAAGAGAATAAAGTTCCTAAGCCAGTAGAAAAAATGAAGACTGAGCCGGCAGAGCAAGAACAAAATACAAAAAAACAGCAGGAAGACGCCCAGCAACAGAAAGAGCTAAACGAGTTTAAGAACTCTCAAAAACAAAGGGCGGAAGAAGTCCAAGAAAAGCTTAAAGAGAAAAAAGAACAGATAAGAGATAAAGTCAAAAACAATATAGAAAACTCCAATATGCCGGACCATATTAAAGAAAAAAAGTTCGAAAAAATGGATGAAAAATGGGAAGAGAAAAAGCGTAAGCAAGAAGAACGAGAATGGAGACAAGAAGAGAAAAGACAAGGTAAACAAAACAACAAATGGGAACATAAAGGCAATAATGGCAATAACGGTAATCATAATAAGGGAAACAACCATAAGGGCAACAACCATAATGGAAGCAATCATTAAAGCCGAGGGATAACCTCGGCTTTTCTCCATTTTATGAAGTTTTTATTCGCCTTTTAATTGGGATTGTGCTTGTGCGACTAGTCGCTTCGTAATTTCTCCGCCTACTGAACCATTTGCACGGGATACTGTATCTGAACCAAGCTTAACACCAAATTCTTGGGCAATTTCAAACTTTATTTGATCTAAAGCCTGTTCGATTCCAGGAACAAGCAATTTATTACTACTTCTAGCCATTACTCTCACTCCTTTTTAAATGATAGAAAACAACGTTAATTCGTTGTATCTTTAGTATAAGAAGTTTATTAATTTCAATACTGGAAATGCATACTAATCTACATAAGAAACAGGCATGAATTTCCCGCAAATATAAAAAAGTCTTTCAAAATGAGAATGAATTCTTTAATATAGAGGAATAGATTCGACAAAGATGTTAGGGTGAAAGAAAATGTGGAAAAGAAAAAATTTGTACATGAATGAACTGTCACCAGCTCAATTAATTTTTGCGTTTTATTTATTAGCTGTTACAGTATCAGTTCTGTTATTGAGTTTGCCCTTCGCAATTCAGGAAGGCGTTGAAGTATCCTTCATCGATACTTTATTCACAGCTGCAAGTGCTGTTAGTGTAACTGGTCTAAGTGTTATTTCAATTAAAGATACATATACGGTCGCAGGTACGTTTATTTTGATTTTTGTCCTTCAGGTTGGCGGAATCGGGGTTATGACGATGGGAACCTTTATTTGGTTATTATTTCGTCGGAAAATTGGCCTGCGAGAAAGAAGATTAATCATGGTTGATCAAAATCAATCACAGTTATCGGGCTTAGTCAATCTGCTTAAACAAGTAATCATCATTATTGTTGGTGTAGAGTTTTTCGGTAGTTTAATTTTAGGCCTCTATTTCATGCAATTTTTTGATACTTGGCAAGAAGCGTTTATTCATGGCATTTTTGCGGCGGTTAGTGCGACGACAAATGCTGGGTTTGATATAACAGGAAGTTCATTAGTACCGTATGCAAATGATTATTTTGTTCAATTCATTACGATTATTTTAATCATTTTAGGTGCCATTGGTTTTCCAGTATTGGTCGAAATAAAAGATTTTCTTCTTCATAAAAAGGGAAGATATCGTTTTTCACTATTTACGAAGCTTACAACCGTTACGTTTTTATCATTAGTTATTTTTGGAACATTCACCGTTTTTTTACTTGAATTCAATCACTTTTTTAAAGGAATGGCTTGGCATGAAACCTTCTTCTATTCATTGTTCCAGTCGGTTACAACAAGAAGTGCAGGGCTGGCAACAATGGATGTGAACCAGTTTTCAGAGTCTACTTTACTGTTTTTAGGTGCAATGATGTTTATTGGGGCTTCACCGAGCTCTGTTGGTGGGGGAATCCGAACAACGACATTTGCGATAAATATATTGTTTTTATTCAATTTCGCAAGAGGAAATAAATCCATTAAAATCTTTAAACGTGAGATCCATGAAGAAGATATAAAAAAATCACTGATTGTGACGATTTTTGCTTTTTTCACATGTTTTCTCTCTATTTTCATATTAACCATTACAGAGAACTTTACGTTTACTGAAATATTTTTCGAGGTTGCATCTGCATTTGGTACCTGTGGATTATCAATGGGGATTACCCCAGACCTAAGTAAGTTTGGGAAGTTTCTTATTATGTTTCTCATGTTTATCGGAAGGGTAGGAATCCTGAACTTTATCTTTATTATTGGTAAGAAAGGTAAGGATGCAAATTATCATTACCCGAAAGAAAGACTGATTATTGGATAATGAAAGAGCACCTGGATGGGTGCTCTTTTTCAATCATTACCGTAGCTTGTGTCCTTGGATGGATGCATAAAAGGCACCCCTTTAGGTTGTTTTTTACTTTCCAATAGTTCACGGTTTTCAGTTGTGTTCCAACCGATGTCATTTGTCGGATGGACCCACTCGTCACCGGCCATGGTCTCTGGGTCTGTTTCATCGCTCCAATTATTAAGTGGTGAATTTGATGAATTATAAAGGCTGTCCCCAATCACGACTCCATGTTCATTTACAAATGGTTCCTGCATTTTAATTCCGGTCCCTTTAAAGGATGGGGCTGAGATTTGATGAGGCAATGTTTCATCTAAAATAGGTGATTCGATTTCTTCCGTTTGCTTTTTCTCTTTGGTCATTTATATACACCTCACACTTTGGGTTTACGTTAGTGTTTGCAATGACAAGATAATTTATAAAGTGGTGGGCAGACGCAAAAAGGAGAACCTGGACGCAAAATAATGTTTAATCGATGCAAAAACGAGAGAACTGACGCAAATCCGTGAGTTACCCCGAAGCTAATCAATGGCTCTAGAGCGCAAATGCAACGTGGAGGTGGATTTTACCAATTATGGACGACGTATTCATGGTGAAAACTATAGATTAAAAGGGGGGTAACACATGAAACGCAAAGTGAAATTTGATGCTGCGAAAAAGAATAATTTTACACCAAAAGAGAGCATGCCTGATACTGAATTTTCAGCAGAAGCAGATTATGAAAACCCAATGAAGGGTGCAAATCGTAATTCGAAAAAAGGAAACAGTACTGGCGAATAAGAATGCAGAAAGCTGCCGCCACTCAGCGGTGTCAAGTAAATATGATTAACCCGACCCATAGAAGCGATTAGGAGCCGATAGCACGAGGGGCTTGAAAATGAAAAAAGAGTCAGCATGGGCTGACTCTGTCTTATGACACTTTTCGTGAAAATACCTTTGCTTGTCGTTCGATAGGATCAAAGTAAACAAGCAAATACGTATCCTGTTGTATAATTTCTCCTGTTTGTTTATAAGTCTCAAGGTCAAATGGGATTTTTTCAACGACAGTATGCTTGTACAAATCTTTTTCCGCAAGCTGTAATTGACTAAATTCCGCACCTAAATCATTCGGATTCTCCACAATCTCCTGATAGAAGGCCCCTCGATCTTGCTTGCTAACAAAGTCCTCCCACCATGGTTTACGTGGTTTGTACTTCTGATTTCTTAAATAATCATATTTCATGATTGCTTCAATTATAGGTAGCTCTTTGATATTTGAGTCTTGCAGAAAATCGTAGAGACGTTTGAATAAATCCTCCAGCTGATGTCCAATTCGTGACCAGCCACGTTCATCCCAATAGGTCCCAAAGTCTTGGAAGAAATCAAATGGTGTTTCAAAACTATGTGTTACCAGATATTCCACGGTTTCATTCATACGATGGTCATTCCAATACTTCTCGAGCACGTCCTCCACCTGTTTAATTCGTGTAATATCATCAAAGCTCAAAACATTGTTTCCAAGAATCTCATATGGTGAATGATCCATATACTGATAATCATGCTCTGCTGCACGAATTCGTACACCAGTTCCACGGAGCATTTTTAAAAAGCCAAGCTGAAGCTCCTCAGGTCGCATCTCAAATACATCGTTAAAGGTTTTTCGGAAGGAGTGATAATCCTCCTCAGGTAGACCGGCAATTAAGTCTAGATGCTGATCAATTTTTCCACCTTCTTTAACCATCATGACAGTCCGCTGAAGCTTTGCAAAGTTTTGCTTCCGTTTCACTAACTCGTTTGTTAGGTCATTTGTTGATTGGACACCAATTTCAAATCTGAACAATCCAGCAGGTGCATTTTTATTTAAAAACTCAATGACTTCAGGTCGCATAATGTCCGCTGTTATTTCAAATTGGAATACCGTTCCTGGTCGGTGCTCATCAATTAAAAATTGGAACATTTCCATCGCATAGCTTCTACTAATATTGAAGGTACGGTCAACGAATTTGATGGTCTTTGCTCCATGGTCCATTAAAAAGCGAATATCGTCCTTGATTTTTTCACGATCGAAATAGCGCACACCGACCTCGATGGAGGATAAGCAAAACTGACAATTAAAAGGACAACCACGGCTTGTCTCGATATATGTTACACGTTTTGATAAATGAGGAAGATCCTCTTCAAATCGAAAGGGTGTTGGCAATTCTTTTAAGTTGAGTTTATTTCGCTGGGGATTGATCTTTAATCGTTCCTCTTTACGGAAGGCGACACCACTGATTTCATCTGTGCTTTCCCCATCACGTATAGCCGTAAGTAGATCCTTAAAAGTTTCTTCACCCTCACCTATGACAATGAAATCAACCTCTGGAATGCGTTCTAGCCATTCATGCACATCATAGGTTACCTCTGGACCACCAAGAATGATGACAAGCTCCGGATTTATTTTTTTGAGCATTTTAATAACTTTAATCGTTTCTTCGATATTCCATATATAACAGCTGAAGCCAATTACATCTGGTTTTTTTCGATACAAATCAGTGACGATGTTCATGGCTGGATCTTTAATGGTGTATTCCGCCAATTTTACATCAAATTCTGGCGCGGCATATGCTTTTAAATACCGAATCGACAGACTTGTATGGATATACTTTGCATTTAATGTACTAACAACAATGTTCATTCTCTTGCTCCTTAATTGTGATTAACTAATATATTTTACCACATGGGGAGAGACGAACCAAATACCGGAAGTTTTTCTTCGACAAATTAACAGAATTTATTTCAAAGTGTGACAATTTCCTCTATAATAAGGATTAGTGAAAGCGATTTTATTTAAGGTGCTTCAAAAAGAGAGAGATAGGTTAATAAAGGGGGCAGAAGATTGAAGGGGTCAAAAAGAAAAAAAGGGGAAAAGACAATACGTAAAAAGTCACCATTTAAACTAACGGGTTGGTGGCATAACTTAAAGATAGGTTATAAATATGGTGTGGCCTTTACATTTACTATTCTACTATTTTGTTTATCAGCTTTAATTATTTTCATACAGCTCTTTACTATTAGCAATGAAATGGAAGAAGTGAAGAAAAGCGGAGATCAATCAATTCTAATTACTGAGATAGCGAGCGTTTTCAATCAACTAGGAAGTGAGATTAGTATTTACATACAAGACAGCAATGGCAAGCATGTGACGGCCTTTCAAGATTTAAGTAAACAATATGATGAATTATCAGAGGAACTAAAACCGTCCCTCACAACAATTGAGCTTCAGCTCTATAACAAAGTTGGTGAAAATAAACAAAAACTCACTACTTTGTTTGATGATAAAGTTTTTCCAGCTGTTGTATCAGCAGATAAGCTAAGTTCAATTGAATCTAGCCAAGAAGCAGAGCAAATAATTAAAGATACTGTCCGACAATTGGATCAGCTACGGGCCAATATAAAAGTGAAAAGTGATCGTTCGATAACAGCGGCAAACTCAAATGTTTCCGGAACGATTGTCGTTTTACTTGTTTCAATTGTGGCATCAACAATTATTGCCATATTGAGCCTAGTCATTATCGGTCGCAGTATTGGTAAACAGCTCAAAAAATTAGTTATCGTTTCAAATCGTATTGCCGATGGGAACCTGAAGGTCGATGAGATTGATGTTAAAGGACAGGATGAAATCGGGTTGTTGAGCAAATCATTAAATGTTATGAATGCGAGTCTTCGTTCAATGATACGTGAAATAACAACTGTCTCTGACCAAGTGGCTTCAAAGAGTTCTGAATTAATGATTTCTTCAAGCGAGGTGAAGGCAGCGAGTCAGCAAATTGCTTCTACTGTCCAAGAACTGTCAACAGGGGCTGAGGAACAAGCACATTCGTCGACGCAATTAGCAAAAATGATGGAGGAATATGCTGGAAAAATCCAATCGGCTAACCAAAATGGAAGTCAAATTAATGAGTCATCACAAAATGTTTTGGAAATGACGAAAAAAGGTCATGAATTCATGAATGCGTCAACAGAGCAAATGAATAAAATTAACAGCATCATGGAATATTCCGTGGAAAAGGTGAAAGGACTCGATGAACAAACGAAGCAAATCTCTACTCTTGTCAAAGTCATTCGTGATATTGCGGATCAAACCAATCTTTTGGCTCTTAATGCCGCAATTGAGGCTGCTCGTGCTGGGGAACATGGAAGAGGATTTGCTGTTGTAGCTGATGAAGTTCGAAAGCTAGCTGAACAAGTATCTCATTCAGTAAAAGACATAACCGAAATTGTTAACAGCATTCAACAAGAATCGAATTCTGTTGCCCGCGTTTTACTTGATGGTTATAGCCAGGTGGATGAAGGGGCAAAGCAAATTCAAGTGACAGGTCAAACGTTTGAGGATATCCACGGTGCGGTTACCGCCATGGTTGAACGCATCCGGAGCATTTCTGAAAATCTAGAAATTATCGCAGGCAGTACGGTCGAGATCAATTTATCAATTGATAACATTGCAGCAGTTTCTGAACAATCTGCAGCTGGAATTGAACAAACCTCTGCCTCTGTACAGCAAACAAATAGTTCAATGGAAACAATCTCAGATCACTCCGAACTTTTGTCAGATTTATCAAGCAGACTGAATACAATGATTAGTAAATTTAAACTGTAGTCAAATAGCCAGTGCTCGTAGAAGAGTGCTGGCATTCCTTTTTTACAGATTATACATACCAAAATATGAAAAGGTCTAGTAAAATAAATGAAAGAGAAGGGAGCGTTTTTGATGTATAAATATAGTGACATGCAGACGAATATTTTTGGTAAAATTTATATCCTCGCGGGCGAAACTGAGTTGCTTGATATCTCATTATCAGAAGACGACTGGGCCCAGGTTAGTAAAAAATATGATGTTACTTATGCACCTGATGATGAAGTCCTTATTGAAATAAAAAAACAACTGGACGAATATTTTAAAGGGGAACGCAAAACATTTAGCTTTCCAATTAAGTTTAGCGGAACAGCTTTTCAAGAGAAGGTTTGGAATGAACTTTTACATATTCCTTACGGTGAAACTCGTTGTTATGCGGATATTGCAAATGCAATTGATAATCCTAAGGCCGTTCGTGCAGTCGGACAGGCAAATCGTAAAAATCCGATCCCAATTGTTGTACCATGTCACCGTGTAATTGGAAAGGACAAATCACTAACAGGATATACTGGCACAAGAACGGACTTAAAAGAAAAGTTGTTGGAATTAGAAGGTGTGTTTTGATCGGGGCAAGTTTTTGACTTTGCTAAAATCTATAGAATGGAAATAAAGTCGATAGAATCAAATTGAAAACGATAGAATCGAAATAAAGTCGATAGAATCAAATTGAAAACGATAGAATCGAAATAAAGTCGATAGAATCAAATTAAGATCGATAGACCAGCCTATCCGAAAAAAATCCAGTGTGGGCCACACTGGATTTCTTTATAAGCCTCCGGGTATTTGATTTATTGATAAAAATCCGGTCGGCGATCTTGAAAAATCGGAATTTGCTTTCTCACTTCTTGTACCTTGCTAAGGTCAATTTCCCCAACTAATGTTGCGCTTTCTGTATCTGCTTCGGCAATAATTGTTCCCCAAGGATCGATAATCATGGAATGACCGCCAAATACATTATCAGGGTTGCTTCCAACACTGTTACAAGCAACAACATAGCATTGATTTTCAATTGCGCGGCTTAGGAGTAAGGTACGCCAATGCTCGAGGCGAGGAAGTGGCCATTCTGCTACCACGAATAAAATTTCTGCCCCACTTGTTGTATGTGCGCGAATCCATTCAGGGAAACGAATGTCATAGCAGATAACTCCGGCAGCTGGTATATTTTCAATGGTGAAATCACCTTTTGCTTCCCCAGCCTGTAAATATAAATGCTCATCCATGAGCTGGAAGAGGTGGAGCTTACTGTATTCACTGATTATTTCTCCTTCTCGATTAAAAACAAACATTGTGTTTGTTACGCCATGTTCAGTCTTTTTGGCAATCGAGCCTGCTACAATATTAACAGAATATTTTTTTGCTAAATCCCTGATAAAAGCATTCGCTTCATTTCCGTTAACATCGGCAATTTCATCTAATCTCGTTAAGTCATACCCAGTTGTCCAAAGCTCTGGAAGGACAATAATATCGGGTGTATCCTGATTCATTGTTTTTTCGATTTCTTTAGAAATAAGTTCAAAATTTTCTTGCGGTTTTCCAAATTGGATATCATACTGAATACATGCAATTTTTAGATTCATTGAGATCCTCCTCTGAAATGATACTTTACAAGTAACAATATATGATATTAGACTAGTATTTCAAGTATTTTGAAGAAGGTGTATACATGAAAATTTTCGAACAATCTGAAATTCTGCAAAACTTACCAAAACAGTTTTTCGCTTCACTTGTTGCAAAGGTGAACAAGGTTGTTGCCGAGGGACACGATGTCATAAATTTAGGTCAGGGAAATCCAGATCAGCCAACGCCACAGCATATCGTTGAGGCATTAAAAAAGGGCGCAGACCAACCGAAATTTCATAAATATTCTCCGTTTCGTGGACATTCTTTCTTGAAGAAAGCAGCAGCAGAATTTTATCAACGTGAATATGGAGTTGAACTTGATCCAGATACAGAGGTTGCGATTCTTTTTGGAGGGAAGGCAGGATTAGTTGAGATTCCACAATGCCTATTAAATCCAGGCGATATAGCGTTAGTTCCGGATCCTGGGTATCCCGATTATTGGTCAGGAGTTGAACTTGCTCGAGCAGAAATGGCTTATATGCCACTGAAAGAGGAAAATGCCTTTTTACCTGACTACTCAGAACTTGAATCGGAAAAGCTTGAAAAAGCAAAAGTCATGTTTTTAAATTATCCTAATAACCCAACCGGGGCAATAGCGACAAACGAATTTTTTGAAGAAACCATCTCCTTAGCAAAAGAACATGATATTTGTGTCGTGCATGATTTTGCATATGGTGCAATTGGATTTGAAGGGAAAAAACCAATCAGTTTCTTAGCAATCGACGGTGCAAAGGATATTGGAATCGAAATTTACACACTTTCAAAGACATATAACATGGCGGGCTGGAGAATTGGTTTTGCGGTTGGAAACCCAAGCGTAATCGAAGCTCTAAATCTCATTCAAGACCATATGTATGTCAGTTTGTTTAGTCCGATTCAAGCAGCGGCAGCAGCAGCGCTAACCGAGTCACAGAACTGTGTAAAGGAACTAGTAGATAAATACGAATCAAGACGAAATGCCTTCATCGGTGCACTTCAGGACATTGGGTGGGATGTAAAAGCGCCTGCAGGTTCTTTCTTCGCATGGCTACCAGTACCTGAAGGATACACATCTATTAGTTTTGCTGATTTATTACTTGAAAAAGCCCATGTTGCTGTTGCACCAGGGGTTGGATTCGGTGAGTATGGTGACCGTTATGTTCGCGTCGGCCTTTTAACGGACGAAGATAGATTAGTTGAAGCCGCAAACCGTATCAAAAAGTTGAATTTGTTTAATTTATAAAAAATGTATGGTAAGAAAATTAATTTCTGTCGTGACTCAGAGCTGAAGATGGAAAGTTTAAAGAGCTTTATGGAGCTTTTTCCATTAAGTCTTTTTTTGAACTTAAATAGTAAGAATATTCTTTACATTGATCAATAAATATGTTACATTTTTGTTCATTAGATTACGGCCTTTTATATGCA
Source organism: Bacillus jepli (assembly GCF_047238305.1). NCBI lineage: Bacteria > Bacillati > Bacillota > Bacilli > Caryophanales > Bacillaceae > Bacillus > Bacillus jepli. The sequence continues at coordinate 4,095,207 of NZ_JBDFMO010000001.1, read as the reverse complement.
TATAATAAAGATATTGAAGGAATTCTTCTATATGAAAGAGGAGTGGAGAAAATGAAAATACGCTATAATTTTGTCCAAAAACCAGATGTGAAGTATTGTGATAACAATTACACCGTTCAACAAGCCCTGCAACTTTTAAATGATACAGGATTTCGCTCAGTTCCTGTATTGTCAAAAGATGGTACTGTTTTTGAAGGATTAATTTATAAGGTGGACATCTTAGAGTATTTATACGAAAAAAATGGAGATGCGAGTGCGAGTATATCTACACTTGTTGAAAGCAAGGATGCATTCATTTACGAGGAAGATTCCTTTTTTAAGACGTTTTTAACGATTCGTCGTCTGCCATTTATTGCAGTATTGAATACGGAAATGGAGTTTCAGGGAATCATCACACATGCAAATGTCATGGATGTTCTTGAGGACTCTTTTGGAATGAAAACGGGTGGATATACGCTAACCATCGCTACGATTGAACATAAAGGTGCAATTAAAGAACTTGTATCCCTCATCAGTGATATCAATATAGATGGCATGCTCACGCTAGATAATGGTGAAAAATATCTTCGCCGCATTATTTTAAATCTACCTGGTTCTCTTGGCGAAGAAAAAATTCAGCAGGTTAAACGAAAACTAGAAGAAAAAGAATTTCGCGTTACACATATCGATCGAATTAAATAAAACAATGCATTGACCTATAAGGATTATCCTTATAGGTTTTTTAAATTGAAAATCATGTCGATTTTTGTAAAATTCTTTTTGTCGAAAAAGCATGAAAAGTGAGGTGTAAGCGATGTCGTACACAATTTTGTAAAATTTTCAAAGAAAAAAATGTCTATTTTTGCGAATCTATTTACATAAATAGTAGATTTTGTAATAATTCATAGAGTAACAACTAAGGTGCATCGACCAAAGGTAGTATGGGTTGGATTACGATAGTTGTATACGACGTTAGTATCTCCTAACGTGTGAATAAAGGAGTGGAAGTTTTGGAAACCAGAGGTGTAGATTACAAACAGATACTATTAGACGAAATTAATAGAAAAAGAGAAGAAATGATCACCATTGCTAATAGTACGGGGTTTACTAGTATTGAAACTATCGAATGTAGTCAAGAACTTGATGAACTTATAAATATCTATCAACGAGCAGAAGCAGCAGAACGAAACCATTCACTTTTTCGTCAGTTTTTAAAGAAAGTTATGTTATTTTTCGCACTTCAAAAAGTCAGCTACAAATCATAAATGGGCAATCTCAAACAATTCATCTATATGGGTTGTTTATTTTTTTGTCAAAATTGTACAAGATGAGCAAAGCATATACTTTCAATCCAAATAAAAAAAGGACGCCAAGTGAGCGTCCTTCAAAATCAAGCATGATTCCATTCATTTAATTTCTGATCGGTTGGCAATAAGAAGGCCATGATCCCAAGCAATGGAAGGAAGCCCATCATGATGATGGTTGGTGTCAATCCAATCGCATCAATAATCGAACCGATTGCGACTCCCCCGATCGCCCCCATACCGAAGGCAAGACCGACGATTAACCCTGACACCATGCCGATTTTTCCAGGCATCAGTTCTTGTGCATATACAACGGTAACAGAAAAGCTTGATAATAAGATAAATCCAATCACGGTTACGAGCACTATTGCGATATGCGGTCCGACAAAAGGCAAGATTAAGGCTAACGGTGCGGTTCCTAATAAGGATGCGATAATGACATTTCGTTTTCCAAATCTATCAGCAAGTGGACCTCCAAAGAAAGTACCAAGTGCGCCAGTTGCTAAGAATAGGAAAATATAGATCTGTGCTTGTGAAATGGTATATCCATATTTTTCAATGACATAAAATGAGTAAAAGTTTGTGATACTTGACATATACCAAGTCCGTGCAAAAACAAAAAGCACAAGGACAACTAATGCTAGTTTAATAGCTTTCATGTTTCCTGGTACTGCAGATACTGCTTTCTTCACTTTCTTTTGAATCTCTACTGTTTTAAGAGTTCGAGCATACCAGCCCGCAATATAGAAAAGTAAACCAACTGCAAGTGCTGCAACTAACGAAAACCAGATAGCCCCAAATTGTCCGAGTGGAACGAGAATCAATGCGGTAATGACTGGAGCAAGAGCCTGACCTGAGTTTCCTCCAACCTGATAAATGGATTGTGCCAATCCACGTCTGTTACCTGCCGCCATGTAGGCAACGCGGGAGCCCTCAGGATGAAATACGGCAGATCCGACCCCAATAAATAGAACCGAAAGAATAATCGTTATAAAGTTAGGTGCAAATGCCAATCCAATTACTCCAAAAAAGGTGGAGGTCAAGCCGATTGGCAAAGCATATGGAAATGGTTTTTTATCTGTATACCACCCAACAACTGGTTGGGCAACTGAAGCTGTCATTTGTAGTGCGAAGGAGATTAATCCAAGTTGGGTAAATGTTAACCCCATGGAACGTTCTAAAATTGGAAACATTGCTGGGATAATGGCTTGAATGGAGTCATTCAGCATATGACAAAATCCGATGATAACTAAAATTCCATAAAGCGTTTTGTTCGCATCTGCTTCTGTACGAGTAGCCTGTGTTTTTGCTGCAAGCATTTTATTTATTTCCCCTTTGTTGACTTACCTATTAAAGGTCGATTTAATCCTTTCCTCTATGAAAAACCTTTTTTCCATTTTTGTAAAGTGAAAATTCAAAAATAATCTAGGAAAAACAAGTTAAAAATCTATACGTTTTATTTTTCGAGTAGCGCTTTACCTTGTTTGAAATTTCTGATAAATTTAATGATAAGACAGTATTCGCAAAGTGAGGAGGAGGCATGACATGAAATATAGAAGGCTAGGTCGCTCGGGGCTTAAGGTAAGTGAAATCAGTTTAGGTAGCTGGTTAACCTTTGGTAAAACAGTAGATGAAAACATGGCAGCGAAAACCGTTCATAAAGCATATGAACTTGGTATAAATTTTTTCGATTCCGCAAATGTCTATGAGCGTGGTGAAGGGGAACGAATATTAGCTAGCGCGTTAAAAGAGTACCGACGGGAATCCTATTGTATTACCACTAAAGCATTTGGTGCGATGGGGGATGGACCTAACGACAGGGGGCTATCGAGAAAACATATCATCGAGCAAGTACATGCAAGCTTAAAACGCATGGACTTAGATTACGTGGATGTTTTTTATTGTCATCGCTATGACGAGGATACCCCAGTCGATGAAACCTTGCGTGCAATTGACGATTTGATTCGGCAGGGGAAGATTCTGTATGCTGGTGTAAGTGAGTGGAGTGCTGCTCAAATTCAAGAAGCGATTGCGATTGCCGATAAGTATTTATTAGATCGCATCATTGTTAATCAACCACAATACAATATGCTCCATCGTGATATCGAGGATGAAATCATCCCAGTTTGCGAAAAGAATGGAATTTCACAGGTAGTGTATTCTCCGCTTGCCCAAGGTGTATTAACGGGAAAATATCGAGGTGGTACGATTCCTTCGGGAAGTAGAGGAGCAAATTCCCAAGTGAATACATGGGTAAAAAACATTATTAATGGGATTGTATCAACGAAAATAGACCGTCTTGAGGAATTTTCAAACGAACTAGGCGTTACCTTGCCTGAATTAGCCTTAGCATGGATTTTAAGACAGCATAATGTTGCTAGCACTCTTGTTGGGGCAACGAATCCCGAACAAATCGAGGCAAATGCGAAAGCGTCTGATCTCGTCCTTGGATTTGAAGAGATTAAGAAAATCGAAGCTATTTTAACTGTGTAATTAATAGTATGCCAAAGCCCACTTTTATGTGGGTTTTTTGTATGGGAAAAAGATTGACCAATTCAAAGTTATTGGATAGGGTTAATACGAAGAAAAGGAGGAAATAAATGTGAATTGGAATGAAGTATACCAAATAGCTAAAGAATGGACATATGAAGCGGGTGAAATTCTTCGAAGAGCTACAAAGGAAAGTCTAAATGTAGAGTACAAAACGTCCGCGGCTGATTTAGTCACAAACAAGGATAAAGAAATTGAGCAATTTTTTATTGACCATATCAAGACGAACTTCCCAAACCACTTCTTTCTAGGGGAAGAGGGGCTTGCAAAGAATCAAGAGTTCAACCCTGAAAATGAAATTGTCTGGATTGTCGACCCAATCGATGGAACAACGAATTTCGTTCATCAAAAAAGAAATTTCGCAATTTCAATTGGAATTTATGAAAAGGGCAATCCTCGGATTGGCATTGTGTACGACCCAATCTCTGATGAGATGTTCCATGCAGTAGCAGGGCAAGGGGCCTACCTTAATGAACAGCCATTATCAAAATTAGAATCCAAAGCATTAGAAGAAGCCAATATTAGTATTTGCCAGTATTGGTTAGTTCCAAATGATAGGGTAGATCATACGATTTTTACTGAAATGATTCAAAAAACTAGAGGAACAAGATATCTAGGCTCAGCTGCACTTGAAATTGTGTATGTAGCTTGTGGACGATTGGAAACTTATTTTGATTTTCGTTTGTCCCCATGGGATATTGCGGGAGGAATGGTTATTTTACAAGAAGTGGGTGGTGTCATGAGGACACTAGAAAATCAACCATTCTCTGTATTTTCACCACAAATAACAGTATTTTCGAATAATAATGTGTTAAATGAGATTTTTGATACTTTACACCATGAAAAAAGATAAATGCTAGTATTCTTGTAATATGAATGTTAATAAATTGTAAAAAATTCAAAATATGTGTTGAAATCCGTAATATTTTAATATATAATGAATGGGGTTTTACTTTTACATCATGTTTAGGAGGAGAGAAAATGAAAAAGTTATTAGCACTATTAATGGCAATTGGTATGGTTTTTGTTATTGCAGCATGTGGCTCCGATGATAAAGACAAGAAGAGCGATGACAATGCAAAAGGTGAGGACAAAGGAAAGACTGAAGAAGTGACTGAATTAACAATGGGATTCATTCCTTCTCAAGAAGCTGACACAATTGCAGACAATGTTAAACCACTAGAAGAGTACTTAACTGAACAGCTTGGAGTACCTGTTAAGGCAGAAGTTATGATTGACTTCGTTGGTCTTGTTGAAGGTATGAGAACTGGTAAAGTTGACATTGGTTTCACAAATCCATTTGGTTATGTACAAGCTAAGGAACGTGCAAATGTTGACGTGTTAGTAAAAGCAATTCGTCATGGATCAGATACATACAAAGCACAATATGTTGCAGCAGCTGATTCTAAGCTAACTTCTGTAGACGATGTTGTTGCTACTGAAGGCTTAACTTGGGCATATGGTGACCCACTTTCAACTTCTGGATTCCTATTCCCAGCTTCTCAATTAATGGAAATGGGTGTTGAAAATCTTGATACTTTCTACAAGCAAGTTGCTGTAGGTGGACATGATAATGCTGCACTTGCAGTATTAGATGGATCTGCTGATTTCGCGACAACTTTCACAGACGTTCGTGACAACTTGGAAAAAGATATTCCAGATGTAAAAGAGAAATTAAAAATTATTGGTTACACAGATGCTATTCCTAATGACGGTGTTTCTGTTCGTAGCGATCTTCCAGAAGACATGAAAGCTAAAATTAAAGAAGCATTTATGTCAATCAATGATAAGCCTGAAGTGTTAAAGGTCATGAATGAAGTTTACACATGGGACGGAATTGCGGAAGCATCTGACGAAGAGTTTGATGTTGTTCGTGAAGTTTACGAGAAATTTAAAGACCAATTAGGAGAGTAATAAAGGCATTTATTCTTATTACCTAATAAAAAGTATAAAGAGAGAGGAGACATCTTCTCTCTTTTTTTAAGAGGATTTTTCTTGAAATTTTGTTGAACAAGTTAATGAACATCATACAAGTAGCAAGTAGATTTTTAATGAACGTAAAGGAGCAAGACAATGATTGAATTTAAAAATGTTTCTTTAACTTATCCAAATGGGCATCAGGGGTTAAAAAATATTAATGTTACCATTAATCCTGGTGAATTTGTAGTTGTAGTTGGTTTATCTGGCGCTGGAAAATCCACTTTTATCAGAAGTATTAACCAATTGGTTAAACCTACTGAAGGAGAGTTAATTATAGATGGCAAGAACACCTTGAAATTTAAGGAAAGAGAACTTAAAAAACTACGTACAAATATTGGGATGATCTTCCAAAACTATAATCTTGTAAATCGTATGTCTGTTCTTCGGAATGTATTGACAGGCAGACTTGGACATATTGGAACTTTTAAAAGTTTATTAGGTCTTTTCTCTACGGAAGATAAAGAGTTGGCATTAACTAACTTGGAGCGTGTAGGAATTGAAGAAAAAGCATACACACGTGCTGACCAACTGAGTGGGGGACAACAACAACGTGTAAGTATTGCACGAGCTTTGACACAAAAGCCAAATGTTATTTTAGCTGACGAGCCTGTAGCAAGTCTTGACCCTCCAACTTCACATGTCGTGATGAGAGACTTAAAAAGAATCAATCAAGAACTAGGGATTACGACCATTGTTAACCTTCACTTTATTGATATGGCCATGGAATATGCTGATCGCATTATCGGGATGAGGGCTGGTGAAATTGTGTTTGATGGTCCTGCATCTACCGTGAATGAAAAAACATTTGAGCAAATATATGGTCGTCCAATTAAGGATGGAGATATGCGCGGGAGTGTTGATGATGAGTAAACAAGTGGACTCCTTGAATAAAAAAATTCCTGTTGTGACAATGCGGGCAAAAGCAACAATTGGAAGTATATTAGCTGTAATTATCGTTTTATATATTGTTTCAGCAGTTTTTACTGAAGCCTATCCGGATGAAATTATAAAAGGAATGCCAATTGTTATTGATTTTATCGTAAAGGATTTATTCCCACCTAATCTAGGTTACGCGGATACTGTGCTTTCAAGTTTAATTGAAACTTGGAATATGGCCTTTTTAAGTACAACTTTATCAGCCATTGTAGCATTGCCAATTAGCTTTTTCGCTGCAGCAAACATTAACAAAAATAAAGTTTTTTATAAAGTTTTTCGTTTCTTTTTAAATATCTTACGTACGATTCCTGAGTTGATTTTGGCTGTTATTTTAGTAGCAATAGTGGGTATTGGCGCATTAGCCGGTGTATTAGCTCTTTTTATCTTTTCAGTTGGTATTCTTGCGAAATTGATCAGTGAAACCATTGAAGCGATTGATCCGAATCCATTAGAGGCGATTCGGGCAACGGGTGGTAATATTGTTCAAGTCATCTGGTACGGTGTATTACCGCAAATTATGCCACATTTTACATCATATTCATTATATGTATTAGAAATTAATGTTCGTGCCTCTGTTGTTCTAGGATTTGTAGGTGCTGGTGGTATTGGTTTAATCCTTAAAAAACAATTAGCGATGTTTAATTTTGACAATGTATCTACAATTGTCATCATGACTTTTATAGCGGTTACGATTATTGACTTTATCAGTAACCGAGTAAGGGAGCGATTGATGTAATGCAAAAAGGAGCGCAATTTTTAAAACCACCAGCAAAAAAAGGACGATGGAAGATTGTCGTTATTTCACTTGTCTTACTCTATTTATATTATATTGCATTTACAATGACAGATTTATCCTATCGTGGATCAGTCTTGAGCCCGATGACCATATTTAAGAGACTTTTCTGGGATCCATTCTTTATGCCAGAAATTCACGCGAAAATTCCTGAATATGCCTATTACATGTTAGAATCTATTCTGATTGCATATGCGGGTACACTTATTGCAGCTGTATTAGCTATTCCATTCGGGTTTTTAGCTGCGAGAAATATTTCAAAGGTCTCAACCATCGGAAAATGGATTTTAAATGGAATTCGTGCATTCCCAGAAATTATGCTTGCAATTATTTTCGTTGCGGCTGTCGGCATTGGCCCTTATGCAGGTGTTTTAGCAGTTGGAATCCATTCCATTGGGATGCTTGGGAAGCTGTATTCGGAAGTAGTCGAATCTATTGATATGAAAGTACTTGAAGCATTAAAAGCAAACGGTGCAAACCGAATTCAAGTGATTTGGTTTGGAGTTATTCCACAAATCATTCCACAGTTTTCAAACTATGCGATGTACCGTTTCGAAGTCGATGTTCGTGCGTCAACAATCCTTGGTATAGTTGGTGCGGGAGGTATTGGTGCCCCATTACTTATTGCATCCATGCAACGTAACTGGGAGCAGGTTGGGATGATGTTAATCATCATTATTATTGTTGTAACAATCATTGATGCAATCAGTGGAAAAATTCGTAGTAAAATCGTCTAAATGTGGAGAAACAGCACTTCTTGTATTGAGAAGTGCTGTTTTATATAAAAGTGTATGTTTTTCGTTCACGCTTAATTGGTAAATTTGTGTATACTAAAGATGGATCCTATACAAACGAGGTAACAAAGATGAAATCTATGACAATTACAATTCTAGAAACGAGTGATGTTCACGGCAATATTTTTCCAATTAATTATGGGAGTAATGAAGCTGCTGGGCTTGGTCTTGCAAAAATCGCAACCGTCATTAAACAAGAGAGAAGTCGGAATAAGAACACAATCGTTATCGATAATGGAGATTTAATTCAAGGAACTCCTTTAACCTATCATTATGTACGATCAAATAGTCATAAACAAAATCCAATGATTACATTATTAAATGATTTAAACTATGATGCAGCAGTCATTGGAAATCATGAGTTCAATTATGGAATGAAAGTATTGCAGCAAGCGATAAATGAATCTACTTTTCCATGGCTTTCTGCAAATATTTTAAATGAAAAAGGGGAGCCTTTTATTGGCAAGCCCTATATCATGGTTGAACTTGAGGAAGGAATAAAGGCTGCGATTCTTGGTGTGACCACTCACTATATCCCAAATTGGGAAAATCCTGAACATATCAAAGGATTAACCTTTGAAGATGCGTTTGAATCCACGAAAAAATGGGTGGATTACATTCGCAATGAAGAAAATCCAGACCTCATGATTGTTTCCTACCATGGGGGATTTGAAGCTGATCTTGATACAGGTGAACCTACTGAAAAACAGACAGGTGAAAACCAGGGGTATCGAATTTGTCAGGAAATTGAGGGAATTGACCTCTTATTAACTGGTCATCAACACCGTTCACTTGCCGGTAAAGTAAACGGTGTGCCGATCCTGCAGCCTAGCTTTAATGGTCAAGCAATAGGGAAAGTCACACTATCACTTACGAAGAATGATGACAGGTGGACGATTTCAGATTCAAAACCTGAACTCATTTTAGTAAGTGAAATAGAAGCTGACGATTGCTCTCTTCAGATAGTAAAAGAATATGAAACTGAAACACAGGAGTGGTTGGATCAACCAATCGGTCAGGTAATTGGAAATATGACAATTGATGATCCATTAAAAGCACGCCTAAAGGACAATGCTCTCGTTGAATTTATTAATAAAGTACAGATGGATGTTGCCAAGGTGTCAATTTCAAATACCGCTCTATTTAATAATGTCACAAAAGGATTTCCATCAAATATAACAATGAGAGACGTTGTTTCCAATTATATTTATCCAAACACGTTAGCGGTCGTACGAATTAGCGGCAAGGACATGAAGGAAGCATTGGAAAGAAGTGCGAGCTATTTTATGCTTGAAAAAGGTGATATCACCGTAAATCCTTCCTTCACAACACCAAAACCACAGCATTACAATTATGATATGTGGGAAGGGATTAGCTATATTTTTGATATTTCAAAGCCAATTGGAGAGCGTGTCGTCAAGTTAACCTTTAACGGTGAACCAATTGAACTAGATGGAGAGTATGATGTTGTCATGAACAACTACCGTGCAGGTGGTGGTGGGGATTATGCAATGTTCAAGGATAAGCCAATTATTAAGGATATTCCACTCGATATGTCAGAGTTGATTGCTAATTATATCCTTGAAAGAGGTAATATCGAAGCCACTGTAGATGACAATTGGAAAGTAATTTGGTAATAAAATGCCCACGGATGAAATATTTCCGTGGGCATTCCTATTTCCGCCTTTTGGCGAGATTATTTTGGCTGTTCGACGTTTGGCTGGATGAGTACTTCAACCCGTCGATTCAGTTTTCGTCCTTCTGCTGTTTCGTTAGTGGCAACGGGCTCATATTCACCGAGGCCACGAGCACTAAATAGTCGCGGGTCAAGCTTTTTATTTTCCAATAAGAGACTCATAAAATTAACCGCACGCATGACACTTAAATGCCAGTTGCTTTTAAATTCATGATTATTCATTGGAACCGTATCGGTATGCCCACTCACAATGATATTTCGGGGTGGGTTCATTACTAATAGTTCCGAAATTTCACGTGCTAGCTTAACATCATCAAGTCTCACGTCAGCACTTCCGGGGTCAAAGAATGCACCATCCTGAATTGTAACGAGCAAACCTTCATCAGCTAAACGAGTTTTGAGACTTAAATCTAACCCATTCTCCGTAATGTAGTTATTAATCTTTTTTTGTAATTCTTTTAGTTCTTCTTGTTCCTGTTTTTCTTTTTCTTTTTCATTATCAATCGCTGCATGATCAATTTCAACAGGTACTGGACTCTCATATTCTAAAAAAGAGGTACCCCCCCTAAAGACATTGTTAAAGGAGCTTGCAAGCTTTTGAAATTTCTGAACATCTACATTACTTGCAGCAAATAGTACAATGAACAGCGCGAGCAATAATGTCAGTATATCCGCATAAGGCACCAACCATGATTCATCCATATGCTCATCGTGTTTTGATTTTCGCCTTCTTCTAGCCATCTATCATTTCACCTTCAGTCAAAACATTCCCGCGGTCTTTATTTGAAAGATACATTGAAAGCTTTTGTTCGATTGCACGTGGTGATTGGCCTTCAAGAACGGATAAGACGCCTTCGATCATGACTTCTTTAATTTTAATTTCTTGCTTTGATTTTTGTTTTAATTTATTTGCGAATGGGTGCCATAGCACATATCCTGTGAAAATCCCCAGCATTGTTGCAACGAACGCGGCTGCGATCGCTTCTCCAAGTGCATCGGTATCGTCCATATGCCCCAATGCAGCAATCAGACCTAAAACAGCTCCCAATACCCCAAGTGTTGGTGCATATGTTCCAGCTTGTGAGAAAATTGATGCACCTGAAGCATGTCTTTCTTCGATTGCTTCAATTTCTTCTGTCATGACATCGCGGATAAATTCAGCACTTTGTCCATCAACTGCCATACTTAATCCGTTTTTCAAAAAGGGATCTTCAACTTCCGCGACTTTTACCTCAAGTGCTAAAAGTCCTTCCTTACGGGCAACAGTAGCCCAATTTGAGAACATTGGAATCAGTTCTTCAACACTTAACATCTTTTTTTCTTTGAAAAGGACTCCGAATAACTGTGGCACCCTTTTTAATTCACTGGTTGGGAATGCGATAGTTACGGCTGCAATGGTTCCTAAAATAATGATCAAAAAGGCAGCAGGATTAATTAATGCTGAAAGTGGAACGCCTTTTAAAACCATACCTACAAATATTGCGATTAAACCAAGAATGACTCCTATTAATGACGATTTATCCAAATTGTATCACCTATGCTTTCATACGTTGTTATGTGAATAGTGTTTAAAGACGCAAATTCGTGTGAATCGACGCAGAAATTTTGCTGTGGACGCAAATTTTCGAGATTCGACGCAAAAATCCGGCTATAGACGCAAAAATGCGTGAATCAACGCAAAAATCCGGCTATAGACGCAAAAATGCGTGAATCAACGCAAGAATTTGGCTATCGGCGCAAATTTTCTTGACTCGATGCAATAATCTGGTCATAGACGCAAATCTGCGAAATATGTTTCGAATCTAAAATTCTACTATTCTTTATATCGACAATCAACGCGAAAATTTTAGCGAAACTTATCAATTTCTCTCGAAGGTTTTGTAGTGGAAAAATTATGTAGGAGTGGTTTACAATGAAAGAGTATACATATTTTCTAATCTCTTATTGAAAAGGGGAACCTTCTATGAATTTTAACGATTTTAAGTATGTCCGTCCTAACATGGACGAAGTGGAGCAATCATTTAATGTCGCGCTCGAAAAATTTAAAAATGCGGCAACACCTGCTGCACAAGATGAAGCAATGAAAGAAATCATTGCGATCCAACGAACTGTTGATACAGCTTTTAACATTTGCTATATCAGACATACAGTTGATACGAATGATGAATTTTATAAGGAAGAACAAGATTATCTTGATGAAATTCAACCATTGGTACAAGGCTTAACTACTAAGTACTACGATGCTCTTGTTCATTCAAAATTTCGTACTGAGTTAGAAAACAAATGGGGCAAGCAGCTTTTTGATTTTGCAGAAACACAATTAAAAACCTTTTCACCAGAAGTAGTTGAAGATCTCCAATTGGAAAATAAGCTTTCATCTGAATATACGAAGCTTGTTGCCTCAGCAAAAATTATGTTCGAAGGCGAAGAGCGCACACTAGCACAGTTACAACCGTTTACGGAATCAATAGATCGTGATATGCGTAAAAAAGCAAATGAGGTGCGTTTTGCATTTTTCAAGGAACACCAAGAGAAATTTGATGATATTTATGATCAGTTAGTAAAAGTTCGTACTCGTATTGCTCATAAACTTGGGTATAAAAATTTCGTTGAGCTTGCATATGTGAGACTATCAAGAACCGATTACAATGCAGAAATGGTTGCAAACTTCAGAAACCAAGTGAAGGAACATATCGTTCCATTAGCGGTGAAGCTTCGTGAACGCCAAGCAGAACGTATTGGTGTGGACAGCTTAAAATACTATGATGAATCATTCAGCTTTAAATCTGGTAATGCTGTGCCAAAAGGTGACCCAGAATGGATCATCGAAAATGGGAAGAAAATGTATGAAGAACTATCTGAAGAAACAAAAGAATTCTTCAATTACATGATTGACACGAATTTAATGGATTTAGTTGCGAAAAAAGGGAAAGCTGGCGGAGGCTATTGCACATACATCAGCGATTACCAAGCACCATTTATCTTCTCAAACTTTAATGGAACTTCTGGGGATATCGATGTGTTAACACATGAAACAGGGCATGCTTTCCAAGTTTACTCAAGCCGACATTACGAAGTGCCTGAATACAATTGGCCAACATATGAGGCTGCTGAAATTCATTCGATGAGTATGGAATTCTTCACATGGCCATGGATGGATTTATTCTTTAAAGAAGATACAGATAAATATAAGTTTTCTCATTTAAGTGAAGCCTTATTATTCTTACCATATGGAGTTGCAGTAGATGAATTCCAGCACTTTGTTTATGAAAATCCAGATGCTGCTCCTGCTGAGCGAAACAAAGCATGGAGAGAGATTGAGAAAAAATACCTACCATTCCGTGATTATGATGGGAATGAGTATTTAGAAGCAGGTGGATTCTGGCAGCGTCAAAGCCATATTTACACGACTGCATTCTACTATATTGACTATACATTGGCGCAAATTTGTGCGTTCCAATTCTGGAAAAAATCAAGAGAAAACCATGAGGAAGCATGGGCTGATTATATTCACCTTTGCAAACAAGGTGGAAGCAAGCCTTTCACGGAACTAGTGAAGGTTGCAAATCTCCTTTCTCCTTTTGAAGAGGGAACCGTACAATCTGTCGTAGGTGAAATTGAAGCTTGGCTAAATAGTGTCGACGACAAGCAACTGTAAAACATGAGGACTGTGGGTGTTGTTCCACAGTCCTTTTTGTGGAAATTTTACAAATAAACTATAGTTTATGCAAAAATCCTTTATAAAGGATATAATAAAAACATCAAACTGAAATTGAGGGTGTTTTCATGATTCATTTAAAGACAAAACGAGAAATTGAATTAATGCGTGAAGCGGGACAAATTTTAGCTGCTTGCCATAAGGAAATTCGCAAACTGATTCAACCTGGAATTACAAGTCTAGAGATTGACAGCTTTGCTGAGGATTTTATTAAAAAGAATGGTGCTACGCCTGAACAAAAGGGCTATAAGGGCTATAAATATGCAACATGTGCATCCATTAACGATGAAATTTGTCACGGCTTTCCAAGAAAAACTCCTTTAAAAAGTGGAGATATCGTGACCATCGATATGGTGGTGAACCTTGGCGGCGCACTTGCTGACTCTGCTTGGTCATATGGTGTTGGAGAAATTTCACCAAAAGCCGAAAAGCTTCTTGATGTAACAAAAACAGCGATGTATAAGGGAATTGAACAAGCGGTAATTGGAAATCGCCTTGGGGATATCGGTCATGCGATCCAATCTTATACAGAGGGCGAAGGATTCTCAGTTGTTCGTGATTTTATCGGACATGGAATTGGACCAACAATGCATGAGGAGCCACAAGTTTTACACTATGGCCTTCCGAATAAAGGATTACGTTTAAAAGAAGGAATGGTTTTCACAATTGAACCAATGGTGAATGTCGGTAGATACCAGACCACTATGGACAAAAACGGCTGGACAGCGCGAACTATTGATGGAAGCCTATCCGCACAATATGAGCACACATTGGCGATCACACAGGATGGCCCATACATCTTAACGGATCAAGATGCATAACAAAGAAAAAGTGTCACATCTGCTGTGGCACTTTTTTGCTTAAAGGAATGTTTCAATTAGAATTGGGAAAATGGAGTCTGAAACCCAATGAAAATAAAGTGGAAAAAGAGTGACAAGCAAGTTTCCGTATAAACAGTATCTGCAATAAAACCTCTTAGTCGTCCCTGGCTCCTCTGCAATCGATGCAAAGACAACTCCAACTAAACTAGAGAAAATAAAAATACCATACCCAAATAAAGAGTCAAACCTCAAATCGAACAAGATAAACCCCAATGACGAGCCATTAAAAAACAAAATCAAAAAAGACATCAATAAAAAAAATCTTGCTACTATGGACATGTTTTCCACCTCAATAATGTATATGAAGCCGAAGTAGGGTAGATGACAGGAGAATTTTTGTGCTTGAATGGAGTTGCTTTGTGATTTATCCAGTGGTTTTTGGATAATATTTGAAAAAGTCCTGTGATAAAGAGTGTATATGGCAAGACTTATGTAAAAGTCTTGAAAAAGTTATGGCATAAAGATAGTTTAAGTGATGACTTCTGGATAATATTTGAAAAAGCCCTGTGATAAAGAGTGTATATGGCAAGACTTATGTAAAAATCTTGAAAAAGCTATGGCATAAAGATAGTTTAAGTGATGACTTCTGGATAATATTTGAAAAAGTCCTGTGATAAAGAGTGTATATGGCAAGACTTATGTAAAAGTCTTGAAAAAGTTATGGCATAAAGATAGTTTAAGTGATGACTTCTGGATAATATTTGAAAAAGCCCTGTGATAAAGAGTGTATATGGCAAGACTTATGTAAAAATCTTGAAAAAGCTATGGCATAAAGATAGTTTAAGTGATGACTTCTGGATAATATTTGAAAAAGTCCTGTGATAAAGAGTGTATACGGCAAGACTTATGTAAAACTTTTGAAAAAGCCAAAAGATAAAACAAGGGAATGTGAACAGCTTTCGATAATTCTTGAAAAATTTCCAAAATTTACTTGTAGGGATCCCTAAAATATGATTAAATAAATCGACTAAATGACTTCTTTAAGAAGAGGGGATAAACACATGATTACAATAAAAAGACTATCTGAATGTACACTTGAAGATGCAGTGGTGGCTTGGAATAAAGGCTTTGAAGGTTACTATTTTGATATGACGACAACGGTTGATCTTTTTACAAGACGGATGATTTTGGAAGGGCTTTCTCCAACACTCTCAGTCATTGCCTATGAAGGAGAGCGACCAGTAGGTCTTATTTTAAATGGGATTCGCTCTATTAACGGTAAAAAAGTTTCGTGGAATGGTGGAACAGGGGTTGATCCTGAATTCCGTGGAAAGGGTGTTGGCAAAAAGCTAATGGAAGCTACACTAGCAATCTATGAAACAGAAGGTGTAGAAGTTGCAACGCTTGAAGCGGTTAAGGCAAATGAAACGGCCATCACATTATATGAAAAGGTCGGCTATAACATTGTCGATGAATTAATTCATTTACAACATACTGGTGAATTATCGAGCGATGCTTTTCTATCCGAAAACAACCAATTTACCTTTACAAAAGGAATTCCAATTGACGCTTCACAAGTCCCCTTTTATAAGGCAATGGTTCCGTGGCAAACGCAATGGAATAATGCACGTGATGGAGAATCACTACTTGCACTCGACGAGAATGAAACGATTGTTGGATATGCCATTTTTAAACGGCTATTTAATGAGGATGGAAAGCTTCAGTCAATTATTCTAATGCAATGTGAGGCTGAACCATCACATGATAAAAAGAAAGACATTGTAAGGGAACTTTTACGAAAGGTATTTGGTCAAAGGGATCTTAAAATTGCAAGAACCGCAGCGAATTTGTCAGTGTCGAATAAAATTTTGCGTGATTTATTAGAAAAAGAAGGATTTACTGTAAAAGCAGAGCAAGTCTTTATGATAAAATAAATTATTAGAATATTCCTACCAATCGAGGTCCAAATAATTGTAAAATGGGGGGAGGTACATGAAAAAAATCATTTTACGCGATGTCACGATGGACAATTTGCTTGATGTCATTCGGTTGAAATCAGAAGATAAGGAGTTTGCTTTATTTGAAAAATGGGTTGCCTCCAATGTTTTTTCACTCGCACAAGCAAAAGTTCAGCCAGATTGGGTAACGAAAGCAATCTATGATGGAACTCAGTTAATTGGATTTACCATGTTTGGACTTGAAAATGAGCGCAATCGCTTTGAATTATGCAGGATTATGATTGATTATAAATATCAAAGAAAAGGGTATGGCACCGCTGCGGTGAAGGAAATTATTTCTGAAATGATTCATACCATGCCCTATTGTGATGAGATTTACTTATCAGTTATTCCTACAAACCAAGCAGCTATCCATGTGTATACGAAAGCAGGATTTACGAAAACAGGAGAAATCATCAAAGGCTTTGTTGATGAAGATGTTTATTGTTTTAAGGTCTAGGGGGGAGTATGAACTTTGAAAGCTATTCTAATTGGAATCATCTCGTCACTATTTTTTGCGGTAACGTTTATTCTAAACCGATCAATGGAGCTTTCAGGGGGAAGCTGGTTATGGAGTTCTTCGTTGCGATATTTTTTTATGCTACCCTTTTTAATTGGGATTGTTCTTCTTAGAGGTAACCTGAAGCAACTGTTGTATGAGTTAAAAACGAACCCGTTAAAATGGATTCTTTGGAGTACAGTTGGGTTTGGACTGTTTTATGCATCGCTTACCTTTGCGGCTGCTTCTGGTCCAGGTTGGTTGGTTGCAGGAACATGGCAATTTGTTATTATCGCGGGCCTCCTAGTTGTACCTTTTTTCTATAGAACAGTGGAAACGGCAAATGGAATGCAAAAAGTCCGTGAACATATCCCGGTCAAAGGTCTTATTTTTTCTAGTTTTATTTTTATTGGGATTGTTTTGATTCAGCTTCAGGAAGCAGATGGGGGCATTGGAATGGAAATGCTCTTAATTGGAATTCTTCCTGTAGTTTTGGCTGCTTTTGCATATCCATTAGGAAATCGAAAGATGATGGAGCATTGTAAAAATGACTTTGACACTTTTCAACGTGTCCTTGGCATGACACTAGCTTCGACTCCGTTTTGGTTAATTATTGCCGGTTTTGGTGCTGCGACTGCTGGGCTGCCTAGTAAAGATCAGGTGTTTCAATCGTTTATCGTCGGGATTTCCTCTGGGGTTATCGCAACCGTGCTTTTCTTTTTTGCAACAGAGCTAGTTAAGCATGATCAAAGTATGCTTGCTGCGGTTGAAGCTACCCAGTCAACCCAGATTATTTTTGTGATCTTTGGTGAGGTTCTTTTATTAAGTGCACCTCTGCCAACTATGTATTCTCTTGTTGGGCTATTGATGATTGCGGGTGGAATGGTGTTGCACAGCCTGTTCTCAAATCGTAAGACACCGATAAAAGTAAATGAATTGGAAACAAAATCAATATAAAAAATGCAGAGCTCAACGTGGCTCTGCATTTTTAATGGGTACATTATTTGATTACAATTTTATTTTCTTCGACCGTTACGTTTAAGCTTGTTTGGTCATCATTTTCCAAAAGAACATCAGTGATTTGGTCCTCAAGCTGTTCTTGGATGACACGGCGTAATGGACGTGCACCAAATGCTGGGTGGTAGCCTAGCTCAGCTAATTTTTGTTTTGCGGCATCATCAACTGTGATGGTTACATCTTGTTCTTTAAGAGTTGCTTCAAGCTCATGTAACATAAGGTCAACAATTTGTACTAAGTGTTCTTTTTCAAGCTGTTTGAATTCAATGATGGCATCAAATCTGTTCAAGAATTCTGGTTTGAAGAAGGAACCTAGTGAATCAAGAATAGATGTTTCCTTATATACATCTGTATCAGCTTTCTCAAAGCCAACCGTAATCTTCTTAGGTCCGCCACTTCCTGCGTTACTTGTCATGATAATTACAGTATCTTTGAAGCTTACAGTACGTCCTTGGCTGTCTGTTAAACGGCCATCTTCTAAAATTTGAAGGAACATATGCTGAACATCAGGATGTGCCTTTTCAATTTCATCTAAAAGGATGATGCTATAAGGGTTACGACGAACTTTTTCAGTAAGTTGTCCTGCTTCCTCATGGCCTACATATCCAGGAGGTGAACCGATGATTTTAGAGACAGAGTGTTTCTCCATGTACTCACTCATGTCAAGTCTGATCATAGCATCTTTCGAACCGAATAGTTCTTCAGCAAGTGTCTTCGTTAATTCTGTTTTACCTACACCAGTTGGTCCGACAAACAGGAAGGAACCGATTGGTCGATTTTTAGCCTTCAAACCAGCACGGCTACGACGAACTGCTTTTGCAACCTTTGTAACAGCTTCTTCTTGACCGATTACTTTTTTCGCAAGGTTGTCAGCAAGATGTTTCATTTTTTGTTGTTCATTTTCTTGAAGCTTACCAACAGGGATACCGGTTTTCTTCTCGATAATTTGTTGGATATTGGTTACATCAATCACATGCTCTTCTTTGTTTTCCGGATTACTTAATTGTTTTTCTAGCAGAATTTCTTGATGTCTTAATTTTGCTGCTAATTCGTAGTTTTCTTCCCCGGCTGCTTTTTCTTTTTCAGCAGCGATTTTTGCAAGTTCTGCTTCAATATCCTTTGGATTTGTGCCTCCAGATGCTAAATTCATTTTTGAACCAGCTTCATCAAGCAAGTCGATTGCCTTATCTGGTAAGAAGCGGTCTTGAATGTATCGATGTGATAATGTTACACAGGCACGGATCGCTTCATCTGTATATTTTACACCATGGAAATCTTCATATTTTCCTTTAATACCTTCAAGAATCTGAATCGCTTCGTCAACTGTAGGTTCATCCACTGTTACAGGTTGGAAACGACGTTCAAGTGCAGCGTCTTTTTCAATTTGTCGGTATTCTTTTAATGTTGTGGCACCAACAACTTGAAGTTCGCCACGTGCAAGAGCAGGTTTTAAAATATTACCTGCATCCATTGAACCTTCAGCAGAACCTGCGCCTACTAAAAGGTGAATTTCATCAATAAATAAGATAATATTTTTACGCTTTTGAAGCTCAGCAATGAGTTGCTTCATTCTTTCTTCGAATTGACCACGAATACCAGTGTTGGCAACGAGTGATGCGACATCTAGTAAATAAACCTGTTTATTTGAAAGCTTACTTGGCGCTTTTCCTTCAGAAATTTGTAGGGCTAATCCTTCTGCAATTGCAGTTTTACCTACCCCTGGTTCCCCAATTAGAACAGGGTTGTTTTTATTACGGCGGTTTAAGATTTCAATAACACGGTGGATTTCCTCGTCACGGCCAATCACTGGGTCAATAAGTCCAGCCTTCGCCATTTGAGTAAGGTTTCGACCAAAATGATCGAGAAGACCTCCGCCATTTCCTCCGTGTTTTGGTTGTGTTTGTTGTTGATTGATTCCCATTTGTTGACCAAAAGCATTGCCTTTAAATAGATCATCAAATGTAAAATTAGGGAAACCGTACATTCCTGAAGGTATTTTCATGTTGTTCTTCTCCTTCGCATAACACTCACTGCAAAGTTGAATTTGTCGCTTGTCATTGTTCACTTGTACGTGCAACTGAACCGTAGCTTCATTTTTATTACATGCTTGACAAATCATAAACAACTACCTCCTTGAAATTTGACTATCTTTGACCAATTTAAGATAAAAGACTGACCCACATCGTGTGGCTTAAATAAAATAGGTCGTTTGTGATGTTTGACCATCTTTGACCTTATGTCTATATTATACTTTGACTATCTTTGACTTTCAAGTAAAAAGTACTAGAAATTTTTGCCACGGTTAACGAAGGAATAGCTCGTCTTAATTTTGGAACTTGTACATATAAATCAAGTAAGACAGAAAAATGAGGTGGCTATTTGTGCGAGGAAATTGGGGGGCAGCATTTCAAATCGGTGCTGTTTATGTTGGAACAATCGTAGGAGCAGGCTTTGCAACAGGTCGGGAAATCGTTGAATTTTTTACCCAATATGGTCTATACGGTTTGATCGGAATCGGAATCAGTGGTTTCTTATTTATATGGTTAGGAACTCGAATCATGATCATCGCAAACCGAATTCAAGCTGATTCGTATAAGGAATTTAATGAATATTTGTTTGGAAAAAAAGCAGGGTTTTTTGTGAACGGATTGATGCTTCTTGTATTGATAGGGGTAACTTCGGTCATGCTTTCGGGAGCGGGTGCTGTCTTTTATGAACAATTAGGGCTGTCGTATCAGCTTGGAATTTTTGTGACGAGTGCACTTTCCATTTTTGTATTGATATATGGGGTCAAAGGGTTATTTGGTGTGAACATGTTTGTTGTACCGATCATGATTTTCTTCAGTGTTGTGTTAGCAGTAGAAGTTCTTTTTACGGATGCAACAAGTTTAATAAGTAAACCTGAATTAGAATCATCAAGCTATAATTGGATGATTTCGCCATTTTTATATGCTGCATTTAACTTAACCATGGCGATGCCAGTTTTGGTACCACTTGCTAAAGAAATAGAACATGAAAAAACATTAAGATGGGGTGGATTGATAGGAGGGGGTGCATTATGTCTGATTTTATTAACAAGCCATATATCCTTGTCGGCACTCCCAAATATTCACACCTTTGAGATTCCAATGGCTGAGGTTATGAAAAACTTCATGGCTGCTTTCTCGTGGTTGTACATCCTTGTGATTTATGGAGAAATCTTTACTTCAGTAATTGGTAATTTATTTGGGCTTGAGCGTCAATTGAAAAATGTCATCAAACTCCCGTCAATCTTAATTGTTTTCGGTGTTTTGTCCATCGCCTATTGTCTAAGCCAGTTAGGCTACGGGGCATTGATCTCTTTTTTATATCCATTGTTTGGGTATATGAGTTTGATCTTATTAATTCTGTTGGCAAGGCCAATGAAACAGCTTTCGAAGAAATAAAGAGGTTCGTAAGGGAACCTCTTTATTTTAATGAACCTCATCAGAGTATGCGAATGATTCTTTTAAGTGACAGGCTAACTGGATTTTCAGAAAGTCTTTTGGGTCATTAAAACGTAAATGAAGAATCTCCTCGATTTTTTTTAGGCGTTGATATAACGTATTAATATGAATGTGAAGATGTTGAGCTGTTTCGTTTATGGACTTATTTAATTTTATATAGGTTAACAATGTTAGTTCAAGGTCATTTTTCCTCGACCTTGCCGTATTCAAGGGCTGAAAAAAGCCATTTATGAATTCCTCTATTTCATTCGTGTCCTGATTAATAAATAACCGATTAACCCCAATACTTTCATAGGTAATGATGCCTGTTTCTTTTTTATTAATTAGATAGGCAACGGACTTCTTTGCCTCTTCATAACTTTTCCCTATGTGATAAGCTCCCTTTTTAGTTGAACCGACACCGACACATACGAATGAGTCGTTATTATTCGTCCAGTTGTGAATAATGGTCGTCAGTCTTTTTATCAAATCATCAACTGAAGTACTATCAGTTAATGAAACGAGCACCATGATTTTATTATGAAATCCATAAATGAGCCTCACCTGTAGAATATTCTTTTTAATCAATGAGATGATACTATGAATATCTGCCCCAAGCTTATATAAATCCTTATAATTCACAAGTTCGATTACTGTAACAAAAAAGGAGTGGGAAGGAATTAAATTGAATTCCTTTCTTTTTGCAATAAGAGCTTCTGGATCTCTACTTTTAATAACCTCATTAAAAAATTCATGCGTCTTCTTATAATAAATTTCTTCTAATGTATGTTTCTTTACAAGTTCAAGGGCTAGAATGGCTCCACCTTGCTCAATTACAATCCGATCAATGATCGATAGAGTAGTAGAATAGGGCAAAATAAAACAACCGAGAAAGATGGTACCATTGATAATGGGATATAAATAGTACTTTTCTTCTTTTGGCTTACGTAATTCTACGAAAACAGGATGTCTTCTCCTTTTAAATATTCTAGAAATCTCATCAACGCTAAAATCATTCTTTTGATTGACTTGATTATGGTACCAATCATTTTCTAAGTAATCATAAAAGGAAACTTTCCCATTTATCATTTTGCCTATTTCTTTTACAATTGTCTTTAACCCTTTATTTTGGAGAGAGAATTTAATAAGGGTATTGTGAACTTCGTTTCTTTTTGAAAGCTCTTGTAATTTTTCATTCACTTCTGTATAAAGGCGTGCATTTTGGATAGCAATGGCTACCTGTGATGCAAAACCTTGTAAAAGTCGTACATCACCTTCAGTAAATCTCCCTTTCTTATCAAATTGGTGTATGGTCATCACCCCGATACGCTGGTCCCCAATAGAAATCGGTACACTTACAATTGCTTGAATAATTTTTCCTTTTGATGATGAATTGATAATCTGTAAGTTTTCAGGAGAAATGGAATGATCGCTCATTTTTTTATAAATCTGTTCTGTAGAATGGTAGATTAATGGTTTCCCTTCCTTAAAAACCATCCCAGTTATAGATTCTCCAATGTTCATTCTAAGTTTTCCAATGATGGGTTCAAATCCAACACTTGTTTTCGTAATAATGATCTCTTCACTAGGCTCATAAAGTTGGAGGTACCCTGCATTTGCCACAGGTATTACGGACAATGCGTTTTTAACAATTTTCTCTAACAAATCATCAAGAACAAGTGAAGAAGAGACAGAGCGTATTCCTTCAATCAAAACATCCAATTCCACATCTTTTGCTTGAATCTGGTTTTTTGCGTCCATTAACTCAAAGCAAATATACAAATAATCCAAATCTCTTTTATCGAAGGGAGATGATATACAGTTGGAGCGAAGGATCACTTGATGCCCATTCAAGTAAGAAAATGAGATATACAAATCTTCCTCACACGTAAAAATAGTGTAGTTGTCATCTTTATTCAATTTTAAAAGGTTAACATTTTCATTTTTTAACGTTCCTTTTTTGTGTAAGAGTTGGAAGGTAGTATCATGAGGTTTTTTAACATAAATTTCATACGAACATTTCTCAAATCCTTTTTCTAAAAAAGAGAGGAGCAGTTGTTTTGTTATCATTCTAACCTCCAGGACATTTATATATAGAAAGTTCTGTTTTTTCTGAATTATATATGTATTATAATACATTGTAATAGTTGATTCGATAAATTACTATAAAAATTAGAATATATAGAATTTCATACTTTAAATATTTTGAATGCGCTTACTTTAAAAGGGGGAATTCAAGAAAAGATGTAGGAGAATTATTTTACACTTGGAGAATATGGAAAAGGAGGATGTTTAATTTGGAAAAAGTATTACAAACGGCAAATAGCTTACCACTTTGGATCTTAGCTTCACTGGTAGTTGGTATCGTCATTTTTCAAGGGATTACTTTTATTCGACTTGCTTCAAAGACAAGTCAATCCGTTGGTATGTCATCAGCAGAGGTAAAGTCTGCGATCAGAGCCGGCGCGATTAGTTCACTTGGACCATCTTTAGCCATCATTGTTGTTGCTATTTCTATGATTTCATTAATTGGTAGCCCTACTACACTAATGCGAATCTCGATTATTGGAAATGCTGCAATCGAAACAGTAGGTGCAAGTATTGGGTCAAAAGCCGCTGGTGTTGATTTAGGATCCCCTGATTATAATTTACAAGCCTTTACGAATGCTGTTTGGGTCATGTGTCTTGGGGGAATGGGATGGTTGTTATTTGTTGCTCTATTTACTAAGTCATTAGGAAAGATACAGAAAAAAGCAGAAGCCAATCCTAAAAATGTAACAATGTTAAGTACCGTTTCTGTTGCTGCTATGATAGGGGCTTTTAGTTACCTTGGTGGAGGAGAAATGGTAAAAGGTCTAAGTCATTTCATTGTTTTTATTGTTGCCTTTATTACGATGCCTCTCATTATATGGATTGGAGATAAATCCCAACTAAGATGGTTAAAAGAATGGTCATTAGGACTGGTAATTATTGTCGGAATGATAGCAGGTTATTTAATTTCTTAAAAAGAAAGGTAGGAGAACTACATGCAAGTGAATAGAGGGGAAAATTTATCTATAAACCAAACTGTACCAAGCACGCAAGAGTCAGCTATGGATTTTGATACCTTTCAATTAAAGTCTCATTTTTGGGGACGTCTAACAATCTGGTCAGTCATAGCATTAACATTACTTGTGCCCTCATATCTCTCATTTGTTCTTGGCTATCATCCTGGTTGGTCCACGATTATCTCTGGGTTTACAGCCTATGCAGCCATCATTATGTTTGTTTGGGTACTAGAACCGATTAGCTATTATCCGGTTTTGGGTGTTTCTGGTACATATATTGCCTTTCTTACAGGTAACATTGGAAATATGTGTCTACCATGTGCATCGGTTGCTCAACGAGTCGTTAATGCGGAACCTGGAACAAAAAAGGGTGAAATTACAGCTGCATTGGCCATTTCCACAGCATCAATCATGAACGCGATTATTCTTATTTTAGCTATTTTAAGTGGCTCATTCATTCTCACGATATTGCCGGAATCCATTCTAAATAGTTTAAGCTTTGTTCTTCCTGCTATTTTCGGAGGGGTAATTGCACAATTTGCAATCAAAAAACCACTGTTTGGTGTAATCGGAATTGCATTTGGTTTATTTGTTAATTTAGGTCCTGTACCTCGTGCTTTCCAAACGTTTGTCTGCATACTCGGAACAGTTGTAGTTTGTCTACTTTTAGAGAAGATCAAAAAACAAGAGAAAAATAAGTAAGGTGTTGGTATCGACTTAGTAGATTTGGAAGGAGTGTGAATCCATTAGTAAATGGATATAACGGATGGGTAAACAAAAAATAGTGCAATCGATAAGAAATGATCAGTCTGAATTTACGGAAATGGCTAAAAAGATATGGGAGAATCCGCAAGTTGCATACGAAGAAAGCTATGCTTGTAACTTGCAAGTTTCAAAATTAAAAGAAGAAGGATTTCGTATTCAAGCATCAATTGGTGGAATATCTACAGCTTTTGTAGCGGAATACGGTTTAGGGAAACCAATCATTGGGATACTAGGAGAATATGATGCATTACCCGGACTTTCCCAAGCCGTTAAAACCGTTCAGGAACAAGTAGAAATGGACGGACCAGGTCACGGCTGTGGCCATAATTTACTTGGAACCGCAGGTGTAGAAGCTGTGGTAGCGTTAAAAAACACGATGGAGGAATTTAATCTAGCTGGTACGATTCGGTATTATGGGTGTCCTGCAGAAGAAGTTTTGTCTGGAAAAACGTATATGGCAAAAGAAGGCGTATTTGATGATTTGGATTGCGCTTTAACTTGGCACCCCTGGACATCAAACATGGTGGTAAATAGGAGCATGCAAGCTATGGTGTCCATTAAGTTTCATTTTAAAGGGATTCCAGCACATGCCGCTTCATCACCACATGCAGGGAGAAGTGCACTGGATGCGGTTGAATTGATGAATGTCGGAGCTAATTATTTACGAGAGCATGTTGTAGACGGCACAAGAATCCATTATGTCATTACAAATGGGGGACTTGCACCAAATATTGTCCCAGAGCATGCGAGTGTTTGGTATTATTTACGGGCTGCCACAAAGGAACAAGTGGAAGACATACTAAGAAGAGTTCAAAATATTGCTAAAGGGGCAGCTCTCATGACAGAAACAGAGGTTTATTGGGAAATTGATGCATTTCCTTATAACACTCTGCCAAATGAAGCTTTAAATGACCTCATGTATGAAAATATGATACTAGCAGACCCTTTAGTGTTTACTGTAGAAGAAGAGGAATTTGCTCAGGCATTAGTAAAGACGATAGATCCTACGATCGTAAAAATGGCACAACAGGCAAACAGTGAAATTCTACCGGTCACCTATCAAAATGATAAACAAACAAAGGGAAAATCTTTAGCTGGTTCTACCGATGTTGGCGATGTTAGTTGGATTACCCCGGTTGGGCAAATCATGACAACTTGTGCCCCAATTGGAGTACAAGTACATACATGGCAGGCAACCGCTTCTTTTGGATCGTCGATCGGTTTTAAGGGGATGCACTTAGCCGCCCAAACAATGGCATTATCTGCGTATGATTTATTACTAAATAAGGATCAAGTACTTGAACAAGCTAAAAAGGAGTTTTCCTTATCCACAAAAGATAATCCGTATGTAGCGGGTATACCTGACAACGTGAAACCACCCAAAAATGTAGAAAAAGTTATGTTGGGTTAAATTAAGAAATACATGGAATAGGAAATCGGAGGATGGACTTTTATCATTCTTCGATTTCCTTTTGTTTTTTAAAAGATGGGGAAAAGCACAAGAAAAAATAAGTTGAACACAAGGTGAGAAAGGATTATTAAAAGGATATTGCGTTTCCACATATATAAGGTTCCCCAAACTACTCCTCCAGCAAATGTCGCTAACAAAAAGAGTGGGTTAAAGGTATAAATATTTGCCGACATATATAAAAGTGAGGAAATGACGATCACTAGTAGCTTATTTTCGAAATGAATTTCAACCTTCTTCTGAATATAGCCTCGCCAAAATAACTCCTCACCAGGAATGATGATGAGAAACAATGCAACAAAATGCCAAGTTAGCTGAGGTTGAACCTTCATATATAAAGCAGCAACATCTGATATTTGATTAGGAAATAGGAGTTCGGAGCCTATTTTACCGATAAAAAAGAGTCCGTACATGAGAAGTCCGGAAAGTATAGAAATCGCTATGTTTGAAATTGAAATGTTTTTGGTATCAAAATGGCCGTATCGGATGGCTGCAATTGATAAAAGGAAAAAGGATATACTGAACATGGTCCAAAATGGAAGGTCCGATAGAAAACTAATGGCGAGTAAAATATGTACAAGTATAAATAGTAGAAAAAAGTTTTTTTGCATGTGTGTTTTCCTCTTTTGGTAAGATGTATCGCTGTTTATTTTATCATGAGTGTGATTTTTTTAGAATAAATATCTGGTGGCGACTCATCCTAATGATGATGATTTGAAAGAAGGAGATGTTCGATATGACACAATCTAAACGCCAACAAGAACGCCAATGGACAGTTCGCAAACAATCCCAAAATCCCCATGGCAAGGTAAAATCATTTGAACAGCTGGCTGAAGAAGCAGGGAAGGATACAAAAGAATAGAATGAAGTTGGCGCACACCTCTGTTATGGGGTGTGTTTTTTTGGGGAGGGCGGATTTCCGGGGGATATCGAAATGGTGTGACTGTGAGAGGGGATTTCCGGTTATTCCAGAAGTGGTGGTGTAAAAGAGGTTTATGTGATGGGTTTTCCTAATTATATCCAAAAGTGTTGTGAAAAGCGAGGTTTATAAGCGATGTATTTCCAAATATATCCAAAAGTGAAGGCGATTAAGTGTCTGGAGACCACCAACTTCCTAAAAAATGGAGCGAGGTGTACGTCCAAAGAGCATGGAGTACCACCAGCCTCCTAAAAAATGGAATGAAGTGTACCTCCAGAGAGCATGGAGCACCACCAACTTCCTAAAAAATGGAACGAGGTGTACGTCCAAAGAGCACAGAGCACCATCAACCTCCTAAAAAATGGAACAAAACGCACCTCCAGAGATCGCGGATGACACTCCCATCCATCAATCTCAAATTTCCAATTCATTTTCGTTGAGAAATATCGGGGACCGAAATATAATTAACCAATGGTATAACTTGAATTGGAAAGAAGGTTCAATATGGAACAAGATGACATGAGGGAATATAAATTAGGTATCCTATACACCACGATTGCCTATATTGCATGGGGGGTACTGCCTCTTTATTGGAAGTTAATCGACTTTGTCCCAGCATTCGAAATACTTGGACATCGAATAATTTGGTCCCTTGTTTTTGTGCTTTTAGTAATCCTTGTTTCAAGGAAAGGGAAACAATTTATAAAAAGCCTTAAAGAGGTTGTAAAAAACAAATTGAAACTAATTGGGATAGTGGGTTCTTCCTTCCTTATTACAATCAACTGGGCTACTTATATTTGGGCGGTAAATACGGATCATATTATTGATGCTAGCCTAGGGTATTACATCAACCCATTGGTTAGCGTACTACTGGGAATCATTGTACTTAAGGAACGAATCCTGTTTTGGCAGGGGATTTCATTTGCGTTAGCTGGTATTGGAGTTCTTATTTTGACCATCCAGTATGGAAGTTTCCCTTGGGTGGCGATTACACTTGCATTAAGCTTTGGGTTTTATGGGTTAACAAAGAAACTTGCAAAGCTTGATTCATTGATAGGTTTGGCGATGGAAACAATGGTGGTTGCACCAATTGCACTTATTTATCTGGCAACCCTATATAAGGGAGGAGTCGATTCCTTTTTAGGATCCACTATTGACGTGCAGTTATTGCTAATGGGGGCAGGGGTTGTAACCGCATTGCCGTTACTTTGGTTTGCGGCTGGAGCAAACAGAATTCCACTTTCTGTGGTGGGGATTCTTCAATATATTGCGCCGACAATAAGTCTTCTATTGGGAGTCTTTCTATATCATGAGCATTTCACAAAGGTTCATTTCGCCACTTTTGTTTTTATCTGGACAGCACTATTAATCTACTCATTCTCAAAATCTAGATTTCTAACTTCGCTCGAACCTAAATTTGTGAAAAATAAATCATTAGGGGCATAAATACAAAAAGGGAGCCGATTATTGAATCAGCTCCCTTTTCATTATATTGTTGTGACAATCTTATAGTTTTTGTGATTAACAACTGTACGACTCTCTAATTCAAGATCTCTATAATTGTCCATATATGTTAAGTCTACGATAACCGAGTTTTCGTTAACCTTTTCGACAATGCCTTTTAGGCCCTCTTTGAACTCAATGATATCCCCAATTTCTGCAATTTTCATCATGTCGCCCTCCATCACATTCTATGAATCTTCAATAAAGTTCATAAAGTGCTTTTATTTACAAAAAATCCATTTTTTTATATTTTGCCTTACTTTTGTTATTATGTAAAGCGTTTTCATAGATATTTTATTATAAAAAATTTGTAAATAATGTGACAAGCCTTCATTATTTATTTATAGTTTGGAAGTAAGCCTTGTTAGAAGGAGAGAATAATAGTGAAAGACGTAGGATTGGTTTTAGAAGGTGGAGGAATGCGTGGCGTGTACACAGCAGGCATCCTTGAATATTTTATGGAACAGGATTTATATTTCCCATATGTTGTTGGTGTATCGGCAGGTGCTTGTATGGCAGCGTCTTACCTTTCAAGGCAAATGGGAAGAAATCGTACGGTTAATATTGATTATGTCAATCACCCAAACTATTTATCATTCCGTAATTTTGTAAAACATAAGCAATTATTTGGGATGGATTTTATTTTTGATGAGATTCCAAATAAACATGTCCCATATGACTATGATACTTTTTATCAATCAAAAGAAGAATTTGTTGTGGGAACAACCGATTGTGAAACAGGGGAACCCATGTATTTTAATAAAGAGGATTATGGAAATGACATGCTTAAGGTCATTCGTGCATCAAGTTCATTGCCATTTGTTGCTCCAATCATTGAATTCAAAGGGAAAAAATTATTAGATGGCGGGATTACAGATCCGATTCCGTTGATAAAAGCACAGCAGGATGGAAATTCAAAAAATGTGGTCATTTTAACTCGAAATCGTGGTTATTTGAAAAAGAAGTCTAATATGACTTGGGTTGTCAGACGAGCTTTTAAGCAATATCCTCACCTAGTAAAAGCAATGGAAACACGCTATAAGCGTTATAATGATACACTAGCGTATTTGGATCAAGAAGAAAAAGCAGGAAGGATTTTTGTGTTTAGTCCAACTGTACCACTAGAGGTAGGGCGCGTTGAAAAAAATCCTGCGAAATTAACAAATTTATATGAACTTGGACTGACGGACGCTGCAGAGCAGTTTGATAAGTTTCAGAAATGGTTAATGGCTTAAGCAAAAAGGTGTCCCTAAAAAGAGGCACCTTCATTCCTTATTTACCTTGCACATCATGTCAGGTCTAGCAAATTTAAAATACTATTGTCCACACGTACAACCAGGCCCATGAGGTCCATGTGGTACCCTCATGTTTGGCGTCATTCCATAACCTTGAGGGGCCATCATGCCAGGTATACCG
Source organism: Bacillus jepli (assembly GCF_047238305.1). Classification (NCBI taxonomy): domain Bacteria; kingdom Bacillati; phylum Bacillota; class Bacilli; order Caryophanales; family Bacillaceae; genus Bacillus; species Bacillus jepli. The sequence continues at coordinate 4,064,541 of NZ_JBDFMO010000001.1, read as the reverse complement.
GCTCCTTGAGGAGTGAATCCGCCCATCATAGGTCCAGCACCAGGAGCTTGAGGTCCGAATCCGCCCATCATAGGTCCAGCACCAGGAGCTTGAGGTCCAAATCCGCCCATCATAGGTCCAACACCAGGAGCCTGAGGTCCGAATCCACCCATCATAGGTCCAGCACCAGGAGTTTGAGGAGCGAATCCACCCATCATCTGCCCAGCACCTGGTCCCTGAGTTTGAAATCCACCCATCATAGGTCCAACATCAGGATCCTGTGGATTAAGATCGCCCATCATTCCATGTCCACCCATAGGTGCAAGTTGCTGTTGACCGCAGGTACAGCCAGGTCCATGTGGTCCATGAGGAATCATTATACTTTGTTGCGCGCCAGGTTGTGCTCCGTACATATTCGGATTCATAAACATTTCGTTTTGGTAATTTTTCATAGAATCCACCTCTCTACAGTATTATCAGGATAAAAAAGTTAGCTACTTTAGTAAGTTAACTTTTACCTACTTCATCATAAAGGCCTACTAGACACTTTCCCCACATCATATGCCTATTGGCGTAATGTGTGTAGAATCACAGGATAAATGGGTATTAGCCTTGTTTCTCTTTCTATGAACTACTATAATTTACAAAGAGGTGCTTACGATGAATGAACAATTTGTAAATGAAATATTAAATAAACTGCGAGATGGAGAACTGAGTGAATATTTGGTGAAGAATGATCAATTTTTAGAGTTTCGAAAGACATTGGTCAAAAGGGAAGATTTCAAGCATTTTCGCGGGATTGCCCAACATGGTGGGGATGTGCTTTATCGATATACGGAAGTCGCGAGAAGCTAATGTGACAAAAGTCACAGAACAAAGGTTGACAAAGTACATAATAATTTAGTAAAATTATCTTGAATTCAAGATAATGAAAAGGGTGGAAAGTATGGAAGCGAATGAAGCAATCAATGTTCCTAACCTCTCCTTAAAATTTTTTGTCATTCTATCTCGAGCATTCCGATCTGTGAATGAGCGGGTTGAAGAGGATGTAAAAGGATACGGATTAAACTTAACAGAATTTGCCGTGTTAGAACTTCTTTATCATAAAGGGGACCAGCCAATTCAGCATATTGGTAAAAAGGTCTTATTATCGAGCGGAAGTATAACCTATGTGGTTGATAAATTAGAAAAAAAGAACTTCCTTCTTCGAAAACCATGTCCTAAGGACCGTCGTGTTACATGGGCGTCCATTACGGAGGAAGGTAAACAATTCATGGATACGGTTTTTCCAAAACACGAGGAGGCAATTGAAGAAATTGTCGGAGGTTTGACTGATTCTGAAAAAGAAGAAATGATGGTTCTCTTAAAAAAGTTAGGTTTTCACGCTGAAAAATTATAAAAGATAACTGAAGTGTATATTACTTGACCTCCCTTTAATAAAAATACTATACTTTCAAGACAAAGAAGAGAGAAATTTATTTAGTAGTTGTTGTGAGAAAGGGAGAATGAATATGGTTTCTAAAGAGGTAAAGAGCCTTCTTTTAAATAAAATGAAAATGATTCAAAAACCAGGCGAACAGGATATCTGTTTAGTTGGACCTGTAACGTTACCTGTTCAGTTAGATGATCAAGTCGTGACATTTAAATGGTATACATGGTTAAAAGTTGAGGATGAAATGGGCACTGAGGAAGTGCTGGATTCCCTTTCTAAAACGAACCTAGCCGCTATGCAACAATCATCTGTGCTTGTATATGGTGATTTTGACACTGAAAATGAGGCCCTTATTCGCATGCACAGTATATGTCATACGGGTGATATTTTTGGAAGCAAACGCTGTGATTGTGGGTTCCAATTGCGTGAATCGATGAGAATGATCGTTTCAAATGGTTGTGGTGCCCTCTTTTATTTAGCCAATCATGAAGGTAGAGGGATTGGGCTATTTTCAAAATCACTGGCATACATCCTTCAGCAAGAAGGGCTTGATACCGTGGAAGCCAATCTTGAATTAGGCTTTAAAGATGATAGCCGTAATTATGAGGATGCGATTCGTGTACTCACGGATTTACGTGCGAAACCTGTTACGTTAATTACAAACAATCCGAAAAAATTAGCTGCATTACAAGAATATGGACTTTTATCTGACACACATATCCCACTTTGGGGGGATATCTCTGAATACAACAAAAAGTATTTAGAAACAAAAGTTGAAAAATCAGGCCATATTCCAGTAAAAGAAAAAATAACAGTCATTTAATAATTCGATTCAAAAGGTAAGCCTAAAACTCTGGGCTTACCTTTTTTATATCAGATAGTTGTATTATCTTTGTTTTTTGTAAAAAAATAGAGGAGAATTGCATAGTCTTGTACTATTTATAATGTAGAGTCTCGTTGAAATGGGGGAAACAGTAGTGGAAAGCTATGGGGCGCTTATTAAAAAGCAGCGTGAATTCTTTTCGACAGGTAAAACAAAGGAAGTTTCTTTTCGAATTGACACTCTTAAAAAGCTTCGAAATCTGATTAAAACACATGAAAAAGAAATTATGGCTGCATTACATACAGATTTAAATAAATCGGAATTTGAGTCCTACACGACAGAGATTGGGTTTGTCTTGGAGGAACTGCGTTATACGTTAAAACATATTGAAAACTGGGTAAAGCCGAGAAAGGTAAAAACAAGCTTAACGGGCTTCGGCAGTAAAAATTATATTTATCCTGAACCATATGGGGTGGTACTGATTATTTCACCTTGGAATTATCCTTTCCAATTGGCATTCGCTCCCTTGATCGGAGCAATCGCTGCTGGAAATTGTGCGATTTTAAAGCCTTCAGAGTTAACACCAAAGACGTCGGAATTACTAACAAAACTGATTGGTGAAATTTTTCAAGAGGATTACATCGCAATTGTAGAAGGTGGAGTTGAAACTAGTACGGCCCTTTTAAATGAAAAAACAGACTATATCTTTTTTACAGGAAGTGTTGCTGTTGGAAAGGTGATTATGGAGGCAGCATCCAAGCGTTTAACACCCGTAACCCTTGAGCTAGGAGGAAAAAGTCCATGTATCGTTCATAAGGATGCGAATCTTCCGTATGCGGCAAAGCGGATTGCATGGGGAAAGTTTACAAATGCGGGGCAAACCTGTGTGGCGCCAGATTATTTGTATGTCCATCATGAGGTGAAGGATGAATTTTTGAAGTTATTAAAAGAAGCAATCCAAGAATTGTATGGGAATGCTCTAAGTGAGAAAAGCCAGTTTACTAAAATCGTTAGTGACCGGCATTTTCAGCGCTTAAAAACCTTTATATATAATAGTGGAACCATTTATCTTGGAGGAGAATCAGTTGCTGAGAAGCTCCTGATTGCTCCAACGGTCCTAACTAACATTACATGGGATGACCCAATCATGGAAGATGAAATTTTTGGGCCGATTTTACCTGTGATGGAGTATGAGGACATTTTAAAAATCATCGATGAAATTAACCAGCACCCAAAGCCACTTGCTTTGTATATTTTTTCAGAGGTTGAACGGGTGCAAAACAAGGTGCTTGAGTCGATTTCCTTTGGTGGGGGCTGTGTGAACGACACGGTTTATCATTTTGCTTCGCCACATCTACCGTTTGGAGGTGTTGGGGAAAGTGGAATTGGGGCTTATCATGGCAAGGGAAGCTTTGATGTCTTTTCTCATGAAAAAGGAATTATGAAGCAAACAACACGATTTGATTTACCATTCCGTTATCCAACAACCAAGCATGGGTTAAAGTGGATAAAAATGTTGATGAAATAGCCGTAAAATGGTTGAGATGTTTGTAAAGTTCAATCCGTATTTTTCCCTCATGTCCATAATTTAGGTAGAATTTTAAGTGAGGATTATTTTTCCATGTGTTTTTTCAGACAACGTGTAGCAATGGCTCTCGCATTCTGCCAATTTTTGGACAATGAATCGAAATATTACAGCTGTTACCCTTCTAGTAGAGACAAAAACGACGACTACTAGGAGGAATATAATATGAAAAACCTTAAAAAGATTGGATTTGCAACAGCCCTAACATTTTCTTTATTAGCAACAAGTGTGAGTGCATCGGCAGCAACTCATACTGTTCAATCAGGTGATACATTTTGGAATCTTGGCATGAAGTATGGTGTATCTGTATTAGAACTTAAGAAAATGAACAATCGAACAAGTGATATGATTTATCCAGGCGAAGAGCTTGAAATTCCAGTATTAGTAACGAATGAAGAGAAAGAATTGCTTGCACGACTTGTACATGCGGAAGCAAAGGGTGAACCCTATGCAGGAAAGGTTGCCGTGGCAACTGTAGTGTTAAACCGAGTGGATTCATCAGAATTCCCAAATTCTATTAAAGACGTTATTTACGAAAAAGCTTCAGGAGGATCATATGCATTTAGCCCAGTGGCAGATGGTTCAATCAATCAACCAGCTGATGAAGAATCAAAACGTGCTGTAGATGAAGCTCTTACGTTTCGTGGACAAGGGAACGGATCTTTATTTTTCTTCAATCCAGACAAGTCTTCAAATCCATTCATGATGTCAAGAGAAGTCACAACTATTATCGGTAATCACCGATTTGCAAAATAATATTAAGGCTAAAGCACCTATTTCAACTACACAGAAATAGGTGTTTTTTTCGTATGCCCTTCATATAGTGAGTATTATACAAAAATATTGAAGGGAGCAAAAACGATGGCAGCAGCTAGGGTGTTATTTTTCGGGGACCCGGGAATTGATGATTCACTTGCAATTATGTACGGATTGCTCCATCCAAATATTGAGATTGTCGGCATTGTACCCGGTTATGGAAATGTTGAGCAAGAACAAGCTGTTCAAAATGTGGCGTATTTATTATCCCTTGCTGGTAATAGAGATATCCCGATCATTGCGGGGGCAAAAGGTCCATTATCTGGAGAATTTACTCCTTATTATCCTGAAATTCATGGGGAAAAAGGGCTTGGTCCCATTCGTCCACCCGATACATTACAAGCGGGAGAGTTATTAAATTTTGATAAGATTTTTAAAATTATTCAAAAATATGAAAACGAACTCTATATCGTCGATGTCGGGCGATCAACCTCACTTGCAATTGCCTTCCTCCTAGGCGGTGAAGTTATGAATAAAGTAAAAGGCATTTATGTAATGGGAGGGGCTTTTTTTGTTCCCGGAAATGTCACTGCCGAAGCTGAGGCGAATTTTTATGGGGATCCGATTGCCTCAAACCTTGTTTGTGAACGTGCACAAAACCTTGCGATTCATCCGCTGAATATTACAATCCAAGCCCTCATGACTTCCGATATTGTTGATACGATTGTCCACTATGGAACTCGCAATCCATATCGCGATTTAATACGTCCCATTTTTGATTATTATTATGAATTTTATAAGAAAAGCGTACCTGGAATTAAAGGTACTCCGTTACATGATGTTGTTGCTTTAAGTGCAATTGTGAATCCATCAATTGTGCAATATGCATATCGTAGGGTCAGGGTAGAAATGTTTGGGATTTTAAAGGGAGTGAGTGTCGCGGATTTTCGAGCAAACCCTGATAAGGAACCACCTAAAGCATTAGACCGAATTGCCTTGCGCTTTGATTATAAAACATTCATTACTGATTTTGTTCAAGTAATGACGATGGGGGATGTAGATAGGTAGTAATATGCAGTCCTTTCGGAGTCCGAAGCAATTTTATAAGAGGAATTAGTGCATTAGTAGTATGAATATTTTTTAAATTTTCGGAAAATATACCCAAGCTTTCTTATCAACATTTGGCATATAATGTGAATAAGGAAGCTTCCATATTTGCCTAAGGTCAAGCATTACTAAATCTGGACTTTAGGGGGTGATGACATGTTGTTACATCTCTTGCTAGCAATCTTTATTGGTGGCTCTATGGGGTTGTTGGGACATGCTAAAAAACAGGGGAAAATCGAAAAACCTCGTGTGACAAAACGCTTCATCTACCTCGGCTTCTTAGAAGAAATGATTATCGGAACCGTTGCGGCAGTTTTAGTCGTAGCATCGAGTGACACAGAATCGATTTTTCGAGTGGTGTTCCTCTCTATTTTGGCAGGTTACGGGGGAGAAAGGATCATGCAAAGAGTTGAATTCGTGAGACGTGCTGAAAGACAAACGGAATTGCCAGTGGAAACAAATCAAGAACAGGAGAGCAATAAGAAGAATGATGCCATTTGATTTAAAACAAGAAAAAAAAGAAAAGCGTGATGTATTCTAATCGACTCTTTTTGCAGGAAATCTGTGAAAAGGGTCATTTTTATGTTAATCTAAGCCTTTGAACTGCTAGAACTAGAGTTGTGTCTATTAAAATGGTATAATCAGAAGCAGTGACATGAAATGGAGGATTTATAATATATGATTACAGTTACAAATGTCGGTTTGCGATACGGTGATCGCAAGCTTTTTGAAGATGTTAATATAAAGTTTACACCGGGAAATTGTTATGGTCTGATTGGGGCAAATGGTGCCGGAAAATCTACCTTTTTAAAAATCCTTTCGGGTGAAATTGAACCACAAACTGGTGATGTCCATATGACACCAGGTGAACGTCTTGCTATTTTAAAACAAAACCACTTTGAATATGAAGAACAAGAAGTCCTTAAAGTTGTGATTATGGGACATGCTCGTCTTTATGAAGTGATGCAGGAGAAGGATGCCATTTATATGAAGGCTGATTTTTCTGATGAAGATGGCATGAGAGCAGCTGAACTTGAAGGAGAATTTGCTGAATTAAATGGGTGGGAAGCCGAATCGGAAGCAGCGATCCTTTTAAAAGGATTAGGGATTCCAGAGGAGCTTCACACGAAGAAGATGGCAGAATTAACGGGTTCTGAGAAAGTAAAAGTATTATTAGCGCAAGCTTTATTTGGCAAACCAGATGTCCTATTACTGGACGAGCCTACGAATAACCTGGATTTAAAAGCGATTCAGTGGCTAGAAGAATTTTTAATTAACTTTGAAAATACCGTAATTGTCGTATCCCATGACCGTCACTTCTTAAATAAGGTATGTACGCATATGGCAGACCTTGATTATGGAAAAATTCAAGTCTATGTTGGAAACTATGACTTCTGGTATGAATCAAGTCAACTTGCCTCAAGAATGGCGCAAGATGCAAACCGAAAGAAAGAAGAGAAAATTAAAGAACTTCAAGCTTTCATTGCGCGCTTTAGTGCAAATGCATCTAAATCAAAACAAGCAACATCCCGTAAAAAGCTTTTAGAAAAAATTTCACTGGATGATATTAGACCATCTTCACGTCGATATCCGTTTGTCGGATTTACACCAGAGCGTGAAATCGGAAATGATTTATTACGCGTTGAAGGTCTAACAAAAACAATCGATGGTGTGAAGGTTCTTGATAATGTAAGCTTTATTATGAATAAAGGCGACAAGCTAGCGTTTGTAGGAAAGAGCGAAATCGCAATAACGACATTATTTAAGATTTTGATGGGGGAAATGGAAGCAGACAGTGGTACATTCAAGTGGGGTGTTACAACGTCCCAAGCTTATTTCCCTAAGGATAACTCGAAATATTTCGAGGGGAATGAGCCAACATTAGTGGACTGGCTTCGTCAGTTCTCACCAAATGATCAAAGTGAAAGCTTCCTACGTGGATTTTTAGGAAGAATGCTTTTCTCTGGAGAAGAGGTCTTGAAAAAGCCAAGTGTTCTTTCAGGAGGAGAAAAAGTACGCTGTATGCTTTCAAAAATGATGCTAAGTGGGTCAAACGTGTTATTGCTTGATGACCCGACAAACCACTTAGACCTTGAGTCTATTACAGCATTGAACAATGGTTTAATTGCGTTTAAAGGTTCCATTTTATTTACATCACATGACCATCAGTTTGTTCAAACAATTGCAAATCGCATTATTGAAATCACACCGAATGGTCTTGTTGATAAGCAAATGACATATGATGAATATCTTGAAAATGCTGAGCTTCAAAAACAAATAGAAGCCATGTATGCGTAATATGTAAAAAGCCGTCTTCCACATGGGAGACGGTATTTTATTCTCTTTCTGAAATGGATGAATCGTTGCCATCTGAGTCATACGTTTTGGATGAACTCACACCAGTATGAATGAATATATTAACACCTGTATTTAATGAACCAGCACCTGCATATGTTTTTCCTGTTGATGTGGGAGAAACATTAAAGGAGTTCCCGGCAATAAGTGTTCCCTCATTCCGATTAATCTCGATGGGACCTAAAAAGATTGAAGCCATATGCTCTGTACCACCTTTCAATTCTACGTAGTACTAGCATATGGCTTCTTCGAATATTATGAAAGGTACAAACCCCTAAAATCAAAAAGATAAGCCATAAAGAGGCTTATCATTTACCCAATAAAGCTAAAATACCCTTAAATATAAGGACGAAAGAAAAGACAATGATCGTAAGGACACCTACTAAAATAAATACTGAATGTAAACTTCCTAAAACGGTATCATAGGCAGTTACTTTAATAAGAGCAAAACCTGCTAAAATACACGCAACAAATAAGAATACAAATTTATCCAAGTGATTTCCCTCCTTTACTACACTATATGTCCCACTGATAGGAAAGTGAGGAAATCAAAGAATTTTAATCATTTTTTAATATTTAGGAATAAATAAGTAAAGTGTGAATAGAATGGTTTTGTTGGAAAGAAGCAAAAAAAGATAGGCTTTTAAAACGGATAGGGTGGGAAAGATGGCATTAGTAAAAAATTGTATCATTGTGTTGTTGTTTGCACTTTTGGTTGTGGGCATGATTTTATTTGGGGTAAGAACAATTGAGGCAAAAGAGAGTCCAACTGTGATGATGACGCCAGAGAACATATATGTTGAAAAAACCGTTCACTTCTAAGGAAAGTGACGGTTTTTTTAGTTTCGTTAACAAATAGAGGCCCTCAAATAAGGACCCCTAAAAAAAGATGGTTATTGTTGTGAACCATTTTTAAGCTGTTGCTGTGCCATGGCAACGAGGCGTTTCGTCATTTCGCCCCCAACGGAGCCATTAGCACGTGCGGTCGTATCTGCACCAAGCTGAACTCCAAACTCATTGGCGATTTCTTCTTTCATTTGATCTAGAGCATTTTCAGCACCTGGAACCAATAGTTTGTTTCTTGCCATGATACATCACTCCCGACTAAGTTTTTTGAGTAACCAAACGATTACTCATTTTTAAGGTGTCACGTAATGAGGAAATGATGCTTGGGAATTACGACCACTTCCTCCAAAAGTGATTATTCTATCTTCATACTTTTTTCCTCAAGCTTCTCCATTTCCGCTTTCATCCATTGGGGATCCAATTTTTCACCAATAAATACCAATGTCGCTTTGTAGTTCATTAGTTCTTTTAAATAAATGGGTGTCCCATAGGAGTATTGGAACAAATAAGTATGATTCGAATGGGTAAACTTTAAATAACCCTTAATTCGGTAAATTGTATCAGGCATCTGTCTAAGCCAATCCTCGAACAAATCAAGGTCGAGTGGATTTGTAAATGTATGGACATATGTTTTTATCTTCAAATCAAGATGGACATGGGCACGTTCATGTGGTTTGCGTTCTGTCTTTTTCACTGTACGAAGATCATCAAGCTTCACGGAAGCATACTTCGTCAATAAGCATCTTGCATCACTGTTAATGGACTGAATTTCAAAAAGCATTTGTCCTTGTTCCATCTCTGACAACTGGTCAACTTTATTAAGTAACAGCACATCGGCGTGTTGAACTTGTTCGCGTAAGAGCATATGCAATTGAGCACTTAATGAATGTCTTTCCTTCCAACGATTCACATCAATTAGGGTCACTATCGATTGGACAAATAATTGATCCGCAAATAGTGGGGACATACAGGCGTCCAGCACTTCTATTGGATGGGCAACCCCTGTTGTTTCAATATAGATCGCATCAAGATCATAGTCCTGTAAAAGTCCTTGGAGATGAACTTCAAGCTGGCCTTGAATCGTACAGCAAACACAGCCATTTAATAATTCTTTAAGAGGTGTATTTTCTGAAACGGCATTTGAATCGATAGAAACCTGACCTAATTCATTCATTACAACCGCTACTTTTCGACCTAATTCTTTTTCTTCGTTCAGAATATTTTGCAATAAAGTGGTTTTTCCACTTCCTAAAAATCCAGATAAGATAAAAACTTCAACTTTTTCCATAAAAACTCCTCATTCTTTTATATGATTACTCCTATTATAACGAATTATCGTGGATAGGGAAGAAAAGTCAATTTGACAGATTTTTTCAATGAACATATACTAGAACTAACAAAATTCGAAAGGAATGGGTAAGGGGCAATGGACAACTAATCTTATTTTGTACCGATTATTCTTATATCGAGTATCTAGAGAATAGGATTACTATGCCCATTTCCATGTCCATTTGTGTAAATTTATACAATTGTACGTTTATTTGTGGTGGGAAAAATGTGTCCTCTCTAGGTACTTACTAGGGAGGTTTTTTTATGACGATTTTAAAAATAAGTGGGGTCCACAAAAGCTACGGAGATAAGATCATCTTAAATCATATTGAATTTGACGTCCAAAGGGGCGATCGGATCGGGATTGTCGGAAATAATGGAGCCGGGAAGACGACATTGGCAAACATTTTAACGGGAAAAATGGAGATGGATAAAGGAAATATCGAAATGCCATCTGGACCGATTTCAATTGGCTATGTAAAGCAAGCTGCTGATGTTGCGCTTCATGACCTTGAGGAAGCAACGATGTCAAAAGATATGTTGAAGCAAACTAGTCAGCTTGGGTTAACGAAAGTCCAAACATGGGATCATCATCGCGGAGCTCACTTAAGTGGGGGCGAGAAGACAAAGCTATCACTGGCAAAGGTTTGGGCATCCCAAACGGATCTCTTATTGCTTGATGAACCGACTAACCATCTTGATTTTAAAGGAGTTGAGTGGCTGATTGAGGAAATGAAGGCTTTTCCGGGCGCCATCATTGTCATTTCGCATGACCGCTATTTCCTTGATCAAACAGTAAATCAAATTATTGAGATTGAGGATGGAAATTCGATCATTTACGAAGGAAATTATACTGATTTTTATAAGGAAAAGGAAAGGCAATACCAAAGTCAGCTCCATCGCTATGACAGTCAACAAAAACAAAAAGAGAAAATTGAAAACCAGCTGAGCAATTTGCAAAACTGGTCAGACAAAGCGCATCGCCAATCGACGAAGCAGGAGGGTTATAAGGAATTTTATCGAGTAAAGGCTAAGAAAATGGATAAACAAATTAAGTCAAAAAAGAAGCGCCTTGAAAGAGAACTCGAAAAAAACAAAATTGAAAAGCCAAAGGAAAAAGAGGAACTCCAATTTCATTTCAAACAGAGTAAAAAGCGGGGGAAACGAATTGTTGAAGTGAACAATGGAGGAATGAGATTTGGCGAGAGGCTGTTGTTTCAAGAAAGCCACTTTTATGTGAAGTTTGGAGAACGGATTGGCATTCTTGGTGAAAATGGCTGTGGAAAGACGACATTACTTCGTGTCATCATGGGAGAATCAACACTATCAATGGGGGAGCTCTGGAAAAGTTATTCCTTAAAAATTGGTTATTTGTCTCAGGATGTAACGGACTTGGATGAATTGAAGACAATCCTTGAATATGTTGGAATCACTGCAAAAGACAAAATGAGTGAAGCACGAACTATTTTTGCAAACATTGGGTTTCATGCAGATAAAATCAATCAGCCCATATCGTCCTTAAGCTTGGGGGAACGAACAAGGGTGAAGCTTGTGAAATTGTTATTGGATGAGGTAGATTTATTAATTTTAGACGAACCTACCAATCACCTTGATCTTGCAAGTCGCGAGTCTCTCGAAAATATGTTGCAATCCTTTGAAGGTTCGATTCTTACCGTTTCCCATGATCAATATTTTCTTGAAAAAATGTGTGACAAACTTCTTGTATTTGATAATGGTGTTATTAAAAGAGTCGAAATGGGGCTAGGGGAGTATCAGCGCAGAGGTCAGATAGAACCGAAACTGGTTACTACACAAAACAATGAAGAAGAAAAGCTGCTTATCGAAAATAAGATTAGTGCGATAATCGGTGAATTGTCATTGTTAAAAAAGGATGATCCAAAATACGAAGAGCTAGATAAAAAACTACTAGCCTTAATGAAACAGAAAAGAGAACTATGAAACATAAAAAAAGTTCAGTGCTTAACAACACTGAACTTTACCTATTTGCTTATGCCCCTTTTTGGACAGGGGTGTATGGGATCTGACGCTTTTTCTGTAATATAATAACGAAAATGAATACGATTATACCCAAACTGCTGAATAAAATATGTGGGTAGATAAGCAATAGTCCACTTATGATTAATAGTGTTCGGTCTAGTACGTTAGTTTCTGTTTGGAATCTGCCGATGATTCCGGCACTTAATGAAACAACGCCGACTACGGCAGTAATGAATGCAAGAATGATTTCAACTAGTGAACCATCTAGCAATAATGCAGGTTCTAGCACGAACATAAATGGTACGATGAAACCGACAATTCCAAGTCGAACGGCTTCTAGCCCCACTTGATTAGGGTTACTATCAGAAATACCTGCTGCTGCATAGGCTGCGACGGCAACAGGTGGTGTAATCGCCGAAAATATGGAGAAATAAACGATAAATAAATGCGCTGACATTAAGGATACACCTAACTCCATTAATGCAGGTGCTGCTAACATCGCTGTTAAAATATAAGCCGCCGCTACCGGCATTCCCATTCCTAAAATAACACAAATAAGCATAGTTAGGAATAAAGTTGGAATAAGCATACCTTCCGTTAAACCAAGTACCACACTGGTTAACTTTCCACCGAGACCAGTTGACATGATACCTGAAATTACTAACCCTGCTGCTGCACACGCGGCTGTAACAGGGATAGAGGATTTTGCACCATCGACCATTGCTTCAAAAATTTGCTTAACACCCATTCGCGTTTTTTTACGAAACCAGCTCACAAAGATAATGGCTAATACTCCATAAAAACCCGTTCTTGATGCGCTGTATCCATTTAAAAGAAAAACGAGCAAAACAACGAGTGGAATAAAGTAGTACCAGCCTCCTTTTAAGACGTCCGATACTTTAGGGATATCCTCTTTTTTTGCCTTTGGTAAATCTAATCGTACGGCCTCAAAATGAACCATGGCAAGTAAGGAGAGATAATATAAAATGCCCGGAATAATCGCCGCAATGACGATTGAAATATAAGGAATCTGTGTGATAGCTGCCATTAAGAAGGCAGATGATCCCATAATGGGTGGGAGGATGCTACCTCCTGTTGATGCCGCGGCCTCAACTGCTGCTGCGAACGAAGGTTTGTAACCAGAGCGTTTGCTAACGGGGATGGTAAACGAGCCCGTCGTTACAACATTTGCTGTCGGGCTTCCAGAAATCATCCCAAAAAAAGCACTTGTTAAAACGGCAACCTTCGCGGCACCACCTCGTGACCTTCCTGCCAAAGCAGTTGACAACTGGAAGAAAAACTCACCCGCACCTGCTTTTTGTAAAAAGGTTCCAAACAGTAAGAACATGTAAACAAAGGATGCTGCAACAGCAATCGGGGAACCCCATAATCCATTAAAACTATAAGCTAAATCTTCAACTACCTCTGAGAATGAAAATTCCCGATGCCAAATCAGTCCACCTAAATGATGACCCCATAGAGCATAGCCGATTCCAATGAATACAATGATGACAATCGGCATCCCAATCGTCCGGCGTGCTGCTTCAATACTTAACACGACAAATACGAAGCCAACTAGTATATCCAAAGAAGATAATGGGTCGACAATCGGGATCCGTTCCGATATTCGTTCAGCATGGATGTTAAAATAGATTCCCGCACCTAATGCCAAGAATGAACAGATATAGTCTATAACTGTTGGTGAAGGGCTTGTTCCACTCTTTTTAGAAAAACTATAATACATAAAAGTTAAAAATAGAATGAGAGATAAATGCGTCGCCAACAATTGAATCGGATCTAATTTCCCCCAAATCACGGACCAAACTTGGAACACCGATAGAATGGCTGCGAAACCTATAAATAAATTGAAATGTGGTCCAGTTAAGTGGCGCTTTTCACCTTCCGTGAAGGCTTTTGGTAAAATGTTTTTAAAGCCCATCATGTTGGGAGCTCCCTTCTAGAATTCGTGAATGAGTCCTTTTTCTTTTAAAAATTTTTCCGCACCTGGATGAAGCGGGACTTTCCCAACCTTACTAAAGTTTTCATCTGAAAGATTTTTAAATTCTTTATGAACAGTACTTAAGTATTCAAAGTTTTCATAGATCGCTTTTGTGACACGATACACTTCTTCTTCTGGTACATCTTTATGAACAATTAAAATCGCTGGCGTATAGACGGTACTCACATCTTGATCTAAGAAATGATAGCTACCTTTTCTAATCGTACCTCGTTCCATTCCCAATTTTTCTGCCACCACTTGAAGGATATTTTGATCTATTAATATAAATTTTAAATCATTCGTTGTGGAGGCTTCTAAAATATCACTAGAAGGAACAGATACTGCATCTCCTGTCGTATCGATTCGATTGTCTGCCATCAATTCAAAGGTTGTTGCCCCACTTAAATGATCAACAGACCCACCCCAAGATTCAATGTCTTGATAAGTTACACCGTATTCTTTTAAAATCGCTCGTGTCATAATTTCACCAGCAGAACCTCTTTGGTCAACAGCGAGTCGAATCGGGGCTTTCTTTTGAATTACCTCATCTAATGAATCAAATCCCACATCTCCCCGCGCAATCAGCTGATAATAGTTAGCAGGGATGACAACACTGATTGCCCGAATATCGGGATACGCTTTTTTATATGGCTCTGTTCCACTGAATGCCGCGTACGCTGTCATAGCGTAAGAGATTCCGTATGGGACAGTATTAGTTCCAACACTGGCAGGGTTTTCTACAATTCCGCCCGGTTCGACCGTAATCAGCGATCCTTTATATTCTCGACGAATCGATTCAGCAATCCCTTCCGTAAAAACAGACCAAGCACCGCCTGTTCGTCCACCGATGATGGTCGTTCGAATATCATCTGAAGTACCAACAGAAACCGCGCCAACCTGATTCATGCAACCTGCCAGTAGTAAACTACTTATTAATAAAATGAAAGATAAAGTCCAATTTCTTTGAAACATTATGTTTACCCCCCAATGGGTGATCTTATTGATTAAATAAATCTACACTCAACTTTTTAAATCAGAGGGATTTCTTGTTTCCTTCTTTTACCTGTAAGCTAATATCAAGGGCTTTCACCGAATGAGTTAAAAATCCTAACGAAATATACTGGACACCTGTTCCGGAGTAGGTTGCTAAGTTATCTAAGGTAATTCCCCCAGAGGCTTCGGTGATAATGCCTATTGGAACTAATTGTGTGAATTCCTTCACCTCTTCTGGGCTCCGATTGTCAAACATGATGACATCGGCACCAGCATTTACGGCTTCTAAAACTTCTTCTGCGTTTTCCGTTTCAACCTCAATTTTTACCATGTGACCGATTTTTTCGCGTACGGCTTGAACCGCTTTTGTAATGGAACCACAGTAGGCAATATGGTTATCTTTAATCATGACACCATCATAGAGGCCAAATCGATGGTTCTTGCCGCCTCCGGAGACGACTGCATATTTATCAAGCATCCGGAGTCCTGGAATGGTTTTTCTAGTGTCACAAATATGAATGGAGGGATCGTTTAAAGCCTCGACACATTTATTTGTGACCGTGGCGATTCCACTCATTCTTTGCAAGAGATTTAAAATGACTCTCTCACCAGTAAGCAGGTGAGCAGTTGGTCCGCTAACAGTTGCAATGGTATCACCAACTGAAACTCGATCTCCGTCAGAAAAACGTTGTTCGACTTTGATTGAAGGATCCAACAAATGATACGCTTCTTTAATAACGGCTAATCCAGAAATAATTCCACTTTCTTTCGCAATGAACACACCTTGACTTGTTTGCTCAATGGGAAAGATCGATTGACTAGTGACATCATGTTCACCTATATCTTCAAGTAAAAATTCCTGTAGCATTTTTCGTAATTTTAATAGATTCATAGTTTGCCTCCTCAACTAAATAAGTTTGATAATAATTTCACAAACTTAGGCATATTCCGTTGTAAATTATCTTTTGTTCTCATGGTGAAATTACATCTGTCTTGTCATCTATATTTACATAATACCAACAGAATATCAATAGTATCATTTATAAAATTTTTGGTTGTTATTGCATGTGGATAGGGGGGAGGAATTGAAAAAGCACCATCGGAAGCTAATCCCTGATGGTGCCATCATTGTTTGTCTAGTTCCAGGCGCCATCGGCTTTCTGGACTAGCCAATCGCTTCGGAATGTAAGATGCACCTTCTGTCAGCGCTTGTCTTATGCTTGGACTTGCACAGGACAAGGAAGGCTTCGGCAGCATTATCATCGCACGAAGGAAATGCATGGCATTTTCGAGGAAGTGCTGACATCGACGTTCGCCACAGGACGTGGCGGTAGTTAGTCGATGTTCCGCTACCAAGGCGCTTTGCACATTTCTTGTTAAATAGCCCAGTTTCCGTTGCGGAAGAGAGGTTCAATTTTGCCATCGGCAGTGATGCCGTCGATATCCATTTCACCTGAGCCTACCATGAAATCAACATGCGTGATACTTGAGTTTGCGCCTTTCATCAAAAGCTCATCACGTGACATTGTTTTACCACCTTCAATACAGAAGGCATATGCATTTCCAATTGCAAAGTGATTGGAGGCATTCTCATCAAAAAGCGTGTTATAGAAAAGAATTTTTGATTGTGAAATAGGTGAGCTATGTGGAACAAGTGCAACCTCACCTAAATAGTGACTACCTTCATCTGTTTCCACAAGACGTTTTAAGGTATCTTCACCTGTTACAGCCTTCACATCAATGATTCGTCCATTATCAAAGGTTAATGTAAATTGGTCGATTAGGCTTCCGCCGTAGTTAAGTGGCTTAGTGCTACTGACAAATCCATTTACACCATCCTTTTTAGGAACGGTAAACACCTCTTCTGTCGGCATATTGGCAACGAACTCAATATTTTGTTCGTTTTCACCACCGCCGCCAATCCATACATGGTATTCAGGTAATTCAACGACTAAGTCAGTGCCAGGTGCTTTATAATGTAATTTTTTGTATTTTTTGTTGTTTAAGTATTCAACTTTAGCATGCAAGGCTGCGTTATGTTCCTTCCATGCTTGAACAGGATCGTCAACGTCAACACGAGTTGCTTGGAAAATAGCATCCCATAATTTTTCGACCTGCTCTTCTGAAGAGAGGCTTGGGAAAACTTTTTCGGCCCAACTTTCAGAAGGGACAGCGATGACAGACCAGCTGATTTTATCAGCCTGAGAGTAATTTCGATATTTTTCAAGTGCTTTACCTGCCGTTTTATTGGCATGGGCTATGCGCTCCGGGTTGACGCCTTTTAATAGGTCCGGATTAGAGGAAATGATCGATAAAAAGGCTGCTCCATTTTCCGCTAGTTCTTCCATTCCTTTTGCCTTCCACATTGGATAGTCAAGAAAGGCCTCATCTGGTGCAAGATCAAAGCGTGTGCGGGTAATCTCGTCATCATTCCACTCAATATATACATTTCTCGCTCCAGCCTCATACGCTTTCTTTACAACTTTCCTTACATATTTTACGGCTGAAATAGGTGCATTTATAAAAAGGTTCTGTCCTTTTTGAACATTAACACCAACGCGAACAGCTAAATCAGCATATTTTTCAAGCATTTGTTCGAATTTAGACATATGTATTCTCCTTTTTGGTGGTGCTATACATAGCACGAATGTAAGTGTTACCTTTCTAGTGTATCAGAACCGCTTCGGTCAGCGAAATACAAATTTAACTTTATTCAGTAGGAGTCTCTACTTTTGTTGGAGTGGATGAATGCAAGAAGAGTAACTATCCAATCCAGGACTGAATAAAGTTAAATGCCTCCGGCGGATGCCACAGATTTTCAAAGGAAGTTTTTCGAGCAGTAAGATCAAAGACTAAAAACGCCACTTCCTGTGGCAACGTCTTTGTGACCCACCTCGTGTGGGCCTAAAAAATCTGGGCGCAAATACGCCTTGGTGTATTTGATTAAATAAATAGGCGAACGTATATTGACATGATGATTGATGTGATTTAATGTATTAAGTGTACTATATGATGTGATACACATAAAACACAATTGACATAGAACAACTGAAAGGGGTGTTTTGCTTGTATTTTCAGTTAGATGAACGAAGTAATACACCGATTTGGGAACAAATTGTAAACCAAGTCAAGGAGCTCATTTTAAAAGGAGTCCTTCAGCCGGATGAAAAATTATTAAGTGTTCGCGAGCTTTCTTCAACTTTACTTGTTAACCCAAACACCGTCAGCAAAGCCTATCAAGAGCTTGAACGACAAGGAATTATCGAAACACGAAGGGGAAAGGGTACATTTGTTTCCGAACAGCTTCCAAAGAAAGTGGATGATGAAAAAGTGGAAGAAATCAAACAAACATTAAAGCATTTACTCGTAGAAGCTTCTTATCTCGGGATAAATAAAGAAACATTTGTTGAGTGGATTGAAAAGTATGTAGAGGAGTTAGGAGGGAAGGATAGCAATGCTTAATGTACAAAATCTTTCAAAAAGCATTGAAGGAGAAAAAGTCTTACATGATATTTCTTTTTCAATTGGCGAAGGATCAATTGTCGGCTTGGTCGGTCGAAATGGAGTCGGAAAAACAACATTATTAAGAAGCCTCGTTGGCATTTTAGATGCGGATCAAGGGGAGGTTGTGTTTCAAGGGAAAAACATCGTGACAAACCCTGAGGTGAAAGGGGAAATGGTGTTTGTTCCTGATTCAAATACCACATTTAATGGCTACAGTATCAAAGAGCTTGTCACTCTATATGAAGCGATTTATGTGAATTTCGATAAACCTTATTTTTATCAGCTTTTACAACGCTTCAACCTTCCAGAAAAGAGAAAAATACGTACCTTTTCACGTGGGATGAAGGCTTTATTATTTATCATTTTGGCTATTTCAACAAGAGCAAAACTGATTATATTAGATGAACCAACAAATGGGCTAGATGCGATTGTAAAAAGGAGAATTCTCCAGTTTTTATTAGAGGAAGTGTCAGAATCAAAGATCTCGCTTCTGATTTCTAGTCATCATTTAGATGAACTCGAAAAAATCGCAGATACCATCATCATGCTAAAGGATGGCGAGGTCGAATCGATCGTCACAATGGAGGATGCAAGACTCCATTATAAAAAGATTCAGGTGGTATTCAAAGAAAATGGAATTCCTGAAGAAATCAAGCAACTTTCAAATATTGAAGTCTTATCTCAAATTGGTCGGGTAAACACGCTTTTAATAAAAGGAAATACAGAAGAAGTAGTATCACGTTTAAAAGAGGAGCAACCATTGCTAGTAGAGGAATTACCCATGTCACTTGAAGACATGTTTGTGTCTGCATTAGGAGGGGATGACATTGTTTAACAAGGCACTTTGGCTAAAGAATTATAAGCAATCAAAGTTTGTGGTGTGGGGGCTTTGGTTGGTTTGTCTTTACTTTCCATATAAACTGAATAACTTTTTAAGTATCGAAGAGAATTCACTTTTACACTGGGATGAATGGGGAAATTCAGAGCCATACACATTTTATTTTGGGAATTTCTTGGAGGTAGGATTGTTTCAAGTTCTTGCATCCATACTCTTGGCCACAGCTTTAATTGGATTAGAACGAACAAATCAAAGCTTTGATTTTACACTAGCATTACCTTACAAGAGAAGTGATATCTTTTTCTCCAAGTGGATATTTGGCGTATTTCATCTGACACTAGCAGTGGCAGTAAGTGTGTTAATCTCAATGTTTGTACTCGGCAATTCTGTGATGAATGAATATCTTCCAATAGCGGCACTCGGGTATTATTTTGTGATTGCTCTTGCCACTCTTATCGGGGTCTTTACGTTTAGTTTGTTCATTGGCTTAATTGGAGCAAGTTTTGTTTCACAATTTGCCTTTAGTTTGATCTTTCTATTCTTGCCATACGGACTATATAACTTAGTGATGCAAGGAATTTCTACTCACTATAGAGCAATTACAGGTGACTTTTTCATAAGAGAATACGGTGGAGTCCCAAAGTTTGGTATTTATATCGAGAATCTTTCATTTCCATTACAATTATTGGACTTTGAACATGGAATAAATGAAATTTTTATTTGGAAACAGACCACATTTTTAGGTGGGCTATCAGTCATCATCATTCCGATTCTTGTAACCATTGTCTCGTTATATTTGCTTAAGCGATTATCCACTCGAATAAAAAGTGAAAACAACGGTAAAATTTTGGCTTATGAAAATATGCTGCCATACCTAAAAGTAGGTGTGTTTATCTGTTTCTACCTATTTGGTGGAATGGTATTTGGCTCGTCAAATAGGTACAATGAACCCCCAAGCCTCTTATCCTATCACCTAGGAGGACTTGGATTCAGTATCATTGCCTACCTCATCCTCACCAAAATAGCAGGCGTGAGAATGCAATTCGGAAAGAAATAAGGGACCAAAGGGACGGTTCTCTTGGCTCCTCGTGGGTAGGTTGCCAAAGGGACGGCTCTTCTGGCTCCTTAAGGAAATAAATGTAAATGTGGGACCGCAGGAACCGTCCCCGTGGTCCCAAAGGAGGGATGAGAAGTTGAAACTGTTAAGGATTATACCGTTTGTTCTCATCATGATGTTGCTTGCTGGGTGTAATAAGGAAGAGTTGCAATGGTATGAAATGGTTGTGTTTAAACCAGTTGAGACTCCAGAAACGATTAATACATGGTCCGCTCAACTACAGTATGTGAATTATAGTGAAATGAGTGAGACGCCTCCAGACATTCTTAAACTTACATACAATGGGGTGGGTTCTCCTGTTCCAAATGAGGTTACCTTTCACATCCAAGGGACTTCGATTTCAGGAGAAATTGAATTAACAGATCATGGCACTGGTGAAGCGATTATCGATCGCGATCAGCTATTAGACTTTCTGGATACGATTATTTTAGAAGACGGCACCATTACAGGGTCAATCCCACTAGTTCTAAACTGGGATGATCTAACAGAAGAAATGACCTTACCCTATTTAACTGCCGTTAAAGATTTTGAGGAAACGACATTGGACAAATTGCTAAAATTTCTTTCGTAAAATGAAACCCTTACCACTCCTTTTTCGTATAAACAGGTATGAAGAAGGAGTGGTTTTTATGTCTAAAAAACCAGAATTAAAGCTGCCGAAAACTTTATTTGAAAAAACAATAGAGTTGCTTTCGATCCTATTTTTACTTGGAATGTATGGGTTTATCATCTTGAATTGGAGCGAGATTCCAGATCGGGTACCGACTCATTTTAATATCATGGGGGAGCCTGATAAGTGGGGAGGAAAAGCGAGTGTCCTCATTCTACCGATTATTGCAACCTTATTATTTAAAATGATGTTTATATTAAGTAAGTTTCCACATATTCATAATTACCCTGTAAAGATAACTCCAGAAAATGCGGAAAAGATGTATAGAATCTCTCGAAAAATGCTCATCACGATGAATTTTTGGCTAACTCTCTTTTTTGCGATAGGCACGTGGGAAATGGTCAATGTCGCACAAGGTAATGAAGGGTTAGGTATGTGGTATATGATTGGGCTACTCCTGTCTATTTTTGGACCAATGGGTTATTATATTTACAAGATGATTAAATAGTTACCAGAGGGGCGGTTCTTGTGGTTCCCAGTTAGGGACCACAAGAACCGTCCCCATGGTCTAATGAAAGTAGGTAAACATCGATGTTAATAGAAATTATTGTCCAGCATGCAGAGGATGCAAAGTTAGCAGAAGAACACGGCGCGAACCGTTTAGAGTTAGTGACCGCGATGACGGAAGGAGGTTTGACACCTTCTAATGGCATCATTAAGGATGTTGTTCAGGCCGTCACTATTCCCGTCCATGTCATGGTCCGTCCTCACGGATATTCATTTACATATTCAGAAGATGACAAGCGGGTTATTTTAGAGGATGTTAAAGTGTGTAAGGAACTTGGCGCAACCGGAATTGTGTTTGGTTCTTTAACTGAAACTGGAGAAATAGATGAAGCGTTTCTTCAAAAAGTGATTGATGCTGCGGATGGAATGAAGATAACCTTCCACCGTGCGATTGATGAAGCGAAGGATATTATTGCAGCCTATAAAACCCTTCAAAAATACAGTGATTCAATTCAAGCGGTGCTAACCTCTGGAGGTGCCCAGAAGGCATTAGAGGGTGTGGAAAATCTCAAGGCAATGTTGGCGCTCTCTCGTGAAAAGCCATCACCAGTCATTATGCCAGGATCTGGACTGTCTCATAATAACATTGTAGAGATTCACCAAAAACTACACGCAACCGAATACCATTTTGGATCGGCTGTTCGTATAAATGGGAAGTTTAGCGAACCAATAAATGGGAATACTATTAAAAAGATAAGAGAAATACTAGGATAAAACAACAAGGATGTCTGGATGTATATTTGGACGTCCTTTTGTTTTGTCGAAAATGGCTAAAATCGATAGAACGGCTGCTAACGTCGATAGAAAAGAATTAACGTCGATAGAATTAAAATAAAATCGATAGAACAAAAATAACGCCGATAAGAAACAAAAAAGACATAACATTACACCCAAATTCCCCAAATAGGAGAGTGAAACCAGTGGAAGTTCTCATTAAACACCTCGAAACCATATGTAACCAGCATTTCTTAAACGAAAAAATCTTAATTGTCGATTCATATATGGTAGGCGAGCAAATTTTAAGACAGTTCACTCAGCAAAACAATCATGCCTTAAACATAAAAATCAAAACAATCAGGGACCTTGCCCTTGATTCAACCTCGAACCAACAAAATCAACTTATGAGCGACACACTTGGAGCTCATTTTGTGCACACCCTATTAACAGAACTTAAGCATAACCTCAATTATTTTCATGAGCTCGAAATCACACCAACCTTAAGCAAAAGCATGTATCAAACAATAAACCAACTTCGTCTGGCAGGATTCAAAAGCAGCACAGTTTCAATCGAACCATTCGTCTCACCCAAAAAAGGCGACGATCTGAAACTTATTTTAGAGGCTTACGAACAGTTTCTTCATACACATAAACTGGTAGATGAGGCGGACCTTTATCGAAATGCACTAGGAAAATATGATTCTCGAAATCAGATCTTCATTCTTCAAAGCAACCTAAAGTTAGCTTTTGAACAGGTGGAATTTTTAAAAACGGCCCTTCCAACAACCTATTTTTATTTACCAATGGAAGCAGTCCGCGGTATTGCTATACCTGAGAGTACACCATTTTCAAAAGTCGTATTTGGAGAAGAAACACCTTTAAGCTATTTATTTGATGTGGAGAATTCACCAACAACTATGCCAACTCTGTCGCTTTTTTCAGCCAAGACAGAGGAAATGGAGCTAAAAGAGGTCATCTACCGAATCAAAGAAAGAGGTATTCGCTTTGATGAGGCAGCCATTTTTCACACGTCAAGCGCCCAATATGTAACCGCTATGTACCACATAGCCGAGCGGTTACAAATTCCGGTCACCTTTAGTGAGGGGGTACCGATTGGGTTTACGAGACCAGGAAAGATGGTGGCTGGAATCTTAGCTTGGATGAAGGATTATTATAGTGTCCAGGCTTTTTTAAAGCTTCTTCAGGAAGACGTGCTCGACTTAGGGGATGATCCACCTTCAAAAAGAACATGGGCAACGCTACTACGTGGTGCTGACATCGGCTGGGGAAAAGAGCGCTATCTTACTCAAATCAAAACTAAACTGAAAGAATCGTCTGTGTCAGAGAACCGAATCCGTGATTATGAATGGATGTTAAAATGGTTTGCGACTACCTTCAACCATATGCAAACTGCCGAAAACAACGATACGATCATTTATCGGGACTTGTTAAAAACGGCCAACTATTTTCTGCAGAACCAATGCAAGGTTTCTTCAGCATTTGACCAAGTGGCGAAAGATGCATTACTTGAGCGAATTGAGGATTTGCTACCATATGCCAATGAATCTGTAGCTAATGCCCACCAAAAATTCGAGGAGGATTTCCTCTCCATTCGTATTGGTCATTCACGTCCTAAGCCTGGATTTCTTCACTTCTCTTCTTATAAAAACGGACTTTATTTGAATCGTGAGCATTTGTTTATTGTTGGGATGGACAACAAGCGGTTTCCAGGGAAGGTAGGGGAGGACCCACTTCTACTTGATACTGAAAGAGAAAAACTAGGACGATTTTTACCGTTGGAAAAAGAAAGACTCAAAAACGACCTTTATTCCATGTTGCAGCTTTTTGCTTCAGCAGCGAAAAATGACATAACCATTAGTTTCTGTAGGTTCGACATAAATGAAAATCGAAATATATCACCTTCGTATTTATTTTTACAATGCTATCGAATTCAAACAGGAGATTTTTTTGCAGATTTTAAGACTCTTCAAGAGAATGTACCGACAGTAAACCAAAACCATCCACTTGAAAATGAAGATTGGTGGTATGAGAAAATCACAAACTCTCAAACCATCCAGCTTGATGAACGATTTTTAGCGGATTTTTCGAATATTACGAGAGGGCTACATGCTGAAAAAATGAGGCAGGAACCAGCTTTTACTGTGTACGAAGGTAAAATTGAAAGTGATACCACAGGGTTTGATCCTCGCAAAAATCCAGAAATCACTATTTCGGCTGGGAAACTCGAGAAAATCGCAAAATGCCCTTATGCCTATTTTTTAGAAAATGTGTTGCGGTTAAAAGTAATTGAAGACATTACCTATGACCCGACAAAATGGTTAGATGCCAAAACAAGGGGAACCTTGCTGCATGAAATATTCGAGAAATTTTATCAAGAAATGAAAGAACGTCCCGACAAGCCTTCCTACACAAAGCATATTGACCTTTTAACAAAGATAGCGAGCGAAAGGCTGAATGAAGTAAAAAAAATGGTTCCACCACCAAACCCACGAACGGAAAGAGTAGAGTCAGAAGAAATCATCGTATCATGTGAGATCTTTTTAAAAATTGAAGAGGAAAATAGTGAGCATGGCGAACCTTTGTATTTTGAATATTCGTTTGGGGAAGACGCACCAGCTGTGATCGAGCTACCTTCTGGAACGGTACATGTCAGGGGAATCATTGACCGAGTCGACAAGCTTCCTGACGGGTCCTTTCATATTATTGATTATAAAACGGGAAGCAGTTGGGGCTATCGGACGAAGGAATTTTACAAAGGTGGGAGACAGCTACAGCATCTCCTCTACACTCTCGCAATCGAGGCCCATATGGGGATGGAGGATGGTTCAGTAAAAATCAGTTCTTATCTTTTTCCAACTCGAAAAGGGGCGGGAAAACGCTTTGTGAGGGAGCAAGGGGACACAACACGAACCAATGGAAAAGATATTTTAGACAAGCTCCTTTCGATTGTGGAGCATGGACACTTTACCATGACAGATGATGAGAATGAATGTATATTTTGTGAGTTTAAAAAGATTTGCAGACGGTCCACCTATGACAAGGATGGATTAAAACAGAAGCAACAGGATGAATCGGCAGAGGGATTGAAAAGCTTTAAGGGGGTGCGGGCTTATGACTAAGGTGATTGTCGATCAAGAGGCAAGGGATAAAATTGTTTCTGTCCTAAATCAAAATTTCCTTGTAGAAGCTGGGGCAGGTTCAGGAAAAACAACGAGCCTAGTTGAACGAATGGTGAACCTGATCTATACAGGGACAGCAAAAATGGATGAGATTGTCGCAATTACTTTTACTAAAAAAGCGGCGGATGAATTGAAAACGCGCTTCTTAACAGCTCTTGAGAAAAAATGTAAAGAGGAAGCAGATCTAGATGTGAAATTTTGGCTAGAGGAAGCCTTACAAAACATCGAACAATCGTTTATCGGAACCGTCCATTCTTTTTGTGCACGATTACTGCGCGAGCGACCAGTGGAAGCAGGGATTGATGTTCATTTTTCTGAACTTGAGGATACAGAGGATGACAAAATTGCTGAGGCGGCATGGTTAGTCTACACGCATAAGCTCGAACAGGATCATCCCCAAAAATCTAGAATGATGAATGATTTAGGGCTTCGTGAAAAAGATTTAATGGAACGCTTTTGTGAAATGAAGAATTATCCTGATGTTGCGTGGGCAACTGATGTGATCGAAAAGCCAAATCTTGATGACGTATTTCGCCGTTTCATCGCGTTATTAAAAGAAGCAAGTCGCTGCATTCCGAAGGACATTTCAAAAGGTCCTGACAGTCTCCAGGAAGCGATTGATGATGCGCTTCGTCATGTTAAATACGATGACAAAACAGATGCTTTAAAAATCAAAATTTTTCAGTTATTTGATAAAAAATTGAAGGTTACGCAATACAAATGGACTTCAAAAGAGGATGCAAAGGAATATCTCGAGAGAATTACTAGTTTTTTCGAGACCCACGTCCAGCCTTTAATTGAAAGATGGCGTGAATATTGCCATCCATTTGTGATCGAATTATTTCAAGAGGCATTGGCGGAGTATGAAAAAATAAAGCAGGAACGCTCGTTAATGAATTTTCAGGATTTGTTAATGAGAACCGCAGTCCTTTTAAAGGATAATGCAGAAGTACGATCGTATTTTCAAGGAAAGTACAAAAGACTGCTTGTCGATGAGTTTCAGGATACCGATCCAATTCAAGCAGAAATCATGTTTTATTTAACGGGTGAGGATGTCACGGAACGGAAGTGGACCAAGTGCAAACCGCGTCCGGGCTCGCTTTTTGTTGTGGGGGATCCAAAGCAAGCGATTTACCGGTTCCGACGAGCAGATATTGATATTTACAATTTAGTGAAGCAATTGATTGAAACCCATGGTGGGGAAGTGCTTCAACTTATTATGAATTTCAGAACGGTAGATCGTGTAACAAGCTTACTGAATCAAGTATTTCAAGAGCAACTGCCGGAAGAAGAGACAGTTCATCAGGCTGCCTATCGTCCGCTCATTTCACATAAAGAAGCAGGTACATCAGATTTTTCAGGGATTAAAAGGCTAGTTTTAGCTGATGAATTTGCGAAAAATAAAGCAATTACGGTTGAAGAAGATGCAAAAAGTATTACAGCACACATTCAAAAATTAATAAATGAAGGTCACGAGCCACGGAAATTCATGATTTTAACAAGGCAAAAAGATGGAATCGATGTGTATGCGACAAAACTTGAGGAAGCAGGAATTCCTGTTAGCGTTAGTGGTGAAATGGAAATTGGCACCATTCTTGAATTTCAGGACCTTATTCGACTTCTTGAAGCACTTGTGGATCCTACCGATCAAATTGCTTTCGTTGCAGCATTACGAAGTATTTGGTTTGGTATTAGTGATGAAGAGCTTTTCCAATGGGGACAGGCAGGTGGAGTCTTTTCCCTCTTTGCGTCGTCGCCCGATCATTTAAATTCCGAAACAAAACAGCATTTTGAAGGAGCACTTTCAAAGCTTAAACAATATGTAAAATGGAAGACGTCACATTCACCTTTAGTGGCCATTGAAAAAATAATCGAGGATATTGGGCTGTACCCATTGTTCCTTGTGAAAGGCTATGGAAAAAGGGAGGCGACGAATCTCCTGCAAATTCTTGAAGCACTTCGTTTAAAAGAGGAAGGCGAAGCAACAACCTTCAATCAAGCTGTCGATTATGTTAAGCAGCAAATTGAAGAAAAAACAAAGGTCATCAATCTGGAGGAAGATGAAAACGCTGTGCGAATTATGAATGTCCATAAAGCAAAAGGCTTGGAAGCACCGATTGTTTTCTTGGCCCATCCGGGGAAAAAGCCAGAGGTCTGCAATAAAATATGGTCCCATATTAGACGTGAGGAGCAATCATCGACAGGATATTTTATGTTCGAAAGAAAGCAAGGCTTCGCGAGAAAACCTGTTGCGCAGCCTCTACACTGGGAGTCTTATCTCGATGCCGAGGAAGCCTATTTACTTGCGGAAGAAATACGCATTCTGTATGTAGCGGCAACAAGAGCCGAGAATGCTATGATCATCAGTTCATTCGAAACAAAAAATGATAAAAATCCGTGGAATCTTCTGCTTGATGGTTTACCAGGACTTGAGGATCTTGAAAAGCTAGAGCTAACACATGATGAAAAGGAGCTTCAGAGGCACATCATTACACGTGAGGAATTCATAGAAGACACACAAGGATTACTTGGATGGATTGAAGATCGAAAGCAACCCTCTTTTTCAACATATAGTCCAACTGAAGACAAACAGGATATGTTCACGCTTGAGATTGAGCGTGAGGAAGGTGGAGGCCAGACGTGGGGAACCGCGATCCACGAGGTGTTTGAGAAGATTGCCAAAGGAGAAGAAGCTGAAGAAGCAATTGTCTCCAGTTTACAAAAGCATGAAATTTCGTTAGGAAGAAGAGATGAAGTTGCTGAAGCAGTTGCTCATTTTAAACAATCGATGATTTGGGCAGAGCTTCAAATTGCAGATCATGTGTTAACAGAAGTTCCGTTTACGGTGAAAATTGATGCTCAAGACCCGTTGAGCGAGATTGTTGAAAAAGGGTGTAATGCTGAGACGCTGTTTGTTAGTGGCATTATTGACCTTGCATACAAGCTGAATGGTGCATGGAAAATCGTCGATTATAAAACTGACCGTCCAAAGGACCTAGCCAAGCTACCAGACCTTGCGAAATACTATCAAAAACAAATTGACCTGTACCAGCAAATTTGGCAACGAATTACGGGTGAAAAAGTGGCGGACAAGCAGCTTTACTTTGTTACATCGAACATTATTTTAGGTGTGTAGGAATGGTTGTGTAGGAAATTTGATATTTATTCCAAATGAAGACTCGAATGAAGAGAAGTCGGGTTAGAAAAGGTCTTCATAAGGTGAATGAAGACCCGAACGAAAAAGTTTTCCTTTTTTGACCATTTGATATAATGATAGAATAACCCTAAAGGGGTTGAAACTTTTTGAAAAAGAGGAAAATGATGCTACTTTTAATTGTAATTTTACTTATAGTAGGTGTTATATATTTCGGGAGTATTCATTATAAAATGACGCAGTATGCCGATACAGAACCACCCAAAAATGCTGACTATTTAATTATTCTTGGGGCAAAGGTCAACAGTGAAACCCCATCACTCGCGTTGCAATATCGTATCGATGCAGCTGCAGTGTATGCGAAGGAGAACGAGAATACGATTTTGATTGCTTCAGGCGGCCAGGGACCTGGGGAGGATATTACAGAAGCTGAGGCAATGAGGCGTGAACTAGTGGACAAAGGGATTCCTGAATCAAGAATCTTCCTCGAGGATCGCTCAACAAGCACATATGAAAACATCAAATTCTCGAAACAATTTATCCCTGAGGATGCCAAGCTTGGGATTATTGTGACGAACGATTATCACCTTTATCGGTCCGTTCAAATTGCGAGAGACGCCGGTTTAAAAGTGGAGGGTTTACCTGCAAAAACACCGCAGATTACATTGCTAAAAGCTTATAGTCGTGAGTATTTGTCAGTCTCGAAATATTATTTGGAAAAATATATACTAAATAAAAACAACCATTAAATGACGAGAGCACAGTTCTCGTCATTTTTTTATCAAGATTAGCGATTAAATAAATATGAAAAAAATCCATAAACTAACTAGTAAGGCTGATGATAAAAGGAGGAACTTATGTGGGAAGGTACATCTTATTGATTGTCCTTTTACTGACGATCAATCAAATTCCTGCAATGGCAAAAGAACGCTTTGACTATGAAAAAACGGGGAAAATTACATGGGAAGTGAAGACGAATGAGAAGATGGTCGCGATCACATTTGATGATGGTCCAAACCCCGTATACACACCAGAAATTTTAGATGTGCTATCAAAACATAAAGCAAAGGCCACTTTTTTTGTTGTTGGAAAACATGCAAATAATTACCCTGAGATTATACGTCGTGAAGTATTAGAGGGACATGAAATCGCCAATCACACCTTTAATCATTTAAATATCATTCGAGATGCCCAAAAACTTGAGAATGAAATCGTTCAAACTTCCGACGCGCTTAAGGAAATAACTGGGTTTAGCCCTACTCTTTTTCGACCAGTTGGTGGGAATTATAATGATACGATTATTAATACCGCTGCTGAAAATGGATATCATGTTGTTTTGTGGTCGTGGCATCAAGATACGGAAGATTGGAAAAACCCAGGGGTTAACACGATAACAAAGCGAGTTATTTCAGGTATAAAACCAGGAAATATTATCCTCTTTCATGATTCAGGAGGAAACCGCACTCAAACGATTCGAGCATTAGATCGTATCCTTACTAAACTGGGAAAAGAGGGATATGAATTTGTAACTGTTTCAGAAATGCTTTTTAGAACTCATACGACTCAAAATAATTAGATCATTTAACAAGAATCGCCTTATAAACAAAGACGATTCTTGTTTTTTAACCTTCAACTGCCTCAAGCAATAAATCAACAATATGAATAGCACGCATTTTATCAGATAATCCTTCACGTTCAATACCTAGTTTCATTTGCAATAAACAGCCTGGATTGGCTGTGACAATGGTTTTTGCCTGTGTATCTTTTACGTTTTTCATTTTTGAATCTAATATTTTCATCGACATTTCAGACTCCACGATGTTATAGATTCCAGCTGACCCACAGCAGCTATCTGCATTATTCATTTCTATATAGGTGGCCCCATTAATAGCTTGAAGTAACATTCTTGGCTCATAAGCAGTCTTCATTACATTTCGTAAATGGCAGGAATCTTGGTACGTAATGACCTGAGCAGGAAGGGAAAGCTCTTTTTTATGAAACTCTAATTCTACTAAAACGGACGAGATATCCTTAAGCTTTTTTGAAAAAGCTTTTGCTCGTTCTGCCCAATTGGGCTCATCTTTTAGAAGATGGCCATAATCAATTAAAAAGGCACCGCAGCCACCGGCATTTGTAATAATATAATCTGCTTCAATTTCTTCAAACGCACTAATATTTTGTTTTGCTAGTTCTTTCGCTTTATTTTTTTCTCCACTATGTCCATGTAACGCCCCACAGCATGCCTGAGTTTTTGGAATAACAATCTCACAGCCAGCCAATTGAAGCAATTTCATTGTGGCATCATTCGTTTTCATGAACATCGTATCCATCAAACAACCTGTGAAAAAGGAAACCTTTTTCTTTTGTACACCTATAGGCTCAAGGTGGTATGGTCGGTTCTTGAGTTCTTTTAAAGTAGGTACCTCTGGTAGAACTCGTTCCATCGTTGCTAAGCTATCAGGTAAAAACTTCATTAGCCCACTTTTTTGAACGACTTTTTGCATGCCAGAACGTTGGTAGACCCCAAGTAATCCAGTTAAGGTTCGCATACGATTTTGATGTGGGAAGAGACCTTCAAAGACCGTTTTTCTTACAGTCTTAACTGGTAATGAATGCTTTTTATTTTGATGAACGATATCCCTTGCTTCCTCTAAAAGATGTCCGTAATTGACGCCAGACGGACAAACTGGTTCACAAGCGCGACAGCCTAAGCACATATTTAACGATTTTTCAAAGTCCTCATCGGGCTCAATGAGTCCATCGACAACCGCCTTCATTAATGCGATTCTTCCGCGAGGGGAGTGGGATTCCTGAAAGCCGGATTCGATATAGGTTGGGCAGGTTGGAAGGCAGAACCCGCAGCGCATGCAATTCAGTAATTCATTCTGATCCATCCGAGATTGAAATTCCTCTTTGATTTTTTGTTGTTCGTTCATTGTTGTCACCTTGAAACCACCACACGTTTTCTAGAATCCTTTGCAAACATTTTACCGGGATTCATTATATTATTGGGATCAAGCCCTGTTTTAATGGCTTGCATTGCAGCTATTCCTGCAGCACCTAATTTCATCTCAAGATAGGGAGCTTTCATCACGCCAACGCCATGTTCGCCTGTGATGGTTCCACCGAGTTCAATTGCTGTTTCAAAAATTTCTTCAAATGCTTTTTCGACTCGATCAATTTCTTCACGATCTCTGACATCTGTTAAGCAAGTAGGATGGAGGTTTCCATCTCCTGCGTGACCAAAGGTACATATTCGGAGTTGATATTTTTTCGCGATTTCTTCAATCGCTTTTACCATCTTGGCAATTTCCGAACGCGGAACGGTCGCATCTTCTAAAATAGTGGTTGGTTTTAAACGTGCTAGCGCAGATAGGGCCGCACGTCTAGCTGTCCTTAATGCATCGGCTTCTTCTTCGGATTGTGCCGATTTTACGGACACGGCGTTTTCTTCTTTGCAAATTTCTATGATTCTCTCAATATCACGTTTTACAATTTCTGCTGGACCACCCTGCTCAATCAGGAGAATGGCTTTCGCATCTGTTGGAAGACCGATTTGTGCAAATGCCTCGACTGCTTCAAGAGTAGGCTGGTCTAGGAATTCAAGTGTAATCGGGATGATTTTACTGGCGATAATCTTTGAAACAGTTTTGGCAGCGGCCTCCAAATCCTGATAAAGAGCAAGAATCGTTTCCTTTGTTTCAGGCATAGGTATAAGCTTAAGAGTGGCTTCGGTAATGATACCAAGTGTACCCTCTGAACCGACAAAAAGGCGTGTTAAGTCATATCCAGCCACATCCTTTGCAAGCTTTCCGCCGGTTTTGATGATTTCACCATTCGCTAGAACGACTTCAAGACCCATCACATAATCACGTGTCACACCATATTTAAGTCCGCGTAATCCACCTGAATTTTCGTTGATGTTGCCACCGATTGTGGATATTTTCATCGAACCAGGGTCAGGTGGATAAAATAAACCCTTTGCCTCTACAGCATTTGTTACCTCTTGGGTGATCACTCCGGGTTGGACCGTAATTGTTAAATTTTCCTCATCGATTTCTAAAATCTTGTTTAAATGTTTAAAAAGAAGGACTACTCCGCCCTCGGTTGGACAAGTGCCTGCACAAAGGTTTGTCCCGGAGCCACGGGGAACAATTGGAATTTTATATTCATTGCATACCTTGACGATGCTCGCTATTTCCTGTTTATTTCGAGGAGAAATCACCGCATCAGGCATTGACTGGAATTGTGGGGTTGCATCATAGGAGTATACGAGTTGCCCTGTACTAGAATCATCATAATTTTCCGGACCGACAATTTTTATAAATTGTTGTTTTGCTTGTGAATCAATCATGGTATCGCCTCCAAATTTTCTACTTATAATAAGCATAAAAAAAAGCGGAAGAATCCGCTATGTAGAAACCTACAAATATTAGTGTGATTATTCGACTATTTTTATGGATCTATCCAATAATAAGAGACCGAGATAAAGTGTTGTTAAATCTACAAAATTTCTTGGGTGCAAACCGGTTTTCTCTTCGATTTTATTAAAACGGTATGAAAGAGTATTCACATGAATATGAAGAGCCTCCGCAGTATCTTTGATGGACTGGTTTTGTTTAGTATATTCAAGAAGGGTTAGGAGCAAATCATAATCGCCCAGAAGTTTAGCGATTGTACGCTTCACATATTCGATTTGTACGTTACCACTCGTTTCATGTATGAGCATCTCCAATTTTAAATCATCGTCGAACTGGATTGAATTCGTCCGTTTTGCAACCTGAAGCGCTCGGTCAGCTTCATCAAAAGATTGTCTTAGTAGGTAATCCTCACTACCAATACCAAACGATACCTTAACAGAAAAGGAGTCTTCTATTTCCTTTTTTAGTTCTTGAAGAGCTTTTTGGATTTGTTCTTTTGACCGGTCCGTTAACAGGAGGAGAAACTGTTCATTTCCCCATCTGACAAAGACCTCATTTTCATTTAAGAGTGTGCTTTGCTGGAGTCGATTTGATATTTTTCTGATTGGAACTTCTGTGTCACTTTTAATAGATGCAAAAACTACCTGACGTTTCCTTTCGATATCAATATTTAGATGCTCCGCACGTTTAATAAATTCATCTGATTCTTCTTTTCCCTGAACCCAATCAAAGACAAGGGTTTCAAGTGCACGGGATTCCATTTCGATTTGCTCAGCATAGTAGCTCTCTTGGATTAGCAACTCGGTCATTTTTTTCAAAAGCTCTCCATACGCAGAAACTTGATCAGGAATTCCTGTAATACCAAGTACGCCCACAACTTTTCGCTTAAACAAAATGGGTAAATTAATTCCCACCTTTACACCTTTTAAGTGACTTTCCAATTCTTTTGTTATGATTATTTTCTTTTTGTCTCGACTAGCGAGGAGCGCACCTTCATGAAAACTGCCAATTCGACTTGTGTCCGTACTTGCGATAATGATTCCTGAAACATCCACAATAATAATGTCCTCATCAATTAATCTACGTACTTCGTTAATAATTTTTTTAGCAAGTGATGGGATGAGCATGAAAAATCCTCCGATCCAACGTATAATATCAATTCTATCATTTCTAAAAAAATGTTGTAATTGCATTTTTCAAGCAGATGAAGTTTTTCTGTTTTATAATAGAGAGAGTAAAATGTGGACATAGTGTAGATAGATATGTTTGAAGGGAAGAAAAAAAGATGTTTCAAGATATATCAGTTGATGAATTAAGGGAGTTGCAGAAGGAAAAGCCACTTGCAATTGTTGATGTGCGCTCACCTTCTGAATTCGCCGAATCCAATATACCTGGCAGTGTAAATATCCCGATATTTACTGATGAAGAGCGGGCTGAAATAGGGACGGTTTATAAGCAAATCAGTCCTGATGCGGCAAAGGAAAAAGGACTTGAAATCGTATCTGCCAAGCTTCCGAACTTTATCAAGGAGTTTACAAAACTTCCTGAGGAGGAAAAGGTCGTTTATTGCTGGCGTGGAGGAATGCGCAGTAAGACATCTGCAACACTTATTGATTTGATGGGAATCAAGTCAAAACGGCTGATCGGAGGAATTCGCGGGTACAGGACTTGGGTCGTTGAAAACTTAGAAATGCTTGAGAACGATTTTAAGCCAAAGGCTTTAGTGATTAATGGGTATACAGGTTCTGGAAAAACAAAAATTTTAAATGCACTTCAAGAAAAGGGCTATCCGGTCATGGATTTAGAAGGAATGGCCAACCACCGTGGATCAGTGTTTGGGATGATTGGAAAAAAGCCACATAATCAAAAGATGTTTGATCTAATGTTTGTGGAGCGTGCACTTGAACTAAAAAATTCTCCATATGTCTTATTGGAGGCTGAAAGCAAGCGAGTTGGAAGAGCAACATTACCAGACTTTTTACTAAACATCAAAGAACAAGGGTATCATATTTTTGTTGACCTACCAATGGAGGAACGGGTTTTAAACATTTTAGAAGATTATCGGCCTTGGGAATTTCCGAATGAATGTATGTCCGCCTTCCAACGAATCAAAAGAAGAATTCATACTCCAATTGCAGCGCAGATTGAAAAAGATCTTGAAACCGGAGATTTCAATTCGGCTGTGAAATTACTATTGGAATATTACTATGACCCAAGATACCACTATACAGCTGAACAAATATCTGAAGACAGAAGTACTGTCTTACATGTGAAA
Source organism: Bacillus jepli (assembly GCF_047238305.1). Lineage (NCBI taxonomy): Bacteria > Bacillati > Bacillota > Bacilli > Caryophanales > Bacillaceae > Bacillus > Bacillus jepli. Next base: position 4,028,936 of record NZ_JBDFMO010000001.1, on the reverse strand, counting down.
AACGTGGAAGATGCTACAAGATTAATTGAAGAATTTATCGCTGAAAAAATAACAAAAGCCACTACAAATTGACGATGCAATAACTAAGACCTAGTGCCCTTAGCACTAGGTCTTTTGGTAATTATTTAGAATTTTAATAGACTTATGAATCATATATTATTTTTCTAGTAACAGACGGACATATACTTGTCAGCTTTCGTCGAATGCTTTTAATGTAATTCAAATTAGGGGGAACGAATACATGACAAAGCGCAAGTTCAAGAAGTCTATCATTAGCGGTACAGTAGCATCTGCACTTATTCTTTCATTGGCAACACATGCTGCATTTGCTAACGAAGACGGAACACAAGAAACGGTTGTCGAAGAAATTCCAGTTAATTACGGTACGGATGAAGATGTCGTAACTGAGGAAGAAGTAGTTGAAGAAAACGTAAGCGAAGAAGCAACTGAAGAAGTAACTGAAGATGAAAAAGCTACCGAAGAAGTAGTTGAAGACGAAGAAGTAATTGAAGATGAAACTTCTGAAGATGTGGCAACAGAAGATGGAGAAGTTGCAGAAGAAGAGGCAACTGAAGAGGAAGTTCAAGATGAAAAAGCACCTTCTTTAGTACCTGGCGATTTCTTTTATTTTGTAAAAATTATGATTGAAAAAGTACGTCTTGCAGTAACTATTGATGATTATAAGGAAGCAAAATTATTAGCTGAATTTGCGGCTGAGCGCATCGCGGAAGCAAATGCTTTATTAGCTGAAGGTAAAACAGAAGAAGCTGAAGAACTTCTTCAAACAGCAATTGAAACTCAGGAAGCTGCAACAGAAAATTTAACGGAGTCTGAAGAGCCTGCAACTGAAGAAACAGAGGTTACTGAAGAAGAGGCAGTTGAAGAAGAAACTGCTGATGTTGAAGAAGTAGTGGCAGAAGATGATGTACAAGAAGAGACTGTTGAAGAAGAATCTGTAGTTGAGGATTCTGAGAAAACAGAAGTAGAAGTAAAGCTTGCAAATAACATTGATGCATTATCTGTAGCTTTAGCAAAGGTTAAAAATCCAACTGCTCAAAAAGCATTAATGAAAAACATTCAAAAATCATTTGCAAAATTAGATAAAAAACTTGCAAAACTAGAGAAAAAAGCAGAAAGATTTGCAGCTAAACATAAAGAAGAAAAGGCGATTGAAGAACCAACTGAAGAACCAGTTGAAAAGCAAGAAGTCGTAGTTGAAGAAGTTGCGACAGATCCAGTAGTGGAAGAAACGGAAACAACTGAAACAGAGGGTCAACCTGTAGTAACCGCTCCTGTTCCTGTAGTAGAAAAGAAACAAGAAAAAATTAAAGAAAAGCGTGAACATGTTCAGCATAAAGCGCAAGAGAAACAACATCAAGCACAAGAGAAAAAAGCTGAGAAACAAAAGAAGGCTAAAGAACACAAGCAAAATCACCAAAATCAAAATGCAGGCAAAAACAACGGCAATTATAAAGGTAACAATGGAAACAATAACGGCCATGGAAACAAAGGCCATGGAAACGGTAATGGTAAAAACTAAAATCTAAAGTAACGGACTGTCTATTCAAAGGATGAAATCAAATCGATTTCATCCTTTTTTTCAATTTCTTCAAGTTCAACTTCTTTACATAATTAGCTAAATATTTTTAATGTGTTATGATTAGAGTGGTAACTACCTGAGGAGGACGGATAAATGATTAACATTAAAAGTAAGGGTTCTAACAAATTTGCGTTTGAAAATGAGCGGGCTCTATGTTTGACACAGGTTATCGATAGGCAGGAAAACAATGTCACCAAAAAGATGGTTGTACGTGATAAAAAAATGGGTATTGATTTTTCCGTGATTATACCTTTAAAACTGAAAAAAAATGGAGATGTTCATCACTATCCTTCAAAGGACTTTACGGTTAGAGGCAAAAAGGTTGGAAAGAAAAATACCATGGCTAAATACTATGAATCCCTAGGTGAGTGGGATTCTTTTAAGAGTGAATTTTTTGATAAGTATAGTTTGACAGTAAATGAATTGATCTATAAGGAAGCAAATGCCAAATAGTTCCATGAAATAAGTGGGTAGCGGAAATTTTAAAAAGAGCGTAGGTTTGAAAATCACTTGGTTGTGATTTAAATCTATGGCTCTTTTTTTACATTATGAGTGGAAAACAGCTTATATCTTTTAACATTCTGTATAATGCAATCATGCCTATAAGAAAGTAAAATAGACACAAAGTTCATATTTTTAGGACAATAGTTTATGATTCTGAAATAAATAGTGCTAATTTTTGAAAACGCTTTCTATTTAAAGGTTTATAAAATTGCAAATAAGTGCCTCTGTCATTTGCAATTTTTACTATAAGAAGGAGGTAAATCTATGAGCCATTCAAACGGAAGAATTTCGTATCAGGATTTAAAATTGAATTTTAATGAAGTGACCCCTGGTCTAACGAACCGTGAAGCAATTGAAGAATCCAATCGCTGCCTATATTGCTATGATGCCCCCTGTATAACTGCATGCCCTACTGGAATCGACATTCCTACCTTTATTAAAAAAATCGCTTCTGGAAATTTAAAAGGATCAGCAAAAACCATTATGACATCCAACCCTTTAGGTGCAAGTTGTGCCCGTGTTTGCCCTACAGAGGAGCTTTGTGAGGGGGCTTGTGTCTTAAATCATTCCACCAAACCAATCATGATTGGTGATTTACAAAGATATGCAACGGACTGGGCTATCCGAAATGAACAGGTACTTTTTGAACCAGGAAAGAAAAACGGAAAAATGGTTGCCATTGTCGGAGGTGGTCCTGCAGGGCTTTCAGCTGCTAGAGAACTTGGATTACTAGGCTATGATGTTACCATTTTTGAAGCAGAGGAGAAGGCTGGCGGTTTGAACACCTATGGCATCGTTTCCTTTAGACTTCCACAGGAAATTTCATTCTGGGAGGTTAAGCAAGTTGAAAGCTTAGATGTGAAAATACGTACCAATACTAGAGTAGGTGAGGATATTTCTGTAGATGAAATCCTTGAAAACTTTGATGCTGTCATTCTAGCAATTGGAATGTCAAAGGTTCCTTCCCTTGGCATCGATGGCGAAGAATTAGAAGGGGTTTATGATGCGATTGAGTTTGTAAAAGAAACAAAAACAAAGCCAATTACAGATCGTTTTCTAGGTAGTAGGGTTGTCGTAGTAGGTGCTGGGAATACAGCAATAGATGGTGCGACATGCTCAGTCAGGCTAGGGGCAGAAAACGTTAAAATCCTCTATCGAAGAACGATAGAAGAAATGACGGCCTATGATTTTGAATATGAATTTGCCAAACAAGATGGTGTTGAATTTAGATGGTTAACGGCACCTAAGAAAGTCATTGGGGATGAACAAGGACGTGTAAAAGCAATCGAATGCATTAAAATGGAGCTTGGTGAGCCGGGAGAGGATGGCAGAAGACGTCCTATACCGGTTGAGGGATCTGAGTTCATTTTAGAGGTTGATGCGGTGATTAAGGCAATTGGGCAAACAAGATATACAGAACTTATAGAACAATTTGGTCTTGAGCATGATGGAGGAGTTGTGAAAATCAATCAAGAGACCCTCCAAACATCCAATAAAAAAGTATTTGCATGTGGTGATGTGATTTTTGGAAAGGGTCAAGGAGAGGCAATGGTTGTTTCTGCTGCACAACAAGGTAAGGATGCGGCATATGCGATTCATAAGGCAATGTTTGGTGCAGTCTCTGAAATTGCGTAATAAATAAAGGCAAAAGGAGGTTTATCGATGGCAGATTTACGAATTAATCTAGCAGGGATCGAATCCCCCAATCCGTTTTGGCTAGCATCTGCTCCCCCAACAAATTCTGGTTATCAAGTCCAACGTGCGTTTGATGCTGGATGGGGCGGAGCAGTGTGGAAGACATTAGGTGACCCGATTTTAAATGTTACGTCACGATTTGGAGCAGTAAGCTTCAACGGGCATCGAGTCGCAGGCTTTAATAATATTGAGTTAATTTCAGATCGACCAATTGAGGTCAACTTAAAAGAGATCAAAGAAACAAAGAAGCTATTTCCAAATCATACGATCATTGCTTCATTAATGGTTGAACCAAAACAAGATAAATGGCATGAAATCGTAAAAAGAGTAGAAGAAGTGGGCGTAGATGGATTAGAGCTTAACTTTGGCTGTCCACATGGCATGGCTGAAAGAGGAATGGGCTCGGCATCTGGTCAGGTCCCTTCACTTGTAGAACAACAAACCTATTGGGTTAAAGAAGTAGCACAAACACCTGTCATTGTTAAGCTAACGCCAAATATTACGGACATCACGGCTACTGCGGAGGCTGCTACCCGGGGTGGTGCTGATGCGATTAGCATGATCAACACGATTAATAGTTTAGCAGGCGTTGATTTGGATACGTGGAACACAATTCCACATGTTGCAGGAAAAGGAGCGCATGGTGGGTATTGTGGACCAGCTGTAAAGCCGATTGCGCTTAATATGGTTGCTGAATGTGCTAGAAGTCCACATATCAATATCCCGATTTCTGGTATTGGTGGAATTTCAACTTGGCAGGATGCGGTTGAATATATGCTAATGGGTGCCTCTGGAGTTCAGGTTTGTACGGCTGCTATGCATCATGGTTTTAGAATTGTAGAAGACATGATTGAAGGGTTGGATAACTATCTCGATCAAAAAGGGATTGCTTCTGTCATGGATATTGTTGGAAAAACAGTTCCGAAGTATTCAGACTGGGGTGAACTTGACCTCAACTATAAAATAGTTGCTCGTATCAATAACGATATTTGTATAAATTGTAATAAGTGTCATATTGCATGCGAAGATACGTCACATCAATGTATCGATATGCTTAAGGACGGAAATGGCTACAACATCCTTAAGGTAAGAGAGGAAGACTGTGTCGGCTGTAACCTATGTTCAATCGTATGTCCGGTTGACGGGGCGATTGATATGGTTGAAGTCCCAAGCGGGTTACCTCCAATGACATGGAATGAGCGCCAGGCAGCTCTTGGTGCGGTTAGTTGTAAAGTAGACTCAGTTAAGTAATTTCTAGGGGAGGGTTATGATGAAGAAGGTTATTAAAAATGGAACCATTGTAACAGCAACAGATACGTATCAAGCAGAAATTCTTGTGGAAAATAGTGTGATCAACCAAATCGGGATGAATCTTTCGACAGAAGGTGCGGAAGTAATTGATGCTAATGGATGTTATGTATTTCCAGGTGGAATCGATCCTCATACCCATCTAGAAATGCCCTTTGGAGGTACAGTCACAAAGGATGATTTTGAAACAGGAACAATTGCCGCTGCTTTTGGTGGAACAACGACAGTTATTGATTTTTGCTTGTCCAATAAAGGTGAGCCATTAAAAGACGCGATTGATACATGGCACGGGAAGTCAAAGGGCAAAGCAGTGATTGACTATGGCTTTCACCTTTCAATTGGAGAAGTAAATGATGCGGTATTAAATGAACTTCCATCCGTGATTGAAAATGAAGGGATCACATCCTTCAAAGTATTTATGGCCTATAAAAATGTCCTTCAGGCAGATGATGAAACCTTATTTAAAACACTACTTGCTGCTAAAGAATTAGGTGCACTCGTCATGGTTCACGCTGAAAATGGAGATGTCATCGACTATCTTGTGAAAAAGGCTCTCAGCGAAGGAAAAACAGAACCAATCTATCATGCATTAACAAGGCCACAAGAGATTGAAGGAGAGGCTACTGAAAGAGCAGCAACCTTTGCAGGTCTTGCGAATTCTCAGCTTTACGTCGTTCATGTTACATGTGCAGACGCTGTAAAAGCTATTACTGAAGCGAGAGAGAAAGGCTTTGATGTGTGGGGAGAAACATGTCCACAATATTTAGTTCTCGATCAATCGTATCTAGAAAAGCCAAACTTCGAAGGAGCGAAATACGTCTGGTCCCCACCATTACGTGAAAAATGGAATCAAGATGTACTATGGAATGCACTTAGAACAGGGCAGCTTCAGACATTTGGTTCAGATCAATGTTCGTTTGATTTTAAAGGTCAAAAGGAGCTTGGTTTAGGTGATTTCTCGAAAATTCCTAACGGCGGACCTATGATTGAAGAACGCTTAACGGTTCTATTCTCAGAAGGTGTCAAAAAAGGAAGAATTACATTAAATCAGTTTGTAGACTTAACTTCTACAAGAGTTGCAAAATTATTTGGACTATATCCAAAGAAGGGTACAATTGCCGTTGGAGCGGATGCAGATATTGTGATTTTTGATCCAACGATTGAGCGAACCATTTCTGCTGAAACACACCATATGGCAGTCGATTACAGTGCATTTGAGGGCATGAAATTTACTGGAGAACCAGTATCTGTCCTTTCTAGAGGAGAGTTTGTTGTTCGTGATAAGCAATTTGTTGGAAAACTAGGTGCAGGTCAATTCATTAAACGTGCAAAATACGGTGAAAATTATGAAATAGCAAAGGATAAAACAGCCACAGTGTAATGTAAGTGAAAGGAGGGAGTGGATGCTCCTTCCTTGTTTAAGAAAAGAAAAAGAGGTGTCAATTGCAACTAAATATTTCTGAATATTTGAAAAAAGAGAAGGAATGTTTATTTAATAAAAAGGTTATTTTATGAGGCCTTTAGAATTAGGAATTTAGCCATTTTAGTAATTCAAAAGTAAAGGGGGAATAGGAATGAGCAGTACAGATTCAAAAAAGGTTGTTTTAGGGATAAATGAGACACCACCTCCAGGGAAGTTTTTAGTATTAAGCATTCAGCACTTGTTTGCGATGTTCGGAGCAACAATCTTAGTACCGTATCTTGTTGGGTTATCCCCAGGTGTAGCCCTTATTTCAAGTGGAATCGGTACATTGACTTTTCTTATTATTACGAAAGGGCAAGTACCTGCCTATGTTGGGTCGTCATTTGCATTTATCGCACCAATCATAGCCGCAACCGCAGCAGATGGTCCAGGTGCAGCAATGATTGGAAGTTTTTTAGCAGGTCTCGTATACGGGATTGTTGCTCTAATTATTAAAGCCACGGGCCATAAATGGCTGGTTAAATTACTTCCTCCAGTTGTTGTTGGCCCCGTTATCATAGTAATCGGACTTAGCCTTGCACCAACAGCAGTCGGTATGGCAATGAATAACGCTAATGGCGAGTATAGTCTTCTTCATTTTTCCGTTGCATTAGTGACTTTGCTTATCGTGATTTTAAGCTCCATTTTCCTAAGAGGTTTTTTAAATCTAATTCCTGTCTTAATTGGAATAGTAGGTGGATATATTTTTGCTGCCATTGTTGGATTAGTTGATTTATCAGGTGTTAAGTCTGCTAACATTTTTGAAATGCCAGATTTCCTATTTCCCTTTGTTCATTATTCCCCTACAGTCACTTTAAGTATCATTGCGTTAATGGTACCAGTTTCAATTGTTACATTATCTGAACATATTGGGCATCAAATGGTATTAAGTAAGGTTGTTAGTAAAGATTTGATTCAACGACCTGGTTTACATCGTTCGATTATGGGAGATGGTATTGCCACTATGCTTGCTGCTTTAATGGGTGGTCCACCGAATACGACGTACGGCGAAAATATTGGTGTGTTAGCGATTACAAGAGTATTTAGCGTTTTTGTTATCGGAGGGGCTGCTGTTTTTGCAATCCTGTTTGGGTTTATCGGAAAAATCACAGCACTTATTAGTTCAATACCAACAGCCGTAATGGGTGGAATTTCCCTTTTATTATTCGGGATCATTGCTGCTTCGGGATTGAGGATGCTCGTTGATAGTAAAGTAGATTTAGACGATAAGCGAAACCTGATTATTTCATCCGTCATCTTAGTTGTTGGGATTGGTGGAGCTATCATGAAGTTTACAGCAAACTTTGAAATTCATGGGATGGCTCTGGCAGCTATTTTAGGGGTTCTGTTAAATTGGGTCTTACCTGGAGGAGGCGAAGCCGAGGAAGAAGTCAATATGTATGAGGTTGAGTTAGATCAGAAAACAACTGCACAATAAAAGAGTAATTGTGATACAAAGGAGTGTCCATACATGTCAGAATACCAAATCTTTTTACAAGAGAGAGACAAAATTGATTTTTTACTTCAAAAAGGCTATAAAATGACGAGTGTAATTGAAAATCTTAGTGGGGCATTCGTAGATTTTGAGAATAACGGTCAAAAAGAAACCCTCCACATTATTACACCAGAAGGGCGAAAGTATTTTGCGGTAATGCTAATTAAGCAACAACAGGAAGGTGCTTAAGAGTCTGTATCCAGATTAACAGGAAAAAGCCAGTGTCTTTAACGTAATCCGACAGAATTCCCCTTCCTCAAGGAATGTGAAGGGAGAAGCCCAATGAGTAGGGAGGGGATGAATGTCGGATAGGCGATAGCCTAAAGGATTATTGTATGCACTTCTTGTTATTCAGTCGTTTACTGAAATAAAGAGGTGATACAGTGAAACTAGACACAAATAATCATTCAGTATTCAAGCTTAACTACCACCTTATTATGGTTGTAAAATACCGAAGAAAAGTCATTGACGATACTATCTCAACTAGATTGAAAACCATATTTGAAGATATTGGGGAAAAGTATCATATCACCGTAACAGAATGGAATCATGATATGGACCATGTTCACGTTCTCCTTACAGCTAAACCCAATACAGAACTATCTAAGTTCATCAACGCCTATAAGAGTGCCAGTTCACGAAAAATCAAAAACGAATTCCCTGAAATCAGACAAAAACTATGGAAAGAATACTTCTGGTCACAAAGCTATTGCCTGCTAACAGTTGGTGGTGCACCATTAGAAGTATTAAAACAGTATATTGAAACTCAAGGACAAAAGGGGGTGTAGGCAATGTTGAAAGCATACAAGTATCGTATTTATCCGAATAAAGAACAACGCATATTCTTTGCGAAAACCTTTGGATGTGTACGTTTCGTGTATAACAAAATGCTTGCTGATAGAATAAAATCTTACAACGAGTCACAAGAAAAAGCAGAAAAAACTATCAAATTTCCTACACCAGCGCAATATAAAGCTGAATTCCCTTTCTTAAAAGAAGTAGATAGCCTTGCTCTAGCGAATGCCCAAATAAATTTAGATAAAGCTTATGCTAATTTCTTTCGTGATAAATCAGTGGGGTTCCCAAAATTCAAAGCTAAAAAAGACGATCATCGTAGCTACAAGACGAATAATCAAAAGGGAACTGTCTTCGTTGAAAAGGGCTATATCAAACTACCAAAATTAAAAACATTGGTACGAATCAAGCAACACAGACAATTCCAAGGTTTGATTAAGTCCGTAACCATTTCTCAAGCGCCGACAGGCAAATACTTTGCTTCTGTTTTGGTGGAAGAAAATGAACAGCTATTTCCTAAGATTGATACTAGGGTCGGTATTGATGTCGGCTTAAAATACTTTGCGATATTATCCAATGGCAAGAAATATGAAAACCCTAAGTGGTTGCGTAAAGTTGAAAAAAGATTAGCTTTCTTGCAACGTTCTTTGTCACGTAAAAAGAAGGGTTCAAGCAATCGCAATAAGATTAGATTGCAAATTGCGAAACTTCACGAAAAAATCGCTAACCAACGGAATGATTTTCTTCACAAAATCAGTAACGAAATCACAAACGAAAACCAAGTTATTGTGATTGAGGACTTAAAAGTGAAGAATATGCAAAAGAATCATAAGTTAGCAAAAGCCATCAGCGAAGTATCCTGGTCTAAATTCAGAGAATATCTTAACTATAAAGCCGTTTGGAAAGGTCGTGATTTGATAATCGCACCTAAGAATTATGCTTCTAGTCAGCTATGTTCTTGTTGTGGGTACAAGAACATGGAAGTAAAAAATCTAAACCTTCGTGAATGGGATTGCCCAGAGTGCAACAGCCATCATGACAGAGATATAAATGCAAGTATCAACTTGCTAAAACTAGCCATGTAAATGGTATCTTCCATAGGGGTAGGGACTACCCTCATAGCTTGGTAAATATAGATAGCTAACAAAAGTATCTAGTTCCCGAGAAGCCCCTTCTTCAATCAGACCGCAAGGTCGATAAGGAGGGGTAGTTCACCTGAAAGATACTGGCTTTTTCGCGGAGGTTGGAAAAAAAGTAGAAAAAGCGTCCCTTTTACTCTCAATATCATATATAATTAAGCTAATCTGAAAATTCAGTATAGGGGAGCTGTAGATTGAAATCATCTATTACCGTTGAAGATATTTTAAGTCGAAGGCATTTTGAAAGCAGTAAAGTCATTGCCGGTAAAGAAGGACTCGGGCGACAAGTAAAATGGGTCCACGTTGTTGAAGTAACAAATATTAGGAATCTTTTAAATGGGAATGAATTAATTCTTTCAACTGGAGTTGCTTGGAGGGATAATAAGGAAAAATTTATCTCAGTCATCGAGCAATTAATTGATTCACAGGCAGCAGGAATCTGTATTGAAATAGGAACATATACCCCATCGATCCCACCAGAAATTATTGATATTGCAAATAAATCATATTTTCCAATCATTGTTTTTTTACAAGAAGTACCATTTGTTGAAATTACCCAAGACATCCATGGACTCCTTATTAACCGCCAATACCAAATGATTTCCAACCTTGAAAGTTACTCACAAGCCTTAAATAAAAGTTTATTAACAATCGATCATTATGTTGACATTCTAAAATTTATTAGAAGCTACCTCCATGTCCAAGTAATCATCCTCTTTAATAACAATGAATCTCTATTTATTCCAGAAGCTACCGAACAAAAACGAATGAAACTATTAGAATGTATAAGGTCTCAGTTTGAAGATTCTACCTATGTGGCAAAAAGCACCATCCATTTATTAGGAGAAAGCTATGCGGAATTGGTGATCATCACTGAGGATAGAGAATTAACCGAATTTGATCACCTGATTTTAGATCGGACAGCAACAGCCCTTGCTCAGCTTTTTCTTCGTAACCTTTATGTCGAGGAAAAGCAAAGGGTAGAAGCAACTGAATGGATCAATGATTGGTTAGAAGGTGAACAAAGCCAAGAGTCAATCAATGAATATTTAGCATTGAATTCAACAAGTAAACCCAAGGGAGCCGTTGTTTGTATTTGTAAAATAGATGCAATTGGCGAGTATTCTACAAGTGATTTAACCTATTTTAAAATGTTTACTAGGGCCATTTTTGAACAGCGGGGCTTTACACTTTTTGTCACTGAAAAAAGAAACACGATTGTTTTAATTATGCTTAATGAGCGAACTACTACGACATGGAAAGCAAGAGTTCAGGAAGGAATTCAGAGGCTATTAAACTCTGACATACATCGTGTGAAAACTAAGGTCCTTCCGGTATTTGGGATTGGGAAATTTGTAGAAGAGTTAACAGATGTGCATAAAAGCTATCAAACGGCATTTGAAACAATCCGAATTCAAAAGCGGATGTCTATTCCAGCACAGAGTTATTTTTATGATGATTTACATATTTTTCGACTTATTTCATTGCTTCATAGACATATTGATTTACAGGAAGTCGTTCTGGAATATTTAGAACCAGTCATCGCCTATGATAAAAAATATAATGGAAAGCTAATGGAAACACTCAAAACCTATTTATCATGTAACGGCTCCAAACAAGAAACTGCAAAGCGCTTATTTATTGTGAGGCAAACACTATATCACCGTATTCAAAAGCTTGAAAAACTACTAGGATCAGATTTTATGAGTCACGAAAAACGACTGGCGATTGAGTTTATGATTTTATCATACGAATTTTTAGTATCATCCAAACAATTAAAAGAGAAAAAGGAAATTTTATAACCCACTGCGTGGGTTTTTTAGTGCAAAGGTATCATTCATAATGTGGAAAAATTACAAGCAGTTATTTTACAGAATGTCTAATGAAAGCACTTTCATTTTAAAGGATAATGAGCTTATAGGGTAAGGGTTTGGAATCGTACGATTACGAAAAGGAGGATATGTAAAATATGACCGTAGTTAAACGTGAAACAGATGTATTAAAAAACTATATAAATGGAGAATGGGTGGATGCGCTAGGAACGGAAACGCTTGAGGTACCGAATCCTGCAACAAAAGAAACATTAGTACGTGTGCCGCTTTCTTCAAAGGAAGACGTAGATCTCGCTGTCAAAGCTGCTAGAGAAGCATTCAAAACCTGGAAAAATACCCCGGTTCCAAAACGGGCAAGGATCTTATACAAATATCACTATTTACTAACAGAAAATCATGAAAGGCTAGCAAGACTGGTTGTCCAAGAAAACGGTAAAGCCTATAAGGAAGCACATGGTGAAGTTTTACGTGGAATTGAATGTGTGGAATTTGCAGCAGGTGCTCCTACGTTAATGATGGGTGAGACATTATCGAATATTGCGGAGGATATAGACTCTGAAATGTTCCGCTACCCATTAGGAGTAGTAGGTGGAATTACCCCATTTAATTTCCCGATGATGGTCCCGATGTGGATGTTTCCATTAGCCATTGCACTTGGCAATACGTTTGTATTAAAGCCATCTGAACGGACACCTATGCTTGCGAATGAGCTTGCACGCTTACTTACGGAAGCGGGGGCACCAAATGGAGTGTTAAACGTTGTTCATGGGGCACATGATGTTGTAAATGGTTTGCTAGATCATCCGAATGTAAGTGCCATATCATTTGTAGGCTCACAGCCTGTTGCCAAATATGTATATGAGCGTGCAGCTGCGCAAGGCAAACGAGTTCAAGCCTTATCAGGTGCGAAAAACCACCATATTGTCATGCCGGACGCAGACATGGAAAAAGCGGTAGCTAATATTATCAGCTCGACATTTGGAAGTGCAGGACAACGTTGCATGGCTTGCAGTGCCGTTGTTGTTGTAGGGAACGGTGAAAAATTTGTGTCTGCACTTAAGGATGCTGCAGATCAGCTGACGATTGGAAATGGAATGGATGATGAGGTGCTACTAACACCTGTTATTCGCGAGTCACACCTGAAAAAAGTTCTGGGCTACGTGGAAAAAGGACTTGAGGAAGGTGCCGAACTTATAAGGGATGGAAGAAAAGAAATGGATGAGATGCCAGACGGAAACTTTTTGGGGCCAACCATTTTTGACCATGTAACTCCAGATATGACGATTGCCAAAGAGGAAATCTTTGCACCAGTTCTAAGTCTGTTACGTGCTAAGGATTTAGATGAAGGTCTTGACTATATTCGAAAGTCACGTTTTGGAAATGGCGCCACCATCTATACAAAAGATGCAAGAGCCGCCAGACAATTTAGAGAGGAAGCGGAAGCAGGAATGCTCGGTATCAATGTTGGTGTACCAGCAACAATGGCGTTTTTCCCATTTTCGGGTTGGAAGGATTCCTTCTACGGTGACCTCCATGTGAATGGTAAGGATGGAGTGAATTTCTATACACGTAAAAAAATGATTACATCCCGTTTTGACTATTAAAAGGAGGGAAGGCGGTATGACAAAGGTTACACACGGGGAAGACCTGTTAACAAAGGATAAGGATTATGTATGGCATTCGATGAAGCCATACAATCCTAATTCAACTCTTGTGATTCAAAAAGCAGAAGGGTCATGGTTAATAGATCATAATGGGAAGCGGTATCTCGATGCAATGTCAGGGCTTTGGTGTGTAAATGTGGGGTATGGAAGAAAAGAGCTTGCGGATGCTGCTCATGAACAGCTTAAAGAAATGGCATATTATCCATTAACACATAGCCATGAACCTGCGATAAAACTAGCTGAAAAGCTTAATGAAATGCTTGGAGACGAGTATGTCATCTTCTTCTCAAATAGTGGTTCGGAAGCGAATGAAACAGCTTTTAAACTAGTTAGGCAATACCATCAACAAAAAGGGGAGCACTCCCGTTACAAATTTATCTCACGCTATCGTGCCTACCATGGTAATTCAATGGGATCGCTTGCCGCAACTGGTCAAGCGCAGCGAAAGTATAAATATGAACCACTCGCACCAGGATTTCTCCATGTGGCACCACCTGATGTATATCGTTCAGATGAAAAAGTAGATGCAAAAGCTTCGGAATTACAATCAGTAAAAGATATTGACCGTGTGATGACGTGGGAACTTAGTGAAACGATAGCGGGAGTGATCATGGAACCAATCATTACTGGTGGGGGTGTCATTGTTGCACCTGACCAGTACATGGCGGGGGTAAAGGAAGTATGTGAAAAACATGGTGCGCTTTTAATTGTGGATGAGGTCATATGTGGGTTCGGTCGTACCGGAAAAACATTTGGATTTATGAACTATGGGGTGAAACCAGATATTATTACAATGGCAAAGGGCATTACAAGTGCGTATCTACCATTATCTGCAACGGCCGTTAGAAAGGAAATTTATGAAGCATTTAAAGGGTCAGAGGAATATGATTATTTTCGTCATGTGAATACATTCGGTGGAAACCCAGCAGCTTGTGCCTTAGCCCTTAAAAATCTAGAGATTATGGAAAACGAAAAGCTCTTTGAGCGATCACAAGTTCTTGGATTTCGATTAAAAGAAGGTCTTACAGCAGCTTTAGCGGACCATCCATATGTAGGAGACGTAAGAGGGAAAGGGTTATTAATTGGGCTTGAATTAGTCAAGGACAAACAAACAAAAGAACCTCTTGACGCTGATCAAGTCAATAAAGTCATAGCGGGCTGCCTAAGAAAGGGTCTTATTATCGGGAAAAATGGAGCTACAGTGGCAGGGTACAATAATGTACTAACCCTTGCTCCTCCACTTACGATTTCAAAGGAAGACTTAGAATTTGTCCAAAGAACTGTAGTGGAAGAAATAAAGGACTTGTAAAAAGATGAAACCAACACTCGTAATCTATTTGTTTATGATCATGGATTACGGGTGTATTTGTCCGAAGAATTTGAAAAGAGAAAGGTGGATGGGGATGAGGATTGGAGTACCTAAGGAAATTAAGAATAATGAAAATCGTGTAGCCCTTACTCCTGCTGGTGTATCACAACTGGTTCAACATAATCACGCGGTTTTTATTGAAACAGGTGCGGGCAAGAACTCAGGATTCTTTGATGAGCTCTACATAGAAGCAGGAGCAACCATTGTCCATTCGGCTGCTGATGCATGGGCTTGCGATATGGTGATAAAGGTAAAAGAACCGATTCAAGAGGAGTATCAATACTTTTATGACGGACTTATCCTATTTACGTATTTGCATCTAGCTGCTGATCGAGAGTTAACGCAAGCCTTGATGCAAAAGAATGTTGTGGCCATTGCCTATGAAACGGTCCAATTAGAGGATCGAAGTCTTCCCTTACTAACCCCGATGAGTGAGGTAGCTGGTCGAATGGCTACACAAATTGGCGCTTCATTTCTTGAAAAAACAAAAGGAGGCAAAGGAGTTCTACTTGGTGGGGTTCCTGGAGTAAGTCGAGGGAAAGTGACCATCATCGGTGGCGGCGTCGTTGGAATGAACGCTGCGAAAATAGCAGTAGGACTTGGTGCACAAGTTTCAATTATGGATGTCAGTCCAACAAGATTACGTGAGTTAGATGATATTTTTGGTAATACCATCACGACACTCATGTCTAATCCTTATACGATTGGCCAAGCGGTTGCTGAATCAGACCTTGTGATTGGCGCTGTATTGATTCCAGGTGCTAAAGCACCAAAGCTAGTGACCGCAGAAATGGTTCGTTTAATGGAGGAAGGCTCAGTAATTGTGGATGTTGCCATTGATCAGGGCGGAATATTCGAAACAGCGACACATGTGACAACACATGCAAATCCTACATATACGAAACATGGAGTCGTTCATTATGCAGTCGGAAATATGCCTGGTGCTGTCCCAAGAACATCCACAATGGCGCTCACGAATGTAACAGTTCCTTATATTCTCCAGATTGCGAATAAAGGCTATGAGCGTGCGTTTGCAGAAAATAGATCCTTACAAAAGGGTCTAAATGTGATTGGTGGAAAGATCGTTTACGAAGGAGTTGCTAAAGCACATAATCTACCATTTGTGACTATTTAAAATAGGAGGCTGATGCTATGAATGTCCAAACACTAACCATTAATAAGGAACGGCTTGAAGAAAGAATAACAGCGTTATCGAAAATAGGGAAAATCGGTGAAACAGGAGTGTGCCGCCTTACACTTTCTAAGGAGGACCGTCAAGCCGTCGAAACGGTGAAAGGTTGGATGGAGGAAGCAGGCTTAACCGCTAGAATCGATGATTTTGGAAACTTAATAGGCAGATGGGAAGGAAAAAATCCAAACGAACCCATTTTAATGTTAGGGTCTCATATTGATTCTCAGCCGTATGGTGGACGATTTGACGGAGCGATTGGTGTATTAGGTGCACTTGAGGTTATTCAAACAATGAAAGAAAATCAGATTGTTCCAAACCAACCCATTGAGGTCATTGCCTTTTCTGATGAAGAAGGATGTCGTTTTAATAAAGGGTTATTTGGGGTCAGGGGAATCCTAGGCAAGCTTGAAGAAGGGGAATTAGAACGGAAGGATAAAGATGGTGTGACAAGAAGGGAGGCTCTTATTGAGTTTGGTTGTGATCCATCAAAGTTTAAAGAATCAGAATATCCAAAAGGAAGCATTGGGTCATTCCTTGAGATGCATATTGAGCAGGGACCAGTTTTAGAAAGTATGGATAAACCTATTGGAATTGTATCTGGGATTTCAGGTCCACTTTGGTTAACCGTTGAGTTAGAGGGCTTTGCAGGGCATGCTGGGTCTGTTCCAATGCCAATGAGGAAGGATGCACTCGTCGGTGCAGCTAAAATCATCGTTGCTCTAAATGAAATTGCAAGCCAAGAACCTGGTGCTCCAACTGTTGGTACCGTTGGAAGCTTACGAGTTTTCCCAGATTCACGAAACATCATTCCTGAAAAAGTAAGCTTTACGGTGGATTTGAGAGATATTGACATAAATAGACGTCATCGACTTGAAGCTCAATTACGTGACAAGATTAAAGCAATTACAGAGGAACATCAGCTACTTTGTACGATTACTGAGGACACGAATAGTGAACCTCGTTATTGCGCCGAGTGGATTAAAGAGATCATGCGTAATGAAATGAAACAGATCGGATTGGAACCAACGGAGCTCATGAGTGGTCCTTTTCACGATTCGCTAGCGATGTCTTATGAATGTGATTACGGGATGATTTTTGTCCGTTGTAAAGATGGAATTAGCCATAATCCAAAGGAATACTCAACTTTTGAGGATATTTCACTTGGAACGGAACTTCTGTATCGCACTACCGTAAAAATGGCATCGGAATAAAAATAAAAAACGAATGTAGAACATCAATCTACATTCGTTTTTCTTCATTATTTATTTGTAAAAAAGTCTTTAAATGCCTGGGTTATTTCAATTCCTTGGAAAATGAAGAGGCTTGTCACCGTTAACGAACATAATCCAATCATAATAAATCGAAACCACATATTTTTTCTCCTCCTTGATTTTTAAAGTGTAAAAAATCAAAGAGCTTTCACCACATAATTCGACTGATAAAAAATGGGCGTAATCCATGTGAATTTTCGAATGAATGGGTTCACATTAATATTAACTAACATTCCTTGAAGGACGAGTAATATGGATGTGATCGAAAAAAGCATCCAAGAAATCTTTAGTTTACCATCATCATTGAAAGTAAGATTGTCATATGAAACTCCACTAATCGTTACCGTATTCTCTTGAATATCTGATGATTTAAACGCATGGGAATGTGCAATTGTAGCTAAAAAAGACATAATTGCTACAAACATAATGATGGCAAAGATTACTTGCTTCCTCATTTTTACCATCTCCCCATTGTTAATGTTACAATCATACAACGGATAAAGTGAAAAATCTACAAAAACCTGTTTACAAAATCTGCGTAAAGTTTTTTCTAGGAAATTGAAAAATGTGGTAATTGTGTTACCCTTAAGGAGGGGTGTTGGAATGAGTAAAAGTAGGCGGAATCTCCTTATTGCCATTATCGGGAGTCTTCTAATTGTAACTTTTGCGGTTGTGAGAATACTAGAAATCAGGGATAACCATAAAATAAACATGCAAATAGCAGAAACATGTATGGACAATGGAGGAACAGTCGTTTTTGAAACAAAACATATTTTTAGTCTAACAGATGTTAGTTGTGAGTAAATATAAGTATCCTTTTGAATAATTACATATATTGGAGTTGTTAGGTTATGGCAATCGAGAGAATTACAGAAAATCAATTTATGGATTCCGTTCGTTTATCAGAGTATGCCTTTCAGTATAAAGTATCTGAAGAACAGCAAGAAGCTATCTTCAAGAATCTTAAAAAACAACAAATATATGGAATCTATGAAAATAGTATGTTAGCCGCTAAGTTTCATCTCATTCCACTTGCAACAAATGTAGGTGAACAGTCTTTTAAAATGGGCGGAATTGCAGGCGTAGCGACATATCCTGAATACCGTAGAAGAGGCTATGTGAAGGAATTGCTAACATATGCACTTGAGACAATGAAGACACAAGGGTTTACCGTATCGATGCTACATCCATTTGATGTTTCTTTTTATCGAAAATATGGGTGGGAGCTTTTTAGTAATCGCTTAAAAACGTTTTTTCAGCGTTCTGATTTAGTCATGCTTGAGCCTGTAGTGGGCTCGGTGAAACGGTATCTTTTTGAAAATGTTAATTTAGATGAACTTAAGAGGATATATGGTCAATATGCTTCACAGTTTTCTGGAATGCTTGTTCGTGAGGATGAATGGTGGAAGAGTGTGGTTGACGACTTACATATTGCGATTTATTATGATGCATCTGCTCAACCAATTGGATATATTCTTTATGAATCCAAGGACAACAAGATGACTGTTGAGGAGTTTGTTGCCATTAATTTTGAAGCACGTCGAGGCTTGTGGAATTTTATATGTCAACATGACTCGATGATATCTGAACTCGAGATGATCACGTATGAAAAAGAACCATTGTTTTTTGCGTTAAAGAAACAAAAAACAGTGAAACGAGAGATTTTACCTTATTTTATGGTTCGCATTGCCGATGTGGAGTCATTTTTAAAAGAATATAAATTTGCTGGAAATGAGACATTGAGGCTTCGAATTTCAGACCCTTTTGCACCTTGGAATGAAAAAACATTCCTTGTAAAAGAGGGTGAGGTTCGTGTTGTGAATGAAACAGAAGGCACAATAAAGTTGTCTATTAATGCATTATCAACGGCACTTTTTGGTCACAAGCGTCCAACTGAATTATTTGCGGCCGGAATGATTGAGGGAGCGGATCAGGATATCAAAGCTTTTGAAAAAATGATTCCGAACCGCGATGCCTATATGTACGATTTCTTTTAAGGAGGAAATCCATGTTTTTAGAGCAAGCTAGGAAATTAGATCGGGAAGATCCGCTCGCTAGGTTTCGAGATGAATTTTACCTTCAACCAAATACGATTTATATGGATGGAAACTCGCTTGGCTTATTATCGAAGCGTGCGGAACAATCATTGCTAGATTCGTTGGAAGATTGGAAGCAAAATGGGATCGATGGATGGACACAAGGGAGGCAGCCGTGGTTTTATATGTCAGAAAAAGCAAGTGAATTACTCGCTCCGCTTGTTGGCGCTTCTCCTGAGGAAGTAATTGTCACGGGCTCAACGACTGTTAATCTCCATCAGTTAGTTGCGACTTTTTATCAGCCAAAAGGCAAACGTACCAAGATTGTAGCGGATGAATTGAATTTTCCTTCTGATATATATGCGCTTCAAAGCCAGCTGCGGATTCACGGGTTTACCCCAGAAGAACAATTAGTTCGAGTGAAAAGCCATGATGGTCGTTATTTGGTCGAAGAGGATATCATTAATGCAATGACGGACGAGATTGCCTTAGTGGTTTTACCATCGATCTTGTATCGTAGTGGCCAAATCTTAGATATGGAGCGCCTAACAGTTGAAGCCCATAAACGCGGAATTTTAATCGGGTTTGATGGCTGTCATTCAGTCGGTGCAATCCCTCATTCTTTTTCCCAATGGGATGTGGACTTTGCGTTTTGGTGCAATTACAAGCATCTTAACGGAGGACCTGGGGCGGTTGCTGGGTTGTATGTAAATCGCAAGCATTTTGGGGTACAACCGGGCCTTGCGGGTTGGTTTGGGTCAAATAAAGAAAAGCAATTTGATATGGAGCATTCGTTTACCCCTGCGGACAGTGCCGGTGCGTTTCAAATTGGGACACCACATGTGCTCAGTTTGGCTCCTCTCCTTGGTTCACTTGACATGTTTGCAGAGGCAGGGATTGAACATATCCGAACGAAATCTCTTTTATTGACGAATTTTTTAGTGAAGTTAATTGATACAGAACTTGTTGGCATGGGATTTACGATCGGTTCACCGCGTGAGGAATCCGTTAGGGGAGGCCATGTTGGGCTAGAGCATAAAGAAGCAGCACGGATTTGCAAAGCGCTAAAAGAAAATGGGATCATTCCAGACTTTCGTGCTCCAAATATGATTCGACTTGCACCGGTTCCTCTTTATAATTCCTTTGAGGATGTTTGGAATGTCGTTCAGATGTTAAAAACAATAATGGAAGAAAAGCAATACGAAAAATTTAAAAATGAGCGGGACGTAGTAGCTTAAGGTATACCAATTTCGGTATACCTTTTACATCTTGAAGGAGGGAATTTAAGTGGCAATTGCACCTTATTCGAAATTTGACACCTATAAAAATAAAATCTTGTCATTGCCAGTGGACTATACTGAAGAGGACTTAAAAAATGAGAGGTTTTTATTGGAAAAGGACGAAAAGAAAAACCTAGAAATCTATTATGCACCGTTTGAATACGTAAATGAAGCGGCGAAGGTTATGATTGTCGGAATTACGCCAGGCATGCATCAGATGAAACGCTCCTATTCAACGATTCTCGATCCGAACAATAAGGGTCTTTCCGATGAACAGCTTCTTCATCAGGTCAAGAAAAACTCGAGTTTTGAAGGACCAATGAGGAAGAACTTAATTCAAATGTTGGACGAGCTTGGCTTGCACTCCCACTTAGAAATTGCCTCTACAAGTGAGCTGTTTCGGGCGGCAAGTCATCTCGTGCAAACGAGTTCTGTGATTACATATCCTGTTTTTTATAAAGGGAAAAACTACAGTGGTTCCACACCGAAAATGTTAAAAACGGAATTATTAAAGAAGTATGTGGTGGAATGTTTTGTAGAAGAAATAAAGAGTCTTCGAAATCCACTTATCATTCCTTTGGGGGTGAATGTGACCGCCGTGTTTGATTATCTTGTGGAAAGTGGCTATGTTTCACCCGATTCCGTGCTATATGGTTTTCCACATACATCAGGCGGGAACGGGCACCGTCATCGCCAATTTGCTGAGAATAAAGAACAAATGAAACAGAAACTGGCGACTTATTTTTCATAAGTAAAACTGCACCCTCTGAATGGGGTGCAGTTTTCGTTTACTCTTCAATTTTAATCGCAATTTTTCCGAACTGTTCTGCCTCATCAATTCGTTTCAGTGCGTTTGCCGTTTTTTCGAGAGGGAACACTTTATCCAAGACTGGTTTTATATTGTGCTCATTCACAAATTGAAGCATTTCATGGAACTCTTCTGTACTCGCCATCGTGGAGCCAAGTAACGTATACTGGCCATAGAAAAATTCACGGAGATTGAAGTCAACCGTATCACCAGCAGAAGCCCCAAATGTGACCATTTTTCCACCTTTTCGGAGTTGTCCGAGGGATTTATGGAAGGTCGCTGCTCCGACTGTTTCAACTACAATATCGACTTTTTCACCATTGAGTGCTTCACTCCAGTCGCTACTAGAGTCAATCGCAACGTCCGCACCTAATTCGAGTGCACGCTTAAGCTTTGCTTCTGAGCGTGAGGTAACAATGACGCGAGCCCCAACTGCCTTTGCAAAAAGTAAGAGGAAAGTAACTGCCCCACTGCCGATTCCTGGTAAAAGTACAGTATCGGTTGCTTTTAATTGTGCTCGAGTGAACAATGCACGATAGGCAGTCATGGCTGCAAGCGACAATACGCCAGCTTCATCCCATGATAAATGTGCTGGCTTTGGACCGACATTATCCGCTGAAAGTGTGATTTTTTCGGCAAATGTTCCGTGGTCAGGTAAGCCAAGGATCTCGTGACCTTCAGGAGGTGCATCACTTTTTTCTTTCCAGCCTAATGAAGGGTTGATGATTACTTCATCCCCAACCTTAATACCGTCTACACCAGGGCCAACTTCTTCAACAACCCCAGCCCCATCTGAACCAATTACAAGAGGTGGCTCTGTTTCTTTATGTCTATGTAAAACAAATAAATCACGGTGATTGAGGCCTGCGCTTTTTAGTTTGACCTTCACTTCTCCTGCTTTTGGTACTACTTCTTCGATATCTGAATAGGAAGTTCCATCCATTCCGGGAACTTTATAATGTACAAACGCTTTCATATTTTGTTACCCCTCCTCATTTGTAAGTATGATAGTTTTATTTTAATGGACCTTTACAGAAGATTTCAACTTATTGGATTGTGAAGGGGGTGTTTATTTGGATAAGGCTAGGAGTTGGTGATTAGGAAAAGTTTTAAGCAAAATGTTGCAATACCCCAAAACAAATATCTCCAACTTTATACTCAAGCTCACTTATCTATCCTATACTTATAACTAATACTAAATCGGAAAGGGTTTTTCACACATGCAAAAGAGATTACGAGATTATGGGATTCAAATAGGTACCTTACCAACGGGACCATTCAATAAAATCACAGATGTAAAAGGTGTCAAAGTTGGTCACTCAACGATTTCAAACGGAGACATCCAAACCGGAGTTACGGCCATCATCCCTCATGAACAAAATATTTTTAACAATAAAGTGGTTGCTGCTTCATATGCTATGAATGGGTTCGGTAAGACGATGGGTACTCTTCAAATTGATGAGCTTGGGACGATCGAAACACCGATTTTGCTAACAAATACACTGAGTGTGGGGGTGGCTGCAAATCATCTCATCGGCTATAGCTTAGCGCAAAATAAAGAAATTGGTGACACCACCGGAACTGTGAATTCTGTAATCGGTGAATGTAATGATATGTTTTTAAATAATATTCGTAAACAGTCCATCACTGTAGAACATGTTAGAGAAGCTATAGAAACTGCGGATACCCACTTTGAAGAGGGCAGCATTGGCGCAGGGATGGGTATGAAATGTTTTGGATTAAAAGGAGGAATCGGGTCGTCATCACGGGTTCTTACATACCCGCACGGGACGTATACTCTAGGCGTATTGGTGCTCTCGAATTTTGGGGAAATGGATCAGTTTCGATTTAATGGAATCCATGTTGGACCCTTGCTTAAAGCTATGCTTCCCTTAAAAAGTCCAGATGGCGACAAAGGCTCAATCATGATCATAATCGCAACCGATTTACCCGTCACATCACGTCAATTAAAGCGTATCATCAAGCGTGCATCAGTGGGACTAAGCAGAACTGGTTCATTTATTGGAAATGGTAGTGGAGATGTTTTCATTGGTTTTTCAACTGCAAATAAAATCAGTCACGAAAACAAGGGCTCATTGCAGAAATTTGAAGCAGTACATGAAGATGACTTGGATCAAGCGTTTTTAGCAACGGCTGATGCGACAGAGGAAGCTATTTTACAATCATTAGTTACGGCAAAAACGACTACAGGTCGGAATGGAAACACACTTTATTCATTAGCTGAATATATGGATGAGATACTTTAAAGTGACGACGCAAAACGCAAATCGCTACTACAAAATTGTGGAAAATGAGGAGGAGTCCAGATGAATAAACCAATAATCGGTGTTACCTCACATGTTGAGTTGGATTCAAAACATACTCTGTCAAATGATTATATTCAAGCCGTCATTCAAGCCGGTGGCATTCCAGTTATTTTGCCAATCGGAATTGACGAGGATGTTTCACAGCTTGTTACTAAATTAGATGGACTACTTTTAACAGGTGGGGGAGACATTGATCCGTTTCTCTTCGGGGAGGAGCCGCATCCAAAGCTTGGGACGATTTCGCCTGGACGGGATGATTTGGAACCGGCCATTATTAAAGAGATGCTTGACGCGGATAAGCCAATCCTTGCGATTTGTCGTGGGATTCAGATTTTAAATATCACCCTTGGAGGGGATATGTATCAGGATATTTATTCGCAGCACGAGACCCAATTGCTTCAGCATTCTCAAAAAGCTCCTAGGTATCATCTTGCCCATTTTGTAAAAGCGAAGGAAGGTAGTTTACTAGCGTCGATTACTGGGACTACCGAGTTTAAGGTGAATACGGACCACCATCAATCGGTCCGCCATGTGCCACATCCACTCGATGTCTCTGGGGTTGCTTCAGATGGAATAATTGAGGCCATTGAAAGCACCGGTCATTCCTTTGTGTTAGGTGTTCAGTGGCATCCGGAAGGCTTGGCGGTGAGAGGTGATCAGATTTCAAAGCATATTTTTACTAGATTTGTAGAAAGTTGTTCAGAAAAAGGAGTTTAGCTTGGCTAAACTCCTATCTCCAGTATTCCAAGTACTCGTAATTATCTGTGGGAACCTTTTTAATCACTTCGTTTGCTTCATTTCGGTAAACCTCATACTCCCGGTAGATTTCTACTTTATTCCCATTCACGATTTCCGTTTTAACGAACTGCATTTCTAATTCAGGGATTAGTCCTTCGATTCCGTTTTTCTCGTCCGAATTTGCTGTTACTTCTTCATCAGAAGAAAGTCCAGAAACAGAAATGGCATTTTTGTATTCGAAGACATCATCTGCTTCAATTACACCTGTCACAAATATGATAAAAACAATGCCAATTGCAGCCAAAAATTTATTCAAGGTTACCAAACTCCTTTTTTCCATGTCTACTACTCATCTATATGCATTCTGAAAAAGGATTAGGACAACTAATCCCACAAGAGTTATTGGTAGTTTGTTAAATAAAACAAGGAGCCAGGAGAACCGTCCCTGCGGCCCCGACCCCCGTGGCTCCTAGTGGATGTTGGCTTTGCGAATTCCGTCAAAGATGTTGATCGCTGCAGATACGATGATTGAAACAAGTACAAGAGCTATGAACCATGTTTTAAAGTCAAAACCATCGATGCCAAATAAATCTGTCATATACAAGACAAAATCTTGATTTAAGATAGTAGGTTTTAAGAAGATTATGATGAATACAATGTTCGAAAATACTTGCAAGAGTGTATTGTAGATTGCCATTCTATTCGTCCATTGCCCTTTGATTAGTTTATATAGAGCTAATGCTATTTCCAAACCAATCACAACTAGAACGATTGGCCAAAAAGAAAGCAAAACCTCATGGTTTAAAGCTGGGATTACAAATTCGAGACCACCATCACCACCTTCATAAACACCTAGTAGTCGATTCGCATAAAAATAAGTGGTTACCCAAATTGAAATCCATAAAAAAGCGCCGAATACTTCAAGTTTTGAAATCGCTTTTTTCTTAGGAATATATGCGATTTTCTTTAAATCATCTGGAGTCCATTTTTGTAGGCTTGTGGTTAGTGGCTGATCATCTTTACTTTTATCCACTCTTTCAATTATGGCGAACACAAGTGTGAACCAAAAGAATGTTTGTATCGAAACCTCAATGATTCTCGCAATCCCGAAGCCTATTGTGTCTAAAACCAAATTAATAATAGCTTCATCACCTTGATACCCGATAAGATATTCTGCAAATATCGAGATGAGAGCAACTACAGCGGCAATCGGTACAATCATTTTTAGTAAGTTGACGTACACGTCGAAATAACGTGGACCAATAAGGTGCATGGGCCGGTCGCGATAATTATTAGCCAATTTTGCTGGGCTTCCTAATTTTTCGAGCACGGTTTTGACATCCTCTTCGATATAATCATCAGGCAACATATCCTCAATGGTCGACCGTAGTTCAAGTGCGATATCGGCACGCATTTTTTCAGGAAGCCGTCTTGTAACCTCCTGAATGTAGATATCAATCAGATTCATAATCTTCCTCTCCCTCTAAAAGGCTGTATAGCTCTTTTGAATTTTGAATCCATTCCTTTTTTAGCTGTAAAAAGATCTCGAGCCCGTATTCACTTAATACATAGTACTTACGGGGTCTGCTTTCAGATGTATCCCAACTGCTCGTCACCAATTCTTGTTTTTCAAGGCGGCGTAGCAAGGGATATAAGGTACTTTGGTCGATTGCAATTCCGGATCCCTCTAATAATTGAACAAGTGAATATCCATATTGAGGGGTTCGTAATTGACTTAATACCGCTAGTGTCAACGTTCCTCTTCTAAGCTCTGTCATTAATGAGTTTAATAAGTTACTCATTCACCCACCTCATTTTTTATTACTATATGTCATACAGTATTTAATTTATACTATGTATCGTACACTATTGTTGTTACGAAAGCAATGACCCATTTTAAAATAATGACAGATTTTTTTCGTATGGTATAATAAAGACAAGTAAATATGAGTAGGGGAGCTCACACATGTGGGCTGAGAGTAAGCGAAATGTAGCTTAGACCCTGTAACCTGATTTGGATAATGCCAACGTAGGGAATTTGTGTAAGTATGTGCGTTCATGCGGTATATCTATTTTAGGTATACCGCATTTTTTATTTTGTATAGGAGGATGAAGGATGTTTGAAAAAATTTTAGCAAATGTTAGGGAAAGCACACCGCTTGTACATAATATTACTAACTATGTGACGGTAAATGACGTTGCAAACATGGTCCTTGCTTGTGGGGGTTCACCAATTATGGCAGATGATCCTAAGGAAGTGGCAGATATTACAAATATTTGTAGCGCTCTTGTCATCAATATTGGTACATTAAACGAGCGTACGATTGAATCCATGATTTTAGCAGGAAAAGCTGCTAATAAAGTTGGGAACCCCGTAATTTTGGACCCAGTTGGGGCGGGTGCATCTAGCCTGAGGACTAATACTGTCTATCGCCTATTAAACGAAGTACAGTTTTCCGTAATCCGAGGGAATCTTTCTGAAATAAAAACCGTTCATGCTGGTAGTGGGTATACAAAAGGTGTGGATGCCGCCGCAGAAGATGTGATTAATGAAGGAAACCTCGATGAAATGGTTCAGTTTGCAAAAAGGGTAAGTGAGCAAACACATGCTGTTATCGCTATTACGGGTGCGATTGATATCGTGGCCAATAAGGATAAAGCCTATGTAATCAGAAATGGGCATCCATTGATGTCAAAAATCACAGGGACAGGTTGTATGCTTACATCCGTTGTCGCTGCTTATTGTGGTGCAAATCCTCAGGAAATTTTAAAAAGTACGGCCGCTGCGGTGAGTGCGATGGGATATTGCGGAGAACTTGCACACCAAAAGGTAGAAGAATTAAATGGTGGAACTTCATCATTTAGAACGTACTTGATTGATTGGATGAGCAAGCTAGACTTTAGATTACTACAAGGTGGGATGAACATTGAAAATCGATAAAAATGCAATGCTTTTATATGCAGTAACCGATCGTGCTTGGACAGGCAATCGGACTTTAGTCGAGCAGGTAGAAGCTGCATTAGTGGGTGGAATTACCTTCCTTCAACTCAGAGAAAAAAATCTCGAGTATGATGAATTTTTACAGGAAGCAGTTGAACTAAAAAAGTTAACGGCTTTTTATCATGTTCCATTTGTTATTAACGATAATGTGGAGGTTGCGCTAGCATGTGATGCGGATGGAGTGCATGTAGGGCAAGAGGATATGCCGGTTGAAAAAGTTAGGGATATGATTGGACCAGATAAAATTCTTGGAGTTTCTGCTCAAAATGTAGAACAAGCCATTGCAGCAGAAAAAGCGGGGGCGGATTATCTTGGTATTGGGTCTGTATTTCCAACGAACACAAAGTTGGATGCAAAACCGATGACTTTTGAAACGGTCCAAGAAATTTGCCAAAGTGTTTCGATTCCGATCGTTGCAATCGGTGGAATTACGAAAACCAATATCTTGGAATTGAGTGGTAGTGGGGTAGATGGAGTGGCTGTTGTATCCGCAATTTTTGCACAGCCTGATATCACCGCAGCAACAAAAGAATTACGAAAACTTTCAACTGAGATGGTAGGGAGAGATTGACATGAAAAAGGTATTGACGATTGCAGGCTCTGACTGTAGTGGCGGAGCAGGAATTCAAGCCGATATTAAAACAATCACCGCTCATAAAATGTATGCAATGAGTGCGATCACGGCTCTGACTGCTCAAAATACAACAGGAGTATACGGGGTGCTTGATTCGACTCCGGAATTTGTTGGCCAACAGTTAGATTGCATTATGACTGATATTTTTCCGGATAGTGTAAAAATAGGGATGGTGTCCTCACCTGAAATTATCGATAAAATCGTGGAAAAGCTAGAAGAATATCAACCATCAAATATTGTCGTGGACCCAGTCATGATTTCTACAAGTGGTAGTAGACTATTGAGTGAATCAGCGATGGATGCGCTCATTACGAGATTGATTCCACTTGCTACGATCATTACACCTAATATACATGAGGCTGAAGCACTTTGTGGTATGGATATTCACTCGAAGGAAGACATGCAGGTGGCGGCTCAAAAATTATCTGACATGTATAAGGGTGCGATTTTGATCAAAGGGGGGCATCTTGAGGATACAGCAGATGATCTCTTATATAGTGATGGGGAGTTCACATGGTTCCCAGGAGGTCGTATCGATAATCCAAATTCCCATGGCACAGGATGTACGCTATCCTCAGCTATCGCTTGTAATTTAGCAAGCGGCTTGAATATAAAATCAAGTATTCAAGAGGCAAAACGGTATATTACGGGAGCTTTAGAAGCGGGACTAGACCTTGGAAAGGGAAGTGGACCGCTTAATCATTGTTATGCCTTAAAGAACTAATAAATGGAGCAGTGGATTTTACGTAAAATTCACTGCTTTCCTATTGTATTTTTCACTTCAGACATGATTGATTCTATTAATGTTTTAGCACTTTGATTTTTGGATAACCGTGGACTTTGTCCAGACCAAAGGGACATGTAGTCCTTGTTATTTTGTGAACCTGAAGCTTTTCGGATATCCTGTGTAAGTGAATTTTGAACCGGAAACTCAGGCAGATCTTTTTCACAATCCTGCAAGCTTAAAATAAAGGGGTTGATGAGTCCTCGTGCCGGCTTTCCCGAGAATGAACGCGTAACTACTGTTTCGTCTTCGCAAGCATGAAGGATCGCATCCTTATGTACTTGATGTGCGCCACTTTCAATACAAGTTAAAAATGCAGTTCCGATTTGAACAGCCTGTGCGCCTAAGTAAATGGAAGCCATAAAACCTCTTCCATCCATTATTCCCCCAGCAGCAATAACGTGAATATTTACGTTATCAGCAATCTGTGGGATAAGGGACATTAAACCGACTATGTTATCCTTCTCCTCATTCATAAAGCTCCCACGATGTCCGCCAGCTTCACTACCTTGAGCAACCACCATATCCATTCCTGATTTTTCAACTTCAATTGCTTCCTTAACAGTCGTAGCTGTCCCGATTAACATCATATTATGTTCCTTTAATTCCGCGACCACACTTTTGGAAGGAATCCCAAATGTAAAAGAACAAATAGGTACCTTTTCTTCAATCACAACTTTGATTTGTTCAACATATTTTTCGCGTGCATCGTGAAAAGAAGGAAGTTCAACATGAAGCTTTGGAGGTAAATTTAATTTTTCTCGTATCGGGTTGAGTAATTGATTAGCTGATTTGACTTTATCTTCGTTAGCGTCAAATTCGTTCGGAACAAATAAATTAATTCCGAAAGGCTTTGAGGTTAAGCGTTTTATTTCTCTAATTTGTTCGCGAATTTGAGCTGGCGTCATATATCCTGCTCCAATCATACCTAAGCCTCCGGAATTTGAAACAGCCGCAACTAATTCTGAAGTTGAAATGCCCCCTGCCATTGGAGCTTGAATAATGGGGTGTTCAATTTTTAACAGATTGGTCACTTGATTCATCAACAAAACGAACGCCTCCTCATGAGGAATAGAGTGGAGGAATTACTCCACTCTATTCCTAAAGTTTTGTTCCTTTTAAAACAACAGCTTCTCCTTGGAAGGAGATGATTGTATTATTCTCCACTTGAATCCGAAACTTTTGTTTGATTTTACTAGAAGCGTTTAGCATATAATCGGTTAATTCTGATTTCT
Source organism: Bacillus jepli (assembly GCF_047238305.1). Taxonomy (NCBI): domain Bacteria; kingdom Bacillati; phylum Bacillota; class Bacilli; order Caryophanales; family Bacillaceae; genus Bacillus; species Bacillus jepli. The sequence continues at coordinate 3,998,767 of NZ_JBDFMO010000001.1, read as the reverse complement.
CAGAATCTGACAAATGCATGCGGTCACACCAGCTCTCAAATTCAAAAGTCTTTTCAAAACGATAGAGTTCTTGGATTTCAAATCCTTCATTTTCAAGCATTTGGAACCACTCACTCTTTTTCCAAGCACGGAAATGACTATAGTCTCGCTTTTTTTCTACCATATTATAAAACTCATCAAATTCATCGTTTTCAGGAGCAACATTATCATCTAACAAGAACTGACCACCTGTTTTTAATACTCGTGATACTTCACTCACAAAGCTAGCAATGTTAGGAAAATGGTGAGGTGCAATTCGGCAAGAGACGATATCAAATGTTTGATCAGAGAATGGTAGATTTTCAGCATCACCTTCAACAAATTCAACATTCTGATGACCATTTCCTTTAATGAATTTTTCCGCAGCAGCTAACATTTCAGGCGTTAAGTCAAATGCTATGACCTTCCCGACAAGTGGAGCAAGGGCATTTGCAGTATGTCCACCACCAGTAGCAATATCAAGAGCCAGTTCCGTGCCTTTGGTGTCTGCCAACGATACTAATGTTTGTAAATCTCCACCTTTTCGATGACCTTCACTTGTTACATAAGATGCAGCGCTTCGACCAAATTGGTTTTTTACGTCATTTTTTATGTCCATACTGTTTCCTCCATTCCCTTACTACCTTCATTCTATAGGAAAATTTTACATAAGGATATTATTAAAAGATTATATAATGAGATAAGAAAAGGTTATGGAAGGTGAATTAAAAAACCCCACATATTAGTCGTGGGGCTCACTTAAGGTAAGGGCAGATGGGAATTGGAAGGTAAATTCGGTTCCTTCTCCAACTGTGCTTGTCACACGAAGTGTTCCTTTCATTGCTTTTACAATTCCATAGACAACCATCATGCCTAGACCTGTTCCTTTTGATCCTTTTGTAGAATAATAGGGCTCACCGAGTCTATCAATCTGTTCCTTTGTCATCCCTATTCCTGTATCTCGAATGATAATGCTTACATTTTGCCTGTCATATCGTGTTTCTATGTATAGTTGTCCACCACCGGGCATTGCTTCGATGGCGTTTTTCATCACATTGATAAAACATTGGTGGAACTTCTGACGATCTCCTTGAATCGAGCCAATCAATGCAAAATTTGTAATCACTTCAACGGAGTGCTGATTCGCAGTGGGCCTCAAAATCGAAATCACCTGTTGCAATTCCCGTTTAATTTGAAGAGTTTCCACCGTATCTAACGCAGGTTTTGAGAACGTCAAATAATCTTGAATAACCCTTTCGGCGGATATTAATTCATCTTTAATAATTAATAGGTACTCCTTTTGTTTGTGGCGGGGGAGGCTATTTGACATTAACAACTGTACAAATCCCATTGCAGCCGTTAAAGGATTTCTAATTTCATGAGAAATCGCTGCACCCAATTGTTCGACGGCATGAAGTTTTTCAGATTTTACAATCGTTTGCCGCATAAGAATATTGTTTCGATAAAATTCAGTTATATAAGACAGGATGCCTAAACCAATTGCTGGTATGACTAAATATGCAAACCACGCATCGTAAAAATTGATATTCGGTTTTGAAACTAGCAGTGCTGAAGCGGTGAAAAAGGATAAAACAAATGTCATAAGCACCGAGACCAATACACGTTTCATTGAATGCTGTTTCCAAAACCATGGATATAATTTCCACAAAATGACGGCTAGAGGGAGGTAAAGGGCAATCGTCGCATAAAAACCAAAGTTTATGCCGTAGATTCCTCTAATTACAATGACCGTTAAGCATAAAATCGGTCCAATCCCTAGATAAAGACCTCCTATTAAAACAGGAATCAGTCGAAGGTCAAAATAGTGTGTAGGGGTAGGTCGATAGGAAAATTTAAAGCAAACCAAGATTAGGACAACTAATCCGATGTAAACTTCCCATTTTGAAAGGGTAAGGTTTCTTTTTCGTTCAAACCAGATTAATCCTATAAATGAAAGAATAATTAATAATGAAAGGTTAACCAAAATGTGCTTCGTAATTTCCATAACTCACCTTCCAAAATAGTAATAAAGTTTTATAATATATAAAATAGTTCGACATTATATGATGATTATAATATAGATTTACCTCTTTTGGTAAATATAAGCAAAATTTTTGGCGGAAAACAGAAAAATGTTAATGAAAATGATGCTTTTTACCTATATTTATTACTCTAGTAATTAATCATTATTTACTAAATGTAATTAAAAGAAGAAGAACAAGGGAAAATAGTTTTTTCTTCCGAAGAGATACAAGATATTGGAAAGTGAATAACGTATTAACAGGTGGATATATTCTTAGAAAAACAAGCTCAAAAAAACTGCTCAGTTTTGATCTGAGCAGTTTTTCATTCACACCAATTGATGTTCTTTTACATAACGATTGTGTGGGTGGTCCTTACATTCTTGACTGCAGGCTCTGTAATGCTCGTGCTCACAGTCTTCGCAAAGAAGAAGATGCTTATTGCACTCTGGGTTTCCGCATTTCACGTAACGTTCTTCCGGTTTTCCACAGTGATGGCATTTCCCAACGATCGTTTCCTCACCAGTACGGTTAACAGGTACTGAAATTCGTTCGTCAAATACATAGCATTTTCCGTCCCATAAAGCACCTTTAGCCTCTGGGTCATATCCGTATGTGATGATGCCACCTTCAAGCTGTGAAACATCTTTGAAACCTTCTTTTACAAGAAAACCAGAAAATTTTTCACAACGAATGCCGCCTGTACAATAGGTTAAGATTTTCTTATCCTTGTACTCACCTAAGTTTTCCTCGACCCATTTTGGCAGTTCGCGGAAGGTTTCGATGTCGGGGCGTATCGCACCTCTAAAATGACCAAGATCGTATTCATACGTATTACGTGCGTCAAGAATAATGACATCTTCTTGTTGCATTGTTTTAAGGAAGTCCTTTGGAGGTAGATGCTTTCCTGTGATTTGATTTGGATTTAGGTCCTCCTCAAGACTCAAATTGACAATCTCTGGCTTCACCTTCACTTTTATCTTTTTAAAAGCATGTCCTTCACTTTTCTCGATTTTGAAGATCATGTCTGAGAAACGGGAATCGTTTCGCATAAACTCCATGTATTTTTCTGTTTGCTCCACAGTACCCGAAACCGTACCATTTATTCCTTCTGTTGCAACAAGGATTCTACCTTTTAATCCTAGTTCAGTACAAAATTCAAAATGTGCATCTCTAAACGCTTGTGGGTCATCGATTTCGATGTATTTGTAATATAGTAAAACTTGATATTCCAATTTTATTCACCTGTTTCATTTAATGCTTTTTCTTTTAGTATGATATCAAAAATGTAGGTTCATGTTAAAGTACTTTTTAATTCCTGGTAGCAATGATGCGTATTTAATACGAGTTGTTCCTGTAATTTGTGTTCATTCATTCCATACAATGTGGCAAGTTGACTACTTATTTTCTCTAAAAATAATGGAGTAGTGGGTTGATTTTTAAACTCACCTTCAAATGGCCATGGACCATCGGTTTCGATTAAAAGCTGTGAAAGAGGAACCAGTTTTGCAAGCTTCTGATCGCGGGTGCGGTAGCAAACTTCAGGTGTAACTGAAATATAATAGCCAGCATCAACAATTTTCTTAACGATATCCTGAGGAGCTTTCAACCAATGGAAATGTGCAGTAGGAACTTGTTTTTGCTGCAGTAGGTCAAAAACCAGTTCTGCTTTATCGTGAACGGCATGCAGCGCTACTGGTAACTGATGTTGAACAGCAACTTCAAGACAACGAGACAAAAAATCCAAATAATGCTCGATTGAATAGGGAAGCTTTTCAAGATTGTAATGTGGTAGGCCAATTTCACCGATTGCCACAAGCTTTTCCCTTTCAGCTTGTACTAATCCCGTCCACTCTAAAAAATCTTGTTCATCTGGTAGCGGTTGTTCAGGATGAAATCCAACAGCAGCATGGACAAAGTGTGGAAATTGATCTCTTAATTCAAGCGTCCGATAAGAGGAGGGGAGATCATTGGAAACAGCAATGACCCCATTAACTCCAACTTCCTGCCATTTTTCTATTAGTGCTGGAAGCTTTTTTACATTATATTGTTCAAGATGAATATGGGCATCAATCATGATTTTCACCTTTTAGCGTACTAATCTTATGAAAGGTTTCCTTACTAAATTTTTTAAAAGGAGAATCAGGCAGATGGTCAAATAATTCAAATGCTTTTTTTGCTGCTAATAATGCCTCATCTATTTTTCCAAGTTCAACTAGACATTGTGCCGTATAGGTCTCTTTTAAATAGAATTGAGATAAGTCAAAAGGATGGTGATGATAGGATGGAATAGCCACTTTTTCAAAAAAATGAATGGCTTCCTCGTAACGCTTTAGTCCCTGTAATGCTTTTCCTTTTTCAAGATAAAACCATTCCCTTATACGCTGTTGGTTAAATTCTGGATCATCTAAAAACCGATTAACCATTGTTAAGGCTTCTTGAAAATTTTGCTTCACCGCATTAAGCGATTCAATTTGAAAAAGTTTTGCAGTGATTTTTGCCATTTGGTCATCTGAAAAATCGGCATACTGATTCAATTTAGTTAGGTAATACTCATATTGCTCCCATTTCTCCGACATCATCGAATAAGCAGCTGCAAGTCGATATAAATCATCAATACGATAAAATATTTTATTTTTTTGGGAGAAGGAAATGGCATCTTCCATGACTTTCTTTGCAGCTTCGGTATTGCCTACAGCAAAATAGAAAATGGCCTCATTATAATCAAGGTCTAATCTTGACAATGGATCAATATATGCATGATTTTTTTCTATTTCAGTTCGTTCCTGTAAGATTGTTTTTAATGCTTTTTCATAATCATGGTCAATAAAATAGGCGAGGCAGCGAAACGATGCAATGCTCACTCTTTTTGTTGTGATATTCATTTGATCGTACAGATTTGCTGCTTGTTCAAGTGGTTGTTTCTCGTTACCTTTCTTTTCAAAATAACAACTGTATCCGTACAGCTCCAGCAATCTAGCAGCTTCGTACCCCTGGTTTAATTGGGAAACAAATGGCTCAATGAGAGTTAGCAATTTCGTATATTTTTCAGGGTGTTCGTCGGAATCAAGCATATATATCTTTTCGGCTTGGTCCAATATATCTTGTAATTCATCAAAATTCACTTCATTTAAAAGCTGCGCTAACTCAATGTCAAGTCTCTCTGCAATATAGGTTAAGCTCTCCATGGATGGATTTGCTTTGTTATTTTCAATAAGGCTCAGCATGCCCTTTGTCAGTTTTGTTCCAGCAAGCTCTTCTAGTGTTAATTTCTTTTGTTTGCGTAATTTACGGATGCGTTCACCAAGCATGTGAAATAGGCACTCTCCCTATTTTTTGTATTGTCCAGTTCCAGGCGCCATCGGCTCGAGGTCATAAGCCAATCGCTTCTGAAGGTAAAGGGCACCTTCTGTCAGCGCTCGTCTTATGCTTGACTTGCACAGGAAGTGCTGACATCGACGTTCGCCACAGGACGTGGCGGTAGTTAGTCGATGTTCCTCAGTCGGGCGCCTTTCACTTTTCTACTTTTGTTTAATTATATTAAACTTTTTGTTGAAAAGAAAGTATAATGGTGTTATGATTTGTTTAATTAAATTAAACTTTTCCGTTATTGGAGGAATTTGCATGAATGAACAACAAAAGCTTAAAAGAGCAACGTATCATTTATTTACATTCACGATTAGTAAAATTATTTCCTCATTCGGCGCACAAGTTTACGCATTCGCAATAAGTTTTTATATACTTCAATTGACAGGCTCTGCAACAAGCTTTGCAACGAATCTCATTTGTAATTTATTGCCGAGGGCCCTTGTGGCACCGCTTGCTGGTTATGCGGCAGACAAATATTCTCGAAAAAAAATCGTGATCATCTCACAACTCGTGACGACGTTAGCGATTGTCGGATTGCTTTTTGTAAGTTTGACTTATGGTTTATCACTGTTAGCAATTTACACGACAACGGTTGTCTTATCCATCGCCACTTCATTTACAGGTGTAACCTTTACATCATCAGTTACAGGATTGGTTGATGAGGACCGCATCCAAAGAGCAATGTCACTTAATCAGATTTCAATGTCATTTGCTGCAATTGGGAGTCCCGCAGTTGGCGGGCTCTTATACGGGACTGTATCGATGGAAGTATTTTTAGAAATGTATATTGCCGCTTCCGTACTTGCTGTTCTTCTTGAATCAACAATGAACTTCAACCTATTCTCAAAACGAAAGGCGAAGGAAGAGCAAGATCAAAAAGAAACCATGTGGCAAAGCATGAAAGCAGGCATTGGCTATTTGAAAACAAAACAGGTTCTACTGACGATGATCTGGATTTCATTAATTATTAACTTCTTATTTGGGGCATTTGAGGTCGGTTACTCCTTCATTTTAATTGAAAAATTGAAGTTAGCTTCTCAGCATTTTGGTTTCACACAAGGCGCATTTGCAGTTGGAATGCTGTTATTCTCGATTTACTTCTCAATTCGAAAAGAAGTGAAGTTCCCGTTCCTTGTTTCTAAGCGCGGAATTATTGGATTAGGGATTATTATGGGCGCAATGGCAATTCCCCTAATGATTTCCCTATCCTATTGGTCCATTTTTGCGTACTATTTTATCGCCATGTTTACATTCGGAGCCATGGTTATTGTTGTCAATACACCAATCCAAGTGATGATGCAAAAAATGATTGATGATGATTTCAAAGGGCGCGTGTTTTCTATTCTTGAATCAATGTCTGTTGCATTGATGCCGCTTGGGATGATTATTTTCGGTTATTTGTATGATGTCATGCCAGGTCAATATATTTTAATTACTTCAGCGGTTGTATTAATTGGGGTAGTGTTAGTCCTCGCAAGACCAAGTGTTGTCAGAGATGCACACCCTGAATTAAAAGAGAAAAATTCTGTCGTAGAAAAAACAAGTACAGCACTATAAACCTTTGGCCTTTCTCAAAATTGGGGAAGGCTTCTTATGTGAAGATAATGTGACAATGTGTCATTTTTAATTGACTAGTGACACTGTGTCATCTAAAATTTAAGTAGTGAGGTGACACGATGCCATGTTAAAGAATGAACCGAAAAATGATCTAAACAAACTAAAATTACGAAGGCTTGTTAAAAGGCTGCAAAAAATAGGTGTCAAAGCGTCAATCATAAAGAAACCAATTACATCTCATTAAGGAGACGAATGATGTCTGTAGGTATTAGAATGGAACAGTTAAAAGATATGAAGGTCGAGCTATTACGATTTATGATGTCGTATAAGTTTGCTCTTGAAGAAATGATGACGAAAATTAATATTTTAAAGCAGGAATTTAAATACATTCACGATTATAACCCAATCGAACACGTTTCATCGCGATTAAAGTCGCCGGAAAGTATTTTAAGTAAAATCGACCGCAAAGGGTATGATTATACCATTGAGTCAATTAAAGAAAACATCCGTGATATTGCAGGAATTCGCATCACATGCGCGTACATCTCAGATATTTATAAAATCAGTGAAATGCTGCAACAACAAAAAGATGTGACTGTAATTGAATGTAAAGATTATATTAAGAATCCAAAGCCAAACGGATATCAAAGTTTGCATTTAATTGTCCAAATCCCAATCTTCATGTCCGACCGTGAGGATCATGTTTTCGTTGAAATTCAAATCCGTACAATCGCAATGGATTTCTGGGCAAGCTTAGAACATAAAATTTATTACAAATATAATAAAGAAATTCCTCAGCATATGAAGGATGAATTAAAGGAAGCAGCCATCACTGCATCTCAATTAGATAAAAAAATGGAAAAGCTTCAGCGAGAAATGAACAAGCTAAAAGAATCAGAAAAAGCGGAAGAGCATTATAAAAATGACGAACGAATCCTTCTTCCATACGACTTTCTATCATTAGTCAAATAAAAACAAAAAGGGAGAGGTGGAAGTGCCAAAACTGACATTTTTTAATTTACCTGAGGATAAAAAACAAACGTTAATTGTCGCGGCTAAAAAGGAATTTTCCAGTGCCCCTTTGTTTGACGCCTCGATTTCAAATATTATCAAATCAGCTGGAATCTCACGTGGCAGTTTTTATCAATATTTTGAGGACAAGGAGGATGCCTTTTTCTTTTTATTAGGGGAGTTTGCAAAGGAGAAGAAGGCAGCGTTTCTTACCATGCTCGAAAAGTATGACGGTGACTTGTTTCAGACCTTTATCGACTTTTTTGAGTTGTTCTTAAATGAGAATGAAAACTTGACATTTTTAAAAAATTCACTGCTCAACATGACTCATAAAATTGAGCGTACGTTTGATCGAATGATTAGCGAACATGAAATCAACGAAAATTTTAAAATGCTATGCTCACGAATTAATATCAGCAAAATGAATGTTTCAGACGAGGTAGAGTTATTCCATGCTATGCAAATCATTACATCGGTCTTGTTACGCAATTTAATCCATGCATTTGCCCATGATTTACCACGAGATGTGGCAATGAAAAACTTTATGACGGAAATAAATTTATTGAAAAAAGGACTTGTCCGGTAGGAGACTCCATTGAGCTCCTTCCGGACATTTTGTTTTTTCGAGCCTTTTTTCAATAGAAATGAAGTATAATAGATGGCATTAAGTATGGACTTAGATTGGATGGATGTGTGTGCAGAAACATTTTTTATACGGCATTCTGTTGTTTGTGATGATGGCATGGGGGCTAAATATTGTTGCGATAAAAATATTGGTCCAAAACTTTCCTCCCTTCACCATTACTGGTTTACGAATTTTAGCTGCGGGTCTTGTCATTTTTGTCTTTTTGTATATGAAGAAGGATCTCCAGAAAATGAATCTACATGAGTTCGGCTATGTCGCACTAAGTGCATTTACGGGAATTTTTGCTCACCAAGCTTTGCTTTCCATTGGCCTGGTCAACACAAGTGCTACAAACGGCGCATCCATTCTAGCCCTAATACCGCTTGTCACCAATCTTTTAGCGGTACTCTTCCTAAAGGCGAGGATGACATTGTTAAAAATATCCGGGGTGCTCTTTGGTATAGTCGGCATTTACTTTATCTTGGTCCTTGGTGGTGGCTCTTTTACGGAGCTTTCAAGTGGCGATTTATTTGTGTTTCTATCAGTCATAGCGCAAGGCCTAAGCTTCATTTTTATCCGAAAAGCATCCTATACATTGAACCCTAAAACGATTACTAGTTATGCGCTATTAATGGGGGCTGGGTTTTTGGTCATGTTAAGTTTTGCAGTAGAAGGTCCATCCATCCAACAAATTGGTGCAGCTCCATCTTATGTGTGGTGGGTTTTCATTGCATCAGCGATCATCTCGACCGGAATTGGAAACCTGTGCTATAACTTTGCGATTTCGCAGCTTGGTGCGGGGGAGACGGCTATTTTCTTAAACCTCTCGCCATTCTTTTCATTACTCGGATCGGTACTGTTTTTAAATGAAGCCTTTAAATGGATTCAGTTAGTTGGATTTATTTTAATTGTGATTGGTGTTTTATTGGGAACAGAATTATTTGAACGAAAACCCCGGGTTGAAAGGCAAGTTGGGGTTTCCGTATCAAAATAGATTGGTAGGGGCAGCTCTTTTAGTTGGAGTTGCCCTTTTTTAGTTTTAGGGAGAGGTAATAATTTTCCAAATGTCCACACAAAACGAAAAAAGTGAGCTAAAATTAAAGAATAAACCAATCTAAAGGAGTGACATACATATGGATTTGAATTTAGATGGAAAAACGGCCATTGTGGTAGCATCTAGCCAAGGACTTGGAAAAGCAATCGCAACACAGCTTGTGAAAGAAGGCGCAAATGTTATGCTTGCAAGCCGCAGTGAGGACAAATTAAAAACTGTTCAGTCAGAGCTTTCAGCCTTTAACAAGGGAAGAGTGTCATATCTTCAAACAGACATCACCAATAAAGAAGAGATCGAGGCTTTAATTAAACATACTGCAGATACGTTCGGCACAATCGATATTTTGATTAACAATGCGGGAGGACCTCCAGCAGGAACATTTGACCAGTTAGATGATGAAGCGTGGCAGGGGGCCTTTGAATTAAATCTATTAAGCTATATTCGAATGATCCGTGGAGCACTACCTTACCTGCAAAAAAATGGTGGAAAAATCATCAACATTGCATCTTCATCTATTAAGATGCCGCTTCCTGGATTGATTCTTTCTAATACGTTTCGCCTAGGAATTGTCGGTTTAGCAAAGACATTAGCCGACGAATTAGCTCCATATAATATCTTGATCAATACGGTTGCACCGGGGCGTATCGCGACCGACCGAGTGGCACATTTGGATCAAGTAAATGCCGAAAAACTTGGAAAGCCGATTGAAGAAGTGGAGCAAATGTTCAAAGAAACCATTCCGTTAAAACGCTATGGCACGCCTGAAGAATTCGCAAACTTTGTTACATTTTTAGTATCAGATGCGAATACCTATCTGACCGGTCAAGCCTACCTGGTTGACGGCGGTATGGTGAAGGCGATTTAGAGAATGAAACCTGTTTCCTGAGGATTAGAAGGGAGGCAGGCTTTTTTTGTTTTTGACTTTTAGTATCCGAGGCTGTGGTTCAAATAAAGGATGGTGAAAGATATTCCGTCATTATCCTTTTCATCTCGGCTATGACGGGGATTTAAGGTGAGATTCTTCGCCGTTTTCCCCTTCATCTGAGCTATGAAGAGGATTTCAGTCAGGATTTCTCACGGTTTTCCTTTTCATCTGAGTTATGAAGAGGATTTCAGTCAGGATTTCTCACGGTTTTCCTTTTCATCTGAGTTATGAAGAGGATTTCAGTCGGGATTTCTCGCGGTTTTCCTTTTCATCTGAGTTATGAAGAGGATTTCAGTCGGGATTTCTCGCGGTTTTCCTTTTCATCAACGCAATGAAGAGGATTCCATGCGAGCAACCTCGCAGATTTCCTCTTCACCTGGGTAGAGATAACAATAAAAAAAGGTATCATTTCTTCACTTTAGTGAGTAATGATACCTTTATTAAAAGGGACGGTGATCGTCCGTTAATTAATTTCTCTCCAGCAACGATGCTCCCGAAATCCCAGGTTCTGTCATTTCATAAGGGTTTAATATTAGATCTAATTCTTCTTCGGTTAACACATCATATTGCAAGCAAAGTTCACGTACTTGTTTACCATTAATTATCGCTTCTCTTGCGATACGAGCCGCGACTTCATAGCCGATATGTGGATTTACAGCCGTAATAATACCAACGCTTTTTTCTACGTACTCCTTCATACGGTCCTCATTTGCTTTGATTCCAGTTAAACAGTATTCAGTAAATACATGAAAGGCATTTTTCATAATGCTCAGTGATTGAATTAAATTAAATGCTAACACCGGTTCCATTACATTTAACTCCAATTGACCTGCTTCTGAAGCTAAGCAGATGGTATGATCATTTCCAATCACTTGGAATGCTACTTGGTTTATCATTTCAGGCATAACAGGGTTTACTTTACCTGGCATGATGGAGGAACCCGGTTGTCTAGCTGGTAGGATGATTTCCCCAAGTCCAGCACGCGGCCCTGATGCCATTAACCGCAAATCATTGGCGATTTTAGACATATTCATCATACTTATTTTTAATGCTGCGGAAACTTCCGCGTATGCATCAATATTTTGAGTGGCATCGACGAGGTGTTCTGCACCAACTAAAGGAAGCCCAGTAATTTTAGCTAAATGTTTGACGACATTTTCAATATAACGAGGGGAAGCATTTAGCCCCGTTCCAACGGCAGTTGCCCCCATGTTCACCTCATACAAATGTTGGCGAGATTGCTGAATACGTTTTATATCGCGTTCGACAACTCGGGCATATGCAGCGAATTCTTGTCCAAGACGAATGGGCACGGCATCCTGAAGATGAGTTCTACCCATTTTGATAATATGATCAAATTCCGTTGCTTTTTGCTGAAAAACATCTTTCATATGTTCCATCGTTTTAACCAATTTCTCAACTAAATTGAGTGTAGCAATATGAAGTGCTGTTGGAAACGCATCATTTGTAGATTGGGACATATTTACATGGCTGTTTGGGCTTAATTCGTAATACTTTCCTTTTTCATGTCCGAGTATCTCAAGTGCACGATTAGCTATGACTTCATTTGCATTCATATTAATCGATGTCCCTGCACCACCCTGGATTGGATCTACGATAAATTGGTCATGCAGTTTTCCATTTATGATTTCATCAGCGGCTTGTACGATTGGATTGCCAAGCCCTTCATATAAATGCTTCACATCCATGTTTGCTAATGCCGCAGCTTTCTTAACCATTGCTAGTGCGATAATTAATTCCTCATGAATTCGGTAACCGGTTAGCGGGAAATTTTCAACTGCCCGAATGGTTTGGACACCATAATAAGCATCAACCGGAACCTCTTTTTCTCCAAGAAAATCTTTTTCAATACGATATTGACCCATGACGTTCTCTCCCTTGTCCAAGTGCATTCAAGTTATCTATTATTTTTAAAAAGATGGATACAAATCATCCACCCCATTATATCATTTATTTTCTTTTTACAAACTAAAACGCTTTCATAACTTTGAATTTCAATTAATTGGAAGTTAGTAAGGATCTGTTCTTGTCCGGACTAAATGATAAAAATGCGGAATAGGATGATACTAAGTATTCTGAAACTTTTCTCGTGCTTATTCGTAAGTAAGGGTATCAGCAGTTTGAGGAAGGGGATGAAAAAATGGTGCGACACATGACATATGCGCTTCTGATTACTGCCGTAGAGGTAGCGGTCTGTTTTGTGATTTCCTTGTATTTTGATGCAAATATGTTACCGACCATGTTTTTCGGCTCTTGTTTCTTTATCCTAGTTGCATTCCTAATGGGCTCCTCGGACGATATTTTTACAAAAAACTCGGAGGTTGCCGTTTTTAATTCATTTCTAGGAAGTTATAAACCAAGACATAAAAAAGCAAAACTAACCATCAGTCCATTTTTAACAGGATCGCTTCTGTGTCTACTTTCGTATTTTGTAGCGGACTATTTTCTATAAAAGCTAGATAAGTTTTAGCACCTTTCCGTTTGGAGGGGTGCTTTTTGCTTGTACCCATTGCAACCTCTCTATTCTAAATAGATAATTTAAGCAGATATCATTTTACAAAATTTAAATCCTTTTACAAATCTTTTCGTCTTACTAATTGAGGTGATAAAAATGCCCGAGGATCAGGAACTGATCGAGGAAATCTTGCAAGGTAGCCAAGCCGCGATGGAGGTACTAACTAGGAAGTACTACAAACCCATCTATGCGTTTGTATATCGAAAAGTAGGAAACAAAGAAATGGCCTATGATTTGACACAGGAAATTTTTATAAAAATGATGCAGCGAATCAAGTCGTATTCAAATAAAGGTAGTTTTAAAAGTTGGCTCTATACAATCGCCGTGAATCATTGCCGTGATTACTGGAGAAGTGCGGACTACAAACAGACATCTAAGCAAACAGAGCTTCAGGAAACAATTAAAAGTGAACACAGTAATGTTCCTTACATATTTGAACGAAAGGAAACGAGGGAGCAGGTGAAGGCAGCGATTAATCGTCTACCAGATATCCAGCGGGAGGCCGTGATTCTGAAATATTATCATGACATGAAAATTCAGGAGATTGCAGATATCACAAAAGCGAATGTGTCGACTGTCAAATCAAGGTTGAAGCAAGGTCTCGGAAAAATTGCAACAGCTTTAGAAAGAGGTGAGGGCTATGAACAACGACAAACAAAACGATAACTACGATGATGAAATTTTTGAGCTGGAACAGGAAGTAGGGGTGTCACTTGATGAATTTGATGTGGAATTTCCAAGTGAATCCGAACTTATGATGACCATTGATGCAATGAGACCATATGTCCCTACGAAAGAGAGCAAGTGGGAAACTCTAGTAGCCAGTGTATCAAATGTCATCATGCATTCAACAAGAGAAGTCTTTTATTTTTCGGGGATGTTCTGGGGGTTAAATCTATTATTTTTAGCAATCGGTGTATTATCCGTTTTTATTTACAAAATAGATCCCTATCTCATCATGTTGTATGTTGCACCTCTCCCAACAATTGTCGGGTTTATAGAGGTGTTTAAAAGTAGTAATACCGAAATGGTGGAATTAGAGTTGTCCTTTAAATTTAGCCTGCAGGAAATTATTTTTTCAAGGATGTTGGTCGTAGGCCTTTTAAATGTCACATTAAACGTTCTTTTAACGATAAGCTTCGCCATCCTATTACCAGAGCTTATGCTAGGAAAGTTCATTCTATATTGGGCAACGCCGTTAGCCATCATTGCTGCCATTATGTTAGTAGTATCTTCGAAGTATCGCAGTGCGCACACGTTTAGCGGTGGACTTGTCCTTTGGACTTTAGCAGCAATCGCGCTCACAAAGCAAGAGGTCATTGAACGAATCGAAACCATCTCTTCATTGGCTTATATTTTAGTCACGGTTGTGGCAATGACTTTTATCGTTCTTAAAATGTTGAATATTTACAAAAGGGGAATTTCATATGAATTTAACGATTGAGAATGTGTCTAAAGAGTTTGATGATAAAAAGGCACTGGACTCCATAAATTTGGAATTTACAACCGGGGTGTACGGGATTTTAGGCGCAAATGGATCAGGGAAAACGACATTGATGCGCATTCTCGCGAGTGTGATGAAACCAAGCTCTGGGAGAGTTTTACTCGATGGTGAGGACATCACAGTAATGGACTACCGATATCGAGATGTGATTGGGTACTTGCCACAGCATGTTGGTCTGTATAAAAATTTCACAGCTGAAAAATTTCTATTCTATATTGCTACGTTAAAAGGGTTATCTAAAGAAGAGGCAAAGGTGAAGGTTGCGGATACATTAGAATTGGTTGGGCTAGCAGATCAAGCAAAGAAAAAAGTAGGTAAGTTTTCAGGCGGGATGAAGCGCCGTGTTGGTATTGCACAGGCTCTGTTGAATGACCCGAAAATTTTAATCGTGGATGAGCCGACAGCCGGGCTTGATCCAAAAGAGAGAATCCGGTTCCGAAACCTGTTATCGCAAATCTCAACAAATCGAATCGTTTTGTTATCCACACATATTGTCTCAGATATTGAGTTCATTGCGAAGGAAGTGTTGATATTAAAAGCAGGGAAACTGGTTCAAAAGCAGTCACCGAAAGATTTGTTAAAAGGAATTGAGGACAAGGTCTGGTCAGTTACTGTTCATAATGAGTCGGAAATCACGAGATTCCAATCGATTTACAAGGTTGGCAATATTGCACGTGTCGGGGACAGCTTCCAGCTACGTATTTTGAGTGACGTCAAACCACATCTAAGTGCTGTGCAGGAGCATCCAAATTTAGAGGATTTATATCTCTACTATTTTGATGAGGAGGTGGCGTAAATGGACTTGTTGAAATTTGAGTTATATAAAATTTTTAAGCAAAAGATGGTCTATATTGCGTTCCTATTGTTGATCGTGTTCTCGACGGGCTTTACGTATTATCCTAGTGCTCATGAAGAAAAAGAATTGTATAAGCCCTGGGAAGGGACGCTTACAGAAGAAAAGGTAGAGCTTGCGGCAAAGGAAAATGATGCTTTTAATAAAAAAATGGAAGATATGGATGAATTCTCGAAGTTGTCTGATGAGGAATGGACCAAGAGTGGAATTTACGAAACCATCGTATGGGGTAAACAGGTAGAAAGCAATGCAAATCAAAAAATAAAAGAGCTTGCAAAGGAAAGTAAATATAATTCCGAACTTGAAATCGCCATGCTAAAAGAAATTGATACAACCTATTTTGCTTATAACAAAGGACCGAAACAAATTATTGATTATGCGAGTATTTTTTCGTTGATGATAACAGGAGGTATGCTGCTAGTTGGGCTTTCTACCGTCTATACACAGGAATATAGCTCTGGAGTAGATAACTATATTCTTAGCTCAAGAAATGGGAGAAGGACGCTATTATGGTCAAAGCTAGGCGCGGCTTTAATCTACACGGTTTTGGTTGTCATTGGATGGGAGATCTTCAATCTCGCATGGAATCTTATTCAATATGGCAATGGTGGTTGGGAAACGTCACTACAGTAATACTTTAAATACTACTTCTCACCTTATAGCTTTACGATGCTAGAATTCCATTTGCTTCAATTGGGATTCCATTTACTTGGGGCATGTAGCTTTGCCATCATGATTGTGCTTGTATCGGCTTTATGTAAAAATGCGTTGATTTCTCTTATCATCAATGGCGCTATTTTTGCGATCCCATACTTCCTAGTCGATTTAGCTAGATTACCTGGATGGGTAGAGGATATTTTCCAATTTTCCTTCCTCTACTTTATGAATGTCGAGCCATTCTTTGATGATTTTAAAACAATTAATCTGTTTGGGTTGCCCATCCTATACTCAATCGTTGCGGTCGTTGTGATGATTGTCGTCATAATCGTGGTTCCTCTCCTAACATCACTTGTTGTGAAACATAAAGAAGTCACTTCTTGAATGTGATCACCTGCTCCGAGGAGCGGGTGATTTTTAACTTATTCTTCGTAGCTTTGGATTAGATTGGCTAGATGGGCATAAGCACCACCTGCCCGAAGTGCTGCAGTTACCAGAATTGCTTCCGCAAGCTCTTCACTCGTTGCCCCTAGCTTTTCTGCATTTTTTGAATGAACATCAATGCAGTATGGACATTGAGTTGCGTGTGCAACGGCAACGGCAATAATTTCTTTAAACTTCCTGCTTAATTTTCCTTCTATTGTGGCTGCAGCACTAAATGTACCATACGCTTTGAAGCCATCTGGGGCAAACTTTCCTAATTGGCCAAGATGTTTTAAATTTGATCGAGAGTAGAGTGTATCGGGAGCATCTTGATTTTTTGCATTATGTACATGTGTACTATGGGTTACAGCTCCACCGGCTTCAATCGCAGCTACAACAAAGACGGCCTCGGTTAACTCTTCTAAGGATGCACCAGCTTTTTTCGCACCTTTTGTATGCGCATCAATACAATAAGGACATTCTGTCACATGTGCAATCGCAACCGCAATAATTTCCTTTTCTTTCTTAGATAATGCCCCTTCTTTCATAACTGCCTCATCAAATGCATTCATCGCTTTTAATTGTTCTGGCGCAAGGTCCTTTATTTTTGTAAAATGTTTTACATTTTCTTTCGGATAAAAGCTCGAAGCCATATGGAAACCTCCTTTTCTATTCAGGATATTTTTACCCTTAATTATGAATAGCATTCAATGAGTGGTTCTTGTTATAAGAAACGGGTGATTGGTTCCGAACGGTGGCTTGTTGAACCAGGAAAGTTCTTGATTAGCTGGATGAAGACTCGAACGGAGTAAAGATGATTCAGGAAGTGTCATCATAAGCCGGATGAAGACTCGAACGGAGCAGAAACGATTCAGGAAGTGCCATCATAAGCCGGATGAAGACCTGAACAGAGCAAAGACGATTCAGGAAGTGTCATCATAAGCCGAATGAAGACCCGAAAGGAGCAGAAAGGATTCAGGAAGTGCCATCATAAGCCAAATGAAGACCCGAACAGAGCGGAAATGAGTCAAGAAATGCCCCCATAAGACGAACGAGTTAAAATAATCCTTCATTTCACGGACCATTTTTAAATGGTCTTTTTTTATACGCACTTCAAATCCTTCCCCCATGTATGATACCTAAATTACTGGAAAACCTAATGGCAAAATTACTTTTTTAGGAAATGAGGGTTTATTGTGGCAAATGAGAAGAAGCTTCCTGAAACACCTGAGCCGTTATGGAGGGTTGATGTTGACATTCCAACCTTTTCTTCGCTTGAGGAGGATCTTGAAGTTGATGTAGTGATTGTGGGTGGGGGGATTGCCGGCCTAACCTCTGCTTATGTATTAGTAAATGAGGGACTGAAAGTTGCTGTATTGGAGGCGGACCAATTACTCAATGGAACAACAGGTCACACCACCGCGAAGGTAACTGCACAACATGATCTCATCTATGATGAATTCATCACGAATTTCGGGAACAGCACGGCAAGGCTTTACTATGAAGCAAACACGGACGCCATTCAATTCATCGAAAAAACAGTAAACGAGCATCAAATTGATTGTGATTTTAGCAGGCAAGATGCCATCATCTACTCAACAACCGACGAATATGCACAAAAGCTGGAAAAGGAAGCACAAGCCTATGAAAAAATAGGAATTGATGGTGAACTTGTTGGCAGTATTCCTTTTAAAATTGAAGTGAAAAACGCACTGATCATGAAAAATCAAGCCCAATTCCATCCGGTCAAATATTTAGCACATCTTGTTAACATCATAAAAGAAAAAGGTGGACTCATCTTTGAACATACAGTTGCCGTAAATGTTGAAACAGGAGAAAAGCCAGTAGTTCTGACTCGCAATAACAAGCGGGTTAAAGCCGGATTCGTCCTCGCTTGTTCTCATTTCCCATTTTATGAGGGCGCGGGTCTTTATTCTGCAAGAATGAAAGCAACACGTTCATACATAGTAGCTATAAAAGCAAAGGAACATTATCCTGGTGGCATGTATATAAGTGGGGATAAACCGAAACGTTCGATTCGAACCGCGTCAAAAAATGGTGAAGATTATATTTTAATTGCAGGGGGGGACCATCAGACTGGCGAAAGAAATGACACAATGGAAGACTACCATGCATTAGGTTCGTTTGGGGAACAGGTATTTGACTTAGAAGATATTCAATATCGCTGGTCGGCACAAGATCTTCAAACATTGGACAAAATCCCTTATATTGGGGAAATCACAACGGGTGAACCTAATATTTTGGTGGCAACGGGGTTTCGCAAATGGGGTATGACAAATAGTACAGCGGCTGCTCTTTTATTTAGAGATATCATCCTTAAAAGAAATAACCCGTATCGTGACTTGTACTCACCGGCACGTTTCTATGCACATCCTTCTCTGAAAAATTTCTTTGTCAACAATGCGAAAGTCGTCAAGCACTTAATCCAAGGGAAAATGGAAATCCCACAAAAAAATGTGGCTGATATTCCAAATGGAGAAGGGGCGGTCATCTCAATTGATGGCCATCGAAAAGGCGCGTATAAAGATGAGAACGGAAAGCTCTACATCGTGGACACAACATGTACTCATGTCGGCTGTGAAGTTCATTGGAACAATGGTGAAAAATCATGGGATTGCCCATGTCATGGTTCCAGGTTCTCCTATACGGGTGAAGTTCTCGAAGGTCCAGCCGAAAAACCATTACAGCAATACGACTATACAATGCTTGATAACCTTACCTCGGAGGATTCTGGTTATTAGGCCAGCCATAGGGACGGTTCCTGTGGTCCCCAAAATGGGGACCACGAGAACCGTCCCCGTGGTCTCTTTTAATGCATAACAGCGGTGAATGAATATGAAAGACTATTATACTATCAGTTTTAGATATTTGGGCTTGTATAGCATTGGAGTGAGAAAAACTTTGTGGTAACAAATAACTGAATATTGCAAACGATATTGACGTATGCGATTGAAAAATTGTAGTGTAATGGAGGGCAGAGTCCATTACACTTTTCTATCCACGAAATTCAACAAATCTTCTAAATCCAAACTTTCCCATTACATAATTCACGGCAGTCAAAGTAAAAAAGCAAAAGATGTCTTTTTTACTTTTTAACTGTAGATATGATACATAGAAGGGAGCGTGCCGTTTACAAATACCATAATTTTTGTCTGACCAAACTAAAAAGTGGAGGTATGTGAATGAAGAAGTTAGTTAGTTTTTCAATCGTTCTTTTACTCATGTTATCGATGTTTGCGGGGGTAACCTTTGCCAATCAGCCAGACAATGTTGGGAAAGGGAACTTAGATTTTGTTGAAGGCGAACTCATCGTTTCGGTTGAACCGAAACAAAAGGGAAAGAATGATCTCACCATTCAAAGTGCAGATAGTCTTAAGGGACAGGAAGATGTCCTAAAAACGAAGGGATTCTCAATCATTGACACTCTCCATGTAGAAGATACTTCAGTCAAACCACTTATAAGCAAAAATTTCAACAAAAAAGTAGTCGACAAAATGGGCTTGGTCTACTTAGTGAAATACTCTCCAGACAATTTCAAATCTAGCGCTCTTGCAAAAAATGAATTGCGCAAAGAGTTAATGAATCTTGGTTTCAAAGTTAGATATATTTCAGAAAACTATAAGATGATGGCCATTGAAGGAACAGCCACAATTCAAGCTGTTCATCAAAATCAAAAATGGCATTACGACATGATTAAGGCGCCACAAGCCTGGACGATTACGAATGGGTCTAGTGCGGTTAAAGTTGCTGTATTGGATACAGGGATTGACCATAATCACCCTAGTCTAGCAAACTTTGTAAATACTAGCTTAGGTAGAAGTTTTGTAGGTGGAACGACGATGGATGTTCAAGGCCACGGCACCCATGTGGCAGGAACGATTGCGAGCTATGGCTCAGTTTCAGGAGTAATACAAAATGCAACTCTTATCCCTGTGAAGGTTTTAGGTGACGATGGCTCTGGTTCTTTATACGGAATCACACAGGGAATTTTATATGCTGCCGATATTGATGCAGATGTCATTAATATGTCTTTAGGTGGCGGTGGGTATAATCAAAGCATGGATGAAGCAGTTCAAACTGCAACTGCCCAGGGAACCATTGTGGTAGCAGCGTCAGGTAATGATGGTGCATCCAGTATTTCCTATCCGGCAGCGTATAGTAGTGTAATTGCGGTTGGATCTGTAACTTCAAGCGGAACGCGCTCAAGCTTTTCTAACTATGGATCTGGTCTGGAGCTAATGGCACCAGGCTCAAGTATCTATAGTACTTATCCAAATAGTCGATATGCCACTTTATCCGGAACATCGATGGCGACGCCGCATGTTGCTGGGGTAGCGGGCTTAATACGGGCGGCCAATCCGAACATTTCAGTCTCACAAGCCAGACAAATTTTGCGTGATACTGCACAAGAGGCTGGTAGCTTTACGCAATACGGCTATGGAATCGTGGATGCTCATGCAGCAGTTGTTGCCGCATCTGGAGGCGGTGGTACAGAACCTCCACCACCATCCTCAACAGAAACAGTCACAGCAGTATCAACAAACTACAGCTATTACTACCGTGGGGAAACAGTGTATGTCACAAGCACGGTAAAAGATTCGAATGGGGCGGCGGTTGCCAATGCAACCGTTAATTTTAAAATTACAAGACCAAATGGCACAACTGTTACATCCTCCGCAACAACAAACTCATCAGGCGTAGCCACTTGGTCAATTGGAACAAACTATTCAACAGCAACGGGAACTTATCGCTTGGATGCAACTGCATCAAAAAGCGGATTTTCAAGCAGTACCGCTTCAACTACGTTTAGAATTTATTAGGGACGACAGGGGTCATAGGTGCCATAGGGACGGTTCCTGTGGCTCTTGAAAATTTGGAGCCACAAGAACCGTCCCCGCGGCCTAAAAATAATATTTGCTATTTATAATCATATCTGTTATTCTTAAGAAGAATTATCTTTGTTCTTTTTCAGATTAAGAATGTATTTTTGTTTTTCGTCTAAGGTATTTGAACACTGATAGTAACAAATGTGTGGATCGCCACACCAGGAGGCAAATTAACATGGAACAAGGTAAAGTTAAATGGTTTAATGCAGAAAAAGGTTTTGGATTCATCGAGCGTGAAGGTGGAGAAGACGTATTCGTACATTTCTCAGCTATCCAAGGCGAAGGCTTCAAATCTTTAGACGAAGGTCAAAGTGTAACATTTGATGTAGAACAAGGACAACGTGGTCCTCAAGCATCTAACGTTAGAAAAGCGTAATAGTAGCCATTAACAACCAAGGGGTGTACCGATTTTCGGTATGCCTCTTTTTTGTAGTAACCAGAGGGACGGTTCCTGTGGTTCCGTTGGGAACCACTAGAACCGTCCCCGCGGTCCAAAAGGAAGTTATATATGAGAAGAAAATTTGTGGTTAGTGGTCTCGTAATTTTGCTTATGTTCCTTATGTTATTTGGTACATATAGGTTAATGAATTCAAGGTCATTCCAGATATTTGGAGGGCTTACACAGCAAGTTGATACAGATCGAAAGGTGGTTGCTCTTACATTCGATGATGGTCCATCTGATAATGTGAATGGGATCCTACCGATATTGGAGAAGTATGATGTGAAGGCTACATTCTTTTTAATTGGACAAGATATGGAGAAATTCCCGGAAGAAGCAAAGAAAATCGTGGAAGCGGGTCATCAGGTTGGGAATCATACGTATTCTCATAACCGAATGGTGTTCAAATCACCTTCTTATATAAAGGAAGAAATCGACAAAACGAATCAACTCATTCGTGATGCAGGGTTTGAGGATCAAATTGATTTTCGCCCGCCAAACGGCAAGAAGCTCGTCGGTATGCCTTACTACCTTCATAAACAGAATATAAACACCATCACGTGGAATATAGAGCCGGATAGCTATTTCACAACTCCTGAAGAAAAAATAAAGTATGTTAAGGAAAACATTACACCTGGATCCATCATTTTGCTTCACCCAATGTACGATGATATTGATAAGGTGCTAGCGGGAATTGAAGGTGTCATCCAAGTATTAGTGGAAGAAGGATATTCGTTCGTAACCGTTAATGAACTTCAAGGGCTGTGATAAACCACACTTATCTTGTAATAAGTAATAAAAAAGAACCAAATTTATATAAATTGGTTCTTTTTCCTTTTTATGTTGTACGGGCATCAGATTGCTTGTTAAACACCCATTTTTCTGCGAGTATTGCTAGGTTTTTTTGTTTGCTGGCTTTTCATCTTTTTTGTTGAAAGGTCTGCATTCATTTTTCCTTTACCAGTAGAGGACTGGTTCTTTTTATTTGCAAGCTGCTGCTTCATTGCTTCTTGCAGGCTGATTTTCTTTTTTGGTGCTTCGGTTTGATTATTCTCGGTCATAGGAATGACCTCCTTTTATAAAAATGGTAGTTAATCCAGTATAATCTATTTTCGTTTAATAAGAAAGAAGGGACTAAAAGAAACAAATCCCTCCTTTTTGGAAAAAGGTTCCTCAATTCCGATATATGAAACCTTTCACGTTTCAAAACGTATAAAAGGTAGGACACAAAACGGAGGGGATTATTTGAAGAAAGGTTTTTTGGTGTTTTCTCTAATCGGGTTGCTTTTTCTTGGCGCTTGTTCCGTCTTAGAGAATGTTAATAATACAGTAACATATGTGAATGAAGCGACGGATTATGTCAATGAAGTGAGTACCTTTATTAATGAGGCTCCAACTCTGGCAGAACAGGCGGTTACCGATGAGCAGGCTAGAGCCGATCTGGAGACAATGCTAACTGAAATTCAGACGGATATGGTAGCATTCAACGAACTACAGCCACCAGAAATGGCTGCAGACCTTCATCAGCAAATCGTAGATTATAACCAACAGGCAGAAGAAGGTATTGCTCTGTTTTTAGAAAATATCGAGAATGGACAAATAGATCCAGCTCTTTTTGAAAATAGTGAAGTATTTCAAACGTTACAGAACGTAACCAATACAATTGATCAGATTAAACAAATAGGTGAATAAAAAACGAGGCGCATCTTTATATAAAAAGGTGCGCCTTATTTTTTAATACACAAAATAAATCAAAATCGATGTCACAATCCCAATCCATACACTTAGTAGAATACAATATCCCATAATGTGGCGGATATGCAGTCCGACAATACTTAAAATCGGAAGCGCCCAGAATGGTTGAATGAGATTCGTCCATGCATCACCCCAGCCTACAGCCATGGCAACAACCGCTGGGTCAGCACCAAGCTCAATACCGGCAGGAACTTGAAGTGGTCCCTGAAGTGCCCATTGGCCACCACCAGATGGTGCAAGGATGTTGACGAGTCCTGCGGTCCAGTAAGTGAACACACCAAATGAATCGGCGCTCGAAATCGATGTCATACCGGTAATAATCGCATCTGCAAGCCCAGAGCTACCTAGTAGTGCAATAATTCCCGCGTAGAATGGAAATTGTAGAATAATAGGGGAGATGGAACCGGCTGCTTCTTTAAAAGCCTTTCCGTATTGGCCAAGCGAACGATGGAAAATCAAGCCCAGTGATAAGAATAGAATATTAATAAGGTTTAAGTTTAAATCCACACTTTTTGAGAACTGTAGCAACACATAAATGATTCCAACTAAACCAATTAAAATTCCCAAAATAGGTGTGTTTTCTAACCGTATGGCAGGCGAGTTCTTTTCATCATTTGATACCATCTCTACCTGTGGCTTTTCTTGTTTTGCCGTATATGGGATGATATTCTTTTTCGGCGCCATGAGTAGAATAAAAATAGGAATGGTAATAAGTAGTGTAAAGAAAATGATAATCGTACCCGGGTGGAAGATCGTTTCTGAGGTTGGGATAACACCCATTACATCAGCTAGAAAGTGATTTTCTGTAGCGATTGTTAGAAGGATGGAGCTGGAAAGTCCTGCTGTATAAAGTACGGTAGGTGCGTAGGCACATGCGACCAAAAGTGGAAAGTGGGCATTCATATTTCGTTTTCCGACTTCACGAGCAACGATGGCACCAACAACAACTGCAAGTCCCCAGTTAATGTAATACGCAGCAGCAGAAATCAAAAACGTAAATAAATAGGCCTTTGTTGCCGTATTAGCTTTAGCTGAAATAGCCTCTAAGCCTCTCCGGACAAATGGAACCGAAGCGAGCACCATCCCCGTCATAAGCAAGAGTACCATCTGCATTGTAAAAGCTAAATAAGTCCAAAATCCATCTCCATACGACTGAAACAAATTCATCGGATCAGCAGGGGCCGTAAAAAAGGCCAAGACAAATACAAACAATGTCATCAACACAGCAATAACAAATGCATCCGGCAAATACCGCTGAATCACACGAGAAAAGCGTTCTGACACCCTGTTTAACATGTTTTCCCCTCCTTTTACTACAAAAGGTATGAGGGAGGGGATTTTAATATGCCTGGTTAAAATGGAGAAAACGCGTTGTCCTTTAAAAGCATATTCATGTTTGGAATTTACGATTATTCCTTACATATTTTTCCCCATTCAAGAAGAAAATACGTTAGATGGAAAAATTGGGAAGGGATGTAAGGGTTTATGGATGAGTTATTTATAGCACGATCCTTATTCGGAACAACAATGGCATTTCATATCATATTTGCAACAATTGGTGTTGGGTTACCTTTTATGATTCTTACTGCGGAGCTAATATATCAGAAAACGAAGAACTATGAATATGTTGTGATGGCAAAGCGTTGGACTAAAGCTTTTGCGGTTCTACTTGGAGTTGGTATTCCGACAGGCACCATAGCAGGTGTTCAGCTTTCTTTATTATGGCCAGGTTTCATGGAGGTTGTTGGACGTGTTATGCCACTTCCTTTTCAAATTGAAATTTACGCTTTCTTTGTTGAAGCTCTTTTTATGTCCATTTATGTGTATGCTGCAGAACGAATAGCCCCATGGATGAGGATTGTCAGTTTAATGTTAGTCGCTTTAGGTGCACTTGCATCTGCAGTATTAATTACAAATGTTCATGCGTTTCAAGGAACCCCAGCAGGATTTCGTTATGAAAATGGTCAATTTGTAGATATTGATCCATGGGCTGCCTTTTTTAATCCAAGCTTTTTTGTCACTGCTTTACATGTTGCATTATCAGCCTATGTCGTTGGTGCATTTGTAGTAGGTTCTGTCTCTGCATACAAAATGTTAAGAAATAAATATGGATCAAGACTATATTTGTTCCATCAAAAAGCATTAATGATCAGTCTTGTCGTTGGCGGTATTTTTTCTTTTCTAACGGCTATTAATGGGCATGAATCAGCGCAATACTTACATAGATATCAACCTGAAAAACTTGCTGCTGCTGAAGGTCTGTTTGATACTCAATCACATGCCCCTTTAGCAATTGGAGGTTTTACTGATAGGGAAACAGAAGAAGTGAAATGGGCCGTAGAAATACCTTGGGCTTTAAGCTTTCTAGCTGGGAATAGCTTTGATACAGTCGTTGTCGGATTAAATGATTTTCCTGAAGAGCTATGGCCCCCATTATTTATTCACACTCTTTTTAATGTAATGGTTGGAATTGGTTCTCTACTCATTCTTATTTCTTTATTTGGACTGATATGGAAAAAAACATTAAAGAAAAAACGATTTCCAAAAATCTACCTTTGGATCATGGTTTTTACAGGACCACTAGCAATTGTTGCAATCGAAAGCGGTTGGATTTTCGCTTGTACCGGCCGTCAACCATGGGTTATTTATCACGTATTAAAAACGGCTGATGCTGCAACTACGGCATCAAACCTGGGGATTCTTTCCTTATTATTCTTTAGTGTCTACCTTATATTAGGGATATCGGTTGTTTCCGTTCTTTTGTACTATTTTAAAAAGAATACAGTGTTTGATGATTTCAATAGAGCTGAAAAAAAAGGTATTCCTTTATTCGGTTCAAATTCTTAGGAGGAAGTCAACATGGCTGATGCTCTTATTGCTATTACTGTTCTATGGGGATTTGTGTTTATCTATGCTGTCATGGCAACAATGGATTTTGGAGCAGGTTTTTGGTCGATGATTTATTTAAATCGAGACAACGTAAGTGCTACTAACATTGCAAACCGTTATCTATCCCCTACGTGGGAAGTAACAAACACATTTATCGTTGCGTTAGTAGTAGCTATATATAGCCTTTTTCCGAACGCAACCTATACATTAGGGACCATTCTTATACTACCAGGAAGTATGATTTTACTTTTATTAGCACTACGGAGTGCGTTTTTGGTATTTTCGAATATTGCTACGGAATACCGGAAACCGTTAACTTATATATCAGGGATTACGGGTATTATAATACCCGGAATATTAATTAGCGTCCTACCTATCACTCATGGGCACTACATTGATTATGAGAATGGGACGGCTAATTTAAACCTACAAACCCTTTTTACAAGCCCCAATGAGTATGCTTTTATAGGGTTTGCAATTACCAGTACATTGTTCTTATCCTCATTATTATTAGCGGACTATTCGAAGGTATCAAAGGAAATGGAGGCATATAAGGTGTACCTAAGAGATGGACAAATATTAGGACCTTTATCCTTAGTCATGGCTTTCTTCATTATGTTCACGTTAAAAGATGAGGCACCCTGGCTATATGCTCGGATGATCGAGGACCTTCCTCTACTCCTTTTATCAGTAGGATTATTTTTAATTGGAGGATTAGGCTTATTTCTTCCATCTTTTTTTGAAAAAGGAGTACGTGGAATGCCAAGAATATCTGTAATCGCGATAACGATTCAATATTTGGTTGCTAGTTACGTTTATGGTAAAGCACACTTACCCTATATCATCTATCCAGATATTACGATTGAATCGGCTTTTACCGATCCAAATTCATTCCGAGCTGTTTTTACAACCTATATTATTGGATTTGCTATTCTATTTCCTGGATTTATCTATTTCTGGACCATCTTTATGAAAGATAAAAAATACTTACAGAAAGCTAAATAGGGACCAAAGGGACGGTTCTTCCGGTCCCTGGGGACCACAAGAACCGTCGCAGTGTAAGGATTTACTTTATTCCATTATGGGACAGCCACCTTTTTGAGATAGAGACCTTATGACGACCATAAAATATAAGGTGGACGAATTAATTGAACGATGGATGCCCTACATGCAATTGTAGGGGAAGATGGAGAATATCTTATTTATAAGAGTGCGCGTTTACGCGCCATGGAGTTATGCTACGATATCCGCCATTCCTTATTAGGGGATAGAGAATTCAATTTAAAAGATAATGGCATAACAACAGAGATGATGAAATATCATTCACTAATTAGCAGGAGTCGTAAAAAAGGCCAAGGCCAAGACCAAGACAAAGACAAACAAGATCATCAACACAGAAATAGCAAACGCATCAGGCGAATACCGCTGAATCACACGAGAAAACGGCTCTGACACTCTGTTTAACATTTTTCTCCTCCTTTTTACTACTAAAAGTATGAGGGGGGACAATTCTCCTGTGAGGAAAACACTTCCAAAAGCGAAGGGGATATATTGAGGTGTGGGGTATTGTACACAAAAGGCTGCCTACCCAATGGTCTAAAACGTGGGAGAAGCAGCCTTTCTTATAATCTACTTTGTTTTATGATTTATTTTTATATCATGTTTTTTCACATATTCATAGATCTCTTGATTTGTTTTATTATCATATTTTTTTACCCATTCCTTATTAGATAAATCAACAATTTCATTTCGTAGGGAGTGATATTCATCTTTCGCTTTTTCTTTTAAATCAAAGGTGAATTTTGAAGTGAAGTATAACACTGCGCCTAAAAATAAGTCCCTAGCTATATGTTTATTTGAAAACAGCATTTCAAAAAATGCAGAATTTCCAAACGAAAATGGGGTGTATACGAAATACTTAATAATTGTGTAGAAGGCATATCCAATTAACGTATACAAGAAAAATCTATGCATCGTTTTTTTTCTATTATGCTTTTCGTTAAAATCAAGTAATCGATCCAGTGAATCTCCATCAGCCCTTGATATACTAGTTCCTTCCTGATGCCAAGGTGCTGAAAAACTATTATCTGACATTGTACTCCCCCTTACATGAACTTTAATTCATCCACAAATCTATTCGTTTGGTACATTTTATTTTTAGTTCAGTAGGAATATGACAAGCTTCCTGTGAAGTGATTGAATAAGCAGGATTTTTCGATGCGAATATGGAAAATAACTACCAATCATGAAAGCTGTCGAAGTGAAAACATATGCTAAATGTTGCATTTAAAGAAAGTGGGAATGGCCATGATACGCAGTCACAGAGATGTCAAAACCAAAACTAGTAGTCTTTAAATAATTAATGTTGAATAAAATTATTAATAGGTGAAACTGGAAAGGAAAAATGGACGTTGCAATTAGTCCAACAATTTTAAGAAAGAAATACGTAACTAGGGAGGGGAAGTTATGAATTCAATATCAAGTGTTTATATGCCTAGAGCCATTTTTTATGGAAATGGATCCTTTAAACAATTAGGGGCTGAAACTAGGAAACTTGGAACCAGCGCTCTAGTCATCAGTGACAAGATTATGGACAATCTTGGTTATGTCGATCAATGCAAAAAAATGTTAAATGAAGAAGGGATTCTTTGTTCAACCTATTTAGGAATAGATTCCGAACCGACTGATCTATTTGTAAATGAAGCCCTGGAAATATGTATACAAAATAATTGTGACGTCATCATTGCATTAGGTGGGGGTAGCTGTATTGACACTGGAAAAGCTGTTGCGGTTTTGGCAACGAATGGTGGAGATATCAGTGATTTTATGGGGAATAAAAAAATTCTTGATAAAAAGGCGATTCCTCTAATTGCCATTCCAACCACTGCAGGTACTGGCTCTGAAGCAACAGATGTTACAGTCATAACAAATACAAGTACTGATGTAAAAATGATGATTAAACAACCGATGTTTTTACCAGAAGTAGCAATTGTTGATCCTAAACTCACACTTTCATCTCCTAAACATATCACTTCAGCAACTGGGGTAGATGCCCTCACTCACGCCATAGAAGCATACATTTCAAGACGTGCACATCCATTTACAGACACCCTTGCTTTATCCGCAATCAAATTGATTTACGAAAATATTGAAGAAGTATATAAGAATGGAAATCATATAGCAGCGAGAGAAAAAATGTCATTAGGGGCCTTAAAGGCGGGTATCGCATTTTCAAATGCATCTGTTTGTTTAGTTCATGGAATGTCTAGACCGATAGGAGCCATCTTTCATGTCCCGCATGGAGTTTCAAATGCCATGCTGCTACCGGCCATTTTGGAATATAGTAAACCAGCATGCATTAATAGGTTAGCTGATATTGGACTGTTTATTAAACCAGAGTTACGCAGTTATTCTAATGAAGAAATAGCAAATATGGTTGTACAAGAAATAAAGAAACTTTGTCTGAATTTGAATATCCCTAACATGAAGGAGTGGGGGATCAACAAACAAGAATTAGACAAAGTAGTAGGAAAAATGGCGAAAGATGCTCTTGCAAGTGGGAGCCCTTCGAACAATCCAAGAATTCCTATTGAAGAAGAAATTATTGAATTATACCAACTTTGTTTTGATTATGATATGAGTGAAGGTATGAATGAATCGATAAAGTAATCTCAAAAAACTAGTTCACGGCCTCTGAACAAGTTTTTTTATTTCATATCACTACATTCTTATTATTTTTAGGACTAAAAGAAGGATTTTTCGACACGAGAATGGAAACTATTTAACAAAAGATAAAAATTTACGAGGTGACTCCATGCTTAAGCAGGGGTATACTAAGAAATTACTTCAAAAAAATTAAAGAAGGATCTTGCTAATCTAGATATGAGAAAAATACCACATTGGTAAGGAACCATTGATACAGAAGAGGCTAGAAAACTTCTTTCCTCATACATATTTACGGTGACAAGAAGATCTCTCAAATTTGTGCGGGATAGCCAAATGCTGATAGACAGGCTTTACTTGAACAAATTCGGAACCGTAATGAAATCATAACAGTTTTACGTTAAACAGATTAATTGAAACGAGCTTATGCCATGAAAAAGAACGAACTGATAAATAAAATAGAAAACCTATCCATATGGAAAAAAGGCGGCCAACGTGCCCCGCATAAACCATTATTAATATTGTTAGCATTGGGTGAGTTCCAATCAAAGAAATCCAATATGTTTCTTTATGAAGAAATTAAGCCAAAGTTGACACAATTATTGGTTGATTTTGGGCCAATTCGAAAGTCTTATCATCCTGAAGAACCATTTGTTAGATTGACAAGAGATGGAATATGGCAACTAAATAAAGAAGTAAATAAAAGCGATCCTTCAAATAAGACTTTGTTACAGAATGATATTAAAGGTGGATTTACAAGTGAAGTAGTCGATTTATTAAAAGTGGATCCATCACTAATTTCTAAGATGGCCCAAATAATTTTGGAAAAACATTTTCCGGATACAATTCATGAAGATATTTTAGCTGCAGTAGGTTTAGATTTAGAATATAGTGCTAAGAGAAAACGAGATCCAAAATTTAGAGAGAAAATTTTAAGAGCATATGGCTATAGTTGTGCTGTATGCGGATTTAACGTTCGTTTAGCACATACATTAGTTGGTGTAGAAGCAGCTCATATTAAATGGCATCAAGCTGGAGGACCAGATTCCGAAAACAATGGAATCGCGCTATGTTCACTTCACCATAAGTTGTTTGATAGAGGAGTATTCACAATATTAGATAATAGGCAAATGATTGTATCCCAGGAAGCGCACGGAACTCATGGGTTTGATGGATGGTTAATGAAATATCATGGTGAGATAATAAGAGAGCCGATAGAGACTTATTACAATCCGGATACTGCTTTTTTGGGCTGGCATATACGGGAGGTTTTCCGAGGACCCGAAAGATATATTATAAGTTAATCTAAAAGTCGAGGAACTTGAATAATATTCAATTCGGCTTCTTTGCAGTAAGCTCTAGCACTATTCTTACATAGTATTACCTTCGCCTTAATCCAACTCAAATATAGATTTGTCAGGTTATGAGTTTTCATGGAGCCAATCCAGAATGAAGTGATACTGGATTGGTTTTTATTATGGTTTGCTGATGCTTTTGGCTCTTATGGGCAAGGCGTATGTCAAGCGTTTTATCAAGAGTCTTATAGCATCTTATCTTCAAGTTTCTTAGTGCAACAGCTTTGTAATTACATCTGTGTAAATTATTTTCTACTCCCAGTTTTATAGCCTTTTGGACAAGTTTGCTAGAAAATTTAACCCACCATGTTTTTTCATTTTCCGCAGAATTGTTTCCGATTTTTCCATTTCCACTTAAATTTAAAAAAAGAAGTGACTTTTCTTCTTTGGCATTTGCTAGTTTCGAAGAAGAAGAAGTCTCTGATGAATTCTTTGTAGTAATCTCTGTAGAAATCTCTGGTATTGCTTTGCTCATTTTGGGCACATCGTCTGTCCAAGTTGAACACATCGTCTGCCCAATTTGGACAACTCGATTTGTCTTCATCGCTAGACAACGAAGCACCGTTCTCTACCCGGTAGCCTTCACTCGTTTGTTGGCAGCGGTTTCCACTGCAATGGATCTCATTATATCAACAAATGTGTTTCTTACACCTGGTGGTGCGATTGTCGAGAAAAAAGGCGCACGCGTTGTCGAGCGTAATGTTGAAACAGTGGAAATGTAAGGAAATGGGCCAACTCTCTACTAGGGAGCTGGCTCTATATTTTTAATGAAAGGAGGAGGTATGGTGGAGCAGCTACTGCCTTTAATTCAAGAGGTTGGCTTTCCTGTCGTCGTGACATTCTATCTTTTGCACCGGATTGAAAGGAAGCTTGATAGTCTCATTGACGGCATTCAAATGCTGCCACAAAGCATGAAGGCCGCCCCACCGTATGAGACGAAGAAAAGTATATCGTAGAAATGAGGTACCTGAAATGCAAGAGCAAAATTGATCCGTTATGAGGATTACTCGTACAGAGTCCTTGCAGTGAAGATGCAGAACTCTGTACTTTTTTATGGTCTAGAAAATAATAAAATTTATCATTGTGGATAACTTTTAATGGGTGTATCCAAGTCCAGCTCCAACGCCTAGCCCCTCGAGGTCATAAGCCAATCGCTTCGGAAGGCAAGAGGCGCCTTCTGTCAGCGCTCGTCTTATGCTTGTCGGGGCTGATCAAGGCGCTTGCGCTTTTGTTCTGTGGTTTTATGATTTTACTAGCTTTTCAACAGGTTGGAAGCCTTTTGTCTTTAAAAACTTCATGTTATGCTCAAAATTGTTAAGCGAATCGGAACAATCAATGGCTTCAAAATTTAAACTCTTAAAAGTTTCCTTATCTATTTTGGCTGATACTATCGTTTCCTTTTCTGTATGCCCGGTAACGGTATTGAGTCGTTCGTCGTTCGCGTGAATATATACATAATCGATAGGTAATAAAGCAAATAGATCACCAGCTATCCGAAGAACACAGCTACACACATAATCCTGTTCAATGTCTAACTTTTTGGTTTTTGGCATGGCCCTTTTTGAAAGCTTACCTGTTTTCGTTAATGATAAGATTTCATTTGGAACGACAGAAGAAGAATGGACGTCAAATTCAACCTCAAGATACGATGGATCCTCCATGAAAAATTCAAATCCACTACCAAATTCGGCTAAGTCATCAAGCGGGGCAAATTCCTCTAACACTTGGAAATAGGTATCAGGGTCACCTTCCAATACCTTGGAAGCGATTTGAACTAAATGTTCCCATTCGTCGTATTCATCTTGGTCCTTTTTCTTTCCGGTTTCAATGGCAGATTGTAACGCTACTCTTTTTTTCATGTCTTGTTTAAATAATTTTTCGAAAAAACCAGGCTTATAGTTGTTTGCTGCTTTTCTTGCAATAGTCTCATTCGGTCCTGTTTGTCCAGGTAGAAAGGGTGGAGGTGCCTGTCTTACTTCTTCCCAATCGACATGTGTGTCGCATTCCTTATGAATCGACTTAATCATTTCAAGCTTATTCTCAAAAAGCTCCACCTGATACTGATTGTATTCGATCTCCTGTCGTTTTTGAGCTTCACGTTGCTGTTTTTTCAGTTCATTATGTTGTTTATACGCATTAGAGCGGTAGTTTCGTCCCGAACTAGTGGTTGTATAATAAATACCACTTCCAGGAATGCCAGCAGTTGCTCTTCTTTGACCACGCGAATTTATGGAATAGCGAAGACCTTTCCCGCCAAAGCTAGCACCAACTCCACGTTTTGATACATTTACTCGCACACCGGGTGCAATCTTAAAGCTTTTCCGAAAGTTAAGCCCCATATTACATCACCCCACAACTTATTTTTACTTATTATACCAAGAATTAATAAGGTTAGGAGAATATACCACGGGTGTAACGCTTTTTGGAAGCAGAAAGAGAGAAAAAACAGGAAAACTCACCATTAAGGGTGAGTTTCATGTGTTATTCTACCTTATATTTTAAAACGATCATCGTTCTTTCGGGAAAACGCACCGCCTTCACGAAGGGTTTCAGCTAGAGCGCGTTCGGCAAGCATTTCCATACTTACTTCTTCTTTATACTCATTTCGAGTAGAATTGTTTTTCGATTTGTTTTGAATGTTTTTCTTATCTGTCACGGTTGCTCCTCCTTTCTTTTGTTAGTATGTTCTCTATATGAAGCTATCATGATTTTTACAATTTATTAATAAGACGGTTATGGTATTTGCTGAAAATAAGTAATGCAAGAATTGCTCCTATAAAGCTTAAAGACATATCCCATTGAGTATCCCATATATCACCCTGAGTACCTAAGAAGTCTCTCGCAGCCTTTCCTCCATGTGCTATTTTAGAAACCAACCACTCAATAATTTCATATAGGGCTGAAATTGCTAAGGAAGCACTTAAAACAAAAGTTATTACCCAAAAACCTTTCTTCAATTCGGTTTTCCTTATTATGATTTCTCTAATGACAATTGCTAACAGCCCTTTTAGAAAATGTCCAAACCGATCATAGTGATTCCGGTTTAGATGGAATTCCTCTTTAATCCAATTAAAAAGAGGCACTTTAGCATAAGTATAATGACCGCCAACAAACGTAAGAATGCAAAGTATTGCAATAATCACATAGGCTAAGGTTGTAAACCGGAATTTATTGTATGTTAATAGTAGAATAACTAGACCAATAACTGCCGGAATTACTTCTAAAGCCCAATCTCTATATGTGTCAGGTTTTATTCCCGACCAAACCAGTACAGAAAGGACGATGAATAGAAGGATAATGTGTATTCTCGTGCTATTTTTTTCTCTCTTCAATGGTTTCACTCCGGATAAAAGGGATTTTACTTATTAGTATTTCAATACAAAGATAATACAATACCTTGCTGGGGTTGATGAAGATAGAAACATATTCCAAGATGCTTCTATTTCGTAATCACAATGATACCTGAGAATTGCGTCAGGTGTTTTTTGGTGGCAATCATTCTTTAATCTCGATTTTTCGATTTTTGAATGAGCCTGAATGTTCGAGTGTAATATGGGCTTCTATCGACTTTATGCTGTCTTCTTGAAGTAAGGCATCCTGATTTTTTAGCTTTTTCCATTCAGCAGGACGCTTTCTGTATAGCTGATGCTCTAAGTTCAAGAAATCAACATCATGCTCTCGACCAAATTGATATAATTGTCTTATTTCAGAAATGACTCCCTTTTTAACGAATTTCTCCATTGCGTTTACATTAATCGTATTATTCGATATGCGATTACTTACTTGTCCATCTGCCAGGAAGAGGATGGTAAAACGGAACCGTCCGTCTTGTTTTTCGGGATGAATGTTTACCATTGGGTGTTCAAGGACCGTTATAAATTCGGGTTGTGTTTCGTTCGGTACTAGTAAGGATGCGCGTACTGTTTCTGGTGTCAGCCAGCGCAAACCTTTTATTTTCTCATATGGAAAATAGCCTTTGTATTTTTGGTTACCTAAAAAAAAGGCTCCATCAATTGCTAGTTTCCCCTCATCTTTTTTGTTTTTCTTCCACTGAGTATCATCAATTGTGAGTGAAGGGATATACGTAGTTCGACCCGGGTCAAAAAATTCACGTACAAATTGATTTAATTTTACAGACCTGATTGTCGAGCTTTGCTCGTAGGAACCTTTTGGACTATGAAGTATTGTATTTAATGAATTTTGATTAAAAAATCCAGTTGTCGATAAAACATCAAGAATGGAATCCTTTGTCCCAAAAATCCATGGAGTAGGGCGGAATTCGTAGTATCGTGTCAAGCCATCAAATATACTATCCAATCCTTGTTCTAATGCACTTTCGCTTAAGACAATTGCGGTGACATGTGCCCAAAGAAATCGTTCCTGTGCGGTATGATAGGCTTTAAAAAACGCGTCGATAAAGGTTTTCCCACCCGTTTCGGAAACATAAACTTCAGGTGGTCCTTTATCACCACCTTCTCTTTTTGCAACAGACGTTAATCCAATCATCTGAATCGAGAGTAAATATTTCCCATCTTGGTAATCGACGCCGATAGCAGTGGCAAAGTTTTGATTTTCAATTTCACCTATGTCATTGTTACATGCGGTTACAAGGACAAGACATAGAACAAGAGTAATTGAACAGGTTATTTTTCGCTTCATCTTACTTTCTCCACTTCTGAATGAATGATATTCCAAATTTTTTCCGTTTGAAGGGATCCACAAATAAGGCTGCTAAATATTCTTTAAATGTTAAAGAAGCAACTGGTTCAAGATAAGCCACCCCAAAGGACTCCAATTTAGAAAGATAAATTAGAACACTAAAGAATCCAACAAAAAGCCCGTATATTCCTAAAAAAATTGACAGTATTATCGTATAAACGCGAAGGATACTGACTGTTCCCACTAATGATTGATTCACGAGTGTGTAACTTGCGACCGCTGTTAAAGCAATGACAACAATCATCGTCGGGGATGCAAGACCTGCCCGAATTGCTGCATCACCGATAATGATACCGCCGACAATGGATACCGTTTGTCCGAGAATGGTCGGCATTCGGACTCCAGCTTCTCTTAACAATTCAAACAAACCGAGTATAAAGATCGCTTCGAGTCCAATAGGTAAGGGCAACCCTTCACGTGAGACAACGACAGTGGCTAACAATGCAAACGGAAGTTGGTCTATATTGACAGAAGATAGCGAAACCCAAAATCCCGGTAGGAAAATGGCGATTAGTAAACCGACCATTCGAATAAACCGTCCAAACAGAACAAAATAGTATGGAAAATGGACATCCTCTGGCGATTTAATGAGCTCAAAAACATTAATAGGTCCAATTAACACAGAAGGTGATCCATTGACAATTATGATAAATCTTCCGCGGATCATGCATTCAATGATATAGTCTGGGCGTGTCACATAATCAAATAAGGGAAACAACGAAAATGTACGATCGGAAAGCCATTGTTCTAATTGACCACTGCTAACAACGCTTTCCCCTTGAAAGGTAGCGAGTCGTTTCCTAACTTCCGCAATGATGTCCTTATTGGCTTTATCATGTAAATAAAGCAATGAGACCTCTGTTTTACTCAGCGTTCCTAAGGTGAACTTCTCGGAATAGAGTTGAGCTGACTTCATTCTTTTTCGAATTAAGGAGATGTTTACATTCAATTCTTCGGTAAAACTATCCTTCGGTCCCTTAATTGAAACCTCTGTCGTTGATTCTTGTGGGTTTCGTTGTGGCACTTTGCTAATATCGAACACATGAAAGAATGGAGTTCCTTCTCTAAAAATAATCAGAGAACCAGAGAACACAAGATTCACCATTTCTTTCATGCTTTTTATATGCTGGACAGGTGGGAGCTCTTGGGAAAACTTGCGTGGTTCCTGTAGCCCAATGCTTAAGAGGATTCGGTTGAAATACTCGTTTAACTGTGAGGAATCAAGCATACCTTTGCAATAAAAAGCTTGGAGAAACTCGTCGTTTTCAATCGGTATAAATTCAATATCAGCATAATGACGAAAAAAATCTTTGATTTCATCGCAAGACAAGGTTTCGTTTGCTAATAAATGATCAATTTCGTTCATGTTCATAGGCTTTGGGTTCCTTTCTTCATTGGCAAGTAGCAAATAATCAATAATGCCAACGAAATTAACACAGCACTTATAAATGCAGCTGGATAAAAGTATCGTCCGATAAGTGTTTGTACCCACATGTCACTTAATGGAAGGATTGTTAATAATCCTAAGAGAATGGTGGTGACCATGAACATCTTCTTTTTTTTAGAAGGAGAGGTATGGCATTTAACCATATCTGCCAATAAATAAAGTCCTAATGAAACCCGGATAAGCTCGCCACTAAGTAATTGAAACACCGCCAAAAAGTCAACATGCGAAATATAATTTCCTAACGTAATGAGTCTCCATTGTTCAAAAGCTGGAAATCTCATATCTGAGGCAACTGCTGGACCAAATGACGCCAAGGATCCCGTGGTTGGACCTAGGATCAGACCAGCTAAAATCGTGATTAATATGACAAGGTTAAAAAACGTAAACGATTTTTTTAAGTGATGCTGAAGTAGTAACAATACAAGGAAATCCGCACTTCCTCCAAGAATAATCATGGACCCTTTAATTACGGGTTGATAACCATCAATAAGAACAGGAAATAGGTAGGAATAATCTTTTTCGTTATAAGTAAATAAAGCTACAAAAATCCCAAGCATCCAAACAATCGGCAATAATATCGCGGACACAGAAACAATCGATTTTAAGCCACTATATGCTGACCACATACAAATCAAAAGGAAAGGGAGCATCACCACAAAGGAAGGTGTGCGCGGCAAAAAATAAATATTGACGGATTGTATCAAATCATAAAAAGAAATCGCACTAATCGTGAAAACATAAACCACAAGGAAAGCAATGATCACACGAGATATCGTGACTCCTGCACGTGTTGTGATCCAGTCATAAAGACAGAGTCGCTGTTGATTTTTTTTCATGATTAAATAAAGGATGAATCCCCAAAACAGGAGGATCGCATAGGCAAATAATGCCGATACCCATGCATCACGTTTTCCTGCTGTAAGCAAATGGGGCATGATGAGCACATGATTGGAGATTCCAATAAAAAGTATCAGAACAAAAAATAACTGAGTACGCGAGAAAAGCATTTCACCACCACCAAATAGGTTCCACTTCTGTTAGGATTTGATTGTGTTACCAAATTATGCATAATGAGAGGGTGATGCAGAAATTTAAAGTGGGGGAGGTGGGTTTGATTTGACCTCTTTCGTGGTACAATGGAGTCAATTCCGTCGGCAAATAAAACAGAATAATGAGCTACCTTGGTTATTAATGTTATCTGCAGTTGATTATCCAGAAAATAAATTAGACGATGAATTGATGTCCGAATTGGAGGAATGGGCAATGAACATCGAGCAAGTAAGAGAAGCACTCATCGAATGGGAAACAATTAGTGCAAACAAAGAAAATTGTGTCATTTATGAAGCACGAGCAAAAGAACTACGAGATTTGTTAAGTAACCTTGAAGGTGAGCGGAGATTGGGAAGAGAAGAAGGTAAAGAGCTAGGAAGAACAGAAGAAAAATATCAGCATGCTTTAAAGATGATTAAAAAAGATTTGGACCTTTCTTTAATTGAGGAGATTACTGGTTTATCAAAAGATGAAATTTTGAAACTGAAAAGTAAATAAAGCAGATCATCGTAAACAAGCCACTCGTAATATTGAGTGGCTTGTTTTGAATGGGTAACCTAGTTAGAGCTTTTCAGAGATGGTGAATTCGGCATCATGTAGTAAATGGGTCATTCCTTAAGCTGCCGTATAAAATAAAGGAGTTCTCCACCATTAGTTTCCGCTATCAATACTCCTGAATCATTTGTACGAAACACAGCTGTTCCTTTTGGTAATTTGGTTGCTGAAAAATTCCACATGAAGAGTAACGCTTTATTTGATTCACCCATTTTCTCTTCTTTTTGAAATTTCCCTTTTTCTTTTTCAAACCAATCTAGCTCCGTTGCATTAGAGTACACATTTCCTTTGTACAAGAGAATATCCCTATCTTTAGTCATAACACCAACAAGTACATATCCGATCATAAGCAACAGGGAAATTGACAGCAGAACCATTATCATTTTCTTCATAGTATCCCTCGAAATAACAAGTCCTTTACCATTTTTCATCTACTTTAAACCTCAAGCATTTCGTATACACAGGAATTCGCCCCACTATAGATGAGCTTTTTCGGACCCTTGAATGGCCTGTTCTCTTTCTTCCTTTACTTTCTGTTGAAGACGTTTTGTTTCATAAATGATAATGCCGGATAGTCCTAGTAACCCAATTAAGTTTGGTATTGCCATTAGACCGTTCAATACATCAGCTAAAGCCCAGACTGCATCAATGGACGCGGTGGCACCAACAAATATAAACAATACAAAAACAATACGATATATTTTTACCGCGATGGGCTTATTAATTAAGTATTGAAAACATTTTTCCCCATAGTAACCCCAACCAAGAATGGTGGATGAAGCAAAGAACAATAGACCAAATGTGATCAGGTATGGACCAGCACCACCCAATAATGTTTCGAAAGCAGCTGAGGTAAGTACACCAGCTTTAATGGATTTATCTTCCCATTGACCTGACATGACAATTGTAATTCCGGTTATCGAACAAATAATCAATGTATCAATCAGAACCTGTGTCATAGATACTAATGCCTGTCGACCTGGTAAATCTGTTTTAGCCGCGGCTGCTGCAATTGGAGCGGATCCAAGTCCGGCTTCATTCGAGAATAATCCACGAGCAATTCCGAATCGAATAACAGCACCAATGGTACCACCAACAGCAGCTTCACCTGAAAAAGCATAAGAAAAAATAGTTGCAATGGCTTCAGGGACAAGATTAATATTCATTACCATCACAATTAATCCGGAAAGGATATAAAATACCGCCATAATTGGGACAAAAAAGGCAGTTACACGTCCAATCCATTTAATTCCACCAAGTATAACCAACCCTGCAAAAAGAACAAGGGCTACACCTGTAACCCAAAAGGGTACGGAAAAGGTATCATTCATTAAATCAGCAACGGCCTTTGCTTGTGTACCATTTCCAATCCCAAATGCTGCAAGGGCTCCAAAGAGTGCGAATAATACACCAAGCCATTTTTGTTTTAAACCATGTTCTAAATAGTACATGGGTCCTCCAGCCATATTACCTTCAGAATCTTTCACACGATATTTAACAGCGAGAATCGCTTCCCCATATTTTGTGGCCATTCCGAATAAGCCTGCAAGCCACATCCATAAAACTGCACCAGGACCGCCCATAACAATAGCGGTGGCAACACCGACAATGTTCCCTGTTCCAATAGTAGCTGCTGATGCTGTCATAAGTGCCTGAAAGTGGGAAATATCCCCGTCTGATTCGTTATCCTGACTTCTGGAAAAAGCAAGTTTTAACGCATAAGGCAATGACCGAATTTGGAGGAAACCCAGTCGAACTGTTAGGTAGATACCCGTACCAACCAAAAGAACAAGTAATGGTACTCCCCATACGATATTACTCATTTCACCTAAAAATTCTTCGATTTTCTCCATCTGTTTCCCTCTCTTTCTTCATATGTATTGAGATTTTTAAATTATCCAAGTATTTCAATTAAAACGAAAATTAACAATTTGGTCAAGGGTTACAGAAGGATATAGTTATTTTGGTCTAGAGCCAAAGGGACCACAAGAACCGTCCCCTTGGTGCCCTTGGCGCCATGGGTGCCCCTGACCCCCTTGGCACCAAAGGAAATTCCCAAATGCTTTAATGCATGATTTATCCTTTTTTCGAATAGCTATAAGCAAGGTGAATTTTGGACGTGCAATGAAGGGGGACCAACAGTGGTTGAAGCGATTTTGAGGTTATTTGTGAGTGAAGAGCAGGCAGAGGCAGTATTGGCAAGTCCATTGGTTGAATTGATTTTTATGGTGCTTTTTGTTGGGTTTGTCGTAGCAATCTTGGTTCATTTTACGTTGTACAGCAAATTGCGGAGAATCCGGAATTTTATCCGTGATAGGAATACGCTTGAGATTGATCCGCTCAATCGAATTCAGGGAGATTTTGAACAAGTGAGCCAAAAGGAATCAGTGAAGGTTGAGACGTTTGTTCAAAACAAAATATCTGGGTGGCGTGTAATGAATGTACCTGTTGTGAATCTGATTAAAATTGTTCAAATGACGGTGTCCATTTTTATTTTAATCGGTGTGCTTGGGACGTTCATTGGATTGGCAATGTCACTTGGGAGCATTGACACAACAGGTGATATGCTTGTGGAGAATGTCGCAACAGTGCTTGCGGGGATTGATGTTGCATTTTACACAAGTATTGCTGGAATGGGGTTGTCGTTGGTCATGACGGTTGTTACCCGGGTCGCCAATACTGAATTTATGTTGACTGATATCATGTTGAAAACGGAGTCCATTTTAGAAGGAAATGAACAGGATGGAATGGGGCGACTTATTGCTGTTTCAGAGACGATTAATTCGTCGATTCTCGAGCTGCGGAACACGAATCAAGAGTCGCTTCAAAGTATCGTAAATTCATTCAAAGGGTTCCAGGAATATACAGTTGGTTTACAGCAATCAGCTAAGGATCTGGCGAAATTTAATGAGGGACTTACGGAAAATCTTAAACAGTTTTCTGTTATTTTTCACGGCGTACAGGAATTAACAGATGGCTTTGATCAAGGTGTGAAAAAATTAAATCACAACTTCGATCAACTGTTTACATATTTTGAGAACATGGACCAGCGCAACGAAAAAATGCGAAGTGCTTTTACGGAGACGTATAAAAAGATAGCGGAATTAACGGTGGCGCAGAAGGAAACGATGAATCATTTTCAACAATCCGTTGTCGATCTTAGGGAATATTTCTCCACCATCGCCGAGAGACAGGAATCGATTTATAGTGCGTTTGACAAAATGAATGAACAAAGTGAACATCAGATTAAATTGATGAAAGAAAACAATCTTCAGTTTGAACGCATTTTTGGAACGGATGTAAGCTCTAAGCTAACCGATATTATTTCTTCGCTACGAGATGTTCGGAATGATTTTAAAGCGCTGGGAACCTCTATTGGACGCCTGCCACATGCGCTAGATACAATTAACAAAGCTCAAAGTGAATATAAAAATCTTTTATCCTATCGTTTCGATGAATTGACTCATTTCACTCATGAATTCAACTCGCATTTACAAGTTCATTTAACAAATTCCCAAGCGATTGAAAGCTACTTAAGTGAGGCGTCTCGTTCAAATGAGCAGGTGGGGATGAAGTATATAAAGCTATTAAATGAAATCAATCGGACGATTACCCAAATGGGAGATTCCTTTCAATATAAAGAAAACCAAATTGACGCGAGTGTGAATGCTTTACGCGATACGCTTTCGAAATATGTGACAAATTTAGAAGGGACTCTAGGAGAAAAACTTGATAAAATAAGCAGAAATTTGAATGAGTACATCCTGGAAATGAATGAGTCGGTAAAAAAGGAGTTTAAACAGATTGGCGAGATCACAGGGGATATTGGGCAAAGAAATGCGCGTCAGTTACAGCAATCTCTGGGGGATATCGGTCAGGAATTTCAACAATTGAATCGACAGCTCCAGTCGATTACCCAAAGGACGGTTCAGGAAAATAGTCGAGTAAGGATTGGATCGAATGATTAGTAAATACCAAAGGCTTTTTCATCGGGAGCAAGAGGAGAGTTCGTTTTGGCCATCCTTTACGGATTTGTTAACATCGGTATTGCTATGTTTTATTCTGATTTTTATTATCATGATGGTGATCAAGTCGTTTCAAATTCAAGAAATGAAAAAAACAATTGATCAAATCATGGGAGTCAGGGTTGGGCTCATTGAGGATTTAAACGAGAAATTCAGTGATTCTAGCATCGAAATTGATGAGAAAACGGGTGC
Organism: Bacillus jepli; assembly: GCF_047238305.1. Classification (NCBI taxonomy): domain Bacteria; kingdom Bacillati; phylum Bacillota; class Bacilli; order Caryophanales; family Bacillaceae; genus Bacillus; species Bacillus jepli. Next base: position 3,955,218 of record NZ_JBDFMO010000001.1, on the reverse strand, counting down.
ATTGATTTTTAATACGGATATTTTGTTTGAGTATGATTCAGCCGTGTTGAAGCCCGAAGCATTCACATTTTTGGATGAATTTGTCCCGGCCTATTTGGATGTGCTGCTTGAGAATGGGTATGAACAATATATTTCTGAAATTATCATTGAAGGGCATGCAGATAAGGATGGTTCATATCTGTATAATATGGAGCTCTCCCAGCAACGCGCCTATAGTGTGGCAGAATATATTTTAAGTGAGGAATTTCCGTATAAAAATATTCAGGAACATTTAAAATCAAAGCTGACCGTAAATGGTCGTTCCTTTACGGATGGACGAGTGGATCAGAATGGAAACTACGATGGTCAAGCTTCTCGGAGGGTAGAGTTTAAATTCCGCTTGAAAGACCAAGAAATATTGGAAAAAACAAGAGAATTGTTGGGGAGATGATGGGGAATTCGGTTTTAGCCGGATTCTTTTTTTATTGTTTAAGGAACATGCTAATGTCATAGGTTTTTGTTTTTAAATGAAGAAGGTTTTTGGAAAAATATGTCGAAAATAAACTTAGGAGAAAATAGTATTTTGGGGCGATATCCTTTAAACAATCTTGATCCCTACCATACAAAAGTAACCTCACCTCGAAACCTTCAACATGCAAATGTAACCAATACTCTACACACCATTTCCTAAATAAATGGATTTCCTATAAAATAATACGTATAGATTACATACCCACGGATCGAAAGTGGACGAGGAACATGTTGCCGTGACCTACCGAAAGGATGATTGTTTTTGGACATGACTATGAAGAAAGTAATAGAGGCAAGTTATTTGACGGCAGATTCTGCTGCTCAGTATCGGACAATCTTACGCTATTTTTATCATCAGCATGAGAGAATGCGAGATTTTATTGCACCGGAAGAAATTTTAGAATATATGCGTTCCATTCCTCATTTTTCTGATTATCAGGAAGAACAGCTCCATCAACAATTGGCGCAACTCGTAAAGTGGAACAATTTGATTGCCAGACAAGATATGACGAATGCGAAAACAGTTGAAGAATATAAAAAGAAGCGTTTTCGCTATCAGTCTACTCCTTATACAATAGAGATTGAAAGAATGCTTGTGGTTCTTGAAAAGAAGGTTGGAGATACTTTTCAAGGTTCATTGGAACGATCTCAATTTGATAGACTCCTCCAAGCGATTACCGGTTTACAACATGAAATTGAACACCTTTTACCTAAGAATGCAGAAGAATATATGCGAATGTGGGAGGATGTCTTTCGTTATTTTCAAACCATCCGAACAAGTACTGCTGATTATATTGCTTATATTAATAGTGAACAAACCGATCAAAGGATGCAAACAGAAGCCTTTCTTGTTTATAAAAATCAGTTTACTACCTATTTACGCGATTTCATTGTTTCACTTCAAAAAACTTCTCTCCAAATTGGTGAAAGGTTACATGAGTTATCAGCGCAGAAATTAGAAGTGTTTTTTGGAAAATTGATTGAACATCGAAAGTCAATTCCACGCTTAGAGGATGTTTCATCATCAATTGATGAGTGGCGAACGGAGTACGAAGAATATTGGGATTCCTTAAGGCAATGGTTTTTAGGTTCAAGTACCCAGCAGAGTGAATTGGACATGCTCCAATGGCAAACAAATGAAATGATCCGTCGTATGACACGATATGTACAACGAATCGGAGAAAGACAACAGCATTTTCGAAGTAGGAAAAATGATTACCTGCACTTAGCAAATTGGTTTGCGAATAGCACTTCCTTAGATGAAGCACATAAGTTATCCTCTGTTGTTTTTGGCGCAATGACGATTCAACATCTTCAACTTGAGGAAGGGACAACCGATAATTTGCATTCTGATACGTGGGATGAGGATCCTATTCATTTATCTATCAAACCAAGAACCAATCGATATCGAGAAAAGACAAAACCTGGTGCGATGACGTCAAACGCATTAAAGAAAATGCAACAGCGCGAACAGTATCTAGAAGAACGTAGGCAGGAACGAGCCCTTATTGACCAATATATGAATGAGGGAATCATTCAGCTTTCTGAAATTTCAAAGGTAGATCCTTTTGTTCGAAAGGTTTTACTAAGTTGGATTGGAAAATCAATGGCAAGTAAAAATCATAAGGTGAAAACAGATTATGGAATGGTTGTTAAGGTAACAATTGATAACAGTAAAAGAATTTTACTAGAATCTGAGGATGGAACTTTAAAGATGCCTGATGTACGGTTTGAATTTGTAGAGCAAGGAAGTGGGTTAGGATGAGGGAGCAAACACTAGAGTTTGATGAGAAAGCGAGCCTTGGCATGGATCTCTTATTTAATCATTACTGGATTTTACGGGTGGAAAATCCGGAATGGTATCAACTTATTCGTGAACGTGAAAAGGTCCTTCGTCGTTACATTAATGAAAAATTTGGGTTGCGACTTATCGTTCATCAGCATTTTATCAAACTTGAAAAAATCCCTGTTGAACCTCAAAGCTGGATGGGAATTAACCATTTTCAGGAGCCGATGGATTATGCCATTTTTTGCTGTGCTTTATCTTTTTTAGAGGGTAAATCTGTTGATGAACAGTTTTTACTGTCGGATTTAAGCCAAGAGATCCAGGCGGATTATCCAGGGGAGTTTGAACTTGATTGGACTCTGTATGTTCATAGAAAATCACTTATTCGAGCGATTAAAGTCTTACTCGATTTCCAATTAATCCGAACCATTGATGGGGATATTGGTAGATTCGACCACGATGAAGAACAGGAAGTATTGTACGAAGCAACGGTTTATAGCCGCTATTTTATGCGCTCCTATCCAGATGATTTTGTTGCTTATAAAAATTGGGAGGAGCTATTAAATGAGGATTGGAAACTCAATCAAGAAGATGAACGTCGAAAGAGAGTATATCGAAAACTATTTTTTTCACCTGCTCTGCATCGTGTAGACCTTCAAGATCCTGATTTTATATATATTCGAAATTACCGAAACCGATTAGCAGAGGATATTGAGAATCATAGTGATTACAAATTACATGTTTATAAAAATACAGCTTTTTTATCAGTGGCTGAGCCGAAAAAGTACCAACAAGTATATCCAAATTCAAAGGCGTCAACAGATATTCTCTTACAACTATCAGACTATCTTCATCATCATCTCGAACAGTTTATTCCAAAAGAAAATGGAGAAATTGTGATGACTGAGGGGGAACTAGATGGTGTTCTAGAAATTCTACGTAAAAAGTACGAAGGTGGCTGGGCCAAATATTTCCGTGAGAAAACAACGAGCGCTGTTCGTTCTGAGTTAATAGACGCCATGAAGGACTGGATGATGGTTGAAGTTGAGGAGGAAAGCTCTTTAATAAAAATGAAACCAATCTTAGGGGTGTTAACAGGATCGTACCCTAATGATTTTGAAGGAGGAGAGGTCTAATGGCAACCAATAGATGGATGATGAATCGTGCAGGGCTATTAAACTTTTGGTACTACGATCATGAAATCTTTCATTTCGAGGATGGAAAGCTCTTATTAAGAGGGTCGAATGGCTCCGGAAAATCAGTAACGATGCAAAGCTTCCTGCCAGTTTTGCTAGATGGGAAAAAGTCACCGGATCGTCTTGACCCTTTTGGCTCAAAGGCTAGAAGAATGGAAGATTATTTATTAGGTGAAAAAGAAGTGGTGGATAGAGATGAACGGACAGGCTATTTGTTTATTGAATACAAAAAAAGAGATTCAGAGCAGTATATTACAACTGGGATTGGTATGCAGGCGAAGCGAAACAAAGGGATCAAATCCTGGTATTTTCTGATTACAGATAACAGAAGAGTGGGTCACGATTTCCACCTTTCACAGAAATACGCCGGAGATATGGTGCCACTTTCAGCTAAAGAATTGGAAAATCGAATTGGCAATGGTGGCTATGTTGTAAATACACAACGCGAATACATGGAGCTTGTGAATAAATATGTATTTGGTTTTAATTCGATAGATGCTTACGAGGATTTAATTAAATTATTAATTCAACTAAGAAGTCCAAAGCTTTCGAAGGATTTTAAACCTACTGTTATTTATGAAATCTTAGAATCCGCTTTACCACCATTAACGGATGATGAATTACGACATCTTTCAGATACCATTGAAAACATGGATCAGGCAGCCCAGCAGCTGGAACAGTTAGAAAGAGAATATGAGTCCATCGGAAGGCTCGAGTCTGTTTATGATGCGTATAATCAATTTATTTTAGCGGAACGGGCTAACCAGTGGCAACGGGCTGAAAAGAAGAGTACCTCTGCTAAAAAGCAGGTTCAGGAATTATCCAAACAGCTTGAAGAATTTGATGAAGAAATAGAGAAGCTTACTGAAGATAAAATAGTATACCAACAACAAAAATATATTGCGGAACAGGAGAAAAGCTCCTTACAAAAGCATGAGGTATGGTCTTTAGAGGAGAAAAAATCAGAAAAAGAAAAAGAATCTACCTCGTTATCACTAGAAATAGGTAAGCTTGAAAATAAGTGGTCCGATCAAAATAGCAAATTAAATTGGTTTTGGCAGGAAAAAGAAAAATACGAAACGAAGCTGGCTCAGCTTGAACGGAAAGCTTCAGAATTACTTGAAGAACTTGATACAGATGCTCTAGAATCGGCTTTTTCACAGCATAAAGTTAATGTAAATGACTTTGAACGTGCACGGGCTGACAGTTTTGATTTTACCGTTTGGTTAAAAGAAGCAAAGGAGCATCGAGCGCTTTTGGTCCAATTGGAAAAACTGGCTGAAGAACAAACACGATTGGGGGAGGAACATTCACGTCTCATGCGCCAATCCTCAGAAAAGAAACGGATTGTAGATGAATGTTTAAAAGAATTGGATCACCTTCAAGACTGGTTTGAGGAACAACAGCAACAACTTGAGAATGACATTTTTCAATGGATGGAAAAACGTCCAAAGCTCACTTATACTGTGGAAATGCGTCAGGAAATAGCAAGATCGTTACAAGGTCTTTACGAACGGAATCGTTTTGATGTGGTTCGTGATCTGTTATTTTCGGCAATCCATGATTATGAAGCAGATGTAAAAAAGAACATCGCCATTACATCAGAAAAAATGGACCGTAAGAAAGAGGAAATAAAGGAAGCGGAAGAAGAGCTTTTCCGTCTTAAAAATCAAAAAATGGTCGACCCGGAAAGATCAGAGGGAACGAAAGAATCTCGAGGACAACTGCAGGAGGAAGGACAAGCATTTCTCCCATTTTATGCAGCAGTAGAATTTCGCGAGCATGTTACAGAAGAGCAAAAGGAACGAATAGAATCAGCCTTGAAAAGGGTTGGGATTTTAGACAGTTTGATAATTGACCAGCCACTATCACCTGAACAGGATGCAGTGATTGTCACTGAACCACGCCTTTTGGGTTACACATTAGCTGATTATTTAATGCCAGATGTTGATGAAGACAGCCCAATTTCAATTGAAAAAATTGATGAAGTACTCAGAAGCATCTCACTTGAAAGAGATGGAAGTGGATTTCACGTCGATATTGACGGTTCCTACTCAGTAGGCTGTCTAGTCGGTCATGCACCTTATGAAGAAAACTCAAAGTTTATTGGCCGTGCTTCAAGGAAACGTCATCAAAAGGAACAAATTCGACTTTGGACGGAAACCATTTTTAAATTACAAACAGAGTTATCTGAATTACAAAATGTGTTAAACGAATATGAAGAAGAACAACAGATGGTCGATAGATGGAAGATAGAACTTCCTGATGACAAGGATTTAGCGGAATTAAATGAACAAATTATTCAAAAGAAGCAAGAATTAACACGCGAACAGGATTTTCTTCGTCAAATTGATGAGCAATGGAAAAAAATATATGATCGCCTAAATGAAGTGAAAAAACAATTGCGTGAACAAGGTATTCACCTGAATATTACACTGACAAAGGAAGAAATTTCACATGCATTCGAGGCGTCGGAAAATTATTCAGAACACCTTAATCTGTTTCAAAACGTCTCCATCCAAATCGCTTATACAAAGAAAGAAGTTTCAGATGTTATGTTGCGGATTGAAGAAACAGAGGACGAATTGGATGAAATTGCTGGTGAACGAAACATTCGAAAAACACAGTTGAATCAAATTAAAGCTGAAATTGATTCAATTGAACAACAGCTTCAGTTAAAAGGGATTGATGATGTTAGAAGACGTATTCAAGAAGTTCAGGTAGCTTTAAAAGAGGCTGAAGACAAGATTCAGCTCATTACGAATACCTTACCGCAAACGAAAGCGAACAAAGACCGATGTTCTGATAAATTACAAGATGCACAGAAAGACCTTGCCTTTTGGCAGAAAATGAACCAAGAATGGGAAAAAATAGTTGAGAAGGAAAAGCAACAAGGCTTTGTCCAAGTTGAAGGCAACGATGCTACAACCATTTTTGAACAACTGCAACCTGTTTTTACGAAACATGATCGTTCAAAGTTACTGGAGCAACTAACAAAAGTCTTTTTCAATGAGCAGACGCATCTAACAGAATATAGAATGTTTGAATATACAGATGAAGCAAACTTTCCAGAATGGTTTCATGAGGATTTTGGTGAGCAATATGAACCGTTTAAATCTGAATGGAACTCCTTAAAAGGAAGACGCGTGATTCAGATGGAATATAGGGGACAACGGGTTAATCCTTATTATGTTTCATCTGCTTTAAAGAAAGAACTTGAGGAACAAAAAGGATGGCTCGATGAACAGGACCGGCAACTTTATGAGGATATCATTGTAAATACAGTAGGGACTATTCTCCGCAATCGGATTCAAAGAGCTCAGCAATGGGTCAAGGAAATGGACAGAATTATGGCTGAGCGTGATAATTCTTCCGGCTTAATTTTCTCGATTGCCTGGAAACCATTAACTGCTGAATCTGAAAATGAGATGGACACAAAAGAACTTGTTCAGCTTTTACAAAGAAATAGCAAGTTTCTCAGTGAAGACGATTTAAACAAAATCACAAAGCATTTCCAATCGCGGATTGCCAAAGCAAAAGAGCTCATCCAGTTAAGGAATGAAGGTTCAACACTTCATCAAGTTCTTAAAGAGGTTCTTGACTATCGCAAATGGTTTACATTTGTCCTATCTTTCAGTCGCGTAAACGAACCAAAGCGTGAGTTAACAAATAATGCGTTCTTTAAATTTAGTGGTGGCGAAAAAGCGATGGCGATGTATATTCCGCTTTTCACTGCAGCTTATTCACGTTATAAAGAAGCGGGTGATATGGCACCATATATTATTTCTTTGGATGAAGCATTTGCTGGTGTGGATGAAAATAATATACGTGACATGTTTGAGGTTGTTGAACAACTTGGCTTCAACTACATTATGAACTCTCAAGCCCTATGGGGGGACTATGATACGATTTCAAGTCTGTCTATCGCTGAACTAGTTCGCCCGAAAAACGCTGATTTCGTAACTGTTATCCGTTATCAATGGGATGGAAAACAAAAATCCCTGGTCATTGATGGGGATGAGCTTATGGAGGAGCTTGTGACGAATGAACAGTAGAGTAAAAATATTTAGGGAAGAGCCAGGATTTATTAAACTTTTTCTCTTATTTAAAGAGAAATATCGCTCTCTAGGTAGAATTGGTGGAACGGTAGGCATAAAAGGCTTTGAGAGTAATGAACTAGATTCCATCGCAGGGTTTTTTGGCGTACCGAAGGAGAAGATTTTACAAAAAGGAACGATTTCCTTAATTGAATTTGAAAAAGAGTTAGCCAATACCGGATTTGAAGATTACAATTTACTAACTTTATTAGAGGAACTCTTCCAAGAAAGAATTTGGACGAAACAGGAAGAATTAGAGGTAGCTCGAGAACAAGAGGAAGCTTTTTTCCAATCAATCAATCATCCTGAATTGACCTGGTGGGTTGATTGGATTCGGTCTAAGGGGCCGGATACAAGATGGATTTGGTCATTATATAAAGCGGATAAGGACAATCTTCGTGAAAAGATTCAAACGACTTGCAAGGCATTCACATTGCTTCCAAAGGAAGGAGAGTTTGAAAGGCTCCCCTTCTTTTCTCAAAGGATCACTGGAAACCCTCACTACTTCGACAATAACGAGGTTGGTGGCAAACTATTTGTACATTGTTTGTATGTTGATCAAATGATTCACGGGAACACTGAAGCGGTTATGCCCAAGAGTGTTGAGGAATTAAATGATTTATTGTCAGAATATCGAATTATGCGGGATGATTTATGGAATTTTGTGACTTGTCAAGGGCTGCTTGCATCGCGTAATGGTAAAGTCCACCCCGTTTGGGAAGCAGCTGCCTTGACTCGGACGGTTATGAACATTCCGATGAAAGAGTTAGCAAAAATAGATAAGGTTGTACCTGTAAAAGGGACTAAAGTTTGGGTGGTTGAAAATTCTAGTGTTGCTTCAACAATAATGGATGTAGTTCCTGAAGCTGCGATTATCTGCACGCATGGCCAAGTTCGGATGGCAGGCTTGCGATTATTGGACTTGTTAGTAGCAGAAAATTGCATTCTATATTATTCAGGTGATTTGGACCCAGAGGGGATATCCATAGCAAATCGACTCAAAGAAAGATACAAGGAAAATGTCCACTTATGGCGAATGGATAAAAAATCCTATTTAGATTCACTTTCTAGTGAAGATATTTCAATAAGACTTAGTAAACTGGATCGAATCACTTCTCCTGTATGGGTTGAGGTTATTACTGCCATGAAAGAAACAAAGCTTGCAGGATACCAAGAAGCGCTCGTACATGAAATGATTGATGACATTAAGGGATTAAACACAACCGATTTATAGAAATAATGATATATGGGCATGTAACCTTTTGTAAGGTACAAGCCTTTTTGGTGATTAATTTAACTTAGAAAGAGAGTGCGATTTGGACAGTAAGAGTTCACAATTGCTGTAATTAGTCCAAATCAATTTCTCATTTTAACACAAACTGAAAAACCAAGATTGATAGTGCCAAAAAAACAATCGGTAGTTAGACAACAAGGTGACATGGAACCACAAGAACCGTCCCCACGGTTTCCGCGGCAATGTTACCCCCAGGCGGAACCACAAGAACCGTCCCTGTGGCCCCTGGCACCTGTGGCCCCAAAAACTTACAACTAATTCCCTATGTCGATTTGTGTAAAATATAGTAGAATGATAGGTGGAGATAAAAGATATTGAAATTAGGGAAGAGGAATAACATTGAAGAAAGTAATCATCGGGTTGGTACTTGTATTGGTGGCGTCCTCTCTATTTTTTACGAGGGAAGCTTTTTCTGATATTTTACAAGAAAGCTATACTTCGATTAAGGAAGTTGTGGTTGGGAAAATTGCCTTGAGCAAAGAAAGCAATGGGGAAGCATTGCCGGAAAAAGTAGATGCGCCGGAAATCCAAACGGCAGGGGAGCAGACAGAAGTGGCTCCTGATGATGCGAAGCCAGTCATTGATCCAAATGATCCATTTTTATTGTTAGTAAATAAAGAGGTTAGGGTTTTGGATGAATCATATGTCCCACAAAATCTTTCAGTTCCGAATGTAGCATTTTCTACTTCCGTAGCTGAACGTAAACAGATGGTAAAAGAGGCTGCGGATGCTCTTGAACAATTGTTTGCCGGAGCAAGTAATGAAGGAATTACACTTCATGCACAATCTGGCTACCGTTCATATGGTACACAGAATATGCTTTATGATTCTTATGTGCGTGCACATGGGGAAGAAGAAGCAAGTACATTTAGTGCAAAACCGGGGCAAAGTGAACACCAAACGGGTCTTGCGATGGATGTGACAAGTGATAGTGTTGACAACCAACTTGTCCAAGAATTTGGAGAAACCGTGGAAGGAAAGTGGGTTGCCGAGCACGCGGCTGAATTTGGATTTATCATTCGTTTTCAACAAGGTAAAGAAGATATCACGGGTTATATGTACGAGCCATGGCATCTTCGCTATGTAGGTGTAGAGCATGCCAAATATATCACAGAACACGGACTTACATTAGAGGAATATCTTGGCGTTATAGAAAAATAGAGTAGAAGAGCTCCTAAAAAGAGCTCTTTTTCTTTTGCACATTGATTTACATATTCAACTTACCTTACAATTATTGTAATCGATAAAAGTTACAAACATACATATCTAAAAATGGGGGTGTTAAAAATGAACATCGAACGTCAAGTTGAGATCTTTAATAAGCAAGCGGGTAAGTATTATAAACGAGCCAAACAAAAAAATATGGATTTTCGACTGAGGAGTAAGCTTCTACAGTCAGCTACAGGTGATATCTTGGAATTATCGGTTGGAGCGGGAATGAACTTTCAATTTTATCCAAGATCATCGAGAATCACTGCGGTTGATTTTAGTCCTTTAATGATTGACCAAGCAAAGATCGTGGCAGCGGAACAAGGACGTCAAGTCGATTTTCGACTTGGAAATGTGGAAGAGATCGCTCTTCCTGAAAAAACGTATGATACCGTTATCTCAACATTGTCTCTTTGCTCATATCCACATCCTGAAAAGGTACTTAAGAGAATGGCTTCCTGGTGTAAGGAGGATGGGAAGATTCTTCTCTATGAACATGGGATTAGCACCAACTCATTCGTTGCCTGGCTTCAACATAAAACAAACTCTTTTCATATGAAGAAGGTAGGGTGTCATATGAATCGCGACATTCTGAAGCTTGTGCAACAATCTCCACTATCCATCGTTAAATCAGAGCATTACCTGTTAAATGCTGTTCATCTTATTTGGGCAAAGTCAGTTCAGTAAAACAACCGTATTAATTACCATTAAAAGACTCCTTAATCGCAACAAATTCATTGATATTCTCCAAAAAGAGGTCGACTAGTTGAGGATCAAAATGTTTTCCTTTTTGTTCCCTGAAGTATTCCATTATCCTTTCAATTTCCCATGCCTTTTTATAAACTCGATCGTTGCTTAAGGCATCAAATACATCTGAAATCGCGGCAATTCTTCCGTATAAGGGGATTTCTTCACCTTTCAAGCCTCCTGGATAACCGCTACCATCATATTTTTCATGATGGGTCAACGCGATTATCGCTGCAGCCTCCAAGATTTTACGGTTCGAATGTTTTAACATTTGATACCCAATGGTTGTATGAGTTTTCATCATTTCAAATTCTTCTTTTGTTAATTTTTCAGGTTTGGTTAAGATTGAATCAGGAATACCTATTTTCCCAACATCGTGTAAGGGTGAAGCACTTTTTAGTAGTTCTGCCTCTTCATGGGACAAGCCATATTTTAATGCCAATAATTTAGAGAATTCGGCTACCCGTCTAACGTGGTTACCGGTTTCTTTTGAACGGGTTTCTGTTATTTCCCCGAGTGTAAATAAGATTTCCTTTTGGGTGGCTTCAAGTTCACTTGATAGCATTTCATTCTCAGAAAACGAGACAGCATATCTTTTTGTTATGATAATGGATTGGGCCCCAATAAAGGCAACAATTCCAAGTGGTGACAAAATGGTGGTATTAATCATTTGGGCGTCATACATAAGATCATTGATCACTGTACCAATCAATATTAAAAGCGATAGACCAATTACATATGCGCCAACCTGCTTCAATTTGATGCCTTTCATGATTAGGTACAGTAGGTAAGAAAACGTGATAAGTAATAAAAGATAGAGAATATAAACTAGGTTTGTAAAAAAAATTGGTTCCGTAACCATGACGATTACTATACAAAATACGGAAAGAAACATCACGATCTGAACCGGGAGTTTCTTTTGTCCATTAGGGAATTTTAACGAAAAATACTTCATAAAAAGGAGTACACTACAAAAAATGGCCATGAAATTTAATTTAAGCACAACATTCCAGCTTAAATCAGGAAAAAAGTCCAAAATTGAGGTTTGTCCTACTAATAAGATTCTAAAACCATAAACGAGACAAAATAGTCCAAAATAGAGAGGCACACGGTCTTTTCTTCGGTTAAAAAATAGATTTAGATGATTAAAACTGATAATTAGAAAAGCACCAATACTAAACCATTCAATAAACGTATCACGTTTCGACTTATATACAATTTCAGAGGGATTTCCTAATAAAACTGGTCCCATAATTCCAGTATCACGAAAATGAAAATTGGATACTTGCAAGAGAACCTGTGTATTCTCCTTTTCAACATTGAAAAAGATTACTTTTGGAATCCCTTTAGGTACCATTTGGCTTTTTGTTTTTGCAACCTTCCCGTTTTCTATAACCAGTTGATTATTAATCCATAATGTATAAGCACTGAAAACTTGAGGTATATAGATTGCCTTTGTTTGCCCAAGCGAATTTATAGGAAAGTAAATATCCAATTGATAGGTTCCGTACCCATTATGAGTACCCCAATAACCTGGAACTTTCATAGAATGTTTCGAAGGATTTTTTTCGGACTCTAATTCACTCGGTCTCAATAATTGATGAGGATAAAAAGTCCAGTTTCCGGCTAAATTTATTATCTCATCTTTTGGTTGGATCACGATTTCTCCATTTTTGATTGGTGTTTCCTGTTGGTTTTGACATCCTCCCATAAAAAACATAAAAAGGGAAATGAATAAAATAAGGGATATTTTATGTAGCATAATCCTACTCCATCTATTTCAAGTTAGTTGATTACATATTGCCAATTACCCCTTCATTTTTTCCTTCTATTCAAAAAACATGCAAAATGCCAGGAACCTTTGGGGCACCTGGCACATCTATGATTCTATACTGATGCTTTCTGTATATTTGAGCTTTCTGTTGTATTTACATCTATTATTTGCCTTCGCAGGATGAATACATATGCAAAAAATGCGAAGATCATACTTAATGCACTATATAAAAAGACCGCTTTGAAGCCAGCATGAAGGGAAATAAAGCCTAAACATAAAGCTCCGATTCCACTCCCCACATCTTTGGCAGTGAAAAACGTCGAGTTCCCTGCGCCTCTTCGATTAGGAGGGCAAAGCTTAATCATGACAGCATTTAAAGCTGGCTCTACAAAACCTAATCCTAATCCGTATAGGATGCCTGATAGGATGAAATCACTTAAGGAATTAGCATAGGCTAAAACCACGAATGAGAGCGTCATAATGATTAATCCAGGGATAATGACCAAAGAACTTCCATATTTATCGGCCAATTTCCCTCCAACAATTCTCGTGAATAATAGGGAAATAGAATAAACCGTATAATAAAAACCGATGTCTTCGATTCCTAAAGATAGGGCGAAGGTTGGGATAAAGGTTAACGCTACACCCATTCCAACATAAACAAAAGCTGTTACTAAAGCTGTTGGAAGAGCTGTTTTTTCATAGAGCAGTTCTGAGATTTTTCGTTTTCGAGTTGATGTTTCACGTTCGATGTTTGTTTTTCCTTTTTCATATGTAATAAATAAGCTACAAAGAATCGAAATCAAGCCAATCAAACCGGCAACGATGAAAAGTACTTGATAATTAAATTGTTGAATAAGATAGATACTTAAAGCTGGTCCCACTGCCGTTGCGAGTGTATTGGATAACCCAAAATAACCAACACCTTCTGCCAACCGACGTTTTGGCACAATATCCGAAATAACAGTCCCGGATGCATTGGTAGTGGCACTGAAACCTATGCCGTGTAAACTTCTCATAACCAACAGAAGGCCAATCGAAAATGCAACAACGTATGAAAGAGTAATAAATGCGGTTACCACAGCTCCAATAATTAACACAATTCTACGACTCTTTTCATCTATTATTTTTCCGAAAAGAGGTCTAAATAGGATCGCTACAAACATGAAGAAACCAAAAAGCATACCTGAAATCGAATTATCGCCACCTAGATGGATTGCATATAAGGGGAGACCCGTCATAAGCATATTATTTGCAATTTGTGTAGACATCGCATAAACAAACGTTAGAAAATAATATTTCGTCCATAATTTTTCTGAATGATTTTTTGTTTCTTCCAATGGATTTCCCCTTTTCCTAAAAGTGATGCTGATAATGATTATATCAGCATTATATATAGAATCGAAAGAAATCTCTTAAAAAAGCGCTTAACATTAAACTTTACTATAAAAGAGATTTTTTAAAAAAGTATTGCAATATATTTTTATTAGAAAATTCGAAATAATGTTGAAATTAGTAATTGGATACAGTATCCTATTTATAGGAATGAAATTAACAAGAAGCTTACTGGAGGAATATATTCAATGAATGTAGTTGATCAGGTAAGTATTAATGAGGTAGGTTTAAGGGACGGACTACAATTAGAGCCAAAAACTCTAACGGTCGATGAGAAGGTAGAAATTTTTCAATTACTAAAAGAAGCAAAAATTCCAGAAGTTGAATTTGGCTCTTTTGTTCACCCAAAGCTTGTACCTCAAATGGCAAACACTGCAGATTTCTATTCAAGATTAAAGGTTCTTTTCGGTAATCCTAAATTAGTTGCTCTTATTCCGAATAGTAAAGGATTAGAGATTGCTAAAGAAAATGGTGTTACATCTGTCAATTATGTGCTTTCTGCAAGTGATTCACATAATTTACAAAATGTCAGTCAAACAACTGAACAATCATTAGAAGGCTTTAAATACTTAATGGATTACGCAACTAATCACAATATGAGAATGAATGTTACAATTGGCACTTCGTTTGGCTGTCCATTTGAAGGGACAGTTCCCCCAGAACGCATTTTAACTATCATAGAAAACTTGCTTCAATACAACATCAATCGAATCACACTCGCAGATACAACAGGAATGGCTAACCCAAAACAAGTATATCACTTAACAAAAAGTGTACTTGCTGAATGGAAGCATTTTGAATTTGGTTGCCATTTTCATAATACCCGAGGTATGGGATTAGCAAATATTGTTGCAGCCCTTGAATCAGGGATTACTGTATTTGATGCCTCATTAGGTGGTATAGGTGGTTGTCCTTTTGCACCAGGAGCTACTGGGAATGTTTGTACTGAGGATGTTGTAAATATGCTCGAAGAAATGGGTGTTGGAACAGCTATTGATCTTGATAAATTGATACAAGCGTCTCAAAAGTTAAGTGATATTTTAGAACATGAACTGCCAGGTCAAGTAGCCAAAGCTGGAAAGAGCTCTAAATTGTATCCGCTTCCAAGATAACCATTAAAAATAGGGAGATGATGATCTTATGTCTGTAAAAACATTTGAAACAATCCATCTTGAAAAAAAACAAAATATTGCCATTTTGACTCTTAACAGACCAGATTCCATGAATGCGATGAATACCCAGATGGCACTAGAATTAATCGATATTCTTCAAGACTTAAAATATGATGAGAATATTCGTGTATTAGTACTTACAGGTGCTGGTTCAAAAAGCTTCTGCGTAGGTGCTGATTTGAAAGAACGGAATGGCATGTCTCAAAAGGACTGGAAAATACAGCATGATGCTTTTGAAAAAGTGACCGAAAGTCTTAGAGACTTTCCATTTCCGGTAATTGCTGCAATAAATGGCTATGCGCTAGGCGGAGGTTTAGAAATATCATTGAGCTGTGACCTTAGAACAGCATCTGAAAACGCTAGCCTAGGTTTGCCTGAGGCAAAACTAGGAATTATTCCCGGTATTGGTGGAACACAGTTATTATCACGTCTTGTTCCGATTGGAATTGCCAAAGAAATCCTCTATACAGGCAAAAGAATTACCTCTAATGAAGCAAAACAATGGGGCTTAGTAAATAAAGTCTGCTCAGCTGACAATCTTCTCGAAGAAACGCTAGTGCTAGCAGAAAGCATCGCTAAAAACGCGCCATTATCGTTAATTTCTTTAAAGAAAGCGGTGAATAAAGGTACTGAGACGGATTTAACGACAGGGATTGCGCTAGAGCTTGAAGCGTATTATAAATGTGCGAATTCAGAAGATAGGGTAGAAGGAATACGTGCTTTTAATGAAAAACGTGCTCCGCAATGGATGGGCAAATAAAATATAGAGTCTATAAAAATATCATTTTAATAAAAACGAATATTATTGGAGGGTACTAATATGGTAAAAACATTTATAGCTGAAACAGATGAACAGGAAATGATTCGTAAGAGTGTTCGAGCTTTATGTGAGCGCTTTCCTGAAGACTACTGGAGAGAATTAGATGAAAGGGATGCATACCCAACTGCATTTGTTAAGGCGCTAACAGAGGAAGGATGGCTTTCAGTATTAATTCCCGAAGAGTACGGTGGTGCTGGTCTTGGAATGAAGGAAGCCGGAATTATTTTAGAAGAAATCAATCGTTCTGGTGGGAATTCAGGTGCTTGTCACGCACAAATGTATACAATGGGCGCAGTTCTTAGACATGGGAATGAGGATCAAAAGCAACGTTATCTTCCTAAGATTGCTAGTGGTGAACTTCGCCTACAAGCCTTTGGAATTACAGAGCCAACGGCAGGAAGTGATACAACAAGCATAGAAACATTTGCAGAACGTAGAGGAGATAAGTACATTGTAAATGGTCAAAAAATATGGACATCAAGAGCAGAGCACTCAGATTTAATGCTTTTACTAGCACGAACAACTCCAAAGGAACAGGTGAAAAAGAAAACAGATGGCTTAAGTCTCTTTTTACTAGATATGAAGGAGCAAGCTGCCAACATTGATATTCGTCCAATTGATGCCATGATTAACCATGCAACAACGGAAGTATTTTTTGAAAATGTAGAGATCCCAGTTGAGAACTTAATTGGTGAAGAGGGGAAAGGATTCAAATATGTATTAAGTGGAATGAATGCAGAACGTATTCTTATCGCTTCTGAATCTGTAGGTGATGGCCTTTACTTTATTGATAAGTCTGTACAGTATGCAAACGAACGTGTTGTATTTAATAGACCGATTGGACAAAACCAGGGTGTTCAGTTCCCTATTGCTAAGGCATATATGGATATCCAAGCTGCAAAATTGATGAGAGATAAAGCGGCTGAAATGTTTGATGAAGGAATTAATTGTGGCGAAGAGGCCAATATGGCTAAGTATCTTACTTCTGAGGCGACTTGGCGCGCAGCAAATGCAGCAATGGACACGTACGGTGGTTACGGTTTTGCAAAAGAATACAATATTGAGAGAAAGTTCAGGGAAGCTCGTCTCTTCATTGTTGCACCAATTTCAAATAATCTAGTAGTTAGCTTTGTTGGTCAGCATGTTCTTGGATTACCACGCTCATATTAAGCCTTAAATTTACCAGGTGGGCCTTAATAGGTGCACTGGATGGAGGGAGGAACTAAGAATGGCTGGGCCATTGAACGGAATAAAGGTAGTAGATGTAACAACAAACATATCTGGTCCTACTTTAACTATGATTTTAGCGGACTTAGGTGCAGAAATTATTAAAGTAGAACGACCGAATACAGGGGATGATTCAAGAGGAATGGGTCCGTTTTTGGAAGGCGAAGGTGTTTATTTTCTCCACATTAACCGGAATAAGCAATCAATTGCAATCGACCTTAAACAAGAAGAAGGTCGAGAAATTGTGTATGAATTGGTAAAAGATGCTGACATATTTGTGGAAAACTTCCGATACTCTAAAGCTGAAAAAATGGGATTAGGTTATGAAAAGTTAAAAGAGATGAATCCTTCTTTAATCTATTGCTCACTTTCGGCATATGGCCAGGATGGACCGATGCGCAACCAACCTGGATATGACGCAATTGCACAAGCCGATGCAGGTATTATTGGTATTAATGGAACAGAAGGTTCTGATTTAGCACGGGTTCCAGTTTCTGTACTCGATCAAGGTAGTGCTATGTGGGGGGCAATCGGTATTATTTCTGCTCTACTTCACAAGGAAAAAACTGGAGAAGGCCAATTGGTTACGACATCTTTATATGAAACAGGTGTTTTCTGGGTCGGATATCATATGCTTTCTTGGCTTGCAACTGGTAAGGAACCTAAAAAGAATGGGGCAGGTCATACAGCATTTGCACCATATGGAGCGTTCCTTGCAAGTGACACTCATATTATGATTGGTATTTCAAATAACTCATTGTTTGCTAAGTTATGCAAGGTTATAGGGAAAGAAAATTGGATAACAGAACCACGGTTTTCGAGTAATTCAAAGCGTGTTGAAAACCAAGAGGAATTAAAAGAGGCTATTGAAAATATTTTACAATCTAGGTCAGCAGATGAGTGGATTGATTTATTGGCTGATGCAGGAGTTCCAAGCTCAAAAGTAAAGAAGATTTCCGAAGTTGTAGAGGATGAACAAGTGAACGCATTAAACATGTGGAGTGAAATTTCACATTCAAATATACCAGATTTAAAGCTTCCAAGATTGCCTTTTGAATTAAGTACTTCAGAGGTCAAAATCACAAAAGCTCCACCGGTGTTGGGTGAAGATACAAGAAGCATAATGGAGAGTCTTGGATATAGTCAAGACAAAATAAACCAGCTATTAATGAGAGGGATTATCCAGAACGAGAAAGATAGTAGTAAAGCACATTAACAATATCCCTTTTTGCTAAATGAAAGGTTTGAGGTGCTTAATGATGGAAAAAATGCCATTGCGATTAAGTAATCAAGACATGTTACCCACGAAGGTCGTTAATATATTGCGTAATAAAATATTAAATGGAGAATATCAACCAGATGAAAAGTTGGTCCAATCTACTTTAGCTGAACAATTAGGTGTTAGTCGAATGCCTATTAGGGAGGCTTTAAAAAAGTTAGAGTTAGAGGGGTTAGTGACGATTGAACCTCACAGAGGTGCGATTGTTAAGTCAATCACCATCGAGGACATAAAGGAGATTTACACACTTAGAGCAGAATTAGAAAAACTTGCTCTTTCGCTAAGTATTCCTAGATTAACAGAATCGGACTTAAATCAATTAAAAGAAAAGCTTTCAGAAATGGAACAAAGTGAAAATGTAGAAGTCTTTGTTTCAGCAAATATAGAATTTCACCGTTTAATGATTAAAGGTTGCTCATGGAATAGGCTACTTTCTTTTATCGAAACGTTGTGGAATGGATTCCCACAGCACACACCTCATTTACTACCTGAACAAGTACAAAAATCCAATGCCGAGCATAAAGAAATATTAACCGCAATCCTTAACAAGGATAGCGAGAAGGCATCTATGTTGCTAGGTATGCATATTGAAAGAACTGGAAACAGTCTTGTTGAAAAATTTTTGAGAAACGCTAGCGGGGAATAGATAAATGACAATTTTTCGATCATGGATGTTCATTCCTGGAAATCAACATAGAAGGGTCAGAAAAGTAAAAGAACTAGATGCGGACGTTTACATCTTTGATCTTGAAGACTCAGTCCCATACACAGAAAAGGATCGAGCACGACAGATTGTTGCAAACAGTATTCTAGAATATAGTCATTTGCAAAACTTTGTTCGGGTAAATGATATAAATACAAACTATTTTGTAAAAGATATCCAATCTGTTTTTGTAAAGGGTTTAAAAGGTATCGTCCTTCCCATAGTAAATGGTCCGGAAGATATACTAAGTGTAGAAACGATTCTAGATGAATTAGAAGACATCCATGGAATTAAGAAAGGTTCTACTAGCATTGTTCCACTAATTGAGTCAGCACTAGGAATTTACTATTCTGTTGAAATAGCTAAATCTTCGACAAGAATTAACCATTTAGCCTTTGGCGCAATCGATTATACACTTGATATTAACGCAACAATAACTGCATCAGGTATGGAGTTACTATATGCCCGCTCACAACTAGTTATTGCTTCAAGAGTAGCAGGTATTGAAGCCCCAATAGATACTGTTTTTATTGATGTTAATGACAATACATCATTAAAACATGAGTCTAAATTTGTCAAAGAGTTAGGATTTCAAGGTAAATTGTCAATCCATCCTAACCAAATTTCGATAATAAATGAGGTATTTACTCCGAGTGAAACTGAAATTATGGAAGCAAAAGAAGTGATTTCAGCTTTTAATAGAGCAAGTAATGAAGGAAAAGCTGCTATCCAATTAAATGGGAAAATGATAGATTATCCTGTAGTTAAGAGGGCTCAAAAGATTTACGCAAAGGCTAAATTACTCGGATTAACAGAATAGGTGAAATGGGAGTGAAATGAAAATGCTAAGTGAAGCATTGGCGAAGTTTATTAAGAAAACCACATATGAGGATTTGTCTTCTGACGTTGTAGAGTTTACAAAACTTTGTATTCTAGATTGGTACGGTTCAGCAGTAGCGGGAAAGGATAAAGTACCGATTCAGATGATTGCTGAGTTTGTGGATGAAATGGGTGGAAAATCTCAATCTTCTCTCGTAACGGGTGGGAAGTCGTCGATGGTAAATGCTGCCTTGCTTAATGGTGCCGCTAGCCATATTGTCGAATTAGATGATATTCATAAACAATCAATTGTACATGCTGGTACAGTAGTCATTCCTGCTGCATTAAGTATCGCTGAGGCGAAAGGAAAGAGCGGCAAAGACTTAATTACAGCGGTAGCATTAGGATATGATGTCTGTTACCGAATCGGAGAAGCAGTTTCTCCGTCACACTATTATTATTGGCACAATACTGCAACCTGTGGAACTTTTGGTGCTGCTGTGGCAGCTGCGAAACTATTAGACTTAAACGAGGAACAAATAATTTATACACTTGGTAGTGCAGGAACTCAAGCTGCTGGATTGTGGGAATTCATAGAAGACGGGGCGATGTCCAAACAGCTTCACACTGCAAAGGCAGCAGCTAATGGCGTAACCGCAGCACTTTTAGCTGAGAAAGGTTTTACTTCAGCAAGTAAAATCCTAGAAGGAAAAAGAGGATTCTTTCATGCCATGTCCTCTGAATTTAATGAATCTCGGATAACCGATGGTTTAGGAGAAATTTTTAAAATTATCGAGAACTCATTCAAGATTCATGCTTCATGTCGACATACTCATCCTTCAGTCGATTTAATGATTGATTTAAAAAATGAACACCAGCTTCAAACAAAAGACGTAAAGAAGATTAAAGTAAAGACGTATCAAGTTGTATTAGATATTACAGATAATCCTAACCCAACAACTATTTACGCAGCGAAATTTAGCGTGCAATATTGTGTAGCTTTAGGATTAAAAAACGGTAGTGCAGGACTTCATGATTTTACACAAGAGGCACTAGAAGATCAGGAAATCCGTCAAATCATGGAGAAAATTGAAGTCTCTGTGGATTATGATATTAACGAAGCCTATCCAGAAAAATGGGGATCAAAGGTTGAAATTGAACTGAATAATGGAGACTTGCTATCTTTAGAAACGAATTATCCAAAAGGTGATCCTGAAGTGGGAATTACTGCCGACGAATTAATAAAGAAATTTCGAACACTTGCCAGCGCATTGTCGATAAATGAACAAGAATCGATGGTTCAAAAAATAATGAATGTAAATAAAATCCTAAATGTGGAGACGTTTTTCTCTACAAATGAGGTGCTAAGTTAACAGTAAAAAAGAAATGCAATTTTCTACATGGAGGAAATTGTATTTCTTTTATTTTATTGATTTGGATAAAGGAAAGTAGGACAAATATGAAGAAGATTCTTTATCAAGATATTGTCGAAAAAGTAGCTGAATTATGTATCAGCGCAAACTACGATTTAGGCAAAGATGTATTGAGTGCATTTAAAGACGCCATAAATAAAGAACGTTCAGAAATTGGGAAAGACGTGCTTAAACAACTCATTCGTAATGCAGATTTAGCTACCTCTAATCGAGTTCCAATGTGCCAAGATACAGGTGTAGCGGTATTTATTGTTGAATACGGACAAGAAGTCTTCGTTGAAGGTGGAACCCTTCATGATGCTATAAATGAGGGAGTGAAAAAGGGGTATAGAGATGGATTTTTAAGAAACTCTATCGTTAGCCATCCATTAGAAAGAAAAAATACAGGTGACAACACCCCTGCTGTCATCCATGTAGAATTTGTTCCAGGAAACCAATTAAAGATTATGATGACTGCCAAAGGCGGCGGTGCGGAAAATATGAGCCGATTGAAAATGCTTATGCCCTCAGATGGTATAGAGGGAGTAAAAAAGTTTATTTTAGAAACAGTTGAAGAGGCAGGACCAAATGCGTGCCCACCTTTAGTTGTTGGTATTGGAATTGGCGGCAATTTTGAGTATTGTGCATATCTGGCTAAGAAAGCATTATTCAACCCAATTGGTGAAAGAAGTAAACTGCCAGAGATTGCTAAATTAGAGGAAGAATTAATTGTAGAGATAAATAAGTTAGGAATTGGGCCGCAGGGATATGGGGGTACTACAACAGCACTTGATGTAAAAATCGAAATGGCTCCTTGTCATATTGCTGCACTTCCAGTTGCTGTTAATCTAAATTGCCATGCGAGTCGACACAAAGAAGCAATACTTTAAGGAGAAAGAAAAATGTCAGTCAAAAAAATAAAAGTTCCATTTGAGGATGGAGTCGTCCAAACATTAATTGCCGGAGATCGAGTTTTATTAACTGGCACATTATTTACAGCTAGGGATGCAGCACATAAAAGAATGATTGAGTCATTGGAAAAGAACGGTCAACTGCCAATTCCCATAGAAGGTCAAGTCATTTATTACGTTGGTCCAACACCTGCAAAGCCCGGACAGATAATTGGATCGGCTGGCCCAACAACCAGTGAAAGAATGGATAAATATGCTCCTACACTACTAGATTTAGGATTAAAAGGGATGATTGGTAAGGGATTCCGGAATGATGAAGTCATTCAATCCATCAAGAAAAATAGAAGTATATACTTTGGTGCTATTGGTGGTTCTGCAGCGTTAATTTCAGAAAAGATAAAAAGTGTTGAGGTAATCGCATACGACGATCTTGGCCCAGAAGCCATTCAAAAAATTGAAGTCGTTGATTTTCCAGTGATTGTGATTAATGACTCTTATGGTAATGATTTGTATAAAAAGGGGAGACAGCAATTCAAATTATAATGAATTCAAATTAGTTCTTATAAAATTTGTAGAAAGTATATTAGTCCCATTAAGTTTCTCCTTACATAAAAATATTAATTTATCTTTCCATGATTTTTAACCAAAATCATGGATTTTTTATAAAAAATTTAAAAAACATTTTAAGATAAATAGTAAGAATTTATATTATCAAATAATATTTCTTTGAAATATACAAGTTTTAAAAATCTTATTGTTCCTTATATTTACAATAACGCTTTCGATAATATAGAGCGAAAGAGTTTTGATGACATAATGATTTTAGAATATTATAAATAAAATAAATAATTTGACAATTGTAAAAACCCATGATAAATTACAGGTAAATCGTTACACTACAACGTTTCACTGAAACCATTTACTAAATGTCTAAAAGTACTTTTATCTGGAGGAACTAATGTCTACGTTAAAAAATGTGGCTAAAGAAGCGGGGGTGGGTATAACAACCGTTTCCCGATTTTTAAATAAAGATCCTACTTTGGTTATTGCAGAAGATACAAAAGAAAGAATTTTGCAGGCTGTTAAAAAGTTAAATTATAAACCAAATGCTTACGCAAGGGCATTGAAATTAGGTAAAACTTCAACATTTGGTTTGGTTATTGGAAATTTTTATAATCCTGCCTACAGTCAAATGATCAAGGGTGTTGAAGAAGTGTTGGATCAGCATGGATACCACCTAATTGTAACAAGTGCAGGGGAATACAGAACGAATAAGTCTTACTTTAATTTAATAAACGAAGGTCGAGTAGATGGAATAATAATAGCCATTACAAATATAGATGACCAAGATATTAAAAGGCTAGATGCTTTCGATATTCCATATGTTCTGATGAACAGTTTACATAACAAAGCGAAGTATTGTGTTGGTAGTGATGATGAGTCGGCAGCAAAAAGTGCGGTTAGTTACCTAATCGAAAATGGACATCGACAAATTGCTCATCTATCTGGTAAATTTTATTCCGATATAGGATTTAGAAGGCTAAGTGGTTATAAAAATGCATTAATAGAACATGGTATTCCAGTAAACGAAAGTTTAATTGTCGAAACCGATTTTACAGAAGACAGCGCTTATGATGGGATTGAAAAACTTTTAGAACAAAATGAAAACCCTTTCACGGCGGTGTTTACTGCTAATACTAGAACCGCATTTGGAGCAATGGCGTGTTTTAGAGATAAAAGTATAAGAGTTCCTGATGATTTATCAATAATAGGATTTAATGATGTACATTTTAACTCGATTTTAAATCCACCCCTTACAACAGTGAAATTTTCACTCGAAGACATGGGTAGAAAAGCTGCCAGTACTTTGCTGAAATTGATAAATAAACAAGAGGTAAATAAAATAACCATTCTGAAAGATCACCAATTGATTATCAGAAAGAGTGTAAAATCAATTAACTAATAACCAATCATTCTAGGTGAATCTTCAACGAATAAGTATTGAAACTATTTTATACAACATGTTTTCTCATAGATAGTCTTTGTATTGCTTCGTTTTACAAAAAACAATAGAGGTGATGGAAAATGAAATTTGAAACAAGTATTGGTGCATCAGAGAAAGACGCAGTATATAACCATGGATTTAATTTAGCAGAAGATTTAATTGGAACTGCTACTCTTGCAGATATGGCTTTCGTAGGTGCAACCCATAGAATGCCAACAAAAAACGAATCAGATATGATAAATGCGGTAATGGTCGCAATTGCTGAACACGGTTTCACCCCTAGCTCTGTATCAACCAGACTTACATACCTAGGTGCTCCAGAATCTGTACAAGGGGCAATCGCTGCTGGGCTCCTCGGTGCAGGGACAGTATACCTTGGAGCGATGGAATATGTTGCCGAAATGGTGCAAAAAGCCGTTCAAAAACATGAAGGAAAATCAATTCCTGAAATTGCAGCACTTACATTAGACGAGTACACTGCTGCTGGAAAAGCATTACCTGGATTTGGACATCCAATTCATAAGCCTAAGGATCCCAGAACCATTAAACTCTATCAATTAGCGGAAGAGTATCAGGTTAAAGGAATTCACCTAGAATTACTTCAGGAAATCAGTAGACAATTTAATGAAAGAAGAGGAAAGGAAATTACAGTAAATGTAGTGGGAGCTATCGGAGCTATCCTATCTGATATGAATATTCATTATGGAATCGTGAAAACGTTTGGGGTTGGTGCTCGTGCAATTGGATTAATTTCTCATATTACGGAGGAAATCGAGCATGGAAGAAAAAATAGTATTGGCCAACGACTTTTTGAGTACATTGAGGAAAATACAGATTATCAGCCTCACGAACAAACTAGCTTAAAAAACAGCTAACTAGCTTGCTAGATTCATATTATTTGGGGGTGGTTATTTCAAGCAAAAAATAGGAAATTTCACCATTCAATTTTAGAAATTACATTTACATTAAAAAAAGGGAGTTGAAAAAATGTTGAAAAAATTAAAAGTTATTGCAATTCTGTCTTGTATCTTATTACTATTCGCCGCTTGTTCTTCAGGACAACAATCAGCTAAGGGAGGCGATGAAGGGTCTAGCTCAAATGAAAAATCAGGTGAAAAAATCACGTTAAAATTAGCTACTATACAACCAGAGACACATACGTTGACTCAAAATTTCTTTAAACCTTTCATGGAAAAAGTTGAAGAATTAACAGATGGTCAAGTTGAATTTGAATTTTATCCAGCTGAGCAACTAGGAAAAGCAGCTGACTATCTTGACCTAACAAGAGATGGCGTTATGGACGTTGCTTACTATCTCTCGACATATTATCCAAGTAACATGCCAATCAATGCAAATATGTTCGGTTTACCAGGAATGTATCAATCGGCCGAAGATGGTGTAGCATTACATACGATTTCTCAACAAGAACCAATGCTGACAACAGACTACTTAAATAATGGTGTTAGACCAGTTGCAAACTTTTTAGTTTCTCCTTATCAATTTTTTACAACTGGTAAAGAAGTTAGAGTACCTGAAGATTTGAAAGGTGAAAAAGTTAGAGCACCTGGTGGAATCGCTACAAAAGCGATTGAAGCTCTTGGTGCAACTCCAGTAAGTACATCATCAACGGAGGTTTATGAAGCTGTCGAACGTGGTGTTATTGATGTTGTTAACTGGTATGGCCAAGGTGTACGCGATTATGGGGTAAGTGAATTAATCAAGTACGGAATTCAAAATGTTAATTTTGGTGGACTTTCAGGCGGTCTTGTAATCAATGAGCAGGTCTATCAAAGCCTTCCACAAAATGTAAAAGATGCATTTAAACAAGCTGGTGATGAAGTTTCCGCAAGCTTTGCAAAGATTTATGAAGAAGATGAAGTAAAAGTTTTCGAAGAGTTTAAGTCTACTGGAAATATTAAAGTAGTTGAGTTATCAGAAGATGAATTGGCTGAGTGGGAAAAATTTTATGAAGAATTTACTGAACCAGCAATTAATGAACTAAAAGATGTTGATAAACTGAAAGAAGCTATTGATCAGTTTAATGCTGAGCTTGAAAAAATACGATAATTGTAAGGTAATATGAATGTTTGAAAATTGTTTTACACTTGATGGAAGTGCCACTTCCGATATACCAATATACCGGACGTGGCATTTTCATTATATATGAAGGGAGTGGAATAATGGAATTTTTAAATAAATGGCTTAATCGAATTGATACGTATTTGAATTATATTTCAGCTGCAGCAATTTTTGTTATGATGCTGTTAATTGTTCTCGATGTAGCTTTACGTGCAGCAATCAATAAACCATTAGTAGGTGTACTCGAATTCACTGGTGAATATTTACTTGTCACAATTGTTTTCTTTGGTATTAGCTATGCGTACCTTCATAAAGAGCACGTACGAGTAGAAATAATAGTAGATCGTCTATCAAAGTCTGTTCAAAGAATTCTTCAATTAATTTCAAATGTGATTGGAATCGTTGTCATTGCTGCATTAGGTGTGACAAACTTTCAAAAAGGGTTAGATATGTTCGAAAGGAATATTCGTTCAGTAAGTCTACTGGAGTACCCATTAGCACCAGCCTACATGATTATTACGGTCGGCATTGCAATGCTAATCATTCGTTTGCTTTTTGAAACCCTAACTATTCTTTTAGAAATGAAGGGAAGCAAATCACATTAATAATGTTGGAAGTGAGGTGACCTTATGGTTGCAGGAGTTTTTATTCTATTATTACTAGTTTTACTTTTTATTGGAATGCCAATTGGATTTGTATTGTTAGCTGTTGGAGCGTTAGGATTGATTTATCAATCCGGACTAGACACCGCTTTAGGTATTTTATCCGCAACAGCATTTAGTAGTGTTAATAGTTTTACCTTTAGTACGATTCCATTGTTTATATTGATGGCACATTTTATTTCGAAAAGTAATATTGCTGCCGAGTTATTTGAAAGCATTATAAAATGGGTAGGCCATAAACCTGGTGGACCAGGAATGGCAACCGTCTTAGCAGCAGCTGGATTTGGAACTCTATCCGGTTCAAGTGTTGCAGGAACTGCAGTAATGTCTCAAATAGCCGTACCTCAAATGGTGAAAGCCAAATATTCCCCCTCACTCGCTTCAGGTCTTGTTGCGTCAAGTACGGGTACATTGGCTGCTTTGATACCGCCGAGTATCCCTTTAATTTTGTACGGAATTCAAACTGAAAATTCAATCGGAAAACTGCTTATTGCGGGTGTTGTACCTGGTATAATCGTAGCTTTCTTGTATTGTATGTACATTGTATTTGTTGGAATTAGAGATAATACAAAAGGTGAAAGATATTCTTGGGGTGAAAGGTTTCGCTCGTTGAAGAATATATGGCCGGTTGTACTACTAGTGGTCATAATCGTAACTGTAATCTACATGGGAATTGGTACTGCAACAGAGGCTGCAGCATTTGGTGCCTTCGGAGCTCTATTAATTGGCATCTTTATGAAACGATTAAATTTCAAAACAGTAGTAGATGCTTTGGTTGAAACAACGAAACAAACTGCAATGATTTTTACTATTATAATTGGTGCTCACGTTTTTGCCTATTTTATCGCCGTTACAAGAATTGGTAATCAGTTAATTACTGCAATTGAACAAAGTGGATTGTCAGCATGGGGAGTATTAATTTTAGTTATTCTACTTTATCTAGCAATTGGTATGTTTGTAGACCTAGTTGGAGCAATGTTGTTAACGCTTCCACTTATTTACCCATTAATGATGGGATTTGGATTTGATCCCATATGGTTTGGAATAATAGTGGTACTGCTATTAGAAATAGGGCTCGTTACTCCACCGGTAGGATTGAACCTATTCATTGCAAGTAATTCATCCGGGGTACCAATTAAAAAAGTATTCTTTGGAACGCTACCGTTTATTGGAATATTGTTATTTACCATTTTGCTTTTTGTTCTCTTCCCACAACTAGTATTATTTTTACCGAATGGTGCGGGATCGTAATCTAGAAAAATATGAATACTTTCACAGCTGATAAAAAGGAGATATAAGACATGAAAGAATTTATTTATCATGCACAACCAAGTAAGGTTTATTTTGGTGAGGGTGTTGTTAATAAGGTTGGAGAATGCGTTAATGATTTAGGCTTAAAGAATTTTCTTATTATTACCTCACCTGGCCAAAGTGGCAAAGCAGTTGCAGAAAAGATTTCGAATGAACTTGGTGATCGCTGCTATGGAGTCTATCCAAAAGCAATCCAGCATGTGCCAAATGAAATTGTTGAAGAAGCTTTAACGTTTTTACAAGATAAAGAGATTGATGGATTGATCTCAATCGGAGGAGGCTCATCTGTTGGTTTAGCTAAAGCGATTGCATTAAATACAAATCTACCAATCATTGCGATTCCGACAAACTACTCTGGCTCAGAATTGACCCATGTGTGGGGTATAACAACAGATGGAATTAAAACTACTGGTCGTAATCCAGTTGTTAAACCTAAAGTTGTGTTATTTGATTCGGAATTAACAATGCATATGCCAATTAAACTAACTGTGGTAAGTGCAATTAACGCCATGGCCCATTGTGTAGAGGCTCTTTATTCTGAAAATCCAAATCCAATTTCATCTATTATGGCCGGAGAAGGAATCAGAGCGATTGCAGAGGGTCTACCAAAGTTATATGAGAATCCACTGGATATTGAAGCACGTACAAAGGTGCTATTTGGTGCATGGCTTTCAGGAACAGTACTAGATACTGTGCCAATGGGTGTGCATCATCGTATTTGCCATACGCTTGGTGGAACATGTAATCTATCGCATGCAGATACACATACAATGATCCTTCCCTATGCGATTGCTTACATTAAGGATTATGCGCCTGAAGCAATAAAGGCAATTGCTCGAGCGATAGGGACTGAAACCGATGATGTTGCTGGATTCTTATTTGATTTTATCCAAGACCTAGGTGGACCCAAATCACTTAAGGAACTTGGTTTGAAAGAAGAGGATATAAAGAAAGCAGCTGCGGTTGCATGTAGAAAACCATTAACTTATCCCCGTCCTATAGATGAGGAGTCAATTGAGATTCTAATTCGCAATGCTTTCTCAGGTAAGCGACCATCACGGGAAATGGTCTATTAAAGAAAAAATGGGCTATCAATAAAATAAGAGCTGGGGGATATCGGAGAATGATTAATAAAGTTGCCAATTCAATTGAAGAGGTTATAAGTACGATTGAAGATGGAAGTACAATTATGTTTGGTGGTTTTGGGGGTGCAGGAGTACCATACGAATTAATTAATGGATTATTAAATCAAGGTGCTAAAGATTTAATCGCTGTAAGTAATAACCCAGGATATCATTACGAAGGAATTGCTGCACTGATTGAAAATGACCGTATCGCTAAAATTATGTGTTCATTCCCTATTTCTAAAGATAGTTATGTATTTTTGGAGAAATTCAAGGAGAAAAAGATTGATTTAGAGTTAATCCCTCAAGGGACGCTGGCAGAGCGATTACGAGCAGGTGGTTCAGGGATTGAAGCCTTTTATACTCCAACTGGGGTAGGTACAGAAATTGCCAAAGGAAAAGAAGAAAGAGTCATTGACGGTGTTTCATGTGTCTTAGAGAAAGCTATCAAAGGTGATTATGCTTTTGTAAAAGCGAAAAAAGCAGATCGATGGGGAAATCTTGTTTACAATAAATCGGGTCGTAACTTTAATCCTTTAATGGCTATGGCTGGAAAAATAACCATTGCAGAAGTTGATGAAATTGTTGAGGTAGGGGAATTAGATCCAGAATGTATAGTAACACCCGGAATATTTGTTCAACATGTTGTGAATAGGAGAGGATTGTAATGGCGAACAGCTTGAATGTTAGGGAACAAATTGCAAAACGGATAGCACAGGACCTCCACGAAGGATTTGTTGTCAACTTGGGTATCGGTATTCCGGTTTTGGTAAGTAACTTTGTATCTAAGGATAAAGAAATTATTTACCACAGTGAGCAAGGCGTTTTGGGTATGGGATCGGTAGCATCTGAGGAAGAAGCAGATCCTGATCTAGTAAATGCGTCTAAAGAGCCCGTAACCCTTGTTCCGGGTGGAAGCTTCTGTCACTCAGCAGATTCTTTTGCCATGACAAGAGGTAAGCATATTGATGTTGCGATTTTAGGTGGAATGCAGGTTTCTGAAAAAGGTGACCTAGCTAACTGGAAAGTAAAAGGTGCTAAGCTGGGGAGCATTGGTGGGGCGATGGATATTTCAATCGGCGCAAAGAAGCTATTTATTGCAATGACACATACAACGAAAGATGGCCAACCCAAAATTGTTAATGAGTTAGACTACGCAGTAACTGCGTTAAATTGTGTTAACCGAATATATACGGATATGGCAGTAATTGACGTAACTCAAGATGGCCTAATTTTAAGAGAGGTTAGTCCTGGTTACACAGTAGAGGATGTACAGAATGCGACAGAGCCTAAGCTTATTGTTTCGTTACAATAAAATTGTCACGTTGGAAGAAGGGGTAAGATGAGGAATCATATTCTAAGCTCAGTAATATTTCAGGATATAGTATCTACTAATGAAATGCGGGACGTATTTTCTGAAGAAGCAATGGTACAAAAATGGATTGATGTTGAAGTTGCCCTTGCTCTAACACAGGCAGAATTAGGGATTATTCCTAAAAATGCAGCAAGTGAAATTAAAGATAAAGGGAATGTAAAATTCTTTAATCTTGCAAATATAAAAAAAGGTGTCGATACAACTTGGCATCCTTTACTCCCGTTTATTAGAGAATATAAGGCACTTTGCCAAGGAGATAGTGGTGAATATATTCATTGGGGTGCAACTACTCAAGATATCATTGATACAGGACTCATATTACAAATTAAGGAAGCAATGAATATTATTGAAAAAGAATTGAAAAGCATCGAAACCATTTTATGTGATTTAGCAGAGAAATATAAAAATACGATTATGCCGGGTAGAACGCATGGTCAGCATGCACTACCTATTACATTTGGGTATAAGGTGGCTGTTTGGGCAGATGAAATAAATAGACATTTAGAGAGAATTGCTCAAATGAAGAATTGAATTTTTGCAGGCAATCTAACGGGTGCAGTTGGAACATTAGCTTCTATGGGTGATCAAGGACTAGGGGTTCTTGATGGGGTAATGAAAAAATTAGACTTATTAACCCCAACAATTTCATGGCATGTAGCTCGGGATCGAATTGCGGATATTACTGTAATACTTGGAATGATTGGAGCCACGATTGGAAAAATTGCCAAAGAGATCATTAATTTACAAAAGACAGAAATAAATGAGCTAGAAGAACCTTTTGAATTTGGAAAAGTGGGTAGTAGCACTATGCCTCAAAAAAGAAACCCTATGGCAAGTGAGTTTGTTTTGGGCAATAGTTTGTTACTGAGGCAAAGAGCTGCCTTTGGAATCGAATATATGGTACAGGAACACGAACGTGATATGGGACCATGGACGGCAGAATGGGAAACAATTTCAGAGATGTTCCAATTGTCATCAGGATTACTGCATCATATTAAAGGAATTCTTTTAGGACTAAAGGTAAATGAAGTCGTGATGGCTGATAACTTAAACAAGTCCAATCAATTGATTATGGCAGAAGCTGTCATGATGAAACTTGCTGAAAAGGTTGGTAGGCAAGAAGCACATGATATTGTTTATAGAATATCCATGAAAACATTTGAGGAAGGTAAGATGTTTTCTAATGCTTTAAAGGATGATGAAGTTATTAAGAGTTTATTCACGAATGATGATATCGATAGAATCCTAAATCCTATTAATTATGTTGGTCTTTCTCAAAAATTTGTAGAAGATGTGGTTTCTAAAATCAGAGGTTTCGATGGAGAAAGTTCTTTAGTTAAAAACTCCTTGTAGTTAATACAAGGACATTTCTATATAAACTCAGTTTATATGCAGGTAGAGGTGGTACTTTGGAAATGAATCGAATGTGTAGTACAGATGATGAACGATTACAAACAATTGAAAGAATAGAAGAAATGCTCCATGATTTATCCCCTAGTAAACTTGTACATCTGGAAAATGTATTAAAGAGGGAAAAAGAAAAGTTTCCATATATGCATTATATAGGTAAGTGGTTAGGAATATCTGAAAGTGAAGATTGCATGATTATGGAACTCGGACCTCAAAATGATAATACGTCTGGGGTGGCTCACGGTGGAGCCTTATATTCATTAGCTGACACAGCCATTGGATTTGCGATACGTAAGCAACTACCTCCAGATAATGCTGTTTTCACACTCGAAATGAAAATGAGTTTTATCAAAAAAGGTGAGGGGAAAAAGTTAATCGCAAAACCAACTATATTACAGTTTGGTAATAGGATTGTCTATTCTGAATGTACAATATTTGATGATGAAGGAGATACGGTTGCAAAAGCAAATGGATCCTTTTATATAACTAAAAAAGAGTGGTTAAAAAAATAAGAAAATGTGGTGAATGAATTGAAAGAAACATATATTGTGGATTCTGTTCGAACTGCTGTTGGGAAAATGGGTGGAGCTTTAAAGGATGTGACAGTTGATTTATTGGCTGAAAAAGTTATTCGTGAAATCTTATTGAGAACAAATCCTACTATTGAAGTTGATGAGGTTATTTTAGGGCAGGCCAAACAAAGTGCTGACACATCGAATTTGGCTAGGTTGGCGTTATTGCGTGCTGACCTACCAGTGGAAGTTGCTGGGTATACCGTACACCGCCAATGTGGGTCAGGCTTGCAAGCCATTAATAATGCGGATATGCAAATAAAGCTTGGGATTTCGGCTGTTATTATTGCAGGTGGAGCAGAAAGTATGAGTACTGCTCCTTATTACATAAGAGATGCTCGTTTCGGTTACAAAGCAGGAAATGGACTATTGTTAGATCCTAACACTGAAAGTCAACCCTCTTCTCAGCCTAGAGAAAAGTATGGTGAACTAACTATGGGATTAACGGCTGAGAATCTTGCTGAAAAATATAATATTTCTCGAAATGAACAGGATCAATTTGCCCATCGTAGTCAGGAATTAGCAAATAAGGCGATAGAGTCTGGCCGATTTGAAAACGAAATAGTTCCAATTGGATTTAGGAAAAAAAAGGAGACAATTTCTTTTAAAGAAGATGAACATCCATTCCTTAGCTCTGTAGAAAAACTTGGAAGATTACGCCCGGTCTTTAAAGAAAATGGTACGGTAACAGCAGGTAATTCTAGTGGTCGGAATGATGGTGCTGCAGCATTAATGTTAATGAATGAACAGAAATTAAAGGAATATGATTTAAAGCCAAAAGCAAAGATTATTTCACATGCAGTCAGTGGTGTATCGCCAGAAATTATGGGTATTGGTCCAGTTACCTCAACATTTAAAGCATTAAAAAATTGTGGATTAAGGATAGAGGATATTGGCTTAATAGAACTAAATGAAGCCTTTGCAGCACAAGCATTATCCGTTATAAAGGAGACAAATATGGATTTAAATAAGGTAAATGTTAATGGAGGTGCAATTGCATTAGGTCATCCTATTGGAGCAACTGGTGCTATTTTAATGACTAAACTTTTACACGAAATGCAAAAACGGGGAGACAAATATGGATTGGTTACATTATGTATAGGTGGTGGACAGGGGATATCAACTATTATTGAGCTTTTAGATCAGTAATTTTCTTTCTAAAAATAAGAATATGATTATTTCCTTACCTTTCAATAGAAAGCTGGGGTTCTATGTTTCACTTTTGTATGGTAATATCCATGTGCTTGTTGTACATACTTTCAAATATTTTCAAAATCTCTATTATTAATCAGTGTTTTATGGTTAGTTGTATTATAGTGTTTTTTATTGCGTTTTTTAATTTAGATAAGAGAGGGAAAGTATTTACAGGAACATTATTTTCTCTCGGTTTTTCGATTCATTTTTATTATGGATATACCGGATTAGAACTTTTTGATGGCATCTCACAAAATATGGCAATCTTAGCGATTGTGTTACTTGCTCCTTTATTATCGATTCCATTAAAACTTGAAGGGATTACTAAATTTGTTGTTTCTGGGTTAAATAGACTCAAAGACGATAGTCGGAAGCTATACTATAGTGTCACGAGTTTCATGCTTATTCTTTCTCCTATCCTAAATGTGGGTTCAATCCGAATGGTTAACGAATTTGTTTCTGACCTACATGTAAAACAAAAACTGTTATCAAATGCCTATTTCGGTGGGATTTCACCAACTTTTATTTGGTCACCATTTTTCGCGTCTCTCGGGATTATTTTATACTATACGGGTCTCACCTATCTTGAGTATTTTCCAATTGGGATTATTTTTGTGTTTTTTCAAGTTGTAGTTGCCTTTCTGTTAGTTGGACCTATAAGAAAAAGAACGACTGATTCAACAATTGAAAGGAAGAAGAACCAGGGATTTAGCCCATTTTATCTGCTAATTATATACGTTGTTTTACTTGTTTGTATTCTTATTCTTTTAGAAGAAATAACAAATAAGCCTATGACTTTACTAGTTACAGTCATTTGTATATTTTTACCTATACTTTATACGATTCTGCGAAGAAAATGGTCAGATATAAAAACTGAAGTGAGCCTTTTTAAACAGCAACTAACGACAAATTCTAATTTTGAAATTGCCTTATTTCTGAGTGCTGGATTACTGGGAAATGCACTACTAAGTACAAAATTAGATAGTCTACTAAAAAGCATTATACTATGGTCATCTGATATATCGATTATGCTTTTATTTTTCTTAGTGATTTGCTTTGTAACTTTAATGTCTATTATAGGAATTCACCAAATAGTGGTCATTCCCATCATATTAACTTTATTAATATCTCCTGATGTTAACATTGGCCTGTTTGTCTCAGCATTTATGTGCATCTTTACTTGGATGCTTTCAGCTTCATTAAGTCCTTTAAATGTATTGAATGTCATTATTAGTAGATGTGTCAAAACAAATGGTGTAAGAGTAGCATATTACTGGAACGGAAAGTATTTCTTATCGATTACTATATTGGCATTCTTCTATGTTTTCGTTTTGGATATTTTAGACTAGGTGTATATGGCTGGTAACTTAATCAAGGAGGATATGTTTATGAAAGTTGGTCTAATCTCGGCAACAAAGGTATCACTTGAACCAATTGAAAGTGCGTTTCATAAAGAATCTCCTGAAATAGAAGTCTTTCATTATCTCGATTCTAGTTTGCTGCCCATGTTAAAAGATGAAGGATATCTCTCTCCAAAAATTATGAAACGTTTTATTCGACTCATTGACTCTGCTGTGGATTCTGAAGTTGATGTGATCCTACTTACCTGTTCTGCATTTAATGATTTAGTGGAAATATTAAAACCACTTTATCAAATTCAAATCTTTCGTTCTGATGAGGCTGTATTAGATAGTGCTCTTGCATATGAGCGAATTGGCCTTTTATCAACCGTTCATGAAACATCAACCGTATTGATGAACTATTTAAAGAAAAAGAACCCAAACGTATCTGTAGTACCAATGGTTGAAGATGGATTAATCTTCTATTTAAATAGTGGCATGATAAAAGAACATGACGAAAGAGTTATAGAAATGATTAATGAAATAAGTAAAGAAGTCGATGTTATCGTTTTGGCTCAATTTAGTATGGAACATGTAGCAGACCAAGTCAATTTTACAATTCCAATACTAACTGCTCCTCGTTTGGCTGCAAAAAGGTGTAAAGATTATATATCGGATTTGCATTAGCAAGAAAAATCATGATTAATGAAGAAGGTTCACCTCATATTACTAATTGAGGTGGACCTTCTTATTAAATATAGAATTTTTCCATAAAAGTTTCTATAAGATTCTATTGCTGTTATATAAACCAACTTATTTTTAGTATCCAATTTGAAATTTCTTTTTTATAAAACGTAGCCCAAATTATACAGAATCATTTTTACAATAATGAACCTTGGCATGATTTATTTATTAATGAAATAAAATTCCCCTTTGGATTATCTGAAAGACTATATTGTTACTTGTACTTATCCTAAAAACTATTTTATTACAAAACTTTAATGTGATATTAAAAAAACTTAGAATAATTTGACAAATCAAATAATTCATGATAAATTACTCATAAATATATCGGGACACTAGACCAAATATCGGGACACTTGACGATTTTTGCGTAATCCCGAATTATGTTTACTTACATTACAAAGGGGGATGAAAATGGAGTTTGAAACTAATACAGCCATTTCTACAAGAGATAAAATTACAGTCTATGGTTATGACTTAACGGAAGAATTAGTTGGAAAGATCAACTTGGCTGACATGATTTTTCTAGGTGTTAAAAACCGAAAGCCAACGGAAAATGAATCTATTATGCTGAATGCAGTGATGGTATCTATTTCAGAGCATGGTTTTACTCCAAGTTCAATTGCTACTCGATTGACTTACCTTGGAGCACCTGAAGCAACTCAAGCTGCTGTAGCAGCAGGTCTTTTAGGTGCAGGAACTGTTTATCTCGGTGCTATGGAGTCTACGGCAAAGATGTTACAAGAGGCTTATTCGAAATACAAAGAGGATACTCCAGATATTAAAGAGATTGCTAGTAAAATATTTTCAGAGAAAACTAGTAAGCGCTTACAAATACCTGGATTTGGTCATCCTATTCATAGACCCGTTGATCCCCGAACAGTAAAATTATTTTCTCTTGCAGAAGAATATGGATTTAAAGGTGCACACATCCAGCTATTAGAAGAAGTACATAGATTGTTGTGTGAGGATAAAGGAAAACAAATTACGTTAAATGCAGCAGGTGCTGTTGGTGCTGTTATGTCAGATATGGAAATCGATTGGCGTGTAGTAAAACCAATTATGGTTGCCGCTCGTGCCGTAGGTTTAGTTGGACATATAACAGAAGAAATGAAATTGGGTAGAAAAGAAAGTGTAGGCCAAAGAGTTTTTGATTATTTTGATGAACATACAACTTATGCAAAATTCTAGTTAAATACAAACACAATAAATAATTGAAAGAGGGGACGTTATGAAAGGTTTGAAGTATCAAAGAAATTTATATCTTGTTGTAGTTCTTTTAGTCTCTATACTTCTTACAGCCTGCAGTTCTGAAAAAGAAACAGGAACACAAACAGGTGACTCGCAGAATAATGAAAATGGAGAATCTGAAACGTTTGAACTAACATTTTCAAGTTACCTAGGTGAAAATTCACCTCCAAATCCTGTTGTAGTTTGGTTTATTGAAGAGGTTGAAAAACGAACAGAAGCAAGAGTGAAAATTGAGCCTTTTTGGGCAGGGTCATTGCTCGGAGGACCCGATACTTTAACTGGTTTGAAAGATGGAAGGGCAGATATGGCTTATGTTAATCCTGCAGCTTTCCCTTCAGAGCTTCCATTAACGAATGTAGTTGCCGTACCATTTGTTAATGCGAATCCAGAAGTAACACTAAAAACCTTCTATGATCTGTATCAAAATAATGAAACATATAAAACTGAGTGGGAAAACCAGGGTATTCGTGTGTTAAATTTCTTCCCATTTGGAACTAATGTTATTGGCACACAAGATCAAGTCGATAGTATTGACTGGTTTGATGGAAAAATGGTCCGTGGCTTAGGATATGTCAATCAAGCATTAGAAGCTGTTGGTGCTAATCCAATTGCAATTGATGCAGCAGAGGTATATGAAGCGTTAAATCGTAAAACCATTGAGGCAGTTTCCGGTATGACATTAGAAGCATATAGCACTCTTAAATTTCAAGAGGTTGCTCCACATATTGTAGATACTGGATTGGGAAGTTATATCACAGCTACGATGAGTATAAGAAAAGAAGTATGGGATAAAATGCCATCTGATATTCAACAAATTGTATCAGAAGTAGCGTTAGAAGCACAGGAAAAATCCCTGGAATCTTTAAATGAATGGCAAGAGAACAGTGCTAAACAAATTGTTGATGCTGGGGGAACAATAAAAGTATTGCCTGAAGATGAGGTGCAGAAATGGAAGGATGCTATTGGGGATACGATTATTAACCAATGGATTGAAGAGAATGAGGAGAGAGGGCTTCCAGCAAAGGATTTCTTTGATCAATATACCGAATTAATAAAAAAATATCAAGAAAGCTCTACTTATACATCAGGTGCTGAGAGATGGTCAACTGAATAATTATTGTATCTGTTAAGAAAAAGGATTGTATTCATTTTGGGATTATTCATAATATGAAAGTTTACAATTATTGATACAATCCTTTTTCAGTCTAGCAAAGTAGGTGAAATAATTGAGAAAAGGAATTGAAAAAATATCAAAATGGAGTGCGATCTTATCAGCAATACTGATAGGTATTTTAATGTTAAGTACTACATTCGATGTTATAAGTCGCAGTGTAACTAATAAATCACTTAGAGGAGTAGTAGAAATTAGCGATGTATTACTCGTTGCGATTGTGTTTTTAGGAATGGCATATACTCAACAAACAAAAGCACATGTGAAAATGGAAGTACTTAGTTTTTTGCCAAGAAATCGATTAAGTGCTTTTATGCGTATTATTGGATTGACGGTACTTTGTTTTGTTTCCGTCCTACTTATATATACTACAGGTCAAGGATTTATTTCTTCTTTTACTTCAGGTGAATTTCGTACTGGACTTTTGTCAATACCTCTATGGCCATCAAAATTCTTTATTGTATTTGGGTTTACCCTCTTTTTTTTCATAGTCCTATATGAACTTATTGATATTATTAAGAACACTTTTACAAACATAAAGCATGATAAGTCTGGCTCTACTAAAGATGGGGGGATATCAGCAAAATGACTTCTGGATTTATCGTTGCATTAGTAATCATTCTTTTATTTGTGCTTTTATTTTTTGATATTCCCATTGCTTTTGCATTATTAGCAAGTGGTTTGGTAGGTATTGTTCTATTGAAAGATTGGGATGTTGCAGCTGGAGCATTAGCGAATATTCCATTTCAATCAACTGCAAAATATACACTTATTGTGATCCCCTTGTTTCTCTTCATGGGACTCTTGGCTCAGCATGGTCGAATTGCAGAGGATGTTTTTAATTTTGCTCACCGGTTTTTGCGTAAATTGCCCGGAAGCCTTGGGATAGCCACTGTCGCAGCTTGTGCAGGTTTTGCAGCAGTATCTGGATCGAGTGTGGCTACAGCGGCAACTGTTGGCAAACTGACAATAGGAGAAATGAGGAAGCATGGGTATAATGCAACGTTTGCCACAGGAATTGTCGGTGCTGCCGGTACATTGGGAATTCTTATTCCTCCCAGTCTAGTATTAATTATCTATGGAACGATTACGAATGAATCAATTGGCAAACTATTATTAGCCGGTATTATTCCGGGACTTTTAACAGCAGCTATTTTTATGATAGCTATCGTTATCATTGCTCGTTTTAGACCTAGTATGGTGGAGGTACCGCAAGGCAGTTCATTACAAACTCTATCTACCAGCCAATTTAAGAGTCAAAGCTATTGGGGAGTTCTTAAAATTGCGATCTTGTTTGTAATTGTAATGGGTGGAATTTATAGTGGTATTTTTACAGCGACAGAATCTGCAGCAATTGGTGCCTTGGTAGCTCTTATTATGCTTATCTTACAATATCGGAAACATAGGAAAGTATTAAGTGAAAAACTAGTCGACTCTCTTTTAGAAACGGCTAAAACCACATGTATGGTTTTTGCTATTTTAGTAGGTGCAAGTTTACTAACCTATTTTTTTACAGTATCCCTTGTTCCAACTAGATTTGCTGAATGGGTAACAGGATTAGGAGTATCACCTGTTATTACAGTGGCTCTCCTTTTGGTTATTTTTATACCGCTTGGAATGTTCCTAGATGGTATGTCAATTTTATTGATTACCATTCCATTAGTTTATCCGGTAGTAACCCATTTGGGTTTTGATGGTATATGGTTCGGTATTCTTGCAGTAAAGATGATTGAATTAGGATTAATTACACCGCCTTTAGGTGTTAATGCTTTTGTTGTTGCTGGAAGTGCAAAGGATGTATCTATAGTAAGGATTTTTAAAGGTTTAGGGTTGTTTATGGTACTTGACCTCATCGTCATTTCACTACTTTTTATGTTCCCAGAACTTACAACCTGGCTGCCGAACTTAGCAGATAAATAGAGGAGGATTTATATGTCTAATTGGGGAGAAGAAGTTCAAAAGGTTCAACAAGTCGTTCATGCTTCTGAGGAAGGTAGAATTATCGTAATGGATTCTATTACATGGACGGATGAAAGAAACAATAATGGAGATGTGATGGTAGGTGCTTCTTTTGCAGGAATTATTTCTGTTCGATTTCCACTGAGAGTAGTACCAAAGGCAGTAATATGCCATGATGCGGGAATTGGAAAGAATAATGCAGGAATAAATGGACTCTTGCTTTTGGAAGGAAAAGGTATTCCTGGAGCTGCTGTTGAAACAATGTCAGCGAGACTTGGTGATGGTAAAAGT
Organism: Bacillus jepli; assembly: GCF_047238305.1. Lineage (NCBI taxonomy): Bacteria > Bacillati > Bacillota > Bacilli > Caryophanales > Bacillaceae > Bacillus > Bacillus jepli. The sequence goes on along the minus strand of NZ_JBDFMO010000001.1, from coordinate 3,914,379 downwards.
ATGTATGAAGATGGAGTCATTTCAGTCGTAAATGATCTTGCCAAAGAAATGGGAGTGTATCCTGGAATGACAGTTAAAGAGGCAGCGCACATTTTATTGAAATATAAAAAGGTTATTGAAGAAATACCGAAATATCAAGAAGTTATGTATGAAAGTGAAAGAGGAAAGATTGTTGCGATGGAAACAGTTACTTTTACGAATGAAAGTAATCATTATGATGTTGTATGTGCTGGCTCTCACAGTGGGGTTACCTCGGCAGCTTACTCATCAAGATTTTCTCCGCGTGGGGTTATATGTAATGACGGTGGTATGGCAAAAGATAACTCAGGTATTGCAGGTCTTCCTATTTTGGATAGTAAAGGAATCGCTGGTGCGGCAGTTGACACTATGAGTGCAGAAATAGGAAGTGGAAGGAGTACGTATGAAGACGGAATTATTTCTGCTCGAAATGAAACCGCTAAGGAATGTGGTATAGAAGTGGGGATGACTGCAAAAGAAGCAGCAATGTTAATGCTTGAAGGTGTTCGATAAGTTAGGGAGTTTATCTAAATACATTATATGAAGGGTGATCATATTGACACAGTGGCCTCAGCATATTGTTTATCAATCTAATCGAGGAAAAATCATTTATATGGATTCAATGGGTTACATTGATGAAAGAAATGATGTAACAGATGTATTAATATGTGGTTCTCATAGTGCTTTATGTGCGGTTGAATTGGTTTCATGGGTTCGTCCAAGGGGGTTAATCGGACATGATGCAGGAATTGGTTTAAGAGAAGGAGGTATTTCAGGTTTAAAACATCTTGAAGAAATAGGTATTCCTGGAGCAGCTTGTGGTGGAGAATTCGCACAAATTGGCAATGGTGAAAGTTTATATCATGAAGGAATCATTACTGCTGTTAATAAGCCTGCTAAGGACAAAGGAATAAAATTAGGTATGACTACTAAAGAAGCAGCAATGATCATGTTGGAATGGGTTTATTCTTCACCCCCAATAAAGAAAGTGCAGAAAATACTTTTAGATTCGGAACATGGAAAAGTAATAGGGATAGATACGATAAAGTATGGTGATCAGAATATTAACAATACAGTAATTTGTATGGGTTCTCATGCAGGCGAATCAATGGCAAAATATGTATTAGATTTAAAAGTAAACCTATATGGAATTATTACAAATGATGTAGGTCTACCTAAGGGAAATTCAGGTATTTCTGGGTTACCTATCCTTAATAAATACGGTATTCCTGTTGCGACGGTTTCGGTTAATACAGCAGAGGTCGGAAATTCAGAAAGTACTTATCAAGAAGGTATCATATCGACGGTAAATGAAACTGCTGAAAAAATAGGCGTTAAAAAGGGAATGGATGCATCTGTGGCAGCTAAGATAATGCTAAAAAGGGGAGTTAAATAACCTTTGTATAAATTAATATACCTTTTAAAAAAGTTTATAACTAACTTTGTGATAAAGGAGGAAAGTTATTGCGGATATTTGTTAAGCTCGAAGAATGGATTCTAGTATTGTTAATGTCTATCTTGTGTTTATTAACATTTGGAAATGTTTTGGCAAGATATATCTTTCATTCATCTTTCTCATTTACCGAAGAACTTACAACGAATCTATTTCCTTTTATCATTTTTATTGGTGCTGCTCTTTTGGCTAGGGAAAAAGGCCATCTAGGGTTTGCCTTACTCAATGATATACTGCCAAAGCGATTTTCAATTGTTCTAATAATAATTGTTGGGTGCTTAACATCTATCTTTTTTATAGCACTCGTATGGTATGGAATAGATATGGTTATTCAACAATACGAATTTAATCAAAAAACTCCAGCAATGGGAATGCCTGCATGGATAATGGGTTTAGCCATTCCATTCGGATCGTTTCTATGTATTTATCGTTTTTGGGAAGGTTATATCAGATCAATACATGATCTTTCGGATGTGGAGGAAACAAAATGAGTACTATAGCAATTGCGTTATTCGGTTTGTTTTTTCTATTCCTTCTCATCAACATGCCTATTGCAATAGCGTTAGGATTATCCACTGCTATTACCATGTTATTATTTGATTTACCAATACAGTCCTTACCAGCAACTTTATCTTCATCTCTAACGAAGTTCTCTTTATTAGCGATTCCATTTTTCTTTTTGGCAGGACTTATTTTAGAGAAAGCAGGAATTTCGAGAAGACTTATCAATCTTGCTCAAACTTTAACTGGACATTTAACAGGGGGATTAGCAATTGTAGCGGTTGTAGCGGCATGTTTCTTTGCTGCCATCTCTGGTTCAGGGCCAGCTACAATGGCTGCCGTAGGAACCATTATAATCCCTGCAATGGTTAAAGCGGGTTATAAAAAAAAGATGTCAGGTGGTTTATTAGCAACAGCAGGAGGAATTGGAATCATCATTCCACCAAGTATTGGTTATATCGTTTACGGAGTCGTTGCACAAGTTTCGATTGGCGAGTTATTCATTGCCGGGATAATTCCAGGATTAATAATGGGGACTGTACTAGCCATTTTAAGTTTCTTTATTGCTAAAAAGGAAAAGATACCTACTTTGCCAAAGGCAAGTATAGGTGAAGTATGGGTTGCCTTTAAAGATGCAATTTGGGGATTATTTGCACCAATTATTATATTAGGTGGAATTTATTCAGGTATATTTACTCCTACTGAATCTGCGGTAGTAGCCGTATTTTATGGATTGTTTGTAGGGTTAGTTATTTACAAAGAAATTAAGATTACGGAGTTACCTCAAATTCTGGTTGAATCAGCTAAGACGACATCAATGATTATGATAATCGTAGCTTCTGCTGCTTCTTTTGGTTGGCTCCTTACGATTGAGGGTATAGCACTTGAACTTGCAAATTCACTAATGAGTATTGCCCCTGAGAAATTTACGATGTTACTAATGATGACTATTATACTTTTAATTGCTGGTATGTTTGTAGATGCAATCTCTGCATATTATATTTTTCTACCTATTTTCATGCCAATCATGTTAAGCATGGGAATAGATCCGGTTCATTTTGGAATAGTGATGACCATGAATTTAGCAATTGGTCTAATCACTCCTCCAGTAGGATTAGACCTATATGTCGCAAGTGGATTGACAGGATTATCTTTAAAAGAAATGTCGTTAGGTGTTTTACCATTTCTTTTTGCAGCATTAATTACATTGCTTTTAGTTACCTATATCCCGCAAATTAGTTTATGGCTGCCTCAACTACTTGATATGCGATAGATTGATAACTTGATTACTAAAAAAATATAAAAAATGGAGGGTTTTTAGATGGAAAAACAAAATGAGATTCGAAATTGGCGTGAGGTTGTAAAAGAATATGATGAAGAAATGCATGAAAAATTAGTAAGTTACATAGGTCATATACTCGAGCGTGAATCTACAATTCCAAGAAAATATAAAGAGCTTATCCTTGTTGCTGTTTCTACAGGAATTAGATTTGAAAGCAGTATAGAATCTCATGCCAAAGGTGCATTAAATCATGGAGCAACGAAAGAAGAAGTGTTTGAAGCCATGTCTTTATCAGCATTGTCAGCAGGCTTTACAGCGATGATAGAAGGAACAAAGGTATTAGATAGATTATAACAATATTTTAAAAAATAAGGGGGATAAAACATGAAAAATTTTCTAAAATTTATCACTGTTTTAACAATGTTTGTACTATTAGTCGCCTGTTCCACTTCTAATTCAAATACAAGTAATGAAGCATCAAATGAAACACCTGAAAAAGAAGAACAACAAGTTAGAGAACTTAAGTTTAGTATGTCAGTTGGAGAAACATCTCCTTGGACAAAAGGTGCTTTTAAATTTGCAGAATTAGTAGAAGAAAAGAGTGATGGAAAAATAAAGGTTACAGTCTATCCTAATGGCCAATTAGCTGGAGGTAATCAAATCACTGAACTGGAGTTATTACAAAACGGTTCAATTGATATTACTTGGCATTCAAGTATTATCCTTAGCTCTATTGATGAACGATTTATAGGATTTTCAATGCCGTGGATTGCGTCTTCATTTGAGGATATGGAAAAGATTATGGATGGTCCGGGTAAGCAAGTTTGGGAAGACCTTAGTTCTAAGGGCGTTGTCCCACTAGACGGCTACAGCAGTAGTGGTTTTAGACAAATAACCACTAAAAATCAACCAATTGAGAAACCTGAGGACCTAGAGAAATTAAAAATTCGGGTACCTGGTATAAGCATGTATACATCCATTTTTAACGAACTAGGTGCAAATCCAACGACGATGTCTTTTGGAGAGTTATTTGTTGCATTGCAGCAAGGTGCAGTTGATGGTCAAGAAAATCCAATAAGTTTAATAGAAGCTTCTGGTTACGATGAAGTTCAAAAATATCTATCTATTTGGAATTATTCAGCGGATGTAATTGGGATGCTGATTAACAAAGAATTGTGGGAGAGTTTAGATTCGGAAGAACAATCTATTTTAAATGAAGCTGCTCAAGAAGCTGCACAAGAACATAGAAAGATGCAGCAGGAAGCCGATCAAACATCTTTAGATGAACTATCAAAAACAATGGAGATTACAGAACTAAATCAGGAACAAATTAATGAATTTAGAAAAGTCATGGAACCGGTATATGAGGAATACAAGAGCATTGTCGGTGAAGACCTAATAAAGGAATTCCAGGATGCAGTAAGTGCGAACTAATTAAGTTCAAGTGGGGTGGACCGGTTCAAAATAAACGAGTTGGTAAAAGTCTACCCCTTCAATCTATAACCAATCCTCAACTTTATGAAAAGTGTAAGGAGGTAACCTAATTGAAGAATAGCCATTACCCAGATTGGTATTTAAATACACACAAGACATGGGTACAGGTTTTGGAAGAGACTTGTACAAGGTTTCCTAACAAGGAATATATTGTTTTTAATGATGAAAGAATTACATACGGCGAGTTTTATGAAAAAGTAAATCACATTGCAGGTGGCCTTTTGGAGTTGGGGGTTAAAAAAGGTGACGTTGTTGCCGTTTGGATGCCCAATTGTCCAGAATGGATGCAAATACAATTTGCCATTTATAAAATAGGGGGCATTCTACTTCCCTTATATACGTACTACCGGACAATGGAAGTAGAATATGCACTTAAGCAATCTGAAGCAAAGGTCCTGTTTATGAAGGATGATTTTTTAGGGAAAATCGATGCTGCAGAAATTATGAAGGATATTTGTCCTGAAATTGAATCAATAAATAAAGAAGACTTTAATTCTGAGAAGCTACCCAATTTAAAAACTATTATAAGTTTGGACGGCAAAGAATTAATTGGAAGATACGATTTTTCTGAGATTGTATCAACAAAAGAGAATAGTATTAGTGAAGTAAATCGTATTGTAAAAGAGATTAGTCCTTTTGATGTTATGAACATTATGTATACCTCTGGAACAACTGGATTCCCTAAAGGTGGTATGTCCATGCACCGTACAAACCTAGCAACTGTGTATCACTGGACAACAATTGCTAATGTTTCGGAGCGGACCGTCATACTTGGCCAAGTACCACTATTTACGAACTTTGGAGGGCTATATGTTGGACCACTAGCGATGCTTAGAGGGGCAAAAGTGATTTTAACTGAGTATTTTAATGCGGAAAACTCGTTAAGGCTAATTGAACAAGAAAGTGTTACTTATATCCCTGGGTCACCAAGTATGTTTATTATGCTACTTGAGCATCGAGATTTCGGAATTAGGGATGTAAGCTCTTTAACTACAGGGCATGTGGCAGGTGCACCTCTATCTCCCGAGCTTATGAATGACATTATCCATAAGATGGGTGTAAAGAATATTATGCAGGCGTATGGACTTAGCGAGTGTGGTGGAATAGCAACAGTTACGTCCTCGGAAGATGAAATGGATAAAAGACTCGAGACAGTTGGTAAACCTCTCCCGTCTGCTCAAGTGAAAGTTGTTGATATAGAGACTCAAGAAACAATAATAAATAAACCTGGTGAAATTTGGCTGCATGATGTGCTTCCAGGATCTTGCGTTGGAAAAGGATATTGGAGAATGCCTGATAAAACTGACGAGACCACAACTAAGGATGGTTGGTTTAAGACTGGTGATATTGGAATAATGGGTACCGATGGATATCTTAGATTTGTAGGGAGACTAAAGGAGATGTTTACTGTTGGAGGTTTTAATGTTTATCCAGCCGAAATTGAAAACTTTATTCAAACACATCCTGATGTTCAAGAAGTACATGTTATTGGTGTACCAGACCATCGATTAGGCGAAGTACCAATGGCATGGATTCGATTAAAACAAGGTGTATGTTTAAGTGAAGAAAGCATGATTGAATTTGTTAAGAAGAACCTATCTAGCCAAAAAGTTCCTAGATATGTTCAGTTTTTTGGTGAAGGTGAACTTCCTATGACAGGTTCTGGGAAAATTCAAAAATTTAAGCTTCGTGAAAGAGCAATTAATGATTATCAGTTGACTAATTAAAAACAAGCGTGATAGAAGGGAAAAGCCTCTAATGAATCGAGATAATGTAGAGTTAGTCCAAACAGTAGAACGTGCTATTCGAATAATGAATTGTTTCACAAAGGAAAATCCTGAATGGGGCGTTAGAGAATTAGAAAAAGAGCTTGAAATAGGAAAGAGTACCGTTCATCGGATTCTTCAAACTCTTCAGATATGTGGTTTTTTAACACGAAGCAGCCATACTGGAAAATACAAATTAAGTTTACGCATCTATGAATTGGGGCGAGTTGCTTTTGAAAGTTTTGACTTTTTGACAGAGTCTACTGAAAACATGAAAAGACTTGTAAAAAGATTTAATGAAACCGTCTACCTTAGTGTGCGAAATGGAACGGAAATCACATATTTAGGACGTGAGGATTGCGAACATCCGCTACGCTACATTTTGGAAATAGGATCAAATTCAGTCATGCATGTAAGTGCAGCAGGTCAAGCAATAATGGCATTCCTCAAAATAAATGAAATAGAAGAAGTAATAAAAAAACATGGTTTACCACGTTTTTCAAATGGTCAAACGCTGACACGTACAGAATTAGATGAAAAGTTACTAAGGATTAGAGAAGAAGGCTATGCCTTAAGTTATGGAGGAAAAATCGAAGGGATTTATGGGATCGCAGTTCCAATATTTTCATCAGACTATATTATTGGCTCGCTTGCATTCTCTATTCCAGAACAAAGATTTGACAAAGAGAACTTACACACATTGGTGAATGTGTTAAAAGAAGAAGCGAGTAACATCTCAAATCTTTTGGGTTACCGATAGTAGATAAATAGAAGGGGAGTGGAGCAGTGGAAAAAGAATTAGGAATTATTGATTGTTGGACGAATGTATTTACCCCAGAAGCATTACATAGGATGTATATCGAAACAGAAGAGTTATTTCAGATTGTTAACTGGTGGGGAATGCATGAAAAAGTAAAGGGGCATAAGGTGGATGATTTTATTTCAATCCTTGATGAAGCTGGAATCGAAAAGGTCCTAATTCCTGCTTTTAGAATGCAATCCTTTCAAACAAAACAAATGTTATGGGATTTTGATAATAAAGAGATATATAATTTAGTACAAATGCAACCAGATCGGTTTGTTGGGTTAGCAGGTATTAACCCCATATTAAAGATGGACGGAGTTAGAGAGCTTGAGATGGCCGTAAAGGAATATGGGTTTAAGGGTGCTCATTTACATGCAAATGGATTCGGTATTCCACTAAATCATAAAGATTTATATCCTTTTTACGCAAAATGTGTAGAGCTTGATATCCCTGTGATGATCCAAACAGGTCATTCAGCAGAACGCATGCCAAGTGAAATGGCAAGGCCCATTCATCTCGATGAGGTTGCATTGTATTTTCCTGAGTTACGGATTGTCGCAGCACATACTGGATGGCCATGGGTAGAGGAATTAATTGCTCTTGCTTGGAAGCATCCTAATCTATATATTGCCACTACAGCTCATGCTCCAAAATATTGGTCTGAATCACTAAATCATTTTATTAATAGTAGGGGCAGAGGAAAAGTGATGTTTGGAACGGACTTCCCTGTATTAAAACATAAGGAAAGTCTAGAACAAATATACGAGAAAAACTATAGAGAAGCATCATTAAAAGCACTACTTAGAGATGTGGCAGTAAAAGTATTCAAATTAGACTAAGGAGGTAAGGAAAATGATTAATCAGGATGAAATTAAGTTTGATTTGCCTCTAAATGAAGGAAAAAGTAAAGTCATGCCATTATCAGAAGCTATTAAAAAACATGTGAAACCTAGGATGATGATTGATATTGGTTATAGCTATGGTAGACCAAATGCGGCAATAAATGAAATTGTAAGGCAGTTTGATGGGAAAGACCCAAAATTTTCAATTGTAACTGCAGGTTTAGTAGCTAACCAAGCAGCACTTGTTAGTCGGGGATTAGTAAAAAAAATAATTGCCTCATTTTGTGGGGATAATTTTCCGACACCAGGACCAAATCCTATTTTTCAACGTGCTTATAAGAACGGACAGATAGAAATTGAAAACTGGTCACTCCTATCCTTAAATCAAAGATTATTTGCTGGTGCAATGGGTATTCCATTTGTACCAACTAATTCATTAAAAGATAGTGGTATGTCAGCTAACGCCGATTTTCACGAGCTAGCTAATCCTTTTGATGAAAACCATTCTGTTGGAATTGTAAAAGCGCTAAGACCCGATATTGTCGTAGTTCATGGGTTGATGGCCGATGAGAATGGTAATGTCATACTTTCACCACCATATGGTGAGGGATTGTACGGCGCAATGGCAAGTAAGGATGGAGTAATTGTTACAGTTGAAAAAATTGTATCAACGAATTTTATACGAAAACATGCGGCTCATGTAAAAATACCAGGATACTTGGTAAAAAGTGTATCAGAGGTTCCATTTGGAGCTCATCCTTATGGAGTTTTTAATCCTGGTATTGAGGGGCCAAGTTCATATGTAGAGGATAATGATTTTATTGTGACCGTTAGAAATAAAGCTAAGAATGAAATGGAATTTGAAGATTGGGTAAAGGAATGGATTTTAGAATGCAAAGATCATAGTCAATATCTAGGAAAAATAGGAAAAGAGAAATTACAGGTAATTAAACAAGGAAGTCTTGCAGAATCGTGGAGAGAAGACTTACCACAAGATTTTTATAATAGAGTTAATAAACCTGAATATACAGATGAAGAAATGATGGTAGTGGTTACTGCTAGAAAGATCAAGGAAAAGATGCGTGAAAATAATTATCATACTATTTTGGCAGGCGTAGGCTTTTCTAATCTTGCATCTTGGCTTGCAACAAGTGTATTAAAAGAAGAAAATTTTGATGTTGAATTGATGGCGGAAATTGGAATGTTTGGTTATCTACCAAGACCAGGTGAACCATTTATATTCAGTAATCGGAATCTACCTACATGTAAAATGTACTCCGATGTCCTTACAACATTAGGAATTATGGTTGGTGGCTCGAATAACCCTTGTTTAGGAGCAATAGGCGCTGGTCAGATCGATAAAATTGGTAATATAAATTCAACTTTCACTGCAAATGGAGACTTTATGGTTGGCTCCGGTGGTGCAAACGATATAGCTTCCGCTTCACAGGAACTTGTAGTAACAGTAAAACAGTCGCAACACAGATTTATAGAAAAGGTACCATATGTGACAAGTCCTGGAAGAAATATAAAAACTGTAGTTTCAACTTTAGGAGTTTTTGAAAAAGATGACAGAAGTAATGAACTTATTTTAACTAGTTATTTTTATAAAAAAGGAGAAACCACAGAACAATCTGTTCAAAGTATTAAAAATAAGTGTGGTTGGGATTTAAGAGTAAGTCCACAACTAAAGATAATCGAACCTCCAACAATAGAGGAATTAGAAATGATAAGATATTTTGATCCGAATAGGGTTTTCTTAAAATAATATATATTATTCATTTTCTTGGTTTCTCATCAATAATCCTGAAAATATAGTGTTATAAATACAGTCTAGGAGGATTAATGAGTGAGCAATTTAGGTCTTGTTTTAAAGGACATGTACAATAAAGCATTTCAATTGTACGGAGATAAAACTGCGATTAACTTTAAAGATGAGCGAATTACCTACAAAGAATTAGATAAACAAAGTAATCAACTTGCTCATGCATTTATACAAAATGGAATTAAAATAGAAACTCCAATTGCTTTATTAATGTCAAATTGCATAGAGTTTGCTATAGCTGACCTAGCTATTATGAAAATTGGTGCAACGAAAATACCACTAAATCATATATTAAATAGAAATGAAATTTTATATATGCTAGAACAATCAAATGTCAAAGCTATAATTTGTGGACCGGAAAGCTATTCAATAATTTCAGACATTCGTGAAAAACTACCGTTCTTAGAAGTAATTATCGCACTATCTAATTCCGTACCTAAAGGCTTCATCAGCATGAAAAGTTTTATACAAAATATGCCAAAGACTGCACCAGATTTAGATGTTGAACCTAGTAATATAGCATCTATTCAATATACTGGTGGTACAACAGGTGTGCCCAAAGGAATCGTACAGACTCAGGAGAAAATAGCGCTTAATTTGCTTTGTGAAATCATTGAGTTAGAGCTTGTAGAGCAGGATGAAATTTTACTGATGACCCCACTTGTTCATGGGGCTGGTAAATTTTTGGAAAGTGGCTTATTGAAAGGGGCATCCCACATAATATTTGAGAAATTTGATCCTTTGCTTGCATTAAATGTCATTAAACAAAAAGGAAACATAGTGACTTTTATGGTGCCTACAATGATATACCGTCTGCTTGATGCTATTGATCAATATCAGATTAAAGTATCGCCAAATGATATAAAAACGATTGCATATGCTGCATCTCCTATCATGGAAGAGAGATTAAAACAAGGACTTAAGCAGTTTGGTCCTGTTTTCTATCAATTCTATGGACAATCCGAATGTCCGAATTTTATTACAAGGTTGCGTAAATCTGATCACAGCCTTGATTCGGATAAAATTCATCGTTTACGCAGTTGTGGAACTCCTTCATTTATGGCCAACGTAAAAATTGTTGATGAGAAAGGAAAAGAAGTTCCAAAAGGAGAGCAAGGAGAAATTGTTGTTAAAGCACCTTATGTTATGGAAAGATACCATAACATGCCTGAAAAGACGAATGAAACGATTGTGAATGGTTGGTTACATACAGGCGATATTGGAAAAATGGATGATGAAGGGTATGTTTATTTATTAGATAGAAAGAATGATATGATTGTTACGGGTGGATTAAATGTGTACAGTACAGAAGTGGAAAACATCATTCAAAAATTCCCAGGAATAAAACAAGTGGCTGTTATAGGAGTCCCCCATTTTGACTGGGGTGAACAAATTATAGCATTGGTAGTCCCTGACCCTAATAAACCGCCTTTAAAAGATGATCTTCTCTCTTATTGTAAAATTAATTTAGCCAAATATAAACAACCCAAGGAAATCAAATTTGTTTCAGAATTACCTCTAACTTCATATGGAAAACTAGATAAAAAGAAAATGAGGGAACCGTATTGGAGGAAAGAACAGAGGTTAATAAATTAATATAATTTGATAAAACAAGCTCTTGTTTTTTAGCAAGTGCTTGTTTTTGGTTGTTGTGTTTCATTGAATAAATAAGAATAAATTTAGGAGTGAGTATTGTGAAAGGGTTCATAATGCTCACTTATCTGGCACCAATGCTTCCGAGAAGCTTGGACGTCCTTCCAGGAGGGATCACGCCTAATCGGTGCAGTTGTTGTAAATGCCGATGGTGAAATTGTTGCAAGGGGAAAGAGTGCTGTATTCGGTGAGTTGTCAGATTTAGTGGTTTTTCACAATGAACTAGCCCATGCTGAGATCATTGCATTGCTAAAACTTGATAATCGTGTCCATACCAAGGTTAATAAATTATACGCTCTATACAACAATGGAACCATGCCCTCTTTGTTTTGGTGCGTTATACATGAGTGGGAATAAAAATCTCGCTTATGCTGCCAAGGACAAATATGGAGGAAGCACAAATTTACTCGGGAAAACCCCATATTTGAGTCGGAAACGAATTCAAGTCGAGGGATCGATTCCATTTTTAGATGATCTATCAATATTATTAAAAGTATATTTTGACCTGAAAATTGGTTATGAAAAGGGACTAGCTGTGATTGAAATAATGCAGGACGATTACCCAACAGCAGTGGCGTTAGCAAGTGAATGCTGGAAAGAATATAGATTGAACGATTATCAGAATCTGCAAATTGAAGAAGTTTACGAGATGATGCTTTCATCGGTGAAGGATTAACCTAAACTTTCATAATCTTGTTATAATAGTAGTAATTCTAACAAATGAGGTGTCAGCATTGAAAATTACACTATCACAGAAAATGAACGAGTTTGGGGAATCGGTTTTTACCGAACTAGCAAACTATAAGAAACAAAAAATACGTGAGGGGCAAGACATTATTGACTTAAGCGTGGGCAGTCCGGATTTGCCGCCACCTCCTTATGTCATTGAAGCATTGGCTACTTATGTTCAAAACCCTTCATTATATGGTTATTCATTAACTGGTATAGATGAATTGCATGATGCCATTTCTGATTACTACATAAGAAGATTTGATGTTTCCATAAAAAAAGAAAATGAAGTATTAATGGTCATGGGCTCTCAGGATGGTCTTGTTCACTTTCCAATGGCTTTTGCCAACCCAGGGGACTTGGTTCTTGTTCCAGACCCTGGATATACGGCATATGCAGCAGGTATTGCATTAGCAGGGGCCAAACCGTATGGCATGCCATTAAAAGAGGAAAATCAGTTCTTACCAGATTTGGATGCCATTCCTGAGGATATTTGTCAAAAGGCAAAACTAATGATACTAAATTTCCCTGGTAACCCTGTGCCAGCACTTGCAACTCAACGCTTTTTCAAAAAAGTCATTCAGTTTGCGAAAAAACATCAGATTCTGGTCCTGCATGATTTTGCCTATTCGGAGTTGTATTTTGAGGAAATACCGATTAGCTTTTTATCGGTAGAAGGTGCAAAAGAAGTTGGGGTTGAATTCAATTCTCTTTCAAAAAGCTTTAATATGGCAGGGTGTCGGATTGGATATATTGTGGGTAATCAAGATATCATTGCTGCCATAAACCGACTCAAATCAAATCTTGATTATGGAGTGTTTTTGCCCATACAAAAAGCAGCAATTGCTGCATTAAGGGATGCCTCAAGCTTCAGCGACAACTTGCGTGAAACGTATAAAAAACGACGTGATCTGTTAGTGAATGGACTAGCTGAAGTGGGCTGGAAAGTGGATTCTCCAATAGCATCGATGTTTATCTGGGCAAAGGTTCCAAGGGGATTTACATCTACTGAATTTACGTATCGTTTAATTGATGAAGCGGGAATTGTGGTTACTCCAGGAAATGCCTTTGGCCCGAGTGGAGAGGGCTATGTACGAATTGGGCTCGTTCAAAATGAAGAGACTCTTAAAAAAGCTGTCAACCGATTACAAGATATCCCGTTATTAAAATAGAATAACGACTTAACTTGGAATACGTGTCTGAAACAAATCTTACAGTTTTTCATAATAAGACGAATCAAATATAAGATTCGTCTTATTTTATTGTAAAAATCTGGGTATTATAGAAGTACTACTTGTTCAGGAGTGTATTCGATGCACCTAGTCTATAATGCCTTATTCCTTTTAGCCGCGATAAAATGGGGCGATTGGAGAAGGTGGCGAGAATATTACCCAACTATTTTGTTCTTTATAGTAGGGGACCTTTTAAAAAATCTATTATTCCATGATTACTGGATTTGGACCTATCAGGAAACAATATTTGCAAAAAACATCCTCAGCAATCATACATTTATTACCTTATTAATTATGTTTGTAAGCTATCCTGCAACAGTTCTTATCTATCTTGGGCGCTTTCCTGAAAAAAGATGGAGAAAGCTACTCTGGATTGGCATGTGGGTGTCTGTATATGTAATAGTGGAATACATCAATTTGAAATATTTACACCTCATTAAGCACCACCATGGTTGGACGATCCATTGGTCGCTTCTTTTTAATCTCGTTATGTTTCTAATGCTGAGACTTCACCAGAAACAGCCCCTTATTGCGTGGGGATTATCTATTATTTGGATTATCTTTTTATTAAATATGTTCCCAATTCCATTGAAATACATAAAGTAAAATTTATATGGAAAATGGCCTTAAAATAGGATATAGTTATTCATGGTAAAGGGAACTCTTGTTTGGAGTTCCTTAATTTTTGATGGGAGAGAATGTATGAATACAATAAATGAACGGGATTTTAATAATTGGAAAAAGAATATTATTCTTTTTCTAGGAAGCCAAACGATTTCTCTGTTTGGATCGGCATTAGTTCAATATGCGATCATGTGGTATATCACCCTTAACACGCAGTCAGGAATTATGATGACCATCTCGATTATCTGTGGATTTTTACCGACTTTTTTCCTTTCTCCTTTTGCTGGCGTGTGGGCTGACCGATATAATCGGAAAGTGTTAATCATTCTGGCGGACGGAATGATTGCTGTTTCTACATTAATATTAGCCATTTTGTTTTTAATGGGATATGACTCCATTTGGCTCCTTTTTGTTATATCCGCGATTCGGGGATTAGGAACAGGAATCCAAACACCAGCTGTTGGCGCGATTTTACCACAAATTGTTCCTCAGGATAAGTTAACGAAAACAAATGGTGCAAATGGAAGCATCCAGGCTGTGATCATGCTGATTGCACCAATGGTAAGTGCAGCTTTGCTAACTATAGCTTCACTTGAAATTATTTTCTTTATTGATGTAATAACAGCAGCAATCGCGATTATGACTTTGCTTGTCTTTCTTAAAATTCCTTCCCATAAGAAGGCAGTCGAACAACAACATGTCGGGTATCTTGAAGATTTTAAGCTCGGAGTAAACTATATTAAACAAAGTGAATTTTTGAAGCCATTTTTCCTTTTCTTTGCAATCTTTTTTGTGGCTATGGCACCAGCAGCCTTCCTTACACCACTTCAGGTCACGCGCAGCTTCGGAGATGATGTGTGGCGATTAACAGCAATTGAAATTGCCTTTTCAATCGGGATGATAGTTGGAGGAGGAGTGATTGCCACTTGGGGTGGCTTCAAAAATAAGATTCATACAATGACATTGGCGAGTGTCCTATTTGGTCTAACAACAATTGGACTAGGAATTGTACCGATTTTCTGGTTGTATTTAGGTGTTATGCTGATTTGCGGTATCGCGATGCCAATCTTTAATACACCTGCAACCGTATTATTGCAGGAAAAAATTGAGGAAAATTATCTAGGAAGGGTTTTTGGGGTATTCAGTATGATTTCTACCTCGATGATGCCTCTCGGGATGTTGATTTTCGGACCGATTGCAGATATCGTAAAAATCGAATGGCTCCTCATTGGCACGGGAATCTTCATGGTCGCACTGTCCTTCTTCCTTATGGGAAGTAAAGCGCTCGTGAAAGCAGGAGCACCGATGCCTGTTCAGGAATCATAAAAAAAACACAAACGGTAGTCAAACTTAGAATTAGTTTGGCTACCGTTTTTTTACGAATTTTATCCAGGATTGTGATTCACCCAAGTAACGAAGCTGCACCGTGTTGAAACTTTTCCTCAGGAGGCCATGCAGATAGGTCAAAAGGGTAATCTGAACCAGGTACGATTCTTTCTTCTCCAACTATTTTACATAGAAAATCAAGGCTATCTTGATTCCACAAGACGGTGTCATACCAGAAGCGTTTTATGTACTCAGATGGTGGGGCTTGAAGATTTGTGGATACTAGCTTCCACTGCTCATATCCTTTATCCAATCTCCCAATTTGATAGGGAAGAAATCCACCCCCATGGGCAAACAAAACTTTTACATTTGCATATCGATCAATCAGTCCACTTAATAAGAAATCTGTTGCACAAACAGTTGTTTCCCACGGAACACCAATAAGGTTCGGCATCATTCTCCTTTGGAGTCGTGGGTCTTCTGCTAAAAGTGGATGGATAAAAACGATGGCATTGAGCCGGTTTGCTTCTTCAAAAAATGGCGTGAAAAATTCATCAGATAACATTCGGCCTGGTAATCCAGGACCGATAATTACTCCTTTTAGGCCAAGATTCATTCCTTCGTTTAAAATTTGTGCTGCTTTGTCTGGGTTCGTAAGGGGGACAGTTCCGAGTGCTGAGATTTTCTGGGGTGCTGCTTTCGTCAATTGAGCTAAAGAACGATTGTATACAAGAGAAATGTCAGATGAAATGTCATCAGGAAAATCATACAAGAAAAGCTGTGGAATGGGTGAAACAACAGAGTGGGTGACGCCTGCTTTCGCTTGTTCTACTAAATAAAGATGACTGTCAATGAAAGCTTGCTTCAGTTCAAATCCCCATTTTTCATTCACCACTAAAAATTCATTTTTGTTTGCTTCTTTTTGAATCCATTTTGCATTTACTGTGTGCTGATGATCCTTTAGCCATGTGATAACATCGGGCGGGATAAGATGTGTATGGAAATCGTACATTGTCTATTCCTCCTTTAGGGAATTGTTCCTCTATAGTAAACGTTTTTCATAGTATGTAATATAGCAAAGAAGTATGTAAGTTGAAAAGGTAGAATTAAAAACGTTTTGATTTGTTTGATAATTATTTTTTTCGAAAAATGAAATTTATTTTAAAGTTGTTCCACATAGAGAAACAGCAGTGTTGTTTATGGAATAGATAGAGGGTAAGATACAGACATAAATTATCAAAAAATTTAGTTAATAAAAGGAGGAATTGTTTCATGCAAGTTGAAACAAGAGTACAAGCAATAAATTGTTTACATTTTATTAATGGACAATTTGTTGAATCACAGAATCAAAAAACATTTACTAACATCAATCCTGCTACCGAAGAGGTTCTGGGAACAGTTGCAGAGGGTGGGAAAGAAGAGGTCGACTTTGCTGTAGCTGCTGCCAGAAGAGCCTTAAATGGAAAGTGGAAAAACACAACTGTTGAGGAGCGTTCGAAAATTATTCGTCGGATTGGAGATTTAATCCTTGAAAGACAAGAGGAACTCGCACGGCTTGAATCTTTAGATACTGGAAAGCCATTTTGGTTAGCAAATAGTGTTGATATTCCACGTGCAGCATATAACTTCCACTTTTTTGCTGATTATATGGTCTCAGTAAATACGGATGCGAATCTGCAAGACGATAAAGCTTTGCATTATACCCATCGTCGTCCGGTAGGGGTGGTTGGGATTATTAAGCCATGGAACCTACCGTTACTGCTACTTACTTGGAAATTAGCACCATGTCTAGCAATGGGGAATACTGCGGTCATCAAACCAGCTGAATGGACACCCATGACTGCAACGGTCTTGATGGAGATTTGTAAAGAAGCTGGAGTTCCGGACGGGGTTGTCAATTTAGTTCATGGATTTGGTACCAACTCTGCAGGAAGTGCAATCTCTGAGCATCCAGATGTAGATGCGATTTCCTTTATCGGTGAACCGGGAACGGGCTCCGCGATTATGAGAGCGGCCTCTACCTCATTGAAAAAATTATCCTTTGAGCTTGGTGGTAAAAATCCTAATATTATTTTCGCGGACTCCGACCTTGATGAGGTTATTGAAACGACGATGAAATCAAGCTTTATCAATCAAGGTGAAGTGTGTCTTTGCGGTTCGAGAATTTATGTAGAACGTCCAATTTACGAAGAGTTCTTAAACAAATTCTCTGAGAAAGTGAAGGCATTAAAAGTAGGTCGACCGGAAAATTCGGATACCAATGTCGGAGCATTAATCAGTAAAGAACATTATGATCGTGTGAATAGCTATCTAGAAATTGCTCGCAATGATGGTGGGAACTTTGTAACAGGTGGAAAACGACCTGAAGGATTTGAGAAAGGTTATTTTTTAGAGCCTACGATTATTACAGGGTTGGATCGAAATTCTCGTTGTGTAAGAGAAGAAATTTTCGGGCCTGTTGTGACGGTTACACCGTTTGATATGGAAGAAGAAGTCATCATGCAGGCAAATGATACGCATTATGGTTTAAGTGCAACCATTTGGACGAATGATCTTCGACTTGCTCACCGTGTAGCCCACCAAATTGAAGCCGGAATTATTTGGGTCAACACGTGGTTCTTGCGTGACCTTCGTACACCATTTGGTGGGATGAAGCATAGTGGTATCGGCAGAACGGGTGGAATGCATAGTCTTGACTTTTACTCGGAATTATCCAATATCACAATCAAACTATAAGGAAGGGTGTGTGACCGTGACCAATAAAATCGAACAATTTGCCTTGAAACTAGCTGAAGCAGAATCTACTCGCGTTGGAATTGAAGCGCCAACTTCAGTAGATTCAGAGCTAACAGTCAAAGACGCTTATTATATTCAGCTTGAAAATATAAAAAAAAGGGTAGTGGAAGGACAGAAAATCGTCGGGAAAAAAATCGGTTTAACCTCTTTAGCGATGCAGAATCTATTAGGGGTTGATGAACCGGATTACGGCCACTTATTGGACAGCATGGTGGTCGAAAATGGCGGGAAAATTTCGATTGAAAAAGTACTGCAGCCTAAGGTGGAAGGTGAAATTGCATTTATTTTAAAGAAGGATTTACGTGGACCAAATGTGACCGCGCTTGATGTTCTTCAAGCAACCGAGTATATTGTTCCAGCCTTAGAAATCGTTGATAGTAGAGTAAAAGATTGGAAGATTAAGCTTGCTGACACGGTTGCTGATAATGCATCTTCTGGTTTTTATGTGCTTGGTGGAAAACCAACCAAGGTAGAAGATATTGATCTCGAGTTAATCGGCATGACTCTTTCAAAAAACGGTAAGCTGGCTAACACGGGTGTCGGTGCAGCAGCCTTGGGAAATCCGGCAAACTGTGTCGCCTGGTTAGCAAATAAGCTTTCTGAATTTGATATACCGCTACGAGCAGGAGAGGTTATTTTATCAGGTGCATTATCAGCGGCAATAGAGGCACGTGAAGGGGATTCATTCACTGCACGATTTGCCCATATTGGCCAAGTGAGCGTTCGTTTTTAAAAATAGGGAGGGGAGAATCTTATGTCAAAAATAAAAGTAGCCATTCTTGGCTCAGGAAATATTGGCACAGATCTGATGCTAAAACTTCGTAGGTCTAACATACTTGAATTAACGACCGTTATTGGAATTGAACCAGAGTCAGATGGATTAAGAAAAGCTCGCGAGCACGGGTTTGAAACGATTGATACTGGAATAAGCGGATTTTTAGAAAGACCCGAATTGGCTGATATTGTGTTTGATGCTACCAGTGCGAAAGCTCATATCCGTCATGCCAAACTATTAAAAGACGCTGGAAAGCAGGTGCTCGATTTAACGCCAGCAGCCGTAGGGCCATTCGTTGTACCTTCTGTGAATCTAGGGGAGCATGTGGAAGCGGAAAATATCAATCTCATTACATGTGGAGGTCAAGCAACGATTCCGATGGTTCATGCGATTAATCGCGTCCAACAGGTTGAATATGCCGAAATTGTCGCAACGATTTCAAGTAAAAGTGCTGGACCGGGTACAAGAGCCAATATTGATGAATTTACGCAAACAACTGCCCGTGGAATCGAAAAGATTGGCGGCGCAAGAAGAGGAAAAGCGATTATCATTTTAAATCCAGCAGAACCTCCCATTATCATGCGAGACACCATTCATGTCATTGTCGAGGGTGAATCCGTTCAGCAGGAAGAAATTACAGCTTCGATCAAGGAAATGGAAAAGCAGGTTCAAACCTATGTACCAGGATACCGACTAAGACAAGAGCCGATCTTTGATGATAATCGGATTACCGTCTTTATTGAAGTAGAAGGGGCTGGCGATTATCTACCGAAGTATTCCGGAAACTTAGATATTATGACCGCAGCTGCCGTGAAAGTAGCAGAAGAATGGGCACAGCACAAAATGTCAAAAGTAACGGTTTAAGAAAGGAGCGAAACAAGAAATGACACTAGAAAGAGATGTATTAATTACTGAAGTCGCATTGCGTGATGGTAGTCATGCGATTAGGCATCAATTTACCGTTGAACAGGTAACCAATATTGCTAAGGCTTTGGATGAAGCCAATGTCCCTTATATCGAAGTATCACATGGAGATGGGCTGGGGGGCTCGTCCTTACAATACGGCCTATCCTTAACAAACGAATTGGAGTTAATAGAAGCGGCTGCATCTGTTGTTGACAATGCGAAAATTGCTGTCCTTCTCTTACCAGGGATTGGAACAATGCCAGAGTTAAAGCAAGCGGCCCAGTTAGGTGCGAAAATGGCACGAATTGCAACACACGTCACAGAGGCTGATGTATCACCGCAGCATATCGCTACTGCAAAGGATCTCGGGCTCGAAACAGTTGGGTTTCTTATGATGTCCCATATGGCACCAACTGCAAAATTAGTCGAGCAAGCCAAATTAATGGAAAGCTATGGTGCCGATACAGTCTATGTTGTTGATTCGGCTGGAGCGCTCTTGCCGCATCAAGTGTCTGAAAGAATTCGAGCTCTCAAAGATACGTTAACGGTTAATGTTGGCTTCCATGCCCATAATAATCTTTCTTTAGCTATGGCCAATACACTTGCAGCGATTCAGGAAGGGGCGACTAGAATTGATGGTAGTATTCGCTGCCTAGGTGCAGGAGCTGGTAATACACAAACGGAAGTACTTGTTTCTGTCCTCGATAAAATGGGGATAAAAACGGGAGTCGATCTTTTTAAAATGATGGATATTGCGGAAGAATTGGTTGCACCGATTTTAAAGAAGCCACAGGAAATTACAAGAGATAGTCTTGTTCTTGGCTATGCAGGTGTCTATTCAAGCTTCCTGCTTTTTGCTCAGCGTGCTGCGAAAAAATTCAATATTGACTCGCGCGAGATTTTAATCGAACTTGGAAGAAGACAAGTTGTTGGTGGTCAAGAAGATATGATCATGGATGTAGCAGCAGAATTGGCAGCAAAGAAGCATGTTGTTAACTTTATTTAGAACTGAGCCCCAATTATATAGATGATTAATGTAAAAAGAGTTTGAAATTTGTGTGGGGTTCATAACACGGCTAAATAAAGTAAAGCCTCCGGCGGATGCCACAGATTTTCAAAGGGAATTTTTCGAGCAATAGATCAAAGACTAAGAACGCCACTTCCTGTGGCAACGTCTTTGTGACCCACCTCGTGTGGGCCTAAAAAATCTGGGCTCAAATACGCCAAGGCGCAATTGATTAAGGAGGAAATCGAATGAGTCTATATAAAGAAATTGCTCAATACCTCGTTTCAGCTGAAGTTGAAAGACGCGAGGTTCAAAGAGTTACAGCGAATTTAAAGCAAGATTTAACGGTTGAAGAGGCATATCTTGTTCAAGAAGAAATCGTCAACATGAAAGTAAATGAAGGAAAACGTATTGTGGGTCCTAAGATGGGTTTAACAAGCCCGGCAAAAATGAAGCAGATGGGAATTAAAGATCCGATTTACGGCTATGTGTTTGATTATATGCTGATTGAAAATGGAGGCAAGGCTCGTTTAAGCGACCAAATTCATCCTAAAGTTGAGGCGGAAATTGCGTTTGTTATTGGTGAGGATATAGAAGGTCCTGGTATAACAGGGGCACAGGTTTTAGCAAAAACGGAATATGTTCTACCGGCCCTCGAGTTGATTGATAGCCGTTATGAAAATTTCCAGTTTACCTTACCGGATGTAATTGCTGACAATGCTTCTACGTCACGGGTTGTGTTAGGTACAACACTGAAGAAGCCTGAACAATTTGAGCTTGACCTTGTAGGTGCAACCTTGTTCATTAATGGTGAAATAAAAGAACTGGGTGCAGGAGCTGCTGTTCTTGGTCACCCGGCCAATTCAATTGCGATGCTTGCTAATATGCTCGCAGCTAAAGGTGGAAAAATTCACAAAGGTGACATCATTTTATCAGGTGGGATTACGAGTGCCGTAATGTTGAAGCATGGTGATGTCGTAAGTGGTAAATTCGATGGTTTTGGTGAAGTTAGTTTCACAGTAACAGATTAAGAGAGGAAGAGTTTTCATGCCAATTATACACGTGCAAATGATGGAAGGCAGACCTAAGGAGAAAGTCGCTGAATTAATTCACAATGTAACAAACACGGTATCTGAAACATTGGGTTCAGATAAGGAAACCATTCGAGTACTCGTTACTGAAATTCCAAAAACACATTGGGGAAAAGCGGGAGAACCGGTTGAAAAATAGAGACATCCAAAAAGGGGGAGCAAGATGATAAGTTCTTGCTTCCCTATATTCATATAAAATTGAAAACGTTTTCTAAAAATGATTGGTTCGAAAAAAATTAGTTTAGGAGGGAATTAGGATGACAATTGAATGTAGCATGCTTGTACCACATGTTCCAAGTATGTGTCATGAAGATCAAGTGCCTGAGTTCCAACAGGATATGGCCTCTGCAATGAAAGAAATCGGGAAGAGACTAAAGGAGATTAAACCGGATGTCCTTGTTTTAGTTTCTTGTCACTGGCCCTCGACATTCTTTCATTATGTAGATTGCACGCCCGTTCATAAGGGGATGCTAACTGCTTTTGAAGCACCCGATTTGATTAAGGACGTTCCCTATCAGTATCCTGGTGATGAAGATTTAGCGAAGGAATTGGTAAGTGCTGCTGAAGAGGCTGGTCTTCAAGTTCAAGGGGTACATGATCCCTATTTTGTTTGGGATTACGGTAGTGTGGTCCCATTGCGTTACTTAGTTCCTCAAGAAGATATTCCAGTTATTAATTTATCTGTCACATTGGCGGCAACTCTAGAAGAAACCTATAAATGGGGGAAAGTGATTGGTAAAGTTTTACGAGAAAGTGAGAAAAAAATAGTGTTTATTTCAAGCGGAGCTCTATCTCACAATCTAGTAAGGGGAAGACACAATATACCAACAGTTACAGAACATGCGATGGATAAGCAATTTATTGAATTTGTCATGAATAAAGAATACAAGGCGGCTTATTCCATGCTTCCTGAGTATGCCCGGTTTGCAAGAGTGGAGTCTGGGGGACGTCACCTAGCTATGCTATTAAGTATCATTGATGAAAATGCCGAACCTGCTTATCTAGCAGATGGTCAATCATCTGGCAGTTGGAATGCAGTTATTACATTTGGCCTAAGACAAATCCCAGATGTAACTCATTTGGAAGAAAGCGAATCTGTAAAGTAATCAATTAACCAAACTTAATGGGGAAGAACAAGAAAAAATTTGAATTTCATAAAATATTTTTTATAAGTAAAACACCTAAAAGCATTTCTTTTTTAAAGGAGAAATGCTTTTAATATTGAAGTATTTCTTATAGGAAACGTTTGGGGAAATGAGTGAGTTCTAAATGAAGACTAAAAATAAGATTATTCGAATGTCAAAAGTCCTTTCGATGGCTTTTTTGATTTTTATTAAAATCTATTGGTTTAAGGTCCGCAAAAAGCCACAGCAGGATTGGGATAAACTATGGGCGGATATTGGTGCAAGGTTTCGTAAGACACTTTTTGAATTGGAAGGCCTATTAATTAAGGTTGGACAAATCTTAAGCACGAGGGCTGATTTGCTTCCCGAACCGTTTATTAAACAAATTCAAGATCTGACCGATCAAGTGCCTTCGTCAGATTGGAAGGATATTGAGGAAATTCTGAAAGAGGAGTGGGGGAACTCCACTCATGGAATTTTACAATCCATTGAAAAAGAGGCAATTGCTTCTGCGTCGATTGGAGAAGTATATAAGGGAATCTTAACAAAAGGTGAAAAAATTGCTGTTAAAGTCCAAAGACCCCATATCCACTCAATACTTAAAACAGATTTCCGAACATTGGCTATCATCATTTGGTTTGCAGATCATTTTGTACCTGTTCCTAAAGGATTTATCAACTTTAAGGTATTGTTTAAGGAAATAAAACAAGTGATTGAACGTGAGTTGGATTATTCAATGGAGCTACAAACCCTAGAAGTTTTTAAAGAACGCTTCAAGAATCATGACGCTGTTATCATTCCTAAGGTCTATCCTGAGTATAGTACATCAAAGGTTCTTGTTATGGAATGGGTAGATGGAATCAAGATTTCAGATACAGTGGATTTGCAAACGATGGATCGAAAACGTCTTGCCCAGAGTTTAATTGAGCTCTTCATTCCTCAATGGTTAGAGCCTGGTTTGTTTCATGCAGACCCACATCCTGGGAATGTACTTATATCAAAGGAAGGTAAAATTATTTTACTAGATTTCGGTATGGTTGGAGAAATCTCGAAAAAAGATGCTACGAACTTTCAAAGGTTGGTTGAAAGCTTTCTTACAAAGAATTATTCAAAGGCGGTCGAGTGTTTATCGCAGTTGGGATTCTTATTACCTGAATCTGACCATAGAACCATGGAGAAACTACTAGAGGAATGGATGTCATTTGATTTGTCCCAATTAAAGCAAATCGATCTAATTGCTTTTAAACGAGAAATGAATGACATTGTTCATGCACTCCCCATTCAGGTCCCAACACGATTTGTCTTTTTAGGTCGTTCCTTCGTTGCCATTGAGGGAATTTTACTTCATTTAATCCCTGAGGAAGAAGTTTTAGATCTTGTTAAGCCTGTATTTATGAATTGGTTACATAAAAGCGGCAATCAGAAATGGTCATTCATCTTGAATTGGATCCAAGCTCTCCCAGTGTTTAAGATCTTTCATTCAGTTCAAGATTTCTTACAGTTACCTCATACATTAGAAAATTTGAAGGAAGTTGAACAAAGAAGAGAATTTCAATTTACCATTTATGAAAATAATAAAAAGCATATATTCCTGCTTTTTCTATTTGGTATTGCAGGTATTGTAGCAAGTATTATTGCTTCGCATTCCATGTTGCTTTATCTAACTTCTGGGCTCACAGCTATATCAGGAATAGGGTATACAATGATTAGTCATAAACAGAAAAAATGGTTGAAGTATATGCATGAAAAACGAAAATGAAAAAGGGAGAAGACGTATGGCTGAAATTGATGAATTAAAATTAAGCAAACCAGCATTACGTGCCTTGCATGCAGCGGGATACGTCATGCTCGATCAGTTCACGAAGCTAACTGAAAAAGAAGTGTTGGCCTTACATGGAGTCGGTCCAACTGCCATAAGGGAGCTTCGAAAAGCACTCGATGAAAAGGGGCTTGCTTTTAAAATCGAAGAATAGACGAAAATCGCGAGGGTCATTCCCCGCGATTTTCTTGTTCATTAGCCTTTTTATTTTGATTATAAATATACCGGATCATCTTCATCGTTCGACTACCTTGAATCATAATCACAATTGTATAGATTGTTGTTAAAATAACCCCAAGGATCGCAATCCAAAACAATGTTGTGATTTTTGTTGCTCTACTTAACATATCAATCCCCCAATTCTTTAATCTAATTGTAGTTTTTGCCACAAAAACGAGATTATCCATTTTTCTAGGAGGTGTATTTTTTCACCGAGAAAAATATTTGTGTGATACACTATTTAAATCAGGTTAAAGGGGAGTACAAAAATGTCTCATACTATAAAAAAGCCAACAATATTAATCATCGCCATTGCATTAGGAGCCATTTTAAATCCACTAAATACAACGATGATCACAGTGGCTTTACCATCGATTCAACAGGATTTCAAGCTTTCATCAACTGATACTTCATGGTTAATTGCCTCTTACTTCATTGTGAGTGCTATTTTTTTACCGATTATCGGAAGACTTAGTGATTATTATGGAAGGAAGCGAATATTTCTCATTGGATTATTGTTTGTTTTAATTTCATCTATTCTTGCGCCAATGTCGAAAAGCATGATGATGCTTCTAAGCATGAGATTGATTCAAGCGATTGGCACGTCAGCACTATACCCAGCAGGGATAGGCTTGGTCCGCTTATATATTAAACAAAATCAAAATCGGGTGATTGGTACATTGGCGGTATTTGCCACTACTTCCGCTGCGTTTGGACCGACGATAAGTGGTTTGCTGATTCAATATGGCGGCTGGCCGGTTATTTTCTATGTTAATCTTCCGGTCATTTTTCTGTCGGCCCTGTTAACATGGGTTTATATCCCGAAAGATGAGCCAACTAAAGGTAACGCATTTAAATGGGATGTTGTCGGAATGATCCTATTCAGTGCTTTTATCACAAGTTGGATGGTCTTTTTGCTATCATTGGAAGGCGGATTTAATGGATGGTCTTTGATTCTTTCGATTGGTTTGTCGATTCTTTTTTATACATATGAGAAAAAGAAAGCAGATCCTTTGATCAATGTCGTCTTTTTGAAAAAGAATCCTACGATTTCTGTAATTTATGCACAGTACATCTTAGCAACACTGATATTCTTCTCAATCCTTTTGTTTACACCCATCTATTTACAGGAAGTTATTGAGTTGGGTTCAGAATATACAGGATTGATGATGCTGGCGTTATCTGTATTTGCGATGCTCACAACACCAATTGCGACAAGATGGGCAGAAAGAGTGGGGTACCGGGTTCCGTTACTTGTTGGCGCGGGGATTGGAATTGCAGGAGTCGCATTCCTTTATATGACCACAAAAAATTCCTCGTTGCTGTGGATTGTCCTGGTTTTGGCGGTGTTTGGAATCAGTAACGGTCTGATGAATATCAGCTTGCAAAACCTGTTATATACGTTTATTAGTGTAACTCAAACAGGAATTGCATCAGGTTTGTTAATGACTTCAAGATTTATCGGAAACATCCTAGCATCGAGCATATATGGTGTCGTTTTTGCCATTGGGTTAAATGATGTGAGTAAAAATTCGATGGCGTTCGTCTTATTGGCGGTTTCACTAGTCATCATTCCGGGCATGTTCTATGTAACAAATCAAAAAATGAAGACGGAACAATGGTAAAGGAACAAGCCATAATGCATCCAGGGGCATTATGGCTTGTTTTTTATCAAAGCCAAAACAATTGATTTGTTGATGCGAAATGTCTCTGAGACAAGGTCTCGAAGACAAATCAAGTTTAAATGCCAAGTAAATTGTCTCTGATACTTGCTATCGTGGACAAATCCGCTTTAATAGCTAAATGTATTGTCCGTGAGCAGTCATCTCGAAGACAAACCTAACTCAAATGCTGTACGAAATGTCCTTGAGTAACAGACTCGCCCCTTATAAACAAAAAATTCCAAGGTTAAGAAGGATTCTTCCTTTTTCTCTCGAACTATTTAGGGAGATTTTTTTCGATTTCATAAAAGCTTCAACCGACTCATCAAGCAATCTTTCACGATTCATGTCTTCGTTAACATCAGAATCAACTTCCATCTCTGATTTAAAAACACCATATGTATCATCTGGATCAAAAGAATTATCATTGTCTTTTTTCATTTGCTATCACTCCTTGTAAGTAGTGTAAGCAATCGTATGAGAATCTACTCTATCTTTTAATGGGTCTTTCGAGTGTTAAAATTTCATCGTCAAGAGAAGCGAATTGTTGATCCACAACCGCTTTTACATCATGGACGGCAGCATTGTAGATATGAGGTGCCAGTTTTTCTTTTACAAAATGTAAAACCTGTTCAGCTGCAAACTCACTGATTTCTTCATCTCTTTCAAGTGAGAAAAATTCCTGTATATCGGAAATCATGGATTGCTGTTGTTCTTTCGTAAGCTTAATAAACAATAAAAAACACTCCTAACATTTGAAAGGTGGATTTAGCAATGAAATTGAAAACCATTTTGATCGTCATTCCGCTGCTCCTCGTCTTACTATACAGTTTTACATACGTACCTCACAAGCTATTCGATATCAATCCTTCCGATGTTTCAAAAATACATATCGTCGATGGGAATTCAGGATATAGGTTTGATATTACTTCAGAAGGGGAGATCCACCGAATCATCAAGAATTTAAACGAGGTTACGTTTAAAAAGGGGAAACTCTCAGCAGGGTATATGGGATATCGCTTTAACACAACCATATACGACAAAAAAGGAGAACCAATAAAAGAACTAATCATTAACTCTAGTGATACGATCCGATATAAAGGATTCTTCTATACAACAACAGAGATCCCTCTTGAATATGAATTTATCGATGAAGTAGGGGACCAGAGGGACGGTTCTATTGGCTCTCTTTAGGTAATTATGGAAAACAAAAAGGGAACCCCTGGGTCAGAACTGGGGTTCCCTTTTACAAAAATATATTTAGTCGAGCTGTGTAAAGCTAGGGACCACAAGAACCGTCCCCTTGGCGCCCTGGCGCCGCTGGCAACTTGGCACCTAGGCAACTTGGTCCTTAATAAATGCGGTCGCCGTTGAAGATTGAGTTTTTGACGACGACGTAGTCGACGTGGCGGATGGAATCTAGTTTGTTTCCGCCTGAGTAAGAGATAGCCGATTGTAAATCTTGTTCCATTTCTTTAAGTGTATCTTTTAGTGATCCTTTGTGCTCCACATAGATTTTCTTACCTTCAACATTCTTCTTTTCGCCTTTTTGGAATTCAGAAGCTGAACCGAAGTATTCTTTCACAAGCTTACCATCAATTTCTGTTGTTTCACCAGGTGATTCTTCATGTCCTGCGAATAGGGAACCAATCATGACCATTTTCGCACCGAAGCGAACTGATTTTGCGATATCACCGTGAGTACGAATACCACCATCTGCAATAACAGGCTTTGTTGCAGCTTTTGCGCACCAACGAAGTGCTGCTAGTTGCCAACCACCAGTTCCGAAACCTGTTTTGATTTTCGTAATACAAACCTTACCAGGTCCAATTCCAACCTTTGTTGCGTCAGCTCCTGCGTTTTCTAATTCTCTTACCGCTTCTGGAGTGCCAACGTTACCTGCGATGACAAAGCTTTTTGGTAGGTTTGCCTTGATATGCTTAATCATTTCAATGACTGAGTTTGAATGACCATGAGCGATATCAATCGTGATGAATTCTGGTACAAGGTTTTCTTCAACTAGTTGTTCGATGAATGTATATTCCTCAGGCTTAACACCAACACTAATTGAAGCAATTAAACCACGACCTTGCATATCTTTAATAAAATCAACTCGTTTTTCTGGGTTAAACCGGTGCATGATATAGAAAAAGCCATTTTCAGCTAAAAATAATGCGATTTTCTCATCTATAATGGTCTGCATGTTAGCAGGGACGACCGGAAGTTTAAAGGTGTGGCCACCAAATTCAACTGTTGTGTCACACTCAGAACGACTATTTACAATACATTTTGCTGGGATTAATTGAATATCTTCGTAATCAAATACATTATCCATTAAAAACACTCCTAAAACCGAATATTATTTTCTTCATTCTTTAATAATGTTCGCACATTAGATAATGTACATGATTTTTAAAACGATGTCAAAGTTTTTTTATTATTTGTAGCCGAATAAATAATAACCAAGGAAAAAAAAGCCTGCGATTTCCGCAGGCTTAAAACAAAACTATAAAATATCATTCAATTCCGAATTGGAGTAGACGGAGATCAGAATCACAGCAGTTGTTTCTCCGATATTTTTTACAAAATGAGGAACACTGGCATTCCAGCTGAAGGAGTCTCCTTCTTCTACGATAACGGAATCTTCTCCTTGTTCAGCGAGAATTTTTCCTTTTAAGACTAAATGGCATTCTTCTCCTTCATGAGCGTTCGGTTCTCCCATGGAAGCACCTGGCGGACATTCGACAATCATCATGCGTAAGCCGCCCTTTGAGGTGAGATGTTCCACTTGTAAATGATTAAAGGATGTTTTTGTACGAGCATCCTTACGAACGACTCGCATATGCTCTTTCTTTTCTAATAATAAGTAGGGAAGCGGAACCTCTAAGAAATCAGAAATTGTTTTTAATGTATTAATCGATGGAGAGGTATTGTTATTTTCAACATTACTGATAAACCCCTTTGAAAGGCCAGTACCTTCGCACATTTGGGCGATGGTTATTTTTTTGCGATTTCGTATTGCGCGAATTTTAGTGCCAATATCCATAATTCGTACCTCACTTGTATTCTAGTAGGAAACATATTTTTATATTAGCAAAAAAAATGTTGACAATCTACCACAGGTCTTGTTATCTTATAAACAACAAATATTCATATTAAGAAACAAACCTTAGAGGTTTTCTTTTTTTGCCCTTGTGTTTCTTCATACGAATATTTTATTCCTATATAAATACTTCATTGTGGGGATACTTTAAGTAAATAACATGAAGGAAGGACTGATAGAATTGAATTCACCTTTTGTTTATGAACTACGTAATCCTTCAACAATTGATTCTAATAAAAAATATCCAGCGTTGTTTCTAATGCATGGGATGGGGAGCAATGAACAAGATCTCCTCTCATTAACAAAAGGGTTAGAGGAGTTTTTTTATATTTTTAGTATTCGTGGTCCATTAACACAACCACCAGGCTATGCCTTTTTTACAATTGAAGGTTATGGCAAACCACACAGAGAAGTATTTGACCATAGTATTGGTCAACTCACACATTATCTTGATTATGCTTCGCAAAGTTATCCGATTGATCAAGAAAACATCTATTTAGTAGGATTCAGTCAAGGAGCTATCGTTTCGATGACTTTAGGGCTTTCATTAGGCGATCGAATTAAGGGCATTGTCGCTTTGAGCGGGTATATTCCTCGTTTTGTAAAAGAGGAATATGACATTCAATCTATCGAAAATCTTTCAATCTTTATTTCGCATGGGCAACAAGACCCTGTGTTGCCGTATCAATGGGGAGTGGAGAGTAAGGAGTTTTTTGAAAAGCTTGGAGCGAATGTGAGCTTTCATTCATATCCAGAAGGGCATACCGTATCACTACAAAATTATCGTGATTTAAGGGAATGGATCACGAACAAATTGAAAAATGGAGGAATTGGAAATGGAAAATAAATTTGAATTAGGTAGTTTAATTATAAGAGTTGTTTTAGGTATTACATTTTTTGTTCATGGACTTGTGAAGTTTCAAGACGGAATTGAAAACACGGTTGGCTGGTTCGACAGCATTGGACTACCAGGTGTTTTAGCATATGGAGTAGCAGTGATTGAGCTTGTTGGTGGAATTATGTTAGTTCTTGGATTATTTAGCAGAATCGTGTCTATCCTATTTGCGATCGTAATGGTTGGGGCAATTGTTAAAGTGAAACTTGCAATTGGCTTTTTAGGTAATGGACAAATGGCAGGTTATGAATTAGATTTAGCATTTCTAGCAATGGCTGTGATGCTTGCTATCACTGGTTCGAAGGCGTTTGCTCTTGATCAACTGATTTTAAAAGGGAAAGAAAATACGACATCTTCTATTAATTAAGGAGAAAAAGCATTACCTTTGTACATAAGGTAATGCTTTTTTATTTAAAGTCTACATTAATCATCACAACCTCTGACCTTGTTCCAAGTCTAAGGGGAGGTCCCCATGTTCCAAATCCAGAAGATACGATGGAATGCATATTTCCTTTTTCTAATAAGCCGTAGTCATTCTCATAAAGCAAGTTAGTAATTAGATTTCCAGGAAAGACTTGTCCACGATGGGTATGTCCTGACAGAATCAAGTCGATCTCGTTAGCCTCTGCAGCATCTAATTCATTTGGCTGATGATCGAGCATAATCATCGGTTTTGATGAATCAAGTGTTGAAACTAACTTTGACATTTCGACACGATTTTTATCTGTAGCATCATTTCTTCCTATAATATAGATGTCATTTTCAATCATCGTTACTTCATCAGTTAATACCTCAATCCCGAGCTTCTCCATTTCTTCGACAATTTTTTCGTTATCTTGTCCGTAGTAGTCATGATTTCCAAGTGTGGCATAGACACCAAGTGGTGCGCCGATTTTTTGCATCATCTCACCCATGTTTTCTTTTAAAAATGGCTCAATGTGATCATCGATTAGATCCCCGGGAAGTAAGATCATATCTGGATCAGTTTCTTCTACTAAATGGACAAATTTTTCAAGATGATTTTTACCAACAATACTACCGAGGTGAAGATCAGAAGCCATTAAAATTTTTAAACGATCCCGTTCGACATTTTTGTCGATCGAAAGATGATACGTTTGTACAACAGGACTCCATGCGTAGAAAGTTCCGAAGCTAAAGATTAGGATGTACACCGAGAGTAACACGAATCCAAGTGCACGAATGCCTTTCTTTTTTAATAGAAAGAAGCTTAGGGTAGCGATTGGGAGGAAGATAAGTCCAAATCCTACAAGGATGAGCCAATAATACCCGATCGTCTGCAGAATAGCTGATGATGTAGAGTAACCAACAAAAATGGCTAATGATAACACCAGAATGACTAAGGTGTATGTCTTTTTATGTCGAAAAGAAAATGAATGTTTGAGCCACACCCAACCCATATACCCAAAATAAAAGCTCATACCACTATAAAGCAAGAGAAATAGGAGAATTGCTAGAATAAACATAGTTCGAATAGCCCTTTCCATTTAAAGTAATTCCTTTTATAGTAGTATAATTGAAAGCAATCGTTTCGTCTTTGCTTTTGCTTCCTTTTGTAAAGAAAAATTGGTCATAAATGAGAAGGATGTAACGTATTTTATAAAAGTTTGTAAATGTAGTGTACAGGCTAGTGTGTAAGGGAATACATAAGTTGCAAGAAAATTTCGGGGTTTTAAAGAACTATTGACTTTTTGACGAAACGTAGTAAAGTAAGTGAATGTATCGCTAATGTAAATTTAATTACATTTGTTAATAATTTGTTCATATTTGCTTGGTAAAATAGTTTTTACGATTTTAGTTATTGAAATAATTTTTGTTTAGATTGAAGGTAGGTGCAATCATGAAAAAGAATATTCTAAAACGTGGTCAAAATATCTTCACTAGCTTTTTTGGCTTCTACTTATTAGCGGTGTTATTCCTTTGGATAAAAACATTTATTTCGCAATCAACCGAATTTAACTTAAATATTGATAATTCATTACAGACTTTTTTATTGATTTTGAATCCACTTGGATCGGCTTTATTCTTTTTAGGTCTAGCATTCTTAGGGAAAGAGAAAAAGGGATATAGACGACTTCTCATTATCTATTTTCTAATGTCTTTCCTTTTATACGCGAATATTGTATATTACCGTTTCTTTAGTGACTTCATTACATTGCCAACATTGTTCCAAACACAGAACTTTGGTGATGTGAGTGGTAGTGTTGTTTCACTTTTAAAACCATATGATTTCTTATTCTTTATTGACTTTATCGTCCTTCTAGGGTTGTTTTTATTTAAAAAAATGAAGACTGAGACGACAACAAATAGTATGAGAGGTTTAAAAGTAGCCGCATTATTTGCATTTGCGATTTTAATTTCAGCTGTTAACCTTTCTCTAGCAGAGGCTGATCGTCCACAGCTATTAACACGTGGCTTTGACCGCCATTATATCGTGAAATACTTAGGTATGTATAACTACACGATTTACGATGCTGTTCAAAGTACAAAGGCTTCTACACAAAGAGCATTAGCGGATAGTAATGATAGCATTGAAGTGATTAACTATACAAAAGCAAACTATGCTGAACCAAATCCCGAATATTTTGGAGTTGGTAAAGGCATGAACGTTATTTATCTTCACCTTGAGTCCATGCAAAATTTCTTAATCAATTACAAGCTGAACGGGGAAGAGGTAACACCTTTCTTAAATTCATTAGTGAATGAAGGAAATACCCTTTACTTTGATAATTTCTTCCATCAGACTGCACAAGGTAAGACAGCTGATGCGGAATTTCTTCTTGAAAACTCATTATATGGTCTACCGCAGGGATCTGCTTTTACAACGAAAGGCTTGAACACATATCAGGCTGCTCCAGCAATCCTTGGACAAGAAGGTTATACATCTGCTGTATTCCACGGAAACTCAGGTAGCTTCTGGAACCGGAATGAAATTTATAAGTCATTTGGCTATGATCATTTCTTTGATTCAAGCTATTATCAAATGAATCCAGAAGACCTTGCTGAATATGGACTAATGGATAAACCATTCTATGAGCAATCGGCTGATTTATTAGACACATTACCACAGCCGTTTTATACAAAATTTATTACAGTAACAAATCACTACCCGTATAAAATTAATGAAGAGGATGCAACGATTGCGCGTCATACAACAGGTGATCGTTCAGTTGATGGATATTTCCAAACGGCACGATATGCGGATGAAGCATTAGAGCAATTCTTCAATGATTTAAAAGAAAAAGGCTTATACGATAATTCAATTATCATTATGTATGGTGACCATTATGGTATCTCTGAAAACCATAATAAAGCCATGAAGCAAGTACTAGAAAAAGATGAAATTACACCATTTGATACTGCTTCCCTTCAACGGGTACCATTGTTTATCCGTGTTCCAGGAATGGAAGGTGGGGTTCAGCACCAGTATGGTGGCCAAATTGACCTTCTTCCAACACTACTACACTTGCTTGGAATTGATACTAAGGATTATATGCAATTCGGAACAGACTTACTTTCTGAACAACATGATCAAGTGATTCCATTCCGTAATGGTGATTTCGTAAGTCCAACCATTTCCGCAGTTGATGGTAAGTTTTATGATTCAACAACAGGTGTTGAAATCACAGAAGACCAGCTAGACACTGCGAAAAAGCTTCAGGACATCGTAGAAGAAAAGTTAGCAACTTCTGATAAGGTTGTAAATGGTGACTTGTTACGATTCTACACACCACAAGGATTTGAGCCGGTTAATCGTTCAGATTACAATTATTTGATTGATGGTGAAGAATCAGCCGAATAATGATTAAAAAGCTACCTAAGGATGTTTCTTAGGTAGCTTTTTTTGATGGGAAGGCACCAATTTGGGGCAGGATAGGAAAATAAGAACACGATTCATTCATTGTTTAGTAAGGAGAAATTGGCATGGATAAGAATAAAAATACAGGTGACCGTATATACAAGGTCGCTAAAAAAGAAGCATTAATTGGTATCGGTTTAGCGGTTTTCAATTTCCTATGGTGGTTTGGCTTTGCGTATGGACTAGGATCAAAGCAGGTTTCTGAATATACATACATCGCAGGTTTACCAAGCTGGTTTTTTTATAGTTGTGTTGTTGGTTTTATTGTGGTGGTTTTGTTGGTGATTATTCTTGTGAAAATGGTCTTTAAAGAGGTACCGTTTGAAGATGAGGGAGGGGATTCATTATGAATTGGGAAGTATTAATCCCTTTCCTTGGTTTATTAGTGATTATTTTTATGATTGGAATTTATGCAGCAGGGCGTTTAAAGAATAGCTCTGGATTTCTTCAAGATTATTTTCTAGGGAGCCGTGAGTTAGGTGGTTTTGTCCTAGCTATGACAATGGTTGCTACGTATGGAAGTGCAAGTAGTTTCATCGGTGGTCCTGGTGCTGCATACAATATCGGACTTGGGTGGGTCTTGCTTTCGATGATTCAAGTGGTAACAGGGTATTTTGTTCTTGCGGTATTAGGAAAAAAATTCGCGATTGTGGCTCGTAAGATCAATGCTGTAACCCTTATTGATTTTTTAAAGGAACGCTATCATTCGAAGTGGGTGGTTTTACTCTCATCTGGAAGTATTATCGTCTTTTTGTTTGCTTCGATGTCTGCCCAATGGGTCGGAGGTGGCAGATTAATTGAATCCTTGACAGGTTTATCTTATACAAGTTCATTATTTATTTTTGCTATTTCGATTTTAGTTTATGTGACGATTGGTGGATTTCGTGCTGTTGCTCTTACAGAGACGATACAAGGAATTATCATGTTTATTGGGACGTTGATCATCCTCATCGGAACGATTATTGCAGGTGGAGGAATCCCAGCCATTATCGAAGAACTTATTGGACAAAATCCAAATCTCGTGTCACCGTTTGGAAATGATAGATCCCTTACTCCAATCTATTTATCCTCATTTTGGATCCTTGTAGGGGTAGGTGTTGTTGGGTTGCCTCAAATTGCTGTGCGCGCGATGTCCTATCGGCATGCAAAAGCAATGCACCAAGCGATGATTATCGGAACCATTGTAGTTGGCTTTATTATGCTTGGCATGCATTTATCAGGTGTTTTTGCGAGGGCGATTATTCCTGGGGTTGAGGTTCCAGATACAGTTATGCCGTTGTTAGCCATGGAAGTATTACCCCCATGGTTGGCTGGGGTTGTTCTTTCTGCACCGATGGCGGCGATCATGTCTACTGTTAACTCGTTATTATTAATTGTAGGCTCTACCATTGTGAAGGATGTGTATTTAAATTACATAAAGCCGGATGCTTCAGAGACAATGGTGAAAAGACTGAGTATGAGTGTAACCGCATTGGTCGGTGTACTCGTCTTCCTAATGGCGATCAATCCTCCCGATTTGCTAATCTGGCTCAATTTGTTTGCGTTCGGGGGGCTTGAGGCTGCGTTTATTTGGCCGGTTGTACTTGGCTTGTATTGGCGAAGGGGGAATAAATATGGAGCCATCTCCTCGATCATCGTTGGAGTAGGTAGCTATATTCTGATCCATACCACGAATCCAGAACCCTTTGGTATGCATTCGGTTGCTTTGCCTGTGTTTTTCTCGCTTATTAGTTATGTTCTCGTAAGCTTACTGGTGAAGGAAAAAGACCTTGAACATTTACGGAATATTGATGCAAAGTTTTCTTAATCGACAAGTGTAAAGCGCTTGTCGTTTTTTTTGATAGTGAACGAAGTATTGGAATGGTACTATGTTAATAAGATAAGCGAAAAGGGGATCTACTGTGAAGGTTTTAATTGCGATTGATTCATTTAAAGGTAGTATTTCGTCTCTTGAAGGGAGTAATGCGATTGCTTTAGGGATAGAAGAGGTTTATCCTGATGCCACTATCATTACCATACCGCTCGCAGATGGTGGTGAGGGGACAGTCGAATCGTTCATTCAGGCGACAAACGGGGAAATGATAGAAACGACAGTTACTGGACCGTTAATGGAGAAAATCTCTGCAATGTATGGAATTTTAGGTGATAAAAAAACAGCTGTTATTGAAGTGGCGGCTGCGTGTGGTCTTCCTCTTGTTCCTTCTGATAAAAGAAACCCGAAACTCACAACAACCTTTGGTGTAGGAGAATTGATCCTTGATGCCTGCCATAGAGGCTGCAGGGAGTTTGTGATTGGGCTCGGTGGAAGTTCCACAAATGATGCTGGCGTTGGTATGCTCCAGGCACTGGGCTTTCGCTTTTTAGATAATAAAGATCAAGAGGTTGGATGTGGAGGCCAGCATTTAAAAGATATTTCAAAGATTGACGCTTCTGCTGTTCATCCAATCGTAAAGGAATGCACGTTTCGAATTGCTTGTGATGTAAACAATCCACTATATGGACCAAACGGTGCAGCCTATATTTATGGTCCGCAAAAAGGTGCAGATGAAACAATGGTGGCAGAACTGGATGATGGGTTAAAACATTTTTCCAAAATCGTCCTTCAGACGATGAATATCAATATTCACTCCTTTCCAGGAGCTGGGGCTGCCGGCGGGCTTGGAGCTGCTTTTAGTGGTTTTTTACAAGGACAACTCGTATCGGGAGTTGAATTGGTTCTTGACAGTGTAGGAATGAACCAACTTTTAGAAGGTGTTGATTTTGTGATAACTGGCGAGGGGAAGATGGATGGGCAGACATCGATGGGAAAAGCCCCGTTGGGTGTTGCGAAAAGAGCTCAGCAAAAAAATATCCCGGTAATTGCCTTAGCGGGTGCAATGACAGGTGATACGTCTGCTTTAAATGAACTTGGAATCACCTCTTTCTTTTCGATCATCAATGAACCAATGACATTAGACGAAGCGATGAATACAAGTCATACATTTGAAAATTTAAAATCAGCCTCCAGCCAAATTTTTCGGTTGATAAAGGCAGTTAAAGGATAAAGTTAAAAATATAAAAAACCCCACAATCTGTGGGGTTACCCTGAATAAACGCTATCACATGTGTTTGCCTCTGGTTCATAATAGCAATGATTTTTAAATTGTCCTGCAAATGGTTGACCGTACCATGTAGGAGGACATGGAGCATACGGGTTAAAATACCAAAGAGAATACTTGGAAGGATGTTCCCTCCAATAGTCTAATGTTTGCTTCGCTAGCCTTTTTTCCACATTTCTAGCAGGATTATAAAACAAGTTACCTTTTTGTACTGCTTCAAATGAATAATTTCCACCTTGTACATGAAAAATTACTTGCCGTATGCTTCTCAGATCTTTAAAATCCAAACAATTTGCGACTGCGCGATTTACAATGACATTACCAACCATCAGCATCCCTTGTCGTCCTTCAGCTTCAGCCTCCGCTCTCATCATCCTTGCCACCAAATTCACATCATTGTCCGTATATTTTACTCTAGGCATTTTTCATCACCCCTACAAAAATTGTATGAAGCCTTTCACCAAAAAAGTCGGTTTTAAATCATTTTTATCTGATGAACTCATTTCGTTTCACAAACTCTATGTAGGACAGATGGTCAAATGAAACTTTTTCGAGTTGCAATCGTAAATAAATCATGGATGTTCGATTGATCAGTAATTAATAAATAAAGTTGGAGTTTTAGAGAATATTGCTACAAGGAGTTGCTGATATGAGTGAAGTAAAATTAACAAATCAATTATCCCCTGCTTTCCCCAAAATACGAATCATAACTGAAACCATTACTAATATTATAGGTTTTATCGTCCTAGGCGTTTTATTTTGGTTGAATCATTATTTTTCATGGCCAACATGGGCGTTTTGGATTTTGGTAGCTCTACTTGTGTTCGGCCTACTTGGTGCGATATGGTCCTTTATTGAACCGAAGTTACTTTATCAAACCTGGAGTTATCAGTTTAATGATGAATACCTACAACTACGTTATGGTGTGTTAACAAAAGAATGGGTGACTGTTCCGTTGACGAAAATACAGTCCGTTTCAACAAGTCAAGGTCCGATTATGAAAAGATTTCACGTCAGGGCGATTAAAGTGGAGACAATGGGATCTTCTCATACAATTCCTGCTTTGGAAGAGCATGTTGCGCTAGAGCTAAGAGAGAAATTAGCAGATTATGCAAAACTAAAGGAAGTGGATGAATGATGCGTTACCATCCACTTAGTATCGGTTTTCGAATCTATCAATTTATCAAAAGTAGTTTTGTAGTTATTTTGTTGTTATTTGTGTTAAGAAAGGATTCGGATTCTTGGGTTTTTGTGTATGGGAGATATGCTTTTCTACTAGTTGTTATATTGGTGCTAGTTCACATTGTGGCTAGTTGGTTTGTCGAGAAATATGAGTGGAAGGACCGAACATTCCATATACATAAGGGGATTTTTGTGAAGCGGACAAGTACTATTCCTTTTTCAAGAATACAAAATATCACGCGAAAAACATCCGTCTTTCATAAAATCTTTGGACTAACCTCCCTTACCTTTGAAACGGCAATGGATGGGGAGGATGATTCCATCGATTTCGCGGTATTAACGAAGAAACATGCCAATTTTCTAATTGATTTAGTTCAGCCGGATAAACAGCCGGAAGTCATACAAAATCATGAGGAGTCTGAACAGGTAATCGTTCATGGACCAAATCGTACTGTTCATTTTACACCAGAGAAAAAAGATTTGTGGAAAGCGAGCTTTACCTCTTTAAGTTTCCTAGCAATTGTCCCGATTGTATTTGCAGGGCTGGATTACTTGGAACCCCTTTTACCAGATACCAATGATATAAAAGGTATCTTTCAGGTGTTACTCGAAAGTAAATGGCTCTTTGTCATCATCCTTATATTGGCTGTTGTTGTTGCCGTTACTTTTGGTGTTGCAAGGACATTCATTCGTTATGGCAAATATGAAATATCATCCGATGATAGATTTATCTATATTGATCGAGGGGTTCTAAATGAAAGTTATTTCGCGATTGAAAAAAGGAAAATTCAGGGCTTAGAAATGAAGCAAACATGGATGAAGCGACTCTTTGGGTTAGCAGAAGTTAAATTAATCAGTTCTGCCAATCCGAATAAAGGGGATGAATCGATCAATGTGAACTCCCTTTATCCATTTTTGCCGGTCCTAAAAGCATATGATTTAATTGAAGAATTGCTTCCAATCTATCAGTTGAAAGAGACCCAATTAGAGAGGTTACCGCGCAAGTCCTTATGGGTAAAATTGTTGAAACCAAGCTGGTTTTGGGTGCTGGCAACGATAGGACTGTTTTATTTTAAACCTGAGCTATTTGGATTCAACGAGGCGTGGTGGATCTTATCTCTTGTTCTACTCTTTTTAATCATCTTGCAACGGATTCTTGATTTCGTACATACAAGATTTTCGTTGAAGGAAGACCAAGTGCAATGGTGGCATGGTGGTCTAACGAGTCGTATGTTTATAACGAAGCGAAGACATGTGATTGAAATGTCGTATGATCAGACCATATTACAAAGGCTCTTTGATGTAGCTTCCATTACAACGATGAATCGTTCAACACCAACACATATCGAAACAATTCATGATATTCCCTTACCGTTTGCCGATACGTTTGAAAAATGGTATTTGCAGCGTCAGGAGGAAATTGAAATTGTAAAACGTAATGGGAGAATTCCACCCGTTTAAAGAAAAGGTCATTTATTGTGAAAAAAATGAGAAAACAGTAGTTGACAATGTTATGAAAAAAATGGTAATCTTCAAGAACACTAATAAAAATTTTTACAAAGGAGGAAAGGACAATGAGAGACCCAAAAACACGAAACCTACACAACAATTTTATACATTGTCCATACCTTTATTTGTAGAATTGTAGATTCCAAATGCAAGTACAGGTATGGTACGCCTACTATACCTGTACAAAAGATGCATGCTCTTTTTAGGGTATGCATCTTTTTTGTGTGGGATTTTTTAGTGAATACCCATGAAAGGGAGTAAAGACAATGTGGAAAAAGCGAAGAGTATTGATTTTCAACAAGGAGTTGCTAGATAGTGGGTAGCTCAAAGCTTTCAACTGTGAACGAGAAAGAAGGTATGAGATATGTTTGAAGTATTAGGTAAACTTGGTTGGTTTTTTAAAAAATATTGGTTGCAATATACAATTGCTATCGTCTTGTTAATGATCGCCACAGTGTTGGAAGTGATTCCACCTTATTTACTTGGCTCGATTATTGATGTTTTAACAGCAAGTGAAATGACTAGGAATGTATTGATTCAATATATTTTAATATTCGTAGCCATTATCGTTTCTGGCTATTTCTTAAATTTCTTTTGGCAGTACCGATTATTTGAAGGTTCTTTAAACCTAGAAAAAGTCATGCGTCGTAAGCTTATGTTGCAGTTTTTAAAAATGACACCGACCTTTTATGAGAAGAACCGTACTGGGGATTTAATGGCACGTGCTACGAATGATTTGAATTCCGTTTCGCTAACAGCGGGTTTTGGAATTATGACGTTGATCGATTCTACCTTGTTTTTGGGAACGATTATTTTTGCAATGGGATTCATGATTTCGTGGAAATTAACCTTCTTTTCAATGCTACCGGTTCCAATTATGGCCGTGCTCATTCAATATTTAGGGAAAATTGTCCATGAACGATATATGAAAGCCCAGGATTCATTTGGTGAATTAAATGATAATGTTCTAGAATCTGTTGCAGGTGTGAGAGTCATTCGCGCCTATGTACAGGAAAAGAAAGACGAACAAGTCTTTGCTGATAAAAGTGAAGAGGTATACCAGAAAAATATGCATACAGCGAAGACTAATGCTTTATTTGGCCCGATTACGAAAGTCGGAACAGGTATTAGCTATGTCGTAGCATTAGGATATGGTGCATTTCTTGTAGCTAATGGTGAAATGACAGTAGGTCAGCTTGTTACATTTAATGTGTATCTAGGTCTTGCCGTATGGCCAATTTTTGCAATTGGTGAACTGATCAACGTCATGCAGCAAGGAAATGCTTCACTTGATCGTGTCCAAGAAACGCTCAATTATGAGGCAGATGTTAAAAATTCAAATGATCCAGTTGCTGTTTCGACACCTAATAACATAGGATTTCATGATTTAATGTTTCAGTACCCAACGAGTCAAGTGAAAAATTTGCAGAAGATCACTCTATCCTTAAAAAAAGGAGAAACACTTGGAATTGTAGGAAAAACAGGTGCTGGTAAAACGACATTTTTACGACAATTACTACGCGAATATCCATTACAAGAAGGTCAACTCAGTATTGCTGGGATTGATATCGCGTCACAAACGAAGGAACAAATACTTGATTGGATTGGATATGTTCCACAGGATCACGTGTTATTTTCACGGACGATTCGAGAAAACATTTTGTTTGGTAAAGAAGATGCTACAGATGCAGAAATCGAGAAGGCTA
The DNA here is from genome assembly GCF_047238305.1 of Bacillus jepli. NCBI lineage: Bacteria > Bacillati > Bacillota > Bacilli > Caryophanales > Bacillaceae > Bacillus > Bacillus jepli. Next base: position 3,872,062 of record NZ_JBDFMO010000001.1, on the reverse strand, counting down.
TTCATTTAGCATACTTTAAAAAAGACTTGGAAAACTTACCGAGGGGACTTGAAACCCTTGTTGGAGAAAAAGGGGTTTCCTTATCTGGAGGACAAAAGCAACGCGTGTCCATTGCACGTGCACTTATCAAAGACCCTGAAATCTTAATCCTGGATGATTCTCTATCCGCAGTTGATGCGAAAACAGAGGCTCGAATCATCGAAAACATTCAGAATGAGCGAAGTGACAAAACAACGATTATTACGACACATCGTTTATCTGGTGTTCAACACGCTGATCATATTATCGTGCTGGATGAAGGGCAAATTACAGAACAAGGGACTCACGAAGAACTTCTAAAACAAAATGGTTGGTATAAGGAACAATTTGACCGTCAGCAGCTAGAGGAGGGTCGGGCATGAGTACAGGTAAACGATTAACAAAATATGCGATGTATTACAAGGGACCTATTTTTATTGGACTATTTTTCTTAACGATTGCAGTCTTTACGGATTTAGCAGGTCCATTTATTGCGAAGTACATCATCGATGAATATATGGTCCTTGGAAATATTGAAATTCAGCCAATTGCATGGTTGCTTTGCTTGTATCTCATTTTAGCAATCGCAACAGCGATTTTACGATATTTCATGTATATTTATTTACAAGTTGGAGCGAACCGGGTCATCCAAAAATTACGCCAGGATGTATTTGGGCATATTCATACATTGCCGATTCAATTCTTTGATCAACGTCCAGCCGGAAAAATTGTCGCACGGGTTACGAATGATACAGAAGCCGTTAGAAATTTATACGTGCAGGTACTTTCAAATTTTGCGACAAGCTTTATTTCAATTGCGGGTGTTTATATTGCCCTATTTATACTTAATTGGAAAATGGCGATGCTTGCATTACTCATGATTCCACTTATTTATGTATGGATGATTTTATACCGGAAATATGCATCACAGTATAATAAAGTGATTCGTAAAAAAATTGCGGACATCAATGCGATGATAAATGAGTCGATTCAAGGAATGACGATTATTCAAGCCTTTCGTCGTGAAAAGCAAATGACGAAGGAATTTGATGATATGAATAATGAGCATTATGCATATGGACGAAAACTATTATTATTAGATTCTGCCACTTCATTTAACTTAGTAAATACGTTGCGTCTCATGATGTTCACAGTTTTCATTGTATATTTTGGTACACAATCATTATCGGTAGGTGAGGTTGCCTCAGCGGGTACATTGTACGCATTTGTTGATTATTTAACAAGATTATTTAATCCGATAACGAATGTTGTGAATCAGTTTTCCCAATTAGAACGCTCTCTTGTGGCAGGAAAACGAGTATTTGATGTATTAGATTTAAAAGGGGAAGAGGTATCCGAGGAAACGATGCCAAGATATGATGGTCATGTGGTATTCGATGATGCCACTTTCGCCTATAAAGATGATGAATATGTATTAAAGAATCTATCGTTTGAAGCAAAACGTGGTGAAACGGTCGCCCTAGTTGGTCATACCGGTTCTGGAAAAAGCTCAATCATGAACTTGCTTTTCAGATTTTATGATCCATCCATAGGAAAGATTTATATCGATGGAATCGACATCACGACCTTGCCAAGACAGACAATTCGTCAGCATATGGGAATCGTCTTGCAGGATCCGTATTTGTTCACAGGTACCATTGCCTCAAATGTGAGCTTGAATGACCCGAAGATCACACGGGAAAAAGTAGAGAAAGCATTACAAGCAGTCGGTGCAGAGCGAGTTCTCAAGAATCTTGAAAAAGGAATCGATGAACCGGTAATTGAAAAAGGAAGTACACTTTCATCAGGTCAACGCCAGCTTATCTCATTTGCACGTGCACTTGCGTTTGACCCAGCGATTTTAATATTAGATGAAGCGACTTCAAATATTGATACGGAGACTGAAGAGATAATTCAACATGCGATGGATGTTCTTAAGAAAGGGCGCACAACCTTTATTATTGCTCACCGTCTTTCAACCATCAAAAATGCCGATCGCATTCTTGTATTAGAACGAGGAGTCATTAAAGAACAAGGAACCCATGAAGAATTATTGGCTCACGGCGGTATTTATGCAAACATGTATCGCATGCAAGCACAGTCACTATATGCGTAAGTTTTTTGGACCACACGAGTACAAGGCTCTGTGGTCCTTTTTCATGGTTGCTTTTATAAGTATTCTTGAAACAACGATGAAGCCCTTTCGTTTGATATCTCTTTCTTATCTTGTGATAATAGAAGAAATACATGAGAGAAAGGGGCTAGATGGATGAAGGTTTGTGTAGTTGGAGCAAATGGACAAATTGGTAAACAAGTAGTTGGGTTATTAAATGAAAGTGGTGAGCATACACCACTTGCTATGGTACGTAAGCAAGAGCAAGTAGCCTATTTTACAGAATTAGGTGTCGAAACTGTTGTAGCAAGTATTGCAGACAGTGTGAAAGAAATCCGTGAGGCAATTTCGGGATGTGATGCAGTTGTATTTACTGCAGGGTCTGGCGGTCACACAGGTCCAGATCAAACCCTCTTAATTGACCTGGATGGCGCAGTAAAAACCATTGAAGCAGCAGAACAATCTGGGGTCAAACGCTTTGTCATGGTCAGTGCGTTAGGTGCTAATCAACGTGAAAAATGGAATGAAGCCATCCGTCCATACTATGTCGCAAAGCATTATGCAGACCGAATTCTCGAACAAAGTGAGTTAACCTATACGATTGTTCGACCTGGTGGTTTATTAAATGAAGAAGGAACTGGGAAGATTGCTGTAGGGGAGAATTTAACGAGAAATACAATCCCCCGGGCGGATGTCGCAAAAGTGATTGTCGCTTCGTTAACAGAGGAACGTACATTTAATCAAGCTTTTGATCTTGTAAGTGGCGAAGAGCCAATAGTGGATGCATTAAAAAATTTATAGGGTATACATTACGCTTGCGACATGATTGTGTCGCAAGCGTTTTAACTTATTGATCTGCAGGAAATACGAGTCCCATTTGCTGCCGGGCTTCGTCTAGGATTTCCATTACAGCCAATGAGTTTTCGTATGTATTGACAGTTGATTGGATTGAACCATTTTTAATCAACTCGATAAATTCCTTTGCCTCATAATACATCGTGTGCTGCTCGGGAAGGATTGAAAGATCTTCCACTTTTCCATCCCGATAACGAATTTCAACTTTTTCAGGTGAAGAGATTTTATCAATCAGAATGCTACCATTTTCACCTTGAATTTCAGAAGGGATGTATGAATTCGTGATTTTCGAAAACATCATCATACCCTCCATCTCCTCGTAATGGGCAAGGATACTCCCTTCACCATCCACACCAGAATTAAGCATTAAACCACTTGCTTTGATCGAATCGGGCTTTCCAAATAATTGAACCATTGGATATACACAGTACACGCCAATATCCATTAACGAACCATTCGAAAATTCAGGTTTAAAGGCATTTAATACGGTACCTTCCTTATAGGCATCATAGCGGGATGAATATTGACAATAGCTCGCAAAATAGCGGCGAACTGGACCGATTTTGTGTAAGTTCTCGCGAATGTTTGCATAAGAAGGGAGAAATCCGGACTTCAAAGCTTCCATTAAGAGCACTTGATTTTCCTTTGCCGCTTGAATCATTTCTTTTAGTTCTCTCGTATTTGAGGCAATCGGTTTCTCACAAAGAACATGCTTGCCATGATTCAATAAAATAATAGCTTGAGAGGCGTGAAAGGAAGTCGGGCTTGCGATATAAACTGCATCAATTACATCAGATTGTGCCATTTCCTCAATCGATGTAAAGATATAGGGTGCTTGATAATTTTCAGCAAACTCCATTGCGCGTTCCTCTGTACGCGAGTAAACAGCCGTTAATGAAAAATCCTCGATTGCTTTTGTTGCTTCTAAAAATGCATCTGTTATCCAGTTAGTTCCAATTATTCCAAAACGAATCATATATTTTCCTCCATAAACAAAAATTACAGCATATACTAGATTATATCAGACATACACAAATTGAAAAAAATGATAAAGTGAAACTTCAATCATTGGGGGGCTTCTTCCCCAATGATTGTTAGTTGAGGGCCATACGATGTGGGTCACAAAGACGTTGCCACAGGACGTGGCGTTCTTAGTCTTTGTTCTTCTTAATCGGGCTTTTACGGGCAGTTATTTTCCACTTAAACACTTAGCTTATGCTAAAATTATTTTACTGCCCGTTAATGCGGGATAAAATGAAAATCATACATAATCGAATAGGGATGAGAATAGTGAAAGTGTTTTTTAGTTCATTACAATGGCTTGCGTTTATCATTGCAAGCTCGATTGTGGCGCCAATCGCGATAGCAGCTCTTTATGGAATGGCCCCAGTAGAAACAGCTAGTTTTGTTTCGCGGACCTTCCTATTACTCGGATTAGCAAGCTTAGTTCAAGTGTATTTTGGGCACCGTCTGCCGATTAATGAAGGGCCGGCCGGTTTATGGTGGGGCGTGTTTATCATTTATGCAGGTCTAGGGCCAACCTTGTATGGCTCAGGGGAAGATACACTCCGAGCGATAGAAGCGGGGATTTTGGTTAGTGGAATATTATTTATGCTTTTAAGTGTACTTGGAATTATTGATCGAATTTCAAAATTATTTACACCGGTTGTAACAGGGACTTATTTGATTTTGCTTTCACTTCAACTAAGTGGTTCATTTTTAAATGGAATCTTTGGGGTGGGTTACCGGGGCGAAGAAACGGTTAATTTAAAAATCCTAGTGATTTGTCTGTTTATTATTCTTTTTACGTTTGTTTTTGCAGAAAAGGGACCTCGAGCATTAAGGCAATACTCCGTTCTTATTAGCTTAGCCCTTGGTTGGATCATTTTTGCTATTTTCGGCCTTACTGAGCCAATCAAAGTGACATCGAATAAATGGATGGAATTCCCTCGTATCTTTTCCTTTGGAAGTCCAGTCTTTGATAGTGGAATGATTGCCACAGCGATCCTTGTGACGTTATTGCTGTTAACAAATTTAATCGCAAGCATAAGAGTTGTTGAGCAGGTGCTCCACTCCCAACAAATTAAAACTGAAAAAACTAGATATCGTCCGGCTGGATTTATGGCAGGGGTTAACCAAATCCTCGCAGGAATTTTTTCAGCGGTTGCACCCGTTCCCATCTCAGGAGCGGCAGGTTTTATTGCAACCACGAAAATCAATACAAGACTTCCTTTTATTGTCGGTAGTTTTATTTTAGTCGGCATTAGTTTTTTTCCAAAAATCATGAACTTTGTTTCAGGATTGCCGGCACCAATTGGGTATGCAACAGTATTTATCATTTTCGCTAATCTCATGTTGCCTGCGTTAGCTGCATTTGAAAACTTGTTGAATAAAAGTCGTTCCCGAATGATCATTGTGTTTTCGTTATTTGTTGGGGTAGGGTCGATGTTCGTACCTTCAGATGCTTTCAAGGATGTGCCCCCTATTTTAACATCGATATTAAATAATGGACTCGTTCTGGGAACAATTGTCGCCATCTTAATTGAACAAACTGTTACACGACTAGGCTCTAAAAAGAAAGAAAGAGCCTAGTCGAAATGGAGGTAATTATGCTACTATAAAGAAAAATTTGTTAAAAGCAAATGTCTAGTAGGTGACTTGATGGATACGGTAAAAATGTATACGGCTTTTACGAGAAAAGCCTTTATGAGGTCAGCCGCCTATCGATTTGATGTGTGGACAAGGTTGGTTTCAAATATTATCTTTCTACTAATGTGGATGTCAATTTGGTATGCACTGTATGCTGGTAAAGAAGAAGCAAGTGGAATTTCTTTAACAGCCATGCTTACCTATGTTGTCGTCAGTCAATTTTTAACCGCAGTGAATGGTGCGGGTACGCCATTATGGGAGCTGCAGGAAAAGGTTCGAACAGGTGACATCGCACTCGAATTAATGAGACCTTTTGATGTGCCGTTACGCTATTTGTTTGCCGATTTCGGCAGTGTCGCATTTTATATGTTAACCGCGTTGGTCCCGTTATATATTCTGTTGTTTTTCTTTGTTGATCTGAGCTTGCCAACCTCATGGCAGACGTGGATTTTATTTGTTATTTCAGGGTTTTTAGGCTTTCTCATTCGATATTGTATTGAACTGACATTTGGCTTATTCACATTCTGGCTCATTGAAACCGGAGGAATCGAGGATGTCTTTTATTTTTCTGTTTCACTTCTATCCGGATCTGTCATCCCGTTGTGGTTTTTCCCAGGTTGGTTGCAAACGCTTGCATACTATTTACCATTTCAAGGAATCTATTTTATTCCGAATGCTATTTTCATAGAAGAGATTTCAGGTAACGAGGTCTTTCTATCAATTGGGATTCAGTTATTTTGGGTAGCAGTTTCGTATGGAATCCTCCGATTTGTTTGGAGTAAAGCATCAAACAAAGTGATCGTGCAGGGAGGGTGAAGCATGAAAAATATAATCGATTACATGAAATTATATTTTCGACTCGTCGGAGCAGGTGTCCGTGCCCAAATGCAGTATCGCTTTGCATTTATCATGCGCATTGTTGGGATGGTCGCAGCCTATACAGGTACTGCTATCACGATGTGGGTTATGCTCTATCAATTTAAAGAACTAGGAAAATGGAATTTCTATGAGTTGCTCTTTTTATTTGCACTTGCCGTTTTGTCATGGGGATTTTGTATCATTCTCTTTTTCCATTTTAGAAGCTTGGATACGTATATTGTAAATGGTACCTTTGACCGGTTCCTCGTTCGCCCCATCAATCCATTCTTTCATTTTATGGCGATGAAATTTGATATTGGGGCAGCGGGTCAGTTCATTTTTAGTATATTGGTCTTTATTTGGGTGAGCACTGCCCTTGATATTCATTGGCAATTTGGAAAAATCCTCTTTTTACTTAGTGCAGTTATCGGAGGGATATTGGTTCAAGGGGGACTACTCGTGTTTATTTCGGCAATTGCCTTCTGGACGACAAAATCAGAGCGTTTTTATTGGGTCGTGATGTATCCAGCACGAAATTTAACGAACTATCCTCTTGCGATTTATCCAAAAGTGGTCCAATGGGTAACTGCGTTTGTTGTTCCATTTGGGTTTGTGAACTATTTCCCAGCAGCGGTGATTTTAGAAAAGGAAACACCTTATTTCCCTTCCTATATTGGGTATTTTACACCACTTGTGGGAATCGTGTTTTTTATCATGGCATATCATGTGTGGATGCTTGGTTTAAGTCGATATAAAAGTGCTGGCTCATAAAAAAAGGGGGTTCCTATCTTGGCTATAATTGAGGTCGAACATGTACGAAAAGAATTTAAGATTGCAAAAAGGGAGACCGGGTTCATGGGGGCTTTAAAAAGTGTAGTGAACCGGCAATTTGAAACGAAAGAAGCAGTTAAAGACATCACATTTTCGATTGAAAAAGGGGAAATGGTTGGATACATTGGACCAAATGGTGCTGGGAAATCAACGACAATCAAAATGCTTACCGGCATTCTAGTTCCATCAAGCGGGTCAATCCGTGTTAACGGGATTATCCCTTATGAAAATCGGAAGGAAAATGCGAAAAACATTGGTGTGGTGTTTGGTCAACGGACGCAGCTTTGGTGGGACCTGCCAACGATTGAATCATTCGAATTACTTAAGGAAATTTACCGTGTTCCAGTAGTCCGTTATAAAGAAAATATGGACACTTTTACAGAAATTTTAGGCTTAGGTGAGTTTTTGAACACGCCTGTTCGTCAGCTTTCACTAGGTCAGCGAATGAGAGCAGACATTGCTGCATCCCTGCTACATGATCCGGACATCTTGTTTTTGGATGAGCCAACGATTGGTCTTGATGTCGTTGCGAAAGAAAAAATGCGGGAATTTATTCAAGAAATCAATAAGCTTCGAAATGTGACGGTGATTTTAACTACCCACGATATGGAAGACATTGAAAAGCTATGTAAGCGAATGGTTTTAATTGATCATGGTCAAAAAGTGTATGATGGCGAGATTGCATCAGTTAAGTCACGTTATGGTAAAATGCGGACATTAATTGTTGATGTTGAGGAAAATGGAATCGACTTACAGATATCGAATGGGGAAATCTGCAAAGAGGAAGGAAACCGAAAATGGATTCGTTTCAATCGTGATGATTATTCTGCGTCAGATGTGATTTCCCAAATTACTCAGACCCATAATATTACGGATTTGACGGTAGAAGAGCCTGAAATTGAGTCGATCATTAGTCGAATTTACCAAGAAGGCTTTTCGAAGGAAGAAGTTCCGGTGAAGGTTTGATATTTTTGATGTAAAAAGCCCTACGAAGGATTAATTCGTAGGGCTTACTTGTGTTTTATGGTCATTATTTCATTTTAATGGCTGATAAACTGACCCCTATGGTCATTAGCACAAAATCAAACGTTTAAAAAAACAAATAGGCCATTCCTACAATAATGGGTAAGGTAATCAGCGTCCGCTGTAAAAAGATAATGACTAAGTCTAGGAACGATACGGGTAATTTAGAACCGAGTAATAATCCACCAACCTCAGACATGTAGATTAACTGTGTAATGGATACTCCTGCAATAACAAATCGTGTAAGATCATTCTCGATATCTGCCCCAATAATTGTAGGGAGGAACATGTCTGCAAATCCGATTACCATCGTTTCAGATGCGGCAACCGCCTCTGGCACTTGAAGTAAGGCTAGAATCGGTACGAAAGGTGCGCCAAGATATTTGAAGATCGGAGTATATTCCGCAATCAGAAGTGCGATTGTTCCGATTGCCATAACGACTGGAACAACACCCAACCACATATCTAAGACGTTTTGCATGCCGCCTTTGACTACTTTCGAAACGCCTTCGCTTTTTTTCGCTTGGTAGACAGCTTGTTCCATTCCCCACTTGAAACGACTTACATTGCCTGGAATAGTTTCGTCCGCCTTTTGTGTAGTACCTTCATAATACGTATCCGATTTTCTTGATAATGGCGGGATTCTTGGTGTAATAATCGCCGCAACAAAACCTGCAAGTAGGATTGTAAAATAGAACTGCGCAAACATATTCTGTAATCCCATTTGAGCTAATATCACCACTGTAAACGTGATGGAAACAACTGAGAAAGTCGTTCCAATAATGGCTGCTTCCCTTTTTGTATAGTAGCCTTCTTCATATTGCTTATTTGTAAGAAGAACACCAACGGTTCCATCGCCTAACCAAGAAGCGATGGCGTCAACGGATGAACGTCCGGGTAATTTGAAAAGGGGACGCATCACCTTCGTCAGTAATGCTCCAAATAGCTCTAGTAGACCAAAATCAAGCAATAATGGTAAAAACAGTCCTGCAAATAAAAAGACAGAAAATAGAACAGGAATTAAATCAAATAGCAAAGTACCACCAGTTGCATCCGACCAAATAGCGGAAGGACCAAGCTTGAAGAGGGTCATAATTGAAAAAATCATCCCTAAAATTCTTGTTACAACCCACACTGGAGACACATAAAAAAGTCCCGATAAAAACGGAGATTTCGTAATAAATGCAGGTTTGATGAATACTGTTAAAATCGAAATAATCCCAGTAATGGCGATTAAACCGGTCATAATATAAGGAATTGAATCGCCTAATAAATCTTGAACAATGCCTGCTAAAATGGCAACAGGAATTGTGAATGTATCCTGATATTGAAAGGGTACGATAAATAAAATAATTCCAATTAAGGATGGAATAATAAATTTTAAATAATCAGTCGCTACTGGTTTCTCTTGTTGTTTTTGAACTGCCATAGTTGTTTCACCTCATTAAAAAGTCACAAATCCTACTTTATAACAAATTGCATAAAAATGCGAGAGTTATTTTTATAAAAATGCTTCCATTCGCATAAAAATACTATTCTGAAAACACGGTTGTTTTTTGTATCATACCCAACTATAGGGAATACTAAAAGAAAGGAGTGGTTACCTATGAAAAAACGTCAAAATAAAGAAGAGCCAACAATTGCAGTTGGAATGGACACAGAAGAGGAATTAAGAGAAGATGCGTCAATGAAGGAAATTGAAAAAGGTGACTACACAAAGGTCACAACCCTTTCATATGACGAAAATGATCCGAGCTAATCATAGAGAAAAGCATTGTCACTTTGTGATGATGCTTTTCTCATTTTCAGTCCTAATACCCAAGTTTACTGATTTCCTTTAATAGACAACCTCTAAAATGCTAAAATTGTAGTATACTAAAAAAATGGACTTATAGTGGTAGATTATTAAACTAGGAGAATGATGATGTTACAGAAGCTCAACAAAAAATTAGAGAAACTGATGCCACTCATTACACCTACAAGTGTAGTATTGGGTGTCTTATTAACTGCATATTTGGCTCCTTTTTCGTATTTAGTACCATGGATTTTTGCATTTATCACGTTTTCAGGAGCATTAAGTTCAAGTTTTAGTTCATTAAAACGAGCAATCACACATCCATTCCCAATCTTGATTGCTCTTTTTACATTACATTTAATCATGCCTGCATGGGCTTGGATTGTTGGGCATTTAACCTTTCCAGGCGACAGCTTTACAATTACTGGGTTGATTTTGGCAGTGGTAATTCCCACTGGAATTTCAAGCTTTATCTGGGTTGCGATGAAGCACGGAAATATTGCACTTACACTCTCTATTATCTTAATTGATACGTTGATTTCACCATTTGTTGTTCCGTATAGTTTAACGTTATTTGTCGGTAGTAATGTTGAAATGGATATTTTAAGTATTATGCAGGGTCTTTTTTTCATGGTCGTGCTGCCTTCCATTCTTGGTATGCTCGTTAACCATGTGACAAAAGGAAAATGCACAAAAACTCTTAGCCCAAACCTAGCGCCTTTTTCAAAGATTGGCCTTGGAGTAGTGGTGATGATCAATAGTGCCGATATAGCACCCTATTTGAAAAATGTAAACCTGAAATTGATACTGATCGGAGCGGTCGTTTTCTTTATTGCTTTTTGTGGTTATTTAATCGCATGGGGAATAGGTCGTTTCATGAAATTAGACTCAGATGTCATAATTGCTCTTATCTTCACGGGGGGCATGCGCAATATTAGTGCCGGAGCCGTCATTGCCATTACATTCTTCCCAGCTGAAGTCGCTGTTCCAGTCGTAGTGGGGATGCTCTTCCAACAGATATTAGCTTCAATTTACGCTTTATTCATTGATCGTGTATATTCATTCGATGGACTTGAAAGAAAGTTCTCTGCATAACCAGCGTTAGCCAATTTGGCTAGCGTCTTTCTTTTAAAAATGATTGAAAGTCGAATTACGAAGACATAGGATGATTATTGTGCAGTATTACAAATAAGATTTACGAGAAGAATACTAAAAAAGAACAAGGGGAATTTTCATATGGTAGAAGCAAAGTATTGCAAAGAATCTTTTGTTGTGAAGACAAGTAATGTATTTCCGCCTGATACGAATTATCATGGAACCATGTTTGGGGGAAAGCTCATGGCGTATATTGATGATGTTGCATCCATTGCAGCAGTTCGTCATTCACGCTCTCCAGTTGTAACAGCATCAACGGATTCTGTTGATTTCCTTCATCCGATTCAGGAAGGAAGTTCTGTTTGTTTAGAAGCGTTTGTTACATATACGGGACGTTCCTCGATGGAGGTTTTTGTAAAAGTGATTGCAGAGGATTTATATACGGGCGAACGGCATATTTGTGCATTATCGTTTTTAACGTTTGTTGCATTAGATGAGAACGGTAAACCAAAGCCTGTTCCGAAAGTCATACCGAAATCTGAGGAAGAAAAAATGCTTCATGAATCTGGGAAAGACCGTGCAGAGAATAGAAAAAGGCGAAAAAAAGAAAATGAAAAAATGGCTTCGAAATTCAGCATCGCTTTACCTTGGGAACTATAAAAAAAAGGTTGTCCATCGTCTATTTTATTTTCGACTTGGACAACCTTTTATTAATTACCACGTTGTTCTTTTAATAAATCACGTATTTCTGTGAGCAGTATTTCTTCTTTTGTTGGAGTCGGATCTGGAGCAGGTTTTTCTTCTTCTTTTTTCTTAAAACGTTGGAAGAAGCGAATAAAGAGAAAAATAGAGAAAGAAATAATTAAAAAGTCCAAAACTGTTTGTAGAAAAGCACCATACATGATCTCCTCACCCTTAAAGGGGATAGAAGCCTTTGATATGTTTACCCCACCGAGCAAAAATCCGATTAGTGGCATAATAATATCATTCACAAGTGATGTAACGATTTTTCCAAATGCTCCACCAATAATAACCCCGACTGCAAGGTCAATCACATTTCCCTTTAAAGCGAATTTTTTAAAATCATTAAGCATATTGACGTCCTCCTTTCATAACCCTTTTTTATTCTATCCAATATCGTGAAAAAGAAAATAGTTCAAATGGCTTATCCTTTGAACTTCTCTAGTTGATGTAGCATGTTTTCATTTCTTAGAATTTCAATCTGTCGTTCACCTAATAAATCAAAATGGGGGAAGCCTGTCCGGTTATGAATGTACTTTGAAGGAATCCCATATTTCTTTCCCCAGCTTTTAAGCTTTTCAAGGTCAGCACAGCCAACCTTTGTGACAGTTGTCATTCCGGGAAAACGGTCGTCTATCCAATAATGCGTCAAAAACGCAATTTCCCCTTGTGAAACCTTTTTCTTCCACTCAACAAGTTCCTTACGTTTAATGCCAAAAGCCATAAAAAGTCCACCTCATCCTAGAATCTCTACCCCTCATTATAACAAATCGCAATTGGATTGATAGTCTGTGACAAAACCCTTACACTTTGTCTTTTTAGTTCTACAACGAAATTTCACTAATAAAATTGTAACATCATCTTAGAAAAATGGTTAGGAGTGGGATTTTGAAAAAGGCTGATCAATTTATCGTACATGCAGACAGAGAACGTGTCTATTCAGTTTTTATGGACCCAATGAAATTGGGCCGATGTTTTCCAGGCTGTAAAGAGGTTAAACAATTAAGCCCAACTAAATATGAAACATTAGTTGAGGTGAAAGTTCAATTTGTCCCCATTAAAATTCAGGGTGTAGGGGAACTGAAAGAGACCATTGAAAACGAAAAAATTGTCGTTGAAATGAAGGGGAAGCCTGTTTCACTAGCGGGATCCTTTACGAATACTCTTATAGCAAACCTAACGTCTATTGAACCAGATAAAACATTAGTTGAATATGAAATGGATTTTGAAATGACAGGTAAATTAGCAAAGGTTGGCGAGGTCTTAATGAAGGGATCGAGTAACAAACAATCCGAGGAATTCATGAGAAACGTACAAGAACTTTTCCAGCATACGTAAAAAATATAACCAAAAATAAAATCACAGGATTAAAAAAGAGATTAGTAGAATTACACTCTGCTAATCTCTTTGATGTTAGAAAATGCTTTCAAAAGACTCCTGGACGATTCGTTCTGGGTGTGAATAGACATTAAGCTTGCCACCACGGATAAAGCCAACCGCCGTAATATTGAGTTCCTCCGCCATTTTGATCGCTAAATCGGTAGGTGCTGATTTTGATAACACTATACCGACTCCAATTTTTGCGGCCTTTAATAAGACTTCTGAAGAAATTCTTCCGCTAAACACAATCACCTTATCACGAACTGGAATTTTATTCATTAAGCAATATCCGTATATTTTATCAAGGGCATTATGTCTGCCAATATCGGTTCGATTCACAATCATGTCAGTAGGTGTACAAAGTGCAGCATTATGCACACCACCTGTGTCTTTAAAAACAATGCTACTTTGCTGCATTTCATTCATTAAATTGATGCATTCTTCCGGTGTAAGGGTAATGGTTGATGTTGAGGTTTTAGCCGTTTTTGCATCATTCACAAAGTAAAATTGTCTGCCTTTGCCACAGCAGGAACCGATAAAACGCTTTGAATAGTATTCCTGACTGGTTGTCACTTCGGCTGTTGTTTCCACATATGCATAGCCCTGACCTTCGTCAATATGAAAACTCTTTATTTCATCTCTGAAGCGGATGACACCCTCTGAGGCCAAAAATCCAATTACAAGTTCATCAAGCTCGGATGGGGTACAAACCATCGTCGCAAATTCCTGTTGGTTCAAGAGAATAGTCAAGGGGAATTCAGTCACGATTTGATCTTCTTCGTTAAATAATTGACCATCTTCAAATTTGATAATACTTTTTCGAATGGTAATAGACTCTACCATCTTTACACCTCACTTTCCGTTTTAAACTGGACCACCATGCTAATCCCTATTTGATTATTAATATATAATCATACTTTTTTTGGTAAAACAACTATAAAGTTTTTTCGCAACTCAAAATAATTTAACAAAAAGCTATTGTAATATTTTCCTAGGTTTGATAATATCGTAACAAATAGTTCACAATATAGACACACTTTTGTCACAGGATAGCGAACCTGTCTCTAGTGCAAAAGGTGGAATATTGGAAACGATTACTGTTAATTTTGTAGTAGCGATCCTGCTAGGGAAATTAACCGTCATCATCCTTTTTATGCTTATTCAAGCATAGGGCTGCTGGCGGTTTTTTTGTTCTAGAAATAGTTTCTACTGCAAAATGAACACCACTATTTCAAAATAAAGGAGAGAAGAAATGGAAAAGACAAAAAATCGTTGGCTGATTGCAGCCTCGGCAGTTGGAATTCATTTATCGATTGGTTCTGTTTACGCATGGAGTGTATTTACAAAACCACTACAGTCAGAATTCGGTTGGGACTTAACCGACATCAGCATGACCTTTAGTATCGCGATTCTTTTCTTAGGATTATCCGCAGCATTTCTTGGGCATTTCGTTGAAAAATATGGCCCTCGTGCATCTGGAATACTAGCTGCTATTTTCTTTGGTGTCGGAATCACAGGTTCTGGTCTTGCAATCAACTTAGAATCACTGCCATTATTATATTTATTCTATGGTGCTTTAGGTGGAATTGGTCTAGGCGTTGGATATATTGCACCTGTATCCACATTAGTAAAATGGTTCCCAGATCGACGTGGTATGGCTACAGGACTTGCGATAATGGGCTTTGGATTTGCATCCCTCATCAGTAGCCCAATCATGCAAAAGCTTATTGTTTCAGTAGGAATAGCAAATACGTTTTATATTTTAGGAGTTACTTACTTTGTCATTATGATTGTATCTTCTTTATATCTTGCTCCACCGAAAGCAGGCTGGTTACCAGCTGGCTTTAAGGAAAAGGTTGCAAGCGGAGCTAAACAGGTAAAACAGGATTTATCACAATTAACTGCAAACCAAGCTGTAAAAACAAGACGTTTTTATTATCTATGGCTTATGCTCTTTATAAACGTGACGTGCGGAATTGCCATTATCTCTGCTGCTTCACCACTAGCACAAGAAAGTGTAGGATTAAGTGCAGTTGCAGCTGCAGCGTTAGTTGGCGTATTAGGCGCATTTAACGGCCTTGGACGGATTGGATGGGCGTCAGTGTCGGATTACTTAGGGAGACCAAATACATATACAGTATTTTTTATCATTCAAGTAATCGCGTTTCCATTACTACCTTATGTATCCAATCCTTTGTTGTTCCAGGTATTACTAGCCCTAATCTACACATGTTATGGTGGTGGGTTTGCTGCAATCCCAGCTTACATTGGGGACTTGTTTGGAACAAAACAACTTGGAGCAATCCACGGTTATATTTTAACGGCTTGGGCAGCCGCAGGACTTGCAGGTCCGATGTTTGCTTCATGGATTCGTGACACCACTGGAAGCTACACACAAAGTTTAACTGTGTTTACGGCATTATTTGCGGTTGCATTGGCGATTTCACTTTTGATCCGGTTGGACATTAAGAAACTACAAAAGCAACAATCTGCAAAAGGTACTGAGCTTGCTGGTTGACATTCATTGGTAAACTTGATTAACTAAGTTTAATGAAGTTTCAAATAAGAGGGTAGAACTAACATGAATAAGTACGAAGCAGAGTTTAGCAATCTAGTAAGGTCTTTTCGCAAAAAACATATGGGAAAAGGACCGAGTAAAATCACAACAACCTTTTGTAAAAATTGGGCAATTTGTGAAATGGAAGGGAACCTATCTCCAGTAGAAAAATTTATTGCAGCCGCAGATGAAGGAAAACAAATGCTTCGTGCGGCAAGAACCGAAATGGTAAAAGAAATGTATCGAAAAAACAGGCCCGTCGAAATGGAAGAATTTTTAGGCTCAAACCTAATCGATTTATTTGTAGATATTGATATTGACCGAGACTTCGGAATGTCCGTCTTTGTATTTGATCAAGATCTACAAAAGAAGTTCTCAATTAAATAAAACAACATCATGTGTTGGCACTTGGTAGCGACCCTGCTAAAGACTAACCACCGTTTCATTTTTCTAACATCCTAGAATCATGTTTCGGTGGTTTTTTCTATAATTAGAGATTTTTTAGAAGGAATAAGCAGTTTGAAAACCGAAAAACCATAGTTAACTTAAATTAGCAGAAGCTAGCACTTCTGCTAATCAAAGTTAAAGCCTCCGGCGGATGCCACGATTTTTCAAAGGAAATTTTTCGAGGCAAGCTCGAAAAAAATCGGGCGCAAATACGCCTTGGCGTATTTGAATATAAGTTAACTTTTACCATACACATAGTAATAACGAGTAGAAAGAGGGGGATTAATCATGGGAGAAACAAAGCATCAGGGACCAATTAAGTCTACGAAAATGCCACAACCAAAGCACTGGGTCAGTCCGATTCCCTTTGGTTTAGGAAAGGTAAAGCCAAAGCACATTCGTGACACGATGAAAGTCGCTTGGGAAAATAAGGACAATCTCGGATATGCAACACGCATTTTAACACAGGGTGTATGTGATGGCTGTGCTCTTGGTGTTTCCGGACTTTATGACCAAACACTGAAGGGGCCACACATGTGTACAACTCGCCTTAATGTGCTACGTCTAAGTACAATGCCAGCCATTGATTCAGAGCTTCTTCACGCTGATATCGATGAGCTCCGCAAGTATAATAGTACTGAACTTCGAAAGCTTGGAAGAATTCCATATCCAATGATTCGTAGAAAAGGAGAAAGAAAGTTTTCCAAAATCTCCTGGGATGAAGCAATGGATATGATTGCGGAAAAGATGAAGAAGTTGAATCCGAAGCAGTATGCTTTTTATTTAACTTCTCGTGGGATTACGAATGAATCTTATTATGTAGCTGCTAAGGTTGCTCGTTTCCTAGGTACGAACCATATTGATAACGCTTCACGAATTTGTCATTCTCCTAGTAAAACAGCCATGAAGCGTTCCGTAGGTGTTGGAGCATCGACCGCCAACTATCAGGATTGGATCGGTGCAGACGTTTTATTATTTTGGGGAAGTGTGGCATCAAACAGCTCGCCTGTTTCTACAAAATACATGCTTGAAGCGAAAAAGCGCGGTACAAAAATTATAGTCATTAACCCACATAGAGAACCGGCGATGGATAAATATTGGATTCCGTCTAATGTGGAATCTGCATTATTTGGAACAAAGCTTGCGGATGATTTCTATCAAGTGAACATTGGTGGAGATATTGCCTTCATGTTCGGAATTATGAAGCATTGGTTTGAAATGGAGGAAAACCAACATGGTTCTGCAATCAACCATCAATTCGTGAAAGAACATGTAAACGGGTTTGAAGAATTAAAAGCACATGCCATGTCGCAAAGCTGGGATGAGATTGTGAAATCATCAGGCGTCTCGAAGGAACGAATGTTGGAGTTAGCAAAGCTTCTAGCAAATAGCAAAAATGTGGTGTATACATGGGCTATGGGATTGACGATGCATTCCTTTGCGACCGATAATATCTCACAGGTAGCAAACCTTGCCCTTCTTCGTGGACATCTAGGTCGTAAGCACAACGGACTAATGCCGTTCCGTGGTCACTCCTCTGTACAAGGGTCAGGTGAAATGGGAGCAGATCCATTTGTTCTGCCTGGTGGCGAATTTGATGAAAAGAATATCGAGCGCCTTGAAAAGGTTTGGGGCTTTGAGATTGAAAAATGGCAAGGCGATATTGTTGGAGTCACATTAGAAAATATTGTTCTTCCAGACGACCATGAGCGAAAAGTAAAGCTCTATTATATGTCCGGCGGTAATTTCCTTGAAACGATGCCGGACCCTGTTTTTGTTGAAAAGGCATTATCTGAGCTTGAGATTCGTGTTCATCAAGATATCATTTTAAATACATCAACCCTATTGGATGCAAAAGAAGCCGTGATTGTGTTACCTGCAAAAACCCGTTATGAACAAGAGGGTGGGGGAACATCGACTTCCACGGAGCGGATGGTGTATTTTTCACCTGAAATTGAAGGGAACAAAAATGAGATAAAAGAAGCTCGCGCAGAATGGAAGATTTATGTGGATCTTGCCAAGCGGGTGAAACCTGAAAGTGCGCATTTGATTGATTTTAAGAGCGGACAGGAAATTCGCGACGAAATTGCAATTGCCAATCCAAATTACAATGGAATCCAGCATCTCAAGAAAAAAGGGGATGTGTTCCAATGGGGTGGAGCATGGCTTTGTGAAGGCGGAGTGTGTCCGACACCTGATGGCAGAGGAAACCTAATTCAGGTTGAAATTCCTGACTTTGGGAAAAAAGAAGAACAATTCGTGTTAACCACTCGCCGCGGAAAACAATTTAACTCGATGGTTTATAAAGAGGTCGATCCATTTAATGGAGCAGGACGTTATGATGTGTTAATCAATCCTCAGGATGCTGCAGAGCTTCGTATTGCAGAAGGTGAAGCGATTGTTGTTCACAATGGCTTTGGAGTCTTCCAAGGGAAAGCAAAATTTGCGGATATCGCAAGAAAAAATCTAGGCGTGTTCTTCCCAGAAGGTAACTTCTTACTTCCAAAAGGCCGCTATGAAAAATTTGCAGGAATCCCTGATTACAATATTGCTGTATACGTTGAGAAAGCAGAACGTTTTAATGCACGAAAAGATACACAATATCAAGAAAAGGAAATTGAGGATGATCTAGACATTAATCCTCCAGCATAAAAGAAATGCCCCCAAATCTAAAAGTTGGGGGCATTTTTATGCGTAAAACAGGGAATTGATAACAATAATGTTAATTTTTCTGAGGTGTTACAATTGATATCGTTTCGTGGAGATGCACATAAAATCTATTTAAAGCTAAAAAAGAACGCGCGAAAAGATCGAACCTTTAAACATTTGAAGGAAATGGAGGAAGTGCGTTCCATCAAGTGCTTTTATAAAGGAATTGACTCGCAAACCTTAAAAATCATTTATTACCGCATGTTAAAAGAACAAAATGGCTCAGGCATCATTCCCATTTTAATCACAGCGATCCCGTGGTTTTTATTTCTATTTACAAACCAATTGCAAAAATTTTTGTTTGGAAGAGGATATCTTTATTTAATTCTCTTCACCCTAATTTATTTTTTTCTCCTATTTTTTACCGTCATCCTACACTTTCGTGAAAAAGCGTGGGCGTCATTTCATATTCAAATGATTTGCGATATTTTGGAGGAACGAAAAAAAGAAGTTGGGAAATGAGTTCCCAACTTCTTTTTTAATACAGCACTAGGATGATGGATAAAGTTAGAATTCCCATCATGATAGATGAAATTAACCCTACAAATAAAGGACGTAAACCAACGGATTTAATCTTTTTAAAATCTGTACCGAGTCCAACGCTCGCCATTACCATGAGGATTAAGAATTTCGCTAATCCATCTGTTACACTCGTCAGTGATGTTGGAAGCGAGAAAATCGTATTAATCGCAACAGCTCCGGCGAAAAAGAGAATAAAGGTTGGAAATATCTTGCTTATTTTCACCTTGTTTGTTGTGCTCCCTTTTGATCTCATTGATATGAAGATTGATAGAATCAGAGTCACAGGTACTAGCAAGAGTGTTCGAATTAGTTTAATCACAACAGATGTATCACCGGCTGCACTGCTATAACTATACCCCGCAGCAACTACTGACGAAGTATCATGAATCGCGACACCTGCCCACATTCCAAAAATATTGTCGGGCATCGAAAAAAGTTGTCCTATTAGAGGGTAGAATAATACGGCCAATACATTAAAAGCAAAGATTGTATTAATCGCATATGCCGTTTCTTCCTCTTTTGCACGAACAATTGGGCTTGATGTTACAATCGCGGTTGCCCCACAAATGGCAGTTCCAAGTGAAACGAGAATCGGGATATTTCCTTCAAGCTTAAACAGCTTGGCCAAAATAAAAGTAAATACAATTCCAGATAAAACCGCAATCATGACTAAAAGGATCGCTTCATATCCAAGCTGAAAAATACTTGCATAACTAAGACCGAAACCGAGCAGCACAATGGCCGTTTTCAATAAGGTTTTTAATGTATAGGAGATACCTTCCGTATAGACAGCCGGAATGCGTAAAAAGTTACGAACTAAGATCCCGATGATGATGGCCATCACAGCTCCGCCGATTAATGGGAAATCTTTCCCTAAGGAGTTTGCCAATAACCCAATAATGAAGACTAGTGCTACTCCGGGTAGCTTATTCTTAATTGGTAAAGAATCAAAGATTGATAACGTTCTTTTTGCGTTTTTAGGTTGATGTAATTTAATGTTTGCATTATTCATAATATCGTTCCTTTTATATTTCAAGTTACTACCTCTATTTTATCATAGAAGTGGACTAATCATTTTACAAATCATAAAAATGACATATCTTGAAATTCCCCATGAAGATAAAAGAGATGTAAAATCTAATTTTCTGTACATGTTTTTAGACAGTGTTGAATTATTTTTACACAAAAATAAACACTGTCTATTTTTCTAAACAATAATCTTTGTGTGTCTATTTGTGTTATATGGCACAGAACTTGCAAGATAAATAGATGGATGAAGGTATATAAAATTTATCATCTAGTATTTAAAATTGAAAGGGGATTTAAAATGACAAAATTTTCAGGGGTGTATGTAGCGATTGTAACTCCGTTTACAGAAGAGTACGAGGTCGATTACGAAAGATTAACTGAGCTCTGTAATTGGTTAATTGAAGAAGGAGTTGATGGCTTAGTTCCATCTGGTTCTCTTGGGGAGTATGCTACCTTCACTGTTGAGGAAAGGGCTAAATTAATTGATACAGTAATAGAGGGTGCTGCGGGTCGTGTACCTGTTGTTGTTGGAACGGGAGCACCTTCTACACAACTTGCAGTTAAATGGGCTAGCTATGCAAAAGAAAAAGGTGCAGCTGGCATTATGGCATTACCACCAATTAATTATAGACCTTTACAAAATGAGGTTATTGCCCATTATGAAGCACTGAACGAAGTGGGTATTCCAATCATTGCATATAACAATCCGCTTGATTACCCTGTTGATCTTACACCCGATGTGTTAGCTACATTATCAAAGCTTGAGAACGTAGTTGCTGTTAAGGAATTCTCTGGAGATATCCGTCGTGTATCAGATATTCTAGCAAAAACAGATTTAGAAGTAATGATTGGTGTAGATGACCTAGCAGTTGAAGGACCATTAATGGGAGCAACAGGTTGGATTGCGGGTGTTCCTAACGCATTACCAAGAGAATGTGTGGAATTATTCAATTTGGCTAGAGAAGGTAAAGTAGAAGAAGCCAAAAAACGATACAGTCGCTTACTTCCATTATTCCATTATGATTCAAACCCACAATTAGTGCAATCTATCAAGTATATGATGGAATTAGCAAATAAGCCTGTAGGACCAACTCGCCCTCCAAGATTACCTTTAGCTAATGAGGTCTATAAAGATATTAAGAAAGCCTTTGATCTAGCTGTTAAAACAGTACATCAATAAAAAACATGTATGTGAAGGAAGGTGTACGAAAATCGAAACAAAAAACTGGATAGGTGGGGAAAGTGTTTTAATACAAGACCAAGGTCAGATTGTTTATAGTCCTTCAAATCTATCAGAAGAAGTAGGGGTCATTCATTACTCAGAGCGCTCCCATGTTTTTCAAGCGGAAGAAGCTGCAAAGCAAGCCTTTAGAACTTGGTCAAAACTTACGGGTGTAACTCGAGCAAGCTATCTTTATCAAATGGCAAACGTCCTTGAAAAAAATCAAACTGAACTTGCTACGTTAGCTTGTCGAGAAATGGGTAAACCGATAACAGAAATGATGGGAGAAGTCACTCGTGCCATCCACCTATTAAGGTATTACGCAGCAGAAGGAGTGCGTTCTGACGGTGAGCTCATCCCAGCAAGTGATGTTAATGTACTCCAATATTCAAAGAGAGTTCCTCTCGGTGTAGTTGGAGTCATTACTCCGTGGAATTTTCCTGTCGCCATCCCAATATGGAAAATTGCGCCTGCACTCATTTGTGGGAATACTGTTATATGGAAGCCCGCTGACAATGCAGCACTAACTGCTTCTAAAATGATGGAGTTCTTCAGTGAAGTGAATCTACCTGAAGGAGTACTAAATTTAGTAATTGGAAAAGGAAGTGTTATTGGAGTTGTGCTGTTAGAAGAAGTAGATTTTCAGGCTGTAAGTTTTACTGGATCTACTTCTACCGGTACTCATGTAGCATCCATTTGTGCGAAACGAAATATTAAGTATCAAACAGAAATGGGTGGGAAGAACGCAGCAGTTGTCCTCAATGATGCAAATCTAGAAATAACGATTCCAATTATTCTAAGTGGGGCTTATCGTTCAGCTGGCCAAAAATGTACGGCAACAAGTCGTATTATTGTTGAAGAGGGTATCTATCCACGATTTGTGGAGCGGTTAAGAGAGGCTGTTTCAGGACTTAAAGCAGTTCATGCATTAGAACCTACCGCTTATCTAGGACCTGTTGCTTCCAAATCACAATTTGAGACTGTCTCACATTATGTAAATCTAGCTCATAAAGAAGCAGAAATCATTGCTGAAGGTACTATCAAGTCCGACAATGATGGTTACTTTATTCATCCACTCTTAGTAACTGGAGTACAAACAGATCATTCTTTAGTTCAAGAGGAGATATTTGGACCGGTTTCTGTTTTGTTACAGGCAGCCAATTTTGATGAAGCGATTCAACTAAGTAATGAAACGATTTATGGCTTAAGTGCTTCTGTTTTTACAAATGATTTATCAAAAGCTCATCGATTTCTTGAAGAAGCGCAAGCTGGAATGGTACGTGTAAATCAAGAAACTGCAGGAGTCGAGTATCAGGCGCCATTCGGTGGTATGAAGCATTCAAGTTCCCACACTCGTGAACAAGGGCAAGCGGCACTTTCGTTTTACACGACTGTAAAAACATGTGCCATTAAGCATACGTTTTAGCATTTAGAACATGCAAGAAGCGCACCTTGATGGATGCGCTTCCTTTAATAAACAAACACTGTTGATACTATTTATAGATTGGGGGAAATAAAATGGAGTTTACACAACATTTTACATCAATCGACGTCCACACAGCAGGGGAACCGCTACGTATTATTACTGGTGGAATTCCGCCAATACCTGGGAAAACAATTTTGGAAAAACGAGCTTATTTTCTTAAAAACATGAACCATATTCGTGAAGTTTTGATGTATGAGCCCCGTGGTCATGATGGTATGTACGGCTGTATCATTACAGAGCCTGTCAGTGCTGGTGCACACTTTGGGGTTTTGTTCATGCATAATGAAGGGCTAAGTACGATGTGTGGCCATGGAATCATTGCTGCTGTTACAACTGTAATCGAAACTGGCTTATATAATTTTCAAGAAAATGAACCGATTGTTATTGATAGTCCAGCTGGAACAATCATTGCATATGCACAATGTGACGGAACGAAAGTAAAATCGGTTTCCTTTGAAAATGTCCCGTCATTTATGTATGAAGCAAATGTTCCCCTACAGGTAAGTGGAAAGAGTTTTTCTGTTGATATCGTATTTGGAGGAGCATTTTATGCAATCGTGGATGCGAGAGATATTGGGCTAAAAGTAGAGATTACACAATTAGCCGACTTGAAGAAGATTGGTCGTGCAATAAAAGAGCAAATTGAATCAAAAGTAAATGTTCAGCACCCATTTGAACAAGATATAAATGGGATCTACGGTGTTATCATTTCTGATTCACCTGTAAAACATGATTCCCACTTACGCAATGTGACCGTATTTGCAGAAGAGCAAATTGATCGATCTCCTTGTGGGACAGGAACTTCTGCACGTGTCGCAGCTTTGTATCACCATGGTGATTTAAGTGTTGGAGAAAAATTTGTCCACGAGAGTATTATCGATAGTCAATTCATAGCAGAAGTCGTAACAACTACGAAAATAGGAAACTATAAGGCGGTTGTCCCAAAAATTACAGGAAGTGCTTTTATTACTGGTTTTCAGCAATTTGTTGTGGATCCATCAGATCCATTAAAGAAAGGGTTCTTATTACGATAAAGAAGGGAAAAGGAGCTATAAATGATTATCTTAAACAGTGAAGACATAAATAGCTTGATTTCGATGAATGATGTAATTGAAACTATTGAGAGTTATTATCTTCATGACGGGGATACAAGGGAACTTGTTCCAGAGCGATTGTTTATAAATGATAATAATAATACAGCCTTATTAATGCCATCTTTTTATGAAGAATACTATGGTGCAAAATTAATCGGAATCGCACCTGGGAATGTACGAATTAACGAGCCTACACTAAGAGGAATATTTTTATTAAATAATCGTAATACAATGGAGCCACTTGGACTATTCGATGCGCGTACGATTACTGCCCTACGTACTGGTGCCGTCAGCGGTTTAAGTATGAAATATTTAGCCGCGAAATCAGCAAAAAAAGTGGGGGTAATCGGAACGGGTGATCAAGGCTGGAGCCATTTGCAAGCAGCATGTGCGGTTCGACCAATCGAAGAAGTGTACGTTCATAATAGAAGTGCGGATAGGATGAATCATTTTATCGAAGAGACACAAAAGCATTTTCATCATCTTAAGATAAAAGCTGCTCCTGTTGAAGAACTAGTAGCAGAAGCTGATATCATTATTACAACTACTACATCAAAGGATCCTGTCATACCAGAAAATCTACCTGTGAATATGTGCGGCAAGCATATTGCAGCTTCAGGCTCTTTTAAACCAATTATGCAGGAATTACCTGATTCCATTATCAAAAATGCGGATAGAATTTTTGTAGATACTTTAGCCGCTTTTCATGAATCGGGAGATATGATTAAAGCAAAAGAGTTCGGAAAAACTGAAGATTACGTACTTACCGCTAAAGAGCTTACTCGACTAGGAGGTAGAGCATACAAGGAAAGTGAACTTACAATCTTTAAATCAGTGGGGCAAGCCATCTTTGATATTTTAACTGCAAAATTAATTTATGAACGATCATTAGCGTTGAAATGAAAATCACTTGGAAAAATAGAGGCACTCGAATAAGGACCTCTATTTTTTATGATAATTTTTCAAGCTAAAACCGTTGAATGCCATAGCTGTTGAAGTTTATTTCGACCTTCTATAATATTTGGATGAAATTGAATAATAGCATTTTCCCTGACTTTTTTTACGTTTTGAATCGCTGCTTGAAGTTCATTTTGTACGTTTTTTAGTCCAGTATTAAGAATGATGGAAAAGCCCGCAACGATTCCTTGTGCAATTGCCACTTTCGCACTTTCAATCCCTGTAATATTTCCGGCAACATACAGACCACCTACTGGGGTCTCCATTTTTTCATTATGAAGGGGAATGTGACCACCTAGTTCTTTAATATAATTGAAGGGACATCCGGATACTGCAGCTAATTCTGCTAGTGGGTATAATCCACCCGCAATACAGACGAAGTCGACTGGAATGACTTGATTAGAACCAGGTATTTGCCTTCCGTCTGGGGCAATGTCAACAATCTCTACGCCCTCTACTTTGTCATCACCGATAATACGTGTTGCGGCTTTACGCAGTTGAATCGGTAGATCCCACATTTTTATACCTGATTTTGGGTAAAAATGGACACTTACATTCTTTAGGATTTCACTTTTTATGAACTTACTTCCAAAGCGGATAAAAGGAGAAGGGGCTAAGTGTGCTACGTTTATTAATGTTTCAAATACCTTTCTAGGGTTCCCTCCCTCTTTTGATAATGGGTGTAAGGGAGGAAGAACAATTGAGGATATTTTAATCCCAGCTAATTGAAGTTCACGAGCAATCGCTGTTCCTAAAATATTTACTCCAATTATGATACCCTTACTACCTATCTTCACTCGATGGACATTTGTCATCACTTGAGCAGCACCGATTGACATCACGCCAGGGAGGGTCCAGCCTGGAACTGGGGTAGCAAGCTCCGCCGCACCAGTCGCTAAGAGTACTGCTGGTGTATCGAGCATTTCATTTTTTGTATGTACTACCCAACAATTTTCCCTTTTTTCTAAATGATGAACAGGAGTTCCGCATTCAATTTCGACGCCAAGCTCGATTGCTTTTTGCTGAAGGTTCTTTGATTCTTCAATCCCATTCCACCATGTTCCATCAGGCTCTTGGTGAAGTTGACCAAGAAGTCTTCCTCCAGGTCTCATAAATTCATCAATGATTTTCACCTTTAATCCATGTTCAGCACATGTAATTGCTGCAGACAAACCTGCGGGTCCAGCCCCGATTATAATGACGTCGATCATTATGGTGTCACCCCTTTTTTTAATGGGGTAGGTAATTGTTGACCACTTTTAACTTTAATGCCATTTTTTACGAGAGTAAGACATGATCGAATCCCACTAACTCCATCAATGGTAATCCTACATTCAAAGCAGTGCCCGATATTACAATAAATTCCTCGAGGAGTTCCAGTTTCTTCGTGACTACGAATCGTTCTGATTCCATTTGCAAGCAATGCTGCTGCCACCGTTTCACCTTCAAAGGCTTCAATCATCTGTTCATTAAAAGTAAAGAGAACGGTTTTTCGTTCTGGAAGTGAACCTAATATAGGATGTTCCATGATTCGATTTGAAATATTCATCTGTTATTACCTCCAAACTCGCCAAAGGAAATAGGACGAATAGGAGTTTGGTATTTTAGTTGTATCTGCTGTGGAGTCTCTTTCCCGGTATGATCTGCAATAATCATATCAATCATGTTCCTGCACGTCCGTCCACCACAATAGCCCATTCCGGCTCTTGTTCGGAGTTTTGTTTCCCTAGAGGAGCAATCATATTTCTTAACAGTTTCTACGATTTCGTAATAGGATACTTCTTCACATCTACACACAATCATTGGCTAAGCCTCCAGTATAATGAGCATTTACTACTTATTGTTGCAAGTAACATGCCAAAACACGAGAAATTAGACGGTTATTTGAAGCCTTTTTAGTCTGTTATACAATGTAGCTCTCGTAATCCCGAGTCGCTTTGCACATGCTTGTTTGTTGCCTTTTTCAAGTTTTAAGGCATCCAATATAATTTTTCTTTCATGTTTTTCGAGCTCGTCTGTTAGATATCCAATATCTAGCGGGATAGACTCACTGATCATCTCATGCTGTTGAGATAGGTCATCCGATTGGTGTGTGAATGGTAAGTCCTCTTTTTTTATTGTTCCGTCAGTTGCCAATACGACTAATCGCTCGATTACATTCCGCAGTTCACGAATATTACCCGGCCAATCATAATGAAGCAATTGGTACATCACTTCTTGTGAGACACCGTGTATTGGTCTACCGTAACGAACGGAAAATTCATATAGGAAATAGTGTGTTAACTCGATAATATCCTCTCGACGTTCGCGTAGTGGTGGAATTGCAAGATTGATGACGTTAAGTCGATAATAAAGGTCTTCGCGAAATTTACCCTCTTTTACCATTTCTTTCAGATCACGATTTGTAGCAGCAATCACCCTGAAATCAGCACTTATTTCTTTCGTCCCACCGACTGAAAAGTATTTTTTATCTTGTAAAACACGAAGTAGCTTTACTTGCATTTCAAGCTGCATTTCACCGATTTCGTCTAAAAAAAGGGTCCCACCACGTGCTAATTCAATTTTTCCTCGTTTTCCCTTATTATCAGCTCCTGAAAAGGCACCTCGTTCATAGCCAAATAATTCACTCTCAAAAAGGGTCGGAGGAATGGCACCACAATTAATTGGTATAAAAGGTGCTTTTGATGACTCTCTTAATTCATGGATTGCTTTTGCGAACAGTTCCTTTCCTACACCACTTTCCCCTGAAATGAGTACAGTTGTATCAGTAGAGCTGATCTTTTCAACCATTTCGATCGTACGTTTTATTGGAGGTGAGCCTCCTTTAATCGCATGGAATGGATTTTTAGAAGGACTCAATTTAGCAACCTCTTTTTCCAAGTAATGTACTTTTGTTGAGACATTAAACAATTCTTGGTTCAAGCGCACTTGACTCGTAATATCAGTTTCGGAAACGACGGCACCAACAATTTGATTATGTAAATAAACCGGCTGTGAATTAATTAAGACAAACAAGTCCGATCGTGGTTGGTGTTGGTGACGGTAAATGGTGCGGCCTTCTTTTAATGTCTTCATAATTTCTAACATATCAATGTCAAAAAACTGGGTAATTGGTTTACCGATAATATCTTCCTTTTTTATGGAGAATAAATCTTCTGCACCTTCTGTCCATACGAGTACTTCTCCATTTTGATTAATGACTGTAACAGATGCGTCAAGGGTATGGATAACTGCGTCAAAGTAAGCGTGTAAATATTGGTATGAGTTTATGAGGTATTTTGATAGTAATAATGCATTGACAAATCCAATTGCCTGTCCATTTTCATCTTTTACTAATACACATTCAGTTTGTTTCAATACTGTTAGGAGGTCGAATATGGAGTCAGTTGTAGATACGTAGTCTGATCGATTCAAAACGAATTGATTTGTAGAATCATCTGAACAAAGATAATAAATATGATTCTTTTTTAATAGAAAGGTTGTACGGTTATCAGTTAATTTTTTTTTGAGCTTTTCTTTGATGACATCTTCTTCAAAAAGTAATACGAAGTCTCGTTCCATGACCTCTGATATAGAAGGTAGTCGAAAAGCAGTCAAATGAAATCCCCCTTTTTTCCACTGCAGCGCCTTGCACCTCGTGGTCATTATACATTATCACTCCAGAAATCATCATTTCTGGAGTGATGCGGGTATGATTGTTGAGTTTAGGCGCTACGGCATTTTTATGTATAAGTACATTTACAATATAAAAAATATTTTACACATTAATGTTAAAATATAAAGACAATTTTGACAATATTTTTGTGAAAAAGTAAAAATCCTTTGGCATGGTTCTTGCAACATTTCTTACAAAGCTTTTTATTAGGAGGAAAAATCGTGTGAAAAAGCATACGGATGTGTTAGTCATTGGTGGAGGTATAATCGGCAGTGCAATCGCCTACTATGTATCAAAGTCCGGCCTGCATGTTTCTGTTGTAGAAAAAGGTGAGCTTGCTAGTGGAACCTCTTCTAGATGCGATGGAAATATATTAGCTATTGATAAAGAACCCGGTTTTGACAGCCAAATGTCACTTACAAGTCAGAAATTAGTTGATGAATTAAGTCGAGAACTAGATCAACCATTTGAATATAGAGCACCTGGTAGTATTTTAGTTTGTGAGACAGAGGAGGAAATGATTGCAGCCAATAAATGGGTAGATCAACAAAAGAAAGCCGGTCTACCGTTTCGAATGTTAGACCGAGAGGACATTAGACAGGAATCTCCGTATTTTGCAGACGATCTTCTCGGAGGATTAGAGTGTGCGACAGACTCAACTGTTAACCCATACTTATTAACATTTGCAATGTTTGATGGTGCAAAGAAAAATGGAGCCAATATATACACACATACTGAAGTTAAAGCAATAAGAAAAGAGAATGGTTACTTTAGGATTGAAACAACGAATGGTGAAATGATCGCAGAAAAAATTGTGAATGCTGGAGGGGTATGGGCGCCAAAAATTGGAGAAATGGTTGATTTGCAAATTCCCATTTATCCAAGAAAGGGACATCTTATTGTTGCATCAAGGCAAGCACCAGTTGGACTTCGAAAGGTGATGGAGTTTGGTTATCTTATTTCCAAGTTTGGTGGAGAGCGAAATGTCGATGCTGAAACAGAAAAATATGGAGTTGCTCTAGTGTTTGAACCGACTGAGAGTCAAAATTTTTTAATCGGGAGCAGTCGCCAATTTGTCGGATTTGATACAAAAGTAGATATTAATGTTGTGAAATGCATTGCCAGACGAGCTATTCGATTTTATCCGAAAATGGGAGACATGCTATTAATTCGCACTTATGCCGGATTACGTCCGTATACAGAGGATCATTTGCCAATTATTTCACAGGTAG
Organism: Bacillus jepli; assembly: GCF_047238305.1. Classification (NCBI taxonomy): domain Bacteria; kingdom Bacillati; phylum Bacillota; class Bacilli; order Caryophanales; family Bacillaceae; genus Bacillus; species Bacillus jepli. Next base: position 3,841,794 of record NZ_JBDFMO010000001.1, on the reverse strand, counting down.
ATCATATTCCGAACTATTTTATTGCTGCAGGGCATGAGGGTGATGGTATTAGCCTTGCAGCGGTTACAGGAAAAGTAATCGATGAAATGATAAGAGGAGTTACTAAAACGACTATTCCAATAGAGCCCCTCCGATATGATCGTTTCGAAAGGGTGGTAAAACAATGAAGGTAAGTAAGATCTTTAAAACAATTGATACGCATACAGGTGGAAATCCAACTAGAACTGTGATTAGTGGATTACCAAAGTTAAAAGGAAAGACAATGTCAGAAAAAATGCTTGAAATGAAAAATGAGCACGACTGGATTCGAAGATTTTTAATGTATGAACCAAGAGGACATGATGTGATGAGCGGAGCATTAATGGTTGACCCATGTCATCCAGATGCTGATATCGGAGTTATTTATATTGAAACTGGTGGGTATTTGCCAATGTGTGGACATGATACGATTGGTTTTTGCACGGCATTAGTAGAAGCAGGATTAATTGATGTGACAGACCCAACCACAAAGATTAATCTCGATACACCTGCTGGGTTAGTGAAAGTTGAAATTACAGTTGAAGATGGTAAAGCAAAGGAGGTCACCTTCTGTAATATACCTGCATTTTTATTAAAGAGTATAGTTGTTGAAGTGGATGGGATTGGAACAGTCTCATGTGATATTGCGTATGGCGGGAATTTTTATGGGATTATTGATGCTCGACAACTGGGTCTAGAGCTATTACCAACAAATGCTTCAACGATCATTGAAACAGCTGTAAAAATTCGCGATGAGATTAATAGAACTACCAAAGTAATTCATCCGGAGCAACCATTTATTAATGGCTTGACACATATTGAATTTTATACAGATCCTTCTCATCCGGTGGCAACTGTAAAAAACACGGTAATCGTTCCTCCTGGGGGAATTGATCGTTCGCCTTGTGGAACAGGAACTTCTGCAAAGCTTGCAACTCTTTATGAACGGAATGAACTTGGGATAAACGAAGAATTCGTACATGAAAGCATTGTAGGCACTCTTTTTAAAGGGAAGGTGTTAGGGAAGACAAAGGTTGGAGATTTACGGGCCGTTATCACGCAAATTTCAGGAACTGCATGGGTTACGGGTATGCATACATTTGTTTATCAGCCAGATGATGAGGTGGGGGCTGGTTTTTTATTAATTCCCGAAATGAAGGGTCACTAGTTTTTGGTGTCAAAAAATCTATACATTCAAAAAAAATGGACACTACTTTTTAAAAAGTGTTCATTTTTTTTTACAACAACATATATCGATAATTCTGAATCTTAGAAAATATAGTTGGCATATTTCTTGCAAAGAAAAATACAAATAGAAAGCTTTTGTAAGGAGGGATACTCATTCACCTTTACATTATTTAACATTTAAATAGTAAAATTTAAAAGAAAATAGGGGGTCAAGAAATGAAGAATGCAAAAAAGCTTTTATTTGTTATTGTTCTAGGATTTTCGATGTTTCTAGCTGCTTGTTCATCAGATTCAAGCGGTGGAAGTAGTAGTGATGAAATAGTAATAGGAACGATTTTACCTGTTTCAGGTAATAACGCAACAGATGGTAAGGATATGAAAAATGCAATGGAAATGGCAATTGAAGAAGTGAATGAGGCTGGCGGTGTATTAGGTAAAAAAATCAAACTTGAGGTTGCGGATGATGCATGTGATCCACAAACAGCAACAACAGCTGCAAATAAATTAGTTTCATCGAAAGTAGTTGCGGTAGTAGGAGGATACTGTTCGGGAGCTACATTACCTGCATCTGGAGTGTTCCATAATGCCGGTATTCCAATGATTGTACCAGCTGCTAACTCATCTGAGCTACCAGCTCAAAACTATGATTCGTTATTCTTGATAAATGGTCTCGTTCCTAACCAAGCTCAAACAGCAGCTGACTATTTTGATAAAAAAGGAGCTAAAAAGATTGTCATTATCCATGACAATTCAGCTTATGCAAAGGACCTTGCTGACTTTGCTAAAGAATCAGTTGAAGGCAATGGTGGGGAAGTTATTGCGTTTGAAGCAATTAATCCAGAGGAGAAAGACTTTGGTTCCTTAATGACAAAGCTTAAGTCTTTAAATCCAGAAGGTACATTTTTTACAGGGTATTATGCAGCTGCAGGTCTTATGAAAAAGCAATTTGAACAAAAAGATGTTCCTGGCTTATTTATGGTTGGGGATGGTAGTTATTCTCAAGATTTAATCGATATTGCTGGTGAAGATGCCCGAGATATCTTAGTTACTGCTACACCACAAGCTAGCTTTATTCCTGGTGCTGAAGAGTTCGTGAAAAAGTATGAAGAAAAATACAATTTATCTCCTGGTCCATATTCAGCTCTTTCATACAATGGATTTCAGCTCTTGTTTGATTCAATTAAACGCGCTGATTCAACTGAATCAGAAGATATTAAAAAGGCAATCAAAGAAACAAAGGCCTTTGAAGCAATTGGGCAGGTTATTGAATTTAATGATCAAAATTCTTTAAATGAGTCTAACTTCCAAGTATTAACAGTTGTTGATGGGAAGTTTGAATTAGCCAATTAAATTACGGGAAGTGGAAGTTCGTTCAGATGATTAATCATCTGAACGAATTCCCATATGGCAGCTTGGTAAAGGGGGAAGTTAAATTGGAGATATTTTTGCAAATCTTAATTGATGGACTAGTTATTGGTGCGTTTTATAGTTTAATTGCATTAGGTTACACAATGGTTTACGGCATTATTAAACTATTAAATTTTGCACATGGTGATTTATATATGCTAGGTGCTTTTATCGGATTTACTTTATTATCCTTCTTTACTGGTGATGGTGGTTTTAATGGTGGTGTTTTGGGGCTTGCAGTCGTATTTCTCCTCACAATGATTATTATAGGTGTTATTGGAATGGGAATTGAAAGGGTTGCTTATAGACCACTATTATTAGCACCACGCTTATCCATTTTAATCACAGCAATCGGTGTATCACTTTCATTAGAGTATAGTTCTATGATTGGATGGGGTGCTTCTTATAAAGTGTATCCGATATCATTACCTAACAATGGAATTGATATTTTAGGAGCTCACATAAAATATGCACAACTATCAATGATCCTAATTTCTGCTTTACTCATGGTTGGGCTGCGGTTATTTATTGATAAAACGATTTACGGAAAGGCAATGCGTGCAATTGCCCATGATCAAACAGCATGTAGCTTAATGGGTGTAAACGTTCATCGAATTATAGGTTTAACCTTCTTTATTGGTGCATTTTTAGCTGCAGGGGCTGGCTTAATGGCTGGTGTTTATTATGGAACGATTAACTTTATGATGGGTTTCATTATAGGATTAAAAGCATTTACAGCAGCAGTTTTGGGGGGAATTGGTAATATTACTGGCGCGATGATTGGAGGAATAGTGTTAGGTGTTTTAGAATCCCTTGGAACCTTTTATCTAGGTGGGTCATGGAAGGATATACTCGCTTTCAGTATCCTAATTTTAATACTCGTCTTTAAGCCTACTGGAATCATGGGTGAAAAGGTTACGGAGAGGATGTAGGTATGAAAAAGAAGAAAACTATTTCTCTAGGCGTATTGTTACTTGCATCATTCCTTTTTCCGTTTATTTCAAATAGCTATTGGCTAGATGTTGCAACCCTAGTCTTGTTTTACGTTGTATTAACGCAAGGTTTGAATATAGTCGTTGGCTATACTGGACTACTTGATTTAGGATATGCCGCCTTCTTTGCGGTTGGCGCATACACTACCGCAATCTTAATGACTACCTTTGGATGGTCATTTTGGTTGACACTACCTGTAGCGATCATTTTTGCAGCAATTACAGGTGTAATCATTGGTGGGCCGACGCTACGTCTACGTAGTGACTATCTTGCTATTGTTACGTTAGGATTTGGCGAAATTATTCGAATCCTAGCTATTAATTTAGAAATCACAGGATCTGCATCCGGTATTTATGGAATTCCGAGACCATCCATTGGCTCTTATACATTAACAACTCAAAAGGATTATTATTTCTTAATATTGGTTTTGGCCATCATAACAATAATTGCAGTATCAAGATTGGGGAAATCAAGAATTGGACGTGCATGGATTTATATAAGAGAAGATGAAGATGCAGCAGAGGCGATGGGGATCAATCGTGTACGCCTAAAGTTATTATCATACGCTACCGGTGCTGTAATTGGGAGTCTAGGAGGTTGCATTTTTGCTATCAAAATGAGTGCAATTGCTCCCTTAAGCTTCAGCTTTAATCAATCCGTGATGATCTTACTAGCCGTAGTTCTTGGAGGGTTGGGAAGTATTTCTGGTGTTGTCATTGGAGCCGTTTTGGTCATTGTTCTTCCAGAAGCATTACGTTCAATGGAGGATATGCGCTTCCTTTTATTCGGAATTGCGTTAGTGGTGATGATGATTTTTAGACCACAAGGTATTTGGCCAGCCAAATATGAAACAGAAGACGTTCCAGATGATGATTCTATTAATGACTCATTCCTTGATCCAGATGAAAAGAAATCTATCTCTCTAAAAGGCTAGTAGAATCTCGGAAATGAAAGGAGCATCGAACATGACGGTATTATCAGTAGAAAATCTTACACTTACATTTGGAGGGTTAACAGCTGTTAATAATTTATCATTTCAGATTGAGGAAAATTCAATTTCTAGCATCATCGGTCCTAATGGTGCAGGGAAAACATCAGTATTCAACATGATAACGGGTTTTTACAGTCCAACTAGCGGTAAAATTGATTTGTTGGGTCAAAGTCTTGTGCATAAAAAGCCTAGTCAAATTACGAAGATAGGATTAGCTAGAACATTTCAAAACCTTCGACTGTTTCCAAATTTATCGGTATTAGATAATGTAAAATCAGGAATGCATTGCCGTACCAAGCAAGCTGTCTTGGGAGCATTGTTTCGGACAAAAGCACAGCGCGCGGAGGAAAAATATATAGAGGATGTAGCATACCAGTGTATTGACTTTGTTGGTATCCGTAAATATACAAATCGAGCTGCGAAAAACCTACCATACGGAGCACAGCGTTATTTGGAAATTGCCAGGGCATTAGCAACACAGCCGAAGCTGTTATTGCTTGACGAACCTGCAGCAGGATTGAATTATGAAGAAAAGCAATATTTAATTGAATTAATTCACCGTATCCGTAATGAATTTAATATTACTGTATTAATGATTGAACATGATATGGGACTTATCAAGCAAATCTCAGAAAAAATTACTGTTATTGATTATGGCTGTAAAATCGCAGAGGGTACCCCTGAAGAGGTCCTTTCAAACGAAAAGGTCATCGAGGCATATTTAGGGAAGGAGGAGGACTAGTGAAACCATTACTCAAACTTGATGGCATCCACTCCTATTATGGAAAAATCCACGCATTAAGTGATATTAATCTTGAAATATACGAAGGTGAGATTGTAGCGCTTTTAGGAAGTAATGGTGCGGGGAAAAGTACAACCTTAAAAACCATATCGGGCATCATTAAACCAAAGAAGGGCCTTATTGAATGGAAAGGGGAAAATATCGTCGGCAATCCAGCCCATAAAATAGTTGAAAAAGGTATTATCCACATACCAGAAGGACGTAGGATTTTTGGGGGATTAACGGTTACTGAGAATCTTGAACTAGGGGCGTTCACGGTAAGGAAAAATAAGAAACAGATAAAAGAAGGGATTGAACGAGCGTTTGATTTGTTTCCAAGACTAAATGAGCGTGCAAAGCAAATAGCAGGGACGTTAAGTGGTGGAGAACAACAAATGCTTGCCATTAGTAGAGGGCTTTTGAGTCAGCCAAAGCTTCTCATGCTTGACGAGCCATCCATGGGTCTAGCTCCCATCATTGTTCAAGAAATTATGAAAATCATTAAAGAGATTAATAAACAAGGCACCACAATTCTCCTCATTGAGCAAAATGCAAAAGCTGCTCTAAAACTAGCAAACCGAGGCTATGTCATTGAAACTTCAAAAATTATTATGCACGAGGAAGCAAGCGTATTAAGAGAAAATGACAAAATTATTAAGGCTTATTTGGGAGCTTAAAGGAAACCCGCATCGGCGGGTTTCCTTTTGAAAACAAATCGTCTATATATCCCCCTGAATGGGGTTACTCTTATTGCTTCATCCTAGCTAGGACTTCTGCTTAAGAAAGTCAACCCTTCACACTCCAACTTTCTTCCTCTATAATAAAATGTATTCAATTAGACAAAAAAAGAGGAAGTGATTTCTCACTTCCATACACGAACAGATAAAGAATAAGGAGCTAACACCACACTGTATAGTATGCACGAAGTTACACGGACATGTGGGGTAGTACACTGCGTCAAACGCACATTTTTAGCAAATTAAGTAAAATAAACAATAAAGGTGTTTTCTATGATTGAACAAGCAAAGCAAGTTTTACAGTCGTATTTCGGTTATCCGTCTTTTAGACCGGGTCAGGAATCCATTATCGAGAACATTTTACAAGGAAACGATACACTCGCCATCATGCCTACTGGGGGTGGAAAGTCGTTATGTTATCAAATCCCTGCTCTGATTTTTGAGGGAATAACGATTGTCATTTCACCATTAATCTCATTGATGAAGGACCAGGTAGACACATTGCTTGGTGTGGGTATATCGGCTACTTATATTAATAGCAGTATTTCAATGCAAGAAATTCAGGAAAGGCTGCAGGATGCGCGCGCTGGTCGCTATAAAATCATTTATATTGCTCCTGAACGACTCGAATCCTCTCAATTTCGATCCCTTTTATCTTCCATACCCATTTCTATGATTGCTGTTGATGAAGCGCATTGTATTTCACAATGGGGACATGATTTCAGGCCAAGCTACCGAAACATCCATGATATGATAGCGGAACTACCATCAAAGCCGGTTGTTTCAGCATTAACTGCAACCGCAACGGTTGAGGTAAAAGAAGACATTTGCAGTCAGCTTCAGATAGACCCGTATGCTGTATTCATTACAGGGTTTGCGAGAGATAATTTAACCTTCAATGTCTTAAAAGGTGAAAATAAACGAGATTTTGTGAAAAGCTTTTTACTAGAAAATAAGAACCAATCGGGAATTGTCTATGCGGCAACTCGTCGGGAGGTTAATGAACTTCATTCATTTTTAGAAAGAGAAGGCTTTTTAGTAGGAAAATATCATGCTGGACTTTCGGATGAAGAGCGAAAACAAGCACAGGAGGATTTCCTATTTGACACTGTGAATGTTATGGTTGCGACAAATGCATTCGGGATGGGAATTGATAAAAGTAATGTAAGATATGTCATTCACTACAATCTACCGAAAAATATTGAAGCCTACTACCAAGAAGCGGGACGAGCAGGCCGTGATGGTGAAAAAAGTGATTGTTATCTATTGTTTGCATCACAAGATATCCAACTTCAAAAATTCCTAATCGAGCAGTCTACAGTGGATGAGGTGAAAAAAGAGCAAGAGTATCACAAGCTCCAGCAAATGATTGACTACTGTCACACTGAGAAATGCTTGCAAAGCTACATTTTGGAATATTTCGGGGAGAAGGAGAGCGTGGAATGCGGTCGTTGTGTTAATTGTAAAGATGACCGTGAAAAAATTGATGTGACAACTGAGGCGCTCATGATATTTTCATGTATCAAACGGATGAAGGAACGCTATGGAAAGACCTTGGTAGCGCAGGTGTTAAAGGGTTCAAGGAATAAAAAAATTCAAGAGTTTGGGTTTACATCCTTGTCGACCTACGGCTTATTAAAGCAGTATTCAGAAAAACAAATCGTCGGCTTAATCGACTTTTTGGCTGCAGAAGGGTATGTCAAACTAACCAATTCTCAATACCCTGTGCTCATCCTTGATGCAAAAGCATTACCTGTTCTAAAAGGGGAAGTCAACATTTTCAAGAAGGAACAAGTGAAGAAAAAGCAAGTTGTCACCGACAATACATTATTCGAAATTCTTCGTGAGGTACGTAAAACCATTTCTACACGCGACGGGGTTCCTCCGTATATCGTTTTCTCAGATAGTACATTACGAGAAATGAGTGAAGTGGCACCTGTAGATGAGAAAGAACTTCTTGAAATAAAAGGGGTTGCGCAGATGAAGCTAGAGCGCTACGGTGTAGATTTCTTAACTGCCATTCGGGATTATGTCGAGGAAAAAAGCACAGTTAACTAAAGGCACCACATTTGTGGTGCCTTCCCTTATGCTTTAAAGAGTTCTTCCATAGCAAGATTACGATTTTGTTGTTCTTCTTCAGATACTAAATCATACTTTTTTAAGAGGTGAAATAATTCGTTTAGTGTTAACTGAGTGCGTTCAGTTTCTAAGAATTGGACCGCGCTGCGATAAAGCTCTGTAGGCACAAAGCTTTCTTGGCTTTGAAGTTTTTTGATCACATCTTCTTTTGTGTGATCGATATTACATGTGGACATTTCATTTACCTCCATTCGTGATTTTACCTTCAATTTTAGCATGTTTGGAGGAGGATGAATATGGTAGAGGAGGTATTTGAAGATTTGAGGGCAGTAAACCGTGATTAAGAAAGCAAACGTACGCAACTCGCGTTAGTGTCCTCGCACATGGATAAAATCAGGAAAAGGTGAACCAGCAATTAAAGTTATCATCACGCCCCACTTGGAAAAAACGAAAGCACCACCAAAAATTCGAACCAATCAACACTCAAAACATCCCAAGTGATATCCCACACTACATATTTCTTAACGATCCGGTAAAATGGGTAGAAATAGAAGGGGAGGGTTGAGGATGGCCTATTATTTTTGGATTTTCATAAATGCGCTTCTCGTGATTAGCACATTTATTTACATATGGATTTTTAGAACACATGACTCTCAAATCGTCACATTAGGGCAAGCCTTCGCCCAAATCGCACTTATCCTTTTTATCGTCAATGTAAATATGTATTTTATCTTTCTGGTCATCCGAAGGACAAAAGTTCGAAAGCTGAAAATAACACTTGCAAAGATTTCACGCTATATGATGAAATCTCATATCAAACTTGCTATCATTGGAACGATTTTAATCGTGTTTCATGGGGGAATCATGCTTGTCAAACTCGGAGAAATCGTGGGATATTCCAGTCCTAAGATCATAAGCGGAATTTTTGCCATTCTATGTTTAGCATTGACGATTTTTGCAGGGTACCTACGCCATAAAAAATCTTCGGGATTTCGGCGGAAATTCCATTATACAACTGCTTTTATTTTCACCTTTGTATTCCTGATACACATATTTCTTCCTATATAATATAAAAAGACCGCCCACATTTCCGTTCTGGTTAGTCCCGCAACAAGCGATGTTGGAAGTAGTGGACGGTCTTACTTTAGTATATGTTTTGAGGTGAGAATATTATGCGTTTTTCAAAGTGGAAATAATGCTATTTTTAATGTCATTCCAAAGCGCTTCATCTGTTGTAATTCGTTCAGTAAACGATTTAATAAATGCCTTAAATGCAGCATCATATTCAGGCGACTCCTTATCAGGAACATTTGCCTTTAATTCATCTGCAATAGCTTGAGCCTCAGGTGCTCTTGGTCCCCATTTACCAACCTCTTCAAAGTCCTTGTTCACGAAAATAATAATTGGAATTGAACGAGACTTTCCGTTTGTCAAGTATTGATCCATTAGCTCTAGATTTTCATCGCGAATTAAATATTGAGTATCGAGTAATGCCTCATCTGCAATTCTCATGAGGATAGGAAGGTTGACCATTGCATCCCCACACCAATCAGCTGCCAAAATGATGGCTTTTAATTCTTTTTCCTGAAGTCCTTGGAGTAGTTCTTTATCAGATTCGTCTAAACGAAACTGATTATACACCTTTAGTAAATTTTCTTTATGAACTTGCATGCTGTTAATGTAGTCGTATTGGTTCATGCCTTTTTCAAACCATGGCTTTAAGCTTGTCATTATGTATGCCTCCTCAAAATTGATTATCTGCATTTACTATAAATGATTAAGGAAAATCATACCACTAAGTTGCTTATGAAAAATCATGAACCGTTTCGTAAAACTCATAGTAATCGTGTGTGGGAAATCTTGGGATCATCAGGTCTTCTTCAACAAGAACATCGGTCAACACATTGTAGTCTCCATGAGCTGAAGGCATCTCCGTTTGCGTCCACTTCCAACACGCTCCTGTAAAAGCAATTTGATTTCCATTTAGAAGTTTTATTTCGTGTAGAAGACCACCAATTTTAACATACCCAATTCCATTATTTTCTGATAGTCTTTCGAGTAATTCTTGCTTTAAAATATCCATTTTCATTCCCCCAATATTTGATAGGGTTGCCTACCAACATTACAAATAAGCTATCCAAGTATTGTTAGTTGAATCGTTCATATTTGGTTAAAAAACGAGACAAAATAGAGTAGCCAGGGTATTCTTCCTTTGGTGATTAAGCATGAGGAGTGGGTGCTGTTGTGAGATGGCAAAGGTCACTAATGGATTTACTTAAAAGTCGAAAAGACAAGAAGATTGCACTCGCCATAGATACTTCGACCAATCAAGTGCGATCTATTTTGATTAACAATATCATAAAATTTTTTGGAGAAATGGTTCCAGAAACACAGCTTGTCCAAGCTGATTTTAAAATAAGAAGCATCACCTCCATACAAAACCCTACTATTAAATATTATACGCATGGCAAGTCCTCCTATACGGAAGTGCTGGAGTGGGCAGATCAGGAGAAAATTGATACCTTATTTTATATAACGGATGTGACAGGCTATTTTTACGATGAGTTGGATGTGAAAGCGGAAATATTTTGGCTTATTCCAGATGATTATCTACCGAAAGTTCCATTTGGAAAAGCAATAAAAGTGGCATAACATGGACAAACCGTCTAGAATAAAATAGTTCTAGACGGTTTTTTCTGGAATAGATTTGATTTTATAATCTGGTATTTCATACTTGACGGATTCGTATAATCTGCATTATGCTTTAATACGTTGATAAACAAAAAGGAGGAAATCGTATGAGTTTACTTGGTATTGTAAATATCGTTTTTATGGTCTTATTGCTATTATTATTAGTTTATATGCAAAAAAAGCATGTCTCATTTTCAAAACGAGTATTTGCAGCACTTGGCTTAGGAATTGTTTTTGGTCTTATCCTGCAACTCATTTATGGGGCGGATTCAGAAATCATTTCCGAGTCGATTAGTTGGTTTAACATTGTTGGAAATGGTTATGTGAAATTTTTACAAATGATTGTCATGCCACTTGTTTTCATTTCAATCGTTTCCGCATTTACGAAAATGAAATTGGCAAATAATATCGGAAAAATTAGTTTCCTAATCCTTGCGATTTTAGTAGGTACAACTGCACTTTCAGCACTTGTTGGGATTGGTACAACTGTTGCATTTGATTTGGAAGCTATCCAAATTGAAGCTGGAGATGCTGAAGCAGCAAGAGGAGAGGCACTTGACCAGCGCTATGCTGATATTCAAGATAAGACGTTTCCTGAACAAATTGTTGATTTATTACCAGCTAATCCATTTCTAGATTTTACAGGTGCTCGCCCAACTTCAACCATCGCGGTTGTTATTTTTGCGGCGTTTATCGGAATGGCTTACCTTGGTGTTCGTCGTAAAGATCCAGAAAATGCAAATCTGTTTGCGAAAATGATTGATGCGCTTTACTCCGTTATCATGCGTGTTGTAACGATTATTTTACGCTTAACTCCTTATGGTGTTCTTGCGATTATGACTCGTGTGACAGCTACCAGTGATTATGGGGCGATTTATAAGCTTGGAAAATTTGTAGTTGCCTCTTATGTTGCGTTATTGATTGTGTTTGCAATCCATTTATTGTTGCTAACATTCGCTGGTTTAAATCCTATCACTTATTTGAAAAAGGCATTCCCAGTTTTAGCATTTGCGTTTTCATCACGCTCTAGTGCAGGGACATTGCCACTAAACATCAAAGCACAAACAAATGATTTAGGTGTTTCCGAAGGGATTGCAAACTTTGCTGGTTCGTTCGGGCTATCCATTGGACAAAACGGTTGTGCCGGCGTATATCCAGCGATGCTTGCTGTGATGATTGCTCCGACAGTTGGCATAAATCCATTGGACCCATCCTTTATTTTAACTGTAGTAGTGATTGTTGCAATTAGCTCATTTGGCGTTGCGGGTGTTGGTGGAGGAGCAACATTTGCTGCCATCCTTGTCTTATCAGCTCTCGACTTACCTGTAGCATTAGCAGGTTTATTGATTTCTGTTGAACCTTTAATTGACATGGGGCGTACAGCTCTTAACGTAAGCGGCAGTATGACAGCCGGTGTCATTACAAGTAGAATTACTAACGAACTTGATAAGGAAACATATTCAAATCCAACGCAATCACTAGGTGCATAAGATTTCTTGTAAAAAGACCCTTCATGGGTCTTTTTTTGATAAAATAATATAAAAACCGGGTTTGGAGTGGATGTGTTGGAGATTCGTTTTGACCATGTTGTTCATTATGTGAAAGACCCTCATGACCCAATGGCAGCTTTTCAGTTGCTGGGTTTTCATCCTGTAAAAGGTGGAAACCATGATATCTGGGGGACCTACAATACATTATGTTATTTTAAAAATGTAGCTTATATTGAATGGATTGGAATCAACAACTTAGATGTTACAAGGGAAGGTAGTCATCCTTTTAGTTACCATCTTCACAAAGACTATCAGCTAGGGGAAGGACTATCTCAAATTGCGTTTCGTACATCTTCAATAAAAAAAGTACAAACACAGCTAACCGAAAAAGGAGTTAAAACTCTCGGACCATATCCTGGATCACGAAAACGACCAGACGGCACTTTGCTTAAATGGTCGATGCTGTTTATTGAGAACACCCATCCCATGCCATTTTTTATTGAGTGGGGAGAAGAGGATGGAGTAAGGGAAAATGACCTTGTTACGAAAGGTTTGTATATTCCGGACAGGAAACGCATTTCGTATATTGGTTACTCTGTGAAGGAACCCGAATTAACAGCAAAGCTATGGGCCGATTTATTCAAAGGGGCTGTTTCAAACACGATACTGCCTGGTACGGAACAAGAAGCTGTAAAAGTAAAATTTGACTCAATCGAAGTCTATTTTTGTAATGAAGTTCACCCAAGAGGGGAACGGCCCTACATGATTGGGATCGAACCTAGCAATGGAAAAACAATCACCCTACACGGTGCAACCTATAAATTATGAAAAAGAACCAACCGCACGTTACGGTTGGTTCTTGTCTTGGGCGTGATACACTTTTCATAATATTATTTATTGCCGCGGTAGATTTGAAAATCTTAAACAACGAAAGCCCTACCTCTCTTTCGTCCTTTCGGCTCCGAAGCCGGTCCAGTGTGAATAAGTCTTTCTCAAATGTAAAAGATAAAACGAACTATCTTTATTTATATAAATAATTATGTTATAAGTTTTAAGGGAGCAAATAATTACTATACAGCAAATTGAAATTTTTGTCAAATGGTTACGGGGTGCTTGTCATGTTTAAAGAAGTTTTTAAAAAGCGATTGTGGCTCATCTATTTTTTGGCAAGCCTGTTTTGGATTACGTTTTCCGAATATCTCTTAGATAAATTTCCATCCGTCAATGTGAACTATTTTCAGATTGGGAAAGGGCTCGTCTTTGTCATTTTTACAACGGTTCTCATTCATCTTATCATTAAGAAACACGATGCCTATATTAAGGCTTTGGAAGAGCAAAATGAATTGACGACACTAATCAATGCGATGCCCGATTTCGTCTGTTTTAAAGATGGACAAGGTCGGTGGATTCGTGTCAATCGGTATGCAAAGGATCTCTTCAGCCTCCAAACTGAAATGTTTAAAAATAAAACGGATATAGAAATTGCACAGATGTATCCAGATTTTGAGGAATATCTGATTCAAAATATCCAATTAGATGAAGAAACATGGATAAAGGGGATGGAGACTCGTTATGAGCAAACCATCATGATCCCAAGTGGAGAACATAAAACCTTTGATGTTATTCGTGTGCCTTTATTTGAAGAGGGAAAGAGAGCGGGCCTTGTTACTATAGGAAGGGATGTATCAAACGTGAAGGTTGCTGAAGAGCTTGCCAGGAGAAGGGAGAAACTCTCTGTCGTAGGTGAATTGGCTGCTGGAATTGCGCATGAAATACGAAATCCTCTAACAACGATTAAAGGCTTCGTCCAATTCCAAAAGGAAAAAAATGAGTCAAACTCACAAATATCAGATATCATCCTCTCAGAGCTTGACAGAATTAATCAAATTGTCAGTGAGTTACTTGTGTTTTCCAAACCACAAAGTAAAATTCTAAAGGAATTTAAAGTAAGCGACCTTATTGATTATCTGATCAAGCTCACCTCACACGAAGCAATCCTTCATAATGTGGAAGTAAGAGTTGAAAGCCAGGCTGCCGGAGCGATTCTTTATGGAGATAAAAACGAACTCATTCAAGTATTTGTCAATGTCATTAAAAATTCAATTGATGCAATGCCTACCGGAGGGAAAATAAGAATTCGTACGAAGGTGGATAATGATAAAGTAAAAATTGAAGTCATTGACACTGGCGTCGGAATTCCGGAAGAACGACTTGAAAAAATAGGAGAGCCATTTTTTACATTAAAAGAAAAAGGAATGGGACTTGGTCTCACGATGAGTAATAAGATTATTCAAGACCATCAAGGGACATTCAACATTAAAAGTAAGGTTGGATTTGGGACTAAAGTAACGATTACTTTACCCATTAGACATACGTAAAAGAAGAGCTCATTGAGCTTAAATTATTGATTTCTACTAGTTATTCAGCTAGGATATGAAGGGTATGTAAAGTAAAAAAGTGGGGAATTATGATGTCTGATATTATCATATCTAAAGCTCTTAATAATAATGTAATTATTGCAGATCACTCCGACTATGGGGAGGTCGTTATTATAGGGAAGGGCATCGGCTTTAACCGAAAGAAACATGATGTGTTGGATGATGCGGGTGTGGAAAAGCTGTTTGTCCTAAAGAATGAAAAAGAACAAAAAAACTATATTAAGCTTCTGCCATATTTAGAGGATGATTTACAGAGAGTAATTATTTCGGCTATAGAGTTAATTAAAAGCAGAACGGATTCGTCGTTGAATGAGCATATCCATGTGGCCTTGACCGACCACTTGATGTTTACTGTCGCTCGGGTTTCACAGGGGATGGAAATCCGTAATCCTTTTTTAATAGAAACGCAAGCATTGTATCCTAGGGAATACGGAATAGCCAAAGAAGTTATGGACTTATTTAGGAAAGAAAGTAATATACACTTACCCGAGGGAGAAGCAGGGTTTATTGCCCTCCACATACACAGTGCAATTACCAATAAAGAATTATCGGAAGTAAATATGCATTCTCAACTTGTGACAAAGTTGGTGCAGACGGTTGAAGAACAGTTGAAAATAGTAATTGATAAAAACAGCATTGATTATATGAGACTTGTACGGCATTTAAGGTTTGCAATTGAACGGGTAAAAGCTGGTGAGAAGGTAGAAGAACCTGAAATAATCACTACTCTCTTGAAAGAAGAATATCCCATATGCTATAATCTCTCATGGAAACTCATTAAGATTATGCAGCAAACATTGAAGAAGCCAGTTTTTGACGCTGAAGCTGTCTATATTACGATGCATCTGCAAAGACTTCAGAAGAAAATTAAATAGCACACATTGTTTTTGACGTGTCACTGATTCGATCAGGCATGAGTAAAGAGAATGATTAAATGAAGTTTAACAGGATATACTTTCCTTTTTTCGGAGATAGTATCCGTTCGGCTTCTTTTGATTATTCTTTCTTACTCATGTCTTTTTTTATTTTTTTGGAAATTCTTAATGAGAATGAAAAAATATCGGGGGTTTTTAAATGTTTAAACAGGTTTTTGGGGTCCTGCAAAAGATCGGTAAAGCGCTGATGCTACCTGTAGCGCTATTACCAGCAGCAGGTCTATTACTGGGGATAGGAAATGCTATGCAACAAGAAACAATGCTGCAATATCTTCCGTTCCTGGAAGTTGATTGGATTCAACTCGCCGCATCAGTGATGGAGGATGCAGGTGGAATTGTCTTTAGTAATCTAGCCCTTATCTTTGCGGTTGGGGTAGCGATTGGCTTAGCTGGTGATGGTGCAGCAGCACTTGCTGCTTTAGTTGGTTATTTAGTTCTAAATCAGGTAATGAGTTCATGGCGGGGAGTAACTCCTGAAATGCTTTCTGATAACCCCGCATTTGCGTCCGTTTTAGGAATTCCAACATTGCAAACAGGTGTATTTGGAGGAATTATTGTGGGTCTTATTGCTGCTTTTGCCTACAATCGTTTTCATGATATTGAGATGCCTTCATTTCTTGGTTTCTTTGCAGGTAAACGATTTGTTCCGATTGCAACAGCCGCATTTTCTTTTATAGCTGGTCTTTTATTATTAATCATTTGGCCACCAGTGCAAGAAGCAATGAATAGTGCTTCTCTATGGCTAATAGAAGAAGGTTCGTATTTTGCTGTGTTTTTCTTCGGATTAATAAAAAGATTGCTGATCCCGTTTGGATTACATCATATTTTCCATGCGCCGTTTTGGTACGAATTTGGTTCTTATACAACATCAGCTGGTCAAGTTGTTAGGGGAGATATGACAATCTTCTTTGCCCAATTGAAAGATGGGGTAGATATTACGGCTGGTAACTTTATGGCTGGTGAATTTCCAATTATGATGTTTGGTTTACCGGCTGCTGCACTTGCGATGTATCATGCTGCACGTCCAGAAAATAAAAAACTTGTAGCCGGTTTATTAGGTTCAGGTGCCCTAACATCGTTTTTAACAGGTATCACAGAGCCACTTGAATTTTCATTTATGTTTGTGTCTCCAATTCTATTCTTAATTCACGCAGTCTTGGATGGATTATCTTTTGTTTTAATGACAGCTTTGAGTGTTAATATAGGCTATACCTTCTCAGGTGGAGGAATTGACTTTTTCTTATTTGGTATATTGCCTGGTAGAGAGCCTTGGTGGATTGCGATATTAGTAGGTCTTGTTTTTGCAGTTATCTACTATGTTATCTTCCGTTTTGCAATTAGTAAATTTAATCTCATGACACCTGGACGTGAAGTAGCAAAAGGTGAAGAGGATAAGGAAGGGAAGGCTGGAGATCTCGCTTTTAACATCCTACATGCAATGGGCGGACAAGAAAATATTGCCCATCTAGATGCGTGTATTACTCGACTTCGTGTTTCTGTAAATGATATTAAGAATGTTGATAAGGATGAGTTGAAAAAACTAGGAGCGGCTGGTGTGCTTGAAGTTGGAAATAATATTCAGGCAATCTTTGGTCCACGCTCTGAAATCATTAAAAGTCAAATGCAAGATGTTATGAGCGGGAAAAAGCCCCGTGAAGTAGAAACGGGCCGGACTGAAGAAATGGAAACAGATATATTGGGTAATGAACATCAGGGTGAAGATCAATTTGTTTCACCAATTAAAGGTGAATTAAAACCAATTACTGAAGTTCCTGATGCCGTATTTTCTGGTAAAATGATGGGTGATGGCTTTGCAATTATTCCATCAGAAGGTGTAATTGCTTCACCTGTTAATGGAAAAATTATCAACGTGTTTCCAACAAAACATGCGATTGGTATTCTATCTGATTCAGGTCGTGAAATTCTTATTCATGTTGGGATTGATACGGTTAGTCTAAAAGGACAAGGCTTTGAACTATTTGTGAGTGAAAATGATAAGGTCGAAAAAGGCCAACAGCTTTTAAAAGTTGATTTAGATTATATTAAGGAAAATGCAACCTCAATTATTACTCCAATCGTATTTACAAACCTTGCAGAAGGAGAAAAGATTGTTCATAAAAAGCAAGGAAATATTAATCTCTCTGAAGAAAATATCATCGAGATTACAAAAGGATAACTAAAATAAAACAGACAGACCATAGGGAATTTTGTGGGTCTGTCTGTTTTTATTTATCGTTTGTTAGAAGGAGAGTTCATGACTCTCTTTTTTTAATAAATTCCAAGCACTGCAGAATAATTATGTTGGAATATATCTATATTTTTGATAAATTTAAATTATCATAGAATTACATATTTTAGTGAATACGGGGGGCGCTTATGTCTGTAAAAGAGAATGTGTTAAAAATCAAAGAGAATATTGGGAAAGTTATCATCGGAAAGGATGATGTGATTGAGTTAGTCCTAAATTCTCTCATTAATAAAGGTCATATTTTACTAGAGAGTGTTCCTGGAACAGGCAAGACAATGCTTGCGAAAAGTTTTGCAAAATCGATTAGTGGAAATTTTAAGCGCATTCAATTTACTCCAGATGTGCTTCCAAGTGATATTACCGGGATTCAATTTTTTAACCCGAAGGAGCAAGAATTTCAGCTTCGTCCAGGTCCGGTTATGACCAATATCCTCTTAGCTGATGAGATTAACCGTGCGACTCCAAGGACGCAATCAAGTTTGCTAGAGGTCATGGAGGAACGACAGGTAACGATTGATGGGGAAACATTAAAACTACCTTCACCATTTGTCGTAATCGCAACACAAAACCCAATCGAGTCACAACAGGGAACTTTTCCACTTCCAGAGGCCCAAATGGACCGATTCTTTGTACAAATTGATCTTGGCTATCCAAGCTTTGAAGAGGAAAGGCAAATCATGAGGACGTATCGACAAAGCAACCCGATCGAGGAAATTTTTGAGGTTCTTACAAAAGAAGAGATTCAAGCCATGCAAGCTGAAGTCGGGCAAGTAAGACTTTCTGATGAAGTTGAGGATTATTTATTACGAATCGTTCATGCCACTAGAAAGCATGCAGATGTCGAAGTTGGAGTAAGCCCAAGGGGGACACTAGCGTTGATGAAAGCTGCCCAAGGTAAGGCGTATTTAGAAGGACGTATGTTTGTGACTCCAGAGGATATTAAGTTTATGGCTCCATATGTGATAGCACACCGACTTGTACTTACGATGGAGGGATCATTGAAGAAGACGAATCGCCAAATCGTTCAGGAGTTGCTTTCAACAGTTTCCGTTCCGGTAGAAGCTGGAGCTGTTAAGTAATGAACTGGCAACGGCAAATATCAATTGGAAATGAAATGTCCTACATGATGTTTCTTTCTTCCACATTTATAGTAGTGGGGATCCTTTCCCAGGTTTTTTTACTTGTGTTTGTTGGGGTACTATTCCTTTTATTTGTCTTTCTAAACAAATATTACTTAAAGCATGTTGGAAATAAAATAACGGTTTCTGTTGATAAAGAAACTGTCAAACTCTTTAAAGGTGAAGAGAGTGATTTTTCTCTTACATTAAGACAAGAGGGACGATTACCAATCTTTAATGGTCACATTCGGATGACGATCGATCATGTTGTCGGTTTTAAGAATGAAAGAAAAGTACTAGAAACGGAACAGATTGAACTAACTCTACCCCTTACTCTTTTCGGACGTCAGGCCTTTACGACAAAACTTCCATTTGAAGGGAAGCAAAGGGGAGTTGCGAAAATTCGTACACTTGAGATAAGAATTCCACATTTATTTGGCTTTGGTGAGGCGTATCTTCACTTTTTGAAGCCGGTTAGCTTTGAAACGATTATTTATTCTTCACCTGAAACAGTAGGGGGAATTGAAAAAATCGTTCCGAAAAATCAAGGGGAGTACCCAATCCGAAATTCGTTTTTTGAAGACATGACAGCGATTGTTGGGACGAGGAGTTATGTACCTACTGATCCATTTAATAGAGTTCACTGGAAGGCGAGCGCACGTACAAATCAATTACAAACAAAACTATTTGATAAAACGGCTCAGTTTTCATGGACGATTATTATCAATGTTCGTGAACGAAAACTGGAGCAATATTTAAGCGGGTTAACGTTTTTGCTCGAAACAGCAACCGTAAAAAATATTCCTTTTGAGATTTTTGTCAATGTGAGAAGAGCCGGTAAAACACCATATATCCATCTGCCTCTTGGAGTAGGGAAGGAGCATTTAGCAAAATCACTCGAATTGATTGCGAGGCTCAGTAAGCATAGTGTGACAATTCCGTTTCATTACATGATTCATGCCATTACAAGACAACAGCAACTATCACCTTATATGATTGTGTTAGGAGAAATGGAAGAAAATGAGCAGTTGATTTTACGAAGCCTTGCAAGAAAGGGTGTCGATTGTTTTAAGGTAATCGAAAATGAGGATGCGATTTATTTACAGAAAGCTTCCTCTTCAGTGAAGAGGGGGGATTCATTTGCGATTTAGTCAATCTTTACTTAAGTCCTACCAATACGTAATGGAAGTGATCCTTCTCTATATTTTATTCATGTTGTTATATATTCACACAGAGCAGCTGCCACCAATTCTACCATTTCTATTTATTACAGGTGTTGGAGCATTGGTGATTGCGTTCTTGTTATCGCTGATGAAATCAAACACTCCGTATGTATTTATTATGGTGGTTGTTCCATTGCTTGCTCTTGTTGGCAGTGAAATCGGAATGTCTTTTGGTCAGAGTCTAGTTCTTGCGGCTATCGTTTGTTACCGAATGATTGTTCATTTTCATAAAAATCCGAAGCTGACTGAAGGATTTATCTTAAATGGTAGCTTGCTTTTTGGTGGACTCACGTATTTTGCGGCAAAAGTTCAAGGGTATATCCATAGTGATCTTGTGTTGTATTTACTTGTGACGCAATTGATGTTCTTCATGATAGGTAAAATCTTAAACAGTGTAAGTACGAGTTCACTTGTCATGAAAGATATGGCCTCGAAAAAAGGCTCATGGTCTGTTTTCGGTTTATTTAGTGGTCTTTTTGTAGGTGCAATTGGTGTTGCGGTCATTTTTCCATTTCTTTTTGTGAAGGGTTTGTCCTTTGTTTCAACGATTATTGGGACTGGCATGTATTGGGTCTCAAAGCCGCTTTTTGATGCAGTTGAAGATATTGATTCATTTAGAGGGTCTCGTGGTGAAAGTGTTGGTTCCTTAAACTGGGACGAAACGGAAAAGAAAAATCCGTTATTAGAAATGCTAGGAAGTTTTGATATCTGGTTTTATTTATCGATTTTAGGGATGCTCATTTTAGCGGTGATCCTCTTCTTATTAGCTAGAAAGAGATTTGTAAAAGAGGCAGCTGTGGTGGGAGATGGCTATCAATATGCAACAATCACTGAAGGGATTTCGGTACCTGTTTCAAAGTGGAGAAGGCCGAGAAGACAAACGCCACAGGCCAAGGTTAGAAGGCTTATTCTTGAATTGGAGGTCCTTTCAGCTCAGAACAATCTAGGACGCTATCATTATGAAAGTGTGACAGAATGGCTAATGCGAAACCAAATCCTTGATTCTCGTCTTGTTGAACTCTACGAAAGAGTAAGATATGGAGACGATGAACTGAATGATGATGAAAACGCGGCTTGCGAGGAAATGGCGAAAAAAATAAAAGCAAAAATAAAAAACGTAAAAAAGCAAAAGTGAAAAAGAACCTGACGTTCCATTCAGGTTCTTTTTTTCGATCAAACCAATTGTTTACTATTTTGTTTTAAAATCATCTCAACTGCTTCAGCAACTGATTCAACCTCGTAATTCGCTTCTTTTTTTACATCATCATGTGCTGTAGACATCACAAAGCTATAAGGCGTTATACGAAACATGGGGATATCATTAAAAGAATCTCCGATACAGGCCATTTCCTCGGGTTTTAAAGAAATCTCATTTAGTAGCTTTTTAATCGCATTTCCTTTACTGATTTCCTTAGGCATGATATCTAGAACATGTTTTTCAGAAATGAATAAATCAATCATATCCTTAAATTCATTTGAAAGCTTTTCATACATGTCAAAAATTTCATTTTCTAAGCCGATCAATGTAATCTTTGATGGTTTGACATCGCTAAATTTCGAACCGATTTCTGGGTCAATGATGATGGGGTGGAACATTCTTTTTTGAATATCATCCACATACTCATTGCTTTCGTGTGTGAAATTTGTATCAAAGCTACAAACAATCGTAACGAATTTAGGGTCTAATACTCTTTTATAAATATTTTCAGCTATTTCTGTTGTAAAAGTACGAGAAAAAATAGAATTCTCATCAATCGTCGATGCAAAAGCACCATTTTGACTAATTCGATGAAATTTCTGCCCAATCGATTTTAATACTTCTTTTATTTCAGTATCCATTCTACCTGTCGCAATACTGATTTGAAGTCCTTCTTGTAATGCCTGTTTTAAGGCTTCGGCGTCCTCAGATTTAACTGTATTATTTTCCTGTAATAGTGTTCCGTCTAAGTCACTCACAATTAGTTTGATCAATGAAAACACCTCCAACTATAGTATGTAAATAAAATACAATATTTGCTTATTATACATGATAAACGTTAAGGACTGGTATCCCTAAGATTTTGATTTTGTAAAAAATCATACTTGTAAAATCATATATTTAGTAAATGAAAAAGATTCTCAATTTTTATTGTTGTCGGATTATGGGGCAAATTGTTGAAAAAAATTTGTTGTCTATGCTATACTTCTTTTGTAAGTGGTTAGATTGTAAAGCAAAGTGCTAATTATTCGATTTTTCAAATTTACATTTTACATACATTTCGCATTTACGTGTTACTGATTCGATCAGGCATGAGTAAAGAAATAGAAAATGCTATAAGGGAAGGGTTATATCTTCTCCTAGTGTTTTATTGTCTTTCTCGTGCCTTTTCATTTTTTTGACGTGGCACATACATGCGACTCTTTCTTTACATATCTATCGAAAACGAACAAATACTACAAGTAATCATTTTGATTCTTAAATAATTGAAAAGGGGAAATAATCCATGGCAGAAAAAACATTTAAAGTTACAAGTGAATCAGGAATTCATGCGCGCCCAGCGACAGTATTAGTACAGGCAGCTAGTAAATATAATTCGGATATTCAATTAGAGTATAACGGAAAGTCTGTTAACCTTAAATCTATTATGGGAGTTATGTCTCTTGGGATTGGCCAAGGTGCTGAAGTGAAAATCGTTGCTCAAGGTTCTGACGAGGCAGAAGCGATCGCTACTTTAACAGAAATCATGGCGAATGAAGGACTTGGTGAATAATGTCTAGTATGATTAAAGGTATTGCTGCTTCTGCTGGAATTGCTATTGCAAAAAGCTTTAGGTTAGAGCATCCTGATTTAACAGTTGAAAAACAAACAATCAGTGATAAAGATGCTGAAATAAAACGATTTGAGGACGCAATCAATCAATCAAAAGATGAATTAGAAGTGATTAAAAATCGTGCAAATGAAGAACTTGGGGAAGACAAAGCAGCCATCTTTTCCGCTCACCTACTCGTATTAAGTGACCCAGAGCTCCTTAATCCGATTACAGATAAAATCAGTTCTGATAGTGTAAATGCTGAATTTGCATTGCAAGAAGTTGCAAACATGTTCATTACAATGTTTGAAGGCATGGATAATGAATATATGGCAGAACGTGCTGCTGATATTCGTGATGTCACAAAACGTGTACTTGCGCATTTGCTAGGAGTTACAATCTCGAATCCAAGTATGATCTCAGAAGAAGTAATCATTATCGCGGAAGACTTAACTCCATCAGATACTGCTCAATTAAATCGTAAATATGTAAAAGGATTCACAACTGATATTGGAGGTCGTACCTCTCATTCTGCTATCATGGCAAGATCGATGGAAATTCCGGCTGTTGTTGGAACAAAGGCTGTTACCTCAACTATTCAAAATGGGGTTATGGTGATTGTCGATGGGCTTGATGGTGATGTTATCGTTGATCCATCTGAAGAGGTTTTAGCCCAGTACCGTCAAAAGAAAGAACAATATGAAGCTCAAAAGGCTGAATGGGCTAAATTAAAAAATGAAAAAACCGTTACAAGTGATGGCGAGCATGTTGAACTTGCGGCTAATATCGGAACTCCAGAAGATGTGAAAGGTGTTCTTGAAAACGGTGGAGAAGCAATCGGACTTTATCGTACAGAATTTTTATACATGGGTCGTGACCAGCTTCCTACTGAAGAAGAGCAGTTCGATGCATATAAAACTGTGCTTGAAAAAATGGAAGGCAAGCCTGTTGTCGTTCGTACACTAGACATTGGTGGAGACAAAGAACTTCCATATTTGAATTTACCAAAAGAACTTAATCCATTTCTTGGCTTTAGAGCGATTCGTCTTTGCTTAGAGGAACAAGATATTTTCCGTACACAGCTACGTGCATTACTTCGTGCAAGTACATTTGGTAACCTAAAGATTATGTTCCCAATGATCGCTACACTTGATGAGTTTAGACAAGCAAAAGCCATTTTAATGGAAGAAAAAGAAAAGCTTGTGGCAAGTGGAACAGCTGTTTCTGATTCCATTGAAATTGGTATCATGGTTGAAATTCCGTCTACTGCTGTATTAGCTGATCAGTTTGCAAAAGAAGTTGACTTCTTTAGTATTGGAACAAATGATTTAATTCAATACACAATGGCTGCAGATCGAATGAATGAGCGTGTGTCATACCTTTATCAGCCATATTCACCTTCAATCCTACGCCTTGTTTCAATGGTTATTGAAGCAGCACATAAAGAAGGCAAGTGGGCAGGAATGTGTGGAGAAATGGCCGGTGACACAATTGCGATTCCAATCCTTCTAGGTCTTGGATTAGATGAATTTAGTATGAGTGCGACATCCATATTACCAGCACGTACTCAAATTAAAAAGCTTTCAAAAGTTGAAATTGCAAGCAATAAAGAAAAGATTTTATCCATGAGCACAACTGCAGAAGTGGTTGAGTTTATTAAAGCAAACTATATGAACTAAAGAAAAAACGAGTCTTATGGAGAGACCTAATTAAATGAGACAAAGGAAAAAACACCCCTCAAGTCGTATTTATAAATATGACATGTAGGAGGTGTTTTTCTTATGGGGAGAACTAAGAATTTTTACTCATATGAGACAAAAATGAAAGCAATTGAAATGAAAATGTCAGGACAATATTCGAATCGTGAAATTATGGAGGAATTGGGTATTGTAAATGACTCTCAGATAAGGATATGGATGATGTGGTACAGAAAAGGGGAAATGTATCGCTTTTCACAACCAATCGGCAAACAGTATAGCTTTGGGAAAGGCCCAGAGGAATTAACCGAAATGGAGCAGCTAAGAAGAGAAAACCAGCATTTGCAGATTCACCTCGAAATTTTAAAAAAGTACAAGGAAATCGAAAGGAGTTGGTACCAGAGGTTGTTTTAGAACTTGTGGAGGAATTAAAAAGTAAATATACCATTTCTACCATTTGTGATTATATAGGCGTTCCACGTGCCACCTATTACCGCTGGAAAAAACAAGGAGCCCGTAAAATCAGAGAATTAGATCTTCAAATCATAGAAATTTGTAATAATCATAAGTTTCGAGTTGGATATCGAACTGTTAAAGCTTGGCTTAAAAAAGATTATAATGTAAAAGTTAACCGAAATACTGTACAAAGAATAATGCAGAAATATAATCTCCAATGTAGAGTAAAACCAAAGAGAAAAGTAAAGTTTGCAGGTGAAAGCAACATAGTTGTTCCTAATCGTTTGGAGCGTGATTTTAAAGCATCTAAGCCGAATGAAAAATGGGTGACAGATATAACATATCTTCCATTTGGACAATCAATGATGTACCTTTCGAGCATCATGGACCTTTACAACAATGAGATAATTGCTTACCGAATTAGTTTGAACCAAGATGTAACCCTTGTACTAGACACTTTAAGAGACGCTGTTAAGAATCAGAACGTAGAAGGAGTAATACTACATAGTGATCAAGGGGCACAGTATACGTCCTATGCATTCCAGAATTTAGCCAAAGAAAAAGGCATTATCACAAGCATGTCTCGGAAAGGCAACTGCTTGGATAACGCCGTCATTGAATCCTTCCATTCCACATTAAAGTCGGAAGAATTCTACTCTCAGCCACGAGAGTACCTTACAAATCCTATTGTAGTGGAAAAAGTAGAGAATTTCATCTATTATTACAATCAAATCCGACTTCAGGCAAAATTAAACTACCTGTCCCCAATTGAATATAGGAAACAGGTAGCTTAGGTGTTTTTTCTGTTGTCTCAAATCACTAGGTCAGTTCATTAGGCTCGTTTTTTCTCGTGAAATGGGTTTTTCCACTCCATTAATAATCCATAATTACAGGATTCTTCGTCTTCGAGGTAGTTTTGAATTAACTGGAGCGGCGTACGTCCACAACGGAGGAGAAAGGTTATCACAGGGTCTATTAATTCACCTGTCATTACTTTTTCAATGTATTTCTCCGCACTCCATTCCAAGGCGTGTTTGGAGTACCCGGAAATTCGGCCACCGCCTAATAATCGTTCTAACTTTAAATGCACAACAACCTCATACATCGATTGCATGAGCCATTTACCTAGCCCATATTTTCGGTATGCTGGACTCACACAAATATCTACAATATATAATGTATTTCCCTTGTGGCTATGATTTCGTATATAGCCATTATCCGTGATCTCTTCCCATGTATGCTTCGGATGGCTAGGATCAAACTGAACAATTAGTCCTGTCATGGACCCGCAAATTTTCCCATCCATTTCAACGCAAAGAGCACCTTCAGGAAATAACGTTACATGATTATGTAATTGTTCTTGATTCCACCATAATTCAGAAGGAAATGGTGGGGGAAAGCTTTCCCGTTGAACTTGAATTAAGGCATCAAAATCTGTTTCACGATAATTTCGAATCACGCACTTTTTCGGATTGTTTTTATCAAACACATACACTTCTTTTTGAAACATGCTATTCACCTCAAAACACATTTTACGTTACAAATCGTGTAATGAGAAGGAAAATTATTTGTATTTTTTGTTCGTTTCAAAAAACTCATCTACTACTTCTTCAATTAAGCTAGGCTCGGGCTGTTCTCCTGTAAAAGAGAAAGTCAATTCCTTGATAAATTCACCATTACGATATACATGAACCGCACCTTTTTGACTAATCACACTAAATTCTGTTTCAAACCGATAGCCTTCACGATCAATTGCACCCATTATCATCGCTCCTCTAAACTTTCATCATGTTCTTATTGTTTCTTATTGTTGAATAAAAAGTACATATTTTTGAAAAAATAACCCAATTTAATGATAAGGAGGTATTATCTATGCCAGACAATGATCGAGATTATCATGCACGTGACCCACATTTTGATGGGAAATATGAGGGAATTATCAATGATGATATGGCAGGAAATAAAATAGGAATTAGATCTGATGTGAACCCCGAAAACATGGCCCAACCGAAAAATCCTTATCATATAAAGCCAAAAGTTGATAAGGAAATGAAAAAGTTTCAGGATCTACTTGAAGAAAAATGACATGAAGAAGGCCAGCAACCATCAATAGTTGCTGGCTTTCTTATTGGTAATGGTGTTCTTAGCACCAAGCAGCTCCAACGATGATTAGAAGGATAAATAGTACAACAATCAACGCAAAGCCTCCGCGGAAGCCGTAGCCTCCATAACCGTAGCCACATCCACCGTAACCATATCCTGGGTATCCGTATCCAAATCCCATAACACATCTCCCTTTCTATTTTATAATTAACCTTTAATTTACTTAAAGAATTACCATCCTACATAAGCAGATCCTACTATAACCAATAAAATGAACAATACGACAAGCAAAGCAAAACCTGTTCCATATCCTACTCCACCACTCATTTAGAACACCTCCATGTATCTGTTTGTTATATCCTATGGAAAATGCACAGAGTATGTAAGGTACAAATCCCCAATTTTCCTAGATTTTTTTTTCAGTCTTGGTATATTTTAAAATATGATATGATGAAAATAAAAAAATGAGGGAGTTTAACTAATGGTACATAAAAATGTCTTACATCAAAACACGGTAATTGGATTTATTGGAACAGGTGTCATGGGGAAAAGCATGGCTGGCCATATCCTCTCAAAAGGATATAAGGTTCTCGTCTATACACGTACGAAGGAAAAAGCACTTGAACTTGTTGAACAAGGCGCCGTTTGGAAGCAGTCAGTAGCAGAAGTCGCTCAAGAAGCAAATATCGTCATTACAATGGTAGGATATCCATATGATGTGGAGGAGGTCTACCTAGGTGAAAACGGGCTTTTGGCACATGCAAACGAGGGAACTTATTTTATTGATATGACAACCTCGACTCCTTCTTTAGCAATTAAAATATATGAGGCTGCAAAACAAAAAAGCATGTATTCCTTAGACGCCCCTGTCTCAGGTGGAGATGTCGGTGCAAAAAAAGCAAGACTGGCCATAATGGTAGGTGGCGATCACGATGTATTTGAAGCATGCAAGCCACTTCTTGAAATAATGGGACAAAACATCGTGTACCAAGGACAAGCTGGTTCTGGCCAACATACAAAAATGTGTAATCAAATTGCGATTGCATCAAATATGATTGGTGTTGCGGAAGCGATGGTCTATGCGAAAAAATCTGGACTTGATCCTGAAACAGTATTAAAAAGCATTTCAACAGGTGCCGCTGGAAGTTGGTCCCTAAGCAACCTTGCTCCTCGCATGATTGCTGGCAATTTTGAACCTGGTTTCTTTATTAAGCATTTTATTAAAGACATGGGAATCGCTCTTGAAGAGGCAGAAGCAATGGGAATGAAAACACCAGGTCTAGAGCTTGCCAAACAAATGTACGACGAATTAGCCGAAAAAGGGGAAGAAAACAGCGGTACACAAGCCATCTTCAAGCTCTGGGAATAAAGGTTCGTGGGAGCTGTTATCAAAATTGCAGCTAAAATACATTTGGCATTACATAAAATGTCCAACCACATGCCTATTTTAGTATAGAAAACCTCTTGGAGAAGAAAATAATGATGATAATCTCTAAGGAGGTGCACTTTCTTATGGCAAAACGAAATAAAAAGAATGATCCCGAACAAAAGAACAAAAAAGGATTCGATTCGGCTGTAACGGATACGGAATTCGGGAAAGAGATGGGTAGTGCTGCTGCAAACAAAGCACACAAGAAAAAAGCGAAGAAAGAAAAGGCGTCTAAAAACGATGGAAAATACGAAGGTGGACTTTAATTCCCATCTACTAAATTCGACAAGTATATGTACTTGTCGAATTTTTTTACGCCATCAATCATAAATAAACGTAAATCTAGGTCACTTCACGCTTAGATTTTTGCATTTTGACCATCTCCAAAAAACATTGGGAATTTTGCTGAATTTTCTTTATAATAACATTAAAACAGGTCTTTCTACCTATGGATATGAATAAGCCCCTAACTTAATGTAATAGTATAGTAAAAAAATGGTTACACCTACCAAAAGTACATAAAAGAATACTTCTAAATTCATATACATGATTAGCCATTACGACCAAAATAAGCGATAGAGAGGTGGGGGTTCAATAGATGAGAACAGGAAATTCACAAAGTGCTCCGGAACATGTATCAGCAACATCTTCATCTGTTAATCTCATATTAACAGTGACTGTAAATGGTCAAATTCTTTATATTTCTAGCAACTGTGAAGATATATTAGGCTACAAAAAGGATATGTTAATTGGAACTTCAATTAAAAATATCATACATAAAGATGACCGTTTCATGCTTGAAAGTTATTTTTTCAATAAACAACAACGATCAGCCTGTGCACTAAGAGTGTTGAAAACAAATAATGATATTATCTGGTTTGAAACAATTGTTGAGCCTATCTTTGACACCACGTCTTTCGAATATGAAGAAATACTTTTAAAAATGAACGTGTTAGTGGATCCCACAAATGACTGCATTTTTGAGGAGAACAGCTCTAATACGTTGTTATCGTCGCTTTTTCCGGATAAGTCTTTCCCGATTACTAGGTTAGTTGATGCACCGATATTAATAGATGAAGCTCCATTTCCGATCATTATTGCAAAATTAGGTCAAATTGTGTATTTGAACAGGGAAGCAGCATCCTTATTAGAAATCCAACAACCTGATGAGGTTATTGGGAACGCAATTTATCAGTTTATAGACGAAGAATTCCACGAAGTGGTGGGTAAACGAATTGAGCAGCTCCAGAGTGGCTTTCGTTTAGGTATAATCGAACAAAAATGGTTGAAACAAAACAACGAAAAAATCTATCTAGAAGTGAAGGAAGTTCCAATCTATATCCATGATGAGATCTATGAGTATATCGTTTTGCATGATATCTCATCACGTAAGTCATTCCACGACATTATCCATAGAAGCCGTGAACGCTACCAACGAATTATTCAAAATTCAATTGATACCATTGCTGTGATTTATCAAAATAACTGGGTGTTTATCAATGACTCAGGTGTAAAAATGTTTGGGGCTAACAGCTATACAGAAATGTTAGGGAAAAATATTTATACCTTTCTTCATCCAGAAAATCATGATCAAGTCAGAGAATTTATCGGAATTGTAAATTCTGAAAAGAAGGAAGTTAATTTTAGTAAACAATCATGGTATACATTTCAAGGAAAGCAAATTTATACAGAACTAATTGGAATACCAACAACTTATTTCGGGGAAGCAGCGGTTCAAGTCATTATTCGTGATATTTCTGACCGAATAAAAGCAGAAGAATTAATGATAAAATCTGAAAAACTATCGATTGCCGGACAGCTTGCTGCCGGAATTGCCCATGAAATTAGAAATCCATTAACTGCAATCAAAGGATTTTTACAATTGTTTAATGATGAAATCCAAGGAAAACAGAATTATTTTGACATTATTTTTTCTGAATTAAATCGAATTGAATTGATTTTAAGTGAGCTTTTGTTATTGGCGAAGCCGTCTGAAATAAAATTCAAAAATAAGGATATCCGGACAATTTTGCGTGATGTTGTGACACTTCTAGAGACACAGGCCATTCTCCAAAATATTCAAATCAATATTGATTTTGTGAATCAAAATTCGATTATTACCTGTGATGAGAATCAGATTAAGCAAGTGTTCATCAATCTTATTAAGAATGCTATAGATGCGATGGAAAACGGCGGAACAATCAATATTCGCACAAGGGTTACAAATGACTCCATCTATATCTTATTTATTGATGAGGGGTGTGGAATTCCAAAGTCTATCCTTGATAGAATTGGGGAGCCTTTTTATACAACGAAAGATAAGGGAACAGGCCTTGGGCTAATGGTAAGCTATAATATTATCGAAAACCATAATGGAGAAATTACGGTAGATAGTAAAGAAAACGAAGGCACAACCTTTAAAATAAAGCTTCCACGGACAAACGAAACGGTGTAGCGCTCAGGGCTACACCGTTTTTTTCAAAAGAAATGGCTAGTGCATTTTGCACTAGCCTATTGTTTATTGTAAAAAATGATGTTGGGACAGTAACATATTATATTGTTTTGTGAGTTTCATAAATAATGATTCATCTCGATTAATTAGTGATTCGTCAATTTGTTTAAGCAATTGCTTTTTCTTAAAGGAGGCCTGTGATTGGATGAGAACCATTTCTGCTACTTTCTCATACATTTCTTCATCAGGCGTTTGAGATATAACAACTACTTCATTTTTTTGCTCTTTGTTAAAATGGTCCATTACGTAATCACTCCTTTTTATTTTTCGCTTATTTGTAAAAAAACGTTGGTTTACTTATAAGCGCCACTAGATTCTGGCTATTTTAGGAAACTATTGCATCATCTAGTTGTCTTTCTATTATGAAGGGAAAACGGTAAAAAGTAAAGTATTTTTTAGAAAATTTAGATATGTCAGAACTTAGTTAGATTGGAAAACGTTGTGATACGTGCAAGAGAATATGAAAAAATGGGTTACTTTCCTAATTTACATCATAGTATGATATGAGGACTTTTTATAAAAGGGAGGTACCTGCTATGAATCAACCATATGGTGGATATCAAATGAATCCGTATAACCGAACAGTTCCACAATATTATTATCCATATTATCCCGTAAATGGCTACCAACAAGCTTATTATATAAATCCTAACAGACCGGAAAATCAAAAAAGACAAACAGAAGAGTTTCAAAATGTGTGGAAAGAAGTACGAAAAAGTGTAAAACCCCATTATGATGAATTAGCAGAATTTAATGTTAACCGAAGAATGTCTCAGTATATTGCGATGCAAATTGTTATGTTTACACTTATGACGCAAAATCAATTTTCAGGTTCCTTAGATCAAAAGGTAAATCAGACTTATCGAGCTTTTCGGAACCAAGCAAATTGGATCTTTGTTGTGCTTGCTCCCTATCGTATTCCAGATCAGGTACTTCAACGGATAATGAAGGCGATTATTCGACTTACGTATGAAAATATTGGCTATTCTCCTGAAAAAAGTTGGAGCGATTGGGAGGACCTTGGGGGTTACTTAACATCTGGTCCTTCGGCTACAGTACCAGGTAGGAACCAATTAGACGTCTATGTACGAGGTAGAAATCGGGTCCTCTACCACCGGATATGGAATGGGTCAAGTTGGAGTGATTGGGAGGATCTCGGAGGATCTCTTACTTCATCACCAGCTGCCGTGTCATGGGGGCCAGGGCGAGTCGACGTTTTTGCCCGCGGTGATAATAACCATTTAATTCATAAATATTGGGACGGTTCCTCATGGAGTGAATGGGAAGATTTAGGAGGAGTTCTCTCGTCATCACCAGCGGTAGCATCATGGGGAGAGAATCGACTAGATGTATTTGGAAGAGGTTCGGACCGCCATCTTTATCATAAATATTGGGATGGCTCGGAATGGAGTGAGTGGGAGGATTTAGGCGGTGTTCTAACGTCAGCACCTGGTGCTGTATCATGGGGACCTAATCGCATCGATGTCTTTGCTAGAGGAGAGAATCGAGCTTTATTTCATAAGTATTGGGATGGCTCGAGCTGGAGCAATTGGGAAGACCTTGGTGGTCAATTAACCTCAAGTCCTGCTGCATCTTCAAGAAAATCTAATAATCTAGATGTATTTGTAAAAGGAACAGATAATCATCTGTATATGAAAAATTGGGACGGAAGTAGCTGGAGTGAGTGGGAAGATCTTGGTGGGACGTTAACCTCCGAACCATCCTCTGCCTCATGGAGCCGTAATCGAATTGATATCTTTGCAAGAGGAGAAAACAATCAACTAATTCATAAATGGAAAGCATAATTTGATTCAGCAGTCATCCTCCACTATAAGTGGCAGGGCAAATGCAGAAAATATTTAGTTCAGTGTTCGATCTTGTATGCACTAAGGAGTTGTGAAAATGCCAAGATATGTATGGGGAGTGGATTCGGCGGCAACAGCCGATGAAGAGTTATATACATGTGTGAAAAGTAAATTTGGAAACCCGAAATTTTGGGGGAGATATTTGAGTGAAGTGCCAAATGTTTCACACGCCTTAACAAGAGAAGAAATTTCATTTTTACGAAATCGTGGAATTAAGGTCTTGCCGATTTACAATGTTTTTTCTGATGCGACTAGTTATGAAAAAGGACAGCTCGCTGCACGTAATGCCGTATTTAATGCAAGACGTCTCGGTATTCCCAATAATGTTGCTCTATTTGCCAATATCGAGCGCTTTTTTGCTGTAGATGAAGCGTGGATTCGGGGATGGGTGGAGTCCATATACCCAACTGGCTATCGTCCAGGTATTTACCATGATCCAGTCGAAGGCGATTTTTCCAATGCGTATTGTGAAGCTGTTCGAAAAAATAAGCAGGTTGCGGTACAAACCATATTATGGAGTGCTGAACCTGAGCCCGGGGTGTCGAAGGAACGAAATGCGCCCAACTTTAGACCAGTGTCACCGAAATGCAAAGCAAATGTATGGGTATGGCAATATGGAAGAGACGCGCAAGAATGCCCAATTGATACAAATTTAGCCGATCAACGCACCTTAACTTACCTCTATTAAAAAACCAGGTACATACACCTGGTTTTTTCTATGGACTTATCGATAACTTTCTCCTAATTTTTTGAATACGGGTTTTTGGTAGGTTCGTTTGTGTGGTGAATGATTATTTTCCGTTTTTTCTTCAATTCCAACGTATTGCTGTAGAAGGCTTTTAGC
Source organism: Bacillus jepli (assembly GCF_047238305.1). Taxonomy (NCBI): domain Bacteria; kingdom Bacillati; phylum Bacillota; class Bacilli; order Caryophanales; family Bacillaceae; genus Bacillus; species Bacillus jepli. The sequence goes on along the minus strand of NZ_JBDFMO010000001.1, from coordinate 3,807,762 downwards.
TAGAGAAAGTGATAGATGAGTTTTTGGATTGCGATATGTCTGATTCAACTTTCCAAGGTGTGGTAGGCGTGAGAAGTCTTCTTTTGTAGGAGGCATGTGAAAATAATAATCCCCTGCTGAAATTAAAACGTCGGATTGCTGTTGGCTATTTTTCGGATTTCTGGAAAAATGAAGGCCTTTTTTTTTGGCTTTTCCTTCTAATATAAGCTTTTCTAATGCTTTTCGCTTAAGTAAATATAAAAATTTAGGGTTTGTTGCTGTTTTAGCGTGTCGATTCACAACAAAGATAGCACGAGCAAGGTTGTCCACAGTTGGTTCGAGCGGGGTTTGATTTACCTGTTTTTTCATACTTTCTCTCCTTTCTATCTTTTATTATACTTGTAGTAGTGAATTTTGACAAATTCAATAGCATGTATACGATTCATAGCATTTATTATTAATTGATATACTAAAATATTTCTTCGAAAAATAAAGGTTTTTATCGATATATGCAGAAAGATTTAGATATTACACGAAATAGGGAATGGTATCATGAACAGAATGAATAATGTCATCTTAAAAGATAATTGTTTTGATGATAAAATTGAAGCAATCATCTTTGAAATTATCCTTAAGCATATCAAGGATTTAATATACGTCATGAAAGTTGAAGACAACGGCAGCTTTTCCTATGTTTTCTTAAATGAAGAAGCTAAGGGGCACGCAAAATTAACGAGTGACAGTCTAGGGAAAACACTCCACGAGGTATTACCATTTGAAACTGCAGATCATCTGCATGAACAATACAATTCTGTTATGGAGAAAAAAGAACCGGTCTCTTTTCAGGATGTGGTTGTTTTAGCTGACAAGAGAGTCGTTCATGGAGAATCTATTCTAACGCCTATCTTTGATGATAATGGTGATATTACATTTATCGTAAGTGTTACACGTGATATTTCTGCTAGAGTTGCCGATAAAGAAATGATAACGTACATGGCTTATCATGATCCACTTACAGGGTTGCCAAATCGTAGTTCGTTAAAAAAGGACTTAGACAATGCAGTAGAAATAGCAGAAATGACTAATCAAAATCTAGCATTAATGTTTATTGATCTTGACCGTTTTAAATTTTTTAACGATTCAATGGGGCATGTTTCTGGAGATCATTTATTAAAAGAAGTTGGAAAACGATTAGCATCTATAAGTCAAAAGAGCTATAAAGTGTTCCGCCAAGGTGGGGACGAATTTATTATGATCCTACCAAACACATCCAGAGAACTTTCTGAGCAATTTGCTCAGAACGTGAACAGGGCTTTTGAAAAGCCTTTCCGATTAGAATCCAAGGAGTTTTTTATATCTGCTAGCATTGGTATTAGTATATTTCCAACAGATGGAAGAGATGGCGATACGCTAATAAAAAATGCTGATACAGCCTTGTATCGGGCAAAGGAACTAGGTAGGTCACTATATCAATTTTATAGCATCGATTTACAAAAACATACGACTCACTTGATGCAACTGGAGACTGGACTTAGAAAAGCAATTGAGAAAAATGAACTTGAAGTCTATTACCAACCACAGTTGGATCTTAGTACAGATAAAGTGACTAGCTTTGAGGCGCTATTAAGGTGGAAGCATCCAGTTCTCGGGTTCGTGTCACCAGCTGAATTTATTCCTATTGCAGAGGATACAGGGCTTATTTTATCAATTGGAGAATGGACTATTCAGACGGTATGTCGGAAACTAAAGCAATGGAAAGAGAGCGGGTATGGATCTGTTTCCATTTCAATCAATTTGTCTCCGAAGCAATTCCAGCAACCTGAATTAGTGACGATGATTCAACAAAATATCGAACAAAATCAAATCTATCCAGGATGCCTTGAATTTGAGCTTACAGAAGGGGCTATGCAGGATCCAAAGAGGACGTTGCAAACACTCGCAGAATTAAAAGAGATTGGTGTGCGTATTTCGGTAGATGACTTCGGAACAGGTTATTCCTCATTAAGTTATATTAAGAAACTTCCAATTGATACGCTTAAAATTGACCAATCCTTTGTTAAGGATGTGCTTCGTGATGAGAAGGATGCAGCGATTACAACAACAATTATTCACTTAGCACAAAGCCTTGGTCTTTCTGTTATTGCAGAGGGAGTAGAAGTAGAACAACAGGTAGATTTTTTCAAAATAATGGGCTGTCATAAGGTACAAGGCTATTTCTTTAGTAAACCCATTCCAGAGGCTGAAATGGTTGAACATTATCTAAAAAATAAATAGAGGAATGAAAAGAGGATGTCAGAGTGACATCCTCTTTTTGCTAGGTAGCAACTAATGTAAAAATAGAGATTTCGGGTTTTGCAAGAAAACGTAGTGGCAATCTTGTTGTTCCAAGTCCGCGATTGACATATAGGAACATGTTAGTAGGCCCAATTAGATGATCTCCTTCAACGTAGATGCTACCAAGTGGAGGGGTAATCAGTGGACCGAAAAATGGAATTTGGATTTGGCCACCATGACTATGACCCGATAGTTGCATATGTGCTCCCACTTCTTCAGCGCGCTCGGCAATATCCGGCTCATGCGCAAGCAAAATAGTAAAACTAGAAGAATCCACATTCTTAAAGGCTTGTTCAAAATTAGGGCGACCAAGCATGACATCATCTAGCCCAACAATTGTAATCTTAGACTCCTCTACAAAAATTTCCTCCGAGCTATTCATTAAAAGGGTAAAACCAGTTTGAGCCATCAGCTTTTTATATATTTCCGAACCAAAGCCACCATGGTCATGGTTCCCGTAAATGGCAAACTTTCCAAGTGGTGCTTCTAATCGTTCAAGAATTGGAATAAGGTGATTGGTAGCAGCGTATTTATTAGGCTCATCCATTAAATCACCAGTAAAGAACAGTAGGTCAGGTTTGAGATCATTTATTTTATCGACTATATGATTCAATTGCTTCAAAGAAAAATAGTGCCCAACATGTGTATCACTAAATTGAACTATTTTTATTTGATCGAATTTTTTCGGAATGGTAGGATGCTCGATGATGTGACTCGAAACTTCTAGCTGCCTCGGTTCAATATAGCGGGCATAGCCATACCCGATTGAAGAAGCGATAATAGCTGTTGAAGTAGTCGCTAATGCTCTTTTTAAAAATTGTCTTCTTGTATATTTCTTAGACATCCTAACCGCCAACCTATCTATTAAATCATTTGAAGTCATGAGACTAGTGTAGCATATTCATATTCAAATAATTTTTAAATATGTATTACACATGTTAAAATGGTATAATAAAAAATGAATAGTCATTCACTTTTTGGAGGGGATAGGATGAAGGGGAAAGTTGTAATTGTTACAGGGGCATCAAGTGGTATGGGAAAATATATGGCAAAGAGGTTTGCTAGCGCCGGGGCGTTTGTTGTTATTACAGGGCGGACTCTTGAGAAATTGGAAGAGACGAAAAAAGAAATTGAAACCTTTCCAGACCAAGTTCTTATTGTTCAGATGGATGTAAGGGAGCCGGAGCATGCCGAGCATATGGTTAAGATAACCAATGAAGCATTTGGTCGGATTGATTTTCTTGTAAACAATGCTGCAGGGAACTTTATATGTCCTGCTGAAAAGCTATCGGTGAATGGGTGGAATGCTGTCATCAATATTGTATTAAATGGAACATTTTATTGCAGTTCGGCAGTTGGAAAGTATTGGATCGAAAAGAATATCAAGGGAAGTATAATTAATATGGTCGCTACATATGCTTGGGGTGCTGGTGCGGGGGTGATTCATTCTGCAGCAGCAAAAGCGGGTGTGTTATCCATGACGCGTACACTTGCGGTTGAATGGGGAAGTAAATATGGAATTCGTGTGAATGCAATTGCACCTGGGCCGATTGAACGAACAGGCGGAGCGGAAAAACTTTGGGAATCAGAAGAAGCGGCAAAACGAACGCTTGGAAGTGTGCCATTAAGACGATTAGGAACACCTGAAGAAATCGCAGAACTCGCCTATTTTTTATTGTCCGATCATGCAGCCTATGTGAATGGGGAGTGCATTACGATGGATGGCGGTCAGTGGCTAAATCAGCATCCATTTTAATAGATTCATAAATGATTAAAAAAGATCACAAACTTGTGGTCTTTTTTTAGAATGTAGTATTCTTGTCAAAATTCTTTCTTTTTTTCACTTGGTCATTGAATGAATTGTTTGTATAACGTTTATTGTGTCAAAATATGCAACTATTTAACGAACGATTCATACACACCAGAAACAGAGAAATTGTTAAAATGGTGGTACTTGTACAATGAAAGACTAGCAAGGAAGGGATGATATTTTGAACAAGCGAATCGTACTACTACTCATAATCATTTGTTTACTCGGACTCGTTACTGTTCCAGCGGCTACAGCATCATCAAATCAACCTTTATCAAAAGAACAAGTGTTTACACTTCTACAAGAAGCCTTTCAAGCTCAATCTTCACTGACATTAGAATTTCGTACATATGATGAGGTAGAGCAAATTCTCGCACCTTATTTTCATGAGGACTATGCAGCAACCTTTTTAGAGGAGAACTTGATCAAGGAAGAAGAGGGCTATATTGTATATGGCTCCGATTTTGCAATATACTTTGTTCCGTTTTATTCCTATACAGACGAAACGAAAATTCTATTTGATCAGGAAAAAAATAAAATGTACGTCTATGAATTATTCAAAGCTCCCGATTCAGGACCAGTTTCGTATAAAGATCATTATGAAGTCATCACGCTTGAAAAAATGAATTCAAATTGGGTGATTACTGAACTAGCTATGGAAGATGAGCCCCCTTCTGTAAAAAAGGCTACCGAAAAGAAAAATGAAGCGGCTAAAACGGATACTTCGTTTCTAACTTGGAATCCGTATAAAACGACGATTTATTCCTTGCTTGAAATGGACAATCGCACCCCGTTACAAGCTGGCTGCTTCAATGGAATATTTTGAAATCCTAAAAAATAGAAATCCCAGATGGGATTTCTATTTTATTTTTAAGAGGTAATCAACAATTCCCATCGAACATATATCAAGGTCAAGTCCAATTATTTCGTATACGTCATGATTCCTTGGCACATTCCGTTCATCAAGATAGGAGGTAACCTCATTAAGAATCAGTTCCTTGATTCTTTTTTTATGCTCAATTGGACTTGCTGATGGATGTTCAGCAAATGATTGTTTCCCAGCATTAACAAAAATAGGTAACCAAAACGAGAGTTGTTTATATACTTCATTCACATTTGTAGTCATCCCATAATGACCAAAATAAATAGTTGTAACTCCTAGCGATTTTATTTTTTCAGCAGATTCTATCATGGCATCAGGTCGGAATTGATTAGGTGTGGTAGATGGTAAAATGAGTTCAATATCATCTTTTACAAGCTCATGATAATAAACACCGATTGTATCACCAGTAAAAATACCGTTACTAACAGGGTCAAAAATGCTGAAATGATGATTAGCATGGCCTGGTGAATCATAAAAAACAAGTGTGCAATTTGATCCAATTGTAAGTTCTTCCTGATCTTCTTTCACAAAAAGCTTTTCCTCAGGAATTGGTAAAATTGGATTAAATAACGTATCAAAGTCCTCTCCATAAACCGCTCTGGCACCTGCAATTAAACGGCTGGGATCAGCTAAGTGCCTAGCTCCTTTTGGATGAACAACCACCTTTGCATTTGGGCAATGCTGTAAGAGGAGTCCAGCACCTCCTGCATGGTCTAAATGAATATGAGTGACAATAATATATTCAACTTCATATGGGTGGATTTCAAGTTCTTTTAACCCCTCTAAAATGTAAGGGATGGATGGGCTTGCACTCGTTTCAACTATTGTAATTTTTCCCTCTTTTATTATGTAAGAACCAGTTCGTGCTTTTCTTCCCAAATCATGTGCATCAATTAAAAATATTCGCTCATTTAGTTGCGTAAGATTTGACATGTTTTCCTCCCACTTTTTTATTGTTTCATAGCTAATTTTATTGTATTGTTACATAGTAGTTATGTAAAGGTATTGAATACAATATTCTGATAATATTGCTCCGTTCGAAAAATGTGGATAGAAGAATGGATATTGCTCAATCCTAAAATGAAATAGGCTTTATGCATACGAAAGGAGAGGCACTTATGTCACAGTTGCAAGGAATTATTTCTCGCCTTATAAGTCTTCAGGAAAATGCAAATGGTGGGGAGCCACCTCAACGTTTTTTTGAAGTGAATGGTGAAAGAAAGTGCAGTGTAAAATATTTTAACAAAACAAGTACTTTTGAACTTGAAGTATACCAGCAAGGGGAAAAACCCAAAACATATCAATTCGATAATATCGATATGATCGCAATCGAAATTTTTGATTTAATTAGCTAAAACATCACCGTAAAGGTTCGGCGCATTGCCGAACCATTTTTTTTAGCAACCTTTCATAATACCCAGTTGCAAAATAATACAAGTTATCCATATTAAATTATGGTAAAATAGAGGTGGAGCATGAATAATAGAAATCTGGGAACATATGAAAAATAATTACGATGTGAGGTTGTGAGGCTTACATGTTTGGTCTTCAAAGTGAAAATTTGTTTGAAACAACAATTAATAACATGCTTATTCCTGCAGATAAAGTTGCGCACGTTCAAATTGGAAATAACCTAGAGCACGCACTTTTAGTCCTTACGAAAACCGGTTATACCGCCGTTCCAGTATTAGATCCAAAATATAAACTACACGGATTAATCAGCTCAACTCATATCCTAGACTCAATCCTTGGATTAGAACGAATTGAATTTGAACGTCTAGAGAAAATGAAAGTTGAAGAAGTAATGAATAGGGAAATTCCACGGTTGAACCTTAATGACAATGTTTTAAAAGGTCTTCATTTAGTCATTGATCACCCATTTGTATGTGTGGAAAATGATGAATTAGTATTTGAGGGTATTTTTACCCGTCGTGCAATCTTAAAACAATTGGATAAACAACTTAAAATCAAATAAAGTTTCAAAAACCTCCATATTGAAAATGGAGGTTTTCTTCTGTTATTAATGAAATTTAGCGTTATATAAATTATACTATAAGTAAAACTTATACCTGTAGTCAGGGAGGAACAAGTGTGCAATTTTCCGAATTTCAATTATTAGTTGTACTATCATCTGAATTAAATATGCGAAAAGCTTCTGAGCGTTTATTTGTAACACAGCCAGCGCTATCTCAACGTCTTCAAACGATTGAAAAAGCGTGGAATACAAAGATTTTTATTCGTTCCCAGAAAGGGCTAACGCCCACACCTGCGGGAGAAAAAATTATTGATTTTGCAAAAGAGGTTGTAGAAAAAGAGGAGAAAATAAGGGAGCAGCTTCAAGGATTAAATCAAGAAGTGCATGGGACTTTAAAAATTGCGTGCGCATCCATCATCGGACAAAATTGGCTTCCCAAGGTTTTAAAGAAATATGTAAATAAATATCCACATGCAAAAATTTCGTTAATTACTGGCTGGAGTAGTGAAATTTTAAAAAACCTTTATGATGACACTGTACATATAGGAATCATTCGTGGTAAACCTGACTGGAAGGGTGCAAAACACCATTTATTAACAGATACCATGTATATGGTCGATAAAGAGATCCAAAAAATTGAACAGGTATGGGAAACCGATCGGCCGTTTATACAATTTAAAAGTGACTCAACCTATTATCAAGAAATTCAAGAATGGTGGCATCGAACCTTTCAGTCAACACCACGCCGAACAATAGTGGTTGATCAAATTGAAACATGTAAACAAATGACTTTAAATGGAATTGGCTATGCGATCTTGCCGTCAGTCACTTTAAATGATGAGGAAACGAAAAATATCTATAAAATTCCGTTAATGAACGAAAACAATGAACCAATGAAACGGGATACATGGCTCGTTGGTTATGATTATGCATTTGAACTTAAACAGGTTCAAGCCTTTGTGGAAATGATCAAGGAAAACGTAGATACTTTATAAATTTGCCCTTACTATGAATGCAATCTTCAAATATGTGTAGAATAATCACAGTGTGATTGTGACAAATTACATATATGAGGAGGTGGATGATTAATGGCGAAAATTGGAGTTGAAGGCTCTCTAACAAATGTTCAGCAAGCTCTTCAAGAAAAAGGCTATGATGTTGTTCAGTTAAAACAGGAAAGTGATGCACAAAACTGTGACTGTTGCGTTGTTACAGGTTTAGATTCGAATGTGATGGGTATGGCTGATACTGTTATGAAAGGTCCGGTTATTGAAGCAAATGGCCTATCTGCTGATGAGGTTTGTCAGCAAGTGGAGAGTCGTTTAGGACAAGCGTAAATGACAATTATAGAAGAAGAAAACAAGACTAGGTACATCACCTAGTCTTTTTAATGAGGTTTTTTGTAATTTTAAAAAGCTTGTTAAGATTAATTAATTTTTAAAATACGACAACATATTGGTTGAATCGACAGCGGTTTCTTTGTTAACACTTATCATGTTTAATCCAAGCCTTATTTGGTTATACAAGATATGGATATGGACGTTATCAATCTACTTATAAAAATAGTTGGAGGTCTTACATATGGCAGAACGTATGGTAGGTAAACAAGCACCGCGTTTTGAAATGGACGCTGTTATGCCAAACAAAGAATTTGGTAAAGTAAGTCTTGAAGAAAATATGAAAAATGACAAGTGGACTGTATTATTCTTCTATCCAATGGATTTCACTTTCGTCTGTCCAACAGAAATCACTGCAATGTCTGATCGCTTTGACGAGTTTGATGATTTAGATGCAGTTGTTATTGGCGCTTCTACTGATACAATTCACACACACTTAGCTTGGATTCACACAGACCGTAAAGACAATGGCTTAGGTGATCTTAATTATCCATTAGCTGCTGACACGAACCACGCTGTTTCTAAAGAATATGGCGTTCTAATCGAAGAAGAAGGTGTTGCACTTCGTGGTCTTTTCATCATCAGCCCAGAAGGTGAAATGATGTATTCAGTCGTAAACCACAACAACATCGGTCGTGACGTTGACGAAACTTTACGTGTTCTCCAAGCTCTTCAAACTGGTGGACTATGCCCAGCTAACTGGAGACCAGGTCAAGCTACACTAAATGTGTAAGGGTACCGTTAGCATGGACTAACATTCTGTTAAGCCCTTTATTCCATAAGTTTGGAGGAAATAAGCTATGAAATTACGTGAACAAATGCCTGAGCTTGAAGGTGCAAAGGCTTGGTTTAACGGTGATGTCAGTAAGTCTGACCTAGTTGGTGATAAGCCTACGCTCATTCATTTCTGGTCAATCAGCTGTGGTCTTTGTAAAGAAGCTATGCCGCAGGTCAATGAATTCCGCGACCAATATAAAGATAAATTAAATGTTGTTGCTGTTCACATGCCAAGATCTGAAAATGATCTTGATTTAGATGAAATCAAGCAAGTAGCCCAACAACATAACATCACCCAGCCCATTTTCGTTGACAGTGAGCTTAAACTAAATGATAAATTTGAAAATCAATATGTTCCTGCTTATTATGTGTTTGATAAAGAAGGTAAGCTTCGTCACTTCCAAGCCGGTGGTAGTGGAATGAAGATGCTAACAAAACGTGTTAATCGTGTTCTAGAGGAAACTTAAGAAGGCAGACCAAAAATAATAATAGCAAACAAGACCAAGATTTTTTGACTTGGTCTTGTTTTTTTATCTCTTTATAGAAAAAATTTAAGATTTTCAGATAATACACTAGTAATTTATTTCGAAAACCGATATATTATATGTTACGTAGTTTTTTAACATTTTCTTCATGTTTTTGTAAACAGCAAGGGGGGAGTTTAATGGAGACCTTTAAGAAATTAAGGGGGTTTTATTGGCCGTATCGAAAGTATTTTTTCTGGTCATTATTTGCAATGATTTTTGTGACAGGAATTACAGTTGTGTATCCAATTGTGCTTCAGTTAACCATTGATGAAGTTTTCCGAGCAGGCAACTATCAGCTTGTACCATATCTTGCTCTAGGTTTCATTGCCATTATGGTTATTAAGGGGGTAGCTACATATTTCAACCAATATCTAGGGGATTTATTTGGAATAACTACTGTATATAAGGTAAGAAATGCATTATATGAAAAGCTTCAACGATTATCGTTTAGCTACTATGACAATGCGAAAACAGGGGATCTCATGTCACGCTTAACAGCAGATGTTGAAGGGTTTCGATTCTTCCTATCATTTGGATTTGCGGAATTACTTCGCTTTACACTTTTAATTGTCTTCAGCTTAATGGTCATGTTTTCCTACTCTGTTCCACTCACTTTCGTAACAATTATGGCATTGCCATTTTTAGCGATTGTTGTCTATCGCTTTGACAAACGTGTTCACCCAGCTTTTCGAAAGGTTCGAAAAACCTTTGGGCGCTTGAATACAAATGTCCAAGAAAATATTAGTGGAATAAATACAGTTAAATCATTATCACGTGAAGAGTTTCAAATCAATAAATTTAATCAATCTAACGAGGGATATCGCGATGTTTCACTTGCAACTTCTAAGATTTGGGCGAAATTCTTCCCATTAATGGAGTTTATCGGTAATGTCTGTGTCGTTGCACTTCTTTCATATGGAGGATATTTAGTTATTGATGGTGCAGTTTCACATGGTGAACTTGTCGCCTTTTTTAGTTTAGTGTGGTATTTACTTAATCCAATCATGAACCTTGGATTTATTATCAACATGTTTTCCCAAGCAAAAGCTTCAGGAGAACGCCTTTTAGAAATTCTTGAGGTCGATGAGAAAATTGTTGACGGTGAAGATGTGCTCACGCAAGAAAAATTACAGGGTCATGTTGAATTTAAAGATGTTACCCTAAAATACACTGAGGATGATGAGACAGCCCTTGAGTCCATTTCCTTTACAGCTGAACCAGGTAAGGTAGTTGGCTTAATTGGGGCTACTGGCTCTGGAAAAACAAGTATTACTCAGCTGATGACGAGATTTTATGAACCGGTACAGGGGCAAGTATTAATTGATGGTAGAAATATAACCGATTATTCCATTCACACCTTACGAAGTAATATTGGTTTTGTAATGCAAGAATCGTTCTTATTCTCGTCAACAATCCGTGCTAATATTGCCTATGGAAAGCCGAATGCATCCATGGAAGAAATTATTGATGCAGCAAAACGAGCACAAGCACATGAGTTCATCATGGAGCTACCAAATGGTTATGATACGATGTTAGGTGAACGCGGTATGGGATTATCAGGAGGACAAAAGCAACGGATTGCAATTGCTCGTTCCATTTGCATTGATCCAAGTATTTTGATTCTAGATGATGCCACAAGTGCGGTCGATATGGAAACAGAATTCAAGATACAGCAAGACTTAAAGGAAGTTATGAAAGGACGCACAACCTTTATCATTGCTCATCGAATCTCTTCTTTGAAACATGCTGATGAAATTTTAGTATTAGATAATGGGGTCATCGTGGAACGTGGAACACACGAAGAATTATTGAAAAATGAGGGACCATATCAACGTATTTATGAAATTCAATATAAGGATCAAAAAGTGGTCCTAGAGTCACAAGTCGGATAGGTAGGTGAGATGAAATGTCCCAGGAAGAAAAACAAGATATAAAACATCGCTTCCATTATTCAAGCGATACAGTAATTGAAAAACCGTTTAACTGGAAGCAAATGCTTCGATTACTAGCGTATATGAAACCATATTCTAAGACTTTATTACCACTCGCTATTATCATGGTATTACTTACAACTGCGGTAAGGTTAATTGCCCCGATTTTAATCGGTAAGTATACAATCGACCATGCAATTGCAAATAAAGATACGAATTTATTAATTATCTTAGTTGTGACGATTACTGGCTTATATGCAATCAATTATGTAGCCAATATTTATAGAATTAAATGGACGAATATGTTAGGTCAAAATATCATTTACGATTTACGAAAACATCTCTTTACACATGTCCAAGGACTTTCACACCGCTTTTTTGACAAGCGATCAGCGGGTTCTATATTAGTGCGAATCCTTAATGATGTAAATTCCCTTCAAGAATTATTCACCAATGGGGTTATCAATCTATTAATGGACTTTGTTCTTTTATTTGGTGTTATTTTTATTCTTTTTGGATTAAGTCCAAAACTTACACTGGCTATCTTGATTATTCTACCTTTGATGGTCTTAATCACAACAAAATTAAGAAGAAATATTAGAAGATCATGGCAGACAGTGCGGATAAAACAATCTATGCTTAACTCCCATTTGAATGAAAGTATTCAGGGGATACGGGTAACACAAGCGTTTACGCAGGAAAGAGAAAATATAGAATTCTTTGATGGTATTAACAATGAAAACTTTGAAAGTTGGAGAATGGCAACTCAGAAAAACGCAATGTTCCGTCCGTTTGTTGAAATGACGAATGCGGTTGGAACAGCGATTCTCATTTGGTTTGGGGCAATGTTGATTCAGGACAATGGATTAACTGTTGGGGTTTTCGTTTCTTTTGCCTTTTACTTAGGGATGTTCTGGGAGCCGATTTCTCGTTTAGGTCAAGTGTATAATCAACTATTAGTAGGGATGGCTTCATCTGAACGCATTTTTGAATTTATCGATGAAAAGCCAATCGTTGGTGAAAAAGAAAATGCGATTCACCTAACCGATATGAAAGGAAAGGTTGAATTTAATAATGTTGAATTTTCATATGACGATAGCCGAAAAGCGTTAAAAGGTATTTCTTTAACGATGGAAGCGGGTCAAACAGTTGCTCTAGTAGGACATACCGGATCGGGTAAAACAACAATAGCCAATTTAATAAGCCGTTTTTACGATGCGACAAGCGGGGAAGTTCGAATTGATGGAATTGATATTAAAGAACTATCGCTTCAAAGTGTTCGTTCCCAAATAAGTGTTGTACTTCAGGATACATTTATTTTTTCAGGTACAATTAAAGATAATATTCGCTTTGGTCGACCAGATGCAACCGATGAAGAGGTTATCGAAGCTGCAAAAGCAGTGGGAGCTCATCAGTTTATTGAGAAGCTTATTAATGGGTATGATACAGAAGTTGAGGAGAGAGGAAATATCTTATCAGTGGGTGAACGACAATTATTATCTTTTGCCCGAGCACTTCTAGCAGATCCGAAAATATTAATACTAGATGAAGCTACAGCTAGTATCGATACAGAAACTGAGGTGAAAATCCAACAGGCTCTGAAGCAACTATTAAAGGATCGGACGGCAATTATTATCGCCCATAGACTTTCAACGATTCGTGAAGCTGACAATATTTTTGTATTAGACCATGGCGAAATTATTGAACAAGGAAACCATGACGAACTTATGAAACAACAAGGAGAATATTTCGGTTTAGTCAAGGCGCAATTTAAGATGCTTGAAGCAATATAAACAAAAGAATGAAAGGACGATAAAAATTGTCCTTTCATTTTTTTAACTTGTGGATAAGGGAAGGAATATATGGTGCTTCCACAATAGTAAATAATTATGTTACAATCAATGGTATCATCAAATTGATGGGGGAATAGTAGTGAATAAAAAGGAATTTGCGGTCATTGGCCTAGGGCGTTTCGGAGGAAGTATATGCCGGGCATTAAGTGAAGAAGGCATGGAAGTTATGGCCATGGACATTGATGAAGATAAAGTGAACGAGTATTCAACAATCGCCTCTCATGCGGTTGTAGGGGATTCCACCGATGAAACTGTCCTCAAAAGCATTGGGATTCGTAATTTTGACCTTGTCATTGTGGCAATCGGGGATAACTTAAAGGCAAGTATATTAACTACCATTATCCTAAAAGAATTAGGGGTTAAACAAATTTGGGTAAAGGCACAAAACGATTACCATGAGAAAATCTTAAGTAAAATTGGTGCAGATCGAATTGTCCACCCAGAACGTGATATGGGGAAACGAATTGCTCATAATATCATTTCAAATAATGTACTAGATTATTTAGAGCTTTCAGATGAGCATAGCATTATTGAAATTGTTGCAGGGCAGAAAATTGATGGGAAATCTTTAATTGAATTAGATGTTCGTGCAAACTATGGGGTAACCATCGTAGCGATGAAAAGAGGAAGGGATATTATTGTTTCTCCTCAAGCAACCGAACAAATTCATAAAGGAGATATTTTAATCATTATCGGAGCTGATACAGACATCAGTCGTTTCGAAAAAAACTTAATCGAAGAATAAACGTCTCATTTGAGGCGTTTTTTTTATTTAAAAACCCACTGAGGATACCTCAGTGGGAGATCAACATTGAATATAAGGGTACATGAAAACGAATTAAACTTCCATAATGATTGGTAATATCATCGGACGGCGTTTTGTCTTTTCATATAGGAAAGGAGCAAGAGTATCTGTGATTTCATTTTTAATCTCAGACCATTGTGTTGTACGGCGCTCCATTACTTTGTTTAAATGCTTAGATATCAAGCTTTGCGCATCATTGATTAAATCTCCAGATTCACGCATGTACACAAATCCACGAGAAATTAAATCAGGACCTGCTGCAATCTTAAAGTCTTTCATATTAATACTTACCACAACAATAACAAGACCTTCTTCAGAAAGGATGCGGCGGTCGCGTAAAACGATGTTACCAATATCACCGATTCCACTACCATCTATATACACATTGCCTGAAGGGATTTTACCAGCTACAGACGCTTCATTCTCGCTTAGCGCAAGAACTTCACCATTATCCATAATGAAGCAATTTTCCTTAAATACACCACAATCTACAGCGGATTTTGCATGCATGATTTGCATACGATATTCGCCGTGAATTGGCATAAAGTATTTTGGTTGCATGAGACGAAGCATTAATTTTTGCTCTTCCTGCCCTCCGTGTCCGGATGTATGGATGTCGCTAAGCGGTCCATGAATCACATCGGCTCCTGCACGATAAAGCATATTAATGATACGACTAACACTCAATGTATTTCCAGGAATAGGGGAGGATGAAAATACAACTGTATCCCCAGGATTGATTTGAATTTGTCGGTGAGTACCATTTGCAATTCTTGAAAGGGCTGCCATTGGTTCACCTTGACTTCCTGTACATAGAATAACCACTTTATTAGCAGGAAGGCGGTTGATTTGGTTTGCATCTACAAAAGTGTCTTTTGGGCATTGGATATAACCGAGATCGTACCCAATTGTGATTGCCGATTCCATACTTCTTCCGAAAACCGCAATTTTTCGGTCGTTTTTAACCGCAGCTTCAACCACTTGTTGAAGACGATGAATATTGGATGCGAAAGTCGCAAAAATGATCCGACCATCAACCTTACGAAAAATATCTTGAATACTTTCGCCCACACGTCTTTCAGACATCGTGAAATTAGGAATCTCCGCATTCGTACTATCAGACAGTAAACATAGAACCCCATCCTTACCTATTTCCGCCATTTTTTGGAGGTTTGCAGGTTCCCCGACAGGTGTGAAGTCAAACTTGAAATCTCCTGTATGTACGATTTGTCCAGGAGGAGTTTTTACCACAATCCCGTAAGAGTCAGGAATACTATGAGTTGTTCTGAAAAAAGTAACCGATGTTTTACGGAACTTTATGATGTCATCCTCTTTAATCTCGATTAGCTTTGCCTGACGGAGTAGCCCGTGCTCTTCTAATTTGTTTCGAATTAAACCGAGGGCAAGCTTTCCACCATATATGGGTATATTTATTTCACGTAGTAAATAAGGAATACCTCCAATATGGTCTTCATGACCATGAGTAATAAATAAACCCTTAATCTTTTCTTCGTTCTTAACAAGATAGCTGTAATCAGGAATCACATAGTCGATTCCCAACAGCTCGTCCTCTGGAAACTTAATTCCAGCATCGATCAGGATAATTTCATCCTGGAACTGCACGCCATAAGTGTTTTTACCGATTTCCCCAAGTCCACCTAAGGCGAAAACAGCTGTTTGATCGTTCTTAACAAATTTCATCATTCATCAAATCTCCAATACTTTATAATCTTCATTTAGTTTTTCATATTCAAGAAAGGCCCCTTCCACCCGTTGAATATATTCAATGTTAATTTTCCGTTCCTTTAATTTTTGGCGAACCTCAACTTGTGATTCTGCTTCAATAAACATTGTTTTTGTATTTTCTCTTACAGGAACTTCATAAGCATCTTCTTGGTAGTAAACTTTAAATATCATTGCCAAATCTCTCCTTAATTTCCGAAAGTTAGAGTAACTTTTTCTATTATATAAAAATATAACATGATTTTCATGTTTTTTCTTTCTTTTCCTAAATATTTCTTATCAAATGTATACCTGATAGGTAAATAGAGGATGTAGCTTAGGGGGAAAGACTATGAATTTTCGAATAAAACTAATTGGAAATCGAAGATTTAATCCACCGTACACCTAAAAATATATTATATCATTAATATTAATTGTAGTACATAACAAGCCCTCCGAAACACGAAGGGCTCTATTGTCTTTCTCTTTAATGAAGACTCATTTCTAAAAGATTGTTGCTTTTAAAACGTAGGGTGATTTCCGCTCCTGGTACTCGCTTTCCGCGGGCGATCCGCAAGCCTCCTCGCTTCACTGCGGGGTCTCGCTTGGCTCGCTATTCCCGCAGGAGTCTCGTACCATCCGCTGAAATCACAGGAAGGTCATTAATTACTGTGTCCCTTCGCACAATCATATCCAAAAACAACAAAGTTTACGAAAATAGCCTTTATGAATTACGCAATTGACTTCCTTTTTAATAAATCCTGCCATTGCTTTATTAATTTTTTCCGTAACTTTTTAAGCATGACTATCATCTCCTTTTTTCTCAGACTTTAAACATTTCAAAAACGATGCGATGGTTTTAAAGTTTGTCTTTAGTATGTGGAAAAAAAGGATGTTTATCATGGAAAAATACTGGAAGTGAACAAAAAAACATCGACATGCTTGGCATATCGATACTTCAAATTAACGTTCAATTGGAATTGCATTTTCTGGTTCTGCAAAAGGATTTTCCATATTAATATGATCATAAAACATAACACCATTTAAATGATCAATCTCATGTTGAAAACAAATGGCTGGAAGACCTTTAAGCTCTACAATAATTTCTTCGCCATCTAAACTAGTTCCTTTGACCTTAATTTTTGCGTAACGGGGAACATAGCCTGGTACAGCACGGTCAACGGATAAGCAGCCCTCACCGGCTGTTAAATAACTCTTTTTAACTGAATGACTGATAATCTTTGGATTGAACAAAGCAATGCTATAAAGCACTTCATCTTCTCTTAAATGTACGGCAATCATACGCTTTGACACATTAATTTGTGGTGCTGCAAGCCCAATTCCAGGTCTTAAGCCATATTTTTCTGCCATTTCTGGGTCCTGACTGTTTTTTACATATTGGAGTAGTTCTTCCAAAATTTTTCGGTCATCAGGTGATGGAGGTAAAGCCACTTCTTTTGCGATTTGACGCAATGTTGGGTGTCCTTCACGGATTATATTATCCATTGTAATCATTGTAATCACTTCCTGCTCTTGATGCTTTTTGTAGTATTAGTTTAACAAAGGTCTTAGGATTTTGAAATAAAAAAGAAGAGGACAACCTTGTTCTAAAGCTTTCGCGACTAAATATAATTAAAATATATGCAAACCCAAAATTTATGTTATGAAAACCTATTATTATATAGTATATTGTAAGTAGCTAAGGGGGAACAGATCGTGAAAAATAAAACGTTTAAATTGTCATTTGTTTTACTTTGTATGATTTTTCTCTTAATGGGATGTGTAAATGGACCATCACCTGAAGAACAAATTTATGAGGCCTTAGAAAAAGTTGTCACAGTTGAGAAGGACTTTGAAGAACAACAAGAACCATTAGTCGAATTAGAGAAAAGAGAAAAAGAGCTTTATGATGAAATTTTAACATTGGGAATGAAAGAATTTGATCAAATTGTTACGTTATCTAAAGAAGCTCTAGGTATTGTGTCTGAACGTGAAACAAGAATTAACAATGAACATGAAAGCATCAAGGCATCTAAAAAAGAGTTTCAAAAAGTGGATTCTTTTATTTCTGAGATAAAGGAAGAAAGTGTTAAGGAAGAAGCAGATGATTTAGTTTCGGTTATGAATCAGCGGTATGAGAGCTATGAGGAATTGTACTCATCTTATACAGAAGCCATTGGATATGATAAAAAATTATATGAAATGTTTCAAAATGAAGAATTGACATTAGATGAGCTAGAGCAACAAATCAATCTCATTAATGAGACCTATGAAAAGGTGGTTGCGGCAAATGAGGCTTTTAATAAACTCACTGACCAATACAACAACACAAAGGTTTCATTTTATAAAAATGCAGGACTAGAGGTTGTTTTTAAAGAGAAAGAATAAGATACTGTGTGAAAGGGCTACCAATGTTGGTAGTCCTTTTTCTTAGGGCGTTTTTAGAATTTTAAGGTGGGAATTTCATTTTTTATGATACAGATGACAAATGTGTACTGGTACAGTTTTTAAAAATGGATAATAATCCCAAAATATATTTTTTTGTGGACAAGAGATAAAACAGTAAACAAACAATTTGACGACTCTCTTACATTGTTGTAAACTTGGAAATGGATAAAGAGCAGTTGTATTAATTGCTTTACCAAAATAATTAATACAGCTTCATTTAGGAAACAGAATATCCTTTTCGAGCATTACTGAAAGTCATTACATCTAAAGACCATGTCCATTCGGATAAAAAATGTCTTTGAAAAGATATATTTTTGGGTAACCTAATGCTGTATGTTTTGTATCATTCATAACTTTATAAATGGTTTTTCACCATAATAAAGTTGCAGCACCTTGGTGTTAGGCACAAAGGCGCATTCGAATAAGAAAATAGGGTAAGAAAGGAAGCGAGAAGAAGATGGCTGTTAAAGCGAATGTCTTTGATTTACAAGGGCAACTGAATAAGGTTGCTGAAAACTTTCCTATGTTTCAGATCTTAAATGAAGAAGGAGAAGTGGTAAATAAAGCTGCTGTTCCTGATTTAAGTGATGATCAATTAAAAGAATTAATGAGAAGAATGGTCTATACACGAATCCTTGACCAACGCTCTATTTCATTAAACCGTCAAGGGCGCTTAGGTTTCTATGCACCTACTGCTGGTCAAGAAGCATCTCAACTTGCATCTCAATATGCTTTAGAAAAAGAAGATTTCATTTTACCAGGTTACCGTGATGTACCTCAAATCGTTTGGCATGGATTACCATTATACCAAGCATTCTTATTCTCACGTGGACATTTCCATGGGAACCAAATGCCTGAAGGAGTAAATGTAATTTCTCCACAAATTATCATTGGCGCACAATACATACAATGTGCTGGTGTAGCATTGGGAATGAAAAAACGCGGTAAGAAATCAGTTGCGATTACTTATACTGGTGACGGTGGAACTTCACAGGGTGATTTCTATGAAGGAATTAACTTTGCTGGAGCATTCAAAGCACCTGCAATATTTGTGGTTCAAAACAACCGTTTTGCAATTTCTACACCTGTTGAGAAACAATCAGCGGCACATACTTTAGCTCAAAAAGCTGTAGCAGCTGGTATTCCTGGAATTCAAGTTGATGGAATGGATCCACTAGCTGTTTATGTAGCTGTTAAAGAAGCTCGTGAGCGCGCAGTTAATGGTGATGGTCCAACATTAATTGAGACTATGACTTACCGTTATGGTCCACATACAATGGCTGGGGATGACCCAACTAGATATCGTACTTCAGAGCTTGACAATGAATGGGAAAAGAAAGATCCACTTGTTCGTTTCCGTAAGTATCTTGAAGGAAAAGGAATTTGGAACGAAGAAATTGAAAACCAAGTCATTGAAGAAGCAAAAGAAGACATCAAGAACGCAATCAAAAAAGCTGACGAAACACCAAAGCAAAAGGTTACTGACCTTATTTCACATATGTTCGAAGAGCTTCCTCAAAATTTAGAGGAGCAAATGGAAATCTATAAAGCGAAGGAGTCGAAGTAAGCCATGGCGCAAATGACTATGATTCAAGCAATCACTGATGCGTTACGCACAGAATTAAAAAATAACCCAGATGTCTTAGTTTTCGGTGAAGACGTTGGAGTTAACGGCGGCGTGTTCCGTGCTACTGAAGGTCTTCAGGCTGAATTCGGTGAAGATCGCGTGTTTGATACACCACTTGCTGAATCAGGTATTGGTGGACTTGCAGTTGGTTTAAGCTTACAAGGCTACCGTCCAGTACCAGAAATCCAATTCTTCGGATTTGTATACGAAGTAATGGATTCAATTAGTGGTCAATTAGCTCGTATGCGTTATCGTTCAGGTGGTCGTTACACTGCTCCTGTAACGATTCGTTCACCATTTGGTGGAGGGGTACATACTCCAGAACTTCACGCAGATAGCTTAGAAGGTTTAATTGCTCAACAGCCTGGTGTGAAGGTTGTTATTCCATCTACACCATTTGATGCAAAAGGACTTTTAATTGCTTCCATTCGTGATAATGACCCAGTTGTATTCCTTGAGCACATGAAGCTTTATCGTTCATTCCGTCAGGAAGTTCCTGAAGGTGAATACACAATTGAGCTTGGAAAAGCTGAAGTGAAGCGCGAAGGTACTGATCTTACTATGATTTCGTATGGTGCAATGGTACATGAGTGCTTGAAAGCTGCAACTGAATTAGAAAAAGAGGGCGTTTCTGCAGAGGTTATTGACCTACGTACTGTTAGCCCATTAGATATTCCAACAATCATTGCTTCTGTTGAAAAAACAGGACGCGCAATCGTTGTTCAAGAAGCTCAAAAACAAGCTGGTATTGCAGCAAACGTAGTAGCTGAAATTAACGATCGTGCCATTTTAAGCTTAGAAGCACCAGTATTACGAGTAACTGCACCTGATACTGTATATCCATTCTCACAAGCAGAATCAGTTTGGTTACCAAACTTCAAGGATGTATTGGAAACAGCTAAGAAAGTATTGAACTTCTAATTAGACAAGGGAATAATATCCCTTATTAATAAACAGCCTTTGGTGTACGAGAGAAGAATGATTACATCATATGTATAGCCGTACACCAGGGCATATTTAACTTTATTCAGAAAAGATCTCTCTTTTTTACGAAAGGGAGAATCATGAAATTAATTTTGTAGGAGGCGAAAACCGTGGCATTTGAATTTAAGTTGCCAGATATCGGTGAAGGTATCCATGAGGGTGAAATCGTAAAATGGTTTGTAAAACCAGGCGATGAAGTAAATGAGGACGATGTTCTTTGTGAGGTTCAAAATGATAAAGCAGTAGTAGAAATTCCTTCTCCTGTAAAAGGAAAAGTACTTGAAGTACTAGTTGAAGAAGGTACTGTTGCAATTGTAGGAGATACACTTATTAAATTTGATGCTCCTGGATATGAAGACCTTCAATTTAAAGGTAGTGAATCTGAGGAAGCTCCTAAAGAAGAAGCTCAAGCTGAGCAAGCTACAGCGACTGCACCGGAAGTAAATGCACCTGCTGCAGAAGTTGATGAAAACCGTCGTGTTATCGCAATGCCTTCTGTTCGTAAATATGCACGTGAAAAAGGCGTGGATATCAAAAAGGTTGCAGGTAGCGGTGATAATGGTAGAATAATGAAGTCGGATATTGATGCGTTTATTTCTGGCGGTGCACCAGTTGCTGCAGAAACACAAGCAACCGAGGCTCCAGCTACGGCTACTCAAGAAGCAGAAAAAGCTCCTGCAAAACAACCAATTCCTGCTGGCACATATCCAGAGACTCGTGAAAAGATGAGTGGAATCCGTAAGGCAATTGCAAAGGCAATGGTAAACTCAAAACATACTGCTCCTCACGTTACATTAATGGACGAAGTAGATGTGACAGAGTTGGTTGCACACCGTAAGAAATTTAAAGCTGTTGCAGCTGAAAAAGGTATTAAGTTAACATATCTACCATATATCGTTAAAGCTTTAACAGCAGCGTTACGTGATTTCCCTGCGTTAAATACATCACTTGATGATGCTACTAACGAAATTATTCATAAGCACTACTTCAATATTGGTATTGCTGCAGATACAGAAAAAGGTCTACTTGTTCCAGTTGTCAAAGATGCGGATCGTAAATCTATCTTCAATATCTCAAATGAAATCAATGAATTAGCAGGTAAAGCTCGTGACGGTAAGCTTGCACCAGATGAAATGAAAGGTGCTTCATGTACAATCAGTAATATTGGTTCTGCTGGTGGACAATGGTTCACTCCAGTAATTAATCACCCTGAGGTTGCTATCTTAGGAGTAGGACGAATTGCTGAGAAGCCGGTTGTTAAAAATGGTGAAATTGTTGTAGCTCCAGTTCTTGCTTTATCATTAAGCTTTGACCACCGTATGATTGATGGTGCTACTGCACAAAACGCACTCAACCAAATCAAACGTTTGTTAAATGATCCACAATTATTATTAATGGAGGCGTAATTCAACATGGTAGTAGGAGATTTCCCGATTGAAACAGACACAATAGTCATTGGTGCTGGACCTGGTGGGTATGTTGCAGCTATTCGTGCGGCACAACTAGGACAAAAAGTTACCATTGTAGAAAAAGACACAGTTGGTGGTGTTTGTCTTAATGTTGGATGTATCCCATCTAAGGCATTGATCTCCGCAGGACACCGTTTTGACACAGCTAAACATTCTGATTCAATGGGAATCAAAGCTGAAAATGTTACACTGGATTTTTCAAAAGTTCAAGCATTTAAAGATGGTGTTGTTAAAAAGTTAACTGGTGGAGTTGCCGGACTTCTTAAAGGTAACAAAGTTGATGTTGTTAAAGGCGAAGCATATTTCGTTGATGGAAACTCTTTACGTGTGATGAGTGAAAACTCTGCACAAACTTACAATTTCAAAAATGCAATCATTGCAACAGGATCTCGTCCAATCGAGATACCAACTTTTAAATATTCAAAACGTGTACTTGATTCAACAGGTGCATTAGGGCTTAAAGAAGTACCAGAAAAAATCGTTATTATCGGTGGCGGTGTTATCGGTATTGAACTTGGTGGCGCTTATGCAAACTTTGGAACACAAGTAACGATCTTAGAAGGAGCAGATGACATCCTTCTTGGTTTTGAAAAGCAAATGACTACACTTGTGAAGAAGAACCTAAAGAAAAAAGGTGCAGAAATCATCACAAAAGCATTAGCTAAGGGTGTAGAAGAAACAGATACTGGTGTAACAGTGAAGTATGAATCAAAAGGTGAAGAACAATCAATTGATGCAGATTATGTATTCGTAATGGTTGGACGTCGTCCTAATACTGATGAGCTTGGTTTAGAGCTTGCTGGTGTTAAAATGAATGAAAGAGGCGTAATTGAGATTGATAAACAATGCCGTACTAGCGTAAGTAATATATTCGCAATCGGTGATATTGTTCCAGGACCTCAATTAGCACACAAAGCATCTTATGAAGGTAAAATTGCAGCAGAAGCAATCGCTGGTCACCCATCTGAAATTGACTACTTAGGAATTCCTGGAGTTGTGTTCTCTGAACCTGAACTTGCAACTGTTGGTTACACTGAGCAGCAAGCTAAAGATGAAGGAATTGAAATTGTAGCAGCTAAGTTCCCATATGCTGCAAACGGTCGTGCCCTTGCTCTTGAAGCAACTGATGGTTTCGTGAAGCTCATTACTCGTAAAGAAGATGGACTTCTAATCGGTGCTCAGGTAGCTGGTGAAAGTGCGTCAGATATTATTTCAGAATTAGGTCTAGCTGTTGAAGCTGGAATGACAGCTGAGGATATCGCTATGACTATTCATGCTCATCCAACACTTGGTGAAATTACAATGGAAGCAGCAGAAGTTGCTTTAGGAACTCCAATTCATATTGTAAAATAATGAATAGAATGAAAATCGCCCCATTTTAGGGGCGATTTTTTTGAACTTTTTTTGTTATCTAGTTATTGGAAGTTGTAGAAGAGGATAGTATGCTTTCTAGAGGGGTGATGATTTCGTCTTTGTCCACATTCCCTTCAATTTTTTGAAGAATTTTATCTTCCTGGACGACTAATAAAGATGGATATTTCTCAATCTGGTATTTCGTATAAAGTCTATTTTCGTCAGAAGAAACAACTTTCATGTTTTCAATTTCAGTCGGAAATTTATTTTTAAGTTCTAATAAAGCATCATAGTAGCTGCTTTCATTACGAAGATTATCCTCATCCGAAAAAAAGATAATTTGCTTTTCATCGGTTTCCGGTATAAGCGGCTGCGCCTTGTACGAAGAACACGAGGAAAGTATAAAAAAAGAAAGTATGATTAGAGTATATGCTTTCATTTTTATAATCACTCTTCCATAAAATAGTTAAATGTATAGGTCTTTACAGCTAATAAAACTAATACAAAACACCTATTTTTTCATTCCAGTTTATTTTATCATGTATTCGAAAAATTCTTTCCGATGTAATCGATTTGTTACATAAATGAAAAATACTACCATCTAACTGTGCATATTAATTAATATAGTAAATAGAAATTTATAGAAGACAAGCTTATGCTCGCGCCAAATGGGGTAAAAAGACGTTGCAACTTGAGAAACTGCTTTCTTAGTTTATGTTCTCTTATTGTAAATAAAGGAGAGTTTTCTAATGAGGGTATATGTAATTGGGTTGATCCAGGTTTTAATTTGGAGTACTTTTTCTTTAGTGACATGGTTGTCAGGATCTGATAGCCTACTTGCGAGAGGCGTATTATTGATTATTTTTTGTTATGTCGCTTTCGTAATCGCAACGAAAATCGGTTTGACGCGAAAAGGATCCATACTGATAACAGCTATCTCATTTTTTTGTTTTTTCTCGTTTGAAAGGGTGTTTTGGTTCCTTACGTAAAAATAGACCACATCTAACCGATATGGTCTATTTTTATTTTACCTATTTTCGTTTGTAAAAGTACATAATCCGTCCATTGAATAAATGTAATTCACCTTCCAGTTTTTTTGCTAAAAACTTACAAAATTCATTTGCTTTGCCTTTGTCTCCTGCAGTTGAAATTTCGGGAAGAGTGACTTGGATATAGCTTTGATCTGTGTTTTCACCAGTTTCGCTTACGATATTCTCCTGACCCACACCTACTATGATGCCCTTGTATTTTTGATGATCAGATTTTAAGTAAAACCAATTCTTTTCATGATTCACTTCTTTTATTTGGTAGGGAAATGCAGCGTTATCGTAATCCCAATTAAGCTGTGTGCCTGTTTTACCAGTGATTTCTTTGTAATAGTTAAAGAGGTCTTTGACATCATCAAGTGAAATATGTTGTGCATTTGAATTAGTAACAAGTTTTATGTATGCGTTTTCCAAACTTTTCACTCCTACTCCAGTAAGTATTCGGTATTTATCTCTTATTCTATGTAAATTCACTTCTATTCTAGCATTTAATCGATAAGACTTACAACTTCATATTGTTTGTGATACATGTATACATTCTTTAATATGGGATCATAAAAACAAATAAAAAATTAATAATGTTACACAATTAACCATTGACTAATTAAATGTGACATACTATTATATAAATAACATATCATAAAACGTTTTCATCGAAGGAAAAATCTACTTTTCGAAAGGGGCTTTGAATAATGGGTACAATCATCTGTCAAAACTGCAGCGAGACAATTGAGCACTTTGAATACGAGAAGGTTACAACACTTTATTCAACATGCGACCACTGTGAATGTAATCACGAAGAGAATTAATCCTTATTAAAAAATATGAAAAAAGCATGCAGATTTTGCATGCTTTCTTTTTTTGCTGTTAGCGAATTGCTCTGTGTTCTTTAATGACACGTAGGAATTTTAACTCATAATCCTCAGGTCCTTGGACAGGGAGGCCTGCTTCAATATTTGTTTGAATATAGGTTAAGTTCTCCTCAGTAATAATTTCTCCCGGGATAAAGATGGGAATACCTGGTGGGTATACCATTACAAATTCTGCGATTACACGACCTGCAGATTCTTCAAATGGAATTACTTCCGTTTCAGAGTAAAATGCATCTCTTGGTGATAAAGCGAGAACAGGAATGTCTGGAAGTAATACTTCAGGTATGATTCTTGATTCTGATAGATGGGATACTTCATCAGACAGATTAGCAAGTGCCTCAATCAGTAGATCGGCCTCTTTTTGGGAATCACCAGGCGTGATAATACATAGGATGTTATAGAGATCGGACATCTCCACTTCTATATTGTATTTTTCGCGTAGCCAAACTTCTGCATCAGATCCTGTAATGCCAAGATCTTTTACAGAAATGATTAATTTTGTTGGGTCAAAATCATATGTCGCTTTGGAACCTAAAATTTCTCGTCCGACACAATAAAGTTTTTCGATTTCGTTAATTTTATCTCGAATATAGTTGGATAAGGCAATCGTTTTTCCGATAAGGTCATGGCCTTCTGTTACTAAACGCTTTCTAGCAACGTCTAAGGAAGCCAATAATAAATATGATGTAGACGTTGTTGTAAGCATACTTAAAATCGATTGCACTCTGTTCGCCGATACTAAACCTTCTTTTACATTTAAAATTGAGCTTTGTGTCATGGAACCGCCAAGTTTATGGACACTTGTGGCTGCCATATCTGCACCGGCTTGCATAGCTGATAGGGGAAGTTCTTCGTGAAAGTGAATATGAACACCATGTGCTTCGTCAACAAGAACCGGAACTTCATAGGAATGAGCAATATCTACAATTCTTTTTAAGTCTGCAGCTATCCCAAAATAGGTCGGATTAATCACAAGCAAACCTTTTGCATCTGGATGCTGGTCAAGTGCTTTTTCAACGGAGTCAGTTGTGATTCCATGAGAAATTCCTAATGTATTGTCAATTTCGGGATGGATGAAAATAGGAACTGCCCCGGAAAAAACAATGGCTGACATAACTGATTTATGGACGTTTCTAGGTACAATGATTTTATCACCAGGGCCACAGACAGCCATGACCATTGTCATGATTGCTCCACTCGTCCCTTGAACTGAAAAAAACGTATGATCAGCACCAAATGCTTCTGCAGCGAGGTCTTGTGCCTGTTTAATAATACCTTTAGGTTGATGTA
Source organism: Bacillus jepli (assembly GCF_047238305.1). Lineage (NCBI taxonomy): Bacteria > Bacillati > Bacillota > Bacilli > Caryophanales > Bacillaceae > Bacillus > Bacillus jepli. The sequence goes on along the minus strand of NZ_JBDFMO010000001.1, from coordinate 3,780,680 downwards.
AATCATCTAAAGGTCCAATATTGATTAAATCGATGGATAGGGCATTATCACCGATAAAGTTTCGAAATTCGGGATCAATCCCAGCTCCTTTTTTATGTCCAGGAATATGAAATTGGGTTGGATTTTTTTTTGCATGTTCAACAAGACCAGTAAATAATGGTGTTTCATTTTGCGACAATTGATAACCACACCTCTTTATTTAAATAATTTTCCTTATTTCAAAATGTCTTTTTTGCATAAAACAAGAGAATTATAGCACTACTTTTACAGTTTGCATATAAAAATATTTCTTTCTTTTAAAGTGTCACAGGTAGTGGATTATTAAACATTTTTAAGGTTGTTAAACTTTACTGTATATTACATGAGACGAGATGTAAAAAAGAGGAGTTTTAGGTTGTCATCTCGAAATGAATATTTGAAAGGTGGGAGTTTAATGAATTGGGAAACAAGAGTGTCAACTTTATTAGGAATTAAATATCCAATCATTCAGGGAGGACTTGCTTATTTAGCTTATTCTGAGCTTGCGGCAGCTGTTTCAAATGCAGGAGGATTGGGTCAAATTACAGCAATGTCACTTCATTCACCAGAAGAACTTCGGAATGAAATTAAAAAAGTAAAAGAATTAACTAAAAATCCATTCGGGGTTAACTATGCAATTGGACAGCATGGTAGACCATTTTCTGACATGCTTGAAGTTGCGATTGAGGAAGAAGTACCTGTTATTACAATGACTGGAGGAAACCCTGCACCCATTTTTGAACAATTAAAAGGGGTTAATACGAAGAAACTCGTTCTTGTTGCAGCAAGAAGGCAAGCGCAAAAAGCCGAAGAACTAGGAGCAGACGCTGTGATGGTAGTTGGTCAAGAGGGTGGAGGTCACCTTGGAAGACAGGATATCGGAACAATGGTTCTTATTCCGCAGGTAGTTGATGCGGTGTCTATTCCGGTTATCGCATCTGGTGGTATTGGTGATGCACGTGGTTTAATGGCAGCATTAAGCTTAGGGGCTGAAGGAATTGAAATGGGTACACGTTTTATTGCCACGAAAGAATGTGTCCATGCCCACCAAGGCTATAAAGACGCATTGATTAAAGGAACTGAAAATGATACAGTTGTGATTAAACGATCACTTGGAGCCCCAGGTCGAGCGATTTCGAATGAATGGACCTCGAAAATTCTTCAGTTGGAAGAAGAGAACACTGCATATGAGGGATTGAAAGAATACATAAGTGGTCAAGCTAATATAAACTATATTTATGATGGGAAAGTAGATGGTGGATTTGCCTGGGCGGGTCAGGTTATGGGCCTGATTAAAGATGAACCAACAGTTGCTGAGCTTTTTGAGCGGATGATTACTGAGTCCGAGCAAATCCGAAACAGGTGGAGCAAATAGGGGTGAATAAATTGGATTATCAATATCCTATTTCTTTTGATTGGAGCACAGATGAAGTAGTTGATGTAATCTCCTTTTTTGAATGTGTTGAAAAAGCATATGAGAAGGGAATTGCAAGGGAAAGAATGATGCAGGCTTATAAGCGTTTTAAAGAAATTGTTCCAAGTAAACTAGAGGAAAAACAGGTTTGTGGGGAATTTGAGGAAACAAGTGGATATTCTGCATACCGTGTTATCCAAAAAGCAAAAGAAAATAAGGAAATCATCAAAATGTAGATTAAAAGGATGTCTTATCATGAATAGGACATCCTTTTAGCTTGTCGAAAAATGCTTCTATTTCAAAACTTACTTTGAACTTTTTTGCGCTAGCTGATATAATGGAAGTAACTTTCTGAAAGTTCCATCAATTGTTTGTATTAATTCTTCGCCATTCATATTAACTACTTTATCTCGAGAAATGTTAATTCCACAAAGAATTTCAGCCTTTTTGACTGATTGTAGTCGTGTGAACATCGATTCAAGTTCTTGGTAGTTCAACTTATGATGAATACTGGTATCTGGTTTTGTATGATCGACTGACCATAAAAAGTGGTTTGGTACACTTTCTCTAATTTGTTTCGCATGCTCCAATAAAATGTTTCCGAACTCAGCTTTAATTGGTGCTTCATATATCACTGCAAACCAAACGAAAAGATGAGTATTCCACAATCCGATTTGAAAATGAGGAAGCATTTTATATCCACGCTTATTATTTGCAAAAGCAACCCAAGTATCTTTAGGTGGATTGATTGTCCTTCTCGCATGTTTTGCGACATGTGCAAACATCTCGTCTCCTGTTAGGCTTGAAAGTGTAGGTGCAAAATAATTCCCTAAATCCTCAAATTTAGGCCGAACATGTGAAATTAATGCATTCATTCGATTTTCAAGACCATCTATTGTAAACACATCAAAGTCTTCGTTTGTAAACCCTGTAAAAGTCATTATGTATCCTCCTATTGATATTCCTATAGTCATTTTACCAAAAACATAAGAAATTCTGTACTAGTCTGCTTTGAATAGATCCGATGCTTCTAGGTATACGCACATATTTGTTACAATGCTCCCGCTTTTTCATAAGATAGTTGTAACAAGTGGAATTGTTATTTTAGGGAAAGTGAAGGATTGAAATAAACGAAAGGGGTGCGAAAATTGAAACAAGTGATAAATGATTTAAAGCGAAAAGACGGAGAGAAACGCTTAGCAGTGTTACGTCTAGAAGTAGACTATGAATTGGCAACCCTTTATGATGCGATGATTGAAAATGATGAAGTGAAAAAAGCAGAATGTAAAAAGAAACTACAAAAACTAAGCAAAGAAATAATTAAACTTGAAGCATAAAGGAATAAAACGAAAAGCGCTGACTTGGAAACACCTCTTAAATATCCATAATGATCATTTCCTAGAACAGCACAAAGGCGAACCAAACTTGGTTCGCTTTCCTTATTGCTTGCATTTCAGTAAAAAAGTGAAGTAAGCTTTTAAAGAATAATACTTAGCGTATACTATCCGATGAGATAAAAAAGTGAGGTACTTACAATGATAAATTGGAATGAAATAGAAGACTACGCCAAACATTGGATAAGAGAAGCAGGGGAACGGATAAGAGATTCGTTTCAAACAAAGCTTGTGGTTGAGACAAAATCAAATCCTGATGATTTGGTGACAAATATGGATAAAGAAACTGAACAATTTTTTATCGGAAAAATACATAAAACCTTTCCTTCACACCAGATTCTTGGAGAAGAAGGCTTCGGAGATAAACTTCAGTCATTAAAAGGGATCACATGGATTATTGATCCGATCGATGGCACAATGAATTTCGTTCATCAACAGCGCAATTTCGCGATTTCCGTTGCTGTATACGAAGATGGAGTAGGGCAAATTGGCCTTATCTACGATGTCGTCCATGACGAACTTTATCATGCACGTAAAGGTCAAGGTGCCTATTTGAATTCGACAAAAATTGAACCATTAGGGGATGTCCCTCTCGAAAAAGCCATCGTCGCGATAAATGCTACATGGGTTACCGAGAATAGACGAATTGATCCAAAAATTTTGATTCCAATCGTCAATGCTGTTCGCGGAACGCGTTCATATGGTTCTGCTGCTTTGGAATTGGCTTATCTCGTAACAGGAAGAATTGATGTATACATCACCATGCGCCTATCGCCGTGGGATTTTGCAGCAGGAGTTGTCCTTTTACAGGAGGTTGGGGGAGTGATCACGACACTTGATGGGGAGCCCTTAAACTTTTTGAAGGAAAACAGTATTTTTGTTGCAAGACCTAATTTACATAAAGAGATTTTTACCAAATTTTTAAAAAGAAAATAAAAAAGCGTGAGAAGGCAGAATCAGAGCCTGCCATTCTCACGCATTTTTTTCTTTGTCGTAAATCCTAAACCTGTAACAATAATTACTGCAATAATAGACAAAATAATACCTAATAGACTTTTTTCAGCTATTGATACACCAATCAGCATAATACAAACAGCTGTGGCAATCGCAAATAGAAGCATTGGGATATTCACGTTTTTCAAAGTAATTTGCCCCTTTCCATAATTTATTTTACAGATAAATATATATTATTTCTAGACTTTGGTATATAATATTTTAGTTGCGACTCTTTTCGGAAGTAAAAAAATGTAAAAAGAAATTAAAATCCTTAATTTGATAATAGGAGATGTGAAATAGTGACAACACGTAATGACTTACGAAATATAGCGATTATTGCACACGTAGACCATGGAAAAACAACCCTTGTAGATACTCTGCTTCATCAATCAGGAACATTCCGCTCAAATGAGCATGTAGATGAACGTGTAATGGACTCAAATGATATTGAACGTGAACGTGGTATCACCATTCTTGCCAAAAATACAGCAATTAATTATAAGGATACCCGTATTAATATTATGGATACTCCAGGACATGCTGACTTCGGTGGAGAAGTTGAACGTATTATGAAAATGGTTGATGGAGTACTATTAGTTGTCGATGCTTATGAAGGCTGTATGCCACAAACTCGCTTTGTATTGAAAAAAGCATTGGAGCAAAATCTTACACCGATTGTAGTTGTAAACAAAATTGACCGTGACTTTGCAAGACCTGAAGAAGTTGTTGACGAAGTAATCGACTTATTTATCGAGCTAGATGCTTCTGAAGAACAATTAGAATTTCCGGTTGTATATGCATCTGCAATCAATGGAACAGCAAGTACAGACCCACATCAACAAGATGAAAACATGGAATCTTTATTCCAATGTATTATCGAGAACATTCCTGCTCCAATCGATAATAGTGAAGAGCCATTACAATTCCAAGTAGCGTTACTTGATTATAACGATTATGTTGGAAGAATTGGAATCGGACGAGTATTTAGAGGAACCATGCATGTTGGACAGCAAGTTGCGTTAATGAAATTAGATGGCAGTGTAAAACAATTCCGTGTTTCAAAAATCTTTGGTTTCTCAGGATTAAAACGAATTGAAGTCCAAGAAGCAAAAGCGGGAGACCTTGTTGCTGTATCCGGTATGGAAGATATCAATGTTGGTGAAACAGTTTGTCCAATCGAACACCAGGATGCTTTACCAATTCTTCATATCGATGAGCCAACTTTACAAATGACATTTTTAGTAAATAATAGCCCATTCGCTGGCCGCGAAGGTAAATATATCACATCACGTAAAATTGAAGAACGTCTTCGTGAACAGCTTCATACCGATGTAAGTTTACGCGTGGATAATACAGATTCTCCTGATGCATGGATTGTTTCAGGACGTGGTGAGCTTCATTTATCAATATTAATTGAGAATATGCGTCGTGAAGGCTACGAGCTTCAGGTTTCTAAGCCAGAGGTTATTGTAAAAGAAATTGATGGAGTTCGTTGTGAACCAGTTGAACGAGTTCAAATCGATGTACCTGAGGAACACACTGGTTCCATCATGGAATCTATTGGTGCACGTAAGGGTGAAATGTTAGACATGATTAACAATGGGAATGGTCAAGTCCGACTTATTTTTATGGTCCCTGCACGTGGACTTATCGGTTACACAACAGAATTTTTAACGTTAACAAGAGGTTTCGGTATTATTAATCATACCTTTGATAGTTACAAGCCAATGGCACAAGGCCAAGTTGGTGGACGAAGACAAGGTGTGCTTGTTTCGATGGAAACTGGTAAAGCAACTCAATACGGAATTACTGGTGTTGAAGACCGTGGTACGATTTTTGTTGAGCCTGGTACAGAGGTTTATGAAGGAATGATCGTGGGTGAACATACCCGTGAAAATGACTTAACGGTTAATATCGTGAAAGCCAAACAAATGACAAACATGCGTTCAGCCAATAAAGACCAAACAACAACGATGAAAAAGCCACGCATTATGTCATTAGAAGAATCACTGGAATATTTAAACGATGATGAGTACTGTGAGGTTACTCCAGAATCTATCCGTTTACGTAAAAAGGTTCTCGATAAAAATGAACGTGAAAAAGCAGCAAAACGAAAAAAACTTGCTGAAGTAAATCAATAAGGTTGTGAACCTTGTCCCTTTCTGATACTTTTATGATAGATGTGTGAGAAAGAGGGGTATAAATAGTTATGGATGTCTATGAACACATGTGGCCGATTGCAAGAACAATCTATAGTTCGACAACACCTAATGTCGGGTCAAATATATTGTATGCAGTCATTTTACTCCTAACGATTATCGTGTTTCGTTTAGGATTTGCGAAAAAACTGCCATTGTTAAAAAATATTGTTATTTATGTATGTCTTGCCTTAGGCTGCACCATTTTAACGTTTTTAGGCGCATTCTTACCGATTGCGGAAGGATTAGCGATTACCGCAGGAATATTGCTTATTTATAAATTACGTCTTCACCAGACAAAAAAACGGGAAGCGTAAGGAGGTAATCTGATGAAATCCCTACAGGATGCGATTTATAATTGGTTAACGATTAAAATTGTAGCTGAAGCAAGACCTGATGATAAAGCAGCTAAGGAAACATTCGATTTATTTGAAGATATTCTGGTTAATGAGTTTAAGTTGAAGGACATCAATATTCAAAAAGATGAAGTGATGTATCTTGTGAACTATACGATTGATGGGGAAGCGAAAAGTGCCAGGTTTCCGACAGAGTTAATTGAAGTCATGCACAACCAAATTAATCAACATCCAGAGAGATATCAGAATTACGAATAAAACAAAAAGCCGAGCGTACGAGCTCGGCTTTTTTATTTTTTTTTCTGGCGTCTGAATTTACCACCAATCGTCCTCAGTTTTCTTTTTGCGATAGAGCTTGAATTTATTTGTTGCGATTCTTTCGTTTGTCCTCGTTTCAATTCGATCATGGCAATCTTGACACATATATGTATGGATTGGGCGGTTTCTTAGTCGTTTAGCGAGGCTGGATTCATCCTCAATGTCCTCAATCTTATCACAAATTACACACTTTACTTTCATTTTTTATAAACCCCTCAAATGTTATCTAGTATCTATTTTTCCATTATACAACATTACTTACTTTTCTGACAAAGTTTGTCTTTTTAAGAGGAATATTTAAACACAAAAAACAGCGCAGGACACCTTGATGTATCCGTACGCTGAACAATAACAGTAAGTAATATTTTATTTATTACCCATCTTACCATTTGACTGATCTTGTTGTTCTTTATCTATTTTTTGTTGTTCTTTTTGATTTAGCTGCTTATCATTTGTCTTGGTTGGTTCAGTGTTTTGATTGTCAATTAAATCACTTGGAACATCTGGTACTAGTCTCCCGACGATTTGAGCCAATTCATCTAAAATACCTGTAACAGGTCTTCCGTCTTCAATTTGTTTCTTCATTTGCTTCAAACGTTCAAATGTATCGGCATCAGCGATTACAATTGCGTTAGCGCCATGAGGGTCATGCTGTAAACTCTCAGCAACCGAATATTTAATCGTCTGTACCCTTGAACGCTCCAATTTTGAATCAACATCAATGCCAACGACGGCAAACTTTCCTAGTACAACAGCTGTGGCATCATTTACCTTAGGTACACTACTTGCAAGTTCGACAAGATGACTCGCGATTTCTTGCCCTGTTTTTCTGTCAATATTGTTTTCCACTGTATTTTGAACCTTTACACGAGTATCTTTTTCATTTTCACTGGCATTATTGTTGCCACCACAACCAGAAACCAAAAATAGTATACTTGAGAACAGAAGGATATAAATATGTCTCACCGTTTTGCCTCCCATCGTTCTATATGTTTTCTTTTTTTATTGTTTAATTATTCTTCTATCTTTATTCATTCCTACATATATTTTTATCAATGGTCGTCCTTACACGAACAAAAAATGGGATTGGCTAATATAATATAAAAAAATTCTCGTACGAAAGGATTATCCTGTTTCACTCCTAAAACAAAAATTGAAACCCACTTGAGTAGGAGGCGTGATTTTGGGGAAAATTTATGTATTAGACACAAATGTATTACTGCAAGATCCTAGATCAATTTTTTCATTTGAAGATAATGAGGTTGTTATACCCGCAGTAGTGTTAGAAGAGGTTGACTCAAAAAAACGTTATATGGATGAAATAGGAAGAAATGCGAGGCATGTATCAAAGCTTATCGATAATTTACGACAAACTGGAAAGTTACACGAAAAAATTCTGCTTGAAACAGGTGGAAGCCTGCGGATTGAATTAAATCATAGATCCTTTCATGAACTACAAGAGATCTTTGTTGAAAAAACAAACGATAACCGCATTTTAGCAGTTGCCAAAAATCTCTCATTGGAAGAACAATCAAAAGAAAATGGGAAACAGGTCATTTTAGTTAGTAAGGATGCATTAGTTCGTGTAAAGGCTGATGCATTAGGGTTACAGTCTGAAGATTTTTTAAGTGATCGTGTTGTTGAGGTTGACCATATATATTCGGGGTTTCTCGAAATTTATATAAACCGTAACCTTCTTGATCTCTTTTATGAAAAAGGAGAACTTCACGTAACAGAGTTAGTCAATCACCCATTCTATCCAAATCAATTTATTCTCTTAAAAGATGCATTAGGAGGCTCATCATCTGCGATTGGGATTGTTGATAAGACAGGTAAAGTGGTAAAAAAGCTCCATTTTAAACAGGATCATATTTGGGGTATAAAACCAAGAAATGTACAGCAAACAATGGCATTTGAGCTGTTATTAAGAGATGATATACCATTGGTGACATTAATAGGCAAGGCTGGGACAGGAAAAACATTATTAGCTCTTGCAGCTGGACTTATGCAGACGGAAGATTTAGGGCAATATAAAAAGCTTTTAGTCGCCCGTCCAATTGTCCCAGTAGGAAAAGATATAGGCTTTTTACCTGGAGAAAAACAGGAAAAGCTCAGGCCGTGGATGCAGCCAATCTTTGATAATCTAGAATATTTATTTAATACGAAAAAGCCTGGTGAATTGGATGCGATCCTAGCTGGAATGGGCTCAATCGAGGTTGAGGCTCTGACCTATATCAGAGGGAGAAGCATACCAGAACAATTTATCATTATTGATGAGGCTCAAAACTTAACCAAGCATGAGGTTAAAACCATACTCACGAGAGTCGGGGAAAAGAGTAAAATCGTATTTATGGGAGATACCGAACAAATAGACCACCCATATTTAGATGAATACAATAATGGGTTAACGTATGTGGTAGAGAAGTTTAAGGACCAAAAAATTGCTGGCCATATTCGATTAGTAAAAGGAGAACGGTCAGGGCTTGCACAATTAGCGGCCGATATTCTGTAAAAAAATGAGCCTGTTGCTAATCCGATAAAGGGTTAGTTACAGGCTCTATACTCAAGTTATTCGATGATAAAACGATCGATGTTTTTTATAGGATTCTCCCGATTAGAGCCATCTCCGAAATAGAAATGGACAGGTCCGTCTTCACGTAAAGGCTTACCTTCTTTTGAAAATCCAAGAACAGCCTCATATGCTTCGCTAAGAGGAACTAATGTTTCTTGATCCTTATGTAAGATCTTTAATGTAGTAGCTTCTTCAAAGGGTTCAGCATTTTTAATGAAATCCGATAATGGGATTCCAAATGTACCAGTTAATACCTTTTCTTTTAAAAACTTTTTCTCTGTTTTTAATGTAGGAGGGTAAATCGCACCTTCACGAATTTCGCGATCCCAATGCTTGGAAACGGATTTTGTGTATTCGCTTAAGTCTTCCTGGGTGACTTGATCTGACTCAAAATATGTAAGTAAATCCACTCTACGATCATCAAAAATCCACACACTTGGATCAAGTGTAATTTTATACTTTGTCTTTCCTTCAATCTGAATAATTGAGTTCATCGATGCATCAATCCTTTCATTCATATTATAGTGCTTTTGAAACATAATAGGAAGTATAAGCTCAATTATTGTCTATATTAACGATTTTTTTAAGGAAATCGAAATTAAAGAATAATAGTCTTATCTATTTATTCTTGCAATTTTATTGTATACAGGTTAATATTTATAGATAGGATTAGGTATCGCTTCTGAACGGAGGGGTTATAAATTGACTTCAGAGATTTCGATTAATCATCGTGAAAAGGCATTATCTTTACTACAAGCAGATGCTGAAAAAATATTAAAACTTATAAAAGTTCAAATGGATAATTTAACCATGCCTCAATGTCCACTGTATGAAGAAGTACTTGATACGCAAATGTTCGGATTATCCAGGGAGATAGATTTTGCAGTACGATTAGGCTTAATAGACGGGCTTGAAGGAAAAGAGCTCCTAAACCAACTTGAGCGTGAATTATCCGTTCTTCATGAAGCTTCAACTCGAAAATAGGTAACCTATAGATAAATCAACTCAAATTATCCGGTCAATAGGATAATTTGAGTTTTTTTATAAGAAGGGTTTACAGCATTTCTTTTTTACTGTAATTTTATAAAAAGGTTTTTATGTTGTAGATATTAAATACACCTAAATAGGTTGAAAGATTTGAAGAAAAATGCAGGACTTTTACGATATAATCCGAAAAAATATAGTACAATGAATAATTATATCCTGTATTTAGAGGAAGATGCCGATGCTTAAGAAAATTTTAAAATCATATGATTACACCCTAGTTGTTGCTATGTTTCTTTTATGTTCCTTTGGACTCGTCATGGTCTATAGTGCAAGCATGGTCATTGCCTCAGCCCCAAAGTTTGGAGAAAACCCGTCCTTCTTCTTTGATAGACAGAAAGTAGCTTTACTCGCTGGTACAGCTGCATTTTTCGTTACCATGATCTTACCTTATAAAATATATGCATCTAAAAAAATTCTACTCACTATTGTTTTAAGTTCAGTTGCAATGCTCTTATTAGTATTTGTTGTAGGTCATACAGCAAATAATGCACAAAGTTGGATTATGGTAGGGGCAAGGGGAATTCAGCCCTCTGAGTTTACTAAACTTAGCGTTATCATTTATCTTGCTGCCGTTTATTCGAAGAAACAAGCGTATATCAACCAATTTGGAATAGCAGTCATGCCACCTATCATTTTTACCCTTGCCTTATGTATGACAGTAGCGATACAACCAGACTTCGGAACAGCCTTTATTATAGGGTTAATTGCATTGACCATCATTTTATGTTCAGGTATGGGGATTAGAAGCCTTGGAAAACTTATCTTACTGGGCTTTGTAACAGCGGTACTTTTATCACCGTTACTATACATATTATCAGGTGGGATCCTATCTGAGGGCCGTATGGGGCGTTTTTTAGGGTTTATGAATCCTTTTGAAGATGAAAAGAATGGCTACCAATTAGTTAACTCCTATATAGCTTTAGGTGCTGGTGGATGGAAGGGCCTGGGCTTAGGACAGAGTATACAAAAGTTTAATTATCTTCCAGAAGCCCATACAGATTTCATTATGGCAATAATTGCTGAAGAATTAGGTTTATTTGGAGTCTTATTTGTATTATTATTGTTAGCATATATTGTTTTGCGAGGATTCCAAATTGCAAGAAAATGTACAGACCCTTTCGGAAGTTTGCTTGCGATTGGCATATCCTCCATGATCGCCATTCAAACCTTTATAAATCTAGGAGGATTAACGGGGTTAATTCCGATCACAGGGGTTACCTTACCTTTTATCAGCTATGGAGGCTCATCCCTATTGTTATTAATGGCTTCTATGGGAATCCTAATAAATATTTCTATGTTTACAAACTATCAATCTATGTATCTCACAAAAGAAAAACAACCGCAAAGCCAACCGGCTAGGTCTTTTCAAAAAAACTATGTCTCTTATAGATAAAAATATCTATATGTTGATGATAAAATGTATTATACTTTTTAAACTATGTAATTATTAGAAGGAGGATTTATATGGACAAGCACATCAAGAAGGTACTAGTTGCCAATCGTGGTGAAATCGCGATACGTGTTTTCAGGGCATGTACGGAGTTGCATATTCGTACAGTTGCCGTCTATTCCAAGGAAGATGCAGGCTCTTATCATCGTTATAAAGCGGATGAGGCTTACTTAATTGGTGAAGGAAAAAAACCGATAGATGCCTATTTGGATATTGAAGGAATTATTGAGATTGCAAAAGCAAATGATGTAGATGCCATTCATCCAGGTTATGGTTTTTTATCTGAGAATATTGATTTTGCTAGAAGATGTGAAGAAGAGAATATTATTTTCATCGGTCCTAAAACTGACCATCTCGATATGTTTGGTGACAAGGTAAAAGCAAGACACCAAGCAGAAAAAGCAGAAATTCCGGTCATTCCTGGTAGTGATGGGCCACTAAAAAGCTTAGAAGATGCAGTGCGATTTGGTGAAGAACACGGTTATCCTGTTATCATCAAGGCATCACTTGGTGGTGGTGGACGCGGAATGCGTATTGTTCGCAATAAGGCGGGAATTAAAGAATCGTACGAACGTGCTAAATCAGAAGCGAAGGCTGCATTTGGTAGTGATGCAGTATATATTGAAAAGTTAATTGAGAATCCTAAACATATTGAAGTCCAAATTATTGGTGATAGTCATGGAAATATCGTTCATCTCTATGAGCGTGATTGTTCTGTTCAAAGACGTCATCAAAAAGTGGTCGAAGTAGCACCTAGTGTTTCTTTATCTGAACAATTACGTCAAGACATTTGTGATGCTGCGGTAAAATTAATGAAAAATGTACAGTATGTGAATGCTGGAACCGTTGAATTCTTGGTAGCCAATGATGAATTCTACTTTATTGAAGTAAACCCACGTGTACAGGTTGAACATACAATCACAGAAATGATTACGGGCATTGATATTGTTCAAACACAAATCCAGGTTGCAGAGGGTCTTTCATTACACAGTAATGAAATCGGTATACCGGCACAGGAAGATATCAAAACTCATGGATATGCAATCCAATCCCGTGTAACAACAGAAGATCCATTAAATAATTTCATGCCTGATACTGGAAGAATTAGTGCATATCGAAGTGGTGGCGGATTTGGTGTTCGACTAGACGCAGGAAATGGATTCCAAGGTGCGGTTATTACACCATATTATGATTCATTACTAGTGAAACTTTCTACACAAGCTTTAACCTTTGAGCAAGCTGCATCAAAAATGGTCAGAAACTTGAAGGAATTCAGAATCCGCGGAATTAAAACAAACATTCCTTTCTTGGAAAATGTTGTAAAACATGATAAATTCTTATCTGGTGAATATGATACATCTTTTATTGATTCATCACCTGAATTGTTTATTTTTCCTAAACCAAAGGACCGTGGAACGAAGATGCTTTCCTATATTGGAACAGTAACAATCAACGGTTTCCCAGGTGTTGAAAAGAAAAGAAAGCCAGTATTTGATAAACCATTCTTACCTAAAGTAAGACATGATGAGCCAGTCCCAACTGGTACAAAACAAATTTTAGATCAACATGGACCTGAAGGGGTAGTGGATTGGGTAAAAGAACAAAAACAAGTTCTTTTTACTGATACAACATTCCGTGATGCTCACCAATCACTACTTGCAACAAGAATTAGAACAAATGATATTAAACATATTGCAGATCCAACCGCTAGATTATTACCAGAGTTATTCTCACTCGAGATGTGGGGTGGAGCAACATTTGATGTGGCATACCGTTTCTTGAATGAGGATCCTTGGGAGCGTCTAGCAACATTAAGAAAACAGGCTCCAAATATTCTATTCCAAATGCTACTTCGTGCTTCAAATGCAGTAGGTTATAAAAACTATCCGGATAATCTGATCCGTGAGTTTGTGAAAGAATCAGCACAATCTGGAATTGATGTATTTCGTATCTTTGACAGCTTGAACTGGGTAAAAGGGATGACACTAGCAATTGATTCTGTTCGTAACAATGGAAAAATAGCTGAAGCGGCCATTTGTTATACAGGTGATATTAGTGATCCAGCACGAACAAAGTATGATTTGCAATATTACAAGGACCTAGCAAAAGAACTAGAGCAATCTGGTGCACATATTCTGGGAATCAAGGATATGGCAGGCTTACTAAAGCCTCAAGCAGCATATGCATTAATTTCTGAATTGAAAGAAACAGTTTCAATTCCAATTCACTTACACACACATGATACCAGTGGCAATGGGCTATTCACTTATGCTAAAGCAATTGAAGCAGGTGTAGACATTGTTGACGTAGCGGCGAGCTCTATGGCAGGTCTAACATCTCAACCAAGTGCAAACTCATTATTATATGCATTAGAAGGTTCTGAAAGAAAGCCTGAACTTTCAGTTAAAGCATATGAAGAGATTGCGCGATACTGGGAAGGTGTTCGTAAATATTATCAAGATTTTGAGAGTGGTATGAATGCACCACATACTGAAGTCTATCAGCATGAAATGCCAGGCGGACAATATAGTAATCTTCAGCAACAGGCAAAAGGAGTTGGCCTTGGCGCAAGATGGGAAGAGGTTAAAGAAATGTATCGTCGTGTAAATGATATGTTCGGCGATATAGTCAAGGTAACACCGTCTTCAAAAGTTGTCGGTGATATGGCATTGTACATGGTTCAAAATAACCTAACGGAAGATGATATTTACGAAAGAGGAGAAACGCTTGATTTCCCGGATTCTGTAGTCGAGCTATTTGAAGGATATTTAGGTCAACCACATGGTGGATTCCCTAGAGAACTTCAACGTATTATTTTAAAGGGACGCGAGCCGATTACCGTTCGTCCTGGTGAATTACTAGAGTCTGTTGATTTCAGTGATGTAAAAGATACCTTAACTCACAGTCTAAATCGTGAGGTAACGAATAAAGATATGGTTTCTTATGCGTTATATCCTAAGGTATTCTTGGACTACCAGAAAACATTTGAACAATTTGGCAACATTTCTGTGTTAGATACACCAACTTTCCTATACGGAATGAGACTTGGCGAGGAAATTGAAGTGGAGATTGAACAAGGGAAGACATTAATTGTTAAACTTGTGTCAGTTGGTCAAGCTCAGCCGGATGGTACAAGGATTATCTATTTTGAATTGAACGGACAACCTCGTGAAGTGATCGTTAAGGATACAAATATTAAATCAACCGTTGTTGCGAAGCTAAAAGCAGATCGTGATAACGAAAACCATATTGGTGCTACCATGCCAGGTACAGTGATTAAGGTATTAGTAGAAAAAGGCGATAAAGTAAATAAAGGGGATCATCTCATGATTACAGAAGCAATGAAGATGGAAACGACTGTTCAAGCGCCATTCTCAGGTGTAGTAAAGGATATTCACGTCGCAAACGGTGAAGCAATCCAAACTGGTGACCTTTTACTAGAACTTACAAAATAAATACCTTGAGCCCCAAAAGCGAAAGCTTTGGGGCTCTTTTATGCCAAAAAAAAACCCGAGGAACAGCTTCCTCAGGTTTAGTGTTTTATCGAATTGGGACTGTTCGACTTGAACTAATTGGTTCCTCGTTTGTGTTTTGTGCTTCTGCTTTTAATGCCAATTCATTTTTATTACTTCTAGAAGATAATAAAATAAAGTAACTAAAAACGCCAAATAGGCAAGCGATAAATAAAGCATGTGCAAGAGCGATATAAAGATTTATCTCTGATAAAACAACAATGGCACCTGAAATAACTTGCAACGAGATGAAGCTTAATGCAATCATCCAACCATGATAAAGAACTTTTTCGTGCTTATAATGCTTGTAAATTTGTACAAAAAGTAACAATACCCAAATAAATAATATGCCTGCTAACATCCTATGCCCCATTTGAATCCATTCGTGCATTTGAGTGGGAAGACCAATATTATTATATGTACATACTGGCCAATCAGGGCAGGCGAGTGAAGCACCAACGTGCCGAACCAAAGCGCCCGTATAGACAACAACTAAACTATAAATTGTTATGGCGTAAAACTGTGTTCGTAGTTTTTTGTCTATTACTAGTGAATCAGCATCAAATTTTTTATCCACTTCAAAAATAAGCAAAGTCAATAACAAAACAGATGCAAAGGAGATGAGTGAAATTCCGAAATGAAGAGCTAGTACGAGATCAGATTGTCCCCACATAACTGCTGCCGCACCAATCAGTCCTTGTAAAACTAAGAAAAAGAATGATATAAAGGCCAAAAACTTCGTTTCTCTAATATGACCGATTGCTTTCCAAGACCAAATTGAAAGTGCTAGAACTAAGATTCCAACAACTCCGGAAACGACCCTGTGGCTAAGTTCAATCACAAGTTCAAACGTTATCTTATCAGGGATCAATTGGCCGTGACAAAGTGGCCATGAATCTCCACATCCAGCACCTGATTCAGTTTTTGTTACAAGTGCCCCACCGATTAACACAAACAGCATACCGATCGTAGTTAGAACCGATAACCATTTTAATAGACGGTTCAAAAAATCACCTTCTTACTAATTAAAACGTTATTTCTATTTTTCATGTTAAATTTCTTGATATTGATCTTATCTAAATAATAGATAAAATTCAAAGAAACGCTCTCCTCGATATTACACAATTTACGAATTGTTTACAACCCACTTGAATTTGAAAAAAATTTATTATTGTAGTAAAAAAGGTTGAATATTATGAAGGAGTTTGCTAGAAATAGATAGGAGGGATGAAATGAATTTTAACAACTTCCCCAAAACAAAGGTTTAACACTATTATTATAGTGAAAATAGTATTTATATAGCGGTTTTGATGTTGGTGTAAGGTCACAAAATAGTCATAAATTCTTAACAAAATGTTCACAAAAAATATAAAAAATGTGATTTAATATACAGAAAGGATAGTTTTTAATATAATTTATAATATATACAGTATAATAACCTTGATAAGATAAAAATGTTCTCATCTTACATACTTCGTAACCCGAAAACGCTTTATTTATATGATTGCGTTTTTTAACGCTGATATTAGTGAAAAATGGTTAAAGAGGATTACTTTTTACATATACAGAATGAGGTTGAGCAGGTTCCTGTATTCAAGCGATATATTGTAATGTATTTGAATGGATGTACGAAAATGATAAGGAGGCTTCTCGATGACGACGACAAGGTCTGTACTTGGTACAGATGAAAAAATACAAAATAAAGAAATTCGTGATCAGGAAAATGTAACGACTGCCTATAAGGATTTCCTTGCACTTATTAAAATTGGGATTGTCAATTCCAATCTAATAACTGCTTTTACTGGTGTTTGGCTTGCTTTGTTTTTTACAGAAAAAAGCTTTTTGCAGGAAATAGATATCGTCCTATATACGCTTATAGGTTCAGCGTTAGTAATAGCTGGTTCCTGTGCAGTGAATAACTACTATGATCGTGATATTGATCATGTAATGGAACGTACTAAAGTACGCCCGACAGTAACTGGTAGGATCAATCCAAAACATGTTTTAGGATTGGGAATAATACTAATACTAATAGGAACTGGATTTTTACTCCTAACTACAGTTACAGCTGCTGTAATTGGTTTAATTGGAGTTTTCTCCTATATATATTTATATACAATTTGGTCAAAACGCAGATATACAATTAATACCGTAATCGGAAGTATATCCGGGGCTGTACCTCCACTTATCGGTTGGGCAGCGATTGACCCAGAATTACACGTAATCGCGTGGCTCTTGTTTTTGATTATGTTTATCTGGCAACCCCCTCACTTTTTAGCACTTGCAATGAGGAGGGTTGAAGAATACCGTGCAGCAGGAATTCCAATGCTGCCAGTTGTTCACGGGTTTGCGATGACAAAGAGACAAATCATGATTTGGGTTCTTTGCTTGCTTCCACTTCCTTTTTATATGTTTTCTTTAGGAGGTATATTTGTTTCAATCGCTACTCTCCTAAACCTCGGATGGTTAGTCCTTGGATTTAGGGGATATAAAACGAACGATGATATCAAATGGGCAAAACAAATGTTTGTTTACTCGCTTAACTATTTAACGATTATGTTTGTAACAATGATTATCGTTACATTAGTATAAGTGGGTTTCAAAATATACATAATTCTTCTATTTTCAAGTAGGGGGATTTAATATCTTTTTCATAAAGATAGTAGCAAAATATTATTGAAAGAGGGGTTTGAATAAGCTATGAAAAAATGGCTACCAAAAGTGCGCTTGTTTACACTGTTTAGTTTCATGGCGCTGCTGTTAGCGGGGTGTGGGGAACCATTCGTATCTGCACTAAGTCCGGCAGGGGAAGTTGCAAAAATGCAATATGACTTAATGATTCTCGCAACATTAATCATGGTAATCGTAATTGCAGTTGTTACAATTATCTTTATCATTGCCTTAGTCAAGTTTAGACGCACAAAAGTTGGTGAGGACAAAATTCCAAAGCAAGTTGAAGGAAATCACACCTTAGAAATCATTTGGACTACTATTCCAATTCTTTTGCTTTTGATACTTGCAATTCCAACAGTATCGGCTACATTTAAATTAGCTGATGTAAAAGCGATGGAACAAGATGAAGATGCAGTTGTTGTCAATGTTACTGCAAACCTATATTGGTGGGAATTTGAGTACCCTGATCAAGGGGTTGTAACTGCACAGGAGTTAGTTGTTCCTATGGATGAAAAAGTCTATTTTAACCTAATAGCTGCAGATGTAAAGCACTCATTCTGGATCCCAGCAGCTGGTGGGAAAATGGATACGAACACAGATAACGTAAACAAATTCTGGTTAGAGTTTGACTCAGAAAGTACTGAAAAAGCAGGTGGTTTACTATATGGTAAATGTGCTGAGCTTTGTGGACCTTCACATGCTTTAATGGATTTTAAAGTAAAGCCAGTTCCACGAGCTGAATTTGATCAGTGGATGGACAAAATGGTAGCTGCTAAAGACGCTGAACATGTACCAGCAAACGATGTTGCTAAAGCCGGTGAAGAATTATTTACTTCTAATGGCTGTATCTCATGTCACGCAATAAACCCTGGTGAAAAGCGTCCGACTGCACCAAGTTTAGCTAATTTCGGTGATCGCTCAAGCATTGCTGGTAAATTAGAATTTAGTGAAGATAATTTAAAAGATTGGTTGAAGGATCCTGAATCAATTAAGCCAGGTAATAATATGACTGGAACTTATGATAATAAAGGTTTATCCGACAAAGACTTGGATGCTTTAGCTGAATATCTAATGGGACTTAAAATCGAAGAGTAAGATTAAGGAATAAGGAGGTCACATTGTGAGTACTTTAACTCAGAAAAAAGGGTTTGGTGCTGTTTTATGGGATTATCTAACTACTGTTGACCATAAAAAGATTGCTAAACTTTATATAATGGCTGGTGGCTTTTTCTTCCTACTTGGTGGAATCGAAGCCCTCATTATCAGGATTCAGCTTGCTATACCTGATAATAACTTTGTAAGTGCTGGCTTTTTTAATGAAATTTTAACGATGCATGGTACAACCATGATTTTCTTGGCAGCCATGCCGCTTTTACTTGGATTTATGAATGCCGTCATGCCACTTCAAATTGGTGCACGTGACGTTGCATTCCCATTTGTTAATGCTTTAGGTTTCTGGTTATTCTTCTTCGGAGGAGTATTTCTGAACTTAAGTTGGTTTATGGGTGGTGCACCTGATGCAGGTTGGACTTCTTATGCATCACTTGCATTACATTCAGAAGGTCATGGTATTGATTTCTATGTACTAGGTCTTCAAATTTCAGGTATTGGTACTTTAATTGGTGGTATTAATTTCTTAGCAACAATTATCACAATGAGAGCACCAGGAATGACTTATATGCGTATGCCATTATTTACCTGGACTACTTTTGTGGCATCAGCATTAATTTTATTTGCATTCCCTCCATTAACAGTAGGGTTATTATTAATGATGTTTGACCGTATCTTTGGTACAGCATTCTTCGTTCCTTCAATGGGCGGAAACACAATCATTTGGGAGCACTTATTCTGGATTTTCGGTCACCCAGAAGTATATATCTTAATTCTCCCAGCGTTTGGTATTTTCTCAGAGATTTTTGCTACATTCTCAAGAAAAAGACTTTTCGGATACTCATCAATGGTATTCGCTACCGTATTAATTGGTTTCTTAGGATTCATGGTGTGGGCTCACCACATGTTTACTACAGGTTTAGGTCCAATTGCGAACTCTATTTTCGCCGTTGCTACAATGGCAATTGCCGTTCCAACGGGTATTAAAATCTTTAACTGGCTCTTCACAATGTGGGGCGGGTCCATGAAATTTACTACACCTATGTTATATGCAGTTGCATTTATTCCATCTTTCATCATGGGTGGGGTAACTGGTGTTATGTTAGGTTCTGCTCCAGCAGACTATCAGTATCACGATTCGTATTTCGTAGTTGCTCACTTCCACTACGTTATTGTCGGTGGAGTTGTATTAGCAGTATTTGCGGCTACTCACTACTGGTGGCCAAAAATGTTTGGTAAAATGCTAAACGAAACTTTAGGAAAAGTTACTTTCTGGTTGTTCCTAATTGGTTTCCATTTAACATTCTTTATTCAGCACTTTTTAGGTCTAATGGGAATGCCACGTCGTGTGTTCACATTCTTACCAAACCATGGATGGGAACTTGGAAATTTAATCAGTTCAATCGGTGCTGCATTTATGGCTGCAGGGGTACTCGTTCTTCTATATAACGTTGTAATTACATCTATTAAAGGAGAAAAAGTTACTGGAGATGCATGGGGAGATGGCCGTACACTTGAGTGGGCAATTTCATCACCACCACCAGAATATAACTTTAAGCAATTACCTTTAGTTCGTGGCTTAGATGCGTTTTGGGTAGAAAAAATGCAAGGCAAAAAAGAAATGACTCCTGCAGAACCACTTGGAGACATTCATATGCCGAACAGTTCTTTCTTACCTTTCATGATTTCTTTAGGACTTTTTGTTGCTGCATTTGGTTTCTTACACCATCCAGATGGTGTAAGTTGGTCAGTTCCAGTGATGATTATTGGAGGAATCATTACTTTCGGTTCTATGTTCTTACGTTCTATCATTGATGATCATGGATACCACATTCACAAAGCAGAATTAATGGATGATGATGACAAGAAAGGGGTTGAGGCATAATGCACGTGGAAGAAAAATTAACAGCTGAAACATTTCCTGCAGAGCCTGAAAAAGCGACCCTAGAAGGAAAAAATAAATTTATTGGTTTTTGGCTCTTTCTTGGAGGCGAAACCGTATTATTCGCTTCCCTTTTTGCAACATATTTAGCATTAAACAAAAGCAATGGTACGGGTCCATCATCACAGGATTTGTTCGAAATACCACTTGCTTTTGCAATGACAATGATCCTGTTAACTAGTTCATTAACTAGCGTGTACGCAATGTATCATATGAAGAATTTTAATTTCAAGAAAATGCAACTTTGGTTAGGTCTAACTGTATTACTTGGTGCTTCTTTCTTAGGATTAGAAATCTATGAGTTTCAACATTATGTACATTTAGGACATACAATCACAGGAAGTGCATTTGGATCTGCATTCTATTTATTAGTTGGGACACACGGTGCTCACGTACTATTTGGATTATGTTGGGCTCTTACACTTATGATTCGAAATGGAAACCGTGGTTTAGACTTATATAATGCACCTAAGTTTTATGTCTTTAGCCTTTACTGGCACTTTATTGACGTAGTATGGGTGTTCATCTTTACTGTTGTATATCTAATGGGAATGGTGGGATAAACACATGGCAAATAATTCGAATAACACTAATGTTGATTTAGCCTATCGTAGAAAAAAAAGTGCGGAAGAAATGAAACATCATGTTATTTCTTTTGCTCTCATGATTTTTCTTACTATCATTGCCTTTATTGCAGTTGGATCTGAACAATTTTCACCTTGGTTTGTAGTACCATTTATTCTACTTCTAGCTGTGATTCAGGTTATCTTACAATTGTATTACTTCATGCACATGAATCATAAAGGACATGAAGCACCCAAAATGTTCATGTTTTCAGGAGTATTAATTGCTTCTGTAACAGTTCTATGCTTTATGACAATTATTTGGTGGTAAGGTTCAGAAAAAGTCGGTGTAAAAGCCGGCTTTTTTCAATTTCTAGTATTTTTTTATTTAGACAAGAAATGTTCATAATTGGTTTGTTTGCAAGGCTATTTCCCGAAGAGTATAATTAATAGTATCTGTATAATGACTATATTACTAAAAGGGGTGAGATGGAGATGTCTATAGATATCTTTGGTTTTCGGGCATTATGGAGTCCCTATTTTTTAGCTTCACTATTAATCATAACGATTTTATATTTTATGATTGTTGGTCCATGGAGACATCGATTTGCTCATTCTGAACCTACATCGTTTAAAACGAAAATATTATTTGTAATTGGGATGATCTTACTTTATACATGTAAAGGAAGTCCGATTGATCTATTAGGTCATATGACCATGACCGCTCATATGACACAAATGGCGATTCTTTATTTAATTGTACCGACATTTTTCATTTTAGGTGTCCCAAATTGGTTATGGAGAAAGTTCATAAATCTCAAAGGAATAAAACCAATTTTTAAATTTCTTACAAAGCCATTAATTGCTTTAGTTCTGTTTAACGGTTCATTTTCTATGTATCACATACCACTCGTTTTTGACTATGTTAAAACTGGTGTATATATACATGCTGCAACGACAGTTTTTATTTTTATAGCTGCCTTCTTTATGTGGTGGCCATTAATCAATAAACTAGAAGAGTGGAACACTTTGAGTGGTCTCAAAAAAGTTGGGTATATCTTTGCAGATGGAATGTTATTAACACCTGCATGTGCGCTCATCATTTTTGCAGATACAGCTATGTATGCAACCTATACCGAGCTGGGGTCGTGGATGAATGCACTTGCACTTTGTGTACCTGAATCTATGTTGTCAAGTATTAACCTAACAGGTCCGGAGATGTTTAACTTTATGCCACCGCTTGAAGACCAACGTACTGGTGGTGTCATTATGAAAATTATTCAAGAGTTCGTATATGCGATTTTACTAGGCAAAGTATTCTTTGAATGGGTTCGTAAAGAACGTGAAGATGAAAAATTACTAGATGAACAATTGCTAAAACCACAAACAAATTAAAGAAGAGAAACTGTGAGAGAGGTTTAACATGAATTTACCGATTCTGCCTACTATAAGCACCACTTTTATCGTATTAAGTGCAGTAACTGTTGCCATAGGTTGGTATTTAATCAAACAGAAAAAAATTGAGGCTCATAAAAAAGCGATGACAACTGCTGCGATTTTTGCTTTGATTTTCTTCATTATTTATATGTCAAGAACAGTGTTTGTCGGAAATACTTCATTCGGTGGTCCTGACGATGTGAAAGTCTACTACACGATTTTCTTAATCTTTCATATCTTTTTGGCAACCACTGGTGCGATATTTGGAGTGATTACATTATATCTTGGCTTTAAAAATAATATCGCAAAGCATCGCAAGCTTGGACCGATTACAAGCATCATTTGGTTTTTTACAGCTATAACAGGTGTAGCAGTATACTTCTTACTCTATGTCTTTTATAAGGGTGGGGAAACAACATCCATGTTAAAAGCAATATTAGGCTTTTAACAAACGACAAATAGGATTGTTTGTAATATGTATAAGGTGTTCTAGAATACAATATTCTAGAGCACCTTTTTATTTTGTAATTCGTTTCACATAATTAACACCTTAGCCATTTTTCATTTTCGTAAGAGGGGAGTGTTAAGGATGATTGAAATCTTTACAGAAAACTTATTATTGGTTCCATGTTCGTTGGATATTGCCAAATCGTTAGTATTTCATCGCATAGAACTTGAAAAACGATCACCTATAACGATTCCACAAAACTGGCCATCTCCATTAATAACAGGTATTCTTCCGTTTTATATAGAGAAGCTTGAGAAGGATGAGAGTTATTATGGATGGGGATTATGGCTAATCATTAATTACGCTGATAAACGGATTATTGGCGATATTTATCTTCATGGCAAACCTGATAAAAAAGGAAATGTTCAATTGACGTATACGATGAATCGAGATTACCAGAAGTCAAATTTAACTTATGAAGCCGTTGATGCTTTAATTGATTGGTTAGTTACCCAAGCCGATGCGAAAAAGGTATTAATGGAATGTAGTGATAGTAATTATCAATCTATTCGATTGTTTGAAAAACTGGGGATGAGATGTACGAGGAAGGATGGTAGATTTTTAACTTGGGAGCTTCGTAAGGTCATTTAATAAGTGATTATTGTAAAGAAATTTTCTAGACTAGTGCCCAATTCAGCTCTTCTTGCATATGGTAGGAGTAACCTTTGTGGCTTTGAAAATGAGAAGGAGTGTGGTTGGGGTGGTTCGTAAATCATTGGAAAATGGCTCTCTTTATATTAAGAATGATGTGTTGGCAATGATTGCATCCATATGTGCTGAGGAAACAGAAGGAGTAACAATTGTTTCTGGATTGAAGGATGGTGTTTCCGGCATTCTGAATCGAAAATTCCATAAAAACGGGATAACGGTTATTGAAGAAGAGGAAGGGATTGCCCTTGAGGTTAAAATTGCCGTTGAATACGGTTTAGAAATTAGAAAGACCTGTGAACAATTACAACAAGCAATTTTACATGAGATAAAAAGTATGACTGATATTAGTGTTTCAAGTCTAACTATAAAGGTAGAAGGACTTACAAATTCAAAAATACTTGTGACAAACTAACAAAAAAGGAACAGCAACGGCTGTTCCTTTTTTGTGCATTCTTGTTTAGCTCCACCACTTGTTAGGGTTAAGCAAAGTGCATGCGTTTTGCTTTTATGCGTTTACAACTGCGTCAACATCTTCTTTTACTTTTGCAAGGATGCGGTTGCATTGATCAACTAGGGTAGTAGGGAAGTTTTCATCTTCACCATATTCAACTCCATGTGGGTAATAGTACTTACCAACAAATGGAGTAAGTAGTTTAATGACTGCATCTTTTGCATTTTCTTCGATAATTCCTTCAACCGCATAACCTTGAACACGAAGGTAATAAATATCCCCTTTGATTTCAAACTTACGGTCGTATGTAATTCTTTCATAATCCCACTGACCTGCGAGAATAAATCCTTGTGATCTCATTATGTCAGTTAATCTTGGTAATTCGATTGTGACGTTCTCAATCCCCGTTTTTTCAAATCTCATATAAAAAATCCCTCCAAAAACCGTCAAGCAACGATTTATATGTTCTCAGTATAATAATAGTACGAAAAGATACAAGTTGCAACGTTTGACATTAATATGTCACGAAAAATAAAAAATATTTTGGTGAAATTTTTCTATTTTGGTCAAACTAACATCGAAAGGAGGGACAAGATTGAAAAAAATACTTATTATTTTTATGAGTTTAATGTTTGTTTTAAGTCTACCATTTATAGCGCATGGACAAGGAACAACTACATACACCGTACAGCGAGGGGACTCGCTATGGAAAATTGCTGTACGCTACCAGGTTGGTTTGTCAGAAATTATTTCAGCGAACCCGCAGTTTAAAAATCCCAACCTGATCTATCCTGGTCAAAAAGTTACGATTCCAATCTTAGATAATGTCAAAAGTATTGAAAATCAGGTTATTTCATTAACCAATCAACAACGTACCAAATATGGTTTGCCGGCATTAAAGACTGATTGGGAACTGTCACGCGTAGCACGCTATAAATCCATAGATATGAGAGATCGAAACTATTTTGAACATACTTCACCAACATACGGTTCTCCATTTACAATGATGCGAAACTTTGGTATTTCATATCGTACGGCTGCAGAAAATATTGCTGCTGGACAAAGAACACCACAAGAAGTTGTGAATGCTTGGATGAACAGCCCAGGACACCGTGCGAATATTTTAAAGCGAGATGTTACACATATCGGTGTTGGATATGCAGAAGGTGGTTCAAAAAGACATTACTGGACACAAATGTTTATTGGAAAATAGGAGGTTACAATGGATTCTGTACGCGATGTAATGAGCACTGATGTTGAATATTGTACGCCCCTTGATAATGTTTATGAAGTAGCTGTAAAAATGAAGGATTTAGATGTCGGTGTGATTCCAATCTTAGAAGATAAAAAATTAATTGGAATGATCACTGATCGTGATTTAGTGGTTCGTGGATATGCAGAAAAAAGATCTGGATCAAATAAAGTGACAAATGTGATGAGTGATGACTTAATTACATGTACACCGGATACTTCTCTAGAGGAAGCATCTCAGCTAATGGCGAAACATCAAATTAGACGCTTACCAGTTGTAGAAAATGACCAATTAGTTGGAATGTTATCACTTGGTGATTTATCAACGAATGAAACATCTGATAACTTTGCAGGTGAAGCTTTAAGTGATATTTCCGAACAAGATCAACTTCATTAAACGCAGGCACCAGATGGGTGCCTGTTTATTTTTTCCCCAACAACGCATAACTCTAGCAAAGTTTTAATATACATAGTAGAAATACCTTCGATGTTAGGAAGTGGTTATTCTGAAATTGACTAAGATTGCAGTAACCATCTTACTATTGGCTTCTAGCTTTTATTATATTTCTATCAATCATGGAAGAACAGGACTAGTGAACGGTGTTGAGCATACACCAACCAAACTAAAAGAGACAAGCATAGCGAAACAAAATATCCCTCTTCAAAAAGAAATTCACCAATATAATGGCCTATTCTCTTTCATTGGTATGGATAGCACGCAAATAAAAGAAAAATTAGGGGAACCCCATCGCATTGATCGCTCATCCTATGATTATGAATGGTGGGTGTATAACACAAATTCTCAAAATTATATCCAGGTGGGAATTGAAAATGGTAGAGTTGTTACCGTATTTGGAACGGGCAATGACGTTCTCGTTGAACCCTTTGCAATTGGACAATCGGTATCGGAAATCCAATCAAAAGGGCTAATTAAGCCTAAAATTTCATTAAACGTTGATAAGAATCCTTATCGATTTGAGCTAACAGACAAGGAAATGGAAGTAAGACCATTAATCGCAATGGGAAATGTCTATGTTCAACTATACGTGGATACATTCACGGACAAAATATCAAGTATTCGTTTTTTAGACGGGAGAACTTTAATCAAACTTCGTCCCTATGAATTAGCCTACCGAGGAGAATTACTCTCCGCAAAAGAGATCACTCCAGCAGAGTGGAAAGAAATTGAACAGGGTAACAAAGCGCAAATCCTCGATATTACGAATGTCATCCGGATAAGACATGGAATAAAACCATTAAAAAGCGACGAACAATTAGCTGAAGTTGCTTATTTACATAGTAAAGATATGCGAGCAAATCAATATTTTGACCATGTTTCCCCAACAAAAGGTGGTCTTGCGGACAGACTAGAAGATGGGGAGGTAAGGTATCAATTGGCAGGAGAAAATATTGCAGCAAAATATGTGGACGGAATTGCTGCTGTCGAAGGCTGGCTAAATAGTGAAGGTCATCGTGAAACCCTTTTAAATGAAGAATACAATTACCTAGGGGTTGGGGTGTATGAAAAATACTACACACAAAACTTTATACAAGCATGGGACGAAGAAGACCAGTAAGCGATCCTGACAAGGTTTCGCTTACAGGTCTTTTATATCGTGTTTAATTTGTTGCAGGTCGATCAATAATAAAGAAACTTCCGGTCGCATGTGCGATTAATCTTCCGTCATCACGGTATACCTTTCCTTCGGTTACACATATTTTTGTTCCTTTATGAATCATGTGTGCTACACATCGTAATTCTTTTCCGATTCCTGGTGCCACGTAATTTATTTTCATTTCGGTTGTTACAGCGGCTTTTTCTCGAGGGAGGACATGGTGTACTACCGAACCCATTGCAGAGTCAAGTAAAGTGGCAGTGATACCACCATGGACAATTTGTAATGGATTTTGAATAAGTTCCGTATTTGGAATAATAATTTCATAGGTTTCGTCATCAACAACACGCCGGTTTGTTTGCAATAAGGCTCCAATATAGGAGCCATTTTCTTTTGTTTGTTTACGAATCACCGCATCGATTACATGTTCCATTGTTTGTTTTTCTTTTTCATCTGCTTCTAGGAAAAATGTTTGTAATTTATGCAAAATCCGATCTTCCATTATCATAACCTCAAATCCATAATATTTTTATTATTCTCATTTTATCAATATACATATCGTTTTGGCAATTTGGGCGAACCATTCAATTTAATAAAGATAAACTATAGTAGGCAATTGTATGAATATCGAGGTGATTTATATGGGGAGAAAACTTCATCCAACCGTTCAGGAATTTAAAGCCTTCGTCAAAAAACATCCTTTACTTGTTCAGGAAGTGAGAAAAGGAACACTTAAGTGGCAGGAAGTATATGAAGACTGGTATATACTCGGTGAGGAAGATGAGAAGTGGAAAAAGTTTAAAGATAAAGATAGTAAAAAAGAGGATAGTGGAAAAGGAGATTTTATTGGAAAAATATTTTCATCCATCAAAAATGCTGATATGGATAATCTCCAGCAGACTATCACAAATGTTGGCGAAGCCATTTCCACCATTCAGGCTGTTATTCACCAGTTTCGTGGGGATGAAAATCAACAGCAAGTGAACCCTACCCAAAAGCATCAACATCCTTTTGCTTTTCGCAAAGATTAGGTGAGAAGGGAGTTTAGGATGCGACAAGAAACATACGAATACCTCAAATCCAAAAAACAATTACAAGCGTTTGTCCGTCAAAATCCAGTTTGGTACCGTAAATTAACGAGAAATCCAAGAGACTTTCACATCTTGGAAAATGAGGCAAAGGCTTATTTCAAACAAACCATTCCACATAAAGTACAAAAAATAAACCAGTCTTTAGAGATGGCCTCATTTATGCTACAGATGTATCAAGGGATGCGACAAAGTGATTAAGGATGGAGCCGCACGATTTTTGGGCTCCTTCTTTTTAATGCTCAAGGATATTTAAAGGGTTCAAGGAAAAACTAGGAAAAAAGGAGTTGAAGAATGTGTGCAAGTTTTTTTTACTTTTTTCTTTTCTATGCTCCCTGATTCACATAAATGAAATATCCGTTGCAGCCGAGAACATTAACCAACCCTATTTCAGCGAAACCAGTGAGGTGGAAATCGAGCGATCCTTTGAAGTTGAGCATCAAGTTAGAGGTAATGATGTATATCTAGAGTGCATAATTTCGAATTTTACATTTAAACAAAGTGGTGGACAAAAAAGAGATGGAGAGGGTCATCTTAATGTCATGGTCGATGGGAAGAGGATAGAAAAAATTTCGACAGCAGCCTTTATTATTCGAGGTCTTTCTAAGGGAGAACATACATTAACGATTCAAGTTGTACATAATGACTTAACTAAATATCCTCTTGAACATAAAATTCATGTCCAAATTTACTAAATTTTATTAGCTTTTCGTTTTTGCAGTAGATGCGATTCGTAAAAATTCGTGGTATAGTGAATATGGAGGTGTTAATTTTGATTGCCACAATTGAAAAAATTGAAATTCTTGACGAGGCTCAAGAAATTTCATCAATGATTCTACATTCAGAACTAGCAGAGGAATACCGAAGCTGTTTATATAATTTACAACAAGATAGAGAAGCACAAAAGTTAATCGCTGATTTTCAAAGAATGAAGGAAAAATATGATGAGGTTCAACGATTTGGGAAATACCATCCTGATTTTCGAACAGTTTCAAAGGAGACTAGGGAATTAAAAAGAGAGCTTGATCTTCAAGAATCCATTGCTAATTTTAAAAAGGCTGAGGATAATTTACAAAAGGTGCTTGATGAAATTAGCGTACTACTAGGTGGAGCTGTATCAAAGCATATTAAAGTCCCAACTGGGAATCCTTATTTTGATTCCATCTCGAGCTGTGGTGGAGGCTGTGGAAGTGGTGGAGCTTGCGGTTGTAAATAATGCTATTAAAAATAGCACATGCTAAGGTCATTTTCAGAAAAAGGTAAGTTTTCTACTTTATTTCATATTGTAAAATTTTAACTTGTTATGCTACACTATTAAATAATCTAATGTAATCTAATGAAATAAGGAGAAAACACAATGATTGGACAACGCCAAGGAATTATCGTTTGGCTACATTCGCTCAAACATTCAAAAATGCTGCGTAAATTTGGCAATATTCATTATGTGTCTAAACGACTAAAATACGTGGTCCTCTATAACGATATGGAAAATACGGATTCAATTGTAGAAAAATTAAATTCACTTGCCTTTGTAAAAAGGGTGGAGCCGTCTTATAAACCATTTTTGAAGATTGAATTTGAGAATAAAAAACCAGATCGTGCAAAGGAATACGACTATAAGATTGGTTTATAAAAAAGCTTATCAAAGGCATCTTGCTTTTGATAAGCTTTTTTTGCTTATTTCATCGGCGGGAGATAGCGGTTCATTCGTAAAATCCCGATTAAATGCTGATAATAGAGTTCTTTTTCATGGAACATCGTAGAAGGCTTTACTTCTAGTGTGATGATTTGTAAATCTAGTTTCTTCGCTACCTCCTCAAAAAGAGTGTAGCGTTGATTTGGTTTGACATCAGGATTTGGAATTCCTTCTCTACAAATATAGACCGCTTGGAAATCCCCAGGAATTGTCGGTTGAAATGCCACAGCCAAAGAGGTAACCTGTTTATCCTGGATAGTTGTGTGAAATGCAAATAGCTTAGAAACTCGGTGCCTATTTCCTCTTATAAGCTCAAGGAGTTCATATATATCTGAGTATCCTTCACCTATCTCAATAAAACGTTGTATCATACTAAATTCCCCTCAAATTCATATTTACCATGTCTACTTTATCATGAATAGATTTGAATTAACAATTAAAACAAAAAAACCCTGCAAGTCTGCAGGGTCCTTCCATTCCATGTTTTTCGTTACCGTTCACATGGAAGAAGGCAAAGGGAGAGGAGAAACCGGAGGAAGAACTTATGGGGAAACGTAAGTCTTCTCCGCGGTTGGCAACAACATCCTCGAATGATGTTGTTATTACTAATTATGACCAATTGAAAATTGTGTATACATCATGTTACATATTTTTATTATCCGAGTAAAATTTTTGCTAGACATAAGACCTAGAATTTTTCGTATTTCATTAACAAACGTTTACGTTTATGATAGGATTATGATATTCAATTTACATAGACAGTGGTGATAGAAGTGAGAGTCGTATCCGGGTCGAAAAAAGGTATTCACTTGAAAGCGGTACCAGGGGTGTCTACTAGACCAACAACAGACAAAGTGAAAGAAGCCATCTTTAATATCATCGGGCCATATTTTGATGGAGGGAATGGACTTGATTTATTTGGAGGAAGCGGAGGACTTGGAATTGAGGCTCTAAGCCGTGGAATCGATAAGGTCATATTTGTTGACCGTGATCAAAAAGCAATTCAAACGATTAAAGGAAATTTAGAAACATGCCGACTTGTTGACCATGCAGAGGTGTATCGAAACGAAGCCTTCCGAGCATTAAAGGCCATTGTAAAACGGGATATTCAATTTAATGTAATCCTTTTAGACCCACCTTATAAACAACAAAAATTAACAGAGTTAATTGAAGAAATTAGCAAACATCAGTTGTTAACGAAACAAGGTTATATTGTAGCGGAACATGGGTCAGATGTTTTGTTAGAGCAATCCATTGGCAACCTCCGTTTAGTTCGTCATGAAGTGTATGGAATCATTGGGGTATCTATATATAGACATGAAGAGGAATAGAAAGGGGAAACGAAATGACTAGAATTGCCGTCTGCCCAGGGAGTTTTGATCCAGTAACAAATGGGCACCTCGATATTATCAAAAGAGGAGCAAGGGTGTTTGATAAAATGTATGTGTGTGTATTAAATAATTCTTCTAAACAACCTTTGTTCACAGTAGAAGAACGAATACAACTGCTACAGGAAAGTACGAAAGATTTACATAATATTGAAGTTGAATCCTTTTCAGGCCTATTGATGGACTATGCGAGCCAAAAGAATGCGAATGCAATTTTACGAGGCCTTCGTGCTGTTTCGGATTTTGAGTACGAAATGCAAATAACTTCAATGAATCGTATCTTAAATGAAGAAATTGAAACTTTTTTTATGATGACAAATAATCAATATTCCTTCTTAAGCTCAAGTATTGTGAAGGAAGCTGCTAAATATCATGGAGAAATTTCCGAACTTGTACCAAAGCCCGTTGAGTTGGCGCTCAAAGAGAAATTCAAAAGCCCTGCAAATTAAATGCGAGGGCTTTTCATTTTGGTTGAGTATACGACAATATAACCTAACAACGAAATAATCGTCACGAGTGGTCCGTACGTTAATAACCCGTTCCATAACGATTCGATCCAAACGGAAGTCTGTTCCGAAACGAATGGAGAGAAAACACCGAGAGTTTCCTCTGAGCCAGCATTTTTTGCGTAAAGTGGATCCCATAAAAGAAATGTAAGGACCCCTGCTAAAAATCCGTGCATAATTCGCGCAATAAAAAATGGTTTAAACCTAACATCTGTTTCTGCTAAAATGCTTGCAACCTGTGCTTGAACAGAAAGTCCACAAAATCCTAGGATAAAACTTACTGTAATTACTTTAGGGAGTAAGTCAATATGTTCCAATTTACTTGTCATCATTGAACCAGTGGTTATTTCAAAAATTCCAGAAATAAGTGGGATGCTAAGTTCTGTAGGCAATTGAAAGAGTTTTAATAAAATGGATAGTCCAGCCCCAACTAATGCAATCACATTAATGAGTGAAAGGAGCTTGTTAAAAACAGAAAATAGAATGATAAATCCGCCGATCATTAACAATGTATGAATAGAGGTAGTTACAGCGTCACCTAATAATTGACCAAATGGTCTTTTTTCCTTTAGTCTGGTTCGGTGAAGCTCCTGTAAAGCTTTTACAATGATGCTTTTCTTATCTTCATCTTTAGGTGTTTGTTCATCCCCTTTTTTACCATGGAATCTCATGATTAAACCCACACAAAAATTGCCAACATAATGGCTGACTGCAAGTAAGATGCCTAACTCTGGATTTTCAAAAAAACCGACGGAAATAGCGGCAAATATAAAAAGGGGATTTGAAGCATTTGCGAAGGAAACAAGTCTTTCTGCTTCAACCCTCGTAATCTGTTTCTCCTGTCTTAGTCGTGCAGCCAATTTTGCTCCTGCCGGAAATCCTGAAGCCATCCCCATAGCCCAGGCAAATCCACCCACACCCGGGACTCGGAATAGAGGTCTCATTAATGGCTCAAATAGAACGCCGATGAATTTAACAATCCCAAAACCAATTAATAACTCTGATAGTATTAAGAAAGGGAGTAAGGAAGGAAATACAATCTTCCACCACATTTCCAGACCAACCCTCGAAGCTTCCAGTGATTCTTTTGGAAAATAAATAAGTGCAATTGTTAATAATGAAATTCCTGCTGCAATTGTTACTGTTTTAAATCTAGAACGTATCAATGGTACTCCTCCTACTGAAGTCTTCTTTTTATACAGTGAGATCATATAAGTGATAGATTAAAAGAGCCCACAATTTTCACAATCCCCTATAGTTTTCTAGAATGCTCATTAGAAAAAATGAAAAATGCAAAAACAACCGTATGGTTTGTGCATCTATTTAAATATACGTGGACAGGTAGCAAATTTAGACCAAAAGAATGTACAAGTTTTCAATTCTTTTTTCATATAATGATATCAATTTAATAAAATTCACTCAGGGGATGATTCGAATGAACAAACCTATAATTGGATTGGCACTTGGGTCGGGTGGTGCAAGAGGATTCGCCCATTTAGGTGTCATTAAAGTACTTTTAGAAAATAAAATTCCAATCCATCTTATTGCAGGAACAAGCATGGGTTCATTGGTTGCAAGTTTCTATGGAGCGGGATTAGATATCGATCGACTGTATAAGCTTGCACTTGCTTTTAAGCGGAAGTATTATTTGGATTTCACTGTACCGAAGATGGGTTTTATTGCAGGAAAAAGAGTAAAGGAATTAATTCGTGTCTTTACCCATGGGAAAAACATCGAGCAACTAGATATTCCTATAGGTATTGTTGCAACTGATTTATTGACTGGTGAAAAAGTAGTGTTTCGAGATGGACCTGTCGCAGATGCAGTTCGAGCAAGCATTGCCATCCCCGGAATTTTTGTTCCTGAAAAAATAGAGGGTCGAATTCTTGTAGATGGTGGTGTAATTGATCGGGTTCCTATTTCCGTGGCAAAAGATATGGGAGCTGATATAGTTATTGCGGTTGACGTCTCACATGTTAAAATAAATGAAGAGGTTACTTCAATTTTTGATGTGATTTTACAAAGTATTGATATTATGCAAAAGGAGCTTGTGAAGTATGGTGAATTTTCTTCTGATATTATGATCCGACCACATGTTGGACATTATAGTGCACGTGCTTTCACAAATATTGAGGACATTATCCTAGCTGGGGAAGAAGAAACGAGAAAACATCTTCCCGCAATCCAAGAGGCAATTTCAAAGTGGAAGGAGTCTTTGTTGAATGAAGAAAAAGAGAAATAAGGCTTATTTAAAAGCTCTTGCAGTTGGGGTGGTGCTAGCGATTCTAGGCACCTTTATCCAACTCCCATATTACGTGACTAAGCCTGGAATGGCGACAGAGCTTGCTCCAATTATTGATGTGGAAAATGGCTTTAAAGATGAAGGTGAATTCATGTTAACGACGATTCGCATGGGGCAAGCAAATATTTTTAGTTATGGATTTGCGAAGTTACAAAAGTATCATGAAATTTTACCGATTAATCATGTAAGACGTGAGAATGAAAGTGATGAGGAATATACCAATCGACAACTGTTTTATATGGAGGACTCACAGGAATCAGCAATCACTGTTGCTTATCAGCATGCAAACAAGCCTGTAACTGTCAAAAATCATGGAATTTACATAATGGGAATCGTTGAAGGGATGCCTGCGGAAAAAGAACTAAAAGCAGGTGATCGAATTTTTGAAGTGGATGGAAAGCCAATCGAAGAACATACAGAATTTATGGAGTATGTAGCCGGAAAGAAAGAAAATGAAGTCATTAAAATCTCAGTCGAACGAAATGGAGAAGAGAAAACAGTTTCTGTTCCACTTGCTCCATTTCCAAAAAATCCTGATAAAATTGGAATTGGAATTGAATTAATTACAGATATTGAAGTGGTGACCGACCCGAAAATCGAAATAGATACCAAAAAAATTGGAGGTCCTTCTGCCGGACTTATGTTTACTCTTGAAATCTATAATCAATTAACTGAAAAGGACCTAACCCACGGATTGCGTATTGCAGGTACAGGTACAATTAATATCGATGGACAAGTTGGTCCAATCGGTGGAATAGGTCAAAAAATCGTAGCTGCCAATAATTCCGATGTGGATATTTTCTTTGCACCAAATGAAAATGGGGCAGCAGATTCAGATTATCGCCAAGCCTTAGCGACGGCGAAGGATATCAAGAGTGATATGAAAATCGTACCTGTTGATACATTTGAAGACGCACTCCACTATTTAGAGAATCTTGATAAGAATAAATAATGAAAAAAACAGTCGCTTCCAATTGGTGCGACTGTTTTCTTTTTATAGGTATATCTGTTGTTCTTCATTAAATCGTATTGGTGGTTTGGCGTAGTCCTGTCGTAGAAGTTGGGTGCGAAGAGGTTCAGGGAAAATAGCTAAATAGGTTTGTGCAGCCTTCTGGTCAAGTGTAAAGAGGTCATCAGAAAAGCCTGTCGCCTTTGAGAGAATGGGTAGTTCAACATCCTTCTTTACATGATTTAAAAAGCTCTGTCCTTTTTGGGACATCCCAAGCAAACGAATATAGGTTGCAACAGGGTTTTCATTGATCTTTTTTAGCTGTTCCTTTGTTGTATTTGTTAAGATATGTACGCATAATCGTTGTAATCTGGTCCATGTGTAGCGTTTTGTTTTAATTTTTTCCATAAAGTCTTGGAAAGAAGTTGATTCTGAAATAAATGCAAGCAGCCTATTTTCAATTCCTTCTTCTGCTTCATAAATATTTGCCAACTCGGATGGTGTAGATGTGAGAAGTTTGTATTTTAATAATGTAAAATATTCCTCCCACCGATGGAAAAGCTTATACTCCTCGAAATAAGCTGAAAGCCATTTGGTAGTGGACAGGGGGAGATAGTTTTGGATTTCTTTGATGTTCTTTTCAGCAGAAAATAATGATTTGCGAATGCTAGTTGCACTAGCAATGGATTCGTGTGAAAAACTTTCGTCATGATAGCCAGCAGATGACCTCATGATGGTTTCTGCTTTTAGTGAACTATTTTGGTCGTGGATGGCTTTAACGTAATGATAGCCCAAAATATTATTTGGTTTTGATAAATCCACATATGTATCATGATTGGTAAGTGAAGAATAAGCAAGCGATGCTGATTTTGGATAGCTATATCCTTCTTTCAAGTATTGTCGGGTGGTGTGGTCATAGACTTGTTGATTCCTTTTCATAAATGAAACAGTAGATGTAAAGTCGTCGATCGTTCCATTTTCACTGCCGAAACAAACTTCATCACAGTGAAGTGCACTCAAAAGTGATATTGCTCCGTTTGCAAAGGTTTCTGCTTTTTGAGTCGCAAATGCATATGGTAATTCAATAACAATATCAATGCCAGCTTCCAATGCCATTTTCGTTCTTGCCCATTTCGAAACTAAGGCAGGCTCTCCACGTTGTAGAAAGTTTCCACTCATTACTGCAATCATACAATCCGGGTTTGTCTTCCTCTTCGTTTCATCAAGATGGTACTTATGTCCATTATGGAATGGATTATATTCAACAATTACACCAACTGCCTTCATTATTTCACCTATTCATCCTTTATTATTAAAATCTTACTTTTAAATATCATTTTTTCCCGCATTAACGGGCAGTAAGTCCCCACCTCAAAACTTTAATATAAATAAAAAATTTAGTTAGGTGACGACAACTGCCCGTAAAAGCCCGATTGCCCCAACTAACAATCAGTGGGGTTAGCGATACTAAAAGTGTGACGTCTAGTCGCAAAGTCTAATTAGCGCTTCTTTTATTTTAAAAAAACCACTGATTGAAGTTTCACTTTAATGGAAAAGCTGATATAGTAGAAAAGTAACTTACACTAAGTATAGTGTAAAGAAAAAATATTGACAAATGTAATCTGCAAAGCTATAATTACCTTTGTTGCGCTTCGAGGTGATTTCAATTGAAATGGACAATTAATCAATTAAATCAGTTGGCTCGAAAAGGCCTAACGATTGATGAAACTGTTGATGTACAAGACATAATGGAGCTTGAAAAAACGATACGAGACATTTCGCCGGTGCAAGTAACCGGTCGTGCTGATCTTAGTTCTACAAAAGCGAGCTTTCATATAACAATTTCAGGATCAATGATTCTGCCTTGTTCTCGAACATTGGTTGATGTAAAATTTCCATTCGAGATCCGAACAACTGAAACGTTTCTACTCAAAGATACATCTGTTTATGACCTAGAGTCGGACGAGGATGTTCATCAAATTCGAGGCGAAGTAATTGATTTACTTCCGATAATCAAGGAAAATATTTTACTTGAAATTCCGATGCAGATTTTTTGTGATGATTCGAACTCAGAAGATGCTGCGCCACAATCAGGACAAGATTGGGAAGTTATCACCGAAGATGACCAAAAGAACAAGATTGATCCTCGATTGGCAGGACTAGCAAAATTCTTTGAAGACGAATAAAGTCCATCTTTATCTATTCATTTTTTTAAGGAGGTGGGAATAATGGCTGTACCTTTTAGAAGAACATCTAAGACAAGAAAAAGATTACGTCGTACACATTTCAAATTACAAGTGCCAGGTATGGTGGCTTGCCCAAACTGTGGTGAAATGAAATTAGCACACCGCGTATGTAAAGAATGCGGTACTTACAAAGGAAAAGAAGTTGTTAGCAAATAATTTTTGTTAACAAGTTAAAAGCGTATGAATAACAATGTTATTCATACGCTTTTTAATTTGTCTAAGTTGCGAATTCTTGATTTTTACCAGTACAATTAGTGTAAAAGGGATAAAGGAGAATACGATGTCTAAATACATAGTTAACCGGGATGCACAAGGGGTTGTTTGGTTTACTATCAATCGTCCTGAAAAATGGAATGCAATTGATTATGACGTAATGGATGGACTTTTACAGACGATTACAGAGGTAGAAGAGAGCAAGGATGATCGGATTTTCGTAATAACAGGAGCAGGGCACAAAGCGTTTTGTTCAGGCGGGGATTTATCGGTTTTTCAAAACCTTCAAACGGTAGAAAAGTCATATCGAATGCTTAGCAAGATGGGCATGATCTTATACAAACTTGCAACATTGTCCAAACCTACGATTGCTCTATTGAATGGACTAGCAATTGGTGGGGGATGTGAGCTTGCAACAGCCTGTGATTATAGACTAGCATCCCGTCAAAGTAGATTTGGTTTTGTTCAAGGGAAGCAAGGGATCACGACAGGGTGGGGTGGTGCAACACTCCTACTAGAAAGAGTATCTATTGATAAAGCATATCATCTTCTTATGACTGGAGAAGTTATTTCTGCTGAAGACGGAAAAGAGCTTGGCTTTATTCAACACGTCCTATCAGGCGACAATGTGATGAAGGATTGTGAAGAATATATATCAAAAGAATTCTTGCATACTACAAAAGTAGTAAAAGCTTATAAAAAGGTAGTGATTAGAAAATGGTTGGCAACAGGATTGAAGGAGAGAATGCTTAAAGAAATTGAGGAATGTTCAGCTTTGTGGGTAACGGACGAACATTTTGAGGCGGTTCGGAAAATCATGCGTAAAGAATAATTATTTTCTTACTAGAGTGAGAGTAGTCTATCTTTTCTACTACATGCATATGTATAAGTAAAAAAGTATAGGAGGGAAAGATATGACTTCAACACGTCAAGATGCATGGACTCAAGATGAGGATTTATTACTCGCTGAAGTAGTATTGCGCCACATCCGTGAAGGAGGAACTCAATTAGGCGCTTTTGAAGAGGTAGGTCGTACACTTTCACGTACTGCGGCTGCCTGTGGTTTTAGATGGAATTCGTATGTGCGCAAACAATATAAATCAGGAATTGAACTTGCGAAAAAACAGCGTAAAGAATTAAAAAAGCAAAATAATGGTGAACAGCTTCAGGAAAAACAAGCAGAACCTGAAACTACTGAAATCACTAACAGCAAATCATCTGAGCTACAACTAAGGGACGTCATCCGTTTCCTTGAGGAATATGAAAAAACAGAAAAAGAGCTCCAGGCTGTTGTTAAAGAAAATCAGAGCTTAAACAACCAAATAAGCAAACTCCAAGATCAAGTGAAGGCCTTGAAGGCAGAAAATCATACATTAGAAAATAATATTCAATTAATTGAAGAAGATTATAAGGCATTAATTGAGATTATGGAACGTGCCCGCAAAATGGTGGTTCTTCAAGAAGATGAACGAAGTAAAAAGGTACAATTTCAAATGGACAGAAATGGAAATCTTGAAAGAGTTGAAAAATAAAGAAAAAAACAGCTGACATGATGTTCAGCTGTTTTCTTATTTTAGCATCTAGCTAGAGGTCCATTTGTTTAGTCGATTTCATGTACACCTTCAGGAAACCAAAGTAGTGGATTTTCCCCAAGGTCACGTTCCATATTATATGCTGCAGGTATAAAACCCATTTTCTCCCAAAACTCAGAAGATTTTACACGTGGATTTGTTTTGATCGGTAGATTATAGGATTTTGCATAATCCACTAGTGCCTTACCAAAGCCTTTTTTCTGATAATCAGGAAGTACTTCAAGTTTCCACAGTTCTAAGTAGTCCTGTGCGGGTTCAAAGTATTTGTTGAATTTTTTATCAACACGATAAAGGCTCATCCGTGCCACTAATTTATCACCAAAGAATATCCCATAAAAAGGTGAAACGCTATCATTTTCAATAATATTTGATTCAAGGTCTTCTAGCATAGAAAGCTCCTGAAGACCGTATTCCTTAAAAGCTTTAAATTCTTCAAGAGTTTTATAGTTTACTAATAATTTTTCAACCTTTGCCGTATACATTTGATATCCCCCTTGCGATTCTACTATAAAAAACTGTTTTATTTTAATCTTACATTCATTATATAACAAAAAAACAAAAAATTCTGTAGAAAAATATAGAAAGCGTTTTCGATTCGGTGCAGGAATATGTAGATGTGTGTAGAAATTATATATTGCACCTTTTAACTAATGGCGAAAGGGGAAATGGGCTTGAAAAAAGTGTTGGTTGCAAACAGAGGCGAAATCGCATCAAGGATTATAAAAACATGCCATGAGATGGGGATTGAAACAGTCGCTGTCTATTCAGATGCGGATCAAGAATTACCGTTTGTAAAAAAAGCAACTGTAGCTCATCGAATCGGCGAGCCGCCGGTTATGAAATCATATCTTCAAATGGATAAGATTATTGAAATTGCAGAAAAAGAGCAAGTTGATGCAATCCATCCTGGCTATGGATTTTTATCCGAGAATGCAACCTTTGCAAAAGCAGTAGCTAAGAAAGGGATTGTTTTTATTGGACCACCTCCCGAGGTCATCTCCTTAATGGGGGATAAGGTAAAAGCAAGACAAACCATGATTGATGCAGGTGTACCTGTAGTGCCAGGCAGCGAAAAGGACGTTCAGACCTTAGAGGAAGCCTTGAAGCTTGCAAAAGGATTTGGTTATCCTGTCATGTTAAAAGCAAGTGCTGGTGGAGGCGGAATTGGAATGGTTTGTTGTCAATCTGAAGAAGAATTACAGAAAGCCTTTCAAACAACAAAGACAAGGGCGAAATCGTATTTTGGAAATGATGACATGTTTATTGAAAAATTCATCCCGAATGCAAGACATATCGAGGTCCAAATTTTTGGTGATCAGCATGGAAATATTGTCCATCTTTTTGAAAGAGATTGTTCCATACAACGCCGCAACCAAAAAGTGATTGAAGAAACACCATCTCCTTTTCTTACGGAAGCGGCACGTGAAAAAATCTGTCATGCTGCAACAATGGCTGCAAAATATGTAGGCTATACAAACGCCGGAACAATCGAGTTCATTGTGGATGAACAGGAAAATTTCTATTTTTTAGAGATGAATACGAGGCTTCAAGTTGAGCATGCGATTACAGAGATGATTACCAATCTTGATCTAGTAAAATGGCAGTTGCTTGTTGCACGGGGAGAAAAGCTTCCATTGGCCCAGAGTGAAATCATGCCATCAGGGCATTCAATTGAATTTCGCTTGTATGCGGAAGACCCGATAAAGTTTTTACCTTCCCCTGGGAAAATTGAGGAATTTACGTTGCCTGAAAACAAGAAAGGTGTCCGAATTGATAGTGGTTATGAAGCAGGGACAACGGTTACACCATTTTACGACCCAATGGTTGCCAAAATAATTGTGAAAGCAGACAATCGTCCAGAAGCAATTCAATTAGCTAAGGAATATTTTAATGAAATTATGATAAAAGGAATAAAAACAAATATCCCTTTAATTCAAGAAATTATAGATGAAGTATTTTATACCAAAGGCGAATATAACACGAACTACATTTCTTTGATGAAAAAACACTAGGAGGAATGAAAATGAATGAAATCACAGCAACCATGGCAGGGACTGTTTTACAGGTATTAGTTTCAGAAGGTGATGAGATTTCAGAAGGTCAAGTAGTTGCCATGCTGGAATCAATGAAAATGGAAATTCCTATTGAAAGTGAGCTAAACGGAAAGATAGCTAGAATAAAAGTAAATAGTGGTGATTTTGTAAATGAGGATGATGTATTACTTGTACTAGAATAAACAAAAAGGAGGGTAAT
The DNA here is from genome assembly GCF_047238305.1 of Bacillus jepli. Classification (NCBI taxonomy): domain Bacteria; kingdom Bacillati; phylum Bacillota; class Bacilli; order Caryophanales; family Bacillaceae; genus Bacillus; species Bacillus jepli. The sequence continues at coordinate 3,738,970 of NZ_JBDFMO010000001.1, read as the reverse complement.
CATGCTTCGCACTACTAAGGATTTAGACCAAAAGCTCGTTGAAAAAAGTAAAGAAATCGAAGCAGGAGGACATCAAAAATACCATCAAAAGCTGAAGGAACAAAACAAATTATTTGTTCGTGATCGTCTAGCACTTCTATTTGATAATGGAGTTTACCAAGAAGATGGAAAATTTGCGAACAATATAGCAGGAGACCTTCCGGCTGATGGTGTCGTTACCGCGATTGGAGATATAAATGGACAAAAAGTATGTGTGATGGCGAATGATTCCACCGTAAAGGCGGGATCATGGGGCGCACGTACAGTTGAGAAAATTATTCGAATCCAAGAAACGGCAGAAAAGTTACGCGTACCACTATTATATTTAGTAGATTCAGCTGGGGCGCGAATTACAGACCAACTTGAGATGTTCCCGAATCGACGCGGAGCGGGGAGGATTTTTCATAATCAGGTAAGATTATCAGGTATGATTCCTCAAATCTGTATTTTATTTGGTCCATCAGCAGCGGGTGGAGCCTACATACCTGCCTTTTGCGATATAGTCATCATGGTTGAAAAAAATGCATCCATGTATTTGGGATCCCCACGGATGGCTGAAAAGGTCATTGGTGAAAAGGTTACGTTAGAGGAAATGGGTGGTGCTAGAATGCACTGTACCGTTAGTGGATGTGGTGATGTGCTTGCTGAAAATGAAGAGCAAGCAATCCAGAGTGCGCGGGATTATTTGAAATTTTTTCCTGCTAACTATTTGAACAAACCGGTGATTACAGATGCAGTTTCACCAAAGGAAGGAAAGAGCCTACAAGAAATAATTCCTGTTAATCAGAATGCTCCTTTTAATATGTATGAAGGGATTGATGCCCTCATTGACGAAGGAAGTTTCTATGAGATAAAAAAACTATTTGCCCCTGAAATGATTACAGGTCTTGCTCGTATTGATGGTAGACCAGTCGGAATCATTGCAAATCAGCCTAAGGTGAAGGGTGGCGTCTTGTTTGTAGATTCAGCAGACAAAGCAGCTAAATTTATCACTTTATGTGACGCGTTCCATATCCCTTTAGTGTTTTTGGCAGATGTTCCAGGATTTATGATTGGTACAAAGGTTGAAAGAGCAGGAATCATTAGACATGGTGCAAAGTTAATTGCAGCTATGAGCTCTGCAACTGTTCCGAAAATCTCAGTCATAGTCAGAAAAGCATATGGTGCAGGTCTTTATGCAATGGCAGGTCCTGCATTTGAACCTGATTATTGCGTTGCGCTACCAACTGCTCAAATTGCGGTTATGGGGCCAGAGGCGGCGGTGAATGCCGTTTATTCAAATAAAATTAATGAAATTGAAGATCCGAAAGAACGCATTGCTTTTGTACAGCAAAAGCAACAAGAGTATAAAGAGACAATCGATATCTATAAATTAGCCTCCGAGCTTATCATTGATGATATCGTTCCGGCTGCTGAACTGAGGAATGTCCTCATTAACCGCTTGTCTATTTATGAAACAAAGGAACTCAATGTGACACAAAAGAAACACCCTGTTTATCCGGTTTAGACAATTGGTACAAAACCCCAAAGAAGGAACTTTGGGGTTTTGTCATGTTAATACGTTTTTACACATTTATTTTTATAGTCGATGTACTAGGCATTTTGTCGGACTTTTTGGTAAAATAAAGGGAGAACAAACTATGGAGTTGGGGCAATGAAAATTGGAATCATTGGTGGTGGGTCCATCGGATTGCTTTTTGCGGGATATTTGGCAGAACAACATGAAGTAACCATCTATACACGAACCGAACACCAAGCAAACGAAATAAACCAAAATGGTGTAACCATTGATCAACAAAATACGTCAAAAACATATAGAGTACAAGCTGTTACAAGCTCAACATCTGTAATACAAGAAGACATGGTTATCTTTGCAGTAAAACAATACATATTAGAAGAAATTTTATCAAAAACCCTGGACTTAGAGAAAGTACATACGGTCTGCTTCCTTCAAAATGGAATGAGCCACATCGACATCGTTGAAAAATTGAGGAACCCTAGGATTCTTGTGGGTGTTGTTGAACATGGAGCACTAAAAGTAAGTGAAAACCGAGTCATCCACACAGGTGTCGGTCGGACGAAAATAGCTGCAATTAAAGGTGAAAATAAGGCATTCAGCCTTAACCTCAATGAGTTTTTAATTGAATACCATGACAATTGGTATGAGATAGTAACATCGAAGCTAATTGCAAATGCTGTCATCAACCCATTAACGGCCATTTATGGTGTTAAGAATGGGAGGTTGCTAGAAAATACTTATTTTCAGAACCAAATGAAAGCATTATTCGATGAAATCATCTCTGTCATACCTTCTAATCATGAAAAAATGTGGAAACTTGTGAAGACGATTTGTGAAAATACAGCCCAAAACAAATCATCCATGCTGCGCGATATTGAAGAAGGAAGAAGAACAGAAATAGATGCCATTCTAGGTTATGTTTTAGCAGAAGCAGTAAAAAAGAACGTGGAAGTAGCGATTACACAATTTTTATATTATTCTATAAAAGGTTTTGAAACTGAAGGGGGATAAGGAATGGTCGACTTTTTTGCCGGAATAGCTGCGACGTTTGTAACAATTCCACTACTAGGATTCATCCTAGTCTATTTGATTAGTAGATTCATTATAAAAAACACCCGAAAATCTTTTTTTCTATCGGTTGATGTTACGACCGTATTTTTTCTTATTGCAGTGCATTATTTATTACTTGTGATTGTTGGCAAAAGCTTGCTTTGGCTAATCCTCTTAATCCTCCTTATGACCGTTTTGTTTATTGGCTATATTACTTGGAGGAAAAGCCATGCAATTGAAACAGTGAAAGTGTTAAGGAAGTCTTGGCGTTTCGTTTTCCTTGCTTCCACGGTTGCGTATTTTCTTTTACTACTTATCGGACTCGTTCAACGAATTTTTGTGACAGCATAAATTTACAAATCATTGAGCAGTAATTTTTGGATTCTCAAAAAAGCGTGCTATACTCAACTAAGATATAAACTGGATAGGAAAGGAAGAACAAGAATTTATGGAGGTTTTGGATCTCTCATTGCCATCTTCAAATCGATTAGTGAACGATTATCTTTCTAATAAAATGGATATACATAAATTTTTTGATTGCGATATCCAATCTCCCCTTATGTATGAGGTGAGAAAAAAAGAGTTAGAAAAGAGACATTTTGAACGTGAGAAACTAGTAGAGCATTTAGTTTCTTTTAATAGACGATTAAATTATCATCCGAATACGATAGAGAATATACACAAGCTATTAGACCCACAGAGTGTTGTGGTGATTGGCGGACAGCAAGCAGGTGTATTGACTGGCCCGTTATATACGATACATAAAATAGTTTCTATTATTAAGCTTGCAAAAGAACAAGAGGAAAAATTAAATGTGCCTGTTATACCGGTATTTTGGATTGCTGGAGAGGACCATGATTTTGCAGAAATCAATCATCTCTATGTCAATCTTCAAAGTGGCATTCGAAAAAGAGCAGTTCCACAATATCACAACCGTAAGACAATGGTCTCTTCAATAGAAATTGAACAGAATGGCTTCATGGAATGGATTGAAGAAGTGTTTGAGACGTACGGTGAAACCAATCATACGAATCGTCTTTTAGAACTTTTGAATGGATTTGTGGAAAAATCAAAGACATACGTTGATTTTTTTATACAGATTATCAATGAACTTTTTGGAGAAGCCGGACTGGTTCTTGTGGATTCAGGTACAAAAGAAATTAGAGCCCTTCAATCACCTTATTTTAAAAAGATGATTGAAAAAAACAGAGAGATTCATGATTCATTGTTAGTGCAACAGGAAGTTTTATCAACTTATCAATACCCTAAAACAATTGATATGAATGAATCCAGTGCAAACCTTTTTTATACGCAAAATGATGAACGGATTTTGCTTGAGTACAATGTGGAACATGATATTTTCAGTGGGAAAAATAATGAGTGTATCCTTTGTGGCAACGAATTGCTTGAAATTGCGAAAGAAAAACCGGAATTACTAAGCAATAATGTAGTAACAAGACCAGTTATGCAGGAGTTCTTATTTCCAACACTTGCTTTTATTTCAGGACCCGGTGAAGTATCTTACTGGGCAGAACTTAAAAAGGTATTTGAAGTGATGGAAATAAAGATGCCACCTGTCGTTCCACGGTTAATGATGACAATCGTAGAAAGAGCAATTGAATCTAATATAGAAGAAATTGGCTTGACAATTCAAGCGGTGTTGTCAGGGGAGCTTGCAAAAGCGAAAGAAACATGGATGGAAAAACAAACAGCTGATGTCGACGGGATCATCTCAGAAGCAAAAAAAGAAGTCGAGCAAATTCATAAAAAGGTTAGAAATGTGGGGCTAGAAGTGGATCCTGGGCTGGCCGATCTTTTATTAAAGAACGCCCAGAATATTCAATCACAATTAGATTTCCTAAAAAAAACATTCAGCCGAAGTATTTTAAAACGTAATGAAATTGAATTGAATCGTTTTGAACGAATTGAAAAATCACTTCTACCACTTGGCTCCCCACAGGAGAGATTATGGAATGTTTTTTACTATTTAAATAAATATGGCGACGATTTTATCAAAGATTTATTAGCTCTTCCGTTTGAATTTAACGGAAAACATAAAGTGATAAAGATGTAGTTCGTATTGAAAATCCTCGGAATTTCCGGGGATTTTTTTTATTTGGTAAAAAATTATAAAAACTGGTGGTGGAAAGTGGGGGATTGTGGTAAGATAAATACAGAAAGTGGGGACAATGGATATGTTCATGGGAGAATACCATCATACTGTTGATATGAAAGGCCGAATGATTATACCTGCTAAGTTCCGAGACAATCTTGGTGAAACATTTGTCTTAACGAGAGGGCTTGATCAGTGTTTGTTCGGTTACCCACAATCAGAATGGAAAATACTTGAAGAAAAGTTAAAGACACTCCCTTTAACTAAAAAAGACGCCCGTGCTTTCACACGATTTTTCTTTTCTGGAGCCATTGAATGTGAACTTGATAAACAAGGAAGAGTGAATATTGCATCACCCCTTCTTTCATATGCAGGACTTGAAAAGGAATGTGTGGTTCTAGGAGTATCAAACCGTATAGAAATATGGAGTAAGGATAAGTGGGAAGAATATTTCGCCGCTTCTGAGGAATCTTTTTCTGATATAGCTGAAAATATGATCGGTTTTGATATATAATTATTCTTTGTGAAATGCTAGTAAGGATATTACACAGATGATTATAAGAGGTGCTAACATGTTCGAACACAAAACTGTTCTATTAGAAGAGGCTGTAAATGGATTAAAGATTGACCCAGATGGCATTTATGTAGACTGCACACTTGGTGGAGCAGGACATAGCTCATACATAGCTTCAAAGCTTTCAACCAAAGGTAAGCTATATGCGTTTGATCAAGATGATATTGCGATCGAAAATGCAAAGGACAAGCTTGCGAAATATGGTGATATTGTTACGATCATCAAAAGTAATTTTGCAAACATAACTGAAAAATTACATGAACAAGGTGTAACAGCTGTTGATGGCATTTTGTTTGATTTAGGTGTTTCATCCCCACAATTGGACACCCCGGAAAGAGGATTTAGCTATCACCACGATGCCCCACTTGATATGCGCATGGATCAAGATGCAGCATTATCTGCGTATGACATCGTAAACCATTGGTCATATGAGCAAATGGTAAGGATCTTTTTTCAATACGGTGAAGAGAAGTTTTCAAAACAAATTGCTAGAAAAATAGAGGCTGCACGAGAAAAGAAAACAATTGAAACCACTGGAGAATTGGTGGAATTAATTAAAGAAGGTATTCCGGCTGCAGCAAGAAGAACTGGTGGACATCCGGCAAAAAGGATTTTTCAAGCAATTCGAATTGCGGTTAACGATGAGTTGAAAGTATTTGAAAATGCGATTCAACAGTCAATTGAACTACTTGCAACAGGAGGGAGAGTGAGTGTTATTACTTTTCACTCACTAGAGGACAGAATTTGTAAAGTTACTTTTAAAAAGGCAAGTGAAGGTCCGCCCCTACCACCTGGGATTCCGATTATTCCTGATGAATACAAACCGAAATTAAAACTTATTACAAGAAAGCCGATATTACCTACAGAAGAAGAAATTGAGGCGAACAAGAGGGCTCGTTCTGCAAAGTTAAGAATCGCGGAAAGGCTTTAAACAATATATTACGATAGGTACTTGAGGAGGGATATGATGGGTAATTTAGCATACAAAGTAAGGCAAACAGAAAACTACCAACCAGATCAGACACCGAAGACACGACCAACAATTAGAAAGAAGTTTCGATTTACGTTAGGAGAAAAGGTATTAGGGATTATATTCTCCGCAGCTGTAATGTTCTGCGCAATTCATATCATATCTAATCAAGTATCGATCTATCATACAAACATCGAAATCCAACAAATCGAAGCATCAATTAGTCAACAAACAAAAACAAATAATGACCTTTATGTACAAGTCCAAGAATTAAGTGAATACGAACGTCTTTGGGAAAAAGCGAGAGAACTTGGCCTTGTTTTAAATCAAAACAATGTGAAAGTTGTTCAAGGGAACTAAACCATGAAAATGAAGGTTAAAAATAACAATATAAATAGAGGAGCAGCATTTATTAGTATAATATTTGCTTTGCTCTTTTTTACATTAATAGCAAGATTTGTGTATATCCAAGGTACTGGTAAGGTTGATGGTGTAGTTTTAGCGGCGTTAGCAGAGGAAAAGTACACGAAACAAAGAACAATTGAAGCACAGCGAGGAACGGTTTTTGACCGTAACGGAAATCCAATTGCTGAGGATACTTCTTCTTACACTGTTGTCGCGATCCTTGATAAAGATTTAACCGTAGATAAAGATAACCCACAACATGTTGTTGATCCTGAAGAAACGGCTCGCAAACTTTCACCTCTCTTGAATATTGATGAGAATGAGATGTATAAAATATTAACAAAACCCGAAAGAAAACAAGTTGAATTTGGGACTTTTGGCCGTGATATTAGTACATCACTCAAACAGGAAATTGAAAGTTTAGAATTACCTGGTATTGCGTTTAGAAGAGAATCAAAACGCTACTATCCGAACGGAACCTTTGCCTCACATGTTGTTGGCTATGCTCAGATGGTGACTGATCCCAAAACGAAAGAGACGGAAACGGTCGGAAAGATGGGGATTGAACAAAGTCTTGATAAGTACCTTCGAGAAAAAGATGGTTACATGAAATTCCAGAGTGATACGAAAGGCTTTAAATTACCGGATGCAAAAGAGCAGATTGTCGCTCCTGACAATGGAAGTGATGTTTATTTAACAATTGATCAAACAATTCAAACGTTTTTAGAGGACGCCATGAACACGACTATGAAGGAATATGAACCTGAAAAAATCATTGGCGTTGTTGCAAATCCAAAAACGGGTGAAATCTTAGCAATGTCGTCCAGACCGAGCTTTGACCCAAATGTTCGTAACATCGAAAACTACTTGAATGATGTGATTGCCTATCCGTTTGAACCGGGTTCAACGATGAAAATCTTTACCTTAGCAGCAGCGATTGAAGAAGGAGTATATAATGGGAATGCACCCTTTGCTTCAGGAAGCTATACGGCTGGAGGAGAAACAATTCGTGACCATAATAGGAGAGGTTGGGGAACAATTACCTATGATGAAGGTGTTCTTAAATCCTCAAACGTTGCGTTTGCAAAGATAGCTAATGAACAATTAGGAACGGATAAATTATTGGAGTATTTGGGACGTTTTGGACTTGATCGACCAACCGGCATCGATTTAGCAGGTGAAGTTCAAAACACGATCAATTTTAAATGGGAGATTGATAGAGTCTCAACTGCATTTGGTCAAGCATCCTCTGTTACTCCAATTCAGCAGATTCAAGCAGCAACCGCAATCGCTAATGGCGGTAAGATGATGAAACCATATGTTGTTGATAAAATCGTCGACCCTGATACAGATAAAACAGTTTCTGATCACAAGCCTCAAGTCGCGGGACAACCTGTTTCCGCAGAAACGTCTAAAAAAGTGTTGAATTTATTACGCCAAGTTGTAACAGATGGTACAGGAAAAGCCTATGATCTTGAAGGCTATCAAGTTGCTGGGAAAACAGGTACTGCCCAAATACCAAGTCCACATGGTGGGTACTTATCGGGAAGGGGTAACTTTTTATACTCATTCCTAGGTATGGCACCGATGGATGACCCAAAATTAATAGTGTATGTAGCTGTAGAGAAGCCTAAGCTTAAAGATACAGACATTGGTCACGAACCTGTTGTGATGGTATTTAATCATGTGATGAAAAACAGCTTACAATATTTAAATATACAACCAATTGAGCAAAAAACAGAAAATAATGTGAATGTAGATAAAGAAGTTGAAGTTGATTCTTATGTAGGAAAGTCAATTGAAGAGGCTAAAGCTTCAATAGAAAAGCTAAAGCTTAAAGCAACTGTTATTGGTAAAGGTAAGAATATTATCGCTCAAAGTCCAAGTCAAGGTGAAAAAATACTACCTAACGAGCAGGTCATTCTACTTACTGATCAGGAAGCGACCTTGCCAGATATGACAAATTGGTCAATTAGAGATGTTATGAGAATTGCTGATTTAACAAATATTAAAGTTTCATATAGTGGTAATGGGTATGTCGTACAACAAAGCTTAGAACCAGGGGCTATCATTAAAGACGGTGATACATTATCAGTCAAATTAGAACGACCGTACACTCCACAAAAGGAAACAGCAGAAGAACCAGCAGATGAAGAGAATAGTGAGAAGGAACAAGAAAGGAACTGATTTTTCAGTTCCTTTTTTTATGGCCAAGTAATCTAATATCGATACGATCGTTCTATTCATTCTTGTACAAGCATATATTTAGACGAGCCTTGATTTGTAAGTTTAATAGGAGGTACATCTATATGCGTGTTTCGAATGTTACTGTACGAAAAAGACTCTCATTAGTACTATTTATAGGGTTTTTATTATTTTTGATTATTGATGTTCGACTGGGATATGTTCAATTTTTCGTTGGGAATAAGCTAACGGCACTGGCAAAGGATTCATGGAGCCGGGATATTCCATTTGAGCCGGAGCGAGGAAAAATCATTGACCGAAATGACGTTGTCCTTGCAACGAACCAGAGTGCACCAACTGTTCTAGTCGTTCCTCGGCAAATTGAAAATCCTGCAGAAGCAGCAGAAAAACTTGCTGCTGTTTTGAATATGTCAAAAGAAAAAGCGTATAAAAAAATAACTGAAAATGAATCAAAAGTCTATATCAATCCAGAGGGAAGAAAGATTTCTCACGAAAAAGCGAATGAAGTTCGAGCACTTGGAATTAAGGGTGTATACATAGCTGAGGACTCGAAACGTCATTATCCATTTGGTAGCTATCTTTCGCATGTATTAGGTTTTGCTGGGATTGATAATCAAGGGCTAACAGGACTGGAGAAAAGTTATGATGAAGAGTTAAAGGGTGAAAAAGGAAGTGTGCAATTCTATTCCGATGCAAAAGGAAGAAGAATGCCAGATATCGCTGATGACTATATACCGCCTAAGGATGGTCTTGACTTAAAGCTAACGATTGATACGAGAATTCAATCCCTTATTGAACGTGAACTCGATAATGCCGAAGCACAATACAATCCAGATGGGATCATTGCGATTGCCATGAATCCCAATAATGGTGAAATCTTAGGAATGTCTTCAAGACCTGATTTTGATCCAGCAAACTTTCGAAATGTTCCACAAGAAGTATACAACCGTAATCTCCCTGTTTGGAGCACCTACGAGCCAGGATCTACCTTTAAGATCATAACTCTAGCTGCTTCATTAGAAGAAGGGAAAGTAAATCTAGATAATGATCATTTTAATGACCCAGGTTTTGTAAAGGTCGGGGGAGCTACACTTAAATGTTGGAAACGAGGCGGACATGGCCATCAAACATTCCTAGAGGTTGTTCAAAACTCTTGTAACCCTGGTTTTGTCGAGTTAGGAACAAGATTAGGGAAAGATACATTGTTTAAGTATATTCGTGATTTCGGATTTGGACAAAAAACAGGCATTGATCTTCAGGGAGAAGGTACTGGAATCCTCTTTAAACCAGAAAATGTAGGTCCAGTTGAATTAGCAACAACGGCCTTTGGTCAAGGGGTGTCCGTAACGCCGATTCAACAGGTAGCAGCGGTTTCTGCAGCTGTAAATGGTGGAACCTTATACCAGCCATATGTCGCGAAGGAATGGATCGATCCTATTTCAGGAAAAGTGGTGAAAAGTAATTCTCCTATTGCGAAACGCAAAGTCATTTCCGAAGAAACGTCTAAACAAGTAAGATATGCACTAGAAAGTGTTGTAGCAAGAGGTTCTGGAGGAGGCGCATATGTGGATGGATACCGTGTAGGTGGAAAGACTGGTACAGCTCAAAAATCCAAAAAGGGTGGCGGCTACCTTCAAAATAACCATATTGTATCATTTATTGGCTTTGCACCTGCAGATGACCCGCAGATTGTCGTCTATATAGCTGTTGATAATCCGAAGGGTACTGTTCAATTTGGTGGGGTTGTTGCAGCACCAATCGTTGGAAATATCATGCGTGAAAGCCTACCGTTGCTAGGAATTGAGAAGAGAGATAATCAGATTGAAAAAGAAATCAGATTGTGGACGGATAAAAAATATCTCGAGGTTCCAAATGTAATTGGATTAACAAAACGGGAATTACAGCAGCAATTAATGAATATCAAATTAGATATAAGTGGAGAAGGAAATGTGGTTGTTGACCAGGCACCAAATGCAGGAGAACGGGTTCAAGAAGGGACAACATTACGGATCCACCTTGGCGAAGCAACAGACCAGAAAGAAACAAAAGAAAATAACTAAGAAGTTCGGAGGGATTTCCCCCTTTCAAGCTTCTTTTTTCTGTAAAAAGGAATACCTTTAATATAGAAGAATAAAATTTTTGGTAAGGTGTCCTTTTTAACCAATTGATTTATAGGAAAATAGGGTACTAGACAACACACGGGGACTAGCGTATTATGTTAATCTGATACAATTCCTGAGTGAATTTTTCGAGAGGGAATGGTAAAATTCATGATGAAATTACAGGACTTATTAGCGAACCTGCATGATTTTACGGAAAAAGGTAATGCCAATCCTTTTATCACATCTCTTGAAATGGACTCGAGGGAGGTAGAAAAGGGAAGTTTATTCTTTTGTGTAAAAGGTAGTACATTCGATGGTCATGCATTTGCATCAGATGCTGAATCAAAAGGTGCAGTTGCAATCATCGCTGAAAAAGATGTGGGGGTATCCATTCCTGTTATCAAAGTGAAGGATACAAGAAGAGCAATGGCTGTAATGGCAGATGCTTTTTATCAGCAGCCGACACATAAACTCCAGCTAATAGGGGTTACCGGGACAAATGGGAAAACATCAATTAGCCATATTGTTGAAAAAATTTTTAAAGAGGCAGGCGAAAAAACTGGTCTCATTGGAACGATGTATACGAAAATCGGAGAGAAAACAATTGAAATGAAGAATACGACTCCGGAATCAGTAACACTCCAAAAGCTTTTTCATCAAATGGTGTCTGATAACGTAACTAGGGCTGTAATGGAGGTCTCTTCCCATGCCCTCGATATTGGCAGGGTACACGGATGTGATTTTAACATTGCGGTGTTTTCGAATTTGACACAGGATCATTTGGATTACCATCGAACAATTGATGAGTATCGAAGAGTGAAAGGTTTATTGTTTGCTAGTTTAGGTAATCGCTTTGATAAAGATAATCCGAAATACGCGGTTTTGAATAGTGATGACACTGCTTCAGAGGAATACACAAGATCCACTTCAGCAACAATCGTTACATATGGAATCCGACAGACGGCAGATATTATGGCTGCTAACATTCGTATGACTGCCTCTGGGACAGAATTTGATTTAAAAACGCCGATTGGTTCATATGAAGTGAAGATGAATTTAATTGGACAATTTAGTGTTTATAACGTATTGGCGGCAGTTGCTACTTGTATCGTGTCTCGAATCCCGATTTCAACAATCATTCGTGCAATCAAAAAGGTAAAGGGTGTACCTGGAAGGTTTGAAATCGTAAACGGAGGGCAAAATTTTACTGTAATTGTAGATTATGCACACACGCCTGATAGCTTAGAAAATGTATTAAAAACGGTTAAACAGTTCGCGAAAGGGAAAATCAACGTAATTATTGGATGTGGTGGAGACAGAGACCGTTCAAAGCGTCCAATCATGGCCAAAATTGCAACAGATTTCGCGGATGTCCCCATTTTTACATCTGATAATCCTCGCTCGGAAGACCCTCTCGAAATTCTAAAGGAGATGGAAGCGGGGGTAGAAGGAAAATTTTATATCACCATCCCGGATCGTGAAAAAGCCATTTTTTATGCTATTTCAAATGCGGGTGAGAATGATATAATAATCATTGCTGGAAAAGGACATGAAACCTATCAAATCATTGGGAATAAAACTCATTCATTTGATGACCGCCTTGTTGCTGCTCGTGCAATTAAGGAGTTGAATTAATTGTTATCGAATCAAGATATGTGGACTCTTTTTGAAGAAGCGTACGGGTTTAATCATCAGAATTTTGATTTTGAGGAAGTGATAACTGACCCAAAGATTGTAACGAAAAGAGGACTTTATATTTCAATTGAACAAGAAAAAAGGGATGAATTTTTAAAACTAGCACTTTATAATGGTGCTGTTGCAACAGTTTGGCCAAAGAATGAAAAATTACCCCTGTTTCTTCCCAATCATTTCCCTGTATTCATAGTAAAAGATCCACTACCAGCACTCAATCAAATCTTGGAATTCTATCTTAAAAAAATCGAAGAAAATGGGTATGATACAATGACAAAATTTAAACTATTTACAAACGAAGTTAAAAGTATGAAGCAAAACGATCAAACAGTAGAACAAATAAAAATGATTGTAAGAAAATTAGCAACGCTCGAAAAAGGGAGGGGATAAAGATGATCGAAGAAGTAGTCATATATTCGATTGCCATAGGGTTTATCATAAGCGTCATTCTCTCCCCCATTTTTATCCCTTTCTTACGTAGATTAAAATTTGGACAAAGTATCCGTGAGGAAGGTCCTAAATCGCATCAAAAAAAGTCGGGAACACCTACGATGGGTGGAATCATTATTTTAGTGTCGATTTCACTAACGACGATTTTAGTGTCGACTCGACTTGGGGAAATGTCGGTTACGACGTATTTACTATTATTTGTAACATTGGGATACGGGGTATTAGGTTTTTTAGATGATTTTATTAAAGTAGTACTAAAGAGGAATCTCGGTTTGACCTCCTTACAAAAATTGCTTGGTCAAATCGTCATTGCCATCATTTTTTATTTTATTTTTAAACAGAATAATTTCTCGACTGCCATTTCAATTCCAGGGACAGATTTTGAATTTGATTTAGGAATTCTATATGTCTTCCTTTTAATTATTTGGTTAGTTGGATTCTCCAATGCTGTCAATTTAACAGATGGTTTAGATGGATTAGTATCGGGGACAGCTGCAATAGCGTTTGGTGCGTTTGCCGTATTAGCTTGGAATCAAGCCCAATATGATGTTGCCATCTTCTCTGTGGCTGTGGTCGGGGCAGTACTTGGGTTCCTTGTATTTAATGCAAACCCAGCAAAGGTATTCATGGGTGATACGGGTTCACTTGCACTTGGTGGGGCGATTGCAACGGTTGCCATTACCCTAAAGCTTGAAATCTTACTGATTTTAATTGGCGGTGTTTTTGTAATTGAGACATTGTCTGTTATTATTCAAGTTATCTCTTTTAAAACAACGGGTAGACGTGTCTTTAGAATGAGTCCTTTACATCACCACTATGAATTGGTGGGATGGTCTGAATGGCGGGTTGTTGTTACATTTTGGACGGTAGGATTATTATGTGCGATTCTTGGAATTTATATCGAGGTGTGGATTTAATTGAAAAATGTAAATAAATTTTCTAACAAACATATTTTAATACTTGGTCTTGCCAAAAGCGGCTTCGCTGCAGCTAAGGTTCTTTATAATATTGGCGCACGCCTGACAGTGAATGACCAGAAGCCATTTGAAGAAAACGAGCCCGCACAGGAACTCGAAAAATTGGGAATAAAGGTAGTATGTGGAGGTCATCCAATCGAAATTTTGGATGATCATTTTGACTTTATTGTTAAAAATCCAGGAATCCCATACAGCAACCCCCTTCTTGTAAAGGCGAAAGAAAAAGGAATTCCCGTCATTACGGAGGTTGAACTTGCCTATCATATTACTCCTGCAGAGTTTATTGGAATTACAGGATCCAATGGAAAGACAACTACAACGACATTGATTTTCGAAATGTTAAAGTATGGTGAGAAATCTCCTTTAATCGCTGGAAACATTGGAACAGTGGCCTGTGAGGTCGCACAAGGTTCAAAGAAGGAAAATATGATTGTGACTGAACTATCCTCATTCCAATTAATGGGAATTGAAAATTTTGCACCAAAAATTGCCGTTATACTAAATATTTTTGATGCGCATCTTGATTATCATGGAACGAAGGAAGAATATGTGAAAGCAAAGGCAAGAATCTTTGAAAATCAAACGGAAGATGATTACAGTGTGATCAATGTTGATGACAAAGATGTTCTATTTGCAGCAGAGGGTAGCAAAGGTAAGAAAATACCATTCTCCACTACGAAGGTATTACAAACGGGTGCCTATATGAAGGAGCAAAGTATTTATTTTGATGAAGAAAAAATCATTGAAATTAAGGATATTGTTTTACCTGGCGTCCATAATCTTGAAAATATTTTGGCTGCTGTTGCGGTTGCGAAGCTTGTCAATACACCAAATAGTGCCATTACCCATGTGCTAACAACCTTTACGGGGGTAAAGCATCGATTACAATATGTTACTTCGATTCAGAATCGCAAATTTTATAATGATTCTAAGGCAACTAATATCCTAGCAACGAAAAAGGCAATATCCGCTTTTGAACAACCGATTATATTGTTAGCTGGCGGGCTAGATCGAGGAAATGAATTTGATGAACTCGTTCCTGAACTAACCCGTGTGAAAGCAATGGTTCTGTTTGGTCAAACAGCGAAAAAGCTTGAACGCGCGGGGAGACTTGCCGGAATAGAAATGATAAAACTGGTCGATAATGTTGAAGCAGCGGTTAAAGAAGCTTATACTCTTTCAAATGAAGGTGATGTCATTTTATTATCACCTGCATGCGCTAGCTGGGATCAACATAAAACATTTGAAGAAAGAGGAGACATTTTTATAAACGCCGTGCATAAGCTTAAGTAAGGGCTTGGACAATCTAGAGCTCTGAATCTAGAATGTAGAGGTGTTTTGATTGTGACCCAAAGAACGACTCCGGATATTATCTTAATTATTACTACTCTTACACTTTTAGCAGTTGGATTGATCATGGTATACAGTGCCAGTGCAGTATGGGCTACATATAAATTCGATGATTCATTTTTCTTTGCTAAAAGACAGCTCCTGTTTGCGAGTGTTGGAGTCATTGCAATGTTTTTCATTATGAATGTAGACTATTGGACATGGAGGACGTGGGCGAAAGTCTTAATCATCATTTGTTTTGTATTATTGGTAGCTGTATTAATTCCTGGAATCGGTATGGAACGTAATGGTTCCCAAAGTTGGATTGGAGTCGGTGCATTTTCCATTCAACCTTCCGAATTTATGAAATTAGCGATGATTGCGTTTTTGGCCAAATTCCTATCTGAAAATCAAAAGAAAATCACATCCTTCAAAAAAGGTTTAATGCCCTCACTGTCTATTGTTTTTTTAGCATTTGGAATGATCATGCTGCAGCCAGATTTGGGGACAGGAACGGTTATGGTAGGTACTTGTATTATCATGATTTATGTGGCTGGAGCAAGAATCTCCCACTTTGTTGGTTTGGGTCTAATTGGTGTGGCGGGGTTTGTTGCCTTAATTTTATCAGCTCCATATCGTATTAAACGAATTACATCCTTTTTAGATCCGTGGGAAGATCCGTTGGGAACGGGGTTTCAAATCATTCAATCGCTTTATGCAATTGGTCCTGGTGGATTATTCGGTTTAGGATTGGGGCAAAGCAGGCAGAAGTTTTTCTATTTGCCAGAACCACAAACTGACTTTATTTTCGCTATCCTAGCTGAAGAATTGGGCTTTATTGGTGGTTCGTTTGTCATCATATTGTTTAGTATTCTACTATGGAGAGGCGTACGAATTGCTTTGGGTGCACCTGATTTATATGGAAGTTTTCTTGGGATTGGAATTATTGGAATGATTGCAATCCAAGTTATTATTAATATCGGAGTTGTTACAGGTCTAATGCCAGTAACTGGAATTACCCTTCCATTCTTAAGTTATGGAGGTTCTTCCTTAACCTTAATGCTTATGGCGGTCGGAGTCCTTTTAAATATTAGCAGGTATTCAAGGTATTAACCCAAAATCACATGAATATATGTTATACTATAAAATGGTTTAACCCTGTTTACATGAACAGGGTTAAACTACTTTTAACGATAAACTTCCAAATGGGAGGAAAAAAACCTTGAAGATTGTAGTAAGTGGTGGAGGTACAGGAGGTCATATTTATCCTGCACTTGCCTTAATCAAAGAAATAAAAAAGGTTAACCCTTCAGCTGAGTTTCTTTATATCGGTACCGAAAAAGGGCTAGAAAGTGGAATTGTGGTTCGTGAAGGGATTCCTTTTAAAACGATTCATATCACAGGGTTTAAACGAAAGCTCTCCTTTGATAACATTAAAACAATCACACGTTTTTTAAAAGGAGTAAATCACAGCAAAAAAATAATCAAGGATTTCAAACCTGATGTGGTGATTGGTACAGGCGGGTACGTTTGTGGACCCGTTGTATATGCAGCATCAAAATTACATATCCCAACCATTATTCATGAACAAAATAGTATTCCAGGACTTACCAATAAATTTTTAAGCCGCTATGTTGATAAAGTGGCAATCTGTTTTGAAGAAGCTGAAGGCTTCTTTCCTAAGGAAAAAGTTGTTCTAACAGGAAATCCAAGGGCTTCTGAAGTCATTGGTAAGGATGGTCGAGCAGGCAGAGAATCTGTTGGGCTTAACAGTTCCCAAAAGTCCGTTTTATTAGTGGGAGGAAGTAGAGGGGCTAGACCGTTAAATGACGCTTTTTTACATGCTTTATCTGAAGTAAAAGAGAAGGATTATCAATTCCTTTATGTAACAGGTGAGGTTCATTATGAAAATGTACTTAAAAAGGTAAAAGCAGTTGGAAATCCTGATAATGTCATCATTAAGCCGTTTATTCATAATATGCCAGAAGTATTAGCGGGTGTAGACCTTGTTGTTGCCCGAGCAGGTGCGACAACATTGGCTGAATTAACTGCTCTGGGCATGCCAAGTATTTTGGTACCTAGCCCATATGTGACAAATAATCACCAAGAGAAAAATGCGAGGTCCTTAAGTGATAAAGGGGCTGCAATTTTACGACTTGAAAAGGACTTAACTGGCCCTCAGCTTCTTGAGGACATTGACTCAATCCTTTTAAATCAAATCAAACTTGAAGAAATGAAAAAAGCATCTTCTCAAATAGGTATCCCAGATGCCGCAAGACGGTTGTACGATGTTATGAAGGATTTAATGTAGAAAAGATGTTTTTGTACACTTTAAGAAACTAAGTCAAATATAGGCAAATGTACCATGAAGCATACGTGGAGCATATACTACATTATATTTTGTTCCAAGTGGAAATGCTGATAAAGGAGGTTAATATGGACAATATTGTAAAGGAACTTCAAGAGGCAAATGTTGGCAAGGTTTTAGTGAATGAACCTTTATCAAAGCATACAACAATAAAAATTGGTGGTCCGGCTGACGTATTCATTGAACCAGATAGTATTGAATCATTAAAAAAGACGCTTGAAATTATTAAAAAGCATGGCATCAAGTGGCGTGCAATCGGTAGAGGATCGAATCTCCTCGTATCTGATAAAGGAATTGAGGGTGCTGTCATTAAAATTGGCAATGGCCTTAACCATATGGAACTTGATGGTACCACACTTACTGTTGGGGCAGGGTATTCAATTGTAAGTCTTGCTGTTCAAATTGCAAGAAAAGGATTATCAGGACTTGAATTTTCGAGCGGGATTCCTGGTTCCATCGGTGGAGCTGTTTATATGAACGCCGGGGCACATGGTTCTGATGTATCTAAAGTTTTAACAAAGGCTCATATATTATTTGAGGATGGTACCTTTGAATGGTTATCAAATGAGGAAATGGAATATTCATACCGCACCTCTATTCTACAAAAAAAGCGACCAGGGATTGTGGTTGAAGGAACATTTCAATTAACAGAAGGGGATAAAGCAGATATCTCGGCAGTTATGAAGAAAAATAAAGAGTATCGAAGAGATACACAACCATGGGATCTTCCATGCGCCGGAAGTATTTTCCGTAATCCACTTCCAAATTACGCAGGACAGTTAGTTGAAAAATCGGGCTTGAAAGGTCATTCTATCGGTGGAGCGAAAATTTCTGAAATGCATGGGAATTTTATTGTCAATGCTGGCAATGCAAAAGCTCAGGATGTGCTTGACCTGATTCAATTTGTAAAAGAGAAAATCTATACTTTACATGGTGTACGAATGGAAACGGAAGTTGAAATAATTGGTCGAATCTAGACAGTTTCTACACCCATTTCTTAGGAAAATATGATATAATACAATAACATGTATGTGTTACTGTACTGGTTGAATAAACGGCATGTATACATGCCGTTTATTCTTTCGTTCTACCCATTTTTTTATAATTGGAATAATGACTAATTTAACATACATACGATTTTATTTTTATAGGCTCTCATAGAGCGGGGTGAATGTATTTGGCGAAGCAAAAGGTTGTTACAATAGAAGACCGAATTCCAAAGCTTAAGCAGAGGAGAAAACAAAAGGCGAATCGACGACTGATTATGTATATTACGTTTTTCTTTTTTTTGCTTTCAGGAATACTTTATTTCCAATCTCCTTTTAGTAAAATTGGCGAAATTACCATTACTGGCAACCAAAATATCATTTCCGATCAACTTTTAAAGCTTAGTCAATTAAAAGTTGGGACAAGCTTTTGGAAGGTCAATCAAGATATAGTAATCCAAAATATAAAAAAACACCCTGAAATTAAGGAAGTATCGATTGAAAAAAGACTACCAAATCATATTAAGTTAAATGTTAGCGAATTGAAAAGGGTAGGATATATAAGTGGGTCTACTACTTTTTATCCGATCCTTGAAAATGGTGAAATTATCGAAAAACCACAGGAGTACGGTTCAAAGGCGATACCAGTTGATGCACCAATCTTAGTTGACTGGAAGGATGAAGCATTAACAATGCTCGCAAAGGAACTTAATAAAGTTCAACCGTCAATTTCAAAACTTATCTCTGAAATTCATCATACACCCACAGAATATGATCCTCTACAGATGACACTGTATATGGTTGATGGGTATGAGGTGAAAGCAACGGTAAGAAATTTCGCGAAAAATATAACGGCTTATCCAACAATCATTAGTGAATTGGATCCGTCTCTTAATGGATATATTGAACTAGATGTTGTACCAACATTTATTCCATACGAATACGAGAACACCAATGAAGATGAGGAGATGGTAACAGATGAAGGTGAAGGGTAAGCACGTCATTCTTTCATTTGTTTGCTTAGTCCTGGGCTTTATGATTTCATTCTCGTACCAATTTACTAAGGAACAATTGGAATCAAATCAGGTGACTGAACAACAATGGAATGAAGAAGCTAAAATTCGAACAGAGTTGAATGAACAGAATGAAAAGAATAACGAACTTCAATTAAAGTTAAAAGAAAAGCAAAATCAAATTCAAGCAATTGAAGAAGAGCTCGCAAAAGAAGAACAGGAACAAATTTATTTCAATCTCGTCGAGGAAGTCGAAAAATACCGTATGGTTGTTGGCGAGATTAGTGTCAAGGGTCCGGGAGTTGTCGTTACACTTGAAGATGCCTCTTACGTACCTTCGGGGCAGGATGTGAACAATTATTTAGTTCATGAGAGCCATTTATTCAAGGTTATTAATGAACTTTATGTATCTGGTGCCCAAGCTGTTTCTATTAATGGTAAAAGACTTCAGTCTAATTCTTATATTTATTGTAATGGTCCTGTTGTTGTTGTAGATGGTGCTCCTTTTCCTGCTCCATTTGTAATTTCAGCAATCGGTGACCCAGATGTACTGGTGCCTGCCTTAAATATGAATGGAGGAATCACTGATCAATTGATACAGGATAATATTGTTGTGAAAATTGAAAACAAGGCACAAATTGAAATGGATCCATTAATTAACGCGAAATAGGTGGTTTTATTGGACAAAAAAACAGGCATTAGCTTCACGGTCATTACGTGTATAATAGGGTTTATGGTTGCTGTCCAATTCCAAACCATTAAAGAACCTGAAGTGCGTGATACCCGTGATTTATGGGAGTTGCGAGAGGATTTAAAACAATCCCAAGAATTATATACGGATCTTTTAACAAAAATTTATACATACGAGGCAAAGGTAGAGCAATACGAAAGTCAACGTGATGATAGCAAAATAATGATCCTTAAGGATACCCTTGATGAGTTAAAGAAAGAGGCTGGGCTTACACAAGTTTCAGGTCCTGGAATCACGATAACAGTTGAACAATCGTTCAATGAGGTTGGCAAACAAGCAACAACCATCACCCCTAGTTTGTTGAGATGGTTAATAAATGAATTAAATTCTTATCAAGCAAAGGCGATTTCAATTGATGGTCACAGGGTGATTGCCACCACAGTGATTCGGGAAATTCAAGGAAGACCGAAAATTGATTCATATTCAATCAGTCCATTGCCAATTGAAATAAAAGTTATCGCTGATGATGCAGAACGACTTTACAATAAGTTAAAAGCATCGGAAGCGGAACGGCAATTTTTCATTGATAATTTACGCTTGAAAATTTCAAAGCCAAGTAAAGTCGTAACAATACCTGCGTATGACGACCCAATTAGGATTACGGAAATGCAACCTAATATGGAACCAGATAAAAAGTGATAAAGGTGGAACATAGATATGTGGCTCCCAATCTTCGGTCTTATAGTCGGAATCATTCTCGGACTGCTATCGGAATTTAAAATTCCGGCAGAGTATTCAAATTATTTATCAATTGCGGTATTGGCAGCACTTGATACATTGTTTGGTGGCATTCGTGCACACCTGCAAAATATTTATGATCAGTCCGTCTTTGTTTCTGGTTTCTTTTTTAATATTTTATTGGCAGCAAGTTTAGCTTTTCTAGGTGTACATCTTGGTGTAGACTTGTACTTGGTAGCCGTTTTTGCATTCGGAGTAAGGTTATTCCAAAATATTGCGGTTATCAGACGAATAATTTTATCCAAATGGAGCCTTTCTCGTGATAAAATAGAAAAAAATTGATTTTTTATAAAGGGAAAATCCCTATGATTGTTGAATATTTTTCATATGTGAAAATTCATATGAAAATAGCAGTTGTTGTTCGAAATGATATTTATGTGTTTATGTAAAAAAGGGAGGTGCCACAGAATGAACAGCAATGAAATATGTGTTAGTCTTGACATCGGTACATCCAGTGTTAAGGTGATTATCGGGGAAATGGTTGATGATTCCCTTAACATAATAGGTGTGGGTAATGTTAAATCAGAAGGTTTGAAAAAAGGTTCAATTGTAGACATAGATGAAACCGTTCATTCTATTAAGAAGGCAGTTGAGCAAGCAGAAAGAATGGTAGGCATTTCTATTAATCAAGTAGTCGTATCTGTTCCTGCGATTAACGTACAGTTACAGGATGCCCACGGCGTGGTGGCAGTTTCTACTGAATCTCGTCAAAATCGTGAAATTAGCAATGAAGATGTTCTACGTGTAATCGATGCCGCACAATTTATTTCTCTACCTCCAGAAAGAGAAATTATCGATATGATTCCTAATCAATTTATTGTGGATGGATATGATGAAATTAGTGATCCGCGTGGTATGTTAGGTGTTCGACTTGAAGTGGAAGGTACGATTATTACTACTTCACGTACAATCTTACATAACCTGCTTCGTTGTGTAGAAAAAGCAGGACTTGATATCACAGCAATTTCTTTACAACCTCTTGCATCGGGTTCAATCTCTTTATCTGATGATGAGAAAAATCTAGGTGTTGCTCTCGTTGATATTGGTGGAGGTTCTACGACCGTTGCTCTTTTTAATAATGGTTATTTGAAAGCAACAAGTGTTGTACCTGTTGGTGGAGACCATATTACAAAAGATTTGGCAATTGGATTGCGATCTTCTACTGAAGATGCAGAGAAAATTAAAATTAAACATGGACATGCCTTCTATGATGATGCTTCTGACGAAGAAGTATTCAATGTTTCAATTATTGGCAGTGATCAACAAGAACAATTTACCCAATTACAAATTTCTGAAATCATCGAAGCAAGATTAGAAGAAATTCTACTATTAGTTCAAAAGGAAATTAAGAAAATGGGTGTAGGAGATCTTCCTGGTGGCTTTGTTCTTACAGGTGGAGTAGTTAATATGCCTGGAGTATTGGAGTTATCTCAACTTGTATTACGTAGCAATGTTAGAATTGCAAAACCTGACTATATTGGAGTTAGAGAACCTCAATATGCAACAGGTGTAGGCCTATTGCAGTTCGCTTATGAACAAGCAAGAGTTCAAGGAAGAAAAATTAGCACGACGGTCCAAGTAGAAAATGCTGAGAAAAGACCGTCAAGACAGCCTCAAGCGAAAAGTCACCATAAAAACTCAAAAGAAGAACAAAATATTGGGAATAAGGTTAAGAGGTTTTTTGGTCTCTTCTTTGAATAACACACAGTTACAAGAGTAGTATATTTGCAAATTAGGAGGATCTTATAATGTTAGAGTTTGATACAAATGTTGATCAATTAGCTACAATAAAGGTAATAGGTGTAGGTGGCGGTGGGAATAACGCGGTTAACCGAATGATTGAACATGGTGTTCAAGGTGTCGAATTTATCGCAGTTAATACCGACGCTCAAGCTTTAAATCTTTCAAAAGCAGAAATTAAAATGCAAATCGGTGGGAAATTAACCCGTGGTTTAGGTGCTGGAGCAAATCCAGAAGTAGGTAAAAAAGCTGCGGAAGAAAGCAGAGAACAAATCGAAGAAGCTCTTAAAGGGGCAGATATGGTATTCGTAACAGCTGGTATGGGCGGTGGAACAGGTACAGGTGCTGCTCCTGTGATTGCACAAATTTCAAAAGATTTAGGTGCTCTTACAGTAGGTGTGGTAACAAGACCGTTCACATTCGAAGGCAGAAAGCGTCAAACACAAGCAGCTGGTGGTATCGCTGCAATGAAAGAATCAGTAGACACTTTAATCGTCATTCCAAACGATCGTCTTCTTGAAATTGTGGATAAAAACACACCTATGCTTGAGGCTTTCCGTGAGGCTGATAATGTATTACGTCAAGGTGTACAAGGTATTTCTGATTTAATCGCTGTTCCTGGATTAATCAACCTTGACTTTGCTGACGTTAAAACAATTATGTCTAATAAAGGTTCTGCACTTATGGGTATCGGTGTTGCAACAGGTGAAAACCGTGCTGCAGAAGCAGCTAAAAAGGCAATTTCAAGTCCATTGCTTGAAACATCTATTGATGGTGCACAAGGTGTCCTTATGAACATCACGGGCGGAACAAATTTAAGTCTTTATGAAGTTCAAGAGGCTGCCGATATTGTTGCATCAGCTTCAGACCAAGAAGTTAATATGATTTTTGGATCTGTTATTAATGAAAACTTGAAAGAAGAAATTGTTGTTACTGTGATTGCTACAGGCTTTAAAGAGACTGAGCTAGACCCAACTCGTCCATCTCGTCCTTCTTTTAATGTTAAACCACAACCACAGGTTCAGGCTGCACCAAGAAGAGAAGTAAAGCGTGAGGAGCCAGTACAAGAAGTAAATACACGTGGCGCAGTTCATGTTGAAGATGAAATCGATGTACCAACATTCTTACGTAATCGTAAAAGAAGAGGTTAATCAATACACTTATTCAAAATCAAAAGGCATTTGACAACAAGATTGTCGAATGCCTTTTTTTGCGGTCAAGTCTAGCTCCAGCGCCTAGCCCCTCGAGGTCATAAGCAAATCTGTCAAGAAGGATAAAATACATCCTTCTCGCCATCTTTTCTTATGCTAGTCGGACTTGCACAGGACAAGGAAAACTTCGACAGCATAATCATCGCACGAAGAAAATGCATTGCATTTTCGAGGAAGTGCTGACTTCGACGTTTGCCACAGGACGTGGCAGTAGTTAGTCGATGTTCCAATTTCAAGGCGCTTACGCTTTTTAATATTCCCTCGTTTTATTCCACACTTTCCTCATATACAGGGGAACTGACAAAATAAGATCTAATCTTTCAAAATTTCTCTTTTATTATCGGCATGAAGTGACAGACTCCATATAAGATGTACTATATACTATTTTTTAAGCTAACTAGTTTACGTTAATTGCGTTGAAAAAGAGCAGTGACTATTGGTGAAAGGAGAAATAGGTTGTCCATTTATTTAGATGTAATCTGGTTATTAAACTTTTTCTTTGACACCTTGTTATTACTTTTAACAGCGCTAATACTTAAGCGTAAAATTGTTAAATGGCGCATCTTAGTAGGTGCTTTTATCGGATCTTTAGTAGTCCTGATCGTGGTTTCTCCTTTTGCGGTTATCGGGTCACATCCTCTTACAAAACTCCTTTTTTCAATCGCAATCGTAGGAGTAGCTTTTGGGTATAAACGATTCAAATATTTTATACAGGGGCTATTAACCTTTTATTTTGCTACTTTCATGATTGGAGGTGGAATGATAGGGGTCCATTATTTCTTAGAATTTGATGTTCAAGCATTTGATGGTACAATCCTTACGCAATCTAGAGGTTTTGGTAATCCAATTAGTTGGGGATTTGTATTAATTGGGTTTCCTCTTTTATGGTATTTTTCTAAAAATAGAATAGCTGACATCGAAACGAAACAAGTTTTCTATGACCAGATTGTCGACGTGAAGCTTGAAATAGATGATGTTACCCTAAGATTAAAAGGTTTGGTTGACAGTGGAAATCAATTATTTGATCCGATTACAAAAAGCCCGGTTATGATTTTAGATACGACGAAATATGAGGAGCTATTTCCTAAATCATTAATCGAACAGTCTAAAAATATTGAGTTATTAACCAATGATACTACAACTGAATCCCATAAATGGGAAAGCCGAGTAAGGCTTATTCCATATCGGGGCGTTGGACAAGAGCACCAATTTTTACTTGCAATTAAACCAGACCGAATAACGATTTTCCAAGGAAATGAAGAAAACATCGTGAAAAAAGGCCTTGTTGCATTCAACCATACAACATTGTCTACTGATGGAGAATATGATTGTATCGTCCATCCGAAAATGCTTATTTCATCCTCCATTAAGTCAGCTTCATGATGGGGAAAAGGAACGATTACATTCCTATAAATATCATACTCACACTTTTTACAAATTAGAAGGGAGAACTTACCTGTGGCTAAATTAAAATTAAAACTTACATATTGGTGGTATAAACTTTTAATAAAATTAGGCTTAAAAACGGATGAGATCTATTATATTGGTGGGAGTGAGGCATTGCCACCGCCCTTATCTAAGGATGAGGAAGAAGTCCTATTAAATAAGCTTCCTAGCGGCGATAAGGCAGCAAGGTCAATCTTGATTGAAAGAAATTTAAGACTTGTGGTATACATTGCTCGAAAATTCGAAAATACCGGGATTAATATAGAGGATTTAATTAGTATTGGAACAATTGGTTTAATTAAAGCAGTGAATACATTTAATCCTGAAAAGAAAATTAAACTCGCTACGTATGCTTCAAGATGTATTGAAAATGAAATTTTGATGTATCTACGTCGTAATAATAAAATTAGGTCTGAGGTGTCATTTGATGAACCATTAAATATCGATTGGGATGGCAATGAATTATTACTATCTGATGTTCTAGGTACAGAGGATGACATCATTACAAAGGATTTAGAAGCAAATGTTGATCGTAAATTATTAGTAAAAGCTCTCCATCAGCTTAATGATCGTGAGAAACAGATTATGGAGCTTCGATTCGGACTAATTGGTGGTGAGGAAAAGACACAAAAAGACGTTGCTGATATGCTTGGAATTTCACAGTCCTATATTTCAAGATTGGAAAAGCGAATCATAAAACGTCTTCGAAAAGAATTTAATAAAATGGTGTAAAAAATTTTTTATACTTTGTAGTTATTGATTTATCTGTTTTTTTGCATTTGTTTTGGAAATAGCTGTGAATTCAAAATGCATATTTTTCCCTCTAACGGAGATACTTAACTTTGTACAGCAACTCCTGTTAGGAGGGAAAGAATTGACTCGAAATAAAGTAGAGATTTGTGGTGTTGATACTTCAAAGCTTCCAGTATTAAAAAATGAAGAGATGCGGGAATTGTTTAGACAAATGCAAAGTGGAAATGATTTGTCAGCCCGTGATAAGCTTGTAAATGGAAATTTACGACTTGTTCTCAGTGTAATTCAACGTTTCAACAACAGAGGAGAATTTGTGGACGATTTATTTCAAGTTGGCTGTATCGGCCTAATGAAATCAATCGATAATTTTGACCTCAGTCAAAACGTAAAATTCTCCACCTATGCAGTTCCGA
The DNA here is from genome assembly GCF_047238305.1 of Bacillus jepli. Lineage (NCBI taxonomy): Bacteria > Bacillati > Bacillota > Bacilli > Caryophanales > Bacillaceae > Bacillus > Bacillus jepli. The sequence continues at coordinate 3,712,126 of NZ_JBDFMO010000001.1, read as the reverse complement.
TGATCATCGGTGAAATTCGGCGCTATTTACGAGACAACAATCCTATCAGGGTGTCGCGCTCACTAAGGGATATTGCTTATAAGGCCTTGCAGGTAAGAGAGCGTTTAATGAGTGAAACCTCGAGGGAACCCACAGCAGAGGAAATCGCAAAAGTCCTAGAAGTGCCACACGAGGAAATCGTCTTTGCACTTGATGCAATTCAAGACCCTGTATCATTATTTGAGCCAATATATAATGATGGCGGGGATCCTATTTATGTGGTGGACCAATTAAGTGATGAGCGAAATCGAGATTCAAATTGGATTGAAGAGATTGCATTAAAAGAAGGAATGAGACGATTAAATGATCGCGAGAAACTCATTCTTCGGAAACGATTTTTTCAAGGGAAAACACAAATGGAGGTTGCTGAAGAAATCGGTATCTCTCAAGCCCAAGTTTCACGTCTTGAAAAAGCAGCCATTAAACAAATGAATAAGAATATCCAAAATTAATAATGGGGGGTAAACCCATTTTGTGGACAAGTAATTGTCCAAAGAGAAGATAAAATAACTAGACATTCGTATGATTCGAATGTCTTTTTTTCGTTATTGCTCTTATGTATTCCACTCTCTCTATTTTTTGTCACATAAAACGTAATGAGACAGTCATATAGTTAGTATAAGGAGGCGGAGGACATGGTGAAAATTTCTGATTTTCAGGCAAAGGATGTTGTAAGTGTTGTTGACGGAAAAAGACTTGGCAATATTGGTGATATCGATATTAACTTAACAACTGGTAAAATCGATTCCATTATTATTGGCGGCTATGGAAAAGTATTAGGTTTATTTGGTCGTGATGAAGAGGTAGTGATTCCATGGAGAAATATTATAAAAGTCGGTAAGGATGTTATTTTAGTTAGAACACAAAATAATATTGAATAAACACGGCTAAATTTTGACATTTTTCCTAACATATTCTCCTTTCTTTTGCTAAGATGTGATAAAATAGGCAGGAGAAGGGTTCATTTTTCGAAAAAAATAATCTATTGTCAGCCTTATCGCAGATATGGTTGAAATATGTATAAAGGATGTTGTTATGAAGCTTGAACCATTTATTGAGGATACAAAACAGGTTTTAATGGCCCGAGCTTGGAGCCAGTACTCCGAAAACCTAGTTGTAGGGTTTTCAACCAAAAATGGGGGAGTAAGTGAAGAACAATTTGAATCCCTAAATCTAGGGCTGCATGTACATGATGAATCCGACTCTGTTATCTCAAATCGAAAAAAACTTGCAGACATTCTTCATTTTCCACTAGAATCCTGGGTATGCTCTGAACAAACACATAAAAATAAAATTGCTAAGGTCACTAAAAAGGATCTCGGTGCAGGGGTTTTTACATATGAGGAAGGCATCAAAGATACTGATGGATTATATACCGATGAGAAAAATATTCTGTTAACCCTTGGTTTTGCGGACTGTGTTCCACTCTATTTTTTTGCACCGTCAAAACAACTGATTGGAATTGCGCATGCGGGCTGGAAGGGAACTGTTCAGGATATTGCAGGTGAGATGGTTCGGGCTTGGGAAATAGAAGATGTCAATCCAAATGAAATCCAAGCTATCATCGGACCTTCTATTGGTAAATGCTGCTATATCGTTGATGATTATGTTATGAATTTCGTCAAAGATTTGGACAATGTAGATTCAAAGCCATATGAGCAAATAGGTGATAATCAGTATCGATTGGAGCTAAAAGAGCTCAATTATCAACTAATGATAAGAGCAGGAATTCCTCCTGAAAATATACAAGTTTCCTCGTATTGTACATCTTGTGAGAAGCAGCTTTTCTTTTCGCATCGAAGGGATAACGGGAAAACGGGTAGAATGATGAGTTTTATTGGGTTAAAGGAGGACTAATTTTTAAATGAGTGTGAAAGAAAATCTTTTAAACATACAAGAAAAGATAGAACAAGCATGCACGCGGGTAAACCGTTCTGTTGCTGATGTTTCGATCATTGCTGTTACCAAATATGTAAGTGTTGAAACTGCGAAAGAAGCGATAAATGCAGGAGTTCAGCATATTGGAGAAAATCGTGACGACGGTCTAATAAAGAAACGAGAGGAACTTGGAGATGAGCCGACTTGGCATTTTATCGGTTCACTTCAAACAAGAAAGGTAAAAAACATTATTGATAAGGTGGACTACATTCACTCGCTTGACCGCATTAGTTTAGCTGAGGAAATACATAAGCGGGCAAGTGGAAAAATAAAATGTTTTGTACAAGTAAATGTCTCAGGAGAAGAGTCCAAACATGGAATGTTACCCGAACAACTTGATCCTTTCATTAAGGATTTAGAAAAATTTCCTTTGATTGAGGTTGTCGGATTAATGACGATGGCGCCATTAACTGAAGACAAAAACATTATTCGTAAATGCTTCCAAAGACTTCGAAAGCTAAGAGATGATGTACAAGCCCTTGGATATTCATATGCACCATGCACAGAGTTATCTATGGGAATGTCTAATGATTACGATATCGCAATAGAAGAAGGAGCAACGTTCATTCGGATAGGTACTTCGCTAGTCGGAAAAGAATTCTAAAAAGAGAGGTGTTATAAATGAGCATAAAGTCAAAATTTAAAAGTTTTTTTGCATTAGAAGATGAATATGATTATGATGAGGAAGAATATTTTGAAGAAGAGGAAGTTGAACCTACAAGGCCTACAAGATCTGCTGCAAAGCAAAATGTGGTAAGCTTGCAAAGTGTTCAAAAATCATCGAAGGTTATTTTATTCGAACCTCGAGTGTATGCAGAGGCTCAAGAAATTGCAGATCATTTAAAAAACAGACGAGCAGTCGTTGTTAACCTACAACGAGTTCAACATGATCAAGCAAAACGAATTGTTGACTTTTTAAGTGGAACTGTATATGCAATCGGTGGAGATATTCAACGCATAGGATCAAATATTTTCTTATGTACTCCTGACAATATTGATGTCTCTGGAAATATCTCTGAGATTGTTTCCAACGAAGAATACGCTGAAAAGGGGTGGTAGTCGAAAATGAGTATTATTTTCGGGATTATCGGTAATGTGATCGTACTTTATTCGTATGCACTAATCATTTATATATTAATGTCGTGGTTTCCAAATGCACGTGAATCAGGAATTGGACAATTTTTAGCAAGAATTTGTGAACCCTATCTAGAACCTTTCCGCAGATTTATTCCGCCATTAGGGATGATTGATATTTCTCCAATCGTCGCAATCTTAGTTCTTAATTTTGCGGGTAGAGGAATTGACGCACTACAATTCATGTTCTAAGAAAATTGGACCTCTTTTGCTAGGTCCCTTTCTTATTTCAACTTGAGGTAATATACATATGAATTTATATCAACATTTTCGAAAAGAAGAGCATGCATTTATTGATCAAGTTTTGGAATGGAAGCAGGCTGTAGAGAACCAATATAGTCCAAAAATAACGGATTTTCTTGATCCACGTGAACAAGAAATTGTAAAACAAGTGATTGGAACAAATGGAGAAATCCTTGTTGATTTTTTTGGTGGTAAAGAAGGACTTGAACGAAAACGAGCACTATTGTATCCGACTTATTTTGAACCCAATGAAGAAGAGTATAATCTTGCCTTTTTTGAAGTGAAGTATCCAGTAAAATTTGTTACAGTCGATCATCGGAAAGTACTCGGTTCATTAATGTCTCTTGGTCTAAAACGTGCCAAATTTGGCGATATTTTAACACAAGATGAGCGGATTCAAATTGTAGTAGCAAGCGAAATTGCAGACTACGTACGTATGAATTTAACGGCAGTTGGAAAAGCATCTATTTCACTTTCAGAAATAATATCGACTGATTTGCTAGAGGTAAATGAAGAATGGACAGAGCAAACCGTCACTGTTTCTTCCTTACGATTAGATGTGGTTCTGTCTTCCATTTTGAATTTGTCCAGACAAAAGGTTCAAGTCTTAATTGAAAATGGTCTTGTAAAAGTGAATTGGAAAAAAATCGAACAAACTTCATTTGAATGTAAGGAATCGGATGTCCTCTCAGTTCGAGGATATGGAAGAAGCAAACTTCATTCAATTGAAGGAAAAACGAAAAAGGAAAAATGGCGAATTAATGTTGGAAGACAAAAATAATTGAAAAGAGTGCAGGATTTTCTTCTTTTTTGTCGAATTGTAAAGTATCATACATATAGGTAATGATTTCTAATTTTAATAATTTACTAATATTTGGAGGTGGCATTCGTGCCTTTAACGCCATTAGATATTCATAATAAGGAATTTAATAAAGGGTTTCGCGGCTACGATGAGGACGAAGTAAATGAGTTTCTCGATCAGGTCATTAAAGATTATGAAATGGTTATACGCGAGAAAAAAGAACTTGAATCAAAACTTTCAGAGCTCAATGAAAAACTAGGACATTTTACTAATATTGAAGAAACATTAAATAAATCCATTTTAATTGCTCAAGAAACAGCAGAAGAAGTGAAACGTAACGCTTCAAAAGAAGCAAAGCTCATTATTAAAGAAGCCGAGAAAAATGCAGATCGTATTATTAATGAATCTTTAGCTAAATCTAGAAAAATAACAATTGAAATCGAAGAATTGAAGAAACAATCAAAAGTCTTTAGAAACCGATTTAAAATGTTAATTGAAGCACAATTGGATATGCTTAATAATGATGATTGGGATCATCTTATGGAATACAATATCGAGCCAGTATTTGCAGAATCAGATGAAAACTAACTTCTAGACTTGACTCTTTTGTTTAATACGCATATAATTTTAAAACAACTAATTAAACTTAAATAATTACAAGCAGCTATGAAGGGGACAGTAGTTCTTAAAGACTTATAAAAAGGTGTTTAATAAGGAGAATGAACCGTACTTTTTAAACAACCTCTAAAAGCGAGTCAGGGATGGTGGAAGCCTGATATAAGTGTTAAGAATGAAGATCACCCCGGAGTTCGGTGCTGAACACATATAAATGGTTAAAGGTTGTCTTTTAATCATTTCTAAGTAAGCATACCGCGAATTATTCACGTTACGAATGTCGAGTGGACGAAAGAGAAATCTTCGTCTATAAGGGTGGTACCGCGAGAGACCTTCTCGTCCCTTTCTGGGATGAGAAGGTCTTTTTTGTATTATATGATTAACGGTAGCCGCATACTGTAAGAAGCTGCAATTAAGTTGGAACTATTATTAGGAGGAAATGGTAATGGAATACAAAGACACGTTATTAATGCCAAAAACGGATTTTCCTATGCGTGGGAATCTCCCAAACCGAGAACCACAGATTCAAGAAAAATGGAATGAAATGAATATTTATCAAAAAGTTCAAGAACGTACAAAAGGGCGTCCACTATTCATCCTGCATGATGGACCACCATATGCCAATGGAGATATTCATATGGGGCATGCTCTAAATAAAATTATCAAGGATATGATTGTTCGTTTTAAGTCAATGAATGGCTATTGTGCACCATATGTGCCAGGTTGGGATACGCACGGACTGCCAATTGAAACAGCCCTTACAAAGAATAAAAAGGTTAATCGTAAGACGATGAGCGTTGCAGAATTCCGTAAACTATGTGAGGAATATGCATATGAGCAAATCAATAACCAAAGAGAACAATTTAAACGTCTTGGTGTTCGTGGTGACTGGGAGAACCCATATATCACATTAAAACCAGCATATGAAGCACAGCAAATCAAAGTATTTGGAGAAATGGCTAAAAAAGGCTATATCTACAAAGGACTTAAACCTGTTTATTGGTCTCCGTCAAGTGAGTCAGCACTTGCAGAAGCTGAAATTGAATATCAAGATAAACGTTCACCGTCTATCTATGTTGCGTTCCCTGTTAAGGATGGCAAAGGTGTATTAGAGGGCGACGAAAAAATTATCATTTGGACAACAACACCTTGGACAATTCCAGCTAACCTTGGAATTAGCGTACACCCAGATCTTGAATATAGTGTAGTCAGTGTTGACAATCAAAAATATGTCGTGGCATCCGCACTTTTAGAGGCGGTAACAAAAGAAATCGGCTGGGAAGATGTTTCAGTAGTGAAAACGTTCAAAGGTCGTGAATTAGAAAATGTTGTTGCAGCCCATCCAATCTATGGACGTGACTCATTAGTGATGCTTGGTGAACACGTTACAACGGATGCAGGTACTGGATGTGTTCATACAGCTCCAGGACATGGGGAAGACGACTTTATCGTTGGTCAAAAATACGGAATCGGCGTTCTTTGTCCGGTTGATGAAAAAGGATATATGACAGCGGAAGCAGAAGGGTTTGAAGGCTTATTCTATGATGAGGCTAATAAACCTATTACAGAAAAATTAAATGAAGTAGGAGCACTTTTAAAACTTTCCTTCATCACTCACTCCTATCCACATGATTGGCGTACTAAGAAACCTACCATCTTTAGAGCAACAGCTCAATGGTTTGCGTCAATTAAGGATTTTAGAAATGAGCTAATGGAAGCTGTGAAAGAAACGAAATGGGTTCCAGCATGGGGAGAAACTCGACTATATAATATGGTTCGTGATAGAGGAGATTGGTGTATTTCACGTCAACGTGCATGGGGTGTTCCAATTCCGGTCTTTTATGGTGAAAATGGTGAACCAATCATCACAGACGAAACCATTAACCATGTATCTGAGTTATTTAGAGAATATGGGTCAAACGTTTGGTTTGAACGTGAAGCGAGAGATTTATTGCCTGAAGGATTCACGCACGAATCTAGCCCAAATGGCCATTTTACAAAAGAAGTAGATATTATGGATGTATGGTTTGATTCTGGTTCTTCCCACCAAGCTGTTTTATTAGAAAGAGACGACTTACAACGTCCAGCAGACCTATATTTAGAAGGTTCAGACCAATATCGTGGCTGGTTTAACTCGTCATTATCTACTGCAGTAGCGGTAACCGGAAAAGCGCCATATAAAGGCGTACTAAGTCATGGTTTTGCACTAGATGGTGAAGGTCGTAAGATGAGTAAGTCACTTGGTAATGTTGTTGTTCCTGAGAAGGTTATGAAACAACTTGGAGCAGACATTTTACGTCTTTGGGTAGCTTCAGTTGATTATCAAGCAGACGTTCGTGTATCTGATGCAATCTTAAAACAGGTTGCTGAGGTGTACCGTAAAATTAGAAATACATTCCGATTCTTACTTGGAAACTTAAATGATTTTAATCCAGAAACGGATGCAGTTTCTGTAAACGAATTACGTGAAGTAGATCGTTATATCCTTGTTAAGTTAAATAAATTAATTGATAAGGTCAAAACATCCTATGAGAATTACGAATTTGCGGGTGTTTATCACTCCGTTCATAATTTCTGTACAATCGAGTTAAGCTCTTTCTATCTAGATTTTGCGAAGGATATTTTATATATCGAACCAGTTAATCAACATGATCGCCGTTCGATTCAAACAGTGTTATATGAGGCATTATTAAGTTTAACTAAGCTTGTTACTCCAATTCTTCCACATACAGCAGACGAGGTATGGTCTCATATCGATTCTGTTAATGAAGAGAGTGTTCAATTGGTTGATATGCCTAATTCGGTTGAAATTCCAAATGCTGATCAAGTAGAAGCAAAATGGGATTCATTCATGGAGCTACGTGATGATGTTCTTAAAGCACTAGAAGCAGCAAGAAATGAGAAAGTAATTGGAAAATCGTTAGCTGCTAGCATTACACTATATCCAAATAAAGAAACAAAAGCCCTTTTAGATTCTGTTGAAGAAAACTTGAAGCAATTGTTCATTGTATCAGGTTTTGAAATTGGTGGCTCATTTGAAGAGGCACCAGAAAATGCACAAGCTTTTGAACAAGTAAAGATCGTTGTAGGTGTAGCAGAAGGCGAAACATGTGATCGTTGTTGGGTTGTAACACCAACTGTTGGCGAAGACAAAGATCACCCAACTCTTTGCTCACGATGTGCAACTGTTGTAAAAGAAAATTACGAAAACTAAGTTAGGAAAAATGCCATGAATCTTGAGGTTCATGGCATTTTTTTGCGGTCTAAAGCCCATCTTGAAATATTCCATTAATATAACTGTAAACTGAAAAATGGCTTGCCAACCGTCAATTCTATATAAGAAAAACGTATTATGTAATTAGAAACAATCAATAAAATATTGAAATAGGATGGAATTATGAGCGTCATTTTTTTAACCTACAGGAAAAAGTTGTTGGCTTTAACACAAACCTTTATCGGTAACACTAACTTTACTACCTTATAGAAATAGAAATGTTCTTATGCATTTAATCAAAAGCATGATGAAGGAGGCGTTCCAATGAACGGTCAGTATGCAGAGATTAAAGCGGAGTTAGAATTAACGAAGAAGGAACTATTATCAAGGTTGAGGCAGTCAACACAATATGAGGTAAGTCAAGAATTTCTCTTTCAGAATCAGCAATCTGAAAAAGAAAAAATTATCATCAATCATATAAAAGAAGACCTATATGATGTCGAAAGAGCATTAAATAAAATGAATTCCGGAAGCTTTGGAATCTGTGAAGAAACAGGTGCTGAAATTCCAATTGAAAAATTAAGGATTCTTCCAACAGCTCGAACCATTTTTGAATTTTCCTTCACTGATTTATATGACAGAAATAAAGTCATATCTCCTCAACGTGAAAACCATCTATATTTAGTGTAGCAGAAGTGAAGGGTCACCTTCTGCTTCTGCTTGCGTTATCCCTCAAAAAATTGTACAGCCGTCCAATCATGTGCTAAAATGCAGAAAGGTAAAGTTTGTTAACATGGGGGCGTTTACGTGTATTATTATTTAATAGCTTTGTTTGTGATTTTATTAGATCAGGTTACAAAATGGGTAATTGTCCGTTTTATGGAACTTGGAGACTCAATTGAAATTATTCCAAACTTTTTGTACATAACCTCGCATCGTAACCGTGGTGCAGCGTGGGGGATTTTACAAGGACAAATGTGGTTTTTCTATATTATCACCATAGTCGTTGTTGTTATGCTCGTTCTGTACATTCGACGTCTCAAACCAAACCAGCGTTTATTTGGCATTGCGCTTTCATTGATGCTAGGAGGTGCAATTGGTAATTTTATCGATCGTATCTTTCGTAAAGAAGTTGTCGACTTTGTAGATACTTACATTTTTACATATAACTTCCCAATATTTAATATTGCCGATTCCGCACTCGTTATAGGTGTTGGTTTAATCCTAATATTAACATTGTTTGAAGGGAAATTAGAAAAGGAGAAATCAAATGAATCAATTCGAACTAACGATTGAGGAACATCAGCAAAATGACCGAATTGATAAAATTGTCTCTGCCTTTAATTCAGAATGGTCAAGAACTCAAGTTCAGACTTGGATTAAGGATGGAAACATCACGGTTAATGGAAATAAAACAAAACCCAATTATAAGGTAAATCTTGATGATGAAATTCAAATTGTCATCCCAGATCCAGAACCACTTGATGTGGTTCCGGAAGAGATGAATTTAGATATTTATTATGAAGATGCGGACGTTCTTGTCGTCAATAAACCGAAGGGGATGGTCGTCCATCCTGCTCCAGGTCATGTCAGTGGAACACTTGTAAATGGTCTTATGGCGCACTGCAAGGATTTATCGGGAATCAATGGCGTTCTTCGTCCGGGGATTGTCCATCGGATTGATAAAGATACTTCAGGTCTGTTAATGATTGCAAAAAATGATGTTGCCCATGAATCTTTAGTAAATCAATTAGTCGAAAAAACGGTAACTCGTAAATATAAAGCAATTGTTCATGGAGTCATACCACATGACCAAGGAACCATTGATGCACCAATTGGAAGAGATAAAAAGGACCGTCAAAGCATGACAGTTACAGATGAGAACAGTAAAGTAGCTGTTACTCATTTTAATGTTCTAGAGCGTTTTGAAGATTTTACCTTTATTGAATGTCAGCTTGAAACAGGAAGGACCCATCAAATTCGTGTGCATATGAAATATATTGGATATCCGTTAGCAGGTGATCCAAAGTATGGACCTAAGAAAACACTTGAACTTGGCGGACAAGCATTACATGCAGGACTACTAGGCTTTGTTCACCCAAGAACGAAAGAGTATCTTGAATTTGAAGCACCACTACCTGCTTATTTTGAGGAGCTTCTTGAAAAGCTTCGTCATTAAAATTTTGTCACATAAAAGGATTGACAAAATTCGATATGAACATTAGAATTAACTTAATTAAATGAGCCCCTTTAAAATCAGTCCCGTGAGGCTGAGAAGGAAACGGAAATTACATTGGGATATTTATAGCTATATCTCTGTGTAAAAATCTCTTTGTCCTCTCACTAGCGGTGAGAGGACTTTTTTCGTTATAAAAGGGAGTTATCAATGTAAGTGAGGTGGAACAAATGGCGGATACTGAAAAAGCTGTAGTATTAGACAATCAGGCAATTAGAAGAGCATTAACAAGAGTAGCTCACCAAATCATTGAAAAAAATAAAGGAATCGAGGATTGTGTGATCGTTGGAATCAAGACTAGAGGAATTTACTTGGCGAAGCGTATTGCAAGTCGTATCGAACAAATTGAAGGTAAAAAGATTGCCATCGGTGAACTTGATATTACATTATACCGAGATGATTTAACAACAAAGACAGCAGATCGAGAACCGATTGTCAAAGGGTCTGATATACCAGTTGATATCACCAATAAAAAAGTCATCCTCGTTGATGATGTATTATATACTGGGAGAACAGTACGAGCTGCATTAGATGCACTAATTGATATCGGACGGCCCGCACAAATTCAACTAGCCGTTTTAATTGATAGAGGTCATCGAGAGTTCCCAATTCGAGCTGATTATGTTGGAAAAAACATTCCAACGTCCAACTCAGAAAAAATAGTGGTGGAACTAGAAGAAATTGATCAAACAGACCAAGTAACCATTCATAAAAAATAAAATGAAATGCGTAAGCGCCTTGTTCAGAAACGAGAAAACTGGAGACTCCGACAAAAGAAGCGTTCTTTGCTTCTGAAGGAGGAGTTAAGTTTCTCGAGTTTCTAGGCGCTGAAGCTAGACAAATAAATACCCTTTAATTGTAGTCCAGAGAGGCTAACAAAGGGGTTACATTCCTTCTCTACATGTAAGGATTTGTGTACCTCTTTGTGTAAAAAACACAAAGATTTTTTTGTTTTGGGTATGTTAAAAATGAGGAGGAAATAAGGTAATGAATAATAACCAAAAGGTTGTTTTAGGCATAAAAGAAAAACCATCAGCAGGTCTCTTCGCAATACTTAGTCTGCAACATTTATTTGCAATGTTCGGTGCAACAATTCTGGTACCGTATCTAGTAGGAATTAGTCCTGGGGTTGCGCTAATCTCCAGTGGATTAGGTACACTCGCATTTTTACTTATTACAAAGGGTCAGGTTCCTGCATACTTAGGATCTTCCTTTGCTTTCATCATCCCACTTCAAACAGCAATCGCAGCTGACGGTCCAGGCGCTGCAATGATGGCAAGTTTACTAGCTGGTTTAGTATATGGGGTTGTAGCACTCATCATTAAAGCAACAGGACATAAATGGCTTGTCCGAATACTACCACCTGTGGTTGTTGGTCCGGTCATTATCGTTATCGGATTAAGCCTAGCGGGTACAGCAGTAGGAATGGCAATGAATGATGCAAGTGGCGCATATAGCCTACAGCATTTTTCAGTAGCCTTAGTTACATTAGCAATCGTGATTATCGCAACCATCTTCTTTAAAGGTTTCTTTAATTTAATTCCAGTGTTAATCGGAATTATCGGTGGATATGTATATGCACTGGCAATTGGATTAGTTGATTTTACAGCCGTAAAACAAGCAAAATTGTTTGAGATGCCAGATTTTATTATCCCGTTTGTTTCATACACACCACATTTTTCAATGGACATGATTGCCTTAATCGTTCCAGTGGCAGTTGTGACCTTGTCAGAGCATATTGGACATCAAATGGTGTTAAGTAAAGTAATTCAAAAAGACTTGATAAAACAGCCGGGGTTACATCGCTCGATTATGGGGGATGGAGTCGCAACAATGATTGCATCACTTCTTGGTGGCCCGCCAAACACAACTTATGGGGAAAACATTGGCGTCCTTGCGATCACTCGTGTATTCAGTGTTTATGTAATCGGTGGTGCAGCGGTTGTCGCGATTTTCTTCGGATTCAGTGGAACAATCAATGCGTTAATCAGTTCGATACCAACTCCGGTTATGGGAGGAATTTCCATCCTGTTATTCGGAATCATCGCTTCCTCAGGTTTACGAATGTTAGTGGATAGCAAGGTAGACCTTAGTGAAAACAGAAATTTAGTCATTTCTTCAGTCATCCTTGTCGTTGGAATTGGTGGAGCCTTCATTGAAGTGTTAGGTTTTGAAATTCACGGTATGGCACTGGCTGCAATTATTGGTGTGTTACTAAACGTCATTCTTCCTGGTGGAAAAGTGAAGGAAGACGAAGATATTTATGAGACTCATCTTGAGGATGATGACTCTGTTGCATAATGCAACACCTTTTAAAATAACCCAGAGAGGTTATTAAGGGTGTAAGGTTTTGCGAAGGAGGGGTATCATTTCTGTACCCTTTTTTAACCAAAACCAGATTTCATACACCCTTACCTGATATAGGTAAGGGTGTTTTTTTATAGAATCGGACTTAATTAGGAGGAGAGAGAATGACTCATTTACTTACGATGACCGAATTAAGTATTGAAGATATTGACCGTATTCTTTTTGATGCAGAGCTGTTTGCCCAAGGGAGTAAATGGAAGCTTGAAAAACAAACATTTGTAGCTAACCTTTTCTTTGAACCAAGTACGCGCACACGCTTTAGTTTTGAAGTTGCAGAAAAACGATTAGGTGCAGATGTATTACATTTAGAGGCAATGACCTCAAGTGTTCAAAAAGGTGAAAGTCTTTATGACACCGTAAAAACACTTCAATCAATCGGTGCTAATGCAGTGGTGATTCGTCATCCAAACGATGAATATTTCAACGAACTTAAGACTGGAATCACCATTCCAATCATTAATGCAGGTGATGGATGTGGTCATCACCCTACACAATCTCTCCTCGATTTATTAACGATTAAACAAGAGTTTACTAGATTCAAAGATATAAATGTTCTAATAGTAGGTGATATTCGTCATAGCCGGGTTGCAAGATCAAATGCGGAAACATTAACAAGACTTGGTGCAAAAGTTAATTTTTCAGCTCCATTAGAGTGGCAGGATCATACAAATCCATATGGTGAATATGTGGACCTTGACGAAGGCCTTAAACAAGCCGATGTCGTAATGCTTTTACGGATCCAGCACGAACGTCATCAATCGTCCATGGGCCTAACGAAAGAAGAATACCATGAACAATACGGTTTAACGCTAAAACGGGGCAAAAACTTGAAAAAAGGAAGCATCATCATGCATCCAGCACCAATTAATCGGGGTGTTGAAATGGCAAGTGAATTAGTCGAAGCGAAAGAATCGAGAATTTTTAAGCAAATGGAAAATGGTGTATTTGTAAGGATGGCCGTACTTAAAAAAGTTTTACAGCAGGTAGAAGGAGGAATTTTAATATGAGCACATTACTAAAAAACGCAAAGATTCTAAATGAACATGGTGAGTTAATAGCTGCAGATATCAAAATCAGAGACGGTTTAATTGAAGCAATTGGTATGGATCTAGATCAAACCAATTGTGAGGTTATTGATGTAGAGGGGATGTTTGTATCAGCTGGACTCGTTGATGTCCATGTTCACCTTCGCGAGCCTGGTGGGGAACATAAAGAAACAATTGAAACAGGAAGCCTTGCAGCTGCAAAAGGTGGGTTTACAACGATTGCGGCAATGCCAAATACAAGACCAGTTCCAGATACAGTAGAGCAAATGAACTGGCTACAACAAAGAATTAAGGATACGGCTTATGTTAATGTCCTTCCATACGCGTCTATCTCCATTCGTGAGCTTGGTGAAGAGTTAACAGATATGAAAGGGTTAAAAGAAGCTGGAGCATTCGCATTTACAGATGACGGTGTTGGAATTCAATCAGCAGGAATGATGCTTGAAGCAATGAAGCAGGCAGCAGCTATTGATATGCCAATTGTTGCTCATTGCGAAGAGAATACGCTCATTAATAAAGGGGCTGTTCATGAAGGTGAATTTTCGAAAATGCATGGAATTAATGGAATTCCTTCTGTGTGCGAATCTGTACATATTGCAAGGGATGTCTTATTGGCTGAAGCTGCAGGCTGTCACTACCATGTATGTCACGTAAGTACAAAGGAATCTGTACGAGTCATTAGAGATGCGAAGCGAGCAGGAATTCATGTAACGGCTGAGGTTACTCCACATCACTTACTGCTATGTGAAAACGATATTCCAGGCCTTGACACAAATTATAAAATGAATCCTCCATTGCGTGGAAAAGAGGATTTGGAAGCACTTATTGAAGGTCTTCTTGATGGAACAATCGATTTTATTGCAACCGATCATGCTCCACACTCTAGTGAGGAAAAGGCACAAGGGATGGCCTTAGCACCATTTGGCATTGTTGGCTTAGAGACAGCTTTCCCACTTCTTTACACTCATTTTGTCGAAACGAATAAAATCACTTTAAAACAATTAGTAGACTTTTTAACTAGCAAACCAGCAAACACATTTAAGCTACCATTTGGAAGCTTAGAAATTGGGAAAAGTGCAGATTTAACTATCATTGATTTAGATGCAAAAGAAACAATTAATCCTGATAACTTCGTATCAAAAGGTAAGAATACACCATTTGTAGGTTGGGAATGTAAAGGTTGGCCAGTCATGACATTCGTAAATGGCAGCATTGTTTGGCAGAAAGGAAGTGTTCTAGCATGAAACGACAACTAATCTTAGAAGACGGAACCATTTTGGTTGGAGAGGGATTTGGAAGCGAGGAAGACACATTTGGAGAGATTGTTTTCAATACTGGCATGACAGGGTATCAAGAAATTTTATCTGACCCATCCTATTGTGGACAAATCGTAACCTTAACGTATCCCTTGATTGGAAACTACGGCATAAATCGGGATGATTTTGAATCAATCAATCCAGCTATAAACGGTTTTATCGTAAATGAAGTGTGTGACCACCCTTCAAATTTTAGGAGTCAATTTAGTCTAGACGATTATTTTAAATTAAAAAACATTCCAGGTCTTTCAGGAATTGATACAAGAAAACTGACAAGAATCATCCGTCAATATGGAACATTAAAGGGATCCATTTGTGGAATGGAAGTCAATGTAAATGAAGTTATCAACCAATTAAAAGATAGAGCATTACCTACTGATCAGGTGAAACAGGTTTCTACAAAAGGCTCTTATCCTAGTCCAGGTAGAGGACAGCGTGTTGTATTAGTTGATTTCGGAATGAAACATGGAATTTTACGAGAATTAAACAATCGCGATTGTGATGTAATTGTCGTTCCTTATAATGTGACAGCAGAAGAAATTCTCCGCTTAAATCCTGATGGAATCATGTTAAGTAACGGCCCTGGGGATCCGAAAGATGTCCCTGAAGCAATTACAATGATTAATGAGGTTTTAGGAAAGGTTCCGCTCTTTGGGATTTGTTTAGGACATCAATTATTCGCGTTAGCATGTGGAGCGGACACTGAAAAAATGAAATTTGGACATAGAGGCTCTAACCATCCAGTTAAGCACCTAGCTTCGGGCAAGGTTGCCATTACCTCTCAGAACCATGGATATACAGTAAAAGAAGAATCATTAGCATCTACTAGACTTGAAGTAACACATCTAGCACTTAATGATGGAACTGTAGAAGGACTGCGCCATTTGGATTATCCAGCTTTTACAGTTCAGTATCACCCTGAGGCTTCACCGGGACCAGAGGATGCAAATAGCTTATTTAACGACTTTTTACAGATGATTGAAAACTTCAAGAAAGAAGGCGAAGAGCTATGCCAAAACGTTTAGACATTAACTCTATATTAGTAATCGGTTCAGGCCCAATCATCATTGGGCAAGCAGCAGAATTTGATTATGCAGGAACACAAGCCTGCTTAGCACTCAGGGAAGAAGGTTATAAGGTTATCTTAGTTAACTCAAACCCTGCAACCATTATGACAGATGTTGAAATTGCAGATAAGGTTTATATAGAGCCATTAACTTTAGAATTTGTAAGTAAAATTATTCGAAAAGAAAGACCTGATGCAATCCTACCAACACTCGGAGGGCAAACGGGTTTAAATATGGCTGTAGAGCTTTCAAAATCAGGGGTACTAGAAGAGTGTGGGGTAGAAATATTAGGAACGACTCTTTCAGCAATTGAGCAAGCTGAAGATCGTGATTTATTCCGTAGTTTAATGAATGAGCTTAATGAGCCAGTCCCAGATAGTGAAATCATCCATAATTTAGAAGAGGCATATGGGTTTGTTGAACAAGTTGGCTACCCCGTAATTGTAAGACCAGCCTTCACATTAGGAGGCACTGGCGGCGGAATTTGTAATAACGAAGAAGAATTGATTGAAATTGTATCAAGTGGTTTAAAAAATAGTCCTGTAACCCAATGTCTTTTAGAAAAAAGCATTGCAGGCTATAAAGAAATTGAATATGAAGTAATGCGGGACTCGGCTGATACTGCGATCGTTGTTTGTAATATGGAAAACATCGACCCGGTTGGTATTCATACTGGTGATTCAATTGTTGTCGCACCAAGTCAAACATTGAGTGACCGTGAGTATCAGCTTTTAAGAAATACATCCTTAAAAATCATTCGTGCATTAGGGATTGAAGGGGGCTGTAATGTGCAGTTAGCCCTTGATCCTCACAGCTTTAATTACTATATTATCGAGGTAAATCCACGTGTAAGCCGTTCTTCGGCTTTGGCTTCTAAAGCAACTGGTTATCCGATTGCAAAGCTTGCGGCAAAAATTGCAGTAGGGTTAACACTTGATGAAATGATTAACCCAGTTACAGGAAAAACATATGCTTCTTTCGAGCCTGCACTAGACTATATCGTTACAAAGATTCCACGTTGGCCATTTGATAAGTTCGAGTCAGCAAATCGAAGACTAGGGACACAAATGAAGGCTACTGGTGAAGTAATGGCGATTGGAAGAAATTTTGAAGAATCCATTTTAAAAGCCGTGCGTTCTCTTGAAGCAGGCGTGTACCATGTAGAACTTGAAGATGCAACAAATGCTGATATAGCTACAATTGAAAAAAGAATTCGCAAAGCAGGAGATGAACGTCTATTCTATCTTGCAGAGGCCATTAGACGAGGGATCACGATCCAACAAATTCATGAATGGTGTGAAATTGATTTATTCTTCCTGCAAAAATTTGAAAATATTATTAAGCTTGAAGCCACTTTACGTCAAAATGTTGGTGACCTAGAAACATTACAACTTGCGAAAAAGAAAGGCTTTGCTGATGCCATCATTGCAAAGCTTTGGAATACGACGGAAATTGAAATATATGAAACCCGTAAACATGCTGGAATCCTTCCAGTTTATAAAATGGTGGATACATGTGCAGCTGAGTTTGAATCTGCAACCCCTTATTATTACGGAACGTATGCAGATGAAAATGAGTCAATTGTTACGGAACGTAAAAGTGTCATCGTTCTTGGTTCTGGACCAATCCGGATTGGTCAAGGTGTGGAGTTTGATTATGCAACAGTTCACTCAGTTTGGGCAATTAATCAAACAGGCTATGAAGCAATCATTATTAACAACAACCCTGAAACAGTATCAACGGATTTCAGTATTTCAGATAAGCTTTATTTTGAGCCACTCACAATCGAAGATGTCATGCACATCGTTGACCTTGAACAACCTGAAGGAGTGGTTGTCCAGTTTGGTGGTCAAACGGCTATCAATCTAGCAAGTGCTTTAGCTGAACGTGGCGTTAAAATTTTAGGTACATCATTGGAAGATCTAGATCGTGCAGAAAACAGAGATAAATTTGAACAAACGGTTATTTCACTTGGGATTCCGCAGCCAAAAGGAAAAACTGCAACATCAGTAGAAGAAGCAGTAGTGATTGCCGAAAATATCGGTTACCCTGTACTTGTAAGACCATCCTATGTTTTAGGTGGAAGAGCAATGGAGATTGTATATCAAACAGAAGAGCTCCTTCACTATATGGAAAATGCGGTCAAGATTAATCCGCAGCATCCGGTCCTTATTGATCGCTATTTAACGGGTAAAGAAATTGAAGTGGATGCAATTTCTGATGGGGAAACAGTGTATATTCCAGGAATCATGGAACATATCGAACGTGCTGGAGTCCACTCTGGTGACTCTATTGCTGTATATCCACCTCAAACATTATCTGAGCATGTAAAACAACAAATCATTGACCATACAATCGCACTTGCAAAAGGTTTAAATATTATCGGTCTATTAAACATACAATTTGTTGTTTATAACGAAGAAGTATTCGTAATCGAAGTAAATCCAAGATCCAGCCGTACAGTTCCATTTTTAAGTAAAATTACCGGTGTACCAATGGCAAATATCGCAACAAAGGTTATTCTCGGCAACTCCTTACCTTCATTAGGATACAGAACTGGATTACACCCTGAAAGTGAAGGAGTGTACGTGAAAGTTCCAGTCTTCTCATTTGCGAAGCTTCGCAATGTGGATATTTCCCTCGGTCCTGAAATGAAGTCGACAGGGGAAGTAATGGGTAAAGATTATACGCTAGAAAAAGCACTATATAAGGGGTTAGTAGCATCAGGCATCACAATTCCAACATACGGATCTGTGTTATTAACGGTTGCAGATAAAGACAAGGAAGAAGCTCTTGAAATCGCGAAACGATTCCATACGATTGGTTATCAACTTCTCGCAACAAGTGGTACTGCTAGCTATTTACAAAAGGCAAACATCCCAGTTACGGTTGTGAATAAAATTGGTTCAGAAAAACCAAATTTAATTGATGTCATCCGACAAGGAAAAGCACAATTCGTCATTAATACATTAACGAAAGGTAAGCAGCCTGCAAGAGATGGCTTTAGAATTCGCCGTGAAACCGTTGAAAATGGAGTTGCATGCTTAACTTCATTAGATACAGCAAAAGCAATTGTGAAAGTGTTAGAATCAATGACATTTTCAAGTGAATCAATGGGTTCTCACGTGCAAAAGCGTGAGGTGGTACACTCATGATTAAAAAGGAACAAATGAAAGTTGTAAGCCACACACAAATTGCAGAGGATATTTTTGAGCTTACATTAGTGGGAGATTTGGTGCAGGAAATGGGCGAACCAGGGCAATTTGTCCATGTAAAGGTAAGCGATGGAATTGACCCATTGCTAAGAAGACCGATTAGCATTGCAAATATTAATCCTCACAGCCAGGAATGCACACTTATTTACCGAAAGGAAGGACTCGGCACAAGAGTCCTTTCTGAAAAAAAGAGCGATCAATCAGTCGATGTTCTAGGTCCCCTTGGACATGGTTTTCCGGTAGATGAAGTCAGAAAAGGTGAGACCGCATTGCTTGTCGGTGGAGGAATTGGTGTTCCACCTCTTTATGAATTATCAAAGCAATTAGCTGCAAAAGGTGTAAATGTCATCCATGTCCTTGGATTTCAATCAAAATCTGCAGTCTTTTATGAAGAAAAATTTAATAAATTAGGAAAAACTTATATTGCCACAGTCGATGGGTCCTTCGGCACTAAAGGGTTTGTGACAGATGTTATAAATAATTATGGAATCACATTTGATACTCTTTATTCCTGTGGACCGACACCGATGCTTAAGGCACTTGAAAATAAATATCCAGATCGAAATGCATATATCTCTTTAGAGGAACGAATGGGCTGCGGTATTGGCGCTTGTTTTGCTTGTGTTTGTCATCTTCAAAGTGATCCTGACGGGTCTTCCTATAAAAAGGTTTGCAGTGATGGTCCAGTATTTAAGGTGGGAGAGGTTGTACTATGAATAGACTTCAAGTTGAACTACCAGGTTTATCATTAAAAAATCCCATTATGCCAGCATCTGGTTGTTTTGGATTCGGAAAAGAATACTCAAAGTTTTATGATCTAAGCAAGCTAGGTGCGATTATGATCAAAGCAACAACCGTTGAACCACGATTCGGAAATGCAACTCCACGAGTAGCAGAAACGAGTGCAGGAATGTTGAATGCCATCGGATTACAAAATCCAGGGCTTGAAAAGGTATTGTCTGAAGAGCTGCCATGGCTTGAACAGTTTGATGTACCAATTATCGCCAATGTTGCTGGTTCACAAATTGAAGACTATGTCGAAGTAGCAAAAGAAATTTCAAAAGCACCTAATGTTCATGTAATTGAATTAAATATTTCGTGTCCGAATGTTAAAACAGGAGGAATCGCCTTCGGTACGATTCCAGAGGTTGCGTCAGAGTTGACGAAATATGTGAAAGAAGCATCCAGTGTACCGGTATATGTAAAATTATCTCCAAATGTTTCAAATATTGTTGAGATGGCAAAAGCAATAGAAGAAGCGGGGGCAGATGGTTTAACGATGATTAATACATTAATTGGAATGCGAATTGACCTTAAAACGGGACATCCGATTTTAGCGAATAAAACAGGTGGATTATCAGGTCCAGCAATCAAACCAGTTGCCATTCGAATGATTCATGAAGTAAGTCAGGCAGTGTCTATTCCGATTATTGGAATGGGAGGGGTTCAAACAGCTGAAGATGTACTAGAATATTTCTATGCTGGTGCAAGTGCTGTTGCAGTAGGTACCGCGAACTTCGTTGATCCATTTGTTTGCCCTACAATCATTGAAGAGCTTCCAAGTTTACTAGATAAATATGGAATTAATCATATATCTGAAAGTAAAGGAAGGAGCTGGAAATAATGCAACGACCACTCATAATCGCTCTTGATTTTCCAAGTCTATCAGTTGCGAAAGATTTTCTAGCAGACTTTCAAGATGAACAGCTTTTCGTTAAGGTTGGAATGGAATTATTTTATCAAGAAGGCCCATCAGTGATTCATTTTTTAAAAGAGCAAGGCCACTCTATTTTTCTTGATTTAAAGCTTCATGATATTCCAAATACGGTATATTCAAGCATGAAGCGTCTTGCTGGTCTTGGTGTTGACCTAGTCAATGTGCATGCTGCAGGTGGAAAGAAGATGATGGAAGCAGCTAGAGAAGGACTTGAAGCGGGAACATCCATTGGGCAATCAAGACCTAAGTGCATTGCCGTCACTCAACTTACAAGTACAACTGAAGACGTAATGAGAAACGAAATATTAATAGAACGTAATCTACTAGATGTAGTTGTTGAATATGCCACATTAACGAAAAGAAGTGGATTAGATGGAGTTGTCTGCTCGTCTCTTGAAGTTCCAGTCATCAACAACCATCTAGAAAACGAATTTATGACAGTCACACCAGGAATTCGTCAGGCATTTGATGAAGTTGGTGATCAAGCACGGGTTGTTACACCTGAAAAGGCACGAGAATTAGGAGCTTCTGCAATTGTTGTCGGTCGTTCGATCACAAGAGCGAATAACCCATTACAAGCATATAAACAAATGAAAGCAGCATGGGAAGGGGTACAAGTATGAGTAAAGAAATAGCTGGACATTTATTAGAGATTGGTGCAGTATTTTTACAGCCAAATGAACCATTCACGTGGTCTTCAGGACTGAAATCTCCTATTTATTGCGACAATCGTATGACCCTTTCATTCCCACATGTTCGTAGAGAAATAGCAAAGGGATTATCCGAATTGATTCAAGCTCACTATCCAGATGTGGAAGTAATAGCTGGAACTGCAACAGCAGGAATTCCTCACGCAGCCTGGGTAAGTGATTTATTACATTTACCGATGTGCTATGTTCGCAGTAAAGCAAAAGCACATGGCAAAGGAAATCAAATTGAAGGCAAGGTAATGAAGGGACAAAAAGTAGTGGTGATTGAAGACCTTATTTCAACTGGTGGAAGTGCGATTACTGCAGCTGAAGCCCTTCGTGAAGCAGGATGTGAAGTAGTAGGTATTGTGGCTATATTCTCGTATCAGCTTCCAGCAGCTGCAGATCGTTTACAAGCAGCAAAACTTTGCGCACATACATTAACGGATTATCCTACATTAATCGAAGTAGCATTAGAAAAAAATGTCGTAACTGAAAATGATATCGACAGTCTTCAAAGCTGGAGAGAAAACCCGGTTGAATGGAATACAAGTAAAGGCTAAAAAGAACCCTAGGAATTCGTTCCTAGGGTTTTCTAAGTTTTAGTATTACATCCTCTTCTGGAGTTACATATACAGTTTGTTGATTGTCATAGATTACATAGCCTGGCTTTGAGCCATTAGGTTTTTTGACATGACGAACCAATGTGTAATCTACCGGTACGGAGGATGAATTTTTTGCCTTGCTGAAATACGCTGCAATGGTTGCAGCCTCTAGGATCGTTTCATTTGTTGGTTGCTTACTTCTAATAATGACATGTGAACCTGGAATGTCTTTTGTATGAAGCCAAATATCGTCTCTAGCTGCTAATTTATTGGTTAAATAATCATTTTGTTTATTATTTTTACCAACGAGGATGTCGGTCCCATCACTCGCTTGATAATGCTCAATGGACGGTTTCGTCGGTTTTACTTTTTTATGCCCTTTTTGTTGTTTGTTCTTAAGGTAGCCTTCCTCCATAAGTTCCTCACGAATTTCCTGTAAGTCCTTTGGTGCAGCAGATTCAATTTGTTGTAACAGAGAGTCAAAATAAGCAATTTCTTCGTTTGCTTTTTCTATTTCATGCATTACATACGCAACAGCATTCTTTGCCTTCTGGTACTTTGAAAAATAGCTTTGAGCATTTTCAGATGGCGTTTTTTGCGGACTTAAAGGGATTGTGACCATCTCATTTTCTTCGGAATAGTAATTTAACACTCGTGCTTCCTTGTCGCCCCGAGAAATTGCATACATATTGGCAGTCAATAGCTCACCAAATAGTTTATATTTTTCAGCTTTTTCGGATTCCACTAAAGTTGCTTCAAGCTTTTTAATCTTCTTTTCATTTTTCGATTTTTCATTCGCGATAAACCGTTCCAAATCGTTTCCTTGCTGCTTTACCCTATCTCGTTCTGCCTTTCCAAAATAATAACGATCAAGCATTTCACTAATTGAAGCGAATTCTTTAGCTTCACCGCCAATATGCTGTAAAGGAAGGATATAGAAAAAGTCCTTCTGACCTTTTGTAATGATTTGTGGAGTAATTTGATGTTGCATTAAGGCAGCAATCATCGATAAAAATGGTCCAGGCAATGTTTTACGATTGGCGATCCCAGCTCGAAATACGACTTCTTTAGCAAATAGCGGAGAAATGCCAGAAAACTTATTCACAATTTGCTGATCTAATTTACCAGCATTAAAATCGATTTTTGACAAAAATAACTCTTCGTCGACTGTATAAGGATCAGTCTTTTCTTGTGCTGGTGGTGCAACATATGTATACCCAGGTAACACAGTACGGTGTCGATTGACCGCTGGTGAAACATGCTTGATGCTATCTAAAATGGTTTGTTTTTGGGCATCAACAAGAATGATATTGCTATGTCTACCCATAATTTCAATGATAAGTTGTTTAAATGAAACATCACCAAGTTCATTTCGACCCTTAATATCAAAGATGATAATTCTGTCCATGTCTACCTGACGAATATTTTCGATGATGCTACCCTCAAGATGTTTACGCAGTAGCATACAGAACATCGGTGGTTCATGTGGATTATCGTATAATTCATTTGTCACATGAATACGCGCGTAACTAGGGTGAGCTGAAAGCAATAGCTTTTGATTCCTACCATTTGAACGAACCTGAAAAATTAATTCATTTTTATACGGTTGATAGATTTTTGAAATTCTTCCGTTTTCTAGTGTTTGTTGTAATTCATTCACGATTTGATTAGTGAATATCCCATCGAATGTCATCTCAATATCCTCTTTTCTATATCAATAGAAGGCCGACCTTCTACATCTCATTAACAATTGTACCAACAAAACGGTAACTTAGAAAAAGTATAGCATTTTTTGGGACGAGACTGAATAAGCTTTCATAGATAGAACATTATTCATCAGAAGTTTTCCACTTCTAATGATTTTGTTCAAGCCTCCGGCGGATGCCACGATTTTTCAAAGGAAATTTTTCAATCGTAAGACCAAAGACTAGGAACGCCACTTCCTGTGGCAACGTCTTTGTGACCCACATCGTGTGGGCCGAAAAAAATCGGGCGGCAAATACGCCAAGGCGCATTTGATTTATTGTGAGGGGTGTGTAAAAGACGGATGAAGTGGTATGAGCTTAGGTCAGAAGAAGTCGAAAAAAAAGTTAATACAAGCCTTTCCAGCGGTCTTTCCGACCAAGAAGTGAAACAGCGACAAAAGCAATTTGGATATAATGAATTGAAGGAAGCAGAACGCCCTTCAGCACTTTTGCTTTTTTTAGCTCAGTTTAAGGATTTCATGGTTCTTGTATTACTTGCTGCAACCCTTGTTTCCGGGTTGTTAGGGGAATACATCGATGCTATTGCTATAATGGCGATTGTCTTAATCAACGGGTTTTTAGGTTTTTTTCAGGAACGAAAAGCAGAAAAATCGCTTGAAGCCTTAAAGGAGCTTTCAGCACCTCAAGTGAATGTATTCCGAAATCATGAATGGGTACGAATTCTTTCTAAAGAACTTGTGGTAGGGGATATTATCAAATTCACTAGTGGCGACCGGATTGGTGCAGATATCCGATTAGTGAATGTGAAAAGCTTAGAAATTGAAGAATCTGCATTAACAGGGGAATCTGTTCCAGTTACAAAACACGTTGAACCTATTCGTGATGATGATGACGTTTCACTCGGGGACCAAGAAAATATGGCGTTTATGGGTACAATGGTAACGCGTGGTAGTGGTGTCGGAATTGTAGTGGGTACAGGTATGAATACCGCAATGGGTCAAATTGCTGAGCTTCTTCAAACAGCACAAGGGATGATCACGCCATTGCAAAGAAGATTAGAGCAGTTAGGGAAAATCTTAATAACAGTTGCATTATTTTTAACTCTTTTAGTCGTCATTGTAGGTGTGATAAATGGACATGAAGTTTATGAAATGTTCTTAGCGGGAGTTTCATTGGCTGTTGCTGCTATACCTGAAGGACTTCCTGCAATTGTTACGGTTGCCCTTTCATTAGGTGTTCAACGGATGATTAAGAAAAATGCAATTGTCCGTCGTTTACCAGCTGTTGAAACATTAGGCTGTGCATCCGTCATTTGCTCCGATAAGACAGGAACAATGACACAAAATAAAATGACGGTTACACATTTATGGTCTGGCGGCAAAACGTGGACCGTTTCAGGTACAGGCTATGATATAAATGGAAAATTTTTTGCAGGAGAAACCGAAACCAAACCTTCCGATCATAAAACTCTACAACAATTATTAACTTTTGGAGTTTTATGTAACAACGCTTCATTAAAACGAACGGGTGATGACATTATTGTTGATGGTGATCCGACTGAAGGAGCTCTTCTTGTAGCGGGTATTAAGGCTGGGTTCTCGAATGAATTTTTAGCAAACCAATTTGATATCGTTGAAGAATTCCCATTTGATTCTGCAAGAAAAATGATGAGTGTCATTGTTAAGGATCGTTCAGGAAATCAATTTGTGGTGACAAAAGGTGCACCAGATGTCTTACTTGGTGTAAGTAAATCGGTCCTTTGGGACCATAAACAACAAATATTATCACGAGATTACGAGAATAAGATTAAAGATGCGATTGAAGGACTAGCTTCAAATGCACTTCGTACAATTGCGGTTGGTTTTAAACCACTACGTCCAAATCAACAAATAGTATCTGAACGCGAGGCAGAAAGGGATTTAACCTTTATTGGAATTCAAGGGATGATTGACCCTCCACGTCCAGAAGTAAGAGCAGCTGTTAAAGAGTGTAAGGATGCAGGTATAAAGACAATCATGATCACAGGTGACCATCTCATTACAGCTAAAGCAATTGCTACTCAGCTTGGAATTCTACCAGCAGGTGGTCAAGTGCTAGATGGAAATGCTCTTTCAAAAATGGATGTTGAAGAGCTAGAGAACATTGTTGATGATGTCTACGTATATGCAAGGGTATCTCCTGAACATAAACTAAAAATTGTTAAAGCGCTTCAAAGCAGAGGTCATATTGTTGCAATGACGGGTGACGGGGTAAACGATGCTCCTGCAATTAAAGCTTCTGATATCGGAATTGCGATGGGGATTACCGGAACAGATGTTGCGAAAGAAGCTTCATCACTAGTATTGCTTGATGATAACTTCGCAACCATTCGTGCAGCGATTAAGGAAGGTAGAAATATCTATGAAAATATTAGAAAGTTTATCCGATATTTATTAGCTTCAAATGTTGGGGAAATTCTAGTAATGTTGTTTGCGATGCTAATGGCTCTTCCATTGCCACTCGTACCAATTCAAATTCTTTGGGTCAACCTTGTGACAGATGGATTACCAGCGATGGCTCTTGGACTTGACCAACCAGAGGGTAATTTAATGAAACATGGTCCCCGACATCCAAAAGAAGGAGTATTTGCAAGAGGCCTAGGTTGGAAAATCATAAGTCGCGGTTTCTTAATCGGTATTGCTACACTAGCTGCCTTTATGGTAGTGTATCATCGAGACCCTAATAATCTGGGTTATGCACAAACAATCGCGTTTGCAACACTTGTCCTGGCTCAGTTAATCCATGTATTTGATTGTCGAAGCGAGCGTTCTATTTTTCATCGAAACCCATTCCAAAATATGTATTTAGTATGGGCGGTTATCTCATCTATTCTTTTAATGTTAATTGTCATTTATTATCCGCCACTACAACCAGTTTTCAAGACATATGCGATCGAACCAAGAGATTGGCTTCTAGTAATTGGAATGTCTGCAATACCAACATTCCTACTTGCAGGATCGTTATTAACAAGCAAAAGGTCCGAAGCTCGTGCATAAATTCGAGCAAGACTTGGAATTTAAACATAAAACTGTGTTATAATTCATGAGGTGATGGAGTTCAAACTCTATTACCTTTTTTCATTGGTTTAAAACTATTCGCTTTTAAAAAACAATGGTAAAATAAAAATTGTTATGATGAACGTGTACATATAAAGAAATACCTGTTATGAAGGAATGGATGTGATATGATGATTGCAAGTATGACAGGTTTTGGACGTGCCATAAAAGAATCCAATGCATTTTCCGTACAGGCTGAGTTGAAATCTGTAAACCATCGATTCTGTGAAATCAATGTAAGATTACCTAGACAACTACTGTTCCTTGAGGATAAAATAAAAAAAGCAATAGGCGAGTATGTAAAAAGAGGGCGTGTGGAGGTATTTCTTACAATCGAAGGTGAAGGACTTGTTACAAAAACAGTCTCCATTGATTGGGAATTATTAGAAGCCTTAGTAACATCAACAAAGCAAATCCAAGATAAATACCAGCTTACTGATCAAATCACAACCGGGCAGCTGCTTTCAAATGAAGATATTCTCTCCATTGAAGAAAAAGAAACGGAAAACCAGGAACTGGAAACCGTCGTTCTAGAGGTTATTGAAAGTGCAGCACTGCAGTTGAGACAAATGAGAGAAGTTGAAGGTAAGGCGTTAATCGAAGATATTTTTTTATTTCTTGGGCAAATTGAAGAGAACATACATACGATCAAAGAATATGCACCAAACGTAGTTTCTCATTATCGTGACCGTATCGAAAAAAGAATTAAAGAGTATATCGGTAATGAATTTGATGATAATCGAATTCTTACAGAAGTTGCATTATTTGCGGAAAAAGCGGATATCAGTGAAGAATTAACACGACTTGAAAGCCATATAAGTCAATTCAGGGAAACTGTCCAAACAAATGAGCCTATTGGTAGAAAGCTTGATTTTATCGTTCAGGAAATGAATAGGGAGATCAATACAATTGGTTCAAAAGCAAATGATTCTTTAATTGCAAAACATGTAGTGGAAATGAAAAGCTTATTAGAGAAAATAAAAGAGCAAGTTCAAAATGTTGAATAAGCTTGATTAGTAAGCCATTTTCGCGGCAAAAATAGAGGGGTACATAATGGGGGAGATTAAGTGCAAATCAAATTAATAAATATCGGATTCGGGAATATTGTCTCGGCCAACAGAATTATTTCTATTGTTAGTCCTGAATCTGCTCCGATTAAGCGAATTATTCAAGATGCAAGGGATCGAGGGATGCTCATTGATGCTACATATGGAAGAAGGACTCGCGCTGTTATGATTATGGATAGTGACCACATTATACTATCTGCAGTCCAGCCTGAGACAGTTGCACAAAGACTATCAAAAGAAGAAGAGCTAACAGACGAAGGGTAGGGTTAAGGACGAATGAAAGAAAGAGGTTTACTAATTGTTCTATCAGGGCCATCTGGTGTGGGAAAAGGAACTGTTCGAAAAGCCATTTTTTCACAGCCTGATACAAAATTTCAATACTCCATTTCAATGACCACGAGAAAACCTCGAGAAGGTGAAGTGGATGGTGTCGATTATTTCTTTAAATCGAAAGAGGAGTTTGAAGAATTAATCAAAAATAACAAGCTTCTTGAATGGGCAGAGTATGTGGGGAACTATTATGGAACTCCAATTGATTATGTCGAATCAACCTTACAAGAAGGGAAGGATGTATTTCTAGAAATTGAAGTTCAAGGTGCACTTCAAGTAAGAAAAGCGTTCCCAGAAGGTTTATTCATTTTCTTAGCTCCACCTAGTCTGAAAGAATTAAAGAACAGAATCGTTACGAGGGGTACTGAAACTGATGATTTAATTCTTAACAGAATGAAGGTTGCAAAAGAAGAAATTGAAATGATGGACGCTTATGATTATGTGGTTGAAAATGATCAAGTTGAGCTTGCCTGCGATCGGATTAATGCAATCGTTACTGCTGAACATTGTCGACGCGACCGTGTGGCAAGACGCTATAAACAAATGCTGGAGGTTGATTTTTAATGTTAGACCCATCTATTGACTCATTATTAAATAAATTAAATTCCAAATATACGCTTGTGACAGTTGCTGCTAAAAGGGCAAGAGTCATGCAAGAAAAAAATGATGGAATGGTACAGAATCCTGTATCCTTTAAGTCAGTTGGTAAAGCACTAGAAGAAATCGATGCGGGTCTTCTTTTTTATTCAACTGATAAGAAGACTGATGTTGATACAACACCAACAATTAATGAATAACCGAAAATAACAACCTCTCTTGTAGGTTGTTATTTTTTTACAAAATATGCTTTTTGTTAAGGGGGATTCAAATGCTCAATAAAAATATACTACTCTGTGTTAGTGGTGGGATTGCTGTATATAAAGCTGCAGCATTAACAAGCAAGCTAACTCAAGCTGGGGCTAATGTAAAAGTGATCATGAGTGAATCTGCAATGAAATTTGTCACTCCGCTAACATTCCAAGCACTATCAAGAAGTGATGTGTACTTTGATACCTTCGATGAAAAAAATCCTGCAGTTATTGCTCATATTGACCTTGCTGATTGGGCTGATCTTGTCGTTGTTGCACCTGCAACAGCAAATTCAATCGGTAAGCTTGCAAATGGAATTGCAGATAATATGATTACTACCACATTGCTTGCAACCACGGCTCCTGTCTGGATTGCTCCGGCGATGAATGTCCATATGTATGACCATCCAGCAGTAAAACGCAATATCGAAATTTTAGCTAAGGATGGGTATCAATTTATTGAACCGTCAGAAGGTTATTTAGCCTGTGGATATGTTGGAAAAGGGCGACTTGAAGAGCCAGAAAAAATAGTCGAACTCATAACTGCTCATTTTTCGGAGCTACCATTACTTCAAGGTAAAAAGATCTTAATTACGGCAGGACCAACTCGCGAAAGGCTTGACCCCGTTCGTTTCTTTACAAATCGTTCTACTGGAAAAATGGGTTATGCCATAGCTGAAGCAGCAAATAATATGGGTGCAGAAGTAACCTTAATTTCTGGTCCGACTACTCTTCCGGCACCCCCTAATGTAAGAGTTATTCGTGTTGAATCTGCAGAAGAGATGTTTACACAAGTCATGGCCTTTTATAAACAAAGTGATATTGTCATTAAATCAGCAGCTGTTGCAGATTATCGTCCAAAGCAAGTCTATGATGGGAAAATGAAAAAAAAGAGCGGGGATCTCGTTTTAGAGCTTGAAAGAACAACTGATATTTTAAAAACATTAGGTAAACAAAAGGAACACCAATTTTTAGTCGGTTTTGCAGCGGAGACAGACAATATTGATGAATATGCAAAACGGAAACTATCATCCAAAAATCTTGATATGATTGTTGCAAATAATGTAACCACACAAGGAGCGGGATTTGGTACGGATACAAATCTTGTAACAATCTACAAAAAGGATGGAACCTTCAAAGAACTTCCGTTGATGACAAAGCTTGATGTTTCTAAAGCATTACTTCGTGAAGTGAAGTTGATGATGGATGGCGAAATATAATGAAAATTGCTAGCATTATAGTCGATGTTCCTGCCATGCAAACAGATAAACCATATGATTACATCGTTCCTGACAAATGGAGTGACATGATTGTGCCTGGGATGAGGGTAGTCGTGCCATTTGGTCCTCGTAAAGTACAGGGGTTTGTTATGAGTCTATCAAACAAGGCCGAAGTAAATAAGCTGAAGGAAATTCACACCGTGCTTGACCTCACACCTGCTTTGAACGAAGAGCTTCTTCATATTGGCAAATGGTTAACGGAAAAAACACTATGCTTTACAATATCTGCTTTACAAGCAATGCTTCCATCCGCCATGCGGGCGAAATATGAGAAGGAAATAAGACTTCTTGACTCATCAAAAAGACAGGATTTAGATCCGGCGATTCAGGCTTCTTTTGAAAAGAATGATGAGGTTCATTGGGAAGAGGCTGAAAAAAATGATTTATTGCATATTTACCAAAAAGATATTAAAAAAGGACTTCTCGAGGTTGTCTACAAGGTAAAAAATCGTAGCAATAAGAAAACAATGAAACAGGTGCAGCTATCACTCTCGATAGAAGAAACTGAAAATGTGGTCCAGGAGCTACCGGCGACAGCAAAAAAACAAAAACAAGTACTTGAATTTTTTCTGAAAAATAATCAGCCAATCTTTTTAAAGGAACTTTTGCAAGAGGTTGGTGTAACGGACAGTACAATTCGAACAATGGTGAAGAAAGGGTATATTTCCGAACAAAATGTTGAAGTTTATCGAGATCCTTATGCGGACAAGCATTTTGAGCAAACGACACCAATGCCCTTGACAAGTGAACAGCAAAAGGCCATCTCTCCGGTTCTTGCTTCAATCGAAGATGTCCTCCATAAGGTATTTTTAATGTATGGTGTTACCGGAAGTGGAAAGACCGAGGTTTATATGCAGGCTATTGACGCTGTCCTAAAAAAGGGAAAAGAAGCGATTGTCCTTGTTCCTGAAATTTCCCTAACGCCACAGATGGTAAGTCGATTCAAGGGACGCTTTGGTTCCCGCGTTGCTGTGATGCATAGTGGACTCGGTATTGGCGAGAAATACGATGAATGGCGAAAAATTTATCGTAAGGAAGTAAGTGTTGTAGTTGGAGCAAGATCTGCGATATTTGCTCCGTTTGAAAATATTGGGATCATTATCATTGATGAAGAACATGAGTCAAGCTATAAGCAGGAAGATAATCCAAGATACCATGCGAGAGACGTCGCGATTTTTCGTGGTCAGTTGCATAATGCTCCTGTCATTTTAGGAAGTGCAACACCCACTCTTGAATCCTTTGCACGTGCTTCAAAAAATGTCTATGAACTTCTTACATTAAAGGAGCGAGTCAATCATAGACCGTTGCCGACTGTTGAAATTGTCGATATGCGTGAGGAGTTACGTAATGGAAATCGTTCGATGTTTTCAGGTGCCCTTTTTGAAAAATTAACAACAAGACTTGAACGAAACGAACAGTCGGTTTTATTTTTAAATAAACGTGGACACTCTTCTTTCGTTATGTGTAGAGATTGTGGCTATGTCGCAAATTGCCCGCATTGTGATATTTCATTAACTTATCACCGACCACATCACCGCTTGAAATGTCATTATTGTGGCTATGAAACATTCATGCCTAATACATGTAATGAATGCGGTAGTGAACATATCCGTTTTTTTGGAACGGGTACGCAAAAGGTCGAAGAAGAACTTGCAAAAGTTTTACCTGAAGCAAGGGTAATCCGAATGGACGTCGATACAACGAGTCGAAAAGGGTCCCATGAGAAATTATTGAAGGAATTCGGTGAAGGAAGAGCGGATATTTTATTAGGAACACAAATGATTGCAAAGGGATTAGATTTTCCGAATGTCACATTAGTTGGCGTACTCACTGCAGATACGATGCTCAATCTACCCGATTTTCGTTCCTCAGAAAAAACATTTCAGCTTCTCACACAGGTTAGTGGAAGAGCGGGACGCCATGAGTTACCTGGTGAGGTTGTCATTCAAAGCTATACACCTGAGCATTATAGCATCGAACTTGCAAGTCATCATAATTATGATGGATTCTATCAAAATGAAATGCGCATAAGGAAGGCTCATGCTTATCCACCTTTTTACTATTTGGCATTAGTCACAATAACTCATCCCGAGCTTACGAAAACGGTGGATGTTGCTGAGAAAATTGCAATCTATTTAAGAAATTCTTTATCCAATCAATCCATCATCTTAGGTCCGGTGACCTCACCGATTGCCCGAATTAATAATAGATATCGATATCAATGCATGATAAAATACAAAAATGAGCCAAATCTGAATAAGCTTTTAAAAGGGATTTTGGATCGTTACCAAAGAGAAATTGCACAAAACTCACTCACATTATCAATTGACTTAAACCCATATATTATGATGTAGTTTAAAGTTGAGAAAAAAGAGAGAGACTAGTAAAAAAGTAGAATGTTGGAGGAACTCGCTTGTCTTTATTACCAATTGTTAAATATCCAAATGAAATACTCGAAGTAGAATGTGAAAAGGTGACAACCTTTGATCGAAAATTATCGAAATTAATCAAAGATATGTATGATACAATGCTTGAGGCGGACGGTGTTGGCTTAGCAGCTCCTCAAGTTGGAGTTGCAAAACAAATCGCGATCGTTGATATAGGAGACGAGAGTGGACTCATTGAATTGATAAATCCCGTGATCCTTGAGCAAAAAGGGGAACAGGTTGGTCCAGAAGGCTGTCTAAGTTTTCCGGACCTTTTTGGTGAAGTAACCCGTTATGATTACATTAAGGTGAGAGCTCAAAACCGAAGAGGAAAAATATACGTATTTGAGGCAAGAGATTTCTTAGCTAGAGCCATTCAGCATGAAATTGATCATCTTCACGGTATTTTATTTACCTCAAAGGTGAACCGTTTTTATGAAGAAGGAGAAATTGAAGGGTAGGTAATGATATGGAACGTATTGTATTTATGGGTACCCCGGACTTTTCAGTACCTGTTTTACGTCAAATAATAGAGGATGGCTACGAGGTTGTAGCTGTTGTGACACAACCGGATAGACCAGTAGGAAGAAAAAGAGTGTTAACACCACCACCTGTTAAAGTTGAGGCGTTAACACATAATATCCCAGTCCTACAACCAAATAAAATAAGAGAACAACAAGAAATCGAACAAGTGTTAAGCTATAAGCCCGATTTAATCATAACTGCGGCATTTGGGCAAATCCTTCCAAAAGAACTACTGGAAGCTCCTAAGTATGGATGTATAAATGTACATGCATCTTTACTACCTGAGCTAAGAGGAGGAGCGCCGATTCATTATTCACTCCTTCAAGGAAAGAAAAAAACAGGTGTTACCATTATGTATATGGTTGAAAAGCTTGATGCAGGGGATATTTTAACACAAGTAGAAATCCCAATTTTAGAGACAGACCATGTTGGTTCATTACATGACAAATTAAGTGTGGCTGGTTCCAAGCTTTTATCGGAAACCCTGCCTTTACTTTTAGATAATAAAATCACGCCGATAAAGCAGGATGATTCCAAGGCAACATTTGCTTCAAACATTAAACGCGAACAGGAAAAGATAGATTGGACTAAAGATGGAGAGGATATTTATAACCATATCCGCGGGCTCCACCCTTGGCCTGTTGCATATACCACATTACATGGAGAGGTCATGAAAATCTGGTGGGGAGAAAAGATACCATCCTCTACATCAAAACCCTGCGGTACTGTTGCTTCAATTGAAAAAGATGGCTTTATTGTTTCGACTGGGAATACTACTTTTATAAAAATCACTCAACTCCAGCCTGCCGGAAAGAAAAAGATGACTGCAGCGCAATTTTTAATGGGGGCAGATTTACAGGTAGGGACTCAGTTAGGAGACAACGATGACGAAGACTAATGTTCGAAATGTAGCACTTGAAATATTATTACAAATTGAGAAAAACCAGGCATATAGCAATATCCTCTTGAACCAAATGATTAAAAAGCATGAGGTAAAAGGGAAAGATGTAGGGCTGCTCACCGAGATTGTTTACGGTACGATCCAACGTCGCGATACACTCGATTATTATTTAGCTCCATTTTTAAAGAAGAGTAAAAAGCTTGATCAATGGGTAAGAATCCTATTAAGGCTTTCCCTCTACCAAATGGTTTTTTTAGACAGAGTACCAGAACGGGCGATCTTTTTTGAAGCGGTCGAAATCGCCAAAAAAAGAGGACATAAAGGAACGGCTTCACTTGTAAATGGAGTGCTACGTTCCGTCCAACGCGAGGGTTTGCCTTCACTAGATCAACTTAAAGATGATGTGGAACGACTCGCAATTGAAACGAGTCACCCACTATGGCTTGTTAAGCGATGGGTCCGGCAAATTGGAATGGAAGAAACTCGAAAAATGTGTGAGATCAATTGTACTCCTCCAGAACAAACTGCCCGTGTCAATCGTGTATTGACAACGCGAGACGAGCTTATTCAAATGCTTAAAGAAGATGGAATCGAAGCGGAAGAGGGTACCGTTTCTGTTGATGCTATTAAAGCTACTCGAGGAAATCTAGTCCATGCAAAAGCCTTTAAGGAAGGCTATCTTACCATCCAGGATGAAAGTTCCATGCTTGTGGCCCGTGCTCTTGGTGTTGAAAAAGACGATCAAATTCTTGACAGCTGCGCTGCACCTGGTGGTAAAACAACACATATTGCTGAATTACTGGACAATACAGGTAAGGTTTTTTCGATAGATCTCCATAAACATAAAGTTAAATTAATAAATGAAGCCGTAAACCGCTTGGGGCTTGAAAATGTGGAGACAAAAGCACTTGATAGTAGAAACGCAAGCGAAGTTTTCAAAGCACAACGTTTTGATAAGATTCTCGTTGATGCCCCTTGTTCAGGTTTTGGGGTTATTAGAAGAAAGCCAGACATAAAATATGCAAAATCAGAATTAGACAATGGAAACCTTGCAAAAATACAATTAGACATTTTAAATGAGGTTTCAACTTTATTAAAAAAAGATGGTATACTCGTGTATAGCACATGTACAATAGAGTACGAAGAAAATGAAGGTGTCATTAAAGCCTTCCTTGAACAAAATGGAGATTTTATGTTAGATGAAACAATAGAAAATTACCTGCCTGAAATAGTGAAGCCATATCTTAAAAATGGACAACTTCAGCTTTATCCACATTATTTTGGAACGGATGGATTTTATATTGCAAGATTAAGAAAGCGGGTGTAAAGTATTGGAAGAAGTACAAACAACTAGAAGAAAAAAACAAAACTTACCAAATTCGAAACCATCCATTTATTCTCTTCAATTAGAAGAAATCGAAAACTGGCTCATTGAAAACGGTGAGAAAAAATTTCGAGGAAATCAGATTTTTGAATGGCTCTACACAAAGCGGGTAACATCATTTGATGAGATGACTAACTTATCAAATGTACTAAGACAAAAGCTTGCTGAACATTTTACAATAACAACACTTAAAACAATCATCCAGCAAACATCGGCTGATGGAACGATGAAGTTTTTATTTGAACTACATGATGGATATTCGATTGAAACAGTTCTTATGAGACATAGCTATGGGAACTCAATTTGTGTGACAACACAGGTTGGTTGCCGTATCGGCTGTACCTTCTGTGCGTCAACATTAGGTGGCCTAAAGCGAAATCTTGAGGCTGGCGAAATTGTTGCCCAAGTGGTAAAGGTTCAAAAAGCATTGGATGAACTTGGTGAGCGAGTAAGTCATTTAGTCATTATGGGTATTGGTGAACCATTTGATAATTACGATCAAATGCTTTCATTCCTAAAAATTATTAATCATGATAAAGGACTAAATATTGGGGCACGTCATATTACCGTTTCTACAAGTGGAATCATCCCAAAAATCTATAAGTTTGCAGATGAAAAATTACAAATAAATTTTGCAATCTCTTTACATGCACCTAATACAGAAATTAGAAGCAGATTGATGCCAATTAATCGCGCATATAAACTGCCAGATCTAATGGACGCAGTACGCTACTATATTGAAAAAACAGGGAGAAGAATTAGCTTTGAATACGGGTTGTTTGGTGGTGTCAACGATCAAGTTGAACATGCTGAGGAACTTGCGGAGCTATTAAAGGGAATTAAGTGTCATGTTAATTTAATTCCCGTCAATTATGTTCCTGAACGCGATTATGTGAGAACACCAAGAGAGCAGATCTTTGAATTTGAAAAGACATTAAAGAAGCATGGTGTGAATGTCACAATTCGACGTGAACAAGGTCATGATATCGATGCTGCCTGTGGTCAATTACGAGCAAAGGAGCGTAAAGAGGAGACGAGGTGAACCAAATGAAGTCGTTCTTTTTGACAAACCGGGGAAAAGTAAGGCAAATCAATGAAGATAGCTGTGGTGTTTACCATAATAAGGATGGACAAATATTAGCGGTTGTAGCTGATGGTATGGGCGGGCATTTAGCTGGTGATGTTGCAAGTCATATGACAACATCACAGCTCCAGTCCTACTGGGAAGCAAGCGAAAAGCTCACCACATCCGAATTAGCTGAAAGATGGCTAGAAGAGCATATCTTAAAAATTAATTCCAACCTATTCACACATTCCCAAGAAAATGAGGAATGCAAAGGTATGGGAACGACTATTGTTGCTGCAATATGTACGGACCTATTTACCACAGTAGCTCATATCGGTGATAGTCGTTGCTATTGTTTGAATAGTCATGGATTCCAACAAATTACGGAAGATCATTCACTCGTGAATGAACTTGTTCGTTCAGGTCATATTTCTAAAGAAGATGCAGAGCATCATCCACGAAAGAATGTTGTTTTACGTGCATTAGGTACGGAAGCAAATGTCCAAATGGATTTAAAAACATTAATATTAGAAGAAGGCGATATGCTTTTAATCTGCTCAGACGGTTTGTCTAATAAAGTCTCGGAAGTGGAATTAAAAAGTATTCTCGAAAGTGACGATTCAATCGAAAAAAGATGCGAAAAACTTGTTCAATTGGCCAATGACAATGGCGGAGAAGATAATATAACACTCGTAATCGTCGATTACACGTCTGAAAGTGAGGGAGAATAATCCTATGCTTATTGGTAGACGATTAAGTGGCCGTTATAAAATTCTCGAAGTCATTGGTGGGGGCGGAATGGCAAATGTCTATCTTGCACGTGACGTAATTCTCGAACGAGATGTCGCCATTAAAGTTCTCCGGTTAGATTTTTCAAATGATGAAGAATTTATCAAGCGCTTTAGACGAGAAGCCCATGCGGCTACAAGTTTGGCTCATCCAAATATTGTAAGTATTTACGATGTTGGTGAAGAAGAGGATATTTATTATATCGTAATGGAATATGTTCCAGGCCAAACCTTAAAACAATACATACAACGAAATGCACCGCTTCATCCAAAAGAAGCAATAAATATTATGTTGCAGCTTACTTCTGCAATCACACACGCACACCAAAATCAGATTGTTCACCGTGACATTAAGCCTCAAAATATCTTAATTGATCACGACGGCACAGTAAAGGTAACTGATTTTGGGATTGCAGTTGCACTTAGCTCAACAACGATAACCCAAACAAATTCTGTGCTAGGTTCAGTTCATTATTTGTCACCAGAACAAGCAAGAGGCGGCATGTCAACCCGAAAGTCCGACATCTATTCTCTAGGTATTGTGATGTTTGAGCTCTTAACAGGTCGTGTTCCTTTTGAAGGTGAATCTGCTGTATCGATTGCACTCAAGCATTTGCAAACAGATACTCCGTCACCAAAAAGATGGAATGCTACAATCCCACAGAGTGTTGAAAATATTATTTTAAAAGCGACTGCAAAAGACCCATTCCATCGCTACGATACAGCTGAAGAAATGGAAGAAGATTTGCAGACAGCGCTTTTCCCTAATCGTTTAAACGAAGAAAAATTTGTTATACCCGATATGGATGATGAAGTGACAAAAGCTATTCCAATTATCAAGGAAAATAGCCCATTATCAACTGAAACACTAGTCAGAGACTCTCAGAAGAACAATAATCAGACTGAGAAGGACGAGCCAAAACCAAAGAAAAAGAAGAAAAATAGGCTTTTAGTAACACTTGCCATCATCTTTTTCTTTATCATAGGCGCTGGTGTAGCAGCAGTTACGGTTTTTCCAGCTTTATTTTTACCGAAGGATGTTGAAGTACCTAACGTTTCAAATATGGATTATGATCGAGCCGTTACCAAATTGAAGGAAGCTGGATTTACGATTGGTGACACCATTGAAATCAGTGATCAAGACATCCAAGAAGGATATATTGTTCGGACAGACCCCGAAGCAGGAGCTTCTGTAAAGGAAGGCGCCACGATTGATTTATACGAAAGTACCGGCAAAAAGAAAGTGGCATTTAAGGATTATATAGGTAAAGATTTCGAGGAAGTTAAGGCCAAATTAGATAAAGAAAATTATTTTTATGTAAAAAAGGAAGAAGAATTTAATGAGAGTGCTCCTGGAACCATTCTTAAACAATCAATTGAAGCAGGAGAAGAAGTTGTTCCAGAAGAAACTGAGGTTACCTTTACGATAAGTAAAGGACTCGAAACTATTAAACTTGCTGATTTAACATATTATCCAACAAAAGCACTTGATGAATATTCAAGGACAACGGGGCTCAATATTGACTACAAAGAAGAACAATTTTCAAATGATATTCCAGCAGGTCAAGCGATTTCTCAATCACCAGAACAAGGGGCAGAGGTAACGAAGGGCGCTAAGGTCAAAGTAATTATGTCAAAAGGTCCTGAACCTAAAAAGCCGGCAACGGTTAAACGTACTTTAACAATTGAATATACACCTGATGAAGAAGGCAATCCACAGTTGGTGAAAATTTATATTGAGGATGCAGATCATAAAATCACGGAAGTATATAAACAGATTGAAATCAAGGAAACACAAAAAATTGATATTAATTTTGTCATTAATCCAGGAGAAACTGCAGAATACCTGGTGTATATTGATAATGAACCTTCTATGAAAGAGGAAATTCCTTATCCAGAAGAATAGGTTGAAAATGGGTTGCGTACATTGAGTTCCCTGATATGTCGAAACGAATGAAATGAAAACAAGGAGTGAAACTATGCCAGAAGGCAAAATTATTAAAGCATTAAGCGGTTTTTATTATGTTCAAGACGAAAATGGAGAACTGATTCAATGTCGTGGTAGAGGGGTCTTTCGCAAAAATAAAGTCACCCCATTGGTAGGCGATCATGTTCTATTTCAGGCAGAAAATAGCACGGATGGCTATATTTTAGAAGTGTTGGAACGGAAAAATGAATTGGTTCGTCCGCCAATTGCAAATGTTGATCAAGCTATTTTAGTTTTTTCAGCGATTAAACCCGATTTCAGTCCATTGTTGTTAGATCGCTTTCTGGTTTTAGTTGAATCCAACGATATAGAACCTATTATTTGTATTAGTAAAACGGATTTAATATCGGATGAGGCGGTTCAAGAAATAAAAGAATATGCAAGAAACTATCGAGAAATCGGTTATCATGTCCTATTAACGTCGACGAAGGAAAAAGAAGGGCTTGACCAGCTTCTACCGTTATTGGAAAATCGAATTTCAGTATTTGCTGGTCAATCCGGTGTAGGGAAATCTTCCTTGTTAAATTCGCTTCGACCAGATTTAGAACTAGAAACAAATGAAATTTCAATGTCATTAGGCAGGGGGAAGCATACGACAAGACATGTTGAATTAATTGAAATCGGCAATGGGCTTGTTGCAGATACCCCGGGATTTAGTTCGTTAGAGTTTCTTACAATTGAAGCTGAGGAACTTGCATATTGCTTCCCGGAAATATATGAAGTAGGTGCAAATTGTAAATTTCGTGGTTGCACCCATATTTCTGAGCCGAAGTGTGCTGTCAGACAAAGCGTAGAGGATGGAAGTATCGAACAATTTCGGTATAACCACTATGTAAGTTTTTATGAGGAAATAAAGGAAAGAAAGCCGAGGTATTAATCATGATTAAAATTGCACCATCCATTCTTTCAGCAGATTTTGCAAAGCTTGGAGAAGAGATCAAGGATGTTGAAAATGGGGGAGCAGACTATATTCATGTAGATGTCATGGATGGTCACTTTGTTCCAAATATTACAATCGGTCCACTTATCGTAGAAGCGATTAGACCTATTACGAAATTACCATTAGATGTTCATTTGATGATTGAAAATCCCGATCAATATATTCCAGCTTTTGCAAAAGCTGGCGCGGACTTTTTAACGGTTCATGTAGAGGCATGTCCACATCTGCATCGCACCATTCAGCTAATTAAATCTCATGGTGTAAAGGCTGGTGTTGTTTTAAACCCAGCCACCCCTGTTGATTCGATTAAGCATGTGATTGAGGATATTGATTTAGTGTTATTAATGACAGTAAACCCTGGATTTGGTGGGCAAAAATTCATCCATTCTGTCCTTCCTAAAATTGAGGAAGTTGCACAGATGGTCAAAGAAAAGAATTTGAATGTAGAGATCGAAGTTGACGGAGGAGTCAATCAAGAAACGGCAAGACTTTGTGTCCAGGCAGGTGCAAATGTTCTTGTTGCTGGATCAGCAATCTATGATCAAGAAGATCGGAAGGCAGCAATCGAGAAAATACGTAGTTTGTAGAAAGAGCAGAAATTCCTGCTCTTTTTTTTATGCTTGGTTGTATATTGATTCTAAGTGAAACCGATGTTTTAGTAATAATCTTCAATTGAATTGTACTTTTTTTCATCGAAAGGGCATAAGAATGTTTTAAGAGGTTTCCATGAAATTGCTTTTATTTATATGTACTTTGGTACTATTTTTTTTCATTTGAATATTAATAATAAGGTAGACCGTGTGAATTCAAAGAAAGTACGTGGATATTGCATTGAGGAGGGAAAGTATGAAATTTTATACAATTAAGTTACCAAAGTTCTTAGGCGGTATCGTCCGTGCGATGTTAGGTTCATTTAAAAAAGGATAAAAAAAGCACCGTCCATAGGTGCTTTTTTTGTGCGAATTTTTAGCTCTTACGATTTGTAAGAGCTAATGCGCTTCTTTATTGTCTGGCTCCAGGCACCATTGGCTCACGGGTCTAAGCCAAGCCCTTCGGAAGGCAAATAACGCCTTCGGTCAGGTCTTTTCTTATGCTTGTCGCCGATAGACGGGCGCCTTGCGCTTTTCTTTATTACACGCGTTCTACTTTACCAGATTTTAATGCTCTTGCAGAAACGTATACGCGTTTTGGTTTACCATCAACTAAAATACGAACTTTTTGTAGGTTAGCTCCCCATTTACGTTTTGAAGCGTTCATTGCATGGGAACGAGCGTTACCAGTAGTAGTTTTTCTACCTGTGATTACACATTTACGTGCCATTCTATTTCCCTCCTAACTTACATAGCAACAATCTAACATATCGCTTTCTTCATAGAAATACTTATATAATTTATCATAACTGATGGGATATTGCAATACTTCAAAACCTGCGTTTAAAGGAAAAATACTTGTCATGACATAGATATTTTTAAAAGTTATATACTAAATCATAATGAATCCATAATAGAACCCGACGAATTACTTTTAAAATATGCGATATTATAGTAAAATGACTGTAGCCAAGGTGAACAATTATAAGGGGGAGTCTCTCATGTCCATCGAATTAAAAACAAAGTACGGACAAATTGATATATCAAACGATGTAATTGCAACAGTTGCTGGTGGAGCTGCTATCGATTGTTACGGTATCGTCGGAATGGCGTCACGAAAGCAAATAAAAGATGGTATCTCTGAGCTTTTACGAAAAGAAAATTTTGCCCGTGGTATTGTTGTTCGTCAAGAAAATGATGAAGTGCATATCGACATGTACATAATTGTAAGTTATGGCACGAAAATTTCTGAGGTTGCCCACAATGTTCAATCTAAGGTGAAATATACATTAGACCAAACAGTAGGACTTGCTGTAAGCTCGGTTAATATTTACGTGCAAGGAGTTCGTGTTACGAACCCATAAAGAGGAGGAAAATTGCGTGTCAATTACTACATTAGATGGAAAACGTTTTGCAAAAATGGTGTTATTAGGAGCTACTCATTTATCTAATAACGCAAAAATGGTAGATGCCCTTAACGTTTTCCCTGTTCCAGATGGTGATACCGGAACGAATATGAATCTTTCCATGACATCTGGTGCAAAGGAAGTAAAAAATAATGTTACCCCACATATTGGTAAAGTCGGAGCATCATTAGCGCGAGGATTATTAATGGGTGCCCGTGGTAACTCTGGGGTTATTCTATCTCAGCTTTTCAGAGGCTTTTCCAAGGCTATCGAACAAAAGGAAACGTTGAATGCTAATGAATTTGCCCATGCTTTTGAAATGGGTGTAGAAACAGCATATAAGGCTGTTATGAAACCTGTGGAAGGAACGATTCTAACAGTTGCAAAAGATGCTGCTAAACGTGCGGTTGCAGTTGCGAATAACGAGTCTGATATCATTATTGTGATGGACGAACTTTTAAAAGAAGCAAAGGCGTCATTAAATCGTACACCTGATCTATTACCTGTATTGAAGGAAGTTGGGGTTGTCGATAGTGGCGGACAAGGATTAGTCCTTGTTTACGAAGGATTCCTATCAGAATTAAAGGGTGAAACAATTGAGAACATGTCAATTGCAGCACCATCAATGAATGAACTTGTTAATGCAGAACATCATAAAAGTGTTCAAAGTCATATGAATACTGAGGATATCGTATTTGGTTACTGTACAGAATTTATGGTGAAGTTTGAAGAGGAAAAAACGAGCAAACATCCATTTTCTGAAGAACAGTTCCGAAATGATTTAAGTCGTTTTGGTGATTCTTTATTAGTGATCTCTGACGATGATATTGCGAAAGTACATATCCATTCCGAGCAGCCTGGTGAGGTTTTATCCTATGGCCAACGTTATGGAAGCTTAATCAAAATGAAGATAGAAAATATGCGCGAGCAGCATACGGCTATTCTAAATGAAGATGAAGCACATGCTCCAGTACAGGAGAAACCTAACAAAGAAAAAGAGAAATTTGCGATCATCACTGTTGCTATGGGTACGGGAATTACCGAGTTGTTTAAGAGTATCGGTGCACATGTTGTGATTGAGGGTGGCCAAACGATGAATCCAAGTACTGAGGATTTTGTAAAAGCAATTGAATCAGTACATGCGGAAAACTTTATCCTTCTGCCTAATAACAAAAATATCATAATGGCAGCTGAACAGGCAGCTTCTGTCGTTGAAGGAAATGTGATTGTTGTTCCTTCACGCACCGTGCCTCAAGGGATGTCTGCATTACTTGCATTTAACCCATCGGGTGAATTAGATGCAAATAAAGCAACTATGACAAGTGCATTAAGCAATGTAAAGACTGGTCAAATCACATATGCAGTACGTGATACGAATATAGATGGAATCGACATTGCCAAAGATGATTTCATGGGAATTGCAGATGGAAAAATTGTCGTTACCGACAAGGATAAGTTAAAAGCGGCTAAAGACCTTTTAGCAAAGATTATTTCTGATGATGACGATGAAATTGTAACTATTATTTATGGTCAGGACGCTTCAGAAGATGAGGTAC
Source organism: Bacillus jepli (assembly GCF_047238305.1). NCBI lineage: Bacteria > Bacillati > Bacillota > Bacilli > Caryophanales > Bacillaceae > Bacillus > Bacillus jepli. The sequence continues at coordinate 3,667,988 of NZ_JBDFMO010000001.1, read as the reverse complement.
ATGCAATTGTCCAATATCTTGAAGAAGAGTATGAGGACATAGAGGTTGAAGCACATAATGGTGAGCAACCACTTTACGCATTTATTTTCTCAGTTGAATAAAGGTACAAAATAGAAGGGATTTATCCCTTCTATTTCAATGTCTGGGGACAATTTCCTGTAGATAAAAAAGTCACAGACAAATAGAGTAATATGTAGGAACATAGTTTTGCCTTACTCCATATAAATTATCGTAAGTAAGGGGGAGAGTAGATGAAATTTAGAAGTGTTTTTGATATTATTGGTCCGGTTATGATTGGTCCTTCAAGCTCGCATACAGCAGGTGCGGCTCGTATCGGGAGGGTGGCTAGAAGTTTGTTTGGGCGTGAACCTAAATGGGCAAACATCTCATTTTATGGATCTTTTGCCGAGACGTATAAAGGCCACGGTACAGATGTGGCGATCATTGGTGGTTTGCTTGATTTTGACACATTTGATGAAAGAATAAAGACATCATTGGAAATTGCCAATGATGCAGGTATTAAGATAAAGTTTGTTGAAGAGGAAGCTATTCCAGAACACCCTAATACCGCACGAGTTTCAATCGGTGATGATGAAGGGGAATTGGAGCTTGTTGGAATTTCTATAGGTGGCGGAAAAATTGAAATTACTGAATTGAATGGGTTTGAGCTTCGTTTATCTGGAAATCATCCAGCCATACTTGTCGTTCACAATGACCGCTATGGTGCTATTGCTGGTGTTGCAAATGTGCTTGCGAAATTTGCCATCAATATTGGACATATGGAAGTGGCGAGGAAAGAAAAAGGAATGCAAGCTCTTATGACAATTGAAGTGGATCAAAACATCGACGAGCATGTTTTAGATGAACTTTCTACCTTACCCAATATCTTAAAGGTTACTAAAATTGTCGAATAGGCACCATTTATAAAACGTTTGCACGTTATCAATGTCTAGCTCCAGGCGCCATCGGCTCACGGGTCATAAGCCAATCGCTTCGGAAGGTAAAATGCACCTTCTGTCAGCGCTCGTCTTATGCTTGTCGCCGATAATCGGGCACCTTGCACTTTTCTGACAGGAGGTTTTTATATGTTTCGTAATGTTGCTGAGTTAGTAGAACTTGCTACAACTAAGAAAATGAAAATAGCAGATGTGATGATTGAACAAGAGGTTGAAGTAACAGGAAAAACTCGTGAAGTAATCATTGCTCAAATGGAACGTAATCTAGAAGTAATGGAAAAAGCTGTTGAAAGAGGGTTAGCCGGTGTTTCATCTCATTCTGGTTTAACAGGTGGAGATGCGGTTCTCTTACAAAATTATATAAAAAAAGGTAACTTCTTAACTGGTAAAACCGTTTTAGATGCTGTCAGTATGGCTGTTGCAACAAACGAGGTCAATGCTGCAATGGGAACGATATGTGCAACACCTACTGCTGGTTCTGCTGGTGTTGTGCCAGGGACTTTATTTGCGGTTAAGGAGAAATTAAATCCGACAAAAGAGCAAATGGTTCAGTTTTTATTTACTGCTGGGGCCTTTGGATTTGTTGTTGCAAACAATGCCTCGATTTCAGGTGCTGCAGGTGGCTGCCAAGCAGAAGTTGGTTCTGCTGCTGGAATGGCTGCAGCGGCAATTGTTGAAATGGCAGGAGGATCTCCACAGCAATCTGCTGAAGCCATGGCGATTACATTAAAAAACATGCTTGGACTCGTTTGTGATCCAGTTGCTGGGCTTGTCGAGGTGCCATGTGTAAAGCGTAATGCAATGGGAGCAGCAAATGCGATGGTAGCTGCAGATATGGCATTAGCAGGTGTTACCAGTCGAATCCCATGTGATGAAGTAATCGATGCAATGTATAGAATAGGTCAAACCATGCCGACGGCGTTAAAAGAAACAGCACAGGGAGGGCTAGCGGCAACTCCAACAGGTCGTGCCCTTGAGGCAAAGATCTTTGGGATTTCGCTAAACAAAAGTGAATAGTCATTTACAGCAGCCTGTCACTGAAATAAAAGGAATCGGTGAAGAGACAGGTCTACAGCTTAATGAGATGCATATTTTCACTATTTCAGACCTACTTTTATACTTTCCATATCGATTTGAAGATTATAGTTTGCGAGACCTTGCGGAGGTCAAGCATGAGGAGAAAATTACGATTGAAGGTAAGGTTCATAGCGAACCACTGTTAACCTATTATAATCGGAAACGATCTCGCTTAACCTTCAGGGTCTTAGTAGGTCGCTATTTAATAACAGCGACCTGTTTCAATCGCCCGTACTATAAAAACAAAGTCTCCTTAAACGATACTGTAACGATAACAGGAAAATGGGATCAGCATCGGCAAACCGTAACTGTAAGTGAGATTGTTTTTGGTCCGATGATAAAAGATAACCGAATCGAACCGGTCTATTCAATTAAAGGAAAAATCACGATAAAAGGAATGAAGCGTTTTATTGCGCTTGCCCTTGGACAGTTTGGCGATCAAATTGAGGACAATCTTCCTGAACAATTATTAGCGACATATCGGCTTTTACCTAAGAAAGATGCAATTAAAATTATGCATCATCCAACTAGTCATCAGGATTTAAAACAAGCGAGACGGCGTTTTGTGTACGAAGAGTTTCTGCTTTTTCAATTAAAAATGCAAGCATTAAGAAAGTTTGAGCGAGAACAATCTGCTGGTGCAGCCATGGAGTTTCAGGTGGATAAATTAGAAGATTTTATGAATAGACTGCCATTTCCGTTGACAAATGCCCAAGATCGAGTTGTTACTGAGATTATGAATGACTTACGTTCTCCGTATCGAATGAATCGATTACTTCAAGGTGATGTTGGGTCAGGGAAAACTGTAGTAGCCGCTATCTCTTTGTATGCTGCCATCCTTTCGGGGTATCAGGGAGCATTAATGGTGCCTACAGAAATTTTAGCTGAACAGCATGCTCAGTCACTTGTTGAGCTTTTCTCGGATTATGGGTTAAATATTCAACTGCTAACAAGTTCTGTAAAGGGTAAACGAAGAAGAGAAATACTTGAACAGCTTGAAGCGGGAGATATTCATATTTTAGTAGGTACACATGCTCTTATCCAGGATGAAGTCAATTTCCATAAGCTTGGGCTCGTTATAACGGATGAGCAGCACCGCTTTGGTGTTGAACAACGGAGGATTTTAAGGGAAAAAGGTGAAAGTCCTGATGTCCTTTTTATGACTGCAACCCCAATCCCAAGAACACTTGCAATTACGGTTTTTGGTGAGATGGATGTTTCGGTAATCGACGAAATGCCAGCAGGACGTAAGAAAATTGAAACGTATTGGGTAAAGCATGAGATGCTTGAGCGGATTTTGGCATTTATTGAAAAAGAACTTGCTAAAGGGAGACAAGCCTATGTCATTTGCCCACTGATTGAGGAATCCGATAAGTTGGATGTTCAAAATGCAATCGATGTTCATACCATGCTCTCTTTTCATTTTCAAAACAAAGCGAAAGTTGGCTTAATGCATGGTCGATTATCAGCGGATGAAAAAGAAGATGTAATGCGACAATTTAGTGAAAATAAAGTTCAAATTCTCGTCTCCACAACTGTTGTTGAGGTAGGTGTGAACGTCCCAAATGCGACTATGATGGTCATTTATGATGCAGAACGTTTCGGTCTTTCACAGCTACACCAATTACGAGGACGTGTCGGAAGAGGTAGTGAACAGTCCTATTGTATTCTTCTCGCTGATCCAAAGTCTGAGGTTGGGAAAGAAAGAATGCGGATCATGACAGAGACAAATGATGGCTTTGTTCTTTCGGAAAAAGACTTGGAGCTTCGTGGACCTGGGGACTTCTTCGGTCGTAAACAAAGTGGTGTTCCTGAATTTAAGGTAGCAGATATGGTTCATGATTATCGTACCTTAGAGGTAGCGCGAAATGATGCTGCGAAATTAATTAATTCTAAGGCGTTTTGGGAGGATTCCTCTTACAAACACCTACGGGACGATTTGTTACAATCCGGTATTTTAGATGGAGAAAAATTGGATTAAACCATTTGTATTTAGAGGTGGATTGTAAGGATATTTTTTCTTGCAATCTGCTTTTTTTAATTATATACTTACTATTAGTACCTAGTCATAAGAGTGCGGACGGTGTATTTTTAATGAGAAGAAATAAAAAAGAACGGCAGCGACTGCTTCAGGAAACGATCGAGATGAATCCATTTATTACCGATGAAGAGTTAGCCGAAAAATTTAAGGTCAGTGTTCAAACGATTCGTTTGGACCGATTGGAGTTATCGATTCCTGAACTTCGTGAACGAATCAAAAATGTTGCCGAGAAAAAACTAGATGATGAAGTAAAAGCTTTGCCAATTGAAGAAGTCATTGGTGAAATTATAGATATTGAACTAGACCAAAGTGCTATTTCAATCTTTGATGTTACAAATGAGCATGTATTTAAACGAAACCAAATTGCTCGTGGGCACCATCTTTTTGCTCAAGCAAACTCATTAGCGGTTGCTGTGATTAATGATGAACTTGCGCTTACTGCTAAAGCTAATATTCGGTTTACGAGACAGGTAAAAGTAGGGGAACGGGTCATCGCGAAAGCAAAAGTGAAGGGCACCCAAGAAAAAGATAGAACAATTGTAGATGTAAATAGCTATGTTGGTAACGAACTCGTATTTTCCGGTGAATTTACAATGTATCGTTCTAATAAACAAGTTAAAACTGATTGATAATAGAGAACGAAACGTGTAGACAACTACCTAATAGCAAACAAAGGAATGAGACAAGATGAGACTTGCAATAGATGCAATGGGTGGGGATCATGCCCCAGAGGAAATTGTTAATGGTACAATGACTGCATTAAAGCATTATAAAGACCTTGAAGTAACTCTAATTGGTGATGAAGAAAAAATTCGTCAATACATAACGGAAGAAGATAGAATTACGATTATACATACAACCGAAGTAATTGAAGGCACAGATGAACCTGTTCGGGCTGTAAGACGGAAAAAGAATGCATCCATGGTCTTAATGGCGAAAGAAGTTAGTGAGGGGCGTGCTGATGCATGTATTTCAGCTGGAAATACAGGAGCTCTCATGACGGCAGGCCTTTTTATCGTCGGTAGAATTGAAGGAATTGACCGTCCAGCATTAGCACCTACTCTTCCTACTTTAGATAAAAAGGGTTTTCTTATGTTGGATGTGGGCGCAAATGTGGATGCGAAGCCTGAGCATTTGCTTCAATATGCGATCATGGGATCCATCTATTCGGAAAAGGTTCGAGGAGTGGTAAATCCAAGAGTGGGTTTATTAAATGTCGGTACGGAAGATAAAAAAGGAAATGATCTTACTAAGCATGCTTTTGAATTAATCAAAGCTACAAATCTCAATTTCGTTGGGAATGTAGAGGCAAGAGATTTACTAGACGGAGTGGCAGATGTAGTTGTTACAGATGGATTTACAGGAAATGTAGCCTTGAAAACAATCGAGGGTACTGCTCTTTCCATGTTTAAAATGCTCAAAACCGCTTTTACAAGCAATCTAAAAAGTAAAATTGCGGCAGGGCTTTTAATGCCAGAGTTAAAGGTTTTAAAAAAGACGCTCGATTACTCAGAATATGGTGGAGCCGGATTATTTGGCTTAAACGCACCTGTTATTAAAGCACATGGTTCTTCAGATGCCAATGGGATATTTAGTGCAGTTAGACAAACATACGAGATGGTTGAAAAAGATGTTTCAGGAACAATACGTAAAACACTAGAGGATATCAATCCAAAAGTAGATGAATAGGGGGAATATAGAATGAGTAAGATTGCATTCGTTTTTCCAGGACAAGGATCTCAAGTTGTAGGAATGGGGAAGGAATTAGCTGATTCTTCAGAGGTAGTTCATGATATTTTTACAAGAGCTGACAAAGCATTGGAAGAGGAGCTTTCCTCTTTGATTTTTAACGGACCACAGGACACGCTCACATTAACGGTGAACGCACAACCGTCTCTGTTAACAACAAGTATTGCCATTCTAGAAAAATTCAAAGAAGCAGGTATAACACCTCAATATGTTGCTGGTCATAGTCTTGGTGAGTACACAGCATTAGTCGCTTCTGGTGCACTAAGCTTCGAGGATGCTGTACGTACGGTTCGTAAACGCGGTGAGTTTATGGAGGAAGCCGTTCCTGCAGGTCAAGGAACAATGGCAGCAATCCTTGGAATGGGTAGCGATGACTTACAAGCAGTAACAGATGAAATTTCAGCAGCAGGACATCCTGTTCAGCTTGCTAATATCAATTGTCCAGGTCAAATTGTGATCTCAGGTGCTGCCGAAGGTGTTCAGCAGGCTTGTGAGTTGGCCAAGGAAAAAGGTGCGAAACGCGCGATTCCACTCGAGGTTAGCGGACCATTCCATTCATCATTAATGGAGCCTGCAGCTGAAAAGCTACGTTCGGTACTCAATCAAATTGAAATTAGTGATGCATCTATTCCTGTTGTAGCAAATGTGAATGCTACGGAAATGACATCTGCTGAACAAATCAAAGAAAATTTAGTGAAGCAATTATATTCTCCTGTACTATGGGAAAATTCAGTTCAATACATGCTTGATCAAGGAGTAGACACCTTTATCGAAATTGGACCTGGTAAGGTTCTCTCTGGATTAATAAAGAAAGTAAATCGCAGAGTTACCACATATGCAATCAGCGATTTAGGAACACTCGAAGCAACCATTCAAGCGTTAAAGGAGGGACAATAGAATGTTAAATGGAAAGGTAGCATTGGTGACCGGCGCTTCACGTGGCATCGGACGTACGATTGCAATTGAACTTGCAAAAGCAGGTGCGAAGGTAGCGGTAAACTATTCCGGTAGTGAGCAAAAAGCGAATGAAGTAGTTGATGAAATCAAAGCATTAGGACAAGAAGCGTTTGCGATTCAAGCGAATGTATCGGATGCAGATTCAGTTGCGACAATGGTGAAAGAAGTTATAGCAACATTTGGTAGTCTTGATATCCTTGTTAATAATGCAGGAATTACACGCGACAATTTATTGATGAGAATGAAAGAAGAAGAATGGGACGATGTTATTAATATCAACCTAAAAGGTGTATTTCTCTGTACAAAAGCTGTTACAAGACAAATGATGAAGCAGCGTTCTGGTAAAATTATCAATGTCGCCTCTATCGTAGGGGTTAGTGGTAATCCTGGACAAGCTAATTATGTTGCAGCTAAAGCAGGTGTGATCGGATTCACCAAAACTGCTGCTAAAGAATTAGCGAGTCGCAATATTAACGTTAACGCAGTTGCACCAGGGTTTATTACGACAGATATGACGGATAAACTTCCTGAAGATGTAAAAAACGAAATGCTAAAATTAATTCCTCTTGCAAGATTCGGTGAAACAACTGATATTTCTGGAGTTGTTTTATTCCTAGCATCCGACCAAAGCAATTATATGACAGGTCAAACCCTTCATATTGACGGCGGAATGGTTATGTAAAAAAGAAAAAGCGCGAAATTGATATCCTTTTGGCTAAACGTGCTTGCGCTTTTCTAGTAAAACCAAATATAATACCTTGAGGGGAGGTGAATGGAAATGGCAGATGTTTTTGAGAGAATTACAAAAATCGTGGTTGACCGCTTAGGTGTTGAAGAATCAGCAGTTAAATTAGAGGCTTCTTTTAAAGATGATCTTGGAGCGGATTCACTAGACGTTGTTGAACTAGTTATGGAACTTGAAGACGAGTTTGACATGGAAATTTCAGACGATGAGGCTGAAAAAATTTCTACAGTTGGTGACGCTGTTAATTACATAAAAAGCCAGCTATAATTCTTAAAATGCAAAAGTCCCGTTATATAGACGGGGCTTTCTCCTTGGGAGGTTACGTAAGGTGAAGCGGATAAATAAAGACAAAGGCAATAAGTTTACGCCAAAATTTAAAGCTTTTCAGGAGCGACTAGGGGTTCATTTTCATAATGAAAGTCTACTTATTCAAGCATTTACACATTCATCTTATGTGAATGAGCATCGAAAAAAGCCGCATGAAGATAACGAACGGCTTGAATTTTTAGGAGATGCTGTTTTAGAGCTAACCATTTCCCAGTTTTTATTTAAAAAGTTTCCAATTATGAGCGAGGGTGAATTAACAAAGATGCGGGCAGCTATTGTATGTGAACCGTCTCTAGTTACATTTGCAAATGAGCTGAATTTTGGGGAACTTGTTTTACTTGGAAAAGGTGAGGAAATGACTGGTGGGAGAGAACGACCAGCCCTGCTTGCAGATGTGTTTGAAGCATTTATCGGGGCATTATACCTTGATAAAGGCTTAGAGGTAGTTAACCAGTTTTTAGATGAAACAGTAATTCCTAAAATTAATGCGGGTGCTTTTTCTCATGTGATGGATTATAAGAGTCAGCTACAAGAGCTCGTGCAACGAGATGGGACCGGAATTATCGAATATAAGGTGCTTCAAGAAAAAGGACCTGCCCATAGTCGTGAATTCATTTCGAGGGTATCCCTAAATGGTGAGGAACTAGGGACAGGTACAGGTAGATCGAAAAAAGAAGCTGAGCAGCATGCAGCAGAAATTGCTTTGAAAAAGTTAAAAAGCAAACAACAATAAGCTAGTGTACCCCACGTTTTCGTGGGGTTATATTTTTGCCAAAAAGTTATGCTGTAAAAAGTAATCCAATAAACAGTAGTTTGTGTTAAAATATGTAGGACTTGAATTTCGAATTGAGGGGGAAGCTTATGTTCCTCAAACGTTTAGATATAGTAGGATTTAAATCGTTTGCTGAAAGAATTGCGGTAGATTTTGTACCTGGTGTGACGGCTGTCGTTGGACCAAATGGAAGTGGGAAAAGTAATATTACCGACGGGATTCGTTGGGTTCTTGGAGAACAGTCTGCAAAATCACTGCGTGGTTCGAAAATGGAAGATATCATTTTCGCGGGAAGTGACAGCCGGAAAGCATTGAATGTGGCTGAAGTAACATTAACATTGGATAATGAGGACCACTTTTTACCAATCGATTATCATGAAGTGAGCGTAACACGCCGCGTCTATCGGTCTGGTGAAAGTGAATTTTTTATAAATAAACAAGCATGTCGACTAAAGGATATTGTAGATTTATTTATGGATTCCGGACTTGGTCGTGAAGCTTTTTCAATCATCAGTCAAGGGAAAGTAGAAGAAATTTTAAGCAGTAAAGCTGAAGAACGAAGAAGCATATTTGAAGAAGCAGCAGGCGTTTTAAAATATAAAACCCGTAAAAAGAAAGCAGAATATAAGCTTGCTGAAACACAGGAAAATTTAAATCGAGTTAATGACATTATTCATGAACTTGCATCGCAAATTGAACCATTGCAAATGCAGTCTTCGATTGCAAAAGACTATTTGGAGAAAAAAGAAGAGCTGGAAAAAATTGAAGTCGGCTTAACTGTATTTGAAATTGAAGATCTTCACGATAAATGGGAGAAACTTGCTCAGGTTGTTGAAGAGCATAAAGAACAGGAACTTGCTTTAAACACAAAGCTACAAAGCAAGGAAGCGAAAATCGAGGAGCTGAGAAGTGGAATCGAGGCGACAGATTCATCGATTCATGAGCTCCAACAGCTTCTTTTACGTACCAGTGAGGAACTAGAAAAGTTAGAAGGTCGAAAAGAAGTCTTAAAAGAACGCAAAAAAAATGCGACGCAAAATAAAGGTCAACTTGAAAACTCAATTTTTGAGTTGTCGCAAAGGTTAGAGAGCCTGAGCGAGAAAAAGCAAACTGAGCAACATGAACTAACAAAACTTAGTGAAGAAGTAAAAAAGCTTGAACAAGAGCTGAAAGAGAAACAAATTTTACTTGCTTCGTATGATCAAAACATAGAAGAAAAAATTGAGAATTTAAAAAGCGATTATTTTGAGTTGTTAAATAAGCAAGCCTCATATCGTAACGAAACGGGCTATATAAAGGAACAATTAGCACAGCAAGATGCGAAAGTAAATCGTTTAAATGAATCAAATCAAAAATATCTTATGGAGCGCAAGGAAATACTTGATGAAAAAGTACTACTCCAAACAAAACTTTCTGTTATTGAGCAGGAAATTAACCATCAAATTGTTTCATTTAGAGAAATACAAACAAAGCTAGAGAATAATAAGAAAAACTATCAGAAGCAAGAGAGTATGCTTTACCAGGCTTATCAATACCTACAACAAACGAAATCAAGGAAAGAAATGCTAGAAGAAATGCAGGATGATTATTCTGGATTCTTTCAGGGTGTTAAGGAAGTTTTAAAAGCAAGAAACGACCAACTTGAAGGTATTGAAGGGGCAATTGCAGAACTTATTCATGTGCCAAAGGAATATGAAACCGCGATTGAAATTGCATTAGGTGCAGCAACACAGCATATTGTTGTGGATAATGAAAAAAATGCAAGAACAGCGATCCAGTATTTAAAGAAAAATTCTTTTGGTCGCGCGACATTTTTACCAATGAATGTGATTAAGGAACGTTCGATTTCGGCAACACAGCTTGTTTCGATCAAAGGGCATCCAGCATTTATTGGTGTAGCTTCTGAATTAGTTACCTTTGAAGGAAGATATCGCTCGATTATCGCAAATCTGTTGGGAACCATTTTGATTACGACAGATTTAAAAGGTGCGAATGAACTTGCTTCCCTTGTAGGACACAGGTATCGAGTTGTTACCCTTGAAGGTGATGTTGTCAATCCAGGTGGTTCAATGACCGGTGGAGCTGTTAAACAGAAATCAAATTCTTTACTAAGCCGTGGTAGGGAGCTTGAGACCATTACAGAGAAGCTTTCTGATATGGAAGCGAAAACTGCTGAACTTGAAAAAACAGTCAAGGATAAGAAAAAGCAAATCGCAGAACAAGAAAGCATGCTTGAAAGCTTGCGTCAAGCTGGTGAAACATTACGTTTAAAAGAACAAACCATTAAAGGTGAATACCGTGAAGTGGCTTTAAAAGAGCAAAATGTGAATGAGCATTTGGAATTGTATGATGATGAAAAGCAACAGTACCAAGTTGATAAGGAAAGAATGACTGGTCGACTAGAAGAGTTAAAATCTGAATTAGCCACTCTTGAAGAAGAGCTCAACACATTGGATGAGACCATCAATCAGCTTAATTCCAAAAAATCTGACCAACAGACTTCACGAGAAACGGTCCAAACAGAAATTACAGATCAAAAGGTTATTTTAGCAAGAAAAAAACAAGCGCTTGAACATCAACAAGAGAAAATGAATCGGATAGAAGAAGAAGTGACTGAAGGGCTTGCTAAGCTAACAGATTTGAAAGAAGATTTATCGCTTCTGGATAATGAAATGACCTCAAGTAATTCTGGAGAAATGGAACTCGAAGAAGCAGCAAAACAAAAATTTAATGATAAAAATAATACAATTCAAATGATCAGCAATAAAAGAGAGAATCGCCTGAAACTACAAACGACACTTGAAGATCTTGAACGTGAATTAAAGGAATCAAGACGTCAACATAAGCAACTTGTAGATATTTTAAAGGATGAAGAAGTCAAAGTGAATCGTTTGGATGTTGAATTGGAAAATTGTTTAACTCATCTTCGTGAGGAATATTTATTAACCTATGAAGCTGCAAAAGAACAATTCCCACTTCAAATTGAAGTTTCCGAAGCTAGAAAGAAGGTAAAACTAGTAAAGCTTGCAATTGAAGAACTTGGTACAGTGAACCTTGGCGCAATTGATGAGTATGACAGAGTTTCGGAGCGTTATACATTCTTAACTGAACAGCAAAATGACTTGCAGGAAGCGAAGGATACTTTGTTCCAGGTCATAGACGAAATGGATGACGAAATGAAAAAAAGGTTTGAAACAACTTTTACAAGTATTCGCTCACATTTTGAAACTGTTTTTCAAGCGCTTTTTGGTGGTGGACGAGCAGACCTTCGCCTAACAGACCCAAATGATCTTTTAAATACAGGTGTTGAAATTGTCGCACAACCACCAGGAAAAAAATTGCAAAACTTAGGACTTTTATCTGGTGGAGAAAGGGCATTGACGGCAATAGCGTTGTTATTTTCAATCCTGAAAGTTCGACCGGTTCCATTCTGCGTATTGGATGAGGTTGAAGCAGCGCTTGATGAGGCGAATGTATTCCGATTTGCGCAATATTTAAAGAAATATAGTAAAGAAACTCAATTTATTGTGATCACTCACCGAAAAGGTACGATGGAAGAAGCAGACGTATTATATGGTGTGACCATGCAAGAATCAGGCGTTTCTAAACTTGTTTCAGTTCGCCTTGAAGAAACAAAAGAATTGGTTACCCAAAACTAGATTGAAAGGGGATTTACATGAGCTTTTTTAAGAAATTAAAAGAAAAGATTACAAATCAGACGGATGCGGTTACTGAGAAATTTAGGGATGGTTTATCTAAAACACGTAATTCCTTTTCCGAACGAGTGAATGATTTAGTTGCTCGCTATCGTAAGGTTGATGAGGACTTTTTCGAAGAACTCGAAGAAATTTTAATTGCAGCAGACGTCGGTGTTTCAACTGTTATGGAACTAATTGATGAATTAAAGATGGAAGTAAAGAAAAGGAACATTCAGGACACAAAAGAGGTCCAAGGTGTCATTTCGGAAAAACTCGTCGAAATTTACCAAGGTGGTGAAGAAAAATCACCAAAGCTTAATATTCAGGATGAAGGACTCACAGTCATTTTAGTAGTCGGTGTTAATGGTGTTGGTAAAACGACATCTATTGGAAAAATTGCAAATCGCTTGAAAAATGAAGGGAAATCAGTCCTATTAGCAGCAGGAGATACCTTCCGTGCCGGTGCAATTCAGCAACTTGAAGTGTGGGGCGACCGTGTGGGTGTCGATGTGATTAAGCAATCGGAAGGGTCAGATCCTGCAGCGGTAATGTATGATGCGGTTCAAGCGGCAAAATCTCGTAATGTTGATGTATTAATATGTGATACAGCAGGACGTCTTCAAAACAAAGTGAACCTAATGAAAGAGCTCGAAAAAGTAAAACGTGTAATCGAACGTGAATTACCAGGTGCTCCGCATGAAGTGTTGCTTGTTCTTGATGCCACAACTGGACAAAACGCTTTAACACAAGCGAAAACATTTTCGGCGGCTACAAATGTAACAGGTATTGTATTAACAAAATTAGACGGAACTGCTAAGGGCGGAATTGTCCTTGCGATTCGAAATGAACTAAATATTCCTGTAAAACTGGTTGGATTAGGAGAAAAAGTTGACGACCTCCAAGAATTCGATGCACAAAACTACGTCTATGGTTTATTCGCAGATTTAGTCGAAAAAACAGAAGAATAATACGTTTTAAAAAGAGCCTTCGCCAAAGGCTCTTTTTTAAGTAAAGTAAATTAGCTTGACAACGCTTTGTAAAGTAGGTAAACTATTGAATTGTAAAGGTATTTCACTTAACAAGGGGGAGATACTATGATTGAAAAAACAATGAGAATGAACTATCTCTTCGATTTCTATCAATCGTTGTTAACACCAAAGCAACGAAACTATATGTCTTTATATTATTTAGATGACTTTTCCCTTGGTGAAATAGCAGAGGAATATGAGATTAGTCGTCAAGCAGTCTATGACAACATCAAGCGTACAGAGACGATGCTTGAAGAGTATGAGGAAAAACTGTTACTATTTCATAAATTTCAAGAGCGCAGAAAACTGTTTGCTGAGCTTAAACGACTTTCACATCAATATGATGATAGCGTAGAGCTTCAAAATGTGATACAGTTGCTTGAGAAATTAGAATAGGAGGCGGCAAGAATGGCATTTGAAGGATTAGCCGACCGACTGCAAGGAACACTACAGAAAATTCGCGGTAAAGGAAAAGTATCAGAATCCGATGTAAAGGAAATGATGCGTGAGGTTCGTCTGGCCTTGCTTGAAGCAGACGTTAACTTCAAAGTTGTTAAGGATTTTGTAAAGCGTGTTAGTGAAAGAGCCGTTGGACAAGAAGTGATGAAAAGTTTAACTCCGGGACAGCAAGTTATTAAAGTCGTTCAGGAGGAACTTACTGCATTAATGGGTGGCGAGCAAAGTAAAATTGCGGTTGCCAAAAGACCGCCAACTGTTATTATGATGGTTGGTTTACAAGGTGCAGGTAAAACAACTACTACTGGTAAGCTTGCGAATCTATTACGAAAAAAACATAATCGTAAACCGTTTCTTGTGGCTGCAGACATCTATCGACCAGCTGCGATTGATCAACTGCAAACTTTAGGAAAACAACTGAATATGCCGGTCTTTTCTCTTGGAGACAAAGTGAGTCCTGTTGAAATTGCAAAGCAGGCAATTGAAAAAGCAAAAGAAGAGCATCATGACTACGTAATAATCGATACAGCCGGTCGTTTACACATCGATGAAGAACTGATGGACGAGCTCAAGCAAGTCAAAGAAGTTGCTCAGCCTGATGAGATTTTCCTTGTTGTGGATGCAATGACGGGACAGGATGCAGTCAATGTGGCACAAAGCTTTAATGATTTATTAGGTTTAACTGGCGTTGTTTTAACAAAGCTTGATGGAGATACCCGTGGTGGTGCAGCGTTATCTGTTAAGGCTGTTACAAATACACCAATTAAGTTTGTGGGTCTTGGTGAAAAGCTAGATGCGCTAGAAGCATTCCATCCAGAACGTATGGCTTCACGTATTTTAGGGATGGGGGATGTTCTGTCACTCATCGAAAAAGCGCAAGCTTCAGTTGATGAAGATAAAGCAAAAGAGCTTGAAAAGAAATTTAAGTCCATGTCTTTCACATTCGATGATTTCCTTGAGCAGTTAGCACAGGTGCGTAAAATGGGGCCTCTTGATGAGATCCTCGGTATGCTACCAGGCGCTAACAAAATGAAGGGATTGAAGAATGTTCAGGTTGATGATAAACAGATTGGCCATGTTGAAGCGATCATTCGCTCGATGACAAAAGTCGAAAGAGAACAACCTGAAATCATTAATTCAAGTCGTAAAAAGCGAATTGCAAAAGGTAGCGGACGAACTGTGCAAGAAGTAAATCGTCTATTAAAGCAATTTGAAGACATGAAAAAGATGATGAAGCAAATGACAAACATGTCAAAAGGTAAGAAAAAAGGATTTAAGTTTCCTTTTATGTAAATTAAAAACTCAAGGAAAACCATGTTTTTACTTGATTAAATGTAGTAATAATAACCATTTCACAGATGTAAAGAAAAAACACTTTACAAACAGATGTGGAACAGTTAATATTATATCTTGTTGAAATATTTTCGGAGGTGCTATTTAAAATGGCAGTAAAAATTCGTTTAAAACGTATCGGAGCAAAAAAATCTCCTTTCTATCGTATCGTTGTAGCTGATTCTCGTTCACCACGTGATGGACGTCAAATCGAAACAGTTGGAACTTATAATCCAGTTGTTCAACCTGCAGAGGTTAAAATTGATGAAGAATTAGCATTAAAATGGTTACAAAATGGTGCAAAACCATCTGATACTGTTCGTAACTTGTTCTCAAAACAAGGTATTATGGAAAAATTCCATAACGCAAAAAACGGTAAGTAATGGGTAACTCACAGATGAAAGAGTTAATTAAAACAATTGTGCAGCCGCTTGTTGATCATCCTGAAGACGTCGAAGTCACTGAGACTTCTGACAACCGTAATATCACCTATTTGCTAAGTGTAAATAAAGACGATATGGGTAAAGTAATCGGGAAACAAGGCCGTGTCATTAAGGCGATTAGAACTGTTGTCTATGCAGCAGGAACAGGCCATAATAAACGAATTCATCTAGAAATTAACGAATGAAAAGAAAAGTGAAGGCGGCTTGGTCAGAAACGAGAAATCTGGAGACTCCGACGAAGAAGCGTATTTTGCTTCTGCTGGAGGAGTTGAAGATTCTCGAGTTTCTAGCCGCTGGAGCTAGACAGAGTAGAGGAAAAGGGAGAGGGTAACCTCCCCTTTTTTTCTGTATAAATGATCAACACTTTTGCAAAGTCCTATGAATTATATGGTGAGGGTTGTGTGGTGTGTGAAAATCATCCAGACAGTTGAAGTGAAACAAATTTTAACGGAAAATAGTAAAGCAAAGCTCATTGGTTCTTTACAAACAAACAAAGACCAGCTTCTCAAAGAGTGTGACCAGCTTAAATTTGAACATAAAAAGATGGAAAGACAGAAGAAATTCGATTCAGCTAAAATCAAACTATATTTTACAAATGAAATTGACCTCAGACAGGAAAAAATCAAACATCTCGAGTTTCAAATTGAACAAATACATATGCTACCATTAGGCATTGAAATAAAAGAAAAGGAAGTCCAATCCCTTATTGACATAAATGTAGGAGACAACTGGGACGAAGCAACATCTGCACGAACAATCGTAATCAAAGAAGGTATAGTTGAAGAAATTCGTTAGGGGTGAACAGAAATGGATAAATGGTATAATGTCGGAAAAATTGTGAATACACATGGAATCAAAGGTGAGGTTCGCATTATCTCAAGAACGGATTTTCCTGAGGAACGCTACAAGATAGGAAACACATTATATATCTTTATGGAAGATAAAGACCCGATTGAGGTGAAAGTCCAATCATACCGAACACATAAAAATTTTGATTTAGTTACCTTTAAGGGCTATGAGAACGTAAATGAAGTAGAACGATTTAAAGGTGCACTAGTTAAGGTTCATGAAAGTCAGTTAGGGGAATTAGATGACGGAGAATACTACTTTCATGAAATTATCGGCTGTATGGTTGTAACAGAAGAAGGCGAAGAATTAGGTGCAATCAAAGAAATCTTAACACCAGGTGCAAACGATGTTTGGGTTGTTAAGGGAGCAAAAGGTAAAGACATTTTAATTCCGTATATTGATGAGATTGTGAAGGAAATTGATGTGGAGGATAAAAGAATTACCATTCACCTCATGGAAGGATTAATTTAACATGAAAATTGATATCTTAACTTTGTTCCCTAACATGTTTAATGGTGTACTTGGTGAATCTATTTTAAAAAAGGCTCAAGAAAAAGAAAAGGTTTCGTTCCGAGTTGTTAATTTCCGTGAATACGCGGATAACAAACATCAAAAAGTTGACGATTATCCATATGGTGGCGGGGCTGGAATGGTATTAATGCCACAGCCGATTTTTGATGCGGTTGAGGATTTAACGACACATACCGAATCTAAGCCGAAAGTGATTCTTCTTTGCCCTCAGGGTAAAAGATTTGACCAGCAAAAAGCGGAAGAACTTGCAAAAGAAGAGCACCTCATTTTTATCTGTGGCCATTATGAGGGCTATGATGAGAGAATTCGTGAACACTTAAGTACAGAAGAAATTTCAATTGGGGATTTTGTCTTAACTGGTGGCGAGCTTGCTGCAATGGTGATCTCAGATAGTGTCGTAAGACTTTTGCCAGGTGTGCTGGGAAATGAGGATTCACCAGTACAAGATTCCCACAGTACTGGATTATTGGAGCATCCCCACTATACTAGGCCAGCAGATTTTAGGGGAATGACAGTGCCGGAAGTGTTATTGTCCGGAAATCATATGCATATTGAAGAATGGCGAGAAAAAGAATCACTTCGACGTACCTTCAAAAGAAGGCCAGATTTACTTGAAAACTACCAGTTATCACCTAAGCAAGAGAAGTGGGTAGAAGAATTTAAAATAGATGAAGAGTAGCTATTGCAACAATGAAAGGATTATGGTAATATACTCTTTGTGACTTAGGACTTATTGTCCGTTGTCTTATTAAGATGTTCCGCTGCAATGAATGAATATTGGTAAGAGCATCTGTTGGAAGGAGTTGAAAAGACGATGCAAAACATTATTGAAGAAATCACAAAAGAACAATTAAGAACTGACCTTCCTGTATTCCGTCCTGGAGATACTGTACGTGTACACGTGAAAGTTATCGAGGGTACTCGTGAACGTATTCAGGTTTACGAAGGTGTTGTGATTAAGCGTCGTGGTGGTGGAGTTAGCGAAACATTCACTGTTCGTAAGGTATCTTACGGAGTAGGTGTTGAACGTACATTCCCAGTGCATACACCAAAAATTGCGAAGCTTGAAGTAGTACGCCGTGGTAAAGTACGCCGTGCGAAATTATACTACTTACGCGAACTTCGTGGTAAAAAAGCACGTATTAAAGAAATTCGATAATAAAAAAGAAAGGAGCTTGTATAAAAATAACAAGCTCCTTTTACATTTGCGTGGGTAATTATTATAATAAGAGAATAATACATAATGATTTAGATAAATTCTGATTGGTAGTTGAGAAAAGAATAGGTGGAGGAGCAATGATGGCCAAACAAAAAAATGAACTTTGGGAATGGATTAAAGCGTTAGCGATAGCTGTTATTTTAGCAGCTGTTATCCGTTATTTTTTCTTTGCACCGATTGTAGTAGACGGGCTATCAATGATGCCAACTCTTCATCACCAAGACCGTATGATCGTCAATAAAATTGGCTATAAGGTTGGTAAACCGGAACGCTTTGACATTGTTGTCTTCCATGCAACAGTAGAAAAAGATTACATCAAGCGCATAATTGGATTACCTGGTGATCGAATTGAATACAAAGACGATATTCTCTACATCAATGGTAAACCGTATGATGAACCGTATCTAGAGGATTATAAGAAAAATCTAATCGATGGTCCACTTACAGATCCATTTGTATTTGAAGAAGTTCCAGAAGGGCATCTGTTTGTGATGGGGGACAATCGTCGCTACAGTAAAGACTCACGCCATATAGGTCCAGTCCCTATAAGCGAAGTCCTCGGAGAAACAAGCCTAATCTACTGGCCACTATCTGACTTTGGTATTGTGAAATAATTCCAAAGCAAAAATATTCATAAATTAAACCATATAAGTTGGTGAAGCATTTTGACAATTCAATGGTTTCCAGGCCACATGGCAAAAGCAAGGAGACAAGTAACAGAAAAACTCTCACTCATCAACATCGTATTCGAACTTGTGGATGCTCGAATCCCAGCATCATCAAGAAATCCAATGATCGATGAAATCATTAAAAATAAGCCGAGACTACTCCTTTTAAACAAAGCTGATATGGCTGATCCGAAGATAACAAAGGAATGGATTGAATACTTTAAAGAAAATGGTATACACGCCCTAGCTATAAATTCACAAGCAGGAAACGGCATGAAACAAATCGTGAGTGAAGCAAGGGGAATTTTAAAAGAAAAATTCGATAAAATGGCTGCCAAGGGAATTCGACCGCGTGCCATTCGTGCGTTAATCGTTGGTATCCCAAATGTCGGAAAATCGACTTTAATTAATCGCTTAGCCAAGAAAAATATCGCGCAAACAGGTGATCGCCCTGGTATAACAAAGGCGCAGCAGTGGATCAAGGTAGGAAAAGAACTAGAACTCCTTGATACTCCTGGTATTTTATGGCCAAAATTTGAGGATCAAGAAGTGGGTTTGAAACTCGCCACAACTGGTGCGATTAAAGATACAATTTTAAACTTACAAGATATCGCAGTATATGCTCTTAGATTTTTAGAGGACAATTATCCAGAAAATTTTAAGGAACGTTATTCTCTTGAAGAAATTCCGGATGATATTGTATTGCTTTTTGACGAAATTGCAAAGCGTCGTGGAACTAGAATGTCTGGTGGGGTTACCGATTACGATAAAACAGCTGAATTAATTATTCGAGAAATCAGAACTGAAAAACTAGGTAGGCTCACATTTGAAAAACCGTAAAGGTTCGCATAATGCGGGCCTTCATTTTTTTGTAAAAATGACGATATTAAATACATAGAGCGTAAGAAATAGAAGGTGAAGGCATGTCACAATTAACAATTAAAGATATCGAAAAGAAGTTAGTGACGATTACTGATGAACAGGATTCGTTTCTAAAAGACTGCGAACAAGATAGCCGGAAAGGCGTTCAAGTTCTGTTGCAGCGTTGGAAAAAGAAAAAGGCAGAAGAAAAGGCGTTAGAGCAACAATATAAAGAAATGACCCAATATGAACAATCTCTTTATAAAAAAGGTTTTACATATATTGCAGGTGTTGATGAAGTTGGTCGTGGCCCATTGGCAGGACCTGTTGTGGCTGCTGCGGTTATTTTGCCTCAAGACGCCTATTTACCTGGCTTGAATGACTCAAAGAAACTATCTGAACAAAAAAGAGAGGAATTATTTCAACTAATAACAGATCGTGCTACTTCCGTTGGAATCGGGATCATACCTGCTGATGTTATTGATGATGTAAATATATATCAAGCTACAAAGCAGGCGATGAAAAAGGCCTTATTAGGTTTGTCTGTTAAGCCTGATCATCTTTTAGTCGATGCAATGGAAATTCCAATTGATATTCCACAAACATCTATCATAAAAGGGGATGCGAAAAGCGTGTCCATCGCTGCCAGCTCTATCATTGCAAAAGTAACGAGAGATCGTCTTATGGTACGATTAAGCCACGAGTTTCCACAATACGGATTTGAAAAGCACATGGGATATGGAACGGCATACCATCTAGAAGCACTTAAAAAATATGGTGTTACAAGTGAACATCGTCGTTCATTTGCTCCAGTACGAGAGTTAATCGAGGTAAAATAATGATACCAATTCATATACTTCAAATCTTAATGAAGAGTGAAGCCTTTCAAAAGCTTCACTCATTATCAAATGCAAATCCAATTGGACAAAAGACACAAAATGCTACCACTCATCTTTCTAATTTATTACCAACAGTAGAGGGAGAAATAGCAGACAAAGCAGTCAATCCAAGCCGTTTACTTCAAACAGATACTGTTGAATTAACATCTAATGATTCAACTCAATTTCTCCAGCAACAAATCACTTTTCAAAACTCAGCTAATCAAACTATATCGATTCGTATGGATGGTAAGAAGAAAAACGGGAAAATCGATCCTGATTTTTGTCATCTCCTTTTTTCTTTAGAACTAAATGAATTAAATGAGGTGGTCATTGATGTTAAAGTTCAAAACCGAATTCTATCCATGTCCATCTTTAATGACAGAGAAGGAATCGAGTTTCTAGTTGAAGAACTAAAGCCCTCTCTTCAAACCAATCTGGAAAAACAAGGATATTTGCTTTCGTCAATTAAAATCATAAACCCAACTGCACAAGACCATCAATATGAGAAAACCAGATGTGAAGAAGGACATGAAAAAGTGGATGTGAAAATATGAAAAAGGCATCGGAAGAAAAAGGGCTGAAGGCAGTTGCCCTGTCATACGATCAAAAGCTAGATTCTGAGCCAAAAATTATTGCAAAAGGTAAAGGGATCATTGCTCAAAATATCATTGAGATGGCTGAGACCCATAATATCCCCATAGAGGAGGATCGTGCATTAGTAGAGCTATTAGGTGAACTCAAATTAAATGAGGGGATTCCTGAGGAATTGTACCAGGTAATCGCGGAAATCTTTGCTTTTATTTATAAAATGGATAAAAGTTTTGAAAATCGAGATGAATAGTTTTTCGATATAGTATTTTTATAATTAGAGAAAAAAGAATAAATTCATGCGAAATGGTAGACAAGTAGTATTTTCAGTTATAAAATGAAAGCGCAGTCTAATTTTTGTCTAGTTTGCGTCATTATGATTTGGGTTAATTCCCGGTCATTTAAATGATGTCCTTTTCTATGCGCATATGATTTTTCTGAAAAATTATAATTGTCATAGAAAGATTTAAAAAGAAAATGTATAATAACATTTGGACTGACAAAAAATTCTTTGCTTTTTTTACATAAGAATGGAGGATGGGAAATGAATATCCATGAGTATCAAGGAAAAGAGATCCTCAGAAAATATGGGGTAGCTGTTCCAAATGGTAAGGTTGCATTCACAGTTGACGAGGCTGTAGAAGCTGCAAAAGAACTTGGAACCCAAGTTTGTGTTGTTAAAGCGCAAATTCATGCAGGGGGTCGTGGTAAAGCTGGTGGTGTTAAAGTTGCGAAAAACCTAGAAGAGGTTCGTACATATGCTAACGAAATTCTAGGTAAAACTCTTGTTACACACCAAACAGGTCCAGAAGGAAAAGAAGTAAAGCGTCTTCTAATTGAAGAAGGCTGTGATATTAAAAAAGAGTACTATGTTGGACTTGTACTAGATCGTGCAACTTCTCGCGTTGTTTTAATGGCTTCTGAAGAAGGTGGAACAGAAATCGAAGAGGTTGCTGAAAAAACTCCTGAAAAGATTTTCAAAGAAGAAATCGATCCTGTTGTTGGATTATTGCCATTCCAAGCACGTCGAATTGCATTTAATATTAACATTCCAAAAGAATTAGTGAATCAAGCCGTTAAATTCATGACAGCTTTATACACTGCATTCGTTGAAAAAGATTGCTCAATTGCTGAAATCAACCCTCTAGTGGTAACTGGCGATGGCAAAGTAATGGCTCTTGATGCGAAATTAAACTTCGATGCTAACGCATTATATCGTCAAAAAGATGTATTAGAGTATCGTGACTTAGACGAAGAGGATGCAAAGGAAATTGAAGCATCCAAATATGATTTAAGCTATATTTCACTTGATGGAAACATCGGCTGTATGGTTAATGGTGCAGGACTTGCGATGTCAACAATGGATATCATTAAACACTACGGTGGAGATCCTGCGAACTTCCTTGATGTTGGGGGCGGCGCAACAGCTGAGAAAGTAACTGAAGCATTCAAAATTATTCTATCTGATGAAAACGTAAAAGGTATTTTTGTAAACATTTTTGGGGGCATTATGAAATGTGATGTTATTGCAGAAGGTGTTGTAGCTGCAACAAAAGAAGTAGGTTTGGAAATTCCTCTAGTAGTACGTCTTGAAGGAACAAATGTAGATTTAGGTAAAAAGATTTTACAAGAATCTGGTCTAAACATCACGGCTGCTGAATCAATGGCAGACGGTGCACAAAAAATCGTATCACTAGTAGGGTAAGAAAGGCAGGGGACAAACATGGGTGTTTTTGTTAATAAAGATACAAAAGTAATTGTTCAAGGGATAACAGGTGCTACGGCGCTTTTCCATACAAAACAAATGCTTGAATATGGTACTAAAATTGTTGGTGGTACTTCACCTGGTAAAGGTGGTACTGAGGTTGAAGGTGTTCCTGTATTCAATACGGTTAAAGAAGCAGTTGATCAAACAGGTGCAACAGCATCAGTCATTTATGTACCTGCTCCATTTGCTGCGGATGCAATTATGGAAGCAGTTGACGCAGAACTAGATCTAGCAATTTGTATTACAGAGCATATTCCAGTATTAGACATGGTTAAAGTGAAACGCTATATGGAAGGTAAGAAGACTCGTCTAGTCGGTCCTAACTGCCCTGGTGTGATCACAGCTGACGAATGTAAAATTGGTATCATGCCTGGATATATTCATAAAAAAGGCCATGTAGGTGTTGTATCACGTTCTGGTACGTTAACATATGAGGCTGTACACCAATTAACACAAGCTGGTATTGGTCAAACAACAGCAGTAGGTATTGGTGGAGACCCTGTTAACGGAACAAATTTCATCGATGTATTAAAAGCGTTTAACGAAGATGAAGAAACATATGCGGTTATCATGATTGGTGAAATCGGTGGAACAGCTGAAGAAGAAGCTGCAGAGTGGGTTAAAGCAAACATGACAAAACCAGTTGTAGGATTTATCGGTGGACAAACTGCACCTCCAGGAAAGCGTATGGGACATGCTGGCGCAATTATTTCTGGTGGTAAGGGTACGGCAGCCGAAAAGATCAAAACAATGAATGAATGTGGGATTAAGGTTGCTGAAACGCCATCTGTAATGGGTGAAACGTTAATTTCTGTTCTAAAAGAAAAAGGTTTATACGAAAAGTGTAAAACTCACTAATAAAATATAGAAATGAGACAGTTCTATCCTGTGGAACTGTCTCTTTCTGATGAAAAAAGGAGAATATATGGAAAAAATTCGTGAAAATTTAATACATCTTCACCATTGTCGGGGAATAGGCTGGAAATCTATTTTTCGAATTCTACAGCATGATCCAACACTTTCTTCTATTTATAATTATCCCTCATCATTTTATGAAAAAATCCTTCCTTTAACAAAAATTCAAATCAATATTTTTTTAAAAGATTTGCATTCTTTATCAATCCAAAGTATGCTAAAACAATATAGCAATAAAAGTGTGGGCATTATTACCATATTTGATCAAGAATATCCTCGTCTTCTGAAACAAATTTATGACCCACCATGGGTGTTATATACTGCAGGGGACAAGGCATTATTAAACAGTGAAAAATTAATAAGCGTAGTTGGCTCCCGTACACCTACCGCATCGTGCAGGCAAAGTATGACAAAGGTGTTGGTGCCCTTACTCAAGCAAAATTGGGTATTGGTTAGTGGTTTGGCGCGTGGAATAGATACAATGGCTCATAGACTAGCAATCGCTCATAATGGGAAAACCATAGCGGTCATTGCTGGCGGCCTTCAACATATTTATCCCCTTGAAAACAAAGAGTTGGCAACTACTATCACTCAAAATCATATACTTATATCTGAATATCCCCCTTTTACAAAGCCAGAAAAATGGCAGTTTCCGATGCGGAATCGAATAATTAGCGGTTTGACACATGGCACATTAGTTGTAGAAGCAAAAGAAAGAAGTGGTTCGTTAATCACAGCAGATCAAGCACTAAACCAGGGTAGAGAAGTTTTTGCCATCCCAGGGTCTATTCTAGAACCTTCATGTGTTGGAACGAATAAATTAATTCAATCAGGAGCAAAACTGGTGCTTAGCAGCGAGGATATTTTATCAGAAATTCACACTTTTTCTTAAAAAATGAATGAAAAATGTATAAAAATTATCATAACAGTTTGACAAACTGTCCATTAATATTTAATAATATGGAGGATTTATTTTAATTCAGAATTTAACCTCTAAGGAGGAAACGATACATGTCGGACTATTTAGTCATAGTTGAATCACCAGCAAAAGCAAAAACAATTGAAAGATATTTGGGAAAAAAATATAAGGTGAAGGCTTCAATGGGTCACATCAGAGACCTCCCAAGAAGTCAAATGGGTGTTGATCCAAAAAATCATTACGATGTGAAATATATAACAATCCGCGGCAAGGGACCCGTATTGAAGGATTTAAAAACCGCCGCAAAAAAGGCAAAAAAAGTTTATCTGGCAGCTGACCCGGATCGTGAAGGGGAGGCAATTGCATGGCATCTCGCCCATTCGTTAAATTTAGATATTGAATCAGACTGTCGAGTTGTTTTTAACGAAATTACGAAAGACGCTATCAAAGAGTCCTTTAAGCATCCGCGCCCGATTAATCAGGATTTAGTAGATGCACAGCAAGCAAGGCGTGTTCTTGACAGATTAGTAGGCTATAATATTAGTCCTCTCCTTTGGAAGAAAGTAAAAAAAGGCTTAAGTGCGGGACGAGTTCAATCTGTTGCTGTCAGATTAATCATTGATAGGGAAAAAGAAATTCAAAATTTTGAGCCTGAAGAATACTGGACAATTAAAGCTGACTTTTTAAAAGGGAATGCACAATTTGAAGGCCAATTTTACGGTGTAAAGGGCAAAAAACGAGAATTAACAAATGAAGCAGAGGTAAAAGAGATTCTTTCAAAAATTGAAGGTAACTCATTTACGATTGCTTCTGTCACAAAAAAAGAACGAAAAAGAAACCCGGCACCGCCTTTCATTACTTCTTCTTTACAACAAGAAGCAGCTCGTAAGTTGAATTTTCGTGCTAAGAAAACCATGATGCTTGCACAACAATTATATGAAGGGATTGACCTGGGTAAAGAAGGAACAGTTGGTCTAATCACATATATGCGTACTGATTCGACACGAATATCAGAAACAGCAGTTGTAGAAGGATCACAATATATTGAGAAAACGTTTGGTCAACAATTTTTAACAGATACAAAAAGAAAAGAGAAAAAAGGCATGAATACCCAAGATGCTCATGAAGGGATTCGTCCAACCTCTGTCTTTAGAGAGCCAAATAGTGTGAAACAGTATTTAAGCAGAGACCAATTAAGATTGTATAAACTTATTTGGGAGCGTTTTGTTGCTAGTCAAATGGCTTCTGCGATTATGGATACAATGAGTGTTGATTTAAATAATGGGGATGTTGTATTTCGAGCAACAGGCTCCAAAGTTAAATTTCCAGGGTTTATGAAGGTGTATGTTGAGGGTAATGATGATAATGTTGAAGAAAAAGAAAATATGCTCCCTGTGCTAGAAGAAGGAGATCAAGTATTTTCGAAAGATGTTGATCCTAAGCAACATTTTACCCAGCCACCTCCACGCTATACGGAAGCACGACTTGTTAAAACTCTTGAGGAATTAGGAATAGGCAGGCCTTCTACTTATGCGCCAACGCTAGATACCATTCAAAAAAGAGGGTATGTTGCATTAGATAACAAACGTTTCATACCAACGGAACTTGGAGAAATCGTAGATGAATTAATGCTCGAGTTTTTCCCAAGAATTTTAGATGTCGAGTTTACTGCGAAAATGGAGCATGACCTTGATGAAATCGAAGATGGAAAAACAGAATGGATTAAGATTATAGATGATTTCTATCAAGATTTTGAAAAGAGATTAGAAATTGCTGAAGCAGAAATGCAGGAAGTTGAAATAAAGGATGAGCCTGCAGGTGTGGATTGTGAAAATTGTGGACATCCGATGGTTTATAAGATGGGACGTTATGGAAAGTTCATGGCGTGCTCCAATTTCCCTGATTGCCGCAATACAAAACCAATTGTAAAAGAAATCGGGGTTCCTTGTCCGAAATGTGAAAAAGGAAATATTGTTGAAAGAAAAAGCAAGAAAAAACGAATTTTTTATGGCTGCGATCAATACCCTGAATGTGATTTTCTTTCTTGGGATAAACCCCTACCAAGGAAATGTCCAAAGTGCGAGAACTTGCTCGTTGAGAAAAAACTCAAAAAAGGAATTCAGGTACAGTGTGTTGAGTGTGACTACAAAGAGGAACCTCAAAAATAACTTGTGTGGTGGGTTATTATTATGACTCACCACTTTCCATGTTAACGTATATGGAAATAGACGTGATTTCTTACGCAATTCAGAATTTTGTAAAAAAATCAGAGTTTTTATTTGCAAGGGCTACTAAATTGTGATAATATTTAGTAGCCCTTGTGAGGTGAAAATAATGGAAAATGTGAACAAATCGTTACAGTTGTTCAAGGAATATTTACAAATCGAGAAAAATTATTCAGAATATACAATTGTCCATTATGAACAATCAATCGAACATTTTTTCTTATTTCTGAATCAAGAATCCATCTCTAATTTATCGGATGTGACATACTCGGATGTACGACTGTATCTAACAGAGCTTTACAAGAAACAATATGCAAGACGTACTGTTGCAAAGAAAATCTCAACATTGCGCAGTTTTTTTAATTTCCTTCTTCGGGAAAAGCTTCTTTCTCAGAATCCATTTTTGTTGGTTTCATTGCCAAAAAGGGAACAAAAGCTTCCGCATTTTTTATATGAAGAAGAATTGGAAAAACTTTTCAAAGTTTCGGATGTTTCTACAAGCTTAGGACAGCGGGATCAGGCTTTACTTGAATTGCTTTATGCGACAGGAATTCGTGTAAGTGAGTGCTGTAAACTTACACTTCAGGATCTCGACTTTTCAGTAGGAACTGTGTTTGTTCATGGAAAAGGAAATAAACAACGCTATGTTCCTTTTGGAAGCTATGCCGAACAAGCACTTACAAACTATATACAAAAAGGTCGTAAGGAATTGCTCGAAAAAGCATCAGTACATACAAACAGTCTTTTCCTTAATTTTCGTGGTGGACCTTTAACAACTAGGGGAGTCCGGTTAATCCTAAATAATATGATTAAAAAGACTTCATCTACGATACATATTAGTCCACACGTATTGAGACATACATTTGCTACACACCTTTTAAACGAGGGCGCTGATATGAGGTCTGTACAAGAACTGCTCGGGCACGAAAATCTGTCGTCAACACAAGTCTACACGCATGTTACAAAGGATCATTTGCGGAATATTTATTTATCCTCACATCCACGTGCATAAGGAGGTTGTTCTAAAAAATGTCAAATTTTCATGCAACAACAATATTTGCTGTAAAGCATAATGGTAAATCTGCGATGGCAGGAGATGGCCAAGTAACCTTTGGTAATGCTGTTGTAATGAAGCACACAGCAAGAAAGGTCCGAAAGCTTTTTCAAGGAAGAGTCATTGCAGGGTTTGCGGGTTCCGTTGCAGATGCATTTACCCTTTTTGAAATGTTTGAAGGACGCCTTGAGGAGTTTAATGGGAATTTACAAAGGGCGGCGGTGGAGCTTGCAAAAGAATGGAGGAGTGACAAAGTTCTTCGCAAATTAGAAGCCATGCTCATTGTGATGGACGAAAAGGATTTGCTTCTCATATCAGGAACAGGTGAAGTGATTGAACCAGATGATGGAATTCTTGCCATTGGCTCTGGTGGAAATTACGCTCTTTCAGCTGGTCGGGCATTAAAAAAATATTCGGGTGATCATTTAACGGCAAAAGAGATTGCAAAAGCTTCATTAGAAATTGCAAGTGAGATTTGTGTGTATACTAATGAAAATATTATAGTTGAAGAACTATAAGGAGGGGATTACTTTGAAAACGAATTTAACCCCAAGACAGATTGTTGAAAAATTAGATCAATACATTATTGGCCAAAACGAAGCTAAACGAGCAGTATCAGTGGCTTTAAGAAATCGATACCGCCGCAGTCTTCTTAACGAAAAGCTGAAAGACGAAATCGTACCAAAGAATATACTGATGATTGGGCCAACAGGCGTTGGAAAAACCGAAATTGCAAGACGACTCGCAAAGCTTGTAGGGGCTCCGTTTATTAAGGTAGAGGCTACAAAATTTACAGAAGTAGGTTATGTTGGTCGAGATGTAGAATCAATGGTCCGCGATTTAGTCGAGACATCTGTTCGCCTTGTGAAAGAGGAAAAAATGGTGGAAGTGTCTGAACGAGCAGGAGAAAATGCCAATAAGCGTATTGTCGAATTGCTTGTCCCAGGTTCAAAAAAGCAAACAACATATAAAAACCCACTTGAAATGTTATTTGGTGGGAATACTAATGAACAAGAGGCGGAAAAGCCTACAGAAGAAGAAAGTGTAAGCGAAAGAAGAAAGCGAATGGCTCACAAGCTTGCACTTGGAGAACTTGAAGATTATTATGTTACAGTAGAAGTAGAAGAACAGCAGCCATCTATGTTTGATCTTTTCCAAGGATCCGGTATGGAGAATATGGGAATGAATATGCAGGATGCGTTAAGCAATTTAATGCCGAAAAAACGCAAAAAGCGTAAATTAACAGTAAAAGATGCTAGGAAAGTTTTGACAAATGAGGAAGCAGCTAAGCTAATTGATATGGATGAGGTTACTCAAGAAGCAGTTAATCGAGCTGAACAATCAGGAATTATTTTTATAGATGAGATTGACAAAGTAGCAGGAAAAAGTCATAATTCTTCTTCGGCAGATGTTTCCAGAGAAGGAGTTCAACGTGATATTTTACCGATTGTGGAAGGTTCAACCGTTGTAACGAAATATGGCTCCGTTAAAACAGATCATATGTTATTTATTGCTGCTGGGGCATTCCATATGTCAAAGCCTTCGGATTTAATCCCAGAATTACAAGGTCGTTTTCCGATTCGTGTAGAGCTTACTAAACTAACTGTCGATGATTTTTATCGAATCTTAGTTGAGCCAGATAATGCGCTATTGAAACAATATTCAGCATTATTAGAAACGGAAGGTATACAACTTGAATTTTCTGACGATGCTATTCGTAAGATAGCTGAAGTTGCCTTCCAAGTGAATCAGGACACAGATAATATCGGAGCACGTCGCCTACATACAATTTTGGAGAGACTGTTAGAGGATTTATCATTTGAAGCACCAGATATTACAATGGAAAAAATCACGATTACTCCACAATATGTGGATGAGAAATTAAGTACGATCGTGAAAAACAAAGATTTAAGTCAGTTTATTTTGTAAGATTATCAGGAGGAACAAGAAAAATGCCATTATTAGAAAGAACACGAAAAATTAATGCTATGCTGCAAAATGCAGCTGGTAAACCAGTTAACTTTAAGGAAATGTCTGAAACACTACGCGATGTGATTGGAGCAAATATTTTCTTATTAAGTCGCCGTGGAAAACTTCTTGGATATGCGATCAATCAACAGATTGAAAATGAAAGAATGAAGAAAATGATTGAAGATCGTCATTTCCCAGAGGAGTACACACAAAGCCTATTCAATATTCAAGAAACCTCATCTAACCTTGATATTGAAAGTACTTATACTGCTTTCCCAATTGAAAACAAAGATTTGTTCAAGAGTGGATTAACAACAATCGTACCAATTATCGGCGGTGGTGAACGATTAGGTACACTTATTCTTTCAAGACTTGATCAAAGCTTTGAAGATGATGATTTAATTTTAGCTGAGTATGGTGCAACGGTTGTTGGTATGGAAATTCTTCGTGAAAAAGCAGAAGAAATTGAAGAAGAAGCACGAAGTAAAGCGGTTGTGCAAATGGCGATCAGTTCATTATCATATAGTGAATTTGAGGCTATTGAACATATTTTTGAAGAATTAAATGGAAACGAAGGGTTATTAGTTGCAAGTAAAATTGCAGACCGCGTTGGTATCACTAGATCAGTTATCGTTAACGCTTTAAGAAAGCTTGAAAGTGCAGGCGTAATTGAATCCCGTTCATTAGGAATGAAGGGAACTTACATTAAGGTACTGAATGATAAGTTCTTATTGGAATTAGAAAAGCTGAAATCACATTAAGTATAAAAAAGCGAAGATGGAATAAACCATCTTCGCATTTTTTATGTTAAATGATAAAAGATAAAATGTACAAACCGCAGGAAATACATTTCTATCATAATATGTCGATTTCTTATAGTGGAAATAAGTTCTTGTCTTTTTTTGTAAAAATCACATGAAAAATCGCAACTTAAAACCTATAATTAAGATTGGATTCTATAGGGAAAAAGACCTATATTGTCGAAAAACATCACTTTTTATCGTAAGCTTCATAGACAGATAGATTTAATTTCATTACAATAATAAAGAGCTAACACAATACGTTATATATATTCGAAGAAACAATTTTTTTTGTGAGGGGATAAGATGAAACTTTTTGCTAATACCATTCATTCACTAGAGAAAGCTTTAGATTATTCAGCTCTACGACAGAAGGTAATTTCAAATAATATTGCAAATGTTGATACACCAAATTACAAAGCACAAGACGTTAGCTTTAAGAACCTTCTTTCGAATGAAATGAATAGTCAATTGAGAGCAAATCGGACGAATGAAAAGCATTTCGAATTTACTAGTAGCAAACGCCTAAAAAGCCCACTCGTTACAAAGAATGATACAGCATATAACCATAACGGTAATAACGTAGACATAGATAAAGAAATGGCACTATTAGCAGAGAACCAAATTTACTATAATGCCGTTACAGAAAGAATTAGTGGGAAATTCAATACATTAAAAACAGTGATTAAAGGAGGGAACTAAGAGTGTCGATTTTTCATAGCCTTAATACAAGTGCTTCTGCACTAACTGCAGGAAGACTTAGAATGGACGTTATTTCTTCAAATATGGCAAATGTAGATACAACAAGGGGAAAACTTGTTGATGGCCAGTGGCAGCCATATAGAAGAAAAATGGTTGTTCAGCAACCACTAGGTAATAGTTTTTCCTCACATCTATCAAAAGCGATGAATCAATCGAATGTTGGAAATGGGGTAAAGGTGACCGGAATCGTTAAGGATAACACTCCATTTCAGCTGGTCTATAACCCAGATCATCCTGATGCGAATGATGAAGGCTATGTCGCACTTCCGAATGTAGACCCTCTAAAGGAAATGGTCGATTTGATTAGCGCCACAAGATCGTATGAGGCGAATGTGACAGTCCTTAATGCCTCTAAAGGAATGCTAATGAAGGCTTTAGAAATTGGAAAATAGGTGATGAATTGTGATTGAAAAGATTAATCTTGCAACACCCCAGGTAATCTCGAACCCCGGGGTACAACCAAAAACAGCAAATGCTGTTCAAAAGGAATTTAGCCATTTTTTTAAA
This sequence comes from Bacillus jepli, assembly GCF_047238305.1. Taxonomy (NCBI): domain Bacteria; kingdom Bacillati; phylum Bacillota; class Bacilli; order Caryophanales; family Bacillaceae; genus Bacillus; species Bacillus jepli. The sequence goes on along the minus strand of NZ_JBDFMO010000001.1, from coordinate 3,635,889 downwards.
GACGCCATCAATAATGTGAATGAATCACAAAAGACATCGGATATCATGACCGAAAAGCTGATTAAAGGCGAAAACGTTGATTTGCACCAAGTAATGATAGCTTCTCAGAAAGCGAGTGTTTCCTTACAGGCGACACTTCAAATTCGAAATAAAGTAGTAGAGGCATACCAAGAAATCATGAGGATGCAGGTTTAATCCGAAATAATAACAGCTTGATAGGGGTATGTAAATGAAAGAGAAACTTCTTTTATATAAAACGAAGATAAGTGAATATTGGAAGAATCAATCCGGCCTTCAAAAGGCCACAATTATTGGATTGCCTTTACTTTTAATTTTCGTTATTTCGCTTACCGTGTTCTTCACAACAAAATCAACCCTTGTTCCTTTGTATAGCAACCTTACACCACAGGAAACAGGGCAAATAAAAGCAACTTTAGATTCTCGGGGAATTCAATCAGAAATAGCGGATAATGGATCAACCATTAAGGTGCCAGAAGAAGTGGTCGAAACCTTAATGGTTGAACTTGCGGCAGAAGGAATACCAGATAGTGGTAATATCGATTATTCATTTTTTGGTCAAAATGCGGGTTTTGGGATGACTGATAATGAATTTAATATGCTTAAACTCGAGTCCACTCAAACTGAATTAGCTAACCTAATTAAGGGCATCGATGGGATAAACGATGCGAAGGTTATGATTAGCATGCCGAACGATGGAATTTTTGTTAAGGATAGCCAAGCAGAGGCATCCGCTTCTATCGTTCTAAACACGAAACCTGGATATAGATTTGAACAACAGCAAATAAAATCTTTATATCATTTGGTTTCAAAAAGTATTCCTCATCTACCTACTGATAATATCGTCATAACCAACCAAAACTTTGAGTATTTTGACTTGGAAACTGAAGAAAATTTAGCTGTTGTTGGAAATGTTGCGTCACAGCTTGAATTAAAACGTGAAATTGAAAGAGATCTACAAAGACAGGTCCAGAAAATGCTTGGAACAATGATGGGACCGGATAAAATTGTCGTGTCGGTTACAACGGATATTGACTTTACACAAGAAAACCGTCAGGAAAACCTTGTAACACCAGTTGACCCTGAAAACATGGAAGGTATTGATATCAGTGTTGAAAGAATAACCGAGACCTTTACTGGTGATGGTGCCCAAGCTGGTGGGTTAAGCGGAACTGGAGAAAATGAAGTCCCGGCTTACAATACTGGTGGACAAACTGGTAGTGGCGATTACGAACGTATTGAAGAACGTGTTAATAAAGATGTGAATCGGATCACAAAGGATATTGTAGAAGCTCCTTATAAAATAAGAGATTTAGGAATTCAGGTTATGGTCGAAGCACCAGACCCTAAGAATCCTGCATCGATGCCACAAGAGCGTGTCGATGATATTGAAAGAATACTAAGTACGATCGTGAGTACTAGTATTAATCAGGACGTTAATAATCAGTTAACACAACAAGAAATTCAAGATAAGATTGTTGTCTCTGTTCAAGAATTTAATGGGAAATCAACTACAGTTAATGAAACACCTGTAATTTCAACGATTCCATTATGGGTTTATATTGTGGGTGGTCTTTTAGTACTTGGACTTATCATTCTCTTATTCTTATTTTTACGCAAAAAGAAAGAACCAATTTTCGAAGAGGAAGTCCCTCAAACAGAACCTGTTTTCTTTGATCATATTCCTGATGTTAATGAAGAAAAAGAATCAGAAGCAACGGTTCGAAAAAAGCAATTGGAGAAGCTTGCGAAGGATAAACCAGAGGATTTTGCAAAATTATTACGTTCATGGTTAGCAGATGAGTAGGGGGTGGCAAAGTGGCAAAACGAGATAGTAATAGTGGTCTTACTGGCAAACAAAAAGCAGCCATTCTCCTCATTTCACTAGGTCCAGATGTCTCGGCTTCGGTGTATAAGCATCTGTCAGAGGAAGAAATTGAAAAGTTGACGTTGGAAATTTCTGGTGTTCGAAAGGTCGAAGCAAATACAAAGGAACAAATTATGGAAGAGTTCCATCAAATTGCCATTGCCCAGGATTATATCACCCAGGGTGGGATTGGATATGCAAAGACAGTACTTGAAAAAGCACTTGGGGAAGAACAAGCAGGAGTCATCATTAATCGATTAACGTCTTCTCTACAGGTTAAACCGTTTGATTTTGCAAGAAAAGCGGATCCTGGACAAATCTTGAACTTTATTCAAAATGAGCATCCACAGACAATTGCATTAATACTATCTTATTTAGATTCAAGACAAGCGGCACAAATTTTATCGGAGTTGCCACAAGAAGTTCAAGCAGATATCGCAAGAAGAATCGCAATAATGGATCGAACTTCACCTGAAATTATCAATGAGGTCGAACAAATCCTCGAGCGCAAGCTTTCAGCTACCGTAACACATGATTATACCCAAACCGGTGGAATTGAGGCTGTTGTGGAAGTGTTAAATGGAGTCGATCGTTCAACAGAAAGAACGATTTTAGATGCACTTGAGATTCAAGATCCAGAGCTTGCAGAGGAAATCAAAAAGCGGATGTTTGTCTTTGAAGACATTGTTACTCTTGATAACCGCGCTATTCAGCGAGTCATTCGTGATGTGGAAAATGAGGACCTCATGTTATCACTTCGTGTTGCAAGTGAAGAAGTGAAAGAAATTGTCTTTAAAAACATGTCCAAACGGATGGTTGAAACATTTAAAGAGGAAATGGAATATATGGGACCAGTTCGCTTACGTGATGTGGAGGAAGCTCAATCACGTATTGTAGCTGTTATAAGAAGACTTGAGGAAGCTGGGGAAATCGTCATCGCTCGTGGCGGAGGAGATGATATCATTGTCTAACGTTATAAAGTCAAATTCGACTCTGTCTAAGGATACTCCAAAAAGAGTAATCGGGCTTAAAGTGTTACAAACCAAAGAAAACAATCAAATTGAGGTAGAACAAGAAGATTTACAGATTGTTTCAAAAAAAATGCTAGATGAAGCAAAAGAACAGGCTGATAAAATTGTCAAGGATGCCATTGCCTATTCCAATTCAATGAGACAACAAGTATTAATTGAAAAGCGCAATTGGGAAGAAGAGCAACAACAACTTTACCGTCAAACATCGGAAGAGGGCTTTCAAGCCGGGATGACTGAAGGTAGAGAACGGGGCTATCAAGAATATTCTGATTTACTAACTGAAGCTCGTCAAATTATTGATGCATCAAAGCATGATTACAATCAATATCTGGATTCTTCAGAAGAGGTTATTTTAAAGCTTGCGATGACGGTAGCAGAAAAGGTTATCGGAATTCATTTATCACAGCAACCAGAAGACTTTACACACCTTGTCAAAAAAGCGATTAAAGAAGTAAAGGAACATTCTGATATAACGATTCAAATACACCCACATTTTTACCCTATTGTGATTGAGCAAAAAGAGGACTTGACCGCTATTCTTAACCGGGAAACCAATCTTTTTGTTTATCCGAATGATGATCTAGGAGAATCAGATTGTGTAATTGAATCTTCCTTTGGAAAGATTAATGCAAGTGTTGATACTCAGCTTTCTGAGATTAAAGAAAAATTACTTTCTTTGCTATTGGAGGAATAGGCTGTGAAAGCAATCGAGCTTCTTAATGAAATACATTCAATCGATTCGTATAAAAGGTACGGTAAGGTATCAAGAGTCGTTGGCTTAATGATTGAATCGCGCGGACCAGAATGTTCGATTGGAGATTTGTGCTTTATATATGTTGGTTTTACTCATAAAAGATGTATTCAAGCTGAAGTTGTGGGTTTTCGTGAAGAGCATGTCATCCTTATGCCATTTTCTAATGTGAAGGATATTTCACCGGGAAGCATTGTGGAAGCTACTGGAAAGCCGCTTGATATAAAGGTTGGCGCTGGCTTAGTCGGAAAAGTATTAGACCCACTTGGCCATCCGCTTGATGGAAGCGGGCTACCTAGGGGGTTATCTTCTGTACCTACTGAACAAGATCCTCCAAATCCATTATCTCGCCCTCCTATTGATGAGCCAATTGAAGTTGGTGTGAAAATGATAGACACCCTGTTAACTGTTGGAAAAGGACAGCGTGTCGGTATTTTTGCAGGTAGTGGCGTCGGGAAAAGTACACTTTTGGGTATGATTGCTCGTAATACGAAAGCGGATATAAATGTGATTGCACTTGTTGGAGAACGTGGGCGCGAGGTACGAGAATTTATTGAAAAAGATTTAGGTGAGGAAGGTCTTAAAAGATCCATATTAGTTGTGGCAACTTCCGATCAGCCAGCACTACTTCGTATCAAAGCAGCAATGACAGCAACAGCAATAGCTGAACATTTCAGAGACAATGGGCTAGACGTCATGTTAATGATGGATTCCGTCACTCGTGTTGCGATGGCAAGTCGCGAAATTGGCCTAGCTATTGGTGAGCCACCGACAACAAAAGGATATACACCTAGTGTTTTTACAACACTTCCTAGACTGTTGGAGAGAACCGGGACGAATCATTTAGGCTCGATAACTGCTTTTTACACAGTTCTAGTGGATGGAGATGACATGAATGAGCCGATTGCAGATACGGTCCGAGGGATCCTTGATGGACATTTCGTGCTTGATCGAAGTCTTGCAAATAAAGGACAATATCCAGCCATTAATGTTTTAAAATCAATCAGTCGTGTTATGAGCCAAATTACAACTAGTGAACATAAGGCATATGCTGAAAAAATTAGAGGGATTATGGCAACCTATCTTAATTCAGAGGACTTAATTAATATTGGCGCCTATAAAAGGGGATCCTCCATTGAAGTTGATGAAGCCATTAGGTATTATCCAAAAATTATATCGTTTATAAAACAACAAACGGATCAGAAATTTACGTTTGAAGAAAGTTTGCACTTATTGGCACAATTAGCTGAAAAAGGTGAATGAATCAAATGAGCTACAAGTTCAAATTTCAAAAAGTGATGTCGATAAAAGAAAATGAGAAAAATCAAGTTCTAGCAGATTATAAATCTTCAGTTAAAGAATTTGAAGAAGCCGCTAAAAGCTTATATGAATCATTAAAGAAGAAGGAAACATTAGAAGAAGCTCAAAGACAGCAGCTACGAGGTGGCTTATCTATACAAAGCATACGGCATCAGCAGTCTTTCATTACTGGCTTAGAAAAAACAATTATGTATTACCAACAACTTGTCATTAAAGCAAGAAATAAAATGCAGCAGTTGCAAGCAATGTTAACCGAAAAAAATATTGAGGTTAAAAAATATGAGATCATGCATGAAAAGGACTTTGCAATTTATGAAGGACAAATAAAAATGCAGGAAAGCCAGATGATGGATGAAATTTCAATTCAACAATACATGTCAAAAGGAAGATAGGTGATCAAATGGAGCCCAATGATAAAGAATACAGCAAATTCCAATGGTTTCTGTTTGTCGTACTAATTCCATCTTTCTTTACATTGGTTGTCATCTTTGTTCTATTATCTGTGGCTGGATTTAATCCAATTGGAACTGTTAAGGATGTTGCGTCCAAGGTTCCCGGTATTTCTTCCTTTTTTAATGATGCAGAAGATTCAAAGGTACAAAAAGAGGATGAAGTATCGGTTTCAGATTTAGAGGCAGAAATTCAGGCAAAGGAATCAAAAATTACACAACTTGAAAGTGAATTGGAAACAAAAGACGGCGAAATCCAGTCATTAGAGCTTGAAATCGAAAATCTTTCTGATGAGATAGTCAAACTTCAGGAAGAGCGATTAGCGAAAAGTAAATCATTAGAAGATTTAACTAAAATGTATGAACAAATGTCTCCCAAAAATGCAGCAAAGATTATTCCAAATCTAAAAGATGATGAAGCAAGAGAAATACTTTCTAGTATTAATACTGAAAAACTTGCTGCCATCTTTGAAAAAATGTCACCTGAAGATGCTGCACGATTTACGCAATTGATTACCCAATGAAGCATTTTAACCGCTTGAAAGGAGGTGAAATGACGTGAACATGGTGGCAAACTTCGATCCCTCAATGGGTTCCATTCGAAATACCGTCGAAACCGAGTCAGTAGGTATTAGAAATCTACTAGGAAATGGTTCATCACAAATATCTTTTCGGGAAAGCTTAGAGGCATTAGTAAAAGAACAGCAACCGAACGAAAAGACTATTTCAAGTGGTTCAAAAAGCGTGGTAGAAGAAGTTGGAGAAGATGAATCAATTAAGAATTTATTAGCTGACATCGAAACGTATACAAAGGAGTCCATCGACCTACAAGATAATGAAGATGTATTTATAACACTTCCACCTGATTTGGTAGATCAAATTAAAGCATTTATTACGGATATTCAAAATGGTGATAAAAAGTTGGAAACTGATCAGGAATTTGGTAAAGCGGAGCTCATAGGAATCCTTATGGCAACAGCAAAATATGCAGAGGAATCCTCAAACACCAATAAGGAAGGGCTTATCAATCTGCTAAAACAATTGAAAATGACTTTTAACGAGAGTTTACCAACATCAACGAGTGGGCTTGCTGATAAAGAACCGACTGATTTAAGGTTTAACAAAATTGTACAGACTTTGATACAAACACTAGAAAACAAGCTATCCGATAAGCCATTAACAGAATCACAAAACAGGCATCAATATTTGCAAGTAGTCCATGCAAGGTATTTCTCTACACCTAAAGGAATGGAAACACCGCAAACGATAATAACGGAAAAGCTCTTGCAAAAGGCAAGCAATACAACTCAGGTTATAACAACAACGCCAGAGAGTACAGCCTTAGGTGATGTAAGTTCAAATCAATTATCCAAAGTGGAACAATTTTCATTGTTTGTTGAACAAAGTGGAAAACAGTTACCAAATCAGCAACAATTTATTAAGCAATTTCAAAACATCCTAGCGAAAAGCAACTTTTTTAATAGTGGTGGGCAGCAAAAACTATTAATCAACTTATATCCTGAACATCTCGGTTCACTACGAATTGAACTTCTTCAAAGTGAATCAGGAATGATTGCTAGAATTATGGCTTCTACAACACAAGCAAAGGAATTAGTTGAATCACAACTAACGAACCTAAAACATACTTTCTTAGCACAAAACATTTCAGTGGAAAAAATTGAGGTCTCATCACAACTTCAATATCAGGCTGAGAGAAGTTTACAAAGAGAAAGTGAACAGCAACAAGGACAACAATCAGGAAGACAACCAAAAGAGAATAACCAACAAGAAACCAATGAAGATCACTCTTTTACTTCCGTTCTACTTGATGAACTTGTCAATTTAAAAGTATAGGTGGTGAATAAAGTGGCGACTAAAATTGATTCAAATCTTTATCTGTCAAATTTAAAGCCTGAAAGAAAAACGAGTAATGACATATTAGGTAAAGATGATTTCTTGAAGATCTTAATGACTCAGCTCCAAAATCAAGACCCAATGAATCCAATGGAGGATAAAGATTTTATCGCTCAAATGGCGACCTTTACTTCATTAGAGCAAATGACAAATATGAATAGTACTTTAGAGAAATTTGTGAATAGCAATCAGGGTGAGCAACTCTTAAAATACAGCAATATGATTGGAAAAGAAGTAGAATACAGCTTTAAAACGGAAGATGAGGATGGCAAAGAAGTCATAAAAAATGGACAAGGAATTGTCACATCCGTTTCACAAAAATCCGGTTATATTGAGCTAGAGTTGAAGGATGGAACGAAGATTTATAGTGATGAAATTTTGAAAGTGAAGCAACCTTCTAACGAAGAAGAATAGGAGGTGAATACATGGACCATCGAATTTTTCAAATACAAAATCATCCATTATCATTACAAACTCGTATAAAGGTGCAGCATGCTGAACCACCTAAAATATCATTTAAAGAAACACTTGAAAAAGAGACAAGTCTGGTTATTAGTAAGCATGCACAAAAGAGGTTAGACGAAAGAAATATTAATATTCAAGATTCAAAGTGGAAAGAAATTCAAATGAAAATAACTGAAGCTAAAACAAAAGGAATCCGAGATTCATTGGTTGTTACGAATAATGCGGCATTAATTGTAAATGTCCCAAATAACACGGTCATTACCGCAATGAATCGAGATGAGGCAAATTCACAGATATTTACGAACATAAATGGAACGATTATTTTAGATTAATAGGCTGGACCTTAACAGGAAGCCGAGGTGTGCGGACCGACAGAAGCCACCTACATTCGAAAGGGGAAAATGAAATGTTACGTTCAATGTACTCAGGAATCAGTGGAATGAAAAACTTTCAAACCAAACTAGATGTGATTGGTAATAATATTGCAAACGTAAATACGTACGGCTTTAAAAAAGGTAGAACCATCTTTAATGACATCATGAGTCAAACAATCAATGGTGCAACCGCACCTGGACAATCGCTCGGTGGTGTTAACCCGAAACAGGTTGGACTAGGTTCATCTTTAGCAGCGATTGATACAATCCACAACAGTGGAAGCACGCAAACGACTGCTAGAATTTTAGACTTAGCAATTGCTGGCGATGGGTTTTTCCAGGTATCACCAACAGATACACCAACTACTGGATTTTCACAAGACGCAGTATACACAAGAGCTGGTAACTTCTATATGGATCAGGAAGGCTATCTGGTAACAAGTGCTGGTATGTATGTTCAAGGTTTTTCACCAAATGCAGTTATTGAACCAACTGATGTAAATTCAGGGTTATTCGATTTTAATGTATCTCCACCTGAATATAATCCAACTAATATTGCGGGAGAACCAGCGATTGATTATAAACCAATCCAAATTCCAACTGATGCGAAAAGCATGAGCATCGGTAAAGATGGTTCAGTTACTTATGTAGATGCAGCTGGAACATTACGTTGGGCTGGTCAGCTTGTGTTAGCGAAATTCCCAAATACAGGTGGTTTAGAAAAAGTGGGAGGGAATCTCTTCCAGCAATCATCAAACTCAGGTATTCCAGTCGTCAATTTTGCTGGTGAATCCGGACTCGGATCAATCGAATCGGGTGCACTTGAAATGTCAAACGTTGACCTTTCTGAGGAATTTACAGAAATGATCGTAGCACAGCGTGGATTCCAAGCAAATACTCGGATCATCACAACATCTGATGAAATCCTACAAGAACTCGTAAACTTAAAACGTTAAGGGGGCAGGGGTTTTAGTACTTTCCTAAAACCCCGATAAATCTTGATTACTTTGACGAAATTAAATAACAAAGAATTTACATTAAATGCAATATATATTGAGCAGGTTGAATCTTTTCCTGATACAACAATCACATTAACAAATGGCAAAAAATTTGTTGTAAAGGAAACAGAAGAGGATGTACAAGTGAAGGTTCTTGAATTTTATCAAAAAATAAATGTGCTTGGCCTTCGTTAAAGCTTGGGGGGAAAAGGTACTATGAAAAATAAGCTGCTTGTAATAATGGTCATCATTTTAAGTACGATAACTTTAGTCGGTACCACTGCTTTTGTCATCTTAACTAAGGTAACCGCAAGTGAAAGTCAAAAGGAACCGTCAATCGACCAAGTTCTAAAAGCGACCGTCGAAATTCCAGAAATCACAACTAAATTACTTAGTGATGACTATATTCGTATATCCTTTAATATTCAGACAGATGGTAAAAAGGGAAAAGAGGAATTAGAAAAACGACAATTCCAGGTTAGCAATATCATTATTAAAGAGCTTTCCAACATGACATCTGAGGAATTTAAAGGTGAAGAAGGAATCGTCAATCTTGAAAACAGATTGAAAGATCGAATTAATGAATTAATGCAAGATGGAACTATTATCAAAGTTTATGCGACATCCTTTCTTCCGCAATAACCAATAATATGATGAATGAAGTATGTAATGAGCGGAGGTGGAACCTTGCCTGGAGAAATATTATCCCAAAGTGAAATAGATGCATTACTTTCAGCTCTATCGACTGGTGAAATGAATCCAGAAGAACTTAAGAGAGAAGAAAGTGAACGCCGTGTAAAAGTTTACGATTTTAAAAGGGCACTTCGTTTTTCGAAGGATCAAATTCGGAGTATCACTCGAATCCATGAAAACTTTGCACGATTATTAACAACCTATTTTTCGGCTCAACTTCGAACCTATGTACAAATTACAGTAGGTACAGCCGACCAAGTACCATATGAGGAATTTATACGTTCCATTCCAAATATGACGATTTTAAATGTATTTGAAATGCCTCCTTTAGATGGGCGTATTATTTTGGAGGTTAATCCTAATATTGCGTACGCCATGCTTGATCGAATGCTTGGGGGAAGAGGGACAGGTCTTAATAAAATTGAGAATTTAACTGAAATTGAAACAAAAATCATGAGCAATATGTTTGAAAGAGCTTTTGAACAAGCGCGGGATGCATGGGCTAATTTGGTTGAGGTAGATCCAATTTTAACCGAATTTGAGGTGAATCCACAGTTCCTTCAAATGTTTTCGCCAAATGAAACTGTGGTAGTCATCTCACTCAATACCCAAATCGGAGAAACAAGTGGAATGATCAATATTTGTATTCCTCATGTGTTCCTTGAACCGATTATTCCGAAATTATCAGCACATTATTGGATGCAATCAACACCTAAAAAGGAACGAAATCATGAAGAAATTACTTATATCCAAAACAATCTTAAGGATACAAAATTGCCAATTGTAGCAGAGTTAGGAACTACAAATATCGCTATCCAGGAATTCCTGTTATTGGATATTGGGGATACCATTCAACTTGATAAAATGATTCAACAACCAATCGAGTTGAAAGTTGAGGGAGTACCTAAATTCTATGCACAAGTTGGTAAGGTGAATAAAAAACAAGCCGTACAAATCTTAGAAGAGATTAAAGGGGGGGACCGTGAAAATGAATAATGGAAATATGCTATCACAAGACGAAATTGATGCACTATTAAGAGGTACCGCTGACTTAGACAACGAAGAACCGGTAGCGAATGTGAATAAACCCCTTGTAGAAGATTTTTTATCTTTAATTGAACAAGATGCGCTTGGGGAGATTGGAAATATCTCTTTTGGAAGTTCAGCAACTGCACTTTCCACATTACTCAATCAAAAGGTTGAAATTACGACACCAAACGTCTCGCTTGTTTTAAGTTCTGAGCTAGCTGATGAGTTTCCGCACCCGTATGTTGCAATCTATGTTAATTATACAGCTGGTTTTACAGGGACAAATCTATTAGTCATCAAACAAAGTGACGCAGCGATCATTGCCGATTTAATGCTCGGTGGAAATGGCCTTGCAGCACCGGAAAACTTGGGAGATTTGCAACTGAGTGCTGTACAAGAAGCAATGAACCAAATGATGGGTTCTGCCGCAACTTCAATGTCAACTGTTTTTAGTAAGAAAATTGATATCTCTCCACCGAGTATAGATATTCTTGACATAAAACAAGGTGAAGGAGCTGAAAACCTTCCAGCTGATGACATTTTAGTGAAAATATCGTTTCGTTTAACTATTGGTGAATTAATTGATTCAACAATCATGCAGTTGGTTCCAGTTGGATTTGCAAAAGATCTTGTTGGAGAACTTTTATCTCCTCAGCCGGAAAATAAAGGTTCAGAAATGGTGACTCCAACTCAACATGTGGATATTGAAATGCCAGTTCAGCAATCGAACTATACCTTGCCAAATGTTGAACAACAAATGGAAACACCATATCAAACGACACAGCCAAATCAACAACCTGATTTTAATCAACCAATGACAAACAGTGCTCCACAGCATCTAGGTGGTACGCAAGCAAGACATCCTGAAATTCAACCTGCTGTATTTTCAGAGTTTGAATCTGTTCATTTACAAGAAGCTGAATCAAGAAATCTAAATATGTTATTAGATATTCCGCTTCAAGTGACGGTTGAATTAGGCAGGACAAAACGCTCTATTAAAGAAATTCTTGAATTATCAACCGGTTCGATTATTGAGTTAGACAAGCTTGCGGGCGAGCCTGTAGATGTTTTAGTAAATGGAAAGCTTATCGCACAAGGTGAGGTAGTTGTAATTGAAGAAAACTTTGGTGTCAGAATTACTGATATCATTAGCCAAAGTGATCGAATTAAAAAATTGAATTAATGTAGGGGGCAATACAAATGGCAAATAGAATTCTTATTGTTGATGATGCAGCATTTATGAGAATGATGATAAAGGACATCCTAACTAAAAATGGTTACGAGGTTGTTGCCGAGGCAGCAGATGGAGCACAGGCCGTTGAAAAATATAAAGAACACCAACCAGACCTTGTAACAATGGATATTACAATGCCTGAAATGGATGGGATTACAGCGCTTAAAGAAATTAAAAAAATGAACCCAAATGCAAAAGTAATTATGTGTTCAGCTATGGGGCAACAGGCGATGGTCATTGATGCAATCCAAGCGGGGGCAAAGGATTTTATTGTTAAGCCATTCCAAGCAGACCGAGTCATTGAAGCTATCAGTAAAACTTTAAGCTAATAATCCAGGAGAGTGGCAACAAAGTGAAACATATAAAAAAAGTCTTTATAGCCATCATTTTCTTTCATACATTGCTTGTCACTTTTCCTGTTCAAGCAGAAGATGGCCAAATTGAGAAAAGTATTTACAACCAGTATAATCCAGAAAACCAATCAGAGCCTGGGCAAGAGAATGATGTGACAGAACTCACACAGCCTGTCAATGAACTAACAGCCGGCGACTTTCTTAAAATGATTTTTACAACTTTATTTGTTATTGCACTTATTTATTTTTTATTAAGGTTCTTGAATAAAAGAAATCGCATGTTTAACCAGCATAGGTTTATTGAAAACCTTGGTGGAACCAGTCTAGGTAATAACCGCTCGATTCAAATTGTAAAGGTTGGAGAGCGCATTTTAGTTGTGGGAGTTGGAGATTCCATTCAGCTTCTTAAGGAAATCGAAGACACAGATGAAATAAATGAAATACTTGAACAACATAATTCGTCATTAGAATCCATGATTCAACCAAAAGATATCATCAATCGTTTTCTCGAAAAACGAAAAGCAGCAAAGGATAAAGATCAGGCTCTTTTTTCCTCAATTCTGCAAAAACAATTGACGGAGTTAAAACAAGGGAGAAAGAAAATTGTCGAGCAACTTGAAAATAAGGAGTCTAGCAAAGAATGAACGAATTTATGGAATTTTTTAATACTAGCGCCCCTGAAAATGTCTCGACATCAGTTAAGCTGCTTCTCCTTCTAACTGTTCTTTCAGTTGGACCTGGTATTTTAATGTTAATGACGAGCTTCACAAGAATTATTGTTGTTCTTTCATTTGTGAGGACATCTTTGGGGACACAGCAAATGCCGCCCAATCAGGTTTTAATTGGACTAGCATTGTTTTTAACTTTTTTTGTAATGGCTCCAACATTTAGTGAAGTGAATGAACAAGCTTTAACTCCGTTATTTAATGAAGAAATAAATTTAGAGGAAGCCTACACGAGGGCTGCCGTACCGTTTAAGGAATTTATGAGTGTACATACTCGACAAAAGGACTTGGAGTTGTTTTTAAATTACTCTGGAGCAGACAGACCTGAGACCATTCAAGATATTCCTTTAACCGCATTAGTACCAGCTTTTGCAATAAGCGAACTAAAGACAGCATTTCAAATCGGATTTATGATCTTTATTCCATTTCTTGTGATTGATATGGTTGTTGCGAGTATCCTCATGTCAATGGGGATGATGATGCTTCCACCTGTTATGATTTCCTTGCCATTCAAAATACTGTTATTTGTTCTTGTGGATGGATGGTATTTGATCGTAAAATCCCTGTTACAAACCTTCTAGAAGTAGGTGAACCGTGTTGAATCCTGAAGTAGTTATATCGTTGGCAGAAAAAGGTGTATATACGACATTAATGATTTGTGGTCCACTATTATTGGTTGCACTTGTAGTCGGGCTAATTGTGAGTGTGTTTCAGGCAACCACACAAATACAGGAACAAACCTTGGCTTTTATTCCTAAAATCATTGCTGTCCTTGTTGGCTTGGTATTCTTTGGACCTTGGATGCTTTCTAAGATGCTTGCGTATACCCATGATATTTTTAGTAATTTGACGAGATTTGTAGGTTGAAAAAATGACAGAGGTATATACCTATTTTCCTGCTTTTTTGCTGGTCTTAGTTAGAGTAACCAGCTTTTTTGTAACGATGCCGTTGTTTTCCTATCGAACTCTGCCCGCTTCCCATCGGATCGGAATTGCATTTTTTATCTCTTGGATTATGTTCCTAGCCATGGAAAAGCCGATTCTTCAAATTGATGGCTATTTTATCATGTTGATTTTTAAAGAGGCCATGGTAGGACTTTTAATTGGTTTAGTTGCCTATATGATTTTTGCTGCAATCCAAATTGCAGGAGGATTTATTGATTTCCAAATGGGATTCGCCATAGCCAATGTAATCGATCCTCAAACTGGAGCACAAAGTCCGTTAATGGGTCAATACTTATATACATTTTCACTTCTCTTTTTACTAGCTATCAATGGTCACCATCTATTGTTAGACGGGATTTTTTATAGCTATGAATTCATACCAATGGAACAAGCAAAATTACCGTTTGGAAATGAAAATGTAGTTGAATTTGTTTTAAAAGCTTTTAGCACCATGTTTATTATTGCATTTCAAATGTCCATGCCAGTCGTGGGTGCTTTGTTTTTAGTAGATATTGCCTTAGGGATCATCGCAAGAACTGTTCCGCAGTTGAATGTGTTTGTTGTCGGACTGCCATTAAAGATTGGGGTTAGTTTTGTTGTTATGTTAATCGCAATGTCGATGATCTTCATGCTTGTCGGAAAACTAGTAGACAATATGTTATATACGATGCGAGGATTAATGGAACTTTTAGGAGGAAGCTAGATGTATTTTGTTCGTCTAAACCTACAATTTTTTGCAGGTGAAAAAACAGAAAAAGCAACTCCTAAAAAACGTCAGGAAACAAGAAAAAAAGGACAGGTCGCAAAAAGTGCGGATGTAAATACAGCCATTTTGTTGCTTTCCATCTTTTTTACTCTTCTTGTTTTTGGTGGATTTATTTTTGATCGGATGATGACGTTTTTAAAACATTCATTCAGTCATTATTTATCAGTTACACCAACTGAACAAAGCGTTCAAGAAATTTTTATCGAGTTATCTTTAGAAGCGGCAATTATTTTAGCACCAATTATGCTAGTAGCTCTTATTGCGGGAATAGCAGCAAACCTGATGCAGGTTGGTTTTTTATTTTCACCAGAAGCAATTCAAATGAAGCTAAAAAAGCTTGATCCAATTCAAGGATTCAAACGTATTTATTCGATTAGGGCGCTTGTTGAGATGATTAAATCTATCTTAAAAATTGTCATTGTAGGTGGCGTGACCTTTGCCATTCTTTGGTTCCGTCTGGAGGATATCTTGTCCTTATCACAAAAAACGGTCGGGGCAGCACTAATTATTCTGGCAAAACTGACCGTTCAGATGGGGCTATTTGCAGGTGGGGCACTTTTATTCTTATCTTTCTTAGATTATCTTTATCAACGCTTTGATTATGAAAAAAATATAAGGATGTCAAAGCAAGATATTAAAGACGAATTTAAGAAGACTGAAGGAGATCCATTGGTTAAATCAAAAATTAAGCAAAAACAACGTGAAATGGCAATGAGTCGTATGATGCAAGAAGTGCCAAAAGCTGATGTTATCATTACAAACCCAACTCATTATGCAGTCGCATTAAAATATGACGAGGCAAAAATGGATGCACCGTTTGTTGTTGCGAAGGGTGTAGACTTTGTAGCTCAGCGAATTAAGGAAATTGCCAAAGAACATGAAATTACAACCATTGAAAACAGACCACTTGCAAGAGCTCTTTACGCAGGGACAGATATTGGGGATGCAATTCCTGAAGATTATTTCAAAGCGGTAGCTGAAATTCTTGCCTATGTGTACCGCTTAAAAGAGAAGGTTTAAATTAAATGCTTTTAAACCTTCTGATCATCACTTGTGCTTTTTTGACTTAAAGGAGAGAAAAAATAATGCGAGCAAGAGATTTATCCGTTTTACTAAGCGTAATTTTAATAGTTGCGATGCTTATTATCCCATTTCCATCTTGGATGCTAAGTATCTTAATTATCATCAACATTTCTCTTGCACTCTTGGTCCTCTTAACTTCAATGAATATGCAAGAACCACTTCAATTTTCAATCTTTCCATCATTATTACTTCTTCTAACTCTATTTCGATTAGGGTTAAATGTTTCAACGACAAGATCGATACTTTCTACAGGGGATGCCGGTGGAGTGGTCCATACCTTTGGTACCTTCGTTGTTGGAGGAAATGTTGTTGTTGGATTCGTCGTCTTTTTAATCCTCGTTATTATTCAATTTGTTGTAATAACAAAAGGTTCTGAACGTGTTTCGGAAGTGGCTGCACGTTTTACTTTAGATGCAATGCCAGGAAAGCAAATGAGTATTGATGCAGATTTAAATGCAGGGATGATTTCTGAAACAGATGCCCGAGAACGCCGCGATAAGGTAAGTAGAGAAGCTGACTTTTACGGGGCTATGGATGGGGCGAGTAAGTTCGTAAAAGGGGATGCAATAGCTGGTATCATTATTGTCCTTATTAACCTAATATTTGGTTTTATTATTGGAATGACTCAGCATGGGCTAGGTTTCCAAGAAGCCCTTTCAAAATTTACTCTTTTAACCGTAGGAGACGGAATCGTAAGCCAAATTCCTGCACTATTAATTTCCACTGCAACAGGAATTGTCGTTACACGTGCAGCTTCAGAGGGAAATTTAGGAACAGATATTACAAAGCAATTATTTGCTTATCCTAAAATGCTGTATGTAACAGCCGGTACCATTTTCCTGCTAGGGTTGTTTACACCGATCTATGATTTATTAACCATTTCAATTTCAAGCTTTTTAGCGATCGGTGGCTTTATGATTTCTAAAAGTAAGGATCAGGAAATTCAGTTAGAACCAGATACGGAAGAAGAAGTACAAGTTGAGGACTTAAAAAGTCCTGAAAGTGTTGTTAATTTGTTAAATGTAGATCCGATTGAGTTCGAGTTTGGCTATGGCTTGATACCTTTAGCCGATACCAACCAGGGTGGGGATATTTTAGATCGAATCGTTATGATCCGTAGACAATTGGCGATTGAGCTAGGTTTAGTCATTCCGGTCGTTAGGATTAGGGATAATATTCAATTGCAACCCAATGAGTATCGCTTGAAAATAAAGGGGAGTGAAATGGCTAGAGGAGAACTCTTGCTTGACCATTACTTGGCAATGAGTCCGGGCTATGAGGATGACTCGATTGAAGGGATTGATACAGTTGAGCCGTCATTTGGCCTTCCAGCAAAATGGATTTCTGAAGATATGAAGGATCAGGCTGAAATGATCGGGTATACAGTGGTTGACCCACCATCTGTTGTATCTACGCATATTACAGAGGTCATTAGAAGGAATGCTTTTGAATTACTCGGAAGACAAGAGACAAAGCAATTAATTGATCATTTAAAGGAATCATACCCAATTTTAGTGGATGAAGTTACACCAAATCCACTATCCGTTGGAGATGTTCAGAAGGTATTGGCAAAATTATTAAAAGAAAGTGTTTCAATTCGAAACTTACCGATCATATTCGAAACATTAGCCGATTTTGGCCGGATGACAACTGATACTGATTTATTAACGGAATATGTAAGACAAGCCCTGGCTAGACAGATTACAAACCAATACATCGTACAAGGAGAGACTATGAAGGTTGTGACTCTTTCTGGAAGAGTTGAAAAGTTTGTCGCGGATGGTGTTCAGCAAACAGAGCATGGAAATTATTTATCCATCGACCCAAGTGTGTCACAATCAATCATTGAATCGATTGCAAAGCAAATCGAAACTGTGAGTATCCAAGAGCAATCACCGATTTTATTATGTTCTCCTGCTGTCAGAATGTATGTAAGGCAATTAATAGAACGATACTTCCCACAGGTTCCTGTTCTTTCCTATAATGAGCTTGAGGCTAATGTGGAAGTTCAAAGTGTTGGGGTGGTGAATATAGATTGAAGGTAAAAAAATATATTGCGCCTTCTATGCCGGAAGCGATGAAAATGATCCGTGCAGAATTAGGTAGTGAAGCGGTTATTTTAAACTCAAAGATTGTTCAAACACAAGGATTTTTGGGCTTTTTTCGGAAAAAGAATTTTGAGGTAATTGCAGCTGTAGACCCTGAGGCTCCAAGAAAACAAAAGGTGCAACCTAAAGAAAAGGAACGAAAAGTACCGGTAATCACCAAACAAATTGAACCACAACAACCTGTTGTTCATGAAACGTTTAATAAATACAACACAACGGAATCTCATAGCCCTGCTCCAGAGTTTCTTAAAGAAATTCAAGAATTAAAAGCGGCAATGAAGGAATTATCCTCTGATATTAGCCCGTATACTGGTTATCTGCAGGAAATGAATCAAATGTTAATGAATCAAGAAATAGACCCATCGATTCGAAAAGAAGTCATGTCAAGTCTACTTGAAAAATGGTATCTAGCGTCTGAAAATGCTTCACTTGCCGAGGTTCAAAATTGGACGAAAAAATGTATCATTTCAAAAATATCTAATGTTGATTACGGTGGCTTAACCTATCAAAAAAAGTATATTAATGTAGTCGGCCCCACAGGGGTTGGAAAAACGACAACCATTGCAAAAATTGCGGCTGACTGTATGTTAAAGGATAAAAAGAAAATTGCATTTATTACAACCGATACGTTTCGGATTGCGGCGATTGAACAGTTGAAAACATACGCAAAAATCCTAGGGGCACCTGTTGAAGTTTGTTATTCCTTTGAAGATTTTAAAAAAGCAAAGGAAGTCTATAAAGATTATGATGTTGTTTTCATTGATACCGCGGGGAGAAACTTCCGTAACGAAAAATATATAGATGATTTAAATCAATTAATTCACTTTTCAAATGACATGGAGACGTTTTTAGTTCTCTCTTTAACTTCAAAAATAACGGATATGAATGTAATCTATAAACAATTTTCGAAAATTAAAATATCGAAATTTATTTTTACAAAAGTAGATGAAACGGCAAACTATGGGGCAATGGTGAATTTAATCGTTAATTCTGGCATTGGTGTTGCCTATTTAACGACTGGACAAAATGTGCCTGATGACATTGTCATTGCATCCCCTTCCTTAATCGCTAATACTATCCTTGGAGTCGATGAATCATGATGGACCAAGCTACAGCTCTTCGTAAAAAACTAGCATCGATGAATAATGGCGAACAAGAACAACCGAAGACAATAGCTGTGATCAGTGGAAAAGGTGGCGTTGGGAAATCTAATCTCTCCCTTAATTTTTCCATTGCTCTTTCTAGATTTGGTAAGAAGGTTTTGCTATTTGATATGGATATCGGAATGGGAAATATTGATATATTGATGGGAATAACCGCCCATCATTCAATTGTTGATTTATTTGAAAAGAATCTTACCATGAAAGAATTGCTCATCAAGGGTCCTGAAGGTATTGATTATATCGCAGGTGGAAATGGGTTGCCAAATCTATTTAAGCTTGATGAAGAGAAATCAGAATATTTAATGGAACAATTGCAATTCATCCTTAATGAATATGATTACGTTATTTTTGATATGGGTGCAGGAATGACAGAGGAAAATGTGAAATTTCTTTTGGCCATGGATGAAATCTTTGTCATTACAACATCAGAGCCAACCGCAATTACAGATGCTTATTCCGCAATGAAATATATCTGTTTGTTTGACCAATCTATTCCATTGTACCTTATTGTTAATCGTGCTGAAAATGAGTCAGAAGGGATGCAGACCCTTAAAAGAGTAAAGCAAGTGGTGTTGCAGTTTTTAGTAAAAGAAGTCAACTTATTAGGAGTTTTACCAGATGATAAAGCAGTTCAAAAGGCTGTGAGTCACCAAGAACCATTTTTGCTATATGCACCAAAAGCTTTAATAAGCAAAAACTTGTTTGATATTTGCAAAAAATATCTTGATGAAAATAATGAACAAATTCAAGAAAAGAATCAAGATACGTCCTTCATATCAAAGTTACAGCGTTTTTTCGTACGTGGTAGATAGGAGCTTTAAAATGGATAAAATCAATGTTCTTATTGTAGACGATTCGGCATTCATGAGGAAACTCATTTCCAACTTTCTTCAGGAAGATTCAAGGATTCATGTTGTTGGCACTGCAAGAAACGGAATGGATGCATTGGACAAAATTAAAAAACTTAATCCGGATGTTGTCACTTTAGATATTGAGATGCCTGAAATGAATGGCATTGAAGCCTTACAGCGAATTATGAATGAAAGTCCACGACCGGTTGTGATGCTCTCAAGCACAACGAAAGAAGGAGCAGAGAACACATTACTTGCGATTCAAAATGGTGCTGTCGACTTTATACAAAAACCATCAGGTTCAATATCCATTGACCTTCATCTAATTAAGAACGAACTTGTGTCAAAAGTACTACAAGCAGGTAGAGTAAATATGGCTTTATTAAAAAAGCCATTGAAAATACAAGAAAATAATACTAGTAGAAACACAGATTATAGTAAAATAGAACTAGAACCAAATAGGAATATTAAAAAAATTGTTTGTATCGGTACCTCTACAGGGGGACCCAGAGCATTACAACAAGTTCTCCCTAGATTTCCTAAAAATTATCCTGCACCAATTGTAATTGTTCAACATATGCCTGCAGGTTTTACGAAATCGTTGGCTAATAGACTTAATAGTTTATGTGAAATTACCGTTAAAGAAGCTGAGAATGGTGAAGTTTTGAAGGCTGGAATAGCTTATATCGCACCTGGTGGTCATCATATGAAAATCAAAAAGATTGGCACTTCATTAGCTGTGAATATTGATGAGAGCGAAATTAGAAATGGACATAGACCATCCGTTGATGTCCTATTTGAATCAATAAGTGAAGTCAAAGGTATTCAAAAAATATCCGTTATTATGACTGGAATGGGCACAGATGGTTCCTATGGTCTGAAGAAATTAAAAGAAACCGGACAAGCTGTTGCCATTGCAGAATCACAAGAAACTTCAATCGTTTTTGGAATGCCGAAGTCGGCAATTGAGACACATTTAGTTGATCGTGTTGAAAAGTTAGAGGAAATAGCTGATACCATAATTAGCCTTACATAAGTAAAGGGGTGTTGTTTGATGGAAATGGATCAATATTTAGAAGTCTTTATTGAAGAAAGTAAAGAGCATCTCCAGGCTTGTAATGAGCATTTATTAGAATTGGAAAAAGAACCTGAAAATATATCAATCGTCAATGAAATTTTCCGCTCGGCCCATACATTAAAGGGAATGTCAGCGACAATGGGATATGATGATTTAGCTAACCTTACTCACCAAATGGAAAATGTCCTTGATGGCATTCGAAATTTGAAAATTAAGGTTACACCTTCACTATTAGATATTGTTTTCAAAGCAGTAGATTATCTGGAAGAAATGATTTTTTCGATTGCTGACGGAGGCGATGGAAAAAAAGATGTTTCAGATATCGTGTTTTTATTGAAAAAAATTGAAAGTGGAGAAGTAATCAAGGATGATGATACACCTGTCATTGTAAACCCAAAAACCGAAAAAGAGGCTGTAAAGTCTAATTATGATGATTTTGAATTAACAGTCATCCAACAATCAAAAGAACAAGGATTTAATTGTTATGAAATTTCAATTGTTCTTAGAGAGGATTGTTTATTAAAGGCTGCTCGTGTATTTATGGTATTTGAGGTTCTCGAACAGATTGGTGAAATCATTAAATCCATTCCTTCGGTAGATCAGTTAGAGGAAGAGCAGTTTCAAAGTGAGTTTACTGTAACCCTCGTATCAACCGAATTAGCCGAAAATATCGAAAAACGTATTATGAAAGTATCTGAAATAGATAGAGTAACAGTACTAGATGTACAACTTGATTCATTGAAGGCTGTAACTATTGAACATAGTCAGGCTGAGGCAGAAGTTGCCCCTACTCTTGCTATTCGAGATGAACAACCGAAATCTGAAAAAGAAGACCAACATCCTGCTAAATCAAGCAGTAAGCATGGTGGTAATCACAAGACAATTAGGGTCAATATTGAACGACTTGATATTCTGATGAATTTATTTGAAGAACTAGTCATTGATAGAGGGCGTTTAGAGCAAATCTCTCGTGACCTAAATCATTCTGAATTAAATGAAACAGTAGAAAGAATGTCTAGAATTTCAGGGGATTTACAAAACATTATCCTTACAATGAGAATGGTTCCTGTTGAAACAGTTTTTAATCGTTTCCCACGTATGGTACGCCAATTAGCCAAGGATTTACATAAAAAAATTGACCTTCAAATTATTGGCGCAGAAACGGAATTAGATCGGACAGTCATCGATGAAATTGGTGACCCACTTGTTCATCTTTTACGTAATGCTCTAGACCACGGAATCGAAACACCAGAAATTCGGGTGCAAAATGGTAAACAAGAAGAAGGTACTGTTATTTTACGTGCCTATCACAGTGGAAATCATGTCTTTATTGAAATTGAAGATGATGGTGCTGGTATTAGTCGCGATAAAATTATTCAAAAAGCGATTAACAAAGGGTTGATTACTCTGAAATCAGCCGAGACCTTAACCGATAGCCAAGTATTTGATTTCATTTTCTCTTCTGGTTTTTCAACTGCTGAAAAAATATCGGATGTTTCTGGCCGCGGGGTTGGGCTAGATGTTGTAAAGAATACAATTGAATCACTCGGTGGCTCGATTACGATTCAATCTGCGATGGGAAAAGGATCTGTTTTTTCCATCCAGTTACCATTAACTTTATCCATCATATCGGTCATGCTCGTTGAAGTTCAAAATGAAAAATATGCAATACCACTTTCTTCGATTATTGAAACGGCTATTATCAAAAAAAGTGAGATCCTACATGCTCACAATCAAAAAGTAATAGATTTTAGAGGCAAGGTTGTTCCGCTAGTAGACTTGAAGGATATTTTTGAAATACCTGCTGCCACAGATGAGGATGAGTACCTTTCAGTTGTCATTGTGAAAAAGGCAGATAAATCCGCAGGACTTATTGTTGATTCGTTCATTGGCCAACAAGAGATTGTGTTGAAGTCGTTAGGAAACTATTTATCAAATGTGTTTGCCATTTCTGGAGCAACCATCTTAGGTGATGGCCAAGTAGCTTTAATAGTTGATTGTAATGCATTGATCAAATAAATTTTTATAGGTAATAGGGGGAGGAAACATGACTGAACAAGCAGCTGTGTTAAAAGTAATTGTATTTTCACTCCATGATGAGGAATACGGAATACCGGTTTCTCAGGTGCGTTCTATTGAAAAAGTGCAGCACATTACTCGTGTACCTAGAACAGCATCCTTTGTAAAGGGTGTTATTAATCTAAGAGGGGTTGTTACTCCAATTATTGATTTAAGAACACGTTTTGGTATGGGTGAATCTGAGTATACGGACAGCACAAGAATTATTATTGTTGCGACGGATGATGCTGAAGTTGGATTAATTGTAGATACGGCAAATGACGTAATGGATATTCCAGTTGACACAATTGAGCCACCACCCGAGATTGTAGGTAATGTTGAAGTGGAATACCTAGAAGGAGTAGCGAAGCTGGAGAAACGGCTACTTATTTTATTAAATCTAGATAAGGTCCTTAATCCAAGACTAGTAAGGGAAAAGATGGAAGGGTAATCAATATGTCATTTTTCAAACGTATTAATTCCACACATTTAGATATTTTAAAAGAGATTGGAAATATTGGGGCTGGACATTCTGCAACCGCTTTGTCGAAGCTATTGCAGCGAAAAATTGATATGCAGGTGCCAAATGTGAGAATCGTTTCGTTTGATGAAATGATGGAGTTTGCAGGTGGGGCTGAAAATATTGTTGCAGGTATTTTCCTACGTATAGAAGGGGATTTAACCGGAAATATGTTTTTTATTTTGCAGCTTCCACAAGCTACTACCTTAATCCAGGATGTCGTCGGTGATAAAAGCTTCTCTTTTGAAAGTGACTCTCAAAACGAAATGGGGATATCAGCGTTTCAGGAGGTTGGAAATATTCTATCAGGCTCCTATCTTACATCATTATCAGATTTTACTGGGTTGAATTTGTATCCATCCGTTCCAGGTTTTTCGATCGATATGGTAGGTGCCATTATCGGCTATGGGTTACTGGAACTTTCCCAAGTAAGTGATTTTGCGATTGTCATCGAAACAGAAATTAAAGAAAATGAAAATCCAGAAAACAACAACATAAATGGGCATTTTTTGCTGTTGCCGGATCCTGATTCATTCGAAAAAATCTTCACTGCATTAGGAGTTCAAATTCATGATTGACTCTTCTCAAGTCATTAAAGTTGGGATAGCTGACATGAATGTTATTACTGCACCTGACTTAATCCGAACCTCTGGATTAGGTTCCTGTGTGGGAGTGGTCATTTATGATCAAGCAAAAAAGGTAGCAGGACTAGCCCATATCATGTTACCAAGTTCGGCATCGACAAAAGCAGGAAACATCAATATTGCCAAATATGCAGATACTGCAATAGAGGAGCTCATTTATAAAATTACTGGAATCGGTGGTCGGGAAAAGAGTTTAAAAGCCAAAATTGCTGGCGGAGCCCAGATGTTTCAATTTCAATCAGGCAGTGATATTATGAGAATTGGTCCGCGCAACATTGAAGCGGTGGAGGCAGAGCTAAAGCGCTTGAACATCACACTTGTTGCATCAGATGTTGGTGGGAGTAATGGTCGAACGATTGAATTTAATCCAGAGACAACCATTTTAAAAATCCGCACAGTTAACAAAGGGATTAAGGAAATTTAAGTAGGTTAAAATAAAGTTTCTTAAAATCAACGAAAAGGAGGAGTAGAATGTCCAGATTATCATCAACTGATCATGAGGAATATTGGCAGAAATGGACCGACTCACGAGACCCAGATGCAGGGGATGCGCTTGTTAGAAAATACATGCCGCTCGTATCATACCATGTACAGAGAATCTCAGTCACACTACCGAAAAGTGTGAATAAAGATGATTTAAAAAGTCTTGCGATGATTGGGCTATATGATGCTCTGGAAAAATTCGATCCTTCTCGTGACTTAAAATTTGATACATATGCTTCCTTTCGAATTCGAGGAGCCATATTAGACGGGCTCAGAAAGGAAGATTGGTTACCTAGAAGTTCAAGAGAAAAAACGAAAAAAGTTGAATCTGCCATCGAAAAGCTAGAACAAAAGCTGATGAGAAATGTAACAATTTCAGAAATCGCCGCTGAAGTTGAGATGAGTGAAGAGGATGTTTATCAAACCATGAATGAAGGCTTCTTTGCAAATGTACTTTCCATGGACGATCATCAACATGATGACGAGGGCATTGATAAATCAGCTTTTACGATAAAGGATTATGCGACCTTAACACCGGAAGAACATGTTGTAAAAAAAGAAGTACTACATCAATTAATGAATGTCATCCAAAAGTTAAATGAAAAAGAGCAGTTGATTTTAAGTTTATTTTATAAAGAAGAGCTTACATTAACTGAAATTGGACAAGTTATGGGATTATCAACATCGAGAATATCACAAATTCACTCGAAGGCCCTCTTTAAATTAAGGGATATCTTACAAAAAAACATCCATTAAAAAATGTCATCAAAAAGGCGGGAGGATTGTGTCAGAATTAGAATTATTAGTATCCAAGGATAAATTAACTGTACATATAAATGTCATTAGAGATTCTACACCTCTTCAAATTGAAGAGTCTGACGTCTATTCTTTACTGTCTAAACATGGAATTTCGTATGGGATAAAACGAGATGTCATTTCAACAATGATTTCGAATATAAATGACTTGTTTTTTCCCTTATTAATTGCAGAGGGCGAGGCTTCTAAAAAAGGCGATGATGGTTTTATAAAGCTAGCATCTGTAGAACAGAAACACGATATTCATTCTAACGAGGTATTAAACTTTCGGAATGTAAGGCAAATACCGTCCGTTAGAGCGGGACAGGTTGTTGCAACCATTTTTCCAAGCAAACCCGGGATTCCAGGAAGAAACGTATTCGGACATCCAATTACAGCTGCAAATGGAAAACCAAATCCACCTGTGGCGGGTAAAAACATTGTGGAGACAAATGGGAAGTTATACGCCACAATAGACGGACAAATTAGCCTATCAGATAAAAAGATTAACGTTCTCCCTGTTTTTGAAGTAGATGGAGATTTAAATCTAAAAACCGGAAATATTGACT
Organism: Bacillus jepli; assembly: GCF_047238305.1. Lineage (NCBI taxonomy): Bacteria > Bacillati > Bacillota > Bacilli > Caryophanales > Bacillaceae > Bacillus > Bacillus jepli. Next base: position 3,609,605 of record NZ_JBDFMO010000001.1, on the reverse strand, counting down.
TCGTTGGGAATGTGACAATTAGAGGGAATGTCCCTAGCGATTATGTTGTAAAAGCAGGTGGTGACATCTCAATTTATGGCATTGTAGAAGGTGCACAATTAGAGGCTGGAGGTTCCATTTTTATATCTGGCGGGATTGTTGGGTTTACAAAAGCATTAATTCGTGCCGAAGGGGATATTATTGCATCCTATTTGAATCAATGTCAGGTATATGCAGGAAAAAATATCGAAACAACAGGTTCGATTTTACATAGTATCTGTTTTGCTAAAGAAAATGTTCATGCCATTACTGGGAGTATCATTGGAGGACTAATCTCGGCAGGGAATCATGTAACGGCGAAGGACATAGGCAATGCATCACATACAAAAACAGAGATACAGATTGGAACAACTGAACGTAATAGTGAAGAAGAACAAAGGATCCGTACGGAAATAGATTCAACAAAAGCTCATCTTCAAAAGGTTTTACTTATACTGCAGAAATTAGCAGAAAAATACAAAAGGACTTCCGTTCTAACAGAGGATGAAGTCTTACTTCTCAAAAGAGACAAACTCACACAAACAGAGCTAACCAAAAAGCTAGAGTTACTTGAGTCAGAATTACTTGAACTTTCTTCAAAACAGAAAGAAGTGACTGCATATATAATAGCTACTGGAAATCTATATCCGAATGTCAATATTCAATTTGGCAAATACAAAAGAATCACCAACCAACTCTTTCACCATGTAAAAGCGCAACTAGTTCATAAAGAGATTTCAATAGACATCTATTCTGAAAAATAAAAATCGGAAGAAGTGATAATCATTGAGTCTAAAATTAGTCGAATTACAAGTTGCGATTCCAAGAACTCAGGATGCAGGAAAGATCCAGGAACAAGTAATAAACCGTGGACAGCATATGCAAGACCATATCACTGCAGAAAATGAGAAATTGGAGAAAAGAAACCGAACAAAAGTCAACGAAAACAACAAATCTGAAAACGCACAAATACATAAGGATGCATCATCAAACTCTTTTTCTAAACAGCCTTCAAATGGAACTAAACATGCTGAACAAGAAGAGAAAGAGCAACATCCATACAAGGGCAATTTTATTGATATTGTGGGATAGAGGGAATTGAGAATGACAACCATATTATTTATACTTAGTTTTGCGTTACTTGCAGTTGCCTTTTTTTTCATCATTCTTTTATATCTTAAGATAACGCAACTAAAAGATGTTGAAATGAAACAAGAACGTTTACTAAAGGAATTTGAAAATGTGATCACTTCATATGTCATGGAAATCAAAGAAGAAAATGAAGTGTTTTTAAATAGAATTAAAGATATGAAACATGAACAAGAAGAAGGCCATAAGGATTCCATCCATATTAAAGAGCCGGAATTGACTACTGATGAACTTCAAGACCTTCTTCCTTCTTATATAGAAAGGGAGGAAGCTGGGAAGGTAAATGTAGAAGAAAATGAAATAATACAAGAAACACACGGAAATGATGAAAATAGTAAAGACACTATTGTTAGAGACATCGAACATCTTATGAAACTGGGCCTTTCATATGAAGAGATTGCAAGAAAACTAAATAAGGGGAAAACTGAAATCGAACTTTTACACAAATTTCGTCAAAACCACTAATTTTTCTTGACCCACTGATTTCGATTGTGGTATATTAATTTTTGGTGTTATCACACACGTTCATAGATTTGAGCATTGGTGCTGTTCACACAGTTTTGCTTAAAGATGATATGAACGGAGGACAAAAAACCATTAGGAGGATTTATCCATGTCAGTAATTTCTATGAAGCAATTGCTTGAAGCTGGTGTTCACTTCGGTCATCAAACTCGCCGTTGGAACCCAAAAATGAAGCGTTACATCTTTACAGAGCGTAACGGAATCTATATCATCGACCTTCAAAAAACAGTTAAGAAGGTTGAAGAAGCTTATAATTTCGTTAAGGAATTAGCCGGTAACGGTGGAACAATGCTTTTTGTTGGTACAAAAAAGCAAGCTCAAGATTCTGTTAAAGAAGAAGCTGAGCGTTCTGGAATGTACTTTGTTAACCAACGTTGGTTAGGTGGTACTTTAACAAACTTTGAAACAATTCAAAAGCGTATCAAGCGTCTTAAAGACATTGAAAAAATGCAAGAAGACGGTACTTTTGATGTTTTACCTAAGAAAGAAGTTGTTCAGCTTAAGAAAGAGTTAGAACGTCTTGAAAAGTTCTTAGGCGGAATTAAAGATATGAAGCAATTACCAGATGCTTTATTCATCATCGACCCTCGTAAAGAGCGCATTGCGGTTGCAGAAGCACATAAATTAAACATCCCGATCGTAGGTATCGTTGATACAAACTGTGATCCAGATGAAATTGATTATGTAATCCCTGCAAACGATGATGCAATTCGCGCGGTTAAGCTTTTAACAGGAAAAATGGCAGACGCTATCCTAGAAGCTAAACAAGGTGAAGAAACATCTGCTTAATGAGCGAAAGGTGATAAGAGGGTTATGCCTTTTATCACCTTTTTTAAGAACTATATATTTTTGCCGTTTTTAAGTCATAATAGAAACAGAATGTCTAAAGAATTAATATTCGTTCAAGTACATAGTGGCAAATAAGGAGGAAAACATAATGGCAGTTACTGCACAAATGGTAAAAGAGCTCCGTGAAAAAACTGGAGCAGGTATGATGGATTGTAAGAAGGCTCTTACAGAAACTGATGGTGATATGGACAAAGCAATCGACTACCTTCGTGAAAAAGGTATTGCGAAAGCTGCGAAAAAAGGTGACCGTATCGCTGCTGAAGGTTTAACTTCTATTGAAGTTTCAGGTAATGAAGCAGTTATTTTAGAAGTAAACTCTGAAACAGATTTCGTTGCAAAGAACGAAGGCTTCCAAACATTAGTAAAAGAATTAGGTGCTCATCTTTTAGCGAAAAAGCCAGCTAATGTTGAAGAAGCATTAGAACAAAAGATGGACAACGGTTCAACTGTTTCTGAATATATTAATGGTGCAATTGCAAAAATCGGAGAAAAGCTTTCACTTCGTCGTTTCGAAGTTGCTACAAAAGAAGACGGTGATGTATTTGGTGCTTACCTTCACATGGGTGGACGTATTGGCGTTCTATCTGTTTTAGGTGGTACAACAGACGCTGATGTAGCAAAGGATGTAGCGATGCACGTAGCAGCTGTAAACCCTAAATATGTATCACGTGACCAAGTTTCTTCTGAAGAAGTTGAACATGAGCGTGAAGTTTTAACACAACAAGCATTAAATGAAGGTAAACCAGAAAATATCGTAGCAAAAATGGTTGAAGGACGTCTTGGTAAGTTCTTCGAAGATATCTGTCTTCTTGACCAAAGCTTCGTTAAAGACCCAGATCAAAAAGTTCGTAAGTTTGTTGAATCTAAAGGTGCTACAGTGAAGAGCTTCGTTCGTTACGAAGTTGGTGAAGGTATTGAGAAACGTCAAGATAACTTCGCTGAAGAAGTAATGAGCCAAGTGAAGAAGTAAAAAGAAAACAGGGAACACGTTATGTGTTCCCTATTTTTGAAATGTTTAGTATTGCGCCATTAATAAAGGTGCTAGTACTTTTTTTGTGTCTAGCACAAGGCGAATCGGCTCTCTGGTCTAAGTCAATTGCTTCTGAAGGTAAAATGCACGTTCAGAAGCCCGTCTTATGCTTGACACCTAGGGCTGAGCGCCTTGTACTTTTCTTAAAAGATGGAGGTTTTTTATTCGATGAGTGGTGCCAAATATAAACGTGTAGTGTTAAAATTAAGTGGAGAAGCATTAGCGGGTGAGCAGGGATTTGGCATAAATCCATCTGTAATCCAGTCTGTAGCAAAACAAGTGAAGGAAGTTGCTGAACTAGGTGTAGAAGTTGCTGTAGTTGTCGGTGGCGGAAATATTTGGAGAGGTAAGATTGGCAGTGAAATGGGGATGGATCGTGCAAATGCTGACTATATGGGAATGCTTGCAACGGTAATGAATTCCTTAGCTTTACAAGATAGCTTAGAAAATCAAGGAATTCAAACTCGTGTCCAAACATCTATTGAAATGCGTCAAGTCGCTGAACCATACATAAGAAGAAAGGCGATTCGTCATCTTGAAAAGAAACGAGTTGTTATATTTGCAGCAGGTACAGGAAATCCTTATTTCTCAACAGATACAACTGCCGCTCTACGTGCTGCTGAAATCGAGGCAGAGGTTATCTTAATGGCTAAAAACAATGTAGACGGTGTCTATAATGCTGATCCATCGAAAGATAAAACAGCTGTGAAATATGACACATTATCCTATCTCGATGTTATAAAAGAAGGACTAGCTGTCATGGATTCCACTGCATCTTCACTTTGCATGGACAATGATATTCCGTTAATTGTTTTTTCAATTATGGAAGAAGGCAATATTAAACGTGCCGTACTAGGAGAAAATATCGGAACAATTGTAAGGGGGAAATAACTTTATGGCGAATAACACATTAAATCAAGTGAAAGATAAAATGTCTAAAGCAATCCAAGCATTGTCTCGTGAACTAGCAACTGTTAGAGCTGGTAGAGCGAACCCAGCAATCCTCGATAAGGTATCAGTTGATTACTATGGCGCACCAACGCCTTTAAATCAGCTTGCATCTATCAATGTACCTGAAGCTAGAATGCTTGTTATCCAACCATATGACAAGTCTGTTTTAGGAGATATGGAAAAAGCGATTCAGAAGGCCGATTTAGGTTTAAATCCAACTAATGATGGGTCCATTATTCGTATTTCAATCCCACCACTAACAGAGGAAAGACGTCGTGAGTTAGTGAAGTTGGTAAAGAAATATGCGGAAGAATCTAAAGTTGCGGTTCGTAATGTCCGTCGTGATGGGAACGATGAATTGAAAAAGCTTGAGAAAAATGGTGAAATCACTGAAGACGAATTACGCAGCCTAACCGATGATGTTCAAAAGATCACGGATGAATCTATTAATAAGATTGATTCCATTGCAAAAGAAAAAGAAAAAGAAATCATGGAAGTTTAATCCATTTCAATGTACAATATATTGTAAAAAGACCCTCTAACGTTTACAGGGGGTTTTTTTGTTAATACTGACTACTAATTAGTTACCTTGACCGATATAAAAATGGTAAAATAAAACTGGTCTGGGTGCAAAAACACCAAGGCGCATTTGATTCGGGTGTTGGAGGACTTGTGAATGTTTGAAAAATTTAAAAAAACGAATAAAAAGCCAGTTTCTATTTCTGAAGAAGAAATAGTAAAAGGGTCAATTCCTAATCACATAGCGATTATAATGGATGGTAACGGGAGATGGGCAAAAAAGCGTTCATTGCCCCGAACTGCTGGTCACCATGAAGGAATGAAAGTAGTTAAAAGAGTGACCAAGCTTGCCAGTAGACTTGGTGTAAAGACTTTAACAGTCTATGCGTTTTCAACAGAAAACTGGAAGCGTCCAGAGGATGAGGTTAATTATTTATTAAGACTTCCCCAAGAATTTTTGGGAACATTTCTACCTGAGTTAATTGAGGAAAACGTTCGGGTTCGTATCATGGGGAATAAAGAAGCAATTCCTGCGCATACTCAAAAAGCGGTAGATAAAGCTGTAAATGATACGAAGCATAATACCGGCTTAGTATTAAACTTCGCACTTAATTATGGAGGTCGTGCAGAAATTTTAGATGCTGTAAATCACATTCTTTTGGACTATCAAGAGGGAAACCTACATAAAAAAATAGACGAGGATGTATTTGACCAATATTTAATGAGTGCTGGATTACAAGATCCGGATTTATTAATCCGTACAAGCGGGGAAATACGATTAAGTAATTTTATGCTCTGGCAGCTTGCATATACTGAATTTTGGTTTACAGATGTATTATGGCCTGATTTTAAAGAGAAACATTTATTAGAGGCCATCCACGCATATCAAAAGAGAGGTCGGCGATTTGGGGGCGTATAAGACCCAATCGCATTTGAAAAAGGAATGATAAGATGAAGCAAAGAATTATTACGGCAATAATTGCAGCAGCAATCTTTCTACCGATTGTAATTATTGGTGGCATCCCATTTACCATTTTGGTTTATGTAATGGGTGCTATAGCAATTTTTGAGCTTTTACGAATGAAGCAAATTAAAATCGCATCAATCCCAGGCTTAATTTCTATCATATTGTTATGGATTATTTTAATTCCAAGTCAATACAATGATTTATTTACAATCCTTCAATTTACGAAAATTGAAATCGTCCTTCTGATTGTTTTATTAATCTTAACGTATACGGTTGTTTCTAAAAATAGTTTCAACTTTGACGATGCTGGACTAGTTATCCTTGCAGCACTCTATATTGGTTTTGGTTTTTATTATATGATTGAAATAAGAGCGCTGGGATTAGCATATATATTTTATGCATTCGTTGTTATTTGGACTACTGATTCTGGGGCTTATTTTGTTGGGAGAAAGCTTGGTAACAAAAAACTTTGGCCGGAAATTAGTCCGAATAAAACAATAGAGGGTTTCTTAGGCGGAATTGTTACAGCTATCATATTTGCGTTTGTATTTAACTTGATCACGGATTTATTTGATTCCTTCTTATCCCTTCTTATCGTGACATTGTTTGTGTCTGTTTTTGGACAAATTGGGGATTTAGTAGAATCCGCGTTAAAGAGACATTATAATGTGAAGGATTCGGGGACATTGCTACCTGGTCATGGAGGAATATTAGACCGTTTTGATAGCATGATATTTATCCTACCGATTTTATATTTTTTAAGTGCTATTATTCAGTAGTGGTTGTGTATTGGGAGTGAGTTTGTGAAGAAAATTAGTTTATTAGGAGCTACGGGCTCAATTGGGCAACAAACATTAGATGTGATCGAACAGCATCCGGAAAAGGTAATGCTTGTTGCTATGTCTTTGGGGGATAATGTGACCTTAGGACGTGAAATTATACATAAGTTTTCACCAAAACTTGTTTCTGTGAAATCAAAAGAAACATGTGAATTATTGAAAAGTGAGTTTTCTAGTAACATTCAGTTTGTATATGGTGATGAAGGTTTAATTGAGGTTGCTACATATGATGAAGCAACAATTGTTCTTAATGCTGTAGTTGGGAGTGTAGGCTTATTACCAACTTTAAAAGCGATTGAAGCGAAAAAAACAATTGCACTAGCTAACAAAGAAACATTAGTTACTGCAGGGCACCTTGTTATGGAAGCCGCGAAGCAACATGGTGTTGACATATTACCTGTAGATAGTGAGCACTCTGCAATTTTTCAATGCCTACAGGGTGAAAATGAAAAGAACGTGGAGAAACTCATTTTAACTGCTTCAGGCGGAAGTTTCCGTGATCGCACTCGTGATGAGCTTAAGGATGTTACGATTGAAGATGCACTTAACCATCCGAACTGGTCGATGGGTGCTAAAATAACTATTGATTCAGCTACCATGATGAACAAAGGGTTAGAAGTGATTGAAGCTCATTGGCTGTTCAATCTTCCGTATGAACAAATCGATGTTCTTCTTCATAAAGAAAGCATTATTCATTCTATGGTTGAGTTTCATGATAGCAGTGTCATTGCCCAGCTTGGAACACCAGATATGAGGGTTCCTATTCAATACGCCTTTTCATTTCCAGATCGTTTTCCAATGCCTGCATCTAAGGAGAGATTACGCCTTTGGGAAATCGGAAAACTACATTTTGCAAAGCCAGATTTTGACAGATTTAGATGCCTTGGATTTGCTTTTCATGCGGGTAAAACAGGTGGGACCCTTCCAACTGTATTAAATGCTGCAAATGAAGAGGCGGTGTCTGGATTTTTAAATGGTAAAATCTCATTCTTAGAGATTGAGGAAATCATAGAAGAAGCATTGGAAAAACATGATACCATCCAAAATCCAAGTTTGGATATCATCCAACAAGTAGATCAACAAACTCGAGTTTTTGTTCGTGACTTGGTAGATAAGAAATAATTCTTTACGTCTAGCTTCAGGCGCCATCGGCTCGAGGTCACAAGTCAATAGCTTCTGAAGGCAAAAAGTGCCTTCAGACAGCTCTCGTCTTGTGTTTGTTGCCCATTAGTGGGCGCGCTTAATGCTTTTGGCTTAATCTAACAAAAGGTGGTTAAATATGTGGAGACTGTGATAGCCTTTATCATTATATTTGGTGCACTTGTATTTTTTCATGAGTGGGGGCATCTCGTTTTAGCTAAGCGAGCCGGAATTCTCTGTCGTGAATTTGCAATTGGGATGGGACCAAAGGTATTTACCTTTAGAAAAAATGAAACACTTTACACAATTCGTCTCCTTCCGATTGGTGGATATGTTAGAATGGCTGGCGAAGACCCGGAAATGGTTGAAATTAAACCAGGTCATAACATCGGGTTGTTATTTAATAAAGATGGGAAAGTCGATAAAATAGTTTTAAATAATAAGGACAAATATCCAGATTTAAAGGTAGTTGAGGTTGAGGAAGCCGACTTAGAACACGACTTATTTATTACTGGATATGAAGATGGAGAAGATGAGGTTCTAAAAAGATATGAGGTTAGTGAGACTGCTTTTTTTGTAATGGATGGACTAGAAACGCAAATCGCCCCATATAATCGCCAATTCGCTTCTAAAACATTAATGCAACGTACATTGGCAATCGCTGCTGGTCCAGCAATGAATTTTGTACTAGCTTTTATTATATTAATTGTAATCGGCTTATTACAAGGGACACCGGTTGATAAACCGATCCTTGGAAAATTAACGGAAGATGGAGCGGCACTTCAAGCTGGACTCCATGAGGGTGATATTGTTCGTGAAATAGATAATGAACAAGTTTCGACATGGAATGACATTGTAACCATCATTCGCTCACATCCCGAAGAAGAAATTGGCTTTGTGGTCGAACGAAATGGTACCCTTCATGAAATATCGGTAACCCCGAAAACTCAACAACTAGAGAAAGAAACAATTGGGGTCATTGGTGTTTATGGTCCAGTTGAGAAATCTGTTTTACCTTCATTGAAATATGGGGTTTTGGAAACCTTTATGTGGACAAAGGAAATATTACTCGGCCTTGGAAAGCTTATTACAGGTCAATTCTCAATTGACATGCTATCAGGACCGGTTGGAATATATGTATCGACCGATACAGTTGTTCAATCTGGAATCTTTTATGTGATGAAATGGGCTGCTATTCTCAGCATTAACTTAGGAATTGTGAATCTTTTACCACTGCCAGCTCTTGATGGTGGACGATTAGTATTCTTTGCGTTAGAAGCTGTACGTGGAAAACCGATTGACAAGCAAAAGGAAGGTATGGTTCATTTTATTGGATTTGCCTTACTAATGCTTCTAATGTTGGTTGTAACATGGAATGATATTCAACGATTCTTTTTATAAATTGAAGTTCAATAAAACGAGGTGCAAGATATGAAACAAAGTATGACGCTTATACCTACACTACGAGAAGTACCTGCTGATGCTGAAATCAAAAGTCACCAACTTTTAATACGTGCAGGTTTTATTAGACAAAATGCAAGTGGGGTTTATAGTTATCTTCCATTAGCAAGACGAGTTTTACAAAAAATCGAAACTATTGTCCGTGAGGAAATGGAGCGGGCTGGTGCTGCAGAACTTCTTATGCCTGCTTTAACAGCTGCAGAGCTCTGGCAGGAATCTGGACGTTGGTATTCGTATGGTCCAGAACTAATGCGCCTGCATGATCGTCATCAGCGTGATTTCGTATTAGGACCAACACATGAAGAAGTAATTACGAGTCTTGTTCGTGATGAAATTAAATCATATAAAAGACTACCGATTACACTTTATCAAATTCAAACAAAATTCCGTGATGAAAAACGACCTCGTTTCGGGCTTCTACGTGGTCGAGAATTCATCATGAAGGATGCATATTCCTTTCATGCTGATCAAGAGAGTCTTCATGAGGCATATGAAAAAATGTATATGGCCTATTCAAATATTTTTGCGCGTTGTGGATTAAACTTCCGTGCCGTTATTGCAGACTCTGGTGCAATGGGTGGTAAAGATACCCACGAATTTATGGTTCTATCGAAAGTTGGAGAGGATACGATTGCGTATTCTGACACTTCTTCATTTGCGGCAAATATTGAAATGGCACCAGTTGTTATGGAATATCCAAAAAGCGATGAACCGATGAAGGAACTAGAAAAAGTAGAAACAATCGAGAAGAAGACAATTGAAGATGTGGCTGCTTTCCTTGATGTTTCAAAGGAAAAATGTATTAAATCACTTCTTTTTGAGGTGGACGAAAAATTTGTTCTTGTGTTAGCTCGCGGTGACCATGAAGTAAATGATATAAAAGTGAAAAACCTGCTAGAGGCTACAACTGTAGAATTAGCTAGTGCTGAAGATACAGAACGAATGATGGGCTGTACGGTTGGTTCGTTAGGTCCAATTAATGTGACAAATGAAATCACTATAATTGCTGACCATGCCGTAGCATCAGTTGTTAATGGAGTCTGTGGTGCAAACGAAGAGAATTATCATTTTATAAATGTTAACCCGGATCGTGATTTTGCAGGAATTCAATTTGCGGACCTTCGTTTTATTCAAGAAGGGGATCCATCACCTGATGGGCAAGGTACGATTGTGTTTGCAGAAGGTATCGAAGTCGGTCATATCTTTAAGCTCGGTACTCGATATAGTGAAGCGATGGGCGCAACCTTCCTCGATGAAAATGGAAGATCACAGCCAATGATTATGGGATGCTATGGTATCGGTGTATCTAGAACTCTTTCTGCTGTTGCAGAGCAATCGAATGATGAAAATGGTCTAATCTGGCCTGAAAATTTAGCGCCATATGATCTTCACCTCATTCCAGTAAACATAAAGAATGAAGAACAAAAAGCTCTATCTGAATCTTTATATGTGGCTCTAAAGGAAAGCGGCTTTGACGTATTATTCGATGACCGAATTGAACGCCCAGGGGTAAAATTTGCAGATTCAGATTTAATCGGATTGCCACTACGGATCACTGTTGGAAAACGTGCTAGCGAGGGCATTGTTGAAGTGAAGATTCGTAAGTCAGGGGAAACATTGGAAATAAATATTGAAAATCTTATCGAGACAATTAAGAAATATGTAGTAAAATAAATAATAGAAAAGAAGAGGGTACCTCGGTAATATGAGGTACCTTAAATTATTCTGTCTGAAGAGGGGGAACGAGGATGGAATTATCGCCACAGCAAAAAGAACGTTTTAAAGTATTGCTGCAACAACTTGAATTAACTGACGATGCACTGGTGACACACTTTGATAATGCAGGTATTGTAAAACTGATGATTGACAAAGAAAACAAAGCATGGCATTTTTTATTTTCTTTTGAAAATGTGATTCCTGCTGATGTCATGAGAATTTTTTCGACCCAATTACGAACAAAATTCGCTCATATTGCATCTGTAACCTTCTCTTTACATGTCGGGTCTCAGCAAGTGACTGAGGAAATGGTCCAAGCATACTGGCCGTTATGTATACAAGAATTAGATGGAATTGCACCGCCAATTTTATCGTTATTGCATAATCAACTTCCAACCCAGCAGGGTCTTAAACTTCATATCAAAACAAGAAATGATACTGAATCTGTTGCGATTAAGAAAAAATACAGTCAATTGATAGGAAATGTGTATCAATCCTATGGTTTTCCAATGTTCACTCTTGAAACAGAAGTAGAGGTTTCAAATAAGGAGTACGAACAGTTTCTAGAGAAAAAACAACAAGAAGACCAGGAAAGAGCATTGTTAGCTGTTGCTGACATGCAGAAGAAAGAAAAGGATAAAGAACAAGCGAACGCCGTTTCTGGACCGATTACCATTGGTTATACAATTAAGGAAGATGAAGACTTTAAAGAAATTAGTTCAATCCTTGACGAAGAGCGGAGAATTGCGATTCAAGGCTATATCTTCTTTGCTGAGACTAGGGAGTTACGCAGTGGTAGAACACTTCTAACTTTCAAGGTTACCGATTATACGGATTCTATTTTAGTAAAAGTATTCTCTCGTGATAAAGAAGATGTTCATCTTTTACAGTCGATTAAAAAAGGTATGTGGGTACGAGTACGCGGAAGTATCCAGAATGATACTTTTGTTAGAGACTTAGTTATGATTGCAAATGATATTAATGAAATCCAGCCGATGAATGAACGAAGAGACACTGCTCCTGAGGGAGAAAAACGTGTCGAGCTTCACTTGCATACACCAATGAGTCAGATGGATGCTGTCACTTCAATTAGCCAATTAGTTGGACAAGCTAAAAAATGGGGCCACACAGCTATTGCCTTAACAGACCATGCCGGTGCTCAATCATTCCCAGAAGCATATTCAGCGGCTAAGAAAAATGGGATAAAGATGATCTATGGTGTGGAAGCCAATTTGGTCGATGATGGTGTCCCAATTGCATATAATTCACAGCATCGTAATTTAGAAGAGGATACGTATGTTGTTTTTGACGTTGAAACAACAGGTTTATCTGCTGTCTATAACACGATTATTGAGTTGGCTGCTGTTAAAGTAAAAAATGGTGAAATCATTGATCGTTTTGAATCATTTGCCAACCCACATCATCGCTTAAGTGCAACGACAATCGATCTTACTGGCATCACAGATGACATGGTGAGTTCAGCGCCTGAAGTGAGTGAAGTCTTAGTAAAATTCAAGGATTGGGCTGAGGATGCCATATTAGTAGCTCATAACGCAAGCTTTGATATGGGGTTCCTGAATGTAGGTTATAAAAAGTGCGGATTTGAGCAAGCAACCAATCCGGTCATTGACACACTCGAACTTGCTAGATTTTTATATCCGGATTTAAAAAACCACCGTTTAAATACATTGTGTAAAAAGTTTGATATTGAATTAACCCAGCATCACCGTGCGATATATGATGCGGAGGCAACAGGATTTTTAGCAGTAAAATTGTTAAAAGATGCGGCTGAAAAAGAAATTAACTACCATGATCAATTAAATGATTACATGGGTCAAGGTAAATCATACCAACGTTCTAGACCATATCATGCGACATTACTAGCCCAAAATGATGTGGGTCTTAAGAACTTATTTAAATTAATTTCGTTAGCACATATTAATTATTATTACCGTGTACCTCGTATTCCAAGGTCCCAACTCCAAAAATATCGCGAAGGTATTTTAGTTGGTTCCGCTTGTGATAAAGGGGAAGTATTTGAAGGCATGATGCAGAAGTCACCTGAGGAAGTAGAGTCTATAGCTCAATTTTATGACTATCTAGAAGTTCAGCCACCTTCAAATTATAAGCATTTATTAGAATTAGATTTGATTCAAAACGAGCGTGAGCTTAAGGATATTTTAAAGAATATTGTCAGCCTTGGTGAAAAGATGAACAAACCGGTAGTTGCTACTGGGAATGTACATTATCTAAACCCAGAGGACCATATTTACCGAAAGATTTTAGTAAGGTCTCAAGGGGGAGCCAATCCTCTAAATCGACACTCGCTACCAGAGGTTCATTTTCGAACAACAAATGAGATGTTAGACTGTTTCTCTTTCCTTGACAAAGCGAAAGCAAAAGAAATTGTTGTGACAAATACACAAAAAGTGGCAGATATGATTGATGAAGTGAAGCCGATTAAAGATGATCTGTACACCCCTAAAATCGAAGGCGCAGAAGATGAAATCAGGGATATGAGCTATAGCATGGCAAGAAGCATTTATGGTGAGGAATTACCTGAAATCGTAGAAAAGCGTTTGGAAAAAGAACTTAAAAGTATCATTGGACATGGATTTGCGGTTATTTACTTGATTTCCCATAAACTTGTAAAAAAATCACTTGATGATGGGTATCTAGTAGGTTCTCGTGGTTCGGTTGGTTCATCGTTAGTCGCTACGATGACGGAGATTACAGAGGTTAATCCTTTACCACCACATTATGTGTGTCCGGACTGTAAGCATTCCGAGTTCTTTAACGATGGTTCTGTCGGTTCTGGATTTGACCTACCAGATAAGGAATGTCCAAATTGCGGGGCTAATTATAAAAAGGACGGCCATGATATTCCTTTCGAAACGTTCTTAGGATTTAAAGGAGACAAGGTGCCGGATATCGACTTAAACTTCTCTGGTGAATACCAGCCGCGTGCTCATAACTATACAAAGGTGCTATTTGGTGAGGAGTATGTATATCGAGCTGGAACCATTGGTACCGTTGCTGAAAAAACAGCCTATGGGTATGTAAAAGGATATGCGAATGATCATAACTTAACAATGAGAGGTGCCGAAACAGATCGGTTAGTTGCAGGTTGTACCGGTGTTAAACGAACAACCGGACAGCACCCTGGTGGTATTATCGTTGTACCAGACTACATGGATATTTATGATTTTTCACCAATTCAATTTCCTGCAGACGATATTAATTCTGAATGGCGAACAACCCATTTCGATTTCCATTCTATCCATGATAATGTGTTAAAGCTAGATATTCTTGGGCACGATGATCCGACAGTTATCAGGATGCTCCAGGATTTAAGTGGAATTGATCCAAAAACGATCCCAACAGATGACCCTGAGGTTATGAAAATTTTCAGTGGGACAGAATCTCTTGGTGTAACCGAAGAGCAGATTATGTGTAAAACAGGTACGCTTGGGATTCCGGAATTCGGTACACGGTTTGTACGCCAAATGCTTGAGGATACAAAGCCGACTACTTTCTCTGAATTAGTTCAGATTTCAGGATTATCGCATGGTACCGATGTTTGGCTAGGAAATGCACAGGAGCTTATCCAAAACAATATTTGTACGCTTAGTGAAGTTATTGGTTGTCGTGACGATATAATGGTATATCTTATCTATAAAGGATTAGATCCTTCGATGGCATTTAAAATCATGGAATCAGTCCGAAAAGGTAAAGGATTGACAGATGAATTTATCGAAGAAATGAAGAAAAATGATGTCCCTGATTGGTATATCGATTCATGTTTGAAAATAAAATATATGTTCCCAAAAGCTCATGCTGCAGCTTATGTACTAATGGCAGTAAGGATTGCTTATTTTAAGGTACATTTGCCATTACTCTATTATGCAGCATACTTCACTGTTCGTGCAGACGATTTCGATGTCGAGGCAATGGTACGTGGTTCCAGTACAATTCGTGCGCGTATGGAAGAAATCAATGCTAAAGGGCTTGATGCTTCACCTAAAGAAAAGAACCTACTTACAGTTCTTGAGTTAGCACTTGAAATGTGTGAGCGTGGATTTGCTTTTAATAAGATTGATTTGTACCGCTCAAGTGCAACTGAATTTATCATCGACGGAGATGCTCTCATTCCTCCGTTCAATTCGATTCCTGGACTTGGTACCAACGCCGCTATTAATATTGTAAAAGCAAGAGAACAAGGTGAATTTTTATCAAAAGAAGATTTACAAAAGCGTGGTAAAGTATCGAAGACAATCATGGAATACCTTGAGAACCATGGTTGCCTAGAAGATATGCCAGAACAAAATCAATTATCATTGTTCTAATTATTATCGATATCTAGCTCCAGCGCCTAGCCCCTCGAGGTCACAAGCTATTCCGTCGAGAAGGTTAAAGGGCAACCTTCTAGCCGGCCTGTCTTGTGCTTGTCGGACTTGCACAGGAAGTGCTGACGTTTACGTTTGCCACAGGACGTGGCAGTTATTAGTAAACGTTCAACTGCAAGGCGCTTGCTCTTTTAAATTTATTTGCATATAAACAGCGGTTATGTTATAGTTTTTATGGAAATGCTATGTATAATTACTGATGAAAGAGTGGGGCTTCCCACTCTTTATTCTTTGGCTGAGGCTAAAATGTGTAACAACTTTTTCTAAAGATGGAACTTCTCTATATTTTCCAACTGCCTCCCTGCTACTATAGCAGGGTGTTTTTACACTACTTAGGAAATACTAAAGAACAAAAACGAAAATTCCTTTTCAGCTTAGGAGGAAAAACATGAGTAAAAAGGTAACACAAATAGTGGAAGAATTAGTGATACCTATATTAACTGAATTACAGATGGAACTTGTAGATGTTGAGTATGTTAAGGAAGGAAAAGACTGGTTTCTTCGGGTCTTCATCGACTCTGAAAAAGGCGTTGATATAGAAGATTGTGGAACAGTTAGTGAAAAGTTAAGCGAAAAGCTTGATGAAATTGATCCGATTCCTTATAACTATTTTCTCGAGGTTTCAAGTCCCGGTGCTGAACGTCCGTTGAAAAAAATGAGCGACTTCGAAAAGGCTATTGGAAAACAGGTATATGTGAAGACATATGAACCAATCGATGGTGAAAAGATTTTTGAAGGAGAGCTTGCATCCTTTGATGGAAGTTTAATTACAATCAACATAATGGTCAAAACACGCAAAAAATCTGTAGAAATTCCGTATGAAAAAATTGCAAATGCAAGACTTGCTGTTACTTTTCATTAATAGTTAGAATTCGTAAGGGGGATTAGAAGACAAATGAGTAGTGAATTATTAGATGCCTTAACATTGCTCGAGAAAGAAAAAGGCATTAGTAAAGATGTAATTATTGAAGCAATTGAGGCAGCACTAATTTCTGCATATAAGCGGAATTTTAATCAGGCTCAAAATGTAAGAGTTGATTTAAACTTAGCAAACGGTTCAATGCGTGTGTTTGCTAGAAAAGATGTAGTAGATGAAGTGTTTGACCCTAGACTCGAGATTTCCATTGAAGAAGCTAGAACCATTAATCCAAATTACCAAGTAGAAGACGTTGTGGAAATTGAAGTAACTCCAAAAGATTTTGGTAGAATTGCTGCTCAAACTGCAAAGCAGGTTGTCACTCAACGTGTACGTGAAGCTGAAAGAGGAGTTATCTATTCCGAGTTTATTGACCGTGAAGAAGATATCATGACGGGAATTGTTCAACGTTTAGATTCCAAGTTTATCTATGTTAGCTTAGGAAAAATCGAAGCATTGCTACCTGTAAACGAACAAATGCCAAACGAACATTACAAGCCACATGACAGAATTAAAGTCTACATAACAAAGGTTGAAAGAACTACAAAAGGACCACAAATCTTTGTTTCTAGAACACATCCTGGATTATTAAAACGCCTTTTTGAAATCGAAGTTCCGGAAATCTATGATGGAACAGTAGAAATTAAGTCGGTTGCGAGAGAAGCAGGAGATCGTTCAAAGATTTCTGCTCACTCTGATAACTCAGAGGTAGACCCAGTTGGCTCATGTGTTGGTCCTAAGGGACAACGTGTTCAAGCAATCGTGAATGAATTAAAAGGTGAAAAAATTGATATTGTCAAATGGTCTGATGATCCAGTTGTTTTTGTGGCAAACGCCTTAAGTCCATCGAAAGTACTTGATGTTATTGTTAAAGAGGAAGAAAAAGCAACAACTGTAGTTGTTCCTGACTATCAATTATCATTAGCAATCGGAAAACGTGGGCAAAATGCACGTTTAGCGGCAAAATTGACAGGATGGAAAATTGACATTAAGAGTCAAACAGAAGCAGAGCAAGCGGGAATTTTCCCTAGAGCCGGTTTTGGATTATTTGACGATAATGATGAAGAAGAACTAGAGGTTGAAGCATTCGATTTGCAATCTGAAGAAATCGAGTGAGGTGAAGGAAATTGGTAGGTAATAAAAAAATACCACTTCGTAAATGCATAGCTAGTGGTGAAATGAAACCAAAAAAGGAACTTGTAAGAATTGTACGATCCAAAGATGGTGAAGTTTCAATTGACTTGACTGGAAAAAAGTCGGGACGTGGTGCGTACCTCAGTAAAGACAAAGAATGTATTTTACTTGCAAAGAAAAAGAACATTCTTTCAAGTCAACTGAAAGCAACAATTGATGATTCAATTTATGAAGAATTACTTCAGTTGGTAGATAAGGAGTAGCCTTTATAGATGGAAAACAAAGAATGGATGTCATTATTGGGTCTTGCCAATCGAGCGAGAAAAGTCATTTCAGGTGAAGAACTTGTTGTAAAGGAAATCCGCAATGGAAACGCAAAGTTAGTTCTGTTATCTGAAGATGCGTCAGCAAACACTACAAAGAAAATTACGGATAAAAGCACGTATTATCAGGTTCAACTTCGTACTGTAAGCGACCGCTATACATTGGGTCATGCGATCGGCAAAGATGCCAGAGTAGTTGTCGCAATAACAGACAGTGGGTTTGCAAAAAAGATGAGTCACTTGCTCGATTAACATATTTGGGGGTGAACATATGAGTAGAATGCGTGTATACGAATATGCAAAAAAACAAAATATCTCAAGCAAGGAAGTTATTACGAAGCTTAAAGAGATGGACATTGAGGTAAAAAATCATATGGCAACAATTGAGGGAGATATTTTGAAAAAACTAGATCAATCATTCGAAAAGAAGTCAGAACAGGTTAAGCCTGCAAAGGAACAAACGACGAATAATAAACCAACACCACCTGCTAATGACGATAAAGTAGTGGTTGACAAAAAAGAAACAAAGAAAAAGCCTGTACCTCCTAAAAATCGTGATGGTAAAAAGACGGATAACCAAGGTCAGAAAAAGCCATTTCAACCAAGGGATAATAGGAGAAATAAGAACAAACAAAAAGGTAATCATCGTTCTAACAACAATCACCAACCAGTTCAACCAAAGCCAGAAAAGAAATTGCCTGAAAAAATTACGTTTGTCGGTTCATTAACGGTTGGCGAATTAGCTAAAAAACTTGGTAAAGAACCTTCAGAAATTATTAAGAAGCTTTTCATGCTAGGTGTTATGGCAACAATTAACCAAGAACTTGATAAAGATTCAATCGAACTAATTGCATCTGATTATGGTGTAGCTGTAGAAGAAGAAATTGTCTTCGATGTTACAGAATTTGAGCAGTATGTTGAAGAAGATAACAATGAAGACCTTATCGAAAGACCTTCAATTGTAACAATTATGGGACATGTCGACCATGGTAAAACAACTACCCTTGATTCAATCCGAAATACTAAAGTAACAGCTGGCGAAGCTGGTGGTATTACGCAGCATATTGGTGCCTATCAAGTAGTTGTAAATGGTAAGAAAATTACTTTCCTGGACACTCCGGGACATGCTGCGTTTACAACAATGCGTGCTAGAGGTGCTCAAGTTACAGATATCACAGTATTAGTTGTTGCGTCAGATGACGGTGTAATGCCTCAAACAGTTGAAGCAATTAACCATGCAAAAGCTGCCGAGGTACCAATCATCGTAGCTGTGAATAAAATGGATAAGCCAACAGCGAATCCAGACCGCGTTATGCAGGAATTAACAGAGCATGGTTTAATTCCTGAAGCTTGGGGCGGAGACACTATCTTTGTACCAATTTCTGCGTTAACAGGAGAAGGTATCGACAATCTACTAGAAATGATTCTTCTCGTTAGTGAGGTAGAAGAATATAAAGCCAATCCAAAGAGAAGAGCTACAGGTACAGTAATTGAAGCCAAGCTTGACAAAGGAAGAGGTTCTGTTGCGACATTATTAGTTCAAAACGGAACGTTACGCATCGGTGACCCAATTGTAGTTGGAAACACATTTGGTCGTGTCCGTGCAATGGTTAATGATGTAGGTCGCCGAGTGAAGGAAGCTGCTCCTTCAACTCCAGTTGAAATTACAGGGTTAAATGATGTTCCACAAGCTGGAGATCAGTTTGTTGTCTTTGAGGATGAAAAGAAAGCACGTCAAGTTGGGGAAGCTAGAGCTCAAAAGCAATTAGTTGAGCAACGTGGCGATAAAGTAAAAGTTAGTCTCGAAGATTTATTCGAACATATTAAACAAGGTGAAATGAAGGAAATTAATCTTATTGTTAAAGCTGATGTTCAAGGTTCTGTTGAAGCTTTAGCGGCATCTCTTCAAAAAATTGATGTTGAAGGTGTTAAAGTTAAGATTATTCATACCGGAGTCGGTGCAATTAATGAATCAGATATTACCCTCGCATCAGCATCAAAAGCGATTGTAATCGGCTTTAATGTACGACCTGATGTGAATGCAAAGCGCACCGCTGAAGCAGAGGAAGTTGATATCCGTCTTCACCGAATTATCTATAAAGCAATCGAAGAAATCGAATCTGCAATGAAGGGTATGCTTGACCCTGAATTTGAAGAGAAAGTAATCGGGCAAGCAGAAGTTCGTACGACCTTTAAAGTATCGAAGATTGGTACAATTGCTGGTTCTTACGTAACTGATGGTAAAATCACTCGTGACAGCGGTGTTCGCCTAATTCGTGATGGAGTCGTTATCTTTGAAGGAGAAATTGATACATTAAAACGTTTCAAGGATGATGTAAAGGAAGTTGCGCAAAACTATGAGTGTGGTATAACAATTGCGAAATTCAACGATATTAAAGAAGGAGATATCATTGAAGCATTCGTGATGCAAGAAGTTGATCGTCATTGATCGGCTATGTGGAGTGCGAATGTGTCATTTATGATGCAAACTCTTTAAAAGCAAAACGAGCTGTATTGCAAAGTGTCATAACTCGACTTAAACAAAAGTTTAATGTTTCAGTGGCAGAGGTAGACTATCAAGATACATGGCAACGTACCAAGCTAGCAATCGTTACTGTATCATCGAGTCGAAAGCATTCTGAACTCGAATTAAACAATGCGCTAAAGTTTATTGATTCTTTCCCAGAATTAGATCGAACAATAACCGACTTTGAGTGGTTATAAGAGGTGAAAGCTAGATGAGTTTACGACCGAATCGTGTTGGAGAACAAATGAAAAAGGAATTAAGTGACATCATTGGACGGAAGATCAAGGATCCTCGGATTGGATTTGTGACTGTAACCGACGTCCAAGTTACTGGAGACCTCCAGCAAGCTAAAGTTTTTATTTCGGTTTTAGGTGATGAAGAACAAAGGCAGAATACGTTAAAAGGTCTCGCGAAAGCGAAAGGCTTTATCCGGTCAGAAATCGGTCAGCGTATTCGTTTACGTAAAACGCCTGAGATTCTATTTGAATTTGATGAATCAATTGATTATGGGAATCGAATTGAATCGATCCTTCATGAAATAAATAAGCAATCAAATCAAGAATCAAACCGAGAATAAGGGAGTGGATAGACTTTTTTATAAAGTCTATCCCTTTTTTCAATTGATTGAAAAAATAATGAACAGAACTATGGTAGAAAATAAGATACGGGAGTGGCTCTGAGTGGATGGAATTTTACTTCTCAATAAACCAAAAGGGATGACTTCCCATGATTGTGTTTTTAAGGTTCGAAAGTTGCTAAAGATGAAAAAAGTGGGCCATACTGGTACGCTAGACCCAGATGTCTCAGGAGTCTTACCAATTTGTCTAGGAAGAGCAACGAAAATCGTTGAATATGTAACAGCCGCAAATAAAACCTATGAAGGTGAAGCAACCATAGGGGTTTCAACGACTACTGAAGATGCATCTGGTGAAATAGTCGAAGAAAAAAGAGTAGACCGTCCAATTACAAAAGCTGAGGTCCTAGATGTGCTTCATTCATTAACCGGTGAAATTATTCAAACACCACCTATGTATTCTGCGGTTAAAGTAAATGGAAAACGCCTTTATGAGTACGCAAGACAAGGACTGGTAATTGAAAGGCCATCTCGTAAAATAACCATTCAACATCTAGAACTACTCAGTGATATTGTTCAAAATGATGGAACTGTCTCTTTTTGTTTTCGTGTAAAGTGCAGTAAGGGCACCTATGTACGCACGTTAGCTGTTCAAATGGGGGAGAAACTAGGTTTTCCATCACATATGTCTGATTTAAAAAGGACCTCTTCAGGTGAATTTACCCTTAATCAATGCATGACATTAGAAGAAGTCGAACATCATGTTCAGAATGGAACAATCGGGGAACATCTTCTAACGATTGAAGACGCGCTTTCCCATTTGCGCAAAATTTTAATTAATGATAAAGTAGCAGAGAAAGTAAAAAATGGGTCTGTTTTTCCGGTTCCAAAAGAGCTAAATGAGATTTCAACCGGGGAGCCTATTGCGATCCTACATAATGGAGAAATCCTAGCAATATATCAAAGACATCCAGAAAAACCACAAATGATAAAACCTATTAAGGTGTTAGTTAATAACCAAGAATTAAAATAGGTGATTCGATAAGAAAAGGTGAAATAGAAGTGAAAACAATTCATATCACACACCCACATTCTTTTAATCAAACAGATTTACCACCAACTGTTTTAGCTTTGGGATATTTTGATGGTGTTCATCTTGGACATCAAAAGGTTGTTGAAACTGCAAAGAAGGAAGCAGAGGTTCAAGGCATCGCGTGCTCTGTCATGACATTCGATCCCCATCCATCAATTGTCCTTAAAAAGGATGTTACAAACGTTGAATATATTACGCCATTACATCATAAACAAGAGTTATTTGAAGAAACGGATATTGATTATTTATACATTGTGAATTTCTCATCTGAGTTCGCAAGTTTATCACCACAAGAATTTGTGGATCAATACATTATTGGTCTGAATGTGAAACATGTTGTCGCAGGATTTGACTTTACATTTGGACGATTTGGCAAAGGAACAATGGAAACTCTTCCTGAACTTGCCGCTGGACGATTCACTCAAACAACGGTTGAGAAATTTACGTTCAAGAATGAAAAAGTGAGTTCAACTGTTATCCGAGATATGATTCAAAAAGGAGAAGTGGATCAACTTGCACCACTTTTAGGTAGATTCTATACAGTAAAAGGAATCGTAGTTGATGGGGAAAAACGTGGAAGAACGATCGGCTTTCCGACAGCTAATGTAAAAACAAGTGCGGACTATATTATTCCTAAAATGGGAGTCTATGCAGTTCGTTTAAAAGTCGGTTCAACATGGCATAATGGTGTTTGTAACCTTGGTGTTAAACCTACCTTTCATGAAAACGAGACTGTGCCTTCGATAGAAGTCCACCTGTTTGATTTTAATGAAGACATTTATAAAGAAGAAGTTATTGTTGAATGGCATAAAAGAATTCGTTCTGAAAAAAAGTTCTCGTCCATCGATGATTTAATTAAACAAATTGGACGAGATAAGGAACAAGCAAAGGAATATTTTGAGAAAATAGACGAACATACTTGCTTTTTATCATAAAAAGATGTATTCTATTTAAGTATGAAAAAGAACCATTGCGTGGCAGTCCGAATCACCAACGTCTGCTAGGTAATTGGGGATACTATTATAGGAGGTGAATAGGATGGCTATCACACAAGAGCGAAAGAATGAAATTATCAGCGAGTTCAAAACTCACGAAAATGACACTGGTTCACCAGAAGTTCAAATCGCTGTCCTAACTGAGCAAATCAATAAGTTAAATGATCATTTACGTACACACAAGAAGGATCATCATTCACGTCGTGGTCTATTAAAGATGGTTGGTAAACGTCGTAATTTATTAACATATCTTCGTAATAAAGACGTAACTCGTTACCGTGAATTAATCAACAAGCTTGGACTACGTCGATAATCTACGAAAAAGCGGGAGCATTCCCGCTTTTTTATTAGGTTAAAAACGGAGGGAATTTTTTCCTTTCGTTTTTAGCAAATTTCAACAAAATTCACTTTACATATTGAACGAGTATTGATATGTTCGAATAAATTAGTTCATACTATTAATACATAATATACATTTGAATGTGATTTAGAGAGGGGTACTATTATATGGAACAAGGAAAGCAAGTTTTCTCCATGGACTGGGCTGGTAGGCAACTGACCGTAGAAATTGGTCAATTAGCGAAACAAGCTAACGGAGCTGCATTAGTTCGCTATGGAGAAACGGCTGTCTTAAGTACAGCAACCGCATCAAAAGAGCCAAAACCATTAGATTTCTTTCCACTTACTGTAAATTACGAAGAACGATTATATGCAGTTGGAAAAATCCCTGGAGGATTTATTAAACGTGAAGGTAGACCAAGTGAAAAGGCAATTCTAGCAAGTCGTTTAATAGACCGTCCAATTCGACCTTTATTTGCTGATGGATTCAGAAATGAAGTACAAGTAATAAGCATTGTCATGAGTGTAGATCAGGATTGTTCTTCTGAAATGGCTGCAATGTTTGGTTCATCACTGGCACTATCTGTTTCAGATATTCCATTTGAAGGTCCAATTGCAGGTGTAACAGTTGGTCGAGTAGACAATCAATTTATTATTAACCCTTCAGTAGCAGACCAAGAAAAAAGCGATATCCATTTAGTTGTTGCTGGTACAAAAGATGCAATTAACATGGTTGAAGCTGGTGCTGATGAGGTTCCTGAAGAAGTGATGCTTGAAGCAATTATGTTTGGACATGAGGAAATCAAGCGTTTAATTGCATTCCAAGAAAAGATCGTTGCTGAAATTGGTAAAGAAAAAATGGAAATTCCTCTTTATGAGCTTGATGCAGAATTAGAAGCACAAATTCGAGCAAAAGCAGAACAGGACCTTAATAAAGCAGTACAAGTTGCCGAAAAACATGCTAGAGAAGCTGCCATTAATGAAGTAAAAGCAGCAATTGTTGCAGAATACGACCAACAGGAAGCAGAAGAAGCAACTATTAAGCAAGTAAAAGAAATTCTTAATAAACTTGTAAAAGAAGAAGTTCGACGCTTAATCACAGTTGAAAAGGTTCGTCCGGATGGAAGACAAATCGATGAAATTCGTCCGCTTTCATCAGAAGTAGGAATCCTCTCTCGTACCCATGGTTCAGGATTATTTACACGTGGACAAACCCAAGCATTAAGTATTTGTACACTTGGTGCATTAGGGGATGTGCAGATCCTTGATGGATTAGGTATTGAAGAGACAAAACGATTTATGCATCACTATAATTTCCCACAATTTAGTGTAGGTGAGACTGGTCCAATGAGAGGTCCAGGTCGTCGTGAAATTGGACATGGTGCTTTAGGTGAGCGTGCTTTAGAGCCTGTTGTTCCTTCAGAAAAGGATTTTCCATATACAATCCGTCTTGTTTCTGAAGTTTTAGAATCAAATGGTTCTACTTCACAAGCAAGTATTTGTGCAAGTACACTTGCCATGATGGACGCGGGTGTACCGATTAAAGCTCCTGTAGCTGGTATCGCAATGGGACTTGTTAAATCAGGCGAGCATTATACCGTCCTAACAGATATTCAAGGAATGGAAGACCATTTAGGAGATATGGACTTTAAGGTTGCTGGTACATCAAAAGGTGTTACAGCCTTACAAATGGATATCAAAATTGAAGGTCTATCTCGTGAAATTCTTGAAGAAGCCTTACAACAAGCGAAAAAAGGTCGTATGCAGATTCTTAATTCGATGTTAGCAACATTAACAAATCCTAGATCTGAGCTTTCTAAATATGCACCTAAGATCTTAACAATGGCGATTAATCCAGATAAGATACGAGATGTTATTGGACCAAGTGGTAAGCAAATCAATAAGATCATTGATGAAACTGGTGTAAAAATTGATATTGAACAAGATGGTACAATCTTCATCTCTTCTGTTGAAGAAGCCATGAATCAAAAAGCCAAGAAAATCATTGAAGATCTTGTTCGTGAGGTCGAAGTTGGCCAAATGTACCTTGGTAAAGTAAAACGCATTGAAAAATTCGGCGCTTTTGTTGAAATTTTTAGTGGTAAGGATGGACTTGTTCATATTTCTGAACTTGCTGAAGAACGAGTTGGAAAAGTTGAGGATGTTGTCGCTATCGGGGATGAAATCCTTGTCAAAGTAACAGAAATTGATAAACAAGGCCGTGTAAACTTATCTAGAAAAGCTGTTTTACGTGAACAAAAGGAAAAAGAACAACAACAACAATAATACACAATTCGAAAGCCTGGTAAACCGGGCTTTTTAGGTTTTTTAACAGTTCCTTTAAATTTTCGATTTGAGTTCTACCTTGTCCCTCCTTTACATATTTTCTAGTAAAGAGGGGGATAGCTATGAAAAAACAGTACATACAATTTTTAGTTTTTATTTGTATTTTATTGATTTCCATTGGTTCATTACATAATCCATATACAAATGATTACGTGAAGGGATTAAAAGAGAGTGCTGACGCAATCCCTGTTAGTAAAGGTGATCAGCTTTTAAATGAAATTGAAAAAAGGGCAATTGAGTATAGTATTCCAGCTGAAGATGCTAAAATAGACCCTGTTTGGAAAGCAACTCCTGGCTTAAATGGCCTTGAAGTGGACATTCAAGCTTCATATGAAAAGATGAAAAAAAATTGGGATTTTGATGAGAACAAGCTTGTGTTTAAGCAGATTTCACCAAAGGTTCATTTAGAGGATTTACCTACATCCGCTATTTATCGTGGGAATCCGAACAAACCGATTGTTTCATTTTTAATCAATGTAGCATGGGGGAATGAATATATTCCAGATATGCTTGAGACCCTAAAAAAACATAATGTAAAAGCAACTTTTTTCTTAGAAGGAAGATGGGTTAAGGAAAATCCAGATTTAGCAAAAATGATTGTAGACGCTGGCCATGAGGTTGGCAATCATTCTTATACACATCCCGATATGAAAAAATTATCATCTGAGCTTGTGAGGGAACAATTAATCAAAACAAATCAGGTCATAGAGGCAGCAACTGGTATAAAGCCGACCCTTTTTGCTCCTCCAAGTGGAAGTTACCGTGACGAAGTTGTTACAATAGCGGATGAGCTGGGTATGAAAACAATTATGTGGAGTGTTGATACAATTGATTGGCAGCGTCCACAACCACATGTTTTGGTCCAAAGAGTAATGGGTAAAATCCACCCTGGAGCCATGGTTTTAATGCATCCGACATCACCAACTGCTCAAAGCCTTGAAAGATTAATTCTATCAATTAAACAAAAAGAACTTGTAATCGACAATGTTTCTACATTATTAAACGAAGAACGAATCATACTAAAGAAAAAGTAATCCGTTGTTTTTAGAACAGGAGGAATACAGCCTTGATCAAAAAATATACTTGTCAAAATGGTGTAAGAATCGTATTAGAAAACATCCCAACTGTTCGATCAGTTGCAATAGGCGTCTGGATTGGGACAGGGTCACGAAATGAAAACCCGGAAAACAACGGGATTTCACATTTTCTAGAGCACATGTTTTTCAAAGGAACAAAAACAAGGACTGCTAGAGAAATTGCAGAGTCTTTTGATAGCATAGGTGGACAGGTAAATGCTTTCACATCTAAGGAATATACCTGTTACTATGCAAAGGTGTTAGATGAACATGCAAAATTTGCATTAGATGTCCTAGCTGATATGTTTTTTCATTCAACCTTTGATGAAGAAGAATTGAAAAAAGAAAAAAATGTCGTCTTGGAAGAAATCAAAATGTACGAAGATACGCCTGATGATATCGTCCATGACATATTAAGTAAAGCGAGTTATGAGAACCATCCTTTAGGTTATCCGATACTCGGCACGGAAGAGACGTTGGAAAGCTTTAATGGTGATAAGCTTCGTCAATATATGAATGAAATGTATACACCGGATAAAGTGGTTGTATCAATTGCAGGTAATATTGAAGAAAACTTTATTTCTGAAGTTGAATCGTATTTTGGTAGTTATTCTGGTAATCAAACAAAACAGGAGCTCCAAAAGCCATCATTCCATACAAATAAAATCACACGTAAAAAAGAAACTGAACAAGCCCATCTCTGCTTAGGCTTTAATGGATTACAAATTGGGGATAAAGATGTATATGATTTAATTGTGTTAAATAATATTCTTGGAGGAAGCATGAGCAGTCGACTTTTCCAAGAAGTTCGTGAGCAAAGAGGCCTTGCTTATTCTGTTTTCTCCTATCATTCTTCTTATAAGGATACAGGAATGGTGACAATCTACGGGGGAACAGGTAGCAAACAATTGAATCTTTTATTTGAAACGATTCAGGAAACGTTAGCAAAGCTGAAAGCTGAGGGTATTACTGAAAAAGAATTAAAGAATAGCAAGGAACAAATGAAAGGTAGCCTGATGCTTAGCCTTGAAAGTACAAATAGCCGGATGAGCCGTAACGGTAAAAATGAATTATTATTAAAAGCACATAAGAGTCTTGATCAAATTATAGACGAAATTAATGCAGTAAATGAAAATAGTGTGAATGCAATGGGAAAACAAATATTCACCGATGATTTTTCACTAGCGTTAATTAGTCCTACTGATGATTTACCAATTAAGCTTTCAAACTGAATTTACTTCTAAAAAAGTGGACTACTCCATAGAATGTACAAAGGACATTGAAGGGGTGGTCACTTTTGAGGTTGAGTGAACTAAGTGGGAAAGAAATTGTTGATGTCAAACGTGCTGAAAGATTGGGTGTTTTAGGTCAAACCGATTTAGAAATTGATGAAAGAACAGGTCAAATTAAGGCGCTTATTATTCCTTCTTTAAAATGGTTCGGTTTCAAAAAGCAAGGAAATGAAGTTCGTGTGTCGTGGCAACATATTCGTAAAATCGGAACAGATATGATCATCATTGATATGCCAGAAGAAAATGGATCAGAGGAAATTGAATAGAGAAAAGTTAAATCCACGGTATTCCGTGGGTTTTTTTTATTCCTCGAAAAAAATGTTATGGTGAGCAAATTTAATCTTGTTCATTCACCTATTTTTACGATGGCTCATAGTATGGTGGAGTAGATAAAGTTATGGTGATTTTATCAAAAGCCTTTGAGGGTTATCCTCCTTCAAAAGTATAGGAACAAGAAGTCGAAGTTTCCTGATGTGAGGCATTCAACAATTCTCACTTTCATTCGATTTCATTTTAGGAAAAAGAAGGTGATAAAGCGTATGTTAACCGATATGCATATAGCAATCATTGGTGGAGATGCACGACAGTTAGAAGTGATTCGTAAACTAATTGAATTAGATGCAAGGCTATCTTTAATTGGATTTGATCAATTAGATCATGGATTTACAGGGGCCTCAAAAGAACGATTAGACGAAATCGACTTTACAGATATAGATGCTATAATTTTGCCGGTATCTGGCACAAACAGTGAAGGTGAGGTTGAAACGATTTTTTCAAATGAAACGGTGGTCTTAACAGAAGAAATCCTATCACAAACACCTGAACACTGTGTTGTTTTTTCGGGAATAAGCAACACTTTTTTAGATGGTATCACAAATGCAACAAATCGAGAATTAGTACGTTTATTTGAAAGAGATGATGTTGCAATTTATAATTCGATTCCCACGGTTGAAGGTACCATTATGATGGTTATCCAGCATACGGATATTACGATTCATAATTCGAACGTTGCGGTACTCGGACTAGGAAGGGTTGGAATGAGTGTGGCAAGAAGTTTTGCTGCATTAGGGGCACATGTAAAAGTAGGTGCCAGAAAAACAGAGCATATTGCAAGAATTACAGAAATGGGATTAACTCCTTTTCAGCTCTCTAATCTGGCTGAAGAGGTTAAGGATATCGATGTTTGTATTAATACCATTCCTAAATTAATTGTTACCGCAAGTATTATTTCAAAAATGCCAGCCCACACGTTGATTGTTGATTTAGCATCAAAACCAGGGGGAACTGATTTTAGATATGCAGAAAAGAGAGGAATTAAAGCATTATTAGCACCAGGATTGCCGGGTATTGTTGCCCCAAAGACCGCTGGACAGATCGTTGCGAATGTATTATCACAACTACTTCTTGAGTTATTACAACAAAGAGAGGAGAACGAATAATATGACTTCATTAAAAGGTAAAAGAATCGGATTTGGTGTTACAGGATCCCATTGCACGTATGATGCAGTAATGCCTGAAATTATAAGACTTGTCAATGAGGGTGCTGATGTAATTCCTGTTGTATCATGGACTGTACAGTCGACAAATACCCGGTTCGGAGAAGGGGCAGACTGGATTGAAAGAATTGAAAAAGCAACAGGTAATCAGGTCATTGATTCGATTGTAAAAGCAGAACCATTAGGTCCTAAAATGCCTCTGGATTGCATGGTCATTGCACCGCTCACAGGGAATTCAATGAGTAAATTCGCTAATGCTTTAACGGATTCTCCTGTCTTAATGGCTGCGAAGGCAACATTACGTAATCAACGTCCCGTTGTTTTAGGGATTTCAACGAATGATGCTTTAGGCTTAAATGGTGTTAACCTTATGAGACTAATGGCAACAAAAAATATTTATTTTATCCCATATGGGCAGGATGATCCGGAAAAGAAACCTAATTCGATGGTTGCCCGTATGACCATGCTTAAGGATACTGTTGCAGCCGCAATTGAGGGAAAACAGTTACAGCCGGTACTTGTTGAAAGATTCCGTGACGACGAAAAATAATAAAATTTTCATAATAAAGGGGAAAGAATGAAAATTCTTCTCTCCTTTAGTACTTGTATGTGGTAAAATAAAAATCATTAAACGTAAATTAGACGTTCTAGTAATTCTAGGAAGGGGAATGTATCAAATGACAGTAGAAAAAGAATTGCATGTTGCGGTTGTAGGCGCTACAGGTGCAGTAGGAATGCAAATTATCAAAACACTTGAAGAAACAAATTTTCCATTAACAAAACTAACTTTATTATCATCAGAGCGGTCTGCTGGTAAAAAGATTACGTATAAAGGTAAAGAAGTGATCGTGGAGGTTGCAACACCAGAAAAATTTGAAGGTGTTGATATTGCCTTGTTTAGTGCAGGTGGTGGCGTTTCGAAAGAGCTAGCTCCAGAAGCTGTAAAACGTGGTGCGATTGTTGTAGATAACACAAGTGCTTTTAGAATGGATGAAAATGTACCACTGGTTGTTCCAGAAGTTAACGAAAATGACCTTCTTCATCACAATGGTATTATCGCAAATCCAAACTGTTCAACCATTCAAATGGTTGTAGCCTTAGAGCCAATTCGTAAAACCTTTGGATTATCAAAGGTTATTGTTTCAACGTATCAAGCAGTTTCAGGTTCTGGTGTAGCTGCCATCACAGAAATGAAAGAGCAGACTAAGG
Source organism: Bacillus jepli (assembly GCF_047238305.1). NCBI lineage: Bacteria > Bacillati > Bacillota > Bacilli > Caryophanales > Bacillaceae > Bacillus > Bacillus jepli. The sequence goes on along the minus strand of NZ_JBDFMO010000001.1, from coordinate 3,578,717 downwards.
ACATCATTGAAGGAAATGAATTCACTCCACAGGTTTTACCAGTAAAAGGGGACAAAAAGCATTATCAAATCGCCTTTAATGCGATTCCACAAATTGATAAATTCGAGGATAATGGCTTTACTTTTGAAGAGATGAAAATGATTAACGAAACAAAGAAGATCATGCATTTACCAGAACTACCTGTTGCTGCTACTTGCGTTCGTTTACCAGTTGAAACTGGGCATTCTGAATCTGTTTATTTTGAAACAGCTCAAAATGGAGTTTCTGCACAGGACGTAAAGGATTTATTAGCATCTGCACCAGGTGTAGTATTAGAGGACAATCCTGCTGAGCAAGTATATCCAATGCCGATTCATGCAGTTGGTAAAAAAGATGTATTCGTAGGAAGAATTAGAAAAGACTTAGACCAAGATAATGGATTCCACATGTGGGTAGTATCTGACAACCTATTAAAAGGTGCTGCATGGAACTCAGTTCAGATTGCTGGCAGTCTATTAAAGCTAGGTTTAGTTGCAAAATAATCCGTTCAACCAAACATGAGGTGGTTTCATGAATATTGTTGTACAAAAATTTGGCGGAACCTCAGTTCGAGATGAGGAATCTCGTGAAAGAGCAAGAAACCATATTGCAAGTGCTATTTCAGATGGATATAAAGTAGTTGTCGTTGTATCTGCTATGGGGCGCATGGGTGACCCATATGCTACAGATACACTGTTAAGCTTAGTCGGGGATCAAAACTCCAGTATCAGCGGTAGGGAAATGGATATGTTAGTGTCCTGCGGTGAGATTATTTCAAGTGTTGTTTTTACCAATATGTTAAATCAATCCGGAATCTCTACAGCTGCCTTAAACGGAGGTCAGGCTGGCTTCCGTACAAATAATGATCATACAAATGCACGAATTACTGAAATGAAGTGTGAAAGATTACTTCAAACGCTTGAAGAACATGACGTAGTAGTCGTCACAGGCTTTCAAGGCATCTCTAAATTAGGTGATATTACGACTTTAGGTAGAGGTGGAAGTGATACATCTGCAGCTGCTCTTGGCGTTGCACTGCAAGCAGAATGGATTGATATTTTTACAGATGTAGAAGGTGTCATGACCGCGGACCCACGCATCGTTGGGGATGCAAAGCCTTTATCTGTTGTCACATACAACGAAATTGTAAATATGGCATACCAGGGTGCGAAAGTCATCCACCCACGTGCAGTTGAAATTGCGATGGAAGCCAAGGTGCCTATTAGGGTGCGTTCAACTTACAGTGATGCACCAGGTACACTTGTAACAACAATAGAAAAGCGCAGAGTCGTTGAAGTCAAAGAAAGATTGATCACAGGTATTGCTCATGTAACCAATGTTACGCAATTAAAGGTTCAAGCCAAAAAAGGCCAATACAATCTTCAAACAGAAGTGTTTAAGGCTATGGCGAATGAAAAAATTAGCGTGGATTTTTTTAATATTACGCCCAACGGAGTTGTTTACACCGTTTCAGGGGAAATGACAGCCCGTGCAGTTAATAAACTAAAAAAAATGGGATATGAGCCTCTTGTGACCGAAAAATGTGCAAAGGTAGCGACAGTTGGAGCGGGTATGAACGGGGTACCTGGAGTAACAGCCAGAATCGTAACTGCCCTTTCCGAAAAAGGCATTCAAATTCTACAATCTGCTGACAGCCTTTCTACAATTTGGGTACTTGTAAAAGAAACTGAAATGAAGGAAGCGATTAATGCCCTACACAAGGCATTCCATTTATCCGATGGACCAGTTGGAGCAGAAGTGATAGACTATTAAATGGGAAGAAGTAGGGATCCTTACAATTGTAAGGTGTCCCTTTCTTATTCAATACAATATTTTTTAAAATTTTGATCAAGCCTAGCTGTCTTGGAATCACTGGGCATAATTGATGGGAGTAGGTGTAAAAGCATGATTGATTTTGGAAGAATCTCAACGGCGATGGTGACACCATTTGATAATAAAGGTAATATCGATTTTGGAAAAACAACTCAGCTGATTAATTATTTAATAAATAATGGTACAGAATCACTTGTTGTAGCAGGGACAACAGGTGAATCTCCCACATTATCGTCAGAGGAAAAAGTGGCGCTTTTTCGTCATGTTGTAAAAGTGGTTGACGGTCGAGTTCCGGTCATCGCTGGAACAGGCAGTAATAATACGTACGCATCAATGGAGTTAACTAAAAAAGCACAAGAAGCTGGTGTTGATGCTATTATGCTAGTTGTACCGTATTACAACAAGCCTAATCAGGAAGGACTTTATCAACACTTTAAAACGATTGCTGAAAGTACTAACTTACCTGTTATGCTATACAATATCCCTGGTAGATCGGTTATTAATATGTCTGTTGAAACCACTATTACATTATCTAAGATTCCAAATATCGTAGCTGTAAAAGAAGCGAGCGGAAGTTTAGAGGCTATGACTGAAATTATAGCAAAAACCGAGGATGATTTTGCAGTATATAGTGGAGATGATGGTATTACTTTACCAGCACTTTCAGTTGGTGCTAAAGGTGTCGTGTCAGTTGCTGCTCATGTAATTGGCAATGAAATGCAGCTAATGGTGAATGCATTTTTAGCCGGTAATATTACGGAAGCTGCTAACTATCATCAGAAGTTATTACCAATCATGAAAGGACTATTCACAGCTCCAAATCCTGTACCTGTAAAAACAGCTCTTCAGATAAAGGGATTAGATGTTGGATCGGTTCGCTTGCCACTTGTCCCATTAAGTGAGCAAGAACGAATTCAATTATCAAATTTACTTTCAAATTCATAATAGATAGTAAAAAGCCAATCTTATTTATGGTTGGCTTTTTTTCTTTCAACCATTTACAGAATGAAATAATGTCATGTGTTTATACTAAATGGTAAATGGGTTGAAAGGAGATTACAATGAGTAATAATCAATACATAAATGAAGAACAACCACAAGGGGATCACGATAAGAATGAATCGAAGGGTTCATCACTAGTAGATAAAATACAGCAATTAGGACAAACGAACGTTCCTCAAATGTCAAATGACAGTAAGATCCATTGCCTCACAATTGTCGGTCAAATTGAAGGTCATATTCAATTGCCACCGCAAAATAAAACAACAAAATATGAACACGTTATCCCGCAAATTGTTGCTATTGAACAAAATCCGAAAATTGAAGGTTTGCTTGTTATTTTAAATACGGTTGGAGGAGATGTAGAAGCAGGACTTGCCATTTCTGAAATGTTAGCATCACTCTCTAAGCCGACTGTTTCGATTGTTTTAGGAGGAGGGCATTCGATTGGTGTACCAATTGCTGTGGCCTGTGATTATTCTTTTGTTGCCGAAACGGCCACAATGACGATCCATCCAGTTAGACTGACAGGTCTTGTTATTGGAGTGCCACAGACGTTTGAATATCTTGATAAGATGCAAGAACGTGTTGTCAATTTTGTAATAAGTCACTCAAACATTAAAGAAGAGAAATTCAAGGAATTGATGTTTTCAAAGGGCAATTTGACAAGAGATATTGGGACGAATGTAATTGGGTCCGAAGCTGTTGAATATGGTCTCATCGATGATATTGGTGGGGTAGGCCAGGCATTAAAGAAATTAAACGAGTTAATTGAAGAGAAAAATCTTTCAGACGAAAGTGGGCAGATGATCCAATGATTTTATACACAATGATGCCGCAGGAATTAATTTATCCTAACACCGAAATGGAGGATAATCAATTAAAATATGTAGATCTAAATGGGGTTCCTTTGGCCGTAAGCCAATCTCAAAATGGGGAATATACGATTGAAAGAGTGATGAGCACAAACCCTCAGCACTATCTAGATGGAAGATATTCACCCGGGCAGAAAATAAGACTTTGAGCCAGTTTGGTATAATGTGCTATAATTTAAGTAGATTTTCATTACATAGGCAGCCATGAAATGGCTGCTTTCCTTTATTGATAGGTAGAGTAGGTGTAGTATGGCAAAACGAAAACGAAGACAGTCGAAGCGAAAAGATGAGTGGAAAAAAACACTAAAATATGAATTGCTAGGCTTATTATTGCTAGCTCTAGCATGTATTGGTTTAGCTAGACTTGGAACAGTGGGGACAGGATTAGTCTATTTATTTCGATTTTTCCTTGGTAACTGGGATATTCTTGGATTAATCGGGCTTTTACTCGTTTCAATTTATATCATTTGGAACCGAACATGGCCGCAAATGATAACTCGGCAATTGATTGGAGTCTACTTAATCATTAGTGCATTGCTCCTTTTAAGTCATATTCCATTATTTAATTTGCAAACAAATGAAGGTAAATTCACGGATCCTAGTGTTATCAAAAATACATGGAGTATGTTTTGGGCGGTTGTTAATGGAAATACGAGCACAACAGATTTAGGGGGAGGCATGATTGGTTCAATCCTCTTTGCTGCCTCGTATTTTCTATTTGATGAAGCGGGTACGAAGATAATTTCCGTCTTTTTGATTGTGATTGGTGGTGTGCTTGTTACCGGTAAATCGCTCCACGATACCATTGCGAAAATGTTTGGTCCTGTTTTTACATTTTTTAAGAATCAATGGATTGCATTTGTGGACGATATCAAAAATTGGTCACAGCAACGAAAAAATCAGCCTAAAAAAGAAAAACGAAAAAAGAAAAAAGAGACTCAAAAACGAGATGTTCATGCTTCACAGGAAGAGCAGGTTGAAGATGAACCGGTCGAAATCCCAATTGAGCCGATTATCTCGAACTTTGCAGATAAGGCATATACAAAAGACCAAGAGATTCAACACGATAAACATGAGCAAAAACATCATGCAAGCGAAGATGACCATGATGAGAAAATGCCAATTACCTTTACTGAAGGTGAACTGGAGAATGTAGATTATGAATTACCACCTATTGAACTTCTTCATCCACCAAAACAAACCAGTCAAAGTGCGGAGCATGAAAATATATATGAAAATGCTAGAAAACTAGAAAAAACATTTCATAGCTTTGGTGTAAAAGCAAAGGTGACAAAGGTTCACCTCGGCCCCGCCGTAACAAAATATGAGGTATACCCTGATGTTGGGGTAAAAGTAAGTAAAATTGTTAATTTAAGTGATGACCTAGCACTAGCATTAGCTGCAAAAGACATTCGGATTGAGGCACCAATCCCTGGTAAATCGGCTGTAGGAATTGAGGTACCTAATTCCGAAATAGCAGTAGTATCACTTCGTGAGGTGTTAGAGGATATTGAACCTCAGCGCTCAGATTCTAAGTTGTTGATTGGGCTAGGACGTGATATCTCAGGTGAGGCTAAATTTGCTGAACTTAATAAAATGCCTCACTTACTAGTTGCAGGTGCTACGGGTAGTGGTAAGAGTGTATGTATTAATGGCATTATAACAAGTGTACTAATGAGGGCTAAACCACATGAAGTGAAAATGATGATGATTGATCCGAAAATGGTTGAATTAAATGTGTACAACGGAATCCCTCATTTACTAGCACCAGTTGTGACAGATCCCAAAAAGGCTTCACAAGCACTTAAAAAAGTTGTAAATGAAATGGAACGTAGATATGAGTTATTTGCGCATACCCATACGAGAAATATTGAGGGCTACAATGAATATGTCCGTCGTCACAATATGGAAGAGGAAGCGAAACAACCAACTCTTCCTTACATTATCGTGATTGTAGATGAGTTAGCAGATTTAATGATGGTAGCTTCATCAGATGTTGAGGATTCTATCACACGATTAGCACAAATGGCTCGTGCTGCTGGAATTCATTTAATTATCGCAACACAGCGACCTTCAGTTGACGTAATCACAGGGGTTATTAAAGCTAATATTCCCTCACGAATTGCATTTAGTGTTTCTTCCTCAACCGACTCTAGAACAATTCTAGATATGGGTGGAGCGGAAAAACTATTAGGACGAGGAGATATGCTATTTCTACCTGTAGGAGCCTCAAAGCCTGTGCGTGTACAAGGTGCGTTCTTATCAGATGATGAGGTAGAAGAGGTCGTAAATTTTGTTATTTCTCAACAAAAGGCTCAGTATCAAGAAGAGATGATTCCTACAGACACAGTTGAAACGACTGAGGAAGTTGATGATGAATTATATGACGATGCTGTTCAACTTGTTATTGAAATGCAAACAGCGTCAGTATCGATGCTTCAAAGAAGGTTTCGAATTGGATATACGAGAGCCGCTAGACTGATCGATGCAATGGAACTTAGGGGTGTTGTTGGTCCATATGAAGGTAGCAAACCAAGAACGGTCCTTGTTACAGCAAAAAATGAAGATGTTGGAAGTTAACTCTATTTAATTGAACTTCCAAAAAAGAAGGGCAATTGCTCTTCTTTTTTTTCGACAAATTTGGCAATTGTTATTTATTTCTTTCAAAAAAAATGATATAGTTATCTCGGATTAATATCGGTCTAACATCAGAGGTCTGATGACTTTACATAAAATGGAGGAACTGCAGATGACTATCAAGTTAGATAATCGACCGTTGTATTTGCAAGTGATAGATCAGATTAGACTTGATATCGATAACGGAGTCTACAAAGAAAAGGAAAAGCTACCATCAGAGTTTCTCCTAGCAAAACAATTAGGTGTTAGCAGAGCAACTTTAAGAGAAGCATTACGAATTCTTGAAGAAGAGAATGTCATTATTAGAAGGCATGGCGTTGGAACTTTTGTTAATGCAAAGCCTCTTTTTAATTCTGGAATTGAGCAAATTAGTAGTATTACAGATATGATTATTCAAGCCGGAATGTCACCTGGTACTATCTTTTTGTCTAAAACGGTCAAAGGACCGACTGATGGTGATATTAAGGGATTTAGTTGTTTGGAAAATGAAGAAATAACTGTGATTGAACGGGTACGTACAGCAAACAATGAGCCTGTTGTGTATTGTATTGATAAAATACTTAGTAGAAATTTACCGTCTAGCTATTCACATGAAGAATCTATCTTTGATTTATTAGAGAAAAAAGCAGGAAGAAAAATCACATATGCTGTGACTCATATTGAACCGATTGGGTACCATGAGACCATTTCTCCTATTTTAAATTGTGATCCGGAAACTGCCCTTTTGTTATTAAAACAAATGCATTACGACGAAAATGATAAACCTGTATTATTTTCACAAAATTATTTTAGAGCTGACAAATTTTCCTTCCATGTTGTTAGAAAGCGTGTATTATAAAGGTGATAGAAATGCACTTTTTAAGGAGGTGAATAAGTAGTCCGTTACTAACAAATATACTAAAGTAAGAATTTGTTTTAATTAAAATTTTTTTAGGGGGTTAAATCATGTTTAAAAAGAAAGCAGGTCTAGGTCTTGCATTTCTTCTTGCAGCTGGAACATTACTAGGTGCATGTGGAAGCGCAGATGAAGAAGGTACAAGTAAAGGAAATGGCAAAGGTGCTGACCTAAAAGTAGGTATGGTTACGGATGCTGGTACAATTGATGATAAATCCTTTAACCAAGGTACATGGGAAGGAATCTTGGCTGCGGAAGATGAGCTTGGCATTCAAACAAAATATCTTAAGCCAGCTGGTACTACTGAAGCAGAATACTTAAAGGAAATGGGTAATCTTTACGATGCAGGTTATAAATTTATTGTAGCACCTGGGTTCAAATTTGAAACCGCTATATTCCAAGCGCAATCAAAATATGAAGATGCTAAATTTGTAATTCTAGATGGTAACCCACATAGTGGTGACTTTAATCCTGCTGTCGCTGACAACACTGTGGCTGTATTTTTTGCTGAACATGAATCCGGTTTCTTAGCTGGTGTAGCTACTGCTCTTGAGTTAAAAGAAGGAGAAGCAGGATTTATCGGTGGTATGGAAATTCCAGCTGTGCAAAAGTTTAACTGGGGATTCCAACAAGGTTTAGCTTATGCAAATGAAAACTTAGGAACAAATTTCACAATCAAATCAGACAACGTAGTATATCAAGGTTCATTTGATAACTCAGCGGCTGGTCAGCAAATTGCTGCACAAATGTTTGATCGTGGTGTAAACGTAATCTTTGCTGCTGCTGGTGGTGTTGGTGTTGGTGCCTTTACTGAAGCTAAGAACCGTGCAAAAGCAGGAGAAGAAGTATGGATGGTTGGTGTTGACGTAGACCAATATTCTGAAGGAATCTATGAAGGTGAAAAATCAATTACTTTAACTTCTGCCATGAAGAAGCTTGCTCACGCAACTCAAGAACTAATTGAAAAAGAGTTAAATGGAGAATTCCCTGGTGGAGAAACGTTAACCTACGATGCAAAAAATGATGGTGTAGGTATTCCAGATGAAAATCCAAACTTAAGTGAGGAAACAGTTAAGCAAGTTAAAGATATTTTTGAAAAGATTAAATCAGGTGATATTAAAGTCTCAGGTGAACAAGGCGATTTAATCAAGTAAGTTTAGTTTAAGAAGAGACGGTTTTTATCCGTCTCTTTTGTATATAACCTACAAGGTGAACGAAATACATCTTTCTACATTTTTCAGATGTGGAAAGGGGACTCCTAATAAAAAGGATATGAGTCTAGAAAAAAGGTGAGTGCTACTATGGAATATGTTGTAGAAATGCTGAATATTAGGAAGGAATTTCCCGGTATTGTAGCAAATGATAATATCACTCTCACTTTAAAAAAGGGAGAGATACACGCTCTGCTTGGTGAAAATGGGGCAGGAAAGTCCACGCTTATGGGTGTTTTATTTGGTATGTATCAGCCTGAGCAAGGAATTATTAAAGTAAATGGGGAACAAGTGCATATTAATAACCCTAATGTGGCAAACCGTCTCGGTATTGGAATGGTGCATCAACACTTTAAACTAGTAGATAATTTTACGGTTACTGAAAATATCATTTTAGGAAGCGAACCAATTAAGAATGGCGTCGTTCTTGATATTAATAGTGCCGCAAAACGGATTGAAGAACTATCTAAATATTACGGACTAAATGTAGACCCTCATGCTAAAATAGAAGACATTTCTGTTGGGATGCAGCAGCGGGTTGAGATTATGAAAATGCTTTTCCGTGAAGCAGATGTGCTCATATTTGATGAGCCTACAGCTGTATTAACACCAAACGAAATAGATGAATTAATGAAAATTATGCGTAATTTGATTAAAGAAGGAAAATCTATCATCATCATTACACATAAATTGAAGGAAATAAAAGCTGTCGCAGACCGCTGTACAGTTATTCGTCGTGGAAAATACATTGGAACAGTGAATGTGGCCGAAACAAGTGAAGCAAGCTTAGCAGAAATGATGGTAGGTCGTCATGTTTCCTTTAATGTAGATAAAGAAGAAAGTAAACCAGGTGAAGTGGTTTTAGAAATAGATTCTCTTTCTGTAAAAAATAATCGAAAAGTTTTAGGATTAAAGAACTTTTCTCTATCCGTACAAAAAGGAGAAATTGTCGGAATCGCTGGTGTAGAGGGAAATGGTCAATCGGAGCTAGTTGAAGCGATAACAGGTCTTCGTAAGGCTGAATCAGGTAGAGTTTTATTAAATGGAGAAGATATTACGTCTCTATCGGTTCGTAAAAGGATTGATAAAGGGATTGCCCATATTCCTGAAGATCGACAAAAACGTGGCCTTGTTTTAGATTACACGCTCCAATCCAATATGGTCTTAGAGGTTTATAATAAACCACCATTTTCAAAGCATGGTCTATTAAAATTTTCTGCAATGAAAGAATATGCAAAGAAAATCTTAGAAAATTTTGATGTGCGTTCAGGTGAAGGCGAAGTTTCTATAGCAAGAACCTTATCTGGCGGTAACCAACAAAAAGCAATTATTGGACGTGAACTTGAATTAGATCCTGACTTGCTTGTTGCAGTCCAACCAACCCGCGGCCTTGATGTAGGGTCAATTGAATATATCCATAAACGGTTGATTGAGCACCGTGATAAAGGTAAAGCAGTACTTTTAATTTCACTGGAACTAGATGAAGTATTGCAGTTATCTGATCGCATTGCCATCATAAATAATGGGGAGCTCATTGGGGTTGTCAATGCCTCTGAAACAAATGAAAATGAGGTTGGCCTTATGATGGCTGGTGTAGGTAAGGAGAGAAGTGTATGAGAACCACAATTGTTTCATTGATTGCCGTGCTTTTAGGTTTAATCGCTGGCGGAATCTTAATGCTTTTCATTGGAAGCAATCCCTTTGAAGGGTATGGTTACTTGTTCCAGGGAGGTTTAAAAAACATCTCGAGAATAGGTGATACTTTAGCTACAGCATCACCCTTAATCTTTACTGGTTTATCAGTTGCTTTTGCATTCCGTACAGGTTTATTTAATATCGGAGCTTCTGGCCAGATGCTAATTGGTGGCCTTGTTGCGACTGCTATTGGTTTAACATTTGACTGGTCAAGACCAATTCTCCTACTCGTTATGATTTTATGCGGTTTTCTTGGTGGAGCTCTTTGGGCGTTTATTCCTGGATTGCTTAAAGCCAGATTTAATGTACATGAGGTTGTTTCAACAATCATGATGAACTGGGTTGCTTATTGGACTGTGTATTATGTTGTACCTGGATATTTTAAAGGTGAATTTCTAGAAACAGAATCTAGAAAATTAGCAGATGAAGCAACATTACGCGTACCATTTTTAACTGAAATGTTCCAAGGCTCCTATATTAATCTTGGTTTGTTCTTAGGTATTATTGCGGTTATTATTGTTAGTTTTATCATTAATAAAACAACTTTAGGTTTTGAATTAAAAGCGGTAGGGTTTAACCGCCATGCTGCTGAATTTGCAGGGATGCGAGTAAATTCAAATATTGTATTATCCATGCTCATTTCAGGTGGATTAGCAGGACTAGCAGGTGTTGCGATGTACACAGGAAATGCAACGAGCATGCAAATTGGAATTTTACCGTCCCAAGGCTTTGATGGAATTGCTGTAGCTTTATTAGGAGCTAACAATCCGATTGGTGTATTCTTTGCTGCTGTATTCTTTGGAATCCTTTATTCTGGAACAGGTTTTATGAATGCGATGACAGAAATTCCACCAGAAATTGCAAACACAATTATTGCGATTATTATTTATTTCGCTGCTACTAGTATTTTAATCGAACGTTTATTGAATAAATTCATGAAGCGCCGAAATAATTCAAAAAGTAAAGCTGTAAAAAAGGAGGAAGCGTAATATGTGGGCTATAATTGAACAGATCTTTCCATATGCAATCGTATTTACAATCCCTCTTCTTATTACAGCGCTTGGAGGATTATTTAGTGAACGAAGTGGTGTTGTCAACATCGGGTTAGACGGTCTAATGATTTTTGGCGCTTTTGCTGGTTCACTCACCATTTATTATCTTCAAGGAGTAATAGCAAATCATAGTTTAGTATTATGGATTGGCTTACTCGCAGCAGTCGTTGTAGGGATCCTCTTTTCTCTATTACATGCATTCGCAAGTATTAACTTAAATGCCGATCAAATTATTAGTGGTACTGCAATTAATATGATAGCCGGTGCATTAACGGTATTCTTAGCAAGAAATATTACAGGTAGTGGAAATATCCGTATTACTAGTGGTTTTGCCCCATTTGATGTTCCTGGCCTGGCTTCAATTCCTGTTATCGGGGATTTGTTTTTCACAAAAACATATGCAACAACTTGGTTTATCTTGCTAGTTCTATTATTTAGTGCATTTGTATTATTTAAAACAAAAATAGGCCTTCGGTTACGTTCTTGTGGCGAATTTCCACAAGCTGCAGAAGCTGCAGGTGTTAATGTAAAAGGTATCCGCTACCTTGGAGTTATACTTTCAGGCGCCTTCTCAGGTTTAGGTGGAGGACTTATTATTGTGACATATGCAGGTGAATTTACTGGAAACGTATCTGGTTTGGGATTCTTGGCCTTAGCGTCATTAATCTTCGGACAATGGAAGCCACTTGGCATTTTAGGAGCGACCTTGTTCTTTGGTTTCGCAAGTACTGTTGCCAACGTTTCACAGGTTATTCCAGAGCTTGCAGTAGTTCCACCAATTCTCTTAAAGATTTTCCCTTATGTGGTTACTTTAATTGCATTGGTTCTATTTTCTAAATCTTCACAAGCACCTAAGGCTGCTGGAGAACCATTTGATTCAGGTAAACGATAATATTATTTCTAAAAGGAATGGCTGAAAAGCCATTCCTTTTTTTGTAGGAAATTTTTGGACCAAAACTTGAAATTATTGCTAATATGAGGTTATAGTGATTTTAAGACTAATTAAATGGTTTTAGTTGAAAAATAGCCATATATGGTTTTGTTATGACTTAAAAAGGAGGCTATGTTTACATGTTTTTATTGGACGAATCTGAACATAAATTAAATGGTTTGACACTCCACACAATTAAAACAGATAAATTTAAAACGAATACCATTGTATTAAGAATGAAAGCCCCGCTTCTGGAGGAATACGTAACCCAGAGGGCATTGCTCCCGTATGTCTTACAAAGTGAAACACCTAGCTATCCCTCAACAACTAGTTTACGCTCTTATTTAGATGAATTATATGGAGCTGTATTGTATGTGGATTTAGCTAAAAAAGGTGAAAATCACATTATTACATTTTTTGTTGAAATTGCGAATGAAATATTCTTAAAAGATCAAACACCACTCCTTGATAAAGCGATTGCATTGTTACAAGAGATTGTCCTTTCTCCTGTCACTGAAAATGGAGCTTTTAAGAGTGGAATCGTGGAAAAAGAGAAACGTAGCCTTAAGCAACGTATTCAAGCCGTTAATGATGATAAAATGAGGTATTCAAACTTACGCTTAGTTGAAGAAATGTGTAAGGATGAACCTTATCATCTTCACGTAAACGGAAGAATTGAAGACATTGATCAAATTTCAGCACAATCCTTATACGATTATTATCAAAAAGTAATCGAAGAAGATGAGATGGACTTATATATCATTGGTAATATTGAACCCGATAAGGTAAAGGAAGCTGTTTCTTCAGCGTTTGTATTTACGGATCGAAACAAGCGTCCATATACAGAAAAGGAAGCAAAACAGGTCGTAAAAGTCAATGAAGTCATTGAAAAACAAGATGTTAAACAAGGGAAGCTAAATATTGGCTATCGAACAAATACAACCTATAGTGATCCTGATTATGATGCCCTTCAAGTATTCAACGGGATATTTGGTGGATTTTCGCATTCAAAGTTATTTATTAATGTACGTGAAAAAGAAAGCTTGGCCTATTATGCTGCATCAAGGGTAGAAAGTCACAAAGGTTTATTAATGGTGATGTCTGGAATCGATGTTTCTAATTTTGATCGTGCTGTAACCATTATAAAGGAACAAATGCAAGCGATGATCGATGGTGATTTCACAGATGAAATTATGACTCAAACAAAAGCTGTCATCAAGAATCAACTGCTTGAAACCATTGATACGTCTCGAGGAATTGCGGAGGTCCTGTATCATAATGTTGTTTCTCCAAAACCAAGAAAGCTTGACGATTGGATTTCTGGAATTGAAGCTGTAACGAAGGAGGAAGTAGTCAATGTGGCAAAAAAAATTGAACTTGATACCATCTACTTCCTTACAGGATTGGAGGGAGGCAGGTAATGGAAAAAATCGCATTTGATCAACTTCAAGAGGTTCTTTTTCATGAGAAGCTTGAAAATGGGCTAAATGTCTATATCCTTCCTAAAAAGGGATTTAACAAAACTTATGCTACATTCACTACAAATTACGGTTCAGTGGATAATCAATTTGTACCATTAGGTAAGGATGAGTTTGTTCATGTACCTGATGGAATTGCTCATTTTTTGGAGCATAAGCTTTTTGAAAAAGAAGATGGCGATGTATTCCAAGATTTTAGTAAACAGGGTGCATCGGCCAATGCGTTTACTTCATTTACCAGAACTGCTTATCTTTTTTCAAGCACATCCAATGTCGAATTGAATCTTAAGACATTGATTGACTTTGTTCAAAGTCCTTATTTTACTGAAAAAACGGTAGAAAAAGAAAAGGGAATTATTGGTCAAGAAATTACAATGTACGATGACAATCCTGATTGGCGACTATATTTTGGTGTCATTGAAAATATGTATAAAAATCATCCGGTACGAATCGACATTGCAGGAACAATTGATTCCATCGCCAAAATAACAAAAGATATGCTTTATGAATGTTACGAAACCTTCTATCACCCGAGCAATATGGTTTTATTTGTTGTTGGTTCAATTAATCCGGAAAAAATAATGGATCAAATTCGTTCAAACCAAGCACAAAAGGATTACAAGGATCAGCCAGAAATTAAGCGCCATTTTGAAGATGAACCAATTGAAGTTAATGAAAAGAAAAAAGTACTAAAAATGAATGTTCAATCCTCCAAATGCATGGTGGGTGTAAAAGCTTTAAATCCGTCACGTAAGAGCGATCAATTACTTAAACAAGAATTATCTTTAACAATTATACTGGATTGGCTGTTTGGCAAAAGCTCGAAGCATTATCAGGAATTATATGATGAGGGCTTAATTGATGACACATTTACGTATGATTATACGGAAGAACAAGGGTTTGGTTTTGCAGTCGTTGGTGGTGATACACCTAACCCTGATGAATTATCATCCAAAATTAGAAATATTATGTATTCCAGTAAAAACGAAGGAATCACATCAGAAGAACTGGAACGTGTCAAAAAGAAAAAGATTGGGGCGTTTTTACGCTCTTTAAATTCACCTGATTATATTGCAAATCAATTTACAAGGTATGCATTTAATGAAATGAATTTATTCGATGTCGTTCCAATGATGGAAAATTTAACAGTCGATGATATAACAAACACGGTAAACGAATTCTTTGATGAAATTCGAATGACTGAGTGCCAGGTTGTACCTAAAAATACGTAAGCACAAAAAAGCATCCTTTTGTGAAGGATGCTTTTTTAAGGGGAAATGAGTAATGAAAAAATATGCATTAGTGACAGGTGCGAGTGGGGGAATTGGAAGTGCCATTGCAAAAGAAATTGCCGGTCTTGGCTATTCGTTATACCTTCACTACCATGAAAATGAACAATCTATAAAAAAAAGTGCAGAGGAATTAGCTTCCAAAGGTGTGGAAACATTCCTGATTCAGGCAGATTTAAGTTTGCCAAACGGTGTGAACCATTTAGTTAACCAAATTCAACATCCAATTGATGCAATTATTCATAATTCCGGTAAGAGTGTGTTTGGACTTATGACTGATTTTGACGAAAAGACAGTAGAACAAATGGTACAGCTTCATGTGAGTACACCGTATATGTTAACAAGAGCATTACTTCCAAACATGATCACAAAAAAAAGTGGAAATATCATCGTCGTATCCTCGATTTGGGGGATCACGGGTGCCTCCTGTGAAGTGCTTTATTCTATGGTAAAGGGTGGGCAAATCTCATTTGTAAAAGCTTTAGCAAAGGAAGTTGCGCTTAGTGGCATTAGAGTTAATGCTGTTGCACCAGGCGCGATTGATACAAACATGCTTAAGGAATTTACTCCAGAAGATATCGAAGGCATTAGCGAAGAAATTCCGATGGGTAGAATTGGAGAACCAAGTGAGGTCGCAAATGCGGTTGCTTTTCTACTTTCGAATAAAGCTTCTTATATTACTGGTCAAGTGTTGTCCGTCAATGGTGGTTGGCATTGTTAACTTTATTTTAGCATTCATTATTTACGAATAAATAACACAACAAACGACAAACTAACATTGTAATAACCTAATAAGGAGGGTCACTTATGTCAGTACTAGACAATTTTGAGGATTGGAAAAATTTTTTAGGTGATCGCTTGCAGCATGCTAAATCTGAGGGAATGGATCAAAATGTGATCAATGATATGGCTCATCAACTAGGTGATTACCTTGCAAGTGAAGTAGAGCCGAAAAATGCTCAAGAAAAAGTATTAAGAGACCTTTGGACAGTTGCTTCTGAAGAGGAGCAACAAGCAATTGCCAACGTAATGGTGAAGCTTGTTCAATAGGTTACGCAGTGTTTTTAAAATGAGAGAGGACTTTCCTCTCTTTTTTATTTTTTTACCCCTCTATAAAATGTGAATTGATTAGTTTATAATAAAAGTGATGCACAGTTTCACAATTGGAAATGATAAACACCAAGCGAGGGGCTGGGATATATTTTGGAGAAAAAAGAGTGGTATTTGGAATATGAAATTGCAAAAAATCGCCCAGGACTACTTGGGGATATATCTTCTTTATTAGGAATGCTTTCGATAAATATTGTCACAATAAATGGTGTAGACGATCGTAGAAGGGGAATGCTTTTATTAAGTGATAATAAAGAGCAAATTGAAAGACTTGAATCAATTTTACATACAATGGACACGATAACCGTTACAAAGCTTAGGGAACCTAAGCTTCGTGATAAGCTTGCGGTAAGACATGGACGATATATACAGCGCGATGCAGATGATAAGAAAACATTCCGGTTTACTCGGGATGAATTAGGGCTTCTTGTTGATTTCATGGCCGAGCTCTTTAAGCAGGAGGGGCATAAGCTGATTGGAATACGTGGAATGCCAAGAGTAGGTAAAACCGAATCTGTCGTGGCTGCAAGTGTTTGTGCGCATAAAAAATGGTTGTTTGTATCCTCGACTTTATTAAAGCAAACAATGAGGAATGAGTTAATTCATGATGAGTATAACGTCGATAATCTTTTTATAATCGATGGTATAGTTTCTACAAAGCGTGCAACTGAAAAACATTTACAGTTAGTTAGGGAGATCATGAGACTTCCTGCAGTTAAATTGGTGGAGCATCCTGATATATTTGTCCGTAATACCGAGTATACATTAAAGGATTTTGATTATATCATTGAACTTCGAAATGAACCTGAAGAAGAAATTACATATGATATGGAATACCAACAGTTTTCTGAGACTAATTTTTCAGGTTTTGATTTTTAATTTTTATGTAAATATACTAGCAATACCTTTACTGTGAAGGATAAAAATGCTAGTATTATGAACGCGAATATGTGAATAGGTATCCGAGAGTTGGTAGGTGAATAAAATGACTGAATTAGGTTCTCGACTTAAAGAAGCAAGAGAACAAAAAAGTTTAAGTTTGGATGATTTACAGCAAATAACGAAAATCCAAAAAAGATATTTGGTTGGTATTGAAGAGGGAAATTACTCCGTCATGCCAGGTAAATTCTACGTCCGTGCATTCATTAAACAATATGCAGAAGCAGTCGGGCTAAATCCTGAGCAATTATTTGAGGAATTTAAGTCGGAAATTCCTGGTACATATAATGATGATATTCCTGAACAAATTTCTAGAGTGCAATCGAGAAAACAAATTTCTACGACAAGTTCAAAAATCATAGATAAGGTGCCAATCATTATATTAGCTCTTTTCCTACTTGGTGGAGCGATGACGATCTATTGGTTTGTATCCAAAAAAGATGTTGCTGAGGAACCGGAGACAAAACTTGAGAGTCAGGAAACCGAATATGATGAATCAAAAGATCCACCTCCTGTTCAGGATGAGAAAAATGAAAAACCGAACGAAGAAGAACAGGTAGCCGGTGAAACGGATAATGCCCCTGCCCAAGAAGAGACACCAGTCGAAGAGACTCCAGCGCAAGAGCTAGTCGAAATTGAAAAACGCAATAGTACCGCAACTTATGAGTTGAAGAATACGGATTCATTTAAGGTTAAAGTTACTGCTACCGAAGCTGGCCAATCATGGGTAACGTTGCAAAATCCTCAAAATGAAAGGTTTATATACGAAACAATTGCAAATGGTGCAACAAAAGAGGTTGATTTAACAAATCAATCAGAAGTGATTTTAACAGTTGGTAGGTCTTCGGATCTCACAGTAGAAATTAATGGTGAACCTTTTACGTACCCATTTGACACCGGACAAATTGTTCGTCAAATCATTACGTTAAAGTACACTCCAGGAACCGAGGAATAACAAAAAGTCATCATTATGATGGCTTTTTGTTTCGTATAAGTGTTATTATCACTATTATAGATATTTAGTACATGTTGGAGGTATGAATTTTGAATTTACCAAATAAAATTACAGTGGCAAGAATTTGTCTAATTCCATTATTTTTAATTATTATGTTTGTTCCGTTTGGATGGGGCGATGTTTCGATCGGCTCAATGTCCATTCCCGTTTCACATTTAGTCGGTGCAATTATTTTTATTGTGGCTTCTAGTACAGATTGGATTGATGGTCACTTAGCAAGGAAGCATAATTTAGTAACAAACCTTGGAAAGTTTTTAGACCCACTTGCAGACAAGCTTCTAGTATCCGCAGCGTTGGTCAGTTTAGTCGAGTTTGGCTTAGCACCAGCCTGGATGGTTGTTATTATCATAAGTAGAGAGTTCGCGGTTACTGGCTTACGTCTTTTATTAGCAGAGGGTGGAGAGGTTTCAGCTGCGAAAATGCTAGGAAAGATAAAAATGTGGGCTCAAGTTGTAGCTGTTTCTGCATTATTGTTACATAATTGGCCGTTTGAATTTCTATCCATTCCTTTTGATATGATTGCGCTCTGGGTTGCCGTCATATTTACGATTGTTTCAGGATGGGATTACTTCGCGAAAAATAAAGGGGTTTTTGCAAACTCCAAATAGGATGGTGAGATTCTTAAATGAATGCTGAAATAATTGCTGTAGGCTCTGAACTCCTTTTGGGTCAAATTGCAAATACCAATGCACAATTTCTCTCCAAACAGCTTGCTGAGCTTGGAATTAATGTTTACTTCCACACAGTTGTTGGTGACAATTCCGAACGTTTAGAGAAAGTGATTAAAATAGCACAATCACGTTCCGATTTAATTATTTTTACCGGCGGATTGGGTCCAACAAAGGATGATTTAACAAAAGAAACGATTGCAAGGGTTTTAGGAAGACAGCTTGTATTTGATGAAACAGCCCTACGTAGTATTGAAGATTTCTTTAAGAAAACAAATCGCCATATGACTGAGAATAATAAAAAGCAAGCTCTTGTCCTCGAGGGCTCTGAAATCCTTCCTAACGATCATGGAATGGCACCTGGAATGGGACTAGAAGTCGATAAAATCACGTACATGCTTTTTCCAGGTCCCCCTAAAGAGCTTAATCCAATGTTCCTTACATACGGTGCACCTTTCTTATTAAAAGCATTAGGTGTTGTTGAACGAATTGAATCTAGAGTTTTGCGTTTCTTTGGTATTGGGGAATCGCAGCTTGAAACAGAGATTGAAGATTTAATTGATAAACAAACAAACCCTACGATTGCACCATTGGCAAGTGATGGCGAAGTTACCCTTCGTTTAACAGCTAAGCACAGCTCTCTTGACGTTGCAAATAGATTATTAGATGATACCGAGGCACAAATCCT
Organism: Bacillus jepli; assembly: GCF_047238305.1. Taxonomy (NCBI): domain Bacteria; kingdom Bacillati; phylum Bacillota; class Bacilli; order Caryophanales; family Bacillaceae; genus Bacillus; species Bacillus jepli. The sequence goes on along the minus strand of NZ_JBDFMO010000001.1, from coordinate 3,559,384 downwards.
GAAGCGAGTAGGCAAGTTCTTATATGGCTATAACTCGACTTCACTAGTAAATGAACTTATGAATAAACTAAAAGCGTCTGGGCTAACGATAGCGAGTGCTGAAAGTTTAACAGGTGGCTTGTTCGCGGAAGAATTAACTAATTTAGCCGGCTCTTCAGCAGTTGTGAAGGGTGGAGTTGTTTGCTATACAAATGAAGTGAAGGAACATGTGCTACATGTGAAGAAGGAAACTCTTGATACCGAAGGGGCTGTTAGTCGTTCAACAGCCCTACAGCTTGCTGAGAACGTGAGGAAGCTCCTAAATTCCGATATAGGGATAAGTTTTACTGGTGTAGCGGGACCAAGTGAATCGGAAGGGAAACCGGTAGGTACGGTATATATCGGGATCTCCTATTTAGACCAACCTACAGAGGTATATCCATTACAATTAGCTGGTTCACGTCAAGGAATCAGAACTAGAACCATTAAATATGGGTTCTATTATTTGCTCCAATTATTAAACAAATAAGGAAACTAGTTTTTTCACAAAAGGCGATCTTGATAGATCGTCTTTTTTTATGGGAATAGAAGGAAAATACTCAATTTAGTTGAACTATTAAGTATTTATACTAAAGTGTGTTATATCTTAGATTTTTTAAAATGGGGGGTGTTTGAGGTGTATCAGTATTTTAATGGTTTCATAATTAAGGAAGGTACAGAAGGTGTTCCTGCAGACAATGTTGAAGCCCTTTTTAAGATGCCGGATGGGTGAAAAATACTCCAAATTGGCAAAAAGAAAAATTTTCGTTGATATTTCGAAACTCTACATGGGCATTTACAGTGTGGGATCAGGAACAAATGATTGGTATGGTTCGTGTCATTTCAGACAAAATAATGGCAGCTACTATTATGGATTTAGTTGTTTTATCGGATTATCGTGGAAGAGGAATAGGTAAGAAGCTGGTTGAACTTTGTGTTCAAAAACTCCCACATGGGGATTGGTTTGCTCACACTTCAGCTACTAATTTTAGTTTCTATCAAAAATGTGGATTCGAGGTTAAAGACCCTACTATGAATGGTACCTGTGCTTTTTATGGATATAAACAAGCACGAATAGATGGGCATAGGTAATAACGGTGTTAGTTTTTAACAAAATACAAGGAAAACCAAAGTGATATGGGTAGAATAAATAATAAATACAAAAGGGGTGCAATGAAATGACAAAAACGAATCAAAACATCGTTCCGCATTTATGGTATGACAAGGAGGCGAAAGAAGCGGCAGAGTTTTATACTTCCGTTTTTCCGAACTCGAGCATTACGAATGTAACCACACTCCACGATACGCCATCCGGAGATGCCGATTTAGTCTCATTTGAATTGTGGGGACAAAAGTTCATGGCAATTAGTGCGGGTCCTTATTTTAAATTTAATCCATCCCTATCTTTCTTCGTAAATTTTGACCCTTCAAGAGATAAAGATGCGAGCGACAAACTGAATGAGGTTTGGAGCAAATTAGCCGAGGGCGGCACAGTACTTATGCCACTTGATAAATATCCATTTAGTGGGAGGTATGGTTGGATTCAAGATAAGTATGGCTTGTCTTGGCAGTTAATCCTTACAAATCCAGATGGTGAAGAGCGGCCAACGATTATACCGTCATTCATGTTTACTGGAGATAAATGCGGTAAAACAGAGGAAGCTCTAAATTTTTATTTATCTGTATTTAAGAATTCAAAACAGGGCAATTTGGTCCGTTACTCTAAGGGTATGGAACCGAACAAAGAAGGAACAATTATGTTTTCTGATTTTAGACTAGAAAATCATTGGTTTGTAGCAATGGATAGTGCTGAGGACCATGAATTTAATTTTAACGAGGCCATTTCATTTATGGTATATTGCGACACACAAGAAGAGATTGATTTCTATTGGGATAAGCTGTCTGCCGTTCCTGAAGCCGAACAATGTGGCTGGCTGAAAGATATGTATGGAGTGTCTTGGCAGATTGTGCCACGAGAAATGGATGAGATGATGAACAATGGCACTCCAGAACAAATTGAACGCGTTAATAAGGCTGTTCTAAAAATGAAAAAGTTTGATCTTGCCGAAATACAGAAATTATACAAGGGATAATGCCAATACGGCCGAAGTTAAATTATTAGAAAACAAGGGGAATATCATATAAAATGATCATAATGAAACAACGAGGAGGAAAATCGATGGTAGATGACAAGCAAACTAAATCAACAACATCTTCAACAGATGGCTATGGAGCGTTGAAAGAACTAAATGGTGTAAAAAAATTAAAAAGCTTGGACATTGACAGTTCCTCAGGATTTGTCTGCGATGTCAACACTGGGATATGTGGTCCGATAAAACCAAAGGAAGAAGATAAAAAATAGTCCTTTTACCGATTGGATGAAATAAATAGATAATGGGCGTAAGTTGCATATGCTTACGTTTTTTATGGTTATTATAATTTTATTTGAAAGACTAAAATTAAAATTTGATGGTCTTTATAACTTTGAAAATATAATTTTCAACTATTAATAATTGGATTTAAGGGAAAAAACTATTAATAAAAATAAGCGAATAAATGTTCGACTTTTTGCTTGGCAAATCGAACAAAACATTGTATAGTAATAGTAGTTTCACGAATAAAGGAGGAAAAATAGTGAGTGATCGTCAAGCGGCCTTAGAAATGGCACTGAAGCAGATAGAGAAACAGTTTGGTAAGGGCTCAATCATGAAGCTCGGAGAACAAACAGATCGTAGAATTTCCACTATATCTAGTGGTTCACTAGCAGTAGATGTAGCATTAGGTGTTGGAGGATATCCAAGAGGACGGATAATTGAAATATATGGACCAGAAAGCTCTGGTAAAACAACTGTGGCACTTCATGCAATTGCTGAAGTACAAAAAACTGGCGGACAAGCAGCGTTTATTGACGCGGAACATGCGCTTGATCCAGCATATGCACAAAAATTAGGTGTAAACATTGATGAACTATTATTATCTCAGCCTGACACTGGTGAACAAGCATTAGAAATTGCTGAAGCATTAGTGCGAAGTGGCGCAGTCGATATTTTAGTAGTTGACTCTGTTGCAGCACTTGTTCCAAAAGCAGAAATTGAAGGTGAAATGGGAGATTCCCATATGGGTCTACAAGCCCGCTTAATGTCACAAGCATTACGTAAGCTTTCAGGTGCAATTAATAAATCAAATACAATTGCAATTTTCATTAACCAGGTCCGTGAAAAAATTGGGGTAATGTTCGGAAACCCAGAAACAACTCCAGGCGGACGTGCGCTTAAATTCTATTCTTCTGTAAGACTAGAGGTTCGTCGTGCGGAACAATTAAAACAAGGTAATGAACTTGTTGGTAATAGAACAAAAGTGAAGGTTGTTAAGAATAAAGTAGCACCACCATTTAAAACAGCTGAAGTAGACATTATGTACGGAGAAGGAATTTCAATTGAGGGCGAAATCATTGATATCGGTTCGGAACTTGATATCGTCCAAAAGAGCGGTTCTTGGTATTCTTATAAGGAAGAGCGCGTTGGTCAAGGGCGTGAAAATGCAAAACAATTCTTAAAAGAAAACCCTGAGGTACGTGATGAAATTCTTCAACAAATTAGAAATCATTATGGTCTTGATGGTGTTGTAGTAGCACCTGCAGATGAAGAGCAAGAAGAATTTGATTTACAAGACTAAGGAGGATGGAGACACAGCATTTGTGTCTCTTCTTCAATTTCTCCATCATCTCATCTCACTCAAATTTTGAACCCAAAAGAAACCCCGTCTTAGCTTCATAGAACGCGAATATAGACAATTCTGCTACACAAAATTTCCATTTTCATGCAACACTATTTTTGACAGCTCTTGACAATAAAAATTCACACATTTACAATTAAAATGTATATTTTACATTTTGTTAGAATTAAAACGTTAGAAGCAAAACTCGGTTTGAGCTTTTGCTATTCAGACCCGGAGTAGTTTAAACTGCTTTCGGATCGTAACCTAAGACTCTGAATTAGCTTAAAAAGCCTTTGCGCTGTATGTTATCTAACTTTATTCAGCACAGGATAATCCATGCTTAATAAAGGTAAAGGCTCTGGCGTATATATGCAATTTTTTGAGTTAGCTCGAAAAACAGGGTGCAAATACGCAGGGTGCGTTTGATTAATGTACATGCCGACATTTTGATCTAGCAAGAAAAAGTTCATAGCAAGAGGAGGTGAAGAAGATGGATCCCATTTCTATAATCATCTCCGCTTTGTTTGGCCTTATCGTCGGTGCGATTGTTGGCTTTTATGTTCGTAAATCTATTGCCGAAACAAAAATTGCAGGAGCAAAAAGTGTTGCCGAACAAATTATTGAAGATGCCAATAGAGAAGCAGATTCAGTAAAGAAGGAAGCACTGTTAGAGGCAAAAGATGAAATTCACAAACTTCGCACAGAGGCAGAAAAAGAAATCCGTGATCGAAGAAACGAACTACAAAAACAAGAAAATCGTTTATTGCAAAAAGAAGAGAACCTTGATCGCAAGGATGAAACCTTAGATAAACGTGAATCCATGTTAGAAAAGAAAGAGGATTCTCTCGCTCAAAGACAACAGCATATTGAAGAGATGGAAAGCAAAGTGGAAGAGATGGTGCATAAACAACAAGTTGAACTTGAGCGCATTTCTAGCTTAACACGTGAAGAAGCAAAGCAAATCATCCTTGAACGTATTGAAAATGAACTTTCCCATGATATAGCGATGATGGTGAAAGAGGCAGAAAATCGTGCAAAGGAAGAATCTGATAAAAAGGCTAAAGAAATACTTTCGCTAGCTATTCAAAGATGTGCCGCTGATCATGTCGCAGAAACTACAGTATCTGTAGTTAACTTGCCTAATGATGAGATGAAAGGTCGTATTATTGGTAGAGAAGGACGAAACATCCGTACACTTGAAACATTAACGGGTATTGACCTCATTATTGATGATACACCAGAGGCAGTTATTTTATCTGGCTTTGATCCAATTCGCCGTGAAACAGCGAGAATCGCACTTGAAAAACTTGTTCAAGACGGACGTATTCATCCAGCACGAATTGAAGAGATGGTTGATAAATCAAGACGTGAAGTTGATGAATATATTCGTGAAGTGGGTGAACAAACAACCTTTGAGGTTGGTGTTCATGGACTCCATCCTGATTTAATTAAGATTTTAGGTCGCTTGAAGTATCGTACAAGCTATGGCCAAAACGTCTTAAAGCACTCAATGGAAGTATCATTCTTAGCAGGCTTAATGGCTGCTGAGTTAGGTGAAGATGAAACACTTGCTCGTCGTGCTGGGCTATTACACGATATCGGTAAAGCTATTGACCATGAAGTAGAAGGTAGCCACGTTGAAATCGGTGTAGAATTAGCTACGAAGTATAAAGAGCATCCAATTGTAATCAATAGTATTGCTTCCCACCATGGTGATACGGAACCAACATCTATCATTGCTGTCTTAGTTGCAGCAGCTGATGCTTTATCTGCCGCAAGACCTGGTGCTAGAAGCGAGACACTTGAAAACTATATACGTCGCCTTGAAAAGCTAGAGGAGATTTCTGAATCATATGATGGTGTTGAAAAATCCTTTGCTATACAAGCTGGACGTGAAGTTCGAATTATCGTAAAACCTGATGCAATCGATGACTTAAATGCTCATCGATTAGCCCGCGATATCCGTAAGCGAATCGAAGAAGAGTTGGATTATCCGGGTCATATCAAGGTAACCGTTATTCGTGAAACAAGAGCGGTTGAATACGCAAAATAAAGTGGTCTTTTTGACCACTTTATTTTTTTGCTCAAAACTTTTAGAAAAGTTACAACTGGCAAATACTCTAAAAAAGTGGCCTTTGACATTGAGATTTTTCGCTTTTTGTGCTTCACTTGATATGAAAGGGGCTTTTACATGAAGATTTTATTTATTGGTGATGTCGTCGGCTCACCAGGAAGAGATATGATCCGTGAATATCTCCCAAAACTAAAGGCAAAATTCCATCCAACACTTACCATCGTGAATGGTGAAAATGCAGCATCGGGACGTGGGATTACCAAAAAAATATACAATCAATTTCTAGAAAACGGTGCCCAAGCTATCACTCTGGGTAATCATACATGGGACAACAAAGACATTTTCGAGTTTATTGATACAGCTAAAAATATGATTCGTCCAGCTAATTTCCCCGAAGGAACTCCTGGTCAAGGAATCATGTATAGTAAAGTGAATGGACAAGAGGTTGCGATTATTAATTTGCAAGGGCGAACATTTCTCCCGGCTATTGACGATCCATTTAAAAAATGCGACGAATTAATTGAACAAGCCAAAAAGCGAACTTCCATCATTTTTGTTGACTTTCATGCGGAAGCTACTAGTGAGAAAATTGCAATGGGCTGGTATCTTGATGGACGGGTTACTGCTGTCGTTGGTACACATACACATGTGCAAACAGCGGACAATCGAGTTTTACCACAAGGCACTGCATTTATCACTGATGTCGGTATGACGGGGCCATACGATGGTATTTTAGGTATGGATAAAGAGGCTGTCATTCATAAATTTAAAACGGCTTTACCTACACGATTTGAAGTCGTTCAAGGAAGAACCCAATTAAATGGAGTTCTCGTAGATGTAGACCAAAAGAGTGGAAAGGCAAAAGGGATTCAACGAATTCTCATTAATGACGATCACCCATTTTTTGACTAAATGTTTTTAACCAAGATATTTATATATCTTGGTTTCTTTATGTATTGAACAAGTTTTTGAATTTTTAGAAAAAACTTAGAAACAAGCAGGAATACTGGTAGTTTCTAGTGAATATAGTAGTTATGGGATCATTATTCGTTGTTCAACAGGACTTGGGAATCCTGGTTGAATAAAGACAGCCACTGGTAAGTCCAACGATCATGTTAGAATCTTAGAGATATACTCAAAGATCGCAAATTTATCAGTCGTTATTAGTTTGTATGGTTCTACCGGTCACTCAGGGAAACATTGTAAAGAACAAGGAGGAAAGTAGAAATGGAAATATTAAAAGTTTCAGCAAAATCTAATCCTAACTCTGTAGCTGGAGCCCTTGCAGGTGTATTGCGCGAAAGAGGAGCTGCAGAAATCCAAGCGATTGGTGCAGGTGCATTAAATCAGGCAGTGAAAGCAGTAGCGATAGCCAGAGGGTTTGTAGCACCGAGTGGAGTGGACCTAATTTGTATTCCGGCATTTACAGATATTCAAATTGATGGTGAAGAAAGAACTGCTATAAAATTAATCGTTGAACCACGATAATCGTATGTCCTTTAGTATAAAGTGGTCAAGTGACGGATAGTAGCCTGTTTGTCTTAAAAGACAAACAGGTATTTTTGTGTAAAATAGAAAGAAAAGGGAGTTGATTAATTTGAAAATATTTGATGCGCATTCCGATGTTTTATATAAAATGTGGATGGATCCTACCATTGATTTTGCCGACTCGCCGAAATTACATATTACATATAATCAATTAAGAGCAACAGGCGGCAAAGTGCAATGCTTTGCGATCTACATTCCTGAAGAAGTAAGACCGGAAAGTCGGTTTGAAACAGCGTTAGAAATGGTAGAAATTTTTTATAAGAGAGTAATTGCCCCTTCCCCGTTATTAAAAGCGGTACGAACAAGAGAGGACATATTGGCCTTGAAAGAGAATGAGATAGGCGCTTTCTTAACGCTAGAAGGATGTGACGCAATTGATCAAAGTATAGTAAAGCTTCAAACGCTAATAAGGCTTGGTGTGTCATCTGTTGGGTTAACATGGAATTACGCTAATTTTGTTGCGGATGGCATAGGAGAACCTCGTGGAGGCGGGCTATCAAGCTTTGGGAAAGAGGTTGTGAAGGAGCAAAATGAGGCTTTAATTTGGACAGATGTATCCCATTTATCAGTCAAAGGGTTTTGGGATGTCATGGAAGTAGCGGATTATCCGATTGCCTCTCATTCAAATGCAATTGCAATTTGCAATCACCGACGGAATCTTCAGGATGATCAAATACGCGCACTTATACAAAAGAACGGCATGATTGGAATCACGTTTGTCCCGCAATTTTTAAGAAATCAGGGAAATGCATCTATAGATGATGTATTAAAGCATCTTGACTATATTTGTTCATTAGGTGGGGAAAACCATGTAGGATTTGGATCTGATTTTGATGGTATAACAGAAACAACCTTTGGACTTGAATCCTTCAAAGGGTACGATGTTCTTGTAAATAACTTGTTAAAACATTACACAGAGACCCAGGTGAAAAAATTCTTATACCATAATTTTATAGAGCATTTACCTGTGTAATATTAACCCATATTCAAACTGAATAAAATGAAATTAATTGAAAAATAACAAAATATACATTTTTCTTCATAATTTGCTTACTAAGGGTTGCTTTTTTTCGTTGATAGGTCTAGAATGAAAGCGTTTAGTACATATCCAACATTATAAATTTAGACAGTTTTTTTCAATTCAATTTTGGTGATTTACTCCCAATTTTGTGGTTGGAAAAGGCCCTGTTTCGAATCGCGAGAATTCACATAAAAAATCAACTACAGCAGAGTTGGAAAGTGCTTTACACTTAAACCTATAAAAAATCTTATATAGAACGTATTCCAAAGGGGTGTAAGTCATGATCAATCAACTTTCGTGGAAAGTTGGCGGACAACAAGGGGAAGGAATCGAGAGTACAGGGGAAATCTTTTCCATTGCTTTAAATCGTTTAGGCTACTATTTATACGGTTATCGCCACTTTTCATCACGTATTAAAGGTGGTCATACGAATAACAAAATTCGCGTAAGTACAACTCAAGTTCGTTCAATTTCAGACGATCTTGATATTTTAGTAGCCTTTGACCAGGAAACAATTGATTTTAATTTTCATGAATTACGAGACGGGGGAGTTGTGTTGGCAGATGCGAAATTCGGACCAACCATTCCTGAAAACACCAATGTTCATTTGTATTCTGTTCCTTTTACTCAAATTGCAACTGAACTTGGAACGTCGCTTATGAAAAACATGGTTGCAATTGGTGCAACTAGTTCATTATTAGACCTCGATTTAAATGTATATTTAAATGTGGTAGAAGAAATCTTTGGTCGAAAAGGTCAGCAGGTTGTAGAAAAGAACATGGAAGCAATCAAAGCAGGCGCTGAATTCCTACAGGATCAACTCAGCGAAGACGTAAAAATGAAGTTAGAAAAAGCGGACGGAAAGCAGCGCATGTTCATGATTGGTAATGACGCAATTGCTTTGGGTGCTCTAGCCGGTGGGGCAAGATTTATGCCTGCATACCCAATTACCCCAGCTTCTGAAATCATGGAATACTTAATTAGTAAACTACCTGAATTTGGTGGAACAGTGATCCAAACTGAGGACGAAATTGCTGCTTGTACAATGGCAATTGGCTCTAACTACGCTGGTGTTCGTGCATTTACAGCATCTGCTGGACCAGGTTTATCATTAATGATGGAGTCAATCGGTTTATCAGGTATTACTGAAACACCACTTGTTATAATTGATACACAACGTGGAGGTCCTAGTACGGGTCTGCCAACAAAGCAAGAACAATCTGATTTAATGGCAATGATTTACGGTACGCACGGAGAAATTCCTAAGATTGTCATGGCTCCTAGTACAGTACAGGAAGCATTTTATGACATAATCGAAGCATTTAACCTAGCTGAGGAATATCAATGCCCGGTTATTTTTCTAACAGACTTACAACTTTCACTTGGTAAGCAATCAGTTGAACCACTTGATTATTCACAGATTGAAGTAAGACGTGGAAATCTACTTCTTGATGATGAATTACCAGAATTAGAGAATAAGGAATATTTTAAGCGTTATGAAGTGACAGAGAGTGGAGTATCTCCACGTGTAGTACCAGGTGTGAAAAATGGAATCCACCATGTAACGGGTGTTGAACATAATGAACAAGGTAAACCATCCGAGGTTGCAAGCAACCGTAAGGATCAAATGGAAAAACGCCTTAGAAAGATTAAAAACATTCAATTCAAGACTCCTGTTCATAAAAATGTGAAACATGAAGAGGCGGACCTTTTAGTTGTTGGTTTTAACTCAACGCGCGGTGCGATTGAAGAAGCAATGACACGCCTTGAGAATGATGGTATTAAAGTAAACCATGCACAGATTCGTTTAATTCATCCATTCCCAACTGATGAAATGTTACCTTTAGTACAATCAGCTAAAAAAGTATTAGTGGTTGAGAATAACGCTACAGGTCAGCTCGCAAACATTATGAAAATGAATGTAGGACATGCGGACAAGATTACTAATTTCTTAAAATATGATGGTAATCCGTTCCTACCTCATGAAGTTCACACAAAATGTAAGGAGTTGTTCTAATATGGCAACATTTAAAGACTTTCGTAATAATGTAAAACCTAACTGGTGTCCAGGATGTGGCGACTTCTCCGTACAGGCGGCAATTCAGCGTGCGGCTGCAAATGTTGGACTTGAGCCTGAACAATTGGCTGTTATTTCAGGGATTGGGTGCTCAGGACGTATTTCAGGATATATCAATGCCTATGGATTGCACGGTATTCATGGACGTTCACTACCGATTGCTCAAGGGGTAAAAATGGCTAACCGTGATTTAACCGTTATTGCTTCAGGTGGAGACGGTGATGGATATGCAATTGGAATGAGCCATACAATCCATGCGATTCGTCGGAATATCGACATCACATATATCGTTATGGATAACCAAATTTATGGTTTAACAAAAGGTCAAACTTCACCAAGAAGTGAAATGGGCTTTAAAACAAAAAGTACGCCACAAGGCTCAATTGAATCTGCACTTTCCGTTATGGAAATGGCACTAACTGCAGGGGCAACCTTTGTTGCGCAAAGCTTCTCAACAGACCTTAAAGATTTGACAGCACTAATTGAGGCAGGCATTAAGCACAAAGGGTTCTCATTAATTAACGTATTTAGCCCATGTGTTACTTATAACAAGGTGAACACATATGATTGGTTTAAAGAAAACCTAACAAAACTAGCAGATGTTGAAGGATATGATCCATCTGATCGTTCTGTGGCGATGCAGACATTAATGAAGCATAATAGTCTTGTAACAGGGCTTATCTATCAGAATACAGAAAAGCCTTCCTATCAAGAACTTGTGCATGGATATAATGAAACTCCACTCGTGCATGCTGATTTGAATTTAAATGAAGAAAAATTCAATAAGCTTGTTGCAGAATTTATGTAATTTGACTATAACCCTACTAAGGATTTTTGTCTTAGTAGGGTTTTTGCTTTAACCTTTACTCACTGTTTTTTGAATGATAAAATAGGTATGTATGTCTTGACTATGAAGTATGTACAAATTTCTACATTTTCTATGGTTTTATTGTATTAAAACTTGTTAAACCTTATACTAGTAAAATGTGTAGGTTTATAGTGTTAAAGAAATTAAAAACTTTACAACAGATCGTTTTTGTAAAAAGGAAGGAGATACCACATGAACGAAAAACAACGTCTTGAAAGTACTCAAGTAAAACCTGCGGACAAAAAATCCGAAAAGGATTACAGTAAGTATTTTCAATCTGTTTATCAACCACCTTCATTAAAAGATGCGAAAAAACGTGGTAAAGAACAAGTTAATTACTTAAAAGAGTTTTCAATCCCTGAGGATATGAAAAATGCAGGAAAAGGAAAACGCTTTTTAATTCGTACGTATGGCTGCCAAATGAATGAGCATGACACGGAAGTAATGGCCGGTATTTTTATGGAAATGGGCTATGAGCCTACAGAAAATACCGAAGATGCAGACATTATTTTACTTAATACATGTGCGATTCGTGAAAACGCAGAAAACAAAGTATTTGGTGAAATCGGACACCTTAAACCATTAAAACTTGAAAATCCAAATCTTTTAATTGGTGTTTGTGGATGTATGTCCCAAGAAGAATCAGTGGTTAATAAAATTCTCGAAAAACATCATTTTATTGATATGATTTTTGGTACTCATAATATTCACCGCCTTCCTCAAATTGTAAAAGAGGCAACGTTCAGTAAAGAAATGGTTATTGAAGTGTGGTCTAAGGAAGGTGACATTATTGAAAACCTTCCAAAAGTACGTAAAGGTAATATCAAGGGTTGGGTCAATATAATGTATGGGTGTGACAAATTCTGTACTTACTGTATTGTGCCTTATACACGTGGTAAGGAACGAAGCCGTCGCCCAGAGGACATTATTGAAGAGGTAAGACATTTAGCAAGACAAGGATATAAAGAAATTACCTTACTTGGTCAAAACGTAAATGCTTATGGTAAGGATTTTACAGATATCAAATATGGTTTAGGTGACTTAATGGACGAGCTACGTACGATTGATATCCCGCGTATTCGATTCACAACAAGTCATCCACGTGATTTTAATGATCATTTAATTGAAGTACTTGCAAAAGGTGGAAACCTGATGGAGCACATCCACCTACCAGTACAATCCGGAAGTTCTCAAGTATTAAAACTAATGTCTCGTAAATATACAAGAGAATCATATTTAGAATTAGTACGCAAAATGAAGGAAAGAATCCCGAATGCTTCCTTTACAACAGATATCATTGTAGGGTTCCCGAATGAAACAGATGAACAATTTGAAGAAACTCTTTCTTTATATAGAGAAGTAGAATTTGATTCTGCCTATACCTTCATTTATTCACCACGTGAAGGAACACCAGCTGCAAAAATGGAAGATAACATTCCAATGGAAGTGAAGAAGGAAAGACTTCAGCGTCTTAATGCACTTGTAAATGAAATTTCTGCAAAGAAAAATCTTGCATACCAAGATCAAATTGTTGAAGTTCTTGTTGAAGGTGAGAGTAAAAACAATCCAGATGTTTTAGCGGGATATACAAGTAAGAATAAGCTGGTCAACTTCAAAGCTCCAAAATCAGCAATTGGAAAAATTGTAAAAGTAAAAATTATAAAAGCAAAAACTTGGTCATTAGATGGTGAAATGATCGAAGAAGCGGTAGAGGTGAACTAAGATGGCACAATACACAAAAGAGCAAATCGTTGACAGAGCAACAGAGCTTGCAAAAATGATTGCAGAAACAGAAGAGGTTGATTTCTTTAAACGTGCAGAAGCACAAATCAATGAGAACAAAAAGGTTCAAGAAATTATTGAGACAATTAAAAGCTTGCAAAAACAGGCAGTTAATTTCCAACACTATGGTAAGTCTGAAGCATTAAAGCAAGTTGAAGAAAAAATTGATAATCTACAAGCAGAGCTCGACAGTATTCCAGTTGTAGAAGAATTCAAAAACTCACAACTTGAAGTGAATGATCTTTTACAGCTTGTAGCACATACGATTTCAAACAATGTAACAAATGAAATCATTACGTCTACTGGTGGCGACTTATTAGCAGGTGAAACTGGTTCAAAGTTGAATAACAAAAGTGGCTGTAGCTGCCATTAATAAATTGAGGCAAAAGCGTAAAGCTTTTGCCTTATTTTTTTTGCTTGCTCACCTCAAGTATTTATTTTTGCTTGTACAGCTTTGAAAAAAAGGTACATAAATGGGCGAACGCGCATACAATGAACTATACGGTAATCGTAAGGTTGATGTATAAAGAGAAGGACATTGCGTTTTTTTTAAAAGTACTTATTTTGAATGGTTTATTCAACTTTTTTTCATGTACTTACAAGTAAGATATCGAAGTACTGCAAAAAGTTTTGAAAAAGAAATCAGTCTTTATCACACTAGTCAAATGTCCCGCATAGGATGAATTGAAGATTGATTGAGGAGGGTTTGTTCGAATGTCTGAATACAGAGAGATTATCACAAAAGCTGTTGTAGGAAAAGGACGTAAGTTTTCGCAGTCTACTTATACAATTTCACCACCACACCACCCATCCAACATTTTAGGATGCTGGATCATTAACCATCAGTATGAAGCGGAGAAAAAAGGGAATACGGTAGAAGTAAGCGGCAGATTCGATGTCAATACATGGTATTCTTTTGGTAACAATACAAAAACAGAGGTTGTTACGGAAACACTTTCATACAAAGATTGCATCAAACTCAAGTATAGAGATGAGAATTTCTTAGGTGATGACTGTGACGTGATTGTTGAAGTGTTGCAACAGCCAAATTGCCTAGAATGCACAATTTCACCTAATGGGAACAAAATTCTTGTAGAGGTAGAAAGAGAGCTTCTTGCAGAAGTAATTGGCGAAACAAAGGTATGCGTCCACGTAAATCCAGATGGTTGCTATGACGACATCAAAGATTGGGATGTAGATGACGAAGAATTTGAGGATTTAAATCCTGACTTTTTAGTAGGGGATTTAGAAGAATAATTGAAACTAGGAGGCACGACTTCCTAGTTTTTTTTCATTTAATGGAAGACAAGTCTCCCCCACCCTATTTTTAAATTATGTTATAATATGAACAGAACTACTGTTGTTGGGGGATTAATAAATGGCAGAATATACGCCGATGATAAAGCAATATTTAGCGATAAAGGCAGATTATCAAGATGCCTTTTTATTTTTTCGACTTGGAGATTTTTATGAAATGTTTTTTGAAGATGCCATAAATGCATCCCAGATTTTAGAAATAACCTTAACGGCTAGAGATGGTGGAGTAAATGAAAAAATCCCGATGTGTGGGGTTCCTTATCACTCAGCCGCTGGATATATTGAACAATTAGTTAATCAAGGATATAAAGTGGCCATTTGTGAGCAAACGGAAGATCCGAAACAAGCAAAAGGTGTCGTCAGACGTGAGGTTATTCAATTAGTCACTCCTGGTACTGTGATGGAAGGAAAGAACCTTTTAGATAAAGAGAATAACTTTTTAGCTTCTATTACCAGTTTTTCAGAGGGTCATTTTGGTTTTGCATTAACTGACTTATCGACCGGTGAAAATAGGGTATCCTTATTGTCTTCAAATTTTGAAGATGTTATTGGAGAAATTTATGCAAATGGTGCTAAAGAGGTAGTTGTTCCATCTGATTTAGAGGAAATGTATAAAAAAGCGTTGATCGAACGCTGTCAGGTTACAATTTCACATGAAGATAATTGTGAAGTAGCAGATCATTTACAACAGCTAACGAATTGCCTTAATGATGAAAAGTTAGTCTTCACGTTTGGAAGATTATTAAATTATTTAATGAAAACACAAAAACGATCACTTGATCATTTGCAGCAGGTTCAGGTCTATTATACAAATCAATTTATGAAAATCGATCTTTATTCTAAGCGTAACTTGGAATTGACTGAAACGATTCGAAGTAAAGGAAAGAAAGGTTCTTTATTGTGGCTTTTAGATCAAACAGTTACAGCGATGGGTGGTCGTTTGTTAAAACAGTGGATTGACCGACCTTTATTAAATAAAAACGAAATTGAAGCACGTCTAAATATGGTTCAAACCTTCATTGAACAATACTTTGAGAGGTTAGAATTAAGGGATTTATTAAAGGAAGTCTATGACTTAGAACGTCTTGCTGGACGAGTAGCCTATGGGAATGTCAACGCAAGGGACCTGTTACAGTTGAAAAAATCGCTCGAACAAGTACCAGGAATTTATAATCTTGTGACCAAGCTAGAGCATCCATATGCAGACAATCTCGAAAATCAAATGGATCTTTGTGAATCACTCACTGATCTGTTACAGAGGTCTATTAAAGAATCACCTCCAATGACGATTAAGGAAGGAGATATTATCAAGGATGGTTTCAATGACATTCTTGATCAATATCGTGATGCAAGTCGTAATGGAAAAACATGGATTGCAGCCTTAGAAAAACAGGAACGAGAAAAAACTGGAATCAAGTCATTAAAAATTGGATATAACCGCGTATTTGGCTATTATATTGAAGTAACTAAGGCAAACTTGCAGTTTTTGCCGGAAGGTATGTACGAAAGAAAACAAACATTAACAAATGCGGAACGTTTTATCACCCCTGAGCTTAAAGAAAAAGAAACATTAATTCTTGAAGCAGAGGAAAAGATTGTCCAGTTAGAATATGATATTTTCCTTACTATTCGTGAACAAGTAAAAGAATATATCCCAAGACTTCAGTCATTAGCTAAGGTGATTAGTGAACTGGATGTCCTTCAATGCTTCGCAACAATTAGTGAGGAGCGCCACTATTGTATGCCTCATTTTTCGGAGGACAAGCTCATTATTAAAGATGGACGTCATCCTGTTGTGGAAAAAGTGATGCAAGCACAGGAATATGTTCCAAATGACTGTGTAATGGAGCAGGGGCATTCATTACTACTTATCACAGGCCCAAATATGTCTGGTAAGAGTACGTTCATGAGACAAATTGCCCTTACTTCAATATTGGCCCAAATCGGTTGTTTTGTTCCGGCAAGTGAGGCGGTACTTCCAATCTATGATCAAGTGTTCACAAGAATTGGAGCTGCGGATGATTTGATTTCAGGGCAAAGTACATTTATGGTGGAAATGCTCGAGGCCAAAAATGCGATTGTGAATGCAACATCTAAGAGCTTATTATTGTTTGATGAAATTGGACGCGGGACATCCACTTATGATGGGATGGCATTAGCTCAAGCAATTATTGAGTATATTCATGAAAATATTGGAGCTCATACTCTATTTTCCACACATTATCATGAATTGACAGATTTGGAAGCAGCACTTGAAAATTTAGTCAATGTTCATGTTAGTGCAATTGAGGAAAATGATAATGTTGTTTTCCTTCATAAGATCAAAGAAGGAGCTGCAGATAAAAGCTATGGGATTCATGTTGCGAAACTTGCGGAGCTTCCAGACAACTTGATTGAACGTGCGAAAGAAATTTTGAATCAGCTTGAACAAGGTGAAAAGCAAGTCGTAGCAACAAGGGAAGATTCGATTGATCTTTCTAATAATCTGCAACTTTCATTTTTTGAGGAAACAAAGGCTAGCTACCAAAAAGAAGAAAAGCCAATCTCTTCAAAAGAAAAGGATATATTGAAAGACATTAAAGAGATGGACATTATAGGTCTTACACCACTAGAAGCCATCAATCGTTTATATGAAATTCAAAAGCAACTTAAAGCATAAAAATAAGCTAAGACAATGAGGTGATGGCATGGGGAAAATCATCCAATTAGATGACCTTCTTTCAAATAAAATAGCAGCAGGGGAGGTAGTCGAGCGCCCAGCCTCTGTTGTGAAGGAATTAGTCGAGAATGCCATTGACGCAAATAGCACAATAATCGAAATTGAAATAGAAGAGGCAGGTCTTTCCAAAATTCGAATTATTGATAATGGAGACGGGATGGATAGCGAGGATTGCGTAAATTCCTTTCATCGACATGCGACAAGTAAAATTAAGGATGAAAATGATTTATTTCGAATCCGTACGTTAGGTTTTAGAGGTGAGGCGCTCCCTAGTATTGCCTCCGTTTCCGAATTGGAAATGAAAACAAGCACTGGGGATAATTCTGGTACTCATATTTTAATTAAGGGCGGACAGTTTGTCTGGCAAAAGGCAACGAATAGTCGAAAAGGTACGGATATTACGGTTTCAAATCTCTTTTTTAATACTCCTGCTCGTTTAAAATATGTAAAAACGATTCATACCGAGTTGGGGAATATTACCGATGCTGTAAATCGAATCGCACTATCACATCCAGAAATTTCATTTCGTTTACTTCATAATGGGAAACGACTTTTATATACAAGTGGAAATGGCGATGTTAGGCAGGTACTCGCAGCCATATATGGTTTAGGAATTGCAAAGCAAATGGTGCCTATACATTTAGAATCCTTAGACTTTACAGTCGAAGGCTTTGTATCTATGCCAGAGGTAACAAGAGCTTCGAGAAACTATATTTCAACTATTATTAATGGGAGATATATTAGAAACTATGCACTTGTTAAAGCTATTCAACAAGGCTATCATACTCTTTTACCTATTGGAAGATTTCCAATTGTATTACTTGATATTAAGATGGACCCATTATTAGTAGATGTAAATGTTCATCCAGCAAAACTGGAAGTCAGGATTAGTAAAGAATCTGAACTTAATCAATTAATTGATGAAGGAATCAAAGAAGTTTTTAAACATAAACAATTAATCCCAGATGCAGCATATCCGAAGAAAAAAGAAGTGCAGAAATCAGAGCAACAAGAATTTGTGTTTCAACATTCGATAAAAACGGAACCCCAAGAGCAGAAACGATATCTTCCTACATTTACGAAGACGATCGACGAGATTCCTATGAAAGCAGAAACGATATCAGAAACACAACCGCATATAAGTCAACCTTCATATGTGAATAAATCTGCTGAATTGGAACACTTAGTGATTGCTGAAAATAAGGATGGGATGGATGTTGCATCGGAAAAAATTGAAGAAACAGAATTCGAAAATTCTGAAGCAACCATAAATCTGGATGAACGTGTGCCGGTCATGTACCCAATTGGACAAATGCATGGAACTTATATCCTTGCTCAAAATGAAAAGGGATTATATATCATTGACCAGCATGCTGCTCAAGAGCGAATCAAATATGAATATTTCAGAGAAAAAGTAGGCGAAAATATTTCGGATCTCCAGGAATTGCTTATCCCTATTACTCTAGAGTACTCGACAGATGAATGTATAAATATAAATGCACACACGCAGGACTTGGAGAAAGTCGGGATTTTCCTCGAACCCTTTGGACATAACAGTTACATCGTTCGGTCACACCCACAATGGTTTCCGAAAGGGGAGGAAAAAGAGGTTATCGAAGAAATAATTGAGCAAGTGCTAAATGATAAGAAAATAGAGATTAAGAAATTGAGAGAAGCAGCAGCGATTATGATGAGCTGTAAAGCATCGATTAAGGCAAATCATCATTTACGGAATGACGAAATATTTGCCTTACTTGAAACTCTTCGTAAAACAAGTGATCCATTTACATGCCCACACGGTCGACCGATCATCATACACCATTCGACCTATGAAATGGAGAAAATGTTCAAACGTGTTATGTAGCGATACGATGATAAGGGTTGAAAACTCGCTGAATTGGCGAGTTTTTACCGTATAAGTCAAAAGTTGTATAAAGTTATGTTAAAATTAGAAATAAATGTTATTTTCTTTGCTGTTTTGGTTATAATAATTTAGTATTCGTCTAATTATCTATGTTACGATAATAGTATGAATTGAAGTAAAGGTAGTGATTGATTGGAAGAATCGAAAAAAGAAAAACTTGTCGTTCTAATTGGTCCAACCGCTGTTGGTAAGACAAAATTAAGTATAGAGCTTGCGAAGAAGCTAAATGCCGAAATCATTAGTGGAGATTCCATGCAAATTTACAAAGGAATGGATATCGGCACAGCGAAAATTTCAATTGACGAAATGGAGGGGATTCCACATCATCTCATTGATATAAAGGAACCCCATGAAAATTTTTCGGTTGCAGAGTTTCAAGCCGCTGTTAGAAAATTAATTTCAGACATACATAGTCGTGGTAAATTACCGATGATAGTTGGCGGGACTGGGCTTTATATTCAATCTGTTATTTATGATTATCAGTTTACAGATGATGCATCAAATCCCGAGTACCGAAAAACGCTCGAACAACAAGCTAATGACAATGGTGTGGATTCACTTTATCAGGAACTAAAAGAGATTGATCCAGAAAGTGCTGAGCGAATTCATCCTAATAATATCAGAAGAGTCATCCGTGCTTTGGAGATTTTTAAATCAACAGGAAAAACGATGACGGAATATATGAAAGAACAGAAGCAAGAGCTAATATATGACGTTGCCCTTGTTGGATTAACAATGGACCGAGACAAATTGTATGACCGAATAAACGATCGAGTTGACCTGATGATCGAATCAGGGCTGCTTGAAGAGGTCTCAACTTTTCATTCTCAAGGTTTACGTGAGTGCCAATCGATCCAGGCTATTGGTTATAAAGAACTTTATCGTTATTTAGAAGGCTTATTATCCCTAGAAGAGGCAATCAGTGAGTTAAAGCAAAATACCCGGAGATATGCGAAACGTCAATTAACTTGGTTTCGAAATAAAATGGATGTAAAATGGTTTGATATGACAGGGAAAAATGGGTTTGAAGAAAAATTTAATGAAATTTATAAATATATAGCAGGAAAGCTGGGAATTTAGGAGAATAGATTATAATATGATTATTCGTTTTGTCCAAAAAAGGGCAATGACCGCTCCAGCATATTGCGGGAAGATTTAGAGGAGGACAGTTCATGAAACAAGCTATTAATATTCAAGATCAGATTTTAAACCAACTGCGTAAGGATGGAACATTTGTAACTGTATTCTTATTAAATGGATACCAATTACGAGGATTAGTAAAAGGGTTTGATAATTTTACAGTGTTATTAGAGACAGAAGGAAAGCAACAGCTTATTTATAAGCATGCGATTTCTACTTTTGCCCCACAAAAAAATATTAAGCTTGAGCTCGAAAGCTAACAAAAAACAACCTTACTTTTAAAGTAGGGTTGTTTTTTTCATCTTGTCTATTTTTTCTTCAAGATTTGAAAAGTGCCTCATATATATATAGTGTTATGGAATATTTTCTGGGAAAGCGCAATCTTTGACAAAAAACAAGAGTCTTTTGTCATAAAAGTGAAAAAAATGTTGAAATAAAAAGGGAAATTTAGTTTGCAATCTAGGTCTAGCTCCAGGCGCCATCGGCTCGAGGTCATAAGCCAATCGCTTCGGAAGGTAAAAAGCACCTTCTGTCAGTGCTCGTCTTATGCTTGTACCGATAGGCGGGCGCGCTTAGCGCTTTTCATATTTCCTTGGGCTTTTGTCACGAAGTGAACCCAGCAGCGTATAATGTACTACAAAATGAGAGGTGAGAGCTCTTGGTTCAACCTATTACAATGAAGAACAATGGACAAATAAATGTTGTTTTAAATGGTGAAAAAAAGAAATTAAAGGTACTTCATTCAACTTCAAAAGAAGCAACTATAATGAAAGTCCAAACAAAGCATGCGGCTCTTGTGGAAATAGAAGAAGAAATGAGCACTCTTGTTGGTATGGAAGAAATGAAGAAAGTGGTAAAAGAAATATATGCGTGGATATACATTAATAAAAAACGTGAAGAACAGGGGTTAAAGGTAGGAAAGCAAGCATTACACATGATGTTTAAAGGAAATCCTGGAACAGGTAAGACCACGGTCGCTCGCTTGCTAGGAAAATTATTTTTGCAAATGAATGTTCTCTCAAAGGGTCATTTGATTGAAGCAGAAAGAGCCGATCTAGTTGGTGAATACATTGGTCATACTGCCCAAAAAACAAGAGACTTAGTTAAAAAGGCAATTGGTGGCATTTTATTTATTGACGAGGCTTATTCTTTAGCAAGAGGTGGAGAAAAAGATTTTGGAAAGGAAGCTATTGATACATTAGTAAAGCATATGGAAGATAAACAACACGAATTTGTTTTAATATTAGCTGGATATTCAAAAGAAATGGATCATTTCCTCTCTTTAAATCCTGGATTGTATTCACGTTTTCCATTAGTCATTGATTTTCCGGATTATTCGGTTGATCAGTTAATGGAAATCGCAGCGAAAATGATGGTGGAGCGGGAATATACCTTTAGTCCTGAAGCAGAGAGGAAATTACGTGATCATTTAATAGCTGTAAAAATGGAAGCTTACCCTGGTAAATTTAGCAATGGACGCTATGTCAGGAATGTAATTGAAAAATCAATACGTTCACAAGCAATGAGATTACTAATCGATGATTCTTACAATAAACAGGAACTTCAAACAATCAGAACACAGGATTTAGTTTTCAAGGAATAAACTTGCCGCCTACCTAACTAGGCGGATTTTTTTATTTCGAATTGGTGTCGTTTCAATATATTTGATATGATAGCTTAAGGATAAGGCGGATGCCACGATTTTTCAAAGGTTCGAGCATAAGATCAAAGACTAAGAACGCCACTTCCTGTGGTAACGTCTTTGTGACCCACCTCGTGTGGGCCTAAAAAAATCGGGCGCAAATACGCCAAGGCGCATTTGATTGTAGAAAGTAGGTAAATTGAATGGCAAACGAACAAAAGAAAGAATTAGAAAAAGCCATACTTGTAGGATGTCAGATTCAAACCGAAGATGAAAATAGGTTTCAATATTCGCTTGAAGAATTACAATCATTAACGAAGACAGCTAAGGGTCAAGTTTTAATGACTGTAACCCAGAAGCGGGAACGTGTCCATTCGGCAACGTATATTGGTAAAGGAAAAGTGGAGGAACTTATTAATCTTGAAGCAGAAATAGAACCGGACGTCATTATTTTTAATGACGAATTATCACCAAGTCAGGTTAGGAATTTATCCTCCAAGCTCGAAGCGAGAGTAATTGACCGAACCCAGCTTATCCTTGATATCTTTGCCTCTAGAGCAAATTCCAAAGAAGGTAAGTTACAAGTAGAATTAGCCCAGCTCCAATACCTACTTCCTCGACTAACTGGTAAAGGGATTGAATTATCAAGACTGGGTGGAGGAATAGGGACAAGAGGACCAGGTGAAACGAAATTAGAAACGGACAGACGTCATATTCATAAACGGATTGATGATATTAAAAATCAATTATCGGTCATTGTGCAACACCGTGAACGATATCGTGAACGGAGAAAGAAAAACAATACATATCAAATCGCATTAGTAGGTTATACAAATGCGGGAAAATCAACATTATTTAATCGGTTAACTGAGGCAGATTCATTTGAGGAAAATTTATTGTTTGCTACATTAGACCCAATGACTCGAAAAATGATTCTACCATGTGGGTTAACAACTCTTCTAACGGATACCGTTGGATTTATTCAGGATTTGCCAACATCACTTATCGCAGCCTTTCGTTCAACTTTGGAGGAAGTGAAGGAAGCCGATTTAATTGTCCATGTAGTCGATTCGTCTAATCCAGATTATTTTAATCATGAAAAAACAGTTTTAAAGCTTTTGGATGAATTAGGTGTAGAATCAATTCCGGTCTTAACCCTTTATAATAAAAAAGATAAAGTCCATTCCGATTTTGTACCGTCATCAACATCTAAGTCTATTTTGGTTAGTGCGTTTGATAAAAGTGATTTAGTGGTGATAAAGACAAAAGTGGAGGATTCCATGATTGAGAATATGGAAGAATACAAGGTTTCATTACCTAGCTCCGAAGGTAGAATATTAGCACATTTAAAACAAGAAACAATCTTAAAAGAACTGCGTTACAATGAGGATTCGGAAAAATACGATTGCACAGGATTTATTTTTCCTAGCCATTCTTTAATGGGACAACTCAGAGATTTCTATTCATAAAGAGGGGAACAAGACATGTTTACAGAATTAGATTATGGTAAACTAATTTCAAATTTAGTAGAAGAGACAGAACAACAAATTAAAGAAGTTCATCAAAAAATAGAAAAAAATATCGATTATAACCAGTATCGTGTACTTAAAAGTTTTCAAAACAATCGAGTGAGTGATTCTCATTTTATCCCATCAACCGGGTATGGCTATGATGATATCGGACGAGATACACTAGAAGCGGTGTACGCTGAACTTTTCGGCGGGGAGGCAGCGCTTGTTCGCCCACAAATTATTTCAGGGACACATGCTATCTCAATCGCACTTTTTGGGATTTTACGTCCAAATGATGAATTGCTTTATATTACGGGGAATCCATATGATACATTGGAAGAAATTGTGGGTATTCGTGGTTCTGGAAATGGGTCACTAAAGGAATTTAATATTGGATATAATACTGTTGACTTAACCGCAGAAGGAAGACCTGATTTTACAGCAATTAAACATGCAATACATGAACATACAAAAATGATTGGGATCCAGCGTTCAAAAGGATATGCAACAAGACCATCCTTTACGATTGCAGAAATAAAAGAAATGGTTGAATTTGTGAAGGAAATCAAGCCTGATGTGGTTGTGTTTGTAGATAATTGCTATGGTGAATTTGTTGAACGCGAAGAGCCTTGCCATGTTGGGGCCGATTTAATTGCCGGCTCACTTATTAAAAATCCTGGTGGAGGACTTGCAAAAACCGGTGGTTATTTAGTTGGGAAAAAAGAGTACGTTGAATCCTGTTCATACCGTATGACATCTCCTGGAATTGGAGCGGAAGCTGGAGCATCTCTTTATACTCTCCAGGAAATGTATCAAGGATTGTTCCTAGCTCCACATACTGTAGGACAAGCATTAAAAGGGGCTGTCTTTACGTCTGCTATTTTAGAAAAAATTGGCCTAAAGACTGAGCCGAGCTGGGATAGTGAACGAACCGATTTAATTCAATCTGTTCAATTTAATGATAAAGACATGATGGTGGCTTTTTGTCAGGCTATCCAGTTCGCTTCACCAATCAATTCTCATGTCACTCCTTATCCAAGTTATATGCCGGGATATGAGGACGATGTGATCATGGCGGCGGGAACATTTATTCAAGGTGCTAGCATCGAGCTAACTGCTGACGGACCAACTCGTCCACCATATGTTGCATATGTTCAGGGTGGCCTTACTTATTCGCATGTGAAAATTGCCATTTGCTTGGCTTTAAACCAACTATTAGTAAAACAGCTTATATCCCTAAAAACAGAGGAGTAATACCTCTGTTTTTTTAAAAATTATCATGTTAGGTTTTCTAACATGAACTTGACAGATAATCTAACATCAATTAAAATCAAAATATTCATTGCAAAGGAGGAGCCCATATGAGTGACGAAATACGACGTTCCATGCCACTCTTTCCGATTGGAATTGTTATGCAATTAACTGAATTATCTGCCCGGCAAATCCGGTATTATGAGGAAAATGGTCTGATTTCTCCTGCAAGAACTGAAACAAATCGAAGACTATATTCATTTAATGACGTTGATCGATTACTTGAAATCAAAAGCTTGATCGAACAAAAAGTCAACCTAGCTGGAATTAAACAATTATTCGCAGTTCAAAACCACCGATCAGAAATCGAAGAAAAACCGGTCGAGCCTGTGAAACATGAAATAACGAATTCTGAGCTTAGAAGATTATTGAGGAATGAATTGCTTCAAGCAGGTCGATTTAAAAAGCAATCTGGTCCTCATCATAGTGATATGTCGAGATTTTTTCATTAATTATGAACATGTAAAAAACTATACTTACAACAAGGTTTGGGGAGGAAGACTTAATGTCCAAATATACGAAAGATGATATTTTTCGTTTAGCAAATGAAGAGAATGTAAAATTTGTTCGTTTACAATTTACAGACATTCTTGGAACAATTAAAAATGTTGAAATTCCTGTAAGTCAGTTAGAAAAAGCATTGAGTAATAAAATGATGTTTGATGGTTCTTCAATCGAAGGCTTTGTACGTATTGAGGAATCAGATATGTACCTTTACCCTGACCTAAACACATGGGTAGTATTCCCGTGGACTGCTGAAAAGGGAAAGGTAGCTCGATTAATTTGTGACATCCATAATGCGGATGGTACTCCATTTGAAGGTGACCCTCGTAATAACTTAAAGAGAGTCTTAAGAGAAATGGAAGAGTTAGGATTTACAAATTTCAACCTTGGACCTGAGCCTGAATTTTTCCTATTTAAATTAGATCAAAAAGGTGAACCTACTCTTGAGTTAAATGATAATGGAGGATACTTTGACTTAGCGCCAACAGACCTTGGTGAAAACTGTCGTCGAGATATCGTGTTAGAACTTGAGGAAATGGGCTTTGAAATTGAAGCTTCCCATCATGAGGTAGCACCTGGTCAGCATGAAATAGATTTTAAATATGAAGATGCTCTTACAGCTTGTGATGAAATTCAAACGTTTAAACTAGTTGTAAAAACAATTGCCCGTAAACACGGTTTACACGCAACTTTTATGCCAAAACCATTGTTTGGTGTAGCCGGCTCCGGAATGCACTGTAACCTTTCATTATTTAAAGGTGGAGAAAATGCATTTTTCGATCCAAACGCAGACCTACAATTAAGTGAGAATGCTAGACATTTCATTGCAGGTGTTTTAAAACATGCACCTAATTTTACAGCCGTTACAAATCCAACTGTAAACTCATATAAACGTTTAGTGCCTGGATATGAAGCACCTTGTTATGTAGCTTGGTCTGCTCAAAATAGAAGTCCACTTGTTCGTATCCCTGCTTCACGTGGTCTAAGCACACGTGTTGAGGTGCGTTCAGTGGACCCATCAGCAAACCCTTATATGGCAATGGCTGTATTACTGGCTGCGGGCTTAGATGGTATTAAGAACAAGCTTACACCACCAGGACCTGTTGATCGAAATATTTATGTTATGAACAAAGAAGAGCGTAATGAAGCGGGAATTGTGGATTTACCATCAACTTTAGCACTTGCTTTAGAAAAGTTAAAACAAGATGAAGTGTTAATTAAAGCCTTAGGCGGACATTTGTTCGAACACTTTATCGAAGCGAAAGAGATCGAATGGGATATGTTTAGAACACAAGTACACCCTTGGGAACGTGAGCAATATATGACGATGTATTAATAAAGAGACCCTTAACACATTTGTTAAGGGTCTTTCATTATGAAAAAAAGACCATTTCAATGAAGAAATGGTCCTTTACATATTTAATGGATAGTACGGTATACACCGATGACTTTTCCAAGAATGGATACATTTTTTAAAATAATCGGTTCAAGCATTGAGTTTTCTGGTTGGAGTCGAATATGGTCTTTTTCTTTGAAGAAGCGTTTTACAGTTGCTTCATCTTCTTCTGTCATGGCAACAACAATATCCCCATTGTTTGCTGAATGCTGTTGCTTAACGATTACGTAGTCTCCATCAAGAATACCCGCTTCAATCATACTGTCACCCATAATTTCAAGCATGAAGATTTGATCATCGTGCGCAGCAAATCGATCAGGTAGTGGAAAATACTCTTCAATATTTTCAATGGCTGTGATTGGTTGACCCGCTGTAACCTTACCAATGACAGGGACATTTACAACATTTGCAGTTGGAATTGTTTCATTTGTATCAGCCTGTAATATTTCAATGGCACGAGGCTTTGTTGGATCTCTTCTTATCAAACCTTTACTTTCCAGTCTGGACAAATGGCCATGAACGGTTGAACTCGATGCTAACCCAACAGCCTCTCCGATTTCCCTTACTGAAGGTGGGTAACCCTTATCTTTTACTTCCTGTTTAATGTAATTCAATATGTCCTGCTGTCTTTTTGAAAGCTTTGTCGTCATCTACACTCATCCCCTTATCTTTATTTTTCTATGTATTAAATTCTCGTTCATCATTCATGATCGGTTTTTAAGTATGTGTCTGTCCGACAAAAACCTAAATTCTTAAGTAGAGTATAGCATGTTTTATTTGATTATACAAACATAAGTTCGAATTTTTGTTGACACAAAACATTTGTTCGGTATATAATAAAAATATAAAATACGAACAAACATTCTGTAGGGGTGGAAATGAACATGTTGAAAAAATTACAAAGTGGATTTATCTATTATGTCTTATTTATTTTATTAAGCATGGGAATGGTTTTTATCACTGCTAGCTAAGTTAAGCAAAGTGGAATACTTGTAAAAAATCTTTTCATTTAGTACTATGAACTATGATTTAGAAAAGATGACACAAGGAGAAATACGATGCTTTCAAAAGATAAACTTAATCGGATCAATGCTCTTGCCAAAAAAGCAAAGTCTGTTGGTCTTACAGATAAAGAAAAAGAAGAACAACAAGAGTTAAGACAAGAGTATTTACGTGTTTTTAGAAATTCAATGACAAATACCTTACATTCGGTAACGGTGGTAGACCCAGAGGGTAATGATGTAACTCCCGAAAAATTAAAAGAGAGCAAACGGAAAAGATTGCATTAACAAAGAATACATAGATTTCTATGTATTCTTTTCTTTTTGTGCATACTACATAAGAACCAACTAATTATTTGAAAGGATGTTTGTTTTATGACAAATTCAATTACGGACTTGTCGATTGCGTCGATTCGAACACTTTCGATCGATGCTGTTGAAAAAGCAAATTCAGGTCACCCGGGGATGCCAATGGGAGCAGCTCCAATGACATATGCTCTATGGACTAGACATATGAAGCACAATCCAAAAAATCCAAAATGGTTTAATCGGGACCGCTTTGTGCTATCAGCGGGACATGGATCGGCACTATTGTACAGTATGCTTCACCTATCAGGCTATGACTTAACAATCGATGACTTAAAGCAATTTCGTCAATGGGGCAGCAAAACTCCTGGACATCCTGAATATGGGCATACAGCGGGAGTTGATGCAACAACAGGTCCTCTCGGGCAAGGTATCGCCATGGCTGTTGGGATGGCGATGGCCGAACGTCATTTAGCTGGTGTATACAATAAAGACTCATTTGAAATAGTAAACCATTTTACATATGCCATCTGTGGAGATGGTGACTTGATGGAGGGTGTTTCAGGGGAAGCTTCATCATTAGCAGCTCACTTAAAATTAGGACGTTTAATTGTTTTATATGATTCAAATGATATTTCTCTAGACGGTGACCTGGATCAGGCTTTTTCAGAATCAATTGAACAACGCTATAAAGCCTATGGTTGGCAGTATCTACGTGTGGAAGATGGAAATGATGTTGATGCGATTGATAAGGCGATTGAGGAAGCGAAAGGAGATTTAACCCATCCTACACTCATCGAGGTTCGAACAACAATTGGCTACGGTTCTCCGAATCGTGCAGGTAAATCAAAAGCACATGGCGAACCATTAGGTGCTGATGAATTAAAATTAACAAAAGAAGCATATAATTGGACATTTGAAAATGACTTTCATGTACCAAGTGAGGTCTATGCACATTTTGAAGAAACCGTGAAAAAGGTCGGCGAACAAAGTGAGCAAGAATGGAATCAATTATTTAACAATTATAAAGAAAGCAATACAGAGCTAGGAAAACAGCTAGAGATGGCGATAGATTGTAGGCTGCCTGAGGGTTGGGAAAAGACGTTGCCAGTCTATGAAGTAGGTAAGAAGCTCGCAACACGTGCATCATCCGGTGAGGCATTAAATGCAATCGCAAATAGTGTGCCACAATTCTTTGGTGGTTCTGCCGATTTAGCTGGTTCAAATAAAACAATGATAAAAGATGCTGCTGATTTTATGCCTAATGATTATAGTGGGCGCAATATTTGGTTTGGAGTTCGTGAATTTGCAATGGGTGCTGCCTTAAACGGCATGGCTCTCCATGGTGGATTAAAAGTATTTGGTGGAACATTCTTTGTTTTCTCAGATTATTTACGACCAGCGATTAGACTTGCTGCATTAATGAAAGTACCAGTCACATATGTGTTTACACATGACAGTATTGCAGTTGGTGAAGATGGACCCACACATGAGCCTGTTGAACAACTACCGGCATTAAGAGCGATGCCAATTTTATCAGTGATACGACCTGCTGATGGAAATGAAACCGCCGCAGCATGGAGACTAGCTATAGAATCAAAAGATATTCCTACTGCACTTATTTTAACAAGACAGAACTTACCGACTCTAGAAGGAACAGCTGAAAAAGCGTATGAAGGTGTATCAAAAGGCGCATATGTGGTATCGCCTGCAAAATCTGGACCACCGGCAGCTCTACTTTTAGCAACAGGTTCTGAAGTAAGTCTTGCTGTAGAAGCACAAAATCAACTCGCAAACGAAAATATTGAGGTATCCGTAGTCAGTATGCCATCATGGGATCGTTTTGAGGCACAATCAAATGAGTATAAGGAATCCGTTATTCCTAAAAACGTAAAAAAACGATTGGCCATTGAAATGGCAACACCACTTGGGTGGGAGAGATACACTGGAGATGAGGGAGATATCCTCGGTATCCACGAATTCGGCGCTTCTGCACCTGGTGAAATTGTGATGAAAGAATATGGGTTCTCAGTGGAAAATGTCGTGAATCGAGTGAAGCAATTACTTCAATAGCGTGAGAAAGGGGTCGAATCCGACCCCTTTTCTTATAAAACACCAATTTCGACAAAACTAGACGATTCTTACTCCAGTTTCAGACAAAAAACACAGACTCTTTCGAATATACTATTCAATATCGATAGTATTGGGAGGAAAGAGTATGAGAGAGTATTACATCTATTTAATAGAAGAAGAATTTGCCACTCATTACTTTGGGCGTGAATCACTAATCTATCATTTGTTTTTAGAATATAATCAATCAAAACAAGAGCGGAAACAAATTTTATATAAACAAATAGAGTTCATTACGAGGTCAATTCCAACAATCCGCATCCAACAAAAAATTGAATCAAGCCTTGCTCATTATTCCTATTATCATCGTCAAAGTCATATGCATACGATAGAATGGAATGAATTTAATAGCTATGCAAAACTAACCATACATAATGATTACATCCATCTACAGTCAACTGGAAGCTTTGAGGCAGAAACGGCCTTTTTTGAAATCCTTCGCAAATATGACCGATGTTTTTTAGCGATGGATTTTTCTGCCAATAAATATGGGTGGTTAAATCCAATAAAGGAAAGAAAGTTTGTCTAAAGACTAGGAAAACATAAAACAAATATTGTATAATTGCTATTGGTTTAGTACACTGTAATGAGACAACATGAAGGAGGAAGTTTTTGTATGATGCAAATATGGTTAGCTATCTTACTAATCGTGGTAGCTTTACTTGGTGGCGTTGCATTAGGATTTTTTATTGCACGTAAATACATGATGACTTATTTAAAGAAAAATCCACCAATCAATGAGCAAATGCTAAAAGTAATGATGATGCAAATGGGTATGAAACCAAGTCAAAAGAAGATCAATCAAATGCTAAAAGCAATGAACGGTCAAATGGACAAGTAATAAAAGTTGGACAAGCTTAGTTTCAACTTCCATAAAAAGCCACTTTATTAGTAAATTTTCACTAATAGAGTGGCTTTTTTGTATTCTTGCCTATAAATCCCGTTGATCCACATTTAATTCGATTAAATTTCCATCCGGGTCCGCACAAAAAATCTGCGCAAAACCACTGATACTATCCGGCTTTTCAAGCACGGTTACATTGTGCATGGAGAGCCAATTTAGCGTGTCATAATAGTTTTCCACTCTTAATGCAAAATGACCTTCACGGCTGCTTAAGCTTTTATCCTTTCGAATCGTTTGAGATTCAGGTAGGACAATTAAATGCAGTTGTTGATTCCCGACCGAATACCAAGCACCAGGGAAATCGAAATTTGGACGTTCAATTTCTTGTAAACAGAGAATATTGCTGTAAAAATCTTTCGCTTTTTCAAGATTCGTTACCGTTAAACTTACATGGTGAAGCTCCTTGTAGCTAATCATCATCATTCACCTCAATTTATGATCTAGAATCAATTATAATAGAAATTTTGAATAAATATAATTCTTTTCACTTATACATCATGAAAAGCTTGGTTACCATCTTCCTACTATTATAAAAATTTGGTAAACTATAAAGACACTTATTTCGTCTTTCGGAGGATTAGTAGATGAAAATCTTTACGGATTTAATGTGGTTTTTTAAGCAGGAGAAAAAATCCTATTTAACGGGTATTTTCTTATTGCTGATTGTTGCTTTGCTGGAGCTAGTTCCACCCAAAGTAATTGGCCTAATCGTTGATTTTATTGCACAAGGAACTCTAACGAAAGAAACCTTATTTAAATGGCTGGCTGTTTTATTGGTAACAGCATGTACCGTTTATATCGTTCGGTTCTTTTGGCGAATCATGATATTTGGTTCATCTGTAAAACTAGCAAGATTATTAAGGAATAGTCTATATGAGCATTTTACGAAAATGTCACAAAGCTTTTTCCAGAAGAGAAGAATAGGTGACTTAATGGCTCATTCGACAAATGATTTACAGGCGATACAACAAACTGCTGGTTCAGGTGTATTAACATTAGTCGACTCACTCGCTACAGGCGGATTTGTTCTATTAACAATGGCCATTACAATAAATTGGAAGCTAACGTTAATCTGTCTGATTCCATTGCCATTTATGGCTCTATCTACGAATTATTATGGGACACTATTACATAGATATTTTCACAAAGCACAGGAAGCATTCTCTAGCCTCAATGATAAGGTACAGGAAAGTGTAAGTGGAATTAAGGTCATAAAAACGTTTGGGCAAGAAGAGGAGGATATTGAATCATTTCGGAAACAGTCAGATGATGTGGTCCAAAAAAATCTTTCTGTAGCAAAGGTTGATGCTCTATATGACCCAACGATTTCATTAATAGTGGGAATTTCCTTCTTTCTAGCCGTTGTGTTTGGTTCTAGGTATGTCCTTGCGGGGGAAATGACGCTAGGGGAATTGGTTACTTTTACGACTTATTTAGGGTTGCTCATATGGCCACTGCTCGCTTTTGGTTGGCTTTTTAATATTGTGGAGCGGGGAAGAGCTTCCTATGACCGTGTCTCAAATCTTCTTGCTGAACCAATGGAAATAACAGATTACGAGAATGCTAGTGAAATGACACCAACAGGTGATATTACGTATTCCATTTCTCAATTTTCCTTTCCAGGAGAGACAAAGCAAACGCTTAAAGAGATCCATTTTAACCTAAAACGTGGCCATACACTTGGAATAGTTGGGAAGACGGGCGCTGGTAAAACAACATTGTTAAAACTGTTCATTCGTGAAATAGAAGGTTATAAAGGCGAAATTATGATTGGCGAAAAAGAAATTAAAGCTTATACATTAGATGCGCTACGTAAGGGAATTGGTTATGTTCCACAGGATCACTTTCTCTTTTCTGCAACAGTTGCCGATAATATTGCGTTTGCTAAACCCGATGCATCAATGACAGAAATTATCGAAGCTGCGAAGCTTGCCAATATTCATGAGGATATTTTACAGTTTACAGATGGTTATGAGACGGTCGTTGGTGAACGAGGAGTTTCATTATCAGGGGGACAAAAGCAACGTATTTCAATTGCAAGGGCACTCATAATGAACCCTGAAATTTTGATTCTTGATGATTCGTTATCCGCAGTAGATGCTAAGACGGAAGAGGAAATCTTACGTGCCTTACGCGAGAATAGAGAAGGAAAAACAACATTTATTACATCACATCGATTAAGCGCGATTCAGCATGCAAACCAAATTCTTGCCATAGAAAATGGCGAAATTGCTCAGCGTGGTACACATGATGAGCTAATGGGAGAAGAAGGCTGGTATCGTGATATGTATCATCGGCAACAGTTGGAGTCTCTTGTTGAGCATGGAGGGTAAAGCATGAACATAATGTCAAAAAAAGAACAAAGACGCACATTAATACGGCTCCTTTCTTACACAAAGTCACATACGAAGGAATTTGCATTTGCATTTGCTTTACTATTATTTGCTACCCTTATGGACATCGTTGGTCCAATCTTAATTAAAATTTTTATTGATGACTATTTAACACCACGTCATCTGCCAGTTAAACCATTAGTTTATCTAGGGGCAATTTATCTTTTTATTCATTTTTCAAAGGTTATCCTTCAATATTTTCAGCTCGTTAAATTTCAGGAAATTGCCCTAAAAATTATTCGTGAAATGAGAGTAGAGGTATTTTCAAAGGTTCACAAGCTCGGGTTGAAATATTTTGATAAGACACCAGGAGGAAGTATAGTATCTAGGGTTACAAATGACACAGAGGCAATCAAGGATATGTTTGTCGAGGTTGTTGCCACGTTTGTACAAAATGGTGTGTTTTTAATCGGTGTTTTTATTGCGATGTTTTATCTAAATGTGCAACTTGCACTGTTTTGTTTGGTAATCCTACCGATTTTATTTATGTTGATGCAAACATATCGAAAATTCAGTTCAAAATATTACCATGATATGAGGGAACGACTTAGTCAACTGAATGCTAAACTCAATGAATCCCTTCAAGGTATGGCAATCATCCAGGTATTTCGTCAGGAAAAACGATTGCTACGTGAATTCGCTGAAATCAATGATGCCCATTATCAAGCGGGAATTAAAAATATAAAGCTTGATGGGCTTTTATTAAGACCAGCAGTTAATTTTATTTATATCGTGACGATTATTTTGGTATTAAGCTTTTTTGGAATCTCTGCACTTGAGAGTCCGATTGAGATAGGTGTCCTTTATGCGTTTGTGAATTATCTTGAACGTTTTTTCGAGCCGGTTAACCATATGATGATGCGTTTATCGCTCCTGCAGCAAGCAGTGGTCGCTTCACAACGGGTATTCGAACTTCTTGATCATGATGAGTTAGCACCTCAAACGGTTGGAAATGAGAACCCATCGATTATAAAGGGTGAAATTGAATTTAAAAATGTTAGCTTTTCATATGATGGAAAGCGAGATGTTTTAAAAAATATCTCCTTTGCAGCAAAAAAAGGAGAAACGGTTGCTCTCGTTGGCCATACGGGAAGTGGAAAAAGTTCAATTATCAATTTGTTAATGAGATTTTATGAGGTTGAACGTGGAGATATATTAATAGACGGGCATTCAATTAAATCCTATGAAAATAATGAACTACGTCAAGAAATAGGTCTCGTTCTTCAGGATCCATTTTTATTTGTGGGAACCATTAGGGAAAACCTTCGTTTAAATAATTCGGATATTACGGACAAAGATATTGAGGATGCAGCTAAATTCGTTCAAGTGGATCAGTTTATTAGAAAACTAGAAGATGGATATGATTATCAGGTTGTTGAACGTGGTTCAACCTTCTCAAGTGGTCAAAGGCAACTATTGGCATTTGCGAGGACAATCGTCAATAATCCGAAAATTTTGGTCCTTGATGAAGCCACTGCGAATATCGATACAGAAACAGAGCACGAAATTCAAAAGGCTCTCGAAAAAATGAGGCAGGGTCGAACGACGATTGCAATTGCCCATCGTTTGTCTACAATTCAAGATGCCAATTTAATTTTAGTATTACATCAAGGAGAAATCGTTGAAAGAGGATCACATCAGGAGTTATTAGCCCTAAAAGGATTATATTACAAAATGTTTTTACTACAGAATGGTAGTGTTGATCACGTTGAAAATGCAGTCATGTAAAAAGCCTCTCATCAATTTGAGAGGCTTTTCTGTGGTCTTCCTGTATTATATTGATTTAAAAGATGATCTAAATCTTGGCTTACTTTAATGGTGGCCGTAGCGGTAAAACCGTGCTTCAAGACAATTTCAACCAGTTCGGTTCTCTTTTGTTCAATTTTAAGTAGAAGTTGTTCTTTAGACACAAGGTAAAACCCTTTCTTTTGTTTTTAAGGTTCTTCATGGACAAGTTATATTATAGTATAACATATAATGGTAATTAGTTAATAAAACTTTTTTGGAAATATATTCAACATACGAAAGTGGAATGACACAAAACGTTCATATTAAAAATTATGAATACGAATGTATTTTTGCTAGAATGGTAATGAACATGAAAATAGGAGTTGTTAAAATGGCAGATGTTAATGTGTTCCTTGCTTTTGGTGCTGGATTTTTATCCTTTATCTCACCATGTTGTTTACCGTTATATCCAGCATTTTTATCGTATATAACAGGAGCATCTGTTAGCGAATTAAAATCAGAAAATGCAATGCTGCAAAAACGGAGTATTTTACATACAATTTTCTTTTTAGTTGGTTTTTCGATTATTTTTGTGATGCTTGGCTTTGGAACATCTTACGTCGGTCAAATTTTTAGCGATTATAAAGATTTAATTCGGCAAATTGGAGCCATTTTCATTATTTTCTTTGGTCTTTTTGTACTTGGCATTATTAAACCAAAGTTTTTAATGAAGGATCGCAAAATTGAATTCAAACATCGTCCAGCAGGATATATTGGGTCCGTTTTTATCGGAATGGCATTTGCTGCAGGCTGGACACCATGTATGGGACCTATCTTAATGTCTGTTATCGCACTTGCGGGAACAAATCCAGATTCTGCAATGCTTTATATGGTCATGTATTCATTAGGATTTTCAATTCCATTTCTTATCCTTTCATTTTTTATTGGACGCTTACAATGGATTCGGAGAAACAGTTTAAAGATAGTAAAAATTGGTGGATATGCAATGATTATCATGGGAGTTATACTGTATTTTGACTGGATGACAAAAATAATTGCATATGCGACTGCACTCTTTGGAGGATTTACAGGTTTTTAGTCGAATAAGTTACAAGATAAGTGTTTTCAAGGAGGACCAGTACAGTGGCTAGAATCTTAGTAGTTGATGATGCGAAATTTATGAGACTTACACTCACAGACATATTAGTTAAAGCGGATCATGAAGTGGTTTCAGAGGCTGAGAACGGTCTTGAAGCCGTTGAAAAATACAAAGAGACAAATCCGGATCTTGTTACTATGGACATTACAATGCCTGAAATGAATGGCATTGAAGCTGTTAAAATGATTAAAGAATTTGACCCGAAGGCTCGAATTATCATGTGTTCTGCTATGGGTCAGCAAAAAATGGTTGTCGATGCAATCTCAGCTGGAGCAAAGGATTATATTGTAAAGCCTTTCGACGAAAGCAGGGTTGTTGAAGCAATTAATAGAGTGTTAAATTAAGTGTAAACCCATTTAAGAAAAACATCTTAAATGGGTTTCATTTGGCTATATCAATTCATTTTATGACGATTAAAGGAATGATTCTTTTGGTTATTGCATCTTCAATTGTCGCAATTATGATGGCAATCTTTGTAACCTTTTTAAGAACAAAATCTTCGCAAAAACCTGCATCTGTTAAAAAGATCATTTTGCCACCAGTTTTTATGAGCACTGGAGCATTCATGTTTATCGTGCCGATGTTTCGTGTCACTCCGCTTGAAATTTTAGAGGCCGTCGTCGTTGGGATGCTCTTTTCTATCCTTCTAATTAAAACATCATCATTTGAAATTAGGGACAATGACATCTATATGAAACGGTCTAAGGCGTTTATTTATATTCTAGTAGGTTTATTAGTAGTTCGGATTGTTTTGAAATCTGTATTAAGTACAACGATTGATTTTGGAGCATTAAGTGGGATGTTCTGGATTCTAGCATTTTCAATGATTGTCCCATGGCGGATTGCCATGTATGTAAAGTATAAAAGACTTGCTTCAGAGCTTTAAAAAACTCGGCATCTATGCCGAGTTTTTTTAGAATAGGTCATTATATGGCGTAACGTCTATTTGCTTTTCTTTTAATGTTTTTAATAAGAATTTATGGTCACGTTTCGGTGTGGCTATGATATAACCTCGAACAACTAGATCCTGCGTAATTTCATTTGCTTTTTCGGCTATTGCAAGTTCCCCTATTTTTCCAGCGATTTTTTGTCTTGCCACATCACGGAAGAGCTCTGGAACCGGCTTTACTAAATCTTCTAATAATGCCTTCTGTTCACTTGGCCACATATGAAGTGTTTGTTCTATGTAATAATCTTGCCAATCTATATCTGACATCCCATCTTCCTTTGGAAGTTTCTTTAAAAACTTTCGAAACATAAAAAAGCCGCCAATTCCAAGAATTGTAATAAAAAAGATTACCCATATTAAAATAAACCATAAAAACCATCCAGATAGCTGCTGCATGAAATTGTTCACCTCATTGGTTCATTATACCTTATTCTGCAATCGTTTGGTAACAGGAAAAGGGTAAATTATATCAAAAATAGACCATTATATATTTTTATTGATTGGGCAATATACGGATATGAAAAAGATTCTATTTTTTACGTTTATACTTATTTTTACATTTGATTTAACACATGGGGATGCAGAAGAACTAGTGCGTGTTCGACTTGAAAATTTTGTGGGGGATGCACAAGAGATTCAGATGAAATTTACAGGAGATTATTTCACTTTAGATCCTACCTTATCATTGCAAGAAGGAGTGAACTATCGGTTATATATAAAAAATGGAAGTCTGTATCTGAAAGGAGGAGAAGTTAACCAACAAGTGGAAAGTAGCTTTTTATTAATCCCCCGTAGTTATAATGAGAAGCACCATGTTTACATCGATGAACGTCCATATCTAGGTGCAATGGAGTTTCAAGTAGAAAATAATCATTTTGTACGTCCTGTTAATCAACTTCCGTTAGAGGATTATTTAAAAGGAGTAGTCCCACTTGAGGTATTTCCCTCTTGGAATATCGAGGCTCTTAAGGCACAGGCACTTGCTGCAAGAACGTATGCTGTCTCCCATCTAAAAGAAGATATGGATGATACAACCTTTTATCAAGTGTATGGGGGATATGCTTGGAATGCACGGACAACAAAGGCGGTTGATGCTACAAAGGGACAGGTCATTACATATATAAATAAGTTAATTGATGCTTTTTATTCGGCAAGTAATGGTGGAATGACAGAGAATAATAAAAATGTGTGGGGAGGGCACACAAGGTCATTTTACCCAATCAAAGAAGATCCATTTGATCCAATCCATCCTTGGGAATTTACACTATCTAAAACACAAATAAATCTTGAAGAAATCGATTGGCAGTTAGTTGATGCATGGGACTCACTCCAAGAAAAGGACAAGGAAATCACAGCTTTTATGAAAAGATCCATAAATCGCCAAGGGTTCCCAGGGGATATTGCCATTCTTTCTATACCTAAATTTGAAGTAAATCATAAGAGATATAAATCGCGCCGCTCCATTACAGGTTCGATTAAAGTTGAATTTTTACAACGATTAATTGATGGGACGGTTCTATTAGGAAATATTTCGCTCGAAGATGTGAATTTAAATCGAATTCGACCGATGATAGGTGGTACCATTTTTAAAAGCTATTATATTGACTCACTTGATTCTGATGATCGTAATTATGTGATGAAGGGAAGGGGATATGGGCATGGAGTTGGGATGAGTCAATGGGGAGCAAGTATAATGGGAGATAAAGGGAAAAAGTATGAAGAGATTATTCAATTTTATTTTCCCGGAACAACGATAAAAAATTTTGAAAAAGTATCAAATTAGAAAGAGTCCTGTAGCTTTTACAGGACTTTTATTTTGATTTTACTTTTCTTCTTTTTACGTTTGCTATTTTTTTTGATGTATATTTCAAGAATTTCATTTCTAAATAGCGCCTCTATTTTCTTATTTTCTAATTCGAAAGGAAGGGTAACAATTCTTTCGGTTAAAATTGTATCGTTTGGAGGTTTTTCGCAGTCTGCCACCTTGATAAGGATGGAGTCGTCTTTGACATTTAGCTGGATTTGCTCTGGCGTATATCCTGATAATTCAGCCTCAATAATGTATTCATTTTGTGTTTCAAACAAATCAATTCGAAATTGATAATCGTCTAATAGGTACGGGTCTTCAAGGAATTGTTTCATCCAGTCCTCTAATCCATGTATGGAGAGAGGATTTGAATCATCGAAATTATTCATGTTATGAACCTCCATGTCATTCTATATTTAGGGTATTCAAGATGAAGGCAGTTCGTGATAATGAAAACGTAGAATAGGTACAAACTGTTGGAATGTCCAGTGAGATTATGTAAGAATAGAAATATGTAAGCTTATGTGGAGGAATCGGCATGAATAATAAAATAAAACTACTTCCGGCCATACATGATCTACAAGCCCATCCATCCTTCGAACAATTTGAGAATCTTCATCAAGTGGAAAAGGATTATTTGACGAGCGTGTTACGGGATGTAGTCACAGAGATTCGAAATGATATCATTCATGAAAAGTGGGATAAACAGATTTCATCAAGAGAAGAAATGATGGCAATTATCTTCAAAGAAGGGGAAAAAGAGCTAATAAACAGAACGAAATACTACTTAACCAAAACAATCAATGCTACTGGAACCGTTTTACATACAAATTTAGGACGAGCTAGGCTTAGTGACCAAGCCATCCAACATGTTGTAGATATCTCAAAAGGCTATTCCAATTTAGAGTATGACATTAGTGAGGGGAAGCGAGGCTCACGCCATTCAATTGTGGAATCCCTTCTTAAGGAGTTAACAGGTGCCGAGAGCGCGATGGTGGTAAACAATAACGCAGCGGCTGTCTTTATTGTTTTGCGTGCTTTAGCTAAAAACCAAGAGGTAATTGTTTCCCGAGGACAACTAGTAGAAATAGGTGGATCGTTTCGCATATCCGCAATTATGCAGGAAAGTGGTGCGAGGCTAGTTGAGGTCGGCACAACCAATAAAACACATCTAGAAGATTATGAGGATGCGATAACTGAGAATACAGCCATGATTCTTAAAGTACACACGAGTAATTTTAAGACAATCGGGTTTACAAAAACAGTTGAGGCTTCAGAATTGGTTACACTAAAAGAAGAAAAAGCCGATCTGGTTATTTATGAAGATCTTGGAAGTGGCGTCCTATACGATTTTAAGCAGCATGGAATAGGTGATGAGCCTGTCATAAGTGAAATTCTACAACAAGGTGTTGATCTTGTATCATTCAGTGGGGATAAGCTTCTTGGTGGCCCACAGGCAGGCATAATCGTTGGGAAAAAGGAATTAATTAATCAATTAAAAAAACATCAACTTGCTCGGGTTTTACGTGTTGATAAGATGACATATGCAGCTCTTGAAGCAACTTTATTTTCCTATTTGAAAGGAAGATTTTCAGATGTACCTACAATAAGAGACATCATAGTTCCGAAAGAGGAAATCATGGACCGCTGTCAGTTTTTTAATCGTTTATTATTAGAAAAAACGGATCAATTTTCCATCCAATTAAAAGAAGATGGATCGCCAATCGGTGGCGGAACCATGCCAGGAGTTGAGGTACCTACTCATGTAGTTTGTTTAACACACTCCGAAAAGTCAGCAGAGGATGTTGCAAAACAGCTACGTCAGCACTCCACTCCAATTATTGTAAGAATTAAAAATAACGAAGTCGTCCTAGATTTTCGGACGATTAGAAAAGAAGAAATCAATGAAATTGTAAAAGCTTTTACCCTTATAGGATAAAAAGCCGCTGACTGTTATGCGGCTTTTTATCTAGACATATCCTTTTACATATCGTGTCCTTGGTTATGTTTTTGTCTTGTATGGTTACGATTTTTTACTTTTTTTGAACCACTCAGTGGTTGTGGCTGACTTCCGGTACTTTGCCCACCGTTTGCTCTAATATCCTTGAATGTATTTTTTTCACCCATGTTTTATCCCCCCTTATGTAATAGGATTGTATTTTTCCACTTTTTTATGCGATTGTGTTCCGAATGATTTTTTGGAAAAAAGGTAAGCTATAATTGCACGAATTACCTTAAGGGAGTTGAAAAAATGCCGTATCATAAGGATAAACAACAAGCGTTCCAAGCTGCACAGCAAGGGACAGAGCAAGCAAAAGATGTTTATGCGAATATCGTCAACAATGATCCTGACTATGGTACTCATCTAAAACGATTGAAAAATGAGGTAACTGAAGCCTATCAACAAATAGAAAATGCGTTGGAAGTGGCATCAGAGCACCAAAAATCTCAGCTTCAGCAGTTTCAACAGGATTTACAATCTATCATGAATGAAGTAAATGAATAAAAACAAGCCCGCTAAAGCGGGCTTTCATTTTTAAACAATTTATTGATTTTTCTTTCGCTTTTTATTGTTTTGACGTTGTTCCGCTGTTAATGGCTCGTTTGCAAATTCTTCATTATATCCCGCTCCAACACCTTGTGCTCTTGCATCATTCATTCCAGGTCGAACATGATTTGCTTTACGTTTCGACATTCCTTTCACCTCCGACCTTATTTTATACTCTTTTCTTACAAATTATCCTTCAAAATGATAAGCAAAACTTATGGAGTATAATAACAATCTTGTTATTTACTTATGTATATAGTTATATTAATATATGTATTGCAAGGGATTTCATATGAGAGTTTTAAATTCTCTTGAATTTCGACAATTGTGTAAAATTGCGTTATTATTATAACAAAGGGGGTATACATATGGCAAAGCATGATGTATTTAATGCCCGTTCTTCATTTGAAGCAAACGGCAAAAAATATAACTATTATAGCTTACAAGCACTAGAAGATGCGAAAATTGGTAACGTTTCAAAATTGCCATATTCCATTAAGGTTCTGTTAGAATCTGTATTACGCCAAGTTGATGGAAGAGTAATTACAAAAGAACATGTTGAGAACTTAGCAAAATGGGGAACTGATGAATTACAAGAGGTTGATGTTCCATTCAAACCTTCACGTGTTATTCTTCAAGATTTCACTGGGGTACCTGCTGTAGTTGATTTAGCTTCACTACGTAAGGCAATGGCTGACATGGGTGGAGATCCACAAAAAATCAACCCGGAAATCCCGGTAGACCTAGTTATCGACCACTCTGTACAAGTTGACAGAGCGGGTACACTTGATGCTTTAAAATTCAATATGGAATTAGAATTCGAACGTAACGCTGAGCGTTATAAGTTCTTAAGTTGGGCTCAAAAATCATTTGACAACTACCGTGCAGTACCACCAGCAACAGGTATCGTTCACCAAGTAAACCTTGAATATTTAGCGAATGTTGTTCATGCAGTTGAAGGGGAAAACGGTGAATTCGAAACTTTCCCAGATACACTTGTAGGTACTGACTCACATACTACAATGATCAATGGTATTGGTGTACTTGGTTGGGGCGTTGGAGGAATTGAAGCAGAAGCTGGAATGCTTGGACAGCCATCCTATTTCCCAGTACCTGAAGTAATTGGTGTTAAACTAGTTGGTACATTACCTAATGGTACAACAGCAACTGACTTAGCACTTAAAGTAACTCAAGTATTACGTCAAAAAGGCGTTGTTGGTAAATTTGTTGAATTCTTCGGTCCTGGTGTTTCTCAACTTCCACTTGCTGACCGTGCGACAATTTCTAACATGGCTCCAGAATATGGTGCTACTTGTGGATTCTTCCCTGTTGACGAAGAAGCATTAGAATATCTTCGTTTAACTGGTCGTGATGAAGAGCAAGTTAAAGTTGTAGAAGAATACTGCAAAGCTAACGGCTTATTCTATACAGCAGATGCAGAAGATCCAAATTTCACAGACGTTGTTGAAATTAATCTATCTGAAATTGAAGCAAACCTTTCTGGTCCTAAGCGTCCACAAGATTTAATTCCACTTTCAAAAATGAAAGAAGCTTACCACACTGCATTAACTGCGACTGGTAACCAAGGCTACGGTTTAACTCCTGAAGAAATCAAAAAGGAAATTACCGTAAAATACAATGATGGTGAAGAAGTACAAATGAAGACAGGTGATATTGCAATTGCTGCGATCACAAGCTGTACAAATACTTCAAACCCATATGTAATGTTAGGTGCGGGTCTCGTTGCGAAGAAAGCAGTTGAAAAAGGTCTAGAAGTACCGAAATATGTTAAAACATCTTTAGCACCAGGTTCTAAGGTAGTTACAGGCTATTTAGAAGATTCTGGTCTACTACCATACCTTGAAAAACTTGGATTTAGCACAGTTGGTTATGGTTGTACAACTTGTATCGGTAACTCAGGTCCATTAGCACCAGAAATTGAAAAAGCAGTTGCTGAAAATGATTTAGTCATTACATCAGTACTTTCTGGTAACCGTAACTTTGAAGGACGTATTCACCCACTAGTTAAAGGTAACTACCTTGCATCACCACCACTTGTAGTGGCATATGCATTAGCTGGTACTGTTGATATCGATCTTCAAAAAGAACCTATCGGTAAAGATAAAGATGGCAATGATGTGTTCTTCAATGACATCTGGCCAACTGCAGAAGAGGTTAAAGCAGAAGTTAAAAAGACTGTTACACCTGAGCTATTCAGAAAAGAATACAAGCGTGTATTTGATGATAACGAACGTTGGAACGCAATTGAAAGTACGGATGAAGCACTTTATGTGTGGGATGAAGACTCCACA
This sequence comes from Bacillus jepli, assembly GCF_047238305.1. Classification (NCBI taxonomy): domain Bacteria; kingdom Bacillati; phylum Bacillota; class Bacilli; order Caryophanales; family Bacillaceae; genus Bacillus; species Bacillus jepli. The sequence continues at coordinate 3,515,578 of NZ_JBDFMO010000001.1, read as the reverse complement.
TATATTCAAAATCCACCATTCTTTGAAGGGTTATCTAAGGAACCAGGTGAAGTTAAACCACTTAATGGTTTACGAGTAGTTGGAAAATTCGGTGATTCCGTAACAACTGACCACATTTCACCAGCAGGTTCTATTGGTAAAGATACGCCAGCAGGTAAATACCTACAAGAAAAAGGTGTAACACCTCGTGACTTCAACTCATATGGTTCACGTCGTGGTAATGACCGTGTAATGACAAGAGGAACTTTCGCGAATATTCGGATTCGCAACCAAATTGCTCCTGGAACAGAAGGTGGATGGACTACTTACTGGCCAACTGGAGAAGTTATGTCTATCTACGATGCATGTATGAAATACAAGCAAGATGAAACTGGCTTAGTTGTTATCGCTGGTAACGATTACGGTATGGGTTCATCACGTGACTGGGCTGCGAAAGGTACAAACCTACTTGGCATTAAAACAGTTATTGCTGAAAGCTTCGAGCGTATTCACCGTAGCAACCTAGTATTAATGGGTGTATTACCATTACAATTCAAAAAAGGTGAAAATGCAGAAACTCTTGGCTTAACTGGTAAAGAAACAATTGAAGTTCAAATCGATGAAAATGTAAAACCACGTGACTATGTGAAAGTTACGGCTATTGACGAAGAAGGAAATAAGAAAGAATTTGAAGTATTAGTTCGTTTCGACAGTGAAGTTGAAATTGATTACTACCGTCACGGTGGTATTCTTCAAATGGTTCTTCGTGACAAAATGAAGGGTTAATATCTATTATTTCTAGGGCAGTTTTGTGGAGTTCACAAAACTGCCTTTTAATTTTATTCTTTAGTATGGTTTAATAGATATAATGAAAATAGGAATAATACTTGATATTTGTGGAAATTTTACGGAGGATTCAAATCGTGAAAAAAATTGTGATTGCACTTGTTCTGATAGGGCTAGTAGGATATGCTGTTTTTGAATTTGTTCAAGATCAAAAAAGCGGAGTAACGGGAATTGAAATCGGAAATATGGCGCCTGATTTTGAACTCCAACTAATAAATGATAAAAATGAGACAATTCGCTTATCCGATTTTAAAGGAAAAAAGGTTGTAGTAAACTTTTGGGCTTCATGGTGTAAGCCATGTCGGGAAGAAATGCCTGAAATTCAAACATTTTATGAAAATAAAAACGATGACATTGAAGTGTTAGCAGTCAACATGACAGCTTCCGAAGTAAAGGCAGAAAATGCACATAAATTTGTGGAAGGTAAAGGATACACATTTCCACTTTTAATAGATCCTAAAAACCAAGCAAGTAGTGATTATAAGGTTTTAGGTTTACCTGAAACATTTTTCATTAACTCTGATGGCACGATTAATGATTATATAAAAGGTCAAATGGACCTAGAAATGCTTGAAAGCAAAGTCAATAAATTAAAGTAATCAAAAAGAACCAATATAAGAATTGGTTCTTTTTTTGCCTTTTTTATAACAAAATCCGACCTTTTTGAAATTTTTAAATAAATTTTCGAAAATTTGTAATAATTTCAGTCGTTTTTGGAGATTATTACTATTACAATAGTTGTTAGAGGAAGGTGAGAAAATTGAGAAAAGTTAGAAAGGTATCGTTTGCAGACTTGGTCAAAGAAAACAAACAACAATTGCTAAAAGACCAAGAAGCAATGGATCGAATTGAGGCAAGACTAGAGCAAAAGAGATTAGAAAAAGCAGAGTAAATTTCCATCAAAATCCTTTACTGAATATAATCTCCACTCTTCTTTTTACATGAGAACTCCCTTTCCGGGTGATAATGAAAAGGAGGAGGGAGAATAAATAATGCCACAAAAAGACCATGAAAAATTCAAACCTAACCAAATTGGAACACAACCACGTGGATTTGGTGGAAATAAAGGGAAAAAGATGCAGGATAAATCTGGGAAGCATGCTCAGGTTATGCAAACAAAAGGTGAATAATATTGTATACAAAGGATAAAAGGGCGTTCTGAACAACGTCCTTTTATTTTTGCGTAAAATATCCTTTATTTACATGAGAATCTGCTTTCTTTTTGAAAATAAATTCTTTAGTTATGAAGCAAAATAGAGATGTACTACATTACATAGGAGGATTAAAGATGAGACACAACAAACCGAAACCAGACGATCGTAGTGATAATGTAGAAAAACTACAAGACATGGTTCAAAACACAATCGAGAACATCGAGGAAGCACAAGAGTCTATGGAGTTCTCAAATGAACAAGAACGCCAACGAATTCAGGATAAGAACGAACGTCGTGAAGAATCAATTGCAGCAATGAGAGAAGAGATTAAAGACGAAGCGTCAGATCGTGAAAATGGCTATCAATAACAGTCTGGAGTATGCCTGGATTTATGGCATACTCTTTTTTATATTCATTTCTTTTTTGAGAGCTTTTCCATTTATGATACTATATTTGTATAAACAACACGTTTAAAATAAGAGTAGGGAGAGGACCGAATTGCTTATTTCAAAGAAGGAAGTCGAAGTACGTTACGCAGAAACAGACCAAATGGGTGTCGTTTACCATGCGAATTATTTAGTTTGGATGGAATTAGGAAGAACCCAGTTAATTAACGATCTAGGTTTTAATTATGCAGCTATGGAAAGCGATGGCATCATTTCACCTGTAATTGATCTGCAGGTTTCTTACAAAAAACCGTTGAGATATGGAGAAACGGCATTAGTGAAGACATGGATTGAACATTATGATGGTCTTCGCGTTGTTTATGGATATCAAATTGAAAGGCCAGGTGGAGAGGTGTCAGTGAACGCAACCTCATCACATGTTTGTGTAAAAAAAGACTCATTTCGGCCAATATCGATTCGAAAACACTATCCTGACTGGCATGAGGCGTACGAAAATGCCAAAAAGAAAGAGGAATAAAGGTAACAAGGCATATCGGAGGATATGCCTTGTGTGTAATCTATTGTTTTGAATCGAGCCATTGATTCATATGATGGGTCATTTCTTCATATTTACTTGACGCATTGCTTAGCCCAAAATTGTTTGCATCTTGGAGTGGTACGACTTTAAAGCTTCTATAGTTACTATTTGACACAAATGTTGGTGCGAATTGTGGATTTTGAACACGAATGATGGTTTCATCCTTTGATTTTACCTCTTTGACAATTTCAACCTGTAAAACCCCGCCAATATCTTTATAATCCCACATCTGTCCAGATAAGAAATTTCCTAGTGAGTAGACAACAAATGTTTGATTACCATTTTTACCTGTTATCCAATCCATTGGCTGTAAGACGTGGGGATGGTGACCAATAATGATGTCAACACCCTCATCTGCTAGCTGTTGAGCCAGTTGTTTTTGATAATCATTCGGGTATAGTTGATATTCATTTCCCCAGTGCATGCTAACTGAAACAACATCGGCTACTTCTTTTGCAGCTTTTATTTCCTTTTTGATCAATTCCATATCAATTAAATTAACGAGATAGTCTTTTCCATTTGGTACGGGAATGCCATTTGTTCCATATGTGTAGGAAAGGAATGCAATGCTGATTCCATTTCGATTTAACACACGAATTTTACTTTTATCTTCAGGATTCTGATAGCCACCTGTATATTCCATTCCAATTTTATTTAAATAATTAGTGGCGCTTATAATCGCCTTTTCACCCCGGTCAAGCGTATGGTTATTTGCAATAGAAACAATATCAACACCAGCATCCTTAAATGCATCAGCAACCTCAAAAGGGCTATTAAAGCTCGGGTAGGTTGATAAACCTATTTCAGTTCCACCAACGATTGTTTCTTGATTGGCGATCGTAAGGTCAGCATTTTCTAGCAATCCCTTAACATTTGCAATCATTGGTTTGAAATCATAACCATTGCCTGTTTTCGCATCATCATAAACGATTGAATGGATTAATATGTCTCCAATTGCTGCAAGTGTCATTGATGTTGTAAATGGCTTAAATTCCTGCTCCGTCTTTTTATAATCGTGATTATGGGCAATGAAATTTTTAGTCACTGAATTAGCTTTCACACTATTGAGTGTAAAATAAACCCCTAAAGGAATAAGCAATAAAATTAGTAGACTAATAAGATATTTAGTGATGCTTGTTTTTTTTTGATTCCTTCTACTTCTCCTCATATGACACTGCACCCCGTAATGTATGATAACTCTACTATAATACAAAACTATGATAAAATGTTAGCAATTTATCGAATATTGTCTATAAACTTTTGTGTCTTTCATACGTGGGGCAAATGATCCTCGAGTTGTAAAGGCAGAATCTGATAAAATCGTACAGGCTTTGCAAGATAAAGGTAGGGAAGTCGAATATCTAGTTCTTGAGGATGAAGGACATGGATTTTCAAAGAAAGAAAATGAAATCAAGGTAAACCGTAAAATCCTCGAATTTTTTGATCGATTTATCTAAAAAAATGAAAGACGTGTGAACCCAACAGGCTCACACGTCTAATTTATAACCATTTAATTTTCGGTTCCGTCTTGTTTTTAATGCGGGAGATGTTTGCACGGTGACGATAAAATACAAATGCCGCCAGTAATGAAACAACGATGATTAAAGGATAATCTGTTTTAATAAAAATACTATACACAATACTGAATGTGATACAATAAAGGGCAACTAGCATCGAAGATAAGGAAACCATTTTCGTCAATTTTAAGAAAATAAAAAAGCATAATAAGGTCGTTATAAACAGGATAGGATTATAGCCCAACAGAACCCCACCAGAGGTTGCGACTGCTTTTCCGCCTTTAAAGCCTGCAAAAATTGGATACATATGGCCGACAACTGCCACCATACCAACTAATAAAGGGAAATAATCTGGAAAAGTGTCACCCATTAATAGAGAAGGAAGCAAAGTTGCCAAGGTTCCTTTTAAAATATCAGCGCTTGTTACAATCAAACCGGCTTTTTTACCAAGCGTCCGGAAAGTATTTGTCCCACCTAAATTTCCGCTGCCATGCTCCCTAATATCAATACCATAGCCAACCTTCCCAACGATTAACCCAGATGGGATTGATCCAAGAAGATAAGCAAGGAGAATAATAACAAGTTCTAGTACCATACACATAACTCCTTTAAAAAAATTAAAATTAGTGCTTGTGTGCACCTTTGTACAATTTTGAACATAGATTTCAATCTCTAGTTTTGCTGGAATGTTCATTTCTTATAATAACATGCTTGTACAAGTATTCTCATTATACTAGAAATTTTTCCTTACAATGATTTTTTTTATAAATTTCAACAAAAAATAGGTAAATATCATATAGAAACAATCATTAGCGATCAAAAATCAAAATATATGAAGGAATATCTATGCTTGGGACCGAAATACTATGAGAGATATCAAATTGTCTACTATTTAAAAAAGGGGATTCAAATATGACAATGGAAATTCCAACTCGTTCTGAACTTGGTAAAATTTTAAAGAAAAGTAAAAGGATTGCTGTTGTAGGTTTATCTGATAACCCTGAAAGAACTTCCAATATGGTGAGTAAGGCTATGCAGGACGCTGGATATGAAATCATTCCTGTAAACCCAACAATTGATGAGACTCTAGGTGTAAAAGCTGTTAAGTCACTTAAAGAAATTGAAGGACATATTGATATTGTCAATGTTTTTCGCCGCTCAGAATATTTAATGGATGTTGCGAAAGATTTTGTTGAAATTGATGCAGATGTATTTTGGTCACAGCTTGGTTGTGTTAATGAGGATGCATACAATTTCTTAAAGGATCGTGGATATACCGTTGTCATGGATCGCTGTATCAAGGTGGAGCATGCGCTGACAAAATAACAAATCACGAGACAAAAATCCTTGTTTTTACACAAGGATTTTCGCCTTTTTTCGAGAAACGGTTTGCCAAATCTGGATAAAGATATAAAATAAAAGATAGGGCATCAAAAAACAAAACATTTGTTCTGTTAAGTAAGAAATACTTCTAATAGTACTACTTATATAGAGAGAGGCTAATTTTTAGCTATATGCTTGGGGGATCTCCCAAGTGTTTTGTATATGAAAGGGGTATGTTTTTTGGCAAAGCAACAATTTGATTACAATGATGATGCAATACAGGTTCTAGAAGGACTTGAAGCTGTAAGAAAAAGACCTGGTATGTATATTGGAAGCACAGATAGCAAAGGTCTTCACCACCTTGTTTATGAAATTGTAGACAACTCTGTGGATGAGGCACTATCTGGTTATGGAAATCACATCATCGTTAAAATCCATAAAGATAATAGTATTAGCGTTCAGGATAAAGGACGCGGTATGCCAACGGGAATGCATAAAATGGGTAAGCCAACACCTGAAGTTATTTTCACAGTCCTACACGCAGGTGGAAAATTTGGACAAGGCGGCTACAAAGCAAGTGGTGGTCTCCATGGGGTTGGAGCTTCTGTTGTTAATGCATTATCTGAATGGCTAACAGTTACGATCAAGCGTAATGGATTTGTCTATGAGCAGCGCTTTGAAAACGGCGGAAAACCTGCCACTACACTTGAAAACATTGGGAAGACGAATCAATCAGGGACAACGATTCATTTCAAACCAGACACAACGATTTTTAGTACAACTACTTTTAATTTTGAAATACTTAGTGAACGCTTGAGAGAATCAGCCTTTTTATTAAAAGGGCTAAAAATAGAAATCATTGATGAGCGAAATGATGTTCAGGAAGTTTATCATTATGAAAATGGTCTAGAAGCGTTTGTAGATTACTTGAACGAGGAAAAAGATACCTTACATCCTGTTGTATCTTTTGAAGGTATTCAGAACCGAATGGAAGTAGATTTTGCATTCCAATTTAATGATGGTTATTCCGAAAATATCTTATCCTTTGTAAATAATGTTAGAACAAAGGATGGAGGGACTCATGAAGTTGGCTCAAAGACGGCATTAACACGTGCGTTTAATGAATATGCTCGTAAAATCGGCCAATTAAAAGAGAAAGATAAAAATCTGGATGGCTCTGATATTCGTGAAGGATTAACGGCAATTGTGTCTGTTCGTATACCTGAAGAGCTTCTCCAATTTGAAGGACAAACAAAAGGTAAGCTTGGCACAAGTGAAGCACGTTCAGCTGTAGATTCAGTTGTATCTGAAAACCTTGCTTATTTCCTTGAGGAAAATCCAGATGTCAGTACCCTTCTTGTAAAAAAAGCGATTAAAGCTTCCCAAGCAAGAGAGGCTGCGAGAAAAGCAAGAGAAGAAGCTAGAAGTGGAAAAAAGAGAAAGAAATCCGAAACACTATTAAGTGGTAAGCTAACTCCTGCTCAATCTCGAAACCCTGAAAAAAATGAACTTTACTTAGTTGAGGGAGATTCCGCTGGAGGTTCAGCCAAACAAGGACGGGACCGTCGTTTCCAAGCCGTTCTTCCATTAAGAGGTAAGGTTATCAATACGGAAAAGGCAAAGCTTGCTGATATTTTTAAAAATGAAGAAATCAATACGATTATCCATACAATTGGCGGCGGAGTAGGCGCGGACTTTACTGTTGAGGATATCAATTATGACAAAATCGTGATTATGACGGATGCCGACACGGATGGGGCGCATATTCAAGTCTTGCTCTTAACGTTCTTTTATCGTTATATGAAGCCTTTAATTGAAGCTGGTAAGGTTTATATTGCTCTACCACCCCTTTATAAGGTTAGCAAAGGAACTGGTAAGAAGGAAGTCATTGAATATGCATGGAGTGATGACGAGTTAAAGGATGCAATTAGCAAAATAGGAAAAGGTTATATCATTCAGCGCTATAAAGGTCTAGGAGAAATGAATGCTGACCAACTATGGGATACAACCATGAACCCTGAAACGAGAACGCTAATTCGAGTCCGAATCGATGATGGAGCAAGAGCCGAGCGTAGAGTAACAACACTTATGGGCGATAAAGTAGAGCCACGTCGTAAGTGGATTGAATCCAATGTTGCCTTTGGTCTTGAGGATGATTCGAATATTTTGGACAATGAAAATTTATCGGTCGTAGAAGGGGAGTAACAGATAGATGGTACAAGCAGAAAAATTTCGCGATCTGCCTCTTGAGGAGGTAATTGGTGATCGCTTCGGTAGATACAGTAAATATATAATTCAAGATCGTGCATTACCAGATGCAAGGGACGGCCTAAAGCCAGTTCAAAGACGTATTTTATATGCAATGCATGTTGAGGGAAATACGTCTGAGAAGGGTTTCCGGAAATCAGCTAAAACAGTAGGTAATGTAATTGGTAACTATCATCCACATGGTGATACTTCTGTATATGACGCGATGGTTCGTTTGAGTCAGGACTGGAAGGTTCGAAATGTTTTAGTTGAAATGCACGGAAATAACGGTAGTAATGATGGTGACCCACCAGCAGCAATGCGTTATACGGAAGCACGTCTTTCCAGTCTTGCTTCCGAGCTTTTACGTGATATTGAGAAGAATACAGTCGAATTTATACCAAACTTTGATGATACAAGTAAGGAACCAGTTGTATTACCAGCTAGTTTTCCTAATTTGCTTGTAAATGGTTCGACTGGAATCTCAGCGGGATATGCAACAGATATTCCTCCTCATAATCTTGCTGAGGTCATTGATGGTGTCATTAAGAGAATTGAAAATCCAAATTCAACTGTCGATGAACTTATGCAAGTGATTAAAGGCCCTGATTTTCCGACTGGTGGAATTATTCAAGGAATTGAAGGCATTAAAAAAGCTTATGAAACCGGAAAAGGAAAAATCATTGTGCGTGGGAAAGCGGACATCGAGGATCTTCGTGGTGGAAAACAGCAAATTGTCGTAACGGAAATTCCATATGAAGTGAATAAAGCGAATATGGTTAAAAAGATTGACGAGATTCGTTTAGACCGAAAAGTGGAAGGTATAAGCGAAGTCCGTGATGAAACCGACCGAACAGGTTTGAGAGTGGTCATTGAACTAAAAAAGGACGCAGATGCACTGGGAGTGCTGCACTTCCTCTATAAAAATACTGATCTTCAAATAACCTATAACTTTAATATGGTTGCGATTTTAGATAGAAGACCAGTATTAATGAGCTTGCCAAAAATTTTAGATGCGTATATTAACCATCAAAAAGAAGTCATTACCAACCGTTCTCAATTTGAATTGGAAAAAGCCCGTGATCGACAGCATGTCGTAGAAGGACTTATTAAGGCTTTATCCATTTTGGATGAGGTCATTGCAACCATTCGTGCTTCAAAAGATAAAAAGGATGCGAAAAATAACTTAATCGCTAAATTTGATTTTACGGAACCTCAGTCAGAAGCGATTGTTTCCTTGCAATTATATCGTTTAACAAATACAGACATTACAGCACTTCAGCAGGAATTTGAAGAATTAAACAAAAAGATTGCGGAATTGGTAGAAATTCTTCAAAATGAACGCAAGCTGTTACAAGTCATTAAAACAGATTTAAAACGCGTGAAAAAGACATATGCCGATAATCGCCGTTCAAAAATCGAAGACGAGATTGAAGAGATTAAAATTAATCTTGAGGTCATGATTCCATCAGAGGATGTCATTGTAACAGTGACCCAGGATGGCTATGTAAAACGAACCAGTCCTCGATCGTATGCCGCATCAAATGGTCTTGATTTCGGTATGAAGGATACGGATCGATTGTTACGCCAATTCGAAATTAATACAACGGACACATTATTACTCTTTACAAATAAAGGGAACTACCTATATGTTCCGGTACATGAACTTCCTGATATAAGATGGAAAGACCTTGGCCAGCATGTGGCTAATATAATCAGTATTGACCGCGATGAGTCCATAATCGAAGCATTCCCGGTTACAAATTTTGAACTGCCGGAATATCTTCTTTTCATCACGAAAAATGGAATGGTTAAAAAATCTGAGCTTTCATTATATAAAGCACAGCGATATTCAAAACCTCTTGTTGCGGTTAACTTGAAAAATGATGATGAAGTCGTAAATGTTCACATCACAAATGGAAATATGGACGTCTTCTTAATTACACATCTAGGCTATGGATTATGGTTCGGGGAAGAAGAAGTCAACGTTGTAGGACAAAGAGCCGCAGGGGTTAAAGGGATTAACCTAAAAGACGACGATTATGTTGTCGCTGGATACGTTGTACCACCATCCACACCAGCTGAATTAAGTATTGTAACTCAACGTGGTGCAGTGAAGAAAATGAAAATCACGGAATTTGAAAAAGCAACCCGTGCAAAACGTGGTTTAGTCATGCTTCGTGAGTTAAAGAATCATCCACACCGCATTGCAGGGGCACATTTTATTACAGATGCAGATCAAATTTTCCTTAAAACCCAAAAAGGTAAAATTGAATCAGTCGATCCAACTTCTTTACGTCCAAATGATCGCTATAGCAATGGTTCGTTTGTAGTTGATACAGATGAAGCGGGTGATGTAATCGATACATGGATTGTCAGCCAAGAAGAAACAAATGACGAAACAAAATAATAAAACGAGAAACAGCTACTAACTGGTAGCTGTTTTTTGATAATGAGAAATTGTCAAACCAAATGTCTTAATTTCGAAAAATATTTATATTTTAAATATCTCTGCTTTACTGTACAATAATTTTATAAGCTTTAAGTAGAGAGTAGGTAATATTGCAAAAATGGTAAAAAAATATATTAATAAAAGAAATATTCTCCTTATCATCGCGTTAATTGCTTTATTGTATTTATTACCAATGTCAATTTCATTAATTTTAGCGTTTTTAACGGCTCTTTTATTGGAGCCAGTTGTTAATGTATTAATCACAAATTACCGAATCAAACGAATCTATTCTGTTACAATAACCTTTGTTGTCTTCATGGTATTTGTACTGTTTTTGGGTTATTTATTAGTCAATGTCATTATTAATCAATTGATTACGATTGTAAAAAATATACCGTTCTATGTCTCAAGTATTGATACGGACCAAATCATTGCAACCTTTCAAAAATTTGAAACCTATTTTGAAGATTTACCAAAGGAAGTCTTGGATTCAATCATGAATACCTTGTATTCATTCCAGGATTTATTGATTGTGGTAGCGAGGAATATTACAGAAGGGACGTTTGGTTTTGTTTCAAGTCTTCCACAACTATTGTTAGAGCTAATTGTGTATTTAGTTGCAGCTTTCCTTTTCATGAACGATCTTCCAGGAATTAAAAACAGGCTTAAGGATATGTTGCAGGAGAGTTCAATTGAAAAGGTGAAAATTGTAACCACTCAATTGAAAAAGATATTTGTAGGATTTTTAAAAGCACAAATCGTACTTAGTGGTGTTACATTTATCATCACTTATATTGGACTTTGGATTTTAGATGTTAAGTATCTGTTAATACTTTCATTGCTCATTGTTCTTGTCGATTTACTACCAATCCTAGGAACTGGATCCTTTATTGTACCGTGGGCCGTTTTTGTGTTAATTAACGGTAACACCAAACTTGGAGTTGGATTATTAATTCTATTTGTACTCATTACAGTGATTCGAAAAATTATCGAACCAAAAGTATATTCGCAAAGCTTTGGTATAAGCGCCTTAGCAGCTCTAATTAGTATGTATTTAGGATTTAAAATAATTGGGATTGTTGGTTTATTGCTTGGACCACTTCTCGTCATCCTATACGATTCATTAACAAAAGCTGGAGTAATCAACCTCAGCTTTAAATCGGATAAAATATAAGAAAGCTACCTCAAAGGGTAGCTTTTTCACTTATATTGCTTCTTTTATTTTTGTTTCTAAAAAGGTTTTAAATGCTTCTAGGTCTCCTACGTTATCAAAAGCAGCTTGAGCAGTTGAATTGTTGCCGCCACCTTTACCGTGGTAATTTTTTAATTCTTGTTTGAACAATTGACCACATTGAACTGGGACTGAACCATTGTGTGAGATAAGCAACTTATTTTCCAGTGAAGTAGTAAAAATCACACATTTATTTGAGGATTCATTGATCTGTTTTGCAATGCCTTGAAGTTCTTTTAACGATTTATCTTCAAAGTTCTGGATAATGATAGGTTCGTTATGAGTTTGAATCAGTTTCTGAGCTAAAAATTCATTTATTTTTCCTTTTAACTCCTCAATTTCCCTTTGATATTGTTTGTTTTCTGTCTCGATTTTGCTGATTTTTTCAATAAGTCCCTCACGATTCGTACTGTACTTATTGCCTAAGGTTGTTAAAACCGAATGTGTTGCCTGGTAATCTTTAAGAGCTCGACCACCGAAAATAAAGTAAACACGTGTATTTCCTTTACTTTTTTCCGTTTTTAATAGCTTCATTAATCCTAATTCGCCAGTTCTAGACACATGTGTACCCGCACATGCTGATGTATCATATCCTTCAATCTCAACAATCCGCATTTCATTTCCTTCAACATCAGGCATTTTTCGAAGCGGAAGGGTGCCAGCTTGTTCCTTAGAAACAAAATATGTTTTAATTTGCTGGTTTTCATAGATAGCTTTATTCACCTTATTTTCAATATGTAATAGCTGATCATCACTAAATTCCGGTACACTCAAATCAATTGAGACGGTATCTTTTCCTAAATGGAAGCTTGATGTATGTGCATCATATTCATCGATACAAATTGCAGACAGCAAATGCTGACCCGTATGTTGCTGCATATGATCATATCTAAGTTCCCAATCAATCTGACAATCAACTACCTTGTTTTCTGGGGGATGGGGGAGTTTATGATAGACTTCACAAGCTTCCTGAAAAACTTCCATCACTATCATGTTGTCAATCAAGCCAGTGTCTGAAGGTTGTCCGCCGCCTTCAGGATAAAAAGCAGTTTCCTTAAGGGTAATAAGGCAGTGATCATCTTTTGTGATCATATTGGTAACTTCCGTTGTCCAGTTTGTTAAGTATGGATTTTCATAATATAACTTTTTTGTCATCTAGTATTCGATCCTTTCGACTTTAGATATTAAAAACATACTAGAAAAATAAAAAAGATTCAATTATGAGTTGTAATAAATAGAAGGGAGGAGGAGCAATTTAAGAGTAGATAAGGAGGCAATTGATATGGAAGAGAACGGTCTAATTAGTGGAGAAATTGAAGAAAATGCATTTGTTTTAACCCAATTTAAGCATTTGAAAACGCAATCTGTCATAAGTAGAGAAAGGCTTGAGGCAATTTGTGATTATTTAATGAAAAAGGTAGAAAGTGGGGAACAGGAGCATTTCATCACCTTAAATGATCAGATGCCAGTTAGGATTAATCATTCTGAGATGGAGGAGCTTCTGCAAGAATTGAACGATATTCGTGGGAGGTTGATTTAAGATTAAATTCCTTTTAGAAAAAGCAATAGTTTATCATAATTATATTATGTAAACTAAAATAAGAAAAATCAAAGGGAGGGTTGGAATTACAAATTCCGATATTTATCGATGATAAATTCCATCCCAATTTCGATTAAAGTATTTGTGTGTGTATGAAGTCTTCGTGCACGATCTTTTAGCATTTCATATTGAACATGACTAAATGTTGTGCCCATTTGAATTCGATCCTTAGGTCTAACTGGAGCTTTAAATTCCTTAGGTTTCTTATAAGCTTTTAATACATAATCAATTCCTTCAGCCAGTAACTGATTAAACGGAACTTGCATGTGACTTGCAATTTCTTTAATTTGATTGAGCAACTCCCGGCTAATTGTTGTATTTTTAGTTACACGGTCAGCATTATGCGGTCTAATTTTGCTTTCGTAAGGCATATGTAGATCAACCTCCTGATTTAAATTGAAAATTAGCGTACGTGCTTTAAATGCAGTTAAACAAATAGATATAGGTAACCATGAGTTAGGATTTAAAGAAATTCATTAGTTAACTGTAATTAAGTTAATTATAACATTGATTTGCTGTATTTTGGTTAATTTTAACTAAGTTCTGAGAATAGATATTATGTAAACTAAAATAAAAGTTAGATAGTTAGGTAAATTAGTTATCTACCTTTTTGTTTGACGAGTGACACGAAAGTACTAAAAGAAAAGACACAAAAGTGCTTATCTTCTCTTCTACTATTTTTCCGGATTTAAAATGACACAAAACTCCTAATAGAAAAGGATATTTTTGTGCTTGTTAAAAATAATTATTGCTTTAAAAATTTGTTTTTTAAGGTTGTGTTAAAGGTAACTATGGATAATTATACAAAATTAAACGCTTAGAATTATTAAGCGTTTAATTTTGTTAACTGCTTAGTAAGTGGAACGGATTTACAGTGGAAGCAGCATTTTGACTATTCTTTTTTAGCGTTTAATGTACCTATATTCGAGTGTCTCTTCTCTCTCATTATATTCAACATACAAATCATGTCCGTCAAAGAACCAAAGATCACTTTCTTCTACAAAAAATAGAATTCCATCTTCTTTTGTACTTGCAGCTATATTAATTGGATTATCCTTGGAAAATGCAAGAGAATACCCACCTTGAATTGGACTAGTCCCATATTATTGCACATAGAATTTTATCTGCTCTCCATTAATTACACCTATCTATTCCTTAAACCATCTAACAGCTTCTTCGCTAAGCTTTATATACATCATATTTCCTCCAAGCGTTACGTTTAATTAGCCATTTTTTGTACTTCCTTAATAATTATTTATTTGGGGTTAGAAACTTCCACTTTCGATAATCGGCATACGCTTGTTCAATTTCTTCCTCAGTATTCATAACAAATGGTCCTCTTGCAACTACAGGCTCATTAAGAGGTTCTCCCGCGAATAAGATGAATCGTAAATTTTCATTTGCTGCAACTTCAATATAACTCATGTCAAAATTATCAGCCGTTTCTAGCCATAAGGCTTGTCCTTTAGAAGCCTGGACTTGATTCTTTCCGAACATACCACTGCCTTCTAAGATATATATAAAACCATTGTAATTTCCAGGTAGGTCTTGACGAACTAAGGCTTCACCTTCAGCAATAACCTCTAAAAAAGTAACAGGTACATAGTTAAGAGTTTTTGAAACCACTGGACCTGATGAACCAGAATAAACACGAATGAGCGCTCCCTCTTCTTGACGAACTGGAGCAGCTATCTTAGGAAGATTTTGATATCGCGGCTCTACCATTTTATACTTTCTTGGTAGGTTAACCCATAATTGAAGGAGGTGAACACTTTCCCCTTCATCTGGAGATTCATTATGAACAACACCACGTCCAGCGGTCATAAATTGAAAATCACCACTCTTCAGTTTTCCACCTTCTCCTGTTACACTATCATAGTGATTAATTGAACCATCTATTACAAATGTGATTGTCTCCATTCCACGATGCGGGTGGATATCAAAAGCCCCTTTTTCAAATCTATCATCCATTAGTAATAAAAACGGATCGTAATCCTCCCAACATCCAGGTTCTAAAACAGCCCCGGCTCGATGGACCCCGCTAACTTTTCTTTCATGAACTGTCCAAACTTTTTTTATACTACGGGCACTTTCAATTTTCATCTGTATACCTCCTGTTTTGAAACAATGTGTCAAGCAGATACTAGATTTTCTGTTTTACATTAGCCTAAACTAGGTTACACAAACAATTAAAAATCGTATTTTGCTTCTTTTTCTTCACGAATCTTTGTATACGTATCTGTTAATAGCGTGGTATCCTCAACTAAGCGAGCAATACGGAAGAATACATCATCATTAATAATTTCTTTCCGATGGAAATCTTTTTCTTCAATAAATACATACGTTTGAACAATTTGTGCTTTCATGTAGGCTAAAATAGGTTTTAATTGTTGTTCAGCAATCAGGTAATGTTTTGATGAACCTGCTGTAACAAGCATACTTACAATCTTATCCCTAAAAGCATTTACAGGTAGTAGATCAAAGATATTTTTTAGTGTCGCAGGAATCGATGCCTGGAATATAGGGGTACCGATGATAATTGCATCAGCCTCCATTATCGTTTTTGTGACGTAGCCTGTGTCACCTTCATATTCCAAATAGTTACGTCCATCACTAAACTGTAGGTTATAATCCGCCAAATCTAGTAAAGTCCATTCTACATTGGGATATTTCTCTGATATTTCTTTCGCTACATTTTCCATTGCAGTTCGTGTTTTTGAACCAACTATTGAACCTGACAATCCAACGATTTTCATCCTTCTACTCCTCCTCTTTTTTAGCTGTATATTTTTTTATGGCTGGTAAGATTTCATTGCCTATTAACTCAATATTTTTACGTAAATTTTCAAAAGGAATACCACCAAAATCCATTTGTGCTATATATCTCTGATGTCCAAAAACTTCATGTTGATAGAGAATTTTTTCAATGATTTGCTGTGGGCTACCAACATTCATTACATCGCGTGTATCTGCACCTTGTGCAAAATGCTGCTTTGGATAGCCTCTACCATTAACCAACATCATACCTTGGTTTACGTGAGGATAGATTTCTCTTTGTGCTTGTTGAGTTGTTTCGGCCGTATAGAAAAAACCAGCTGTTGCAATAGGTAGATCTGAAGGATCATATCCATTTTGTTTTGCTGCCTCACGGTATGCATCAACAGAAATCTTAAAACTTGAAGCAGGTCCACCTAATGTTGCTAGAAACATCGGAACTCCTGCAAATCCTGCTTTAATTGCACTAGCTGGTGGCCCACCAACCGCACGCCATATAGGTAATGTTCCTTCCATTGGGCGTGGAATTACAGTTGCATTGCGTAATGGTGCTCGGAATTTTCCACTCCAATTGACAACTTCTTCGTTATTGATTTTTAATAACAAATCGAACTTTTCTTCGAATAATTCTTCATAATCGCGAACATTATAGCCTAATAAATCAAACAACCCGATTCTAGAAGCTCGACCCGCTATAATCTCAGTTCGGCCATTTGAAATTAAATCGATTGTTGCAAAATCCTCATACACACGAACGGGATCTGAAGTACTGATAATCGTAGAAGAACTTCCAATCTTAATTTTTTCTGTTGCTTGAGCGATTGCTGCTAAAACAACAGAGTGTGCCTGAGTTGTAAAATACTCCTGATGACTTTCACCCACGCTAAAAAAGTCAATACCTGCTTGCTCAGCAAGCTTTGCTATTTCAATAATTTCATGAATGCGCTGTTGTGACGAAATTCGTTCTCCAGTGTGAGGATTAGGAATATGGTCACCCAATGTATAAATTCCAAACTCTAAACCTTTATTTTGATCAATCCGATATTTTTTCACTAATATCACCCTTTACTGAAGTTGATTTTGAAAACTCTCTATAGTATTAGTATTACTCATAAATGCATTTTGAAAAAGTACGCACTTAAAAGTGGTATAGTATACAAAATGATACTATTGACTTGTAAAGTATTAGTTTACTCTTTTAAGAAGAGTATCCTCACGTCATTTTCTAGCATCGAGCATTAATGGAAGGTGATTTTTTAAATGGAAAACACAACCGATAGTTAGTCGGTTGTGTTTCGCATTGGAATGTATTCATGGATAAGATTAGTAACAACGATTGTTATTATTTCGCTACTAAAGCACTATCAACTGGTAATTTTGAAAAACTATAACTTTGTTTAAGGAAATTGAAATTTCCCTTTCCGTGTTATAATGTTCCTTCATGTATATTCTTCTTCCATATTCTACTTTGTATGTTATTATTAATCTAACTTCTAAAACTGCTAGTACAGTCTACTAAGTATAATAGTATACAAAAAGAAACTATAGGAGGATTTGTGATGAATATTGAGCCAGAACTTTGTCGTGTTGAGGATACATTAGATATTTTAGTAGGAAAATGGAAACCAATTATTCTACTGTACCTATTAAAGAACGGAACGATGAGATTTAACGAATTAAAAAGAAGCATCCCTGATATAACCCAAAAAATGTTAACTAAGCAGTTAAGGGAATTAGAAGACGAAGAAATAATTAAAAGAGTTGTTTATCCTCAAGTTCCTCCAAAGGTCGAATATTCAATTACTGAATATGGAAAGGAATTGGAACCCATTTTGCATGCCATGCATGAATGGAGTACAAAACATATTACGCATAAGCAGAAAAAATCAAATCAAAAAAGTAGCTAAAAAGATGAACCTTGTTCATCTTTTTTATTTATGGACGATGATAAATGGATTTAAGATTAACTGATATTACCTCACTGTTAGTCACCTAATTATATGTATCAAACTAGCCCCCATCTAAAGTTTCAGAGATACCTCAATAACATCAACATGTTTTATCTCAACTCCCCCCTTTCCTTATAAATTTAACTCTATAGAAAACTTGTAGCAATGAAAGGTATCATCTTGTATACAAAACCACTTTATTGTGCGTACATTTCACAAAGGGAATTATGAATAATAATTACAGTTTTCTGATTTCTAAATACTTTGGTCCCAACAGCTTTATTTTGTCACGATGGAAACTCCACCATCAACAATGATATTTTGACCTGTTACAAAGGAAGATTCTCTAGAAAATAACCAGGTTACCACATCTGCCGCTTCGGAAGAGGTCCCCATTCTTCCTAGGGCATTCAGGCTGTTGTACTTTTCTTCTAACCATTCTGATTGCTCTTCAGTCAAGTTTTCAAATTTTCTTTCCATCATCGGAGTCCTGATTGCACCAGGTGTAATGGCATTTACTCGAATTCCTTTATTTCCATATTCTTGAGCGACTCCGCGGGTTAATGCCAGAATTCCACTTTTCCCCGCTGCATATGCTGTCGTGTAAGCTGAACAAATTAAGGCATCCAGGGATGATGTATTAACGATTGAACCACCACCATTTTCAATCATAGCTTGCAGCTCATACTTCATACACAACCAAACTCCTTTGATTGTTGACCCCATCATATGATCGAAGTCTTCTTCACTGAATTCATGTGTCAATGCAGGCGTACCTTCCGCATTTCCCGCATTATTAAATGCAAAGTCGATTCTTCCAAATGTGTTCACTGTTTCTTTTACCATCTGTTCTACTTCTATTCCTTTGCTTACATCAATTGATAGAAAAAGAACATGTGGACTAATCTGTTTCAGGTTTTCTAGGGCTGAGTTTCCGCGTTCCTTATTACGGCCTACTATGACAACTTTTCCCCCCTCATGAAGTAATCGTTCTGCTACGGCTAGCCCAATTCCAGAAGTCCCCCCGGTAATAAGCGCCACTTGATTTTCAAATTTCACAACATCCACCCCTTATAGTTAGAACTATCTAAATTTTAACACAATGGGGATTTGACAAGGAACTTTTATTTAATGGAATGCACATTAAAATAAAGGCCCTGTGACGGACTTTTTAGGGCTGTCATACTTTGGTTTGGTTGACAGTTCTTTTAAAACTAATCCTTCCGTTTTGATTAAAAACCCGCTCATTGCTATTCATTAAACCAATAAGAAGTTTTCAATGAAAACTAAATAGGAACCAGGATGAAAATCACTGATTCCTCCCATAACGAACTAAGCCTTTTTCGCAAATAATTCTAATAACTCCTTGGCACTATGTACTTCTTTATCTGGTTTATAGGTAGCATTAGTCGGTAAATTTTTCTTACGATGATTCATCCAGATCGCTTGCCAGCCTGCTTGTTTTGCTCCGATAATATCTTTTTCAAAATTATCCCCGATATACACGGTTTTCGTTTGGTCAAGGTCCAGTTTCTGTTCAATAAAATCAAACACTTCTCTTTTCGGTTTTGCATGACCAATCGCACCAGAAATAAACGTCATCTCTACCGGAATCCACCGACTAAGACTGAGCTGTTTAATTTTCATTGCTTGATGTTTTTCTTCACCATTTGTAAGAATCCCAAGCTGTTTCCCTTCTTTGTAAAGTATATTTAGTAGTTCTTCGACTTCCGGAAATAAGGTAATGTTTTTCTGTTCGGTCACATACGTTTCGTGAAAGATAGTCGCTTTTTCCGTATCTATAGGGATGTTAAAATCCTTACAGGCAGCCATGATTCGTCCGGTTTGCCATTCAAATTGGGATATTTCACCTGCTTCACTTTGATCAAATAAAATCTCGCTATACTTACGACTAGCTTTATATAATTGATTGATTTCTTCGTCTGAACATGGCTCTTGAAAAAGCTTCCTCACCGTTTTATGAAAAGATTGTGCTTGATCATATAATGTATCATCGACATCAAAAATTATCGTATCCATTCTCATAGCCTCCTTATATTATGATGATATCACTTATTTTCAACTAGAGAAAACAGAGAGCCCACTGACTACTCCCTTCATCTAACCAAACAAATAAGCAACAGCACCTATCCCAACGAGTAGGAAAGGTGCTGTTGCTAGTTATTATTTATTGATTGTAATTCTACTCGCTTTTGTTTATGGAAATACTAGTATGGATTTACTTGCTATCTTATGGGAGATGAAACGATGGATTTACAACTTATTGAAGCATATGTTCCAGATAAGTTTTTCAATAAAGTGGATGAATCCTTGAGGGAGTTTCCTCATGTGTCATATTGGATATCTATAGAATCGAAAGATCGAACCCTTATTCGTGTTCTTGTAAAAACAACTGATACGGAAGAAATATTGAACTATCTGGAAGGTATGGCAAATGTAATTGAAGGATTTGATGTTCTTCTTTTCCCTGTTCAAACGTACTTAACTCGATTAACTAAAGAGGAAGAAGAACAGAGACGCAATGAAACGGAAGAAGACGCGAATAAGCTTCAAAGGGCCAGTCGACAGGAGTTATTAGGAACGATTACAAAGGCCAGCCATATTACCCTTACCTATACCCTATTGATCATAATATCTGCTATTGTCGTAACAATTGGCTTTATTCAAAATAGCCAAGCCGTAATTATTGGAGCAATGGTCATTGCTCCAATGCTTGGACCTGTAATATCAATCGCATTTTCAGCTATTTTAGGTGATTTTCGGTTACTTAGAAGCTCAACGGTTACTTTATTATACGCGGTTTTCATTGTAATTGGGATATCTATCGGTTTTACTTTATTTTTCCCTGTTCCTCTAGAGAGTAGCGAGTTTGCTTTAAGAACTCATGTAAATATTGTGGATATGGTTTTAGCATTTGCTACAGGGATTGCTGGTGCGTTATCAATCCTTAATCGCTTACCCGGATCATTAGTAGGGGTAATGGTTGCTGTGGCCCTTATACCACCCAATGTTGTGCTGGGAATGTCGATTGGTTCAGCGATGTGGCAAGAGGCATATGGTTCGATGCTTTTACTTGTGGGCAACATTACCTCTGTTATCTTGGCCGGAATCATCGTGTTTTCCTTAAGCGGCATTCGACCAGTAAAATGGGACGAAGTGAACAAAGCAAAAACGTCTCGAAAACTATCTATTCTGTTTGTAAGTCTGGTTATTATCCTGTTAATTATCGTAATCCTCTTCAGTAACAGTGTCGATTTAGTATAACCCTAACTTATATTCGGTTAGGAATATCCTGTTTAAATGCAACTAACCCCGTCCAAGTTAAGAACGGGGTGTTTTCTTTCTGTTTTAAAAGAAATTTCGCTTATAGCTGATAAACCTTCGAATATTTCTCTTCTAAATAGTTCACTAGATAGGTAGCATTTAAGCTTTCACCAGTGACTTTCTTGATTAATTCATCAGGTGTATAAATACCACCGTATTGGTGAATTTTTTCCTTAAGCCAGGCTTGGAGGACGCTAAACTCTCCTCTTTCAATATAACCGTAGAAATCAGGGAGTTCCTTCTTGATGGTATTCAAAATTTGGGCAGCATATAAGTTTCCAAGTGAGTAAGATGGAAAGTATCCTAGACCGCCAAATGACCAATGAACATCTTGAAGCACACCTAATGTGTCAGTTGGAGGAACGATCCCCAAATACTCATTCATTTTCTCATTCCATACCTTTGGAAGGTCCTTTACTGCAATATCCCCACTGATAAGTCCTTTTTCAATTTCGTAACGAAGCATGATATGTAGGTTATATGTTAATTCGTTTGCCTCAACTCGAATATAAGATGGCTCCACAATATTAATTGCTCGATAAAAATCTTTTACATCTAGTTTTCCTAATTGGTCAGGGAAATGCTCCTGTAGATCTCGGTAGAAGAAATTCCAGAATTCTTCACTACGTCCCACCATATTCTCTAGAAATCTTGATTGTGATTCATGAATTCCAAAAGATGCCCCACTGCAGATTGATGTACCTTCTAATTCAGGGTTAATATTTTGCTCATAAATACCATGTCCCGCTTCATGGATTGTACCAAAGATTGCAGAACGAACATTATCTTCAAGATAACGAGTTGTGATTCGGACATCGCCTGTATTAATGGTTTGAGCAAATGGATGTACTGTCTCATCTAGTCGTCCGGCATTCATGTCAAATCCAATTAACGGGAGTATGAATTTATTAAACTCTTTCTGAACTTCAGGATTGTAAAGCTTTTCAAAAATGTCGCCATTTGGTTTAGAAGAGGATAATTTGATACGATTTAACAATTCGATACTGCTTCTACGTAATTCTTCAAAAAGCGGATCCAGTTTTTCAACTGTTAATCCAGGTTCAAAATCATTTAATAAGGCATTATATGGATGCCCTTCATACCCATAATACTCCGTAAATTGCTTTTTGATTTCAACTATTCGTTCAAGATAAGGTAGATAAACTTCAAAATTATTGGTTTCTCTAGCTTCCTCCCATGCATTATTCGCATTTGCAGTCAACACGATATATTCATTGTAAAGTTCCGTTGGAATGCTTTTTGATTGTTTATAGAAGTTATTTCGTTCACGTACAATTGCTTTAGTAACGTCATCTAGTTGCTCAAATAGATCTTCAGCTGTCAAAACCTTTAATAGCTCTCCCATTTCCTTCGAGATCGATAACTTAAATATCTCGGTTGATAGTGTTCCAATTGCATTTGCAAACAAGGAACGCCCTTTTTTAGGAGCCATAACTTTTTGATCCCAATCTGCAAGAGCTAATACGCTATTTAGATGCGCAATTTTTTCGTCTAATTTTTTAAATTGATTTACCTTTTCCTGAAGTTCAGCATTTAAAGCTTGTTGATCAGACATATTACTCCCCCTTTTCGAGATTCAACTCGAAAATAAAATCGACTGTATAGTCTATATCACCTATTATAAATAAAAATTTCGAAAATTAATAATAAAAAATAACCTTTTATTAAAATATAAGTCTAGATAAAAATCAGCATAATACCCTATCAAAAGTTTCGAAATTGTGCAAATCTACATAGGCCATAGAAAAAATTCTTTGCGGTTCCTTTTCAAAACAGAGAAGTGCAAATATTTTTTGCTCCAAAACCCAATTTGAGCGCTTTTGATAAAATCTGCTAAAATAACTCTGGGAAATAAATTATTCTTCTCTAATTCAAGTGTTATCGTAAAATAACAACGGTATTTCATCCCTTATCACATAAAAAAGCATGAGGACATCATCTCCTCATGCTTCCTAGAATCCTCTTCCCCCACCGCCAGATCTGCCGCCTCCGCCGCCGGAAAAAGAGCCTCCCCCATTATTTGTGTTACGCTGAATTTTTTGCTGTGTAATGCTCGTGTTGTAATGTCGGTCCATTTTATTTGTTACAGTAAAAGAATTAGACTCTAAATAAGTACTGGCAGTTGTTGTGGAGCGACCTCTGTTGTACATAGCCATTACTCCAACCGAAATCACACCAACCCCGATCGCGATCGCAAAATAGATTAAGAGTTCTTTAACTAATTCTCCTTGTGATGTACCTGAAGAAGATGAATAAGAAGGCTCTGTTTGTGCGTACCCTCCATCTCCAGTGGAGGTTGAACCTTCTGGAATTCCAGCATTCATCGTTGCTTCTAAATCGGACAAGAAGGCTTTCGCACTTTCGCCAAATGCATCCTCTGTTAGATATGGATAGACGTGGTCAAGAATTTCCTCAACGGTATAGTCCGGAAAGTAATCAACAATTCGGTCTCTCGTAAAGATATACACTTCACGGTTATCCATATCAATTAAGTATAAAATTCCGTCCTCCGTCTCACCGTAACCGAATCCGTGACTGTCATAAAAATCACTTGCATATTGTCTTGCTGATTTTCCTTCACTGTCATTGGTGGTGACAATCCGGATATCCATCCGAAATTGTTCGGTTAAACTACTAGCTTGTTCCTGTAATTCTACGATCTCTGTTTCTGAAAATAAATTTGCTTGGTCAAAAACATACTCAGTGTTAGCGAATGCAGCAGTCGCAAAGGTTAACATGATCAGAAGGAAAAATGGTAGAATGATAACTTTTTTCTTTACCATAAAAATAACCCTCCTACTGACAAGACTGCAAAAACACTTGCTGAGATCATCCCAAACCACTTACTCGCTCTTCCGATACTAATAGGCAAGTTCCCAGCAATTTTTCCAGTTTGACCATTCATCGCAAAGACATAGGTCTTTCCTTTAAATTGATACGTAAACATCCAAACTGGTAATAATACGTATCTAGCTTTAACGCCTGAAAGCGTTACATTTGTATTATGAACGGAAACCGAGCTGTACCCATGAATGGTCCCCTGGAGTAGCGTTCCTAGATTTTCACGGAGGAGACTAGAAATCCTACCGTAAACGTCATTTTGATTCATATCATACTTTTCTGCAAAGAAGCCAGACAAATAGGACATCGAAAAATCGGTTAAATCTTTATAATCATAGGGTTCAAGGATGGTCATCAGTTCATCATCCATTTTCTTCGACCCGTCAGCAGGTACATCGTGGAATTTTGCTTTTCCTTCCCGCATGACCTTATAATACTTTGTTTCGGTATACCTTGTATCCCCTCTAGTGTAGGTTCTGACTCTTCTAGCTTCACCTTCAACTTTTCCAGAAGTGTTACTATCAAACAACCAAAATGGAACATAGATCCCTGATAATTTTTCTAGCTGTGAATTTGAAGTGAAAAACTTAGGGAGTAGTGGTTTCCCTTTACACCATTTTACAAATAATTCTTCCGCTTTTTTACGATCAATTTTAAAAGGAATGACCTTTTCAGGACGGAATTCTCCTTCTAACTGCCTAGGGATAATCGTTGGATTATGGCAATAATAACAAAAAGTTGCAGCAGTGGTGTCATCAGTTACGATTTCTGCTCCACAACTGCTACACGTATAGCCTGTTGCTTTCTCTTTGAATTCTTGATCTAATTCCTTAGCTTGGTGTAAAGCATCATCACTTGATTCCGCTTCTTCATCAGCCTTTTCGTTCTCAACAAAATTTTTGACATCTTCTTCTGTGAATTCGCTTAAGCAATAATCACAGGTCCAGTTTTGGGTGTCCGCCTTAAATGCTAATGGTCCTCCACAGTTTATACATTTATATACTACAACCCCCAACCACTATCACCTCTTCTTCTATTGTATATGGTTGATTAATTCTCAAAACGCGTTCCACATTCTGGGCAGAATTTTGCGTTCTGATTAGACGGTTTGAACCCACAATTTTGACATGTTCGTTCTTCAGGCTTTTTACTGCCACAGTTTGAACAGAACTTCCCGCTATTTTCTTGTCCGCATTGGCATTTCCATGTGTCTTTTTTAGCTTCCTGTTTTGGTGAACCACATTCTGAACAGAAGTTGCCCGTATTTGTATGTCCACATGAGCATTTCCATTGATTTGAATTTACCGTCGTTTGTTGATTTTGCTGTTGCTGTGCTTGTTGCTGCATTTGCTGACGATTGGTTTCAGAAGCAGCACCCATAAAACCGCTACTACCTTGCATTCCCATACCCATGCCTAAAAATCCTTGCATAGAACCACCTTCATTGGATCCAGCGGCTTCCAATCCTCTTGCAATCGCACCTTGAACATACCCTTCACGAACGGATGCGTCCTGAAGCATAGCCCCTTGGTTTCTCATGTTGATGAGCTTTTGTGATTCCTGATCATACGTAATACTGTTGATGCCGACAGATTCGATCTGCATTCCGCGCATTCGGGTCCAATCTTCATCAAGGACTTCTGCCATGTATTTCGCAAGCTCCATCCCTTTTGAAGTAACATGTGAGATTCGAATGCCATCTGCGGACATTTTATTGATAGCAGTTTGTAAGGCATTCATATATTCAGATAAGTATTGACTATTAATGTCATTGATATCGACGTTCAATTTATTTCGTGGAATGGCTTCCATGTAAAATTTAATAGGGTCAACAATTTTAATTGAATAGGTTCCATGGGCACGCAAAAATAATTCTGCATTATAAAAATTATCAAAGTAATTGATAGGGTTACGCGTACCAAATTTGATTCCCTTGATTTCCTGAAGATTGATAAAATATACCTTTTGTGATGTAGATGGCACACCGCCAAATTTAAAACGATTGAAGGTTTCGTGTAATGCTTCTTCAAATTGTCCATTGAATAAGGACGGTTGTGAAGAGTTTACAACTTGGTAATAGCCTTCTTCTGCTGTATAATCAATAATTTTTCCACTATCAACTAAAATCATAAATTGATTTGGGTACACGTGAATGATCGAACCATTGGTAATTGTTGAATCTGTCCCTTTAAAATTTTGATTTCGACGATCTTTTGCGCGAACTTTTACACCAACCGACATAACGGTTGTATCACTCATTTCCTGAGGTTCAATTACCTCAAGCCACTGATCCGCTAAGTTTCCTGTTACTGCACCAACTGCTGCTTTAATAATTCCCATTGATAACCCCTCCTGCGAAAAGCTAAAATCTTGTAACGATATATACTCATGATATCAGTTTATAGTTCTACTGTAATGTGCCAGTTACTAATGTAATACGATTTTAATAGGCAAATGGTTTCAATTTTTTGGTTCTTTGTGACAGTGGGAAAAGTTTACAAAGAAAAACTGGGTGGGAATGAACTGACCTAGTGATTTGAGACAACAGAAAAAACACCTAAGCTACCTGTTTCCTATATTCAATTGGGGACAGGTAGTTTAATTTTGCCTGAAGTCGGATTTGATTGTAATAATAGATGAAATTCTCTACTTTTTCCACTACAATAGGATTTGTAAGGTACTCTCGTGGCTGAGAGTAGAATTCTTCCGACTTTAATGTGGAATGGAAGGATTCAATGACGGCGTTATCCAAGCAGTTGCCTTTCCGAGACATGCTTGTGATAATGCCTTTTTCTTTGGCTAAATTCTGGAATGCATAGGACGTATACTGTGCCCCTTGATCACTATGTAGTATTACTCCTTCTACGTTCTGATTCTTAACAGCGTCTCTTAAAGTGTCTAGTACAAGGGTTACATCTTGGTTCAAACTAATTCGGTAAGCAATTATCTCATTGTTGTAAAGGTCCATGATGCTCGAAAGGTACATCATTGATTGTCCAAATGGAAGATATGTTATATCTGTCACCCATTTTTCATTCGGCTTAGATGCTTTAAAATCACGCTCCAAACGATTAGGAACAACTATGTTGCTTTCACCTGCAAACTTTACTTTTCTCTTTGGTTTTACTCTACATTGGAGATTATATTTCTGCATTATTCTTTGTACAGTATTTCGGTTAACTTTTACATTATAATCTTTTTTAAGCCAAGCTTTAACAGTTCGATATCCAACTCGAAACTTATGATTATTACAAATTTCTATGATTTGAAGATCTAATTCTCTGATTTTACGGGCTCCTTGTTTTTTCCAGCGGTAATAGGTGGCACGTGGAACCCCTATATAATCACAAATGGTAGAAATGGTATATTTACTTTTTAATTCCTCCACAAGTTCTAAAACAACCTCTGGTACCAACTCCTTTCGATCTCCTTGTACTTTTTTAAAATTTCGAGGTGAATCTGCAAATGCTGGTTTTCTCTTCTTAGCTGCTCCATTTCGGTTAATTCCTCTGGGCCTTTCCCAAAGCTATACTGTTTGCCGATTGGTTGTGAAAAGCGATACATTTCCCCTTTTCTGTACCACATCATCCATATCCTTATCTGAGAGTCATTTACAATACCCAATTCCTCCATAATTTCACGATTCGAATATTGTCCTGACATTTTCATTTCAATTGCTTTCATTTTTGTCTCATATGAGTAAAAATTCTTAGTTCTCCCCATAAGAAAAACACCTCCTACATGTCATATTTATAAATACGACTTGAGGGGTGTTTTTTCCTTTGTCTCATTTAATTAGGTCTCTCCAGGAACTCCCAGCCAGTTTTTTATATTCCTTTTATCCATCTTCCCGCCATCTCAATCCAATTCTCTATCTCTGGTTGGATATGGTCAGTTCGTCCATTTGATTGTGTTTCGATTGTCCCCAGAGATAATCCGTGGACACCTTCCGGATAAATATGCATTTCGATCGGGACTTTGTGTTTCAATAAGCTTTGTGCAAATAACATACTATTTTCCACTGGGACAGCAGCGTCTGAAACCGTATGCCATAAAAAAGTCGGTGGAGTTTCGTTTGATACTTGGTTTTCCAAGGATAAAAAGTCTCGACTATATTGATCTTCGAATTTAGCTCCTAATAATGCTTTGAAGCTACCTTCATGTGCATGAGGGCCTGAAGAAATAACAGGATAGCTTAAAATTAATCCATTTGGTTTAATTTGCTCTTTTGAATACGTGAGTTGTTCCGTTAGAAAATCTCTATTCCAGAAAACGCCTAAACTTGCTGTTAAATGCCCACCAGCCGAGAATCCCATGACAATGATTTTATCGGAATCTACGTTCCAGTTTTCAGCCTGATCGCGAATTAAGCCAATCGCCCTTGCCAATTGACCCAAGGATGTTGGAAAAACGGCTGGTTCTACACTATACCTAAGAATGCTTGCGTGAAACCCTTTACCGAGCATTTGTATAGCAACCGGTTCCGCTTCACGGTCAGATGTATGGACATAGCCACCACCGGGGCAGATGACAATCATGGGCCTTTTACGGTCTGGGTCAATACTTGGTGAATTATCTAGGATATACGTGTATAACTCCGCTTTTTCGCCGTTATGTAGTATTTCATACGTTTCATGAATCATTCTTCTCTCACCTCTTATGAATGTTCTACCTATAAAAGTTCGACATTTTTTGTTAACTTCCTTTAGGTAAAATAAAAAAGAAGAGGTCGCCTTTATTTACAACAAACTTTTGAATGATTCTCTAATGACGTCTCCACGGCTAATAATTCCAACTAACTTTCCATCTCTTTCAACAGGCAGTTTTTTGATATGTTTTTTCCCAAGTATAGCTGCAATATCTTCCACTTTTTCGTTATATGGTATCTTTAAAACGGATTTTTTGGCAACCTCCATCACGTTTAACTCAAGTATTTTCTGTACACGTTCATCATATTCTTCTTGCTCTTTAAAGATGGTGACATAGCTATAAATGTTAATTGTGATATCCTTATGCTTTCCTATAAAACGCATGATGTCACCGTCACTTATGTACCCGATTATATGATTATGATCGTCAATGACAGGAAGTCCACTGATTCCATGTTGAATAAATTTCTCGATGACGGCTTTAACTTTGTCCGTATTCTTTACGGTGATTACATCCCGTTTCATAATATGTTGTGCCTGCAAATGAATCCTCCTCTTGGTACTATTATCCAATCTTAGTTTACCAGATATATTCATTTTTATTTAAAAATAAAAAAAGGCTGGAAATCCAGCCTTATTCATAGCGTAATGCATCGATTGGACTAAGTTTGGAAGCTTTGTTTGCAGGTAAGATACCAAAGATGATACCAATAAATGCGGAAAAGCCAACACCAATTATTACAATAAGTGGACTAACGCTCGCAGAAATGGGTGAATAAATCGAAACGAGAATGGTTCCTAGTGCTGCAAGTCCAATTCCGAGAAGACCTCCTAACGAGGTTAAGGTCATCGATTCAATTAAAAATTGAAGTAAAATACGTCCCCGTGTTGCACCAAGTGCTTTTCGCAAACCAATTTCCCTTGTTCGTTCAGTAACAGAAACGAGCATAATGTTCATCACGCCGATTCCACCTACTAATAAGGAAATCCCTGCAATACTTCCGATTACCAAGGTCATAATGGTTAGGACTGTATCCACTTCTTGTTCATATTCTGAGAAATCGTTTACTGTGTACATCCCGTCTTCGAGCTTTTTGGCTCTTGTTAATGCATCGGCGGCAAAGCGTCCGATTTCAGATATTCGTTCTGGATCATCTGCAATAATAGCTAAGCGCTCGATTTCTCGATTTCCAAACATCATTGAAATAACTCCTCTTGGCATAAGCATTTCGCCTGATTCATTGTAACGATATTGTTCAGGGATCGGCGATTCATAGACACCAACCAACTTATATGGGTTCCCATTAAGATCGACAATTTCACCGATAACATCTTCTTTGTCTTTAAAGAATTTTTCCCTTGCAACTGTATCAATCATTACGACACGATTTCTTCCATCGTTGTCGCGAGCATTGATTGGTCGACCTTCTACAATTTGAATATCACGAGCTGTAAAGAATTCAGGTCCAACTCCAGTAATTTCCATTTCACCCTGTTTATCATTATAGGTTAACGGACCCCAGCCTTGGTTTGTAGCAATAACTGCTTTTACACCAGGAACTTGGGAAAGAGTATTAACATCTTCAGAAGTCAATTCAGGTTCGACCCAGAACATTTCTGATTCTTCTTCTCCCTCTTTAGGCATCGGCTGATACCAAATATCTACCGCATTTTTTTCTAGGCTAAATAGTTCCTCTGTCATTTTCGTTTTGGCACCTTGTCCAATTGCCACAATAATAATAACAGCCGCTACACCTATGATAATCCCGAGCATCGTTAAAACAGACCGAACCTTATGATTCCATATCGAGGATAATGCTACTTTGAAGCTTTCTACTAGGCTCATACAATTCTCCTCTGGTCATCCGTTATCAGCCCGTCCTTTAAGGTGATAACCCTATTTGCATATGCTGCCACTTCTTCTTCGTGCGTGACGATGATGACGGTTCTACCTTCTTTGTTTAGTTGAACCATTAGTTCCATGATTTGTTCACTTGTTTTAGAGTCAAGAGCACCAGTTGGTTCATCTGCTAACACAATTGAAGGATTATTTACAAGAGCTCTTGCAATCGCCACCCTTTGTTTTTGACCACCTGAAAGCTGGTTTGGTAAATGTTTTATCCGGTCCCCAAGCCCAACCTTGTCTAACATTTGTTTAGCTCTTTCGGTTCGTTCCCGCTTAGGTACTCCTGCATAAATAAGTGGAGATTCGACATTTTTCAGCGCATTATGCCTTGGCAACAAAAAGAATTGTTGAAAAACGAAACCGACATGCTCGTTTCGTAATTTTGCAAGCTTGTTATCTTTGACCAGACCAATTTTCTCCTCATTTAATTCGAACGTACCTGAAGTTGGGGAGTCTAGAAATCCAATAATATTCATTAAAGTGGATTTTCCTGAACCTGATGGTCCCATAATGGCAATGAATTCCCCATCTTCAATTGTTAAATCAATTCCGTGTAAAACCGGCACTTCAAGTGCACCATTTCCATATATTTTTGTAATCTTACTCAACTTCATCAAAGGAGGTCACTTCCATTCCGTCGTACATTCCTTCGTATGGTGTTAAAACAACAAGTTCATCCTTTGCAACACCTTCTGTCACTTGGATAAATTCATCATTCATCGTACCAGTTTGAACTTCTCGTCTTTGTAAGAGTCCGTCGGCTAACACATATACAACGGCTACTCCACCTTCGTCTAAAATAGCGGTATGTGGGATAACAGGAAGAATTTCCGTTCCAGGAATTCGTACCTCAAGTGAAACATGAAATCCTTGACGTAGTTCAGATGTGTCGTCTGTTATTCCTACCTTGAAAGGGTACATCGTGACATTTCCACCACCACCCATTCCATAAAACTCACCTTCTCCGCCACCGCCATTATCATTTGGAAAATGGGAAACGGATTCGACAACACCTTTCCATTCGCGATCCTTATAAACCTTTGGACGAACAATAACTTCTTGTTCTTGTTGGATTTTAACTGCATCAAACTCACTCATTGTCCCAATAACTTTATAAGGTTTATTAGAAATGATATGTATAACAGGCTCATTAGCACCCGCTTCGGTAGCGGCCACATTTTTATTGACTTTAACAATGATGCCGTCAATTTTACTGACAGCGGTCATTTCTTTTTTCTGATTAGTAATTTCTGTAATTCGTTCATTCGCTGCTGTAATTTCGGATTTCGTATTTTCATATTGTAGCTCCATTTGTACCTTTTCACTTGTAAGCTGGTTCACATCTTCAACTGGAACTTCTACTGCTTGTTCTGGTTCTGCGCCTTCTCCAGTTTCAGTTTTTGGTTTGTTTTTTTGAGCGGCAAGAGCTTTTTTCGCTTCTTCAATGCGTTTATTTAATGCCGCAATTTGGTTTTGTTCCGTTTTTGCCCTCGTTTGGATTAAGTCTCTCTCTCTTGTTGCACGAGCTAGCTCTGTATCTAGCTTTGAAGAATCATAAACAAATAGCGGGTCTCCAGCTTTTACAGTTTGGTTCTCCTCTACTTTATATTCGCTGATTTCTCCATGCTCTGGATTTAAGAAAACCTTCTGCTCGCCTTCAGGTACGATTTCACCCGTTACTAAAATCGTTTCGATAAGTTCTTGTTCCTTTGCTTTTTGTACGGTTACATTCACTTCTTCCATTTGATTTCCTACCGATGCAACGCTCCGTTCTTTCAGTAAGAAGGCAGCTGCTCCACCCGCGATTGCCAAGACACCCACAATCGACAAGATCCAAATTAAAACCTTCTTTTTCTTCACCATATTTCCCCCTATTGTTTTCATTTCCTTGGGTAAATTATGAATCTCTCTATCTACTAAATTCTTGTTTTTCAAAGCTGAATGTGATGAAAAAATATCAAATTTATCCCTAAACATTAAGACGGCAAGGATTGCCAAAAAGTTTCATTTTTTTACAAATATGATAAAAAGATTAAAAAAAGACCAACTAGATTATAGTAGTTGATCTTTCATGTGGAAAATTAGCGATAATGTCCTCTTCTTGGTCGGTCAAAATAGCATTCATTACATATAGCAAACGAAAATCCAATTGGAAGGTTTTTACCGCAACGCTTACATACTCTTTTAGTTGTCTGGATTCCCGATTTTAAGTTTTCATGAATTTTATTACTAATTTCTTCCCTAACTCTTTCCCAGTATTGAGCTTCAGTGTGCTTTCCTAATTTATAAAGGAATAACAAATGAAGACCCACCGCTTTATAAGAAAGTTCAAGTTCCTCAAGTCCAGATTCCTTTATAATTGGATCTGGTAAGGGTGCTCCCTCTACAATCGCCTCGAGAGTTTTCTTCCACTGTGCTCTTAATGAAGGTTCATTTGAGGAAAATGGCAAATGTAAAAAACCGTATAGATCCGGTAATGACAGCTTTGCCTCAATAATTGTATCTTCAACCAATTCATACAGCATTCGTTCCTCGTAAAGGCTTGCCTTTTTTGTACCCTCTGGACTTTTAAATTGATCCCAAAGGTAGAAGAACATTCTCATTTTTCGCGAGTATTTTTGGAAACGTTCCAGAACCGCATTCGTTGGTGCAATTGCAAAGCCTCGAAGTGGTTCATCCGCTTGCTCCAATAGACGTGTCATTGTCTTGATATCACTTGTAAACGCCACTTTCCCAATATCGTAAATTCCTCGTCTCCCTGCACGTCCTGCAATTTGCTTCACTTCTTGAGAGGTTAACAATCTTCTTCTTGTTCCGTCAAATTTATCATTTTCTAAAAAAACAATCCGTCGAATCGGTAAGTTTAATCCCATTCCGATTGCATCAGTAGCTACTATCACAGTTGTTTCACCGTTATTGAATCGTTCAATCTGCTTTTTCCTCGTTTCTGGAGGCATACTACCGTAGATCATACTTACCCGACGGCCACTTCTTTGCAACTCAGAAGCCGTTTCAAGCACTCTTCTTCTCGAAAAACAAACAAGTGCATCACCTTTTGTTGTTTGATTCAATCGAAATAACTGGGGCTCCACTTCTAATGGCACATCCCGATGGTATTCGTGCACCTCTACATTTGAGTTTCCAAGCAACTGAAGGATCATCCACTTTGCGTGAAAGCTACAAATAATATGAACCTCTTCTGCATTGGCATTTGTAATAGCTTTATACCACGAGAAGCCACGGTCTTTATCGGAAATCATTTGTGCCTCATCAATTACAACAATTTCGTAAAAGTCTTTTTCTCTTAGCATTTCAACCGTTGCTGAAAGATGATTTGCTTCCTCTACAACCTTTTCTTCTTCACCTGTTTTTAAATTACAAGGTACACCTTCATTGTTCAATTTCTCAAAAACTTCGAGTGCTAATAATCGTAATGGAGCTAAATAGATCCCGCTATTTGCTTCTTTCATTCTTTGAATGGCTTGAAAGGTCTTACCAGTGTTTGTTTCTCCAACATGTAGAACATATCGGATATTTCGTCCAGGAGATAAATGATAGGCCTGTCCGAAAATATTTTCAATCATCCTTTGCTCTTCTTCCTTCTGGCGTCTAAGTTCCTCTTTTTCCTTTTCAACTCGTTCTTTTCGCTCAGTAATATTCCGTTCAAATATTTCTTTATGAGTGTCCAAATCAAAAGGAATATCAATCAACTTCACAAGGTCAGACACATATTCCTCTAATATATCCTCAAATAAATCATCACGAACATCTAGAAAGTATTCATATGCCACTTCCTGCAAAAATGCATCAGATAATGGTTCTTGAAAGCTAATTTCACACTCTTCGAACAAGTGTTCTGGCAAGTGGGATTTTAACCAATTAGGACCGAAATCCATGAGTTGATGTAAAATGAGATCTTCGTATTGCTCGATCAAGTTTTCTTGGTAGAAATAACGGTTATGAGCAAGTTCCGTTTCTTTATATAAATAAGAAGCAAAGGTTATATCTTCTGAGGACAATACCATTCCTTTTTGATCAATTTCAATGGATAAATGACTACCAAGTAAATATCGAATTCTTAGGTATAGTTCCTCGTAGTTTTCACTTAGGATCTCGTTAAGATAAAAATTGAGCTTAAGAATGAATTTTCTCTTTTTTTCTCTTTCTTGTTGTTTCTTTATCCGAGCTTCATAGCCGGCTCTTGCAGATTGATATGTTTTGTTCCATTCTTTGTCTTGTTTTGCATATTTATCATCAAGCCATGAGAAAAAGTCAAAAGGCTCGATATCGCGAATCTCTGTTCGAAATAATTTATTTAGCAGTTTTTTAGCAACACCTTCTATATCAAAGCCGCGATCCTCTAAATAAGCTTTTTTTTCTGAAAGAGGTGCTTGCACCGCAGTATTCAGCCAAGCATTTAGCCAGAGTTGTTCGATAAAAGACCCGCGTTCACGTACATATTGTTCATAAGTAGGGATCGTCTCTTTTTGTTCTAAATAATGCTGGATATCATCGAGTATCATTTGTTTTGCGCGTTCGACTGCTTGATTATAGTACTGCTTAAGTTGAATGCTCATTAATTTGCTCCTTGCCAACATGACGTATTGTTTCTAGTTTATATAGGACTGTCAAAAAATATTATGTATATAGGATGATATTACCACATCCACAAGCATAAACAGTTTGATACAATTTTAAGGATAAAGCAACAGGAGGATAACATCTTGAAAAAACGATATATCATCCTACCTATTTTATTGGTTGTGGTATTTATTGGTGGGAATTTAATAGGTACAAAGCTATCAAACCAGGGTCAACATGAAAATAATATAATAAAGGAAGCACCTTATTCTTCCAAGACACCAACACCAAAAGCAATACCGAAATTAGATAAAACGCAGTCAAAGGTTTTAATGGGGTATGTCCAGGATTTTCGTGATCCGAATCAAATTGATTATTCGAAATTAACGCATATCATCTTTTCCTTTGTTCATCCAACTAAGGATGGTCAAATCCTTTTTACAGGCGATCACGCAGTAGACAATCTTAGAAGTATGGTAACAAATGCACATAAGCATCATACAAAGGCAATGCTTGCTGTTGGTGGTTGGTTCCATATGAATGGCGGCGAATCGTATGATTACTTTTCAGCTGCACTCTCAAATCCTGATTCCCAAACAAAGCTCGTCAATGAGTTAATTGGAGTAGTTGAACGAGATAATCTGGATGGTATTGATATTGATTTTGAGCACCCACGTACTGATGCGGATGCGAAGAATCTTCATCAGTTTATTAAAATTCTAGGTGATAAGCTTCATGCCAATAACAAGGAATTATCAATTGCTGTACACTCAAAAATTCATGGACAAACTTTAACAGAGCTTGGTTATGTAAAATATGAGCCGGCGATGTTTCAATATGTAGACCATGTCAACATTATGGCTTATGATGGCCAATGGGATGGCGGCTATCATGCCGAGAATCTATCCCCCTATCCATTTACAGAGAGTATTGTGGACTATTGGTCAACGTTGTTTAATTCCCACAAACTCCCTAAGAACAAACTTGTTTTAGGTGTTCCGTTTTATGGGCAACCTGCTGATTCAACTATTAAACCAGTTTCTTATGAAGCAATTATTGAAAATAATCCTGAAAATGCAAGTAAAGATACCGTCAATATGAATGGTACAACCTATTATTATAATGGCCAAACAATGATGACAAGAAAAACAGAGCTTGCCTTAAATCACGGGTTTGGCGGTATGATGATTTGGGAGCTTGGCTTAGATGCAAAAGGATCAAACAGTCTAACCAATTCACTATATGAGTCTATAGCAGCAACAAGCATAAAGAATTATTATTCGTTGAAGAAGTAAATAGATGTCATGTTATTTTGATTTTCAACCATCCTAAAAGATGGAGGTGAAAAACATGGCCAATCGTAATCCAGTTGAATTTACCGGTAAAGTGTTAGATAAACGGAATACCTTAACAGGTCCTGATGATGAACACAAAGTTGGACACCCAAAACGTCCGCAAAATGTTCCGATAAATAAACAAAAATAATGTCAAAAAGTGATTCGCTGAGAATCACTTTTTTTAGGATGAAGTAATTTGCCCACCGTTCACATGAATCGTTTGACCGGTAACAAAGCGGGAATCATCAGAAGCCAGATATACATAGGCTGGAGCTAGCTCAAAAGGCTGTCCTTGTCTATCCATTGGATTTCCTGCCAGCGTGACTTGGTCTGGAGAGAAACTTGATGGAATGAGTGGTGTCCAAACCCGGCCTGGTGCAACAGCGTTAACTCGTATCCCTTTTTTCACAAGATTGTTAGCAAGTGCTCGAGTAAATCCAACAATTGCTGCTTTCGTCATCGAATAATCAATCAGTTGGTCATTTCCGTAGTAGGCCACAACAGAAGCTGTATTAACGATCGAGCTTCCTGCTTTTAAATGCTTTAATGCAGCTCTGATGGTATAAAAATGGGAATAGACATTGACTTTAAACGTCTCATCAAACTGCTCATCCGAAATATCAAGCAGACTGAGTTGTTGGAATTGAATGCCAACATGGTTCACTAGAATATCAAGCTTACCAAAGGATTGGACTGTTTTTTCAACAATATCTACACATGTTTGCTTTTCTCGTAAGTCCCCAGGTAAAAGCAAACAACGCCGACCAACCTCCTCAATCCTTGCTTTTGTTCGATTTGCATCCTCGTGCTCATCTAAATACGAAATCGCCACATCTGCTCCCTCTTTTGCAAAAGCAATTGCACAAGCAGCACCAATTCCGCTATCTCCACCAGTGATTAATACCACTTTCCCTTTTAGCTTTCCGCTTCCTTTATACTGTGGATTTTCAATAATAGGCTGTGGTACCATTAGGCCTTCAACACCAGGCTGGCGATATTGTCGCTGCTCAGGTACTGTCAAGGCAACATCCTTGTACTCTGTAATTTTTCCATAATTCGGATGCATGGGGTAATTTTGATTCATTCTATAGCTAGACATAGGTAACCTCCTGAAAAATCAATTTGCTTTAGTCTATGAAGGTAGCGCGGAACAGTGATAAAAAGAGACGGGCTCAACTTTTAGAGAACCTGAATAGACTAACAACGAACCACCAAGGAGGTTAAACTGATGCGCTATTATTACAATCCGGAAGTGAAATTCTTACTCATGAATGAATCCAAAGAACGTGTTCAAGTACATTATTTAAACCAGAGCTATGAACTTCCTCAAATTGGAGTCAGGCCGCCCTATTACTATAACCCTCGTTATGAGCATCACTATCCGTTAATTTAAAAATTCCATAATTGGGGATATTAAAACTTTAAGGAGGGATCCCCATGATGGAAAACAACGATGGTTACCAGCATAACTTAATGAATGACAATCCCATACGTGAACGAATGAGAAAAAGGAATGCAACAGATTTTAGTAGTTCATCCTTAAGAAGAATTGCACTTGCTCAATTGAGTCGAAAACGCTAAAAAACGTTAGGGTCACAAAGCCCTAACGTTTTTAACTTATACGATTGCAAATTGTAGTTCTTCATACAATTTTATATATTCCGTTGATGATGCTTTCCAACTATAATCAAGCTCTAATGCTTTTTCTGATAACTCTTTCCATTTCTTTGGCTGAAAACGATATAACCAGATTGCACGTTCGATTGTAAATAACATGTCATGTGCATTGTAATTGGTGAAGCTAAAGCCATTACCATGACCGGTAAATTCATTGTATGGTTGGACCGTATCCTTTAGTCCGCCTGTCTCTCTTACAAGTGGCAGTGTACCGTAGCGAAAGGCAAGTAATTGACCGATTCCACACGGTTCAAATTGTGATGGCATTAAAAACAAATCGGAACCTGCATAAACTTTTCTGGAAAGTGCCTCATCAAAAAAGATATTCGCTGAAACTTTTGTTGGATATCGGTATGCTAATTCACGAAAGGCATCCTCATAATGGCTTTCCCCTGTCCCAAGTAGAATAAACTGTACATTTTGGCTTATGATTTCTTCAAATACATGCATAACAAGATCAATACCCTTTTGTTCAACAAGACGAGTAATCATGGAGATGACAGGGACTTCTTCCTTTACGGGAAGTCCAAGATGCTCCTGTAATGCTCGTTTATTTTCCATTTTTCCATCATACGAATTATAAAAGTGAAACAATGCTTTGTCAGAAGTGGGATTATAATTTTCAACATCGATCCCATTTACAATCCCTTGCAAGTCACCATTTCGTTTTCGTAAAAATCCATCCAGCTGCTCCCCGTAATAAGCTGTTTGAATTTCATTTGCATAGGTTGGACTTACGGTTGTAATTGCGTCAGCAAAAGCTAACCCAGCCTTCATATAACTGACATTCCCAAAAAACTCGACACCATCGATATGAAAATAGCGTTCACTTACATCTAGTAGTTCACCTAAAACGGATTTCGGAAAAACTCCTTGATAGCGCAAATTATGAATGGTAAATACCGTTTTAATCCCCTGATAATCAGGATGGGTTGAATAATGCGCGTGTAACAAGAGTGGAATTGGTCCTGCTTGCCAATCATGACAATGAATGATATCTGGCTTTCTATCTAGATAGGGGATTGCTTCCAACACCGCTCTAGAGAAAAAGGCAAACCGCTCTCCATCATCATAAAAACCATAGCTTCCATACCGTTTAAAATAATACTCATTATCTAAAAAATAATAGCTAATGCCGTTATGAACTAATTTTTCAATGCCACAATACTGTTTCCGCCATCCTAATGGCACCTCAATAATTCTCTCTAATACAAGCTGATCCTTGTATTTATCGGCTAAATCACCATATTTCGGAAGGATTACATTTACATGAATTCCTTCCTGTTGTAGAGCATTTGGTAAAGCCCCTATTACATCCCCTAGTCCGCCTGTTTTAATAAATGGAGCGCACTCTGATGCTGCGAATAATATGTTCATGACCTTCCCCCATTAAATAATCTCCGCTTTTTTTATGACAGTTGGAGCAAGTTCTCCAATAATTACTTTTTCAGATGTGACATTTACTTGTTTATCTGTTATCACATTTTCAAGATAGGTACCTTCGTCAATGACGCTTTTTTGCATGATAATGGAATTTTTGACAGTAGCCCCTTTACGAATTTTTACCCCTCGGAAAATAATACTATTTTCAACCGTTCCTTCAATATCACTACCGTTTGCAATCAACGAATTACTGACATTTGAGGTTGTAGCATATTTAACGGGAGGTTCATGTTTTGTTTTCGTGTAGATCTCCCAATTGTCAAAGAAAAATTCCTTTGTTACCTGTGGATTTAAGAATTCCATATTCGTTTTATAATAGCTTGAAATTGAATGAATAAATGGCATATAACCTTTAAAATGATAGCTGTTTACTTTAAGATGTTGTAAATTCGCTTTAACCACATCTCGAATAAAATCGTATTCCCCATTTTCATAGCACTTCGTAATAAGTTCAATTAACATTTTCTTTGAAAAAACAAAGGTTTCCGTACAAACAGGATCTCCCTGTTTTGGAGTTGTATAAAGTTCTAGGTTTTTCACTTTGTCATCAGCATCCAGAATGCATTTATGATAGATGGGTTTATCGACAGGCTCTCCATCATAATCCTTATAAACGACTGTAATCTCTGCACCACTTTCTCGATGACTTTTGATGACATCATTAAAATTAATTTTATAAACATGATGACCTGGAGATAAAATCACAGTGTCCTCATGGGATCGCTTGAAAAATTCAAGGTGATCATAAAATTGCTGGACATCACCAACTATGCTTTTATCCGGGTGGATTGGAGGTAGAATAAACAATCCTCCATTTCTTCGGTCGAGGTCCCACTCTTTTCCATTTCCGAGATGATCCATAATGGAACGATATTTATCCTTTGTGAATACGCCAACCTTTTTGACTTGGGCATTAATAAAATTTGACATTGTAAAATCAATTAGTCGATATCTTCCACCGAATGGTACAGCTGCCAAACAACGATGCTGGGTTAATTCTTTTAAATACTGTTTATCATTTACTAAGTTTATAACACCAATTACTCGTTCCAATCCCAATCGCTCCTCATGTGATATTTATTTACTTACGGTTAAGGGTCGTACCGTGCTTTCATCTCCAATTAACGTAATGGTCGCATTTGGGGCATCTGAACCAATATATGCTCCATCAGGAATGCATAAGTCACTAGCGATAATGGCTTTGTGAATGGTCACATTTTTGCCGATTTGAACATTCGGCATGATGACCGAGTCGCGAATAATCGAATTCTCTCCAACCTGTACGTTGTATGAGAGAACGGAGTGGTCAACCGCTCCTTGCACAATGCAACCTTCGTTGATTAATGACTGAGATATTTCCGCGGT
Organism: Bacillus jepli; assembly: GCF_047238305.1. Lineage (NCBI taxonomy): Bacteria > Bacillati > Bacillota > Bacilli > Caryophanales > Bacillaceae > Bacillus > Bacillus jepli. The sequence continues at coordinate 3,474,356 of NZ_JBDFMO010000001.1, read as the reverse complement.
TGGTGATATATATTGTGGTGGATGAGTCGCAATCCCAGTAAAAAATGGCCAACTTGGATCATGTAAATCAAAGCCAGGAGCATCATCATCTAATAAGTCCATATGTGCTTCCCATAGGCTCTCAATGGTTCCTACATCCTTCCAATAGCTATCAAACTTATAGGCGTATAACTGATTATTTTCGGCTAGTAATTTAGGAATAATGTCTTTCCCAAAATCATTGGAAGAATGATTATTTCCTTCATCTTCGATTAAATATTGTTTTAGTAACTTCCATTTGAACAAGTAAATCCCCATTGAGGCGAGATTGCTTTTAGGATTGGCAGGTTTTTCGTCAAATTCAACAATTTTCTTTTCATCATTTGTATTCATGATTCCAAAGCGACTTGCTTCGGCCCACGGAACTTCAATGACTGCAATTGTGGCAGCAGCATCTTTTTCAAGGTGGAAGCGAAGCATCTTACTATAATCCATTTTGTATATATGGTCACCAGATAATATAAGCACGTATTCTGGATCATATTGCTCGATATAATGAATATTTTGGTAGACTGCATTTGCTGTTCCTTTATACCAATCCCCACCATTCTTTCCAAGATAAGGCGGAAGGACTGTTACTCCCCCATTGTTCCGGTCTAAATCCCAAGGACGCCCATTGCTTACATAATTATTGAGCACATGTGGGCGATATTGAGTAATGACACCAACAGTATCAATACCAGAATGAGTACAATTACTTAAAGGAAAATCAATAATTCGGTATTTTCCACCAAATGGAACAGCGGGTTTGGCAAGGGTTGTTGTTAATTCTCCTAATCTTGACCCTTGACCGCCTGCTAAAACAACTGCAATCCATTTCTTTGACCTCATTTTTTGACGACACCTCTTTTTCTCTTTTTTGTCTCTTTTCTAAAGATACTTATTGCTAATGGTGGAACTTTTATAGTCATGCTGTATGGCTGATTATGTGCTGGCGTCTTTTCGACTGTTATAGCAGCAGTGTTTATCTGACCAGAACCTCCAAATTCAACTGAATCACTATTAAACATTTCTATATAACTCCCAGTTGATGGGACGCCAATACGATAATTTTCATAGACTTCTGAAGAAAAGTTGCAAACGATGATCGAGTAATCACCCTTGCGCTTTCCATGCCTTATGAATGTAATGACAGATTGATCATGGTTATCAGGGTCAATCCATTCGAAGCCCTCTTGTTCATGATCAAGTCTCCATAGACTTAAATTCATGCGATAAAAATGTTGGAGCTCTTTAAAATAGGATTGAAGCTTAGCGTGAGAATCATAGTCTAGAAGCATCCAGTCTAGTTCTTCAAGCTCTTTCCATTCGGAAAATTGGCCAAATTCTCCACCCATGAAAAGAAGTTTTTTTCCAGGATGGGTCATTAAGTATCCGTATAATAATCGCAAATTCGCAAACTTTTGCCAGTAGTCGCCTGGCATTTTATCTAAAAGGGACTTCTTACCGTGAACAACATCATCATGTGAAAATGGTAAAATAAAGTTTTCTGAAAACGCATAGAAGAAGGAAAAAGTTAATAAATTATGGTGATAACGTCTATCGGAAGGGTGTAGTTGCATGTATTTAAGGACATCGTTTACCCATCCCATATTCCATTTATAATTAAAGCCTAATCCACCTACTGAGGTGGGAGCAGTCACAAGAGGATAATCTGTCGCCTCTTCTGCAATCATCAATACTCCCGGATATCTTTTAAAAATAGCTTCATTTGCTTTTTTAATAAAATCGATTGCTTCAAGATTTTCTTCCCCGCCAAATTGATTAAATAGCTTTTCTTGTTGCGGATTGTCGTGATTGAGGTAAATTAATGAAGAAACGGCGTCAATTCGAAAGCCATCAATATGGTACACATCCATCCAAAAAGCAAGATTAGAAAGTAAGAAACTATGAATCTCTGGTTTTGTAAAATCAAAGCTGTACGTTCCCCATAATGGTCTGTCGGCACGCTTTGTTTCGGTATGCTCATAAAGAGGGGTTCCATCAAATCTTCCAAGGCCGTGGCTATCGCGGCAGAAATGAACGGGAACCCAATCAAGTATGACACCTATGCCTTTTTGATGGCATTGGTCCACAAAATACATGAAGTCTAATGGACTACCATGTCTGCTAGTTACAGAAAAGAAACCCGTTATTTGGTAGCCCCATGATAGGTCAAATGGATGTTCCATGATCGGCATTAATTCAATATGAGTAAATCCATGGTCCAGAACATAGTCAATGACTTCATCCGCTAGTTCACGGTATGTATAAAAAGTGCCATCTTCTTTCTTTTTCCAAGAACCAGTATGCAATTCGTAAATTACCATTGGGGTATTGTAAGAATCTGCTTTCTCACGATTTTTTAGCCATTTCTTATCATTCCAATTATATTGGTTGAGTCTGGTTATAATGGATGCAGTGTTCGGTCTTACTTCAGAATAGAATGCGTATGGATCAGCTTTTAATAACTTTTCATTGTTTGCCGTAGTGATTTCGTATTTGTAAAGGTCACCCTCTTTTAAACGTGGAATAAATCCTACCCATACACCAGAGTTTGGAATCAGTTCGAGGGGATTAGCATTGCCATTCCAGTTATTAAAATCCCCAACAACAGCCACGGACTTAGCATGTGGTGCCCATACAGAAAAACGCACACCGTCTATCCCTTTATGGGACATCACATGTGCTCCAAGCATGTTATAACCTTCTATTAGTGTCCCTTCGTGAAATAAATACAGGTCGAACTCACTTGGAAAAAGTTCAGCTTCATTTTCTAGCGTAGAATTCACTACCATATCCTCCTTTTGATATATGTTAATAGAAAGAAAGTAATACCGAAAATTTATGACATTTGTTATAAATTTAAATAAAAAATGATAAGACCTTCGTTTGGTAATAACTTTCTCTCTTTATTAATTTAATTCGTGGTGAGGGAGAATTATTCCTTTGGCGAATAATGTTTTGTTTTGTCAAATAAGGTAGAATAGTTAAAAAATTATTATTTTAGGTAGAATATTTTTTACACAAAATATGAAAACGTTTACAATAAATTGTTAATTTATGTGAGATTTTTACTTTTTTATGAAGAAATTTGATATTGTGAAATAATGTAAAAAAATCTGTGTTTTCGAGGATTTTGTTATCTTAGAATAATTTTTAGGCTTTGTGTGGCACGTAAAACGCTCCAAAAAAAAAGCCGCATAAGCAGCTTTTAAGATATCTTTTGTTGTGCGAGATCCTCCATTTTCGTGAGGAAAATATAGGACATCGCAACTGACCATGCCAATGGAGTGTTACCATTTGGTTTATTGGTTCCACCCACATAAAGCTCAGGAACCTCCCAATTATCTGGCACAATCCGTTTTGTTTTTTCTATATATTCACTTGCTTTGTGGAATTGTCCTAGTTCGAGGTAGCAAAGGCCAAGCCATGGGAAACCGAAGCACCATTCAGCCTCACTTCCTTCATTATAATACTGATCATTTTCATAGCGAATCACGCCGTACGAACGCTCCAATCTCGAGGAAACGGTTTCAACAATCTTAAGCGCATGATCACGGTCAACGACTCGGTACGGGAATACAAGGGATAGCAATGCTAAATCAGTTTCTTTTGTTTCGCTTTCACGGGGTAAAAGATTTCTGAGGGCAATTTCTCCCTTTTTAATTAAGTCTTCTTTAACATTAACAAGGATTTTTACAGCATTAAGTCCTGCTACACAGGCACCAATACTTGAAGCATGAACTTCCATATTCTCTTCCCACATGCCATTGTCCTTTGCTTGCCAATATTGAAGGCATTCTAAATAATCAACGAGCTTTTGGACGATTTCAATATCCTTTTTATCACGAATTACTTTTTGACCTAAGCGGTAGCCTTCACCAACGCCCCATAAAAATGCACCGATTGCATCATTTTGGGCATGCCCCCATTCGACTGGCATCTCCTTAAGGTCGGTAGAATACCGTGAATGGATGTATTCGAACAAGTAGATTGGTTTCTTTTTCCGATGGATATCAATTTTCCACTCATACGTCCTAAACATATCAAATAAAGCATGATAGGCATTTACATATCTATCAGACGGTTCATTGATAAATGGAAGAACAGTATATACGATATCTCGAATCCACACATAGCTATAATCATTTGATAAACTTGCTGTATAAGCACCATTTGATAAACGCATACGGTCAAGAACCTGAATTGCTTTATTGGTATACATTTCGTATCACCCCATTAGCTTATTTACTTCACATTCATTCTTGACAGAAATCATATCTATAAAACACATTATAGTCAATTGAGGTCAAATAATAAATTAATAATTTTTATTAATTTATATTCTATAATATGTAAGCACAGCGAAAATGATAACAATTGTCTCCTTTTTGTGTGAAATGCCTACATTTTCGTGCATGTCACCGCTCGATTTTTCTTGTTTCACAAAAAAAGTTTCACAGAAATGAAAAAGACCAAATCCCATATTAGTGGTTTTGGTCTTTTCTGTAGGTTTATTTTTTCTTAAAAATTGTTGAAATGATTTCGTCTGTTGTCATATTGCTGTTAATTTCAAATGTGCCAAGCTTTAAATATTTAGCTACACCTTTTTTCTCAACTAGGTTAGCAAAATCCCAAGCATCTCCACTAATGATTTGAGCTGAAATAAGCGCTTTTCCGACTTCATAGCTTGTCATACCTTCAGAGACAGTAATCACAGTTTTTTTGACCTCTGGTTCTGCAGGTTCTTCTTTAGGCTGTTCTTTAGGTTCTTCTTTTACCTCTTCTTTTACTTCCTCTTTAGGTTGTTCTTGGGCTTTTTCAACTGGATTCTTCGCTTCAGCAATTGCTTGATTCCATTCTTCTTCTGTATGGACAACATAACCTTCTTCAGTTAGAAGGCTTTTAAGCTCTTCAACTGTTGGTTTTTCTCCTGCCTTTGTAGTTGTTGCTTGTGTTGGTCCGAAAAAGTAAACAACCGCGCAAACCACTGCAGCAAGTAAAAGTCCAGAAGCGAAGCTAGTTAATGTTTTAGCGGTCATTTGCTACTTTTCTCCCTTCTGTTTGTTTCATAAAAGGAGATAGTAAACCTTGGACCTCGATTTCACTTAACTCTTTCTCAGTCGCAATGCTTTTTACGGAATAGCCTCTTTTATATAAATCAAGCGCATCACGAAGTAACTCACGTTGTTCCTTATTAGTTGTGTCAATCCCTGCCTGGTTTGCAAGAATTTCATTGTCTAATTCAAGGTTTCTCATTTGCTGTTGTAGCTTATTTATTTCTTCCATAAAACTTACTGAATATAATTCAAGCTCTCGCTGTTCGGCCTTTTTAGCTTTTTTCGTAAGTGTATAGGATAAAATAAGCAATACCGCAGCTACCCCAAATAATATGACTAACGCCCATTCCATCATTGGACATCATCCTTTCCAAGCTTTATATCTTACAACAGATAATTATACAATGAAATAAGACAAATTTCGATTGAATTCGATAAAATACTTCCATGGTCATTCATGATGGAAAAAATTAACGCGGAAAAAGCGTGGTTTTACGCCTTTTGGCCTATGTACAATAGGCAATTGGTAAATGTTTGATTTTACAAGCAACCAATTATTTTACACCTAAAAAAAATGCCCCATTTAAATATGGGACATCCTTAAATCAGATTATTCTTTTACAAATTCCTTTGTACTTCTAACGGTATCAATAGGTCGGACATAGCTCTCAATAGCTTCACGTTTTGACTCCAAGAATGGTGGTAAAGATAATTTTTCACCAAGTGTTTCGTATGGTTCATCTCCCATAAATCCTGGACCATCTGTAGCAAACTCAAATAGAATTCCAGGTGCCACTCTTGAATAAAGGGAACCGAAGAAGAATCGGTCAACAAAGCCAGACGTTTGGAAGCCGAATCCGCGTAAATGTTTGTCCCACTCATTAAGAACAGATTTATCCTCTACTCGAAAAGCAGCGTGGTGAACTGTTCCGAATCCTTGTTGTGATGGTGGAAGAACCGTGTTGTTTTCAACGACAACTCGCGCTCCATTTCCTCCCTCACCTACTTCAAATAAGTGCATTGAGCCTTCTGCTGCAATTTCTTTAAAGTGTAACACTTTTTCGAGCATTTCCTTAAAGAAGTCAAAATGCGCAGTTCGTACAAATAATGGACCTAAACCAGTGATGGCATATTCTAATGGGATGGGCCCTTTTTGCCATGGAGTTCCTGATGGAACACCTTTGTTATTTTCGTCAGAAACTAATTGATATTGTTGATCATCAAAATCAACGAATGATAATGTTTTTACCCCGAATTGCTCTTTTGCACCAAAGTGTTTAACATTGAGTCGATCAAAACGTTTTACCCAATAATCGATCGCAGCATCAGTTGGAACGCGGAAAGATGTTTTTGAGATCTCATTTGTCCCATGAATTCCTTTCGGGATTCCTGGAAAATCAAAGAAGGTCATATCTGTACCTGGACTACCCGTATCGTCTGCGAAAAACAAGTGATATGTTTGAATATCATCTTGGTTTACTGTTTTCTTTACGAGTCGCATACCTAGTACATAGGTGAAAAATTCATAGTTTTTTTCTGCACTGCTAGTGATCGCAGTGACATGGTGTATACCTTTTAATCCGTTCATCATTTATGCCTCCAATATAGTTACATGTATTTTAGTTTTTCCAAGCGATGTTAAATTACTATTTACAAAATATCTTAAAGTAATATATCTTTAATTCAAGATAATTATACTGCGTAATAATACTTGTGTCAATCAAGGGATAATAAAAAATGAAAAGTCCCCACTCCTTGGTGAGGACAAAAAATCATTTATTCTCCAATAATGACTCGAAGAACATTTGGGCGATCTTTAAACGTTTTTGTGCCAGCTCCGTAGCCTATTGCTGCTACCTTCATGGAAGGAAAACTGCAAAATTCATCTGTAAGTACGGATATAATTCCGGCTCCAGTTGGTGTAGTGAGTTCAAAACGGATATCACTTTGTTCAATTGGTACCCCTTTTAAAATTTCAAGGGTAGCAGGTGCAGGAACAGGATAAATTCCATGATCAATATGGATTTTTCCTGTTCCAACTGGTACAGATGACGATTTAACCGAGTTGATTTCTAATTGTTGTAGTAAAATAGCAGTTCCTACAATATCAATTATTGAATCAACCGCACCAACTTCATGAAAATGCACTTTTTCTAATGGAAGCCCATGGATTAGGCCTTCTGCTTCCCCAATTTTCTTGAAAATCTTTAGTGATACTTCCTTTACTTCAGGAGCCAATTCAGATTCCTCAATCATCTTCACAATATCTTTATACGCGCGATGTGAATGATGGTGATGATGGTCATGCTCATGGCTGTGATGATCGTGTCCATGACCGTGGTGATGCTCATGGCTATGTTCATGTGTATGTATATGTTCGTGTTCGTGGTAGTGAGTATGTTCATGATGGTGGTCATGAACATGATGATGTTGGTCCACATGGTCATCGTGGTCGTGATCATGATGATGTGTGTGCAATTTGATTTCATTTTTTAAAATGACATCAAATTTCGTTGATGTGATTCCGTTTTTCACGACCTTTTTCCATGTTAATTCGTATTCATCCTCAAAATGAAGTTTCTTTAATTCCTCAACAAGTTTTTGTGGGTCTCCACCTGCGTCAAGTAAAGCGCCAATTACCATATCCCCACTAATCCCTGAAAAACAATCAAAATACAGTGTTTTCATTTAATCTAGTTCTCCTTTTTGTGCAAGTTGATCAATTAAGACCGCATTATAAGCACCGCCGAAACCGTTGTCGATGTTCACTACACTGATTCCAGACGCACAGGAATTAAGCATCGTTAGCAAGGCTGATAAACCTTGAAAATTGGCCCCATATCCAATACTTGTTGGGACTGCAATAATTGGATGGGAAACAAGACCGCCAACCACACTTGGTAAAGCACCCTCCATACCTGCGACAACTACTGAAACATTTGCATTTCGGATTTCTTCAATATTATCAAATAAACGATGGATGCCAGCCACCCCGACGTCGTAGAAGCGACGAATGTTACTACCTAATACTTCTGCTGTAATAGCTGCTTCTTCAGCAACACGTAAGTCTGAGGTACCCGCACATACTATCGCTATATAGCCGTTCCTTTGTTTATTATCTCGTGTAACATCTTTCCAATATAGAACTTGAGCTGTTTCATTGTACACAAATTCAGAGTTTGATTGTAAAATAAAGTCAGCCTTTTCCTTTGAAATTCGTGTAACAAGAACATTGTCTCCGCGTTCCTTTATTACATTTATGATCGATAGAATTTGTTCCTTCGTCTTCCCCTCACCAAAAACAATTTCTGGGAAACCTTGTCTATTTTTTCGATGATGATCGATTTTGGCAAATCCTAAATTTTCGTAGGTTGCTAATTGTTTTTTTGCATCCTCAATAGTTAATGTTCCTTGTTTTACTTGCTTTAAAATTTCCTCTACCATGGTTCACACACCTTAATCGACTTTAGAATCGATGGATAGCTACAGCGTCAGCAACAAACTGACGCTGAATTTTTTTAAAAATGTTTGATAATATCTTTTCCAATTGCTTCGTATTTTGCGTATATTGCTTTGTATTTCTCATGGTTTTCTTTATTCGGTATAACGGGCTCTCCCATTGGGATATTATTCTTGATCTCTTCAAAGGAATTCACTTTACCGATGCCTACTAATGCTGTCCAAGCTGCCCCCCATGCTGCACTATGATGGGTCTCTGGGACATAAACTTCTTTACCAAACACATCAGCAAGCATTTGAAGCCACAATGGTGAACGCGCCAATCCACCGTTCACATAAAGCTTTTCAGTTTCTCCGGCTTGTTTTTCTAACGCTTGCCCGATTTGGTATAGATTAAAAGTAATTCCCTCTAATACGGCACGAACAAAGTGCTCCGTTTTATGGGTAACAGACATTCCAAAGAAGTTACCACGAGCTTGTTGGTTCCATAATGGAGCGCGTTCCCCATTTATATATGGATGGAAAAATAAGCCTTCAGCACCAGGTCCAACTTTTTTAGCTTCGGCAGTAAAATGATCAAAGCTTTCCTGGTAATTAAGTAGCTCTTTTAACCATTGGAGGGCTATACCCCCATTGTTTGTAGGACCGCCAACAATAAAATGTTCATCAGTAAAAGCATAACAAAAAGTTTCATGCTTTGTATTTGATTGGAATCCTTTCGTAAATTGGCGGATGGCTCCACTTGTGCCAGCTGTTACAGCCACTTCACCTGGAGAAATCGCTCCAATTCCTAAGTTAGCAAACTGACCATCCGCTGCTCCGATGATAAATGGCATTTCACTTGAGATGCCCATTTCATCTGCAATTGTTGGATTAATGTCGGTTAATTGATAAGTTGGTGGGACAATTTTTGAAAGCATGTCCTCTGTGATTCCCGCTTTATTAAGCACTTTAGGATCCCATTGAAATGTTTTTCCGTTAAACATTCCTGTAGCAGATGCCATTGAATAATCAATTACCCGTTGATTAAACCATTTTAAAAGTAAATATTCTTTAATTGATAAGAAATAGCTTGATTGGGTATAAGGAATATAGTCAATTTCCTTCATCCAAATGAGCTTTGCTAATGGTGACATTGGATGAATTGGCATACCAGTTCTAGAAAAAATTTCAAGTCCATCTGATTCCATAAGTTCATTTGCTTGTTTGGTGCTTCTACCGTCAGCCCAAATTAGTGCTTGAGAAAGAGCTTCGCCATTATCCGCCATACATATGATAGAATGCATAGCAGCTGAAATCCCTAAGCTTATGATATCTTCTTTATTTACTTGCGCTTGTTGAATGGCCATATTGATTGCTTTTACAGCGGATCGCTCAATTTCATCAGGGTCTTGCTCAACCCATCCTTGCTTCGGGTAGTAAGAGGTAACTAGATCCTCTGCTTCTGCAACTACCTTACCATTTAAGGTAAAGATTACTGCTTTTGCACTAGTTGTCCCAAGATCGAGACCAATGACATATTCGTGTGACATACCTACATCTTCCTTTGCACGTTCTATCGTTAATACTTAGTAGTTTGTGACTTTATGTTACCATATTATTCTTGACAAAGAAAAAGCTTTGGAAAGATTCCAAAGCATTCTCTACTTAAGAAAGTACTTTATTCATACTTCCACTCTTGTAACCTACTAAATCAAGTGTTATATATTTATAGCCGATTGCATTTAATTCCTTTGTTATGGCTTCATGGTTCTCTAAGACGATTTTCATATCGTTAGGTTCAACTTCTATCCTTGCAATGTCTTGATGGTTACGAACACGAACCTGACGAATTTGAAGAGATTTTAAGAATTCTTCTGCTCGTTCAACCTTTGTTAATTTTTCAATCGTGATTTTTTCACCATAAGCAATCCGTGATGAAAGACATGCAAATGATGGTTTGTTCCAAGTTGGCAAATCGAATTCACGGGATAATTCCCTAATTTCATCTTTAAACAAATTTGCCTCTTGCAATGGTCCACGAATTCCTTTTTCCTTTGCAGCCTTCATGCCTGGACGGAATTCATTCATATCATCAGCGATGACTCCATACACAACATTGTGATACCCTTCACGTTCCATAACTGGAATGAGATGATCAAATAGACTGCTCTTACAGAAATAACAACGATTTCGATCGTTTTCTGTATAGCCAGGAATGGATAACTCGGAAGTTTCAATCACACGATGGTTAGCCCCAATTTTTTTTGCAAGGACTTGAGCTTCTTTTAGCTCAGTTGAAGGATATGTTTCTGAATCAGCCGTTACTGCTAAAACATTGTCCTTTCCAAGTGTGTCGACAGCAACTTTGAGTAAAAAGGTACTGTCAACACCACCGGAAAAAGCTACGACAACTGATTCCATCTCGCGGAGAATTGACACAAGCTTTTGATACTTTTCCTCAATCATTGTCTTCTCCCCTTCTCTCCCGGTTGTAATTGTTCTCTTTCTATTTATATCATTTAAATTTCGTAACAGAAGTATTTTATTAGATGGTCATGCTTCCAAATCCGCCATCAACGCGAATGAAAGTACCAGTTACGAAGCTAGAAGCATTTTCTGAAGCTAAGAATACAGCTGCTCCTTTTAGTTCATCAGGGTTACCGAAACGATTCATTGGAGTGTGACCCATAATAGATGCTACACGCTCTTCGCTCAAGATTTTACGGTTTTGTTCAGCTGGGAAGAATCCTGGAATAATTGCATTTACACGAATTCCATTTGGTGCGAATTCTCTTGCCAAGAACTGAGTCATGCTATTTACACCAGCTTTTGATACTGAGTATGTAAATACTTTAGATAGTGGTGTAGTTGACGACACAGAAGAAATATTGATAATGCTTCCTTTGCGTCCTTTGTCAATCATTTTCTTCGCGAAAATTTGAGTTGCAACTACATAACCTTTAAGGTTTACATCCATGATTTTGTCATACTCATCCATTTCAAGCTCGAAGAAAGGAGTTGGGCTATTCATACCTGGTGCGTTAAGAAGGATGTCAATTCCGCCAGACCATGCTTCGATTTCTTTTGCAGCATTTTCAAGTGATTCACGAGAAAGAACGTCCGCTGTAAAAGCTTTTGCTACTCCACCCTCTGCTTCGATTTCTTTTACAACTGCTTCTGTTTTTTCAAGGTTTCGTCCAACGATAGCAACTTTTGCGCCATGTTCAGCGAATCCTTTACAGATAGAAGAGCCTAGAACACTATTTCCGCCAATAGCAACAGCTGTTTTTCCAGTTAAGTCAAATAATTTAGTCATGTCTATTCCCCACTTTTTTATGAAATTAGGTCTTATTTAGTTAAAATAATGATCCAGTGGGGGTTTGACCCCCTAACTGAATGAATTAAAATAGGTTTCCGTTTTCATCGAAGTCGAATTCGTAAAGGTCTGATGCCTGTTCAATATTTGGATGTTGCTTAATGTAATCTAATAAGGCTTCCGAAACTTCGATTTCACTTACATGTAATGTATCTTTGATACGTACCATTTTTACCTTTGTGAAATCTAGGATATTACAAGTTTTAATGGCTGCTTGGATTGCTTCTTTATCATTTGGAAGTGTTGTTGCAATTTTCGTTGGAGCAACCACTGTTGAAGTCAATCCATTTGCATATGTGAATTCAAGGTCCATTTTGTCAACTAATCGTTGTGTTGTAAAATCTGCAGTTCCAACACCATTCGCATTACCTTCTGTTTCTGGAGTTAGATTTAACACAACCATTTTGTTCACATCTGGACCACCATGTGCATATGGCGTTGGATAACGGCCCGTAATATTCGGATCCATTCCGTCCCCACTTATATTTTTACCTATTTGATCAATGACAAGAACGTCGATTTGGTCAAAGAATAGCTTTGGAAGTAACTGTTTTGCTTGCGCTTGAAGTTCAGGTTCTTTCTCAATGATTTCATTCGTAAGCATGACTTCAATTCTTGCTACTCTGTCAAACGCGTTTTCTACAGTTGCAACACCAAATAGAAATGGTGTCTTTTCCATAATCATTTGAGCCATTGCAGGAACATTTTCTGCCATATATTTAAAGCCTAATTGATGGCAAGCTTCAGCACCTTTTTGCTTTCCAAGACCAATGCTAATCATTTTTTGAATACCACTTTCAACAGAACCTCGGAAAGCTGTATGTGGTTTTACACGATTAATAACAACAATTCCGTCAGCTTGAGAAGCATATTTATCAATGTAAACAGGTAATCCATTTGGAAGTTCGCCTAGTTTTATAACTTCCATTGAAGAACGTATTTCGCAGCCAACACTTTCTTCTGTTACACCAAGATGCTTCAAAACATCACGTTGTCCTTCACCAGTTGCACCACCATGGCTACCCATGCTAGGTACGATAAAAGGTTTGCCGCCCATGTCTTTAATAAATTGAACAGTTGTTTTCGTAATATCAACTAAAGCGTCGATTCCACGACTTCCTACTGCAATTGCAATTTCCGCGCCTGGTTTAATGGTTTGTTTCACATCTTCTCGATGTAATTTGTTTGTTAGTTCTTCTACAATATTTTCAATTTTTGAATCATCAAAATGCTGTTTGACTTTGAGCATTTTTGGAACTGGAATATCCTTTAATAATTCTTGGAGTATACCCATGATTAGACTCCTTCCTTTTGAAACTAACATCTAAAAATAGTTTACGCATTTATTAAAGCGCTGTCTCTTTTTTTGCACTAAAAAATGAAGCCCTAACGATGTAGGTGAAATCCCTTACATCTGAATATGAGGCTTTTTACAAACAAAAGCCGGGGTTTCAATGTTGAAACCCCAACAATGTTATTATTCCATCCAATTTGTATGGAAGATTCCTTCTTTGTCAACGCGTTGGTATGTGTGAGCACCGAAGTAATCACGTTGTGCTTGAAGAAGGTTTGCAGGTAATGTTTCAGTACGGTAGCTATCATAGTATGCAATCGCACTAGAGAAACATGGAACAGGAATTCCTTTTTCTACAGCTACTGAAATAACTTTACGTAATGATGCTTGGTAACCTTCTGCAATTTCTTTAAAATAAGGATCTAATAATAGATTTGCTAATTGACCGTCACGATCATATGCATCTTTGATTTTTTGTAGGAATTGAGCACGAATGATACATCCGCCACGGAAAATCATTGCAATCTCGCCATAGTTTAAATTCCAATCATATTCTTCAGATGCTACACGCATTTGTGCGAAACCTTGAGCATAAGAAATGATTTTGCTTAAGTATAGAGCTTTACGTACTGCTTCAATAAGTTCTTGCTTGTCTCCATCAAATCCGTTTGCAGATGGTCCAGAAAGAACTTGGCTTGCTTTCACACGCTCATCCTTCATTGCTGAAATAAAACGAGCAAAAACAGATTCAGTAATAATTGGTAGTGGAACACCTAAATCAAGAGCGTTTTGACTAGTCCATTTACCAGTTCCTTTTTGGCCTGCAGTATCAAGGATTACATCAACAAGTGGTTTACCTGTCTCTTCGTCTTTTTTCTTGAAAATATCTGCAGTGATTTCAATTAAGTAACTATCTAGTTCGCCTTTGTTCCATTCAGCAAATACTTCATGTAGTTCGTCTGTGCTTAAACCTAGAACATTTTTAAGGATGAAGTATGCTTCACAGATTAATTGCATATCGCCATATTCGATACCATTGTGAACCATTTTCACGTAATGACCAGCACCATTTGGTCCAATATATGTACAACATGGATCACCAGATACTTTTGCAGAGATTGCTGTTAAGATTGGTTCAACAAGCTCGTAAGCTTCTTTTTGTCCACCAGGCATGATTGAAGGACCTTTTAAAGCTCCCTCTTCACCACCAGAAACGCCTGTTCCGATGAAGTGGATGCCAGTAGATTCTAATTCTTTGTTACGGCGAATTGTATCTTGGAAGAATGTATTACCACCATCAATTAGAATATCATTTTCTTCAAGATATGGCTTTAAAGATTCAATTGTTGCATCAGTTGCTGGTCCAGCTTTAACCATTAATAAGATTTTGCGTGGTTTTTCTAGGGAATTCACAAATTCCTCAATTGTTTTTGCACCAACAAAGTTTTTGCCAACTGCTTCATTTTGAAGGAACTCTTCTGTTTTTTCGTATGAACGGTTAAAAACAGCAACAGAATATCCTCTGCTCTCTATATTTAACGCTAAGTTTTTACCCATTACTGCTAAACCAACTACACCTATTTGTTGCTTAGACATTTACAATCAAACCTTTCTACTTATGTATTAAAGATAGAAAACAAATCATAATGTTATTTTGTGTATCTTTTAAAGCGATTATAACATTTAATTTTAAAAGATGATGGCTTCATCAAATAATTAATTTGTTTCCTAAACTAACTATTTATATTATAGAAGAATATACTGTTTTAATCAATGCGTCAACTGTTGAAATTTGTAGAATCTATAAGATTTTAATCTATATTTTTTAAAATTCTCATAAAAACTATAAAATTTATTAATTGATTATCTTAAAAATAGTGTTACAATGAGTAATAATTTAAATTTTTAGATTTTGTTCACTTAAAGATTTGGAGGTAGTATTTATGTCAGATTTACGTAGTAATATGATTAAATCAGGAATTGATCGGGCTCCACATAGAAGTTTGCTTCGTGCAGCTGGAGTTAAAGATGAAGATTTTAACAAACCTTTTATAGCAGTTGTCAATTCGTATATTGATATTGTTCCAGGTCATGTTCATTTACAAGAGTTTGGAAAAATTGTAAAGGATGCCATTCGTGAGGCAGGTGGTGTTCCATTTGAAATGAACACAATTGGTGTTGATGATGGAATTGCAATGGGTCATATCGGAATGAGATATTCCCTACCAAGCCGTGAAATAATTGCTGACTCAGTTGAAACAGTTGTTTCTGCACACTGGTTTGATGGAATGGTTTGTATTCCAAACTGTGACAAAATTACACCAGGAATGATGATGGCTGCCATGCGTCTAAACATCCCTACTATCTTTGTTAGTGGTGGGCCGATGAAAGCTGGTCGTGATGCAGCTGGAAACCCGCTTAACCTCAATTCAGTATTTGAAGGTGTGGGTGCATATCAATCTGGTAAAATTGATGAAGCTAGATTATCAGAAATCGAACAATTTGCTTGTCCTACATGTGGTTCTTGTTCTGGTATGTTTACAGCAAACTCCATGAACTGTTTAGCAGAAGGACTTGGTCTTGCTCTACCAGGTAACGGTACAATCCTGGCTGTATCTGAAGAAAGAAAAGAATTTGTTAAAAAATCAGCGAAACAGTTAATGTATTTAATAGAAAAAGATATTAAGCCACGTGATATCGTAACTGTTGATACAATTGATAATGCATTTGCATTAGACATGGCCATGGGTGGTTCTACGAACACAGTGCTTCACACTCTTGCGTTAGCAAATGAAGCGGAAATTGAGTATTCATTAGAACGAATTAATGATATCGCAGCTCGTGTTCCACACTTAGCGAAAATCGCCCCTGCCTCCGATCATCATATTGAAGATGTTCATAATGCGGGTGGCGTTAGTGCAATCATTAATGAATTACTCAAAAAGCCAGGTGCAATTAATGGAGATTGTTTGACTGTTACAGGTAAAACCTTACGAGAAAATGTAGAAGGCTGTGAAATTACCGATCACAATGTCATTCGTCCACTTGAAAATCCTCATTCTGAAACAGGAGGATTGGCAATCCTATTTGGTAACCTTGCTCCTGAGGGTGCTGTCGTTAAGGTTGGTGCGGTTGATCCAGAGGTTGGTGGATACCATAGAGGCCCAGCAGTTTGCTATGATTCTCAAGAAGATGCACTATCTGCTATCATCGTTGGTAAAGTTAAAGAAGGCGACGTTGTTGTCATTCGCTATGAAGGACCTAAAGGTGGTCCAGGAATGCCAGAAATGCTTGCACCAACATCTCAAATCGTTGGTAGAGGCCTTGGTGCCAAGGTTGGCTTAATTACAGATGGAAGATTTTCAGGTGCTTCTAGAGGTATCTCAATCGGGCACATCTCACCAGAAGCTGCTGAAGGCGGACCAATCGCTTTCGTTCAAGATGGCGATATAATTGAGCTTGATTTAAATAATCGTTCGATCACTTTAGAAATTTCAGACGAAGAATTCGATAGACGTAAAGCTGAATGGAAAGGCTTTGAACCTAAAGTTAAAAAAGGATACCTAGCTCGCTATTCCAAACTTGTAACAAATGCAAGTACTGGTGGAGTTATGAAAATCTAATCGTATGATCTATTAAAACAGCCTTATTCAATTGAATGAGGCTGTTTTTTATGGTTCTAAGAATTGTATCCGAATGTACTTGCTGATAAAATAAATGGTAAGCGAAAGCTCTTACAGTTTTAATTGGAGTGAAAAAAATGAGTACAGATAAAAAACTATTAGGGGAAAAACGAAGAGATTCGATTATCAAATGGTTAAAGGAAAGCCCTACTCCCATCATTGGTGAGGAACTTTCAAAACGAGCAAATGTGAGCCGCCAGGTAATCGTTCAGGATATCTCGTTATTGAAGGCGAAAAATGAACCCATTGTTGCGACTAGTCAGGGGTATATATATTTACAGGAACATCCAAAACAAGATATCATTTCAAGAATTATTGCAGTGAAACATACATCTGAGCAAACTGCGGATGAGCTTAATATATTGGTCGATCATGGCGTGACTGTTAAGGATGTGATTGTCGAGCATCCTGTATATGGGGAAATTATAGGTTCATTAATGATTAAGAATCGGTTCGAAGTGAAACGGTTTATTGAAAAATTATCTGAAACCAATGCCTCCCTCCTCTCCTTGTTGACGAATGGAGTACACTTACATACGATTGAAGCAGATTCTGTTGAAAAACTTGATGCAGCGTGTGAAGCATTACATGTGGCGAATATTCTATTTAGTGATCAATAAAATTAGAAAAGCAACAGCCTCGCGAAGACTGTTGCTTTTCTATATTTTGTAGGTCGAAAATGGCTGGTAATTAGGCTAATCGTACCTTTAGTGTGCAAACTTTCCCAAGTGATGGTATGTAGTCCTAATAATCGTACCATCGAGCCTTGAACGAAGCCAAAGCGATGGTATGAAAACGGCGTAATCGTACCCTCACCCATTGAAAAAATCCTGAGTGATGGTACGAAACCAATCTACCCTACTTCCCTCAATAATCAAACCATAATCTTACAAATGTCATTTGTAAATTCAACCGGATCTTGAATTGGTAGACCTTCGATAAGAAGTGCTTGGTTGTACAATAAGTGAGTGTACAAATCAAGCTTTGTCTTGTCATGTTCAAACGCAGTTTTTAACGATTGGAACACCTCATGATGTACGTTAATCTCTAATACTTTATCAGCCTTAATATTCTGGTTGTCAGGCATTGCGTTCAAAATTTTCTCCATTTCGATCGAGATCTCTCCATCGGTAGATAGACAAACTGGATGGGTTTTTAGACGTTTAGAGATTCTCACATCGGTTACTTTTCCAGCTAATGCATTTTTCATGTACTCAAAAAGCTCTTTATTTTCGTTTTGTTCTTCTTCCGTTGCTTTGTCGGTTTCATTTGGCTCGAAGCCTAGATCACTGCTTGATACAGATTTGAATTCTTTTTCCTTGTACTTCATGAGCATTTTAATGGCAAACTCATCTATATCCTCAGTGAAATATAGGATTTCATATCCCTTATCCGCTACTAATTCAGTTTGTGGTAGTTTATCGATACGTTCTACAGAATCACCAGTTGCATAATAAATGTATTTTTGATCCTCTGGCATTCTTGAAACATATTCATCTAAGGTAACAAGCTTTTTCTCTTTGGAAGAATAGAAAAGCAACAAATCCTGGAGGGTATCTTTATTGCTTCCATAATCACTATATACCCCAAACTTTAACTGACGACCAAAGCTATCATAGAACTTTTCGTACTTTTCTCGTTCATTCTTTAACAGGCTCTGTAATTCACTCTTGATTTTCTTATTGATATTTTTCGCAATAAGCTTTAATTGACGGTCTTGCTGTAGCATTTCACGTGAAATATTAAGAGATAAATCTTCAGAGTCTACTAACCCTTTTACAAAACTAAAATAATCTGGAAGCAGGTCTGCACATTTGTTCATAATTAGAACACCGTTTGAGTATAGCTCTAGCCCTTTTTCATACTCCTTTGAGTAATAATCAAATGGAATACTTTCAGGAATATATAAAATAGCATTATAGCGAATTGTCCCATCAACACTTATATGAATATGTTTTAATGGTTTATCAAATCCATAATGCTTTTCATTATAGAATTTTTCATAGTCTTCATCAGTTAGTTCACTTTTGTTCTTTCTCCAAATTGGAACCATGCTGTTGATGACTTGTTCTTCTGTCACCTGCTCGTATTCAGATTCATTACCTTCTTTAAGTTTACTTGTTGTAATATCCATTTTAATAGGATAGCGGATGAAATCAGAATACTTTTTAATAATTGATTTCAAACGGTATTCTTCTAAAAACTCCTCATAGGATTCATCTTCTGTATTTTCTTTAATTTTTAAAATAATGTCAGTTCCAACGGTATCCTTCTCAACTGTTTCAATGGTATAACCATCAGCACCTTTGGATTCCCATTTGTATGCTTCTTCACTGCCAAGTGCTTTACTAATAACGGTTACTACATCAGCAACCATAAAAGCGGCATAAAATCCTACACCAAATTGTCCGATGATATCATATCCATCTTTGATTTCTGTTTCCTTTTTAAATGCTAAAGAACCACTTTTTGCGATTGTTCCAAGGTTGGTTTCAAGCTCTTCC
Organism: Bacillus jepli; assembly: GCF_047238305.1. NCBI lineage: Bacteria > Bacillati > Bacillota > Bacilli > Caryophanales > Bacillaceae > Bacillus > Bacillus jepli. The sequence continues at coordinate 3,454,977 of NZ_JBDFMO010000001.1, read as the reverse complement.
TTTGTCATACCGATACCAGTATCAGAAATGGTAAGTGTTCTGTTTTCTTTATCGGCCAAAACTTTGATGTAATAGTTGTCCTTATCAAATTGTAATCTGTCATCCGTTAACGCCTTATAATAGATCTTGTCAATAGCATCGCTGGCGTTTGAGATTAACTCACGTAAAAATACTTCACGTTGCGAATAAATAGAGTTGATCATCATTTCTAATAATCTTTTAGATTCTGCTTTAAACTGCTTTTTCGCCATGATAGTTCCCCTTTCCAAAAAAATATATTATTCTTATTTTAGTCAGATTAGCACTCTTGATTTCGGAGTGCTAACACCCATTTTTTTAATATCATAAATTTATTTCTGTGTCAATCAAGTCGATATATCTTTGCTCAAAAATGCTGCGATTTCTTCCTGATGCTTTTGATAGGATCTCTCCCCTAATTCAATCAAAAAATCAACAAATTCCGGAGCGTCAAACGGAACCTCTCGACCGAGATTTTCATTAATCCGAAAATAGTGGTCTCCAAGCAAATGCTGACAATGATAGGTTACTGATTCCGATGATAGGTGCAGTGCAAGATCCAATAACTTTGGTGTCATTCTCATTGTAGGTAGATGAAATGGTAGCCATTTCGTTACACCCCACTCTTTTTGCGTTTCAATTGAGAAATCAATTTTTTGCAGACCAGTACCAATTGACATAATATGAATGTCGTTTAAGTTCTTTTTAAAAAAGTGCTGGGCTTCCGTTATACAAACGAGTGAAGGGTTATTAGCCCACAGTCCCCCATCTATGGCTAAATAGTGATTATCAATATTATTGGGTGGGAAAAAGACGGGCGCTGAACAAGAAGAAAGAACGACATCCCAAAGTTTTATGGAGTGATCATCCTGTTCGGCATTCCCATAATTCGATCGATGGACAAATGGATTCCCGTGTGTAATATCGACTGTTGGGATTAGCAGTGGTTTCTTAATATCAAATAAGGTTGTTTCACCAAATGTATCTTGAATATAGCGACGTAAATACCGATCGCTGTAAAAACTCTTTAGAACCCCAACTCTTGATTGTTTTGTAAAAATTTTTTCACCAAATTTGATATAGCTTTCTTGAACTTCTCCCATGTCCAGCTCAAGAATTGCAGAAGCAGCGACAATCGCACCGGTACTAGTGCCGGCAATCATATCAAACATATCTGAAATGGGTTTATTATATTCTTTTTCTATTGCACGTAAAATGGCAACCGCGTATGCACCGCGAATTCCGCCCCCATCAATACACAGGATTTTCATATTTTTCACCTATTAAAAGAGTTTTCCTATTAGTATTCCCTTTGAAGTATTGCAGTATAAGCGAAAAAAAGATGCCTCGTAAAAAGGCATCTTATTCTTATTCCATCGTTGAAATGATTTCTTCTGGTAGTGGGAATCTTCCTATTTCTTTTTTTGAAAAAACGATCTTCCCATTTACGGTTACTTCAAATACTCCACCCGATGAAGGGATGAGTTCTAAGCTTGAAATTTTCTGTCTGAAATGAGTTAAGAGTTTTTCCGCAAGACCTGCGGCTTTTGGTGCGTAGTTTCACTGCATGCAAAATTCAATAGATACCTTGTACATCATGAAAACCTCCTAATTATTAATCCATACTCGATTCCCCTCTTCTCTTTTTGTGTATTGGTGTTGATCCAATAATTCTAAGAAAGGAATGAGATATTTACGAGAAAGTGATAAAATTTCTTTTGCTTCTGCCAAACTAAAAGAAGCATCTGTTCCTGCTTTTAACTCGTTAATAGCTTTGTCAAAAGCGCTTTTGTAAATCAAGGTTTCCTCGTTAAGTGTGAGTGCTTGACTCGTTTTAAGTAAAAATACCTTTAGTTCATTCGCCTCTTGATTGGAGAGATTTCCCTGTCTTACATATTCTCCCCACTTCTTAGGTTGGATACCGTCATTTAATAGTGATGAAACAGCAGTCTCCATCGGTCCGTTTGGAAGGCTAGGTTTAAAACTTGATACAGCTAAATATTGTTCGTCTTTTTTTAGTACATTGCTTTGTATCAGATCATTTATACAGTACTCGAGTACATTTTTGTTTTGTCCAAGTACTTGAAGAAGCTCAGCTTTACTCATACCTATTCGTAATGGAAATTCTTCGTGATAATCTTTTAATTTATGTAAGATTACTTCATTAAGTCTTGAAATCGTGCCTTTTAAACTATATACATGTTGAGTAATCTCGATGTATTTTTCCGTAAGAAGAGCGTTAGAAACAATCTCTTCTACCTCATCCTCTTGCAATGAGGAAAGCTGGATGAGTTGAGATTTAGATAGTTGTTGATTCTTACGAAGTAATTCATCCAAGATTTCTGTAGGTGAGCTTTCCATTTGTTTTTTGAGCATAGTAATCGTTTCTTCACCAAAACGATATTTTCCTCCTTGTGGTTGAATAATCCATCCTCCACCAAGGGTTTCAACTGGGGTCGGTCTACGTAATATAAAGCGATCACCGCGACGAACAACGATTTCTTCTTCTAACCGAACCTGGCAAAGGATTTCTTCTGAAGATTCCTTCAACTCATTTCGGTCAAAAAAGACTATTTTTCCGTAAGACTCAGATGTTCCAACATGTAGCTTTACAGGTGAGCGCTGCTTAAGTGGGGTCGCAAGTGTCGAAACGAGCTGAAGTGAAATATCAATCGTGCTCGTCACATGGAAGTTTTCTGAATCGACAAGTACATCACCGCGTTTTATTTCATCTTTAGTCGTACCGGTAATGTTTAGAGCTACTCGTTGTCCTGCTTGTGCTTTTTCAGTCTCTTGGTTATGTACTTGGATTTGCCGAATTTTTATTTTCTTACCTGAAGGCAATAATGTCAGTGGACTGTCTTTAGTCACAACACCTTCAAAAACGGTCCCTCTCACAACAGTTCCATGTCCTTGGACGGTAAAAGCTTGATCAATCGGTAAACGGAATGAGCCATTGCTATCTCTTTGTTCGAGGTCATTGATTTCTGATTGAATGGCTTGTTTTAGCTCAGAAAGTCCTTTTCCTGATAAACTATCAACATAAAGAATCGGGGCATCTTTATAATCTGTTTCTTTAAGTAATTCCTTTATTTCTTCGGCAGCGAGTTCAAGCAATTCCTCTTCTACTCTGTCCATTTTCGAAACAACGACCATACATTTTTTAATCCCTAAAAATTTCAATATTTGGAGGTGTTCCTTTGATTGTGGCATGACACCTTCATCAGCAGCTATAACGAGTAACACCAGGTCGATCCCTGCAACTCCAGCAATCATTTGTCTAATGAAACGTTCATGTCCTGGTACATCAACAATAGATACATGAATTCCGTTTTCTAATTTAAGGGGTGCATAGCCAGGTTCAATCGAGATATGGCGTTCTTTTTCTTCTTTCAGTCGGTCAGTGTCTACACCAGTTAGTGCTTTTGTCAGCGTTGTTTTCCCGTGGTCAACATGACCAGCCATTCCGATTGTGTAATAAACATCAGCCACTTTTTCCCTCCTCACTTTTTTCGTATAATCTACCTTCTACTTTACTAGGAAGCACGAGACGAATTCAAGCATGTTGTTTATTATTTGCCATAAAATGAGCTTCCTGTATATAATGAGAGTTGTTCTATATGGGGTTGGCTGGGTGACTGGTGTCCCCCTGGGTCTTCAAAACCCTGAGGGAGGCGCGTGTCGTCTCTGGTGGGTTCGATTCCCACACAGTCCCGCCAATATTGATATTCTATATTCTTAATAATACAAAAAACTGGGTGGTATAAGGAGTCTCCTTTCCACCCAGTTTTTTGTATTATTGTAATTCCATTTTTAAGTCAGATGCTTTTGTCCATCCGATTACTTTCAAACCATGGTAGATAGCCAGAGTTATAATAATTGGAAGGATGATCCCAACAGCGATGTAAATGGATAAAACAATAGCACCCTGTTCAGCTAATATATTGATAGGTGCGATTAATGAATTAAGACCTAGACCAGCTAATTTATATGGAACTTGAAAATCAAAAATCAAAGTTGCGATTGGAGCACAAATCACCGCAGCGATAAATGGCGGAATCGCAAGCCGTGGATTTTTGACCAAGTTCGGAAATTGTACCTTAGGTGTAATTAAAGATTGTGCAATGTTAGCCCCAGCGTCGTTTTGTTTAAACGACATTGCGGTGAATCCAGCAAATTGAACTGTGCAACCGATTAAGGCAGCAGCACTGGAAACAGGATCAAGCTGTAAGGCAATCGCAATAGCCGCTGAAGATGCTGGGGACATGAGAAAAATACTCCAAACAAGAGATATAACCATAGGACCAATAATAGGAGAACCAGCAACAGATGTCGCTATTTGTGCGCTTAACCATTCAAGTAATGGAGTGGTAATGATTGATAAAAATACACCAGCGACTCCGCCTACAAATATAGCAGCAAATGGTATTGCCATCATATCAAGTTTTGTTTTTCCTGCAACACGCTTCCCTACCCAAGTAGCGACAACTGCAGCCATAACCGCACTTAAAGGTTGTCCTGTTACTAATGTAACGCCATTTTCAGTTAGTTGAACGGCGCTTGCTCCCACCGTAGAACTGGCCATTGCGCTGAATATGACAAGTGTATTCCCTCCAAGCTGGTACGCTATCCCTGCTCCAAGAGCTGGAGCTAACATAAGCTGTGCCGAAACGCCGATGATAGTAAAACCATCCCAACCAGTAAATGTTCCAAGTGACTCCATTAGGAGACCGATTCCAAGTGTTACTAAAACTGCATTTGCTAGCCCCTGTGAAGCTTTATACATACGATCAATTAAATATTTTTTCGTTGCTTGTTTCATGGTGTAATCCCCCTGATGTGATCATTTCTGAATTTTTAGTTTACCAAAAGCAAAAATCCTTTTAGTATTTAAGTTTTGGTCATGGTCATTTGAATTAATTGTTATCATAATATAGTTATTTTCAGATAGTGTCAACAATTATATCAATTCAGAATCTTTAAAAACGCTTTCATAATTAAACTTATAACATTATTTTTTTAAAATTCCTTAATTATTTATTATTTAAATATAATTTCGTTTTATTTAATAGGAGAATACGAAAAATTCATATTAATTTCTAATCCTAAGAATCTTATGCTAAAATTAGTTTTGGAATTGAGGCGCTAAAACTAGTGCCAAAATAGAAAGTATGGAAGGAGTGATGTTGATGTCTAAGAAGGAAGAAATCATTAAATTGACCTCCCTTTCAACAAAAGCTGGCTGAGGATGCAAAATCGGTCCTGAGGACCTGACGCAGGTTCTGCGTCATTTACCAAAAGCTACACCGAATCCAAACCTATTAGTTGGTCTTGATAATCCGGATGATGCAGGAGTATATAAAATCAATGATGAACTTGCACTTGTGCAAACACTTGATTTTTTCACCCCAATTGTGGACGATCCATACATGTTTGGACAGATTGCCGCTGCTAATGCTTTAAGTGATGTCTATGCAATGGGAGGAAAACCGATTACGGTTATGAATATCGTTGCCTTCCCTATTAACACATTGGATAAAAGTATCTTAGCAGACATACTAGCAGGAGCTGCTGAAAAAGTAAGAGAATCTGGAGCATCTTTAGTTGGTGGTCACTCTATCGATGACAAAGAGCCGAAATTCGGTTTATCGGTTACGGGTACCGTCCATCCTAAACGAATTCGTGCAAATGCAGGTGCCAAACCTGGTGACCGACTTATTTTAACGAAGCCGATCGGTGTTGGGATTTTAACAACAGCGATTAAAAGAGATCTGTTAGATCAAGAAGATATTGAAAAAGTAACAGGGGTTATGGCAACGTTAAATAAAAATGCAGCTGAAATAATGGATGGTTATAATGTCCATGCCTGCACGGATGTAACAGGGTTCGGTCTACTAGGGCATGCAATGGAAATGGCTGAAGGAAGCCAGGTTGGGATGACGATACACTATGAAAATGTCCCTATTCTACCTAGAACAAAAGAGCTTGCTGAACAAAAGGTAGTTCCCGGCGGAACAAAGAAAAATCATGCGTGGCTCGCCGATCGAGTTGAGTATAGTTCCAACCTAGATGAACTGGATCAACTTATTTTATGTGATGCAATTACTTCTGGAGGACTACTCGTTTCTGTTCCAGAAATTGAAGCTGAAAAATTGCTGAAACAACTACATGAAAATCATGTAGAAGCACATATCATCGGTGAAGTAACAAGCGAAAACCCTAGTGTTATTAAAGTTATTTAAGGACTCGATGTTGAGTCCTTTTTAGGTTGTTAGGAAAGAATAACCACTACAAAAAGAATAATGAGGTGTATATGTTGAATAAGAAAACGATTTATGTACTATTCCTAGTTTTTACCCTTCTTTTAACTGGGTGTGGGTCAAATGCTAATGATGAAAATAAAAATGATAAAGAAGAAGCTTTTACAATTGGAGTTATTCCGGTACAGACAGTTGGTGAAATGGAAACGGCAATGGATAAGCTTCAAACCATTTTAACGAAAGAATTAAACCGTGACGTATCTGTAGAAGTGTATCCTGATTATAACGGTGTTGTTGAGGCGATGAATTATAATAAAATCGATATGGCCTATTTTGGTCCATTAACCTATGTTGTGGCCCATGAAAAAAGTGGTGCTAAAGCGATTATTACTCAATTAATTGATGGTGAACCCTTCTATCATTCCTATATTATCACTCATAAAGATAGCCCATTGAATTCAATCGATGATTTAGTAGCAAACTCAAAGGATATTGATTTTGCCTTTGGTGATATTAATTCAACATCTGGCTCTCTCATTCCTTCGATTGAACTTAAGGACCGTGGAGTCTTCGAATCTGAGGATGTGAATCAATTTAAATCTGTCCGTTATACAGGGTCACATGATGCAACTGCTTTGGCTGTTCAAAATCAACAGGTTGGCGCGGGTGCTATTGATAGTGCGATTTATAATCAACTTGTTGACTCAGGAAAAATTGATGGCTCTTTATTTAAAACGATCTGGCAATCTGAAAAATTATTTCAATATCCATGGGCTGTCCATAAGGATACCGATGACGCGACTATTCAAAAGCTTAAAGATGCCTTTTTGGCTATTGAAGATGAAGAAATTTTAGCTGCGTTTGGAGCAAGTGGATTCACAGAAGCATCAAATGAGGATTATGAAAGTATACGCCAAGCTGCAATTAAACAAGGAATTATAAATGAATAGAGCTGATTTACATGTGGTTTAAACGAACTACTCTACTAACTGTAGTTCTATTAGTATCTGCAATATTGGTTAGCATGAGGTTAACCGAATTTGACCTTTCGAAATTTCGTGATTTTCGTAATATGATTGATTTTCTCTCACAATGGTTTCCCATGAATTATTCTGCATTGCCCCGAATGCTGAGAGATAGTGCAGAGACACTCGCGATGGGATTTTTGGGTAGTATTTTTGGTCTTATGATTGCTTTACCGATTAGCTTTCTGGCGGCTAAAAATACTTCCCCTTCTGCCTTTGTTTTCAATCTTACTCGAATTTTATTGAGTTTTATCCGATCCATTCCAGAAATTGTGTTCGGATTGATTTTATTAACGGCTTTAGGACTGGGTCCCTTCCCTGCCGTTCTAGCGATCACCTTTCATAATATAGGGGTGCTCGGCAAATTAATCTCTGAACTTATTGAATCAGCAGAATCCGGTCCACACGAAGCGATGAAAGCAGTGGGTACAAAAAATTGGGTAGCGTCTCTTTTTAGCATTCTTCCACAAATTTGGCCGAATGTCTTGTCCCAATACTTTTATCGGTTTGAGGTTGCGATTCGGACCTCCCTCATCCTTGGTTTTATTGGTGGTGGAGGAATTGGGCAGCGTCTTTTTAATGATTTTAAAAGCTTTCAGTATTCTTCGGTGTCATTGGATGTGTTCTTAATTATGTTGATTGTTATTATTGTAGATTCCTTTGGAAGCTATGTTCGGAATAAAGTGATTTAAATGGGAGACCTGAAATGATTAGATTAAAGGATGTTACTGTCTACTATCCAAATACTGAAAAGCCCGCTTTATCCTCTGTCAATCTTACCTTTAATAAGGGGGAATTTGTCTGTGTACTCGGAAAAAGTGGAGCGGGGAAATCAACGCTGATTCGGTGTATGAATGGCCTCCAACAGCCAACAAGTGGTGAAGTATTTTGGGATGGTGAGCTATTTACAAACAAAAATAAGGAACAACAACGCCTAATACGTAGGGAAATCGGAATGATTTTTCAACATTTTAACCTAATTCCCCGCTTGACGGTGTTGCAAAATGTGTTAACAGGCATGTTCGGATATCGGAATTCAGTTAAAAACTTACTTGGGATTTTTTCTAAGGAAGAAATACAAAATGCGATACGAGTATTGGAAGTTGTTGGTCTATTAGAATTTAAAAACCGTCGGATCGAATATTTAAGTGGTGGTCAAAAGCAACGAGTTGGAATCGCTCGTGCCTTACTCCAGAAGCCTCGTGTCTTTCTTGGGGATGAGCCGGTTGCTAGCTTAGATCCAGGAACAGCGCAGCGAATTTTTTCATTGCTGAAGAAATTACATAACCGGCACAATCTTTTATCCATAATGAATCTGCATGATGTAAACCTTGCTAAACAGTTTGCAACTAGACTTATTGCATTAAGAAATGGGGAAATCATTTTTGATGGTAAACCAGAGGATTTTACACAAGAATTGTTTGAGCAGACATATAATTCATGAAAATAATCCCTGTGTAGGAAGTAATTGTTTTCTTTTTCGTGAATTGTTATACTTTTTTTATAATAATAGAAAAGAAGGTACATGATTTGTCTAAAACGAAATTACAATATTGGCTCATTCAAATCCTAATCATTTTAACGATTATCTTTGTTTCAACGAAAATCACATTCTTATTTAAACCAATCGGAGTGTTTTTTTCAACAGTTTTTTTTCCTATTTTAATCACTGGGTTTCTCTACTTTTTATTAAATCCTGTCGTCAAATTTCTGCATCGTCATAAAGTGCCGAAGAGTCTTGGAATTTTAATTATTTATATTGTATTCTTTGGGCTACTTGTATTGGCCGGTATAAATTTAGTTCCTATTATTTCTAATCAATTTACAGCTCTTGGAAATGCCTTACCAGGTTATGCAAATCAAGCGATGGACTTTTTTGAAAAGTTCTCAAAGTCCTCAGAATTCAAATGGATTCAGACTGAACAACAAGAGCTTTTAAATACGATTGAAGAAAAATTAATCGCCTTTGCAAATACTATCCCACATCGAATTACAGGTGGAATTACGCAAATTATTGGAGTTGTAACCAATATTGCAATTATCCTTGTAACGGTCCCGTTTCTCTTATTTTATATGTTTAAAGATGGAGATCGTTTCCCACATGCAATTGCAAAGTTCTTTCCGACTGTTTATAGAGACGAGGCCCTAACGATTTTAAAAGAAACAGGTGAAACACTTTCAGCCTATATTCAAGGACAAGTAACGGTGGCATTAGCGGTCGGCACCTTATCCTTTATTGGGTATTTGATTATTGACTTACCGTTTGCACTTGTGATGGCATTAATTGTTGCTGTAACGAATATTATTCCGTATGTTGGGCCCTTTCTTGGTGGAGCACCGGCTGTTATAGTGGCTCTATTTGATTCCCCTACGAAGGCATTATTAGTGGTTTTGGTAATTGTAATTGCACAGCAAATTGAAGGAAATGTCCTTTCCCCTCTTATTCTTGGAAAGACACTTGATACACATCCGGCGACGATTATTATTCTTTTACTTGCAGCAGGAAATCTAGCTGGTGTGCTGGGAATGATTCTAGCAATTCCAACCTATGCCGTTATCAAAACGATTGTCATCAATATTGTTAAATTCTTAAAAGCAAAGAAAAAGGCGGAACTAACCGCAGATTTATAATTGAACACCAAGCACTTAAAAAAAATGGCTTAAAGATAAATATTCTTTAAGCCATTTCTTTTCCCCTATAACTACCCACCACAAAATATTAAGTCCTCATTGGTTTATGTCAGGTGAAGATGGATTCTCGATTTGATCTTGATCGCTAATGTCGGAATCTTTTGTAACCGTTCTTATCATGGAGAAAGAGGGTGAAAAATCTCCCATTGAAAAATTAGCACCATATAATTTCATGTTAGCAGTATGGCTATTTTGTAATGTTCCTCCAAAATTGATGTTTGAATTTTGTGTCATCGCGTTAACCTTAAAGTTAGCAATTTTAATTAGATTAAACATAAGCTCCTCCAAATATAAATCGATTTGATACAAGGTATGTTAAACAGGCATTATTTGAAAGGGACAAACATGGAATTTGGTATATATAGTCTTTAGCATATCTTAATCACTAATATAAAAAAGGAATTAACTAAATGGACTCCCCCATGAGGAAGTCCATTGGAATAAAAGATGACTTTACTTCATTCTAATCCTTATTTTTGGAGCTTTGTTTTTCGTTATCATTAGTAACTTCCCTCGTCTTGTTATTTTGCGCTCCGCCAGCAATAGGACCTACATTAGAACCAAATGGATCAAGAGCAGAAGAGATGGTATCACCAGTTTCTACTGCATACCTAGTATCATTTTCGTTACCTTTGCCTTCGTTAATATCAACCATCTATTTGACTCCTTCGTTTTTATAGTGAAGTGCTATTTGTTTTAGTAGCACAATCCTGTAACATATTGTATCCAGTTTTGACAAATTTACTTGGAGGGATTGAAGAGCAGCACTAACTGTAATTTTTTTCAAACCTTCTTATTAAAGTACCAGCCCTTGCCCAGTCTCTAAGTTTAGGTCTAGCGCCGTTCCATACTTCAGTTTTGTACATATGTTGTGATTATGAAAAGAACACAAGATGAGAGGTTCTAAACCTGGCAAATAGTACATACGGGCTGATTTAGCTCTAATCATTATGGCTGGAGGTTCTAGTACATGATCAACGTTTTATTTGTGTGCCGTGGAAATATATGCCGTTCACCGATGGCTGAAGCCTTGTTTCGTCACTTAATCAAAAAGGAAAATCTGACAAACAAAATCGCAGTCGATTCCGCTGCTACCAGTCCTTGGCAAATTGGATTTCCTCCGCATGAGGGAACCCTTGAAATTTTAAAGAAACACAATATTTCTACCAATGGGCTTATAGGACGTCAAATAAAGAGAAAAGACTTTTGGGAGTTCGATTATATTATTGGTATGGACGAAAGCAACATAAAAAATATCATTCGAATAACAGGCAAGCCCAATCATCCAAAAATCAATAGGTTACTCGACCTTACCAAATATAGGAAGGATGTTCCTGATCCATTTTACACAGGTGATTTTGATGAAACCTACCGTCTTGTTTCAGTTGGCTGTCGGGCATTACTTAATAAAATTCGTAGTGAACAAAACTTATAACAACAAAAAAGCACACGCTCTCTTATAAAAATACCGTGTGCTTACATATGTTCTAATGATTATCCCAGAAATAGATCCGTTGAACTTAGCTTGTTGTAAGCCCCATCTCTTTTGCAATAAGTTCATAGGATTTTAGTCGGTCCTCAGGAGAGTGTGTAATTGTGACAAGCATGATTTCATCGGTTTGGTAGGTTTTTTCAAGTTGCAGGAGTTTATCCTTCACTTCTTTTGGATTTCCGATAATGACTTTTTGTTTCATTTTTTCAAAGCCTTCGTGGAGTTTCTCATTCTCAAGGTAGTCCATTGCTTCTGAAATGGACGGAACTCCTTCCTTCCCTTCTCCCTTTTCTCTTTGTTTGCCCCATACATAAGAACTTAGCGCAATTTCCTCTGCTTTCTCCTTCGTTTCAGCACAAATAGCAGAAACAGTAACAATAACTTGTGGTTTGTCGCCTTCATTTCGTGGTGTAAAGTTATGAATATATCTTTTGACGATTTCTTCGCCATCGTTGTCGCTCATGAACAGTCCGAATGTGTATGCTAACCCTTTTTCCGCTGCAAGGATAGCACTCTTTTTGCTTGTTCCCAAAAGCCAAGGAACTGGCGGTGTTAGCGGGATGGGAGCTGCCTTCAGGTTAGCAAATTCATGGTCAGCGGGCAAATCATTATAAATAAAGTGAAGCAGCAAATCGATTAATTCTGGCATTTTCCAAACTTGTTGAAGAAAATTATCGGATAACGCATTTGTCGCTTCTGCAGAACCACCAGGCGCCCTTCCAATTCCGATGTCGATCCGATTTGGAAATAAAGTCGAAAGCATATTGTAAAGTTCAGCCACCTTATATGGTTTATAGTGGGGCAGTAAAACAGCACCCGAACCAATACGGATTGTTTTTGTTTGTGCTCCAATGTATCCAAGCATGACCTCTGGTGCAGGGCAAGCTAGTCCAGGTAAATCATGATGTTCAGCTACCCAATATCTAGTATAGCCGAATCGTTCCCCTGCTTGCGCTAGATTCATTGACTCATTCAATGCTTGTTGTGGTGTTTGATTAGCCGAGATGGGCGCTTGATCTAAAATACTTAATTTCATTAAGAGCCCCCCTCCTATTCTCTTGTTTCACGAAGAATTAGCGTGAAATCCCCAACTTGATCTTTTTCATAGAGATTCGTGATAGAAGTTGAATATTCTTGGATGATTACGTTACATGCAATATTTCGCTCTGGAACCTTTAATTCAAAATTCCCCTTATATAAAAGGGTTGTTATATCATGATAATCTTCACTTGATACTTTAAATTCGACTTTCACTAACAAGAGATGATTTTCTGTTTCTTCAGAGAAATGAGTTACATTCAATTTGTAATCATTTAAATATATTTCAGTAACCATCGGTCAGCTCTCCTCTTTAATATTTCGTATTTGCAACGCAATGAACAGTCCATTATAAAATTCTTCTTTACCTACAATTTTTAATCCATTTCGTATAACAAGATTTTCAGTTTCTCGATTTAAACAACAACCATCACATACTTTTTTCCATACAGGTGTAAGCCAATCCTGTAGTTTTGATAAAAAAGGGGTTCGCATTTTCACGTGCTCAAACATAAGAATGGTTCCGTTTGGTTTACAAACCCTTTTCATTTCTTGTAAAGCCATTTCAGGGTTTGGTATTGTACAAAATACAAGCGTGGCTACAACGGTGTCATATGTATTATCCTCAAATGGTAATTTTTCAGCACCTACTTGAACAATTTCAATCGGAACAATAGCTTGTTCTTTATTTTCATGGGCTCTATTTGTCATATAAGGATTGGGTTCAATTGCCGTTACATGATTGACATCTTGATATAACGGGAAATTGATGCCTGTACCCGAACCTAATTCAAGTACATGTCCCGTTGCTTTGTTTAGCAATTTGCGACGAATCGAGATGAATTTTCTCTTTTCTAGTGGTTTCATAAAAAAATCGTATAGTGTTGGAAAAACCGTACCCATTGTTTCAACTCCAGTAATCTTCAATACATCAATTATATAATAGTTTTCAGATAGATTTCGAATTATTGCTATAGTGGGAACATGAAACGCCATAATTGGGTAAGCTAAAAACAAGTAGAACTAAGGAGTTGTGTATGGTGAGATTCCAGTGGAATTTTATTTTGGGACTTATCTTTGCTTTGATAGTTGCGATATTTGCGGTTGTGAATGTGGATTCTGTGAAAGTAAACTATGTATTCGGTTATACAGAGATCCCGCTTATTTTAATCATTTTAGGTTCCGCTTTACTTGGTGGTCTGATTGTAGGTATGTTTGGTATTCTACGTCAATACAAGCAGAAAAGACATATAAAAAAACTGGAAAAAGAAATCGAACAGATAAAAGCAGTGAAGATTCAGGAGTCACCAATAGAGACGAATCCTAATATAGAAACAACTATTAATGCAGAGAATGAAAAATAAGGAAAGGTGCGGTACCTTTCCTTGTCTCTTCCTAATTAACCGAAACCTCATTTGCTGGCTCTAATAACCCCATTTCAAGACAGGTTTCAAGTAGTAAAGCTTTCCGTACTTTTTGAAATTGAATTTCGATTTTTTCTTCAGCAATCGAAACAACTGTTCCTTGCCCAAAAACACGGTGTTTAATGGTCATTCCCACTTGAATGTCTTCTGCCTTTCTAATCGCATCTGGATTATAAGGGACAATTGCCTTTTCAACTTTCAACTTTTTCTTTTGCCCAGACGGCTGTACCTTAACGGGAGGTGAAATGATATTTTTTACATTTGCAACAAATCGAGACTGAACAACCTCTTTTCCGTTTTGTTTTTTATACGTCAAAAGTTCAAGCTCCTGTTCAGCACGTGTAATCCCAACATAAAATAGTCTAACTGCCTCTTCCATAAGATCTCGTTCGCCATCTTTATATTTATTAATCTCGTCATGGGAAGGAATCACTCCTTCAATTAGATCAATCATATAAACCTTTTTAAACTCAAGTCCTTTTGAACTATGAAATGTGGAAAGGGTAATGGCATCTTTGTTTTTATTAAATTTTGAGACTTTCATCAGATCTTCGAGATGCTTTAATCGTTTTGCAAATTGCTCCATCGTGTCAAGTGAATCTGCAATTTCCTCGAGCGTTTGAAGGACGCTGAAGATATACTCCGTATTAAATCCGAGTTTCTTACTCATGTCTTTAAGCGTTTTGTCGTAATTAAGCTGGTTCCTTATTTGCTTAATCGCCTTAAGTGGCTGAACCCCCTTCATTTCTTGAAAGGTTTTTTGACATGTTTTAATTTGCTTCACTTGATAGTCTTTTAAGCCTTTATTTTGTAATAGACGTTCAAAAATGGATTCAGATGGCTTCTTTTTTGCAAGTTCGAACAGTTGTTCTCTTGATAAGTAAAACCCACATTTCGTGTAAATTTGCTGAAAAATATCGACTCGTTTATCTGTAAATGTCATTCTCATAAAATTCAATATGTCTTTTACAACCCAATGTGAGAAAAAGCGATTATCAGAATCCTTTATATAGAAAGGAATTTGATTCCGATCAAGCTCATTTATTAACATGATGGATGAAGAGTTGTTTCGATATAATACAGCGACATCCTTCTTCTTTTCTACCAAGTCAATTTCTTGGACAAGATATTTTGCTTGGTTCCGATAGTCCTCGAACTGTGTGATTTCAATTGGCTTATGGCTGAGATTTTCGGTGTACATATTTTTATCGTAGCGGTCTTTATTCCGCTTAATGAATCGATTGGCAACATCAACGATATCCTTTGAGGAACGATAGTTTTGCTCCATTTTTAGGATTACCGCATTTGGATATACTTTTTTGAAATCTAACAAATACGTTGGCTCTGCTCCACGCCAGGAGTAAATGGATTGATCATCATCTGCAACGATAAATAAATTTTGATGTAGTTTTACAAGTTTTTCTATAATTTTATGCTGGACGAGTGAGGTATCCTGGCTTTCATCAGTAAGAACATAATCATAGCGGTTTTGGTATTTTTGCAGAATTGATTTATCTTTATTAAATGCGTCATTTGCAATGGTTAACATATCATCATAATCGAGTAATAGATTACTTGGATTTGCGTTCTTAATTTTTTCATATTCCTCAAAAATGGCCTCAACAAATGGAATGTCACAATCAATATTTTTCCACTCATTCCGTGGGAGAAGCTTATTCTTAATAAAACTAATATACGTTGTGAGTTCCTCAAGCTGTTCTTCGGTGATCATCTCATCATTCATCGCTTTATAAATTTTTCGCAAAAGTAGTTTTTTATTAGGACCACCATCTAGGCTTCCTTCAATTAATTGGTAGGAAACTTTTTGTTTATAAAAATAATCCCGAACCACCTGAAATGCAAGACTATGAATCGTTGAAAAGTCTACAGGAGTAGTGGTGAGATCAGGAAAGAATCGAGCAAATCTTTCTTTCATATCGGCTGCAGATGCACGACTAAAAGTTACAGCCTTAATGCGTGAAGGTTCTACCCCCACTTCTTCAACTAAATACCCAATTCGCATAATCGTTGTCGTTGTTTTTCCCGAACCAGGTGAAGCTAATAAGAGTAATGGTCCCCTTGTGTGAAGAACGGCCTTTTTTTGAACGTTATTTAGTTGTACACCGAGCTGTTGTTTCTTTCGATTAATAAAGCTATCATCTGTATTCACGGTAGCCCACCTACCTTCCATAAAAACTCCATTATAAATTCTATCATTTTTATGGACAAGGATGTTGTGTTCTATACGAATTTCAAAGACATAATACAAGGGAATAATTGGTACCCTTATATAAAGAGGAAAACAAGAGGTGATCATTTTGGAGTACAGAATCGAAAAGGACACAATGGGTGAAATTAAAGTTCCAGTGGCTGCTTACTGGGCTGCTCAAACTCAACGGAGTAAAGAAAATTTTCAAATTGGGACAGAGAAGATGCCCCAAGAAGTGTTAGAAGCCTTCGCCATATTAAAAAGAAGTGCGGCCATTACGAACAAAAAGCTTGGTAAATTAAGTAAGAATAAAGCTAAAGCCATTTTAAACGCTTGTGATGAGATATTAGCTGGTGATATGTTTGAGCATTTTCCACTAGTTGTATGGCAAACGGGTAGTGGAACACAAAGTAATATGAATATCAATGAGGTTGTTGCAAATCGTGCTACTCAATGGTTACATGATCAAGGTATTGATGAAAAAGTTCATCCAAATGATGATGTCAATATGAGTCAAAGCTCTAATGACACATTTCCTACAGCAATGCACATTGCTGCTGTAAAAGCAGTAAAAGAACATCTAGTGCCAGCACTTGAGAGATTACAGGCAACTTTGCAGGAAAAAGAAAATGAATTTGCTAGCATCGTAAAAATTGGAAGAACTCATCTTCAAGATGCTACTCCATTAACACTTGGTCAGGAGATTAGCGGCTGGGTCCATATGTTAAAGCGTTCGAATGAGATGATAAAAGAATCGACTGAAAAAATACTTGCCCTTGCGATAGGCGGCACGGCAGTAGGAACTGGTATTAATGCTCATCCGAAGTTTGGTGAGAATGTGGCAAAGGAAATTTCGAAATACACAAAGCTTTCCTTCTTCTCTTCAGATAATAAATTCCACGCGCTAACCAGTCATGATGAGATTGTGTATGCACATGGAGCTTTAAAAGCATTAGCAGCTGATTTGATGAAAATAGCAAATGATGTTAGATGGCTAGCAAGTGGTCCACGATGTGGGATTGGAGAAATTAAAATTCCTGAAAATGAACCTGGCAGCTCGATTATGCCTGGGAAAGTAAATCCAACCCAAAGTGAAGCCCTTACGATGGTTGCCGTTCAAGTAATGGGCAATGATGCAACAATTGGAATAGCGGCAAGCCAAGGAAATTTTGAACTTAATGTGTTTAAACCAGTAATTATCTATAATTTCCTTCAATCGGTTCTTCTTTTAGCGGATTCAATGGAATCTTTTAATAAAAACTGTGCAGTTGGAATTCAAGCAAACGAAACGATCATCTCTAAGAACCTACATGATTCCTTAATGCTCGTAACAGCCCTAAATCCATATATTGGCTATGAAAAAGCTGCGAGTATCGCAAAACATGCACATAAACACGGTACTACCTTAAAAGATGCAGCCCTCCATTTAGGCATTTTAACAGAAGAACAATTTGACCAATACGTAAAACCTGAGGATATGGTTCATCCAAAGGAATGAAAAAGAGCCTTCCAATTTCGGAAGGCTTTCCTTTTTACAGTTTTGAAAATTCTTCTACTAATTCATTAAACTTTTTCAATGAATTTTCAATTGGGTATGGAGTTGTAAGGTCTACTCCAGTCTTTTTCAACAATTCAAGTGGATAGTCTGAACTTCCACTCTTTAAGAAGTCAAGATAAGGGATTAATGTTGTTTCGTCCCCTTCTAGAATCTTCGTAGCAATATGAATCGCAGAAGCAAATCCCGTTGCGTATTTATAGACATAAAACGGGCGGTAAAAATGTGGGATACGTGACCAGCCGTATTTTACTTCGTCATCAAACACGAGATCCTCTCCATGGTATTCTCTAAATAACCCTTCATACACTTCACTAAAAGATTCAACATTTAATGGAAGACCTTGTTCAGCCATTTCATGTGTCTTCTTCTCAAACTCTGCAAACATCACCTGAGTAAAGAATGTGCCCTTAAATTTATCAATAAAATGATTAATTAAGAATTTCTTTACTTCTTCATTTTCTTCATTGTTCAATAAGTAATTAATTAATAGCACTTCGTTAACTGTTGAAGCTACTTCAGCAACAAAAATACTATACCGAGCCGTAATTTGTGGCTGGTGTTCTGAGCTTAATTTGCTGTGAACCCCATGGCCACATTCATGAACCAACGTAAATAAACTATCCAAGTCATCCTGATGATTTAAAAGGATATATGGATGTACGCCATACACACCTAAGTTATAGGCGCCAGACCGTTTTCCAGGTGTCTCTCTAACATCGAAATAACGTGATTTTCTAAAATCCTTTAGTGTTTGAATATAGTCTTCACCTAAAGGAGCAAGTGCTTTACACATCGTTTCAAATGCTTCATCATACGATATATCTTTCTTTGCTCCACTAACGAGTGGCACACTTAAGTCATATTGACGAAGCTCATCAAGACCTAATTTTTCTTTGCGGATACTTGTATATTTGTGCATCGCATCAATGTTTTTTTTCGTGGTTTCAATTAGATTTTCATAAACGTCTTTTGGAACATTATCTCCGAATAATGCTTTCTCAAGTGCTGATGGGTAGTGTCTCAGCTTGGAAATCGTGACATTATTTTTAATGGCTGCAGATAATGTCGAAGCGATTGAATTTTTTAAGTGTACATAGGGCTCGTAATATGCTTTATAAGCCTCTCTTCGTTTATCACGGTCTTCATCCTCAATCAACTTGGCATACATCCCTCTTGTAAGTTCAACTTTTTCACCATTATCTTTCGTAACCTTACCAAAGCGAATATCTGCATTATTTATCATTCCATACGTCGTACTTGGTGCAGAAAGTGCCTCACCTAATCGAGATAAAATTTCTTCTTGGTCCTTATTTAAAACATGTGGCTTATAACGAAAGGATTCCAGTAATTCTTTTTCAAAATACTGAAGACCCTCTTCTTCGGATATGTATCGTTTTAATGTTTCTTCATCTAAGCTTAATAAAAATGGCATGAAAAATGAATTTGCTGAACTTACCTTTACACTAAGTTGCTTGGCTCGATCTAAATAAGATTGGGACTTTGTAACCCGAGTATCTTCATCTACCTTTAACATTGCATAAGCAAAGAGCATGTTAAAATGGAAAGACATTTTTTCACTCAACGTTAAATACTCACACAATGAATGTCCATCATGGATATTACCATCAAATGTTGCGAGTTCCACCCCCATCTTTTCAATGAGCCGATAATCTTCTTCCCATTTATTTAGGTCAGAGTAGAGATTATCTAAGTTCCATTTTTCTTGTTCAGGTACTTCATTTCGAGACGTATACGTAGTTGTCATCGCAATTCTCCTTTTGTTTAAATTGAAAAAAACTTTTATTATGTAAGAAAGAAATATATGATAAGAAATAGATATGTTTCATTTTATTGTATATGAATTACATAAATTTGTAAAAAACGAAAGGATGTTCATACATGGCGAATACATTGCCTCATGTAGAGGACTCGGCCAGTACAACATATCTCCCTCCAAAAGGAGAATATGAAACTTTTGTAGACGAAGCCCACTATGAAGAAAAGGTTAGAGAATGGGGTCTTTCAGTTAAAAAAGAATACTGGTACAAAGAAAGAACCCACCAACGAATCGTTACAATAAAAGGCTATGAAGTGTACGGTAAAACACAGGAACACAATACAATTGTACTTGAGTTTGAGGATGGTAATCTAACCTGTATTCACCCTGCCTATTTAAAAGAAATGCAATCACCTAACTTTGCAAAAGCGGCTATTTCAGACACGGCAGTAGTGACGGAGAAGAAAAAGGAAACCACGAGTAAAGTCACTGTTGAAAAACCTGCATCGACAGAATCAAAAGCGGCTGTAAAGAAAGAACAACCAACAAAACAAGTTAAAAAGGAAAAAGCACCAAAAATTGAGTTGCCAACTGACAAGGTTCATTTTACCGCTACAGTTAAACAATTTGCGCTTACATGGAACCATTTTAACGAAGATAATGATGAGGTTGTCGTACTTGAAAATGTAGTTATTCAGCAGGAAGACCCCGTTCAGATTGGACTTGCTTGGTGCTCCCATTCAAAGACGTTAAAGAAACTGGAGCTTGAGCCAGGGAATGAACTTGAATTTGATGCAAAAGTTGTGAAGAAGAAGTTAGCAAAAGGCAAGGATGTCGATGATGAGTTCATCATTGAAGATCCAGTTCACTATAAAATCAATAACCCTTCAAAACTTAAGAAAAGCTAAAAGAGCAAATCTTTTAGCTTTTTTCTGTATATTTCTTTTTGAAATGCGCAAGTGCCAAGAGCGGGAAAATATACCGGTAGCTGTGGTAGTGTATGAAAAAAGTCCCCTCCCCTGCCCTTTTGGATATGTTGTTGTTCAGTCGTTTCGATCCACTCTGTATGGGTCAGGTTTTCCTATTACGATCCTAGTACAAGCTTACTTCTTTTTTTACAAAGGGATGCATTCACTCCTTGACTCTGTAGCTGTAATAGAATTTGGTGGATTGATTTTTTATGCTTTGCTTTTTTAACTGGTCTTTCATCCTGCTTTGTCGTTTCGCAATTTGAGGGCTTCATATAATTAAAACTCCTTTAGGAATAAAGATTTCGCTTTTCTCTCTTGTTTTCCTCATCTAAAAATTCAATAAAGTAGTGAAGAGCAAGCTTCGGTTGGTTTTGAAGACGTGCAATATAGTCTTGCTGGCGTCCTGCTGTTACTACATCACTCTTTTTGATTCTTTCAATCATATATTTAGAAGAAATAGCTTCTATTTCCTTCTTCTTCATTTTTGCTTCCTTTGCTAAGGCGAATCCAATTGCTCCAATGATGGCATAAATGAGAAGTGACGGAATAGCTTCATTGGTAAATGGCATGAAAAATAGTAAAAACACTAAATTAATAAGTGAAATCATGATCAATGGAAACGACCAAAACATATACTTAGATGTCTTCATCATGATTGGAGCAACTTTTTTATGTAGCTGCTCAAGTTCCTTTGTGATAAATACTGGCAAATTCTTCGTTGTAATGATATTCATCTATAAACTCCCCTTCCGTTTTGATGGATGAGAAAAGGCCTATATCCCGTTTGATATAGGCCTTAAAAAAGCAAAAAAGACCTATACCATTGTTATTGGTAAGGTCTTGCTAACAACGTTATAGTTGCCAACAAAGCCGAGAGATTAATCTCTGTATTGACGACTTTGCTGTTAAAGCTACTCCCCTTAGAGTATCCAGTTAATTATACATACATTTTAACATATGGGCTTAAACCAAACAACCCATAGTAACCATTCTAATATAATCTTAAACAAATATGTTTGAATCGTTTCTAAATAATTATGTGATTTCATCTTTCGCGAATAATATAATTTTATTTAATGATGTCTACAATTTGTCCATCTGTTGCAGTTGTTAAATCAGCCACTTTTAGTTCGACCTGCATTCCAATTTTTCCTGCGCTAACAATAATGCTGTCAAGGGTCGAAGCTTGAGCATCAATAAATGTAAAATATGCTTTTTTCATACCGATTGGGGAGCAACCGCCTCTAATATAACCTGTGTGTTTTTGGATATCCTTTACGGGTACCATTTCGACCTTTTTACCATTAGCTACTTTTGCTGCTTTTTTTAGATCAAGCTCTTCTTCAACTGGAATGACAAACACAAAAATATCTTTGTTGTTTCCTTGGGCAACCAATGTTTTGTAAACCTTTTTTATATCTATTCCTACCTTTTGTGCAACAGATACTCCATCAATTTTTCCATCATTACTTTCATATGTATGAATCTTGTATTCAATCTTTCTAGAATCCAAAATCCTCATGGCATTTGTTTTACCCTTTGCCAATTCTAAAGTCCTCCTTTTATTGTCTTCTACCAAAAATGATTTTCTTTCGCTCTTCCTTTTCTGATTGGTTATGATATTCAAATAAGCCAACTTTATTTCCCCATGGATCTGAAAATGTAGTCCAATTTACAGGGACCTCTTCCCTTGAATAGATTTCGAATGGCTCTATTTTTAAATCGTTGATTAGCCTTTCTCGCTCTTTTTCGAGATTATCTATCCCTAATCTTAATGGACCGGAACCGATTGAGGGAATTCTCTCAGCAATTTGAAGCCAACATCCAGGAATCAATTCCCACTCTGCAAACCCATCATGAGGAATAAAATCAGGTTTTTTCTTTAGAAGTGTTTCGTACCAATCTTGCCCCTTAGAGATGTCACCCACACGAAATTGAATTGTCATTTCATAAATCAACTAAAACCCTCCTCCTAAAGTATTTTATCCATAAGTATTCTGTAATTAAATTACAGATTCCTCTTTTTCATAATGAAAAGCAGACAGTAGATTGGCTGTCTGCTCTAATTGGGGCTATTTTTCTTTTGTAAAATCTAAAATGCGAATAGGGTTTCCGGAATTGTCTAAATAGATGGCGTAGCGTCCTGGTGGGATATCATGAGGTTCTCTAACAAAATTAAGAGTATCTTTGTTTTTCTTATAAAATTCGTCTACACTATCAACCAGAAAGACTCCTCCTGCAGAAAGCCCTTCATCTTCATCTTCAATCATAAGACGAATATCGGTGTTTGGTAAATGAATGGCCGCAGTATGTTCCCCTTCTCTCCACGCTTCTTCAAACCCAAGATTTTCACGGTAAAATGCAAGAGATTCTTTAAGGTTTTTTACTGGGTGATATAAAAATAGTAGTTTCATTTTCCTTCCTCCTCCTCAATAAGATAAAATATTTATGTAATGCGTAAATTGGTTATGTTTAGCGTAAATCATTTACGTATTCTTGTCAATATGGTATGATCAAAATATGAAAGAGTGGATACCAATACCAGGAACTAATAAAGATACCATACTAAAAGTGGCTTTAGAGGAATTTAGTATCAAAGGATATAAAGTGGTAAATATCACAGAACTTGCCCAAAAAGCAAACGTGACTACTGGTGCTATTTATCATCACTTTGGCTCAAAAACAAAGCTCTATGAAGTTATTCGGGCTGAAATGGAACAAAGGATCTTAGATAGAATGGAGGGTGCCGTATCTTTATTTGAAGATACATATAGAAAAATTGAAGCAGCAATGCTAATTGGATTAGATTTTGCAGTTAAGGTTAATATTTGTCGCTTACTTTGTGAGGAATCTCCGGGAAAAAATAGAGATAGGGTTGAAAGTTTTTTTAACGAAATGATTTCGGAATCACCTCTTCCTTTAAATATTATTGTTACTGCATCATGGAGATCAATCTTAAAATCACTTGCTGAAGGTGAGATTACACCTGAACAAGGAAAGCAATTAATCAAATGGTTGTTTATCAAAGAATCGTATTAATAGAAGAAGCAATGCCTAGGTGCATTGCTTTTATATTTTCCAATTTTTATTTTTCACTAAATCGTGATATGCGCCAGATGATGGTTTCCATGCCAAGCGCAAAAGCCTAAAAAGATGCCTAATTTCATTTCGCCACCTTCTGGGTGAATATATGACAAATCGAAATCATCCATTGAAAAGCTTTGCAAAAGTGGGACCCAACGTTTGTGAACACCTTCGATGATTGTTAATGAAACATCCACTGGTAGAGTTGAATCTGTTAGTTCAGCCCATTTCGCTTCATCATATGGTTTAATAACTGGATTATTTTCGGTCACAGCTAACTTAAAACGAATATATGAATTCATCGATGCATCTGCAATATGATGAACAACCTGGCGAAGTGTCCATCCCCCATTACGATAAGGTGTATCAAGCTGTTCATCTGTTAAATCTTTCACAGCATTCTTTAGTAAAGATGGTAAATTCTCAATTTCCTTTATCCAGCCCGCTGCCAATTCTTCTGTCAAATCTCCATCAAACCGGAATTCTCCAATCGGATAACGTTCATCCATTATATTCCCCTCCTAAAAGTTTCGAATACTAAAATGCTTAGTACTATTTTAACAAATGTAAGGGAATTTTTCTGCTTCGACGAGTTTTACGAAGGAGTTGTAACAATGTGTTTTCTAAATGGAAAAAGGCGAATCATTGGGATTCGCCTTTTTACAAGATTTTCACATAGAATGTTCGAGATCGAGGACCATCAAATTCGCAAAAATAGATTCCTTGCCACGTACCCAGGAGTAAACGTCCATTTGTGACAATAACATGTTGCGATGCACCGACAGTACTTGCTTTCATATGAGCTGCGGTGTTTCCTTCCATGTGACGATCAAGCTTATGATGCCAAGGATATACCTCATCAAAACGGCGAATCATGTCACGTTTTACATCGGGGTCCGCATTCTCATTAATCGTTATCCCAGCTGTTGTATGTGGACAATAGACAATCACAGCACCCTCTCTTATCCCCTTTTCGTCAATAATGGCTTGAACTTTTTCTGTTACATCTACCATTTGGTCGCGATTATTAGTTTGTATACTGAGCTTGTGCAGCATGATTTATGTTTACCCTTCATCACATTATCCAAAGAATAAATCAAGGATATTTGATGTAGTAGAAGAATTCTTGTTGTAGAATTCAGAGTATCCGCAATTCTTACAATACACAACAGTAAAACGATTGTTTTGAATATCTAACATTTTAGTAAGTCCAGAACCTGTCATCAATACATCTTTCGTTCCAGCATTTGTGCTTCCGCATTTAACGCAGCCTTTACTTTCCATAAAATCATCTCCAATTTTAGTTTTAACACTATTGTTTACGAATTTATAGGAAAATAGTTTCAATTATTTTTTGTTATTTGTGTAAGTGCGTCCTCGATTGTTGGATAAGAAAAAATAAATCCTTCCTTATTCAGTCTTTCTGGAATAACCCATCTGCTCTTTAAAATTAATTCAGTTTCCGTTCTAATAAAAATCGCACCAAGTTCAAGAAGCCAAGCTGGGGATGGTAATCCGAATTTACGATTATATGCGTCTCGGAGATTATTCATTAACTCGCGATTTGTAATTGGATTCGAAGTTGAGCAGTTAAAGACTCCAGTTAGATGGGAATGATCACGTATATAAAGTACAATATTGAACAAATCTTCAATATGAATCCAACTGAATTTTTGACTACCAGGTCCCTGGATCCCACCAAGACCAAAACGAACTAAGTTTTTATATGGAATCATTACACCTCCACCGGCTCCAAGTACAATCGAGATTCTTAACGCTACCTGCCTCGTTCTTTGGAATTGATAAGAAAAAAAGGCTTCTTCCCATCTTTTTGCAACATCCACTGAAAAACCAGTACCTATTTCCCCAGATTCTTCTGTCATCGGTCTATCTTCAGCATGCCGATAGATCGTTGCTGTGCTGGAATTAATCCATAATTTTGGCGGATTTTTGCATTCTTCGAGGGCATTGCCTAATATTTTCGTAGTCTCCGTTCGAGAGAGGAAAATTTCTTGTTTATTTTTGTCGTTATATCTGCAATTGACTGATTTCCCTGCGAGATTGATAATCATCTCGGAGTCTTCAAGTGCTTGTATAATTCCTTCCCTATCATCCCAAGTGATGTTTGGGGCATTTCTTGAAATCACTTTTACTACATACCCAAGTTCAGTAAACCTTTTTAAAAAATAGGATCCCACAAAACCAGTACCACCTGCAAGGACGATTTTCTTCTTCATAGTTTTCATCCCCTTTTATCATTCTTTTACTAGTTTACCATTAACTAGGATTATGAAAAACGATTTTCAAAGATTTGAAATGAAATAGGACTTTCTCGACTTTGGTAGCTGTAAAAACAAAACAAGCACCCGCCCCCGGGTGCTTGCTATATCAACTCATTTATATCGACGCTTGTTTATTAATCCACGGGTGTAGACGAGTATACAACAACATGAAGATTGTTGCTACAATTAATCCTTTTAATATGTTAAATGGAAGAATTGCGTAAACCACCATTTTGAGTGTCTCTGGTGCTGACATGGCCGGGATATTCAAGAAAAAGTTGAATGCCGGTAGGAAGACATAGTAGTTAAGGACACTCATGATGATTGCCATCATCGCTGTACCGCCAATTAATCCAATTGTTAAGCCTAATTTCGTTTTTAATAGTTTAAAAATATAGTAGGTTGTGAGAACAAATATAATCCCTGCTACAAAGTTTGAAATATGACCAACAGGTACCCCAGTTTCACTTCCAGTGATGAAATAATCAATCATGTTTTTGAATAATTCAACCAGGATTCCGGCCATCGGTCCAAAAATGAGTGCTGCAAGCAATGCTGGAACATCGCTAAAATCGACGTTCAAAAAGCTTGGGAATGTTGGCAATGGAAAATTCAAAAACATTAAGATGTACGAAATCGTACTTAGCATTGCAATTGCCACAAATTGACGTAAAGGTATTTTCTTCATTTTTTCTTTCCTCTCCTCTTTTGTCGATCCACCTCAAAAGAAGAAAGGTTCAGCATTTAAGTCATACCCAAATAAAAACCCCCAAGAAATGGCTTCTTGAGGGAGTTAATGTAAAAGGCACGCTTAATAAACGTTCAATCATAGTAAAATTTTTGAACGCGCAGAACCTCCATCTTCTCCCATCCAGACTATACTGTCGGCTTTGGAATCGCACCAAATCCTGCCTTACGGCTCGCGGGCTTAGAGAGTAATCTCATCACCGCCGGTCGGGATTTTCACCCAGCCCCGAAGATAGATCAATATTTAGTTTCACTTTATAATATCAAGTTTTATATCCGTTGTGAAGCAATTTGCTTCAAATTGCCCAATTTAGGATTAAAGCCACAGCATAATCAGCAAAATACCCTTTAAAACTCATTTTCCATCGACAACTTCTTTTAAAATCTCATATGAACGCTTTTGTTTGTCCGGATCATAGATGTAAGAAACAGCCATAAGCTCATCGACATTATATTTTTCTTGGAAACTTGTCAATTGCTTGCGAATGGAATCTTTGCTGCCTAATAATGTGACACTAGACATGGATTTTGCCATTTCTTTTTCTTGTGCGTTCCAAAGTTCATCCATGTTGTCAACTGGTGGTTGTAATGGGTTTTGGGAACCACGTACAACGTTTAAGAAAAATTGCTGCATGGTTGTGATTTCTCGTTTCGCCTCTTCATCCGTTTCTGTTGCAATAACATTTAGGCAAACCATCATGTATGGTGAGCTTAAATATTCGGATGGTTCAAAACGTTTGCGATAAATGGAAATCGCCTCTTCCATATATCTAGGTGCAAAATGTGAGGCAAATACATACGGAAGTCCTAATTTTGCTGCTAAATAAGCAGAATCCGTTGAAGAACCAAGAATATAGATTGGTACATTTGTATCCACTCCAGGATAAGCTTTTACATACCCTTGGCTTTCCATCGGACCAAAGTAGGTGAGTAAAGCCTTTACATCATTAGGAAAGGTGTAAACAGAATCATTATTTGAACGTCTTAAAGCATTTGCTGTCATCATATCCGTACCTGGTGCTCTTCCTAGACCTAAATCAAGACGGTTTGGATAAATGGTCGCCATTGTACCGAATTGTTCAGCCACAACTAATGGTGAATGGTTTGGAAGCATAACACCACCGGAACCAACTCTAATTTTTTCTGTATGCTCTAAAGTATGTTTGATTAAAATGGACGTCGCAGAACTAACTAATGTTGGTGAATTGTGATGTTCCGCTATCCAGTATCGTGTGTATCCCATTTTTTCAGTCGTTTGAGCTAAATCAACCATAGCATCAATTGCGTCTTTCTGATTTTGCCCGTCACGAATTGGAGCAAGGTTTAAAACGGAGACGGGAATATTTATATTTGTCATGTGTATGACCTCTCTTCTATTATTTCATTACTATCTTATCAATTGTAAGTAAAGAAACAAACAATGTTGCTCGACATCGTTTACTTTCTAATATTGTATTATCTGCATGTTTGGTCTTATTCGTGATACCCCATTCAACAATTAGTAGGATTATATTAAAGCATAAAAACACTTTCTATTTGAGTAGAAAGAGTTTTTTATTGGTTGTAAGTTTTAATAGTAATAATGAAATAGGTAAAAACTAATTAGGTAAATTCAGGTTAAGGTGGAGTATTTATGCACTTTTTTGCCTCGCAAGACCATCTCACTGCTGTTGAATGGATACTCAGAGCAATCGTGGGCTTCGTGTTTTTTATCGTGGTAGCTAGAATGATGGGGCAACGAACTATTTCACAGGTCGGTCTTCTCGACTTTGTGATTGTCTTACTAATTGGAAATATAATGGCTCATCCATTATCAGATGAGAGGTTAGGTTTAACAGGGTCAATGATTACGATGACCGTAATCTTGATTCTTTACTTAATTGGTATTTTATTAAGTCTACGTTTACCTAGGATAAGAAAGTTGTTTATTCCTGCACCGATTCCACTAATTGAGAACGGAAAAGTGCTTTATAAAAATTTGAACAAAGCAAGGATTTCAATCGATGTTCTTTTATCCGAATTAAGGATGCATAAAATAGAAGAAATTCAGAAGGTTGCTTTAGCATCTTGGGAGCCTGGCGGATCTATATCAATCTTTTTAAAAAGTGAACACCAACCGTTAACTCCGAATTCCTTTAATGCTCCTGTCCAGCCATTTCATTATCCTAAGACCATTATTAAGGAGAAAAAGATAGACTATAAAGTCCTACAGCAAATTGGGAAAAATGAAGATTGGCTATTGCAAAAACTCCAAACAACCTCTAAGAATGTAACACTCAACGAAATTTTACTTGGAACAATATTTCTATATCAATAGAGAAACTTTGCATTCAAAATACTTCCTTTCCAAATTGGTCATACTAACCAAATGAACATTTTTGTATATTGGAGGACATTGGTTTGGAACATTCATGGCTCTCTCTAATTCCTTTTTTAATTGTAATCGGCATGGCGATTTGGTTAAAGGATATTCTACCTGGACTTGTTCTAGGATTATTAGTTGGTTCGATTCTTGTTACATCTGATTTATTAGCTGGAACACAGCAAGCAATAACTTATATCGTGACCACGTTATCAGACCCAACCAATATTAAAATCGTAAGCTTTTTATATGTGTTCGGTGGTTTAGTTGGGATGATGAATATCGCCGGAGGTATTAAAGGATTTACAGAATGGATTGGGGAGAAAATTAAAACTGAGCGAGGCTTGCTCGGGTTAATTTGGCTCACACTCCCTTTTACTTTTATGATGCCAATGTTTCGGATTATGATGGTTGGCCCTATTATTAAACAACTCATCAAAAAAATGAACCTACCAAAACAGAAGGTCGGTATGACATTAGATATTTCAACCGAATCGGTAATTGTACTTTTACCAGT
Source organism: Bacillus jepli (assembly GCF_047238305.1). Taxonomy (NCBI): domain Bacteria; kingdom Bacillati; phylum Bacillota; class Bacilli; order Caryophanales; family Bacillaceae; genus Bacillus; species Bacillus jepli. The sequence goes on along the minus strand of NZ_JBDFMO010000001.1, from coordinate 3,425,522 downwards.
TGCAACGGCGTTTGTTGGCTTTATGGTTTCACTTGTTGAAGGTGGTATCAAAGGACTTGATTTAGGTATGACTGCTTATGAAGTTTTCCTGCTTAGTATCCTGTTTAATTTTTATGCAATCGTGATGCTTCTTATTGGAATTATTCAAACATTATGGCCTTCCAAAACAAAATCAAGTTCTGAAAAAAATCAGGACGAAGAAGAAAATGAGCACGAATTTCACCGAATGGGGATAAAAAGAGAGTTATCCCTTGTAAAGGCTCAGCCTTGGCATTTAATTGTCCCGGTCTTTCTATTATTAGGACTATCGCTTTACCTTTTATGGGAGGACGGCAAATCACTCGGTGCTCAAACGGTTTTTGAAGCATTTTCGATGGCTGACGCGACTTTTGTGATGCTGTTGGCTGTGTTCATCACCCTCATTTTTACATTTGTCTTTTATGTGTTTCGAAAGCAGAAATTACATGAAATCATGTATCATTTTTACGATGGTGGCAATCAAATGATGCAGGCAATTAGCCTTCTTATCTTAATATGGGCCATAACTTTATCAGCCGAAGATCTCGGATTTTCAACATTTATTAGTTCAACTTTAGGTTCATTTCTACCTGGATTTTTAACTCCTGCAACGATTTTTATAATAGGCTCTGTTGTCGGCTATTTTATTGGATCCTCATGGGGAACATGGGGGTTATTTATGCCGCTTGGGATTGCGCTAGCTTTATCAACAGGCGCCTCAATCCCATTAACCGTGGGAGCTGTATTTGCGAGTGGAGCATTTGGAGCATTGACATCCCCACTTGGTGATACAACTATTACAACAGCATCGATTTTAGATCTAGACCTAGTTGATTATGCTCAATACAAATTAAAAGTTTCAGCGATTGGTGGGATACTTGCAACAGTTCTATATATCATAGGTGGTTTAATGATTTAAAAAAGACTAAACGCTAACTGTTTAGTCTTTTTCCGATGTTAAAGATTTCGTTCTTGATATGTTTTAAAGGCAGGGCTTTTTAATACGATGCCAACGATAATAAACCCAAAGATAGATCCTGCAATTGAGCTAAAAATGAACGCGGGCACGAACCCAAAAAGCGCTGCATCCTGACCAAGTATGAGTGTGGCGATTGGATAACAAGCCATCGCTCCTAATAATCCGGTTCCGATAATTTCACCGGTCATTGCCATAGAAGCTTTCTTTGTTTTTGAATATAAAAAGGCTGCTAAAAACGCACCAATCATACTTCCTGGAAAGGCAAATAATGAACCTGTCCCTAGCATGTTTCGAAGTAATGATACTGAAAAAGCTTGAAGTACTGCGTATGCTGGACCCAAAATGACTGCCGACAGTACATTAATAAAATGTTGCATTGGAAACACTTTTGTAAATCCGATTGGTATTGCAAACAAATGGCTTGTAACTGTTCCTATTGCGACAAACATCGCTGTAATTGTCATTTTTAATGTTTTATTCACTGTTAATCCTCCTTTTGAAATTTAGTCCATTACTAATCCGCCATCAACGACTAGGTTCTGTCCAGTTACACCTTTACTCCAAGGTGATGCAAAGAAAAGAACCGCATTCGCAACATCCTCTGGTGTCGTGACTTTTTGAAGAGGTGTTGAATTCTTAATTATTTGGAAAACCTCTTCAGAAGTTGCCGAACTTGCATCTGTTGTTTGAAGTAGACCTCCTGATATCATGTTAACGTTAATGCCATAAGCCCCAAGGTCTTTTGCCATGTTTCGAGTAAATCCTAAAAGTGCTGCCTTACTAGTGTTGTAATCATGATAGGCAACGACAGGGTTTTGAAAGAGATTTGTACCAATAGTCACGATTCGACCAAAACCTAATTCCTTCATGTCAGTAATTGCAGCTTGAGTTGTATGTAAAGCCCCTCGGATTGCTCCTTCGAGCTGTGCGTGATAATCTGCCCATGATATCTCTTCAGCGTTTTTTCTTGCAATGGGATCAAAACGGAAATTTATTAAAGCGTTATTAACAACTGTTGTTATAGGTTGATCAAAATGCTTTTTCGATTCAATAAATAAGTTCTTTACCTGCTCACGATTTCTCACATCAGCTTGAATTGCAATTGCGTTTTCACCAATTTCTTCTTTTAGAGAATGAGCTTTTGCTTCACTTTTGAAGTAATTGATAACCACTTTCGCTCCTTCATTTGCAAATGCTTTTACAATTTCCTTTCCTAGTCCACGTGCACCACCGGTAACAAGAACAACCTGATTTTGTAATTTCATTCTAGTAGCCTCCTAATAAAGTATGATAAGAAATACGCAAAAAGCCAGATCCACATATATGGACCTGGCTTAGGTAGCAAGAAAAGATGGAAGTTTTCCACTCTACTTTCCTCCGCCGGTATTACCCGGATCAGGTCCAAAGGGTTAAAAAACGTCCGTTTTTCTCTCAGCCCAGTCGGGCACCCCTAGTAGTTTGCGAATATTCTTTCTATAAGCATAGTATGTTCAGACAAAAATGTAAAGGTAATTGATCGCTAGCCTTTAAATATATTTACTCCCCTCTCTAATGCTTAATTTCGCCAGTGTGGTTTCATTAATAAATTCACGAACTGAATCTGGGTTAGTTTTTGAGTATTCCCTTAATGCCCAACCGATTGCCTTTTGGATGAAAAATTCCTTACTATCTGCATTAGCTCTTATGTATTTGTATAGGTATGTTTCATTTGTTTCTAGTTTGTATTTTAATTGAAATAATATCGATGAACGTTTTAGCCATATGTTGTCACTGAATGTCCATTTTTCGATTTTATCCTCAATTATGCTGGGTGTTTCTTTTGCGATTTTTCCAATAAGATGTGGGGCAAGAATATCTACCGTGTCCCACCAAGATTTGGTGATAATGAGATTCTCTATAAATAGTAAATGGCTGCTATTTATTTTCTTTAGAGACTTAACTAAATAGTCTAATGCTGCATATTGATATTCGCGTTCTTCTTTCATCCACAATTGTTTGACAAGCTTAAGATTAATTTCTTGTTGTAAAATACCTGTTTCTTTATAAAAATCACGCATTAATTGTCTTCTTAACGGTGCTTTTATTCCAAGGAATGGGAACAGGTTTTTCATATATTTCTTCATTGGTTCTGCATTTTCTTCATTTCGATTCGTTTCAAATAATTCAACAAGATCATTTAATTCGTTCATAACATGCTCCTTTATTACGTTTCCTTTATTGTACGTTATTGCCTTTTATAAGCAAAATAAAAATACCATCTTTTCTATGTAAGAATACGCACGAAAAGATAGTATTTAGAGGAAACTACTGCATCTTTATAGGTGTAACAACAGCAAATAAGTTTTCTGTTGGAGTGTTAAGGTTTACTTCGATTACCTTGTAGCCTTCTTTGTCCTTGTAATCATTTGAAACTGGTGTTTTAATCTCGTTGCTCATCTTCGTACTTCCCTTCTAACAGTTTTCTCACACAATAAGTAGTATATGAAGGGGAAATGAAAACGTGCTTATTTTCAAAAAAAATTCAAGTTTATTAATAAGTTTGTCCATCTAGCCGTTCTCAAAAGTAGATTTCTTCTATATATATTGTATAAGTAGAATAAAAAATGAAAGGTGGTTCCCACTTTGATTGAGAATTCATTTTATAGCCAAGAGTTCCACGGTCCTTTTGAACTTCATAATTTAGGAGATTTCACACTAGAAGAAGGTGGAATGATTCCAAACTGTCAGCTTGCCTATTCGACATTCGGTGAACTAAACGAAGCAAAGGATAATGCGATTGTTCTCCCTACTTGGTTTTCAGGTACAAACAAGGCCTATGAGCCATATATAGGAGAAGGAAGAGCTCTAGATCCTAGTAAATACTTTATTGTTATTATCAACCAAATTGGAAATGGACTATCAAGTTCCCCGCATAACAGTCCCGCTCCTATTAGTTTGGTAAACTTTCCGAAGGTCAGAATTAGCGATGATGTACGTGCTCAACATCAATTCCTTACTGAAAAGTACGGTATTGAAGAAATTGCTTTAGTTGTAGGCGGATCAATGGGAGCCCAACAGACATATGAATGGGCTGTGAGATATCCGGATATGGTCAAGCGTGCTGCACCGATTGCTGGGACTGCCAAAAATACGACACACGATTTCATCTTTACAGAAACTTTAATAGATGCCATAACTTCAGATCCAGGCTGGAAAAACGGAAACTACCAGTCTTGTACAGAAGTAGTCGAAGGATTAAATAGACATGCAAAAATATGGGCCGTTATGGGGCTTAGCACAGAATTTTACAAACAAGAACAATGGCGCCTATTTGGGGTCAATTCTGTCAACGAATTCGTTTACGACTTTTTACAGCCTCTTTTTGCGGCAATGGATCCAAATGCGTTACTAACGATGGCATGGAAATGGCAACGTGGGGATGTAAGTCGAATGACAAACGGAAATCTCGAAGAGGCGCTTGGAAGAATTAAAGCAAAAACCTTTGTTATGCCGATTGATGAGGACATGTTCTTCCCTCCACGAGACTGTGAAGGCGAACAAAAAATGATTCCAAACAGTGAGCTTCGATTAATCAAAAGTATATGCGGTCATTTTGGCTTATTCGGTGTAGAAGGTCCAGCCTACTTTGATCAGATTGACAAACATCTTAAAGAACTATTAGCCACACAGGTATAAAATAACATACTAATAAAATTGAGCCATCGATCGAGATGGCTTTTTTTGTATGGTTAATATGTGTAAAAAGAAGCTCAAAAAGCCATATTAGTAAAATAATACATGAGAAAGGAAGGGAATCTATGAAGAAAGAAGAACATGTAAAGAACCAGGTTCTTTATATCACAAACCCTGCTTATGATGCTTTGCATTCAGAAAATCTTCTTGAGGAAAATGATGAGGAAAATCATCGCGAACATACCGTTCAAAGTGATTTAGAGGAATAAATTGAAAAAGGAGGACAATGGTCATTGTTCTCCTTTAGTCAATATTAGTCGAGTGGTGTAATTTCTACATTTAAGACTCCAACACTTGGTGATGCACCCAAAGCTTCAAATGCTTTACGATGAAGGTTAATTCGATTTGCTGGGTATTTCTTCACCTGATCAACTACTGTTACAATTACATCTTGATTTGGAACAAAGGATACATTTCGGATCCGTAAACGTTGACCACATTTAAAAGGGCTATTTTCTCCTACCGCTACAGTCATGTTGTGGTCATAGGACCATCCCATTTCACATTTTGTTGGTGTACCGCCCCAAGTCCAAGTTGCTTTTCCTAAAATCGTATCGGGATTTCGATTCCAATCCCACCCATAGTAAGGTGCCGAGTACTGCGGCACATACTGGTGATAATAATTATTATCATACATGTTCCGCGGTTCTAAGTATCCGTGACAATAAGGGCAGTAATAACCAGACGTAGGTCTTATCATCTCTCTCCTTCTCCTTTAAAAACCAATTTTCTAATTACTTCGTCTACTTAAATGTATGTAATACGACTAGTATTGGTTCCTATTGGAGAGTTCTACTTAGGTCTTTGCGGACATGGAAATTCTTTATTTATGATCCTGAATGTGAAATAAATTGAGCAAGTCTGATTTATTCGTCACTAAATCTTCTAACGTATACCCATTCAATACATTTATGAAAGCCTGTAATGCTTCATTTAATGCATGTTTTAGTTTACAAGATGGTGAAATGGAGCAATAGCCTCCTCCCTCTTTAAAGCAATCCACAATATTGAAGTCGTCCTCGGTATTCGACACTACCTCCCCAATATTAATATCTTTTGGATGCTTCGCGAGCCTAAAGCCTCCATTACGTCCACGAATGGTTTTGATGTATTCTAGCTTCCCTAAATGGTGAATGATCTTCATTAAATGGTTTTTTGATATATTATAAGCTTCTGCAATTTCTTGAATTGTACACAATTCTTCTTCATTTTTTATAGCCAAATACATTAATACACGTAAAGAATAATCCGTATAATTTGTTAACCTCATTGGAAAAACTCCTTATATTGATGAGTTCTAACTAAGTATAGCACGAAAGTCCTGCTTTTACTGTAAATGTGACAACTTTTCAAAAGATGTATTCAAAAGGTATCTTTTATTTACACTGTCGTTATATTATAAACATGTATTTTAAATATTTGTTTTAGAAAGGACGTCTTTTAATGCTTAGTCAACAAACAATTGAAATCGTAAAAAGCACAGTTCCAGTACTTGAAAAATACGGTAAAGATATTACATCTCACTTTTACAAACGTATGTTTAAAAATAACCCAGAATTATTAAATATTTTCAACCATGCAAATCAAAGACAAGGTCGCCAGCAAACAGCTTTAGCAAACGCAGTTTATGCTGCAGCTGCTCATATTGATAACTTAGGAGCTATTCTTCCTGTTGTTAAACAAATCGCTCAAAAACACCGCGCATTAGGAATCCAACCTGAACATTATCCAATCGTTGGTGAAAACCTACTTGGTGCAATTAAAGAAGTATTAGGAGATGCTGCAACAGATGAAATCATCAACGCTTGGGCTGAAGCTTACGGAGCAATTGCAGATGCGTTCATCGGCGTGGAAAAAGAAATGTATAAGGAAGCAAAGGAACAGCCTGGAGGTTGGGAAGGATTCAAAAACTTTGTTGTAGACCGTAAAGTGAAGGAAAGTGAAGTTATTACTTCCTTCTATTTAAAGCCTGAGGATGGAAAAGAAATTGCTTCGTATCAAGCTGGTCAATATTTAACTGTTAAAGTTCAGCCAGAAGGTGATGAATATACACATATCCGCCACTATAGCCTTTCAGATGCACCAGGAAAAGACTATTACAGAATTAGTGTCAAACGCGAAGAACATGGTGTCGTTTCAAATTACTTACATCAAGTAATTAATGAAGGTGATGTAATCACTGTAAGTGCTCCAGCTGGTGATTTCGTTCTTGAAGCAAAAGAAACTCCTGCCATTTTATTAAGTGGTGGTGTTGGATTAACACCAATGGTCAGCATGTTAAATACAATTGTAGAGCAACAGCCAGAACGTGAAGTTATGTTCATCCATGGTGCACTTAATAGTGAGGTTCACGCATTAAAAGATGAGGTTGCAGAACTTGCAGCAAAACATGAGAATGTGAAGAATTTCGTTGCTTATTCTGCCCCTACTGACCAAGATCGTCAAGACATGAATTTTGATAAAGAAGGCTTCATTGACCTTGATTGGTTAAAAGCAACTGTTGGTACAACAGAAGCCGACTTCTATTTCTGTGGCCCAGTACCATTTATGAAAATGATATACCGCTCATTAAAGGATTGGGGAGTTGCATCTGAAAATATTCATTTCGAATTTTTCGGTCCTGCTAGTGAATTAGAGGAATCCGCAGAAGCAGTAACTGCATAAAACTAATATTCTTATATAGACTCTCAGTTTCTATGATGAAATTGAGGGTTTTTTTAATTAGAAAAAGCCACCTAGCTTTTACTAGGTGGCTTTTACGATTATGACAAGGATTCAGTTTTTATCTTTTTCTTCTTTTCCTCAGGAATGAGCAAGTTGAGAATCAATACTGCGATTGCTCCCACAGCTGTACCAGAAGATAGAATATAGTTAGCAAAATCAGGAACACTGTATAGAATCTCTTTTGGTAATACGATTGTTCCAACCGTTAAGAGAATAGGAACGCCGATTACAATCATATTACGGTCGTCAATTGTAACATGTTGAATAACTTTTAAACCGTTCATTACAATTGCAACACAAACAACTCCAAAAATACCCTGGATAACAGGCTGAGGAATACAAGTAATTATTGCAGAGAGTTTTGGAATAAGCCCTAAGAAAATTAAAATAACCCCTGCAGCAATAATCGCCATACGGCTAGCAACACCAGTAATTGCGATTATACCAGCATTTGACGAATAACCTGTCACTGGTGTTCCACCAACTAAAGAACCTACAAAACAACCAATCCCTTCACCTACAGAACCACGATTCAAACGTTTGTCATCTAACTCTTCACCAGTTACTGTTGATACAACAAACCAAGTCCCAGTTGTTTCAATCAAAATAATCATATAGATAAATACCATTGTTAATATGGCTTGAAGATCAAAAATAGGTTGTCCAAATGGGAAGAAGCTTGGTAATGAAATCCACTTTGCTTCCTTAACAACTGAAAAATCTACTGTACCAAAGAACGACGCTGTGATAGTTCCAACTAGAATCGCCAAAATAACGGATACTAAACGGAAAAATGTTCCATACCCCGATTTTTTACGACCAAGTAACATAAAAATCAATAAAACTCCTGCTGAAACAGCAGCGATAATCACATTATGTCCAACATTTCCTGGAGAGGTGTAAATGCTATTAAATGCACTCGGCATTAATGAAATTCCAACTATGACAATTACAGTACCCCCTACTAGTGGAGGAATAATTTTTCTCACTGTTTTTGCAAAAACTTTTAGTGGGTATCCTAGGATTGCAATTAATAAAGCCCCTGGTATTAAACTCCCGAATACAGCTCCTAGTCCTAGCTTTCCACCGATAGCTGCAAGGGCACCGATTGGCACATAGGATGGACCTTGAACAACAGGTAATTTTAAACCACCAATTGTTTGAATAAGTGTGGCGATACCAGCTGCAAGAAAACACATTTGAATAAAGTAAGTTGTATTCATTGTGTTCAACGCTAGAAGCCCCGCAATAATAATTGGAGCAATATATAGATCCATTGCTAGAACGTGTTGAAAACCTAGTAAAAGCGATTTACCAACACTAATTTTGTCATTGACTCCGACGGCTAAGTTCGGACTTTGTGAATTCTGGTCCACTTTTCTTCCCCCATTTTATAAAATTAGTAAACTTAAATAATATTTTTTCAGAGTATAAACTCCTGTAGCCAATGGAATACAGCATGAATGTGTGAAATAACACTATTAACATGTTGTATAGCATATTTGCATTATAAAAAAGGTTTTTAAAAATGTAAATACTAAATACGAATATTTTATTTTATTAATTTATTAATGTTCGGTTTTCGTTGACTTTAATCATTTATCTATATAAAATGGAATGAGGAATTACACAAAACAAGGAGGATTGGTCATGTTAGTTGAAGACCAAGTATTAAGAGATCAATGGGTTGTTGCAGCAAAAGCTAAAGATATTAAAGAAGAACCACAACAAGTGATCGTACTAGGTGAAAGAATTGTTTTATTTAGAACAGAAGAAGGTATTCATGCTTTTAAAGACCTTTGTATACACCGCGGTGCAGCTCTTTCATTAGGATGTGTAAAAGACGGGCAGCTCGTTTGTCCATACCATGGCTGGGAATATAACTCTGAAGGAGATTGTACAAAGATTCCTCAATTGCCTGAAGGAAGAAAGATTCCATTAAAAGCAAAGGCAATTAAGTATTCTTGCCGTGAAGAATATGGCTATGTATGGGTGAATTTAAATAATAATAATCCTAGAATGTTTACTTATCGCCCGTTTGTTGATGAAAGCTACCATAATGTTTTATGGGGACAAACGGAAATTAATGCGAACCCACCAAGAGTTGTCGAGAACTTCCTTGATGTAGGTCATCTTGCTTTTGTTCATGAAGGATTTCTAGGTGTACAAGAGAAACCTGTAATCAGTGATTATAATGTTCACCAAGATAAAGAGCGTATCTATTCTGATGAAATCGCAATCTTCCAACCAGATCCAGATGGTACTGGAGTTGCTAAGGATGTATATTATACGTATGAAATTTTCAATCCTCTCGTTGTTCAATTTACGAAGAGAGACCCTGATAATGATAATAAAATGTCAATTGTGCTAATGATTCAACCTGTAACAGAAGGAAAATCAATTGCACATGGTATTATTTCCTTTAACTATGATACTGGAACAACTGATGAAGAAACGGTTAAGTTCCAAGATATGATTTTTGCACAGGACAAGCCAATTGTTGAAAATCAAAAGCCAGAAGATCTTCCATTAGATCTACAGGTTGAGCTTTCATTAAAATCTGACCGTATGAGTATTGCATATCGTCATTATTTGAAAAAAATTGGAGTCTCTCTAGGGACTGCCTAATACAGAAAAAGTGCCAATCCCCTATTTTGTAGGATTTGATTGGCACCCTTTTTTATTGTCTAAATAAATTTCTAAATCTCATTGCACCATAAAATAATGCTGCATCTCTTCCCTCTTTTGTATATCGGTTTCTCTGTTTTCGCAAACACTCCATAAAAGCAAGGTCACATTCCCGTGACGGGCCATATCGTCGATAGCATAGGTCATGTCTCATACAACATGAATCTACCTGATTTGTCGGCGGACCAGAACCTCCACAGCCTGGACCACACCATCTATAACCAGGCATACAAAAACCGAACCCTCTTCTGTCGCTCATCACTCTGCCCTCCTTTTTATTTCAGACTATATTAATAAAATATGTTTTTGTTTTCGGAAAGGAAGGGCTTTTACAACGCATAGCGTTAAGACTATTAAAAAAGAATTGAAAGGTCTGATAAAAGTTTGATAGTATAACATTAATATTGAGAGCACATCGAATAGTAATCATTGGAAATTCAACTTTTACATTAGGCGAAGGGGATTAAAATGAAGGGTAAATTTCATTATGCGTGGATGATTGTATTTGTGACTTTCCTCGCATTTTTAGCAGTTCAAGGAGGAAGATTAGCATTCGGAGCGTTTGTTGAGCCTTGGGAGCAAGACTTACATATGGACAGGGCGACAACTTCACTCATTTCAACTATAAGTTTGTCATCTATGGTTTATCACAACCTTTTATTGGGAGATTCATAGACAGATATGGTGCGCGTCTTATTTTATCTATTAGTACGTTTATTGTAGGAATTAGTTTCTTTCTTATTACTTTTGTTACGCAGCCTTGGCAATTATTCGTCCTTTACTCACTCGTATCAGTTGGTGTTGGCGGTGCATCGAATGTTGCCGGCACAGTTCTTATTACGAATTGGTTTAATAAAAAGCGTGGTCTTGCGTTAGGGATTATGGAAGCTGGCTTTGGATTTGGACAAATGCTCCTTGTACCTGGCTCTCTTATGTTAATTCACTGGTTTGATTGGAGAACCACGATTTTTATTTTAGGAGCTCTGCTAATCGTCATCGTGTTTCCTGTCGTACTCTTCTTTTTACGTAACCATCCCGATGAAAAAGCTGTGGAGCCTTTGGGCGGAAAAATAAATGAGAAAGAAGAATCTGGGACAGAACCTGTAAAGAAGCCTGTTTCACTTAAAGTTCTGTTTAAAATCCGCGAATTTTGGTTTTTAATGTTACCTTTTGCTGTCTGTGGGTTTACGACAAATAGTTTAATGGATACTCACCTAATTCCTTTATCCCACCACCCTGGATTTTCAGCAACTGTAACAGGAACAGCAGTAAGTATTTTAGCGGCTTGTAATCTTGTTGGAATCTTGCTTTCTGGTGCTATCAAGTAGCCGTAAACTATTAGTTTTTATTTATTTTACACGTGCAATATCAATTGGCATACTAGTTTACTCTCATAACACTGTGTTATTGTTAATATTTGCAGCTATTTTTGGATTCGTCGATTTTGCTACAGTTGCACCTACTCAATTATTATTAACTCAATATTTTAAAAACTATTCAATTGGATTTATTGTTGGGTGTTTATCTCTTAGTCATCAAATTGGTTCAGCATTAGGTGCTTATATTCCAGGACTATTATATAGTAACTATGGTAATTATGAATTATCTTTATATATATCAATCGTAATTGTTCTGGCTGCAGCCATTATGAATCTTTTATTGCCTGAACCGAAACGAATGAAAATAGTTGATAAAAGGGCAAGCTAATCCAGAGTTTGCCCTTTAAAAACGCCTAAAAATAGAACCATGGACATCTGTATTCTAGTTTGACCATGGTGTAAAATCTTTAAGCATTACAATAGGGATATAAGGAGAAATTTTAATGAAAAGCATTTTACGAAATTTTATTAATGGAATTTTGACAATTGTTCCGATTATTTTAGTTGTGTATGTAGTCTTTAAAGTCTTTTTGTTTTTAGATGGGATTTTAGGGAATTTCCTTAAGCCGTATTTGAGAGAGGATTATATCCCTGGAATTGGATTATTACTCACATTTGTCGTCATTACGATTCTAGGATGGTTATCAACAAAAGTATTTGCGGGAGCTATTTTCCGTTTGATTGACAAATTGTTAGAAAGAATTCCGTTAATCAAAACTTTATACTCTGTTATTAAGGATACCTTCAATTCCTTTCTTGGTGAAAAGAAGTCATTTTCAAAGGTTGCACTTGTGACGATACCTGGTACAGACGTAAAAGCAATTGGTTTTATCACGACTGAAGATGTCGAAAGTTTTTATGATCCATTGAAGGACTATATCGCTGTTTATATTCAGCAAACTTTTCAAATTGCAGGTTTTACCTTCTTAATTCCTAAGGATGAAGTTGAAATTATTGACGTCAAGCCTGAGGATGCCATGAAATTTGTAGTTTCTGGTGGAATGACATCAAAATAAAACGAAATACCTTATTAATAAAAAAGAACGTACCTTCCCTATTTAAGGACGTTCTTTTTTATTCGCACGCAAGTTAACATAATAACATTATGGTATACTAAACGAAGGGTTAATATATTGAAATTATTTTTCAAGTTTTACGGACCAAAACAAATTTTAAACATATATTATCACGTAAATATTTGGGCTCTTATAACTGATTCTAAGAGGTGATAAGCATGTATGTTGTCCATTACTTTGAAAATAAAAATCTTTTATTAACCCAACTGGTGCAAACGGTGCCATCTGTTGATGACGCGATCAAAATAAAAGGAAAAAAAGGAAAAGTTTCCAAAGTAATCGATATTGATCAAAGAAATATTCATGTCCAGGTTGAGTTAGACCGGATTGTGAAAAAGAAAACAGTTGACGATTCAAAAAAGAAAAGACGATAAAATCAGAGAACGCACTGATCAAGGAGTGCGTTCCTATCTTTGTAGTGTAATGATTTCAACATCGCCCATTGATGCCTTATAAAGGCTTATTGTTCCCGTTACACCTATTCCAGTAGAAGGATCCATTCCAAAATCATCATTTAACGCAATTGTCCATTTAGCTTCATTATTTTCAACTAAAACAACTGCTAAAGTACCAAATTGAATAATATCATCCCAGGAAAAGGTTGCTGAATTTCCGTTATGTTCGACTGTAAATCCGTCCGAGTGAGTAGATATTTTGCTATTTCCACCCTTCCATTCGCCATAAATGGCAGAACCAACATAATAATACGATCCCCCTCTACCTCGGTCACCATATGTACCAATATATTGGTGAATTGAATTGTCTTTCGCCTTATATGTCATCGCAGCAACATCAGTTGCTAGCCATTCAATTTTATATTCACCATTCATTTGATATGGAAGAGTCTCCTTTTGGCGAGCGAAAATTCCATAATAAGTTCGATAATAATGAGCTTCCTCGCTATCATCTTTTATGATGAATATATGCTTAAAATCAGGTGAAACACTTATGATCTGATTGATCGGATGTTTAAAAAGCAGAATGCCATTAAAAATAAAAAACAACATTAATAAAGATGAGCTGAGAATCCTTCCTTTCTTCTTTATGTGTAGCAGCATCCAAAATGACAGACTTAAAAAAATTCCAACCAAAATATTAATCACATAAAATAATCGATTATCACTATACTCGATTAGAAATTTGGAGTGAAGGAAAAAATAGCCCATTTGAAGAAAGAAAAATCCGATTGCGATTACAAAGAAAATCCATCCTAATGCTTTTTTACGACTATTCATTTGGTGTAACCTCCGATGCAAACTCCCACGATACCCCTTGATCATATGAAACAAATTTCCCTTTTACCTTCCCACCCATATAATCTCCATTAGGTCCTTGGTTAAGAAGAACAGCAAGATGATCATCTTCTTTAAAAGGAAGCTCTGCTGTCACAAATATCTTTTTATATTTTTCTGGGATAGAAAATGTGGATTTATTCCATGAAAATCCAGCATCTGTTGTTACATAAAAATCAGGTTCTTCAGGATTGATGATACCGTACGATAAGAAACCCGAATTTTCATCGACAAAACCACCATTATAAATAAGCCTTGTTGTACCTGGGTACGCTGTTTCTCTCCACGTTTTTCCCCCATCATTTGTGATAAATGTAGCTGACCATTCCTGAGACATAGTTCGATCGCCAGAAACAATAACATATCCATGTTTTTCATTTAGGAAATCCACTTTCCGAAATCTGATGCCTGGAGCATTTTGATAAATCATTGATTCCTGCCATGTTATCCCCTTGTCGAGTGAAGTAATTAGTTTAATACCACCTTCTATATATAAAAAAGTGGCTCTTTTATCTGTTAGAATAAAACTGTCATTTATAAGCTCTGTTTTGTTTCCGTTATATTCTCCACTAAATAGTTGCTCAACCTCTACTGGCACTGTAACCCAATCATCTCCATTATCATATGTAATCTTTAATTCATTATTTTGAAGTTTGTACCCAATTGAATCCGTCACAATGTTTGGATGTAAAGACTCAGCTCTCTCTCGATTTTCAGAAGGACTTAAAATATCTTCCTGTACAGGGGATGTTTCATCAAAAGATTTTTCATATTGAAAAATGGAAATAATTAAAATCAGAATGACTAAACTTGAAACCATGATCATTAGATTTTTCAAAAGATAAACTCCTTTGTTCTTTTATCCCTTTATTTTAACAAAAGTTTCCAACAAACAATAAGCAAATATAGAAAAAAGCCTGTCTCTATTTTTAGAAACAGGCCCAACACTACTTCCACCAGTCATCAAACATACTTGCTGGTAAATGTCGTTTATGTTTGGATATTTGATAGCGTTTTTCTATTTTTTCTGCGTCTTCTTTGGATACTACTTTTCCTTCCAAATAATCGTCAAGAATTTCATAACTGATCCCTAACTCTGTTTCATCAGCCTGCAATGGTTTTACGTCTAATAAATCAGCTGTTGGAACCTTCAAATACAGACGTTCCTCTGCACCTAACGCCTGTAAAAGAGCACGTCCTTGTCGCTTGGTTAACCCTGTTAATGGAAGAATGTCTGCTCCTCCATCCCCATATTTCGTGAAGAAACCAGTGACGGCTTCAGCGGCATGATCGGTTCCTACTACTAATAAATTATGCATTCCTCCAACAGCATATTGAGCAATCATTCTTTCTCTTGCCTTTACATTTCCCTTATTAAAATCATTGATCTCTTTAGAAGTCGATTTCTTGTACTCAGTCACAAAGGCATCAACAGTAGTTGCAATATCAAAGGTGATTGCATGGTCTGGGTTGATAAAAGCAAGTGCAGCCTTGGCATCATCTTCATCCTTTTGAATCCGATAAGGCAAACGAACAGCAATAAATGTGGCCTCATGCCCTTCGTTTCGAAGTTCCATGGCAGCCATTTGACAAAGCTTCCCTGCTAAAGTAGAATCCTGACCACCACTAATCCCTAGCACAAATCCATTTGTCTTGCTTTTTATGACATATTCCTTTAAAAAGTTCACTCTACGTTGAATTTCTTCTTTTGGATCAATTGTAGGCTTTACATGTAATTCTTTCATTATCTGTTGCTGAATACTCATGAAAGTTCCCTCCATTTTAAAATGGTCTTTTCGCAACAAACTTATTTTAATTGTTCATTTTTCCAATCATTTCTTCAATATTTTCCTTTACTTCTTCAATGCGTTTTATTTTATTATTCCAACATTCTTGGCTAAGGTCGACTGGATATTCCTCTGGCATCGTCGGACGCTTGTACTCATCCCATAGTAGTTCCAGATTTTCATTTAAAAACGCGCGGATTTCCTGTAAAGTTGGAATCTCATACACAAGTTTCCCATGATCAAAAATCGTATACTGCAATTCACGTGCTTCAAAATTCGTAACAAATTTACTTATAAATGTATGAACCGGATGGAACATTTTGATTCGTTTCTCATTCTGTGGTTCCTCGTGTTCAAGGGTAATGTAGTCACCTTCAGATTTTAGACTATTTTTATTAATGATTCTATACACTCGCTTTAATCCCGGTGTAGATACCTTTTCAGGGTTACCGCTAATTTTTATAGTGTCTACCATATCCCCATTTTTATCTTCAATTGACACAAGTTTGTAGACGGCACCAAGTGCTGGTTGGTCATAGGCAGTAATTAGCTTTGTTCCGATACCCCATGAGTCGATTTTAGCTCCTTGGGATTTTAAGTTGATAATCGTATGTTCATCAAGATCATTTGAAGCCACAATTTTTGCGTCCTTAAATCCTGCCGCATCAAGCATTTTTCGTGCTTCTTTTGATAAATAGGACAAGTCACCACTATCAAGGCGTATTCCAATGAAATTAATATTGTCTCCTTCTTCCTTAGCAACTCTAATGGCATTCGGAACACCGGATTTCAGTGTATCATATGTATCAACTAGGAAAACACAATCTTTATGAGTGCTCGCATAATGTTTAAACGCTTGATACTCATCTCTATATGCTTGTACTAGTGAATGAGCATGTGTACCAGAAATGGGTATGCCAAATAATTTGCCTGCTCGAACGTTTGAGGTTGAATCAAATCCAGCTATATAAGCAGCACGTGTTCCCCAAATCGCCGCATCCATTTCTTGTGCTCGTCTTGTACCGAATTCCATAGCAGCCTGATCTCCAACAACATGCTTAATACGGGCTGCCTTTGTGGCAATTAGCGTTTGGTAATTAATAATATTTAAGATTGGAGTTTCTAATAATACCACTTCACAAATTGGACCTTCAATACGAAGCAGAGGTTCATTTGCAAAAACGACTTCTCCTTCCTTCATGGAGCGGAGTGTGCCCGTAAATCGAAGTTCCTTAAGATAGTTAAGGAAATCCTCTTTATATCCTTCTTCCTTTAAATAGGCGATGTCCGTCTCACTGAATGAGAAGTTTTCTAGAAAATGGATAATTCTCTCAAGTCCAGCATAAACTGCATAACCATTCCCAAATGGAAGCTTCCGAAAGTTTACCTCAAAGACTGCTCTACGGTTATGTAATCCTTCCCTCCAATAAATTTCTGCCATGTTTATTTGATATAAATCTGTATGTAATGCCATGCTGTCGTCGTTAAAATGTTTGTTCATCAAAAATAACCTCCAGTAAATAACCTAACGAACTTCTGCGCCGATTGAATCTTTAAAATGACCGAGTGCCCACTCATGTCCTGCTTGGTTAAAGCTTGCAACTGCTGAACTGTGGATCACAATTTTAAATCCACGGTTATATGCATCAACAGCCGTGTGGAGGACACAAATATCTGTACAAACACCCACTATATGAACTTCAGTGATTCCACGTTCCCGCAACTTAATCTCGAGGTCTGTTCCAGCAAACGCAGAATATCTCGTTTTATCCATCCAATACACATTCGGATTTGTTTGTTGTTCATTGAAAACTCTTTGAAGATCCCCATATAGAAATCTTCCTGATGTATCTTCTATATTGTGAGGTGGGAATAACTTTGTTTCAGGATGTAGGTCATCGCCTTCTTTATGAAGATCAATTGCAAATACAACATAATCACCGTTTGAAATAAATTCCTCAGTGATACGAACAATTTCTTTTTCAATATCTTGCCCTGGTTTCCCACAAGTCAATGCTCCGTCACTTGCAACAAAATCATTTGTATAATCTACATTTAACAATGCTTTTTTCAAAGTATTTCCTCCTCTTTCATATAATCATTCCGCCTGAGTTCATATCAAAAAGATAAACTTTGTTTAGTTTGGTTTACATTTGTGTAAAGTTTTTCGCCTATAGTTCATTTTATATGAATTTTGTGGAATATTGAATAGAATTGCACTTTTTTGTTATATGTTTTGGATTATTTAAAGAATCAAAAGGGCCTAACATAAAGAACCCCACCGAATTTCGTGGGGTTCAGGTGTTTTTATTCTTCGTCTAATTCTTCATCAAAGATTTCATCAAAGGCAGCGGACACTTTATCAAATTCTTCATCACTTTCAATCGCTGAGAAATCTCCCTCTTCATCAATCTTTAAAAAGAAAACATCGATATCATCCTCGGTATCTTCTTCTAAGTCGTCGAGAAAACCTACTGCAGCGTACTCAGTACCTTCAATCGTTACAACGCCGAGCACTTCAACTTCTTGATCTTCACCTGACTCATCACTAATCGAAAAAACTTCTCCAACTGTTACTTTTTCCATAATCTTTTCCTCCCCAAATTGGTTATGTACTATTTTATCTTTTCATTGTACCGATTAAAACATACCTTGTACACATGATAATTCGCTGTTAGTAAATAATAATCCTGTGAAGAGATATTTACTCTCACTACTAATCAATGTGGAGGGATATACATTGAATATTCTATTTCGCTTATTCCCAGAGTTGTTCTATACTTTCGTGAAAATGATGGTTTTCATGAAAAAATTAGCTTTTAGACTTCAGTATTTGGTACGAATTCCAACTCTTGCGTAGAAGGGATATTCATGTATTGTCAAATTCTCATTGATATTTGAAAAAGGTAAGCACATGTAGCTTGCCTTTTTCTTTTGGTTTTTAGCTAAAAATCGTATATGTTTAACCAAAATTTATGCTATGATGAGGAAAAAAGTGGGAGTTATGAAATGAATCCTTTCTTGTTTGGTGTACTTGTTGTGACCACTACTGCGTTAATGGGCTCTTCTTTTGCGGTAGGAAAAATTGGGTTAGATTATGTATCGCCACTTCTTCTCGTTGGTTTACGCTTTACTATTGCAGGTATTCTCATGGCGTTATTTGTATGGAGAAAACCACTTCCAAATCAACTTCAAGATTGGTTACGAATATTCACCGTCGGACTTTTTCAAACAACTGGTGTGATGGGGTGTATCTTCCTAAGTTTACGGACGATAACTGCTGGTGAATCCTCTATCCTCACATTTAGCAATCCTTTACTTGTTGTCATTTTAAGTACGTTGTTTCTAGGAATTCGCTATCATTTTTTTCATTGGATGGGGGTAATCATTGGATTTACTGGAGTTTTCATTACGCTTGGCTTTCATCTTCAATTAGAAATTGGAGTCATATTAGGTCTTGGCTCCGCAATTTTCTGGTCGATTGGAACATTGTTAATTAAAAAATGGGGCGTTCGTTTTAATATTTGGGTGCTAACAGCCTATCAAATGTTATTCGGTGGTATTCTACTACTCTTGATGAGTTTTACGTTTGAAAATCCTACAATCACGGTTACCTCTACCTCTGTATCTATCATTTTATGGCTTGCAATCATGGCTTCGATTGTTCAATTTGCCATTTGGTTTTACTTAATTAATACGGGTGACCCTGGTAAAACATCTGCATTCTTGTTCCTTGCACCATTCTTTGGGGTTCTTTCAGGCTGGGTGATTTTAAAAGAGGTTGTTGAATGGTTTGTATATGGGGGAGCCTTGCTTATTTTCCTAGGTATCTTTTTGGTTAATTGGACATTTGCAAAAGACAAAAAAATAGAACAAAATCTTGGTGCATAATTGGAGGACCCCATTCTCCAATTGGGAGACTAGGGTCCTTCCTTTTAGTTAATAAACTTTTCTTTTTCCTGCCAGTATTCCTTCCGAAGATGAACCTTTTGAATTTTACCAGACGCGGTTTTAGGTAATTCATTTTTAAAGACCACCTTTGTTGGTGCCTTAAAATGTGCGAGACGACTACGTGAGAATGCAATTAACTCTTCTTCGGTCACATCATGCCCTTCTCGTTTGACCACAATTGCCTGTGGTGTCTCTCCCCACTTCTCATGAGGTATGGAAATAACCGCAACCTCTAAAACAGCAGGATGATCGTATAATGCACTTTCAACCTCGATGGAAGAAATGTTTTCCCCACCACTGATAATAATGTCTTTTTTACGATCGGCAATTTCGATATTGCCATTTGCATCTACAATCGCCATATCACCTGTGTGATAATAGCCATTTCGAATCACTTCGTCCGTACCTTCTTTATTGTTTAAATATCCTTCCATCACAGTGTTACTACGTACAATCACTTCCCCAATTTCTTTCCCATCCTGGGCTACATCTTCCCCGAATTGATTGACAACACGTACCTCTGCTCCTATAAATTCATAGCCCGCTTTTGCTTTTAAGCGATACTTTTCTTCTTTTGAAGCATGATCCTGTGTATCTCGGATTATGGATGTTGTGATAAGTGGTGCTGCCTCTGTCATACCATATACTTGGATAAATTCCCATTCGAGTTCCTCTTCAACACGTTTTACAAATGCTGGTGGAGGCGCTGAACCAGCGATGACAATTCGAATATCTTGTTCTTGCTTTGTAAATCCATTTGATGCCGTATATTGTAATAATGAATTGAGAACTGTTGGTGCCATATGCATAACAGTAACTTTATTTGTGTCTATTTTTCTAAAAATCTCTTCAGGCTTTACCTTTCGTAAGCAAACTTGTGTAGCTCCGTTTGCTGTATAGTAAAAAGGTGAGCCCCAGCCATTGACATGAAACATCGGTAAAATATGAAGTAGTGTATCACGATCTGATACGCGAAGGTGGTGCATGGTTGTTAAGGCATGAAGGTAATTACTGCGATGTGAGAGCATAACCCCCTTTGGTTTTCCAGTTGTTCCACTTGTATATAAAAGTGTCGCAATGTCTTTCTCATCCATTTCAGGGCGTTCGATTGGTTCTTTTTCAAAGCATTCGAGCCATTCCTCATAAGAAATCGTCCATTCTTTGTTATCCTTTTCGCCATGGACAATAATCTTTTCTACCGTTTTCAATCTTTCACGAATCGGCTCAATTTGTCCTAATAGCTCATGGTCGACAAACAAGATTTTCGTTTCACTATGATTTAATATGTACTCATAATCAGATGGAATCAATCTTGTGTTTAATGGAACAATGATCGCGCCAATTTGAAAAACTCCATAAAATCCCTCAAACATTTCTGATGAATTTGGAGCTAAATAAGCAACACGATTCCCTTTTTCAACACCAAGATGTCTTAGTCCTCGGGAAAGTTGATTTACTCTATCGTTTACTTCTGCATACGTAAAGCTTTTGTCATCATCAATTAGTGCAGTTTTTTCACCATACAGTTTGACAGCACGATCTAAAAATTGAGTTAAAAGCAAAGGTACATACAAGTTCATTTCCCCCTTTAGTAAGTATAAAACGAAACATGTAAACACTTACATTATAAGGAATATTCATGCTATTTTCAAATTATTTCAAAATAAAAAACCATTTCTTTAAATTGAAGTGTCCTTTAAAGAAATGGTTTTCTAAAGTAAAATACATAAAGTCAAAATCCGATTCTTGTCCAATCAAATAGGGAACCAGGGTCTGTTTTTCTTCCAGGTGCATATTCATCGTGCCCAATCACGTGGCTTCTGTCTCGTAAAATCAATGGATTTCTCTTCAAGATATTATCTACTAACTGCTGCAATGATTGATATTGGGCATCTGTATAGCCAGCAAGCGCGGGATCAATTTGATTATACGTCTCTTCATCTAATATCCCTGTCATCTCTTCTTTAGTTCCGATTGCAATTAGCTCAATCCCGATTGAATATTGATTCATGTTATTATCGTATTCAGGGAAATCCGGCAAACTCCCTTTTCCTGCATGATATGCGACTCTATCTTCAGGTACCAGACTATAGATTTCTCCCTCGCGATCGATTAGATAATGAACCGAAAGACCATATTCTTCAAATATGGAATAGACATCCTCAACATTGTAGGGATCTTCAGGTTTGAGCCCGGCATTGCTAATAAAATGGACCATAAGATGTGTAATTTCGTTTATACGTTTTTCTGAATGATCAAGAGGCAACGGTTTATTGGTAGTTGCAATGATTTCTTCTGTGGCCACTTCTACCTCCGTATTCTCAACTTTTACTTCCTTGGTTTGCGCTGAACAGCCGAACAACAGAGCTGTAAGTGTGCAGCATATACTAATTTTCTTCCATTCCATGTTTTCCAAATCTCCTGTTTTCAACTTTATCCTAGCTTTTGTGGGTATTATCGCCTATATGTATTACAATTTATTGTTTTACGAGATTAAGTATACAGTGAAATTACTAGGATGTCAGTCTAAAGTAGGAAGACATTACAAATTAACGGGCATTACAGAACCACTGCCTAAAGCACTTTAAAGTTCAAATTCCCATTCATCACGTAAAATTAGATATAGGACTAATAACTCATTTTCTAATTGCTCAAATGTTTTACCTGTTACGCCTATTCCTGCCTTTGGTAACAAAATATCAGCAATTTGTTTTGTCCGCCTGTCCTTCACATCATCTTTTAGTTGTAAAAATCGATTGCAATAAGTTTGCAGAAGTTTCCACTCCTTGTTTCCGAAGGATTTGATTGCCCACTGATCGATTGTAATTGAATCTTTTCTAAGTCCACGTCTGTGAATTTCCTTATCAAGTTGACTTTGTTTTTTGAGATTTTTCGCTCGCCTTTCATGTATAACAATTGTACCAGCAACTAGGTCTCCCAATCGTTTATGTTTCGGGTGAAAGAAAATCATGATAATTCCTAAAAAATAGGATGCTGGTAAAGAATCAATGATGCGTAGAAAATTTCGGATAATACTTGATAACAATGTTATACTATGCCCGTTTTCCTGAATCACACGAATGCCAACAAGTTTTTTTCCAATTGTCTTGCCCCCTGCAAAAAATTCGAGAAGAAAAAAATAACCCCAGTTCAATAGAAATAACAATATAATGGCAATGGCTACTGGTCCAGAAAAAAACGCTTCACCAAGCAACCAAAAATCGGATACTCCGTGTAAAATAAGCAATAAAGTAAGTAAAATAAGCAAACTTGAAATTGACAATATTAGTGTATCAAGTAAGAAAGCAGCGGCCCGGCTACCTACACCTGCTAGCTGAAATTGAATGGAAACATACTCAGGTGTTTTAATATTAGTCTGTTCTTGACTCAAAAAAGATCCTCCTGTTCTGGTTGTTTTTTACATTCGTAGTTTCTATTTTTCTCTAAAATTACTATAATAAGGTTATTGCTATTTCAAGAGGTGATTAGACATTGAACATGAAACAATTTGTCAAACAGCACCGAGATGAGTGGAAGCAGCTTGAGCAAGTGATATTTACTTTGAATAAGCGTAAAAAATCTCATAGCAGCAACGAAGTTAACGAGTTTCATAGACTGTACCAAAAATGCGCAGGGCATCTTTCCTATAGTCAAACCTATTTTCCAAATGAGGAGATTACTCCTTATTTAAACGGTCTTGTGTCAAAGGCACATAATCTTTTGTATAAAGATCAGGTTTCAAGCTTTCAACAAATTCGCTATTTCTTTAGTACGAAATTTATCGGACTCTTACTTGAGCAATGGAAATTTGTAGTTGTTGCTTTTGTTTTGTTTTCTTTAGGTGCCGTTGGTAGCTTTTTTTCAGTCCTACAGGATCCACTCCATATGTTTTCTATTTTGCCTGCAGAAATAGCTCAAGGTGTTGATCCAGACTATTTGGGTAGTCAAGATGGTGGAGTTGATTCACCCCTCATGTCAGCAAGTATCATGACAAATAATATTCAAGTTGCGATCCTTGCGTTCGCTAGTGGAATAACCTTTGGGTTGTTAACCGTCTATATTTTAATCTACAACGGTATCATCGTCGGTGCCTTGGCTGGTTTGTTTTGGCATTATGGAAAAACGTATGATTTTTGGGCATATATCGTCCCACATGGGATGATCGAGCTTACGGCTATATTTATAGCAGGTGGAGCTGGACTGTTAATGGGATACAAGCTGCTAGTCCCAGGTCCATACACTAGAGGTTATCAGCTAAAAATACAGGCGAAACGCTCTGTTCAACTACTTTTAGGCACTATACCGTTATTTGTCATTGCTGGTATCATCGAAGGCTTCATCACACCTGCGACTATTTCGCTTGAAGCCAAATACGCCGTTGCATTCATTACAGTAATTGGGTTAATCTTCTATATCTTGACTGGGAAACTCTTTTTAATGAGAAAAGAAGCTACAGCAAATTCCGATTCATAATATCAATATAATAGGAAACGGCTGTAACTGCTAACTTATCCTCCTTGGCCTCTACCATCATGAGGCCTTGGTTTTCCCATTTTTGTTTTTCTCTCTTTTTTACAAGCGTTTGCTGCTGTGCCATACTTTTTAGCATCGCTTTTTGAATAGTTGTTGGCTTCTCCTTAATCCTCTGGTTTAGAGTTTCATCCTCTACACCAATCATTAGAAAAAAATGCCGTTTTCGTAATTTTCGTAAATAAATCAACGCACTTTCTTCTCGAACGAACGTTTGTACATCACTAAACATTAAAAGCAGACTCCGCTTCTTTTGGACGGTTTCTAAATAAGATAAAACAGCCCCATAATTGGATTCAACTGCATCTACTTTAAGATTGTATATCGCTTGTAAAATCGTTTGAAGATGTGTGATCCCTTTTCCGGCTGGGACAAAAACTTTTACATCTGTTGAAAAAGCTAGCATGGATACATAATCTCCATTTTGAAGAGCTGCTGTCGCTACAGTAATTGCTGATTCAATCGCTCTTTCAAGACGATTCCCCTTTTCTAACTCAGCACCCATCATTCTGCCACAATCAAGTAATATCGTAATATACTTTCCATGTTCTGGTTCATACTCATTTGTCATGACTTCATGTAACTTAGCAGTTTGTCTCCAATTGATTGTTCGCGGATCATCACCGACCACATAACTCCTGATTTTAGAAAACTCGCCTGTTCCGGTTTGTTGCTTGCGAATTTTTACACCTTCATACAACAAGAATTTCTGTGCATTTTCAAGGTATTGCCTAGTTTCTGAGAGATCAGGAATTACTTTTACTTGGTCTTCTATGGTTAAAGTGAGTTGTTTTTCCCATAAACCAAGTACACTCTTGTATCGAAAATATAGCTTTTTAATATGATAATCACCGCGTTCCATTGCTTCTATTTGGTAAGTGATTCGTGAAGTCGTCTCACCTGAAATCTTTCCTTTGATAGGAAAGGAATTCGTAAATGAATCTGGAATACCATCTACTAATCGATAGGAAAGACCATATGTGGAATTGTTGGAAATTTCAACCTCAATCTGAGTTGGAAGTCCTCTCTCCACTTCAGACGGTAATTTTCGAACGGCAGATAAATACTTTTTTCTTGGTGAAAAAAATAAGTCAACTAAACTACCAAAAAGAACAAATAGATTAAGACCAAAGATCAGTCCCCATGATAACTCAAATGATGATAACACCAAAAACCCGATCGAAAGAAATAGTAAAACTAAAATCAACCTCGTTGTAGGCAGTATCCCCCTATCGAGGAACAGGAACCGATCCCACAAGCTCTTCAATGATTTCGTCAATGGTGATTCCCTCCAATTCTGCATGTGGAGATAACTGAATCCTATGCCTTAACGCAGGCTTTGAAATCAATTTCACATCATCTGGTGTGATATAATCTCGACCAGCCAAATACGCCCACGCCTGTGCCGCCTTCGCCATCGAAATAGCAGCCCTTGTGCTTGCTCCAAATCGAATGGCTTCAGATTCCCTCGTTTTCCGTACAATTTGCATGATATAATCGAGAACACCGTCACCCAAAATAACTTTCTCAATTTCATTGCGTATGGATAAAAAGGTGTTTAGATCAAGAATACTAGATGCTGTTTCTTTATTAAATATTTGTTCAACTACTTGTTTCACAACATTTTTTTCTTCAGCAAATGCTGGGAAATCAATAAAAAGTTTAAATAAAAAACGGTCCTGTTGAGCCTCTGGTAATCGGTAAGTTCCCTCAAATTCAATAGGGTTCTGTGTGGCTACAACAAAGAATACCTCAGGTAACTTGTATGTCTCACCTTGAATTGTAACCTGTTTTTCTTCCATGGCTTCTAACAAGGCTGCTTGGGTTTTAGCCGGTGTACGGTTAATTTCATCAGCTAAAAGGATATTAGTAAAAACGGGTCCTCTTAATGTTTCAAAACGACCTTCCTTCATGTTGTAAATCATACTTCCTGTAATATCACTTGGTAAAAGATCTGGTGTAAACTGGATTCGATTAAAATCTCCACTAAGTAAAGTGGCGAGAGTTCGTACCATTTGTGTTTTTCCGGTTCCAGGAACACCTTCAATCAAGACATGACCGCCAGCTAGAATGGCAGAAAGTAAAAGCCTGAGATTCATATTTTGACCTAATATTCGTTGTTCATATTTCTCTAGTAAGGATGCAAGTTCCGATCTCATCCTTTCTCCACCTCTTTTCGTAATTCATCTAATTTATTTGACCATAACAAATAATCTTGTTTGGATAGTTTTTCAGTCTTTACTATTTTTGTGAGGTCATCAAGATATCGTTTAATTTCCCTTTCATTTTTTCCAGTCCCTCGTTGAATCAATTTTGTAGAAAGGTCCGACCAATCCCGCTGAAATGGAATTCCCCATTTTTCCTGTAAAAGCTGCTTCACGTAATCTGCTTGTATATTTATAGATTCATGGTAGTAGCGCCCTCTCAAATACCATGCGCTCAATGCTCGAATACTTTCGTCACTAAATCGGACCGTTTCTTCGCGGGGAACAATAATTGGTCCAAACCGTTTACCTTTGTACCAAACCCATAGTATAACGATAATTCCACCTTGTAAAAGTAACACTAAAAACCAAGCAGGGTATAAGGTTGTAACTGTAGAGGCATTTTTCGTTCCGTGAACATATTCATCAAAATAATAAACGGAAACATCTTTATCTTCAATCAATGATAATACTAGTGGAATATGATCATAGTTTAATAGATTGCCATTCAACATCCACTCTGGTGAAATGGTTGTGATGAGTTCACCTTTCCCTATTTTTTGACTTGTTGCTAATACGCCAACATCATCTTCTAAAAGTACCGTTTCTCTTTCACTAGGAATGATTCTATTTCCGGCTTGGAAAAATGCATCAAATTCTTTCCCATCTTTGTTTTCGATGGTAATTGCTTCCTCATTAAAAGGGTTGGTTTCTACTGGAAGGGTTTTAATATCAAACATCCCTCGTGGATTGGATTTAAACAAAATAATTTTGTTTCCAGCCTCTATAAAATCAAGATACCCCTGTACTTCTTCCTGTTCTGGAGTGAAATAAGGTTCCACCATTATTAGAACTTGATTTGCATCTTGGTTGGTAAGAAGGTTTGGTGAATGTGACCATCTTTTAACCTTATGCTCATCGTTTAAATATGTATAAATCGCTTTTACACCGGTTGGAGAAGGAGAATCAGATGCATAATGTGGATACACCTTTGGGTTATATGAATCAATAAAATACGTTAGAAAGAGAAGGAGCGCGATGAGCCCAATTAAGGTAATCCATATTTTACGGTTTTGCATGTTGCTTCTCCTTTCCTCCTTCTGGGTGTTCTATCCAAGCAAAGGCTTTTTCTCGAAAATGATTGTATTCTACTCGATCAATCTCATATTCTCCATATGCAACCTCATCGAACACCAATGCTAAATCATAAAATTCATCGGCCCAAGCCTGTTTTACTTTACGGAGTTCGTCATAATACTCCCAATTTGTTTTCCATAATTTCGCCTCTAACCACTCTTTATCATGGAAAAATAGGAGAAGTGCCAAAAATAGATGCCTAGTCGCAGGTGAAAAATCCTGATTTTTTTCATGTTTTAAAGCCTCTTGTAAATGCTTATGATATGTCCAATTTAGTTCTTGAGTTGAATGAAGGGGCTTATGTTTACTTAACTTTGTATTTCTCCTTTTATTTCGTACAAGCAAAAAGACCGCAATACCTAATAGCAAAAGAGCTCCAAGAATGATAAGGATGAGCACCACTTCTGCAGCATCGCTCCCAGATTCAATTGCGGGAAATAAATTTTCGATAAAATCAGCCAGCCATTCTTTTATTTGCTCCCACCATTCTTGAAACACGTTCCTTGATTCATCATGGTAAATTCGATATTCTTTTCCATTTAGAATTTCTTCTATCCGGTCCCTTGCTTCATTCATTTGTCCCATAGTTGATCACCACTTATCTTGGTTCATTAAACCCCTCAATCATTTCATCCAAATCCTCAGCATCATGTCGAACCTTCGCATCAAGGTACATCACACCATACCCAACTGCAAAAAGTAACGTAGTAAAAATAGATGTAAAATTAACAATTAAAGATAGTAGAACACTATTTCCTAAAAAGATGCTAAATGTCGCCTCAACTGCAAAGCTAATCGCGCTAATAATTAAAAAGAAAACAATATATAGACCAAAAAGAATCCAACCTCGTTTCTTAGAAAGATGCCAACTTCTTGACAATCCAGGAGATTCATAGTCTAGTACAACCGAACCAAAATAAAAGCCCCAGCGTGTCAGTAAATAACCGAGTCCAACAAATAACCCCAATCCTAATACTATCGCGAAGAGAACCCCGATTATGTTAATCGCAATGGCACCGTAAATACCAATAGGAACTATAATTAAAATGGAAACAAAGATGAACCCAAAGACAATTAGAACAAACACTATATTACTTCCAAGCATAGCCCAAAATCGTGAAAAAGCTTTTTTAATCACCGAACTGATTGTATATTCCTCATTCTTGCGGATATGATTTAATGCAATTAGAAGTGCAGCTTCGGCAACAGGGAATAAAGCCAAGCCTATAATACCGATAAACATTGTTCCTAAAGCCCCGCCCAATCCTATATTTTCGGCAACAACTGTCTCATCAAAGCTATTCGCGATTTGAGAGATCCAGTCATCACCAGGACCGACTTCTCTAAAAAAGCTTGTTCCCGATGCAAATAATATGAGCGCCTCAAGTATGAATACCGGTCCCATAAAAATGAGTAAAATCGTAAAAAAGTCCCGAAACCGTTTTTTGCTCAAACTAAAAGTGAGGTCAAGGATTTCCCCAAACCCCTTAGGCTGTGAAAATTTTGTATTCAATCTGCCATCCCCCTATTATGTAATCAAATCCTAATATCGCCTATTTTAACATTATTCTGGAAGTTTTTCTGTATTATTTTAGAAATTTTTTCTAGTTAGTGGGTGGTTGAATTTTTAAAAAGCCAAATCCCTTTTAAGGAATCTGGCAAAAACTTTATTACACTATTGAGGTTTAATTGCTCCTTTTATGTCATATAGATTCAAGTCGATTTCGAGCGGTTTTCCCATAGAAAGCTTCGCTAATTCACCACCTAAAAATGGACCTACAGTCAAACCTGACGCACCGAGACCGTTAGCAACAAAAATGTTTTCATAGCTTGGCATAACTCCAATTACAGGTAAAAATTCTGGAGTGAACGGTCGAAATCCAACTCTTGTTTCTATAACTGTTCCTTCCGACAAACCTGGAGCAGTATGTAATGCTTTATCAAAAATTTCATGAAGGCCACCTGCGGTTACTCGATAATCGATTCCTTTATCATTTTCATGTGTTGCACCCACAACCACTCTTCCCTCATCAAATGCTAAAATGTATTGATCATTTGGTGGCATAACGACTGGCCAACTGTCAGTGTTTGTATTTTCAAGACCTAAATGGACAATTTGTGCCTTTTGTGAGGTGACTAGAAATTCGATGTCGAGTGATGTTAGTAATTCTTTCGCCCAAACACCTGCTGTTACGATGATTTTATCCGCTCTTAAAACTTCATCCTCTATTTTAGCACTAATTACGTTGCCATCCTCTTTTACTAACGTAGCACTTCCTTTTCGCTCTAATCCACCAAATTGTTTGGCTGCGCGAATTAAGGCATTTCGGAGTTCACGTCCATTTACTCTTGCAGCACCACTTACGTGTACCGCAGCGTATTGATTGGATAAAGGCGGAAACAGTTCTGTTGTTTCAGCAGAAGTCAAACGTGTAATTTCTCCAATTTCAGGAGCGTCTTCCCGACGAGTGTGGGCTCGCTCTTCCATTTTATCAAGCTTGTTTTCATTAAAATGTAGACTGATTGCTCCAACCTTTTTATAGCCAGTGTTTGTCTCGCCCAATGCCTCAAGTTCACCTATTAATGTTTCGTAGTATCTTGCACCCGCTTTCGCTAAATTGTACCAAGCCTTATTTCTACGTTGGGATAACCACGGACAGACGATACCCGCGGCGGCGTCAGTGGCTTGTCCTTGGTCTTGTCGGTCGACAATAGTTACTTGTGCACCTGCTTTAGCAAGATGATAGGCTGTTGAAGCGCCAAGAATCCCAGCACCAATTACAAGATAGGTTGTCATGTTTTCAAAATCCCTTCTATATACAATATGTTAATTATTTTACTAAAAATGGAGTTTTAAAACAGCTTTTTGTCGAAATTTGTATATTTTTCTGTTTTTTTATCCAATATATAGATAACGCTGTAAAATATAGGAAAAATTGTATACAGCGCATTTTTGAGAAATGAAAGGAGGTAAGGTGAATGGCGAACAAAAATAAAAATAACCAGCTACAAACAGGAGCAAATAGTATGGACACGGAATTTGGTGCAGAGCAAGGCATGAGTAAAAAGGCAAGAAAGAAAGCGGCTCGCGAAAAGCGCAAAAACAAATAATAGTTAAGTTACAAATTTTCGTACCGGTACATATTTGACCTGTTCCTAGGTTTGACTTTTTGGAACGGGTTTTTTCTTTTTTTGAACTTTTGGATAAAACGCCGGTTATTGGACAACCGCCATCACCCGTATATTGTTTTAAGGGGTGATATGATTGAAACAATTAGATCTTCAGATGATTTTATTTATTGGGGTAACTCTGGTTCATGAATACTGGCATCATTGGGGACTCCCTAGAGTATATTATTGGGACGTCCGGCATACTCATTTTAAGAAAATAGAAGAAGATTCTGATGAAAAAATCGCATAAAAAAAGGGATAACGATGTTACCCCTGTTCCTTAACCTTTAATAGTCGTAAGCTGTTTAATGTAACAAGTAGAGTTGCGCCCATATCAGCAAAAATAGCGATCCAAAGTGTAAGCCAACCTGGGACAACCAATAACAAAGCTAATGCTTTTATTGCTAATGAAAAAGTGATGTTTTGTTTTATTATCCATAATGCTTTGCGACTTAATTTAATTGTAAATGGCAATTTTCGAAGGTCATCAGACATCAAAGCAATGTCAGCTGTTTCAAGTGCTGTGTCTGTTCCGGCTCCTCCCATCGCAACACCAACAGTCGCAGCAGCTAGTGCTGGAGCATCATTGACCCCATCTCCAACCATCGCAACATTTTGGTAGTTTGCTTGAAGCTCTGTTATAGAAGCTAGTTTGTCTTCAGGAAGTAAATCCGCTTTAATTTCAGATACACCCACTTCGTTTCCAATCGCATTTGCTGTTAATTGATTATCACCGGTGAGAATAATCGTTTTTTCAATGCCTGCTTCATGTAAGTTGCGAATGACCTCTTTTGATGATTCCCTTAATTCATCAGCTACCGCGATGAGTAAAAGAATTTTTTCCTCAGTTCCTAAGATTATTACCGTTTTTCCTTGATTTTGCATTTCAACAATCTGATCTTGTTTTTCTTTTAAACTACCATTGTGCACCTCTTCAAATAGAGCAGGACTACCAACATAATATACTTCTTCACCAATTATAGCTTTTACACCTCTACCTGTAATAGATCGGAAATCTTCTATCTTTACATCATTATAAGGAAGAGTCTCAGCTTTTTTAAGGATAGCTGCAGCAAGTGGGTGTTGGGAGCCTTTTTCAATGGCAGCAGTAAATGTCAGCCATTTTTGCTCATTCTCATCATAAGAAATGATATCAGTTACAGCTGGAACTCCTTTTGTTAATGTACCCGTTTTGTCAAATGCAATAACTTTAAGTGATCCTGCTTCCTCGAGGTAAATACCACCTTTGATCAATACACCATGTCGTGCAGCATTACCTATTGCAGTTACAACTGCAACTGGGGTAGATACGACTAAGGCGCATGGACATCCTACGACAAGGGCAGCCAATCCTTGATAAATCCATTCGCTCCAACTTGCTCCAAAGAACAGTGGAGGAATAACAGCAATTAAAGTAGCTAAGACGATAATTGCAGGTGTATAGTATTTCGCGAACTTATCCACGAAGGCTTGAGAAGGGGCACGTTCAGCTTGTGCTTCCTCAACCAAATGAATGATTTTTGCTATTGTTGTATCTTCAACTCGTTTCGTTACTCTGACTTCAAGAAGCCCTTCTTCATTCAGAGTTCCAGCAAACACCTCATCATCTATTGTTTTGCTAACTGGAACACTTTCACCAGTTATCGAAGCTTGATTAATGGAAGAGTTACCCTTCATGACGATTCCATCCATGGCAATCTTTTGGCCTGGCTTCACAATCATGATGTCCCCGATTTGAATATCCTCGACATGAATCAACTTTTCTTCAGTTCCACGACGGATCAATGCTTCACTTGGTGCTATATCCATCAATGACTCAATTGATTTTCGGGCTTTGTCCATTGAATAACGTTCCAGTGCTTCGCTTATTGCAAATAATATCACAACAGTT
Source organism: Bacillus jepli (assembly GCF_047238305.1). NCBI lineage: Bacteria > Bacillati > Bacillota > Bacilli > Caryophanales > Bacillaceae > Bacillus > Bacillus jepli. The sequence goes on along the minus strand of NZ_JBDFMO010000001.1, from coordinate 3,392,963 downwards.
GCCCCTTCACCCCATTCTCCAATAAGGGCCGCACCAATTATGGCTACTGTCATGAGAGTATTCATGTCAAAATTGAAACGAACTATATTTTTAAATCCCTTTTGAAACAGTGTATAGCCACCGATGATAATAGCTGCAGCATAGCCGATTGTTGAAGTCATATGTCCTTCTCCATAAGTTTCCGCTAAAAGCCAACTCACAAAGAGAAAAACGGCAGATATATAGACTTTAATATTTTGTTTTTGTTTCCAAAATGGGATTTGCGGTGCTGCTTTTTCATGCTCGTCTCGGAGCTTTAAATTTTCAAAAGCACCTGCTTTTTCAAGTTCTTCAATTGTTGTATGACCAGTTACCGTGATTTTTGACGCACCAAAGTTTACATTAGCATCTGTAACACCATCCAGGTGTTTCACGTTCGTTTCGAACGTCTTTGCACAGCCAGCTCAGGAAAAGCCTTGAACACGGTAAGTCTTTGTAGCCTGTTCAGACATCATTTTTCACCTCTTCTTTATGAGCGAGGGCAATTTTTAATAATTGTCTAATATGATCATCATCTAAAGAATAAAAGACCAACTTTCCTTCTTTCCTGTATTTTACAACACCTTGTTTATGAAGTGTCCGAAGATGGTGTGAAGCATTTGCAACTGTAACATCAATTACATTTGCTATGTCGCATACACATAATTCGTCATCTCTAGTTAAAGCAAATGCGATTTTGGCCCTATTTTCATCCGCTATAGATTTGAACAATTGGGCTACATTTAAGATATCAACTTTTTTTAACTCATTCTGTATTCGATTTACCTTCTCTTCGTCATAACAATAAATTTCACAGGTATCCTTTTTAGACATTTATATCCCCTCATTAAAGTATTCATTTGAATATAGTATATAACTGACTTGTCAGTTATTCAAGGGGATATTTGAATAATGGGTGTCGTAAAAATATAATTAGTTATCATCCCATGTTTTTGTTAATGTCTCTCGAAAGAGCTGATTAAGTTGGGGTGTAGGATCTGATATATTGCGTTTAGGTTTAGAAAAATTTTGATTTAAGTTTGTAAATTGCTCATCAATAAACGTATCAACTAATAAGTTATGTTCTTTTAGATTTTGGCCTTTTGATTTTAATTTCATCATGTTTTCAATGTTTGTTTTTAATGCGTCATTGGGCAAGATTTCTTTTATTAAGCTATTCATATCAAGTTTGCCCATGCGATTGTACTTTTGAATGTATTTAGCCATTAAAAGTGGTCGGATTACATTCATATAGGTTTTTATATTCGGTTCTTTCTCCTGGATGGTTTTAAAATTTCCCTTTGCCATTTTGACGTAGTGATAGATACAAGTATTTGGTGAAAAAATTTGCGGCTCAAGTTGTTGCATCTTTTCAACGAAGGAATGAGTTTGGGAATAAATGATATTTGAATGTAACCATTCTAAAAGTCCCGGATTTGATTTGCGAAATAGACGCAATGCCTTTGTAAGCTCCCAACCACTCATGTCCACTAAAGGGTTTATCGAAATGTTTACTTTATCGTGTTTCGGAATTTCAAGCACGTCTCGCTTTTGATCAATCGAAAGATACCAATCGGTTTTATGAATATAAATAAAACGCACATCATAGTCACTATCTTCGGATGAAATACCCCAGGTTCGACTCCCTACTTCACATGCATAGAGAATTTTGATGGCATATTCCGTTTCAATTTGATTAAAAACTCCTATGATATGTTCTTTCATAGTGATACCCCTTTTCTTCACATGAGAAAAGGAGATGTTATGATCATCTCCTTTTACAAATAGTATTCTCTAATTACGTATACATAAATCGTAGCATTGCATGGGCGGCAAGTCTACTTGTGATATCGCGAATATCTTTAGACGGGTCTATTTCAACAATATCCATAGCTTTCACTTTGGGATGGTCTGCAGCTGCTGTAATACTTGAAAGAAGCTCTCTTGATGTCAAACCACCAGGTCCAATCGCAGAACAACCCGGTGCAAATGCTTGATCAACCACGTCCATATCTACTGATAAATAGATAACATCAACCTTTTGCGATAGTCGTTCTACCTCTTTTTCAATGATAGGAACAATTCCAATGCGGTCCACATCATCCATTGTGTACACTGTGACTCCTTTGTTTTTTACATATAGATGATATTCACGTGCATTTGCAAAGTCTCGAATTCCAATTTGGGTAAGATCTTCTCCGTTTAGAAAGCCACCCTCGAGCAAACTTCGGAAAGGTGTACCATTTGTTCGTCCACCATCCTTTAAATTTCGTACATCATGGTGGGCATCCCATTGGATGACGCCGACTCTTCCGTAATATTCCTTAAAGGCACGAATCGATGGATAGCTCACACCGTGATCGCCACCTAGCATGATATACTTATTACATGAATTGGTTTGCAGCATTTCTTTGACACTTACATACAAACGTTCCGTGGTTTCTTCAAGATTTGTGGGATGGGTCAGAACATCACCAAAGTCTAAAATTGATGTGTCTTTGTAATCTTTGTTTTTTTCCCCTGAATATGTTGAATACGCGTTCAATGCGTTTCGTATCGTTTTAGGTGCGTCTGCTGCGAACGATGGTGAGATTGATGACTTTGATGCCGGAAGACCGATCATACCGATGTAAGCGTTGGTTCCATTTTGATATGCATTTATGCATTCTGTTACTTTCGTTACATATTGATCTTTAAAAATGGCAGTTTGACCAGGTGTGAGAAAATGAAAATCAGACATGATCGTTTCTCCCCCACACTTTTTTACCATTCACATAAACACTATTTGTATGGTTAACACCAAAATGGTATGGAAGGTACATATAATTCGGAATATCCCATAGGACAAAATTTGCGTTTTGACCGATTGTAAGTGTTCCAGCTTCTTCACTTTTACCGATTGCAAATGCGGCATTGACAGTAACTGCATTCCAAATTTCTTCTGGTGTCATTCGTAATTTTAGGGCAGCAAGTGACATGATAAGTTGTAAGTTTTCAGTTACGCAGCTCCCAGGATTAAAATCAGTTGCAAGAGCAACAGCTACACCTTCATCAATCATTTTTCGAGCACGAGCATAGCTGTCCTTACCAAGATAAAAAGTTGTTCCAGGTAACAAAACAGCAACAGTATTACTGTTGGAAAGCATAGTTATTGCTTCATCGGATGCAGCCACTAGGTGGTCGGCACTTGTTGCACCCAGTTTAACAGCTAACTCTGTTCCCCCTAATGAATCAATCTCATCAGCGTGAATTTTTAAGCCAAAACCCTTTTCCTTTGCTTTTTGTAAAAAATACTCTGATTGCTGTGTCGTGAATACACCGGTTTCGCAAAAAATATCAGCGAACTCTCCAAGGTTTTCTTCACTAACAGTATCAAGGAGCTGAACCATTTCTTCCAAGAATTTAGATTCTTTCCCTTTGTAGTTTGGAGGAATGGCGTGTGGTCCTAAAAAGGTTGAAATGATTGATATTGGGTAATTTTCGTTTAGTTTTTTAACTACTTTTAGTTGTTTTAGTTCAGTTTCTCGATCTAAACCATAACCGCTTTTAGCCTCCAACGTTGTCACTCCGTATGAAATGATGCGTTTTAGATGGAAGGATGCCTTTTCATATAGTTCTTCCTCTGTTGCCCTTCTTGTTGCCTCAACGGTTGATAAAATGCCTCCACCTTTTGCAAGGATTTCAAGATAGGGAACACCCGCTTGCTTTAATGCAAGCTCTTTTTCACGGGACCCACCGAACACCAAATGGGTATGAGGGTCGACAAGTCCAGGAGATACCACTTTTTGCTGTGCATCAAGAATTTCTTTCGTTTGTAAGTGATTGGCTTCAACATTTGTTCCGATCCACGTTATTTTCCCATCCTTGATTGCCAAGGCAGCGTTTTCTTTAACAGTAAGCTGCTTCATTTCTTCCCCTTTTAGGGGTTTAGTTGTTTCTTTTGGTAAAATCAATTGTCCAATATTGTGAATGAGTAAATCGTACTGCATGTTACCTCTCCTTTCCTGATAGTTTGATAGTCTTACAACATTGGGATATCGACTCCCTTTTCCTTTGCGACTTCAATCGCCTTTTCATAACCGGCATCCGCATGGCGTACAATACCCATGCCCGGATCAGTTGTAAGGACTCTACGGAGTCGTTCTTCTGCTAAATCTGTTCCGTCAGCAACCACAACCATTCCTGCATGTAGTGAATAGCCCATCCCGACTCCACCACCATGATGGACAGATATCCATGAACCACCAGCGGCCACATTAATTAAAGCATTTAATATAGCCCAGTCACCTACCGCATCACTACCATCCTTCATGCTTTCCGTTTCGCGGTTTGGTGAAGCAACAGAACCGCAGTCTAGGTGATCCCGACCAATTACTATTGGTGCTTTCAATTCACCTTTTCGGACCAATTCATTAATGGCAAGACCCATTTTTACACGTTCCCCGTATCCAAGCCAGCATATTCGAGCTGGAAGCCCTTGGAACTCCACTTTTTCCTGTGCCATTTCTATCCAGCGAAGCAATGCTTTGTTTTCAGGGAGTAGTTCCTGAATTAAGGCATCTGTTCGATAAATATCTTGCGGGTCACCGGATAGAGCAGCCCAGCGGAATGGTCCTTTCCCTTCACAGAATAATGGACGAATGTATGCAGGAACAAAGCCAGGAAAGTCAAATGCATGATTAACACCTTCGTCTTTTGCTATTTGACGAATATTGTTTCCATAGTCAAATGTTACGGTTCCTCTACGTTGAAATTCTAGCATTGCTCGAACATGCTTTGCCATGGAGGCAGATGATAATTCAATATATTTCTTAGGGTTTTCCGCACGCAATTTATTTGCTTCTTCAATAGAATATCCTTCTGGAACATACCCATTTAACGGATCATGAGCAGAAGTCTGGTCAGTCGTCACATCAATTTGGATATTGCGCTTCAGGATTTCATGATGCACTTGGGCTGCATTTCCAATCAATCCAACTGATAAGGCATCTCCGTTATGTTTAGCCTCCAGGGCCCACTTAATCGCTTCATCAATTGAATTTGTGATTCGATCACAATACTTCGTATCAATACGTTTTTGAATACGAGACTTGTCAACATCCACTGCGATGCAAACACCACCCATCATGGTAACTGCAAGTGGCTGAGCACCACCCATCCCGCCTAATCCAGCAGTAAGAGTAATTGTTCCTTTTAATGATCCGTTAAAATGCTGGCGTGCAACTTCAGCGAAAGTTTCATAGGTTCCTTGTAATATCCCTTGGGAACCGATATATATCCAGCTTCCTGCTGTCATTTGGCCATACATCATTAAGCCCTTTTTATCAAGCTCATGGAAATGCTCCCAGTTTGCCCATTTCGGTACAAGAACAGAGTTTGAAAGTAAAACACGTGGTGCGCCCTTGTGCGTCTTAAACACTGCGACTGGTTTTCCAGACTGAATTAACAGGGTTTCATCATTTTCTAAACGACGAAGAGTAGATACAATTGCATCAAAAGCTTCCCAATTTCTTGCGGCTTTTCCAATACCACCGTACACAACAAGTTCTTCTGGTTTCTCCGCAACAGCAGGATCTAAATTGTTATATAGCATTCGTAATGCAGCTTCCTGCTCCCACCCTTTACACTCAAGGTCTGTTCCTTTTTTTACATGTACGACACGATTTTGAATTGACACGGTTTATTCCCCTTTCAAAGTTAATTTCTAATTAGTACTAGATTGGCTGTCCACACTAGATTATTTTTTTTAAGCCACTCTGTTACCTTCTCTATATCTTCAGCGAAGATACGGTCTTCAGTTATCGACGGAACAATCTTTCTTGCTTCTTTATAAAAGGCAAGAGTAACGGGTGACATTTTGTGTGTGCCACGATATTCGACTGCCTGCAAAGCACAAATACATTCAATCGCTAAAACTCGTCGTACATTTTGTATAATTTGATAGGCATGGCGTGACCCGATAGTCCCCATACTCACATGATCCTCCTGGTTGGCTGAAGATGGGATGGAGTCTACACTTGCAGGATGGGCGAGTGTTTTATTCTCAGATACGAGTGATGCAGCCACATACTGCATAATCATTGCTCCCGATTGTAAACCAGGTTGAGCACTTAAAAACGGTGGCAAATCATTTAGCTGTGGGTTCACAAGTCTTTCGATTCGGCGCTCAGAAATACTAGCAAACTCCGCAACTGCAATTTTCATAAAATCCATCGCAATGGCGATAGGCTGTCCATGGAAGTTTCCGCCTGAAATAACCAAGTTTCCATCTTCAAAAATTAACGGATTATCAGTAGCTGCATTCATTTCAATTTCTAGCTTTTCTTTTACATAGTCTAATGCCTGCCAGGAAGCTCCGTGCACTTGTGGAATGCATCGTAATGAATAGGCATCCTGCACTCGCTTTTCTCCTTGCCTTGTAATCAATTGACTTCCTGATAAGAAGTCACGAATTCTCTTAGCTACATCCATTTGCTGTTGATATCCACGTGCCTCATGTATAGCAGGATGAAAGGCATCAATAATTCCTTCAAGACCCTCAAGTGTTAAAGCTGCAATCATATCACTTTGTAGAGCTAGCTGTGTGGCTTCTAACCAATTGACCACACCCATTGCAGTCATTGCTTGGGTACCATTAATGAGTGCAAGACCTTCCTTTGCCTGCAGAACAACTGGCTGAATTCCCTCTTTCAAAAGAACATCCTGTGTCGCAAAAATCTTTCCGTTGAAATGCACTTTACCTTCTCCTAGAAGAACAAGGGCTAAATGTGAAAGTGGAGCTAAATCTCCAGAAGCCCCAAGTGAACCCTGCTGTGGAATAACTGGATGTATTTTCATGTTTAATAAAGTTACTAGACTTTCAGCAATGACAGGACGAATCCCCGAAAAACCTTTCAGTAGTGCATTCAACCGAAGTAAAACCATGGCGCGTGAAACAACTTCAGGGAAAGGTTCGCCAACTCCACAGGCATGAGAGCGAATTAAATTAAGCTGCAGATCATTTACATCATCATCGGCAATGATGACATCACTAAATTTTCCAAATCCTGTATTGATTCCATAGATGGTTTTTTTATCAGTCACTATTTTCTCAACCGCTTTACGACTCTGTACTACTTTTTGAAGTGATTCTTTACTTATGGTTACTTGCTCATAGTCATAACAAATCCGTTTGACTTGTTCTAATGTTAACGACTGTCCTGTTAACTCAACCATACGCATCCCCCTAACTATTTATGTGTCCATTACGTGTTCTAGTAAATGAGTCATAAAAAAGAAAAGAGGCGATAATGGCATAGAGATACCATCATCGCCTCCTATTAACTAAAGGACTATAGGCAATGTAAACATTGAATTATCGTTTTAAATATGATTGATTCCGAGACCAATGGTTTCGTGTTCAAGCCCTTTAATAGGAGCACCAATTGTTCCATAAAAGGCCACTGCAATCCATTCGCCTTCTTCCTCATTTGTATAAGGTGTCCCTCTAACGATTGCAAAACGAAGACCCACTGTCCGACTGATTTCGCCGATTGCCGTTTGCCCTCTTGTAACTCCTTCGATTCCTTCGATAATTGCATGGTACAGGGCATGGGTTTCACGGTATTGTGACTCATGAATAAGGCCATGACGCTTAGCGGCTGTTTCAACAGCAGCAATCACCTTCTGCATATTCATCGAACCAACTTTTCCTTGACAGTATTTAATATCCTGTAATGAACGAGAAAAAAATTGCATTTCATCTTCGGTTAAGGTTGCAAGTAGTACAGCAATTTTACCAATTGCTATTTTTTGACTCATAACTAAGAACCTCTAATTTCTGAATTTTCCTATTATCTATTAACTACTTTTATTGTAATGGTCAGCCAATCCAAATGTCAATGAATTTGGTAAATTTTAGTATATTACTATAGTAGTAATCTACCATGTTAAAGGTTTAAGCATATTTTTGATACACGATACTACCTTTGATTACATCTTTTTCATGTTGGTTTACCGCAACAACATCAAAGATTAGATTGTTTTCGTCTATTCTTTTTAATGTTGCTTTAAGTGTGATCACGTCATCTAAAAACACCATATTCCGAAATCGGATTGAATAGGTTTTGATAAAACCTTCCTCGTAAAATGGTGTAAAAAGCTTTGCAAGGTTCCCCATTGTCCACATGCCATGTGCGATCACACCAGGCAACCCCGCTTTATGTGCTTCATCATCAATGGTATGGATTGGATTGTAATCGCCGGAAGCACCTGAATATTTAATTAAGTCCATTCTCGAAACGGGTGGAAGCTGGACACTTTCAAGAGATGATCCAATTTCAATATTCGTTAATGAACTCATGCCATCATCCCCTTTCTAACCGTTTCTGTAATTATAACAACAAGCTTAGAAGAAAAAATGAGATTCCCATTTATGTCCTCCCCATTTTCACTAATGGTTAAAAAGCCCATCGACCCTGTAGATCCTTTTTTCTCCACGTATTTTTCTACCTTTGAGTAACAATAAATCTCTTCTCCAACTAATAATGGTCTTTCATAATTGTAAATCTGCTCACCATGGATGAGTCCTTTTTCAGGTAAAACGAACCCCTCAATATTTCCGAAGTCTAATACTCTTGGAAATGTCGGTGGTGCAATATTTGTTTTATATCTAGAAGCTTTACCAAACTCTTCAACCATAAAAATGGGATGAGGATCGCCAATTGCCTCTGCAAATCTCTTGACAGCTCCTCTTTCAACGACATTTTTTACTTTTACTGATTGTTTGCCGATAAAATCTTTATACACCAATATCACCCCTTAATCTTTTGGAATCTCTGTAACCTATGATGTATAACGTTATTGTATTTGGAAATTTCAGTTAATACAAGAAGAGCGTGAAAAATCCACACGGAATTCCGAGTGGATTCTATTTACAATCACTCAAAATCAGTCATATTTGTATCTGGATTTGAACCGATTCTGTCATTTTTATTAAGTGCAGTGATTATTTCCATATCTTCTTGTGTAAGTTCAAAGTCAAAGACATCAGCATTTTCTTGAATTCTTTGTTCTTTAATAGATTTTGGAATCGTTACTACGTCGTTTTGAAGATCCCAGCGTAAAATAACCTGTACAACGGATTTATTGTATTTTTGGCTAATTTCTATAAGAGTTGGATCATTAAGTAATTCTCCGCGCTTAAGTGGAGACCATGCTTCTAATTGAATTCCTTCTTTTTTACAGAATTCATGCAATTCTTTTTGTGTCAGATGTGGATGGTATTCAACTTGGTTTACCATTGGTTTGATCTCGGAATTATTGATTAGATTTTCAAGATGATGAACATGGAAATTACTTACGCCAATCGCGCGTACACGTCCGTCCTTGTATAGCTTTTCAAGGGCATGCCATGTTTCAATATACTTGTCTTTTCCCGGCCAGTGGATGAGATATAAATCTAAGTAGTCAAGACCAAGTTTTTGAAGGCTTGTTTCATATGCTTGTAGTGTAGATTCATAGCCCTGGTCACTGTTCCAAACCTTAGATGTAACAAACAGCTCATCCCTATTAATACCTGACTCTCGAATAGCCTGTCCTACACCTTCTTCATTTTTATATACAGCAGCCGTATCTATACTTTTATAGCCGTGCTTGATTGCCCATTTTACAGAATCAATGACTTCTTGACCCTCTTGCACTTTAAAAACCCCTAGGCCAAACCATGGCATTTTGACTCCATTATGTAAGGTCGTTGTATCTTGAAGACTTCTTACCATATGTATCCTCCTCATAATTGAAAGATTTACCATTAATAGTTTCTCACATGCTATGCTACTTTTCAAATAAGATTGTTACTAAAATAAAAAAAGAGAGGTTCGCCCTCTCCAAAACTAGTTCTTATTTGATTTTGGTTCAATATCATCATCCTCAAGGATGCCTTTTGTAGCCTTTTTAAATTCTCGAAGTGTTGTTCCTGCTGCTTTACCGAGCTCTGGCAACTTTTTTGGTCCAAATACAAGCAGCGCAAAAAAGATAATTAATAATAATTCTCCGAAACCAAGGTTTCCCATGAACATTCCACCCTAAAACGAAATGTATTGCACACTTATTTTATTCCTCTACTGTTAGTTTTTCAATTCGAATTTTTTATATTTGCTACTTGAACCAACCTTTTTCTTTTGACTGTGTAATTGCTTCTATACGATTCTTCACTTCCAGTTTGTCTAAAATAGTAGAAATATAATTTCGGACAGTGCCAGTTTTTATTCGTAGCTTTTCAGCGATTTCCTTCGTGTTTTTTCCATCAGCAACAAGTTCCAGTACTTCTAGTTCACGTTCAGTTAACGGGTTTTCATCTGCATATAAATCATCCATTAACTCAGGAGCATATACACGTTTACCACTCATCACACTACGAATGGAATCAGCCAATTCGTCACTTGGGCTGTCTTTTAAGAGGTAGCCTTTCACACCAGCTTTTAGTGCACGTTGAAAATATCCAGAACGGGCGAAGGTTGTTAAAATGATTACATTGCAGTCCAGGTTTTTCAACTCCTCAGCAGCTTCGAGTCCAGTTTTAACTGGCATCTCAATATCCATCATGCAAATATCTGGTTGAAGCTCCTTCACAAGCGAAATTGCTTCCTGCCCATTATTAGCCATACCGACAACTTCCATATCGTCCTCTAAATTTAAAAGTGAGCCTAATGCGCCGAGGACCATTCTTTGGTCTTCCGCAATTACGATTCGAATCATAAAAGTCCCTCCACTTCGACCTGTTTACGTACATTTGGAATGTGAATAATTAAAATCGTTCCATCATTCATCCTAATTTCGAGGCTTCCATTTACAAATTCTAAACGTTCTCTCATTCCTTGTAATCCATGACCATCGTTCACATCTTTATCTGGAATGATCCCAATCCCATTGTCCTTAATGACTAAGCGAATCTCTTCTTCAAACTGTGCGATTTCTATTGTACACCGAGTCGCTTTACTATGTTTCACCACATTGTTAATTGCTTCTTTTATTAACATGCTAATGATATTCTCGTAGAATAATGAGACATCCTTTAGTGTTTCATCTTCCTTATACTCAAATTCAATTTCAGCTGCACGCAGTATTTCTTTTACACGGGCAATTTCTTCATGAATACGAATACCCCTCATTTGGGATACCATTTTTCGAACTTCATTTAATGCTGTCCTTGCGGTTTGTTGGACATCGATTAATTCAAGTCGTGCTTTTTCCGGATCTTTTTGTATGAGTTTCCTTGCTAAGTCACTTTTTAGACCAATCATGGAGAGTTTTTGTCCTAATGTATCATGTAGGTCACGTGCAATTCTTTGCCGTTCTTCTTGTTTTACTAGTTCGGCAATTCGTTTGTTAGCATCCTCAAGTTGTTCTTCTAACTTCTCTTGTTTCTTTTTATTATAAATATTAAAAGGCAACAGAATAACGCTAATCCAAATAATGATGTTAAATGGCAATTGGGTTATAAACACCTCATCCTGAATCACGAGATTATAATTGATTGAGAATGTTGTGGCTACAAGGTGTATGATGTATAACGTTAAGAAAGCAACCCGGTTTTTAATATGGCCATTGTAATATGCAATATAGAAAGCAAAATAAATAAAGGCAAATAGTATAGACATGGTTAATGAAATCCCAATTAAGATTGAGGTCCATAAATAAACTGGCCATGTTTTCGAGATAAAAGCAAATCGTAATGAAAGGAAAAAGATAACCGTTAAGATGAGTCCAGCGATAATTTCAGGTGTCGATGATGATTGAAAAATAAAATAAAACGGTAGTATACTCATGACTGCCCAAATATAAGGTGAAACCCCCGACCATTTTTGAAAAAGTGAATATTTCTTCATAGGATAGACCCTCATTTTATTCGTGTTTTTTCTGTATCATATCATAATAAGCTACAGGAAAACCCAGCTTATTTTTCTAAGCTGGGAATTTCATTTACATTCTTTTGGTCTGCAACCATTTCTTTTATTTTACCATAGCCTACAAAAACTTTTTCATCTTCATCCCATAATCGGAATTTCAGTGATTTTAAGCTTGTTTTTAACGTAATGGTAGGTACATGCTGAAGTGGAGCTGTTTGGTTGTGCACCTCTTCAAGCTTGTAATTCGGAACACGTGGGCTTAGGTGATGCACATGATGATAGCCGATATTCCCTGTTAACCACTGCAATGGTTTTGGAAGCTTATAAAACGAACTACCTTCTACAGCAGCCTTAACATATTCCCAATTTTCATCTTCCTCAAAATAGGAATCTTCAAATGTATGCTGAACATAAAATAACCAGACACCCGCAATTCCAGATACCATAAAAATCGTTCCTTGTACAATTAAAAACGACTGCCAGCCAATCGCCAAACATAAAATAGTCGCTAATCCTACGATTCCTGCATTAGTTATATAGGTGTTGATACGTTCATTTTTTCTCGCTTTTCTTCTGTTAAACCGATTTTCAATTAAGAACACAAAAATTGGTCCTAAAATAAACATCACAAATGGATTACGGTAAATTCTGTAGCAAAGACGCTTCCAAGGAGTTGCTTCCATGTATTCTGCAACCGTCATTACCCAGATATCACCCGTACCACGTTTATCTAGATTTGAGCTAGTGGCATGGTGTACGGAATGGTCATGTCCCCATTTACTATAAGGAAATAATGTTAAGATTCCAGAGATAGTACCAATGATTTTATTCGCCTTCCGATTTTTAAAGAATGAGTGGTGACAACAGTCATGAAAAATGATAAAAATCCGAACAAGAAACCCTGCTGCAATCACTCCAAATACAAATGTCAAGATATAAGAAATGTTTAATGAATAATAGGCAAGTACCCATAATCCAAGATAGGGAATTAATGTGTTGAAAAGCTGAAAAAGACTAGCCTTAAAGTTTGACTTTTCATATGGTGCAACTTGTTTCCGTAAACTTCGCTGATCTAATTTGTTCATATAATCTTTCCTTTCTTTTTTTCTCGTTTCATATTTTTTAATCTGATTTTAAGAATAATTAGGTATTGTGCTGACAAAATGTCAACTAAGTTTTCTACACTTTTAATGATATAGGAGAAAAAAGATTTCCACTAGACATAGGTGTCATGTGATTTACATGATAAATGTCATATATCGTTAGGAATATTTAAAATATACAAAAAATTAACATTCTAAATAGGCTAAAACCCATTTTTTGTGCTATAATTAAAAAACAGAATATTTAAATTAAACTCTTGTGAAAAACTTTTCTTAAAGGAGGAAATCTATGTACAAATTAAAAGACAAAGAGAGGATTTTTATTTATACGGGTCCAGATGGTTCTGGCAGGAAAACATTAGGCAAAATGGTTGCAACTGCATTTGATATGCAAACCGTTCCCTCATTCACAACTCGAAGCCCCCGCCCTTTTGAAAACAACGGAGAAGATTACCACTTTGTTAGTAAAGAAACCTTTCAACAAATGATGCAGCAAAATGAATTTCTAGAAAGTGTCGAGATTGATGGACATTTTTATGGAATACGTGAAATTGACATTGTAAAAATCTTCAAGAAGCACAAAGTGGTTTACTTAACACTTAACCCAGAAGGGGCCGATCTCTTGAAGCGAATGTATGGAGATAAGGCGATCCGGATTTTTGTGTATGCTGATCGTGATACGGTACATGAACGTCAAAAAGAACGTGGGGATAGTGCCGAAGATATTGAAAGGCATATGAACCATTATGATGAAACAATGGCCTATAAAAATTCATGCGAGCACGTCTTTGAAAACTATGACCTACCTCAAGTCTCTTATCAGATTAGCGAAATGATTGAAACGTATCTTGATCGACAGTTAATTGCTGATGACTATTAATAATGAAAGCCCCAAGCGGGATAACCTCTTGGGGCTTTACTATTATTATAGGCTATTAAATGCTTCTGTTAGAACAGGGACAACCTGTTTCTTACGGGAAACCACACCTTTTAATTCTGCTATTTTGTTTTCAAGTGTAACATTAAATGCTTTTTCTACTGCAGTTATTTTCTCTCCTACTGCAAGGCCAACAGAGTCATTATTCAAAATGTCAGTAATAACAAGTAAGAATAAATCAAGTCCGTTATTATTAATTTGTTGATTCATTACTTCTTCAAGCTCGCTTTGTCTTGAAAGTACGTCCTGTGGGTCTACTACATTCACTTGAGCAATTTGAACTTTGTTTTCATTCATTGAGAATTCTTTTGAATCTAATGAAACCAATTGTTCTGCAGTCTTATCACTAACATTTGCACCAGCTTTTAACATTTCAAGACCATAGCTTTCAGCGTCTACCCCTGCAATTTCTGCCAATTCACGTGCTGCTTGAACATCTTCTTCAGTACAAGTAGGTGATTTGAATAATAGCGAGTCAGAGATAATCGCTGATAACATTAAGCCAGCAATCTCTTTTTCGATTTCAACATTGTTTTCTTTGTATAGTTTATTAAGGATCGTTGCTGTACAACCAACTGGCTCTACACGGAAATACAATGGATCGCTTGTTTCGAAGTTTGCAACACGGTGATGGTCGATAACCTCTTTGATCTTTACATTTTCTAGTCCTTCTGCACTTTGTTGACGTTCGTTGTGGTCCACTAAAATAACAGATTGAACTTCATTTGCTACATTTTCCACTAAACGTGGGGCTTCAGCTTTAAAATAATTCAATGCATATTGAGTTTCACTGTTTACTTCACCTAAGCGCACAGGCTCCACATCTAAACCTAGTTTCTTTTTTAGTTCTGCATATGCAATTGCTGAACAGATTGTATCAGTATCTGGATTCTTGTGACCAAAAACTAGTACTTTTTCCATTTTTGCATTACTCCTTATTGCTTAATATGTATGATGTACTCTCTCATTTTACACAAAGATTGGATTGGATTAAACAATTTTAGACATATTTATTCATTTTCATCTTCTAAATGTTCTTTACAAAAATTATTCACGGTTATTTCTTCATCTTCCTCAAGTTCAAAATCAAGTACTTTTTCAGTACCTCTTTCATAAAAATAATATTGGGCAATTCGTTCACCCTTCTGATCCACCGCATAAATCACTTTTAATTCAATTCCATTTTCAGAATATAATTCATCCTCTTCGGGAACTTCGATATCCAAAAAGAACTCATAGCGATCACCTTCTAAGATTCCTGTTGGATCCTTTAATTTTTCAACCGAGTATCCGGTAATATTCATCCTTGCATTGCCACCCTTCTTATTGAATACAATCCGTACTTATTATACACATTCTTTCCTGATCCGTGAAAAAATTTCCAAACAAAGGACTAATTTTACTCATAACTATCAAATGGGTGTCCCAGGGAATTGGAACACCCATTTGATTCTAATAATTTACCATGGAAACATTCTTCTACGCTCATTTTCTTGAGCACCAAGAACTTCGTTTTCTTGATTGTGTCTGCGGTCTTCAACTCCACCTACATTATCAAAGTCACGTCTGTTATGTCTTCTTTTGTCATTTGTTTCAATGATAATAACCTCATCAGCATTGATAATTACTCTTTCTGCATTGATTACTTGACGTCTTCTATTTTCATTTCTATTTTCACTTCTATTTTCACTCATGTCGTTTTCACTCCCTTCAGACTAATACTATAAAATATGGGAAAGTAACCGACTTGATTGGACTCATATGACAGGACGTCTATCCATTTTTACATAGTTTATTAGGTTTTAGCTCATAGGACACCCCGTTTCTAAATAGAATATTATTAATCCCAATTACAAAGGAGTTGTCGTCGAATGGCAGTAATGAATAAAATGGCATTATTTTTTGTGGTTCTATACTCCGGCATCATCTTGATGAATACGTATTTAGGGGAAACAGAACGGGTCCAATCGAATGTCGTTATTTTTGTATTAAATGGATTTGCATATATTGTGTCTGCGATAGAAATGGAAAGAGAAAAACATGAACTTGTCGATAATCGATCAACAGCATAAAAACGACCGCTTCGAGTTAAAGCGGTCGTTTTTTAACATTATGGTGTGTTGTTCAAAATTTTCTTTCTAATATGTTCAGCAAATTCCTCTAATAATTCAACTGAATTAATATCGGTTTCAAATAACGGGATATAAAATTTTTGTTGTGTTGGAAATTCTTTTTCAATTATTTTGATATATTCTTGTTCATTATCTTTTCGTCTTTTCAAAAATTCTCCGTCAATATTTTCGGCTAAAACTTTATTAATCAAAAGAGTATTGACCGATATTTCATGTCTTTCAAGTAATTTCAACGAGTTTGCTGTTTCAATGATCGGCAGACGTTCTGGATTAAGAATGAAAATAAATCCTGTCAGTTCGTTGTTTAAGATGATTTTCCTGACATCTGTATAGCGCTGCTTTCGACGTTGTAGCACTTTATAAATGGGATCATCAATCGGTTCTCCATCATTTAATAACTGCGTATAGGTCTCATTTCGCTTCTTTCTTCTCTCAAGCATTCCGTCAATCCATACACTCATTAATTCTGGTAATGTAAGTAGTCGAATTGTATGTCCGGTAGGCGCCGTATCAAAAATAATCGTATCATAATACTTTCCTTTGTCCAGGATGATTGAAACAATGCGATCAAATAGAGCAGCTTCTTCTGCCCCAGGAGATGAACTAGCAGCATCGATTTGCCGATTTACCTCATCTTGCATATGTGAGTTGACAACACCCTGTATGTTTTCTTTAACTGTTTTAATATATTTTCTTGATTCCAATTCTGGATCGATTTCGATTGCCTCCAAGCCGGGATAAACCTCGAGTGCTTGGTTTTTTAATGACTTATGAAAAATATCCCCTACATTATGGGCAGGATCAGTGGATACAAGCAACGTTTTTAGTCCTTGTTTGGCATGTATGAGTGCTAATGCAGCGGCACTCGTGGACTTACCTACACCACCCTTTCCACCTACAAATACTATTTTTTTATCTCCAATCATTTTGTTCCCTCCATTAACAACAACGTATTCCTGTAAGTGGAGATTTATCCATCCCCATTCGTAAATGCCATTCATGAAATTTTTCAAGCATATAAGGATAAAGCTCTAATGTGTAATAAAAGGCAGGGTTTGGAAGTCCAAGAGTTTCTGATAAACATAGAAGTAAAAAAAGGTCATCTTCATCTCTTAATTCCCGCGCTATTTCTGTACGATGATTAACTGAAAGAATATCATCGTATAATTGAAGCATTCTCTTTAAAGCTTCTAATCCTTTCATTTCATCACCCTCATTTTATAAAGAGAAAAAGGAAACCTGCTTACGATCGTTTCCTTTTTCATCAAGTATTTACATATTTGAATCAAAATTTGGCGGTGTTTCTTTTTTACTAAGTTCTCTAAAGGCAGTTAGTACAATCCAAACGGCAAAAATCAAAATAATACTTCCAAGAATGAATAATAATAAATTTCCCTCTGCTGCCCCTACCCCTGCCCAATCGAATATAACCTGCTGAACCATCGCCCATACGGTCATGACGAGTAGGAATAGCATCGGGATAAGAGTAACTAAATAATTTCGGCCTAATCGCTTCAGCCAAACCGAGATTAACATTAAACTAATTGCAGCTAATAGCTGGTTCGACGTACCGAACAGAGGCCATAATACATAACCACCTGAACCAAATCCGTTAGGACCCTTCGGTAAAAGAACTAATGCTGCACTCGTTACAACGGCAACTGTTGTGGCAACATGCGCTTTTTGTAAGGATGGAACTTTATATTCAGAACCTAGTTCTGCAATAATATACCTCATTAAACGAACAGAAGAATCTAATGTTGTAGCAGCGAAACTAACAACGATAATAGCAATAATTGTGGCTGCAATATCAGCAGGAATGCCAATCCCTGTAGCTAGCTGAGCGCCTCCTGAAATAAAGTTTCCTAGCCCACCAGAATTTGCAGCAGAAAAACTACTATATGCTGCTTTAAAGTCTCCGGCATTTGCAAATAAAGTGATACAGGCAATGATTGAAATTAAGGCTAAAAATCCTTCACCAACCGCTCCAAAATATCCTACGAAGCGTGCATCAGTCTCTTTATCCAATTGCTTTGATGATGTCCCGGAGGATACAAGTCCATGGAACCCAGAGATTGCACCACAAGCTATTGTGATAAACATGAGTGGCAACCAGGATTTGTCGGTCGCATCATGATTCATCATTGGTGCTGTTACTTCTGGATTTAAAAACACTAGACCTAAATACATAATGGCTAATCCAATTACGAGTTGATGAGAGTTAATATAATCTCTCGGTTGTAACAATTTCCAAACAGGCAGTGTTGAAGCAAAGTAGCAATAAACCATTAGGATAATAATCCAAACGAAGAAGGCCATTGACACACCGCTAAGGTCGAAAAGACTAGTGGCATCTGCTCCACCAAAATAGCTAACTAGATCTATTTGTAAAGCAGGCACTTTACTTGTAAGAACAGCTGAACCATACATGATAATTAGTGACACAATGGATGGAAGTAACATACTGCCTTTTTTTCTATAGACGGCATATCCAATCCAAATGGCAAGGGGAATTTCGATAAATACGGGAATGACGCTTGCTGGAAATTTGATAAATAAATTGGATATAACCCATGCAAATACAGCGTTAACCATTAACACTAAAATCAGGATGATGAATAAAAACAATATCTTTGCTTTTTTACCGATTAATTTATCGGCAAGTGTACCTACTGATTGACCTTTGTTTCTGACTGAGAGGACAAGTGTACCAAAATCATGAACACCTGCGGCAAATACAGTACCTAAAACAACCCATAATAACGCAGGTCCCCACCCCCAATAAACAGCAATAGCAGGTCCTACTATTGGCGCTGCACCTGCAACGGAGGTGAAATGATGCCCCCATAAAACATGTTTTTTGGTTGGTACGAAATCAACCCCATCACTAAATTCATGAGCAGGTGTAACAAAATTTGGGTCAAGACGATAAATCTTTTCAGCAACAAATTTTGAATAATACCGGTAGCCTAAAACAAATACAATAGTTCCAAAAACAGCAATCCAAATTGCACTCAAGCTTATCCCTCCAATACAATTTTTTGTAGTAGGTATTAATACTTAATGTACATTTTTATGTTAAATCTATTTTGTAAGCGTTGTCAATACTATTGTCTAAAAAGTCGATATTTTCAAAAATCGACAATTAAAACTGTAATATTTGGTATTATGTTTTTACTAACTTTAATCATCGGACATAAGAAATCCCGCAAGATTAAATTCTTGCGGGTTGGTGTTTCGTTTATGAAAGTAATGCACGGTCATTTGTCATCTTTGCGCCTCTGATTCTTTGGAACTCATCTAGCAATCGATCAACAGTCAAATCTGCTTTCTCCTGTTCATCTACTTCTAGAATTATTTGTCCCTTATCCATCATAATTAGACGGTTCCCTAAATCAAGAGCTTGCTGCATATTGTGAGTGACCATTAATGTAGTTAGATTGTATTTTTGCACAATTTCTTTTGTTAAGTTCGTAATTAATTCAGCACGAGCTGGGTCAAGTGCTGCCGTATGTTCATCTAGTAACAAAATCGAAGGCTCAGTGAATGTCGCCATTAATAGTGATAATGCTTGCCGTTCTCCCCCAGATAATAAGCCCACCTTCGCCGAGAGACGATTCTCTAAACCAAGATTAAGAGATTCTAGAACCTCTTTAAAATAGTCCTTACGTTTCTTAGTAACCCCTTTACGCAAGTTTCGTGTCTTATTTCGTGAGTATGCCATTGCTAGGTTCTCTTCAATGGTCATATTCGGTGCAGTCCCAGCCATTGGATCCTGGAATACACGTCCAATGAGCTTCGCCCGTTTATGTTCAGGTAAAAATGTAACATCTTTTCCAGCAACTTCAACTGCACCTGCGTCAGGAATGAGCACACCAGATATCACATTCATTAACGTGGATTTTCCGGCACCATTACTACCAATGACAGTTACAAAATCGCCCTCTTTTAAGTGTAAATTGGTCCAATCAAGGGCAATCTTTTCATCAGGTGTACCTTCATTAAAGATTTTATGAATTTGATTTAAGTGTAGCACTTCCCTCACCCTTTCCTTCTGAAGGTGCACTGTTCATTTGTACAAGTTGTTGTTGTCGTTTCGCTCTTCTGCTTTTTTCTTTTGTTCCTTCAAGAATTTTAGGCAGGACTAGCGCAATGATCACGATTATCGCCGTAATTAATTTCATGTCTCCTGGCTGTAAAAACTCCACACGCAGTGCAAGTGAAACAACGATACGATAAATGATAGCTCCACCAATAACTGCAAGTGTTGCCCTTGCAATGGTTTTGGCACCAAATAAGGCTTCACCGATTATAACAGAAGCTAAGCCAATAACGATCATCCCAATCCCCATTCCAACATCAGCAAAGCCACCTTGTTGTGCAATCAGTGATCCAGAAAGTGCAACAAGGGCATTGGATAGACCCAATCCAAGGATGGTCATTAAGTTTGTATTAGCAGAAAAACTGGAAATCATCTTTTTATTATCTCCAGTTGCTCTTACTGCAAGACCAATTTCTGTACGTAGGAAAAGATCAATTAAAAATTTAATAATAAATGTAACAACAATCATGAAAAGCAAGATGCCCCATGTTTTAGGTAGACTATTGCCTAAACTAATTGTTGATAAAATATTATTAAAAAATGAATCTAATCCTAAAGAAGACGATACTCCAGATACGTTTGTAAATGTTGTATCAATATTTAATAATGAAACATTTGATTTCCCCATTATTCGTAAATTGATTGAATAAAGAGCGATCATCATCAAAATACCAGATAGTAATGCATTAATTTTTCCAACCGTGTGAAGTAATCCAGTGATACTACCTGCAATAAATCCAGCAACAAGTGCTAGAAGAGTTGCGATAAAAGGATTCACTCCATTTGTGATCAAAATGGCGGAAACAGCAGCTCCTGTAACGAAGCTGCCGTCAACCGTCAAGTCTGGAAAATCTAGGATACGGAAGGACAGGTAAACACCAATTGCCATGATTGCATAGATGATTCCTGATTCAAATGCCCCAAATAATGCCGTAAACATGTTGAATCATCCTTTCTTTTATTCCCCTTCGTAGATGTCAGCAATCTCTTTCCATTCAGGTTTAATTTCAATACCTTGTTCTTCCGCTGCTTTTTTGTTAATGAAAAGCTGTAGGCTATCAGGAAGTTCAACTGGAATTTCAGAAGGCTTCTTCTCACCTTTTAGAATCTTAGCAGCCATTAGTCCAGATTGGTATCCAATATCATAGTATTCAAATCCGCTTGCTGCGAATCCACCCGCTTTCATTGAGTCAAGCTCACCAACGAATAGTGGAATATCTTTTTCATTTGCCACTGAAATAATAGAATCTAACGCTTGAACTGCAGTGTTATCAGTTGGAATATAGATGGCATCTACACGCCCAACTAAGCTTTCAGCCGCTTGCTTTACTTCAGCAGTTGTAGAAACGGAAACTTCAACTAATTCCGCACCACCTTGTTCAGCAAATTCTTTTACTTGCTCAACCTGAACGACAGAGTTTTGTTCACCAGAGTTATAGATAACACCTATCTTCTTTGCTCCCATTTCCTCTGTAATAAAGTTGATTGTCGTTTTTGTCGCGTCTGGATGGTTATCTGTTGTACCCGTAATGTTGTCACCTGGCTTATCAAAAGCTTCTACTAAGCCTGCACCAACTGGGTCTGTTACAGATGTGAAAATAATTGGAATGTCACTAGTTGCATTAAGTGCAGCCATCGCACTTGGTGTTGCGTTCGCAAAAATTAAATCCACATTATTCCCTACAAGGTTTTGGGCAATTGTTGCAGTATTACTTTGCTCGCCCTGTGCATTTTGGGAATCAATTTTTAAATTTTCGCCTTCCTTAAATCCTTCATCTTCTAATGCCTTAATGAAGCCTTCAGTCGCAGCATCTAATGAAGTATGTGGTGCATATTGTGAAATACCAACTACAACCTGCTCTTTACCACTACTTTCACCCGCATCACCTGATGTGTTATCTGACGAACCACAACCTGCTAACGCAAGGAAACCAGCCAACAACACTCCTACAAATTTGCTTGAACTTTTCATGAATAATCCCCCTTATTTTCCTTTACACTTTTTGTTTATTCTAGTATTCTATTACTTTACTAGAATAATGATTTTTACGCACTTTAGTTTTACCGCAGTAAAGCAAAAAAGCGTTAATGTATGTCATTGTTTAATCGTTATATTATCACTCTAGGTGCATTGCGTCAATTATTTTCTGAACATTTTACACTTTCAGGTTATATTTTTTTCGTTAAGCAAAATACGAATTTTTGTTTTCCTGTGATAATACGTTTTAAATTTTTTCACTTAACAAAGACTAAAACCATATGAAGTTGCAATGGAGGTATTTGCTTGAAGCAATCTGAACAATGGTCTTCAAAAATTAGCTTTATTTTAGCTGCAGCAGGATCTGCTATTGGATTAGGGGCCATTTGGAAATTCCCTTATGTGGCTGGTACTAGTGGTGGAGGCATTTTTTTCATTATTTTTCTTATTTTTACCTTGTTAATCGGTTTACCACTTTTATTAGCTGAATTTGTAATTGGCCGAACGACACAAAAAAACGCGATAGAATCCTTTAAAGAATTGGCTCCAAAAACAAATTGGCACATCGTTGGGCGTTTAGGTTTCATTACAAACGCTATATTACTCTCATTTTATAGTGTCGTAGGTGGCTGGATCTTAATTTATTTGGTTAGCGGAAGTATCGGAAGATTAAATGGTTTAACGGAAACTGAGTATGGAAGTTATTTTGGAGAAACAATATCAAATCCATTCCTCGTAATTTTTGCGCAACTTGTATTTATGTTAATTACGATTATTGTTGTTGCTAAAGGGGTCCAATCTGGGATTGAAAAAGCAAGTAAATGGATGATGCCAGCACTTTTTATCCTATTTCTAGTCATTATCATCCGCTCGATTACTCTTGAAAACTCGCTTGAGGGAATCTTGTTTATTTTAAAGCCTTCTCTTTCTTCATTGACATCTGACACCATTCTTTTTGCATTAGGTCAATCTTTTTTCGCCCTTAGTGTTGGTGCCTGTACCATGTTAACTTATAGTTCATATCTTTCGAAAAAGGAAAACCTGGTACAGTCCGCGTTTTCAATTGTATTATTAAATATACTTGTAACCCTTTTGGCTGGATTGGCCATTTTTCCAGCGGTGTTTGCTTTCGATTTAGAGCCGGACGCAGGACCTGTTCTTTTATTTAATGTACTACCCACTGTTTTTAACTACATGCCATTTGGAATGGTTTTTTTAATTGCTTTCCTTCTCTTATTTTTATTTGCTACACTTACCTCTGCATTTTCAATGCTTGAATTAATTGTAGCCATATTAACTAAGGGTAATGTTCAGAGGCGAAAGTCATACGCTTGGATGTCGGGTCTTGTTATTTTTGTAGTTGGCGTACCATCAGCTCTTTCTTATGGGGTGTTAAGTGATGTTCATTTATTTGGAAAATCTATTTTTGATCTTGCAGATTACCTTGTAAGTAATATACTATTACCGGTTGGGGCTCTCTTTATATCCCTATTTGTTTCGTTTAAATTTCCACGTACAACTCTTTATAAGGAGATGCAAATGGGCAGTAGTCTTCCCATTTCTTTGTTAAAGGCGTGGTTCTTTATCATTCGGTATGTAGTACCGGTAGTAATCGCAATTGTTTTCTTGGATAGTTTAGGTGTTATTTAAAAAGGGTGTTCCAATTTTACTTGGAACACCCTTTTCTTCTTATTCTTTTTCTTCTTCGATTTTAGATGGAGATCCATTAATAATTACCTTTATTCTCATAATTCGTTTTTCATCCATTTCGATTACTTTAAATGTATGATTTTTGTAGTAAATTTGTGGATTTACATCCCCAGCTGGAATATAACCTAACTGACCAATTACAAAACCACTTAAAGTATCATATTCATCTGTTGGAAAGTCAATTTTCAATAGATCTTCAACTTCATACAAATTAATTGTTCCAGCCATGGAATAAGTATTTTCATCAAGCTGGATGAATTCTTCGTCCTCAATTGTGTATTCATCGTATTCGTCAAAAATATTCCCAACGATTTCTTCAATTAAATCCTCAATTGTAACAATCCCATCTGTCCCACCATATTCATCGATTACAATGGCCATATGAATATTGTTTTTTTGCATTTCCTTAAATAATTCATTTGTATGCTTTGATTCTAAAACAAAATAAGGATCTCTTAGTAAGTCTTTTAAGATGAAAGCAGTGTCATCACATTCATCAACAAATTTTATTAGTTCTTTTGAATGTAAGATCCCCACAATCTGATCAATACTCTCATCATATACTGGAAAGCGAGTATATTTCTCCACTGTAACTAAATGAATGATTTCTTTTAACGTGTAATCAAGTGGGATTGCAATAATATTCGTCCGATGTGTCATGATGTCTGATACGGTTTTATTATCAAATTCGAAAATATTATTGATCATAAACTTTTCTGATTCTTGTATTGTTCCTCTTTCTTTACCTACATCAACCATCATTCGAATTTCTTCTTCAGTCACATTTTCATCATCCGCATTCGGGTCGACTCCAAATAAACGTACAAGTCCATTCGTTGATAACGTTAGTAGCTTGACAAAAGGAGATGTTACTTTTGATAAAATCGTTAAAGGCCTTGCCGCAATTAAAGATATTTCCTCCGCCTTTTGTAAGGCAAGCCTTTTCGGTACTAGTTCACCGATTACTAATGTGAAGTAGGATAAAATAAGTGTAATGACTATCACAGAAAGGGAATCAATAATACTTGGTGCTACTGGAACACCAATGTCTACAAGCCAATTTGATAAGTAAGTAGCAAAGCTTCCAGCTGCAAAAGCACTTGCAAGGAAGCCTGCCAACGTAATACCAATCTGAATGGTCGCTAAAAAACCACTCGGATTTGACAAAAGTCTATGTAGTAAAATTGCTTTTTTATCTCCACTGTCTGCCATCATTTTTACTTTATTATCATTTAATGAAACCATTGCCATTTCAGAAGCCGCAAAAAATGAATTCAACAGAATCAAAACGACAAGGATTAAAATTTCAACTACCATAATAAATACCCTCCAATGATCAAAAGAACGAACATTATTTTATTAAATTCCCCTTCTCTTATATCCATTATGCTTATTTTACTATGAGTTACGAAATATGGTGGAAATCATGCTTAATTTTTATACTTTTATGTTGACATGAACAAAAATCACTATTATAATTTATCTTAAAGTTATATATCTTGAATTCAAGATAAATGATAGTAAAATAATATTTTTTGGAGGATTAAAAATGGCAAACACAAAATGGGCAGTAGATGCATCACACAGTAGTATTGATTTTTCAGTTAAACACATGATGATTGCAAAGGTAAAAGGTTCATTTGAGAACTTTGAAGCTACAATTGAAGCAGATCCTGCTGACTTAACAACCGCAAATATTGAATTCAATATTGACCTTACAAGCATTAATACAAAAAATGAAGATCGAGATAACCACCTTCGTTCAGCTGATTTCTTTGATGTTGAAAACCATCCATCAATGACGTTCAAATCAACATCAATTGTTAAAACAGATGATGGTGAATATGATGTAACTGGTGATTTAACCATTCGTGGAACAACAAAATCTGAAACCTTCCAAGTTGTATTTGAAGGTGCAGGAAAAGATCCATGGGGAAATGAAAAAGCTGGTTTCAGCGCAACTGGTAGCTTAAATCGTAGCGATTATGGTCTAGTATGGAATGCAGCACTTGAAACTGGCGGCGTTCTAGTTGGAGACCAAGTAAAAATCTCAATCGAAATTGAAGCAGGAAAAGCTGAATAAACAATGCAAAGCAGGCCCTAATATGAGCCTGCTTTTTAATATTCGTATAACAACGTAACAATTTTATCTTCAATTGGTTTTCCATGTGCATCGTTCATTAGATTATTCAATAGGATTGAAAAGATCAGGTCTTCCCCACTTCTTGTTTTCAAATAGCCAGATAGAGAACTAACCGTTGTGATCGTCCCTGTTTTTGCTTTTACCTTTCCCGCCATCTCTGGATTTTTTAAGCG
This sequence comes from Bacillus jepli, assembly GCF_047238305.1. Lineage (NCBI taxonomy): Bacteria > Bacillati > Bacillota > Bacilli > Caryophanales > Bacillaceae > Bacillus > Bacillus jepli. Next base: position 3,366,779 of record NZ_JBDFMO010000001.1, on the reverse strand, counting down.
ATATCGTAAAGAACCACCAACAAGGCGTTCACTGTTTCCAGCAACCGGTAAAGAGTGTGAAAATGTAGGAAACCAAGCTTGGTGTTGGGCGGAATAAAGAAGCTTTGAAATATCATTAGCAGAAACTAAATTTACGTGTGAAATTCCTGAACCGTCTCTTATCACCATACTACTAGGATCAACACCTATTTTTCGAAGTTCTTCCTTCACGACATTTATTCCTTTTTCCCAGCTACCTTCCCCATATCGGACACGTCCCATCTCCTTAACTAATGTTTCTCCGTGGCCATTATTACTTAGCTTCATAAAAGGAATAAGAAGTTCATGTAGTGGTATGGATTTATCTGTTACAAGGAGTGCCGCATTTTCAGGTGTTTTAGCAATGCCTTCCGTTCCCATCACGTGGATTCCTTGCTTTGCCAATGATTGCTTAAATAAATCCAGTGCATAGCCTGTAGGCTCCCACACCGTCATCCACTCTTGAATAGGTTTTGCATGAACCGGGATTGTTCCTTCGATGATAATGACATTCTCTCCATGCTCGCGAATGATAGAAATTTCTTTCTTTTCTTCTTTTTGAACTGTTTTTGTGTTATTGATAATCTTTATGTAATTGCTGGAAGGTTGTAAAGAAATTTCTGCTTTGGCCCCCTCCTTCTTCCCCGGTGAAACCTCCACAATTATTGTTCCAGAATCATAATCCTTATTCGGGGATGCAGTTAATCCCGAAACAGCTGAACCATAATAATAAGTTTCATCACTCCAAGTTAAATCCATTGAATACCGCTCATTATCATACCAAGTATCATCTGCAATCACATTTCCAAAAATCACATCAACTCCAGATTTCTTAATTTTTTTCGCAAGTAAATCTAAATCTTCCTGAAGCAATGTGGGATCTCCTTTTCCTTTCAGATAAAGATTTCCAGTTAGTTTGTTTTCTTCGAGTTTTCCATCTGTCAGAATCTCGGTTGAAAACTGATGATCTTCACCAAGTGCTGATAAAGCTGTGGCGGCCGTGATGAGTTTTAAATTGGAGGCAGGTCTAAGTCTTACATCACCAGCGTGTTGATACAGGATTTCTCCACTTTTTGCTGACCTTACACTTATTCCGGCAATTGCTCCTTTTAATCTCGGTTCATTCATGACAAGCTGATTCAGTTGCCCGAACACTTGCTTTTGGCTCGCATTTGCATCTGCTACTTCTTGTTGTGGCATGATGACAATTACAAGCAGGATAATCGCAAACAGAAAATAATTTCGAGAGCTAATAATTGATTCCCCCTCTTCTAGTACTTTTTGTACAAGTTTGGAACTATTACCATATTTTACACAAAAGCAAACGTATTATGAAGAACCATGAAAAAAAGCATCCCTTTGCAGAGATGCTTTATATCTTATAAAAATACAAAATAAATGACAGCTGCTAATACAATGCGGTAAATAGCAAATGGTAATAACTTGATTTTATCGATTAGGCGTAAGAAGAATCGGATGGAAATAAGAGCGAAAACGAATGCACTAATGAATCCAACAATAAATACTGGAAGTGCGTCCATTGAAAAATACTCGATATTTTTTAAAAGTGAGATTCCACTTGCCCCTGCCATAATCGGTACAGCCATGATAAAAGTAAAGTCTGCTGCTGCTCTATGGCTTAATCCCACTAATACACCGCCTGATATAGTGGCGCCTGAACGTGAAAATCCAGGCCAAAGTGATAAACATTGAATAAGTCCGACTGTTAAAGCTTGTTTATACGTAATCTGGTCGACTGTTTGTGTATTTGGGTGGTTTTTGCTATAACGGTCTGCAATAATCATTAAAATGGCACCAATTACGAGCCCTATTAATACCGTTTCTGTTGTGAATAAATGCTCATCAATTGTATCCTCTAATAACACACCTAGAACACCTGCAGGAATTAATCCCACAATGATATGAGTTAAACGTAGGTGCTTTGCCCCCACCGGGACAATTTTATTTTTTCGATTAAGTCCTAATAAATCAATAAACCTATCCTTAAAAACAACAACAACGGCCAAAATAGAGCCAAGTTGGATGACAACCTTAAATGTATTTGCTGGGTACTTACCAAGAAATTCCTGTGTTTTCAGCCACATATCATCGACGATAATCATGTGACCGGTTGAGGAAACAGGCGCAAATTCAGTTAGCCCCTCAACCATTCCTAAAATTATGGCTTTTATAATTTCAATAATTTCCATCAGATATAATATACTCCTTTTTTACAGATGTCTGGCCCAAGTCTCCATCAACTCTTTGGTCTAAGCCAATCGCTTCGGAAGGAAAAATACACCTTCTGTCAGCGCTCGTCCTATGCTTGTCGCCCAAAGCTGTGCGCCTTGCGCTTTTCTCATTATCTCGTTTTTGATCTTCTCTTGCTGAAAAATATAACAAGAAATCCAATTCCCGCTAATGCGATTAATGCATACGTAATATTGGAGTAAATGTCCATGTAGTGAACAATGACATCCCAAGATTCACCAAAAGCGGCTCCTAGCATTACAAGAATCACATTCCAGATCAACGTTCCAAGTGTTGTAAACAAAATGAACATCCAAAAATTCATATTGGACATCCCGGCTGGAATGGAAATCAAGCTCCTAATTAATGGTACCATTCGGCAGAAAAACACAGTCCAATATCCATATTTATCAAACCAGGCATCCGCTTTATGAATATCTTTTTTGGTTACTCGTAAAATACGACCATAACGGTCAACAATTTTTTCCAATCGCTCAACATCAAGTAAACGTCCAATTCCATAAAGAATTATTGCGCCTACAACTGAACCGAGTGTTGCAGCGATGATGACGCCAGTCACGGTTAAAGACGATTTTGTCGTCATAAATCCACCTGCTGTCAAAATAACCTCAGATGGAATAGGTGGAAAGATGTTTTCTAATGCAATTAATAGAAAAATCCCTATATACCCAAATTGGTCCATAAAATCCGTAATCCAATTTTCCATGTTTACCTCCAAATAAGATGCTATTATTACTAAATCAATAAGCATACTTATTGTAATCTATGTTTGTCCTACTTTAAAGTATTCATTAAAATTTTTTCTTAAACTTGTAATTCCAAAATGACTGGGCAATGATCGCTACCCATTACGTGTGAGTGGATTTGAGAATCTTTTAATCTGTCTTTTAACTGTTTGGAAACAATAAAATAATCAATTCTCCAACCAATATTCTTTTCACGGACATTACGCATATAGCTCCACCATGTATATTGATCAGTCACGTCTGGATAAAAATATCTGAAGGAATCAACGAACCCAGAGTTAAGCAAATCAGTCATTTTTCCACGTTCTTCATCGGTAAAGCCGGAATTTCCTCGATTCGATTTCGCATTCTTTAGATCAATGTCTGCATGAGCCACATTCAAATCGCCACAAAGGACAATTGGCTTCTTTGCATTTAAATCAATCAGATAATCACGCATACGATCTTCCCAGTCAAGTCGAAAACCAAGTCGTGCAAGATCTCTTTGTGAATTCGGTGTGTAAACATTGATTAAGTAAAAGTCGTCAAATTCTAATGTCAGAATTCTTCCCTCATCCTGCTCATTTTCATCACCAACACCATATGAAACAGATAGAGGTTTCTCCTTTGTAAAAACAGCAGTTCCAGAATAGCCTTTTTTAACCGCGTAATTCCAATACTGATGATATCCTTCAAGTTCTAGATCAATTTGACCTTCCTGGAGTTTGGTTTCCTGTACGCAAAAGATATCAGCATCCATTTCGTGAAAATAATCTAAAAACCCTTTCTTCACACAGGCCCGTAATCCATTTACATTCCATGATACAAGTTTCATAATAATAAAGCTTCCTCTCTATGTTACTCCTCATAAATCATTTTTCTTGTCATTCCGCCATCTACAACAAGATTAATTCCTGTTACAAAATTATTTTTCAGATCAGTTAAATAAAGACATGCATTCGCGATATCATCTGGTTTTCCGACTCGCTTCGCAAAATGTTGTTCGTGATCAATTTCTCGAAGATCTTCATAGTTTCCCGTTTCAATCCAACCAGGAGAAATCGCATTTACGGTAATCTGATATTCCGAAAATGAAGCAGCAAGTGCATGTGTAATCGCGACGATCCCACCTTTTGTGGCTGCATATCCTTCAGAATGGGGCTCAGACATAATCGCTCTCGTTGACGCAATATTGACAATTGAGCCACCAGATTTCTTCATATATTTTGCGACTTCTCTCGAACATAAGAAAACACTTCGCAAATTGGTATTGATCACATCATCCCATTCTTCAACGGATACATCGAATGGTGACTTGAATAAATTTTTACCAGCGTTGTTTATTAAAATATCAATTTTACCATAAGTTTGATAGGTTTGGTTTACCAATTGGAGGATATCCTGTTCGTTTCTTACATCTGTTTTAATAAAAATAGCCCCCGCACCTTGATTGATAAGTTCACTTGAAAGCTTGTTTCCAGCATCAATATCCATATCTGCTAAAACAACCTTATCTCCGTTTTTCGCAAAAGCTTTTGCAATCCCTTTTCCAATCCCATTTGCCGCTCCCGTTACGATTACCACTCGATTCATTTTCTTCACCAACCTAGTATTCAAGTTTAAAATCTTCCTTTCCCATTATAAACGACAATATCAATCTGGCAAAATAAAACAGAGATTCAGTGGTTCTAAGAATGATAAAATGACATATGGGAGTGAGGACGGGCATGAGAAAAAAAGTGATCTTTTTTCTATTATTGTTATGTAGTCTTCCGATTTTGTTAAGCTTAAATCCTATTATGTATAACTCTTCATATTTTGCCAAATATGAATCTCCAGAGGGAATTCTATTCCTTAGCTACTCACAAAAATGGGACGAACAACAATTAGAAGATTTATATAAAGAATTAATAAAAAATAAACACGGTGAAGAAATCAACCTATTGCAGGAAGTGCGTGTAATGTCTGGGCCATCACCTTCAAATCGTATGATTACTGGAGTCTATCACCCTTTTATAAGTAGCATTACTTTATATAATGGAAATGAACATACGAGTGCCCAGGAATACCGAGATACATTGTCGCATGAGTACGGGCATCATTTTGCCTATTATTATTTTCCATCTCATCATTTTCCTTTTTCAAAATGGGCAAAACTAAGAGGTTTACGTCATTTTCCTGTCCGCTGGAATTCATTTTTAAATTATTCAGTTTCGGCTCATGAATGGTATCCACAAGAAATTTTTGCCGACGATTATGTTCTATTATACGGGCCAATAGATGAGGTAGATCTAGACGATGTCTATACGAATGAAGCCTTCTATATGCGAACGGAGCATGAAAATCAAAAACTTAAAAATATACTTGGTAATGAAGATCTACAACAATTTATAGAGCAAGAAACAGGTATTAAGATCGATAAGAAGCGGAAACTGAAAACACCTGAGCTTATAGATTATACTGAGGAAAGTTTGACCTTTTCGGTAGAGAAAAAGAAAGACGTAGCCTACCGGCTGAATCTAGGAGACTACGAGTACTATAAAATTTCAGAAGACCAAAGTGGATCAATCACTTTTTCAAATATAAATTTGTCCGAAAATGCTGTGGTTTCTCTGGATATTCTTGATTTAAACACATCAATTGGCTTTCGTTCAAAAGATATTCGACTACAATTTGAGGATTTGATAGAAAATTAACCGCGTTTCATTATATAATAAGAAAAGAAGTAGTAATTAACTCTGTAGAAGAAACTACAGAGTTAATTACTAGCCTCCGGCGGATGCCTCAGATTTTTCAAAGGAATCTCGAAAAAGAAGATCAAAGACTAAGAACGCCACTTCCTGTGGCAACGTCTTTGTGACCCACCTCGTGTGGGCCTAAAAAAATCTGGGCGCAAATACGCCATGGCGTATTTGATGGAAAGGCGGTAATGACGATTCCGACACCGAGTATGGAAGATTATTTAGAAAAAATTTATTTATCCATTCAGCATAAAGGCTACGCACGAAGCGTAGATATTGCTTCTTCATTAAACGTCCTCCCTTCTTCTGTCACAAAGATGATGCAAAAATTGGACGAGGAAGGCTTTGGAATATATGAAAAATATAGAGGATTTGTACTTACAGATAAAGGAACAACAATCGCAAAAAAGCTAGTCGAAAAGCATGAAATGCTAGAGGACTTTTTAAAAATGATTGGTGTACAAGATAAGAATATTTATGAAGAAGTCGAGAAACTCGAGCATTATATCAGCAAGGAAACTTCTCTTTGTTTGTCTACTTTAATTGACTTTTTTGAAGAGAATCCTTCAGTTAGAAAGCAATACTTACAATTTCGAAATGAAAAAATGTAAAAAGCTCAGAGTTACTGAGCTTTTTCTATTTAAATTCTAATTTGATTACTTCGTCCAAATAGGTTGTGCCTTGATAGCCAGTAATTTGTAACCATTCTGGTATAACTTCTTCATTAGAATTTTCATTATAAACCTCGAATAATATTTTCGTTTGGTAATGGCGTGGCTTATCAATTTCATTGATATTCGCGTAATAATCGTATTCATCCCAGTTATATATGTTTCCCTTTCGATCAACTAATACACCCTCGCTCTCCATAGACCCGATCGGAATAGCTGACGATTCATTTTGGCCCAATATATTAAAATGGAAAGATTCAAATTTTCGACTTTCACTTATTTCAGCTGTTAACCCTATTTTCGTAGGTTTCCCAATCTCAATTTTGTCAATTGATATCTCACTTCCCAGATATTCAAAAGTTTGTGGAAACGGTTGGTTCATGTCAATTTTCACTTTGTGAAGATCATTTTTATAATAAGATAATGAATATAATCGAACACGAACATCTTTTGGATCATCAAAATAGAGAGAATTAAACATCGAATGAAAGGTAAAATACTCATTCGTACTGCTCTCTACCGGAAAACTCCAACCGTATGATAATGGTTTTGCGACCTTTTCTTCCGTTTCAATTCCTCCAAAAAATAATTCAGTCATATCTTGATCAAGCGTATTGGGTTTATATTGATATTGTAGAACTGTTACAGTAGGAGCCATAATCACTTTATTAAACTCAATAGGCACGTTGTCTATTGTTATTTTTTCGTCAATTGGATATTCTATTGATTCTTGCTTTTTAACAGGAATTTCAAAGTTCCATTTTCCAGAAGAAAAGCTCGACTCCCCATTAGAAGCCATCCATACAGGATTTTTAGGGTCCTCCCCGATTTTTTGAAGCTTTGAGATATTTAACTTTATTGATTTTGCTTCTGACGTAACAGGCAATAAACTGAGAGTTCCTTTAAAAATGGTTCCATCACTTTCCAAAGGCTGAACCGGTAATTGGTTGACAGTGTATCCCTGCTGATCAAAGGTTTCAAATTCATTCTCAACATATACACCATCCCACAAATTAATACCATATTGTTCATCTTCCCCAAGGTTCTCAACTTCATAATAGATTAGGGTTTGAAATTCATCTGCAATGGCGCTTTTAATTGTTACCTTTATTCCATTGGATTCTTGCACAAGATCGAGTGGCTCTCCGATGCCTCTTTTTAAATAATTAAGTAACTGCTCATCCTCCAAGTCACGCCAATCTAGCCAAGAATAATACATATAAGTAAAAGCATTGGTGGCATAACCAATTAAGAGAAGGAGTAAAATTGAAAATGCGATTCCACCGCCAATAGTTGTACGTTTCTTTTTCTTATTTCTTTTTTCCTCCTCTATTTTCCTTAATGCTGTGATTACAGGGTCCAAAAACTCTCCCGGAACCTCAATGGCTTCGGCAGTTTTGATAAGAGAGTTAATGGCATTCTGAAAACCCGCCAAACTTTGCTGACAACTTTGACATGTATGTAAGTGGATTTCGAGTTCAATCTTTTCAGGTCTTTCTAATGTACGACTTAGATAATCAATAAATTTATCCTGGTAATGAGCTTCCTTACTACCGCTTAAATTTTGAATTCCTCTATGGAGACGATCTTTAACTGATTCAACTGAGATATCAAGAATGTCGGAAACCTCTTTCTGTGAAAGTCCTAGAACATAAGTTAGAACGAGGGACTCATCCACCTTTTCATTGGAGCTCCTTTTTTTACATTCTTGTAGGAATTGGGAAATAACCCATTTCTCTAAGTCAGGATTGTTTTTTAGTTTTCGAATGTCAGCCTGCATATTAAACATGACAGTGTAAAACACATCTTGAATTTCACTGGAAGTTTTCAAATATGTCCAGGCTAGTTTGTATAAGCTGTCTTTCCTTTGATCAAACCATTTGATCATGGCTGCTAGGTTATTTTCGCGTATCATTTTTATTAAAACGGGATCCGTTTCCGCTATTATCACAATTTATGTCTCTCCCTTTGGTAAAAATCTTCCTTTTCTTCAATATTCAACAAATATCGCATGAATCCTTCTATTAAAAGCAATAAAAAAGACTAAATCTGTTACGACTTAGCCACATCTGATTTTATTTCTTTTTTATATCTTTCGGTTTTACCTCGTATTCTTCGGCAATCTCTGTTTGATAGCTTGGTTTGAACTGTTTCCTTCCTTGTTCCCGATTTTCGTCAATGATCACCTTGTTTTTCATGTAGGCATGGAAAAGTGCCTCACAAGCAGTAATTAACGCGGCAGCAGTGAGGGACGCTGTAATTAAAGATGAGGTGTTTTCCAAAAACAAATAGCTCAACAGCCAAACTGAGAAAAATGATAGCCCGAAGTCCGCCAATGTAGCAAATAAATTCCCCATTCTCGGTAATGTAAATAAATCACCTATGAGGTATGAAATTCCTGTTACGAGAAGGCTTATTAAAAGTAAATTTCCGAGAGACGCCCCTCTAAAAATTCCAAAAAGAGACAAGAGAATAATTGATATGATAATAAATTTGATTCCGAGAGCTTTAAAATGCCTCATTTTTCGAGATCACCCTTTAATTCTTATTTAGACCTATCTTTTGAAGATAACGAATAGAATATAAAAGGTAATTTTTGGTCGAAAATTTTCTGCAAACTTAGATACTATATTGCCTGATTCTCTATTTGACGATTATGTAGAGTGTAATAATAACCCTTTTGTTCTAAAAGAGAAGCATGTGTTCCTCTTTCAACAATTTCTCCTTCATTTAAAACAAGGATTTGATCGGCCCTTTCAATCGTATTCAAACGGTGGGCAATAATAAAACTTGTCTTTCCCTTCATCAAACGTTGTAGTGCCTCTTGAATTTTCATTTCTGTAACCGTGTCAATGCTACTTGTAGCTTCGTCAAGAATAAGAATAGACGGATTTGCAAGAATTGCTCTTGCAATCGAAAGAAGCTGCTTTTGCCCTTGGCTGATTCCACTGCCATCCTGGTTTAAAATCGTCATGTATTGATTAGGCAACTTCATAATAAAGGAATGAGCATTTGCTAATTTGGCTGCTTCAATTACCTCTTTATCGGATGCATCCAGTCTTCCGTAACGGATATTATCCATGATAGATGCTTGAAACAAATACGTATCTTGTAGCACAAAGCCCATATTTTGACGGAGGCTTTCCCTTGTGATCGATGACGTATTGAGCCCATCTATTAGAATTGAACCTGAATTGGGTTCGTAAAATCGAGACAATAAATTAATAACCGTTGTTTTCCCAGCTCCAGTTGGTCCGACAAAGGCCACATTTTGTCCAGCTTTCACTTCAAATGACACATCTTTAATGGTGTTTCCATCTTTTTCATAAGAAAAAGAAACATGATCAAATACAACATTACCTCGGATTTGGTTTATTTTTTCCGCTTTGCTTTCATCCTTTGCCTCAACATCTTCATCTAAAATAGCAAACACACGCTCAGCACCCGCAATGGCTGACAGTAATGTATTAAATTGGTTAGCCAAGTCATTAAGTGGTCGGGTAAATTGTCTCGAGTATTCAGAAAAAATGACAATTGTTCCAATCGTGATATGACCATTCAGTGCAAGTATCCCGCCTATCCCGGCAATAATCGCAAAGCTTAAGTTATTTAATACGTTCATAAGCTTTGGAATAAAACCAGAATAAGCTTGTGCAAAATAGCCCGCTTTCTTTAGATTTTCACTCTTTTCTAAGAAGTCGTTCATCACGGTTTCTTCCTGTGAAAACGTCTTTACTATTCGCTGACCTGAAATTGTTTCCTCAATATACCCGTTTAGTTCCCCTAAATAACGCTGTTGTTCTTTAAAGAGCTTCCCAGTTCGTTTCGTAATCCACTTTATCCCAATAAACATGATTGGAATAATAATCATCGTGATTAAGGTTAACAGCGGGCTTAGCCAAAGCATAATTCCGACTGTACCAATTAATGTTAGTAAACTTGAAAATATTTGAATGACGGATGTATTCAATGTCGAGCTGACATTTTCAATATCATTTGTAACTCGGCTCATGAGCTCTCCATGTTGCCTTTTAATAAAAAAGTGAATCGGTAAACGATGCAATTGTTCAAAAAGCTCCGTTCTCATCGAGAATACGGTATTTTGGGCAATGCCGACCATCCAATAGGCTTGAAACCATAATGATAAGGAATGAAGAATATAAACTACTCCTAGTCCAAGTAATAGAACAAGGATTCCTATATGATCCTTTGAAACGATGTATTCATCGATCCCTTTTCCTAATAAGAACGGACCGAGGAGACCAAGTCCTGAGCTTGCTATTACCATCGCTAGTACGGCAATCAATAATTTATGATTGACCGCAAGATAAGACCAAATTCTTTTTACAGTCCCAATTCTATCTTTTGCTTGCTGCGGTTTATCCCCATGATTTTGTTTCGGACGATTCATTCGCGCTGACATCAGCTTGTCCCTCCTCTCCAAATTGAGTATGATAGACCTTTTGATAAAAAGATGAGGAATGTAATAGCTCTTCATGACTTCCGGTAACAAGTAATTTTCCATCTTCCATCAGTAAAATTGTATCGGTTGCCATAGCTGTGTATATTTTTGAAGTAATGATTAAGGTCGTACATGTGTAATTTTTTAATTCTTCAAGAAGTTTAGCTTCAGTTTTAAGGTCGAGCGCACTTGTACTATCATCCAGTAATAAGATTTTCGGGTTGCGAACAAGTGCTCTAGCAATTGAAATTCGTTGTTTTTGCCCACCAGATAGGTTAACACCCTTTTGACCGATGACAGTATCGTATTGTAAAGGAAGCTTTTCGATTGTTTCATGAATTTGGGCTCGCTTTGCCGCTTCAATAATCTCTTCCATCGTCGCATCCTGTTTGCCCCAGCGGATATTATCCTTAATTGTGCCGGTAAACAATAAAGCCTCCTGTGGTACATAACCGATTTGCTTTCGTAATTCGTCAAGCTTTCGATCCTTCACATCAATGTCGTCTAACTGAACACTTCCATGGTCAACATCATATAAACGTGGAATTAATTGAAACAAGGACGTTTTTCCTGAGCCTGTTGCACCTAGAATCGCAACCGTTTCACCAGGTTGAATCGAAAATGAGATATCCTGTAACACCCATGCATTCGTTCCTGGATATCTGAAATCTACATGTTTAAACAAGATCCTACCCTTTGCATGTGATACAGTTTGTAAATTATTATTCGATTCAACTAAATCAACCTCCGTATCTAATACATCAACGAGACGGTCTGATGATGCTTTTGCTCGTGAAAAATGCATGATAATCCAAGAAAAAACACCTAGAGCGCCAGTAATCCGGGTTGTATAATTGATGACTGCAACAACTTCGCCAACCTGAACGTTTCCTGAGCTAACATCAATGCTACCAAACCAAAGAATCGCGATAATACTACCATTCATTAATAGTAAAAGTACTGGCATCGTTAATTCGATAAGCCGAAGTGAAGTAATTGTTCTCTCCTTTAAGTCTTCATTAGCATGAAAGAAACGTTTTGTTTCATGTCCCCATCTTACAAAGGCTTTAATTAATCTCATCCCAGAAAGATTTTCTCGCATTACACCGTTCACGATATCTAAACTTCTTTGGACAGACTGAAACAATCTTCTTGCTTTTGTCATGACGAAAATGAGAAACAAAATTAAAAATGGAGTTGTAACGATGAGCATCATAGCCAGCTTTGCATTTACAAGGAAAGCCATGATCATCCCAAAAATGATTAGCATTGGTGCGCGCATTGCGATACGCAAACTCATAAACACCGTGTTTTGTAACTGGGTCACATCATTTGTCATTCTCGTAATTAAAGAAGCTGTATCGAATTTTTGAAGATTAGCGAAGGAAAAAGATTGGATTTTTCCAAACAATTCTTTTCTTACGTCAAAAGCAAAGCTTTGACTTGTGTACGAAGCAAAAAAGGAATTCGTAATTCCAGAGATAAAAGCGAGAAGCGAGATTCCGACCATAATTCCGCCCCACTTCATGACCACAGAAAGATCTTTTTGTAAAATACCATCGTCAATCACCTTTGCAATTAATAGCGGTTGCAACAGTTCTACCGCAAGTTCAACAAATGTTAATCCAAGTGCGACTGAAATGGCTAGTCGATAAGGTTTTAAATACGCTAGCATTCTTAACATAAGAGCCTCCAAGTTATGTACGATACAATTATTTCAATATCCGAATTATTTTTATCATACAATAAAATCGCCTATTATTATAGATAAAAAACATCAAAAGCAAGCGCCCTTGATGTTTTACTGTTTTTGTAGATTATGAGAGTATAATTTTTGGCTAGCCAAAAAGCTAATGATTGTCGCAGCAGTGACAGCAATTAGCATATACAAATTTAAATGATGCATACCTGTTGCAACATCAGCCTGACTGGTGATCAGCATCCCCATGATACTTGCACCAAATGTGGTACCTATGTTTCTTGCAAAGAAATGAAGACTTGTCGACATTCCTTTTTGATGTGCTTCTGCCAATTCCTGTGAGCCAATTGTTCCAATCGTCACTACCAACCCGAATGCAAAACCTTGAATCGTTAAAATTGCAAATATATATAAGAAGCTTGTGTCTTTGTTCATAAAGAATGCCATAACTGCAGAAAGCACGAGCAACGCATTTCCAAAGAAAATTGTATTGCGGTAACCATATTTCATGATAAATTTACCTGAAGGAACAGATGCTAACATCCATGCAGCACTCATCCCAAATAGAACGAGTCCACTAACTATAATTGAAATCCCTTGCACCTTTTGCATAAATAATGGAACATAACTCTGAAACGCGAAAATGCTCAAGAAAATCAAGAAGCCATTAATATTCATCCATGAGATATTTTTATTCTTCAGAATCTCAATTGGGATGAAACGCTTATCCGATTTATTCTCAGCGAAGATAAATGCAACTAGGAAGATAGCACCGATTAAATTATAGATTACTAAATTTTCTGTTGTAATGGTGTTCATTAAAAATGCTAGCATACTTCCTGTAAAAAGGAATGCGCTGAGATAGTTCAGGGGAGTTTTATCCTTCGTAATGTGTTCTTTATATGGAATTAAACATAATAAAACGATAATCCCAATTGGTATATTGATAAAGAAAATCCAACGCCATGACATCGTTTCAACGAAAAAGCCACCTATAAGTGGTGCAATGACAGCAGAAACTCCCCACATTGCTGAAAAGAATCCTTGGATTTTCCCACGTTTTTCGATTGAATATAGGTCACCGGCAATAATCATTGTTAATGGAGAAACCCCACCAGCACCTAGTCCCTGAATACCTCGATATACGATTAATTCCACCATTGAATCAGCTAAACCGCATAGTAATGAGCCTATCGTAAAGAGAATAATAGAGATGCTAAAGATTTTTTTTCTTCCATAAATATCGGCAAGTTTCCCGAATATTGGTAAGGAAACAGTAGAAAATAATACATAAATGGCAAACATCCATCCATATAACTTATACCCGCCTAGCGTTTCTGCTATCGTTGGGGCTGTTGTCTGAAGGATTGTCGTATCCATAGCACTAATAAGCATTGCAAGCACAATACTTACTAAAACAAATGGTTTTGATTTCATTTTGTCTTCCCCTTTTAGCCTAGAATTATTCTATTATACTACAGAAACTGGAAAAGAAAAGATGCTGTTTGTTCAAACAAATACATTGCCACAAAATATGAATGAGGTAATTTTATGATTCGCATTACAGCCGTTACACATAAAAATAAGCGTATTACAGATGTTCCTGTTTCAGAAATAAAAAACACCGAATGGAAGTGGTATTGGATTGATTTTAATCGACCAACTGAATCGGAAATCGAAGAATTAACACGTACTCTCCATTTTCATCCGCTGGCAATTGAAGATTGCATCCATGTCTTGCAACGTCCAAAATTAGATTTTTATGAAACAAATACATTCTTTGTTTCGCACAGCCTTCATCAGAAGACGATGGAAAAGGAAGAAATTAATATGTTTCTTGGCGAAGGATACATTGTAACCTTTCATTTAATGGAGTCGAGCGAAGTGAATGATGTTTGGAACCGGTTAATGGTAACGGAGGAAGTTGAGAAATGGGATCCCTCCCTTGTGTTATATCATATCATTGACAAGCTAGTAGATAATTATTTTCCGTTTGTATACCAGTTAGAGGACACCTTAAATGAAATTGAAAACAATTCGAATGAAAAATCAATGGAAGAGCTGCTTGATGAGCTTTTTGAAACAAGACATGATTTGCTAACATTACGGCATACAGTTACACCGATGCGCGATTTAGTGTATCGGATTATCAATTCTCATCGCCTTGATATATTACAGCACCGGATTGAATATTTCCATGACATCCATGATCACTTGTTACGACTTACTGAAAAAATTGATGCAAGTCGTGAATTAACAGCTGATATTCGCGATAGCTATTTGTCTTTGAATTCACACCAAACAAATAAAGTGATGCGGATTTTAACCGTCATCACGACTATTTTTATGCCACTCACATTTATCGCCGGGATTTACGGAATGAATTTCACGCATATGCCTGAACTTACATATAAATATGGGTATTTTGTGATCCAAGCAATTATGATTGTAATTGGGGTTGGGATGTTTGTTTGGTTTAAACAAAAAGGTTGGTTTAAATAGAAGTTAGAGGCGATAAAAACGAGATTGGGTCGTTAATGCAACTAATCATAGGATTTTAAAAAATTTCATTAAAGCTATCTGAAAATACTATTAACTTTTCTATCATTTCAGGTATAATAAAAATTGTTAGAGTATCGAAATATTTCTTTGGGGGTAATATTATGACGAAGGTTAAAGAAAAGTTATTAACTCGTGCAGAAGTACCTGTTGAACAAACTTGGAAGCTTGAGGACTTGTTTCCTTCAGTTGACGCATGGGAACAAGAATTAGCTGCTATTGAAGCGGACGTATCGTCAGTTACAAAATATAAAGGACAATTAGGTAAAGATGCTAATACATTTTTAGATTGTTTACTTGCTGAGGAAGAACTTCGCAAACGAATGATTTTGGTAGGAACATATGCAAGTTTGCGATTCAATGAGGATGCGACAAATCCTGAAAATCAAGGTAAAGCTGCCAGAGTATCTTCGATTTTTTCAGGGATTGGTGCAGCACTATCGTTTATCGAGTCTGAAATTCATGCTTTACCAGAGGGCACAATCGAACAATACATAAGTAAAGAAAAAGAATTAGAAGTTTTTCAAAATAATTTAAATGTGATTTTGGAGAAAAAGCCACATACACTTTCACCTGAGACAGAAGAAGCGTTAGCTGCTCTTGGAGAAGTCCATAACGCACCATATATGATTTATCAACGAAGCAAAGCATCTGATATGACATTCCCTTCTTTTAAAGATGGTGAAGGAAATGAACTACCACTCTCCTTTGCGTTATTTGAAGATCGCTATGAACTATCTGAAAATCCAACGATTAGACATAATGCGTTTAACACTTTTTCTGATACGTTAAAAAAATATCAAAATACATTTGCTGCTGCCTATGCAACGGAAGTAACGAAACAAGTTACACTTTCTAAACTACGCAACTACGAATCTGTTACCCATATGCTCTTGCATCCACAGCAGGTAACGTTAGAAATGTACAAGAATCAATTAGACATTATTCAAACTGAGCTTGCGCCACATATGCGTAAATTCGCAAAGCTTAAGCAAAGAGTGCTCGGACTGGAAAAAATGCATTTTAGCGATTTAAAAGCACCACTTGATCCTGATTTCAATCCAAAAACGACCTATGAAGAGGCGTCAAAAACGATCCTTGAGGCTTTACAGGTTATGGGTCCTGAGTATAGTGCAATCATGGAAAAAGGTCTCACAGAGCGCTGGGTTGACCTCCCTGCTAACGTTGGTAAATCAACTGGTGCATTCTGCTCAAGTCCGTATGGTGCCCATCCATATATTTTAATTACGTGGACTGATACAATGCGTGGAGCGTTCATATTAGCTCATGAGTTAGGGCATGCGGGACATTTTTATTATGCGAATGGAAACCAACGTGTTGGCAATACACGTCCATCAACTTACTTTATCGAAGCTCCATCAACTATGAACGAGTTACTTCTTGCTGAACATCTGTTATCGAAAACAGATGACAAGAGAATGAAGCGATGGGTCATTCTTCAGTTACTAGGAACTTATTATCATAACTTTGTAACTCACCTCCTTGAAGGTGAATACCAACGGCGTGTATATGCATTAGCTGAAAGCGGAAAACCAATCACGGCTCCTGCGTTAAGTACAATTAAAGGTGAGGTATTAAAATCTTTCTGGGGAGATGCAGTGGAAATTGATGATGCAGCAAGCTTAACTTGGATGCGTCAACCACATTATTATATGGGTCTATATCCATATACGTATTCTGCTGGATTAACTGCTTCTACTGCTGTTGCCCAGTTAATCAAAGAAGAAGGTCAGCCTGTAGTTGATCGCTGGATTGAAGTTTTAAAAGCTGGCGGTACAATGAAACCACTTGAATTAATGAAATATGCTGGTGTAGACATGTCTAAACCAGATGCCATTCGCAAAGCGGTTGCTTATGTTGGTGAGTTAATTGAGGAATTAGAAGGTCTTTACGAATAATATGAGGAATGCCCAGAGCATATCTGGGCATTTTTTAATCCGTACCTTATGTAACATGATATATTCGTTTTACTGATAGCAATAAAAATTATAGACTTTCGTAAGATTACCTTTGACTCCATTTATCCCATTCCACTTCCTATAATGTTCAGGTATTGTTGTATGTGACAAAAATGAATCTAATGTTAAATTGCGTTCTATTGCTTCTTTAGAAGTCTTGATTAAATACGATAAATAGCCTGACATTATATTCAGCAATTGTTTGTTTCCAAAATTACCATGTCCTGGAACGAATGTATTGATATTCATCTCTTTAACCTTCTCCAAAATAGAATAAAATTCTTTTGGATTATGAATGGGTACATGTAAATTTTCAGTCAGTAAATCTCCCATAAACGCAATTTTTTCATTTGGTAGAAACATTAATGCATCACTGGGGGTATGTCCTCCACCAAAGCAATGTAACTCAACCTTTCTTTTTGAACCTTCAATGATTAATTTTTCTTCAAAAAGCACATTAGGTAATACAAGTCTAAGATTAGGTAAATCCTCCAACACTTTTGACATTTCATTATACTGGTTAGTTAGACTAGATTGAATGATTTCATCAGTATTAGAATCTATTTGATCTCTAAGACTTTCAAGAAACTTTTCCATTTCTATTCTTTCAATTTCTAAGTCTTGTAATTTATTTCTTTCTTTGAAGTGCTTTTTAGTGATTGCTGTTGAGATAATTATTGCATCTAAGAATGCTTGATTTCCGAAAACATGGTCACCGTGATAATGGCTATTGATCAGATATTTTACCTTCTTACTGGTTATCACTTCTGCTTGTCTACGCAGTTCATAACCTGCTGAGGGGGTAGAAAGTGAATCGAAAACTAAGATTTCATCACCTAAATCAACAATACCCGCATTACTCCAAGCGCCTTTACCGGGTTTTGCAATGGCTGCATACACTCCATCATCTAATAAATACATCTTAAAATAATCCGTTTCGTTTAATAATCTTTCCATTCTATAAATCCCTTTTAACCTGTACAAGCCATGATTACATTTCCATCTGGGTCCTTAAAATTAAACCAAGCAAAGTTCTCTCCCACTCTTTCAATTTCTCTAACGATTTCGATATCTTTTGATTTAATAAAATCGTAGGCAGCATCAATATCATCGACTAGAAAATTAAAGATTGGATTGGGTGAAGGTCGGTGGTTGAATGTTGGATCAAACGCATGGTCATCAAATGTTAAGCCCGTGATGCCAGTAACCGGAATGTTATACACGGGAGATATCACCTTTGTTGAATCAGCTTCAATTCCTAAAATGTTGCTGTACCATTCAACTGACTTTTTTAAATCTGAAACATGAATAAATACTCCTCCCATTGTGTTTTTAATGGGTGTTTGGTTAGAATTATTCATTACTACACATCCTTTTTATGATTATTGGTAATTCTGCCAAATCATCAATGATGTAATCTGCATCAACATTGTCCCATTGAAGATCCTTTTTCCAAATTCCTATCATACCAACATTACGAGCTGCTTTTACATCGTTATCTGGATGGTCGCCTACAAATATACATTGATTTGGTTGCACATTTAATTGTGCGACTGCTTTCATAAATATTTGGGGATCAGGCTTTTTTATTCCTTCCCATTCGGAAACTAAAATAGTATCAAAATATTTCTCTATCCCTAGTGATCTAATATTATCTAACTGGAACTGTCCTATTCCATTTGTAATTATTCCTAATTGAAGGCCAGTATCCTTTAATTCTCCTAACATAGGTATAAGATTTGGAAATGGTACACAATTGTATTTAAATTCTGAGATATAATCCTCTAGCAGTTCTTGCCAAGAAAAGACCTTTATATTAAATTCATGAACTAGTTGTTGATACACTTTGTCTTTCCAAACATAACCACGACGGTCTAATTCTATAAATCTCTTTATATACGTTTCTTTTGGAATCCGGTCTAAAAATTCAATTAACCTATCATATTGGTATGAAACGAACTTCTTTACTGATTCGTCTCTGTCCAATAATGTTCCGTCTAAATCAAAAATAGCGGCTTTTATCATTATTGCTTTCGAGCCTTGATAATCATTGTTGTTGGAAATTTACGAGCTTTGGATAACGAATAATAACGGTCTGAACCCTCATCTTCGATTGAATCAAATGACTCTGATACATCACTTTCAATTACTTTTTCAATTGTAAACCCCACTGTTATCAGTTCATTTATATATGTACTCATTTTTCGCGTTGGAATGACCATTGGTGCTTCTTCCCCCTTGAAATTATCGTATGTAACCGTTCCTTCATTCTGATAGGAACCTTCAAGAAATATTTGCCCATTTTCACTTTTAAGATGAGGATATAATGGATGATCCCAACTGAAAATGAAAGATCCACCTGAATTCAAATAAGAATGGATCAGCTTAAAGGTTGCAGGTAAATCCATTGTCCAACCAATCGCATAAATAGAATAAACAAAATCAAAGTCTTCCTTTGGAAGGTTAATATCTTTCTCCATTGGTGCACAATACAAATTAGGATTCATTCCCTTTAGTGTTTCTTTCGCGGTTTCAATTTGATTCTGTGACAAATCTATTCCCCATAGTTCACTCGCTCCATTTTCCGCCATGTATCGTAAGGAATGTCCACTTCCACAACCGATATCCAATATTTTTTTATTTGTTAGGTCTTCAAACAGCCTTAACTCTTCCTCTGTTTGTGTAAAAGGACCGTAACTTGGAAGGGCATCCTTCCCATTAAAATGTTGTGCGACTTTGTCCCAACTTTTCTTATTGTTTTTGAGTATTTCAAATGTCATTTATTTTTACCTCCAGAAATTCAGCAAAATCTATACCATAAAACCTACATTCTACAAATTTTGATAAATTCCTTTTTATTCCTTTCAAAAGGTATGAAGGAAATCAAAATTAACAATAGAATTATTATATAAATAGTTTTTAAAATGGAGGAAAATCATGTTAGTGGTGAAACAAATTGCCCCAGAAATGACTTATGATTTAAGACATAGCATACTCCGTCCTCACCAGCCAATGGAAGCCTGCATGTATGATACTGATCATCAAGAAGGCGGATTTCATGTGGGAGCCTTTTATGAAGGAAAATTAATTAGCATTGCTTCCTTTTGTGCCGTATCAAACGAAGATTTTCCAAGTAGAAATCAATATCGCCTTAGAGCTATGGCGACTCTTGGGGAGTATCGAAAGCTAGGTGCTGGACGAGAGGTGGTTAATTTCGCAGAAAGTATTCTAAAGGAAAAGGGTACGGAGCTTTTATGGTGCCTGGGTAGAACGAGTGTTCAGAAATATTATGAAAAGTTGGGCTTTAGACCATCTGGAGAGGTCTTCGATTACCCACCTATTGGTCCACATATTGTGATGGTGAAAATATTAATTTAAAGTACAAGGAGTGTTGAACATGAAAATACGAAATAGGATCTATTATTGCGTTTTTTTTTGAATTCATTGTTATATTAAATAGTTTAATCGTCCTGCACTCTCCTTTTGCTTTTGTTAGAGTGGTTAATCTTAGTCAGGTGAATTTTTCTCTTGGAGAATAATTTTTACATTAAACACACGTAAAAGATTGGATTTGTCTTAGGCTAATTCCGAAATACATCCATCGAAAACCATTCCATCTATAACCGGAGACAGATCTTCTACCAACAAATGTTGGATAGAACCAGAATTGCTCTCGACCTTTCAACCAGACATAGGTATATCTAAACAAACATCCTCTAATACTACCTGGATCGACTGCAAACTGCTGTGCTTGTTGGGATTGCTGTGGAACAAAAGATGGTGGCGGTGCTGTCGGTGCCCCTACT
The DNA here is from genome assembly GCF_047238305.1 of Bacillus jepli. Taxonomy (NCBI): domain Bacteria; kingdom Bacillati; phylum Bacillota; class Bacilli; order Caryophanales; family Bacillaceae; genus Bacillus; species Bacillus jepli. The sequence goes on along the minus strand of NZ_JBDFMO010000001.1, from coordinate 3,345,848 downwards.
CCCTGTCCTTGACCAGGTGTTCCAAATGGCGGACCACCTCCAGGTCCTTGATTTGGTGGTCCAAAAGGTGGGACTCCTCCTGGTCCTTGGCTTGGTGGTCCAAAAGGAGGCATCATAGAACCTCCTCCGAATGGTGGCATGAATGAACCCATTTGTCTTTCATACTCGTTATAATAATCAAAATCTGAGTAGTATGGTAGTGATGACGCCATTAAAGTGTTAGGATCGTAATAATACATTTTATAAATCTCTCCTTATTCATAGGCTACTATCATCCTATTCGGTAGGCTTATGCCTTTCAACTTGTACCTCCGAAATGTGCTTTTACCTAGATATTCAACAGAATTAAAAAAATACCCGCCCTAGATATAAGGGACAGGCATTCCTTTAGCGATCTCTTTGCACAAAATAATTCAATAGTTGTTTTAAAAAAGTGCTTTTAAGTTGAATTTCTTGCAATGCTTCCATTGCGAGACAATAATGTTTCCACATTTCTTTTTTTGCAGCTTCCACTCCAAGAATCGAGACAAACGTTGAATGATTGTTTTCCTCATCTTTACCAACCGATTTTCCGAGTAAGTCTACGGTCCCTTCTACATCTAATAAATCATCTTTGATTTGAAAAGCAATACCTCCATGATATGCAAATCTTTTTAAAGCTTCAATCTGAATTTCATCCACATTTGCAAGAATAGAAGGCATGATAAGTGCGGCCTCAAATCCCTTCCCAGTTTTTAAAAAGCACAATTGATTGAGCTGTTCAAGCGATAATTGTTTTCCTCTTGACTCTAAATCCATCGCTTGCCCTTTACACATATCCATCGTACTCTCAGCCGAGTATTGAATTAACTTAAGCACTCCCTGCGTATCAAAATGAATGAGAGAGGCTTGCTCAACTACCGCTCTTTGCGTTAGAAAAAGGCCAGTTAATTCCGCTACAGCTGTGTTGTAGGACTGATGGACAGTTGGTTGACCTCTCCGAAAGGAAGCATTATCCTGGGAGGGAAGATCGTCATAGATTAAAGAAGCAGTATGCATGTACTCGATTGATTTCAAAAGTGGGAAAATAGCTTTTTCAGCTAATCCATATTCCTTCACACCCATCATCCAGGCGACGATAGGCCTCAATCTTTTACCGTCTCCATTGAGACTGTAATTTGCGGCATTAATTATCGATGAAGAATCTATTTTATTTAAGTTCAAATGGTCATTTATCTTTGTACGGACCTCATCAATCAACTCAGAAAAATTTTCCTGCTCTTTTTGTTCATTTTTCAAATTGGTGACCATATGATCACGCAAGAGTTTATCAAAGAAATCAACATCATCTGCTTTTCGCACCATTTTTTGAATTAACGGAGTAAAGGTTGAATTACCTACAGCAAATGTCTCCATTACCTCTTCATAGACCTTACTTCCGACCCTCTTTTTGAAACGTTTTAATCCATTAATCGCTCGATCTAATATGATTTCGATTGCTTTTGAATCGGATCGATATACACTATGGATTAAATAAGAAATCACAGCCCAATATAATGCAAATGGATTCACTAAATCATTTCGCTGCTTGTGGTATTTTAAATAATAGGTATACGGGGTTACCGCACCCTCCTCCATATCTGAAAACATATCTGCAAAATCATCTGCAAGCTGATTATAGATTCCATAATAGAAAACCCGCTCCTCAATATCTTCATCTTTGGGAGCACGAAGTAGAGAACGAACAATCAATCGTGAAGAAGAGGATTTAATCATAATGGGAATATATAAATCTTCATTTGTGTAAGTTTCATTTGAAAGATCTTTCTTTCGATCATCTTCTTGGGAATGAAAAAACACATAAGATTGTTCAAAAAAAGAGTGTAAGGTTTCTTTGGACTGCTGGTTCTTAATGTAGTGAAAGGCATCAGTAAGTTCTGAATGAATAAATTCTAGTAATTCCTTATTTTTTCCTTTCCATTCACCTAATGGTGCTACTGCACCAGTTAACAGTGAGGTGCGGATTATATTAGAGTATCTCTTTTTCTCTACATCTGACAAAACCTTGGCATCCAAAAGATCATCAATAAAAGGATAAGTAAGACCGTAGGCATAACCTAATCGGATAGCGGTATCAAGTTTTTTTGAGCGATCATCTACTGAGAGGTTTGATTCCATTTCTTCCATTTCATTGATGACAACTCCTGCGATGATTTTAAGTAACTTCCTTCTTGCATGTGTACCATCCATTCCCTCTGGTAAATTCCTTGATACAATTTTCAACTTATCGATTAACCAAATAATGGTCAACTCTATGCCCTCTTTTTGGCCCCACCTGTACAACCCAGTTATACTAAAAAGAGTTAAATCATCATTTTTATCATTAGATGTCGTTTGAATCAATTGATCTTTTAAACTGGTAACGACGTTTTGGATCCTTGCTTGTGTATCTGTGGACGTAAGGTCTTTTCCCAAGTCCCTCATAAAAATATAGGAAATACTTCGATCTAAGTATTGATCTAATTTTCCTGTGTAATTTAGCCATTTTATATAACTTTCATAATCTTGTGTATGAGTCTTTTTCTTCGCCTTCGTCCCAAAAGGAAATAGCGAACGATAAATATGATGCATCTTCCAGGAATTAATGTCTTTTATGAGGGTTGTTAAATAACTCTCTTCCTTGACATCTTTATATAGCACTTGAAAATACTGAGCGGCCTTCTTCTCTACTAGCTGATACCTAATTTCGGCATTCTTTTCCATATTTTAAATACCTCAACTTTTGTTCATTACCAAATATATATGCTATAAATGGGATCCATATCGTTGTTGTTTAAATTAAATTAATATATCTTCTTTGCATCCTTTGGTAAATCTTTCACATGTTTTAAATAGGCAGTCATGTTCCAATCATCCTCACTTGAATATGTAAATGATAAGTTTTCAGCAACTTCTTTTGCAAGTCTTCTAAATAAATCACTAGTGACAAATATTGAATCCCAGAAATTATCATAATGATGATCCGAATAGGTTCTTTCGTACTGCTGCCAATAAGAATTAGGAAGATGTTGTTTAAAATACTTCCCCATCTTTCCTACTGACACTTGGAAATTAGTATCACATCCTATCCACCATGATACCATTTCATCCAAATGCGGCCTAATAACATGTTCAAACATTTGTTTCGCGTATGGTAATTCGTCACGCCAGATTCCTTTTGCTACATTTTGCAAACACCACCAAAAATTATTACAACTGCTTAAGTAAGCTGATTCAGTAGGTTTTTTAACGTGATAGTCAATATCTGTTGGTGCAGAAATTGATGGTAAAATATGATCTTTATCCAATAACGGAACGGTAAGTTTGTCACTACCGTATTCACCAAGCATATTCACTTTCGTTTCAATGTGTAGATCAATTCGATTTCCATCTTTGAAAAGCATTAAATAACCATAGGATGGATAAACATCTACTTGATGACCCCATGATTGATTATTTTTATCCGGTTCTTGTAGCATGATTAATTCACCAAAAATACGTATCCAGCCCTCATCCTTTATAAAGGATTCAGTATCCGTTACCACATATACAATGTCGTAATCTTGAAAAATGTCTTTCGGAACATTTTTGTTTGTTCTGGAACCATTCATATAAACCGCACGAATCCGTTCATCATTCCTAGCAATCCTTAAAATTAAATCCATCATTTCCTGTTCAGTTCTCATAAGTATACTCCTAACGATAAATTTGACTATTACTAACTTCTACTTCTACACTAAATCTACCTGCTTCATACAAATAAAAATGGTCAATCCCCTAAGGAGATTGACCATTATTTTTTTATTGAACTGTTCAGCTCCATCAACAAAAACCAGTAATTTATAACGTTTTGTTTAAATCTGGTCCGCTGGAACCACAGGAACCGTCCCCATGGCTCCGTGCCTCTATTTATCTAGCTTTAGTTTGGCGAGGGCGTCTGCTAAGGCTGTGTTGATTGGTTCTTCTTTTTGTTGTTTTTTCATGTAATTGGATACTTCTCTTTTTGATAGTTTTCCTGCTTGATTCTTTTTGCGACGTTCGTTGAAGGCGGATAGTTTTTCTCGGTGACCACATTTACAAACGAATAATTGTCCTTCCCCTTCTCCACGCAATTCCAACTTTTTATGACAGTTCGGGCATCTAGCGTTTGTCAGTTTGGCGATGTTTTTACGGTGGCCACATTCACGATCCTGACAGACAAGCATTTTTCCTTTTTTTCCATTAACTTCAAGCATCAACTTTCCACATTCTCGACATTTTGCACCTGTAATATTGTCATGCTTGAACTTTGAGTCGCTTGATTTGATATCTGAAACTACTTCTTTTGTGTATTGCTTAATATCCGAGATGAACGCATTCTTTTTCAAACGACCTCTAGCAATTTGTTCAAGCTTTTGCTCCCACTCCGCTGATAACACCGGAGATTTCAAGTCGTCTGGAACTAGCTCTAATAACTGTTTACCCTTATTGGTGATGTGGATATCTTGCCCTCTTTTTTCAATTAAAAAGGTATTAAATAACTTATCAATAATATCCGCACGTGTTGCCACCGTACCTAGTCCACCTGTTTTGCCGATTGTTTCAATTAAATCCTTGCTTTCCCCCGCCATATATTTTGCTGGATTTTCCATAGCAGAAAGTAAGCTACCTTCATTGAATGGCTTTGGTGGCTGAGTTTCTTTTTCAATCTCCTTCAACGCAAGAACATTAAGGGATTTGCCTGGTTGAACGGATGCTGGAATTTGACCATCCTCCTCATTCTCATCAATTGAAGTGATGACCTCTTTCCACCCTAATGATGTGACCGTGATCCCTTTTGCAACGAAAAGTTCCTTCCCTATACGTGCTTGAACGTTTTTTTGTTCATAGGTATATGGTGGAAGAAAAACAGCTAAAAACCGCTTGACGATCAAGTCATAAAGCTTTTCTTCTTTCGCAGAAAACGCTTGTAGATTTGGACGCTCCTCAGTTGGGATAATGGCATGGTGATCTGTCACCTTGCTATTGTCTACAAACGATTTGTTTGTCTTAATTCCATTTTTTAAGATCTTTGAACCAAGCTTAGTATAAAGTTGCACCATGCAGCCTTCAATACGATCCTTTAATGTATCAATAATATCTGTTGAAAGATATTTTGAATCAGTACGTGGATATGTGACCAGCTTATGTTGTTCATATAGCTTTTGGAGAACATTTAAGGTCTCCTTTGCTGAAAAACCGAACCGTTTATTTGCATCACGTTGTAGCTCGGTTAGATCATAAAGCTGCGGCGCATAGCTTTTCTTCTGTGAAATTTGAACATCGATAATTTTCGCATCCTGCCCCTGAAGAGAACGAACAATTGATGACGAAATTTCCTTTTTAAAAATTCGCTGTTCCTTCGTTTTTTCATGTTGCCACTTTAGTGTTAAGCCGTCAGTTGTTGCTATTACTTCATAATAAGGGATTGGTTTAAAATTCTTAATTTCTTCCTCACGTTTTGCGATAATCGCTAAGGTCGGAGTCTGGACTCTTCCACATGAAAGCTGCGCATTAAATTTTGTAGTTAATGCTCTTGTTGCATTAATTCCAACCAACCAATCGGCTTCAGCACGTGCAACAGCGGATGAATATAGATTCTCATATTCTTTCCCGTTTTTTAAAGTAGCAAATCCTTGTTTAATTGCTTTATCCGTAACAGATGAAATCCATAATCGTTTAATTGGCTTTCGGGTGTTTGATTTTTCAATAATCCACCTCGCAACAAGTTCTCCTTCACGACCTGCATCTGTTGCGATAATAATTTCATTAACATCTTTACGATGCATTTGCGTTTTTACGACACTATATTGTTTGCCAGTTTGTTTAATGATAACCAGGCTTATTGGATTGGGAATGATCGGTAGATCCTCTAGTTTCCATGTTTTAAAGTGGTCTCCATATTTTTCAGGGTCTGCTAATGTGACAAGATGGCCAAGGGCCCATGTTACGATATATTTATCCCCTTCAAAAAAGCCGTTGCCCTTCTTATGACAGTTCAATACTCGGGCAATGTCTCTTCCAACAGAAGGTTTTTCTGCAAGTACAAGTGATTTCATTTTAATTCCTCCAATTCACCCTATCTATTATACACGATTCAGTTAGTAAGACATAAAAAAAACCCGGTTAATTGCCGAGTTTACTGTTCATATACGGGTAAAACAATTTTAAATTCAGTCATATTTGAATTGGAGGTACATCCAATCGTGCCACCATGTTTTTCAATAATTTTTTTACATACGAAAAGGCCTATCCCTGTTCCAAATTCCTTTGTTGTATAAAATGGTTCAAAAATGGTAGCCAAAGATTCCTTTGGAATAGCAGGTCCATTATTTATAATCGAGAGAACAATCTGGTTATTGATATGATGTCCATTAATCCAGATGTTGCGGTCGTAATCCCTTTGTTTTAACGCATCAATGGAGTTCATTAAAATATTTAGCAAGACCTGTCTGATTTCATCCTTATTAACTGTAATATGGATGCATGATTCAATATCAGTATGAACTTTTACCTCACTATCTAAAATACTTGCATAAATAAACTCTGTAATTTCGGTAAATAAATCGAGTAATGATACTTCATTATCATTGCTTTCAATTAATTCTTTTTTGGAAACGTGCAAAAACTGCGAAATTTTATAGTTTAATTGATTTAATTCATGACTTATAATATCTAAATATTTGATGTCTGGATTTTCATTCCCTATTAATTTTACAAAGCCAATTACTGCTGTAAGTGGATTCCGGAACTCATGTACAAAGGTCGATGCCATTTGACCTAAAATCGTAAGGCGCTCCTGATGGCTCTGGTCTATGTATTGTATCTTTTCCTGAAGCATCTTTTCTTTCATTTCTGTATATTTGGAAACAGCATGATAGGAAAATAAGTCAAATATCCGATTGACCTCTTCAAAAATAGGGTCCAATTGATCATGATCAATGTTTGATCTATATATGTATTTTAAGATTTCAGTTCTTCCAAGGTTTACATTATAGACAAATTCCCCAATATTAATATTCGCCTCTACCCGCTCTTCAGCTAATTTATAGGCAAATGACTTAAGCTTTTCTTCATCAATTGGATTAAGTAATGAGTTTTTGATCATTTCAAACATAGTTAATCCATTTAATATCAATTTGTCCTTATGAAAATCATTCTCAGACATCACTGTCTTATCTTTCCATGATTTTAAAAAGATTGATAAATTGCTTTCGAGGAAATATACGAGTTCACCAATTACTGGATTCAATTATGTCAAGTCCTTTCAATCTATCTTTTAAAGGTACAAAACCAAAGTTATTTATTATATTCTACAAATTTCACAAATATCCTTTTTGAATTTTTAAAAAATTAAAATAGTAGACAAGTTTTATAGTGGTCCAAGCATACATTATAAAGAGATAAACTTTTAGGAGGGTTGATTGATGAATTTTATCGTGATTAAAAGGAGTTGGATTGTTACAGCTTTTGTTGCTGCTGTGGTCATAATTGGAGGATGGATATGGCTGAAGCCTGAAATCATTCCTACGATCGCTCCACAGGCTGCAAAAAACGATGTTGTGATACATATCACAACTGGAGAACTGAAATCTAAAATGGATGATGGCAAAGAAATTGAGTCCTATTTCTGGAATCCAGGAACGGTCTATGTTCCACAGGGTAAGGATGTAACCTTCAATATTTACGGGGTAAATGGCAATGAGCACTCTTTCTATATCGAAGGTACAGACCTTAAAGGAACTGTAAAAAAAGGCGAAGAAATCGCGCTCAAAGCGAACTTTAAAGATGAAGGCATGTACCGCATTATTTGTTTAAATCACTCTGACAAAAATAGTAACGGTCCAATGATCGGTTATATTGTGGTGGATTAATAGAAATTCGCCCACTGATCTTCAACAAGGACAAGCAAAGTGCGAACAGAAGGTTCCTTTTACCTTCCGAAGCGATCGGGAAGTGCAGTAAAGAAAAACAGGAGAGTTGCCTCTCCTGTTTTTAAATTTTACGAACAGTTATTGCATTTGTTGTCTTTGTCAAAATGCAATCCTCGATATCGGCTTGTCCAAGCAGACCTAGCGTAATCGCCGCTTCAATCTTCTGTTGATCAGGCTGTTTAATTACCTGGATACAATCGTTCAGTTTTAAATCTTCTAATCTTTTAACCATTTTTTCATCATGATAGCTTTCAGACAAACGTATTTGCCGTTGTATCTTGTAATCTCCTACAACTGACTCTCCTTTTTCATGCTTTCCTACGGTTTCATCAAAATAAACATTTAGGACCTTTTTCATCTCTTTTAATTCTTTTTCAATTTTCTTCGCTTTTTCACTTAATGTAAAATATCTTGTAATGAGTTCTTCTGGAATTTGTGTAAAAGGCTTTGATTCTTGCATACTCTTCACCCCATTTACCTTGATACTTCATCATATGATAAGGGAAGGTATATCATTCTATTAAAGAAAAAATCCAGCTAAATTAGCTGGATTCATAGTTTTAAAATAATTTTTCGCTTAAAAATGGGAGCAAAGTCTTGCGAACGGCTTTGCTCCCTTTCATTTTAGATACTCTTATATAACAGCTTTTTCAATAAAGGAAACAGCACATCTGGTAATTGGTCGATGTTAGGGACTAAAATGCTGTACTTTCCGTAAATGTTTTGAATCGTTGTTATCTGACCTTCATCAATCTCTCCATTTGATAAGAAAACATTAATAACCTCGATACCGTGTTTCCGTGCTTTTAGCACAGCTTCATGTGTATCGATAATTCCATTTTGCTCATAATCAAATGCTGCAGGCTCACCGTCAGAAAAAACAAGTAAGAATTTCTGTTTTTCACTACGCTGTAAAAGCTTCTTTGTTTGTAATCGAATGGAAAATCCGTCACGATTGTCTTCCTCTGGTTCTAGTTGCATGATTTCCGCACCATAGCTGCGCTTCAAACTAGAATCAAAATCAATCACTGTTTGCATGTAATTCGGTTGTTTCGTACTATCTGCATCATTGGTATCCTCCCAGAAACCTGTTACATCATGAGGAACCTGAACTGATTTTAAAGCTTCATGAAACAGTGTAATCCCAAGCTTCGTTTGATCCATTTTATCGTACATCGAAGCAGAGCAATCGACTAATAACGAGAATGCTGCATCTATTTGATGGGATGGCTGTTCTTTTTTATAAAATAGTCTTGGATTGTCGTCCGTAAAAATACGAATAAGCTTTTTATTTAATCGGCCAAAATGTAAATCCCCTCTTGGAAGATTTTTTTTATGTTCCAATGTTTTTAAAATCATTTGTTTAAGCTTTTTCTGGTACGGAGCAATGATCGATTTATTTTTTTCGTACTGAATAATCTCATCATCTACTGGTTTTCGTGCTTTTTTGAAGACTGGATAGGCAAATCGATTTTCTTTCCCAAATTCAGATTCTGAGGAACCCTCCTTCTCGGAATGGACCAATTCCATTGCTTCAAGTTTGGAGTAATCAATATTTTTGCTTCGACGAGACGAGCCTTGGGCAATCCCTAACGCTTGGTCACCCTCTTCACCTTCTCTTGCCCCTTCACCCATCAGATTCGTTCTAGACCCTTGTTCCAGATCAAATTGTAAAAAGCTTTTTGTTGGTGTGCTTGTTTCGCGATGCCAAGTTTCGAACTTCTCCTCATGGATATCCTCATCACCTTTTTTAACATCATCGAGCACATCATTGTTTTTTAGCTTATCCTTGCGTTTTAAATCATCAATTGTAAGTCCGTCCTCAAGAATGTCATAATCAAGTTCTGGTAAATGAAAATAAGTGTTTAACATATCTTCATCAAGAACATCCTCTAACACATCGATCATTTCTTTACAACTTTTTATGATATCTTTTGTGGATTTGGCATCAAAGACTTTCGCAACTTGGCTTCGTAGAAATGGCATGACAAGGTCAATTTTATCTTGAATGGACGGAATCTCCTCAAGTGGAGATTCAGCTGTTAATAGTAAAAATAGCGCATTAAACAGCGCATCCGTCGGAACACCCTTGACCATATTCACATGAAGCTGATCCTCATAATACTTTCAATAAATTCTTCGTCTTTCAGTAAAAGACTTCCTTGTTCCGGGCCGTTCTTTAATACAAAGCTCTTCTAATCGAAAATCTTCAAAAAGCATGAACAGCTGTTTTGCGAAGCTTGGAAGTTCACTTTTTTTACAATATTTAAGATACTGATTCGTTTCCTTAAAATCCGTGTAGTTCATGCTTCCAATACTTCGGATAAACACATCACTTAATAAACCATTACGTTTGTCGTTAGTTGGGCGGTTGTCCCAAAAATGACTAATGATGATTTTTTGTTGAATTGGATCGAGGTATGATTTATAACCTAACTCGACTTCAAGTTCAGGATTTTTCGAGATTGTTTTGGCAAGGTCGGATAATTCCATGAACAAAAAGGAGTCCACCTTTTTATCATTAAATTGAATAAATCTCATTGGTAAAACCTCACTCAAACAGAGTTTCTGCTATATTTTTAACCGCTGCTTTCTCTCGATCATCTTCTAGTTTTTCAATAATACCACGTTCGATGGCACGCAATGGTGGCATATACATCGCTAAATCACAAGTGTCAATCAATGCACGAATGGATGCAGCCTCTTCAGACAGCATTCCTCCACGAACCTGGGTGATTAAATCAGAAGATAAGGAAACAAATCGATTGATTAATTGTTCATCCTGTAAGGCAGTTTGTGTTTGAAGTACTTCCTTTAGCGTTTCTCCTTGAATATAAGGAACATCAATGACCACAAAGCGGTTTTTCAACGCTTCATTCAATGGAACCGTTCCAACATAGCCCTCATTAATTGCAGCAATGACACCAAAGCCATTTTCGGCGCGAACGACTTCAGCCGTAAACGGATTGGTAATCATTTTTCGATAATCAAGCACCCCGTTTAAAATCGGCAAGGTTTCTGGCTTTGCCATATTGATTTCATCGATGTAAAGAAGATATCCTTTTTTCATCGCATTGATAACAGGCCCTGCAACAAATTCAATTTTCATTTTTCCATCGTGCTCTTGAATCGTTTTATAGCCAAGTAACGCTTCTGCATCTAGGTCAACAGAGCAGTTGATGCTATACATTGGTTGCTGAAACAAATGAGAAATTGTTTCGGCCAGTTTTGTTTTTCCGGAACCAGTAGGTCCTTTTAAAAGCACATTTTTGCCAATGCTTAAGGCAATGATGGCGTCACGTATAATATTGATATCTGATGGAGTATACCCCCCTTTACCAATTAAAAGCTCAGCCCCGGAAGCAAGGTTCTTTCTATTTGAAATTTCAGTCTGTATATTTGTCGGTAATGTCAAATCCTCTAGTTGAATTGTCATGAAGTATCAAATCCTCTCATACATATCTTTATACCCTGATGTATTTTATCGAAGTTTAGACGTAAGGGCAATGAATTCACCTTGAAATTCAAGTATTTGTGACATTTTTGCTTAAGGTATGGTATTATAATGATAAATACTCGTAAAATACAAATAGACCGCAGATGTTGGGAGCATCTACGGTCTAGCAATAGAATGGTCCCACTAAGAGGATCAGCCTAAAATGAAATAGACCTCACCCGATTTTTAGCGGAAAAAGGGAGGTCTATTTTTTATTGTTGTCAAAAGATAAAATCGCAACAACAAGAGACGCAAACGAAAGCATAATCACAAGGCTCTCATAAATCGTCATATAGGCATCACCCCCTTTCACTTGGGAGCTTAGCCGACCACCCTTATGGACAACCTATTGCCATTTTATTATAGCACATTTTACCATACGAACACACGTTTCATTTAAAATTGGTTCTTTATACTCACTAGTGCACCTTCAAGGTTTGCTTTGATTGCATCTTCTTTCTTATTCAAATGCTCTCCAATGTAAGAAAGAAGTTCATTATCAAAGGCTAGGCCACTTGCAAATTGACGCTTTATAAAACGCTCAGCTTCTTCAAATGATGAAAATTTTACGTCAAGTGTTTTCTTCTCATGATGAACAACCCACTGGTCCTCTTTTTTGAAGATAAAAGATTTTTCTCCTTTTCGATTTACAAGAAGAGTCCCATTCTCGTTCCCTTTGACATTAAGTTCGTTTTCCGGGGCATCATGGCGAATTGCATACAATGGAAATGTATTTTTTACAAAAAGCTCAAATGCCGTGTCACCAAGTGAACAACCAGATGCCTTTGGATGTCCCCCTCCACCATATCGCTTGGCAAATTCTGATACATCGACATCATCGTGGATTGTACGAAGTCCAATCTTTTTCGTTCCAACATTTAAAATAGCAATCAAATCTAAATGTGGATTTAGTTTGCCTAATGCATTACCAAGTTCAGAAATATATTGCTCAGCATGAACCACTCCTACACAATACTCCTCAATAAACGTCTGAACGATTTGTCTATTTTTCGAATGGATATAGCGCTCAATTTTCTTATCTTCAGTATCTAATAGGAACTCTTCACCCTCTGTTAACTGAAAGGAATCTTGATTGTTTTGAAGTCTTTCAAGCATTTTTCCCTCGAATTCTTCAATTCCAATGATAAAAAATAAATCATTAAGTCGCTTTGCTTCAACCCGATTTTCAGATTCCCATTCCCATGTGTCATAGAGTCTTACAAGCTCAATAAATTCTTCTAATCCTTTATGTTTGTTAATGAGATTTTTTTCAAGAAGAAATTCATAGTACAGGGAAGTAGCACAGGTTTTCTTTCCAGACTCATATTCAGCCTGAACAAAACCCCAGTCATACTTATTAAAATGCATTGCCGTTTTGTGATGATCCACCATCTGTATGTAGTGCCCTGCTTTATGACGTTTTTCCAATGCCTTTTCATTTTTTTCATTGACAGCAAGATCAGTTATGTATACTTTTGCCTGATTGTGTTCAGGATTTTCAATATATTTTTCCACACGTTCGTTTAAGTTTCGGTATGAGCAATAGGAGACATCAACCTCATCACCAAATGCAAGCTTGGCAACAAGTCCACATCCTACTCCATCTAAATCACTATCTGAAAATAACTTTATCAAGTTGGATTCCCCCTTCACTCTTAGTTTCGATTACAAAGGTTATTTTCATACCTATTTACTACTTTACACTAAAAAAGAGAAAAGAACGAGTCTTGTATGTTGGTAAGAATAAATTTTCTCTTCAATCATGTCATTTTTGTGATATAATCCATTAATCAATATGGAAGGTAGAAGAACATGTAATGAACCAAACATTTAGTCTAACAGAAAAAAATAAATTATTTTTGCATATCCTCTTTCCAATTCTTATTACACAGGTAGGTCTAAATCTTATCAATTTTGTGGATACGATGATGTCAGGACGCGCTGGGGCAAATGACCTTGCCGGTGTAGCAATTGGATCAAGTCTTTGGGTGCCAGTATATACTGGATTGTCTGGAATTTTAGTAGCCATCACCCCTATAATAGCGCAATATGTCGGTGCCAAACAAAGGGATAAAGTGCCCTATTCAGTGATGCAGGGTGTTTATATCTCAATCGTTATTGCACTAGTTGTTGCCGTTGTTGGCTCTTTTGTGTTAGATCCGATTTTAGACATCATGAAGCTTGAATCCGAGGTTCGTGAAATCGCAAAAGAATATATAATCGGGCTTTCATTCGGGATCGTTCCACTTTTTGTGTATTCTGTGTTGAGATCCTTTATTGATGCACTAGGTCACACGCGTGTAACGATGATTATCACTCTTTCTTCATTACCAATTAACGTGCTGTTTAATTATTTGTTGATTTTTGGAAAATTTGGTTTTCCTGAGTTAGGCGGTGCTGGTGCTGGATATGCAACTGCGATCACGTACTGGATGATTGTCATCATAGCCGTTTGGATTATTTTAACTCGACCGCCATTTGTCGAATATCGTGTATTTCGCAAACTTTATGCTGTTTCACTTCCAAGCTGGGCTGAAATATTGAAGCTTGGTTTGCCAATTGGGTTTGCGATCTTTTTCGAAACGAGTATTTTCTCAGCTGTAACGTTGCTTATGAGCGAATTTAATACGATCACGATTGGGGCACACCAGGTTGCTATCAATTTTTCGAGTTTGCTTTACATGATTCCGTTAAGTATTTCAATGGCTTTAACCATTGTTGTTGGTTTTGAGGTCGGTGCAAACAGATTTAAGGATGCAAAACAATATAGCATTTTAGGCATTTGTATTGCTGTATTGATGGCAATCGTCTGTGCAATGATTATTTTTGTTTTTCAAGTGCCGATTGCAAAACTGTACTCAACAAATGAAGCTGTTATTACGTTAACAACCCAATTTTTAATTTATGCAATCTTCTTCCAGCTTTCTGATGCGATTGCGGCTCCGATACAAGGAGCACTTCGTGGGTACAAAGATGTGAACACAACCTTTGTGATGACACTCATCTCCTATTGGGTAATTGGATTGCCTGTTGGGTATGTATTGGCTAAGTATACTAGCCTTGGTGCGTTCGGATATTGGATCGGCTTGATTGTCGGACTTGCCGCTGGTGCAATTACTTTATCTGGACGTTTACTGATTGTTCAAAAGAAAGTAGCTCGAATCGATTTAAGTGAGGAATAAAGCGAAAACCAGCCTTTTGGGAAGGCTGGTTTTTTGATTTAGCTATTCGTCTATAGTCATGGGCAACTATTCCATCAACTCGTTCAAAAATTCGATCTCATCTTTATGAGAAAAATGACTTTCATGAGGTGTTTCGAGTACGAAGGGAATATCGCCAAATACTGAGCTCGACAAATATTCCTTGATTTGCTTTACCTTTATTTCCCCATACGGAATATTAGCATGACGGTCCTTCATCGACCTCGTTGGGTATACGGAATTATTTAAATGTACAGCTTTAAGATGTTCAAAATAACCTAGCTCAGTCCCTTTAGTCTCGACTTCACGCCAATTATCTCCATCCCAAACACCGCTTGCGTAAAGATGACACGTATCTAAGCAAAAACCGATTCTTTCCGGAAAATCAGTCAGTTGTCTAACTTGTACAAGCTCCTCAATCATTGTCCCAGTTGGTCCACTTTTTCCAGCATTATTTTCTAATAAGATAAGAGTTTCCCCATCCCATCTCGATAACACTTCATTAAGAGTTTCGATCATCCGTTGATATCCTTCAAGTGGATTCGCTGCATTTTTTAATACTCCAAAATGAACAACAACGCCAATCGAACCGCATTCATTGGCAATCTCTAAATCATTTAATAAAGAATCGATAACAATCCCTATTTGATCCTTATCAGCTACTAAATTTGTAGGATATGGTGTGTGAGCAATTGTACGTAAATCATGGGCTTTACAATAACTAGCGCATTCGTTTGCATCATGACGATCAAATTCTTTTACAGTCAGACTTCGAGGGTTTTTCGGAAAGTATTGAAACGCCTTCGCACCAATTTTCGTGGCATGTCGAGCGGCACCTAAATACCCATCGCGGATACTAATATGACTCCCAAATCTCATGGTTTTGTCTCCTTTTACATATACCATTTAGTTTTTCAATCTAGTAAGGAAATATGCAAAGAATGGGCATACTAGCTGTCGAGGTGATTATTTTGGAAAACTTTCCATCAAAAGAAGAGACGGTCGTTGATAAATCAATCGAGGAATTAGAAGAAGAAATGGGATTATATATTGTTTCACCTGAAAAAATTAGTTCAATTTTGGGAGAAGAACAATAAAAAAGAGCGAAATTCCATTCGCTCTTTTGGTTGGTCGTCACTTTAAAATGAATGAAAATATGATAATAGACTTGCTGTTCTCCAAATAATTACCAATGAACATAAACTAATAACCGTTGCACTAATGATTTTGGCTACTCTTTTGTGAGTTCCTTTAAAAATCGAATGTGCGAAGGAAAATGCAAAGATCAAAAATAAGATCACTGATATTTCCATATACATGTTCATCTCCATAAAAATACCCCTTTCAATACTCGATATACTGAGATATTTTGACGAGCCACGCTTGTATATGCACAGATTATAAAGGAAACCCAGTTATTGTACAACTGCTTTTTGAACTATTTGTAAATTTTTTCTTTTTTTATTTACAAATTCTTAACATTTCCCATTTCTTCGAGATACACATGCTGAATGTGAAGTTTATCTTCAATTGGTAAGCTAGAATCAAAAATTCGTTTACTTGCCATGAAAAATTTTTCATACGGCGTTTTTCGTAGCCTTGGATGAGTCAATTCATCGTACAAGTCCCTCTGAATGGTGGCCCGAAGGATAACCTCGCTACTAAGATCTTTTTGCCACAACCTTCTATTCATCCAAAGTGATTGATATGCCTTTAAAAGTCGATCATAATCAACGGGAACATTCTCCATGATTTAAAGAGCTCCTTTAATGTCTAATAGCACAAAGCTCCTAGTCCTACTCATCAAATTTATAGGTCCAATATACTTCAGTACGAAGCCAATCCAATACTTCATTTTCTTTGTTATCGATTTTCTGAAGTAAATTGCCCATAAGCCCCTCTGTTTGGGAACGATGCGCTTTTAATGTTGCAATTTTCTTGTCTAATACTTCACTTACATCGAATTCGACATCATGTTCACCAATCTTTTCAACACGATCGTGGGTGATCGCTTTGCAATATGCCTTTGGTCTGTTTTCTTTCGGAATTCGCTTCACGGCCCGAATGGTAGCTTCACCTGTCGCGTCATGGTCAGGATGAACACCGTGTCCAGGATAGAATGTAATAACAAGTGAAGGGTTTACTTCCTTGATAATTTCTTCAATGGAATCTGCGATTTTTTCAGGATCTAAGAATTCCAATGTTTTATCACGATAGCCTAGCATGCGGAGATCTGTAATGCCACACGCCTTACAAGCTTCTTTAAGCTCTTTTTTACGTATCTCCGGTAATGTCTCTCTCGTTGCAAAAAACGGATTTCCAAGATTTCTACCCATCTCACCTAATGTTAAGCAAGCATATGTTACGGGAACCCCTTTTTGGGTGTTTAAGCTTATAAAACCTGATACTCCAAAAGCTTCATCATCTGGATGAGGTAGTACGATTAAAATATGTCGTTCCATTTTACTACTCCTTTATTCAAAATATGCCTTTTAAAAGTTACCCTAGAATGGGGTAGTACTGATTTGAAGAGCGACCGCTAGCTTTCCTTCTTCATCATGTCCAGCAAGTAATAATCGATCCTTCTCGTCTAATTCCCAATCAGTGAGGCCTTCTGCATAAATCCAGCCTAGGTCCATCTTAAGACCTACACGGTACGGGTCATTTCCGACGATTTTTCCTTCTGTATACGTAACAAGGGCATTTCGAATAAATGCACCTGCTGATGTTTTTCGAGCACCTGAATGAACAGCATATGCACCGTTTGTGGTTTCAAGGTGAATATAAACGTTTTGATTGGCAAAACGGTTTATTAATTCCTGTACGTCTTCTTTCTTTATCGGTTTCAAATGTGAATCCTCCAAACTCTAAATAAATAAATTAATCCTATTTAAATATTACCTTTTATATCAATAAAATTCCAATAATGCGATTTTAAAAATGAAATAAGTTGCAATTCACAGTATATCTGGTATGATTTTCTTTTTATTGGTTATATTACCTATATGGAGAAGGTGGTGATTAAAATTGGCAAGAGAAAACCTTGAACTTGTTAATAATATGGAATTTGGCATAACATCAAAATTCATTCCGAACTTATGCGAAGCAAAAACGTTAAGAGTTGTTGAAATAAATCAATCATCTGTACGAATAGAGCTCGAATCGAAGCAAAAAGGTGTTTTTCCGATCTCTCATTTTCAATACTTAATCCGTCATGGGGCATTGGTATTATCAAAGAACGAAGACGAAGAAACAGCATAATAGAAAACAACCATCCAGACAGATGGTTGTTTTTCTACTTTAGATTATTCACCTAAATTTTCTTCTTTTAATACAGATTCAATTCCTTCTAAGGCAGCATCTGCATCATTTCCTTCAGCTTGTACCACAATATGAGAGCCTTTTGGTACACCTAAAGACATTACACCCATAATGGATTTAAGATTAACTGATTTTCCGTTAAAGGTAAGTGTAATTTCTGATTGAAATTGACTTGCTTTATGTACGAGTTTTGTAGCCGGTCTAGCGTGCAAGCCAGCATCACTTGTAATAGTAAACGTTTTTTCTGCCATATTTTTTAACCCTCTTTCTAATATATATTCTCCTATAGAATAGCCATTAATCGCCTTGATAATCAAGTATATTTTTTAGATTTGGCAATTTGCACAAAAAAAAGTTTTACGAGATGACACATCTTTCTTAACAATTACCGAACCACAACGAACACATGGCTCCCCTTCGCGATTATGGACTTTAAATTTTTTTTCGAAACCGCCGGTTAGTTGATCTCCGTTAAAAAGAGGCAAATCAATGTATCCACCGTAGCGAATTCCCTCCTGTAGAACAGATTGTATCGATGAATGAAGCTTAAGAAGCTGGGAATTTTCAAGTGTATCTAGATTTCTGGTCGGCAATAGTTCAGCAGCAAAACAAATTTCATCAGAATATCGATTTCCAATTCCAGCGATAAATTGTTGATCAACCAGTGTTGATTTTAGTTTTCCCTTTTTATTTGCGGTTAATTGTTGAAAATCCTGGACTGTAAAACTTGGCGCAAGTGGCTCCTGACCTAGGTCTGCAAATTCTTCTTCTACTTCCTTTGACGTTAAAAGATGTAAGTAGCCTAATCGTAAACCAATAAATGTAAGCCTGTGTGAAGCAAAACTCAGTATTACTTGCTTTGTTCTTGAAATGGTGTCGTCATCTGATTCAATGTACATTAAGCCACCCAACATTAGGTGGAGTAGCAGTGTTTTACCGCTAGCAAGATTAAAGACAAGATGTTTTCCCCTACGTTGAATTTGGGTGATCTTATTGCCGATTAGTTCGTTTTTGAAATCAGCAACCGAGCTGTTAATCGATTTTTCACGATTTACCTCGACGTCTTTAATTGTATGTCCTGCTATTTTTAGTTGGAGGAGGTTTTTATACGTTTCCATTTCCGGTAACTCTGGCATTAAGGCACCACCTTTTCAATTAGCTTAAGCTATTTCAAAGGTTTCATGTATGAATATTTTTCTACTGTATTCAAAATTATCGAGGTGATTTTTCTCAATCTTCTTCTATCTCAATTTCTGTGTAGGTTTCTTGTTGAGGATTCTCAGATTCAGAGGATGATTCTTCATGGCTTTGGTCATTGAATTCTTCTTCGCTTTTAGGATTTTGCATTTCCTCTTTTGCAGCTTTTATTTTTTCAAAATCTTTTTTTATTTGTTCGTTTATTTTTTGTGGTGCACTTCCGTAAGTTGCCCCAATATTTAGGGAACCACTCAAACTATTAATGCCGAGTTGTGCAAAATTATTATTCTGTTCGTATTTATCTACATATAGCTTGTCTATATAGACGGTTTGAAAGGGACTTTCTGTTGAGTCATCTACATCCTTTTGATTTTCGGAACATCCATTATTTTGTTGTTGATGTTCCTCTACTTGTTTCACAAGTATCTTTTGCTCTTCGTACACCATTTCAAAATTTTGTTCCAACAAAAGGAGTCTAGATTCTAGGGAATCAAGTAGCAAGCTGTCTCTTTGAGCTATTTCTGTTTTTTGACCTTCACTTTGTGTTGGTGTTTCATTGTCTCGTTTCACTAAAACGGCCATTTGGCTCTCTAACTGCTGAATTTTTGTTTGTAATTTTTTTTCTCGTTGTTGATAAACAGCCATCTTTTCTAAAATCACTTTTTCTATTAAAGGCATTAAATCAAGGACTGTGTCCCTTTTTTTGTCATTTGATGAAAGAGGTTTTTCCTTGAAGTTATATCTGGAAAGCCGCAGCTCCTTCTCAAAATCCAAAAGCTTTTTAAGTTGAACCTCCAGTGCATTCATTCGTAAGTTCAATCTATTCAGTTCGTTATTTTCTGAGTCTTTCGTACCTCTTTGATTAAATATCCCTTTAATTTGCATTTATTATTCCTCACTCTTATTTCATATTATTCAATCGGTACGTACTCTTCATTCTTAAATTGTCTTTTGTAGGTAATAACGAGCAATCCATTTTTAAAAGATGCCCGAATCTGATCAGGGAATGTAGCTTCAGGAAGTTGAATCGTTCGCTCAAAGGGACCGCTATATCTTTCTTGCTGCAACGGCTCTCCAGGATACACGATATTGCTGTTTCCCTTTAATAAAAGGGTTGTCCCAGATACAGATAAGCTAATTTGATCTTTTTGATACCCAGGCAATTCGGCAATGAGTAATACATCACTATCCGTCATGTAAATATCAGTGGATGGAAAATTTTTATTTCGTACAGGGGATTCAAAAGGAGAGGTCGCTCCCTCACTACCTTGAGTCTTCATAAAATCTTCAAAGGAGGATTGGTCAAATATGTCTTTCCAAAAATCAGGGGTTTGATATTTTTGGGCCAAATCCATCCATTGCATTATTTTATTCATATCCATGATGGATCCTCCTTGTTCTCTATTTAAAATCAAAATTTTATCCTCTCTAGTTAATCCTATTACTTCTTTTTCAATTCCATTCGTAAACTGACTAACATAATTTCTGTTTTGTTGCCATACTTATTACTAACTTAGGAGAAAGGGTCATGTCCGTATGCCGTTTTTGCCAATCAATATAAATATTAAAGATATTAAACTGAATAATGTGGATCATTTAGGGTCTGTTTCCTTTAGTTCAACATTAAAACAAAATCGAAATGTCTCAGGAAAGAAAAATCAGGGGTTTGGTCAACAACATGCAGATAGCAGTCTGAAAATCTTCAGTACGAGTGGCGTAATTGACAATGAGCCCAATGATTCTAATGCTCAAAAAATATATCAAAGGAAAATGTAAAGATTAACAAAAAGGAGGTTTCTATGGCTGGACCAGTTCCTTACATCAATATTAATATTCATATTATTAAAGTAAATTCATTTGAAAATGCTTCAGCAATCAATGTGGGGCAAAACCTTTTAGCTGAATGGCATAACTCGGATAAGAAAAATCAAGGTTTTGGTCAAAACATGGGGGATGAAAGTGATTTTTTAGGCACAAGAAGTCTTGTCGATGACCGAGATCATCTCGATTCAAATTCTTCTTTTGAAAGCGCCACTCTGCCAAAACTGTAAGGACGTGATAGGATGCTATTTTCTCCAGTGAATCTAAATATTGTAGGGATTAAGATAAATTCTGTCGATAATGGGGCTGTCGTAAATCTTGGTCCTAGCCAACATGTCGATCAATTTGTATCTTACAAACGAAACCAAGGATTGGGCGAAATTAACGGAGACTTACCCCAAACTTTAATGTCTGTTTCATCGGTATGGGATATGGATACACTTGACAGTTTGGCTAATAAATCAAGTGTTGTTTAATAGTTCTACTTGAACAACTACAATACTTAAAAAAGGAGTGGTTTTATGGTTTTATTCACACCAATGGTTCTAAATGTGCTTGGTTTTAAAATTAATACGATCGATAATGGGTCTGTTGCCAATATGGGATCCATTCAGCTCGTTGATCAATTTGTAACTTATAAGCGAAATCAAGCATTTGGGGAACAAAATGGAGACTTTTCACTGACGAATGTACCAGTGGCTGCTGTTTTCGACCCGGATGCCAGTGACAGCAATGCCGTTAAAAATAGTGTCGTTTGATTATAAAAAGAATCTAGTAAAAAAGCCACGAAGGTAGTTCCTCCGTGGCTTAGTATTTAGTGTAATTTTTCTATTTCATTTTGAAGCTGTTTTGTCCGTTTGGCATTTCCTTCGGCGAAATTGGCGAGTCTTTCTTTAAGTTCATTATCGTCCGAAATTCGCTCAGAGGTAATTAAATAGCGTCTCATCAATTCAGTTTCTGCATTGTAGGCAGTTTCCAAAATCTCCTTTAAAGCTACGTCAGTGAGCGCATCCTCACGGTCATGATCTCGATCATAATCATTCTCATGATTCATGATAAATCACCTCATTACAAGTATTTGCGTTTTTGAGAAGAATAAGGCTGTAAATATTAGTTAAAAGCGCCTGCTCAACATAGAAGCTTTATTCAAAAACGCCAATAATCGGTTGTCCATTTTTAACGTTTGTTAGTACCCCGGTATCATCTTTAGCGATTTGTCCAGATACGATCACATAGTCAACGCCTTTTGATAAAGAAGCTGGTTTTTCAGCTGTTGCTGTATCCATGATTTCATGATAATCAAAAACCGTAATATCAGCCGTGGCACCTTCATGAAGTCTTCCTCGTGTTGCCATCGCTGGAGCAATGTCCTCCAGCTGTCTTGCTGAATGAATCGTTATTTTTTTCATGCCTTCCATAAGTGGTACAACATCAAGGTCACGAATATATCGACCAATAAATCTTGAAAAAGTTCCCGCTCCTCTTGGATGGTTGAACTCATTATCCATTATCGCATCACTGCCAATCATACTATGATCCACCTGAAGGGCTTGAATGAGCTCTTTTTCTTCCATCGCATAGACAATTACTATTCCACCTTTTTTACGATAAATCGGAAATGTTTCAGCCGTAAGTCGTTCGGTTGTTCCAGCAACCTGAATATCAGAATAAGTAATACCAAAACGTGACTGCCAGTCTCCAGCCATACGTTCAAACGAAATATTTGTCGCCCAAGAATCGTATGGGTAAACATCGTATGTGACCTGATACCCTTCTGATCGAGCTTCTTCAATTAGCGCAAGGGCCTTTTCCATCGCACCTGTTCCACCTGTACTATGAAGATGCATGAAATGGACAGGGGCATCCAACTCCCTGGCATAGCCAAGAACTTCTTTTACAGAATCAATACTTGTATGTTCTCCTGTTAGACTTGAATGTCTACCGTGAAAATGAGTAACAAGCCCATATTCCTTTGCAACTTTCATGATCGCTTTGATTTCTTCCGGAGAAGTTCCAGGATAATACTCAGGACTAAACGCAACGGCAAGCGCCCCCTTTTTTATTTCCTCACGGGCACGTTTTACCATATAGTCAATTTGTTCCTGTGTCGGCGTACCGTGATTGCCTAGACCAGCTTCATAACGCAACCTGACCGCATACAACGCACCGCCATAATTTACAGATGTGGGATATTGGCTGTATTGATTAAAAAAACCATCAAAATCAACGGTACATCCATGCATCGATAAGTTCGTAGTAACCCCGTCACCAATTTTATATTTCGCACCCATCTGACTTGGATTGAACGATAGCATATCAATAAAACCAGGGCTCACGATTTTTTGATACGCATCGATTTCAGTCTCCCCTTGAATTGTTGCTTTTGTGACCGTCGCTATTTTGTCATCCTTAATACCAACATGGTAGCCAATTTTAAGAGTCTCTTTATCTGGATCAAGGACAATTCCATTTTTTATGACGATATCATATGCTTCAGATTGTTGCTCATCAGCAGAATCTGAATGCTTGTATTCGTAAACTTTAATCGCAAGCTTGTCCTTTTTTGACTTAAACCCAATAAGTTGTTCACCGTCGAATAAAAACTTATCGCCATTTACTTTTTTTAACTGTGCCGTTTGATTCGTTGTTAGATCATGAACATATGCCGAAACCTTTCCCTGATCCTTAATGGTATAAACAATTTGTTCAAGTTCAGGATTGGCATCGACCCAATCGAGTGTCGCTTTTTTCGATGGTAGCTCCACGGTAAGTAAATCCATATGAGAATTTAATTCTGGCGTATTAAAAATGATATCCGCATTTTGTTTTTCGGAATTCGTTTTTGCGTACAACATCCCTTCCATGTAGCCATTTTTGAATTTAATATTGCTGATTTTTGTTGTATCCTCAAACGGAATTTCAGAAACAGTTTCTTTTGTAGCAATGTTAATGATTTCCATAAAATTACTACCATCTTCCTTTTTCCCATACAAATACATCAGGTGGGAATCAGGATTTACTTCAACTCCTTGGTAGGTTTTGTCGGCCATGTTTGGCAGCTGATAATCCTCCCATGGTTTCACATTTTCAATGAAGGATTGATTGCGGTCTCCGATATAAAGTTTTTTTTCACCCTTTTCTTCAAGAATGGCGAGTACTTGATTCCCATAAAACGTAATCCCATCTATCTTGAACCCGTTTACAATCAATTGACTCTTTACCGCTTCATCGGTATCGGTATAAGACTCGGAAGGAGAAATAAGTTTTGAACCGAAAAAGACGACAAACAGGACGATTGCAAGCATAACGCCATATTTAACAATACGATTTCCCATTATTCATCACCTTAATAAAAGAGGAAAAAATCCCGAAACTCGAAATCTTTTCCCCTACGTTTATTCTTTCAATGCTGCCTCTAAAGCAACCTCGATCATATCATTAAATGTTGTTTGTCGTTCTTCGGCTGTTGTTTCTTCTCCAGTTAATATATGATCGCTAACCGTTAATACGGATAATGCATTTCGACCAAATTTCGCTGCTAAAGTGTATAGTGCAGTTGTTTCCATTTCAATAGCAAGAATGCCATATTGTGCCCATTTTTCTAATTCTGCATTTTCATTGTAAAACACGTCACTTGTGAAGACATTTCCTACTTTTAACTTTAGTCCTTTTTCAGAACCTACATCATACGCTTTTTTTAATAAATCAAATGAAGCTGTTGGCGCATAGTCCACGCTTCCAAAGTTGATGCGGTTCATCTGAGAATTTGTTGATGACGTCATCGCTAAAATAACATCACGTACTTTCACATCTTTCTGAATTGCACCGCAAGTACCAACGCGAATTAGGTTTTGAACACCGTATTCATTCATTAATTCATGTATGTATATGGAGATGGATGGAACACCCATTCCTGTCCCCTGGACAGATACTCGTTTTCCTTTGTAAGTACCGGTAAATCCAAGCATACCTCGCACTTCATTGTAACATGTAACATTTTCAAAAAAAGTTTCTGCAATATATTTTGCACGCAATGGATCCCCTGGAAGCAATACCGTTTCAGCGATATCCCCTTGCTTTGCACCAATATGTGTACTCATTCAAGTTCCTCCTATGTAAAATCTTGCACTTTTCCTATCTTACCACAAATACATTCTACTTAAAAATAGACATGAACGCAAAAATATGGGGAAAGCTATGGTTGTAACAATTCCTAAGGGGGGTTTTCCTACGTGGCTAAAGAAAAAATGAGCAAAAAATTACGACAAGCTGTAGAATATGCAAATGCTACTGACACAACAAAGGGTGTTGGTAATCCACCTAATACATCGAAAAAGGAAAAAGAAGGCTTTATGCAAACTAAGTAAGTGGAGGGATTATGATGGGTAAAAAAAATCGCAACAGAATTAATGCACCTAAGAAAAATAATCATACACCACCTGAAGCTATAGAAGCTGAGCAAATTGCACACGGAAAAGAATTTTCCGCTGCAGGTGGTCGTAAAAACGGACCAGGACATAATCAGTGAAATATATAAAGGCGTCCATATTTATGGGCGCCCTTTTCCATCATTAACTATTACGGCTAATAATTTGATTCATTTGTGATTTTATTGTTGGGAGATCATCTGCTGTTACTGTGAAATTAACAAAAGATTCATCCATGTCCATCGCTTCTGCAATAAGGCTGCCTAGGCCTCGCGCACGTCTATCCACCTGCATGACAACTTCTAGCTTTTGTTCTGATTGTGGAAAGAACACCAATTCCACTTCGTCTAATTTTCCACGGTAAGCGCCACTAGTTGGGACAAATTCAAATTCCTGAACAAAAGGAAGACGTTTTCTTAGTCGATATGGTGCAGCTTCACAATCTACCTTACGAAGACTAAATCCTAGATCATAGATGGCATTCAACACACCTGCTACTAATGGAGATGGTGAAACAGAAATATAATCCTTGTCTGATGGGTCAACGGCATTTTTAATATCTAACCCTGTATGAATCCACACTTTTGTTTTTCCTAATGTTAGAGGCGTATCCAGTGGAAGCACCAACGAAAACGGAATTTCACGTCTTTCATTACTGCCAATCTCGAACGGTTCAACAATCTTTATTTTTTCAATTGTTGCTTGCTTATTTATATTTCTGTCATTGAATTCTTTGATATATGTGGTCATGACAGACAAATATATCTCATCAATTTGTTGCTCCATATTTCCACCCACAATCTCAACGAAACCTGTTACTTTTTCTCCGGCTTTTAGTCGATCCGTTGAAAGTTTCGTATCAACCCTCGCATTACCAATTCCAATACTTGAAAAAATTTTATTTATTAATGACATCGTACTCCCCCTATAACCTTGATATAAGACTATACGAATTGACCTGAAAAAGGTTACTAATAATTTAATACTTTAGGCATAAAAAAACGACGGGGGTTCCCGCCGCTGATATGTACTTAGTCTTCCCTTTCTTCGTCAATTACACATTTATAAAGTAAATATTCAAAAGTGATATCCGCTAGCTCCTCTAGCTCTTCCTCGCCTGGGGCAAATCCCCTTTGGACAAGTTCGTTATAGAAAAACTCTGCAATTTCCTCGGTATCAATAACAACCTCAATTTCCTTCAGCATGATCGCCCCCTTTACTTTAAGGTGTATGTTTTAAAATCATCACCTATGTCAGTTTTGTATGTATTTTATTTTTTAGTCATGATTTCGAATGTTCATACATAGGATGAAATATAAAGATTGGACAAGCCTAATGGAGGGGTTCACATGACAAAGCATACCGTTCTTGTAAAATTCCCAGTAAAAGAAGAAGTCAAAAAGACAAATAAATTCCTTGAATTTATTGACGGAGATGGATTCGATAAAGTGTTAGGAAAAGTAACAAAAGGATTATTTTCAACTATTTTATTTTTAGGGATCCCTTATTTCTTTTATGTTCTAGTCCAAGCTTTTTTCATGAGTTAATCGTTACCTTTCCCAGACTCAAATTTTTGTAGATTTTTCATCGCCAAATCCATAACGTCCTTATATTTCTGATCCTGGAACATTTCGTGCAGGATCTTGTAGTCGTTGTAAACATCGAGTAAGCCATCGATGATTTCTTTTTTCTCTTTTTTGATCCGCATATGATCTTTTTCGGATTTACGATAGATATCCATATTTTCATACATCCCCACATTTTTGTTTTTCTTTTTCACAAAATACTTCAGCGAATATGTTTGAAGGAATGTTTCAGCTTGATCAAAGTCTGCAAGTAGTGTGAGTTCATCTTCTCCCGCTTCGAGCCACTCACCATCTGTCACTCTCGCTAATTCGTAAATCACATCCTCCCATGCACCCTCTTTGTATCTCCAAATTTCTGTGTGTATCCCGACAATTTTAAATACGTCATTTTCATATCCTTGAACAAAGACAAGGTCACCAAAATAATATTTATATTCAATCTCAATTTTTTCGAATTCCATCGACTTTGCTTTGTATTCAGAGAGCAAAGTTAGTGCCGATTCCGAATAGAATGCCTCGCCTTTATTTACTTTATAAAGAAAATTCCCATCGAGCTTACGGATATCTGTTACAGACCCAACTGTTCCATATAACGTAACAACGACAATATCCCCTATTTTATATTTTGGCTTTTTGCTTCTACCATCCATGTCCTCATCCCTTTAGCTATTATGTCGATTTGAAGGGTGTGAGATAGTATATGCAAGTCTTTTACAAAACGGCATTGGAATAGGGCTTGTGGGAAAAGAAAAATGAAGGACTGGCGAGCC
The DNA here is from genome assembly GCF_047238305.1 of Bacillus jepli. Lineage (NCBI taxonomy): Bacteria > Bacillati > Bacillota > Bacilli > Caryophanales > Bacillaceae > Bacillus > Bacillus jepli. The sequence continues at coordinate 3,318,060 of NZ_JBDFMO010000001.1, read as the reverse complement.
TAAAATTTGTGGGTGTTATGCGTTCGATTTAGAGGTATATTTGTTCGTTTTTTTAGTGGCAGTAAAAGTTGGATAGCGGCAGTAAAATTGGTTAGTGACAGTAAATCTTCGATAGTGACAGTATTTTAAGAAATGATAAATTAAACTAAAAAAACCACCAAAACGGTGGTTTAGATTCAATCTTCGTTCTGATAGAGATCCCAAGCTTTATCAAAAATGGACATACTTTTTAAATATTGGCCGTTTAGCTCTAAATAGGAGCTCAGTTCATTGTAATCCTTCGAATAAATTGGAAAGCTATGATCCAAATAAACGTCATTTGCAAATTGACAAATCTCATCTTTCGCTTTCGCCGCACGAAATTTCACAATATAGTGATAAAATGACTTCCCCATGACAACCACATCCTACTCTCTCGAACCATTTTTTTGTCATTTTATCACGTTATGTTGTCCTGTCAACTAAAAACGAAAGTAATTCTGCTTCAAAAATCGTGGAATCTTCATGAGTTCCTTGTATTGAATTGCTTTTGAAAGTTTTTTTGTGTCGATAATCATGAGATGGTCTTCGATTTCATTGATGATGTCTTCTTCTTGATATTCCATTCCGCAAGCTTCACACCTAACATTAGGTGTTTCCGTAATTTCAATTGCACGCGTTCCATCTGGAAGCTCCCAAAACACACTATTTGTTGATTCACGTGCTTTTTCCGATTCACACCACATACATTTCAATTTCAAAGATTTGACCTCCTATCTTTAGCTTGATGCCTCTTCTTCCTTATTTCCCTGCATTTTTTTCAAAGTGGATTGGTATTTTTTCTCTTTTAACTCATCCCGTTTATCACGTTTATCCTTTAATGTGCTGTGCGTTGGATCTTCATTGTATTTATTTCTCCGCGAAATTCGATTGATGCCTTCAGGGACAAGGTTGAATCCATCACCTAGAAGCCCCGCTATACCTGCAGTTGATTTTTTATCTTCGAGAGATCCTACATGCTCTGTAAAATAAGCGTCTGCACGGCCAGGTACATAGTTTTCTGGCTCTGGATAAGTAGTAATGACTCCTTCAAAATTACGTAACACCACTTTTTCCGGACTTTGCGAAAGCAGATAATTCGGCTGAACCGCAATTTTTCCGCCTCCCCCAGGTGCATCGACGACGAAGGTTGGCACAGAATAGCCTGAGGTGTGACCACGAAGACCCTCGATGATCTCCAAGCCCTTTGAAACAGGCGCTCTAAAGTGACCGATGCCTTCAGATAAATCACATTGGTAAATATAATATGGACGAACTCTAATCTTAACTAAATCATGCATCAGCTTTTTCATAATTTCCACGCTGTCATTAATACCTGCTAAAATAACGGATTGGTTACCTACGGGAACACCGGCATTTACCAACATTTCACATGCTTTCTTTGCTTCTTCTGTAATCTCAATGGATGTATTGAAATGGGTATTCAACCATACTGGGTGATATTTCTTTAAGATATTGCACAGGTTTTCAGTAATTCGTTGCGGGAATACGACTGGAGCTCTTGTTCCGATCCGAATGATTTCAACATGTGGAATCTCCCGTAAATTTTTCAAAATATACTCAAGGATGTTGTCATTGATAAGTAGACCATCACCACCGGAAATGAGTACATCTCGCACTTCAGGCGTGTTCGCGATATAGCCGATTGCAGCATCAAGCTGTTTTTTCGGCACTCCCATGCCGATTTGGCCGGAAAATCGTCTTCTCGTACAATAGCGGCAGTACATCGAACATTGGTTTGTTACTAAAAATAGGACGCGGTCTGGGTATCGGTGGGTCAGTCCAGGAACTGGGGAATCCTCGTCTTCTTCTAGCGGATCCTCCAAATCGTATTTTGTCTTGTAGATTTCCTTACCAATTGGCACTGACTGCATACGAATTGGACAGCGTGGGTCATCAGGATTCATTAACGAAGCATAATAAGGCGTAATATTTAAAGGAATGGTCTTTGTCGAAATTAAAACACCCTCTTCTTCCTCTGGAGTCAGGTTAATCACCTTACGTAAATCCTCAATTGTGCGGATGGTATTGGTTAATTGCCAAATCCAATCATTCCATTGCTCCTCTGTTACATCCTTCCATAATTCAATATCCTTCCAATGACGCTGAGGCTTATATAAGTTCATCTGCATAAAAAATCTCCTCCCTACTTTGATTAACATGCAAGTTGCATGCCAACTTATAAAGTAGAAAAGAGATTTCGATTAAAGTTTCTTTTTTTGCAATTTGTACTGCAAGGTTTGACGTGGAATTTCAAGTAGTTTTGCGGCCTTGTTGATATTCCCACCTGATTTTTTCATAGCCGCTTCAATTAAAGTGTTTTCCGTTTCTTGTACTGCTTCACGCAATGGTCTTAACGGTGGTAATGAAGCTTTCTCCTGTGATTCGACAAGATGATTAGGCAGTAATTCTTGGGTTAGGATCTCACCTTCTGCCATGATCATCGTATGCTCGATAATATGCTTTAACTCACGTACATTTCCTGGCCACTTGTAACGCGCGAAAAGTTCTAGAACCCCATCGTCCACTTTTGAAACACTTTTTTGAAAGCTATGATTATAAATTCCGATAAAATGATCCACTAAGTAAGGGATATCTCCAATTCGTTCGCGTAATGGTGGAATCTCAAGTGAAAAAACATTTAATCGGTAATACAAATCAGGTCGTAATTCCCCCGCCATCACACACTCCGAAGGATATTTATTTAATGCAACAATCACCCGGACATCCACTTGAAGGGCTTTCGGACTGCCAATTCTGCGCACCATTCCATCTTCAAGCACACGAAGTAATCGTGATTGGAGTTCGAGTGGCATAGAATTGATTTCGTCTAAAAAGAGTGTTCCACCGTGGGCAATTTCAAATAACCCAGCACGGTCGACCGCACCTGTATAACTGCCTTTTACGGTTCCAAATAAAATGCTTTCTAATAAGCTTTCTGGTAAGGCCGCACAGTTTTGGGCGATAAATGGTGCCTGTCTTCGTGCTGATTCATTGTGAATCGCTTGAACAAGCAGCTCTTTTCCGGTGCCAGTCTCCCCATACACCAAGACTGTTGATGAAGAGTTGGCAACCTTAGTTGCTTGTTGCTTCACATGATTGAAGCGCTCATTTTTCGTCAGGATGTCATGAAAGGTGTATTTAGCACCGTAAATTTCATTCGGCTTTTTTGAGACACCCCGAACCTTTGATTGTAGGTCCATTAATTTATTGGATAAATCTTTGATTTTAGAGTAATCCTTTCCAATCTCAAGAGCCCCAACGAAGGTACCGTTTATTTTAATTGGAAGGGTCGTATTCACTGTATCAATCAGCTTTCCCCATTTATTTTTATAGGTTTGGGGGAGATGAAAAATCGGCTGTTTTGTGCGAATAACCTTTAATAGAGTACTAGAGTCTTCATTTAAGGAGGGAAAAACCTCAAGTAGATGCTTTCCAAGGACCTCCTCGCGGCTTAGCCCATCATGCTCTGCTGCGACCTGATTATAGAAGATGGTGATTCCTTCCTCATTAACAACATGAATAGCTTCATCTATGCTATCTAATATGGCGATGACGAGTTCTTCTCCGATTTGCATGCATCTCCACCTCCTAATCGGATGATGAAATTCCGGCGTTTGGAGCCGAAAATTCGGCTAATCATTTCTCAGTTAAATCTTTCACCCACACATTCATATCTTCAATCTTATCAAAAATATAACAATTGTTTGTGAGTCTGCCAGTATACGTGTATCTTAACTGGTAAAAGCTTTTATTCATACCAAATGAAAGTGCTCTCGCGATCGAGTAGGCACAATAAATTCCATTGTTCATGAGCTCTTTTTCAAGCTGAACTAAGAGCTTTTTCATTAAACCATGTTTTCGATAGGCATTAAGCGTCGCACAGTCGGTGAGTTCTGCATTGTAAAAGGTCGTGTTCATTTCGGCTGAGGCAGCACTTATAATCGTTTCGTTATCTTCGACCACATAGAAAATGGTCGCTTCCTTCATCACTTGCTGAATATAGTCTGGGTTGGTTAATGGAGTTGGATAGATTTGAAACACAGTATTATATAACGCGGCCAGTTGCCCTGCGTCTTTTGGTGTTGCTTTGCGGATTAAAAAATCGGTGTCTGTTTGCTTATTCTCCTGCGGGTTTCGTAAGATGTCAGTTATGATTTTTTCTTCTTCCATCCATTTTTCACTGTTTCTTCTTTCATTTGTAAAGTATTTTGTTACAAAATAGGTATCACTGCCATTAAAATATTTAGGAATCATTGCTTCGATCATGTAACCGCGAGCCATAAAACAATGAAGATCTTCTCGTTTTGCCATGCAAATCATTTTTTCAAAGGAGTGCTGCACGGCAATCTCGTGAACTTCATCTATAAGAGAAAAAAGATTCCCCCGATATTCTAATACTCTTAGCCTGCGATTGAAATAATCTATGACGATGCTTGCTTGATATGTAGCGGCGTTTATTTGTTTTTGTTCACTATACTTCTGACCTGACAACATCAAACCTCCTTTTAATTCGTTTCTATCATCATATCATTATTCTTCTGAAACTTCACACCATGCTAAAATCGTTTGAGCGATAATTTCTGCCGTTTCAAACATTCGCTCAAGTTCAATATATTCATTTGGATAATGGGCAACCTCAGTGGTTCCCGGGCCAAAGACAATCGTTGGGATATTGCCTACCGCTGTTAACAACCCACCGTCTGTACCCCACGGGGAAGCTTCAATAATAGGGTCTTTCCCTTTCACCTGTTTAAAGCTATTTTTTAAAAGATTCATAAGTTCATGATCAGGTTCAATCGTGCCAGGTACCCATCGTGCACCAAACCATTCAAGTTCAACTGGATGTTCCTCGAACCATTTATCAATCTCGGCTAACTTTTTCAGCCATTGTTGCATTTCAGCTTTTGCGTGGTCGATTGTTTCTTCTGGTGCAACGCCCATTCGACCCTCGATTGTAACAACGTCCGGAACAGAGGATGGCCACGTTCCCCCTTGAATTTTTCCAATATTGATTGGAACAGGGATGGGTGTATTTTTATATAAAGGATCGTTGATTGCACCATTGCGAATCATTTCAAGTTTTAACAGATGATTGATCACAGTCATCGCTTTTTCGATCGCACTAACACCCTCATACCTTGTGCCTCCATGTGCAATCCGACCATAAATATCAAGTTTAAACCATAAGGATCCTTGTTGTTTAGGGAAGATCTTCATATTTGTCGGTTCCGGGATAATCGCCCCATCTGCTTTATATCCTCTTAAAATGGTGGCAAGGGTGCCAGCGCCACCACTTTCCTCTTCAATCACACTTTGAAAGATAACATCTCCTTTTAATTGAATACCTGAATCCTTAATGGCTTGGAGTGCTAAAAGGAGTGCCACATTCCCTCCCTTCATATCGGTAGAACCACGCCCATATAATTTTCCATCCTTCACTTCAGCAGAATATGGATCCATCTCCCATTGTGTAATATCACCTTCTGGAACGACATCAATATGACCATTTAAAAGAAGCGATTTCCCACCTCCTGTCCCTTTAAGGACACCGACAACATTGGGGCTATCGAGAAAAGTGGACCTAGGTGATACAAAATATGGATGCTTTAGCAGTTCTGCACCATTTGGTTCCCAAATATCAATTTCCATCCCTAACTGGCGGCATTTTTCTATAATAATCGCCTGCGAGGACCTTTCATTCCCTTGGAGACTCGGTTCTTGAACGAGCTTTTTTAAAAGACGTATCCCCTTGCTTTTGTTTTCTTGTATCCACTCTTTAACTTTTTCGTTATTGTCACTCACACACTTCTCCTCCCTTAGGAAAGTTGCAATTCGGCACTTGTATTTTTGACGACATCTTCGACTGTAAAAGGAGCCATTACTTCAAGCAAATGAAGTCCATCCTCCTTCACCTCAATCACAGCCATATCGGTGATGATGAGATTGACACAGCTTTTCGAGGTGAGTGGAAGACTACATTCCTTGACAATCTTGGAGTTTCCATGCTTGTCGATATGATTCATTAAGACAATGACTTTCTTCGCTTTTTGTGCTAGTTCCATTGCTCCGCCCATACCTGGAACGCGTTTGCCAGGAACAATCCAGTTTGCAAGGTCACCTTTTTCGCTGACCTGGAGCGAGCCTAAAATGGTGATATCGATATACCCGCGACGAATCATGCCAAAGGCGATTGAACTATCAAAATAGGAAGAACCAATTGCTGTTGTTACTGGGTATCCTGCAGCATTGCAAAGGTTCTCGTCTTCACTACCCTTTTCTGGGCTTGGACCAATCCCTAAAATACCGTTTTCTGCATGGATCATGACATTTATTCCATGAGGTAGGTGATTAGGAACGAGGGAAGGAATGCCAATTCCCAGATTTACAATCATTCCATCCTTAATCTCTTGGGCTGCTCTCTTGGCGATTGCGTTGCGAATATCTACTCCCATACCCATTTCCAATTCACCCCTCTGCTTTCGATGATCATATCGACATAAATTCCAGGCGTCACAATTTCCTCTGGGTCAAGTTCAGAAAGTGGAACAATTTCTTCAACCTCGGCTATCGTGAATTTACCTGCCATTGCTACAAGCGGATTCATATTTCGGGCACTTTTGTCATAGACAAGGTTTCCAAATGGATCGGCCTTTTTTGCAAAAATAATGGAAACATCAGCAGTTAGTGGCTTTTCTAAAAGATAATCCGTACCGTCAACATGAATGATTTGTTTCCCATTTGATACAATTTCATTATCAATTCCTACATCTACTAAAATACCACCAAGTCCTACTCCGCCTGCACGAATTCGTTCGGCAAGCGTCCCTTGTGGGGAAAATTCAATTTCCATTTTTCCTTCCGTCATTAATTGTCCTGCAACCGGATTTGAACCAATATGGGATACAATGCATTTTTTGGCATGACCGCGGCTTACGAGTTTTCCAATTCCTATATTAGGAAAACCTGTGTCATTTCCTATCAAAGTCAAATCTCTGACATTTTTCTCAAGTAATCCATCAATAAGAGTTGGGGGGCTTCCAATCCCACCAAAGCCCCCAAACATTACGGTTGTTCCATTATTGATACGTACGAGTGCCTCTTCTAGAGTTGAAATTTTATTGTAGCGATTTTCAATCAATCTATGACACCTCCATATTAGGCTGATATGACACCATTATTCCTTAATTCCATTTCCACATCTTTTAATGTTTGATCAAGGAGTTCGATTAGCTCATCGATTTGTTCTCTTGTGATTGTTAGTGGTGGAGCAACAAGGATGGCATCACCACCAATACCTTCGATCCCAGCAGCCGCTGGATATAATAGAAGACCATTATGCTGCCCTTGAGAAACAACAAGTGATGTTAGATCAATTTCCTTTTTAAAAGGAAATTTCGTGATCATATCTGACACAAACTCGATACCACACATCAGTCCTTTTCCGCGAACATCACCAATAATTGGATGTTTTTTTTGTAATTCTTGTAGTTTTGTATTGAGATATTTTCCCTGTTTCTCAGATTTTTCAACGAGATGATGAGACTCGATGTAATCAACGACAGCTAAAGCAACTGCTGCAGATTGAGGGTTTGCACTATAGGTGTGTCCACTCATGATGAGTTTTGACCCCTTCTGTATGGGTTCCATTACCTTTTCACTAACGAGGGTAGCAGCAACTGGTGTGTAGCCTGCACTCATCCCTTTACCAAGAGCTATGATGTCTGCTTCTGTATCCCAATGCTCAAGGGCAAACATTTTACCGGTGCGCCCCATGCCAGTCATGACCTCATCGGCGATAAATAAAATGTGATGCTTTTCACAGAGTTCTTTTATGACTTGATAATAACCTTCAGGCGGGACAATCGCCCCACCTGCTGCTCCAATAATCGGTTCGGCGATAAAGGCTGCAATATGTTCCGCCCCAATTCGGTTGATTGCTTGTTCCAATTCTGTTGCACACATATGGTTACAAGTTGGAAATGTGGCATTAAATGGACATCGGAAACAATATGGCGGCTGAATGGTTGGATAGTCCTCTAATAAAGGAACGAAGCGGGCTCTTCTTCCGGTATGTCCGGACATAGAAAGTGCGCCAATCGTGATTCCGTGATAACTCATCCAGCGGGATAAAATTTTGTTTTTTCCTTTGATGCCTTTTTCCTGCCAATATTGAATGGCAATTTTCATTGCGGTCTCAGTAGCCTCAGAACCGCTGTTCACAAAAAAAGACCAGTATTCACCGCCTTTTGCCAGGTCACTTAGTTTTTTGGCTAATTGCTCAGCGGGCTCACTTGTGAATTGTGACCTGTAAACAAATGATATTTTGTGAGCCTGTTTTTCAATTTCTTCAATGATTTCCTTGACGCCATGACCGATACTTGCCGTGATGGCCCCTGATGATCCGTCGATGTATCTTTTACCGTTCGTATCATATAAATAGATTCCATCCCCATGGCTGATCATCGGATAATCCTTATCCAATAAAGGTTTTATCAAGCGGGTTTCGTCCATTACGAACCCTCCTCGCCAAAATGGTATTGCCGTGCATCATAAAATGTAAGCGTTTAAATAAATAAAAAGCCTATTATTACATCATATGTATGTATAGAATGATAATTTCGTTATTCGGAGGTTTTTTCATCCAAAAGGCTTTTATGTATCCAAATGGCTGCTTGCATTCCGTCCCCCATGGCGATTGTGGTTTGCTCAGAATGTACCGCGATATCACCAGCAGCCCACACATGTTCAATATTTGTCATTTTGGTTCTTGGATCTACGATGATATGTTTATTTTCTAAACGTTCAATTCCGAGCTGGGATGCAAGTTCTGTTCGAACCTCGTTTCCCCCAAACGCCAAAAATCCACGTTCACCTTCCATAATTTTTCCGCTTTTCAAGCGTACCCCGTTCAAATCAGAGGTTTTTTCATCAAGTAGAATCTCCTCCACTTCATCTTGGATATGAGTAATTTCCCTTTGATCCAACTTCAACATCACATCGTGGTCTAAGTTACTCCAGTCATGATTGATGAAAGTTATATCTCTTGTAAAATAGGATAACGTCAGTGCCATGTTCGCCCCGGTCTTACCAGAACCGATTACAATCACATGCTTATCAACGACTTCATAGCCGTCACAATCAGGACATACATAGATAGTTAGACCAAGGCATTTATTAATGTTTTTAATAGAAGGAATATTATCCTTTACACCAGTTGCAAGTAGTAACCGTTTTGCCAAAAATGCATCGCCACCTCAACACTGGATTTGAAAAGCATCTTGGTTTTTTTCAATGTTTGCTACTTCATTTTGAATAAAAGAAACACCGTAACGTTCAGCATGCATTTTCCCTAGATTTCTTAATGTTTCCCCACTGACGCCATTTGGCCAGCCTAAGATGTTGTGGTAGTTTCTGCAAATTGTGGAACGACCGTCATTTGAATCAATTACAGCAATTTTATGTTTATACCTTCCAAGTTGAATCGCTGCCTGTAAACCCGCAATTCCTCCACCAATAATGATGACATCGTATTGATTATCCATTCTCTCACCTCAATAAAGACATGTACCTTTTATCATTTGTTTTGAGGGTAATCATCTATTCAAAAAACCCACAAGTTTACATAATGTTTTTATGATAAACCTTCGTATACTTTACAATTGCAGTATACATATAATTGTTATCGCAAATAAAAATGGCTCCCTTCACTATTAGTGAAAGGAACCTCTCTATTCATTGCTTTGTATATATTTAACGTACCCAAGAAGCACCAACAATAATTAATAAGATAAATAGTACGACAATTAATACAAAGCCATGGTGATAGCCATAACCACCGTATCCATATCCACCATATCCATATCCGTGCCCATATCCATCGTAGCATCCGCATCCACCGTAGTGCATAGTGTCATCTCCCTTTCTTTTTCGTTACACTTATAAGATATGAGCCTATGGGTTGTACTGTATGTGCTAGTGCCTATTTTTTCCTAACTTTTATTTATTATATAAAAATAGTATAGTAGACAAGAAGTTTGATTGAATTTTTATACATCATGCTTTATAATAATCCGTAGAAACCTATAAAAAGAAAGCAGGGGCATTATGAAAGCAGACATACTAGCGGCTATCGAAGAAAATAAAGAGCGTTTTTACGAAATCAGTGCATATATTGGGGCAAACCCTGAGCTTGGTCATGAAGAATTTAAAGCGTGTAAAATTTTAACTGACGAACTCAAAAAACACAATTTTAATGTAGAAATTGGAACTGCAGGTCTTCCTACTGCGTTTGAAGCGACATTTGACAGTGGTAAACCAGGTGCAACAATTGGGATCATGTCAGAATATGATGCCTTACCTGAATTAGGCCATGCTTGCGGACACAACTTAATCGGAACAATGGGAATTGCGGCTGGAATTGGCTTGTCAAAGGTTATTCATGAAACTGGCGGAAAAGTGATTGTGTACGGTACGCCAGCTGAAGAGACAAAAGGTGGAAAAGTAACCATGGCAGAGCAAGGTATTTTCGACCAACTCGATGTAGCCATGATGGTCCACCCGCTGAGCCACTACGAAAAAAGCGGTGCATCCCTAGCTATGGATGCCATCCAATTTGAGTTTTTCGGAAAAGCGGCACATGCAGCAGCAGCCCCATACGAAGGAATCAATGCCCTTGATGCGGTGCTCCAAACATTTAGCAGCATCAATGCGTTAAGACAGCATATTACATCAGACGCACGTATTCATGGCATTATTTCTGAAGGTGGAAAAGCTGCAAATATCGTACCGGATTATGCAGTGGCACAATTCTATGTCCGTGCTGCTTCTCGTACTTATGTAAACGAGCTTGTGGAAAAAGTAAAAAAATGTGCCCAAGGTGCTGCCCTTCAAACAGGAGCAACAATGGAATGGTCATTTTATGAATTTTCCTACGATGACATGGTGACAAATGAAACATTTTCAGACGCTTTTACTGATACATTAATTGAATTAGGAGTTAATCCGGAGGAAATTCACGAACGCGCAGAAGGTGGTTCACTTGATATGGGGAATGTAAGCCATGTCGTTCCTTCCATCCATCCGTATATAAAAATATGTGATGAACCATTTGCATGTCACACACACGGATTCCGAGAGGCTGCCTTAAGCAACCAAGGAAGAGAAGCCATGATCCTCGGTGCCAAAACCATGGCCCTAACAGGTTATAAAATATTAACTGAGCCACAATTACTAGAAAAGATAAAAAAAGAATTTGCGAATAAATAACCATAACCACAGGGACGGTTCTCTTGGCACCCTAGCCAAGGAATCGCCCCTTTTATTTTCTAAATTGTGTCGGTGTCATACCGGTTTCCTTTTTAAATACTCTCGTAAAATAAGAGGGATCGTCGTATCCCACCATCCAGGAAATTTCCTCAATCGTGAGGTTCTCTGTTTCAAGTAAAAATTTAGCCTGGTTGATTCGAAGCATTTGCTGAAATCCGGTAATTGTATATCCTGTCTCCTGCTTAAATTTCCGTGAAAGATGACTAACATTTACATCATTTTGCTCGGCCAAGTTTTCAATATTTAGTTGCTGATCGTAGTAGCTTGTAACATATTCAATGACTTTTTGAATAATAATTGAGTACTGTTTTAAAGAGTGAGACTGTACTAAATCACAATAATCTCCAATCATCTGGTCTTCGATTTGATAAAGTTTTCCCAATTGATCAACCTGTTCAATCTTAAGAGCATAGTCCTCAGAAATTCGATGGACCAATATAGATGCCACTTGTCCTCTTCTTGCAGCTGTTCGTAGTAGTGTATTCAAGACAATTAAATTATTTTTTACCCTTCTAATCGGTTGATTTGGAAATCTCTCTGCAAACGAAAATAACAGATTATTTGAATTGATTAATTGTAATGCTTGCTTCTTGTTCCCCATTTCCACCGCTCGCATAAAATCCTTTTCGATATTATAACGTAATTCAACCAATTCAAGTTGGTTGATTTCCTCATTTCTTGTTTGGCTGACATTCCGATCATGTTTAAAAGTATAATCAATGACTACAGGAGCCGTCTTGTCCATCAGACTTCGAAATTGCTGTAAAACACTTGTAAAGCTATTAATTTTCTCTCCTGTAAGAATCGAGATTTTTTTAGCAACATTCCGCAATTCTTCACTTGCCGATCGATTTAAATGATATTCTCTCGAGATCTTAAAAAAGTCAGGTGCTTTTTCATAAAAGGGACCTAATAGAATACAAAATTTTACTCCATTATCATGAAGAACATAACCAAAAAACTGCAAATCCCACTCGTTATGTAAAATATAGACCTGGTTCTCCCTCAATGTGGATAATGTTCCAAAAGCTGCATCCCGCGTTTCTTGCATAAACAGGGGTAGTTGCACCAGTTCTTGACGGTACAAATACGAACCGTCCTCATCCAAGACATAACAATTTAAATCTGTAATATAGTGTAATTTTATAGTTGTTGAAATAATAGTAGAATTTTCCAAAACAGCAATCCTCACATATGTCCTAGTTTTATCAAAATAATCCTACATTGTATCAGGATGTATTCATTATACTAATATCATAATAAAAGAAGCAATTCTTTTGAAAACGTTTGATAATCTTAGAAAATTGTGAGGTACTACTATGAATCATACAACGAAAAATAAAGAACAATCAAAATTATCGATGGTTTTAGATGTGATTTCCGGAAGCTTTGCTCCTATCATAGGAATTCTTGCAGGTGCCGGTCTTTTGAAAGCGATGTTATCCGTACTTGTCATGTTTGATTGGCTATCAATTGAAAACGGTTCATATATCGTTCTATCTGCAGCAGGTGATGCAGTGTTCCACTTTCTCCCTGTTTTTCTCGGGATCTCAATTGCAATAAAGTTAGGTGCAAACGGATATGTGGGTGGAGTTATTGGTGTTTCAATTTTAAGTCCTGAAATTGTTCATCTTGTTGAAAACGGTGTCGACTCACTTGAATTTTTTGGACTACCTGTTTTACTTTCTGATTATTCGTCAACTGTTTTCCCTATTTTCATGGCTATTTTTGCATATGCAGGGCTAGAAAGAATCTTGAAAAAGTTCATCTATAAAGATATCCAATTATTTATGAATCCATTGATATCTCTTGTGATAATTGTTCCATTAACCCTTATTGTTTTTGGACCTATCGGCACATTATTAGGAGAAGGTTTAGGTTCATTGATCACGTTCCTAAGTGAAAAAAGCGGTTTATTAGCAGGAGCTGTGCTCGGAGGAGCTTGGACATTCTTAACGATTGCCGGTTTACATTGGACAATCATTCCACTAGCAATCGCAAACCTTGCAACAGGACCAGACCCAATTATCGGGATGGCTGCAGCAGCTCCATTTGCACAAATTGGGATTGGAATAGCAGTCTTTTTGAAAACGAATGACAAAGATTTAAAAGCGCTTGCTGCAAGTGGAATAGTTCCAGGTTCCTTAGCTGGAACAACAGAAGCGATCAATTATGGAATTATCTTACGTTATAAAAAAACGATGGTTTATGTCTTAATCGCAGCAGCCGTTGGTGGAGCAATAAATGGAAGCCTAGGTGTTGCTATGAATTCATTTGTTCTTCCAAGTGTTCTTTCAATTCCTGCTTTCACCCCTATCTTGCCATTTTTAATTGGTATTGCTGTTGCGTTTGCATTAGGTTTCATTTTAACCTTTATACTTGGATTTGAAGGAAAAACAGAAAAAGCGAAAGATAATTATGATTTAATCATTGTAAGACCGGAGAAGATTAGCAGCCCTTTACACGGGAAGGTAGTACCATTAACTACTATCAAAGAGCCTCTATTTGCTACAGAATCTGTTGGAAAAGGAATCGCGATTGAACCTGAAGATGGAAAAGTCGTGTCTCCAGTAGATGGAGTTGTCACTACTGTCTTTCCAACTGGTCATGCCATTGGGGTTACATCAAAAGATGGAGCTGAAATATTAATTTGTATCGGGATTGATACTGTAAAGTTGAAAGGTCAGTATTACCAAGCACATGTAAAACAAGGTGACCATGTGAAACGTGGAGATCTGCTGATTACCTTTGACTTACAGCAAATTAAGGCAGCTGGTTTTGAAACGACTACTCCAATTGTCATTACGAACTCAGAAAAATATGTAGATGTAAAAGCTCCTGAATTGGGCAATATTAATACATTAGAAGATTTACTACAATTGAGTATTTAAAATCGTATCGGGATGGTTCTCTTAATCATATGAGGATCATCTTTTTTTATAGTTATTGGAAGATAGACAAGATGTAATCTACCTGTAACGAAACTGTAATACTAATCTACTTTTCTAGTTCATAGAAATGAGTCATAGAGAGTTACCCAGTAATACTATGACTAGGAGGACTATAACTATGAAAAAAATAATATTTGGACTAGCTATCTTTATCGCTTCTCTATTTTTTGCGGATCAAGCATTTGCCTATACAGTTCAAAAAGGTGACACGATGTCTGAAATTGCACGAAAGCATGGTATGACATTAAATGAATTAGCAGAAATAAACCCTCAAGTGGAAAATTTAGACCTGATTGTTGTCGGGGAGAATATAAATACGGAAGTAACGAGTGATCATGGACCAACTTTATTTGAAGGAATGAATATTGAGAAATTAGAAGAAGTTGTTGTAGCACCGCAAGAAACGGTTAAAACAGAGGAAGTTGTGACAGAGGTTAAGAGTGTTTCAAGTATCTATAATTTTTCTACTGAAGAGTTAGACTTATTAGCGAGAATTGTACGAGCTGAGGCTCAAGCAGAGCCATTTGAAGGAAAAGTTGCAGTTGCGGCAGTTGTATTAAATCGTTTAGAAAGCCCGAAATTCCCTGACACAATAAGAGGTGTCATTTATCAACGTGGTCAGTTCCAACCCGTACGAAATGGAGCGATCAATAAACCTGCAGATGATGAATCGAAACGAGCTGTGCAAGCAGCACTAACTGAAATGAGACATATTGCAAAAGAAGCGTTGTTCTTCTACAACCCTACCATTGCCACAAGTCGATGGTTAGACTCGAGAACAACAGCCGTGAAGATTGGACGACATGTGTTTAAGTATTAAGTTGTGTTTCACTGACTTTCGAAAATAAGCTAGGAAGCCTAGTTGGATTGATTAGGTTGCCTGTTACATAATAGATTAAATGCCTGATCCCTTTCACTTTGACTAGGGTCAGGCATTTTTGGTCTTATATTTTTTCTATCTCATCTTCAAGAACTGCATGCGTTGGTTGAACAGTGTTGGATAGGATAAAAATCCGAGCATGGTGCTTGTTACTGCTGCTGTTGTTAAGAGTAAAAAGAGAACGAGCAATTGAAATTGAACAGCTTGAATTGGACTTGCACCCGCAATAATTTGACCACTCATCATCCCTGGAAGCTGAACAAGTCCGATTGTTTTTTGGCTCTCGATGGTTGGAATCATACTCGCCTTAATTGACGTAATGAGTTGTGTATGAATCGCCTGTTTTGGCGTCCCACCTAATGATAGTATGAGCTCAGTCTGTTCTTGATGCGCATCTACCTCCGCTGTGAACCTGTTTAAAAAGAGGATCGCTAGCACCATTGAATTTCCGACAACCATACCACTGATTGGAATGATATATTGTGCGGTTGCTGGTGTAATCTTAAATCCTAATAGAATAGCCTGGGTGAGAACCTCCATAAAAACCAAGGTTGCGGCAATTTTCCAAGTGATACCCTTGATTGCCTTACCTTTTTTCCTTGCGTTTTGTGTAGCCGCTACGATCATGACAACTACCATCAGAAAAATATAAATAAGACTTTCCGTCTCGAAGACAAATTTTAAAATATAGCCAACTGCAAAAAGCTGAACTATGGAACGAACAACCGCAATTGTAGTATCTTTCTCCAAGCCTAGGTTAAAAGTTTTCGATAAAAAAATCGGGATGAGAACAAAAATGAGAGCGATAGCTAATGCAAGTGTACTCATGCCATCTCCCCCTTTACAAATTGTCGTACTTTTTCATGTGTAGGAGATTTCAGTAAGGTGCTCTCCCCCGTTTCAATAACTTCCCCTTCCATTAAGACCCAAACATAGTTCCCTATATCGATGGCTTGCTGGAGATTATGGGTAATCCAGATCATGGTTACCTTGTACTTCTGATTAATTTTTACGATCAGTTCCTCGATTTCGGTTTTAGAGACTCGATCAAGTGCCGATGTGATTTCATCCAACAACATGATTTTCGGATGATTCACAAGCGTGCGAGCAATAGATACCTTTTGACGCTGTCCGCCAGATAAATCTCGAACATCTCGATGTAAAAATTCCTCTTCTAATCCAACATCCTCTAATAGATCCTTCGCTGTTTGTTCTTCCAGTTTTGCACCTTGGAGTGTCTGTGGTAACGCTAAATTCTGAAAAACTGTCCCGTTTACCATAGGGGCATTTTGCAGAGCAATTCCAACAATTCTCCGCAATGCCACCGGATCATATGTATCGATGTTTTTTTCCTTCACGTAAATTTCACCAGAACTTGGAGTCAAAAGACCGTTACAAAGCTTTAGCAACGTTGTTTTCCCCGCTCCAGATGGTCCAACCAAGGTCGTAATGGTTCCTTCATAAAAGGAACCTGTTATATTTTTTAAAATATGTTTATTGTCCGCGTGAAAATCCACACGGTTAAAATGAATGGCTGGTTTTAATGTTTGCACTTGTTCACTTCCTTTAACTCGATATCTATAAGATATCATATAGGTCACTTTACTGGAAAAATTTTAATTTATTTTGTATAGTATGTACCTTTTTTGTCACACACAATTTAAAATGATTACATATGAAATTCATTAGGAGTGTTTTTTCAATTGAAGCAAAATAACAAAACAATCATAATCGGCGGAGGAATTGCGGGGAAATTAGCAGCGCGTGTTCTTTCTGAAGTTTATAAAGAAGTCATTATTCTCGAGCAAGATTCGGATGCTACATCACCTACCCCTAGAAAAGGTGCGCCACAAGGTAACCATATCCATGCATTGCTTCACGCTGGTGAACATGGTCTCGAGGAGCTCTTCCCTGGAATCGCTGAATGCTTTTACTCAACCGGTGCTGTAAAAATCAATTCAACAAAAGACCTTGCTTGGCATCACCATGGAGTGTGGAAACTTCGCTATGATGGTGGTTACACAACTACGCTCCAAACCAGACCTCATTTGGAATGGCATATTAATAAATACATAAAACAAGTTGAAAATATCACCACACAATATAATCAAACTGTTAAAAATTATGTTTATAATGAGGGAGAAAATCGAATTACCGGGGTTGAACTGAAGAATGGCTCTGTTATTCATGCCGATCTTATTATAGATGCGAGTGGGGCAACTAGTTTCTCCTATCGTTGGCTGACTGAAAAAGGCATACAAATTCCGGTTAAAAAAGTGAAAATTGGCTTAACTTACGTCAGTCAGATTGTAGAGTTACCAGAAAATAAAAACAGAGATTGGACAATCAAACTACTTTATCCAAATCCACCTCACGAAAAAATGGCAGGGTCGATTTCAAAAATTGAGGGAAATCGATATTTAGTTACATTCATTGGGTATCATGACATCATTAATACAAAAGAAAAAATAACCAATTTGGTAGATTTATCCAATAAGCTACCACAATCAGATATTTATCTTGAATTAAAAAATGCTAAACCTTTAACTAATATTTCCATTTATCGGGTGCCACATATTACATGGAGAAAAATCGAGAAGGTAAAGAATTTCCCTGATGGTCTTCTAATGATTGGCGATACAATATGTAGAATTGATCCCTTTTTCGGTCAAGGAATGAGTATTGCTGTGTTAGAAGCACTTGCATTAAAAGAATTATTTAAGAATGAAATTAAGATTCGTGATTTTCATAAGAAGTCCGCAAAAATTATTGCACCGATTTGGAATATGGTGCTAACAGAGGATTTTCGCTATCCAGAAACGACAGGTCAAAAACCGCTTGGTCTCGCCTTTTTACAATGGTACGCCAAACAAGTATTCCTTTTATCAGGAGAAAACGAGAAAGTCTATGATTCGTTTATTAAAGTTATGAACCTGAAACGCCCAATGACCATCTTAATGCAGCCGAGGATCTTATTTGCTGTTTTTAAAAATGGGCTAACTAAAAAACGGAGACTGTGATGATACACAGTCTCCTTGATTATTGGTATGAAATAGTTGGGAACTGGGCAATAGATATATTAATAGTTTTACCATAAATGCCCAAAAGCTATTATATATGAGCCATATAACATAGCCTTTTTACTAACAATTTCCAAAAGTCATATGATAAACCTCTTTTATAATAGGAGTTTTACCAGGAATAACCAAAAGTCATTTAAAATACACCATATTTATAAGGATTATTTCCAAACATATCCAAAAGTCTTATCATAAACCAGTTTTATGCTGTGTTTTTTTCCAGGTAAATCCAAAAGTCCTTATAAAACACCTGTTTTTATGTAAGATTTTCAAGGTCACCATTTACTTTCCCACACCAACATCTACTGTAAGTTCTTCATGATAAATCCACTCATTCTGTTCAGGCGTTGTCGCACCAATCCATACAAACAATGGATCCGGTCCATGAGAACCATTGAAGGTGACGACGAGATGTTTGTAGATTTTGAGATTAAACTCATCCTCATCCCGGAAAAAGGAAAGTTGTGGATTGTATAAGCGATTTCCTTCAGTGTACTCGTTGCGGTATTCACTGTATTCTGGTAAATCTTCCGCTCGCTTCACTTGGCTGAAGGTGACGACTATTTTTCGGGTTTCAAAAAATAGCGATACATATTCATAGGATAAACCTGCTGTTCGAATTTCGGGTGTTACATTCAATTCTGGGTGTTGATTCGCGATGTGGTAGATGGAGTCGAACACATAAGAGGCGCGTTGTCTAGAGATGAAGTTTCTTTCGGTGACGAGGGCGGATTTCCCCTCTCTATCTTTATAAAAACGCTCTAATCCATTTGTAATCCCGTTAATAATTAATTGCTTTTCTGCACTGTTTAAATAGAATTCATGACTAGAATCTAGCAAGAATTGAACCTCCCTATTGATTCATTTTTCTCATTATACCTTTATAGGGATGTCGAAAAGTGTTAGATTCTGGGAAACTTAAGCAACTTATAGTTAGTAGAACGTAAAACAAGTAAAAAGGAGCAACTTTACTTTTTAGAAAGTTACTCCTTTACATTAAATATCAGTATATTACCCTAGTAGCTCTTTTGTTGCTTTTATCCATGTTTTAGCCATGAGCATATTCCCTGCCGTGTTCATATGAACACCATCTATAGTAAGCGGAAATGCCTTCTTATATTTCAAAAATGAAAGGAATGCCTGATGGGTTGGAACGACGACTGCATGATGTTTTTTTGCAAGTTCATGGATGATTTCTATATATGGCTTTAACATCATATTTCCTTTTCCCTGAATATCTTCTGATATAACAGTGGGTTCCATTAGAATAATGGATGCATTGGTTTTTTGCTTGGTATTTTTAAGAAGATGCTCAAGCACTTCTTCAAACTGATTTGGTAAAACTTGTTGTATTTCAGGAGAATCCACTTGCCTCCATACATCATTGATCCCTATGGAAATCGATACAAAGTCCGGTTGATAAGAAATTACATCATTGTCCCACCGCTCGGCTAGGTCTGTTATCCGATTACCACTAATCCCTTTGTTTATAATGTCCATATCCCTATTTGGGTAGGTAACCTTTAAATAATCATGTAGCAATCTTACATAGCCAGTTCCTATCGAATCACTCTCACTCATCCCCCACCACGTAATACTATCACCAATAAAAACAATTCGCTGTTTCATACTTTCCCCCGTACTATTGTAGTTTATCTGACACTTGCTCTTCCTTTTCCATCCATTCACCTAAGTAATATTCTAGCATTTCACACACATAATAAATATAAAAAGTTATCATACTGGTTGGGTCTTTAATTTCTGATATGAAATCGACTTTAAATGGTTCAAGTTCATTTTTCCATTTATTAAGGTCAGAGATAACAAGATCTAAATCATCACATTCTTTTACTTTTTCAGGATCTATTACCCGACTTGGAAATAAAGGGAAGTTCCATTTCGATACCTCTGATAGTACCGATTCCATTTTCTTAAGGACTTTCTTGGCCATTATTTGTTGTTCATTAAAGATCGAGTAAAAGTCCCCTTCGATTTCGTCAAAGCCATCGCCCCAAGTTAATCGTGCAAAATAATAGCTGTTCATTAGCTGTATTGGTTCCCATGGATACTTATTATCTAGTTCATTGGCATTTTCTTTAGGAATGTATGGAACGATTAGATTGACTATTTGGTTGATTCCCAACTTCAAATACAGATTAATATCTTCATGAATCCTTTGAAATAAAGGTGGAAAAAGATTACCTAACATAAAATGGTCACTATAGTATTCAAAAATTGTTATATCTTTTTGAGTAGCTTTCGTTGCTTGACACCATTTATGTAAAGCCTCAAATGCTCTATCCTCATTTTTAAAAGATTGCTGATAGTTCCTACCCCAGAATGCAAATAACGTATCCACCTTTTTCGAACTATCGAAACCATCTGGTAGTTCTAACATATCCCATGATAATCCGGCATTGTAAGCTATATGTTCTACTTCAATACGAGGAATTTGTTTTTTAAATTGTTCAGTAAATCGTATGTATTTTGCTAAGAAGTCTTGGTCATCCTTTATCCCTATATCCGCTGGCCATAGGGATACTCTTTTAATAGAAGATGTTTTGTCGATTTTGTTTTTTATTTTATCAATCAGTAAACTTTGCCAACTATCATCTGAGTAATTAATCTGCTTTTTATCCGAAATTGAGATATCACTTAATAAGTAATGCATGCTATGGCCACCGATTGTAATTGCGAGCCCACGCTTTTCTAGCTCCTTTTCAATTACTGGTTTTACCTTATCCCATAACATAAATGTAAAAAATAATTCATTAATATAGTGTTTTGTTGCCCAATCGATCATCTGTAAAAGAAATGAAGTGTCTTCATAATTTTCTATAACTAATCCTCTTCTAACCATCCTTCCACGGTGACTTGAAGATTTTATAAAACTAACATCTTTGTATTCAATTTTTTCTTCAGATAAAAAATGAACCCATTTATATCCAAATAGTTTTTTACAAGTATGATAAACACCATATAGCACGGACCTAGGATTTGAACTGATGATATAAATTTCGTTTTCCTTTTGTACAATTTGAAAAGAGTCAATTGTTGGATCTTCCTTTAAAGTTGCTTGTTCTACTAAGCCCTCTTCAATAAATTCTTGTTCCAACCCTAACACAAATGAATAAGGAATGGGCTGCTCGACTTGTTGAATGTACTTGAGTAACTCTTCTTTAGCAAATACTACAGATATGTTATCAGAAAGAATGCTGCATGTAACCGACATTGTGCACCTCCTCACACTAATCCAGTAATGATTGATCTATTTCTCTTAATATAAGGCCTGAAAGGATGATTGCATTTGTCCATCCACTTTCTATCACATATGCTCCCCAGCCAGTGTCACCATTATTGCCAAAGTACTCGCCACGCTCAAGATGAAAAGAACGCATCCAGCCACCATCAAATTCTATTTTTGGAGAAGTAATTTGAATGCCAGATAAAAAACGACTAAGCTTTTCATAAAACTCTTTCACTGTTGGGTCGCCCGTAGTTTTCCAAGCCTCCCATGCATTCATGAGCAAGAAGTTATTCGTATACAATTGATCCGCAATCCCTTCCCCGTTCATTCGGAACACTCCTGTGTCCTCTGTACCATAGCGGTCAGGATCTGGATTATCACGTTCCTCGATACCACCTAATTCATGTTGATTTTTAGCTAAGTAATCAATTACTTCATGTAGCCCTTTTAGAATGGTTTCATCCTTTGTAACGGCATAGATTTGTGCTAAGGATAGTAAGAATCTACTATATCCAGCCGTCTTACTATACATAAACTTTAAATCTCTTTTATTTTCAAGCAATGTTAACGTACCTTGATATGCAGTTTGTAAAAAAGCATCATCCTTTGAGACAAGATAGGCTTGGATAAATGCCGAATGAACGATTGCTTCAAAATGAGGATTCATACTGGTCATGGTTGAATTTTTGAAATATGTGGTGCCTTGGTCATGTAATTCTTTTTCCCGAATACATTCCGGTCGAAGTCCGTTTTTATTTTGCGTGTGTAAAAGAGCATAAGCTGTTAATAAGCCTCTCTCTTTGTATTCCGTTTTACCGGTTTTACGGTATAGAAATAATAGAACAAGTGCTACCCAACTATTATCATCGGAAAAGATTTGATCCGGTTTTTCCTTCGGGCTTTGAAACCATTTCCAGAAACCATACGTAGCTGAATCAGGATCTGTATCCTGATAGCCACCTTCAAATAAATAGTTTAGTAAATTATGAGACCTCTCTATCCATGTAGGTTCATGCGAATATTCTCCATATAGGTAAAATAAAAGCGCAGTATGTGCATGACAATCCGGTCGAAAATCCTTACTAATATCGCTTCGAATAGAATGGATATTTTCATAAATTCCAAGGCTTCCATCTTCCTTTGGTAAAATTCCAGAGGTTAAAAACCAATTCATACCCTTTTCGATTGTTTTTTCAAGATTGTTTTCCTTTGAGGTCTGAATAACCAAATGTTTGCTTTTAAGAGGCAAGTGATACTCCATTTGCAACCATTTGATAACTTGATTCCATACCCAATTAGGTCGTAACGTCCAATT
This sequence comes from Bacillus jepli, assembly GCF_047238305.1. NCBI lineage: Bacteria > Bacillati > Bacillota > Bacilli > Caryophanales > Bacillaceae > Bacillus > Bacillus jepli. The sequence goes on along the minus strand of NZ_JBDFMO010000001.1, from coordinate 3,295,220 downwards.
CTGGTCATTGCCCAAAAAAGAAAAAGTCGAAAAAACGGCTTTTCCTTCCCCATGATTTTTCACAACAATACCAGGATATTTCCCTTCATCTTCAGTACAATGAGTCTCTTTAAAATGACCGATATTTAGCAGTCTTTCGGTGTCGAAGGTAAAGCCTGTTAAAAAAGGACCATGCCATTCGAGCAGCTGCCCTTTTTTACAAAAGGAATTATCACGTGAAATCACCAGTTTTTCTAAACGGTGATTGGTCACCGAAAAGTCTTGCTTGAACCCAAAAAGACGAGAGGATGGGAAGTCATCACAATTGATGAGCTCCCCATATAAAATCCCACCTTGTTCTACAAAGGTCCATAACTTTTCAAGTATCTCATATGACAATTTCATTGGTTTTCCATTGGTAAGACCATTAATAAAAATATATGTATATTGATGGAGATCTTCATGTAAAAGTTCATTGATATTTGAAAAATAATGATTGAAAAAAACCTGACTCTTCATTTCCATACTTTTGTCAACTAGTGCGATCATTCCGTATCACTCACTCTTATTCTTAATCATATTTTATGAATTTTTGGCCAATCCAGTTCAATTCCTGCTTTCACTAAACGTGACTGAAAATCCTTTAACTTTTCTTCGTTATGTCTCACTTCATGTGGGATGATTTCATGATCAATACAATATGCTGCTAGATGACCGGCTGCTTCCCCGATATTCCATTCCACCGGATGAAGTCGATAACAACCATTCGTAATATGAGTAGTCCCAATATTTTTGCTGGCGGGCAACAAATTTTTAACTCGAATAGGCAATAAACTTCCGAGTGGAATTTGGAATGGATGAGATGAAAAATCAATATATGTATTCATTCCTGTACTCGGATGCAAGTCTAAGCGATAACTTCCAATTCCAACACTATCAGGAAAATACGTTGCACTTTCTTTTCCTTCCAATTCACCACTGACATGTTGTTCCTTCACTGTAAATTGGGCTTTTATTCTCCTCGATTCACGGATATATGGAAACATAGCCAGGCCATCTTCTGTTCCTAAAATATCCTTTCTTAACCGAATTCCAGGATACCCTTTTCCACCATCAGGACGTGGCGCCTCCGTTTGCATCCAATATAGTAAGGACAAGCTTAATTGTTTGGCATTATATAGATGTTTTCCTTTTTCTTCTTCAGTTACGTCAATGATAGGACCTAACCAATAATCATTTTGTGGCCAATTCACGATTGTAATATCACTTTGAAACGTACCTTGTTCAAAATTATTTTTATCGATAATTCTGCGGTAATTCCATAGTGAAAAGCGATTAGGCTCGTAAAATAAAGAATACTCAATCGGTTCCAATGTATGAGGGACAACCCCCCACCAGCTTAATTGCTTGGCTGGCCAGAATTCAGCTTGATAGTTTTTCCAAAACTCATATTGAGCAGGTTTTTCAATTGTATAATTTTCTCCATCTATATGATCAATGGCAAAGCAGTATGTAAACGCCTGCATATTAAATGGTTCTGCAACCTTTGGTGCATGAGCTTCACCGGTTTCTGCCTGAGATTCAGCACCGATTACATACTCTACACCAGCTAGTGGTAATACATCCCCACTTTCTGTTGCATCCAAGAAATACATTCCCTTTAAATGGTAGGTATTTCCTGAACTAGAATGCTGAACGGTAACAGCTCGAACGTAATCTTGTTCTGTTTCAGCTGTTATTATTTTATATTCTGATAATAAGGTTAATTTCCCATTGCTTATATAGGGTGCTAGCATATCGTAAAACACCCGTAAAGCAACTTTAGGCTCATGACTTATTTTACTTACAATGGCAGATCCAGGATTAAATTGATCATGTATTCGTTCCGTGTTCTTAACTGGAAAATTCGTAAGATAGTATTCTCTAATTTTTCTTCGAAATGTACGATAGCTTCTTGTGGCTCCAAAGCTTTCGATCCATGGATGCTCATCTGGTGGCACTCCTTGGTTTGTTATTTGGCCACCAATCCATTTTGTCTCCTCGGTTAAAAGGACCGTTTTTCCAGATTGTAAGGCGGATAATGCAGCTGCACATCCTCCTAAGCCCCCACCTATAATCACTATATCAGCTTGTAGTTCATGAGAAACTGCCATTTTTTCACCTCTCTTTATTCATTTAAATCAATTTTACAGGTGTTTTTTTCTCGAAAGATTGATAAGCTGCTAATGCTACTTCTACCGCTTTCATTCCTGAATGCCCGGTTGCTAGTGGGGCTCTACCTTCTCTTACACTCGCAACAAAATCCTCCATCAAACCGGCGTCCATATCATCTCCCCAGCCAATCCAATTGACACCTTCCTGATTGGAATAGAAATCGAATTTTTGGGAGAACGCGTCAATTTTCAAAGTGCCATTTGTCCCAATAATTTCCATTGTCACATCTCCCCACGTAGGATAGGCGCTATTTCTTGACCAACTACAATCTAGAGTTGCAAACATTCCGTTGGTAAATTCCATTGTAAGTATCCCACAATCATCAATCTGATGATCGATATAGGCATTTCCAATTTCTGCGTAAACTTCCTTCACTTCTGCCCCTGTAAACCATCTCATGATATCGACAACATGGACTGTATGATCAAGTACCGCTCCACCGCCTGATTTCGCTTTATCAATAAACCAGCCACCTGGATTCGTTCCCCGATTTGTTCCCTTAATCGCTAAAATATCTCCTAATACACCTTCTTCAATCACTTTTTTAGCATGTTGAATAGGTGTATTAAATCGGACAGGAAAAGCTGTTCCTAACAGAACTCCATAATGTTCACAAATACGAATCATTTCTTCGATATCTTTTAAGTTGGTAGCTAATGGCTTTTCACAAAGAATATGTTTACCTGCTTTAGCAGCAGCAATTACATGCTGATGGTGCAAACTATTTTCTGATGTCACAATTACCGCATCGATATCAGAGTCAAGTAAATCTTGATAATTTTTATAATAAACTGTATCAAAAAGCTGTGAACTTTTCGACCCTCTTTCCTCATTGTCATCGGCTATTCCAGCTAATGTGACACCTTCCATTTCCTTTAAGGCTGCTGCATAACTATTTGCATGCATATGAGCGAAGCTAATGATTCCAATTTTCATGTCAGTTTTCCCCCTTTAGTATGACAGGTAAACCTGTTTTTATAGATTGAAGGGCAGCTACTGATATTTCCATTGCTTTATACGCATCTTCTGCTGTCACAATTGGCGTTTCATTGGTTTTCATACATTTCAAGAAATGTTTGAGTTCAATAAAATATGGTGATTTTTTTAAAGGACTTTTAGGTACTTCAACTCCACTTTTTTTATCAACTGATTGTTTAATTGAAAGTAAAACCGGTTCTTCTTTTAAACTATCATATTCGATAATCCCACTTTTACCAGCAAATTCAAACTGAGTGGAAAACGTTTGATGCCTCCATGAACCTTCAACATGTGCGATGACTCCTGATTTAAAAACCAAAGTAACAATGGCATAGTCGTGATCAAGATGTTCTTTCGCAAATACTCGCTCCACTTCACCAAAGTTCCAACGTAGAAAATCAAAATCATGGATGATCAAATCTAATATCACTCCACCACTTTTGGTATGGTCCGAATACCAATCGCTCCAGCCCGCCGGAAAATGTCCACCACGCCTTGTTCGAACGACGCCAATATCACCAATTGAGCCCTTTGCAACAAGTTCCTTTGCTTTTGCATACTGTGGGAAGAAACGAACAACATGCCCAACGAATAACTTCACATTTTTCTTTTCACAGTAATCTATCATTTCACGAGCATCTTCAAGTGTATAAGCTAATGGTTTTTCGCATATTACATCAATTCCATAATCCGCAGCTTTCAGAACATACTCTTTATGTAGGAAAGTTGGAACACAAACATCAATCACATCAATTTGTTCGAGAATATTTACCGCTTCTTCTAAAGTTTGAAAATTTTTTGCATCATGCTCACCGATAATTTGCTGGGCTTGATCGATTCGAGTGTCAACGATTCCTACAACACGAACATCTTCCATATCGTAATATGAACTAGCATGCTCCTTCCCCATTGTTCCTGCACCAATCAATAAAACGTTTTGCATACAATCCACCTCTATCCTTTTATTCTCGAAGTTGCGTATTAAGATGTTTTATATTTCCATCCACCCATTGGCAATTACTTTTTTATACCAGCTGTAACTTTCTTTCTGAATGCGTTCCAAAGTTTGGAAGTCTACATAAACAAGACCAAATCGTTTTCCGTAACCGTCTGCCCACTCAAAGTTATCTAATAATGACCATGCTAGATAACCAAGAATAGGAATCCCTGAATCTATAGCTCTACTCACAGCAGTTAGATGTTGCTTGTAATAGTTTATTCGATCTTGATCATCTACTATCCCGTTTACAAGTTCATCCACACAACAAGCCCCATTTTCCGTAATAAATAATGGAATATTTCCATACCGCTCTGCGAGATATTGAAACACTTTATATAAGCCGTCTGCATAAATCGGCCAGCCAATATGTGTATGGGTATAATCAATTTCAATATTCTCAATATCTAGTAATCCAGTATTCTCTTTAAATCGTGCGACATTACCGGAATAATAGTTGACACCAATAAAATCAATCGGCTGTTGAATGATTTCCATGTCCCCATCTTCAACATGCAGTTCTGCACCCTTCTTCTTAAACCAATCCACTAAATATTGTGGGTACTCACCTTTAAAAATAGGATCAAGAAACCAATCAATATTATGGCCAATTTCTCTCCTACAAGCTTCGATATCTTCTACTCGATTACTAAAAGGTTCTCTCCATGTAGTATTCGTTGCTGTGCCAATTTGACCTTCGATTCCTAGTTCTCGAAAAGCCTTGACCGCTTTTCCATGTGCCAAAACCAAGTGGTGGGAAACATCCACAGCAAGTTGTAGATCCTGATATCCTGGCCGTGTACACCACGATAATTTGATAAAAAAGCTGCACATAAAGGTTCATTAATGGTTTGCCAATATTTTACTTTTCCATTAAACTCTCTAAAAATAGTTTCAGCATAATGGCTAAAGGCATCAACTGTATCTCGACTCGCCCAACCACCTTGATCCTGTAGGGCTTGCGGAAGGTCCCAGTGGTAAAGGGTAAGCATTGGTTCAATCCCTTTTTCCACTAACCTGTCTGCCAAATTATGATAATATAGCAAGCCTTTTGGGTTGAGTTTTCCTGTTCCATTTGGATAAATCCTCGGCCAAGAAACAGAAAAGCGATACACATTTGCACCTAATTGGTCCAATAATTCTATATCCTCATGGTAACGATGATAGCTATCACATGCGATATCACCATTATCCCCATTCTTCACTTTTCCAGGGGTGTGGGAAAAGGTATCCCATATGGATAACCCTCTTCCATCCTTAAATGCTGCACCTTCTACTTGATACGCTGCAGTCGCTGTACCCCATTTCATGTCTTTCGGAAAACGAATAATAGGCATACCTATTACCTCCTAACGTGCATTCTATTTACCAATTAAAATTACCCGCTGTTGCAATTCGGTGGTAAAAGTGGTTTCCTAAGGAACCTTCTGGAATCCCATTTGGGCCATCATGTATTAATCTTGTTTCTTCTAATTCTTCAATTCGATCGATTGTCCCTTCCAGCCATTGCTGAATCCGTATTTGTGTGGTTGCTAGACGGGCTGATAGTCCCCCATACCGGAACTCGATAATTTCCCAACCAAATGGTTTATATAATGAAAACCAAACTTCTCGATGTTTTTGGTGAAGTTTATGAACCTCGTTTGTCAATAAGTTAATCTTTCTTAAAAGAGTTGTCATAGAATCCTTATCTCCCTGGTCATAAGCTGCTTTCAAATGGATTCCCATCTCTGCCTTTACACTTAATACGTTTGCTAGTTGCGCATAGAACTCAAAAATTTGGACTGCGTTAGGATTTCTTTCCTTCGCCGCAGTAATTTTAGGAATTAGTTTCTGATAATGTACATTCATATCAAGGCCACGGATATTTTCATCAAATAATCCGAAAAGAAGATCCTGCCACAATAGGAACTTTGATGCATTGGATGAGTTTACATTATTTTTCATCACACCTGGCGTTTCATCCAATTGATTTAGAACGAGAAAATCCTCAAGATGATTTCCAGTACAGAAATAGAAACGTTGGGCTAACTGTTCCATTGTCACTGTTTCGTGATAAGTATGTTCAGCATAAAGTTGAATAACAGGTAGCGCAGTTGTGAGCGGCGTTTCCGCTCCATTATCGCCCCATAATGTCGTAAAGACTTCTTGGAGACCGTCTTTTTTACACGCTGCTAGTGCAGCTTCTGTTGTCACAAACGCTCTTCCATAGTTTGGCGAAATTCCATTCCATGTCCATGCTCCACCCGCAAAAAGTGTATCTCTCCCTAATTCTTTATGTTTCTGAATATAAGATCGATAAAACTCTTCATCTGCGTGGTAATAATCCCAATAAACAAGTTGCACATTTTCTGGTATGGAGTCAATTGCTTCTTTCGGAATATGAACGTCTTTATCATAATATTCACCGTGTTTTGAACCCAAACGAAAATACATGTCACTCCAAATCATTGGTGACAGACCATGTCGTTTAGCGATTGAAACTACTTTATCTAGGTGCTTGTTCATAATATCAAAGCGATTCTCATATCCATTTAAATCTAAATACCGTCCTAACCCAAGCTGATGTGCTTCATCCATACCAATATGAATTCGTTTGGATTTAAAAGGTTTAGAAGCAGTCTCAATCATACTTTCAATAAATTGGTATGTCTTCGATTCACCTACTAATAAAATATCAGCTGTATCTCTAATTTCTTTTGCATATCCCCACTTTAATGCCATTGTCAAATGGGCAAGAGTTTGGATACAAGGAATCATTTCAATTCCAAAATGATCTGCATATTCATCACAAGTCCTCAGTTCTTCCTCCGTGTATCTACCACGCATATACCCAAAATACGGGTAATCTGGAACTTCATAAGTATCCTCTGTATAAAGCATGACGACATTTAAGCCCATGATCGCCAATTTCCTAAGTAGCCCTTGTACTTCATCCACCTTTAACACGGCATTCCTAGAAACATCGAGCATAACTCCACTCGTTTGGAAATTAGGCTGTTCAGTCAGCTCAAAGTCACCAGTCTTTCTATAATTCTCTAACCACACCCCCATCGCGCGGTAGAAATGGATTTTTTCCTGATAAAAGATGTTACCTTTCCCATCCTTATTGCTAACATGGATCGGACCTACCCTTTGTGTAATCGTAATCGGGTACCCTTTTTCATGTAATTCAATACTGAGCTCATCCGTTAATAGCTCTAATCCTTTTAAAATTGAACTTTTCTCACCTACTAAATTAATTTGCATATTCGATACCTCTTTTCGTTTTTACTAAACGATCATGGTTGTTCTCTCTATTCATTACGCTCGAACACAAAATATCCATTTATTATCGTACGTTCTACTTCTAGATCATTTGATAAGATGACAAGGTCCGCATCATACCCAACCGCAATTCTTCCTTTCTGTTCACTCATCCCGCATACAATTGCCGGGTTATAAGTTGCCATTTGCACAGCCTCTTCAAGGGGAATGTTACAATTAAAAACACTAAATTGAATCGCCTTGTCTAGAGTCAATGAGCTACCTGCAAGGCTACCATTTGCCAATGTTACCTTTCCATTCTGTTTGTAGACTGTTTTGCCACCGATTTGATGACATCCATCCGGTAATCGATTGGTTCCGGTGCAATCGGAAATGAATGTAATGTGATCAACACCTTTCATTTTGTATAGCATCTCTATCATTTTTGAATGCACATGAAAGCCATCTGCAATAATTTCACAATGTAATTCTTGTAAATCAAGTGCTGCAAATGAAATAGTTAAATTGCGATGTGTGATCGGACCCATTCCATTGAAACAATGTGTAACTCTCGATAAACCATACTTAATCGCTTGTTCGACTTCCCCATAGGTCGCAGCTGTATGTCCTGCTGAAATCGAAATATTTTGTTCGTGCAATAACATAATCACATCTACTGCATTAGGTAGTTCCGGAGCCAAAGTTACAATTCGAATCAAACCTTCGGATAAATGAAGGATTGATCGTACTTCCTCTAAAACGGGATCTACAATATACTCTGCTTTTTGGGCACCTTTATATTTTTGATTAATCCAGGGTCCTTCTAAATGAACACCCAATAGATGGGCACCATTACGTTCTTCAGCGACTACTTGTTTACTTAATAAAAGGAAGGTTTTAATATCCTCTAATGTAGCTGCCCTTGATGTAGACAAGAAACTTGTCACACCAAAGGATGGGAGCCCATCTTGAATGCGATAAAAACCTTCCTTTGTACGGTCCATAAAATCGTACCCATTAAGACCGTGGATATGAGTATCGATAAAACCTGGACAGATCCACCCATCCACTTGGTAGATGTGCAGATCCGTTTTGTTTATTGTGTCTTTCTTACCAACGAAAATGATTTTTCCATCTTTAATTTCTATGGCCATATTGTTATTTATTCTTTTATCGGAAACAATATTTCCTTGTAAGTAATAGTGGTTGTGCAACATTTGATTACGAAATCCTCCATATTCAACCATTTCCTCAAATTACGTAAAGTGAATTAATTTGGTTAGTGTGGTAGATTCCTTGTTTAATAGTTTTTCAAATTCTTGTGGTGCATCACCAAATTCGACTACTTCTGAAATAAAGGGTCCGACATCAATCCGTTTTTCCTTAATCAGTCGGATATATTCCTCCAGGTTCCTTCCTTCTGTCCAGCGAACATATTCATAAGGATAGTCGATGGCATCTCTTTCATATATACTGTCATATCTTCCAGGACCGCCTGCTCGTGAAATGAGTAGCTGAGCTTCTTTACCAAACATTAAGTCTCTAGGAAAGTCTGGCTCAATATCACCGACAATGACTGCCTTTCCTTTAGTGCGTATCCACTTTAGACATTCATGAGTAAGTGGTGAGCGCTTTCCACCCGCACACAATAGTACCGCATCTGCTCCACGAGATTTCGTTTCCACCTGAATGGCTTCTTCCATCTCTTTAACGGTTGCAAATGATTTAATTTTTTCTTTCTTTAACATTTCTACTCGACTTTCGTGAAGATCATACGCTATCACATTATAAGCAGCTGCATTAGCAATTTTGGCAATTAATTGTCCTAAAACGCCTAGTCCCACGATCACAACTGTTTCACCAAATTGAAGGTTGGCAATACGCAGAGCATGAATCGCAATCGCACCAAGTCCACCTAGAGCAGCTTCCTTTGGATCGAGATGTTCGGGAAGCTTAGCATACAATGTTTTCGGCACTCGTAAATATTCATCATGGTGAACAAATGGTGCACCGTAACAAGCAACAAGATCCCCTTTTTTCACATCGCTAATGTCATTACCACATTCAACGACTTCTCCCATTGCACTGTAGCCAAGATGAACCTGCTTATTTTCACTAATTGATAATAATGATAGCTCAGTGCCTGGTGAAATAACTGAATATAATGTTTTAACTAATATATAGGAAGGTTTCCCTTCTATACTTGGAATTTCATCCTCAATGATTTCAACTTTCTTGTTGTGGGCGACTATTCTTTTCATTCGATATCCTTCTTCCGTCAATTATTCAGACAACCACTTGGATAAATTCTCTTTTACAAATTCATCATCATGCAAATGTGGGTAGCTAGTATAAATACGGTCTAACTCTTCTGCCTGACCCGGACTTAACACTTCACGATCCACTAAACACCAATTTCCTTGAAGCAATCCTTGTCTAGCTAAGATTTCATTAATTCCGGCGATGCTGCCTTTAAAGCTATTTCGCGAATCAAATATCGCAGCATTAGCATCCGTGATCTGTTGTCCGAGAGTGAGTAGCTTCTTTGGAATTGAATCCTCATCTCTGACCTTTTTTATCTCCTCAAATGTTTCAACGACTCGCTTTGTCCAAACCGACCAGTGTCCAAGAAGCCCGCCAACGATTTTCTTTTCCACCACTTTATTTCCAACAGGAAATTCAAATGTTGTGAGTAAATCATTTATGATGTTATCATCATTTCCAGTGTATAAGGCAATCTCCTCATTACGAGGTGAATGACAAACGGCACGAACAACGTCTATTGAACAATATCGATCAAATGGTGCAATTTTTATCGCATACACGTTTGGGATGGAGGCAAAGCGCTCCCAAAATTCATAGGAGAAGATTCGTCCCCCCACTGCAGGCTGTAGATAAAATCCAAATAACGGGATAATGTCCGCTACCTTTTCGGCACGTTCGAGTAATTCTTCTTCAGATAGATGATTTAAACCACCCATACTTAACAGTCCTAAATCATAGCCAATCTCTCTACTGAAGGTTGCTTCACTTATGGCTTGTTCTGTCGGTCCGCAAATACCAGCTATCTTAATAAAGCCTTCGGGAATATCGGCATTCTTCGTTTCCTCAATCGCAAGCGATAAAACCTGTTGATACAAATTGAATTCAGGTTCACGAATTTCAAACTGTGTGGTATGTACGCCCACTGCAATACCACCAACACCAGCATCAATATAGTAGCGTGTTAATGCTCGCTGACCTGCTACATCAAGCTTTCTTTCTTTTGTCAATGCAAGCGGATGAGCTGGAATCACCGTGCCCTCATGAAGCCTTTTCTTAACAGCCTCTTTTAACATTAAAATGCACCTTCTCTTTCTTGGAAATGGGTTGGCTTATTAATGGTTTGCCCATCACTGATAACCCATTCAGAAATCATATCCATCATCTGTTGAACTGTTACCTTCGGATAACCAAATAATTTATGCGCATGAGATGCATTATTGAGTAATGCTGTAGGACTCTCGCTATTCACAAATAATGGGTCCTTCTTCATTCGTTTTCCGAATTCATAGGCCAACCATCTTACAGATAGTGTTTCAGGACCAGTGACATTAATGATTTGTGGTGGGTGATTTGTATGTAATAAGGAGCGAATTGCATATTCATTCGCATCACCTTGCCAAATGACATTAACATTTCCCATTGTTAAATCGATAGGGGTACCTTGGAACACTGATTTTGCAATTTCGAGTAAAACTCCATATCGAAGATCAATTGCATAATTTAGTCTAAATAGAACAACCGGTGTTTTGTATTTATGAGAAAAATATGTAAGCACTCGTTCTCTTCCTAAACAGGATTGTGCGTATTCACCTACAGGGTTTGGTGAAATGTCCTCCGTGCAACCATTGCTTAATACAGAGGTTAAAGGATAGACATTTCCTGTTGAAAACGCAACAATTCGTGAATCCTTAAACTTTTCAGCGATACGTCCTGGAAGATAGGCATTCATTGCCCATGTATGATACTCATTCCCGACTGTTCCAAATTTAGTTCCTGCCATTAGAATAATGTTTTTCACATTTGGAAGGTTTTGGAGGTCTTCTTCCTTCAAAAGATCTGCTTTGATTGTTTCAATTCCAGATACCTCTAATTCTTCTATTAAACTCTCATCTGAGAATCTCGCAACTCCAATTACTTTTTTTGGTAAACCTGACTGATCAACAGCTCGCTTCACTAGTTTGGCTAAAGTCGGTCCCATTTTCCCACTTACACCTAAAATCATGATATCTCCATCAAGTTGTTGGATGTCCTTTATTAACGCCTCGCTAGGCGTTGACATAAAATCCTCTAATTCCGCAATCGTTTTCATTTAGATCCTCCTAAGATATGTTTTTTGAGTTTTTATTAGGAAAAACTTGGTTACTTACTAATTACCTACATTGTATAGTTGGGTTTATTAAAAGACAAGTCACTTAAAAGTCTTTAAATAAATCCTCTTTTTCATTGACAATTGAATAAGTTCCTCTTAATCTAGTAGTATGATTATTTAAAGACATTTCTTTAATATGTCTTTTACTGGAGATGACATAATGAAAACGAATCAATTATCAACTAATGGTACTGAAATTATTATCGGTATTGTGAGTCCCGTAGAACTTGTGAACGAAATTATGAAAGCGCTTGAATCTTTTCCTAATTTTCAACCTTTCTTTTTACATTCAACACCTTCTACGATCGAACCTAAGGATATAGAAAACTTGGTTAATAAGGTTGAAGTTCTCCTTTTCATGGAATTTCCTACTTACTTGAAGGCCAAACAACTTTTCAATTTTTCTATTCCAGCACATTATGTTCCATTAATGGGTACTGGCCTGTATCGTTCCTTATTTTTGATTAAAAATCAATATGACCTTAGGCACATTTCTATTGATACTGTTGAAGAGAAATACATTCAACAAATCCTATATGAATTAGGCGAAACCAATTACGAATTTACATCCTTTCCACATTACAGTCAGACTACTACTTTTGAGGAAATTGTTGAATTTCACCAACAAAGTTATCAAAATTTTAGTTCCATAGTTATTACTGGTACCCAGGAGGTTTCACTGAAACTATCTGATTTGGGAATACCGAATGAATGGGTAACCCCAACCTATCAGGACTTAATTGTTTCACTCGAGCGCGCATTGCTAGCGACGGAAGCCCGAAAAAATAAAGAATCACAAATTGTGTTTGGTATTATCGATATTGATCAATTTGATAAGGCTACTGAAAAATATAAAACAGAACATGAAGTACAAGTATTTAAGCTAAAATTTCAACAAATGATGCTAAATTATACAAAGCTAATTGATGGTCATTTGATCAATTCTGGTGGGGATGAATTTTCATTTATTACTACCCGCGGCATTTTCGAAAGAGAAACCCGTGGTTATAAATTCATCCCCATTTTAAACTCAGCCAAAACAGAGTTAGGTGTATCCATAAGTATTGGTGTCGGCTTCGGTCTCTCTGCAGCGGAAGCAGGTAACCATGCTAGAATTGCCCTTCGTCAATCAAAAGAATTAGGCGGTAATGTCTGCTATATCGTTCGTGAAGATCAAAGCGTGATCGGTCCAGTTGACATTATCACGGATACTCAATATGAAAAATATGATTTATCCATCACTGATGCTGAACTCCTTAATAAAGCCGAACAGGCTGGAATGTCAGCAGCGTATATGACAAAGCTAATGGCACGAGTAGCGCGTCATAAAAAATATGATTATACAGCCCAAGAGTTAGCCACCACATTAAACATTACAACAAGAAGCGCACATCGAATCCTATTGAAATGGATGGACGCCAATCTAGTGGATATTGTAGGAGAAGAAAAGATCACCTACAAAGGTAGACCAAGACGTATTTATCGACTTAGCTTTATCCTCGATGACCATGAAATAAAAAAAGAATGAAATGGCGGGAACTACTTTACCCGCTATTTTCACTTAAAGGGTTTCCTTTTATATATACACCTTTTTCCCCGTTTCCCTGCTTTCATTTGCTGCCTCAATGAAACGAATAATTTCTAATGTTTCATTCATAGGCACCCTTGTTTTACCATCTTTTAAAAAATCGATAATATTCTCTAATAAACTAGCATAAAAGGGTTTTGAGGAAGATTGGATTGATACATATTCACTACCTTTTTCAAAATGAATAACGGCGCCGAAATCGCCATTTCCTTTTCTATTCCCTCTCACGCTAAAAAGTCGACCATCTTTCCATTCTGAAACAATTACATCAAAATCCTCGTTGGATTCTGAACGAACATGCTTTGCACCACTCCCAACAATCGTATAGAGCATTTCAATCGCATGAATCCCATACCAAAAATACCCTGGTTGGGTGGCAACATTCTCCATCGGTCCAAAACAGTCTGCTCCAATTATCTTCCCTTTATCCTTTATGGCAAGCGCCATGTTTAAACTTTCCGCATATCGCAAGGCTGAAGAGCTCATAATAGGTGTCTCGTATTGATCAGCTAGCTCCACGATTCTTCCTGCATCGGAGGTAGTTAAGCAAAATGGTTTATCAATGAATAAAGGTTTCTTAAACTTACATAATTTGCTTACTTGATTAAGATGAACCCTTCCATCCACGGACTCTATTAAAATGGCATCGCAATGCTCAGCCACCTCTTCCATCGTATGGACGATTTGAACACCCAATTGCTCAACTTCTTTCGTAATGGGACCAACACGGGAATAACTTAATTTAAAATCTGATGAGCTCACTGGATGCGCCATGACTACTTTCCCACCCCCTACATAAAAAGGGTGGGACGGATCATTTAATAACTTTGTAAAAGCAGTTGCATGTGAGGTATCGAGACCAATCATCCCTATTTTTAAATCCCCCATAAATTCACTCCTTTACTTACGATAACTTACTTAAGACCTGATAACTGTATGCCTTCTGTGAAATACTTCTGGAAGAATAAGAAGATTAAGAAGGTCGGGATAAATGAAATTGTTGAACCTGCCATCTCAATTCCAAAGTTTCCTTCTTTGTTTAATGTAGAAGCTAACCCTACAGTAATTGGGTACATCTTTTCATTTGTCATATAAATTAATGGCTGAAATAAATCATTCCAGTTACTTACAAACGCAAATGTCCCAACGGTAGCGATAGATGGAAATGCTAGTGGCATATAAATTTTACGAAACACATGAAAATCATTAGCTCCATCAATACGAGCAGCTTCATCTAATTCCATAGGAATCCCTTGCATGAACTGGCGAACTAAAAATACACCCATTATCGCCCAAAGTTCTGGGACAATCAATGCTTGGTATTCATTAATCCAACCAAATTTTGAAAACATGATAAATTTCGGAATGATCAACAGTTGGGGTGGAATCATAATGACGGCCATAAAGGTCCAGAAAATGAATTCTCTTCCAAAGAATTGCTTTCTTGCAAAAATGTATCCAAGTAACCCTGCAAAAAACATTTGTGAAAAAACAGGGATCACTGTAACAACAATAGAGTTAAAAATCCATCGTAAAAAATTGTCATTTCTAAATAAGTACATAAAGTTATTAATTGACACATCATCTGGAATCCAAAATAAAGGATCCATTGCTGCATAGGTCGTTTCCTTAAGTGAGCTTAACACCATGATTAAAAATGGGAGGAGAAAACAAAATCCCAAGAAGAACATGACAAGATATTTTAATATTTTCTTAAACAAGTTAGTTCATCTCCCTTACATTCACGATCATCTTTTAATAAATACCTTGATCTTTTCCAAAATATTTTTTTTGAACGAGCGAAATGATTAAGATTATCGCGAATAATACATAAGATAATACCGCTGCATAGCTAAAGTTCAAATTCGTAAATCCTAATTGATATAAGTAAAATACAATAGTACTTGTCGAAAAATTTGGTCCCCCATTTGTTAAAAGATATGCAGAATCAAAGATTTGGAAGGAACCAATTGTTGTAATGATTAAAACGTAGAAATGAATCGGTTTTAATAATGGGAAAGTAATCATCCAAAAGGATTTTAACGGTGAAGCTCCATCGATTTTTGCAGCTTCATACATATCTTTTGGAATCGACTGTAGCCCTGCAAAATAATAAATCATTGTACTCCCTGAGACTTTGAAAATACTCAAACCAGCCAATACAATTAGTGCTTGTGAGGAATCAGATAAAAATAATTGAGAATCCACACCTAAAAAGCTTAGTAAGTAGTTGATAAATCCTGATTCTGTTCCAGAAAATAGCCATTCCCAGATACCTGCTACAACAACAAATGATGTAACAACAGGAAGAAAAAAGATCCCTTTAAAAAATTTTGTGAATCGAATCCCTGATTTTATGACGAGCGCTAAAATCAAACCAAGTGCCATTGTAGGAAGTATATAATAGAAGGAAAATAATACTGTGTTCCAAATTGATTTCAAGGCAATTTCATCTTGAAACAATTGCTTCCAGTTTCGCAACCCAACGAACTCAGAAGTACCGATAATTCGATAATTAAGAAATGTTAATATGAAACTATAAACAAATGGAATGACTTGAAATATTAGAAAATGGATTAATACAGGAGTAAGTACGAGATAAACAAGACCATTTTTTCTCCATTCATCTTTGATCCTTTTCTTTAAAGGAGGCTTGACCTTTTTTATATAATTCAGAGGTACTTTGTTATGAGTTTCTATGACCTTTTCCAAGCTATCACCTTATTTCTTTTATTAATAAAACAAAGTAATTTTAATAAATAGAGAGTTTTATTCTCGTAAGGAATAAAACTCTCTTTACTTTAAGAAGCTATTATTTTACGGCTTAGCTAACTCAGCTTCGATTGCTTTAGCTGCTGCATCTGCTGCTTCTTTAGGAGTTTTTTCTCCAGCCATCATAGATTGAATCTCGGCTTGAATGAATGGCATGATTGCACGACCTTTTGGATGAATAACACCAGGTAATGCATATTGGGTATATGTTGCTAGTTGACTCAAATGTTCATTAGAATCAAAGATATCCTTTGCTTCTTCTTGTGTCGGGATATACTGGGTTACAGTATTAAAGACACGTTGATTTTCAGCATTTGTAACAGCCTTAACAAATTCTGCTGCTGCATCAGGATTGTCACTATTGGATGGTACGACAAACATTCCAGATGTACCGTATGTTAATTGCTTTTCACCAGTTAATGGTGGTGCGATTGCAAAATCAAATGTACCGTCTTTTTCTAACTGTGTAATGCTAATTCCAGAACCAAGTTGTGCTAACATTTTTCCAGCGAACCATAATTCATCTTGGGTGGTTGCTGTAATAGAATCTTCTGGAATGTATCCTTTTTTATAAAAATTGTTAATCATCTCGAACGCTTCAACACTCTCTGGCTTATTGATTAACACTTCATTGTCCGCTGTAACAACATCTCCACCAGCTTGCCAAATCCATGGATAGATGGTTCCGTTCATCGATCCTCCACCAAGATAATTCAATGCATAGAAACCTTTTTCTTTCGCTTTAGCTGCCCAATCCTCAAATTCATCCCATGTGGTTGGAAGCTTTGCTGGATCTTCACCTATAGCTTTAACAACGTCAAGATTATAGAAGAAAGTATAAGCTTCTTGTAGAACTGGTAATCCGTATATCTTATCTTTCCAAGTTGTAGCTGCTATAGCTGTGTCAACGAAACCTTCAAGATCTGATTCTTCTAAATAAGGATCTAATTCTAATAACATTCCTACATCTGCATATTGTGGCATTTGGTCAGGAATCGCATAGAACACATCTGGTCCATTGTTAGCTGCTAGTGCAGTTAGGACTTTTTGGTCTCGATTTGACCATGGGATTGTCTCAATGTTTACCTCTACGTCAGGAAACTCTTTATTGTAATTTGCAGTGATTTCTTTCCACATATCCTCTTCTTTCTTAGCATCACCTGTATAAGGATGAACCCAAACAGTTATTTCACCATCCACTTTTCCATCTTCTTTTGGTGTTGTACTGGAATCATCATTACAAGCTGAAAGAAGTAAGCTACCTGAAAGCAAAAGTGCCATGAACGAAAAACGTTTCTTTTTCATCTACGAAATTCCCCCTATTTAGTTAAGTTCAATAAAAAATCTTAATGACTAACAACCTATTAATGGTTTGTTGTTTTTCCATCCCCTCCTTTAAACTGTTACCCACTTTGACTGAAAATACACATAATTGAAAACGGTAACATCTCATTTTAAAAAAATTAGCGACATATTCTTGCTTGAATACTTATATTCTATTTTGTTTGGTTTATTGTGACAAGTCTATTAATTGTCTTTAATAGGAAATGAAATTTAATTTAGTTCCCAAACAATTATGGTTGCATAAAATGCGCTTTACCATATTAACGAGTCGTACTACACATAATTCAAACCTTGTGGAAATGGAAAAGGGATCGGAAAAATATCAGAATACCAATCTCCATTTTTGCTTCCTTTTAAGATCAGCTCTTCTACGTCAAGATTACTCAAGATAGTTGAATTTTCATTACTAAAAAGGCGTTTCTGTTTATCATCCACAGTTGAAATGGTAAGTTTGTCTGTAAAGTATGGAACAAGCTGGTTCAGCAATAGATCCATATTCATGATTTTTATTGTTCCTGGATATGACTGATCCACCTTTTCCTGAAATGAGTCTAGATCTTGAATAAGCTCTTTTTCATAGCTTGGGACGTTCCATAACAGAGAATCTGGGCCGTATGTAAATGCTTCTGCAAGCAAGGTACGAATTGCAGTTGGATCTCCACCCCATTCAATGACGCGAGAGTCCACTCCTTCTTGTTCTTGGTATGGAACCCCAAATATTAAAAATGCATTTAATTCATTATTTTTCTCGGCTACAAGGACCTTATGTTTCATCTTAAAAATACTTGCAAACCCAGCACCCTTATTAAGCTGCGCTATTTCATAAATGGTTTGTTCATACCTAATTTTTCGATTTTGGCTTAGTTTTCTAAGTTGAAACCAATCATAAGGGCCAAGTTCTCTAACTTTATAAGATGTATCAGCTGTTATGTCACCCCTATGAAGCTTATATTGATTCATCTTTCCATAGAAAGTACAACCTTGCTTAATATAGATTGGCAAATCCCCTGAAATAAACAGGAGGGATGAACCAGACTTGTTGACATGCTCAAAAATTTTTTCTAATAGTGTGTTGGCCAATCCTTTTCTACGATAGTCAGGGTCTGTACAGACAGCACCGATTGAATAAGCCTGGATTTCAGCACCTTCAAGATGAAGAACGGATGGAACCAAACCAATAAATGAAACTAGTTTATCATCGACAAAGGCGCCATAAGATTGGTTCAACGCAGCAGAAAATACTTGTGGGAATGCAATTCCCATCGACACATGCCCTTCTTTACGAAAAACCTTATCTGCTAAATCAATGGCTTGTTGGAATTCATCTTCTTCAACTAATCGAAATTCTAGCATAAGTTCACCCCTTTTTATCATTAATTACAAAACATGAGAATGGAATCCAATAAGTGTTTAAAAAATGGAATCGCTACCATTAAATCCATGTTATAATACAACTAAACTTACAATACTTACTTTCTATTTTATGCTAATTTTATCAAGTGACAAGTCTATTAATTGTCTTTAAATATTTCGTAATTATTTTTTTCAACAATTGGATTGAGGTGGTTGATTTGGGCGGATGGGAGAAATTTAATCATTTTGCAATTATGATGTTGAAGATTGCTTATGTAAATATACTATGGATTTTTTTTACAGTTTTGGGATTAGGAGTGCTAGGGCTATTCCCTTCGACAGGTGCGATGTTTACGATTGTCCACAAATGGCTTAGTAAAGAACCTGTTGAGAAAATCTTTCAAACGTTCTGGAACACCTATAAGAAGGAATTTATTTCTCTGAATAAATTTGGCTTATTTTTCACTTTAATTGGCTATATCTTAATTTATGATTTTATGTTTTTACAAAAGAATGCAGATAAATTGCAATTCCTGTTTCCAATCCTACTATTTCTGTCCATTTCGTATATTGTCACTTTATCTTATTTCTTTCCTGTATATATACAATTCGAAATGAAATTCTTTCAATATATCAAACAATCCTTTTTGATTGCAGCTAGTTCTCTTTTAGAGACGATTCTTATCTTGACAGCAAGTATGATTCTGGGAATTTTTGTAAATTTAATACCTGGAATTATTCCGTTTTTTACTGGAAGTGTGTTAGCAGTAGCAATTACGTGGTGTAGTAACCGCGCCTTCTTGAAAATTAATAGTAAGAAAAAGATCATTATACAGGAATAAATCAGCAAAGCTATTAAGAGTGTCCGTATTTCGGGACACTCTTTTTCACGGCATGATTTTACGACTGACTTAAAGTCCGTTAAAAGTCTTGATTATTCCAATTATTCTTTTAAACTTTTAAGTAAGTTTGAAAGGGTTATCATGTTACCCCATTTAAGGAGGATATCAATGGATTTCAGTCAATTACATTATTATGTTCCTACTTCAAAAGTAAGAGAACCAGCTGTTATACAAAGAGATTTGATCATCTATGGTGCTACACCCGCGGGAATAACAGCGGCCATTCAAGCGAAGCGAATGGGTCTATCTGTCGTCATTGCTGAATTCGGAAAAAATATTGGAGGTATCACGGCAAGTGGGTTAGGTGCTTCTGATATAGGTGCTAAGGAGGCAATAGGTGGTTTATCGAAAGAATTCTTTCGGGAATTAGGAAACTACTACAAGACGAACGAACAGTGGACATTTGAACCAAAGGCAGCCAAATATGTATTTGAGAAATGGTTAAAGGACTTTGACATTGAGGTTGTTTATAATCAGCATGTCATCGAAGTAATAAAAGAGAATACCAGGTTAACTAAAATAATCATGGAAGATGGAATTACATATATAGGCGACGTATTTATTGATGCTAGCTATGAGGGTGACGTAATGGCTAAAGCAGGTGTTACTTACATAGTAGGTAGAGAATCGAATGCAACCTATAAAGAGACCTATAATGGGATTCAATTTGGACATCCCCACCATCAATTTAAAAATTGGATTGATCCCTATGTAATCGAAGGCGACCCTTCAAGTGGAGTTTTACCAGGTATTACTGAAACGACTAATGATACTCTTGGCTATCAGGGACAAGGTGACCATCGAATACAGGCATATAATTTCCGCATTTGCTTAACAAATCGGGCGGATAATCGTGTTCCTTTTCCGAAACCACCTTCCTATAATCGGGACCGCTACTCATTATTGTTACGTTATATCAATGCAGGTGTATGGGATGCGATGAATCTTCATACGATATTACCAAATGGAAAGACTGATTTGAATAACTATGGAGGATTTTCAACTGATAATATCGGGATGAATTATGAATGGCCCGATGGGGATTTCGAGACACGTGAAAAGATTTTCCAAGAACATTTTACCTATAATCTTGGCTTGCTCTACTTTTTAGCAAATGATGAACAAGTTCCTAAAGTGATTCGTGACGAGGTTTCACAGTGGGGATTAGCCCATGATGAATTTGAAGAAACTGGGCATTGGCCACATCAGCTATATATTCGAGAGGCAAGAAGAATGATAGCTGACTATGTGATGACCGATCACAATTGTTTAGGTGACATGACTGTTAATGATTCAATCGGATTAGCATCCTATCAAATGGACTCCCATCATGTTAGAAGATTGATTATTGATGGTCGTGTATACAATGAAGGCGACGTAGAAATCCCGATTTCACCTTACCCAATCTCGTATCGTTCGATTCGTCCAAAAGCTGAAGAATGTAAAAATTTACTTGTTCCCGTTTGTTTGTCTAGTTCTCATATTGCCTACGGTTCTATCCGAATGGAACCCGTGTTCATGATTTTAGGTCAATCATCAGGAGCTGCGGCTGCATTAGCCCATAAAAATAAAACAACAGTACAGGACGTTTCTTATGATCAGTTAAAAATGGAATTACTCTCCTACGGACAAGTACTACAATGGGATGAATCAATTGAGGATGACCCTGTATTACGGATGAAAGAGACATTTGGGAAGAAATAACGTAGTAGGATTACATTTGAATTGTTTCAGATGTAGTCCTTTTTCTTTTTTTGTAAACCCCCTGCCCTTTAATTAAATACTTCAAGTAATTCCCCCGACTTTTGTTCGAGTTTCAAGATGTTAGACTACTACTACTTTTTACCTAAAAACATTAACGACATTTTAAAGACTAAACTCTTTCATTATCCTTTAAATAAAATCAGAAAATTTTTAATAGTTTAGAAGTTAAAAGATTTGATGGTAGAAGATTGGAGGCGTTTTTTATGTGAAACGTTTGAAAAGAATTTATGAAGAGATAACTCAACACATTTTCACAACAAAATAACTACACCCATTACATAAAAGGAGGAAAAACATTTGAACAAATATCTAAAAAAAGTCGCTATTGCTTTATTAACAATGAGTCTAGTACTATCAACCTTCCCAATCTTCCTACAACCAACAAAAGTTGATGCTTCCAATGAAAAAACCAACGAAAACGAAAGGGCTGTTGAAATGGAATCTAACAAACTGGATTTTCCGGTTGAATATGGTAAACCTATTAATCATGGTCCTGCCGCGTTGGCTGCTAAATCTCAAGGGGTAGCAATTGGAGATGGTGAAGTCTACTATGCTACGAACGGTTCACCAGCAACATTTTATGCAGCTGATGCAAAAACAGGTGAAAAAATATTTTCCGCAGGCTTACCTGGAAGTGATGTCGTCTGGGCAATGGTTGTAGGTGCGGATGGAAATGTTTATTTTGCAGGCACCTATGATGGAATTTTATACAGATATGTAGTGAAGGAAAAACGATTAGAGCAACTCGGGAAAAACCCATCTGATAATTGGGTTTGGCAATTAGAGGCGTCCTATGATGGAAAAATTTACGGGGCAACCTATCCAAATGCAAAAGTGTTTGAATATGATATTAAATCTGCTCACTTTAAAGATCTAGGTACTTTCTATGAAGGTCAGCAATATGCACGAGGACTTGGAATTACTGAAGAAAGTCTATATGTTGGAACGGGAACCACTGCCTATTTAATGAAAATGGATCTTGCTACTGGTGAAAGAATCGAAATAAAATTACCAATCAGTGGTGAATCAACTCAAATATCAAATATTTGGGAATATGGAAATTATCTTTTTGTTGCCTATGGAACATCACTGGTTACCATCGATAAGACAACAGGTGAAGAAATGAGCACGATGAATTGGCAAGATGAGATCACATTTGATGGGCTTATCTCTTCCCCTTCCCCTTACGATGAGAACATTCTTTATTTCATTAATAAAAACACACAACAGTTATGGACATATGATTTGACAACACATCAAAAAGCAAAGGTGGAACCAACCGTACAGTTACCTGCTACCCCTGCGAAAGCGATGCGTTGGATAAAAGATGATAGTGGTAAAGACCTATTAGCCATTTTACATCATCAAATTGAATATTCAATCTATGACCCTACAACCAATACCGTACAGGTTAGTTACCCTGAAGTTGATATGCAGGGATTATTAATGCAAAGCTTAGAAATTGGAGAAGATCAAAAAATCTATATGGGTGGATATCAAGGTTCCTTTGGCGTATTTGATACGTCGACTGATCAGTATGTCCTTCATGAACGTGATCCTCATTAAATCGAAGGAATTGGCTTTTTAAATGGTGAAGTCTATCTAGGGACCTATGGAGGAGCAAAAATTTATAAATATGATCCAACTCAGCCCTTTACCTTCTCAGGTGGTAAAAACGGTGAAAATCCAGAGTTAGTACAAGACATCGAGGATGATCAAAGTCGGCCTTTCACGTTTACATCTGGAGATAATAAGCTCTTTGTAGGAACTATTTCTGATTATGGAAAATTAGGTGGAGCACTCACCATTTACGACGCAAAAACGAATCAGTGGAATACCATGCGAAATATCATAAAAAATCAAAGTATCATCGGACTGGCTTATCTTGACGGAACAGTATTCGGAGGTTCCACGATATCGGGTGGTCTAGGTATTAACCCAACCGAACTTATAGCCAAAATGTTTGAATATGATGTTGCAACGGGTAAACATAATGTATTCGACCTCAAAGTGGACGGTTTGGAAAAACCTGAAATGATTGGTGAATTGTCCGTCGGTCCAGATGGAAACGTCTGGGGTGTAGCATGGGGATTAGATAAGGCTGGTGCTTACAACACTGTTATCTTCGCCATGAACCCAGATAATCGAGAAATTGTTAAAAGCACGCAACTTTATCAAGGTGTAAACCGAGGAAGCCAATGGCGACCATTTTTTATCCGCTGGGATAACCAAGGATTGCTTTATACAACAGCAGGTCGTACGTTAACTGTTATTAATCCAGAAACGATGAAAAGTAAACAATTGATTACGGGTAATGTTCAACTAATGGATGTAGATAATGAAGGAAATATTTATTACACAGCTGATCATAACTTGTATCAGCTACCCGTTTTACTAGAAAATGGGACAGTGACTGTAGAAAATGAATCAATGTTACAAGGTACTGAGCAAAAAATTGATTTAACTGTGACACTTGTCAATGGAAATACAATTGACTTAGCAGGAGCTCAAATCGAGTGGATTAATTCAAATCCTAATGTTGCGAGCATTGAAAATGGGAAAATTATCGGAAAAAATGCAGGAACAACCGAGATTTATGCAACCGTTTCATATAATGGCGGTGAGGTTAAAACAAACACCATCGTTGTTACCGTTGAGGTCACAACCGACACATTAGCAAAACAAATCAGTGAGCTCGAAAAAGCAGAAATCATCCCACATTCAGTGGCTCAACAGCTTAGAAATCGATTAAAACAAGCTGAACAGCATTACCAAAAAGGTAAAAAAGATCAAGCACTAAAACATCTTGACGATTTCCATAAACATCTAAACAACAGCAGCATTGATGGCAAAATCAAACTTACCTTACAAAATAATGTAACTGCTATTGAAGAGGTGTTCAAAAAATAATGAGTGAGAAAAAGGTCCTCTGCGGTTGCAGAAGACCTTTTTCTAATTAAACCTTAAACATAACTTGAAAGATTACCTTTGGCTCCCTGGTTTACCTGATTTATCAGGTTTGCCTGGTTTGTCCGGCTTACCCGACTTATCGGGTTTCCCGGGCTTATCTGGCTTTTCTGGCTTATCGGGTTTCCCGGGCTTATCTGGCTTTCCTGGCTTATCCGGTTTTCCTGGTTTATCAGGCTTTCCTGGCTTACCCGGTTCTTCGGGTTCGGATGGTTCATCCGTCCAAATGATTTTATATATTAGAGTTGATTTTCCATCTTTACCGGTAACTATAATTTCTGCTTTATCAGTTAAATGTACGATATCTACAGTTGCCCCCACTTGAGTAGCCTCTGCCACGATATTTTCAGTTTGTTCACCATTTAACGCATAAATAGTAGTACCAGGTTGAAAACCTTCAAGCTCCTCACCATCAATCGTGATGGATGTTAAGGTTGCATCCGTTTCAGGAACAGCAATTTTATGTAACTCACTGCCTAACGCATAATAGATGCTTCCATCAATGCCTACAGTCATGCTGTTCATAAAATCTTCTACAAGAACTTTGTAATCTAATGTTTCAGGGTCAATCGCAATTAGTTTACGAGACAAGGTTGTATATAGCATGCCGTCTGGTCCCCACTCCAGTTGATATGGGTACCATTTACTACTATTATATAAACTTGGTCGAATCACTTTACTATCAACAACTTCATAGGTTTCTGGATCCATTTTAAAAATAGTACCTTCAACAGCACCCCATAGGTATCCATCAGGACCAAATGATAAGTCACCAATCATACGAGGTGTAACGTCTATTCCCGGTATCTCTGGTGTGAATTCTGCAATCTTCTCACCTTTTTCAACATCCCATACAAAAATCTTCGCTTCAGTTGCTTTCGGGTTAATTCCTAAACCACCCCATACTGAAGTACCTCCAAATAACTTACCATTATGATAAGCTAAACCAATAATACTTTGATCCTGAACAACATTTCGTTGTTGGAACCATTCACCTGTATCCTCATCATAGATGGCTAAAGCCCCACCTAATACACCATAATCAGGGACTGTTCCAACAAATAGTTTGTTATCACCTGATGTAATCACAAAAGGACGATCTTGTTCATCTTTAATGTCATATTCAAGATGTGGATTACTATTTAAGTCAACAGGCTGGTTGGGGGCATAACTGTACATAATCGCACCCACATATGTTCCAAAATAAGCTTTACCATTCAAGAATCCAATCCCCTCTGGTTGAGCAAAGGAAGAAATATTTACTTCAATTTCATTTTTAAAAGGATTATACACACTCATACCACGCTGATAGCCGCCCATATATAGTTTTCCATCTGGGCCCGTTTCAAGAGACTGAATGGCTACAGCTGTTGCTGCAAGATCTAATGCGACAAAGTTCAGTTCATTTGTTTTTGTATTGTATAACATGTATTCACCATATTGTGTAACAAACGCCAAGACTGTATCCCCAGTAGATAACGTAATCCATGCCATATCCTTTACTCGTGGAGTATCTGGAAGAATTGGAAGGTCTTCGATTAATGTTTCTACATTTGTATTCAGGTCATATTTGTATAATTGTGTTCCATTTTTATAATAAATCATGTTAGGCTCTGAAGGGTCTGGTTCGGAAATCATATTACTAAATCCGAATGAACCTTCAACTTCCATTGTTTCAGGGTTTATAACAAGCATATTAACGGTCGAAACAGCAACAAGAAGCTTCCCATTTACAACCCAAACATCCTGGATGAATCCATTCTCACCTGAATGCCCTTCAAGAATAAGCTCCTCTTTCTCACCTGTATGTCGATTGATTTTATACAGATGCTTCATTGTGCCTATTCCTACGTAGATATAATCCCCATCTACAGCTAGTCCACGTGCATAATCCTGATCTGTGACACTACCCAAATCTTTAAATTTACCTGTATTAATGTCATATTCAAATACACCTGCACCTGGATAGGTGGCACCGTAAATTTTACCATCCTCTGTCGCTTCTAAATCCCATACCCAAGCTGCAGAAGGATTGGCTCCCAGGGCTTGGACTTCTTTTAAGTCTGGTACATAACGGTATAATTTCCCGTCAGAAGTACTAGCGAAATACACATTTTTATCAGGGCCGATCGTAATTGCCCACACAGCTTCTGTATTGTCAATGACTTTAGAAAACTTGAGTTCCCCTGTCTCAGCATCAAGGACAGAAAACGTTCCTGGGGCACCATTTGAATGATAATATACTTCATTTTCACCTAAACTATTTTCCTGAATTGCTCCTGCTTGTCCTAATTGAACATGAACCATCTCTCCTAGATTAATAGGTGCTACATATTCACGATCAAATTGACCATCTTCCGTCACTTTTTCAAAGGTAACATCGTCAAAATAAGCCTCTGTAAAACTAATCCCGCCAGAATAAAAAGCGAGTCTTGCGTATGCTGCATTATCAGGAGCTACACTAAAAACTTTTAAATCTTTCCATTCATTTTTTGGTAAGTTTCCATTCAATTCCCGATGCTGAGTTATACTATTATTATTTGCATCAAAATAACGGATTTCGGTCACAACGTTATGCGTCTGACTTACAACGTTTGAATAGACCGTCAATAGATAGGATGCACCGGCCTCAACTGCTATTTTATCACTCAAAACACTTACACCTGCTTTATCAGTAGTATCATGTAAATGTACACTTTGCACTCCTGTACGAGTTCTATCTGTACTTACTTGAATACCAGGACCTTCAAATTCTGATGTCCACCCAGGAATGTTTCCATCAACGACTGCTTCTTCAAAGCTAGGGTTAACCACTTCTGTATGTATATCGTCAACTGGAGGTTCTTCAGTGGATAGATTTTCAAGCGTTACATCATCAAAATAAGCTTCCGTGATTGAAGGATGACCTGAATTGAAACGTAGTTCAACCTGTGTCGCACCTTCTGGAACGTCAAATGGAACTTGAATTTCGGTCCATTTATCAGTTCCTAAAACAGCAGCACTAAAGTTAATAAAAGTAGCATTGTCGACCCTTTGTCCTTCATCGTTAAAAAAATGAACCTCATAACCAATACTATGGGATTGACTGACAACATTCACATATGCTTTCGCAATATATGACCCTCCTAAGGTAACAGGAATCTTATCACTCGTTACCTGCAAATTACCACCTGGATTATTGTTATTTTCATCTTTAAAATATAAACTTTTATTTCCTGTATGAGCTTTCTCTGAACTAAATGCAAAACTCGTGGATGGGTTATTTGTTACGCGGCTCCATCCAGGATATTCAACATCTTCTTCAAACGACTCGTTTACTGGTAAAATTTCTGTTGAATCAGAATCCTTCACAATTTTTACATCATCAAAGTAAGCTTCTGTATTAGATGGATGACCTGAATTGAATCGAAGCTCAACTTGGGTGGCACCTTCTGGAACGGTAAAAGGCACCTTGATTTCAGTCCATTGATTCGTTCCTAAAGCAGTTGATTGAAAATTAATGAACGTTGCACTTCCAACCTTTTGATTTTCAGTATTAAAATAATGAACCTCGTACCCGATACTATGGGATTGTTTAACAACATTCACATAGGCTCTTGCAGTATAGGACTCGCCAGGAGTAACGGCTATCTTCTCACTTGTCACTTGCAAGTTCCCACCTGGATTATTTGAATTTGAATCTATAAAATGCAAGCTATGTGTACCGGTATTCACACGATCATTACTGATAGAGATACTTGTTGAAGGGTTGTTCGTAACTAGACTCCACCCAGGGATCACAACTTCTTCAAAACCTCCATTTCGTACCACGCTTGGTCCTTTATCTGCAGAAACTCTGAGTGTTCCAGAACTAATATAAGGAGCGATTAAACTGAATAAAAGAGTAAAACAAAATGTGCGCATGATTGTTTTTTTCATCTTTCTATTGGTCAAACAACAAACCTCCCTTAAATTGTGTAGATATGAAACTTTATTTAACCTCCTTTCTCACTTTTAGGAAGCGTTTACATAATTTTCGTTACAATAAAAAACTAACATTCTGATAACCCTTCCTTAGTTTGATTCTACTTAACTATATTCATCATACATATAGGTCTTTCTTACGATACTCTGTCGTAAATTGGACTTTAAGTGAGTACAGGAAGAAAATGATAGATTAGAAGTGCCAATTAGTAGAAAATGCTCAAAAATCTAATTGTAGTGTATATTGTTTCTTGCCATAATTTTAAAAAAGGTTTCCAGCACGTTGGCAGAAAACCTTTTTTGGTGTAAATTTGTATGAGGTTGTACTCATATTCCCTATACTTTAACGTGACGCTTTTGGAGGTTGACACACATCACACTTACGTTGGTGATTATTTTTAAATTTCGTAAATGTTTTTTCAAAATTACTGCCACATGCGCATTTAAATAATAACTTTTGTGAAAAACCATGAAATTCCGTTGAAAGCAATTTACTATCGGAATTGTTCTCAACAAATTCATTAATTTTACCAATTGTCCATCGTTTATTCATTCTTTGTCACCCCCAGATGTTTGCTAGTCGTAGGCATTTCGTTGTTTTCCGTTGCATTTAAACTAAAAAATTTAACACAAGGTGTTATATATCTAGTCCTTGTTAAACCAGAGTTCATCTTTATTATCCACATCGCCATTGTAGTTAATTAGGATTTCCTCTCCTGCTTTTATGTCCTTGTAAGCATAGAAGTCAAAGGTGTGATTATTAAAGTTAATTTCATAAATGCTGTTGGGTTCATAGGAATGGTTGAATAACATTCCATAACCTAGAAGAATTGCCGTATGATTAATCCCATATTCAAATGCATAATCAGCGAGCAATGTTTTCTCAATGTGCTCATGTTGGTCATTCGGATAAGAAATTACGGGTGCTTCATGGATTAGTTGCCCTTTTTTGATATCAACTGTAGCAAATACGCCTCTATTAAATTCGCCATCACTTACTGAAGAAGTTTTTATCTCAATCATGTTGTTATACCTACCAATTTTTTTGATTTTCTTTCTAACTTTAACATGAATCCAATAAAATAAAAACCTTATATCACAAAAGTTAAAGAGGCTGCAAAAATGCAACCTCTTTTTCAGGAGTGTACTTGGGACAATGTACCTGTCCCTCTGTCCCAATTATTCAATTATAACGGTTTGTTCTTTTGTTATTTCGTTTGCTTCCACCTTTAGGGTTATTTCGCCTGCTTTTAAGGCTTTTAAATCTCCTGTTTGGTAATTGAAGAGCGCCGTATATTTACCAGAGGTTTCTGCACGGGTAAGCTCTTCTCCACTTCCGATAAAGACATTGTCACTAGCTTCCCACTGTACGGTTGCAGGGTAACGAAGTGGAAAGTTAAGATTATCTTTTTGATGACCAGTCGCCTCGACCTTAATGGTCTCACCCACCTTTAACCATTCTGGTGTTTGAAGGGTAATGTCCAACAATAATGGATTCACTTCTGCTTGAATCCACTCCGTACCGGAAACTACACTTTGACCGTTTGATTGTTCAGGTCCCTTAGCCTGAGCAGGTATTGGAGTTTGATCTACACCAAACATCGTCCATTCGTAAAAACCACCTGCATCAGCTGAACCGTATGGCGCTTTTCCAGAAGGACCAACCACCATGTACGGAACACCTTCGACACGTTCTACACTAACAGTATGAGCATGTCCACCGATAAAGAGCGCACCCTTACCTCCTGATGTTTGACGGAATTCCGTTAAAAATTGTTCGAGAAGATTGGATTCTTTCCGGTCACTAAGCTGACTATTATTAGTTGGCAGTGGATCACGTGTTGGATGATGTGCCATTACAACAACATTTTTCACATTTGAATCCGTTGCAGCTTCGGTTAACGCCTTTTTAAGATCAAGTAGCTGTTGGAAATCACTTGTCCGGAAACTTCCAGTCGAAGAATCTAGTAAAATAAATCTTGTACCTTTATGGTCAAACGTATAGCGATTATTTTCATAGACTTCCAGGAAGTTATCTAATGTACCTGGTCCCATGATTTCGTGGTTTCCTGGAATGTAATAGATTGGTAGTTTATCTCCTACTTCTTCTTGCAAAATTTGCTCTGCTAGTTCAAAGTCTTCTTCCCATGCTGTATCAACTAGGTCCCCATTGATAACAAGGAACTCTGGATTAGCAGCTACAATTTGCCTAAGAGATTCTCTAACCATTTGTACTTGTGAACTGTTTGGAGACTTGGCTACAAACTGACTGTCTGCAAGTACTGCAAATGTCCAACGACCTTTTTCTATCTCCCCATTTTGGATAATAAGAGGATCTGGATCTTTCATTTGTTCAGGAACATATATTGATGTTGGGACTTTAACAGTTACATCATCAAATACCAATTGTCCTGTGTACTGATCATTTTTATTTGTTTCAACTGGATAAATTCTCCAAATCTTTACTGGATATCGTACTCCTTCAGGTACTGTTGCTTCAACAAACTTCCATCCCGTCCAATTCACCTGATCCGCTAGTGTAAGTGTATATCTTGTGTTTCCGGAATCCTCTATGACTGTTCGAAGCCAAGCACCATTTCCATCACCTTTTACCCATAGTCCAATTTTCTGAACGTCGCCAGGTAACTCAATCGTTGGTGATGCTTGTAAATAAGCTGCACGGGTAGCCGTTGATGTTGAAAAATCATATGCTAACTCGATACCTTTTCCATTCCTACCATCGACATGCCTCATACTAGCTCCAACTTCACTTGGATATTTTGTTAATGACCAACCTCCAATATCTTCAAAATCAGCAACGTTCTTTGTTGCAAGACCAATTGTAACTGGAAGATATGCAACCTCATCTTTTGCTGTAATTGTGATTAGCGCTGAATCCCCATCTTTTTTAGGAACAACAGTAAAGCCACCATCAACATTTTCCATGATGGATATGACCTTTTCATCATAATTTAAGCTCACATCCCTAGCTTCGATTGGTGCGCTATACCCGTCTTTGTCAAAGCCGGTAACGAAAAAACGAGATTGTTGTCCCATTTCAAGGCTTAATCGCGCGTTCGTAGCTTCTATTCGATTTAATTCACCAAGAACGGTGATCTCCATGGAACCTTTAGAAGATTTCACTTTCGCCTGCGCAATCGCATTTCCTGACATTATCGCGCGGAACACTCCATCTCCCTCAAATGCTCCAACATCTGCCGGAAGTGCCTGCCATTTCAATTCACCAACTGAAACTGGAGAATAATTTTCATTAAGACCTAACCCGATGAATGTTCTAGTTAATCCTGGGAATACACGATTGCTCTTGTCTGAATCAAATACCGTATCAACTGCAAAGCTCTTTAATTCTCCGCTTCCAGCCTTTGCAAAAATTCCTATTCCATTCGGCACAGAACGTTCAATGCCATCTGATGGCTGATTAACAGCCTTCACATTATCTGTGCCAGTTTTTCGTGCAACCATTGTTGTGGAACCTCCTTCATCAAGATTTAATGCATAATGTGCACCATGTTCCTTCATCAACTCTGCTAATTCTTTGAAGGTCCGATTTACCTTTCCATCTAATAGAATGTTAGAAATATGACCAAGTCCATTTTTATCTACACTAGCCGTTAATGTGTGGCTACCTTGAGGACCCTTTACAAGTTTCCCTTCACTAATGACAGTACCTAAAGGTGCTTTCGTATTGTTTATATCGAAGAAATCACCATTTACTCCCGCGATTGCACCAGCTTCCTTTGCTATTTCGGACAATGGTTTGGCTGAGGAAACACGACCAGGAAAAAGTAAGTCTGTTGAAATATTTTCATTTCCGAGGTTTATGGTCATCATCTCCCCATATAACAATCCTCGAGTGTCAAATCGTTCAAAACTAGTAAGTTCTACCTCTGGTCCAATCGGTGTTGTCGATTAATTGGAAACAAGCGTTTTGCCAGCTGGACCCAACAAAAATTACGGGTTCAGTTCTGTCTGATGAGGTTGACCGAGCTTGTGCGACATCTGATAGTTGATTTTGTACATGGACTGTAGGTGCCAATGGTACCGTAATCGCTGACGCCATTACTACATTTCGCCACCATATTACATTCATTAATTAATCTCCCCTCTACTAAAATTAAATTTTAAAATTTAACGAATATTTTTGAAGTGTATTTTCATTATATCAAGAATCTCTTAATAGAATAACTACAGAATATAAAGTTCTTTTAAAATCAGGTCTAAGGTTTTAAGTTTCGCATGAGAAAGTTATATTTAATTTGTAAGGTATCATTAAAAAAACAGTAATAAAGACCTGAACTTTTTTAGGATTCAGGCCTTTTAAAACAAAAGTAACAGCAATTGCTATTACAGTAAAAAATAAGCTACTAAAGTTCCGATTATCCACATACCTATTGCAAATGGCATATTTTGTACGGTTATACGATAAGGGCTTTGCCCTGTGCCCATCGCTGTTAAGGTGACGAGTAACCCATACGTACCTACTGTAAAAGTGGCAACTGAGCCTGTGATTAACACGAGAGCAATACTAACAGGATTCATTATATCTAATAATGGTGTAATGATTCCTGTTAAAATTCCAACCGTTGCGATTGGGTGGATACCGAACATACTTATGAAAACAAAGATAACTTGAATTAGGAACAAGATGACTATCGGATATTCAGACATATACGACAGTGGTTTTTGAATCGCTTCCAAAAACGCTGTATCTCCTAAACTAGTAGAAAATAAAGAAAGTGAAATAAATAATACGATAAAATTCTGCATCGTATTGGTCTTTTCTTTCCAATTATTCCAACCTATTGCCCAAAAGCTTCTTCGCCTTTTCATCAGCAGAGACCAAACGAAGGCAAATGGGAAAATAAGGATCGTTACGGTTAAAATAAAACTTAAATCAAATAGATTTACAATCATTATAACCAGTGATAGGAATAAGATAAGTGCAATAATGAATTGCATCATTTTTTTAGCTATTACTTTTTTATCGATCATTGATTGCTTAGTCAGACTTGATTGTTCGAATTTGTACTTTTTATAATAGATGCGTCCAAAAATCGAGTCTAATAGGTAAGCAGTAACTGCCATCAAAATGAGCCATGGCAAGAGTGTGACATAATCAACACCTGTAGTAAATATAGAAACGGCCACCATGATCTCCAACGGGCTCCAAAGCAGCGCCAATGAGTAACCTCTTAGGGATGCTGTTGTAATAAATGAATTACGAATCTCTTTACTAAAAGAAGCCAAGGTGCTTTTGAGTACGTCTTGTGAGATCGTCGCAGCTGATAAATTTAGAAAAGCTGCAAGGATATGCGTCGTTAATGAACTCCGTGGATATAATTTACCAAGATCAGATACATTCACTTTCATAAGAAGA
Organism: Bacillus jepli; assembly: GCF_047238305.1. Taxonomy (NCBI): domain Bacteria; kingdom Bacillati; phylum Bacillota; class Bacilli; order Caryophanales; family Bacillaceae; genus Bacillus; species Bacillus jepli. The sequence continues at coordinate 3,261,341 of NZ_JBDFMO010000001.1, read as the reverse complement.
TTCAAGTTCCTGTCAAATCTTCCACTTCTCACAATGCTATTCATCCAAGGAAGCATCGCTAAAAGGGTTAGTAATGATAGATTTGAAGTTAATAAACTAGGAATGACATGTAGAGACTGACCCGTCGCGAAAAATAAATATCCCCCTATCGCCAAAAATGTACCACCTAAAATCTTAAAAAGCCCAGATGCCAAAGGAAATGACACAATCAGCATAATAATCGCAAGAACTCCAAGTATGTAATTGATTTTCTCGCTATCTATAAAAACATTCATCGTATGGAGCAAAAATATGAATGCGTAAAATAGATAAAGATAGCGGACCAATGGGTGTTGTTTCATTTCTTCCTCCTACTAAGATGTTTAAATCAAACAATCAAATTATAGCATAGCAGGAAAAAACAACAAGTTTACTCACCCATTGTCCAAGTGGATTTCTGAGTCTATACCTACAGCCTCCAAAATTTATGATGCTAAACAATTTTCTGTACCTTGCTAATTGTAAAAAGTCCCCTCACAGTTATTAATTTGTAAGCGCTATCAAAATATAAGTCTATATTTCCTTTTCAACGCGATTTACTCCGTTACGACGAACCATCATTTCATTCTTTTTTAACCGATGTAATCGAAACATCGATATAAATCCCAGAATGGGACCAGGTAAAAGGATCAAGAATGTATATTTCCAGCCTATAATTGATTCAACAAATGGCACCAGAAAAATCACAATGATTGTAAGCACATAGCCGATGGCCAACTGAATGGTTAATGTTGATCCAACATAACGCTGGTCTGTATGCTCTGTTAGTAACGCAGAAAACTGGGCTGAATCAGCAATAATACTTACTCCCCAAATCACCCCGAAGATAGCAACAATCCATGGTGAACTCCCAAAGAGAAATCCGATGAAGAGTGCAATTGTTCCTGAAATGCCTAAAGACCATAGCGTGACTTGTTCTCGCCCAATACGATCGGCAAAAACACCACCAAACCAAGCACCAAATAATCCAGAGCCAATCACAATAAATGTGACGAGCGAAGCGGCAGATGAAGAATTATTCATCGCACTTGTTCGAAAGCTATCAGCTACAAACAATCCAAACCAAGACCACATCGCATAAAGCTCCCACATATGACCGAAATATCCGAAGTTTGCAAGTCTGACTTTCTGATTTTTAAAAGCACGTGGAATTGCATTTGGATCAAAGGTTCCTACAGGTAATGGATAAGGTCCCACTTTCACAAAAAGCATGAAGATTCCAGATAAAATCGAACAAACACCCGTAATCATTAACACTAGCTCCCAGGAGGTTATCCCAAATCCTTTGAACAAATGGGGACCGGCTGAGCCAATTGTGAGTGCGCCTACAACCACCCCCATTGCCAAACCACGCCTAAGTTGAAACCAAGTAGAAACAAGTTTCAAACCTGGTCCGTACACCCCAGACAAGGCAACACCCGTAAAGAAGCGGAAAATCAATGCAACAACCAAGCTGTCTGCAAGTATAGCTATTAGAATGGTTGAGATTCCCGCTAGCATTGCAGACCAAAAGCATAAAATATGAGGTTGAATGCGATCTGGTAGATTCATAAATGCCGAAACCAATGAACCTACAATAAATCCAAAATTGACCATGATTGTAATATAGCTGACCTCACTGCTGCTTAAGTCCCACAATTCTATTAAAGTTGGTAACACAGCTGTCATGGAAAACCAAGTTGTCATCGCACCAAGCATGGCAAGTGATATAAATAATAACTTATTGGTATGCGTTTTTCCGAATTCGACAGAATTGGTTTTATTCATATAATGTAGCAGTATACGGAACCGCCATACCCTTTAAACATAGTCCATCAACTTTAGTTAGAATCGCCGTTTTGATTTTATAAAATTTTACTTTCCAAGGAATCGTTGACCTAAGTTTCACCTCTTCAAAAAACATCATGTCCCCCCTTACTTCGTTCCTATTCAGAGCAGGTCTCATATTAGATGTATACTTGTGTATCCGTTCATTTCATTGAATAGTTACATTATACATTATTTGGTAAAGTAAAGTTTAATGATTAAGTAAAAAAATTAAATTCGCAAAATTTTGCGAGTATTAAGTTCTTTTATTTGATTAAGTGCATAATATGTAAGTTTGTAATTGTTTAAGCTTCTTCATCCAGTAAATTATGAAATTACAATTTGAAGGTAATGTAGAAAGTAAAGTATCTTTCCACTGATGTTTGAGGACATGGTAGAAATGCGGATAATAACGAAACCTAAATATGCTCCAAAATTCCAATAAGAAAAAAGCTTTCCTTATTTTCCTTTGTGTTTTTCAAGCATTTCCTTTAAGTATTCTTCGGATTCTCCTTTTGGGATGCTGAGGCTCTTCCAAGTACTATCCTTCAATTGCTTGCCAATATAAACAATTTGGCCGACATGATAAGCATAATGTGCCATTTGCCTTTCGATGGCCTCTAAAACCAAATGACGCTCTCCTCGAATGTATATATGTTTTAATAAATCTTCTTCACTTAAACTGGTTAGTGTATCGATTAAGACTTTCCACCCTTTTTCCCAGACAGTAACTAATTCTGTTTTCGAAGATATATCATCTAGAAATTCTTCATCACGTTTTCTATATTGCTTTTCCCCGTCAGATGTTAAAAAGTCAGTCCATCTTGAAACCATATTACCGCTTAAATGCTTTACTATGATTGCAACACTATTGGACTCGTTATTATAGGTCCAATGGATTTCCTCTTCCGATAACTGAGTCATTGTTTTCTCTCCAAGGCTTTTTACATCTTTAAATCTCTCAATGACAATTCTCAAATATTGGCTTCCAAGATTCACCGTTATCCCCTCCAGATTTTCAAAAAACGGTTTCCTTTATATATATTACAAACTTGAACCCAATCATGAAAAATTTTCCAACTTATATAAACTATGACCCAAAGTTACCAAACAACATCATACTAATAACAATAATAAATAACATGAGTAATCCGAACATGCCAAGAGTTGAAATGGATAATGTAAAAAAAAGCAACCCTCAAATTTCGCTATAAGTACAGGCGAATTAACTATTATTGATACTCTTTCGCCGTTCAATAAGATTAGCCACAGAATAAGAGATTATTAAAACCATCCCTACTAGGAAAGCAATTAAAAACCCAAGCATGCCTACCGCCCCAACCCATCCAATCGTGAAAGTAAGAAAAAATAATATATAACAAAAACCAACCAGTATGATCGCAATCGGAACGTTTAATGGAAATAAGCGTTTCCACCCTATTGCTAAAAAAGCCGAAATGATCAGTATGGCAATCGAGATGAAAATATGCAATGATCCCCATCTGAATCCCGCACGAGATTGCGCATCTTCACCAAAGGCAGGTGGATGATTAAGATCATAGAGTGTGATGTAAGCTGTAATAACCGCCGTAAATACAACCAGTATGAAAATAGTCCAGTTTATTGCTTTCATAAATTCTTTTTTATGCATTTGATCCCTCCTCTTGTAACTTATTCAACAAAAGGTTGCATTTTTCCTTTATTATCCATACTCAGTATCTTTTTCTAGAAATCTTGTTATGATAGTTCAAAAGGTTATGGTAAAATGAACCATAATCTATTGGAGGGATAAACGTGGATTACCTTTCTGTTATTTCTTTTTTGGGTGCAGCCATCGTTCTTACGATTATGCCAGGGCCTGATAACTTATTCACTTTGGCACAGAGTATCGCTAAAGGAAAAAATGCAGGGATCTTCACTACACTTGGGCTTTGCACCGGATTATTGTTACATATTGCAGCTGCAACAATTGGAATTTCTGCTGTGATTTACAAGTCTGCTTTTGCATTCACCATCGTAAAATACGCAGGAGCAGCATACTTATTATTTTTAGCTTTTAAGTCTTTTAGAGAAAAAACATCGAGTTTAAACCTTCACAATGAGGACACCTTAGACTACAAATCTTTGTACAAAAAAGGGGTTATTATGAATCTATTAAACCCAAAAGTTTCTTTGTTTTTCCTAGCATTCTTTCCACAGTTCATTAACTATGAGAATGGGCATGTTTCCATTCAAATGCTTGTTTATGGAATCCTCTTTCTAGTGCAAACGTTAGTTATTTTTTCTTTAATTAGTCTATTTGCTGGAAAAGTTGGTTATTTCCTACGTAAAAATCCTACCTTCTCTAAAAAGATTAACTATATTCAAGGGTCTCTGTTCACCCTGATCGGCTTAAAAATTGCCTTTAGCCAAAAATGAACCTTCATTAAGCGAAGAAAAAACCCTGTTCTAGTATTAGGACGGGGTTTACTTAAAGAGAAAATTTGTTTAACCACATTAACTTTCTATCACAAAGCCTTACCCATAATCACATATGGAGAATCATTTTTACTCGGTATAAATGGTTCCTTAACCACCAGCCATCCCAATCTTTGATACAAACTTTGGGCAGACCTATTATTTACTTGAGTAGTTAGAACAGTGGTCTTATTCGTTACTTCCTTTAGTAATTCATGAATAAGAATTGTACCATAACCCTGGTTTCTATGATTTGGATGCACAGCTAATTCAACAAACTCAAAACAATCTTGTAGCCATTTTTCATACTCAATTGGACCAATTTCATTTGCAAGTAAATCGTGATAATATTGACCTGATCGTGATATATAACCATAAGAAAACCCTATAATTTCCTCATCATCTGACTTGATGATATATCCCCTAAATCCGTCGTAATTTATATGTTTTTTCAATCTTTCTTTTATGGATTGATTCCATACTTCTCTATATAGAGCATCAATGGCTTCCAGAGAGTGTTCCTCCCTTTTTATTTTTACTACTCTTGCCACCTTATTCCCTCCATTTATATTCCAAGTAAAAATTTAATTCCCGTATTTATCGTCTTTTGTTGAGATTTCAAATTCTTCAGGATGATTAAAAATATCCTCATATGGTATAGAACCAACTACCTCAAACTGTTTTGTTTCTGGATTATAATCAAAAACCACAAGTTGTTCCCAACCACTACGATTACCAGTATCCACAATCCCAATTCGATTTGGTGCAATTTGAACAACTCTACCACCCTGATTTTCAACGTCTACATTAGGAATTGAGGTTTGGACGTTGTCATCAATATCAGTATTAAATGCAATTACGATCAAAGATACTAAGATTCCACTTAAAAGAAATTTAATAAATATATCAGTTTTCATTTCATTAACTCCCACTATTGGTTTTAATTTTTAATTATTCCTAAAAATGAATACATACTTGAATCAATTTCATACCTTTTATAGTTTGTAATTCTTGCATAGTAATAACCTTCATCAGCAGTGCACCGAAACATCTCGTTTGTTACCGGTTCAACTTTTATTAAATTCACAGGATACATTTTGTTAAGTAGTTCAAGTATTTCTTGTACCAAAATAATTCTTCCTCTCTCTACTAAAATTTTTAATGCCATGAGTAATTGACCAGCCCTATTGAAAAATTACTTCTGTTTTAAGTAGAAATTAAGTTAATAAAGTCTTCAACATCTTGGACACATATTTTTATTCCTTTTTCCCAGAAATCTACAGAAGTAATATCCTCTTCTAAATGCTTCATCACTAAATCTTCCATAGACATACTACCTGAATCACGTAACAATTCTATATAATTCTTTTCAAAATCCCTCCCATTTTCTTTTGATTTTGCATAGAGATTAAGAGAAAGTAAGTACCCGAAAGTATATTGAAAGTTATAAAATGGCGATTTTGTCAGATAATAATGTGGTGTCCAAACCCAAGAGTAAAAAGATGCCTGATCAAGCGATCCGCCGTAAGCCACATCTAAGACCTCTTTCATAATCTCATTTAACCGCGATGAAGAAACGATGCCCATTTTACGTTCTTCATAGAATTTCTTTTCAAATAGAAACCTAGAATGTATATTCATAAAGTTCATAACACTACGTTTTAATTTCTCATCTAGTAAAAACAATTTTTCTTCAGCAGATTCTGCTTTTTCAATTGCTGCATCTAATATGATTAGTTCAGAAAATGTTGAAGCAGTTTCAGCTATACTTAATGGATATTGTCTATTCAATCCTTCAACTGGTTTCATCGCATAATTATGAAAAGCATAACCTAATTCGTGTGCTAAGGTTAAAACACTTGTAATTCTGTCTCCATATGTCATAAAAATTCTTGATTCGCCAGATAGTGGAAAACCTGCACAAAAGGCAACAGCAGATTTATTTGGTCGATCTTCAGCCTCTACCCAACCGTTATCAAATGCTTGCTGAGCAAAATTAGCCATTTCATTTCCAAATTGATTAAAATGTTCCAAAATAAAGACTACAGCATCTTCATATTCGATCTTTTGATTCTTATCTCCAATAGGTGCCCAAAAATTATAAGACTGCATTTTTTGATCGCCATACATTTTTGCTTTTTCATTTAAATAATTTATAAAGGGTTTTTTATACTTAGATACTGCCGTCCACATTGCATTTAGTGTTTCCTCTTTTAAACGATTTTCCATTAGAGGCTCAACTAAGACATTATCTTGTCCTCTCTTTTTGTACATATGCAAACGAAAACCCGCAATATGATTTAATATTTATGAGAATAGTTCCTCTTTTTCTTTCCAGATATCTTCTAAAACATGATGAGCCGTTTTACGAATATTCTTGTTTGGGTAAGAACGCAAATTAATGGCTTGGCCAACAGATAAATCTTTATGTTCTTCTTCAATCTGAATTCCAACCTTAATACTACCTATTACTGATTGATAAAATTGCCCCCATGCATGGTAACCATCTACCATCAGAGCTGAAATTAACCCTTCTTCCTCCTCTGAAAGAGAAATTTTAGCTTTTTTACGCCATTCATTAAGTATAAACTTATAATTTTTTAAAGCCTTAGTTTCTACTATGACTTCCCACAACTTTTGATCAATGCTTAACAAAACACTCTGAAATGTATTAATTGCTGACTCAAAGCGAGCATTATTTGAAGATGTAAACCCTCTTACAGTCATTGCATTTTGATCTTTTGGGTTTTGTGCAAGAAGACAACTTGTATAAGAATTGACTTGAGATAGGTGAAAACGAATGTCTGCCATGTGTTTTACTATTGATTCGATTCTAAGCGATGAATTTACTTCCGACAGGTTACCAAGTGAATTTAATTTTTCTTCTAATTCAGCCATCCTAATCTCTATTTGTTTTATATGATTATTTAGTTGAATTGACCCATCTTGATACAAATTATCAAGGTTCCATATTTTAGAATATCTTGTTTTATTCAAATTTTACCCCCTGATGTTAATAAAATTAGGCTTTATCCGAGCAATTCACATTAATTTGTTATATCCACCATTTTTCCTGTGAAATAAAGACATCCTTTTAAGGATGCCCGTTCATTTTTAGAAACTCATTTATATCAGAAATTACACATTTTAATAGGTCAATAGATTTTATTGGCTCCTTATCAAGCTCTAAGCCATGATTTCCACCCTCTAGTACTTTTAACGTAAAATTGTGATTATTTTTCAACCTTTCAAAGCGTTCCTCAATGAAACAAGGATCTTTATCTCCAATAATACAAAGTCCCTTATTATCACAATTGACCATAGTCTTAAAAACCTCATCATTTTGTAATATTGGAGTCAACCATACTACTTTTGCATCGTTGAACCTTGTACTATTTAGCAGATCACTTAAAGCTTTTGTTCCTATTGATTTAGCCACTATAAAATAATGACTATAATTTTTACTCTTTATTGCTTTGTCAATTGCAAGTTGTACATCTCTTTTGAAATCCTCATTACTGAGTTCAGATAACTCTTGCCTATTGTAAGAATAATTAATATGTAAAACATCAAAGCCTTTCGTAAAGAATAGCCCTGTGGTAAAGTGCAACAACGGGGCCTGAGTTGTGTAGCCAGACCCTGGTAAGACAATAACTAAATTATTTACTTCTTGTTTTTGTTCAATCAATCTAAAAGGGATATAATTAGAACCAAGCACCTCATTATTCGTCGCCATTTTCTCACTCCCTATGGTTTTGTAGTTTTCTATTCTCCACTATAAGCAAAAAGTCCTTCTTCAAAATGACTGATTACACCAATAACTAGGCTTTTTATTGTCTTAGATGTTAAATGGACAAAAATTGAAGCCACTCATGTTCTGGTTCATTTAATTGTAAAGCATTTTGAAGCCATTTTTTCTTCTCATTCCAACACGTTCCTGTAACGACTTCTAAACCAACTGACCCCATGAGCAATGGAATAATTTCAATATCATTTAGTTTATTTGCAATTTCAATAAACTTATTAAACTTGTTAGTACCCATTTGTTCTCTCACTTTCCCAGATTACTCCCTTTTTCCACCCACAAGCCAGCATTGTTCGTAAAATACCGCTTAAAATAGCTAAACATCTATACTATGAATTTTGTAAACCAAGCTATATATCTTGCTCCCCAAATGAACAAAAATTGAGCAAGTATTGTACCAAGTAATCTTGAAGTTACCATCATTAACGACATACTCTTTAATTTATTGTAACTCCCACGTTGATTAACAACATCGTCTGCTATTACAGATAATTTAGGATCTATAAAGATAACCAAAAGGATTGTTGCGATCCCATTTATTAAACCTGAGGCCATAATGGCAGTAGATGCTCTTTCTGGAGCCAATAAAGCTGCATACAGTGCAGATAAAACGCCGATTGTATAGATAGCTGTAATTATCATATTTATAAAAAATAATCTAATGGGCATATCTTTTATTCTTGCATCCTGCAAGTATGTAAACTTAGGAAGACTAAAATGTGTTATGCCACGCTTTATGTACTGTAGAGAAAATATCCTTTTCATTAAAGAAGGTACAGAACCTCTTTCCTCTGATAAATGTATGATTGCTCTTGAAAATAAAGCAATAAAAGTTGGAAGGAGAATGATTCCAAATACTGTTCCAGCTGTTGATGCACTAATTAGAATTCGAAATTGGGCTTCAACATACTGTAATGCGTTCTCTTTAGGAGCATTATCAATTAAACTCCCGGTGAAAGGTTGTTGCATCATGTTTGCCATTCTTGAAACGATCACCATTATGTTAAAAAGTGATAAAGCTGAGGCAATCATCTTAACCCTTGCACCTGATAACCTCACAGCATAAGCTAGTGTTTCAATCGAATGGATGATAAAAATAAACAATGCTATAAATAATAATTTTTCATTTATGAACTCCATCCTGTTACCTTCTTTTTCATATTAAACTAGTATCCTTATTTTACCATAAAAAGCACTTACTTTTGTGCTAACCTACAGCAATCATTATTTTAATAAAAATAATAGTGAAGTGAAAAACTTATGGTTTATCTCTTTAAATAAGATAACTTAATAATCTATCAAAAGATTGGATCTCGGCATAAGGTTTTATTTCGGTTTCATTCTTGTTCTTATGAGGATTGAACCATATGCCCTTCATATTTGCATTTTGGCAACCACCAATATCCTTTACTATGTCATCTCCTACGAATAATGCTTCTTCCGGACGCACGTTAAGCTTATGTAAGGCTAATTCAAATATGCGTTCATCAGGTTTACTAAATCCCACTTCTTCAGAAATAATGATTGTATCAAAACAACGATTTAAATGAGTGTTCATTATTTTTGCTTTTTGTCTCAGTGTTGAACCGTTTGTTATAATTCCAACCTTAACATGCATCTTTATAGTATTTACGATATGTATAGTATTTTGATCTATAGAAAAACATTGCGGAAAGTTCTCGTTCCAAAAATCTTGACTATATCTGTGAGGCAATCTAACTTTTGGCGGGTATTCATCAAAAAAAGATTCAAACACTTGTGTTTTATCACTAATGCCGTAGCTTCTTTTATCATAGTCTTTGAATGATTGTTGCATGTCGTTTTTTGTTGATTCTTTAATATCTTCCTCATAACACTTTTCTAAAATCATTAGAAACATTTTTTCTACTGCCTTATCCCTATTAAGTAAGGTATCATCTAAATCAAATAGCATTGCCTTATAACCTCTCAAATAATTTCACAACCTTTCTTATATGGAATATTATCATAACATTCCACATATTTTCCAAAAAAACAAAGACCATCTTTGATGATCTTTGCAGAATCGAAGTTATTGAAAGTTACTGTTTTTTTATGTACAACATAGAATTGGGCTACTTGATTCAATTCATTTAATTAATAGTAATACGCTTAGTTTTCCCAGTCACTCCTCACCATTTTGTGTTCGCTTTTTCACGGATTCTCCTGCAATCCCCCAATGTTCTGGAGGCATTTCATTAATTAAAGTGTGCAAAAAAAAACGGATAAAATCCCGCTGTTCATATTTTTAATTGACAAACACATATAGAATAGCAGCAATCCATACCACTGCTTATTAAACTGATGTCATTTTCGTTTATTTAATACCTCTTCTGACTTTTTTTACAGGTAAATGCAGGATATAATTCGAATCTACACCTTTATATGGGTTATACACTTCAAAACCAATGAGATCCGCTTCTTCATATCCTTTGCTCGTAAACCATTGGTATAAAAACTGATAGGGATTAATATCATCAGTCTTTGGATTAAATTCTAGTACAGCATATTGATGGGCGGAAATGGTAATAGACATCATATCTATTGGAATATCTTCATCATTTGATACTTCTACGCCAGCAATCCAAGTAAACTCATCTTTTTCGGGGTTAAAGTTTGGCGGGTCAACAAAAATACCATAAGAGATTGTTTCATCAATTCTATTTTTGACCTCGCCAATTCTAGAAGAATGGAATTCCTCAACAATATTAGGGACTTTAATGTCTTTATCCATCATTGTTGTATTACACGATATTCCAACAACTCTAAATTCCCTTTTATCTACAATTTTCGGCTTATGCTTTTCCACCAATTCCTGAAAAACATGATTCATTTCTTCATCCCCTGTAAATACTTCATATTTCTAGTAATAAACTAGTATCTTACCTTCCAATACTATATATCTGCTCCTAGTATAAAATCTGTTACCACCATACTAACATAATATTCCAAATTTAATATAAAAATTTTAAATAAGAAAAAGCGACCATTATGATCGCCTTGTTTAAGTATTGCTACCCGATAGTAAAAAAAATTTATTTTCTGACTCTTTCGCTCATAAAATAACATATTAATCTCTCGAACTATAGCTTTTTATCCTCCCGATATCCACAGGAGCATTTAACACATTGTAATGATCCTCCCCTATTATCCAAATATGGTTCTCCCCAATTTTTATCATCACCATAGCTGGTCCATTAAGACCTTTTTCATTCTTCCACATTATTTCATAGGTGGATTCGGAAATTTGATATTCACGCTCTTTTCTCGTTTTCTTCACCTTATATTGGGATAAAAACTCCATTAATTCACTAATAGTTTGGGAATCCCTGATTTTCCAAGAATCCATATTTGTATTTATAGATATTTTTTTCAGATAACTATAAGTGTCTATTGATATTTCTTTTGGATAACTATACCTGTCTAATACATCTTTCAACGATTTTTCTTGATAACTATTCCAGTATTGAAAACCAAATATAGAAATTGCTACAAACACTAAGGAGAAAAAGACTGTTGCTTGTCTTTTAGGTGGTAAATACCTTTTTTCCTGTCGTTCTAACCAATTATAGATAAACTTGCATACTAATAAAGAAACCAGTCCAATCACTGGCCAAACTACGTACCATACATAAAATAAAAACGGAAATAACCAGGATACAAGCGTATGAAGAACCAGAAAGAGTACAAAAAACAGAGTCGTACAAATTATTTGTTTCATAGACACCCCCTGAATTAATTATGAATTAGTTATTTTAAAGAAAAATTCTTTTGCTTCGTTAGTTTCTTTCTCAAAATTTCATCAACTATCCAGAATATTAATGAGGCTACTATTGTTATTACAACAAGAAAGAAATGCTCAAAAAAGAAACAAAGAACTAATCCAATGATTAGGCCAAAGATAATATAAATCAAAAATGCCTTTTTAAATCTTTGTTTGCCGTTTAAATTCTTTGTTAGATAATCGGAGAAGATAGATACTGGTAAGCCAATGAGAAGCATAAATGGTGCTGTACCTACAAGAAGAATACCAAATGCAGCAAATAAATTATCAAAGCCATCCATTATTGCAAAAAAAAGAGTGAGAAATAATCCAGTTAAGAGAGTGGTTAAAACAAATCCTAAAAATTTTCTTAGTATCATCTAAGCCCCCCATTTAATTAAAACAATTTCAATATTGCCTTATAAAGCATAACTGCTTCGTTTGTTTAATTATTTTTTCATATACTAATATAATTCAATATTAGTGACACTTTCTACATACCCTTTTTCATCTTTAACTTTAATAGCCAAAGTAAATTTACCTATCTTATTTGGAAGTAGTAGATACTCATTATGAATCTCAAGTTCTTCGTTCTTTTTTGTATTCTCCCATAGAAATGCCGTTAGAATAGCATTATCTAGCTTATTTTCATGATCGATAACAATAATTTTCACTTTACTTTCACGGGGCAACTTTTTATTATTGGAATATTCCTCAGCCGCTACAACAGGATTTTTTTCTAATTTGCTTTGTGATCTATCCGGTCTAGTCCAGTTCACATTTGAGTGCATCATTATTATTTGCTCTTCCTCAAAAACTAGCTTTATATCAGGTGGTTCTCCTGTCCATTCATCCTTCATAAAATTTGGATTACTAAAAAACTTGTTAATAGGAATGGCAATTAATACAAGGACAAGTAGCGTTACCCCAAAAATCATCAATTATTTTTAACCATAATTCCCTCCAAAGTATTCCTCATTTTAATTAAAAATCCTATTTTACGATGTAAAATAAAGAGTACTAATAAAATAAATCTGCTCACCCATTCGCAACCTAATATTAACATAATATTCCATTGATATTTGAATTATTTTACAGAAAAAGACGACCAATTTAATGATCGCCTTATTTAAGTATTCTGCCTCTTTACCCTAATTACTTTAACAAAATAGGCGATAATCCTCCTCGGAATCGCACACGTTGTAACTAAGGAATAGCTTTTTAATGTAATGAAACCATACAAACCTTTGTTTCAAATATATTCAAGATTTGGATGATCAGTCCATCACTTTTTTACCTCTATTTTCTCTGGTATGGTCGTCCAGTACGCTGGGTCTTCTAAACCAAGTCGCCAAATCCCGATTCCTTTTAAATCATATTTTTCTACAAGGTCTAACTTAAACCGAAGACTCTTGCTATCCTCAAACCATACCTGGTGGCTATGTTGTTCATTATCTACGTAACTGAAATGAGGTGTTTGAGAATCGGAATCCCAAATCACTTTCGCTTTATACTTTTCTTTTTGATCCATTAACTGTGCATAAGAGCTATATTCACCTTTGTCTGCTGTTGTATCCCAGTCCCATCCATAACCTGCGATCCCGAGTAAAATCTTTGATGGTGGTACTCTCTGTTTCAAGGCATAACGAATCGTTGCTTCCGTCCAATCAACTGATGCTGTTGGACCAGGTTTTGTTCTTGGGTTGTGTTCATCGTAGGTCATAATCATTAACCCATCCGAATATTGGCCAAGTTTTTCGTAATCAAACCACGGAGACCAGGGATTGGCGCGGGAATCGCCAGTGTTTGCCGGGACTGAAACCGTCAATACTTTTCCATCACGATGCAGAGAATCGGACAATTCTTTTATCATCAGACTAAAGGAATCTTTGTCAGTCAAATTCAAATTTTCCATGTCGATATTGATACCATCATATTTAAACTGAGCTATTTCATTGTGTAGGTTCTGAATGAAAATATACCGGTTTTTATTGTTATTAAGTACATTACTCGCTACTTGTTTTCCTTTCTCCACGGTTTCATAGAAGAGATTATGTACAACCATATATACCTTCAGGTTTTTATTATGAGCACTCTGAATAACCTTTCGTTTATGATCTGATGAAACGGAAGCGATAAGATTGCCTGGACGATTATCATCAAGCTTATACCAAAAAGGCGCAATGCTGCTTAAACTGGTGAATTGCGAGTTAACTTTAGGTTGAGAGCCTGGATACGTTCCTTCCTGTTCTGTGTAGAAACCTAACACTTCACGGGGAGTTCTTTCATTTTTGGGTTCCTCTTCATTTTTTACCTGATTACACGATGACAATAGCAATAAGAACATGCTTAACGAAATGATGGTGAATGTTCGAAAATAATTTCTCTCCATACTACACCTACTTCTAATTTTGTTATTACTAAGTTGATTAGAAAAGGTGTTTCTTATTCACGAATTGACTCCCCCTCTTAAAGGATTTCAAGAATAAGAGCATCACAAGTTAATTTGAGAATTTCGGTTTTTGTAGCGCATTAAGTATTTATGGCTGAAGGAGTCGGTCTATCATAGTCGAATATTCGTCTGCTACAAGTGCTGCACCAGTACTATTTAAGTGTATACCATCTAACGTGAAATGAAGTCCTCGTTTTTGTGATAACCGGTCAATACTAGTTGGATTTTTATATAGGAGAACATCAAACATCACTCTCATCACTTTGATATTTACGTAATCTGAACTAGTTACTCTAGAGAGGTGTTTCTCAAATACGGAATGCATATCCAGAAAACTTACATTTACATGATTTTTAGAGAGGGATTCGATGATGGAGGATAATTTTTTTATTTCTTTATTTGATTCATTCTGTGAAGTTTCACCCACTAAGGCTGGCGAAACTGTAACCACCTGTTTAGATGACGCTGCAACCATTTCTAATACTTTGTTGTAGTACTCCTTAAATTCTTCAGGATCGTTTGCAACAGGCTGCGCTTGGACTCTCAACAATTTTGAATAAACATCATTGACTCCAATCCAAAGGAAAATAAGATCATAATCTAATTTTGTTTTTATTAAACGTGTATGCAAACTTTTTACTGTTTCCCCTGGTTTGCCGAGATTATCAAATGAAATAGTTGGATAGTTTTCTTTTAAAATGTTCACAAAAGACACTCCCGGACGACCTTCCGTTAAACTATCACCTACTAGTCCGATCTTCAATGTTAAATTCCTCCCTTTTATTGGACTTAACAAATTTGTAATTACTTGTTTAAAAGAGGCTCATGTCAACAAAAAGTGCTTTAATCTTACTTGGATTATTGCACCCTTATTTCTGTTTTAAATCTTCTTCTAATTGTTTCTCAATCTCATCATTACTTACCTTTTCCATCTGTTCTTCTTTAACATGTAGATGTTTTGAAATTAATCCTAATTGATATTTAATAGATGAAAGACTATATATTACATAGATAACAAATATAATAGTTGCTATATACCAAAACATTGAGAATCCCCCTGATTTTTCCAATACTACTAAACATTCGACACATTAGCTAATTTCACCTTCTTCAACAAAAACAAGCGATAATCCATTTTTAGATTATCGCAACATATTTGGGTTATCCTCTAATGATTTCTTTTACCCAACTAATTCCCTCATTGACAAATGCTTCTGTAGGATTTGTATGTGGTGTATGTTCGAAGATAAAAAACACACCGGAACTTTTCGACAGCTGATAAATTAAATCCTTTACCTTAAAATGTGAATTGCCTTTTTCATGAGATGGGTGAACAGGTACCCATATGTATTTATTATTATGAAACTCTACATTGTGTAAATGAACTACTTTTATATGCCTTTTCCACTTCGTTACATAATCTAACGCTTTGTCACCAGTCGCTAACAAGTAATCCCCTATATCTATGCAAAGTTTGATGCCATACTTGTCCCAAATCTCAATTGGAAATTGATCAAGAGCTTTTATCCCAAACGCTGATCTGTTAAGTCCCAGTTTCGGTTCACAAACAATAGATATCGAATACCTTTCTTGAAGCTCATGTAATCTTTTTAAGCCAATTTCGATCATTTCAGATGTATCTATGTCATTTTCTACTTTAAAATAAGGAAAGTGAACTAAGATATATTCAGCCCCTAATTGGGACATAAATTTAACTTCTGATTGAAACTGTTCCCAAGCCTGTTCAGGTTCAAATTGTACTTTTTCTAGCAAATCATATTTACTTTGATTTCTATACAAAGGGGAGTGTAGACCAAATGTAAGATTTTTCTTATGTAACAATTCTAAGAAATTTTTTAAAGACCCTTCGCTTGGAAACTCACCAATCTCTATATGACTCACATTCTCATTACTAAATAATAAAGGAAATTTATCTGGATCTGTCATAATTACACTTCCAGAAAGTCCTATACAACTATGCATTTTTGTTACTCACACCTTTCAAATAATAAATACCTTTTGTATATTTTGCCATCATTATAACGTGAACTTTATCTTAAGGCATTTTTATTAACGAAAAGGTTCTTCTAAGTGCTAAAAAAAGAAAGAGTAGTACCGAATATATTATTACACTTACGATGTAGTATATTCCTAAAAATTTTGGTTCTGTAGACACTTCCCCTACACCATGAGCAAGATTATACCATTCAAGTTGTGAGTAATAAGACCAGATAAAAACTAAAGTAATGATCAACATTAGTAGAGCAAGAATCGCTTTTTTATGCATCACAATTTTAGTTAAACTTTCTTTAAAAACATTTTTAAATGCTATATCACTGTCTTTGTGAGATTCAAAAGTTACCAAACTTTTACATGGTGTTAAGAAGTACATAAATAATACGCCCCAGACAATCCAGAAAATCACTATATTAGTAACCAATAAACTTCCTCCTCTCGACGAATGTAACTGCTCAATAAACCTTACCGTTTGAAGAGGTGGAATTACGTTAAGGATCACCAATAGTACTAAAGTAAATAAAAAAGCTAACAGTATACTTTTATATTGTTGATTCTTAACCAAGTTAAAACCTCCTCAAAACACCATTAACTAAAGTTCGATAAGAAATTACGAGGGTCATTTATCTCGTAATACGGCTGCTAAAAATATATACAAATAGATAGAAAACCCAACAGTTACGAAAAAAATAGTCCTTACAATTAGGGGAGAAATACCAAGAGACTCAGCTTTTCCTCCACATACTCCAAATAGGGCCCTATCAGTGATTGATTTAGAAAACTTTTGTAACATTTCAATTCCCCCTCTAAGTATTGTTATGTTACTTAATTGGTTCATAAACTTGTTTGACACTACAACTTTTCTATTTTTTTATACTTTGCTAAAGCTGTTAATAAAAATAAAACCAGCAATGATAGTTCCCAAACTAAATATAGAGTTTGTGAAGGTTAGAACATTGGGAATTGGGAATGAAAGGGGAATGTACCAGTAAAAAGATAGATACATCATAGGTAGCCCTACCAATAAAATCTTATAAAAATTAAGTGTCCATTTTCCCTTCTTTTTCATTTTTACTAAAAAGTCAGGAAGTCCCAGATAAACCCCAATTGGGAAATAAATTAAAACTTTTAGTATCTGCCAAGGATATATTCTAAACTGTTCATTCGACATGTAGTGAAAATAGGCATTTACATTGCTGACAAAAACGAACAAAATAAAGAAACCCCAAAAATATAGTAAGTAACCTAACACCTTTTTGTAATTTACTTTCAAACGATAGTTCCTCCCCACTTCATTTTGATTAACACAACTTTTTATTACATTCAAATGCATGCACATTTACATTTATAACTTCAATGCTCAAAGGGATAATCCTTCTTTCGCTATTGCTATCTTTTAGTTTTTAGCCCGCAAAAAATTGGCATTTTCTAAATGCTAGACTAGTAAAAAGGACCTTGATAGGTCCCTATTACAGAATAACTTTATTAATGGTTATCTCCTGTTAACTTAACGGCTCCTTAGGTATAGTCAAATGTTCCTTTAAAAATAAAAGTTTCTACAATGATACTTAATACCCATTAGTTAGAAACTTACTTTTTCAACCTACAAATCTAGAGCTAATCTCACCATATCCCTGCACTGTATTCCATTTTCGAAAATTGCATCTGAATAGTGCCTAATGAAGAAATCTATATCAATACCCGCTATTCTAAAACCACATTTTTGATAGAGTGCTATTTGTCCAATGCTTGAATTTCCAGTACCGACTTCGATGGTTCTGTATACCATCGACTTAGCTACTTCAATTGCATTCATTACCAATTGTTTACCCACTCCTTTGCCTTGGTGGGTTTCTTTTACTGCTATATTTACCAGCTCCACCGTTTTAGGTCTTGTCGGGAGTAGTACATATACTCCAATGATTTGACCGTCGCTTTCAGCTACAAAGCATTCTCCCCTTTGCATATATTCCTCAACGAGTATCCTCGAAGGGTCAGCTAATAACAACAAATCCATTGGGGGCTGTTCATTGAGATTTAGTTTGCGAATGACCATATTTCTCTCCCCTATTATCTGGATTTTCTTTTCATATTTTATTTCTTTTTGAAAAGACCTGTTACTGTACGAAGAACCTACCTTTCCAATTCAATATATTCTCTTAATAATTTCCACGCATTATCTTCTTTTCTCCATACAAACATACATTGAGCAGAGTAAGGTTCACCATTTATTGTGTTCGTTTCTCTACCTAAAATTAAATATTCTTCTCCATTTTTACGCTCAGTGATTGAAGCAATTTCAAAAATTTTTTCAGCATTGTCCATTTGTCTTAATACACTATCGAGGTCATAGTCATAATAATACGGTTCCGGATTATCTATATTCGAATGAGCCCAATATCCTATAAAACTCTTTGACATATAAGCTTTAATTCCATCACCATTCTTGCTAATGAATCCTTTATTCCATGCGATAAAATAGGCATTTAATACTTCCTCTATAGTGTTCAATTTTCATTCCTCCCTATGATTTAATGGTATCTGTAACAATTCCTTTTCTAGGGGACCTAAGTTAAAGTAAAACTGCACGACTAACTTACTATTTTCAACAAAATAGGCGATAATCCTTCTTGGAATATCGCTGCTTTAGTTCAAGTATATGTCTTCACGTACTTATAATTTATGCTAGTTTCAGAGCATCAATAATTAAAGAAGGAAAAACGAGTTTTTCGCCTTGGTTTCTTGGGTCAAACTTCTTAGAACGAAAAATTACACCATCGGCACCGTCCCAAGTATTCTGATGAAAACTCCCTTCCTCATCACAATATTCAAGCAATTTAACTTTATATCCCGCACTTTCAAACATTTTTGTTAAAGTTTTATAATTGTGAACTATTTTATGACTTGCTGCTGCGTGGTCTTTTGGTCCAGGTCCCCCTACTTGGACAGTATTTTGGTAAGATTCATCCGGAAAATAACCATCAGGTACCGCACAACGAATGTAGCCAGAAGGTTTTAGGTATTTAATACACATTTTCGCTGCCTCAATACCTTCTTCGTAAGTAAGATGTTCCCAGACGTGTTCAGCCAAAATAGCTTTTATTGAACTCTCACTGAATCTGTTTTCCCACATTTCTTCGTTTAATAGATTTAATTCTTCTTCCTGTGTATGTATCCAACCAGGATTATTAACATATTCTCCCGCTCCGATAACAACCTTTATTTCATCTTGAAGTTTGTTCATATAGTACCCCGATCTTTAGTGATTAATATAGTTATATTATCCCAATTAAAAACATATAGAAAAGAATGGTAATTACGTTATTTTATTGTCTTTTTCAAGATTTATAAATTTCTGTTTCTCTGTCACACTCTAGCACGATTTTATTTTATCAATGGTTCCCCAGAGACTATATGCCAATGGAGATGTTTTGAATCCTGATAATCTCCTAGGTTGGTAATTACTCTACATGCACCGTTTTCTTCAGTAACCATAGTTGCAACCTTTTTAATTACTCCTAGTAATTCTATTAATAATTCGTTGTCACTTTCTTCTAATGTAATTAAAGAAGGTATATGCTTCTTTGGTATAGCAACAATATGGACTGGATAAAAAGGTCTTGTATGATAATAGGCTAATACATTTTCTGTCTCTATCACTGTATTTACTTGGGTTTTACCACTTAAAACTTCATCACAATAAAAGTCTTCAGTCATAATGCCCTCCCTAAAAAAATACTATTTTTTTCTTCTAATTTATTCTATTCCATAGTTCAACTAAGCTGTTTGGTGATTTGTTAATATATGTAATCTAATAATTAATCACTCAGATTGCGCCTAAAATACTTGACGCAATTCAATCTGACCTTCCCCATGTCCTTGCGGGTCCGGCATCCTCATGGCCCACTCGATAGCTTCTTCTTTTGATTTCACATCAATCAAAATGAACCCGGCAATCAGTTCTTTCGATTCCGTAAAAGGACCTTCCGTAACCACAGGCTTTTCCTCTGGTATCGGATACGAAATGCGAATCCCATTTGAACTTGGATGAAGTCCTTTAGCCATAACCCGTACGCCAGCCTTAACTAATTCCTCATTGTACTTATCCATTGCTCCCATAAGCTCAGAGCTCGGAAGTTTTCCTGCTTCCGAATTTTTCGAGGCTTTGACAATCAGCATAAACAGCATAAAAATTTCCTCCTTCTTTTTTAGAAGAATATCCTCTAATTGACCATCTAATAGTAATAATCTATTTTTCTTTTTTCGCTTCATTCTTCTTTATAGTTATTAATTTCCACATAACAAAATGAACAACTGCAAAAGTAAGTAATAGATCGATACTATTCATCTTCTCTTATTGAATGAACGGTAGTAAGAAATAAAGTTTATTAGTCCCACCACAAGTAAAATTTTTTCGTTTCCTTGATTTCTTCAATTAGTTCTTCAATACTTCCAGTTCCTTGTTCGACGATATCTGGACAAAATTCATACATTTCTTTAGCAAATGATTGTATGTGTTGGTCTGAGGGCAGCACTAAGAATTCTGCTTCAATCCAATCAAAATCAGCGCCGATAATAGAAAAAGGATAACGTTTATTCCATTGCTTTAGTTTTGAAATAACATCATCATTACTAATATCATAATTGTCTCCATTTGTTTGTAAAATTTTCAGAAGTTCAAACTGGTCAGTTCCTTTTAAAACTCCTATTCTACATTTACTATTGTTACCCTTAATAAAATTCCGTTCATTAATAAAAGCATAATAGCCTAGATGTTTAATTTTAGATTGAAGTTCAACAACCAGCTTTTCGGCTTTCTCTTCCAAGGTCATAAAAGATATTCCTACTGTTGTAATTCCATCTTCGTTATATAAATCATTTATCTTTAATGGTTGTAAATTGTTATTAGAAACTTGCTTTATGATATTTAATACTTCTTGAGTAAATCCCGGTTCTTTAACAATTTCATCATTTATTTCGTTTTTGTGTTTTTTCCCTAATCCGAAAAAAATCTTCAAATTCATTTGGCGCCACCTACTTATGAAAGTATCTTTTTTACATTTATTTGCTCTTTATTTGTAAAATCGCACCCTTTACTAGTTTTATATACTAATTTCCTCAATAATTGAATTTCCCTCAGTTACTTCAGCGTCAAGCCATTCCCAATTTTCATATAACCTAATTCGCCCATCTGATAAGATTTTAGGAGTTGATACGCATTTTCCGCCTCTAATTTCATTTTTGTTGTTAACGTGGTTATATCTAAACTCTAAGCAACCGTCTTCTTTTATTACTCCAACCAATGTTCCTTTTATAATTTCGCCTCCACTATATGTTGCTGAGATGATATGCCTCTCTTGTTTGTATTCAAAAATAGTCTTTGAAGAAACTTCACCATTAGCTGTATTTTCAATTGGAACAAATCTACGACCATTATAATTTATCATTTTTTCTCCTTCCCTTTGTTAAGCGCATTTCTCAATCTGCGAAAATTAAATTTATAAAATCGGATCACATAGATATACAATATCTTCTGTTTCAGTCCATTTAGAGTAAATTTCTAGTGTCCACTCTTCAGGTAAACGCTTATACCCATTCTCATTAATCCATTCATGTAAATGAGTATATACATGATAAATTTGAGATGCATGTCCTTTAAAATGGAGGACTGCATACTTTTGTGTAGGGACCATAAAACATACCATTCCTTCAGGGATCATCTCAAATTCATTAACCTCGTAACAAACCCAGTAACCATCATCTTCATCAGATAACTCCGTTACTTTAAATGCTCCGATGAGATGAACTGGTTCGACTAAATGCATGATTTCACCTTTGCGTTGCTCCAATAACAAAGATGCCTTCGGAATTTCTTGACCATACCCTGTTATATCACTGCAAACGACACGATAACCGACTAATTTCTTTTCCGTAATTTCTTTTAGTCCATTGAACGTTAACGAGATTCCCATTTTTACTTCTTTTTTTTTAAACATAGTACTAATTACATTGTTATAAGACTTATTATTCCGTTTATCTCTTAGCGTAATTCCCACTTGTACTGACTTGCTTCGTTTGTTAAAGATGGTTTTTGATTTGTTAAGCTTGAATTGGTAAATAAACCTGTACTTCTTCAAAACCTTCCCCCATAGGGTGATATGTCTCGATAATATAAGAATCGAGATCTCTTTGATAACCTTGTTCTTCTGCCCAATCCAATAAATTCAAATGAAGTTCTCCCAAGTTTAATATATTCCCTCTTGTAGTTATGTACCTTTTATTTATCTCAATATAATACATTCCAGTTGGTACTTCATTTAATTTCTCGCTTACAATTAACCCTATATAATAATCACCTATCCTATGCTCCTCATCCTTTTTAGGCTCAAATAAGGCTATTTCGGTCTCTGTTGAATTTTGGATTTCCCTTGAGCGACTTAATAGTTGCTTTGCAAGTAAGGGTACTTCATCCCCATAGTTAACAAACTCCCCACTACCTTTTAACCCAACAAGCTTAAATTCTTTCTCAACCATCATAAACGACATATTAACTTCTCCCATCTACATGAAATCCATAATATTCTAATTTTATTAATTCAATAAAAAATCCTTACTTCCTGCATTGAAGTAAGGATTTCTGGTACGCAACTGTAATTCGACATTTGTTCAATATGGAATTCTTAAAAGGTGGTTAATATCACTCTTAAATTAACGCACCCTTAGTTCAATTATCATTTTTTTAAATCCCTTAGATAAATCCTAAAAAACAAAAAATGGTTCCTAGTCTGGAAACCATTTTTGCAGTTGACCATATGGTGTTACAATTCGTTTTTCTCTTTTACTTAAAGATATAAACAATTTCTATTCTCTGTCTCAGCGATGTGGAAAATTCTTAAAGATAGTGGTGAAATTGCTTGTTTTTTCTTATAGAAATAATGACTTATTTATTATTGTATACCTAAAACAATGAAAGCCCTACCTCTCTTTCATCCTTACGGCTCCTTGGCCGTGCCAGTGTGAATCAGGATTGCAAAAATCAAATGACTATTTTATCGTTTTATAAAAGAAATTCAAAGAATAAAATGGATTAAATGGTAGAAATAACAAATGAGGTTAATGCCCTAAAGGTGAGTTGAAGAAGTTGAATGTCTTTGAAAAGATTTTAAACATATTCCCCAAAAATATTGATATTTTCGGGAGATGTATACACTATCTTAAATTAACCTTAACAGAAACTTTTTATTTGATTTTCGGTAATTCCATTGATCAATTCCAGTTCACTAATCAAAAATTCATGTGCGTTATCTAACATTTTCTTTTCGCTTGTATTAAGAGCCTTCTCTTTATTCAAACGCATTAAATCACGAACAACTTCAGCACATTCTTGGATTTTACCCGTTTTTATTTTGTTAGTGTTCACTTTATACCTTTGTTTCCACAGCAGTAATCGATCTGATTCTCCATGCTGAAAAATGTGGATGATGTCCTTTAATGCATTTATGTCAGTAATGGGGCGTATATTTGAACTCAATATTTTACCCGTAGGAATCATGACTTGCATATTACCCATCAACATTTTTATGACGTAATACTGTTGTCTTTCACCTGATATTTCCTTTTCTTCTATGGCTTTAATGATACCTGTGCCGTGCATAGGATAAACAATGTTATCACCAATTTGAAACACATAATCCACCTCCATATATGTTAACCTTTCTTAACCTTAACACACATATTCTTTTTAATCAAATTTTTAATAATATCATAAATTTATTTTTCTTGTCAATACTTTTTTATTAAAAAAGCAAAACATTAGAATCGTGTCTGATTACCACTAAGGCGAAGATTAATTTTCTAGCGTATATTTCGAAACCACTACATCCGTATATTCTTAATCCACATAAAACCTTACTATGCTTAAACACAAAAAGCGACTGCCCATTTCAGCAATCGCGCATTACTTAAGTACCTTTGTTCATGAAGATGCTTTCGATATTTTATAATTTTTATGATTGACTATCGTTGTAATAGGTTCATCTTTTGCCTCATTGTATCCGTACTCAACAATAACAGAATTTTCTCTTACAACCGTAACAGTTCCTTTATAGCTTTCCCCATCTCGTTTAAATACAATATTGTCCCCGATTTTAGCAGTTGCCATTTTTTCACCTCCGAACTTATTATTTTCAGCAAAGATAAAAAAATGCAGGAACAATTAAATACAAGATGTAATTATTGTTGAATCCCAGTATTAAATACTACTTGAGCAATTTGTTTTTCACCATTTTTCTCAAATATCTTATATTCCTGCATCCCAATTTTCTCTGCAACCTTTTGAGACGGAATATTTTTTTCCGTGGTATACGAAAATACCTTGGGATAATTTAAAACGCTAAACGCATAATCCTTACAGGCAATGGCGGCTTCTGTTGCGTACCCTTTATTCCAATAATCTTTTATTATGTGAAATCCGATCTCTGGTACAGTTTCATTTTCGATTATTTGCATGGTGATTCCACAATTTCCAATGAACTTTTCGCCATCTTTTAAAATAACAGCCCATAACCCGTGTTTATACCTTTTATAATTTTCAATATTCCATTGAATCCACTTCTTCACTTTGTCCTTGCTAAATGGTTCAGGATAGTATTGCATAGAGTGTGGGTCAGAAAGAACCTTGGATAACTCTTCTGCATCTTCCAAAACCATTTTCCTTAAATACAGCCTTTCTGTTTCAATTAATTTCAAGATCATCATCCCCCTCTCTTTTATAAGTCCTGTTTATACACAATTCCATGTTCCAAGTATATTTTTAATAGGATTAATGCTTCTCCCCATCCCACAGCACAATCAATACAGGCTTTAATGTCTTTTTCAGAATTTGTGTAGCCTGTCTCATGAAGAACGACTAATGTTCCGTCTTTATAAGGTTCAAGCGCAAAAGAAACTGTAGAATTTTGTTCTCCTGGTGACCATTGAAAAACAAATCTTTTGTTAAGGGTTGCCTCAATGATCTTGCCCCCATCTTCAATATCTACATTGTTACTACCTAAATTTTTCCATCTTAATCTAATTTCACCGGTTCCATCTTGGTTTATATCTATAGATGTATCATCTGTAAACCAAGCATTCCACCCTTGTGATGTTGAAATTGTTTTATATACCACTTCTAACGGTACATTAATATATGTTTTATGGTAGATTTCTGGCATTATCACAATCCTCCATTCTATGGATTTAAGGTGTGTGTGCATCAGACTTGCTTTATATTCATCCCTTTCATTATAATGGTAATATACAAAATATTATAATTTTTTATCTTACATCCGAATCAAGTATACTTCTAAGTCCCTTACATCATTTTTGCTTCTATGATTTACTTCTTTTGTTAGGATCTATATATCTATCATAATTGGCTACACTTCAAAATATAATAGTCCTGATGCTCTAGAACTTTCAAAGTCTATTTTTCTTTCAACTCTGCCCTTCTTCTATTGTAATAATCACACGAAAATTATGATCATCCTAGTTTCTTAAAACTAGATGTATAAATTACTAAATTATCACAGAAGGAGAGATTTAAAAATGGATACTAAAGGCAATGAAAACATTGGAGGATGCCCGTTTCATGGGGGTGTTACTAGTAACAAAGCAAGTGGGAATACAAATCGAGACTGGTGGCCAAATGCGCTAAACTTGAATATTCTCCATCAACATGACCGAAAATCCAACCCTATGGATGAAGACTTTGATTACGTTGAAGAATTTAAGAAGTTAGATTACGATGCTTTAAAGCAAGATCTTCGTAATCTCATGACAGACAGTCAAGACTGGTACCCTGCCGACTATGGACATTATGGTCCTATGTTTATTCGTATGTCTTGGCATGCTGCTGGTACATACCGAATTGGTGATGGTCGAGGTGGCGGTGGAACAGGTAACCAACGTTTCGCACCACTTAACAGTTGGCCTGACAACGTTCTCCTTGACAGAGCACGACGAATCCTTTGGCCGATTAAGCAAAAATATGGGAATAAAATTTCATGGGCAGATTTACTTGTTTTAGCAGGTAATGTTGCCATTGAAGATATGGGTGGACCAACAATTGGATTTGGAGCCGGACGCCCAGACATTTGGCATCCAGAAGAAGATGTCTATTGGGGAGCTGAAACCGAATGGCTTGGTGATAACCGTTACACTGGTGAACGTGACCTTGAAAATCCGCTTGCAGCCGTGCAAATGGGGCTTATTTATGTGAATCCAGAAGGTCCAAATGGGAAACCTGATCCGATTGCAAGCGCAAAGGATATTCGTGAAACCTTTGCACGGATGGGGATGAACGATGAAGAGACAGTTGCACTAATCGCTGGAGGACATACTTTCGGTAAAGCACATGGTGCAGGAGATGCTTCACAAGTTGGACCAGAGCCAGAGGCTGCTCCTATTGAAGCACAGGGCTTAGGTTGGCAAAGTTCTTACGGTAAAGGGTATGGCCGCGACACTATCGGTAGTGGTATTGAAGGTGCTTGGACTGCTAACCCAACCCAGTGGGACAATGGGTACTTTGATCTTTTATTTGGATATGAGTGGTGGCTGACAAAGAGTCCTGCGGGTGCATGGCAATGGCTTGTGGTAGATCCAGCCGAAGAGCATCTTGCTCCAGATGTAGAGGATCCATCCATTAAAGTTCCTACGATGATGACGACTGCGGATATGGCACTGCGTCATGACCCAGAATACGAAAAAATTTCTCGTCGTTTCCACCAGAATCCAGATGAATTTGCAGACGTATTTGCTCGTGCGTGGTTCAAGCTGCTCCACCGCGACATGGGTCCTAAGGCAAGATATCTTGGTCCAGAAGTTCCTGAAGATGATTTCATCTGGCAAGACCCTGTTCCAGCTGGTAATTATAATTTAACAGATGCTGAAATCGCTGAGATTAAGGCTAAAATTCTTGACTCGGGTCTTACAGTCAGTACGCTTGTAACAACCGCTTGGGCTTCTGCAAGTACGTACCGAGGCTCTGACCATCGAGGTGGTGCAAATGGGGCACGCATCCGCCTAGCTCCACAGAAAGATTGGGAAGTGAATCAACCGGAACAACTAGCACAGGTTCTTCAAGTTTTAGAAGGCATACAAAAGGATTTGGATATCGAAATCAGCTTGGCTGACTTAATTGTATTAGGAGGAAGTGCAGCAATTGAAAAAGCCGCACAAGATGCAGGTTTTGATGTTACGGTTCCATTTGCACCAGGACGTGGCGATGCGACACTTGAGCAAACGGAGGTTGAAAGCTTTGAAGTCTTAGAACCTATCGCTGATGGCTTCCGCAACTATCAAAAGGAACAGTATAGTGTGAGTCCAGAAGAACTCCTCATTGATAAGGCGCAACTTCTTGGTCTTACTGCACCGGAAATGACTGTCCTGATTGGTGGTATGCGAGTTCTAGGTACAAATTATGATGACACACAGCACGGCGTATTCACGGATCGTGTTGGCCAACTTACAAATGACTTCTTTGTGAACCTGCTCGATATGGGAGTACAGTGGAAGCCTGTAGGAGCAAACGTATACGAAGGTCGTGATCGCAAAACAGGTGAAGTGGTACATACAGCCACTAGAGTAGACCTAGTTTTCGGTTCAAACTCTGTCCTCCGTTCCCTCGCAGAAGTTTACGCTCAAGAGGATAACAAAGAGAAGTTTGTGCGTGATTTCATTGCAGCCTGGGTAAAGGTGATGAATGCAGATCGCTTTGATCTTAAATCGGTTGAAAACAAGAAGGCTCAACTAGCAAGTAATTAAGTCTAGAAAGAATCGTCAGACTGCATAGGTACCATTCTGTGTAATACAGCAATTAAGAATAAAACATCTTCCGACTTGGAAGATGTTTTATTTCTGTTCTATTTCACTTTTTTCCTTCTCATCCATTGTGTAGCAGCCCACTTATCGCCTACTATTACGGGGGCACCACCATGTATGGTCAGGTCATTTAAAGTTTGGTCATTATAAAAGTATTCAAAATACACAGCCATGCCCTTATGTGGAGATACTGAAAAATGAAGCTTTGGAAAATACGTTTCCCCACCCTGCTCTACATCGCTTAAGTACATGACAAGTGTGCTAATTCTAGGGTTGTTGTTTGCCTTACTGGAAGAATTGAAAAAGTCAAAATGAGCTTTATATTCTTGTCCAATTTTATAATTTAGAATTTGAAGACCTTCTCCATATTCTGTTGGTATACTCATAATCTGCGAGATTCTCTTTTCAATTCTTGTAACAATGACATTTTCACTGTTGTCTAAAAATGTACTACTGCTCGTTCTCATGTTATCTACATGGGCATTCGCAATTTTTGAACGATGCATTCGATCCTTAGACACTTTAATTAATTCATCACATTCCTCATCACTTAACACATTTCCTAAAAGGACGATTATTGGCTCTTCCAATCTAGCAATAATGTTTATTTCTCGATCATCTGTTATGATTTTATTGCCAATATGACTAAAAATAGTTGGCTCTTTAATTGGTAAATCTGTAGCATCCATTGTCAACTTTCATCAACCTCTTTAATCGTTTAAATTTTAAAAACAAATGGATTGATATAAAACAGAAAGCAATGGTTTATTCCTTTTCTATGGTCCCTCCTGTTTTTCAAAATGGATGCAAACTCTTACAATCTTCTTCTGAATGAATTTGCTTTTTTATTTTATACCCTGAAAGACTATTTTTCTATTATTTTTTTGAAAAAAATTACAAATAATGAAAGACAATTAGGAAAAAGCCTAGAGACAAGTAAAAACTTGCATCTAGGCTTCCTCATTTGGGACAGTGAACCTGTCCCTCTGTCCCACTTAATTTGTAACATTCATACTTGAAGGTAAAATGATATCATGTAATTTTTCAATTAGGTCTAGCTGGAGGAATCCATTTCCTTCAGCGCTTTTCCTGTTACCCAGTGGTACAGTTCGTCTAATGAGTTGAGCATAGACCTCTGCTTCACTAAGGGTTCGATCAAACTCTTTTTCACTTACATTGATCAGTAAACCGATTGCACCAGCTACATGCGGAGCTGCCATCGAAGTTCCTGTTAGTTGTGCATATTTATTATCTGGGTAGGTTGAAACCACATCAACACCAGGAGCAACAAGATCAATTTCCGTATTAGTGTTGGTAAATGGTGCAAGTTCTAAATCCATGTTCACAGCTCCAACCGAAATCACTTCGTTATATGCTCCAGGGTAGGCATACTCAAATGTATCCTCCTGGGAATCCCCTTCATTCCCCGCCGCAACGACTACGGATACTTTTTGATTAACCGCCTGTTTAATCGCCTTATGCAACTCAGGTACATCTTCGGGACCCCCTAGTGACATCGAAATCACACGAACTCTTTCGTTGTTCGGACCACGCCATTCCACTGCATAGTGAATGGCATCAATGATCCAGTCATAATTTCCGGCCCCTTGCCCAGTTAACGCTTTTAAACTCAATAATTGAGCCTTCGGTGCAACTCCGACAACTCCTTCATTATTTAGACTAGCCGCGATGGTACCAGATACGTGGGTACCATGTCCGTTATTGTCTTCAAATATGTCTGGGTCTCCCTTATAATCCGTTGTAAAATTCCGGCCCGCTATAATTCGATCTTTTAAATCTGGATGAGACGTGTCAATCCCGGTGTCAATGACTGCAATGACAATGCCTTCACCTTGACTGCTTTCATTCCATATTGAAGGCGCCTGTACCAATTGAACTCCCTCTGGTGTTTCATTTGTTTGATCCACAACTGACTGAATGGTAAACGGTAATAATTTGACTTGATTTTTCACGATGGTTTTCCTCCTTCAAATCAATTTTCAAAACTAATTACCTTTATTCCCTTCTGTCCAATCTAGGTGTGGTTGGCAACTTTCATCAGTTGGGGAAGGTTTGTTTCATTTTATCAAGGTGGAACAATTTTAACAAGTTAATAAACTGAAAATTAAAAAAATGAACACTTTGTCCCAATTATGAAACGCAGACTATTTTCTTATTAATCGGCTTACATTTTGGGGATAGTAAGAAAATGGAGGGTGAATGACATGGAGACTTTTACTCATTATAAAATCAATGAAACAGAACAAGGAATTGAAGTAGTCTTATATCTAAATGAAAACACAACAGAATTCTCTGCAGAATTAGGGACGATCTCCAAAGTTCAGGGGTCAAGTATAAAGAATGAAGCAATTAGCTTTGTCAAAAGAAAGCTACCTTCTTTAAAAATTAAAACCGTGAAAGTGATGGCTGGAGGAATCTTGTTATCCATTCTAGGCATTGGTGCACTACCTGCAGAAAAAGCTGCTGCAGCCAAAAAAACAAGTACACCTTCACATACTGCCTCTTTATCTTATACGGTTTCTGCTGGTGATACATTATTCAGCATTGCACAACTGTATGGCACAACAGTGAATGCCATTAAAGAGTCAAATCATCTAACTTCGGATCTTTTACAGGTTGGACAGACGTTAACGATTCCTTCTGGTGGTACGTCAATAGCAATCCCAACTCACAATACATATCAAGTTGTTTCAGGGGATACGTTATATAGTATTGCGCAGCGTCATGGTACTTCAGTGGATGGTATAAAGAAGGCCAATCAACTGTCTTCCGATGTATTAAGTATTGGACAGACTTTGAAGATACCTTCTGGTAATACATCATCTCCTACTCAAACGACTACAACCTATCAAGTTGTTTCGGGAGATACGTTATACAGCATTGCGCAGCGTCATGGTACTTCAGTGAATGGTATCAAAAAGGTCAATCAACTGTCTTCCGATGTATTAAGTATTGGACAGACTTTGACGATTCCTTCTGGTAAAACATATTCTCCTACTCAAACGATTACAACCTATCAAGTTGCTCCAGGGGATACGTTATATAGTATTGCCACGCTTTATGGTACAACAGTGGACGCTATCATGACGGCAAATAATTTATCTTCGGATTTTTTACAGATTGGACAAACATTAACAATTTCTAATGGCGGTACACCGCCCCAAACTCAAACTGATGATAATACTCATCAAGTGATGCCTGGAGATACGCTATACACAATTGCCAAGCGCAATGGAACCACAGTGGATGCTATCAAGAGAGCAAACAATTTATCATCAAATTTATTAGAGGTCGGTCAGGAATTAGCGATTCCTTCTGGTAGTTCGAAGGCTCCGGCTAATAATTCTATTTCGTCAGAACAACGCTCAGCATATAATCAAGAGGATGTCGAGTGGTTGGCAAAAATGATCTATAGTGAAGCAAGAGGTGAATCACTTGAAGGTCAAATCGCCGTTGGTGCAGTTATCATGAACCGGGTAAAAAGCCCTCTATTTCCTAATACCGTAAAAGATGTTTTGTTTGAAAAAAGCAATGG
The DNA here is from genome assembly GCF_047238305.1 of Bacillus jepli. Taxonomy (NCBI): domain Bacteria; kingdom Bacillati; phylum Bacillota; class Bacilli; order Caryophanales; family Bacillaceae; genus Bacillus; species Bacillus jepli. The sequence continues at coordinate 3,229,570 of NZ_JBDFMO010000001.1, read as the reverse complement.
ATATTATCAATTTACACCAGCAGAAACCGGTGTGATAAATACCGCCACTCCACATTCACAACATATAGAAGCAGCCAAACGAGCTATTAGTGGAGAAGATCCAACAAATGGAGCCTTATTTTTTTACAATCCTGATAAAACATCAAGCTCCTATCTTAGAAGCCGTACAGTTTCAAAAACGATCGGGAACCATGTGTTTGCTTTTTAAATATTAGATGAAAGGATAAAAAATATGTCTAAAAACAAAAACAACTCACAAAATAAGATTACGTATAGTATCTGGGACACAAATACTAAAAAAAGTCATACAATACCAACTTCTAAGTCTTCTGAAACAGCAAAAGAAATAAGAAAAATTGAAGAGTAGATATGATAGAAGAGAACGATTAAAAGAAGGGATGAACTACATTGAACTTTAAAAGCAAATTACAGGAAGCCCAAGATATTATTCATAATGCACACCATCATTTAAAACAAGTTAATTCCAATAGTATTGAATCTGAGGCATGTCATTTTGCCCAAAGTGAACTAGAAAAAGCGCAACAAATTTTACAACAGGTTCAACAACAAATACATAACTAGATTATTACTATCAAAATGGCTGATATATCCAGCCATTTTTTTAATTTTGTTAATATGTTCACTTTTCCACAACTAACTTCTGGAAAATTTTAGTATAAATAGCCTTTCTCATTAAAAAAAGGTATATCTTACATGAATCAAATGCATTTTACGAAATACGAAAATTGCGTTATAGTTAAAATGTCATATTAATGTCATATATATATCGTTTAAGGGAAAAACTTGTAAAATTCCCGTTACCACCGGAAAACAAGGAAATTGGAATACACTTTCATGTCTTCCCCTTCAAATGTGAATATGTGAACATTTTTCTAGATCTAACAGCATTTTTATACCAGATAATGCTTAGTAGAAATTCAACGATGAAGGAGAATTGAAAATGTCAGAAGTATTGACTCAAGAAAAAGAGGCTACAGGCACAGAGAAAACAGAATTACTTGATCAATTATTAAAACCTGAAGTTCAAGAATCGCTCACTGCTTTAGTCGAGCAACTACCAAAGTTAACAGAGGCTGTAAATCTCTTAACAAAAACGTATGATTTAGCTCAATTAGTGGCTACGGACGATGTCCTAAAAAATGATACAGTAAGTGCTATCAAAGAAATTTCTGAACCTGTTATCGGCTCAGTTAAAAACATTGCAGCAACGGCTATCGAAGCTAAAGACCGTGCAGAAGCTTCAAATGAAGTGATCGGTCTATTTGGTGTTTTAAAATTATTGAAAGATCCAGAAGCACAAAAAATGTTGCGCTTTGTTAGCGCATTTCTAGAAGTACAAGCTGAACGTAAAGCTTAATCATAAGTACCCTTTTATTACTTAGTAAGGACGGAGGATAAATCATGTCAAAAAAAATCGTCATCTTAGGTGCAGGTTATGGTGGATTATTAACTGCTCTAACATTACGTAAATATGCAAGTAAAGAAGAAGCGCAAATTACAGTGGTGAATAAATACCCTACTCACCAACTCATTACGGAATTACACCGCCTTGCGGGAGGTACAACGACCGAACAAGCAATCTCTTTCCCGTTAACAAAACTTTTCAAAAATAAAGATGTAAACGTGGTAATAAGCGAAGTGACATCTTTCTCAGTAGACAATAAAGAAGTTCACCTAGCGGATGGTTCTGTATTGGATTACGACAACTTAGTCGTTGCGCTTGGTAGTCAAACTGGTTACTTTGGAATCCCAGGTCTTGAGGAAAACAGTTTTGTATTAAAATCAGTTGAAGATGCAAACCGCATTTACCAACACATTGAAAGTAAAATCGCCGCTTATGCACAATCTAAGAATCTAGCAGATGCAACAATTGTTATTGGAGGTGGTGGTTTAACGGGTGTTGAACTAGTTGGTGAAATCGTAGACCACTTCCCTGAAGTAGCTAGAAAATATGGTGTTGACTTTAATGACCTAGACATCAAATTAGTTGAAGCAGGTCCTAAAATCTTACCAGTACTTCCCGATAACTTAATCGAGCGTGCAACTGAAAGTTTAGCTAAACGTGGAGTTGATTTCTTAACTGGTCTACCTGTTACAGGCGTTGAAGGAAATAAAATTTCACTTAAAGACGGTTCTACCATCGAAGCGAACACTTTTGTCTGGACAGGTGGAGTTGCGGCTCTTCCAATCGTTCAAGAATCTGGTCTTGAATGTGATCGTGGTAAAGCAGTCATTGACGAATTTTTACGTTCTAAATCACATCCAGAAGTATTTGTGGTTGGTGACGCGTCTGTATCACTTCCAGCTGATGGAGGTCGCCCATTATATGCGCCTACTGCTCAAAATGCTTGGCAAATGGGTGAAACTTGTGGCTTTAACCTGTTCGCTACTCTTAAAGGTCAAAAGCTTGAAGAATTTAACCCAATCAACTCGGGTACGCTTGCTAGTCTTGGCCGTAAAGACGGCGTAGCATCTGTTGGCGGAAACAATATTCCTTTAAAAGGTCTTCCAGCAACATTAATGAAAGAAGCAAGTCATGTTCGTTACTTATCTCATATCAAAGCCCTTTACGGCTTAGCCTATTAAGATTTAAGTTAATAACCTTAGAAAGCCAATTTTCCTATCTTTGAAAATTGGCTTTCTTTTGTCTATTCCTTACTCTTTTCTATGGTCTGTGGCTAGGAGTGAAACCCTAGACAAGGAAGAAATTTCTTCGTTATTTTCATTTGTTTTTGAAAAAATATGAATGTATAAGTAATGCGACGATACATTCTGGCTGATGTCCTTGTACGTCGATAACATGTACATTACTTAAGATATGGTTCCGTTTTAAGATTCCGATTGTCTCTTCATCAAGGGTTAATGTTATGTTTGATGTTATCGTCGTTGCAGAAGATATATACGTTTTGTCATGAAAACTAAACTGAATGGCTTCTTTTAATTTTGCAGTATTTGTAAAATTGATTTGTGTGCTTGCCTTACCAATTTGTTCTCCGTTTTTATAAATCTTCCACTGATCTTGTTGGGAAAACCATTTTTCACGAAACCAATGCACAGTATAAAGTTCATGATCAATTTGAATTTCTAAGCATAAGTACCAGCTAAAACTAAAAATATCACTTAAAGCATATTGCCATTTGTGAGGAAAGTAACGTTGTACATACCCTCTCTTCTCTTTCCCTTTGAAAAGTGGTTTTTTAATCGATAATGACTTTTGTATATTATAAAATGACCACTCTTCAATATCTTTAGGTTGAAAAGAACGCTCTTTATCTGCGAGTCGTTTACTTATCAAAAAAATGGCAAGAGATGCGACAGGAAGTAGAAATATCATTGCAAACATTAGTGGTTCAAATGCATCAAAGACTATATAACGAGCAAGTGCTGTTAATAACAATAAAACAAAGAGTAACATTAATTCAATCATCTTTTCACCTCTATTCAATTACGATTAGATTCCTATAAAAGTTTCATATTTCAGTATTGCTGTCATATTTAAATAATTGCATCTTCTATCATACCAAGTAATTGGTAAGACATAATGGGTTCGGTTCTCTATCGACCATTTTGGAAACTTACGCATAAAATAGTACATTATTTCGAACATTGTTATCGGACTAATTGAGTCCTTATTGCTTGAAGTGCAAATCCTTAATCATTCCATCAAAAAACCTAAACACAAATTTGCGTTTAGGTTTTCATTCTTGCACAGTAAACCTGTCCCTAAGTCCCTACCGTTTTTATTTTATAGGTGTCTCTCCCCGCTTCTTTTGCGTCATAGAGAGCAATGTCAGCTGTTTTTAATATAGAGGAAATGGAAGTTTCATCTTTAGGTACGATTCCAATCCCAATACTTGTTGTTAAATGGAATGTTTTATCCCCAATGGACCAAGGTTCGTGTATAGTCTTCTGTATATTTTCAACAATATTCCCTAGTTCGTCTTCTTGGGTATCAGGTAATACAATGACAAATTCATCTCCACCTAGACGTGCAATAAAATCGATATTCCGGAGATTTTTTCTGATTCTATTCCCAAATTCTATGATGACAGTATCTCCAGCATCATGTCCCATTTCATCGTTTATTGTTTTAAAATGATCGAGATCCATCATTCCAACGACAAGTCCATTTATTTTGTCATTTACGTAATCATCTACGGATTTTTTCAAGAAATCTTTTAAATACCTTCGATTCGGCAAATTCGTCATCGAATCATGGAATGCAAGATGCTTCAGTTCAGATTCATAATCCATTTGTGATTGAATATCGCTAGATACACAAACTGTATAAATGAATTCATCGTCTTCATTAAAGACAGGGGTTGCCTTCATATCAAACCACATCCACCCGTTAACCGCATGCTTTTTTCTTATATGAATTCTTCCAGACTTGTCCTTATGAATCGCATGTAAAATCGTTTCCTCTAAAAGAGATTTATCTTCAGGATGAATATTGTGGGTAAAATGTTTACCTAGTAATTCTTCTTGCTCATAGCCTAATAAATGTTTATGTGATGGTGAAGCATCAACTATAAAACCATGTGTATCCAGGATTGTGATCAAGTCCTGTGATTTTTCAGTAATAATTTTAAGACGTTGTTTTGTGTCCATATATTTTCGTGTGATGTAGATGAGGTTTGTGATATCCTTCATCATCGAAAAAATCCCAACCACTTGGTTATTTACAATAATCGGGGTGAATTTCACAACAAGCTCGATTTGCTCACCTGTTTTCTTGTTCATTATTAACGAAAAATCTAATGATTCACCTTCTATAGCTTTCTTAAAGTTCGCTTGCAATAATTCAACATTTTTCCGATCGAATAAAGCAGATAAATCAGAATATGCAATTTCATCCATGCTATAGCCTGTTAAATCTTCAACCTTATCATTACCTTCTATGATTTCACCATCTATATTAAATGTGATAATCGCATCCGAATTATTCTTGTAAAGTGAACTGTACTTCTGATTGCTCTCATTTACCTTTTTCCAATATTCCCGTAGTTCGAGTTCTCCCCATTTTTTCTCCGTAATATCATGAACAAGTGCAATAACATGTGTACATTGATTAGTACCCCTATCTATTAGTGGGGTTAATGTCGTTTCGGAATAATACTTCTCCCCAAATAACGAGTTATATGAATCTGTATATTTTATACTTTCTGCTTTTGAAACGGCTAGTCTATATTGTTCATTAAGGAAATCCGCTCTTTCTCTCGGATAAACTTCAGAGATAGATTTTCCGATTATATCTCCAGTAAAACCTGTTTTCTCCATCGCTGTATGGTTCAGAAATTCATAATAGAACTCAGAATTTTCGTCCACTTTTACAATAAATAATGGTTCTTTAATACCTTCCATTAGCACTTGATTGAAAAATTGATTTTGTAGTTCCTGCATTCGTCATCTCCATTTTGTTGGTATCGTTTGTTCATTTTCGCAACCTACCTAGGTTAGCGCCTTTGTATTTTTGAAAGATAGCTACTAGGATTTTCGTCAATAAAATCCCCATCATTAAACTGCGGATTTTGCTTCATTTGTAAAATGATTTTATTTAATACTGATGCCAATTCATCACGATGAGATTCTTCCATTTTAAACTCTACACCATATTCAAATATATCTTGTTCTTTCTCATCATATCGAACGATCGTTCCATTTAAAATCATTTCTTTACCCAAAAGGGTTGTCTTAAAATTATACAAAATATCGGTATGTGGCTTAAGCTTCAAATGGCTTACAAAACGCAACCCACCCAATCCAATGTCCAAAACCATCACATCCGTTGTGCCAAGGGTAACAGCTTTTCCGTTAAAGGATACGATTGTCATTTCGGTATGTAACGGAAAAAAAGGAAAGCTCACTCGATAATATTTACGACGATTCATTGGAGCCCTGGACTTATTGTTCGCCGGCTTTATCTGATTCATTTTAAAAAGTTCAGTCATCCTTTTGGCGGAAACCGCTTTGCTATAATAGTAGCCTTGGATCAAATCACATCCCAATGATTGCAGGACACTAAATTGTTCCTCGTTTTCTACCCCTTCTGCAACGACCGTTTTATTTAGCCCCTTTGTAAGCTCAATAATCGATTTTACGATAATTTTATCCTCTACATTTTTATGAATGTGTTGAATAAAGGACCGATCAATTTTAATGATATCAGAAGGCAGTTTCTTCAAAGGCTGTTTTCTAAAAGATTGTTGCTTTTTGGATAAAAATTGTAATGTTTGAATTTTCCGATATAATGTAATTGTAGCCAATAAAACAATAATATCGGGGGATTAAATTTGAACGCTCAACTAATAGAAAGAAAGAAAAAACGAAACAAAGCTCTAATGTATGCTTTTATTGGAATTGCTTTATTCTTAGGTGTGATTGGATACGGGGTATATTGGGCATTTTTTGATATGAATAGATTACCTACTGGAGAATACCTTACAGAGGAAACATCTCCTGATGGTACTTACACGCTAAAGGCATACCTCACTGACGGCGGTGCTACTGTCTCGTATTCTATACGAGGAGAACTTGTACTTAATAAACAAAATAAAAAGACAAAAAATATCTACTGGAACTATCGAGAAGAAACGGCAGATATTGAATGGATAGATAATGACACAGTGGTCATTAACGGACATACTCTCAATGTACCGAAAGACAAATTCGACTTTAGAAATCAGTAAAATAAATCGACCTCTTCCTTGAGGTCTTTTTTATGCTCTTCTTAACATCTCAACAGTTGTAATAACAGAATTTCGACAAGCTGAAATAAGCATTTGCTCCACTCGTTTTTCAAATGCTAAACTCTTCCCTAATTCAAGCCAACGGAACCAGTAGAGATAGTTATCTAAGTATTTAGTCGCAACACCTTGGAACCGTTCCATCCAATCTTTTAGACGATGGTGAAAATTATTAACGTGTTGAATATGATATATCCCTTTCTTCACTCGTTCTTTTCGACGTTCATTCACTGTTTCGTGTTGTAGTTTCTTCACTTTTGCAAACTTCTTGTAGTTGGTAGCTGTATCGGTGCATAGTAAAGCAGACGGGTGAATGTATTCGCCAATAACAGCATCGATTTCCTCAGCCTTCACACGCCCTGTTCCAGCTTTACGAGCAATTACACTTCCGTTCCTGTCTTGTGCTACAACAACGGCAATTTTGAGATTAGAAATCCCTGGCTTTTCGTCTTTTTCTCCACGTTTTTTCGCCTTTCTGTGAGGAATATCTCGACCTTTCATTGACTCACGAAAGAATGTCTCGTCACTTTCAACGATGCCTTGCAATTGATTAAATCCGTTACTTCCTAATGCATTCAAAATTTTATGTCTCCAATAAAATGCAGTGGATAGGTGAATCTTTAATCGTTCAGCGATTTTTGGCAGGGTATATCCTTCGACCATCATTTCGATGTATTTTACCCACTTCTCAGGATAACGAGAACCTGAAAACGGTGTATTAGTCATATCATTGAAAGATTTTCCGCAATCGTTGCACAGATAGCGTTGTCTTGAACGATATTTACCATTTCGTTTTACTGATGTGCTACCGCAATGAACACAACCTAATCCTGATGCAAAACGTGTTTCACGGATGCTATTTAATAACTCGGTAATTTTATTAGGTTCGTCAGGAAATAAATCTTCCTTCATAGCATTAAATAGCTTTAATTTCTCTGATTCTGATAGTTCACCGAACTCTTTATAGATGTCTTTCCACATAGTTGAATGCCTCCTGAAACCGTATTATATCAACGTTCTACTAATATGGTCAAGAAAGCAACAATCTATACGAAAACAGCCTCTTCAAATAATGGATGGAAGAATAACCCGTCCCGAAATCGTCTAACGATAGTGAAATGCCCATCGCTTTTATTTGCTCAATTTGATCCTGAACAACACTTGTTTCTTGTAACAAGGTACCTTCTGTGAGCTCAATTTCCAGATGCTTTGAATTGATATGATACCTATTAATTGTCGTTTTTAACGTACTAATTAATGAGCTTTTTAAAAAGTCCTTAGCTGATAAATTAAATGAAACCGTGTTAAATTGAATGCCTCGTTTTTCCCATTGACCAACTTGCTTACATACCGTATCAATAACAAATTCTGAGAGTTCACGGTGAAAATTACTTTCTTCGGCAATCGTGATAAATTCCATCGGTGAAACTTCTCCCCAAAGTGGGTGTTTCCAACGGATAAGTGCCTCTGCACTCGTTGCTTTTTGCGACTTAACATCCACTTTTGGTTGGTATTCGATATACAATTCACCATTCTTAATCGCACTCTGTAAATCTGTCTCTAATTGAAAGGTTTTAAACGATTCAATATTCATATTTGCAGCATATAATTGATAGTTTGCTACACCATGCTTTTTCGCTCGTTTTAATGCGGTGTTTGCATTTTTTATAAGCTCAACCTTATTTTCTCCGTCATCCGGATAAATACTAATTCCAATGCTAGCTGTAATTCGAATCGAATAATCCTGAATTTGAAGAGGAGCTTGAATAATATCAATAATCTCTTTCGCATGACTCATGTACTCTTCATTCTTCATTGAGCATTCTACAACAGCGTACCATTCATCCCCTTGAGAACGGAAAAGGAAAACACCTTTATTTAGGTATTTTTCAAGTTTAGTAGATAATTGCTTAGAAGCTTCGTCCGCTATTTTAAATCCTAATGTATTATTAATACGGCTAAACCCATCTAAATTCACACAAAACAAAGCAAATCTTTCTCTCTTAGTTTTGTATCTTTCAATGACCTCTTGTATATGATTACTTCCATTTAAAAAGTTTGGTAGATTCGTCAGTTCATCGTGAGTGGTGATAAAATTTATTTTCTGTTCTAGTTGCAAAGCGTTGGTGCAATCTTCTATTACACCTACAATTTTTTCAATATTCCCTTCCTCGTCATCAACGGCGACTGTCGTTTCATTAATCCATTTAACCGTACCAGTTGGGGTTATAATTCGGTACGTATGTGTATTTTTACCTTCTTTGGTTAATCTCCCATAGATTGCTGAAAAATCTAAGGTTCCCTCTTTATACCAAAGAGATTTCCAATAGTCGATTGTTAATTCTTCTTTTGTAATTTCCAAGATTTCTTCTATTCTTCTAGAAACATAAACAATTTCTCTCTTTTTAAGATCAACTGTAAATAAAGCCAAACCTAATTGGTTCGAAATAACTCGATAATAATCGAGCCTTTCATTTTCATTAAATGTTATTGCGATGTCCTCTACAAATGTTTCCATACTGCTAGTTGAAAGACTTTCATAATAAGCATCAATTACCTTTTTTCTCTTTAAATCAACTTCATGGTGTTTTTTTCGTAGTCGATCGAATAATTTCATTTTTTCCACCCCCAGGAAAATCTAGAAGTTCTTCTTTTCTGATTAAATTTCGTTGGTTTCATTCAAATTTCATTTATAATAAAAAAGAAACTCCACCGAAAAACGGGAGTTTCCTTTTCTCTCCATCATTTCGGTAACCCGACTACCATAGCATGAGTGCTTTAGGCTCGTGGCTTTGCGTCCCTATCTTTTGATAGGTTTGCCTTTATCGATGTAATACTTATTGACTATATGTATTACTTTAGTACTAACTAATAATATTAGAAAAATATTATATATTCAACAGCTTTTGACAAAATACCATTTAAATGCAAAATGACTCTCTATTCTTCTTAGAATACCCCAAATAATTTCCAGTATCTGAGCTTTTTATCACATTGTTTTGATAATTTATGAAAATCTTAAGGGAGGCAGGATTAGGGGTAGGTTGAGTAGAAGAGCCCGCCCTAGAAAATCTAACGCTTACAACGCTAGGTGTCGAGCGAGCAAGAATCTCAGGAGTTTTTAGCTTAGTTTAGCACCTATTTGCATTCATCCCATCAGTATGGAAATCCTGCTGAATTTGATTAAATTAACACGCCTGTTACTTCAAGTGGAGTTAAAGCATTTGTGTGATTTACAAATATAAACGCATCATAACGTTCAGAGATGACCGATTGAACATAGTTCCCATAATGTTCATATTGTGGATAATAGACAACGCCAATCGCGCGATGACCAATTGAGTTATCAAATAAATATCTGTTTTTATCCGTAAAAATTAGGAGTTTATCGTAATTTCCCGCTTTATAAAGTAGGTCTTCCCAACTTCCTGTAGTTGCGGGAGGTGTATTCATTTTTTGAAAGTTTACACCCCACTCAATAGCTGCAATAACCGTACCATGATGTGTACCGAAACCAACAATATATACGTTTTCAGAACCGACCTGCTCCCTCAAAAGTTGTCCGACATTTACAAGTCCTTCATTCGCCATATCTGTTGCACGTGCATCCCCAACATGTGTGTTGTGTTCCCAGATGATTCCTTTGGATTGTTGGTGATAAAAGGAATCTATTTTATGGATCACCTCAACCATGTGACGGTCTCTGATATTCCATGATTCATTGTCCTTCGTTATCATTGTTGTATAGTAGTTTTCAGCATTAGCCGTGATAAGTGCGTTTACCTCTACGTTTAAACTACTTTCTTCTGAATCATGATAGGTATGTTTGTTTACACTTATTTCCGATAATAGTTTTGTGACTTCTTCATGACAGCCTTCGGAATAAAACGTAGATGACAATGCATACTTTTCTGCTTCACGATTAAAGGGTTCAAAACACGCGAACGCCTTTCTCGCGACCTCGAGATCAGGAGAGTTGCGTTTTTCTAAATACTTTAGAATTTCATCCATGGATTCCCATAAACTATAGATGTCAATTCCATAAAAGCCAACCTTTTTTTCACTCGTTTTATCGTGATTATATTCTTTTAGCCATTCAATTAAGTCAATGATTTCTTCATTTGCCCACATCCATGTTGGCCAACGTTTAAATGTCAAAAGGACATCACGAGCATTGTTATATTTAGCTGAATACCCTTTGATATAGCGATTGACCTCTTGGCATGCTGGCCAATCACCTTCCACAGCTATAAAAGTAAAATCTTTTTCAACAATTAATTTTTTGGTAAGTTCCTTTCGAATTTGGTAGAACTCAGACGTACCATGTGAGGATTCCCCCAACAAAATGAATTTCTCATTTTTAATAGAAGTAACAAGTTGTTCTAGGTCCTCCTTCAGATTTCTAATTGGAATAGAATGTTGTTGTATCGCTTGTATCATTTTATCTACCATATGAACCCCTCAGTTTTTGTATTCTGCATTATACGAATTCTCACCCGAATGAACAGAAAGAAGAGTATCCGCATATCCAACCAATCGGTTTACAAGCTCATCAGCAATTGCATAAACAAGGTGATGAAGTGACGAATGATGTAAAGCAGGGTCATCAAATATGATGGTGGTATTTATGAAGATTTCCTGTGTATCTAATAAGTTATAGTGAATAATCACCTTACCAGCCGCACCACCGGTAGTCGGATCTTGATAGCTCGGTAAAAAAACATACCATTCCTCTGCAGAAGGAGATCGAAAATTTTTGGTAAAGGTCAAACCTTTCATTTCTTCCTCTATTTGTATCCTCATTTGAGGATCCATAACGTCAAAGATCTTATTTTCCATAATGAATCTTACTCCGCTGGATTAGCATCAACAGCTATCTCATACGCATCTAGTACCATGTCACGTTCGGATGAATCGTTAATTCCTGTTAAAAACTGACCATCCTCCGTATTCTCCACTAGCATGACAATTGTGTGGTCTTGATCCTGTTCAGAGCGTAACAATGCATATGTTTTGTCCTTCATATCAAATAAGGCTTCAATAGAAAACTCTTTTTCATCCCCATTCTCATCCAAAACCACAATTTTATCCCGATACACATCACTATTCATGAACACACCTCCTGTAATTTGCATTCATATCTTTTCCTAAACGATAGAAATTACTTAAAAAACTACTGTATAAACCAAGTTATTTCCAAACTAAAGAAAATAAGCAATCTCCATATTGAAGTATCGAGATGAGATGACATGAATCACACTGCAGAAGGAATTTTTTAATGGGAATAAAAAGAGCTTTAAACTCACATCGTAAAATTGAATCATTAAAACAACCTACTCATCTAACCCCGCTCCCCATTTTGATTTGTCTAATCAAGAAAAAGGTATTAAAACACTATATTCAAATGATAAAAGTAAGGAATAGGAACCATAGGGGGTAACCGAATTGAAATACATAAAAATAAACACAGCAAAAGGAATTAAGGCAAACCAAGAAATTGTTGAGTTCAAACAAATTCAACAAGAAGAAGATACTTCAACAGAAAGTCAAATTGTAAGAGATTATGATAGAGCATGGGAAGATGACCGCATTTAAAAGTGCCCTTTTCCCTTGTATTTGTTTTTCAAAACATAAAATAAAAAAACAACTCTTATTACGTATTAAGGGTTGTTTTTTTTGAGTATTGGCTTTTATTGTAGTTTTTGCTTTTCATTAAACATCAGTTCTCGTTTTGCCAATGTTAAACGGCTATTTCTTTTGCTCTAGTTTGTATTCCTCTTCATTTTCTTTTTGAACAGATTCTAATCCATATCCTGTTGAACTTATTTCTAATGTTTCATTATTTTTTCTTTTTAAATGGGAATCTTCCTTTAATTGGCCATTTTCCATAGTAGCCTCCTGTAATTTAAAATAGTTTTTCCGGTTCGACTTTTTTACTCTTAATATATTTCACGGAATACATGATCCAGATCTTTGAATTCTTTAAGATCTTTTTCTTGTGGATTGTCTGATTCTACCGTCCACTTACTATCGATTGGAGCTAACCGGTCATCATTCATTTTTTGAAAAGGCAGATGAATATGATAGATTTTCCCATCTTTTTGAGTTGTATATCCAAGAAAGTAGCGATCGCCTTGCCCTTCTTCTTCAAAAATTCCGATATCTTCAATTCCATACTTATTTAAATATGGTCGAAAGGATTGCTGCAGCTCATTCATAATTTGTTCACGAGATAGATAATCCACTAAAATTCTCCTTCCAAATATTCTTTCCCTTAATATGTCATACTTTCGTTCATTTAAACCCCGTTTCTTCATACGCATAAAGTTGTACTATTATGCAATGGGGCTGAATTCTTGTTGGTACGGTTTATGGTAACTTTGATGGGATTGGGTTTTGGGATATACATATGTACTTGGATGGAACCATCTTATTTTAAAATCATATTATACAAATATGTTAAGTGGAGAAGGTGGTACTCATTGGAACTTCAATATATTTAGACTTTTTGTCCAAATTTGGTGTTAGTGGTGCACATCCTGGTGGTATGGAGCTAACAAAGAAATTATTCGAGAATCAAATGATTAACAGCTCTTCATGCATTTTAGATGTAGGTTGTGGTACCGGCCAAACATCTGCTTATTTAGCGTCCCGCTATGGCGCAAAAGTAACAGGGTTGGATATCAACCCTAACATGATTAAAAAAGCCAAAGATAGGATGGCAAAACACCAATTACCAGTCGAAATAATTCAGGGCTCAATAGAAAAATGTCCACTAAATGATAGTGAATATGACTTTATTATTTCCGAATCGGTTCTTTCTTTTGTCAATAAGCCTAAAGCACTTAAGGAAATATTTCGTTTATTAAAGCCGGGCGGTCAGTTTATAGCAAATGAACTTACCCTTAATACGAGGCTCTGGACATATTTTGAAGAGGAAATTAAACAATTTTACGGGTTAGATTCTCTCCTCATGGAAAAGGATTGGATTACCTTATTTGAAATGGCCGGTTTTAAAAACCTTAAAACGTTTAGGAGAAAACAATCCATCCTTCAAAACCATTCAATGCCTACATTCGAGTACTCAGAGTCCATTGAACCTGAACTTTATCATGTCCTCTACCAGCATTTTCATTTAATGCTAAAATATCAAGGAGCTTTGGGCTATAGAGTATTTTTATGTACGAAATAATTGGTAGAAACTCACATATATAAAATAGAAAAGGCCTGTATGGACATATCCACTACAAGCCTTTTTTGTATCGATTAATTAAATAAAGAATGGGAAAAATGGCCCGAATTTTCTTATTCCAAAGAATAGGAACCCAAATGAGGCAAAGAATGGGAAAAGTCTGCTATCATTGCGTTCACCCATTGTGTGCATTGCCAAATGTGAATGCCCAGTCTTCGGCATAAGGCTATAAATTTTCTCCCTGTCGTAGCTATGAAGGATGCCCTGGTAAACAGACCCATCTTTTAATTCAATTTGAATAATCTGATACAAATGTTGTTTGTACTTATTATGGAAATCCTCCTTATCCCTTTTATCATCAATGGGCATGCTCATTAACATACGGTTGCATAAAAATAACCTCCTCATATTCACTTCCTTTCCAATCTGTTCCTAGACAAGGGGCTTCTGTTACCCAAATTTTCCCTAAAACTACATTTCTTTATGGTACGGTTTCCCTCTATTAATGTTGGATAAACACATCACTAAGATTCCATCATGAACCGCCTCAAAAATTCCTTCAAGCCATCCGATTTTATTACTTACTTCTAGCATTTGAACAGCTCCTTTTATGCTTAAAAACCTTCACTCTAGAAAATAATTGAACGAATTATCAAAATTATATGCTAAATATTCCGATTTTAATAGGGGAAAATAGCATTTTATATTAATTACTAAAAAGATATTCTCTAATCTAAGTTAAATTCTAATTCTTTGTAAACCTTTTCAACACCCTATTTCAAACTTAGATAGTAAATCCGTTCCATATTGATAAACATTAAAAGATTCCTTGTTCCTTCTGTTTCGATAGTATTTAAAAACAAATTATTAATACATACATAGAAAAGATGATATGATATGAATATTATATTCAAACGGAGGTTCATATGAAAAAGCTTGTAAAAGTTGTAGCAGCCATAATAGAAAATGAGGAAGATAAAGTTTTGTGTGCTCTTCGCTCACCAAAAATGTCTATTCCAAATCGATGGGAATTCCCAGGTGGAAAGGTAGAAGAAAACGAGGATATTTATACAGCATTAGTGAGAGAAATTTATGAGGAACTCGGTTGTAAAATTGAAACTTCAAAAAATATATTTAATGATAATATTCATGAATATGATACGTTTACAATCAACTTAATTTCAATAAAGTGCAAGATTACTGAGGGTACACCTAAAGCAAGTGAGCATTCTACTTTAGTTTGGTTAAAAAAAGAAAATCTAGAATCATTGAAATGGGCGCCAGCAGATATTCCAGCAGTAAATGATTTAGTTAAGGAAAAATAGTCTTCTCATAAATGAGAAGACTATACTTTTTTAGTAAATTCAATATAAAGATTAGCAGGAATTTCATGCTCAAGTTCCATTCTTACCGTGATTGGTCTATTTCCTTCAAACTGTATTGAATTTCCTTTACCAATATAAATATAAGGCTCAA
Source organism: Bacillus jepli (assembly GCF_047238305.1). NCBI lineage: Bacteria > Bacillati > Bacillota > Bacilli > Caryophanales > Bacillaceae > Bacillus > Bacillus jepli. The sequence goes on along the minus strand of NZ_JBDFMO010000001.1, from coordinate 3,214,135 downwards.
CCTTACCGTCGATTTCGCGGTATTTTCGAATAAATAAATGTAGATTTACTCCTCTTTCCTTATTGTAAATGATGTCCTTTCCACGATCTGATTCTTGAGATGTATTATTAACAGACTGCCATTGAAATTCCTTAGTATTGATGAATTTATCTTGATAATTAATACTCTCTTTTATATCAGCTTCTTTGTGTAAGTCAACAAACAAGAAAAATTCTTTGCCATTCGCCAATAATCCAGAACCTCTAAAGGATGAATGAATCTTTCTGTAATTAGAAAGTAAGGCTGCGTCAATCATCTGATATTGTTCGTATAACTTAAAATGTGGAACCCCGTAATAGGTATGTTTAAATTCCTTCTCATAACGAAAGATACCATAAGAAATAATATCATTAATAAATTTTTGAAATTCCTCATTTTCTAACAAATTTTCAAACAATGGTGTTTTAAATAAAAGTTGATTCTCAAGTTTAAATAATTTTGGCTTTGTTTTTTGTTGAGTCGTATCATAATAATCTTGATTTAAATATTCAAATGAATGAAGAATACTATCCTCATCAACGTGTTCAACTATTTTTAGGATTTCATCCTTTGCAATCTTTAGGTCAATAAACTTATTTTCTAACAAATAACGTATAATAACAAATTCATAAACTCTCTTTAAAGGAAGCTTACTGGACAATTCCTTCATTGCCCCTTCAAAATCTTCATTTTGTAATAATTTCTTTAGATATTCGTCCTTTTCAACTTTTGCCACAAATTGTATATATGATTTTTCACGATTAATAAATTTTATAGGATCTGGAGCCCCATCAAACTTAAAATAATCAAGCAGGAAGAACGGAATTCGCCCTTGATTGAGTTTTTTAAATTCAAAATACTCTTCTTTCAAATATTTCATTGAGTTAAAATTTTCTTTATCAATTTGTTCTAAGATTCTTTCCTGTGAGATTCTATCCATTTGTATATGTGTTGCGCCTGGGATATTCGCAAAGCCGGTGGCTACGGCAACTTTTAGACTTTCTTTATCATAATATCTGCTACCATTTAGAGCGATAGCTATTAAAAACGTTTTAGTGTGGTTCCCAATGAAATCAAGAACAGTTAAAAAACTTTTATCACCAAATTTACGTAATCCCCTTCCAAGCTGTTGAATAAAGACAATCGGTGAATTAGTTGGTCGCAACATTAGTACAGTATTAATTGAAGGAATATCGACCCCTTCATTAAAAATATCTACTGTAAAAATCATCTCTAGGTTATCATGATCGTCTTCTAATCTTTTGATAAACTGTTCACGATTGTTAGGTGAATCTTCACCTGTTAAACAAATACTGTTGTACCCTCTTTTGTTAAATTCACTTGCCATATATTGCGCATGCTCAATACTTGCACAAAAACCTAGACCCTTTCTCTTATCACCATCATGACCGTAAAATTCCATTTTCTCTACGACGAAATCTACTCGTTCATTCACCTTTAATCTTCTTGTAACCTCTACTATATCGTCAATACTTACATCACTTAAATCAATTTCATCAATATCCGTTATCCCAAAGTAATGAAAAGGGATAACAAGTTCATCATCAAGTGCTTCGTGTAACCTAACCTCTAGAGCCACATTATGATCGAATAATTCAAAAACATTTTGATGATCACTCCGTTCTGGAGTTGCTGTCATTCCAAGCATAAATTTTGGAAGAATGTAATCTAGTACACTTTGATAACTGGGACTTGTTGCATGGTGGGCTTCATCGATTATGATATAATCAAACTCATCTCTTCTGAAATCAGAATAACATTTACTAAGAGTTTGTATTGTTGCAAACAAGTAATCTACATTCTTGTTTTTATAATTACCAGTCAACAATCCAAACGTTATCCCTTCATTTGGTAACAGTAATTCAAAGGTATCCTTCGCTTTTTTCAATATCTCTTCTCTATGTACAATAAATAATAATTTTTTTGGTTTAAAACTTTTTACATCGAATGCAGACATATATGTTTTACCAGTTCCCGTAGCGGCAATTACTAATCCCTTCTGTTCACCAAAACTTCGAAGACGATCAAGATTTTCAATAGCACGTCTTTGCATTCGATTAGGAACAATATATTGCTTTTTATGTTCATAAATCATTTGATTTGTATTTTGTGAATTCTTAAAACTCATTAGAAATTCTTCATAGCGTTTAATAAAGTCATCATCAGCATCAATACTCATATTCCATAGGTTCTCATATTCTTTAAGTACCTCTTTAATAAAAGAAGCGTCTTGTTTTGAGATAATTTCAACATTCCACTCAATATTACTTTTTAAGGCACTTTGAGTAATGTTTGAAGAACCTATGATTACTTTGTAACTATCCTTATATTCAAATATATAAGCTTTGGTATGGAAACCAATCTCTTTATCTGTTACATATACTTTTAATGAAATGTTATTAAATTCTTTTAATTTGTCTAATGCCTTTGAATCCGTGAAGTTAAGATAAGTGGATGTAATAATCTTACCTTTAATCCCTCGTTCCTCAGCTTCTTTAATTGGTTCCAATAACAGTTGTAACCCACTAAAATTAATAAAAGCGACACTAAAATAAAATTTTTCACACTCTTTTATGGACCTAATTAATTCATTTAATAAATTCCCTTTTTCCGAATTGATAATTAACTTATTTTCCTTTTCAATCATCGTTCTCCCCTGATTTGTTATATTTATAGGTATCTGTTATTAGTAAAATTATACCATTCGTAAGTTCTGTGATCTAGTGATAATGATTAAAGTGCATAGTGTATTAAAACAAAGAGAATTTGAAAGATGGCCAAAGAATTTATTTTTATTATCTTAAAAATAGAAAAACAGAGTACCGATTTCAGTACTCTGCTAGTTTGGGCATTATATAAAGTGTTTATAGATGCACCAATTTTTTTGTCATCTGACTTCCAAAAAATCAATAATTTGCACTTTAACTTTTCCCCTATTAGGATCAATTTTTAAATTTCTTTTCATCTTGCCTTCTCCGACAGTGACCTCCGTAAACAACATCCCATTAACTTCAATATCTCGTTCTTCTAAGTAATTCCCCTCACCATCCCTTACAAGTTTCATATAATCCATTAACTCTCGCAATCCTGTAATCGCGTATTCCACCCTGGATGTATGCTTCACTTCCCCTATGACTACCTTTTTGAGTTCGTTTGATTGTTTATCAACAACCTCAACAATAATATCCGGTCTACCACTCCAGAAGGTAGATGTATCAAAGCCTTGTCCAAAAACTTCTCGTGCTATTTGTTCCGCATCAGCTGCGGAGGAAAGTTTCTTTTCGATAAATGGATGGTGTATTTGCATGACTTCTTCAGCTTTAATGTTGAATTGAATCCGATTGGAACCGGTTGAATCATGATAAATCTTATACACAAATTCCTCATCCATCCACTCTGCCACAAGATTATGTTTGTTCCGCCCATCCATTACCTGTAGCTGTGCATTTTGAGTATTTTCTTGGATGATTTTTATCACCCAATAGAGTTCGAATAACACATCTTCTTCTTGTGGCACGATAAAGGTTTCTTTTAGCAACTCCACTACATCTTCTTTATCGAGGTTCCCTTCCATGATGCTACGATAGCTGAATAAAATCTGTCCTGCTCTCTGGTATAAGGGATTTCGATGTTTCATTGTATCGATAATCATTCGTGTTGTTACTTTTTCTTGATGCATTTGGATTCGTGATAAATAGATATTTTTGTGTAGCATATGGCTAATGATGTCTTTCAACGAAGCCCAATCTTCAAACCAGGTGTACTTTTTATAATAATCGGTATCCATTTTCACAAATAAAATCTCATATAGGACCTTAAGCACTTCAAGTAGTACTAGGTTCTCTTTTATTGCGTATTCACGACTTCGTTCCACAACCGAATAGATTGTTTTATCCGTTACATTGATGCGAAGGCGTTCCTTGATTGTGTTTGGCCAATTGATTTGTCCGCGAACTTGTCCATGGTTCGTTTCCTGCTGCACTTTTGTGGATGTTTTTAGACGCCGAATTAACAATGGCAACCCTCTTACAAATTGTTTAACCTCTTCTTTTAATAAAAAATGAAGATTCAATAGATGATCTAATTGCTCAATTTGCAAATTGGTCTTTTGGATAAATGAATTCAAGCCGACCTTACCCGATTTTAAATAGATAACAAGGAAATCACTTATTTCCTCGATTAGCTGTTCCGCATTTCGTTTCATGATTGACACCTACAAATAGAAAAAGTCTTCCGCAAAACTCAATAGTTGCTGTGTATTAATCTCTTGAATAGGTGAAAGTTTTTCGATAAAACCTCGGATGTCACTATCCATCAGCCCCTCGAATTGAGGTAAAACATATAAGATAATGGCTGAAGTGAAATCCCCATCTTCCACTGTGTATTTTGCAATATCTTCAATAATTGCCGGACCAATTTTTCGATATTGATTGATTTGTTTCCAAATGAAAGTAAGTGTCTCTGAATAATCGTTTTCAACGATGCTCCACTTATCTAAATACTCATTCACTAGATTTACCCTAATATTCTTTGGTACTCCAATCGGAATAAATGCAAATCGTCGCATAAAGGCATAACTCATTTCATAGAGTGACGCTTTATCCATCGTATTGATTGTGCCAATTAATCGCCAGTCATTAGGAATGATGTATTCATAATCATTTGGGACTACCGTTTCTTCGTCACCTTGCGGACGAAGAAACACAGGGTTTCCACTTTGAGACTGAAAGTTAAGAGTCACTTGGTCGCCAGTTAGTGCGGAGAATAAGGCACCAAATGCTTTATCGATATCCGCTCGATTCATTTCATCAATGATTAACCATTTATTAATAGGCGCATTTGTCTTCTCGTCTTTAAAACAATCTAGGAAGATGCCAGGATGAAAGGACAATGTGCCATCGCTGTTTGGACGATATCCCCCAATTGTTTCATAGGTTGACCATTCTGATGTAGCAGTCACCAGTTTAGGCGACACCTCGAGTGAATGACAAATTTCTTTTGCCAATTTTGATTTCCCTGTACCTGGTGGTCCTGTGAAAATAATATGTTTTCCATTTTTTAATGCTGTTTTTACTTGTCGTAGGATCAACTGTTTTTCCTCAAAATGAAGATTATGAACCTCAATATCTTGTTCGAATTCTACTGTTGGTATTTCTACATATTCTTGATTTTGAATTTGTATTTTGGGTGCTTGATGCACGCCATTTTTGAATACTTCACTACGTACACTCTTATCGAATATTGCTTGCTCCAAAGCAGGAACATTGTATTTTCGAAAAGGTGATCGAAGATAGGTGGCAAATCGGTCGCTTATTATAGTTACTGTTCGATCAAGAATCGATTGCAAATGGTCACTCTCGATAAACTCTTCAAAAGGAAGATAAGTTAAGGCAATCTGTGTTTCGTGTTCTTTTTGGGTAAATAATTGTCGCTTGTATGGTGTATCACTTACTTCATCTTCTATAAGAGTTACGACTGTCATAAGTTTGTTCTCATTATCACGATAAAAACCTACTAAAAGCCAATTGCAAAAATCAATATGAAACTTCTGTTTTGAAGTTAATGTAACAGCAACCCGCTCGTCTCCTGCCTCGTATATATCCAACTTATTTAAAAGTTTCTGAGCCACATCAAATGCTTGCTCAGCCTGTGAGACGGAATCAAAAATTTGGCTTAACGATGAATGCAGGTTATCTTGTTCTGGAAGGTCTGTTTCTTCTACAGCATCTATAGTCAGTCGATTTCCTTCTAAAAATTCATCTGTAACTTCAACGAATTTCTGTTTCATTTTTTCATACGTAAATTCATTTTCAATATCTGAAATAGATTCAATGTCTCTCATTCCTCTTTTTGGATGTGACGATCCAAAGTGGAGCCCATAATCAACCCCGTTTTCATCTATTTCTAAGAAGAATTGTGCTGCTACTTTGTGATTTTCCATTTTTTCAGGAAAGACCGCCATCCAACAACCTGTTCCACCTAAATTCCGACTACCGTTAAAATCAAAAATTACTTTATCCTTCGTAAAATCAATTCCCTTAAACTCATCGATATTCCGGATGACTCGATGGATGGTAATCAATTGATACGTCACAATATCCTTAATGGATTGGTAATAGATTTGAAATAAGATGCTAAAGTTATTCCACGTATGAAGGATGTTCTTCTCATATTCATCTTTTACTTGAGATTTATATTTTTCAAGGTCTTCTATTTCAAGTCGTTTTTCTTCAATATACTGATCAAGTAGCAGAAACCGAATTTTATTGACCTTTTCAAAATTGCGGTAAAACTCTCTCCGCTCTTTTAATTTGTCTTCTGGAAGCTCCTTAATGGCCTCTAAAAAATCCACATCATGATCCGAAAATTCCTTCATTTTCTTTGCTACTGAATGAATATAGGCAACGGCACTTTCCACCATTAATTCATCATATTGAGTCAGACAAAAGAAGAAATCTTGGATATCTAACATATGTACGTAGTGTCCCTTGCTTGCTAATACTTCTTGTGCCGATAAACAAAGCTGATAATAATAGGCATAGTTTTCGCTGATTGAACCTAACTTTTTGTCAATCCCAAAAATACGTTTGATTTCTTTAAAAACTTCTTCTTTATATATCGGATATTTTTGAGAATCATACGCTGCTAAAAGATACCCAAACAGTGGGGCCCCTAATTTAAGCTGTGACTTATACTCTTTTCCTTTTTCATGAAACGCCTTTATTCTCTCAGATAGTGGAGCACCCTCATCTGTAAACAGCTGAACGAAAATCTCAGCTACTTCAGTCTGTCGGGCAGTCGCATAATCCACTAAATCAGCTGTATTGCTCCAATGAACAAAACTCCCTGATTGTGGGTTACTGGACTGTAGAATTTTTGTGATTTCAACAATGTTTTCTTCATTTATAGACGTTTTTGCAAAAACCGTATTTAATTCAGATAAGATTTCATACTTATAGGTTTCATCATATTTATCTGTTCGTTTGAATCGTAGGAAGCGATTGAAGGCAATAGTTATGTATTCTGTGTTATCGATTACTTGTTTTACTTTGGTAAATTGCATCTTTGTTTCCTCTCTTCTCATCTTTGTTACATTTTGGTATTGTTTCCAAAAGCTTTATTTTCATAGGCAAAGTTCTTCATTGAATTGATTTGTACTATTACAACATTCGACAAAAAGGGAAATATATCCTTTGTAATATGTTACTTTTACTACTTGTATTTTTTAAAACCGACACCTAGAGCTAAACAAATCGTATCTATGTATTAGGCGATAAGCGGAGGGATCTACCCTTCCTCTTTTTTTTACACAATTCTTTACTTCTCATAATACCCAGCAATTGCCGGAAAAGTTAAATGCTCTTTCCGCATCTCCCAAAACGTAGTCAATTTATAATCTCTTAAAAGATCAGTTGCGAGTGAATATTGGTGACAATATAGTGGAGCATGATTATAGGTTTTTACAAATAATTCAATGGCTTCTTGTTCAAATTCAGCAAAAACAAACACGAATTCTCGCTCACTCTTTTTTAATGCGTACACGCCAATTTTATGAAACCCTAAAACGTTTTTATCTATCATTTCCCTTACCTTCTTATGGTCTGCCATATTTAAATCTAACGTAGATTCGTCATCCTCTAATGAAATCTTGCCCTCTTCTAGTAAATGATAAATGTAATGGGCTAGACTGACTTCTTCGTAGCAAAGTGCATCAATGTAGTAATCCCTTATCGTCATATAAATTCCTCCTTTTATTAAATTCTGGGACACAGGACCTGTCCCTGCGGCCCAATTTGTCCCACATCTATTGTTCAATCAAACCAGTAAATTCGTTGTATGTAACCTGAATGGTACCTACTGGACCGTTTCTGTTTTTTGAACAAATGATTTCGAGAAATGGATCTTCAGTTTCCTTGTCATAATACTTTTCACGATAGAGGAAGAGGATGACATCTGCATCCTGTTCGATGCTTCCTGATTCCCTGATATCGGACATCATCGGTCGTTTTTCAGCTCTTGTTTCCACAGAACGATTTAACTGGGCCAAACATATCACCGGGCAGTCAAAATCCTTTGCCATTGTTTTTAGATTTCTAGATATCTCGGTTACTTGTAGATGGGCATTCCCGCCGTACAGTTCACTTGGGCGTATTAGAGTTAGATAGTCTATAAAAATAATCGGTTTCATGTTTGGAAATTGATGGAGAATTTTTCGTGTCTTTGCTCTCATTTCTGAAACCGTTTGGCCCGCTCCATCGAAAATTTGGATATTGGTTTGATTCAAATAGCCAATGACATCGGCCCAGCGATCCTTTTGACTTTGGCTTAACATTTTCTGAGGATCCCTCATTTTCAAACGATTATAGCCACCTGTTGAGGCGATTAAGCGTGAGGTGACCAGTCGTTCTGGCATCTCTAATGAAAAGACAATGGGCAAATAACCTGCCCATCCTACTTCCTTCGCAAAATGCAGCATCACGTCTGTTTTTCCCATTGATGGTCTTGCTGCTAGAATCGTAACTTCTCCATCTTGAAAGCCTCCCGTCATTTCATTAAGCTTTTTGATGCCAGTTGTAGCTACTTTCATAGCTTCTTGCTCCTGCCAAGGTGCCTCAAACATATGGACCAACGCCTGATTTAAAGAAGTATGATCGTTTATCTTGGCCTGATTGATTTTATCCAATTCGGCAATGACTCTTGTAATCTCCCAATTCCCCAACTTCGCTAGCGTTAAGATACTACTCTTTTCCCGCTCCTTCCAAAGCTCAATAATAAGTGCCTCAAACTCTTCAAATTTTTCAACATCCGCATATGATAGTAGGCTTGATAGATAAGACATTCCACCCAAGTTTTCAAGATCAGGAATGGTTGTGAGTGAAATTAAATCGATACTTTTACCAGCATTGCTAAAGTCAACCATCCTCCGCATCAACTCTTGATTGGTGGCCTCCTCTAGCTGTTCCGGTTGGATTACGGTATCTTTAATCAAGTAACCGGCCTTGATCAAACACCCTAAAAAGGCTGTTTCTGCAAAGTTCATCAGTCCTCACCTGCCGTTGGATCAAATTGATACTGACCAGGAATCGCCCTGCCTGTTTGGATGATATCGGCTGATTGCCCCTGCTTTTTGTTCTCGTGATACAAATCAATTTCTTCAACCGTCAGCAATGATTCGTTTTCCCAGTTTTTTAGAATGCCAACGACATAGTTTAGTCTCCGCTTATTGTTGGCACAGGCAATGTCCATGGCTTTTAAAATCACCTCTTTCGGGTTTAAAAAGCTTGAATCATCTAACCAGGCTAAGAGCTGCTCCTTTGCACTCATGTTTGATAACCCAAACCCATTTTGATCCCAACAGGCTACAATTTCTTTAATCGCCTCTGTCTTTGGTTGTAAATCTATATCTGGATAAAGAACTTTTTGTTGTTGTTTTACTTTTTGTTTTTCTTTTTCTTTTTGCCCACGTATCGTAGAACGAGTCGTCAACGTATCGTCAGAGTGGTTGGTTTTGGGACGGAGGGACAGGTCCATTGTCCCAGACTGAGCCATAATTGGATCGCTGTGGTAGAACGAAGCATCCTTGTCCCAATTCAAATCCTTTTCATAAAAAACATATAGAGGGTTAAAATTTCATTTCGATCGATATTTTCGGCTACATATTGAATCAGCGAGGTGTCCTCCACTTCCTCCAACTCGGAAGAAATACAATCCATAACCGGTTTCCCACCTTTATGCAAGTTGTATTTTCCCCAGTTTCTAATCGCGATTTCTCTTGTTTTTGGATTGTACTGAATCATTTTGTGGTGATGGATGAATCGATCCATCAACGCATGAATCGTCTCAATCGAATAGCCCATATCAAAAGCCATTTCTTTTTTCGTTATTCGATAGATTCCGATTTGAGTTGTGTGGGGATTTGTTAGGAGATATAAGAAAAAATATTTATCCTCCGGCGTCATTTCCTCTGAAACAACCGGATTCTTCCAAAAATCAGTGCGCACCATTCTGTACTTTGCCATCTTACTCACAATCCCTTCTTTGTCTGAGTGCTCTGGGTCAGAGGGACAGGTTCCTCGTCCCAACCCTTTTCATATAATTTGATCCACCTCTCGTTATTGTTATAGAAAGGAGTTCAGAAAAAGGGGCATCTGTAAATGTGAAAGATTTGTGACGGGTTCATTTAGATTGTTTGAGGAACGACAAAAAAGCAGTCCCGATTCAACAACAGGACTACTTTTGAATTTCTCTCCCCTATGAAGGAAGGTTTCCATATGCAAAAAAACTTTGACCTCTTTTATGATAAAACTACCCTTGCACTTTTTCAGGATAAGGCCCTTAGATACAAGCTTTGTATTCAGTCATAATATTGTGGATGATCGTTCTGACAGGAAGTATTTCATTGATTTCATGCACTCTTGCTCCTGCAAATACAAGACCATTCTCACAATCCCCATTCATTGATGTAATCATAGAATCCATTGTACAAAAGCGATACGAGCAATCTTTCAGACAATCAATACACTTCTTGATTTTTACTTTTTTATCATCAGATATAAGTTCAGTAAAATGATTCTTTATTGCACGACCTTCTAATCCCACCGTTGTTTTTACCATAACTGTATCTTCTTTCTTCGCTTGTACATATTTTTCTTTAAACGATAATGGTGCGTCACATTCGTTACTAGCAACAAATCTTGTTCCCATTTGAACTCCGGAAGCCCCTACTTGAATGGCACGAGCGAGATCTTCTCCAGTCATAATCCCTCCAGCAGCAATTACGGGAATCTTAACAGCTTCTATCACCTCTGGCAAAATATCGAACAATGGTCTTTCGGTACCTAGGTGCCCGCCGGCTTCATTGCCTTCTACAACAACGGCAGAAGCCCCCAATCGTTCAGATATTTTTGCAAGCCGTGCTGAAGATACAATTGAGATAACCGGAATTCCAGCTTCTCTGCCCCAACTATACATATCTCTTGAAATGCCCGCACCTGAAATAATGAAATCTACATTTTCCTCAATAGCTACTTTCATTTTTTCGGCAAAATCATTCATCGCAAAAAGAATATTCACTCCTATATATCCGCCATCCTGAATGGATTCTTTCGCCTTTCTTATGTGATATCGCAATTCATCAAAACTAATTCCAGTGCCCGAAATAATTCCAATACCTCCAGCATTTGCAACAGCAGAAGCAAGTCCGCTTAAAGATATACCTACTCCCATACCACCTTGCATAATTGGAACCTTTGGCTCCATATGGCCTATTTTTAATTGTGGAAAGTTCAAAAGAATACCCCATTTCATTGTTTTTGTTATCGTTCAAGCTTATTGTAACGACTGGAAATTAAATGAATAGTTACAAATATAATACCTAGTCCTAAAAGGAGACCATAATTTTGATGTTGTCACAAAAGATTCAAGAATCGATTTAATTATAGGGTCAAAGTGACAGAACCTTGTTTGGATATGGTCATCCTTTTCTTCGAGAATTCACACCATGATGACCAAATCCCTTCCACAAAAAAATCACAGGCTTCTCACCTGTGATTTTTCTTTTTTATTCGTATTTGGTAATTATCCTAACTACCACAACACGATTCATAAATAGACAAATTTCAATGTCTACCTTGTTCGGATTCACTTCAAGTCTCATTAAATCCATCTGAAAAATTTATCTAAAACCCTACCCTTTCCCCTATCAACTCAATCGCTTTTTCTAGCCGTTCTTGATAGTTCCCGCTTATGCTCACAAACGGTATGCCATACTCATTCAATAATTCCTTCAAGCGCTGATTGTTTTCTTCGCGAACCTGTTGGTCCCCGTGCACCCGTAATCCATCATCCACCCATTTGACGTCAGGCTCTAAAAATAAGCATAAATCATATTGTTGGAGCTTGGCGCTTTCAGCTAGTACCCGTTGCGTTTTGCCATTATAAAGTTCCGAATAGAATTGAGTGACAGCAGCCTCGGTGTCAATAAAGACCATTTTATTGGCTTGTTTACTAGCTTCGTATTCTTTCAGTTTATGACCGTATGCAATGAGAGGGTAATCCTCATCAAGCATAATGCCATCACAACCTCCTAACTCTTCACAGATTTCCCTACCATATTCGCTTACATAGGTTGTATTATAAATGAGTGCTAGATTTCTCGTAAGCGTTGATTTTCCACAGCTTTCCGTACCCAAAATGACGACTTTTTTGACGAAATACGGTTTCGCTATCTCGGGAATGTAGTCCCAGTAGTGAAACACACCCTTCTTTCGAATCTCGGTTGCCGATATCCGAACCTGTTCCCTTTTTTCATCAATCAAACAATGCGTTGCCTTCGGATAGAGTTTTTGAAAAATCGGATCATATCCCATTTCAGAGCTAAACACCACATCAATGTTCTTCCCGATTGCCTCTTTTATTTTTATGGCTCCTTCCTTCCAATTGTAATCCTCATCCCCATCATGATCCTCCACTTCTATGACCTTGACGTTCTTCATATCCTTCGTCAGTTGGGAAAGCCAGCGGAGCCGGATTCGACTTGGAATATACGGAAACTTGCTCTCTTCACAAAGCTCTTGATCCCTCTTTGTGCTATGAGACAACACGACATACAATTCCTCAACCATCGTGGAAGCTTTGATGATGGCGTACACATGTCCTTGATGCAAAGGTAAAAACTTTCCACCGAAAAATCCAATCTTTTTCATGAAATCTCCTCCCGCTTCTGCTTTTTATATACTTTTGACCAGTTGTAATATCCGTAAATACTATTAATCAGAAAGGCCGACCACATGACAAGCATAGTTACATCGTTTCCTCCTTGTAAAATCAAAGCCTTCAGCCAAAGTGCAATCGAAAGGACATTCACCGCAATCCAAAATAACCATTGTTCAGTGAATCGTTTGAGCATTAAAATCTGAGCAATCACCGATAATGTCGTTGTAGCGGAATCAATCCAGACGACATTGCCGCCTATTTTTTCTAGAAGAATAGCGTATAGAACAAAGATGACAAGGAATGAGGATAATGTATAGGTCCATCCTTTCTTGGTTAAAACACTGACTTGAATTTCTTCTCCTTGTACGGTTTGTTTTGTTTTATGTTTACTCCATAAATAAAGTCCAACAAACTGTAGTGGAAAATAAAACAAGGCATTTAACATAACCTCACCATAAAGGGCATAACCGTAAGCTATATAGGCATAAGTGCCCGTTTGGATAATCCCAAAATAATAGTTACTGATTTTCCCTTTCGCAACCAACACCACACAAAGCATTCCTGAAATTGAGGTAATGAATCCAAGAATTGTATCATCCCAGACAAAAAACAAATACACATTCACAAGCGTAAACGTCACAAGCCATACCTTTTCAAACAAGGTCCAGTCTTTTAAAAGCTTCATTTAGCTCCACTCCTTTATGGTTATTAATTAACAAACTGTTAATTATAATGCAGAAAAAAATTTTAATATTTGGCATTATAGATCGATACATACGGATCAAAATCATTAAATCGATAAAGCTGAGCTTTATTTTTCGACCAACGATTTGTTTTCTGAGGTTCTCCATCCCTCACGACTTTTTCAATAAACGGCAGCGTTGGAGCCTTTCTAAAAAATTGAGAGTCCAGTTTTAACCAAGGCTCATCCATTACTGTTAGCAATACACCTTGCAGCTCAGACAAGACAAATTCTTTAGGTAAAAAGTTTTTTGCTAGCGTTGTTAAAGACATATCCTTTTTGATGAACCATAACGCATCATCGATAATTGCCTTGTGATCAAACGCAAGGTCAAGCTTAAACACTTCATCCATCGAGAATAACGCTACTTCGTCTGCGTCAGTTGCTGCTCTCCTTCCCACTAATTCATTTTCTGGAACGATCGCATAATGAGCATTCGAAATAATCCATCCCCGCTTATCACGACCCAATTTGTCGTATACGCCAAAGTTCTTAACCTTTACCCCTTCTACACCCGTTTCTTCTCTTAATTCGCGAACAGCTGCATCATATGCCGTTTCCTCTGGTTTAATAAACCCACCAGGCAACGCCCATTTTCCGCCTTCAATATTAGGCTCACTATCTATTGTTTTCTCCGCTCGTTTAATCAACATAATGTTTAACGTTTTTTCTGGTGGCTTATAAGGCCCCACTTTCGTTGAAATAATTGTAAAAACAGCAATATCACTTGTATATCCATCAGGAGTCCGATATTTACTCACATCATAACTTAACAAATCCTCACTCATCTCTTGGTCACCTCTAATTCACTCGTCTTTTAATTAACATTTTGTTAATTGTTATTAGTATTATATCAAACAATTGAAAAATATGTGACATGAAATGATCGACATAAATCGATAATTCTCAAAAAACAACTGATACTTCGTTCATATAAATCTTTCGCCACTTTCACCTTATAAAACCCAAAAGAACCCTACCATAGTCCTAATGTCTTATTAATTGATTTCATTCTTATGACCATCACCAGATAGTGGTAAAATAAGGTTAACAAAAATAAAAACCATCTTTGATGAATACAATCTATATGGGGTGTTTACATGCATAGTGTTTTTGAACCAGCTGGATTTTGGATTCGTTTCGGTGCTTCGCTTATTGATGGTATTGTCATTTTTTTGATTGTTTTTCTATTTTCACTCATTTTTAATTTTCCTGTAGATAATGATTCTTGGCAATCTGGCCTTCTAGAATTCTTATATGCTCTTAGCCTACCACTCTTTTGGTACGGGTATACAGTTGGAAAAAGACTATGTGGGATTCGAATAGCGAGGGTTGATGGTGAAAAATTACATATTGGGAATATGCTACTTCGGATTGTAGTAGCAGGGCTATTTTACGCCTTGACGTTAGGAATCGGATTCATTGTAAGTGTAGTAATGGTGGCTGTCCGAGAAGACAAAAGAGCAATCCATGACTTTGTTGCCGGCACATGTGTAACCTATAATCCACCCGAAAGAAATTAAGGGGCAGACCAAAGGGACTGTCCCCATTTAACAACATCATCTATACTATTACGGATCAATAAAAGTGACGTATTATTTTAAAAAATGATTTGTTAGTATAGATAATCTCATAACAATTAGGTTACATTGAAGTTTTCTATGCTATTGGTGTTCCATTTTTAATAGATTCATCTGGTCTTAAAAGTACCACATCTCCCTCTTCTGGAACACCTCCAATTACTAAAACCTCAGACTTAAAACCTGCAATACGCCTTGGAGGAAAGTTTACTACGGCCACCACTTGACTTCCAATAAGTTGTTCAGGCGTATATCTTCGTGTTATTTGTGCAGAAGATTGTTTAATGCCAATCTCCCCAAAATCAATTTCTAATTTTATTGCTGGGATCAGTGCTTCTGGAAAAAGCTCTGCTTTTACAATAGTCCCAATCCGTATATCTAATTTCAAAAAGTCCTCTATTGTCGCCATATGACACCTCCATTATTTTACATATCATTATTATAACTTGTTTCCTTTTCGACTTAAAATCCAAAAAACCTCTTTCAACGAAGCTATGGCGTATAACTGTCTCATCCTTTTTCCAAAACAAAAAATCACAGGTCTCGATCGATCACCTGTGATTTTCACTAAACATTTCGATTATAGGTCAGAAATCATTCCACCATCTACGACAAATTGAGCTCCTGTTGAATAGCTAGAATCATCCGAAGCGAGGTATACAACTAAATTAGAAACTTCCTCTACTTCTGCTCTTCTTCTTAGTGGAATGTCTTGTTCAAGTTGCTTTAGATATTCTTCTACATCTGGTTGATCAGCCATAGGCGTTTTGATAATTCCCGGATGCACAGAATTTACACGGATGTTATGCTGCCCAAGTTCAGCAGCTGCACCTTTTGTCATACCGGTAACAGCATGTTTAGAAGCACTATAAGCAATAGCCGTTGGTGCACTTACCAAACCATCTACAGATGAGATATTAACAATGGAACCTACACCAGCTTTTTTCATGGAAGGTACTACTTTTTGCATTCCTAAGAATACTCCAAGCTCATCTACTTTAAATGTTAATTCAAAGTCTTTTACAGTTAGTTCTTCTAATGTTTTGAAGATCCCAATCCCTGCGTTGTTTACTAACACATTGATAGGACCAAATGATTCTTCTGTTTTTGCTACGACTTCTATCCAATTCTCTTCACTAGCAACATCTAATTTAAGAGCGATTGCGTTTTCTCCTAATTCATCTGCTAGTTTTTGGGCACCCTCCATGTTAAGGTCAGTAATTGCTACTTTTGCTCCTTCTTCCACAAATTTACGAGCATGCATAGCCCCCATACCTTGTGCTGCACCTGTAATGATTGCTACTTTACCGTCTAACTTAGCCATTATGTATTCCTCCAATTTAACAAAAATATAGTAAGCAGTCCAATCCACAACTATTATCTGTCGACGGGCTGTCCTTTATTCTTATCAATTCTTTAGAATATGGACGGTCATCCGTTTCTTGAGGAGAATCCCCACCATAATCACCTTATCCCTTCAACAAAAAAAATCACAGGCTTCTCACCTGTGATTTTTCTTTTTATCATTAATACTTTAATCCATGGCCAAGTTTATAGACATTGCCGTCACTGTCTTTATAGGCATAGCTCATTCCTGCTGGCATGTATTTGTCTTTATCATAACCCGGTACATCATTAGGTGATACGCAATCTCCATTTTGGTAAACAGCAATTACTTCTTCACTTGCCGGTAAGGTTATTGGTAAGACACCAGTTGGCTTATGTTTTCCTGCAATTACTTCAAGCTGTGCATTATGGAATGTATCATAACCCGCAATCAAAGCGTCAGCCATTGGTTCTACATTTCCTAAAATCCACGGAAGAATAATATTTACACTCATTACAACTTTACCACCGCGGCTATGAACGCTGTCCGCGATTTCTTTTAGATGGTCTAATCCACTTAAAGTGGTCTCTTGATATAATGCTCCATCGATTGCTGAATTTACTTTATCCTCACATATTTCAAGCTCGAGTAATCCTGGTGTGGCATTAAAGTAAGAACCGGATTTTGGATGTAGGAATAGAATCGCTGCATCCGCTTCTTCATAGTTATCTGTTAACGTGAACAGTCCGAGTTCTTTCGCTTCTTTTCTAGCTTTTTCTGTATACGAAGTCACTCTTTCCTGCTCCTTATGGAAAACTTCAATATAGACCTTTTTACCATCTAGCTTGTCCGCTGTAAGTGGCAAAGTACCGTTTGAATTTTTCAGTACGGTCACTGATTTTTTGTGCGCTTCGTATGCAGCTTCCCAATGCGATTTTGTGCTTACAACCTCAGTTGCCTTTTCTGGATCATTGTACGTGCGGTCATCAAATAGACCTAAAGCGAACATTTCAGTTAAGAGTCGTACATTTGATTCATCGATTCGTTTTTCGCTGATCCAGCCTTTACTAATGGCCAGTTTTAAATTTTCGATGTCATTTGTATCAGCAACCAAATCGGTACCCGCATTAATCGCTTTCGCAAAGCGTTCTGCTTCACTACTGTTTTCCATTCCCCAGCTCATGTTATTTACAATTCCACTATCACTATTTACATAGCCCTTGAAACCGAGCTTTCCACGAAGGATATGGTCGATGAAATAACGGTTAAATGTAAATCCAACCTCTTCAAACGGAATCTCTTCCCCTTCAAACTCTTGAACAACACTCTTCTTAATACTTGGAATGGAGTAGTACGGCATGATAGAAGATGTTCCATGTTCCGCAGCTGCTCTAAATGGTGGTAAATGATATTTTTCTAAGCTACCTGGAGTTGGGTACAGGTTCCATTTCCCTTCTTCATAGTGAGGGTCAAAGCCATTTTCTCTCGCTCCCCCACCAGGGAAGTGCTTCGTTGTCATCGCAATGCTATCTTTTCCTATGGTTTCACCTTGGAATTCGTCAATGATACGACCGATTACGTCAGCAATAAACTCTGGGTCTTCTCCGAATGTTCCATACGTACGTTGCCATCTCGGATCTGTCACCACATCTGCCATATACATATACCCTTTTCTTAAACCAGTCGCATTCCATTCTTTACGGGCAATGCTTGCAAACTCACTAATAAGGGAAGCATCACCGCCATTTTGGATATCCCCTTTTGCCGCCGCTGCTAATCCTAGCGTTCCTGGCCATGTAGAGAAGATACCAATGGCATCATTCATTCCGAATACTGCTTCTCCATTTTCATTTCTGGAGTTTGATGCAATGATAACGGGAATCCCTAAGCGTGTTCCTTCAGCTACTTCATTCATTGCGTTAACCCATTCCGCCATTTCAGCAGGAGTAAAGTTATCTCGTAAAATAAAATGACGTAGGTGCCTGTTTGCTATCGTATGAGTGGTTCCGTAAACTTTGCTAGTTGCAAAAATCGTTTCGCCTTTTTCGATAATACTTTCATCTAAGAGGCCTTCATGGCTGGTCTTGCTCTTATCTTCCTGGGCAAGTCCCATTTTCCTTGAATTAATCAGCATCATTCCAATTTTTTCATCGATACTCATCAAAGAAACCAGATTTTTTGCACGTTCTTCTGGGCTTAAGCGCCAATCTTCATAAGGATCAAGCTTCCCATTATTATTTAAATCTTTAAATTTCAAACCATCCTGTTCAATAAGCTTTTTCGTTCTAACTTGTAAATCAGGTTGTTTTTGCATGTAAGTTCCTCCTAAAGGATTATTATTTCAATTTCTATAGTGTTTAAACCATTGATATTGCTAGAAACCCACTCAACTAAATGTGAAGTAAATCTCCTATACATTAAAAAGACAAGGCTTTCATTTTCATACTTTTCCTCAAGATAGGGTTTTCATTACCTCGAGTCTTTATTTCATTAGATTATAATGATATAATATCAATGAATTTTATGAAATAAATTGTTATTTTTGCTTAAAATATTGTATTTCTTGCTATACAAAAATTACAAAAACGTATGAGTTTTATACTTTTTTACCTTTAATAAAAGGAGCAGTTTATGAAAGAATCTACGTTTATGCCAGTATTGAATGAGAATTTCGAAGTTTATTATTGGAGCAAACAATATCAATCACATGATTGGGGCAGAAAGCCTGACAAATCTTCAGAGAATTATTCCGAAATCGAACCTTTATTCCGCTTGCATAGTCACGACGCGATGGAGGTACTCGTGTTTTTAGGGGGTGAATGTGAATTTTATTGTGAAGGACGAATGTATTCACTAACAAAAGGGGATGTTGTCATCATTCCCTCATATGCGGTACATAAGGCAGAAGTAAGCGATTTTGACAACTATGAGAGAATCGTAACGACCATTAGTGAATCCTTATTGGCTGAATTTTTATCGATTTCTCCCTCGATGAGTGATAGCATCATTTATCATAAAACTCAGGGTTCTTATGTCGTTCATCTCCACTCGGAAAATTTAATGGAAATTCTTTCGCTCTTTCAAGAAATAAGTAATCGTATAAAAGGCAATCGCGATCCTTATTCTTTCGCTTTACATTTTCTATTATTTCGTGCGATCGAAATTATCCTAAACCCAGCCAGTAGTAAGCCAACAAGTAGTCTAAGCAGTGATGCCGACCAACGTTTACATTCCATTATCGAATACATTGAAAAACATTTGACAGACCCACAAATGAATTTAGACAACATATCCAGTCATTTTCATTTAAACAAATATTATTTTTCTCATTATTTTAAGAACCACATGAAGGTGCCCTTTTATCGATATGTATTATTGAAACGACTTGCAACCGCCGTTGCCTTAATTAAGGAAAATGAGTTCTCTATCGAGGAAATTGCCACTAAATGTGGGTTTCAAGATTACTCAAGTTTTTATCGGCTCTTTAAAAAAGAATATAATCTGTCTCCCAAAAACTTGCAAAAGGAGTTTAGGTTGTAGCCCTTTTTCTCATCCTGTTGCTATTTAAAAATAAAAGGGGAAAAAGGTCCTTTGGCAGATCTTCATTCTACTAAAGCCTTGTATTCATCGACATCATCAAATTCTGTACCAATATAGAATGGGGTGACGTCGATATTTTTCAATTTGATTGGTTTACCCTCATTTATCTTTTTGACGATCAAATCAAAAGAGTTATCCTTCTTTAATTTAATGTCAAATTCTTGGATATCACCGTGAATTTTGTACACATCATTATCCAATTCTTCATACGTTCCTTTATCGACTTCCCTGTTATCAATGTATTCAACAAATCTTTTTTCCTCTGGTTGAAATGACATCTGAACAATATATCCTTCCACATGCTCACTTTGATAGGCCCCTTTTAAAGGTGGGGTTATAGTGGATGAACATCCAGTTAAGACAAAAACAAATGCAATTGTTAAAAGTAACTTACCAGCTATTGTTTTCATAAAAAGTTCCCCCTTATAGCTATTTTTTTAAGGTTCGTTAAAGCCTGTTCTTTTACAGAAAGAAAGGCAAACGGCTCAGCCCGCTTGCCTCTACCCTTAAAACAGTAAAAGACCAATCGTAATCGGAATAAAGCTATAAAGTAGGATCATGACACAGAACCCCATGATATCGCGAATATGTAAACCTGCAATCGCTAAGGCAGGCAAGGCCCAGAATGGTTGAATCATATTAGTCCAGGCATCGCCCCATGCAACACCAACAGCCGTTTGCGCGAGGTCTGCATTAATCTTCGATGCTGCTTCGATCATAATCGGACCTTGAACGGCCCATTGACCCCCACCGGATGGTACAAATACGTTGATCAGCCCCCCACTGAGAAACGAAAAGAATGGCAGCGTTTGAGCATTTGCAAATGAGACAAACCATAAAGCAATTTCTTGAGAAAGTCCTGATAATGTAACCATTCCCATAATCCCAGCATAGAACGGGAACTGGATGATAATACCCCCTGCATTTTTCACTCCGTTCGTGACTGTGTCTAAGAACTGTTTCGGTGTTTTATGCAACAGGATACCTAAGAATAAGAAAATAAAGTTTACAATATTAATATTTAAATCGAAGCCTTTTGTAACAAAATGATACACGATAAAGCCCAGCCCCATGATCCCAATTAACATCGAAACGATCACACTGTTTTCAATTTTTTCCGCTGGTGTCGATGGGTTTTTCACTTCTTTTGAAACCGTTTCTTCTGGGATCACCCAACCGGAGCGATCTTGGTAAAGTGTATTGCCACTTTTCATCAAAAACCTATTAAATATTGGCAGTGTTAGTACAAGAACTGCCACAATAAATAGATTAGAAGGACTAAAAAGGGTTTCACTAACCGGAATGACACCCATTTTTTCTTCTAAAAAATGGCCAGAGGTTGCTACTGTCAAAGGAATGGACGCTGAAAATCCGCCATGCCAAACTAAAAATCCACTATAGGCCCCTGCTACTAAAATACGAAAATCTGCAGATGGTACTTGCCTGGCCACATGAATTGCAAATAGCGCTCCCACTACTAGTCCAAATCCATAATTAATTAAACAAGCGATTGCCGACACGAACGTTACTAGCATGACTGCATGCGCAGGCGTTTTAGCCAATTTACTTAATCGAGCTAAGAAATTCTTAATGACGGGTGCGTTGGCTAACACATACCCGGTTACAACGACCAGAGACATTTGCATGGTAAAAGCAAGTAAATCCCAAAATCCTGTCCCCCAATGCGAAACCATCTGAACGGGTCCACTTTCTGTAAACAAGATCCCCAATACAAACACTAAGAAAGTAAGAATGATCGCAAAGATAAAGGCATCTGGTAGAAAACGCTGAACGA
The DNA here is from genome assembly GCF_047238305.1 of Bacillus jepli. Lineage (NCBI taxonomy): Bacteria > Bacillati > Bacillota > Bacilli > Caryophanales > Bacillaceae > Bacillus > Bacillus jepli. The sequence continues at coordinate 3,192,338 of NZ_JBDFMO010000001.1, read as the reverse complement.
GTCGGACAAAAAATCTAGTTACAACTCCCATTTTCACACTCCCCTTGTTTATATGTCAATTGATTATATTCTAACTATTTTAAAAATATACAAGATAATAGTTGTTGTTAGGAGTTGGTAATATGAAAGTTATATTTAGACACCACAATCTAGATAATCTTCATTTATAACCTTACAAAAACAAAAAACACCCACAAACATTGAATAATCAACATTCGTGAGTGTTATACGTTTCAAGAACCGACAAGAATAGTTTAAGCCTATTTCATATAATGTTTTTTAAAATCTGGATGAATGGAAAATTTGCGACGTAAATTAATGAGGTTTTTCCCAAAGCTTTCCTCTAAAACTTCTCTATGTTCCTCCATCATTTCCATTATATATAAATCATGAATCATGACTTCTGTAATTGGCATCACTAATCCTACATGCCTTGACCATGCTGCGCGGCTATCTTTATCCAGCGATACAATACCTGCTACGACTTCTGAATCATCTCCACTCATAACAAGCCATCGTCCACCATACTCTTCAGTAATTTTATCACCCATATAATGGAGGTAAACATTCGCAAAATCAGAGCTAATTTCCCCATATGCAATAATTGTTACGTTGACTCCTCGTTTTGCCGCCTGTCTTAGTTCAGCCTCTAATTCTTCAAATTCCTCTTTCCAAACCTCCAAGAGAATTCGTTTGTTAGCTGATCCTATACAATCTTTCACCTTATCAAGTATTTCATTACGTCCCATGATATTCCAAATATTTTCACGGTCATTTGTAGAATGTTCAAATTCCGCTAATGATTTTTCTGCTCTTTCAAAATTCTCTTCTGCTTTGATTCGGCGGTTTTTTATTAGCTCCTTTGCAGGAACAGGTATATACTGTGCTGTATTTCCAGGACTAATCAGGATATCCCCCCTTAAAGTGAGACTATCCAAAACTTCATAGATTTTTGAACGTGGAACACCAGAGTTTTTTGCTACTGCATAGCCAGTTAAGGGTGAGTCTTCCAACAAGGTAAGATATGCTTTCGCTTCATATTCAGTAAAATTTAGGTTTTTTAACGTTTCTAAAATGTTATTTTCCATAAACCCTCCAACACAACCTTAGTCGCTACCATAGTAACTAATATACTAACAAATTCTGTTGATTATTTCCAAGTCCATCTGATATACTTTTTAAGTAGTTACCTAAGTAGTCACTATTGTAAGTGGAAGGAGAAACGAGATGGATAGTTTACTAACATACATATCAATTGCTGCAATGATGGTTGTTATTCCTGGTGCAGATACGATGCTCTTGGTAAAGAATACACTCAGCTATGGGTCAAAAGCTGGACGTTATACCGTTCTCGGAATGGCAACAGGACTTTCGTTTTGGACGCTAATTGCCATTCTTGGATTATCAGTTGTCATTGCAAAATCTGTTATTCTTTTCAGTACAATCAAATATTTAGGAGCTGCATACTTAATATATTTGGGTATAAAAAGTTTTTTCACAAAAAATGTGTTTTCTTTAAAAGACATTCAAGAACAAGCAAATGCAACAAGCAATTCTAAAAGCATGCATAATAAAGAGTCCTTTATGCAAGCTTTACTTAGTAATGTTCTTAATCCAAAGACTGTTTTGGTTTATATCACGATCATGCCTCAATTTATTGATTTGAGTGGAAATATAAATCAGCAATTGTTTTTGTTAGCATTCATCCTTACTTTTCTAGCTGTATTATGGTTTCTTACCCTTGTTTATGTCATTGATTACGCAAAAAAATGGTTAAATAACTCCAAATTCCAAAAAGTTTTCCAAAAATCAACTGGCATCCTTTTAGTAGGTTTTGGCGTTAAAACCGGAATATAACTCTTATACACTTTCACCGTTCATATCACTGAACGGTTTTTTCAATTAACTTAAGTTGAGGTACTTGTACTCCTACACATTATTCTGGGAGGTCTTCGATTTTAATACCTTTACCCCTGTTTCTACATATGAATCCATTATTTTTTTAGGAACCATGCTGCCTCCCGTTGCCCATGAAATGTGCACCGCTCGTTTCATTTTTTCTGTAACTTGATTATTTTCGATATACGTTCTTCCTTCTAGCTCTGTAAATAATCGGGCTGGACCCGCAATACCTGCTAATGCAGATGGTTCTAAATATATATCTTCTGTTTGTGCCAACATACTGAGATAGGCAAATAGTTGATCGTCTTCAACTGTGTAAACCCCACTAATCAGGTGTTCCAACGTTTTTCCAACGAATCCCGATGGTCTTCCAACCGCTAATCCATCAGCAGCGGTTTTGTTATCGATGCCTATGTCTTGGACCGAAATTTTGTCATGTTGCTCAGTTAATAACCCTAATAACATACAAGGAGAATGGGTCGGTTCAGCAAAGAAACAATGGACATGATCTTTAAAAATGAGTTTCAGACCAAACGCCACCCCTCCTGGCCCTCCTCCAACTCCACATGGAAGGTACACAAACAATGGATGGTCTTCATCTATTATGATATCCTTCGCCTCTAGTTGTTTTTTTAGCCTTGATGCAGCTACAGCATAACCTAAAAATAAATCGGTTGAATTTTCATCATCGATAAAATAACTGTTAGGATCTTTCTGGGACTGTTCTCTTCCTTGTTCAACTGCAACACTGTAGTCTAATTCATGTTCGATCACTGATACTCCCTTACTTCTGAGTAGGTCCTTTTTCCATTGCTTAGCATCGGCTGACATATGAACTGTTACGTTAAAGCCTAGCTTTGCACTAATAATTCCAATACTTAATCCGAGATTCCCGGTAGAACCCACAACTATTGAATAATTGGAAAAGAACTTTCTATATGTATCATTTTCGAGTTTGCTATAATTTTCTTCCGTAGATAGAAGCCTATTTTCAATTGCTATGTCTTCAGCATGCTTTAAAACTTCATAAATACCGCCTCTTGCTTTAATCGATCCAGAAATCGGTAGATGACTATCACATTTCAAGAGCATTTTTCCTTCTATCTTTTTACTAAAATAGTTTTCTAAAGAACTCTGCATCGTAGGAATTTCTTTTAAGGGTGATTCGATAATCCCATTCATTTCCCTTGTCTCTGGGAAAGCGCGAGCAAGGTACGGTGAAAATCTCTTTAATCTTTCTTCCGCATCACGGACATCCTTGATTTTTAAAGAAACATATTGATTAGCACTTTCAAAATCCTGGTATTTCGGATTACTCCAAAAAACCTCCTCGGTTAAGATAAGTTTTTCTACTAATGGAAAAGCTTGAATCCACTCATCTTTTGTCTTTCCTAAGATACGCTCCATCCCAACACCCCCAGAAATTTTCACAACTTTACTTCTTTAACGTTGCAAAAAATATACAATTCAATGTATTCTCTACAAGACCTGATTATCCTTTAATTTCTTGTAGTCTAAAAAGAGAAGGTGAGACTATACGATGCCTCACCTTCTCTATAAACGCTTTAAATGGTATTTGGGTTACCCCCAATTTTAAGAACGAAAACGACTAAGAAACTGCTGCAGACGTTCGCTTTCCGTATTTTCTAACACCTCTTCAGGTGTTCCTTGTTCAGCAATCACGCCATTCTCCAAGAAGATGATCCTATCGGCGACATCTCGGGCAAAGTCCATTTCATGTGTCACAAGGACCATCGCCATTTCCCCTTCTTTGGCAATGTCACGGATGACCTCTAAAACCTCACCAACAAGCTCTGGATCAAGGGCAGAGGTTACCTCGTCAAACAGCATTACTTTCGGACGCATCACGAGAGCACGTGCCATCGCTACCCGTTGCTTTTGACCACCGGAAAGCTGATTTGGATAGTTATCTAATTTATCACCCAGCCCAACCTTTTCTAGCATTTCGATTGCATTTTTCCTGGCTTCTTCTTTGGAATGACCTTTCACATGAATTGGACCTGTCATACAATTTTCTAGAATGGTCATATGTGGAAACAAATTAAAGTGCTGGAATACCATCCCGATATCCCCTCTAATTTGCCTTAAATGCTTTTCGTTCGCTCTTACTAATTCCCCTTTTTTCTCCATTTGCCAAAGGTTTTGACCATCAACCTCGATGACCCCTGAAGTGGGTTCCTCCAATGTCATTAATAAACGAATAATCGTCGTTTTCCCAGACCCACTTGGTCCAATTAACGCGATTTTTTCAGCAGGTGCGATATCTAAGTTAATCCCTTTTAAGACATCCACTTCACCGAAAGACTTTGTCACATTTTTATAGGTTACAATCGGCTCAGCCATCGATTGCCACTCCCTTCTTTAAACTTTTCGTTCCTGTTGGATCTTTCTTATCAAATCGTCGATTCAGTTTGTTTTCTAATTTCTTTATTAAGACTGCTGATGGATAGCTTAAAAGCAAGAAGAAAAGAGCCACTAATGTATATGGTTCTAGATACGCCCAATTTCTCGCACCAAATTTATCTGCCATGAGCAGCATACCCGCAACACCAACTGTTGACGTCAAAGGTACTTCCTTGAACATGATGATCAAATAATTCCCTAGCATCGGGATCGTCGGAGGGATCGCTTGGGGAAGAATTATTTTTGTCCATCTATCCTTTATAGACATATTCAACGCAATAGAGGCTTCCCATTGCCCTTTATCGACAGATTCAATTCCTGAACGATAAATTTCAGAAATATATGTGCTAAAGTGAACGCCAAGCCCCAGTACAGCAACCGTGAATGGACTTAAGCTCACTCCAATATATGGAACCATCGGCAACCCAAAAAACAAGAAAAAAAGTTGAACAAGCGGCGGTGTTGATCGAATAAACTCAAGAACAAATGAAATCAGCCACTGAACAGGTTTAAAAGGAATTCGTTTTAACATTACCCAAACAAAACCAAATATCATTGCAAACAGATAACAGGCGATTGTCACCCCAAGGGTCACCCACATCCCTTTGAATATCATCGGAAGTGATCCAAAAAACATATTCCAATCCCACATTATTCGCTAGCCACTCCCTTCGATGATTGTTTTTCCGCCCACTTTGTTAAACCGATTAAAGGTAAGGCGATTACAAAATAAAAAATAAGAATGAATAAATATACAGTAGGCGTCGAAGAAAGATTGGTATTTGTATAAAGTTGGCCTCTATACACAATATCAGCCAAGCCTACGAGTGATATGAGTGAGGTTGCCTTCAACATTTGAATCAGATAATTGCCGAATTCCGGTAGCATCATCCTTACTGCCTGGGGTAAAATAACAATTTTCATACGTTGAAAGCGTGACATGTTCAGAGCAATGGCTGCTTCTGTTTGTCCATGTGAAACGGAGAGGATTGAACCACGAACCGTTTCCGACATATACGCTCCATAGTTCATTGAAATTGCAATTACACATGCCCAAAATTCAGATCCTAAATCAATTCCAAACAAAATCGGAAGCGCGTAGAAGAACCAAAACAACTGAATGATTAATGAGGTTCCGCGAAAGATTTCTACGAAAAAACCTGTGAATTTTCGAATAAAAAAGTTCATTGATAAGCGACCAAATCCCGCTAAAAATGCAATTAAAAAAGAGAAAAATGCAGACGTAACTAAAATAAGAATCGTAATATTAAGACCTTGAAGTAATATTGAAAAGATTTCACCTATTTGACTAATTGGACTCACCTCATTTGTTATGAAAAAAGGTCTCCCATACTGGGAGACCTATCCATCTTTTCCCCGTGTTATTTTAAACTTTCGATCACTTGTTCCGTCGTTAAATCATTTGGAACAAGGTTTCCTTCACCAAAACCAGATGGGGTAATGAGATCAAGAATCTCTCCATTTTCTTTAAGTTTCTGAAGTTCTGCATTATACGCTTCCCTTAGTTCTTCATTACTTTTCGCAAATGCTGCTGCACCAAAACTTGGTACACCTTTGATGTCTGGCTGCTCAAAATCTTCAACAAATTCTAGTGCGTTCTGATCAGAAGATTGTAAAGCCATTTTCACTGTCATTTCAGTACCAGTTGTTGCTTGAGCCCGACCTGATTGAACAGCAGAGAATGTCGCCGGAATATCAGCAACTTCAAGGATTTGGTCTTCGCTCACACCCATTTCTTTCAAGAACTCGATTTCTGTTGCACCAGACATGACCGCTACAATCACATCCGGATTGTCTGCAATATCTGAGTAGCTGTGAAGATCTAAGGGATTTCCTTTTTCAACAATTAAGCCTTCACCATATTGAATTTCTGGTTCACCAAATGCAACTTGTTCAGAACGTTCTGGTAAAATCGCCATTCCTGCTGTAATTACATCGAATTTGCCTGCTTTTACCCCCGGAATCAACTGATTCCACTCGGCAATTTGACCTTTTACATTTTCAATTCCCATATTGTGAAAAACCTTTGTCGCAATCTCAACGGCTGCCCCTTTTAATTCACCCGTTTTGGGATCTTGATAGGCATATGGTGCCTCATTCGCAAAACCAATCGTAACGGTACCTTTTTCTTTCAACTCATCTAAACTAGATCCTCCTGATTTGGCCCCCTTAGTCGTGCCTCCCGCTTCCTCTCCTGTGCCACAAGCTGTCATGATTCCTAAGACTAGTACTAAAAATAAAATTGATAATCTTTTTTTCATTTACCTACATACCCCCAAAATTTTTTTAAACTAGCAAAATTGCTAATTGTTGATGCTTTTTTTGAATTCTTAAACGAAAAGATTAAAGACATAATAAAATTGTATATCTTTTTAGAATAATTGCTCAAATCTCATATTTTTGGATATTTCAGGATATTTTAGGATTATGTATGTTGAGGGCTGCTGACTTGGTGGATAGGCAAACATCCTCGATTAGATGGACGTATGCTCCGAATCACTCGACATCAGTGTGGAATCACAAATTTGTCTGATTGTTTAGAAGGACGTAGGACAACTAAATAATAACTTGGAATTAACTATGCTATTTTTACAAACAAAAAGCACCACATATTGCGGTGCAAATGAGAAGTATATTTATAGATGGAAAGGGTGGACTGTAGTTACTTCATACTTTATTCAACACTTTCTGTAGGTCTAATGAATCCACGTTTTATTTCACTATGAACAAAATTAAGCTTTCGATCTAATTTAATAATGGCCACATACGGTTCATCGATCCTAGATTGATAGCGAAGATCATACCAATGTACCTCATAACCGTCCATTTTTTCAATAATTTTGGCATGTATGCAATCCGATTGTTTTTTTATAAAGTGCACAAATGTATTTTTCTTTGATGCACAGATAATTTTGTTTTTTTCATCTGCTTTCATTACGTCTTTTGACCAAGTGATACGACCATTTTCATATTTTCCAAGCTTATATCGATCATTCAAACTCGCAATAATCCCCCAGTGATCGATGCGAAACATTGGAATTAGCGTGTAGGTTACTCCTGAATCTCGTTGGCAAAGCAGCTTTCTTTTTATCTTGCGTTGTATGACATATCGGAGCAAAACGTATATGAAAATAAGAATATACAGATAAGAAAATACAATGCCGGGTGATAAACCCATAAACCATAAAACAGTTCCAAGTAAATGTCCGAGCATAATAAACGGATCAAAGATTGGCAGGATATTTAATGCAATCCAGTTATTACGCAACGGTCGAAATGCCTGTGTTCCATAAATGTTAAAAATATCTGATATCACATGGAGAAGTACTGCTAAACAGGTCCAAAACAAAAAAGTAGAAAAGTATAATCCACCATTGACCATCGAGGCACCACCAGCAATACAGAAGATTAGCATCGCTTGGGCGGGGATCGAATGACTAAAGCCTCGATGCTTTTGAACATAAATATCATTCCCTTTCCACTTATGAATGATATCTATATCAGGAGCATTAGAGCCTACAATTGTACAAAACAACATAGATGAAAGTAGTTCTGGATGATTGGCCATCGTTGGGTCAAGAAAGGACAAACCCGCCAAACCCACTCCTGTCATAACATGCGTAGCAGTATCCATACTGTTCTCCTCCTTTTTAGCATCTCACCTTTTGTTTGCCAAAATAAGATCTCATCACAATGACTAGGAAACATGTAAAGCCCCTTTCTATCCACTTACCTTTTTACCATTGTAGTAAGTGAATATTAAGGGGCTGTTAAAATCGCTTTAAGAAATATGGTTTTTATAAATGCTTTATGTTACGTGCATTAAAATAACGTAAAATTTCTCTTCTTGTTATAAAATTTCCATAGGGTAATGTATTCGTTTTATTACTATGCTTGCTCAGACAACCCTCTTTTTCCTTTTTTCTTGTATCAAGATATTCAAAATGATAAACACAAACATTAATACAAATGATGCCATACTAATGATAAGGATTGTTTCAACACTCCAGTCTGTAAAACGGGTAAAAATATCAGGAATAATCAGAAATGCTGGTATCCAAATGGGAGACCACATCTTACGCCAAATCGCTGTACCTATAAAAATACTAAAGCAAATCACGATCACAACTATATCTGCAGTTGTGCCACCTACAAAAAACGGCTTAACAAATATATCACTCACAACGATTAAGAGAATCGCTAATGTTGTGACAATCATACTGGCAATTACGCCCCCAAGAAAAAATTTCTTCTTTGAGTATTGCTTCCGACCTGCATTCTGTAAAAAGTAGACGTAAACAGCAAGCATTAACACAGCTAAAATGGGCATCCCAATGACTTGTATTATGTTTAGTTCAAACTCTCCTCTTATGGCAGGTCCTATGAGGAAATAGGCTATAAATCCAATAAAAAAGACTGGAAGGAATTTTAATAGACTATTATAATCTGTCTTCATTTCTTGTTTTAATGAAGCCATATATTGTTCTGGTGTTTGATCAATAATATCATTTATGCTTCTCCCACTTTTCTCTGCCTCGGTGAAATGATCCTTTAATTCCTCCATTAATTCCTTAATTTCTTGTTCATTTTTTCCTGACATCATTAAGTACATTCTGAGATTGTCGATAAATGCCTCACTTTTTGTTGATAACATATCCTTACCTCCCTTTCAGTAATTCGTTTACTGGTTTTGAAATTTGTTTCCATTCTTCCGTAATAATCTCTAATGCCTCGTGTCCCTTTTCAGTCAGAAAATAATATTTGCGATTCGGTCCTGATTCAGAGGGGCGCATTTCTCCCCTGATGAGCCCATTTTTCTGAAGCCGTAATAAAATTGGATAAATCGTTCCTTCACTTACATCTGCTAAACCGATATTCAGCAATTTTTGTGAAAGTTCATAACCATAAATAGGCTCCTTTTCGATGACAGCCAACACACATCCATCCAATACTCCCTTTAACAATTGGCTTCTTATTGACATCTCATCTTACTCCCCCCTCTAGTTTGCTATACAAGGTAGTGAACAAAAAAATAAAGTTATTCTTAGGTAGTTGGTTTAACAAGATAGCTGATATAAAAAACAACTATCTTGTTATACAAAATAGTTGTTTTAAGTGTAAATTTATTTCATTTTTTTGTCAATAGGTTTTTTCTATAATGATAATGTTCCTACTTAATTTTCATCATACGCATTAAGTGCGTTCACACTGTGCGCCAGCGCAGATCCTTCTTTTAATGCAACGGCAACGAAAATAGCTTCAGAAATTTCTTCCAAATCAGCGCCTGCTTTTTTAGCATTTTTCGTATGAAGATCGATGCAGTACGGACAACCCGTTGTATGTGCGCAAGCAACCGCAATCAACTCTTTGTCCTTTTCTGTTAAGTTTTGCGCTTTGAGCGACTTACTGTCAAAATCAATAAATGCTTTAAATGCCTCTCCACTCAAGTCCGCAAATTCTTTCAGTCTAGCAAAATAGGATGCCTTATACAGTTCTTCATCACCATTTCCATCATATGCGTTGAGTGCATTCACCCCATGTGCTAAAGAAGAACCAGCCTTTAATGCAGTCGCAACAAAAATAGCTTCCGCCACTTCCTCTTTCGTTGAGTCATTCTTTTTCGCATTGCCAACATGTAAATCAATGCAATATGGACAACCTGTGATATGCGCGACCGCCACGGCAATCAGTTCCTTTTGCTTCACGGAAAGTCTTCCCGCTGCTAAAGCTTGGCTATCAAACTTGATGAAAGATTGAAAGGTCTCTGGGGCATACTGTTTCAATTCTGGAAGTCTTCCGAAGTATTCCTTTTTGTACAAGCTATCTGTTTTTGTTACTGTCATTTTGCATCTCTCCCTTAGGTATTTTCCCCAATTAAAATACGATTTTTCACATCAACTTACTTAGTTTTTGTAAAATGTGGACACCTAATATACGTTTAAGTGTAAACATATAAAATTTAAAAAGCCCCTTCCGATGAGGAAGAGGCATTATGTACGTCCACACTCATCTTTCAAGCATTTGCTTGCTGGAATTAGCACCTTGATACATTCATCGTAACGGTTGCTGCGGGATCAACGGACCAGTTTCCTCCCCCGACTCTTGATAAGAGAAAATCGTATTTAATTTAGGAATCTATTACTTACTACCTTACATGAATTGACAAAAGCTTGTCAACAGAAATATTAGATTATTTCGAAAAAGTAGCCATTAACCGAGTTTTGAGATTTAACACTTATAGGTTAATCGGCCACTCCTCTAAATGCTCTGCCATATCCCAAAACATGTATTCGTACATGCTTGTTTTTACGACAATTTCTTCAAGAATTGCTAGTTCTCGTTCAGATTTTCCACTAGCCATTACATTGAGAAGAGTTTTACAATCATCGGATAACTTCGTAAATTCATCGGATGCATACATTTTAACCCATTCTCCATAAAATTCATGTTCGATGGATCCAGGCCATGTTACGAGCTCTTTTCCAATAAAATTATAACTCCAAGCACAAGTAAGGACGGCTGCAACAACATTTTCAACACCGCCAAGGTGGGCGACGTTCAGCATGTAACTTGTGTAAGAAGTCGTAGTTGATGCAGGCTTTGTGGCCTCTAGTTCTTCATGAGAGATACCAAATTTCGCGGCATATTGACGGTGAAGATCCATCTCCACCTCAAGCGTACCATGTAAAAGATTTGCAAAAATGGACATTGTTTTTAAATCGGGAGCTTTTGCACTTCCTATCGCAAATAGACGGCTATACTCAATTAAGTACACATAATCTTGTTTCATATAATGTTTAAATTTTTCCTTTTCCAACCAGCCCTCGCCTATCCCTTTGACGAAAGGATGTTCCAAATACGAATTCCAAATTGGTTCTACTCGATTCCATAAACGATCAGTAAATAAACGACTCACTTTCATTTCCCCTCTCTACTTTTGACATCAGGGAGAAAAAACAAAACCCATCACTAGTGACTAGAAATGGGTTCGGTAATATATCATCGTATACACGACAAATACCAACTCCACTTCCCTACGCTAGTGTTACCTAGATCAGGTTCAAAGGGTCGATATTTCTATCTCTCAGCAAATACATGCTCCCCTAGTCGAATTGTTAGATTATTAAGTTACTATATATTAGTTAAACATAGCCGCTGAAAATAAGCAAATGTTCGAAAGATTACCAGACCTGTTATGTGCAAGCCAAAAAAATCCTCCAAGATGGAAGATTTCTTATTTCAAATTCGGATATCCTTGTTGTCTTAATGCCTCATATACCAATATCGCAGCGGTGTTTGAAAGGTTAAGGGATCGAACATGCTGATTCATTGGGATTCTTAAAAAATGATTTTTATGTTTTTCTAGCAAAACTTTAGGTAAGCCTGTTGTTTCTTTTCCAAACATAAAATAATGTTCTTTTGAAACATCGCTGAAATCAAAAGCTGAATGTGTTTTTTCGCCAAACGTTTCAATATAGTAAAACTCACCTTGATTTTTCGAAAAAAAGTCATCTAATGAGTCATAATACGTGATATTGACGGAATGCCAGAAATCGAAACCCGCTCGTTTGATCATTTCTTCATCTGTTGAAAAGCCAAGTGGCCGGATTAAATGTAAGGCTGTATCCGTTGCAGCACAAGTACGTGCAATATTTCCTGTATTAGCCGGAATATCTGGTTGATAAAGTACTACATGTATTGCCAAGAATGGTCACTCCTAACTATAATTTCAATCCAAATTATAGCATATAGACCGCGGACAGAGGAACTTTAGATGAGTTCGTTATACCCAGTTTGCCCTTACAAAATTACAAAGTAAATCCCAAAGACGACTGCAATCGTTATGACAAAAACGCCAAGGGTGAGCACCGTGGTTTTGGGAGTGCGGAACGTCTGGTTATTAATCGCATTGATTTTTCTCATATAGGCAATCATAGCCATAATAATAGTCAGAATGCCAATCCCAACAGAAAATAGTCCAATCACATTTGCTAATAGATCCCCTGTCGAGGAAAGGCTGGTTTTCATTGTAAAATGCAAATTCGTTACAAGGAACCCAACCCCAATAATCGCAATTGCCGTTCTTACCCATGCTAAAAATGTTCTTTCATTCGCAAGATGCTGCTGAATGTATTTAGAATCCACTGTTTGATTGTTCTCCACTTTTTTCGGGTTATCTCTATTCATAACATCACCCTCTTTATACTCAAGTTTAAACCTTCTTAAAATACTAGTTCGGTTATCAGTGTTTAATTCGTAGCTACATTCCATAAAATAACCCAAGAATACTAATTGATAAAATCGGAGGTATTTTCTTTGGGTATCTTTAAGGAAAGTAAAAATAAAACCAACAGATTAACCGCTGCTGAAGTATCCGCACTGTGGCTTCAGTATATGGGTGATAGTATGGCTATATGTGTATACAAATATTTTCTTAACATCGTTGAAAACAAAGAGATTAAACCTATTTTAGAAAGTTCATTACAGTTAGCTGAAAGCCATATTACGAAAATTAGCAAATTCTTTAAAAATGCTAATTACAAACTACCAACTGGATTTACAGAGAGTGACGTAAATGTCAACGCACCTCGACTTTTTTCTGATCAATTTTTATTATTTTATTCCTATATTATGACCATCCATGGGTTGACCGCTTATAGTTTAGCAATCACAAACACGGAACGAAAAGACATTCAAAATTACTTCTTTGAGTGTACGGAATCTTCTAAGGAACTGTTTCAAAAAATAGTGGAATTAGCTAAAAACGAGCCAAAATTCACTAGTGTACCAACCATTCCTTCACCAAAAGAAAGCGCGTTTATTGAATCACCAGGGTTCGTTTCAAATTTAATGGGTGACAAACGACCACTTAATAGTTCGGAAATTAGCACCCTTTTCTTCAATTCAACGAAAACTGGATTTATCAAATCATTAAGTTTAGCTTTTAGTCAGGTAGCTAGGTCAGAGGAAGTTCGAACTTTTATGGTGAAGAACGTGAAATTAGCAGGAAAAGATGCCGAAAGTTTTGATCTAATTTTACAACAGGATCATTTACCAATCCCTGAGAAATGGGATGCTGAGGTTACCGATTCAACAATCAGTCCATTCTCTGACAAATTGATTATGTTTCACGCTGGATTTTTAGTCAATGCCGCTCTTTCCTACTACGGGGCATCATTAGGATCCAGCTTCAGGTCGGATATTATCGTTAACTATTCTAAAGTCTTTACCCATGCTATGGAGGCAGGTGCATTTTCTTACAATATTATGGTGAAACACGGATGGTTAGAAAAACAACCAGAAGCAATTGATAGAAAATCGTTAGCAAAAGGTTCAAATAAGTAGACGTAAAAAGGAGAGATCGACTAGTCTCTCCTTTTTATGTCCATCCTGTTCCCGCCAAGTTAAAACAAGAAAAACGCGAAAACCTTCTAATGTATGAAACTAAATTGTATTTCCCTTTTTCTTAGCATCTGCATCCAAACCAGCACCGATAGCAATGCCCATACTCAACCCAATCGGTATTCCTAACCCAATATTTTCAAATATCGTTAATCCAAACACAATACCCAAACTCATCCCTATTGACATGTATAATGTTAAGTACATTCCCTCAGGTACCAACTTATGCTTCTTTTGAAGATGAGACACAATGTCATTAATCACTTTTTTATGTTGGTTTAGAACCGTATCAATCCGGTCTATATTCGCTTCTAGCTGAATAAAATGATTTTTCAATTCAAGCAAATAGAGCTGACAATCCGCACAGTTTTCTGAAAATGAAGCGAGCTTTTGAACCACTCGTTCACACTTATTTAAATTTAGTTTTTTACAACTTTCTTTGCTAATGGCGCTCTTCAACTTCTTTATAGTTGTTAATAATTCATCTGCTTGGTTTTCCATCGTAGCCCCCCCTTTGAGAAAATTAGAAATCATATCAAGACCGTTCTACTTGTATCCCCTGTATATTTGTTCACATTTTTTACTTATATTTATCTACGATTCAAACTAAATTAAGTTTCGCTTTTCATATGAAATGATAAAAAAAGCAGCCCTAATTAACTAGGACTACCAACGAAAACAATTTCTGTTACACTACCGTACAGGCACCTATACTCTTAAATATATTTCGCAGTTATCGACCGCTCACAATTCTTAAGTCCTGCTGGTGGGCCTTCGTATAGAATTTCTCCACCACCAGTTCCACCATCCGGTCCTAAATCTATGATCCAATCACTGTTTCGAATCACGTCCAGGTTATGTTCGATCACAATCACTGTATTGCCCTTTTCGACTAATTTTTCGATAATCACTAATATATTCGAGACATCTGAAAGGTGCAATCCGGTTGTTGGTTCATCGAGAATATAGATATTGCCCTTCTTATTAAGCTCTTTTGCAAGTTTCAGTCGTTGACTTTCTCCACCGGACAATGTGTTTAGGGGTTGTCCTAATGATAGATAGCCTAATCCAACTGTTGCCATGCTTTTTAGCTGTCTCTGGATGTCTTTCGCTTCAAAAAACTCCGCGGCTTCCGCGACAGTCATCTCCATTATGTCTACAATATTTTTTCCCTTATAGAGGTATTGAAGCACTTCTTGTTTGTAACGATCGCCATGACATACGCTACATTCCATTTCCATTTTATCCATAAAAGATAAATTAAGCTCTACTGTCCCAGTTCCTCCACAAGTTTCGCAGGCCCCTTTAGAGTTATAGCTGAATAACCCACTCTCCACATTATTTGCTTCAGAAAAGGCTTTTCGAATCGAATTCATAATCCCAGAGAAGGTTGCTGGATTAGAACGTATGTTACCGTGTACCTGGCTTTGATCAATACGAATCGATTCTGTATAATCTTTTGCAAAGACCTCGTTTACAAGCGTACTTTTCCCTGAACCCGCTACTCCCGTAACAGCTGTAAATACACCAATTGGGACGCGAAGGCTGACATTTTTTAAATTGTGCAGATTACTTTTTTGGCTTTCTAAAAACTCATTAACTGGTTTTGGGTTTTCTTTGATTTCCATCTTCTTGTTTAAATACTGAGCTGTAAGTGTATCTGAAGACAATAACCCTTGATAACTTCCACTATACATAATATTGCCACCGTTAGTACCAGCATTTGGACCCACATCGATAACATGGTCTGCAATTTGTATAACGTCTGGGTCATGCTCCACGACTAATACGGTATTTCCTTTATCACGTAATTTGACAAGTAAATCATTTAATCGGTAGACATCGCGAGGATGAAGTCCAGTGCTTGGTTCATCAAATATGTACATTAATCCTGTTAAGTTACTAGATAGGTATTTCACCATTTTAACCCGTTGAGACTCACCGCCAGATAAGGTCGGTGTTTCACGTGTTAAGGTTAAATAACTTAATCCAATATCACAAAGATTCTTAACCCGTTCTAAAATTCCGTCCACTATAGGTTTCGCACTACGTTCGTCGAACAGTGGTAGGACTCCAATTAACTCATCCAACTGCATAGATGTCAGGTCATAAATGGAATAGCCCTTAATTTTAGAAGACATAACCTTCTCATTGTAACGTGTTCCGTGGCAGCTAGGACATGTACCAGTTGTGGCAAATTCCTTGAGCTTCTTTTCGGCAGCTTTTGATGTGTCTTTGTCACGATTCACATTTTGACGCATAAATCTTACAGCCAGGCCAACATAAGTTGTATTGATTTCCCCATTCATGTAACTAATTGCGACCTTTTCCTCTTCGGCATAAACAAGCTTTTCAAATTCTTCTTTTGTATAATCTTTGATCTTTTTATCCTTGTCGAAGAAACCTGATTCAGCATATGCTTTCCATTGCCATGTACCCGGTCCAAACCCTGGAAGTAAAATCGCCCCTTCATTTAAGGATTTCTCCTTATCTAGAGCTGCATCAAGATTTAACGTAATCGTTCTTCCAATCCCTTCACATTGTGGGCACATCCCGATTGGATCATTGAAGGAATAGGCATTACTCCAACCAATACTTGGAGAGGCAAAACGAGAAAAGAGCAGTCTAAACAGTGGATGAATATCAGTAACCGTCCCAAGTGTGGATCTTGCGTTTCCACCAAGTCGTTTTTGATCAACAATTATCGCAGTAGATAAGTTATTAATTTCATCAGCTTCAGGCCGGCTGTATTTCGGCAAAAACTGCCGAGCAAAACTACTGAAAGTCTCGTTTAGCTGGCGACCTGCTTCCTGTGCAATCGTATCAAAAACAATCGATGACTTACCTGAACCAGAGACCCCTGTGAAAATCGTGATTTTCCCCTTTGGAACCTGTACATGCACATTTTTCAAATTGTTCTCTCTTCCATTAACAACTTCAATAAATTCCTGACTCACTCATCATCATCTCCTTTATTATTATTTACGTACTCTATGTAGAGGCTTGTACATCTTATCACATAAGATTAAGTGAGGAAACAGGTGTTGGGACAAAGGGACAGGTTCATTGTCCCAAGCCGTTTACCGTAACTAGTTTAAATGATAGATCAATTGAACAACGCCAGATGAAAATCTATTTGTGTGAACCAATTTCAGATTCACCCTCTGTTTTATGTCGCTAAACAAAGGTTTTCCTTCTCCCAATACAACAGGGTGAACAGACAATCTATATTCATCAACAAGCCCTAAATTGATAAAAGTGGTGATCAGACTCGCTCCTCCGTACAGCCATATGTCTTTACCGGGCTTTTTCTTTAATTCATTTACTTCTTCGAAAATATGATCGTTTATGTATTTCACATGATGATCAGTACCCTTTTGCGTTCGAGAAAATACATATTTTTCTTTACTATGGACGATATTCCACATTTCCTTTTCCGTATCTGGGTCTTCCGTTTTAGGAGTATATTGCCCCCATAAATCGTAGCTTTTTCTTCCGTAAAAAATAGTATCGATATTATTTAAGAAATCTAAAAACCCCATTTCTGAGTCCATTACACACCAGTCAACTTCCCCTTTTGGGCCCTCAATAAATCCATCTAAACTAACTGCTAAATCTAAAACAACTCTTCTTGAACGCATTTTTCTACCTCCCGTTAAAATGTGGGTTTGTTAAACCAGAATACTCTAATCCCTTAACGCTTGAGAAGTTTTAAACACCCACATTTTTGATACATCTCAATAACCTAATTTTACATAAAAAGGATGCCCCATTTGACTAGAAGCAAGTAATTCTGGTTTGTTAGCTGGGAAAACAATAAAAAACACTACCTTCAATGACTTGCGCGCACAAGGATGCCTCATTTACAAGGCGAAGCATTCCATCAAAACTTAGAAAAAGTGGAACAACTTCGAGACATTGCAAATGACAAACAGGTGGATGTCGCCCACCTCGTATTAGCATGGTATTTAATACGAGATGCGATTGATACAGTCATCCCAGGTGCCAAACGAGCCGATCAAGTGCTGGACAACTTAAAAACACTAGATGTAGCCTTAACACCAGATGAAATTCAGGCGATTGATAAGATTTTTAAATTAGGTACGTTTGTGACAATGTTCCCCATACACACTGCAACACATTATGTGGTAAAATAAAATTCCTTGGCAGGGGCATTAATAGAGCGAGTTGACATTTTGGGTCAACTCGCTTTTTTATAACCATTTTACTTGGAGAATCATCTGAACACGTGATTCTTCCCCCTTCTCCTCCCACCCATGCATAAGCAGAATACTTCCTATCGTTTCCGATTCCATGTATCATTATTTTTGCACGCTAATAAAGGACCACTGATTAGCTAAGTACTGGTTTTCCCTTTTCTTTTAAAAATCGAACGTTTTTGGAGGTTACAATCAATGAATCCAGACAATCAATTTATGTTAACATCTTTTAATCTCCCTAACGGGGTTGAATTAAAAAACAGACTCGTCATGGCACCTATGACAAACTTCTCTTCTAACCCAGATGGAACTGTTTCAGATGCTGAGGTGAATTATTATGCTCGCCGTGCTAGTGGAGTGAGCATGGTTATTACAGCTTGTACATATGTTACTCCAAATGGAAAAGGATTTCACGGTGAATTTGCTGGTGACAAGGATGAGATGATACCAAGCTTAACGCGATTAGCAAAAGCAATTAAAGAAAAAGGTGCCAAAGCAATCTTACAAATCTTTCATGGCGGAAGAATGTGTCCTCCCGAATTAGTTCCAAATGGAGAAATCGTCAGCGCGAGTGATGTGCCTGCAGAAAGAGGCGGTAGATCAACAGAGCAGCCTGAGGTAAAACCAAGAGCATTAACGGAACGTGAAGTGGAAGAAATCATAAAAGCATTCGGAGAAACTACTCGCCGTGCAATCGAAGCAGGTTATGATGGAGTTGAAATACATGGGGCAAATGGCTATTTAATACAGCAATTTTTCTCCCCACACTCAAACCGTCGTGAGGATCGATTTGGTGGTAGCCTAGAAAAACGCATGACCTTCCCACTTGCTATTGTGGAAGAAGTGCAAAGAGTTGTAAAAGAACATGCGACTCCTGAATTTATTATCGGGTACCGTTTTTCACCAGAAGAACCTGAAACACCTGGAATTACAATGGGTGATACACTTAAACTGGTTGATACTTTAGCTGAAAAAGAACTTGATTACCTTCATGTGTCTTTAGCAGATTTCTTTTCAACAGCTAGAAGAGGTGTTGAGGATACCAACAAAACACGTATTGCATACTTGCTTGAAACAATTAATAACAGGGTTCCATTGATTGGAGTTGGATCTATTTATACTGCAGAGGATGCTCGTAAGGCCTTTAAAACCGGTGTCCCTTTACTAGCAATCGGTAGAGGTCTAATCATTGAACCAGATTGGGTACAAAAAGTAGCAGAAGATAAAGAAAACGAAATCGTCACAAAAATTGACAAAACCAAACAAAAAGAATTAGTAATTCCAGATCCTCTATGGAATGCTATCATTCACACACCAGGCTGGTTTCCAGGAGTCTAATGGGGCAGAGGATGGGGCAGTGTACCTGTCCTCACATCTTGTTACTACTGGATCGTTAAATCTTAGTTGAGGTACTATAAAAATCGGAGAAATGATAAAGTTACAATCGTGCCTACCCTTTCATTAGACTAACCAATTATATGTGGTATTCTATTGCTATAATGATAGAAAGGTAGAATGTGATGTACACAAAACAAGACTTATTAGATCATCTTAGAAAATTAGGTATCGATGAAAATGGAACCTTACTTGTTCATTCGTCGATGAAAAGTATTGGTCAAGTTGAGGGAGGCGCAGATACCGTCCTTGATGCTTTGTCCGAATACATGAAAAATGGCCTTTTAGTTTTTCCAACCCATACGTGGTCTTATATAAATGCTGAGAATCCTCGGTATTATGTTGATGAGTCCCCTTCATGTGTTGGTCTATTAACAGAACTTTTCCGCAAACGTCCCGGTGTTGTTCGCTCATGGCATCCTACTCATTCTGTTGCAGCATTGGGTAAAAGTGCTCGTGAATTTGTTGAAGGAAATGAAAAATTTGACACTCCTTGTGCAAGGGAATCGAGTTGGGGAAAATTACTGGATAAAAAGGCGAGCATTTTATTAATCGGAGTCGATTTACGAAGATGTACATATATACATGGAGTTGAAGAATGGCTTGATATACCTGGACGTTTGACCAATCATCATGAAAAGCTTTACACCGTATTACCGGATAATACCGAAATCAACGTGCCTCAAAGAAGGCATATTGGTCACACCTCTGAAAAATACGAACGAGTTGACGACGTTTTTCTAACTAATCAGGTGATGTACAAAGGTCATTTTGGCGATGCAACCGTAAGAGTTTGTGATACTGTCAAAATGACTGAATTGCTAACTCATATCCTAAAAGAGGAACCTTCATTATTTTCTTGATACTTAGTTCAAAATTCAAGAAGGTTTTTCAAAAAAACGATATACTTTCCCACATATTCAATCATCCTGTTGTAAAGGCAGGATGTTTTTTTATAAAAAACGATAAATGTTAAAGCCAAATGAGAGTATTTGCTTGATTAATAGATGAAAGGAAGTAAATGAGGCGGCCCGGATTGATAAATTTAATTAAAAAAGCACAAAAGATGGTGTTTGCGGTATACCATTTATCGTTTTACGGGTGCGTGATATACCGTTAATCGGGTTTGTCGGTTCAATTTTACCATTTTTTAACAAACGAGAGCCTCTTTATGACGTTTGCTGGTTCATTTTTACCTAATTTTTTACAAACATGAACCTCTTTATGGCGTTTGCCCGATCAGCATTTCCTAATCTTTTACAATCACGAAACTCTTTACGGCATTTACCGGAACATTGCTTCCTAATCTTTTACAATTAAGAGTCTATTAAGACGTTCGCTTGGTCATCATTACCTAATTTTTTGCCGTTATTAAAAATAAAAATCTAAACAATCTTGTGTATAAGCTTTCGTTACCATTTCCTTCATCACATTCCCAAAAGTGGCGCGATTACGCCTTTTTCGCTACCATTCACTTGAAATCAATCTCAAAACGGGAACGATTCCCATATAACAACTGCCAGACTGGCACATTCTTCAATCTATATATCCAAATAAATCCAATCAAAAAAGGGGAAATAAAAAAGACCAACCATATTGGCTGATCTTCTGTGTGCCTAGCGACGTCCTACTCTCACAGGGACAAAGTCCCAACTACCATCGGCGCTGAAGAGCTTAACTTCCGTGTTCGGTATGGGAACGGGTGTGACCTCTTCGCTATCGCCACTAGACTATGTTGAAGGATTCATTCCTTCAAAACTAGATAACGCTCCTACATTCATCATTTTGGTTAAGTCCTCGATCGATTAGTATCAGTCAGCTGCACATGTCACCATGCTTCCACCTCTGACCTATCAACCTCGTCATCTTCGAGGGATCTTACTAGTTTAACACTATGGGAAATCTCATCTTGAGGGGGGCTTCATGCTTAGATGCTTTCAGCACTTATCCCTTCCACACATAGCTACCCAGCTATGCCCTTGGCAGGACAACTGGTACACCAGCGGTGTGTCCATCCCGGTCCTCTCGTACTAAGGACAGCTCCTCTCAAATTTCCTACGCCCACGACGGATAGGGACCGAACTGTCTCACGACGTTCTGAACCCAGCTCGCGTACCGCTTTAATGGGCGAACAGCCCAACCCTTGGGACCGACTACAGCCCCAGGATGCGATGAGCCGACATCGAGGTGCCAAACCTCCCCGTCGATGTGGACTCTTGGGGGAGATAAGCCTGTTATCCCCGGGGTAGCTTTTATCCGTTGAGCGATGGCCCTTCCATGCGGAACCACCGGATCACTAAGCCCGACTTTCGTCCCTGCTCGACTTGTAGGTCTCGCAGTCAAGCTCCCTTGTGCCTTTACACTCTACGAATGATTTCCAACCATTCTGAGGGAACCTTTGGGCGCCTCCGTTACTCTTTAGGAGGCGACCGCCCCAGTCAAACTGCCCACCTGACACTGTCTCCAAGGCCGATAAGGCCTTCGGGTTAGAATTTCAATACAGCCAGGGTAGTATCCCACCGACGCCTCCACCGAAGCTGGCGCTCCGGCTTCCAAGGCTCCTACCTATCCTGTACAAGCTGTACCAAAATTCAATATCAGGTTGCAGTAAAGCTCCACGGGGTCTTTCCGTCCTGTCGCGGGTAACCTGCATCTTCACAGGTACTATAATTTCACCGAGTCTCTCGTTGAGACAGTGCCCAGATCGTTACACCTTTCGTGCGGGTCAGAACTTACCTGACAAGGAATTTCGCTACCTTAGGACCGTTATAGTTACGGCCGCCGTTTACTGGGGCTTCGATTCAGAGCTTCGCTTACGCTAACCCCTCCTCTTAACCTTCCAGCACCGGGCAGGTGTCAGCCCCTATACTTCGCCTTGCGGCTTCGCAGAGACCTGTGTTTTTGCTAAACAGTCGCCTGGGCCTATTCACTGCGGCTTTTCAGGGCTATTCACCCTAAAAAGCACCCCTTCTCCCGAAGTTACGGGGTCATTTTGCCGAGTTCCTTAACGAGAGTTCTCTCGATCACCTTAGGATTCTCTCCTCGCCTACCTGTGTCGGTTTGCGGTACGGGCACCTTCTACCTCGCTAGAAGCTTTTCTTGGCAGTGTGGAATCAGGAACTTCGGTACTTTATTTCCCTCGCCATCACAGCTCAACCTTACGGTAAGCGGATTTGCCTACTTACCAGTCTAACTGCTTGGACGCGCATATCCAACAGCGCGCTTACCCTATCCTCCTGCGTCCCTCCATTGCTCAAACGGTAATGAGGTGGTACAGGAATTTCAACCTGTTGTCCATCGCCTACGCTTTTCAGCCTCGGCTTAGGTCCCGACTAACCCTGAGCGGACGAGCCTTCCTCAGGAAACCTTAGGCATTCGGTGGAGGGGATTCTCACCCCTCTTTCGCTACTCATACCGGCATTCTCACTTCTAAGCGCTCCACCAGTCCTCTCGGTCTGACTTCGCTGCACTTAGAACGCTCTCCTACCATTGTTCGTAAGAACAATCCACAGCTTCGGTGATACGTTTAGCCCCGGTACATTTTCGGCGCAGAGTCACTCGACCAGTGAGCTATTACGCACTCTTTAAATGGTGGCTGCTTCTAAGCCAACATCCTGGTTGTCTAAGCAACTCCACATCCTTTTCCACTTAACGTATACTTTGGGACCTTAGCTGGTGGTCTGGGCTGTTTCCCTCTTGACTACGGATCTTATCACTCGCAGTCTGACTCCCGAGAATCAAGTCTTTGGCATTCGGAGTTTGACTGAATTCGGTAACCCGATGAGGGCCCCTAGTCCAATCAGTGCTCTACCTCCAAGACTCTAACTCGAGGCTAGCCCTAAAGCTATTTCGGAGAGAACCAGCTATCTCCAAGTTCGATTGGAATTTCTCCGCTACCCACACCTCATCCCCGCACTTTTCAACGTGCGTGGGTTCGGGCCTCCATTCAGTGTTACCTGAACTTCACCCTGGACATGGGTAGATCACCTGGTTTCGGGTCTACGACCACGTACTATATCGCCCTATTCAGACTCGCTTTCGCTGCGGCTCCGTCTCTTCAACTTAACCTTGCACGGGATCGTAACTCGCCGGTTCATTCTACAAAAGGCACGCCATCACACATAAATGTGCTTTGACTACTTGTAGGCACACGGTTTCAGGTTCTCTTTCACTCCCCTCCCGGGGTGCTTTTCACCTTTCCCTCACGGTACTGGTTCACTATCGGTCACTAGGGAGTATTTAGCCTTGGGAGATGGTCCTCCCAGCTTCCGACGGGATTTCACGTGTCCCGCCGTACTCAGGATCCACTCAAGAGAGAACGAAGTTTCAACTACAGGGTTGTTACCTTCTCTGACGGACCTTTCCAGGTCGCTTCGTCTACTTCGCTCTTTTGTAACTCCGTATAGAGTGTCCTACAACCCCAAGAGGCAAGCCTCTTGGTTTGGGCTATCTTCCGTTTCGCTCGCCGCTACTCAGGAAATCGCGTTTGCTTTCTCTTCCTCCGGGTACTAAGATGTTTCAGTTCCCCGGGTCTACCTTCTCTCACCCTATGTATTCAGGTAAGGATACTGCCCCATTACGAGCAGTGGGTTTCCCCATTCGGAAATCTTCGGATCAATGCTTACTTACAGCTCCCCGAAGCATATCGGTGTTAGTACCGTCCTTCATCGGCTCCTAGTGCCAAGGCATCCACCGTGCGCCCTTCATAACTTAACCTATTCGGCTTTGATAAGCGTCGAATCTCTTCGTCACCACTTGTCGTCATCATCCTCACGTACGTTTAAGTACGCTCCGGTGATACCTCAATCGGTTCCTCGACCTTCTCGCTTCTCATTCACCTTTAAGTTTTAAAGAACTTTTACTACTTCAATGAATGTTTTGTTACGTTATCTAGTTTTCAAGGAACGAGGCTACTGACTTCAATCACATCGTGATTAATCATCAGTGAGTTATCTTCATGCTGCCTTGCGCTGAGGAATCAATCATCTTCGATTCATCTTTTAGACGCAAGCGCAAATGATTTTTGCATTTTCGCAAAAATCGACCTCTGAAAGCACAAAAGCACTCTCAAAACTGACCACAATACAAAGCGTCTTTTTATGAAGTTCGTAGAACTTCAGTTTCCTTAGAAAGGAGGTGATCCAGCCGCACCTTCCGATACGGCTACCTTGTTACGACTTCACCCCAATCATCTGTCCCACCTTAGGCGGCTGGCTCCTTACGGTTACCCCACCGACTTCGGGTGTTACAAACTCTCGTGGTGTGACGGGCGGTGTGTACAAGGCCCGGGAACGTATTCACCGCGGCATGCTGATCCGCGATTACTAGCGATTCCGGCTTCATGCAGGCGAGTTGCAGCCTGCAATCCGAACTGAGAATGGTTTTATGGGATTGGCTTAACCTCGCGGTTTCGCTGCCCTTTGTACCATCCATTGTAGCACGTGTGTAGCCCAGGTCATAAGGGGCATGATGATTTGACGTCATCCCCACCTTCCTCCGGTTTGTCACCGGCAGTCACCTTAGAGTGCCCAACTGAATGCTGGCAACTAAGATCAAGGGTTGCGCTCGTTGCGGGACTTAACCCAACATCTCACGACACGAGCTGACGACAACCATGCACCACCTGTCACTCTGTCCCCGAAGGGAAAATCCTATCTCTAGGAGTGTCAGAGGATGTCAAGACCTGGTAAGGTTCTTCGCGTTGCTTCGAATTAAACCACATGCTCCACCGCTTGTGCGGGCCCCCGTCAATTCCTTTGAGTTTCAGTCTTGCGACCGTACTCCCCAGGCGGAGTGCTTAATGCGTTTGCTGCAGCACTAAAGGGCGGAAACCCTCTAACACTTAGCACTCATCGTTTACGGCGTGGACTACCAGGGTATCTAATCCTGTTCGCTCCCCACGCTTTCGCGCCTCAGCGTCAGTTACAGACCAGAGAGCCGCCTTCGCCACTGGTGTTCCTCCACATCTCTACGCATTTCACCGCTACACGTGGAATTCCGCTCTCCTCTTCTGCACTCAAGTCCCCCAGTTTCCAATGACCCTCCACGGTTGAGCCGTGGGCTTTCACATCAGACTTAAAGGACCGCCTGCGCGCGCTTTACGCCCAATAATTCCGGATAACGCTTGCCACCTACGTATTACCGCGGCTGCTGGCACGTAGTTAGCCGTGGCTTTCTGGTTAGGTACCGTCAAGGTACCGCCCTATTCGAACGATACTTGTTCTTCCCTAACAACAGAGCTTTACGATCCGAAGACCTTCTTCGCTCACGCGGCGTTGCTCCGTCAGACTTTCGTCCATTGCGGAAGATTCCCTACTGCTGCCTCCCGTAGGAGTCTGGGCCGTGTCTCAGTCCCAGTGTGGCCGATCACCCTCTCAGGTCGGCTACGCATCGTTGCCTTGGTGAGCCGTTACCTCACCAACTAGCTAATGCGCCGCGGGCCCATCTGTAAGTGATAGCTAAAAGCCATCTTTTAATACGAGACCATGTGGTCTCATATATTATCCGGTATTAGCTCCGGTTTCCCGAAGTTATCCCAGTCTTACAGGCAGGTTGCCCACGTGTTACTCACCCGTCCGCCGCTAACCTTTGGGAGCAAGCTCCCTCAGGTTCGCTCGACTTGCATGTATTAGGCACGCCGCCAGCGTTCATCCTGAGCCAGGATCAAACTCTCCAATAAGAGTATTGATTGCTCAATAAGTTTTGTTACTTAGAATTAACGTTGACGCTTGTATTGTGTTCAGTTTTCAAAGAACTTTTGTTAGTAACTCCTCGCAAGGAAGTTATATTAATATATCATTTCTAAAACCTGATGTCAATATCTTTTTGAGTCTATCAATTTGTTTCAAATTGCAAACTCAACTTTATTATACTAATATAATTATTAATTTGTGTCAACTTCCGTTTTACTTTAAACTCGAAGTGACAAAATCAATAATAGCATCTCACCTCCATTCTATCAACGCCCAAATTATTCCATATTTTTTTTTAAACAGATACATGTATTCAACTACTTTTTAATCTAACATATTATTTGATGTGGAAGTATCCTTTTTTAAACACAATCTATCCTATCCATTTTGTAAATGTTTCGAATGACTTTCTCTTTCCTTCGGGTAAACTACGTAATGGTAAACCAAAATAGAGGAAACCAAGAACTTCACCATTCTCAGATAGACCGAAGAATTCCTTCATTAAATGATCATAGGTTGGCTTTCCTGTCCGCCAGAATCCCGCAAGTCCTAAGCTATGTGCTTCCAGTAACATATTTTGAATACAAGCGTATGTTGCACCATATTCTTCGATTTTTATAGCCTTCGGATTCTCACTTGGTTCAACTGCAACAGCAATAACCACTGGTGCTCGAAATGGTTTGGATTGAATCTTTTCAAGCTTTTTCTCCTCTGTTTCACCATTTTTCTTGGCTATTTTAAGTAAGACCTCGCTTAGGCGGTTCCTTCCGTCTCCTTGAAAGACAAAGAAACGCCATGGTTCAGTCCTAAAGTGACAGGGAGCCCATGTACCAGCTTCTAAGATTTTTTCTATTTTTTCTCTATCCACATCGACATCTTTCACAAGCCCAAAACTTCGACGTGTCCTGATCGCTTCATGTACATCCATACAATCCCTCCTATAATTGAATCTTATTAGAGTTTATACATATAAAAGTCAAAATAGTATATAAACATGTGTTTGGGAATCTGTAATCCAAATAGCCTTAACTTGGTCCATTTTTTTTCATTTAAAATAGGTTCCGCTTATAAAGATTAGGTAATCGTAATTTAAAATTCAATTAAATAAAGAAAGCCACTATTCAATAAGTGGCTTTTTTAGAAAAAGGTTTTAACAATATCTTCTTGTTTATTACATTCTGTACAGATACACTCTATTTCTAAAGCATCTTCCCTAAATTTGTGGGTAGTCTCCTTTTTGCAATTTGTACAATATCTTTGTTCTGCGCTCTCTTTCAAGTAAAGTCAGTCCTTCCCTTAAGCGAAAAATGATCCATTTAATCAGGATGACTATAGTTTGCCTTTCTATTGAAAAATCAAACATTATCTTTATCAATGGGCGGAAATATCTGGTATAACTTTTAAATAATAAAAAAACCCTCCATAATAGAGGGAAGGTTCTTACCAACTTGCTTTTTTCACGCCTGGTATTTGTCCCTTATAAGCTAATTCACGGAAACAAATACGGGGAAAGGAAAATGACGTGTGTCATTCACACGTCATTTTTTAAAAAACTCACGGAATCGGAACCCTTTGGTGTCATTCCAACTCTATTATTTACGCCACTATCATTTGATTTTTATGTCAGTTGCTGTTCTGCAAAGCTTCGGTACAACTCATGCGCCTCAATCAATTCCTGGTGCGTTCCCTTCCCTGTCACCATTCCTTTTTCAATGAAAATGATTTCATCGGCATCAACGATCGTCGATAATCGGTGAGCAATCACAAAGGTGGTACGCCCTTCCATAAGACGTGAGAGTGCCTCTTGAACAATGCTTTCTGATTGGCTATCAAGACTTGCCGTTGCTTCGTCCATCATGAGAATTTTGGGATCTCGTAGGAATGCTCGTGCTATTGCGATTCGTTGTCTTTGACCACCTGATAATTTGACTCCACGCTCGCCTACTTGTGTATCCAATCCATTTGAAAAGGCACGAATAAATTCATCGGCATATGCCATTTTTGCAACTTCCCATAGTCGTTCATCTGTAATTTGTACTGCATTTTTCAAGCCATAGCATAAATTTTCCCGAATGGTTCCAGCCATCATTGCGCTTTCCTGAGAGACATAGCCAATTTGACTTCGCCATGATTCTAACGAGAGCTCGTCGATCGGTGTGTTCCCAATCCGGATTGCACCTGAAGTTGGTTCGTAATAACGTTCCAATAAACCAAACATCGTCGTTTTACCGCCACCACTTGGTCCAGCAAAAGCGATCATTTGACCAGGCTTCGCTTCAAATGAAATATCTTGGATAACCGGTTCCTCTTCACTGTAGGCAAAGGATACATGTTCAACATGAATTGGTAAATTTGAAATATCGATTTCTTTTCCTTTTTGCCCTTCCTCTAATGGAAGTTCAATGATATCAATAATTCGCTCTGTTGCTCCTTTAGCTTTTTGAAGTTGAGTGAAGAACATTGCGAATGATGTGATGGGGAAAATGATTTGAAACAGATAAAGCAAAAAGGCAACGAGAGATCCTGTTGTCATAGTACCGTTTGCTACGCGTATTCCCCCGTATCCTATTATAATAACAATAACTATCATGACAATTGTGTACATAATCGGACCGATTAACGCAAAAATCCTCGCCTCTTTTAAACCATAGGTAAGTAGATTTCGAACCCCGCTTATGCCTTTTTCTTCTTCAAAACCTTCAGCTGTTGATGATTTCATTAAGCGAATCTCACTAATGGTTTGTTGAATTTTACCTGAAAATGTTGCGGTTTCATCCTGCAACCCACGTGAAATACTCGCCATCTTTTTACCAAGTGGCATCATTATGATCATGGTAAGCGGCACCGAAATAAGCATGAGAAGCGTCATTTTCCAATCCATGATGAGAAGAATAATAATTGCCCCAATAATTGAAATGACTCCAGTGATAAATTGCGGAAAATGCTGTGAGATTAAATCCTTTACAATGCCTGTATCATTTACGACTCGGCTCACAGATTCCCCACTTTGTTGCTTATCAAAATAACGGACTGGCAAACGAATAAGCTTTTCCCACATCTTTTCACGGAGGCGCGCTACAATGCGTTGCCCAACTGCAGCAAGCATGTAAGTCGATACCCCATCAATAACAGCCTGCAAAATAAACACGGCTGCAATGACTGCAACAAGTTTGACATTCAAGGAAATCCCGGAAAACCCATCAACAAGTTCCCGCGTTAATAACGGTATCGACAGTCCCACAAATGTCGTGATAATACTCCCGATTAACCCAACCGTTAACGCTGCCTTTGGTATATTCGTCGATAAAATCAATTGAAAAAACGGCTTCAACCCATTGTCTTTATTTTTCATATGTATTAACTCCTTCACAGATTCCTACCTCATACCTACGACTGAGACCCTCAAAAGTTACACATTTAGCATATAGCTTTAGCGCCTCTAGTATAACAGTGTACCTAATCCCAGTCACATTTTTTGAAACCTCCCATAATATAAACAAACTGGGGTGATCACTTGAAACGTTGGTTAAAATTCATAATTTTAGCGTACCTTTCCATTTTATTTTTCGGGAGTTTTTTAGCTGTAGGTGCTTTGTGGATTGGTATGTTTGAAGAAACATATCCTAAGTTATCAGAAATTGAACCCTTTTTGTATTATTTTTTCGCCGGCGCCATTGGCGGATCCCTAAGGCATCTATATATGTTTTGTTCCCATTATATCAATGACGAATATATTGATCCCCGGCACTGGATAATGTATATTTTCTTTCCACTGTTTGCGACAGGAACGGCTGTTATCGCTGTCAACCTAATCCAAAGTGGCATTTTAATGATTGACTTCGCTGATAATATTGATGGTCCTTATGCTCAGGTCAGTGTCGCCTTTTTTGTTGGATTTGGCTTTAACCGTTTTCTTAATAAGCTAAATGAGATTTCAACAGGTATGTTTGATATGAAAAAACAAGAAATAAAACAGGACTGAGTGTCAAGCTCAGTCCTTTCAATTTCCCCGTAGTGGGACTATTTTTAGATAAAATTCGCAAATACATATAAAATTACGATACTCACTAAGATGGTAATATTCGTTGCAGTTGCCATTAATCGAATGCTATCGTTACTATATTTAAACTCGACCGCAAACGGAATTGACGATGAAGCTACCGGAAGTAGCAGACCAATCAAGAGCGTGTAGCGAAACATATCACCGTACGGAAGCAGAAATAACAACGTAACCCCAACAAGCAAGCCTACCCCATATCGAAATGTTAAAAATTTCAGCATCGGTTTTACAAACTGTTTTTCAAATTTGAAATTCAAGTAAAGACCCAATAATAGTAAGCTTAATGGCATATTGGCTGCTGAAAGGGTACTCGCCACCTCAATCACCATATCTGGTAATTTAATATGACTGAGATTTAAAATACTTGCAAACACGTAAGACATTAATGGAATTGATTTCACAAGTTTTTTTCCAATTTCAATAGGTTTTAAGCTTAACCCATCCCTTGAAAAGTAGCTCCCTAAGATATAGGCGACCCCAAAGACGATGAAAGAGGTTCCCACATCAAACATACTAAAATATGTCAAGCCAGTCATTCCCCAAATCGCATATACAAGCGGAAATGCGAACAAACCGACATTAAACCCAGAAGACATCATCAAAAATGAGCCCTTAAGCTCTCTTTCCTCATTTTTAAAAATAAGAAAGCCCAATAATGAAACAACAATACCATAGATCAGTACAATAACTGGGATTAAAATAAGGTTTGTTTCGATTTTGATCTGATCGAACGTCACAAGCACTAGTGCTGGAAGCGTAATTTTAAAGATAATCTTAGCAATTACCTCTCCATCCTTCTCTTTCAACACGTGTATTCGTTTCAAAACATACCCAAGTGCAATAATCATTATAATATAAAGAAATTCCTCATTCATCACAGCATGCTCCTCTAACTATCTAAAAATACTATTCTAGTATACAACATGCTGGGACAGAGGGACAGGTACCGCGACCCATTAAATTACATTTAACTCATGATCCTCTTAATATGATCGAGTAGAAACTGTTTACCAATGTCATTAAAAATGACTTGTTTGTATTCCCTGTCCTCTTAACCTTACAACATAATATCACTATTTTTAAAATAAATGGTACCTTTTATGACATGAATAAAAGCAACTCATCTTGGGAAAATAAGTGGAAAGAGAGACAGAAAATGGAGGTATGAAAAATGTTAAGGGATTCAAAAGTAGACGCAAAAGGCAATATCAAAAATAACCAAAAAGATTCTAAAAAAAATGTAAAACATAATACAGAATCAAAGGAAAATGATAAAAAATAAATAGTAATCACATGGGACACTGTACCTGTCCCTGTGTACCAAAAATGCTTGGGTCCACTTCACGTCGACCCAATCTATAATTTCTCCAGCTGGTTCAAAGTTGTCCATAATTCCTGCATTATTCACCAAAATATCTACTGTGCCATACGTATCCACAGCTGTATTAATTAAGTTTTGAATGTCTTCTTCTCTAGCAACGTTGGTCATAACTGCGATTGTGTCTCCACCGATTGCTTTAATTTCTTCAACTGTTGCTTTTGCCGCCTCGATATTAATATCAGAAACGACTACCTTTTGATTCAATCCTATCGAGAACCATACAAAGGGGTTGAAATGTTTGAGATTAAAAAGCTCTCAACGTCAGCAATTAAAATATTTGACCATGTCTATAAATACGCAACTTTTTATTCACATATGGTCAAAACTAGTACCTTAACAGGATTTCAAAATAAGTTCTGTACGGTATTAAAGGAACTTGCTTTATCTGATTTACATAACACGCTCACCAATCCCAAAATTGACAGAGAAATTCATGCTAATTATCAAGCATATGCAATTTTAGGAATTGAATGGATCAATAGTGGATTTAAGTACAGCCCTCACTTCATGGCAGAGCAACTCCTTGAGATTATAAAGTATAATCGGGCAGAATCAGTGGTGAAGCCAGTCATAAAAAATAGGCGGGTCAGGGGGACAGGTACCTTGTCCCCGCTTGGGTCAATGTACCTGTCCCCGCGTCCCATCTTTCCGCGAAAAAAATGTTGGAGCAGAATCCACTTTTTTAAGCCAGATTTGCTCTTGCCCGTTGACACCTTTTTTCACCCATACATCCCCCTTATTTTGCTCTGTCGCCTTTCGGAACCAAGAAAGGTAAGATCCCATCACTTGAGGTTTTTCGTCAATTTCATTTTTCCGAGGGAATGAAATTTGTTTCTGCTCCCCTGTTTTAATGTTGATCGCGTAAAGTGTAGTGAACATTGTTGGCACAGGTCCTTCTTTCCACTCCTTATTTTCTTTAGCACGAGTAACTATAACCATATCTTTTGAGAACCATTCCAAATCAAGGTCTACAAATCCATTAGGCGTGTACTCCTGCTGCTGTTTAATAATTGGGATATCGGCAACTTTCATTTTCTTGTTCTCAACAAAGAATCTTCCTTCTCCTGAAATGTATGCTAATTGGTCAGTTGTTGGCGCCCACTTAAACCAATCATTAAACCCCAACATTTTTCCTACTGCCTGAAAATGTTCTCCTTGTGATGACAGGACACATAACGTGTTGCTATCCATAGACCAAGAAGCTGTAGGTATCAGTAAAAAGCTTACCCATTTTCCATCTGTACTCCATTTAAAATAATCAGCATCAATCCCAAACAAATCAGGTTCTTTTGTTTGAATCGTATAAAAATGCTTCATTTTTTCTTTCGCAAGATTTGCATCTACTGGAATTCTAAAGAGTGGGATAGGGCTCCACCCTGTAGGAAGTAAGTTAGATTGAGAGGAAACAATAAATTCTTTCCCGTTTGGAAACCACTCAAACCCAGCCACTCCTAGTGAGACATTTTCAAATCCTTGTGGCCTACCATTTTTTATTTTTGTGACATTTAATAGCCCGTGATCAGTGTAGGCCAACTGATTTTTAATCGGGGACCATTTAAAATCAGATGTAATAACCCTTACATAAGGTTGGTAAATCTCCTTTTCCTTTGTATCATATATGAACAAATCCGATTTTTCGCCCTTTTCATCACCATCAATAAAACCAATAAAACGGCCATCAAATGACCATTTCGGAGAATACACATAACGGTCTTTTGTAATTTGGATTTCTCGATCACCTGTTTTGATCCACAACTGGTGATCACGTATAAATGCAGCGGTCAGTGGTACTTCCGCACTTGCTATCATTGAAAAATGACAAAAGATGAGAGTTAATAGTAATAAAATTCGAATTCCCATATTCAATCCCTCCTACTAATAGATTCACCAAGTTATTGGTAGGAATGCTAAGGGATTTTCAAAGGGGTGAAAAAAAAACCAAAAAGGGACTGCTACTGTAGTCCATGGTCGAGGAAAAGCATTTTTATTCTTTTAAAAATGCATTTTACATTTTACTTCCAGACTGTTGATTCTTAATAAAAAATAACCAAAGAATAATCTCCGGAAAAAGGAATATATTCTACTAGAAATAGTAAAAAAGGAGTGGATGATTTGGCGAAAATGATCATAATGTATGAGGAACCAAAGGATAAAGAGGCTTTTGATAAACATTATTATGATGTTCATGTTCCATTAGGCCGTAAAATCCCAAACATAATAAAAGATTCTGTTCATCGTGTACTTGATTCTCAAAATACAAATTTAAACCTTTATCTAATAACTGTCTTAGAGTTTGAAAATATAGAAAAACTAACTGAAGCCTTTTCAAGCCCAGAAGCAAGAGAAGCGGAAGCAGACGGTCCAAATCTATTTCAATACTTACATAAGCCACCGATTATTACAATTGTTGAATAGATATTTTTAATAATATGGCCACTTCCCGTGAAAAACGTCTTTGTGCCCCACCTAAATGGCCTCAACTAACAACCAGTGGGATCGAGAATACCCCACTGGTTAAACGTATCACACTACATATAACACAATATCGACTTCTCGATCCAATAAGAAAATTCAGTGGTAGGACATGTTTTTTCATACTTTTTCATTTCTACATACATGTCAATCCCATCTGACACATCATGCCACAAATCTGTAAACACGAAATCATAGTTCCCCTTTGGCATCCTTTCCCGTGCATATTCAAACGCATCTTCTTTAATGATCTTAATCTTTTTGGCATTTGTAAATTGAGGTAAAATGTAGGTCTGAAATAAATCAATCACATCTTCATTGCTATCAACGATCGTGACACTTTCAACATTCGGTTTTTCCGATACCATATAGGCATAGTAACCAAGTCCGAGTCCATAAGTAAGGACGTTACCAGAAGCCTTTTCAACAGCTTCCTTCATCGTTTCGATTTAATTTGGTGTAATCGTCATCCAAATACGCCCATTTTCTAATACCGCGGGAAAAGAAAATTCAGTCTCAAAAAAACCAATTTGCAGTATCTGTCTACCCTCATTTGTTTGGATAATATCATCACAAACAAATCCTTCGAACGGTTTATATGTTTCATATTTTAATTCACTATTACCGATTTTTATCGTAGGAATCTTGATATTCTTATAGTAGAGATTATTCGAATACTCGTTTACATCAAGTTGATGAAACATCTTTTTAAAATAGTTAGTAAACAATTCTTTATCATTAGGATTATCTACAATATCTAATCCAAACGCAGCAGCTAATATTACACCAAACGCATATTCATAAGATACACCACTTTTAGCAATCTCCTCGACTTGTTCTCGATCAACAAAATCGGGTGCGTTATTTAAATAATTGCTGAGCAAAGCGAATACTTTATAATTATCTTCCTTTATTCTGTCTTCTAGTTGTATATTGCGAATCATGTCCTCACCTATTTTTATAATATGCATATCCATTATTTAACCATATATTACTTTTATTCTCTAATCTTTTGTATAGAAAAACCTCCAAACCCAAACGTTTGGAGGTTTTCACCATTCAATTAATAAGCCTCAATTTTTACATCGTCTGAAACACTCAATTCCGCTTCAGTTGATTCAACTACATCCTGAACACTATACCCTTTTGCCACCTCAACTAATTTCAACCCATTCTCCGTCACATCGATTACAGCTCTATCCGTAATAATTCGATCGACTACTTTTTGACCTGTGAGTGGAAGGCTACACTTTTTTAGAATTTTTGGCTGTCCATGCTTATTTACATGCTCCATAATGACAATCGTCTTTTTCGCACCGTGAACTAAATCCATCGCACCGCCCATGCCTTTGATCATCTTTCCCGGAATCATCCAGTTGGCCAAATCCCCATTCTCAGCCACTTCCATCCCACCTAATATAGCAATGTCGATATGGCCTCCGCGAATCATCGCGAATGATTCGGCACTGCTAAAAAAGCTTGCACCTGTCATTGCTGTGACAGTCTCTTTTCCAGCATTGATCAAATCGGGGTCGACCTCTTCCTTCTTAGGATATGGCCCAATTCCTAATAAACCATTTTCCGATTGTAAAACCACATGTTTATTGTCAGAAATATAATTTGCCACCATCGTCGGCATTCCGATTCCCAGATTCACATAATTTCCATCTTGAATTTCCAGCTCCGCCCTTTGTGCAATTTGCACTCTTACGTTATTAGACATCCAATTACCTCCCTTAGTCTCTAACAGTTAAACGCTCAATTCGTTTTTCATGCTTACCAACAATCAAACCTTGAACATAAATACTTGGTGTGTGAATTTCATTAGGGTCAAGTTCACCAACCTCAACAATCTCTTCTACCTCAGCAATAGTGACCTTTCCCGCAGCCGCCATCATGGGATTAAAGTTTTGTGCTGTTTTACGATAAACTAAATTTCCTAGTTTATCCGCTTTCCATGCCTTTACTAAACTAAAATCCGCTGTTAATCCTTCTTCCAATAAATATTCTTTTCCGTTGAACTCTCTCGTTTCGCGTCCTTCTGCAATTGGAGTTCCTACTCCTGCCGGCGTGTAAAATGCAGGAATTCCCGCTCCCCCTGCACGAATTTTCTCTGCTAATGATCCTTGAGGTACGAGTTGAACCTCTAATTCCCCGCTTAAAACCTGTCTTTCAAACTCCTTGTTTTCCCCTACATATGAAGAAATCATCTTTTTGATTTGTTTATTTTGTAAAAGGATCCCAAGTCCCCAGTCATCTACTCCACAGTTATTCGAAATTACGGTTAGATCCTTTACGTTTGTTTTACGAAGTCCAAGTATTAGATTTTCTGGAATACCAACAAGACCGAAGCCACCTACCATCAGTGTCATCCCGCCTTTGATATCGCTTACAGCTTCTTCAAAGCTTGTAAAGATTGTTTTCATTTTCTACCCCTCCTGTTATATAAAAGTAAGACAATTTGTCCGTTAACTTTAGTCATTTCTAAATTTTCATTATCTTCTTAATAAAATTTTACAACAGTCCAATTTATCCGTAAAATGAATAATAAGAATAAACTATATTACGTATTGGAATATAAGGAGGACCAATGGAGTTAAAAGACCTATGCTACCTTATGGAAGTTGTCGATTACGGAAGTTTTACCAAAGCAGCGGTTAACACCTATATTTCGCAACCCACCTTGAGTAAGTCCATCAAAAAATTAGAAACGGAACTTAAGGTTGAACTATTTGAACGCTCAACTAGAAAATTGATCTTAACGGATGCCGGTAAAATTGTGTATAGACAAGCATCTAAAATCCTAGGTGCCACCAATGAACTTCATACTTTATTAGATGATTTAATGAACCTACCAACCGGAAACATTAAAATTGGGATTCCTCCCTTAATTGGCACACTTTTCTTTCCAACGATTGCCCAAAAATTTGGTATGCAGCATTCTCAGGTATCGTTAGAATTAATCGAACTTGGAGCCAAACGGATTGAACATTTAGTCGATGAGGGGCAAGTAGACGTGGGTATTGTCGTAAACCCAACAGATCACAATAAATTTATGGTTCACCCATTCATCAAGGAAGAATTTACGCTTTTCACTCATCCGTCGCATCTATTTGCGAATGAGAAATCTGTTAAACTAGAACAACTTGAATATGAATCTTTTATTCTCTTTAATCAAGAATTTGCCTTACATAACTTGATCATTCAACATTGTCAACATGCCGGATTTTCTCCTAAAATTGCTTATGTAAGTTCACAATGGGACTTGATAACAGAACTCGTTATTGCCCAACTCGGGATTACTCTTTTGCCAAAATCCATCTATTTCAAAATGGATGGAACCCAAATTAACATGATCCCACTAGACTCTCCCCCGATGTGGGAGCTCGTTGTCATAACTAAAAAAGACAGGTACCAATCCTTTGCGGTCCGGGCTTTGCTGCAGTTCCTTGGTGAGGAATTTCAAGAAGGATAAAAATCCAATGTATATTAAAAGGCCAGGGATATTATTGGAATTTGCCTCCAATGACTTCCCTTAGCCTTTTAAAATTCCGTTCGATCATTACAATGTTTCTATTCTTCAATCATCGCAACTGCACGTACAGAGCCCGCCGTTCCACCCTTTACTTTTGTCGGGAATGCACAGAATTTAAATCCATGTCTTTTTGGAAGTTTATCTAAGTTTGCTAGTTTCTCAATGTGATAATATTCTTTTTTCCTCCCCAAAAAATGAGCTGGAAATAAAGCACTCTTATCTCCTGCTTTTACTGACTCAACCATTGCCCCAAAGGGACGATCGAATGTATAAGCATCAATCCCCATCAGTTTTACTCCCTGATCAATAAGCCATTCAGTCGCTTCTCCTGTCATGCCGGGTTGGTCTTTTAAATATTTTTCCGTATATATATGTTTATCGAAGCCTGTCATAATTAAGACTATATCTTTTGGTTTAATGGTATAATTCATTTCCTCAAGCGCTGCCTTAACATCCTCAACATTAATGCCGCTTCTTGGCTCCTTATGTCTCATATCTAAAACAACCCCATCGCCGTAAAAATCATCTAACGGCAACTCATCAATCGTTTTTGCTCGCTCCCCTTCACATAAAGGTCCAAAGTGGAACGGTGCATCAACATGTGTACCTACATGGAAAAGAAATTCCCCACTAACATGTTCTCCAGACATTGCCATACGGTCCTGAAAATCATCAGTATCAAGTCCTAATCGTTCTGCCATAAGCTCTGCTTGTTCTTCACTACTTGAAAATTCTACATTTAATCTCCATGGCTCTGCCATTGGATTTGCTTCCCAATATGAACTTAGATCATACAACTTCATTCTGTTGTTCCTCCTATACCTATTAAAAAAGGGAGTGAACTTATATAGTGATGTTAATGTAGTCGTAAGTTGATTTCACTCCCCGTAATTTTACTAGAATTTTATATGTCTACACTCATTAAAGTTAGACACTTTTTGAGGCTTCCACTTTTTTAATCCCAAGCATTTCACGTGCTTCATCAGGAGTAGCAATTTCATAACCTAAATCAGTCGCAATGCCCACAATTCTCTCAACAAGTTGAGCATTGCTTTTTGCAAGCTCTCCTTTTCTAAAATAAATATTGTCTTCAAATCCAACTCGAACATTTCCACCTAATAGAAGTGAAGAGATTGTTGCTTGATGCTGCTGTGCAGCGATTCCCATTGCACCGAAATAAACGCCTTGCGGTAATTTACGAACCATATGGGTTAAGTTTTCCATACTAAATTGAATTGACCCTTGATTGATCTTCTGCATACCAAATACGAAATTAAATGAAGCTGGGGCATCAATAATCCCCATTGGCATAAAGATGTTAATAACATCTTCTAGCTGGGCATGGTTAAAGATTTCTAATTCAGGTTTAATATTTTTTTCCTGCATTTTCTTTGCTGCTTTAATTAGCCAGTCGCGGTCCCATAAAGTAGGTTTTACAAAGTTAGGCGTATAAGCCTGCATCAATCCACAATCAAGTGAAGCCATTTCTGGTTCTGCATCTAACACCTGTAATCCATCATCAATATGGCTCTCAGGGACCATCGCAGGCGCAGTACTAAACTGTGTAATAATATCGCTTTTAGCAGTAATTTCAGCCTTAATTTCTTTGAATACATTTACATCGTTAGTTGGAACACCTTTTGAATCCCTAGCATGAATATGAGCAACCGCTGCACCTGCATTTAGACAGCGGTATACTTCTTCCGCGATTTCCTTTGGTTGTTCAGGGAGAGCAGGATTTGCTTCCTTCCCGTGAAAGTTACTAGTTGGTGCAACAGTTACAATGATTTTTCTCTTTGCCATAATTAAATTTCCTCCTTATTATTTAAAATTATGAAAATAGTAAATGATTACTAAGATTTCCTTCACACAAGCCTAGTCATCCATCACCTCCCTACTAAATGGTTGATGATTATTTCATTTGGCCTGGTAAAAAGAGCGTAATTTGTGGGAAAGCAATTAAAATAATTAAGATAATGAGATCTACAACGATAAATGGGATACTTCCTTTAATAACGTCTCGTAGTTCACTATTTGGGATTGCCCCTTTAATAACAAATAAACTCAATCCTAATGGTGGTGTTACTAAAGCTACCTCTGTCAAAAATACAATCAAAATTCCAAACCAAATTGGATCATATCCAAGACTTAATACTGCTGGAAAAATAATCGGCAATGTTAAAAACATGGCTGAAATCATGTCGATAAACATTCCAAGTAACAGATACATTAGAACAATACCGATAATAATCACGATTGGAGGAACTGGTAGACTCGTTAAAACCTCAGAAAGCATAAATGGAATCCGCGTAATTCCTAAAAAATAACCAAAAATCATGGAGCCTACGACGATTAGAAAAACCATGCTAGTCGTTTTCAGTGTCTCAGCTAGTGAATCTTTCATTACCTCTTTATTGATCCGCTTTAAACAAAGAGCCATGATAAACGCTGCAAATGCTCCAATTCCGCCTGCCTCAGTCGGGGTAAAGAGACCAGAATATATACCTCCAATAATAACTAGTGCCAGAATAAAAATTCCCCATGTATACTTTAGTGATTTCACTCTCTCATTTAGTGGCCTCTTCTCGATCGGTGGCGCTAGGGTTGGTGTAATTTTTACCCTTACAAAAACCATTACCATGTAACATGCTGCAATTAATAGTCCTGGTATAATTCCTGCTACAAATAATTTTGCAATTGATGTTTCCGTTATAATGGCATAAATCACCATCATCATACTTGGCGGAATCATCGATGCAAGCGGACCCGCTGAAGCTACAACACCATATGCTAGATTTTTATCGACCCCATTTTGAATCATCTCCGGTGCCGTGATTCTTGCTAACGTAGCTGTTGAAGCAATTCCAGAACCACTTACAGCACCAAATGCTGCACCGCCCATGATGGTTGCATGGCCAAGACCACCTGGAATATGACCTAGCCATGTTTTACCTGTTTTGAACATATCTGATGCTAATCCAGCATGAAAGGCAAAATACCCCATTAGTAAAAACAGTGGAACAACACTAAATGTATAATTCGCCATCGTTGAATATGGAACCATTCCTGCAATTTTCATAGCTGCTTGTGGACCTGCAATAATCCAATAACCTACCAGACCAACAAAAGTAAGAACATAAGCAACAGGCACTCTTAACAAAAGTAAAATTACCAAAACGACAATTCCGATCCATCCGATCATTTCAGGTGTCATCATCAAAGTTTCACACCTTCTTCAAGTTGGTTATTAGATTTAAATTCATCTGTGTTCATTTGTGTAATCGGTTGATGGTCTCGCAATCTAGGAAATAAATAATAGACAATATCTAAGAGTAATCGGATTGAAAGTAATGCCATTCCAATAAAAATTACAATTTTAGCAGGCCAAAGAGGAATCTTAGCAATTCCAGCTGCAACCTCATTCATTACAAGTGAATCCCATACACCTATACCAGATTGCCAGGTAATTACAACACAAACGGCAATCCCAATGAGGTACCCAAAGAAATCCAACGCTTGCTGTATTTTCTTTGGAAGTTTGTCAGTAGCTACTTCAATAAAGACATGACCTTTTATACTCTGAACATAAGCAGCACCGAGAAAAACAATGCCAACTGTAAGAACCTGTACCAACTCAAATGTTCCTTGGATTGGATGGCCTAGTTTTCGTAAAATCACATCTAGTGTGATAAGGAACATCATAAAAATGGTTAACACAGCACCCAGAAATAAAAGAACCTTTTCTATTTTTTGCTGAGCATGATCAATCAAATGAATAAAGCGAATGATGCCCATACTTTATTCCCCTTTAAACGGGTTTTCTTTTTCATATTTCTCGGATAATTCCACAAATTGATCTAAGATCTTTTGTGAAGATGAACCATTTTTTTCTACCCACTTTTTCCAAATCACATTTTTGGCGATTTCCTTTAGTTCTTTTATATCCTCAGGTGTAGCTTCAGTTACAGTCCCATTTGCCGCTTCGATTTTTTCAAGTGCTACTTTATCACCTTCTGTTTGATAGATTCGATGGAATTCATCTGCTTGATTCTTCCCTACTTCTTTTATGATTTCTTGCAGGTCTTTTGGTAAAGAATCAAATTTATCTTTCCCAATCCCAATTAAGAGTGCTACTCCTCCAATCGGCAGCTTATACACATGACCTGCAACCTCTTCATAGTTATAAGTTGTAGCCGTTGTTAAGTTAAAAAACACACCATCAACCGTACCACGCTGTAAGGCTTCAAACGTTTCCGTTGAAGGAATCGAAACTGGTACTGCACCAAGTTCCTGAGCCAAAATACCGTGATCACCTAGCGCCACCATTCTCAAACCTTTCAAATCAGCAGAGCTTTTAATAGGTTCTTTTGTAAATACATAAGACGAGGCAACGGCTAACTGTCCACCAAATGTAACCCCGTTCTTCTCCAACTCTTCATTTAGTTCAGGATTATTTTCATATAATTCATAATGAGCCTTTGAACCTGCCCAGACATTTTCGTACACCGCTGGAGAATGCCCAACATTATTTAAAGGAATTTTACTTTCTACTAAAGGAGGCACAATTACACCAACATCAGCTATTCCTGCTGAAAGAGCATCCAGTACATCTGCTGTTTTTGCGAGTGATTCAGAGTAATAGCGTTCAAACTTTATTCTCCCATCGCTTTCTTCTTCAATTGCATCCAAATAAGCATCAAATCCTTTTGATAAAAGCGCTACCTGTGGTGTTTGAATGGTTGTCTTAAGGACAATCGATTCATTCTCATCTCCATTTGATGTACTCGATTCTTTATCCGAGCAAGCAACAAGCATTGTGAAACACCAGAATAAACTTGCGATAAAAATATAACCCTTATAACTTTTTATAAACTCCATATCACACACCATCCTTTACTTATTTATTAATACTTGCTTAGTGCTCCATCATTTTACATTAACTGGTTCAAGATGTTTCTCGAGTTCTTTTTTGACAAAGTCAGGGATGGCTACCTTTTTCCCATCGGTCGTAATGAATACAATTGTCATGCTGCCTCTAATGGCTAGCTGTTCCCCTTTGAAAAACTGGATGGAATACGTGAATGAGGAATTTCCAATCTTGGCAATTGAAATTTGTCCTACTAGTTCATCGTCATACACAATATTCCCCATGTAATTGCACTCTACATGTACCCTCGGTAATTCAAAGCCCAGCTCAAAAAGTTTGGTATAGGAATAACCGATGTCTTTAAAAAATTCATGATCAAGCGTTTCAAAAAATCGAAAAATGGAACTGTAATGAATTCGCTGTGTTAAATCTGTATCCACAAATTGAATACGGATTTTCTTAGAAAACATAGCATTAACCCCCAAAATAATAATTTACATTTACATTAGTTGTTAATATGTAAATTAAATTTACATAAAAGACTGAACTTCACTACTGTTCATTTGTAGAAGAGGAGTAAACACGTTAAAAATCGTATCTTGTATCTACTCCTCAATCCTAAGAACAAGACTTATTCTTGAGATTTCTCAACAATTTTCGATAATAAGTCATCATCTAAAGCTACAATTGCCGCTAATACCACTGGATCAAGTAAAACTTGATTATCATCAGTATCCTGAATTAATAACCGTTCGCCATTTCCAGTCTTAACTTTTCCGAAATACACCATTGCAAATTCATTGGATAATCGTTCTAATGTACTTTTGTCATAAGACATTGCTTCGCTCACATTATCCCCTCCCATTTTTTAATTTGTATATTACTAGAAGAAAAATCCTAGATTTCGAGTTGGAAGGGTCGTATGGTCCAAATAAACAGTTCTACGCGCCAGTTTTAACCCTCCATTTTCATCCCGACGAAGGATATCATGTCGTTGACCTGCCAGGATATCGCCATCTACTTTATCTCTACCTCTGTAAAGGATAAATGAGCTTCTGACAAGATAGTGATTTTCATCATCACCAGGCATGACAATGACTCCCGATAATACACGTCGTAGTCGTGAAGGCGACTCTTCAGCCCAGGCCTTTTCCGTTTCTAAACGCTCAAGTCGCTTTAATATAAAAAATTTATTATCTTGTTGATGGTAGGAACCTTCTGGGAACAAGGACTGATTTGAATGTCTTTCACGAGCAACACGGACTGGCACTTCATATAAAAAGTCATCGGTCAATAAGTTAAACCATTGCCAAAGAAGATGATAATCGTCTAGAAGCATTGCCTCATAATCTAGAAAATCACGAACTTCATCAAGTACCTCTCTTGAAACCTTCCCAGGAAGAAAGCTTTTCTCAGCAGGTGAAGAACTCATGTGTAAGCTTTTCATTACTTCTCACTCTCCTCTTCTTTCATCATCCGCAGATAATTTATTTGGAAATTACGTAGATTGGCATCATTTGTTGTATTTCTCTGACCTTTAATCGCAAGAGACGGATCAAAGTATTCCGGCACATCTGTCCCAATGTCATTCATTCCCATTTGATAGTTTAAATTCATCTCACGTTTTCTAGCAAAAAGAGTCTTTCCTGCCGTTGCAGAACCTTCCCAGTTCGCACCATCATCCATATCAAGGAAACCAGCCGCACCCATCATTAGCAACCCACCTTGATAGGCAAGCTTAGCATTTTCTTCTGGCTCAATCGCATAATTGAACATGATGTTACAAACCTCAGTCTCACCAGCACCTCTAGGCTGCATAATTCTTAATTGATAGAATGTCGCTATATTCCCCGTCATCGGATCTGGAGAATACCATCTAAAGATATATGCGTTAGGGAAATGCCCAATGATGAACGGATGATAATCGTTTAAAAATCTCATATGACGGTCGTTTAATAATTTTTTATCAAATAAATCCAATAT
Source organism: Bacillus jepli (assembly GCF_047238305.1). Classification (NCBI taxonomy): domain Bacteria; kingdom Bacillati; phylum Bacillota; class Bacilli; order Caryophanales; family Bacillaceae; genus Bacillus; species Bacillus jepli. The sequence goes on along the minus strand of NZ_JBDFMO010000001.1, from coordinate 3,147,984 downwards.
CTCTGGTGTATATCCATTAAATTTAGTGTGTTCTGGCTTAAAGCCAGGTACACTATCTAATTCTTTACACATGATTCCAGTTCCATTTCCTTCAGTATGCCAAGTTGTATAATTAGGAGACAGTTTGTGTACAGGAGGCAACATCTCGATGTCGACCATTGAAGTATGACCAGAGAAAATATGGTAGCAATCACCAATTGCATTTTCAAGACCCATTTTCCAGTTCTTTTTCATAATGTAATTACTAGGTTCACCTAATACGCGTAAACCTCTGGAATCAAGACCTAAGAATAAATCATAGAAGAACGCAGCATCGCCTAAAAATTCCTCTAATGTTGGAGCATTAGGATCAACATTAGTAAAAATTAACCCCCATCTTACTTCTACCTTCGCCTGCAATAGCCCCCATTCATCTCCATCTAAACATTTATAACTTTGATTCTTATGTGGTGCAGCAATCCATTTCCCGCTATTCTTATAAATCCAGCCGTGATAACCACATACGAAATGTGATGAATTTCCTTTCATATCTCTACAAACTGGGGTTCCACGATGGCGACAATGGTTTAACATGACTCTTACTTCTCCTGATTCATCCCGAGTCACAATCACTTCATCCTCACCGAGATAGCGAAGCATATAATCTCCTTTATTAGGAATCTCGCTTTCTAAACCAAGGATCAACCAAGAACGCCCATAAATTCGGTCTAACTCTGCTTTGTACACATCCTCGTCACCGTATAATGCAACTGGGACCTCTCCATTTTTAAGACCTTCTTCCAATTTTGCTAAAACTTCGTCTACTCTTGTTTCCTTCTTACGAATAGATTCCACTTTTCTTCCCCCTTTATTTTGGTTTAGATAAAAAATTTATGAAAATCTAGTAAGTACAACTATTAGTGAAGCATTAACCCACCAGTAACGTTAATACCTTGCCCTGTCATGTTTTCAGCCATATCAGAGCAAAGGAAAGCTACGACACCTGCAATATCTTCTGGAGTTTGAAATCTTTGCAATGGGATTTCATCAAGAAACTTCTGAATAATGTCTTCCTTAGTAACTCCTTGTAGGTTAGCCATGTTCACCATCTCTCGGTCCATTAAATCCGTCAATACGATACCAGGACATACGGCGTTAACATTAATGTTATGTTTGGCAACCTCTTTCGCAACGCCTTGAGTGATACCCATAACGGCGAATTTACTTGCCGAATATGGGACGTTGTTGCCAAACGCTTCTTTTCCAACCATCGATGAAAAATTAACGATCTTTCCCGATTTTTGTTCAATCATGTGTGGTAATACCTCTCGAATCCCGAGAAACACCCCTTTAACATTAATATCAAAAATGCGATTCCAATCCTGGACACTATTCTCGATAAAAGGCTTATTATTACTAACTCCAGCGCAATTTACTAGAATATCCACTCTACCAAAGTGATGAAGTGCAAATTCTACCATACTAGTTACATCAGATTCTTGAGTTACATCTACTTGTATCGATTCTGCTACCCGTCCCATATTTCCAATTTCATCGCGTACATTATTTGCATTTCCAGCTTGAATGTCAGCAACTATAACAGTTGCTCCACATTCTGACAGGGTAAGAGCTGTTCGTTTTCCTAGTCCATTTCCCCCACCAGTAATCAATGCGACCTTATTTGTTAAGTCAATGCTTGGCATTTTCGGAACACCTCCGTATTGTAACGCTTTCATTTTATTGAATTTTCAATCATTCTTTATATAGATCTTACAACTGTCTTTTACCCAAGAAAAGTTAACATTATTTACATATCTGTAAGTAGTAATTACAATAAGAGTATAGAAAAGGAGCCCCCGTAAAAGGAGTCGATCTGACCATGAATTTAGAACAAATCCAATATATTATCGAAGTTGCCGAAGTAGGAACCATTTCTAAAGCAGCAGAAAACTTGCATGTTTCACACTCTGCGATTAGTCAAGCTATTGCAAGTTTGGAATCTGAACTCGGCATTGTTATTTTCGAACGTTCAAGATCTGGTAGCAAATCCACTGAACAAGGGAAAACTGCCTTAAAATTATCTTATGAAATCATGAATAAAGTGATGGAATTAAAAGACTTAGGCCAAAAATCTGAAAGACTTTCTGGTGAATTAAAAATAACGGCTGCAACCATCTACTTTTCAACCTTTTTACCTGAAGTGCTTTATACCTTTAAAAAGGAATTTCCACAAGTCCAAATCACCATTCAGGAAAATGAAACACATGAAATCATTAAATCAGTCAAAAATAATCAGTTTGATATTGGCCTTATTCTTGGTAATAATCAAACCTTTAAAGCAATGGATTCAAGAATTACCTCCCATATTCTTTTGCAATCAAAATTGATGGTATGTGTGAGCAAACATTCTCCCTTAGCATACAATCAGGTCATTACCCCTGAAGAATTACTTGAGCAGCCATTAGTTGTTCGAAATGAGGAACTGTCGCAAATTTTTTGGAATACCCTGTTTGCAAACTACGGAAACGGAAATATTGTCTTTAGCTCCAATAATCATGATGTAGTCAAAAAACTGATTGCTAACAACATTGCTGCTGGAATCTACACTGAATTTTGGATTAAAAACGATCCTCTAGTTGTAAACGGTGATATCATTCCAATCCCTTTTTTCGACAACCATTTTATGGATTCTTATCTAATTAACATCATTTCGAAACAAAAGCATCAGTCCATTGTTATGAAGGAATTCTTAAAGTGCCTTAATCAAGTATTAAAAAACTATCATTTTGCGTGATGGAACCTTCTCATCTCATGAACGAACTTGATGATCTTCCTTCACAAATCTTGCATCTGGTTGTAAATCATAATTTGCTTTTTTCAGACGTGAATATAAAGTAGTCCTTGAGATTCCCAATTTTTTCGCAGCTCGCGTGATGTTCCCATTACTTTCACGAATCGCTTCAATAATCGCTTGATGCTCTACACTTTTTAAGGAGTTAGGGTTTATAGGACTGCTTTCATATTCGTTATTTATCGAACTTTGGCTACTTAAACTGTTACTGCTTCTAAATACTCTTTCAGGTAATATATCTTTTCCAATCTCTCCATTTGTCAATACGACTGCACGTTCAATTGCATTTTCTAACTCCCTAACATTCCCTGGCCAATTGTAACTTTCTAATACTTCCATTGCTTCACTCGTTATATTTGGCACTTCTTTTCGTTCTCTCCTGGCAGCTTTTTTTGCAAAAGCTTGAACGAGAAGAGGTATATCTCCTATTCTTTCTCTGAGTGGTGGTACTGACAGATGGATGACATTCAAACGGTAGAATAGATCTAATCGAAAATTATTGTTGCTTACTTCCACTTCCAAATCTCTATTCGTAGCTGCAATTATTCGGATATCAATTGGAATTTCTTCGTTTCCTCCTACTCGAATAACTTTTCTATTCTGGATCACTCGAAGCAAACGCGCCTGCATTTCTAACGGCATTTCACCTATCTCATCTAGAAAAACGGTTCCACCGTTCGCTAATTCAAATTTCCCCATCCTACCACCTTTTCGTGCACCTGTAAAAGAACCCTCTACATATCCAAAAAGTTCACTTTCAATTAATTCACGAGGAATTGACGAACAATCAATTGCCACAAATGGACCGTTACGACGACTACTATGATTATGGATGGCTTGTACAAGTAATTCCTTTCCCGTCCCACTTTCACCTTCGATTAAAATATTTGAATCATTATGTGCTGCACGCTTGGCTAACAGGATCAATCGTTTCATTTTTTCACTGCGATGTAATATATGGTCAAATTGGAAGTTTGCATTTGATCCAACAATATCGTTTACCATTTTTCTCATGCTTGTCATTTCTTTAAAAATCACAAGTATTCCTAATGGCTCATCGTATTCACTTATGAGTGGGATGACTGTTTTCACAAGATGATGAGATGCTTTTGCTGTCTTTACAAATATTTCTTCATCATTCAAACTCTCTTTTCTTTCAAGTGAATCCAGTATATTAATAGAAAAATCCGCATGTTCATCTAATTTTGTTCCAGTAATCAGTTCAGCATCTAGTCCTAAAATGTTTGAACCTGCAGGGTTTAAATATCGAATATACCCATCTCTATCAACTGTCATATACCCTTCAGAAAAGTGATGACACAGCTGACGCTGATAGATACTATCCAGGAAATCAGATGCAACGCTCCTGTATGTTCGAAATTTTGTGCTGATTAACTCCGATAATAAAGAAAGCATTTGCATGAACATTTTATCCTCTACACGCTCACAAAAACAGCTGATATAACATTCAACGGTACGATCAATTTGGACAGGACTAAAATACATCCACGTATTTAGTCGTTCAATTTTTAAAAATCCAATTTTATTTTTACCTATAACCTGTTTACGAATTAATTCAAAATCCTCTTTTTGAAAATGATGTTGGCGATACCCCTCTTCACCAAACTCAAATTCCCCCAAAAACATACCTTCAGGATTAAAAACCATTAGAGAATGAATGTGGTTATTTAATTGAAAACTTTTATTTCTAGTTATCTGCTTGATTGTATTCATAATTTGTCTATCAATTTTCATAAAAACACGTCCCCCTTTTAATGCTAAAACTGTAATGAGAGAAAATGGTCGAAATTTGTATTTCTAATCTTTTAAATATTTTAACAAAAACTTTGAGGAAGCTGCTAGTTATATCTTACTTATACATGTTCATAAGTGATTAGTATACTGTTATCGGAGGGAAATCCCCCCGATATTTCAAATTTTCAATACAGTTCAAACAAAGGAGGAACTTTTTTTGCTTTTACAAATTATTTTTCAACCAGTCAAACAAAATGAAAGATTGAGTATGGTTATCCGCTTGGCAATGGGGATCACCCGTTTGTCCAGTAGGTACGATATGTATCGACTTTGGACACTTTAACGCGTTGTATACCCGATAGGCATGGTCTACATTGGCCTGTCGATCCTCTGCTCCATGTAAAATAAATGTTGGACATTGAATCTTTTCGGCAACATCCCGCAAATGATACTTTTTTAATTTTTCTCGTGCTTCTGCCATCGTTTCAGCGCCTACCACATGCTTAAGAATATTGGCTAGCGGATGATCATCAGGCCTATTTTCCCACATTTCACTGTAATCATAGACGGCACTAAAAATGCCACAGACCTTGTAACGAGGTTCAAAAGCAGCCGTTCGTGCTGCCATGTACCCTCCCATAGACCAAGCCATAATTCCAATTCGATCTGGATCGATTTCCGGTTGCCCAATCGCCCAATCCATAACAGCTGTTCCAGCTACTTCATAATCATATCTTGATGGAATATTATTCAGACGTAATGCTGCACCTTGACCTGGCCCATCAACTGCAATGAGACTAATTCCGCGTTCTAATAAATATGGAGCAAGCGCAAAATACATTTCTTCAGCAGTAGAATCCAGCCCACCAAACATCACAACAGCTGGTGACTTATCTCCTTTTGGGCTTTTATAAAAATATCCTGGTAAATAGGAGTCCTCATAGGGAATTTGGATTAGCTTAGGTGGGTTTGGCAATAGTGCCGCACCTTTTTTAAATGCCTCAATTCCTTTTTGATAGGTTGCAAGCTTTCTAGGATCATCAGGCTGAAGGAAAAATTCTGCTAATCGAATATAGTCTGCCGCACGCAAATAATGTACTCTTGCAGTTTCTAGGTTTTCATTCAGCACAGCTTCATTCGCTTGAGCCAACACACGGTCTCCTATGCGGTTCCATTCTGTATACCAGCTATTGTAATCTCCAAGCTTGATGCGCTCAGCAGTTTGAATACATTCACTAAATTGACTACCACCATAAACTGTATGTCCAATGATACGATTTACTTGGTAGGACCACATGTAATTTTCCGGCCAAAAGTACCACATACCATTCCCTCCATTTCAATTTGTGTCTATCTACTTGATGTAATTCCTTTATCATCAAGTGGGATCATGATGTTCGTATCGCTCCATGCACTATTTGGATTCTCGTTAATTTTCCATTTTACCGGTCCCCAATCAGGTGCAAAAATTAAGTGTGATAGAGCATATAATTCGATTAAGTTTCCACCTGGCTCTCTTACATAAAGATAGAAACCTTCTGCTAATGCATGGCGCTCAGGTCCACCTTCTAGCTTATAGCCGTAATCGATTAACGTATCAGCAGCCAACAATACTTCCTCACGGCTATCAACCGCATAACAGACATGGTGTAGACCTCCGCGAGGCACATTCTCACCCGGCGATAAGAAAGCAATATCATGCGACAAATTACTTACTGCTAACCATGCTGCCATTTCTTTTTCTTCTACCGAAGTAAAAATTCCCTCATGATATCTAAACCCGATACTTTGATAAAATTCACGATCAGCAGGCGTATTTGGTGTTAATGTTGTTACATGGTCAAGACGTTTTGCCCCAACACCTCTTCGTACAATTTTCTGCGCACGGTTCTTCCATTTACTGCGCATTTCTTGAGGTGCTTGATACCACTCAACATCCCAAAATACTTCAGATGGATGACCTCCAGGAGTTTGGAAACGATAGGCATCTCCATGGCCTCGCTCACCTTCGACCCATCCTTGGCCATAACCACTGGCTTCAATAATCTTGACAGCTTGCTCAAGTCCCTCAGGACCTGTCGCACGCCATCCAATATGACCTAATGCCGCTTCTTTTCCTTCTGTAATTTTTAAGGAATGATGAAAATAATCATTCCAGGCCCTCATATAAACAGATTGACCTTTCTGTTCGGTTACCTCTAAGCCAATTACGTCTCTCATAAATGTCACGGTTTCTTCTGGCTTTGGTGAAATTAACTCCACATGAGCTAGTTGTGAGATTAAAAACTGATTCTGCATTCCTTTTCCTCCCTTGAATTTGTAAACCCTTCCAATAAAGGATTTATTTTTACACGTATTTATATTGCAAGAAGTGTGCCAAATTAAAAAACACGTTAAAAAAGTTGATAATAGTGAAATTATCAACTTTTGAAGTACTATTCAGAATGTTCAATAACTGGACAATTGTTCAGATGTTGTTCAATTTATTGTCAACTGTTCAGCGTATTTTACGTTGAAAATGAAAGATTATTGAAAAATCTTGTCTATGGATGCACAAAAAAAGAACAATGTTCAGATTTAGAACATCATCCTTTTTTCATCTAATAAAATTATTTTATTTTGTAACTTCGCTTGTGAACGCCTCTGCCTTCAACAAAATCTCATCCCTCTTCACTTCATACAATCCATAAGGCACCAAGCGTAATCCCGGTAAAAAGTCGCAAGTCAGGAATAACAACGTGTACAGAATATCATGGAATGGGAAGCCTCGATCTTGTAAGGTTTTGAGTAGTTTATCATGATACTCTACAGCTTTTTCAAATGAAGGATTTGTTGTCATCATACCTGTAAGAGGAAGCGGAATTTCAAGGATGATTTCGTCACCATCGACAATGACAATTCCCCCACCAATCTCATGAACCCTTGTAGCCGCTTTTGCCATTGCTTGCGGATTTCTTCCGACTGTTAGCAATTCTGTCGTCGTATTATATGTCGAGGCCATTCCATCGAGGGTAACAGCAAATCGCTCTAATACGGCCTTACTGACCCAATTCCCTCGACGATCAATTAATGCTGAATACATAAGCCCTTCATGACCAGACAGATCAGCAAATCCATTAACCGAAGGAATCATTGTATCCTTCCTCGCAGTGATCACATTACTTTTAAAATAGGAAACGGGTAAAGGTTTATTTTCATCTGGATGTGGATATTGAAAAAGTTCTGGATTCTCTAGAACAGATTTCGGAAATTCAAAAGCTTCACGAACAACGTATTTACTCCAATCTATCTCTGGCATAGATGCCAATAATTGGCCATTTTCTGCCACCACTTCTCCGCTCGCGATGACTTTTTCAGGACGAAAGTCAACTAGATCCGGAAGTAAGAGTATATCTGCCTTCCTTCCCGGAGCAATACCGCCGATATAATCTTCCAAGCGTAGATAAGTCGCTGCATTAACTGTGACCATCTGAATCGCATCCATTACAGGCACACCGAGTTCAACCGCTTTGCGCACAAGTCCATCGACAAAACCTTCCCTTTCAATGAATCCTGGATGTGGACCATCTGTTGTCATCACGATTCGGCTTGTGTTGACGTTTCCTTCTGTAATCATTTTAATGACTTCTTCAAGGTCTGGTCGGAGTGAACTGTTTCGCAATGTCGTCCACATTCCTAAGCGTAGTCGATCTAGTGCCTCTTTTGCCGTAATTGCTTCATGGCACGCCGTCACACCAGACGCAACAATCGCGTTTAATTTTTCGTAAGAACAGCCCGATGTATGACCGTCAGATACTTTACCGATTTCTTTTACATAATCCATTGTGTCTAGTAAAAATGGATCCCCATTATATAGCAGTGGCCAACGGGTGACTTCAGCTGAACCAACAACCTCTTCCATTGCTAGTAGCTCCTGGATGTCCTGATGGTTATACCACTCGCGTTCCCCTGGATAATCCGCCTGAGAAACAAGTCGAACAAGCCAAAGGAAATTTCCAGGTAACGATTTTAAATCAAGAACCATATCCTTGAAACCTTTAGCACCCATATGTAAATAGAAAAACAAATTATCATTAACAGATGTAGTTGTGCCAAGTGGCAACACCTTGCTCGTGATGCTGATCGGATTATAAACAACCCATGGGTGAGAATGTGCCTCGATAAACCCAGGTGATACATACTTTCCTTCGGCTTGTAAAACCTTCGTATGTTCTCCAACCATCGCTTCACTTTCGCCAACATATGCAATACTATCCTTATAAACAGCCACATTTAACTTTAATAATTCGCCTGAATACACATTGATAACAGTTCCACCTTTTATATATAAATCGGCAGATAAGTTCCCCTTTGCTACTTCCACTAGCTCACTTCGTTTTGCTCTAAGCTTCAAACTTCTCACTCCCCATTTTTTATTACGTTTAATACTCTTTCGTTTATTTAACATAATATTAATAAGAAGAGATTGTCGCTGTCAATGTTATTGCTTGAATTTATGAAAAATTAAGTATATTTTCCAACTCAAAAAAGAAACCCATTTTTTTATTTGGGCTCCTACTTAATTCATTTAATCGTTTACCTTCCTTTGTAAAGTCAAACTAAGTTTGATTATAGTAATATTTCTATCTAGCTCCAGATGAATATTAATTAGTTCCCATCTTGTTCGAGCAAGTGAAATAGATGGAGAAGACAAAACAAAAAATAAAAGCGCTTGGATTTTTTGTCCAAGCGTCTTTGCATATTATTTAGTATGTAATACAGCTGTGTCATGATATGAAACCCAAAGTATTGTTTAACATATTTTGTATGTTAACTGAACTAATTAATAGTAGAATCAATTCCTATATGCTTTACTTTTCATTTAATTCTATTGCCGCTTTAATAAGTATTGTGAAATCCTCAGGTTGAATGTCATGCATCTTTTCTACTTTTATATGCCTCATTCCCTTTCCTGAACCTTGTAACAATTGATGTGTGTCCTGTTCCTGAAGCTCTACGCCACTATGAAAACCAAGATTTACGTGCTTTTTAGATGACTGTAGATAACATACCAATCCTTTATAGGTGTAATTCGGCATCGACCATTTATACTCTTCAACCAGATTTGGAGAAGCATCTAAAATGATTTTTCGTAATGCAGCTGTAATGTTTTGAATATTCTCAGGTAAATTCAAAATATACTGGTCAACTGGAACAATCGTTCTTGTTTTTTCCATTCTTTTTCACCTTCAATCATCTGGTCGTTTTTTGTACGACCATAATCAACAAATACAAGTCTTCCGTTTCATACCAATTCTATTTTTTGATTCTACTTTTTTTATGTATTCAAACGCTAGTGGAATCTTACATGCCGTATTTCCTACATCTACATGTACTTTTCCAATATGTTCTGCAACTTGTTTTGCCTCATCTTTTAATTCAGGCACATAAGTTCCAACAGATATAACAAAACCATTCATTACATAGCGAACTCGATTTCGTTCTTCATGTATCGTACTATTCACTTGATTTAACATCTTTCTTATTTCCGCAATGTCCAAGAATTCATCTTGTGTGATCGATATGTAGTTAGAGTAGGTGCTCCACCCACAAACCGCAATCATTTCCACCTCTGATTTCATCCATTCCCGTGCCAAATCGAGTGCAAATTCGCTCTCTGCAGCCACCTGTGCAACAGTATACTCGGCAACCATATACCAGTAAGCTTTTTTAACCCACTCTTGTAAGGTCTCAATTGAGATCAGCTTTGGATTAATAGAAAGTCCCGCTAAATACATGGCATCGTGATTACCAGATTCATATAATTTTAATGCAAGTTCATGATCCTTCTTGACAAATTTTACGAGTTTCTTCAGATCGCCAATTTTCACCCCAAAATATGGCTCTCTTACACCATGATTCTTGTAAATTTGCTTTGTTTGATCGGAGCCAAGTTCTTCAAGTTTTTGCATCATTTCTTCATATGTCACATTACTCATCCTCTCAAATTTACTCCTTTATTACCTTCATTATGTCAAATTAAAGCATGTATAAAAAGAAGAAAGTTGTATAATGGAGCATGCTCATTTATAGTTAATTAAAATCATAAAAAGGAGGAGTTAATATGAAACTAGGTGCATTTTCAGTAAGTTTAAATGTGAAAGACATACATAAATCAAAAGAATTTTACGAAAATCTAGGTTTTCGGGCCTTGGGTGGCGACATTACTCAAAACTGGTTAATTTTAAAAAATGAAAACACTGTAATCGGTTTATTCCAAGGAATGTTTGACAAAAATATCCTGACTTTTAATCCGGGATGGAATCAAAATGCGGAAAATCTAGATTCGTTTACAGACATTCGAGAAATTCAAAATCAACTTAAAGAAAAAGGAATAACAATGTTAACTGAGGCAGACCAATCAACTGAAGGACCTGCACATTTTATTATCGAAGATCCAGATGGTAATCAAATTCTTTTCGACCAGCATCGATAATCAAAATACATATCACATATAAAAGCCTTCCGCTCCTTAATTCGGCAGAGGGCTTTATTCAAGATGCTTTTAAAATCTATTTCGCATTCTCATCTGGCTGGTGAACCCCAAAAATATTTCCTTCTGTGTCCATATAGTAGCCCTGCCACGCCATTCCTGGTAGCGCATATTTTGGCAATGCTACCTTACCACCATGAGCTAAGATCTTCTTTTCAGTAGAATCGTAATCTTCTACACCCATTGTACAAGCATAACCATTCAATGGCTGGTTTGCTCCTGGAGGAGGACTCTGCCTTTGCATCAAAGCTCCGTTAATACCGGGTTCATTTGCATCTCCAGTTACAGCTCCAAAATAAGGCATCCCCGCATAACCAGTCCAATCTTCAAATTTCCAACCAAATACTTCACCATAAAACGTTTTTGCTCGCTCCATGTCATCTACATGAATTTCAAAATGAATTAATCTTCCCATGTTATCCACCTACAATTTCGTATTTTTTCTCACACTATGTAATTTCTACCTAGGACGTTGATACACCTTCTTCATTATCGGAAAAAATATAGAATGTTATTCACCATTACTACAGATTCAGTAGTGCAACTTCAGTTAATTCTCCAAATAGCTTTTCAACGCTTCTAAATCTTTTACGCACGCCTTTTTAAAAGCTCCTGCCATCAATTTACCAAAAAATTTAGCCAAACCAGTAAGTCCATTGATTTCACCATCCAGTGTAACCACTGTCTGTCCTTCAGATGTAGCTAATTTGTAAGCAAACAAAAATTCCCCTTTCCCTGTTGTTCCTTTCGTACCATCACAGCGAAGCACAATTTTGTTTGGTTCATTTAGTTCAACAACTTCAAAATGTTCAGTAGCGTCTTTTCCAAACATTTTTCTTGTTTCCCTCCACTGACTTCCCTCACTTATTTCTCCCTCATATAAACGCTCAATCCCTACTAACCCCTGCATCCAATGCTTGGCTGAATCAAGGTCGAGCAAACTTTTATACACTCTTTGTTGGGATTCGTGAATGGTCCTTTTCACTTCAAAACGAATACTCATACAATTCTCCCTCCCAAAAAGAAGTATATCATGCAACATCATAACTTGACTCCATCAATTGCATGGATATGTAATCAACTATATACTTAAAATGACATAATTCTTAAAAAGGGTGATATAAATGAATGCAAAAGAGCAATCAACATTAACTCCTTCTTTTAAAGAGATTGCCGTTACATTTTTACAATCCGTAGCAACTGGAAATATCCGTGAAGCCTTTCAAAAATTCGTTGGTCCTGATTTTTCTCACCACAATCCCTTTTTTCGTGGTGATGCAGAAAGTCTCATGCTCGCCATGGAAGAAAATGCAGCACAGAGCCCTCATAAGATGTTTGAGGTAAAGCTTGCCATACAAGAAGGCGATATGGTTACAGTCTACTCCCACATTAGGCAAAATCCAGATGACCTTGGAGCAGCTGTTGTACATATCTTTCGTTTCAAAGACGACAAAGTTGTTGTATTATGGGATATTGGACAACCCATCCCAGAGAACTCTCCGAATGAAAATGGGATGTTTTAGTGCAAGTATAGTTTCATAACAATAAAGGCAGCCCTAACTGGACTGCTACTTTTTTATGCATATTCACATTAATAAATCTGGTAAAAACGTTGTTAAACTTGGGAAGAGTATATGTATTCCCACCGAAACTAGCAATGCCAGTATGAATGGCCATAGATACTTAAAAGTTTCATGTATTTCTATTTTTAAAATACTCGTTGCTATAAATAAGCCAACTGCCAATGGAGGTGTTGCTCCTCCGATTATTAGATTAATAAGAGTAACGACGGCATATACTAGTGGGTCCATTCCAAGTCCAACAGCTATAGGGAAAAATATAGGTGTTGTCAATAGTACTATAGCATTTGTTTCCATAAACATTCCTAGTATAAGAATTATCAATTGAATAACAATGATAATCATGATAGGACTACTAAACATTGATAGTAAAGCTTCACTTATTTTTTGAGGTATTTGTTCAGAACTTATGATCCACCCAAACGGACTCGATACTGCAATGATAAAGAGAATCATTACACTTGAAGCTACTACTTTTTTTAGGACAATAGGAAAATCCCTTATTTTAAGTTCTTTGTATACAAAAAAGGCTAAAATAAACGCATAAATCGTTCCTACTGCAGCCGCTTCTGTCGGTGTGAATATTCCTAATATGATTCCCCCCATTATAATTATGGGAGTAAGAAGTGGTAAAATAGCACCTTTAAAAGATTCCAAAACTTCACGCAGTTCAAATGAACCACTTTTTTCATAACCCAACTTTTTGGCCATGATAATTGCAGTGATTGCTAATAATACGGCGGTGATTATTCCAGGTATGACTCCTGCTAATAATAACGATCCAATTGACACACCACTAGAAACACCAAATATGACCATTACAAGACTTGGCGGAATTAAAATTCCTAAGCCTCCGGAGCTAGCAATAACTGAAGCTGTGAATCCTTTTGCATAATTTCTTTTCACCATTTCTGGTCCCATAATAGATCCTATAGCAGCTACCGTTGCAGCCCCAGATCCAGACACAGCACCAAAGAATGCACTTGCAGCAACTGTCACAACTCCAAATCCACCTTTAACAAAACCTATTAAACTATCAGCAAAACGGGTGAGCCTTTTTGTGCTCCCTTTCTCCATTAAAACTCCTGCAAATACAAATAAAGGAAGGGCTAACAGCGGAAATGAATCAACACCTGCAATCATTCTTTGAAGAATAATAGAAATTGGGAAAGTACTCTCAAAAACGATATATACTAATACACTAAGTCCAATCGAAAAAGCAACTGGAACACCTATCAAAATAAATAGTAATAAACTCACAAATAAAAGTGTCAATATTCTTCCCCCCTCCAATAACACTTACACACCAATGATCTATATGTGCTTTATGTCGTTGGAAATTTCACTAGAAGTACTTTTATCATTCGAAAATATTTGTTTAACAATATCGATACAATCCATTAACAAAAATAATATGATAAATACCCCTGCCAAAGGAAATACTCCGTAAAGTAAACCCATAGGAATTTTTAATGAAATAGAACCTACGTCCATATTTGAAAGTAAGTAATCATATGAGAAAATTGAAATAACTGCAACGAACGTAATACATAGTATGTTTACTACTATTTCTACACATTTCCTTAGTTTAACAGGCAATAAATCTACTAAAAATCCAACCCTAATATGTTCCTTATCTGCGGATAATACTGCGGTCCCTAGAAAGACTAACCAAACAAGGGAGTAGCGAGTAAATTCATCGCTCCAAAAAAAGGTAATATTAAATACATATCTTAATACAACTTGTAAAAAAACGACAATTGTAAATTGTAATAATAGGATGTAAGTGAGGTAGTCTAAAAACTTCACTAAAATATTTTTTAGTCTTAACACTCTTAACACACCTCCCTAAAATTTAGAATCATTTGATTACATAAATCTCATTCAATTTTGTCCTTGGAGACTCAAAATAGATTTGGAGTCTCCAAAGAAGTTTATAGAGCAATGTTTTTAAAACTTAATTTCGATATTCATTAATGGCGTTGAGCATTTCTTCGCCGAAACGATCTTTCGCATTATCCCAAACTGGTTGAACAGCTTCTTGGAATTCCTTCTTGTCCACTTCGTTAATTTTCATTCCTTCTTCCTCAAGCTTTTTAAGAAGGTCTTTTTCTAATTGCTGATTCTTTTCACGTTGAATATCTTGGAACTTAATCGCATTTTTCTCGATTATCTCTTGATATTCTGGTTTTAAGCTATTCCAAACATCTAAATTCATTACCATAGGTGCCCCATTCCATATATGTCCGGATAAGCTTAAATAATCTTGAACCTCATGAAACTTAAAATTATAAATTAGGGATACAGGATTTTCCTGTCCATCAACAGTTCCTTGTTGCAAAGCAGTATATAATTCTGGTAATGCGATAGGCGTTGCACTTGCATTTAGGTTTTTAAATGTTTCTATTCTCATATCTGACTCTGCAATACGAAATTTAATTCCCTCTAAATCTTTTACCGTTTCAATTGGTCGTACATTATTTGTAAAATGACGATAGCCATTTTCCCAAAAAGCAAGCACTTTAAACCCTTGTTTTTCTGCACCCTTTTTAAGTAAATCACCGACTTTTCCATCAACTGCAGCATACGCACTTTCTCTCGTTGGAAAGGCAAATGGTAATTCATCGATTGCTAATCCGGAATCATATACTTCAAATATTGCGATAGCTAAAGCTAATTGCATTTCGATAGCCCCAGATCTAACTTGCTCTATTGTTTGGTGTTCACTTCCTAGGACACCATCCGCATGAACTTCAACTTTCACCTTACCATCTGTTTCTTTTTCCACAGCATCAGCAAACTCTAATAAAGTCTTTGGAATCAAGTCTGAACTTGGGGACGCTGATGCAATCTTTAATACCGTAACATCATCTTCACCTTTTGCTCCTCCCGATGAAGATGATTTTCCACATGCAGTACTAATAATTAATAACATTGCCAGAATCATAGTTAATAGCAGTTGTTTTCGTTTCATATTGACCTCCGTTTTGTTTTATTTTTTCGATTATAATGACCTTAGTACCGAAATATTTTCTGAATAGCCCTGACTTAATATTTGTCTGTCACTAGCACTAGTGATGATTCTACATCCCTTAGCAATCCATTCTTTGGCTTCTTTTGCTACTTGTCCAGGATTGCTATCTAAAATAACTCTTACAACATCTGTATTTTTTTCTCTAGCAAGTTTCGTAATTTCAGATAGTTTAGATTCCACGTATGGATGATCGATTTGCCCAGGCAAACCAAGTGTAACAGAAAGGTCAAAAACCCCTAACGCGATTGCATCAATTCCTTCTACTGATAGAATTTCTTCAATATTTTCAATACCTTCTGGGCTTTCAATAAGTAACCATACCATTGTTTCTTCGTTTGACCATTTCACATAATCTGACCATTGAAATATCCCGTGACCAGTTGATCGAGTTAACGGACAAGCCCCACGAAAGCCATTCGGAGAAAATTTTGCTACTTTTACTATGTCCTCTGCTTCACCCTTTGTCGATACACCGGGCACAAGAATTCCCATCGCACCAGCATCAAGTGCCTTTAATATTCCTGTCTTATTATCATCTGGTAATCGTATGAACGGTGACGCACCTCCCAATTCAATGGCTCGAAAAAGAGAAACTGCAGTTTCAATTCCGAAAGATCCATGTTCAGTATCGACTATCACAAAATCAAAACCTGCATAGGATGCTAGTTCCGCAGTTTCTGGTGACGACATTTGCACCCAAGTTCCAAAAGCAACATTCTTCTTTTCTAACGCTTCTTTCACTCTATTTTCTTTCAAAGTATCCACCTCCTCTATTGGTAATTTTTGGTTATTTAGAATATACAGAAAAATGGAATTAAAAAAATATATCTTTAAGCTAATCTATTTTTCAGAGTTCCAATCTTTTCAATCGTAACCTCTATTTCATCACCGGGTTTAAGCCATTCTTGTTCATTTTCCGGATATCCTAAAATAACCCCTTCTGGTGTTCCAGTGAAGATGAGGTCTCCAGGTTTAAGAGTCATATATTTAGAAATATAGCTAATAATGGTAGCACAATTAAATATCATATGTTTGGTATTGGAGGATTGACGAACTTCTCCATTGACTTTGCATTCTATATCTAAATTGCTTGGATCAATACTGTCTGCTGTCACAACATATGGTCCAACAGGAGCAAAACCATCTAAGGTTTTTCCGAGTAACCATTGACTAGACGTAAACTG
This sequence comes from Bacillus jepli, assembly GCF_047238305.1. Lineage (NCBI taxonomy): Bacteria > Bacillati > Bacillota > Bacilli > Caryophanales > Bacillaceae > Bacillus > Bacillus jepli. The sequence goes on along the minus strand of NZ_JBDFMO010000001.1, from coordinate 3,131,069 downwards.
TAGATCTCTTACAGATAAATCGTTACCTACACTATAGCCAAATACAGCTGATAGAGCTTCACTTTCTTCAACATCCTTAATTTCCTTACCAATTATAATTACTAACTCAGCCTCATAATCAAACTTTTTTCCTACCTTAGGTAATGAAATAATTTCATTTTGCGCTGCTAATGCATTGTTAAATTTGTTAAATAAAATAGGAGTCTCCGGCACATCTACTGTTTTTGCCTCTTCTATATGGCTAAGATAATTTAATCCTACACAAACTATCTTTTCTGGGTTTGAAACGGCAGGAAGATATTCCACTTCTTCCTCATTTTCTAAAAATAATGCTAGGTCCTCATTATTCGCACTATCTATTATTTTTTGAATAACATTTATGTCACCACTTTTTATTACTTCATCTAAACTATTTGGTATTTCCTCTTCTAATCTTTTCGCAGCTTTGTTAAGATCAAGGACACCTCGTTCGACCTTCACACCTATACCAAGCTTACCATCTTGGACATAATGTAATAATTTCATCTACAATTTCCTCCCTTTTGATTGTTACTCTTTAACAACCCTATGTAACCTTATTTTTTAGAAATTTGATAAAAAGGCTTAATTAAATCTTCTTCTACATTCAATGATTTAGAAAACGCTATCAATTCCGTGATTACAGATGTTGGAAGATTTACTCCACCATTTACGTTTTCTTCCTTTCTACGAAACTCTAATTCACCTGGTAAATATACTTCATCAACTCCTACAGCTAACTTTGAACTTTTTATAAATTGAATGTAGTTGCTAACTTTAGATTTAAAAATAGCTGGATTCATAAAAGCGTCAATTCGAATTCCTAAAAAGAAATGACTAACATTACTTGGCGTATTGTGTAATACTCTTATATCCGATCCAATTGCTCCATCACTTAATAACGCGGATAATACTTCAATAATAACAGATAATCCGTAGCCTTTCGGTCCTCCTACAGGAAATAACGAACCACCATTTAACACTTCATCTGGATTCGTAGTTGGCTGTCCGCTCGAATTTATGGCCCAACCCTCTGGTATCATCTCACCTTTACTTTTGGCATTTAAAATTTTTCCAAACGGGACGGTACTTGTAGCCATATCTAAAATAATAGGTGGTGCTTCTTTATCAGTAGGAATGGCAATAGAAATAGGGTTATTGCCAACCCTAGCTTCAGCGCCACCCGGAGCTGGCATAATAGGTGGAACGTTACTAGCAGATATACCAATTATGTTATGTTCTTGTAGTTGATTTGCCCAATATGCAGCGGCTCCGAAATGATTGCTATTACGTACAGAAATAGCAACTATCTCTGTTTCTTTTATCTTCTCAAGAATTAGGTCAACGGCTTTTTGGGAGACAACCTGCCCTAAACCATTTCCCCCATCTAATAAGGCTGTACTTTTTGTTTCCTTCACAATCTTAATTTGCGGATTAGATTCAAAGACCGATTCTTGTAAACATTTTAAATATAAAGGTAGTCTCATAACACCGTGACTACTAATTCCGTTTAAATCTGCATCAACTAGTGATTTAGCAGTAATCAACGCATCTCTTTCAGGCATGTTTTGTTTTTTTAAAATCTCAGTACAAAGTGCAACTAAATCTTCAGATTGAATATTGCTATTATTAGTCATTATTCACTACCCCTTTATCAAATAATCTTTTAGTGTTTTTTTACAAGTCGTCTTGTTAAATTCCATCCTGTTCAATAAATGAAATCAAAGCCTTTTCTAAATGTTTTGTCACAACTTGATCAACAGCACCTTCTTCTAAAGCTAAGATTATTTCACTATGTTCCTTCATTACTTCTTCTCTTCTAGTTGTATTTCCATATTTAATACCTAGTCGAAGCATAGTATCAGAGAGTCGATCAGAAATATCTTTTATTCGACTATTACTAGTGTGTTCATATAGCGTTCTATGAAAATCGTAGTCTAATGACATAAAATCTATATCGTTTTGTTCGACTGAATCCGCTTTCATTTTTGATAAGTTTCTTTTTAATTTTGTAATACATTCATTACAGTCCGGAAGACTTTGTATTTGCTTCGCAAGGCTTGGTTCAATTATTAACCTCAGTTCAAAAATTTCCCTTACATCTTCATGTGTAATTGGTTTTACATACTTTCCTTTGTACGGTATTGAGTAAACCCATCCTTCAGCCTCTAAAGTTTGAATTGCTTCACGAAAAGGAGTTCTACTAACATTGAACTTCTCATGAACATATTGCTCGGTAATCATTTCGTTGTCTTTTAAAATTCCTGTTATGATAGCATTTTTTAGAATAGCATAGGCTTGTTCTTTTAAAGAATTTGGCATAACAAGGTTTGATTTCATACTAATACCTTCTTTCCATTAATTTCCATCATATATTATATATTGTATATTTCATATAATATATCCTGATGATTTAATAATCAACCTTTTTTTTATTTTCTGAAAACATTTTATTTTTTCCGGAGATATAAAAAACAAGTAGCCCACGTTGAAGGCTACTTGTTTTAAACCACATATTGAATCACAAAATTACTAATAAATAAAATTGCAATCATATAAAGTGCAGGATGTATTTCCTTCCCTTTTCCCATCAACAGCTTCATCACAGGATATAAAATAAAGCCAATCGCCATGCCATCTGCAATGCTATATGTTAATGGAATCAACACAATGATTAGTAACGCTGGAAAACTTTCCGTAAAATCATCCATCGAAATGTTTACTATGTTTTGCAGCATTAGAACACCGATTAAGATTAGAATCGGAGAAACCGCGCTTGCCGGAACCATTTTAATAACCGGAATAAATAACATTGAAAGTAAGAACATAACCCCTGTTACGATGCTGGTTAGTCCCGTTCTACCCCCAGCAGTAATTCCAGCAGCTGTTTCCACAGAAGCAACTGTAGGACTTGTTCCAAAGACTCCTGAAGATAAAACAGACACCGCAGTTGCTTGAAGAGATTTTTTACTACTTTCCGGTCGTTTTAGCATATTGCTATGTCCATGAATTAAACCAATGTTTTCAAAGACGAGCACCATTGCTAAAGAAATGGACGTTAACCAGAAAACAAGATTCCCTGCTTCTGCCCATGAAAGTTGACCAAATACTCCCAAGTACTCATGAAAATCTGGTGTAGAGAAGGTAATCACTTCATACTTGGCTCCACCAAACAAAATGGATAACACCGATGTAATGAAAATACTTAATAACAGGTTACCAGGTACATTTTTAATAAATAATAAGACTGTGATAATTAAACCTATAAAAGTGACAATCACATTAGGGCTACTTAAATCCCCTATTGCTAGTAACGTGTGCTCAGAGCTTGTAATAATCCCCGCATTGTCAAACCCGATTAAAATCAACAGTACTCCAATCCCAATCGATATCGCTTCTTTTAAAGAATTGGGGATGGAGGAAGTAATTACTTTTGCCATCGGGGTAAAAGCAATCACCACAAAGATTAGTCCCGAAACGAAGACCATCGCCAACGCTTCCTGCCAAGTGAAGCCCCCAGATTGCACGATTGTATAAGTAAACATCGCATTTAAACCCATTCCTGGAATGAGGAGAATTGGTGTGTTACTCCATAACCCGATAAATACGCATCCAAAAAAACTAGTTAAGATCGTTGCAATGATTCCCGCCTCCATCGGAATACCCGCTGCTGCTAGAATCGTTGCATTAACAATAATGATATAGACTACGGTAATATATGAAATGAATCCTGCAGAGAATTCTTTTCCAATTGTAGTTCCATGTTGTTTTAAGTTAAAAAATCGTTCCATTTTTATCACCTTTCTATCCGTGAAAACGATTCTTATCATAACATGGACTTATACCATATGGAAAATATATAATTTATATAGAAATCATACTTTTTTCGTATAGAAGGAGAAATAAATGGACATAAAACAATTACGTTATTTCATCGCCATAACCGAGGAAAAAAATATAACAGCAGCTGCGAACCGGCTTCATATGTCACAACCCCCATTAAGTATGCAACTAAAACAGTTGGAGGAAGAGCTTGGTGTTAAATTATTTGAGCGCAATGGCAAAAGCATGGAGTTAACCGATAAAGGCGCTATTCTTTATCAACGCGCATTACATCTCGTGAACAGTGTCGAGGAAATTAAACATGAAATTCATGAAACAGAAGAAGGAACGAAAGGTGTTCTGGCTGTCGGAATAAACACATTATCTGTTTCAGGTTTTTCCGACATGCTGCAAGCCTTCCATAAAAAATATCCACTCGTAACGCTGAAGGTTGTTCAGAATGACTCTTATTACCTAGCGGAAATGGTTAAATCACGGGCGATTGAGATGGCATTCGTACGTCTTCCACTTGCAAATCGAGGTTTCATATATGAACACCTGCTTAGTGAGCCATTTGTTTTTGTGAGTAAAACAAAAACAGACATAGTTTCGCTGGAAACGATCTCACAATTACCACTCATTATTCCAAGTACTGAAGGTTTGGGGAGCTATAACATCATTCACGAAGCCTTCTCAAAACAAAAACTACAATTCACGAGTATTGCCGAGTGTTCGGATATGCATGTATTAATGGAAATGGTTAAAGGCGGAATGGGAGCAACGATTGTGCCCAAATCCGTATTGGATGTGTATGGAGATGGAGATCTATATTCTGCTCCGATTAAAGATACAACGATGTATTCCTCATTAGGTATGATTTGGCTTGAGCATCACTATGTCTCGACACCCGCTAAAAACTTTATCAAGTTGGTTAAAGAGCAATTATCTTAATTATTGCACTAGGGTTCGTACCATTAACCATTATTCTTACTAGCTATTGTTTGCATAACTTACCATGAGGGGACGATTAGGCTTTATTCGTACCATTAGTCTTTATATCGCAACCAGCGAGGCTACGATTAGCTCTTATTCGTACCTTCAGTCGTTTGCATATCTTCCGGTGAGGGAACGATTAGTTCTTATTCGTACCCTCAGATGTTTACATAACTTCAAGTGAAGGCACGATTAGCTCTTTTTCGTACCTTCAGATGTTTACATTACGTCCAGTGAGGGAACGATTAGGTGTTATTCGTACCCTCAGATGTTTACATAACTTCAAGTGAAGGCACGATTAGCTCTTTTTCGTACACTCAGTCGTTTACTTAGCAACCAGTGAAGGCACGATTAGCTCTTTTTCGTAGCCCAGTTGTTTACTTAGCAACCAGTGAAGGCACGATTAGCTCTTATTCGTACACTCAGTTGTTTATATTGCAACCTATGAGGGTACACCGATCCGGTCCTACCTCATAAAACCCCATAAAAAAACAGCCCTACATATGTAGGACTGTTTTTGAGTTCTTATTTATAGGTTAAATTATAATTTAACTACGTTAGATGCTTGAGGTCCACGGTTACCTTCAACGATTTCGAAAGAAACTTCTTGACCTTCTTCTAAAGTTTTGAAGCCATCGCCTTGGATTGCTGAGAAGTGTACGAAAACATCGTCTCCACCTTGTACTTCGATGAATCCGAAACCTTTTTCGCTGTTAAACCATTTTACTTTACCATTTTGCATGAAATATGCCTCCTAAAAATAACACACAAACCATTTGTGCATCGAAAAATTTAACCATTGTACACTTACATAAATCTAAAACAAATTCACATATAACTTCAGAAGATAAGCCGAAATTAACGTTCTTTCTTTTCTTTAAACTTATATAACGCAACAAAATGGTCTATTTCATCATAGCACTCTAGATTACGAGAGTCAACCAACAATTATGAAAATAGTCATTTTTTCACAATTGGTGTATAGACATGTTTTTACCTAAAAAGCTTCGTATATTCTCCGTAGCCTTCTTTTTCAAGATCTTCTTTCGGTATAAAACGAAGTGCTGCGGAGTTGATGCAATAACGCATTCTAGTTGGACCAGGGCCATCATAAAATAAATGTCCTAAATGCGAGTCTGCTGTATTACTTCTAACCTCCGTACGAATCATGCCATGAGATGTATCAAGCTCTTCTACAATTTCTTTAGCATCAATTGCCTTAGTAAAACTTGGCCAGCCACAGCCTGCATCATATTGATCCAACGAGCTGAACAATGGCTTGCCTGAAACAATATCGACATAAATGCCATCTTTTGCATTGTTCCAAAACTCATTTTGAAACGGTGGCTCTGTACCTTGTTCTTGTGTCACATAGTACTGCATATCTGTCAGATTTTTCTTCGCCTCTTCAAATTCTTTTGCAGCCCAATGTTTTCTAATAAATGTATCCCTTCCAGAGCCTTTACGATAACGATTATAATGTTCTGGTTTCTTTTTATAATAATCCTGATGATACTCTTCCGCACGATAAAATTCCTTTGCAGGAAGAATTGGAGTTACGATCGGTTTTGAGAAAATCCCGCTTTCAGCAAGCTTTTGTTTCGATTCTTCTGCAATTTTTTTCTGTTCCTCCGTGTGATAGAAAATCGCTGTACGATAAGAATCTCCACGATCGAAAAATTGTCCACCCGCATCTGTTGGGTCGATTTGCTGCCAAAAAAGTTCAACTATTTTTTCATAAGGAAAGATGTCTGGATTATATGTAATTTGAACGGCTTCATAGTGTCCTGTTGTATCAGAGCATACTTCTTCATACGTCGGGTTCTCTTTCGTTCCCCCTGTATATCCTGAAACAACCTCAATAATTCCTGGCTGTGTATCAAACGGCTTAACCATACACCAGAAGCAGCCACCTGCAAAGGTTGCTTTTTCAACTTTTTCATGTGGATTTTCCATTTGCACTCTTCCTTTCTCCTTTTGCTTGGTTTCATTATATCATTTCTAGCGCGTGTTCAAAAAAATACGCTCATATTTATTCCAGAAAGGGAAAAAGTAAAAAATAGGAGGTGCAAAAATGAGTAGTCCTTATTTATGTCCTAATTGTAAAACCAATCGCTCAAGATTTAATATTATTGAACAAGTGCCAAAGTCGGTTAAAATGGACCCACAAAGTGGCGAAATTGTTGAAGAATACACCGCAAACCTTGACCCTTTCCATGTCCCATACCGTGGTCCAGAAATCAAAGTACAATGCGGCGTATGCGGCCTCATCGAAGACGAACAATCCTTCATCAAACGAGCCCAAAACTATAAAGGGTAAAGTGTCATGACCCACTGGCATCCACGGTTGCAACGGAAACGGTTCTTATGGTTCCCAAAACCACACAAAAGGGACCGTTCCCTTGGTTACCAGTATCAACTGGACCAAGAGAACCGTCCCTTTGGTTCCTTAATACCCTTCCTGTTTTACTCTGAAGGATCGCTTGATGATGGAGATTCGGAGTTCGATGAGTGGTTGGGTAATTGCACGGATTGTTTTGGATGATAGTAGCAATGTTAATAGTAAGGATGCGATTACTAATATTGCAAAATTACCAGTATCATTAATCACGTCGAGCCATTCGCTGTTTCGGAAATATTTAATCACAAAGCCATGTAATAGATAGACATACAATGTGTGTGTTCCCCAGCTTGTGAAGAAATATTTATTTTTCGGTAATAAGGAGTAAAATGCAATTGTCATCACAATTGATATCGCATAAACTGCTAGTCTTATGAGCCCGCCTAGATTTTCCTGTGAAAGTGTCTCATACGACTTTGATCCCAACAGCCAACCAGTATTGAAATCTGGAACAAAATAATAGCCAATAAAAATCGCCAACAGGAGTATCGCTGATCCCACTTGGACCGCTGGACGTTTCAACGCAGTAAAATGCTCTTTTTTACAATAGAACCCTAATAAGAATAAAGGGAAAAAGACAAATGTCCGTGATAAACTCAAATAATTCTCCACGTATGGAATATAACCTACCCCTACCCCAACGATAACCGCAAGTGCTAACGACCATTTCATCGGTAATTTTGTATAGCCATAAAGCATTACATTCCAACAGAATAAACTAATGAGGAACCAAAGTGACCATTGCGGATTAAATGGTTCGAATAAGAGCGACTGCCCATTATATAGGAAGTAATAATAAATTGTATAAATTAACTGAAAAATCAAATACGGAATCAACAACTTTTTCGCCGTCTTTTTAATGTAGCCTTCCTTCTTAAATCCCTTTGCAAAATATCCCGAAACTAAAATGAAAGCTGGCATATGAAAGGAATAGACAAAGTGGTAAATTGTCATGATGATTTTATGATCATCAATAAAAGGCTGTATAAAATGTCCAAAGACAACAAGGAATATTAGGATAAACTTCGCGTTATCAAAATAATACTCTCGCTTAGTAGCCATCATAAAACCTCCATACTATTGTTATCGTATTATAGCATCGCGAGGAGGTATTTTATCCGTTGTCTTTGATTTGTAAATATCTTTTTAAAGTCTAAGACTCGTTTGTCATTATACTGAAAAATCTTAATCAAATTGAAACAAACTTAAGGATGGTACATCACGTTAACTAAAATAACTTTATCCTGATAGGATTCAAATATTCCTTTCCATTGACAGAATAGTTAATTCTGTATACAATTATTATGATACTCAAAAACACTGGAATAGATCATCCATTTTATTAGTTTATTAATCTATTGAAATGAGGACTTTATATATGAATTCACCACGTAATATGAAAAGGTTATCTACCGCTGACTATGCATATGAACAATTGAAAGAGCGAATTATTGAGTTAGACCTTTTGCCCTCTTTACATATTAAAGAGGAAGAACTTTCCCAAGAATTAGGAATTAGTCGTACCCCACTGCGCCAGGCACTATATCGTCTTGAATCAGAGAGATTGATGTATAAACATGCAAACGGGCGCATGTATATCGCAGACATTTCGATAGATGATGTACGTGAAGTTTATAGTGTTCGTGCACAATTAGAATGCTTAATTGCACGTGAGGCCTCATTAATTATGAACGAAGAATCGAAATATAAGTTAGAGGAAAAAGTAGCTTTAATGAAACGTGCAATTGAGTTTCAACGAAATTATGAAGTTATTAAGCGCGGAGCTGAGTTTCATCAGATCTTGTATGGATTAAGTACCAATAAAACGGCTAAACGTTTTTTATCTCAGCTACAGGATCACATTGAGCGCTATCGAAGAGTCGGAGGGTACAGAAACCCAGATTACACACCAAAAATTCCTTTAGAAGAATACTCAGATCTATTACAATCGTTAAAGTCGAAAGATCCAGATCTAGCAGAAAAGTCCATGCGTGCACATATGAAGCGAAGTCTGCAAACACTCGAAAAGGCCGTTCAAAATTATTTAGCTTCAAGAGATGAGTAATTACCTTTATACGAGCATGAAAAAATCCTCAGCGGTATGGTCTGAGGATTTTTCATGTGCTATTTTTGGGCGGTGATTATTTTCCGATAGTTGGCAATACTGTACGAGCAATTTCCCCATCCAATTCTTCATAATCATAATAGCGAATTGTTTCATACAACTCTCCACGGCTTTGCATTAGATGCAATATCTCTTTTTGTGTTCCTTTTTCATATATGTCTTGGAAAACACGCTCATAAGCTTTTGCGGCAACACGCAATGAACTTACTGGATAAATAACAATTTTGTATCCCCAGGTTTCGAACTCATCTGCAGTGAAATAGGGCGTTTTTCCAAATTCAGTCATATTTGCCAAAAGCGGTGCCGAAATGTGCTCACTAAAATATCTAAATTCCTGCTCATTCAACAAAGCCTCAGGGAAGATACAGTCTGCTCCAGCTTCAATATATTTTTGAGCACGCTCAATCGCGTCATCCATACCATCTACTCCTTTGGCATCTGTTCGAGCAATAACCACAAGTGAAGGAGCTACTTCTTTTATCGTTTGAATTTTATATACCATTTCTTCTATTGGGATTATTTTTTTACCATTTAAGTGTCCGCATTTCTTAGGAAGTTCTTGGTCCTCAATTTGAACGGCTGCTACTTTAGCCTCCATCATTTCTTTTGCTGTTCTTGCAACATTCAAAATGCCGCCATAACCTGTATCGATATCTACGAGCAACGGCAATTGGGTAGCCCGAATAATATCACGGGCACGCTTACTCATTTCTTCGGAAGTAATAATCCCTAAATCTGGTAAACCACGGCTTGCGGTGTAAGCTGCACCAGATAGGTATAGGGCATTAAAGCCTGTTTGTTTCGCAATTAGGCTCGAAATCCCATCATGTGCACCTGGCAGTTTTAATATGGATGGGGATTTCATTAATTCTATAAATTGTTCTGCTAGCTGTTTTTGGCTAAATTCATCCTCTAATAACCAGGTCATTAGACTTAATCCCTCCTGAATTTATTGTTACATATGCTTGATCAATGGGATATGAAGTCCCTTGTTACTTTTTATATAACAAATAATTTCAAAAAGTCAGAAACTGGTGTTTCTTCTAATTTCTTACGATCTAAAGTTCTTTCTAAGATTTGTTCAGATTGTTTCTTCGAGAAATGAACACCGATATTATTTTTATACTTCTCGATTAACTGCGGAATACCTTCTTGGCGGCGTCTTCGATGACCGATCGGGTATTCAACAGCAACCTTTTCTGTTTCAGTACCATCTTTAAATCGAATTTGAATCGCGTTGGCAATGGATCGCTTTTCAGGGTCTAGATAGTCTTGGCTATATGCTTGATCTTCAATAACACTCATTCTTGATCTTAAAGCATCAATTCTCGGGTCTGCTGCAACATCTTCTTCATAATGATCTGCCTTCAAGTCTCCGAATATCAGTCCAATGGCAACCATATACTGCAAACAATGATCTCGATCTGCAGGATTATGAAGTGGTCCGCGTTTATCAATAATTCTTTTTGCAGCTTCATGTGTAGTTAACGTGATTTCTTCAATCTTGTCTAAGCAATCCTTTACCTGATCATGGAGTTTAAAGGCGCATTCTACAGCCGTTTGTGCATGGAATTCGGCCGGGAACGAAATTTTAAACAAGACATTTTCCATTACATATGATCCAAAAGGTCTTGCCAAAGTAATCTCTTCTCCATTAAATAAAACATCTTGGAAGCCCCATGTTGGAGCAGAAAGAGCCGAAGAATAGCCCATTTCTCCTTTTATAGCCATCATAGCTAATCTCACTGCCCTGCTTGTCGCATCACCCGCTGCCCACGATTTACGGGAACCGGTATTTGGAGCCTGTCGATATGTACGTAAACTTGAATTATCAATCCACGCATTCGATACTGCATTTATAATCTCAGTCTTATTTCCTCCTAGTAATGCAGTCACTACTGCTGTCGAGGCGATTTTCACAAGCAAGACATGATCAAGTCCAACACTGTTGAAGCTATTATCAAGGGCTAATACACCTTGAATTTCATGCGCTTTTATTGCTGCTGTTAATACTTCCTTCATAGATAATGGCGGTTTTCCTTCCGCAATATTTGCTCGTGAAATATAATCAGCTACAGCAAGAATTCCGCCAAGATTATCTGATGGGTGTCCCCATTCTTTAGCTAACCACGTATCGTTGTAATCCAGCCAGCGAATCATACACCCGATATTAAAAGCTCCCTGAACTGGGTCCAATTCATATGCTGTCCCCGGCACACGCACACCATTTGGTACAACTGTTCCAGGAACAATAGGACCTAGATGCTTTGTACATTCAGGGAAACGTAGGGCAAGTATCCCTGATCCGATTGAATCAATTAACATATGAAAAGCCGTTTCATAGGCTTCTTCGCTATGTATCTCTTGATCTATTACATAGTCCGCAATTTCAATTAAAAGTGAATCTATATCTGTTTTTGTATTGTCTTGAGAAATAGTTAACATGATTGGTTCCCTCCCTCTTTTTTGTAAAACATGATATTTCGTTACTTATACATGTAAATTTCTAGGGCCTGTATATTCAACACGAGGTCTGAACAAGCGATTGTGATCATGTTGTTCAATAACATGCGTACAAATTCCAATTGTACGCGCAGCTAAAAAGATTGGTGTGTACAGATCAACTGGAATTCCTAATAAATAGTAGACAGGGGCTGCATAGTAATCAAGGTTAGGATAAAGCCCTTTTTCTTTCTTCATGACTTCTTCTCCGATTACGCACATATCATACAATTCTTGATAGCCTTTTTCTTCGATTAATTCTAGTAAAGCTTCTTTCATTAATTGGGCACGAGGATCCATCTTTTTCATATAGACCCGATGACCAAATCCCATAATCCGCTCTTTATCTCTTAGTTTTTGATGAATTAAACACTCCATTCCGTCAATTGTTTCTGCTTCTAAAAGCATTTTCATGACAGCTTCATTTGCACCCCCATGCAGTTTTCCCTTCAAAGACGCCACTGCACCTGTGAGGGCTCCATAAATATCTGATGTAGTCGAAGCAATCACCCTAGCCGTAAAGGTTGAATTCGGCATTTCATGTTCACTGTATACCATTAATGTTTGATCAAACACACTCTCTTCTAATAATGTTGGAACTTTTCCAGTGATCATATATAAAAAGTTTGCACTATACGATAAGTCCTTTCGCGGCATAATGAAATCGTTCTTCATTTTTGCGTGATAACTATTCGCTACAATAGAAGGTACTTTCGCAATTAAACGAATCGTTTTTCTCTTATTCGCTTCATGGGATAAATCATCTAATTCTTGTTCAAAGCCAGAAAGAACTGATATACCCGTACGCAAAGCATCCATTGCATCTATTTGATTTGGAAGCAAATTCAATACAGACAAAACGTTCTTTGGCACTTCATACTCATTCTTTAATTCCTGTTCCAATTGATATCGCTCAGATTTGGTTGGAAACTTCTTATTCATTAATAGATAAACAAGATCAAGATAGCTCTCTGTTTTGGATAGTTCAATCAAATCATAACCACGAATCACAATTTCTTCATTTTCCACATCCAAATACGAAATGTCCGTCTCACAAGCGATAACTCCTTCTAAACCCGGAAAAATGTTTTGTTTCGTTTGCATAGAACTCTCCTCACCCTTTGTTAATTTTAATAGATCAAGTGTTTTGAAGATCTTATAGAATTATTGTATACAAAAATACAATATAAAACAATATAAATTCATTAAATTTTCAAACTTATTTAAAAATGGATTAGGAATTGCTTCTACTTAGAAATAACAAGGGGAAATCAATGTACTCTAAAAACATTTTTGCTAATGCATAGTTGTTATTTTTTTTTGAGACAATCCAACCAAATGGAAGATCCGTAACAAAATTTAAGTCTGTTAATGGCATTGGAATAATATGCTTACTCTTAACATAAGGGTCATCTACCAAGATATAGCTGGATAATATACTGATTGCCAACCCTTCTGAAACTGTCTTTTTAATAACCTCAGAGTTAGAGGTTTTAAATAGAACATTTATGTTGCCATACCTATCTTGGATAGAGTTGATTAAGTTCTCCATAAATTGACTGGTATATAGCACAATGGGATAGTTCAATAAATCATAAATAGATAATGTTTTTTGGAAAGCAAGAGACGAATACTTAGGTACAATTGCATTAAGATCCGTATGAAAATTAAGTTTATTAAATAAAAAAAATTTATCTAATTCTTTTTCAAATGTTTTTTGTATGGTGATAAATCCTAGATCAATCGTATGCTGTTTTACTTTTTCAATAGCCTTTTTACTTTCCATTTCAATAATCGTGACCTTAATATGAGGAAAATCCTTTTTAAACTGGGAAAGAATTTTTGGAAGTAAAGTCATGATGCTTGGAACAGCAGCAATTTTTAATTCACTTTTATATGATGAGGTAATGATTTGAGCCTCTTCTTTTATCTCCGCAATATTTTCAACAATTTTTAATGCTTTCGTAATAATATTTTTCCCCTCCGCAGTTGGAATAGTTCCAAATCGGGATCGCTTAAATAACTGTACTCCTAATTCTTTTTCCAATAACGAAATGGATTGACTCACCGCTGATTGGGAAACGTGCAAATTCTGTGCAGCAGTTGTGATAGACTGTGTCTGAAAAATTTCCTTAATGTACTCCATCTGCTCTAAGTTCATACGCCATCTCCTTATATAATTTGTGCTTATATTAATATTAAAAAATCCACTTTTACATAACTCAAGATTAAAACTATACTTAAAATATGAGGGGGATGCATTTGTCAAAGGCTACTAGAAAAAAAGATACTTTTATCATATTGTCTGTATTTATTGGGAATTTTTTAGCTTTTTTGAATTCGGGAACAATTAACATAGCACTTCCAACCATCATGAATGACTTTCAAACGCAAATTACCTCAGTACAGTGGATTATGACCGGATTTCTTCTCGCAATTGGTATTATCTCACCTATTGCAGGATATATAGGAAATAAAATTGGATTCAAAAAACTATATCTATATTCCCTGATTGGTTTGACTTTATCTTCAGCACTTTGTAGCTATTCCTGGAATATCGGATCATTAATCATTTTTCGTATCTTGCAAGGAGTTTGCGCAGGATGTATTCAAATCGCCACCTTGACAATTATTTACGAATCAATTGAAAAAGTAAAACAGCCCTTAGCAATCAGCTATTGGACTGTTTCCATGGTCTTTGCTCCGGCGGTTGGCCCAACCTTAGGCGGGCTAATTATACATTATTGGGGCTGGGAAGCCTTATTTTTCTCAAATGTACCAATCGGTTTGATTGCTACCATCTTTGCCTTTCTATTCCTTCCAGCACAACAAAAAGCAAAAAGTATTTCGCTTGATAAATTAGGGTTGATTACCATTGTCATCGGAAACGTTTCCATCTTACTTTACATTACCAATGGATATTACTTAGGCTGGCTATCAGGGACTGCTATCGTTTTACTGCTATTTGGAATAGTTGGGTTTGCTACTTTTATATGGAGAGAATTAACTGTAAAAGAACCATTGTTAAATTTACGGGTATTCAAACATACCAAATTTGCAATTGGAACCATCGTCAATTGTCTCTTAGCCATTGGTCTATACTCAAGTGTTTATCTGATTCCATTGTTTATGGAAGAGGTTCAAGGAATTTCTCCTTCTATAGTTGGGTTGGTAATGTTACCTGGAGCGCTCATCATGATGCTTGTCTCAATAATAACTGGCAAAATACACGATAAATTAGATCCCTCATGGTTTATCCTTGTTGGAACAGTATTAGTAAGCTTTGCGACATGGGAATTCAGTGAATTAAAGTTGGATTCATCTATTGCTTCCATTACTTTTTGGATGATTGTTCGTTATTTTGGATTAGGGCTTGCGACATCTCCTGTAACAACGTTATCGATGAGGGATATTCCAATTGAGCTTGTTGGACATGCTACATCAATTACGAATTGGCTGCGTCAGGCCGTTACTGCACTATCTATTACTATTTTTAGCTTAATTTTGACTATTAGAACGCAAACACATTTATCCGAACTAAACCGGGATACATCGGAAGAAGCCATTAAGGAAACTGCATTTCTATTTGGAACAAATGATACATTCCTCATTGCCACCATTGTCCTTATTTGTGCAATCCCACTTTCTTTATTATTAAAAACATCGACTCAAAAAACTCAACAATTATATAAAGGTCACGAGCTCTTAAAACGTAATTTGCAAAACAAACGCCAAAAATGATCAATATCGATATTTGGCGTTTGTTAATAATTGATTTTTTATTTTCCATTGCTTGCAATGGTTTTTTAGCATCTGTTCACCCGAATAGGAAACTCTGTTTCTATTTTATAATAAAAAAACTTAATCCTTCACATATTGGCTATCCCGGTTCCGGAATGCTCGTTTTGTTCCATGATCACGCCGTTCTTTGAAAAAGTTGTACTCATCTTTTTCAAAGGAAAGCCCTGTACCTAAAGTGTGCCCTACATAACCACGTATAAATTGTTGAGTGGCACCAAGGGAATCAAGTGCCATTTGATGCATTGCTTTCCCTGTGATAAGAGCGTCTCGAGGATTGCGAGCAATTCGTTCAGCCCAATCTTGTACAGTAGCCTCTAATTCTTCTTCAGGAACTGCTAGGTTTGCGAGTCCAAGCTTCTCGGCTTCAATGCCATCGAAATCCGAACCAAATAGTAACAATTCTCTAGCCTTCTTTGGACCGTAAAGAAGGATTTGAGTGTTCAAAATCCATGTATTCCCAGCAAAGCCGAGTCGCTGTTCAGCATGGCTAAAGCGAGCATTAGCAGCACAAATAACCAAATCAACCACTTCTGCAAGGTACATGCCAAACCCTACACAAGCGCCATGTATCTGGGCAATGACTGGCTTTTGAGAGTATTGGAAAGCCATGTAATCTTCGGACAGTTTTCGATCTATTTGAAGTCTGGCCCGCTGTGTCATCTTAATGTATTTTCCGTTTTCATCTTTCTTGTCCAGACCATAAGATTTGACGATATCATCAAAATCATGACCAGCACAAAACGATTTCCCCCGACCTTTCAGTACAATTACCTTGATGTCATCATCTTCTTCGAGCTCGAATAGCTTCTCCTTAAGGATAGTCGCCTCTTGAAATGTCATGGCATTACTTTTTTCTGGACGATTGAATATAAGGCGACCAATGTGTCCATCCTTTTCAACCAATATCGAATCATTATTCATTATTATTCCTCCCTATTATTTCAGAACTCCTTCTAGCTCATATGTCTCCAGTTCTTCCTTCGACAAGTAACGTCCAAGAATTTCATCATTCGCATTTCCTAGGAGCGGCGCAGCACCTAGTACTCTCGGTATCACGTAATCTATCTTCCAAGGAACACTTGTAATATCTAATTGTCCTACTAATGGATGTGGGTGTGTGACTTGCTGAGTGAACCCACTTTTATTGAACCTTTCATCTGCTGCAACTTCATCTGGAGTTAAAACTGGGACAGCCTCCGCACCTTTATTTCTCAAAACAGCTAGAAGTTCTTCCCTAGACGGTCGTGACTTCTCGTCTACGATATCATTCCGCTCTTCCGACAAAGCGCTTGTCGAGGCAACCCACACGTCATTTCCCTCAGCGCGTGTCAGCGACCATTCCTCCCCATTTGGGCCTACGTTTCCACGCGGGCCTGTAGAATTCAAACTTAATTGTTCCTCGACAAACGCCTCACCAATCATACTTACGGATGCCTCTATTTGTGAGAGATCAATGTGCATACCACAACCTGTATCCTTTCTTCCAATTAGTCCGGACATAATCAGAAATACTGCCATAAAGGAACAATTCAAATCAGCAAGTGCAAGTGCAGAGCATCCCATCACTTCACCATCCTGGTAGCCGATCAGACCTTCAACCCCTGCCAAGGAAGTCATAACTGGTGCATAGGCACGCTGTGTGCTTAATGGTCCATTTTGTCCATATCCGCTCGCTGAGAGTATCACTAACTCAGGAAATTCTTCACGAAGTGTTGAGATAGACATATCAAGCCTATCTAACCAGCCCGGCACAAAGTTCTCAATAAAAACATCCGAATCGGAAAGCAGCATCTTGAACAATTTTTTCCCTTCCTCTGTCTTCAGATTAAGGGTAACACTCTTTTTCCCTGCATTTGTCTCATGAAGCAACTGGAAAGCCTCTCCGTTGGGATAATCAGCAGGATCTGTTGGACGCCGAACTCTTGCTCGGTTAACATCTATTTTGGCACCTGACTCTACTTTCACCACTTCAGCACCCAGTTCGGCAAGTATCCGACCTGCGAGTGGAGCTGATGCCCCTGTAGTAACTTCCACGACCTTTATTCCTTTTAGCCAAGACACATCCTTGAATATCGCCCATTGCTTGAGTGGGAATTCATTCATTTTTCGTCCCATTTGTCTGCCCCCTTAATTTTTCCGTTAACATTTTCATCCCAAATATTGATCCAATCTAATTGGGTCAATCATTGCGAACATTTACTCCAACAACATCAATCTTACGAATCAGGTTGGCTGTATCTTGAGGTGAAAATTCCTGGAGTTCTCTCGATACAGAAGCCCACGGACGCCCAGGGATTTGAACGACTCTACCATTCTTCGTAGTTAATTGGTCGAAGAAACTACGATAGAGAAGTTGTTTGTCTTCGGTCACCTCTTTGACATTACGTACGGGAGCAACAGGAACTGCATACTTTTGAGCGAGTTCAAGGAGCTCATCTCGAGTGTGATTCATCAGCCAAGGTCTAATTAACTCATCAATTTCTTCAGGATACTCAATAGCTATTGCATAAAGATCCAGGTAGCGGTCTTGCTTTGACCATTCCGGGTTCCCCATCATTTGAAGAAGACTCTGCCATTCTCTATCGCTTCGACATATCATGGCAACATAGCCATCCTTACAGGGAAATAAACCAAATGGATATCGTCCTCCAGACCCCGGTGCACGTCGACCTTCTCTTCTCAGTTGTATATCGTAGTAGGAGGCAACAGCACCATAAATTCTTACGTAAGAGGCCAATACTTGAGTCCCTGAAATTTCAATGTAATGACCTCTACCATTGATTTCAGTCTCATAAATGGCAGCTGTTATGGCGGCAGCACCTTGGAGGCCAAGCTGTACGGCGCCAATACCATACGGCAACGCAAGCGGTTCCCGATCTTGATGACCAACCATATACATCAGACCACTAAGTGCTTGCATAGACAGTTCACCCTGAATTTGTTCTTGATCGTCGCCCCACCCTGTAGGTGTCAAAGATACATAATTCAACTTTGGAGCAATAGCGTGAACCCTTTCAAAATCTAGCCCTCGCTTCTTAAGCTCACTTTGCGGCAAATCTGTGATAAAAGCATTTGCGTGTGGGAGTACTTTTGTAGCAAGTATCGTATCGGTCTCCGCATTCCATGTAATAACATCTTTGCCAGTATCCATGTACATACGCGCATAACTTGTCATATTTTTTTCACGTCCAACATCCTGGATAGTAATGACATCGCTGCCTGCATCAGACATTAGTTTCGCTGCATATCCTGCTGCTCGAGTACGACCGACCTCGATTGTCAGCTTGTTATTGAATAAATTTGAAATCATCCCAACCCCTCCTTCTAGAAATAACTTCTCCCCTTAAATTGTTACGTTCATCTCGAAGATTCACCAAGTATCTGTCTATAATCTCTATATGATTAGCTATAAAAAAGACAACACCTTCGCAATAATTGTATAATTGTATACAATATTAATGAAAGAACTGTCTATCTCAATCAATTAGTTGCACACATGATAAAATTCTCATTTTTTTGATAAAGATGCCTATACCATAGGCATCTCAAACGATTCTTATTCATGTATTCTATGAACATAATCCTCATCGATGATTAATATTGGTTTAATAACTTTACCTGACAATGAATCCTCAGAAGCTTGATTAATCTCATCAAATTTATAGAATTTTACTAACTTATCAAATGCAAAAGAACCGGCTTCATAGAATTCAATAAGCTGAGGAATCGATAATTGAGGAATGGCATTCCCTATTAATACGCCTTTAATGGAACGATTGTACATGGTTAAATCGGCTAGTGGATTTATTTCCATTGATTTGGGTGTTGCGGCAACAGGTGCTGCCACTCCACCAATGGCTAATACTTCAACAGAAGTTCTCATTACTGCCGGCACACCAGTAGTATCTACTGTGTAATTGACCCCTTTGTTCTTCGTAATTTTTTTTATTTCCTCTAAAACATCTAAATTTTTACTGTTTATGGTATGTGTAGCACCTAGTTCTCTGGCAATTTCCAAACGATTATCATGTATATCTATGCAAATAACTCTTGTACAACCTGAGATTTTTGCTGCCATCATTGCCGCTAGACCTACGGATCCTGTACCAAATATGGCAATGGATGACGCTGGTTGCGGCTTTAAACCATTAAATACTGTACCACTGCCAGTGAGAAAGCCACACCCTAAAGGCCCTACTAGACGTAAATCTACAGATGGATCTACTTTTGTTAAGTTTGCTTCATGTACTAATGAATAGGTACTAAATGATGATTGACCAAAGAAATTAGTAACTGGCGTACCATCTTCTCTATTAAATACATAAGAACCATCATCACGAGTACCCAGCAAATTGAAATCAACCCAGTGATTACAGGAAGCGGGATGACCAGTTTTACAATTCTCACATTGTCCACAGTAGTGATAAGAAATGACTACATGATCACCTTTATCGAATTCCCTTACATTTTTACCTACTACTTCCACAATCCCTGAACCTTCATGCCCAAGTACAGTAGGAAAAGAATGAATAGAAACACCAGTACGTCGGCCATCGTCAGAGTGACAAATACCTGAAGCGACTATCTTGATTAGAATCTCATCGTCACGCATTTCTGAAAGAATTAATTCTTCAATTTCATATGGTTCGTTCACTTTATTAACTACTGCAGCTTTTATTTTCATGTTATTCTCCTTTTCCTGTTATTTCTTCTAAATCTATTTCAATAAAATTAAAATGGGTATTGATAATTTTTTGTTTGAACAGTAACCCATTTCGTATAGGTAAATTCCTCCACAAGCCACTCATACCCAAATCTACCAATTCCACTTTGCTTTACACCGCCAAAAGGAACATGAGCTTCATTCAGTGCTGAATTGTCATTGATATGAGTCATTCCAGATTCAATTTCGAATGCTAATCTTTCTCCTTTTTCTAAATCAGATGTAATGATGGAAGCTGAAAGTCCGAATTCCGTGTCATTTGCCAGTCTGATCGCTTCTTCGTCCGTTTCAGCGGGAATAATTTGAGCTACTGGACCAAAAAGCTCAGTATAAGCAAGAGAAGAATCATTTGGAACATCTATAAATACAAATGGCGAGATAATATTACCTTTACGTTGACCTTCAACTGCCAACTTTAGTCCGTCTTGTTTTGCTTGTTCGATAAATCCCATAATTTTATCTGCTTGGCGTTCGTTTATAACCGGACCAATTATCGTATCCGGATCTTTAGGGTCGCCAACCTTCAAACCTTTCACCCTTTCTACATATTTAGTCACAAATTCATCGTAAATATCTTGGTGAACAATGATCCGATTTGAACACGCACAAACTTGGCCATTGTTTCTGAATTTGCTATAAATCCCGATATCTACCGCTCTATCCACGTCTGCATCACTCAAGACGACAAACGGGTTGTTACCACCCAGTTCTAGCGCAACTTGTTTTAACTGTTCACCTGCAATTTTTCCTATGTGCTTACCGACAGCAGACGATCCAGTAAAGCTAATAAAGGGAGAATTATTATTTGTTAAAAATTCATCACCAGATTCTTGCATGTCTGTTAAAATCATATTGAATACTCCAGGAAAAAGGCCACCTTCTTCCAATGCTTTTGCAATAATGGATCCACCTGTAAGGCCTGTTTGTATATCTGGTTTATGGACAACACTGTTTCCTAAAGCAATTGCCGGGAAAATCGTTCTGATCCCCAAGACCAATGGTGAGTTAAATGGAGTGATCGACGTAATCACGCCAAGAGGTATTTTATATACTCGGCTGATTTTGTCAGGGATAACAGATGTATAATCTTTTGGAACGTAAATCTCGTCTACCATTTTAATTGCTGAAAGAACATTGTCCATCATACCAATGAATTCCTGATTGGATTTAAGAATGGTTCCACCTGTTTCACGAGTAATTAAATCTAAAATTTCTTTTTTGTTTTTTTCAAAATACTCTTTCGCCTTTACAAGAACTTCTCTTCTTTGCTCTGGAGTTGTTTTTCCCCACTTTTTTTGGGCGTTCTTAGCCATTTCAAAAGCATCCTTAATTTGTTCTAAATTGGCTAAGTTTACGGTCGTGATCACCGTATTGTCAAAAGGATCGGTGATTTCATAGATTCTACCGCTTTTTCCATCTAGCCACTCACCATTGATAAAACTTTTATTTAAATTTTTAAAAAGTTGCATGGTCATCCTCCTCGGTTATATACGTATATCAAAATCTTGTAAGACCTTTTAGTGATGTGCTTTGAAAAAAGAACACGGGCAGTTCGCACAATCAAAATAATAAATGAACCTGCCAAGCCGCATGTATAACGGAATAAACAGGTTCTCTTGTTTTATTTCACCACATTAGAGGCGTACTGGTAACTGCTCCAAACCTCTCGATACTACCACCCCCGTTTTCCACTTGAGTTCTTCAAGTGTTCCTTCTACTCGGAGATTAGGAAACCTCTTCAAAATGGTCGTTATCGCAATATCCCCTTCTAAACGGGCAAGGGGTGCCCCCAGGCAAAAATGTATGCCATTTCCAAAACCAATATGTTTATTTTTTTTTCGTGTAATATCCAAGTAATCGGGATCTTCAAATATCTCAGTATCCCTATTGGCAGAAGCGATTCCGACAAACATTACATCTCCTCTTTCAATATTTTTGTCATACCAAGTAAAATCTTGGAGTGCCACACGGCTTGTTGCAAACTCAAGAGGACTGTAATACCTCACCAATTCATCAATAGCAGTAGAAGCGACAGTTGGGTCATCTTTCCACAAACGCATTTGATCAGGATTTTGCAGGAGAGCGAACAAACCACTGCTGATCAAACTACCTGTTGTTTCATGGCCGGCTACAATAAGCACAAAAATCGTGGAAGCTAGTTCTTCGGAGTTTAACCTATCTCCATTAACATGAGCCTGGACAAGAAGGCTTGTTAGATCAGATTTAGGATTTTTCTTTCTACTGGCAACCAGTTCATCAATATAGAGTCTGAATTCATTCAAGGATTGATAAATGGATTTTAGATTTCCAAAATTTTGAGAAGCTGTCATGTAATCATCGGACCATTTTCTAATCAAACTGTAATCCTCTTGAGGAATCCCAAGTATCCGACTGATAACAGCAGCTGGTAGCATAAAAGCGAAATCATTGACTACTTCCATACTTCCTCTCTCTTCAATTGGATCCAGTAATTCGTTTGTCAGCTCTTGAATTTCTTTACTCATCCCATTAATCATTCGTGGGGTAAATGCATTCGAAGCTATGGAACGAAGACGAGTATGATCGGGCTTATCCGTATAGAGCATGTGCCGGCTGACTAGGTTCATTTCTTTCTCAGGCAATAACGAAGCATATTGATCTGGATTAAAATAATGCACTCTTTTTGTAAAGCGCTCATTATCTTTTAAGACATTCACTGCATCATTATATCTAGTGATTAGCCATGTCCTTTGTCCATTTGGCATAGTAATTTCGTGAACTGGATCATGTTCTCGAAGTTCTTTATAAATTTTATAGGCATTCTGTTTAAATTCCAGTGAAGATAAATCAAGATTTGGGTACAATGATTTCATAGTGATTCTCCTATCATTTTTTATTTTATTTCCATATTAGTAAAATAAAGCTTTTAAGTAGATTGGTATCAAAATGTAATTATTAAAATTCTGAATTAAATGAAAATATTTTCCCAAAGAAAAAAGGATTACTGAAAAAGTTTTACTTTCGCCCAAGTTTCTCCACGGCTTTTTCTACAAAACTAGTATCTACTACTTTGTCTAAATCTAAAGGCTTATCCTGAGTACCAGTTGACAGAAAATACTCCTGATCTTCTTCCATTGTGTCGAGATTTAATTCTCCATTCGGGCTTAAACCTGCCATAACCATCTTGTCATAAATTGATGGATCTTCAATTTTCCCATGTTTCATGAGGATATCTATTACTTCTTTACGCTTTTCTTCATTTTTATCAACAAATGCTTCATCATAATCTCGGATACCTTTAAGGTATGCAACCATAAAGCGCTCAGCAATATCTGTTTTTTTAGCAAATGTTTCCGCATACATTAAAGCGCCTATCATATGGTCTGGCCAGAACTCATCATCTCGTACTAGTACCTTCCCAAAACCTTCTTCAACTGCTGATGTTAAGGCTGGTTCTACCATTTGTGCTGCATCAATTGCTCCAGTTGAAAGGGCAACTCCCATATTTGATAAAGGGATTGTTTCGACTTGTACATCATCGATAGAAATGCCATCTTGTTGCAGCCACTTATTTAAAGCTGCTTCCGGTGCCGTTCCATTTCCCAAAATTCCAATTTTCTTGTTTTTAAAGTCTTTTGGACGTTTTAGCTGATCAATCTGTTTACTGTCCACCACAATTGCCTGATAGCCAAAATCTTTAAAAGTACTTCCTTTATCCGCTACAATACGGACATTAATCCCACTATTAATAGCATTAAAAAGTCCTGCACTAATAGCACCACCCCCTACATCAAGATCCCCTGAACTTAGCGGAGCAATCATTTTACTCCCACTATCGAACTGCACTGTCTCTATGTCTAATCCCTCTTCCTTGAAATACCCCTTTTCAATTCCAATGTATATTCCAGCATCACTTACTGAACCTACGTGTCCGACCTTAACTTTGTCGATCTTGTTCGAGTCAGGCTCTTTTGTTGAAGTAGGATCTGAGGTTTCTCCACAACCAGCAAGCATAAAGAGTAGAAGTGCAATCCCCGCAGAAAAACATAATTTTTGCAAGGTAGTTCCTTTTAATTTAAAATTCATCCATTCCATTCCCCTTTCAATGAATATTAAGATTTTAATTCTTCCCTGGAACTAGCAATCTCTCAGCCTCATCTAAAAGAAGGGTAGATACATAGCCAAGTATCGAGGTTATTATGAGTCCAACATACATCTGTTCTATTGCAAATATATTCCAAGCGTTCATAATCATATATCCAATCCCACTTTTTGCTCCAACCATTTCAGCTACAACAACCAACACTAGCCCCATACCTAAAGCCAATTTTAGACCTGTTATGATAAGTGGAAGGGAGCCTGGAAGAGCAATGGTGGTAAAAACTCTGAGCCGTGACGCAGAAAAGTTCTTACCTACATCAAAATGGATTTTGCTTATTTGTAACACACCTGCTTGTGTGTTGATTAAGACTAAAAAGAATACACCAAAAGTAACAATTGCGACCTTTGAAGCTTCTCCTAAGCCAAAAATAAGTAAAAATAATGGAACAAGAGCACTTTTCGGAATAGGGTACAATGACGCTATAATTGGATCTACTATAGCCCGTACCCAACGTGACATTCCCATGATTATGCCAAGGATAATACCTGCAATGGATCCTATTGCAAACCCAGAAAGGACACGGTATAAGCTGGCAGAAAGATGCTCCCATAATTCACCAGTCCCTAACAAATGGAATAGAACTTGAATCACCTTCGTTGGAGGTGGAAAAAAACGAGCATCAATCCAATTCATACGTGCACATAACTCCCAAATTAGCAACAATACGATCGGTGAAAGAATCTTAACAATTCGCTCTGAAAGATTCGCATTCATTTCTTTTTCACCTCTAATTCTCTCGCTTTTTGCACTTCGTCATGTATTTGCTCCCATATTTTTTCCTGCAATTCACCGTAAAGTGGATTCGCCCTCATTTTCAGGACCTCTCTTGGCCGAGAAAAAGGTACTTTAAATTCATGTTTGATACGTCCTGGAGCAGCGGTCATAACAAAAATGCGATCACCAAGGATAATTGCTTCATCAATAGAGTGAGTGATAAATACAACAGTTTTTTTTGTTTCCTCACAAATTCGAAGTAATTCTTGCTGTAAAATGGTTTTATTTTGCTCATCTAAAGCTGAAAACGGTTCATCCATTAGGAGTACTTCAGGATCATTAGCAAACGCACGAGCAATACTAACTCGTTGCTTCATACCTCCGGAAAGTTGGTGTGGATATGCATCTTTGAAACGACTTAACCCCACCTTCTCAATCCAATTACTTGAAATTTCATCACGCTCCTTGCGGGGTATGCCACGGTTTTTTAAACCATATTCCACATTTTTCCTTACAGTCATCCACGGAAAAATAGATTGTTCTTGAAACACCATTGATGTTAAAGGGCGTTCGTCATTTTCTCGATTGATATGAATCTTACCGCTCGTTGCTGTTTCCAAGTCTGCTAATGTCCGCAGCAATGTTGTTTTTCCACATCCACTAGGTCCAACAATCACACAGAATTCACCCCGCTTAATCTCCAAATTGTTTGATTGCAAAGCTTCGATGGTTCCCTTTGAGGTTCGAAACAACTTGCTTACATCGCTTATTTGAATTTTGATTTCCCCTTGATCTTTCTTATCTCTCTTCATCATCGTTTCATTTATTTCCAAATCTTCTGTAGGGCTGAATTTTATTGCACCACTCATACAAGTTCCTCCTTTAAACTAAATTACCTAC
Source organism: Bacillus jepli (assembly GCF_047238305.1). Classification (NCBI taxonomy): domain Bacteria; kingdom Bacillati; phylum Bacillota; class Bacilli; order Caryophanales; family Bacillaceae; genus Bacillus; species Bacillus jepli. The sequence goes on along the minus strand of NZ_JBDFMO010000001.1, from coordinate 3,104,929 downwards.
CTGATAGAACAATGCGTTCCAACATATTGAGTATTTCTTTGGTGTAATGTATACTTCGCATAATGCTCCTCCTTTCCCTTTGGAAGCTGAAAAAAACCTTTACTTACTTTTAGTTGATTCAGATCTTATGTAATCGCTACCATTTATATTGTTAATAACGTATAAAATATGGGAAAGGTAAAAACTTAGCGTACTTCAACATGGATGTTCTGCTAGTCCGATTTATAACGTATGTACGACAACGGTGTTCAACTTTTTTCTGAAAACCTAGCAAACTTTTTTGAATTCGTTCGTTATCTTTAAATGCCTCCATTGAATCGTCTAGCATGAGATGATAAAGATAAAAAACTATATGAACTTCTTATTGTATACAATAATACGAATCTCGTGATTAGTCAATGACTTTTTTGATAATTCACTATTTTTAATCATTTCTTTTTTTACCTCATAGGGAATTAGAATGAGCATTTAGAGAAATAGAAAAGGAAATCCAAATACGAGGATTTCCTTTTCTATTTTTTGGTTACTTTACCTACCGAAAGTTCTTAAACTTCTTTTATACAAGAGCAATCAAGAATATTTTCTCTTTTTTTTCAGTTAATGTTATCTGCTCCTGCTGACTCTTAGCTTCTATTAGATGAAGCCTCATCAAATTCAACAATATTTTGACCACCTTGTTCAATCCAAAGTCTCTGCACTTCTTTTCGTACAACTTTACCCATTGCATTTGTCGGCAATGGTGAACGACTAATCCACCATTTGGTAGGCAATTGGAAACGTCCAAGGCTACTCTTAGCATGATTTAATAGCTCATCAATTGTAACTTTAGCATCCAAACGAGTGACGATAACTGCACCGACTTCTTCACCCATTACCTCGTGTGGCAAGCCGATAACTGTTACTTCTGCCACTGCTGGATGGCTAATAAGGGCCTGCTCGACATGTACACTGGAGATATTTTCTCCTCCTCGAATAATGATTTCCTTTTTACGACCACTAAGATATAGGTAACCGTCCTCACTAACATGGCCTACATCTCCGGTATGTAAAAAACCTTCTTCATCGATTGGTGACTCTTCATTCCCTAAATAGCCGCTCATCATTCCAGGAGTCTGCACAAGAATCTCCCCATTTCCCTCTTCATCAGGGTCGAGGATCTTGACATCAACTACTGGCAATAATTTACCTACACAACCAGGACGATCCTCTAGCTGCTTTGAGCTTCCCATTGCGAGTAATCCCCCGCCTTCTTGGAGCCCATATAATGAGCCAGACCCACCACCTGATTTTAAGGATAGAAACGCTTCATTTACTTTTTGGCGAAAATCAGCATCGGCAGCAGAACCACCGACTTGAATCGATGTTAAACTTGATAAATCCTGTTTAGTGAAATCTGGGTGGTTCATCACACGGAGCACCATTGTGGGAACTGCACCCCAAGTTGTAATCTTCTCTTTTTCTATTAATCTCATCACTTCCTCTGCATTAAAGCGGCCAGCCTGATAGACAAGTTTTGCACCAGTTAGCAGCGACGCAGTCAGAACCTGGATACCTGCCCCATGGAAAAGCGGTAATGTAAGTAATGTAACTCTTTGTGGCCGATTTGGATCAATTTCATTTGGTAAACGTTTCTGTGCAACAAGCATGTTCTGGATGTTATTGACAATCGAACGTTGGGATAAGATGACACCTTTGGCCGAACCTGTCGTACCAGAGGTAAACGCTATAAGCGCTGGTGCATCCTCGTCCACCTTTGCTTGAGGAAGTGGAGGCGCTTCATTTCCTAGAAGCAAGTCAGTAAGATCCTCTACCAACGTACCGGTCATTCCCTCTGGAAGAAGCTTTATGGTTTCTTTATCACATAAAACCATCTTTGGGGTTGAAAATTCCAGCGCTCTGTCCACCTCTGCTTCACTCCACCATGGATTACCTAGGACAACGACTGCTCCAAGACAGTGTGAAGCCCAAAAGGCAATCGAACACTCCAATCGATTTCGTGCCAGCATCGCAACACGTGTCCCTTCTTTAATTCCATGACTTTTCATCCAATTCGCTACACGAGCAACTGCTTTTTCATGTTCCGCAAATGTTAGACGAACATCTCCTTGTATCGCATGCGTCCTTTCACTCCATCTGCGGGCATCAATGAGAAATTCAGCGACAGTTCGAGGCCTTTTTGAATATACACGTAATTTTCTACCCTTAACGAGCTTCTCGGAGGTCTCCCTACCCCATCGATTATTCTCCAATTTCGAACTTTTGGGATTACCTTTCGTTAACTGTGCCTTTTCTTCCTCAAGGATTTGTTCAAGCGGAGGAAGGTCTTCACGTGGGCCGAATCGTGGCTCTCGTCTCTCTGCCATAGCAGTTACCCCCTCGGTAAAATCTGGTTTATGCATTAAGGCACCGATATACCCTTTTGAATCTTCAATTGAGGCGCCGACATCATTCCTTAACAGCTCTGAATATAGTTGTCTTTTAGTAATAGTTGCAGCTGTAGGTGATACCTGTGTAGCAATGTACTTTGCAACTTCATAAACCTTATCAAGGAATTCCTCACCTCTAGGAAAAACACCATTTAAAAATCCCATTCGATACATTTCTTCAGAGGTCGTAATTTTTCCTGTGAATAGGATTTCAGCAGCATTTGTAACTCCAACTATACGCGGTAACGTCCACGATAATCCATACTCAGCAGGTAACCCTAACCTTGGTGTAGCCGTTGTGAACTTCGCGCCGGCTGCAGCATAGCGAAGATCGCAAAAATTTGCTATTGCAACGGCAATACCCGCGCAAGCACCATTTATGGCTGCAATTACAGGCACGCGCAACCCCCAATGCCAAACCAAATCATGATCAAACTGCGGGTTTACCCCATATCCAGGCAATGCATATTCGGCATTCTTAACCGTTTCCGAGTAGACCTCTTCTGACTCTGTATAGAAATCAAGTGCTTTCGTGTCAGCACCTACACAAAATTGCTTTCCAGTTCCAGTTACCACCACCACCCGAACTTCTGGATTCGCATCAAGAATGGACATAATCCAACGATACTCTGCATTCATTCGATTCGTCCATGAGTTTCCTCGACCTGGACGGTGCAACCAAACTGTAGCAATTCCATCTTCTCGTATTTCATATTTTGTTACTTTGAGTTCCATTTTTCATTCTCCTTTCATTAAATCCTTTTATATTTTTGAAATGTAAATGTTAAATGTAGTTTATAAAAATGAATGATGTACTTTCGATTGAAAATGGCAATAATAACAACCAGGGCATACAGAAAAAACTATCTCCATGTATGCCTCTATATATCTACCAAAACTCATTCCTTCGCTTTTGAAGATCCAGTACTCGCCATTTTATCCTCGAACTCAGTAACAATACCTTCATTAATCAGCTGATCTATTTCTTTAGTCGTATAACCATACTCTGCCAATACTTCTCGACTATGTTCACCAAGACGAGGGGCGTATCCTCGGGGTTGAGCCGGTGTCCCATGCATACGGATCGGGATGTTTGGAACAGGATAATCTCCGTGTTTCGGATGCTGTAGATTAATAATCGATTCATTATGGACTACTTGAGGATCCGTAAATACATCTTCTAAACGATTGACTGGGCTACAAGGAACACCCGCGGAATCAAGTTTTTCTAACCAATAAGATGCCTGCTTTTGTGCAAAAATCTCAGAGAGGATTGAGATCAGCTCTTGACGATTCTTAACCCGGTCTGGATTACTTGCATATCTTTGGTCATCTGACCATTCCGGTTTACCAATTACATGTGTAAGTCTTCTCCAGAATCCGTCGTTTAGACAAGCAAGGATGAAATAATCTCCATTAATGTCTTGAAATGGCTGATAGGGTACTAATTGAGGGTGGCCACCGCCTTCTGGTCGAACCGGGATCTGGGTTCGATTATAGTACGTTAAGATATTTGCTAAGGTAGAAACTTGACCATCAAGAAGATTCAAACTGATTTTCTGTCCACGTCCATTTAAATCTCTCGCTCTTAGTGCAGCGCTTACAGAAAAACCAACTAAATAAGAAGTCAAAAAGTCTGCAATTGGAACCCCTGCCTTAATTGGCGGGCCATCTTTTTCACCAGTTAAGCCCATCATCCCTCCTAGTGCTTGACCTAGTATATCCATTCCAGGCTGATGGGCCCTAGGTCCAGTCTCACCAAAAGCTGTAATTTGGCAGTAAATAAGTTGGTCATTAAGCTGTGAAAGCTTTTCATATCCAATCCCTAACCTGTCCACAGTTTCAGGCTTAAAACTGACAACGAATACATCTGAATTGCGAACCATTTTTTGAAGAACTTCTTGCCCCTCATAGCTTTTTAAGTCTAAAGTAAGTGAACGTTTGCTTCGATTTACACCATAAAAGTATGCGCTATCGCCATGACCAAAGAGATTATCGATGTATCTAAAACTCTCACCCTCTAGCGATTCAACTTTTACTACGTCCGCACCCATATCCCCCAACATTGAAGTTCCATACGGGCCAGCTCCAATCTGAGATAAATCTACAATTTTAATTCCATGAAGCGGTGGCAAAAAACCTGTAGATATTGTTTTAGAACAGTTCATATTTTTCACCCCTGTATATTGACATAAATCAAACACCTTCCGACAAAAATAGGCACATTTACCTTAACTTAGACTGTTAATAAGTCCTGGAAATATACCCCAAACAACAATCTATCGTGGACAATGTGTATTTGTATACAATAGTACAATAACTAACAACTCATTGTCAATTTATTTTTAGATAATTCATTCAATTTTGTTATTTCAAATGGATAAAAGCTAAATATTTTGCTTTCTTAACGATTTCGATTTATTTCATAATCCGAAAGTTTCGTTAATGAAAATAATCTACAATTGTGATATTATAACTCTACTAGTATATGTAGAATATTTTAGGAGATGGAACAAGCTATGCCGACTTGGCAACGAAATTTATGGGTTCTTTGGATTGGTGTTTTTTTTACAGCTTCCGGTTTTTCAATGGTTATTCCATTTTTACCAATCTTTCTATTGGAAATCGGAGTTCACGACCACACCGAATTATGGTCAGGACTCATCTACGGGGCCGCCTTTTTTGCAGGTGCATTTGCGACTCCTTTTTGGGGAAGAATTGCCGACAAATACGGACGTAAGCCAATGATTGTTCGGGCAGGATTTGCCCTTTTTCTTGTTTACACATTAATGGCCTTCGTCACAAACGCTTATCAAATATTAGGATTACGATTAATGCAAGGTTTACTAAGTGGATTCATACCTGGTTCCATTGCCCTTGTAGGTACCAACACACCGACGAAAAAGGTCGGTTATGCCCTTTCGATGATTTCATCTGCAGCAGCAACAGGTATGATTTTAGGTCCTCTTCTAGGTGGGGGAATGGCGGAGCTTTGGGGTAATCGTTGGGCGTTTGCAAGTGCAGGAATCATAGTCTTCTTGGCAACGATTTTAATAATCTTTTTCGTAAAAGAGGAAAATTTCAAAGCAAACATGGAAAAAGGCTCTGTTATCAAAGACTTTCGCATTGCAATAAACAACCGTCCATTCTTGCTAGTATTAATTCTTACTCTTATGGTCAGCTGCTCAACGATGATTATCGATCCAATCTTGCCGTTATACATTGCTGATATCGCAAGCCACACAAACTATGCGACCTTACTTACAGGTTTTGTCATTTCCTTACCTGGTCTTGCAAGTGCACTTTTTGCACCTGTTTGGGGTAAGTGGGCGGATAAGGTTGGCTTCCACCGCGTCCTATTTATCGGACTTTTAGGAGCAGGAATTGGAACTTTAGCTCAAATCGTCTTTACTCAAATCTGGGGCTTTTCTTTCATACGCTTTGTCTATGGCGTTTTCTTCTGTGCGGTTTTTCCTGCTTTAAACGGATTAGTCGTCAAATCAACACCAGAAGATTTCCGGGGCAGAGCATTCAGTTTAAACCAAACAGCAAACCAAATTGGCGGAATGATTGGGCCGCTTTTAGGCGGTTTACTCGGAGGCTTATTTCCAACGCAAATCCTTTTCACCGTCACAGGTATATTACTCCTTGTAGCTATGACGACAGCATACTTAAATGGCGATCAACGGAAACGAGTAGTGAAACGTGAAGTACTCGCGAAGAAATGAATAGATGAATGAACACGAAAACGCTAGGTTATGAACCTAGTGTTTTTTGTTTCAAAACTTTTTTCAGAAAATTGGATTTTATAATGAACAATCCCAACTTTCACGAATATTTTATCCTAAACCCTTTTCATATATAGCGTTTATGTTATGAGTTTTCCCACTTTTATCCAAAACCCTTTTAATATACAGTGTTTTTGTTATGGTTTTTTCCATTTTTATCCAAAACCCTTTTCATATAACGCGTTTATGTTATGAGTTTTTCCATTTTTATCCAAAACCCTTTTCAAATATACTTTTATGTTATGTGTTTTTCCACTATTATCTAAACCCCTTTTAATATGTCGCATCTATGACAGAACCTTTTCCTTTTTTCTCAATAGCCACACTCTTTTTTATTAGGTTGGTGAAGTGACACCAGCCCAGACCCACACAGTACAAACAAAGCCTACATATGATACAGGGAGTATCAAAGTGAGGTGATGAAATGACAGAAAAAGTATTTAATCTGATTGTAGCTGCTGTCATCGGCTTCCTTTTATGCTGTGGGGTGTATTTCTATGTAACAGAGGACAAAGCAAATCCAGCAACAACGACTCCTGCCATTGAAGCACCACCGACTCCCCCTCCTGTAAACAAAAATCAAAAGCAAAAGCCACCAGCAAATGAACAGAATCAACAAAATCAAGATCAAAACAATGAGAAAGATAAACAAAAAGAGCAGGAAAAAGAAAATGCTAAAAATAATGACAATAACAAACAAAAAGAACAAGAGAAACAACAAGTTCAAAAGAAAGATGACAAAGCAAAACCTAGTGATAATCTACCTGAAATCGTTTGGGGAATTGATTCAGCCAGTGAAACAACCAAGGATTTCTATGCTTGTGTAAAAGAAAACTTCGGTGACCCTGTTGTATTTGGTCGTTACCTCGGCGCGCGTGATGGAATATCAGTAGGACTTACAGCTGAACAAGTGAAAATCATTCATGGTGAAGGTGATTTTATCCTACCAATCTACAATCATTTTAATGACGCTACCGGCTACGATAATGGAGTAGCACATGCAAAGGAAGCACTTAAGCTTGCTAGAGACATAGGAATCCCAGAAGGTGTCGCCATTTTTGCCGATATTGAACCTGACTACCCAGTAGATTCAGAGTTTATCAAAGGCTGGTTTGATACAATCGTAGGTTCAAACTACAAATCTGGAATCTATGGAGTGTTTGATCCCGAACAAGCTTTGTTTAAAGCCTATCAAGAAGCTGGAAAAAGCAATGCTGCTATCCTCAAACAAAATTATATTTGGACTGCCGCACCGAGCGAAGGAGTTACGGCAGAATCAAAAACACCAAAATTTAACCCATCCGCCCCAGAAGGTTCTCTCGCATGGGGGTGGCAATACGGTCTAGAGTCAAAAAGCTGCAACATTGACACAAATCTATTCAAACGAGAACTCGTCAATGTGCTGTGGGGACCTTAACGTGGAAGAAAAAGAAGCATGAGAATCTTTTCTCATGCTTCTTCTATACTAATCAACTATTTGATTGTTGCATATAAACCTCTTCATACGGCTGAACGATAACAAAGCCATCTCCTTCAAATCTCATTTGGATTGACTCCCCACTTCCACGTCCGACGAAGGTTTTAAATGAGATATCCGTTTGGAATTCTGGTTGAAGATTTCCTGACCACGCAACCGTTGCATTCGGGTCGGTGACAACCGGTTTACCTGGAGTTACGCGCAATGTAAGTGGCTCGTAATGAGTTGTAATTGCTACCATTCCACTTCCCTCACAACGGACATTAAACAATCCACCTGCCATCATTCCAGCAACTCGTTTCATTAACTTAATTTCGTGCTTTAAGGATGGTTCAAAGGCAAGAAGATCATTTCCATTCACGTAAATTGCATCATTTTGCAGGTGAAGGATGATGATTTTTTTCCCACTATCGGCCAAGTACAGCTTCCCTTTCCCGTTCGCTTTCATCAATGATGTCCCTTCTCCTGTCAACGCCTTCTTAAACATGTTTCCTAGGCCGTGCTCAAGAATTCCCTCTCGTTCATACTTAATTTTTCCATTATACGCAACCATCGAACCCGCCTTTGCCCAAACCATGCCGTTAAGATTTACCTCAAGCATTCTCGGAGTCTCTAGTTCAAATAGACCTTCCCCTTTGTCCTCCTGCTCCGTATTATTAATGAATTCCGCAATTGAATATTTACTCATTTCACCCACATCCTTTCGTTAGTTTGTTTTACGATTCAAATCTCAAAAGGTTTCAATATGTAAAGGTTTTGTAAACATTCTCGATGTGACTATAAAAAATCAAACTTACATGCTATAATTCCGATATCGAATTTCGATATTGGCTTTCTATATTAACTTGATTGGTGGTAAATAAAGTGGAAGACAAAATATTACGAAAGCTTTTCCTAGGGTTCATTCAGATTCATATATTACACCATGCACAAGAACATCCCATTTACGGTGCTTGGATGCTCGAAGAATTGAGGGAGCATGGCTATAACATAAGCTCTGGAACGCTCTATCCAATCCTTCACACCATGGAGTCAGATGGACTTTTAAATAAAGAGGAAAAAAATGTAGAAGGAAAAATAAGAAAATATTATACAACCACTGAAAAAGGAAGTTCCATCCTTATCGAAGCTAGAAATAAAGCCTATGAGCTATTTAAAGAAATTAAGGATTAATTTTTGAAAGGAGAACAGAATGAAAAATTTACTAGAGATTCTTTTCGTCTCAACTAGACTAGGTCTGACATCCTTCGGGGGACCTGTTGCCCATTTAGGCTATTTCCACGAAGAATACATCCGGAGAAGGAAATGGATGGATGAAAAGACGTATGCGGACCTGGTTGCATTGTGTCAGTTTTTACCTGGTCCCGCAAGCAGTCAGGTGGGAATCGGCATAGGTGTCATGCGTGCTGGTGTGCTCGGTGGCATTGTATCGTTTCTCGGATTCACCCTACCATCCGTGATTGCACTGATTGTATTCGCCCTAATTCTCCAAGGTTTAGATGTTGGAACCGCGGGCTGGATTCATGGTTTAAAATTAGTTGCTGTCGCCGTAGTGGCACATGCCATTCTTGGAATGGCACAAAAGCTAACACCGGATTTACCGCGAAAATCATTAGCTCTGTTTGCGCTAGTCGGGACACTATTATGGCAAACAGCCTTTACACAGGTAGGAGTTATTCTCATTGCGGCAATCATAGGATTTGTTATATTTAAAAATCAAACAGACAGCGAAACTACAAATCTACAGTTTCCAATATCTCGTCGGTTTGCTGCTATTTGTTTGACATTGTTTTTCGGTTTGTTGATTGTTTTGCCGATTTTAAGGGAAGTTACTTCTCTGGAATGGATTGCGATGTTTGACAGCTTTTATCGTTCTGGCTCACTTGTTTTTGGTGGTGGGCATGTTGTTTTACCTTTATTGGAGCGTGAATTTGTACCAACAGGATGGCTTAGTGAAGAAGCATTTTTAGCCGGATATGGTGCAGCACAAGCTGTTCCAGGTCCACTCTTCACATTTGCTGCCTATCTTGGTGCCGTGATGAATGGATGGCAAGGTGGACTACTCGCAACAGTCGCTATTTTCCTGCCAGCGTTTCTACTTATTTTAGGAACACTACCATTCTGGGATTTTCTCCGACGTAACCCTAAAATTAAAGGGGCTTTAATGGGGGTAAACGCAGCAGTGGTTGGAATTTTGATTTCTGCCTTCTATCACCCAATATGGACCAGCACTGTATTTGCGCCAATCGACTTTGCGGTTGCTGCCGTTTTGTTCAGCATGCTTGTCTATTGGAAGCTGCCACCTTGGATTGTGGTTGTAACAGGAGCCATCGGTGGCACTGTTATAAGTTTGTTCTAGACTACCAGTTTGGTAGTCTTTTTTTATTGTTTTCCTTCTTCGTTGATAAGTATTAGATGCTGACCATGAATATCGCCTAATAGTACCATCACTCTTTGAAAATACCAATATGATGGCACGATTAATGCCTAATCATACCCTCACTCTTCAAAAATACCAAATTGACGGTATGAATAACGCCTAATCATACCTTCACTTTCCAAAAACACCAAAATGATGGTACGAATAAGGCCAAATCGTACCATCACTCTTCAAAAATACCTAATTGACGGTATGATTAACACCTAATCGTACCCTCCCGTCTCAAAAATTCCATACCGAAGGAACGAAAACCCCCTGACAACCACCACGTCCTAGGCTTCTTCATCATCCTCGCGAAACAGCTCCTGCAAATACCGTTCACGGCGATTTAAGAACCCCATCGTAATCTGATAGTGCTCGGTCTCCTCATAGGCAATCTCCTCAATCGGAGATGCATCAAAATTGTAAATCTGGGCACCTGGATACCCAAGCAAAATCGGAGAATGTGTCGCGATAATAAATTGCGCATCTCCCCCGTTCTCCAGATCGTGTATTACTCGCAAAAACGCAAGCTGTCGAGCTGGAGATAAAGCAGCCTCTGGCTCATCCAAAAGATAGAGACTTTGACTTCCAAACCGATTCAAAAATAAAGACAAAAATGACTCACCATGTGACTGCTCATGGAGCGACTTACCACCATACCCCTGATAATGAAAAGTAGGATCTTCCTCGGCCAACTGATCCAAGTAAGACGCAAACTGAAAAAAGCTCTCTGCTCGTAAGAAAAAGCCCTGATTGATTTTCGGCATCCATGAAAGCCGAATATAGTCACTTAAAGCGGGTGCCGCATCTTCAAATGTGTAAACATTATTTTTTCCGCCACCACCAGTATTAAACCCACACTGATGGGCGATTGCCTCAAGCAAAGTCGACTTTCCTGATCCATTTTCCCCCACAAAAAATGTCACAGGATTATGAAAATCGAGCTGCTCCAGCCCCCTAATACTTGGAATTGAAAAAGGATACTCGCGTACATTATGTAATTTTTCCGCCAACACTTTCACACTTCGTAAAAACAAGTCCAATCACCACACTATCTTGATACAACCATTTTAACACGCAAGTCCTATTCTTCCACCCATTTCCATTACATTTGGATTATTATATCTTGATAATATCTGACAGACATGATAAAATTCTAAAAATTTATCAATATAGGAGGCGCCTGACAAATGAGATATGTTACGTTAACAGAAATTTTTAATCATCGGATTGCACAAAAGTACTTGTCACGTTCAGGGAAGGCTCACGCGATCGCTTGTGCGTATCATGCATTTAAAATGGCGAAGGAGCGGAATGTTTCTGTCGATTTAGCAACGAAGGCTGCATTGCTTCATGATATGGGACACTACACGTGGTATAAAAACGGAAAATGGGATTATAGTATGTACAAGGAAAATGATATACATGCGATTAAAGGTGCGGAGCGTGCTCACAAATTATTGATTCGTTTAGGGGAAAATCCAAAGTATGCAAAGGAAATTGCCTATGCAATATTATTCCATACGGATTCCTATATCGAGGAAGGCTTTATCAAACGTACACCTCTTCAAGCCATCACAAAGCTTGCGGATGAGATGGATGAAGAAAAAGGCGGTCTTCATCATTATCGTCAAATTGATGAGGACAAAGCGAAGAAAATGATTGCCAGATTAGACGAATTAGTTGAAGAAGAAATGAAAAATCAGCAATAAAAAAGCGTTGATCCCACTACCTAGACCAACGCCATAAACCTTAGAAGAAACGTTTCTTCCAAAAGATATAAGCAGTAATGCTTGATAAAATAAACGAAATCGTAATCGCAATTAAGAAGGAATATTGATATTCCTGGAACGGAATCGATACGTTCATTCCGTAAAAGCTTGCCACCATCGTTGGCAACGATAGAATAATTGTAATCGAAGTTAAAAACTTCATGACAATATTCACATTATTGGAGATCACTGATGCAAAGGCATCCATCATTCCACTTAATATCGAGGTGTGTGTTTCCGCCATTTCAATCGCCTGCTGATTTTCAATGATAACATCTTCGAGCAATTCCTGGTCATCTTCATACATTTTCAAATAATTGCTTTTCAACATTTTCTGCATAACAATATTATTCGATTTCAAAGATGTCGTAAAATAGACTAAACTTTTTTCAAAGTTTAAGAGAGAAAAAAGCTCCTTATTTTTCATCGATTGATGTAATTCTTTTTCAATTAGATCGGTTTTCTTACTAATTTGTTTTAAGTATCTGAGATATAAGGTTGCCATCGTATAAAGAATTTGGAAAGCAAATCTTGTTCTTTTAAAAGTAAAAAAGTTTTTAATCTTCCCCTCTGAGAAACTATGAAAAATTGGATTATCCTTTAAACAAATTGTCACAAAACAATTTTTCGCAATAATAATTCCTAATGGAATGGTGTCATATATCGGGATCTCATTTTCATCCATGGACACTGATGGGATGTTTACAATGATTAGAATGTTTTCCCCGTCTTTTTCAATCCTAGACCGCTCTTCTTCGTCCAATGGGTCCTTGATGAATTCCACAGGTATTTCGAGTGCTTTTGCAATTTCATTGATTTCTTTTTCAGAAGGAGCAATCAGGTTAATCCAGCAACCGTTTGTTATAGTAGTTGTTTCCTGTAACTTCCCCTGCTCATTGGATAGATAAATATTTAACATAAAATAACCTCCTCTTTTTTAACGAGGAAGTCAAAAATCTTCACCAGTTAAAGTTGAATTTTTATTTTCTTTCCAACTTACGAAAATTGGTTCGTTAATGACCTCCCCTTTTTTCGACGCGGGATCAGGGTCGTTACACAAATGACTACTCATAAAAATTCAACTCCTTTTTCATTAGAATACCGTAATATTGTACTCGAAAAATCGGTGTTTGTAACTACTTGATTTTTCCTATCCAAAATTTCTCAAAAAAAGCCCAAGAAAAAGCTTTAGAAAGCCTTTCCTTGGACTCCACCTTTCTTATATTGCCCAATCGCCATTACGGAAAATTGGAACAACTGTGCCATCTTCCTCAATACCGTCGATATCCATTTCACTTGAGCCAATCATGAAATCAACATGAACGGTTGAAACATTCAATCCAGATTCTTTTAATTTAGCTTCATTCATTTTCGTTCCACTTTGAAGGTTCGTTGGATACGCCGCACCAATCGCAAGGTGATTTGATGCATTCTCATCGAATAATGTATTGAAGAAGGTAATTCCTGATTGCGAAATTGGCGATGGGTCTGGCACTAATGCAACCTCACCAAGGCCTGTTCCACCTTCATTATCGAATACTAATTTCTTCATGATCTCATCTCCGGTCTCTGCAGAGATGTCAACAATTTTTCCATCTTTAAAATGAACCTCAATGCCCTCAATTAATGTACCAGCATAGCTTAATGGCTTTGTACTGCGAACTACTCCGTCCATGCGGCGTGTGTCAGGTGCCGTGTACACTTCTTCAGTTGGCATATTCGCAATAAATTCTTCCTCTTTTGGATTATAGCTTTTTGCACTTTCCCAAATATGATTTTTCGGTAAGCCAAGCTTCAAATCTGTGCCTGGTGCTCTATAATGAAGCATGTCAAACTGAATTTCATTTAATTTTGCTGCCTTTTCATTCAAAACTTTTGTATGCTCTTCCCATGCTGCAACTGGGTCATCCTCATAGACTCGGCATGTTTTAAAAATTTGATCCCATAGTGCATCAACCTGTTCTTCTGACGATCCTAAATCCGGGAATACTTTTGCAGCCCAGCCTGCTCCTGCGGCACCTGCAACTGTCCATTTTAAATCATTATTTTGTGTTGCGATCCGTTGCACCTTGAAAGCCTTGGCTGCTTTATTTTGATAAGCAGAAATTTTAGCGGAATCTATACCACTTAAAAATCCCGGGTCACTCGACACAATCGATAGACGACAAACCTTGTGATTAAGAACATGGTCTTCAGATTCCTGTATTTCATAATCTGGTATATCTGTTAACACCTCTTCAGGTTGGTGTAGATAATGTTCTTTGGTAATTTCGTCATCGGACCATTTTATAATCACCTTTTCTGCGCCTAAGGCATATGCTTCTTTTGTCACTAGACGAGCAAGTGGTGCTTGATCCACGGTGATCGTTACTTTTACCCAATCACCTTTTTGAACATTAAGTCCATTCGCTACCAATAGTCTTGCATACTTTTGTAAATTATCCTCGAAGTTTGGTAGAACCATTTCAATACCCCCAAAAAATTATGTATGTTTCTATACTAGCATAACCCGTTTTAAAATTACTAATGATTCCACTTTCCAACCAATGAACGATGCTCAAGTAAAAGCCTTAGCCATTGTGCGGGCCTATCATAGGTTTCAGCTTTATTTTTACAGTAAGGTGTTAAGTATAAGTGCCAACTGAGTGCACGCTGGACACATGCCAATTCATCAGATATACGCAACGCTTTGTCTAATTCCGTTATGGATGCAAATTTTGTCCAAGGCTCTAGGTAAAAAGGACGAAATTCATTCACCATTTCGAGCCATTCGGATTCATCCTTGATTAGATCATTAAGCGCATGCCAGAATATTCGAGTACTAAAAAACGGATGGGAAATCGATGCATCACCCCAATCAAAAAACACGATGTTATCACTAACGATTCGTATATTGTTTGAATGGAGGTCCCCGTGTTCAATTGAAGCTGGCAATATCGAGTCCAGTTGATCACACATGGATAGAAGTTCAGGTTGAAGTGCCATCACCTTTTTAGTTTCTTCTACAGTTAGGCCTGTTCCACACAATTCTTTTAAATAATGCTGGATTTCTTGTTTAAGAATGGGCATTCTACGATCAGGAACACCCATTTCAAGGAGGCTTTCCACTTCTTCTATTTGTGAAATCTGTAACTCAGCATACTCTTGTATGGCCCGTCGCCAAAGTTGTTTATCCTTTATTTTTCGAAGTGGTTTCCCCTTCAAATCTACCATCAGAAACCAGCCTTCTGTTTCATTTGATGCTACTATACGAGCCGTTTTACCCTGGGATTGCAAATCTAAATGCTTACTTACTACAGCCTCATGCCTAGTAGACAGGCCATTTTCCTTATAAAATAAATCTCCACGATTTGTAGGAATTCGTACTACTAAACAAAAAGCTGTATCCTTAACTTTTTCTACACTACCGGTGATTTCATACCCTGCATCTATAGTTACAGTATGTAGCCATTTTTCCGAATGCCCTTTCATAAAAAGCACCCTCTTTACCTATATTTATATCCTTATTATTTCAACAAAACATGTTCCACTCCTTTTATTTATATTAAAAAAGAGCAAATCAATCATGATCTGCTCTAGTCCATTGGAACCTGTAAGTTGAACCTTAACTCGTCCTTACTTAAATCAAAAGTATCCACTTCAACCTTCGTGTCGCTTTTCATTTTCATCTCGGACAAATAGACATAAATATCTTGTTTTTTCGCATCGATCTGAACCCACTCCGGAAGATTGTAGTAGTCATTAATATAGCGTAAAACAAACGTTACTGGTAAGTTCACTTGACCAACTGTAAAAGCCTCCTGTTGTAAAAGCAAATCCCCGTTCTCAAGTACCTCAGGCTTAAAGGTCATGACCATATCAATCTCTTTTCCAAAGACCGTAATCGTCCCGAGCAGCATGACCCGCTCTGTCAACAATACTTTATAGTTTAGCCGATTATCCTTTGCCTCTTTTTTCAAAAAATTGTTGATAACCCTTGTTAGGTCCTCTTTGTTTGTTTCAACAGATAGATTCACATAATCCTTCGAAACAACTTTTTCCTTCGGGGTCACTTCTTTATTAGGCGTAAAAAGTAACCCGATAAAAATGAGGACACATAGCAGATTAATCGTAAGTAGTGTAAGGAATAAGACCTTCCATTTATTTTTTATCTTCATCAAAGACCCCCTCTACGAAGGAAATCACTCTACCATGATTGCTTCAAAAATCCTTTCACTCATTAATTCATACCCTTTTGCGTTTGGATGAAACTCATCTTCTGCCAAAAGATTATCACTTGTCTGGCTAAACACATCATCCACTTCAACAAATTTAGTATGTTCAAATTCAGAAAGAATGTTTTTACTACCTTCGTTCCAATTGTCAACAATCGTATTAATTTCAGTTGAAAGATCGATAA
This sequence comes from Bacillus jepli, assembly GCF_047238305.1. Taxonomy (NCBI): domain Bacteria; kingdom Bacillati; phylum Bacillota; class Bacilli; order Caryophanales; family Bacillaceae; genus Bacillus; species Bacillus jepli. Next base: position 3,088,645 of record NZ_JBDFMO010000001.1, on the reverse strand, counting down.
ACCAACCGAACGGATTATAAAGCCCTACTAGTACGATTTCAGCATCACTATTATAATTTCGAATATTTTCAAGGACTTTATTGAGGCGAACCTCATATTTTGCCTGTTCTTTTTGGAACACATTTAATGATAAATCAAAAAGATTTTCTTTTACAATTTTCATTATATCATTACCACCGATGGTAATGATAATGATGTCTGCATCGGCAATCCCTTCTTGTACTTCCTCATTCTGCAATCGATTAAGAAGATCTGTTGTTTTATGCCCTTTCACACCGAAATTCTCAAGAGTTACGGATTTTACTTCTTTTTCTCCAAGTAACTTTTCCTCTAGTAAGGTAGTATAGCCTCCCTGCTTTGTTTCATCGCCGACACCCTTTGTAAGAGAATCACCGATTGACGCAATATGAAGATCCTTCGGGATAAAATCATCCGGGATATCCTGCTTCGGAGTTAGGCCCGTATCGTGGGTACTGGTAGCAATTCCTGTTGTTGCTGGCATCCCGCCAGAACATCCACTTAACAATATAATCGTAAAAATAATGGCTAAAAAACGTTGGTTCATTCTGGTCACCCACATTTCTATTTGTGACTGTTGTCTACTAGTTTAGTATTATAGCATACGTAAAAAAACCTTTAACGATTCCAGTTTCAGTGAAACTCTGTAATATTTATATTCGTCTTGAAAATTAAACCCAATCACAAAAATGCTAAAAAGACGCCTATATGGACGTCTTTGCTCTAAACGGCTTGACTAGCACTTTCTTCCCCTAGTGTAAGGGTATGAATAGTAATTTCGGGATTGCTTCGCATTCGAATATTAACGCCCGTTTGTCCCAATCCTTCATTAATGTAAAAGGGTTTCCCATCGTGAGTATGAAGACCTTTTATCATCTTCATTCTAACAAGTTTCCCCATTTTCACCAAGTGATAGGGCTTGGGATAACAGATTTGTCCACCGTGAAAATGACCCGATAATAAATAATCAAAATGATAATCCTTCATTTCAAGGACAAGGTTTGGATCATGGGTTAACACAAGGTTATAGCCAGCCTTTAACGACGCATAGGATTTTTCGAGGTTACTTCGTTTCGAACTAGAATCATCGATTCCAATGATATTCAAATGATGCCCTTGAATCACGAGTGCCTCATTTTCATTTTGAAACGTTTTAACTCCGTGTTCTTCTAAAAGTTGCTTTAATTTTTCAAAATTCTCTTTGCGTAAGAAATAATCATGATTACCAAACACTGCATAAATTCCATGTGTTGGGGCTAGCTTATTTAATACGTCAAGATAAGGCACAAGCTTAGGTATACTCCGTTTGCGATCTAAAAAATCACCCGTAATCGCAATTAAATCAACTTTTTCATTTTTTACTTTATTATATAATTCTTCAGGAGTAATTGATAGATTTTCAAGATGTAAGTCTGATAGGTGAAGAACATTAATTTGTGTTGGATTCACAAAACTTTTTGTAGGGGTAACAATAATTTTATTCAAATTTACATTGTATGTGTTTTTATTTCCTTTTCTAAGAAAATAGAAAACCATCAAAATTAAAATAAAGATGATAAAAAATTCCATAAAAAAACACCACCTTTTCTCCTTCCATTATAATGACTAGAATTCGAAAAGTTAGTGGTAATGATTGGATACCTATCGATACAATTCAAAAAGTGTATGTTTAGACATAAATAAATACATGGGATGTCTTCGGATACTTTGCACCGATATTGTAGAGACAGCCATACAATACATCGGGAGGAACACGATGAACTTAAACCAAAGATAAATTTTATTTGATATCGCAATTGATTCAAAACCTAATCTCCGGCTCCCCTTGTTTAATGCCGTAATGCCAACGAGCCCTTTGATTTCATTTTTCTTAGGATGGTTATGCAGATAATCAGCAACCCCTGGCAATGCTTGCTTCACTTGCTTATATATGAGCCTCGCCTTTGATGTTTCTCCTTTTACACCAAAGAGCTCCCTTAGCAATATCACATTATGCAGATGAATTTTGATTAATAAGTCGTTTTTCTTAATTTCTGTTCCATCTTCCAGAATACATGACCGACCTTTGTATTTTGTTATTTTTACCCTAAGTATCTGATTATCCTCTACATATGTAAGCCTTGTAAATGCATAATAAATTGGATCAAGAATTGTCCAAATGGTAATCAAGCACAGCTTCATCCTCGCAAGCATCAATGAATCCCCTTTTACAATTATTTCATTTACATTTTCTCTAATTGGCATGAATTTTATTTTGGAAAAGTAAGGTAGCATGAGAAATTGGTTCTTTTTACAAACTATAATCATCAAAATAAAAGGAAATGAGGTATTCTCATGAAAAAAGAACGCGAAGATCAATCTGTTTCGAAACAAGAATTCCCAGAGCAAATCTCAAGCGGTTGTCTCACCTTCACAAGCCACGAGTTGTTCTGGAAAGAGCTTGAAACAATTGTAGTGGATGGGGTTGAATCGGCAGAAGATTAATGCTTTAGGGATTTGGCGGATTAAATCCGTTACAATTTTGGGAATTTTTAGAAAAGGTCATGGCATAAAAGTGTGATATACGTTGACTTTTGGATATTTCAGGAAAAAGGTACAACATAAAAACAAGATATGATACTACTTTTGGAAAAAACATGTAAAACCCATTATATAAAGACGAGATATAATATAACTTTTGGATATTTCAGGAAAAAGCCATTTCATAAAAACTTTATATTCGTTGACTTTTGGATAAAATAGGAAAAACCTACTTATAAACGCTTTTTATTGCAGGTTAATCCTGAAATAGAACACTGCATAAAATTGCCCCAACCACGCAAAAAGGACTCCACTGGGAGTCCTTTTTCCAACCTAAAGGATTGTCTTAATATCCTTTATAATTTCATCATACGGAGTGTCTGAGACCCCGTCGTACTCTTTCAGAACCGTTCCATTTTGATCAACTAAGTAAAATTTGGTTACATGCAAGACTTGATCTTGACCTTCTGGTTTAGCAACTAATGCTTTAAAGCTGTCTTTTGCAAATACGGTAATCTCATCCAGACTATAACCGGTTAATAAATGCCAGTTCGATATATCGTCACTATATCCTTCAGCATACTCTTTCAACAATTCAGGTGTATCCACCTCTGGATCCACTGAAAAGGAAACGAAATCAACATCAAGTCCCTCTTCTTTAACCATGCTTTGAAGCTTCGCCATATGAGCAGTCATGGGTGGACAAACGGTATCACACTGTGTAAAAATCATGTCCGCAATCCAAACTTTTCCCTCTAAATCCTTTAAGCTAAAGTTTTCGCCATTCTGATCCACATAAGTGAAATCGGAAACCTCATAATTTAACGCATTCGGAATTCCACTACCGCATGCAGCTAAAACAAAAATAAGTGCAATCACAACTAAAAATTTACCTTTTTTCACGTTTTCACCTACATTCATCATTTTGCCATTCAATAATTTATTTTAAAGAAAATGTGACAAACATACAACCAATATAGCTGTGAACAATTTTCGAACATATTGAATAGCCTGTCAACATAAAATGGACAAGGAGAGTGAGTTTCGGGAGGTTACGCATTATGAAGTTCGATTATTGCTATCAGAAAGGTCATGTTGACCAATGCCTAAAGTTGTAATCACCTATATTTGTATTGTTTTTGGCGCATTTTTACAGGGGCTAGGTATGTCCTTATTCCTGTTTCCTCATAACATTCCTTCCGGTGGTGCTGCGGGGCTCGCGATTTTAATGAACCACTGGGTACAACTGCCTTTAGGCATTTCCCTTTGGATTGTTAATTTCTCCTTTTTAATATTAGCTTTAAAATATTTTGGATTTTCCTGGACAGTCAAAACGATGATAGCTGTAACGATAACATCCGTTACAGTAAGTTATGTATCAACCCTTGGCTCATTCCTTACCCCGTTTTTCTGGCTTGACCTTTTGTGTGGTGCGATGATTTTCGGAGTCGGTGTTGGGCTTTTAATTCGAAGTGGTTCATCAAGTGGAGGGATGGTCATCCCGGCGTTAATGATTGCCAAGTATAATGATTGGTCGCCAGGCAAAGTTATGCTTTGGATGAACTTTTTTATTTTTTTATTAACAGCATCTGTCATTGATATCCGAATTGTCTTTTATGCCATTCTTTGTCAAACAGTATCAACGAATATCATCGATTTTATTTATCACCTTAGAGCACCGACCTTTATCACAACAAATCAGCTCGGTTGGAGAAAAAAATAAAGTAAGAAAGCTAGGTACACTTTCTTACTTTAAAGAATTTCCTTTTGTTTTAAATAGTCAATAATAGTTTCAACCGATTGTGAAATGGTTAATTGGTCTGTTTCGATCACCAATTCTGGATGATCCGGTTCTTCATATGGAGAGCTTATTCCGGTAAATTCGGTGATCTCTCCTTTTCTTGCTTTTTTGTATAAGCCTTTTGGGTCACGATTTTCACAAACAAAAATGGGGCATTTTACATAGACTTCAATAAATTCCCCTTCAGGAAACAACGCCCTCACCTGTTCGCGATCTTCACGAAAAGGTGAAATAAATGCTGTTGAGACGATTTGCCCACTATCTACAAATAACTTTGAAACCTCACCAATTCGGCGAATATTTTCTTTACGATCTTCCTTACTAAACCCAAGCCCCGCATTTAAGCCATGTCGAATATTATCCCCGTCAAGGACATAACTCTGCACCTTTTTTGAAAAAAGCATCTGGTCAAGGGCATTTGCTAACGATGATTTTCCAGAACCTGATAAACCGGTAAACCAAATCACACAGCTTTTATGGTTATTTTGTTGTTGTCGCTCGTATTTCGTTACTGTTGATTGATGCCATATAATATGTTGTTTTTCGCCCATAGTCCCCACCTTATATCTTCGAATATTGTTCAGCCATGCCTCGAATGAGGACCTCGACTACCTCTGGTCTGCTAAATTCCTTTGGTGGTTTTTTACCCGCTTGAAGCATTTCTCGTACCTTTGTTCCTGACAAGATTACATGGTCTTCCTTATGGTGCGGACATGTTTTGGCAGACGCCATATTCCCGCATTTTTTACAGAAGAAACTATGTTCAAAAAATAATGGATAAATCCCAAGTTCCTCTTCCGAAAAGTGACTAAAAATATTTTGTGAATCATAGGTACCATAATAATTTCCAACCCCTGCATGGTCACGTCCTACGATAAAATGTGTGCACCCATAATTTTTCCGAACTAATGCATGAAAAATCGCTTCTCTTGGTCCTGCATAACGCATCGCAGCTGGAAATACAGAGAGGAACACTCTGTTTTTCGGATAGTATTTTTCTAGAAGAACCATGTAGCTTTCCATTCGAATATCACTCGGAATATCATCCGCTTTCGTTTCTCCAACTAGCGGATTTAAAAATAACCCATCGACCACTTCTAAAGCAGACTTTTGAATGTACTCATGTGCCCGATGTACAGGATTCCTTGTTTGAAATCCCACTACCTTTTTCCAACCCAAGTGTTCAAATACTGCTCTTGTTTCGATTGGATCCAAATAAAAGGTCTCGAACTTCTTTTTCTTTGGCCGTTTGACAAGATGGATCGGTCCGGCGATATACACGTTAGGTCTTTCATATAATTTGTTGACGCCTGGGTGCTTGGTGTCTGTTGTTCGATATACCTTAAAAGCTTCCACTACTTTGTCTGGGATATATTTTTCAGTCACTTCTATAACTCCGTATACTTCACCATTTTGAACCAATCGTGCCTTTTCGCCGATTGCGATTTTTTTTGCTGTTGAATGGTCTACTGCTAATGTGATTGGAATAGACCACGGAAGACCATTTGCAAGTCTCATGGAGTGCAGAATGGATTCGTAATCGGCCTTTCCTATAAAGCCTTCAAGCGGACTATAGGCCCCTACTGCAAGTAATTCCAAATCACTTAGCTCCATATTGCTTAGTTCAATTTGATTGTCGATGTCTTCATGGTTAATCGATGGATTATACCGATTAACCAGTGTACCGCCATGCGGTTTACTTAATGCCACTTTCAAAACCTCCATTTACATGTAATCCGCATTCTGTTTTATCGGAATTAGCCCATCTTCCTGAACGCAAATCGCCATTTAGTACTTGGTTCGTACAGGGTGCACAGCCAATGCTCGGATAATTTTTGTCGTGCAATTCATTATAGGGAAGGTTGTTAATCTTGATGTAAGTCCAAACATCATCCCACGTCCAGTGAATAAGCGGACATATCTTTATGTTTTTAAATTTTTCATCCTTATTGAGGTATTCCGTATTTTTTCGGCTTGGTCCCTGTTCTCGACGCAATCCCGAAATCCATGCCTTCGTTACAGATAGAACCTCATTTAATGGTTCAATTTTTCGAATTTGGCAGCATAAATTAGGATTTGTTTTCCACAGTTCATCACCGTATTTTCTTGCTTGTTCCGTCAAATTAAATTCCGGTTTCTTCATTTCTATATGGAGAGTTGGATATTTTTCTTTTATTTTATTGATGAGTTCATATGTTTCTTTAAAATGAAGCCCTGTATCTAAAAAGACAATTCTTGCCTTTTTATTTACTTTTGATATGAGATCGATTAGAACAATTCCCTCTGCCCCAAAACTGCATGCGTACACAATATCCTCGGCTGAATATGTGTTATATGCCCACTTTAAAATGTCGTAATAGTCTTTGTTGTTCTTGACAACTTCTGTAACGATTTCCTCGTTCCAATTTTCATATGTGATGGCGCACAATCTGGAGTTCCTCCTCTCCAACCTCGATTGTTAGCGACTGGTTGTTTTTTATTTCGAGGTGATTCATTTGATCGATGTTGCCAAATCTATAATAGGATAGGCAAGCGCGAATCCATGACCCATGCCCAAATACTAAAATGGACTTGTAATCCTTGTATTTTTCGATAAATGTGATCACACGTGTTTCTAGGTTTGCTATTGATTCCCCTAGCACGATTTTACGCGGGTTTGTATACCAGTTTTCTTTATGGGTTTCGATTAATTGCTGTTTTTCTTTCCCCTCGAATTCACCGAAATCAAGTTCATTCAACAAAGGCTCAATTTCAAATTGGTTATACCCATAGGCTCTCGCAGTATCTTGTGTACGGATAAGCTCACTGGTTAAAACTAATGAGTATTGGTGTCTTAATTGTTGCTTATTTTTTTCGATTGCCTGTTTATTTTCATAACTAATTTCTAAGATTGGAATGTCACGATTGCCTTGGAGAACTCCTTTTTCATTCCAGTCGGTGGGAAGATGTCTGATTAAGGTAAGTTCCATGTCTTTTCCCCCATGAAAAAGGTTTCGCTTCGTAATCCCACCCTTTGTGCTTCCAATACAAGTACATCATTGAGTTTGACGTTGCCAAGATTGACATTTGTGCCAAATTGATTGATGAAAAACATTTGCTGCTTAGGTGTTGGTGCTTCGAAAATAAGCTTATTGACGTCAATATCTTTCGAAATCCGTTCAATTAACTCCTTGTTAACACTTCCATTAGAATTGTAGATTCCAGCAGTTCCTGAATCTCTACCTTCCGTAATGACATATTTACAGCCCGCCGCTAATAACAAGTTAATTTCATATTCCCATTCAGATAATGGCATTTCTTTGTCTTGATCCTTTGAACCCACTTCAGCAATCACATTAAAATGTTTTTTGCATTTTTTGATGAGTGAAAGCCTTTTATGAAGTGGGATATCCACTGTTCCGTTTGAAATTTCAATCCATTCAATCCCAAGTTTTTGTAGACTTTCGGTATATTCATCAAACTTTTCCTGAACATAGCATTTTTCAAATAGCGTTCCGCCGCAATATGGAATGACCTTATATTTTTTATAAAGATTGATTTTTTCTTGTAGGTTAGGGGTTACATACGCGGAGCCAATCCCGATTTTCGCAATATCTATATAAGCATGGTAATCACGTAAATACGCCTCTAATAGGGCAATAGGCGTTCCAAAATCAGCAATAGAAGTTATTCCATAGCTTCGTTCGCCCTTTGTTCGCAATGGAACATCTAGAAAGTCCATCGGCATAAATCCTCCTTTGTCAACAAGCGCTCATTCGTTTGTTTAATACTCTTTTTGTTACATACACCCATCTTCTTACAGTTGCTATGTTATTCAAAAATAGGTAAATGGTGTATAGAATGGGCTTTTCTATTGCTCCTTAAACTGGAAACTACTTACTGAATAGGTATCGTCACAATTTGAAAAAATAGTAAGGCATTAATTGATTCAAATTTGACACCGTATATAAGGAGATGCAAAAACTTGTCCAACAAAAAGAATTCAGCAATGACAATTGTTGCGATTGGTTCAATTCCACTGATCCTTGTACTAGGCAATTCAATGCTCATTCCTGTCTTACCTCAAATGCAAAAAGAATTAGATATAAGTCAATTCCAGGTGAGTCTTGTCATTACTACTTTCTCAGTAGCAGCAGCGATTTCCATCCCATTGCTCGGTTACTTCTCAGATCGCTTTTCTAGAAAAGCCGTCATCATACCTGCGCTCATTCTCTATGGTATAGGTGGATTACTCGCTGGGGCTGCATCCGCATGGTTTTCTAGTCCATATTATTGGATCATGGCTGGTCGGGTGATGCAGGGTATTGGAGCAGCAGGTACTGCACCTATCGCAATGGCACTTACAGGTGATTTATTTAAAGGTGGCAAACAAAGCCGTGTCTTAGGGCTAGTTGAAGCCTCAAATGGCTTTGGAAAGGTTATTTCGCCGATTATCGGGTCATTACTCGCCCTGTTATTTTGGTATGCAGCCTTTTTCGCTTTCCCAGTCTTTTGTTTACTATCAGTGCTTCTCACGATTTTTTTCGTGAAAGAGAAAAAACAAAAGAAGGAACCCCCACCACTTAAAAAGTATGTGCATGGATTATTTTCGGTATTTAAAAATGAAGGTAGATGGTTATTTACAGCCTATTTGGCTGGCGCAACTTGTTTATTCACCCTGTTTGGTATTCTCTTTTATTTATCTGATGTACTTGAGAAAACCTATAATACAGATGGAGTTCTTAAAGGATCGATTTTAGCCATTCCCCTTTTATGTATGACGACAACTTCCTATATTACCGGGAGTAAAATCGGTAAAAAGATGCCTTTAATGAAAAAACTCATCATCATTGGATTACTTCTCATGACTGCATCATTTGCGTTGTTAGTCTTTTTTGAAAGCCTCATTCCGTTTATTGCCGTTCTGGCTATTAGTAGTATCGGAACCGGTCTTGTACTGCCGTGCATTAATAGCTTTATCACTGGTTCAGTTTCAACTGAAAAGCGAGGTTTCGTTACCTCTCTTTATGGATCTGTTCGGTTTTTAGGAGTGGCTGTCGGGCCCCCTATTTACGGTTGGTTAATGAATTGGTCCCGTGCCGGAATGTTTTTATCCACCGCTTCGTTAACCCTAGTCGTAGGTCTTTTATGCATGATTTTAATTCGAGTGAAAAAGAAAAAACCAAGCAAGGAAACAAATGATTCTGTGTTCAAGAAATTGCAGTTCACGTAAAAAGGAGGAATTGTCTTGCAAATATTTGTTTCCCCAGAGTTAATTAAGGAAGAATGCCAAATTTTAAATATCGTCAATCAAGATAAAAAGGCACTCGGCTATATTGCTTTCTTCTTTGATGATAAAAAAATGTATGTCTATGGACATTGTGAGGAAACGGGTGTTAGTAAGGATTTCAAAGATACCATCACACCGTACATTCAAGGAATGGCCAAAGCAAAGCCGGACTTAGATATTCTCTCTTATATTTCAATTGGCGGAGAAAAACTGGATTTATCAGATGAAGAATCAGAAAGTGAGTAAGGATATCGGTTTCGATATCCTTTTTTGCTGTCTTTTCTTATTTTGACAAAACGGTGAAATCATTATGTGAAAGGAATTGATTTGTTAAAATGAGCTTACAGTGATAACGAAATGTTTGTTTTTATGAAAAAAACTATTGTCTTTCTCTTGCTTGTTCTCGTGTTTGGGTTATTTGGCTGCTCTCAAAATGAGGAAGGTCATGAGGCCAGTGACGAAGAACATGTAATGGGAGATATACGAGAGGAAACGGCTTCATTTGATGTGAAGCCATCTTTTTTAGATGGTAAATCAGAGGAAATGGTGACCATTTATAAAGCTGCTGCCATGCATCAGGTTCTATTGGAATCAATGCCTTGCTACTGTGGGTGTGCGGACTCAGTAGGCATCGAGATAATTATGATTGCTTTGTTCATGAGAACAAGGGCGATGCGGTCGTTTGGGATGATCATGGTACTAAATGTATGGTATGTTTAGAAATCGCTGCTACTGCCGTGCTAGAATATTCAAATGGGAAATCACCAAGCGAAATTCGGGCAATGATTGATGAAACCTATAAAGAGGGTTACTCTAATCCTACACCAACTCCAATGCCAGAAATCTAAAAAAATGACGTATGAAAATTCACACGTCATTTTTTGCTTTTCGACAAATTATATTTGAGTGGAGCGTTGTAGTATATAGCGATAATAGTTCCTACGAAATTTTCCCATGAGATTCTTCCTCAAAGACATTTCGTCCAGTGGCCTTGTACGTTTTGTCCTCGAAGCGCTCTATCAGAGACATTTTGTGCGGGGACCTTGTACGTTTTGTCCTTGAGGCGCTCTATCAGAGACATTTTGTGCGGGGACCTTGTGCGTTTTGTCCTTGAGGTGCCCTATCAGATAAATTTCGTTCGATAACACTGTACGATTTGTCTTTGAGGCATTCTATCAAAGACATATAATTGGTATAGTTTAAATGTTTTGTCCTCGAAAAAATCATGTCAAAAACATCTACAAGGTCTCTATTCACTTTTCTCCTATTGAAAAAAGTACCCTGGAGTATTACTCCAAGGTACTAATAATCGATCTATTCTACATAATACATAAACCCAATTGCACCTGGGCCAGTGTGGGTGCTGATGACCGGTGTGGTCTCTACGATATCCACATCGGTATATCCAGTTAGCTTTTTAATCGCATCCTTTAAATTTGATGCAAGTTCCACTGCATCGACTTGGGCGATTGCCACACCTTTTATCGTTTTATTACTTACATCCTCTGCAAACTTTTCACTTAAGAATTTCACGATTTTCGAATGGCTTCTTACTTTGGAAACCGGTGTATAGACTCCATCCTGCAAGGAAGCAATTGGTTTAATGTTCAATAAAGAGCCAATTATTGCCTTGCCTTTACCAATTCGGCCACCTTTTACTAGGTTTTCTAAAGTGTCAACGGTTACAAACAGCGTAGAATTTTCTCTAATTTCCTCAACCCGGTTTACTATCTCGTCTTTTGTGTGCCCTGCCTTTGCCATTTTTGCAGCTTCGACAACCTGAAATGCTAAGGCTCTAGAGATATACATAGAATCAATCACGGTGACTTTCGATTCACTTATTCTAGCTGCATTTTCAGCAGACGTCACTGTCCCACTCATACCACCTGTCATGTGGATGGAAATAATTTCACTTCCATCATTTCCTAATTGATCGTAAAGCTCTACGAAATGTCCAACTGCAGGTTGAGAGCTCTTTGGTAACTCGGCTGATTGCTTCATTTTTGTTAAAAATTCATGAGGAGTGATATCCACACGATCTAGAAACGTTACCCCATCAATTGTTATGGATAATGGGACGACGGAGATACCAAGTTCTCTTACTAGCTCCTCTGAAAGATCTGCTGTTGAATCTGTTACAATTTTCACTTTTGACATACGTTCACTTCCTACGTCTGGCATACATCTATTAGTAATAGCTTGTCCATATTTTAACGGGTAAATTGCTCATATTTAATGTTTAAAAGCAAAAAAAAAAGCTGATTTTATTGTTTTAAAATCAGCTCATTCTAAAACTATGCGTTATATTTTAACATATCTAGTTGAAAAATACGTTCGTAATCAGTCCATTTTAGAACAGTCTTCAAATATTCTCGAAACGAATAGATTTGGTTTGGACTTGATTTTGACATGATTTTCGACAAGAATACCTGTAAACGAAAATCGAGCATAAAGTGATACGTGTTGCCTTTCTCCAATACTGGAATTTCAATTACTTTAACCTTCTGTCCATAACAATTTTTGAACTCTAGGCTTTTGAATAGCAAACTATCAGTCCTTTTTCACCCGTTTCTTTTATTATACATGAGAACAAGCTCTTCGTCTTTGTCTAAATATGTTAAAACATTGAATTTTAAATCAACAAATTAAATAATGTATTTTCTTTGTTTAGTTCACGGAATGGAAACCCTTTTTTCATCATTCTGTTCACTAAAGCGTCATAGTCATCTTTTTGCTTAAGCTCGATCCCAACAAGGGCAGGTCCATTTTCCTTATTGTTTTTCTTCGTGTATTCAAATCTGGTAATGTCATCGGTCTGTCCTAATACATCCAGTAAGAACTCGCGCAATGCGCCCGCTCTTTGTGGGAAATTCACGATAAAGTAGCATTGCAAGCCTTCATACAGCATCGAACGTTCTTTGATTTCCTGCATTCGGCTAATGTCATTATTTCCACCACTAAGTACACACACTACGGTTTTACCTTTTAGCTTATCTTTGTACAAATCAAGAGCCGCTAGTGATAATGCACCTGCAGGTTCCGCAACGATGGCATTTTCATTATATAAGTCCAAAATGGTTGTACAAACCTTCCCCTCAGGAACAACAACAATATCATCTACAAGCTCTTTACTAATTTCATATGTCTTTTCGCCGACTGTTTTTACGGCTGCACCGTCAACGAATTTATCAATTTTCGCCAAAGTGGTAACCTCACCATTTGCAATCGAGGTTTTCATGCTTGCCGCCCCCGCTGGCTCAACACCAATCACTTTTGTATCAGGAGAAATACTCTTCATATAGGTTGAGATACCTGAGATAAGTCCACCTCCACCAATCGCTGCAAACACATAATCTACAGGTTCGGCACAATCGTTTAAAATTTCAACCGCAACAGTTCCCTGGCCCGCCATCACATCTGCATCATCAAATGGGTGAATAAACGTCCGATTTTCTCTTTCACAGCATGCCACTGCTTCCTCATAGGAATCATCAAATGTGTCACCAGTTAACACAATATCAACATAATCACGACCAAAAGCTTCTACCTGCGAGACCTTTTGTCTTGGAGTAGTCGATGGCATATAGATTTTACCTTGAATTTTTAGCGCAAAACAAGAAAAAGCCACCCCTTGGGCATGGTTTCCAGCACTGGCACAAACAACTCCATTTTTCAGTTCATCTTCAGTTAAATTTTTGATACGATTATAAGCTCCTCTGATTTTGAAAGACCGTACAATTTGTAAATCCTCTCGTTTTATCAATAAGTTACATTCGTAACGTTCAGAAAGTAATTCATTTCTTTGTAAAGGTGTATGGATTATAACATCCTTCAATGTTTGATTTGCTTTTATAATATCCTCTACATGGATCCCGTCTAGTTTTTGTTTTACTTCGTGTGCCATGAGCCCCATATCCCCTTTCACGTATTTCTACAACAACACAGTACAGTATTGAAGATTTAATTTGTTCATTATAACACGAATTGGTCTATCTGTCGTAAAGTTTTCTAAATATTTTATTACTTTTTAAAATGAAAACACTTCCATTTTTTCATTCATGTATAATTTGTATTATGGGATTGTTAGCAGTATGATGAGAAGAAGAAAAATGAAGTATGAGGTGAAAATTTATGACATTTCGGCAAGAAACATTAAAGGAAGAAATTGCAAATGCCATTACACATGGTCTTGGTGTTTTATTAAGTATTCCAGCACTTGTATTGCTAATCGTATTTGCTGTTAAATATGGTGACGTCTGGCATGTTGTAAGCTTTTCGATCTTCGGGGCAACGATGTTTCTCCTTTATCTATTCTCAACGCTTTTGCATAGCATCACACATTTAAAAGCCAAAAAGGTATTTGCAATCTTAGATCATTCAGCGATTTATTTATTGATTGCCGGAACCTACACACCTTTTGTTTTAGTTGCAATTGGAGGCTGGCTAGGCTGGACGATCTTTGGAATTGTCTGGGGATTAGCTGTCATCGGTATCGTGTTTAAGGTCTTTTTTGTAGAAAAATTCATGATTCTTTCAACTGTTTGCTACGTCCTCATGGGCTGGCTGATCGTCATTGGCATTAAACCATTGTATGAAAGCATTGGATTCAACGGCTTTATGCTTTTGCTAACGGGTGGAATTCTCTACACGGTTGGCGCTGTGTTCTATGTATGGAGAAAGCTTCCGTTTAATCATGCGATTTGGCATTTGTTCGTATTGGCGGGTAGTGCTGCGATGTTTTTCTCCGTGCTATTTTATGTCGTCGATGTACCGTTTATATCTTAAAAAGAAGCCCGAATATTTTGTTCAACCGGTTTTCTTGCGAGAGAAAAATTAGTTTAGCAGGAAAACACAGGGAAACAGAACTTTTCACAATATAAATCACTAGAAACAAGGCTTAGAGAAATTTCAACTCAAAGCCTTGTTTTTTTATTGATTATTAAACTAAACTTACCAATTAGGAAAAAAAACTTAAAGTCATTATGAAGGACAAATATATAGAAGTTCTTTAACTCTGCAGCATCAAGTGAATGAATTGAGCCCTGTTCTTAACGCCAGTCTTTTGATATATATTTCCAATGTGTTTTTTTACAGTTACAAGGCTAATGTACAAATCATTTGCAATTTCCTCATTTGTTTTACATGCTAATATTAAATCTACTACCTCTTGCTCTCGTCTCGTAAAAGAGTATTTGTGAGACAGAGGCAAGGTATACCCTGCCTGTTCCATCTTATTATCTAAAAAAGAATAAAAGTTTTCACCACGTAAATCAAGTACGAAGGTGGCGGCCGGAAAATTCTCACCAAAATCATAGTGGATGAAATCGGGTATTCGCTGAAAGCCTATTGATTCTAGAACCATGGCAAGACCAGGATAAGCAATCGAAGTGACAAGAAGACGATTGGGACCTATATAGGATAAAAGACCTTTTAAAATATCTGATCGGACTATTTCTTCCGTCATGGGAACGATTGAATCAAACATCCTAAGAAACCAATTGGATCCTTTCTTTAAATCAGATTCATTAGAAGCATAATGAAGATAATGTCCAATTACGGGCTGTTCAAGTAAATAGTCGATGTACTTATGGATGGGTAGCACGATAGATAATCCAATGATCTCCCTATCCTCATTCCTTAATAATCGAACACTGTCACTACCAAATTCAAGCAATTCCTTGGGACGAATCAGGTCAAATTCATTACAAATTAGGGTAACATGTTGTTCTTCCGTCATTCCGTCTAATTCTATTAGTTCTGCTGATACAGTCACTGTTTGTTTTCGCCTTTGGATATAATCCTGTACTTCATCATACATCGAGGGATTCATCCATTCAAAATAATTTGTCGATTGAACCTTGCCTTTAAAATATAAGTCTTGTATATAAGGAACCCCTGTGAAGAAATAAAAATGATAGAACTCCTCGATTAGTCCATCATGTTGTTTCTTAAAAGAATCCTTTAGTCGGTGATAAAAATAAAAAGCGCATCGTTTTATGTATTCATTGTAAAGGTTTGGCAACCTTCGTTGGAAATCGACATTAACCGCTTCCCTAACAAGATCATGGATAAACCAGCCTTTTTTCGAAGATCTACAAAAGGAAAGATTCGTCAGTTGATGGAATAACGATGAGGAAATCTCCTCCTGCAATACATACTCTAAAATTTCTTGATTAAACTCAAACAATAATGAAGAGACTGTAACCAAGTCCTTAAGCTTACTGTCTGGTATGCACTGATACCAATATTGACTCATCTCGTTAATAACTCCATTTTTTACATGCTCCAGCGAAACCAATTCGTTGGACTGAATCATAGAAAGGGCTAAGGCTATAGAGAGTGCATGGCCACGAGTAATTTTCCAAATTGAAGTACATGTATTCATGTCTAAGTGATGAATCGATAGTAGATTCATAACCTCCTGATAGGAAAAGGGCTGAACCTCCATGGATGATATTCGCCTCTGAGGATGTAAATCCGTTATCCAATGAATGGGTAACATCTGCGAACACGTTATAATTATCCGCACCCGGGGATCTAGTTTGCTAATGAGATGTAATCGAACGAATACATCCTGAGATAAAAGGTATTCATAACCGTCTATCACAAAAATAACAGATTTATTTTTTGCGATTTCATTAATAATGGAAGTAGCCCTCTGAAGAGAATCGATTACCAGTGAAGCATCATATTTGTCTTCCTTACATAGGGTTCGAAACAAATTTTGAACAAACAAGCCTTCAGAATACATTGAATCTTTACCGTTTACCAAAATCCATTCGAAATTCATGCCCTTTGCAATCCCTGCAAATTGGTCCAACAATGTAGTTTTACCTACTCCACTAATGCCTTGTAGATACAACATTTTCCCAAACTGACATTTGTCTTGTCTCTGACGTAGGAATTCCTCAAATTGTCTATACTCACGCTTTCTAATCAGATGGTAATTATCATCTACAATACCTAAGGTCATTCCCATAACCTCCAGTGAAAAAGTATACCTAAGTATAATATTATTCAAAAATGAAATGCATTACAATATATTGGAAAATAACCGAAAATTATTGGAGGAAGATGCATATGAAAGTAACCGAAGAAAAACTGTGGCTTCATTTTCTATCGAGGTGGATGTTTCTTTTACCTCTGCCCATTGTCCTTTTGCTTCTCTGCGCAGGGATGTTAGTGAGCTTAAGTGGAGATTCCCCCATCGAATTGGCCTTTATGATTGTTGGATCTGAATACCCACAATGGCTAAGGCTGCAAGGACTTGCACTTAATTTACTATGGGGTTCAATGGCCGTTTTTTTCATTGCATTAGCTCGACTCTATCGAATGGAATCCCCCATCAAAAGCACTTTCTTAGCAGCAATGGGCATTGGATTCATTATTCCAATGTCAGCAGGTAATCTTCAGTGGGCAGCAGCTATGGATATTGCAAAACGTTATAGCAATGCCTCAACCGAACAGCAGGAAATCATCGAACAAATTCAAATGACTGTTTTCCAAATTGTAGAATCAAGAATTGATGTGGCAAATTTATTTTGGGGGTTAGGTTTCATACTAATTTCCCTTATGGCTCGAAAGACAATTCCGATGTTTATTCATATTTTATATCTTATTTCCGCTGCTATCATGTTATTAGTCTTTTTTTCGAATATTTTGGGATTCACTTTTCCTTTCGCTGCCATTCCAGTATTCTGGCTTGTCACTCTAATTGCTCACATCTCCCTTGGAATTGTGTTTATTAAAAAGAAGAAAGTTGATACTTCCATTGTGATATCAACCCCTGAAAAGATGTAATCAAATAAATCTATAAACAAAGTTTAACAGTATGTTCAATAAAAAACGCTGTGATTTCCAATGTGGAAATCATAGCGTTTTGGGTTGTTAATTTTTGGGATACACTACGGTAAACCCATTTAATTTAATTCTGCGGGATTTTTTCATATACGAAAAACGTATACTCATATGGATTTTTTTCGTCTTTAATACCTTTTTCCTTTGAAATGACCTGCCACTCTACTTTATCAAATGCTGGAAAGTAGGTGTCTCCTTCAAATTCCTCTTCGATTTCGGTTATGTATAGACGGTCTGTGTAAGGAAGTATTTCTTTAAAAATCTCAGCCCCACCAATCACAAATAGCTCCTGTTGTGTTTCTTCACTCATTTTAACGATTTCATCAATAGAATGAATCACTCTACAGCCATCTGCCTTGTAAGAAGTGTCACGTGTTACAATGATATTTTCTCGACCAGGTAGAGGTCGTCCAATTGAATCATACGTTTTTCTCCCCATGATGATAGGGTGACCCATCGTAACCCTTTTAAAATAAGCTAAATCCGCAGGCAAGCGCCATGGAAGATCATTGTCCTTACCGATTAGTTGGTTTTTATCCATTGCTAGTAATAATGAAATCATGTTTATCATCCTCACAAAAAAAGATCCTAAGGTCGATTATACCTTAGGATCTTAGAAATAGAAATGCTTTAAACGGCAACTGGTGCCTTAATTGTTGGATGAGGTTCATATCCCACAATTTCAAGCTCGTCCATTTCAAAATCAAAAACAGATTCAACAGCCTGATTTAATTTAAGAGTCGGAAACGGACGAGGGTCACGACTTAGCTGTATATTTACTTGCTCTATGTGATTTGTGTAAATATGGGCATCCCCAATTGTATGGATGAAATCTCCTACTTCTAACCCACATTCAAATGCGATTAAATGGGTTAAAAGGGCATAGCTTGCGATATTGAAGGGAATTCCGAGAAAAAGGTCGCCTGACATGATCTTCGACTAGGTTCGCTACATCTAGCCCGTTCTTCTATGAACTGCTGTATGTCTTCATACAGATGAGACTATATCACGATCCAATATGGACCCCTACCATTTCCACCTGCTTAGGTGTACTCCCAAATGGGATAGTCGTTAGGCATTTATGTTTCAATAAGAAACAATTTAGCACGGGATTGTCTTTTTCAAGAGTTTCCCCGTTTAGGCAGGTTTTCATATAGGGATTACTCCCTAAAGGCGCTCATTTATTAACGCTGGTACAACTGGCAACTTAATTTCCCTTCTGCCACGTAAAACTGAAACAGACTGTGACATGGCGGCAAGGCCATGAATTCCACATCTCCAGGGTTGTAGCCGACAACAAGGTGACGCCTGCTATCTGGATTATTTTTGATTTGATTGATGACATTTTTCAATTGGTCAATAGTCTCACCACGTGATGTTTCCCACGCTCTCCACTGTTTCCCATAAACCGGACCAAGCTCGCCGTATTTAGCAGCAAACTCATCATCCTCTAAAATTCGTCCTTTAAACTTGTCCATTTCAGCTTGATACAACTCATTAAAATCTGGATCCTTCTGGCTTCGATTACCGAAATCCGTCATATCTGGTCCATCGTATTCATTGCTCTCAACCCAATTTTTAAAAGCCCACTCATTCCAAATATTATTGTTGTTTTTAAGAAGATACCTAATATTCGTATCCCCTTTAATAAACCAAAGCAGTTCGCTCGCAATGAGGCGAAAAGGAACTCTCTTCGTTGTAAGTAAAGGAAAGCCTTCACTTAGATTAAAACGCATTTGGTACCCAAACACAGATACTGTCCCTGTTCCAGTACGGTCCATTTTTTTTGTACCATTTTCAAGTACATGTTGTAATAGACCTAAATACGCATTTTCTCCATGTTTCAATAGATTCACTCCCTACTAAACTTCATGCTAATATCTTACTACATTTCATTGCTGAGTTTCACCTAAATCGACAAAAAATTGGTAAGTCATCGGTGCTACTAGCTTCAGTTGATTTCTTGACTGGTAAGATAGATAATACATCGCAAAGGTTTCAGCGAAGTATTCTTCGGGATAGTCACTAAAATAAGCACGATTCGGGAATAATTCATTTACTTCTTTTTTCCAAATTGATAGAAAAGTTGGATCCGCGCTGATTGAATCTAACACAAAACTGTCAATCGAATGGGCTAACTCATGGAGCTCTAAATTGATAGAACCATGCCCTTTTCCTTTTTCACTATACCCGATTTTTGCGAGAACGACCTCAGAGCCACCAATTCCAGGCACATCGTCCCATGTCGGACCATTTTGACTATACCCGCGGGGCTTTTCCCCCTTCAGATAGGCAGCAGTAGGCTCGTCCGTTAAAAAACCAGTAAAAAGCTTCAGTACAACGCCATCATCAACCAATCCTCGTAGAATGAGTTCATCAATATGATTAACCCGTTCAATCATTTGCGCTGCTGCAGCTTCATTAAACTTCGTCTCCGGTAATAAAATAATCTCTTTTAACGTATCATAGTTTTTCAAATTTGATGTTTGTGTATATAGTGTCAGTGATTGATAATCTTTTAGTGGAATTCCATGAGGCGACGCTTCACCAGGATGATAAGTAAAGCCGACTAGTACAAATAGAAGTGTAAGAATACCTATTTTTTTCATAAGAATGCTCTCCCTAAAAATGTGAATAGATTCATAGATGCATAAAGTGCACTCTTCTTTTAAATTGTAAAAATAGTATAACATATTTTAAAAACCTAGTCTGCTAGATAAGGAGTGGAAACTTCTACTAAGAAAAAACAAAAAGGCAGTTCAAAAGCTCGTAAATTCGGCCTTGAACTACCTTTTCCTATTATTAACTTAGCCATTTCGGCGGAGTATTTTTATCCCAATAAATATCACCTAACGCATGATGTGTTTGAAATCCATCATGATGAGTGTGGTAATGGAAATTAAACCAATAGCCATCCTGTGGTGGATGGTCTTTGCGCACATGGAAGCGAACAATATCCTTCCCACTTGTTGTATCAAAAATATGGAAAATCTTTTCCCCATTTCCTCCAGAAGGTTGCTCTGAAATTTCAAGGTGATCAAGTTGTTCAGTTGGGTATTGCTCTGCTAATAATTCAATGACACTTTCAATTTTCGGTAAAATTTGAGTGCGGAATTCATCTTCAATTACAGGTCCGATTTTCCTTCCGAATTTCTCGAAAGACTTGGTTTCTGCCTGTGTCATCGCATACGTAACAAAGCTTCTATTATCATATCCATAATTCGATTCAAACTCAGAATATAACTTTGATTCAGCATTTTGTTCATCTATTGCATTTCTACTTGGTTTATCCGAATTTGGTTGCTCCATTGTGAGAGCTGGTGGAGGCGCTACCAATCCAAGTGTCAAAATAGAAAAAGAAACAACTAATGCTTTCCGCAACCATTTTTTCATAACCTAAACGCCCTTTCAACACATTTACCCATACGCCTATTTTAACACAATCTCACAAAAAGTTTTACTATGAAAATAGCAAAATATAAAAAAATAAGGATAAATGCCCATACTAATCAAACAACATTAGGATTTATTTAGAAAAAATAAAGTTCATAAAATCTTCATTATTTGATAAAATAGAGTTACCATACATATTTGAAAGGTGGATTCATAAAAATGGATTGGATTTTTGGTATTGCAAGCGTAGTAACATTAGCATATTTTATCTTTTGTTGTGTGGCTGATTAATAAAACCCGCATTCGAAGCGGGCTTTTTTTGTAGAAACAGGTTACATATTCTTTTTCTTTTTCCTTGACGAATCCATTGCCATTCTTCCTGTTTCTTGATTCGTTGTTCCTTGCCCTTCTACATTTGCAGAACTTAATCCAACTGTTGAAGGATCTTTTTTACGTTTTGCCATGATCATCACCTCCGTTATTTAAAATCTCCAAAGGTGTGACAAAATATCAAGAACCCTCTATTTCAATGACTCCAAAATGGAATTTTGCTGTCTTTCGTTTGAAAACAGTGAATCCATATCTCTCAAATTGTTCACTCTTCCAGTGGTCCTTAAGTACCACTTTTTGTCTTGCGACTCGCTTTGCTGCCTCGATCACTTCAGGAGTTAGAGTGGAATAAATTGCGAAATTACGGAGTCCCTTAATCCCTTCCGATTCTTCAATTGTTTCTTCAAACATTGGATCAAAATAGACGACATCAAAGCTGTTTGTAGGGCAACTTGCTAAAAAACGTTCAAATTTCACATGCTGCACTTCAATCCGGGCCATCGCCTCATTCATCACCGAGTAAACGGTCTCCCAACTTTTCAACCCGCCTTTTAAAAGATAATACAAATACTTGTTTCCTTCTAAAGACACAACTTTACCAGTCTCACCGACAACCAAGCTCGCAACAATACTGTCAGAACCCAAGCCTAGTGTACAATCTAAAATGGTGTTTCCATTCGCTAATCCTGAAGCCTGAATAAATGGATCATGTTCTCCTTTGATAATTCGCTTCATCCGAAACATGGCAGAATTCGGATGAAAAAAGAGCGGATTATCTCCATCCCTAGGATGAATTTCAATTCGATTTTTCCCAACAACAAGAATATCGTCTTCGGTTTGTTCTTGAAGTTTATGGATAGATTGTTTATTTCTTCGAAGAAATGGAACTGCGAGTTCCGCAGCCACATTTTTAGCCAATTTCACCATTCCATCATTCGTTCGTCCTGCAGTTGTTACAATCATATCATCACCTACACAAAAAAGATGTTGTAATGACATCTTTTAGCAGTGCTTATTTAATGCGGAAGTTATATTTTCCATAATGCCTTCCATTGAGTTAGTTTCAATTTCATGTCGAGGAATGAAGTGTAAAACTTCCTTGCCTTTTAGCAATGCCATTGATGGAGATGATGGCTCATAGCCCTCGAAATACTCTCTCATCTTTGCAGTTGCATCTTTATCTTGGCCAGCAAATACGGTTACAAGATGATCCGGCTTTTTCTCGTTATTTAGAACTGCTTGTGTTACAGCTGGTCTAGCAAGGCCTGCCGCACAACCACAAACAGAGTTCACAACAACAAGTGTTGTTCCATCCGCCTTTTCCATGAAATTTTCTACATCTTCTTCTGTTTGAAGCTCTTCAAAGCCCGCTACTACTAGTTCTTGGCGCATCGGCTTCACGATTTGCTTCATATATTCATCATATGCCATTGACATATAGAATCCCTCCCTTTTTTTTCAATAAAACAAGCATACTATTTTGAACATGCAAAATCAATTTTCAAACACCATCTTATGCCATTTACTTCTTATAAATGTACTCAATTGCCTATTAGTTATTCCTGCTTTCCGTCATTTGCTTCCAAACAGAACCCTTTGCTTCCTCGCCACCTTCAATTCTTTCGATGGCTAGTTTGATTTGCATTTTCACTTCAAATTCCGGATCATCTTCTGCTGCTTTAAGTGCATCAAGTGCTGTTTCATCGCCAACCTCATATAAAAACATGGCAGCACGCCATCTTACAAGCTTGCTTGTATCCTTTAAAGCCTCGCACATCGCACCAATTGCAGCTGGATCGCCGATATCTGATAAACAATCACCTGCTGTTCTTCTAACTGTAACGGACTTATCCTTTAACGCCTCATACAGGTATGGCAATACAACTGGCTTTTCAATCATCCCTAAATAAACAGTGGCTAACCGACGGATTGACGGTTTTTCATCTTTTAAGGATTTCGCAAGTACTGGTAAATCATCTTCTTCTGGATCCATTTGCTCTAAACTTGCATAGCGGTTTGTCCAATCAGGATCATCCAACATCTCCAACGTAACTTTATAAGATTGACGTTTTGGGACAGTTGGTGCTGATGTTTGCTCCGAAATTTGCTGTACAATACGGTCCAGACGCTCTTTCGGGTAGGCAGCCGCAAGCTCATCAACTACTTCCTTTCCGATTTCATCGTGATTGCCATACCGCACGCCTTGTTCCTTCCATTCGCGTTCCAGCACAACATTCCCCGAAACTTCTTGAGCACGCAGCAAGCTTTCTCTGAACGCGTCAGGTAATCCAAAACGGAACTCTTGTTCACCGTCATGGAGCTTAACTTGCATGGGAAGACCTTTATACATTTGCACAAAAACCTTTACTTCCCCAAAATGTTCGTCGAGTTTCGGTCCTTCTTTTTCTCCTTCAGTCACATCTTCCCCAAAGACTTTACGTACATTTGGTAATAGCTCCTGCCAGTCATATCTTGCATTTCTTTCAACTGCTAAAAAATCGGCAACATGATAAACACCTTTAATGCCTTCGATAGCCATAATTTCTCTAATTAGTGGTGGTGCTTGATCTATGTTTTCCTTTTTATAATTATTGCTTTTTCCTTTGGGTAGTTCCTCGTCTAAAATAATCTTCATTGTATTCGGACTAGGTGTTGGTTCAATTGATTTTATTTTCATATCTACCGCTCCTTCTCCTACGAAATCAACTACCGTAATTGTAGCACACGCAATTACCAATAATCCATTACAAGAGCTTATGATAGGCGCAGTCCAGTTGTGAATTTGTAAATTTTCTGCAAAACCCTCTTACACCTTGAAACAACCGTGTTTTGCTACTAATCATACTTGTCTTATTTTAACGCTTTTGTACTAAATATCTGAATTTTTGTCATAATAGCTTATTTACCGAAATATCTTAAAATTGTGCTCATGTATGAGTTGTTTTCGCTTTTGTTGTGATAAGGATTGAAATCGTAATACATCTTTTCCTTAGTTAAGGTACACATCTCTTCCATAGCATTTTTATCCAACAAGCCGTTCGAAAACTACATTATTTTTGCTTTTTGCAAACATCAAGGAGGAACTTCAATGAAAAAACGCTATGGAGCCCGCGATGCTATTGTGGTGACGTCACTTGCGGCTGGATTTTTCTTTGGCGCCCCACTTGCAGCAGATGCATCAGAAAAGCAAAATCTAGATCCGTTACTAGACAAAAACTATCAATTTGATACAAAACAGGAACTACGCTATGGCCACACCGGTTATTCAGTTCGCTTTCTTCAATTTGAGTTACATAAATTAAATTTTTACTATGAAACAATCGATGGTCACTATGGGGCATCCACTCAAGAAGCTGTTAAAAGATTTCAAGAATTATATGATTTAAAAACTGATGGAATTGCTGGAGAAACAACACTGGAAAAACTGAACGAGGTGATCCTGCAACCAAAACCAGCTTTCTACACAATTGGTGACGAGGGACCTGAGGTAAAACAGCTACAAACCAAATTACAAAGACTAAGATTTTATAGTGGTTTGATAGATGGAAAATTTGAATCAGTAACCGAAGCAAGTGTAAAGGCTTACCAAAAGAAATTTAATTTAGAAGCAAACGGTCTAGCAACGGAAGAAACGATTGACCACATTATGAAAAATAAAAATGTAAGAGGTCTCACCATCAAAAAAGCTACAGTTGTGACGGCTCAGGCTCAGGCTCAGCCAAGGACAAACAATCCAGATACCAAGGAGGCAGCAACAGAACCAATTGAAACGCCACCTGTAGATGCTAGTGTAATTTCAATAGCAATGAGCTATATGGGGGTACCTTATGTCTGGGGCGGCACTTCACCAAATGGCTTTGATTGCAGTGGTTTTTTACAATATGTGTATGCCCAAAAAGGCGTTAGCCTCTCACGAACAGTTCCTGGCATTTGGAGCCAAGGAGCAAATGTGTCTGCACCAAGCGTTGGTGATATTGTCTTTTTCCAAACGTATAAGCCAGGTCCGTCACATGCTGGTATTTACCTCGGCAACAATAAATTCATCCACGCAGATTCGACGGATGGTGTGAGTATTGATGATATGACGATTAATTACTGGCAATCACGATACTTAGGTGCGAAACGATTATAAGGTAAAAAGCCCGGCTCTAAGGCCGGGCCACTCTTCTTATTCACTTATCATTTCAGATAGTTCTGCCCATCTTTCCATCAACTGGTCAAGCACATCAGATTCCTTTGCGTGCTCATCCATTGCCTGCTGGGCTTTTTGGTAGTCACTTCCGGCTGCCTCAATTTCTTTCACAAGTGCGGCAACCTTCTCCTCTTGGGCTTCAATTTTCCCTTCAATCTCATCCCATTCAAGCTGATCCTTGTAGGAAAGCTTCTTTTTCTTTGGCTTCGGTGCCTCCTGGGATGATGCTTTTTCAACCTTTATTTTTTGTACAGCTTGAGCCGCATCTGCGGTATTTTTTTCAAGATAATCCGAATAGTCTCCAAAAAAGGTTGTAATCTTATGCCCCTCTCCAAAAACCAAGAGCTGGTCTGTTACCTTATCCAAGAAGTAGCGATCATGTGAGACCGTGATTACCACACCTGGGAACTCTTCTAAATAGTCCTCGAGGACGGTTAATGTTTGAGTATCCAAATCATTTGTCGGCTCATCCAATAATAATACATTTGGTTCACCCATAATGATTTTCAACAAATACAGCCGTCTTCGTTCTCCACCAGAAAGCTTCCGAATTGGTGTACCATGAGTGTGCATGGGAAATAAGAAACGCTCCAGCATTTGGGCTGCTGAAATCATTTTTCCATCAAGGGTATGAATCATTTCAGCGGTTTCTTTGATGTATTCAATCATTCGTTTATTAACATCCATATCCATGCTTTCCTGTGTATAGTAAGCAAGCTTCACCGTTTGCCCAATCTCAATTTCGCCTTCATCCACTGGAATGCTACCCGCAATGATATTTAATAATGTGGATTTACCACTTCCATTGCGACCCACAATTCCAATTCGGTCACCTGGCTTAATGAGCAAATTCACATCTTCCAAGATTTTCGTTCCATTAAAGCTTTTTGACACATTTTTTAGCTCAATGACCTTTTTACCTAGCCTACTGCCGCCAACTGAAATATCCAAGGTTTCGGCATTCACTGTCTTTTTACCATTCTCAATTTCTTCAAATCGTTGAATCCGTGCTTTTTGCTTTGTCGTTCTCGCCTTAGCACCACGGCGAATCCAAGCAAGCTCACGTCTATATAAATTTTGCCGCTTTAGTTCAGAAGCCTGCTCCTGCTCAATCCGAAGCGCTTTTGCCTCTAAAAAGCTACTATAGTTCCCGGTATACGTATAAAGATTACCCTCATCAAGCTCGATAATTCGATTTGTCACGCGGTCTAAAAAGTACCGATCATGGGTAACAACTAATAATGCGCCATTGTATTTAGCAAGATAATCCTCAAGCCATTTAATCGTATCGTAATCCAGATGGTTTGTCGGCTCATCTAAGATCAATAAATCTGGAACCTCAATTAAACTCTGGGCAAGGGCTACACGCTTCTTTTGTCCACCTGACAGTTCCATTACATCTTGCGAAAAATCCGTTATTCCTAGTTTTGATAAGACTGCCTTTGCGTTTGAATTCGCTTCCCACGCATTTGCTGCATCCATTTTTTGCTGTAGGTCATATAGTTTTTCCTGATTCGTCGTGCTCATCGGTTCCTTTTCGATTCGAATCATCGCTTCCTCATATTCTTTTAACAAACGAAGGAGTGGTGTATTGCCTTGAAAGACTTGGTCGAGGACAGTATTTCCGATTGAAAAATCAGGCTGTTGCGGTAAATAGCTGATAGTGTAACCCTTTGAATGGGTGATTTCCCCATGGTCTGCCTCTTCTACACCTGCAATGATTTTTAAAAGAGTTGATTTACCGGTTCCATTGACACCGATGATACCAATACGTTCATTATCTGTAATGCTAAAGGAGATATCCTCAAACAATGTTTTTTCAGCATAGCTTTTTGATAGATTTTCAACGGTTAAAAGCCTCATAACTGTCCATTCCATTCTTTATAAAATTGTTCAAGAAACGCAGACATGAAATCATGACGTTCCTGGGCTACTTCTTTTGCTGCATTCGTATTAAGAGTATCTTTTAATTTTAATAATTTCTCATAAAAATGATTGACTGCTGTCGATTTTCCGTTTCGGTATTCTTCCTTTGTCATAACTTCCCGATATGGTAGATTGGGATCATAAATTAAATCACCATGTGCTCCCGCGTAAGCAAAGGTGCGCGCAATCCCTATTGCGCCGATTGCGTCCAAACGGTCAGCGTCCTGGACAACCTGTCCTTCAATGGTTTTCATTGGTGGCCGGTTACCACCCTTAAAGGACATGGTCGAAATGATTTCAATGATCTCTTCTTGTTCAGGTTCTGCAATAGGTAAGGAAGTTAGCCATTCACGAACTTTCCTGAGGCCTTCTTCTTCTGAGTCATTTAATTTTTCGTCTGCCACATCATGTAATAATGCTGCCATTTCAACAATGAAT
Organism: Bacillus jepli; assembly: GCF_047238305.1. Lineage (NCBI taxonomy): Bacteria > Bacillati > Bacillota > Bacilli > Caryophanales > Bacillaceae > Bacillus > Bacillus jepli. Next base: position 3,060,901 of record NZ_JBDFMO010000001.1, on the reverse strand, counting down.
AGATTGGCTTTTTCTTTTTGGGCAAGTTGGATAGCCGCTTTTCTAACGCGTTCAATATGCCACCAGTCATGGCCACTGCTATCATGTTCCAAACTTTTTTTAACGAATGTAGTAGTTTTTTCAATTATTTGTTGCTGCTCCATTATATCCTCCACCGACTTCAATTTCGTAACCATTGTAACATAAAACGCCCCAACTATCAGTCGCGCACCTTTAAACCTTTGCATAAAATAAAAAAGCTAGAGAGACTCCAGCTTAAAGTGAAAGGTGGTCAACATATATGTATCATTCAAATAATATCTATCGGGAAATTGGAACAGCATGGTATGGACGTCACGTCGTATTGATTTCTTGTAATCCCCTTACCAATCAATTTTTACAGATTCATAAGAGCCTTCATGCTCCGACAGAGCCTCCACATCCAAATTGTGCGGAAACAATCTCCCAATTTTTAAGTATCGGCTATAAAATTGCTGCCATTGCTACCCTGTCACATAACGAGGTGCAATATGTGCTAGTCAAATAGAATTATTTATTCATCCAGCTGATTCCGATTGTGTTTTCACCAGCATGGACGCCTATCGCTACCCCAAGCGGGTAAGCCTCGATCGAAATATGATCAGGTGCAAATTCTCTAATCAATTCTTTCCATTCCTTTGTCTTGGAATCGTCCAAGCCGTATAAAATATAGATCTCATCCAATTTCTCACTCTCTACTGCATCTTTTAGATAACCTAATATTTTACTCGTTGCCTTATTTTCAGAACGCACCTTTTCTTTTACAGACAGAGCCCCATCGATGATCTGTATGACCGGCTTGATTTGCAGCATACTGCCTAGAAAATATTGAGCTGTGTTCATTCGTCCACTTCGATGCAATTGCTCTAAACTGCCGATGATGACATATGTTTCTAGTTTCTCGGCTAATTCGACAATAAGCTTTTCAACGTCTGCCGAAGTCCCACCATCCTGTATAAGTTTCATTCCTTCTTTTATTAATTTAGTCATAGGATAGGTTAGGATTTTTGAATCAATGACCGTAACAGGGATATTCACCAATTCTGCTGCTTGTCTTGCAGACGATACAGTCCCACTTAATTTTTCAGAGATATGAACAGAGATAATCTCATCATATCTATCTTCAAGACTAGTATATAATTCCACAAAGCTCCCAATTGAAGGCTGTGATGTCTTTGGAATGGTTTTAGCTGTTTTTAATCGTTCAAAAAACTGTGTTGGAGTAATCGTAACCCCATCAAGGTATTCTTCCTCATCAAAAAAGATTGTCATCGGGATGACATAAATATCCTCATGATTGGAAAGCTCTTCATCTAAAAATGCTGTACTATCTGTAACCCATGCGATTTTACCCATAAATTCGCCTCCTTCTTAATACGCTATAACTATTTTACTATATATCACATAAAATATTATAGAAATAATTAAATTATCTGAAAATTTAATACTTTAGATGTAGAAAAAAGAGGCAAGATTGCCTCTTATAATATCGCTTTATGAAGTTGATGAATGGAATCAATGATATAGTTTATCATCTCGAGTAAGTCATCAATATGATCTTCAAGTATTAATCGGCGAAAAATAATTTTACTATTGCATATATATTGATCTTTTGTACCGTATTGAAACGAAATTTCCTGTTGAATCCCTCTTGTTTCACCCCAAACGGTGGTTAGTACCTGTTGGACCATAGGGCAATCATCCAATGACTCCAATTTAAAAACAAAACCAATTTCAAGCACACAACCTGGATTTCCGTCTTTATTTCTAAGTTCTGTAACCAGATTATCGAGGTCCATTTTCAAATCCATATAGGCATGGATTTGGTCAATTGTTTTATCTTTGAAGGCAATGTGGTAATTCCTTCCCATTTTTGCCAAATCAACCTGGTCTTGACGATCGATAATCACGATCTTTCCTTCTAAGTCTAAATCATAAAGGGCGCCTTCGATGACGACCTTTAAGTTTTCAAATACAGTTGGATCAAACATATTTATACCTTCCTTTAAAACAATCCGACGGCTTTTCCTTCTTCAGTTACATCCATGTTGAGTGCAGCTGGTTTTTTTGGAAGTCCTGGCATGGTCATGACATCACCGGTTAATGCAACGATAAAACCAGCCCCAATAGAAGGTCTGAATTCACGGATCGTAATCGTAAAATCACTTGGACGTCCTAGCAGGGTTGGGTCATCGGACAGTGAATACTGTGTTTTCGCCATACAGATTGGCAGGTTGCCCCAGCCAAATTTCTCGAAATCACGAATTTGTTTTTTCGCCTTAGAAGAAAACTCCACATCCTTTGCTCCGTAAACCGTTCTCGCAATCGTTTTTACTTTGTCTTCAATGGAAGTTGATAAATCATAGATTGGTGCAAAATGATTCTCTCCAGTCTCGATGACTTCAAGAACTTTCTTTGCAAGCTCGATTCCACCTTCACCACCCTTTTCCCAAACCTCTGTTAGGGCAACTGGATATGAATGTTCCTCACACCACGTTTCAATTTTCTCTACCTCTTTTTCTGTATCTGTAACAAAGCGATTGATAGCGACAACAAACGGCAATCCAAAAGCTTGAACCGTCTCAATATGTTTTTGCAAGTTCTCTAAGCCGTTTGTTAAAGCCTCGACATTCTCTTCTTTAAGATTTTCTTTTACACCTCCGTGCATTTTTAAAGCACGATTTGTCGCAACTATGACAACTGCCTCTGGCTTAATATTGGCATATCTTGCTTTAATGTCTAGAAATTTCTCTGCACCAAGGTCTGCACCAAATCCACCCTCTGTTAACACATAATCGGCTAATTTTGACGCCATTTTTGTGGCAATAACAGAATTACAGCCGTGAGCGATGTTGGCAAATGGTCCACCATGAATTAATGCAGGTGTGTGTTCAAGTGTTTGAACTAAATTTGGTTTAAGTGCATCCTTTAATAATAGCGTAAGTGCGCCTTCTGCACCAAGATCACTAGCTGTGATTGGTTGTTTATGTATATCATAACCTACTACAATTTTAGATAATCTTTTCTTCAAATCCTGCAAATCGGTCGCAAGGCAGAAAATAGCCATAATTTCAGATGCTACCGTAATATCAAATCCGTCCTCACGGGGAACACCTTGCATCGGACCTCCAAGCCCAACAATCACGTTTCGTAGAGCACGGTCATTTAAATCCACAACTCGTTTCCAAGTAACACGTCTTACGTCAATTTGAAGCTCATTTCCTTGGTGGATATGGTTGTCAATTAAGGCTGACAATGTGTTATTTGCTGTCGTAATCGCGTGAAAATCACCGGTAAAATGCAGGTTGATTTCCTCCATTGGAATTACCTGTGAATACCCACCACCAGTTGCACCACCTTTAATTCCCATTGTTGGCCCAAGGGATGGTTCTCGCATTGCGATCATTGCACTTTTCCCGAGCTTCGCAAGACCTTGTCCAAGTCCAACCGTAACTGTCGACTTCCCTTCACCAGCTGGCGTAGGATTAATTGATGTTACGAGAATGACTTTGCCATCCTTTTTCTTTTCTAGGCGTTTCATCACATCCAACGATATTTTTGCTTTGTAATGACCATAGGGTTCGACTTCTTCTTCAAGTAAATCAAGTTGCTGCACAATCTCCTTTATCGGCTTTAACTCAGCCTCTTGAGCAATTTCAATATCAGACTTATATTTCGTTGAAAATCCCATGTACATTACCCCCATGACTTATTCATAAAATCAAACCTTATCATTCCTATCTTACAATATTCAGTATACCAGTTAAAAGAAAAACCTCTAGTACATGCATTTCCTTTACCACGTAAAACGAATGAAGATATTTTGATTGATATTTATGTGTGAATTGTTGTAAAATTTCAATTATAGTAGAAAAGCGCAAGTGACTTGATCGAGGAACATCGACTAACTACTGCCACGTCCTGTGGCAAACGTCGATGTCAGCACTTCCTGTGCAAGTCCGACAAGCATAAGAAAAGCCGGCGAGAAGGATGCCTTTTATCCTTCTTGACGGATTGGCTAGACCAGAGAGGGGCTAGTCGCTGGAGCTAGACAATATACGACCAATAGGGGGATGATAAGATTGCCAATTAATATACCTCATGACCTTCCAGCGAAAGAAGTGTTAGAATCTGAAAATATATTTGTGATGGATGAGGACCGTGCCTATAGCCAAGATATTCGTCCACTTAATATAGTAATCTTAAACATTATGCCTGAAAAAGAACGAACAGAAACTCAGCTTCTTAGACTACTAGGAAATTCCCCATTGCAGCTGAATATTACACTTTTATTCCCAGAAACTCATGTCGCAAAAAACACTGGAAAGAATCATCTTGATAAATTTTACACATCATTTTCTACTATCAAGCATAGAAAATTTGATGGAATGATCATTACGGGAGCTCCAATCGAACACCTCTCATTTGTGGATGTGAATTATTGGGAAGAACTCAAAGAAATCATGGAATGGACGAAAACGAACGTAACCTCGACCTTACATATTTGCTGGGGAGCACAGGCAGGGCTTTTTTATCATTATGGGGTTAAGAAATATCCTCTACCTGAAAAATGTACAGGTGTATTTCACCACCGCTTAGTAAATAAGGATGTTAAACTTGTACGTGGTTTTGATGATTTCTATTTTGTCCCACATTCCCGGTTTACAGAGGTAACACTTGAGGAAATAGAAAATGCTGAAGAGTTAACCTTGCTGTCCGTATCCGATGATGCGGGTGTGTGTCTAGTAGCCTCAAATGATGGTAAGCATATTTTCTTAACAGGACACCCTGAATATGATGTCAATACATTAAAAGAGGAATATGAACGCGACCTTGCAAAAGGAAAGGAAATTATCCCGGTTAACTATTTTCCTGATAATGACCCGACCAAACCACCTATACACAGCTGGAAATCGCATTCTTACCTGCTATTTGCGAACTGGCTCAATTATTATGTGTATCAGGAGACACCATATGATTGGGAATAAAAAGAAGGTATCTCACGGCCGAGATACCTTTCTTAATTCCTCTTTAATAGAAACACCCACATAAATGATAATGCTTGTTTTAGTTCCTTAGGTAACCCCTTTATCTTCTCTTTGTTTACAGCATCTTTATAAACCGGTTGGCCATCGACAACCGTCCAGCCATTCTCCGAAACCAATTGTTCAAATTCCCATGGCATCATCGTGTTTTGAATGACTTTTTTACCGTACAAGCGTGAATAAGCATGTTGCCGAGGACCTGCAGTTGGACCCAACAGTCCCGCACAAAAGATACCACCTGGTTTTGTAACTCGTTTGATTTCATTGATCGCTTGCAGCGGATCCTCCGTCCACTCTATCGAGTTAATTGCCATTACCCCTGAAAATGTTGCATCTTCAAAAGGAAGTGCACTTAAATCACCTTGTACAAATGAAAGACCTTTAGACGTGCTTCGTTTATTTGCCTTTTCAATCATTTCAGCTGAAATGTCCGTTCCTATCACCCGATAGCCACGCTCAGCCAGCAAAAATGACCCGTATCCGTCACCACAGCCCGCATCTAATATTAGCGTATCGTTCTGCAGGAATTGTGTAAAAAACGGGATAATTGTGGAGCGACTCCCCGAATTCCACATTGCTTGGCTTTGTTTACTCCAAAAATCCGCCCGACCATCCCATTGCTTTTCCGCCTCTTCATGCCATTTGAAATCAGTCATCCTATCCGCCCTCCCCGCTATCTACCAATCATTATAACAAAGAAAAACAATGAGACACCAGCCTCATTGTAATTACGTAATATGTATTTTTTTATCTTGATCATGACGATGTTGCTTATAATACGTTACGATGTTTCGTACATAATCCTTGAAATCAGGGCAAGTCAATCCACCTTTTTCAAGAACTTTTTTCACTTCACTTGCGTCATACTGCGTTGAACATCTAAAATATTAGACGGCTTCCTTCTCCACTCCAAAGAATTTCCTCATAAAGGACAATGAGAGACCAAGCTCAACTAGTCTTGGAGAAATCGTCCAGGTTGGCTTTTTGCCAAGTAATTCCTCACAAATCATACGGTATAAATCTCGTGCTTGATGTGGGTTCGGATCTGTCAGATGAAAGGTTTTCCTTTCTGCTCCTTCTGCCTCTGATAAATAAACCGTAGCATCAATCAGGTAATCGTACGGTACAACATTAAATAAGACATCTCCTTTTCCCAAGTAAGGAATAGGCATAAAGCGGATCCTGTCTAAAATCCGCATGATAAAATAAGGTCCATCGAATTTCGACGTCTCACCGGTTTCGGAGTTTCCTACAGTAATTCCTGGGCGAATAATGGTAAAAGGAACATCCTCAAGCTCCTGAACAAGTATCTCAGCCTTGTATTTTGTTTCTTCGTAATGATTTTTAAATTTCTGCCCCATTTGAAGTTCAGTTTCTCTAATCATCCCTGTACGGTCTCCCGATACATATGCCGTACTAAAATATACATATCTTTCCAATCGTTGCAATGACTGAACGAACTGATTGATATTTTTAGTCCCCTCGATATTTACTTTTTCAGCAATCGGTTGTGATACAGCCAAATCATATATAGCTGCTAGATGAAAGACATGGGTTACTTTTTCACGAAGCAGATCTCTATCAACCTCTGAAAAGCCAAGTGATTCTTCGGTGATATCCCCTATTTTCACTTCAACATTATCTAAATCTTTGATTCTATCATTCGCTAGTTCAAATTGACTTGGATGAACCAACAATACAAAATGAGCACTTTCGTATTTTTGCATCAATGCATGTAGCAGTCTTGTCGCTAAAAAGCCCGGAAACCCAGTCATTAACATATGCTGCATACTTTCACTCCTTTCAAAAAGGCCAATAGCAGCCCTAAAATGAATTAACTTATAAATGTTCTTTAAGATTATATTCGCGTAAAAGCCCTTCCAACTTAATAGCTTTGCCAAGATCCCCTTTTATTTTTAATTTTCCTGTCATGAAAGCTGCAGTCCCATTTAGCTTTCCTACTAAAAATTTTCTAAAGTTTTCGATTGATAAAACCAAGGTGCAATTTGCATCTTCCACGTTTTCAGACACTGTCGCTTTACCATCTGCTAAATGAAGCTGGAATGTCCCTTCTTCATCCCCTGTTATATTAAATTGATAAATAACATTCACACCTTCAATTGGGCTTGGGTTTTGGTTAATGACCTTTTCAATTTTTCGCATTAATTCCGGTAACCTATAATTATCAATTTCATTGACCATACTACTAACCTCCTCTAAAACCGATCTGGAAAACGAGTACGCATTCGTATCCACTACTCAAAAAACTTATTCCTGCATTCCCAAATGGACGAATGCAGAAATGACAATGCGGTTAAGCAAACGAGAAATTTCTTCAAAATGAAGTTCTTCCTCTTTCGTTTCAAAAAAGAACTTCATAATAACTTCATTGATCGCCCCAACCATAGCCTGGGCAACAATTCTCATTTCTTTTTGTGAAACAGTTTCTGGGAGCTCTGTTTCTACAGTCTGTAGAATGATGTTCGCAAATACTTGGTGTGACCGTTGCCTGACTAGTTCAACATTTCGAGACACACCGACTGATTCAACAAGTAAAATTTGAGCAACATTTTTATTTTCAAAGCAAATTTGGATATACCGATTAATCCCCCCAAATGCCTTGTATGTCATTCTTTCTTCCTGTAAAATTGCACGCTTTACTTCCTCGGTCATTTCATCGCCAAGTTGTTCAAACAAGGCAACCATTAAATCTTCTTTACTTTTAAAATGCTGATAGAAGGTTGTCTTTGAAACTCTCGCCATTTCCACAATTTCAAGCACAGATGTCTTTTGGTATCCCACTTGGGTAAAAAGTGTTAGTCCAGCAAATAAAAGTTTATCTCTTGCCTCAATGGGCATGTCTGTAACAAATAACAACATTCATCCATCCATTCTTGTACGTGTACGTATCAGTATTTCTCTTTTATTGTATTAGTTTGAAAAATAAATTTCAAGAAAATTAAAAAATATTCAGTCGACATAAAAATATCGACTGAATATCCTTAGTTCCCATTTGGCACTTTTGCAGGAAACTCAAATTCTATTTTCTGAGTTTGGTCATTCCACTTCAAGTAAGCATCAAAGGTTTTATTGTCCTTTTTAAAGCCTTTGATGAGATTGGTCTTATTTCCTGAAAGAAGCTTCCCGGCATTTGTGTTCGAAATCGTTTTTCCTAAAATCTTCCCTGAAATTGTGAATTGGCATCCATTTGTTTTATAGTTTGCACAGCCATAAAATTTGCCTTTATTAATCACATTACCTCCACATTTCTTACAAGTTCCTACTACAGTACCGATTTCTTTTTTCTTATATTTGCTTGTTTGAGAACTCACATTCTCCACGTTCACATTTGAAAGATCCCATGCTCCACTTTGTTCTTTTGCATCGTCGATAATCTTTTGAGAAAGCTTTTTTGTCTGCAGCATAAAGGATGCTGGTGATGCTTGGCCCTGTCCAATTTCATGTAGACGCTGTTCCCATTTCGCTGTCATTTCAGGAGAGGCAAGGATTTTATCCCCAATCACGTCAATTAAAAGAATGCCTTTTTCCGTTGCAAATACTTGGTTCTTCTCAACCTTAATGTAGTTCCGGTCTTTAAGCATCGTGATAATGCCAGCACGTGTTGCTTCCGTACCAAGTCCTTCCGTCTTGGCTAAAATCTTCTCCAATTCATCATTTTCAATATGCTTACCAGCCGTTTTCATTAATGTAATAAGCTGCCCTTCCGTATATCGCTTTGGAGGTTGAGTTTTGCCTTCTTTTGTGTAGCTTTTTTCAACCACACCAGATTCACCTTTCTCAAGTGGAGGTAGAATGACATCCTTGTCCTTTCCATCTTCTTGAAAAAGGACTTTTCTCCACCCTTCCTGGATCATCACCTTTCCCTTTGTGATGAATTCAGCACGCTTGTCCACCAACGTTTTAACAGTTGTATAGTTAAAAATGGCTGGCTGATAATGAGCAGCAATTAATCGTTTTACAATGAGGTCGTAAATTTTCTTCTCATCACCTGATAGCTTATTAGGATCTGGGACCTGCTCCGTTGGAATAATCGCATAGTGATCTGTTACCTTCTTCTCATTCACATAGCGAAAATTATTATAAATGGATGTGATTGGAGTTGGAAAATAAGCTTGATAATCTTCCAGTTTTTGAAGCTTTGAAAAGATATCAGGAATGGTTTGAGCTTCTCCTTTTGTAATATAGCTGGAATCAGCTCTCGGATACGAAATAATTCCTTTTGTATAAAGGCTTTGTGCCACATCTAATGTTTTCTTCGGCGAAAATTTAAAAGCCTTGTTTGCCGTTGCTTGAAGACTTGACAAATTAAATAATAAAGGCGGTTGATATTCCTTCTTTTCGATTTCCACTTCAGCTATTTCAGCAGGCTTATTCTTACAAAATGCCGCAATTTTCTCTGCCATTTCCTTTGAAGAAACTCGTGACTCGTTATCCTTCATCCATTTTCCTTCATATTGTTTACCCTCAATTTGAAAGTTCGCAAAAACCTCCCAAAAGGGTTCTGATTTAAAGTTTGTGATTTCTTTTTCCCGTTTTACAATTAATGCCAACGTCGGTGTTTGAACTCTTCCTGCGGAAAACACGTCAGAAATTCCTTTTTGCTTTAACAATAAAGTATAGACTCTTGAAGCATTCATGCCGACAATCCAATCAGCGCATGCACGGGCTTTTGCTTCATAATAGAGATTTCTTGTGTCCTGCTCTAACAAGAGATTTTGAAAACCTTCCCTCACCGCCTTTTCCGTTAAGGAAGAAATCCATAAACGCTTCAATGGCTTTGTCACCTTAGCCATCTCAATAATATTTCGTATAATCAATTCCCCTTCACGACCAGCATCACCCGCATGAATGATCTCTGATACTTCAGGCTTTCGAAGAAGATTTTTGATTATCGTAAATTGCTTTGATTTTGATCTCATGACCCGATATAAGAATTGGTCTGGAATGATAGGGAGGGTTTCAATTCGCCAGCTTTTCCATGAAGGATTATAATCTTCTGGGGGTAACAACTCACAAATATGGCCTACTGCCCATGTAAAATAAGCCCCATTTGGAAATAGTGGATTGGGTGCAACCTCAATAAACCCTTGAGATTTCTTACTCTTAAAGGGAGCAGCAAGCTTCATCGCTTGATCTGGTTTTTCCGCGATTAACACTTTCATAATTATCCTCTTTTCAATCGTACTAATTATTTAATTGTATCAAAATTCAATTGTATAGTGGAATAAAGTTTTTATGGGAGAATATGGAGACTAGCATGCAGAACTTAATGGGCTAAAAAACCATTCATGATGGTTTTTTAGCTTCTCTTTTCTGTAGATACATTTGTGTTTGTTCGACGAGATGATGGATGGTTATGACCGTTAATTCCCCGTGCTGTACAGTTCCTACAGCAAAGCGACCTTGATCATCCTCCACAATAAACGAGGTACCATGATCGGCGTCCACGATTTTATCACGAATAGAAATGATTTTATTATACAAATCATTCTTATTAAGATTGATATTTTTTGTTTGTGAGGTAAACCGAATAATGAGTTCTTTTCCATTATAATTGTATCTGAACATATGAATAACCTCCATCTAATCTGCTAAAACGCGTTCGATTTGAATTGATTTTTGAATAGATAAATCGAATATTGTATTAGATACCTCAACTAATGGATTTAATAAATCATATGGATTAATGTACTTAATTCTTCCAATTTTACCGTCTGTAAGCAACACATGATGGCCAATTAATGCATTCATAATTTGCTGTAGAAATGGGACTAAAATGGTCGGATCAAGCTTTCCGAACATATCGTCATTCATTTGTTTGATGACCTGATAAAATGGTGTTGCATCATGATAAACCCGATTCGATGACATTGCATGAAAGACATCTGCTACAGCTACAATTTTGGATAAATAACTAATTTTGGAACCCTTTAAACCGAAGGGATACCCTTTCCCATCCTCTCTTTCGTGGTGTTGGAGGGCAACAAGGCTTATATCGGGGCTAATTCCAGCTGTGTTTTTTAAAATTTCATAGCCATAAATCGTATGTTTCTTTACAATTTCATATTCGGCTTTCGTTAATTTACCAGGTTTATTTAAAATTTCAGTGGGAATTTTTGTTTTACCAATGTCATGCAAGGTTGCTGCGATGGTGAGTGCTGATAAATCCTCATCAGACAATGAAAGCCATTTACCGATTAACGTCGCAATGACACCCACGCCGATATTATGTCGATATGTATAATCATCTGCAGATTGAAGCTGGTAAAACAAATGAAAAAATTGTGGTATTTCGGATGCAGTTTGGATAATTGGGATAACCGTTTGTTTAATCTCGTCTAGCGGTAGCTTTGTATGTTTTTTAACAAAATAAAAAATATCTTCTACCTGATCAATTGCTTCCTCTAGCTTTCCAGTAATGATTGATACGGGTTTAATTGATAATTCATTATTGTAATCGCTGTCAAGTGAATTAATAATACTATCAAATTCCGCTGGATGAATAACAGTGATTTTTGTTTGATCGTTCTTCATTTTGTACGACTCCCCAATAAAGCCTGTTTCTATTATTATATCAAAAAATGGAAATACCACAATAATTATTTGAAAATACAAAAATATTAAGCGTTTTTTGTAAGCGCATTTTTATTTAACACAAATTTTTTCCAAGAATACGTAAAAAACCCTCTATTCCCTTGACTTAACACGATTTTGGTTGTATATTATAAGCATCATTTAGCTAGAAGTTTAGTATTTTTTTAATGTTTTTATTATTAAAGATACATAAATGAGTGGCTATCTGAAAAAATTTTTACGTTGCACGGTTGTGCCGAAGGTTTAGGAGGAAAAGCATAATGCAAAACGGTAAAGTAAAATGGTTTAACAACGAAAAAGGATTTGGCTTCATCGAAGTTGAAGGTGGAGACGATGTATTCGTACACTTCACAGCTATCCAAGGTGAAGGTTACAAATCTCTAGAAGAAGGTCAAGAAGTTTCATTTGAAGTAGTTGAAGGTAATCGTGGACCTCAAGCTGCTAACGTTGTAAAGCTATAATTCTATTCTTACATTTTATCTTAAGAATGTGAAACCAAGGCTGATTTTTATCAGCCTTTTTTGGGGCTCTTTATCGGAAAGAGCCCTACTTAATTATGACAATTTTTCTCCATACTCCTTCAGTTTTTGACCCACTGTACAATTTTTAATACAGAAATTTTGAGCATACCGTTTTCCATATTCCTTCCGAAAATATTCTCTTACGAAACAATCTTGGCAATATGTGTCAAGCATTTCACCAACTTCCAAAATAAGTTCCTTCCGGTTCATTAACATTCAACTCCTAATTTAATCAGTTTCACTTATCTTCATCGTTATAGTCATCATTACCCGTCAGTTTTTTACTTATTTTAAGAGTATGAGGGGTAGGCTTAATTACTTAACCTTTTATTTCAAATTTACTAGAAACGAATGTCCCTTCCAATGCTTGGGTAGCTAGTCGATCTGCTTCTGTATTTTGCTTACGCCCAATTGAATGGTAATTAGCCTGAATCCCCATTTTTTGAATTTTCTCCTCGATTCGATCCAGCCATCTATTCAGGTTTTCTTCAAAGCACGGCCATTCTCCAGAAAGCTGGTTTAACACAACTTGGGAATCCCCTTTAAAGGTCACTGTAGTGTGGTGTACGCCTAATTCCTCCAATGTATTAAGCATCAGCCAAAATGCGGCATACTCTGCTTCATTATTCGATTCCATCTCTTCAAACATTTCATTAACTCTGACACGATATGTTTTTTTGTTTTGCGTATAATAAATGGCAACGCCTAAACCGGCATTACCTGATTGTATATCATATCCTCCATCGAAATAAGCCAAAATATCCTGAGGTTCAGTTTCAATTTCTTTAATCAACTTGATGAGTTCTTTTTTTGTCCACTTTGTTTGTCGCTCATCATAAAAGACAAGATCCTTCGTACGTCCTGTTCGCTCAAAGTCTTCTGCTATTCGTAAAGCATCTTCAGCAGTAACCTCATCAGACATCAAGGTGATGACTTGGTTTTTTGGCGTTTTATATGTCCATTCTAGCTTAAGTTTCATCAGGCTCATCCTCTCTAATGGAACGTATCTTCATTTTTCCTAATATTTAACTCATTATACACTTTTTCCATTCACTAAAGTACTTCCACTTTCATTCATATCGTACTATAATAAAACTTTGACAATTAAATGCGTCCTTTCGCGGTTCGTGAACTCCCGCGTTATCAAAACTATAGGAGGAATACTATGTATAATGAAGTACTTTGGTTTATTTTTGCTATTGTCAATTTTATTTTAGTCCTGGCGATTTATCGACTTTTTGGAAAACCCGGGTTATTTGTTTGGATTGGTTTTTCAACGGTGGCAGCCAACCTACAGGTTGTAAAAACGGTTGAATTATTTGGACTAACAGCTACTCTCGGTAATATTATGTATGGAACAAGCTTTTTGATTACCGATATTTTAAATGAAAAATACGGAAAAGAAGAAGCGAAAAAAGGTGTGTGGCTTGGCTTTTTCACACTGATTGCAATGACAATCATCATGCAATTTGTGCTAGCTTTTGATCCGCATGAAGTGGATTTTGCACAAGGATCTTTGGAAACCATTTTTGGACTTCTCCCACGGATTGCATTGGGAAGTTTACTTGCGTTTCTTATTAGTCAATATTCCGATGTCATTATTTACTCAAAAATTAAAGCACGGTTTCCAAAGGACAACCAACTTTGGATTCGAAATAATGGGAGTACAATGATTAGTCAGCTACTTGATACATTAATCTTCACAAGTATTGCGTTTCTTGGTGTGTATCCATTCGATGTGTGGATCCAAATTGTTGTAACGACTTACTTTATTAAATGGTTAGTAGCCTTAATAGATACACCTTTTATCTATATTGCTCGTACATTCCATAAAAATAAAAACGCATAATTGATACAATAGGATGTCTGAAAAGGCATCCTTTTTCAATTTCTTTTGAGTCTTATTAGTGATAAAATTTACTTATTCATTGATACGGAGGCATTATATGATTGAAGTGTATATCGATGGTGCAAGTGCAGGAGACCCAGGTCCATCTGGCGCCGGCATTTTTATTAAAGGAAATGGTATTGTCGAAAAGCATTCGATTCCACTTGGTATTATGACAAACCACGAAGCTGAATATTACGCTCTACTTAAGGGGCTGGAAATTTGTATTCAAAATGACTACAGAGTCGTTTCCTTTCGAACAGATTCCCAACTTGTTGACCGAGCAATCGAAAAAGAATATGTGAAAAATAAAAAATTTATACCCTTGCTCGAAAAAGCCTTACAATTATCAAAAGAATTAGATCTCTTTTTTCTAAAATGGATCCCAAGTGCACAAAATAAAGTAGCTGATGAATTAGCTAGACAGGGCATTAGAAAAAACGAAAACTGAAGGAAACCCTTGGACTTAATAGCTCCAAGGGTTTTATGACATAATATTGCGTTCTTCCACGAATTGATAGGCTTGTTTGCGATTTTGAATTTGATTTTCCTTTAGCATTTCTAATAAAGAGATGAAAAAGCTGCCGTCAAATTCCTTTTGGGCTTTTAATGTAATTTCGATTGCAACATTCACAATTTCATCGGTTGCTGCCGTATAATGCTGTCCAAATGTAATAAAACCAACTGCGTCTTCTCCGAGTATAAAACCTTTCTGGGCTAAAAACTGCAGATATTCTTTTACACGATTTTCTAATTTAAACAATTGTCCCCATCCCCAACAAAAAATACAGAATCTACCCTAATACTACCGCATTTTTTGTCGAAATTCTACGACTTTTTTGTTAAAAAATGGGCTATTGTGCCTGTAATCATTCCAAAAAGTGCACCACCAATTACTTCTTCCGGCTGATGACCAAGTCTTTCCTTCAACTTTTTTTCCTTTTGATCATGGTAATGATGGTCCTTTTGACCTGCTAATCGTTCCAGTTCTTCATCTAGTTCGTTCACTTTTATTGTTAGTTCACCGGATTGCCTACGAATTCCTTGGGCATCATACATTACGATTAACCCAAATACCGTCGATAACGCAAAATCAATGGTCGGAATTCCTCTT
This sequence comes from Bacillus jepli, assembly GCF_047238305.1. Lineage (NCBI taxonomy): Bacteria > Bacillati > Bacillota > Bacilli > Caryophanales > Bacillaceae > Bacillus > Bacillus jepli. The sequence continues at coordinate 3,045,700 of NZ_JBDFMO010000001.1, read as the reverse complement.
TTTAACGCAATAAAGGTAGCTAATGAGGATACCCCCGCTGAGTGAGAGCTTGGCATGCCACCTGTTTCAAAAAAAGTACCCCAATCCCATTTATTCGTTTTCACTTTCTTAATTGGTATTTTTAAAAATTGAGCTAGTCCAATTGTAAGTAATGCGGTTAAGATTCCTTTGTTCACGCTTCTCACCTCATGGTTAGTTTCCTAGTTCTCTTCCCTTTCTATACAAGACATAATCCAAAATAGGTTGGAAATAATACGAAATGGAGGTGACATGTCATGGCGAAAAAAGCAAACAACCGCGGGAAAGCTCCTAAAGGCGTGAATCCACAAGGGTATAATGAGAATACAGAAGAATTCTCTATGGAACCGAAAAGCGAGCTAGAAAACAGAGCAAAGAAAAAGAATACAAAGATATAATGTTGGCTAGGGTGCCCTTGGGGCATCCTTGTTTTGGAAAAATATTGCTAATGACAGTATTCCAAGAATAGTGACAGTATTTTTGGTCAAGCACCAAAATTTCTTTTGATTTAAAAAAAGAGCACTCCCAAGAGCACTCTATTAACTAATAAATTGATCCAAGCCCTTAAATTCAAGCTCGGTAAACTTTTCATGAACTTTTTCACGGTCAATTTGGATTAATGCATCCTCAAGTGAGCAGTTAATCGGAACTTCACAATGAATTCTCGCTAATTTTCGAGATAAGTGAAGCATGTCCAAATCTTCTTTAATCTTCGTCTTTTGACCTTTTGTTAAATTCTCCACATTTTCAAGAATACCTTCAATGGTTTCAAATTGCTGAAGGAGTTTCAGTGCTGTTTTCTCACCGATTCCTCGAACACCAGGATAATTATCACTTGTATCACCCATCAAAGCTTTAAGATCTACCATTTGCTGTGGGCGAATACCTTTTTCCTCTAAAAAGCTTTCACTTGTGTATTCCGCGTAATTTCCGATTCCCTTTTTCATAATAAGAACCATTATATTGTCATCAAGTAGTTGCAGAATGTCTTGGTCACCGGTCAGAATGATCACTTCGGACTCCTGGCTATATTGTTTAGCAAGCGTTCCGATGCAATCGTCGGCCTCATACCCGGATAGCCCCACATTCGGGATGTCAAATGATTCAACTACATCTTTAACAAGATCAAATTGTGGAATCAGCTCTTCTGGTGGTGCACCGCGATTTCCTTTATAATCGTTATACATTTCCGTCCGGAATGTGGAGCTGCCCATATCCCAGCAACAAATCACATGCGAAGGTTTGTACGTATTGACTGCTGTCATCATATGCTTTACGAAACCGTGAATACCATTTGTTGGTATCCCTTTACTATTTACCATAAAATAACCACTCATTGCGGTAGCATAAAAAGAGCGAAACAATAATGCCATTCCATCTATTAACATGATCTGATTTTTCATCAGCATATCCTCCCTATCAAAAATTCCTCATAAAAGAAATTATACCACATATTCACCATGCTATTGTTTGTATCTTCCTTCCAAGCAAAGAAAAAAGCCCTCTTTGTTTAGAGGACTTATTCTTAATTACTTTTCAATTTTTCAGCTTCTATTTCCGCATAGGAAGGAAATTTACGTGGTGTTATTACATTTCTTTCCGACTTATTTTTCTTTGAAGCCTGCGATCTTTCCTTTTTCAACATGCATGTCTCCTTTATAAGAGAGTTGTGGTTAGTATTAACCTAGAATGCATGTTTTATTTTCGGAACGCATATTCCTTCACCATATCTGCAGTTACAAGCTTACGTAATGGGACGATTCCTTTTTGAGCAAGTTTATTCATTTCAATCGTCACTTGATTGATCTTATCTACGGTAAATTCCTTGTTTTGCTTTGCTAAAGCAACCGCCTCGTCAATAAACAGTTCTCTTTTTTGTTCAAGAGTAACGAATGTTTTCACGATATTGTGCTGTGCATTTGAATGTTTTGTAATTGCTTCATGGACGTTTGTCATTTTTTCTCCTCCGATGTTTCCATTAGCTTTAAAATATGGGGCTTAGGTTCCCAGCAATTAAATCGATATTCTGGTTTTGTATCATAGCCTAAGCGTACACATCTGTATGTCATTATACCATTTTTTCGTTCAGCAGCGAAATTCATACAGGTTGCACATGCATGATACTTAGATTTTGATTCAGACAAAATCATCACCCCATATGTTCTGTATAATAACTTTTTAACGTTTCATGGACTTGTTTTAAACTGTCGATATCAATATCTTCAGATAAGATCTTTGTGACCCCATCAAAATACTCGTTAATTTCCTTTAATGCATTATTTTGAAGAACTTGTAGCCCTTTATTAAATTCTCGGTTATAAAAAGCAATAAGTTTTTTATTATTTTCTTCAAGATAAGAACTTACAGGTGCATCCAACAATACTTCAAGTTCATCCTGCATTTGCTTTTTTTCGTTTTTCTCAAAAAATGATTTTGGATTTTTAAACAAACTAAGCGCCTTTTTATAACGTGAGAGTTCTTCATTCACAAGACCATTTTTAAATTCAATCGATTCAAAGTCAAGTTTAACAGACTCCGAAATACTCATGTTTGGATTGATTGATTTTATTTGTTCATTAAAACTACCAAGCTGGCCATGAAGTCGCTTTGAAATAAAGGTTTCAATTCTTAATGAAGTGGCACGCATTTCCTGTGCCAAATCAAAGCCAACTGATTCCAAAAATTCCACTAAACAAGATTGTAGGGCATTTTTTAAATCACGTCCATCATCTCTAAGCGATGACGGATTAAACGCTTCCTTAAACATATCCGAAACACGAAGAAAAACTCTCTGCTTTATATAAAAGGTCAGTTCCTTAATCTCCTGCTCGACAACTCCAAATGCAGCGTTGTGATCAACACTTGTAACAATAGACTTCATTTTGGCATGCTGCTCTTTCGCTTTCTCTAGCTTAGAACGCTTAATATCCTTGTCTTCCTTCGCAGACTGAATATACGAATTAATAATAGCTGTAGCACGCTGAATATCAACATATCCTTCATTCACCGCAACCTCTGTTAGTTCATCAATAACAAAAGAATGAAAGTCCCTTTCAAATCGTTCAATGCCTGATGTTTGAAGAATACCTAGATCCTTTTCACTAACTTCATTACGCTTCTCAAGTAAAGCAGCTCGACTTGATACCGTATAAAGTCGCGGAAAACGAATTCCGTAACTAACAAGCTGTGACCCCACATACTCTTTTACATCTTCCAATTCATCAATCGTATTTGCCAAATCCGCTGCATTGATGACGAAGAACATTTTATCCATGCTGAAGGTATCTTTGACACGACCAAGCTGAATTAAAAATTCACGATCTGCTTTAGAGAAAGCATGGTTGTAATACGTCACAAATAGAATTGCATCCGCATTTTTGATATATTCAAAAGCGACCCCTGTATGGCGAGCGTTAATTGAATCAGCCCCTGGTGTATCTACTAATGTAATGCCCTGCTGTGTTAATGGACAATCATAGTAAAGCTCAATCCATTCCACAAAGCATGCCTTTTCTTCCTTTGCAACATATTCATTAAAACCATCCATGTCAGTTGTTAATGTTTGGTCTAAATGAGCAGATATGTTTTTAAACCCAGCAACTACCGCTTTTAAGAATGAAAAATGAGGTTTTTCCTTCGCATCAATTTTTTCGATATTGCTAATTTTTGAGTTAATGATCTCTATGCTTGCTTCAAGATTACCCGCTTGTTCTCCAAAAATGTGTAAGGAATGGTTGATATCATCTAGTAATTGTTTTGTTGATTTTATCTTAACAAGTACAGTCCCATGCTTGTGTTCTTCGGTTGGGAATGTAATTTTATTAATGGTTGCTGTGGTTGGATTTGGCGAAACGGGAAGAGCGTGCTTTCCCATTAATGCATTAGCAAATGACGACTTCCCAGCACTAAACGCACCAAATAATGCAACGGTAAAATGTTTATGCTTTAAACGATATGCCTTTTCCTCAATATCCCTCGCCAGTACTGAGAGACCGGTGATAGGCTTGATTAGTTCATGCGCTTTTTCTAAATGAAGAATCGCCTGGTCTGACGAACCCTTCTTTTCTTTCTGCTTTTGGTCTGGTTTATTTTCAACTTTGGACATTTCTTCTTTCTGCTTCTTTAGCTCATGGAGGATTTCTTCAGTAGAGGAAATCTCCACATGCTCAGTAAATTGCGAAAGTAAGTTTTCAACTGATTCGACACGATTGACTGTAGATTTCCCGTCCAAGATGTCTTCAAGCTTCATTCGGACTTCTGCACGTTTCTCTTCAAATTTCTTTAATGTCGAAAAAGCTTCTGAGTATACCTCATATTGTTGTAACTCGTCTTTTAAATTGGTTTCATCCTTAGCAGTACCAGCCTTTAGTTGTTCAAGAATATCGTGTAATAATGCAACTGCTTTTTGTTTATATTTTCTTTTAATATAATTTCCAACATCCTCTGTATAGGTAAGTATATACTCCCCTGTTACACCAGCACCTGGTTTAATTAAATTTTTCAACTCATCTGGAGTCAACTCAGTTGCTAGCTCGTTGCCAGTTGGTTGTTTCGTAAGTCGCAAACCTTCAACGAATCTCCCAACAAAGTCCTTCAAATGCCATTCTAATTGAGTGGACATTTTCTCTTTAACATCATGAAAGAAAGCTTGTAAACGCTCCTCACGTTCTTTTTCCGTTTTATTTTTGGAAAATAATAATCCCACTTTAAAATCCGGTTGAACAGATTCAACAAAGCGCTTGGCAAGATCTCGTGTTTGGAACGGCATAAGAATCGCATTTGATAAAATGGTTTCGATTTCTTCCATAAACTCTGTTTCGATTTTTTCGCGTTCTTTAGCAAAACTTTCTAAACGATTATTCAATTCTTCAATTCGAACTGAAATCGTTTCCCTCTCGCCCGCTGCTAATGAACGAAGCTTTTCTTTTGTAGCTTCAAGTTCCAATGCATTTTGATCATCTAAAAATGCAATATGCTCAAGAATAATTTGTCTTGCCGAATGAAAAATGCCTTCTAATAGAAGCTGATCTTTATTAGCCATTTTTTCATGAAGAAGCTGCTGAACTTGTTTGAACTGATTATGCTCGTGATCTGGCTCCTTCAATGTTGTGTAAAAAATGTCTGAGTATGCCACATTCCAGTTTTGGAATGCCTCTTCTACCCCTTGTTTAAAGGATACAAAACGTAATTCTGATTCTTTATGTTTATCGACTTGGTTTATAATTAAGTAAACTGTCTTATTTCGATCCGTTAATTCCTTTGTAAATTGGAAATTCAGCTCGGAAAGGACATGATTATAGTCCATCACGTAAAAGAGTATATCTGCTAAATGTAAAGCTGATTCTGTTGATACACGATGGGCATCATCGGTTGAGTCAATCCCTGGCGTATCCATAATGATCACTTGCTCGGGCAGTTTCATGTTGGCATGACTAATCTCAATCGATTCGATTGCTTCTCCGTCTTTCGCATATGACTTGATTACGTCATAGTCGTAGGGATGCGGGTATTCGATGATTTTACCGTTACGATAATAGACGCGTGCATATTCACGTCCTTGTTTTACTTTAACAAGGTTTGCACTCGTTGGAATTGGGCTTGATGGTAACAAACTCTCTCCAATGAGTTCGTTAATCATGCTTGATTTACCTGCTGAGAAATGACCAGAAAATCCAATCATATATTCAGTGTTATATAGTTTTTTTAGCAAGTGGATGATTTTCGAACTACTTTTTTTGTCCTTATTTTTTTCGAAAATATCATATAGGGAAGATAGACTTTTTTCTAAGTCTTCCTTTGTAATTTGTTTAACTTGTTGTGTTTGAATCATTTCTAATCCCCTTATTGAGCGATGCATAATAGTGTATATATGTATTTTACTCTACACCCCAGCTTTTGACAAAGCAGAATATTAAGAAACTATTTTTTTGCATAAAAATAACCAGGTATTCACCTGGTAACATGAATGGAATGATGATGTTTTTGACGACTTTGTTTTGGATTCGCCACATGTTGTAAGACGTGATACATAATAAACCCATATATACCAATTGTTAGAGATACAAATAATGTAAGCATCTTTTCACCAGCTTTCAACTGATAGTGATAATTATTTTCATCTACCAATTAGTGTATCACAGTTTTCATTGTTTTCAATCTTTTTTTATTGGTTTCATACCATTTAGATGTAGTCGGCTGCGAGCTACTCCAGACTGTTGATATTCCTCATGGATACTTAATGCCCGTTCTTCAACTGGAATGCGGATAGACATCATCACAAAGTTAAGCAACGAAAAGATCAATCCGGTATAATACGCCTGAAATAACAAAGGGATTAAAATGAACTCAAGAGCGACAATGATATAATTCGGGTGTTTGACATATTTATACGGACCTTTAGTCTGCACCTGACTTCCCCGCAAAATCATAATTTTCGTATTCCAAAACATCCCCAGGGAATGAAGCGCCCACACTCTTCCAAGCTGGGTTAATGCAAATAAGAAAAATAATATCGGATACAACACCGATAATTCTTTTTCACCATAGACAACCTCAGTAATAAGAGATACAAAAAATAAGCCATGGATAAGAACAATATATTTATAATGCCCATGTCCAACCTCATACCCACCTTGAGATAAAATCCATTTTTCATTTCGTTTGGCAATCCGCAGTTCAATCAGTCTCTGAGCAATTACTAGACCAATAAAAATCCAAAATATCATCCTATTTCCTCCATTGTAACAGGACTAATTCAGAGCTAAACCCTGGCCCTAAGGCAATAACTAGCCCATAATCGCCTTCTTTTCCCAGTTGATTCTCCATAAACTCCTTTAAGACATAAAGCACTGTTACTGAAGACATATTTCCTTGCCTGCGCAACACTTCTCTTGCGATCACTGTCATCGAACTCGGAAGTTCAAGGGAAGCCTCGTATGCATCCAAAACCTTTTTCCCACCGGGATGGGCAATAAAATGCTTTATATCATTAATAGAAAGTTGATTTCCATGTAAAAATGCCTCCACATTTCCCTTCAACCATGACTTCACTATGCTAGGAATATCTTTTGAAAAAATGACGTGTAGTCCTGAATTTTTAATATCCCAGCCCATTACATCCTCTGAATCTGCCATTAAGGTCGATTGCGCTGAAACAAAGGACGGACAAATAGGAGTTGCCGCATGATACTCCACTTCATCGCCAGCAATGCAAACACATGCCGTACCATCAGCAAATAATGAAGTTCCAATTAAATTGCTTTTCGTGAAATCATTTTTTTGAAAAGTTAAGCTACAAAGCTCGACTGCGAGGACAAGGACTTTTGCTTTCGGATACGCTTTACAATAATCAAACGCCCTCGCTAAGCCAGATGCTCCTCCAGCACACCCCAGCCCCCAAACTGGAATTCGCTTAGTATGTGGTTGGAACTCCATCTTGTTCATGATTCTCGCTTCAATACTTGGGGTTGAGATTCCTGAGCTCGAAATAAAAAAAATGGTTTCAATCTCTTCAGGATTTATCTTTTTCGCAAGCATTTGTTGATTCGATAAACAATTATGAATAGCTTCTATCCCATATGTAATTGCCTTTTCAATATATGTATTATTTTTATCCTCAAAGCTATGTTCTTTTCCATACCAGTCCAATGATTCACTGAAATATCTTTCTTCAATTTCACTATTAGCAAATACCTTTATGAGCCGATCAATATCTGGAAAATGTTCATAAAAGAGGTCTTTAATAAATTCAGTTGTCTTCATTTGATTGATTTTATTTGGTGGATTGCATATACCTATCGAAATTACTTTAGGCATGGAACGCACCCTTTCTCTAAACGTCATCTATAGGTTACTTTTTCCATTTTTTGAATAAGTATGCAATAAGAAAAATAGGCGTAAAAAAAGCCTTCCCAGTTAACGGGAAAGCTCACGTTTCAAAGGAGTTATTTTGTTGTTGTGCATTAATAGTATAACTCAAATTTTTCAAACATTCACTAGTAAAATTTTGGTTTGCAAATACTCTTCAAGCTATAATAATGTCGTGATGAGTTCCTCACGTTTTTTGTCGATTGCTTCAAAGTCCATTGCCGCTTTGTAGTATTCCTCAAGCTTGTCGTGAAGTCGTTTTGCCTCACTTAAAAAGTTTGTGCCGATTGTCATCTTATTTTTATATTCAAGGTTTAACTCTTCGATTTCCTTTTTAAACGTGTTTTCAATTTTTGGATCCATACATAATGCAAACATATCAACAACTTCATCCTGCTCCCGGAATGGGTCGACAACATGAGGAGCTGTACCATCTACAATTGACACACTTAGTTGTGGAATAATAATCATATCAATGCTTTTCGGATCAAAAGCACAATGGAAATACTCTACTGATAGACCATGTTGTTCGGCGTGCTTTCCTACCTTTTTCATCAATGTTGACTTTCCGCTTCCCGGTCTTCCTTTAATAATATAACGTTTTTCATATTCTTCGGTAATATTATCGATAAAATTCACCGCCCCCTTTGGTGTTGCTGCACCAAAAAACCGTCTCCGTATTGTCGGGTAATTTTCCGCTTCAAATGGCTTGCTAAAAATCGTATCAATTAAATTTTGAAGGACTGCATCTGCCTTTTTAAAGCTCATGGAAGAGACATAAATATCCTCACGCTTTAAATGAATTTTCTTTGCTTCTGCAAAAGTCTTATAAGCATTTTCAAAGTTCTTCGAGATATCATCTGTTAGTTCGATGATTTCATTCTTATATTGAATTAAGTATTCATCATTGCGATACTTCCCAAGGTCTATTACCTTCTCGACAACTCCTGGGTATCTAGGCTCGATAACATGTGGTGCCGTACCGTCTACAAATCCTAATTTTCGTTCTGGAATCACAATTCCATCTATAGAGTGATTGTCTGAAGAACAGTGTAAGTATTCGAGGTCATAGCCTTTATCCATGAATACAAGACCGATTTTTCGCATGAAGGTAGATTTACCTGTACCTGGTCCCCCTTTTAATATATAAAGAGTTTCCAATCCCTTCAATGCTTCATCATACAACGAGTAAAAACCTACACTTGAATTGGTACCTGCATAATAATTTTTTATTCTTGCCATATAAACTACCTACCTCCTTGTAGACATTCGCCTATCTTTAGACTATGGCACAGGTGCAATACGTGTGATTATAAATAAAAAAATTTTTCACTTTGTCACCAAGGAAGATGGTTTAGCAATATAATGACGATTTGATCGAGACGTAAAAAAATCACTATTCAAAAATAGTGATTAAGAGGACTTCTGATCGTTTTTCTGAACATGAATATTGATTTGCGTAATTACACTATTTCCACATTTAAAACATCTTTCTTTGTTATTTAGTAAAAGTGAATGGCATCTTGAACAATAGTATCTGATCATTTACACACTTCCTTTTTCATATAGATTATGTTTCCGTTTCCAAGACTGTTATTCGTTTTGTCACAAATTATTCAAATATTTTTCTAACCTATTGTGATAAAAATCACTGTTTTACTAGGTTTTCACTATTAATATAGTGATTAGATTAGGAATGAACAATTTGTGAAAAGCTCAAAATCGTCTAGATTTTAACAAATTGTTTTGTATGATGAAAATGTAAAAAGTTTCATAAACGCTTGAAGGGGGTCGTGATGAATGGCTAAGACACAGCTTACTAAGACAAACCAAAAAACAAAAATTGAAGATGAAAAAACTTCTTTAAAAGGAACATTAGCATCTGTATTATTACTTGGACTTTTCTTAATTTTATCTTGGTTAGGTGTCTATTTCTTGTTCTTAGATCGGGTGTAGTAATACTTCCCGTTAGGAATTCGAGGCAAGTCTTCATAAGAGTGGCTTGTACTATTTTATGAAAAAACATAAAGAAAAAGAATGTGAAAATTTGAAAGGGGAAGAAGCCATGCATTTGCATAAATATGAAAAAATATGGCTCATTTTTGGTATTGGAATCCTTTTTGTGTTCCTAGGAGTTGTTGGTGTTGGAGCGTTCGCAATGGGGCATCAGCCAGCAAGTAGCATTAAAACAATTGATCCAGAAAAAGTTGCTGAAACGGCACCGTTTGATAATCCTGGACTTGTTCATATTGAAGGAAATAAATATGAATTAAACCTTGTTGCTGAAGCATTTGCTTACACACCTAACACTATCCAAATTCCAAAAGATGCAGAAGTAACAATTAATGTAGCAACAAAAGATGTAGTTCACGGCTTTTCAATTGCCGGCACTAACGTCAATATGATGGTTGAGCCAGGATATGTGAGCAGCTATACACAAACATTTTCTAAAACCGGTGAATTTTTAGTGTTATGTAATGAATATTGTGGAGCTGGGCACCACTTAATGATGGCAAAAGTTGAGGTGACCGAATAATGTTAAATTCAAATGTCAAGGTAGACAAAAAAGATGCTAAACTAGCAATGGCACACTTTTATGTAGCCTTTATTGCTTTATTTCTTGGTGGTACTGCTGGATTACTTCAGACACTTGTTCGTTCAGGTAAATTTACATTACCTGCAGGTATTGGCTATTATCAATTATTAACCGTTCACGGAGTTTTATTAGGACTTGTTCTTACTACATTTTTTATAATTGGATTCTTATTTGCAAGCATTAGTAAAACGGCAGGTACCCTTTCAGCAAAGGGCCGTTTAGCAGGCTGGATTGGTTTTTGGACAATGACTATTGGTACTGCTTCCACAGCAACTACCATCCTTTTAGGTGAAGCATCTGTTCTTTATACATTTTATGCTCCCCTACAAGCACACCCATTCTTTTATATTGGACTTGCGCTTGTAGTAGTAGGTAGCTGGATTGGTGGATTTGCAATGTTCTCCCATTTTGGAAAATGGAAAAAAGCAAATCCTGGTAAAGTTACACCTTTATTAAGTTTCATGGCTATCATGACAATGATTTTATGGTTAGTTGCAACACTTGGTGTTGCTGCATCCGTGCTTATTCAATTTATTCCATGGTCATTTGGTTGGGTTGAAACAATCGACGTCCTTATCAGTAGAACATTATTCTGGTATTTCGGCCACCCTCTTGTATACTTCTGGTTATTACCAGCATACATGGCATGGTACGTTGTTATTCCAAAGGTTATCGGGGGTAAAATTTTCTCTGATGCACTTGCAAGATTGTCATTTATATTATTCTTATTATTCTCAATTCCAGTTGGATTCCACCACCAATTAACTGAACCTGGAATCGATCCAAATTGGAAATACTTACAAGTTGTTTTAACTTTCATGGTTGTTATTCCATCTTTAATGACTGCATTCTCATTGTTTGCATCATTCGAACTATACGGAAGATCAAAGGGCGCAACAGGTTTATTTGGTTGGTTTAGAAAGCTTCCTTGGGGAGATGCTCGTTTCCTAGCACCATTCGTTGGTATGTTATTCTTTATCCCTGCTGGTGCAGGAGGTATTATCAACGCAAGTCACCAGATGAACCAAGTTATTCATAATACAATTTGGGTAACAGGACACTTCCACTTAACCGTTGCAACAACCGTCCTGTTAACATTCTTTGGAATTGCCTACTGGTTAATTCCACATCTAACTGGACGTGTAATGACAAAAGCGATGAACAAGCTGGCAGTTGTTCAAACAATCGTATGGACAATTGGTATGACATTCATGTCAACAGCTATGCACTTTGCGGGATTACTAGGAGCTCCTAGACGTTCTGCTTTCTCAACTTATGGAGGTTCTGCCCAAGCAGCAGAATGGGTTCCATATCAAATAGCACAAGCAATTGGTGGCTCTATTCTCTTTATAGGAATCATCCTAGTTCTTGTTATTTTTGTTAACCTAGCCTTCTTTGCACCAAAAGGTGAAACTGAATTCCCTGTCGGTGAAGTGGCCGAAGAAGCAGAAAAAACACCAATGATTCTAGAAAACTGGAAGCTTTGGGTTGGTGTCCTAGCAGTATTAATCTTAATCGCTTATACCATTCCATTTGTTGATATGATTCAAAATGCACCACCTGGAGCTAAACCATTCAAACATTTACTATAAGTAAAAAAGCTACGCAACTTAAGTTGCGTAGCTTTTTAAATTTTATAATTTGTAAATCGCACGATATTTTTCATCTAAGTACTGGATTAAATAGTCTGCATTTAATCCTTCACCTGTCACGTCTTTGATGATTTCCAATGGCTTCTTAAGCCTTCCATATTGATGAATATGTTTCGTTAACCATTCTTTAATTGGATTTAAGTTCCCCTCTTCTAAAAGATCATCAAAGTTTGGGATATCCTTTAACATGGCATGTTTAAATTGAGCCGCATACATGTATCCAAGTGCATAAGACGGGAAATAGCCGAAGCTACCACCTGCCCAATGGACATCTTGTAACACCCCTTTTGCATCATTCTCAGGACGAATGCCCAAATACTCTTCATATTTCGCATTCCAAATTTCTGGTAGGTCCTTTACTTCAATCTCATCATTAAAAAGGCTTTTTTCAATTTCATAACGGACCATGATATGTAATGGATAAGTTAATTCATCCGCTTCAATTCGAATAAACGATGGCTTTGATTCATTGATTGCTCGGTAAAAATCTTCAACTGAAACTTGATCAAACTGACCACTAGCATATTCTTTTAATAACTCAAAGTTATTTTTCCAAAGTGGTAGACTTCGACCGACAATGTTTTCATAGAATAAGGACTGAGATTCATGGATTCCCATTGAAGTTCCTTCTGCAAGGTTTGTACCAACTAAATCTGCGGAAATATTTTGCTCATAAAGGGCATGACCACCTTCATGGATGGTACCAAAGACAGCTGTTCTAAAGTCATTTTCCACATAATTTGTTGTTACACGTACATCCCCTGGATTTAATCCGGTTGCGAATGGGTGAACTGTTTCATCTAGACGGCCAGCGTCAAAGTCGTAACCCATTTTCTTAAGAATTTCAAGGCTAAAATCACGTTGGTTTTCCTTTGGAAATTCTTTAAATAAAAATGACGTTTCCGGCTTATTCTGTGACTCAGTGACAGCTTTAACAAGTGGCACGATTTTTTCTCGTAATTGAGCAAATACTTGATCGACTACTTCCACTGTTATTCCTGGTTCGTACATATCAAGTAATGTGTTATATTTGTTGCCCTCGTATCCCCAGTAGCCAATAAATTTTTTCGTAAAATCGACAAGTTTTTCTAGGTACGGACGAAACATTTCAAAATCAGATTTTTCTTTTGCATCCTCCCAAACGGATTCTGCTTTAGATTGTAAAATAATATACTCACGGAACTCATCCGCTGGAATTTTTTTATTTCGTTCAAAGTCTTTTTTACATTCTTCTACGACTTTCTTCGTAATTTCATCAAGTTGTTTTTGTGCCTCAGGAGTCGTTAATTCGTTTAAATAGGCCTCCATTTCGGTAGAAGTTGACATAGCAAAAACCTCTGATGAAAGCATACCAATTACTTCAGATCGTTGCTCTACTCCCTTTTTCGGAGCACCCGTACGTAAATCCCAGTACATTACCCCAATTGCCTCATTATAGCTTGTCATTTTTTTAACTAAATTAAGAAAAGCTTGCTCAGTTTGTTGTAGTTGTTCTGACATTTTTCGTCCTCCCCCTCTATATTATATCAACCTTTGTCGGTAGAACATTTTTAATGTTGTCAATGACAAGGTTACTTGTATTATCTTCTACAAAAATACTGACAGTTCCTGCATCTTCACTTGAACGAATCAAACGACCGATGCCTTGTCTTAGTCTTAATAGCATATATGGAAGATCAACCTTCTCAAATGGTGATTCGACTCTTTTTCTTTTTGCTTGAAATACAGGATCATTTGGCGGGAATGGCAATGACCAAATGATGACATTCGATAAGGAAGGTCCAGGAATATCAAGCCCTTCCCATAAAGAAGTGGAACAAAGTATGCTGTGTTCATCATTTTGGAACGTGGACACAAGCCTACTTATTTCTTGATCCCCTTCAAAGAGAATTGGGTATTTTTCCGTGATGCAGTTCTCTTTAAACATTTGCAGTTCTTCCTTAGAATTAAATAAAAGAAGAGCCCGGCCTTCTGACTTTTCAATTTCATCCCATGCAAATTGAAATTTTGAACGGAACAGATCCTCATTAACATGAAACACAGGCATCTGAATCCTCATCTGATTTTCATAATCAAATGGGGATTCAACCGAAAACGATTGATAGTTACTAATTCCTAAGCTCTTTGCAATATAATCAAAAGATTTATTTTCAGATAAAGTAGCCGAAGAAAATACAAATGGGATCTTTTTTGAAAACACGTTTTCCGCTAAAATGGTTTCCACAGCTTGTGGCATAATGACTAGTGTGTAGCTTTCACTATCTGCCTCCCCCCAGCAAATGGCATCATTTTCTTCACCGAAGAGTTTTAATGAATATTCCATTTGATCTAAATATTCATCAACAATATGTAATTCGTATTGATCAATTGTATAAGTCTCTGCTTCGAACACTAGATTATTGCCAATCTCCACAATCATCTGATGAAGTTTATTTGCATCAGCAATTAAGTTCGCGGTTCGAACAATATCCATGCGTGCAGATCCCTCAACTGTTTGACTTTTTTCTCTAAGACATTTATAAAAATGGTCATTTTGCCAAATCGTATCTTCTATTAATTGCGCAAATTCTTCACGAACATCGTTTCCTAATAGCCTTGTTAACAAACTTTCTAAAGTCGTTTCCTGAACACGATAGGTTAACGCTTTTTGCGCAGAGAATTCAAGTAAATGACCTTCATCAAAAACAACACAACTACTCTCAGGTAAAAAGGGAAGTTGTCCTTCTCTTTTTCTGGCTTCCATTGTCCACACATGCTCCATATAAAAATCATGAGAACAAATAATTAAATCAACCGCCTTACGATAATGATCTCTAGATAATGTGAGTCCACAACGATGGCGCAAATCACATGAAAAACAATCCTGAAAGCTATCCCATGCGACAGTTTTCCATTCCTCATCTGTAAGCTCAGAATATGTTTTTCGATCCCCGTAATGATGGAATGTTTGCATAGTCGAATGACTGTGAACAAATTCTGGTAACTCCTTATAAATTTGTGAAATTTTCTCATTTGTTGTTCGACGTGTGGCATGATCCAACTTTTGTAGACAAAGATATTGATCCTGTGCCTTTGCAAGACGAACATCAATATTCAAATTTAATGCGTCAGCGATTTTTGCAATGTCTCCTTCAGGCTTCACGAGCTGTTCAATTAACGACTCGTCTGCACATGAGATAATCGCCGGCTTTCTCATATATCTCGCATAACAAATTGCATATAACAGATAAACAATTGTTTTACCAGTACCTACACCTGCTTCTGCGAACACAATTGATTTTTCCTTGAATGCTTTTTCTAGCTGAAATGCCATATATATTTGCTCATCACGAAGCTCAAAGCCTTTTTCTGGAAGGATGTCGTAAAACACATCACCGATCCATTCATTTAATTTATCAAAAAAATTTTCATTTCTGGATATTTGAAAGGGTAACCCTTCTCCAATCATCTGTAAAACCCCCAAAATCAAGGTACGCGCCAAATTTTAATTATCTACTAGTGAAGGAACTAAGTCAATATGAAAACAAGAAAACCCGCCGTAGCGAGTTTCCTTGTGATATTCGTTCATTCACTTTTATATCGTAATAAATCAACATCAATGGAAGTTGAATGAGACATTGCATGGAGTAGGTCATTTTTTGCTTGAACAATGGATTTAAGTGGATCAAGTTCTTCCCCTATCTCATTTTGAAGAGTCCGATATGTATCATTCAACGCATCTTGAATTTTTTTGAAATCTAGGTAATTCATTACTCATTCACTCCTGAATATTTATAGACACCAATAAAGTATATGTCCTTTGGAGTTGAACTATTCATGAAATCAAATTTAACGGTCTCTAGGTGGTCTCTTACCCCAATACTGATAATAGTCAGTCCGAATAAATCCGTTAAACAACTTACGTTTTTTCGTTGCAGGCTTGCCGTATATTTGTTCGAAATCAGGATGTGAAGTTAGCATATAGACGGACCATGTATCAAATGGACGAAGGGCCTCCCCCATACTGCGATACATTTCCTCAACGGCCTTTTTTTCACCAAGTCTTTCCCCATAAGGAGGATTTCCGACAATTACACCGTATTCCTTTGTTGTTGTAAAATCTCGAACCTGCATTTGTTTAAACTGGATCAAGTCTGAAAAACCAGCTTCCTCTGCATTATCCTTTGCGATTTGGATCATTCGGTGGTCAATATCAAAACCGCTGATATCAAGTGGCTGATCGTATTTAGCTAAATCTTCAACCTCTTGGCGTGCTTCATCCCATCGTTGTTTTCCAATCCAATTCCATTCCTCAGATACGAAATCACGGTTAAAACCGGGAGCAATGTTTTGCCCGATTAATGCAGCTTCTATTGGTATCGTTCCTGAACCACAAAATGGATCAACAAACGGTCTCTCCGGTGTCCAGTTCGTTAACATGACTAAAGTTGCGGCTAATGTCTCTTTTAACGGTGCCTCCCCTTGGTCGACCCGGTAACCACGTTTATGTAGCCCGACCCCACTACAGTCGATTGTGAGTGTTGCGACGTCTTTAAGTAAAGCTACCTCGATTCGGAATAATGGACCGGTTTCCTCAAACCAGCCTGATGTTTTGCGGTAATGCTTCTTAAGGCTTTCAACGACTGCTTTTTTTACAATACTTTGACAATCTGAGACACTAAAAAGTTTTGATTTTACTGATTTCCCAATAACCGGAAACTCTGCATTTTCTGGAAGTAAATCTCCCCAATTTAGGGCCTTTGTTTTTTCGAATAATTCATCAAAGGTTGTGGCTTTAAATTCTCCAACTTTTAGCTTGATACGGTCTGCAGTTCTTAACCAAAGATTACTACGGCAGATAGCTTGTTCATCAGCATCAAATGTAACCTTCCCGTTTTCAACTGTACATTCATAGCCTAAATCCCGTACTTCCTTTGCAACTATTGATTCAATCCCCATCGCTGCAGTAGCAATAAGTGTTACTTTACCCATTCACGTTCACCCTATCTATGTACAATCATTTTTATAGTAAAAGAATAAAGAATCTCAACTTGTAAAGCAAGATTTGCAACTTAAATGGTTATGTATGCAAACAAAAAGCTCTTCATCATGAAGAGCTTTGTTTCTTTATTCATCATGTAAGTATCGTTAATTAATAACGTTCTGTAAGCCATGTTTTGTTCCATCGTACTTCAGTCGGTAAAACGAATACCTCGTACTCCGGTGGTAATCATCTATCTACAAACGATAAATCGTTTGTCCTTCTCCTTGTTCATTTCCAAGAGAGAAAGTGCCCCTACCATAATTTGGGTTTCTCGCTCGTGGGGTTTACCTCGTTCCACTCTTGTAATTTCTTACAAGACTTCGTCACTGTGGCACTTTATAGGTAGTCAAACCATATCCAAAATGGACTTAGGTTTTTTTCCTGCCGTTAGCAAAGATTGCTCCTCACTACCCTAGCTTATCATTTCGCTAGGCACGAACACTACGGACATCTCAGCCCGTGCGAGCATGGACTTTCCTCTGCAGGTCACCCTGCAGCGATTACCCGAACGTTATTAATGTGTGCAAGAAATAGTATAGTAAAAAAACATTACAATTGCAAGTGATAACCGTTGGTAGTTTTTCCCAACAGTACAATCCTCAATCGTACAGTTTACTACCAAATACATGTTTTTCAAGGTTTGATAATCGTTTTAAAATATCAAAATTAGTTGTACCCGTTTGCGCCTGTGGTTGTTTCTTAAAAGAATCCTCTAGTTGACGCTTTAATCGAAGGTTCTCTTGTTGAAGCTCTTCAATTTCTTGATAAAACGTTTCATAATCCTTGATGATCACATCTAAAAATTTATCAACTTCTTCTTGTTTATAGCCTTTCATGGCCGACTTAAATTCTTTCTCAAGTATCTGCGTTGTTGTTAATTTTATTTTATCAGATAACATTAGTTTCACCTCGATACACTTTCCCCATTATTTCTGTTTCTATTTTTTCAAAAATTTAACGTATTGTCAATTTATATTCCAAAAGCTGAACCTTTCAATATTCGTTATTGGCGTATTGTTCTTCTTCAGCAATTACTTGGAGATCATATGCGTTAATCGTAATAAGCTGATAGCCTTCATTTTCACACTTCTTTTTCGCATCAGCATAAATATAACGTGGACTCCCATCCTTTTCCTCATCATATAGTATTATGAAAGCATCACTTTTGTCTAGAAAGAAAGCATTTTTCAGTCGGAATTGTGATGGATTATCATATTTTCGGTTTGTGATACTGTTTACATAGTCTGCTTGCGACAGAATTAATTGGTAGTATTCTCTGTTTGTTTCGTTCCATTTTTCATCTTGCTCAAGGAATGGAGTTATTACAGCAAGCTTGAGGTCGGGATATTCTTCTTGAAGCTCAAAAGTGATTTCAGCAGCCCAAAGCTCGACACCAAGTTGTCCACTAATGATGACCCATTCTAGTCCATCCTCAATTAAGGGGAGAAGCGCTTTTTTAAGGGCTAGTTTGATATAGTGGATTCCAGGATGGTCTTGTCCAAAAATTCCAAGTTCAAACGGTTTATATCCTGTAATTGCAACAACTTTTATCATGTCAAGACTCCTTTATTTATTGATCTTCTCTTTAGGTATCCAACTATCATATGTAAAACAGGAACCATTACAGTTCCTGTTGTGTTTTTGTTCATTTTATTTGTTACGTTTTTAAATTAAGTGAATGGTTTACCGGCCAATAAATGGTCCAGGTGGCATTGCTCCACAATTGAAGTGTTGGTTTGTTACTTCAGTCGCAACAGATTCTGTATGCGGGTAATAATGCATATGTTGATACATATGATGATTTATATGTTGCGTATGTGAAGGATGAATATGTGGAACAATTGTTTTACAGCAGTGGTGTTGAACACAACATTTCGTTGGTGATACAATAGGTTGCATTACATTTGTTGGACAATACATATTTTTTATCTCCTTTCCTTCATCTGTCTTACAGTAATAGCCTATGAAGGAAGGTAGAGTCATGTACTAATCAAAACACCTATTTTTTAGAGGATGTTTAAAAAGTGCGGTGAATATGACGCATCGAATTTCTTCGTTGGCTTGCTTCTCCGTTCCTCACGTATTAACTGCATACGCTCCGGTACTCAAAGCTGCACCGCCTCGAAATTCTCGGTCCTCTTCATCCTCCTTTTAAAACACCTATTTTTATTAGAAAATGGCATATGAGCCGTCTTTAATTCCGGTTAATATAAGGACAATTAATACCAACACAAAAAAGTATAGAAATAAAATTTTCTTATACATTCTATTCTCGCTCCATCTAAAATAATATTTCCCTTACACAAAACACTATTTTACATGGTATTACATTGTTCTACAATGACAAAAGAAGGAAGTAACCAAATTTTCATAAAATCGACATGCAAAACGCGAAAAACCGCTAATTTTGCGCTTACCCGGGTAATATTTTTTAACTTTTCCGAAGTTTTCTACATATCCTTCCGATTCGTTTCTCAAAGTCGCTCTCTATTTTCGCATTTTTTGTCTTATTATCTGAAATCCTTGATTCTTTCCATCTCATGAATCCACTATTTGCAAAGTCCCATGCGGTTTCGAAATCTTTTTCATGATGCTCAAAATATTTCGCAAGCTCTATACTTGCTACAATCGCATCCTGATCCTCCCCATTTTCATATACTTCCATGAATAGCCTCATTGCTTCTTCAAGCTTTTTCTCCTTTTTTAAAAGAAAAGCGAGGGCAAGCTTTGCTTTCGTTTCCTTTTCGGAATCTACATCAACTACTTGTTGATACAATTCCAGTGCTTTTCTGGTCTCCCCTAAGTCTTCAAGCCACCTTGCGACTTCGTATTTATCAGAGGTATACCTGTTTTTTTCATTCAAAATTACAGCACCTGATAAATGAATGTATAAAGTTAATAAAGATAAAATATCGATTTCATTATGCCTCATGACGCCAAAGATTCCATCTGGAGCCTGATTTTCCACAAAATCAAAATAAAGTATCGGTGCTAAATATCCCGGGACATCACCTTCACGTTTGATATCAAGAATTTCCTTTTCAACATTAGACAGCCTTACAGAATCAAGTTTGTTTTTCCATAGCCTTCTAGCTGCATGATACAAATCAAAATGTCCAAAATCAGGTAAGTTTGGCAGTGCATCCCGAATTAACGTATGCCTTGTTTTTACCTGTGGCCAATCAAAAGATTTTCCGTTATATGTGACTAGGGTTGTATAATCAACACTTGAAAGGAAGCTTTGGTACAACGCAACCTCAGCTCCAGGATTGGGTAAAAAATGTTGAGTGAGAATTATTTTATCATCATGAACCCTTGCATGTCCTAATAAGAAGATTGTATTGCCTGTCCCCCCACCTAATCCTGTAGTTTCAGTGTCAAAGAAGAACAAATCAGATGGCTGATGTCCCTTTGCGGACAACGGATGCCTTATGGAAGATGAATTCCACATGTCAATCACATCGTTTAATTTAGAAAATGAATATAAACCATGCTTATAATTCAATGGATATTCTACTTTACGAACCATGCAATATGTGTCATCAAAATAAAAGGGTTCGGCTCCAAATTCTTTCCATTTATCAAGAAAGGGAATTTCCTCCATCAAAACAGATGATTCGACAATTTCCGATTTAGTGTAATCTTCTTTTACAATATGATTTTTTAGTCGGTTTAATTTCCCTTTAATCGACATAATGAAACTCCTCTACTATATTCCATACTTACTCTGTTTCAGCTTGGAAATTAAGGTTAGTGCGTCCATTTTGGCTTTTTTCTGAATGACATCTGTCCCAATACAGGATGGACAGCCAGTTTCACAGGCGCATTTTCGGATTAATTCTTCAGATTCAGTAAGAAGATTTTCCATTGCATCATAGACTTTTTCACTTAAACCAATTCCACCTGGATAACGGTCGTATAAAAAGATTGTCGGCTGCTCATTGTGTACGGCTTTCACCTGTGGAACAACATGCAAATCGGACGAATCGCACATTGTCATAAGCGGAGCAACATGCCTTAACACATTCGCAACACCTACCAAGCCTTCTTCAATTCGCTCGTCACTAAATCCTTCTAGCTCTGATTTTTTTAGACTTATCCATGCAGAAGATGTATGGAGCTCCTCTTCTGGTAGATGAATCGGTCCTGATCCGATATTCTCATGTGTTTCAAATTTTATTTTTTTAAAAATCGTTGCCATCGCTTGAACGGATACATCTCCAAAACCAATTTCGATGGATTCATTTGAGCGTTCCTTATCAACCTCTAAAACCCGAAGATTAACTGCTAAGTTTGCATCTGTGAAATAATCCACATCTACCTCTCTCACAAAAGCCTTCTTTTCTTCCCAATCTAGCTTTTCAACCTGATATTGTACACCTTGGTGCAAGTAAATAGCTTCCTCATGAAGTAAGGTCATTGCACTAAACCGATCCATTTCCCCAATCACTTTCACCGCCGCAACATCCGTCTGATCAATAATCACAACATTCTCTTGTGAAGCTGAACGCAGGCTAATATTGTGGGCAGGAAAGGAATCATTCATCCAGTACCATTTATCCCCGTTTTGATGCAGAACCCTCTCCTCAGTTAAAAATTCTAAAATATCCTCAAGATCAAGGTCACCAAATGTATCTCCCGTCTTAAACGGCAATTCATAGGCTGCACACTTAATATGATCGATTAAAATCACAAGATTATTAGGGTTAATTCGAGCTGTTTCTGGATTTCTACTAAAAAAGTATTCTGGGTTTTGAATCATATATTGATCAAGTGGATTTGAGCTTGCGACCATGAAGATGACAGCTTCTCCTTGGCGTCGACCAGCACGACCTGCTTGCTGCCAAGCACTAGCAATCGTTCCAGGGTAGCCAGTCATAATACACACCTGAAGTTGTCCAATGTCAACACCTAGTTCAAGCGCATTTGTGCTAACTACCCCGTAAATATCACCATTCCGAAGGCCATGTTCGATTTCACGGCGTTGCTTAGGCAAATACCCCCCACGATAACCACGGATTGCTTTCGGTCCGAGCTTATGTTTCACGAGTTCCTGCAAATACGTTAAGATTATTTCTACTCTCACCCTACTTCGCGCAAAGACTATCGTTTGAATTTTATTTTGTAAAAATTCACTGGCTAGTTTTCGCACCTCAAGTGTCGCACTTCTACGTATATTGAGGGGTTTATTAACGATTGGTGGATTGTAAAAAACAAAATGCTTTCTACCCGTTGGTGCACCATTATTTTGGATTAATTCCATTTTAGTTCCGGTCAAATTTTCAGCGAGTTCCTGCGGATTTGCAATAGTCGCTGATGTACACATAAAAATTGGGCTACTTCCATAAAATTCACATATTCGTTTCAAACGCCTAATGACATTGGCAACATGGCTTCCGAAAACACCACGATATGTATGTAGCTCATCTATCACAACATATTTCAGATTTTCAAACAATGAGACCCATTTTGTATGATGAGGAAGAATAGCCGAATGCAACATGTCCGGGTTCGTAATGACAATATGTCCTGCTTTTCTTACCTTTTGACGGATATTTGCTGGTGTGTCCCCATCATATGTATAGCTGTTAATCGCAACTCCCATTTCCTCAATGATTTCATTTAGTTCACTTTTTTGATCCTGAGCTAAGGCTTTTGTAGGAAACAAATAGAGTGCACGTGCCTGATCATTTTCAACGATTGTTTGTAAAACAGGCAGATTGTAGCAGAGGGTTTTACCGGATGCTGTCGGAGTCACGGCAACGAAATTCTTCCCACTTTGTGTTATTTCGTAGGCAGAATGCTGATGGGTATATAACTGATGGATCCCTCTTTTATCTAAAGCTTCTTGTAATCTATCATCAATAGATTCTGGAAGGTCCTTTGTTTTGGCGGAGGTAGCCTCAATCGTATGCCAGTGAACAATGTTTTTTGCGTATTGCGGGTTTTCTTTTATAAAATCCATTAATTCATGGATGTTTTTCCGAAACTTCATTAACCATCACCTCAGAATTTCTACCTTTATTGTACAGAATAAATGTTCGTTTTTGAAGTGATTTCACCTAAATATACAGTTGGTATTTTTAGCATAAAAAAAGCACACCATTAAAGGCATGCTCAAAGTTTTCATTACGTTCCACAAAAAGTTCGATATGGAGTATTTGATGGTTCCGGGAGATTTGCGAATTCCGCCTGCTCCTCTGAGTGTGCAAACGGGGCTTTTAATACTTCTAAAAGTTTTCCCATGACACTGTAATTACCTTCAAGAGCCTTCTCAAGTGCTTCTTCAACTCGATGGTTTCTCGGTATGACTGCTGGATTCGAATTTATCATTAAATCCTTAATATCTTTTGCTGTTTCCTTCTGTCTTTTTTGTCTTTCCTTCCATTTTTGATGCCAATTTTTAAATCTATCTACGCTACTACTGGCAAGATCATCTATCTTATCGAAGGTTAAAGCGATAAACATATTTGTATAATCTGCTTGGCTTTGTTCCATCAACTCTAGGAATTCTTCAATTAGTTCCTTATCACCTTCCTCTTGATTGAATAAGCCCAGCTTTGCCCGCATTCCGGTCAGCCATTTTTCCAGATAAATTCCATTGTATTTCGATATTTCTTGCTGTGCTAATTGAAGTGCTTCTTCCTCGTTTTCATGTAGTAAAGGTAATAGGCTTTCAGCAAAACGAGCAAGATTCCAACCACCGATATATGGTTGATTTCCATAGGCATAACGCCCTCCAGTGTCAATAGAGCTAAACACTGTTTTCGGATCATATGTATCGATAAATGCACACGGTCCATAATCGATGGTTTCCCCGCTTATTGCCATATTATCTGTATTCATAACACCGTGTACAAACCCTACAAGCTGCCATTTCGCGATTAAGGCCGCTTGACGTTGAATCACCTCACGTAAAAGTGCAAGATAACGGTGTTCCTCATCCTTAATTTCGGGGTAATGACGTTCAATCGTATAATCCGCTAATTTCCGCAGTTCATCTTTTTTTCCAAGTCCTGCAATAAATTGAAATGTGCCCACCCGAATATGGCTAGATGCAACACGAGTAAGGATTGCGCCTGGTAAAACCGTTTCTCGATAAATCGGCTCACCTGTTGTTACCACAGCTAGGCTTCTAGTGGAAGGAATTCTTAAACCATGCATAGCTTCACTAATGATATACTCACGCAACATCGGACCAATTGCGGCACGGCCATCTCCACCTCGGGAATATGGTGTACGCCCTGCCCCCTTCAGCTGTATATCATAGCGAGCACCATCAGGTGTAATCTGTTCACCGAGCAACACAGCACGGCCGTCTCCTAGCATCGTAAAATGCCCAAATTGGTGACCGGCATAGGCCTGGGCAATAGGTGTAGAACCATTAGGAATTTGATTTCCAGCAAAGATTTCGACCCCTTCTTCCACCAGAACCTGTACACCTAAACCGAGTGATTCAGCTAATTGTTTATTTAAGATAACGAGCTCTGGATCACGTACAGGTGTTGGAGTTGTCTTTGCAAATAATTCTGTTGGCAACTGCACGTAACTGTTATCGAAGTTCCAACCCCATTCATTTTTCGTAATCATAAACACCCCTTTTCACTTCATAGTATTACTGCATTCTTATAAAATACCAAAGAAAATTTGTAAATGTGTTAACTTGAGTTTCCATTTCTGTTTGTATAAAAGACTGCTGAAATGGTTTTATTAAAGGCTGCAATACACTCTTGCGAATTCGGTCCCGCTGCAATTCTGACACAATCGTATCATAAAGATCTTGCTGGTCTGTTGTAAATGTGGCTTCCTTCTCTAAATTCTTTGCCAAATCTAAAAGTTCTTCAAGTGAAAGCACTTTTCGATCAATTCTAGCTTGTAAAAAATGGAGTGATGTGGGATCAAGCAAGGAACTCCCCTTTTCTTTCATAATTGGAATAATAGCTTCTAAATACGTCAACACAACTTCGACAATACGATGAATCGATTGTTCACTATTGGTTATTTTGATTGTAAATATGATATAATGCATCATTCCATAAAAGAGAATCGAAAGTTCAAACCCATATTCCCTAACTTCTTCACCATAGACTTCCACAAATCGTCCAGCCAACCATTCCAATTCATGAATGCGATGATGCATCACCATTTTTTTAAGTTCAACTTCATTTGAATTTAATATTGATTCAAATATAGTATTAAGATTTCGTTCCTTATTTAATTCAGTCAAAATCGATATTTGATCAATTAATACGGTTCGATCTGTCTCGTCTTTTCCAACCTGCATCTCCATCCGAATTTGACTAGCATCGTAACGAAGCCCCTCTAATATTTCAGCAATACAATCATTTTTATTCGAGAAATAATTGTAAAAAGTACCTTTTGAAATATTTGCATGTTCAATAATATCTTGTATGGAAGTTTGTTGAAATCCTTTTTCAACAAATAACTTTAATGCGATATCCGCTACTCGTCTCCTACGCTTATTCATACGCCCTCCACTAATTTCCTTCTTATTCCATGTAACCAATTTATTTTTTTCATAAGAATATTATACCTTAAGTATAAATATATTGCACAAATTGAACTTGTGGTATAAAATCATTCAAGTAATAATTTAAAGAATGAATTGAGGGGATACATTTATGGAATCAACAATACAAGAAAAAAAGCCTCCATATTTGATGTTAGCATTACTTTTTGTAGGGGCTTTTGTTTCGTTTTTAAATAACTCATTATTAAATGTTGCATTACCATCTATTATGGTTGATTTGAATATTGAAAATTACTCAACTGTTCAATGGCTTGCAACGGGCTACATGCTTGTAAGTGGTGTGCTAATTCCTGCTTCGGCATTCCTAATTACAAGGTTCTCAAACCGAAGCCTATTTATTACATCAATGCTAATCTTTACAATCGGTACTGCCATGGCTGCATTCGCTCCAAACTTTGGAGTATTACTTGCAGGACGTATGGTTCAAGCAGCAGGTTCTTCTGTAATGGGGCCATTGTTGATGAACATTATGCTCGTGAGTTTCCCGCTAGAAAAACGTGGTACTGCAATGGGTGTTTTCGGATTGGTTATGATTACGGCACCAGCAATTGGTCCTAGTTTATCAGGCTATATTGTTGAGCATTACGACTGGCGCGTTTTATTTGAAATGATTTTACCGCTTGCAGTGATTAGTTTAGTTCTCGCAATTTGGAAATCTAGAAACGTGATGGAAGTTAATAAAAATGCAACAATCGACTACCTTTCTGTAATATTATCAACACTTGGTTTTGGTGGGTTATTATACGGATTCAGTTCTGTAAGCAGTGATGGATGGACGGATTCCCTTGTATTGACATCATTAATTATTGGTGGGATTACACTCATCTTATTTATTTTACGTCAATTAAAATTAGATAAACCAATACTCGATTTAAGAGCATATAAATACCCTATGTTTACACTAGCTTCTTTAATTGCCATTGTGAATGCGGTAGCGATGTTCTCTGGAATGATTCTAACTCCTGCTTATGTGCAAAGTGTTCGTGGTATATCGCCATTCGAATCTGGACTAATGATGCTTCCGGGTGCCATTGTTATGGGAATTATGTCACCAATTACTGGTAAATTATTTGATAAATTTGGTCCTCGACTTCTATCAATTTGTGGTCTTATCATTACAGGAATCTCAACCTATTTATTAACACAATTACAGATTGATTCTTCATACACCTATATCATTACAGCATACACTCTTCGTATGTTTGGAATGTCAATGGTCATGATGCCAATTATGACAAACGGATTAAATCAGCTACCAGCACATCTATATCCACATGGAACAGCGATCAATAATACTGCTCAACAAGTTTCTGGTTCTATCGGAACCGCCGTTTTAGTAACAATCATGAATAGTGTCGCTAAAACTGAAGGTGAAAGCCTTGTAGCAAATATGGATCCAACTACAATAACTGAAACAACACAAGTTCTTATTGGCAAACAAGCTTTACTTGCGGGCATTAATTATTCCTTCCTTGTTGCCCTAGGTATTAATATTGTTGCCTTAATTTTAGCTTTGTTTATTAAACGAGTAGATGTACGTGGAAAAGGAATGCCAACGCTTGAAAAAGCAACTTCAGGCAAGACCGCTACAAATTAATATAATGCCCCCTGACTTTTTGCTCAGGGGGTTTTTCATTTCCTTTTAACAATCAAAAAAACAGATCCTAAAATAGAATCTGTTTTGAACGGTTTATATTTGGTTCATTTACATTTTTTGAACATTAGCCGCTTGTGGTCCTCTGCTACCTTCTTCGATATCAAAAGTAACTTCTTGACCTTCTTCTAACGTTTTGAACCCTTCGCCTTGGATTGCTGAAAAGTGTACGAATACATCGTCTCCACCTTCAACTTCGATAAATCCAAAACCTTTTTCACTGTTAAACCATTTTACTTTTCCTTGTGCCATTATGTTTCCTCCTATGTAATGCAACAAAATATTGTTGCAAGGTATTGCATGAATTATTATGTCCATAGAAAAAACTTTTTATAACCAAAAAGTCGATTCTATTTTTCAAAAAAAATTTAGTGGAGGAAAACAACGTATAATCTTATGCTAAAAAGCTTTTATTATGGTTATTCACAACCTGTAATAATCTTGTATTTGTCTCCATTTCTGATCCACACAATGGGCAGTTTGGTTCTGTAGTACTCTTAAAATTATCTCGTACCCATCCATTACATTCCTCAGATGTGCATTCCCACACCTTCGTTTCTTCAGTAACAATTTCTTCGACTGGTCTTCTTCCAAAAGCCATTCAAATCATCTCCTTTGTTTTGGTCGGCACGAAACGTTACAAAAACCATTACAGCTATAATAAAAAAACTTATTATAAAAAGTAGTTCTAAGAGCGCAAACAAAGCGCTAGGTTTCCCTGAGAAACTCCTTATAATAAGTATTATTATTAATTTATCTCTATTAATTAAATATTATACCACTTTCTGCCTATATTTGTAAAACTGCCGTATTATTCATCATATAAATGGCACGCTGTGAAGTGAGACGGCTTTACTTCCTTCCACTTTGGAATTTCAATTGCACATCGTTCCATTGCATATTTACATCTTGTTCGAAACACACAACCCGATGGTGGAGATAATGGAGTAGGCACCTCCCCTTCTAGTACAATTCGCTCCCGTTTCACAGTTGGGTCTGGGATTGGAACCGCGGACAACAAAGCTTTTGTGTACGGGTGCAGTGGTTCATCATACAGAGACCCGCTATCCGAGAGTTCGACCATGTTTCCTAAATACATCACAAGGATTCGGTCTGATATATATTTAACCATTGATAAATCATGGGCAATGAATAAATAGGTTAAATCCATTTTTTCCTGTAAACTCTTTAACAGATTAACAATTTGCGCCTGAATGGACACATCCAATGCTGAGATTGGTTCATCACAAACTATAAATTTTGGGTGAACCGCCAATGCTCTCGCAATTCCTATTCGTTGCCTTTGTCCCCCGCTAAATTCATGCGGGAATCGATTGGCATGCTCTGGACGAAGCCCAACCAATTCTAAAAGTTCATGGACCCGTTCTTTTCTCTTTTTACCTTTTGCGAGATGGTGAATATCAAGTGGCTCCCCAATAATATCCTCAATTTTCATCCTTGGATTTAGTGAAGCATATGGATCTTGAAAAATAATTTGCATATCCTTGCGTAGTTCCTTCATTTGCCTTTGATTAAACTCATAAATATTTTCCCCTTCAAAAAGGACCTCACCGGCTGTAGGTTCCATTAAGCGGATGATTGTTTTTCCCGCAGTTGATTTTCCACAGCCACTTTCACCTACCAACCCAACCGTTTCCCCTTTATTAATAATTAAATTTAAATCATCAACCGCTTTTAGTGGCATCTTTTGGATGGGAAAGTATTTCTTCACATTTTTCACTTCAATCAACTTTTGAGTTTTTACAGCCACTTGCAAACCTCCTCCTTAGACGAAATGCTTACGATTTTTAGCCATCGGATGCTTTAACCAACACGAGCTGTATTGGGTCGGGCTAACTGCCTCAAATTCCGGTTTATGCTCTGCACAAATTTTCATTGCCATTTCACATCTTGGATAAAATGAGCATCCCTTTGGCGGGTCAAGTAAATCTGGAGGGGTACCAGTAATGGTTGAGAGTTTTTCATGTTTATCCATATCTAGCCGTGGGATAGATTTTAACAATCCCTTCGTATATGGATGAGTCGGTTTAGAAAAGATTTCTTCAACACTACCTGTTTCCACGATTTCACCTGCATACATCACAACAACCTTACTACACATTTCTGCTACAACACCTAGGTCATGTGTAATTAAAATGATTGATGTATCTGTTTTCTGCTGAAGTTCCTTCATTAGTTGCAAAATTTGAGCCTGAATGGTTACATCAAGTGCAGTAGTGGGTTCATCTGCTATTAAAAGTCTTGGCCTGCAGGCAAGGGCGATCGCAATCATAACTCGCTGCCTCATTCCACCAGAAAATTCATGAGGATATTGATGAATGCGTTTTTCAGGCTGTGAAATCCCTACCAATTCAAGCATTTTAATAGCATGCTCAAGTGCATCCTTTTTGGAAATCCTTCTATGACGAATAATTCCTTCTGCAATTTGAAACCCAATCTTTGTGGTAGGGTTTAATGATGTCATCGGATCCTGAAATATCATCCCTACCTCATTTCCTCTTATTTTTCCCATCGCTTTTTCTGATTTTCGGACAATATTTTCTCCATTTAACATGATCGAGCCTTTTTCAATTTTGGCTTGTGGAGATGGAAGAAGTCGCATGATTGATTTGGCTGTCACACTTTTCCCACAGCCTGATTCCCCAACAATGGCGATTGCTTCCCCTTTTTTCACTGAAAAGGAAACTCCTCTAACCGCCTTAACCTTCCCAGCACTTGTATCAAATGAAACATTCAAATCATTAATTTCTAATATATTTTCCATCTACTTATCCCCCTATCTATTTCCGCAATTTCGGATCGAGTGCATCTCTTAATCCATCGCCGAACACATTAAAAGCAAACATTGTCAGCGAGATGAGAAACGCTGGGAAAAATAGTTGATAGAAATTACCGATTAATATACTACCTAATGCATCATTTGCCATCGTTCCCCAACTTGCTTGCGGAGCAGGAATTCCAAGACCTAAAAAGCTAAGTGTTGCTTCTGCAAAAATCGCAGTTGGAACGGTTAATGTCACGTTAACTAAAATCGGTCCCATCGTGTTTGGTATCATATGCCTGCGTAAAATCCACGAGGTTTTCGCCCCCATTGCATTTGCAGCTTGAACATATTCATATTCCTTGAGCTGAAGTACCTGTCCGCGTACTAGTCTCGCCATCGGTATCCAACCGGTTATTGACATTGCTATAATAATCGCCCATATTCCTCTTTCAAGTACAATCATCACTAAAATAACCATCAATAAGTATGGAATGGCATAAAGCACTTCCGCGATTCTCATCATGATATTATCGGTTCTGCCTCCACGTATACCGGAAATACCTCCGTAAATAATCCCCGCTACAAAATCAATCAGAGCTGCCATTAGCCCAATAAACAACGAAATCCTAGCACCATACCATGCACGTGTAAACAAATCTCTTCCAGATGCATCCGTTCCAAACCAATGCTCTGCATTCGGTCGAAGGTTCTTCTTTGTGAAATCCTGCTCATAATACGTGTATCCGTTTAAATAGGGTCCGATAATCGCCAAGATTCCAATAATGATGATGATAATGAGCCCAAGCATCGCTAATTTGTTTTCCTTAAGCCGGTTCCAGACATCCCCCCAATAGGAAATGCTAGGTCTAGCAATTTTTTCTGCTTCCGTATATTTTTGCTCAACAGGTGCAAACATGTCTTCTGTAAGATTTGGTTGATTTTTCATTTACTCTCCCCCGTTACTTTAATTCTAGGATCAATCCACGTATAGGCGATATCAACAATGAGAATAAAAAGAATGAGGATTGCAGAGTAGAAAATCGTCGAACCGAGAATGACTGGATAATCTCGATTAAAAATACTCGTTACAAACATTTCTCCCATCCCTGGGATACCAAAGATTTTTTCAATAATAAAGCTTCCTGTTACAATATTGGCAATAAGGATTCCAACAATTGTTACAACAGGCAAGATTGCATTTCGAATCGCATGCTTCAAAATAATTGCACCTTTTTTAAGTCCCTTGGATTTTGCAGTTAATATATAGTCCTGGCTCATCACTTCTAGCATGCTTGACCTCATTAACCTCGCGATAAAGGCCATTGGCATCATCGCAAGTGACAGAGTTGGAAGTACCGTATGGGACCAAGATTTCCAGGTTGCAACTGGAAACCAACGTAATTCCACGGCTAAGTAATTAATAAGAAAGGTTGCCAGAATAAAGTTGGGTACGGAAATCCCGATAATTGCTAGAATCATAGAGGAATAATCTGGCCATCTATTACGATAAAGTGCCGCAATGATTCCAAAGAGCAAGCCTAGTGGGATTGCAATCAATAAGGCTTGTGTTCCTAAATGCAAGGAAACAGGGAAGCCATGCACGATCAAGTCATTCACTGTTAGGGTTGAGGATTTGTAAGAAGGCCCAAAATCAAACTGTAAAATAGAAAGTAAATAAAGACCATATTGTACAAGTAAAGGTTTGTCCAAATTATAATAGCTTTGAAGATTATTATAGACTGCCTCTGGCATTGTACCTTCTTGGGCAAATGGGTTTCCTGGAATACTATGCATTAAGATGAATGTAAGTGTGATAATTACCCAAAGGGTTACAACTGCAAGGACTATCCGTTTTCCAATATATTTAAGCATGTTATCCCCCTTATTTAATGGATCGTCAACTACAAACGGCCATATCCTTTGGCAAACGTAGTCGTCAGCACATCATATGCAAGTAAAAATCGGGTATGCTGGATTCCAGCATACCTCGATTTCCTAGATACCTATTTTTTGATATCTGCATAAATGAACTGTGGATAACTATTAATTGGTGTGAAGATGCCAGTTACATGTGGTTTTACAGTAAATGGTTTTGTATAGAAATAAACTGGAACAACCGGCATTTCATCCATTAAGATTTTTTCTGCATCATGCATGGCTTTCATTCGTTCTTCTTGATTCATTGTTGTTTTCGCCAAGTTAACCAGCTTATCGTATTCAGCATTGCTCCAGTTCGCATCATTATATGGTCCATCTGTTACCCATAGATCCATGAATGTCATTGGATCTACATAGTCACCAACCCAGCCCGCTCTGGAAATTTCATAATCTCCTGCTTTTTCTCGGTCTAGCTTCACTTGGAACTCGACGTTTTCTAATGTAATGTCAACTCCAAGATTTTTACGCCACATTTCCTGAACAGCCTCCGCTATCATCTTATGTCCTTCAGACGTGTTGTAAGTTAACGTTACAGCAGGAAACTTATCGAGCCCTTCTTCAGCTAGTCCTTCTTCCATTAACTTTTTCGCTTCTTCAATATTAGCTTCGAATAGTTTTCCTGTATTTTCTTGGAAATCACCTGAAACATCAGGAATTCCTGGCGGTACAATCGAATAGGCAGCTTTTTGACCACCTTGAGCCACATGCTCCACAATCGTTTCACGATCAATCGCCATTGATAATGCTTTTCGAATCTTTACATTAGTAAATGGCTTCTTCTCTGTGTTTAAATTGTAGTAATAAACAGCAAGATCCGTTCCAATTTCGAACTCAGGGTTGTTCTGATCCTTTAATTGTCCAATGACATCCTGAGGTAAAGGATATACTAAATCCAACTCATCCGATTGGTACATTTGCCATGATGTATTCTCATCATCGATAATAACAAAATGAACTTCATCTAAATTGATTTTGTCTTTATCATAATAGTTTTCGTTCTTTGCAAGCTTCATGCTTTCTTTATGCTTCCACTCAGTCAATTTAAAAGCACCATTTGATACATAGGAATCTGCTTCCTGGTACCATTCTGGATTTGCTTCCTGTACGGATTTATTAATTGGATAATACGTATAGAAAGATGTTAAATCTAGGAAATATGGAGTTGGTTGGGCTAGCTTAACTTCTAATGTTGTATCATCTACTGCTTTTACACCAACCGCAGCTTCAAGTGCAGCTAAATCCGCACCATCTTCTGCAGAGTTGTATTCCTCTCCACCCTCTAAATAATAGAGTTGGTATGCATATGTAGATGCAGTTTCTGGGTTTAGTGCGTATTTCCAAGCATACTCGAAATCATGAGCGGTAACAGGGTCACCATTGGACCATTTTGCATCACTACGAAGCTTGAAAGTCCATGTGAGTCCATCCTCACTTGGCTCCCATGATTCAGCCATTCCAGCTACGATTTCTCCTTCAGGCGTCTTTTTTGTTAAACCCTCAAATGCATGTTCAAGAATCCATGAATCATGTGTTCCTTGTGCAGTACCAGGATGTAATGAACCAGGCTCTTCATTATTATTAAGGCGAAGTATCTTTGGTCCAGATGCTTCCTGATCGTTCTCTTTTCCTTCCTCACTAGGAGTTGTTGGCTTTTCTGGTTCATTCGTTGTTGATTCACCACTAAAACAACCAGATAAAGCTAAAAAGATAGAAAGCAATAAGACCAATGCAACTGAAAGCTTCATTTTCAAACAATTGACCCCCTATACTATTTTTTGAAACCATTTTGATTTCTACATTAAATCTATAAATAAAAACGAGAAAATATTACATATGAAGTAAATTTCTTTATTATTTAAGTGATAAGGACTAGTTTTTCTTTCATACTTTAATACAACGACCTTTTAGCCTGGTAAATTCTCTCTGCCTGAAATCTGGTAATACTTTACCTATAATCTAGTAGTTTGGTACACTTAAAGTAATAGAGAAAACATGGAGTGAAAGCAAATGAATCGGATTGAAATAACTGAGGTTTTACGAACGGTACCACTTTTCAAAGAATTAACGAGCAATGAATTAAATGAGATGGTGAACATTGCTCAATATCGTCAATATAAAAAAGGTACACATGTTTTTATGCAGGATGATCCTTTAAAGAATGTTTATTTTATCTATAAAGGTAAAGTCAAAATATATAAAAATGATATAAATGGGAAGGAACAAATTGTAACAGTCCAAAAAGATGGAGATATGTTCCCCCATGTTGGTTTTTTCCGAAAAGGGAATTATCCAGCTTATGCTCTAGTTATGGAGGATACGCAAGCAGTGGTTATTTCCATTTCTCATTTCGAGAATGTTCTTTTACAGCATCCACAGGTTAGCATTAAGCTTTTCCGCGTAATGGGAGAGAAAATTGTAGACCTTCAAAATCGTTTGGAGGCTCAAATTTTAAATAATACATATGAACAAATAATTAAGTTAATCATGCGCCTATGTAATACAGATGGCCGAGTACTCTCCGATGGTAGGATCATGATGACCACACAATTCACGAATAAAGATTTAGCGAATATGATTGGAACTACACGTGAAACAGTCAGCAGAACTTTAACTAAATTAAAGAAAAAAGAGATTATCGAAATTGATGAAAAAGGGAATATCATTGTTGATCCAGAAACCTTAGAGGATGAACTATTCTTATAAGACAGAACTGAGCCCAATTTAAGCTCAGTTCTTTTTTCATGCCTAAAACAAAAACATTTTCAATGGAATTGAATATAGTGTGAGTAGATAAAGCGTCTAGGGAGGAGAAAAGCGTGAAAGACGAAAAGTCAGATAAACCAATCCGAAAATATGATAATGAGTCATTCGGTCCACTGATGAAATCAATGAATGAATTCTTTAGCCAACAACCTATTAAACGTCTGTTAGATACCATTGATGATTTCTTTGAAAGGCCGTTTCCCTTTGCATCCATACCCGTGGAAATGTACGAAACAGATACAGAACTTATTATTTCAGCAGAGATACCTGGGATTAAAAAAGAACAAATCGACATCGAATATTCAGAAAGATATGTTACAATCACTGTCAATCATGTTGAAGAATTGGAAGAAACCAATGAAAAAAAGCAATATTATGTAAAGAAGCATTCATTAAATAAAGCTAGTCGGACTATCGCATTACCATATCCGATTCATACAAATAATTTAAATGCATCATATGTAAATGGAGTCCTCAAAATTCGTATCCCTAAACAAAGAAGGCGTAAAATTACGATTGATGAGAGCATGTAAAATAACATGCTCTTTTTTACATACTTTCGATGGAAGATTAGCATCATATGGCTAGGAGGTGTAATAGTGGAGAAGAAGTTAGGCAATCAAAATTTACCTGATTTTAAAGAACTGAATGACCGTTTTATTGCAGAAGCTAGTGATGAGCCCATTCTTGTGATAAAAACGAATCTAGATCCAAAAAACTCAACGGAAGAAAACCCCTATTATAAAGAATCTGAATCAGATGATGAGGAATTTTCCTCATTTTTCGAAGAATCCTAAAACGAAACGGGGATTAACTATGGACAAAACGCTAGGCTATTTAGTAGAATCTATTTCAAATTATGGAGATGAAAATAACATAAGTCGCGCTATATTAACAAAATTGGTAAATAATCAATACCGCTCTGAGGAAGCTTTGGTTAGGGATTTGGATGAGGAAGAAATCGAATTTTTGAACAAGATCCTTCCTGATGAAATCAATTATGCAATGGATGAAAAGGATTTTACACGTGTAAATCAATTAAACGAAGTATATGAATTGCTTTAGAAAAGGTGGAACGGATGGTAAAAGGATTTAGTACTAAGCAATATTCAAATACAGACGTCGAGGAAGTAAAGCGTCTTAATGCGAATTCTGGATTATCGTATAATGAAGCATTACAGCTTTTAGCAAAACAATATAATGAACAAAAGAAGAAACCATAACTTATGTAAAAAAGAAAGCTGAAATCCTTATGACAGCTTTCTTTTTGTTTATCTTCTAAACCTTAAATGCTTTCGTTAACCCTTTTACAATTGAATTAACTTGGTTTATCGTACCGACCATTTGACCCGCTGTGTCCATCATTTTATTGATGTCGTAGGTACCATCATCTTTCTTAAATTGATTGAGGATGGTCCCTCCCCCTTTTTTCTGCAACTGCTCCATCCCAATTGGATAGGGTGTTGGATATGGTGTTTGGGGTGTTTGGTACCCAGATGATGAATATCCAGGATAACTGTTGATATTATAATGCATGTACGAAGGAGGATAATAGGGATTCCATTGGGCCTGATTGTCTCCACCATAAAATTGTTGATAGGTCGCCTGGTCATAAAATGGCCACGAATAACCATAAGGTCTTAAAGCTTTGTTCCTGCCAAAAGATTGATACATGTGGAACAAACCTCCTGTGATGTTCGTTTTCTATAGATTATGTAAAAACAGGCTTAGGTGTTCATCCCTATAAAAAAAGATACCATTTAGGTATGGGTATCTTTTAACAATAGGTATTTACTTAATTTGGAGTTGTCACCTTCACAAGGATGTTATCAAGAACGTACTGGATTGATTCGTACATATTTTTAAAGCGTTTGACTTTAGTATCCTGGTAAAAGCTTTGGATAGTGATATGTTGGATGTTTTCATGGGTCGCATCAATCTGATTGGGATGAAGGTTTTTAGGAAATTCTTTGTTAATCCAGAAAATTGCCAACTCTCTCCAATTGTCCGCTATTGCCATTGTATCATCGACAAAAGGCTTTACTTCTTTATAAAAATCTACCTCATATGATTCACTTTCTTTAATATCCTCTAATCGTTTAAGCGATTGATCACAGAGATCCTTTAGCATATTTGTTTTTGCGAGTAAATCTGTATACATTGTCTCACCTCAACATCTATCATACCGTTTTAGTAGCTTAATGTTAAGTGATAGGAATGCTCCTTATCGGTTTCTGATACTCGCCCACCCTTTTGATTGTGATACTCATTACGCAATGAGGTTATATCATTTTCAATCTGCTTCATATGATAAATATTCTGACTTCCTTCTTCATGTAAATGCTTCCCTACCTCTGTCTGAATTTGCATATCAATTTTGTTTAACGTAGAAATCAATTGATCAATACTTTCAAGAACATGTCCTTTTTTCGTAAGTTCATCCTTCAACATATCCACTCTCCTATACGAACTCTTTTTAAAGTAAATTCGATGTGAATTATTTTCCTCCTGCACGCTTGACAAAACTAGTTTGCATTCGTCAAAGAAAGTGGAATTCTCCCATTGTTTATCCCTGTTTTCGACAAGGGATTCATACATTTTAAGAATGGTTTCCCCGAAAGATGCTCACACTACCTGTAGGAGGTGAAGATTCTATGGCAAAGCAAAATAAAAAGAAAAACAAACAAGTACGTAATGAAGAGAAAGCACCTGGTTATGGAGACAAAAAACTGGAAGGACCTGATCGGCCATCCACATAATATACATACAAAGGCTGAAAAGTTCAGCCTTTGTTTTTTCCTAGTAAATCCTCTATTAATATCCCAAGTTTCATCTGCTTTTGCTTTTTTAGAAACCAATTTGTAAGCTCAACTTCGTCATTTAACTCAACTTCGTAAAACCATTTTTCATTCCTTTTACCTTTATACCAATCAACTATTTTATCTTGTTTATGCCTAATAATCGGATAAGTAGTGCGTAAAAATGGAGTATTACGAAATCTTCTTTCCGAAACATATTGCTCATAATCAAATCTTGACCCTGTGTGCTCTACCTTATTAGAAAATCTGAGGAATTGCTCATAATACCTGTTGTG
Source organism: Bacillus jepli (assembly GCF_047238305.1). Classification (NCBI taxonomy): domain Bacteria; kingdom Bacillati; phylum Bacillota; class Bacilli; order Caryophanales; family Bacillaceae; genus Bacillus; species Bacillus jepli. The sequence goes on along the minus strand of NZ_JBDFMO010000001.1, from coordinate 3,007,760 downwards.
AAATAACAAGGATGCAAGCTTTTTACCAAGTTCAATTCGTGCATCTAATTTTGTGAATTGATGAACAGAGAAACCGTATAACCTTCCTTCAAGTGTTGGAAAAATGACAGAACTAAAGTGAAAAAAATCTTGAAGATTATAAAAAAGGCGTTGAAAAACCCTTTTCCTATAAAACGGATGCTCGATAACTGGCTTTTGGATGATGTTTTGTTCATTAATGATTTGGGCGGTTACTAAACGGTTTCCTTCTCGATGCCTCCAGTAATATTCCCATTCAACTTCAATAAATCGAGATACAGAAAAATATTTGAGCAAGTGAAAGTAAGGTTTACCTAATTGATTTGAATATTCGTAAACTAAGAGTTGTGGGTACGCATCGGAAAAAATAAGCCAATTCGCTCGTTCATATGTATGGAACAGAAATTTCCGCTCTTTTTTACTGAATATCTTAGGAAACCACTCTCCTTCAAGATCCGTCATGTTCCAACCAGCATTTCGAGATACTTGACTTGCTAAAAAGGACCATCTTATCTCATTATGTCTTCGATAGTAGCTTGCGTAACTTTTGGTCCTCGAGATATTGTCAAGATTTCCTTTTGCCGTTTTTTCATTTATTTTATATAAAAGTTCTTTTTCTTCTATCGTTAATTGAAAATCTTGCATTCTTCGTTCATTAACCTTTTTTTCAATTTCTGCAATCTCATTCATGCATGCACACCTCTTACAGTATAGTGTGCCCCATCCCTTAGAGCTCCACGCCCCCAAAAGTATATTTTCAGACGAATAGTATGGTATAGTGATTGTAATTCTATTGACCTTAACCCAACTGTTTAAATTTCGTTAAACTATTTACCAAATTTTTTTGGTATAATAGGTGTCTTAAGGGGGATGGGAGAATGGAATTTCGTTATCCAAATGGAAAAGTATATAAGCCCCAGCAGGTAAAAAACAAGCCACATCTCAAGCAAAGAATCTATGGAAATCGTGGGATGACATTAGAAGAGGATCTAAATGAAACCAATCAATTTTATTTGGAACAGGAAATCGCCGTTGTCCATAAAAAACCAACACCTGTTCAAATTGTAAACGTAGATTACCCACAAAGAAGTGCTGCCGTCATTAAGGAGGCATATTTTAAGCTAGCGTCAACAACCGACTACAATGGCATTTACAAAGGCCGTTATATTGATTTTGAAGCGAAGGAAACGAAAAATAAAACCTCTTTCCCGCTCCAAAATTTTCACGAGCATCAAATTAAGCATATGTCTGATTGTTTAAAACAGGATGGAATTTGTTTTGTGATCTTACGTTTTACAACGTTAGATGAAATCTATTTCCTTGAAGCAAAACACCTTTTGACCTTTTGGAAACGAAAATTAGAAGGCGGTAGAAAATCGATTACGAAACAAGAAATCGAAACGTTTGGTCATCATTTAGCTATTGGTTATCGTCCAAGAATTGATTATGTTAAAGTTATTGACAAGCTTTATTTTAACTAGAAAGAACAGCAATTACGCCAGGAATGAAACAAATCTTTCCTCTCATACGTCATATTATAGGAAAGCATTTTGAAAGGCAGGAAACAAGTATGTCTGAAAAATATCAATCACGTGAAGAGCGTCGACATGCAAATCAAAAGAAAAAAAAGCGAAAAAAATCTAAAGGCTCGATTTTTAAACGAATCTTATTAATTATCCTATTAATTGGAATTATCGGTATGGTAGCAGGCGCCACAACATTTTTCGTGATGGCAAGCGGTGCTCCAGAATTAGATGAATCCCTCCTAAAGGATCCACTTTCATCTAGGGTATATGATATGAATGGCAATAAAATTTATGAATTCGGGGCAGAAAAACGAACATACGTGCCTCTAGATCAAATACCTGATGATTTGAAAAATGCTGTATTAGCGGTTGAGGATGCCCGATTCTATGAACACCACGGTTTAGATGTGATACGTCTTGGTGGAGCTGTTGTTGCCAATCTCACTGAAGGATTTGGTGCAGAGGGTGCTAGTACTATTTCACAACAGGTTATTAAGAATTCCTTTTTCGTTGAGGGTGAGAAAAAGCTCAAAAGAAAAGCACAGGAGCTATGGCTTGCATTTCAATTAGAACGCAAATATTCAAAAGATGAAATTCTTGAAATGTATTTAAACAAAATTTACTACGGTGTTGGAAACACATATGGTGTTGCAAAAGCCGCAGAATTATACTTTGGAAAGCCACTGGATGAACTCGAGCTTCACGAATCTGCATTTATAGCAGGGCTTGGACAAAATCCAGGAATCTATAACCCATTTGTTCATCCTGAGAATGCAGAAAAGCGAAGAAATATCGTGTTAAATCTCATGGTTAGGCATGAATTTATTACGAAAGAAAAAGCAGATGCTGCAAAAAAAATTCCAATTGAATCATCAATTGTAGAATCAAAAGAACAGTCACATCCTATCGATTCTTTTATGGACCAAGTAAAAAATGAGCTTAAAGAATATGGCGATATTGATGTGTATAATGCTGGCGTGAAAATTTACACAACTTTTGATCCTGAAGCACAAGCACATGTTGATTCATTATTGGCAAATGAAAATCCAGATATTCAATTTCCAGATGAGCAATTTCAAGCTGGAATTGCAATAGTAGATACGAAAACAGGTGAAATTAGAGCATTAGGTGGCGGAAGAAATCAAGCACAAAATACACGTGTTAATTTTGCACTTGATAACTCCAACCAACCTGGCTCAACAATCAAGCCTATTTTGGACTACGGTCCTGCAATTGAGTATTTAAAATGGTCAACCTACCATCAGATAAAGGATGAGCCATACACCTATTCAGATAAAAAACCTATAAACAACTTCGACAGAAAATATATGGGGCAAATTACAGCAAGAGTTGCTTTAGCCCATTCAAGGAACATTCCAGCACTCAAGGCATTCCAAGAGGTTGGCGTTACAAAGGCTACGGAATTTGCAAACAACCTTGGCATTACATTTGAAGAACGAATTAATGAAGCATATGCAATCGGCGGAATGTTAGGAGGTATCTCCCCTCTTGAAATGGCTGGTGCCTACGCAACTTTCGGTAACCAAGGAAACTTTATTAAACCACATGCAGTTACTAAGATTGTCTTTCCAGATAATCGAGAAGTTGACCTTGCACCAGAACCTGAGACAGCAATGTCTGAAGCAACAGCTTTCATGATTACAGACATGCTAAAATCAGTTATGGACTTTGGTTCTGGACGAAGATATGATGTTTCTGGATTGCAAATTGCCGGCAAAACGGGTACAACAAACTACACCGCAAAAAATATTAAAGACTATAATATTCCTGCTGGTGGTGTTCCAGATATATGGTATAGTGGTTACACTCCAAGCTATACGGTTTCCATTTGGACAGGTTATAGAAGTAACAAAAACGCAATCATGCCTGCTGATCAAGGCTTAGCACTAAAACTATTTAGAGACATCATCACCAACCTTTCTGAAGGTAAAGAAGCAGAGGATTTCGTAATGCCGAAAACAGTCGTTAAGGTCGGAGTGGAAAAAGGATCTAATCCTGCGAAACTTCCAAGTGAATTTACGCCAAAAGATGAAATTGTCTATGAATATTTCATTAAAGGTACAGAACCGACTGAGGTGTCAGATAAATATGATAAGCTAAATCCACCATCAAATCTTGATGTAATGTATGACCAAGTTACAAATCAACTTAATTTAACATGGGCTTATGCAGAAGGAGAAATGGAAGGAAATAGCTTTGAAGTTAGTGTTTCAATTGACGAAGGACCTGCAAAAGTTCTTACAACGACCAAAGAATTAACCTATACGGTTCCTGATGCGATCCCAGGGGCAATATACAAGTTTAGTGTAGCAGCTGTGAATGATGAAAATTCTGAAAAGCGCAGCGACCCTACTTCGACAACGATAGAAGTTCCAGAACCACCTGAAGAAGAAATCGAAATCCCACTACCTCCTACTAATCCAGGAAATGGAAATGGAAATGGTGGCGAAAACGATGGCGATACTGGTGGTGATGGTGAAGGAAGCGGAGAAGGTGACGGTGGAGTACCAATCTTCCCTCCACTCCCACCTACAAACGGAGACCGAGAATAGGAATAAAAATAACGCACAGATCATAACTGTGCGTTATTTTTTATGCTTACGTATTTTCGTTTTGGCATAAAGTTTTAATAATTCATGATAAAGTTCATTTAATTGAACAAATGAGTGATATTGACTCGGCTTTTTTAAAATAAATGAAAGACGCTCATCAAGATTAATTGGTTTATAATCCAAGTCTTTAAGGCCATTTTGAAGGATTTCTTTATCCGGAGGTCTCTTCTTTCCATTCATTACGAATAAAAAGGTTAAAAAAGCATCAAGAGTTTCATCCATTGGCTCTTTTACTGCTGATTTTTCCCTGTTGCGAAAAAGATTCGTTAAATGTTCTTTCCGAGCAGTCCACTTTTCAGTTATATCCGCAATGATTTTTTCATTATCCAATCTTGTCTTTCCCCTTCATACGCTTTTTGCCTTCTCGACAAACCTCAAGGAGTGGACAAATTTCACATTGGGGATTCTGTGCCTTACAATGGTATCTTCCGAAAAAAATCATCCTATGATGGGTTGCAGACCATTCTTCCTTAGGAACCTTATTCATTAATGTCTTTTCAACCTCTAAAACAGAGTCCTTCCATCTACAAAACCCAAGTCTTTTGCTAACTCTTTCCACATGTGTATCAACTGCAATCGCCGGAATACCGAATGCAACGGAGACAACAACATTGGCCGTCTTTCTACCAACTCCGGGGAACTTTGTTAATTCATCACGGTCTTGTGGAAGGATACCACCATAGTCTTCTAGCAACATTTGACATAGCTTACGTATGTTTTTTGCCTTGTTTCGATAGAGTCCAATAGAACGAATATCATTTTGAAGTTCTTCTAGAGAAACTGCTAAATAGTCCTCAGGGGTTTTGTATTTTTCAAAAAGGGATGCCGTTACTTTATTTACCAATGCGTCTGTACATTGGGCAGATAATGAAACAGCAATCACCAATTCAAACGGATTCCTATGGTTTAACTCACAATGAGCATCTGGGAACATCTCCCCCATTGTGTCTAGACAAAATCGAATTTGTTGTTTGTTTAACATAATATATCACCTTATATACTTTAACTTATATATTCGTTAGCTTTCTAACCAATTATAAAACGGGATTGTACGCTTATAGTTTCCTTGTTGCGTTTGATCCGTTTGTTTTTGCTTATGTTGATATTGACGAAACTTTTGTGAATGGTTTTGGGCTTGTGTAATTGTACGGATGCCATTCTTTTTCCATTCAAATAGGATTCGATCAATATAACGGAAATTAAGCTTACCAGACATGACAGCTTCACGTAACGCTGCTTTTATGATGGAAGGATCGTGGTGGTCTTGGTCGAGCCACATCGCTAATGATTCACATTCAAAAGGAGAAAGTGGTCGTCCAAATTCTTGTTCAAAAATGCTATAAAGGTCCATTTCATGCTGTTTATCCAATTCTTTTTCTTCGTCCATGTTCTGCTGTACGAGATATTGAAGCATTTTCTCCCATAATGGTCGCATTGAGTATTTTTCGTAGATGACACGATTTTCGTCATTGCCTTCATTTATTTCTAAATATCCACGTTGAATAAGCTGACGTAGGATTTCCATGCATTTTTCTTCTGTAATTGTCATGCGGTTCGAGATTTCAATTGGTGTAGGAAAGAAATTTCCACTGTCCATATAGGTTAGGATGTGGAATAAGACCATCATTTCCTCTTCGTTTAATTGTAGATGTCGATACGAGGACATTAACATTTTCGGAATTGATATATTGCCTTGTTCGAATAAATCAACTAATTTATCCATTTTCATGTATAAACACCTCTTCATAACCTAGTATAACATGAGACCTTAAAGTAGGGTTAAGAAAGAAATATTTGGTTTGGATATTTGTCCAAAATAAAAGGAACCTTCTATTTTGAAGGTCCCTTAATGTTGTTTAATTATGGATATAGACGGTTTAGCAGACGTGGGAATGGGATCGTTTCACGTACATGCTCAACGCCACTAATCCATGCTACTGTTCTTTCTAGCCCTAATCCAAAGCCAGAATGTGGAACAGAACCATATTTACGCAATTCCAAATACCACTCATAGGCACCACTTGTTAAACCATGCGCTTCAAGCTGTTGTTTTAATAGGTCATAATCATGAATTCTCTCAGAACCACCAATGATTTCACCGTAGCCTTCAGGAGCAATTAAGTCTGCGCATAAAACAACATCGTCACGGTCAGGTGCTGGCTGCATATAGAATGGCTTAATCGCCTTCGGATAATTTGTAATAAACACTGGTTTATCATAACTTTCTGCAATAGCCGTTTCATGTGGAGCCCCGAAATCATCGCCCCACTTAATATCATCAAAGCCTTTTTCATGTAAAAACTCAATTGCCTCATCATAAGAAATGCGAGGGAATGGTGCTTTTATCTGTTCTAGCTTAGATGTATCTCGCCCTAAGGTTTTTAGTTCAAGTTGGCAATTTTTCAAGACAGATTGCACAATATGTGAAACATATTCTTCTTGAACTTTTAGGCTTTCTTCATGCTCAGTAAAAGCCATTTCCGGCTCAATCATCCAAAACTCAATTAAATGACGTCTTGTTTTTGATTTTTCAGCACGGAATGTTGGACCGAAAGAGAACACTTTTCCTAAAGCCATAGCTGCCGCTTCCATATAAAGTTGTCCACTTTGAGATAGATATGCATCTTCATCAAAGTATTTTGTAGCGAAAAGCTCAGTTGTTCCTTCAGGTGCACTTCCTGTTAAAATAGGCGGATCAACCTTTGCAAATCCACGTTCATTGAAAAACTCATAAGTTGCACGTATAATTTCATTACGAATTTTCATAACGGCATGTTGTCGTTTTGAGCGAAGCCATAAATGACGGTGGTCCATTAAAAATTCTGTCCCATGCTCTTTAGGTGTAATTGGATAATCAACAGCCTCATGAATCACTTCTACATTAGTGACTGTTAGTTCATAACCGAACGGTGATCTTTCATCTTCTCTTACAACACCAGTTACATATAGAGATGTTTCTTGAGTGATTGATTTTGCTTTCTGGAAAACATCTTCATCCACTTCTGCTTTTACAACGACTCCCTGGATAAAGCCTGTCCCATCTCGAAGCTGTAAAAAGGCAATCTTTCCGCTTGAGCGTTTATTTGCTAACCAAGCACCGATTGTAACCTCTTCACCCACATATTTATTAACCTCTGAAATAGTTATTTTCACAATTGTCCCTCCAAAACCGTAAACCTTATGTATATATACCTAATTTACCTACTTCATTATACATTTGTTAAGTTCATGAATCAAGAATTACCATGGGGACGGTCCTTTGGTTGAAAGAACCAAACCGAATCGTCCCCATTTATCACGTTATTACATTTTTTCTTCAACAAATGTATGAATACGTTTGATCGCTTCCTCTAATAGGTCTAATGATGTTGCATAAGATAAGCGCATATTATCTGGTGAACCAAAACCTGATCCTGGAACAACTGCAACGAGTGCTTCCTCTAATAATGCCTTCGCAAAATCATCTACATCATTATAACCTGTCAATTCAGCACACTTTTTCGCATTCGGAAATAGATAAAATGCTCCTTGTGGCTTAATACATGAAATTCCAGGTATGCTTACCAATTTATCATAAATCACATCTAATCGCTGTTCAAATGCCTGTCTCATTGTTTCAACCGGTTCTTGATTGCCTTCATAAGCAGCGAGTGCTGCATATTGTGCAATAGATGTTGGATTTGAAATGCTATGACTCGAAAGATCTGTCATACATTTAATAATTCCCTGTGGACCTGCTGCATAACCGATTCTCCAACCTGTCATTGAATGTGATTTAGAAAGACCATTGATGATAATCGTCTTTGCCTTCACTTCTTCACTAACCTGCGCAATTGATGTATGTGTAGCCCCAAAATAAACAAGTTTTTCATAAATTTCATCTGAAACAATCCAAATATTATGCTTCACACATAATTCACCAATAGCTTGTAGTTCTTCTTTCGAATAAAGCATACCAGTTGGGTTACTAGGTGAATTTAAGATTAAGGCAACTGTTTTATCAGTAATTGCCGCTTCAAGCTGGTCTACTGTCACTTTAAATTGATTTTCCTCTTTACCTTCTACATATACGGGTACACCTTCTGCAAGCTTAACTTGCTCAGGATAGCTTACCCAGTAAGGTGTTGGAATAATAACTTCATCATCTTTATCAAGAAGGACTTGGAATAGGGCATATAATACAAACTTTGCACCCGAACCAACTATCACTTCATTTGGCTTATATTCTAATTGTTGGTCAGTTAAAAACTTTTTACAAATCGCTTGTTTTAAAGCAGGTAATCCTGCCGAAGGTGTATATTTAGTATGCCCTTCTCTCATGGCATTTACTGCTGCCTCGATGATATAATCTGGTGTATTAAAATCTGGCTCACCAGCACCAAGTCCAATTACATCATGACCCGCTGCTTTTAATTCTTTTGCTTTTGCTGTAATAGCTAATGTTGATGAAGGTGTTAAGGCTGCTACTCTTTTTGCTAATTTCATGGTAATCCCCTTCCACATATTATGGTTTAATTGAATTGCGATATTTACCATTTTCAAAATACAGTTTATGGTAGGTCAAACGATCATCACTACCGATATAAATAATTTCCCATATTGGAATATTATCTTCGAGTCCTAGCTTAACGGAGCGAATTTCTTGTGGATTTCGATCACTTTTTAAAATAGCTAGTGCTTCTTTTTCTGTAATCCCTTCGCGTTTAAAGCGTGTAACGATTTCCCCTTTTTTCAGCGGAATCCAAGCTATCATTGCTTCACCTTCATCATTTTTACCGATGACAACTTGATAAGCTTTTGTTCCAAGATATGTATAACTATCATCTATTGTTTCAATTTGCGTCTTCTCAAGTGCGATTTTATTTCCTTTTGTTTCAGCTTCATTTAATGGCTCAAGAGCCGATTGATAAATGTTAACTCCTTTCCAAATAATAAAGACAAGGAGAACGACAAGTATACCAATGATCCATTTTTTCATATTTTATTCACTACTTTACGTACGATAAATTGTAAAAACTGCTTTATTTTGATCATCTCGATCAAGTGCAAGACCAAACATGAGATCTTCATGCTTCAATGTACGATTTAACAAATCAACAATTTTATATAAATCAGGAGTATTTTGAATTTTAACGGTCGATAGAACTTCTATCTTACTTTCCAAGCAAGAGCTCTCCCTTCATTCATCACAAATTTTACTACTCATACGTTTCACGCATCAGGCAACAATAGTAGTACTACAACATTACAGTTGAAGTTGTCTTACATTTTATTGCCTTACATCATTATAACAGGTGTATTACCATTCACAATACAGTTTTTTTCACTTCGGGATATTTCCCGACTGAAAAAAACAGCCTCCGGCGGATGCCACGATTTTTCAAAGGAAATTATTCGAGCAGTAAGATTAAAGACTAAAACCGCCACATCCTGTGGCAACGTCTTTATGACCCACTTCCTTTGGGCCTAAAAATCGGGCGCAAATACGCCAAGGCGTATTTGATTTCAAAAAAAATCAACTCCAATCCCATGCCTTTACCTGTCTTTTGACAGGTCTTTTTTTTAAAGCCATTCGTCTATATGCTCTAATAGCTCAGGAAGTGGTTTATGGAAAAATTTCATCTTTGGAATTGATGTTAGAAATTTTTGTCCATACTTTGTTGAGACAATTCTGCGATCCAGAATAAAAATAACCCCTTTATCCTTTTCAGATCGGATTAGCCTACCTACGCCTTGTTTAAAACGTATGATAGCATCCGGTAATGAGAGGTCTCTAAAGGTGTCTCCTCCCTTTTCTTCAATCTCCCTGGCACGAGCAGTGTACATCGGATCATTTGGTGGTGCAAACGGAAGTCTAACGATAACAAGTGCGCTTAAATCCTCTCCAGGAATATCCACACCTTCCCAAAAACTACTCGTTCCAAGAAGAATAGCCTTATCAAAGGCTTGAAAATTCTTCGTTAATTTTGCGCGACTCCCACCACTTATACTTTGGGCGATTAATACAAACTGTTCGAGTTGTTCCCTATCTTTTAAATTCAAGTATGTTTTTTGTAGCATTTCATAAGATGTAAATAATACAAGCATTCGACCATTTGTTTTAGTCGCTATTTTAGAAATCTGATCTGAAATTGAATCAACAAACTCATTCTGGGAAACAGAATTGATTAGTGGCAGGTCTGTTGGTACCATCAGTGCTGCCTGACGCTCAAAATCAAATGGTGATGGTATTGATAATGTAATAGGGTGAAAATCAACCAAGCCAAGTTTTTCAATCATATAGGTAAACGAATCATCTACCGTTAATGTTGCTGAAGTCATGACCACACTTTTCTTAAAAGTAAAAAATTGATCAGCTAAAAAATCTGAGATGTCTGTCGGTTCTACTTGTAGGGCTGCTGAGTTGACAGGACCTTTTGGATCGATTTCAATCCAAGTGAGCTGATTCTGATTGACATTCATAATGTCTTCAATTATGGAGCACTTCTCCATTAATAAATCGATAGTCAATATATAATCATTAAATAACCCAAGTTGTAATGGTGTAAATAACGACTTATTTTGGATGATCTGCTGTTTTTGATAGTTGACTTTATTTATAAGTTCTTTTTTTAATATGTTTAGCTTTGTTAATTGCTCAATTGCTTCTTGCCAATATTCACCATATTCCTGTATAGGATGAAAAATATATTGAATCCGTTTCTTTTCATTTTCTTCTTGCTGTTTCATTAAAACATGACTGCGTATCATCCGAAAGAAATCATTAGCTGTTACTTTTATATCCTTGATGAGTTGATTTACACGCAAAAATGAATCTATATCAAATCCATTTCTTTCCATGAGTTTCGACGATTTTGCAAGCAAATCATTTGTCTCAAGCAGTCCAATTCTCATGAGGACGGAATGGATCGATAAATAATGAATATGATAGCCAAGCTGTCGTTTTGCCAAAGCTTCGAAATGATGGGCTTCATCCAGGATTAAATAATCATATGTTGGAAGAAATTCAAAATGATTATCTAAATCCTGCAACAGAAAAGCGTGATTTGTAATCACGATATCTGCTTTTTCAGCCGCTTTCCTTGCCTTTTGATAAAAACACCTTGATTCCCAGATTGGATCTTCAAATCCAGGATGTTCGACTGTACATTTCACTCGCTCCCATAATAGCTTGCCACCTGACGGTAAATTAATTTCGTCAATATCCCCTGTTTCCGTTTCTGTTAACCATACTAAAATTTGTGCTTTTGTTAGCACTTCGTCATAATTATCTGTATTCTCATATAGAATTTGTTCAAACTTTCTCAAAGAGAGGTAATTCCCTCTTCCTTTTAAGAGTGCAGCTTCAAAATCAAAAGAAAGGATTTCTCGCAATTTGACCATATCTTTTTCTAAAAGCTGATGTTGCAGCTGGAGAGTATTCGTACTTATCAGACAACGTCCCTTCACTTTTGAAATATAGATCGCTGGTAGCAAATATGCGATTGATTTGCCTATCCCTGTACCTGCTTCAATCATGGCATGCTGGTTCGTTTCCATCGCATGGTGTATCGTTTGTACCATTTCTAGCTGGCCTTGACGAAATGGAAAGTCATTAATCACAGAGTGAAATATCTCCGTATATGTATAGCTTTTTTGTTTTCGTTTCTCTTTTTGTTTCGTGATTTTATGAAGTGCAAGACCACGATAAAGATCGAATTTCGTATCCTTTACCGCATAATTTGATTTTCCATTTAGAATTTGACTTAAAATTTCGCGAATATCACTTTTAAAAGAGGTTGAAAGTGAATATAGCTTTTGAACCGTAACAAGTGGTAATCGTTCGATTTTATGTAAAATTTTCAAAAGAATTTCAGCAGTTACTTCAGCATCACTATCGGCTTGATGAGGGTTTTCATGGGTTAATGATAGAGACTCAGCAAGTTGCCCTAGTTTATAGCTGTCTGCTAAAGGAAGCATGACTCTTGATAGTTCAACCGTATCAATGGTGAGACAATGAAAATTTTCAAACCCACACTGTGCTAATTCTATCTGCAAGAACGAATAATCAAAAGGGACATTATGAGCTACAAAATAGGAATCCTGAAACAATGAAATTATTTCTGGCGCAACAATTGAAAAATCAGGTGCATTTGCTACCACTTCATTAGAAATACCAGTAAATTGCTCAATAAAAACCGGTATGTCTTGTTTCGGATTGACGAAGGTTGCAAATCTTTCAACGATTTCTCCATCTTCAATCACGACCGCTGCAAACTGTATGATTTTATCACCTTTTTTTGGAGAGTTACCAGTTGTTTCTAGGTCTACAACGACAAAGCGTTTTTTCATTAGTGCCACCTCCTAACACAAACGCCCCCAAATTGGGGGCGTATAACCGTTTATAGTACAGTTGCAGCTGGTTCTTCAAAGATTAATTCTTTAATTTGATTGTTTTCGTTCATAATCGCTACCCTCGGCTTATGAGTTTCTACTTTTTCCTCAGGTACAATTGCATATGAGATGACAATTATGACATCGCCCTCTTGGACAAGACGAGCGGCAGCACCGTTTAAACAAAATACACCGCTTCCTCTTTCACCAGGGATAATATACGTTTCAAGTCGAGCCCCGTTATTATTATTTACAATTTGAACTTTTTCATTAGCGACCATCCCTACTGCATCTAATATATCCTCATCAATGGTAATACTACCCACATAGTTTAAGTTTGCTTCTGTAACACGTGCTCTGTGTATTTTTGCGTTCATCATTGTACGGAACATGATGCTCCCCCTTGGATCTTCTTTTAGATTTCCATAAAAAATGATAAATATTTATATATCAAAAGTAATATTATCAATAAGTCTGGCTTTTGTAAACTTGACAGCTAGCGCAATTATGATTCTTCCCTTTAGTTCAGAAAGTTCTTCAAGCTCAGGATAACGATACAATTCAACATAATCGATAACCCCTGATGTATGTGCTGTAATATGTTTTATTATTAATTCTTCAATCACCTTCGGATTACGTTGTCCCTTATTAATCTCTCGTTTAGCCATTTGAAGACTTTCAAATAGTCTTGGTGCTTCTAACCTCTCTTGTGCAGTTAAATTAATATTCCTAGAACTTTTCGCAAGCCCATCCTCTTCACGAACAATTTCCACTGGTACAAGAGTTATCGGAAAATTAAAGTCTGTAATCAATCCATCAACGACGGAGACCTGCTGAGCGTCTTTTAGGCCAAAATATGCTCGGTCTGGCTGTACGATATTAAATAATTTAACAAGAACCGTAGCAACTCCGTCAAAATGGCCATTACGCTGCCTGCCGCATAATACATTGATTCTTGAATGAACGACTGCTGTAAGAGACATTTTTGTTGGATACATTTCTTCAGTACTCGGATGAAAGAGAACATCCACACCACTGTTCTCTGCCAATTTGCTATCTCTTTCAAAATCACGTGGATAGGAATCAAAATCCTCATTTGGACCGAATTGAAGTGGATTCACAAATATACTCACTGCTAGCACATCATTTTCACTTCTTGCCTTATTTATTAAGGTTAAATGTCCTTCATGAAGATACCCCATTGTTGGTACGAATCCAATTGTTTTTCCCTCTTGCTTTAATGACTTCATATATTGCTGCATTTCCTTGATTGATGTGATGACTTTCATGTTTATTTTCCCCCGTAAAGATTAGCAAGCTCTTCTTCTTTCATTGTGAACGTATTTTTTTCTTCTGGGAATGAGCGTGTTTTTACCTCATCCACATAATTTAAGAGTCCTCGTAAGATTGGTTCATTCACTGAAGCATATTGTTTTACAAACTTAGGAACACGATCAACCCCATATGAAATCACATCGTGAAATACAAGAACTTGACCGTCCGTTTGGTTTCCAGCACCAATACCAATTGTAGGAATTGAAACGCTGTTTGTCACTTCTTCACCTAATTGTTTCGGTACACATTCTAAGACTATTGCAAGAGCTCCTGCTTCCTCGACTTTTTTTGCATCCTCAATTAACTGTCTTGCACTTTCTGCATCTTTTCCTTGCACCTTATAGCCACCTAATACTCCTACTGCCTGTGGTGTTAAGCCAAGATGTGCAACGACAGGAATTCCTGCTTCTGTTAAAGCTGAAATCGTATAGATAACGTCCTTTGCTCCCTCAACTTTAACAGCATGGGCTCCTGATTCTTGAATAATTCGTGCTGCATTTTTCAACGTTTCAGCACGCGAAACATGATAAGACATAAATGGCATATCCGTTACAATAAATGTATCCTTTGCCCCACGTTTTACGGCCTTCGTATGATGAATCATATCATCTACTGTTACTGGAATAGTAGAATCATAGCCTAATACAACCATCCCTAATGAATCACCGACAAGGATCATATCCACTTCGGCTTCTTCTGCAAGCTTAGCAGATGGATAATCATAAGCTGTCAACATAACAATTGGCTCTTTCCTTTGTTTCATTTTCAAAAATTCTGTTGTTTGTTTCATCATTTTTCCTCCTTTTGGCTTTTAGAAAGTAAACAACCCTTCTTTAATGGCGCCTTGCTCAAGAATCCCTTGAGGTTTCCTAAAAAGAGGAGATGAAAAGACCGATTCGTGGTAGTCTTTTGCGTAAATAAAGTAAAAAATCCTTCTTTCAAATAGAGAAAGAAGGATTAAACATGAATAAGTTCGGTAAATTTCATCCCTCTGTCCCAGTCCATTGGATCAAGGCAGAATACAATTGTGTATTGCATTGTTAAAAGTAAAAGCTTGGTGTAGTTCCAAAACGGATACCACCCATTACTTTGAATTATATATAAAATTCACATTCTTTTCTACACTTTATTTTTTAGGGAGTTCGATATCAGCCGAATAGATATGATGAACCATCCCTGCTGCATCCTCAAGGAGTAAAACACCTTCCTCATTGATGCCAATCGCTTTTCCTTCAATCGAGCCTGATAGAGTTCTAGCAATGATCTGCTTTCCTATACTTGTCGCATAGCTTTCCCATAAAAGCTTGACAACTTTGAAGCCATGCTGTAAATACTCCTTATACAACTTTTCAATTTTTAATAAAATCACCTGAATTAATTTGGCACGGTCAATTTTCTCGCCTTTTTCAATCGCTAGTGAACTCGCAATGGTATGTAGATTCTCAGGAAATTGACTCAATTCTTGATTC
Source organism: Bacillus jepli (assembly GCF_047238305.1). Classification (NCBI taxonomy): domain Bacteria; kingdom Bacillati; phylum Bacillota; class Bacilli; order Caryophanales; family Bacillaceae; genus Bacillus; species Bacillus jepli. The sequence goes on along the minus strand of NZ_JBDFMO010000001.1, from coordinate 2,992,406 downwards.
ACGTTAATTCCAATACCAATAATGACTGAATTAATTCGATCTGTTTCAGCTTGAAGCTCTGTTAAAATGCCTACAAGTTTTTTTTGGTGAATTAAAATATCATTGGGCCATTTTATATCTGGCTCCAAACCTGTCACTTCCTGGATTGCTTGGACGACACCCACTGCTGCTAATAAAGTTAATTGCGGCGCTTTTGATGGTGGTATTTGTGGTCTTAAAATCATACTCATCCAGACTCCGGTATGTTTAGGGGAATACCATGCCCGATCTAATCTGCCGCGTCCAATTGTCTGTTCTTCTGCTACAACAAGTGTACCTTCGACAGCACCTTCATACGCTAATTTATGGGCAATTTGCTGGGTAGAGGTTACCGATTCCTCAAAATGAATATTTCGCCCTAAACTTGTAGTTTCAAGGCCTAGCTGAATTTCATTGCCACTAATTTTATCTGGCTTCGTTATAATACGATAACCCAGTTTTCGAACGGCCTCTAATTCATATCCTTCATTTCGTAAATCTTCAACATGCTTCCATACGGCTGTACGCGAGCACCCAAGTTGCTCGCTTAGTTTTTGTCCAGAAATAAACTCCCCGTTGGCACTAGAGAAGACTTCTAACAATTTCTTTCTTATTTCTGATCGCACGATAGAAGCCACTCCTTTATCTTTTCCTTGTTATTTTCAACTTTATATTCCAGAATTCCATTTTCAACTATTTCAAAAAGATCTGCTACCCATTTACCTGGTTTTTGTTTGTACCAGAGTAAAAGATCTTCACCCGTAATATCTAGCTCGGAACGTTGTTTAATGGGCAATTTATTAAATTCCTGAAATGGTGACACTTCTTGATGAAACCCTAAAACTTCTAATACGCGCTCTATCTGTTGCATACATTCTGCCCCACAATCGTATAATAGACGTTTGCTCCAGCCTGTTTGAAGGACTTTTTTCAGAAAGGTGCTATTTTTTACAACCTGTTCAATTATTTTATTCGGCAATTTCCATTGTCGTAAAAATGCTTTTAAATCGTCTTTTTCCAATAAACAACAAACAAGCGTCCAATATTCAGCTCTTTCTTGAAGTTGATTCCATTTATATAAGGAAAAACGTTCTAAACTTTGAATTTCATCCGTAAAGTCTGGTAAATAGTGAAACAAATTAGTATTAACTAAGATCGGAATAGATTCTTGGCAACTCTGGCCTCTAAGTAATTTTTCAAATTCTATCGTAATTCGCTCAACTGAAATCTTTTTTAATAAAGGAGCATTCTCCTTGATGGCTGACTCCGTTTCCTTACATAATAAAAAGGACAATTGGCTTGAAAATCGAACAGCCCTCATCATCCTAAGCGCATCTTCAAAAAAACGATCGTTAGGGTCACCTACAGTTTGAATTCGTTTCTCTTCAATTGCTTTCTTTCCTTCGAAAGGATCGATAATGTTTCCATCAATCGTCATCGCAATTGCGTTCATTGTAAAATCTCTTCTTTTTAAGTCCTCGTGAAGGGAAGTGACAAATTCAACATGAGAAGGTCTCCGGTAGTCATCATACCCCTCCTCTGTTCGAAATGTTGTCACTTCATATTGTTCATCATTATGTAAAACTATTACTGTTCCATGAACAGCACCAACATCAATGGTTTTTGGAAATATAGCCATAATTTGCTCTGGGCGTGCAGAAGTTGCAATATCGATATCACCAATCGGTCGTTGTAAAAGATAATCACGGACTGAACCCCCGACAAAATAAGCTTCATAGCCATTTTTATGTAAAGTAGTAAGTATTGCTTTTGCTTTTACAAAAGGTTCATCCATCAACGAGATCCCCTTTCAACGTTTATTATCTAGGATCGAATAATATAAATCCTCATAATCATTCACAATTCGCTCAGAATTAAACTTTTGTTGGACAGAGCGGATTGCCTGATTAGACATTTTTCTATGTAAGTCGGAATCCTTTAATAATGCGATTGATTTGTTTGCGATGTCTTCAATATCCCCAAGTTCACAAATATAGCCATCTAGACCTTCATCAATGACCTCTGGAATACCTCCAGTGTTTGTCCCAATTGTTGGAACCCCGCAGGCCATTGCTTCAATTAAAACAAGTCCAAAACTTTCTTTTTCAGATAATAAAAGCTTCAAGTCACTAATTGAATATAGTTCTGGAAGGTTTTCTTGTTTTCCCAAAAGCAGAACTTTATCATTTAGTCCAAACTTATTAATTAATTTGCAAGCAGTGGTTAATTCAGGTCCATCCCCAACCAATAATAGCTTGGATTTCACTTCTTTTTGAATCAAGTTAAATGCTTGAACAACGTCAGGAACACGTTTTACCTTTCGAAAATTAGATACATGAATAATTACTTTTTCATCTTCTTGTATCCCATACTGTTCTCGTAAATCATCCACTTTTCGTTTGTAGTAAATTTTTTCGTCTACAAAATTATAAATCGTTTTAATCTCTTTTTTTGGCTCAATTAATTCATAGGTTTGTTCGACAAGTGATTTAGAAACAGCCGTCACAGCGTCAGATTGTTCGATTCCAAACCGAATAAGTTCAGTTAAAGATGGATCATATCCGAGAACTGTAATATCAGTTCCGTGAAGGGTGGTCACAATTTTAACATCCCCACCCACCATTTGCTTTGCTAAATACGCACATGCAGCATGTGGGATAGCATAATGAACATGCAATAGATCAAGTTTCTCCCTTTTTGTTACCTCTGCCATTTTACTTGCTAAAGCTAAATCATAAGGCGGGTATTTAAATACCGAATATTGATTCACTTCTACCTCATGAAAATAAATATTTGTGTATATTTTGTTTAAACGGAATGGAAGACTTGAAGAAATAAAGTGGATTTCATGTCCTTTTTCTGCAAGCAACTTCCCTAACTCTGTTGCAACGATACCCGATCCCCCAACTGAAGGATAACAGGTGATCCCGATTTTAAGTTTCATTGAAGAATCTCCCACTTCTACATGAATTACAAAGACAGATACTGCTAAAGATTCGAAAGCTTATTGATTACCGCCTTCTTGTCTTTCACGTATGATTTCACGCCATGAAAAAAATCCTTTTTCAAGTCCGTGTATAAGTACCTCTGCCGTTCCCATATTTGTTGCTAATGGAACAGAATACACATCACATAGTCTAATCAATGCAGAAACATCTGGCTCATGTGGCTGTGCAGTTAGTGGGTCTCTAAAAAAGATCACCATGTCCATTTGATTATTTGCAATCATCGCCCCAATTTCTTGGTCACCGCCTAGTGGTCCAGATTGAAAACGGTGGATTTGGAGTCCAGTAGCTTCAGAAATGCGTAAGCCTGTTGTGCCTGTCGCGAATAATTCATGTTGTTCTAAAATAGATGTATAAGCTGTTGAAAACTGTACTAGGTCATTTTTCTTTTTATCGTGAGCAATTAGAGCAATTTTCATAGTTATGTATCCCCTTATTCGATGATATTTTCTAACCCATATACTAAAACATCAAGATTCATTACAGTGTCAACTGATAATTTAACACCTGACATGAAGGATGTACGGTTAAATGAATCATGGCGTATGGAAAGCATTTGTCCATTACCACCAAACATCACTTCTTGATGCGCAACAAGTCCCGGTAAGCGTACACTATGTATGCGAATCCCATCGTACTCTGCACCTCTAGCTCCTTGCATTGTTTCTTTTTCATCAGGATGTCCTTGTTGCTTTGATTCTCTAACTGTTGTCAATAATTCAGCTGTTTTAACAGCTGTCCCAGAGGGCGCATCAAGCTTTTGGTCATGGTGAAGCTCAATTATTTCCACATCTTGAAAATACTTGGCAGCCATTTGTGAAAACTTCATCATTAGTACAGCACCGACAGCAAAATTAGGTGCGATAATAGCGCCTACCTTCCGTTCCTCCGCCATTTGCGACAGTCTATCTAATTCTTCTTTCGTAAAGCCTGTTGTTCCTACTACTGGGCGAACCCCGTGTTCAATAGCAACCTCAGTGTGGTATTTACCTGTTTCAGGTGTTGTTAAATCAATCAAGACGTCTGGTTTTGTTTCTGAGAAGCACTCTATAATATCCGTGAAAATCGGAGCATTTACATTTGAAAACCCTTCTACATCACTTAATGACTGACCATTGTTTTTTCGATCAACTACCCCTACTAGAGAAAAATTTTCTGTTTCTTGAACAAGGGCAACTGCTTCTTTTCCCATTCTACCTCTCGGACCTGCAACTACGATTTTGATTGTATCCATGATGTATGTATTCCCCCTTATTAATTTGTGTCAATACGTGTCCATCTATCTTTATCTCTTGTATTAAATTTGTTCATAACAGTATTATGTGCGTCTTCAAGGTCAATGTTCAAGGAATTTGCAAGACAAATCAGAACAAATAACAAATCACCTGTTTCTTCAGCCACTGTTTTTTGCGTTTCTGTATCTTTTTTAGGCTTTTCACCGTAGTAGTGATTAACCTCTCTCGCAAGTTCCCCTAGTTCCTCAGTCAACCTAGCCAGTAATGCTAGCGGACTAAAATAACCTTCTTTGAATTGTCCTATGTATGCATCTACCTCTTGTTGCAGCTGTTTCATCGTTTTATCTGCCATCACTATCACCTCTATTGTTTCTATTCTTATGTTAGCTTAAAATATAGCTTTTTGACAAATAATTCTTTTATACGACATGATTTGTTTGTTTTTCACCCATACTTTATAATAAAGTGGCAATTATTTCTATTCCGGGGGTATTTAACTTTGAAGTTTTCAATAAAAAATATTATATTCATTTTGCTGGGTTCCGCCATTTTTTCGTTTGGGATTGTGCATTTTAATATGCAAAATAATCTAGCAGAGGGCGGTTTTACAGGAATTACACTTTTGCTTTATTTTTTATTTAAATTTGATCCGTCCTATTCAAACTTGATTTTAAATGTTCCATTGTTTTTTCTAGGTTGGAAGCTACTTGGTCGTATTGCATTTTATTATACACTCATCGGTACAGTAAGTGTTTCAATATTTTTATGGTTCTTTCAACGTTATCAATTTGATATTCCACTTGATGGCGACCTAGTGTTGGCAGCGTTATTTGCCGGTGTGTTTATTGGAGTTGGTCTAGGTATTATTTTTCGATATGGTGGTACAACTGGTGGTGTTGATATCATCGCAAGGCTTGTACGAAAATATGTTGGCTGGCCAATGGGGCGTACGATGTTCTTATTTGATGCAGTGGTGATAACGGTTTCTCTCATTTTCTATCTTTCTTATCGTGAGGCTATGTACACCCTGCTTGCTGTTTTTATTGGGGCACGAGTGATTGATTTCATGCAGGAAGGTGCCTATGCCGCTAGGGGCGCTATGATTATTTCAGAGAAGAATAATGAGATTGCTGAAAAGATATTACATGAGATGGATCGGGGAGTAACGATCTTAAAGGGAATGGGGTCGTATACGAAGCAGGAGAAGCATATCTTATATTGTGTTGTCGGAAGAAGTGAAGTAGGTCGTTTAAAGCAAGTGATTATCTCAGTTGATCCACATGCTTTTGTTTCAGTTAGTGATGTCCACGATGTGCTTGGAGAAGGGTTTACGTTGGATGAGAATAAAAAGCCGATTGAGCGGTGATCAATTTGAATTTTAGCTCACTCACAAATTGGTCAAATGAGCAAAACTAACATGAATAAAGCCGGTTATCCACATTGGGTAACCGGCTTTCGTTTTTTATTCTTCTCGAGTCATACCTGTGTATATTAGGATCAATCTCAATAGTTCAAGTACCGCTACTGCTGCTGCTGCAACATAGGTAAGGGCTGCTGCGTTTAGTACTTTCTTTGTTTCACGTTCTTCGTCGTTTCGAATGACACCTGCAGAAACAATTTCGTTCATCGCTCTTGATGATGCATTGAATTCAACTGGAAGTGTAACAAGTTGGAATAACACAGCTGCTGCCATAAAGATAATTCCTACTAGAATTAAATTCGACATTGTAAAAATAATACCAGCAATAATTAAAATCCACGAAAAGTTCGATCCAATATTCGCTACCGGTACAAGTGCATGACGGAAACGAAGGAATGCATAATCTTGTTGGTCTTGAATCGCATGACCAACTTCATGGGCTGCAACTGCTGCACCAGCGATAGAATTTCCATAATAGTTGTTCGTTGAAAGTCGAACGACTTTTGTTCTTGGGTCATAATGGTCTGAAAGTAAACCTGGTGTTTCTTCGATTCTCACATCATATAATCCATTTTGATCAAGTATTCTTCTTGCTACTTCTGCACCAGTCATACCTGATGAAGAAGGAATTTGTGAATACTTCTTATATGCACTCTTCACCTTAATTTGTGCATATATCGGAATGATAATGATCAAAGCAAAATAAACTAGAATCATTTTTGTTCCTCCAAATTATAGTATAATTTAATTTTAGATACAGACTCGCTCAATGTCAATTGTCTTGCTTACAAAAATCTCTAAAAGTAAACAGTGGGATATGTCCCACTGTCAGCGGTCTTCGTAATCTCTCTGTTTTTGGCGTTTTTGCTTATCACCTTTATATTTTCTCCAGCCTACATAGATTAATGTAAGAATAATCGCCCCACCTGTTGAAATCATCACCCAAATCAGTGACGGATCAGCGTCATCCTCTGTCATACGCTCAAACATATTTTTTAGATCTAATTCCATTTGCTCAAGCTGTTGTATTCTAGTAGCGGTCTTCAGGTCTTCGTTACGGTACGTATCTAAGAACGCAATGTGAGAATCTATTTTTTGAACATCTTGAGGAGTGATATCCACAGTAATACTCGGATGAATGATATTATATTTTGATAGAAAGATAGTCAGCAAGTAATTAAATGTTTCCTGATCACCTTCTTCAATCGTTTCCTTCATTTTGTCAAACGTCGTCATTATAGAATCTTCCAATTCTGTCCACATTGGCTGATACTCAGACCTCATCGCATCCACCACTAAACGAAATTGAGTAACACGATTGACTCTTTCTTCAAAACCGAGTGAATTAGATGTAACTGCTTCAAAGGCTGATTCATGAGTTAATGTAATGATCCGTAGTTCATCCATTGAAAAAGATTGGTCACGCTGATTCATTCGAAGGAATTCATTTGAAAAATGTATTAACAATTGCTTAGCATCCTGGTATCTTTCCTGCTTTACCATTTGTAGGGCTTGGTCAGATATTTGATCAAGCTTATCCCAATTTTCTTCATTGGAGGTAGCGTTTATGGATATAGGATGAATCATAACTATAAAACAAATAATGCATATAATTCTAGAAATTTTCATACTTGTCCCTCCTCAAACATCTATTAAAATGTATGATAGATTGGACAAGAGTAGACCACTTATTTATTGAAGTTCTAGTTGATAGCGATCTTTTTTTATACAAAGTAAATAAGTAATGAGGATGGAAACCATACTTAACCAAAATGTAAAATAGCCGATCTGTGGAATATATTGATCGAGTACACTATATCTTGGCATCATAAAGAAAACATAATCAATTACATCATTATGTAAGGTCCATACGGCTGCGATCACTAAATGGATTGGCTTTATGCGATAATACGGTGCGTATAATAGTCCTTGAATTGCCATCCCGAGGTGAGAAAAAATCAACATATACCCATAAATATCCAAACCGTCAACAAAATAAGTAAGAATATTCATGACCACTGCCCAAATCCCATATTTAAAAAGGGTTACAATTGCCAACGCTTCAATAAGCGGCCAATTCCTTTTGAGCAAAAAGGCGATTAACACAAAACAAAAAAACAAGCTTGCCGTTGGGCTGTCTGGAACAAAGATTAAAAATTTTGGTGGAGTAATGTTTAGTTGACTTTCATACCAAACATATCCGTAGATAGTCCCTGGAATGTTTATAAGTAATAAAATCCAGAGCACCCAGGGTTGCCCCATTAAATATGTAATCCATTTCATCTATGTACCAACTTTCCTATTTTCTTACCTCAAGATTCTCTTAAAAGCAGTTACCTTGTCAAGAAAAAAACGAATAAAAAAAGCTGACCCTTAAAAGTCAGCTTTATGTTTGATTATTTAGAAGTTACACTTGAAATAAATTCAGCAAGCTTTTGTAATTCTTCGTCAGATCCTTCAAAGGCGTTAGCAGGCATATTACCTTGTCCTTCTCTAGCGATCCTCGCAATATCCTCAGGAGATAATCCATTATCGACTAGCGCCTTTCCAGCTGGACCTCCTTCAAGGTCTTGACCGTGACATCCAATACAGCTTTGAGCTGAATAAATCGCATAGCCTTCAGATTCCTTATCAATTTCTGCCTCTGCTACTATTTTCGCAGATTCAGCTCTTGCTTCCCAGTCAACATGAGAAGCAGATTCCCATGTTAAGTATGCAACTGAAGCAAATGCTAAAAGCATCATACCTGTAGCGATTGGACGCTTTGATGGTCTACGTTCAGGACCACGATCTAAGAATGGTGCAAGTAAAAGCGCTCCAAATGCAAGTCCAGGAATTACAAGTGTACCAATAACGTTAAAATCACCAGATGCATATGTGTATTTAATCAATTGGTACATGAATAAGAAATACCAGTCTGGTAGTGGAATATATCCTGCAGCAGTAGGATCAGCGACTTTTTCAAGTGGTGACGGATGTGCTGCTGTTAAACATAAAAACGCGACTAAGAAAACAGAACCAACTAACCATTCTTTTAAGAGGAAGTTTGGCCAGAATGCTTCTGTTTTCCCTGGATACTCCGAGTAATCCTTAGGAATATGTTTTTTATTACTTACAGGAACACGAGAGTCCCCAACAAATTTCATTCCTTTTCCACGATGCATAATCGGTCCCCCTCCTTTTTAGAGAATTTTCATTCAAAAGAGATAGTACTATTCATTAAATTTTTCAAAAATACCCAAATCTTTTTACTCTAAGGTAGTTCATTAAAGATGCTAATCCTTTACACTTCAAAATTAGAAGTCAGTGGCTTGCATCCTATAGTGGACCAGAAATACCTTGACGTCGAATCATGATAAAGTGAGCAGCTAGTAAACCGAATAATGCTGCTGGTAAGAAGAATACATGAATCGCAAAGAAACGGGTTAGTGTTTGTGCACCAATAATCTCAGGATGCCCCGCAATTAGAGTCTTTAAATAAGGCCCTATAAGTGGAACAGATTCAACAATTTGAATTGTAACCTTTGTTGCAAATAACGCTTTCATATCCCAAGGTAATAAGTAACCTGTTAAACCTAGAGCTAACATAACAAAGAAAATTAATACTCCAACAATCCAGTTTAGCTCACGTGGCTTTTTATAAGCACCTTGGAAAAATACACGCAGGGTATGTAAGAACATCATAACGATTACAAGACTTGCTCCCCAGTGATGCATTCCACGAACAATTTGTCCAAACGCTACTTCGTTTTGTAAATAGTAAACAGAATTCCATGCATTGATGATATCTGGAACATAGTACATTGTTAAGAACATACCAGATAATACTTGGATGACGACGATAAAAAAGGTAAGTCCTCCAAAGCAGTATACAAATGCGCTAAAGTGGTGCGCGGGGTTTACATGCTCAGGAACCTCATGGTCTGCAATATCTGCCCAGAGAGGAGTAATATCAAGTCGTTCGTCAACCCAATCAAAAATCTTATTTAACATTGATTACGCTCCTCCTACAGGGTTTGGTTTTGTTTTCCCTAAATATAAATAACCATCTTTCACTTGACTATCAAATACATCTAATGGGCCCATTGGTGGTGTGCCAGGTACGTTCATACCATCCTTTTCATATAAACCATAGTGACAAGGACAGAAGAAACGATCCGGGTTACCTGGATCCTCAGCCCAAGAAACAGCACAGCCTAGGTGTTTACATACTGGTGATAATGCGATGATGTCGCCGTTATCATTTTTATAAACCCACGCTGAATTTGAAACTTCTGATTCATACCATCCATCAACTTGATTTATTTTGAAATCAAATTTTTGGGGTTCTTTCGTAATCTTATCAACACTCACTACTTGTACCATGTCATGTTCAGCTTCTGGTTGAAGTAATGGGTCAATTGCAAAGCGGACCATAGGCATTAACATCCCAGCTGCCATGAAACCACCTACACCTGTTAGAGTATAGTTCAGAAATTGACGTCTTGAAACCCGTTGTTTATTCTCGCTCATTTTTTTCCCCCCTCTATGCTAAGCTAAGTCCACTCCGGACATAATTGTACACATTAAAAACTAGGACATTCTCATGATATATCAATATTTGGTACAGGTCAATAATAGGATTTGCCGAAACAGTGGCAACTATGTGACTTTCTTTGGAAATGTCAGGAATTTTTTATTGTTATAGTCACATAATGTTGAAGATTACCTTTGCCAGATGTTCGTGAATAGTGTAACAAGCTGTTTCATTTGATCCTGAAGCATGGTTTGCTTGTATTTTTCTTCGACGTATTCAAGTGGTAAAGTTGGCAGCCATATAAGTGATCCATTTAAATCTGATTCTACTTGCTTCCAGCTGCTATCTGATGTAATAAATATGGTATGCTTCATACCACCACTGTTCAAATCGCTTGTCCACTGATTTAAACGTTTACTAGCCAATTCTAACACTTCACCATTTGAATACGTAAAGGACGGAAATAGTATAATTCTTCCTTTAAATTGTCGTTCTACTTCATTTGAAAGAATGGTAATGAACTCGCCCATTGAAACGGTATTTTTTAAATTTCCTTCAAGTGATACTGGAATCAATGGAATAACTGCTGTATCAACATATTCCTTAGCTTGTAAATAGACATCCATATCCTTCGTTATCCATTTCATTTTGTCTGCATCCTTTCCCTTCTGCTGTACTTAAACTATATTCACTTCTTTATTAAGAATCTTTAGCCAAACTCCCAAACTACCATACCATATTTAGGGTAAATAAAAAAGACTGACCCGTTGTCAGCCCCTTCTAAGGTAAGCTTTTTCTATTTTATAGTTGTTTAAGCTTTTCAGTTAGCCTTTTAAACTCTGGTTCATCCTGTCTGTCAAGCGCCTCATCAATTCGCTTTAACAGATGCTCTTTTTGAAACATATGAATGGACTGATCAAGAAACTTTTTCGCAAGCTCTTTATCCTGCTCATTCACCTGAAGATGCTTTGGCATATATGGATTCTCTTCAAGTACAGCCACATAATTAGGAGAATGGAAGGAGGATCTGAAATTAAGTTGAATATAAATTTCTTCTTCCCTGTTAAGGCGTATATCATGAAATGACTTTTCAGCATCCGTTGTCATGACATTTTCCTTATAAAAACGGAATGGTACATCATCCACACAATGCGTTGACATAATAATTCCTCGAGGGCAATATTGAGCCTGCTCAACAAAATGAACATTTTTCATGAGTTGGTCGTGGCTCATTAAATAGTTTAAAATCCAAACACATTCTCTTCGTTTTAGCTGATAATTATTTAGAAACCAGCGTATGAAGTCTTTTTTCTCGTTGACAGATACAGGGGTAGTCATCGCACGCTTCCCTCCTCTGCTAGTATTGAGTAGTAATAATGATAATATACTGATATACTTCAACAATCACATTAAAAAATCCTTCTTAACATGAAAACTTTAATTTACTCCAGTTCAGAAATGTATGCTTCAATTTCATACTTCATTGGGTCAAGCTTTAGGAGTTCCTTAAATACTTCGACAGCCTCTTGTCTTTTTCCATCCTCCATTAAGAAATAACCAAACTCTTCTAAAAACTCTGGAGTTTCTTTAAAAGAAGTATATGCACGACGGTAATGGTTTAATGCATCCGAATATTGTTCTAATTTATTTTTTGCAAAACCGAGATCCCACTCGAATTGTTCATCATACTCTCCGTAGCTCATAACAGATTCAAGGCATTCCACGACATCCTCAAATCTTTCTTCCTGTAATAAAAACTTTGAAAGCTGCAAGGTTGCTTCCACGTAACCTGGGTCAATTCCCACAGCCGCACGAAGGTATTTTTCTGTATTTTCCTTATCACCTAGCATCATAGATATTTTACCAGCGTAGAAAGTAAGTTCTTTATTTAATGATTCCACTTCAAGACCTTCTAATAAGACCTTAAAGCTTTCCATCAAGCTAGCTTCTTCTTCATATGCCTTAGCAAGATATAGATAAAGAGAAGAATAGTCCGGGTCAAGTTCCTTAAGGCGCTCCAGAACTTCAATTGCTTTTTTATAGTATTTCGCTTGATATGCTGTTACACCAAAGCCAAATAATGTATTACTATCTTCTTGTTTTTTGATGGCTTCCTCATAATACGGTAGAGCTTCTTCGAACTTACCTGTTGTACTATAACTTTCCGCAATTCGGGCGTTAACATTTACACCTGCTATTTCGTCACCATTCTGTAAAACTTTCTCATAATACGGAATACTTTTATTGTATTCGCCATGACTTAAATACAATTCGGCTAGAGCAAAGTCAATGATCGTTTCATCATTGGATTTTTCCTTTGCTAACAGAAGCTTTTGTTCACTAACCTCAAATAAACCCTGCATTTGGAACAAATCGGCTTGTAAAACAAGGGATTCTAAGTAAACGGGGTCATCCTCTGCAATTTGTTCTAAAATATTGATTGCTTCCTCTTCCATATCAAGGTCAATTAGGATTTCTGCTAAAAAAACAAATAATTCTCCTTCATCAGGGTAGCGTGATATTAATTCTTCTACAATTTCTTTTGCATCCTCGACAAAGCCCCATTTATAATAATGCTCAGCAATTGTGTATTTCTCATCATCATTTGAGTATTCTCTAAGTTGTTTTAAGGCTTTAAGTCCTTCTTCTACGTTTCCATCTTCAACTAACTGAATGGCGTTCTCTATTTTATGCATAAATTTATTAACTCCTCATATCTATCTCTCATTCACCAATATTTCATTATCATAAGAAGAAACAAAATAACCAGGTTTTTTTACTTTACATTCATTACCGAATCCGGAACGAAAGTATACCTTGTCGCCTACTTTTGTAAAATTCCCCTTATGCATGGTGATAGTTGGTATAAGATTATGATAATCGAGAGTTGGCTTTTCATCAACTGAATAGCTTATAGCATCATGTTCATACAGATTGTAATCCAGTTCCCCACCAACGCGAATATCGCCTTTATCAGGGTAGATGCCAATCTTTTTTAACATATCTATGGGCAGTGGTATATCCTCGCTTGGACAGAAAGGAATTGTCGGGATACGATTATCGTCGGTGATCTCTTTCCAAATCAGTTCCTTTCCATTATTAGTAAAAACGGTTTTTTCCTTCATTTTCCACTCTGGGATAATTGGAATTCGATAAGAATGATAGGATTCCCTAATCCAGCCCCATGGTACGTTATATAAATCATCAACTTTATTTATTGTGACGATAATTACCGGGATTTTTTTTCGTCTACATGCAACAAGGAAAGATGGTGTTAGGCTATCGAGTGGAATACGGACACCTAAATAATAGTCAATAGGGCAATTTAACAAAAAATGTTTTGTGTTAGTAAGGGATCGGGCTATTTCATGCTCATTCATTACATCACTTATCACAAGTAAGGTTGTACAACCTTTTCGTAAATAGTTGTCCGTCATTTCTTTCTTAAATGATCGAAATGAATATTCTTTCGTAAAGGAGTAATTTATCATGACATGGCCAGGTGTTAATAAATATTGTGATAAGTTTGTTTTCATAAATGAAAGTCTTTTGAGGTTTTCTTTCATATAATCAATGCGTTGGTTTTTTATAAGTAACGAGCATGTGATGACTTTATTATCCTTAAGAACATTCGCTTTTTCTAATATATATGGCATCAAACCTCCCCTTTCGCATAAAAATGGACAAATCTTCTTAAGACAAGCTATGCGAAAAGCGGAGGATGTATGTTAATTATTCTTATAATTACGGAAAAACCCATGGAATTTAGGTTCCATGGGTCATTATGCATTAGTTTTCTCCAATTAATCTATTTAGATGTTCAAAAAAACTTGGGTATGAAACAGAAATGGATTCAGAATCAGATAAATACATTTCATCATTTGCAATGCACGCAGCTATAGCAAGCATCATCCCAATCCTGTGATCACCATGACTATGTACTTCGCCACCAGTCAATTGTTTTTGATCACCATAAATAATCATTCCATCATCGGTAGGTTCAATCACTGCACCTAGTTTAGAAAGCTCCCCGACAACAGTATCGATACGATTTGTTTCCTTCACTTTTAATTCCGCTGCATCCTTGATAACCGTTTTTCCTTTCGCTTGACTAGCTAATAGAGCGATAACTGGAATTTCGTCAATCAAACGAGGTATAATGTCTCCACCGATTTCAATCCCTGTTAACTCGGAAGTCTGAATGGTTAAGTCAGCAATAGGTTCATTATTCTTGATTCTTTCGTTACCAATCTCAAGACGAGCTCCCATGTTTACTAAAACATCAATAATTCCTGTTCGCGTCGGATTCATGCCTACATTTTTTAACGTGATTCGACTGTTTGGTACAATCGCTCCCGCAACTAGGAAAAAAGCGGCAGAGGAAATATCTCCAGGCACTTCAATATTTGTCCCTGTTAGCTTTTGACCACCTTTTAGTTTTACGATAAGACCATCTTCTTCAACCTCGCAACCGAAGGCACGTAGCATGCGTTCAGTATGGTCTCTCGATTTATGAGGCTCCGTAACTGATGTTGTACCTGTAGCGTTCAAACCAGCTAACAGTATCGACGATTTCACTTGTGCACTTGCTACAGGAGAAATATAGTTTATCCCCTCTAAGGAGCCACCACGAATCGCTAATGGTGTAAAATTGCCGTCTTCTCTACCGTCAATTTTAGCCCCCATTTGACGGAGTGGCTCTGTAACACGTTTCATTGGTCTTTTGGCAATCGACTCATCACCAATCATGCAAGTATGAATAGGCACACCAGAAAGAAGACCCACCATTAATCTAGTCGTCGTTCCTGAATTTCCAGTATCTAATACCTCAGCTGGCTCACGTAGCCCAACGAAGCCCGCTCCCTCTATCTCTATGTGATTATGCTCCTGTGTAATTTTCACACCTAATTTTTCAAAACAGCTAATCGTGCTCAAACAGTCATCACCGAGCAAAAAATTATCCACAATCGTTTTTCCTTGTGCAATGGCTCCAAGCATAATTGAACGATGGGAAATCGACTTATCACCTGGAATATCAATTGAACCATTTAAACCAGCAATATTTGTACGTAGTTTTAGTAAATCCAAAATACCACCCCTAGAAAACATTTTCCATTAACCATTATATGTATCGTAACTAGTTTTACTTTCAATACAAACTTTCGCCTTCTGACGATCTTCGTCACTTTGGAAGCTAATCCTTAGCACTCCATAGATTTCTTCTCGTGTCTCAATAATTCTAATATTTGTAATGCTAATCCTTTCCTGTGCAAGAAGTCCAGTAATTTCAGAAACAATACCTGGATAGTCCGGAATATCAACATATAAATCATAAAACGAGGGAATCGCACCTTTTGTACGTGTAGGCAGTCCATCGCGAAAATTTTTGGCATCCATAAAATAATCATAAATATGATCACCCTTACCATTTGCCACGAAATTTCGGATTTGTTCCATTTCGTCAATCCATTTTTCAAAAAGGTCTAACAATACATTCCGATTTTGTAATAATATATCACGCCACATTGATGGATTGCTAGATGCAATTCTAGTAATATCTCGAAATCCCCCTGCTGCTAATGGTCGAACAAGTTCATTTACTTTATCATATTTTTGCGCTTGATGGACAAGACTTGCTGCAACAATATGCGGGAAGTGGCTAATTACACCAGCGACACGGTCATGCTCTTCAGGTGTCATAATTAAAAAATTAGCTTTGGTTCCGTTTAATAAGACTTTTAACTGTTTTACTGCTAAGTTACTTGATGGTTTCTCATTATGAGGGGTAAATATATAGAAAGCATTTTCAAATAAATGTTCTTTTGCAGCAACAACCCCGCTTTTATGTGATCCTGCCATCGGATGTCCACCGACAAAGGTGACGCCAAGATTTCCAAATATGGAATCTGCAATTTGAACGATTTGTTGTTTCGTACTTCCCACATCTGTCACAATGACATCTTTTTTTAGTGGATAGGAGCTAAGTTCATGAATAATGTCAATGGTCTGTTTGACTGGAACCGATATAAAAATATAGTCACACTTATGTACAATATCCTCTAACTCAAATACAGCTTCATCAATCACCTTTAATGTTTTTGCTAGCAGTGATGATTCTTTGTTCTTATCAAAACCATATATTGTCGTATCCGGATGTTCTTTCTTTATCGCAAGCGCAATTGACCCCCCAATTAATCCAAGTCCAATTACGAGCACATTTGAATTCATTTCATCACCACCGAATATAGAAACAAATAAATGGGGGTTATGCTCTAACCCCCATAGTCTTAGTTCTTTGGATTTTTCAGCATTTCTGTAAGTAAAGCTATGAGTTCACTGTTTTGTTCCTCTGTGCCAACGGTTATTCGAATGCTAGTTGGAAAGCCTAATGCATTTCCTGAACGAACAATGAAGCCGCGTTCCAATAAATAGTGAAATACATCATCACCTGGCTGTTCAAAATTAATTAAAATGAAGTTTCCAAAAGAAGGATAATAAGCTAAATTATTTTCCTCACAGAATGTATAGAACTGTTGCAGACCTTTTTTATTTTTTTCAACATATGCTGCAATGAAATCTTGATCATCCAATGCAGCTGCAGCAGCTAATTGACCAACGCGATTAGAATTGAAAGGCTGACGAACAGGTTCAATTTTGTTAATAAAATCACGATTTCCGATCGCATAACCAACACGGAGTCCACCAAGCCCATATGCTTTGGAAAACGTTCTTAAAATAAGAAGATTTGGATATTCATTTAATAAGGCAACTGTATTCGGATAATCCTGCTCATTTACTGCAAACTCATAATAAGCTTCATCCATAATAACAAGAACATGACTTGGAACTTGTTTTAAAAAGGCATGTAGTTTTTCTGTGTTAACATATAATCCTGTAGGATTATTTGGTGAACACACCCAAACAATTTCAGTATTTTCATCGATTTGCCCAAGCATCCCATCAAGATCGTGATGGCCATCGATTAGCTCAACCTCACGAACCTCAGCTCCTTCAATAATTGCATTATGCTTATATTGAGAAAATGATGGATGCGCCATAACTGTATTTTTCCCAGGTGCAAGTAATGCAGCTGTTATAATATGAATCACATCATCTGATCCATTACCGAATAGAAGCTGTGTGCCTTCAACACCTAAATGCTTTGCAAGCTTTTCTCTTAACTCTGTTGCATAGCCATCAGGGTAAATCGCAAATGAATCTAAGCTATTTTTCACTGCCTCTTTTGCTTTGTCTGAGCATCCATATGGATTTTCATTTGAAGCTAGTTTCACAATCTTTTCCAAACCATATTCCCGTTTCACTTCTTCAATCGGTTTACCTGGTTGATATGGTTTTAAATCCAATAATTGTTCCTTGATATTCATTTCAAGCTACACCTCTTATCTTCTAATCAAATGCGCCTTGGCGTATTTGCGCCAGATTTTTTTAGGCCCACACGAGGTGGGTCACAAAGACGTTGCCACAGGAAGTGGTGTTCTTAGTCTTTGATCTTACGCGAGATACAGTGAAACTTCAATCTGTGGAAGTTTTATCCCACAGATTGATAGTTGAACCAATCAGGCTTTTACTGGCAATTGCCCTCAGCGAGGGCTTAGTGCCAGTTAATGCTGAAAAATTTCCTTTAAAAAATCGTGGCATCCGCCGGAGGCTTCAACTTTTTTCAGAGAAGTTAGGACTTCTGCTGAAAAAAGTTGATAGGTTGCAAAACATCTCTAATAAAATTCTTGAAATGGTATAAGGCGGTAGCTCTTGATTCCTCATTGACTAATTCAGGTAGAAGCTCTTCTATTTTTTGGATAAGGGCACTTCCCATAATTACCCCATCGCAATGGTCCTTAAGTGCTTCTACTTGGGAAGAATTCGAGATACCAAACCCAACTGCCACTGGTATATTGCTATATCGTTTAACCTCTTGTAAAAATGAGTATACCTCATTGTTCAGGGAATTTCTAACACCTGTAACACCTAAAGATGATACGCAGTATAGGAATCCTTGTGCATGTGAGGCGATTTTTTCAATTCGGCTGGAAGAAGTTGGTGCTACAAGTGAAATAAATTTCAATCCCTCGTTCTCACATCTTCTTCTGAGATCTTCACTTTCTTCAAAAGGAAGGTCAGGTACTAGCAATCCGTCTATACCATTTTGTCGCGCTAAAGCGAAAAAGTTTTCTTCTCCTAATTGTAGCACAGGATTGTAATAGGTAAAGATAATTACAGGAATTTTTAATCCTTTTTTTCTCATTTCCGAAACAAGATTCATCGAATTTTCCAATGTAACTCCATTTTTCAATGCACGAGCAGAGGCTCTTTGAATAACAGGTCCATCTGCTAATGGGTCTGAATATGGAATTCCTAGTTCAAGGATAGAAGCACCGGCTTCTTGCAAGGAAAGTGCAATTTCAATCGTTACATCAGGATGTGGATCACCTGCAACGATAAATGGGATAAATAATTTTTCAGCCTTGGGCAATCGGTTCGTAAAGGTTGTGTTCATCTGTAGCTCCTCCTTCTTCTAGGTATGCCATAAGGGAATGGACATCTTTGTCACCACGACCTGACAAACAAATGAGAATGGATTTTTCTGGTGACATTTCTTTCGCCATTTCTATAGCGATTGCGATTGCGTGCGCAGATTCAATTGCCGGAATAATCCCTTCAACACGAGTTAGCATTTGCAAGGCATCGAGTGCTTCCTTATCTGTTACACTTTCATATTTAACACGTCCACTACTGGCAAGATAAGCATGTTCAGGTCCTACTCCTGGATAATCAAGTCCAGCTGAGATCGAATATGGTTCGGTAATTTGACCATGCTCATCTTGAAGAAGAAACGTGAGTGAGCCGTGAATAATACCTTTTGTACCTTTTGTAATTGTCGCTGCATGTAAGGAGGTTTCGACACCTTTACCAGCAGCTTCAGCACCTACTAAGCGAACATCATCCTCTAAAAACGGGTAGAACATCCCTATTGCATTACTTCCACCACCAACGCAAGCAACTACTGCAGTTGGCAACTTGCTTTCACGTTTTAGGAATTGTTCTCTTGCTTCATCCCCGATAATTCGTTGGAAATCACGGACCATTTTTGGATAAGGATGTGGACCAACTACCGATCCAATCATATAATAGTGATCCTCACAATGCTGAACCCAATATCGAATTGCCTCATTTGTTGCATCTTTCAATGTTTGATTACCACTAGTAGCAGGGATCACTTCAGCACCTAAAAGTCTCATTCTGAACACATTAAGCTTTTGTCTTTCAATGTCCTCGACACCCATGAAGACCTTACATTCCAACCCAAATTTTGCAGCAACTGTCGCAGCGGCTACACCATGCTGACCAGCTCCCGTCTCAGCAATGATTTTTTTCTTTCCCATTCTTTTGGCAAGGAGAGCTTGACCAATTGCATTGTTAATTTTGTGGGCTCCGGTATGATTTAAGTCCTCACGCTTCAGATAAATCTTCGCCCCACCTAATTCTCTTGTTAAATTGTCAGCAAAAGTAAGTGCTGTTGGGCGTCCTGAGTATTCTTTCAAAATACGAATATATTCATTATGAAATTCTCTATCTTTATAAGCTTCTTCCAAAGCCTTTTCTATTTCCTCCAATGGCATCATTAATGTTTCAGGTACAAATTTACCCCCAAAATCACCGTATCTTCCATTTTTATTAGGTACGTTCAACACATGTATCCACCCATTTCTCTATTGTTTGTATGATCGTGTCATCTTTTTTACCTTCATGTTCAATTCCACTAGAGATATCAAATCCAGAAATCTCATAGCTAAGAAGTTGTTTGATATTGTTAGAATCGATTCCACCTGCTATGAGACATGGAACTCCCTGTTCTTTTGCTTCCTGCTGATAGAAAGGGATGGACTTCCAATCAAACGAAACACCAGTTCCACCCCACATCTTCGCAACCTTTGTATCAACAACATATCCATCAGCAACACCAGCAAACTTCTTCATCGTCTGTAGACCTTGATCATCATGATGAATGACCTTCCATACGTATATACCCGTTTCGTTTTTTACTTGTTTAATAAATTCAACCGACTCAGTTCCATGGCATTGAATAACGGATAATGGGACTTTTGCCAATACTTCTCTGATTTCTTTTAGTTCCGCATTCACAAAGACCCCTACCGTTTTTTTATCCCGTAAATCCACTTTACCCAACCATTTATTGACATCATCAGAATTTACTTTACGTTTACTGTTCGCAAAAATAAAACCGATATAATGAGCATTGCTTTTCGCAACGACCTGTACATCCTCTAACGATTTATTCCCACAATATTTAATGAGAGGTTGTTGCATAGGGAACCTCACCAAACATTTGTTTAATCCCGATTCCAGGAGACGATGCTCTCATAAATGCTTCTCCAATTAAAGCTGCCTTTGCTCCATATCGAATAACGTCTCTAATATCCTGTGGTGTATGAATTCCACTTTCACTAACCACTAGACTGTCTGAAGGAGCATCCTTCACAATTTCTTCTGTATGGGTAATCGAAGTTTCAAATACTTTTAAATTTCGATTATTAATGCCAAGAATTTTTGGGGTAAAATTAATGCAAACCTGTTCCAACGTTTCTCGTGAATGGACTTCAACTAAACACTCTAAGCCCCTTTCATAGGCTTCACAATAATATTCATGTAATTGATTGGGAGCAAGTGCTTCTCCAATCAACAAAATAACATCAGCCCCCATTTTTTCACTTTGTTTGATTTGCTTTGCATCGACAATAAAGTCTTTACGTAACACGGGAATGTTTACTTTTTTCTTAATGTCCATTAAATAATTAATCGAACCTTGAAAAAATCGCTCATCAGTTAACACAGAGATTGCATCGGCTCTAGCTTCCTCGTATTCAGTAGCGATCGCGACAGGATGAAAATCTTCGCGTATGATTCCCTTTGAAGGTGATGCCTTTTTCACCTCGGCAATAATCCCAAGTGAACGATTTGGGTTAGAAAGTGCTGAGTATAATGACTTTCTTTCAACCTCACAATCTATTTCAGGATAGTTGATGTTTTCCACTTCAACTTTCTTTTGTTCAAGTATTTTATTTAGCATAGTACTCCACCTCACGACTTCTTAGTTGTTCAAATTGATTTCTCGCAATTCCAGTTACAATTGCTTCTCTTGCCAACTCCACACCTTCACGAATACTGTTTACCCTACCTGAAACATATATCGCAGCTCCAGCATTTAGTAAAACAATATTCGTTGCACTTTGATTAGCCTTACTATATAAGACATCCCGTAATAGGTTTGCACTTTCAACAACAGAAGAAACTTGAATATCTTTCATGTTTCCACGTGGAAGGTTAACATCTTCAGGGGACAGGACAAATCTTTTAATCTCTCCATCTTTTAATTCCACGACATCTGTTTCAGTTGTAATACTGCATTCATCTAGTCCATCACGACCTGAGACGAATAAAACGTGCTCAGAACCGAGCTTTCCAAGGGCATTTGCCATTTTTTCAGCATAATCTGTTGAATAAACTCCCAGTACCTGTTTTTTACATCTAGCTGGATTTGCCATTGGGCCTAATAGATTAAAAATGGTACGAAATCCTATTTCTTGTCTTGGTGTAACCGCATGCTTCATTGCAGCATGGTAAATAGGAGCAAACAAAAAGCTCATATTTCGTTTACTTAATGCCTTTTTAGCTTCTTCCCCAGTTGATTGTATTTCAACACCTAAATACTCTAAAACATCGGCACTACCACTTTTTGAGGAGACTGCTCGATTTCCATGCTTCGCAACCTTTATTCCTAAGGAAGATACAACAATTGCTGATGCCGTTGAAATATTAAAGGTAGACGCACCGTCCCCGCCTGTTCCACACGTATCAATCACTTGATCACTTTCATAATCTAAATGCATCATATGCTCTCTCATTGCTCTAGCAAAGCCTGTAATTTCATCCGCGGTTTCACCACGAAAACGGAGAATCGAAAGCAAGCTCGCAATTTGACTAGCCGTTGCTTCTCCAGACATAATTACATCCATTACTTGATAGCTTTCCTCTTCTGTTAGAACCTCGCCGTTGATACATTTATTTAAAAGTTGTTTAAACATGAATATCCTCCTTTTCAAAAGCCTCTTTAGCCAGTTGAATTGTTTGAATCAAGGCACTTGCTTTATTAACCGTTTCCATCCATTCTTGCTCAGGCACCGAATCTGCGACGATTCCCGCTCCTGCCTGGACATAAGCCACACCATCTTTAATGATCGCTGTTCGAATTGCAATACATGAATCAATATTTCCATCAAATCCAATATAAGCAATGGCACCGGCATACAAGTTTCGTGCGGTTGGTTCAAGTTCTGAAAGTATTTGCATCGCTCTAATTTTGGGAGCTCCAGATACAGTTCCAGCTGGAAAGGCAGCAAGTAATGCATCCAATGGGTCAATTTTCTCATCTAACTCACCTGTTACCTTTGAGATAATGTGCATAACATGTGAGAATCGACCAATTTCCATAAGTACAGGTGTTTTAACTGAACCAAACGCTGATACCCTGCCAATATCATTTCTTGCTAAATCAACTAGCATATAATGCTCTGCCTTCTCTTTTTCATCCTGAAGCAATTCTGTTGCAAGTGCTTCATCCTCTTCCTTCGTCTTCCCTCTCCGTCTTGTCCCTGCAATCGGGTGAATTTCAAGATGTTTATTATGAATTTTAATTAAACGTTCAGGGGAACTCCCGACAATCTCAATGTCATTGATTTTGATATAAAATAAATAAGGTGAAGGATTTACCATCCGTAAGACACGATAGAGCTGGAATCCACTTACTGAAACCGGAATCTCAAAACGCTGTGATAAAACTGCCTGAAAAATATCTCCAGCGGTGATATAGTCTTTAATTTTATTAACCGCATCTAGAAAATCCTGTTTTTCAAAATTCGTCTTGATATCTGTCACATTCGGGATTTCATGTAGTTTAGGGAGCAGTAACATTTCGCTTTGCTCTTTGTTTTGGATAATTCGGGATAAATACATATTGATTTTTGAATTGGCATGTTCAAAAACGGCTTTTTGAATCCGTCTATCTTCGCCACCATTTAGTCGTACAAAATGAATGACAATCAATTCACGTGAATGATGATCTAACGCCAAAATTGTTTCACAAAAGAAAAATTGGTAGCGTTCCATATTTAAGTCATTGTTTGAGTGCTCTTCAACCTTTTCAAAAGTTGAGATTGCATCATAGCCAATATAACCAACTGCCCCTCCATAAAAAGAAATTTCGATATCAAGTGGTTTTAAAACAAGATAGTCTTTGATCCAGTTAAAGGCTTCCTTCATTGTTTGTTTTTTTACTAAGCTCTGTTGATTTTCGTTTTTCACATAATAATGACCGTTCTTTTCATTCATGAACAGAAATGGTTTTAAGCCGATAAATGAATACCGCGACCAATCCGATTCATGATCTTTACTTTCAAGTAGAAAGGATGCTTCATTTTTTAAGTTTTGAAAAATTTGAATGGGTGTCAACGTATCAACTAAGAAACGTTTGACAATTGGAATCGTCCGATATTGTTTGGCATCGGACTCAAACGAGGAAAAATTATACGTATTCAATAGGCTCACTCCTCCATGTATTATGGAGAATGAGGTTTAGGAGGTATATAAAAATTGGATTCGCTTTTTATAAAAAAACGATAAAAATAAACAACCCAAAGACACATACGTATCCTTGGGTAGAAGTAAACATAATAAACTTGTGCTAACCTCAGCTAAACTCGTCATTCTCATCTACCCTAAACTCTGCTCTAAAAACTTAACTAAAAACTTACTAAACTCTAACTTAACTAAAAACTCACTAAACTCTAACTATACTAAATGTTTTAATTATCTTATCGTACGCTTTCCCTATTTGTCAATGCATTGTCTTTAATTATTTTCTTTGACGGTTATAAGGTCTGGTCGAAGCACTACGGCTCCACCTTGGTAAATATGCTGGATTTCTTCTTGTTTGGCGGTCGTATTCACCGTCATCATCACCCGAATGCACATTGGCAGTGATCCTGAAACTGGAATCTCTCTCATGCTCATAACCGGAACAAATGACCAACCATCAATTTGTCTTGCAGCCGCTGCAGGAAAAGCTGCATCAATATCATCTGTTACTGAAAATACAATTTGCGCGACATCTTCTGCGTCAATTTTGTTTTCAGAAATCATGTCACGTAAAAGTTTTTCAGTTGCAGCTAATATTTCTTGTTTATTATTATTTTCAATTGTTGTAGCACCACGTATTCCCCTTATCAACTTTGCCCCTCCTTTGCGTCTGTGTCTGGCAACCTTCTTAATGAAATTCCTTCAAGAGTTGAAGGAGTTGTTCATCTCCAATATCCTCAATGACAGTTTCGCCAATATTTTTTAACAAGACCATTTTTACTTTTCCAGAAGTAGCTTTTTTGTCGTGCTTCATACGCTCAAGTAGTTTTACTCGGTCTAGTTCTTTAGGAATGGCTGTAGGGAAATCAAATAAACGGAACCACTCCCTAATCTTTTCAGACGCTAGATCGATATGAAAGATTTTTTCGCTCACTTTTAATGCAAAAATCATCCCAATAGCAACCCCGTCTCCATGGGTAATCTTACCATACCCAGATTCCGCTTCAATTGCATGCCCAAGGGTGTGACCAAAATTCAAAATGGCACGGAGTCCTTTTTCCTGCTCATCCTCAGAAACAACTTTAGCTTTAACAGCTACACCCTTTAAAACAGCATATTGGAGCTTTTCCCCTCTTAGATCATCAAGGGATTGTATTTTCTCTGTAAGCCACCGATAAAATTCTGGGTCCCAGATGAGTCCATGCTTAATAACCTCTGCAAATCCTGAGCGAAGCTCTATCTTAGGCAATGTCTTCATTAAATCAATATCATATAGAACCGCATTCGGTTGATGAAATGCTCCTATCATGTTCTTTCCTAGTTCATGATTAATCGCAACCTTACCTCCGACAGCACTATCATGGGCAAGTAATGTTGTTGGAATTTGGATAAACGGAATGCCGCGCATAAAAGTAGCTGCGACAAAGCCTGCCAAGTCCCCAACAACACCTCCCCCTAATGCAAGGATCACAGAAGAACGGTCCAATCCTTTTTCAAGCGCAAAGGTCTGGCATTGATAATACACTTCAAAGGATTTTGCATTCTCCCCAGCAGGAATAACATATGATAATGGCTCGTCGTATTGTTGCTTAAGGATGTCGAGCACTTTATCTAAATAAAGTGCTGCAACAGACTCATCACTTATGACGAGTACCTTTGAAACCTGTTTACATGTATCCTGTATCAACTGGGGAAGTTGATTTATTATTTGAGTCCCAATGTACATCGGATACGTTTTCGATTTTGTTTCAATGGTTAATTTGTCCATTAAAATTCCCTCGAATACTCACGCATTTTCGTTACATTTTCTTGAATTACATCAATTCTATCTTGTCCAAATTGTTCTACAATTGCATTTGCAACCTCCCAAGCTACGACTGCTTCAGCAACGACGGAAGCTGCAGGAACTGCACAACTATCGGATCTTTCAATACTTGCTTCAAATACTTCCTTTGTCTCAATATCTACACTTTTTAGTGGCTTATATAAAGTTGGTATTGGCTTCATGACACCTCTTACAACGATCGGCATACCGTTTGTCATACCGCCTTCAAAGCCACCTAAATTATTTGTTCTTCTCTTATAACCATTTTCTTTATCCCAAATGATTTCATCATGTACTTGACTTCCAGGGATTCTTGCTGCATCAAAGCCAATACCAAATTCAACACCTTTAAAGGCATTAATACTTACCATTGCTGCAGCAATTTTAGAATCAAGCTTTCTATCATAATGAACATAGCTTCCCACACCTGCAGGTACGCCTTCAACGATGACTTCTACAATTCCACCAATCGAGTCACCATTTTTCTTTGCTTCATCAATCGCGTTCATCATTTGCACGCCTGCTTCTTCATCAAGACATCTTACTGGTGATTCTTCTGATTTTGTTTTTAATTCTTCAATACTTGAGTATGTTGTGTTCTTAGCTCGTACACCGCCAATTTCAAGTACATGTCCAGCTACTTTGATTCCTAAAGAAGCTAAGAATTTTTTAGCTACAGCACCAGCAGCAACACGCACTGTTGTTTCACGTGCAGAAGATCTTTCTAGAACGTTCCGCATATCACGATGACCATATTTCAAGGCTCCATTAAGATCTGCATGCCCTGGACGCGGACGTGTAATTTTACGTTTGATTTCTTCTGATTCTTCATCGGTTATTGGTTCAATCCCCATAATTTTTGTCCAGTGCTTCCAGTCATTGTTTTCAACGACTAATGCAATTGGGGAACCTAATGTTTTACCATGTCTTACACCACTTGCGATTTGTGCTTGGTCTTTTTCAATTTGCATTCTTCTGCCCCGACCATGCCCTTTTTGGCGTCTAGCAAGTTCGTTGTTTATATCCTCTGTTGTTAGTTCAAGACCAGCAGGTACACCTTCAATAATTGTTGTAAGCTGCGGTCCATGTGATTCTCCAGCTGTTAAATATCTCATGTATGTTACCCCCTTGTATGTTAAAGTTAAAAATGAATTTTACTTTCGTAATTTAAAGCGATTATGTATCAATATATCATAATTTTTGCATAACAGGATAGATTTTTTCAAAAATTTCATGATTATGCATCTACAAATATAAAGGAATCGAATTTACCTAATGGCAAATTCGATTCCTTTATCTTAACAAACAATATTAGATTTGTCATTTTTCTGACGTTTTTCGATAAAAGAATGTGTCTTCCGTTTCTAGCCCATACGAGGCTGGATTGAAAATTTGTTCGGTGCTTCCGACAAATAGGATTCCATCCCTTTTAAGAGCTCCACTAAATTTTTGATAAAGCATGTCCTTTGCCTCTTCAGTAAAATAAATTAATACATTTCTACACACGATTAAGTCGAAATTCGTTTCAAAGGAATCAGATAAAAGATTGTGCTTTTTGAAATTCACTGCCTTTTTTAGGTCCGAATGGATCTTATAAAAAGTACCATCCTGAGTGAAGTAGCGTTTTTTCATTTCAGTAGGCACTTCTTGAAGTGAACGTTCAGGATATACCCCCATCCTTGCTCTGGCAAGAATATTTTCGTCTATATCCGTAGCTAAAATGGATATTTGATGAAGAGGTAAAAATTTTGAAAGCATCATTGCAAGCGTGTAGGGCTCCTCACCAGCAGAACAGGCTGCACTCCACACTTTAAGCTTCCGATTTTGTTGGAGAAGTTTTGGAAGAATCTTGGATTCTAGTACTTCCCATCGTTTCGCATTCCGATAAAACTCTGAAACATTAATCGTCATTCGATCTAAAAACTCGTGTAACAGTTCATTGTCTTTGTCAATTCCTTTAAAATATTCCTGGAAACTTGAAAAACCTCTTTTTTCGTACAGTGAGGTAAGTCTTCTAACCATTTGTGCCTCTTTATATAAACGTAAATCAATACCTGTTTTTCTTTTTACCTGCTCGGCAAATAACATATAATTCTTATCCATAGCTTCTCCTCAAAAAAAATCATCATAGGGGTGAGAGTTTCTTTAGAAAAACCAGCCCCGAATAGAGCTGGTTTAGTTTGATTAGATTAGTAAATCCAATTATTAATTAGCTTATCATAGTCTACTAATTCTTCCTCTTTGAAGAATAAGGCAATTTCACGCTCTGCACTTGCTGTTGAATCAGAACCATGAATAACGTTCTTTCCAACTGTTACTCCAAAATCACCACGGATTGTTCCTGGAGCTGCATCCTTAGGATTTGTAGCACCCATCATATGACGAGCAGTTGCAATTACATTTTCACCTTGCCAAACCATCGCAAAAACTGGTCCAGATGTAATGAATTCAACTAGTTCTCCAAAGAACGGTCGCTCTTTGTGCTCAGCGTAATGTTCTCCTGCAAGGTCTTCTGAAACCGCCATCAATTTAGCTCCTACTAGTTGAAAACCCTTTCTTTCAAAGCGTGATACAATTTCACCAATTAATTGACGCTGTACACCATCAGGCTTTACCATTAAAAATGTTTTTTCCATAACGATCTCCACCCCACCACAATTATGTATAATAGTCTTTTTAACTGACCAATCAAAATAGTAACACTATTTCGATTGGTTTGCAATGTTATTATTCAAATACGCTTTGGCGTATTTGCGCCCAGATTTTTTAGGCCCACACGAGGTGGGTCACAAAGACGTTGCCACAGGAAGTGGCGTTCTTAGTATTTGATCTATTGCTCGAAAAATTACCTTTAAAAATCGCATGTCTCCGCCAGGGGCTTTAACTATATTCAGTGGGGGTGCCCCTACTGAATATAGTTAAAATTTTCTTTTTCCGATATATTTCGCAACATTATAGAGTGTATTTCTGGCACGACAAGCAGGCAATTCCCCAAGTATCTCGTAAGCTTTCTCTAAATATCGATTACTTAAAGCCTCTGCTTGTTTTATTGCAACTGACTGTTTAATAGCAGTGATTAAAGGTTTAATCTCAGTAGCTGTTGTACGTTCAGATACTTGTACAATTTGCTGTTTAAGGCTTTCATTCTTCATTGCATATAGAACTGGCAAAGTAATATTACCTTGCATTAAATCGCTCCCAGCAGGTTTACCTAATTGTTCATCAGTACCAGTGAAGTCTAATATATCGTCTGTAATTTGGAAGGCCATTCCTACATAATAACCATATAAAAATAGTTTTTTATGTACGTCAGTAGGAACATCTGCAGCTACTGCTCCTAATTGACAACTGCTTGCAATTAATAGAGCCGTCTTTCGCTTTATTCTACGTAAATAACAGCGCAAATTTTGATCAAAACGATATTTATCTTTGATTTGTTCGATTTCACCTAAACAAACTTCAACAATGGTGTGTGCAAGTAGTTTATGTAATAAGGGATTTGGAATCTTTGTAATGATTTCTAATGAGCTACCTAAAATATAATCTCCCGCATACATCGCTATCTTATTATCCCATTTCGCCTTAATGGTAGGCTTGCCACGTCGAAGATCCGCGTCATCAATCACGTCATCATGCACAAGCGATGCCGTATGAATTAATTCTAGTGTTACGGCAACATTTTTAATTACATTAATATCATAATCCCCAAATTTCCCTCCTAAAAGGACAAAAACAGGGCGTAGTCGTTTGCCGCCAGATTGTAATAGATGCAACCCAGCCTGTTGAAGAACCGGATGATTCCCTTTAATGGACGCCTCCAGTTCTTTTTCAATAATTGCTAAATCTGTATTCAAATACGAATACATCAAAGATAATTTCATCTGTTTCACCTTAGTCTAAAAAAATATGACGCGTTCAACCATTTCTTTTATAACCTAAATGCATTGCAGCTACACCTAAAGTATATGGTTTCACTTCAATATCAGTAAGCCCTGCTTCCCGAAACATGTTTGCAAGTTCCTTCATACCTGGAAAATCACGAGCAGATTCCTGAAGCCATGAATATTCCTTAAAGCTTTTTGCAAAAAGCTTTCCAAAAACCGGCATGATAAAGCGAAAATAGAAAAAGTATAACTGTCTAAAACCAAGCATTGTTGGTTGGGAAGTTTCTAAACACACAACTTTTCCCCCTGGCTTAACAACCCTACGCATTTCTTTTAAAACAGTCATGTAATCAGGAACATTACGAAGACCAAATCCAATTGTTACATAGTCAAAGGTATTGTCCTCAAATGGGAGTTCCATCGCATTACCGTGTACTAATTCCACCTGATTTAACTTTAATTTGTCTACTTTTTCTTGACCGATTTTCAGCATATTTTTACTAAAATCAAGACCGAACACTTTACCTTGAGGGCCTATTTTCTCAGCTAAGGCAATGGTCCAATCAGCAGTGCCACAACAAAGGTCAAGTGCTGTTGAGCCCTCTTTGACATCCATTCGCTTCATTGTATCCTTACGCCAAGCTTTATGTTGTTGGAAGCTGATAACGGAATTCATTTGATCATAGTTTTTATATATTTTTTCGAATACATGATGTACACGTTGTTCTTTAGATTGCTCCATAATTACCCTTCTTCCACGCTTCTTTTCAATGATAATGTTGTACTTTTAAGTAGTAATTCATTAATCCGGTTACGTAACATTTTGTTTAGTTTAGGGTTGTCCTCTAAGGAATGTTCTAGCTTTTTACTCACAAGAGAAAGATGCTTGTTATATTCATACATGACTTCCGTTTTCTGATCATGTTTTTCCCTCGAAACTATTTTATTAAGGGTCTTAAACAGAATCGAATTTCCACATTTTAAATATTGATCTCTCTCAAGTAAAAGTCTTTTTAACAATAAAAAGTTTTGAACGAGTTGTTCCCATTTATTTATTTGAAAAGTTTCCACAATTTTCCCGAAGACGGCAGATTCAACCGCTGTCACACATGAAAAAAGCTTGTCTATATGTTCATGATCCATTTGATAAAAATAAATTTTTGCTTCATTTACGTCTTTAATACCTTCTGCGAGTATTCGAATGAAGGTTATATCGGTAGCTTGAGCAAGAAGATAATAATACAATCCGCTAAAATAATCTCCTGCCAGGACAGCCAATTGTTGACCGCGCATACGTTCATCTGAATAGGTTAGTCGATTGGGGACTGTTTCATGGGTATCTAACGCCTGTTGAACAAGCATAGTGGTTACTATATAGTTTGTTAATTGCTCTTTTGGCAAAAGCAAATCCTCACATATGGAGTATAACAATAATAGTTTATCCTCATCTATACTCGGTTTTTCCATATATTTTTGAAGGTATGAGTGTCTTGTTTTATCCTCTATACGCTCCTTAAGGTCGGCAACTATTTCCTTGATGTCATGCAAATCAATCACCCTTGTTTCCCCAATTTAAATGTCCATTTATCTATGTTTAAGTTATTTAAAATTAGTCTTTATAAAACAACGTTAATTATATCATACATCACTTAGATTTTCTCTTAGTTTTGTTTATTCCAAAAGAAAAAGCAGGATTTACCTGCTTATTTTTTCGAATCTGATTCAGTTTCTCCATGACTTGTTTGAATAATTGCATGCCCTCGCACTTTGATTGCTGAGGTATGTTCAGTGAATTGTGCAATCATGACTTCACCTTTATCCAATTTCTCTGAATGATGGAAGCGTGTGTCGGATCCTCTCGTTAAGCCGATTACATTCACTCCATCTTCTACTGCTTTGATTACAATAAATTCTGAGTTTGTATTGTTACTCATCCTTCTTCACTCCTATGAATGCTATGTAAGGGGATGTTCAAAAATCCAACTAGTAAAACACATCGAATTTTTAGAACACGTACAATAAAGGAAACATTTCATCTCATACAACACTTGCTTGGAAGATGAGTGAAATCCATATCTTTTTTTACTATCTCGTACTTTTTTGCCGATGTCAATTCTTAATTAGAGATAATACCTCACTGCGAGCGGCTGGATCTTTTTGTAGAATCCCTCGAACAGCAGAAGTCACGGTTTTTGCCCCAGGCTTTTTAACACCACGCATCGTCATACACATATGCTCCGCTTCAATGACAACCATTACTCCGTGAGGCTGAAGTGTTTCAACAATAGAATCAGCTATAGTTGAAGTGATTCTTTCTTGTAATTGTGGTCTTTTTGCAACAGCTTCCACAGCTCGTGCAAGTTTGCTTAATCCTGTTACTTTACCACCTTTAGGTATATAGGCAACATGGGCATGACCATAAAATGGAACAAGATGGTGCTCACACATAGAGAAGAATGGGATATCTTTTACTAGTACCAATTCTTCGTGTTCTTCTCCAAAAACTGTTTGAAAGTATTCTTTCGGGTCATCTTCTAAGCCTGAGAAAACTTCGGCATACATTTTAGCAACTCGTTTTGGTGTATCAACTAGCCCTTCTCTCTGTGGGTCTTCCCCAATTGCTTCTAAAATCATTGTAACAGCTTGCTCTATTTTTTTATAATCTACAGAAGTCATTTGCCAACCCTCCTCATATCACATACTATCGGTTCATTGATTCTAGCATATTTATGGATATAAAACAAAAAAGAGTCGCAAGACGACTCTTTTTGTTTCTTTCACATAGTTTCTATGTAAAAATTATTTTACCGCATCTTTAAGCGCCTTTCCTGGTTTAAATGCAGGAACCTTGCTCGCAGCGATTTCGATTTCTTCACCAGTTTGAGGATTACGACCTTTACGAGCTGCACGCTCACGTACCTCAAAGTTACCAAATCCGATCAACTGAACTTTGTCTCCACCTTTAAGAGCTTCAAGGATTGAATCAAAAACTGCATCCACAGCTTTTGTAGCATCCTTCTTAGAAAGTTCAGCACTTTCAGCTACAGCGTTAACTAATTCTGTTTTGTTCATGACATTCACCTCCTCCCAAATAAAGATTTCA
This sequence comes from Bacillus jepli, assembly GCF_047238305.1. Classification (NCBI taxonomy): domain Bacteria; kingdom Bacillati; phylum Bacillota; class Bacilli; order Caryophanales; family Bacillaceae; genus Bacillus; species Bacillus jepli. The sequence continues at coordinate 2,959,729 of NZ_JBDFMO010000001.1, read as the reverse complement.
AATCATATAAATGACCACTAATTGCTTTTTAAGCCTTGTGTCATCAAGTATCTTCTTACGTAAGCATTATGCTAACATGCCTTATAATAAACGATAATTAGACATAATTCAATATATTTCAACAGAAATTTTACCTAAATATGTATATTTCACCAAAAAACCTATATTTTTCTTAAAAAGCGTATCATATTCGTATTTAGTAAGCAAATCACCCCAACACTCTCATTAAAATCAAAAAAAAGACTCCCTAGTAAGGAGCCTACATCCTATAATATGATAGCAATCAATCCGCCTGAACCTTCGTTAATAATTCTTTCGAGCGTTTCTTTTAACTTGTAGCGGGCATTTTCAGGCATTAACGATAATTTCGCCTGTATTCCCTCGCGTACAATAGAGCTCAATGATCTTCCGAAGATATCTGAATTCCAGATAGAAAGTGGATCATCTTCAAAGTCTTGCATTAAGTAACGGACCAATTCTTCGCTTTGTTTTTCTGTACCAATAATCGGTGCAAATTCAGATTCAACATCTACCTTAATCATGTGGATAGATGGTGCAACTGCTTTTAAGCGAACACCGAATCTTGAACCTTGTCGAATGATTTCAGGCTCATCTAAGCTCATATCAGATAGTGCAGGTGCAGCAATTCCGTATCCTGTTTGCTTCACCATTTTTAATGCATCTGCCACTTGATCGTACTCGGCTTTTGCATGAGCAAAATCTTGCATGAGCTGTAGTAGATGATCTTTTCCGCGAATCTCAACTCCCACTACTTCCTTAAGGATTTGATCATATAAATCATCTGGAGCATATAAATCAATTTCAGCTACCCCCTGCCCCATTTCGATACCAGCTAAACTTGCTTGGTCAATAAAGTCATACTCACTAAATTGGCCAACTACACGATCAACATCGCGTAAACGCTTGATATCTTGGACAGTATCCTTTACAGCATCCTGATAGCTTTCTCTTAACCAATGATCTTCACGTAAAACCATTACCCAGCTTGGCAGATTAACATTTACTTCTAATACTGGGAACTCATAAAGTGCTTCACGTAGGACATTAAATACATCTGCTTCACGCATGCTTTCAACGCTCATCGCTAAAACAGGAATATCATACTTTTCATTTAACTCCTTACGTAGAGCATCTGTTTCAGGGTGATGAGGATGGACAGTATTAATAACCATTATAAATGGTTTCCCTACCTCTTTTAATTCAGCAATTACGCGTTCTTCTGCTTCAATATAATCTCTTCTAGGAATTTCTCCAATCGAGCCATCTGTTGTTACAACAACACCGATTGTGGAATGCTCCTGAATAACTTTTCTTGTGCCAATCTCTGCTGCTTCATGGAATGGAATTGGCTCTTCATACCAAGGAGTATTAATCATACGAGGTCCATTTTCATCCTCATAACCCTTCGCACCTGGAACTGTGTACCCCACACAATCCACAAGGCGAATGTTCACATCAAGCCCTTCTTCAACATGCACAGAAACAGCTTGGTTTGGAACAAACTTTGGTTCAGTTGTCATAATGGTTCTTCCAGCAGCACTTTGTGGCAATTCATCCTGTGCGCGAGCCTTATCAGCTTCACTACCGATATTCGGTAAGACTACTAATTCCATGAACTTCTTTATAAAAGTAGATTTACCTGTTCTTACTGCACCAACGACTCCTAAATATATATCGCCACCGGTGCGCTCAGCGATATCTTTAAAAATATCTACCTTTTCCAAGTGTGATCCCTCCCGATTTTACAGTTCTTGGGATAATTTTATCCATTTACTACATATTCTAGGACATTATATTTGTATGACGTTGTCCTAATTAAATATGACTATTTCTAGAAAAAAATTCCCCCCATAATATGTAGCAGCAATATTAAGTTCAAAAAGACAGTCATTTAAACACCCTAGCAAGCTATTTTTTTCACTTTTTGAACAAAAGAAAACCCTTCTTTTAGAGTTTATGTCTAAAAGAAGGGTTCATGACTTAATTATCTAAAAAAATTGGTTCATTTTTGTCATTAATCGTATATGGCAGAGAATTGGTCGGGACAAACATCGAGTTATCAACTAAAAGATCCCGAATATCATCACCTGTTTGATACGTATGCTCATACTTTGTTAAATACTCGTATAAATCCATACGATAGTCTACAACAATCTCATTGGTGCTCGTTATTAATAGTGGTAAGTTTTTTCCTGTGAATGGACTCACAACATACGGCTCTTCTTTCAAGCCTAGCTTGCTATAATCTAATGTAAAAACATTTGTATGAAGCTGTTCCTTAAATGGCGCATACTCATTTGATGAACGATACATTTGCACGCGCAAATTCAGTTCACTAAGTTCTTCTGAAATTCGAACATCAAGTAGTTTAACCGTTGGGTTTGTTTCTACATTCACTAAAACATATAAATAAACTCCGCCCGTTTCATAAGCATTACCAGGGGGTTCAGCTATGTATTTCGGGGAAATTCGGGTAAAATCAATCGGATATTTTTGATAAATAGGGGTCTCCATATCTCTATTTTTTATTGGCAAAAGCCCCCCTGTATCCTCTTTAAATTGGTCAACCGCACGCTGGACAGCTGCAATTTGGTCCTCATAAGGAATTTGATTTTGAGCAAGCTTTTCTTTTGGATAAAGGCACCCAGTAAGTAATGATAATGAAAAAACAATAACCAACAGTTGTAACGAAACTTTCATATTTATACCATCCTTATGTTTGTATCTCTATTCACTAACTGGTCCGCTAAACACAACAAAGAAAATAATAATTCCTGCTAGAATCATAAAAAGATATGCTATCGCGGCTACTATTCCTTTTAGAAAGCCCTTAAGTTTATATCGACTAAAATAAATGGATATGACAGCAAGCGCCATAAACGCCATTCCTGCAAATGATATCCACATTTTTAATAATCCTGGTGTCACCTTATTCACTCCCTTGTCCAACTCTAACATGTCGTCAAATATTATATCATAATACGAACCTTTAAACTAAGTCTATATTGTTATATTGTTATTTGTAAAAGCAAAAAACTGAAGTAAAGAGGGGCACCTTTACTTCAGCAAGCCTAAAACTAAATATTCCCTTTTACCCAGTCGCTCAGACCCACAGTATACTACGTTGCATTTTATGCGAAAACGGCAACAAATGTATCGTCTTATGCCTATTTTCCACAAGAAAAGTGCAAACTTTTTACTCACTAGAATTGTTTTTGCTGCGCGAAATGTTTAGGAAATCCCGCTATTTATTTTTCTCCTTTCCATCATATGCACGAAAAGAGAGTTTGTGTAAGCATTTTATTTACATCGTTCCTTTGTCTAAATAGTTAAAGAGGTCGGCCATTTCGTTCGTCTTTCCTCTAGCCATTAATTGATCAACCGCATCTTTTGGTGATTGATCATTGAAAAGAACGTCATATAATGCAAATGTGATAGGCATGGACACATCCATCTTTTTAGCTAGCTGATACGCTGCCTTGGTCGTCCTAACACCTTCGACGACCATTCCCATGTTTTCAAGGACTTCATCAAGGCTTTGCCCTTTACCAAGTAGATTTCCCGCACGCCAGTTACGTGAGTGCACACTTGTGCACGTTACAATTAAATCACCGATACCGGTTAATCCGGCAAACGTTAATGGGTTTGCCCCCATTTTACTGCCTAAACGTGAAATCTCAGCCAAACCACGTGTAATAAGTGCAGCCTTTGCATTATCTCCATAACCAAGACCATCTGTAATCCCAGCAGCCAAGGCTATAATATTTTTTAACGCCCCGCCAATTTCAACACCTACAATATCAGGGTTTGTGTAAACCCGGAAATGCTGATTAATGAATAGATCTTGGACATATTCAGCAGATTCCATATTTTTAGATGAAACCGTTACTGTTGTTGGGTGACGAAGCACCACTTCCTCAGCATGGCTTGGTCCAGAAAGAACAACTACATCTTTTAAAAGTGTTGAAGGCATTTCTTCCTCAATCATTTCAGAGATCCGCTTTAATGTATCCGGTTCAATCCCCTTACTCACATGAATGATTGTTAATGGTGTTAAAGTAATCTGACTTATCTTCTGAAGCACTTCCCGAATTGCTTTAGTTGGAACAGCAAGAACAATCGTCTCTACGTCCGCCAACGCCTTACCCATATCTGAATATCCAATGATCGTCTCTGGTAATTCAATTGATGGGACATATTTAGAATTCGTGTGCTTCGTATTGATTTCATCGACTTGTTCTTGTCGATGAGACCAGATACGCACATCATGATCATTGTCAGCAAGAACAAGTGCAAGTGCCGTTCCCCAGCTACCTGCGCCAACAACCGTTACTTTCTCCATTACGTCCTCCCCTTCCTATTTTCTAGCTCTTGCGATGAGCTTTATAGGTGTACCTTCAAATCCAAAAGCATCCCTAATCCGATTTTCTAAGAAACGTTCATATGAAAAATGCATTAACTCAGGGTCATTCACAAATACAACAAATGTTGGCGGCTTTACCGCAACTTGTGTAACATAATAAATTCTCAAACGATTTCCTTTATCTGTAGGTGCTGGATTCATGGCTACAGCATCCATAATGACGTCATTTAAGACGTTAGTTTGAACACGCCTTGCATGATTTTCACTTGCCATATCAATCATTGGTATTAATGTATGAATGCGTCGTTTTGTTTTCGCTGATAAGAAGACAATTGGAGCATAATTAAGGAATAGGAAATGATCTCGAATTTTCTCTTCGAATTCCTTCATTGTTTTCTCGTCTTTTTCAACTGCATCCCATTTATTTACAACAATCACAACCGCTCTACCCGCTTCATGGGCATATCCAGCAATTTTTTTATCCTGTTCGATAATTCCTTCTTCCCCGTTTATCACAACAAGGACGACGTCTGAGCGTTCAATTGCCTTTAAAGCCCTCAGAACACTGTACTTCTCGGTGCTTTCATAGACTTTTCCTTTTTTTCTCATACCAGCTGTATCAATAATGACGTATTCTTTTCCATCGACTATGTATTTTGTATCAATCGCGTCCCTTGTTGTACCAGCAATATCACTTACAATTACTCTTTCCTCACCTAATAATGCATTAACAAGTGATGACTTCCCTACATTCGGACGACCAATTAAAGAAAATTTAATGATGTCCTCATCATACTCCTCGTTACCACCCTTTGGAAAATGTTTGATAACTTCGTCCAACAAGTCCCCAAGTCCAATCCCGTGTGAGCCTGATATAGGCATTGGTTCGCCAAATCCTAGTGCATAGAAGTCGTAAATATCCGCACGCATCTCAGGGTTGTCCACCTTATTGACAGCTAAAACAACAGGTGTTTTGGAACGATATAAAATTTTGGCGACCTCTTCGTCCGCACTTGTCACACCTTCACGACCACTTGTCATAAAAATAATGACATCTGCTTCATCAATCGCGATCTCTGCCTGGTGTCTAATTTGAGCAAGAAACGGCTCATCTCCAATATCAATTCCTCCTGTATCAATAATATTGAATTCTTGATTAAGCCACTCGCCTGAACTATAAATCCGATCCCTAGTTACTCCAGGAATATCTTCTACAATTGAAACTCTTTCTCCTACTATTCGATTAAAAATTGTTGATTTTCCAACGTTTGGACGACCAACAATTGCCACAACTGGTTTTACCACATGCGTTCTTCCTTTCTAAACGATCTCCTTCTACATATATCTCATCAACAATGTCGAAATTCAACCATATTTATAAAACAAACCCTTCTACATCAGAAGGGTCATACTTTTTTATTCTATCAAAAATACATACTTACAACAATCAAATGTTTAGTGTTTTACAATTATGTACAAATTTTCGCTGATTTCATGAGCAATTCCATCTAGAATTGCTTCTAAACTTGCTGCAACTGAGTCCTGTTCTTCCTTTGAGGAACATGAAAATACTGGTGTACCTCCTGAAACATTCACCTTTGATGGTTCCATTGTAATCGCTGCTAAAATATACTTTTCAATATTCATTTAGTTGGTAGCCCCTTCTCGTTTCCTTCCCTCTCAGTCGGCATTCGAATGGCATTTTCTAAAGTTGGCACATTGCTAATGATTTCGATAGCTCTATCTATATTTTTATCTTGAGGCAATACAAAGATACCAACACGTCCGTCATTCAAATCTCGTTTTGCCAACGGCACAAGTGCAGGAGTGCCAGAATCTCTAAAAATACCTAGCGCCGTTGAGACGTCATGTAAAATGGCTTGTCTTTGTCCTAAATTTGCAATTGTAGCTCTTGCATCAAAACTTTTAGGTTTTAAAATAAACCCCATTCCATAATTTAAAATCTCTTGTTGCCTTGCTGGAAGCCCAATATTCATAATATAAATATTATCAACATACAAACCAGCGTCTTTGAAATGCGGCTCCACATATTCAATATCAACAATATCCTGAAGCCTACTACCAGCCATTAACTTTTTACAGATCAAAAGACAAATTATACCTACCACAATTCCAGCCCACCATTTAAAAGCAAGATAAGCAAAAGTGGATAAAAAAGAAGTGAAAATGACTAAATAATTACGACTTTCAAAAGCAACTGCTATTCCCTCAATATATGTCTTCCCTCTTGGAACAAGTTCATAAGAATCTAATTCTGTAAGTGTATTGCGCTCCATATTACGAACATCACGAAATTGTGAAGCGGCAATGGTTAAAAATGTAACTGCAGTGAATTCTTCCTCCATAATCGACGGAACAGCTACAGTTCCTAATCCTGCTGCAATAAAACCTAACGCAATATGGATGATTTTCCCGTGTAAATAAGTTGGATATTGACGATAATCTGTCCGTAGCATATACAATCGAACTGCGACACCAAAGATGACCCCGAACAATATCGGGTATGTATATTCATTCATGCTAGCCGTGTTTCTCCTTCGTGTTTTTTTGGACTACTACATCGACATGACGTAACAGTAATTCAATAGATGACCAAACAAAAATAAAACAAAAACAAATTGAAATGACATCTAAAAAGACAAATGAACCAATTTCATATGAAAAATTGACATTACTCACAATGATTCCATAAAGAATATCACCCTGTATGGAACCAATTAAAACTCCTGCCAATCGTAGGCGAAAATCCTTCAATAGCATTAAGGTTACATAAATTAATGCGGCTCCAAGCATCAAATTACGATCAAAAAGAAGCCACACTGGATCATACAATTCAAACATTAAAAAGCTACAATAGGCTAGAGAGATGGTAAGAATACAAATGAGCATATATAGCACTAGTTTTTTCGGTCTTTTTGAGATTTCTTTCATACAAAAAAAGAATATAAGAAAAATACTGCAATTGATTTTGATACCACCCATTTCAATAGAATAGGGTGATAAAATAATTGTTACTAAAAACAGAATAGATAAAAGTAGCCTCTCCCGATTTTTCTTCATAAAAAAAGTACTGCATACCCAGGCCATCCAACAAATCCAATAAAATACTGCACCTTCCATTTCTCCACCTCCTACTATTCCCATTATTGCTCGAAATTATGAAATTTAACCCATTTGCATACCAAAAATCCTTTTAAGACACAATAAAGTGAAACTTCATAAGAATTCACATTAAAGGATAACACCTACATAAATTTCCCTTTACATGAAAAACTTATGTAGGGATGAAAAAGGAGGAAATGAAAATGGGTAGAGATAGACAGGAAAGCAAGTTGAAAAAAGCACGTGTAGTCGAATCTGACCGAGACCAATCTCTTGACCATAAAGGTGCAACAAGATTAGATACACCTGAAGAAGCAAGAGAAATGAATCGTATGAATCCAAAATAAAAAGCTCTCACCCGGTGGGGTGAGAGCTTTTTTATCTGCTTGTTTATTTTAATTTATTCAATTGGTCACCAATTACTTCACCGAGTTGAAAACCAGTAGTTTCCTCTTGTTGTTGGTATTTGCTGTAGTCTTCCTCAACATTTTCTTCCAGTTCCTTCATGCTTAGAGAAATACGTTTCTCTGACTCATTTAATTCAAGAACCTTCACCTGTACCGCTTGGCCCTCTTTTAACACTTCATGAGGAGTACCGATATGCTTAGAAGAAATTTGTGAAATATGTACAAGTCCTTCTACACCAGGCAATACCTCAACAAATGCGCCGAATGAAACAAGTCTTTTCACTGTTCCTTCGACTACATCTCCAACTGATAACTTCTCAGAGATATTTTCCCATGGTCCAGGCAAGGTTTCTTTAACAGATAATGAAATCCTTTCATTATCACGGTCAACAGATAAAACCTTGACTTTAATCACTTGTCCTTCCGAAACAACATCAGATGGTTTTGACACATGCTCGTGTGAAAGCTGCGAAATATGGACTAATCCATCAATACCACCGATATCAACGAAAGCTCCGAAATCCGTTAAACGTTGAACAGTACCTTCAAGTAAAGCTCCAACCTGTAATGAATCTAGAACCTGTTGTTTCTTGTTTTTTTGTTCTTCTTCTACAACAGCTCGGTGAGATAAGATGACTCTATTTTTCTCACGGTCAAGTTCAACAACCTTAACTGTTAACAATTTGTCTTTATAGTCGGAGAAATCTTCCACGTAATAATTTTCAACTAAAGATGCGGGAATAAATCCTCTTACACCAAGGTCAACAACCAGTCCACCTTTAACAACATCTTTTACAGCCGCTTCAAATACTTCACCAGAGTTGAATTTTTGCTCTAATTCATCCCACGCTTTAGAAGCGAGAACAGCTTTTTTAGATAAAATTAAAGCCTCTTCTTCTACTTTTGTCACTGCAAGCTCAAGTTCTTCTCCTTCTGATACAACATCACTTGCTTTTTCAACATGCAGGCTGGACAGCTCACTAATTGGGATAATGCCATCTAGCTTACTGTTCTCAACTGAAACAAATACCTGTTTCTCCTCTACCTTCGTTACCTTGCCAGTGATTACATCACCAACCTGTAACTCTTTGTACTCTACTTGATTCATATCCTCTGCCATTCCAATTACCTCCTTAATGTCCAACAGAAAAACTCTTTATGTATAAGATATAGTTAAAAATATTCTTTTAATTAACTTCTAATAAATAGAGTTATTTGTCAAGTATAAACTCTTAATCTATTTATATTTTTCCAGTAATTCTCTTATGGAATTCATGATTTTGTCGGTTACGATATCCGCAGAAGCCTTCTCTTCACGGAATGTGTCCATTTGAACAGGCTTACCGTACACTACCCTTAATTTACCAAACATTTTATACGGTCCTATAATTGCACATGGAACTACCGTACATTCCGTTCGTAATGCAAAAAAACCTACACCAGATAACCCTTTTCCTAGCTTTCCATCCTTACTTCTTGTACCCTCCGGAAAAATCCCCAACACATTTCCTTCCTTTAATACCTTTAATGCTGTCCGAAGTGCCTCACGATCATTTACACCGCGTTTGACTGGGAATGCATTTATTTTCGGTAAAATCGGACCTAAGATTGGAGCCTTAAACAATTCTGCTTTTGCCATAAAATAAATAGGTCTTGGTGATGTAACTCCAACTACAGGTGGGTCAAGATTATCAATATGATTTGAACATATTAAGACTCCGCCTTCCTTTGGAATGTTTTCCTTGCCCAAAACCTCGATACGGTATAGTGGTTTTATAATAACTCCTACTAAACCACGTGCAAAGGAATAAAGGTTCATGCCAGTCAAATCCTTTCCTTTACAACATCCATAATTCTTGCTACAACCTCTTCGATGCTTAATGATGTTGTGTCAATTTCAATTGCATCTTCCGCTTTTCGCAATGGTGCAACCTCACGTTCAGAATCTAACTTATCCCGAGCCGCAATTTCAGCTTTTAATTGCTCTAAATCGGACTGATAACCTTTTGAAAGGTTTTCTTCGTGGCGGCGTACAGCTCTTTCTTCTACGGAAGCAAGTAGAAATATTTTCACTTCTGCATTTGGTAGAACATGAGTGCCAATGTCCCTACCATCCATTACAACTCCACCATGCTCAGCAAATCCTTGCTGACGCTTGACCATGTATTCTCGAACCTTGCGATGTCTAGAAACAATCGATACCGAATTTGTCACATCATGCTCCCGAATTTTTTCAGTCACATCGTTTCCATCGATAAAAACTAGCTGTCCATTATCACTTGGTTTTAACTCTAAATTTGTAGTTTGTAATGCCTTAAGAAGCTGGTCTTCATTTTCTAAATCTAAATTTGATTGTAGCGCTTTGTATGTTAATGCACGATACATCGCACCTGTATCAACATAAATATAAGATAGATCCTTCGCGATAATTTTTGCAACTGTGCTCTTTCCTGCAGCCGCAGGTCCGTCAATTGCTATTGAAATCTTTTTGTCCATAAACTATGTATGCCTCCTGTAAGTAACACTCGGTAGGAATTGAAAATAGTTGTTATAAACAAGTAAGCTTGTTTAACTAAACTTTATTATGTTGAATCATTTGATCAGTATTCCTACCTACGAAAAATTGCAGGGAATCCCTGCAATTCATTTTAATTGTTATTTAGTAATGTTTCAATGGTTTTGGTCGTGTCAGATTTGTCAACACCCTCATATTCAATCATTCTCGTGATATATGGGGTTAATGGGGTATATAATATAACAGCCTGTGCCAGAAGTAAAAATACAAATTGAATAATAGCTAGCTTTATTAATATCCGTTCAAAGTTTTTCATTTTACATACCTATCCTAAATAAAGTTTTATTACTAGTATGCAAAAATTTAGAGAATTTTATTCTATTAGGTTATCCTATTTCAAAATTTCACTTGATTGGATCCCTTTTTTCTTCATTAATAATTGTCTTTCAAAGCAGAACTTAATTAATAGCTGCCGATCAGATTCACTTATATCCACAAATTTAATAGAAGCCCTATTTCGTTCGCCATTTTTTCCATTCACGATGCGGATTACATTACTTCTGAGAGTCACATAATGATAATCCTCAGCAAGGGAGGGAAGAACAAAATGTGTAAGGATGTCTAGCCCGGGTATAAGTGTTCTTGAAGACGGTAAAATGATAGCGGCACCACCCGCACTTATGTCACGGGTAATGGAGACAAAGGGCTGAAATTCCCCATTTATACTATGTATTGCAACATCTACTGGTGTTTCAACACGTACATATTCACGCCGCTGAATCTTATACATACTGTCTTCACCTGGATACGAAAGAACAATCATAGGGATATTTTGTTTTACCCTTCCTAACACCGTAGTGTCAAAAAAATAAGCCGAAGTACTATCAGCGGTAACAAAAGCCTTTAACTGTGTCCCATTTAGTAAAAAGGCTGTTTTCCCTGTTCTGTCGTTAACAGGATAGTCAATGTAGAGCCTATTTTCTACTTTCTCAACTACCCTACACCGATATTTTTCACCATTCGGATTAATGGTTGGTTCAAGGTAAATCAAATCCCCAATTTTCAACACAATCGTTCACTCTTTCTAAAACATTCTGTAAATTCTTCTGTATTCTTATTAAACCATGAATAACAAGAAAAGCGCAAGATACCCACGTATTTGCGACAAACATTTAAACAAGCATTACCATACAAAGCTGCAACAGAAAAAAAGAAAGGAAAGCCATGGCTTTCCTTTCAACTCAATTCATTACGATTTATTCATTCCTTTATATACTGGTTCAGCATTTTTCAGCTTTTCAACTTTTTCTTCAAAACCATTCACAGCATTTATAAAGATTCGATACGTATCATTATTGATTGTTCCTAAAAATTCATAACAAAGGACATCTTGATCAAGATCGTTTGTTATGATGGCGAGACGATCCTCCATGACTTGAAGGTTTGGGTTAATTTCTTTTCTTGCTTCTTCTTTTGAAATTTTCGGTTTACCGGCTGTTTTAATTTTCCCAGCCATTAAATAATCTCTTGCTGTAAATCCAATAATGTTTCCATCATCGAGTGCTACTTTCATTTTGATCGAATCTGAATATATTCTCACTCCATCAACTGAAGAAACTAAATTAAATACTCCAACATTATCATATTGAGCACTTTCAAAAAGCTCAAGGTTTTCAAATTTATTATCTTTTAGAAATTTTTGCGCCCGATTATATGCATCATTAAGGCTGATTTTGCTTTTAGCAACTTCACGGTTACGAATGACCCAGATTGGGATTCCACCTTTTTTCGTTATATCCATGAATGTATTTACCTTTGATTTAGGGTCATTTATTTCTAGACTATAAAAACCATTTGATGAACCTTCACCATTTTCGGTAACTTTTATGTCAATATTACCTTTTAACCCGAGGAACTTTTTTGCAATTTCTTTGGCTTGTTCCTTATTGATTTGTGGTCCCTCTAAATTCGGAAATTCTCCACCATCTTTTTTTGTAGTTGTAAGGGTGACTCCAAAATCACTCTCAGAATAGGCGGCAACATTTTTTTCAACGGTTTGTAAGCCATCGATAATCGTGTTATCAGCCTGCTTTTCTCCCGAAGCAAGTGCTAATTCAACATCCATCCAACGAAGATTATTCTCCATGGCTAGATGTTGGACAGTTCGGAGTTCCTTTTGGATATCCTCTGCATTTTTATATAACTGCTCAAGAGTTTTATATTCGTCATCTGACAATGGTTCTTTAGATAGATCGCGAACTGCTGTCCGATAACTAAATTCCCCGATATTACTCAGAAACTCTTCCGTTTTGTTAAATGGCATTAACGCCAGTGGTAATTGTCCTACATCTGAATGTGCCTCAGATGTTATTCTCCACACATCGGCAAGTGCTGGAGATAGTGAATTTCTTGAATTCATGGCTAATGTTGTTCCAATTTTATCGTGTAAAAGGTCAATATGATACGTTAAATTGTGAAATGCTCGTTGATAGTTATTTTCCGCCTGTATTAGAATGGCATTTTTCTCTTGGTGCTCTTTATAGCCCCAATAGCCTGTTCCTATAATACCAATCGTAAGTACTGTAATTAATATTCCTCTTAACAATTTGCCTCACCTTCCATTCTATCTACAGAATATGTGCTTACCAATTCTCTTAATTTGTGGTCTGCCCCAAATCCATTTACTTGTTGCAGTTTCCGGGTTAAAATAGTAAGTCGCTCCATCTGTTGGATCCCAGCCATTTATTGCATCAATTACAGCTTTTTTCGCCTGCTCATTTGGTGTCAACCAAATTTGCCCGTCCGCAACCGCCGTAAATGCAAGTGGTTCAAAAATAATACCTGAGATAGTATCTGGAAAGGTTGGGCTGTCAAGGCGATTTAAAATAACCGCAGCAATTGCTACTTGTCCAATATATGATTCACCACGTGCCTCTCCATATACAGCATTTGCAAGAAGCTGAATATCATTTTGCGAAAATCCACCCGGCATATTGACAGCTGTTGGTCCTAGAGACTTGGCCTCTTCTTGTTGTTCAACCTTTGCTTTCGGTTGCTGTTTAGCCTGTGGCTTTGGTTGTGCTTGAGGCTTTTGTGGTTGCTTGGTTTGACCTTGCTTACCCTCTGGGTTCTGAGGCTGAGCTTGCGGTTGCTTTTGCTGTGGTGCAGGTGCCTTTGGTTTCTGTTGTTGCTGGGCACCTCCCTGTCCAGCCTGTGGTTGCTTTTGCTCTGCCGTAAATTGTTTTTCTATTTCTGCACGTCTTGCCTCTGCCGTTGTTTTTGCTTTTTGAATATTTTTTTCAGAAGGAGCCGATTGAATACTCCAAGGAACACCCCCGTAATGGGTGAAACGATTCCCTTTACGTAAATTGTCGTAAACAAATTGCTTATTATACTTAGTAAAGCGGTTAATCATTGCTTTTGTTTTGTCACCAACTAATCCGTCTACCTCTTCGAGTCCAAATGCCTTCTGGAAATTTCGGACGGCCCAATATGTACCCCATCCGTAAACTCCATCAATCGTACCATGGTAGTAGCCGTTATATTGTAGTCTTGATTGTAGCTCAATTACATCGTCACCTGTTGCACCACGTTGAATAATCTGCTCAGAAAATGCTTGAACATTATCAGTAGTTCCTCCAATGAGCACACCAACAAACATGATAAGGACGATGGGGAACATCAAATACTTTTTACAGCTCATGATTAATTACCTCCCTAACCATTTTCTATATATACTTACATGTATTTTCTGTAGAGATTGGTATTTTATTCAGAAGTATTTGAACTAAGATTTAATACTTTTCAAAAATCAATCCAATAAAAATAACCTGCCAAATTGACAGGTTAAGGTTTTGCAATTTTTACTTTATGTAATCCAAACCACCATAAAAACAACATGAATGGGACCATGATATAGATCCATTTTTTCATTGAAAGGAGGATGTAATCATAAAAACCATGTAACAAAAACGGGAATAAGAAGGAAATAATAATCCATTTTTTCTTTTCCTTAGGTGAAAATTTTGCTTTACCTAGATAAAATCCCATAATCACACCAAATAACGCGTGACTAGAAACCGGTAAAAGAGCTCTTCCAACTGCAAATTGAAGCCCATTTGCAAACAAATAGAGAATGTTTTCTAGCGTTGCAAAACCTAGCGACAAGGATGCGCCATATACGATTCCATCATATTGTTCATCAAATTCAGTATGTTGGTAAACGGTATAAAAAAGGATAAACCATTTAAAAAATTCCTCTAATAAACCAACAGATAAAAAGGCTTGTAAAAAATGATTCGTAAATACCTTTTCAACTCCCAACACATATTGAATAAACATAATTGGAAACACCAAGAGAGCACCAAAAATGAATATTCGAAAAACCATTACAATTGGTTCTCCTTCATATTTATCTTTCAAATAAAAATAACTTAATAATGCAAGTCCAGGTGCTAGTCCTGCGGTTATGACCGCCACCATAATGAAACCTCTTCTCCCGAATGTAAATTATGTTTAAAGTTGAGTAACAAACACTTTTATCGTAACATGTAATGTGGTAAATGAAAATATGAACAATACTTAAATGGAACATTTTTCTATATTGAAATGAGGCGAGTCTAATGAAAAAAATACTCATTATACATACAGGAGGAACGATCGCAATGATGGAGGACAAAGAAACGGGAGCTGTCCAACAAAATCAACAAAATCCACTTTTACTTCACACTGATGCATTATCCTCAATTGCGAATGTAAAAGTAGAAGAATTATTTCAATTGCCATCTCCACATATCACAGAAAAAGAAATGCTAATGTTAAAGAAAAAAATTGAAAAAAGTATTGTAGAAGATGAAATTGAAGGTGTTGTCATTACCCATGGAACTGACACTTTGGAAGAAACGGCATATTTTTTAGACATTACTGTTCAATCCGATATTCCAATCGTTGTGACAGGAGCGATGAGGTCGAGTAATGAGCTTGGTGCAGACGGTCCATATAATTTAATTTCAGCTGTTCGTGTTGCAGCGTCCGACAGTGCCGTTGGAATGGGGGTTTTAGTTGTTTTAAATGATGAAATTCATACAGCTAAAAACGTAACTAAAACCCACACTAGTAATATTGCGACCTTTCAGAGTCCGCAATATGGTCCCTTAGGAATTGTAAGCAAACGAGAAATCACTTTCCACCACATGCCTACTATTAGGGAAACATATGACATAGAAGAAATAACAAAAAATGTTGTTCTCCTGAAGGCTTATGCAGGGATGGACGACCAGGTCCTTCGGGCAATTCGGACCATACAACCAGATGGATTAGTAATCGAAGCGCTTGGGCAAGGCAATCTGCCACCAACGATGGTACCCGAACTCAAGGAACTCATGGATAGTGGTATTCCTGTTGTATTAGTTTCCCGTTGTTTTAACGGATATGTGCAAGATGTATATAATTACGAAGGCGGTGGACGCCGGCTAAAAGAGCTTGGGGTTATTTTTTCAAATGGTCTAAATGGACAAAAAGCAAGGCTTAAACTATTGGTCACATTAGAAATCACAATTGATCATGATGAATTACAGGAGATGTTTTATAAATAAAGATAGGGCGACTTTGGGGTCGCCCTATTTTCTATCTATGATTGCTTTTGCAATTAAGTCCCCGTGAAAACGCCCGTTTTCAATGAAAATCTCATTTGCATTATTCCCCGCTGCAATGACGCCCGAAATAAAAATCCCCTCAACATTTGTTTCCATTGTGTCAGGGTTAAACAAAGGTCTACCTGTATCATTCTCAATCTGAACATTCATTTTCTGTAAAAAGCTATGATCTGGATGATAGCCAGTCATGGCAAATACGTAATCATTTTTAATCTTCTTTTGTTCTTCCCCAACCTGATAGATCACGGAATCTTCTGTTATCTCAATCACATTGGCATTAAATTCCATTTTTATAATCCCATTACGAACCAATGATTCAAACTCTGGTAAGATCCATGGCTTAATGCTTGAGGAATACTCGGATCCACGGTATAAAACAGTTACTCTTGCATCAGCATTTACAAGCTCTAAAGCAGCATCGATACTTGAGTTCTTTCCACCAATTACGACGACATCTTTATCAAAATATGGATGGGGTTCTTTAAAATAATGAAAAACTTTAGAAAGCTCTTCACCTGGTACATTCATATAGTTAGGATGATCATAGTAGCCAGTCGCAACAATCACATATTTTGCTTGATACTCACCTTTAGAGCTTGTGATTTTAAAATGATTATTTTCAAGCTTTGTGACACCCGTTACTTTTTCAAAGGCATGCACCCTAATTTTTTCACGTTTTGCTACTTCCCGATAATAAGCCAAAGCTTGGTTTCTTTTTGGCTTACGACCTTCAATGATAAAAGGCACATTGCCAATCTCTAATTTTTCGCTTGTACTAAAAAATGTTTGGTGGGTTGGATAATGGTAAATGGCGTTTACAATATTCCCTTTTTCAATCACTAATGGTTTGATTCCGATATTTTGCAGTGCAATAGCAGCTGCTAATCCACAGGGTCCTCCCCCAATAATAACGACTTCTTCCGATTGCATGTTTGTCACTCCTACTTTTCAACAAAAAAATCTCCTACCGAAAATGATAGGAGATTTTTGTTCTCTTTGCAAATGTTATGAACTAAATCCAACCTCTAAATCGAGACGCTTCTGCCATTTTTCTTACGCCAACCATATAGGCTGCTAGTCTCATGTCAACACGTCTATTTTGCGCTGTTGAATAAATATTTTCAAATGATTTGACCATCACTTTTTCGAGTTTTTCTTCTACTTCTTCTTCAGACCAGTAATAGCCTTGGTTATTTTGAACCCATTCGAAATAGGATACAGTCACACCACCTGCACTTGCTAAAACGTCTGGTACAAGCAGAATTCCTCTTTCGGTTAAAATTTGTGTTGCTTCAAGAGTTGTAGGACCGTTTGCCGCTTCCACTACAATACTTGCACGAATATTATGGGCGTTTTCTTCTGTAATTTGGTTTTCGATAGCTGCCGGAACAAGAATATCACAATCTAGTTCCAATAGCTCCTTGTTTGTAATAGTATCGTTAAATAACTTAGTCACTGTTCCAAAGCTATCACGACGATCTAATAAGTAATCAATATCCAACCCATTTGGGTCATATAAGCCGCCATATGCATCAGAAATACCGATTACTTTAGCACCTGCATCATGCATGAATTTTGATAAAAAGCTACCAGCATTTCCAAAGCCTTGAACAACTACACGAGCACCTTCTAGATTAATACCTCGTTTCTTCGCCGCTTCGCGAATACAAATGGTTACACCCTTCGCAGTAGCAGACTCACGGCCATGGGACCCACCTAATACAAGTGGTTTTCCAGTGATGAATCCAGGCGAGTTAAATTCGTCAATTCGACTATACTCATCCATCATCCATGCCATAATTTGCGAATTTGTAAATACGTCTGGTGCCGGGATATCTTTTGTAGGACCTACGATTTGACTAATTGCACGAACATAGCCACGACTTAGTCGCTCAAGTTCACGGAATGACATATCTCGAGGGTCACAAATGATTCCGCCTTTTCCTCCACCGTATGGTAAATCGACGATACCGCATTTCAAACTCATCCATATCGAAAGCGCTTTAACTTCCTTTTCTGTTACATTTGGGTGAAAGCGAATTCCACCTTTTGTTGGACCTACTGCATCGTTATGCTGTGCCCGATAGCCTGTAAAGATATTTACAGAACCATCATCCATTCTTACCGGAATTTTAACGGTCATCATTCGGATTGGCTCTTTTAAAAGCTCATATACTTCCTCAGGGTACCCTAATTTTTCTAATGCTTTATGTATGACTGTTTGTGTAGATTTGAGGACATCCATTTTCTCTTCGTTATGTTGTTTTGAAATGTCCTTATTGTTTTCGGCTACCATTTGTAAACCTCCCAAGATTTTTCACAGTTCGATTCCTCTTCCTTAAAGGTGTAAACAAGAAGCTGGAAATGCCGAGTTTTTCGGTTTTTCAATTATTAAAATATGATTTCACATTTGCATAAAACAAAGACAGAAAAATAACATCTATTTTCCAGATAGTATTATTGTCCACCTTTCCAGTCACTAGTATACACCTTCCATTTGTTTATGCAAGATGAAAAATGAAGAATCTTCATTAAATTTATTTAAATAAAAATGCTGTTAGAATCTAGATATAGAATTCTATTAACGTAGAGAAAAACCCCTAATTTTCATTAGAGGCTTTCCTATTTTTTTATAAAATAGTTGTAAATATCTTTCATTGCATTTTCATTAAAAAGGATTTTGCCATACTCATGAACCCTATATTTCGTTAATGTCGCAGGATTTCCAAATTCAGCTAAAATGGCAATGATATTTTCTATTTGTAAAGATACATGATCTTCAAGTAATAAATAAAAATTGTTTTCATATGAATATAATCTGCCACCATCTATTGATAAGCTATTTAATCTGGTTGAAAGTTGAATGACATCTTCAAACGTATGAAACTCATAAAATATATCTTTACTTTCATCAAGAGTAACCTGCATTTCAATATAATCTTCATCCATAAATTCTTCATCTTCAAGGTCCCCGACTGAATTCGTTACAATGATCACCATTCCTTGTGCTTGTAAAGAGTAAACTTCTACAGCAATGGGACCATCTGCTTCAAAGCCTAATTCTACACTTGCTTCCTCGATCATATCACGAAATAATTGGTGGACCTTAAGCGAATCCGACAAAAGATCGTCTTTAGTGAGGCCACGATCAACCAGATCATCGAATGTAAGAAAAATCTTGATTTTATTATAAGTTAAGCGCTCAAGACGCATTAAAAACCCTCCCTCACCATCACACCTACGTACAACCGTTACATTATTTTATGAAGGAATATAAATTATGTTCTTGGTTTTAGCGTTGTTGGGACATTTTTTGCAATGTATTAGCTATCAGATGATTGAAGAGTAATCAGATGTGTTTCAGGTGGTGCACCAAACCTTAACGGTATGCCAGATGTACCGTATCCATTGCTGATAAATATGGTCATTCCGTTTTTATACTCGACACCGCCTTTAGGATATAGCCCAAATTTCCAAAATCGAATTTGTCCACCATGTGTATGACCTGATAATAAAAGATTAATCTTGTTGTCTGGTTTGAGCTCATTTTTTATTTCTGGATTATGGCTAACTAAAATTTTAAAACTTGCTTCATCCCCTGCATCCAAAAGAGCAAGATCCAATCTGCTTCTCCCTTGCTTCATATCATCAATCCCAAGGAGAGCAAGCTTCTCACCTTCCCCTGTTTCAAAAAACATCGCGGTGTTATCTAAAATTTTAATACCCATACTTAATAGCAAGGAATCAAGTTCATGATAATCCACTTCGTAATCATTATTGCCCCATACAAAATAAGTTGGTCCAACTGTATGAATTAATTGAAGGTTTTTCTTGACACGTTCAAAGGGTACACCCTTTTCTGTTAAATCCCCTCCAATTATCACAATGTCTGCTTTTCCTTTTACTTCATTAATTATTTTCTCAGATACCTCTCTTCTATGAATATCTGAAATGAAGAAAATGGTCAATTTTTTAAAACTTTTGGGAAAATCCGAAAATGTTAATGTCTTTGTTACAACACGATCAAGTCTTGCTTCCTGCCACATGTATAATAGGAGTAACATTCCTACAATTATAATCCCCAAAAAATATAGCATGGTCCACGCCCTATCTATCTCAATCAAGCATCTTATTCTTTATAATATAAGGATATGATACCATAAATTATGGAAAAGACTAACCTTAAACCATTCTATCCATCGATTAAAAAAAAGAATATGTCCAGCCCCTCAGAAAAATCGGGTTCCTAGTCATTTTTCTTCTTCATAAACCATACAGTAGAATGACATCGTTTTGTATTTTGACATCAAGGAGGTTGCTTCATGTTTACGACAAGGAAGGCCTATTACCCCTATGTAAGTCCATTTGACCCTTGTAAACCGATCACACCTAAAACATACGTTACCCCACCAAATCTTTATATACCGTTTCAACCTGCAAATCTACCTCAATTTACGCCAAAGGAAGCATTATACACAGGGACACTTTGGAAACTCTTTTACGATCCGTATTATGGTCCATATGAACCAAAACGGGAGGTAGAGAGCCAATGAATCCAAAACAGATGCCTCCAGAATATTATGCGTTATTAGAGGATTTACAGGCTTTGGATTTTGTCCTAGTGGAACTCACTTTGTATCTTGATACCCACCCAGGTGATTATGAGGCGATCCAACAATTCAATACGGTTTCCCAGCAACGAAGAAAAATCGCGAAACAGTATGAAGAAAGATTTGGACCTTTAACTCAATATGGTCGGTATAGCTATTCCAGTTACCCATGGAATTGGAATGACGAGCCTTGGCCGTGGCAGGTTTAATAAAAAATGAGCGATCTTACAGGGGGAGGAATAAACATTAATGTGGATTTATGAAAAGAAGCTCCAATATCCAGTCAAAGTGAGTACGTGTAATCCCATGTTAGCAAAGTTTCTAATCGAACAATATGGTGGTGCTGACGGTGAATTAGCTGCTGCATTACGTTATTTAAATCAGCGTTACACCATACCTGGAAAAGTTATTGGATTGTTAAATGATATAGGCACCGAAGAATTTGCTCATTTAGAAATGATTGCGACAATGGTATATAAACTTACAAAAGACGCTACCCCTGATCAATTAAAAGCTGCTGGATTAGCTCCTCACTATGTGAACCATGATTCTGCATTATTTTATGAAAATGCTGGTGGTGTTCCATTTACCGCTACGTATATCCAGGCAAAAGGTGACCCTATTGCAGATTTATATGAGGATATCGCAGCAGAAGAAAAAGCAAGAGCTACTTATCAATGGATCATCAATATGAGTGATGACCCTGATTTAAATGATAGCTTACGATTTTTAAGAGAGCGGGAAATTATCCATGCCCAACGATTTAAAGAAGCAGTAGAAATACTTAAAGAAGAACGTGATAAAAAGAAATTTTTCTAAAAGTGTAAATAGCTGAATACGAAATTCAGCTATTTACTTTCATGGTATAAAACTAATTTAGTTTAATTGGAATTCGCAAAACCTGTCCTTCAACGACAGTATCACCATTTATATTATTCCATCTTTTGATTAATTCTTCGCCAGAGCGGCTATTGTAATAATGCATGGAAATACGATAAAGTGTTTCATCAGCTTTTACTGTATGATACTTCACATCATAACGATCCTTCGGTTTTTCCTTCTGTTGAACAGGTTGTGTTACTTTTGTTTCTTCAGCTGTTGGTGGAGGATTGTTTTCCACAGCGTTTTGTTTTGGCTCTTCATTAGTTGGCCCTTCCACTTGTTTTTCAACTTCCGGCTGAGGTGGTTCTTCCTTTTCTACAGTCGACTTTTGTTCAACCTTTTCAGATTCTTCTTCGGGCTCATTTACTCCAGGAGCTTGTTCATTCTCATCCTCATCTTCATCTTCATAGCTAATGCTTTCGAAATTTATGCTCTTTTTTACAGGTGTTGATTCGATTTGGTCTGGAATCGAATTAAATTTATAACTAAGGATTGCAACAGGTAGTAATACAAACAAAAGAGCCAACAAACGAATAATTGGATATTTAATCCTCACTTTTGTTTTCTTTTTCTTCGTTTTATGAAATTCACTTCGAGGGGGTAATGTCGAAGTGCTTTTATTTAGAACATTTGATTTTTCTTCCCCATCAGGCTGCTTCAAGACGATACCTCCTCATTTTAAAGACTATGCAAATAATCTTTTCTAAGCTTTACAGCAAAAATAAAATCAATCCAAAAATGGGCATATACTGTAATCCAAAGATTTTGATAGAGCTCATAAACATACCCTAATAAAAAGCTTAAAAGGACAACCGATGTCAACAAGACCCATTTGTATAAATAGCGAACATGTAATATTGCAAAAATAAAACTTGCAATGAGTAGTCCAAAATGAGTTTGGATGACACCTCTAAATAAAATCTCTTCGGAAAAAGATATCAATAAACATAAAATAAAAATATGTGGGATACTTCTTCTTTGGAAAATACGCTCATTAATTCCACCATCATCATACATTGCTTCTGGAAGCCACTTCATTAGTAAAAAATCAACAAACACAACAACCATTGCAAAAGCAGAACCAATGAAAAGAATATTCCAGTCCTTCAAAGTCCAAAGCTTTATAAAGGATGCCCAATTGTCAAACAAGAAAAAACCAAGAACTAAGGACACAACTAATAAAATTCCTTGAGTTAAATAAAGGTGAAAAACAATTTCTTTGTCCGGCAAATGTTTAATAATATCAGCTTGACGCCTACCCATATTTTTCACCCATTTCTATGGAAAATTCGATGTAATTCTTGTCTCCAAGAAGGTGGTTTCCACTCATTTTCCTCATTAAATTTGCGCTTGTACATATCCCAATCTATTTCACATAAATCACAGCATGATGCAGGCTTTTTTACTATTTCTTCATTGAAATAAGCCAAGATTGCTTCACGCCGACATTTTTGTGACTTTATCCAACTCTCCATCATTTTAAGTTTATTAAGCTTATATACATATCGTTTCCTTGCGGCTTCTTCGACGATATAAATGGCCGTTTGCACATTAACAGGAGTTTGTATAACCTCGTCTAGTGCAAGATATAATTGAATAAATCGCCATTGGACTTCTGATACACTAAAGACTGTTAGAAAGTACTCCTCAACCGTTTTTGTATATATAAATGTACCCTTATCCTTAATTTCCTGATTAATATATTCAACCACCATTTGGGTTTGTTCATTTGTCGGTAGTTCATATTTTATCAAGACTTCCGGAATCTCATGGTCCATTTCATGATATAACAGGATGGCTGCACTTGGTTTTCCGTCTCTGCCCGCACGTCCTATTTCCTGTAAATACGCCTCCATCTGTGACGGGTAGTGAAAATGAATGACAAAACGAATATCGGGTTTATCCACACCCATCCCAAATGCATTCGTACAGCAAATAATGGACAGTTGGTTATGGATAAATTGTTCCTGAATCAGCATTCTTTTTTCCTGCTCCATCCCACCGTGATAAAAAGCTACTCGTTCAAAACCATTTTCCTTTAGATATTGGGCGATATTTTCAGCCATGATCCGACTTGAAAAATAGACGATCCCTGGACCTTGTAACTCTTCTGCATATTTTAAAAGCTCTTCCTTTTTATCTTCAAGAGAATCAACTTTTTTAACGGCAATTGCAATATTGGGTCGATCTATGGAATGTATATGCATTTTAGGATTTCTTAATTGTAAGGTTCCTTTGATATCCTCAAAAACCTCTTTTGTTGCCGTTGCTGTTAAGGCAAGGCAAGGTGGAGACCCAATAATTTTGCGAATATCACCAAGCCTTGAATAGTCAGGTCGAAAATCATGCCCCCATTGCGAAATACAATGTGCCTCATCCACCACAAATAAAGAAAAATGAATTCCTTTTAATCGGTTAATCAAAAATTTCGATTGAAGTATTTCAGGTGATGCAAAGATGTATTTATATTTATGGAGTTCGGGGATAATCTTGCGTTTTTTTTCATACGATAAGAAACTATTCAGAGCAATTACTCTTTTTTCGCCCATTTTCTTTAATTGAAGCACCTGGTCCTCCATTAATGCAACGAGTGGTGAAATAATAAGAACACTCCCATCAAGGATTTGGGCAGGCAATTGATAGCAAAGGGATTTTCCTCCTCCTGTTGGTAAAAGTGCAATGACATCATGCCCACAAAGGATATCCTCGATGATTTCCTCTTGCCCTTTCCGAAAGGAGGTATGATTAAATTTTTCTACTAAAATTTCTTTAAGATTCATGTTATATCACCAATTCTTGCAAGGACGAGCCTAATTTCAAAATAAGAAATGTCATTTGAAAGTTTTTCCTTAATAGGTCTTAATTGTTTGGTTTGCAATGTTTGATAGGTTGACAAAATCAATTGTTGATGTTGCGAAGACACAAATGAATCAATTGAAAATTCAGGTTGTTGGTGTGTGACTTCTACAACATGGTCCTCAATTGTATTCCGTTTCAAATTTCGAATAAGTGCAATTTCGTCAATTGTTTTTCCCTGCAATAGCATCTGATAAGTCACCTTTGTTGAAGCAGTTAATAACACATTGTTGTCATGGTTAGTCTCAGTCATTGAAACAAGGATTGGAAATTTTTCACCATTTATTTCAAGTTGTTTAACAATCGTATGAAGCGTATGTAGAAAAAGAAGCTGGCACCATGTCTCATCCTCATTTAATAAAGAACTAATTTGTTCAATTGTATTTCCGATTCTGGACGAACTTGTTAGCCTCATGACGAAAATGGTCGCTTCAAGCTCTGAAACACTTTCAAGGGATACCAAAACCTCTTTATATAAGCATTCAGACAATTCATACCGATTATGTCCATTTTTCATTAGGAATTCTTTTACCCATTCAAAAACCGCATCTTCTTGTTGAATAGGTGTGTATTGTTTATTCCCATTAATCAAATTCGACAAAACCTGTGTAAGAAGAGAAAGTCTTCGCCAAAGCAATAGAGATTGATCATTGTATTTCCAACCATTTAAATGTTCAGGTATTGGTTTCTTTTTATGTTCACTACTTAAGAGGGAATATCCACTTTTAGTCAAAATGAATTTATTGCTTGTTGGTGTTATTTCTTTTATCATAGAAAGTTGGTGGAGCAATGTTATCTCTTTATCAAACAGTTCTCTATCTAACGGTTTAAGAATTCCAAATAAGGATGTGAGACTAAATAGATTCGCATCCCCAATCGTTTGAGAGGATTTTTTACCATTTAATAAATGATAAATACCATAAACGGTTCGTTCTCCGTTGAGTTTATCGATGCAAGTTAAAATCAATATTGAACGATAGGATAGGTACACGGTCTTCCCCCCCATAATCGAAATACATGGAAAATTGTCGAATGAATGTTACTTTTATTTTATCAAATAATAACGAAAAGTGGGATGTTTTCGTGTGGAAATATGGACATGCTTGTCAGAAAGGAAAAACCCTTCTCCATTAAGCAATCTCACATTATATTTTTATTGAAAAGTTTGGTGAACAGCTTTACAATGAGATATGAGGAAGCTGTTTCTCATCTTTTTGAGGAAGGAAGATGGGGAACTAATATAAATATATGTTTATACATGTAAAGATTTCGGGAGGTTAAGTACACATGGCAAAGTATACCATTGTTGACAAAGAAACTTGTATCGCTTGTGGTGCATGTGGTGCAGCTGCACCGGACATCTACGATTACGATGATGACGGTATTGCATTTGTAACACTTGATGATAACCAAGGAATTGTTGAAATTCCAGAAATATTAGAAGAAGATATGATTGATGCATTTGAGGGTTGTCCAACTGATTCCATTAAAGTTGCAGACGAGCCTTTTGATGGTGATCCGTTGAAATTTGAATAGAACAGTCAATTAAAAAACCCTTTTCCAAAAAGGGGTTTTTTTAATGAAAAAAACAGGCTTAGAAAGCCTGTTTTATTTGGTTTATCCTAGTGGAACTTCTTTACGTTCCCCTTTTTTGAATGTCATCAATGTTTTATAGCCAACACTTTTTGCTAAATCAATCGCCTGGTCAAAATCAGCACCTACATCTTGTGGACGATGTGCGTCAGATGACAAAACAATTGGGATATTTTTGTCAAAACACATTTGGAGAAGTCTTGGATCAGGATAAAGCTTGCCAATCGGCTTTCGTAACCCTGCTGTACTAATTTCAACACATGTTTTTGAATTTGCTAAAGCCGTTGTCGCACGATCAAATTGATGCAAGAGGAATTCTTCGTCCTCCGGGATATACTTAAAAATTTTGACAAGATCAATATGACCGATAATATCAAATAAGTTTGATTGTGCTAATGTAATCACCTGATCATAATATTTCGTATATGTATCATGTAAATCTCGTTTGTCCCATTCATCACGGAACTCCGCAAGGTCAATTCCAAAATCTCCAACCCAGTGAATCGATCCAATTACATAATCAAAGTCATAGGATGAAATGAATTTTTCCATCTCAGCATGCTTACCAGGTGTATAGTCCATTTCAATCGACATTTTTACATCAATATCATTTTTCCAGGCAAGCTTAAATAAATCAACATAATCCTTCATATCGTAATATCTCCTTGCATCTACCCAAGGATTACTAAGGATATCTTTTGTCTGATAAAAATGATAAGCATGCTCGGAAATCCCAAAATGATCAATTTTCTTAAGCTTAGCTTCATCAATAAACTTCAATAAATAGTCTAATTCAAGTGTACCCAGCTCTAAATGATTGTGATAATCAGTGCGCATAAGAATCCCCCATCGAAGTTTTTATCATTATACATGAACAAGCTTCTAATGGGAATGAAAAAGCTTAAAAATAATTTAAGTTTTTTCTACAATTAAGACTTGATTTGGAAAAATTAAGTCACCTGTTAACTGATTTAAAGCTTTAATTTCTTCGACAGATAATCCTACTTTATTTGCAATCACAGAAAGAGATTCTCCCTCCTTGACTGTGTAGGTTTCAAGCTCTTTTGAAACCTCAATCCCCTCTTTTTGCATAATGGTAGGAACCAAAATCTGCTCGTCAGTCAGTACATAAAGAGGGTCAATGGCATTGTTTCTAGAAGGATTCCATTCCCCGTTGTGTACTTCGAAATGTAAGTGTGGTCCAGTTGAATTCCCTGTACTCCCTATCTGCCCAATTATTTGGCCCTTTGCAACTCGCTCTCCTTCTTTTACACTCCGTTTACTAAGATGTGCATAGACAGTTTCATACCCATTAGGGTGTTGTATGAAAATGACATGTCCATATGACCCCTTGAAACTTGAAATGGTAACGATTCCTTCTTCAACCGCATATATGTGATCTCCAACTGGAGCAGCGATATCTAAGCCTTTATGATTCCCTTGCCTAGTTCCAAATGTATCAGTGATTCTCCCTGTGACTGGCCATGCCCACTCTTCTGTTGTTTTTGCTGGTAATTCCTGTGCATAGGCATGCTGGACATTGAAAAAGATTAAATCCACACAAATTACCATTACGGCAAAAATAGCAATCCGTCTAACAAAAAAAAACATGATGATCCTCCTCAAAAAATGAACAATTCGTGCTATGAAGAATAACACCCTTTCATTATTTGAAAAACTTTCTTAAATTATGTAAATAAATGCATGTATATTTTTTGGGGAACAAAAAACAAAAAAGAGACAACTAAGTGCCTCTTTATTGTATTGGTAGTGGATTTGGTGCTAATGGGACCGGTGTCGGTTCACCAAAGCGTACACTTCCAATTTGATCAATATTTCCGTAAAATGTAACTTTATCAAAGTTAAATTCCTTAGCAGTTAGCATGATTGCATCTAACATTAGGATATTATCATCAGTGTTCTCTAATACTGCATCGTCACTGAAATAAACCTCTAAATTAGAACCCTCTTCGTTAATATCCTTTATTTCAGTTATAATTGTTGCAAAAAGTTTATAATCGCCTTGAGTTTTATCATTTTTCATAGCTTCCAGCGCCTGCTTAACTGTCTTGAATTCTTCGTAAGTTAAGGCTAAAAGCTTATGACCGGATTCCTCATTCATATAATATAAATAGGCTTTTTTCGTATCTTTTTCGAGATCGATATTATTTTCTGTAATACCGGTCTCCCCGACCATAATACCCTGTTGATCATTTTGAAAAAGTTCAGCATGCTGATAATCTTCTACCAGATAACGGAAGGAATTAATTACATGGGTAAACTCTTCCATTTGACCAGATGCAAATGAATCTGTATGAATTGTGTTATTTACATCTACCCTTACGGCTTTTGCAGAATCCTTTGTTTCAACTTCTGAAAAATCCGCAAAATAGGACTCTGGTAGCTCATCAATGCCCCATTCCGCATTTTGACGAATAAATTCATTTACCTGTGGAATGTTTTTCTGCCATTGTTCTATAACATCCTGACCATCTGATTCAACAACGATTGATACGAAGGTAGGAAACATGACACCACCTAAATATACCCCATATGTTAATAATACTTGATTTTTACCTACACTATTAACTGCATAGCTTTGATTAGGTTGTTCCTCCGAAGAAAAAATCCCCACCTCATCATCTGATTTTGGTTCTTCAGCTTTTTGTATTGTGCTAACTGATTTATCGTTTGATGCTGCTTCTTTATTAATATCCATAGCAATACTCTTTTCTTCTCTATTCATTTTAGCAGAGTCGGAGCTTGAACTATTCATATTATTAATGAAAGAAGGAGCTAAAATGAATAACAGAAGCGCTGCTGCAACAGATGCAATAGTTGGAACCATCCAAACCTTTTTCTTTTGCTTATTCATTTTAAGGGTTATATTCTGATAAATTTCTTGTGGTTTACGATTGTCTTTCATTCTTGGCATTTGCGATAGCATCTGCTCTAGTTGTTCATCGTTCCACTCTGATTTTTTCATCTTCTACACCCTCCTTTATACCAGATTCTTCCATATACGTTTTTAAGACCTTAAGTGCTCTATGTTGAGTTGTTTTTACTTTACTTTCTGTCCATCCTAGAGCTTCAGCGGTCTCAGCAATCGAAAGAGATTGAATATAACGTAAAATTAGGACCATACGTTGATCGGTCGTACAGCGTTCTAAACACCGGTACATCATCTGGACTTGCTCATTTTGTAAGGCTATTTCTTCCGGAAGTGGAGCAAAATCTTTTACCTCTTGGCGGCTCCAATCAAATGAATCCATAATTCTTTGTTTCCAGCCTTTTTGTTTTCGAAATGAATCAATCGCAACATGTCTTGCAATTGAAAATAGCCATGTCTTTTCACTACTTTTTCCTTCGAATCTATCATATGATTTTAAAACTCTTATATAAACTTCCTGAACGAGATCTTCAGCCAGTTCACGATTTTTTACCATATAAAATAAGAAGGAGAAGACATCGTGATGATACTTTTCATATAGTTCCTCAAATAAGGAATCCATTTTGCAAATCCTCCCGTTCATTTCATTAGTCGAATGTTTTTTAAAAAAGTTACACTCCCAATATAGTATGTTTTCATAAAAAAAGGAAGAATATTTTGGAAATATTCTTCCTTACTTTGCGATTGTTACATTTTTT
This sequence comes from Bacillus jepli, assembly GCF_047238305.1. Taxonomy (NCBI): domain Bacteria; kingdom Bacillati; phylum Bacillota; class Bacilli; order Caryophanales; family Bacillaceae; genus Bacillus; species Bacillus jepli. Next base: position 2,930,057 of record NZ_JBDFMO010000001.1, on the reverse strand, counting down.
AAGAATAATAGTCTTAAAATGGGGTACAGGATAAGAAAAAACACTCCGTTCCCGATTGCATGACTCATATCAAATGGTAGTCCAGCTATGTAATAAGCAAAAAACTTACCGGAGAACAAATAAAGGGGCATTGAAATTACAAGTCCATAGAGAAAACCACAAAACACTGCATAAATAACTAGGACCACAACCGGTATTCGGTCGCGATATTTACGTAATGCTCCACTTATTAAACCAATGATCCCCCATGCAAAGATTTGCCCAACTGTCCATAAGCCCATCCCCATCACAAGGTTGGATAATACCGAGCTTAATACAGCTACCACCACTCCATAAATTGGTCCTAAAAACAAGCTTGCTATGATGATAATGGCAGTCGTTGGCTGAACATTTGGGAGGAATGTAAACATAATTCGCCCAACAACCGATAATGCGATTAACATTGATAAGAACGTTAGGTTTTTTACAGATAAATTCATTATTCCCATGTTTGTAAATCGAATTCAAACTTGTCTTCTGGCTCTACTTCGATATCTTTTGCTCCTACCATTGCATCCTCACCATTTACGGAAATATGCCAATAGGTTTTCTCTTCATTATTTGCTGCAACTCCACTAATGCTACTAATAAAACCAGCTTCATCAGCTTCGATTTCAAAGTTTTCTAGCATCATATCCATTAAGGTCGTTTCTTTTCCTGCCTCAATTTCGAGTTCTTTTTCTTCGATGATTTCTTCTCCGTTGTTTTTCGAGATAACGACAGTTACTATTTCAGCTTTTTCTTCTTTTTTAACTGTTTCTGATGCATTGTTATTGTTTGTAGAATCGTTTGTGGATTGTTCATTGCTACATCCAAATAATAATCCTAATGCAAGTAAAATAACTATAAATTTTTTCATGTTCTAGCTCCCCTTTATGTTAGATAGTTTATATATGTGCTAAGCACGAAATACCAAAAGAAAAAGCTCACCACATCGGGTGAGCTTTGTTAATCATATGGAAAAACAACAAAAAAGCAGGAAGCTTTATTGTTAATTCCCACACCCCGAAGAATTAAATGCGATCGAATTAGGCAGGTCTACTGACTTTAGCTTCTTTCTACTTTGAGTCCTTCCCATATAATGAACAGCATTTGCCATCCATTCATACAGTGGTTCTTCTCATTTCGTCCACTTTTACAGTTGCGGGGGCAGTTCTGGATTCACACCAGATTCCCTATTAAGTCCTTGAGATTAATTTTATCCTCAGACACCTATAATTCTGATTTTTTATTATATTTTTGTTAACCTTCTTTATATTACAAGAAGGCTGATTCGTTTACAAGGAAAATGTTTCTTATGAAACAAGAATCTTCGTCACCAAATTTCAAATTACTCACTGTTTCGAGGAATAACGAATGTAAATGTCGTTCCTTCGCCCAGTTTACTGTGAACAGAAATATTTCCATTGTGGGCACCAATAATGTTTTTTACAATAGCTAGTCCTAATCCAGTACCAGACTTACCTCTTGTTCTTGCTTTGTCCGCCTTATAAAAACGTTCAAATACAAACGGTAGATCCTCTTCTGGAATTCCAGACCCCGTATCCCTGATATCTACTTTAATAGATGTATCTTGTCCTGTTACATGTACCTCGACTCTACCATTTTCTTCGGTATGTCTAATAGCATTATCAATTAAATTTGTAAATACTTGCTCAATACGATCAGGATCGATGGAAATTTCACCTATATCTTCTTCTTTCGTTGCAGTTAGAGTAATTAAATTCTCCTTAGCTAAACCTTGAAATTTCCGAATCACTCGGTTAATAAACGAATCGAAGTCAACATGTTCTTTATTCAAGGTAATATGACCTGATTGCATCCTCGCTATGTCTAATAATTCGTTGACAAGTCTTCCCATACGTAGTGACTCATCGTAGATGACCTTCGTGATTTCTTTCCTCTCTTCTTCAGAGCTTGCAATATCATCCATAATCGCTTCACTATAACCCTGTAGCATAGCTATCGGTGTTCTTAACTCATGTGAAACATTTGCGATGAAGTCCTCACGAAGCTTATCCAATCGTCTTTCTTCTGTCATATCACGAAGAACAGCAACGGCCCCCCTAATATATGTTTGATTATAGAGTGGACTCATCAGAATAACCCAGGTTCTTCCTTGAAGGCTTATTTCAATAAATTGCTCTTTTTCAAAGGAAACAGCACGTTGAAAGAGATCTTTAACTTGTGGTGGAAGCTCCTCTCCAACATCCTGATACATCCCTTGTTGATAGTACCAAGCCTGAAGGAAGCGTTCAGCAGGTGGATTTGTAACCAGAATCGTTCCATCACGATTTAACGTGATGACGCCATCTGCCATACTATTTAAGATACTTGCAAGCTGCTCTTTTTCTTGATTAAGAGCGTTCATATTATATTTTAATTGCCTTCCCATTTGGTTAAGTGCCAAACCTAAAGCCCCAATTTCGTCATGAGTTAGAATAGGTACCTTCGTATCAAATTTTCCTTTCGCAACTTCTGTAGCTGCTTCCCTCATTTTACGTAAAGGAGCCGTAATTCGAGTCAATAAGAAAAACGCAAAAACAGTTGTAAGTACAATACCTATGCCTGCAGCTAATATAATGAATTGGGTTGTACGTTGGGTTGTCTGCTGCACAACATCTAATGATTGATAAAGAAAAACTGCACCCTTCTGATCATTTTCAATATGAAGGGGTGCCCCAACAACAAATAACTCTCGGCTTTGATTATTTACATTATCAGTTTCTGGAAGGATGAGCTTTTTACTTTTGTTTTGATCCTTTGTAATAACGAGTTTAAGATCTGGATCATCTGTTAAAAGGCTAACAGGGATATTTGCGAGTGATTTACGATCGGGTGATATCCAATATGTGTTTTCATCTGCTACAATTATTACCTTTGTTTCGTCATTCACAAGCTCCCATGCAAGGTTCCGTGCAATATCTTTATCCTCTTGCTGCTCCATTATAACCGCAATATTTGCCGCTAGCTGGGTTAAATTTCGTTCAGCTTCCTGGATATGATAATTTTCAAAATACTCCATGAATAAAACGGTTAAAACAAATAGTACAAAGGAAAACAGTAAAAGAATGGTTGCCCAAAGTTTTCCTACAACACTTCTCCAAAATTTCATTCCTGGCCGACCTCAAATTTATAACCAACGCCCCATACAGTAACAATCATTTTTGCAGCATCCTGAGATACTTTATTTAACTTTTCACGTAAGCGTTTAACATGAGTATCAACCGTACGTAAGTCACCAAAGAATTCGTAATGCCACACTTCCTTTAGCAGTTGTTCACGGTCAAATACCTTGTCAGGTGATTTTGCTAGGAAACATAATAGTTCATATTCCTTAGGTGTTAAGCCTACTTCTTTTCCATCAGCAGTGACACGATGTGCATCATTATCAATTGTTAGATGTGGGAATACGATAACATCCTTTGCAGTTGTTTCGGTTTGTAGGTAGGTAGTAAGGGATGCTCTTCTTAATAATGCTTTCACACGCAAAACAACCTCTCTTGGACTAAAGGGTTTGACTATATAGTCATCGGTTCCAACTTCAAATCCTTGAACGCGGTTCACTTCTTCACCTTTGGCAGTAAGCATAATGATTGGAGTTGATTTCTTTTCTCGTAACTCCCGACATACTTCAATTCCGTCTTTTCCTGGCATCATGAGATCTAATAAAATAAGATCATATTCGTTTTTTAATGCCTTTTCTAAGGCAACATCGCCATTGTCTGCTTCTTCTATCACATAATTTTCTCTTTCTAAATACATTTTAAGTAAACGACGAATTCTCTCTTCATCATCGACTACTAAAATTTTTGCTTCATTTTCCATTGTTTATTCCTCCAATTTCTTTCCGAAAGAATATTTCTATACATCTCTATCGTACATAAAATTTTCATAATTTGCTATAACATATATCACACTCGTTTTCAAAAGCTGTCGAAAAGTCAAAAATCTGACACAAACAAGATAGCTTTATATGAAAAAAGCCTTCATCAGATGATGAAGACTTTTATTCATTACGCATATGAGTGTAGACCTGCAATAACTAGGTTTACGAAAATCGTATTAAACATAATAATGAAGAATCCAACGACTGCAAGCCACGCGGATTTTTCACCATGCCATCCTTTTGAAAGTCTTAAGTGTAAGAAGGCTGCATAAAAGAGCCATGTGATGAGGGCCCATACTTCTTTTGGATCCCAGCCCCAGAAACGCGTCCAGGCAATTTGTGCCCAAATCATTGCAAAAATTAACGCTCCTAGTGTAAAGACTGGAAATCCGATTGCAACTGAACGATACCCAATTTCATCAACTAAATCTAAATTCAATTTTCTGGTTAATGGCTGTAATGCTGCCCCAATTCGTTTACGTAGAATTAAACGAATTAATCCGTATAGAATAGAACCTGAAATAATAGACCAAAGAAGGGTGTTTACTTTTCTAGCACTTAGTAATGCAGGTAATTCAATACCACTTGAGAATTTTCCATCTGTTAATAACTCACCTTCATTAGGAACTACCAACGCAGGTAATTTATACACCATTTCGGCATTTGCGCCATCTTTATCTATCCATGAAAAAACAGATTCATATTTCATCGTTCCAAATGCAGTTGTGATTGCTACAAATCCTACCACTACAACAAGTACATACATTACAAATTCTAGCCAAAATGTTTTCTTACTTTTTACAGTTTGATCAACAACTTTTAAAAGATAAAGAATTCCTGCTACAAAGCTAATAGAAAGAATAGCCTGACCTAATGCAGCAGTGGTAACATGTATTTGAAGCCAGTGACTTTGTAACGCCGGGATTAAGGGAGAAATTTCCCTTGTAAACATACTGCCGTATGCGATTACTAATAGAGCAATAGGTAAGGTAAAAAGACCTAATATGCTTGTTTTATATATGAAATAAATGATAATGAATGCAAGGACTAACATCATTCCAAAAAACGTGATAAATTCAAATAAATTACTTACAGGCGCATGCCCTGCTGCAATCCACCGAGTAAAAAAATAGCCTACTTGTGCGGCAAATCCAATAATGGTGATGATAATTCCAAGCTGAGACCAGCGGTTATACCCATTTGTGCTTTTCTTATCTCTAATTGCACCACCAAAGACAAAAGTTGCTACGAGATAGAGAATAAAAGCAGCAAATAGAAGATTTGAACTTAATTCAGCCATTTTTACCCCTCCTTATTTTCTTTATTTTTTACATCAACTTGATCTATAGGTTCCGAGATTCCAGTGTCTGCTAGAACATATCGTATTTCATTTTTTAAGCCAAACCAGTTTTTATTGGTATGCCCCGCAACAATAACCTCGTTATTTTTCCGTTGAATCCAGATACGACGATGATGCCAGTATGAACCTTGGATAACCCCAATCATAAAGATTGCTCCTCCAACAGCTAGGATCCATAATGTAAAATCCCGTCTTACTGTTAATCCAGAGACGTTTTTCATTTCGATTCCAGCAAAAGCCATCTTGTATTTATTATCACCCATAGGTTCTATATTTTGCTGAATCGCAACAAAGCTAATTTCTCCGTCAGGTTTATCTGGTGCAAACATTTTAAATACAAATGCTGGGTTATTTGGAACCTTTGTTTTAGTAGCAGGTTCGCCTTTGTCATTAAAAAAGAAATCAGGAAAGTAGCTTGCTAACTCAATTGAGTACCCATTACCTAAATCATACTTTTCCTGTGGATCCTTTAAATTAATCGTGATTGTTCCAAATTCTTCATTCGTTTCTTTGTCAATCATGTTAAACGACATTGTACTAAATTCATTGAGTTTATAATCAACCTGATAGAAAGCATAATGATCATGTTTTAGTGGCTCATTCACTCGAATTTCATGAGATTTAACCTTTTTTAATTCTGGTTCAACTCCCGGGATGATCTCATCTGTACGCTCATATAACGTAACATCTGTTTGATAATTTTTTACTACCATTCCATTCCCCGCAAGCTCAAGCGCATCTTCAAAAACTTCTTTTTCTTTGCCCTTCTCGTAAACTTCTACAAGAAATCGTTTGCTCTCTAAATAATATTTTCCATGTGTTCCTGGAACACTTGCCGTTTCTCCTTCACGGATCCAAAGTACCTCATCCACATACATTCCAGGTACAAACCGAAGCATTGCACCGATTAGAAATATAATAAGTCCACAATGGTTAACATATGGACCCCATCTTGAGAAGCGGCCCTTTTCAGCTAAGATGTTTCCATTTTCTCCTCGGACAGAATAATGTTTCTTTTTTAATTTTTGCTTAACTGTTTCAAAGTCATTATCGATATTTTCAACCGTGTTTTTACCATATACACGCTGTCTTTTTAAGAAACTTTCATGACGTGTAACACCTTGCTTTTTTAAGGCTTTATATAGAGGTACTACACGGTCGATACTACAAATAATTAAGGAAATACCAAGCATTGCAATAAGAATCATATACCACCAAGAGCCATAAAGGTTATGGAAACCAAGTTGATAATATAATCTTCCGGTTATTCCATATTCTTGTTCATAGAAATCAGCCGGACTCATGGTCGGCGGTATGTATAGTTCCTGAGGATAAACCGTACCAAGTGCTGAAGCAATTAAAAGCACAACGATGATCCAAACCCCTACTTTTACAGAGGAAAAGAAATTCCAAATTTTATCAACAATTGTTTTATTATAGGTTTGAGAGCGTCTAGCACTTCCTTCATACCTCATATCAAGCAATTTCTTTTTGTCTTTATCATCCTGATTTATTTCTTCCCCTTGGACAGGTTTTCCACAAGCCTCACAAAAAATTGTCCCATGTGGGTTCACATGCCCACATTCACATTTTACATTTTCCATAAAAAATAACTCCCTATGGCTTTATTTGCTCCATATAATCTCGGACCATTTTGCTAGTCATCTCACCAGTAATTATCTTAACAACTTCTCCATCCTTATTAATCAGCAAAGTAGTTGGCAATGGGTCAATTCCATAGGCATTTAGCAACTGGTTTCCCTTATCAATAGCAACAGGAAATGATAAATCGTATTTTTTAATAAAGTTATTAACACTGAATTTAGGTTCACCTACATTAATGGCGATTACCTCAACTCCTTGATTCTTATATTCCTGATAATATGTATCAATATATGGGAACTCTCTTTGACAGGGCTCACACCATGTTCCCCAGAAGTTTAAAAACACACCTTTTTCTCCTCTATACTCTGACAAATGGTGTTCATTCCCATTCAAGTCTGTAACGACAAAATCTGGTGCCATATCCCCAACTGCTACCTTCTCCTTACTTGTAAAGAAATTGATATACAATGTATAAACGAGCGCAGCGGCGAGAAGTAACAATATGATCGTTCGAATAACTAATCGTCGCTTTTTCTTGTCCATTTAAAATCTCCCTTTATATATAGATTATATGTGTACTTTCTTTGCCATTATAGCACTTTCTAATATTATGACATTGCAAACATTTTGAAGGTTATGTGACAATTGAGAATCATTATTAGTAAGCTTATTTCGACTACATTTCATGTCACTTAAGAAGAAGCTTTTTTCTGAAAAAAGCAGCATGAAATGTAGGACATTTTAGAGCTTTCCTAAAAGGCGGGTGAAACTTGTTTCACTCGAATAAGCTTAAATTTCTTTCTATAACCGATTATCCTTCGTACTCGCTAAGGCTCTTAACTGTTTAACTTCATGTGGAAGCAATTCTCTGAACTCACCAGTATGTAGGCCCTGAAGAGTTAAAAAGCCAAATCTTTCTCTTTTCAACTTCATTACTTGATGTCCAATTGCTTCAAACATTCTTTTCACTTGTCGGTTTCTTCCCTCATGAATGCTAATCTCGATTATAGACGTTTGTTTACGCTTGTCCATTGAAATAAGCTTAACTCTAGCGGGGGCAGTCATTCCATCCTCTAGCTTAATGCCTCTTTCTAATTGACGTAATTTTTCCTTAGGTGGAATACCCTTGATTTTTGCAACATATACCTTCTCTATCTCATACTTTGGATGCATAAGAAGATTTGCAAACTCACCATCATTCGTTAACAACAACAATCCAGATGTATCGTAATCAAGTCTTCCAACTGGATAAATCCGTTCTCTAATTTCTGGAAAAAAGTCCGTTACTACCTTTCTCCCTTTATCATCACTCACACTCGAAATCACTGAACGTGGTTTATAAAATAAAAAATAAACTGGCTCCTCCCTTTCTAACGGGATGCCGCTTACTTCAATTTTATCATTTGAGCCAACCTTAATCCCTAGCTCCTTTACAACTTTTCCATTAACCTTAACTTGTCCTGCAACAATGAGCTCCTCGGCTTTTCTCCTTGAAGCTACACCTGCATGTGCAATTACTTTTTGTAGACGTTCCATCTATGCTCACCCCTTAAACATCTTACTTGTTTCTTAGTATTTGTACAAGATAAAACATTCTTTAGTATGTCCATCCGAGAAGTTTCCTAAAAAACGCAAAAAAGAAAAACACGCTATTATTGCGTGTTTTATGATCCAAAAATGAATGTAACTACAACGATACTAATGATTATCCCAAGTAAATCAGCTAATAGACCGACTTTTAGGGCATCACCCATTTTTTTAATTCCAACTGCACCGAAATAGACTGTCAGTACATAAAGGGTAGTGTCGGTGCTCCCCTGCATGATTGACGCAAGTCTACCAATAAACGAATCAGGACCATATGTGGCAATTAAATCTGTAGTCATTCCTAAGGCAGCCGTACCAGAGAGGGTCCTTATTAAAGCTAAAGGAGCTATTTCTGCTGGGAATCCAATGAACTCCAATGCTGGACGGATTAAATTTATGAAGAAATCCATTGCACCAGATGCCCTGAAAATAGAAATGGAAACTAACATTCCTATTAGAAACGGCATAATTGAAAAGGCAATTTTTATTCCTTCCTTTCCACCTTCAACGAATGTTTCATAAGTTGGAATTCGTTTTGCAGTTCCATATAAGAGTATAAATCCAATGATTACTGGGATTAGCCAGAGTGAAATGGTGTTAATGAAGTTCATTTTTCAACGCCACCCTTCTTCACTCTTCGATAATAAAAATAACGATCAATTAATACCGCACCAATAGCTGAAAGTGTGGTTACGATTAAAGTTGGTCCTACAATATCAGTTGGATTTGTAGATTCATAGGTCATCCTGATTGCAATGACTGTAGTGGGAACAAGTGTCACACTTGCTGTATTAATTGCTAGAAAAGTAACCATCGAGCGGCTTGCAGAAGTTTTCCCGCCGTTTAGCTCTCTTAGCTGCTCCATCGCTTTAATTCCCATTGGTGTAGCAGCATTGCCAAGCCCAAACATATTAGCAATCATGTTTGAAAGCATATATCCCATTGCTGGATGGTTGACAGGCACCTCTGGAAATAGGCGACTAACAAGAGGTCGAAATAATTTGGACAGTTTTTCTAATAAGCCCGCCTCTTGTGCAATTCTCATAAGCCCTAACCAGAAAACAAGCACACTTATTAAGCCTATACAAATGGTGACTGCTTCTGAAGCCCCCTTAAAGATTGCTTCATTCACTTCATTGATCGTACCATTTATGCTCGCAAAGATAATTCCGATAATGGTCATTGCTACCCAAATAATATTTACCATCGTCATTTAACCCCTAAAATTACTAAAAACATACTTTTCAATGTTTCCCAAAATGTTTCTTTTGGTCTGTCAACATTGCCATTATCAAAATAGATAGGCATTTCTTCGATTGTCTCGTCGCCAAGATTCACAGTAAGTGTACCTACTATATCAGGGACATTTTCTGGTTTCCGCCACTCCCGATTATCAGGTTCAAGCAACTCAACATGGAGCTTAATCTCTTTTTTCTCTTCTGGAGACAAGGGGTACATAAAATCATGATCGACAAATACTTTACCTTTGTAAAAACTACTGTCTGTTCGCAAGTAACCTTCTTCTACAACCTTGACTAAATCATACTTTTCAAAAGCCCTATTAAACATATTCATATGATCATTCCAGTCATCAGAAGCATTAATTGTGACAGCAATTAAATCAATTCCATCCTTAGATGCTGTTGAAACTAATGTGCGTTTTGCCCGCTTTGTATATCCTGTTTTCCCACCAGTGCTATACGGATATAGCTTCGTTAAGAGCTTATTTTTATTTCTCCAAACACGATCCCATTTTTCAGTCGGATTCGGTGCACGGTGTACTTTTGTACTTGTAATTTCCCGATATTTTTCATTCATCATCGCATATCTTGTTAATATAGCCATGTCATACGCTGTTGAATAATGGTTTTCATGGTCATCCAACCCATGTGGATTCGCAAATTCTGTATTTTGCATGCCAATTTCTGCTGCCTTTTGATTCATCATAAAAACAAAGCCTTCTAAACTACCGCCTACATGTTCAGCTATAGCAACTGCAGAATCGTTACCTGATCGTAACATTAAACCATAAACCAAATCCTCAAGCTTTATTTGCTCGTTTGGCTTTAGGTATAAAGAAGACCCTTCTGCTCGTACAGCTTTATTACTCACTTTTACCATTTCATCAAGTTTTCCTGATTCAATGGCAATAATGGCCGTCATGATTTTGGTTATACTGGCTATTCTCATTCGTTGATGGGCATTTTTTTCAAACAAAATTCTACCAGACTCTTGCTCTATTAAGATCGCACCTTTTGCACTTACAGTAAGCGCGCTCGCTTTTTGAGGAAGGAAGCCTATGAGAACCATAACAATGATGATAAGTGTAACAAATCTTTTGCGCAATAATGTCATTCGATCCCCGTCCCTTTTGCCGTTTTGTAAAAGTGTATGCAAAACATGTCCAACTATATGAATAAAATATGTACAAACATCGAAAAGTGCAAGCGCCTTCAAGCGGAACATCGACTAACTACTGCCACGTCCTGTGGCAAACGTCGATGTCAGCACTTCCTGTGCAAGTCCGACAAGCATAAGAAAAGCCGGAGAGAAGGATGCCTTTTATCCTTCTTGACGGATTGGCTAGACCAGAGAGGGGCTAGGCGCTGGAACTAGACACCAAAAATGACCACAAAAAAACTGACCAAGGGTAGGTCAGCACTTTAAAGAGTGGTTAATATTGCTTCCATTGAAGTTTTGACGCTTCATTAAATCGGTGTTCGACTTCATCCCAATTTACGATATTCCACCAATTTTTCACATAATCTGCACGAACATTTTTATACTGAAGATAATAGGCATGTTCCCAAACATCAAGAACAAGTAATGGAATCGTATCCCATTGGGTCATGAATTGATGTCGTTCCGCTTGTAAGATTTCTAAATGGCCAGCTCTTGGTGACCATACTAAAATTGCCCAACCTACACCTTCTACCTTTTCTGCAGCTTCACTGAAATGTCTCTTAAAGACTTCAAAACTTCCAAAATCCCTATTAATTTGGCGGAGTAATTCTCGCCCTGGCATTCCACCACCCTTTGGCTTCATTACGTTCCAAAAAATCGTATGCAAATAATGACCTGAACCATGAAATGCAGCTTCTCTTTCCCAATGCTTCAATAAATCATAATCACCTGTGTTACGAGCTTTTTCCATCATTTTCTCAGCCTTGTTTAGTCCGTCAACATAGCTCTTATGATGCTTATCATGATGGAGTATCATAATTTCTCTTGAGATATAAGGCTCTAATGCATCATAATCATATGGGAGAGGTGGCAACCTATGCTGTCCAATTCCCACTCTTCTCGTGTCTTGTGATTCCTCATTTTCACTAACTTGTTTTGCAAATCGCAAACTCCTATGATAAAGATTCTCTACCTGAGCCTGCAATTCTAGCACATTAGTTGGCGTTACCTTTGTTGCCACTGATTCAAGGAAATTTGAAAACTTTAATAATTCCAATTGAAGGTCTTCATTCCGTTCATTTTCAATTTGTTTTTTTAACTCCAAAAACCATTCCTTCACATCTTCCACATACTTTTCAGGGGTGTCCATTCTAATCCTCCCTCGTTTTTAATCGTCAATATCGTATGCGTTTTCCCTATTTTCGTGCTTTCGCATAAAGAATAAAAAAGGTTAAATCACCTATACTTCCCTTTCTACATACAGATACAGTAGAAAACATGGCGAATGCCTATTTTTTATTCAATACAAAAGCCACAAGTTTCATCACGTATAGGTATATATTGGGAGGTATGAAAAAGTGAATCGTTCATTTCAGGAGGAAGCCTTATTTGAAACTCAGTTTTGGATGCAGGTTCTAGGTGACCATAGTCGATTTATACATGATTCTTTGGCACCGAGTGAAAAAGTAAGAATTACGAAATCACAACAATTTATTACGTTATTTGATGGTTTATTGGAATCGACAAGAGAACCAATACAGCCAAATCAAATAATTCCCATTATCCAAGAGGGAAGAACTGCTGCAGAACAACTTCGCCGATTAAAATTAGATATTATTAAAAATCAACTAGTCGGAAAAGTAAAAATCAGTCTTTCTCCTTCTTTTATTAATCATATGGTCAATGAATTAGAGGAATGGTTACGTGTATCTAGTTTTTTAGTCGAAGGTAAAGAAGTACCACCCACACATGCACTTCACCACCACCTTATTTGGCTTTTAGATGCCGCAGGACATGCAGGCGGTATTGTTTCGAACCTAGACAGGGTAGAAAAAGATTTATTTCAAAAGAGTGAGAAGTTCGTAAAAGAATGGGAAGATTTTTATCTAAAAGCCGTTGAATTGGTTGGTTTCTTACGTACAAGTCAATATGAATTCCCAGCTCTATCCCGATTTAATAACAATGTAGAAATCGAAATGAACATTTTTAAAGGCTTTCTGGAAGAAATAGAAGAAATGGAATTAAATAAAGAAATTTTAGGGGTCCTAACTCCCCTTATGGCCGACCATATGGCTAGGGAAGAATGCTATTATTTAATCAAATTAGCGCAAAGCACAAAAAACGTCAATCAGCCAAATTGCGACCCGGCAAAACCTCGTGTGCAAGAATAAAAGAGAACCCCAATCGCGTAAACTCTGCAATTGGGGTTTGTTAATTACGTTTGTTGAATAAATTCAATTGATGAATTTAATTCATAGCCATCTTTGTGATGGAGATGTGTAAATATTTCTTTAAGTCTATCAAATTGAATCCCTTCAAAATGTTCTTCAAATTGATTTTGCTCATTTAAATATACTCGTTTACGATGACGATACTCAGGATTTTTAAGCAAGCATACTAGAGCTACAAGATCCTTGAAATATATTTCATTTGTATCTATCTTATAAACTGGATCCTCGGTAAAAGGAGTAAAAGATGTAAATTGCTCTTCAAAATAACGTAAATAAAGTATTTGTAAAGTCCTTTCCTCTCCATCTACCACATATGTTACTTCAGATTGGTTAAAAAAGTCCTCAAACGTATTTTTTAACGTTTTTTCAAGTTCAAATCCACTACATTGTTTAATTAACACATTTCCACCCCACTCGCCACGATTTTCCTAATAGATTATCTTCATATTATCATAGATAGCAATGTTAAGGTGAATTATTTTGAATCTTCTATCGTTTCTTGGAATCTTTCAAAGAAGAGGTCTGCTTCCTCCTGAATGTACTGTTCATCTACTTTTTCAGGAAGCGGAGGCAACTCTTCCAATGTCTTTAATCCAAAGTACTCTAAGAACTCCTTCGTTGTGCCATATAAAATAGCTCTTCCTGTACCTTCAACACGCCCTACCTCTTTAATCAATACTTTCGCCATTAGTGTATGAATCGGCCTTTCCGTCTTCACCCCACGAATTTCTTCGATTTCTGCACGAGTAATCGGTTGACGATAAGCAATGATCGCAAGTGTCTCTAGTGCAGCCTGTGATAATGAGGTCGAAGTAGGTGATTCTACTAGTTTTTTTAAATAACCGGCATGTTCTTTTTTTGTCGTTAGTTGATAAGTACCTGCAACCTCAACTAAATTTATACCCCGACCTGTTTGACTGTATTCATTCTTTAACTCGACTACGATGTCCAAAACAGTGCTCTCGCTTATTTCTAAGACCATAGCCATTTGTTTTAATGTCAACCCTTCGTCTCCGGCTGCAAAAAGCAGCCCTTCAACAATGGCTTTCCAATCAACTAATTTCATTACTAATAATCCCTTTCCATACTTGATATATAAATTTCTGAAAAATTATTCTGCTGTTCAATGAAAACAGCATTTTTCTTCATTAATTCAAGAAGCGCAAGGAATGTCACAACAATATGGTTTTTATCATGATATGGAAAAAGCTCTGTAAATTTCTTTTTTCCACGGTAGCCCTTTAATTCGTTAATAATTTCTTCCATCCTTCTTTCGATGGGGATTTCTTGTCTTGTAATTCTCGTTGTTAAGGGCCTTTGCAGTTTTTTACGGCGCATTAGCTTTTGAAATGCTCCCAGCATGTCATAGATATTAACATCTAATGTATTATTGTTGGAGACATCCTTTGTAAATTCACTTAAATCACTTGGAGGTTTTGTAAACAATTGGGAACGCTCTTCTTCTAGATGCTTCAAATCTTCTGCAGCATTCTTATATTTACGGTATTCAATTAGTCGATTCATCAGGTCTTCACGTGGATCCTCTTCATAATCAAACTCTGAGTCACCATCAATAAGCTCTTCTTCTTGTTTCGGAAGCAACATTTTGCTTTTAATTGCTAACAGCGTCGCGGCCATAACAAGGTATTCACTCGCAATATCTAATTGTAATACTTTCATTGCATGTATATACATTAAATATTGTTCCGTAATTTCCGCAACCGGTATATCGTAAATATCAATTTCTAATCGATTGATTAAATGTAAAAGAAGGTCTAATGGACCTTCAAAAGAGTCAATTTTTACGCTGTAATGTAAATCCACGCTCATCTCACCAAAAATACCCTTCTTGACTTATTCATATTCTTATATTTTAACACAATAATTAGTATAGAACATAATAACCATTCAAGCCATATCTGGATTTTAGATAATAGCCCCAAATATTTTTAGAAAAAATGATGTTGGATATGGACACCCGCCCACACAGGTAGTAATAAAAGTCATACTATAACTGTGTAACCAAGAAACTTAAGGAGGTATTTTAAATGAGTGGTGGATACTTTTTTGGAGGCGGATTTGCCTTAATTGTAGTATTGTTTATTCTTTTAGTTATCGTTGGTGCAGCTTGGTTTTAATTAATCACTGAAAATGACGATAAAGTGTTCGGCATTTTGCTGAACACTTTATTTTTTCCATGATATGGGTGCAATTAATATGGTAAACTACAGTTACATAGTGTTAAAAGGATGTGTAATTACCCTTGTATCCACAAGCATTTATTGAGTATTTAATTCATTTTCACTGTGATCGGGACTATTTTGAATGCCATGAAGTTTTGGAAGAACATTGGAAAGAGGATCCTCTTCCTAAAAGAAAGAAATATTGGGTAGGATTAATTCAAATTGCCGTATCATTTTATCACTACCGTCGTGGTAATCGAGCGGGTGCACTCAAAATGATGAAAAGTGCACTAAAGATTTGTAAAGAACAGAAATCCGAGTTAGAAGAATTAGGATTTCAAGTTGATGAACTGATTGAACTACTACAAAAAAAATACGATGATATTGAAAATGGCATCCCCTATAAAAGTATAAATTTACCATTAACAGATAAGATTCTACTTGCCGATTGTATATCTCAGGCTTCTAAATCAGGAAAATCATGGGGGAAAGCAAGTGATTTTTCAAATAAGGAAATCATTCATAAACATAAATTACGCGACAGAAGCGAGACAATAGCCGAGCGGAAAAAACAATTATTTTTAAAACAGAAAAGTCGTAACAAAAACTAAAAAGGGACAGTCTTATGACTGGCCCTCTTCACATTTTTCATCCTCTGAAAAATCACATTTCTCAAAAAATGCTGCGGTATGTTCATTTGGTCGTAACTCACGATCTGGAAAATGTTCTTTTAGTGCCTTTACCATCTTTTTACCAATGCCTTGATAGCGATGGGAAGGATTCACGCAGATATGTTGAATTTCCACAAGATTTCCGTCATGGATTGTTGTTCCGATAATTCCTACAATATCTTCTTCTTTCCATAAGAATAGCTGCTGTGTATCATCTTCTTCATATTGCTTCATTGTTGCTTGCAGGTTCTTTAGGTCCTTTTCGGTCGGCATAAATGAAAGAAGCCCCATTGCGATTTTCTCATAATTCTTTTTATAACGAATTAACATATAAATCCCTCATTATCGAAAAACTTTCCAAATAGTATATCCATTACTACTTTTGGACTAATCTTAATCATCTATTAAGAGTACCATTATCTAGGTCATTTTTCCATAGTCTTTTTGGAATACCCTTAAATTTAAATTATATCCAATACTTTCCACATCTATACAAAATGGCGCGATTTATTCAAATGAACGTGCAAGATTTGCCATTTCAATGGCAGCCACAGCAGAATCCCATCCTTTATTTCCTGCTTTAGTTCCCGCTCTTTCGATTGCTTGTTCAATTGTGTCAGTTGTTAAAACACCAAACATGACTGGTTTCCCAGTCGCTAATGCAGTTGCAGCCAGTCCTTTCGCTACCTCATTACAAACAAAATCATAGTGGGAAGTAGAGCCTCTAATGACAGTACCTAAGGCAATTATTGCATCATATTTACTTGATTCAGCCATTTTTTTAGCTATTAAAGGAATTTCAAAGGCACCTGGAACCCAAGCTATTTCTACATCCTCATCGGCAACCCCATGTCTCTTAAGTGCATCAAGTGATCCACTAAGTAATTTGGCTGTAATAAATTCATTAAAACGCGCTACTACAATCCCCACTCTTAAACCCGATCCAACTAAATGTCCTTCATAAATTTTATTCATCATTTACCTCCTGTGTTATCAGTTATAGTTCATTTTTTAAAAATGTAGTATATTACCTATATGTTTATATCTATTTTTTTCTTTCAATTCTAATGGAATCCGATCAACTACTTCTAATTCATATCCCTCAAGACCCGTGATTTTTCTAGGGTTATTCGTTAAAAGCTTCATTTTTTTAATCCCTAGATCCCTGAGGATTTGAGCACCAATACCATAATCCCTTAATTCTGGTAAAACTCCAAGTTTTTCATTTGTTTCGACTGTTTCTTGCCCTTCTACTTTATGCTTAAAGGCGCGCATTTTGTTTATTAACCCAACGCCTCTACTTTCTTGACGCATATATAAGAGTACACCTGACCCGGCTTGCTCTATTTGTCGCAATGCAGCATGAAGCTGTGGTCCACATTCGCATTGGTTTGATCCGAATACATCTCCAGTTAAGCATTCTGAATGTACTCTCACTAGCATTGGTTCTGTTTCTTTAATCTCACCTTTAACAAGTGCAACATGTTCTTTTCCATCAATAAGACTTGAGTATCCAATCGCTTTGAAATCTCCATATTCTGTTGGTAATAAAACTTCAACTTCTCGTATTACAAGCTTTTCCTTTTGATTCCGATAACGAATCAATTCTCCAATCGTAATCATTTTTAGGTTAAATTCATCTGCAATTTTTCGTAAATCATGAACCCTCGCCATGGTTCCGTCCTCTTTTACAATTTCACAAATCACCCCAGCAGGTTCTGACCCACATAGGGTCGCTAAGTCAACGGCTGCTTCTGTATGACCTGCCCTGCGGAGAACTCCCCCTTCCTTTGCAATTAAAGGAAAGACGTGACCAGGTCTTTTGAAATCTGACGCTTTTGATTCTGGGTTCAGTAGCTCCATTATGGTTGTTGACCGTTCGATTGCACTTATACCAGTTGTTGTCGTTTTATGGTCAATACTCACTGTAAAAGCAGTGCCATGTGGGTCTGTATTATGCATAACCATTGGATCAAGATTTAATTTTTTCGCTAACGACTTTGAAATAGGCGTACATACGAGCCCACGGCCATGCGTGATCATAAAATTAATGATATCCGGGGTTGCTTTATCAGCAATTGCAATAAAATCACCTTCATTTTCACGATCTTCATCGTCACATACTATGATTACTTTTCCTTGTTTTAGGTCGGCAAGAGCATCTTCAATTGGATCAAACATTGTCGTTCCCCCTTTTTATTTAAAGCCATGTTCTTCTAAAAAGCTTGCGGTAATCTTTGATTTAGTTGCTTTTTCATTATTAAAAGATCGTTGCATGAACCGGCTCACATACTTCCCGAGCATGTCACACTCAATGTTTACAATGTCTCCTACACCTTTATTACGTAAAATTGTTTCTGATAATGTATGGGGAATCAAAGAGAGAGTAAATGTATTTTCTGTAAGACCGAAAATCGTTAAACTCGTCCCGTCTACCGCAACCGATCCTTTATGTATCATAAACTCAACAAGCTCTTCAGGTATTTCAATTTCATAGTACACAGCATTTCCTTTTGGTTCTTTTCGAACGATCTTTCCGATACCATCGACATGACCTGAAACGATATGCCCTCCAAAACGTCCACCTGCAGTCATTGCTCTTTCTAGATTGACAGCATGATTTCGCTCTAATTCACGTAAAGAAGTTGATTTCACCGTTTCTGGCATCACATCAACAGTGAAACCATCAGATGTAAATTCCGTTACAGTTAAGCAAACTCCATTGACCGAAATGCTATCGCCTAAGTTTACATCCTCGAGAATCTTTTTAGCTTGGATCACCATTTTAACCGAATCCTGTGACCCATTTATCGCTTTTACTTTCCCGATTTCTTCTACAATCCCTGTAAACATTTTTTCACCTCTATCTCGGTTCTGCTACGATTTTAATATCTTCTCCGAGTTGTTCCACAGATTTAATGGTTAATTGTAATGCATCATTAATAGATTCAATTCCAGTACCACCAATAGAAGTCGGGGCTAGTTTTCCACCTACTAATTTGGGTGCAAGATAGACGATAACTTGGTTAATTGCCTTTTCTTTTAAAAAGCTGCCATTCACTTCTGCTCCACCTTCAACAAAAATGGAGGATATCCCTTCTTCTGCTAGACGTGCAAGTAGAGTGTTAACTAAAATGTTAGACTCCTGCAATTGAATAATTCGAACACCCTTTTTATCGGAGAATTCATTCATTTGCTCTTCATTTACTTGATTCGTAACAATAATCCAGGTCTCTGCCTTGCCGTCATTGACAACTTTCGAATCTAGAGGTGTTCTTAGGGTTGAATCTAAGATGATTCGAATCGGATTTTTACCTGTCCCATTCGGAAGCCTTGTTGTTAAACTTGGGTTATCCACAAGCACTGTATTAACGCCAACAAGAATTGCATCATGAATACTTCTATATAGATGGACATCATTTCTCGCGTCCTCACCAGTTATCCATTTACTTTCGCCAGTAACTGTTGCTATTTTCCCATCTAAAGTGATGGCAGATTTCAAGGTTACATATGGGAGTTTTTTATCTAAAAAATGATAAAAAACTGCGTTTAATGCATCTGCTTGTTCTTTGCATACCCCGACTTCTACTTCAATTCCCGCTGCTTTTAATTTTGCGATTCCTTTTCCAGCAACGAGTGGATTTGGATCGGTCGTTGCAATAATTACCCTTTTCACATTGCTATTTATTAGTAAGTCTGCACATGGCGGTGTTTTACCATGATGACTACACGGCTCCAATGTTACATAAGCCGTAGCATTTTGGGCTTTTTCACCAGCCATCTTTATCGCATGGACCTCCGCATGCGGTTCTCCTGCTTTTAAGTGTGCACCAATGCCCACCACTCGGCCTTCGTTCACAACAACGGCTCCTACAACAGGATTTGGTGTAGTTTGACCGACACCTGCTTTTGCAACATTTATCGCTAAATTCATATAATCTTGATCTCGCACGTTATTTACACTCCTTTCTATTTATCATGTACAATTTACGAGAGTTCTTACTTTGTTCCTAAACAAAAAAGACCTCGGAAAACAATCCGGGGTCCTGGTCGATGTTATTCAAGCAACAGAATATGTATTTTTGCCCATACCAAATAAAGGTATAATGGACAAATTTTTTTCACATACCGTACTAACATCCTTCTCCCATCCAGACTTTAACTGTCGGCCTTGGATTCTCACCAAAGTCCACCATTTTAAATGAATTCTCATGGCATATAGCCTATCAACATTAGAATGTTAATAATAAAATGGGTCACGGGCTTAGAACAATTGTTCATCACCGTCGGTAAGGAATTTCACCTAACCCCGAAGGAAAATATTTTTTTCTTTTAGCGATGTAAATCAGTATAACATAAAGTACTCTTATTTTGTCGAATTTAATGCTTTACAATACAAATTATGTATTTTAGTGTTCATATGAATGATCCTACACAATAAACAACCAATAAATAACTCCCCATGCAATTGCAATGAATAGCAAAATAAAAAATACTGTCCATCTTCCTTTACCCAACTAGTTTCACCTCAAGATTCATTATAGGACAAACAAAAAGACACAACAAGAATGACCTGTTGTGCCTTAATCAAATACGCCTTGGCGTATTTGTGCCCGATTTTTTTAGGCCCACACGAGGTGGGTCACAAAGACGTTGCCACAGGAAGTGGCGTTCTTAGTCTTTGATCTTATGCTCGAAAATTTCCTTTAAAAAATCGTGGCATCCGCCGGAGGCTATAACTATATTCAGCAGAGGTTTGGGCTTTGCTGAATATAGTTATCTTACTCTTCCCAAACTTTAACTTCTTTCATTACATCGCCTTGTTTAATACGGTATACTGACTCCAATCCTTCAATCACTTGACCAAAAACAGTGTGCACACCATCTAAATGTGGCTGTGACTCATGTACGATGAAAAATTGGCTTCCACCAGTATCTTTTCCAGCGTGTGCCATAGACAATGCTCCTGGTACATGTTTATGTGGATTTCCTTCTGTTTCACATTTAATTGTATACCCTGGACCACCTGTTCCATTTCCACGAGGGCAGCCGCCTTGAGCGACAAAGCCAGGAATGACACGGTGGAATGTTAAGCCATTATAAAACCCTTCATTTGCAAGCTTTTCAAAATTTGCTACAGTTCCAGGTGCTTCATTTGGATATAACTCAATGACAATTTTTTCTCCATTTTCAAATTCAATGCTAGCTTTTTTCATTTGAAACCTCCACTTAATTTCTTTCGTCCATATGTATTGAACGAGTTTATTTTACTATAAATGGTTGGAATAATCCAATCTGAAAGGGGTGTTTTTCCATTATCACCGTCAAAAAGAAATAATAAGTGAAGAATAATGTATAATATGGACGATGGATCATCTTGTTTTTAAAAATTAAGGAGGAAACTAGTTTGAGATATAAACGTATACTCTCTTTTTTACTGTTGTTTTCACTCGTTTTCCCATCACTTAGCTTCGCGGACGCTACACCTGGAGATGTGATTATTACACTTGGTCAAGACCTAACCGAAACACAAAAAGAAGCAATTTTAAAAGAAATGAATGCACCAGAGAACCCACAGACTGTCGTTGTTACAAACGCGGAAGAACATCAGTACCTTGGAAACTATATACCAAAGGCTAGAATCGGAAACAAAGCATTATCTTCTGCATCGATCACTATTGGAGAAAAAGGTTCTGGGCTAGATGTAACCATTTCAAAACATATTACACTAATTACAGAAGAAATGTATGCAAATGCATTAATTACGGCTGGTGTGAAAGATGCAACGATTTATGTAACTGGACCTTTCGATGTTTCTGGAACAGCCGCATTAACTGGAATTATTAAAGCATACGAGGTTTCTTCAGATCAAGTTATTCCTGAGGATGTTAAGCAGATTGCCAACGAGGAAATGGTTGAAACTACAAAATTAAGTGAAAAAATTGGTGCAGACGATGCTGCGGCATTGATGGCAAAAATTAAGGATGAAATCGCGAAAAACGCACCGAAAAACGATCAAGAACTTCGAACTATTATTGTAAATGCTGCGAATGACTTAGGAATTACGTTAACAGATGCCGACATCGATCGACTAATGGATCTTTTTAAAAAGCTAATGGATCTTAATATTGACTGGAATCAGGTTGGTGAACAACTAAATTTAGCAAAAGAGAAACTAACAAACTTCCTAGAATCTGAAGAAGGACAAAGCTTTTTAGATAAACTTAAAGAATTTTTTGTTAGCCTAATTGATGCCATTAAAAATCTTTTTAAATAGCCATAATGAAAACCCACGAAATTTCGTGGGTTTTTTACGTTCCATTTATTCTACTATCTTAGATTTTAGTGGAATATCTAGTCTTACTAAATCTTCGTAACTTTCACGTTGAACCACAAGCTGTGCCTCACCATTCTCTACAAATACAATGGCAGGTCTTGGGATACGGTTATAATTATTAGCCATGGCATATCCATATGCACCTGTACAGAAAACAGCTAACATATCATCTGAACCTGCTTTTGGTAACGGTAAATCCCAGATTAACATATCGCCAGATTCACAGCATTTACCAGCAATAGAAACGGTCTCTTCCACAGGATCCTCTACACGATTTGCTAACACCGCTTCATATTTTGCTTGATATAAGGCTGGTCTAATATTATCTGTCATGCCCCCATCAATTGCAATAAATTGACGCACATTAGGTACTTCTTTTCGAGAACCAACAGAATAAATCGTCGTTCCAGCGTCACCTACAATAGAACGACCTGGCTCAATCCATATTTCAGGAATATCGATTGAAAGATCATCGGCATGCTTTTTTACTTCCCCAATAATCGCTTCTACATACTTGGACACAGGAAGTGGCTTATCTTCTTCTGTATAGCGAATTCCAAAACCACCACCAAGATTTAATACTTTAGGTGAAAACTCAAAGCGATCCTTCCAGTCTTTAAGCTTTGCAAACATTTTTCCAGCAGCAACTAAAAACCCGGTCGTTTCAAAAATTTGAGAGCCAATATGGGAATGAATTCCTAATAACTCTAAGTATTCTGAATGAACTGCCTGCTCGACAGCTTGGTCTGCCTGTCCGTTTTCAAGTCCAAACCCAAACTTAGAGTCATCTTGCCCCGTTGTAATATAATCATGAGTGTGCGCTTCAACTCCCGGTGTTACCCGCAACAAAATCTTCACCGTTGTTTTATTTTCATTACAAACCTGCTCTAACAAAGATAGTTCATAAAAATTATCCACAACAATACAGCCTATATCATTTTTAACCGCCATGTCTAGTTCTTCATAGCTTTTATTATTACCGTGGAAGTGAATTCGTTCTACTGGGAAACCTGCTTGTAGGGCAGTAAATAGTTCCCCCCCTGAAACGACATCAAGCGATAACCCTTCCTCATGAACTAACTGTACCATTGCGATTGTAGAAAAGGCTTTACTCGCGTATGCAACTTGTGCAGGAATATTTAAACGCTTAAATGTTTCACGAAAGCTTCTAGCACGTTCTCTGATAAGTGCAACATCATACACATATAAAGGTGTGCCATATTGTTTTGCTAATTCTACAGTATCTACCCCACCAATTTCTAAGTGGTTTTTTTCATTTACTTTACTAGTTCCGTGCAAAAACATTGATTCCCCTCATTCCTTCATACAGTACTCATCAGAGCCTTATGATAAAATATTATTTCGTGCACTCCAGCTTTTTTAAAAAATGACAGCTAATCACTTATAGTCATCAGCTGTCATACTATCTTTAACGCTGTGCTATGGAAAATAGATTAACACAACGTTTTATATGGTGCAACTATTGTTTGAAAGGTTTTTGAGGGTGTACGATACTTGGTCTTAACTTTGCTCCAGGTACAGAAGTTCGAATCACAATTTGTAATAATGCTTTTGCGTTGAAAGGTAAAAACGGCCATAAATATGGAGTATTTAGGGACCGGATATTGGCTAAGAACAAGAAATAGATGGTGCAACCTATAACAAATCCTGGCACCTTAAAAATAGCTACTAGGACTAATAAAAATAATCTTGCTATCTTATTGGCAGCACTTAATTCATAACTCGGTGTTGCAAATGTACCGACCGCTGCAATTGCTACATAAAGGATTACCTCTGGCCCAAACAGCCCAACATCTATTGCAATTTGACCAATTAATGCTGCCGCAATTAACCCCATCGCAGTTGATAATGGTGTTGGCGTATGAATGGCCGCCATCCTTAAAAATTCAATTCCCATATCCGCAAGGAAAATTTGAATAACAATTGGGATATTTGACTTTTCATTTGGTCCAATATAATCAATTGCTTTTGGGATCATATCCGGTTCTAAAACTAATAAAAACCAGAGGGGTAACAGGAAAATAGAAGCTATTATCCCAATAAACCTTGTCCACCGTAGCAATGTACCAACTGTAGGAGCTTGGCGATATTCTTCAGCATGCTGCACGTGATGGAACATTGTTGTTGGAGTGATAATGACACTTGGTGAAGTATCAACCATGATCACAACATGTCCTTCAAGCAAATGAGTTGCTGCTACATCGGGTCGTTCTGTATATCTAACTAATGGGTATGGATTGTAGCCTTGATGAACTAAGAACTCTTCAATAGTTTTGTCAGCCATTGTTAAGCCATCCACATTAATTTTACTCATCTCATTTTTAATAAGTTTGACTAAATCCGGGTTGGCTACATCTTGAATATAGGATATACAAATATCAGTTTTTGATCTCTCACCAACCTGCATAATCTCATTACGGAGCCTTTCATCACGAATTCTTCTTCTTGTTAAAGCACAATTCACAATAATATTTTCTACATATCCATCTCGAGCACCTCGGATTACTTTTTCGGTATCAGGCTCTTGAGGTGTTCTTCCTGGATAACTTCTCACATCAACCGCTAGCCCCGAATCCTCCCCTTCAACTAGAAAGAGGATAAGTCCTGAAAGGATCGTATCAACGGCTTCATCTAAATTCTTGATGGTACTTACTTGCTGATGAACAAGACGGTTCTCAATAATGTTAAAGGCCCGATAAGAATTCTTTTCATTATCATTAATATTAACTAATTCCTCTAAAATTTGAACAATAAATGCCGTGTCGCACAGACCATTTAAAAAATATAGATGAACTTCCTTATTTAGAATCTTAAACTTTCTAACACCAATATCAAAATTTGTAGTTCCTAAACCAATGCGCGATTCGAAAAATTTATCATTTTTAACGATATCAGGAGAAATTGGAGTCTTATTTGAATTCTGTTCCTTTCCGATCATAACCACTCCTTTCGAGTATTAGATCCACTGCTTTTCTTGTAATGGGGGCACCAAGTTTGAGATCATCTTTACGTGCCATTTTTCCAATATCTCCTATTCCTACAATTATAGGAACAACTAGTGAATCTATACAATACACTGTATCTCCGTTAATTCGGCCAACGTCATATTCAGGAATACCACTTTTATCGACCCCGTATTCTGTCAGATTACCGTCTCTGTCAATACTGATGTCAACTTTTGTCCATTCAGTTTGATGAGTTTTCGACGCAACTGCAATAATACCTAATACTTCAATTTTAGGATGAGTTGCGACATACTTTAATGCATGTTCACCCATTCCTTCTCCCAGCAATCCACTATCATCGAACATGACAAATACAGGGTCATAAGGGGTGTCTAAAATGTATTCCACCATTTCTTTTCCCGTTATGGTTGTTGGGTTTCCTTGTGATTTGGAAATACATCGTCCCCCTACTTCTTTTGCAATGTATTCTATTGTCTTTTTTGCATATTCATCGCCATCTGTTACTAGAATCACTTTTCTTCTAGCTTCGTCCATATATTTTATCCTTTCGCTCTGAAAATCAGTGCAACTAAGAAGGAGAATAATATTGCGGAAGATATTCCCGCAGAAGTTAATTCAAATATCCCCATCGCAATTCCAATAAATCCATGTTCCTCTGCACTTTGCATCGCACCATGTAAAAGGGAATGACCAAAGCTTGTAATTGGAACTGTTGCTCCAGCACCTGCAAATCGGATTAAATTGTCGTAGAGATTAAAACCATCCAAAATACTACCTAATACGACAAAAACACTCATTACATGAGCGGGTGTTAACTTTGCAAAATCAAGTAAGAGCTGTCCAACAACACAGATTGCTCCACCAACTAAAAATGCGTATAAGTATTCCATTACCTATTCACCACCTTGAACACGTTCCAACACAACACCATGTGCGATTGTAGGGATGGTTTCCTTTTGCTGAATCATTGTCGGGCTAAGAAGTGCACCTGTTGCAACTATAAACACCTTGTTTAAATTGCCACTGATAAGTTCTTTTACAATGTGCCCATACGTCACAATTGCTGAACAAGCACATCCACTTCCACCAGCAAATACCTCTTGGTCAGAGTTATAAAGCATCAGTCCACAATCATTATGTTTGTTGCCCAAATCATAACCTTCTTCTTTTACCATTTCTTTTAGAATTGGACTACCAACACCTGAGAGATCACCAGTCGCTATCAGGTCATATTCATCTTGATTAATATTTAAATCCTGAAAATGTCTGGTGATGGTATCCGCCGCTGCTGGTGCCATTGCAGAACCAAGGTCAAATGGATTTGTTATTCCTAGGTCAACCACTTTTCCTATTGTCGCTGAAGTAATCCGTATCGGACCCTTCTCTTTACTAACTAAAGCAGTACCACCACCTGTAGCTGTAAAGGTTGCTGTATCCGGCTTTTGTCCTCCATATTCAGTTGGATATCGGAACTGTCTTTCGGCCGTGGCGTTATGGCTACTGGTCGATGCTAAGATTCTGTTTGCAAATCCAGCATCAACAAGCGCTGAACCTACAGCAAGAGTCTCCATAGATGTTGAACAAGCACCAAACATACAGATTAACGGGATTTGATGATGTCTAGCAGCATAGTTTGTAGTCACATTTTGATTTAATAAGTCCCCTGCTAAAAAGAAATCAATATCATCATTTGACAAGTTCACTTTTTGCAGGCAAGAATCAATCGAATCCACCATGAGCCTTCTTTCGGCAGATTCCCAAGAATCTTCGCCACAATGCAATTCATCATACTTTATATCAAAACTTGTACCTAAAGGACCTAAGCCTTCTTTTGGGCCAACCGCAGTTCCTGTAGAATTTAAAAAAATTTGATTCTCAAATACCCATGTTTGTTTTCCAACTAGCCTCATGTCATTCACTCCTTGCAATCAAGATATTGTGAGATTAAAGAAATAACGAATAATCCCAACAATATACGCAGAAACTGCTCCAAACACAATTACACTGCCTGCGAGCTTAAACATATTCGTGGCAATTCCTAATACAACACCTTCGCTTTTATATTCCATTGCGGCACTTGTCATCGAATTTGCAAATCCTGTAACAGGAACCGCCGATCCCGCACCAGCAAATTGTCCAATCTTGTCATATAAACCAAACCCAGTTAATAAGGAGGATATTAGGATAAGAGTTGCGACAGTTGGATTTCCCACATCTTTTTCCGTAAAATCAAATACGGTCATATAGAAATTCTGTATCCCTTGTCCAATCACGCAGATCAAACCTCCAACCAAAAATGCTTTTATGCAATTTAAAAAATACTTAGGTTTGGGCTGGTACTTCTTGATGCTATTTTTATAATCGTCCTTCAACTTTTTCTTAGTGGCCACTTCATGTTCACTCCCTGCGTAGTAAAATATAAACCCCATAAAATCATTTCACATAGTACATCCATTGAAATAATGACCCAGCGATTTTTCCAAAAACAATCGCCATCACTAAAATAATGATTTTATTATCGATTCCAATGCGTTTAGCTAATATTGGAAAAACATTCAGTACTTCTGTAAGGGCTGCTGCCAACATGCCTACGAATATCCCACTTGCTAACCCAACAGGAAGTACCAAAATACCCCAAAAATTAAAGATATAATCGTTTAGAGTAAACCATCCACCAAAAACTGCTCCTAAAACAACACCCCACTCATAAAAACGAATGTATTTCATTGTTTTCGTTAGTTGTGTTAGTCGGGGAATAATACCTAAGACTGCTAAAAAAGCTACAAAACCGCCCCCAACAGCAAGTCCACTTCCTAATCCAATAAACATAATTAAAAGGACTTTAATTGTCATCAATGTGTTTCATACTTTCCTTATTTTCATTAAAAATTAAGTAATTATCTAAATCTTGCTGGTAATTAAACATTTCAACTTCAAGTGGACTTGGTTCTTCGTTGAGACGTTTACGGAAAAAATGATTAAAAAATAAAATCATCCCTAGTCCCAGACCTAATGAATATGGAATTTGAAATAACAATGGTTTAGGCACTTCGTCACCTGTTATCATGGTATAGATTCGCAAATGAACCTCTCTCATTGATACATCTTCATGGAAATTCATCATTGTAAGGGCTGCTCCTGTAAATAATAAAAACCAAACCGCTACAAAAAGCGCAGGTGCAAATCGTTTTTTCTTAATAGCTACCTCAATGATGGTTTGTGCGGGACCAACTGTTTGAATATCAATATGAGGAAATCGCCTCCTAATTTGTTCAATCACCTTTATTACATCAATGACAATAATATTTTTGTCTTTTTTGCTTACTTGATGGATGACGATCTTTTTAATAGCCTGTGCGATGCTATCCTCAGCACTTATTTGTACGATTTCACCAATTTTAATTGTTGCATTGGGTTGTACCAGTACGCGATGGCGCATTCGAACATAAATTGATTTTTCCATCACTTTCACACCCCACACATTGTTTTCCTTATATAAGTAGTATGTTAAAACTACTTTATCTAATGCGACAGGTGTACAAACACCAATAATTACCATGATAAACGAAAAAAACCGAATGGATCATACATCCATTCGGTCTTTCATTTGTTGTAATATTTTTTTCTCTAGCCTCGACACTTGCACTTGTGATATCCCCAACCTTGTCGCGACTTCGGACTGAGTTTGATCCTTATAATAGCGCAGGAAAACGATTAGTCTCTCACGTTCATCTAGCTCGCGAATTGCTTCCTTTAGTGCTATTTTATCAAACCACTTTGTTTCGTTATTATCCGCTATTTGATCAAGCAATGTAATCGGATCACCATCATTTTCATATACGGTTTCGTGAATGGATGAAGGTGCACGACTTGCTTCTTGGGCTAAAACAACATCCTCAGGAGTGATTTCTAAGTATTCCGCAATCTCTGCAATTGTCGGAACTCTACCGAACTGCTTTGACAGTTCATCCTTAGCTTTCCGAATTTTATTTCCGGTTTCCTTTAATGAACGACTCACCTTCACTGTTCCGTCGTCTCTAATGAAGCGCTGGATTTCACCGATTATCATTGGTACAGCGTAGGTTGAAAATTTAACATCATACGATAAATCAAATTTATCGACAGACTTCAATAATCCAATGCAGCCTATTTGAAACAAATCATCTGGTTCATAGCCTCGATTTAAAAATCGTTGTACAACAGACCAAACTAACCTCATGTTCTTCTGGACGATTAAATCACGTGCTTCCTGTCGTCCTTCTTGACTGAGTTTGATTAAATTCTTAACCTCGTTGTCCTTTAAATACGTTTCACTATTGTTGTTCTTGACCTCCACATCCATTGGCAAGTCTCCTTAATTGCATAACGCTTTACTCTTTGATAAATGCTTTGTTAGCCGTAATGTTGTACCTACGCATGAACCTGTTTCCACTTCAAACTCATCCATGAAATTTTCCATAATTGTGAATCCCATACCTGATCGCTCAAGTTCTGGTTTTGTTGTAAACAATGGCTGCCTTGCTTCCTCTAGATTGTTAATTCCAATTCCTTCATCTCTTATGGTGATATAGACTGTACTGTCTTCAATTTTGCATGAAATGTAAACAATCCCATTCGGATCACTTTCATATCCATGAATTATTGAGTTTGTTACGGCTTCTGAAACAACTGTCTTAATTTCAGTTAATTCGTCCAAGGTTGGATCGAGTTGTGTGATAAACGCTGCTACAGCAACACGAGCAAATGACTCGTTTTGGCTTAGTGCTGAAAATTGAAGGTGCATCTCGTTTTTCATTACGCCACCCCCAATGACTGAAGCGCAAAAGACTCATCACGCTCTAACCGAATAATTTTGAAAAGGCCTGACATTTCAAATAAACGTTCGACCTGTGGGGAAATTGAACAAACAACCATTTCTCCACCTAAATTTTTAATTTGCTTGTATCTCCCTAAAATAACACCTAATCCCGAGCTATCCATAAATGTCAGCTTTTCAAGATTCAATAAGATGTGATTAATTTGATTGCTTTCAATCGTATCTGTTACCTTTAATCGCAATTCATCAGCTGTATGATGGTCTAACTCACCAGTAAGCCGAATACATAACACATTGTGTTTTACCTCAAGTTCAATTCCAAGACTCACTTTACAATGCCTCCTTTAAATCGTATAGTGAGTCTTTTCGCTATTCATACGAAAGAATCCTTCTTGATGACAAAACTAGTGTTCATTCGGCAAAAAAATCAAGAAAAGCGCAAGAGCCTTGAAGTGGAACATCGACTAACTACTGCCACGTCCTGTGGCAAATGTCGATGTCAGCACTTCCTCGAAAATGCTATGCATTTTCTTCGTGCGAGGATCATGCTGTCGAAGTTTTCCTTGTCCTGTGCAAATCCGACAATCACAAGACGAGCTGGCTAGAAGGTTGTTCTTTGACCTTCTTGACAGATTGGATTGTGACCTCGAGGGGCTAGGCGCTGGAGCTAGACATCAAGAACTAGGTCAATCCTAAATATTTAAGGGGTTTTATTAAACGTTCCCATAGTACGTTTAAATAATTTCCACCAACTCGCAGAATCGATGTCTTTTGCTGCGACAAGCGGGCTTTCACTTAAAACCTTTCCATCTTTTTTAATCACCAGTTTTCCGATTTTATCACCTTTTTTTATTGGAGCTTTTAGCTTTTCAGCTACAACCACTTCTTTTTGTACATCATCAATTTTTTCACCTTTTTTCGTTAAGAGTGAGATAGGCTCAGATGTAACAAGCTTTACTTTCTTTTCAGTTCCTTTACTTACCTTCGCCTCAGCAACTTGTTGATTACGCTCATATAAAGGATGTGTCTTATACTGACTAAAACCAAAGTCGAGCATTTTTGTTACTTGTGCATTGCGTTCCTTCGGTGTTGGTGCACCAAATATAACAGATATTAGTCGCATATCCTCTTTCTCAGCAGTGGCTGTTAAACAATATTTTGCCTCTGTTGTAAAGCCTGTTTTTAATCCGTCTACACCTGGATAAAATCGAACAAGGCGATTTGTATTTACAAGCCAAAATTTATTTTCGGATTTTTCACGTAAATAATCTTCATATTTTCCAGTGAATTTAGTGATTTCTTCATATTTCAGTAATTCCTTTGACATGATTGCCATATCATGGGCAGAACTGTAATGATTTTCTGCAGGAAGGCCAGTTGGATTTTGAAATAATGTATTTTTAAGACCTAATTCCTTCACCTTATTATTCATCATTTCAACGAAAGCTTCTTCTGAACCTGCTATCTTTTCTGCCATGGCAACGGATGCATCATTACCTGAACCAATAGCAATCCCTTTTAACATTTCCTCAACTGTCATTTCTTCACCTGGCTCAAGGAATATTTGCGAACCTCCCATTGATGCGGCATGCTCACTTGTTCTAACTTTTTCAGAATAGGTGATACTGCCTTTATCAAGGGCCTCCATGATCAACAGCATTGTCATGATTTTCGTCATGCTTGCTGGGGGAAGCTTTTCATCACTATTTTTTTCATAGAGAATTTTCCCCGTATCACGTTCAATTAAAATTGCAGATTTTGCATTATTCGCTAGATCAACAGATGATTCCTTTGCAGAAGCGAAAGGGCTACTAGTAAAAATCATGATTGTTGAAAGTAACATACTAATAAATACGCGTTTCATCCCAAACCCTCCATTCTTTATACCTTCCCATTTTTTCCAAGAAATAAAAAAATATACATTTTAATAAGGTGCCTTGAGGTAAAATAAGCATAAAAAAATCCGAGGATTATTTCATCCCCGGATTTTGAATTATGATATTTTATCAATGATTAATGTAGGTGGTTTTACTGGATTTGACGAAATCGATATACTTTCAGATAACTTCTTTTTGATTTCCGCCATATCTTCAAAATTACTATGAATCGTGACAAGGCTATCTCCTTTTGAAACCTTGTCTCCAATTTTTTTCCGAAGAACAAGCCCAACCGCTAAATCAATTGTGGACTCCTTTGTTGCTCTTCCTGCACCTAGAAGCATAGCCGCTGTGCCGATGGAGTCGGCAATAATCTCTGAGACATATCCATCAGATTCAGCTTCAAACTCAAATTGATATTTTGCCTTTGGAAGCCTTTCAGGAGAATCAACTACAGAAGCGTCCCCCCCCTGTGATGATAAGAAGGTTTTAAAGGTTTCTAACGCTTTTCCACTTTTAATCGATTCCTCAAGTAGACTTCTTGCTTCTTCGATAGAATTCGCCTTTTTCCCTAGTAAGACCATTTGGCTTCCTAAAACGAGACAAAGCTCTTGGAGGTCGGCAGGTCCTTCTCCTTTTAACGTGTCAATCGCTTCTTTTACCTCAAGCGCATTACCAATCGCAAAACCAAGTGGTTGACTCATATCTGAAATGATAGCCATCGTATTTCTGCCTACATTATTTCCGATATCTACCATTGTCTTGGCCAATTCTTTTGCATCATTTAAATTTTTCATAAAAGCACCTGCGCCAGTTTTAACATCTAAGACAATTGCATCTGCACCTGCCGCAATTTTCTTACTCATAATGGAACTAGCGATTAATGGGATGCTGTTAA
This sequence comes from Bacillus jepli, assembly GCF_047238305.1. Classification (NCBI taxonomy): domain Bacteria; kingdom Bacillati; phylum Bacillota; class Bacilli; order Caryophanales; family Bacillaceae; genus Bacillus; species Bacillus jepli. The sequence goes on along the minus strand of NZ_JBDFMO010000001.1, from coordinate 2,897,174 downwards.
CTGTTGCTGTTACGTCCCGCAATGCATAAAGCTTTTTATCTGCAGGTGTTAGATTTCCACTTTGTCCTATAACCGCAACCTTATTTTGATTGACAAGTCGAATAAAGTCATCGTTCGTAATTTCAACATGGAAGCCCGAAACAGATTCAAGTTTATCAATCGTTCCACCTGTGTGACCAAGTCCACGCCCTGACATCTTTGCAACCGGCACCCCAACAGATGCAACTAACGGAGCAAGTACCAATGTGGTCGTATCACCAACACCACCTGTACTATGCTTGTCTACTTTGACTCCTTCAATCCCTGAGAGATCAATCGTATCACCCGATTGAACCATTGCCATTGTAAAATCTGCTTGTTCCTGTTTCGTCATTCCACTAAAAAAGACCGCCATTGTAAAAGCACTCATTTGATAGTCAGGAATTTCACCTTTTGTATAACCATCTACCACAAATGAAATTTCGTTTGACGATAATTCCATTCCATCCCGTTTTTTTTCAATTAAGTCAACCATTCTCATTATTTTTCACCTTTTTCTTGTGACTTACATTTTCTTAACAATTTGTTTAACAAGTGATAAAAAGTCAGTTTTTACTTTTTCTGTAGTTTCAATTACTTCATCATGGGTCAGAGGCTGATCTAAAATACCTGCTGCCATATTTGAGATACAAGAAATGCCAAGTACCTTTAAATTGGCATGACGTGCGACAATCACCTCAGGAACCGTTGACATCCCAACTGCATCCCCACCTAGTGTACGTAGCATTTTAATTTCCGCTGGTGTTTCGTAAGAAGGGCCTGTCATTCCAACATATACCCCTTCTTGAATTTTCATATTCAATTCATTCGCCACTTCTTTTGCAAGTGTACGAAGTTCTTTTGTATACGCTTCTGACATATCTGGAAATCTTGCTCCGACCTTTGAATCATTTGGGCCAATTAATGGGTTTTGCCCGAAATTAAGGTGATCGGTAATAATCATTAAATCACCTGGTTCGAATGATTCATTCACTCCACCCGCTGCGTTTGTCACAATTAAACTCTTTACACCAAGTTCTTTCATCACACGAATAGGGAACGTGACCTTATCAAGGGTGTACCCCTCATAAAAATGAAATCGTCCCTGCATCGCAACAACTGATTTTCCTTGTAATGTACCAAATACAAGTTGCCCTGCATGACCTTCGACTGTTGATACTGGAAACTCTGGGATTTGGTCATATGGGACTTTGATTGGATTTTCTATTTCATCTGCCAATACACCCAAACCAGAGCCTAAAATCAAACCAATTTCAGGGGCTTTCGGGCTTTTTTCCTTTAAAAATTGTGAAGCTTTTTCTATTATTGATTTATCCATTCCTATATTCCCCCATTAATCTCTGAAAGAAAGCTCTTTCCATGTTTAGGTAATGTTACATTAAAATTATCAGCGACTGTTGCACCAATGTCAGCAAATGTTGTTCGTAATGGTAATTCCTTACCACTATTCATTTTTTTGTTATACACCAGTAATGGGACATATTCTCTTGTATGATCGGTTCCAGGATGAACGGGGTCATTTCCGTGATCTGCTGTAATGATTAATAAATCATCTTCGGTTAGTTTTTCGAATACTTCTGGTAAACGTGCATCGTACTCCTCTAGAGCATTACCATACCCTTTTGGATCGCGACGATGTCCAAATAATGCATCAAAATCAACGAGATTTATAAAGCTTAAGCCTGTAAAATCCATATTTAGGGTCTCAACTAACTTATCCATGCCATCCATATTTGATTTTGTACGCAATGCTTGTGTAACGCCTTCACCATCATAAATATCTGAAATTTTTCCGATTGCGATAACATCAAAACCTTTATCACTTAATTCATTCATAACCGTACGTTCAAATGGTTTTAATGCATAGTCATGTCTGTTTGATGTTCTTGTGAAATTGCCAGGTTCCCCAACAAATGGACGAGCGATAACACGTCCAACCATATACTTTTCATCTAAAGTTAATTCACGTGCAATTTCACATATTTTATATTGCTCATCTAATGGCACAATATCTTCATGTGCAGCGATTTGCAAAACAGAATCTGCAGAGGTGTAGATAATTAATTTTCCTGTTTTCATATGCTCTTCGCCAAGCTCATCAATAATGGCGGTTCCTGATGCTGGCTTATTCCCTAAAACTCCTCGTCCAGTCCGTTTTTCAAGTTCATCTAATAATTCCTTTGGAAAACCATTTGGAAAAACTTGAAAAGGTGTTTCAATATGTAAGCCCATGATTTCCCAATGTCCTGTCATCGTATCTTTTCCATTAGAAGCCTCTTGCATTTTCGTATAGTATGCTAGTGGCTGATCTTGAACAGGAATTCCTTTTATTTCTCGAATGTTACTCAAACCGAGCTTTGCCATATTCGGCATATGTAAGCCATTCATTTCTTCCGCAATATGTCCTAAAGTATCTGAACCCTCATCACCAAATTTTTTTGCATCTGGTGCTTCTCCAATTCCAACAGAATCCATGACAATTAAGAAGATCCGTTTATATGTATAAGCTGACATGTAGTTCCCTCCCAATGTATTCTATGAAGTATTTTCCCCTTCTAGTTGCAACTTACTCAATTTTTCACATATGTTTGATTGTCAGAAGTCTGACATCTTTGAGTATAAGGGTGCGTAATCGTCTTTTCAAGTGAATTTACACGAGTTTAGAAAAATTGTTCCCATTTTTTGACGAAAAAATGCCAGACCTTTTTGTCTAGCAATCTATTAATAAATATTAAGCTCGGGGATGATAGTTTTTATATACATCCTTCAGACGTGTTTTTGTGACATGTGTATAAATTTGTGTCGTTGAAATGTCAGCGTGACCAAGCATTTCCTGCACCGCTCGAAGGTCAGCCCCATTTTCTAATAGGTGAGTCGCAAATGAATGACGAAGCGTATGTGGGGTTAATTCCTTTTCGATACGAGCATTTTTCGCGATTTTCTTTAAGTTTTTCCAGAATCCTTGTCTTGTCATACGATTCCCATGATGATTCACAAAAAAAGCGTCTGTTTTCTTTTGCTTGACTAGTTGACCACGACCATGGTCTAAATATGACTGCAAGGCTTTCGTCGCAACACTACCAAGTGGAACAATCCGCTCCTTATTTCCCTTCCCTAGGCATCGAATAAATCCCATTGATAAGTGGATATCCGCTAAATTTAAGTTTATGAGTTCACTCACACGAAGCCCTGTTGCATATAAAAGCTCAAGCATTGCTTTATCGCGTATACCAAGCGGGTTGTCCGATTTTGGTGCATCCAACAACGCCTCTACTTCTGAAATATTTAATACTTTCGGAAGTGTACGCTCTGCCTGCGGCGTCTCAATCTGTTCTGTAGGATCATGGTCGGTTACTTTTTCACGAAATAAAAACTTATGAAAAGAACGGATTGATGCTATATGTCTAGCCAAGGTTCTTGAAGAATTCCCTTGTTCCTTTAAAGCTTTTAAAAAATGAATGACTTGTAATCGGTTTACATCATTAAAGGATGAAATATTTTCAACCTTCGTTACATATTGAAAATATTTTTTAAGATCCCGTTCATAGGACTTCACTGTATTGGTAGCTAGCCTTCTTTCGACAACTAGGTAATGCAAATAATCCTTTACTTGATCTTCCACTAGACTCTACTCCCCATTTCGGTAAAAAAACAGTAATCGATCTAACAGGCCATTCTCCTTTTCTTCAATCATCGAGGTAGCCTTAACTGATGTTCCTTCCGGCTCATCATACTTGTGGTAATTTTGATACTCCTCATTTACCCATATAATACCATAATAAAAAAGAATTGTGCATCCAGTAAACAATACAAAAACCTTTAATGTATCATATACAACTCGAAACCATTGTCTCATCTAGTAATCCTCCAATCGATTGTTATTAGAAGATATGCCAAATTTACATGGTTTTATACACGCTTATCCCATTTTTTTATATTTCTTATGTACTTCTATATAAATAATTTAAGCTAAGGAGCATGATTATCTACTAAATTATGAAAATCAAAAAAACCCTTTTCTTGAAAGGAAAAGGGTCGTTTATTTAAGATGATCTGTTTCTTCTTTTGTTACTTTATCATGACAACGATGACAAATACCATGGAAAGTTAAACGATGGTCTTTAATAATAAAATTCCAATTCTTTTCAACGATTTCTTCAACATCCTCAAGTAAATCTTCTTGAATTTCATCGACTGCACCACATTCGATACATACAAGATGATGATGAAAATGTGCAGCGCCTTCTTGGCGAAGGTCATATCTGGAGACACCATCTCCGAAATTTATTTTATCAACAATTTTTAATTCAGTAAGTAATTCAAGAGTTCGATATACAGTTGCTAAGCCGATTTCAGGCGACTTTTCTTTTACAAGGAGGTAGACATCTTCGGCACTTAAATGATCCTCTTCATGTTCAAGCAGTACCCGAACGGTCGCCTCACGCTGTGGAGTAAGCTTATAACTTGATGAATGCAACTGTTTTTTTATACGATCGATCCGATTTTCCATGTAAAACTTTCCCTCCCTCGCCATTACCTCATTATTATATCAGAAGAAGGGGCACTGTCCAAATAAAATAATTATAAATAATAAGAAATAACTATTATTAATTAATAACTTTTCTTATTTGTTAACCACATCAATTATTTCTTTCATTAGAACAGGAGAAGCAAATGCCTCTATAGCTGATGCCATTAAAATGACGAAACTTACACCAATCATCAAAAGCGAATATCGGGTCAACAACTGTAATACGGGTTCATTCATTCGTTTCATAAATTGCTGTCTGATCATTTTTAATGAGAATGCGACAGCCACTGTACCGACGATAATAAAAGTTGGAATAATTAATAGATTTTGTGGAAGTACGGAAACAAATGATAAGACAAACCCGCTCCAGCCCATTTGATTGACAAGAAAACCTACCGTAAATCCAACAACAACCCCTTTTAGGAACAACAGAATTAAGATAATCGGTAGTCCGATAATGGAGATACCTAGAATCCACATGAGTCCGACATATTTCAGGTTATGAAGAATGCTCTGTTTGAACATATCGGTCGAATTGGCATAAGTTCCTTCAGATACCTCTCCAAAGAATCGACTTAAATAGAAGAAGAGGTCTTCTTTTTGACTGGGGTTTAAGCTATTTACGACAATTGCTCCAAAGATGACACCCATTAGGAATAGTACGGAAATAAATAAATATATGGATGAATGTTCACGAAAATGGTTAACGACGATTGTTTTATATGGCTGTTGCTTTCTCATCTATCGTTCCTCCCTATCAATCTTCTAGTAGATTCTATGAGGGAAAATAGATTTCTATGACAACTTGCCAAAACTATTTCTAGTGATTGGCACCTCTCATTAAATAGAAAGAGACCCCACTTATTCGGAGTCTACTTTTCCATATTTACCGCCACCCCCTGATTTCAGGCGGAGTTTTCCTTGACGTGCTTGTATGATGGTATCGACGATTGAACCTTTCACCACACGTCTTAGTTCTTCTTCAGGTACTTCATGTAGAATAGCCATTTCTGTTTTAAAATAGTCCCTCAGTTTTTGTAAGGTTTTCGGCCCTAGCCCTGGAATAAATTCTAACGGAACTTGATGAACATATGGAGGCCGAAACACATTTGGTTCATCGGTGTCTTTTAACTCCTGTAGCCGGTCAAAAACACCTTTTACAAATCCTGAATGCCCACAGCTCGGACAAGCCTCTGCCATCACATCTTCAATAATTGTTAAACATTTCTCGCAGGTTGTTTTATGATATTTTCCTAATAGTGGATCTAGTCCATAATTTGCAACAACTTCTCTCCCATCTTTTTGATGAAGTGCAAGTCTGAGTTCTTCAAAAGTGGGCTCCTGCATTTTTATGATTTGATATTCCCTCGCAATTTTCGGAAGGGAATGTGCGTCTGAATTGGAAACAAAAGTGAATGAATGCAATTCTTTAATTTGGTCAGCCATATTTGTATTCGAGCTCAATCCAAGTTCAATTGCATCAATTAAATCCCCGTCAAACACCTCAGTTAACGATTGTTTTACACCTCGACCATACATACTTTTGTACGGAGTAAAGACATGGGCAGGAATAAAAATTCCGGATAACTCTTTAACTTTTCGTTGCAGTTCTCTTCCGCCCACATAGATTCTTTGTGAACTCAATGTTATATTTTTCATTCGTTCGGATAGCCATGTGGAGAATAGCTTCATTTTTTCAATCGTCGGCATAAAAGCTAGGACATGTATCGGTCCTTTACAATTTTCATCATAGATTTCAAGCTCACTTCCTAAAAGTAGTGTCACATTCTTAAAACGTAATCCACCTTCTTCATAGGGATACACTTCTCCCATTTCAATTAAGGCTTCAAGCTCCCCAATGACTTCCGGAACATGACAATCTATAACACCAATCATGTCCATCCCTTTAATTTCAGTGGATTCTTGTAGGATGTTTCCAATAGTTAGTGACTTGGCACCTGTAATTTTTACTGGTCTACCGGAGTTCGTTCTTCCAATATGGATATGGAGATCAACATAGTAATTGTTCATCTTAACCTATTCTCCTAATGCTTGTTGCAATTGTAAATACTGAACTGCATAAGCCGTTTTTGCATCATAAATTTTCTTCTCTTTTATAAAATCAACAGCTTCCTCTAATGTAACCTCGAGCACATCGACAAATTCATCCTCATCCAAGCCTGCTGGATTCTCAATCTTTTTTAAACCTTTTGCAATAAAAAGATGGACTAATTCATCTGCAAAGCCTGGAGAAGTATAAAAAGAAATAAGCGGCGTCAATGTTTCACAACCATAACCAGTTTCTTCCTCCAATTCTCGCTTTGCGGTTACTTCTGGGGCTTCTCCTTTTTCTAGCTTACCAGCTGGAATCTCAACAATTATCTTCTCTAATGCTTTTCGATACTGTTGTACCATTACGAGCTTGCGATCATCAGTTATAGCTAGTATAGCTACAGCTCCAGGATGTTTAATAAGTTCTCGTCTACTCGTATGTCCATTCGGTAACTCTACCTCTTCAATATGTAAATCTATAACCTTTCCTTCAAAAAGAACTTCCCTACTAATTGTCTTTTCTCGTAAATGATCCATTATAGACAGCTCCTTGTTCTACTAAATGTATATACTTCATACATTTTAGCATAGTTCTTTTCACTTTTTATAACCCCTAAGGAGGTTTGCAATGAAAATTGTGATTGGTGAAAATCGGGTGGCGCTTGTCGGCAAGGCTTGGGAAATACGTGCCAAACTGAAAGAATATAGTCGTTCCTTTCAAACTGTCCAGGAGTGGATAAATCAGGAAAAAATGGAAAAGGAGAAAAAATGAACGTGAGTGACTCCCCTTTCAAATCATTTGTGATTCAGACATCAAAAGGATAAAATATGTCTAGGTGTCAGAGGAATAAAAAATTCGGGAGGGGATCATTATGGACAAAAGAAGGATTGGGGCTTCTGACTTATATATAAGTAAACTAGGACTTGGCTGTATGTCCATTGGTACGGAAGAAAAAAAAGCCCTACAGATCATTGATGCTGCTTTAGATTTGGGAATCAATTATTTAGATACGGCTGATTTATATGGTCAAGGTCTAAATGAAGAATTCGTTGGTAAAGCTCTAAAATCAAAAAGACAAGATATTATTTTAGCGACTAAAGTTGGAAACCGTTTTGAAAGCGGAAAGGAAGGATGGTCCTGGGACCCATCAAAAAAATACATAAAGTCCGCTGTCAAGGACAGTCTCAGACGTCTCCAAACCGATTATATCGACCTATACCAACTCCATGGTGGGACCATTGAAGATCATATCGATGAAACAATTGAAGCGTTCGAGGAATTAAAAGAAGAAGGTGTTATTCGCTATTATGGAATCTCTTCTATCCGTCCAAATGTGATCCGGGAATTTGTGAAAAAATCTTCCGTCGTAAGCGTGATGATGCAATACAGTATTCTCGACCGACGCCCTGAGGAGCAGATGCTTTCCTTTTTAAAAGAACATGATGTCAGTGTCGTTGCACGTGGCCCCGTAGCCAAAGGCTTACTCACCAATCGACCTGTTGAGGATGCAAGTCAAAGTATAAAACAAAATGGATACCTTGATTATTCTTTTGAAGAGCTTGAGTCTGTGATTTCTACCATAAAATCAGATGTGGCAGGTCATAAACCATTAACGGAAATCGCACTCCAATATTGCTTATATGAGGATGTTGTTGCTTCTGTCGTGACCGGTGCAAGTTCAACCCGTCAAATTGAAAAAAATGTGGAAGCTGCAAATGCGAAGCCTTTAACAGATAAACAGGTACGAAAAATTAGAGAACTCACGAAAGCTTCTGTATATGAGCAACATAGGTGATCCACGCAAACCAGTTACATAATTAAAAACAGTAAATACAGTTTATAAACAGTGTTTTTGAATTAAAAACCGTATTATCGATTTAAAAACGGTAAATAAAAATTAAGAACCGTATTTAAGTTGCGCCACTAAAAATTGTTAAAATCAATTAGATTTTTAAGACAAGAAACCCCACAGAGCCTGTGGGGTTTTGACATTATTTGTAATCGGACCATTTAAGGTTACTCTCGTTGAATAGCTCTTCAAATGACTTGTTTTTTTCTCGTTGTCTTCTTTCCTCTCTTTGTCTTTCAAGCTCTTCTTCTTGTTTCTTCTGGGCTTCTTCCTTTAACTGTTGTTGTGTATTTTTTAACTTCGAAACAATATCGTCATTCAGTAAGTCTCCAAGGCTTAATTTCTCATCCTTTTGCTTTTTAACAGATGGCTTTTGCTTCTTCTTAGCCATAGTATTCCCTCCATACATCAACCGTTTGACTACTATTATAGCAAAAAAAGCGAATAACCGCATGGTAGGTTATTCGCCGAGGTATCCTTTAGTAAGCATCGAGCACGACATCATTATCGATCAGTAGCTTTGGCTCAGTAGAAGCTATAATATCTTCTACCGTATATCCTTTTGCCACCTCTACTAATTTTAAACCGTTCCCGGTCACATCGATGACAGCACGATCGGTGATGATTCGATTTACGACTCCCTTTCCGGTTAAAGGTAGGGTACATTTTGTTAAAATTTTTGCTTCTCCTTTTTTATTGACATGATCCATAATCACAATGATTTTTCTAGCCCCGTGAACAAGGTCCATTGCCCCGCCCATTCCCTTTATCATTTTTCCTGGAATCATCCAATTCGCAAGGTCACCCTTCTCTGAAACTTCCATTCCACCAAGGATTGCAATATTGATATGTCCACCGCGGATCATTGCGAATGATTCCGCACTGTCAAAATAAGCTGCACCCGGAATCGCGGTAACCGTCTCTTTTCCGGCATTGATTAAATCTGGGTCAACATTTGCTTCAGATGGATATGGACCAATTCCAAGCAACCCATTCTCGGATTGGAGAACAACTTGTTTATTAGTAGATATATAATTTGCAACAAGGGTTGGCATTCCAATTCCAAGATTTACATAAAAGCCACTTTCAATTTCCTTTTCAGCCCTTTTTGCAATCTTTTCACGCGTGTTTGTCATCGCCTTCACCCCTCTTACTTAGATAATGTCAATCGTTCAATTCGCTTCTTTTGTTCGCCTACGATTAATCCTTGGACATAGATACTCGGTGTATGAATCATATTTGGGTCAAGATCACCAATTTCATAGAGTTGTTCAACTTCCGCAATCGTGACCTTTCCTGCAGCCGCAATCATCGGGTTAAAATTACGGGCCGTCTTGTTATAGATTAAGTTCCCCATTTTATCAGCCCTTTCAGCCCGAACTAAACTAAAATCAGCCACGAATGCTTCTTCTAACACATATACCTTTCCATTGAATACACGGGTTTCTTTTCCTTCAGCAATTGGGGTTCCGACTCCTGCAGGTGTATAAAACGCTGGAATCCCAGCTCCACCTGCTCTAATTTTTTCAGCCAATGTCCCTTGAGGAACAAGTTCAACCTCAAGTTCACCTGACAAGGCTTGTCGTTCAAATTCCTTGTTTTCCCCAACATATGAACCGATCATTTTAGAAATTTGTTTGTTCTGTAAAAGTAAACCAAGTCCCCAATCATCAACACCACAGTTATTTGAAATAACGGTCAGATCCTTCACCCCAGATTCAGCCAATGCGATAATTAAATTCTCTGGGATACCACATAAGCCAAATCCACCCACCATAATCGTGGAACCGTCTTTGATTTCCTTAACCGCTTCCTGAAAAGAGGAATATATTGGTTTCATTTGCACACCCCACTATTCAATATTTTCAACAATTGTCGCTACACCTTGACCGCCGCCAATACATAAAGTCGCTAATCCGTAACGATCATCACGACGTTTTAGCTCATGAATAAGAGTAACTAGAATTCTTGCTCCACTTGCTCCGATTGGATGACCTAAGGCAATTGCACCACCATTCACATTTAAAATATCATGGTTAAAATGAAGCTCTCGGTCTACTGCAATAGACTGCGCTGCAAAGGCTTCATTTGCCTCAATTAAATTCATATCACTAATACTTAAACCGCATTTTTTCATTGCCTTTTGTACAGCTGCGACAGGACCAATCCCCATAATACTTGGGTCTACTCCAGCATTCCCATTCGCTTTTATGGTAACTAAGCCCTTAATACCAAGCTCATCAGCTTTCTTTTTACTCATAATGACAAATGCAGCAGCTCCATCATTTATTCCAGAGGCATTACCTGCAGTAACAGACCCATCCTTCTTAAATGCTGGTCGTAAGCTTCCAAGCTTCTCAACAGTTGTGCCTGCTTTAGGGTACTCATCGGTATCAAAGACAATACTTTCTTTTTTTCGTTGTGGAATGACAACTGGCACAATTTCTTCCTGAAATTTACCTGCTTCAATGGCCGCTATTGCCCTCTCCTGGCTACGGGCTGAAAAACGATCCTGTTCTTCCCTCGTAATCTCATATTTATCGCATAAATTTTCGGCTGTAATCCCCATATGATAATCATTAAATGCACACCATAACCCATCGGAAATCATGCTATCAATCATCTTTTGGTCGCCCATTTTAAATCCATTTCGCGCACCCTTTAAAAGATAAGGAGCCTGGCTCATATTTTCCATTCCACCCGCCACAATTACGTCTGCATCACCAGCTATAATTGCCTGCGTGGCTAAGTGAACAGCTTTTAATCCTGAGCCACATACCTTATTTATTGTCATCGCTGGAGTTTCCTGTAGCAGACCTGCATTAATCGCTGCCTGTCTTGCAGGATTTTGTCCTAAACCCGCCTGCAAAACATTGCCCATAATTACTTCATCCACAAGCTTTGGGTCCACCCCAGCTTTTTCTATAGCCGCTTTAATTACGACAGCACCTAGTTCCGGAGCTGAAACAGACTGCAAACTCCCTCCAAAACTACCAATTGCCGTTCTGACAGCGCTTACAACCACTACCTCATTACTCATTTCAACATCTCCTTTACGTTCAAACTTTATGTATTCAATATCATATATATTTCAATGCTTTTTTCGAAATACCTCTTATTTTGTCTAAATTTCTATTATTCTTGATTTTTAGAAAAGGGCTCCACTAGAATAAGAAATAAGACTATATTTGCTGGAGGGTTGTTCATGCAATTACCTAAGCATGTCACGATTATTGAAGTCGGACCAAGGGATGGGCTACAAAATGAAAAGAGTATAATCCCAACAGATGCAAAGATTGATTTTATAAAAAAGTTAAAAATGGCCGGCCTTCAAGAAATGGAGCTTACCTCATTTGTTTCACCAAAATGGGTTCCTCAGATGAAGGATGCTGAAGAAATTATCTCGTCTTTTGAGGATGGTACTCGGAATCTTGTTTTGGCTCCGAATCGCAAAGGAATTGAAAGACTGTATGAATCAAATTGTAAAGCGGTTGCTGTTTTTGTTGGGGTTAGTGATAGTTTCAACAAAAAAAATATCAATAAAACGACTAGTGAAAGTATGGAGGAACTTAAACCTCTTATTCAGGAACTAAAGGAAAAGGGATATTTTGTACGTGCATGTATTTCTACTTCTTTTTACTGTCCGTTCGAAGGAAAAGTAGATGAAGAAGCTGTATTAAAGCTATGCTCAACTTTTGTACAATATGGGGTAGATGAATTAAGTGTCGCCGATACAATTGGAAAGGCAAATCCAAAAGAGGTTTTCTTCCTTTTTTCAATATTAAAAAAGGAACTACCAACTACCATGTTAACTGCACATTTTCATGACACCCGCGGCATGGCGCTTGCAAATGTGTTAGCAGCTCTTCAAGCCGGAATAAACCGTTTTGATACCTCTGCTGGTGGCTTAGGTGGTTGCCCGTTTGCACCTGGTGCAACTGGTAATGTTGCTACTGAGGATGTAGTGTATATGCTTGAAGAAATGGGTATTTCCACAGGAATCAATCTTTCAAAGCTCGTGGAGGCTGTTGATGTCATAAATCCTCACCTGACAAGACCGATTGAAAGTAAATTTTACCGGCTGACAAAAGCAAAATAAGAATAATTCGTTTTGTAACTCCACATCCTATCTATGAAATTTTGAAATATCCCCTTAGGAAATGGAGTTGTTACCATTGGCAAAACGAGACAAAGGTCGTGCTCAAAAAGGAAAACCGAATGCTGACACGACAAACAACACGATGGCTGCTGAAGAAATGGAAAGAGCCATTCACCCTACAAACCGTCAAAATTCAAAGCAATGAAAAAATCCCCTGGTTAAGTCAATGGTGACCTACACCAGGGGATTTGTTTAGATTTTCGGTGCTGTTTCTACTTTTGCTGTTGCTCTTGCTTTTAATTTATTTCTTGCTCTACGAGTTTCCGGTATTCGAGAGAATGAGAACAATCGGTAAACAGCAGGAATTAACAATAATGTAATAAGCGTTGCAAACGACAACCCTGAAATGATAACAGTTGCCATCGGCGCCTGATAATTCCCTGAGGCTCCAGATTCAAGCGCAAGCGGAAGCATACCGCCAACTGTTGTTAAAGTCGTCATAAATATTGGGCGAATCCGATCATTACCTGCTCTGATCAGTGCTTCCTCAATCGTAAATCCTTCTTTTCGGAGCTGATTTGTTCGGTCTATAAGCAATATTGCATTGTTTAAAACAATTCCCACAAGCATGATAATACCCATTCCCGACATGAGATTTAATTCCATCTGGGTAATAAACAATCCTAAAATAACCCCAATGATTGTAATCGGAATAACGGACATTACAAGCAATGGATGCCCAAAATGGTTAAATTGAACAGCCATAACCATATAAACAAGGAAGATTGAAATCGCAAAAACAAATATCATATCCGTCATTAGCTCCTGTTGCTGCTCTAAATCCCCACCTGCTGATAGAGTATAGCCTGTTGGCATCTCAAATTCATCAATCATTTTCTGAATATCTCGATTTACTGCACCGAGATCACGTTCCTTTATATCAGCGGAAATCGTCACAAGTCTTTCTCCATCAGAATGAATGATTTCATTTGGTGTTTGAATAGTTTCAAGTTCAATAAATCTAGAAAGTGGCATATCTACACCATTAACCGGTAATTTCATATCAAGTAAATCCGTTTTTGTATCAGGTATTTTCGTCCAACTTAGCTGCAAAGGTATTGTTTCATCATCATTCCGCATCGAACCGACCGGCATTTGAATAAAGGAAGCTTCAATAAATTGTTTAATTTGTGAAGGCAATAAGCCCTCTTCTTCCATTTCTTTTTCTTTTAATAAAACGATTTGCTCTTCAGAGGTTCTTTCAACTGAATTTGTGATTGCTGAAATCCCATCTATATTTTGAAGCTCATCTGCAAATTTGTTTGAAATCATTTGAAGCTGCTCAAAACTATCTCCTTTAATATTTACTTTGACAGGAAACCCTCCCCCGCCAGCCATTGCACTTTGAACACTCAAGACGGGTTGATCTTCCTGCATATTTCGTAAAGTATCTAGTATTTTTTCATTTACTTCCTTTTGTTCTACCGTAATATGATCGCCCTTGGTCATATTAATAATAATGTAAAGCATGCTTCCATTATCCATTACATAATTTGTTTCAACATCTTTTACATTTTGCAGTCTCTGGTTTATTTCGTTTACTACACTCTGTTTTTCTTCCACTGATAATCCTGGTTCTAAGTCTACGCCAAGTTCTGCGTAGCGATTTAACATATCAGGCATGATTGTCATCGGTATTTTCGTTACAAGAAATAGAGAACCAACTAACATCAAAACAAACAATGTTATGATGACAAGGCTATTTCTTTTCTTTTTAATCACCCATGCAATCACATTGCGGTAGCCTTTCATAAAAATCGAGTCTTTTTTCAATTTAGATGGTTTTCTTAGCTTTAAAAATACATCTGACAGAGACGGAATTAATGTGAAAGATATTAAAACGGAACTTATTAAGGTAATTGCCACAACAGCGGACAGCATAATGACAAATTCACCCATTTCACCACCTATTAAACCAATTGGTAGGAAAACAACGATGGTTGTCAGCATAGACGCAATGACTGCCGAAGCTACTTCCTTAGTCCCTTCGATAACAGATTCAAACCTACCAAATCCAAGTTCCTTCTTCTTATATATGGCTTCTAGGATGACAATAGAGGAATCCACCATCATACCTATTCCTAAGCCAAGTCCAAGTAGGGTTAGCATATTAAAGCTATAATCAAATAACCACATCGCTGTAAAGGTTAATAGAACAGAAGATGGAATCGATAGACCTATTATAAAGGTTGCTCTAATATTACGTAAAAACAGTAATAATATAGCAATCGCAATGACTCCACCAATCAAAATATTGTCTTTAACCCCATCAATGGATTCACTAACATAATCTGCTTGGGCAACTACCTCGTTTAATGAAAAGTTGTTTACAAGACCTTCACTTTGAATTTTTTTCACTTCCGCACGTATTGCTTTTGCCATCTCAATTTGCGTGACATTCGATACACGCCCAATTTGTACTAGAATAAAGTCCTGAGAACCATTTTTCCAAACATATGAATTATTCTCTATGGGCTGGATTGTGATAGTAGCAACATCTTTTAATAAAATCGATCCATTTTGCTTTGGTAGTGAAATATTTTCGACATCTTTAACACTCTCTATCTTGGAACTCCATCTCAAGGAAGGTGAACCCTTATCATTTTGTAATTCTCCTAAAGTCGCTTCACCCTCGGACTGTTGAACCGCTGCGACCACTTGGGAAACTTCAAGATTATGTTGTTGTAATTTTTCACGGTCTATTTTAATGGCAACTTCTTGCTCCATGATCCCTGTAAGTAAGACATCTCTCACCTCAGGTAACGCTTCTAATCTTGGCTCTAAAATGTCTTTTGCAAATGTAGACATATCCTCCATGTTGCCACCAGATACATCCATAAAAAATTCGTAGCTTTGACTTCCACCATACTGACCTGATGCAATATCGGTGATATTAGGATACTCTGATTTGGCAGATGCAATAACAGACTCTACTTCTTTATAAATCTCTTCGCCTCGCCCCGTCTCAAATGTAAGATCCAACGTGGTCCTTCCAATATTTGTAGTAGACTGAACACCCTCAACACCATCTATTGCTAAAATGCGTTGTTCAATGGGCGTGGTTATCGTTCTTTCTACTTCAATTGCTGCCGTTTCTCCTGCGTAAATCTCAACAAACGCTCCGTCTAGTTTTACAGGGGGCATGAGCTCTTTGTCTACTTTTAATAAAGAATAGCCTCCTAATACGGTTACTAGGAAAATCATTAAGGTAATTAAGATCTTCCGTTGTACAATAAATTTCAATAATTTCACAGTTCATCTCCTCTTTCTTCCAATAGGTAAAATTTAGTATTACTGTATAAATTAATCATATCGGCTTATTGGAAGTGGCATAATGAGCCGGAGATATATCTTTACCTAAGACCTAAGGCGTAGGAAAATTATGGAGAATCGTTTCAAAAAAGATATAATAAAAGAAGCTAACATTTTCAATCGGACTTTTTAGAAGGAGCGTTTTTTATGAAAAGAATGAAAAAGATATTAATATCGCTTGGAATTCTCATCGGCTATATGACCACAATTGGAATGATTTTTACAAACATTGTTATGTTTATGAAGAAAAAAACCGATGATGAAATTCTTGAACGCGAAACTCGTGAGGGGCGCCTTACATTAGATGAGGTTGAGTCTTTAAAGAAGGAGGATGTATCCATTCAATCAAGGTTTGGATACATGATTAAAGGCTGGCTTGTAAAAGGAACAGATAAAAAACGCATTATTATCATCTCCCACGGTGTAACTCAAAATAAACTAAACTCCATTAAATACATGAAGCTTTTCTTAGAGCGTGACTGGAATGTCCTTTTGTATGATCATCGTCGCCATGGAGAAACAGGGGGAAAGACAACAAGCTACGGGCATTATGAAAAATTCGATCTTGAATCGGTCGTTTCTTGGGTAAAAGAGAAATTTGGGGATGACAGTACGATTGGTATTCACGGGGAATCGATGGGGGCAGTAACGACTTTACTATATGCCGGAATGATTGAAGACGGAGCAAATTTTTATATTGTGGACTGCCCGTTTTCCGATTTTGAAGCACAGCTGAAATATTTGTTAAAGGTTGATTATAAAGTTCCCGCCCCGCTTGTTCTTCCTTTTGCCAATGTCTTTTTAAAGCTTCGCGATGGATATAGCATCAAGGATGTTTCTCCTGTTTCCGTGATTCAAAATATCAAAAAGCCAGTTTTATTTATCCACAGTGCGAAGGATGATTATATTTTACCTGAAATGACAATGGAGCTATATAAAATGAAGGAAGGACCCAAGCAGATGTTGATTGCTGAAAAAGGCAAACACGCCTATTCTTTTGCTGATAACAAGGAAGCCTATGAAAAAGTGATTGACGATTTTCTAGACAAATATGTAAGGGACTGATTCATTTCAGTCCCTTATCCAAGTACATCTGTAATGTCTGTTAAGTTCTCATCTATCCAAGCTAATGCAAGTTCTATTGTTTCAAATTCCTGAACCTCAAAAGTCACCTCATCCTGAAGCAACCAAACATCCTTTTGATCATGGTTTGCCCCTGCAATTGACCAGTGTAAGAGGCTATATGGATGGTTGTCATGTAGAAAGGAAACCCATGTTTTATCTTCTGCAATATTACGAATTGTTTTAAGCTTGGAACTCATGTACATCACTCACTTCTACTAGCCGTAAACGTGGATTTAAGATCTCATTTGGGCTCTTTAACATATAGCAATTTGCCTGTTCAAGAAAATCCACTGTCATATTTTCATCTAAGAACACCATTTTAGATTTTTCTACCAACAATGGTTGATAATTTGTTTCAAGCGTTAGGTCGTCATCGTCTCCAGAGTCTACCAGCCGCAATGCCGTTACCCCACTCACCACACAGCCGCATCCTTCTGTTTCATATTTTAGTTTCAATTTTTTATTTTTATTTTTAATTTGTGTGTTTAGTTTTTCAATCGCCCGTTCTGTAAATGTAACGTTCATTTTTGTTCTCCTTTTTCTTTCATATTACGTCTATTCTAACATATCTTGTCTTCTTCTACATATCATTACAATGTCTGTACACTATTCCAAGCCATTTGAAATTTGGTAAATGCTGGTTTATTATCAATAGTAATATGATTATTTTAAAGGGGGATTTCGGAGATGTCGAAGGTTACCATCAAAGTAAATGATAATGGGTCATTAAGGATTACAGGTGATGTTGATTTGATTGACGCGGAAGGGAATACGTTTCCAACAAAACAAACCTTCTCATTATGCAGATGTGGAAGATCTAACAATAAACCATTTTGCGACGGTTCTCATAAAGGTCACTTCGAATCAGTCGTACGCGCTCCAAAAGAATAATCCTTAATGCACCGAATGCACGACGCATTCGGTTTTTTCGTTATATGGACTATCTCTTATGATACAATACGAGTAAAAGCCTTTCATGGAGGACAAAACATGCCTGATTGGTCATATCATGGACTCTTTAAACCTATTTTATCTCGGCTATCTCCCTATCAATCCCGGGAATTTATTCACCGGGGAATGAATCTGGTTGCCTCCATTCCTGGAGGAAAGCATTTCATTCATTTTCTTGGTAGAGAGGAATCTTCTGAACTGGTAAAAAAGGAAATTCATGGCGTAACCTATCCAAATCCTATTGGACTTTCTGGAAAAATAGATCCGCTTTTAACTGGTTCAAACGCTTTTTCAAATCTTGGATTTGGTTTTATTGAAATTGGTCCGGTAACAAAAGTGCCGACAAAGGACCCTTCTCTTCCAATTGTGGATTGGCAAAAACAGCAAATCGACTTTTCTACAAACTATGAATCAATCGGAGTTGAGCAAACGGTTCAAAAGCTTAAAAAGTGGAAGCCAAAACAGCCTGTCTGGGCAAGGTTGGCTGGAACAAGTAAAGAACAACAGGATTTGATTACGAAATTAGATCCATATGTTGCGGCGTTTGTAACTTCTACTCCAAATATTCTGTGGACTACAGACCGTCCTGTTTATCTTTCTGTTCCAATTTATGAGATCAAAAATCTTTCATTTGATCAGATTCAGTCTACTTGTTCTGGTATCGTCATTGATGAACCTTTGGAAATGGCAAAGGATCATTATATGAGGGAACTACTAGATTCTATTCATTATTTAAGAAAAAGTGGGTTTACGCTTCCCATCATCACAGTTGGCGGTGTTTTTGAACCAGCCCATGCTCTTGCACTTTTTGATGCAGGGGCTGGCCTTGTGCTACTTTCAGAAGGTTATGTTTTTTCAGGACCTGGTCTTACAAAAAGAACTACTGAAGCTCTTTTACACCAGCTTCAGCCACATCCTCCGCTACATTCAGCGTGGATATGGTATTGGCTATTTGGTTTATCCATCTTTATTGGTGGATTAATTGCTGTTCTTTTTAGTTTGACAACTATTATTCTTCCTTACGATGAACAATTTCTTGGAATGCAAAGAGAAGAAATCCTCCTGTTTAATGAACGGATTCTCTATTTTATGGCTCATGATCGGATGACACTTGCTGGGACAATGATTTCTGGTGGTATCGTCTATATGGCATTGGCACGTTTCGGAGTTCGAAAGCAGATTCTCTGGACCAAGCAGACGATCGATCTTGCAGCCATCCTTGGTTTCTTAGGAATATTCTTATTCATTGGATACGGATATTTCGATTGGCTTCACCTTATTTTTTGGCTCATTTTACTCCCAATCTATTTAACTGGTTTTATTAATACGAGACATATGAAGGGGACGCCAACATCGCTTAACACTCGTAATCACCGGGTTTGGAAATATAGTTTAATTGGACAACTAGCGTTTATCACCCTTGGATTTTCATTTGTGTTAGGCGGTATTGTGATTTCATTTATTGGGATTACGAATGTGTTTGTTCCTACTGATATTTTATATATTTGTATGCCGCCTGAAATGTTGGATTTATTTAATGATAAATTGATTTCAGTCATTGCTCATGACCGCGCGGGCTTTGGAAGTGCCCTTCTGAGTGTTGGATTTTTAGTGCTAACTATTTCTCTTTGGGGATTTCAGCAGGGGAATAAATGGGTTTGGCGGACTTTGCTAATAGGTGGACTACCCGCTTTTTTTGCAGGAATTTGGATTCATTTTGCAATCGGATATACGACCTTTATTCATCTTCTTCCCGCTTATTTCGCACTATGCTTATTTTTTATTGGACTTACTATGACGTACCGATTTTTTCATTTGGGGAAAGATATTTAGATGAGATAAAAAAACAAGGCGGCCACTTTCAATGACTGCCTTGTTTAACGCTTGTAATTGTTAATGGAAAATCAATATAGTATTTACCTAGAAAAAGTATTAAAGTGTCAAATCAAATGATAAAAACTTAGGCAGCTGTTGTTCACGCTTATCGAGTACAATCTGTTCTGGCTTGATGCCCTGCTCACGCAATACTTCAATGTTCTGCTTAAGGAAATCGTCGCTACCAACAACATAGAAGAGTCCATCCTTGTCTGAAGCAAGATTTTTCATTTCTTCATAGTAATCTTTACGGTTATCGACGAATTGTGCTGTGAACTTCTTGTCAGGTGCAGATTTAAAAATATTAGTGAACAAGAAATCTTTTGATGAATCGATGTTCAGGGAATGAATTTGATTGACGTTGTCAGCACGTTCGAAATATTCAAGTACAAGTGGTCTGAAAGTTGCCAGGCCGACTCCTGATGACAATAGGTAAACATTTTTGTCTTCCCTTTTAAGTGGTACGTTTGAATGAGTTTTAAAGATTGCAACCTCATTACCGACTTTCAGATTTCTTAAAATCGATTTAAACTCAGAGCACTGCTCTTTGATGCGTGTTGTGATACCGATTGCATTTTCATGCGGTAAAGTAGAGATAGACATATGGCGTACCAAACTCTTATTTGGTTTATCTCCAGCATTGAACCCTTCAAGTGCGAAGTGAGTGTGGGAACCTTCTTCCCATGTAAATTCTTTTGGACAGTCGAGCAGGTATGTTTTAACCTCAGGGGTTTCCTCAATAATCTTATTTATTTTTGTCCAGTATATTTGCATTGTATTTTCTCCTTACCCCATGTATAGATTTGTTACTACTAGTATACAACCAGTGATAACAATTCTCAATTAATAAAATTGATTATTTCAGATAATTTATTCATTAATGGTTTACCTACTAAAATATGAATAATTTTCTAGTATTCACTTTCAATCGCTCTTACTCGGTCGAACAATTCCTGATTCACCGGGGTTTGAACATCATGTTTCCTGCCAAACTCTAAGACAGTCCCACTAAACAAATCGACTTCACTATAACGGCGTGCATCGACATCTTGAGCCATCGATGGTTTTCCTGTTGGACCTAATGCACTTAAAACCTGCAACCAATAATTTAAATCTTCTTCCGTTAAATTCACACCTTCTTTTTCTGAAAGCTCGATTACTTCTTTCATAGCAGCAATCATCATATCCCTTGCAGGACCATCTTTTTGAACTTCATTATAATTGCTTTTATAAACTGCGACTGTTTGGTTTACACCAACATTTAGCATAAATTTGCCCCAAAGTCTTTTTGGCATATTTTGATCAACTTCATACGGAACACCATATTTCTCGAAAAAGGCAGCAACCGCTTTTGTCTTTTCCGAAACAATTCCTGGTTTCTTGTCTCCGATCACAAGCATTCCCATATGGTCATACGTCAGTTGATTTCCTACCTTAACTGCATCCATCCCTTGAGCAACACAATAAAGCACTTTATCCACACCATACTCTTCACCAATAATCGCTTCACTCGTGATGCCATTTAACGCGGATATAAAGACAGTATTTTCATCTACGTGATTTCTTACTGATCTTATGGCATCCTGTAGTCCATTAATTTTAACTGCAAAAATAATTAAATCTGCTGGCTCGCATCGTTCATCTGGTGTGACATAATGAAAATCGCAGTGTTCGCCATTACAATATACTCCATCTTTTTTATATCGTTTTACACGATTTTCATCAGCAATGATTCTAACATTTTCTTTCGGCAATCTTTTCGCAAGCTGATTTCCGAATAATATACCTAATGCACCAAGTCCAATAATTGAGACTGTTTTAATCTCCATAGTAAATCTCCAACCTTTTCTATGTATTACTATTATAGTAACATATTTTTCAATATTTTCTTAAATCTCTCTATTATTGTTTTGGGGCCTTTTAGCTGGTGATAACAACAAAAAAGAGACATCCAAATCGTCGAAATTTGATGTCTCTTTTCTTACACCATTTATATTTTGTACACGAATATGGTACAACGATACTCGGAGCTCGTTTCTTATTTTTCAGTCTTCCAATCCTTTGCGAGCATTCCATATACAACATGGTCCACATAGTGATCGTAGAGCCATTCGGTTTGCCGAACCATACCTTCATTCACAAAGCCTAATCTTTCTGGAATCGATCTGCTCTTATGATTTTCGACCGCTGCCCGGATTTCCACTCGATTTAGCTTTAAATGGGTAAAAGCATAATCAGTTAATGCCTTCGCTACCCTTGTCATGACTCCGTTTCCTTGGTATTGCTGACCAAGCCAGTAGCCGATGTAGGCTATTTTATTGCCCCAATCGATTGAGTTGAAGCTTGCGACACCCACGATTTCGTTTTTATAGACAATAACGGTATGCAATCCTTTATTGTCTGCATAGCTTTTCCTGCACGATTCGATATATGCTTTTGTGTCCTCTACCTTTGTTGTCATATCAAGCCATGGTAGCCATTCTCGTAAGTACGCTCTTGACTGATCTGTTAATTCAAAAATTCGCTCGGCATCGCTTACCTCTGTTAATTTCAAGGACAGTTCCTCGTCAATTTGGTATACAAACATATTTTTTCCCCATTCTATTCTTTTACCATATTAACTTCTATCCTTTGTCTAAAAATCCTTCTAAAATTAGTCTGAAAATCGTAGATCGACTAATGAATTTATAGGGATGTAATGGACTTCCCCGAATTTATCAATGATATGCAATCTATTTTGTAAGTTATCGTAATGATGAATAGTGCCAAGAAGGAGTTTGTGATGTTTGGCTTCATAATGCGTGATAACCAACTCTCTCCCCTCCTCCATCGCCTGATAAAGAACACTGTTCATCTCTTCGATTTGTTGCTCATCTAGTTCTGGCTTTTGCTCATACGTATCTTCTTCTGCCCAATCTCTAAGCAATCTCACATGTTCTGGCAGCATCATTGCTGTCCATTTTATCGTTCCGCGGTCCCGTATCATCTTATTACCTTCTTTCTTACGTCTATCTCTAGCACCTAACCCCTTGAGACGCTCTACTCTGCCTTGTGTCCGCCAACGAGCTTACTACGATGTCTTGATGTTCCGGCATTTGTATAGGAAACTGCACGTAGGATTGCGTCTGAACCGTATTTACCACGGATGCCATCCATTACGTATCCAAGCTTATGCTGCTTGACTCGATTAAGATAAAACAAATCCAATTGCATTTGTCTGTCATCCTCAATATTGGAAAGTGCAATTGAAATTTTGCGAACCGTTTTTTGAGCATAAAATTTTTCAAATAATTCAAGACAGACACGATACATTTCCATCGTAATATTTGTCGGAGTTTCAATTGTTTTCGACCTATAAAATCCCCCGCCAAACTCATCTTGGCTATAATGAATCCCAAGACTAATTGTTCTTCCTGCCTTTTTATGTCGACGTGCCCGCCTTGCTACCTCTTCACACATTTCAAGAATGACGTGCTTCACTTCTTCTGGGTCTGGGTAATCACGCAAGAGGATTTGGCTTTTTCCAAAGCTTACCTGCCCCTGCATAATAGGGGCACCAATTTCTGATAAATCGACACCCCAGGCATGATAATAAAGCTGATTTCCCATCACTCCAAATTTTTTCTCAAGTAATTCAAGCGGATAGTGGGCAAGCTGGCCAACGGTTGTAATTCCCATCCCATTTAAGGTTCGCTCTACCCTTCTCCCAATTCCCCACATTTCTCGTAGGGGCGACACGGGCCATAGTTTTTCGGGAATATCATCATAGGTCCATTCTGCAATTCCTTTTTTCTTTGCATCTAAATCTAAGCATAGCTTTGCCATCAGCATATTAGGACCAATCCCAATGGCACAGGTTAGCCCGTATTCAGTTTCAATCTCTTGCTTGATTTTACGGGCAATTGTTGTCGCATCGCCCCATAACTTTTCAGTTCCATCAATTTTTATAAAGCTTTCATCGACGCTATATACATGGATGGCATCTTTTGGTACGTACCGGTTAAAAAGTCTGGTAATTTCCGTTGAAATTCGTAAATAAGTTGCCATTTTGGGATTTACTATTTTAATTCGAGGGTCCTTGGGTATTTCAAAAAGTCTTGATCCCGTTTTTATCCCAAATTCCTGTTTTAGCTTTGGTGAAGCTGCAAGCACAACACTTCCCGGGCGCTCTGTATCTCCAACAACCGCCAAATAGCACTCGAGTGGATCAAGCCCTAACAATACTGCTGCACAGCTCGCATAAAAGCTTTTTATATCCACGCATAAAATTTTTTGAACGGGCAACTGACTATAATCCACCATCTAACATCATCTCCAAAAAAGAATATACGTTCGTATTCTATTCCTAATAATAGGAGAATATACGTTCGATTTCAATGGAAATTTAAAGCAGAACCTACATAACAGCTTAAAAGAAGTTCTGTACAAATACGTAACTGCCTAACTGAATGACTCGGAACAAAAGAAAAAACCAAAACGCCTAGATTGCGAATTGGTTTTTTGAGGATTATATAGATAAGCGAAAAGCTTTAACAATAATTCCATCATTGGCTGGCTCAAAATCGTAGTGTGGCAAACGCTCAAAGCCGTGTTTTGTATAGAGCTTAATCGCCTGTTTCATGAATTCACCAGTATGTAATCCGATAAATTGATGATTTTTTGCTCGAGAACGCTGTATGCACTCGGTAATTAGGGCTGAAGCGACGCCTTTTCCACGAGCCTCAGGACTCACTGCTAACATCCGTATTTCAGGATATTCCAGTTCTTCTAACTGACCTTCATATGCATCTGTATTAGCGGGAAATAAGACTACGCTTCCGACAATTTCCCCATCGAGTTCACAGACAATAAGCTCAGAACCATGGAGGCGATCAGCTTCAGATGAAATTCCCTGCTTAAGAGCTAGCCAATGAGCAGCTGGAATTACCGTTGAATGCTCATGATAAGCAGCAACTCGTTGCTCTCGAATAAATTCCAATTCTTCCTGTTTTGCATCACGAATTTTCATTACTGATTTCACCTACCCTTGAATCAAGAACTTTTCTTTTTTTCCACTTAACTGATCACGGTTATGTTCAGAACGCCATACCGATTCGTCTGGTCCTTTAGGAAGAATATTCACGTCTCCTTTTGCGGGATCAATGGTGATGGATAGGTGATAATGTCGCTTAATCGCAGCAAAATCAGTCGTTTCACCAAAACCAGGAGTCTGGTATAAGTCACGAGCATATCCCCATAAATTTTTAAATTCACGGATTAAATTTCGGTTTGTTCGAAATGCAGAATAATAAGCAGCATCAAAGCGCACCAATGTCGTATATAAGCGTACATCAGAATCCGTAATAAAGTCCCCAAATAAGAAACGATGCTTGGATAAACGTTCCTCTAATTCATCTAATCTAGCAAACAATCGATCATAGGATTGTTCATAGGCTTCCTGAGAACGAGCAAATCCACATTTATACACACCATTGTTGATATCATGAAAAATAACGTCATTTAATGCATCAATTTCTTCGCGCAAGCTACTCGGATATAAATCAGGAGCGTTTTCCTTATGAAAAGGAGTCCAAACGGTTTCAAAATAGTTGGTAAGCTTAAAATAGTCATTGTTAATCGCTTTTTTGGTTTCAAGATCAACCATGACTGGTACAGTTGGTCTACCTGTATAATCAGGGTCCGCATTCTTATAAACCTCACTCACATACTGAACATTAAGAACAGGATCCACTCCATTTTCATCTAAGGAAAATTCCCAATCTACACGCTCAATTCTAGGTCGAAGTGGACTTACTGTTCCTAGGCTAATTGCACTTTCTAATCCCAGCACTTTGCGAACGATTACAGAGCGGTGTGCCCATGGGCATGCAGCAGACCATAGCAAACGGTAGCGTCCAGACTCAACGGGTAGCTCGTCTGGCTGGTTTCCAAAAGGAGTTGTAAAGCGATTTGTTTGACGATTAAACGAACCATCCGCTTTTATTTCTGCAGGCTTATTGGTTGAAGTATTGTTTGCTTCTGTGGGAATCTTACAGCTTATTGTCTGATCATTTTGTGACATATCATTCTCTCCCTCATGTTCCTTCTCTTTAATGCGCAGTAACTCAATGCGTTTAATGTAGTTTACTCATTATCTAATTTATACGTCAAGTAATAATACTCAGAAATTAAGCCTTCTATCTATGGAAGTTTATTTACCTGTTAGTCTATAAAATATTGCCTTATAACAGGAAAAATTATATTTTATAAACACGGATGAAGATGACATTTAAAAGGGACACTCTTTCGTTTGCGGTATATCATTTATCGTTTTGCAACTTCTCGATATACCGGTAACACCGTTTGCGGTATATCATTTATCGTTTTGCAACTCCTCGATATACTGGTAACACCGTTTGCGGTATATCATTTATCGTTTTACAACTCCTCGATATACTGGTAACACCGTTTGCGATATACCATTTTTCGTTTTGTAACTCCTCGATATACCGGTAACACTGTTTGCGGTATATCATTTATCGTTTTGCAACTCCTCGATATACCGGTAACACCGTTTGCGGTATACCATTTACCGTTTTACACCTCCGTGATATACCGGTAATGTCGTTTGCAGGTGCTTGACTTAAAAAATACCTGCGATTTCTCAAATCAAACAAAAAATACCCCTTATAAAAAGGAGTATGTTGAAACCTATTTCTTAAAAAACGCCTTCCCGCCCACTTTTTCAACAAGTCGAGGAAAAAGGGTATAAAAAACACTACCTGCATTCATCCAGCCCGGCAGGTTAATTTCGCGTTTTGGAGTTAACATGGCATTTACAATTTTAGACGCTACTACATCCGGATCCAGCATAAAACGATTTACATTTTTCGCATAGGTCCCAGACTCATCTGCAATATCGAAAAAACGTGTTCGAATGGGTCCTGGATTTACGGCTGTTACATGAATATTTGTACTCGATAGCTCCATCCGTAAACTATTTGTAAAACCAAGAACCGCATGTTTTGACGCAGAATATACACTTGATTTTGGTGTCGCAATTTTTCCAGCCTGGGAAGCAATATTAATAATATGACCTGAGTTTTGCTCAATCATTGTCGGCAATACCATTTTTGTACATGAAATAAGCCCGAAAACATTCACTTCGAACATAGCCTTCATTTGCTCTATTTTTGCATCTACAACATCAGCAAACACGCCAAACCCTGCGTTATTCACGAGCACATCAACCGTTTTTACATTCCGAAGGATGTCCTCGAATACTTCTTTTACATTTTCAGTATCCCGCACATCTAACTTATAAAATAAGCAGTCGACATTGTATTTTTCTTGAATATTCTGTGCGATTTTTTCCAACTGGCTATAACTTCGAGCCAATAGAATCGGAGTTGCCCCCTGCTCTGCCACAAGATAAGCAATTTTTTCACCTATCCCGCTCGAAGCCCCAGTTATAACAATTGTCTTTCCTTTAAGTCTTGAATTCATACGAATTTTTTTCACCTCGGGAATTTGTTAATTTGAGTGATATATATGTTGTCCGTTCACTACTTCTATCTTAATTTCCCCTAATTCCTCAAGGAAGTCAAGCTGTCCAACTGTTTCAGAAATTGTGAAAAGAGGCTGCCTTAAATAGACTTTTGGGAATAACCTGGTACATACTTCAAATGCGGTCATCGGCTTTTCCTCGATCATTTTCAGCACATGATAGGCTCGTTCTTTTTGTGAGACGAATCTTTCTTGAATTAAATGATGTGCATTCGTAATGTCGTCTCCATGCCCTGTTACGACCTTGGATATGTCGAGCGATAGTAGTTTTCTTAGAGAATTATTATATTGAATTAATGGTCTTGGTCTAGATGTTTCACCAAATTGCGGTGGTTCAAGCAATGGATTTGGCGAGATTTTTGCTAAAAGGGTATCTCCTGCAATAAGCATTCCATCCTCTTCCCGATACAGAACAATATGACTCTGTGCATGCCCAGGCGTCTCCAATACCTTAAAGCCAGGTAACCCCTCAAGTGTATCTCCTTCTCCGATTGTTGAAGTTAACGATCTACGGCAAGAATATTCAAATTCTTCATCCATATTGATTAAAGCTATAAATGCGGGATTAAGCCCCAATTGAGTAAAAAGCTCTTTATAAAACGGCTCATTCTGTGTAAAGAATTGCTGGTCCTGACTAATCCATGGCTGATTTTTCGGATGACCGATGATAGGAATATCCTTACTAAAATAATCAAGAAGCCCGACATGGTCTGGGTGATGATGGGTGATTACAATTTTTTCAATATCAGCTGGTGTATAGCCTAGCTGGGCAAGTTGCTCCTTAAAGGATTGCCATGCTTCCTCTGTTTTTGCACCCGCATCAATTAATGTTAGTGCGTCTCCTTTAACAACATATACATTCACATCCCCGACAGCAAAAGGTGTGGGTAAGGTAATTTTAAAAACATCCTTCGTGGTCGTAAGTTTGCTCATAGTAATCTCCTTTGTACAAAATCCATATCATTTAAGTTACATTTATCCAATTATAAGTTTACCTTTTCATCCTCATTTTGTCATTATATTCGAATAATTTCTCGGTTATGTAAAAAAATTGGGCTTATTTTTTCAAAAATGTGCCCTTGACATCCCGCTAAAATCAGTGCATAATGACCATTAATATAAAATCGTAAAGCAATGATTAGGACTAGTAAATCATGTAATGGTGAAAGAGAATGAGATCCACCGGCTGAAAGATCTCATCGCCCGCTTCTTGATTGAACCTACCTATGAGCTGTTAGGAAAACCTAACCGTTCCCCACGATACGGGTTCAAGTGGAACATTGGAAAATTACTTTTTCATATGTTAAGTAAGGTGGTACCGCGGATAGCTGACCTATTCCGTCCTTTAACGAGGATGGAATAGGTCTTTTTATTTTAATTTAACGGAGGGATCATTATGGAAATGAAACAAAATATGGTGTTTGTTGGAGCTGGCTCAATGGCCGAGGCAATGATTTCTGGGATGCTACAAAAGGAGCTCTTCTTGCCGAGACAAATTTCTGTAATGAACCGCTCCAACCATGCACGATTAGCAGAGCTAAACAAAACGTATGGAGTAACGATTAGTCAGAACCAAAAAGAAACGATTGAAAATGCCGGAATCATTATTCTCGCGATAAAACCAAAGGATGTTGCGGAAGCTGTTTTAGCCATAAAAGAGTATATCAATGAAAAACAACTGATCATCTCGGTACTAGCAGGAGTAGCAACAACAACCATTACTGACTTACTTAACAAAGAAGTAGCAGTAGTTCGTGCGATGCCAAACACATCAGCCACCATCGGAAAATCAGCTACTGCCCTAGCAGTAGGAATGCACGCAAACGAAAATCATCTTCTCATAGCTCGCCAATTGTTTGAAACAATTGGAATTGTTACAACAGTCGCAGAAAAAGATCTTCATGCGGTCACAGGTCTATCGGGAAGTGGTCCTGCGTATGTATATTATTTAGTTGAAGCGATGGAAAAAGCTGCTGATGATATCGGGCTCGAAAAAGGAATTGCCAAAGAATTAATTCTTCAAACGATCATTGGTGCAGCCGAAATGCTTAAAAATTCAACAAAGCAACCCGCTACTTTACGAAAAGAAGTAACAAGTCCAGGCGGTACAACAGAAGCAGGAATAAAAGTGCTGGAGCAATTTAACTACCAGCAAGCTATGGTGGCATGTATTAAACGTGCCACTACTCGCTCCGCTGAGCTCGGAGAAGCAATGCTTCAATCCGTTTCGAAAGAAAATTAAACGTCAACATGAAAGTAAACATAGTCAGTGGAATTCTGCCGAATCCAAAAAAGTGGTGAAGGAGGGGTGGGATTTTACTGACATTTTTGGTAAAATTATTTAGGTAACCGAAATATTACATAATGGGGAGATTCTATGAGTGCACCGCTTATGAAAGAAACACCACCACAATTGCCTATGACCAAAGAAAAAATTTGGACCCGCGATTTTACCCTTATTTGCATTTCAAACTTTTTTATTTTTCTTGGCTTTCAAATGACATTACCGACCATCCCACTCTTTGTAGAACAACTCGGAGGCAATGACCAGCTGATTGGATTAGTCGTTGGAATTTTTACCTTTTCAGCACTTTTAATCAGACCTTTCGCCGGCCATCAATTAGAAAAAAGAGGACGACGCTTCGTTTTTCTAATTGGACTTTCCATTTTCGTATTATCTGTTGGTTCCTATGGAATCATCTCCAGTTTACTCTTTTTATTCATGTTCCGAATCATACAAGGAATTGGTTGGGGCTTTTCAACAACAGCCTCAGGAACAATCGCTACAGACTTAATCCCTGCCAAAAGACGAGGAGAAGGAATGGGCTATTTCGGTCTATTCGGCAATATTGCCCTTGCGTTTGGGCCTTCTTTAGGTCTAGCACTCGCGGGTACAATATCCTTTACAAAACTCTTTTCCATTTGTGCCATACTTGGATTAGTGGCACTCATCCTTTCATCTAGAATCCACTACAAAAAAATCGAGCCAGTAAAAGAAAACCCTAGAAAATGGGACTTTTATGAAAAAACAGCCCTTCCACCATCAATTCTATTATTCTTTATAACTGTGACATTCGGAGGTATTGCAGCCTTTTTACCTATCTATACTTTACAAAAGGAAATACCCGGGATTGAATGGTACTTTCTTATTTTTGCAGTCGCTTTAATGATTTCTCGCACCTTTTCTGGTCGCCTTTATGATTTAAAAGGTCATCAAGCTATTTTTGCACCTGGAGCTGTTTTGATAGTTATAGCTATGTTTCTACTAGCATGGTTACCTAGTAGTCTTGTCCTTTATATTGCTGCCTTTCTTTATGGACTTGGTTTCGGTGCCTTACAACCAGCCTTACAAGCATGGGCTGTCCAAACGGCTCCGGCACATCGCAAAGGAATGGCAAATGCAACCTTTTTTTCATCGTTTGATTTAGGAGTTGGAATTGGTGCGATTACGTTCGGTCAACTTTCACACCTATTAGGTTACCATTCAATCTACATTGCCTCCGCATTTTCGGTTCTTATTTCTATTTTGCTATATTTCGTATGGATTGGTAAAACAACAACTTCAACTTCCGTTTAAGGGAGTCCTCTCCCGTTTTTTGTTTTTCGTCAATAAAATTCCTTATCGTTTCGAAGAAATTTGGATAGAATGTATTTAGGGATGGGAGGTTAGTTATGAGGAGAATCCTATTATTTTTATCCTTTTTATTTTTCTTATATGCCGCTTGGACGGTACTTGATAAACTCGCTGTAAAATCTGATAATCAATCAGTTTTCGATACTATTACGTCTGAACTCGACCGCGTTTCTGAATCTGAGGAAATCGCAACGATTAAAACTAAATTAAATGATGGAATAGATTATATCGCTACATTACTGCAAACATTGGAGGAAAAAGCACCGGAAAATTCAATTATTGGTGAGAATGAAATTGAAAAACCAGAGTTACATGTACCTAGTGAACAGGCTTTTTCGATACACAATATTGAGCTTGGAGAGAGTAAACAGAGTGTAGAAAAGAAGCTTGGTTCCGCGCAACGGAGATCATTAAATGAATATGGAACGAACTGGTATACGTACCATGAAAACTACCATAATTTTATGATGGTCGCTTATGACTCTCGTGATAAGGTTGTCGGATTATACACAAATCAAGACCTTATTTCATCAACGAAAGGAATCAAACGTGGAACACCAAAACAAGACGCTCTCAATCTACTTGGTGAACCTATGACCCGAATCCAAAAAGGATTTGTCTATTATGAATTTCAGAAGGACCGCGACTATGACGTCTTCCAAATCGATAACACCTATGTCACCCTCTTTTATGATAAACACGAAAACAATACGGTGACTTCGATTCAGATTGTTTCAGAAGCACTCGAACAAAATAGAGCAGATTTTTATACAGATGCTAGCGATCAATTAAAGGAAGGCTTTGAATGTCAATTATTTGATCTTACGAATGCATCAAGGGTTAATCACGGGTTAGGGGTACTAACTTGGGATGAACATGTGAAAGAAACAGCACGAAAGCATAGTTTAGACATGGCAGAAAACAACTATTTTAGTCACACAAATTTACAAGATCAATCTCCTTTTGATCGAATGCTTGAGGATGAAATAATATTTACGATTGCAGGAGAAAATCTTGCGTATGGACAGTTCAGCAGTATTTTCGCCCATGAAGGTTTAATGAACTCAATGGGACATCGAGAAAATATATTAAAAAAAGAATATACGTATTTAGGGGTTGGAGTTGCCTTTAATACAGAGTCTCATCCTTATTACACGGAGAACTTTTATACAAAATAAGAAGTCTCACCTATATCCCTCTCAATTTTTGGTTATCCTACCAAAGAGGTGATTTTGTGAAACTTGTACGATTTTTATTATTATTAGGCCTTCTCATCGGCTTTCATAGTGTGACTCTTGCCCAGCAAACCGATGTTGAGTATGGTCCCTTTACAATTGTCCAAAAGGAATATATTGATTTAGACGGAGATGGTAATAAGGATATTATCGAGTTATATGCGAGAAAAAATCAATATAATCTCGCGAATGAGTGGTCTTTAAAAATCAATGGTGAACAATTAGGTACCTATCATAATAAACAGGATTTATACCAATTGGCAGACATGAAGTTTGCTGACGTCCTTCAAAATGGAAAACAAGATATACTCCTCTATTTTCATTCTGTAGGAAGCGGAGGTATTACCGGGTTAACGGTCTTGAGCTATACAGGCGAAAAAGTTGAGGAAATTTTTAAAGACCCTAATACGTCAGGCTGGTTTGACGAAGCCAAAAAGCGTTTTTCGATGAAATACTCTGGCAATTACCAAGTAGAATTTATTGATAAACAGACTGACTTAGAGGCAATCATTCCGTTATCAGAGGATCGCTACCGAGATTTTCCCGACAAGGAAGAATTAAAAAAACGACTTGAAGCGATCGAAACATGGGTTGACCCAGTTTCTGGCTACCGTTTTGATAAATTAACAAAAATGAAGCCACAGGAAATCGTGGCAATTCGAGCTGTTTCAGGTATTGCCCATTATGATGTCATTGCGTATCTTGAAACAACATATATTTTTGATAAACAAATTCAAAAATATGTACCTACGAAAGTGGCACTCATTAGTACAGAAACGGGCAAGAAATTAGCTGAAATACCATATAAATAAACAACAAGCATCGACATTGTAAAGGTCGATGCTTCTTTAAATTGTTATGCACAATCGATGAACTTAACGCCATAACTTGATATACTATTTAGCGTAACGAAATACATAGGAGGCTGTAATTTTATGGAAACAGCATTATTCTCACCTTACACCATTAAAAATGTCACCTTAAAAAATAGAATTGTGATGTCACCAATGTGTATGTATTCCAGTCATAATCAGGATGGAATGCTACAGGATTGGCATTATACCCATTATGTAAGCCGAGCTGTTGGTCAGGTTGGACTTATCATGGTGGAGGCAACAGCTGTTACACCACAAGGAAGAATCTCTGCACAGGATTTAGGGATATGGAGCGATGAGCATATACCAGGCTTCAAAAAACTTGTTGAAATGATCAAAGTTCATGGCGCAAAGACAGCTATTCAAATTGCTCACGCAGGTCGAAAGGCAACTGTTGAAGGAGATATTGTGGCCCCTTCTGCTATTTCATTTAATGATAGATATAAAACTCCAAAAGAATTAACAATTAATGAAATTAAAGAAATAGTTGAAGCATTCAAGGATGGAGCAAGACGTGCGAAGGAGGCTGGTTTTGATATTATTGAGATTCACGGAGCACATGGCTATTTAATTAATGAATTTTTGTCGCCACTTTCCAATAAACGAGTGGATGAATATGGCGGAAGCAGCGAAAACCGCTACCGTTTCCTACAAGAGGTAATCAAGGCTGTTAAGGAAGTATGGGATGGCCCCTTATTTGTTCGTATATCCGCAAATGATTATACGGATGGCGGCTTGAATCCTAGCGATTATGTAGACTTTGCAAAACGTATGAAAGACCAAGGGGTCGACTTAATCGATGTCAGTTCTGGTTCTGTCGTGCCGGCTAAAATTGATGTATACCCTGGGTATCAGGTCGGTTTTGCAGATAAGATTCGAAATGAAGCAGATATCCCTACCGGTGCAGTTGGTCTAATCACAAAAGCTGTTCACGCTGAAGAAATTTTAAAAAATAATCGTGCAGATTTAATATTTATCGCACGTGAATTATTACGTGATCCCTACTGGCCAAGAACTGCTGCAAAAGAATTAGGTATATCCATTGAAAGCCCGAAACAATATGATCGCGGTTGGCTTTAATTTTTCGTAAATAGTATAAATGGCACTCTCCTACGTGGAAAGTGCCTTATTTAAATCATTAGAAGCTCTCGAATATCCTCTTCCGTTAGCTTCGTATTTTCCTCAGAATCAATCAGGTCTGAAATTAGATCTCGCTTCTTTTCTTGTAACTCATTCATTTTCTCTTCAATGGTACCTCGAGCAAAAAGCTTAATCACTTGGACAACCTTTTTTTGACCAATGCGATGAGCACGGTCTGCAGCTTGTTCTTCTACAGCCGGATTCCACCAAAGGTCATATAAAATAACCGTATCAGCACCCGTCAGGTTCAGACCTGTTCCACCTGCTTTTAACGAAATTAAAAACAATTCCCGCTCTCCCGCATTATAACGCTGGCATAATTCCACACGTTCATCTGTAGGGGTTTGTCCGTCTAAGTAAAAGAAGGTAAAGCCCCGATTCGTAAGTTCCCTTCCAATCAACTCAAGCATTTTTGTAAACTGAGAGAAAATCAAAACTCTCCTTCCAGACAATTTGGATTCCTCAAGGATTTGAAGAAGTTGCTCAAATTTTGCAGAACTTCCCTTATAGCCATCCACGAATAAAGCTGGGTGGCAGCAAATTTGCCTCAAGCGAGTTAACCCTGCAAGAATTCGGATTCGATTTTTTCGAATCGTATCCTTATCAAGATGCTTTAATGTATCTTGTCTGAGCTTTGCTAGATAGGCAGCATAAAGCTTTTTCTGTTCAGGTAGTAACTCTGATGATTCCATGAGTTCAATTTTTTCAGGTAGCTCTGAAAGTACATCTTCTTTTACACGACGCAACAAAAAGGGTCGAACCCTTCTTGATATGTCCTTTCTAGTCAAATGACTATACTCCTTTAAGCCTTTAAACAGTTGCGGAAAGACAACATGATAAATGGACCAGAGCTCCTCGATTGAATTTTCAATCGGGGTTCCGGTTAATCCAAAACGATGCTCTGCTTTTATCCGCTTGACAGCCCTTGCTGTTTGGGTCACTGGATTTTTAAAAGCTTGAGCCTCGTCAAAGAATACGGTATGAAAGTGTTGAGATTCATACCATTTAATATCTCGTCGTATTAGCGGATAGGATGTGATGAGAACATCCATGCTCTCACTCTCTTTTTGCAGCTCATTTCTTTCTGCCTTATTTCCGTCAATCACAACTGCTTGAAGTTCAGGAGCAAATTTCAATAACTCATGAAGCCAATTATAGGTTAAAGAGGATGGGCAAACAATGAGTACAGGCTGCTTCTTTTCTCGGATATTAGCAACTTCAGAAACCATAAAAGCAATGCTCTGCACGGTTTTCCCTAGTCCCATATCATCGGCAAGGACTCCACCAAATCCATAGCTTGCCAACGTCTTCATCCATTTGTAGCCCACCTTCTGATAATCTCGTAGAATCGACTCTAAAGGCTTCGGAACCTCAACAGCTAAATCATTCGGATGTCGGATAGAGTCCAGAAATTGGCGGAATGATTTCTCTACCCTAAAAATATCACTGTCATCAATTGACCCTAAAAGAGGCAAAGCCTCAATCATCGGCATATTTAAGGTTGATTCAAAATCATCATCCTGGACTGGAACGGCATGTAAAAAACGCTGTATCTCTTCCATTTCTCTCGTTTCAAGTGAGAGTAGTGACCCATTTTTCAAACGGTAATACTTTCGTTTTTCCTCAAGGGCAACTAGAATTTCACGAATTTCCTGGTCAGCAATGCCCTTCATCTCAAATTTGAATTCCAGCCAATTTGTGCGTTCTTTTTTAATCTTCACCCTTATTTTCGGATGTTCATTTTTCGGAATGATGCGATTACGTATCGCTGTTGTGGCATATATTTGGCAGAGTGGCTGGAGTCTTGGAATGATATGATATAAAAACTCATACTCAAGTTCCTCATTATGCATATAATATCCGCCTTCCGTTTTCGAAAGACCACTCTCATCCATGATTTGTAGAATTTCATCCTCTTTTTCCACATCTCTGATGATCATAGGACCAGTTGGCAGATCACGATTCTCTAATGGTTGGATGATGATATTTTCATAGTGAAATTCCAGACCTGCAAGCAACTTATGTCTCAGCCGATCCAAATACAGCTTAGCAACAAGAGGTGTTTTCAACATCTCTTTGGATATAGCGTGAGACATATGAACAACACCAATCTTTTTCAGGCTTGGGACAATTTTCTTAAGAAAAAATTGCGCTTGCTCCTTTTGAATGGGAATATGGTTTGCTCCAGGGCTCGTAAGCATTTGTTTTAGCTCCAATAATCGGTCACAATCTTCTTCTTCGATTTGATAAAGAAGTCCATCGCTCAGGACGGTGTGGTAGGGTTTTAAAATACTCATACGATTGAAACCCTGGATCCTTAAGAGATAGTCATTCTCTTCCCCTTCCTCAAATGAAAAACGAAGTGGAGGTGGCTCCTGTACAATCTGTAGCCCTTCATAAAATTGACCATTGTATTCCAGAAAAACGAATGGACATTTTGAAAATAAAGGAATGAGCCCTTTCCAGGATGATGGAGGAATTAGCAACGTTTTAGGACTACCTTTATAATTTGAATGCCCAGTGATCATGTCTAGATAAATTTTTTCATCCTCGGTTACTTTCACTAATTGGTGAAGAAGGATATCCGCTTCATCTAAAAAGCAATGGAGGTTTGGGTCATAGATAAAGTGGGAAGAAATTTCACTTTGCTCTCCCTGTTTTACATCCTCTAGAAAGTTACGAATATCATGTATTTTTATCTGATCGATTTCAATCTCCACGCCAAATAAAATTTGGTCACTTGCAACTTTGACAGGTTGAAATATGAAGCGAGCATCTAGGATTTCTCTCTTTTCAAAATGAAGCTGGTGACCACTCGAAGGCGTTGGGCGATTTAAAAAAAGCGTCATGAAGTCACTTGTTAGGTTTTCAGTTGTTGATGTTGTGATCGTTGAGAATTCGAATGGTTCCTGACTTTGCTGTTCATGAATCGCGATTAAAACTGCTGCAATATGCTGGCAATCCTTATCGAAATTCACAAGTGATGGACAAGTGCATGTAGCTTTTAGCTTTCCATTTGTGGTTTTCTCAATGCTAACATGAAAGTCCTCTGCACCTTTTACAATGGCTTTGCATTGATCAGGTCCGGATTCCGTAAATGTCACTTTATTCGTTCGATAAAAAGCGTCCCCTCTTTTGAAGGAGACGGTACCACACATTTCTTTGATCATTTTAAGATTGATTTTGATATCCATGGTTCCGCTCCTTTCAATTTGGGCTAGGGATTACTGTTGATTAAATCCTTGTTTTTTTACAAAGTCTTTCATATACATTCGTTTCGGATTTTCAAGCATATTTGCCATCTGACCCGTCCACGTATCTGAGCGCTTCCCTTTTGTACGTTGTGTATAATAATCAGAAATTGTTTGATTGTAGGTTGTTAACTCTTGTTTATATATAGCTTTGTCTTGCTCGTATTCCTCTTCGTGATAAATATGCTCGTATGGAAGTCGTGGCTTTTTATCAGGCATTTGTGCCGGGTAGCCAACAGCAATTCCGAAAAGTGGAATCACAAATGTAGGGATATTTAAAATTTCACAAACCTCTTCTAGATTATTACGTAAGCCACCAATATAGCAAGCACCTAATCCCATTGATTCTGCTGCGAGTACAGCATTTTGTGCGGCTAAAGCAGCATCAATTGTTGCAACCATGAACTTTTCTGTACTCTCCAAAGAGGTCGATAAGTCCTTTTCTTCTATTTCGCTGATGACTTGGTGGCGATGAAGATCACCACAAAACACGAAGAAATGTCCATTTTCCGCAACATAGGCTTGATTACCAACAATTTCAGCAAGGCTTTGCTTTTTATTCGGATCCTTAACTCCGATAATGGAATAAGCCTGAATAAAGCTTGAGGTTGAGGCCGCTTGGGCAGATTCAACAATCGTGCGGATTTGTTCGTCTGTTAATAGTTTTTCTTCAAATTTACGAATCGAACGATGATTCATAATGGTTTCAATTACTGAATTCATGATTATGTATCCTCCTCGTAGTCGTCTTACTCGGTGTGGCTTGACTTAATATCAAACCTAAAAAAATCCTTAGACATATATGTATGTTGAAACACCTGTTGCGCTTCTTCAAGGAGTTTCTGACTATCTTCACCTTGATATCTTGAACTAATATGTGTCAATATCAAATTTTTAACTCCAGCCTGTCTAGCAACCTCAGCAGCCTGAGTAGTCGTCGAGTGAAAATAATCATGAGCTAAACCCGCTTCATTCGAGCTAAAAGTTGCTTCATGAATAAGAAGATCCGCATTTTTTGCTAGTTCAATACTTTCTTGGACATAACGAGTATCACCTAAAATGGTCACAACTCGTCCTTGTTTAGGCGGACCAATGTATTCTTCACCATTTATCATACGCCCATCCTCTAGAACGACCGTTTGTCCTTCTTTAATTTTTTGATAGATAGGACCAGGTTTAATCCCTTCTTTGGATAGCTTGTTAACTAGCAATGTTCCAGGCAGGTCTTTTTCAACAATACGATATCCATAGGATTGAATCCCATGGTCTAGCTCTTGTGCAAGAACACAAAATTGATCATCTTCAAAGACCACTCCTTCTTCGATTTCAACCACTTCTAGCGGATATCGAATATGAGTCGTGCTAACTGTTAATGAAGTGTCAATAAATGCTTTTATCCCCTTTGGACCATAGACGGTTAATAAAGACTCTCCTCCCTGAAAGGAGCGGCTTCCTAACAGTCCAGGCAATCCAAAGATATGGTCACCATGTAAATGAGTGATAAAAACCTTCTCGATTTTCCCTGGCTTTATGGATGTATATAAAATTTGATGCTGCGTAGCCTCCCCACAATCAAACAACCAGGTGGCCCTCCGTTCATCAAGCAATTGTAAAGCAATTGAAGTGACATTCCGCTCCTTTGCAGGCACCCCTGCACCCGTTCCCAAAAATACGACTTCCACTTGAGAAATCCTCCAATTAATCGATATATTTATTGCGTTTTCCTCTGTTTTCCTATTACCTACTATATCATATTCTGCCTTTTCTTCTCTATATATGCCCTTTTAAGTCGTTCTACCGAATATCCATTCCCTGTTAAGGCATACTTTAAATGAATCCTAAAAAAATAATTTGAATTAGTTGATTTACTAAACAAAAAAGTATAAATTAAATAGATAACAAATTGCGTGAAAAATTGGGGGATTATTATGACAAATATAGCACCAAAATCAATCGTGATTATTTTTGGAGCAACGGGTGATTTGGCGAATCGAAAGCTCTATCCTTCTATATATAATCTTTATACAAAAGGAAAACTTTCTGAGGATTTTGCAGTTATCGGTGTAGCAAGACGTCCATTAAAAAATGAAGAATTCCAACAAAACGTAAGAAATTCAGTTGCTGGACAATTTGAGGAGCAACGAGATGATATTGAAAAATTCTCAAAACATTTTTACTACCATCCATTTAATGTGAATGACACTGCTTCATATAGAGAATTGAAAGTGATTGCTGAAGAATTAGATACTACTTACAACACAGGTGGAAATAGGATCTTTTATTTAGCCATGGCTCCTGAGTTTTTCGGCACAATTGCGGTCAATTTGAAAACAGAAGGATTAACCTCAACAGAAGGTTATACAAGACTTGTCATTGAAAAACCATTTGGACATAATCTACCTTCTGCAAAACAACTAAATGAACAGCTTCGCCATGCCTTTTCAGAGGATGAAATCTACCGAATTGACCATTATTTAGGTAAGGAAATGGTTCAAAACATTGAAGTCATCCGTTTTGCAAATGCAATTTTCGAACCACTTTGGAACAATCGTTACATATCTAATATCCAGGTCACATCAAGTGAGGTACTTGGTGTAGAAGATCGTGGTGGCTATTATGAAAAATCTGGCGCTCTTCGCGATATGGTTCAAAACCATATGCTTCAAATGGTGGCACTTTTAGCTATGGAACCACCGATTAAATTAAATACTGACGAAATTCGAAGTGAAAAAATAAAGGTATTACGCGCCCTTCGACCATTAGAAGAGGAAGATGTTAAAAAGTATTTTGTTAGAGGGCAATATGATGCTGGCACTATAAATGGAAAAAATGTACCTGGTTATCGCCAGGAGGAAAAAGTAGATCCGAATTCAAATACTGCTACATTTGTTGCCGGTAAGTTGATAATTGATAATTTCAGATGGGCAGGTGTCCCCTTCTATATCCGTACAGGAAAAAGAATGAAGGAAAAATCAACAAAAATTGTTGTTCAGTTTAAGGACATTCCTATGGATTTATATTATAGAGAAGAAAATGACCGTCAAAATCCTAACCTGCTTGTCATTAATATTCAACCCGACGAAGGCATCACGCTCTATTTAAATGCGAAAAGACCGGGACAAAATACAATGACATTACCTGTTAAGCTTGATTATTGCAATAACTGTATCGACGGCATTAATACACCTGAGGCTTACGAAAAGCTTATTTTTGACTGTATGATGGGTGATACAACAAACTTTGCTCACTGGGATGAAGTTGCCCTTTCTTGGCGTTACGTTGACTCCATTTCAAAGGTTTGGGAAAATCAAATTGCAACTGAATTCCCGAACTATCCTTCTGGTTCTAACGGTCCAAAAGCAGCCGATGAATTATTGGCAGAAGACGGATTCCACTGGTGGTCAGTTGAAGATTAAAACAAAAAGAGACCCCTTCTCTAATGAGTTGGGGTCTTCTTAATCACTTAAAAAATCCTTTTCGAAGCTTGTTCCATGTTCATTATTTCGAGGATTTTTATCTTTTGGAAGCTTGATTCCTTTTGTTAAAATCTCGTTTCCATATTTGCCTTTCAATTTATCAATCACCTTTAATAATGGTTCTTTTTTTGCCTCTTTTTCATAAGAAAACAGATCAAGCTGTTTATATGCCTCATGTTTCTCAACTAATTCCTGTGCTGTAACACCTAATAATCGGATTGGTTCCCCGTTCCAATGTTTTTTCCAAAGGCGCTTAGCAGCCAGAAAAATTTCATTATCTTGATTAATCGGATTCTCAAGTTTTCTGCTTCTTGTTACCGTTTTTCGATCACCATAGCGAATCATTAACTGGACATTATTTGATAGCATGTCCTTTCGTCTAATTCGGGCCCCGACAGAATTTGAAAGTCTTTTGATGACCCCAAGAAGCTCCTCTTCGTCTGTTGAGTCATATGGTAATGTTGTTGAATTCCCGATGCTTTTAAACTCTGAATAGGCATCAGGATCAACAGGGCGATTATCCATTCCATTTGCTCTTTGCTTTAGTCTTTCCCCATTAATACCTAACAATTGCTTTAATTGAATGTCATTTCCTTTTGCAAGATCACCGATTGTTTGAATTTTAATAGTCGAAAGCTTTTCAGCCGTCCTTGATCCCACTCCATGCATTTCATTAACTGGCATTGGCCAAAGGACAGTGGGAACATCTCGTTTTCGTAGGACAGTAATTCCTAGCGGCTTTTTCATATCTGAGGCCATTTTTGCTAGAAATTTATTAGGCGCAATTCCAATACTACAAGGAAGCAGAAGGGTCTTTTGTAAAGTTTCTTGAATAGAATTCGCAATTTCAATCGGAGTTCCTTTTTCATAACAGTCTGTAATATCAAGATAGCCCTCGTCTATGGAAACAGGTTCAACTAAGCCCGTATATGAACGAAGAAGATCAAACATCGCTAATGAAGCCCTACGGTAGCGTTCAAAATTGGGTTTCCGGACGATGAGGTTTGGACATTTTCGTTTCGCCTCCCACAATGGCATCGTCGTTTTTACCCCAAATGCACGTGCCTCATAGCTACAGGTGACTATAATCCCTTTACGCTCGTCAGGATTACCTGCAATCGCCAGTGGCTTTCCTTGTAAGCTAGGGTCATAGGCAATTTCAACCGACGCAAAGAAACTATTCATATCCACATGTAAAATAACCTTTCCGTTTTTTGGATACATTTCTTTCATGTTATGCACTTCCCTACTCATCCACTATCACTAGTTTATCATAGAAAAAAGCCACCTATTCTAATGGTGGCTGTGAATGTGTTCCTCAATTCTTTCGAATCCTTCTAGACCGTAAAAAAGTTTGTGAGGGTCTAGTAAGGTAATCAGTCTCCCTTCGAGGGTAGCAACTCCTGTAATATATGAGGAGAGCTGATAGGTTACATTCAATGGTTTTACTTGATTCTGAGGGATATCAATAATTTCTTTTGCATCATCGACGAGTAAGCCAACTGATAGTGTATCCGTTTTGGCGACAATGATCTTCGTTTTATCCGTATGATTTATTGATTTATTAAATAAAATAATTCCCGTATCCACAATCGGAACCAGCTCATCTCGAATGGTTAGGACGCCTAGCATATAGTTCGGCATTTGCGGTATAGCATTAAGCTGCTGTGCCCTTTCAATGGATATCACGTTTAATACAGGGACACCAAATTCCTCATTTTCTGCTGAAAAAACAACTACTTTTTGGTCTTCGATCATAACTTTCACCTCTGCCCTAGTAACAACAATCTATATTCTCTTTTTATCATACTTTACCCGTTTGGGAAAAGAAACAAAAAAAGAGAAACTCCCATACTAAATGAGAATTTCACTTTTTGGTATGAACTTTATTTTGCAACCTCTTCAACAATCGCAACGATTAGTTCAGCTGTTTTAACAAGTTCTTCGATTGGCATTTTTTCATTTGTTGTGTGGATTTCTTCATAACCAACTGCTAGATTTACTGTAGGAATACCATGTCCTGCGATGACGTTCGCATCACTTCCTCCACCACTTTGTTGAAGTTCGCTTTGACGTCCAATTCGTGCAACTGCTTTTTTTGCAACCTCTACAACATGGTCACCATCTGCAAATTTAAAACCTGGATACATGACTGTAGTCTCAACCTCTGCTCTACCACCCATTTCAGTAGCAACAGATTCAAAAGCTTCTTTCATTTTTTGAACCTGATTTTCCATTTTTTCTGTAATTAATGATCGAGCTTCAGCCAAAATTTCAACATGATCACATACGATATTTGTCTGTGTTCCACCTTCAAAACGTCCGATATTTGCAGTTGTTTCTTCATCAATTCGACCTAAAGGCATTCTTGAAATTGCTTTAGCAGCCATTGTAATTGCTGAAACACCTTTTTCAGGGGCAACACCTGCATGTGCTGTTTTGCCAATAATTGTTGCTTTCACCTTCGCTTGTGTGGGTGCAGCTACAATAATGTTTCCAACCTTGCCATCACTATCAAGCGCATAGCCATATTTTGCTGTAATCATCGAGCGGTCCAACGCTTTAGCGCCCATAAGACCTGATTCTTCACCAGCTGTAATAATAAATTCAATTTTACCATGTGGAATTTGATTTTCCTTCAGAACTCGAATCGCTTCAAACATTGCAGCTAAGCCTGCTTTATCATCTGCACCTAAAATGGTTGTTCCATCTGAG
The DNA here is from genome assembly GCF_047238305.1 of Bacillus jepli. NCBI lineage: Bacteria > Bacillati > Bacillota > Bacilli > Caryophanales > Bacillaceae > Bacillus > Bacillus jepli. The sequence continues at coordinate 2,853,409 of NZ_JBDFMO010000001.1, read as the reverse complement.
ACAATATATCCATCCTTGATAGAAGGCTTTATGCCTTTACCAGGGACAACTGTATCCATGTGAGATGTAAAATAAATTGTATCCACATCATTTTTTGTTCCTTCAAGGGTACAAATTAAATTCCCTGCACCATGTCCAGTTTGACTAGTTGTGTCATCCTCAACAACATGCACACCCAATGCTGTGAATTTTCCTTTTAAAACCTTGGCAATTTCTGTTTCAAATTTTGTTTCTGAGTCTACTTGTACTAACTCTAAAAATTCATTGACAAGTCTATCCTGATTAATCATAATTATGTACCTCCAAGATGTATAGGTTAATGAAATTAGCCTACCACATTATCTTCAAAAATCAAATACGTATGCCTACAATGGAATATTTCCATGCTTTTTATCTGGGCGAGTTTCTTTTTTATTTCGAAGCATTTCTAATGCCTGAACGATTTTAATTCGTGTTTCCCGAGGATCAATAACGTCATCAACCATTCCTTGGCTAGCCGCAACATATGGGTTGGCAAACTTTTCGCGATATTCTTCAATCTTCATGGCACGTGTTTTTTCCGGATCATCACTTTCACTAATCTCACGAGCAAAAATAATATTGGCTGCACCTTGTGGACCCATTACCGCAATTTCGGCATTTGGCCATGCAAAAACTAGATCAGCCCCAATTGATTTACTATTTAAAGCTACATATGCTCCACCATATGCTTTTCTCAAAATGACAGTTAGCTTTGGTACTGTTGCTTCAGAATATGCGTATAAAATCTTTGCACCATGGCGGATAATACCTCCATGCTCCTGTTTTACCCCTGGGAAGAAGCCTGTTACATCCTCAAATGTAATAAGTGGGATATTGAAGGAATCACAAAAACGAATGAATCTTGAGGATTTATCAGAAGAATCGATATCAAGCCCACCAGCCATATATTTCGGCTGGTTACATACTAGACCAACTACTTCCCCTTTTATCCTTGCAAAACCAACAACGATATTTTTGGCAAAATCTTTATGAACTTCCATGAATGATTTTTCATCCACCACTTGTTCAATCACTTTGCGAACATCATATGGTCTGACTGCATCAAATGGAATTATGTCTGTTAGATCTGGTCGATAATCATTCTCTTCTTTTATAGGTAGAATGGGTGTTTTTTCTTCATTATTTTGTGGTAGATAGCTAACTAAATCTCTTACCTGTTGTAGTACCTCCTCCTCTGTCTCCCCTGAAAAATGCGCGTTCCCACTAATTGAATTATGTACGTTTGCCCCACCTAAATCCTCTGAGCTTATTTTTTCACCAGTAACGGTTTCAATGACTTTCGGTCCTGTAATAAACATTTGAGATGTCTTTTCCACCATAAAAACAAAGTCGGTAATCGCTGGAGAATACACAGCCCCACCTGCACATGGTCCCATAATCACAGAGATTTGCGGAATGACCCCTGAATAAATTGCATTTCGGTAAAAAATATGACCGTAACCATCAAGGGAGACGACTCCCTCTTGGATTCTTGCCCCACCTGAATCATTTAAGCCAATAAAGGGCGCACCATTTTTAGCTGCTAAGTCCATGACATTCGCAATTTTTTTTGCATGCATTTCGCCAAGTGCTCCACCAAAAATTGTAAAATCTTGTGAAAATAAGTAAACCGATCTACCGTTGATTTTTCCATATCCAGTAACGACACCATCGCCAGGTCCCTTTTTATCTGCTAAGCCAAAATCCGTACTACGATGTTCAATAAATGGATTAAGCTCTACAAAGGTTCCTTTATCAAGTAATAGGTCAATACGCTCTCTAGCTGTTAATTTTCCTTTTTCATGCTGTTTATCAATCTTTTCATCACCACCGCCTAACTCTACCTCACGACGACGATCATAAAGTTCGTTTATTTTCTCATAGATATCAACCATTATTTATGTTCCCCCTTACTTAGTTTTTCGCAAAGTTCATAAAGGATACTCCCCGTAGATTTTGGATGCATGAAAGCAATCTTTGCACCACCTGCACCAATCTTAGGCTCATCTGCAAGCATTCGAATGCCGTGTTCTTTGATTTCTTGGATACGCTCTTCAATGGAAGATACACCTAAAGCGATATGGTGTATTCCTTCACCACGTTTTTCAATAAATTTAGCAATCGGACTTTCTGGTGAAAGTGGCTCCAATAACTCGAGTTTTGATTCACCAATTTTGATGAAGGCAACTCTAACTTTCTCTGATTCTACTTTTTCAATTCCTTCTAACTTAAGATTGAGAATATTTGTGTAGAATGGAAGGGAATTTTCAATTGATGAAACGGCAATTCCAATATGGTCAATCTTTTCAATCATAGTTTCACTCCTCAAGCGAGCGCTCGCTCAGCGTTGTAAGCGCTTCATAGATATATAAGTATATTTTAACACGAACTCATCAAAAATTGTGTATTTTCAGTTTTAATGGAGATGACTTAATGGTTGTCCAACTGTCATTTTCGCGGTAAAATATGAGTAAACATGTAAGCAGAAGGGAGTATGTGACATGTCCCGTAAAACTCAAAAAATTGTGGTTTATTTAATGATTGCAGTAATGGTTATTACTACTCTTTTAGCAGGCGTAGGTATGTGGTTCTAATTCGAAGATGTAAAGTGATACGAGGTTTGTAGACAGCTTAAGGAGGTGACCAAAATGGTCACCTTTAGCTATATTATTTTACGTTGGCAACCCTTTGAACAATCTTTTTATAATTAAATATTCTTCCATTTCTTTAATAAATTGAAGTAGAGCTGCTCTTGTCTCAAACTCCTCCCGAGTTTTTGGCAATGGCATTTCCCTAAACACTTTTCGCATCTCTTCAAGTTTCTTCAAAAAAACACTTGCTGTGTTACCAGGATGAATGGATTGGCTCACCTCCATAATAAAATCGGCAACCATGCCCCTCTGTTCAACAGACTGGGTAATCGAAGTAATCGTAGGTAACATCCTTTGCAGTATTTCAAATTGCTTTTCTCTCATTTCAAAATACGTATAATATAAGTTTTCTTCGCGCATAAGATTGTTTTCAACATCTCTATATGCAATTCTTTTCGCCTTATTTAATAAATTTTCAACAGCTGTTATCTCTCGACCATCCCAAATACTTTCACCTGTCCGAAGATAATGAACCATTTCGTTTAAAATATTTCCAAAAAGTGACTCAAGTTCTTGTTGGTAAGCCCTAAGTTGCTTGTCAACACTCGGCATATATAAATTTATGAGTAGTGCCACACCAATCCCAATAATAATTAATCCTAGTTCATTAACAATCAAATCAAGTGTTACCTTCCCGGCTGAAAATATATGTAAAATAATAACGGTACTTGTTACAATCCCATCTTTTGCTTTTACGGCTACCACAGTAGGGATAAAAAATAGGAGTAACAAACCAATTGTTAATGGATGATAGCCTATTCCCTCGAAGAATACAAATGAAAATATGATTCCAACCACACATGCAATAAATCGCTCCCACGAACTCTCCAGTGATTTTTTTCTTGTTACTTTAATACATAAAATCGTTAAAATTCCAGCAGAAGCAAAACTATCAAGTCCTATTAGTTTTGCGATTGATATAGAAATCGTTGTACCTATTGCTGTTTTTAAAGTGCGATAACCTATTTTAAACATAAATCGGCTCCTAAAAATACATAATGGTTTTATTTATATTGTTATCAATAGGAAAAATAAAACACCTATACAAATCCTAATATGACTAAATTCACGAAAAAAGGAATGATCACGTTGATCATTCCTTTTATATTATAGAACCTTTTCTAAGAAATCTTGCGCACGTTGGCTTTTTGGATTTGTGAAGAATTCATCAGGTGTTGTTTGTTCAACTATAAGCCCATCATCCATGAAGAGTACTTTGTCTGCCACTTCACGTGCAAAACCCATTTCATGAGTTACAATGAGCATCGTCATTCCAGTATTAGCTAACCCCTTCATAACATTAAGAACTTCTTTTACCATCTCAGGATCAAGTGCGGAAGTAGGCTCATCAAAAAGCATGATTTCTGGTTCCATTGCTAAGGCCCTTGCGATCGCTACCCTCTGCTTTTGTCCTCCAGAAAGGCGATTTGGATATTCATTTTCTTTTTCTGATAATCCAACCTGCTTTAATAGCTCCCTCGCTTTGTTTTCCGCTTCACTTTTTGAAATCCCTTTTACCTTCATTGGAGCGTAAGTAAGATTTTGAAGAACCGTCTTATGTGGAAATAGATAAAAATGCTGAAATACCATTCCAATATGCTGACGAACCTTCGTAATATTCGTCTTTGCATTTGTGACTTCATCTTCCCCAACCCAAATCTGTCCTTGAGTTGGTCTTTCAAGTAGATTTAAACATCTTAGAAATGTTGATTTTCCAGAACCAGAAGGACCAATAATGGCAACAACCTCACCTTGTTTAAAGGTGGTCGTAATCCCTTTTAACACTTCAAGCTTGCCAAAAGATTTATGAAGACCTTCTACTTTAATATGATCGTTACTCACTACGACGCAACCTCCTCTCAAGTCTTCCTCCTAGGAATGTGAGGATTGTAACAATAATCCAATAAACTAGACCAGCAATTAATAATGGTTCAAAATAGCGGAATGTATTCGATCCGACAACTTGAGCACGTCTCATAATATCCAATAACCCAATTGTACTTACAATTGCAGATTCCTTCGTTAAGGTTATAAATTCATTTAAAAGTGCGGGTAAAATATTTTTTACTGCCTGTGGAAGGATAATATCCAACATCATTGGGCGGTACGAGATCCCAAGTGCTTCCGCCGCTTCTTGTTGACCTTTATCTACAGCCTGAATACCCGCTCTAATGATTTCAGAAATATACGCACCTGAGTTTAATCCAAATGCTAAAACCCCAGCAACAAATTTATCAATATCATAATGAAAAAGCTGTGGAACTGCAAAATAGATTAAAACCAATTGGAGGATAAGTGGTGTTCCTCTAAATATGGATGTATAAATATCCGCAAACCACTTTAAAAATGAAACTTTGCTTATTTTAAAAACCGCTAAAATTGTCCCCAAAATTAAACCTAAAATTGCCGATACTAGTGCAAAGGATACCGTAAGGCCGATCCCTTCTAGTATAAACGGAATTGAAGGCACGATTCGGGAAAAATCAATATCCAAACCCATGCCTTACACCTCATTTCTACTAAAAAATTTTTATTTTTCAATCCATTCTTTTTCTATTGCTTTTAACTCGCCATTTTCCTTCATTTCATCTAAAACCTTGTTAAATTCCTCAGTCAGTTCACTACCTTTTGCAAATGCAATCGCCATACCTGGTGAAGCTTCTGTAGGATCATCAAAACCTGCTAAATCAAGTTCTTCAATGAATCCTACTGCAACTGTCTTATCTAAATAAACTGCATCAATTCGTCCTGCTTTTAGCTCTTGAATTAATTCTGGAGCCTTATTTAAAGCTGAGATTTCCAGACTTTTAAGTGTTTCTTCTTTAATCTTTTTAGCTCCTTCTTCTTGAATGGAACCTAATTGAACCCCAACTGTTTTACCGTCTAAATCCTCTAATGATTTAACATCAGAATCCTTTAATGTAACAAACATTTCCCCAGATTTATGATATTCTGTTGAAAAATCAACACTTTCTTTACGTTCAGCAGTTGCAGACATACCTGAAATGATAAAATCAATACGTTCTGCTTGTAATGCGCTTATAAGACCACCGAAGTCCATATTTTCAATTTTAAGCTCATAACCAAGTTTCTCTGCAATTTTCTTCGCTAACTCAATATCAAATCCAATATATTCACCTGTTGTCTCATCAATTGTTTCAAATGGTGGGAAGTCAGCAGATGTTCCCATTGTTAATACTTTCTTTGTTTCAGTACCTTTATCAGATCCTGTTGCATTATCATCGCTTGTCCCACAAGCTGCTAAAAATACAATTGATAAAATAGTAATCAATGATGCTAGTAAAAACTTTTTCATTATGTTTTCCCCCTAAGACGTTATTTATAATTATTCGATAAAATGTATTTTAACACATCTGCATAAATATACAATATGTTTTTTAAAAATAATAATTGATTAATAATTCTATCATTTGCGTAATGTTTACAATTTATTCTGCTTACAAGGGATTTTAGAGGGTAAATTTAGTGTTTATTTTAGTGTAATCATCATTTAATACTTTACTGATATAAACAATTAAAGTAAAAAGCGATAAAGTATTCAACCCAATATGCATAATTTAAGACAAAAAAAGAAGCCTAAAAGGCCTCTTAAACTTCTTCACAATATTCTTCAAAGGTTTCTTGTAATTTAGTGATGACATCCATTGGCTCATGTCCTTCGATTTCATGACGTTCAATCATTTTAACAATTTTTCCATCTTTTAATAATGCAAATGATGGAGATGATGGCGGATAACCTTCAAAATATGATCTTGCTTTTTCTGTTGCTGCTTTATCTTGCCCTGCAAATACTGTTACTAATTGATCTGGGCGCTTATCATAATGGATCGAATGTGCTGCTGCTGGTCTTGCAATTCCACCTGCACAACCACAAACAGAATTAACCATCACTAAAGTTGTACCCTTACGATTTAATACTTCATCCACCTCTTCAGGTGTTTTTAATTCTTGATATCCAGCATCAGTTATTTCTTTTCTAGCTGTTTGTACTATATCATTCATAAACAGATTGAAATCTATTTCCATTTTAAACACTCCTCCTAAAGAAAAATATCTTCCTATTTTTTATAATATCAATTTACATCATGTTTTTTCAAATTTAAGGAACTTAAATGAACGTTTAAAAAATAAATATCCGGGTATTCTAGTAATACATCTAGATCATACCCCTAAACTCCCTAGATGGAAGGAGAGCGAATGCACTCCTTCTTTTTTATGCTTCAAAAAGCTCAATTAATTCCTTCACAGCCGTTGTAACATTCAAATCTCCCTGTACGACCTTATTTTCAAGTGTTGGGAGCTTTGTTTTTATGGATGGGTGGGTAAAAAAGCTTGTTTCAAGATAATCCTTTATCATGGCATGAATCCAATCCTTTGTTTGAGCGTTCCTTCGCTCTGTAAATGCACCAGATTCTTTCGTAGTCTCAACAAATCGCAGGATGATTTTCCATATTTCTTCCATTCCTTCATGATAAAGTGCGGAAGCTGTATAAGCTTTCGAAGCCCATCCTTTCGTTGCAGGCTGAAGATAGTGGAGTATTCGATTGTATTCAGCGCGAGCAATTTTTGCTCTCTGTCGATTATCACCATCCGCTTTATTGATCAATATGGCATCCGCAAGCTCCATTACTCCTTTTTTCATGCCTTGTAATTCGTCCCCTGCGCCAGTTAACACAAGAAGAAGGAAAAAATCCACCATACTACGTACCACTACTTCACTTTGACCAACACCAATCGTTTCAACAAGAATCACATCAAACCCAGCAGCTTCACAAAGTAAAATGGTTTCCCTCGTTTTACGATTGACCCCACCAAGGGTTCCCCCCGAAGGTGATGGACGTATAAAAGCATTTTTATTCCTGGTTAGAGTCTCCATTCTTGTTTTATCGCCTAGTATACTACCACCTGTTATACTACTACTCGGGTCAACAGCTAAAACCGCAACGCGATGTCCTTGTTCACATAAATGAGAACCAAAGCTCTCGATAAATGTACTTTTTCCCGCACCCGGTACTCCCGTGATACCTATCCGTATCGAGTTTCCGGTGTATGGAAGAATTTCATTAATAACTGCTTGTGCCTGGTCTTCATGACGTTTTGCGTTGCTCTCAACAAGAGTTATTGCTTGGGCAAGAATTGTACGATTACCACTTCGTATACCCTCTACATACTCTTCAGTTGTGCGCCCCTTCTTCTTCACAAATTTACGTGCACTTCCAGAAGTGCTATTTTGCTCTACACCCTTCACAATTTCAGATGTAAAGCCATCAGAGGCATTTTCAGGAACCCATTCAGGTTTCTTTTTATTATTAGTCATTGCCTTCTTCCTCATATCCGAGGCGTAGATAAATTTCTTCGATTACTTTTTGTGCAGCCACTGGAATTACTGTACCCGGTCCAAAAATTGCTGCAGCTCCTTGCTCTTTTAAGTAATCATAATCTTGTGCAGGGATGACTCCACCAACAATTACAAGTATATCTTCTCGCCCCAATTTCCTCAGCTCTTCAATTAACTGTGGAAGTAATGTTTTATGACCCGCCGCAAGTGAACTCATTCCAACAACATGTACATCATTTTCTACAGCTTGAATAGCGGTTTCTTCTGGTGTTTGAAACAATGGTCCAATATCAACATCAAAACCAAGGTCTGCAAAAGCAGTAGCTATAACCTTTGCTCCACGGTCATGTCCATCCTGCCCCATTTTCGCAATTAAAATCCTCGGGCGTCTTCCTTCATTTTCCAAAAACTCATCTGTCATCTTCTTCACATTCATAATTTCTTCCTCATTTGAATATTCTGAGCTATAAATTCCACTAATTGAACGAATGACAGCTTTGTGGCGTGTTGAGGCTTTTTCAACGGCATTTGAAATCTCACCGAGCGTTGCACGAACTCTTGCGGCATTAACCGCTAGTTCCAACAGATTTCCATTACCTGTTTCAACCGCATTCGTAATGGCAACCAACGCCTCTTCCACTTTTCCATCATCACGTGTAGCCTTTAATTCACTGAGTCTTTCAAGTTGTTTGAGTCGAACAGCTGTATTGTCAATGTCTAAAATATCGATTGGGTCTTCTTTTTGTAAACGATATTTATTGACACCTATAATCGTTTCTTTACCAGAATCAATTCTTGCCTGACGTCTCGCCGCCGCTTCTTCAATTCTCATTTTCGGAAGACCCGTTTCAATTGCTTTAGTCATTCCACCAAGTGCCTCAATTTCCTCGATATGCTTCCAAGCCCGCTCCATGAGCTCCTTCGTTAGTGTCTCTACATAATATGAGCCACCCCACGGGTCAATCACATTACAAATACCTGTTTCATCCTGTAAATAGAGCTGTGTATTTCGTGCAATTCGAGCAGAAAAATCAGTCGGAAGTGCGATTGCTTCATCAAGTGCATTCGTATGCAAGGACTGCGTATGACCCGATGCGGCTGCCAATGCCTCAATACATGTTCTTGTCACATTATTGAATGGATCCTGCTCTGTCAAGCTCCAACCTGAAGTCTGTGAATGAGTTCTTAACGCAAGTGATTTTGGATTTTTAGGATTGAAAGCTTTCATCATTTGGGCCCAAATAAGTCGAGCTGCCCTTAGCTTCGCTACCTCCATAAAATAGTTCATACCGATTGCCCAGAAAAAGGATAATCTAGGAGCAAAGGAATCAATATCAATCCCCTTCGCAATACCCGTTCGAACATATTCCAAACCGTCAGCTAATGTATAGGCTAATTCAAGATCTGCAGGTGCACCTGCTTCCTGCATATGATACCCAGAAATACTTATGCTATTGAACTTTGGCATGTTTTTTGACGTGTACTCAAAAATATCTGAAATAATTCGCATAGAGGTTTCTGGTGGGTAAATATAAGTATTTCTCACCATATACTCTTTTAAAATATCATTTTGAATCGTTCCAGACAGTTTTTCAGGAGAGACACCCTGCTCCTCTGCCGTTACAATATAAAACGCCATTATCGGAAGTACTGCACCATTCATCGTCATCGAAACACTCATTTGATCGAGTGGAATTCCATTAAATAATGTTTTCATATCTAGGATTGAATCAATCGCAACCCCAGCCTTCCCGACATCACCAACAACACGAGGATGATCCGAATCATAGCCACGGTGGGTAGCTAAATCAAACGCAACGGATAGCCCCTTTTGCCCCATCGCTAGGTTACGCCGGTAGAAAGCATTACTTTCCTCTGCTGTGGAAAAACCAGCATATTGTCGAACAGTCCAAGGTCGGTTTACATACATCGTTGGATAGGGTCCACGTAAAAACGGAGGAATACCAGGCATGTAATCTAGATGTGTCATCCCATCCATGTCTTCCTCAGTATATAAAGGTCTTACAGCAATCTGTTCGTTCGTTTCAAATAGCAAATCTTCAATTGATTGCGTAATCTCTTCTTCTACTTTTTCACGCCATTTTTCAGGAGAGGATGATGTATCAGATTTTTTTAACTTTACTTTGGAGAGATCAAGTCTTTTAGCCATGGGAGTGCACCCCCATTTCTTGTTGTAAGTGATGTAAAAACGCAAAACAATCCGTACCAATATGGATAAAGTCATTTATTCCTACGTTTCGATAGAATTCTTCATTTTCTTGTTTACCTGCTAAAAACAATTTAATATCTGGGGTCGTTTTTTTAAATTCATCGCATATTTCAGTGACCATTTCCTTGTAAGAGTCATCTTTTCCACAAATAATATAGGTTGTTAGATTCATTGTTTTTGCGCCTTCAATCACATCTCCTGCCGTTACGTACCCTTCTTTGTTTTTCACGACCTGGAAGCCACCTGCTTCAAAAAATCCTGTAATAAAATCCGCTCTAGGCTTATGTTCTGGGATAGGGCCTAAATTTATTAAACCGACTTTAGGTCGCTTACCAGAAGTTTGAAGATACTGCTCAGATGCTTGTCGAAGTTTCTCAAAGCTTTCTGAAATTCTTATCGGTGATATTCGTTTGATTGAAACAACTGCGTCATTACTTTCATAGGTGGCTATTGTTTTGGTGTATGGTATTGGCTTTTCCTGGATATTCGCATACTTATTCGTACCGACTATTTTTTCTTTTCGACGGTTCACCTTTTTTTGTCTTTCTTGTAAAACGGACGAAATGCTTTCTTGAACAATACCCTCTCTCAACGCGTCAAGCATTCCACCCTGTGATTCAATATCTTTTACCAACACCCATGCTTTTTCTGCCAGTTCATTTGTCAAAGTTTCCACATACCATGAACCACCCGCAGGATCGATCACCTTATTTAGGAAGGATTCCTCGCGTAGAATCGATTGTGTATTTCTTGCAATCCTTCTTGAAAATGAATCTGTGGCTTTGATTGGTTCATCAAATGATGAAACATGAAGACTATCAATTCCACCTACAATTGCAGAAAATGCTTCTATTGTCGAACGCAACATATTAACATATGGGTCATAAATCGTTTTCGTAAATGCAGATGTTCTTGCATGGATGTTCATTTTACAAGAATCTTCATTTCCTCCATATGCTTCAATGATGGTCGTCCAAAGAATTTTGGCAGCTCTTAATTTAGCGATTTCCATAAAAACATTGGAACCAATTGAAAAAGAAAATGTTATTCGTGAGGCAATTTGGTCAACAGTAAGCCCTCTATCTAGTAATTCACTCATATATTCAATGGCAGTACCTATTGTAAAAGCAAGTTCCTGAACTGCATTTGCACCACCATTATGGTAGGGTTCACCTTTTACAAGAATTGTCCTTAACTTTGGTTGTTTTTCCATCACCCATTTTACGGATTCTGCTAATTGGTCATACGCAGCTTCTGGTTCCATTGATAACTGGCCTTTTTCCACTAATAGCCCAAGTGGGTCCATACCGATTGTTCCAGTTAGAGAATCTGTTTTTGCGTATGAATTGATAAGTGATAAAAATGCTAACAAATCGGTTTGAGCATCAATTAGGACAGGCGTTTTAGCCAGTGAAATTCCGTTGAATGCTTTTTCGATATCTTCTTCTGTATGTAATGCGAGTCCCTCACCCGGGCAATTTTGTGGTTGCAATGTAAAATGGATCATTGTTTGACCGTTTTGAAGGGCGTCCTTTATTACAGGGTTAAAATCCTCAGGCATTTTTATGTCCATTTCCTGACTAACATGCCACGATTGATTCAGATAACCTGTACGTTTTGAGCCACGCACTCTTGATCCTTCACCAGGCATATCGTGTAGAAACGGTATTTCCTGAACATCTTTCATCGTATAAATCGGTTTCAGTGTGATTTTTTCATAGGTTTGTTTATGTAATTTTTCAATGGGTTTTCCTTTTAATGATTTTTCTGCTTCTTGTTTCCATGTCTCGTAATCTATGGACGGAAAGGTAATATTCTGAAATTCTTTCGATTGTTTCGTCACAAGGCTTCCCCCTCTTTCGAAATCGTTTTCACTTTTAATTTTAGTATATAAGCCGGGTTGTCGCAATGAATAGATGGAAGATTAAAAAAGGTCATGGGGCATGTTCCTTTTTTATTTCGCGGTAGCGTGTACCTCTAGAACACCCTTGCGCTACATACTCTCTTCTTATTCCGTTCTAGCGTTTACCGCTTTCTTCCCATAAAAAAAGACACTGCATAGGCAATGTCTTTAGTAAATAGATGTATTTTCTTTAGAAGTAGTCTCGATGATTTCCTTTACTCGTGCTAGGAAGCGTCCGCAAACAAGGCCATCCAACACACGATGGTCAAGTGACATACAGAGATTCACCATATGACGAACCGCAATCATGCCATCGATGATAACTGGTCGTTGCACGATGGATTCCACCTGTAAAATCGCCGCCTGCGGATAATTGATAATCCCCATTGACTGAACAGAGCCAAATGAACCAGTATTATTTACTGTGAACGTACCACCCTGCATATCATCTGCAGATAGTTTTCCAGCTCGTACTTTGGCAGCAAGTTCGGTGATGTCTCTTGCAATACCTTTAATTGATTTCTCATCCGCATTCTTAATGACTGGTACAAATAAAGCATCCTCTGTGGCAACCGCTATTGAAATATTAATATCCTTCTTCTGGATAATTTTATCTCCTGCCCACATTGAATTGATTTGTGGAAACTCCTTAAGCGCTTGAGCGACAGCTTTAACGAAAAATGCAAAGAATGTAAGATTGAAGCCTTCCTTTTGTTTAAAATCATTTTTAATTGAATTTCTGTATTGAACCATATTGGTTGCATCCACTTCAACCATCGTCCAAGCATGAGGAATCTCATGCTTACTACGAAGCATGTTCGATGCAATCGCCTTTCGAACACCTGTTACAGGTATTTCAACATCGCCAGCTGTTACAGGTACCGTTGGTGCTGGAGTTTGCTTTGTAGTTTGTACACTCGAAACCAGCTGATTCGTTGCTTGAGTTGCTACTTTTTCAACTTTCTGACCAGCAGTTGGAATCAGTCCAGATTCGATTAATTTTTGAAGGTCCTTACGGGTAATTCTTCCACCTGCACCTGTTCCTTGTACTTGCGTAAGATCAATATTATGTTCCTGTGAAAGCTTAAGAACAGCAGGTGAATATCGTAATTTTTTCGTAGTATCGTTTGGCTCAGCGGCCACATTTACAGCCTTTTCAGGAGTTTCTTCTTTTACAGTTTCTTGAGGTGCCGTTTGTTCAGTACCACCACCAACAGTTTCAATGACACAAATCACCTCACCTACTGCTAGTGTTTCTCCTTCTTCCGCAATAAGCTCTGTTATTGTCCCTGAAAAAGAGGAAGGTACCTCTGCATTTACTTTATCTGTCATTACTTCAGCTAAGGGGTCATATTTGTTTACGGTATCCCCAACTACTACAAGCCATTTACTAATCGTTCCCTCTGTAACACTCTCACCAAGCTGGGGCATTGTTATTTTTTCAGTTGCCACTCATAAAACCTCCTCTGTATAGTAGCAAATTAGAATTCCGCTAGCTCTCTCATTGCTTTCTCTACTTTATCCGGATTTACCATAAAGTATTTTTCCATCGTTGGTGCATATGGCATTGCAGGTACATCTGGACCAGCAAGTCGCTTAATTGGTGCATCTAAATCGAATAAGCAGTTTTCAGCAATGATGGCAGCAACTTCACCCATAATGCTTCCTTCTTTATTGTCTTCCGTTACCAATAATACTTTACCCGTTTTTGAAGCTGCTTCAATGATTGCTTCTTTATCTAGCGGATATACTGTACGTAAGTCAAGGATATGAGTTTGAATTCCGTCTTTCGCCAGACGCTCTGCAGCTTGTAAGGCAAAATGAACACATAAGCCGTACGTGATAACCGTAATATCGTCACCCTCACGCTTCACATCTGCCTTACCAATAGGTAATACATAATCGTCTACAGGTACTTCACCCTTGATTAAGCGATAAGCACGTTTATGTTCAAAAAATAACACTGGATCTTCATCACGGATAGCGGCCTTCAGCAAGCCTTTTACATCATAAGGGGTAGAAGGCATCACAATTTTCAATCCCGGTTGGTTTGCAAAAACTGCCTCTACAGATTGCGAGTGGTAAAGTGCTCCATGTACACCCCCACCATAAGGAGCTCTAATTGTGATTGGGCAATTCCAATCATTGTTTGAACGATATCGAGTTTTTGCAGCTTCAGAGATAATCTGATTGACAGCAGGCATAATAAAATCTGCAAACTGCATCTCTGCAATAGGTCGCATACCATACATGGCCGCCCCAATTCCAACACCTGCAATAGCCGACTCAGCTAAAGGGGTATCTATCACGCGTTGCTCGCCAAATTGTTCATAAAGTCCATTTGTTGCCTTAAATACTCCGCCTTTTTTCCCTACATCCTCACCTAAAATAAAAACTTTAGGATCTCGTTCCATTTCTTCGCGAATTGCCATTGTTACAGCATCAATATATGAAATTACAGGCATTCTATTTCCCCCTTACTGTTCCGCGTATACATGTTTAAGAGCATATTCCGGCTCTGCATATGGTGCATTTTCAGCATAATCGGTCGCTTCATTAACTAGACCCGCAATACGTTCTCCAATTTCCTTTTCCTTCTCATCATTTAAGACTCCGATTTCCTTTAAATAATTTTCAAAAGAAAGAATTGGATCATTCTTTTTCGCTTCTGCCACTTCTTCCTGCTCACGATATGCACGATCATCATCATCAGAAGAGTGCGCCGTTAAACGATATGAGACCGTTTCAACTAAGGTAGGACCTTCTCCACGACGACCCCTATCAGCTGCTTCTTTAACTGCTTTATAGACTTCAAGTGGGTCATTTCCATTCACCGTTACTCCTGGCATCCCGTACCCAATAGCACGGTCGGAAATTTTTTCGCAGGCTACCTGCTTTTCATAAGGAACAGATATAGCGTATTTGTTATTCTCACACATGAAGATGACTGGTAGCTTATGAACTGCTGCGAAATTCGCGCCTTCATGAAAATCTCCCTGATTCGAAGAACCTTCTCCGAACGTCACAAATGTAACTAGATCCTTTCCTTCCATTCTGCCCCCAAGTGCAACACCTACCGCATGTGGAACCTGAGTTGTTACAGGAGATGAACCTGTTACAATTCGATTTTTCTTTTGCCCAAAGTGACCAGGCATTTGACGTCCACCTGAATTCGGGTCTTCTGCCTTCGCAAATCCAGATAACATTAATTCCTTTGCTGTCATTCCGAATGTCAGAACAACTCCCATATCGCGGTAATATGGCAATACGTAATCTTTTTCACGGTCAAGTGCAAAGGCTGCGCCTACTTGGGCTGCTTCTTGCCCTTGGCAGGAAATAACAAATGGAATTTTTCCGGCGCGGTTTAATAACCACATTCTTTCATCAATTTTTCTTGCTAACAGCATGGTTTCATACATTTCAAGAACTGCTTCATCACTTAAACCCAATGCATGATGACGATTTTCGGTCATGAAAATACCTCCCTAAAAAAATCATAATTAACTATTCGGACAAGCCCGACATATTAAAAAATATTAGTTGTGTGAAAATTTTATGCGTGAATTGCCTTTCCATCAACAGCTAGAGCTGCCTCTCCAATTGCTTCAGACAAGGTTGGATGTGGATGGATTGTGTGGGCAATCTCCCAAGGAGTTGCATCTAGCACTCTCGCTAGACCAGCCTCTGATATCATGTCTGTTACATGTGGACCAATCATATGAACTCCTAATAAATCATCTGTTAGTTCATCGACAACCAATTTTACAAACCCATCAGACTCACCAAAAACAAGTGCTTTTCCGATTGCTCTAAATGAAAATTTACCAACTTTAACAGTAAAGCCTTTCTCTTTTGCTTCTTCTTCAGTAAATCCAACACTTGCCACTTCAGGATTGCTGTAGACACATTTTGAAATGAGTGAATAATCCATTGGTGAAGGATTTTCACCTGCAATATGCTCAACAGCAACAATACCCTCATGGGATGCTACATGTGCAAGTTGTAGCCCGCCAATGACATCGCCAATCGCATAAATATGTGATTCTTTTGTTTGGAAATATTCATTTGTTGTAATAAATCCTTTTTCCAAAGCAATCTCCGTATTTTCAAGCCCAATATTTTCAACATTCGCTTGTCTGCCTACTGAGACTAGCACCTTGTCCGCAGAAAAAGATTTAGCTTCACTTTTAAGCTCAGCTTTAATCGTAATCCCTTCTCCTTTTTCAAGTGTCTCCGGTAAAACTTTCGCACCTGTTACAACTTTTACGCCTTTTTTCTTTAGCAAACGCTGCATTTCCTTTGAAATTTCACGATCCTCCGTTGGAAGAATGCGATCGGCATATTCAAGCACTGTTACTTCAACCCCAAAATCGTGAAGCATTGATGCCCATTCAATCCCAATCACTCCCCCACCAACGATGATGATTGAATTTGGAAGATTTTCCATTTGAAGAGCTTCATCAGAAGTTAACACATATTCACCATCTATTTCGAGCCCAGGTAATGACCTTGGTCTAGAGCCTGTTGCAATAATGACGTTTTTAGGAATGAGCATTTCATTCTCTTCACCATTGTTCATTTCAACGGAAATAGTTCCAGGGATTGGTGAAAAGATAGAAGGACCTAAAATTCGTCCATAGCCATCTATTACATCAATTTTTCCTTGTTTCATTAAATGCTGAACACCTTTATATAGTTGTTCAGTAATTTTATTTTTTCGATCCTGCACTTTTGAAAAATCAAGTGAAACATCCTTTGTGATGACACCGAATTCTTCACTTCTTTTTGTAGTTGCATATACTTCCGCACTTCTTAAAAGAGCCTTACTTGGTATACAGCCGGCATGCAAACAGGTACCACCAAGCTTTCCTTTTTCTACAACCGCCACTTTCAGTCCAAGCTGTGAGGCACGGATGGCAGCAACATACCCACCGGTACCGCCTCCTAAAATCACTAAATCATATTCCTTTGACATAATCTGAATTCACCTTCCTATTTTAAAACAGGGGCCTGGAGTTGTTTTCCGGGATATTCCTTTTCCTTCTCTTCTCCGCGGAGCACACGTAACGCACCCTCTGCTAATGCCTGTAATTCATTCTCACCTGGTTGAATAATGACATCCGCTATCCAATTTACATGGTTGGAAATTTCGGAGATAAAATCATCACCATATGCTAATCCACCCGTTAAAATGATCGCATCAACACGCCCTGATAGAACTGCACTTGCCGCTCCGATTTCTTTCGCGATTTGGTACGCCATTGCCATGTAGACTAGTTTCGCCCTTTGATCTCCTCTTTCAATCATTCTTTCGACTTCAACTGCATCATTTGTACCAAGATAGCCAACTAAACCACCTTGACCAACCAGTTTTTTCATGACTTCTTCACGGAAGTACTGACCAGAAAAGCAAAGATCTATTAAATCACCTGCAGGAACTGTCCCCGCTCGTTCCGGGCTAAATGGTCCGTCACCATGCAACCCATTATTAACGTCCACCACTTTACCATGCTTATGGACGCCAACTGTAATTCCACCGCCCATATGGGTAACGATTAAATTCATTTCTTCATAGGTTTTCCCGAGGTCCTTCGCGACTCTTCTTGCTACCGCCTTTTGATTTAAAGCATGAAAAATGCTTCTTCTTTCAATTAAATGAAAACCAGAAATTCTAGCAATAGGTTCAAGTTCGTCAACTACAACGGGATCGACGATATATGGCGGAATATTTAAGCCAGAAGCAATTTCATATGCTAAAATCCCTCCAAGATTCGATGCATGCTGCCCTGCATAACCAATTCTCAAATCATGAAGCATCTCATCATTTACTTTATATGTTCCACCTTGGATTGGCTTTAATAATCCACCTCTCGCGCAAACTGCGTTCAGTTTTGAAATATTTATGCCTTCATTATCTAATGTTTCAAGAATTGTAGTCTTTCGAAATTCATATTGATCGATAATATTCTCATACGCATTTAATGCGGATCGATCATGTCGAATTGTCTTCTCGAAAACAGAACGTTCATTATCATAGACGCCAATTTTAGTAGAAGTTGAACCTGGATTAATAACGAGAATCCGATATTCTTTGTCATGCAAGATTGAAACCTCCAATACGTAAATGCAGTCCTCCGTTTGTTTTGCTATCTCAATCGCAAGTATGATTGGAAAAGGTAAAAAGGAGGAAAAGCTTAATTTGCCTTCCCCCATCTAGAAGTCTTATTACTTTCTACGACTTAAAATGTGGTGTCCATTTTGTAAAAATTGGCTTCTTGAATTTCTCATTCTTTCAATGCGCTCTTCTGCTAAACGATCCGCAGCCTGATACGTTGGTATGCCATCTCTTTTCGCGATTTCAATTACTTTTTCAATTGTGTCGTACAGTGATTCAACCTTCTTAAGCGCACGTTCCTGATTGTAACCATATAATTCATCAGCAACATTGATAACTCCGCCTGCATTAATCACATAGTCTGGAGCGTATACAATGCCTAATTCATGAATCACATCTCCATGACGTGGTTCTTTTAGCTGATTATTGGCTGAGCCAGCAATGACTTTCGCTTTTATTTGTGGAATTGTTTCATCATTTACTGTTGCGCCTAGTGCGCAAGGTGCATAAATGTCACACTCTACACTATAAATTTCGTCAGGGTCCACTGCTTTTGCTCCGAAATCTCTTACAGCACGCATAGCAGCATCTTTATTAATGTCTGTTACAATTAAGCTTGCTCCTTCTTCATGAAGGTACTTACAAAGTGTGTATGCTACATTTCCAACACCTTGAACAGCTACTATCTTTCCTTCAAGTGAGTCAGAACCAAATGCTTCTTTGGCTGCGGCTTTCATTCCGCGGTATACACCAAATGCAGTCACTGGAGAAGGGTTTCCAGAAGATCCAAATGCAGGTGATATCCCTGTTACAAAATCGGTTTCTTCGTGGATAATATCCATATCCGCAACTGTCGTACCTACATCTTCTGCCGTAATATAACGACCATTTAGCCCTTGGATATAACGTCCAAAAGCACGGAACATTTCTTCGTTTTTATCTTTGCGAGGATCGCCAATAATAACTGTTTTCCCTCCACCAAGATTTAGCCCAGCAGCTGCATTTTTATAGGTCATACCTTTTGCAAGTCTTAATGCATCTTCAATCGCTGCTTCCTCTGAAGCGTATGTCCACATACGAGTACCACCAAGTGCAGGTCCTAATGTTGTATCATGTATCGCGATAATCGCCTTTAAACCAGATTGTTTATCCTGACAAAATAATAATTGCTCATAATCATATTTTTCCATGTAAGAAAAGATTTCCATTTTGTTAGTACCTCCAAAGAATGATAATTAGTTGATTATTTGTTAGCAGAACAAACTGCTAACGCTAATGAATATAATTTGCTTTTTGCAGAATCAGCCCTAGAAGTTAACACAATTGGTGCAGAAGCACCCGCGATAACGGCCCCTACCTCTGCTTTTGCAAAATAAACCAATGATTTATATAATGCATTTCCAACCTCAATTGTTGCAACAAGCAAAATATCAGCCTGTCCAGCCACTGCACTCGTAATTCCTTTGTGCTCAGCTGCGTGAATCGAAATGGCATTATCTAGCGCTAATGGTCCATCAACAATACAGTTTTGAATTTGGCCACGATGGTTCATTTGGGTTAAAACAGCTGCATCTACAGTTGCTTGCATTGCTGGATTCACCACTTCTACAGCTGCGATTGGGGCTACTTTTGGAGTGTCTATCCCAATTGAGTTTGCCACCTTAACTGCATTATTTAAAATTTGTATCTTTTCCTGTAGCTCAGGAGCTATGTTCATAGCTGCGTCCGTTACAATTACGAAGCGTTCATAACCTGGTACTTCAAAGACAGCAACATGGGATAAAACATTCCCTGTCCGTAGTCCATATTCTTTATGCAAAACGGCTTTTAGAATAGTTGATGTTGGAATATTTCCTTTCATTAACACATCTGCTGCCCCTGTATGAACCGCTTTGACAGCAGCCTTTGCTGCTTCTTCTTGTGTTGGCGAATCTACAACATCGAGTACATCAGACTCTTGAATGTTTCCCCCTTTTTCAGAAAGGATTTGGACTATTTTTTCCTGATTACCATACAATAAAAAACGGGCAAGCCTGTGATTTACAGCTTCGACAATTGCCTCAAGTACTTCTTCATCCTCTGCAGCCGCAACTGCAACGGTAACATGAGATCGTCCTGCAGCTTGTTTGATTAGATTAGTCAGTTTCATTCGTTTTTACCTTCTTTTCAATCAAAGCCCCTCGTTCCTCGCTTTTTATATATGCAATTATCGTGCCAACGCAAACGAAATGAAAGCGCTTCACATACACCCTATTTCGCGAAAAACATTATGCAACATCATGCATATTTTGCAAAAAATTGCGTGCTTTAATTTGCAATATTATATTTTTCTAACTTATAATAAAGACTCCGAAGCGATATCCCTAACGACTTGGCAGCAGCTGTTTTATTACCCTCATTTAAATTTAATACCTCTGAAATAACTTTTGCCTCGTACTTCTCCACTAGATCTGATAGAGGAACATCCTTAATATCAGTTTCAGGTAAGGATTGAATTACACGGGCTTTTTCCTTCAGATTTTGTAGAGGTTGGATATGCTTTATATCAATTAGTCTTTCCTGATAGTTCATAAAGATTACGGCTCGTCCTAACACGTTTTCAAGCTCCCTAACATTACCAGGCCAATCATAACCATATAAATAATGAATGGCTTCTTCAGTTAATCCTTCAACCGTCCGCCCGTAATCCTGATTTATTTTAACTAGCAAATGCTCAGCGAGTTGTTTTATATCCTGTTTTCTCATCCTCAGTGATGGAATATGAATCGGTATTTTGTTTATTCGATAGTAGAGATCCTCGCGAAATGTTCCATTTCCAATACTTTTTTCTAAATTTACATTTGTTGCAGCGATGATTCTTACGTCGATTGGGATTGACTTTGTGCCCCCTACTCGCCTGATTTCTCTTTCCTGCAAAACCCTTAATAATTTTGCTTGTGTATTTAAGGACAATTCGCCAATTTCATCTAAGAAAATACTGCCATTGTTCGCTTCTTCAAATATGCCACGTTTCCCACCGCGCTTCGCTCCTGAAAAAGCACCTTCTTCATATCCAAAAAGTTCGCTTTCCAATAGTGATTCTGAGATTGCAGCACAGTTCACACGAACAAACTTATTATATTTGCGCCTACTTTCATTATGTATCGCATGTGCAAACAATTCCTTACCCGTTCCAGACTCCCCCCTGAGTAATACAGTTGCTGGAGTTTTCGCACCAAGCTTTGCTTGTTCAATTGCAATTTCCATTTCTTCTGAAGAACCGATAATATCATCAAATGTATATTTTGCTTCGAGGGAACGAATGATATGCCTGGCTCGGTTCAATTCCGATGTGAGTTGACTAATTTCAGATACATCGTGAATAACTCCAACACTGCCCTTAAGCTTTCCATCTACTATGACTGGCGCAACATTTACAATTACGTCTTTATCATGAGGGCCCACCTTCATCCGAGCACCTCTTACAGGTCTTCTTGTTTTTAAAACCTGCATGTGCATACTTTCTCCTTCAGAAATATCTGCATTTGCAGGCTTCCCAATGACTTGATCCTTTTCAAGTCCGGTAATTCTGGTGTATGCACGATTTATTAAAATTCCATTTCCATTCTCATCCACAACTGTTATAGCTTCATCAGAAGACTGGATGATTGCTTCAAGCATTGTTTGAATCTCTTTTAAATTTGTAATTTCCTCAGCAAGATCAACAACTTCAGTAATATCCTTAAAAACAGCAAATGCACCTAGTAGCATTCCTGATTCATTCACTACTGGTATTCGAGTTGTAATGATTTTACGTCCATTTTCCAGAACAAATTCTTGGTTAACTTCAATAGCCCTTGTTGAAAGAATCTCCGGTAATCGGCTATCAGGAATGCATTCGTAAATATGCTTACCAATTGCTTCCTTCTTCGAAATACCAATCATCTTTGATGCGCTATTGTTTAGTAAGATGACTTGGCTATTTATATCAATGACAATCATTCCATCATGGGTTGAATCTAAAATCAAATCTACCATAACCTTTTCCATAACCATAGCCACCCCCCAATCATCGGTAAGAGTTTTGCAATATTTTACATACTCTTCTTATTCCCTTTGCAAAATTGTGCACACATTTATAATAACCTTAAACCTTCATCTTGACAAATTTTATGAATAGCTTACATTTAATATAGAAGTCATTTTGTGAAAGGATTATTTATTATGCAACGAATACTGGCTCTAATCGTGCTACTAATACCAGGCATTATTGCAGGAGTTGGAATTAAATTCATGAGGGATATGTTTTTTGGTGTGTTACATAGCCCGATTCCATCCTTAATGCTACAATTTATTATCGGTCTTATTTTCTTCCTAGCAGGTTTATCCTTCATCGGCGGATTCATACTTTACCGTGACCGTAAACGAAATAAAGTGCAAGAAAAATTCCAAAAAGAAAGCTCCCCAGTTGGAGAGCAAAATAAATAATCCTGCTAAATTTAGCAGGATTTTATGTTTATTTAAGCAAAGCTTTCGCCTTCTTTGGATAATCTGTAATAATTGCAGAACACCCAAATTCGATAAATTGTTTCATCTTCTTTTCATCATTTACAGTAAACGGACGAACCGCAATACCATTTCGCTTCGACTCTTCGATTATTTCTTTATTAATGGTTTGATGGTACGGATGAATTCCGTTTGTATGAAGTCGTTTTGCATATTTCCAAGGCTCGTAAAGACCCTCCATATATAAAATAGCCAAATCAATTGTCCTCGATAACCGTCTACACTTTACTAAGCTATAATGATTA
Organism: Bacillus jepli; assembly: GCF_047238305.1. NCBI lineage: Bacteria > Bacillati > Bacillota > Bacilli > Caryophanales > Bacillaceae > Bacillus > Bacillus jepli. Next base: position 2,830,340 of record NZ_JBDFMO010000001.1, on the reverse strand, counting down.
AAGCTAGATAACACAATTCGATCTTCCATTCCGTAGTCATAAATCATCTTCAAGGTCTTCTCTTCTATGCCCTTATAAGAAACTAATCCAGTTTTAAATTCAACGTTGATATGCAGATTGTTTGATTTAGCCCAATCAAATACTTCTTCAAGGGTTGGTATCTCGCAAATTCCGTATTTATCCTTAAATTTATAGCTTACATCCATTTTTTTGATTTGGTTTAATGTATAATCCTTGACCCAGCCCTTATTTTCTCCATTTGTTGTTCGGTTGACCGTTTCATCATGGATGACAATTATTACACCATCCTTGGTCATTTGGATATCTAATTCAATTCCATCCGCACCAACTCTTGCCGCTTCTTTAAACGCAATCATTGTATTTTCCGGATGTGTTCCGGCCGAACCTCTATGCCCAAAAATTTTCGTTCTCATCATCGATAATCTCCTTTTTTTGGTATACTTCCATTATAGAGTAATTTCCTTAAATGGATCATAAAAAACACCGCCTTTAAATAAAAGCGGTGTTTTCTGAATATACGACTAATAATAAGTTCGAATGTATTTATTTCTTACCCTCTCATGAAGCCTTGTGCTCTAGACGAAGCTTATCAGCTACCATTGCGATAAATTCGCTATTTGTGGGTTTTGCTTTGGACATACTCACTGTATAACCGAAAAGATTAGAAATAGAGTCTATATTTCCACGGCTCCATGCGACTTCAATGGCATGACGAATCGCACGCTCAACGCGGCTTGCAGTGGTATTAAATTTCTTTGCAATATCTGGGTAAAGAACCTTTGTGATTGAGCCTAATAATTCGATATCATTGTATACCATTGAGATTGCTTCTCTTAAATATAAATATCCTTTAATATGCGCAGGGACCCCAATTTCGTGAATAATACTTGTAATGCTTGCATCTAGGTTTTTCGGGCTATTTTCTTGCTGTGTTCGAATAAGCGAATTGGATGGATTACGTTTAACGATCGGAGCAGACTTTCCGCTAACTTGACGGATTCGACTCGCAAGATTTTCCATGTCAAAAGGCTTTAGAATAAAGTAAGCTGCACCTAAATCGACAGCCTTTTTCGTCACATCTTCTTGACCAAAAGCTGTTAACATAATAACATTCGGCTGTTTTTCAAGATTTAAATCACGTAGTTTTTCTAATACAGCTAAGCCATCTAGGTGAGGCATAATAATATCTAAAACGAGAACATCTGGCTGTTTATCTTGAAGCATATTAAGGCAATCTTGACCATTATAAGCAACACCTAAGACTTCGATATCATCTTGGCTAGATAAATATTCATCAAGTAAATTAACCAGTTCCCTGTTATCATCAACCACACAAACTGTTATTTTTTTCACTCTGTTTCCTCCTCAAGCTAAAATCCGCAAAAATTTGTCTATATATTCTTATTCTAAAGAAAGAATTCGACAATGCAATAAGATTTCCTTTATTTTTTTAAAAAAATAGGAAAAATTTATTGAAAAATAATTTATTCTCCATTATACTTAAATATTCGACTAAATACGCCATAATTTATAAATGAAATTTAGGTTTTGTCGAAAAATCTTTATTTTGATTTTATTATATAATCTCATTCATCTTTTGGCGACAAAAAATATCAGCCCAAAAAGAAAAGCGAGCATGTTAGCTCGCTTTTTTGTGCTCTTTCTCATAAATATCAATACCCGCTTCACTTAGCATCCATTCAATATGGACACCATACCCGCTAGTCGGGTCATTTACAAATACATGTGTAACTGCACCAATTAATTTACCGTCTTGAATAATAGGGCTACCGCTCATTCCTTGAACGATACCACCTGTTTTATCTAAAAGGCGTTTATCCGTTATTTTTACAACCATTCCTTTTGTAGCAGGAATTTTTTGAGGAACAGCACTTACAATTTCTATGTCAAATTCCTCAACCTTATCATTTTCGACGACGGTTAAAATTTTGGCAGGTCCCGGCTTTACCTGATGTGAAAGTGCGATTGGTAGCGGCTTATCCATAACGCCGTTATTCACTTGTTTGTTTAACTCACCGAAAATACCAAAGGGACTGTTTCGTTTTATGTTCCCGATGATTTCCTTATCTGCTGAAAAACGCGCAAGCTTTTCACCTGGATCACCATTACTTCCCTTTTCAATGGAGGTAACAGTTGATCTTACAATTTGTCCATCAGATACGACGATTGGCTCTTTTGTATCCATATCTGAAATAACATGTCCTAATGCTCCATATTTTTTCGTTTCAGGATGGTAAAAGGTCATCGTCCCTATACCAGCTGCAGAATCACGGATATACAATCCGATTCGATATGCCTCATCATTTTTATCCTTTAACGGCATAAGCTCGGTCTTGATATCCTCGTTGTCTCGGACAATTACTAGGTTTAACGGTTCACCTGTCTTACCGGATTCTTGAACAAATGGTCCAACATCACTCATTTTTTCAATTTTCTTACCGTTAATTTCTTTAATGATGTCACCCACCTGGACTCCGGCAATTTCACCTGGGGACTTTTTTCCATCTTTTGTATCAATTTGGTGGTGACCAACAACCAACACACCTAGTGTATTAAGTTTCACCCCTATTGATTGCCCACCAGGTATAACTTTAAAATCAGATAAAACATTGACATTGACTTTTTTGACAGGAATACCTGCGAACTCAACCATCATTTCGCCTTCACCGCTTTCTTTTGCAGCAACAGAGATCTGTTGATCATCGGCAGCAGTTGAAAAGGCATAACTGGAATCTTGAATCGTTGTCGTGACAGGTAATGTGGATTGAACTGTAAAATCTTGGCCTTCAAATAGTGTAAGGTGTTTTGGAATATCTATATATTCTTTAAGCGGCTTAGAAAACCCCAAAGCCATTATTGAAACAAGGAGAAATGTACCAATTATATATCTAATTTTATCTATTTTCATTTACTTTTCACTCTCCTCGCTCCTATCCCATGCCATAACATAAATCAAATGCGCCTTAGCGTATTTGCCGCCCGATTTTTTTAGGCCCACACGAGGTGGGTCACAAAGACGTTGCCACAGGAAGTGGCGTTCTTAGTCTTTGATCTTACGTGTCGAAAAATCTCATTTGAAAAATCGTGGCATCCGCCGGAGGCTTAACTCTTATTCAGACAGGGTGGAAACCCGACTGAATAAAAGTTATGGCTACATTCTATAATTTGACCTTTCAGGGCAACATTTATAACCACTCTGAGATTAAAAAAGCTACCCAATTTGGATAGCATTACAAATAAAAATTGCTCTTAACTTTGCATAAAGCCAATCATTATTCACATACACCGTGAAATTGCTTCTTTTTAGTGATTTACCATTTGGCGTGCAAGTTTGCTTTCTTTTGCAAGACTTAACAATTCTTTTGAGTGCTCTTTTGTTAAATCTGTGATTTCTACTCCAGAAATCATACGGCTAATTTCCTTGATCTTTTCTGTTTCATCTAGTGAAGTAACTGAGGTGGTAGTTCTTCCCTGAACGGTTTCCTTTGTAATAAACAAATGGGTGTCGGCCATTGCCGCAACCTGTGGAAGGTGGGAAATACAAAGCACCTGCGAGTTTACAGAAATCCCATAAATTTTTTCTGCAATGGCTTGAGCAACACGGCCACTAACACCAGTATCTACTTCGTCAAATATGATTGAGGTAACACCTTGATGCTTTGAGAAGATACTCTTAATCGCCAACATAATCCTTGAGAGTTCTCCTCCTGAGGCAATTTTTGCCAAAGGTTTTAGTGGTTCACCCGGATTTGTTGAAATATAAAATTCTATATCATCTTTCCCATTTGGAGTGAATTTAATAGGTGAATCCTCAAAAAATTTAATATCAAATTTTGCTTTTTCCATATATAGGTCTTTTAATTCCTGTGTTATTTTTTCAACAAGCTCTTTTGCTAGCTTTTTCCGAAGAAGTGATACATTTTCGGACTCAAGCTTAACATCTTCTAAAATGGATTCAAGCTCTTCTTTTAGCTTACCAATATGCTGCTCACGATTTTGGATGGTGTCGATTTCATCCTCAATCGTCGCGGCATATTCGAGAATTTCCTCGACAGATTGTCCATATTTCCGCTTTAGCTGTGAAATTTCATTCAATCGACCTTCGATAAAATCCAGTCTTGCTGGATCATACTCTAAATTGTCTAGCTGATCGCGTATTTTATAGGAAATTTCCTCTAATTGATAATAGCTGTTGGAGATGACCTCCTGAATGCCTTTTAAATCATTATCAATGTCCATTACATCCTCGGCATGATTCATGGCAAGTCCAACCCAATCAAGCCCTTTTTGATCTCCATGGAGAGCGTTATAGCTATTTTGAAGGGCCTTAAATATCTTTTCATAATTTGAGATCTTATTTCTTTCTTCAGTTAGTTCCACATCTTCATTAGGCTTCAGATCGGCTTTCCCAATCTCATTTAATTGAAATTGGATTAAATCAAGACGATGGGCTAACTCTTGTTCATTTTCATTAAAACTTTTTAAGCGTTGTTTCACATTTAAAAAATTCTTATATATGGCTAGGTATTCCTGTAATGCTTGTTTAACGATATCTCCACCGTATTGATCAAGCATATAGATATGTTGTTCCTGATTCATCAAATCCTGATGCTCATGCTGTCCATGAATATCGATTAATGTTCTGCCAAATTCACGAAGAATGGAAATGGTCACGAGTTTCCCATTGATTCTGCAGACACTTTTTCCTGATTTCGAAATATCTCTTCGTAAAACAACCATTCCCTCGCTTATTTCAATACCAAACTCTGTTGCTTTTGCATAACAAGGGTGATTGTCATCTTCAATTAAGAAAAGACCTTCAATTTCTGCCCGTTCTTCCCCATATCGTACAAATTCAACGGAGCCTCTTCCACCAACCAATAAATGAATAGCATCAATGATGATGGATTTACCCGCTCCTGTTTCACCAGTCAGGACAGTTAAACCTTTTTCCAATGAAATCGAAAGAGATTCAATAATGGCGAAATTTTTAATTGATAATTCTGCTAACAATTCCTACACCTCCTCTTCCACTGCCCTGCGTCATAGCATGTCTAGGAATCGATTTGACACCGTTTCAGTTTGCTCTGGGCTTTTGCAAATAATTAAGATGGTATCATCTCCACATATTGTTCCTAAAATTTCTTCCCAATCTAAATGATCAATTAAAGCACCAATAGCATTTGCATTCCCTGGTAGAGTTTTCATCACAAGCATATGGCCAGCTGAATCGATTTTTACGAAAGCATCCATTAATGAACGTTTAAGTTTTTGAAGCGGATTAAATCGTTGGTCTGCTGGTAAACTGTATTTATAACGACCATCAATCATAGGTACCTTTACTAAATGAAGTTCTTTAATGTCACGGGATACGGTCGCCTGTGTAATGTTGTACCCCTCACTTTTCAAAATATCCACAATCTCATCTTGTGTTTCTATATCATGACTCGTGATGATTTCACGAATTTTAATATGTCTTTGCCCCTTATTCATAATGAATTCCTCTCACTTTCATCGTAAAACGTGGTTTATTTACCTCCTATGTTAGCCGATTCAGACAAAATTGTACATTTTTTTTAACAATTTTCAGGTTAACACTATGGATGAACGAATAATATTTTTAGAAAGAAAAAGGACAGCACAGTGGCTATCCCCCTTCGATTATCATTTATCATTCTTTAAGTTTGCATGTGCTGTTTCAACTACCTCTTGTTCGGTCATAGGTAGTCTATTTTCACCAACATTAGTAGGCCCATTCCAACGTAAATGTAGTAAAAATTCGATATTTCCTTCTCCACCTGTTATTGGTGAGTATGATAAATTAATGCAATCATACCCTTCCTTTAAGGAAAATTCAATAATATGCGTAAGTACCGCCTCATGGGTTTTCGGATCACGAACAATGCCCTTCTTACCAACCTGCTCTTTTCCCGCTTCGAATTGTGGTTTTACAAGAGCTACAACATCACTATTTGGTACAAGAAGCGTTTTTAAAACAGGTAAAATCAACCGCAACGAGATAAATGAGACATCAATAGTAGCAAACTCCGGTAAACCACTTTGAAGGTCAGCCGGTGTTACATACCTAAAATTGGTGCGTTCCATGACGACGACACGTTCATCCTGGCGCAACTTCCACGCTAACTGGTTATACCCCACGTCAAGAGCATATGATTTTTTGACGCCATTTTGAAGGGCACAATCGGTAAAGCCACCAGTCGAGGAACCAACATCAATCATGATTTTATCTTGAATGTTTAAATCAAAATCTTTTATCGCTTTTTCAAGCTTCAACCCACCTCTACTAACATAAGGAATAACATTTCCCTTAACAGTGAGAGGTATATCAATTTCTACTTTCTCTCCGGGCTTATCTAGCCGTTCTTCATTAGAATAAACGAGACCAGCCATGATGGTACGTTTCGCTTTTTCTCTTGTTTCGATTAAGCCACGTTCAACTAATAAAACATCAAGTCTTTCTTTTTTTGTACCCATGCCTACACTCTTTTCTTCTTAGGTACGAGCTTTTGAACACGCTCAACTACATTCTCTGTTGTCATACCAATTTCACGAAGTAGTTCATTCACGCTTCCATGCTCAATAAATAGATCCGGAATACCCATACGATCGATTTTGGCATTTTGATAGTCATGATCATTCGCAAATTCAAGAACTGCACTTCCAAATCCACCCATCAACACAGATTCCTCAATTGTTAATACTGGAAGATTTGATCCTAAAATTTGATGCATCATATCATTATCAAGGGGTTTTATAAAGCGAGCATTTACGACTCTTACTGAAATATCTTCTTGTTCGAGTAACTCTGCAGCCTTAAGTGCCATAGGTATGGTTGTCCCAAACGTTAGAATTACGGCATCTGTGCCAGGTTTTAGAATCTCCCATGAACCAATTGGAATAAGTTTAAGATCTTCATCCATTTCGACACCAAGACCATTGCCTCTTGCATATCTTAAGGCAATCGGACCGTCATCATAATGAATTGCCGTATTCACCATATGCTGACCTTCATTCTCGTCCTTTGGCATCATGATAACCATATTAGGAATATGTCTTAAAAAAGCAATATCGAATACACCTTGATGTGTTTCTCCATCTGCCCCTACTAAACCAGAACGATCGATTCCAATGAATACATTCAGATTTTGACGGCACACATCGTGGACAACCTGATCATATGCCCTTTGTAAAAAGGTCGAATATATAGCAAGAAACGGCTTCATACCTTGGGTAGCAAGACCAGCAGCCATTGTAGTTGCATGCTGTTCCGCAATTCCTACATCATACATACGCTCTGGAAATTCCTTCGCAAATTTTTCAAGCTTAGAACCTACAGGCATTGCAGGTGTAATCGCGACAATTCGCTTATCATCTTTCGCAAGCTTTCGAACGGTCTCACTAATGACTGCACTCCATGCCGGAGGTGCATTTTCCGGTTTAACGAAATCACCTGTTTCAATTTTATAAGGTCCTGTACCGTGCCACGTGCCCACTTTGTCTGTTTCAGCAGGGGTGTAGCCTTTTCCTTTTTTCGTAATGACATGAACTAATACTGGCCCTTTTGTTTTCTTAGCATATTCAAGGGTTTCAAATAAATCCTCAAAATTATGTCCATCAATCGGACCTAAGTAGGTAAATCCTAGTTCCTCGAAAAAGACTCCTGATACAAGAAGATATTTAAGACTGTCTTTTACACGTTCAGCTGTTGCTGCAAGCTTTCCGCCTACCGCTGGAATTCTCTTGAGTAAAAGTTCTAGCTCATCTTTAACCCAATTATATTTACCTGCAGTACGCAATCTTGCAAGGACATGGTGAAGAGCACCTACATTTGGTGCAATTGACATTTCATTGTCATTTAGGATCACAATCATGTCTTTCTTTTCATGTCCAATATGATTTAACGCTTCCAATGCCATTCCACCAGTTAAGGCACCATCGCCAATAATGGGGATGACAAATTCCTTTGTTCCTTTTACATCTCGGGCAACCGCCATACCCATAGCTGCGGAAAGACTTGTTGAGCTATGTCCGGTTTCCCAAACGTCATGTTCACTTTCAATACGCTTCGGAAACCCACATAGCCCTTTATATTGACGTAATGTATCAAATTCACAAGCCCGTCCGGTCAAAATTTTATGAACATAAGACTGGTGACCAACATCCCAAATCAATTTATCCTTTGGACTGTCAAACTCCCTATGTAATGCAATTGTTAATTCAACCACACCAAGGTTAGGGCCAATATGTCCACCAGTCTTTGATAGTTTCTCTATTAAAAATTGACGGATTTCCTGACTTAATTTATCCAATTCAGCTATTGACATATTTTTAAGGAACTTAGGGTCTTTAATACTTAGAAGATCCAAAGGTTTCACTCACTTTCATTTACTATTCAGCACTCATATACTTTAAAGCTAAAATACGTGTTCAAAAAGGAGGATAAAAAGGACCAAGAAGTTCGAGGCAGCGAAGCTTTGAGTAGCGGAACGTATGTTGTTAATACGTGAGCAACGGAAAAGCAAGCCAACGAAGAAATTCGCTGTGTCATTTTTACCGGACTTTTTGAACATCCGCTAAAAGTATATTTAATGATCTCTAGATGCGATTAGATTACACATATAGTCTAGTATATCATGTTTCATATCAACACTATATAAAAACCGTTTTGCTTCATCTATATGAAAGGTTAATTTTTCCTTTGCACCCTCAAGCGTTAATAAAGCAGGATATGTATTTTTATGATTACCTGTATCACTGCCGACCGGTTTCCCAAGAACTACTTCTGTGCCTTCAATATCTAAAATGTCATCACGAATTTGAAAGGCTAAGCCTAAATGATGCGCAAATTGTGTGAGCTTCTCTAGCTGTTCACTAGTAGCATCTGCAAGAATCGCTCCTGCAATAACACTGTATGCTAATAATTTCCCAGTTTTATGACGATGAATGTATTCTAGTTCATCAAGATTCAAGACTGCTCCTTCGCCTTCCATATCAGCAACCTGTCCCCCTACCATTCCTTCAGGTCCTGATGCTTTGGCTAACTCAGTAACGAGCAATAGCTTTTTCTCAGGGGATATTTGGTCTCCCAAGGATTCAGAAACAATCTGAAAACTATACGTCAATAAGGCGTCCCCTGCTAAGATCGCAACCGCCTCTCCAAACACTTTATGATTGGTAGGCTTTCCCCTGCGAAGATCATCATCATCCATACTAGGCAAATCATCATGTATAAGTGAATACGTATGAATCATTTCAATTGCACACGCAGTCGGTATTCCGATACTCTCATCTTTTCCAAAGGAGTGAAGCGTGCCTAATAGCAATAATGGGCGAATTCGTTTCCCACCCGCTTCAAGAGAATAGTGCATTGCATCCTTGATAATGTTCGGAGCTGATAAATGTGAAATATACGTTGGGAGCTGTTCTTCTATATTTTTCTTTTGTTTGTCTAAAAATCGCTCTACCTCAGTTCGTCCCACTATTATTCTTCCTCCTGAATCGTAAATGGCTCAAGTTCGCCATCTTCACGCAAGATTTGCTCCATTTGCTTTTCAACATGCTGAAGCTTGTCATGACAAAGCTTTGAAAGCTTCATTCCATCTTGAAAATAAGTGATTGCTTTTTCTAAAGGGACATCCCCTTCTTCAAGTCGTTCAACAATTTGCTCAAGTTGCTCCATTGCTTCCTCAAAGGTTAATACCTTCTCTTCACTCATTTATTGTCTCTCCTCTATTTCAATTACTTCACAGTCAAGGGTACCGTCCATAAGTTTTACCTTGATTAAATTCCCCGATTCAACTTGCTTTACACTTTTAACTAAATGTTGTTCCTGATCATATACGAGGCTATAGCCACGATCCATAATTTTTAATGGGCTTAATGCTTCAAGCTTAGCTACTTTTGATGAAAAAGCATATTGCTTTTGTTTAAGGATTTGGTTGAACTCTTTTACAAGCATTTTCGTATTAAGATCCTGCTTTTGTCTTGCTTGAGTTAACTTTTCACTTGGATGGTTATGTTGCAGCCTAAGCTTTACCTTTTGAAATGCCTCTTGCTTACGAGAGATAGCCCTCACCGCTTCTCTTTCTAAACTTTCTACTAAGCGGTCAAGCTGCTGCTCTTTTTGTTCATAAAGATTCTTTGGAAAACGAAAAGCATAGGACTTTTTCAAAGTATCTAATCGTTGTGTATCATTTACCAGTTTTTCCTTCATAGCACGTAATAAACGTGTATGTCGCACTAATAAACGTTCAGATAGCTCTGCCATGTGTGGAACAGCCAACTCTGCTGCACCTGTTGGTGTGGGAGCCCGTAAATCTGCAACAAAATCAGCAATCGTAATATCGGTCTCATGTCCTACTGCTGAAATCACCGGAACCTTTGACTGAAAAATCGCACGTGCTACAATTTCCTCGTTAAAAGCCCAAAGCTCTTCGATTGAGCCACCACCACGTCCAACAATAAGAACATCAATATTCCCAAGATCATTCGCTTTTTGAATGGCCTGTACGACAGAAGGTCCTGCATTTACTCCTTGAACTAACGCAGGAAAAACGATAACCTTTGCAATTGGAAATCGACGTCTAATCGTTGTGATTATATCTCGGATTGCTGCACCTGTTGGTGATGTAACAATCCCAATATAATTCGGGATCTTAGGAATTGGCTTTTTATACTTTTGCGAAAAAAGTCCTTCTGCCTCAAGACGCTTTTTCATTTCCTCATAGGCTAAGTATAAGTTCCCGATACCATCTGGCTGCATTTCTTTTACATAGAGCTGATAATTTCCGTTCGATTCAAATACAGTTACCTCACCACGAAGTAATACTTTCATCCCGTTTTCAGGAGTAAACTTCAAATCGCGGTTATTCCCAGCAAACATAACTGATTGAATTCGTGCTTGTCCATCTTTAATCGTAAAATACATATGCCCACGACTATGTGCTTTAAAATTTGAGATTTCTCCCTTCACCCAAATATCCTGGAGGTGAGGGTCAGCATCAAATTTTCGTTTAATATACTTCGTTAGAGCTGATACAGTTAAATAACGATTTTGATCCATTTTACCCGATCCCTACTTCCTTGAAAGAAGGGCAACATTCTTTGCGGATTGAACGGTATTATGCAAAAGCATTGTAATTGTCATTGGACCAACTCCACCTGGGACTGGTGTAATATAGCTTGCTTTTTCTTTTGCATCCTCAAACACAACGTCACCCACTAGCTTTCCCGTTGATTCAAGACGGTTTACGCCAACATCGATTACAACTGCACCTTCTTTAATATAATCACCAGGTATAAAATTCGCCTTACCAACAGCAGCAACTAGGATATCAGCTTGAAGAGTCATTTCTTTTAAATTCGTCGTTCTCGAATGGCAATATGTCACTGTAGCATTTTCTTTTAGGAAGAGTTGACCAACAGGTTTTCCGACAATATTACTTCTTCCAACTACAACAACATGTTTGCCCTCAATTGAAATTTGCTTGGATTTCACCATTTCAATGATTCCAAATGGTGTACATGGAAGAAAGGCATCTTGTCCAGTCATCATTCGACCGATATTAATGGGATGGAAGCCATCCACATCTTTTTCAGGTGAGATTCTTTCGATAACAGCTGTCTCATTAATTGTATTTGGCAATGGTAATTGAACAAGAATTCCATGAATAGATGGATCTTGATTTAAGCGGTCAATTTCCCCAAGTAAAAATTCTTCTGTAATTGTTTCCGGATATTCGAGCATTAAGGAGTGGATACCCGTTTCCTTACATGCTTTGTCTTTCCCTTTTACATAAGATCTTGAAGCAGGGTCATTGCCCACCAAAAGCACGGCTAAGCCTGGAACGATCCCTTCCTGAGATAATTTCTGAACTTCTAATGCGATTTCATTACGTTTTGATTGCGCTAATTCTTTCCCACTTATAATCTCTGCTGCCAATTTTCAACTCTCCCTTTTTATACATTTCAACTTTTTTGAATCAATTTATTTTTCAAAACAAACAGATAGGGTTACTTTACTAATGAGTCTTTTATTTTCGATAAAATGGCATTGACAAAACGACTAGAGCTATCATCCCCAAATTCTTTAGCAAGCTCAATTGCCTCATCAATACTGACCTTTACTGGGATTTCCTCCACGTATTTCATTTCAAAGACAGCAATTCGCAAAATTGAGCGATCTACATTTGCAAGTCTTTCAAGATTCCATTTTTCAAGATGCCCTCGTAATAAGTCATCAATTTCTTCCTTATGTTCGACAACTCCATAAACAAGTTGCTTCAAGAAAGGATCTAAAGACTCTTCTTCCAGTACACTTTCAATCGCTTCCTTCGGCTCACTTCCACTTACATCAATCTGAAATAACGATTGTAAAGCCTTTTGTCGTGCTGTACGTCTTTTCATTCTATTTCTCCTTTATGTATATTAAAGCTAGTATTTACATTCTAATAACATGATAATATCATAAAATAATTTCAAAATAAAAACCAACCTTAATGTTGAAAATAAAAAATGCCTGATAGCGTTTGCCATCAGACAATTTTCCCCTTACATTTCTTCTTCAATTAATGCTTCCTGCTTTTGGGTTTCAAATAAGACACCAACAACATGGATGTTTACCTCATTTGCATCTAAAGCTGTCATATTCAATAAAGCTTGGCGTACATTATCCTGAATTTGGCGAGCCACATTTGGAATCGAAACGCCAAAGTTCATGACGCAGAATACATCAACAATAATACCTGTTTCTGTTAATTCGACTTTGACACCTTTTCCGTGATTTTTCTTTCCTAGCTTTTCAACCACTCCAGAAGCAAAGTTACCTCTCATTTGTGCTACTCCTTCAACTTCCGAAGAAGCAATACCTGCAATTACTTCAATCACTTCTGGTGCAATCTCAACCTTACCAAGACCGTTACTACCTTGATCCATTTCTAAAATATTCGTTTCCGCTGCCATCAGCAAGCACCTCCTACATATAACTTTATTCAGTCCCCCACTTCTATATGTGGTGGATAAAACTGTATAAGCCAATCAATTCAGATGAGGGTTCTAATCCCATCTGAATAAAGTTAAGCCTCCGGCGGATGCCACGATTTTTCAAAGGAAATTTTTCGAGCTTGCTCGAAAAAAATCGGGCGCAAATACGCCAAGGCGTATTTGATCTACTACTTCATAACCTCGTATAATTCAAGAAATTTTGTGTTGAAGTCTCCCCCAACAAATTTTTCGTGATTCATAAGCTTGTAATGGAATGGAATGGTCGTGTGTACACCTTCAATGACAAATTCACTGAGCGCACGCTTCATTCTTGCAATCGCTTCTTCTCTCGTTGCCCCATAAGTAATGAGTTTCGCAATCATTGAATCATAATATGGAGGTATTGAATAACCAGGATATGCAGCAGAGTCCACTCTTACCCCAAAACCACCAGGAGGTAAATACATTTCAATTTTTCCAGGAGAAGGCATGAAATTTTTCTCAGGATTCTCTGCATTGATTCGGCATTCAATTGCCCAACCATTAAAGGTTACATCACTTTGGCTTAATGAAAGCTCTTTTCCAGATGCAACGCGAATCATTTCTTTAATTAAGTCTACACCCGTTACCATTTCAGTTACGGGATGCTCAACTTGAATTCTCGTATTCATTTCCATGAAATAAAATTGATCATTAATATGGTCATAAATGAATTCAATTGTTCCCGCACCTGAATAATCAACAGCTTTTGCCGCTTTAACGGCCGCTTCACCCATTTTTTGTCTCGTTGTTTCATTTAGAGCAGGTGATGGAGTTTCCTCCACAAGCTTTTGCAAACGTCGTTGAATTGAGCAATCTCTCTCTCCTAAATGTATCACATTTCCATGGTTATCGGCTAATACTTGAATTTCTACATGGCGGAAATCTTGAATATATTTTTCGATATATACGCCAGGGTTACCAAAGGCAGTTGCTGCTTCTTGCTGAGTAATATTAATTCCTTTAACAAGTTCCTCTTCATTCTTAGCCACTCGGATCCCTTTACCACCGCCACCAGCGGTAGCTTTAATAATAACTGGGTAACCCATTTCATTGGCAAGGGCGATTGCTTCATCTGCATCTTTGATGATCCCTCGAGAACCAGGGACGATTGGTACTCCAGCTTCTCTCATCGTTTCACGAGCTACATCCTTTGTCCCCATCTTGTTAATCGCTTCAGGACTTGGACCGATGAAAGTGAGGTTAACTTCACGACATAGCTCTGCGAAATCAGCATTTTCTGCTAAAAAGCCATATCCAGGATGAATTCCTTCACTCTCTGTCAGCTTTGCAACACTAATGATATTTGTAAAATTTAAATAGCTATCTTTTGAAGATTTAGGACCAATACAATAAGCCTCATCTGCTAATTGAACATGGAGTGATTCACGGTCTGCCTCCGAAAAAACGGCTACCGTTTCAATTCCAAGTTCTTTACAAGCCCGAATTATACGGACTGCAATTTCTCCACGATTTGCTATTAATATCTTTTTTAACATAGGGTAAGCTCCTTACTTTATGTGATGTTCAAAAAGTTGGCGAATCAAATGTAACACATTTCGTCTTTAAAACCCTCCTCCTTTTTGAACAAGACTTTATGCTTTTACTAGGAATAATGGTTGGCCATACTCCACAAGCTGACCATTCTCAACTAATATTTCAACGATTTCTCCATTCACTTCTGCTTCGATTTCGTTAAATAGCTTCATGGCTTCAACGATACAAACAACTGAATCTTCTTTTACTTTATCACCTTTGTTAACATACACATCAGCATCTGGTGATGGAGAAGCATAGAATGTACCAACCATCGGTGAAACGATTTTATGTAAATTTTCATCTACTGCTGGCGCTGGTGAAGTTGCAACAGGTTCTGCTTGCTGTGTTTGTGGCTGTGCCGGTTGCGCTGCAGCCTGAGATACTTCAGTTACAACTGGCGCAACTGGCTGTGCTTGTGCCTTGTTTTCAACTACTGTTTGCACAGTTGTTTCTTTATTTTTTTTCATTTTAATTTTTGAGCCTTCGCTCTCAAATGTAAACTCATCAATATTTGAATGATCAACTAACTTAATAAGCTCACGTAGCTCTTGAATTTTTAACATTCGGTTACACTCCTTGTGATTAAATAAAAATATATTTTCAAATGTAGTCAGCATTTTATTGCTAGTATTAGTACCACATACTAATATGATACGATACTTAAAAGGTGCATTTCAATATTTTACAGAGATTTTTTATCGAAAACGTTTTTATCTGTAAACAAATCATATCAAAACCTTCCCCAAATTTCATTTATTTATGAAAAAAATAAAAAGCACGGCATTTATACCGTGCTTTCATAACGATTATTTTTCTTTTTCACCCGTTACTTCGAATTGTACAGCAAGATTTTGAAGGTCACCTAGCTCACTGCGTACAAGACGTAAAATATCATTTGCTGCTTTTTTAGAACTTTCCTTTGCTTTAACTGTAATCTTAATTTTGTCACCCTCAACGCGAACTAGTGCATCCTCGTAATTATTTCCCTTGATCAACATTTCAATAATCTTTTCCTTTGTTTCAATATCATCAAGCTTCTTTAGTTCATCATAAGCTTTTAGCTTTTGATCCGCTGTAAGCTCTGTTGAAGCCGTTTGATCTTCTAGGTTACTTCTTACTTTACTACGATACTCGTCAATTTCTAAACGTAACGCGGCAAACATATCATCACTTGCAACAGATGAAATGACATTGCCATCTTCATCCTCTTCTACAGTAACACTCGCACCGTCTTTATTTTCAGTAGACGTTTCTACATTTTCTTTTTCATTGTCCTTTTGCTCATCTTGCTCCACTGCCACGTTATTATTGTTGTTTTCAGGTGTTGTAATATAATAGACTGACAACACAACAACTAGACTTAACATTGTTAATAACCATACCGTTTGCTTTTTCAATAACATTTTATGAATCCCCCTTCGTTTTCCTTGGTACAACAGCTACTTTATGATTTGGAACATCAAATCCTTTTGTTACTGCCTCTACTACCATTTGTTTTATTTTTGCGTTCTCAACACCTTTAGCGACGATTAGAACACTTCGAATATCAGGCTTTTCAATTTTCAAGACAATCGGTGTTTCTGAATCACCACTCCGGATGATGACAACTTGTTCATCGCTTGTTATATCCTCTACTTGTCGTTTTCCACCATCCCTGTCCTCCTCACTAGTGATTTGGCTTTGGGTTACGGTGTTCTTTTCAAGTATTTTTGTTTCAGTAGCATCTACGCTAACTGAAACAATCACATCCTCTACTCCAGCAATGGCTTCTAATGCCTCCTTGAGCTCGTTTTCATAACGATCCTCATATTTTGAAATCGCCATTGTCAGGTCATCCTTTTGCTGCCCAAACGCTGGCTCATCTTTTGCACTTTCCACTGATGATGAAGCTGGCATAACAGAAGATGTAGGTTTGTCACCAGAAAACAGATTGCTAATTAACATAAAGGCTATTCCAACTGCTAATAAAAGTAAGAAATATTGGTTTTTTTTGTTTCCTTTTTTATCTGGTGGTCCATCCTTAGACCCGGAGAACATCCCTTTGATTGTATTCAAAATTCCTTTGTTCTTATCCATCTACGACTCTTTCCCCCCTTCCACAGTGACTACGATTTTATCTGAGTCAATTTCCCATCTAGTAGATAATGATTTGGTGATTGCTTTGACGTTGGTTTGATCTACTTTTTTATACACTGGTTCAGTCTGTTTGGAGGTATCAATCTCAACTGGTTTGACAACTGGGACATCATCAGGCTCGGCAGTCTCTTTTGATAACACCACCTCGATTGACTGAATGTCATCCAAAGTAACAGTTTCCTTAACGTCCACTGCACTTGAAAGGAATACATTTACTTTTTGAACAGTTAAATCATATTCGTTTTGCACCAACTCCTCTTCTACTTCAGATTCCAATTGGACAGCCATTGTTTCTAAAATATATGCACGTTGTGAGGCTTGTATTTCTTTTTTCTTCAAATCTATTAAATTTTCTAGATTTTTTTCCGATTGAACCGGTTTAAGATTCATATTTAACAAGGCTTGATCCAAATCAGTTTTAAAAAGTGAGAACAAAGGAGTAAGGATGATCAGGATTAACAATAGCCCCGTTACCATTTTCACGTATTTTTGCATACTCGAGCTTGGCAAAAGCATGTCCACAATGGTAGCAAGTAAGATAAATAAAATAATATTTGTTATCCATTCAGCAATAAAACTCAGTGTC
This sequence comes from Bacillus jepli, assembly GCF_047238305.1. Lineage (NCBI taxonomy): Bacteria > Bacillati > Bacillota > Bacilli > Caryophanales > Bacillaceae > Bacillus > Bacillus jepli. Next base: position 2,812,996 of record NZ_JBDFMO010000001.1, on the reverse strand, counting down.
CTCACCTCCAAGACTATTTGTCTAGCTTTTAGGCATCTTCCGCTTTTCTATCTAACCATTAAGGTCAGGTTTCCAGCTGCGACAATAACCGTGATACTTAGGAAAAACATCAGTGACACGATTGCTAATGCAGCAAAAATATAAACAACACTTTTACTGATGATATCTAAGCAAGCAATGACAGGTCCCCCGCCAAGTGGTTGTAAGAGTGCTGCTGCCAATTTATAAATAATGGCTAAAGATAGCACTTTAATTGCCGGAAATACAGCAATTAATAAAAGAATGACCACCCCAAAAATTCCAACCGTATTTTTTAAAAGGACCGAAGCACTTATAACCGTATCGGTGGCATCTGTGAACATCCGGCCTATTACAGGTATAAAATTTCCGGTAATAAATTTTGCAGTCCGAATCGTTATTCCGTCCGCAACCGCTGTCGTGGTACCCTGTACCGATATAACCCCAAGAAAAATGGTCAAGAATACACCAATGATTCCGATACTCGCATTTCTTAGTAACTGGGCAAGCTGTGTTACTTTGTATTGTTCACTCAGAGTGCTTACGATGCTCAATAACGCTGCCATAAACAATAACGGCAAAACGATATATTGAATCAAAAGCCCACTTGTATTCATTAAAAATAAAATCAGTGGGTGGAACAATGCCGCTGAAGCAACTCCACCAGATGACGCGACCAATGCTAGCAACAATGGCACAAGCGCTAAAATAAAATTAATCATCGATTGAATGGCTTCCTCGGTGTACATGATTGCAACCCGGAAGCTATTTAATGCGATAATGATTAACACCATGTATACAATCGCATAGGCCACCTTGCTGACAGTACTTTTCTCAAATGAATTTTGAAGGGTTTGTAAAAACATACTAAAAATCGTAAGCATGATCAGTGTACTTAAAAGCTTTCCATTTGCAATTAACTCATGGAATACGAATTTGACGAGTCCAAGCAACCACTCCTTTAACGAGAGCTCCTTCTCGCCACGGATGAATTCTAGTAAACTACCCTTTTGGCTTTCAGGTAAATATCCACCATAATCCGTTACTATTTCATCCCAAAATTGTTTTATTTCGTCGATGCCGAGGGTTTCTAACTGTTCCTCAACCTGATCTTGAATTTGATTGTCGATGATTTCTTGCTGTGAGGGTGATGCTTGTACAAATTGAGGTAATGAGAAAAAGAAAAGCAACAATGCTACGAAAGAAAAGACTTTACTACTGGTCACTCAACCACCCCCTTGGAAACCAGATTTAACTAGGTATAAGTCCAATGATTGTTTCTATTAAAACTGTTAAAATTGGTATCGCCATTGCTAAAATTAATATTTTTCCTCCGAGTTCAATCTTTGAGGCAATTGATCCTTGACCAGCATCCTTTGTAATTTGTGCTCCAAACTCAGCGATATAGGCAATTCCGATGATCTTAAGAATGGTTTCCACATAAACGGTGTTGACATTTGCATTTATGGCAACTTTCTCAAGCATCCGAATGATATCCGAAATTTCCCCCACTAAAAAGAGAAAAATTACACAACCAATAAACACAACAAGCATAAAGGCAAAGGTTGGTTTTTGTTCTTTTACAATGAGTGCAAGAAAGGTCCCGATTAGACCTAATCCAACGATTTGTATAATCTCAATGGCTCACCCCTCCTTACCCCTGAAAGAGAAATACAGCTTTAATCTTTTTAAAGAGGTCCTCTACGATTGTTGCAACCATAAACAGAATATAGATGAAGCCCAACAATGTTACCCACTGGGCATACTCTTTTTTACCCATCTGATCTAGGATTGTATGGAGAAAGGCAACCACAATTCCTACACCGGCTATTTGAAAAATAATATTTACATCCACTCCCATGCGTTTCTTCTCCCCCTAAATCAATAAAATGACTACTAATAATCCTGACAAAAAGCCCAGGCTTTTCACCATTTTTTCATAACGCAATTGTCTATCTTTTGCTTCGCTTTCTTCTCGTTCTAGATGGGTAATAGCCAGTAAAATGTGTTTTTGTTGTGAGGTTCTGTCATGCTGTCCAAGCGTCTCACCAAACTGCTGAAGAATCTCAATTTCACCTTGGTGAAAAGCAGTCAACTTGGACACCTCTTTCAGACTCTCATCCCAGGCTACCTTTACACTGACCTCTCCTGTTTGAAGCCGTTTTGCAAATCCCTCAAAAAAGTAAGAAACTGGCTTCGGAATTTGTCTTGCAAGATGGGTAGCCACATCTATTAATGGGACATGTCCGTACATGATTTCAGCTTCAAGTGATTGCAATGCTGTTTTAAGCATTCTCAACTGGCGCGGTCGTTCACTTAACTTGCGTGCCGCCTCAAATCCAGTCCATGTGGTTGCAAGTAATATTAAAATAGCTCCAATCATTTTTATCATTTATGTCACGCTCACTTTTGGTAAAAGTTGCTTGCCAGTTGGACCAAGAATGGCTTTAATAGTACCTGGTCCTTTTGTGCGTGAAAGCTCTACAAACCTCTCGATTACCCCTGCGTTGATTATTTTTTCTAGAGACGGCCGTTTCATGAGGTCTGAAATATGATGACCATGTGCTGTAACAATCAAACTTACACCAGCATTTACAGCCTCCATGATCGCCTGACTGTCTTCATCTCTACCAATCTCGTCCACTATTAAAACATCAGGACTCATCGACCTTATCATCATCATCATGCCTTCTGCCTTTGGACAGGCATCTAGGACATCAACCCTTGGTCCTAGTGACGCTTGTGGAACACCTTTTACACATCCGGCAATCTCGGAACGCTCATCCACAATTCCCACCTTCATTGCGGGAATTCGTCTTGTTTCAATACCTGTACTTATCATCCGGGCAAGGTCCCTTAATAATGTTGTTTTACCAGTTTGCGGTGGACCAATTAGGATCGTATTTTTCCAATATAAGTCATAGAGATATGGAGCAAGCGGTTCAGCGACACCGATTTTTTGTTTGGCAACCCGAATATTGAAGGAGGTAACATCGCGAATCGCTTTGACCATTCCACTTTCTGTAATGACCTTACCAGCTAGTCCCACCCGATGCCCACCTTGAATCGTGACATAGCCACGCTTCAGCTCTTCCTCAAGCGTATAAATCGAGTATTGACCAAGCTTGTTAAGGAGCTGCATCGCATCTTCACTTGTCACGATATAGTTGTGGAAAATCGGAATTCCACCCTCAATAATTTCTAGAGGTCTTGATACCCTAATTCGGATTTCTTCCATTTTTTCTTTGCGTGCTGGAGGATACTTGGCTATAAGATTAGCAATTGATTTCGGTAAAACGTCTACGATCTCTTTCATATAGTAAACTCCTCATCTAAACTCTCATAATTCAATGTATGCTAGCTTGGACACATTATGCCTACACATGTGATTTCTAGCGGAAGATTCCATACAAAATAAATGCAACTCCGAGCCCTATGAATAAAAGCTTTGAATAAGACAACTGATCAGCCAATCCAATAAGTCCAATCGACATTGTTGCAATCAAAATAAGTGGCCCTACAATTGCGAGCATCGCATTGACGGCTAGTGCTTTTTTCACATCATTAAAAGTCAGCATTAAAATGGCCGCCGTGATTTCTAAACATCCAGATATGATCCTCAGTCCAGCCATCGTTAAAACCGTTGAATCAAACACCGATAATAATCGTTTCATTGAAGTCCCCACCCAATAATTTTCTTTTGTACAACCTATGCTTGTTCACTGATTTTCAGAAGAGGAAATTTTAGAGGTGTGCATGAGGGGAGGTGGGGTAATGATGTTTGCGGGTTTACTTATTCCTATTTTTATCCATTTACGTGGTTGTTTTTGGTGTTTGCGGATTTTTTTCTCTCCTAATTTTATCTATCTACAAACCTCTTTTTGATGTTTGCAATCAAAAAAAGAACCCACCAAAAATGGTGAGTCCTAAAAAAATCTCAATATTGATTACGCACGTGAGATGTAAGATCCTTCAGTTGTGTTGATGATTAACACATCGCCTTCATTAATGAAGAAAGGAACTTGTACGATTAACCCTGTTTCTAGAGTAGCAGGTTTAGAACCGCCAGAAGCTGTATCCCCTTTGATACCAGGCTCTGTTTCAACAACCTTAAGCTCAACAGTATTTGGGAGCTCAACTCCAAGTGTTTCACTTTGGAACATCATGATGTGAACTTCCATGTTTTCTTTCAAGAACTTTAATTCATACTCAATTGCAGACGCTGGTAATTCGATTTGCTCATAGGATTCATTGTCCATGAATACATGTGAATCACCATTCGCATATAAATACTGCATTCTGCGGTTTTCGATTTGTGCTTTCGCTACTTTTTCACCGGCACGGAATGTTTTTTCTTGAACTGCACCTGTTCGAAGGTTACGAAGCTTTGAACGTACGAACGCAGCTCCTTTGCCTGGCTTAACGTGTTGGAAATCCATTACTCTCCAGATTCCACCGTCTACCTCAATTGTTAAACCTGTACGAAAATCGTTAACTGAAATCATATACTATTTCCTCCTAATCCAATTCCGACAAAACTTTTGCCTATAGAATAATTAATTCCTTTTTAGAGAAAGTAAGAGCATCGTTGCCGTCTTTTCTAACAACAAGATCATCTTCAATTCTCACGCCACCAAGTCCTGCTATGTAAATTCCTGGTTCACAGGTTACAATCATTCCAGGCTCAAGTACATTATCCGATCTGAATGATAGTCCTGGCTGCTCATGAACTTCCATACCTAATCCGTGCCCAGTAGAATGTCCAAAGAATTCACCATAGCCTTTTTCCGTAATATAATCACGGGTTAGAGCATCAGCTTCTTTTCCTGTAATGCCAGCCTTGATGCCTGCCATACCACGAAGTTGAGCTTCTAAAACAACATCATATATGTTTTTTAATTCATCGCTAGGAGTTCCAACTGCAACGGTACGTGTGATATCTGAGCAATATCCTTTATAATAGGCACCATAATCAAGAGTAACGAAATCACCTTTTTCAATCACTTTGTCGCTTGCTACGCCATGTGGTAAAGCAGAGCGATAACCAGATGCAACAATTGTGTCGAATGAAGATGAAGTAGCTCCCTGCTTACGCATAAAGAATTCTAACTCAGTAGATACTTCAATTTCCGTAATACCTGGGCGAATAACATCTAAGATATATGTAAAGGCGGCGTCAGCTATCTCCGCAGCTTCCTTTAATATCTTAATCTCTGACTCTGTCTTAATCAAGCGTAACTTTTCAATTGCACCTGAAACTGGGACAAGTTCAGCTTTCACTTCTGTGTCGTATGCGGTAAATGTCGCATAAGAAAGGTCCTCTTGCTCAAATCCAAGCTTTTTAATTCCCATTTTTTCAGCTTGTTTTGCAACCTCTTCAATAATTGGACCTGAATGTTGAACAATTTCAAATTCCTTTACCTGTTCATTGGCCTGCTCGACATAGCGAAAATCTGTAATAAATACGGCTGCATTTTCAGAAATGAGTGCAACTCCAGCTGTACCGGTGAAATTTGTTATGTAACGTCTGTTATAGCTATTCGTAACTAATAACCCATCGATTCCAAAGCCAGAAAAACTTTCGCGCAATTTTTCTAATTTACTCATCTAGTTTTCCCCCTAAGTACTCTAATACGTAAAACTCCCTTAAAAATAGAATGTTCGAACAAGAACATTCTATCATAATTTTCCCTAATTCACCTACTCATTTGTTGAGACCGCGTGTCTTTCGCCCTTCATTTCATTTTCCTCAAATGAAATCGAGTATCCAATAAAGACACCATATAGAATATAAAAGCATATAGTAGTAATAACTGTATTACGCTCTAGTTCTGCAACGGTTTTAATATCCGGAAAAATCGGATTAAACACATAAAAAACAATAAGCCATAAGACAATGCCAAATATGGCACCAACCCACATGGACTGAAATTTTTTTAGTAAAGCATAATATAAAAGTGCTACACCGATTGAGATAATACCAATCACAAAAATCCCAATAAACTGACCTAACATATGATTTTTCCAATCACCAAGGATCCATGGCTTTAGGATAAGGTTAGGGCTCAGTTCAGTAAAATGAAAAACATACGTAAAATAGGACAGCAAACTCCAAAAAATGCCTCCGAACAAACCTATAACAACAACCTTACCGATTAAGGACATTTCACCATCATGCTTGTTTTGTTCAAGTTCTGGATTCTTTTTTTCAGCATCTACCACAGGTCAACACCTCCATTCGGTAGTATGTCCATAACTTTTTTAATCTATTTGAAAAAATTCATGGAAAAATGTGTAGCAATGGAAATTGCTGGGCACAATAGTAAATGTTTATGAATAATTTATAAATTTTCTAAATAAATGATGTCGTTAACATAGAGGTTTATTAGCATATCCTGTAGAATATATATATAAGAAGTACTAATTTTTCATACAAATATCTATTAACTATGTGAAATATATGAGCAACAACGTTATGAATTTTTAATACAATATAAGGATAGTTTTCAGGAGGTGTATCTCATGAATCGTCGTAAATCAAATATAGTCGTAATGATTTTACTAGGATTAGGTGCACTTGGATTTGTCTACACTCTTTTCACTCGTCCAGGTTCATTACTCGTGCAAGCAGGCATGATTTTCCTATTCATAGGAATAATCTATCTACTATATAAATTTGTGATTAGTCGACGAATGGGAGGAAAAGAACATTCGGCTTATTTACGCGCAGCTAAACAATCAAGAAAGCGATTTAAATCTGGAAGTCAGAGAAAGTCCCAAACTATGGGAATGGGTAATAAGAAACATACGACAGCCGCAACAAAACGATCGACTGTATCGCCTATTCACAAAAAGCGAAAAACGAATACAACACACCTGACCGTAATTGAAGGAAAAAAGGGAAAAAAGAAGAACCGCGCACTATTTTAAGCTTTATTCAGCACAGGCTGAATAAAGTTTTTTTGATTCTTCTTTTATTTATTGGGTTAATAACTCCACGTTCGTAAAAAAGATTCGGTACGGATTTTACCTTGCTGAATAAGCTCTTGCTTTTTTTCATCCGTTAGTCCAAATTCTGTCGTCAACCCACTTTCAATTGGAATAAAAATGATATTCTTTTCATGCCGACGTGAAATATACCTTGCATCATGGGCATTTTTCATGGTTTCGAAGAGGGCTCCAAACATATCGATGGCATTATGAATTTTATTTTGTTTTTGCTGCTGGCTGTTCCCACTTAGCTTGATTCCAAGGACCGGTCGTTTTTTTAACATTTTTTCCTCATCAAAAAGCCAGATTGGAAAGTTTGATAATACCCCACCATCCACAACAATTGTATTACCTTGATAATCTTTTAAACGGACTGGCTCAAAAAAATACGGGAGGCTGCAGCTCATCCGAACCGCTTTTGCAACCGGAAAAGATGATGGATGAATGCCATAGCGCTCTAGGTCATCAGGCAACACAATGATTCTCCCATTGGTTAAGTCGGAAGCAATAATCCTTAAACGGCCAGGAGGGAGGTTTTGAAAGGTGACAACACCCTTGGCGCGAAGTTTTTGATAAATCCATTTCTCTAACATATCGCCTTTATATAAGCCAAGCCGCCAATATAAAAGAAGCCATTTAGCTAAGGGTGTAGGTAAAAGGGCTTTTCGTTGATCTAAAAAGTCACCGAGGTCTAATTCTTCCATAAGATCAATAATCTCACTACTTGTGTACCCCGCTGCGATTAAGGCAGCAATTAGGGAACCTGCACTAGTTCCGGCCATTCGTTTAAAGGCTAATCCTCTTTCTTCGATCGCTTGGTATGCGCCAATTAACGCAAATCCTTTAATACCCCCACCCGAAAAAACGCCATCGATTAACATAGAACCCCTCCCCATCCCCCACTATTGAAGCAAGGACGTTCTGTTGAAAATGTTAAAGCAATGCCTTTATACATTTTTAATCAAGAAGCTTGGGATTTAGTACGTATGATTCTTTTGGAGCATAAAAAAAGAAGGAATCGATTTGATTCCCTCTTCATGTTTAGAATTACAATCCACATTTAAGTTGTGCACCACAATTTGTACATGTGTTACATCCACCAAGGTCTTCGACTGTACCTTGACGACAAACTGGGCAAGTGTCACCCACTTCTGAACCAATGGTTACATCTGTTTGACGTAAATCCATGATTGTATCCATGAGTACGACATGGCTTTTTGGTTTTTCTTCTTCTTGTGTTGTCACTTCTGTATCTTCAAAAGTATTCTCTTCAGCTTTTAATGTAAGAACTTGAGCGTCACGGCTTCCATCAACGTAAACTGTACCACCTTTTGCTCCGCCTTTGTATAGGCGCTCGTATACAGCTTCTACTTGTGATACAGTATAGCCTTTCGGTGCGTTAACAGTTTTACTGATGGAACTGTCAATCCAGCGCTGAATGACGCATTGTACGTCAGCATGCGCTTCTGGCGAAAGTTCCATTGCAGAAACGAACCACTTTGGAAGGTTGTTTGGATCTGCTTCTGGGTGCTGCTCTAGATATTCTTGAACGATATCTGCTTTAACCTCAATAAACTTACCTAAGCGTCCACTTCTGAAATATGAGAATGAGAAGTAAGGTTCTAAACCTGTTGAAACGCCAACCATTGTTCCAGTGCTGCCTGTAGGAGCAACGGTTAGTAAGTGTGAGTTACGAATTCCGTGTTCTTTGATTCCTTCTTTGATATCTTCTGGCATTTTTTCCATGTATCCAGTATTAATTAACGCTTCTCTGATACGATTACCATCCTCTGGTGAATTTCCTTCTAAGAATGGGAAGCTACCTTTTTCTTTTGCGAGTTCAATTGAAGCACGGTAAGCAGTTGTTGCGATTGTTTCGAACACTTCGTCAACCAGCTTATTCCCTTCATCTGAACCATACTCTGTTTCACAATAGATAAGCAGATCGTGCAATCCCATAACACCTAGACCAACACGGCGCTCACCTAATGCTTGGGTTTTATTCGCTTCTAAGAAGTATGGAGTTGCATCGATTACGTTATCCTGCATTCTTACTCCAACCTCAACTGTTTGCTTGAGCTTTTCAAAGTTAACTGTTTTTGTTTCTTTATCAACCATTTCAGCTAAGTTCACCGCTGCAAGGTTACATACTGAATATGGTGCGAGTGGCTGTTCCAATTTTTTGTTATCGTAAAGGTTTTTTATCCTTACTTCTTACAGTTCATTTCCTGTAAGGTCAGCATACCTTTTCACCTGTTAGGTGCTGCGGCCTCGTGGAAGGATTATATTCTGCTTTAGCAGTTTCACCTTCTATGCGTTGCCCCTGACTAACCTGTTAAATTAGCCTTCGGTTCGGATTAGCTTCTCAGCCTTCCCGCTTTATTCCGCAGTTTTTTACGTGAGGCAAACTAAGCCACTACTCTTTTACCACACGGATTTGTTGCAACAACTTTTTGACCGTAGCTTTGTGCATTTGTCATGTCGTTTGCATTATCGATGAAGAATATTCCTGGTTCTGCAGCATAAGTTGCACAGATATTGATTAGGTTCCAAAGTTCTTTAGCTTTAATCTTACGGTATACACGTACTTTGTGGCCAAGTTTCTCCCACTCACGTACGTCCCCAACCTTGTGCCATTCTTCATTATAGTGTTTCATTTCTTCTTCATTGTAGCTTTCTACATCTGGGAATTTTAGTTCATATAATCCATCTTCTTCAACAGCTTGCATGAAATCCTTAGTGATACAGACTGAAATATTTGCACCTGTTAGAAACTCAGGATTATGGACACTATAAGATCCACCATTTACTAATTTTTGTTCAGCGTCTTTTATGATTTTTTCACTAAATCCGCCTAGCCCTGGAATTTGTTTATAGTTTACAATACCCTGGTACATTTGAACTTCCTGCTCTGTAAATGGAGTGAATTTTAGCTTTTCTTGAGCGTATTTTTTAATTGTATCATCTTCTGTATTTTCGATTAAATAACGAAGAATTCTTGGATTTTGCATTTTCGAGATGATGAATTCAATTATGTCCGGATGAAAATCCGCAAGCATGATCATCTGAGCCAAATTTGTTACGTTGATTCGCTAAATCAACTCTCTAAGTTTCCCTAGAGTTCAGACCATATCTTACATTCATTAAGAATGTCCCCGCGCTTCGAATTCGCTTGAATCCTACTCTACTCACTTCCGCCAATATTGACGTGCTTTCGATGGTCGTTGAACCTTCTCCAATTTAGGAGCTTGGCTGCTGATTGTCTTTGTCCACTCATAATTTTCAAACCTTCACGATTGTCGTTTCCAACTTCGTTGTGGTTTATGAGTCATATATGATGTTAAAACCTGTTTCACAACATCAAGATTGTTATTTATGTCATCTTCCCAAAATCTAATAATACAGTATCCATTTTTCATTGCAATCTGATCTTTTTCTTGGTCAATTATTATTCTTTCCTTTTGCCAATCTAAAGGTATCGGATAATATTTTGGATTTGCATGCCAATAATCCCCATCACATTCAATAATTAAATTTAAGTTAGGTAATAAGAAATCATATTGTCTTTTCTCTAAAACAAAGGAGTATTTATAGTTTATCTTTAAGTCTTTTAATAACTGTTCCAGTTTCTTTTCAATTGAGGTCTTTTGAAAAGTTTGGTTCTCCATTTGTTTAAGAGTAGCTAACCTTATTTTTTGAATTGTTTCATCATTATATATTCCAGTTTTCCCACTATTCCACGAAGGTGTGGCATTTTTTCGTCGGGTTTTTGCAGTTTTAGTTATTATTTTGTCAAAATGCTCTTTTTTATCTTTATCAGACATATTATTATGCCATTTAGAAATTTTTTCTGACTTAAGTTGCTTAGCGCATTCTTTACTACAAGTCTTTACTCGTAAGTCATCTTTAGTAAATGACTTTTGACAATATGAGCATTTTCTTACTTTACTTTTAACTTGCCAACAACCACTACTACAAAAACTATTTGGAATACCTCTCCTAACCTTTACTTGTTTATTACATACGGGATTATTGCATCTTAATTCTTCACTAGAATAATAGAACTTTGCAAGATAATCATCTAATGAAATGGAATGTATTTTTAAATGGGAAGTAAACTTACCTTGCTTATTGTGAACGAAAGTTTCATTACAGATTTTACATATCTGGCTATTTTTAGCATCATATGGTTTCATAGATAAATTCACCTCTAATAAGATTTTGTTTAATTAATCTGAGGTGTCCTCACTACGAAAACCTAAAGATTTCCCAGCAATTCACGAGGTTTGTTTATAGACGAGGCACTTTATCTACCACGTCTTGACCCGCCCTGCTCAACAAGATGTGTTAATTTCGCAATGTCATCTAACCATGAAACAGAACCAGATGACTTACCATTTACACCGCGTGCTAGTGTGTTACGTGGGCGTAATGTAGAACCGTTTGTTCCTACACCCCCACCACGGCTCATGATTTCCATGACTTGTTTGCGGTGCTCAGAGATCCCTTCTCGAGAATCCTGAACATACGGCATTACGTAACAGTTAAAATACGTAACATCCGTATCCGCACCTGCACCGTAAAGAACTCGACCAGCTGGAATGAAGTTTAGGCTTACAAGTTCTTGATAAAACTTTTCAAACCATTCCTTACGCTTTTCTTCCGTTTTCTCAACTGAAGCTAAACCAGTGGCATTTCTTTTTGCGATTTGCTCATATAAAATTTCAAGTGGTTTCTCAATAACATCTAGTGAGCGATTCACAATTCCTGTCTCGACTTCCTCAGGGTTGTCCAACACACCACGATACTCTTCTTCTACCAGTACCTGGGCTGTCTTCTTCTCCCAATCGATGTCAACGATGAAACCTAAACCACGTGCAGGAAACTTTGGATCCTCTTTGATCGTTAGAACAACAAAGTCACCTTCTGCTAAAGTAAGCTTCTCAGTATCCTTAAACGTATACCGGTCAAGCATTACAAGCCTAGACACGCCCTTATGCGTAATCTTCATGTCCTCTGTAATTGGATGGACCTGAGGAAAAAGGCGTATGTCCTGGTTCAACCTTTCAACATTAATATTCATTTTTTCTAGCACAACAGTCATTCCCACATCTCCCTTTAAATCTATTAAATCATTTGTGATTGTTTTATTGTGATAAAATTAAAGTATCATATATCCATATGAAAGACAACACAAAAATCAATATATAGTGTTAAAATAATTTTAGACACCACTACATATTGATTTTTATATAAACAAAATCTATTTTGTCAAACTGAAAATAATATAATATATAAAGAAAAACAGAGGAAAAACTAGGTAAACTAAATTTTTTCGCTTATTTTGAAGAATTTTGTCGGTTGCTTTTTACCTATATAGACGAAACTCAGTTATACCAAAGATTTCAAGTTTTGCCCTAGTAAAAAACGACTAAAAAAAGTCGTTTATCGTTTAAAATTCCATTCATCTGTTTTGTATCGTCTTTCTGCAATTTCATTTACATAGTTCAATTCTTCATTTGTCAATTGATATGGCTCAAGTACAACATTCAGGCCTTCCTCAAACCCTTCCTTAAAAGCTTTCTTCGCCTCTTCAATCGTAACTGGAATCTCCCTTAATGCATTTATAGCAACTGCTTTATTTTTAAAATTGCGCTGCATCCTTTCTTTGACACGCTCACTTGGATATTTAAATAGATCGAATAATTTATCCTCATCTATATCTAGTAAGATCGATCCATGTTGAAGAATAACACCCTTTTGTCTTGTTTGCGCACTCCCCGCAACTTTCCTTCCTTCAACAACAAGCTCGTACCAAGAAGGTGCATCAAAGCAAACAGCAGAACGTGGATTTTTTAATCCTTCACGCTCTTCAGCCGTCTTTGGAACAGCAAAATATGCATCAAGACCTAATTTGCGAAAACCTTGCAAAACACCTTCAGATATAACACGGTATGCCTCTGTCACCGTTTTAGGCATTTCAGGATGTTCCTCTGACACAATCACACTATAAGTAAGCTCCTGATCGTGTAAAACACCTCTTCCGCCTGTCGGACGACGAACAAAACCTAAACCATATTTTTTCACAGCATCTAAATCAATTTCTCTTTCAACTTTTTGAAAATAACCAATTGAAAGTGTCGCTGGATCCCAACCATAAAAACGAATTGTCGGTGGAATTTTCCCTTCACTGTTCCAATCAAGTAAGGCCTCATCTAAAGCCATATTAAACGCTGGCGAACAATTGCCAGAATCAATAAATCTCCATACCTCTTTTTCCATACGAAACCCTCTTTGTTCAATATTGTTTGCCATTCCTTAGTCTATCAGAACAAAAATTGTTTTTCAAAATCAAAACCTCCAGAGAATTCCTTTGATTCTTTTTAAACACACGAATATAATAGAAAAGAGAGATAGAAAAAGGAGTAGATTGATTTTGGAAATACTTTTAATTGTTTTAGGTGCAATCATTGCATATGGGGTTATCACATTCTTCTACCAAAGAAAAATAGTTACTGTTTTAAATGAAGAGAAATTTCGTGAAGGATATCGTAAAGCACAACTAATCGATGTCCGTGAACCAAACGAATTTGACGGGGGTCATATTCTAGGTGCACGTAACATACCATTATCACAAATGAAAATGCGCTTAACTGAAATCAGACCTGATAAACCAGTCTACTTATACTGCCAAAACACTGTCCGTAGTGGCCGTGCAGCACAATTACTTCGTAGAAAAGGCTATAAAGAACTTTACCAGCTGCAAGGTGGTTTTAAAAAGTGGTCAGGTAAAATAAAGAAAAAATAACCTATTCCATTTTGGGAATAGGTTTTTTCATGTGTGGTTTATGATAAAATATGGAAAGAATAGCCCGAGGTGATACTTTGAACATTTCGAAAGGACTTTACCATACCATCTACCATCCAAGACTAATCATCATTCCGCTTATCGTAAACGTATTTCTAACATTCATAGGAACATTAGGAGCATATGCTGGCTTCCGTATATTATATTTTAGCAATAGCTACGCAGCACCCTTTGGAATCCCTTTATTAGATGATGTTATATTTCCTTTTCAGGGGCTAACAACAAATTGGTTGCTTACCAGCATAGCCACCATTGGCATACTATTATTAAAAAGCTATGCGCTTAGCACCTACCTCGGCTCCATGAAATGCTTTTTAATAGGACCTGATAATACATATTCCATCTTAAAAATAGCCCCTTATTATTTTGATAGAATGGTGAAGTTTTCAATAATCGAGTTCTTCATCAGTGGAGTATTCTTCACTTTCTCAAATGTTATTTGGCCATTAGCCTTTTTAGGAATTTTAATTGTATTATTTTATTCCCTAACCCCGTACATCATAGTTCTAGAGGACACCACTGTAAGGGATGCAATTGCAAGATCACCAAAACTATTAATAAAAAACTTCGGAGCATTATTTTTCATTGCGTTGATTTCACTAACTTTGACATTTTTAATAACGGAGATTCCATTTACTAACACAAAAATGGAATACTATGTTGTTTCACTCCTATATAGTTTTTTCGGGACCATCATGATCTTTTCTGTAATGAATTGTTTACATAAAAGCATCTATACATTCAGTCTTCCGTCAAAGAGAGTAATAAAATCCAGAAAGCTTTTCCTACCATTATGGATCGTAGCCCTTCTTTTACCATTACTTGGGGCTTTGCTCATTATTGATTAAGGAAGGAAGAGTTAAATGAATGGATCTGGAAGAAGTTTAGTTGGAGTAATCTATCAAATAGAGAGTTATTTTAATTTTATGTAACATGGTATACGGTTTTTGTGGTTTACGGTATACCATTTATTGTTTTACGATTGGGTGATATACCGCTAATGCTGTTTGCGGTATACCATTTATCGTTTTGCGATTGGGTGATATACCGCTTGGGTGATATACTGTTAATGGTATTTGCGGGTTTGACTTCCCCTAATTTTTTACAAATAAGAACCTCTTTATGACGTTCGCTTAGTCATCATTACCTAATTTTTTGTCGTTATTAAAAATGACAATCTAAAAAAGCTTTTGTATTTGCCAGCGTTACTATTCCTATATTTAATCCATGAACTAGGAATAAATCGCCACTTTTCGTTACCACAAAAATAATACAAAAAAAGACCAACCATATTGGCTGATCTTTAGTGTGCCTAGCGACGTCCTACTCTCACAGGGACAAAGTCCCAACTACCATCGGCGCTGAAGAGCTTAACTTCCGTGTTCGGTATGGGAACGGGTGTGACCTCTTCGCTATCGCCACTAGACTATGTTGAAGGATTCATTCCCTCAAAACTAGATAACGCTCCTACATTCATCATTTTGGTTAAGTCCTCGATCGATTAGTATCAGTCAGCTGCACATGTCACCATGCTTCCACCTCTAACCTATCAACCTCGTCATCTTCGAGGGATCTTACTAGTTTAACACTATGGGAAATTTCATCTTGAGGGGGGCTTCATGCTTAGATGCTTTCAGCACTTATCCCTTCCACACATAGCTACCCAGCTATGCCCTTGGCAGGACAACTGGTACACCAGCGGTGTGTCCATCCCGGTCCTCTCGTACTAAGGACAGCTCCTCTCAAATTTCCTACGCCCACGACGGATAGGGACCGAACTGTCTCACGACGTTCTGAACCCAGCTCGCGTACCGCTTTAATGGGCGAACAGCCCAACCCTTGGGACCGACTACAGCCCCAGGATGCGATGAGCCGACATCGAGGTGCCAAACCTCCCCGTCGATGTGGACTCTTGGGGGAGATAAGCCTGTTATCCCCGGGGTAGCTTTTATCCGTTGAGCGATGGCCCTTCCATGCGGAACCACCGGATCACTAAGCCCGACTTTCGTCCCTGCTCGACTTGTAGGTCTCGCAGTCAAGCTCCCTTGTGCCTTTACACTCTACGAATGATTTCCAACCATTCTGAGGGAACCTTTGGGCGCCTCCGTTACTCTTTAGGAGGCGACCGCCCCAGTCAAACTGCCCACCTGACACTGTCTCCAAGGCCGATAAGGCCTTCGGGTTAGAATTTCAATACAGCCAGGGTAGTATCCCACCGACGCCTCCACCGAAGCTGGCGCTCCGGCTTCCAAGGCTCCTACCTATCCTGTACAAGCTGTACCAAAATTCAATATCAGGTTGCAGTAAAGCTCCACGGGGTCTTTCCGTCCTGTCGCGGGTAACCTGCATCTTCACAGGTACTATAATTTCACCGAGTCTCTCGTTGAGACAGTGCCCAGATCGTTACACCTTTCGTGCGGGTCAGAACTTACCTGACAAGGAATTTCGCTACCTTAGGACCGTTATAGTTACGGCCGCCGTTTACTGGGGCTTCGATTCAGAGCTTCGCTTACGCTAACCCCTCCTCTTAACCTTCCAGCACCGGGCAGGTGTCAGCCCCTATACTTCGCCTTGCGGCTTCGCAGAGACCTGTGTTTTTGCTAAACAGTCGCCTGGGCCTATTCACTGCGGCTTTTCAGGGCTATTCACCCTAAAAAGCACCCCTTCTCCCGAAGTTACGGGGTCATTTTGCCGAGTTCCTTAACGAGAGTTCTCTCGATCACCTTAGGATTCTCTCCTCGCCTACCTGTGTCGGTTTGCGGTACGGGCACCTTCTACCTCGCTAGAAGCTTTTCTTGGCAGTGTGGAATCAGGAACTTCGGTACTTTATTTCCCTCGCCATCACAGCTCAACCTTACGGTAAGCGGATTTGCCTACTTACCAGTCTAACTGCTTGGACGCGCATATCCAACAGCGCGCTTACCCTATCCTCCTGCGTCCCTCCATTGCTCAAACGGTAATGAGGTGGTACAGGAATTTCAACCTGTTGTCCATCGCCTACGCTTTTCAGCCTCGGCTTAGGTCCCGACTAACCCTGAGCGGACGAGCCTTCCTCAGGAAACCTTAGGCATTCGGTGGAGGGGATTCTCACCCCTCTTTCGCTACTCATACCGGCATTCTCACTTCTAAGCGCTCCACCAGTCCTCTCGGTCTGACTTCGCTGCACTTAGAACGCTCTCCTACCATTGTTCGTAAGAACAATCCACAGCTTCGGTGATACGTTTAGCCCCGGTACATTTTCGGCGCAGAGTCACTCGACCAGTGAGCTATTACGCACTCTTTAAATGGTGGCTGCTTCTGAGCCAACATCCTGGTTGTCTAAGCAACTCCACATCCTTTTCCACTTAACGTATACTTTGGGACCTTAGCTGGTGGTCTGGGCTGTTTCCCTCTTGACTACGGATCTTATCACTCGCAGTCTGACTCCCGAGAATCAAGTCTTTGGCATTCGGAGTTTGACTGAATTCGGTAACCCGATGAGGGCCCCTAGTCCAATCAGTGCTCTACCTCCAAGACTCTAACTCGAGGCTAGCCCTAAAGCTATTTCGGAGAGAACCAGCTATCTCCAAGTTCGATTGGAATTTCTCCGCTACCCACACCTCATCCCCGCACTTTTCAACGTGCGTGGGTTCGGGCCTCCATTCAGTGTTACCTGAACTTCACCCTGGACATGGGTAGATCACCTGGTTTCGGGTCTACGACCACGTACTATATCGCCCTATTCAGACTCGCTTTCGCTGCGGCTCCGTCTCTTCAACTTAACCTTGCACGGAATCGTAACTCGCCGGTTCATTCTACAAAAGGCACGCCATCACACATAAATGTGCTTTGACTACTTGTAGGCACACGGTTTCAGGTTCTATTTCACTCCCCTCCCGGGGTGCTTTTCACCTTTCCCTCACGGTACTGGTTCACTATCGGTCACTAGGGAGTATTTAGCCTTGGGAGATGGTCCTCCCAGCTTCCGACGGGATTTCTCGTGTCCCGCCGTACTCAGGATCCACTCAAGAGAGAACGAAGTTTCAACTACAGGGTTGTTACCTTCTCTGACGGACCTTTCCAGGTCACTTCGTCTACTTCGCTCTTTTGTAACTCCGTATAGAGTGTCCTACAACCCCAAGAGGCAAGCCTCTTGGTTTGGGCTATCTTCCGTTTCGCTCGCCGCTACTCAGGAAATCGCGTTTGCTTTCTCTTCCTCCGGGTACTAAGATGTTTCAGTTCCCCGGGTCTACCTTCACTTACCCTATGAATTCAGGTAAGGATACTGCCCCATTACGAGCAGTGGGTTTCCCCATTCGGAAATCTTCGGATCAATGCTTACTTACAGCTCCCCGAAGCATATCGGTGTTAGTACCGTCCTTCATCGGCTCCTAGTGCCAAGGCATCCACCGTGCGCCCTTCATAACTTAACCTATTCGGCTTTGATAAGCTTCGAATCTCTTCGTCATCGCTTGTCGTCATCATCCTCACGTACGTTAAAGTACGCTCCGGTGATTCCTCAATCGGTTCCTCGACCTTCTCGCTTCTCATTCACCTTTAAGTTTTAAAGAACTTTTACTACTTCAATGAATGTTTTGTTACGTTATCTAGTTTTCAAGGAACGAGGCTACTGACTTCAATCACATCGTGATTAATCATCAGTGAGTTATCTTCATGCTGCCTTGCGCTGAGGAATCAATCATCTTCGATTTATCTTTTAGACGCAAGCGCAAATGATTTTTGCCGAAAGCAAAAATCGACCTCTGAAAGCACAAAAGCACTCTCAAAACTGACCACAATACAAAGCGTCTTTTTATGAAGTTCGTAGAACTTCAGTTTCCTTAGAAAGGAGGTGATCCAGCCGCACCTTCCGATACGGCTACCTTGTTACGACTTCACCCCAATCATCTGTCCCACCTTAGGCGGCTGGCTCCTTACGGTTACCCCACCGACTTCGGGTGTTACAAACTCTCGTGGTGTGACGGGCGGTGTGTACAAGGCCCGGGAACGTATTCACCGCGGCATGCTGATCCGCGATTACTAGCGATTCCGGCTTCATGCAGGCGAGTTGCAGCCTGCAATCCGAACTGAGAATGGTTTTATGGGATTGGCTTAACCTCGCGGTTTCGCTGCCCTTTGTACCATCCATTGTAGCACGTGTGTAGCCCAGGTCATAAGGGGCATGATGATTTGACGTCATCCCCACCTTCCTCCGGTTTGTCACCGGCAGTCACCTTAGAGTGCCCAACTGAATGCTGGCAACTAAGATCAAGGGTTGCGCTCGTTGCGGGACTTAACCCAACATCTCACGACACGAGCTGACGACAACCATGCACCACCTGTCACTCTGTCCCCGAAGGGAAAATCCTATCTCTAGGAGTGTCAGAGGATGTCAAGACCTGGTAAGGTTCTTCGCGTTGCTTCGAATTAAACCACATGCTCCACCGCTTGTGCGGGCCCCCGTCAATTCCTTTGAGTTTCAGTCTTGCGACCGTACTCCCCAGGCGGAGTGCTTAATGCGTTTGCTGCAGCACTAAAGGGCGGAAACCCTCTAACACTTAGCACTCATCGTTTACGGCGTGGACTACCAGGGTATCTAATCCTGTTCGCTCCCCACGCTTTCGCGCCTCAGCGTCAGTTACAGACCAGAGAGCCGCCTTCGCCACTGGTGTTCCTCCACATCTCTACGCATTTCACCGCTACACGTGGAATTCCGCTCTCCTCTTCTGCACTCAAGTCCCCCAGTTTCCAATGACCCTCCACGGTTGAGCCGTGGGCTTTCACATCAGACTTAAAGGACCGCCTGCGCGCGCTTTACGCCCAATAATTCCGGATAACGCTTGCCACCTACGTATTACCGCGGCTGCTGGCACGTAGTTAGCCGTGGCTTTCTGGTTAGGTACCGTCAAGGTACCGCCCTATTCGAACGATACTTGTTCTTCCCTAACAACAGAGCTTTACGATCCGAAGACCTTCTTCGCTCACGCGGCGTTGCTCCGTCAGACTTTCGTCCATTGCGGAAGATTCCCTACTGCTGCCTCCCGTAGGAGTCTGGGCCGTGTCTCAGTCCCAGTGTGGCCGATCACCCTCTCAGGTCGGCTACGCATCGTTGCCTTGGTGAGCCGTTACCTCACCAACTAGCTAATGCGCCGCGGGCCCATCTGTAAGTGATAGCTAAAAGCCATCTTTTAATATAAGACCATGTGGTCTCATGTGTTATCCGGTATTAGCTCCGGTTTCCCGAAGTTATCCCAGTCTTACAGGCAGGTTGCCCACGTGTTACTCACCCGTCCGCCGCTAACCTTTGGGAGCAAGCTCCCTCAGGTTCGCTCGACTTGCATGTATTAGGCACGCCGCCAGCGTTCATCCTGAGCCAGGATCAAACTCTCCAATAAGAGTATTGATTGCTCAATAAATAAAAAATTAAAATTAACGTTGACGCTTGTATTGTGTTCAGTTTTCAAAGAACTTTTTAACCCGCCGCTCAAAAGCGACTTTGTTAATATATCATCTATCAATCATTTGTGTCAACAACTTTTTCAAAAACAATTTTCTTCTTTAAAAGTTGTTAAGCAATCAATCACGTTGTCGTAATAACTTAATCTATATTAACAGCCCCCCATTCATTTTTCAATACTTTTAACCACGGTAAATAATGGTAAAAAAAGAGACTCATCCAAAACAGGATGAATCTCTTCTATATATTGTTTATTGTTTTTGATATCGTAAAACAGGTTTTCTTGCTGCTAATGTTTCATCTAGTCGACTAACAACCGTTGTGTGTGGTGCTTCTTGAACGATTTCTGGATTTTCTTCCGCTTCTTTCGCAATTTGGATCATTGCTTCGATGAATGAATCCAGTGTTTCTTTTGATTCTGTTTCAGTTGGTTCAATCATCATACATTCCTCAACATTTAATGGGAAGTAGATGGTTGGTGGATGATAGCCAAAATCGAGTAATCGTTTTGCAATATCTAATGTACGAACCCCTAATTTCTTTTGACGTCTGCCAGATAAAACGAATTCGTGCTTACAGTGTTTATCATATGGTAGGTCAAAATATGGTGCTAGACGACGCATCATGTAGTTTGCATTAATAACAGCATTTTCAGTTACAGCTTTTAGACCATCCGGACCAATTGAACGAATGTACGTATATGCACGAACATTGATTCCAAAGTTTCCATAGAACGGTTTTACGCGACCAATTGATTGTGGACGGTTATAATCGAAATGATAGCCTTCCTCTGTTTTAACAAGTACTGGTTTTGGTAGGAATGGAATTAAATCTTCCTTCACTCCAACAGGACCCGATCCTGGACCGCCACCGCCATGTGGACCCGTAAATGTTTTGTGTAAGTTTAAGTGAACAACGTCAAATCCCATGTCACCAGGACGAGCCTTACTTAATACCGCATTTAAGTTCGCTCCGTCATAATAAACTTTACCACCAGCTAAGTGGATGATTTCTGTCATTTCTAGGATGTTTTCTTCAAAAAGACCTAAAGTATTAGGATTTGTGAGCATCAATGCAGCAGTGTCTGGTCCAACTACTCGACGTAAATCTTCTAAATCTACAAGTCCGTCTTCACCAGATTTTACTGTAATTGTTTCAAAACCTGCTACTGTTGAAGACGCTGGGTTTGTACCATGTGCTGAGTCAGGCACAATTACTTTTGTACGAGCAGTATCATTGTTTGCTTCATGATATGCACGGATCATCATTAATCCAGTCCACTCACCATGTGCACCAGCTGCTGGTTGAAGGGTTACTTCATCCATTCCTGTAATTTCTTTTAGATGCTCTTGAAGGTCATACATTAATTCCATCGCACCTTGAACTGTACTCTCGTCTTGTAAAGGATGGATATGAGCAAATCCATTATAGCGAGCCACATTTTCATTAATTTTCGGATTGTACTTCATAGTACATGATCCTAGTGGATAAAACCCTGAATCCACCCCATGATTACGTTTGGATAATGCAGTATAATGTCGCATGATATCTAATTCTGATACTTCTGGTAGCTCTGGCTCCTCTACGCGAAGATAGTCACTAGGGATAACATCATCGAGATTTACCTGAGGTACGTCTAATTCTGGCAAACTATAACCAATTCGACCTGGCTTTGATAGTTCAAAAATTAATGGTTGATCTTGCTTATTCATGGCTATCCCCCAATTCTTTTACAAGAGTATCAATCTCTTCTTTTGTACGAAGCTCAGTTACTGCCACTAACATATACCCCTCAAGTTCTGGGTAATCACGACCTAAGTCGTATCCACCTATCAGTCCTTTTTCTATTAAACGAGCATTTACGTCTTTTACAGACTTACCAACTTTTACAACAAATTCATTAAAGAATGGGCCTTCAAATCCAATTTCGAAACCATTTTCTTTAAATTGTTGCTTTGCATAGTAGGCTTTTTGGATGTTTTGGGTTGCAATTTCTTTTACACCCTTTTTCCCTAATGCTGTCATTGCAACAGATGCTGCTAATGCGTTCAAGGCTTGGTTTGAACAAATATTTGATGTTGCTTTATCACGACGGATATGTTGTTCACGCGCCTGAAGTGTTAATACAAAGCCGCGTTTTCCTTCTTCATCAACTGTTTGACCAACTAGACGACCCGGCACTTTACGCATTAATTTTGACGTAACCGCGAAATACCCACAGTGTGGCCCACCAAACGCTGCTGGAATTCCAAATGGCTGTGCATCCCCAACCACGATATCAGCTCCAAGTTTTCCAGGAGGTGTTAAAGCTCCAAGTGCTAATGGATTACTTGATACAACAAACATGCTCTTTCCAGTGTGAGCAACTGCTTCGATTTCTTTTAGAGGTTCAATTTGGCCCAAGAAATTTGGATACTGAACGATAACACAAGCTACCTCGTCATCCATTAAAGAGCTAAGTGCGTCAACATCAGTTACACCGTTCTTAGCTGGGACTTCAACCACTTCAATGTATTGACCCTTTGCATAGGTTTCTAGAACCAGTCTAGATTCGGGATGTACTGCTTGAGAAACGAGTACTTTTTTCTTTTTTGTATGGCCAGATGCTAGCATTGCAGCTTCAGCTAAAGCTGTTCCACCATCATACATTGAAGAGTTTGCTACATCCATTCCTGTTAACTCACAAATCATAGTTTGGAATTCAAATATGGCTTGTAATTCACCCTGAGAAATTTCAGGTTGGTATGGTGTATAAGCTGTATAAAATTCTGAGCGTGAAAGAACATGGTCTACAATAACCGGCATATAGTGATCGTAAACACCTGCTCCTAAGAACGAAGCATTTTGACGTAAATCAGCATTTTTCGCAGCAAGTACAGAAAGTTCTTTCATTAAAGCAGTCTCTGATTTTACCTTCTTGATCTTGTATTCGCCTTTAAATTGAACACTTTCTGGAATATCACTAAAAAGCTCATCGACTGTGGATACGCCGATTGCTTGAAGCATTTCGTTTTTATCTTGTTCCGTCATTGGTAAATAAC
Source organism: Bacillus jepli (assembly GCF_047238305.1). Lineage (NCBI taxonomy): Bacteria > Bacillati > Bacillota > Bacilli > Caryophanales > Bacillaceae > Bacillus > Bacillus jepli. The sequence continues at coordinate 2,789,643 of NZ_JBDFMO010000001.1, read as the reverse complement.
GATGTTTCATGAATGTACCCCTTTCCCACAACTCCATTTATTTTTTTGGTCGCTTATAAAAAGGTGTTGCCACCACAACTGCTTTAAGACGCTTTTTACGAACTTGAACTTCAACTTCTCTTCCTAGTTCGGCATGTTCCGTTTTAATAAGTACTAAACCAATATTTTTTTGAAGGGTTGGTGATTGTGTTCCTGTTGTAACTTCGCCCACTTGCTCGTCACCAACATAAACTTTATAGCCATGACGTGGTATACCTTTATCAATCATTTCGATTCCCACGATTTTTCGAGGAGCTCCCTCTTCTTTTTGCTGTTTTAAAACTGTTTTCCCAATAAAGTCAGCTTCTTTATTAGGTTTTACGGCAAAACCGATACCAGCTTCGATTGGAGTGATATCTTTAGATAGTTCTTGTCCATAAAGCGCAAGATTAGCTTCAAAGCGCAATGTATCACGCGCACCTAATCCACAAGGTAATACACCTTCTGGTTCACCAGCTTCTATAACAGCATTCCATAAGATAGGAGTATCATCAGCTTGACAATATATTTCAAAACCATCTTCCCCTGTATAACCCGTTCTTGAAACAAGTGTTTTCTTTCCTGCAATTTCAACTTCATCTTGGAATTTAAAAAATTTAATTTCATTTAAATTTGTATTTGTTAGTTTCTGTAAAACAGCTTCAGCTAATGGTCCTTGTAGTGCAAGTTGTCCAATCTCGTTTGAAATGTTGACTACTTCTACATCGCCAAAGACATGCTCTTTCAACCAATCAAAATCTTTTTCTGTATTTGAGGCATTTACAACTAGTAAGTAATGTTCATCGGATTTTTTATAGATAAGTAGGTCATCAATTGTTCCACCATTTTCATAGCACATGGCCGTGTATTGTGTTGCACCATCTTTTAAAGTTGAAACATCATTTGTCATCAATTTTTGAAGATATGCTAAGCTGTCCTTTCCTTTTACATCGATTTCACCCATGTGGGAAACGTCAAAAAGACCTGCTTTTGTACGAACAGCTTCATGCTCTTCTTTAATACTTGAGAATTGGACTGGGAGATCCCATCCACCAAAATCAATTGTTTTGGCGCCATGCTTTTGATACTCATCAAATAATGGTGTTCGTTTTAATTCAGTCAACCCGATTCCTCCTTCACATTTCCTCAATTTAATTGGTATTTAGGGCTTCGTTACAAAACCGAAAGATTCTGAAAACGCAAAAAAGGACAGATAAACTCCACAGCATTGTGAAGTCTCTGTCCTTGCACCTGAAAGTTTACCCATTGCTTATTAAAAGCATATTAGGTTTGCCCCTTTGGTGGCCATGCGGGTCATTATAAGCTTCGAATCTCTTCGTCAGTTTCATTTTTCCGGTCCTCACGTATTTTTTAATACGCTCTGGTCCTCAAAACTTCACTTCCTTGACCTTCTCGCTTCTAATACCCCTCAATTTACCGGCTCTCTCCAGAGTTGCGTCAAACAAGAGTCTTTTTGCCTGAGAGATTCACAATTGTCCTTGCTTGCTCCTTCGGCGCTACAAAAATGTAGTCTCTCCCCTTGTTATCATTCGCGGTCTTCATATTTTTCATTTTTTTGGTAACACTAACGAAATGACTATGGAAAATTTATCATATCCAGCCCAAAAGCTTTTATTTTCTTTATAAAAGATAGGACGCTAAACCCTTGTTTAAAACAAAGAGAAGCGTTTTCCAACTACCTTCATCCTACCATCATCCAGCGATTTGGGCAATATATTATTTTCTTAACATTATTTTATTTTTCCAGTAAAACGTTCGGGTTTTGAAGAAAAGTTCTGTATTTTCTATATGAATATCATACTCAACTAAGAAAGGACTGTGAAAATATGAATGTCGATTTTGAATTTGATCAGTCGTGGCAAGGTGACTTTTTGCAAAGAATTGACGATGACGGTCCTTGGGCGAACTGGGAGTTATACAAGCTTGCATATGAAGTAGAAAAACACCAGTCGATACCTGAATTCGAGGGTCTTCAGGCTCCTAAGCATTTACCACAATTAACACCACTTCCCCATCAACTTGAGGTTGCGAAGCAAGTGGTTGAAAAAATGAATGGTAAAGCGATTTTAGCCGATGAGGTAGGGCTTGGAAAAACAATTGAGGCAGGCCTGATTTTAAAAGAATATATGATTCGCGGCCTTGTAAAAAAGGTTTTGATTCTTGTTCCAGCCTCCCTTGTATCCCAATGGGCTTCGGAATTAAATCAAAAGTTTTATATTCCTGCGGTCCAGCAGAAAAAGAGCTATATGTGGGAGCAATATGATGTCATTGTTTCATCCATAGATACAGCTAAAAGAAGTCCACATCGGGAAATTGTGTATGAGCAAGATTACGATTTGATCATCATTGACGAGGCTCACAAGCTTAAAAACAATAAAACGAAAAACTATGAATTTGTTCAAAATCTAAAAAAGAAGTTTTGTTTACTATTAACAGCTACCCCTATTCAAAACAGAATTGATGAAATCTTTAACCTTGTGTCGTTACTTAAACCAGGTCATTTAGGTAATCAGGAAAATTTTGAGGAATCATTCGGGAAAAAGAGCCGCTCGATGGATGATCATGAGCATTTAAAAGAACTGGTCAATAAGGTGATGATACGTAATCGCCGTGATGACACAGGAATTGAGTGGACAAAGCGGAAGGTTGAAACTGTTCCGATTGAGTTCTCAGAGACTGAACAGGAGCTATATGATGCGATTTCTGCCTATAGGTCTAGTTTGTCAGGCTTTGCGTCCAGTATGTTCTCCATTCTAACTTTGCAAAGAGAGGCTTGCAGTAGTCGGGAGGCCGTCTATTTTACATTGAAAAAGATGCTTGAGAAGAAGAATGAGGATGGCAGTGCCGCGGCACCTGAGGATATAGTGATGGGACTCATGAAAAAGGTCGAACAGGTCACGCAAAATTCAAAGGCTGAGAAAGCAGTGGAATTAATCAAACAAATTGATGATAAAGTCATCATTTTTACCGAATATCGTGCGACGCAATTGTACTTGCAATGGTTCCTGCAGCAAAATGGAATATCATCTGTTCCATTTAGAGGTGGATTCAAGCGTGGGAAAAAGGATTGGATGCGAGAATTATTTAAAGGTAAGTTCCAGGTTTTGATTGCAACTGAGGCTGGTGGCGAAGGGATTAACCTGCAATTCTGTAACCATATAATCAATTATGACCTTCCTTGGAATCCAATGAGACTTGAACAGCGCATTGGGCGTATTCATCGTCTTGGTCAGGAAAAAGATGTTCATATCTATAATTTCGCAACAAAGAACACGGTTGAAGAGCATATTTTAAAGCTATTATATGAAAAAATTAATCTGTTTGAACGTGTCATCGGTCAATTAGACGATATTTTAACAAGGCTCGATCTTGGTAATATTGAAGATCACATTCAAGACATCATGCTTCGGTCTCGGAGTGAGGGTGAAATGAGAATTAAAATGGAAAATTTAACGTCGATTATTAGCTTTGAAGAACAAAACGGTGGTGAGCAGCGTGCAGCAACAGGAAATCGTTAATTTTCTAGAGAAATATTTTGTATCAAATCATTGTGAAATTCTTGTACGACATCCAGGATATATGTCCGTGCAATTGACAATTGATTTGGATAAGCAACTCATGAACCGCCCCTTTTATTGGACATATGTTGAAAAAACAGGCGGAGAACCGAATCCAATGAAGCTAACGTTAATTACGGACCGGGACCAAACGCCTGACAATGTAAAGGGTGACTTTATCCATTTCGGGGCTCCCCGCTTACATCAAATTTTTGAATCAACAAAAAAGCTAGCAAGCTATATTCGATTGTATCAGCAAAAGCCCCCGGGTGCTCAAGGAAATACACCCCTTTTCCCATGGCTTGGGTTAAATGTGAAGGTTTCCTATAAAAGTGACCGTAAGCGTGATGTGTTAATGTCACTGGGCTTACAGCTAATCAACGGAATCATTGTTGAGGACTTTCAGGAAAAACTAGAGGAACTACCACTCACACCAAAAATTCCTGATTTAACGTACACGATGTCACCACTTGTGAAGCCGCAAAGTGGTGTCAATCGTCTTCAACAATATGTGAGAGGCTTCGTTGAATCACAGGATCATGCATGGGCAGATGAAGCGAGACAACGTTGGGATGAGGATTTAGCTTTGTTAGATGCCTTTTATGAGGGAATCGACGAAAAACCTGAAAGCTATGAAATTGAAAAAGAAGCCCTTAAGGATCAATACGAACCGAGAGTTCTTGTCGAAATAATCAATGGAGGATTGTTTTATCTTTGTCAAAACGCGATCTGAAATAGGCCTATCCTCATTTTTGGGGGTAGGTTACATTTTTTTAGGCTTTCTTCTAAAAAATCGTTCGACAAATACCTTGCATTTCATTGAAAAAATTACAAAAAATCGTGTTAGAATTTCGTTATACATTAACCACACCTTCTAACTAGTTAACAAATCATAGGCCTTTCTCCCTATCTTTCGAGTTAATTCTACAAATACAGGAAAAAATAACCATATTTCGATAGCTCACCCGTTTAGTTATTTGTATTTTGTAAATATTTTGACATCGACAGTTTTTTACAGAAACATCAATTCCCATGTTTTATACTTCTAAATGTAATACTAAGGTTCTATACATATATGGACTATCGTTTTAGGTCAGTCAGCTTAGCTTCGAACAGACAAAGGCAAACCTTTTGAAAAATTGGGACGCAAAGTCACAGGTCTAAGGTTGGAGATTTCAATTATGATGGCTGGACTGCCTGGAATACTAATGTATTTTGGGAGGGTATTAAAAAGTATGGTAAAAGTAGAAAACGAAACACTTGATCAGGAATGGGTAGACCTAATTTTAGAAGCACTAGATATGGGCATTAGTGTGAATGAAATCAAAGCGTTCTTTGCAGAAAAAGCTGACGGACTTAACACTATGATTGGATAAAGAACAGAGAAACCCACTCCTACTTCAAGAAAACACATTTTTTTGCAATATTTTTGATTAAATCGTTCGTCATACAAAACAATTTTCTTCATTTTATGTTATAATCATAAATGGAGGAAGGTGGATTTTATGATTGGTCAACGTATCAAAGAATACCGTTTGCAAAGAAAATTATCCTTATCCGAATTGGCTGAAAGAGCAGGGGTTGCAAAATCTTATTTAAGTTCAATCGAACGCAACCTTCAATCAAATCCTTCTATTCAATTTTTAGAGAAAATCTCTGCGGTCCTTGGGGTATCAGTGAATACTCTACTCCATAATGAGGATCACGAAGTTCAAATAGAAGATCTTGATTCTGATTGGGCACAACTTGTACAGGAAGCAATGAAATCTGGAGTATCAAAGGATGAATTTAAGGCATTCTTAGAATTTAACAAATGGAAAAATACCAATAACAAATAAAAAAGCAATTCAGGAAGGTGAAAAAAATTCATCTCTTGAAGGGCTTTTTTATTTTATATGGAGAAATTCTTTTTAAGTTCGGTAATTCCTCTTAAAAATTTCCCTATCCTTGATTGTTTGTGATTAAAATACTTTTTGTGGATGATATATGAAACAACAACGACGCCTATCGTATCTTTTATTAAATCGGTAACCGAAAAGGATCTGAACGGAACATAATATTGATGGATTTCATCTAACGCACCATATAAAACAGCGATTACAAAAAGAAGAATTTCTATCTTGAGTGAAAGCTTTCTAAAGGTCAGGAAAGCCATCACTAATAAGGCATACAAAATAGCAAACTGAAATAAGTGACCAATTTCTAGTGCTGCACCTAGCATTAAATAGATTGGTAAGCCAATCTGAACATGAATACCCTCTAATTTGCTAGGATTAAAATGACTTGATTGTAACCATATCCAAAGCATATATACAACTGGTAATATTCGTAAAATAAAGCGAATGATATATAAGTGCATAAAAAACCTACCTTTACCCTCAAACAATATACTTCGTTATAATCATGTCCTGATTCCTATTCATTTAAACTTGCCTACTCCCTCTTCTCCATAATAATAGAAACGGCCGTAATGGAAAGTACAAGAAATGCAGTTTCTTAGGTAATGGCAATGTTTCCTTGTCCATATAATAAGGATGCAATGTACTTAAAATAAACATAAACTTTTGTTGGATTGACATAAGTGAAAATAAATGGCGTGAATGATATTTTGAAATATCCTGGGGGACTGGTTCTGTATGTAAATTTATCATTCTCTCAATATAAAAGATTGCTTGCTGGGCCAACAATTGACTTCGGGTACTTTTGATGAACGGCTTCATCTCTTTCGTTATTTTTGTTTTCAATAAATTAGCCGAAAGAATCAAGGTTTGCCCTGCTAGATGTGTAGTTTTATATTTTTGTACTAAATTTCGAAGTGTTGACCAATGAAGATCTTTTTGAACAAGCATATGGATATCGAATAACCAGCGTAACCTTGACCAACCATGCCTAGCTCCATGCGTTATTAAAAAGAAAAACAAGTCCTCACTACCTAAAATATAAACTGGATACTTCGTAATCGTGCTTACTCTTTTTCTGTTCCATAATTCTTGAAAACTAGGCTCTTTTGTTGGAGCTGGGTTTAGCCTCCAATGGATTTCAAGCTTTATCCTCTTTTTCGGATGAAAATGAGTAAAATGATGATGTCGCCACTTCCAATCATTCAGAACGGATTGAATATATTCATCCTTTATGTACCCTTCTTCACTAAGAAGCTCTTCAGCTCTTTCTAAGTCTTCGATCGGAATAAGAACATCTATATCTCCAGAAGTACGTAGAGAAATATCACCATAAAGGTCTGTAGCAAGTACGGGACCTTTTAAAAACAAAGGAGAGATTCCATTTGATATAAACAATCTACTCACATACTCCATTTGTCCACAAAGATGCAGCATCTGAAACGTATTTTTTTGATAATAATGCGAAATCGAATTTACGACTTTCGTTGGGACCTTACTCTCTTCTAATACTTTAATCTTTGAATATAAAAGTGGATATAGACGGTGGTGAAGAATCAATTTAAGAAAGTGTTCCCAGTCCATTTGATCAAGGGATTTCTTATATTTTTCCGTAATATCAGTTACGGTTTCCATTTTAATAATATCTAATAGAAAGGTAAGTTCTTTAGGAACCTTTGTAACATCAAGTTGATAAATGTTGTTCATTTCGATCTCCCTTGACCCCATTATTACGAACTCTTTTTGCAAACATGCCAACAACCGCAAATTTTTCCATTCCTTCTGAACCCGACACATAAAAGCTTCCACTTCTTAACCAAGCGTGAGCAATCATACTCCCCTTCTCATCCCTTGCAGTACCAAGATAAAGGGTACTCTCTATTTGTCGTCTTTCAAGCATCTTCATCCCAGCAAACGCTTTAACTAGACATTGGCTCTCCCAAAATGTGTACCTACTCATGATTTGAATCGCATTTGCCACATTTTTCAATTCCTTCATATTAGAAACATTTTTCTTATAAGATGTTTCCTTCAAAGCCACCCCTAAAGTAGGTGCAACTTTTGCAAAAGGTAATGCTTTTAACATACGACCCAAGGCTAAATAAAAATAAGCTTCTATTAAAATCACTTTCGTAGCAAAATCAAGAGTAAAAAACTTCTTAATTTTTTTATTAATTTTCATGTCACCTCTTATTTCAATTCAATTAGTTTTTCATTATATAAGTGTTCAAGAAAAGATTGTACTTGCTCTTCACATTCAGTTTGGGTCACATCGTAATCATTGACTAAAGAAGAAATCACTTCATTTACAGATTTAGGGCTCTCAATTAGATCCCAGATTTCTCCTCCAATTTCTCCTAAGTTATAATACTTACCATTTTGAACACTCAACATTACCTTTTCTTCGCCCATGTTACTTACAATGTTGCCTTCGGATTGTGAAACGGTGTTATTTAATGAAATTGTTTGATTCTTAATCATAATGTACCTCCTCGTTTTTTTCTTAATAAAGAACAAAACATTTATAAACTTGCCTTCATCTGCTTATTTAGTAAATTACTAAACATCCCTTGTTTATCCCTTGCAAGTTGCTTAAATTCCCCTTTTTGTATTACTCTTCCTTCATCCAACACGATTACTTGATCTGCATTCCTTATTGTTGATAATCGATGTGCAATAACAATTACTGTCATTTTTCCTTTTAATCTTTCAATCGCTTCTTGAATTTTTGTTTCATTCTCGGAATCTAATGCACTTGTTGCCTCATCTAGGACAAGAATTGATGGTTTACGTAAAATAGCTCTTGTAAGTACTATTCTTTGACGCTCTCCACCGGATAACCTAATTCCCCGATCACCGATTAATGTATCGATCCCTTGAGGTAATTTTTGCACAAATTCAGCAGCTGAGGAAAATTCTAAAGCCTTCCAAATATCTTCTTCACTTGCATTTTGGTTTACAATTAATAAATTGTCCCTAATACTACCATTAAATAAGAATGGCTCTTGTGGTACATAACTGATTGATCGTCTTAATGACAAAATATTAGAACTGGACAAAAGTTCCCCATCAATAAGCACTTGACCTTTCTCATGTTGATTTAATCCCATTAATAAATCAATCAGTGTACTCTTTCCTGCACCCGATTTACCGACAATGGCAGTCATTTTGTTAGCTGGAATAAAAATATTTATATTTTTTAGAGCATGGTCTTCATCGATTTTACTGTAACGAAAGTATACTTCTTTACATTCTATTCCACTTGTAATATCGAGAGCACTTTGTTCAATATTAGCTGCTACTTCTTTGGATTGCATACATTCCTGTTGTAACCTAATAACGGCTTTTAGAGCTGGGACGATGGTTGCCATTTGTTCTAATCCAGCCTGTATTGATGTGATTCTTGGCCAAAGCCTCGAGAAAATAACTATGATAAGCATTAAGTGAGCAACCTCAGCGTGAAAGAATGTAACAGATAAAAAAATAAAAATAGCAATCAGTATTGTCGAGGCGGTTTTATAATAAAATTGAGATAAGGATTTAAGCTTTGTATATTTAATTCGCTCATCGTGTAATTGTTTCGTTATTGAGCTATACCAATTAATACGGGATTCCTCAAGATTATTACTTTTAATTTCCTTTATACCATTAAAACTGTCTGTAATTCCAGCTAAATAATTTTGACCAAATTCCCAATTTAGCTGGCCTAACGCTCTGGATTTTCTAATAAATCTATATGAAAAAATGGTTAAGATAAAACCACTAAGCAAAACAAAAACAGTAATTTTTGGAGACAAAATAAAAGCAATAATAACTTGAATAATAGTAAAAATAATTGCTGTTATAAATTGTAAAAACGCATTAGTTCCTGCACTTGCTTGAGCAATCTCAGCAGTTAAAGAATTAATAATGTCTGATTTTCTTCTTTTTAAAAAAAATGCCCAATTTGAATACATTAAAGCACTATACGTTTCGATGCGGAGCTTTCTAAAATAACCATCTTGAATTTTTGCGTTTTGAATGGTTAAAAATCTTTGTATAAGGTTTTGAAATAATCCTATGATGACAAAAACCATTAGAATTATAGTAAAGCTAAAGCCACCTTCAATATTATTTAAATATTCAAACACAAAGGAAACAGGCATCTCATCCGAATCGATGTTTAAAATGCCACTCATACTAATTATTGGAATTAACATTATTATTCCAATTCCATCAAGAAAGCTAATAAGAACCATTGCAAGGAGGTTATAATAGAGTTTTTTACCTGCATACAATCTTAATTTTTTATAAAAATATAGGATGTGATTCAATTTTCAGCCTCCATTACTAAGTTCCTCATAGATTACTCCTTATTTTTTAAAGTTGAGAGAATATGTGAAGTTAGTTCATTAACCGAAAAGAAACTATCTGATCTCTCCAAACGAAGTATAGTAATTTTTGGAGAAATTTTCGCTAAGAGATTAAAATGCCATTCAAGCATACCAAGAGGTTCAATAAGAAAATTTCGATATGTATGCATATATAGTGTCTGTAACCTTTTAAGGTTCAATAATGAATTCATTTTTATCGAAACACCTTCCGTTTTGACAAGTTCAAATACTCCTGCTAGAGGCATTTTTTCTGAACAAAACCTTGCATGAACTGGGATGGCAAACTTTGACTCCCTATCAATAATCGGATGAAAACCTTGAGAACTCATTCCAAATTGATCTAAACTTTCTTGCCATAGTTTTTGTTGTGGATAAGCTGGAGCTACAACTGGAATTCCTTCATTATTTATGGAAACCGGGATTACATCATCACTTATTAATTTATAGCCCCTCTCAAGAAATGCTGCTGCAAGAGTTGACTTGCCTGCACCTGAATGACCAATAATTGCATATGCTTTCCCGTCAATTTCAATGGCACTACCGTGTAAAGGGAGAATTTGTCTCTGCAATAAAAGAACACCCATACATGTTCCGAGTAGATAAAGGCGAACCTGGTTTTCTCTTACCCCATTTAGCGGTGACACAATAATCTTATTTCCATTTTCAATTTGATATATCGCTACATTAGGAACTGTAAAAATGACTTGACTTTCTTTAAAATAAAAGTAGGGAGCCACTTCACTTAATTTTGAGCACTTCATCCTTAATTCTTTTACCTCTATATGTAGATCTTTTCTGTAATAATCCATGTTGATTAGTGGCATCTCGGGTAATTGAATTTGACTTGTTATATATAATCCAAAACCCTTATAGGTATAAACTTTATTAGCTGTCAACATAAGTCCACCATCTTATTAATTATTAAAATGTCCTATTATTTTTACTATCTAAATGCCAAAATACTAAATGCCAAAATACTGACTAAATATTTTAATTAACTTCCTAAATTGTCCCCAATTGATTCATTATATTCATTATAAAGAACATCAAAGCTATAAGTTTTTTATATATTGTAGAAATGCAGTAATAAAAATGAGATTCGTTTCTTTATTAAGAACACACATGAAAAATTTATCATCTTTCCATTATGAAGTCAACGACCTTTTAAAATTAATTGAAGGAATTATTTTGATTTAAGAATTAAACATTTATTTCTGGAGTATTAAAAAAATGGAAATTTAAATATGGTCTTGCGTTACTACTACCAAGACCCGCACCACACATTGTTGTAAATTTCGGTATTCACAAAGTCCTTTTTTCCTTTCCGTGGGGGAAACAATCCATTATTTTCACTCCACGATTCTGGTACGAAAACTGCGCCAAAAATGGGCAAACGAATTTGTCCTCCATGGTAATGGCCAGCAAGAATTAAATCAATATCCACTATGCATTCATTTTCTTTGAAATGAAAACAACTATCAATGTGTTGGTGCAACTAAGATATGATTATCTTCTTTTTTTGTTAACTGTTTGCAAATTTTTATAAAGCCTTTTATAATATTCTAAATGTCCTATGTGTATGTGTATAAGTGCTTATTCGATTTTATCTTTTCATTAATTGAGTTTATGTACGCATCATTCAAAATGAATAGTTTAAAATTAATAAAATATCTTTGATTCGCCATTTCAAATTATCATAATTAACTTCGATCTCTGGGGTAGTTGTGTTATATTTATCTAATCCTAAATTGAAAAGAATTCACAAAATAATACCACTAAAAATGCATCATTTGATATTATCTTAGTTTTAAGAGCAGAACAATTTGTTTAGATAAGTGAAGCACAAAATACTTATAATTTTAATAATATTTTCTTCAAAGAATGATTACTTTTTCATAATATGAATAACCCTCATACAAATTGATCTGTATAAGGGTTAATGGAATTACTGATAATAATTAGTTAATGCTATTTTTATAATATTCTACGTGATAGAAAGTGATATTTTAAGTAAAAATCAACACTTTCTTATTAGTTAGATTAACTTCTATTGTCGCCGCCACCAAAAATAGGCCCAATAGTATCGTCTGGGACCCACCCTTTATCATCCTTGTCGAATAATAAATCATGGCCACCTTCCCAACTCCCCCACATAGTCTCTCTAATATCCAACAATTCTAGTGTAGGCTCTTTCCATTTCTTTTTCATAAGTCTCACCTCCTTCAAGTCTTAATGATTTAAGGAATCGATAGACGATTATACTACGTAGTAGAGTTCGAATTTCAGGACTAGGTATAGTATCCCCAGTTGGATATTCCATTGCTTTAGAAAGTGACTTTCTTAAAGTATCCATATTCAAATATGCAGGTATATCTTTATCTATAAGCATTTGTTTTGCTTCTAAAATTAAATTTGTCCAATACGGTGCCATACGATGAACCCAATCTGCTCCTTGAACACCCTGAATTTTTTGATTTAATCTCACATTATCCGGTAAAAATCCTTCTGTTGCTCTTCTGATAAGAGCTCGATCCAAACCGTTATTAAAAAATTGATCTAGAGGAAGGGACATACAATAATTTATTACACGAATATCATTTGTAGGATCACGCATCATTACCCCATATTGTAAAGATAATTTCGAAAAAGAGGTCCCATTTGCGTTCCAAACATATTCATTACCAATGAAGTATTTCCTTTCTCTAGAAATATCGAATTCAGGAAACCTTCCACCTTCTCTTAGTCCATAATCTTGAAGTTTTTTAAATACACCCGTCTTTTCAGCAAAGTCAGAATGTATAAGCATCGGAAAACGATAGTCGTCTCTAGTGTTAGAAAAAGGAAATACCCTTTTTCTTATAACGGAAAGCAGCTTTAACCTTCCTACCCCCATGTTTCTACTATAAGACTTTAGTTCATGGGAAAATCGAACCCACTTTATATTCTTTAATAAATAACTAAAATACTCTAATCCTGGTCCCCAGGAAATCGTAATGTTACCTCGTGCTCCGCTTAATAAAATCCCAATTTCATCTTTACTTGCTTGCTCAATAATCCCCTTTACCCAATATGAATTCTCGAAAAACTTGTAGGGAGTTTCGATAATTTCTAACCAGTCATCGATATCAGTGTATGAATTATTGCCATTAAGACTTAAATAGTTGTCTTCTATATTCCCAACATAATCAACAGTTGCACGGATCAATGGACGTTCGTCTGTGAGATGATGCCTTGGTGTATAGTCGTTAAAACTTTCCACAGGGATTGAGCTGTAGGTATGTAATGTTTTATTTTGTTTTTGTAAAATTCTAGAAGCAAAACTAACAACCGATCCCGAATCGAGTCCACCACTTAATTGTGATCCAACTGATTTAAATGTTCTTAACTTTGAATCTACTGACTTCTGAAAAATTTCACGAAAAGCCTCTGTGTAATCAACATCTTTATTAAATCTAATTTTTTTATCAAAAAAAAGTACATTATATTTAGAGAGTGTTACTTTTCCATTTGATACAGTAATCGAATGTGAAGGCGGAACTTGTTGGATATCCTTAATGACCGTTTTTGACACTTCAACTGAATCTATCATATTGGCAATTGCCAAATACTCTGCTAGCCACTCTTCATTTAATTGCTTTTTAATAAAAGGCAACTTTAACAGAGGTCCCATAACTGTACAAAATGCAAATCGTTGATCATTTTCGTGATAATAAAGACTTCTTGCACCCGAAAAATCTCTCGCTCCAAATAGTTTATGTTTTTTTTCATCCCAAATCATAAATGCAAAATCACCAATCAAATGTTTAGGAACTTCATCACCCCATTTCGAGTAGGCAAGAAGAATCAATTGACTATCTGGCATTATGTTTCTGTCTTCACGATGAACTCCTAATCTATCAAACAATTCTTCACGATTATCAATCATAGCATCAGACGTAATTGCCAATTGTCTATCATAATCATAAAAAGGTAATTGCTCACCAATCGATTCGGGTGTAATCCACTGGGCGTGACAACCCAAAAATACATTTTCTTGGTCCCATATCCTAACATCATCAGCTGGAAACTTCCTTAATGTTTGCATCATTCGTATACCAAGATTCTTGGGAATAGCTTCTTTTACGTAATATATCCCAGCAATCGCACTCATCATATCTTCTCCAATACAAAAGTACTAATTTCCATGTTTGTTATTAAGAATATAATCTTTGTAACTAAGTGAAAATTATTAGTATAGTTTTCAGCATTTAAATATAAATAGCTTAAACATCTAATATGCTTTCACGTAGATTCTCACATCATTTTCAATGTTATACTAAAATTATCCTACTGCTCTATAAACTCACAAATAATATATTATAAGAGGTTCTAACTATTTGTTTTTTTGTTCTTAATAACACATTTTTATAAAAAATACCATTTTATTTAATATGAACCTATTATATAAAATTATTAAAAACATTACTTTGTTTGATATGATTCTAACTGACTTTTTTCGCTTTCATATCCATAAAAATTATTTATTGCCATGCCAAGAGTCATTACACATATCCTCAGGTATCGCAAGCTTATTGCAATCTAAAATGATGTGTTATAAATTTTTTCTGTGAGTAATAGAAATAATTGCACCTTGCCCTTTAAGATAAAGGGATGTTAGTCCAAAAGGAAGTGTAAAGACTATCTGCTCTTACTTTTCAAAATTAATAAATTTATTTCTGGGGTATTAAAAAGCCGGAATTCGAATAATTTATTTGCCTTACTACTTCCTAGTCCGGTACTAACATATTGTTTTATATTTCTATATTCCCATAAACCTTTTACCCTATTCTTTGGAGGAAAAAGGCCACCCATATCATACCATGCTTCCGGGACAAATAATGCCCCAAAGAACGGCAAACGAATCTGCCCCCCATGGTAATGACCGGCTATAATTAAATCATAACTTCTCAATGACGTTAGAGAGTTTGAAAGAATACTATCCAAATGTTGGTCTACGACAGGAAAATGTGTTAATGCAATAACAACATCTTTACTATCAAGGTTTTCAATTGCAGGCGATTCATTAAACAATTTGATTTTATACTTTATTACTTCACTACTTTTAGGGTCGCCTTGATTAAGTTTCATTTTTAAAGATTCGATATATCTTTCATTTTGTATTGAAAAATCAAAGTCAACGAAATGCACCTTTGAATTACCTTTTTCGACGACAAAAGAGGATTCTAATAGTATTACCCCTTTTTGTTCCATTTCTGTTACAAACTTTGTTTTTTTATAATTCAAATTACCATCAAAATCATACGGAGATGGATCCGTGTTTCCAGGTACAAACATTGAAAAATCTTTGTTTTCTATCCCTTCTATTAAAGTAAAATAGGGATAATAATTTTTACTATTATTTTCTTTCAACATATCTCCAGTGAACACCAAAGCATCATACGATAATGAATTAATTTTATTTACCAGTTTAGCTTGATTCTTTCCGAATTCTTTTTCATGCAGATCAGAAATTTGTAGAATTGTAAATCCATCTAATTCCTTAGGTAAATTTTCTATTAGTATTTCTTTTTTTACAGTTTTTATTTGGTTATTGTCCCATATCGTATAAACAATAATAACTATAAGTAAAGAAATAGCAATGAAAAAATATCTTAACATTCTCCTCATTTTTCTCACCAAGCCATTCCTTTGATAACCGTGATTTTATCAGAGGTGGTTATTCTTTAACATTTTGAACACAATTATATTTGTGTTGCATGGGGTTGCGATTAAGATAGCTTTCTTAAGAAGAATAATTGTTTCTAAATAATAAAGGTATTACATTAACGACATTTGGGAATATGGCGATTCCCAAATGTCGTTTGTCGACACTCTGATAAATATACATTCATTAGTCGTTAAAACATCTTTTTCATTTAATATTAATCCATTTTGTGGTTTTTTTTTGAAATGGTAATCCACTATTTTCTTTCAAAGCTTTATTATACCTTTCAATTCCATTTATTAAGTTTACTGCTGCTATTGAAAGTCCAAAAGCTATTCCTGTTGCAACTATTTTTTTCAAATTTCTCCACCCCTTTCTCCCTGTGAAGAATTTTTAAAATATAATAGAATTAAATTCGTTTTGCCGGAATTCCAAATACTGAAGTTTCCTCTTTTACGTGAGTAACAACTATACTCCCTGCCCCAATTTTTGCAAAGTCTTGAACTTTGACATTTGGAGTTATTACTGAATGGCTCCCAAGAAATACTCCTCTTCCAAGAGTGGTATTACCGGTAACATCAGAATGAGCATTAACTGTAACCCCATCAGCTATCTTGGCGTCATGTCCAACAGTAGTATTTATATTAATAAATACAAAATTTTCAATTTCAATATCACATGTTAAAATACTTCTAGGACAAATCACACAACCACGCCCAATTTTTACGTTTAGCCCTATGATTGAGGTCGGATGTATAAGGGTTATAAAAGTAGCTCCACGGCTCTCTAACATCTTTGCTATTTTCATCTTATTTTTAGGATCTGCAATAGCCATTACCAATACGTCGTTTTCTTCTGGATAATAATCTATGATCTTACTAATAATTGACTCATCATAGTTATAATTCTGAAGATCACTTAATTTATCACTTATAAACCCCCTAAACTCCCAGTTTTCGTTTTGTAAGAAATCGGGTAACCAACTATAAATCATTCTTGCTAAGCCACCTGCACCGACAATAACAATCCTTTTATTCATAACTCTCTTCCTTTTTCTAATCTTTATGAAGCCTAGACTTCTACTTTACCAATCTTGCCATTAATTAAACCTAATAACTCCCCTAAATTATTACATTTTCGAAGAGAATCATTTGTTAATGAAATTTTAAAGTGTTCATCAATAATTACAATTACTGATATCAGCGTCAATGAGTCCCAATTTTCATTTTCATCAAATTTGTAGGAATCCACTAATTCTGATACTTCAATTTCTAATAACTCTGATAATTCATTTAAAAATTCTTTCATACTATTTTACCCCCTTCTCATCTTTTTAAATCTATCATTATGGATCCAATCATCTACTAATACCAACTTTTGTGGTATTTTATAAATTGGTAGTTTATCAGCACAAAATTTGTACATACGTTTTCTGAATTCACTAATATTTTCTTCAGTTGAAATTTTTACGACTGCTTTTACAATGTGGCCTGTAATTGGACTTGGCTCACTACTTACTGCAACTTCTTGAACTCCTTCCATCAATTGGACAATATTTTCAATTTCAACTGGAAAAACTTTTTCTCCGCCTACATTAATTATTTCAGATGACCTTCCAAGAATTTTAATGTACTCACCATCAACCTCTACCTCATCTTGAGTCATAAACCATCCATCTTTGGTAAATGGTGATGATGCATTTAAATAACCTAACATGGCAGATTTTGCTTTTATTTCTAGCATTCCATTTCTAACACGTGTTTGGAAATCTTCACCACCTACTTTAACCCATAAGGAATCGGAAGATTTTGATTTTGAACGTAATATTCCAACTTCAGAAAGGCCATATGTTTGTAATAAACGTATCTGTGGGAATAAACTATGAAACTTCTTTAATGTTGATTCAGGCATAACTTCAGTGCCATAAGTAACTAATTCTAAACTACTTAAATCGCTGTCTTTATAAGCCTCACTTAGCATTAATAGATTAATGAAAGTTGGTGAAGTTGGTAATGACTGAACTCCATACTTTTCAATGGCTGAACAAACTAATTTAGGAGAACGTTCTGAAACAGTTATTAAACATCCACCATTAGAAAATGTATATAGCATTGTATTAATTCCACCAATATGATCAAATAGTAAAAATGCCATCGTACGTTTTGCATGTCTTTTAGTTTTGAATTTTTCTAATAAAGGAACTAAATCATGAACTGCAGCCTTACTTTTTCCTGTTGAACCAGAAGAAAAAAGGATTAAACCTGGATGTCCGACTCCTTTTAAATAATTTAATATTTTATGTTTTGCTTTTTTATCTTCCTTTATAAATGACACACAATCATCAGAATCTAAAGAAATAATATATTCTGCTTCTGCGATTTCACAGAATTCATTTTTCTTTTCCTTTACTGCTTTACTTAGTAATGCAATTATGCACTTTGATTCTACTAATGCTAAAAATAGAGCAATTGATGATGGGGAAAAATCTGCATCTAGAGCTACAACACTGCCCTCGCAGAAATTTTCTTTTACTAATCGCCGCTTCCATTTTTCTACCAATTCAATTAATTTTCCATAAGCAATTGTCTTATCTTTCCAAACCAGTGCATCCTTATCAACATTCAACTTAAATTGATCTATTATAAAATCGATATACATTATACTCCTCCAAGAAATAATGTTTGCCCAGTAATAAAAGAACTCTCTTTTTTAAGAAAAAATTCAATTGCATTAGCCACATCTTCAAAAGTACCATACCTAGAAATAGCTTGCTTTTTCAATAATTCTTCTAGCTTTTCTTTTGGTACAGAACGAATTAAATCGGTCTCAATTGGCGTTGGCCCAATCGTATTTACTGTAATTCCACTAGAAGAAAGTTCTCTAGAAATAACCTCGGTAAATGAAATAACAGCAGCTTTAGAAGCAGCATAAATAGCTTCCCCTTCAAGTTTAAGCGGTGCTGCAACAGTTGAAAAGTTAACTATCCTTCCGTACCTGTTCTTTTGCATTAGTTTCGCCGCTTCTCGACTAAACAAAAATGTTCCAACTACATTTGTATTTAAGATTTGATGTACTGTTGAAACCGGAGTTAATAGAAAATGATTCATAGATGCGATTCCAGCATTATTAATTAAATTATCTAATTTTCCAAATTTCTTTTTAATCGAAAAAAAAAGCTTTTTTACAGCAAGCTCATCAGCAACATCAAGTAGAAAATGTTCATAACCCTCAATGCTCCATTCTGGTTTACTCCTACTACATCCAATTACGTTATGTCCTTGTCTTACAAAATGCTCAACTAAATATTTACCTATTCCTTTACGAGTACCCGTAATTAATGTTACTGGCTTATCCACAATTGACTCTCCTTGTCTAAAATAGTAAGAATATACTCAATTAATGTGCCAGAGGTAAGGAAAGGACTAGATTTTTGGGACATTGCTTTTTCATCTGCTAAAATTATAGAAATGTCAAGCTCATCTTCTATTGATTGCTCAATCATGACAATCAATGAAACTAATCCAAGTGAATCCAACACCCCATCTTTTCCAAATAGCGGAATACTTTCACCTAATTCAATTGGAATATCCTTTTCAAAGGTCTCATTAAAATCTTTTAAATTCGCTAATACAATATTAGAAATCTTACCTCGCATTTTATTACCTCGCTTTAATAGGGAATTATTAACATTCTATTGGCCCTAATATGACTGTTGAAGATAGATCGAGGGTACACGCTGCCCAAGATAAACCAACACCAAATCCACAACAAACTATTTTATCGAGCTGTTTTCCTTCACGCAGTTCCTGGCTTTTTAAACTAAGCATAAGTGGTATTGAAGCAGGTCCTGTATTACCTACAGTTTCTACTGCAATAGGAACTGTACTTTTATCTAATTTCATTTTCCTACGTAGATATTCAAGCATAAATTTATTGGCTTGATGAAGTGCAAATATCCCTACATCATTTTTATTCCAATTCACATATTCTAATAGTTCATCAACCATTATTGGTATTTCCCGTAGTGCAAAGCTCATTATTTCCATCCCATTCATATGAACAGTTTCTTCAGTCCGTATATTTCCATCATTAGTCTCATATGGAATTGATGTTTTATCACTAATTGGATTGCGACTTCCACCTGCAGGAATAATTAAATGCTTAGCACCAGAACCATCAGTTTTTAGGTTGAAATATGAAGTGTTCTCTCCTCTTTCAACAAGAGTTGCACTACCTCCATCACCAAATACCATCCTCACAGAACGATCTTCTGGATATACTAATTTAGTTGTTACATCACCAACACAGACTAAGACTCTTTTACAACCACCAGAACTTACAAGCATTGATGCTTGATATAACCCATAAACATATCCAGAACATCCATAATTAATGTCAAAGGCTACAGCAGTAGTGGGTAAACCCAGTTTATGCTGTAAAATGGTGCTGGTAGCAGGTATTTTATAATCAGGAGTTTGTGAAACAAATACTAGACCATCAATGGTTAATGGATCTATTTCTAAAATTGAAAATAACCGTTCAGCTGCAGTAGCACAAAAGTCTGATGCGCATTGATTTTCACCTGCAACTCGTATCTGTTCAATACCAGTACTAGCTATTATTCTATTAACTTCAGCCGTTCCGTATAAAGAACTTAATGATGACTTTAAATCTAATATGTTTCGTGGTATTGCAGTGGCAATACCCTTTATTGAAAGTTTTTCAAATTTTACTTTCATAAAACCACCTCCTCTTTATAATAAAAAAATTTTGGAACTTAAGTTTACTAAAAGAAATCGTCCTTTATAATGTATAATAACTCTAACGTTGTTCTTTGTAAAGAACATTTTGTTTTTATTCACTATTTAGATGCAGTTCTATTTAACTTGAACTTTCCTGGAACTTTTATAATAAGTTTTTGAAATTTATTTATTCCCAAACTAATATGTTCACTCTTTTTAATATATTCGTATAGATATATTACATAAATTAAAATAAATGAAGTAATTATAGCGATTACAAAACTACTAAATTCTGAAAGCTGTATACTAAAGATTGTAATCGGTAATTTAATTACACCGATTCTTATTATTTCAGACAATATAAACGCAAAAAGTGAGTTTCTTCCAACAACCCTGATGAATTTATCAATATAGCTACCTTTTGCCTTTTGGTAAATAAAACATAAAATAAATACATAAATAGGAGCCAAATAGAACGTATTCAGTAATTTCCCATACGTGTATGGAAATTTAACAATTGATTCACTGAACCAGGTTAAATGTATTATTAGAGCTAAGGGAGCTAAAACAAAATAAATTCTCGTCATGCTTGGTAAAAGTTTTTTAAATTCATTTGTTTTATATAAGTCACCCAGTTTAATTCCTATAACAAAAAACAACTGCCATTGGACCAACATCATGAGAGTTTGAGAAATAAAGAAGCTGCTCTCTTTGCTTGATTGACTATAATACAAAATACTACTCAAAAAGAAAATAAATATCGAAGATATAATAGTAGTTTTTTGTACCTTCCTGTAAAACCAAAGAATTATTGGTAACATTAAAAAAATTAATCCATAAAACCTCAATATGTTTATTGCTGTAGGATCTTCCATCATCAAAATTACTTTTAATATTATTTCGGAAACTGGTTGGTTCGATTGATCTAGAAAAATTGATTTTCCAATAGTAAAGGGTATCGCAACAATGTAGAATACAAGTAATATTTTTAACCCTCTTTTTAACAAATAATAATCATTATTTCTATATAAATAAATCATTCCTACCATAAAACCAGCCAATCCAACAAAAAGTTCAGCAAACGGACTAAGATACTGCATGTAGTCATAGTTTCCGGGTATAGTAAGGTAAAAATGTCGTAAAAAAACAAATAACATAAATATACTTCTAAGAAAATCAAATATATTTTCTCTTTTACTATTTCGGTTATTTATCATAAAGTCCATATTTTTTCCTACCCATCTTTTTCGATTAATTACAAAATGAAATATCTAGTAAAATTTTGTTAGATAACTCCACTTTCTTTCTTATTTCCCTTAAATTCTGTCATAGTTACATGACCTTCTTGACTTATGCCTTCGGATCTAATTATTTTTATTATTGTTATCAATAAGATCTTCAAGTCTAAGATAAATGACCGATTATTAACGTACCACACATCTAATTCAAATCTTTTTTCCCAACTAATTTCATTCCTTCCATTGATTTGAGCCCAACCAGTAATCCCAGGTTTAACATCATGTCGCCTTTTCTGAAAAGAGTTATAGAGCGATAAATATTCCATTTTTAATGGCCTAGGTCCCACCAAACTTAAATCGCCTTTAAGTACATTTAAAAGTTGTGGCATTTCATCCAAACTATGTTTACGCATAAATTTACCTAAAGTAGTTAATCTTTTGTCATCTAACAACAAGTTTCCATTTTGATCTTTTTCATTTGTCATAGTTCTAAATTTATAGATTGTAAAAGGCTTTCCATTTAAACCCGGACGATTCTGTTTATAAAGTATAGGGGATCCAAGTTTGATTTTAATTAATAAGGCTGTTATTATAATTATTGGCATAAAAAGTATTAACATACTTAATGCAAAAATAAAGTCAAATAATCTTTTCAATAAGTTCCACTTCTTTCATTAATTATAAAAACAATAGTTATTTACCCATTTTTTATTTTTTATTTGTAGATAATAAAAGAAGATGTTTCCTTATTTCTTCTATTAAATCTTTAACATCCAAGTTAGATTCCTGACCTTTTATATATAAATTTAATAAAAGTTTCTTGAATTGCTCTTGGTTTATATTATATGAGATATTCATAGATTTTCTTTCTCCTTTTTCTTTTCCCATGATTTTCAATATTAATGACCTAAAACCAATATTGCAACTTATTCTCATTTAATATTATTAGATAATGATTCTTCTATTAAATATCCATTAGGATTGTTAATTTGCCAGTTCCATGCATCTAAAATCATTTCTTTGATATTTTTTTTTGCTTTCCAGTTTAATTCCTTTTCAGCTTTTGATGGGTCTGCAATACTAACTGCGATATCACCATCTCTTCGTCCAACAACTTTATATGGAATATTTACCCCAGTTGTTTTTTCAAAATAGTGAACCATATCCAGTACACTATATCCTGTACCAGTTCCAAGATTATAAGTGTTTACTCCTGTTTTACGATTTACACTTTCAAGAGCTTTAATGTGTCCAAGTGATAAATCTACAACATGTATATAGTCTCTTATACCTGTACCATCGTAAGTGTTATAATCATTACCCAATATATTTAATTTAGGTAATTTTCCTAAAGCAACATTTGTTATATAAGGCAAAAGATTATTAGGAATACCATTTGGGTCTTCACCAATCCTCCCACTTATATGGGCTCCAACTGGATTAAAGTATCGTAAAATCGCTATTCCCCATTTTGAGTTAGCATTAGATACATCATGCAGAATTTCCTCAATCATTAGCTTTGTTCTTCCGTATGGATTATTTGCTTTTATTGGTAGTTCTTCTGTTAAGGGTATACTTTCTTGTACACCATAAACGGTAGCAGAGGAACTAAAGACTAACTTATTGACCCCAAATTTCTCCATTACTTCACACAGATTCAAAGTACCTACTACGTTATTTTGAAAATATTTTATTGGTGCGGAAACAGATTCTCCAACAGATTTAAGTCCTGCAAAATGAATAACTGCATTAATTTCATTTTCAGAAAATATTTTTTCTAAATACTCCCTATCTCTAATATCCGCTTTATAAAATTTACATACTTTCCCTGTTAATTCATTAATTCTTCGTATTGATTCTAGTTTACTATTTGATAAATTATCTACTATAATAACCTCATACCCAGCATTTAGTAACTCAACACAGGTATGACTTCCTATGTACCCAGCCCCACCAGTAACTAATATTTTCATGTTTG
The DNA here is from genome assembly GCF_047238305.1 of Bacillus jepli. Classification (NCBI taxonomy): domain Bacteria; kingdom Bacillati; phylum Bacillota; class Bacilli; order Caryophanales; family Bacillaceae; genus Bacillus; species Bacillus jepli. Next base: position 2,766,114 of record NZ_JBDFMO010000001.1, on the reverse strand, counting down.
TTACCTCCAATTCATTTTCAATCGAGTAGTAGGCTAATCATTAATTGATAAGCCTACCTCTCACACCACCGAAACTTTCGATTCCGTATACAGTGGGACAACATTGCCATAAGTTAACAGTTCCTACTGCCAAACCTGTAGTGGACTATCACCACCAAGTTAGCCCATACCGGCACAGCACAAAAAGGACTATGTATTATTAATACATAGCCCTTCAATTGTTTTAGCTTTTTTGTAATTATTAATTAATCAGGTGAAAATATAAAATAGTAATCTTATTTTAAAGCTTTCAATCTATAATTATTAAATTTTGCTATAATATTTTTTACTTTCCATATAATATAATTCCCTTCCTTAAATATATGACCATCTACTGCAATTAACCATTTGTTTTCTTCAATTTTAAGTTGGTCAATACTATGCATACCATCTTTTCTCCAATCATTAACCTTGCTAGAACCATAAAGATTTATTGAAACTTCCTCTTCTTCATATAAAGAAGTTGAAAGTTTTTTAATTTTAAATGCCCTTAATGCAAAACCATAATATGGTTGACCATCTTGAGCATACCTATAAATTTCGCCATTTTCTATTATTACTCTCCCCCCCGGTCTCGTTATATTATTATTTCCAGTTATTATTGGACTCATGGGATGTTCTATCCATTTTCCCTCTAAATTAGCAGAAGAAAAAAGATGTAACTTATTACTTGTACCTGCAAACATCCACCAATTGTTTTTATATTGAAAAATAGTAGGATCTACATATTTTCCTCTTAATAGTTCATGAACAATTTCCCATTCATGCGGGAAATTTTTAGCTTTATATAGTAATATACGGTCAGCTTCTATAGATTCCGGGATCATGTAAAAATTTTCATTAAATTTAAAGACATGTGGATAAGATAGATGAAAGGTTTCCCTAAGAACAATTTTTTCGTATTTCCATTTTTCTCCATTTTCACTTGTTGCTAATCCTATAACTCCTTTATTTGTTGATTTCTCTAAAACCTCAAAAAACAGATAATACCTTGAACCCTCTTTAATAATAAATGGATCTGCTACAAATTCAGCATTTATATCGGTTACATCGGAAGCCTTAAGAGTTGGTTTATTTATGCTGTTGTCCTGAAAAGGACTTGCAATAAAGCTTTCGGAATTAAATACTTTAATTGACCATTTAGCGATATTTATCTTTCTTTTCCAAATTAATATAAAAATAGATATGAAAATTATAACAACAATAGATATTATTATCACTTATTCGTCACCTCTTTCATTTGTTATACTTTAATTTTTATACTAGCCATTAAAAGCTAAATTTGATTTGAATTCACTTAAAGTTGTACCTTCTGAGTTTTTTTTGTGAATTTTCTTTTTCTTAGAATTTTTACCGAAATAACCTTTTTAAAGATCATAATAAAGATAGTTAATAGATACTGGAATTCATTTGTCTTTCTAAAAATTAAATAGAAAAGTAGATTCGGAATTAATATACATAAAAGACCTTGAATTACTAAATTCCAATAAGTTCCATTTGTGATGAAATTGCTTAGATAACTAGTTAAGATAAATGAAACAATTAATGTAGTAACATTGAAGAGGTATTGTAAAAAATAAACTTTTACAGACTTTTGAAAAATATACTTGAAAATAACATATGGATCATACCAAAAATATGTACATAGTCTACTAATTACTGTACCTAAAAGAACACCTGCAACACCCATATATTGAACAAGAAAAACTGAAACGGCGATATTTATTACAGCTGCATAAATAGGTCGGTATTTTCCAATTTTAAATAAACCTGTTGTTTCTCTATATGTTGTCGAAGCGTTTTGCATACCAGCTGTGAAGAAATTTAAAACAATAGCCATAACAATATATTGTTCAAATGTAAAGGACTCTCCTAACCATAAGGTTATAAAAGGATTAAATAACAATAGTAAGCTTATACTTATGAAACCATATATCCAAAAGTTAGCAAGATTAATAACACGAAAGATAAAGTATTTTTTTTCATTACTTTCTTCAACCACTAAATTACCGACGCTTGCTGTAATAGAATAAAATATATAACTTATTAAAGTTCCAATAGTACCCATAATTAATAAATAATTTGAATATATACCAACTGAACTTATTCCTATAAAAATTGAAATTATGATATTATCAGTTCCATCGATGACTATTGCACTTATTTTATATAGCATTTGCGCGTATAAATTTCCAAAAAATGATTTTTTATCTCCATCGGATAATTTCGCATTATTTTTCTCTCTTATATAGGGGTATAAATTGTTAGCTTTATTAACAATATATATATTCTCAATTATTCTTATAGATATTTGTGTAAAAAGTATTACAAGGTAATTACCGGTAATCAATAATAAAAAAATTACCGAAAAATTTAAAATTATGGTGAAAAGACTGTGTATTTTTGAGATAATAAAATTTTGTTGATCTGCAATTATAATTGATTGTTTATATACAAAGTAATAAGACATAACTGAATTTAGTAGAAACATAAGGTAAATTATATTAATATTACTTATCGTAGTCTGACCATTTATTAAATGGGGAATAAAAGGGAATAACATTAATCCAATAATTAGTACGATTAATCCTATCAAACTATATGCTTTTTTATACAGATTCATTAATGCTTGGATTTTATAATAATCCTTTTCAGCTAAAGGTTTATATAAACTATAGATCATGGTGGTATCGAAACCTAAGTTAGCTAACGAAAGCATTACTAATATACTAGTAAATAGTCCATCAATGCCTAAATATTCTATTCCCAGCTTATAAATAAAAATTGTTCTTACAATAAAACCCATTACCAAACTGATAATTTGACCAACCAGCCCAAAAAACATATTATTCAATGAATTTTTTATTCTCATATATTTACCTTCAAATGTTTTGTTGAAAAACTCCGAATAATTTTTCTCTTAACTTCCTCTCTAGTATAGGAAAAAAATTTGTTATCCTGTAGTTTAGCAATGACTTTTTACGTTCCGCATGAAAATCGTAATATAAAAACCATTCTAATAAATCCCGCTGTATGATTTTATCTGAATTTTCATTCATTCTTTTTCTAACTATATCCCATGCCATTATTTTAGAAGGGGTGAAAAATTTTACATTTTTCTTGAGAAATAACTTTACATGCTCTGATAGATTTTCTTGGATATTAAAACCAAAATCCAACGGGCTTTTTCCTTCTGCAACAATACCTAATATAGTTCTTAAACATTTTTCACAGTTACAGCAGTTATTATCGTTTTTGAAACAAACTCTAATATTAATATCCTTATTAATATTTGAAAAGTAATCAGTAACCAATTTAACTTTATCTTGTCTAGTGAGCTCATATGCGTCATGAAATACTCTTCCCGATGCATACTTGATTTCGTTATCTACACTTGGATCAGATGCACATGTAGCTTTATATCCTTGATGAAAAGAGCTTGCTATGTATATACAACTTACCTTCAAATTATATGTAACAGGAATAGCAGAAGAAATAATCGCAAGGCTGTGGTGTAAGCCGTGCCACCAACTGTCACCTAATTTCTTATTGAATTCACGATCAAGTTGTTCATAATTCAAAAAAGTTCCATAGTTAGATTGTATAAGTATATTCTTGAGGTTATTTTCAATCCCAAAATTAATAGCATTATTTTTATCTGCATTCCAAGATTCACTTTCGTTTAACTCTTCATTATGCCATCCATATTCGGTTATTAAAAAGGGATTTAAATTTTTATATCTTAAATAAGTTGCAAGTGCATCAAGGCCACCACTAAATAAAACTGCGGCCTCTTTCTTAGGCTTAAATTCATTTTCCACAATATTCCGAACGATTATTTCACCTTTAAACAGGACATTTGGATACATTTCTTGATAGGCATTTTTTATGTTATCAAGACATTCATAAAACGTTTTATCCAATGATTCTATCTCTAATTTTGAATTAGTGATCCATATCAAGGGTATTACATTTGAGACAAATGGAATAGCCAAAATACTTTTATTTGTTTTAGAAATATCAAAATTGTAATCAATAAATAAATGGTTCCTTGGTTTGAAATACTTTTGTAACTCTCCTTCTATATTAAAAAAATAATCAATTCTATTTCTATTAACAATTATTTCACTAAGGTTAATTCGTCTTTTCATTGTTATTCCCTCGTATTTTAATATTTTGAATAAAAATATAATTAGGCTAAATTTTAAATTGACTTATCCATTTATTAATATTGTCGTAATTTACATTTACATTTGTGATAATCTCTGAGTTTATCATCTTGTCTAGATTAGTAAGATCATTTCGTTCTATTGTATTAAGATTATAAGATTCATTCATTCCTCTGGCTCGTTCATCAATTGCAATAATAATAGACCTTTTTTTATGGCGCATAGCAAAGATTCCCCCGTGCAGTCTAGTACCAATGTAGTCTACTTCTGAATTCAGAATACTTTCGTAATTTTCTATAGTGGGTGGCACAACTTTTATATTTTTTGTATTATTAAATTGATTAAAATAATTTAAATCGTGATCTCCTTGTATCCAAAAATATATGTTTTTATAGTTCTTCTTTAATATGTCTATTAACAATTGGTCTTGTTTGTGTGGTCCTTCAGGATTACTTGTTAATGTAAAAATAACCGATTCCGCTTTTTGTATGGGAATATCTTTACAGAATTCTGGCGTAAGAGACCATAATGTTGCACAACCAGTATTAATAGCCCTAAAACCCATTTCCTCTAAGATGCGTTTTGTCCTTTCATCTCTAACACTATGATAGTATTTATGCGAAAGAACTTTATTATATAGTGCTTTAGTATATCTATTTACTTTATTTCCTTGTCCTGCCCCAACCCCAACTAATATACTCCCTTCTAGCGGTCCATAATTGAATATATTTATATTCCATTGAGGGAAATGGGTTAACATATCCATTGTAAGTAAATTAGATCCACCAACAAATTTGTATTTAGAGTTCTTAAAAGATTTTACCTTATTTGAACCACGAGCTACTTGATACCAGTGAAAGGATGATACGTGTGTTGGTAACGTATAAACATATGCATTTTTGGTTATTTCGGAAAGATGATATCTAACACATTTCATTATTATGTCGTCACCTTTGTTATCCGACCCCACAGATGTATCTAACAATAATACATTCTCCATAAAACCCTCCAAATTGAAAATGAATTTTTATTAATTTACACATAAAAACCTAGTATTCTATCGAATCTAGGCAGTTAACATAATTTTTAAAAGTGAATAGATTTTATTTATTTCACCTCTGTTGCTATAATCAGTATTTAAAGTTTTTAAAATAAGTTTTTCTCTTAAGTCCTTGTTATCAATTATTTTCCTTATTCCTTCTACTATCCCATCTATTCCAATTGAAGTTATTATCCCATCTATTCCATCACAAACCTGACTATTTGATGTTGGATATCTAGTAATAACTACAGGTTTCCCAAGAATTTGAGCTTCTCTAACTGTTACTGCCTTGCCTTCGTACCTTGATGGCTGACAATAGACATCACATTCCTTTATATAGGGATATGGGTTTACTTTTTTACCAAGTAAAATGAAGTTCTCGCCAATTTCATTATCCTTTATTAATTGCTTTATATATTTTTCATCCCCGCCATAGCCAACTATATACCATCTTAGTTTATAACCTAAATCAACTAATTTTTTACAAGCAATTACTGCTAAATCGAACCCTTTTGCTTCACTGAATCTTCCAACTGAACAAATTTTTATTGTTCCATCATCTGGCATTTCATCCTTGATATTATAGTTGGATTGCTCTCTTACAAACTCCGCTGATAATATATTCTCTATAACAATTGATTTATGTCTTAAACTAGGAAAAACTTTTAAAAACGAATCTTCGCAGTCTTTAGAAACATTTACAATATAGTCTAATTTTCCCCACATTTTTTCATCAATCTTTCTATCTGGATTTACAATTGTAAAGTAATCCGTGTGATTCCACCCAATTTTTATATCTGCATCTACTTTATCAAGGATAAAATTATGTGGACCAAGAAAACTAATAGCTAAATCATACTTTTTTTCTAATTTGGGGAGTTTTGGCATAGAAAGTTCCCAAGTATATTGCATTTGTTTATAGGTACAGTTAGATTTATTTAGACTAGCATATTTAGCTATGACTTTAGCCAATATCCTCATACACCCTAAATAGTAATGACCTTCTTTTAATACATCTTTAATTGGTCTTTCAAAAGTTGTGTACTCTGTAATACTACGCAGGAGATTTATTTTTTTTGGAACTAATCCTAAGAACTCTCCTTCTTGTCTATATAAAAATAAATCTATGTCAAATAAGGTACTATCAAAACTTTCTAATAATCCTATCAGACTTCTTTCTGCACCACCAATATTCATAGAGTACATACTGATTAATACACTTTTCTTCATATATTTCTCCTATATTACTAATTTTATTTAAATATAAAGTTTGTGATATTGTTTGCTACTTTAAAAGGAAAATAATTGAACATAAAAGCCACAATTTTTTCTCCTAATTTCCTTTGATCCTTAAGCAATTGAGTTTCCTTCCATGGTGACATCTTTAAATATTTTTGGTATAAATAATTAAAAGGGTGTTTACAACCTTTTATCCATGGCCTATTAACAAATGCAGGAGTAAAATGAATTATTACAGGTTTATCCTTAGCTTCTTTTAGCTCAGAAACGTTATAACAATATTCTTTCATTCCATAGTAAATGAAAATCTCATTTCTATTCATTGTGAAAAATATTGTCATTGCATTATACTTTGGCGGAAGTACTAAAATTTTTTCTTTTAATGTCCCGTTTAATACTCCTTGATCATGGTGAAAGACATTACCTTGGCGGTCACTTATAAATTTTATAAATTTTTGTTCAATGTTATTTTCTCTCCACTTTTTTAGATTGATTAAGAGTACCCCAGAATTTATATAAATATTTTCTGTACTCATATTAATACTAAATTTTGTTAAGTCACTTACTGTATCTGCTACGCCAGCAACATAATAATTTTTAATATTATATTTCCACAAATCACTTAAGGAATCATTTATAATCGAGTCACAATCTAAATATAGTATCTTATTAATATTTGAATCTATAAAACTTGATAAAAACAATCTTGCGTAAGCATTTATGGAAATTGAGTTATTAATATTCAGCTTAAGTTGATTTAGAATTATATTAAAGTTAATAAAATGAATTGCCCTATTGTACCTTATACAAATTGACTTTAGTTTTTTCTTATTTATATTTGTAATATTATTTTCAATTAGAAAAACTGTTATTTGTTCAAATTCCAAATTATTTTCAAATAAAGAAATAAGTGATACTCCTACATGCTGTGCATAATTATCATCTGTAGAGTAGACCACATTCATTTTCAATATAATTAACCTCCATATTTATTCGGTAATATTTCCCTTAACCTTTGAACATTATTTCCTCCAATTAAACTTGATAACATTTTTTTTATTAAGGTTTTAATTCTTGTACTAAATGGTAGCCAACTTTTATAAAAATAATGAATTGTATAAGTACTTCTTGAAATTCGTTTCGTACAATTAATATAGTCATACGGGGAAAAATATTCTTGAGGATAGAAAGCTCCTATGTTTTTAATTTCTTGATATTCCCCATTCATTAATAATCCTTGTTGTTTAAGGATTTCTGTTACAGTTGCCACGTTTGTAATTTCATCACCGTTTTCATTCTTTAACTTTTTTTCTTTGTATGATTCTAAGAACGCTCTAATTATTTCATTTCCTTTAACTGCACCTATTGTACTGGTTGCTATATAATTCCCCTCCTCAAACCCCCAGAAAGAATCATGATTTAATAAGTCATCAAAAGGTTTTAATACTTCAACATCCGTATCTAAGTAAATGCCACCAAAGTTGAATAATACAAAAACTCTTACATAATCACTTACAAAAGCATACCTCTTTAATTCGTATGCTTCTTTTACATACGGATTACTATTTAAGTCAAAATTACTTTCATTCCATTCAATAATTTCATACTCACTTAAATACTTTTTCCAACTAGATATACACTTTTTTACTATTCTTGGTTTTTCCTTCCCACCAAACCAACAATAGTGTATTATCTTAGGAATACTTGTATTATTAGACGACAATACTGTTCCCCCTCAATTTAGGGTATCTAAACCTTTATTTTCATAGATTGTTTAAGAACTTGAATGACTCTATCTTGATCTTCTTCGCTCATATTTGAACCAGAAGGAAGACATATACCTGAATTGAACAACTTATCGCTAACACTAATCGTACCATGCGAAAAATATTTATATCCTCTAAAGAGTGGTTGCAAATGTAACGGTTTCCAAACAGGGCGTACTTCAATATTTTTTTCATCAAATGTCTTTAATAGGGTATCAATATTTATACCCATTTCATCTTCATTAATAGTTAATACTGTTAGCCAATAGTTAGAACGTGTACTATCTGTTTCTTTTAAAATTTCAAGCCCTTTAATATGACCCAGTTCTATACTGTATTTTTCATGTATCCTTCTTTTGCTGCTAATTCGATCATCTAAAACTTCAAGTTGCCCCCTTCCAATACCCGCTAAAACATTGCTCATTCGGTAATTATAGCCCATAATACTATGTTGATAATGTCTCGCATTATCTCTTGCTTGTGTTGCTAGAAACCGTGCTTTCATTAATAAATTCGTGTCATCTGAAACTATCATTCCACCACCGGAGGTTGTAATAATTTTATTGCCGTTGAATGACAAAATTCCAAACTTACCTAAAGTACCGCTATTTCTCCCTTTATATATTGTTCCTAGTGATTCAGCAGCATCTTCTATTACTGGAACACCATAAAAATTACAAATCTCTAAAATGTCATCCATTTTGGCACTTTGTCCATATAAGTTAACAACTATTACTGCTTTAGGTAACTTACCATTATATAGGGAATCTTTTAATGCTTTTTCTAGAGCGATAGGTGACATATTCCATGTTTCTGGTTCTGAATCAATAAAAACCGGCTGAGCCTTTTGGTAAAGAATGGGATTTGCGCTTGCAACAAAAGTTAGGCTTGAACAAAAAACTGTATCTCCAAAATCAACTTCTAATAAAGAAAGAGCCAAATGTATCGCAGCAGTTCCTGAACTAACAGCTACAGCACCTTTGACTCCTAAGTAATTAGATATCTCATTTTCGAAAGCATCAACATTTGGACCTAGTGGAGCAATCCAATTACTTTCAAAAGCATTTTTTATATATTTTTGCTCTTTCCCACTCATATGAGGTGGTGACAAATATACCCTCGATAAGCTATCCAAATTAATCCCCCTTAATTAATTTAAAATCCCATATATTTTCAACATTTGTGCTGATACACTTTGAATATCATAGCCTTTACTCATAAATGCATCTTTTATTTTTATATAATCATTTAATTTTTGATTATTCTCTGTTATGGCACTAATCCATTTTTCCTCGTTATTAAGTGGTATAAATTTTATTAAATCAAGTCCCAGGTCTACAGCTCTAGGAATATTATTAGAAAGAACACATGGAAGACCTTTAGCTTGGGCTTCTAGAGCTACAATTGGCATCCCTTCAAATAAAGAAGGCAGTACTAAAACATCAAAAACATCCATAATACTTGCAACATCACTTCGATTTCCAGTAAATTTAACAAATTTAGTAAGGCCTTTTAATTCTAATAATGATTTGAGATCATCTTTAAGTGGTCCATCTCCAACAATAACAACAATTGAATTCTTTTTGTTTTCAAGAACTTTTTCTAAAATGTTTATAATAAAAACAGGGTTTTTTACCTCTACAAGTCTACCTACAAATCCTATCACATACATATCTTCTGATATTGAAAGTTCATTTCGAATGAAGTGTAGATGTTTAACATTCTTTCTAGTGAACTTTTCTAAATCTAGACCATTATTAATTATTGGTACATTTTTCCTGAATAAAAATTCCCCAGCTTTAACATTACACGCAAGATGATCGGTAGAAAATAAATTTATATTAAAACGCATAATACTTTGGAATGCTATTCGAACATATTGGTTACCTCCCTCATCTTTTGAACTGTGTGCATGTGAAACGCGTTTTTTTATTCCAGCCAAATATGCTGCAAACATTACAACTCCAGAATTAAACATAGCATGTGAGTGAATAACATGAGGATTTATTTCTTTCAATACTTTCACCAAAGTTATTATATAATTTAAAATCCCAACTTCTTTACGCCCTTTAATTCTGTATATTTTACCTCCTAATGCTAATACCTCATCATCATAATGGGCTTTTTCTTCTTCGTGAATTAGAAAAATAAATTCAAACTTTTCTCTATCGATGTTACGAAATAAACTCATAACGAAAGTTTCAGTACCACCACACCATAAACCACCTAATACATGTAATACTTTTATTTTTTTCATATGTTCAACCTTCCATTAAATAACGTATTAAAATTCAATATAATCACTTCTATAAACCATTCCCAAACCAATCACTTGTTCAAAATAAAAATATATAAAGTAGCATACTAAAATTGCATAATAAATAAACTTTTGGCCCCTTTTATTAATTACCTTAATAATCCAAGACATCAGAATTAAATTATATATTCCAAAATAAATACCAAATCGGGCGAATATCCAATTTTGTGTGGCAACAATCATAAATATCAAACTTAATAATGACAAATTTACTATATAATCACTATTCGGAAAGATTTGCCTAAGTTTTTCTCTCCCAACAAAAGCAATAATTAATGGTGCTGAATTAACCAAAACTCTTAGTACATTTGCACCTTCGCCATCAAAATCACTATATTGTCCATACTGTGTATCTTCAATAACTGTAAAAAGAAGTTCAGTAAATTGGTTAAAACTCAATACTATAAAAATTGCAGAAATTAGTAATACAATTGTAATCTTTGTCCATGCTTTCCTTCTAATTATGAAATAAATAGGAATCATAATAAGTGCACTTTTATGTATAGTTGCTGAGAAGATTACCACTAAAAAATACTTCCACCATTCACCGCTTAATATATATTTTGTAGAAAGAAAAATTATTGAAGCTGCAAGATATTGTCTTATTCCGTTCATTGAAACTAAGAACATCCCAGAGGTAATATAAACGTACAAACTTAAATCTATCAACCTTGAATATTTATACAATGTTACACCAATAAATAAATTAGTTAATAGTGCAGTAAAAAAAACTAGAATCTGTGAATCGTCAGATAACTTTTGCAAAAGAATTTGATAAATATGAAATCCGAAATCCCCTGAATAGTCAATATTTTTCCAATCAAATTTATTCATCTCATAAGAATGCATATATGCAGATGTATCGCCAACGTTATTTCTTAATCCTGAAATTATAATCAATATTATTATCGCAATCGAAAATAGTAATAAGTTGTGTTTAATGTTATTTGGTTGGTCAAGTGAGGATTTGGAAAAATATCTAGAAAAATAAGATAATATATAAACACTGAAAAGGTTTATCCAAAAAACTGCCATTATAGAATATCCTTTCTTATTCAACCATATTAAAAAAAATTTATTCTGCCTTAAATTAAAGTTTTCTAATCTTCCTTTAACACTGTCGACTTGTTTGTATTTAAAATATAGATATATAGCATTATTCCAAAAGGAATAGTTAAGAACGTGGTAAATTTACAAGGTGAATCAACTAAAAATTTATAGTTTTTAATTAAGATATTACTCGAAACATAATGAATAGATTCCCGAAATCTATCCTTATAAGTAGGGGCATTTTTCATGGCGACTTTTCTAAAAAAGGAAAAACCACGAGGATTTTTCTTATATTGATGTATTATATTCATGCTTGACCCATCATTTAGGTACTCAACATGACAAAGTATTTCATTTAAAGTAAGTAAAGGAAATCTTTGGTCTATAAGAATATATTTATAGCTTAATGGACAATACTTTTCCCCTGGAAATATCGGGTATGGTGGTGCTTCTTTAGTTAACTTAGAACGATAAACCAGTTTTTTATCACCTCGAACTTTATATAAGCCATATAAATTAGAAAGAGTAGATTCATTAATAAATTCTGGTAATTTCGTCCCAATAATCTCTCCTTTTCTATTAGCATCTAATCCTACTATACCGGCATATTTATCACTACCATGTTTTTTCCAGTAAGAAACAATTTTTGCAACTGCATCTTCAGGCATATAATCGTCGGAATCTATACATACATTTAATTCTGTATCTATTAATTTATAGGCAGTATTATGGGCACCGTGCATTCCTTGGTTTTCTTGGTAGTAATAACGAATTGGAACTAAGTTTTCAGAAATCCAATTATCAACAAGTTCATTTGTATTATCAGTCGATCCATCATCAATTATTAACCATGTAAAGTCTTTACAAGTTTGCCTTTTTAAACTTTCATAGCATAAATGAAGTGTATATGCTCTATTAAAAGTTGGTGTAAAGATTGTTAATGTAGGAGCCAAGATTTATTCCTCCAATTTTTCACTTTGCATAATTCAAATAATAATTTGTTAACCATTTAGACATGGTTGAAGTGTCATATCCTTTTTCACTTATATTATTTCTCGTATCTTCACGATCATATGTTGCTTTGATAATTTTCCCTGCCCATTTTCCAGATGATTCCTCTAAGCTTATAAACTCAACTCTACCTGTAATATCTGACTCTTTGGTGATTGAATCTGAGGCAAAACACCTTAAACCAGCAGCTTGTGCTTCAATCAAAACCACTGGTAAACCTTCAAATAAGGAGGGGAAGAGAAATACATCGAATGCTTGCATAAGTTTTGATATATCATTTCTAACACCTAAAAACCTCACAGAATTACTTAATCCTAATTTTTGCACCTTTTTTTCCATCAATGTTCGCAAATTTCCATCGCCAGCTAATAATAGTATTGAATTTGGTTTTCTTTTAATTATTTCTTGAAAAATATCTATAATAAAAGTATGATTTTTTTGTTTATTAAATCTTCCTATATGTCCTATTATTATTTGGTCTTCTAAATTTAACTCCTTTCTCACTTTCTTTCTTACATTTATGTCAAATTTAAATTCGTTTGCATTTACTGCATTATTTAAGATAGTAATTTTCTTTGGTATTTTTTTACCAAATAGCCAATTTCCGGCATTTTTAGAGCAAGCAAAATAATCACTTGGATTATCTTTCATATTAAAACGAGCATAAAGCCGAAAAGGAAGTTTTAAGTCTATTCCTAAATCACTCAAATGACTATGTGCGATTCTCCCCGGAACCCCAGCTTTTTTTGCAGCTTTTAATACAAAACTACTATTTTCATTAATGTGGGAATGAACTATTTTGTACTCATTATGAAGCAAGAAGAATTCATCAAGTAGTTTAAAATACTTCCTATAGTTTCCTGGCCTAATTTGTGGCATTCGATAAATCCGTCCACCTAACGCTAGAATTTCCTTATCATAATGTCCTTCCTCCTCACGATGGACCAGAAAATCAAATTGTATTTTATCTCGATTAATATGACGATAATAGTTCATTAGCATCGTTTCTAAACCACCACGGTTCATGATCGTAACTACTTGTAATATTCTAATTGGCTTCAAAAATATATCCTCCTATCTTACAACCTTCCGTAATATATCGATTGCTGAGACCATAAAGTAAAATCCCAAAGTAAAACGTATTTTTGCAAAATAAAAAAATACCTTCCATAAAGGTGAAAAGTACTTTAAGTCAAATGAATTGAATGATTGTTTAATTTTATAATCATTTAAAATTGAATGCAGATTTTTATTTTTCGCAATAAAAGATTCCTTGTTTCCTTTACTGACAGTATTAAGACCAATACCCAATGTATTGAGACAGATTCTATTATTTAATGCCTCGTGGAAGATATAATCCGTATTTTTCTCAATCAAAAAAGCCTCCATTTTAGTATAGAGTGTTTTAAATTGTTTTAGTAATTCTGGCTTATAAACTGTTGTAACTGAAGTATCATTTGCTCGCCAATAATGATAAAAGGGTTTGTTTAAAAAAATAAAAGAGTTTGCGTAAAAGGTAGCTTCAATATTAAATAATGTATCCTCATTACTGCCAATTTCTTTTAAATCCTGGAAACATATATTATTTTCCTTAATGATTTCCGACTTATATAGTTTTGACCAAACAGTCCCCCATGCGTCGAGTAATTCTGGATTTGCTATTTCTTCTTGTAATGGCCCGACTAAACGTCTTGTTATATTTTCTTTTACTTCTTCACCGAAATACAATACCTTTTCGGGAACATTGTAGACCTTTTGTTTTGAATGGTTTCCAAACTCCCGCATATACGAACACATTACTATATCAATATTCTCTTTAGAAGCTACACTATACATAGATTCATACATATCTCGATCGACCCAATCATCTGGATCAACGAATCCTATGTACTGACCATTTGCTATACTTATTCCTTTATTTCGCGCCGATGATACACCACCATTTGGTTTTGACACCACAGAGATACGGTTATCTTTCTTTGCATAATTTTTTAAAATCTCTAAACTTCTATCTGTTGACCCATCGTCTACTGCAATTACATCAAAATCTGTAAATGTTTGAGATAAAAGACTGTTTAAACATCTTTCAAGGTACCTTTCCATATTATAAATAGGCACGATTATACTGATTTTGGGTTTCATCAATATCCTCCTGCATGTATCTACTATAAATCCCAATCAACTGATCTAGCACACTTTCAACGCCATATTTATTTTCCATTATAGCTCTACTTGCCTTACCAAGTTTATTTCGAATATACTCATTCGTTCCTAATTCCTTTAGCTTGACAGAAAATGTCTCAATGTCATTTTGGTCAACTATCCATCCATTCTCATGGTTGTAGACCAGTTCTTTATGTCCTCTGTTTTCAATTGCAACAACAGGTAATCCACAGGCCATTGCTTCCATTACATTTACCGGTAATCCTTCCCGTAAGCTAGATGCTACAGCGATATCACTCATCTTTAGTAATAATTCAATATCGTTTCGGAAGCCTAAAAATTGAACCATACCAAATACTCCCAATTCCAAGGATAAATCTTTACATTCCTGTAATAATGGACCTTCACCAGCTAATAAAAGCCGTGCATTTGGGATGTCTTTTTTTATTTTTGCTAAGGCTTGGATGAGTAGTTTCTGGTTTTTGTTTTTGTTAAATTCCGCCGCATAAAACATAATGAAATGATTAGGATTGTATTCATTTACACGCCTCAGTACATTTCGTCGAATTGAATCCACTGGTTTGTACTTATCAAGATCTACCCCTACCCCATGTACATGATCGATAAATCCTGCTTTAAAATGGTGTCTTCTGGCAAGCTCATTGTCCTCGGAATTTATCGTTATAAGACAGTCTGTATTTGAAGCTAATATTCTTTCAATTGGATAATATAATACCCAATTAACTAGTGGGGATCCCTTACAAAAATGAAAACCGTGTGCTGTGTAAATCACTTTTGTTCCATTTTTTCGTGCTTGTCGTGCAGCTAGTCGGCCAAGTACGCCCCCCATTGGTGTATGACAATGAATGATATTGTAGTTATTTTCATTAATTATTGCCTTTAACTCTTTGAACACCCCAATATTTTTAACATTAACTGGTGATCGCTGGATTGGGATATTGTATTTTTTCGAAACAAAAGGAAGTTCAAGATTGCCATTAGCAGCAATATGAACTTCCCAGCCTTGTTCTTTAAACCATTTTAAATATGGTAAATGAAAGCTTTTGAAATGATAATCGACCGTAGCAACAAATAACACCTTCTTTTTTGTGCCTTCGTTCATATTCATTTCACCAACTCTTTATTCATGATATCCTTTAGATAATCGAGAAGCTCTACTTTTAGGTCCTCTCTTTTTAACGCAAATTCCAGCGTTGTTTGAATAAACCCCAACTTCTCCCCAACATCATATCGCGTTCCCTCAAAGTCGTATGCATAAACAGCTTCAAACTGATTCAAACCAGCAATTGCATCGGTCAATTGAATTTCTCCACCCGCTCCCGGCTGTTGATTTTCAAGGATTTCAAAGATTCTAGGATTTAGAATATAGCGCCCCATGATTGCTAAATTTGAAGGTGCATCTTCTTGACTTGGCTTTTCAACAAGATGATTCACACTATAAAAACGTTCACCATGTTGGTTTCCATCGACAATTCCATAACGATGAACCTCTTTTTCTGGAACTGTTTGAACCCCTAGGATTGATGCATTGTAGCGCTCATATTGCTCAATCATCTGTTTCAAGCATGGTTTTTCTGCTGATACAATATCGTCACCTAGTAAAACAGCAAACGGTTCATTTCCGATAAACTTACGCGCACACCAGATTGCATGACCTAATCCTTTTGGTTCTTTTTGACGGATATAGTGAATATCAACTAGTTTTGATGCCTTTTGCACCTCATCTAACAGCTCAAACTTTCCTTTATCGAAAAGGTTTTGTTCGAGCTCAAATGAGTGATCAAAGTGATCCTCTATTGCACGTTTTCCTTTTCCTGTAACAATAATGATATCTTCAATTCCTGATTCGACTGCTTCCTCAATGATATATTGAATTGTCGGTTTATCGACAATTGGGAGCATTTCTTTTGGCATTGCTTTTGTTGCTGGAAGAAATCTTGTTCCTAGACCAGCAGCTGGTATGATTGCTTTTCTTACCTTCATTTCTTTACTCTCCTTTAACCTTGAATGGACATTAATCGTTTTTGAGGGAGTGGCGTTCTATTTGCCAAGCTTACTAGCTGCTCCCGGATCTCTTGCTTTGTTAAACTGCTAAAGGTTGAAATTATTTTTTCAATTTCTTCTATATAAAGCTCTGCTGTTTTTCCTACATATATATTTGGATAAACCTGCGTGTCATGGACTTCATTGTCCTTCAATAGTTCTTCAAACAGTTTCTCACCAGGTCTCATTCCTGAGAACTCTATTCCGATTTCATCAACAGAATATCCTGATAGTTTTATTAAATTTTTCGCTAAATCAACAATCTTAACGGGATCCCCCATATCAAGAACAAAAATTTCTCCACCTTGTGCCAAAGCACCTGCCTGAATGACTAACCTTGATGCTTCTGGAATGGTCATGAAATACCGAACCATTTCCGGATGGGTTACTGTTACTGGCCCACCTTTAGTAATTTGTCTTTTAAAAAGAGGGATAACACTCCCACGACTACCTAACACATTTCCAAAACGAACTGCAACAAATTTTGTTTTACTTCTTTGCCCCATATTTTGAACGATCATTTCAGCTAGTTTTTTTGTCGCTCCCATCACACTTGTTGGGTTAACTGCTTTATCAGTTGAAACCATTACAAATGTATGTACACCACACCAGTCAGCAGCTTCAGCCACATTTTTTGTTCCAATGATGTTGTTTTTAATGGCTTCTTCCGGATTCCTCTCCATTAGTGGTACATGCTTATGTGCTGCCGCGTGATAAACAACATCAGGTTGATAGGTACTCATCACGTCCAACATTTTTTGTTTATCTTGAACATCTGCAATCTCAGTTGTTATGGTTATTTTTTTATCTTGATCGGTTTCATTTAATTCAAGCTCGATTGTATAAATACTGTTTTCACCATGTCCTAGTAAAATAAGCTGTTTTGGTTTAAACTTCGCTACCTGTCTACAAATCTCTGAACCTATTGAACCTCCTGCTCCAGTCACAAGAACCACCTTATTGGTTATATAGTCAGAAATACTCTCCGTATCAAGCTCGACAGGATGCCTTCCTAATAGGTCTTCCACCTGCACATCTCTGAACTGATTAACTGCTACCTTACCGGTAATTAAGTCTTCAAGCATAGGAAGAATTTGTGTTTTGGCTTTTGTTTTTGCACATTCCTGAAAAATATTATTAAGTTCTTTTTTATTTAGTGAAGGAATTGCAATAATGATATTTGCAATATTTTTTTCTCTTACTACTTCCTCGATACTTTCAATTCCACCTAACACTGGAATACCCAATATATCAAGATTTTGTTTCTTCACATTATCGTCTATAAATCCAATTGGTATGAGTTCGGATTCATTGTTATTTTTGATTTGTCTCACTACCATTGTGCCTGCTGCACCCGCTCCTATAATAAGTGTTCGATTGCGATGATCATTCTTTTTTATATAGGTGTCACGATAGATTCTCCAGCAAAATCTTGTTCCTCCTATGAATAACACGAGGAGCATCCAGGTAACAGTAAGAAAACGAGTATAAATCTCATGATTCAAAACAAATTGCATGATGGCTGCTAATATTACTGTAGCCGTAACGGACTTTGCAATGATGACTAGTTCGCCAATACTTGCATATTCCCAAGCTTTTTTATATAGCTTGAATTGGTGTGCAAAAATATGATGACTAATTAAAAATGACATATAAATGAAAACAGTTAACAATGTAAAAACTGAAAACCTAGCATCTACTAAAAAGTGGCTAAAAAAGATACACGATAGCACGATAATTGAATCAATAAAAATAAATAATGAAATTCTCTGTCGATACGTCAATTTCTCTCCTCCTTTCTTACCACATTAATCCTTTAATTTTTCTAGTATATATGACCGCCTTTTTATTGCACTTTCTATAATCCGCTTGATTTCCGCTAATTGTTCCTTGTTTGCTTCTTGTTTTATATATCTAATTGCTTTCTTTATTGATTTCGGATAATGATTAATTTCACGCAATTTGCACACTCCTTTAAAATTACTATCTTACCTATATGATTTTTCACAAAAACACATAGGTAAAATATAATTTAAAATGGGCATCTAACCCGCCCTCACACCACACTATCGACGACTTGCGTCTAAGGTTGTTAACCCACAGCATGACCGAGTGCCTCCGATTTATAGTGGTAAGGAGACATCACCAATTAATATCGAAAATTAAGAACGTCATTTTCTTTATAACGAACAAAAAAATAAAAATTATTTTATTTAATACTATTTATGACCACTCCAATTATTCTAGCCTTTGCTATTTCTAATAACCTTTTTGTTTCAATTGCTTTATTTGTTTCTGTCTTTCCACTTTTAATAACTAGTACTACACCATCACATAAATTTGAAAGTATTTTTGTATCTGATGATTTTAAGATTGGAGGTGAGTCAATTAGTACAATATCATATTTATTTACAACCATTTTAAGTAAATCAAACATTGCCCTTGAACCAATTAATTCAGAAGAATTATAGGATAATTGTCCACTTGTTAATAACTCTAATCTAGCGATTTCAGTTTTTACAATCGTTTCCTCAAGTGAAAGAGTTCCCTTTAATATATCAGTTAGACCGAATGAATTATTTATATTAAATGCGGTATGTATAGATGGGTTTTTCAAATTTGAATCAATTAATAAAACACGCTCCTTTTGTTGTGCAAGTGATATAGCAAGGTTTATAGATGTAATCGATTTCCCTTCTTTAATTTCAGGTGAGGTAACTAAAATAGATTGATTTTTTTTAATACCATTAATAAATTGTATATTAGTACGAATTGTTCTATATTGTTCAGATATATATGAATCAGGATATAAATGTGTTGCTAACATTTTCCTTTTTCCAACTTTATTTTTTTGCAAATTATGAATCAATTGTTTCACCCTTTAATTTAATTTTATTTAGTTTTATTTTTTTCCTTAGTGTATTTTTTTTATTAATTTTTGAAACACTACCTAATACTGGAATTCCAAGAATTGACTGGATTTCTTCATCAGTTTTAAGTGTATTATCAAGAGATTCCAATAAGAATATAAAGCCTACACCAACCACAATGCCAACAATGATCCCTAATATTAATGTTCTTAACTTGTTATCATTTATAGGAAAGGGTTCAACTTTTGCATTAGACAAAATTGTAACTCCATTAAAATCTAGTATTGTAGCAATTTCACGTTTGAAGACAGTAGCTGTACTATTTGCAATATTTGCTGCCATTTTTGGATTAGTATCAACAACATTTATTTTTATTACTTGAGAACCATCGATACTGTCAACTTTAATTTGTCCTGCTAATCCTTCAGGTGATTTATTTAAGTTAAGCTCTTCTATAACACCTTCTAAAACTGCTGGATCTCTGATAATAACTTGTAGGGTTCTGATATAGTCGGGTTGGGCATCAAGTATTATTCTAGTTGATGAATTGTAGAGTAGTGTATGAAAATTACTTAAATAAAAGTATCCCCCCATAATTGCGATTATAGAAAAAACTACAATTACCCAAAATCTATTCCTTATTATTAAAAATATATGCTTTATATCTATTTCCTTTGTTGAAATTTGTTCTAAAGAATTATAATTGTTAATATTTTTATTAGTTCTCACAAATCCACCTACTTTATATTTTTCACGTTTAAAATTTTCTTTATTAAGAACTTCTATTCGATAAAAAATTTCGAATTGTTCAATTCGGAAAACTATAACTATATCCCTATTTTAGTTCTCCATAAAGAACATGTCAACTAATTTTTGGTAAATTCGAACTACTTTTCACTTTAGTGTATTATAGCTTTTTATCTTTGCTATTGTGTCTGCCATTGCTTTTAATTCTTCAAAAGTAACATTCTTACTTTTCATTTCTTGTGATAACATAAACCAATCCATATCCATCGCAACCCTATTGTTTGGATCCTTACTGTCTACATCAAAAAAATAAGAGATATCAACCTTATAATAGTTTGTGAGCCTTTCTAGAAACTCGACAGTTGGCTTACGAATACCCCTTTCAATTTTGGAAAGATTACTGTAATTAAAGTCAATTTCTTCTCCTAATTCCTTCAAGGTATGACCGTGTTGGAGTCTCAACGTCTTAATTTGAACACCGATATGCTTTTTTCCCATAGATAATATAAATCTCCTTACATTTGTATGTGCACTTACGTTCTTAATAAAGTACATATTTGAACTATAGCATGATTTGACTTTTTGAACAATAGAATATTATTAAATATTTAATATATATGATACAAAAATTCACGCATTCCATTTTCATTATTAAGAACCCTGAAAAAATAACATTTCAAATAGGATTCCCTTAATGTCAATAATGGTCATAGGAAATCCTTGGTAATAAGCAAATTTTATATGTATTTTTCTATTACGGTATTTGAACGACCCTGTATTTTGATATCAGTAAAAGTAAAGCTTTTGAAGCTATCGGCTTCAGCATCCCTTGCTTTAAGACCAGACAAATCTTTTTGGCATACAGGACACAGCCACTTTCCGATATTAGTAGCACTGAAGGATGACCTGAAACATCTATCACAAGTTTTTTTATACATAGATCAAAGTCCTTTCATAGTAGCAATTTTTAAAGATGTCCTTTTTTGTTCTTTATAAGAGATTTTTTTCAAAGTATAGCCCATTAGTACTAACTTTTAAAAATATCAAAATCAGCGGTATTTTCTTAATAAAGAACATTTATCGCTTGTTATCTTACTATTTCTCCGTTTTACGTACTATTTTATAACTTTATAAAGAATTAATTGTTTCTTATAATGAACATATTAAGAAATCTTAAATAATGAGGAGAAGGTAGATGATCGGTGAGAGAATTAGGCTATTAAGGAGGAAGAAACGATATTCAATAACTGAGCTCGCAAAACGTGCTGGTGTTTCAAAATCTTATTTAAGTTACATAGAGCGTGATGTTCAAAAGAATCCTTCTCTACAGTTTATAACTAAAATAGCTGAGACGCTAGATACAAGTGTGGAGTTTTTATTAGGTAAGGAAGAAAAAAGTACAGCTTACTCAGATGACATGTTAGATAATGAGTGGACTACCCTGTTACAAAAAGCGGTTGATGAAGGACTAAGTAAAGAGGATTTTCGTGAATTTCAAAACTTTGTACGATTCCGGAATTGGCAAAATCAACAAGAGGACAGAATGAAAAGTTCGACTAAAAGTGGGGGAAATCATGATACTGAACAAAACAATGAATCTAGATCCAGAATGGATAAAGCTGTTGATTGAAGCAAAGAAACTTGGCCTTACCATCGAAGAGGTACAAGCTTTCTTTCATGGAAAATTAAAGTCATATTGAAAAGAAAAAGCGACCCACCACGGGTCGCTTTCACTATTAATTAATCTGTCTTCTCCACCGCCGACAACACCAATCCCCGCTCATTTTCCTCCGCCTTATATGTAACATTGTTTAGTGTAGCGGTTCCGTTGATTTTTTTATCCTTGTCACGAAGGAGGCCTAACTTATATGTGACTTTTCCGATGTCCTGGTCTTTGACAGCCTCTTCTGTGTTTGTTACTGCAACCAATAAGAAGAAGGCAGCGATTGTGTCCTCATATTTGTCTAAGGTTGTATTGAGGTTATCTGCTTCTTGGTCTTTTTTCACGATTGATAATCGAATGACCTCATTGGTTGTTTCATTTACAATTCCTTCGAGAATCATTCCATCATTAACATCGTGTTTAAACTCTCCATTTCTTATAGTTATTTGGTCAATTTTATCGGAATCGTTCATTACTGCTTGAGCTTCATTCCAATTTTTTACGAGGTCATCTGTTGTGAACCCTAATGAGCCTAGGTTGATTATTTTATCTTCCACTTGTTGAATTTTTGTTTCAGCTTCGTCTTTTTTTTCTTTAGCTTTGTCATCACCCTTACAGCTAACAAGTAGGGATACACTTAATAGGATAATCAACATAAAAAATAGTTGTTTCCGCATGATCTTTCCTCCCATTACATCATTCCACATAATGATAATATGTGCGTTTGCTGGACATATCATACAGCACGTAAAAAAAGCGACCCAAAACGGATCGCTTCTCATTGGTAATCTTCTTTTATGCTAATCATCGCTTTTATGACAAATACTTCATCACTATCTTTAATTGTATCCTTTATCACTTCATCTTCTAGTCCAATTCTAACACCATTTCCATCATTCCTTGCGATTAATGCTAAGGTAATTGGTTTTTCTGCTTCTAGTTTTATTGTATCGTCTACCCATGTTTGACCCATTCCTAAATTTTCTTTATATAGTAATGACTCAAATGTTGATATCGCGGTTCCATCAGCTACGGAGTAAGTCCAACGTGAATAGGTAGTAGAATCATCTATCTTGAAGTCCAGTTTTGAAGCGGCTACTGTCATTTTTTCACTCGTACCGGTTGCACCCTTTAAGAGATCTTCTTGTTTTTCCCCATTCTTATAATGTTCAATCCAAAGATGAATCATTTTGATGTCTTCGTTTTTTATATCAAGGTCGTACATTAACAATGTATCAAAACCGAGTGAACTAATAATTTGTGTATTCCTTTCATTTTGTTTGACTGGAGTAAGCACACCATCTTTTGGATTTTTGGCAGCATATTCCGTACTACATGCAAACAAAGTAAGTAAAACAAAAACACAAATAAAGTTTTTTAATGGCCTTCTCATCAACACTCCCCCTTTTTTCATAATACATAATACCATACATTCCCATTTCATCTGCATAATTTTACCGTTTAGATGGGAAATCTAAGTGTAAAGCGAGGTGTTTGTCATGTTACGGAAAATATTGATTGGGTGCTGTTTAAGTTTGTTGTTATCCCCTACTGTTTTTCTCTTGAATGATTCCTCCATTACTACAGCCGAATCTAAAAAACCGGTACCTGAATATGCAAAATGGGGAAGGCTCGCGATGGAAGAAACACAAAAACGATACCCATCTGCCCAAATTGTAGATTATTTACATGTTGGAAGATATAAGAAAAATGGCATGTATGTAGAACGTTTTAAGCTTTGGTTAAAACAAGATAATCGAGAGTTCGGTGTTCTTGTAAATATCACCTTTGAACCAGATACGGAGAGAGTAAAAAACATCACCGTTGTAGAAACGGATCGTTAAAATTACATATTCTTTTCTTCTTATGTAAAAAATATCTCTTAAGGAGGTGTGAATGCTATGACTGGATTTATTATGAAGATTATTTTATTACCTTTGGTTGTAGCTATTTGTTCTGGCATTTTTAATAGTTTTGATTTAGTGGCATGGTATCAGCCAATCGGTATTGGAGTACTGTTAGCCATTATTGGTTACCTAATGGAAAGAATGATGCTTAGAAGAGATACAACAGTAATGACAGATATAGCCGATTTTGTTACAGCAGCACTTGTAGTATATTTTCTTACTATGTTTTACGATGGTGCAAGAGTGACCCTATGGGGCGCAATCTTAACAGCTCTGGTCATTACATTAGTTGAAATACCTATTCACCGTTGGTTAATAAGGTCAGGTAGGACCGAGAGATCAACGGCATGATTATAATAAAAAGAGGTGCTGCATTTACGAAGCACCTCTTTCCATTTACCCACCAATATATGACATTTCAATTTTCTTGCGTTTTTTCGCCGTTTCCTCTGTACGTTCATCTGAGTAACGATCACGTCTTGCCTGCCATACTGATTTTAGTGCTTCATCAATATCACTCTCGGATACACCCGAACGAACTAATGATTTTAAATCATGCCCCGCTGTTGCGAACAGACAAGTATATAGCTTACCATCTGCGGAAATTCTTGCTCTTGTACAGCTTGAACAGAAGGATTCTGTAACAGATGAGATGAATCCGATTTCCACTTCTGTCCCCACATAACGATATCGTTTTGCTACTTCACCGAAATACTCGGCATCTACTGGTTCCAATGGCATTTCACTGTTGATGAGGTCGTGAATCTCTTTTTTCGAAACGACCTGATCGAAATTCCAACCGTTTGTCGTACCAACATCCATAAATTCAATGAAGCGAAGGGTAATACCCTTTTCTTTAAAATATCGAGCCATCGGTAAAATTTGCGAATCATTTTTGCCTTTTTGAACGACCATGTTCATTTTCACAAGGAGTCCTGCATCCTGTGCGGCTTCAATTCCTTTTAGTACAGGTTTCACGCCAACTAAACGACCATTCATTCCTTTAAATATATCATTGTCAATTGCATCAAGGCTTACATTTACACGCTGAAGCCCTGCTTCCTTTAATTGCTTTGCATATTTCGGTAAAAATACCCCGTTTGTTGTGAGTGCAATATCTTCAATACCTTCTATATGAGTTAAACGCTCAACAAGCTCATGGACATTTTTTCTTACTAAAGGTTCTCCACCGGTTAACCGAATCTTTTGCACACCTAGTTTGACAAAACTTCTTGTCAACGTTTCTATTTCAAAAAAGGATAATAATTCTCCTTGCGGTAAGAATGAATAATCATCTCCAAAGATTTCTTTAGGCATACAATAAGAGCAACGGAAATTACATTGATCTGTGACAGAAATACGCAAATCACGTAAAGGTCGATTCAACTGATCAACAATTTTTTCTTCTTTTGTAGTCATCTAACCTGTCACTCCTACTTTATAAGTACCTATTACTCTATCATACTAATTTCAGGTTGTGAATAGAAACGACTAGTAGTAAATTTTGTTTTTAAAAAACATTCCGAAGCGAATAGCATAGATCAGAAAGCTGATGGTGCCTGGGATATACTTCAGCAAAAAGAGAGCTGACGACCAAAGTCAGCTCCCTCTTTTTTTCTTCTTCTTAAACATAAGCGATACAGCTAATGGCAAAATTCCAAACCACCGATTTGTTAATGGAGCCTGTTCTTCCTTACGCTGTTGCCTCGTAGCTTTCCGAACTTCTTTCGGTTGGTCTATAAACTTGACAAACTGTTGGGTTACAAATTTCACATAATCGTTTGTAGACATAATGACACCTACCTTTTCGAGCCTTAATGTTATTATTTCCACCATGATATAAATGTAACCACAAAAATTTGTTCTAGCGTAAATCTAGCCAAGAGCTAATCTCTTTTGTTTCATAATCGTACACAAAGCGTGCACTGCTTTTACGTTGTTCATTTGTCTTACATATTAAAGTAATATACGATGTTGTTATTGTTGCGGGTGAAACGTTATAGGTGATGATCCCTTTTGGATAATTGAATGAGCCCGTTAATTCTTTGCTTTCTACTTCACCCCATAATATTTCCTTCATGTCTCCTACTCCCAGTTGCATTAGATTCTCCAAAATTAAAATTTCTTCCGTTTCCTTTGAGAAGGCTTTTTCCGTCAGAAAAGCATTGACCTGAGAGGTAAAAACGAGAAAAAACAAAAATGAAATCGCGATGGTAACCGGCAGGATAAAACCCTTTTCATTTTTCATCATTAATTAACCTCCACTGATGTTAGGGATGAGATTAAGGCTTGATACGTCTTACCATCAACCGTCACAACTGTAATTAA
The DNA here is from genome assembly GCF_047238305.1 of Bacillus jepli. Classification (NCBI taxonomy): domain Bacteria; kingdom Bacillati; phylum Bacillota; class Bacilli; order Caryophanales; family Bacillaceae; genus Bacillus; species Bacillus jepli. The sequence continues at coordinate 2,739,739 of NZ_JBDFMO010000001.1, read as the reverse complement.
AAAGCCATTGATTTTTGGTTCAAATGTAACAGCTGTGATATGTTGGAGTAGCAATTCATGCCCTTTTGAATTTACCCTTCTTCTTATTTTATCTGTATATTTTTCAAATCTTACTACATCACCCGCTGCATTATAAAAAGACAAAGACTCACCACTTGAAACGGTAATATCTCTCGCTTCACGGATTTCCATTTTCATTTGTTGAATTAGGATTTGCCATTCTAACTTGTTAAATTGTTCCCCATTATCTCGATAAATTACACTCAGGAATGGTGCAATAAATCCAAGAATGACAAGAAGGATTGAAAAGGTGACGAGCATTTCAACAAATGTAAAACCCTTTTCATTACTCGCCATTTAGAAATCCACATCTTTCATACGTTCTTGAAAGCTTGTCCTCCCAAGTAACACAAAGCTCCCACTTTTGAAACTTCTCACTAAAATTTTTTGAAAATTTGTAGGTAACCCCGTATTTCACCAAGTGATTTATTGATGATTCACCGTTATACTCTTTTTGTAGTTCTTCCGAAAGTAATTGAGTTCCTATATTAAAAATTTCTGTATTCCTTCGTTCTGTAATGATAAGCATTAACTGCGGAAGAAGCGTCACACAAAGCATTAGCCAGATGGATACTGACAGAAGCATCTCTACCATCGTAAATCCCCGTTTATCCTTTACTAACATAAAACCTACCCTTTCCTAATAAGAACGTGACAATATAGACACTCTCTTTATATCGAAATCTAATTTCACCAGCACGCCGGATATTTCCATTACTTGTAAAAACTAATTTCTGACCAAGCGTTGTAAATTGAATGTGGATGGCAGGATCAATTTTTCGAATAATGAATGCTACCTGCGAATCCCCCTTTGTTAGCCGATAATATGAGCCACTCGAACTAAAATACAGTGTGGCCGGCTCACTATTGCTGATTGCATACTGCTGACTTAAAAAAATATCGTTTTGAAGCTGCTCTAGAAATTGATCCATTTTTTTCGATTCATGGAGGGGTCTAAGCTGTAGAAGACCAATTGAGGAAATAATGATGACGATAGAAAGGACAAGCAATGCTTCGATTAAGGTGAAGCCTTTTTCATTAACTGGTAGGCTTTTCATGAACAATTTTAGATCTGAATCCATCTTGATTATGTCTCCATTAGGACAGGCAGGGACCTCATTACTCTTAAAATATCCGCCAGTTGCTAACGGATCCAACGATGTTAATAGATCATGGCCCTCCTCCATCTCATAAGCTTGCACCTGCGCCTCAACCATTTTGATCATTGCCTCACATCCCTTATTCTTAATGACAGAATTATGCTTTGTCACATTAGGTACCGTTATCAAGAGCAGGATCGATACAACTAATAATACAACTAACATTTCTACAAGGGTAAACCCCTTTTGATTGTTAAGTTTCAATTAATTCTTCCTTTCTATATTCCGTTTAATAGCTGAAACATTGGAATCATGATGGCCCCATACATGAGCATGATGATGACTCCAATAATCACAAATAAAATTGGTTGTACAATCGCTAATAATCTTGTCACTTTTTCCTCGGCTTTTTCCATAACATATTGACTATAGTGCTGGAGTTCGCTTGCTAAGTTTCCATTTGATTGACCATGCAGAATAATCATCGCTAAATCTGCTTCGTAATACTTTCGTACTCTCAAAATTTCTTCAAAACGGTTACCCGCTCTCAATAGCATCTTCATTTCTTTTGCTTCTTCTCGAAAAAACGGCGAGTGAAGTTGCTGCTCAAACATGGTTAAAGCTTGAAAAATCGATAATCCGCCTTTTAACAAATTACTGAGCTGTACAGAAAAGAAATGGGAATTATACATAATCATTACTTTTTTTAAAATGGGTATCTTTAAGAGTAGCTTCATTTTTTCAACGGGAGGTCTTTTTTGAAAATGAAGAAAATAATACGCGAGGCTAATGATTATTAGTAAACCGATAATGAGGAACAAATATCGATTTAGTTCTGGGAGCCTTACTAAAAGCTTGGAAATCAACGTTTGTTCATAACTCATGGAGGTAAATAGGCTTTCAAACTGTGGTAATAGAATTTTTTCAATCATCGTGAACATAAAACCAACAAATAACAAAAGGGCTAATGGATAGCGAATGAGCTTTTTTCCTTTATCAAGATGGTTCAGCTTTTTTTGTAGCATCGCACTTCCTTCACGAAGTGCAAATGAAACATCACCATGCTGCTCAGCAAAATAAATATAACCTAAAATATCCTTGTGAAAGCCGACTTTGCTGAAGGCTGTGTACAAAGATTCACCTTGTTTACAGGTTTCAATAATGGAGGTCACATCTTGACTATGTTTTTTCGGAAGCTGAAAAAGTAAAAATTGTGATGCATGTTCAAAAGAATAGCCTTGGTCAAGTAGGTCCCCAATTCTACTTAAATATAAGGACTGTTCTTTTAATGTCCAATTTTTATTTCCTTTCTTTGTCATCATTGACAACCCATCTTTCTAACGCATCCGGATATAAGTATCCAAGGGCAATTCCTTTTTTAATGACATCTTTTAATTTTTCGTAGTGATACTCTGCTTGGTCACCCCTTGCTTCCTTCATTACTTCCGTTAAGGCATGTCCGTTCAGAAGCTCGTACACACCTACCCTTCTAACTTTTCGATACTTCTTACAAAGCGGTGAACATTTCCCTTCACAATATGGACATTTTAGATCAACAAGCCTTTGTGCTGCGATGGCAATTAAGGTTTGTTCAATTTCCTGCAAGGATACGTCAAATTCTAACAGCCGATAAATCGCACCCTTTGAATCTCTTGTATGCATCGTTGACAGCACCAAATGACCCGTGAGAGCTGCGCGTACTGCAATTTTAGCTGTTTCAGTATCCCGGATTTCGCCTACCATTATAATATCGGGATCATGCCGCAAAATTGCCTTCAAACCATGGGCATAGGTGATTCCTGCCTTCTCGTTCACCTGAACCTGTAGGACATCTTCACTTCTTTTTTCGATTGGATCCTCTAATGTAATAATATTTCGGTTGAAAATCTTCTTCGTTGCGTGCAGTAAGGAATAGAGGGTGGTAGACTTGCCTGAGCCTGTCGGACCTGTGAAGATGATAAGGCCATGTGAATGCTTCAAAAGGGAGAGCAATTTAGTTGTCATGTTTGGAAAAAGCGATAAATTTGCAAGAGAATGAGATGGTGTTTCAGGTAGGATACGTATGACTAGACTTTCGTTGTAAGGTGTGGGCAGTGTAGACAATCGAAGGTTAATGGTTACTCCTTTGAGATTTAGGGTTATCGCCCCATTTTGTGGTCTTCTCCTTTCTCCAATATCCATTCCAGCAAGGAACTTATAATGGGAAATCAAGCGTTCGCAAACATCTTTTGGGACCGTTTGCTTATTAAATAAATCACTATCGAGTCGGTATTGGATCATGGCATCATTGATTTTGGGGACAAAATGAATATCAGATGCACTCATTGACCAAGCATCCTCGATCAATTGATCACCGAGGTGTTCGATTTCACTCAAATACTTCTCACTCCTTTTATATTATTTTTTTCTCTTGCAGGTATCATATTTCAACAAAAATCTACAAACTCCTTCTTTTTCCGAAAAAATAATTGTGAACTTTATTTGAACGTTTAGACAATAAAAAATACAACCACTGCCATGATGGTTGTATTTTTTAAAAGCGATTCAAGATTTATCTATCATTAGGAGGAATCAATACATTATATGTTGGTCGCATAAAAAATATGCTAATCAAGCTGTAAAATACTTTGTAGTTTTGTGAACATTTACCTACAAGTGATATAAATCACTTATTGATGGTATTTAACTGTACTATAATGAGAGTAACATTAGGCTCACAAGGAGTGATGACGGTGGAACAGACACTAAAAATAACGAATGTTTTAGCAGATCCAACACGATATTATATTTATCAATACATTATTAAACGAAATGAAGATGTCACCGTACAAGAAATCGCAGAGGAATTTGATATTCATCCGAATGTAGCAAGACTTCATTTAACAAAGCTTGAAGATGTAAATATGCTTGTTTCCGAAGCCAGAAAAACAGGAAAAGGTGGCAGACCAAGTCGCCTGTACCGATTATCGAATGATCATATTCAGATTAATTTTCCATTTCGCGACTATCAGTTACTTTCAAAAATTGCAATTGAAACAATGGCGTCCCTTGGTGATATAGGTAAAAAAGCGCTTGAACAAACAGGTAGACGATTTGGTGAGGAATTGGTCAACCATCAAACCCCTGTTTCGATTCATGAGCTAACGTTTGATCAAAAGCTAGACATTTTAAAAAAGGCATCCAAAGTGGCGGGTTTTTATCCAGATTTAGACCATAATAAGGATAAGACCAAGATTTTCTTAAAAATTAACAATTGTCCTTTTAAAGAAATTGCACAAGAAAATTTTGAAGCGGTTTGTGGTATGCATCATGCCTTTCTAAGAGGAATGTTTGATTTACTATTTGACGATGTGGTGCTAGAAGAGTCAGAAAACATCATTCTCGGATGTAATTCTTGCAGTTATCACGCAATTGTCGCAAAGTAATGTTTACATTTATGTAATCGTTACATTATAATAATAAAAGTGAGTGTTTATCATTTACAAGGGAGGGAAATATACATATGGAACGTATGTACCGTGTTTTAGGTTTTTGGACAGGTATCTTTTCAGTAATGTTCTTCGTTGGTGGTATGGATGTTCTAGCACTAATTTTCTTTGCACAAACCGGATTTTTCGTCCTTTTAAGCTACTTAAAATTGTCTGAAAGAATGTATATTTACGTGTTTGGCGCATATTTAACTGTTTTCTTCTGTGCCTTCTCTTACTACACCACATTTATGATGCCTTTAGGCGGAGGTCACTAAAAAAAGCGATGGAAACATCGCTTTTTTTATTTGTCTTGGAAAACATGATCCCAATTTATTTTACTATTTTTTTGCTGGATAAGGACTTGAAAAGCAGTACTCATTCCTTCATCCATGATAAGTGAACGAATGGCACGGTTTTGTTTACTTTTTTCTGAGAAAGGATTCGAATCAAAGTTATCCTGTAAAAATGTCAGAATCCCCGCTGCAAGTAGAAATTCATCCTGTCTTAGTTTCCTCACAAATTCAAGTCCATGTTTTGTACCACTTGAAATAAGTGTATCAAAATGGATATGGGTGGTAAGATCCATTTGACCTGGATATTCAAGTGGATTGTTAATTAACTGATGCTTGTAATAGCCACGAAGGCTCCCCTTCCTTCTAGCAGGTTCCATCCAATCCTTATTTGAATATCCGTAATCAACGGTAAAGACAACGACATTTCCAAGAAACTCATTTAACTCCTTTAGATAAGAAAGCATTTGAAGTGGGACCTCAAATCTTTGTCCATTAGCAAGTTCTATCTTCGAATGATCTAAATAGTGCAGAATACACGTATCCGCAAGCAGTTCAAGAATTTCACAAAGCTGTTCGTCCTTATTCAATGTGATTTTCACTTCATACATGTTATCATTTTGCTTTTCAATCACTCTAACCGGGAACGCATCAAACAATTCATTTGAAAAAAGAATTCCATTATATATTGGAAAATTCTTTTTAGCTTCATCTAAACTTTGAAACTGGATTACTTTTTTTCCAATCGGGAGAAGCTCCTGCTGCAAGCGTCGATGGTACGGACTTGTTTCAATCATGATATATGTGATTTTCTGATATGTTTCTTTGTAGGTATTCTGTAATTCGTCCAATACTGCTTTTGCGAATCTCCCATTTCCTCCACCAATTTCACAGATAAACGGAGATATTTTTTCATGCATGATTAATATATGGAACACAGATGCAAATAGTTTACCAAAAACATTAGAGATATTGCTGGTTGTGATGAAATCTCCCTTTTTACCTACCTTCTCTTCATGTTTCATATAATAACCTTTTTCTTCATGATAAAGGACGGTACTCATATACTCTTCATATGTAATTTTGTTGTTTGGAGATGATTTTATAAGTTCTTTTAGTATGTGCTGCATCTTCTCACCTTTTGCTAGTTTTCACCATTGACACAGTGTTTATATTATTATATTGTAATTTTAGTAGCTTACAATATCCCTCCCATTATACGGATATATAAGTCTTGGCACATGCCAAAATTTCAGGGCATTAAGAAGGTATTCTTAGTGCTAACATCCCCAGGAAAAGGTCTGACTATTTGGAGTCGGACCTTTTCTTTTTAAAAAGTTTAAAAAGAATAAGAAAGTATTCAATTTTTTACGTAGTTTTCGATGTCTAGCTCCATGCGCCATCAGCTCTCTGGTCTAAGCCAATCGCTTCGGAAGGCAAGAAGCGCCTTCTGTCAGCGCTCGTCTTATTCTTGTCGCCGATAGACGGGCGCCTTGCGCTTTTCGTAGTCAAAACCCGTTTAAAAAAGGATTTGAGTCCATTTCGGCTTCGATGGTTGTTTCTAGACCGTGTCCTGAGAGGACGATGGTTTCTTCCGGTAAAGTGAGTAATTTTTTATGAATGCTATCCAGTAATTGCTCATGACTTCCACCGGGAAGGTCTGTTCTGCCGATGCTTCCTTGGAATAAGGCGTCTCCTGAAAATACTACTCCTAGCTCTTTACAATAATACGAAACACTTCCTGGCGAATGCCCTGGCGTATAAAAAAGATCGAATGTAAAGTCACCAACGGAAAGTTCTCCTTCTTTCGGAAGAATCGTGGGCTCTACATTTGACAATATTTCTTGTCCAGGAATAAAATAAGCTGACCCATTTAAAGCAGGATCCTTTAGCCAGTTTTTCTCTTTTTCCTGGATATATACAGGAATATTCCAATGGGCTAAGCAATCATCGATGGCACCAATATGATCAAAATGGGCATGTGTTAATAGAATAGCAATTGGTGTTAGGGCTTGCTTGCGTAGAATGGCCGTTAACTTTTGCCCATCTCCACCTGGATCAAAGATGACGCATTCCTTCTTGGAATTTGCAAGTATGTATGCATTGGTTTGTAATGGTCCTAGCGGAATCCTTTGCCATTTCATTATTTTTCCTCCATTGCTTTATAATCTACCCTCTATTCTACACTAAAGAACGAAAACGAAAAAGCGCTTAACTAATTGCTCCAATGCTTTTTCTAAGAAAACATTTGTCTTCAAAGTGTCACTTTTTCCTCCTCGACAAAACTGGATAAAACCATTAGAATATAAATTGAATCTATCTATTTCTTTACATAAAGGGTTTTCAGCCTTTTGAACAACATTTTACCTTTTTGTGATGTTGTAAATTTTCATGCTATGGGAAAAATAGTATTGAATATGAAGTAAAGGCTCACTATTAACTGAAACATTGATTATAGCAAGGGGGTAAGACATATGGGTCTAATGATTATCTTTTCTTTAATCGTCATTTTAGCTGCATTTGGTATTATTCGTTCATTACGCGAAAAAAACCTTTTAGCCATACTTTTCTCAACAGGAATCTTTTTAGTATTAGGCTGGTTCACCATCATGACAATTTGGAAACATGGTTTCCCAACAGCTCACTAATATGAAAAGTTTTAAAAAGCCATCGGGAACTCGATGGCTTTTTACTTTAAAATATAATAAGATCCTCAACCTTTTTTGTCTTCAAATCAATGAACTTTTCGAATTGAAATCCGTATAAACATAGGAACCCATTTGGGGAAAAATTAAGTGGTTGATCATCTACCTTTTCAAGTATAACTTCTTCCTTTCCAGTACTCATATCATAGGAAACAAGCTCAAATTTTTCTCCATACGTATCAAATGCACCAGTCGAATATGGCTTAAACGAATAGAATTTCTTTTGCCCCACAACATAGTCTGAAGACGGAATGTACCACTTTGAATAATCACTCAAAAGGGGCATTTTATATTCATGTAGCTGTTTATTTTTTTCAGGATCGAAAAATCCAATCTTTGCAACCGAATCCTCTCCTTTGCTTAATTCATACGTAACTAACAAATCCTTATAGGTTGCAAAAGAAATAATGTTTTCAAATAAAAGTCCCTCTGTTTTCGTATTTAAATGGTACGAATAAAGCGGCGCAAAGAAATCAAGCGCATTTTGATCCCATTTCAAATAGGAAATTGTGTTTGAATTTATCCATTGAATAAACGGTTGAAACACCTCATAATTCGTTGTCTGCTGAACCTTTATATCAAGCAAGTGGGTTTGAAATGACCAATCCTCTAAAAACGAAGTAACAAAAACCTGATCTATATTGTATGGATTCCAGCTATAAAACAAATCAAAGGAATTCACTTGCCATTCATATTGTACATTGCCTGATTTGTCGACTACTGTTAACTTCACATGGTTTTGGGAATCTGAAGTATGTATTAAAAACATGGAGTGGTCTTCATTTGCCTTCATGGTTAGTACAGGAGCTTTTGTGTTCAAAAATAACTCCCTTTCACCTGTAAATAGATGATACCTGTAAATGGTAGAAGTTCCGTTCTCATCGATCACATATAGAATACTTTCATCATCATACCAATCGCCCACAATATTGAATTCTTCTCCTTGGAGGTCAAGCGGTTGTAATCGCTGATTTTCTCCTAAAAATTCAGATGGCAAAGGGCCCTTGGAAACATTCTTATTACTACTTTTTGGCACATCACTTATATCAAACGGTTGATGAGAGTTGCAGCCAGCTAGTAGAAAAAGAAACATAAAAACGAATATCCAATTTCTCACCAACTCGATAATCACCTCTTTATAAAAGATAAACATATACTGTCTTTTTATACAAAACTAAGTCTTCTATGTAGTATTTTTCCCTTAACAGATAATACGATTATGCATGTTAAAAAGTTTCAAAGCAAGAAAAAAAGCCGAAGAAAAAAACGACTTTATTACAACACTATCACATATACAACGAAGCCAAAAAGGCTCCAAGCGTTTCCTGATAAATTTCTTCAAATTGAGAAAGTGGCAGTGGATTAACACCTTTACCTAATTCAAATGTAAACCCCGGGCGTCTCCACTCTTGAATATACCAATCCTTAAAGCCTGCATGGCTATCGACAAAGCGCACTGCCTCATATCCTGACACTCTTGAAAATTCCTTTACCAGCGTTTCAGCATTAGGCGGCTCCAGTCCTTCATAGCCCCAATAAATGACCTCACCTTGCGTATGGAAGGCTAATACAGAGTTAAAATTGGAGGACCTTGTTAATTGTTCAATCGCAATGACCTCAGGTTCGGTTAATGGAGCATCACCGGGATAGTCTCGTGGTGCAGGTGCCTTAGGCTCTTTTCGCTCTTTTTCAATTTCCCAGTTAGCCGGAAATTGATTATTTAAATCGACTCCTCGAATATTCGCTTTCCAGTCTTTAAAATCAAGACTTCCATTGTTTATGTAAATTACTTCCTGTTTATATGGTTCCTGTTCAGGAGGTCCTTGGAGGACTAAATCGACTCCATCTGGGTTTACCATTGGGACAATTGATAGGATTACTTCTAAATAGAGTGGTTCAACATAAAACCCACGTATTGGTCTCATATTGGTTAGCGCTAATAAATACTCATTTAGAAAGGTCATGATTACATTGGTTGTTATCCATTCATTCGCATGAAAAGATCCGTTCCAATGAACTTTTTTTACGCCTCTTCCCAATCGTAACTCTACTAATTCTTTTCCTAATACAGATTTCCCAATTGGACGTGTTTGTAAAAATGGATAGATCCCTTGTAATTCCTGGATATCCCTCATCAGATCTTCAAAGTCATATTTCCGATTTCCATTAACGATCGGATCCACAACTCTCTCTGGTAATTGAATGGTTTGACCAACTTGTAGATTTTCTGCATCAATCCCTGGATTTACTAAAAATAAAGCATCAGCCAAAAGTGTATGTGATTTGGCAAGCTTCCATAACGTATCACCAGTTTCAATTGTATAGGGTCTTGATACAAAACCTGGAATGTTCACCTTTTCTCCTACCTGCAATTTGGTACTCTTTACATGTAAATTGGAGTCGGTAAGTAAATGTAATGGGATTGCAAACAATTGACTATAATACCAAAGCGTGTCACCTGGGCGGACTTTTACCTTCACCAAAAAACCTCCTTAGTTGCTTCTCCTACTATTCTATGAGTGAGAGGATGTACTTCATGTCATTTGAAAAAAACCTTGACCAATTGGCCAAGGCTACAATTTCTTATTCCGCGTACACTTCTGGTACTGGTTCACGATAGGATGTTCCATTATAAAAGCGGAGAAGGTCTCCATACACAATTTCATCAGAGTAATCTAATTCAAATCCCGCTTTTTCCATATACGGCTCACAAAAACTCATTTCAGACTCTTCACCTGTTGCTTTGTCATAGCAGGTATTTTTTGTTAACACATGATTTTCTGTGACGAAACTGCCATCTCTTAATACAACAAACGGTAATTTTTCCTTTGAAAATAAATCATTTCCGAAATGGACATCGTTTTGTATATCCATACCAAGAAGACTCAAGATCGTTGGTTTTAAATCGATTTGTCCAGCTACTGTTGAAATTACTTCGGGATTCTTGTCTGTCACACCAGGGATGTGAATGATTAAAGGTACCTTTTGTAGTTGGATTGAATCAAATGGTGTAATTTCTTCTTTTTCTAAAAACTGTGCCATCGCTTTATTATGGTTTTCCGAGATTCCATAATGATCGCCGTATAGAACAAAGATTGTATTTTCGTACATTCCCTCTTCTTTAAGTCGCTCGAAAAAGACTTTAATGGACTCATCCATATAGCGTACAGTTGGAAAATAACGATTCAACGTTCTAGAATTGGAATCAAATTCATTTACCATTCGATCCTCTTCCTCAAGTTCAAAAGGAAAGTGATTGGTTAATGTGATAAATTTCGAATAAAACGGCTGTGGCTGAGATTTCAAAAGATCAATAGATTGTTCAAAGAATTCCTTATCCTTTAAGCCCCAACCAATTGAGTTTTCTTCTGTTACTTCATAGCTTTCAACATCAAAAAATTTGTTGTATCCTAAGGAATCATACATGATTTCTCGGTTCCAGAAAGTTTTATTATTCGCATGAAAAACGGACGAAAAGTATCCATAATCCTTAATAACCTCAGGTGTTGCTGTAAATTCATTAGTTGCATGTGTAAAGAAAACAGCCCCGCGGCCAAGTGGATACAATGAATTTTCTAATAAAAACTCAGAATCTGATGTCTTACCTTGGCCTGTTTGATGATAGAAATTGTCAAAGTAATAGCTTTCATTTATTAAGTTATTTAAGAATGGTGTGATTTCTTGACCATCTATAGTTTCGTTAATGACAAAGTTTTGAAGAGATTCCATCGAAATAATGACGACATTTTTTCCTTTGGCAATGCCAAATTTATCGCTTGGGTCCTTTTGATTCGCCTTTAAGTAGTTTTCGATTTCAATAAATGAACTGCTATCGGCTAAAGCACGTTGTGCAGAAGATTTTGATTGAAGGACGATATCATAAATTTGATAGTTGTAAGTCCCGATGTTTTTCACTAACATTTCGCGGTCAAATGTTCTTGTTAATAATTGTGGTCGCTGTGCTTCAGCTAATCCAAGATTAAAGAAGAAAACGGCAGCAACTAGAATGAAATAAGATCTTCTTTCCTTCTTCGTAATTTCTTCAGCCAACGAAAAGCTTGGTTTATATTTGTTAATTAAGATCAGGATGACCACATCTAAGAACATTAGTGGATCTGTAAACTTCAAATTCCCTGTAATACTCGTTCCTAAATCCCCCATATTACTGGTTTGGAAGAGAACAGGAAGTGTCAGAAAATCGTTGAAGAATCTGTAGAATACAACATTGGCAAACAGTACAAACGAAGATAGTAAACTAGCAAATATAATAAATTTGTTACGGTGTTTTTCCTTAATAAAAAAGGAAATACCAAAGAACAGCAATAAGAAACTTAATGGATTGATGAGTAAAATAAACTCTTGCATCAAGTTTTCTATCTTAATATCAAAGCTAGTTTTATATACGATATATGTTTTTATCCAAAGCATAAATGCAGCTAAAAAGATAAACTTAGATTTGGATAATGTTGATGATTTAATCATCAAAATACCTCCTTGTTTTCAAGCCCGCGGAGCACAATTCCTATGTTTGTCAATTCCATTTTTAGGTAATTTACAAAAACCTAATCCTAATCTTAATATTTTTTTTACGAAAAATCAATCATCAAAAAAACCTAATTTTGTAAAATGGTATGATGTACATTATGTATATACATATAAGACGATTAGTTGACTAGAAAGTTTCATAGTAAATAAAAGTAACAATCTTTTAAATTTTCTAACATAAATGCAAAAAAAGAGATTTCATTGTGAAATCTCTTTTTACTAGTACTTTTGGATTAATTAAGAAAGCTTTGTTTTTGCCAAATACGCAGCACCAATCACGCCTGCATCATTTCCTAAAGTGGCAATTGTAATCTCGGCACCGTCCGCGACCCTCGGAAACGCAAAGCGTTTGAATTGTTTTTTTAATGGTAGTAGTAATTGTTCACCAGCTTTTGAGACACCACCGCCGACAACTATTTTTTCAGGGTTAAGACCATTCGCAATATGACTTAATGCCAAGCCAAGGTGATACGTTACGTGGTCAATGATGTTTTTTGCGAGCACATCCCCTTTAGCTGCGGCTTCAAAAACATCCTTCGAGGTTATTTCACCCGTTCTCTCAAATTGTTCACGGATTAGACTTGATTCATTTTTCGTTTGAATCGCCTCTTTTGCCAAACGTGCAATACCTGTTGCGGATGCAATTGTTTCAATACAGCCGGTCTTGCCACAGCCACATAAAGCACCACCTTCAGGTATGGAGGTGATATGACCAATCTCTCCACCTGCACCATTTACTCCACGAACAACCTCGCCATTGGAAATGATTCCTCCACCAACTCCGGTTCCTAATGTTACACAGATTAGATCCTTCGCTCCTTCACCTGCACCCTTCCACATTTCACCGATAGCCGCGACATTGGCGTCATTATCAACCGCTGCAGGTAACCCGATTGTTTTCTCTAACTCTGCTTTTAAAGGAAACATTTCCTTCATGCCTAGGTTGGTCGCTTTATAAAATACACCTTCTTCGAAATTGACAGGTCCAGGTGCTCCCATTCCTACTCCAACAAATTGTTCTTTCTTTAGCTGTAATTCAGTCATTTTTCCCTCTATTGCCGCAGCAATGTCTGGGATAATCTTATCTCCAGATTTATCAGTTGGAATTTCCCATTTGGTGACAATTTCACCTTCTTGGGTAATAAAAGCAAGCTTAATCGTTGTTCCACCCAAATCAATACCCATTAATAAGTTTTCCATATGTATTCCATTCCCTTGTTTATTTGTTTTTCGCTCTTTTCTCTGTTTCCATCACGATTTCTTGACGGAGGAGAAAAATGGCTGATTGATAGTCTTTTGTTTCAATGAGCTGTGAATTGTAGAGCTCTTGGATTTCAGATTCCATTAATTCAAGATCAGCGACGCGGTCACCGACGTAAATGATGGTTCCAAATTTTTTTAGAAATTGTTGAATATCATAAATTGTTTTCACCTTTTCACCTTCTGCATACCACAATATAATCTAGCTTATTCAAAAAAAGGGGAACACGCAAGTCTTTCGCCTAAATCTCCTTAAAATTGTAAAAGAGTGCTCTACTTAGAACACTCCGTGAAATTTTATTTATCTGGATCTTGTGGATGCAATATTTTGGGTCTGTTTCGTTTTAAAGGAATGGGTGCCCGGAATAAGACATCCTTAAATCCTTTGTATGAAAATGGAATAAACGGCCATAAATACGGGACATTAAAGGACTTCATTCGAGCAAGGTAGAGGATCCAGAGTGTAATCCCTCCGACAAATCCGATTATACCGAAAATACTCGTTGTTACTAACAAAAACAATCGAGCTAAGCGGTTTGCAAGACTCATCTCATAGCTTGGTGTTGAGAAGGTCCCGATTGCGGCGATCGCTAAATACAAAATAACCTCATTCGTGAATAGTCCCACTTCAACCGCTACCTGTCCGATTAACATCGCAGCGACGAGTCCTAATGCTGTAGCTAAGGAAGTCGGCGTGTGAATCGCTGCCATTCTTAACATATCAATTCCTATTTCAATTAAAAAGAATTGTAAAATTAATGGTAATCTTCCTTCGTCATTTGGGCCAATATATCTTAGATTCTCTGGCAACAGTTCTGGATGAACAGCAAATAAATACCAAAGTGGTAATAAAAAGAGAGAGGCCCACACACCAAAATAACGAACTAAACGGAGGTATAATCCAGCAACTGGACTATTCCGATATTCCTCAGCATGCTGCATATGGTGCCAAAATGTAGTTGGTGTAATCAGAACGCTTGGCGAACCATCAACCATAATAATGATATGGCCTTCATAAAGATGTGCTGCTGCTGTATCAGGTCTCTCTGTGTATCTGACAACAGGATAAGGATTATAGTGCCGACCTGAAATATATTCCTCAACTGTTTTCTCACCCATTGGTAAACCATCGGTGTCAATTTTTGAGATGGCATCTTTTACTTCTTTAATATGTTCTGGATCAGCGATATCTTCAATATAACTAATAACAATATCTGTCTTTGAACGTCGCCCTACCTGCATATATTCCATTCGAAGTGATTTATCTCGAATTCTTCTTCTTGTTAAAGCAGTATTAAAGACGATCGTTTCAACAAAGCCGTCCCTTGCTCCTCTTACAACTCGTTCAGTATCAGGCTCTTCTGGTCCCCTAACTGGATATGTTCTTGCATCAATTAAAATAACCTTTTCAAATCCCTCAACGACAAGGGCAGTTGGACCTGCAAGCACGGTGTCAACAACCTTCTCAAGGTCATCTACACTTTCAACTTCAACATAAGGGATATACGATTTAAGCAATTTTTCTAAACCATCTATTTTTAAAGTATTTTCATCCTGCTGTGCGAGAAATTTTTGTAGAAGATGTAACATATCATCTTTGACAAGCCCATCAATTAAAAACATCGACATTTCCTTGCCAGCATATTCCACGTCGATTTGAATGACATCAAAGCTTTTATCTACCCCAAGAGCCTCTTTTAAATAACTTCGGTTTTCCTCTAGGCTTGTTGAGACCGGGTGTTTTGGCGTTTCTTTTTCGTCATTTCCCATCTGTATCACTCCAATCACGTCCAAAAGCAACTTGTTCAAGGCTACTAATCCATGATTGACGCAAAACTGGAAAAACATACTTATTTTGGGAAAATAAACAAAAGCGTCTAATTAGACGCTTTTTTTACAATGAACCACTTTCCATGGCATTTATTTCTTTTAACAACTCTTTGTAATTTTCGTTATCAGGATCTACTTTAATTGCTTGTTCCACAGCTTTTTTTGCATTTTCATATTCCTGTAGCTGCACATAGACTAAAGCAAGATTAAAATGTGCTTCAGAAATGTCAGGTGCTTTGCTCGTGACAATTTCTAAATGATCTCGTGCTTCCTCAAACTTACCGAGTTTAATCTCGGTATAGGATAAATAAAAATATACTTCAGGTGAGTCGGTTCCTTTTTCCTCGGCAGTTTTTAACATCTCATATGCTTTTTGAAACTCATTTGATTGAATATATTCCTGTGCCGTTTGCACGACAAATTGTGGATTATCAGAATGTGGCTGAACAACATATCCGACATAAAAAAGGGCACCAACTGTTACGATTGTCACTATAAGTCCACTTAATCGCTTCACAAATTCTTTACGCTTAGGTAAGTGCACAATGCTCGCCGCTAAAAAGCCTCCAACCAAGCCCCCAATATGACCTGAGTTATCAATTCCAGGAATCATAAAACCTAGGACTAGATTGATGATAATAATGCCAATCACATTTGGTCCCATCGTTCTAAAAAATAAAGACGGAAAGGCTGTTCCAAAAAATAATAAAGCTCCAAAACAACCAAAAATGGCACCAGAAGCCCCTGCAGAAATATTTGCATTGAACACAAAACTCGCTAGACTTCCTACGAATCCGGCAAATAGATATATCAATAAAAATCTTAGCTTTCCATAAAGGCGTTCAACCTCAGTTCCTAAATAATAAAGCGCAAAGGTGTTCATAAGAAGATGAATGAATCCAATATGTAAAATCATCGGTGTGAAAAAACGCCACCATTCACCATTTAAAATTCGATAGTTCTCCTTTGCTCCATATTTCAGTAAGGTTTCGGTATTTGTACTTCCTCCATGCAATTCTAAGATAGCAAACATCACTAATTGAATCGCAATTAAGATATATGTAAAAAACGGTTTTCCATTTTGGAAAATTTGCTTTTCACTTGAAATCCGTTGATTTGCAACCGTAATTACCTTACGTTTGATCTTTTCAATCGTTTCGATGTCTATATAGATGGATTCATTTATATCAAAATCAGTATCAACAAACTTTGACACTTCTTCTAGGCCTGTATTTATATGTTCTGATTCAATTAAAACAGTATGTAAAGTAGTAAGTCCTTTTGCACCTGGTACGATTGGGCTTTCCAATCGGTATTTCCAATCATCCACAGGTGGATATGTCGTAATATATATATTAAGTGCATCCAGTTTGCGGATAAATAGGCGTTTTCTTAGCTGCTCAAGGCGTTGTGCTGCGATTTCCATATCCCTCTGCATCCAATTACTCCAATCCAAATCATGGCGTAGGATACGGATGATTCTTGGTTTATTTTTATGTGTCCCCTCTAACCAAACTTCATTAGTTGATTTTGATAATTGGAGAATTCGGTAGCCACCCTCTAACTGAAGCCCCTCGATCAATTTCCAATAAAGATAATCCTGTTTAAACACCAAATCCCCCCTTGTTAATAAAATGCGTGTTAAACATCCTTTAGAGTTTCTTTTATTATAAACGTTTTACTATAACTGTTACCAAATTTCTGTTTTAAAAAAATGAAAAAACCTGTTGAAAGGAAATCAACAGGTTTTCTTCTTCTATCGGAAGGCTTGGTGGATCATTCTGTTTCGAATAAAAGGGATTTTCATTGACGAACTTATAAAAACTCGTCGAACTGCTGGGCTACCGAAAACAGTATTAAAAATACGATAACGGTATCTGTAGACAGCATAAATCCCACCAATAAGTAAAGCTATTCGGGTTAATAAGCTTAGCATTTTTATCCCTCCTAGATATACTTTTTGATTATCCCTTTCATTTTATCCTATTTGCGAAAGGAAATATGTCCCAACTCCAGATGCAAAGAGGATTGAGAGTAAATTCACAACATCATTATTGCAGAAGCGTAGCCCTTTTAAGTATGTTGTTTCTTCTCCACAGTGAACCTTTTTTTCCGTTTCCAAGCCACAGACAGAGCATTTATGTACGACTTGGACGGTTGCCCCCATTATCGTATCAATTACATTTCCACTGAAACCCACCAAGGTAAGTCCAACTAAAAGAATGACTGAAACCTCTGTCCAGAAAAAAAATGAAACGACAGCAATAAGAAGCGAACCTAAAAAGCCAGCAATCGTTCCTAATAATGAAACGGCCCCTGATGTCCCTGCATCCACCCGCCTCATTTTTGTAATCAGAAATGGCTTCTTTTTACTAAGTGTCCCAATTTCTGAAGCCCAGGTGTCAGCATTTGCTGCTGCGATGGAGCCAATGAAAAAGTATAGCCAAATAAATGAATCAGTCCAAACGAATAATAAACTTGCAACAGAGGCGACACCACCATTAGCAAAGACTTGGATGATATCCCGCTGCTCCCCTTTTTCCACTTTATTTTGGAGGCAGTCTTTATTTCCTGCCTTGAACTTACTCCATAAACTCGAACTAGCAAAGAAGAGACCTAATAATAGTAAGCCTCGATAGCCAAAGCCCATCGACACAGCACTACCTACAATAATTGTTCCGACAGCCCCACTTATGGTTAACGATTTAAGACGATACCCCATTACCGCTACAATAATGGAAGCAAGGATTTGGATCAGAAGATTAATCATGGGCAATAATTACCTTTGTATTTGTCACGATTTTCTGCACTGGAATATCGAATTCCTCAACAGGTAGTTTCTCTACTAGCTGTTCCGGAAAAGCCAATGAAACGGTATTTCCTTGATAATCTGTTAAATATCGGTCATAATAACCTCCACCGTGGCCAAGTCGATATCCGCTTGTCATGAAGCTTAAGCCAGGGACGAATATAACATCTATTTCATTATGTACAACCTCTTCTGTTTGTTCCTCAATTGGTTCCTGTAATCCATAATAGACGACCTCTAGCTGTGAAAATGATGTGATTTCACGGAATGTCATTGTCTTTGTCTTTGGATGACATTTTGGAACAGTCACTCGCTTCTTTAATTCCCACGCTTTTTCAATCAAATATTTGGTATTGACCTCATATTCACCGGAAATCGTGATACCGATTGTATTCGCGTTCAACCATTCAGGTAATGAAAGAACTTGCTCTGTAATTTCCTGTGACCATTTATTTAGAGTAACTTTATCAATCGAACGTAAAGTCCCTTTCATTTCTTTTCTCAAGTCCTGTTTTGTCTTCACCGTAATCCCCTCCTTCTATATTACTTTTATTATTTAATATAAAAAAACAGCAGGAAATTGCTTTCCTACTGTTACTTTGTTTCGCGGTGTAGAGTAACCTTTTTAAGTCTTGGGCAATATTTCTTAAGTTCAAGACGGTCAGGGTTGTTACGCTTATTTTTAGTTGTAATATAATTACGATCACCAGTTTCAGTGCAAGCTAAAGTGATTTTTACACGCATCTTTATTTCCCTCCAAACATATAAAGCATTAATCAGACTTACCTATCATACCATTTTACTAATTAAAATTCCAGTCCTATTTTTTTGAGAATGCAATTTCCTATTTACTATACCAAAATACAATTTACTGGTGTACAAAATGTTGTCCACAATCATAAGTTACGATAAGATTAGTAATGGAATGGAGTGAAAATATGGAATACGCATTTATTATATTATTAGGTGTCGCAATCCTTCTTCTTGTCATCTCCTATTATGGAAAAGACAGGATTAAAATGATGCAAGAAGAAATTGAGCAACTTTCCCTTTCTGTGATTCAGGAAACGTATCTGTTAAAGAAAAAAATGAAGATCCTTGAGGAAGAGCTTCTTACAAATGATATTGATTATGAAATGGGACCTCCCCAAGCAAGTGCCATGTCTTTATCTAATGCATCCATTTTATCTTTGTATGATAAAGGATTGAGCTATGAAGAAATCGGAAATAAAACGAATTTACCAGTAGAAGAAGTTCGACTTATCTTAGAACAAGCAAAGAAAATGGGGCTCCTATGATGGATAAGAATTTATTACGCGGAATCGCAATCGGAATTATCATATCAACTATTGTTTACGGGACGATTTACTATTTGTTTACATAAAAAAACTCAAGCCTTTTTTGATAGGCTTGAGTTTCTTTTTATGCATTTAAATCGACATTTTTTCCTTTTACCATAAAAATGATATGCTCCGACATATTGGTCGTATGGTCTGCAATCCGTTCAAGATTACGGGCAACAAAGGATAGCTGAGAGATTTGATTAAATGAATCAGGTTTGCTTGGCACTAATTCAAGGAGTTCTTTAATAATTTTTCCGTATAAAGCATCAATCTCATCATCAGCCTTAGCTGTTGTAATCGCAAGTTCGATATCTTTTTGGATATAGGCTTTAATTACATTATTCAACATGTCCAATGCCATATCCGCCATTCTAGGAATATCCACAATTGGCTTGATGTGTGGTCCTGCCCCAATATGGATTACAGATTTGGCAATATTTACAGCAAGGTCTCCAATTCGCTCAATATCGTTTGAGATTTTTAATCCAGCAATAATGGTGCGTAGGTCAGATGCAACAGGCTGTTGTTGGGCGATTAGTTGAATAATTAAGTTATTGATTCTTTCTTCAAGGTCGTTAATCTTTTGGTCTTCTTCAATGATTTGCTCTGCCATTTCGATATTTTGGTGCGCAAGTGACTGCACTGATTTTTCAACAGCAGTTTTTGATAGATTTACCATTTCAATGAGTAAATCTTTAAGGCGATCTAAATCTTTATCCAATGTCGTGCGTATAGCCATACTCTTCTCCCCTTATCTATTTTATTTACTCATATTATTTAACCAAAACGACCTGTGATGTAGTCTTCTGTGCGCTTGTCGGATGGGTTTGAGAACATTTTATCCGTTTTTTCATATTCGATGACTTCTCCGCTTAGGAAAAATGCTGTTCGATCTGAGATACGTGCTGCTTGCTGCATATTATGCGTAACGATGATTATGCTAAAGTTTTGCTTAAGCTCCTGAACTAGCTCTTCAATTTTTAAAGTTGAAATTGGATCAAGTGCTGAAGTTGGCTCATCCATTAAAATTACATCAGGTTCAATTGCCAGACATCGTGCAATACAAATTCTTTGTTGCTGGCCACCAGAAAGCCCATATGCATTTTCATGAAGACGGTCTTTTACCTCATCCCAAATCGCTGCTCCTCGTAGACTTTTTTCCACAATTTCATCTAATATCTTTTTATTTCGAATTCCGTGGATTCGCGGTCCATAGGCAATATTGTCGTAAATAGATTTTGGAAACGGATTTGGCTTCTGGAATACCATTCCCACTCTGGTTCTTAGTTCTTCTTCTTTATAAGATCTATCAAAAATATTTTTCCCTCTGTATAAAATCTCCCCTGAAATGCGTACGATTGGTACTAATTCTACCATACGGTTTAATGTTTTAATATAAGTTGATTTCCCACAGCCTGACGGTCCAATGATCGCCGTTACTTCGTTTTCATAGATTGGAAAGTTAATATTTTTTAAAGCATGGTCTTCACCATACCATAGATTTAAATCCTTTGTATCATACACAATTTTTTTATCTGTTTGATCTTTTATGTCATTATTATTTGTAATTACTTGGAATGTCATCTTTTGAGTTTCTCCCCTTTATTCAGATTAGAATCTTCTTTGGAACTTGTTTCGAATTAAAATTGCAATTGAATTCATTAAGAATAAAATGATTAGCAAAATTACGATTGTTGCTGCTGCTAGATTTGCGTACTCAGCAACCAGCGCAGAATCAAGTGTCCAATAATAAATTTGCATTGGCATTACAGTGAACTTATCAAAAATACTATCAGGAAATGGAATTAATAAAGCTGGAATTCCAAGAACAACAAGTGGAGCAGTTTCTCCGATTGCCCTGGAAAGAGCCAAAATAGCTCCTGTTAAAATTCCTGGTAACGACGCTGGTAATACAACGTTTTTAATCGTTTGCCATTTGGTAGCTCCCATTCCGTATGAAGCTTCACGTAAAAAGTTAGGTACAGCACGAATAGCTTCTTGACTTGCCACAACAACGATAGGAAGTACCAATAGTGACATTGTAAGTCCACCAGCTAATACAATATTTCCTAATCCAAATCCACGGACAAAAACAGTTAATCCTAAAATTCCAAATACAATGGAAGGAACACCTGCAAGGTTGGAAATATTCGTTTGAATAAAGCGTTGAAGGCGTCCTTTCGTAGCATACTCCTCAAGATAAATAGCCGTTCCAACACCAAGTACAAGTGTAATTGGAGCTACAACGATCATTAGCCAAAAGGTTCCAAGAATTGCACCCATAATCCCGGCTTTTTCTGCAACAGTTGATAACTTATTCGTTAAAAATTGAATGTCGATCCAACCAAGACTTTGGGAAATGACGCGATAAAAAAGAATGACTAAAACGACTAAGCTGAATAATATTGAAATTAAAAATATCGTTTTTGCAATTTTATTAATTGCTAATCGTGAATTAAGTTTCTTTTGCACCTGTGCAGCATCTACATATTTCATTTTAATATTCCTCCTTAAACTTGCGAGAAATATATTGTGCAAGTAAGTTCATAACTAATGTAAATACGAATAGTGTAATCGCTACAGCATAT
This sequence comes from Bacillus jepli, assembly GCF_047238305.1. Taxonomy (NCBI): domain Bacteria; kingdom Bacillati; phylum Bacillota; class Bacilli; order Caryophanales; family Bacillaceae; genus Bacillus; species Bacillus jepli. The sequence continues at coordinate 2,717,739 of NZ_JBDFMO010000001.1, read as the reverse complement.
AAACTATAATATAAAGTTGAGCCAGCAGGTGCATCACCACTATTAACTTCAACAATATAAGAAGTCATTGTTTGCATTGATTGAGTAATATCAAAAGTAAAGTTCTTAGTACTTCCACTAGCAAGAGTAACAATCATTGTTTCACCAATTGCTCGAGATATACCAAGAACAAAAGAAGCAATAATTCCAGACATTGCAGCAGGAATAACAACCTTCCATGTAACTTCAAGTTTAGTAGAACCTAGTCCTAGCGCGCCTTCCCTCATAGAATTCGGCACAGCGCTCATCGCATCCTCCGATAAAGATGCGACCATAGGAATAATCATTATTCCCATTACAATACCTGGACTGAGGATATTTGTTGGTTGAAGACCAGGAATAAAATATTGTAAAAGAGGTGTCACGAACGTTAAAGCAAAGAAACCATAGACAATTGTCGGAATCCCTGCAAGAATTTCAAGAATTGGCTTTAAAATCCTTCTAACTCGGTCTGAAGCATACTCACTTAAATATATGGCAGACATCATACCGATAGGAATTGCAACCAACATTGCTATAGCCGATGAAATAACTGTCCCTGTTAATAGAGGTAAAACCCCAAACTGAGCATTATCACCGAGGGGTTTTAAAACTGTACCAGTAAAGAAATCAAGAAATGGTACACGTTTAAAAAACTCGAATGTTTCAAATAGAAGAGTAAAGACAATTCCGATTGTAGTTAAAATGGAGACAATCGCAATGATAAGCAAACCTTTTGGAATGGCTTTTTCAATTAATGTGTTCATACTTTTAGTGCTTTTATTTTGTGAAATCAGCTCACGCACATTTAAATCTTTAGAACCTTCCTTCATGATAAACTCCCTTCAATCCATTTCATCATTTATCAAGACCAAAATGTATTTTTCTATCTATAATCAGGCTAAAGATGAGAAGCAAAGAATGCCCTCATCTTCAGTTTGAATCTATTATTTTAAGCCTTCTAATTCTTCAACTGATTTTTGTAATTCTGCATCTGGAAGTGGAGCAAATCCAGTTTCAGAAGCTACATCAGCTGCGTTTTTCATTGTATAAATTGCATAGTCTAATACTTGAGCTTTTTCTTTAGCCATATTTACATTAAGGTACGTAAATACTGGTCTTGTGAACGGAGCGTAGTCACCATCTTCACTGATTGTATCTGTACTTGGTTCTACAGGACCATTACCAAAGTCGATTTTTACAATTTTAACTTTATCTGTGTTATTAGCTGCATATCCATATCCAAAGAATGCAATTGCATTTTTATCCTTAGAAACCAAGTCTACTAATGTAGAATATTCTTGTTGTAAATTTGCTTCAGCTACAAGATCTTGCTCATCTAGAATGTTTTCCCAGAAGAACTCATAAGTACCGTGGTTTTCGTTAGGACCATAAGTTTTAATTGGCTCATTTGGGAAATCAGAGCGAACATCTGACCAGTTTTTCTTACCAGCACTTGCTAAGAAAATATCAATTACTTCTTGTTGTGTAAGTTCTTCTACCCAATCGTTATCAGGGTTAACAACAAATGTTAAGCCGTCAAGTGCAACTTTTAATTCCTTAACTTCAATTCCAAGATCTTCAGCAGTTGCTGCCTCTTCGTCTTTAATTTTACGTGAAGCATCATTGAAATCTGTTCCACCTTCTTCAACTAAAAACTTTTTGAAACCAGCGCTTGTTCCAGCACGGCTTACTTCAACGGATACATCTTCTTGTTCATTTGTCATATAATTTTCTGCCATTTTAGACATAAAAGGAAATACAGTACCAGATCCATCGATTACAACGCTGCCCTCTAATTTTTCTTCAGCTGCATCACCATTACCTGTTTGTGACTCGTCACCTTCTGTGTTGCTTTCGTCGTTACCACATGCAGCTAATACAAGCATCGCGATTGTGATCATTGCTAAACCTAAGAACTTCAAGTGTTTCATTCCTTAATTCCCCCTAAGAGTGAGTTAGTCTTGCTATGTCTTACAAAAATAAGAATACTCGTATACTATTAATCTCATATGAACTGAATGTAAAGGTTTTGTAAATTTGAAGAAAATGATGAATATACCCTATTTTTGTCGATGAAACTTGCATAGAAAAAAGCCTAGCGAATTCCGCTAGGCTATACTTAATCATTATTCAGTTCCTTGTGCTTCACCGTCTTCTGCTGGCGTTTCTTGCTCTGTTTCTGTTTCTGCTGTCTCTGTTTTTTGTTGTGGTTGAGTAGCCCGTTTTTCTTTTAGTTCAAAATATTTGTCTAAAACTGCTTCCCCAACTTTAAGGTTCATATTATGAGATGTGTTTCCATAATATGCATAAGGTATGACTACAGCGAATGCTACCTCAGGATTGTCAAATGGTGCATACCCAACAAGTGTACTATTTACAGCTTCTATCCCTTTAATAAAGGATTGGGCTGTACCTGTTTTTCCAGCAGGATTATATGGTTTACCTGCAAATACACTTCTAGCCGTACCATTTCCTCCTTGGAATACGAGCTTAAATCCTTGTTGAACCCGATCGAAATACTTCTGGTCTATTTCAACTTTGTTTAAAACGGTTTTTTCAAATGGCTTTTGTATCGGACCTAATTCATCTTCTTCCATCGTTGGTTGATGAATCTCCCTTACAATCTTCGGTTGCAATCTATATCCGTCATTGGCAATCGTTGACACATACTGTGCTAACTGTAAGGTTGTATAGGTGTCATATTGTCCAATTGCCAAGTCCATTAATAAACCTGGTCCAAGCAATGGACCCGTGTATCCTGAAGCTTCCCCTGGTAAATCAATTCCTGTCTTCACGCCTAAGCCAAACTGACTAAAATAATTTCGAGCCGTACGAAATGCATCATAATCAATAGAAATCGCATGGTCAGGGACATAATGTCCACCTGCTAAATCAAGAAAGGTCCTAAACATGTATACGTTAGATGACATTTCAAGTGCTTTTAGGTCATTGGTCGGTCCTAAATTTGTCCATGATGACTTTGTTGGTGTTCCTTTAATTCTTATTGGAGCATCGTAGTACATCGAACCAATGTCAATTACTCCAGTATCATAACCAGTTAACATGGTCGCACCTTTGATAGTGGAACCCATCTCATATGCTGCATTCATCGTCCCAAGAGCATAATCCTCGAATACCATCTTGCCTTCTTTTCCTTTTGTGTAGTGCTTGCCGGCCATACTTAGTATTTCACCTGTATTAGGATTCATCATAACAACAAATGCGGTGTCAAGATATTCTGTATTACGCGTTTGTTTATGTGCCAGCATCTGTTCTTCAATGATTTTTTCAACCGCTTGCTGCAGCTCCATGTCAATGGTAAGAACAAGGTCACTTCCCCTTTGTCCTTCAGATATTAAAATGGTTTCCTGCACGGCATTACCTTTAATGACATTTTCTACCTTAGCCTTTTGACCATGTAATACGGATTCATATTGTGCCTCTAAATAGCTTAAGCCAACACGGTCATTACGGTTATATCCTCGTGCTAAATAATAATCAAGCTTTTCACCTGGAAGACCTTCATCCGTATTAGAGATTCTACCAAGTATGGATTTTAATGTGAAATCATATTTATAATCTCGTACCCAATCAGTTGTGGTGTTGACGCCTGGTAAATGTTCAAGATTTTCACTAACAATCGCATACTCCTCAGGTGTAACCTCTTCATTTTTAACAATCTGGGGGACAAGGGCATAACCCTTTGTCATTTCACGGAATATCGCAGCTACCTCTAACTCAGGCTTAGTGATCTCTGCAAGGTCTTCTTCCGTAATTCTTTCAATTTGGAGTTTATAAATTTCTTTATTTGATAGTTCAATTTCTCCATTCTCCACTTTCTCCAATTCTTGCTTAACCTTTTCTTTTGCTTCGTCTGGGTAAATTAGCATCCAGAAATCCTTTAAATCACGCTCTGTGACTTTATCCGTCTTCATATCAATTAACTTCGCTAGGGTTTGCGCAACTTTTAATATATCCTCTTGTTTCGTGTCTCTTGCACGAGTGTAGGTGATAGCATTTAAAGCTTTATTATCCACGATGACATTTCCGTTTTTGTCATAAATTTTACCCCGTGGAACAGGAAGATTAACAATTTCATTTTCCGTTTTGTCAACTTCCTTTTGAAACTTTTCACCGTGAACAATTTGAACAACCCCAAGTCGTAAAATCAGGGCTGAAAACAGTAAAAAGACAGCAAAAAATAACATATTTAAACGAAAAGGAACATGTGATTTTTTCTTTTTAATCATGAGCATCAACTACCTTTATTTTTTTGCCTAATACTAATTTTATCATTGCGCTATATTCTTATGAAAGAAAAAAACACCTAGCCAGGCTAGGTGCCTTATCTTCTATTGTAAAAGAAACTCAATCTTTTTTCCATGAAAAAAACTGCTAAATTTGAAGCTACCATCGAAAAGGCACTTAACTTTAATAAGCGCTTGCTGAATAAAGTTAAGCGGTGGAGCCACCTTCACCTTCAATTAGTTTTCGGTTTGCAGAAGATTTTGATTGAACTTTACCAGCTGCATCGGGTGTTTCAATTCGTTTAATAGGAATATAAAGTAGTACATGCCCTGCACCAATAATAGCTAAAAGAATTGGAATACTTTGCTTTTCATCAAAAAAGGTGATTGTGATCAAGAACAATACGATTGAAAGAATCCTTCCGATATTTAAAAAGACTTCCCTAACGACCACATATTCAATCCTCATCTCTTTTGCATTCCACCCTTTTCCGATCACATCATAAGTTAATGAGTTATATGGAACAAGCAAAATTGGATAAGCAAACCCAATAATAATTCCATATAAAATCAGCCTCGCATAGGTTACCTCAAAAAGAATCACAAAAATAGCAAGATACACCAATAAACCACCAACAAGAATTGCCTTTTTGCGCATTTTCTTTTTGATTAACCTCGTTGCTAAAAAATAAACTAAAAAGGATACGGCTGAATTAATTAGTCCAAATTTTCCTAAAGCTAATTCACTCCCAGTTGCCACGAACACAAAAACCGAAATTACAAATACAAATGTGCCTTCACGAATTCCTTGAAAAAAGTGAGCATTCAGGATATGCTTCCAATTTGAATTATATTTTCGTTCTTCCAGAATTCTTCTAAAAACAAAATCCCCTTCAGCACTTCGTCTTTTTAAGAAAAAGCTCAGAACAACTGCTCCTGCAAACAAGCCTAAGGATATGCCAAATATGACGGTATATCCAGTAAAACTCCTCATTGAAGAAATGATGATTCCCGCTGCAATAGGACCAATCATTCCTGCGAATGAACCAAGCAATCCTAAAAATCCATTAAAAAAATCACGTGTTTCAGGCTCTGTAATTTCAAAGGTTAAAACATTAAAGGCTAGCCAGTAAAAACCATAGCCAATCCCAAGTAGTGCTCCTAAAAGTAACAAATAGTGTGAGGCGCTCTCACCAATCCATAAGACGGTGATATAAAAAATGGCTAAGAATGAAACTCCAAGCCTAAGTACGATCACTCTATCAATTTTTTTAGCCCATCTCCCAGCAAGAATAAAGGTTAATGGTTGCAAGACGACCACTGCCAAATTATATAAGCCTAAATCTCTAAATTCACCTGATTGCTTCCATAAATATACGTTTACGAATGTGTTTGATAAAGCGATACTTAGCGCATATAAGCCACCAATGACAAGTAACAAAATTAAATCTCTGTGTATGGGTACATCACCTAGTACCTTTTTTAAACCAAACATTTGCTGACTCCCCTTTTCTATCTACACTCATTATTGTGTGATAAAAAAAAGGAGATATACAAAGAAAAGCTTTAGGCGCCTGCCAATCTGCGACAAGTACAAGACAAGCACTGACAGAGGTCACTTTTGGACCTTTAGAAGTGCTTGTCTTGTGCCTCAATTAGATGGCGCCTAAAGCTAGACATGAGGAAAACACAAGTTACTAAAAGTTTGACATTAAAATAAAAAGCCAGTGAACGAATCCACCGGCTTAATCAATATTATTTTGCAGCGTTATAACGATTTGCTACTTCTTCCCAATTTACTACATTGAAGAATGCAGCAATGTAATCAGGACGACGGTTTTGATAGTTTAGGTAGTAAGCATGCTCCCAAACATCAAGACCTAGAACTGGAGTTTTACCTTCCATTAATGGAGAATCTTGGTTAGGAGTGCTTGTTACTTCAAGTTCACCATTGTTAACAACTAACCAAGCCCAACCAGAACCGAAACGAGTTGTTGCTGCTTTTGAGAACGCATCTTTGAATGCTTCAAAGCTTCCGAATTTGCTGTTAATAGCCTCAGCTAGTTCGCCAGTTGGTTCGCCGCCACCGTTTGGAGAAAGAATTGTCCAGAATAAGCTGTGGTTTGCATGTCCACCACCATTGTTTCTTACTGCTGTACGAATATCTTCTGGAACAGCATCAAGATTAGAAACTAATTCTTCTACTGATTTGCTTTCTAAATCAGCTTTACCAGCAATCGCATTGTTTACGTTTGTAACGTAAGTATTGTGATGCTTAGTGTGGTGAATGTTCATTGTTTCCTTGTCAATATGTGGTTCTAGTGCATCATAAGCATAAGGTAATTGTGGTAATTCGTATGCCATGGTAAATTCCTCCTTAAAAAATATGTAATAATGAACCTTTTGAAAACAAATACGTCTTCAACAGCCCTCACATGTTAGATTACCAAAATAAGTATAATCTTTCAAATAAAAAGCTTTGTAACGACACCAGATTTAAGATTCCTCTGAAGCTTGGATTTTATTCTTAAAGTACGACAAATAAAAAATAGATAATCATGATCGCTTGAATAATTCCTTTTGCAAGAACACCACTAAGAAAACCAATAAGTGAGCCTATCCCACTTTTAAAAGCATGCTTAAGATCCTTTTTATGGACGAGTAATTCTGCTAGAAATGCTCCAAGGAACGGGCCAATGATAATACCAAAAATCGGAATCACAAAGGGTCCAACAAGAAGCCCTATTGTACTTCCCCAAACAGCCGCCTTGCTTCCGCCGTACTTTTTAACTCCTAGTAAATTGGTTCCGTAATCTGCCCCTAATAAGAGAAGGAGAAACAACCCTTCAATAAACCAAAACCATATACTCAACGAATCAAAGCCTTGAAAAAGTCCATAAACCAAAAAGCCTCCGGCGATAAAAAGGACACTCGGAATGATGGGATAGACAAGTCCAACAAAAGCGATAACGAACAATACAATAATAATCATCCACATAAAAATGCTCATAAGAAAACTCCTTTATAAAAAATACAAGGCATCATTAATGCCTTGTATCTCATGAAAGTTAGACTATTAAAGATTTCTTTCTCCTAGAACGGCTTCGGCAATATTTACAGCGTGGTCACCGATACGCTCCAAATTACTAATGATGTCAACGAATACGATACCCGCTTGTCCAGAACATTTTCCTTCATTTAGACGAAGAATATGTTTTTTCCGTAATGCTCGTTCCATTGAATCAATTTTTTCTTCCTGTTTTACGACATCAATTGCTACAGTTCGGTCATTGTTTTGAAGACATTGAACAGCCTCACCAACTGTAAAAATCGTTAATTTAAACATTTCATTTAAATCTTCCATCGCATCTTCAGTAAGTTTTACTTTATTTGAAATTTGATAGTCAACCAATTCTACTACGTTTTCGAAATGATCCCCAATTCTTTCAATATCACGACAGGTATTTACTAGCATTGAGTGTAGAGTCGATTCTTGTGATGACAGTGATCTTGATGAAATTTTCACTAAATAATCCGTGATTTTTTTATCGAGATTATTAATTGCATCTTCGATTTGAAGGGCTGTATCCGCAAATTTTTGCGATTTTTGATTTAGATAGGTGTTTGATTCCTCTAGTCCCTTAACAGCAAATTCACCCATTCGAACAACTTCTTCTCTTGCCTGACCTAATGCAATTGCCGGTGACTGTTCAATGAAAACAGGATCAAGATGTTTTGCCTTGTATTCAATAAGTGCATCCTTACCAGGAATCAGTTTCGTTACGATAAAGGCTAAAGCAGCAATGAAAGGAAATTGGATAATGGTATTTGTCACGTTAAATGTACCGTGAGCAAATGCAATTGTCATTTCCGGATTAAGGCTAAGTGCATCTTGTAAAAACATGATAAGCTTCGTAAATGGTCCAAGAAGAATAAGGAAAATGGTCGTTCCAATTATATTGAAAAGAACATGTGTTAAAGCTGCTCTCTTTGCGGCAACTGAAGCACCAATGGAAGCCAAAACAGCTGTAATCGTTGTTCCAATATTATCTCCAAATAAAACAGGAATAGCCGCTTGAATATCTAAGAGACATTCACCAAATAACTCCTGCAAAATACCAATTGTTGCACTTGAACTCTGTACAATTACTGTAAATACTGTTCCAATTACAACACCTAAAATAGCGTGTTCACTCATGCTTACCGTTAAATCACGAAACGCTTCAAGGGTTCTAAGAGGCTTCATTCCGTCTCCCATTAACTCTAGACCTAAGAATAAAGCACCGAACCCAAAGACGATTTGTCCAAAATGATGAACTCGCTTATTTTTAAAGAAGAAAAGTAATAATGCTCCAACCGCGATTATTGGAAGTGCGTAATCGGATATTTTAATACCAATGATAAATGCAGTAATCGTTGTTCCGATATTTGCCCCCATGATAACACCAATCGCTTGTCGTAACGTCATGAACCCTGCGCTTACAAGTCCTACGACGATTACCGTTGTTCCCGAACTACTTTGAATTAAACATGTAACAAAAACACCTGCGAGAACACCCATAAATGGATTGGTTGTAAACTTATCTAAAATATCTCTCAGTTTATCACCTGCAGACTTTTGCAGTCCATCTCCCATGTACTTGATACCAAAAAGGAAAATACCAAGACCGCCTATAAACTGAAATATCATACTTTGTACATCTAGTTCCACATTGCCAACTCCTATGTTTTTTAATATTTAAGCAAGCCCATAAAAGATAGTACCTTAGTCTTTTTTTTATGTAAAGGTAATATTAAGTAAATTTACAATCCTGTAACATTCGGATTCATCCGTCTCTCGTAACTCTATTTTTCACTCTACTTGTTGAAAGTATGTGTTTTAAGTTTTTCTATTAATTTTGTCTCTTTCTATTAATTTTTGGAATATCAAGAAGACTTGAGCATATTCTGTAGTAAGTTGATCTATCGGAGGTTTTGGATATGAAGCGATTCTTCGCATTCCTAGCAATTGCATTTACTCTATATATTATTTATTTCGATGTAAGATTTGGAACTCTACCAGTTGCAAAGAATGAAACAATAGAGGCAACAGAGGTTATAGCCCAAACTCCAAATAATCCATATAAGGAAATCAAAGTAAATGCCGGTGATACGTTATTATCAATCGTCGAAGCTATAAATGTAGGGAAGCAGATCTCTTCAATTGAATCTGTAATAGAAGATTTTGAAGAACTTAACCCTACTAGCAAAGCAGAACTTCTCCAAATTGGTAAAACCTATAAATTTCCATTATATACAAATGAATAAGGGTCTTTTCTTGTCAATTTTTTGATTCAACTGTAAAATAGGCAAGTAAATAATTCTTTAGACTAGATATTTTTCTTATAAAGGATTACTCTTATATAAGTGATTATGATTAAATAGGTTTTAACTTAAAGGAGCGATATTCGTGAGTGAAATCATCCATCGTACAAAAACACGTCCTGTGAAGGTTGGTAATTTAACGATTGGTGGTAATAATGAAGTAGTTATTCAAAGTATGACCACTACTAAGACACATGATGTTGAGGCAACTGTTGCAGAGATAAAACGTCTTGAAGAAGCAGGATGTCAAATCGTTCGTGTGGCATGTCCAGATGAGCGTGCTGCAAATGCGATTCCAGAAATCAAGAAAAGAATTTCAATTCCTCTCGTAGTTGATATACATTTCGATTATAAATTAGCCTTAAAAGCGATTGAAGGAGGAGCCGACAAAATTCGGATTAACCCTGGTAATATCGGTCGTAAAGAAAAGGTTGAAGCTGTTGTTAAAGCAGCAAAAGAAAAAGGAATTCCAATTCGTATCGGGGTAAATGCTGGATCACTAGAAAAACGCATCCTCGATAAATATGGGTACCCAACTGCAGACGGTATGGTTGAAAGTGCATTACACCATATTAAAATCTTAGAAGACCTTGATTTCCATGACATTATTGTGTCAATGAAGGCATCTACAGTTCCACTTGCAATCGAAGCCTATGAAAAAGCTGCAAAGGCATTCGATTACCCATTACACTTAGGTATTACTGAATCTGGAACACTGTTTTCTGGAACTGTGAAAAGTGCGGCTGGTTTAGGTGCTATTTTAAGTAAGGGAATCGGAAATACACTTCGTGTTTCACTAAGTGCAGACCCTGTTGAGGAAGTTAAGGTTGCACGTGAATTATTAAAGTCATTTGGTTTAATATCTAATGCAGCAACATTAGTTTCATGCCCAACATGTGGACGAATTGAAATCGATCTAATTAAAATTGCTAATGAGGTTGAAGAGTACATTTCAAACATTAAAGCACCAATTAAGGTTTCTGTATTGGGATGTGCCGTTAACGGCCCAGGAGAGGCTAAAGAAGCTGATATAGGGATTGCTGGAGCAAGAGGAGAAGGATTACTTTTCCGTCACGGCAAAACCGTTCGTAAAGTACCAGAGGAAACCATGGTAGAAGAATTGAAAAAAGAAATTGACAAGCTTGCTGAAGAATACTTCGCAAAACAAACTGCTGAACAAAAATAATAGAAATAAGCCCGACACGCAAAGTGTCGGGCTTATTTTTGTATTTACAATTATTTGTTAAAAGAATGGGAGGATGAATATGCCTACGATAATCGATACAGCACCGATCCCGATAGCCCATGCTCCTAAACCAGTTGCTCCACGTCGGCGTGCAATGAATCCAATAATAATACCTGCTGCTCCTAATAACACAGGCATTACAAACAAGGAAATAATGGATAGAGCAAGAGCCAACCAACCTAAGCCTGCACCACCTGCTCTATCTTCCGTTTGATCACGATCCACTTCACGTCTCGTGGTTCCATAATTGATTGGAGCGGCAACCTCTGCTGCCGTTTCCTCATTATAGCTTGAGTCAGCATTTGCACCAATATTTGGATCAACGTAGTAATCAAAATCATTATTGTCTTGATAGTTTCGTACGTTTTTGTCTTGTTCTGCCATGCTTATCCCTCGCTTTCCTTATGGGTAAGGAGCATTTATAGTATGGGTAATGCTAGCGAGAAATATAATTGTTAATCATTGACTGTAAGACCATTACATCTTTATAAACCATCTTTATGCTCTACACTCAGGGCATGCACCGTAAATTTCAAATTTATGATCAGTTACATCATAGCCTGATAAATTGTCGATGATCTTATCCATCGGACAGGATTCAATTTCCTTTGTTTTTCCACATTCTAAGCAGATAAAATGGTGGTGATGATGGCTTCCACCACAGGTAAAACGGAAGTGTTTTTCGCCTGATAGTTCCGTCGATTCCAAAATGCCGAGATCAACAAATAAAGAAAGGTTTCGATAAATTGTGTCAAAGCTAAGTCCTGGATAGTTTCCTTTTAAGCTATCCAAGACATCCTTTGCGGTTAAATATTTATCAGAAACAGAAAACAGCTCAAGCATTTCCTGTCTTTTTCCAGTATGTTTAAATCCTTTTTCCTTCATTAATTCCATTGCTTCAGATACATTCATACCGCTCTTCCTTTCCACCATTTTTTCCAACCTATTGCACCTAAAAGAACCATGATTGAGAGGACAACGATGGTTCCTCCGGGAGCCAAATCAAGATAATAAGAAAGCACTAATCCAAAAACCACTGCTAATTCACCAAAAATGACTGACAAAATAATTGTTTGTTTAAAGCCCTTTGCAACTCGAATTGCTGCTGCAACTGGTAAAGTCATTAATGAGGATACTAATAAAATACCGACAATTCTCATCGAAGCAGCAATTACTAACGCAACTGTCACAATAAAGATAAAGTGGATCGTTTTTGCATTAATTCCTGAAACGGCTGCATGTTCTTCGTCAAATGATAAAAGAAATAATTCCTTATATAGAAAAATCACAATCAAAATAACAAGTATCGAAATCCCTAGAATGGTCCATAAATCGGAACGGCTAATTGCGCTCACACTACCAAATAAATAATTAAATAAATCGGTATTAAAACCATCTGCAAGTGAAATAAAAATAACGCCTAATCCTATCCCACCAGATAGGATGATGGGAATTGCAAGCTCTTGATAATGCTTGTATACCGTTCGTAATCGTTCAATAAAAAGTGAGCCAACAACTGAAAAAGTCATTCCCATGTAAATAGGATTAACTGGCTGTGTAAGTCCTAACTTCTTTTCAAGTAAAAGACTTGCCGCAATCCCTGCTAATGTGACATGGCTTAAGGCATCTGCAATGAGTGAGAGCCGTCTTACCACAATAAAAACACCAAGCAATGGTGCAATCAACCCAATCAGCAAACCACTTAGGAATGCATTTTGCAAAAATTCATATTGAAATATGTCTGAAAGCATTGTTTCACCTTCCTCATGTTTGGTCATGGGTAATTACATGAAGTGGATGGCCATAATAGTTGGATAAATCCTGGTCTTGAACATGTTCAAATTCCTTCGCACTTCCATGGAAATGAAGATGCTTATTTAAACATGCGACATGAGATACCTTTTCCGAAATTGTCCCTACATCATGTGTAACTAAAATCAATGTAATTCCCTTATTTTTATTAATATCTTCAAGCATATGGTAAAATGCTTGAACAGTCTTAGCATCAACCCCTACAGTCGGCTCATCAAGGATGAGAAGCACTGGTTCACTTACAAGAGCCCTCGCGATAAATACACGCTGTTGTTGCCCTCCCGAAAGTTCGCCAATGTTTCGATCTATAAACTTCTCCATTCCGACCGATTGAAGAGCTTCCTCAACTTTTTTCTTATGCTGTTGCTTGAAAAAATGAAACAATCCAAGCTTCGGCGTCAATCCACTTGAAACAACTTCAAATACAGTTGCCGGAAATCCGGAGTTAAAGCTGTTAGCTTTTTGGGATACAAATCCGATTTTCGACCAGTCTCTAAATTTTGAAATCGGTGTTCCAAACAATTCAATTGACCCTTTTTGCAGATTTACAAGACCCAGAATACTTTTGAGTAATGTTGTTTTACCAGAACCATTAGGTCCGACAATCGCTAAGAATGAGCCTTTTGGGACAACTAAATTGATGTTTTCTAATACGGTTTGCTCCTCATATCTAAAAGAAAGATCATTTATCGTCAATACCGAATTTGAGTTTGTCAAATTATCACCTTTTTTTGTATCTTATTAAGAATCATTACGATTTATACTTTATGAAGTATACATGATGAATTTTATAAAGTAAAGATAATTGATAACAAAAAGGATTAACCCTTTTTAAAAAAAACTGTTTACAAACAGATCTTCTTGAAAAAGAGTTAATCTATTTCCTTTAATGTACAGCCGATTTGAAGCGACCCCCTCTTACTTCATGCGTATCCATGATGGTAATAAAAGCAGAAGGGTCAATTTCTTGAATAATTCCTTTCAGTTTAGTTACCTCAAGTCTTGTAACGACAACATAAACAACTTCCTTTTCTTCGTCCGTATATCCACCTCTGCCTTTAAGCTTCGTTGTTCCACGCCCAAGTCGATGTAAGATTGCATCTGATATTTCATCAAATTGTTCAGAAACGATGATTGCAGCCTTCGTTTCATCCAGTCCTTCTACAACTGCATCAATCGTTTTAAACGCAATGTAATAAGCTAATACGGAATACATCGCTGATTCAAGACCGAAAACAAAACCTGCGAGTGCGAAAATAAAGATATTGATAAACATGACAAATTCTCCAACAGAGAACGGTAACTTTTTCGTTAAAATAATTGATAAAATTTCAGTACCATCCATTGATCCCCCATTACGTATGACAATACCAACCCCTGTCCCAAGAAGAAGCCCCCCAAATACGGCAGCAAGTATTGGTTCAATATCAAAAGGCTGAACATAGTGAAGCAACGTTTCAATAATAGCTAGTGCTACAATCCCTAAAATACTAGACCACATAAAGGTTTTACCGATTTGAATATACCCTGAATACATAAATGGTAGATTAAAGATGACAACAAGAAAACCAAATGTAATATAGGTCGGCGTTAAATAATCTACAATTAACGAAATACCAATGATCCCACCATCAATAATTTTATTAGGAATTAAGAAAAGTTCAATCGAAGCAGCAGCAATGGCGGCACCAACAATTATCATAATCACTCGAAATATAATGTGTAAAACGCTTTCCTTTTTATGCTCTCTGTTCATCCCATCACTCCAATTCAAAAAAGTATTTGTTTTTCTTGAATGATTTTATGCACAATCTTTTTCATGTTGAAATAGACTAACGTGAGGAAGGTGAAGTTTGCACTATGAATATTTATCAGCAGATCATTAACCAAAAATTAAAGACCTTAACACCCGATGACTTAATAAAATATGGAAAACAATATGATATACATGTAACCAAGTCACAAGCAACAAATGTGTTAAAATTGATTCGAAAAAAGAAGCATATAAATATTTTTAATCCTGATGAAAAAAATCAATTACTTAAGGAAATTGCCCAGATCACAAGTCCTGAGGTTGCTAGAAAATTAAACCAATTGTTTATTAAATTTACGAGTTGAAAAAAGCTGTCAATGACAAGACAGCTTTTTTCTTCATTTATTGATTCATAATTTTCTCTAATAAGCCGTCATCAAAAGATTTTGAACGTATCATTTCAATTTCAAACTTATACGGAGCTTTCTTATTGTTTTTATCTTCACCAACATAAGGTGTTTCTAAAATTTTAGGGACATTTTCAAGGGTTGGATGATGGACAATATAATTAATTGCATCAAATCCAATTTTTCCAAATCCAATATTTTCGTGACGGTCTTTACTTGCACCTTTTTCATTTTTACTGTCATTAATATGAAGGACCTTAATGCGGTCAACACCAATTATTTTATCAAATTGCTCTAGTACCCCATCAAAATCATTTACAATATCATAACCAGCATCATGGGTATGACATGTATCGAAACAAACTGATAGCTTGTCATTATGTGTTACACCTTCAATAATCTGTGCGATTTCTTCAAAAGATCTACCACACTCAGACCCTTTTCCAGCCATTGTTTCTAATGCAATTTGCACATTTTGGTCTTTAGTGACTACTTCATTTAGACCCTCAATAATTTTCTTGATTCCCGCTTCTGCACCAGCACCAACATGTGCTCCAGGATGAAGGACGATTTGTTTAGCCCCTAGTGCATCTGTTCTCTCAATTTCGGAACGTAAGAAGTTTACACCTAATTCGAAGGTAGCTGGATTTGAGGTGTTGCCAATATTAATAATATAAGGAGCATGGACAACAATTTCGTCAATCCCATTTTCCTTCATATGAGCAAGGCCAGCCTCTATATTTAAGTCCTCTATCTTTTTACGTCTTGTATTTTGTGGTGCACCAGTATAAATCATAAATGTATTTGCACCATAAGATACTGCTTCTTCACTTGCTGCTAGAAGCATCTTTTTGCCACTCATTGAAACATGTGAGCCAATTTTAAGCATACGTTACACTCCAATCTCCCTTAAACAATTCGTACAACCATTTTATCATATCCAACGCTTATTTTCTCTTCAATCGTTTTTGGCGCTTCTTGAAATCTTCCATTTCTTTGTTCATTTTTTTCTTATAGCCCGGTTTCACTTTTTTAGGTTTTTTCACCTTGTTTTTCGCAAGTTTATCAATTTCATCTACTTGTTTTTTACGAGCTTTTCGTTTATTTCGCTCACCAATATTTATCCATTCATCTTGTTCGAGATCCATATTCTTAAACGTAATACCCATTTTCTCAAGCCTTACAATTGCATCCTCATCAGATGGATCATAAATCGTTGCAGCAATTCCGGAGTATCCGGCTCTTGCCGTTCTACCAACTCTATGGATATAAAAATCAAGATCACTTGGTAGTTCATAATTGATTACATGACTAACACCCTCAATATCAATTCCTCTTGCGGCTAGGTCTGTTGCAACGACATATTGAAATTCAAGTGAATTTATTTGTTTCATCACTTTTTTACGTTCACGAGGTGGAAGGTCTCCGTGGATTCTTCCAACCTTCATCCCTTTTTCAATGAGCCCGTCAGCCACTTCATCAGCCATTTTTTTAGTGTTAGTGAATATAATCGCTAAGTATGGGTTATACGCCTCCAGCATTGATTTTAATAGGCTCTGCTTATTTCGATGACGGAGTGGAACAAGAATATGTTCCACCTTTGCTGCAGCAGCCTGTTCTGGTGCAACATGAGTGTAACGAGGATTTTCCAAATATTTTTTTAAAAAGGGCTTTAGCTTTTCTGGAATCGTTGCTGAAAATACTAAAATTTGAAGATCTTCCTGCATTCTAGCTGCAATTTGGTCAACATCTTCAATGAAGCCCATATCAAGCACTAGATCTGCTTCATCAACAACGATTTGATTGGCCGTATATACCTGAAGAGCCTGTTCCTTGACTAAATCATGAATTCTTCCAGGGGTTCCCACAACAATTTGTGGCTGCGTTCTTAGTTTTTCAATCGCACGTGCCTTATCAGTTCCGCCCACAAATAATTTAGCTGTAATCGGATTCTCTTCGCTACATTTAATTATCTTGCCAATCTCATGATAGATTTGCGTTGCAAGTTCTCTTGTTGGAGCTGTTATAACAGCTTGTACCTCTTGTCTTTCAGGATCAATCTTATTGATTATAGGTAACAGGTAAGCATGAGTTTTACCTGTTCCAGTTTGCGATTGACCAATGGCGCTTTCTCCTCGCTGAATGCTAGGTATTAATCGCTCTTGAATTTCAGTTGGCTTTGTAAATTTTAACTCCTTTAATGCCTCAAGTATAAACGGCTGAAATTGAAAACGTTCAAAATCTTGTACTGTCATTACAATCCCTCATTTATATAAATATCAATTTTTTTGTAAGGTTTTTAGTTCATTTGAATAATCATCATCATAACCTAACAATTAATTATAAAGGAAACCATAAAAAAACACCAATCAAGCCTAATTGAGCGATTTGCTTAAACATTCATTTCCCTTTTCGCATATCCTAAAAACAAGGTATTATCACTATACTCTGTTCTTAGTCTCTGCAATGTGAAAGGAGGATAAGTAAATGTTTTTTCCAAGAAATCCAATGAGTCAGATGAGTCAAATGACACCAATGAGATCAATGAGGCCACCATCCATGTTTCCTCAGCAAACGGGTTTCCGACCACCAGGAATGTTTGGTGGTATGCAAGGTATGCAAGGCATGCAAGGACAAGGAAGAGCCGGCTTAGGCGGTCTTTTGAGAAGATTAATCCCTGGTATGGGGCAGTCAAATCCAACACGTGGAATGGGGGGAATGACTGGTCTTTTTAATCCTTCACAAGCAATGAATTCTGGCACACTTCAAAATTTAGCAAACCCTTCGAACCTTAGTTCAATGTTGGGAAATGTCCAAAAGACCTTAAAAATGGCGGAATCGGTCGTTCCAATGGTTCAGCAATATGGTCCATTAATGAAAAATATTCCGGCTATGATTAAAATGTACAGTGCACTTAAAAATTCAGGAAATGAAGAAGAAGTGAAAGAAGAGAACGAAAAAAATGAAACACTCTCGCTTTCTGACGTGACCTCCGACGATGAGAATACTGAAAATGAAAATGAAAATGAAAATGAAAATGAAAATGAAAAGCCGAAAGCAAAGGGTACTGGAGAATCTGTTCCAAAGCTTTACATTTAAAAGACTTTGTATTATCCTTCATACTCAGATATAATAAATACGAGATTACGAGAGTACCAACGTAAATACGCCAAGGCGCTTTTGATTGGTATAAAACTATCCGATTTATTAACTGAGGAGGAGAAGTGCATGGAAGTAATCAAAGTTGCACCGCGCGGTTATTGCTATGGTGTAGTGGATGCGATGGTAATTGCGAAAAATGCCGCTTTAGATAAAACATTACCTAGACCCATTTATATATTAGGAATGATTGTTCACAATAAACACGTAACTGATGCCTTCGAAGAAGAAGGAATTATTACACTTGATGGACCGAATCGTTTAGATATCCTAAATCAGGTTAAAGAAGGTACTGTTATTTTCACAGCGCATGGTGTATCACCTGAGGTGAAACGCTTAGCGAAGGAAAGAGGTCTTGTTACTCTTGATGCGACATGCCCTGACGTTACTAGAACGCATGATTTAATCAAGGAAAAAACAGCAGAGGGTTATCACATTATTTATATTGGGAAAAAAGGTCATCCTGAGCCAGAAGGAGCAATTGGTGAAGCACCTGGTTTCGTTCATCTTGTTCAAACGGTTGAAGATGTTGAGAAGCTTGAGCTAAGTAGTGAAAAACTTGTTGTAACCAACCAAACTACGATGAGCCAATGGGATGTTCAGCATGTGATGGAAAAGGTTCAGGAAAAATTCCCACATACTGAAGTCCATAATGAAATTTGTTTAGCTACTCAGGTTCGTCAAGAAGCCGTTTCAGAACAAGCAAAAGAAGCTGATTTAACAATTGTAGTTGGAGATCCAATGAGTAATAACTCGAACCGTCTTGCACAGGTTTCCAAGGAAATTGCAGGTACTACAGCTTATCGTGTAGCAGATGTCAGCGACATCCAACTTGAATGGCTAAAAGGAGTAGAGAAGGTAGCTGTAACAGCAGGTGCCTCCACCCCAACACCGATTACAAAAGAAGTGATTAATTTCTTAGAGCAGTTTGACCCAGAAAACGAAGAAACCTGGGAACGCGTTCGTAAAGTACCTCTTTATAAAGTGTTGCCAAAAGTAAAAGCCCCTAAAAAGTAAGTGAAGGAAAGGTACCCCTGATTCGGAGTACCTTTTTTGTTTATAAAAATTTAAATGGATCGGTATTTAGCTCTGATGTGATAACTAAAACCTCGTATTTTTTTTCTTTAAAACGTTCAGTTAGGACATTTGCAACCCCTTTTTTCATCACTTTTTCCACATTATGACCAGGGTCTACAATATTAAGCCCCATCATCATGGCATCATGAGCAACATGATAATACATATCCCCAGTTACATACACATCTGCCCCAGCTCTTTTAGCATGCGAAATATATTTATTGCCATCACCACCGAGTACAGCGACCTTTTTTACTTTATCTGTTAGTGATCCAACAACACGTATGCCATCTACCTCTAATTTATCCTTCACATGCTGTGCAAATTGCTGAAGCGTCATCTCATGTTGAAGATACCCAACTCGCCCAAGCCCAAGTGCATTTCCTTCATTTTCAAGAGGATAAATATCATAAGCAACCTCTTCATATGGATGTACCTTAAGCATAGCAGTAACAACCTTTTTCTGAAGACTGCTAGGAAAAACTGTTTCAATTTTGATTTCGTCTACTTTTTCTAGTTGGCCAACTACCCCAATATGAGGGTTTGTTCCTTCATGTGGCAAAAAGGTACCGGTACCCTCGGTATTAAAGGTACAGTGACTGTAATCTCCAATAAAGCCTGCACCTGCCGTTCCTAGTGCTGTCCGAACCACATCTGCATTTTCTCTAGGAACATATACAGCTAATTTTTTTAGTCTTTCCTCATGGGTAGGAGCAAGCAATTCAATATTTGTTAGCTCTAAGGCATTTGCTAATAAATCATTGACCCCACCTACTGCGACATCCAGATTTGTATGTGCTGCATAGACTGCAATATTATGTAAAATACATTTTTCAATGATTCTTCCTGCCGGCGTATCTGTTTGAATAGCTCTTAACGGACGGAATATTGGAGGATGATGAGCGATAATCAAATCGACTTCACTTGAAATGGCTTCATCTACAACTTCCTCTAACACATCAAGTACGACCATCATTTTCTTTATAGGTTTATTTAAAGTTCCAATTTGAAGACCAATTTTATCCCTGTCACCTTCAACGGCTAAATATTTTGGAGAAAATTGCTCAAATACTTGGATGACCTCAAATCCGTTCGGTATTTTGCTCAAGTTAATGCCTCCTTTACAATCTCGATCTTTTGCTCAAGCTCTTCTTTTCGTAAACGATT
Source organism: Bacillus jepli (assembly GCF_047238305.1). Classification (NCBI taxonomy): domain Bacteria; kingdom Bacillati; phylum Bacillota; class Bacilli; order Caryophanales; family Bacillaceae; genus Bacillus; species Bacillus jepli. Next base: position 2,697,486 of record NZ_JBDFMO010000001.1, on the reverse strand, counting down.
TTCTGGCGTTTCCCCAGCCTCTTTAAGTTGGTTCAGAATTCTTTCCCAATGCTTTAGTTCGTGTGACCACTTTTTAATGAAGATTGGATTTTTTTCTTTTAATAAAAAAGGTCCCAGCAATAATTCTTGGTCTTTCTTTTTATATGGTTTTTGTGGACTTCCTTTTTCAGCGACTAAAACCTCATAAATCTTTTTATCTTCTTCTAAGATTTCCTCGGCAATTAGTTCCCAATCGTTTTCGATCAGCCATTCTCTAATTGAAGACGCTCCGATATTTGGTTGGAGGACCAGTCGCTCTACACCTAGTAGTTTGCTTTTACCCTTGTCTAGGATAGAACGAATCAGCGAGCCACCCATTCCAGCAATGGTGATGCATGTTACTTCATTCGGTTGTATGACTTCTAAGCCATCTCCTTTTCGTGCTTCTAATGCGTCACTAAGTTGATTTTTTGCGATTTGTTTTTTGGCTGATTGCAAGGGGCCTTGCGCTACTTCTCCAGCGATTCCTTTTGTGATCATGCCATTTAAATAGGCATAACAAGGTAAATAAGCATGATCAGAGCCGATATCTGCTAAAATAGCCCCTTTTGGTATGTATGATGCAACTGTTTCAAGTCGCTTCGATAGTTTCTCTTCGTTCATAATAACACCACATTTTTTATAAATTAGGTTTCATTATACAGGATTTGCAGGTAAACTTCCATAAGGGTGATGGATGCAGAAAAAAACCCCTTACATAATATGCAAAGGGTTTTAATCTATTATTTATTTTTGTTCAACTAACCAATTTGCTATTTCTTGTACTTGTGCAGGGTCCTTAACTAAGCCACCTGGCATTGCACCTTTACCATTTGTAATGACATCTTGAATCTCTTCAGCTGATAAAGAAGTACCTTTCAAAGCAGGAGCATTACCTTGGCCTGCCAAGTCCTGTCCATGGCATGCTATACATGTAGTATTGACAATCTCTTCTGGGGAAGCTGCAGCTGTTTCTGGTGCCTCTTCACCTTTGTTTGCCATTTCGTCCATGTTTCCAAGTCCAACAAAACCTAATAGGAACATAAGTCCAATACCGAAAACTGCAATTAAAGCAAATGGTATTAATGGATTCTTTTTCATTTTCTGACCTCCCTTACTTATGTACATCATTTAAGAAGTTATTATATATATCCTATACAAACACTCTCTATTTTACTTGAAAAATGATAGAAGTGAAAGTCCTAATTGTACAAAGAACACTAGTAACATATTATTGTAAAATTATTTTACACAAAAATGTCACAAATTTGTCATAAAGACAAATAAAAACTCCTCTTCATTTAGAGAGGAGTGTCCAGTTTAGAGACTTTTTTAACATCCAATTGCTCTAGCAATCACCATTCGTTGAATCTCAGATGTTCCTTCTCCGATTTCTAAAAGCTTTGCATCTCTCATAAATCTTTCAACATGATATTCTTTCATATAGCCGTATCCACCGTGAATCTGAACTGCTTGATTTGTAACTTCCATGCAAATTTCAGACGCATATAGCTTAGCCATTGAAGCTTCTTTCGAAAATTGGCGGTTTTGATCTTTTAACCATGCGGCTTTGTACACCATATTTCGTGCCAATTCAATTTTCATTGCCATGTCTGCTAATTTAAATTGAATCGCTTGAAATTTTGAAAGCGATCTCCCAAATTGCTTTCGCTCCTTAGCATACGACAATGCCTTCTCATAGGCTGCTTGTGCAATCCCCACTGCCATCGCTCCAATTCCAATTCTGCCACCATCTAGCGTGATTAAAAACTGCCTGAAGCCCTCACCCCGTTTGCCAAGTAAGTTTTCCTCAGGTACGCGAACATCCTCTAGAATGATTTCCGTTGTGTTCGAAGCATGAAGCCCCATTTTCTCATAATTATCGATTACCTTAAACCCTTTTGCATCAGTTGGGACAATAATCGCGCTAATTTCCTTTTCCCCACCATTTCGACCTGTTACCGCAGTAAGAGCGAGATGCTTTGCAAAGCTCGCGTTGGTTATAAAACATTTATTTCCATTGATAATAAACTCGTTATGATCAAGTACTGCCTCTGTTTGTGTTCCGCCAGCATCCGAACCTGCATTTGGCTCAGTAAGTCCGAAAGCACCAAGCGACTCACCCGTACAGACGGGTGTTAAGTATTTTTGCTTTTGTTCGTTGGTTCCAAATAAATGAAGGGGTGCACCACCAAGTGAGATATGTGCAGAATATGTAATTCCGGTAGACCCACAGGCACGGCTAAGTTCTTCGACTACAATCGCAAAGCTAATCGTATCTGAATCGGCACCACCATATTCTTCAGGAAACGGTAGACCCATCATACCTAATTTACTAAGCTTTTGAAAAACTTCAATTGGGAAACGTTTGTCTTTGTCACGTTGTTCAGCGCCTGGAGCAACTTCTGCATCAGAAAATTCCCTAATGGTTTTTTGAATCATTTTTTGCTCTGTCGTTAAATCGAAATTCATAGTACCCCTCCCGTTGTATACGTTTTCAACCTCTATTATAAGGGGTGATTAAGAATTTTTAAACAATTTAAAAATTAAATATAAGAATCCCTGAAGTAATACTTCCTAGAATGCCCGCGATTAAAAAATATTTTTTCTTTGAAAAAATGCCAACAATGATCCAACAGACACAATTTAATAATATGATTCCGAACAAATAATATCCATGTCCTTTAAATATAAGATCACTTCCATTTACTGTGAGGAGAAGAATAAAAAGTGCAAGGATGATGGAAGCAAAATGGACGAAAAATGAATTATTTCGATTTAAAACTAAGCCTAAAGTACAGATAATTATAAAAATAAAGTTTATTAGCATTTGCATTATAGGAGATATTTCAGTAAAATAAGTGACAAGAAACATAACTGGTAAAAGTAAACCAATTCCAAGTATCCATATTATTGTTTTTTTCTTAGACTGGGACGTTGTTGTTTTGGATTCAACCCCTTCTCCTTCTGTATATAGTGAGAGAAGGAAGTTACAATAGGCTTCTGGCAGTAATTTATTTTTACGCCAATACAGGATTTCGTTAATGACAATGTTTTTTCTATCTTGGTTCATGAAAGCGTTCACCTTTTTTATAGTTAAGATCAAAGACTAAGAACGCCACTTCTAAGTGGCAACGTCTTTGTGACCCATGTCGTGTGGACCAAAAAAATAGTTTACTTCAATTTTATGAAGTAAACTACGAATTGTAAATAAAAATGTTTATTCTAAGAAATCTTTCAGCCTCTTGCTACGGCTTGGGTGACGAAGCTTACGTAGTGCTTTAGCTTCAATTTGACGAATACGTTCACGAGTAACACCAAATACCTTACCTACTTCTTCAAGAGTACGAGTGCGGCCATCGTCTAGACCGAATCGGAGACGTAATACGTTCTCTTCTCTGTCTGTTAAGGTATCCAGGACATCTTCTAGCTGTTCTTTTAAAAGCTCATATGCAGCATGCTCTGATGGAGATGTTGCATCCTGATCTTCGATAAAATCACCTAGATGAGAATCATCTTCTTCACCAATTGGTGTTTCTAATGATACAGGTTCTTGAGCAATCTTTAAGATTTCTCTAACCTTTTCAGGTGTTAAATCCATATCCTCGGCAATTTCCTCAGGAGTTGGTTCACGGCCAAGATCTTGGAGTAATTGACGTTGCACACGGATTAATTTATTAATTGTCTCGACCATATGAACAGGAATACGAATGGTTCTCGCTTGGTCTGCAATCGCACGTGTAATGGCTTGACGGATCCACCAAGTGGCATACGTACTGAACTTGAAGCCTTTGCGATAATCAAACTTTTCGACTGCTTTTATAAGGCCCATATTTCCTTCTTGAATTAAATCTAGGAACAACATCCCACGACCAACATAACGCTTTGCAATACTTACAACAAGTCGCAAATTGGCTTCAGCAAGTCTGCGTTTTGCCTCTTCATCGCCTTGTTCAATTCTTTCAGCGAGCTGGATTTCATCATCTGCTGAGAGTAGGTCTACACGACCAATTTCTTTTAAGTACATACGTACTGGGTCATTAATCTTAACCCCCGGAGGAACACTGAGGTCATTTAAATCAAACTCTTCTTCCTTAGATAATTCTTGGATATTAGGATCATCTTCTTCATCAGCATCGGCATCATGGCCATCGCCTTCACCTATTAATTCAATCCCCTGCTCTCCAAGGAACTCATAGTATTCATCAAGATGATCTGATTCAACTTCAAAACCAGACATACGCTCAGCGATTTCCTCATAGGATAATACTCCGCGTTTTTTACCAAGTGCTGTTAATTTTTCTTTTACTTGCTCTAATGTTAATTCTGTATCAACTGCTTTAGACTTTTCAGCCATTTGTTCCCCTCCTTCCAAAACTAATATGACATAGAGGTTTTAATAACCTATTTAATGTAATGCTTTTTTCAATTGAATAATCTCATTAGCAATCGTAGCAGCCTTTAAATAATCCTTACTACGTTCAGCTTCAAGTTGTTCAGTTTCTTTTTCTTTTATCATTGACAATTTTTTATGATTCAACACCTGTTTCACATAATCGGATAACACAGAATCGGATACTTCTTCTTCAACTGACATCATAGCAATATCAGTCACAATCCGTTTAAGATTATCGTCATGTATTCTCGTTAAAAATGTGCTGATATCTGGTTCATGTCCTTCTTCATAATATGCATATAAATACGTTAAAATTGCTCGATGCTCTTCAATATTAAATCCGGCCTGAAGCTGATCTTGAACTTTATCCGCAATGTTCCGATCCCGCAGCATATGCGCAAGCAAAAAACGTTCAGCATTATGATAAGCTTTAAGTAAATGTTTAGATACGGAAGGTTTCGCTTTCGTATTATTTCTATTCCCAGCGAAATTATCCTTCTTTTTCCGTTCAGATTTATAATACTGAAGCTGTTGTTGCTTAAGTGCCTCAAGCGAAATTGAAAACTCATTAGAAAGTTGGCGCAAATAATGGTCTCTCTCAACAGCCTTTTCTAAAGAGGAAATTTCCTTAAGTACATCTTCTATATAACGGATGCGTTCTCCTTCATCTTGAAGATTTTTTCCTCTTCTTAAGTACTGCATTTTAAATGCCATTATTGTAAGACTTGCCCCTATTACATCATTTTTAAACTTCTCCGCGCCATATTTATTAATGTAGTCATCAGGGTCCATGCCATTTGGCATTGTCGCAACTCTTACATAACAACCTGCATCGAGAAGCATAGACGAGGCTCGTAAAGCGGCATCTAGCCCAGCATTGTCAGAGTCATAACAGATTACGACAGATTCCACATTCCTTCTAATTATTTTTACATGTTCATCCGTTAAGGATGTTCCCATTGTACAAATTGAGTTTGGAACATCTGCTCGATCAGCTGCAATTACGTCTGCAAATCCTTCAAAAAGGACCGCTTGCTGTTGTTTCCGTATCTCAAGTCTTGCTTGATGGAAATTGTAAAGGGTTTTACTCTTATTAAAAATAATTGTTTCTGGGCTATTTAAATATTTTGGTTCCTGACCCTTCTCAAGCACCCTTCCAGAAAAAGCAATTGTTTTGCCTTGATGGTCCCAAATTGGGAACATAATTCGATTTCGAAATCTATCAAAGAACGTCCCGGTATCTTCCTTTTTCACAAGTAATCCGGCTCGCTCCATCAACTCAGGCTTGAAGCCTCTTTTTTGGAGAAATTTCGTAGCAAAGCTCCATGAATCAAGAGCATAGCCAATTTCAAACTTATCAATGATTTCTCTCGTAAAGCCTCTATTTGTTAAATAGTCGAGCGCTGGTTGACCTTCTTTTGTATTAAGTAATAGGTGATGATAGAATTTCTTTAATAGTTCGTGTGCTTCCTGCATTTTTGAAACATCGTTATTTTTATCAGAAACAGCTGTTTGGTATTGGTAATCTGATAAGTCTATGTTCACTTTTTCAGCTAATTTAGCTGCAGCTTCGGCGAAGGAATACCCTTCTAAGTCCATTAAAAAAGAAAATACATTTCCACCTGCTCCACACCCAAAACAATGAAAGATCTGTTTATCAGGCGATACAGAAAATGAAGGGGTATTTTCACCGTGAAATGGACATAAGCCAAAATAATTTCTACCTTGCTTCTTCAATTGAACATATTCACTAATAACATCAACAATGTCAACAGATAAACGAATTTTTTCAATTGTTTCTTCGGGAATTCGATACCCCATGTTTAACATCCCCAAGTACTAAAATATTCTATATTGAGATCTAAAATCCTGCAATATTCGACAAACTTTTTTTAAATATTTTAGTAAAATGTTGTTTGTCTTCATCTGTAAAGGGTTTTGGTCCTTTCGAGTAGGTACCACTACGTCTTTCCTTTGCAGATAAAAAACGAAAATGGAGAATTTGGTCCATATCCTCTTCCTTAAATTCTTTGCCACGGGGCGATAATACAATTACACCTCTATTAACTAAAATACTTGCTAAGCCAGTATCCTGGGTAATGACGATATCTTTTTTTATTGCATGGTTCATAATATAGAGATCTGCAGCCTCTTTATCAGCGTCCACATACACCCATTTTCCACCTATGGGATTTGACATAACGTGGGCATATGAAGCTACAAATACAACATTGATATTATATGTACCCGCTATGCTAACTATTTCTTCTTTAACTGGACAGGCATCTGCATCAACAAATATTTTATTCTTTTTTTCGTCATATTTCTCTATTCTACATCACTCCAGAGAATCCTTCTTTTCCAGAAAAAGATTTAATAGGATGTTCAAAATCTGTGATTGTCCAATCTTTAGGTGAGTAACAAGAAAGAATATTTAAAAGTATTTTTTGGAAGAAAAATCTTGAATTGAGAAAATAATGTCGAAAATTAATTCACCTATTTCCTAATCTTACCCTTGACAACCTTCAATACATAGTTTATTCTATCCAATCGAACTCTAAACCTAAAAATATGTATTTTTATCACAATTTTTTATTATAATATAAAATTTCTTCAAGCGCCATAAAAAAACATATCTTTTTAAGATATGTTTTTGCCCCATTTGCACTAAAAAATATTTTTTTAATGAGTTTTGCGTTTATTGATTTTATTTAAAATAATATTGGCGGTTTCCTCAACTGCTTTATTTGAGACATCGATAACGTCACAACCGATTTTATTAATGATTGATTCAAAGTGATCGAGTTCTTCTTTAATACGGTTAATATTTGCATAAATTGCTTGGTCATCTAAGCCTAATGATTTTAATCGTTCACGCCTTATATGATTTAGTTTTTCAGGACTGATTTTTAATCCAAAGCATTTATTCTGGGACACTTTAAACAGTTCTTCCGGTGGATCAACCTCAGGAACAATCGGAACGTTCGCAACCTTATAGCGTTTATGTGCAAGATATTGAGATAATGGTGTCTTAGAAGTTCTCGAAACACCGATTAAGACGATATCTGCACGAAGGATTCCCCTAGGGTCTCGACCATCATCATATTTTACCGCAAATTCGATTGCCTCGATCTTTTTAAAATAATCCTCATCTAGTTTTCTTACAAGCCCCGCTTCATATCTTGGATTACTTTCATAAAGACCGGACATTTTGTCAATTAGCGGACCAATAATATCATTTACAATGACTCCTTCTCGTTCTGCTTCCTTCACAAGGAAGTCTCTTAGTTCAGGAACTACGAGTGTAAAAGCAATTATTGCATTATTAAGTTTTGCAAGGGCGACCACCTCTGACAATGTAGCTGTATCTTCTACATAAGGAATTCGTTTAATATCTGTATGTGAACCATTAAACTGACTTACAGCCGCTTTAACAACTAGTTCTGCTGTTTCCCCAACCGAATCGGATACTACATATACCACACGATTACTCATTTGCTACTCCATCTCCTTACCTAAAATTAGAGGATTTCATCCCCCGCGAGGGCCACTAAGGCTTTTGTCATATTTGTCTTTGTGATTCTTCCAATAACTTCTATACCACGTTCAGAGTGTTTTACAACAGGTAATGCATCAATTTGCTTTTCGATTAATTTATGAGCCACATCGAGTAAAAGATCATCTTTTTCACACATTGTAATGTTCGGCATGCGGGTCATAATGATGTTGACAGGAATAGATTTTAAGTCCTGATTTCCTAGACTTGCCCGCAATAAATCTTTTCTCGATAAGACGCCAACAAGAAGGGACGATTTATCCACCACAAATAAAGTTCCGACATCTTCCAAAAACATCGTTACAATCGCATCATAAACAGAGATGCTCTCATTTACGACGACAGGAATGGATTGATGATCCATCACTTTTATTTTTTTAATCTTATCGGCTAGCAACTGCTGTCCAGTTTTTCCAGTGTAAAAATAGCCGACCCGAGGTCTTGCTTCAAGATAACCAGCCATTGTTAAAATAGCGAGGTCCGGACGAAGTGTTGCCCTCGTCAAACTTAATCGGTCTGCAATCGCTTCTCCTGTAATCGGTCCATTGTCTTTTACAATTTGTACAATTTGTTCTTGCCTCTTGCTCAGTTCTATTGTACTCACCACCAATCGTAAAATCTGTTGATTTATGTATATAATGTTTAAAAGGGTTATACTAATTAGAATTATTATATACTAATTGAGTTCTAACGTATAGGGTATGAAAAAAGACTAGGAGCAAACAATGCTCCTAGTTATTCGTTCTTATTTTACAATGATGGCATTCATATCTCCGATTAAGTAAATCATGTGCGCCAATTGCACCATTTGTGCAAGACGATTTTTTCTTACTGCTTCGTCATCTGCCATAACCATTGTATGTTCAAAATATTGGTCAATTAATTCTCTCATTGAAGCTAAAAGATGGAAAGCTTCTGCTACATTTTTTGTTTGAAGGCTATTGATTACCTTTGGTTTAACCTCTGTAAATTTTTCAAAGAGATGTTTCTCTTCATCTGATTCAAAAAGGCTAGGATTAATTTCAGCTTCTTCACCTTTTTTCGCGATATTGAGCACTCGACCCAATGATTCGATTGTTGCTTTAAAGTCTTGATGCTCTTTATTTTTTTCAAGAATTTCGGCTTTTTGAACAAGTAGTCCAATATTGCCTAGCTTTGTACCAAGAACCGCATCAATAATATCGTAGCGGATGTGTCGGTTGTTTAATTCATGTTTGATACGTAATTTAAAGAATTGAACAAGTTCTTTCTCAATTTCTTGTTTCTCGAGCTTTGCGATATTTGCTTCAACAAATAAACTTAATACATATTCGAATAATTCTTCAAGGCTTATATTCCAGCCTTTATCAAGTAAAATTTGAACAACACCTGATGCCATACGACGTAATGCATACGGGTCCTGTGAACCTGTTGGAATGATGCCAATAGAGAAACACCCAACAATTGTATCCAACTTATCAGCAAGGCTGATCAAAGCACCAACAGTTGATGCTGGACTAGCGTCATCTGCATGTCGTGGCATATAATGCTCATTAATTGCTACTGCAACTTCCCTTTCTTCACCACTTAATCGTGCATATCGTTCACCCATAACTCCTTGGAGCTCAGGGAATTCATACACCATATTTGTGACAAGGTCAAATTTACAAATCTCGGCAGCCCGATTTGCCTTATTTTGCGTTTCGCTATCTAGCTCAAGAAGTTCTGATAAATGCTTTGTGATTAGCTGAATTCGTCTAACTTTGTCACCAATTGAGCCGATTTCTTCATGGTAAATGATTTTATCCAGCTTCTGAATTAGATCATCGATTTTTAGTTTTTGATCTTCTTTATAGAAAAAGTCTGCATCTGATAAACGTGCACGAAGTACTTTTTCATTACCCCTAGCGACTGTTTCAAGATGATTGTGGTCACCATTTCGAACCGCTACAAAGTAAGGAAGAAGCGCACCATTTTTGTCTTTTACAGGGAAATATCGTTGATGCTCTCTCATGCTTGTAACTAACACTTCTTCTGGTAAATTTAAAAATTCTTCTTCAAATTTTCCGTAAAAAGCAGTTGGATATTCTACAAGATTTGTTACTTCTTCTAGCAGATCCGCATCAATTGGAACTTCCCAATTGTTGTCTTCTTCTAAAATTTTTATTTGGTTTGTAATCGCTTCTTTACGCTCAAGATAATCAGCAATGACATATTGAGACATAAGTAGTTTTTCATAGCCATTTGGCGATGTAATTTCTACCTCATGACCTAAGAATCGATGTCCCCAAGTTTTATTGCTTGCCGTAACATTTGTGATCGTTATAGGAATAATCACATCACCGAATAGAGCGACAATCCATTTTATTGGACGAACATAGCGAAGCTCTTGGTCTCCCCATCGCATATTTTTAGGGAATGATAAATGTGTAATCACATCTTCAAGCTCACCTAGGATTTCTATTGTTTCTTTTCCTTTAATAAACTTATTGATATGTGCGTATTCCACACCATTGATTTCTTTAAAAAAGATATCTTCAACAGTCGCTCCTTGCCCTCTTGTAAAGCCCATCGCTGCTTTTGTCCAATTTCCATCCTGGTCTAAGGCAATTTTTTTCGCAGGCCCTTTCGCTTCGAGTTCAACATCCTTTTGTTTTTCAGCCACATCATGAACTAGAACTGCTAGTCTTCTAGGTGAAGAAAAACGCTCGACCTGTTCAAATGAAATATTATGTTCAAGCAACCAGTTTGTTACCTTGTCAGAAAGCTGATTCATAGCATCTGTTACAAACCGTGCTGGCATCTCCTCTAAGCCTATTTCAATTAATAAATCTCGATTACTCATGACGATCGTCTCCTTTTGCCTTCAGCATTGGGAAGCCTAATTTTTCCCGCTCTTCATAAAACGTTCTTGCAACCTTACGAGCCAAATTACGCACTCTGCCGATATACCCTGTTCTTTCCGTAACTGAGATTGCTCCCCTCGCATCAAGCTGGTTAAAGGTGTGAGAACATTTTAATACATAGTCATAGGCCGGATGAACAAGCCCTTCGTCCATTTGACGATGTGCTTCCTTTTCATAAATGCTAAATAAGTTAAATAACATGTCTATATCAGATGTTTCAAATGTGTATTTTGAATGCTCGTATTCAGGTTGATGGAAAATATCACGAACCGTAAATCCCTTCGTCCATTCAAGATCAAAAACATTTTCTTTATCTTGAATATAAGAGGCTAAACGTTCAATACCGTATGTGATTTCGACAGATACGGGTTTACACTCAATACCTCCGACTTGTTGGAAATAGGTAAATTGAGTTACTTCCATTCCGTCAAGCCAAACTTCCCAGCCAAGGCCTGCAGCCCCAAGTGTTGGTGCCTCCCAGTTGTCTTCAACAAAGCGGATGTCATGCTCTAATGGGTCAATTCCTAATTTACGCAAGGAGTCAAGGTAAAGCTCTTGAATATTATCAGGTGATGGCTTCATGATGACCTGGAATTGATGGTGTTGGTACAGGCGGTTTGGGTTTTCGCCGTAACGACCGTCGACTGGACGTCTTGATGGTTCCACATAGGCTACATTCCAAGGCTCTGGACCTAGACTTCTTAGGAATGTATAGGGGCTCATTGTTCCTGCTCCCTTTTCTACGTCATAGGCTTGCATGAGAATACAGCCTTGATCTGACCAATGCTTTTGTAACGTTAATATCATTTCTTGTATATTCATTATTGCACCTCCGGTAAAATTGACTAATAATTAGATTCAAAAAATAAATCTTTTACAAAAATAAAAAAACTCCCCTCCTCTATGCCTAACTGTAGACATAGGGACGAGAGTTTACCCGCGGTTCCACCCTATTTGCAACAACATAAAGAAGTTATTGCCTCTTTCAATCGATACACTCTGGAACGCCTTCCTTATTTGTTCATACCCTAGCTTCCACCGTCCTAGGTTCGCTTTTATGAACTTAGAGGTTGTTCAAAAAGTCCGGTAAAAACGACACATCGAATTTCTTCGTTGGCTTGCTTTTCCGTTGCTCACGTATTAACATCATACGTTCCGCTACTCAAAGCCGCGCCGCCTCGAACTTCTTGGTCCTTTTTATCCTCCTTTTTGAACACACACTGTAATAAGTACTACTTTCCTTCACCGTGCAATATTTTTAATTGAACTATATTCCATATTTCCAGTCATGTCAAGTGGTCCACTTTAAGGTAGTCGAAAATTATCAAGTTGATCTAAGAATCGTTTTGATTTTAGATACAAGCCTGAATATTCTTCATAATACATATCAATAATTTGTTTTATTTCTTTCTTCGTCTCATCCTTTACGGCAATACTACCTAATCGACTTAAATCAAAATAATAAAATAAGCGAAGTAAGCGAATGGTTGCTTGTGATACTTTTAGATGATATGGTTCTTTTTCATAGCAACGATGACAAAGAAGCCCACCTTCTTTAATTGAAAAAGCAAATTCGCCTTCCGTACTTTTACATATCGTACATTCGTTCAGTTGAGGATACAATCCAAGTAAAGGAAGCATTTTAAGTTCATAAATATACAGAAGAATATCACGATCATATCCTTCATTTAAGTAATTTATCGTTTGATATAGCATCTCAAATAAAAACGGGTTGGTTTTCCTATCTTCCGTACATTTATCGGTTAATTCCACGACATAAGATGCATATGCGGTTAAGAAAATATCTTCCCGTATCGAACGAAAAGTTGCTATGGTTTCACCTTGTTGTAAAACGCCTAATCCAGACGTTTTTTGAATTAAAAACTGCCCATATGTAAAAACCTGGGTAATAGCTGCTAGGCGACTACTAGGTTTTTTTGCGCCTCTTGCCATTACCCCAATTTTCCCCCATTCACGGGTATACAAAGTTACAATTTTATTTGTTTCTCCATAATCATTTGTTCTTATGATGATACCTTCGCATTTTTGTAGCACTTCTGTCACCATCCATTGGCAACAAGGCAACCAATTACCATTGTTACTATAATAGCGCGCCCTTTAAATATGCCAAAGACGCTTTAAAAGGATGGTCAAGTAATTGGAAAATCTATTTCTGCTAGCTCCTCATTTTGTGCTTCGGGTCTCTCAGTCTTCTCTTGTTCCAATTCCTTAAAAAGAAGATACGTATCAACATTACCTGTTTGACTAAACACCTTCCAGGTAAAATCTAACATAGTAACCCCACCTTTCTGTTATTAAGACTAGCAAAGACTACTCCAATTTCATTCACTTGTAGCAAATGTTCAAATTGTAAATTGCAGTTAGCTAAACTTTCACGCAATCCTTTTGAACTTTTACTTGTAAGAATATCTTGACCGAAAATCCTAAAAAACATGTTACATAAATTTTGCTAATCCGTGTATTTTTTCACCAAATACAAATACTGTAACGTTCTTGCTCTAATATTCATCTTCTCTAAACCCATAATCACGAAGCTGGGACATTTTATTACGCCAGTCCTTTTGAACCTTTACCCAAAGCTCTAAAAACACCTTCGATCCAAGCAATGCTTCAATATCTGCCCTTGCTCGCTTTCCAACCTCTTTTAGCATGCTACCTTGTTTTCCTATCACAATTCCCTTTTGCGAATTACGTTCAACAATGATAGTAGCACCCACATAGACGGTATTGCCACCTTCTCTTCGTTCAAGTGAATCCATGACAACCGCAATGGAATGTGGGACTTCCTCTCTTGTAAGGTGCAGCACTTTTTCACGTATTAATTCAGTAATGATAAATCGTTCCGGATGGTCCGTTACCTGATCAGCAGGATAGTATTGAGGCCCCTCTGGTAAATAATTTTTAATTTGTTCAACTAATCTCGGGGTATTTGTACCCTGCAGTGCTGAAATCGGAACAATTTCCTTAAATGGATAGAGACCTTTATACTTCTCGATTAATTCTAATAATTGATCAGGGTGTATTTGGTCTATCTTATTAACAACAAGAAAAACTGGTGTCTGAATATTTTTAAGGCGTTCAATGATGAACTCATCACCCCGACCATAGCCTTCTTCTGCATTTATCATAAATAAGACTAGATCGACTTCCTTAAGTGTGTTCTGGGCTACCTTCATCATAAAATCGCCCAACTTATGCTTTGGCTTATGAATTCCAGGTGTATCAATAAAAATAATTTGTGAGTTTTCTTCTGTATAAACCCCCTGCACCTTGTTTCGTGTAGTTTGAGGTTTATCACTCATGATCGCAATTTTTTGTCCGATAACATGATTTAAAAAAGTGGACTTTCCAACATTCGGCCGTCCAATTATCGAAACAAAACCTGATTTATAGCCATTCTTATTTTCCATGTAAATCCTCCGGTGTAAAAGCTCCTGGTAGTAATTCATTAATTGTTATCTCTTGTATATCACCTTTAAGATTCGATAAATATACCTTTGTATCAGGCTGGCATAGCTCTGAAATGACTTGACGACAGGCACCACATGGAGGCACTGGTCGTTCTGTATCTGCCACTACAGCTATTGCTGCAAACTTCTTGTCACCTTCAGACACTGCCTTAAATAGGGCTGTTCGCTCTGCACAATTGGTTACACTATATGCAGCATTTTCAATATTACAGCCATGGTACACTTTGCCATCCTCCGTTAGTAGGGCAGCCCCCACCTTAAACTTGGAATAGGGAACATATGCTAGTTCTCTTGCTTTTTTTGCTTCGTTGATTAATGCTTCTGTCTTCACTTCTATCTTCCTTTCTGCGTATCTTGGTACGGAAGTGTATTTTTATTTTACATAAAAATCGTGATTTATGCATGGGTTTAAATTATTTGTTACACAATTGTAAGAATTTTCTTTAAATTAATCTTTTTAAATAAGGGATGAAAATGATCAATCCAATAATAACTGAAATGATCGCATAAATGAGAACAGATCCAGCTGCAATATCTTTCGCTTTCTTAGCCAAAGGGTGAAATTCACTAGTAACTAAATCCACCACTTTTTCAACTGCCGTGTTCATTAATTCAATTGAAAACATTCCACCGATTAATAGAAGTATGACCATCCATTCCATCCTTGTGATGTGAAAGTAGAAACCACAAATCACAACAATGATCGAAAACAATAATTGTATTTGTAAATTACGTTCCGAAAAAAATGCTTCACGCAAGCCTTGAAAAGCAAACGAAAAGCTTTTGATAAAGCGAATCCAATTACTTTTACCGTTCAAGTCCATACGCCTCTAGGATTTCTTCTTGTCTTGAAAACATTTTTTTCTCATCCTCTTTTGTCATATGGTCGTAGCCGAGTAAATGCAAGAAACCATGTACTGCAAGGAAACCTAATTCTCGAGCAAAGGAATGCCCATATTCCTCGGCCTGCTCCCTTGCCCTTGGGATTGAAATGATGATATCTCCCAAAAGTTTCGGTATGTCTTCTCCAATTATCGTGATTTCTCCTTCTCCCATCTCTTCCATGGCAAAGGAAATAACATCTGTTGGTTGATCTTTGTCGCGATATTCTCGATTAATTTCTTGAATCCTATCATTGTCAACAAATGTAATTGAAACCTCTGTCCCTTCTTTAACTCCTTCTTTTTCAGCAGCTAAAAAAAGTAGTTCCCTCACTAATGTACATTCTTCTTCTTTAACTTCTCCTATTTCATCATTAAAATCAATTTCTAATCTCATGCTTCTTTCACCTTCTGTTTTGTAGCCTCCGCAGGGTATTCTATCCTTGAGTGGAAGATTCCCTTAAGTGATTCACAAAGTGTTTTCGCAACGACATCAAGCTCTTTAAGCGTGATGTTACATTCATCAAATTGTCCATCCTGTAATCGATCAGCGATAATACTATTTACCAGCGACTCGATTTTTTGTGGGGTTGGATTTGATAGTGAACGTACCGCTGCTTCCACGCTATCTGCAATTCCAATTACGGCAGACTCTTTTGTTTGTGCTTTAGGTCCCACATATCTAAAATCAGATTCTAGAATTTCTCGATCACTTTGTTGCTTCGCTTTATGATAAAAATATTTTAACAGTGTTGTTCCATGATGCTGCTCAGCAATGTCGACAATTTCTTTCGGCATTTTAAATTTCCTTAATGTCTCTGCTCCATCTGTGGCATGTGCTGTAATAATTGTTTTACTAAGCTGTGGTGCAATCTTATCATGCGGGTTTTCAATATTCATCTGATTTTCAATAAAAAAATGTGGTCGTTTTGTTTTACCAATATCATGATAATACGATGCAACTCTTGCTAATAATCCATTCGCTCCAATTGCTTCACAGGCCGACTCTGATAAATTCGCGACCATGACACTATGATGATAAGTTCCTGGTGCTTCCGTTAAAATTTTTCGTAGTAACGGATGATTTGGGTTAGATAATTCGATTAATTTCATCGTTGAAAGAATATTAAAGCCAGCTTCAAAGAACGGTAGCAGACCTATTGTTAAAACAGCAGCAATCACACCAGATAAAACTGCCATAATGATGGATGAACCATAATCCAAGCTTGAATAACTTCCATTTTGTAATAACATGATCGAAAAGATCACAATAATATTAATCAAAGCAACAAAAAGTCCTGCTTGGAGAATTTTCCCTCTACGATTATGCTTACTTAAAAACAACACGCCAGCTAAACACCCAAATAAGAAATAGATCCCTGCTGTGAAATTGAGTGTACCTGTAACACCCTGGTTAAAGATAATACTTCCACAAACAGCAAAAATCATGCTTGAGAGGATCGCGACTTTTTCATTAATCAACAGTTTTATTAACATTGCTCCCATAGCCACTGGAACAATATAACCTATATCAGAATAATCAATTTGTTGGAATAAACTTATGCCCTTCATTAATAAAATGGTTATAGTAAAGATAATCGCAAATATTAATAAGTAAATATTGCGATGCCGGTCAGTAGGTATTTCATTATAAAAATGATAGACGAGTGCCCCAATAACTAATACAAGAATTAACGCCAAGCCGATAAATGGTTGAATGGGGTTATTCGTGTTCGTCATACCTAAAAGCTCTAGTTGTCGATAAATATCCCTGGTAATTAATTGACCTTCCTCTACGATAATTTGACCTTGAAGAATTTTTACTGGCTCCACTGCTTCCATTGCTTGTTGGCGTTTTTCTTCTGTAGCTTCAACATCATAATAGACGTTCTGAACGACTGCAAAACGAGCCATTTCACGCATCGGTTCTCGTAGCGCTGTATCGACACTGGAATAACGTAATTCCTCTACAACTTTATTCTTTGCATTTTCTACCTCAGATGAAGGAATACGAGTATTCATTACATTATTTACAGCTGTGATAACCGCATCTTTTGTACGGGACAATTGCTCAGGAGAAGCTGTTAATAACGCTGTAAATACATCGTCCGGGATTCGATTAGTTAAATCCTGCGGAAGCTTTGTTTTTAACATCTGTAATTTTTCTGAAGCTGTCAGTGCTTTAGGTTCTTCCCCTCGATCTTCCTCTGTGAGACTTTCCCATTCTTTCACTTTTGACTTATACACGTCTGATGCTTCATTATTCGTTTCTTCAATTGAGTCAAAAATTGATATGGCAAGATCCACTTGATTATCTGCGTATTCGGATTTGAGAGTAAAAACATCGTCAACTTCTTTTACTGCTGCATCCTGTTTGGCCTTAGTGGCAATTTTATCTTCAATTGTTAATGGAGAACGAATTGTCTGTTCAGATGGATGCAGAATCTCTAAATGCAAAACTTCCGGTTTAACATTACTATACATGACTAAAAACATGATTCCTGCAAGGAGGATATAAATCAAAATATGTAGGTATTGAATACTATTAATAACAGCCAACTTATTTTTAAGTTTTGTTGTTTTCCCCATTTCTTGAACCTCCTTTTCTAAGGCTTATTTTACCAGTTCCTTTAATGATAAAAAAGACCCATTCCATGTGGGTCTTTTACTTCTGATCAGCTTCAACCTTTTCATACGCTTCAATAATACGTGCCACAAGAGGGTGACGTACAACATCTGACTGCTCCAAATAGATAAACGCAGAACCATATACATCCTTCAGGATATTCATTGCTTCACGTAAGCCAGATTTAACCCCTTTAGGTAAATCAATTTGCGAAATATCGCCTGTTATGACCATTTTAGAGCCAAAACCTAGCCGTGTCAAAAACATCTTCATTTGGGCCAATGTTGTATTTTGTGCTTCATCTAAGATGACGAAAGCATCATCAAGTGTACGCCCTCTCATATAGGCTAATGGGGCAATTTCAATGATTCCTCGTTCCATTAAACGTTCAGTATGCTCAGCACCAAGTACATCATGTAGTCCATCATATAAAGGACGTAAATATGGATCAACCTTTTCTTTTAAATCTCCTGGTAAAAATCCTAGGCTCTCACCTGCTTCAACAGCTGGACGAGTTAATATAATTCGTTTAACCTGCCCATTTTTTAAGGCATTTACTGCCATAACAACTGCCAAATAAGTCTTTCCAGTACCCGCTGGACCAATACCAAATACTAAATCATGCTGTTTAATGGCAGCCACGTATTGACGTTGCCCATGTGTTTTCACACGAATGGATTTACCTTTTGCCGTTTTTGTTATTTCTTCATCATATAATTCTTCAAACGAATCCAATTTTCCGCTTTTTGCCATTTGAATACAGTAAATAACATCCCGTTCACTTACACGTATTCCTTTTCGTATCACACCAAGAAGCTTTTCAATAATTTCCTCAACAAGTTGGACATTTGTTGGGTCACCTGAGACATGAAGTGCCTCACCTCTTGTGATGATTGAAACATTTAATTCTTCTTCAATTCTTTTAAGATGGAGATCATTGTTTCCAAATAAAACAAGGGCCTCGTTTGGATTTTCTAGTTGATGTTTACTCATTACTAAATCTTCTGACATCCTTTAGTCTCCTTGAACTAATGGTATCGTAGTGACGATATTCTCAATTACATTATATTTTATTTCCAATTTTACTTTACCATTGTTAATGGTTTGACGCAAAACTTTTTCTTCTTTAATTTCAGCATCACTGTCTAATTGTTGCTCTAATGTGTTTCTCCCGATATCTTTTGCGACCTCAATTGCCTCATTGTTTGTATAAGTTCTAGTGATTTTTTCACTTTCTCTCATTGTCTCTTTTTCATACGCAACTGGAAGTTCCCAATTAAAAAATTTGATATGTCTTTTATCCAATTCGGTTTGAAATTCCTTATATTCAATTTTTCCAAATCCCCAAATCGGAATACGTAAATTTCCTAAAGAGATATAATGTTTTATTTTATTATCCCCGGTTAGTACATCAAGTTTCGTTGTAATATCTACCGTAACCTCAGACTTGTACCAAGTTTCACCAAAAATTTTTCCACGTGCTGGTACATAAACTTCTTCGCCTTCTTTACCAATTTTACCACTAACTAAAAGATCCCCTTTTTTGACAAAATCATTTTCAGCAACAACAGGCTTTCCTTCTTCCACAATTAGTTTCTTGATGGTCGCTTTTTTATTAGCCACCAGATTCCTTGGACTAAACTGTTCTGGAGGTTCTGGTTGATTCTTTTCAACTACTTCAAAATGATAGGTCGTCCCATTTAATTCCACACCTATCCATGTAATATCAGTAATGGCATCTTCTAAGTGGCGTTGCAATGATTCATTATCCTCAATAAAAAATTGCAATTTACCTCTTTCTACTCCAAGCTTTTTCAATTCTTGAATAATGCGATGCTCGGTTTCAGGTTTAGCTCCTTTCACCTCTATACCCCAAACCATATTTGACAAAATTGTCACAATGATAAAAAAGGATATTGCTCCAATTAAAAATCCACTATTGTATAAAGCCTTTTGAACGAGAAATGGTAATCCTTTTTTTCCAATGAATCGAAGTTTACAATCATTTTTACGAACAACTCGTCTAATTTTTTTTATATCTTTTAAATACATGGAGAAGCTCAGGCTATGGGTGCCCGGCTTCTTCACATCCCATACTACAATCCCCTGTCTAACACATTCATTTACAAAACGCTCTGTCCCTTTTCCTGTAATAACAGCCTTGACACTCCCACTAAAAAAGTGCATCCAATGGTTTTTCATGCTTATCCCCCTAGTGTTTCATGTTTCATTTCTCGATATATTGCACATGTTCGATCTTTCCCTCGAGCATTATTTCCTCAGGTAATATCGTTTTTATAACAAATGCCTTACCCCTTATTAGAAGTTGTCCTTGTTTCAGTAATAACCGTACTTCTTTATCTGAAAATGTTAATAATCCACGATGATTTTCTATGTAAATATGTAATTGGCCAATCATAGTTATTCTAGGAAGATCCATCATGACGTCAGCAGGAAGTTCCATCTTGTTTGTGATCCATCTTTTCATGCGTTGTCCTAGGTTTTTAGGCATAACAAAGAACCCCCTTTCAACTCATGTTTATGAGTAAAAGGGGGTTCATAGAACATATTTTATACGGGAGTACTATATCCGTAAACAAATATTAACGACGGGTTTGGTACGGTTTTTTGGCTCTTGGTGGACCAAGAATTTCGGACCAAATAATCCCTTCAACGACCTTATTTTTTGAAAAGCTTTTGACAGCCTTATGTTGTGAAGTAACTTCTAATGGTTTAATAATCGTTTGAATTGGTTCTTCGTCCTGTGTTGTTGTTTCATTGTAAGTTCCCTTTTCTTGAAGCTCTTGATAACGTTCATAAAACGTGTTTGGAACATGTGAATCCGAAACCATCTCAGGAGCAGGTTCTATATAATCATACTTTGTCTCAGCCTGATAATCTTTTTTTTCAGGTTTTGGTTCTTGGTCAAATGGATTAAACTGCTTCGGCAGTGGAATTTGAGTCGTAGGCTCTTTTTTACCACTCGCAAAACGTTTAAACGCATTAATAAAAAATCCAAATATGACAATCAAAATCAAGGGATTTGACATAATAAAGTCAATTAACTCATTTATAGGTGAATCCAAAGTGTAAACCTCCTTTCAAGTTTTGAGGTTTATTCATGATTATTATTTTTGATCTTCATCGTCGGTAAGTGTGCTTTTACCAATAGAATCTCTCATATCAGTGTCAGCCATGATATTTTTTAGATTTGTATAATCAAGTACACCAAGGTTACCAGAACGTAATGCTTCTGCCATTGCTAAAGGTACTTCAGCCTCCGCCTCCACAACCTTCGCTTTCATTTCTTCTACACGAGCGCGCATTTCTTGTTCACTAGCAACCGCCATTGCACGACGTTCTTCCGCTTTCGCTTGCGCAATTTTCTTGTCAGCTTCTGCTTGGTCTGTTTGGAGCACAGCACCAATGTTCTTACCAATATCAATGTCCGCGATATCAATGGAAAGGATTTCGAAAGCAGTACCTGCATCGAGTCCTTTAGCTAAAACCGTTTGAGAAATCATATCTGGATTTTCGAGAACCTTTTTGTGGTCCGTTTGTGAACCTATTGTACTAACAATACCTTCTCCTACACGGGCGATAACAGTTTCTTCCCCTGCCCCCCCGACTAAGCGGTCAATATTAGCACGAACTGTGATACGTGCTTTCGCTTTTACTTCAATACCATCCATCGCAACACCTGATATAAATGGCGTTTCGATTACTTTTGGGTTGACGCTCATTTGGACAGCTTCTAACACGTCACGACCGGCTAAGTCGATTGCAGCTGCTCTTTCAAATGTTAATTCAATGTTTGCACGTTGTGCAGCGATTAATGCATTTACAACACGGTCAACATTACCACCTGCTAAATAGTGACTCTCTAATTGGTTAGTATTAAGATTTAAGCCCGCTTTTTGAGCCTTAATTAACGGGATAATAACACGGTTCGGAATAACCCGACGTAACCTCATCCCGATTAATGTAAAGATACTTACACGGACACCAGCAGCCAGTGCTGAAATCCATAGTGCAACTGGCACAAATGTAAATAGTACAGCCAATAAAATAATAGCGAGTGCAACCAATATTAAAATTGTAATCATACCTGTTGGCATACTTTCTTCCTCCTACTTGTTTTTATTTATTAATATCAGGAACTTCCCGAACAACAATTCGAGAACCTTCTGTTTTAATAACTTCTATTTTTGTATTTTTCTCAATGTAGTTGCCTTGTGTGACAACATCAAGTCTTTCATCATTGATAATGGCAGTGCCAGAAGGTCTTAATGTGGTAAATGCTATGCCTTGTTTTCCGATTAAATCATCACGATTCTTATTTGAAACATACCCACTCTCAGAATTGGTAGAATCGAAAAGAATAATCTTTTTAAATGCATGTAGTTTCTTTCCAAATATCTTCACTAAAATAATCGATACAACAATTGTAGCTACTAATGCTACTAAAAGTGAAATGCTAATTACCATCATACTACTTCCAGCTAAGAAAAAGCTCGTTAAAATTGCCCCTAATCCAATCAAGCCTATAATCCCCCCAGGCAAAACAAACTCCAGTAAAATTAAAACAATTCCCACTACAAAAAGAATAATGGATTCTAATCCAGCTAGTCCGGCTACTAAATGCCCATAGAAAAAGAGCAATAGTGCTGATATCCCCATTATACCAGGAATACCGAAACCAGGTGAGTATAATTCAACAACTAGCCCTAAACTTCCAATGGTTAATAAGATTGATACAACAATTGGATTTGTAATAAAACGTGCGATTTTTTCTGCAAGGCTAAGTTCAGCTTGTTCAACAGCAGCTTTTTCGTAGCCTAGTGTCTTTAGTAAATCGGCTCTATCCTTTACAATCCCTTCAGTATAACCAACTGTAAGTGCCTGTTTGGCTGTTAAGGTAAGGAACTTTCCTTTTTCCGCACCTAGTTCTGGAAGGTCAATCTCTTTATCTGCCATTGCTAATGCATATATTGGATCACGACCATTGTTTTCTGCAGCACCTTTCATGGCTGACAACCAGTAGGAAACAGCTTTTTCGTCTGCCGTATTGCCTGCTTGGTCAATAATCCCAGCTGCGCCCATTCGACCATTATGAGACATATAGATTTTATCAGCATTTAATGCGATAAAAGCACCTGCTGAGATGGCATCGTTATTGACATATGCTACTGTAGGAATGGTTGAGTCTTGCATTCGTTTGCCGATTTGTGTTGCAGCATCAACTGCCCCACCAGGAGTATTTATTTCAAAAATAATGATGTCTGCTCCTTTATTCTCAGCGTCTGTAATGGAACGATCGATAAAAGCACTTAGCCCTTTTTCGACTGTTTCTTCTAACGGTATGATATACACCACTTGGTCTGCAGCACTAAAGCTCTTATTTGGCGTTAGTGTGAGAATGAATGGCAAGAGAATAACGGAGAGGTATAAAAGGATTCTCCACTTTTTCAAGGCATTCCCCCCTCTCAAATCTTTTCGTCATGATAGTATGTAATACGTTTGAAATGTGAAACAGGTTTCATATATTTCATGTTTCTATGCAAACTTTTTGTTGGCAATAGTTTCCTGTTATATGTATGTAATGTGAGGAGACGATTTAAAGAGTACATCCTTTCCATCGTACCTGATCTTCCAAATAAAGAAAAAACACCTTACACGATGTAAGGTGCTTTTGTTAAGATAATTGCTGTTGAACAAGTTTGTTTACGAGACCACCGTCTGCCTTCCCTTTTACCTTCGGCATAATAGCAGCCATCACTTTGCCCATGTCAGCCTTTGAAGAAGCATTGACCTCTTGCACTGTTTCTTTAACAATCTCAACAAGATCCTCTTCAGACAATTGTTCTGGAAGGTATACCTCTAATATCTCAATTTCATTTTGAATTTTATTAACAAGATCTTCACGACCAGCGTTACTAAATTCGCGGAGGGAATCTTTTCGTTGTTTTAGTTCACGAGTAAGAACTGTTAACTCTGCTTCCTCTGTAAGTTCACTGGTACCAAGCTTAATGCCTTCATTTTGAAGAGCAGCCTTTACCATTCGAATAACAGATAGCCTATCTTTTTCTTTATTCTTCATCGCTGTTTTCATATCATTATTCAAACGCTCGAGAAGACTCATAAAACTACACCCTCTTTTAGTATTTGCGCTTTCTAGCAGCTTCAGATTTCTTCTTACGCTTTACGCTAGGCTTTTCATAGAATTCGCGCTTTCTAGCTTCTTGAATTGTACCTGATTTAGATACAGTTCTTTTGAAGCGGCGAAGAGCATCTTCAAGCGATTCGTTTTTACGAACGACCGTTTTTGACATTCTAATTCCCTCCCTCCGAAAACAACCACTAACTCTAATTAAGACACATGTTCTATTTCATTTTCTAAGTGTCGATCGAAAAAAATCGTCGAAAAAATAAACATGTACTTTGCAATTATAATATATGCATGATTTTTGGTCAACTGTAATTCACGATAGTGTCACTAGAAATCATGTCTTTACTACTAGTTTTGATAATTTTTTTGCTGTTATTCCTGCTAAATCCTATCTTTTGGTTAATTGATTACCATTCCCATTTATTTTTTCTTAATAAGTTAAAAAATTTGAAGTAGTCATTTTCACGTATCCTTGTCCATACAATGAGATAGGGGTGAGAATGCATGATTGAACTTATATCGTTATTTGCTGTATTTATTGCGATCTTTTTATTTGGTATGACCGTGATGAGGACAGGCCTTTATAATCTTACCGGAGATAAGCTAAAAGTTTTGCTGATTCGTTTTACTGATACACCTTTTAAGGGATTATTAACTGGAACAATCATTACAGCCATTATCCACAGTAGCTCTGCTGTTATGGTGCTTGTTGTTGGGTTAATTGCAACAGGATATTTAACTTTTAAGCAATCCATTGGGATCATTCTTGGGACCAATATTGGAACAACCTTTACAGCAGAAATGATAACCTTTGATATTTTTGAGTGGATTGTTCCGATTTTAATTTTAGGCTTTTTATGTTTGCTAATTAGTAATCAACAAGTGTTTAGCTTTGGTGCTTTTTTATTTGGGTTAGGATGCATGTTTGTAGCGATGAATGGATTTGAGCAGCTAGCAGGGCCAATCTCTCAATTCCCATCTATTCATACTTTTTTTCAGCAAACAAATGAAAGTAGTATTTTCGGGGTTGGTGTTGGGACTATTTTAACTTCTATCATACAATCTAGTACTGCCACAACCGGAATCATTATGGGTTTTATGAATGAACAGTTACTTACTTTAAATGCAGGGGTTGCTGTTTTACTTGGAGCGAATATTGGAACATGTATTACTGCTTATATTGCGAGTCTTGGAAGTAGACACGAAGCAAAATTAGCAGCATATGCTCATATCTGGATCAATGTTCTAGGTGTCATTTTATTTTTCCCGTTCATAAATATACTAGGTAAAGTCGCAATGTTGCTCACATCACATCCTGATGTTCAAATCGCCCATGTTAGCTTAATATTCAATGTTCTTACGTCTCTACTGTTTTTACCTTTTGCTGGGGTATTAACGAAATTTATCATGAAAATCCACAGAACTGCATAGAAAAGCTGGCCTTTTGGGCCAGCTCTAAGTGTTATTAATAATCAGAAGAGCCTGTTAGTCCGTTAACAATGGCTACTCCTGAACTTGCGCCAATTCTTGTCGCCCCTGCGTCAATCATATCTTGAGTGCCTTTAGCGTCACGAACTCCACCAGACGCTTTTACGCCGATATCCGGTCCGACAGTTTTACGCATTAAACGAATGTCTTCCACTGTTGCTCCACCGGTTGAGAAGCCTGTTGATGTTTTCACAAAATCAGCACCGGCTTTAACGGCAAGCTCACATGCTCTTACTTTTTCCTCATCTGTTAGTAAACATGTTTCAATTATAACCTTTGTAAGTGCTTTGCCTTTAGCGGCTTCTACAACAGCGCGGATATCTGTTTCAACTAACTCATCATTTTGATCCTTAAGAGCACCAATATTGATCACCATATCTACCTCTGTTGCGCCTTTTTCAATAGCATCCTTTGTTTCAAATGCTTTCGTTGCTGACGTACTCGCTCCTAATGGAAATCCAATAACAGTGCAAACCTTCACTTCAGAATCCTTTAGCAGGTTTGCCGCTGTTTCAACCCATGTTGGGTTTACACAAACAGACATGAATCCATATTCCTTCGCCTCTGCACAAAGTTTTTCAATCTGTGTTTTCGTTGTATCTGCTTTTAATGCTGTATGATCAATCATCTTTGCAATGTTCGTCATTATGTAAGTCTCCTTTTACCTTTTAGTTGTACGTACCTCTATCATCATATCATTTGTTTCAATGGGTGGCTAGCACCTAAACAGTTTTATTATGCGATAAAAAAAAGAAGCTAATCAAGTGATTAACTTCTTTTCGTCTGTTTTTATATTACGCAGTCGTTCTTGCTTCTTCTGATTGAATCGGAAGGTCTTCTGCGACTTTTACAAATTGACCAGCGTTATAAGGGTAGCCGGCTTTGGTAATTTTTACTTTCACGATTTTACCTATCATATCTTCTGTTGCATCGAATTTCACTTTTAGATAATTGTCGGTATAGCCAATATATAAACCACTTGTTGGGTCATCCTTGTCTAGCTCCTCAGGAATAACTTCTAATACTTCCCCTTCGTAATTAGATGCATATTCCTTAGCTAATTGGTCGGATAGTGAAATCAGACGGTGTACGCGCTCATTTTTCACTTCTTCATCAATTTGGTCTTCCATTCGTGCCGCTGGTGTACCTGTACGCTTAGAGTATGGGAAAACGTGTAATTCAGAGAATTTATGTTCCTTTACAAAATTATAAGTTTCCATAAACTCTTCTTCTGTCTCACCAGGGAAGCCAACAATAACATCAGATGTTAACGCTAAGCCTGGTAATGCTTGGCGTAGTTTTGTTAAACGCTCAGCAAAGAATTCCATCGTATATTTACGTCTCATACGTTTTAACACAGTATTTGAACCTGATTGCAATGGAACGTGTAAATGTCTTACTACTTTTGTTGATTGATCAAGTACCTCGATAATCTCGTCGGTAATTTGGCTAGCCTCGATAGAAGAAATACGAATTCTCTTAAGACCGATGACCTTAGATTCTAGGTCACGTAAAAGAGCAGCTAGATTATAATCCTTCATATCTTCACCATATCCACCAGTATGGATACCAGTTAAGACAATCTCTTTATACCCTGCATTTACAAGCTGTTGTGCTTGTTTAATTACTTCTTCCGGATCACGAGAACGCATTAAACCACGAGCCCATGGAATGATACAGAAGGTGCAGAAATTGTTACATCCTTCTTGAATTTTCAATGAGGCACGTGTACGGTCTGTAAATGAAGGCACATCAAGTTCTTCATATACACGCGTTTTCATGATATTACCTACTCCATTAATCGGGGTACGCTCTTGCTTGTATTGCTCAATATATTCAAGCATTTTCTTTCGATCCTGGGTTCCTACAACAATATCAACGCCAGGGATTGCCATGATTTCTGCTGGTGATGTTTGCGCATAGCAGCCGGTAACACAAATAACAGCATCAGGATTTTTACGTATTGCTCTACGTATAACCTGTCTACTCTTTTTATCTCCTGTATTTGTAACCGTACAAGTATTGATCACATACACATCAGCAGTACTTTCAAACTCGGTACGCTCATAGCCGTTTTCTTTAAAAAGCTGCCAAATTGCTTCTGTTTCATAATGATTTACTTTACATCCTAATGTATGGAATGCAACTAATGACATTATTGTCACCTCGCTAATTCAAAATAATATGACACAGCTGATAAAACGTATAATGGTGCTGTCTCAGTTCGTAAAATTCTAGGACCAAAGCTACAGGAAATAAATTCATTCTCTATTAATGTTTCTACCTCTTTTTCGGTTAGGCCACCTTCAGGTCCAATCACAACAAAAAGAGATTCCCCATGTTTTAATTGCGATAATACACGTGTAAGATTTGAACTCTCACCACGCTTTGCATCCTCTTCATAAGCCACTACTTTATAAGTATAGGACTGACTAAAAGACAATAATTCCTTAAAAGATAAAGGTTTAGTTACATTAGGAATCATTGCACGATGCGATTGCTCTGCTGCTTCCTTTGCAATTTTCTCCCAACGTTCTACCTTTTTTTGCCCCTTTTTTTCATCCCATTTGACAATTGAACGAGCCGCAACAAAAGGGACAAACTCAGATGCCCCAAGCTCCGCCCCTTTTTGGATTACATATTCAAGCTTGTCCCCTTTTGGCAATCCGCTTGCAATACAAACCTTAATGGGGAGCTCATTCGAGTTCTTTACCCATTCTACAACATTGGCTAAAACCATATCATTGGTAATTTCAGTAATTGCACAAAGTGCTACTCTTCCATTATAGCAACAAAAAATGGTGTCTCCAACTGACATTCTCATGACTCGCGTTATATGGTGAACATCCTCACCGATAATTTCAGCTTGGGTTTCACTCATTTGGTCGACGAAATACCGTTGCATCTACTTTTCCACCACCTGCAAGAATCCTTTACTCACTTTTCTTTCTAGCGATCATGGATACCCAGTCTTCCATAACGAGTACTTCCTCAATAATGAATCCAGATGCTAAAAGATGATCCTTTACTTCTTGTTTTTTCGTATTAATGATTCCAGATACAATGAAAGCACCATTTGGTTTTAGGATTTTTGCTGCGTCGTCAGTAAAACGAACAATGATTTCAGCAAGAATATTTGCCACAATGAGATCCACTGGTCCTTCTATATTATCAAGCAGATTATTTTGTGATACCGTAACTACTTCATGCACTTTGTTTAATTTTATATTCAGTTTTGCACTCTCAACGGCTACCGTATCTAAATCTAGCGCCTTGATAGATCCTGCACCAAGCATTGCAGCAGCAATACTTAAAACACCTGAGCCAGTTCCAACATCGATAATTGTATCTCCCTTTTCCACAGTACGTTCAAGTGCCTGAATACTCATGACAGTTGTAGGATGTGTACCTGTTCCAAAAGCCATTCCAGGATCTAACTCGATAATCAATTCATCACTATGAACAGGCTCATACATTTCCCATGTTGGTACAATCGTGAATTTCTCCGAGATTTTTACAGGGTGATAATATTTTTTCCATGCTGTAGCCCATTCTTCTTCATGAACTTCACTAATGGTGATTTTATTATGACCCAAATCAATATCAAAAAGTAAAAGATTGTTAATAGCTTCTTTTATTTCATCCACCGTTTCGCCTAGGAAGCTATTGACGGGAAGGTATGCTTTTACGATTACACCTTCTTCAGGATAATCATCAGGATTAAGTTGGTAGATCTCACCAAACACATTTTCACGTTCCTTTGTTAGGTCAAATGGATCTTCAATCACAACTCCACTGGCACCTGCTTCATGAAGAATATTCGATATTGGCTCCACCGCCTCCTGTGTTGTGTGAATGCTAATTTCAGACCATTTCAATTCTACCAACTCCAATCCTATTTCTATACTACTCGTTTCTATACTACTCGCCTTTAAATGCTCGTTTTACTTTCGAAAAAAAATTATCATGCTGCTCATCCGGAGATTCATTACCGCCTATTTCTGTGAATTCACGAAGCAATTGTTTTTGCTTTTCTGTAAGCTTTGTTGGGGTAATAACACGAACGCGAATGTGTTGGTCTCCTTGACCATATCCACGTACATTCGGTACACCCTTGCCGCGAAGACGGAAATTCGTTCCAGTTTGTGTACCCGCAGGAATTTTAAGTTTAACCTTTCCATGTAGGGTAGGTACTTCAATTTCATCACCTAATGCGGCTTGCGCAAAGGTTAATGGCATTTCACAGTAGATATCGTCTCCATCCCGCTCGAAAAATTCATGGGAACGCACATGGAACACAACATATAAATCTCCTGGAGGTCCTCCGTTTACACCTGGCTCACCCTGACCTGCGACACGAAGTTGTTGACCATCATCAATACCAGCTGGAATCTTAACATGAATTTTTTTGCGTTTTTTCACCTTGCCTGAGCCACCACATGTTGAACATTTATTCTTAATAAATTTTCCTGTTCCACTACAGTGGTGGCAGACACGTCTATTCACAATTCTCCCAAATGCAGTGTTTTGCTCGACATTGATTTGACCTGAACCACCACAGTGTGAACAAGTTTCTGGTTTTGTACCAGATTTTGCACCTGAACCATGACACGTCGAACATTCTTCTTCTCTTGGGATTTCAATGTCTGTTTCTTTCCCAAAAACAGCCTCTTCAAACTGTAATGTCATCGTGTATTGTAAATCTGCCCCTTGACGAGGTGCATTTGGGTCTCTTCTCCTTGTTCCACCACCAAAAATAGAACTGAAGATGTCTTCGAAACCAAAACCACCGCCAAAATCTGAACCTCCTCCAAAACCACCAAAGCCTTGGTTTGGATCTGTATGACCAAATTGGTCATAATGGGCACGTTTGTTATCATCTGTTAAGTTATCATATGCTTCTGTAATTTCTTTAAACTTATCAGCAGCATCTGCTTCTTTATTGATATCGGGGTGATATTTTTTAGATAATTTTCGATATGCCTTTTTTATTTCATCTTTGCTTGCATCTTTTGAAACCCCGAGTACCTCATAATAATCTCTTTTACTCATAAAATCCACTCCCGCATCATTCACATAAAGAATATTGTATCATTTCCCTTTACAAAATGGCAATAATACATATGTTACTAAATCAAATGCGCCTTGGCATATTTGCGCCCAGATTTTTTGGGCCCACACGAGGTGGGTCACAAAGACGTTGCCACAGGAAGTGGCGTCCTTAGTCTTTGATCTTAAGCTCGAAAGCTCACCTTTGAAAATCTGTGGCATCCGCCGGAGGCTTTAACTTTATTTAGCCGTGGTTTGAACCCCGGTTATTTTATTAACTCTTAAAACATTCTTCTACACTAAAAAGTAGTGGACTACCGCTAAATAAAGTAAAAAAGCCAAAGCCAAGACAGGCCTGACTTCGACTTTTTAAACTTTGATTCTTCGTTTTTTTATTATTTATCGTCGTTTACTTCTTCGTATTCAGCGTCTACTACATTATCGTCTTTACCTTGGTTCGCACCTTCTGCTCCTTGCGCACCCTGAGCACCTTGTGCTTGTTGCTGAGCTTGCTCATAAAGTTTCACTGAAAGCTGTTGAACGATTTCTTGTAGAGCGTCTTTCTTCGCTTTTATTTCGTCAAGATCATTTTTCTCGATTGCTTGTTTTAATGCCTCTTTAGCTTCATTTGCTTTTTCAACTTCAGCAGCATCTACTTTGCCTTCTAGATCTTTAAGTGTTTTTTCAGTAGTGAACACTAATTGATCTGCCTCATTACGAAGTTCAACTTCTTCTTTTCGCTTCTTGTCGGCTTCCGCATTTTCTTCAGCCTCACGAACCATACGTTCAACTTCATCGTCAGATAAGCCTGAAGATGATTGAATTGTAATAGCTTGTTCTTTGTTTGTACCAAGATCTTTGGCACGAACATTAACAATACCATTCTTATCGATATCAAATGTAACTTCGATTTGTGGTACACCACGTGGTGCTGGTGGAATATCTGTTAATTGGAAGCGACCTAATGTTTTGTTGTCAGCTGCCATTTGACGTTCTCCTTGAAGCACGTGGATATCAACAGCTGTTTGATTATCCGCAGCAGTTGAGAATACTTGAGACTTACTTGTTGGAATTGTTGTATTACGGTCGATTAATCGAGTAAATACGCCACCCATTGTTTCGATTCCAAGTGATAATGGTGTTACGTCTAAAAGTACTACGTCCTTAACATCACCAGTCAATACTCCACCTTGAATAGCGGCACCTAATGCAACAACTTCGTCTGGGTTAACCCCTTTATGTGGTTCCTTACCAGTTTCTTTCTTAATGGCTTCTTGAACAGCTGGAATACGAGTTGAACCACCAACAAGGATTACTTTATCGATTTCACTAGCTGAAAGACCAGCATCTTGAAGGGCACGGCGAGTTGGTCCCATTGTACGCTCAACAAGTCCTGCTGAAAGCTCTTCAAATTTCGCACGAGTTAAGTTTACTTCTAAGTGAAGTGGTCCTGCTTCTCCTGCTGTGATAAATGGAAGCGAAATTTGTGTTGAAGTAACACCTGATAAATCTTTCTTCGCTTTTTCAGCAGCATCTTTCAAACGTTGTAATGCCATTTTATCTTTAGATAAATCAATACCATTTTCTTTTTTGAATTGGTCTACTAAATAATCGATGATTACTTGGTCAAAGTCATCTCCACCTAGACGATTGTCACCAGCAGTTGACTTAACTTCGAATACTCCGTCACCAAGTTCAAGGATGGAAACGTCGAATGTTCCACCACCAAGGTCATACACAAGAATTGTTTGATCTTCCTCTGTTTTATCTAAACCATATGCAAGAGCAGCTGCAGTTGGTTCGTTGATAATACGTTCAACTTCAAGACCAGCAATTCGACCTGCATCTTTTGTTGCTTGACGTTCGGCGTCATTAAAATATGCTGGAACTGTGATAACAGCTTTCGTTACTTTTTCCCCAAGATATTCTTCAGCATAAGATTTGAAGTATTGAAGAAGAATAGCAGATACCTCTTGAGGAGTATATTGCTTACCTTCGATTTCAACCTTGTAATCTGTTCCCATGTGGCGTTTGATAGACATAATTGTGTTTGGGTTTGTGATAGCTTGACGCTTTGCTACCTCTCCAATTTGTCTTTCGCCATTTTTAAATGAAACAACAGATGGAGTTGTACGGTTACCTTCTGGATTTGGAATAACCTTTGCTTCTCCACCTTCCATAACAGCAACACATGAGTTTGTTGTACCTAAATCTATACCAATGATTTTACTCATGGAAATTCCTCCTTAATTTGAACAAAACTTTGATTTTTCTGATGTCTAGCTTCAGGTGCCATCGGCTCTCTGGTCATAAGCCAATCGCTTCGGAAGGTAAAAAGCACCTTCTGTCAGCGCTCATCTTATGCTTGTCGCCGATAGGCGGGCACCTTGCGCTTTTCGTTATTCATTTACCTTAACCATTGAAGGACGTAAAACTCGATCTTTAAGTTTATATCCTTTTTGGAACTCTTCTAAGACCACATTGGATTCGGCATCCGGTTCACTTACCTGCATAACTGCTTGATGCACATTTGGGTCAAATTGTTTTCCAACTGATTCGATAGCTTCAACCCCTTCTTTTTTCAGGGCATCGATAATGCTACGGTATACCATTTCCACGCCTTGCATAATGGATTTTGCTTGTTCATTTGTTGCTTCTACTTGAAGTGCCCTCTCAAAATTATCAAGAGCCGGCAGCAAATCATTTACAAGACTTTGAGCTCTATATGTAGCAGCTGTTTCTTGATCTAAGCGAGCACGTCTCTTAAAGTTTTCAAAGTCGGCAACCTGACGCAAAATGCGATTTTCTGCCTCTTCTAGCTTAGCCTCAAGTTCTGCGATTTTATCATTGGCTTTCGAAAGTTCGGCATTCACATCATAATCTTGTTCTTCTACTAACTCTGCTTCAGCCTGTTCAATCGTTTCTACCACATCATGATCTACGTTTGCTTCTTCTACTTCAATTTCTTCCTTCACTACTTTATTCTCGTTAGCCAATACACTCACCTCCCTTAAAGTGAATTTCTCACTTCACATAGTACTTAGTATATGTATTAGATGGAATATATCTCCCCCTACTAAATATGACCACTGCTATTCAATTTGATACAGTTTCGTTAGGACCTTTGAGAAATCTTGACTTATATGCTGCAACAAAGTGATAACACGTGAATACTCCATTCTTGTTGGTCCTAAAATGGCAATTGACCCAAGATGTTCATTACCAATGGAATAAGTTGCCGTTATTAGGCTACAATCATTCATCGCGATATTGTTGTTTTCATGACCGATCTTAATATTTATCCCTGCTTTGTCTGAACGTAACAGTCTCGAAAATTCATGCTCACTTTCGATCATTGTTAATAACGATCGTACTTTGTCAATGTCATGGAACTCTGGTTGACTTAACATATTTGTTTTTCCGCCAATAAACATTTTTTCTTCCGTTTTAAGGGTAAGAGTTTTGTCCAAAACATTTATGACTGCATCATAGTTTCGAATATTGGTTTTTAAAAGATAAGCAACCTCTTTATAGATTTTGTTTTTTAGATCGGTTAGCGGAACACCAATAAGTCGCTCGTTTAGAATGTTAACTATTTTTTCGATATCGCTCGGGTCAATAGAGTCAGGAAATGAAATTGTACGATTTTCTACATGTCCATTATCCGTAACGATAATTGCAACAGCTGTTTCATTGTTAATCGGAACAATTTGCAGCCTTTTCACTTTATTTTCTTTAAAGGCTGGACCTAATACGATTGCAGTATAGTTGGTTAAATCAGATAAAATCTGTGCAGATTTTTGTACAATTTTTTCGAGCTCATAAATCCTCTCTGCAAAAATCGACCTTAATTCTTGCTTTTCCTTAAAGGTTAACTGGCTTGGAGATAATAAATGATCCACATAGTATCGATAACCTTGTTCGGATGGAACTCTACCAGATGAGCTGTGAGTTTTTTCAATAAATCCTAGTTCTTCTAGATCTGCCATCTCATTGCGAATAGTTGCTGAGCTAAACACAATCCCATCCTTTTTCGACAATGTTCTTGACCCTACTGGCTGTGCAGATCTAATAAAGTCATCAATTATTACTTGAAGAATCAATAGTTGACGATCTGTTAGCAAGGAACATCACCTCTGTTAGCACTCTAATTTAGCGAGTGCTAATTCTATAATTAAATTACCAAATACATATGCCATTGTCAATGTTTAAACATATTCATTTTAAATCAAAAATGCTTGAAACACTTCATTTCCAAGAAATTTCCCTTTATGAGTTAGCCGAATAAAATCATCCTTTTCCTCAAGCAATCCTTTTTCCTTTTGTTCTTTAATTTGGCTTGCAAAAACATCATAAATACTGACAGAAAACTTTTCTTGAAAATGGGAGACGGAGACACCAGTTGTTTTACGTAAACCTAAAAAAAGTTCTTCTTCCATTTTTTCTTTTACAGTTACTGAATGTATTTCGACATAAGGAAAACCATGTTCGTCAATTGCTGACATATATTTTTTTATTGGACCGGCATTTGATCTTCTTTTTCCTTCAACATAGCTATGCGCACCAGCACCAATCCCGTAATATTCTTCATTATTCCAATATGTTAGATTATGTCGACTTTCAAAACCTTGTTTTGAAAAATTACTGATTTCATATTGGTGGAACCCGTGTTTCTCCATTTCACTCATTAAAATTTCATACATTTTAGCCTCGTTTTCTTGACTAGGTAAATGGAGTTTACCCTTTCTCATCAAGTTATAGAACACGGTTTTAGGTTCAACAATGAGAG
The DNA here is from genome assembly GCF_047238305.1 of Bacillus jepli. Classification (NCBI taxonomy): domain Bacteria; kingdom Bacillati; phylum Bacillota; class Bacilli; order Caryophanales; family Bacillaceae; genus Bacillus; species Bacillus jepli. The sequence goes on along the minus strand of NZ_JBDFMO010000001.1, from coordinate 2,662,138 downwards.
AGTATGCGGAAACATGCTCTACATCAAGGGAGAAAGCCATATCAAGTGATTCCTGAAAACTTTCGATTGTTTGATGTGGGAGAGCATACATTAAATCAATGCTTATGTTTTTAAAACCAACATGTTTCGCCATTTCAATCGTATGAAAAACATCTTCACGGCGATGTGTTCTACCAATTGCTTTAAGGAGCTCATCATCAAAGGTTTGGACACCAAAACTAATTCGATTGACTCCCGAGTCTACCATTAGTTTTAATTTATCCTCATTAAGATCACCTGGATTCGCTTCAAAGGTAAACTCGAATGTCTTGCTTCGAGGCTTTATATACTTGTTAATACTAGATAGGAATAGTTCTAGTTGGTTAACAGAAAGAACAGTAGGCGTTCCCCCACCAACAAATATGGATTTAAGCGATGAAGGTGGATACGCTTCAATTGTATGTTTCATTTCAGTATCCATGTATTGAAGATATTCATCAACCGGTTGTCCTTTTAGAAATACTTTATTGAAGTCACAATAGTGACAGATTTGTTCACAAAAAGGGATGTGAAGGTATGCTGCTTGCACCAAAAAAATCACTCTTTTCTAAATAGAGAAAACCGCAGAAAGTTCTGCGGTATCTTTAATTTATTTGTCTCGCTCGTGCTCGCAGCGACTAGCGAGACTTCCCTCACCCTCCGTACGATAAGCTCAACATCGGCTCGCTACACTCTCCGTGTTTCCTTTATCTCCTTCGGGCTCAGTCCAGTCCGTACGTCGCTATACGCTCGCCTCCGCTTTTCTATTTGTCGTCCATTTTTAATACGGCCATGAATGCTTCTTGAGGTACTTCGACTGAGCCAACTTGCTTCATTCGTTTCTTACCTTCTTTTTGTTTTTCAAGAAGCTTACGCTTACGGGATATGTCACCACCGTAACATTTTGCTAACACGTTTTTACGCATTGCTTTTATGGTTGAACGTGCGATAATCTTTTGTCCAACCGCTGCCTGAACAGGCACCTCGAATTGCTGTCTTGGAATAAGTTCCTTTAGTTTTTCAACTATTATTTTTCCACGTTCATATGCTGTATCCTTATGAACGATGAAGGAAAGCGCATCTACCTTTTCAGCATTTAAAAGGATATCCATCTTTACAAGCTTAGATGGCTTATAGCCAATTAACTCGTAGTCAAATGAAGCATAGCCCTTTGTGCTTGATTTTAATTGGTCAAAGAAATCATATACAATTTCCGCAAGAGGAATTTCATAAATGATACTAACGCGTTTTTCATCAAGATATTGCATATCAATAAAAATACCACGTTTACCTTGGCATAGCTCCATTACAGCACCAACATAATCATTTGGCACCATCATTGTCGCTTTTACGTAAGGCTCTTCAATTCGATCAATTTTTTGTGGGTCAGGCATATCAGATGGGTTATCGATTTTCAAATCTGTTCCATCCGTTAGGAATACATCATAAATAACGCTTGGCGCCGTTGTAATTAAATCGATTTTAAATTCTCTTTCGATTCTTTCCTGAATGATTTCCATATGCAATAAGCCTAAGAATCCGCAACGGAATCCAAATCCAAGTGCCTGCGATGTTTCTGGTTCGAATTGAAGCGCAGCGTCGTTTAACTCAAGCTTTTCTAATGCTTCACGCAAGTCATTGTATTTCGCTGTATCGATTGGATATAATCCGCAGTATACCATTGGATTTAGGCGACGGTAACCTGGTAGTGGTGTAGTTACACCATTTTTAGCATTCGTAATTGTATCACCAACACGTGTATCGCCGACATGCTTAATTGAAGCTGTTAAAAATCCAACATCTCCAACTGTTAGTTCATCCTGTAAAGTTGCACGTGGTGTGAATACACCTACTTCAATTACTTCAAATTCTTTACCAGTTGCCATCATTTTAATTTTGTCTCCAGGCTTAACAGTCCCTTCAACAATTCGAATATAGGCAACTACACCGCGATATGGGTCATATAATGAGTCAAAAATGAGTGCCTGTAGTGGCGCTTCTGGGTCACCCTGTGGTGCAGGTACCTTTTCGACTACCTGCTCTAAGATATCTTCTATCCCAATCCCAGCTTTTGCAGATGCAAGAACCGCTTCTGAAGCATCTAATCCAATCACATCTTCAATTTCTTGTCTTACTCTCTCTGGATCCGCACTTGGTAGGTCGATTTTATTAATAACCGGTAAAATTTCCAGATCATTATCTAAAGCTAGGTACACATTTGCTAAAGTTTGTGCTTCAATCCCCTGTGCTGCGTCGACTACAAGTACTGCACCTTCACATGCCGCTAAACTACGGGAAACCTCGTATGTAAAGTCAACATGTCCCGGGGTATCAATCAGGTGAAAAATATACTCTTCTCCATCTTTCGCCTTATATTTTAACTGTACTGCATTAAGTTTAATGGTAATGCCACGTTCTCTTTCTAGGTCCATGGAGTCTAGCAATTGCTCTTTCATTTCACGATGGGTTAACGCATTTGTTTTTTCAAGTATGCGGTCAGCCAATGTTGATTTACCGTGGTCTATGTGAGCAATAATTGAAAAATTCCGGATTCTAGATTGTCTGTTACGTCTCTCTTCTTGGTTCATTCAAAATCCTCCTGTATGGAACAACTACACTAGATTAGATTATACAGAACTCTTTTGCCACATTCAATTAAGAAAAAAAGACCATATAAATAAAAAAGAGCTTGCTTTTATATTTGCAGCAAGCTCCCCCTATATTTTATCAAGTAAACTTCCAATTCCGTTTCCTATGGCAATCATGATTTTTTCAAATAAAGCACTAATCCCATTTCCGAGCTTTTCACCTATGCTTGAAAAAAGGTTAAAAGCTTCTACGTCCTCTAGTTGTTTTTGTTTTTGTTCTAAATCATGACTGGTTACTTTCCGCCCTAAGACGGATGCTTCGACTTCTCCGTTGTCATCAGTAATTTGAAAGGCACCTTGAAGGGAGGGGTCATTATAACCCCTCATGTTCTTCATTCCTTCATTTGCTTGCTGCATGCCGATCAATACTCCTAAAAGGAGAACTGTCACAATCAAGAAACATTTCATCATGAACTTTACCATTGGAATTGCTCCCTATTCTTTATTCGTTTCATCTGCATTTACTTTTTCAGCCTGCCAATAGTACTCCGCTAATACATCTGCAATGACTGCTGCAGAACGTCGTAGTTCTTCAAAATTATTATCGACTCCACCAAATTCAATCAGCATCGCATTTTCCGATTTGTCCTGGTTATATACCCCATTATTCCCTTGCCCACCTTGACCTAATACCCCCCTACTTAAACCAGGGTATTTTTCTTGTAACTTTTCATGCAATTTTTCAGCCAAGGCTAAGTTTTTTTCAAACTGGGGATTTTCGATTCCCACAATAAAGGCGATCTTCGCATAAGTTTTTCCATTAATCGTAATCGTTGTTACTTCTTTTCTCTGAGAGTCCCGATGTATGTCAATTAAGTAGTTTAAATCATTATTACCAGCCATAGCACTTGCTACTATTTCACCGGATCCTTTATACGCTGTATAATAATCGTAGCCTTTTTGCTTTAAATAGCGATTCATATTTGTGTTGTCTAGCTCGGTACCGATTCCTCGCGCCTCTAATTCTTGTTTCAGCATTTCCCCCACTTTCGTAACGTTTACATCAGGATGTGTTGCAGTATCTGGATTCTGTGTGTCTACTCCTTTTAAATGAGGAAAATATGATTCCCATGAATGTGTGTGATAAATATAAGCTACTTTTTTATCACCAGTCGTCATCGTTGGCGGCGGTACAGGTTGAGTAGGCTTTTCAGCTTGCTCAACATTTTGAGTGGCTATTTGCCTTTCATCTAATAAAACATCCAAAGGCGGTGGAGATTCTATTGGCATATTGGTATAGTTCGTTCCCTCACCCGCAACAAGTATTTTCCCGTCAAAATTGGAAAAACCCGGTAACTCTCTACCTAAAAAGCTTCGGGGGTCATCCAAAGTTAGATTGGTAGCCGCTTTAAATACGGCGCCTAGGTAGTCTGGCTTCGTTGTTGATTCCGGTAAACCTTGAACGAAATAATGATTTTCATACCCTAATAAGTGAACAAGGGCTTCTCCTGAAAGATTGGTTGCTACATTATTAATGGATGAAGAACTGATTCTATATTCTGGTTTAAGAGAGACAATCGCTCCCGTAATTGTAAATAATAAAATAAAACTAAAAATGAGGAATAGAATTCCTTTCACAATGCTAGTTCCTTGAATTGAGATCATCATCCCTTGAGCTCGAAAACTCTTCATATTCTACCTCCTCAATGTTTGTCTATCATATTGATATGTACAAAATTGAGTTAGTAGAACTTATTTGATAGATTTCACAATCTTTTTTTAATGCGTATAAGCCCCTGAATTATCCTGTTCGATTTCACCGTGTAATGCTGTGTTTAGTCCCCCCGCAATGACATTTGCCATATCCTCAATAAAGACATCGACCTCTTTTGGGGTGACCATCAAATTATGACCAAGTGGTGCCAACACTTCATGAATGAGCTTTCTTTTTTCATCATCTGGTAGTGTTCCGACAATACCTAAGAAAGTATTTCGTTCTTGTTCCCCTGGAAGGTCATCATCTGTTAATACCTTTTTTTCACCAAAGCTCATTCCAGCAGGAATGAGAGCACGCGAAGGCTTATCTCCTTCCTTCAGCTCTCTACCAAAATGCTTTAAAATAAAATCAATCGCATCACTTGTAATAGAAACAGCATCAACTACAGTTGGTATTCCAATGGCGATTACGGGAATACCTAGGGTATCTTTACTCAGTTCCTTTCGTTTGTTTCCAACACCTGAACCTGGATGGATCCCAGTGTCAGATATTTGAATAGTTGAATTCACACGCTCTACCGAACGAGCTGCAAGTGCATCTATCGCAATAACAAAATCAGGTTTTGATTTTTCTATCACACCAAAAATAATGTCACTTGTTTCAATTCCGGTTAATCCCATCACGCCAGGGGCAATTGCACTTACAGAACGAAATCCATCCTGTACATTTTCCGGCTGAAGTTGAAAGAGATGCCTTGTAATGACTAAATTTTCAACTGCCATTGGTCCAAGTGCATCTGGTGTAACATTCCAATTCCCTAAGCCAACGACAAGGCAGCTAGCATCCTTCCCGATATTTAGATTTGAGAGGAAATGACTAAACTCTTTCGCAAATACTGCTTGTACCTTTTGTTGGAGATTTGAATCTTTTTGACGGATTCCCTGAACTTCTAATGTTAAGTAGTTTCCTTTTTTCTTTCCTATTGCATCTGCACCTTCATCGGTAATTTCAACAGTTGAAATGGTAATGCCATCCTCCTGTCTTTCTTTTATAATGACACCTTCAATTTCTGATACTTGCGGTTGGTCTTCTGTTAAAGATTTATTACGTTCCTCGACTGCCATTGCACTTGCCTCAATAGCTAAATCAGTTCGAACTGAATATTTGGTTAAATCTAGTTGTTCTCCCAATCCTATTACCTCCAATTTTTTACATAGTATGTATAGCATTACCACCAAAAATGCGGTTCATGCAATTTTTATCATGTGGCAATAGATTGGTATTGCATTATTACAGTCAATTTGATAGAATAACTTTTGTTGTAACATCAGAGTATCAAAGACTGTATTCTGTTCATTTAGCGTAGGAAAGTGGATTTCCAGTATCGTAAATGATTGAACGTGTAGATCATCTTGATATTCGCAGGAGGTGAAAGTATGCCAAATATTAAATCAGCTATCAAACGTGTAAAAACAAATGATGAAAGCCGTGCTCAAAACGCAACTGTTAAGTCTGCAATGCGTACTGCTGTTAAAAACTTTGAAGCTTTAGTTGCTAACAACGACGCAGAAAATGCAAAAGCAGCATTCCTTACTGCTTCAAGCAAGCTTGACAAAGCTGCTCGTAAAGGTCTTATCCATAAAAATGTTGCTGACCGTCAAAAATCTCGTCTAGCTAAAAAACTTAACGAGGTTAACGCATAATAAATAAACGACTCGAATTGAGTCGTTTTTTTTATACCATTATTTAGCTAATTTCATAATAAATAGCTCCAATATTAATTTTTTATCCATTTTGCCGTTTTTCATTTCATAATCTGCTTCAGCAAGCTGGTTCATAATTTGTAGTAGCTCTTCTTGTGTAAATAAATTGGATTGCCCACCCGCTAACTTGACACGAAATGGATGAACCTTTAGATTTCCAGCAATCTGCTGTTGTCCATACCCTTGCCTAGAAAGCTCCTTCACCTGAAATATCAATCTAAACTGTGTAGCCAGTAAGGATAAAATTTTGATGGGCTCTTCATTATTTTGTAAAAGGTCATAAAAGATACGTAATGCCTCATCTAATTTACGATTCACTACCTTATCAATAAGTGAAAAAATATTTTGCTCCAATGAGCGTGGTACAAGTAATTGAACAGTTTCCTCCGTAATTTCACCATTTACTCCAAGGTATAAACACATTTTATCTATTTCCTGTGTAATGTTCATGAGATTTGTCCCAGCTACATGCAGTAGCTCTTGTATCGCTGAAGGACGTATGGTGACCTCATGCTGATTTACACGATCGGCAATCCAGGTATGTAAATCTTTTTCAGATAAAGTATTTACGGTTAAGACTTCCGCATTCGTTTTTAGTAGCTTAACGATTTTTTTTCGTTCATCCAACTTTTCGTAGGGTGCGGTGAACACAAGAATTGTAAATGGAGCAGGACTTTTTAAATAGTGCTCAAGGACTGAGATATTATGCTCAACCTTATCCTTATTTTTCTCGGACGTTAGGAATGAAGGATTTTGTAAAATAACAACTCGTCTTTCTCCCATAAAAGGAAGTGTCTCCGCATCAGCTAAAGCGACTTCAACTGGTGTCTCCTCTAAATCAAACACCGATAAATTAAAGTCCTTTTCTTCTTCTTCAATGCTATATTTAATCAGTAATTCCTTTGTTTCCTGGATTAAAAAATTTTCAGATCCATGCAATAAATAGATAGGTGCAAATTGTTTTTTCTTAATTTTTTTCCAAAGCTCTAAGTTCATTCGTATTCCTCTCCACTGTAAGCCTTCAACTATCTATTTAATCGTATCGGGAAATCGTATATTTTTCAACAGGTATATAAAAACAGGTATATAAAAGTAAAAAGGGAATTGGTTTTTGCCAATTCCCAATCTATATGAAACATTACCAAACAAGCCCCGGGAAACTTGTCGAGTAATGATATTCTTTTTTAGAATCATTACAGGGACGTTTGCTTATGTACTATTAGGTTACGCGTTCGTTTTTGAACTATTTGTGACAAGTGTTGTTAATAAAGGAAGAGTATCGGATAATAGGGGAAAAAGGGTTTTCATTTTCTTTTGGTTTTGTTTTTGTAAAACGCAACCAATTTTTCAAAGGAAATCTAGATTTTTTTGGGTAGTTAGGCTATACTATAACTGTTTAGGAGGGGTTAGGCGTGAACGAATTTGAAAAGAATATTAAAAACACACGAAATGACGTTGTAGATGCTGGAGTAGCATTCGTTGTATCCTTTGGCTTCTTCGCTACAATTTTCATTATCGCAACTTTAATTAAGGTTATCGGAGCTTAATACCGACAGAATACATACTGTCAAATAGAGACTGCCCTTTTTGTTGGCAGTCTCTTTTTCGTTCCTTGCTCTACTGTATCTTATGGAATTGTTTGCATAAAGGTTCCTGTTTTTTTAAGATAACGATATTGAATTGCACCATTTTTATCAGTTCGATAAACCTTTATTTTCTCTTTCTTTAAAAGATCAATAACATCTGGATGAGGGTGGTTAAATCGATTATTAACGCCGACCGGAATTAATGCAATTTTAGGATTTAAAAACTGCACAAACTCCTTCGTTGAAGATGTTTTGCTTCCATGATGTCCTACTTTCAATACATCCACCTGTAAGTTTTTATATGTTTTAATGAGGGCTAGCTCCACATCTTTTTCAATATCCCCTGTAAATAACCAGTTTAGCCCTCCAAGTTTCGTATAAATGACAACGGAATTATTATTTTCCTCCACCTCATTTCCGTTTGGGGCAAGAATATAAAATTGGTGTTTACCTTCCTTCCACTTTTGCCCACGTTCAACAAGGTTAATCCTCACTCCCTTTTTTGTAGCCATTTTCTTCAATTCGGCTTCTTGGCTTGCATCCTGCTTGCTTTTTCCTAAGACGATTTCCTTTATCCTTATATTTTCAATTAGATCTTTTGCCCCGCCGATATGATCTTGATGACCATGTGTGATAATAAGTTTATCTAGGGAACGTACTCCTTTTGATTTTAAAAAGGGCATAATGATATCCGCAGTCGAAAATTCATTCCTTCTTTTTTTCCATGGTTCTTGTTCAAATTGAATCGTTCCACCAGTATCAATTAAATAAATGGCTTTTCGATATGGAAGTTCAATATAGATACTATCTCCTTGCCCGACATCAATCATTGTGACTTCGCCATATGGATTTATGTATGGCGTGACTAGTTGGATCAATAAAATCCCTATAGGAGCAAGAAGTGCAGGTTGGAAAATCACTTGCTTTTTTTCCCAACAAATTAAAAAATAGAAGATTGCTCCACAATACAAGATCATAAGAATTAGACCCGGTTTTCCTAAGGTTAGTACAGGGAAAGAAAATTGCGAAAACCAAACAGTTGCTTGATTTAAGATTTCTAGGATCCACGTTAGAACAGCCGCAAACATTTCACCGATTGGTTCAACAATTCCGAGCACAATTACTGTGAATAATGCGAAAGGCAGAATAATCATCGAATATAATGGAACATACAGCATGTTTAAAGGTAAGCTTAATAATGAAAACTCGAAAAAGTGAAATAGTAAAATGGGCAACGAGGCTATTTGTGATAAAAATGAAACTGCTAATAAAGAAGAAAAAGGATTGAGATAGTGTTTAAAAATGGCTTTTGATGACAAGATTAAAGCTGCACTAACCATGAAGGATAATTGAAAACCAATGTTTACCAAAAAATACGGATTCAATGCAAGCATACAAATGCAAACAAAACTTATTACATCCAGCATGCTACTCTTTTTCCACCACATGATCGTCGAAAGTAGTAACATACACATTAGCACAGAGCGAATAACAGAAGGTGAACCCCCAGCAATAATGATATAAACTGGCAATAAACATAAGAGGAGAATCGAGGTAGACTCACGTGTTATTCCAAAGCGGATACATAAAAAGTAAAACATCCCTGTCATAAGGCTTACATGAAGCCCTGATATGGCTAAAAGATGGATCAAACCTAATGATTGATAGGAATTTACAATTTCATTCTCTATATTCGTTCTTTCTCCATAAATTAAAGCTTGGATAATCCCTGCAGTCGACCCATCAAAATGAGAATCGATTTGCTGAATTCCAGCTTCGCGGATTTTTAGTAACCATCGAGAGAACGACCCATTTTCCTGTAAAAAACACTTTTCAGGAGTTATCGTGTTTGCCTCAAAAATCCAATGGATTTTTTGAGCATATAAATACTTTTGATAATCAAATGAATATGGATTTCTTGATACCTGTGGTTTTTTGAGAGTTCCATTAAAGGTACACATTAATCCGATTCGTACTGATTCGCTAAGTTGAATTTTTTCTAACTCTGTTTGGATATAGTAAACCATAAGTAGCTTTTCATTTTGTGAGGTATTAACAATGACGGAAAGCTTATCACCATTGATATCAGGTGTATCAACTATTTCGCCATAGATTGTTTTTGTCGTAGGAACTAGTGTTGTTTGATTATTAGAATCAATAAGAATGAACAAACACATGAAGAAAAATAGAGTGAAAATACTAAGGACGGTAAGAGAAAAATGGTGGCGGAATATGATAAAACCTAATAAGAGGAGTGTGAGGAAGATAATAAACCAAGAAAAAGAAGTATAAGGGACTAGTATCCCCAAAACTGAAAAGAAAGCAAGATAGACAAGCTTTCCTTGTACATAATCCCCATACTTCCTGATTATATTAACCAATATTTGAAAAGAGTGTAGCAACCCGCTCATGCAATGCCTTTATTTCTTTATTATCCGCACCTGATTCCGTTACTTTCTCAATTAATTCATTAACAAACTCTAATTTCTCTTTTGATTTTAGGTCAATCACCATTTCTTGAAGTGGAACCTTTTGTACTTTTACTTTTGATTTCTCCAACAGTTCAATTGCGTATGGATGGTTTTTATAATCCTCTGCATAATAAACAACTTTGATTCCTGCCTGAATAATAGCTTTTGTGCATTGGAGACAAGGAAAATGCGTCACGTAGATTTCAGCATTTTCTGTGGGAACTCCAAACTTTGAACATTGTAATAACGCATTCATCTCAGCATGTACAGTTCTTATGCAATGATTATCTACCACATAGCAGCCTTCATCAATGCAATGCGTTCCGCCTGAAACAGACCCGTTATACCCCCCTGCAATGATTCGCTTATCACGAACAATTGTGGCTCCAACCGTTAATCGTGTACATGTACTTCTTAAAGCAAGCAGATGGCTTTGCGCCATAAAATACTGATTCCATTTAATTCGATTCAAATCTTCCCCATCCCTTCAACAAAATCTTACAATTATTTTATCGGCATCTCCCATAAGTCGTCAATTTAATTTAAGTTCGTCTTTAATCTTTTCAAAGGATTTTTCGCCTATCCCACTTACTTGAAGAAGATCCTCAAGTTGTTTAAAAGGTCCATTTTCTTCCCGATATGCTATAATCGCTGCTGCTTTCGATGGACCGATGCCAGATAATGTTTCAAGTTCTGCTTGAGTTCCTCCATTTAGTGATACCTTACCATCATTTTTTTGTGATTGACTGCTTATCTCCCATTCGGTGTTCTCACCCATACGCGGAACATAGATGACCATTTCATCCTCCACTCGCTCGGCTAAATTTACTTGCGTTTTGTTTGCATCTTCCGTAAACCCTCCAGCCATGTCGACGACATCTTTGATCCTCATTCCCTCTTGGACCTCAAATACTCCCTCATTAAACACAGCACCCTTAATATCTACTAGAATGACCGTGACTTCCTCTTCTACAACAGTTTTTTCTTCAACAACTGGTTCAAGTAGCAACTCCTCTTCTTCAATGTTTGGCTCTGCTTTGGTTTCTTGTCCAAAAATGCGATAGAACGCAATAAAAGTAACAAGACAAATTCCACAAACTATAATCATTAATTTAAATTTTTTATTTTTAAAATTCATGATTTACCTTCCTTCTTTTTAGCTTAGGAAAATTCCATTCATATTTTGGTATGGAATCACATATGGTGTTAGGAGAATAGTCTGTAAAGGAGGGACGAACTTGAATATAGGGTTTATTGGTACAGGAAATATGGGGAAAATTTTAATAGAGTCCTTTGTTGAATCTCTTGCTGTTCCGCCTTCAAAATTAACCATTACAAATCGTACAATTGAAAAGGCAAAAGCTATTAAGAACTCCTTACCAGATATTACGGTAGCAGCAACAAATGAAGAAGTTGTAAAAGGCTCTGATATAATATTTATTTGTGTGAAGCCGTTAGAGATTCACCCCCTTTTACACCAATTATCTTCTTCCTTAACAAGTAATAAATGTATTGTTTCAATTACTAGCCCGATTTCTGTTGAACAGCTTGAATCACTTGTGAACTGTCAGGTCGCTCGAATCATTCCGAGTATTACCAACCGTGCACTAACCGGTGTTTCCTTATTCACTTTTGGCAGGAGCATTAGCAACAGGTTTAAGGAGTATTTAGAATTCCTTTTCAAACAAATTTCCACTCCGGTTCACATAAATCATGAGATCACAAGAGTTGCATCGGATATTGTTAGTTGCGGTCCGGCGTTTTTTACTTATTTGTTGAGAAGGTTTGTAGATGCAGCGGTGAGGGAAACGAAAATTTCTGAGGAGCAAGCAACAAATTTAGCAAGTGAAATGATTATCGGAATGGGTAAACTACTTGAAAAGGAAATGTACACATTACCCACTCTCCAGTCAAAGGTATGTGTAAAAGGTGGTGTCACTGGAGAAGGAATTAATGCAATGGAAGAACATATTGGTGAATTATTTGAAGAATTGTTTAGGAGTACTCATAGAAAATATGATGAGGATATTTCCGAGGTAGCTAGACAATTTAACGAGACTCCATCTCGCTAAATATACCACTCGGATTATAAAAGTACAAGACAAATAGAGGGCTTTTTTGCCTTTCAAAGTGTTTAGCTAGCAAACTCAAGCTAATTTTTCCTATGTTCGACATTGTTAATTTGATTCAAAAAAAGAAGGGCAGAGATTTCATCCTCTGTCCCTCTATTTCTTTGCAGTGATTAAAATTCGTTCTGAAGTCTCCCGAACATTTTCTGTAAAATCAGCACAAATATCTTGTACACGAAAACCTGTTTGTACAAGCCAATTTTGATACATTTCAATCGGAAAGGTACGCTGTTCGTGAAACTCGTCAAACCTTGCGTAATCTTCATTATGTTCATTTTTCACAAAAAAGGAAAGCTCATGCTCGACACTATGAGGATGATCCCCACTAAAGCAATTCCAAATAAAACTAACCTGATCTTCAGCACTTACAAACGGTCCGTTCATAAAAACGGAATCCACTTTATATACGGAATGGACATCGAACAGAAATAGACCATCTTCTTTCAAAAGCTGATATGCATTTGCAAAGGTTTTCTGAACCTCTTTTTCGGAATGCAAATAATTTAGGGAATCACAGAAAATCACAACAAGATCAAACGGCTCAAACCCTGAGATGTCCAACATGTTTTGCTGATAAAAATCAACTTTCACTCCTGCTTCCATTGCCTTGTGATTCGCAACCGTAAGCATATCTTCTGAAAGATCGACCCCGACAACCTCAAAACCTTCTTGGGCAAGTCTAATTGCAATTTCTCCCGTTCCACAGCCAATATCAAGAACCCTTAGTCCACTCGTTTTATGAAGTTGTGTTACTTTTTCCTTTACAAATGAAACCCATTGCTCATAATCTACATCACGCATCAGCTCATCATAGATATAGGCAAATTCACCATAGCTCATAAACTTTGCACATCTTCAATGTTTTCCGTAGGCGCATCTCCCCAAAGACGTTCTAAATTATAATAGCTACGTTCGTCTTTATGGAAAACATGGACAATGACATCTCCGAGGTCTACAAGAATCCATCTTGCTTCATCAAATCCCTCAAGACGCTTAATATGAATACCATTTTCATCAGCTTTGTCTTTTATTTCACGAGCAATTGCTTGCACCTGTTTTTCAGAATTTCCGTGGCAAATAAGAAAATAATCGGCTACCAGTGATAACCCCTTCATATTTAAGGCAATGATATTTTCTGCTCGTTTATCGTCAGCTGCTTGAACTGCAAATGTTAAAATATCTCTTTCATTCACCTACGATTCCCCCTTTTTCTCAAAAATTAATGAATTATATGTTCTCAATGTATCTGGATAGATTGCTTGATTTCTTTTTGCTAAAAACATGATCGTGTTGCTTAATGCATAAATAAGTGCATGGTCTAAATTCTGTTTTGCAAGTTCTCTACCTTCTTCTACACCCGGAAAATGTCTTCCTGGCTCAATATAATCTGCGACAAAAACAACTTTTTCAAGAAGGGTCATTTTTTCGCGTCCAGAAGTATGGAAACGAATTGCATTTAAAATTTCCTCATCCTCAATTCCTACCTCGGTCTTTACAAGATAGGCCCCAACTGGTGCGTGCCAAAGCTCTGTATTATGAATCAATAAATCAGAAGGCATGTGTTGGTTGATGATGATTTGTTTCATTTCATCTTTAGGTCTAAACTTTGCATAATCATGAAAAATGGCAGCAATTTCGGCTTTTTTTACATCTGCATGATAGCGTTTTGAAAGTTCAATTGCTGTTTCCATCACACCAAGTGTATGCTGATAACGATGCTCTGTTAACTGTTCTTTGACTATCTCTAAAGCCTTTTCACGTTCCATATAAATGCTTCTCCTCTATATAGTTTCGTACTTTTTCAGGAAGTAAATACATCGTATTTCCCTTTTCTGATAACCTTTTTCGAATCATCGAAGAAGAGATATCGAATTGCGGGATATCCACTTCTGTGATTGGATATTCAGTTGGAAATGAATAACCTGGCCTTTTAACTCCAACGAATATAACCATGTCAACAAGTTCATCAATTTTATGCCAATGTGGCAGATATGCAACCATATCTCCCCCAATGATAAAATAAAACGTGGTATCTTCATATTTTTCACGTAATAATTTGATGGTGTCGTATGTATATGAGGGTCCTTCTCTTTCCAGTTCAATCAATTGTAATTTAAACTTTGGCTGATCGGAAATGGCAAGAGAAAGCATTTCAACCCGCTCCTCATCGGTCACATAACTTTTACGCGCTTTATGCGGAGGGATATGGTTAGGCATGAACCACACCTCAGAAAGATTTAATCTTGTTAATACCTCCGATGCGATAAATAGATGACCAATATGAGGTGGATCAAATGTACCACCGATGATTCCAATATGGTTCATTTATTTCCCTCCAAGTCTGATGAAAATGACGCATCGAATTTCTGCGTTGGCTTGCTTTTCCGTTCCTCACGTATTAACAGCATACGCTCCGGTACTCAAAGCTGCACCGCCTTGAACTTCTCGGTCCTTTTCATCCTCCTTTTTGAATACCTATTTTGATTTTGGAAGCTCTAATTTCTTGTTTTCCTTGGATTCTTTGTAAAGCACAATTGTATTTCCAATGATCTGAACGAGTTCAGCTTTTGCACCCTTACTCAGCTCTTCTGCTACCGTATCACGGTCTTCCTCACAGTTTTGCAGGACGCTGATTTTTAATAACTCACGTGCTTCAAGTGCATCACTAATTTGTTTAATCATATTATCATTTACCCCACCTTTTCCTACCTGAAAAATTGGGTCTAAATGATGTGCTTTTGAGCGCAAAAATCGTTTTTGTTTTCCTGTTAGCATGTTTTTCCTCCTAATAGCCTTGTTACAAGACTTTCCATTCTATCTGTATCCGGAAATATTCCTGTCCATTTTTCAAATGCTATGGCACCTTGATAAACAAACATTCCAATTCCATTTTGTGTAATTGCTCCATGTTTGGCCGCTTCCTGTAGAAACTTTGTTTCAAATGGATTATAAATAATATCACTAACAATAGTTGTTGGAGTGATATTTTCAAGTGAAAGAGGCATCTCATCGACATTGGGATGCATTCCAACAGAGGTCGTATTGATAATCACTTGATACTTTCCTAAATCCGCTTCTGCCTCTGCAAATCCCAGTCCATGTGAATCAACCGAGAACTTACAATCATCAATAATTGAATTCGCTCGCTCCATCGTACGATTTACAATATCGATGTTTTTCACACCCATTGCAGCTAATGAAATAAAGATCCCTCTTGCTGCACCACCAGCACCAATTATTAGTACCTTAGCAGAACATAATTCCTCATGACTAATTACTTGATTCAATGAACGGATAAATCCATTTCCATCTGTATTATATCCAATTAATTTCCCATTCTCGTTGACAATCGTATTAACCGCACCAATATTTGCCGCAACCTCTTCAACTTCATCTAAATATTCAATGACATCAATCTTATGCGGAATTGTGACATTAATACCCGCTATTCCAAGTGCTTTTATCCCTTCAATTGCGGCTTTTACCCCTTCATGTGGAACATGGAAAGCATGGTATCTAGCCTTAAGCTTATAATGTTCAAAAAGATCATTATGCATCATTGGTGACATTGAATGTGAGATTGGACTTCCGATTACGCCATAAACCTTCTCCATTTCCTCACCCGTAACAAATAAATTTTTCTATTTCGTCATACTAGATTAACGACTTTCTTACAATTACTCCAACACCCTTTGGAACATGAGCAACAACCTTCGTATTTGGTACGTTAATCGTTACCCAGCCCAAACCAGAGAAAACAACATCTGTCTTTGCTTCCTTGATCATAAATTCATGAGCAACTAGAGGTGGGAATTCCTCTAGTTCATTTTTTCCTGGTGGCTGTAACAACTCACCTTTATGGTTATCATATAATTCATCCGCATTTTCAAGTTTGGTTCGATGGATATTCAAAAAATTAGAGAAATGGCAAACAAATGACTGCCTGTCCCCACTTACAAAATCAAATCGGGCTAATCCACCAAAAAACAAGGTTTGTCGTTCATTTAATTGAAAGACTTTTGGTTTAATTTCTTTTTTCGGCGTGATTACCTTTAAGTCTTCTTTTGAAACAAAATGTGCCATTTGATGGTGATTAATAATTCCTGGAGTATCAAATAAGGAGTGCTCGTCATCAAGTGGAATATCAATGATATCTAATGTTGTTCCAGGAAAGTGTGAAGTCGTAATGATGTCTTCCTTCTCCCCACTGAATTCCTTAATTAAGCGGTTTATGAATGTTGATTTTCCAACATTTGTACAACCAACCACATATACATCTTTACCCTCGCGATAATGCTCAATCGCATCTGCTACCTCTTTAATTCCAGTGCCTTTTTCTGCACTAATTAAAAAGACATCGACAGGCTTTAGTCCAAGTTCGCGGGATGATTCTTTCATCCAGTTAATGAGTTTCTTAGGCTTCACCGATTTTGGCAGCAAATCGACTTTATTACCCACTAATAATATATTGTTGTTGCCTACAAAACGATGAAGACCAGGTAACCAACTACCATTAAAATCAAATATATCAACAATTTTCACGATTAATGCATCGGTAGAACCAATTCCGTGTAGGATTTTTAAAAAGTCATCATCCGTTAACGAAACATCCTGTACTTCATTATAATGTTTTAATTTAAAACATCGTTGACAAATGACTTTTTCCTTCTCTAAAGCAGAAGGTGGTGCATATCCCAATTTTGTTTTGTCCGCCGTTTGGATTTCAACTCCACAGCCAATACAGCTAATCTTTTCTTGTTCCACTCTATTTATCCTCCCAATAAAGCATTCCGCGACGCTTCATCCAAGTCAGTATTCTTCTTTCGACAAAGCGGTTAAACTTTGTAAAAAACCCATCGGTTTGCGCAACAGGAACAACCAGAATGGTATGTAGACCACATCGGTTACCACCTAATACATCAGTAAGGAGCTGGTCACCAATTACAACAACCTCATCCTTATGTAAATTCATTTCCCTTATTGCACGGTTAAAAGCACGTATCAAAGGTTTCCTGGCCTCATAAATAAACGGAATACCTAACGGATCTGCAAATTCTTTTACTCTTGGCTCATGATTATTTGAGACAATGGTAACAGTTATCCCATTTTTCTTAAGATCAGTAAACCATTCTACAAGCTCTGGTGTTGCACTTGGACGGTCCCATTCAACCAATGTATTATCTAAATCGGTTATAACCCCTTTTATTCCTAATTCCTTAAGTTTACTTGGAGAAATCTCAAAAACGGATTTCACATGTTCATTTGGTAAAAATTTCTTTAACAATATGTTTACACCTCACCGGACTTCTTCCTTATCTATACCTATCCTATCATAACGGAATAAAGCTATTTTCACAAAAACTAATCTGTCAAATTTCGTCACATATATTGAAGTTTTAAAAAAAGAAAAAAAGTTTTCGACAAAAGTCAGTAAATTTCAACAGTTGTGGATAAACTTATACACATTTTACACATTGATATACATAGATTCCCAAATTTTATAAACAAAATACTCACAAGTTATCCACTATCACCTGTGGATAACAGAACGGTTGTTCTATTATTTTTTTCGTGATAGAGTAATCTTACCAACTAAGAATAACGTATTAGTATATGACAACAAAAGATGAAAAAGAACAAATTACTCTTAAAAATTTTTAGGAGGTGAATAGCCAACTTTTGGCTCAATGATATGAAAAAATTATCAGATGACTTGTTAATTGAATCTTATTTTAAAGCAATAAAATTAAAGCTAAGTCCTGATTTTATTCACCTTATTGAAACTGAAATTAAACGCAGATCATTAGGACATAGGATTAGAAATATATCATAATGTATGATTTTTGAAAAGAGCCACTAGAGGCTCTTTTTTTCTTCACGACTAACTCCACTCGTCATTCACCTTTCTTCGTTAAAAGTGCCTAAGACTTCACCCATTTTAATATTAATAGACGAACGGATTTCTGGGCTAATCGTAAAACGTCCTTTTTCAAATAAAAGAATGACAGTTGAACCGAATGAGAAATACGCGATTTCCTCCCCTTTTTGCACAGAATCACTTGTATAGGTTGTTTCTATACTATTGACAAACATTGCTCCCACCTTGACCACCGCAACATATGAGTCTTTTGCACGTAATTCTGTTATTTTTCGATAATTTTTAGATAAAGGATCTTTCCCATATTTTAACCCGAGTCGATTGACCGGATACGATTTCCCTCCCAAATCCCATTGCTTTGTGATAACCCCAGAAATTGGACTATGAATTCGATGATAATGGCTTGGGCTTAAATAAAGAATAACGAAAGTACCACCTATGTATTTAGCGAGTGAGTCTTCATCTCCAAGCATCTCTTGGATCGAATAATGTTTATTTTTTACAATCATTTCCTTATTCGCGGTAATCATACCGGTCTCTTCAATAACAGCATCAACAGGGCTAATAACTGTATTTTCGTTTGTATCAATACGCCTGCTGTCCATTTTCAGCTGTCTAACAAAAAGGTCTTGAAGGGTTACATAATCCGTTAAGTTTTTTTCCATTTCCGCTTGGTTAATATTGTATATTTTCGCATAACTCGGAATAAGTATAGCACTAACTCTAGATTGTGAAAATTTTCTTAAAAGCGCTGAAGAAAGACGATGGTTCGTTAATTCTATAAAGAAACGATAGAGCCATTTCTGCAAATCTAATTCCCCCTAAAAAATACAATTTCTCTTTGACTATACACATTTGAACGAATAAAATAAGATTATTAAAGCAATACTATCTTATTTTATTGATTTTTATTATCTATTACAAAGACTTTTTTGTATATCCTCTAAAGAAAGGAGTGAAGAAATGTTTCTATTAGATTATATAGATTCAACCCTAAAAAAGCTTAAAACCCATACTGCCAATATACTTACATTAGTCAACCTTAGCTTAGGTGGTTTTTCTATATTATTTGTTTTAAAGAATGAATTAAACTTAAGCTTATTACTTATCTTTTTAGCTGCACTTGCCGATCGTTTTGATGGAATGGTAGCAAGAAAGTTTCAGATCGAATCAGAGCTCGGAAAACAGCTTGACTCAATGTGTGATATTATATCATTCGGAGTTGCACCTGCGCTTCTTTTATACCAAGGGATCATCAATGAATTCGGTGCTCCAGGTATGTTTTTCACCGTTTTCTATATTGGATGTGGAGCTTTTCGTTTAGCAAAATTTAATATTAGCGACAATAAAGGCTTCTTTGTAGGCTTACCGATAACAGCTGCTGGCTGTCTATTGACATTAAGCTTCTTAGCAATCCCTTATGTATCTCCACAATTTTTCATTTACCTCATCATCATTCTTTCTTTCCTTATGGTTGGTACTTTTAAATTAAAGAAAGTATAAAAAAACCTATCCACTATTTTTAATGTGGATAGGTTTTTTCTCATTTCGTTAACTCTAGAAATTCTTCTACATCCTTAACAGAAAGCTTTACAGCCTTTTCCCAGAAATCACGTTTGGTTAAATCAACGCCTAAGTGTTTGGCAGCGAGGTCTTCCACCTTCATGCTTGCTGTATCCTTTAAGAGTGCGATGTATTTCTCTTCATAGTCTGTACCCTCTTCTAACGCCTTTGCATAAATACCGAGCGAGAATAAATATCCGAACGTGTATGGGAAGTTATAAAAAGGTACACCCGTAATATAAAAATGCATTTTTGATGCCCAAAATTGTGGATGATATTGATTTAATGCGCCACAATATGCTTCCTTCTGTGCTTCAAGCATTAGTTCATTGAGACGTTCTGCACTAACAATGCCTTGCTTGCGCTCCTCATAGAATCTCGTCTCAAATAAGAAGCGAGCATGAATATTCATATAAAAAGCAACACTTCTTTGGATTTTATCCTCTAATAAAGCAATTTTTTCTTCCTTTGTCTTTGCATTTTTAACAGAGGCATCCGCGACAATCATTTCCGCAAACGTCGATGCAGTTTCTGCAACGTTCATGGCATAGCTACGGTTTAATGTATGAACACCAGCCATTGCATGCTGATGGAATGCATGACCAAGCTCATGAGCAAGAGTTGACACATTTGAAGGTGTTCCTGAGAAGGTCATAAAGATTCTTGATTGATCGCTTTCAGGAAAGCTTGTGCAAAAACCCCCAGGACGTTTTCCAGGTCGATCTTCAGCTTCAATCCAGCTATCTTCAAACGCTTTTTGTGTAAATTCAGTAAGCTTAGGACCGAACTTACTAAATTGTTCTAAAATAAATTCAGCACCTTCTTGATAAGTGACCTTACTCTCCGTTTGACCTACAGGTGCATCAAGGTCGTACCAACTTAACCCTTCAAGACCTAATAGATTTGCTTTACGGCTTAAATAGTCCACGAACGGAGCTTTGTTTTCAGTAATAACCGACCACATCGTGTCGAGCGTTTCTTTAGACATTCTGTTAATATCAAGCGGCTCCCCGAGAACGTTTCCCCAACCTCGTGCTTTATAGACGTTTAATCGGAAACCGCCAAGATGATTTAAGGCTTCTCCAATATAATCCGTATGATTCTCCCATGTTTTTTCCCACTGCTCAAACATTGATTTACGGACATTGCGATCAGTACTTGAAAACTTATTAAATGCTTGACCAACTGAAAGTTGTTTTGTTTCACCATTTTCTTCATATGGAATCTTTATGTTGCCAACGACCATATTATAAAGTTGTCCCCATGCGTGGTAGCCATCAACACCTAAAGAATTAATTAAGCTTTCCTGTTCTAAAGAAAGTTTTTCTTTTGCTCTTATTCTTCTTTCCTCCAAAACATAGGATAGCTCATTAAATGGCGCTTCGGATAAAAGTTCATCCCATACCGGTTGCTCAATAGCAATGAGCTTTTGATCAAAAGCGGTTAAAATGGATTGAAATTCGCTACTAAGCTGCGTTATTTTTCCTTGTAACAGGCTCGCTCCACGGTCAGTGGTATCCTGGGCTGTCAAACAACTTACAAACGCACCTGCCTGACGAAGCTTTTTAAAAGAGGATTGAAATGCTTCTAAAATGTGCACCAACCCTTCTTTATCATTCACATTTGAAGGAATTTGAAATCCCTCTACTAATGAATTAAATTCAGTTAGTTCCTTTTGTAATGCCTCCAAAAAGGACTTAAAAGCGGGTGAACTACTTCCACCTTCGAAAAATACATCTAGATTCCATTTTTGCTCATATGTACGTGTGCTCACATTAATTTCCCCCTTCTTAATTATTTAGACTCACTAAATAATTCACATTATTCATTATAAAGGGATTTTATAAAAACTTCTATCATTTTAGATATTTCAAAACAAATTCCCGTCTTTTTTCTTTATTTGCATTATATTCCACTTTTGGTGGCAAACTTAGGAAAAAGCTCGGAGCTGTCTGTTATGAAAAAGCATCCTATCCAAAAATATCTAGACAAATTTAAAAGTTCTACATTAGATCCCGAACAATATCCTGAAAAATCAGCTGCAGAGGATATCAAAATAAAGATTCAAGAAATTAACCAAGATCTTCAAATAAACATATCTACATTAGAGAAGCTTTATTCAATACCTGAAAACGCAGACGTTAAAATCCACAATTTTACTATAAACGGAATGAATAAAAAAGCGGCAATCTTGTTTATTTCAACAATCACCGATGTTTCCATGATTAGTGAGCATATTCTTGAACCATTGTTACGTAATGAAGATCCAGAAAAAGAAGTTCAAAATATCATTCAAGTTCAATCATTTTCACAAATTCAATCATTGAAAGATATTCTGAATAGCGTTAATCAAGGAAACGCAATATTACTAATTGATGGTGAAACGAAAGCATTAGCAATAGGAACGGCTAATTTCCAAAGTAGATCCGTTGAAAAAGCAGAAAATGAGGTTGTCGTTAAAGGTCCAAAAGAAGCTTTTACCGAAAAAGCGGATACTAATATTTCATTGATTCGAAAAAAAATCAGAAGCGAAAATTTAATTGTCGAAAGTACAACGATTTCAAAACGCTCAAATAATGAACTTTTCATCCTTTATATAAAGGATCTTACCAATGAAAAAATGATACAAAATATTAAAGAAAGGGTTAGTTCATTAGATGTAGACGCCATCCAAAACCTTTCTCTTTTAGAACAATACATAGAAGAAAGACCGAAATCAATCTTTCCAAGTACTTTATATACGGAAAGACCTGATCGGGCTTCTTCATTTTTAGAGGATGGATATGTGGTTTTACTAATGAATAACTCACCAGCTGCTTTAATTCTACCCGCTACTTTTTGGTCCTTTATCCATAACCCGGAGGATCACTATTTACGTTTTATATATGGGAATTTCATCCGTGTTCTACGAGTATGTGCCTTGTTTATTACAGTATTTGGATCTGCGATTTATGTTTCCATTACCAACTACCATTCTGAAATGGTTCCGACTGATCTCTTATTAGCCATTTCTGCAACTCGTGAAAAAGTTCCTTTCCCCTCCCTTATTGAAATATTGATGATGGAAATTGCCTTTGAGTTAATACGGGAAGCAGGACTCCGAGTTCCTAATCCAATTGGGCCAACAATTGGGATTGTCGGAGCATTAATTTTAGGACAAGCAGCGGTTCAGGCAAATATTGTTAGTCCAATTGTGGTCATCGTCGTGGCATTAGGTGGACTTTGTTCATTTACACTAAGTGATGTGAGCATGAATTTTGCAATTAGAATTATTCGTTTTGCTTTTATACTCGCTGCTGGTGTATTTGGTATTTATGGCATGACAGCTTTGTTTACGGTAGGAATTACTTATATGGTATCACTAAAATCTTTTGGCGTTCCTTACTTATCACCAATGTCACCTAAGTATATTTCTTCTAACGATACAATCATCAGAAAAATGATGAAAAGTGAAAGAATTCGTCCAGGTTATTTGAAACCAAAGGACGTCATAAAAAAGGCAGAGGAATAGCTATGGAGCAATCAAGAGGAAAAATTGAGATAAGGGAATACGTAGCCCTCTTAATATTAGTGGTTGGTGTGAAATTATCTGATGACACACCTTCTATTTTAGTGGAATACTTAGATAACGCGTATTGGATGGCTCCTCTTCTTATGGGAATAGAGTCAATTATTCCAATCTATTTGACAATCAAAGTCATTACAGCTTATAAGAATAAAAATTTGCATGATGTCCTTCTTCATTTATTTGGTAAATTTATCGGCACAGTTTTATCATGCATTCTTTTACTTGCATTTTTTATCGGTCTTACTTATGATTCAGCCATCTATGTGGATATCATTGGTACCATGTATTTTACACAAACTCCGTATTTGATTATCTATACTGTTCTAATGGCGGTTTGTGCGTATGGCGCCAAAAAAGGGCTAGAACATATCGGTTCGGTTTCATGGTTAGTGCTCTTTTATGTAAAATTTTCATTACTTATCGCACTACTTTTAGCACTTAAAGAAGGGAGTTTTTCCTTTATTTACCCAATTTTAGGTCCTGGATCCTTAGAGGTAATAAAAAGGAGCACTACACATGTGTCCCTATTTGTAGAGTTTTTTTTTATGGGATTAATTGCCCCTTATCTTGCATCCGCTAAGACATTTAAAAAAGGGACTTGGATTGCATTTGTCATAATCGTAATTGAAATAACATTAGCATTCCTTATTTATTTATTTGTATTTGATTATGAAGGATTAAAAATGCTTGATTATCCTTATCAAGAGTTAATACGTTTGATTAGATTGGGGTTTCTAACAAATATTGAAACCTTTTTCTTTCCATTTTGGATTATAGCCTCATTTATTCGGTTTACTGTATATGTCTATTTGATTTCTGTATTTTTAGGAGGGATTTGTAATATCAAAAACTTTGAATTCTTTACCCCTACAATTGCAACACTTGCTGTTATTTTTGGCTTGGGTCCTGAAGCCCCCACATTTACAGTCTTTAAAATCAGAGAGGTGTTATTACATATCCTGAGTCCTATGTTTCTTGTTTTTCCTTGCCTTATGTGGTTAATAGCAAAAATCAGAGGGGATTTGAAGCATGAAGAAACAAACCACAACAATTAAAATTTCCTTCCTTTTTTCTATTTTATTCATTTTGGCCGGTTGTTGGGATAAAGAGGAAATTGATGAAAGAGCGTATGTGCTAGGGATAGGACTAGATAAATCCGATGTTAAAGGTTTTTTAAAAATTACGTATTTAATTTCGAATCCAGAAGCCGGCTCAACACAACAAGGTGGTGGAAGTAATGAACCCACTCATGAGATTATCACACTTAACGCCTCAAGTTTTATTCAATCTGAAAACTTAGCGAATGCCGTAATTGCGAAGTCGATTACATATGATATTTTAGACTTCTTTGTAGTCTCAGAAGAGCTTGCGAGGGATAAGGATTTTATTCGATATATCTATGATGGAACGAAGGACTGTGATGTTAGACGTGATACAAAACTAATTGTTTCAAAGGAAGAGGCTAGTACATTTATTGAACGAAATCAACCAAAGCTTGAAACGCGAAGACATGAATATTTTGAATTACTTTTTGACAATACAACAAAAATCGGCTTTATTCCAAATTCTGAAATCAACAATTTTTTTAGAATTACAGAAGCAGATGCTGATCTATATATTTCTGCTTATGCAACAACTGAGCAGGACAAGAGTACCGTAAAAAGAAGCGAAGATGATGACTTAATCGCTGGTAAAATGAAGGTAACTGGAAAAACAAATCCTGCTCAGTTTCTTGGTTCCGCAGTCTTTAAAGAGGGACAAATGATTGGAATTCTTTCAGTACAAGAAACTCGGATTACCCAAATGTTAAATAAATGGATGTTAAAACCAAGCTTTTTAGTTTCCCTTCCCGATCCATTTATGAAAAATTATTGGATAACGGCACGTTTTACCCAAATGAAACCTCCTGAGATCACCGTGGATGTTTCAAAACCTGCACCAAAAATAAAAGTGGCTCTTCCTATTCAAGCTGCAATTTTAACAGACCATAGCATGGTCAATTATGCAGATGATGAGGATAAAAGAAAAGAATTAAAAAACCAGATATCCAGTGGTTTTGAAAACAGAATAAATGATTTAATTAATCGTACACAAGAAGAATTCAAAGCAGACCTCTTTGGCTTTTCTCTTTTTGCAAGAAGGCATTTCTTAACCGTTCCACAATGGGAAAACTACGATTGGATGAAGGCATATCCCAATGCAGATATTAGCGTTACAGTCGAAATTAGATTTGACGAATTCGGGCGACAATCAAAATTACCTGGCTATGAAAGGATAAGAGATTAAGCTATGGATTTATTTATTTACCTGATGATGACAATCATTTTTGCCTATACGACCGGGTTCTCCATATCCCTTTGGAAGGATAAAAACAAACCCGGTTCAATTGTTGTTTTTGGTTTAGCATTGGTTGTAGCTATTGCACCCTTTTTTACGATTATCAAGTAGATTTAAATTTAAATTAAGGCTGATGGTGTAGTGGAAAATGGTCTTTTTTACTATCATCAGCTTTTTTCTATCGGACAGACACAAGCAAGCACACTCGCTCATAACATTAAGTAATGGGCAAATGCCTAGACAATGTAGTGTTAAACATTACATACACTACGATTTATGTGGAGGTGAGCGAATGTCTGGACTGTTAGCAGCATTAGGCTATTTTGTAAAAGAATTATTATTTTTAGTATCCTATGTAAAAAATAATGCTTTTCCTCAACCGTTATCATCTTCTGATGAGAAGAAATACTTACAATTATTGGCCGAGGGGAATGAACATGCTCGGAATGTGTTGATTGAACATAATTTAAGGTTAGTCGCTCATATAGTTAAAAAATTTGAAAACACTGGTGAGGACACAGAGGATCTTATTTCAATCGGAACCATAGGATTAATCAAGGCAATTGAAAGCTATTCACAAGGTAAAGGAACAAAATTAGCTACTTATGCTGCACGCTGTATCGAAAACGAGATTCTGATGCACTTAAGAGCTTTAAAGAAGACGAAAAAGGATGTTTCTCTGCACGATCCGATTGGTCAGGATAAAGAAGGCAATGAAATTAGTTTAATTGACGTTTTGAAATCAGAAACAGAAGATGTGATTGAAACAATCCAATTAAATATGGAACTTGAGAAAATCAAAGAGTATATTGATGTTCTGGATGACAGAGAAAAAGAGGTCATTGTGGGTAGGTTTGGACTTGATTTATCAAAAGAAAAAACACAGCGTGAGATTGCAAAAGAGCTGGGCATCTCAAGAAGCTATGTATCCCGCATTGAAAAGCGTGCCTTGATGAAAATGTTCCATGAGTTTTATCGGGCCGAAAAAGAAAAAAGAAGATCATAAAAAACGGTGGATTGCACATTTATATGCAATCCACCTTTTGCTTTATAATTCAACACTTACTTCAGTTCCAATAATAATTGCAATAACAGACGTAATCACAATCCCCATAACGATCATAAACATCATTATCATCCTCCATCAAAGAGATGTACTTCTTACTTTTACTTTATCACTTACATACTGTGTAAACGTTATCCACTTTTGAACATTGTGTTAAAGAAATTTGACAAAATTAAGGCATCCATACAAAGTAAAAGAGGCGCCCTAGTTGGCGCCCCCATGGCTTTATTATTTACTTTTCTTCGTAAATATAATGGTGAAAATTAGTACATGAACCGATAGCATTCGTAACTCCTCCTATCCTTCAAATTCGTTAGGTGGAATCCTTCTCCACAGATAACCAAGCTACAATCGGACACATTTTCATAAACATTTTCATTCTCCTTTCTTCCTTTTATTTTTTTGATTAGAATAAGCGCATCATTGAATATTGACGTTCCTTCATTTCTTCCATAAGCTTATTGACTCTTTCCTCACGTTGATACTCTTCAATTGATTTTTTACGTTTTGAAATCGAGATCGTTAAAAAGAATAAATTGATGGTCATTATTTTTCACCTCCTTAATTAACAGAATGTTAAATCTGTGTAGGAAAAAAAGACATAAAAAGGCCACAGGCATACTAGTCCTGTGGCGTTAAATGGCATAATAAAGCCACAGGCGAACTATTCCACCTGTGGCATGATTAACGTACTTTTAAAATTAAAAATTAATCACCGGTATGGTCGAATAGATTGTTTCATATGAAGTTTTTGTATTTGTCATGTCAATAGATACTTTCATCATTTTATTCGACCTCCTTTTAGAATTAATTTTTTCCTACTGTGGTAATTATAACCAATAATGGTGCTCATGTAAACACTTTTATTGTAAAAAAAATCCTTCAACCTATATATAGGTGAAGGACTATTGTTTTTCGAATTGTTTTTTATATTTAGTAACTAATAAGAAAAAGGTAAATGACAAGCATAATAGAATGAAAGTTGAACCCATCATTACATAAATTTGAAACGGAGAACGTTCCTCCGGTATGATGACACCGATATATAAAAATACACTTAACACAAGAAGGATGTAACCGTAGTTGGTGAAATCTTTGATTTTATTACGCAGGTTTTTCACTTGATTATTTTGATCCATCTTGAATCACACCTACCTAACTAGTAAACTTCCATCCTATGATAACATACATTGAAAGTACGAGTAGAATGTAAATTTTAGCATTTCATTGAAACAAAAATAAACCTCCAACCTGGATTTAGGTTAGAGGCAACACTTTATTATTGTAAGCTTTGTTCAAGATCTTCAATTAGATCCTCGGCATCTTCTAAACCTACTGATATACGAACAAGTCCATCACCTATACCTAGTTCTTCACGACGTTCTTTTGGAATAGAAGCATGCGTCATTTTTGCCGGAACAGATATTAAGCTTTCAACCGCTCCAAGACTCTCTGCCAAAGTGAAATATTTAACCTTACTTAGCAGCTTATCCGCATTCTCAGCACTCCCCACATCAAAGGAAACCATTCCCCCAAACCCTTTTGCTTGAGCCTTAGCGATTGCATGGTTTGGATGTGTCTCAATGCCAGGATAGAACACTTTTTTAACTGCGGGATGGTTTTGTAGAAACTCCACAATTTTTCGTGTGTTTTCTTCATGCTCCTCCATCCGAACTCCAAGTGTCCGGATCCCACGAATCAACAACCAAGAATCCTGAGGACCAAGTACCCCACCAGTTGAGTTTTGAACAAAATGTAGGTCCTCACCTAATTTTGCTGAATTCACAACTACAAGACCTGCGACTACATCACTATGTCCTCCAATATATTTGGTTGCACTGTGTAGAACAATATCAGCACCAAGTGCAATAGGATTTTGCCAATATGGAGTGCTAAAGGTGTTATCTACAATGGTTAACAGGTTATGCTTTCTGGCAATTTCAGCAGCACCTTTAATATCTGTAATTTTTAATAACGGATTGGTTGGTGATTCGATATAAATGGCTCTTGTATTTTCGCGAATTTCACCTTCAATATTTTCAAGATTGCTTGTATCAACAAAAGTTGAATCAATGCCTAAGCGGTTAAGAACTTTTGTCATCACCCGATATGTTCCGCCGTATACATCATCCGTTAAAATGACATGGTCGCCGCTGTTAAACAGCATCATGACCGCAGTGATTGCAGCCATACCAGAACCAAACGCAAATCCTCTTTCTCCACCTTCTATATCCTTAATTAATTCTTCTAAGGCATGTCTGGTTGGATTTCCAGTTCGTGAGTATTCAAACCCCTTATGGCCGCCGATTCCTTCCTGTTTATACGTACTAACTTGATATATTGGTGTATTAACTGCACCAGTCTGTGGATCCTCGCCTACTCCACCGTGAATCAGTAACGTTTTACGTTTCATTCCTATATCCCACCTTCATATATATTTTTGCTTAAATAGCGTTCACTACTATCAGGGAAGATCACAAGTATATGTGATCCAGGCCTTGCTTGTTCAGCTTCTAAAAGTGCCGCATGAAGGGCTGAACCGGATGAACTACCAACAAGCAATCCTTCCAAATGTGCAATTTCTTTCACTCGATCGAATGCATCCTCATCCGAAATCGTATGAATGGAATCGAAATAAGACGTATCCATATACTCTGGAAGAAATTCCATTCCGATTCCTTCTGTTTTATGTGGCCCTGATTCACCACCATTTAATATGGACCCAACTGGCTCAACAATGACCGTTTTTATAGAGGGATTCATTTCTTTCAAATACTTAGAAGTCCCCATAAAAGTCCCACCTGTACCAGCTCCTGCTACAAAAATATCAATTTGTCCCTCAAGCTGCTGCCAAATTTCAGGTCCAATCGTTTTATAATACGTATCTGGATTAGCTGGGTTTGCAAATTGCTGTGGACAATAGGAATTGGGTATTTCATTAAGAAGCTCTTTTGCCTTTTCAATCGCACCCGTCATCCCGGCCTCTGTTGGCGTATTGATGACGGTTGCGCCTAATGCCTTCATCAATTCTTGTTTTTCAGTGGAAAACTTCTCTGGCACACAAAGAATCACTTTAATATTGCGGTTGATTGCTGCAAGTGCGAGTCCAATTCCCGTATTTCCAGCGGTAGGTTCAATGATTGTACCCCCTTCAGTTAACTGACCTGTTGCAAAAGCATGCTGAAGTAGTTCAACTCCTAATCGATCCTTTATACTTCCGCCGGGATTAAAGAATTCAAGCTTTGCAAAAAGACGAACCCCATTTTGTAATGGAAATTTCGTAATTTCTACTATCGGCGTATTTCCGATGAGCTCATGGACATTTCGATACACTTGCATGACAAATCCTCCGTTACTTTGATCTATTTATTTCCTCTACCATTCGTTCTACAACTTTAGAAGAATTTACTGCAGCGGTTTGCAGGAACTGTTCAAACGACACATCTGATTCTTTACCTGCGATATCAGATAGGGAACGAATGACAACAAATGGCACTTCAAATTGATGACAAACTTGCGCCACTGCAGCTGCTTCCATTTCCACTGCATATAAATCACCAAATTTTTGACTAACAAACGAAACACGTTCAGGGTCATTCATGAAGGAATCACCTGTTGCAATTAATCCAGTTACAACCTGAACATCTGTGATTCCTTCTCCACTTTTTTCTGCCAATTTAATTAGTTTTTCATCTGCTTTAAAAGCTGCAGGCAATCCTGGTACTTGCCCATATTCATAATCAAAAGCAGTAACATCTACATCATGATGTCTAACCTCAGATGAAATAACAATGTCACCTACATTAAGAGTTTTTAAGTGTCCTCCTGCTGAACCGGTATTCACCACATAATCTGGTTTGAATTGCAATAATAAAATCGTTGTTGAAATTGCGGCATTTACTTTACCGATCCCTGACTTAAGTAAAATCACATCATAGCCATTGAGTGTTCCAGTATAGAACACACTTCCAGCCACTGTTGTTTCTTGTCTATTTTCAATTTTCTCCCGTAAAATCGCTACTTCTTCATCCATTGCTCCAATAATTGCTACTTTCATAAGTACGTATCACCCTTCATTTTTACTGTTTCGTCGCCTCCATTACCCATACAAAATGATTAAAACGTGTGAATTCAACTATAAAACCATTTTGCTTTGCAATTTCTTTTAAAACAGGAATGGTTGTGTAGTATTCCGTTTCTAAATCGTTTGCTAGATTCAAGAAGCCTTTTTGTGTTGCGGACTCAATCGTCATTGTATAGTCTTGTTTATTTTCGAACATCGTATCCGCAAACACTATTTTACCACCTTTTCCAAGGATGTTTCTATACTGGGAAAAAGCTTGGTTTTTCTCGATATCATTTAAGTGGTGGAAGGCATACGTACTAACGATTGTATCAATTTTAACATCAGGCTTTTTAAAGTCGATAAAATCCCCATCTTCAATTATTAGAGAATAGTTTTGAAGCTTTTCCTTTGCAATTTCTCGCATAGGTACAGAGGGTTCAACACCATATACTTCCTTATTTTCGTCAAGTAGCTTTTGAGTGAGATTACCGGTACCCACTCCAAACTCCAAAACGGTGAGGCCAGATTTTTGTACGACATCATTTAGAATATCGTCATATCGTAAAAACACTTCCTGATATTCCACATCATTTCCTGTGACTGTGTGGTCATAAGAGTTTGCCCAACCTTCAAAAACCTCTAAAAACTCTCGCCCCATTTTTCTCACTCTCCACTATTATATATTATTCCTATGAGTATACTATGAATTAAAAAATGAACTGTTCTTAACTTAACATATTCACCTTATTTTTTCAATTCATCATCGTCAGAAAAATGGGCAAAAAAAAACGCAGGATTACCTGCGCCTTATTTAATCACTATTTTCAGTTTCATCTGGTTCGTTCTCGTCTTCACTTGGTTCTGATTTTTTATAGTTTTTGTATGTCTCACTGTCATTTTCTTTTAACTCTTCGATTTTTGTTGGTTTCCAACCTGCATTCGGAATCCAATCTAAGTAAACTTTTTGAACTTGTTTCGTTGTCTTTGAAGAAACAGTTGCAATAATGGAATTTTCTCCATTTCTTGCTAACCACCAAACAATCATATCTGAACGATCAAAACCAGTTGCATAACTTGCGGCCATTTCCATTTCATTTCGGTCAACCGAGTCGTCCTTATAATCGATACTATGCGGTTCCGCTTGCGAAGTACCAATTGGCTTCCATGCCGGATTTTCAATCGTTTTCAAAATATTTGATTCGGGGTCACCTTCTGTAACAACAGCGGATTCATCAGATTCTGAATCTTTTTGCTCGTCGTTCGATTCTGCAGTAGGTTTCTCCTTTGTTGTTTGATCATCCGGTTTATCAGTAGTTTCTTCTTTTTCTTGCTCTTTGTCCTGTGAATCATCTGAGGCCGCTTTTCCCCCATTGTCTGCGGGTTGATTCGTTTGATTTGAAGAAACAGATTCTTCTACATTTTTGTCTCCAAAAATAAGCTTTCCACCAAAAAAGACAATCAAAACAACAACTAGGACAATTAAAATATTTAATATTCGATTTACCTTTTTTCGTTTCGCTCTTCTTTCAGATCGAGGCCCTTCATATAGTTTGTCTAAATCATACCCCATTTTACAGTACCTCCTAAAAACAACTTACTCATTCAACTATCTTCTTATTCTAGCATGTGTGACCAAAAGGTTGAAGAGATTTCTTTATTAGTCGTTCGTTTTGGTACCTTTTTCCTGTTCCATTTGATATATTCCTTGAACAATTTCATAAAAAATTGTATTTGCTACAGATCGAGAGCCTTGCTGCTCCAAATCAACAACTACAAGAGCGTATTTTGGACTTTCAAATGGAAAGTACCCCGCAAACCAACTGTTAACAAGTCCTACCTCACCTTGTTTTTTTCCTGTTTCAGCTGTTCCAGATTTACCAGCCACTTGATAAGGAAGATCTGCAAACCGTTGTCCAGTTCCAGATGTCACAACTCCTCGAAGCAATTCTTGGAGCCTGCTAGCTGTATAGGGTGCAATCTTCGGCCCTTCCATATCCTGTTTTGAAAAAGAAAATAAGGTTGTACCGTTCTTATATAACACATCACTAACAGTTCGAACTTCTTTTTTTGAACCTCCACGTGCAATGGTTGCCATCATATTCGCTATGCCTAATGGAGTAACCCTAACATCCTTTTGCCCAATCGCAGTCTGAGCAATGGCCTTCGGAACATTTTTGTCCTTTTCATCCGTCCAAATTTGACCATTATATTCATTTGGAAGCTGTTTGAAATTTCGAAAACGAAATACATCGCCATTCCAGCCAACTGGTCCAAGTAAGCCTAGCATTTCAGAATACTGTTCAATTACATCTTGATCCTTTTGTAACATCTCCTGTGCCAGGGCTGCAAACGTGTAATTACAGCTTTTTGCAAAGCTGTTATGGAAATTAAGCATGCCATGCGGATATTCTGCTTGCCCTTCGCCATACAAATCTTTATCGCAATTGAACATTCTGTCATTTAAAATTTGCTGTTGCTCAATAGCAGCCGCGGCAATCACTGTCTTAAAAACAGAACCAGGGAATTGTGGCATGATCATTTGATTTTGGGCACTGCCATCCTCAAATGGATTAGACGAATTAATATCTGGTTTACTAACCATTGCAAGTAAATCATTGGATTTGACATCAAGTAGGACAATTCCTCCTTTTTCCAAACCATTCTTATCAATAATTTTTTCCGCCAAGAGTTGTAGATCTTTATCCAAGGTCGTTTGAATGGCTACCGGGTAATAAGGATTTGCAGGGGCTGTGTACTTAACATCAATGCCAAATAATGGTCCTCCATCCCCTGCCACATGATATAAAAGCTTCGCCTCTCCTTCAGGTAATAGGAATTCATCAAAGGTAGATTGCAAACCAGTAATTCCCAGTTTTGTATTCTGAGGTAGATAGGATTTCTCAGGATAACGCTTCTGGAATAAATCCTTATTTTCTCTTATTAGCCCAATTAAATGTTCTGCAATATCATGATCAAGCTCATATTGACGATGGACAGCAAAAACACCTGGGATTTGGAGGTTATTAATTTTGTTCATCTGGTTTTCAGTTAATTCAATGGGTCTGTCTCCACCAACAATTACGGGTTTTTTAGCATCCTGAATTTCATTTTTTAAGGTAGTTGCTGGTATCTCTACGATTTCAGCGACTTCCTCAACAGGCCATTCAATGTTTTTTAAAAAAGGAAATAATACAAGTGTTGGATAATATTCATGGGTTAATGCTTTTTTATTTCTGTCAATAAATCGCCCACGGCCTTGGTCTATTACAAGTTCCTGGGTTCGTTGGGAAACACTCGCTTCAATTAAATTTATATCATGACTCGTAAAGGATTCGGTACTTACGAGTTGTAATTGCATAAGTCTGCCTATTAACCCTGTTAATATTAATAGGATTACGATTAAGATAATAAATGCACGTTTTTGAATTACCATATAAAAACACCTCGTCTACAGTTTCGACGAGGTGTCATACTATTTATACCTATAGAGATTGTTCAAAATCCCTGTAAAAGTAACAATATTAGTCAATTTTTGTAATTTCAACAAACATATCTCCACCTGGAGTTTGAACCGTTACTTTTTCTCCAACATGTTTTCCAAGTAGGCTTTTTGCGATTGGAGAGTCATTTGAAATTTTACCTTCAAATGGATCGGCTTCAGCACTTCCCACAATCGTATACGTTTCTTCTTCCCCATCCGGAAGTTCAATAAAGGATACTGTTTTTCCTAATGAAACCTTACCAGCGCTGTCAGCATCCTCTTCAATAATTTTTGCATTTCGAATCATATTTTCAATTGTTGTTATACGTCCTTCAACAAAAGCTTGTTCATCCTTCGCAGAATCATACTCTGAGTTCTCTGAAAGATCTCCAAAGCTTCTTGCAATTTTAATACGCTCTACAACTTCTTTACGCTTGACTGTCTTTAAATGTTCTAGTTCTTGCTCTAATTTTTGCTTTCCTTCTACTGTCATTGGAAATACTTTCTCTACCATAATCCCTTCACTCCTTGTAGTCGTTACAATCCCCCTGTGATTGCTTTACATATGTAGTACGAATTGTTTTCTTTTTTTGTATAGTAAGGAAAGGAATGATAGGGAATTTCTACCATTCCTTTCCTTATAATTTGTACTAACATAACATCTTTTTCTCTGTTATGTTATTACAAAATGACATTTTGTTCAAGAATTGTTTGAATTTTTGTTACCATTAAGTCAATTGCAACGTGATTTTGCCCACCTTCAGGGATGATGATGTCCGCATATCGCTTCGTTGGTTCACAGAATTGATTATGCATCGGACGGACCACCGTTTCATATTGCTCAATAACAGATTCTAGCGTACGACCGCGATCTTTAATGTCCCGCAGCATTCTTCGGATAATTCGAATATCTGCATCAGTGTCTACAAATAGCTTAATATCCATTAAATCGCGTAGTCGTTCATCTTCAAGAACGAGAATTCCCTCTAAAATAATTACATCCTTTGGTTCAACAGGAATTACTTCAGAGGACCTTGTATGAAATTTATAGTCATAAACCGGCTTACTTATACCTTTGTAATCAAGAAGATTTTTAATGTGCTCAATGAGTAAATCATTATCAAAAGCTAACGGATGGTCATAATTTGTATTTAACCGTTCTTGAAAAGGCATATGGCTTTGATCTTTATAATATGAATCTTGCTCGATCATTAAGATTGAGTGACCCTTAAAATGCTCAAATATGGCTTTTGATACACTTGTTTTACCAGATCCTGAGCCTCCAGCAATGCCAATGACAATTGGCTTCTTGCTCATGTTACTTCCCCTTTCGCATCATGTTGTTCGGATATACAGGCTTGTCTACTTTAAACGAAACAATTTGCAATGGATGTTTTGCGGCATATATCTCGTTTCCGTCCTCATCCCAAATCGTTTCAACTGTTTGTGTAAAGTTGTCAATTTCAGGGCCAAAAAACTCAACCTGGTCTCCCTTTTTAAAGTAATTTCGCTGTTGTAACGTTACAATCCCTGATTCCTTATCATAGTCTAACACCAGACCAGCAAAATCATAAGTTGTTTTTTTACTATGAGTACCATACATTTGTTCTTTTACGCCAGGAACTCCTTCAAAAAAGGCAGGCGCAGTATCACGATTTGCACATTTATCAAGTTCTTTAAGCCACTCTTCATCGATGACAAAATTGTCAGGATCGGCACTATATGCATCGATCACTTTACGATAAACACTTACTACCGTTGCAATATAGTGAATTGATTTCATTCTTCCTTCTATTTTTAAACTGTCAATTCCTAATTCAATCATTCGTGGAATCGATTCGATAAGCTTTAGGTCTTTTGGACTCATCGCAAATGGGGCGTCCTTTTCATCAAATAGGGCTACTTCATTTTCATTTTCATCTAATTTAAATAAATCGTAATCCCATCTGCATGATTGGCAGCAACCACCACGGTTCGAATCTCGTGCTGTCATATGATTACTTAATGTACAACGACCAGAATATGCAATACACATAGCACCATGTACAAATGTTTCGATTTCGATATCGACTTCTTCCTTCATTTTTTTAATCTCTTCAGCACTCGTTTCACGTGCTAGTACGACACGCTCTAACCCTTCTTCCTTCCAAAATTGAACAGCCTTCCAGTTGGATAGGGATTGCTGGGTGCTTAGGTGTACCTCCATTTTTGGAGCGACTCGTTTGCATGTTTCAATAATAAGGGGGTCTGCTACGATGATACCTGATACTCCAGCTTTTTCAAGCCCCATTAGATATTCATCTATTCCATCCATGTTTTCGTTATGGGCATATATATTTGTAGTAACATAGATTTTGGCTCCATATTTGTTTGCGAATTCTACGCCCTCTGCGATTTCTTCCAGAGTAAAATTATCGGCGTTAGAACGTAGTCCATATTCTTGACCACCAATAAAAACAGCATCTGCACCATAGTGAACAGCAATTTTTAATTTTTCTAGGTTACCTGCAGGTGCAAGCAATTCTGGCTTTTTGATAATTACACGCTTGCCGTCTACTATTTTTGAAATCGGTTCTCTTTCAACTGCTGTTGACATGCATTTTCCTCCTCTTTTGTCTGATTAGTAGACTGTTTCTTTAAAGTAGAAACCTGTGTCTAGTGGGCGATTGATTGGTTGAAGTTCTTCAAGTTGTGCTAATAGATCATCTTTGATGTCTTCATATTCATCACGATTTTCTACACATAGGTCAATTGCTTTTCGATACATTTTTGTTACTTCAAGGAGATATTCAGACGATTTTAAAATCCCTTCGATCTTAAAGCTGTCAACGCCAGCATCAATCATTTCTTCCAATTCATCGATAATACAAACATCATTTGGGCTCATGATATGAGTGCCATTTTCATCTTCAAAAATCGGGTATTTATTGTTACGTTCTTTATCAAATAAGAACATATCTTTTTCTTTTTTGCTGTTTTCGATTTCCAATACATTGCCTTGATATTCGAAATAGTTTCCAACTAGTGATCGCTTCGACTGGAACATACACATCATGCCATGTACTTGAACCTCAATTTCAACCTCGGCATTTTCTTTTATTTCAACAATTGAATCCATATTTAATTCACGAGCAAGCACGGCGCGCTTTGCACCTTTTCTTCCCCAGTAATTACATGTATACCAGTTCGTCGCAGTCGTTTCTGTATTCCAGTGTAACTTCATTTCTGGAGCAACCTCACGGACCGTCATCAAGACTGCTGGGTCTCCGAACACAATTGCATCTACATGACTATCCCTTAAAAATGTCACATAGTCTGCTAACTCGTCCACTTTTTCATTATGGTAAATAGCATTCATCGCGACATAAATTTTTGCATCATGGGCATGGGCAATTTCAACAGCTTGAACTATTTTCTCTCGATTAAATTCCCCTGCAAGACGTAACCCATATCGTTGTTCACCTATGATAAATGCTGTTGCCCCTGCCTTAATCAGTGGTTCAATATCTTCTACACATATAGGCGTGACCAGAAGTTCTGGTTTCTTCATTCCTTAACACCTCTTCTTTTACTTAATGCAACCCCATCCCCTACTGGTAAGATGGTCGTTTGGTAATCTGGGTGCTTGATGAGCCACTCGTTATACGATTTTATTTTTGCAACGAGATTTCGGATTCTTTTATTCTCGATTTCTTCCTCCGCTACAAGCCCTTTAAATAGTACATTATCAGTCACAATTAAGCCATCCTTTGAAAGACATTTTTCATAGATGTCAAAAAAATGTCGATATTGGCCTTTTGCTGCATCAATAAAAATACAGTCAAACTCACCATGCTTTTTCACTTCATCTGCAGATTCAAGAGCATCTCCAAAAATCACTTCGATTTGAGAGCTTGTCCCAGTCTTTTCAATGTTTTCAAGGGCTTTTTCATATCGCTCTGCGTCCCTCTCAAGAGATACAATTTTTGTACCAGGAAGTGCCTGGGCCATACGAATCGCAGAGTAACCGATCGCAGTACCAATTTCAAGAATTCGCTTTGGTTGAGATATTCGTAGTATTTGAAGCATCGTTTCAATGCCAACTAGTTCCATTATTGGTACATTATTTTCTTTTGCATAATTTTCAATTTCTTCAACGATTTCATTTCTTTTTGGAAGCAAGCCTTCTAAATATTGGGTTATTTTACTTGATAACAAGAAAAAAACCTCCATTTCAATATGGTGGTGTGGGTAAAAAATGTCGTCTTTTTATTTTTCTATAATAATAAATTTGCACATTTTATTCTATCATAAAAGGAAAGGGAACGCCATATAGCGTTCCCTGGAAAAATCAAATACGCCAAGGCTGTAACGGTATTCAATCATTGCTGAATAAGTTACTCTTGTTGATTTGTAATATATTGTGCTTTTTTGGCATTATGTTCTTCCAATGTCTTCGAATAATATACTTCTCCTGTTGGGGCTGCTAGGAAGTATAGAAAATCTGTTTCAGCAGGGTTTAGTGCAGCTGATAAAGATGATTCCCCAGCATTTGCAATCGGACCTGGTGTTAAACCTTTTATTTTATATGTGTTATACGGTGAATTCACTCCAAGGTGATCATATAGTACGCGCTTCTTATGCTCTCCTAATGCATATAGAACAGTAGGGTCTGTTTGAAGAGGCATATCAGAATCTAAACGATTATAAAACACGCTTGAAATTGTCTCACGATCAGTTTGAGCTGTCGCTTCTTCTTCTATTAATGAAGCCATAGTTAATAGTTTATGGGTTGAATCAATATATTTATTTCCTTCCATCAGCCCTGCATATTTTACTAGAATTTTTTCCGTTTGATCGAGCATCGTTTCGACAATCGATTCAATGGAAGGCTTTTTCTCGTAAAACGGATAGGTAGCCGGGAATAAATATCCTTCAAGCGGATGTTTAATATCCTCGTTTAATATTTCTTCCGTTAAGATGCTTGGATATTTACTGATTAAACCACGAACATACTCAGTATCATCCATTTTATTTATGACTTCTTCTTGTTTATATCCAGTTTGTTCTGCAATAATTGTTGCAATTTCCTCTAGCTGTTTTCCTTCTGGGATTACCATTTTAAAGACAGGTTCCCCCATGAAAATTCCAGATTTCAAACTTTCAATGATTTCATCAAAGTTCATAGATTGATTAAGCGTATATTCCCCAGCCTGAAAACCAGATTCATTTTTAAACTTCGTATA
Organism: Bacillus jepli; assembly: GCF_047238305.1. Classification (NCBI taxonomy): domain Bacteria; kingdom Bacillati; phylum Bacillota; class Bacilli; order Caryophanales; family Bacillaceae; genus Bacillus; species Bacillus jepli. Next base: position 2,622,682 of record NZ_JBDFMO010000001.1, on the reverse strand, counting down.
GTAACGAAATACCTTTGCATTTTTTACAACATCATGTTCCTCAAGAATACGGGCAATTGCTGTTGGTGATGAACCGATTGGGATTGTAACCTCGATAGGTTCTTTATTTGTAGGGTCTACTGGCTCAAGTGCTGATTTTATATATAAATAGCCTCCGCCGATGATTCCAGATATAGCTAATAGTAATATGATAAAAATGATAAATACTATCTTACGGATTGTTTTGGCTTCACTATGCCGTTCTTGTAGATTCTTTTTATATAACTCTTTTTTCGAATCGTTATCTGACATGTATGGTAAATCCTCCCCTCACTCGAATTATTATACTACATTTTTTTATTTAATTCGTCAATTTTAGGAAAGAATTCACTAGAATTTTGTAGTTTTTTCTAAAAAATCTAGTTGTTTTAAAGTAGTTGGAGGTATTTTTGGGGATGTTATTGGAAAAAGAAAAAAACAGCGCGCGGCTGTTTTATTCTTCTCCTTCTTCATCAAGGAAAGTATTTAACATTTCTTCAACAAGGTCCCATTCTTCTTCAGTTTCGATTGGTTTAAGTTCTCCATCTTCTCCGTCTTCAGATGGGCTAAAGCTTGATGCATGAATCTCGATATCTTCTTCATCCTCATTATCATCACTAACTGGATAATAAAGGACATAAGACTTTCCAAATTCTTCTGATTCGAATGTAAATAATACTTCACAAAGAATTTCATTTCCTTGTTCATCAATTACCGTTATTTGCTTTTCACCATGTTCCATGTAAATCCACCTCATTAATTTTTACTATCTAGATACCCCTGGAGGATCATGACAGCGGCCATTTTATCGATTACTTGCTTTCGCTTTTTTCGACTTACATCTGCGGATAATAAGACTCGTTCGGCTGCTACTGTTGAAAGACGCTCGTCCCATAAAACAACCGGCAATCCAAATTTCTCATTAACCATATTAGCAAAATGTTGACTAGCCTCGCCACGTGGTCCAATTGTCCCATTCATATTTTTCGGTAAACCAATAACTACCGATTCTACCCCATAATCCTTGATGATTTCACCAAGGCGTTCTAAACCAAACTGCTGACGTTCTTCATTAATCTTAATGGTTTCAATGCCTTGAGCAGTCCAGCCCATTTCATCACTAACGGCGACACCGACTGTTTTTGAGCCGACGTCTAAACCGAGAATCCTCATTCGTTTTACCCCTCACGATGGATCTTTAAATAAGATTTCACAAGCTCCTCAATTATTTCATCTCGTTCAAGCTTGCGGATAATATTCCTTGCATCATTATGACGTGGAATATATGCAGGATCTCCAGATAATAAATATCCAACAATTTGATTGATTGGATTATATCCTTTTTCTTGAAGAGCATCGTAGACATTGAATAATACTTCATTTACATTTGTTTCAACTGGTTCCTCTGGAAAGTTGAATTTCATTGTTTTATCAAATGAGCTCAAGTTCTGCACCTCACTCTTTAGATTCTGATGTTTGAATCCGCGCATGTAAATCTTACCATTCATTGTACACTAATCACAACTAAATAGAAACAAGAAGTGACAATTTGTATCATCCTAAAACCTAGGATGATACAAATTTGGTGATTTTTAGATATTTTTTACCCATTCTTCTACAAACTGCAATGCAGATTCAAGTTGGTCTGGATTTTTACCACCCGCTTGTGCCATATCCGGGCGGCCACCACCACCACCGCCACATCGAGTTGCCACTTCCTTAATGAGTTTTCCTGCATGGAAGCCTTTTTCAATCAAGTCCTTTGTTACTCCCGCCGTTAAGTTTACCTTATCATCATTAACAGAACCTAAAACAATAACTGCTGAACCAAGCTTTTGTTTTAAATCATCAACCATTGCACGAAGATTATTCATATCTTGGGCATTTACCTTACTATATAAAACCGTTGCACCGTTAATTTCTTTCGCTTTGTCGACAAGGCTACCTGCTTCAATATTGCCAAGCTTCGCTGAAAGCGACTCATTTTCACGATGTAAATTGCGAATTTCATGCTGTAATGCTTCAATTCTGCTTGAAACTTCAACTGGCTTTGTTTTTAGTAGATTTGCCGCTTCGTGAAGCATTTTAACTTGGTCATTGATAACATGGTATGCTGCCTTACCAGTTACAGCTTCGATACGGCGAGTTCCTGCCCCAATACCTGATTCAGAGACAATCTTGAATAACCCAATAGTTGAAGTGTTCGGTACATGGCATCCACCACAAAGTTCTAAGCTATAGTCACCAACTTGAACTACGCGCACAATTTCACCATATTTCTCACCAAATAGTGCCATAGCCCCCATCGCTTTTGCTTCCGTTAATGATTTGTAATCAATATTTACTGGGATGCTACTCCAAATTTTTTCATTCACAATCGATTCAATTTGTTCAAGCTCTTCAGGCTTAATTTGACCGAAATGTGAGAAGTCAAAGCGTAAACGATTGGAAGTTACGAGTGAACCCGCTTGGTTTACATGAACTCCAAGTACATCCTTCAATGCCTGATGTAAAAGATGTGTCGCTGTATGGTTTTTAATAACCCCACCACGATTTTCTTGGTCAACCTTGGAATGAAGTTGGTCACCTTTAGTTAGACTACCTTTTTCAATCACAACTCGGTGAAGGTTTTGACCATTTGGTGCTTTCTGAACGTCTTTCACAATCAGCGTTGTTTTTTCATTTTCAATAGTACCTTCATCTGCGATTTGTCCACCGCTCTCAGCATAGAAAGGTGTTTTGTCTAAAATAAGTTGAATTTCTTCACCCTCGTTTGCCTTCTCAACAACTTCTCCATCTTTTACGATTACAAGAACGGTTGATTGTGCTTCAAGTTCATCATAACCAACAAACGTACTTTCTACTTTTATTTCTCCAAGAACTCCACTTTGAACTTGCATGGAATCGACATCTTGACGAGCAGATCTAGCTCTTTCACGTTGGTTTTCCATTTCACGTTCGAACCCATCGTGATCCACCTTCATGCCTTCTTCTTCAGCATATTCCTCTGTAAGTTCTACAGGGAAACCATACGTATCATACAAACGGAAAACATCAACACCTGCAATTGTGTCACTGTCTTTTTCTTTTTCCTTTTGAATAACAGTAGATAAAATAGCTAGTCCATCATGTAATGTTTCATGGAAGCGTTCCTCTTCTGTTTTCACAACTTTTTGAATAAATTCTGTTTTTTCTTTTACTTCCGGATAAAAATCAACCATGATTTCGCCTACAACAGGAACAAGTTCATACATGAAGGGACGATTAATTGATATCTTCTTTGCGTATCGTACGGCACGTCGTAATAATCTTCGGATAACATAGCCTCTTCCTTCATTGGATGGCAGTGCCCCGTCACCTACTGCAAATGTAACTGTTCGGATGTGGTCGGCAATAACCTTAAATGCCTCATCTTTTTCGTTTTCTTGTCCATATTTTTCACCGGAAATGGACTCTGTTGCCTCAATAATTGGCATGAATAAGTCTGTGTCAAAATTGGTAGGTACATTTTGAATAACAGAGCACATTCTTTCAAGACCCATACCCGTATCAATATTTTTCTTAGGTAGTGGAGTATATGTACCGTCTGGATTATGGTTGAATTGTGAGAACACAAGATTCCAGATTTCTAAATAACGTTCATTTTCTCCACCTGGATATAATTCAGGATCATTCGGGTCATTTCCAAACTCTTCACCACGGTCAAAGAATATTTCTGTGTTCGGACCACTTGGACCTTCACCAATATCCCAGAAGTTTCCTTCTAAACGAATAATGCGCTCTTCAGGAATTCCAATTTTTTCATTCCAAATTTTATGTGCTTCATCATCTTCTGGATGGATTGTTACAGAAAGCTTCTCTGGATCGAACCCAATCCATTCCCTGCTTGTTAAGAATTCCCATGCCCACTCAATGGCTTCTTCTTTAAAATAATCACCAATTGAGAAGTTTCCAAGCATTTCAAAGAAAGTATGGTGTCTTGCCGTTTTCCCTACATTTTCAATATCATTTGTACGAATGGATTTCTGCGCATTACAAATCCTTGGGTTTTCAGGAATAACACGTCCATCAAAGTATTTTTTTAAGGTAGCAACACCACTATTGATCCAAAGTAATGATGGATCTTCATGTGGAACTAAAGAAGCACTAGGTTCAACAGCATGCCCCTTTGATTGGAAAAAATCTAAAAACATTTGTCGTACTTGAGCTGATGTTAATTGTTTCATATCATAACCTCCAATATCATTTTAGACATAAAAAAATACTCTAATCCCTAAAAAACAGGGACGAGAGTATGCTCGCGGTACCACCCTGATTATGGACGTAAAAAAATAGAAACGTCCATCACCTTCGTATATTGATAACGGTATTCACCGGTAGGTTTTCCTACACTCAGGAGTAGCGTTCTGTTACCCTTCATCCGGAATCCCTCTCAGCCTTGGAAATCCCTCTCTGGTTTGATGGTCCTGTAACATACTTGTTCCTTCATAGTTTTCTTTTTGAAATTCATCATTTCTTGTCAATTATATTCAAGTAGAAAATGTTTGTCAATGCTAGCGTTATTCCTTACGAATAACTGAAAAATGCCGCTTTGCATGAATGACAAAAACCTTTAAAATGGCTACTACTGGTACGGCAATAATAAGCCCTACAACCCCACCAACTTCTCCGCCTACTAAAAGTGTTCCAATAATTACAATAGGATGTAGCCGTAGGCTTTTTCCAACGATTATGGGTGATAGCAGGTTTCCTTCAATAAATTGAAGTCCGAACACGACGATGATCACAATGATCACCATTTTCATTGATATGGTGGCAGCAATAATGACCGCAGGAATGGCACCAATGATTGGTCCAAAGTAAGGGATGATGTTTGTAACCCCAACGATACTTCCAAATAACAATGGATATTTCATACCAGATATCCAAAATGCCAAGGACGCTGTTGTCCCGACTAGAAGACATACGATGAGCTGCCCTCTGATGTAATTTCCCAATGACTCATCAACATCTCGAAAAAAAAGCTGACCCGATTTTCTAAGCTTTCTGGGGGTCATGTACCAAAGTGCTTTTATCATTTGGTCATGGTCCTTTAACATATAAAAAACGATGAATGGAATGATTGCAATAATAAAGATTGAATTGAGAAGGCCTTTAAAAATTTCGATTGTCCTTGAAAGCAAATAATCCACATAGCTTTCCACTGAATTCAGCAAATCATCAAGCTGTCCGTGAACAAAAGCTGGAAGCTGTGATGTTCCTGATTCGATTTCTTTTAGCCAAATCCTGTACGTTTTACTGAATTCAGGGAAGCTATCGGCAAGATCTTTAAGTTGTGAAAGAATGACTGGGATACCTTTATATATTGCAATCCCAATTCCCCCGAAAAAAAGGAAATAGATAAGTAAGATGGCAAGTGTTTTTGGAAATCCACGATGGCTGAGTTTTTCAATAATAGGGTGAAGCAAATAGGTGATAAAAACAGAAATGATAAAAGGTATTAAAAATGTTTTTAAGAGTGACGCAATCGGGAGCCAGATCGGAGCCAATTTTAAAAATATATAGATTGTCAAAAACGCTAGTAGTAAAAACGATAATCTAAAAATCCATTTGACCCTATTTTCGTTCATCTGTTCTCACTCCTCCCCTAGTAGTTTTTGGAATCTAAGTGGATTTATACAGACGAGCGTTTGTAGATTACATTGTAAAAATACTGATTATTTTGTAAAATGATGTTGAAAGGATGTGGTTATTTGATTATTAAATCACGTGGTGAAAATGATGAATTAGAGCTATTTCGTTTTTTACGGGTTCGCAAGAAATTAGATGCTGAGGACGAAAACACTTTTGCTTACCTCGAAAAGGGCTGGCTCGGTGAAAAACAATTTGACAATTTGCTTCTAGATCTTCCAAATGAATGCCTCATTTTGAACGACCTTCTCCTAAAAGTAAACAACACCTTATTCCAAATCGACTCCCTGCTTATCACACAAAAGAAAATAAACATTTTTGAAGTGAAAAATTACGAGGGAGATTATTTCTTCAAAAATGACCGCTTACACATGATTTCTGGGAAAGAGATCAAAAATCCGCACATTCAAATAACCCGCAGTGAATCATTATTTAGACAACTTCTCCAAGAGTTACGATATAATATCGCAGTTGAATCTCAAGTTATATTCATAAACCCTGAGTTTTATCTATACGAGGCACCCGTTAAAGCACCTTTTGTCTTTCATGCACAACTTAGTCGATTTTTAAAAAATTTAAATGAGACCGTTTCAACTTCTACGGTTTCTGGGGGGCATATACGATTTGCGGAAAAATTGGCTTCGTTGCACATCACCAATAATCCGTATTCCCGGTTGCCAGCTTATACATATGGAGAGTTGGAGAAGGGGATTGTGTGTCGGGGTGGGTGTGGATTTATGGAAGTTCAGAATCAAAACTATCTTAAGTGTCCAAGTTGTGGGGAGTTGGAGCATAAAGAATCTGCGGTGTTACGAAGTGTGAAAGAGTTAAGTTTGCTTTTTCCAGACAGGAGACTTACGGTGAATGAGGTTATGGTGTGGTGTGGGGTAATTAATTCAAAATTGACTATTCGTAAATATCTTTTAAAAGAATATAATCTAGTCCATTTTGGCAGATCTTCGTTTTATGTACCAAAACATGATGAACAATAGAATTTCAAAGATATCACTTTGGGCTGCTTGGTGTACCGATAAATGCTTTTGCGTTATATCCACCTTTACTTTGTGAGCGCGTGATATACCGATAACTCTTTTTACGGTATATCAACCTTTGACTTTGGACTGCGTGGTATACCGATAACTGCTTTTGCGGTATATCACGCTCGACTTTTTGGCTGCTGGGTATATCGATAACTGCTTTTGCGGTATATCAACCTTTGATTTGGGACTGCGTGATATACCGATAATCGCTTTTGCGGTATATCAACCTTGACTTTGTGAGCTCGTGATATACCGATAACTCTTTTTGCGGTATATCAACCTTAACTTTGTGAGCTCGTGATATACCGATAACTCTTTTTGCAGTATTTCAATCTTGACTTTGTGAGCTCGTGATATACCGATAACTACTTGTACGGCATATCCCGCTCGACTTCCGGCCGCATGATATCCCGATACCTACTTCAATGTTTCATAATAACCAAAAAACCCCACAACCGTGGGGTTTTCCCTTACATATTAAAACATTTTCGTAATGCGTTTGCGCATTTTTTTCATGTTGCGGGCCGACACAACATTGTTTCTTTGCATAATTCCGTATGCCGCAGCACCTAGACCCATCGTGATTAGAGAAGTCATAGCTTTATTCATAACCTATTCACTCCTTGTTTAGGATTACATACTGATCCTTCTATCGTCGTCAGCAAACAGATCATCCAACGAACTGAGTGTGCCATCTTCCTCTACCTGATGCGTGAATATTTGTCCTTTATTTACAGATAACTCGATAAAACATCCCCAGCAGTAATATTGGTTAACACCAATTTTACCGATATCCTTACTTTTACAATTTGGGCACTTCACAGGGTACACCTCACATCATGGAATTCCTAAGTTAAACATCAACGACGATGACATCTTCGCCAATTTTTAAAGGCTTCTCAGTTTTAACAACCTTTTTTCCTTCAGTAATATCAGCAAAAAAGCCATCCGTTACTTCATACCCTATAATCGTGCCCACTTCTTCTGTAAAATATACGTCTTCAAGTAAGCCTAATTTTTGTCCTTCTGAAGACAATAAAGGCTTTCGGAATAATCCATGATGAGTGTGTAAAAAATATGTCGGTGTATCAGCTTCGTGATCTAGATGCTCAAGCATCTGCACATCCGAAACCATAACACCATCATCTCCTATTGCAGAGATACTTTGGATGGGGACTACTCGATCTCGTTCAAATAGTCCTTTTCCTTTCATAATCAAGGCATTTACCTTACCATCTGATGTGATACAGAGGTCAGCAACTCGGCCGATTACCTCGGCAGAATTTTCATCATAAATCGGTAAATTCTTGAGTAGTGAGAATGTCCGCAAAGATAATCGCCACCTTTCCGAACATTACTTATCATTTACTTTCAGGCAACTTGACATACTGCACAAGAGTTTCCAAAACAAAAAAGCCGGGGTATCCCGACTTTTATTCAGCCTCCAAAAAATCATAAGGTGATATGCCCGCCATCCCGATGTTCGGATCCGTCTGAAAAAGCATATCATAATAGGACATCGCCTCTTTTTGCTCTGACACAGTGCCATCTTCTATGACATCAAAGGTTGCTTTTAATTTTTCGCATAAGGTGGTTTGGCGGTTTGTATCGTTTGCACGATGAACACCTTGTCGTAATGCATCTTCCTCACCACAAAGGATTAAAAAGTTTTTCGCTCTTGTAATCGCTGTGTAGATTAAATTTCGGCGTAACATCCGATAATAACCTTTAACAATCGGTAAGATCACGATCGGAAATTCACTTCCTTGTGATTTATGAATCGAACAACAATAGGCATGTGTAATTTGGTTTAAGTCTTGTTTTGTATAGGTCACTTCATTACCTTCAAAATTAATCACTACCATGTCCTGTTTTTCTGTATTTTCTTTCGCATAAAAAATTGATTCAATTTCACCGATATCTCCATTAAACACATTGTTTTCAGGCTGGTTCACTAATTGGAGTACCTTATCGCCCCTGCGGTAAGTGATATCCCCGTATTTTAATTCTCGCTTCCCGTGCACTGGTGGATTAAAAAGCTCTTGAAGCATAACATTCAAACTGTCGATTCCTGCAGCACCGCGATACATAGGTGCCAACACTTGAATGTCCCTGACAGAGTAACCCTTCTTTTTCGCATTATCTGAAACCTGTCTGACAACCTCAAGGACCTGGTTTTGATAACATCTTAAAAAGGACCTGTCTTTTTTAGGAGCTTTGATGTCTGTTGGCAGATTGCCTTTTTTAATTTCATGAGCTAATTCGATAATCGATGAACCTTCAGATTGTCGATAGATATCGGTCAATCGTACTGTTGGTAAAACGTCTGAAGTCAATAAATCCTTTAGAACTTGTCCAGGACCGACCGATGGCAGCTGGTCTTCATCCCCAACTAGAATCACTTGAACATGCTCTGGTAGAGATTTAAATAACTGTTTCGCTAACCAAATGTCCACCATCGAAACTTCATCGACAATCAACAATTTTCCACTGATGGGGTTGTCTTCATCATGACTAAAACCTTCAACACCATTCCATCCTAACAACCTGTGAATGGTGACAGCCGGAAGTCCGGTTGATTCACTCATTCTCTTTGCCGCACGTCCAGTTGGAGCCACTAAAACAACCGGGAATGGATTTTCAGAATTATAATCCTTCGGGTCTAATGAGCAGCCATGTAATTCTCCATACAATTCAACAATCCCTTTAATGACGGTTGTTTTTCCTGTTCCTGGTCCACCTGTTAGTAGTAGCATTGGCGACATTAGCGCTTTTTGGATCGCATCTTTTTGTGAAGGTGCATATTGGACTTTAATTCTTTCTTCAAGTGCACCTAGTGCTAATAAAAATTCTGATTCAGGAAAAATATCTTCATATTCGGTCTGTTCCATAATACGTTTAATATTTGTAACAAGGCCTTTTTCAGAAAAGTAAAGGGACGGTAAGTAAACTTTGTCCTCTTCTATGACAAGCTTGCTTTCTTCTGTTAAACTAATCATTTCCTGCGAAATATCGGTCGCGATGATTTCTTCTTGTGTATTTTGCTCCAATAACTGTTGAACTCGGGTGATTAAATCTTCCACAGTCAGATAGACGTGTCCATCCTGCAATGAATCTTGTTCAAGTATGTATAAACAACCCGCTTTGATTCGATCCGGATGATTTCCGGAAATTCCTAATTGACGTCCTAATTCATCGGCTCTTCCAAACCCGACTCCTTCTATATCCTCAACTAATTTATATGGACTATGTTGAAGAATTTCAAGTGTTTGCTCTTTATACATTTGATAAATTTTCATCGAAAGCTGAGGTCCAAATCCATATTGCGAAAGACCAATCATAATTTGTTCGAGACCTTGGTGTTCTTGAAGGGTATCGTATATCTCTTTCGCTTTGTCTGCTGAGAGCTTATCAACTTCCTGCAAGACTGCTGGATTCGCAATAATTTTTGATATGGCACCTTCTCCAAGTGTTTCGACTATTTTTTCAGCCGTCTTTTTCCCGATTCCTTTAAAAAGGTCACTTGAAAGATACTGGACGATACCTTGTTTTGTGTGGGGGATTTCTTTTTGAAATTGGTCGACGTGAAACTGGATCCCAAATCGTGGATGCTCTTTTAAGCGGCCGAAAAAGATGTAGGTTTCATTTTCATGAATGCGAGGGAAATACCCCGTTACAACTGCTTCTTTTTCGCTATAGTCTTCGTTTGTCTCTTGAAGCCTGATCCGAACAACAGAATATAAATTTTGCTCATTATGAAATATGGTAACTAAATGAGTGCCCTTCATGTATTTACGTTGTTCACTAAATAAATCTAAAGATTCCTGTTGTTCCACAAGTATTCCCTCCCCATCATTTATTCGCTTAATGCTTCACTTACAATTTTCTTTCCATTTGCGGCTAACATATGGTCTGGTTGAAATTCCAACGCTTTTTCAAACATGTCGAGTGCTTTTTCATAATCATTTTTAAAGCCAGCATAAGCTACCCCTAAATTATAAAAAGCATCTGAATGTTCAGGTTCTAGTTCGATGACACGATTAAATGTTTTAATAGCTTCATCAATAACAGATTCCCCCGCTAAGCAAAGACCGTATTGGAATAAAGCATCTACATCTTTTTCGTTTAGCTCAACTGCACGCTTCAAATAAGGCAATGCAAGCTTTGGCTGCCCTAACTGATTTAATGTCATTCCTAGCATAAAATAGGTATCACTATTGTCGACTCCAACTTTTAGAGCTTTTTCGAACATATCTTTTGCTTTGATAAAATCATCCTGGTTGTATAGAAGGCTTCCAATTCCGTAATATGCGGTTCCCATTCCCTCATCAAGCTCTAGTGCTTTATTAAAAAAAGCAATTGCTCTTTCGGGATCACCTACAGCTGATAAAAGATTACCAAAATTAACATAGTAAATAGGCTCTTTCGGGTTTTCTTCGATTGCTTGTGAAAAGCATTTTGCTGCTTCCTCGTATTTGCCATCTTGCATATATTCAATACCTTGTTTATTTAAATCCAATCAAACTCAACTCCATTAACGTTTATGCAGTTCATATTATAACACAGGAAAACCCCAACCCTAAATATAGAGTTGAGGTTTCTTTACCCAACATATGTTAGGCGTTCGCCATTTTTAAAGACTTTATCAATTGTTGCTCCACCAAGGCATTCGTCTCCATTGTAGAAGACAACAGCTTGTCCAGGTGTAACCGCTCGAATTGGCTCGTCGAAAATGACCTTAACTGTATTTTCGTCAACCTTTTGTACTGTTACAGCATTATCCTGTTGGCGATAACGGAATTTCGCTGTACATTTAACATCTTGCTCTGGCTTATTATCCGATACCCAACTTACATTTGTAGCTAAGATGGAATCTGAATAGAGATATTCATTATGGAAGCCTTGGTCAACGTAAAGAATATTCTTCTTAAGGTCTTTACCAATTGCAAACCATGGTTCCCCACTACCGCCAATACCTAAGCCATGACGTTGGCCAATTGTATAATACATTAAACCATCATGTTTACCTTTTACTTCTCCAGAAAAGGTCACCATATCACCCGGTTGAGCTGGCAAATAATTGCCTAAGAATTCCTTAAAATTACGTTCACCGATAAAGCAAATTCCCGTACTATCTTTTTTTGTAGCAGTCGCAAGATTTGCTTCTTTCGCAAGCTCTCTTACTCTTGGTTTTTCAATATTGCCGATTGGAAACATTACTTTTGAAAGTTGTTCTTGAGTTAGTTGGTTTAGAAAGTAGGTTTGATCCTTATTTTCATCGACTCCGCGGAGCATTTTATATTCTCCGTCTCTATATTCAACACGTGCATAGTGCCCAGTCGCTAAATAATCCGCACCAAGTGTTAAGGCATGTTCTAAAAAGGCTTTGAATTTGATTTCTTTGTTACACATGACATCCGGATTTGGCGTTCTGCCTGCTTTATATTCGTCTAAAAAGTAGGTAAACACTTTATCCCAATATTGCTTTTCAAAATTGACCGCATAATAAGGAATGCCGATTTGGTTGCAGACACGGATCACATCTTCATAGTCTTCTGTAGCTGTACATACACCATTTTCATCGGTATCGTCCCAATTTTTCATAAAAATCCCGATGACATCATAGCCTTGTTCCTTTAATAAAAGTGCAGCAACAGACGAGTCTACCCCACCAGACATCCCCACTACTACACGGGTATCTTTTGAATCTTTCATGTTTCCACCTCCTATTTTGTTAATCGTTTAACAATTTTTGCTGTTTCTAATGCAGCCGTTTTAATATCTTCAATGGTATTTCCAAGACCGAAGCTAAAACGGATCGACGACGCGATACGGTCAGAATCCTTTCCAAACATGGCTACAAGCACATGTGAAGGGTCAATCGAACCAGCCGTACATGCTGATCCGCTTGATGCAGCAATTCCAGCTAAATCAAGGTTGACCAACATGGACTCCACATTTGTTCCTGGAAAATAGATATTTAATACATGCGGTAATGACTTTGATAAATCGCCATTCACCGCAAAACTAACATCATGTTCCTTTAAGACAGACACAAAAGACTGTTTAAACTCCTGATATAACGAATTCTTTTCGCTTATTGTTCGTTTGGCTAACTGAGCAGCAGCTTGTAGGCCGACAATGCCTGCAACATTTTCCGTTCCAGCACGGCGTTTCTTTTCTTGTTCGCCCCCAAATAGAAGTGGTGCGACCTTATTACCTTCTCTCATAAATAAAAATCCGGTTCCTTTTGGACCGTTGATTTTATGAGCTGAAACAGAGAGAAGGTCAATTTTGTACTCATTTACATCTATATCAACCAGTCCATATGCTTGGACGGCATCTGTATGAAATACTGCCTGATGATCTTGAAGGAGTTCTCCAATTTCCTTAATGGGTTGAAGTGCACCGACTTCATTGTTACCAAACATAATCGTTACAAGAATGGTTTCTGGCGTGAGGGCCGCTTCAACATCACTAACAGAAATAAGTCCATCCTCATTAACCGGCAAATACGTTACAGTGTAGCCTTGTTTTTCGAGATGTTCACAAGTATGCAGTACCGCATGATGTTCAATAGCAGACGTAATAATATGTTTGCCTTTTCCTTGCATTGCAAAGGCAGTTCCCATTATCGCTAAATTATCTGCCTCGGTACCACCGCTTGTAAAAACAATCTCATTTGGCTTTGCATGGATGCTATCGGCAATTGATTGTCTTGCTTCATCAACGGCATGTCGACTTTTTCGACCGAAATAATGAATGCTTGATGGATTGCCAAAAATCTCTGTCATGTATGGGAGCATACTCTCCACAACATCAGGGTGCATGGGCGATGTAGCTGCATGATCTAAATAAATATGTTGCATCAATGCGCCCTCCTTTTTTAAAAAGTAACTATGATTATGCCATGTTTTTTTTAAATATAAAACATATATGCATCGTTTCCGTCGCTATAGCTTGCGAGGTCTTCAAGTGTTGTACTGTCTAATACTTCATTAACAGCGTCTCTTATTCTTATCCATAATTCCCTTTTAGCTGGCTCTTCATCCTCTAAAACCTCTACAGGGCTAATGGGTCCTTCAAGAACGAGGATAACGTCACCCGCTGTAATTTTTGTAGGTTCGTCCCCAAGGATATAGCCTCCATAAGCTCCGCGAATGCTTTTTACTAATCCTGCATTGCGTAAAGGTGAAATTAATTGTTCCAGGTAGTGTTCAGAAAGCTCATGTTTTGCGGCAATTGATTTTAATGAAATTGGTCCTTTTCCATGATTCTTTGCAAGTTCGATCATGATTGTCAAACCATATCTACCTTTAGTTGATATTTTCATTCACGTCACACCCCTAATTACTAAAATGATTCACTTCAATCACTGGTGTTTTATCCAGTTTATGTTTTAATCCATCATGCAATTTCTGACATTGTGGCAAAGCAAAACCTGCTATATACCCAATTCCTATACAATATACCAAAGTTCCTACGAAAACAGGACCACCTAACAACCAACCAATCGTTAACACAATAATTTCCATTCCCGAACGAATATATTGCACCTTCCACTTAGAAATTTCAGTTAGTGCTAACATCAAACTATCTCTTGGGCCAGCACCCACCTTTGCCGAAATGTAAATTCCCATTCCGTATCCATTAATAAGGAGCCCTAACAGCATCATCATCAATTTTCCGATAAAGGTTTCAGGTGTTACGAGGAACGGGACCATCATGAACATATCTATAAAAATACCCACTGAAATCATATTTAAAAAAGCACCGATTTGTGGCAGTCGCTTTAATAATAATGAGGAAAGAAACAAAATAAAAAAGCCGACAATGATCGACCAGGTACCAATGGTAAGACCAATTTGTTTATAAAGCCCAATATGTAAAACGTCCCAAGGCGATGCCCCAAGGTCTGCTTTGATTATCAGAACAATCCCCAACGACATAATTAACAAGCCGATAAAAAAAGTTGACCATTTCAACATTTGGTGACTTAAGCTAGACTTTACTCGCATTCTCCCACTCCGTCTCTACTTGCTGTATAATCTCTCTATTTTCTCTAAACTCACGACATTATATCATAAATTGCATTGTATTTGAATTTATCCATCGCAAAACGTATGATAAAGTTGGAGTATCAACTTTGACTGTTGGATAAGGGGATGAATCACTTGCTTTTTGAATCACTAATCGAAGCACCTTTATCATATCGAATGCGACCGAGACATATTGAAGAAATTCTTGGCCAAAAGCATATTATTGGTAAAGATACGGCTTTATATAAAATGATTATGAATGGACATGTTCCTTCCATATTACTCTATGGGGAACCTGGAATTGGAAAAACATCGATCGCAACGGCAATTGCCGGAACTGTCGATATGCCCTTTATCTCAATTAACGCTACAACTGCAGGAAAAAAGGATATCGAGGATGCTGTTTCGACTGCCAAGGCTGAAGGCAAGTTAATCCTGTTTATCGATGAGGTTCATCGTTTTAACAAAGCACAACAGGATTATTTACTTCCACATGTGGAGCGAGGTCTCGTTTCGTTAATTGGGGCGACGACAGAAAATCCATTCCATGATGTAAACCCAGCAATTCGCAGTAGATGTGGACAAATAAAAGAGCTTCGTCCTTTATCAAAAGAGGATATAAAGGAATTAATTCAGCGCGCATTAACAGATTCTGAACGTGGTCTTGGGCATTTGCAAATTTCAATTAGCGAGGAAGCAATCGACCTAATTTCATCATCGACAAAAGGTGATGCAAGGTCTGCGATGAATGTGTTAGAGGATGTCGTGTTGGCTTCAAAAACCAGAGATAGTGACATGGTTGAAGTTGATATAGAGCTTGTTAAGGAATGTGTAGAAAATAAGGGCTTCTCCCATGATAAAGATGGGGATCTTCACTATTCATTATTATCCTGCCTTCAAAAGAGCATCCGTGGTAGTGATGTTAATGCTGCTCTACATTATTTAGCAAGATTGATTGAAGGTGGAGATTTAGTATCGATTTGTAGAAGACTAACCGTTATTGCCTACGAAGATATTTCAATCGCTGCACCTGAAGTCGGGGTTCATACAGTAGCTGCTTGTCAGGCGGTAGAACGACTAGGGCTGCCTGAAGCACGAATTCCACTGGCGAATGTCGTGATTGAACAGTGTTTGTCACCAAAAACAAACAGTGCGTATAAATCTCTTGATAAGGCGATTGAGGATATTCGAAAAGGAAATATTGGGGAGATTCCGGACCACCTTCGTGATGCTCATTATAGCGGGGCGAAAGTGCTTGGACATGGTAAAGGATATCTGTATCCACACGATTATCCGAATGGCTGGGTAAAGCAGCAATACTTACCAGACCTATTGAAAAATCGTAAATACTTCAAACCGAAACAAAATGGACAAGAAAAATATTTTTCAAAAGTATACGATCGGCTTGAGCAATTACAAAAAGAGGGGGAGAAATAGACTTTGCTATTTCTTCCCCTCTTTTGTTTAAGCGGCTACGTCACGTTTCGTAAACACGAACCATGTAAGTGCATTGAAAATGACAAAATAGATAATCAACATGACAATTGAAAATTGCATTGTCATTCCTTCAACTAAAACATACCCCGTAAGATACTGAGATAAATCCGTATTCGCAAACAGGATGTATTTTGCCCAATCAAATTTCGATGCTAGGAGTGCTGTTGCGTTTACCCCTGCAAACATTAAGAAGATGGCTAAACCAATAGCAAGACCACTATTTCTAAAAATAGTTGAAATCATAAATGCAAATGTCGACATCATGATTAAATTTATTGATTTCAATCCGAAAACCCCTAAAATATGAGAAACCATGTGAACCTCGTGTACTGCACCATCTTTATAAACAAGGTGTGGTGTCGAATCTCCACTACCAAAGAATATACTTCCTATGATAAATGAAACTACAAACAGTAAAACGAGCGAAAATAACGCAAACAAGATGGTTGATAAATATTTAGATAATAGGATTTTTGCTCTCGAAACTGGTCTTATTAACAATAACTTTATCGTTCCCCATGTAAATTCAGAAGCAACACTGCTTGCACCGACAACGATTGTAAATAAGGTAATTAAGGAAACAATTTCCGCTGCATATCCCATATAGGTCCAAATTGACCTAGAATTGGTTGGAGCTATATCATGTTCAATGCGGTATTCATTAATGGCTAATTCTTTTTGTATTGTATCCCTTGCTATTTTTGGAATAGATTCATTCTCTATATCTGCTTTAAACGATTCATTTTGTTGCTGTAAGTTTTGTTTCCAATTTTCATCATTTGAATCAGAAGCTGTTGCGTTCGTGACAATTCCCACAATTAGTGCGGCTCCGACTAAGATAACAAGCATAATCCATGTTGAGACGCGACGGTAAATTTTCATGTTTTCATTTTGAATAAGTTTGATGATATTACCCAATTCCACTACCCCCTGTTACCTCTAGGAATCGATCTTCTAATGATTTTGAAAGCTGTGTAATTCCAAACACTAGAATCTCATTTTTTACAAGACTAGCATTTATTTGTGGAATCATTTCGTGATCCGTTAAGATTTCGATTCCTTTTTCTGTTTGATTCACTTCAAGCATTGGAAATTCAGCTGATAGAATCGATAATGCTTTTTCTATATGACCAACTTGAAATTGAACCCGAATGCTAGCTTCCTCATTCATAAATTCAGTAACTTTCTGCACTCCCACTAAACTACCATTTTGAATAATACCAATTCGGTCACACATCATTTCCATTTCGGAAAGCAAGTGACTAGATACAATGACAGCCAAGCCTTCTTCTTGTGCAAGTTTCCGAATATAATCACGAACCTCACGAATACCGGCAGGATCTAATCCATTGGTTGGTTCATCTAAAATCAAAATCGAAGGGCTATGCAAGAGCGCTTGTGCAACTCCTAGGCGCTGCCGCATCCCTAGTGAGTAGGTTTTGACTTTATCATTGATTCTTTTTCCAAGCCCAACCAACTCAGCTACTTCATGTATTCTTTCTTTAGTTACACCTTTTACCATCCTTGCGTAGTGAAGTAAATTTTGGTAGCCTGTTAAGAATTTATACATTTCCGGGTTTTCAACAATGCCTCCGATATGCTGAACAGCTTGTTCAAAATTCTTTGCAATATTTGTCCCTTTTATGATAACTTCGCCATCTGTGATAGACATAAGTCCAACAAGCATCCGAATGGTAGTCGTTTTTCCAGCACCATTTGGTCCTAAAAAGCCGAAAACTTCTCCTGGATATACATCAAAGGTTATTCCTTTAATAATATCTTTTTTACCTATTGTCTTTTTGACATTTTTTAATTGTAAAACTGGTTGCACATTTTCTCCTCCTTACAGTTTGTGAGATTATATTCTGCAGAATCTCGTTCACTTACTCTTAATTACGCAATAATACTACTTACGTATTATAAATGAAAAAGTTCCCATTTTTTTAGGTTAAAAGAAAACTTCACATACTCTTTACATTGTCAAATGACAGTCATGATACGCCTTTAGCTGTATTTTCTTTTTCACAAAACTATTAATGTATAAAACAAATTTAACGTGGTCATGCTAGATATAAAGAAAAAATCTATCATTTAATATTAATAGGGAGTTGGTTATATGAAAGTGAGACAAGATGCATGGTCCCATGAGGATGATCTCTTATTAGCAGAAACAGTTTTGCGCTACATTCGAGAAGGTGGAACACAATTAGCTGCATTCGATGAAGTGGGTGATAAATTAAATCGTACATCAGCAGCATGCGGGTTCCGATGGAATGCCGAAGTTCGCAATAATTATGAGCAAGCAATTGCAATTGCGAAAAAACAAAGAAAAGAAAGAAAACGAGCACTTGAAAGAATGAACAAAGAAAATGAACAAGCAAATGAAATCCCAGTACTACAGGTAACATACAAAGAAGAAACACCTGTACCACAGTACGTAGAAGAGGTTTCAGCCGAGTTAATCCCATCATCAAACTCCATTACACTTGAAGATTGTATTTCTTTCTTGTCATCCTTACGACGTCATGATCTTCTTTCAAATCAATTGGAGATGGAGAATAATCGACTACGACGAGAAAATGAATCTTTAAAGCAACAAACAAAAGAACTTGAGAAGAAACTTGAAAAATTAACTGACCAACAGGCTATTATTCAAGAAGACTACCAAGCACTTGTACAAATTATGGATCGTGCAAGACGCCTGGTAATGTTCGAAGATTCAGATGATCGAAATTCCCCTGCTTTTCGTATGGATAAAAACGGAAACCTTGAACAATTGGCAAAATAAAACACGTGGCCGCATTGGCCACGTGTTTTATTCGTCCTTTACTCTTTTGATCTTGATGTCTTTGAGCAATTCACGTACAACATAACTTGCCATAATCAGTCCACAAGCAGATGGAACAAATGCATTTGAAGATGGCGGCATTTTTGCCTTTCGAATTTTAGCATTTTCATCTGTGATTTCCTGACGGATTTCTTCACGAATCACAATTGGACTTTCATCAGAGAACACGACAGGGATTCCTTTGCGAATTCCCTCTTTTCTTAATTTCGTACGAATCACCTTTGCGATTGGGTCCGTATGTGTTTTTGAGATATCCGCAATCATAAAACGCGTTGGATCCATCTTATTTGCTGCACCCATACTTGAAATGATTGGAATATCTCGTTTAAGACATTCCTTCATGAGGTGAATTTTATAGATAATTGTGTCAGATGCATCGATGACAAAGTCTAGGTCATAGCTAAAAAATTCCTCAAAAGTTTCTTCTGTGTAAAACATTTTAAGTGCAATTACTTCACAATCAGGGTTTATGTCAGCAATTCGTTCTTTCATAATGTCTACTTTTGACTGACCAACCGTAGAAAGTAAAGCAGGCAACTGTCGATTGATATTTGTGATATCAACATTGTCCTTATCAACAAGAATTAAGCGTCCGACTCCTGATCGGGCTAGCGCCTCGACTGAGAATGAACCAACGCCACCGACTCCAAGGATAGCTACTGTACTATTTTTTAGGATTTCAACGCCATTTTTTCCTATTGCTAATTCATTTCGTGAAAATTGGTGTAACATATCTTCAACTCCATCGGGTATCAAAAAATAAAAGTTTCCTGTATTTTAACCAGAATAAGAATATAACATACTCGGACTAAATTCAAGAATTTCTATATGAATTATGTATTTTATCCGTGAAATTTGTTGAATAACGCTAAAAAAACCCTGTTTACAAAAAAGTAAACAGAGTTTCGTTCATTTTTGTGGTAAGACTGTAGAAGTCCCAATCGTGCCGTCGATGCCTTAGTTTTGAACCCGCTCACCGCAGGTGGGCACCCTGTTTCGACTTTTGTAAGTCCTCTTTTAGCGAAAGATGAGGCATTTACGCACGTACGAAAACTCCGGGATCCCGTATAAACTATTGTTCGGTCAAAACAATAGGTTATACGACAAACACATCAGGACTTCTAACTTAGAGGTTGTTCAAAAAGTCCGGTGAATATGACGCATCGAATTTCTTCGTTGGCTTGCTTCTCCATTCCTCACGTATTAACTGCATACGCTCCGGTACTCAAAGCTGCACCGCCTTGAAATTTCGACGCACAGGACGTGCTAGTGTCGACAATGCCACAGGAGGTGGCGCTTTTGTCGACTCGGTCCTCTTCTTCCTCCTTTTTGAACTTTTATTTTATGTCACAATATTAACACACGAGAATGGTGTTTACAAGTTGACCAAAAAGGGTTTTGTTCGCTATTTTCGAACATTTAACGACAAATACAAGTCGTTCAATTGTGCTTTACTAACTTCACTTGGCGCATCTGTTAAGAGATCACTTGCACTTGCTGTTTTAGGGAAAGCAATCGTGTCACGAAGATTTGTTCTGCCTGCTAAGAGCATAACAAGTCTATCTAGACCTAATGCAATACCACCATGTGGTGGAGTTCCATATTCAAAAGCTTCTAATAAGAATCCAAATTGCTCTTTTGCTTCCTCTTCTGTAAATCCTAAAACTTTGAACATCTTCTCTTGGATGTCACGTTCAAAAATACGAAGTGAACCTCCGCCTAACTCATAGCCATTCAATACAAGGTCATATGCCTGTGCCTTTACCTCCCACGGTTTGCTCTCTAGTTGCTCGATATCTTCTCTAGCTGGCATTGTAAATGGGTGGTGTGCTGCATAATATCGACCGTCTTCCTCATCAAACTCAAATAGTGGCCAATCCGTTACCCAAAGGAAATTAAACTTAGACTCATCAATTAACTCAAGTTCTTTTCCAAGTTTTAATCTGAGTGCACCTAATGCATCTGCTACAACATTTGGTTTATCCGCTACAAATAAGAGGAGGTCTCCCGCTGAAGCTTCTAAAACAGCTCTTAATGCCTTTTGCTCTTCAACATCAAAGAACTTGGCAATCGGACCTTTTAATTCATGCTCTTCAACCTTTAACCACGCAAGACCTTTAGCGCCATATCGATTCACATATTCTGTAAGACCGTCGATGTCTTTACGCGTATATTTATCAGCTGCACCCTTTGCATTGATTGCTTTTACTTGTCCACCGGTAGCTACTGCATTGCTGAATACTTTAAATCCACTGTCCTTGACCACTTCGGAAAGGTTGATTAATTCCATTTCAAAACGAGTATCAGGTTTGTCAGAACCATAACGATTCATTGCATCTTCATATGTTAATCGTGGTAATGGAAGTTCAATGTCCAATCCCTTTACATCCTTCATAAGCTTTTTCATCATTTGTTCTGCCATGTACATGATGTCTTCTTGACTCATGAAAGACGTTTCGATATCTATTTGTGTAAATTCCGGTTGTCTGTCAGCACGTAGGTCCTCATCTCTGAAACAGCGAGCAATTTGATAATAACGATCGAATCCACCCACCATCAGAAGCTGTTTAAAAATTTGTGGTGATTGTGGTAATGCGTAAAACTCACCTGGGTGAACACGACTTGGTACAAGATAGTCACGAGCACCCTCAGGTGTGCTTTTTGTTAAAATAGGTGTTTCAATATCAAGGAACCCTTCACCATCAAGATATTCACGAATTGATTTTGTAACATTATGGCGCATCTTAAAGGTTTCAAACATAGCTGGTCTACGAAGATCTAAATAACGATATTTCAAACGTAAATCTTCAGAAACCTCTGTGCGGTCTTCAATCATAAATGGTGGGGTTTTTGCTTCGTTTATGATTTTGACATCAGTCGCTTTGATTTCAATTTTTCCAGTTGTAATATTATTGTTTATTGTTGCTTCGTCGCGTGCCACTACAATTCCTTCAACATCCAATACATATTCACTTCTTACAGTCTCAGCAATTTCTAAAGATTCTTTTGATTCTTCAGGATTAAATACAATTTGGACGATTCCAGTTCTGTCTCGGAGGTCAATAAAAATGAGCCCACCTAGGTCTCTTCTTCGTTGAACCCAACCTTTTAATGATACTTTTT
Organism: Bacillus jepli; assembly: GCF_047238305.1. Classification (NCBI taxonomy): domain Bacteria; kingdom Bacillati; phylum Bacillota; class Bacilli; order Caryophanales; family Bacillaceae; genus Bacillus; species Bacillus jepli. The sequence continues at coordinate 2,600,426 of NZ_JBDFMO010000001.1, read as the reverse complement.
CGCCAATTGCTTGCTCGGTGATTTCACCGCAATAATAGGTTCTTCCAAACATGTTTTCCACTCCTAGTGACTTTTTTCAAGTATATACGATATAAATTGTTCAATTTGGACTTCTTCTTGATTTCCAGTTTCCATGTTTTTCACGTTGATTACGTTTCTTTCTAATTCTTCATCGCCTAAAATGGCAACAAATTTAGCCTGTAATCTGTCAGCTGCTTTAAATTGACCTTTCACTTTTTTATTTAAATAGTCTTTCTCAGCAACTAAGCCAGCTTTTCTAAGTTCATTTACTAATAAAACAGATTTTGAAGACGCAGCATCGCCAATTGCAGCTACATAGCAGTCCACTCGCTCTTCAACTGGCAGTTCGATACCCTCAGCTTGTAAAGCTGCTAACAGTCTTTCAATACTTAAAGCAAATCCAATTCCTGGTGTTTCAGGCCCGCCAAGACCTTCTACTAATCCATTGTAGCGCCCTCCGCCACATAGAGTCGTAATTGCTCCAAAGCCTTCTGCATCACTCATAATTTCAAATGCTGTATGGTTATAGTAATCCAATCCCCTTACTAGTCCTGAATCCTCTTCGAAGTCAATCTGTAAATCTGTTAAGTAAGATTTTACTTTTTCGAAATACACACTTGAATCCTCGTTTAAGTATTCGAGAATAGATGGTGCAGACTTCATTAATTCGTGGTCATGGTCCTTTTTACAATCAAGGATTCGCATTGGATTTTTCTCAAGTCTAGATTTACAGTCTGAACAAAACTCATCGATTCTAGGAGAAAAGTGTGCGATTAGGGCATCCCGATGAGCCTTTCTACTAGATACATCTCCTAGGCTGTTTATTACCAGCTTTAGTTTTTTCAATCCAAGTGATTTGTAGATTTCCATTGCGAGTGCGATGACTTCCGCATCAATAGCTGGGTCATTACTACCTAATGCCTCGACACCAAATTGAACGAATTGACGGAAACGCCCAGCTTGTGGTCGTTCATAACGGAACATTGGTCCACAATAATATAGCTTTGTTGGCTGTGTTGGATTCCCATACATTTTATTTTCCACATATGAGCGAACAACAGCGGCTGTTCCCTCAGGTCGAAGTGTTAGGCTTCGTTCTCCGCGATCTTCAAAGGTATACATTTCTTTTGTAACGATATCTGTCGTTTCACCAACACTTCGTAAAAATAGTTCTGTATGTTCAAAGATCGGTGTCCGGATTTCTTTATAATTAAATCTTTTGCAAATATCACGCGCTTTTTCCTCGATATATTGCCAATTCTCCACATTACCTGGAAGAATATCTTGCGTTCCTCTAGGAATATTAACCATTTATTACTCCTCCTTACTCTTAGAAACAAAAAAAGCTCCCATCCCTACAATTTCTTGTAGGGACGAGAGCTTGGATTCCCGTGGTGCCACCCTAGTTAAGACTATGTATTCTCTACTTATTTAGAGACAATTCCTTTAGTCTTCACTCAATCAGTTAACGCCTGAAACGTTCAACTCCTACTAGAGACATTTGCTTTTTCAGAGAGAAACCTACGAGGTGTTCATTCAATAAGTCATCATGTAGGAATGCTCTCAGCCAATGACATTCCCTCTCTATTCATGTGTAATCTTATCTACTTTTCCCCATCACTGGTTCAATATATTAATTTTTGTAGAATTTTATATAATCATACGTATGAACTCAGTTCATGTCAAGTTCTCGCGTCAATTTTTTAAAATAAAAGTTTATATCAAGAACGATGTAATTGTTTTTTTAAGTTTCGAACATCTCTAACAGAAACCCCAAATTCACTCGCCAATTCAACATACGTTGAAGACTGCTCTTTTTGAATAAAATCGTGAAAATCCACTCCAAACACGTTGCCACCGGTATTTTGAACATTATTGCTTTTTTCGCTAAATCTCATCCTTTTCGCCCCTTTTTCTTGATAAACTATAGCTTTCCCTTTTTTTAGATTTTCTTTCTAAAAAAAACAGGATTTTTTTAATTTGTGACGAATTGTTATAAAGCTATGTTTTTTACTCAAGGAGGCTTTTACGTGTTACACAAGATTTTAAAATTGGGACTAGCGTTCCTACTCGCGATTATTTTTTCAGTTACAACAACCCCTGCTAAACACACAATGGCTGAAACAATCGCAGTCATCAATACTCCTGTTTTAAATGTAAGAGAAGGTCCTGGACTTTCCTACGGAAGAGCAGCACAGGTGAAACAAGGAGAAAAGTATACAATCATTGATAGAAACAATGAATGGGTTAAACTACAGCTTTCTTCAGGAAAATCAGGCTGGGTTGCATCATGGCTCATAAAAGAAAACCAAACTAACTCATCACCAACCACTTCATCATCAACCGTTGTATCAACCGTAGATGGACTTAGATTTCGAAGTGGTCCGGGAACAAGCTTCCAAGTGATCGGCTCGTTAAATAAAGGAAACGAAGCCAAGTTTCTTGAGGCAAATGAGAATTGGTCTAAAATTTCATTTAATGGACATAATGGTTGGGTTTCCTCACAATTTATCACAGCAAAGCAGTCATCTGGTTCAACTAACTCAAATTCTAGTTCAAATTCAAGTACCACAAAAAAAACCGGAACAATTACTGCTTCTATCTTAAATGTGCGGGATCAACCTAATTTGCAAGGTAGAATCATTGGAAAGCTAAAGCAGAATGCTACTGTTACGATTACAAATGAGAGAGAAAACTGGTTAGAAATTGTGTTTGGAGGAAGCTCTGCTTGGATACATAGGGATTTCGTGGCAGGTATTTCTTCGACAGAAGACAAACCCTCTCAACCTTCTACACCACAAGCTCCAACAAACCAGGGGAAAATTGGAGTTGTTACAGCATCGAGCTTAAATGTTCGAGACAAGGGTTCCCTTTCTGGCAAAATTATCGGGAGCCTAAAGCAAGGAAATAAGGTAACAATTGAAGAGGAAGTAAATAATTGGAGCCACATCACATTATCAAACGGAACGAAAGGCTGGGTTGCTAGCTGGTATTTAGACATGCAGTTGGATACACCGACTGCTGAAGAACCAAGCTCCGGAAAAACCGCTGTAAAGATTCTTTATAATGGCACAAATATTCGTTCAGGTTCATCTACCACACATTCAGTAGTTGCTCGGGCGAACGAGGGTGATTCTTTTGCAATGGTTGCTAAGGAAGGGGACTGGTATAAAATAAACCTCCCTGGAAATAAAATTGGCTATGTTGCTGGTTGGCTTGTTTCAGTTAATGGAACAGAAAACATTGTAGAACGACCAGGAGTGAATCAATATTTAAAAGGAAAAACGATCGTTATCGATCCTGGTCATGGTGGTAACGACAGTGGCGCAATTGGAGTAAGTGGAACTTATGAAAAAACTCTCAATATCCGTACAGCAAGAATGGTTGTTGATAAACTAAATGCCTCTGGTGCTAATGTAGTTATGACACGTAATAGTGATAATTATGTTAGCCTACGTTCAAGGGTCAGCATCTCACATTATCGAAATGCAGATGCCTTTGTGAGCATCCATTATGATAGTATTTATGACCGTAATGTACGGGGAGTAACATCCTATTATTATAAAAATATTGATGTTGAACTTGCTTCAGCACTCCAATCAGAGCTAGTTAAGAATACTGGCTTCAAAAATAGACAGCATCGTCAAGGCAATTTTCAAGTTTTACGGGAAAACCGAAACCCATCTGTGTTGTTAGAATTAGGGTTTATTAGTAATCCAACAGAAGAATATACGGTAAATACAAATACTTTCCAAGAAAATGTTTCAAATGGAATTTATTATGGACTTGCTCAATACTTTAAAGGAAAGTAGACTACCACAGAAAAATGCCTCAAAAGCAAATAGCTTTTGAGGCATTTTTTTATCTAGCACAAGCGACTTGCGCTAATTTTTATTTACTCTCGATAATTAATGTGACGGGTCCCACATTTGTAAATTGGACATCCATCATCGCTCCGAATGAACCTGTCTCGACATTTATCCCTTTTTCACGAAGTTCCGCATTAAAAAGATTGTACATTTTTTCTGCGTATTCAGGTTTGGCTGCATCCATAAAGTTAGGGCGTCTTCCCTTTCGGCAATCCCCGTATAATGTAAATTGTGATACGGAAAGAATATCTCCTTTAACATCTAATAGTGATAAATTCATTTTTCCTTTATCATCCTCAAAGATGCGGAGATTGGCGACCTTATCTGCGATATATTTAATATCCTCGATTGTATCCGTATGTGTGATTCCTACCAAAAGCATTAACCCGTTTTTGATGGATCCCACTTCTTCATTTTGAACGATTACACGCGCATCCCTTGCACGCTGTACGATGACTTTCATGACAAATCCCTTTCCTAACTCATTACACGGCGAACAGAATAGATATCCCGGATTTGTTTAATCCGTTCGACAACTTTATGAAGATGGCTGACATTTTGAATAGAAATGGACATATTGATTGTTGCCATTTTATTACGGTCTGATCTCCCCGAAACAGCCGAAATATTTGTTTTTGTCTCATTTACTGCTTGAAGAACTTCATTCAATAAACCTCTACGATCAAATCCATTTATTTCAATTTCCACATTAAACTCTTTACGATCATTTAAATTACTTTCCCATTCAACCTCAATTAATCGCTGCTGGGCATCCTGTGTATGAACATTTTGGCAATCAGCACGATGAACAGAAACACCTCTGCCTTTTGTAATAAAACCGACAATTTCATCCCCTGGAACTGGGTTACAGCATTTCGATAGGCGGATCAGTAAATTGTCAATTCCTTGAACTTGTACACCAGAATCACGTCTTTTGGAACGATTTGGTACTTGCTTTACCTCTGAAATTGTTTCAGCAACTTGTTCAAGGTCTCGTTGCTTTCGAAGTTTATCGGTTAAACGATTGGCGATTTGAGCTGCGGTAATTCCGTTATATCCGATCGCAGCATACATGTCGTCTTCGTTTGAAAAATTGAATTTTTCAGCAACCCGTTTGATATTTTCAGGGGTTAAAATTTCCTTCACTTCAAATTCAAGATTGCGAATCTCTTTTTCAACAAGTTCTTTACCTTTTTCAATGTTTTCTTCACGGCGTTGCTTTTTAAAGAACTGACGAATTTTGTTTTTGGCCTGAGATGTTTGAGCAAGCTTAATCCAATCCTGACTTGGACCATAGGAATGCTTCGATGTTAAGATTTCTATGATATCCCCTGTTTTTAACTTATAATCCAAGGTTACCATTTTTCCATTTACTTTAGCACCAATTGTTTTATTTCCAATTTCAGAGTGTATACGGTATGCAAAATCAATAGGAACAGATCCAGATGGTAGCTCCATAACGTCACCCTTTGGTGTAAAGACAAAGACCATATCGGAAAATAAATCAATTTTTAAGGACTCCATGAATTCTTCTGCATTTGATGCATCGTTTTGCCATTCCAAAATTTCACGGAACCATGTTAATTTTTCCTCAAAAGAGGATTGCTGATTCACTTGTTTGCCTTCTTTGTATGCCCAATGGGCTGCAATCCCATATTCTGCAATCTGATGCATCTCAACTGTTCGTATTTGAACCTCAAGGGGGTCGCCCTTCGGACCAATCACAGTTGTATGAAGAGACTGATACATATTTGGCTTTGGCATTGCAATATAGTCTTTGAATCGTCCTGGCATTGGCTTCCAGCAAGTATGAATGATGCCTAGTACCGCATAACAGTCCTTTATACTATTTACGACAATTCGAACTGCAAGGAGGTCATAGATTTCATTAAATTGCTTGTTTTGAAGGACCATTTTACGATATATGCTGTAAATATGCTTAGGTCGCCCCGAGATTTCCGCTTTAATCGAAACCTCATCAACATGTTGCTTAACCTCTTTAATGACTTCCTCAAGATATTCCTCACGTTCAGCACGTTTCTTTTTCATCAGGTTGACGATTCGATAATATTGCTGTGGATTTAAATAACGTAAGGCTGTATCCTCGAGTTCCCATTTAATCTTTGAAATACCTAGTCGGTGCGCCAGTGGAGCAAAAATTTCAAGCGTCTCATTAGAAATACGGCGTTGTTTTTCTGGTGGTAGATGCTTAAGGGTTCGCATGTTGTGCAAACGGTCTGCTAGCTTGATTAAAATAACACGAATATCTTGGGCCATTGCTACAAACATTTTCCGATGATTTTCAGCCTGTTGTTCTTCCTGAGATTTATATTTAATTTTCCCCAGTTTTGTGACGCCATCAACAAGCATTGCTACCTCAGGAGTAAACACATCGCTAATTTCTTGAAGAGTAATTTTTGTATCTTCCACAACATCGTGTAAAAAGCCACCAGCAATTGTATAAGGGTCCATTTCAAGATCGACTAAAATACCCGCTACTTGTACTGGGTGGATGATGTAGGGTTCACCTGATTTACGAAATTGCTCCTTATGAGCTTCTTCTGCAAATTTATATGCATGTTTAATAAACTCGATATCGTTATCGTTCAAATATACTTTTGCCTTTTCTATCACTTGCTCAGGAGTTAACACCTGTTCGTTTGCCATAGATTTTATCACCTTTTTAGAAATTAAAGATTCAAAGAAAGAATTCTTTGAATCATTTTTTAAATATAAAATTAGGTTATTGTTACTATTATCTTGAAAATCTCGAAAGTTGTAAAGGGAAATAACAGAAATATTGCATATAGTGATGAAAAATTCTATTTTTACGAGTAAAAACTAAACTTTACTAAAAAAAGCACTCAGAATCTGAGCGCTCTTTTATAGAGAAATTAAAACTGCATGAGTGTTAGTACATCATAGCCATCTAACTTTTTACGGCCATCTAAGTAAGTTAGTTCGATTAGGAATGCAATCCCCGCTACAATACCACCAAGTTGTTCAACAAGATTGATGGTGGCTTCTATTGTACCTCCAGTTGCTAATAAATCATCTGTGATTAATACACGTTGGCCTGGTTTAATTGCATCCTTATGAATGGTTAGAACATCTTTTCCGTACTCAAGCCCATATTCTACTTTAATGACGTCTCTAGGTAGCTTACCTTCTTTTCTAACAGGAGCAAAGCCAACACCATGTGAGTATGCGACAGGACAACCAATAATGAAGCCACGGGCCTCTGGTCCAACGACAAGATCAATTTCTTTTTCTCTAGCATATTTCACGATCTGGTCTGTAGCATATTTATATGCTTCACCGTCATTCATTAAAGGTGTAATATCTTTAAATTTGATTCCCGGCTTTGGATAGTCATCCACTATTTCGATAAATTTTTCTAAATCCATTATTTAATTGCCTCCTCAAGCGAATGCGAACCTATATTTATGGCATCAAACCAATGCTTTAATTGTTGATATGATGAATACAATAATTGCTTTTCCAATTCAATTCTACTAGCTTTCAATTGATATGTTCTTGATTCAGTCAAATCCCTTTTCTTAGCTTGATTTGATAAAGAAATAAATCCATTGTTTATTTTAACAAAATCTAAGTCAAAAAACACCTGTGACATAAAATCAATTGTTTCTGTTGACCATCCTCTATATTTTGCTAACTCATGGGCATAGCGATTCATATCAAACGGACCTTTTTTTGCAAGAAATGCATAAAACCATTTAAAATGCTCTCGCGTTGGGATCGTGCTGAAAAAATGGTCCTGCTCATGGAAAAATAAGGTATATATGCGATTTGGAAAGCTAGTCTCAAATAGAGCCTTGATCCATTCAGCTTCATCTGGTAAATCAAGAAGAACAACATGCTTTGAATCTAATTGAAGCTTAGATGCTTCTTCAAGGGATGAGACAATACTACATTCACGATTTGATAATTGGAGCTTATCTATTGTCAATTCCGAGAATGCAATTAAATGGAGATTGTCATCCCATATTTTTTTTAGATATGAAGAAAAATCGCGCATTCCCCGTATATCAAATAATTGCCATTCATTAACAGCTATATCCTGAAGCATAATTTGTGGCTTTCGGCTATTGTTCCATTCATTAATGGATAGCTCTCCAATTACCGAGACCTTTGATAATGGTGAAATTCCATCACATGTATGTCCAAGCCCAAAACCAACTCCATCTAGTGTATGTGGTTCATCCTGAAGAACGACTTTTAAATGGCTCTGATCTGCACCAATACGTCGGATTGTATTGACCCCAACATCATTAATTTGCACGATTGGTTTTGGATTTCCCATTCCATATGGTGCTAATTTGTTCATTTCAATAATAGATTCAAGCGAAATTTCCTGAATACAGCAAATTGCATCAACGGTTGTAACAGGTTGAAAGTCTTCTGGTGATAATACTTCATTCGCAATCACATTCAGACGATTCCTAAGGTCATTTACATCGTCCAATTTTAAAGTCATTCCGGCAGCCATTGGATGTCCGCCAAAATGCGGTAATATATCACGACATGTCGATAGACTTTCATAAAGGTTAAAGCCTGCAATACTTCTTGCAGAGCCCTTTGCCAATCCTTTTTCAGAATCAATGCTTAAAACAATCGTAGGCCTATAGAAACGATCAACTAATCTTGAAGCAACAATTCCAATAACACCAGAATTCCAACCTTCTTTTGCTATGACTAATACAGAATTTGAAGAAGGTGGATAATTTTCTTCAACCTCTTGAATGGCTTCTTGTGTCATTTGATTAACCAATTGCTGTCTTTCTTTATTTAGTTCATCAATTTCATCGGCAATATATGAGGCTTCCTCAGGATCATTTGTCATTAATAAATCAACTGCAGGATCAGCTGATTGCAGACGACCAACTGCATTAATCCTTGGTCCGATTGCAAATCCAACTGTTTCCTCAGATATATCATTGTTTTCGATTTTTGCTTTTTTTAATAATGCTTTTAATCCTGGTCGCGCGGTATTTTGTAAGGCTCTTATTCCCTTTTTGGCTAGGAGACGATTTTCTCCATGTAAGGGAACTAAGTCAGCAATTGTCCCAATTACTGCCACATCTAATAAATCGGTAGGAACTTCACCACGTAAAGCATGTGCCACTTTAAAAGCAACCCCTACCCCTGCCAATTCTTTAAACGGATACTGACTATTTGGTTTTTTTGGATGAATAATTGCTGTAGCAACTGGTAGTTCAGGACCTACTTCATGATGATCTGTAATAATTAAATCAATTCCTAATTCTTTAGCAACCTCAGCTTCATGAAGGGCTGAGATTCCAGTATCAACGGTAATAATTAGCGAAAATCCTTCTGATTTTGCCCATCGAAAAGCTGTTTCATTTGGTCCATAGCCTTCAGTAAATCGATTTGGAATATAAAAATCAACAAGTGCACCTTTTTCTTTTAAAGCAGTAACCATAACGGTCGTACTGCTAACACCGTCGGCATCATAATCACCAAACACTAGGATTCGTTCCCCATTTTCAATGGCTTTCATAATCCTCTCAATCGCAATATCCATTTGATCAAGTAAAAATGGGTCATGGAACTCAAGCTGTTCTGGTTCTAAAAATTCACGAGCTGATTCGACGGTTGTGAGCCCTCTATTCACAAGTAGGGATGCTACTAGAGGTGTAACCTGCAATTCTTTAACTAGTAGATTTGTGTCTATCTGGTTGTATTCATTTACCTTCCAACGAGTTTTAGATTGTAACAAAAGCTTCACCCCTTAACCACACTATTATACAGGAGTGTAAGGTGTGTTACAATGATTGACATTTACCTAAAGTTGCGTTAATCCTCGTCGGAGTATGGATTAATATGGACAAACACATTTTGTACTTGCGCATATTCCATTAGCTTTGCTTTTACTTTTTTACCGACTTTATGACCTTCTTCCACTGTCATATAGGGGTCAACGGAAATTTTCAAATCGACAATTACGTAATGCCCATGTTCACGCGCATGTAGTTCTGTAATTTTTTTTACTTCTGGAACAGACATGACAAGCTTTCTAAATTCCGTTGTATCTTCATCATGTAACACATGGTCCAATGTATTATGTATGGCTTCTGTTCCGAATTCCCATGCCATTTTCACAATAAGGACTGCCACAACAAGTCCCGCAACAGGGTCGGCATAAACAAGCCAATCCAACCCTAAATACCCACCTAGGATAGCACCTACGATTCCCACAAGGGTTGCAATCGATGCAAACACATCGGAACGATCATCATAGGCATTAATAATAAGTGCATCACTCTTAATCTTTTTTCCAAGATTATATTTATACCGAAACATGATTTCCTTAATAAGGATTGAAAATAGAACAGCGTAAATAGCCATTGTTTTAGGGACTTCAATAGGCTTAAAAAATGCCCCGATAGATGCTTTCCCGATTTCAAAACCAACGAGAGCAAGCAGTACCGCAACAATGATAGCGGAAACTGACTCAGCTTTCCCATGCCCATATGGATGATCCTCGTCTGGTGGTCTTTTAGCAGCTCTCACTCCGATGTATACTGCTACTGAACCTGCTACATCTGAAGCTGAGTGGACAGCGTCAGCTATAAGCGCTCGGCTATTGGATTGAACCCCAATTACCCATTTAATAATAGCTAGTAAAATATTCCCCACTACACCGATGATAATGGCCTTTTCTGCTTGTTTAAAGCGATCTTTCTCCTTCAATAAAACCTCAGCCTCCCCACATCGTTACCAATATAGAAATTCTACACATGCTTTTTAGTCTAACCAAAACGAAAACAACTCATCAAGTATATTACAAATTAAAAAGCCGTGAATATTCACGGCTTTACCAGTTACGCTTGTGGTTCTGTCTCTGTTTTGACAGGGCGTTTTTTTGTGATTTGCTTTGTTTTCCAAACTAACCAAAGCTGTGCTGCGATGAAGATAGATGAATACATACCAGCCACTAAACCAATTGTTAAAGCAAAAGAGAAGTTTGTGATTGCTTGTCCACCTAAAAGTAATAACGCAACACTTGTAAAAATTACCGTAATCGCGGTATTAACCGAACGTCCTAATGTTTGTCTTAATCCATTATTTACGACACTCGCAAGATCTTCATAGGTTTTAACACGTTTTTTCTTCTTCAATAGTTCACGAATTCTATCAAAGGTTACAATGGTATCATTGATTGAGTAACCAATAATCGTTAATATGGCTGCGATAAAGGTAATGTCTACCTCAAGTCTAGTGACACTAAAGATGACAATCATAAATAACGCATCATGGAATAATGCCACAATCGCAGCAAGCCCCATTAGCCATTCGAAACGGAATGCCACATAAATGATTATGCCTGCCATCGCAATTAAACTTGCGATAAACGCATTTCGAGCTAATTCTTTACCAACCGTTGGCGAGACTGTACTTACGTTAGGGTCTGCCCCATAAAGCTCTTGGAAATGCGCTTTAACATTATTGACTTCATCTTTTGAAAGCTCATCTGCAAATCGAGCTACCCCTATTTCGTTATTATTCCCTGAAATAATGATTTCCTTTGGTTCTAGATTTAACTTACTTAGTTCATCCGTAAATTCCTCTTGGGAGATTGGATGGTCACTAAGTACTTCCATACGAGTTCCAGCAACAAAATCAATACCAAGATTAAGTCTAAAGATTGCTAATACTGCAATTCCCGCAATGACCATAATTCCGGATGCAATAAAAAATTTATTCTTATGCTTTGCAAAATCAAAGCGATCAAATCTAGTTGGGTAATTTCCTTCTTCATCGGCATCGGCCAGATTTCGAATCTGATTTTGCTTAACACCAAACCAACTTGGTTTTTTATTTAAAAATTTACTGTTAACCCATAGGCCTAATAAAAGTCTACTACCATATACCGCAGTTAAGAAGCTTAATAAAATACTTACGATTAACATCGTAGCAAAGCCTTTAACGGCACTTGTACCAAAAACAAATAAAACCACACCAGCTAATAAAGTGGTAATGTTTGCATCAAAGATTGTTAAAAATGAGTTTTTATTACCTGTACGATATGCAGACAAGATGGACTTCCCTGACCTTATCTCTTCCTTGATTCTTTCGTAGGTTATAATATTAGCATCGACAGCCATACCTACCCCGAGGATTAAAGCTGCAATACCAGGTAAGGTTAGCACCGCATTCATCCAGTCAAAGACTAATATGTTTAAATAAACAAAGATACTTAAGGTAATGGCAGCAATTAAACCAGGGAATCGGTAAAATACAAGCATGAATAAAAGCACTAAGAAAATACCAATTGCCCCTGCAAAAACAGTTTTATTTAGTGCTTGCTCACCAAATTTTGCACCAACTGATGTTGAATAGATTTCTTCCAAATCAACAGGGAGTGCTCCTGCATTTAACAAGGAAGCAAGTTCTTTTGCAGAATCAACCGTAAAATTACCACCTTCGATTGATACCGATTTTGAGTTAAATACCTGACGAACGGTTGCCGCAGAAAGATATTTTGGATTTGGTTTTTTACTCTCAGCCTCAAAGGAATCTACACCTTCTTCAAAGTCTAACCAAATGACCATTAAATTGTTCGGGGCCAAGTCCAGAACTTTTTGTGTAGCGTTTTTGAGGTCATCTGAGTTTTTAACTGTTAAGGAAACAGCCGGACTACCCATTTCATCAAATGATTGTTTAGCCCCATTTTGAGCTAGTTGAGAACCGTCCAATAATACGTTATCGTTCACATCTCGAAATGTAAGCTTAGCTTGGGTTGATAGAATTTCACGAACCTTTTCCTGGTCTTCTACACCCGCTAATTGCACACGGACGCGATCTTTACCTTCAATTTGAATATTAGGCTCATTTACCCCTAGCACGTTAACACGGTTATTTAATGCATTTACCGTACTAACTAGGGCTTCTTTATCAATGACATCGCCTTTCTTCGCTGGCTTTACCTCATAAAGAATTTCAAAACCACCTTGAAGATCGAGTCCCAATTTAATGTTTTTTGCGGTATCTGTACCAGTAACTCCGATTAAGGCACCAAAGAGAAGCACCAATACAAAGAACACCACGATGCGGCCTTTTTTAACCATATGTATGTAGATCCTCCTTTAATTAGAAAAGCACAAGGCGCCCGACTATCGGCGACAAGCATAAGACGAACGCTGACAGAAGGCGTTTTTTTGCCTTCAGAAGCGAGTGACTTAGACCCGAGAGCCAATGGCGCCTGGAGCTAGACATCCAAAACTACGTACCAAATTTTATATTTATGAGCTCAAAAAATTAGAGCTTGTCCATTAAGCCCTCCATCACAATTATGAAACAATGCGATTTTCATGTCAATTGCAGCTTTTCTTATTTGATGAGCCACATCAAAAATATTTTATAATTACTAAAAATTAGAGTAACTTTTCTAGTACATCTTTTCCTTCGCCTTCAAACCAATTTGGTCCTTTAAAAGCTTCTACAGTTGCATAATTCATATATTCTCCAACTTTAACAGATAAAATATCGCTCGCAATTTGATATAAAAGTTTCTCTTCTTTTTCTTTTCTCCATTTTTTATTTTTTAAGAACTCCCAAAGTTCTTCCTCTTTCACACTGTCATATCCGTACAGTTCGAATTCCTCCAACTTACTTTTTAAAAATGGACGAACTGTTTCACGAAACTTGTCATACATGTGAGTCTCAGCTTGGTTCACTCGTCATCTCTCCTAATAATCAAATACGCCTCGGCGTATTTGCGCCCAGATTTCTTCGAGCATGCTCGAAAAATTTCCTTTGAAAATCTAAGGCACCCGCCGGAGGCTTAACTTTATTTAGTAGAAGTAAGAGCTTCTACTAAATAAAGTTAACGAATACTTGTCATGCTTGGCCACATACCTTGCATATAGTTAATTGTAAATGATATCACCTTTTTTGAGAAGGTAGGGAAAATGAATTGTCAAAGCAAACATTCCTTAAAGGAACATTAATTTTAATTATCGCAGGACTCATTACAAGAATATTAGGATTTATAAATAGAATTGTTGTTGCCAGGCTTATTGGTGAAGAAGGTGTCGGGCTTTATATGATGGCAATCCCCACGTTTGTACTTACCATTACGTTAACTCAGATGGGACTGCCAGTAGCCATTTCAAAGTTGGTAGCTGAAGCAGAGGCGCAGGGTGATAAAAGAAGAATTAAAAAAATTCTAGTGGTCTCTCTTTCAATAACAGGTATATTAAGTATTATCTTTACACCAATGATGATTTTTCTTGCACCACTCTTATCTGAGACTTTACTTACTGACCAAAGGACCTATTATCCTTTATTAGCCATTTCACCAATTGTTCCGATTGTGGCAATATCGTCTGTTCTTCGCGGCTATTTCCAGGGGCGTCAAAATATGAAGCCGCCTGCCTATTCACAGGTCATCGAACAAGTTGTCAGGATTACATTAGTGTATGTATTCACGAAAGCATTTCTTCCAATGGGAATTGAATACGCCGCAGCAGGTGCAATGCTTTCAGCTGTTATTGGAGAATTAATGTCATTAATCTATTTATTCTTTATGTTTAAAATAAAAAAACGGATTCGAATCCGAAAGAATTTTTTCAAATCGGCTAAACACGGGAAAGAAACCTTTCATGATTTGACACGAATTGCAGTACCCACATTGGGAAGTAGATTAATTGGGTCCATCTCGTGGTTTTTTGAACCGATTGTTGTGGCACAAAGTTTAGCGATAGCTGGTGTGGTTACTCATCTGGCAACAAGGCAATATGGAGAGTTAACGGGTTTTGCGTTACCACTGCTCATGCTTCCATCTTTTATCACAACTTCCTTGTCAACAGCTCTTGTTCCTTCCATTAGTGAAGCTGCAGCAAAAAAACAAACATTATTAATTGAATACCGCCTTAAACAGGCGTTACGTTTATCACTAGTGTCAGGTGGGTTGGCCATCGTCGTTTTATATGTGTTTGCTTCACCTGTTATGGAACTTATGTATGGAAATAGCAATTCAGCTATCTATATTAAGGTAATGGCACCGTTTTTTATCTTTTATTATTTTCAAGGTCCTCTTCAAGCAACACTGCAGGCACTTGATTTGGCAAAGGCTGCGATGATTAATAGTTTTATCGGTAATATCATTAAAACAGCTGCGATCTTTGTTCTTGCAACAAGACCCTCTCTTGGAATCATGGGGGCTGCGCTTGCCATTGTCCTCGGGATGATGCTTGTTACCTTGCTTCATTTTTCAACGATTGTGAAGGTAATTTCCTATAGCTTCTATATTCGGGATTATCTTAAGAGTGGTATCACAATGGTTTTGGCTGGGGTTGGTGGTCACTATTTTTATCAACTATTTCTTACAGATAGCTCCATTGCTACCCGAACACTCGTAGCAATCACCGTAACATCATTCATTTATATCGTATTCCTGTTTGTTTTTAAGCTGTTAACAAAGGAAGAAGTGAAGAGAATACCATTCATTGGTCCAAAACTTGCATTGCTGTTATAAGAGACAAAAAGGTAGCCGATTTGGTTACCTTTTTTCGTCCTTGATATCTACATGTAGTTTCCCATGATGATAGCTGCAATAGGAAATTTTCTTTATATCGTTATGCCCCAACTTTTTTATTTCAGAACGCAGCCAAAATTCTGTTTTATTGATTTGTTTTAAATGTTCATCCTGGATTTGACCATCAAGGATGAGTGGTACATCAATTGAATAATCAGCCGACTGAGAAGGTTGGTTTTGACTCTTTGTTAAAACAGACAAATCACCTGAAGATTCTAATATGGCAAACTCCACATCTGCTAAGTTTTTCACATCTTTTTCTCGTAGCTGCATCAATAGGTCATCTAGATTATATCGTTGTTTTCTCATGGCATTTTCATCGATTTTTCCTCTATTAATAATGACAGTTGGTTTACCATCAATGATTTCTCTTACTTTTTTACTTTTTAATGAAAGGAGGGCGAGCGAGTATTGAATCACCATTAGTAATGCCATCGGTATGACAGAATGCAGAATGGGATCTTTTGGGGATTCAATTGCAATGACAGCCATTTCCGCAATCATCATCGATACAATTAAATCCAAGAGACTAAGTTCACCTATTTCACGCTTACCCATCAATCGAAAAATCAAAAGAATAATCACATAAAGTAAGACAGTTCTCCCCATAATGATGAGGTATTCCTCCAAGTGAAACCCTCCTGTCCTATGAGAAATGATTAAAAAGCATGGTACACCTTAGTTTGCACAACTTGAAGAAAAAGTTTTTTCATAAGTTTTTCCAGTACTATTTAGGTGGACAAGAAAAGTTCGTACTTTTTATTCTAATTCATAATGGACACGAATATGCTCGTACTAAGGGATTTCTGTAGGAAAAAGAGGGGGAGAGAAACGTAATGAGAAAAATGGGTGTTGCAATGGTCTATGGAGTAGTAGCAATTTTTGTAATTGTTATTGTATCTAGTTTGCTTATTTCACTATTACTGCGATTTACTTCACTTCAAGAATCATCAATGTCTTGGGTGATTTTAGGTGCTTCCTTCCTTGCGCTTTTTGTTGGAGGTTTTGTATCAGGGGGAAAAGGAAAGGAAAAAGGTTGGCTAATTGGTGGAGGAACTGGGGTTTTATATTCCATCATTGTGTTTATCGTACAATTTTTAGGCTATGATTCTACTTTCACAGCAGAGCAATCGATGTACCATGTTGGCTTTTTAGCATCTGCGGTCATTGGTGGCATTTTCGGAGTTAATATGACCACTCCATCAAGAAGAGAAGCTTAATAAATGGAAATAAAAAAAGAGCGTCATAAACGCTCTTTTTTGACTTCAATTAGTCCCTAATGACATCACGAACTGCCTGTTTGTCGTATGTAAGATTCGCATTACCTGATTTAATGACTACTTTATTTTCATCGATTGAATCAATAATTCCATGTAAACCACCAACGGTAACTACCTTATCACCTTTTGCAAGGTTAGACTGCATTTGGACAGTAGCTTTTTGACGCTTTTGCTGTGGACGAATTAACAAGAAATAGAAAATCGCAAACATTAGAACTAAAGGACCAACTGTACCTAAAATACCTTCCATTCATTTCACCTCCCATGTATTTCTATTTTTATTGTATTTTATTAGAAGTTTTTCGCGTTCGGTTTATTGAAACCATATCGCTCAAAAAATTCTTCACGGAAGTCTCCAAGACGATCTTCACGAATCGCTTGTCTGACTTGCTCCATTAATTTTAACAGAAAATGAAGATTATGATAAGTAGTAAGTCGAATTCCAAATGTTTCGCTTGTTTTAATTAAATGACGAATGTAGGCACGACTATAATTTTTACAAGTGTAGCAATCGCAATTTTCATCTAGTGGTCTAAAATCACGCGCATATTCTGCGTTTTTCACAACTAATCGACCTTCACTTGTCATAAGTGTTCCATTACGTGCAATTCGAGTAGGTAAAACACAGTCAAACATATCAATACCACGGATGGCTCCATCAATTAGAGAGTCTGGTGAACCTACCCCCATTAAATATCTAGGTTTATTAGTTGGTAAAAGTGGTGTCGTAAATTCAAGAACTTTGTTCATTACGTCTTTAGGCTCACCAACTGATAACCCACCAACAGCATAACCTGGAAAATCTAAGGAAACCAAATCTCTTGCACTTTGCTTACGAAGTTCTTCATATTCACCACCCTGGACAATCCCAAAAAGTCCTTGGTCCTGAGGGCGATTATGTGCTTTTAAACATCTTTCTGCCCAGCGACTCGTACGTTCAACCGATTTTTTCATGTATTCAAAGCTAGCTGGATATGGTGGGCATTCATCAAATGCCATCATAATATCTGAGCCAAGTGCATTTTGAATTTCCATCGACTTTTCTGGAGATAAAAATAATTTATCACCATTTAAGTGATTTCGGAAATGGACACCTTCTTCCTTAATTTCACGAAATTGACTTAAACTAAATACTTGGAAACCACCGGAATCGGTTAGGATCGCTCTATCCCAATTCATGAATTTATGTAAGCCACCAGCTTCTTTAATGATGTCATGGCCTGGTCTTAACCATAAATGATAGGTATTACTTAATATAATGCCAGAACCCATCTCTTTTAGGTCTTCAGGTGACATTGTTTTTACCGTGGCAAGGGTTCCAACAGGCATAAATGCCGGTGTTTCAAAAGAACCATGAGGCGTATGTACAATTCCAAGCCTCGCACCTGTCTGCTTACAGGTCTTAATATGTTCGTATCTTATTGCTGTCACTGATAACTGTCTCCTTTTTCAAAGGTAGTGGTATGCCACTACCTAAAATTCCAATTTATTTTATAAGCATTGCGTCTCCGAAACTAAAGAATCGGTAGCGTTCTTTTACTGCTTCGTTATAGGCATGAAGGATATTCTCGCGCCCTGCTAACGCACTAACCAGCATGATGAGTGTGGACTTTGGAAGATGGAAGTTTGTGATGAGTCCATCAATCGCTTCATATTGATATCCAGGATAAATGAATATACTTGTCCAACCACTTGATTCTACAAATTTCCCATGTTTTTTCACAATGGTTTCAAGTGTTCTTGTAGAGGTAGTTCCGACAGAAATAATTTTTCCTCCACTTGTCTTCACATCATTTAATAATTTAGCGGTTTCCTCGGTCATCTGGTAAAATTCTGAATGCATATCATGATCTTCAATCGTATCCGAGCTTACCGGACGAAAGGTTCCTAAACCAACATGCAAGGTTATAAATGCGGTATGTACACCCTTGTCACGAATTTCCTGGAGAAGTTCTTCTGTAAAATGAAGTCCAGCAGTGGGTGCTGCAGCAGAGCCCCGATGCTTGGCATACACGGTTTGATATCTTTCTTTATCATCTAATTGTTCATGAATATAGGGTGGAAGTGGCATTTCACCTAATGCATCCAATACCTCATAAAAAATTCCTTCATAGTGAAATTCCAACATCCTACCACCATGATCCCCGATGTCTGTACAAGTTGCTTTTAATCGGCCATCACCAAAGGTTAACACAGTCCCTTCCTTCACCCGTTTAGCAGGTTTCACAAGTGTCTCCCATGTATCTCCATCTTTTTGTTTTAATAATAGTACCTCCACTTTTGCGCCTGTATCCTCTTTTACGCCATAAAGTCTTGCTGGCAATACACGTGTATCATTTAAGACTAAGCAATCTCCTTTGTTGAGGTATGAAAGGATGGAGCGAAAATGAGTATGAGTAATTTCACCAGTTTCCTTATCTACTACCATTAGGCGAGAAGCCTCTCGGTTTTCTAGTGGGGTTTGTGCAATTAATTCCTCTGGTAAATCAAAATCAAATAAATCTACTTTCATGTTTTCACCTTATTTCTAATAGCTTTTAACGAAATCGACCAAATACGTAAAAAATCAATGATAATATGATGCTAATTACAATAGATGTAACAATGGGAAAGTAAAAGGTTGTGTTCCCTTTTTTCACAATAATATCTCCTGGTAACTTCCCAATAAAGTGCATGACAAACCCCACAACTAAAAGTAAGATCCCCATTATCATTAGCATTTTCCCCATTTTAACTTTATTCACTCCTTATGTAGTGTTGGAACAAATATCTATAGTACGCATTTTTTTGATAAAACTTAACTGAATAAAGTTAAAAAGCCTCCGGCGGATGCCACGATTTTTCAAAGGAAATTTTCGAGCATGCTCGAAAAAATCGGGCACAAATACGCCAAGGCGCATTTGATTAAAATTTACTCCTTTGGAACCTCAATTTGAAAATGTCGATAAACAAGCTCTGTTACAACTCGACCACGTGGGGTTCGCTGCAAGAACCCAATTTGAAGAAGATAAGGCTCGTAAACATCTTCAATCGTATGAGCCTCTTCTCCAATTGTAGCTGAAATAGTCTCCAACCCAACTGGACCACCACGAAACTTCTCAATGATTCCTTTAAGTAATTTATGGTCAATATGGTCAAGTCCTAAACGGTCAACCTGAAGTAATTCTAAGGCCGTATCGGCCATTTTTGTCGTGATCGTACCGTCACCACGTACCTGAGCAAAATCTCTAACCCGCCTTAGCAAGCGGTTGGCAATCCGTGGTGTTCCTCTCGACCTTCTGGCAATTTCATGTGCGGCCTGGGCTTCGATTTCAACTTCTAATAATTCCGCTGTCCTTGTGACGATATCAGCAAGTTGATTTTCATTGTAATATTCGAGCCGACTAAGCACTCCGAATCGATCCCGGAGTGGTGCGGATAAAGAACCAGCTCTTGTGGTTGCTCCAACTAACGTAAAGGGTGGCAAATCAAGCCGAACAGAACGTGCTCCTGCTCCCTTTCCAATCACAATATCTAAACAAAAATCCTCCATTGCTGGATATAAAACTTCCTCGATTGAGCGCTGTAAGCGATGGATCTCATCAATAAAGAGAACATCACCTGGTTCAAGTGCTGTTAAAATGGCTGCTAAATCTCCTGGTCTTTCAATCGCTGGACCTGAGGTTGTACGAATATTCACGCCCATTTCGTTTGCAATAATGGTAGCAAGCGTTGTTTTCCCCAGTCCTGGAGGTCCATATAATAATACATGGTCCAAGGTTTCTTGCCTCATTTTTGCCGCTTCAATAAAAATCGATAAATTCGATTTTACCTTTTCTTGTCCAATATATTGGGATAATGTTTGTGGTCTAAGGCTTTGCTCGATTGCTGACTCTTCGTAATTCGTACTACCTGAAACGATTCTGTCCTCCATTCAAGCA
Source organism: Bacillus jepli (assembly GCF_047238305.1). Lineage (NCBI taxonomy): Bacteria > Bacillati > Bacillota > Bacilli > Caryophanales > Bacillaceae > Bacillus > Bacillus jepli. Next base: position 2,579,752 of record NZ_JBDFMO010000001.1, on the reverse strand, counting down.
ACCTCCTTATTTTAATAGCTTTTGTAAAGCCTTTTTAATGTATAAATCCGTTGATAGTTTTTCTTTTCTTAATTCTGGCAATACTTTATTGATTTCTCTCTCGGCATAGCCTAATACTTTTAAAGCCTCTACAGCTTCATCAAGTTCTGTATGACTCATATCTGCCACAAGTTCATGATCATCAGAAAATAAATCAGGATGTAAAGAAGGCATCAGGTCATGAAGTTTTCCTTTTAAATCTAAAATGATTTGGCGTGCTGTCTTTTTCCCAACACCCGGGAATTTCACTAAATATTTTTCATCCTCATTTTCAATCGCTCGAATGACCTGTTCCGGTTCACCAGAGGCAAGAATCGCTAGCCCACCTTTCGGACCAATCCCGGTAACATTTAGCAACTTCAAAAATAAAGCACGTTCTTCACGTGTCTTAAAGCCATAGAGAGCTAATATATCCTCTCTAACATGCTGATATGTATAAACGGTTTCCTGACTCTCCCTTTTAAAAACAAATGGATTAGGTGTATAAATGAGATATCCTACTCCGTTGTTTTCGACTACAATATATTCAGGATTGATAGAATCAACCGTCCCTTTAATAAATTCAATCAAACGTCTTCTCTCCCCTACTTTGCTGTACATCATTTTATCATATTCATCAAAAAAAGACTAAAATAAAAGAGAGACTAGAAGCTTTCCTAGTCTCTCAAGTGTCTTTTTATTAAGGGGAAGATGTATATGTTTTATACGTTTCAATTACGTTTATATATTCATCCTTTGTACCAATCTTGATGCCTTTTTTTAATAAATCATGTTGGTAACTTTCAAGCTTTTCTACATCAATTTGAAAGAATGATTGAATGACCTTATCAGATTCATCAGGTTTCCCATTAAAAATAGATAAAATCCCATCTTCAGTTAAACCAAAATAGCCATTTGTTTTAAGTAATGGCGAAATATCATCTATACGCTGTTGGAAAACAACCTGTTCTTCATCATGGTGAACTAAGCTCCAATCCTCGTATTGAGCCCAAAAATCTTCCATTGATAGGATTGTTTCTTTCAATATTTCTTCACTTACCTCACCGTCCACATAAACGCGTTCAAGAATGACCGTGACTTCTAACGGGCCATTCACCTCTTGAACTGTATCATTATTTTCCTCGGTTAATTCTGCACTATTCCCTGAAAAGCTTGGCAATATGAATACAACTACTAGACAAACGATCACTTTTGCTATCGTTCTCATTTTGGCATCACCTCATACAATTAGTTGCCAACAACTTTGACCGCCTTACACCCATTAGTGTGACCAAAATTAACAGGTTTATCCAATATTTTTTCACCCTTTTCTTTTTCATTAGAAAAGGATGCCCCAAAGGACATCCCATCATACTAACTTATACTTAACCTCTATTATCATTTGTAAATGGTGCTTTAATCGTATTGCCAATGTTGTTAAAAAGGTCTTTTATGTCAGCATCGATGGTTTCGCGTCTGTTTCCATTGCGAATGTCATTATCGATATCACGGACTCGGGTAAAAGTACCTTCATCTGTCACAACATTGATATTTCGATTACCAGCTAATGGTGCAACTGCTTTTTCCACCGCATTTTGGACATTATTATTGTTGTTATTGTCATTTGTATCAACTGCAACCAAAACATTATCGTCTGTGACGATCACACGAGCATCATCGACATTTTTAACCTTAGCAGCCCTTTCGGAAATTTTACGAACTAAATTTCCTTTGTCGTTATAATATCCATAGGTTTGCACCTGATGGTTATTGTCATTAAGATGACTGCTATAGTTACGGTCAGCATAACCATGCTTGTTATATCCAATTGTATTTGGATTACCATCATTAAAAGGGTTTATTGTACGTCCATCACGATTGTTCATGATGCCATTTCGGCGCTGTTCATCGCGATAGTTCATAATTCCAGGACGGTTTTTCATCGTTTTATCGTTGTTGTAAACACCCATTCCGTTATTTCCGTCTGTTCGGTTGTTCATGATACCGGTTCTGTTATTTCTATCGTTTCTGTTGTTCATTACCCCGGTGCGATCGTTCCTGTTGAAATTGTTGCCATTACGGTCCATTATCTCTGTTAATGGGCCATCGTTGTCGCGCAGACGATATCCATTTCCGTTCCGGTCATTACGGTCACGATCATTTTCGTTTGAGTAATACCCAATTGGTCTTGCGTTATCATTATAATCCTTATTCGGCGCTGCCCCTTGATTAGTATTACAAGCCGTCAGGCCTCCAAGCAATAATGCTGCAGTTGAAACTGAATAGAGTATTTTCCTCAATACAATAACCCCCTTTGACCTTTTGAACATAATTTAATGTTCATCTTTTAGCTTGGCTTATCCAAGGGGGATTATTTCTGTTACTTATTTGCAGGAAATAAAGATTCTGGGCAATAATTTTTGATGTTTTTCTATTTTTTCTCAAACATTTTTTGATATGCACAACAAAAAATAAAAGGACGAATTTTTTATTCGCCCTTACAAATTAATTAATTGATTAATCTTCTAGGTCATCATCGACATCCGGCATGTTAAACATTGGGTTGAATGCCATTTGTTGATTTGGATTCATGCCATACGGTGCACCTTGATATCCTGGAAATCCACCTTGAACTGGTGGTTGGAATTGTCCTGGAAATCCTGGTTGCCCCATTGGGAAGCCTTGTTGTGGAAATTGTCCCTGAAATCCTGGTTGCCCCATTGGAATCCCTTGTTGTGGAAATTGTCCCTGAAATCCTGGTTGCCCCATTGGAATCCCTTGTTGTGGAAATTGTCCTACCAACGGCTCCTTAGGTCCACCACAACCACAATCCCTTTGATTATAGTATTGAGATGGCATCATTTGTGGATTCATTGGACCTGCAAAACCTGGTGCTGGGTATGGATTCATTGCTGGACTTACGGCTTGCGGTGCAGTTTGCATTGGCATTCCAGGTCCGTACGGCATTGCCCCCCCACCGGGGAATCCTCCATTAAAACCAGAACCTGGCATTACAGGTGTAACTGGTACGCAAGGGCCCATTGGAAACGGTGGTGCTTGCATTGGTGCCATTTGTGGCATTTCAGGTAATTCTTCCATTTCCTCTCCTACCCCTGCAACCATTTGGGGCATTTGCGTTTGTGCTTGCATGATATTAAAATTATTTATATCAATTTCAAATGGATGCTGTGGCGGCATTTGAACAGGTGGCATTGGCATCGGCATTGGTGCCATTTGTTCTTTTACTTTCTCTTTTACACCCTCTGTTCGTGGGAATCCACCCATTGGGTTAAACGGCCCCTGTGGCGGTAATCCACCTTGAAATCCTGGAAAATAATTAAAACCATCTCCTGGCATTACCGGTGTCATGGGCACACAATTATTGAACATTGGCGGCTGTTGTACCGGCATTTGTTGCATTTGTGGCATTACAGGCATCTGTGGCATTTGAGCTTCAAAATCCTCCTCTAATTCTTCTTCTGGTGCAAACATCCCTGGTAAAACATTCTGTGGTGCCGTTGTCATTTGTTGCATCAAATTATAATTATTGATATCGATTTCTAGTGGCTGATATTGCGGCATCTGTGGCATAACAGGCTGTGGTGGCGGTGCTGCTGGCATCTGTGGCATTTGAGGAATATACGGTCCAGTTTCCACTCCTTTTACCTCCTCTTCTTCTTCTTCTATTTCCATCACTGGAAATGGTTGTGGAGTAATAGTAGCAAACGGATGCTGAATTTGTGCTTCTTTTTTAGGTGCTACATGAATTTGAGCTTCCTTTTGCTTAACTCCACCAATTTGTGCTTCTTTTTTTACATGAACAGTTCCGGTAGGCACTTTAATTTTCATACCTGGCATAATCATATCCGGATTACTTAACTGGGTATTGACAGCTTTTAGTTCATTAAAGTCGACTCCGTATTTTTTTGCAATTTCCCATAAGGTGTCGCCTTTTTGAACGATATGGATCTTCACGCGATTTTCCCCTCCTATACATAAGTCAATACATACTATGACAAAATAGGCAAATTGCCACTATTTCTCATCACAACTTATGCGTAGGCTTCACAAATTATGTGCAGCAATGATACTTCACACGCTGTAAAAAATAAAGACTCAACCAATGGTCAAGTCTTAGATTCGATAATATGGATAGCTACCTAACACGGTGACACCACTTCCCAGTGCCTCTAATTCAGCAATCGCACTTGGGATTAAAATATCATCCATTTTTTGTTCAATATCAATTAAAAAAAAGTAATTACCAAGCCCTGTTTTCATAGGTCTTGATTCAATTTTTGACAAGTTTAATTTTCTCCATGCAAATACAGATAATACTTGATGCAAGGCTCCAGCCTGGTCTGATGGTAATGTAACCATTAAAGTGGTTTTATTTCCTGTATTGTCTCTTTTAACATCTAATTCTAGCATCTCTTTATGAAGGACAACAAATCGAGTATGATTGTTGTTAAAATCATGGATATCATGTCTAACAATCGTTAATCCATATTCTTCTGCTGCAAATGAGTTTGCGATTGCTGCTAGTTTTTGGTCTGGATGTTCACTTACAAATTTTGCTGCTGCACCTGTTGAACTGGTTTCAATCGGCTGGATATTCGGAAAGCTATTATATAAAAATTTATGACATTGGGCGATCGCATGTGGATGTGAATATATGCCATCGATTCTTTCCCAATCGTTTGTATTCTCGGGGTGCACCATTAAATGTTGCTTTATCGGGATGATCACTTCACCCACTATTTTCAATTGTTTTTCGTGAATTAAATAGTCAATTGTTAAATTTACAGTTCCTTCAATTGTATTTTCAATTGGAACAACGGCTACATCGACTTCCCCATTTTCCACTGCATCAATACATGCAGGAATTGTACGGTACGGTTTGTTATTTTCACTTGGAAATAATGCCGAAACCGCTTGTGCTGTGAATGTTGCATTTGGACCTAAAAATCCCACATTCGTAATCGTCATCTTAAGTCTCCCCCTATGCTCCTGTTCCAAGAATTTCAACTTTATCAACGAATTCGAGTTTTCGAAGTTTAGCAAGGAGGTCAGTTACTTCACCATGCATACCTGATGTATTTAACGAAAGTGTTACATTCGCCTTTCCTCTAAGCGGAATTGTTTGGTGGATTGTTAATACATTACAGCCGGTGTCTGCTACCGTTCTTAGTAATTGTGAAAGTGTACCAGATCGGTCTTCTAGATGAAAAAACAATGAGATAATTTTTTCTTTAACCGTTGTGTGAAAAGGAAAGACAGTGTCTTTATATTTATAATAAGCACTTCTACTCAAGTCTACTTTTTGTGTAGCTTCTGCAATTGACTGTGCTTGCCCACTGTCTAATAATTCCTTCGCATCCAGGGTTTTTCGAACCGCTTCTGGAAGAACATCCTCACGAACAAGATAGAATTTGCCATCCATGTAAGCTCCTCCCCCCACTACCTTCTATTTATTCTATAAATTCAAATTCATATTCGAGTAATTTTACGATATCCCCGTGTTTTGCACCTTTTTCACGAAGAGCATCGTCGATTCCCATTCCCCTTAATTGGCGGGCAAATCGTTTTACTGACTCATCCCTTGTAAAATCAGTCATTTTAAAGAGTTTCTCAATTCGTTCCCCAGTAATCACAAATGAGCCATCGCTTTCACGTGAGATCACAAAATCAACTTCTTCTTTTTCGTGACGGTACATTACGCGATGCGTACTTGTCTCTTCCTCCACCTCAAGTGGAAATTCTGGAGTGGTTTCAAGTAAGTCAGCAATCGTATATAGAAGATCACGAAGACCTTGTCTCGTAATTGCCGAAATCGGAAAAATTTTCACATCATCCTGAAGTTTCTCTTTAAATACTTTTAAATTCTCTTCTGCCTCAGGGATATCCATTTTATTTGCAACAATAATTTGCGGACGTTCAGTTAAACGAAGATTGTATTCCTTTAATTCCTGATTGATTGTGCAATAATCCTCGTAAGGATCTCGACCTTCCATCGCAGACATATCAATGACATGAACGATGACTCTAGTTCGTTCAATATGCCGTAGGAATTGATGTCCGAGGCCAACACCTTGGTGTGCACCTTCAATTAGACCTGGAAGATCAGCCATCACAAAGCTGCGTCCATCTTCTGTTTCTACAACTCCAAGATTTGGCACAATCGTTGTAAAATGATATTCTGCAATTTTTGGTTTGGCTGCTGACACAACGGATAACAGGGTTGATTTTCCGACACTTGGAAATCCGACGAGACCAACATCAGCTAACACTTTAAGTTCAAGTCTGACATATCGCTCCTGTCCAGGCTCACCATTTTCAGCGATTTCCGGCGCTGGGTTGGCAGGCGTCGCAAATCGCGAGTTACCTCTTCCACCACGACCACCTTTCGCAATGACGGCTCTTTGACCATGCTGAGTTAAATCCGCAATAACCACACCTGTATCATCATCTGTTACGACCGTTCCAGGTGGTACTTTTACAAGCATCGGCTCTGCATTTTTTCCGTGCTGATTTTTAGACATTCCGTGTTCGCCACGCTTTGCCTTAAAATGCCGTTGATAACGGAAATCCATTAAGGTTCTAAGTCCTTCTTCTACCTCGAATATGACGTCAGCACCTTTTCCGCCGTCTCCACCTGCTGGACCGCCCATTGGAACATATTTTTCACGACGGTATGCAACCATTCCATTGCCACCGTCACCACCTTTTACATACACTTTGACTTGATCAACAAACATGTCTTACCTCCGGTTATTTATGCACATTAAACTTTATGCAATATGTATTGTTAGACTTACTTCTTTATTATGTACTTTGTATTCCGTTAGTTTCGGAAATTGTTCAGATTGGCTCACTGTTGATAGCCAATTTGTTAGATTATCCTTATTTTTTAGTATTCCACTAAAATCAAAAAAGAATCGAGTTTCCTCTGTTGAACAGTCTATCGTGAGCGATAAATGATTTTCTCCTCGCTCGTCTACTGCTTCTTCAAGCATGGTAAAAAATTGTGTAGACCATTCAGCTAAATCCTTATCGTGGTTTGATAGGTTTCGAATATCGCCGACTAGATCATAGTCTAATTGATATTTATGAGGTTCCCAATTAAAAGTCATGATAAGTGCAGCAAAGGTTGGAATTTGTAAATTTGTTAGTTGCGTTTCATTTTGAGCATCTATTACAATTTCTTCGATAATGGTCTTAACCCGTTCAAGTTTATTTAGTGAGATATTCCCTTTAATCAATTGTATTTTATTTAACCAATCGTGACGTGTATGTTTTAAAACATCAATTGTACTCCAATTTTTATTCATGTCATTTCCCCTAAAATTCAAATGTCATTAAGACAACATTTGTGATTTCGAATCTTGTCTAAAAATTATACCAAACCTTGAAAAATAACACTACATTCTAAACGTACGATTGTTCATAAAAATAAAAACTCTAACCATGTGGTTAGAGTTTTATGTGCAACGATTACGCTTCTTGCGCAGCTGGGTATACACTTACTTGTTTGCGGTCACGGCCTAAACGCTCAAATTTAACAACTCCGTCAACTTTTGCGAATAGAGTGTCGTCACCACCACGGCCAACGTTTACTCCTGGGTAAATTTTAGTACCGCGTTGACGGTATAAAATAGATCCACCAGTAACGAATTGACCATCAGCACGTTTTGCACCAAGACGTTTCGCGATTGAATCACGACCGTTCTTTGTACTACCTACCCCTTTTTTAGAAGCGAAGAATTGAAGGTCTAATCTTACGAACATTTGTTCCACCTCCTATAAATGAAGTTTTTATGATTGAATTTTCATATATTGTCCATAATCAAGTTCAATCGTTTGTAAGGATACAAGCATTCCTTCTAGAAGAAGCTGTACTTTTTCCTCAATTGTCTCATCCTTAAGTGGAGGAATCTGACAGCGGAGGAAACCATTTTTTTCTTGCTCCAATACAGGCTCTACTTTACATAGAGCATATATGGAATTAATGGTACCGAAAGCAACCGCTGAGGCACCTGCACAAACGATATCCTTACCAGGAACATCATATTCGGCATGTCCACTCATTGTGAATGAGTCTATTCTACCAGTACTATTACGGTTAATAGTTACCTTTATCATGATAGAAAGCCTTATGCGTTGATTTTTTCGATTACAACTTTAGTGTAAGGTTGACGATGACCTTGTTTTTTACGGTAGTTCTTTTTAGCCTTATATTTGAAAACAATGATCTTCTTAGCGCGACCTTGCTTTTCAACTTTAGCTGTAACAGTTGCACCTTCAACAGTAGGGCTACCAACTTTCACGTTTTCGCCACCTACGAATAATACCTTGTCAAATGTAACTGTTCCACCTTGTTCTACGTCAAGCTTTTCAACATAGATTTCTTGGCCTTCTTGAACTTTGATTTGCTTACCGCCAGTTTCAATAATTGCGTACATACTTGCACCTCCTAATAGTTTGGACTAAGACTCGCCACTACACAGGCGCTCCAACTAAGGAAACTTAAATACCTGGAATGTGCGGTTGTAGCAGTGGGTGCTACAAACAATAACATAAAAATATTATCACAAAGCCAAAGTAGAGTCAATATTAAATATCAATATCGAGTTAGGTTAAATGTTTTAGTCTTGCCTTTATTTCGTCATCGCTACCTATTTGTCTAATCTTGTAATCATGTCGTGATGAAACAAGTTCAGTTATATACATCTTAACAGACAATGCTTCTTCTAATCGTTTCTTATGTTCATGATGTTCTCCAAGAAACACATTTTTCACTTCTTCCGTTGCTTCAATCCAGACAGCATCATGGTCCTTCCCTTGATGCTCCCATAGTTCTCTCTCAAGCTTAAAAACAACCGTTTCAGGAGAATCAATCCGACCGGTACCAGTACAAGTTGGACAGTTCGTCTGTAAAATAGCGGAAAGATCATTTCTTGTTTTCTTTCGAGTGATTTCCAAAATTCCTAGTGATGTAAAGCCATGAACTGTCACTCGATTTCGATCATTCTTTGATACAGCACGTAAAGCTTGGATGACTTTTTGACGGTCATCATTTATCTTCATATCAATAAAATCAATTAAGATAATCCCGCTAATATCACGTAGCATTAACTGATATGCAATTTCTTTTGCTGCAGCTAAATTTGCTTTTAACACGGTATCTCGCAAATTTTCTTTTCCTTGAAATTTTCCGGTATTTACGTCAATAATTGTTAAAGCTTCTGTTTGCTCAATTAACAAATAAGCTCCATTGTCAAGCCACACAATAGATTTTAGACCTCGTTCAATTTCTTTCTCAATCCCATAATAAGAAAAAATATTTTCTTTTCCACGATAATAAGAGACCTTTTCTTCACCTAGCTGTTCCTTTAACTGTCGAAACGTTTGCGTATCATCAATTACAATTTCTTTAATCGTTTCAAGCCGATGCTCGAGAATCATTTTATCAACAAGATTATTCGCATCGAATAATAGGCTTGGCGCCTTCAGTTTTTTTTGTTGGTTTTGTAATGATTTGTAACGACTTCGCGCAAATTCGAGCTCATTCAAAATCTTTACTTCATCTTGATATTCGCATGCTGTTCGAACTATTAAGCCCTCTTCGTTTTGAAGATTTTCTTGTCCAAATCTGCGCCATCTATCCCTCTCTTCTTCCTCTTTCATTTTCCTAGAGACTGCAACATAATTGCCAAACGGCAAATAGACAAGGGAAGCTCCCGAAAATTCGATTAGACCAGTTAATTTAGGGCCTTTCCTGTCTCCCCCTTCTTTCGTTACCTGGACAATGATTTCCTCACCTTGTCTAACAAAATGGGATATGTTCTTTTCCTTTTCAGTCTGGGGTGATAGATGATAGGACACAAGCTGCTCTCTCCCAATATAACCGTTCCGGCCTAAGCCAATATCAACAAAAGCAGCCTGCATTCCCGGAAGAACATCAATCACTCGCCCCTTATAAATATTTCCGACGATTTCTTTATGTTTTGGTTGCTGGATATTTAGTTCTAGAACTTTACTTTCCTCTAGCACTGCGACACGCTTTTCACTTGTTTTTGTATTTATGATAATTGTTTTCAAACCTTTATTCCTCGCTTTAACGTTACACTTTCTTTTTTAATGTAACCTAACTAGTAACGTCAATACAAGTAGAGAAGCTCACCAACCGGTTGAGTAATCTTTTTATCATTAAAATAAGCATGTAAAAGCTCATTTTCATCAAGGGGCCTCTGGTTTTCTCCGTCCTTTTTGATCACAATCGGATGCTTGCACCCCCGTTGAAACATGGATAGAACCGTATAAACCATCTCTGATTCATCTACTACCAATGGCTTTAATTTCGTAAAAGTATCCTGCTTTCCATAATACCGCTCCAGCAAGAATCTCATAAACACGTAGTGTCGCTTCCGCCACTCCATTACAATCGAAAAGAAAAGGAAGGATAGGATGACCCAAAGATTAAGATTAGTAGGACTATAGACGAACATCCCGATAAAAATGATCACAGCAACTATGCTTGACACAAAAAGCATTCGTTTATGGGCTTCAAAAAAGGGATGTCTATATGAGAAAAGCAAATATAAAAGTTTTCCTCCATCTAGTGGCCATATTGGAAGGAGGTTAAAGAAAAAGATGACCACATTATGATATACAAAGAGGTCAAAGGTTTTTTCGGAAATAACAGAACCAACTGTTAAAAAATAGGCAAGTGCCACCATCCAAAGATGCTGAAGAGGACCTGCTACTATAACAAGGAGTTCTTCCTTCAAGGGACGATTTCCGTGCTCATCCATCTCCGCCACACCCCCAAATGGGAGGAGCTGTATTTTTTTAATTCTCCATGAAAAAAAATGGGCACATGCAGCATGTCCCATTTCATGGACCAATATGATAAAAAATAACATCAATAACTCTCTGAAATGTGCAGTAATGACTGCCACTCCAACGATGAGCCAAAGCAATGGATGTATTTCAATTTTTCTGAGGAGTTTTACATATTTATTCAAATTTTATCACCTGTATCGGATCAATAAATGTTTCACCTTGCTTTATTGCAAAATAATAGGATCCTTTGTTGTCACCCTCTGGTTCTTCAACCTTACCAACTTCCTGCCCTTTTTCCACATAATCATAAAGTTTCACATCAACCGAACCTAAATTTCCATACCAAGTTTCAGACCCATCACTATGCTTAATTACCACTGTTTTTCCTAGTTCTCCCTTAACAGAAACTTCTTTTACATAACCTGAATTCATAGATTCAACAACCTTGCTATCTGTTTCAACAATAACTCCTTGACCGTTCGCTTCAAAGGTTTCCGTCACTTTTCCAGCTGCGGGAATAGCATATTTACCCGGAGTAGCAGTATTACTTTGCTCTTTATTTTGATTGATTGGGATCAATGCAAGTGGACTACCAAAAGTATCTTTATACCATTCAGTGACAGCAGCAAATTGAAATTCAGTCTCCATCGTACTTGATACAAAATGCCTAACATTCTCAAATTTCGGGGACTGATTTTTAAATATAATGCCTAGCGATAATACAAGAATTGCAGAAAGCAATATTTTAAAAAGGAAAACTTCCTTACGAAACAGTGGATGCCCTCCTTCTCCTGGTCCACCATCGTAAGATGAGTATGTACTGCCTCCATACCGTTCCTCATCACTCGCTAAAAAGGGAGGAGTAGCTTTTCGGGGAGTAACAGAGGTGGAGTATCTCGCACGCTTTCTTTTTTCAATCCGCCTTCTAATTTCGTTTGCTCGATTACTCATATTTTCACATCATTCCTTGTCCATATTATTTGTACAAGTTTATGACTGAAGGACTTTAGATATGACAGCGTGAAGCTTTTTATCTATCAAATTTGATGATTGTTACTCGGAACAACCGCTTAAACTAACTATTTAAAAAAGAAGGATGTGGATAAAAACCACACCCTTCTTTCTACTATTGATTCTTATTTATTTCTTACCTGGTTTATCCGGCTTACCAGGTTTTCCTGGTTTTCCTGGTTTACCGGGTTTACCAGGTTTACCTTTTCCTGGTTTTCCATCATCTTCTTGGACATTAATGATTAGCTTACCTGTTGCTAATTGTCGAGCTTCGTTACCAAACTCGTCTCTTACAATCACCTCAATTTCAGCACCTTCTGCAACTACACTAGAAACTGCTGTCCAGTATCCTTCATAGACACCAGGCGAAACTTCTTGGAGAGGAAGTTCCGTAACATCGCTCAGGCCAGCTGTATTTGTTAACGGTAAACGAATTGCGTAGGTTGCAGTAAGTCCTGGTTCACTAGTGAATTCAATCTTCACACTCTCACCAGATTGTAATTTCACATCCTCTGTAGGTTTTAGCTCTGCTATCGTTAATTCACCAAATTTAGCAAATACAGTAACTTGATTTTGAGTTGAATTACCTGCTTTGTCAGTTGCAACTACTTCAATGTTATTTTCACCATTATCAACTAGGATACGCTTTGAAAAGCTACCATCTTTAATCGTCGCACTCTCACCATTCACTGTGACAGTATCAATATTCTCATCTTGAACAGTGCCTGTAACCGTTACAGCTTCTTTATTTGTCTTTAAGCCATCTTCTGGACTAGTGATGGCTAATTCTGGCGCTGTTTGATCAAGGACTACGACAACAGCTTCTGATGCATCCGTAATACCAGTATCAGTTGATGCTTTAGCCGTTAATGAATTTTCACCAACTTGTAATTCAACATCTACAGAGAACGTACCTTCTGCAGTTGTCTCGGTTGTCGCAACCTCTTCACCATTATTAAATACATGAACAGTTGTTGTAGGAGCTGCCTTTCCTTCAACTGTTACGTTCGGATTATTTGTATACGATCCTGTTACTGGTGAAGTGATACTTGGCGCTGTTACTTCATAATTGACTGTAGCTCGAATCATATAGTTGCCTTCTGCTTCTGGTGCTAATGACCATCCACCTCCAACAAACTGCCAGCTTCGACCTGAATATTCACCGTCTTCGTCAGTTGCAAGTCCAGGAGCATTAGGATTTGGGTCTGATTGGATATACACCATATAGAAGTCTCCTTCTACAATGATTCCTTCAGCTGCTAGGTCAACATTTGTCCATTCACCAGTCCGAAGCGCTGTTGCATCAATCGGTCCAGCTAGCTTTTTACCTGGAGCACCATCTGTTCCAGTTGCATCCCAAACTTCTACTTTGAAATCAGTACCTCCTGGTGTTGGCCATGAAGTATCCCAGAAACGGAAGAGCCCTCCTGTTACGAGTGCAGTATCATGACCTTCTGCTAAAGACATTTTTACAGCCCAGCCATTTCCTGCATCATAGAATGCACGAGCATTTTCCGCAGTACCATCATCATAACCAATTTCCCCAGGATAGCCGATGAATGGTCTCAACTCAACATTTTGTTCTAACGATCCATCTCCTTCAAGAACAACTTCAAATGAATCACTGTAATAAGAAGGCGCCATTACACGAACAGTATACGTGCCTTCATAAGCTGTAAGTGAATATTGACCATTTTCATTAGTCTCAACAGGGGTTACATTTGCATCTTCTACAAGTAATAAAGTGGCACCTGAAACTGGTTCACCTGTTGCTGCATTTGTTACAGTACCGGAAACCGTTCCTTTGGCTTTTTCTTCTAACACAAAGTTTGCTACAGCCTCACCATCAGCCTCAACTGTTACAGTTTGTTGTACTGAATGGTATCCATAGCTTTCCGCAACAACCGTAAAATCTCCTGTACCGTGAATTAATTCAAATGCTCCGGTGGCAGGATTAGTTGTAACAGAACGGCCAGATTCAAGAACACTCACTTGTGCATTTAATGGTAATGCCTGTGGGCTAACTTGATCCACATCAGCTTCCTTCAAGTCGATGTAAGAACCTTCAGGCTTAATTTTTGCAGGGTCCACTTTCTCCCCATCTTTTCGATCCACAGAGCTTTCACCTTTAGTAGGCTGAACTCCTAATTGAACTGCACTTTCTTCTGTTAGTGGCTCATTTGCTAGACGCACATCATCAATGTACCATCCATCACGAACGACGCTTCCATCTGTCGTTACATTAAAGCCAATATAAATTCTTTGACCCGCATACTCAGATAAATCAACTTCTGCAGACTGCCAGCCTGAAGATACATTAGTAATACGCTGTAGCTGTGTCCAATTTTCCATATCTGTAGAAACAAATACATGACCGAAATCCCAATTACGTTCAAGATTGTACCAGTTCATGTATTGTAGGTATGCCGGACCTTCTGCTGGTAAGTCAATTGGAGGCATGACAAGGGTCATATTAGCGCGACTAGCATACGTTCCAGATAGATTTGTAGCATACACCTTCTCACCTGAATTAGCACTATTTGGTCCACTTGTAGGAGTTCCCCATTGCCAAGAATTTTCAGCACCATACGAGAACCATCCTACCGGATTTGATTCAAAGTCTTGGTAATATCCAACTGAAATTCCTGGTTTTACGGAGACTTCATAGACATCTGTTGTAACATCATTTTGGCCAAAATCAACAACCTGCCAACGATATGAAACAGAAGGCACTGAAACTTCTTCCCCTGGAATAACTGCCTCGTAAGTTCCTTCGTTATAAGAACCTGATGTTTGAGTAGCCGCTACATTCACCCATTCACCAGCTTGATTTAGGTATTGAAGAACAACAGATGTAATGCTTACATTATCTTGAACAGAAATAGAAAGTGGTAAATCCATACCTGCATATGTTTCACTTGGTGCTGTATGCTCAAAAGTAGGAGCCTCTTCATCCGCACCGTCTTTTGCAACTTGGCCTTTAATTTTCCCTAGCCCACTAGCAACAGAGGATACAGCTAGATATGCGTTAACTAACCCATAACCGTAACCAAAGTTTGGAGATTCTGGGAAAGTACCGTCCGTTAATGGAGTTGCAGTTGATGTGATAATTTCTTCAATTTGTTCAATTGTTAATGATGCATTTGCTTGTTTTAATAAAGCGACTACTGCCGAAATATGAGGTCCAGCCATTGATGTACCGTTCCAGCCACCCTCATATCCACTTCCAGGTACGGAAGATCGAATGTTCACACCTGGAGCTGAAATATCAGGCTTCATATCACCTGGATATGGTGATGGACCTTGTAACGAGAAGCTTGCTAAACGATTATTGATATCTGTAGCTCCTGTTGCAAAGGATTCAGGATAGTTTGCTGGATTTGCAATCGATCCCGGCCCCCCCGGATTAGATAATGTTGTATTACCAGCAGAAAACTCAGGGAAAATATCAGCTTCTCTCCAGTTTTGAACCATCGGACGATACCATTCATCCAGGCCAGATCCGCCACTCCACGAGTTGTTTACAACATCTGGAGCCATATCCGGATTGCCCCCTGGAGCAATAATCCAATCCCCAGCTTCTAAAAGGTCAAAATCTGTTCCACCAGCAGATGTAAATGCCTTTACAGCAATCCACTTCGCACCTGGAGCAACCCCAATTTGATTTGCATCGTTTGGTTCAGCTCCAACCATTGTTCCAGTAACATGTGTACCATGTCCGATATCGTCATAAGGAGTAGACTGACCTGACGTTGCATCAAACCAGCTATATTGATGGTTTGGATTGTTTGGATTAGCAGGATCATAACCGCGATATTGTTCCATTAGTGCCGGATGGTTCCATTGAACACCCGTATCAATACTTGCAACAACTGTACCTGATCCATCAATGCCCATTTCCCAAACTTGGGGTGCACCTACACGATCAATATTCCACTCAATGTTTTGCGGTGTAGCTTTTGATTCAACAGCAACCGATGTCTCCACTTTAGCTGGAGCATGCAGTTGACGTGTTTCATTTGGTAAAACCTTCTCAACTTCAGGGAATGATGCGATTTTTTCCATCACTTCCTTAGTAGCAGTAACCCCCATACCGTTTACAATGAAGAAAGATTTAATATCCTTTGCATTGCCATTAGCCTCTTCTTTTTTCAGAAACTCCTTTACATTGCCTTGTGTTTCAATTGCAGTTGTTCGAAGTTCTGAAACAATAGCATTTCTCTTTATAGACTTCGTTTGAGCGACAGTGGCTTTCTGTAAGCTTGCTTTTTTAGTAGCCTCATTTGCTACTTTCTTAGAATCAACCTGTTCTTTGAACTTGATAAGAAATGTAACCATTTTGTCGTTAGCAAATTGGTCTTTTAAGCTCTTTGAAATTTTACTAGAAGTTATTTCTTTTTTACTTTCTAGATAGGAAATTGAAGAATCTTTTGTTTGAGCAGATGCTTGTGATGTCACACTTGGCACAAGTAAAAGCGCGCACATTAACATAGTTGCAACTTTCGTTAACCTACGCTTCCCGTTCCTCCTCATTAAACTTCCTCCCTTTTAAAAATTTTTATGGAAAAATAATTAACCTCCTTCCTTTGGATCCCTGTACTCCAAATGCTTCGGGAATCTCCCCATTTCTCTCTGGTTGGAAATCGCGATTTACAGCAGAAACCGCATTATGTAGAAGTACAGGTATACATTAACTGTAGCCTGTTATAATGGGAAAAAGTGTCGAATTATGTTATAATATTTTGAATATTAAGAAATTGGTATTTTTTACTTATTATGTAATAGACAAATTAGGAGTTTTGAACGAAGACATATATTTTCGAAAGAAATGTATTTTTATAGGGGGTGTTACCAATAAAATGTGCTTTTACAATATATTTACAATTGTTTTACTCATAACTCACTTGATAGGTAAAATGGCATAATTGTTACAAAACGATGATTTTTGGTTAAAAAATGATTATATTTTCCTTACTTTATTTTTAAAAACAAGTAGAGAAGGAATTAGTTGGTAAATTGTCCTCTCTTTTTTTGTTTCCATAATAGGCAATGCCACCTAGCAAAAAGCTCATTTTGAGAATAAACAGGACATAATCCTTATGAATAGTGAATCGTTTTCTAAAATCTCGTCAATTCATTTTCTACTACAAAAAAAACCACCTTATGCTAAAGGTGGTGTTAACGGACGCCAAAAAATTTTTTAATCTTTGTAAACATGCCCTTTTGGTCGTTTTCAAGAGACTGTAGTGGAATTGATTCACCTAAAATTCTTCGCGCGATGTTTCGGTATGCAATCGCCGTTTTACTATTTGTATTTAATGCGATGGGTTCGCCACTGTTTGAAGCTTTAATGACATCATCATCATCTGCAACAATCCCAATTAGATCAATCGAAAGATGTGTAACAATTTCATCCAGATCAAGCATTTCGCCTGTTTTCATCATATGATTTCGGATACGGTTTACGATGAGGCGTGGTGGCTCCACTTCCTCTTTTTCTAGTAATCCAATAATCCGGTCAGCATCACGAACTGCTGATATTTCAGGTGTTGTTACAACAATAGCTTTGTCTGCTCCAGCAACAGCATTTTGAAAACCTTGTTCAATACCTGCAGGACAGTCGATAACAATATAATCAAAATCTTGTTTTAACTCTTCGACCAATGTCTTCATTTGGCTAGGCTCTACTGCAGTTTTATCACTTGTTTGGGCAGCTGGCAGTAAATAGAGATGGTCTTCGAATCGTTTATCCTTTACTAAAGCTTGTTTCAGCTTACAACGACCCTGAATAACGTCAACTAAATCATAGATGATGCGGTTCTCTAACCCCATGACTACATCTAGATTTCGCAGACCAATATCTGTATCCATTAAACACACACGTTTCCCTAGCACAGCCAAGGAAGTGCCTACATTAGCAGACGTAGTCGTCTTACCGACTCCACCTTTTCCTGATGTAATAACTATAGCCTCTCCCACAGCTAGATTCCCCCTTCTAACCTTGTTAAGTTAGGTCTTAAATGAGTTAACTGTTGCAATCTATCTACTACAATTGTCTCATTATCGTCCACATATGCACATTCCATTATATTTGTTTCTGTTTGAATGAAGTCTGGTGCTCTATTCATTATATCACCAATTCGAAGTTGTGTAGGTTTCATTACTGACGCCGCAATGATTGCATCCTTTCTACCATAGAAACCAGCATGTGCAATTCCACGTAACGACCCTAAAACAAAAATATTACCACCTGCAATAACAGTTGCTCCAGGATTTACGTCTCCGACAAGCAAAAGGTCACCATCTACTTTTAGGACTTGTCCAGAACGGACTACCTTTGTAACAGAGACAATCTCATGCTTTTTTTTCATCTCTTCGGCTTCTTGCTTTGTAATTACATTACTGTCGATTAAATCTACAACTAAATGTTTTTTATTTCGAATAATAGAGCGTATTTCTTCTTCTTGATTTTGAGTTAAAAAACGATTACCAATTTTCACTTTAACAGGAACAAACGGAACATCATCATTCCGCTTCTGATTCAACGAAAGCTTAATCTCTAAGTCAGAGATTAGTTCTTTAAATGAACAAGAATCATCGAGATGCAACGTTAGTCCGTCTTTTGTCCCTTTTATAGTAACATACTGTTGTTTTTGTCCTTTCACGCCGTTCACCTCAACGATAATATACTTCAACAAAAGACTCCTTTTTTCCTGTTAATTCTTAAAATTTTTTAACTTTATTTACTCTTCTATATGTAACTTTCCTAGTAATTTCTTAAATGGGTAACCAAATACTAGTAAAAATAGACTATTTAAAAGAAGTGTTGGAACAATTCGGATTTGAAGAAATTGTTCAATTGAAAATGAAGCTGTTCCGATAGCTATGTTTACTGCAAACACAGAAAATTCCACAGCTATAATCCCAATAAGACTTAAAAATGAGATAACTATGAGATTTGTCTGAAGAATCCGACTTGCCCAGGAAATAAGGTAGGCAATAAGTGTGTATAGGAATAAATATACTCCTAATATTTCTGTATAAACAATATCGTATAGAAGTCCAAAAATAGCACCATAAACAAGCCCCATCGGTTTATTAAAATAAACGGTTATAAATGCAATTAATACAAACAAAAACCGAGGTACATACACATTCTCCTTATGAAAAATGTCTGCCGGTACTAAATCCACAAAGCTGCTTTCAAATAAAAAAACGAATGACAAAATAAAGGGAAGAACGAAACGCTTCACGATTCTTCCTCCTCTTCATTTGGAACAATCATTGTTCTTTCAACAATTATAACATGATCAATTTCATAAAAATCAGCTGCTGGCTTAATATAGGCTGTTTTTGTTAAACCGTAATCATCAGGAACAACGTCCATGACCTCCCCAATATACAGCTCACTTGGGAAAATCCCACCGAGTCCGGAAGTAAGTACTTTTTGGTCCTTTTCAATTTTTGAGTCTGGTGTGTTGATTTTAAATAAAAGAGCTTCTTTTTCTTCGTCATACCCTTCAATTAGCCCCATAATCTTGGTATCCCCTTGAATATATGCTGAAATCCGATTGATCCGATTCGGGGAGCTCAATAACTGGATGGTGGATGTAAATGAATTTGCATGTTTTACTTTACCAATTAACCCTTTTGAGGTGATTACAGCCATGTCAACTTTCACCCCATGCCTGGTACCTCTGTTAACCGTGATAATTTCATGCCACTGATCAGGGTTACGTCCAATAACTGTTGCCTGTATTTTATTAAATTGATTTAGTGATTCTGTTTTCTTCAAAACATCGCGTAATTTTTCATTTTCTTTTTCTAATTCTTGTACTGTTGCTTCTAATTGCCCATAGGAATCTAGCTTTTCCTTTAAGAGTTTGTTCTCTTCAAATGTGTTTTGAATATGATTGACGTTATCAAAAAATCCTGCAATCGCCTGAGAAGGTTGATGAAAGATACTTTGAACCCAACCTACCGAATCTTTCAAAAACTGCTCTGGCCATGATAATTTTTCACGCTCTTTTAAGGAAAAACCAATCAATGCCACTAGAACGATGATACAAACAAGTAAAATAATTAATCGCTTATTAAGAAAAAATTGTGGCATGTGTTACACCCTCTAACTAAACTTTGAATTTCAACACCTATAGTGGGGAAACGTAAATTCCCCACTATATTAGGTTCATTATCTTAAATCCTTTGGTTTATCTTAAATCCTTTGATTTCCCTTTAAATAAATGAATATGGTCAAGGGCCTTACCTGTACCAATTGCTACACAATCTAATGGATTTTCAGCAATAAGAACTGGCATGCTCGTCTCTTCACTAATAACTTTATCCAAATTGCGTAATAAGGCTCCCCCACCCGCTAAAACAATACCACGATCCATAATATCTGCTGCTAGCTCAGGTGGTGTCTTTTCAAGTGTATTTTTAACTGCATCGACAATCGCATACACAGTATCATGAAGGGCACGAGAGATTTCTTCAGCGGTAATTTCAATGGTTTTTGGTAATCCCGTTAGTAAATCTCTTCCGCGAATTTCCATATTTTCTACTCCCTCAGGAGCACCGGCAGAGCCAATCTCTACCTTGATAGCTTCTGCTGTACGATCACCAATCATCAGGTTATAGGTTTTACGAATATATTGAATAATTGCATCATCCATTTCGTCTCCAGCGATTCGAATGGACTGACTCGTAACAATGCCGCCTAAAGAGATGATCGCGACTTCTGTTGTCCCACCACCGATATCCACAATCATACTGCCTGTTGGTTCCCATACAGGTAGATTTGCTCCAATAGCAGCTGCAAAAGGTTCTTCAATTGGATAAGCATCTCTTGCACCAGCCTGCCTAGTAGCATCAATCACCGCACGTTGTTCAACAGCTGTAATACCTGATGGTACACAGACCATAATATATGGCTTTCTTGAGAAGAAGCTCTTCGTTTTAACTGCTTGATTAATATAATATTTCATCATAGTCGCTGTTGTTTCGTAGTCAGCAATGACACCGTCTTTCATCGGGCGAAGTGCAACAACATTACCCGGTGTACGGCCGATCATGTTTTTAGCGTCATTCCCTACTGCAACTATCTGTTTTGTGTCTGTTTGCATCGCAACAACCGAAGGCTCTCTTACTGCGATGCCTTTTCCTTTAATAAAAACAAGTGTATTTGCTGTACCTAAATCTATACCAAGGTCTCTTGTACCTATTCCAAACATAATATGTATCTTCCTTTCTGATACGCGAATAAGGGTAATTATTTGTTAATATCGAGCAAAAACTCATAACCATTATTATATCGTACAAAATTAAAAAATAATAGTCACACGTAACCTTTTTCTTTGAGACTGACGTATTTGTGTTCACCGATGATTAAATGGTCCAATAGCTCTATGCCAATTATCCTACCACATTCAACAAGCCGCTTCGTGACTTCGATATCTTCCCGACTTGGTGCCGGGTCACCTGAAGGATGATTATGAATGCATATGATGGATGCTGCTGACCTTCGAAAGGCTTCCTTATAGACCTCTCTTGGATGCACAATTGAGGCATTCAAACTTCCGATAAAAATGGTTTGGCGATGAATTACCTGATTTTTCGTATTCAGATAAAGACAAACAAAATGTTCCTGAGTTAAAAAACGCATATCCTCCATCACATATTTAGCACCATCCTCCGGAGATCGAATCACATACCGATCTTCGTATTGAAGTTTGCCAATTCTTCGGCCAAGTTCAATTGCCGCCATGATTTGAACAGCTTTTGCTTTTCCGATTCCTTTAATGGAGGTTATCTCTTCGACAGATGCGTCCTTTAATAATCGAAGACCTTCAAAATGATGCAGTAAGCGGTTTGATAATTGAATAACCAATTCTTCCTTTGAACCTGTTCGCAGAAGAATCGCTAAAAGCTCATGGTTTGAAAGGCTATCGGCACCGTCAGATACTAATCGTTCCCGCGGTCTCTCGTCTTGCGGATAATCTCGAATCATGAGTGCTGATGATTTCAAATAGGGTTCCTCCTATCTAATGTACTAGATACTCGGATCCCACTCGAGGGTAAAGTCACTAATTACTATGGTATTTAGCCTACTTTTTAACACAGTGAAATAGTTGCATTCTTCCTACAATTATTGATGATTTTTAATCGTGAAACCCTAGATCTCTAAGTTCACGAAGGGTTCGCGATACAGGCAATCCCACTACAGAAAAATAGTCACCTTTAATATGTTTTACGAGTGCAGATCCTAGTCCTTGAATTCCATAAGAACCTGCTTTATCCTTTGGTTCGCCTGAAGCTACATATGAATGAATTTCCTCATCTGAAAGATCCCAGAACGTCACTTCTGTTCTTTCAAAGAACAATTTTTGCGTGTCCTTAAAAAGAATCGCAACTCCTGTTACGACTTCATGTGTTTGATTTGATAACGTTTTTAATACATGTATGGATTCCTGTTCGCTTTTAGGTTTACCTAAAAATTGGTTTTGAAACACAACAGCTGTATCTGCTGCAAGAATATAGGAATCCGGAAATTGATTCGCAATTGCCTTTGCTTTTTTTGAGGCAATCGTCATGACCTTTTCTTCAGGAGTGAGAGTTTCGTCAATGGATTCATCAATATTACTGACGGAAACATCGAAGGAAAGTTTCACATTTCTAAGAAGTTCTTTTCGTCGTGGAGAACCTGAGGCTAAAACGAGGTGTTGCATGTTAATTTCACCCTTTTTCATTTTTTTCAGAATGGAAGATACCTGTATATCCTAACAAACAAATCATTACTCTACAATTATGTAAAATTGAATTTTCCAGATGGTTTATTGTTTGAGAAAACTTTCCTCTTTATGTAAAAGCTATCATTATCAAGACGTAAAAAAGAAAAGGAGAAGATATCTCCTTTCCATTTTCACTAAAAAATTGAATTTTGTCTAGCCTAACTCAGAAATCCAAACTGTATAAGCTTGATATGCATTTAATAATGATTGCTGTGATTGCCATAATGTTTTTTGGTCGCCGCCATTTTTATATTCCTGTAGTTGTGTAAATGCAGTTTGGACGTCTGTATGAAATTTCTGAAGTTGTTCATGTAGGTTGTTCGTCTTAATTTCCTTTACCGTTGCGATTTGTTTCGCTAGATTCTCCCATTGTCCATTATCAATTGATCCCGTTCCGAAAGCTTGAGAGGATAGAGTTGCTAATTCCTTGAATACTGGCAGATCTACTTTGATTGCTTCTGAGTCTGCTTTTCCTGCATTTGTATAGGACCCACCAGGTACTTCATATGTCTTTGAAAAAAAGTCAGGAAATGCTTCTTTGTATTCTGTCTTAATCCCACTAACAGAACTTTGTTCAGCTCCAATACCGGCAATAACGTAAAAGGCACCATCCATTTCAACAGTAACCGCCGCAAAGCCCTTTCCTTTAATTTCATCTACTCTTGTATTTGCATTTTCAACTGTTGAAAACGTCCCACCTTGAACCACACCTGTGGATAGCGTTTCTAAATCAATTGCAACTGGGTTACTCGCAGGTGTATCCTGCTGTTTCTCAGAAGAAGGAGGGGTTTCATTAGTAGGCTGAGAAGGCGTCTCATTTTGCGCAGATCCAGCATTAACACCCTCCACTATTTTTAGAATCATGATTCCAAATCCAATGCCAAGGACAACTGCCAAAACAATAGAAATGGAGAATTGCTTAAGAGCAAATAGCTGAAATCCTTTTTTCTTTTTTGGTATATATTCCAATTTACTAGGGCCTTTTGTGTGTCGTAAATCCTCAATTGGAATTACTGGAATGTCTTTTTCCTTAGAAGAATGATTTTTCAAGTTTTCATCTGGTAGGACCCAGGTAAAATCATCCTCCTCTTCCTCTTGTGCTGCTGCAACCTCATCATTCTCAACAATAATCAGAGGTTTTTCAGATTCGACAAAATCAGGTGTTTCTTTCTCTTCTTTTTTAACCTTAGACTCCCTACCATTAATTTTAATCGAAATCCGATTATGCTTGTCCATTTTTTCACCACCTATTAACATTATTCAGCAGAAGTCCCCTTTTTAAATAAGTGGGGAATGAATGCCAAAGGTAAACAATTCAGTCAGATTATTCTTTGACTGAATAATGTTAATGCCTCCGGCGGATGCCACAGATTTTCAATGGAAATTTTTCGAGCACGCTCGAATAAATCTGGGCGCAAATACGCCAAAGCGTATTTGATTGAAACGCTCTACTTTTTTTGTCAATCCTATCATACATAGAAGAAAAAAGAACAAGACATTTGTCGTCTTGTTACTAGAGGTTGTCGTCAAATTCTTACAAGAATAAACATCAGAAGTTTTTTGGGACTTCTATAAAAAGAAAAAACCCACTTATATGAGGGTTTTACTCTTCAACATTCATGGATAATTCAACGAATACACTTGGACCTTCTTCTTGAGCTTTAATAATATCATCAACAGATAAATGAGTTCCCGCTGGAATGATGACATTTCCTTCACTATCCAGGATGTCTTTTGTAACCACTTTACCGTAAAGAAGATCAACTTGTTTTAAGCGCAATGCTTTTGATTCAGATTCTTCATGTTTATCAATAGAAGCGTTAATTTCATCAAATGGACTTTGTGTTTCTGTTGATCCAGGTAGTAATTCATCAACGTCGATATCTTGCTGGTTTTCAGTAGATTCTATTTGTGGATTTTCTAATGCTTCTACTGAATCAAGGAATTTTGATGAAGCATCCTCGCCGACAATAATAATGTCTTTTCCATATGTAAGAACAAATTCCGATGCTAAGACAACTTCCTTACCAGAAACATTTAATAATGTTCCTAATAGATTTCCTGTTTCATCATCAACATAATATTCAAGGACTTCTCCTAATAACTGACCTTTTCGAGTCATTACTTTTGTATTCGTTATTTTAATTTTCTTATTTACTAGTGAATT
The DNA here is from genome assembly GCF_047238305.1 of Bacillus jepli. Classification (NCBI taxonomy): domain Bacteria; kingdom Bacillati; phylum Bacillota; class Bacilli; order Caryophanales; family Bacillaceae; genus Bacillus; species Bacillus jepli. The sequence continues at coordinate 2,554,921 of NZ_JBDFMO010000001.1, read as the reverse complement.
TGCAATTGGAATTTCATTAAGGTCAATGACTGAGCTTTCGCTTTCAATGGTAACAGCGTACTCTCCGATTCCGACTACTCTTTTGAAAGGAATAGCTTTTACACTTACCTGCCAATCTTCATGTTCAATTGTTAGAAAATCAACTGAGCCTTTTTCAGGGTTGATGACTAAAGATTTAACTTTTCCTATTTCTATTCCATCTATAATACTAATGATTGGTAAACCAACTATCTCAACACTTTTTTTCATAAATCATTCACCACACCTATTTATTTTTAAAACAACGGCATTTTCCATCTATTTTACCATGCTTTTCGCTATTTTTCGTCATATTTTGCAATATTCTTCTAATAAAAAGTTAATTTCCTGTAAAATAACAGGATATTTCTCAAATCTGCTCTTATTTTGAGAAAGTAATGTGAACAATTCATCATTTTGTTCAGTTTTAATATAATGTTCAATTAACAAGCTTACAAAAGTATAATAATCATGATCAGATAAATTCGGATGAAGATGACCCAGTATTAATTTTTCATATTGAGTAGTTGATAATTTATTTCGAGAAAGTTTGATCTGAGAAATCATCGTTGTAAAAAGCTGTTGCCTTAGATCATTTTGATCGTCTCGTTCTTCTGGTATATCGCTCTCTTCATCACCAATGTCCACTATATTAGAACTTACATCCTCAATCTCTGTTTCATTGTTCTGTTCGTTTTCTGATGTGTCTAACTCAATGTCCTCTATCTCCTCAACTTCGGCTATGTCTTCCGATTGTTCCTGAAGTTCTTGCTCTATCTGTTGTTCATTCATAAAGTCTTCTTCTTCAGTTAACTCAACCTCAATCTCATCTATATCAAAATCGGTTGATTCAATCATTGAAATTTCTTCTATTTCACTTTGTTCATTAGACTCCTCATCATGAGTTACTTGTAAACTATCAAATTGAATTTCTTCAAGTACTGGTGGTGCTATATCTAAATTTTCATCTTCCATTTCAGCTATTTCCAACGGTTGTGATTCTTCCGTTTCCTCTGTAGCCTCAACCATTTCATCTTGATCTTGAATTTCACTATTTTTGTCATTTAATCCACTCTCGATTTCTTTGAGCAAGTCATCAAAATCAGAATCGGGATTTTCATCATTAGTATGTATTTCATATGTATTTTCGAGTTCTTCAGTATCTACGTACACATTTTCTAACGCAAGATCATCTTCATTTTGATTATCAGTTGTTTGAATTTCCGCCACAAATTCCTCTTCAACCTCTTGTATTGGAGGAGATACCTTTTCTAGCTCAACAACTGGATCCTTGTTTTCTTCAACTTTTATCTGACTACGGATTTCTTCTTCAACTTCATCTTCAATTTCAAATTTGATGACCTTATCTTCTACTCCCGAAGTATTTTCTGGATGAAGAAACAATTGTGTTCCAAATTTTTTACTGATTAAATATGAAAACCCTATTGCTAGCAGTATTAACACTAACCCTATTTGCCATACGCTCATCACTGTCTTCACTGCGATTCCAATGACAAAAACGAAAAATGCACAAAAAAGAATAAGTAATTTCCCCTTCCTAGTAAAACCAAGTGGTAAAAAATAAATAATAGGTAGGACAAGTAAAAGAGATATAAGTGCAATTACAAAGGATTCCAAGCTGTTCTCACCTCTTTCTATTGTATTACTGATTGTTCTCGTCTTTCTTTTCCAGTCCTGGAGCTAATGGATTCTTTTTATTGCTTGGAGGTGGAACGGTAAGTTTCGGTGCCTCTTCAGCAAGTTCTGTATATTTCGGCATATAAAATGTTGAAATGGTTACATCATACACGAGTTGTTCAGCGACTTGCTCCACTGACACAAGCTCTGGAGTGCCTGTAAAACGTAATGAATTAACCCTAGTTATGCGCGTTTGATGTTCAAGAGCTGATAGAAACTTTTCCAATTCTTCATAATTGGGCGATTGAACATGTAACGTGACTGTTATTTGGTTGAGGCCATCAATTAGTTTAGGGTCTACTCTATCCCCTTCCTCAAGCTGATTATCAGTACCATCATCATTTGTATCCTGTTTAGTTTCCTTCGTATTATCAGGATTCGCTGCCTCTTGTTGTCCTTCAGGTTGGATTTCATCAATTAACGTAAACTCACTCTCACTATAGGACATTTCGATTACGTTGCTATCTGATAAAGTTTCAGCTCGTTGCACATCCAAGACGATTTGTTCCACTAATGGAATTACTGGTATTCTCTTTTGAATCTCAGTGGAACTAATAACTGGTGCATCATTTGTCCGTTTTTCAGAAATAACATCCAATAATCTTTGTTCTGTTTTGACACTATTCTCTAATTGAGAAATTTTTAGCTTCACAGGTTTTACTAGGAGGAGATACGTCAAATAAAAAACTCCTAATAAAAAGACAATCGCTAGAACTAAATAAGTGATTTGTTTACGTGAAAAATGGAGAGTCATGTCTATTTCCCCTCCTGCATTGACTTTATGGCACTCTTATCAAAAATGATTTCATATTCAGCATAATATCTCGGTAAAATGTTATTATTTTGCTCGGATTCTATTTTATTATCGGTTGTACCCATATTTTCTTTAGCATTATTGTTTGTATCAGGTGTCTCGGTGGTAGTATCTGTCCCTTCACCTGTGTCGGTGATTGGGGTAGTCGAAACGGTTAATAGTCGAGCTGATTCGATAAATGGAGAATCAGTAAGTAATGCTAAATAATGGGCATTCTCAGTATTTGTATCAAACTGAACCTCTAAAGAAACAATTCCATCCTCTGTATATGAAAAGTTTTGAACAAAGCCTCGGTCAGGTAACAACATTGTTAAATGATTTAAAATTTGCACTGTTTCTACAAAATAACGGTCTGCCCATTCAACTGTTTTTTCTAAGTAAATCACATTATTTGATTGATTTGCTGAATCATTTTTTTGCTCTACAACACCACGAGTTTCTTGTAAAGTTGCAATTTGCTTTTCTAGCTGTTTTTCTTGTGAAGTTGCTTGTTTGTACTGAATGAAAATTAATAAGAAGCCTATTAATGCTACACTAATCACAATGATGAGGAGTAATAATTTTGCTCGGTTTTTAAATTCTTTTCTTGGAAGTAAATTAATATTTACAAGCATACTTACACCTCTTTAAGTGCTAATCCTAATGGTAGAAAATATTGACTAGGCAGTTTATCAAATGTATCAATTTTATGTACCGGAATTTCATATCTCTCAATGAGTGTAGAAGAGATGTCCGGAAGATTTGGATGATCCCCGCTAACTAAAATTTTTGTAATCCGTTCTTTCCCCTGGGTCATATTAAAACTATAAAAGTTCATGACATGTTCAATCTCTTTCATGATTTCATCAATGAGAACCTCTAATTTACTTCGATGACTATTCCATTTTATATCCGCTAGAGTATGAGAAGAATTTTCTCTGATGTCCCAATCCTCTATCGATGTATCCAAATTAAGATGTCTCATAAACAAAGGAATATCTTGATGAAAAATGCTCAAGTTGGCAGATTGCAAATCAAATTGAAGCAATAAAATATGCTCCTCTTCGTTTGTTTTTTGACAAAAGTGAAAGAGTCGATACATACAAAGTGGTGTAATATCGGCTGCAATTGGTTTTAAAGAAGCATCTTCTAGTATGGAGGAATATTCTAATGCAACCTCCTCAGGAGCCGCAAAGATAAGAACTTCTTTTATCTTCTCTTCTTCTGAAAGGACTTTGAAATCAAGGACTGGCTCATCAAAAGGGAGATGTATGGTTGTCCCCATTTCCAAATAAATATATCCTAAAATCTCATCATCCTTTACTTCACTTGGAATGGAAATTTTCCGGATGACAACAAAGGGATCTGGAATAACGAACTGAACTTGGGTGTTTTTTATTCCCCATTCTGTTACACATTCTTCTAAAATTAAGAGCAATGTGTCTCTTTCAAGAATTCTCCCATCTTGAATAATACCAGGGGGCAAATATTTTTCACGAAACTTATGTACAGTAATAGGGTTAGAACGTTTCACACCCACATATCGAATAGCGTGATCTTTTATAATAATATTTGCAATTTTACTTGGTGAAAATAGTGTCAAAGCCATTATGTATCCCCTTATCCAATTAAATCAATATATGATGCGATAAGCTCATGGCCAAAAAAATAAGCAATAAGCGTGCCAATAACAATGGAAGGACCAAAGGGCATTGGCTTTCCTTTTTTTACTTTTCCAATTGCAATCCCAATTAATCCAAGGACTGTTCCGATGAGTGTGGCAAGGAAAAATGAAAGAAGGACTAGCTTCCAACCTAATGCAATCCCTAAAACAGCATATAATTTGATATCTCCTCCGCCCATTCCACCTTTGCTAACGATTGCAATCAGATAAAGAAGTAGAAATCCAACGATGCTTCCAACTAACATGTCCCACCATGGATCGAGTGGAACGAAGATGCGCTCAAAGAATAGCAATGGGGCAAAGAATAATAAAATCCTATCTGGGATAAGCATGTAGGTAAGATCGGAAACAAATATAATGACTAATAAAGATATCAAGGTCCATGCGATGATCAATTCTTTTGACCATCCCACCAGCATTGGTGAAATCGTGAAAAGAATTGCAGTGGCAAGCTCAATTGAAGCATAAATCGGTGATATGCGTGTTTTACAATTTCTGCACTTTCCTCCTTGAATGAGGTAAGAAAATACAGGAATTAACTCAATCGCCGTAAGCTGGTGCTTACAAGTCGGACATGCTGAACGAGGACGAACGATTGATTCCCCATTCGGGATGCGTAGGCCTACCACGTTGAAGAAGGAACCAAGAACAGTTCCTAAAATATATAAGTATAGATAAATTAGAAAAAACTCCATTACTCCACCTCGAGTTTTTTTAAGAGACAACCATAATCGGTTATCTCTCATTTTTTTGTAAAACTTTACATTTTAATTATTTTTAATCTATATAATTCTCAAGTTGTGCTTCTGTTGCAGGGTCTGAATTTATGACAGTATTAGCCTCATGAGCAGATATGCTATACAATTTAGTATCAGTATCGTACGTTACTGTGTATGAAGTGTCATCAACACTATCTAAATAATCATTTAAATATATTGTTCCTTCTGCATCTCCCTCGGCAGCTGAATGAGTCCAAGTTGTTTGATTACTATTTGTAGCGTGAGCTAATCTTGCAGCATCAATAATTTGAATCGCTTCTGCAACCTTTGCCTTATCTTTAGTATTATCAATCAATTTTCCAATACTAGGCACAGCAATAGCCGCAATAATCCCTAATATGACAATTACCGCTAACAACTCAATTAATGTTAATCCTTTTTGATTCTTCAAATATTTTTTAAGCATTTTTTCCTCTCCTTCATAGGAACTAGTCCAATTCTACTACTTATTATAATAGCAAACGCTGTTGAAAACACTAGAATTTTGTTTAAAACGACAAAGTTTAAACATTTCTTTACAAAAATGTGGATTTTTTTTACTTTTTATTGGATTTGGTTAAAAATATCAAACATTGGTACTAATATCGATGTGACGATAGTCCCGACAATCCCACTTAAAAAAACAATCATGAGCGGTTCAATTAATGATTTTAACTGGTCTGTTGCATTGTCTACTTCATCTTCATAAAAGTTAGACACCTTACCCAGCATTTCATCTAATGAACCTGTGCTTTCTCCAATTGCAATCATATGGGTGATTAGCGGCGGAAATGCCCAATGCTTTTTCATCGGATCTGTCATTGACTTCCCTTGTTCAAGAGCTTGCCTAGACTGTTTTACCACTTTCGCGATCACTTCATTTTCCACAATTGTTTCGACCACTGTTAGTGCTTGTAAGATCGGAACAGAACTATTCAACATAGAGCTTAATGTTCTTGTCATGCGAGCAAGAACAGCCTTTTGTATTAGCTTCCCAAAAATCGGCATTTTTAACAGAGCAAAATCTAGATAAAATCTTGTTTCTTGTTTTTGCTTAAGGAATATAAACAGCAAATAAATAAACAGGCCTAAAAGGATAACAAGCCACCAAAACCTTTGCATAAACACACTTGCATTTAAAACGAATTTCGTTATACCAGGTAGCTCCGCACCAAAATCGGCAAACATGTCTACAAAAGTTGGAACGACGGAAACTAATAGAAAAATTACGACAACGACTGCGATAATACCAACAACTGCTGGATAAGCCATTGCTGATTTTACCTTTTGTCTTGTTTTATTCTGTTTTTCATAATAAACGGCAAGATTTTCTAAAGTATCATCAAGATTTCCGCCAACCTCACCTACACGAATCATATTCGTAAAAAGAGTAGTAAAAATTCTCTTATGCTTGGCTGTTGCAGTAGATAACGGGATCCCCTCTCTTAAATCTACTCCTACCTCTAGTAGAGCTTTCTGGAGTGGCTTACTGCTTGTTTGATGTGCCAAAATATTTATCGAATCTACAATTGTCACACCCGCTTTTATCAGGGTTGCAAATTGTCGTAAAAAAATGACAAACTCTCTTAGCTTAACCGGCTGACCAATAGAAATATCCTTTGTCAAAAACGTCTCTGGTACTTCATTAATCGTAATAACCCGAATGCCTTTATCGTGAAGAGACCTAACAGCGTCCTGCTTAGAAGTTCCTGAAATCGTACCGGATTTCTTACCAAATTTATCTCTACCTTCATATTTAAATCTAGGCATTGGGATTTAACTCCTGTAAAAAAGGTTGAGCAATATCTCTTGAAATCACTCCGGCTCGAACTAAGTCTAAAAGATCGGTTTCCAATGTATGCATTCCTTCTGCACGGCTTGTTTGCATTACATTCTTTATCTGGTGATTTTTTTCATTTCGAATTAAATTCGCGACTGCAGAATTATTGAGTAAAATCTCGGTAGCAGCCTTGCGTCCTTTTTTATCAACCGTTGGAAATAACCTCTGGGATATGACACTTACTAGTACATTTGCCAGTTGGATTCTGATTTGTGGCTGCTGTGCATATGGAAACATATCAATGATACGGTCAATCGTAGAAGGAGCATTTACAGTATGTAAAGTTCCTAATACAAGATGGCCGGTTTCCGCTGCCGTAATTGCCGTTTGTGTTGTTTCTAAGTCCCGCATTTCTCCGACAAGAATGACGTCCGGGTCTTGTCGTAAGGCCGCTCTAAGACCATTTGCAAAATTATGAGTATCACTTCCAACCTCTCGTTGCTCAATGATACTCATCCCATGCTTATGCAGGTATTCGATTGGATCCTCTAATGTCACAACATGCTTGCTCATTGTTTGATTAATGTATTGAATCATCGCTGCAAGAGTTGTGGACTTCCCGCTCCCCGTTGGACCTGTTACAAGGATTAACCCCTGTGGCTTTTGACTAATCTTTTTTAACACCTCTGGTAGTGCAAGGTCCTCAATTGTCGGAATAGAGGTAGGAATCACACGAAAAGCGATGGCTGGACATCCTCTTTGCATATAGATATTGACACGAAATCGTGACACACCTGCGATGCCATACGAAAAATCGAGTTCTCCTTTTTGTTTAAAACGGTCCCACATTTCTTCTGGTACTATTGCTTTCGCTATTTCCTCAATGACTGGTGGCTTTAATATGTCTTTTCCGTATCTTTTTAATTCCCCGTTTATACGAAAAATCGGAGGAACACCAGCAGTTATATGAATATCAGAAGCCCTATGCTCATGTGCTGAATGTAATACTTGATTAATTTTATCCTTCATAATACGTCCCACCTATTCAGCCGTTGTTACTCTTAATATTTCCTCTGTAGTTGTTAATCCTTGTTTTACTTTTAATAGCCCATCATCAATTAAAAAGATGGTTTTGTTTTTGATGGCTAGTTCACGAAGAGTTGTGTAAGACTCTCGATTCATAATTGCCCTTTTCATGTCGTCGTTGATTACCAATAACTCATGGATGGCAACCCTACCTTTGTATCCTGTCATATTGCAGGTTCCACAGCCTTTTCCTCGGTTCACTTTTTCAATGGTAATTCCACGTTTTGTGAAGATTTCGAGCTCACGTACAGTTGGTTCCTGCAATCGACCACAATCTCGACATACACGACGAACCAATCGCTGAGCAACCACGCCTGAAAGCGATGAGGCAACAAGAAATGGTTCAACACCCATATCAATTAAGCGTGTAATCGTACCAAGTGAATCATTTGTATGGAGAGTACTTAAGACTAAATGACCCGTTAATGATGCTCGAACAGCTACATCTGCTGTTTCCTGGTCACGAATTTCTCCAACCATAATGATATTAGGATCTTGTCGTAAAATGGCACGAAGCCCTTTGGCAAAAGTCATTCCAACATTTGAATTTACTTGAATTTGATTGATACCCTCTAACTGGTATTCAACAGGATCCTCAATTGTAATGATATTTACATCTTCAGAATTAAGCTGATTTAATGCAGCATAAAGAGTTGAAGATTTTCCTGACCCGGTAGGACCCGTTATTAATACAATTCCAGTTGGGTTATGAATCAGTTTTTTAAATCGTTTTAGGTTCACATTATTAAATCCCAATTGTGAAAGATTATTTAATGCGCTCCCTAAATCTAGAACCCTCATTACAATTTTTTCACCAAATACAGTTGGTAAGGTGGAAACACGTAAGTCAATATGATGTGCTTCAAGATTTATTTTTATTCGACCATCCTGTGGGATGCGGCTTTCGGTAATATCTAGATTGGCCATAATTTTAATACGTGCCGTTAAGACACCTTGCATGCTCTTTGGTAACGACCGTTCCGTACGAAGCACCCCGTCCACTCGATAACGAAGCAAAACCTTTGTTTCATGCGGGTCGACATGTATATCACTGGCACGCTGTTGAACAGCATTTTGCAGGATTTGGTTTACTAATTTAACAACTGGTGAATCCTCATTTGTAATTCTCTCTTCTTCAATTTCCGTAGGAGCTTCTGCAAAAAGCTCCTTTACCCCTTCGTCTAAATCATAAAACTTATTTATCGCCCGTATTATCTCATCTTTAGAAGCTATGACGGGCTCGATCTGAAACCCAGTCGTTAGGCGTAAATCCTCAATGGCGTAATAATCCATTGGGTCTGCCATCGCAACATATAGCTTGTCCCCATCTTTGCGAAGGGCAATTAAATGATGTCTTCTCGCCATTTCTTTTGGTATCAAAGTCGTTAATGATGTGTCGATTGGATATCGAAATAGACTCACATGGGGAATACCTAATTGAAACTCAAGAACCTCGATTAATTGTTGCTCCGTAATAAACCCTTTTTGAAGAAGAATATCCCCTAGTTTTTGTGATTCCGACTGATCTTCAAGGGCTTGTTTTAATTGTTGCTCTGTTAAAAGACCTGCCTCGATAAGCAAATCACCTAATCGCTTACGACCTCTGAGCATAGACTTTCCCCTCCCTAAGATTTTTGTAAATGCAATGGATCAGGATCCTCCCATAAATCTATATTTTCGTTATCTTCGCCCGTATCATTTCCAGATTCTTGATTATTTTCTTCACCGTTTGAACCATTATTTGTTCCAGGAGCAATTTCCGGATCCAATATATTGCCTTCTGGTTGCTTATCGCTCGGGTTTTGAGGGGGTTCCGGAACCAAAATACTATGGGATTCGATTGTGTGAATTGGTGGATAATAGTCTTCAGCTATCTTCACCTTTTCATCTACCTCACCAACTTTTTGGATGATGCGATAGATTTTTCCAAATTGACCTGCAGTTCCTTTTTGTTTGATAACCATTTCGCCTTTAGGAAGAGTACTATCATACTGCTTAATAATCTTAGGTTCGATGGACTCTACATCTTCTATTTTCACATTAATCGAAGTTTGTATTTCTGGACCAATTAGCTCTACACTAAATTCATGATTTTTCAATGAAAACAGTAATTTATACTCGTAAGGATTAACATTATAAATCATTAGATCTTTTTTTTCTTTTTCAATCAATGCTTCATTGCCGAATGTAGCATAATAAGGCAGCTGTGCACTAATATGTCTTTCGATGATTTCAAAATTGGAAGATAAAACAGTTGAATAAATTCCAGTCGCAATCACACTTAATGCTTCATTGGAATAATTAGATGTTGTTCCGCTTTCCGATAAAAATGTGAGTAAGGAAAATGGTTTGTTTGCGGGTAAATTTAACAAACCAAATTCCTTCACCCATTTTACAATTTCACTTTCATCCTTAAGATTGCGAATGACTGATTGTGATACGACATTATTTTCATCTACTTTGACAAATTGCATAAGATTAATTTCAATTTCACCAGGATGTAAGGTTGATGCGGAAAGAAGCAACTCATTTTCAAGCTCCACTGTGTTAATATCTATTGAGCTAAATTCGTTTAAAACTTTTTCAAAGTTTTCATCCTTAATCCCTGTTAACAAAAGGTTTTGAGTACCATTAACTGCTGTATTTATACTTTCAAGGATATTAAAACTAAACATTTCCCGTTTGTTTACCACATTTTTCATATCACCCGAAACAAGCGAGATGTCACCCATTCCATACCAAGTCTCAACCTCTGCTAGTATTGCAGCTCTTGCATCTTCTTCACTAAGACCCGATACATCAACTGGTCCAATCATTGTTACTTCCTTGAAGGAATCATCAGCGAAGAAGGCATGGTATGTTTTTGATCCAAAAGTCGAAAAAAGGGATAGGAGTAAAACACAAAGTAAAAGCAAGCTAAAAATTTTAACTGTATGTAATTTCTGCATCGATGTGCTCCTTTCAACTCTTTTTGACTTCTATATTTAATCGTGATTAATTTGTATTGTCTCCAGATTCAATTACATGATTTTAAAAAAGACATTAAAAACACTCAAAACAGAATAGTAAAATATACCTATTCTTCCCCTATCATTTTATATGAAAATAGGAAAATACTAAAGATAATTAAGGGCCTATTTGTAATAAAAACAATGATTTTGTTACAATTCGTCATTTTTTACAAAAAAAAAGGAGCGATACGCCCCCTAAGCATTTTATCAACTTATTTTTCTCGAGTAGGTTCCGCTGAAAGAATATCCGTTGGTGAAATGGTTTCTGTTGTACCACCAAACATTGGGGGTAGATCTTCAAAAGAAACTTTTTCATATGTTATTACCCCTCCACCTGTAATGGTAAGATTTTTAGAAATAATATTACCTTTTACTGACCCACCTCCTAATATTTTCACATTAGCATTAGGAGCATAAAATACTTGAGTCACTGCACTCGCATCACCATCAATGTTTATTTTTACGCCACCAGTAATAATATGTCCTTGAAAACCAGAACCCCTAGTCATTTCAATGTCTGCATTTTGGGCATATAGCGAACCATATATTTTTTGGCCTCCTGCCATTTCTAGAGTTGATCCTTTATAAAAAATATCAAGTTTTTTTATTTGTTCTTTTATAAGGTTCGACTTTGTAGCTTCATTCATTTTTTTACTTTCAATTTCATCTGTTGTATTAATAACACTACTACTCCCCATAGTAATTTTATTAGTAACATAAAGAGTGAGCTTACCTGCTCCAATTATATTTATTTTTCCATTTACAATATTTAAGTGATCTACAACTATACTGCGATCAGCATTTCCAATATTAATATTTAGTGTTCGATTTCTTGTAATATAAATGTCATTGAATTTCAAATCCTTGTCCATATTCAAAAAATAGTTATCTGCTAAGTAGTTATCAATGAGCAATGAACCGTTATCAATGACATTATAACTATTATTTATCCTCTCATTTTCCGGTTTTGAATTGGATGGAAAATCAGGAAAGGGAGGCAGGTCGAATGTATTTTGATAAGGTAAATTTACTACTTGGAAATTTGAATTATTAATAACATCATTTTTAGCATTAGGTCCTACATATATTGTTCCTGTTATACTTGCACCACCATTAATGATGACCGAATTTGGGGCAGAAGAGTTAGTTCCGGCATCACCGATAATTTGTGCACCTCTTGATAAATCAATTTTCTCTTTCACAAACACCGCCGTATCAGGAATGTCAATATTCGATTTATCTACCCAAGATATACGAATTTGTTTCTCCACAGTACGTGACCGATTATCGATTGTTCCGATCGAAGTGAGTTTATAATCTCGATAGTTGTCATTCACATCGTAATTCCCAATCTTTTCTATCGTTATTTTTGCCTCTGGTATATGGCCAAAAGCTTCTTCAAAATTGCGATAGGGTGGTTCATTATTTATGTCCGCAACCATATGATCAATTTCTGAAAAAAAAGTTCCTCTGGTGGCAGAGTCATTATAAATATTTACAATATTTTGATTTACCATGTCCATTGTATAGGTTATGCCCGATTCAGCAATATAATAGGTAGATTGGTAGGTTCTTTCACCAGAACTCATTTTCATATTGTTAAGGGTGAGTCCCATTATGGCTAGTCCTAAAATTGTCATGACCGTAAGAATTAATAGTACCATGACAAGAGCAATACCTTTTTCATTTTGGATAAATGAAGTTTGTTTTTTCACAATATCACGCCTATTCTCGGATATAAATAGTAGTTTCTGGCAGAGCTCCTATTTTTAAAATCACTTGATTTCCATTCTTCGAAACATTAAAACCATTTATATTCGTCATAAACTCTTCATTATTTTTTTCAATTGTGGTTCCCTCAAGTTTGTATACATCTGAGCCATTAATCGTTAATTCATTGGGATTATTGACCTTAACCGTATCTGCTTTTCTTATTTCTTTTGTAATTAGATTTGCAGCAAGTCTTTCATGTGATTGGATTTGTACTTCATTCTTTTGGGTAATCATCTGTTTTTGCCCAAATAAGTGAACAGAGCTAGCAAGCAAAAGAATAATTGAAAGAAGTGAAATGGCAGCTAAGAGTTCAACTAATGTTACACCCTTCTCACACTTTTCCATCCTGATCACCCACTCTTTTTCCAAGATATGATCGTCTCCATTTGGGACTCGAGCTTTTGTTTACTTGAATCTCTATATACTTTTAAGACAACCTTCACTAGGTCAGTTGAGGTATCTTTTAATTGTACAAATACATAACGGTCATCTTTCGTCATTCCATAACAAGTACTACATGAAAGATCAGTGTTGTATCCATAATCATTCATTTGTTTTGATAATTCACTAAGGGAAGGGGAAGCAGACTTTGTATTTAATTGAATTATTTCTTCCATCTCTGATTCCGCAAGATAAGTGGATTCAGTAATACTCTTAGAAAGATTATTTGCTTTAGATGATTGAATGAACATCGGTACAATTGTAACAATGATTAGAGAAAGAATGACAATGGAGGCAAGAACTTCGATTAAAGTGATTCCGCTTTGATTCTTAATCTTCATCCTCCACTCCCCCTTCTCAATTAGTTCTTTAGCACCATTATAGGCTGAATAAATTATTTAGAAAAGAAAAAAACATAAATCCATGTCATATGTTGTCTTTTTCATGAAAAAAAGATAAGAAAGTCTTTTCTTATCTATTTCACATCGGCCTTGACTCTATTCAGTTTAATAAAAATCTCCTAACCTCTGAAATAAAATATAGGGAGCCCGTAATAATGAGAGCTGCATTTTCTACCGAAGATACTCGTTCTACTCCAGCTTCCACTGCCTCCTGCCAATTATCGACAGTTTTTATAGACTCACCTGCAGATGAATTTTCATATAGTTCTATTGTGGTTGCAGCTCTTGGGTAGTCAAAGCTTGTAAAAGTTAAGGTTTTTGCGATTTTTTCAAGTTGCCCAATCATTGTGTCTAATTTTTTATCACTTAAGGCACTAAAAATAATGTGGATGTCTTTGCCTCTCAAGTGAGCTTCTATCGTGTTCACAAGACTATTAACACCTTCTGGATTATGGGCACCATCCAGGATGACCAGTGGATTCTTCGAAATCTCTTCAAATCGCCCAACCCATTTCGTTTTTTCTAAACCTGTCACAAGTTGACGCTCTTCTATTTGTACAGCACCAGTATCTTGCAACATATGAACTGCCAATACGGCTAAACTTGCGTTTCTCACTTGGTGGGCACCTTTCATCGAGATGTGCAGATTTTGAAAGGTTTTATTCTGTGTTTTGACCGTAAAAGATTCTCCGTTATTTGATTGGTGACCAAGGATAAAGAAATCCTGCCCTAGTTGATATAAAGGGCTATTTTTTTCTTTGGCTTTCGCACTTATAACTTCAATCGCTTCCTGTTGTTCAACTGCCGTAATAACAGGTACATTTCGTTTGATGATTCCCGCTTTTTCGCCCGCAATTTCTTCAATTGTATCTCCAAGAATATTCATGTGATCAAAGCCAATACTTGTGATAATTGATATAAGAGGGTTAATAACATTGGTTGAATCAAGTCTACCTCCTAATCCAACCTCCATAATCACAAAGTCGATATTGGAAGCTTCCCCAAAATAATAAAGAGCCATTGCCGTGATTACTTCAAATTCAGTTGGACCACCAAGTTCGGTCCCCTCCAACTCTTCCGCTAATGGTTGTATCACTTGTAAAAGAGAGACAATTTCATCATCTGAAATAGGCTTTCCATTTACACTAATACGTTCATTAAATGTCTCGATATAAGGAGAAGTGAAGGTTCCAATTTTATAACCTGCTTCTTGTAACATGTTTCGGATATAGCTAACAGTAGATCCCTTCCCGTTTGTTCCCGCTACATGAATGGCCTTGATTTTTTCTTGCGGATGATCGAGTCGTTCCATCATCCATTCCATTCGGGATAGACCTGGCTTCATGCCGAGTCTTAATCTCCCATGAATCCAAGAAAGGGCTTCATCATAAGTCTGTATCATATACGTTCCTCCAAATATAGTTAAAATGAAGGAAAGACGAATCTATATAAGATTCGCCTTTTATTCATTTAGCCTCTTAATTCTGCAATGCGCTCACGAACTGTTTCTCGTTTTTCGAGATAGTCTCTTTCTTTTGCTCGCTCTTCATCGATTACTTTTTGAGGTGCTTTCTTTACAAAACCTTCGTTGCCTAGTTTTTTCTGAACGCGTTCAACCTCTTTATCAAGCTTATCTAGTTCTTTTTCTAGTCGCTTAATTTCTTCTTCGATATTAATAAGTCCTTCAAGTGGTAGGAATAGTTCCGCACCTGTTACAACAGACGTCATTGATTTTTCAGGTGAAGTAATATCAGTTGCAATCTCAAGCTCACTAGGATTACAGAATCTCTCTAGGTATGAACGATTCTTTTCTAGTTGGGTTAGAACTGTTTCATCCTTTGCCTTAATATAAAGCTTAATTTGCTTGCTCATTGGTGTATTCACCTCTGCGCGGATGTTTCGAACAGAGCGAATAATATCTACTAATAGTCGCATTTCCTGTGCAGCTTGGTCATCTGAAAGTTGCGCATTTACTTCTGGCCATTTTGCAATAGTAATGGATTCGCCATTATGCGGCAGATTCTGCCATATTTCCTCGGTAATAAACGGCATAAATGGATGTAGCAATCTCATTGTATTATCTAAAACATAAGCAAGAATCGATCTCGTTGTCTTCTTCGCTTGCTCGTCTTCACCGTATAAAGGAAGCTTCGCCATTTCAATATACCAATCACAGAAGTCATCCCAAATGAAGTTATATAATACTCTTCCTACTTCACCGAATTCATATTTATCAGCAAGATTTGTGACTGATGCGATTGTTTCATTTAGGCGAGTTAAAATCCACTTATCGGCAACAGATTTTTCACCGCTAAAGTCAATGTCTTCAAACGTTAAATCACCCATATTCATTAATGCAAAACGCGATGCATTCCAAATCTTGTTTGCAAAGTTCCAAGTCGCTTCAACTTTTTCAATACTAAAGCGTAAGTCTTGCCCTGGTGAGCTTCCAGTTGATAAGAAGTACCGTAATGAATCGGCACCGTATTTGGCAATGACATCCATTGGGTCAACACCATTTCCAAGTGACTTACTCATTTTACGACCTTCTGCATCACGTACTAGACCGTGAATTAGAACATCCTTAAATGGACGTTTCCCAGTAAATTCAAGGCCTTGGAATATCATTCTTGATACCCAGAAGAAGATGATGTCATAGCCAGTTACAAGAGCATCTGTTGGGTAGTGACGTTTAAAATCTGTAGCATCTTTATCAGGCCAGCCCATTGTCGAAAATGGCCATAATGCAGAACTAAACCACGTGTCTAAAACGTCTTTGTCCTGCTCCCAGTTGTCAATATCTGCTGGTGGTTCATGATCAACATATACCTCACCAGTTTCTTTATGATACCAAGCAGGGATTCTGTGACCCCACCATAATTGACGCGAAATACACCAATCACGAATATTCTCCATCCAATGTAGATACGTCTTTTCAAAACGTTCTGGAACGAAATGTACTTTATCTTCCTGACTTTGAAGTTTAATCGCTTCATCCGCTAATGGCTGCATTTTTACAAACCATTGTGTGGACAAATAGGGTTCAACTACTGCCCCACTTCGCTCACTATGTCCGACTGAATGAAGATGGTCTTCAATTTTGAAAAGTACACCTTCTTCTTGAAGGTCCTTAACAATTTGCTTTCTGCATTCAAAGCGGTCCATACCTTGGTATTTACCAGCATTCGCATTCATCGTTCCGTCTTCATTCATGACGAGAACGCGTTCGAGATTGTGACGATTGCCAACCTCGAAGTCATTTGGATCATGGGCAGGTGTGATTTTTACAGCACCAGAACCAAATTCCATATCAACATAATCATCACCAACAATCGGAATTTCCCTACCTACGATTGGAAGAATCACAGTTTTACCGATTAGGTGTTTAAAGCGCTCATCCTCTGGATGAACCGCGATGGCAGTATCGCCAAGCATGGTTTCAGGACGAGTTGTTGCAATTTCAATTGATCCGCTACCATCTGCTAAAGGATAGCGCATATGGTAAAATGCACCTTGAACATCTTTATAAATGACCTCGATGTCAGAGAGGGCTGTTTTTGTTGCAGGATCCCAGTTGATAATGTATTCACCGCGATAAATAAGCCCTTTTTTATATAAGGTAACGAACACTTCACGAACTGCTTTTGATAGTCCTTCATCAAGTGTGAATCGTTCTCTTGAGTAATCTAAACCAAGTCCTAGTTTTGACCATTGCTCACGAATATGACTCGCATATTCTTCTTTCCACTTCCATGTTTCCTCTACGAATTTTTCTCGCCCTAAATCATAGCGAGTTTTTCCTTCCTCACGTAGCTTCGCTTCAACTTTAGCTTGAGTCGCAATACCGGCATGGTCCATTCCTGGTAGCCACAGAACATCATAGCCTTGCATCCTTTTTATACGAGTTAGAATATCCTGTAAGGTTGTATCCCACGCATGCCCAAGGTGTAACTTCCCTGTAACGTTCGGCGGTGGGATGACAATTGTGTATGGTTTTTTCGAAGCATCATCTTTTGCTTCAAAAAATTTACCATCCAACCAATATTGATAGCGGCCCGCTTCAATTGCTTGCGGGTCATACTTTGTAGATAACGTTTTTTCATTTCCTTCCATGAGTTTTCCTCCTTAAAAAAATAGCCAAAATTCAATCAAATACGCCTTGGCGTATAAATAAAAAACTCCACTCATCCTCATAAAAGGACGAATGGAGTTTATTCGCGGTACCACCTTTTTTCATAGATAAAGAAACGTATCTATGCTCTCAAGAAAAGATAACGGCTTTTCACCGGCTTTTACTACTCAAATTTCATAAAAGCTACTTAAGGGCGACCTTCCATCGTAACGTTCCTAAGAAATCTCACAGCTACTGATTTCTCTCTCTGAAGGGGTTTCCGATGTACTCTTCCCTCTCATCGTATGTAAGAATTTTTATATTTACTTAAAGATTCTACTACTTATTTTTATGAATTTCAATAGGTATTGTCAATAAGGGTAGCCAAGATTTTTATCCTTTATTCATTTTGTTGCTTTTTGTTACAAATTTATCTGATTGGAACTATTCTGTTTATCCAAGCATATTTTAATTATAGGATATTTGAAGGGAGAGATCAGCGTGAAAGGACGTCGTTTTAGAAAATATTCGTATCCTCATTGGTTGCGTCAAACTCGGGATTTTTGTGCGCAATTTATTATTCCGATTACAGTTGTTCAAGCTGTTCGGACTATTTTTATTCCAACCACGATTGATGTATTTTTTTTAGCCATCTTAATTTTCCTTGTAGTATGCATTCAATTAGATTGGGTTTAGAAAATCCCATACATTATTCCGTATGGGATTCTTCTTCTCCCTGCTCTTTTCTTTTTTGTTCTGCCTCAAGAAGTTTCACGGAAACGAATTCAATGTTTTTCGTGAGCCAATAAGCTCTTTGTAAAGCTTGGACATGCTCCCGCTCCGATTTGTTTTGTTTACGCTCAGAATAATTCCGCACACACCGGTAAATGGGTTCTGGAAATGTTAAATGGCTTAAAAAAAGATAAAATTCCTCTTCCCGCAATGGAAAACGGCTTTGATAGGCTTCAAACCACTCTAGACAATCCGTACATAGCATTGGATATGTTTTTAATATACGGAAATAAAGACTCACTAAATCATTTGTTGGACTAGCAAATCCAGCTTTTTCAAAATTTGAAAGATACCCTTTACCGCTATCATCATATAAAAAATGAGATTCTGATAGATTATTTAGCGTTAAGGCGTTACGAAATGACTTACTCTCTTTCATTATTTCATGCCATTTTTCGAGTTGGGTTCTTGCAAAAGATGAGGCAAGACTGGTTTCATAAAAATACGTACAAAACTGTAGTTCAAAAGGGGACATGTACCATTTTGCCTCTGCTTCTACAACAAGCCTTTCAAGAAATTGGTTACGTTCTTCCCATTTTTTGATGATTGTTTCATAGTGTCCTGTAATCTCATTTTCTTCATTAATTTGTTGTTTACTTACAGTTGTTAGATGAATCCTTGCAATTTCTTTAAAAAACCCAAGATAATGATCTCCACGATGATCGAGTGTATGGCTTTTCAACCATGGCATTAGATAATGGAATTTTTGGTTATGATAAACAAGATATTTTCCTTCGCCAGTTGGGTAAATGGGGACAGCCCTCGTGTAACCCTGTTGAAATAATTGTTGAAGGAAAGTGGGGAAGGATGGATTGATTTTGTGCGAAATCGATTTAAGAGCATAAATGCCTTTGTCTGTAACGACTTTTGTGATTTTCCCGAATCGTTCAAGTGATAAGGGCTTTAGACTATATTTCTCTAAGATAGGCCCGATACTACTTATATCATTTTTATTCATTGGGCCAACCACTCTCTTTCCTAGCAATTTTAATGGTCACAATCAAGAAAACAGGGCGAGGTTTTCCTCCCCACCCTATCTTCTTTACGTATTCGCTTGAACAGGGATATATAATAACTGTCCTTCAGAAACGGAATCGGTATTTAGTGAATTAACCCGGACTAATTGTTGCACACTTATTTCATAACGCTGAGCAATTTTTTCCAATGAATCTCCATGCTGGACGATACAGATTTTCATTGTCGTATGGTCATCCACTTCATCTCTACCAAATATTTTGGTTAATAACAAATCATTTTCACTTCGTTTTACAGATTCTTCTGTTTGTTCATCTCTATGCTCCTGAACCACTTCTTTTTCCCGGATGGCTGTGGAGCTTTTCTTATTTGGTTGATCAGAACCAAAGCTTAATTGATTATCATGCCTCGCTTTCACCTCAATTGAAGGTGTTAAAACGGCTTGCACCTCTTCTTCTTCAATTGCTTCAACAACCTCAACTTCCTCGTCCTGTTCCAGATAGACTTCTTTTCTGGCTTCGACCTCAAAAGGAACAAAAAGGTCAGCATCAGATTCTTCTTCCTGCTGTTCCCTTGTAACAATAACTTCCTGTTCCTCTACCTCACTATGTAGCACTACTTCCTCTTCGTTTTGTAGTACTACCTCTTCCTGCTCTTCATGAATTTCTTCAACTACATGAACATCTTCTTCTTCACTTACTTCCTCTGCAGCTACTTGAGTTTCTTCTTCCTCTTCAAATGAACTGCTTCTTACAAGCTCCAATGTTTCTTCAGCAGTTTGCTCAACAGCAACAGGAGATTGTTCTTCTTGTTTCATCGTCTCAGGTGAAGCTTCCTCTTTAGGTGCTTGAGTAACCCCTCGGATACCACTTATGGCTAAATCGGCAACGACCTGTAAACAGCCCCGCTTTGGAATTTCATAGTCAAATGTTTCAATTAAAACATACACATCATCTAAGCTTTGAACACGGTCTTGTGGAATCGTAATGTCGACAGGGAAGCGATGGGTTAGTTCACTAATTCCATCCTCACGTGTAATAACCTCATTTACCAGTCGAACCGAGGCAAAGTCACGATCTCCCTCTTCCGCACTGTTTTCATCTATTCGATATTCACCTGTTAGCTGTAATGCACCGCGAATGGACACATATTGGTCATGCTCTTGAATGACAATATCAGGGTCAAGTGATATTGAGATGAGCTCAGAGACTTCCTGTCCCTTTTGAAACCAGACTGATTCCTCTACTGAAAATCGTAAGTTTTCAGATGACATCAGCTACTCCTCCTTTCAGTCTCCTTCTAAACAGATTTATTATGACATTACAATTTTTATGATAGTTCCAGGGGATTTATGATAAGTTCTTAAAGAAGTTGTTTGAAATAAAAAGGCAGACCCAGTTTGTTTTATCTGAGTCTGCCTTATGGTCTTCTTAGCCTTTAATTATTGAAAATGCATTTTCGGCTGCTTGAATTGTTTTTTCGATATCTTCTTCAGAATGAGCGGTAGAAAGGAAAATACCTTCAAATTGAGATGGCGGTAAGAATACTCCACCATTTGCCATTTCACGATAATACGTTGCAAAATACTCTAAGTTAGATGTTTTGGCAACATCATAGTTAATGACCTTTTCATTTGTAAAGAAGAAGCCAATCATCGAACCAGCACGATTAATGCAATGTGGGATGTCATATTTTTCAGCTGCCTTCGTAAGTCCTTCTTCCAGTCGATCAGCTTTCTTTTTGAACTCTGTATAGTCTTCTGGTTTTAACTGTGATAAAGTCTCATAGCCTGCAGTCATCGCTAGTGGATTACCAGAAAGTGTTCCTGCTTGGTAAATTGGTCCGGCTGGTGCGATTTTTTCCATAATGTCTGCACGTCCACCATATGCTCCTACAGGTAGACCACCACCGATTACTTTACCTAGACAAGTAATATCAGGTGTAACACCAAAATAACCTTGAGCACAATGATAATCAACACGGAATCCTGTCATAACTTCATCAAAAATTAACAATGTACCATACTGTGTTGTAATTTCGCGAAGTCCTTCAAGGAATCCAGGTTGCGGAGGAACAACCCCCATGTTTCCTGCGACTGGCTCGACGATGACGCCAGCAATATCTTCTCCAAACTGTTCAAATGCATATTTTACTGCTTCTAAATCATTATAAGGCACTGTTATAGTATTTTTAGCAATGCCCTCAGGTACGCCTGGACTATCAGGTAAACCAAGTGTTGCCACACCAGACCCTGCTTTAATTAATAACGAGTCACCATGTCCGTGATAACAGCCTTCAAATTTCAAGATTTTATTACGACCTGTATAACCGCGAGCTAAACGTAATGCACTCATAGTGGCTTCTGTTCCGGAGTTTACCATACGAACGATTTCAATGGAAGGAACCCGTTCAATTACAAGTTTAGCAAGTTTATTTTCAGATAATGTCGGAGCCCCAAAGCTTGTTCCCATTTCTGTTGCTTTTTTAAGGGCTTCTACCACTTGATCATTTGCATGACCGTGAATAAGAGGTCCCCAAGATAGTACGTAATCTATGTATTCATTTCCATCGATATCATATATTTTTGAGCCCTTCCCGCGCTCCATGAAAATTGGATCCATATTTACGGATTTGAAAGCACGAACTGGACTATTTACTCCACCTGGCATAAGGTGGATACTTTCCGAAAAAGCCGCTTTTGACTTTTCATAACTTCTCATCTTCTTAACCCCTTTCTTTTAATGGGGCCTTGTCCCCATCGCGTTAATGAGGGACAGGCACTTCATTCGTTAATTTTCCTTTAACCAACGTGCAACATCTTTTGAGTGATACGTAATGATCAAATCCGCTCCTGCACGTTTCATCCCTGTTAGCATTTCCATGACAATTTCTTGTTCATTGATCCAACCGTTTTGAGCTGCTGCTTTAATCATTGAGTATTCTCCACTCACGTTATAAGCAACTATCGGTGCATTAAAATGGTTTTTAACATCGCGAACGATATCTAGGTAAGACAATCCCGGCTTTACGATAAGGAAATCTGCGCCTTCTTCAATATCAGATTCTGCTTCACGTAATGCTTCTAAACGGTTAGCATAATCCATTTGATAGGTTTTACGGTCACCAAAAGAAGGAGAGCTCCCAGCTGCATCACGAAATGGACCATAAAAGGCAGATGAGTACTTAACCGCATAGGACATGATTGGCACATTTTCAAAGCCTGCTTCATCCAAACCGTGACGTATCGCTGTCACAAATCCGTCCATCATGTTAGATGGTGCAATAATGTCTGCACCCGCTTTTGCCTGACTTACGGCAGTTTTCGCTAATAATTCTAACGACGGGTCATTTAGTACTTCTCCGTTTTCAATCACTCCGCAATGGCCATGTGATGTGTATTCACATAGGCAGGTATCTGCAATTACGATTAATTCTGGATGTTTTTCCTTTATAAATCTTGTTGCCCCTTGAACAATGCCGTGATCATGATAAGCCTCTGTACCAACCTCATCCTTATCATTAGGCACACCGAATAAAATGACTGATTTAATACCTAACTCTACAATTTCAATAAGTTCTTGCTCCAGTAAATCTAATGAAATATTATAGACACCCGGCATTGAGGAAACTTCAATTTTTTTATTGTCTCCTTCCACAATGAATAATGGGTAAATTAAATCATCAGTATGTAGATGTGTTTCACGCACTAATGCTCTCATGTTTGCTGATTGACGTAATCTTCGATGTCTAGCAAATTGTAATTTCTCCATCTATATTCTCCTCCTTATGCTTTTAAATAATTTATAATTTCATCGAGTAAATGGTCAGTTGTATAATTCTTAGGACAAATATGAATTGGGATATGTAAATGGTCCGCCGCTTTCTTTGTTTCCGGTCCGATGCAAGCGAATAGTACATGATTTGTCCATTCTTCCCACTCCGTTTGTTCCACTATTTTATAGAATTGCTTCACTGTAGATGGACTTGTGAAGGTGATAATATCAATTTGTTTTTCTTTCAAAAGCGTGATTAAATGTTCCTTATCACGAGAATCTCCAACTGTTTCATAGACAATTAAATCTGTTGCCACAGCACCATGTTTTGTTAATTCATCGACTAAAAAAGATCGTGATAAATTCCCACGAGCTAGTAAAAAGCGGACACCTGGCATCACATAAGGTCTTAAACTTTCAAACAAACCTTCTGCGATAAATTCATCAGGTACAAGCACCGGTCTATAGCCTTTTGCCAACAAAGTCTTCTCCGTTTTTGAACCGACAACAGCTATTTTGGGCATTGGAATATTCTTAGTTACTTTTTCCAATACTTGATCATAAAACTCAAAAAAGAAATCAACACCATTTTTACTTGTGAAAACCAGCCATTCATACCTGTGTAAATTCTTTATTGTTTCTGCAATAATCGTTGTATCTTTTGGTTTTTGGAACGTTAGTAATGGTATTTCAATTGGAGTTCCACCTGCTGCCAAGATTTTCTTAGAAAATGCTGCAGCCGCACTTTTACCTCTTGTATTTAAAATCGTTTTTCCCAACAGAGGTTGTGTGCTATCCATTACTTATTAAGCTCCTCTTTCACTTGGTCAATTAACTCTTTTGCACCAAGGTCTGATAATTTTTTCGCAGCTTCATGTCCAACTTCTATTGGATTTTCCCCATAAACCTGTTCTTTAAAAATGGTTTTCCCATCTGGTGAGCCCACCAAAGCAGTTAACGCAATTTCTTTATCACCTGACATTGTTGCATAAGCTGCAATTGGAACCTGGCAGCCACCTTCCATTTTATGAAGAAAAGCACGCTCTGCTGCCACTGTATTTTGAGTATATTCGTCATTTAATTTTGACAATGCAAGTAAAATTTCAGCATCATCTTCGCGGCATTCAATAGCAAGAGCACCTTGACCAACTGCTGGTAAACAAACCTCTGGTTCCACAAATTCGGATACTACATCATCAGACCATCCCATGCGCTTCAAGCCTGCAGCTGCTAAAACGATTGCATCGTAGTCTTCATTTTCTAGCTTGGAAAGTCTTGTATCGATGTTTCCACGTATCCATTTAATTTCAATATCATCTCTTTTTGCAAGGAGCTGTGAGCTTCTTCGTAAACTGCTTGTTCCAACAATTGCCCCAGTAGGAAGATTGTCGAAGGATACATCCCCTTTTGAGATGATGACATCACGATGATCTTCACGCTTCGGAACACATCCTATGACAAGTCCTTCAGGTAGTTCAGCAGGCATATCCTTCATACTGTGGACAGCCATATCAATTTCCTTATCATATAAAGCTTGCTCAATTTCCTTTACGAAAAGGCCTTTTCCGCCCACTTTGGATAGTGTAACATCCAGAATCTTATCACCTTTTGTTACGATTTCCTTAACCTCAAATTCATTGGGAACACCCAGATTTTTAAGCTGCTGGATTACCCAGTTTGTTTGTGTAATCGCTAATTTACTTCTTCGAGAACCAACAATAATTTTTCTCATACATGCTCCTCCTGTCTATGTAAGCCAAAAATGGAAATTTGATAAACTCCCAAACAAAAAGAAATTAACAAGTAAAAATAAAAATGCTCCTATATTCCAGTAGGCAATTGTTTTTCCTTGGAGCTTTTGAACAACCCTTTTATAAAGGTACACTAAGTAGATAACTAAAACAAAAAAGGAACCTAATACTTTTGCATCGTAAAAATAAAAATTTTCAACCTTGATATAGGCCCATAGCACACCTAATATAAGCGCTAATAGAAGCATTGGCACCCCAATTAGATTCAATACATAGGACATGTAGTCAAGCTTTGATAAATCATCTAGTCGGAGAAGTCGTTTTCCCCATTTTTTCTGTTTTAACAAATTGTATTGAATTAAATAAAGAATTGAAAAAACAAACGATAACGAAAAAGCACCATATGAAAGAATCGCCATCGTGATATGAATCATAAGTAATTCCGAAATAAGCTGAGTCTCCACCGCACTTGAGCCATGCTGTCCTGGAGCAAAAGTATGTAAGGCCATAATGAAAAACCCTAATAAATTTGTAAAAAATACAATGAAATCCACTCTCAAAAACTTGTTTAAAATTAATGAGAGTGTAATCAATACCCATGCATAAAAATAGAGTCCTTCAAACATGGACAATATCGGTAATCTACCTGTATTCAGCATTCGAGTAAGGAGAAAAATCGATTGAATGATCCAAACAAATGCAAGTAACCAGAAGGCAAACTTATTTACCTTCCGGTTATTATGAAGAAAATCTATAAAATAAAGTAGGACACTTAAGGCATAGAGAATTACAGTAAACTCATGTAATCTCGTTACATTCATCTCTACCATTTCGAATTTCCCCTCATTATGACTGTAGAGAAGGCTGCTGTCTATTGGCTGCTACCAAGTTCACATTATCCTTTTCCTTTTGCATCCCGTACTCAGAAACAACTGCTTCCTCAATATCAAAAATCTTCATAAATAATCCTAAAGATTCATCTGCATTTGGCTGGGCAGCAAGTTCCTTCGCTTGTAAAATAGGGTCTCGCAGTAGCTGATTAATAATACTTTTCGTATGTTTGTTCAGTACTTTTCGCTCACGCTCAGTAAGATTAGGCATTTTGCGTTCAATACTTTCCATTGTTTCAGCTTGAATGGCTAATGCCTTTTTGCGCAACGCTGAAATAACGGGAACGACTCCTAACGTGTTTAACCAATTCTTGAATTCAACGATTTCATTTTCAATCATGAGTTCAATTTCTTCAGCTGCTACTTTTCGTTCCTGAAGATTAGCTTCAACGATTCCTTCTAAATCATCGATATCATATAGAAAGACACTTTCTAAATCTGCAAGTCCTGGATCTAAGTCCCTTGGCACGGCAATATCAACCATAAATAAAGGACGACCCTTTCTCATCTGTTCAACATCCTGCATCATTTCTTTTGTAATGACATAACCTTTCGCACCAGTCGAACTTATCATGATGTCAGCATCAACCAAGGCACATTGAAGTTCCTCAATCGCTTTTGCTTCCCCTTGAAATTTATCGGCAAGGTTTTGTGCTTTTTCATAGGTACGATTCATCACTGTTACTTTCCCCACACCAGAACCGTGTAGGTTTTGCACAGCTAGTTCGCCCATTTTTCCTGCACCTAAGATAAGGACATTCTTACTTGAAAGATCACCAAAAATCTTCTTTCCAAGTTCAACGGCAGCATAACTCACTGAAACAGCGTTTGACCCAATTTCCGTTTCAGAATGCGCACGTTTTGCTAATGTAATGGATTGCTTAAATAGGTGGTTAAATACAGTTCCTGATGTCCCTTCTTCTTGTGCAGAAAGAAAACTTGAACGTACTTGTCCAAGAATTTGCGTTTCACCAACTACCATCGAATTCAACCCACATGTAACATGAAAAAGATGTTCAACGGCACCTTCTTCTTCAAAGATATTCAAATATGGTGCAAATTCTTCTTTATCAATTCCAAACCATTGTGAAAGGAAATCTTTTATATAATAACGTCCTGTATGCAGTTGGTCGACAACAGCATATATTTCTGTCCGGTTACATGTTGAAACAATGACATTTTCTAAAATACTCTTTTTCCCTTTTAATTCTTTCATTGCTTGTACAATGCTCTCTGAATCAAAAGTCAATTTTTCACGTATTTCGACAGGGGCTGTTCTATAGTTTAGTCCGACCATAATTGTATGCATAATCTCTCACCCCAACTTTTAAATAATAAAATAGATTTCGTTCCAAAAAACTACTACTATTATACCATGTATGATGTGAACGATTGTCGAAAAATGTGTGAACAGTTTTTGACAACCTATGCTAAGATGAATTTATAATAAGAAAAGTGCAAGGTGCCCGTTTATCGGCGACAAGCACAAGACAAGCGCTGACAGAAGGCGGTTTTTGCCTTCAGAAGTGATTGGCTTGTGACCTCGAGCCGATGGCGCCTGGAAATAGACATAAAAATGAACCTATAAATGCGTTTATACTAATAAATAAGTCGTTTTGACTTCAATCGTTACCATAACAAAAAAGCATGGTCAAATCAAGTAACTAGCATGGGGGACTATATGAAAAAAAATAATCTCTTTTCTGGTATTATCCTTGTGGGGATTGGTTGCTATCTCTTGCTTCAACAATTGGGTATACCAGTATTCACCAACTTTTATTCATGGCAAACACTCGTCATCATTGTCGGAATTGCTTTTCTCGTACAGGCATCTGTCGAAAACAATCCAAGTAGCATCTTACCTGGTGTCATTCTGGTTGGCTTTGGATTTCACTTTCATGGGATCAATCAACTTAGCTTTTGGCCAAAACAGCCAGGTACTTTATTGTTTATTATTGGCCTTGGTATGCTGTTTACCTATTTTAAGACAAAAAATGGACTATTCCATAGTATCGTTCTGTTATTTGTTTCGCTATTGTTTCTCAATTATGGCCGATTTATAAGCTGGTTAGGATTTTTAGAGGGCAGTTTTTCTTTCATTTTAGACTATTGGCCTCTTCTCCTTGTCGGGATCGGCTTTTATTTATTATTCATTAAGAAAAAGTAAATTATACCAAAACCAATCATACCCACGAAGGTTAAAATTCGTGGGTGTTTCTATTCCATTAAAAAAGCACCTCAAAGTTTGCCCCTTTGAGATACTTAAATAGCCTTATAGAATAGAGTTGAGAAAATCCTTTGTTCGTTGTTCTTTTGGATTTTCAAAGATTTCTTTTGGTTGCCCGACCTCGACTATTTTTCCATCATGCATGTATATAACACGGTCGGCAACCTCTCTCGCAAACCCCATTTCATGGGTGACTACAACCATCGTCATTCCTTCGTTCGCTAATTGCTTCATGGTATTAAGAACCTCTCCCACTAATTCTGGGTCGAGCGCAGATGTCGGTTCATCAAATAACATAATTTCAGGTTTCATTGCTAATGCCCGAGCAATAGCAACACGTTGCTTTTGCCCTCCTGATAATTTAGATGGATACACATTTACTTTATCTTCCAATCCAACCTTACCAAGTAGTTCCTCAGCCTGTCGGACCGCTTCTTGTTTTGGAATCTTTTTAACCTGAGTGGGGGCCTCTATGACATTTTCAAGGACTGTCATATGAGGAAAGAGGTTAAAATGCTGAAAAACCATTCCAACTCTTTGCCGAATTTCAGTTAGATTGTGGTTTTTTGGTTCTATTTTTTCATCTTTAATGATGATTTCTCCACTTTCCTTTATTTCTAGAAAGTTCAAACAACGAAGTAGCGTACTTTTCCCAGAACCACTCGCCCCTATTAAACAAACAACTTCACTTTCTTCAACGACCATGTTGATATCTTTTAATACATGTAAGTCACCAAATGATTTATTTAAATTTACAATCTTTATCATTTCCTTCTTTCCCATATCATTTCACCGTCCTTATTTGTCGATAGCAGCCAATTTCTTCTCAAGCATTCCAACTAAAATTGTAAAGATTAGAACAAGGATTAAATAGTAAATCGCAACTATGAGCAAATATGTCATATAGTCAAAGTTATTCGATCCTAATGTTGTCGAGACATTAAAAAGCTCATTTAAACCGATAAATGCTGCTAGGGATGAGTCCTTCAATGCAATAATAAATTGATTTCCAAGAGGTGGTAAGGCTCTTCTAAATGCTTGGGGGAGGATGATTCTTCTCATCGTTAAGGTCCTACTCATTCCCAAAGACTGCCCAGCCTCCATTTGGCCACTGTCAATCGATTGTATAGCACCTCTAAAAATTTCTGCCAGATATGCTCCGTTATGGAATGCCAACCCTAATGTGACCGACCAAAACATCGATATGTCTAAAGCAGATAAACCAAAATAAAAAACAAAAATCTGTACGACTAACGGGGTCCCTCTTACTAAATATATATACAGATCTGCTATCTTAACTAAGATGGTTTTCGCTGAAATTTTTAAGAATGCAAAAAGCAAACCGATAAAAACGGCAATGAAAACGGCAACGATTGTTACTTGTAATGTTAGTAGCATCCCCTTTAAAAAAAGTGGATAGGTTTCAATTAATTGCTCAATGATATGACTTAATTCTGGCAATTTTACTCAACTCCTTTTTCAAATTGTCTCTCTTTAGAAAAAGAAACGAATGCGTAGGAAAAACACATTCGTTTCGATGATGTTCTTATTCTTCTGGATTTGTAGTTATATCTTCTTTGAAGTATTTTTCGCTTATTTTTTTCAGTGTTCCATCTTTTCTAAGCTTTTCGAGTGCTTCATTGATTTTTTTCAACAGTTCTTCATTTTCCTTTGAAACAGCAATTGCTTGCTCACTCAGACCGAGAATGTCCTTACCTTCAATGTCTAGCCCGTTGCCAATTCCTTCTTTTCCTGTTAAGAAATCCGTAATCACCGCATCATGTTTTCCAATCGCCAAAGCTTCTAATGCCGTTACATCACTATCATATTGAATCACGTTTCCAGTTACTTCTTGTGCCGTTTGTGCATAGGTAGAACCCTTTGAAACGGCAATTTCCAAATCCTTTAAATCTTCTAGACTTTGGACATCGCTATCCGGTCTGACAAATATTTGCGGTCCTGAATAATAATAAGGGGTTGAGAAATTCACATGCTCCGCACGCTCGTCTGTAATCGTATGACTAGCAACTGCAGCATCAAACCTTCCAGTCTTCACACCTTCTACAATACTGTTAAATTTAAATCTCTTTTGATTAGGTTCAAGACCAAGTTCCTTTGCAATTGCCTCTGCCACATCAATATCAAAGCCAGTCATAACACCATTTCCATCTGTAACACTAAATGGATTGTATTCACCCGATGATGCAAACGTAAATTTTCCATCCTCCACTAATTTCATCCCGTTTGAAGAAGACTTTTCACCGCCACAAGCACTTAAAACACCGATAACCAAAAGCAAAACGAATAAAGAGCACAGTCTTTTTTTCAACGCTGTTTTCCCCCTTTGTCCTACTAAATTTTTTTTAGTAGGGAATACCTATCTTTACTTATATCTTTATTAGTCCAACCACTGCCATATAACCTAATCGGTAAAATCACCAATAAAACTTTTTGTTTCTCCATTATTCCTTAAGAATCGTCATTCCTTCATTTTCACTCAAAAAAAACAGCCAAAGCGAATGCTTTAGCTGTTTTTCTTTTACATATACGATTGTAATACACTCCAGGCTTCATCTTTTCCTAAACCTGTTTCAGATGAAAATTTAATGAGATGGTCACCTGTCTCAAGCTTCAACGTCTCGCGAACCACCTTTAGATGTTTATCCCATTTTCCTTTTGGGATTTTATCTGCCTTTGTTGCAATGACGACAACTGGTATTTCATAATGCTTCGCAAAATCATACATAAGGACATCGTCATTTGTTGGTGGGTGACGTAAATCAACAATGAGAACAACTGCTCTAAGTTGCTCACGCGTTGTTAAATACGTCTCAATCATTTTTCCCCATGCTTCTCTTTCTTTTTTAGATACTTTCGCATATCCATAGCCTGGAACATCAACAAAATGCAATAATTCATTGATTAGAAAAAAGTTTAAGGTCTGTGTCTTACCAGGCTTTGATGATGTACGGGCCAATGCTTTTCGGTTGATCATTTTATTAATAAACGATGATTTTCCTACATTTGATCGTCCTGCTAGTGCAAATTCAGGTAAATCTCCCTCAGGATATTGTTCCGGTCTGACAGCACTGATTACGATATCTGCACTTGTTACTTTCATTTTTTCTCCTCTACTAACGCATGTTTTAAGACTTCATCTAAATGGGAAACCGGAACAAATTCCACATCTTCTCTTACACTCTCTGGAATATCTTCTAGATCCTTTTCGTTTTCCTTAGGAAATAGAATTTTCGTTAATCCAGCACGATGAGCACTAAGTGATTTTTCCTTCAAGCCGCCAATTGGAAGAACACGTCCTCTTAACGTAATTTCGCCTGTCATGCCTACTTCCTTACGAACTGCCCTGCCAGTTAAAGCAGATATAAGGGCAGTTGCAATTGTAATACCAGCTGAAGGTCCATCCTTAGGCACAGCACCTTCTGGAACGTGGATATGGATATCATTTTTTTCATTAAAATCCGGATCGATTTTTAGTTCTTCAGCTTTAGAGCGAATGTAACTAAATGCTGCTTGAGCAGATTCTTTCATCACATCTCCAAGCTTACCAGTAAGTACAAGCTTTCCTTTACCAGGTGCTAAGGAAACCTCGATTGATAGTGTGTCCCCACCGAATACGGTATAGGCAAGTCCAGTTGCTACTCCCACTTGATCCTCAATTTCTGCTTGGCCATAGCGGAATACTTGTTTCCCTAAAAAGTCAACGACATTCTTGTCCGTAATGACAACTCGTTTCTTTTCACCAGATACAATAATTTTAGCAACCTTACGACAGATTTTCGCGATTTGACGCTCAAGTCCACGAACACCCGCTTCTCTCGTGTAATAGCGGATGATATTTAACAGGGCATCCTCTCGCATTTGCAATTTCCCTTTTGTTAAGCCATGCTCTTTAAGCTGCTTTGGCAATAGATGATCTTTGGCAATATGAACCTTTTCCAGCTCCGTATAACCAGCAATTGTGATAATTTCCATTCGATCTCGAAGCGGTCCAGGAATGGTAGCCAAATTATTCGCTGTCGCAATGAACATTACCTTCGATAAATCATAAGGCTCTTCAATAAAATGATCACTAAAGTTGAAGTTTTGTTCAGGATCCAATACTTCAAGCATTGCTGATGAGGGATCTCCTCTAAAATCATTCGACATTTTATCAATTTCATCTAATAAAAAGACTGGATTAATTGTACCGGCCTTTTTCATCCCTTGAATAATTCGGCCTGGCATTGCACCGACGTATGTTCTACGGTGTCCTCTGATTTCAGATTCATCACGAACACCACCAAGTGAAATTCGCACGAAATTTCGGCCAAGAGATTTTGCCACCGATTTTGCTAACGATGTTTTCCCTACCCCCGGAGGTCCAGATAGACATAGAATGGGTCCTTTTAAGGAATTGGTTAACTGTTGAACAGCCAAGTATTCAAGAACTCTTTCTTTCACCTTTTCAAGTCCAAAATGGTCTTTCTCGAGAATTTCTTCCGCGCGATGAATATCCAGACGGTCTTCCGTCGCATTTGTCCATGGTAATGCTATAAGCCATTCAATATAATTTCGAATCACTGCGCTTTCCGCAGATGTTTGGGGAATTTTTTCGTAGCGGTCGAGTTCCTTTAATGCTACTTCCTTTACATGGTCAGGCATACCTACAGCTTCAATTTTTTCTCTGAGCGAGGATACTTCACCCGTTTTGCCTTCTTTGTCCCCAAGTTCCTTTTGAATGGCCTTCATTTGCTCACGAAGGTAATATTCTTTTTGAGTTCTTTCCATTGAGCGCTTGACACGTTGACCAATCTTCTTTTCGAGGCTTAAGACTTCTTTTTCATTGTTTATGATTGTAATCACTTTATCCATTCTCTCACGAACATCAATCGTTTCAAGAATATCCTGTTTTTCTTGAAGTTTAAGAGGAATATGAGAGGCAATGATATCTGCCATTCTTCCTGGTTCTTCAATGTCTGTTACAGACGTGTATGTTTCTGTTGAGATTTTCTTTGAAAGCTTTATGTATTGTTCGAAATACTCTAGCATCATCCGCATGAGTGCTTCTGTTTCAACATCTTTTGATTCGTCTTCTTCGAATGTTTTTACTTTCACTGAATAATAGCTATCATTGTCATAGATTTCTTTTATTTCAGCGCGGTAAAGTCCTTCAACTAATACACGTATTGTTCCGTTTGGAAGCTTAAGCATTTGTTTTACTTGTGTTAATGTTCCTATGTTATAAATATCATCCTTAGTTGGATCGTCAATTGACACATCTTTTTGGGTTGTTAAAAAAATGATATGGTCTTCTACCATTGCTTTTTCCAAGGCTTGCACTGATTTGTCGCGGCCAACATCTAAATGCAAAACCATTGTGGGATAGACAAGCAATCCGCGAAGTGGTAAAAGAGGAACAATGATTTCTTTTTTTCTTGTCATTGCTAACACCTCAAAATTGAATAAATATAGTTCTTAAATGTAAATTTTATCTTATTTAATAGCCAGTGTCTATTTTAGTGGATTTTTCTTTTACAAAATCAAAAATATAAAAGACTCCGACGCTCCTTTTTAGTATGTCGAAGTCTTTCTATTTTAAACTGATTTGGTTTTAGACCGATTCTGTCTTTGAATAGTTTACCGATGCTGGGATGATTGATTGCTTAGATTGCTTCCCTCGTTCAGGTGTTTCAATTGCGATTGCAAAAACCTCTTCAAGATTTGTAACTGGAATAATTTCAATCCCTTCAATTTCCTTTAAAATGGATTGCATATTCTCTTCCGGGATGATGACCTTTTTAGCACCTGCTTGTTTTGCGGCCTTTATTTTCGGCACAACTCCACCAATCGGTTTTACATTCCCATGAATACTAATTTCCCCAGTCATTGCAACCATATGATCTACCGGAAACTTATGAATCGCCGAATAAATTCCTGTAGCCATCGCAATACCAGCAGATGGACCATCGATTGGAATTCCACCTGGGAAGTTAACATGGATATCGTAATCGTGCGCAGGCACACCCATCGAACGAAGTACTGTAATCACATTTTCAATCGAGCCTTTTGCCATACTTTTTCTTCGAACTGATTTTCCGCGGTCTCCTATACTTTCTTCTTCCACAATACCCGTTATGTTAATGGTTCCTTTATCTTTAGCCGGAATCACAGTTACCTCAATTTCTAACAAGGCACCTGTATTTGGTCCAAATACCGCTAGTCCATTTACAAGTCCCACTCGTGCACTTGGATAGATCTTTTTTTCATAACGCGGGGTTAACTGGCTGGAATGAAGTACCCATTCAATATCTTCATCCTTAATAAAATTACGATCCTCCGAGATCGCAATACCGGCTGCGATTTGGACCATGTTAACGACTTCCCGTCCATTTCGCGCATAGGATGCAAGTGTAGCAATGCCTTTCTCGGTTGCTTGCATATTCACTTTTTCGAGCGCCTTTCTTGTTACAATAGCTAATTCATCCTGATCCAATTCACGGAAAAATACCTCAAGACATCGTGAACGAATGGCGGGTGGGAGTTCATTTGGTGTCCTTGTTGTTGCACCAATCATCCGGAAATCAGCTGGCAATCCATTTTTAAAGATATCATGAATATGTGTTGGAATTTGTGTATTTTCCTCACTGTAATAAGCACTTTCAAGAAATACCTTCCGATCCTCTAACACTTTAAGCATTTTATTCATTTGAATCGGATGAAGCTCACCAATTTCATCAATGAATAATACGCCCCCAT
This sequence comes from Bacillus jepli, assembly GCF_047238305.1. NCBI lineage: Bacteria > Bacillati > Bacillota > Bacilli > Caryophanales > Bacillaceae > Bacillus > Bacillus jepli. The sequence continues at coordinate 2,520,203 of NZ_JBDFMO010000001.1, read as the reverse complement.
GTGCATGTGTCACAGCCCCTGGCTTAGGCTGTGGAATACCAGCTTGGCCCATGGCACCTGCACCTTGATAAATCGGGTCATGAACAGAGCCAATTAAAGGATCAGCGATTCCACGTTCATCAAATCTTGCAGTTGTTGCATCCAATTCTACAAAAACAGCTGACTGCTTAAATGGGGACTTTTGATTTCGCTTTGCTTCCTCCATTACTAGTCGAGCTGCGGCTGTTTTCCCTACTCCAGGTGGTCCATAAATGATAACATGCTGAGGATTTGGTCCACATAGAGCGGCCTTTAGTGACTTAATGCCATCCTCTTGGCCAACGATATCTGAAAAACTAGTTGGTCTTACTCGCTCAGCTAGAGGCTCTGTTAAGGAAATGGATCTCATTTTTCGAAGTTGCTCCATTTCTTTTCTTGACTCTTTATCTATAGATACCTTTTGAGTTCGTTGGTTTTTAAGGAGATTCCAAAAATAAAGCCCGATAATCACTCCAAAAAATAGCTGTACGAATAAAACTATACCTGTCCAACTCATATTATTCCTCCTGCTCGCAAAGATAGACTACTATCAGCTATTATCTCCTGAGTAAAGGTGTAATAAACCAGTTTTGAAGGATTTTTGAACGGACATTTAGATTAATTGAAGTCATAGGGGGGTTAGAAATGATTATAATTCCCGTAAGGTCGGCGTTATTTTGATTCTATCAACGATAAACGAGTTCTATCGGCGTTAAATCAATCCTATCGGCGTTCCATTAATTTCACAAAAAAATCCCGAGGTACGTTTCGTTACCTCGGGATTTTTACATTAAGCGGAGATTTCTGTATTTTCAACTACTGTTCCATCATCCAAAAGAAGCTTTGGAGCAGTATTTTTTGAAACTGTTTCAGCTGTAATAATACATTTTTTAATATCGTCTCTTGATGGAAGATCAAACATCACATCAAGCATGATTCCTTCGATAATGGAACGTAGACCACGTGCACCAGTTTTACGCTCAATTGCTTTTTTCGCAATTTCCTTAAGGGCATCCTCTTCGAAATCAAGTTCAACTTCGTCTAACTCGAGCATTTTTTGATATTGCTTCACTAGGGCATTTTTAGGCTTTGTTAAAATTTCAACTAATGCATCCTCGTCTAGTGGCTCAAGGCTTGCAATCACTGGCAGACGACCAATAAATTCAGGAATTAATCCAAACTTTAATAAGTCTTCTGGTAATGATTTTGAAAGTAATGATTTTTGGTCTAATTCTTCTTCCACAATGTTAGATCCAAATCCAATTACTTTTTTACCGAGACGACGCTTAATGATTTGTTCAATTCCATCAAATGCTCCACCACAAATAAACAGAATATTTGTCGTATCGATTTGAATAAATTCTTGGTGTGGATGCTTTCTTCCACCTTGTGGAGGCACGCTTGCCACTGTTCCTTCAAGAATTTTTAAAAGTGCTTGCTGAACACCTTCACCGGAAACATCTCTTGTGATCGAAGGGTTTTCCGATTTACGTGCTACCTTATCAATTTCGTCGATATAAATAATGCCTTTTTCTGCTTTTTCTACATCATAATCAGCTGCTTGGATGAGCTTTAAAAGAATGTTTTCTACATCTTCACCAACATATCCAGCCTCTGTTAACGAAGTCGCATCTGCAATGGCAAATGGCACATTTAATATACGAGCCAATGTTTGGGCAAGTAATGTTTTACCACTACCAGTTGGCCCAATCATACAAATATTACTCTTAGACAATTCAACATCATCAATTTTGCTGTTTGAATTAATACGTTTATAGTGGTTATAAACAGCAACCGCTAAGGATTTCTTCGCTGAGTCTTGACCAATCACATATTCATCTAATATTTCTCTAATTTCTTTTGGCTTTGGTACGTCTTTGAATTCAACTTCTTCTTCAGTACCTAATTCCTCTTCAACGATTTCAGTACATAGTTCGATACATTCATCGCATATATAAACGCCAGGTCCTGCAACTAACTTACGAACCTGATCTTGAGTTTTACCACAAAAAGAACACTTAAGTTGCCCTTTTTCATCGTTAAATTTAAACATTATGTCACCCCTTATTAGTTTCTTCTCTCTACAATAAGCCAACATTCTTTAGGCATCGATAAGCGCTGAATCTTTTCGCTGTTTCTCGTACACCCTTATCTTTTAGCAGACTAGCTTGAACTTAGGCCCCATACCATCAGTTCGGTATTTCTAATAGTTATGTATTGCACATTGTACCATATTTCTTCTTCGAATAGGTAATAAATAACTCTCTTGTCATTATGTAAGTATGTTTTTGGTTGGAAACCGCCTAGTGAAACGTGTGAACTTTGCCCTCCTTTTAAGTGTTCCCAGATTCGTTAGAATAAAACTACTACCAACAGCCTATTGTATGTACTACTTCCATGTTTTGGGTATAAAACAAGGCACGATAATATCGCGCCTTGATATTCCCTTATTTAATATTATGCAACACTTTTGCTATTTTCCACAAGAAAATCGATTGCTTTTCTTATTTTTAAATCTTCTTTAACTCCATCTACGCCACCGAGCATTTGCTTAAGTTGTTCAGCAGATACACCGTACATAGTAGACATATTTTCAAGTTCCGCATTAATTTCTTCTTCAGAAACTTCGATATTTTCAGCATTTGCAATTGCTTCTAAAGTTAAGTTAACACGTACGCGCTTGCCAGCATCTTCTTTCATCTGTTCACGTAAAGCATTTTCGTCTTGACCTGAGAATTGGAAATAAAGGTCAAGATTCATACCTTGCATTTGAAGACGTTGTTCAAATTCACGAAGCATACGATCTAATTCAGTGTTAATCATTGCTTCTGGAATATCGATTTCTGCATTTTCGGATGCTTTTTCGATTAATGTGTCTTTAAGGCTATTTTCAGCATCTTGTTTTTTAGTTTCTTCTAAACGAGTTCTTGTTTTAGCTTTTAACTCATCTAATGTTTCTACTTCATCGTCTACATCTTTTGCAAACTCATCATCTAATTCAGGAAGTTCTTTTCCTTTAATTTCATGAACCTTTACTTTAAATGTTGCTGGCTTTCCTGCTAAATTTTCAGCATGGTACTCTTCAGGGAATGTAACTTCCACATCTTTTTCAGCTCCAGCAGCAACTCCAACTAATTGCTCTTCGAAACCAGGGATGAATGAACCTGAACCAATTTCTAATGAATAGTTTTCAGCTTTTCCACCTTCGAACGCTTCTCCATCAACGAAACCTTCGAAATCAATTACTACAGTATCGCCATTTTCTACAGTACCATCTTCTTTAACAACTAGTTCTGCATTGCGCTCTTGTAATTGCTTGATTTCTGCATCTACTTCTTCATCAGTTACAGTATCATCAAGTTTTTCTACTTCTAGACCTTTGTAGTCGCCAAGTTTAACTTCTGGTTTAACCGTAACTTTTGCTGTGAAAATAAGGTTTTTACCTTTTTCGATTTGCTCAACGTCAACTTCTGGACGGTCAACTGGCTCAATTCCAGTTTCTTTGATTGCATTTTCATATGCATCTGGAAGAATGATATCTAATGCATCTTGGTATAATGATTCAACACCAAAACGCTTTTCAAACATTCCACGTGGCATTTTACCTTTACGGAATCCAGGTACGTTTACTTGCTTAACTACCTTTTTAAATGCATCGTCAAGTCCTTTGTTAAATGTTTCAGCGTCAACCTCTACAGTTAAGACACCTTGGTTTCCTTCTAATTTTTCCCACTTTGCGGACATAATTCTTTCCCTCCAACTATCTATTTACTAACTATTTTTTCCGATATGTAAATTGGATTAACTATTACCATATGTCGGTAAACTAGCATTTTACAACCATTACATTATAACATAGAATGGTCACCTTTCAACATATAGAAAATGATTATATTGTTAGAAAGTTTACCCAACTACGCTATATTATAAAATTTCGAGATTCTTTTATTTTATTCAATATAAGAAAAACGTTCAACCTTTTCTAGTTTGTCCAAGGTTTGTTTTAGTTCAAAAAGATTTACACCATAGATTTCCTCAAGTGTTTGATTCTCAATCTCCATTCCATGTAATTCAGCACTATATAAATGTAAAGTAGCTGCATACTTTGAAGGTTCCTCCTCCTCCAATGTGAATGGATAGAGTACAAAAAGATGCCGAAGCCAAATTTCTTTTGCCGTTTCGTAAAGAGTAGGATTCTCATTTTCCAATTGCTCTTCCAAGATGGACAGAACCTTAATTGTGAAAGGAGACATCGATGGATCAACAAGGTTTTTAGGGTTTACCTTTTTTGATTCACCAAATTTTTCTACTTCTACCTCGAGATCGACCTGATTTGTAGCAAGCAACTGAATAATGATGGTTTTTACAATTGGATGTTTCTCAGGCATCACTAGAAATGGGACGAGAAGATCGAGGTATTTTCTTATATTTAGTTCCTTCAAGGATTGAATCGTGGCAATTTGTTTTCCAACTATTCCTTCATTATATAAGACGTTTTGGAGCTCCTGTTTCATATCCTTGTTAAATTCCTCAGCTTCCGCTTCTTTTTCCACCCCACCCGAAACAAGCATTCGTTTACTAAGTTCTAGTAACTGGGTTAAATGGTCCAAATGCTGAGGTGGAACTGAATCCTCTTCTAGCACCGCCTCAATAGTTGATTGGACTTCATCATATTGTCCGAGCTGGATCAGGATTGTTACATAAATTTGAAGCACGTGAAAATAATCCCCGACATCCTCTTTTAACATCTCTAAGCAGCTCTCTTTAGCCTTCTCCAATTCTCCCAATTCAAAAAGACATATTACAATGCCTAGTTCAATTTCGTGGTTACCTGTTTCAAGCTCTTTGGCCTGCTTCAATAATGCTAGAGCCTCGTTAAATTTTTTACTCGATAAAGCTTCAAGTCCTTTTTCCATCAATCTTTCTTTAAGCTTAGGAAATGGAATAATGTTTTCCTGTTTTTTATCTTTGTTTTGCTTATCCATAGAGTTTTCCAACCCCAAATTCGTTTTTATCTTGAGTTATAAGTTTAACAATGAAAAATGGAGAAAACAATAGGAGGCTTGCTAGATTCCAAAAAATATAGACAAAGCCGAAAATGGCTTTGTCTACAATTTTAGTTGGCCGTTTTAAGTTCGTGTTCTTTAATTTGTTGCTCGTAGGAAAGTGTTTTATCAATCTCATCCCAACCATTGATCAACATTTCCTTCCAATAGGAATCAATTGTGAATTCTGTTTTGAAGCCTTTTGAATCTACAATGGTTTGGTCTTCTAAAGATATTGTACATTCAAAGTTAGCATCATTGGCTTCTTTTAATAGATACTCGATTACACTTTTTTCTAAAACAATTGGAAGCATTCCGTTCTTTAAGCAGTTATTATAAAAAATATCTGCAAATGAAGGTGCTAGTATTACTTTAAATCCATAGTCTTGTAATGCCCATGGGGCATGCTCACGTGAAGAGCCGCAGCCAAAGTTTTCGTTAGCCACTAAAATGGATGCACCTTCGTTTTCTTTACGGTTTAATTCAAAATTTGGATTTGGACTTCCATCAGCTTCAAAGCGCCAATCGAAAAAGGCATATTTTCCAAACCCTGTTCTTTCAATACTCTTTAAAAATTGCTTTGGAATGATTTGATCTGTATCGACATTGTTTCGATCCATTCCAGCAACTTTACCTGTATGTGTGATAAACGGTTCCATGTTTATGCCTCCTCTCCTGTTGCTACTTTTTGAAGTTTACGTACATCTACGAATCTTCCATATATCGCTGCCGCTGCTGCCATTGCAGGACTTACCAAATGTGTCCGAGCTCCCTTACCTTGTCGACCTTCAAAGTTACGATTCGATGTAGAAGCACATCTTTCACCTGCAGGTACTACATCTGGGTTCATACTTAAGCACATGCTACATCCCGCATCGCGCCATTCAAAGCCAGCTTCTCGGAATACATCTGCAAGTCCTTCTTTTTCTGCTTGTAGCTTAACTTGTTGTGAGCCTGGAACGACTAAAGCACGCACTTTAGGAGATACTTTTTGTCCGCGGATAACGTCTGCCGCTTCACGCAAATCGCCAATACGTGAGTTCGTACATGAACCAATAAAGACATGTTGAATTTCAATCTCGTTAATTGGAGTTCCTGGAGCAAGCTCCATATATTCATAAGCACGCTCTGCAGATTTTCTGTCAACTTCCCTTTTAAAATCCTCAGGGAATGGAACAGTGTCATCAATGGTTACACTCATTGACGGGTTTGTACCCCATGTAACAGTTGGTAAAATTTCATCCGCATGAATTTCTAGAACAGTATCAAAAACTGCACCTTCATCAGTTGCAAGTTGCTTCCATCTCTCAACGGCCGCATCGAATTCAGCTCCAACTGGGCTATGTTTTTTTCCTTTTAAATATGAAAATGTCGTTTCATCTGGGCTGATTAATCCAGCTTTTGCTCCACCTTCAATGGACATATTACAAATGGTCATTCTTTCTTCCATGGACATCTTTCGAATCGCTTCACCCGTATATTCAATAACATGCCCCGTTCCAAAATCAATTCCAAATTTACGGATAATCGATAAAATAACGTCCTTAGCATAAACACCTGGTGATAAAGTCCCGACAACATTGACTTGCATGGTTTTAGGTTTTTGTTGCCATAATGTTTGAGTTGCAAGAACATGTTCAACCTCGCTTGTCCCAATTCCAAACGCTAAAGCTCCAAATGCACCATGTGTAGATGTATGACTATCTCCACATACAATCGTTTTACCTGGTTGTGTTAATCCAAGTTCAGGACCAATTACGTGGACAATCCCTTGTTCGGGGCTGTAAAGATCTGCAAGTGGAACATTGAATTCCTTACAGTTTTTTTCTAATGCACTCATTTGTTTTGCGGCAATTTCATCCTTTGTTTTGAAACGATCACTTGTTGTAGGAACGTTATGGTCCATTGTTGCAAATGTTAAGTCAGGTCTTCTAACTTTTCTATTTTTCAAACGTAATCCTTCAAAAGCTTGCGGAGAAGTTACTTCATGGACAAGGTGTAAGTCAATATATAGGAGGCTTGGCTTCCCCTCTTCATGATTGATTACGTGTTGATCCCATATTTTTTCAATAATTGTTTTCGGTGCCATTCGTATCTTTCTCCTCCTTTTTTCTGTTTTTTTGAAAAGATAAGCTCGGTATATACCGAGCTATCTAGTGGGCCTTCTTATGCCATTTTAAAAAAAGTCTTATGCATAAGCAGACATAATATTAGAAATCGCCCCGTCTTCAACTAAGGCCTCTTTAATTTTTTCCACCATTTCAGTTGTTGAAATTGCTTTTTGTTGGGAATCAGCAATATCTGCTGTCCGGTGACCAGCTGCTAAAACTTCGTCTACCGCTTTTTCCACAGCTCTTGCTTCTTCTTCTAATCCAAATGATAAACGTAAAAGCATTGCTGCCGATAAAATGGTTGCGATTGGATTCGCAATATCCTTCCCAGCTATATCTGGCGCCGAACCGTGGATTGGTTCAAACAGACTTGGTCCATCTGTCGATAAACTCGCTGAAGGAAGCATTCCAAGTGATCCTGTTAGCATTGATGCTTCATCACTTAAAATATCTCCAAACATATTTTCAGTAACAATCACATCAAATTGTCTAGGATTTCGAATTAGTTGCATCGCAGCGTTATCCACAAGCATATGCTCAAGCGTTACTTCTGGATAATCTGCCGCTACTTCTTCCGCAACTTCACGCCACATTCTGCTAGATTCTAATACATTTGCTTTGTCAACAGAAGTAACTTTCTTCTTTCTTGACATGGCCATATCAAATGCTTTCTCAATGATACGTTTCATTTCAGAACGCTTGTAGGATAGCGTGTCAACAGCAGCTTCTTCTCCATCCTCTATTCTTCTTCCACTAGGCTTTCCGAAATAAAGTCCACCAGTAAGCTCCCTTACAATAACAAAGTCAGCATTTTCGATCACTTCGTGCTTGAGCGGAGACGCATCTAGCAAGCTATTAAAACAAGTTACAGGTCTTACATTGGCATATAAATTCAGTGCTTTTCGAATTTGTAATAAACCTTTTTCAGGTCGTAAATGTGGAGGGTTTTTATCCCACTTCGGACCTCCAACTGCCCCTAGTAATACCGCATCACTTTGTTTACATACTTCCAGTGTTTCTGCTGGTAGAGGAGTGCCTTCAGTGTCTATAGCCACACCACCTATTAAAGCGTGTTGAAATGTAAACTCATGATTGTATTGTTCGGCAATAGCCTTCAACACTTCGATTGCCCCTTTAGTCACTTCTTTACCTACGCCATCACCACGAAGTACGGCAATACGTTTCTTCATTCTGACTCCTCCTCTTTATTTCCTTAACACACTGAAAATAGTAATTACTTTTTATACCCCAACTTTTTCAAGTAATTTCTTATTCTTTTCAACGGCTAGTAATCTATTGACTGCATTTACATAAGCTCGAGCAGAAGCCTCTAGTACGTCTTGTGCCGAACCTCTACCACTGCTTTCTGCATTGTTATGTCTTACTTTCACAAAAACTTCAGCTAGTGCATCCCTTCCTGCACCAACAGATTGAATTCGGTAATCTTCTAAAGTAATAGAAATACCGAAGCAACGCTCAAGTGTGTTATACAGTGCTTCAACACTTCCTGATCCTGTTGCAGCCTCTTGGATTTGATTGCCTTCGCGATCTGTTAAGGTAATTGTTGCAGTAGGGATTTGGTTTGTACCGTATTGCACTTGCAACGAAGTCAATTGATACATATCTTCTACATTAGCGACTTTTTCATCTACTAATAAAGTAACCAAATCATCATCTGTGATTTCTTTCTTTTTGTCCGCTAAATCTTTAAATAACTTAAATACGCGATTAATTTCCCCGTCGTCTAATGAATATCCTAATTCAATAATACGATTGCGGAATGCGTGTCTGCCAGAGTGCTTTCCAAGTACCATTGAATTCGATTTAACCCCAACTAATTCCGGAGTGATAATTTCATACGTTGTTTTTTCCTTAAGCACACCGTCTTGATGAATACCGGATTCATGTGCAAAAGCGTTTTTGCCGATAACCGCTTTGTTTGATGGAACAATCATACCTGTTAATTTGCTTACCAAATCACTTGTACGTTTGATTTCATCCAACTTTAAGCGTGTATTTGCTTGATAGAAATCTTGACGAATATGCAATGCGACTGCCACTTCTTCAAGTGCTGCGTTACCTGCTCTTTCACCAATACCATTAATTGTTCCTTCTACCTGTAAAGCACCATGCTCAACAGCTGATAATGAATTGGAAACGGCCATTCCAAGATCATCATGACAGTGAGTAGATAGGATGACTTTATCAATATTCGGCACGTTATTTATAACATAAGTAAACATTTTTCCATATTCTTCAGGTGCGCCATAACCTACTGTATCTGGTAGATTGATAACATTTGCACCTGCATCAATCACTTCTTTAATGATTTTTGCTAAGAAATCTAATTCAGTTCGACTCGCATCCTCTGCAGACCACTGGATAATAGGAAAGAATTTGGATGCATACTTAACACTATCTACTGCCGATTGAATGACCTGTTCTTTAGTCTGTCTAAGCTTATATTTTCTATGAATAGGGGATGTTGCAATAAAGGTATGGAGACGAGGCTCCGCTCCACCCTTTAAAGCTTCCCAAGCAGCATCGATATCGCCTTGTACGGCTCTTGCTAATCCCGTTACAGAAACATTTTTGATGGTTTCAGCAATTTGTTTAACTGACTGAAAATCACCTTCAGAGGCAGCTGGAAATCCGGCCTCCATGACATCCACATTGAGTCGTTCCAGCTGCTTTGCTATTTCAAGTTTTTCGTGTAGGTTTAAGTTTACTCCAGCAGACTGTTCTCCATCTCTTAATGTAGTGTCAAAAATATTAATTTTCCGCACGGGCACCCACCACTTCTTTCTGTTGTCTTTGCTTCACGAATGGCATCATTGCACGAAGCTTCTTACCAACAACTTCGATTTGATGTTCTGCTTCAATTTTGTTAATTGCGTTGAACTCTGGACGATTTGCTTGGTTTTCGAGGATCCAGCCTTTCGCAAACTTACCTGTTTGGATATCTTTTAATACTTCTTTCATTTCTGCTTTTACACTGTCCGTAACAATACGTGGTCCTGTTACGAAATCTCCCCACTGAGCAGTATCAGAGATTGAATATCTCATTCCAGCTAAACCTTCTTCGTACATTAAATCAACGATAAGTTTTAGTTCATGTAAACACTCAAAGTATGCAACTTCTGGCTGGTATCCAGCTTCTACTAATGTTTCGAATCCTGCTTTAACTAATGCAGAAGTACCACCACATAAAACTGCCTGTTCACCGAATAGATCCGTTTCAGTTTCTTCTTTAAATGTAGTTTCTAGTACACCCGCTCTAGCAGCACCAATTCCTTTTGCATATGCAAGTGCCACTTCTTTTGCGTTACCAGTTACGTCCTGCTCAATCGCAATTAACGCTGGAACTCCTGCACCTTCAGTGTACGTACGACGCACTAGATGACCCGGGCCTTTTGGCGCTACTAAGAATACATCTACGAAGCTTGGAGGAACGATTTGGCTGAAGTGAATATTAAAACCATGTGCGAATACTAATGCATTTCCTGGCTTTAATCCTGGCTCAATTTCTTCTTTATAAACCTTTGGTTGATTTTCATCTGGAAGTAAAACCATTACAACATCTGCTTGCTCAGCCGCTTCACGAACTGAATATACTGGTAGACCATCATTTTTCGCTTGCTCAAAAGACTTTCCTTGACGAAGACCAACAACTACATCAACGCCACTCTCACGTAAGTTAAGTGCGTGTGCATGCCCTTGTGAACCATAACCAATGATTGCAACCTTCTTATTTTGTAAAGCAAACTCATTCACATCTCCGTTATAATATACCTTTGTCATTTTAAAATCTCTCCCTTATTAGAATTAAATTATATATGGTATTGTGATTAAACCCTTAAGTTGATGTTCAAAAAGTCCGGTGAAAATGACACATCCTTAGAGGAACTTCGACTAACTTCCGACACGTCCTGTGTCGAACTTCGAAGTCACCACATCCTGCTAAAGCTCGTTGGCTTGTTTTTCTGGTGCTCACGTATTAACTACATACGCTCCGCTCCTCAAAACTGCGCCGCCTCGAACTTTCGACGTACAGGATGTGCTAGTGTCGACAATGCCACAGGACGTGGCGTTTTTGTCGACGCGGTCCTTTTCATCCTCCTTTTGAACACGTATTTAAACGATAGAAAAATTCTTTGAATTTGAAGCTGTCTTTTGGTTGCCTCTTGTAAAAGCAGTTGTACCAGTACGGGCAACTTCTTTGATACCGTATGGTTTTAAGAGGTCAATTAAAGCTTCTATTTTTTCGGATTCGCCCGTTACTTGAATAACAAGGCTATCCTTACTTACATCAATAATAGATGCTCTGAATGGATCTATTAAGCTATAAATCTCATTTCTATTTGAAGGACTGGATGATACTTTAATAAGAGCTAACTCTCTAGCGACAATCGCTTGATTTGTAATATCCATGACCTTAATAACATCAATTTGCTTGTTTAACTGTTTTGTTATTTGTTCAACTACAGTTTCCTCATCAAGATGAATGACGAATGTCATCCTTGAGAGTCCCTCAGTTTCAGAATGGCCGACTGTGATGCTTTCAATGTTGTAATGACGCTTTGTTAACAGGCCAGTGATTCGATTAAGTACACCTGCACGGTTATTTACTAATAATGTAATAATTCGTTTCACAGCTTAACACCTACCATTTCATGATGACCCTTTCCAGGTGCAACCATTGGGTATACATTTTCGAAAGGTGTCACACTAAAGTCCATTAGTACAGGTCCCTCATGTTCAAGTGCCTCTTTCAACACTTGCTCTGCTTCTTGTTCACTGTTCGCTTTTAATCCCTTAATTCCGTATGCATCAGCTAGTTTCATAAAGTCCGGTTGGTTATGAAGTAAGGAATGCGAGTATCTTTCTTTATAGAAAATCTGCTGCCATTGTCTTACCATACCTAACGCTTTATTGTTAAGGATGATAATTTTAATTGGTAGGTTTAACTCGTAAATGACCGAAAGTTCTTGTGAAGTCATCTGGAAACCACCATCTCCAAGAATGGCAACAACTGTTGATGATTTTTCAGCTAGTTGTGCACCAATACTTGATGGTAAACCGAATCCCATTGTTCCAAGTCCACCAGAGGTTACCCACCGATTTGGCTTTGTAAAATGGTAGTACTGAGCGGCCCACATTTGATGCTGACCAACGTCAGTTGTTACAATCGCTTCACCCTTTGTATATTTATAAATAAGTTCAATTAATTTTTGTGGCTTTAATTCTTCCTCTGAAGATTTATAAACAAGTGGATATTCTGCCTTCCATCCAGCTAGTTTTTCTCTCCATTCCTGTGAGTCCCCAGGTTTACCATTTTGGTGAACTAAGCTCTTAAGAACTTCTTTTGCGTCCCCTACAACAGGAATTTTGGTAGGAACGTTTTTGCCTATTTCAGCAGGATCAATATCGATATGTGCAACTGTTGCGTTTGGTGCAAAGTGTTCTAGGTTTCCAGTAACTCGGTCATCGAATCTTGCTCCAATACTGATTAAAAGATCACATTCGTGTAAAGCCATGTTCGCTGTATATGTTCCGTGCATTCCAGCCATTCCAAGATAGAGTGGATGATCTGCAGGAAAACCACCTAAACCTAAAAGTGTATGGGTTAAAGGGATATTTTGTTGTTCAACATATTCTCTTAACTCAGAAGCTGCTTTTGCAAATATGACCCCAGCACCTGCGAGTATAACTGGCTTTTTCGCTTGGCTTACTGCTTCGACTAACTTACGAATTTGTAAGTGATTCGGCTGAATGGTCGGTTGATAACCTGGTAAGTGAATCTCTTGATCATAATCAAATTCTGCTTCTTTTGTAGTCATATCTTTTGGAATATCAATTAATACAGGTCCTGGTCTTCCAGAAGTAGCAATATAAAATGCTTCTTTAATAATCTTTGGTAGGTCTTTCACATCCCTTACCTGGTAACTATGTTTTGTAATTGGCATTGTGATTCCAAGTACATCTGCTTCTTGGAAAGCATCAGATCCAATTACTGTTGAAGCAACCTGACCTGTAAATACAACAAGTGGAATTGAGTCAATCATCGCATCTGCTAATCCTGTGACTATATTTGTAGCACCCGGTCCAGAGGTAGCAATGACGACACCTGGTTTTCCTGAAATTCTCGCATACCCTTCAGCTGCATGTATTCCACCTTGTTCATGTCTAGTTAAGACATGAAAAATACCTGAATCGTATAAACTATCATAAATATTAAGTACAGCACCGCCAGGATATCCAAAAATGACTTCTACGTTTTCCCTTTTTAATGCTTCAATTAGCATTTGGGAACCGTTCATTTTTGTAGAAGCTTTGGTTTGTTCTTCCACTTTTGCATTTACGCCCATTTTTTCTTACATCCCTTCCTTATTGTAAATAATTGTTTTTTAATCAAATACGCCTTGGCGTATTTGCGCCCGATTTTTAGGCCCACAGGAAGTGGGTCATAAAGACGTTGCCACAGGAAGTGGCGCTTTTAGTCTTTGATCTTCCTGCTCGAAATGTTTCCTTTGAAAAATCGTGGCATCCACCGGAGGCTTTTTTCTTTAATGAGTCGAGGTTTGAGCTCCGACTTATTAAAGAAAAAAATAAAATGCCAATCCACCCACTAGACCAATTTCTTGGTCGAAGGGGTGAAAAGGCATTTATCACTTTCCACGGTACCACCCTTGTTCGCGATCTAAAAAATGACCGCCTCAGGAACAACTTTGTTGTTCATTTTGATAACGGGTGAGCTGTTACCAAACACCCGATTAGCCCTACTAAAAAGTTCAAGCTAACACTCAGAGGTGAGTTCATCAAACGGGATACCACCGGATTCCACCAGTACCGGCTCTCTGTCGATATCGTAACGTATGATTACTTATCCTCTTCAACGTTTATGAATATTGAAAATTTTCATTCTACATCTTTTAAAGTTCTATGCGTTTAATAAAGCTTTAATACCTAAAAACTTAAACGCTTTACACTACTGAAAACTAAAGTATAAAAAATAATCCAAATCCACGAACTCTCATCATTTAAAAATAATTGAGTACTTATGTTAGGACTGTCATATGCTGTTAATTCACGAAATAAACAATAGTCTATTTTGTGAAAATATTTAATATTAGAGCTTATATTACTCTCATTTTTTATAAGAGTCAACACCATTTTAGAGAATTGTTAGATTATTTTGATTTGCAACATAATCTGTATCCGCTTACAACTTTGATGCGACGCCGTTTCTGAATTAAAAGAATTTCTTGAAAAATTTGTGAACAAAAATTGAGATTTTAGGGAAGTTATATGGTTGAATTTACTAGGTGAGGATCTAACATAATTAGAGAGAAATAAAAAAATCACTTCAATTCATTTTTATGAAAAGAAGTGTTTGTGATTGAGTATGTAATATGGCGTCCCAGGAGAGATTCGAACTCCCGACCGACGGCTTAGCTTACCACTATGACTTTCGTCACCAACGATTGTTGTTTGTAGTCTGGACTATATCTTCACCATTTCAGGTGCGACACGTGTAGTCTCTACGGAACCTCACAATAATCATGATTGATTATTCTTTGGAGTTTCTACCATCATTACATGATCATTCGAATCTCCTCAGTCTTTTATCAAGACGTAAGTTTCCTCGGTATTACCATCAGCTTTACACTGTTAAGGCTTCACCGATATAGTGTCGTCCACTCTATAAGTTATTGTTTCCCTATAGAGGCTCCTATTCTTGAAGGCCGTTGCTCTATCCTGCTGAGCTACTGGGACATTGTTATTAAGTTAATATGCTTTGCTGAACTACTGGCACATAATGTGTTTTTTTGTCGTTATGTTATTAGCGACATTTTTTATTATAGCCAGATAGGAATCAGATGTCAACATTTTTTTAAGAAATATTTTTTAAAGGGAGTAAAAAGTACTCCCTTTGCTATTGTATCATAAGTTTACCTTCGTTGATAACTCCTCAACTATATTTCCTTCACTATCGTAAAAAACAACATTTGCTTGTTTGTCGACAATCTCTAAAATTACATATGTTTTTTCCTTGCGCATTCTCGGCAAACGAAAACTACCAGGATTTATAAATAAAATATCGTCAATCATTTCAGCACCCGCTATATGCGAATGTCCAAAGCATGCTATGGATGCACCGGATTCTTGTGCACGATATTTAAGATTCATTAATGTCATCTTCACATTATACAAATGACCATGTGTAAGATAGACCTTTACCCCATTTAAAAGAACTACCATATCATTCGGATAGTTCGTGTCAAAATCACAATTTCCTCTTACAGCAGAAAAACCACTCATTTCCTCCGATTGTGAAGAAAGCTCAGAATCTCCAAGATGGATCATAAATTCCACATCATCTTTATGACGCTTTTTTATGTCTACTAGTTCATTTGTTAGGCCATGACTATCGCTTATGATTAGTACTTTCATCTTTGAAACTCCTCACGATCTCTTAAAAGCTCTTCAAGCTGTCTAAGTGCATTGCCACGATGACTGATTTGATTTTTCTCATCCTTTGAAAGTTCAGCCATCGTTTTCCCTGTTTCCGGTACAAAAAAGATAGGATCATATCCAAACCCATTTTCACCAACAGGCTTTTCTGTAATGACACCTTCACAAATTCCTTCAACAATTTCCGTTTTTTCCCCTGGAATAGCTAGAGCTAATGCACAGTGGAACCTAGCCGATCTTTTGTGTTCTGGAACTCCTTTTAACTCATCTAACACTTTATTGAGATTATCGAGATCATTTTTATGCTCACCCGCATATCTTGCAGAATATACCCCTGGTCTACCATCAAGATAGTCAATTGAAAGACCGGAATCATCTGCTATAACAGGTATGTGTAGTATTTTTGCAATTGCTTCCGCCTTTATCTGTGCATTTTCAGCAAAGGTTTCACCAGTCTCCTCAATATCCTCAATGTACGGATAATCAAGTAAGGACTTCACCTCCACACTTTGACTAGCAAATAAGTCTCTAAATTCTTTAACCTTCCCTCTATTTTTGGTAGCAATCATGATTTCTTTCACTTTATGAGTCCTTCTTTCCAATTAAGTATGCAAAATCACCTAATGCTTCTTTTTGAGCGTGAATTAACTCATTTATTCCTTTTTCGGCAAGTTCTAATAGTGTATTTAGTTGGTGACGCGAAAACGTAGATTCTTCACCAGTTCCTTGAAGCTCTACAAATTGACCCGAGCCTGTCATAACAACATTCATATCTACATTTGCCGTTGAATCTTCTATGTAATTTAAATCAAGGATTTCTCCTTTTTCAGGGTCTATTCCTACCGAGATAGCTGCTAAAAAATCAGTGATTGGAAAGGAGCTCATTTTTTTATTCTGATAAATTTTATGTACGGCAAGAACCATTGCAATAAAGGCGCCAGTTATAGATGCAGTTCTTGTCCCTCCATCCGCTTGGATGACATCACAATCAATCCAAATTGTTTTTTCGCCAAGCTGTTCCAAATTAACAACAGATCTTAGAGCTCGTCCAATTAAACGTTGAATTTCCATCGTTCTCCCTGAAATTTTCCCCTTACTCGATTCGCGGATATTTCTCTGTTCAGTAGCCCTTGGAAGCATGGAATATTCTGCTGTAATCCATCCCTTACCAGACCCTCGCATAAACGGAGGCACCCTGTCATCAATGCTCGCATTACAAATGACCTTTGTATCACCGACTGTAATTAAAACTGATCCTTCTGGATGTTTTATATAGTTCAAATCAAACTGAATCGGTCGTAGTTGATTATGTAATCGTCCATCAACCCTCAAAAATAAAACCTCCTGTCTTTCACTAAAAAAGGTGGGCCTTCACTGCCCAACCGTCCTTTATAGTATAACAAAAAAATGTATTACTATTGTACCCTCACATCAAAAATGGATGTGAACAATGTCCACATCCAAATTTTCTAGAAACTACCTGTATTCACATTTGCAGGACGAGTTACTGGTTCAGTCAATGATTTACCATCCTCAGTAACAACATCTTCACTACCATTAACCGTTATCGAAACACTTTTCACTTCTGGCTGCTCAGTTAAGGATAAAACTAACGAATTAACGACGTGATTGGAAATCATTTTCTCGTTAAAGGCTCCATAAATTGCTTCATTGAAGTCTAGTGTGACTTTTCCATCATCCATTTTTGCACTTAAAAGTTTTACATCTTGATGTAGTTCACTAATTAAGTTGGATCCCATATTTGGTCCATCGATTAACGCATTCACTACTGCCGATACCTTGTCATCTCCGGTATTTTCAATACGTTTCGTTACTGGTACGTAGTATTCTCCTTCTTCATTTTGCACAAAGAAGTAAAGAGTAACAGGACGGCTGTTCGTTATGTCGACAACATCGCTGTTATCCATATTAATCCCATCAGCTCTACTTAAATCAGCTGGGATCGGAGTACCGTTTACTGGCATTTCCTCTAATTTATATCCATTTACGCTGATGACAACGTTGTTCACATTTTCAAATTGGGTTAATGTCCATGTAATAGCTTGTAATATTTTTTCTTCGTCTTCTGGACTATACGTTTGAAATTCCTTTGAAAAATCAGCTGTAATTGTTCCATCCTTCAAGTTTACACTTACTTCTGTGTCCTGTGGAATAACAGCTCTGAACCCGTCTGGTAACATTTCATTTAGCGGTCCACCTGCAACTAAATACTCAAGTACTTGTTTTGCTGCCGCATCTTGCTTCGGAAGATCTACAGTGTAAGGGACCACTAGCCCGTTTTCATCAATCAGATATAAGTCACGTTTTACTGTTTCAGTAGCGGCTTCCTCCTGATCAGTTGCCTCTGTAGCTGGGTTTTCCCCTTTTGCAACTGTCTCATCAACCGCTTCGTTTTGTGGTGGATCCATTTGCTTGGCTTCTTCCTTTCCACCTAATAAGCCACATCCTGAAAGTAATACTGTTGAAGTAACAACTGTGGCAGCTATTGCAGATTTAGTTATTTTACGCATTCTTTTCCCTCCTAAGGCAGTTTGTACTACTATGTATACGAGCCCTATTTTCAAATTAGACCGCTTTTTAGTGAAAAAAATGGACAAAATGTTTTTGATTTTTCAAACTAATAGATTGTAAAAATAGAATAGAAGATTTAAAATTATTTCATAAACTAAGAAAGGAAGTGTTGCGTTTGATCATTAAAGTACGTACTGAACCACCAGAATTAGAGTTATTAAGGTTCATCAAAGGACGAAAGAAGGTTTCAGAGAAAATAAAGAATAAAATCATTACTCTTGAAAAAGGTTTTATTGGTGAAACAATGTTTGATCAACGTTTGGAAATGGATCTCTATCAAAATTGCCTTATCATCAATGATTTATATATAGAAACAAACAATACCCATTACCAAATCGATTCAGCCCTTATTTTCCAAAACAAAATCCACATTTTTGAGATAAAAAACTTTGAAGGTGATTATGTGATCAATGGGGATCGTTGGCAAAGTTTATCCTCGGGAAAAGAGATCAAAAACCCCCTTCTTCAACTTTCGCGAAGTCTATCTCTTTTTAGGCAATTGCTCCAGCAGCTTGGCTCCAATCTCACAGTTGAAGGTCACCTCGTTTTTATGAATCCAGAATTTTACCTCTATCAAGTTCCACCCAACCTGCCGATTATTTTTCCATCTCAACTAAAACGCTTTATTTGTTCTATGAATGCCCAACCATCAAGATTGGTTGAGAGACATCATACCCTAGCGAAAAACCTACTTTCTCAACATATTAAAAAATCACCTTATTCAATAGTACCTGCTTATAATTTTGATGAGTTTTCAAAAGGTATTTTATGTTCGGTGTGTTGGAGTGGGTTTATGGTGAGTGGGAGTCAACACAAGTTGATATGCAAAAAATGTGGTAATGTTGAGGACATGGAGACTGCAATATTAAGGAGTGTAAAGGAATTAAAAATCCTTTTTCCTGATATAAGAATTGCAACGAAAACTATTTTTGATTGGTGCAATACGGTAAAGGATAAAAGAACGATCAGAAAAGTTCTTGCAAACAACTACAATTATGTTTCATTAGGAAAATATTCATATTATGAGTTTAAATAGTGATCCGGGGTTTATACCTAGTTGCTGTATATGCTTTTCTTTCGGTTTTGAAGATATAGGTATATCTCTTCATGCGGTGCATGCTTACCGTTTTTCTACCTGTCTTGTACCGCTAAACCCTTCATGCGGTACATGCTTAACCGATTTTTCTGCTAAGCATGTACCGCTAAACTCGTCTTGCAGTACATACTCATACCGTTTTTCCACCTAGCATGTACCGCTAAACTCGTCTTGCGGTACATACTCATACCGTTTTTCCACCTAGCATGTACCGCTAAACTCGTCTTGCGGTACATACCCTACCGTTTTTCCGCCAAGCTTGAACCACAAGACCTTATTTCATTCCTTAAAACAAAGGCTCTGTTAAAGTTTAATGTTGATATTAATTATAAAAATGGAATTTCCACAAATTGGGGAGTTCCATTTTATAATATTGGCTTCTTCAACTAACGCAGCCTATAGTTTAAGTGCATTTCTTCACAATCTATATTAACTTAAAATTATTTTTGGTGTCTTGTTCCACTTAATGACCCTGTTTATTAACAAAAAATTCTATAGAATTTACCATCAAATTTTTATAAATTTATTTTGTTCTCCTATAGAGCTTAGAAATACTAAGATAAATTAAAACATTAAGTACAATGCCATAAGGCCAGCGGTAAACAATAGGGTTCTAAGTAATATTGTTTTATTCGTTAATGGATCATAATTGTTATTGTAATAATCTTCTTCAGAACCATAACTACGTATGTCTACTAACCTTATAAAATAGAATAGACTATAAAACGGTATAAAAATCATTGGAATTAAGATTATAAATTGAAGAAATAAAGGTAAATATGATATTTGAATTAACATATCAAAAACTCTTTCTTCCACTTATCTACACTACCTTTCTATATAGATATCTATTTAATCGAATTTGAAGCCCTGTAATCAAACTGTCTTTTTCGAAAGTGTGTTCCGATAGTGTTCAAACTTGTTCCTAGTAGGTATACCTTGATTCACTAACCTGCTTCGTTAGTAGAACAAGAAATAATGTTTATATCGTGAATCTAGATAACCTTAGTGTATCATTTGTTTCCATATTTTGTATTAAATTCCCTTTAATCATCAAGTCATTTATAGTAACAGTATTCCTTTGATGTTGAATAGATTCTAACACTTGAAACCAAGCTAGGTAATTGTTCAGATATTTAGTTGCAACTCCATTAAAACGTTGTAACCATCCTTTAAGCCTACGGTGATAATTGTTAACATTCTGGATATGATATAGCCCCTTTGTACGAACCTTACCATCAGACTTGAATTGATAAATATTCATCCCTTTTTCAGCAGCATACGTTTTAAAGGCACGCCAAGAATCGGTACACAAAACATTTTCATTTGAAAGTTTATGTCCGATAGCTTTGTCTAACTGCTCTTTTGTTAATCGACCCATTCCCAATGTCTGCGAAAAAGTCATCTTTTCACGGTCTCTCGCGACTAAAACACATACTTGTTCGTTGCTTATGCCCCGTTTCTTAGCGGAACCACCACGTTTGCGGGGTTTTCTGTCTCTAATCTTTCTTTGTCCTTTTTCAGAGTATAGGAAATAGGTCTCGTCCATTTCGACGATACCTTCAAAATTAGATATTTCCGTTTGCTTTAATGATGATAAGAGTTTGTGCCTCCAGTAGAACAATGTAACGTGAGTAACATTACCAAGTAATTCAGCAGATTTACGAAGAGAATACCCTTCTATCATACATTCAACGAATTTAACCCATTGATTTAGATGGCGTGTTCGATATAAAGCAGTATTTGTTAGGTCAGTAAATGTCTTTTTACACGCTTTACAGCGATAACGTTGCTTTTCTACTTCATCTCCATCAACACTCGTTGAGTATTTGCCATACCGAACGATATGCTCTGATTCACAATCAGGGCAATGATAACCGCTCTTGTTTTTGCGTTCAGATATTTCTTGTAGAACAGTTCCTGTCGAGGAAGATGCAGTAAGAGCATCAATTAAATACTCTCGTAGTCGGTGTTTTTCTGCCGGATTTAGTTTTTGAATGGCTTTAATAATATCAGTTGCTTTCACGGTGATCACCACTTTTATATAGTTAAATCAATTATAGAACGTAGGTTCCTGTAAATCAATTATCAACAATAGCTTTTAACATAGCCAAAACAAAAAAAGCCCCACCCCGGGGACTTTTCTTTCCTATAACTTTACCGATTTCACATTATACACTGGTTTTTCAAACCAGTTTGTGGCGATTCGTTGGAAGATTTCCTTCTCGCCTGTTGTGAGGAATAAGTGACTCCTTTTCCTCGCCTTTTTGTTTAAAAGTCCACTATAGAACAATACCGTGCTGACCTCGCGGGCGGTTTCGGCTCCGGAATCGATAAGCTTAATTCTTTCTCCAAGATAGGCTTGGATGGTATTACGCAGAAGTGGATAATGGGTACAACCAAGAATCAAAGTGTCAATATCCTTACCTCGTAGTGATTCGAGTGACTCTGCGACAATTTGTTCAGCTTTTGGGCCAACAAACTCACCAGCTTCAACAAGTGGAACAAATTGAGGGCATGCAAGACTTTCGACAACGATTTGATTGTTGATTGATTTTAGTGCATCTTCATAAGCACCACTTTCAATAGTGTTGACTGTTCCGATGACACCAACATAGTTATTTTTTGTAACCTTTAATGCGGTTCTCGCTCCTGGATAGACTACGCCGATTACTGGGATGGAAAGCTCTGCTTGGATTTCATCCAAAACAAGGGCAGTTGCCGTATTACAGGCGATAACAAGCATTTTAATGTCATGTGACAATAAATAGTTCGTCATCTCCCATGTAAACTGACGAACTTCCTCTTTAGGTCTAGGCCCATACGGGCATCTTGCGTTATCACCTAAATAAATGATTTCTTCATTAGGTAATTGTCTAATTATTTCCCGAGCAACGGTTAAACCGCCCACCCCAGAATCAATAACTCCGATTGGTCTTTTCAAACGTTTCGCCTCATTCTACTCGCATTTCTTGATGTAATTTCCTAAGACTTTTTTCTAATTGGATCACTTCATCGTCAGAGAAATTTTCCATGATTTCATGTAAATAATCTTGTCTTTTCTTAATAACTTCCTCGATGATACGTTCTCCTTCTTCAAGTAAATGAATTCGAACGACACGACGATCTTTTGGGTCTTTTACACGCATCACAAGCTCATTTTTTTCCATTCGATCAACAAGATCGGTTGTTGTGCTGCAAGCTAAATACATTTTATTTGATAATTCACCAATTGTCATATCACCATGTTCAAGTAACCACTGAAGGGCGATAAATTGTGGTGTTGTAATGGTAAAGTTACTTAAGATTTCACGACCTTTTTGTTTAAGTAAGCCGGAAATAAACCGAAGTGATTTTTCGATATCTGCGATTATCTGGTAGTCTTTAGTTTCATTGCTCCCTTGTACAGTCATTACATCCTCTCCTAGTTAAGTTTTTTAGTGTAAAATCCAACTGTTTTCTCTCATATCACAGTCAGTGAATTGTATGATTCGTAAGAGCTTCTTCATTTCAGGAAAAAACTATATTATTCTTATTTTCTACTTTTTTCGCGCAAAAAGCAAGTTCAAGTATATCGAAATATGTAGTTGTTACCTAAATAAGTAACCGGCTACCTTACATGTGTAAAGTGTAGCCGGTAATACTTAAAGTTCAAGTTCTCCCATACGAAGGAGCTCTACAACTGCTTGAGAACGCCCCTTTACTCCCAGCTTCTGCATCGCATTCGAAATGTGGTTACGAACTGTTTTTTCGCTAATGAATAGTTCACTTGCGATATCTTTCGTTGTTTTGTCTTGAACTAGTAATTCAAAAACTTCTCTCTCTCTTTTTGTTAGTAGCGGTTTTGGTTGAAACTCTTTCTCCTTCAAGTATTGTAACCCTCCTTGCTAAGGTTCGAGCTGAACTACTGGATGGGTATATATTTAGTCACAATATAGTATGAGAAGGAGAGTATTGCTGTGACTGTTAAAAGGTTGATATGTAGACATTTTCGCGTCCATTTTTTAATGTATTGGTATATTCGTTCAACTTAGCTCATACCATATAGGTTAGGTGCTTTTTTAACATATGTTTCATCTCATCAGACCATGGTTCCCCTTTTCCTGTTCGCTTAGACATTTGAACTAATGTACTCCTACCAACGAAACAAATGGATCCTTCCTTGTCCTTTGCCATATAATGAATATCCATTGAAGAATTGCCCAGGTGATTTATTTTAACGAATAACTTAAGCTGTTCCCCAAAAAAGACTTGTTTCAAATAATCACATTGTTGGCTTGCAACAACAGGGATTGCTTCACTGGATTTGTCGGTCCATTTTTGCATAAACCCAATTTTATTAAAATATTGAATTCTTGCTTCCTCAAAATAAGTAAAGGGTACAGTGTTATTTAAATGTCCAAACATATCTGTTTCTGAAAAGCGGACTTGAATCGGTTGGAAAAAATTAAATGCATTCTCCCATGTCTCAATATCATCGATATACGTAATATGTTTCATTCCAATAGCTCCCTTACATAAGATTATTCACTTCACAGTAAAGTGGTGCCTTCTTCTAATGGAAAAGAAGGATTTTTTGAGGTTTCTATATGTTGACACCATGTTGAAATATCTTTTCGAAAAAAAGCACTCCTCCATTTACATGAAGGAGTGCTTTCGTATTTCTATTAGACTTGGTCACTACCAAACATATTTCTGAATGCTTGGATCGATGTATCTCTGTTTAGAGCAGCAATTGAAGTGGTTAGTGGAATACCTTTTGGACAAGACTGCACACAGTTTTGTGAGTTACCACAGTTTGCAAGTCCACCATCACCCATAATCGCTTCTAAACGTTCACTCTTATTCATTGCACCTGTTGGGTGAGCGTTAAATAAACGAACTTGGGATAATGGAGCTGGTCCGATGAAATCAGATTTGCTGTTTACGTTCGGACACGCTTCTAAACATACGCCACATGTCATACATTTTGATAATTCATATGCCCATTGACGTTTCTTCTCTGGCATACGAGGACCAGGACCCAAATCATAGGTTCCATCAATTGGAATCCAAGCTTTTACTTTTTTCAATGAATCAAACATTCTACTACGGTCAATTTGTAAGTCACGTACAATAGGGAATGTCTTCATCGGCTCAAGTTTAATTGGTTGTTCAAGTTGGTCAATAAGTGCTGAACAAGATTGACGAGGTTTACCATTAATAACCATTGAACAAGCACCGCAAACCTCTTCTAAACAGTTCATATCCCAGGTAATTGGGGCCACTTTATTTCCATTAATATCTACCGGATTACGACGAAATTCCATTAAAGCGGAAATGACGTTCATATTCTTACGGTATGGAACCTTAAATTTTAAAACATATGGTTCAGAATCTGGAGTATCCTGACGAGTTACATGAAATTCAACTGTTTTTTCACTCATCTTACTTTTCCTCCTTATTCTTTGTATAGTCACGTTTACGTGGTGCGATTAATGAAGTGTCTACTTCTTCATAATGGAATGCAGGTGCAGAATCCTTCCCAGTAAATTTAGCCATTGTGGTTTTTAAGAAATCCTCGTCATTACGATCAGGGAAATCTGGTTTATAGTGTGCTCCACGGCTTTCATTACGGTTATAGGCACCAATTGTAATTACACGTGCTAACTGAAGCATATTTTGTAACTGACGAGTAAATGAAGCACCTTGGTTGCTCCATTTAGAAGTGTCGTTGATATTAATGTTCTTATAGCGCTCCATAAGCTCTTGAATTTTTTCGTCTGTCTTTAAGAGCTTGTCATTGTAACGAACAACTGTTACGTTATCTGTCATCCATTCACCAAGTTCTTTGTGAAGGATGTATGCATTTTCAGTACCATCCATCGCCATGATGTTATCCCATTTTTCTTGCTCTTGTTTTACATGGCTATCGTAAACAGTTGATGAAATGGAATCTGAACCTTTCTTAAGTCCTTTGATGTAATGTGCTGCGTTTGGACCCGCAACCATACCACCGTAGATAGCTGATAATAGTGAATTAGCACCTAAGCGGTTTGCACCGTGTTGTGAAAAATCACATTCTCCTGCAGCAAATAATCCAGGGATGTTTGTTTGTTGATGATCGTCAACCCATAATCCACCCATTGAGTAGTGAACAGCTGGGAAGATTTTCATTGGAACTTTACGTGGATCATCACCCATGAATTTTTCATAGATTTCGATAATCCCACCTAATTTAATATCTAGTTCTTTCGGATCCTTATGAGAAAGGTCTAGGTAAACCATGTTTTCACCGTTAATACCTAGCTTCATATCAACACATACATGGAAGATTTCACGTGTTGCAATATCACGTGGGACTAAGTTTCCATATGCAGGATATTTTTCCTCTAAGAAGTACCAAGGCTTTCCATCCTTGTAAGTCCATATTCGTCCACCTTCACCACGAGCAGATTCACTCATTAGGCGAAGTTTGTCGTCTCCAGGAATTGCTGTTGGGTGAATTTGAATGAACTCACCGTTTGCATAATATGCACCTTGTTGGTACACGATAGATGCGGCAGAACCAGTGTTAATAACTGAGTTAGTTGTCTTACCAAAGATGATCCCAGGCCCACCTGAAGCCATGATAACAGCATCTGCAGGGAAAGATTGAATCTCCATAGAGTGAAGGTTCTGTGCGACGATACCACGACAAATTCCTTCATCATCTTGGATGATTCCTAGGAATTCCCAGCCTTCGTACTTGGTTACAAGCCCTGCTACTTCATGACGGCGAACTTGCTCATCTAATGCATAAAGCAATTGTTGACCAGTAGTTGCACCAGCGAATGCAGTACGATGGTGTTGAGTACCACCAAATCGACGGAAATCAAGTAAACCTTCTGGTGTACGGTTAAACATAACTCCCATACGGTCCATTAAGTGAATGATTCCTGGAGCTGCCTCGCACATCGCCTTAACTGGCTTTTGGTTAGCGAGGAAATCTCCACCATATACTGTATCATCGAAGTGGATCCAAGGAGAATCCCCTTCACCTTTTGTATTAACCGCACCGTTAATCCCACCTTGTGCACAAACCGAGTGAGAACGTTTTACCGGTACGAGTGAAAATAAATCAACTTGTGTTCCTTCTTCAGCGGCCTTGATGGTAGCCATTAACCCAGCTAATCCACCACCAACTACGATAATCTTTCCTTGACTCAAAGTAACTCACTCCCAATAAAGAGATCGTTCAACTTGTATATGTAACCGTGAACGTTCAAATATTTAAATTCTTAAACGAAAGCTAAGATTGTTGATACACCTACGTAAGATAATGCAATAAAAATAATGACAGTAATATATGTTGCAATTTGTTGAGAGCGAGGAGTTATTGTAAGCCCCCAACTTACAGCAAATGACCATAAGCCATTTGAGAAATGGAAAATTGTTGAGATTACACCAACAAGATAGAAAATAAGCATTGCTGGTGAATTTAGGATCTCTTCCATCATTTGAAAGTTTACTTCTGCTCCAAAAGCTGCTTGAATACGTGTTTCCCATACATGCCATGCTACAAAAATTAGAGTAATGATTCCGGTTATACGTTGCAGGAAGAACATCCAGTTACGGAAGAAACCGTATCTACTCACATTGTTCTTTGCGGTAAAGGCAATATAGAGACCGTAAATCGCATGGAATATTAACGGTAGATAAATAATAACTACCTCTAGAAAGATCCTAAATGGAAGATTTCCCATAAAACCAGCAGCACTGTTAAATGCTTCTTCTCCTCTTGTCGCAAAGTTATTCGCTGTTAAGTGTACCAATAAAAATACCCCTACAGGAATCACACCTAATAACGAATGAATCCTGCGATTAAAAAACTCACGATTACCTGCCATACTTTAATTTACCCCCCCTTAATAATAAACCGTACCTTTTTGGTACCTCATTTTCATTCCTCATCCTGCAAAATTATATAAAAGGACGAATTAAAAACTGACAATTGAAAACCTTTGCAGGAAACTACAAATTGCTTTTTTCATAGATAAAAAGACAAATGTAGCCGCAATTTTCTTTTATCAGTATAATGTAACAAATTCATTTTACTCCCATAAAGTAAGAGCGTCAAGGAAACACGTCCACAATTTATTCATGAATCTGATAATAATTAGACACTATTGTTAGACTTTACCTGTCGTACAAATCCATTTTATATGACAAAAAGAAACAAAAAAATTCATGTGTTTCTTATCCCCGATAGTTTATAATAATGAATGGAGAAAGAGGGGAATGCAGTGAAGAACATGAACATCAATGAACAAAATATAAACCTAAGCGAACAGACTGTTTCTGTTTTTGGATATGAACTCATACGTGAAATTTTAATTCCTGATTTACTTGGAAAAGAAACTCCACAGATTTTATACTGGGCTGGAAAAAACCTTGCCCGAAAATTCCCCTTACCAACGATTGAAGAAATTATTGCGTTTTTTCATGATGCTGGATGGGGAGACCTTAAAGTAGAGCGTTCGGATAAGAACTCCATCGAATTTCATTTGGATGGTGCCATAGTTTCTTCTCGTTTTAAACGAAAGGATATTTGCACCTTCCAACTTGAATCCGGTTTTCTTGCTCAACAAATTCAACAACAGAAAAACCGAATTACTGAAAGCTTTGAACAACAAAAAAGGCGAGCTCAAAGTATCATCTTTACGGTTAAATGGGATCAGAAAGATATTACCGAAGACTAAATTCCTGCACAATTTGTGCAGTTTTTTTATATTCAAAAGGGCGCCCAAAGGCAAATACTCTCCTCTGAACGACCCTGATTAATTTTTCGTTTATAGTTTAACTTTTGCTTTTTCTTCTTCCACTGCAGCTAAATTAAACGAATCATGTAAAGTTTCAACTGCACGAACCATACTTGCTTGTTCGACAACTGTAGAGACTTTAATTTCAGATGTACTTACCATTTTAACCTCAATGTTTTCTTGTGCAAGTACCTGGAACATATCAGCCGCAACCCCTGGATTTGAAACCATTCCAGAGCCTACAATCGATACCTTCGCTAACCCATCTTCATGTTGGATGCTTTCATATTTTAATAAATCTCTATTATTTTCCAAAACAGCTAATGTATCGCGTAAATCTTGAGTTTTTACTGAAAAAGAAATATTTGTATGATTTTCATCTGTCTGGTTTTGAATGATGATATCTACGTTTAGACCATTCTTTGCGAGTGTACCAAAGATGGTTGAAAGTGTGTGTAGTTCATTGGGTAATCCAGAAACGGTTACCCTTGTAATTTGGTCTTCAAAAGCAATTCCCCTAACAACTAGATTCTTTTCCATTGAAACTTCCTCCTCAATAACGGTTCCATTTTCTAGCTCTATACTTGAACGAACTTCAAGCGGCATTTCAAAGTTTTTTGCAAATTCGACTGCACGTGGGTGAAGTACACCTGCACCTAGGTTCGCAAGCTCCAGCATTTCATCATAAGAAATGGAATGAAGTTTACGAGCAGATGGTACTACACGAGGATCTGTTGTATATACACCCGTTACATCTGTGTAAATATCACATTTGTCAGCATTCAATGCTGCTGCAAGTGCAACTGCGGTTGTATCAGAACCACCTCGTCCAAGAGTCGTTATATCTCCAGAGCTACTGATCCCTTGGAATCCTGCAACGACAACAATTTTACCTTCTTTTAAGCTTTCGTTTACTCTTGAAACTTCAATATTTTCAATACGGGCATTGCTATGTATAGCTTCGGTTTCAATGCCAGCCTGCCAGCCTGTATAAGATACAGATTCATGCCCCTGTTCCTGTAAGGCCATTGATAATAGAGCAATTGTTATTTGTTCACCTGTACTTAACAACATATCCATCTCGCGTTTACTAGGCGAGCTTGTAATTTCATTTGCTAGGCTCACAAGCTGGTCTGTTGTTTTACCCATTGCAGATACAACAACCACAACTTGGTTTCCTGCTTCCACCTCTTGAATAACGCGATTAGCAACATTTTTAATTCTATCCGGTGACCCTACTGAGGTGCCTCCAAACTTTTGAACGATGATCCCCATGCTTATACCCTCTCCTTCAATTAATCAAATGCGCCTTGGCGTATTTGCGCCCAGATTTTAGGCCCACACGAGGTGGGTCACAAAGACGTTGCCACAGGATGTGGCGTTCCTAGTCTTTGATCCTATGCTCGATAACTTCCTCTAAAAAATCTGTGGCATCCGCCGGAGGCACTTATTTTATTCAACTGAGGTTAAACCTTAGTTGAATAAAATAAAAAAACAGCAATGAGATTATCTCATTGCTGTGATATACGTAAAAACAACGTGTCACACCGTGAGATAGCTCTCCAAGATTAATTCATCTTGACAATCTTACGTCTCTTAAACATAAGACCAGCCAAAAAGGGTATGAGTCCTTTTTCACTTCGGCAAACTTTCCTTTCAGCAATCATCATAGGGGCTCATCCCCCTCCTATTGCATACTGATAAAGCTTGCACCTCTATCATCACTTCAACGTAATGAAGTGTAATATTATATTAGTTAGGATTATATCAGAGTATTTTTAAAATAGCAACGACTATTCTTTTAATTTTTCATAGATGGCTTCAGCAGTAGGACGAGGAATATTCGCTTGCTGAATTTCCTCAATACTTGCTTCTTTCAACCTCTTGATTGAGCCAAAATGCTTTAGTATTGCTTTCTTTCGTTTTTCACCGACCCCAGGAATATCATCAAGCACTGATTGAAAAGCACTTTTCCCACGAACTTGACGATGAAAGGTAATCACAAATCGGTGTACTTCATCTTGAATCCGTTGGAGTAGATAAAACTCCTGGCTGTTCCTTGGTAATTCTACAATTTCAGGTGGTTCCCCAATTAACAACTCTGAGGTCCTATGCTTATCATCCTTCGCAAGTCCTGCTAACGGGATTTCTAATCCTAACTCATTTTCTAGAATATCCCTTACTGCAGCGAGATGACCTTTTCCTCCATCAATGAGGATTAAGTCAGGCAATGGAAGGTTTTCTTTGAGTGCGCGACTATATCTTCTTCGTACAACTTCCCGCATTGATTCATAATCATCAGGACCTTGAACCGTTTTAATTTTATATTTTCTATATTCCTTTTTATCTGGTTTTCCATCCGTAAAAACAATCATTGCTGAAACAGGGTCTGTTCCTTGGATATTTGAGTTATCAAATGCCTCGATTCGATGTGGTGTGTATATTCCCAATCGTTGGCCTAAGTTTTCTACTGCCTTGATTGTTCTCTCTTCATCACGTTCAATGAGAGCAAATTTTTCCGTTAACGCGATTTTAGCATTTTTTGTTGCTAAGTCTACTAGTTGTTTTTTCTTTCCTCGACTAGGCTGTTGAACATTTACTTCTAGTAATTGCTCCGCAATCTCATGGTCAATTGAACTAGGAAGTAAAACCTCTTTTGGTTTAAAATGATTTTCTTTCAAATAGAATTGGCCAAGGAAGGTTAAGAAGTCTTGTTCAGGCTCATTGTAAAATGGGAATAAAGAAACATCCCGTTCTATTAATTTACCTTGACGAATAAAAAAGACTTGAACACACATCCAGCCTTTATCAAAGGAATAACCGAAAACATCACGGTCGATAAAATCAGTCATAGTCATCTTCTGTTTTTCCATTGTTGTTTCAATATTTGTGATTTGATCGCGGTATTCTTTGGCTCTCTCAAAATCAAGTTCTTCCGAGGCCTTTATCATTTTTTCTGTTAATTCCGCTTTAATCTCTTTATATCCACCATTTAGAAAGCGAATAATATCGTCTACCATCTTTTTATTTGTTTCATCAGATACTTCGTTCACACAAGGAGCTAGACATTGACCGATATGATAATACAAGCAAACCTTATCTGGTAGAGTTGAACATTTTCGTAATGGATAAATCCGGTCTAAAAGTTTTTTTGTTTCAGTTGCTGCTTGAACATTCGGGTACGGTCCAAAATATTTACCCTTATCCTTCTTCACCTTTCGGGTTATCAACAAACGAGGATGTTTTTCAGCAGTAATTTTAATAAACGGATATGTCTTGTCATCCTTTAGCATGATATTATACTTTGGATCATATTTTTTAATTAAGTTTATTTCTAATAGGAGAGCTTCAATATTTGAAGATGTTACAATATATTCAAAGTCCTCAATCTCATTTACAAGTCTCAATGTTTTACCATCATGCGAACCTGTAAAATAAGACCGAACACGGTTCTTTAATACTTTGGCTTTTCCTACATAAATAATAGTTCCTTGCCTGTCTTTCATTAAATAACAACCAGGCTGGTCCGGTAATATCGCTAATTTTTCTTTAAGATGATCGTGCATTTTTCACCACTCCATCTGTTATAAATTCTAATGTATCTTAGTGCATCTGCACCTAGATAAGCCGTACCTCTAATTGTAACATTTTTACGGAGATGTTGTATGTGAAAAATAAGGAATTCCTTTGGCTAAAAAAGTGCAAACAAAAAACAGCCTAGCGGCTGTTTTTTGGATTAATAATGGTTAGCAAGTTTTCCAGCTAGAGCTTCTTTTGGTTGGTAACCAACTACTTTATCAACAACTTCACCGTTTTTGAAAACAAGTAAAGTTGGGATGCTCATTACACCAAACTTAGCTGCAGTTTCTTGGTTATCGTCTACATCAAGCTTTACGATTTTTACTTTGTCACCAATTTCAGAATCTAATTCTTCTAATACTGGAGCAATCATCTTACAAGGTCCACACCAAGGTGCCCAGAAATCTGCTAAAACTACACCTTCTTTTGTTTCTGTGTCAAAAGTTTGATCCGTTACGTTTGTAATTGCCATTTAAACCCCTCCTAAATATGTTACAACTTTGAAATTATAACAAGAGTATAACATCTGGAATATCATTTTACGAATGATTTGCTTCAAAATCTAAAGTTAGCTAAATAAGGATTAATAAGACTAGACACTATACTCATCTTCCCCAACTTTTTAAGCTGATATGTATGAAAATAAAATGACAGATAAAAAAAGACGCCCACAAAGGACGTCTTTTTGCGTATTGCGGCGAGAGACAACACTCCACATAGTGCTTGCCAATAGGCAGGTCAACTCGACTTATGCAATTTGAGCTCATCGCTTGATTAGTATACCATATTTTATTCAAGAGTAAATAGAAAAGTTATCCATACATAAAGCGAGCTAACTAGCTCGCTTCACTATATATTAAGCATTTACTTTTAATTTCTTGAATTCTTCTGTAAGCATTGGCACAACTTCAAAAAGGTCTCCAACGATACCGTAGTCCGCAACCTTGAAGATGTTTGCTTCTGGATCTTTGTTGATTGCTACGATTACTTTAGAGTTTGACATCCCCGCTAAATGTTGAATGGCTCCCGAGATACCGCAAGCGATATATAAGTCTGGCGTAACTACCTTACCAGTTTGGCCAATTTGAAGGGAGTAGTCACAGTAATCAGCATCACATGCACCGCGGGAAGCGCCTACCGCTCCACCAAGAACATTTGCTAACTCTTTTAATGGTTCGAATCCTTCTGCACTTTTCACTCCACGGCCACCTGCAATCACAACCTTCGCTTCAGATAAATCAACACCCTCCGTTGCCTTACGGACTACTTCCTTTACAATTGTACGTAAGTCCTTAATGTCAACAGATAAAGATGAAACTTCTCCAGTACGCGATTCATCTTTTTCAAGTGGGTTAATATTGTTTGGACGAACACTTGCGATTATCAATCCGTCTGTCACAATTTTCTTTTCAAATGCTTTACCTGAATAAATAGGTCGAGTAAAGACAATGTTTCCACCAGCACTTTCAATAGCCGTTACGTCAGAAATCAAACCAGAATTAAGTTTACTTGCAATTTTTGGTGATAAGTCTTTACCTAATGCAGTGTGTCCAAATACTAGTCCTTCTGGTGATTCGGCATCAATAACAGCTAGCAAAGCTTGAGAGTATCCATCAGGAGTATAGGATCCTAATTTTTCATCCTCTACTGTTACAACCCTGTCTGCACCATAAAGGATTAATTCATTTGCTAATGAACTTATCGAGTCTCCAACTAAAACTGCAACGACTTCGCCACCTTCAGCCACTGTTTTACCAGCTGCTATTGCTTCAAAAGATACGTTACGTAACGCACCATCTCGTGCTTCTCCTAGAACTAAAACTTTTCTTGACATTATGCGCAACCCCCTAGATTAGTTGAGTGATTTTTTGAAATCGAATACAAAAAACTTTTTTCTAATTCGGTTATACTACCTTTGCTTCATTATGAAGAAGTGATACTAGTTCTTTGACCTGGTCTTCTAATTCACCTTCAAGCACACGACCCGCTTCTTTTTTAGGTGGAAGGTAGATTTCAATTGTTTTTGTTTTTGCTTCTACATCATCTTCATCTAAATCCAAATCATCTAACTCAAGTTCATCAAGTGGCTTTTTCTTTGCTTTCATAATGCCAGGTAAGGATGGATATCGAGGCTCATTTAATCCTTGTTGACATGTGACTAATAATGGTAAAGAAGTTTCAATCACCTCAGAGTCCCCTTCTACGTCCCTCACAACTGTTACGTTCGAGCCATCAACCTCAAGCTTTGTAATGGTCGTTACATAAGGAATATCTAAAAGTTCTGCAACACGTGGTCCGACCTGACCTGAACCCCCATCAATTGCAACATTTCCACCTAAGATGATATCGGCATTCTTATCATTTAAGTATTCAGCTAATATTTTGGCGGTCGTAAACTGATCTCCATCTTCTAAGTCATCTTCTGTATTAATCATTACGGCTTTATCTGCACCCATGGCTAACGCTGTACGTAATTCTTTATCGGCTTCATCAGTCGTAGAAACTGTTACAACCGTTACTTCTCCACCATTTGCATCGCGAAGTCTAATCGCTTCTTCAACCGCATATTCATCATAAGGGTTAATAATAAATTCAGCACCATCTTCACTGATTTGGCCGTTGTTTACAACGATTTTTTCTTCTGTATCAAATGTTCTTTTCAAAATAACAAAGATGTTCATGTGTTTCCCTCCTAAGGTTTTGTGCTTTTTCGTCAAAATCTATGTGTAATTCTTAAACACTTGTTATCTATTATTTTCCTTTAAACGTTGGTTGTCGTTTTTCGATGAACGCAGATATTCCTTCTTGTCCATCTTCGGAGACGAACATTTCACCGAATAAAACAGCCTCTCGTTTAACAGTTGCATCATATTGTTCAGTTTTCATTGAGTTTAACAATTCAATAGTTGCTTTTAACGCTAAAGGGCTTTTTTGGGCAATCTTTTTTGCAATCTCCATCGTTTCCTCATGAAGTTTTTCTTCTGAGAAAGCCTGGTTTGCCAAACCATATTGGACTGCTTCGACGCCGCTAATCGGGTCACTTGTCCACAGCATTTGAGCAGCTTTAGCAATTCCGACGTAACGTGGTAAGCGTGCGGAACCCGCAAATCCTGGGACAAGTCCAAGCTGCAACTCAGGTAAACCAAGTTTTGCTTTTTCACTAACAAGACGGACGTGGCATGCCATTGCTAGCTCCAACCCACCGCCTAAGGCTGCTCCGTGGATACTTGCAATAATCGGTTTTGGGAATCGTTCTATTCTTTCAAATAGGGTTTGACCCTTTCTTGCAAGATTTGAAAATTCTTCACCAGAGTTGATTGTTGTAAATTCTTTTATATCAGCCCCAGCAGAGAAGAATCGCCCTTCCCCATGTATTACCAAAACTCGAACATCATCATTAGACTCTAGTGTCTCTAGCAAACTTGTAAGCTCTTTCAAAACAGTAGTTGATAATGCATTTGCTGGAGGACGATTTAAGGAAATTGTAGCGATGTACTCATCAATTTTCACTTTAAAAAACTCCACTAAGTATCCCTCCTATAATGTATATGTATGTAACACACCTCTAAAATAACTCTTATAGGAAGTTCAAAAAGTCGGTTGAAGATGACACATCGAATTTCTTCGTTGGCTTGCTTCTCCGTTCCTCACGTATTAACTGCATACGTTGCGGTACTCAAAGCTACACCGCCTCGAACTTTCGACGCACAGGATGTGCCAGTGTCGACAATGCCACAGGACGTGGCGCTCTTGTCGACGCGGTCCTTTTCAACCTCCTTTTGAACACTTACTTTACTGGTGTGTCTTTCCACAACCATTTACTAATAAGGCATGAACATCTTTTGCTAAAGTAGACAAATCATATTTTTGTTCGTTCATGACCCATGTGGTTGCTGTTTCATCAATCGAGCCAAAAATCATTTGTCGTGCTAACCGGACATCAAGATTTGGATTAAACTCACCGTTTTCTATTCCAAATTGGATAATGGTTTCGATTGTTTTTAAATATCCTTTTAGGACTTCATTAATTCGGTGTCGTAATTCCTTATTTGATTGTCTTAATTCCAGCTGTGTAACGATTGCAAGATGATGATCAGCAGATAAAAGTTCAAAATGTTTTTCAACCAATGTTAATAACTTCTCCGCCGCACTCGTTTTTCCTGCTATCTCAGCTTCAATTTTTTCAATAAACTCTCCCATTTTTTCATGGAATAACGACACGAGAATGTCCTCTTTATTTTTAAAATAGAGATAAATCGTCCCGTCCGCCACGCCTGCTTGTTTCGCGATTCTTGAGACCTGAGATTGATGATAACCATTTTCTGCAATGACAACTACTGCTGCATCTATGATTTGCTTGTATTTTGGTTTTGTTGTTTTTTTCAAGACCTTACTTCCTTTCAGAAAAATGAATGAATAGTCATTCATATTTCTATGATAAAACGTAAACCAACAACTGTCAAGAATAGTTTATTATATTTGACACGATTTTTATTGGTTCTTTTCATTCTAAAAGAAAGGAGAGCCATAGGCTCACATCATGGCTCGTTAGCTTATGTTCATACATAGTTGTCTTTAGAGCTGATTGATCCTAATTCTTAATTAACTTTTGTTCGTTTTTCCTTTTCTTCTTCCACTAATACTCTTCGCAATACTTTACCTACCATTGTTTTAGGTAAGTCTTTCCTGAATTCATACACTCTTGGAACTTTATAGGCAGCTAAATGCTTACGGCAATGTTTATCAAGCTCTTCTTCTGTGCATTGCTGACCTTCTTTTAAAACAACATATGCCTTTACTGTTTCACCTCGGTATGGATCAGGAATTCCAGCAACAACAGCCTCTTGGATCTTTTCATATTCAAAAAGAACTTCCTCTACTTCTCTTGGGTAAATATTAAATCCACCCGCAATAATCATATCCTTTTTGCGATCAACCACATAGAAAAATCCATCCTCATCCATATATCCCAAATCCCCTGTTAATAACCAACCATCACGAAATGTGGCTGCCGTCTCCTCTGGTTTATTCCAATATCCTTTCATAACCTGAGGACCTTTTACCGCAATTTCGCCGATTTCTCCAAATCCGACAGGCTCACCTGTTTCCATTGAAAGCACAACTGCATCTGTGTCTGGCCATGGTAATCCAATACTACCATTTACACGGTTGCCCCAAAGTAAATTCGCATGTGTTACAGGGGAGGCTTCCGATAATCCATAGCCTTCGACAAGCTTTCCACCAGTCACTTTTTCAAATTGTTCTTGAACTTCAAGTGGTAATGCTGCCGAACCACTAATACAGGAATCAATAGAAGATAAATCATACTTACTAAGGTCAGGGTGATTCAATAACCCAATGTACATTGTTGGTGCACCTGGAAATAAAGTTGGCCTCATCTTATGAATTGTTTTTAATGTGTCTCCTACATCAAATTTTGGCATAAGAATCATTTTTGAAGCCATCATAATCGAGAGATTTAACACTGTGGTCATACCGTACACATGGAAAAATGGAAGAATTGCTAATACAGATTCTTCACCTTTTTTACATTTATACATCCATTTTGAACACATGATTGTATTTGCAACTAAATTACGATGAGTTAACATTACTCCCTTTGGAAAACCAGTAGTTCCTCCTGTATACTGTAACAATGCTAGGTCTTCAACTGGATCAATTTCAATATCGATTTCTTTTGCCTTGGAATTCTTGATAATTTCCCTTAACAAGTGGTTTGTACCCTCATGTTCAACTTTAACTACAATACCATATTGCTTCTTTTGAATAAAAGGATAAACTAAATTTTTTGGGAAAGGTAGATAATCCTTAATCTCGGTCACAATGATGTGCTTAATTTGTGTTAGCGCTTTCACTTTTGAGACGCGTGGAAAAAGGATATCCAATGTAATGATTGCTTTTGAACCTGAATCCTTTAGATGATACTCAAGTTCTCTTTCCGTGTACAAAGGGTTCGTCTGGACAACAATAGCACCTGAAAATAATACACCGTAATAGGCAATTACACCTTGGGGACAGTTTGGCAACATGATGGCAATTCGGTCTCCTTTTTTAATCCCCTGCTCCACCAAATAGTTTGCTAGCTTCAAAGACTCTTCATACACCTGCGAAAAAGTTAATTCTTTTCCTTGAAAATGAACTGCCACTTTTTGAGGATATTCATTAGCTGTTCGTTTCAAATACGTTTGAATCGGAATGCTCTCATATTCAAGCGTATGTGGAATTTCCTCCGGATAATTTGCTAACCATGGCCTTTCTAACTCCATCTAAAAACCTCCCTTATTCACTTTTTATCGAGAATACGATGACGTATTCAATGACCAATTTGAATTTTCAAACCATTTATACTCATTATAGTATAATGAATATTCCGTGACAATTACATTCATGAATTGTTGGTGCTGTTTACTACGATTTTACGACAAAAATATAGGGCTGATGGTTATTCCAATCAGCCCCTAACGTTATAAAACCAAATATAAAATTCCAATCACCACAAAGATTCCACTAACTACTAACAAAATTTTAGCTAGCTTTTCCATATTTAAAAACCACCATTTCCGATCCCAGCGCCGATTACATATGAAAGTCCCACTGATATTATTAGGGATATGAGCCCTACTGCGCGATTATCTTGTTGTATTTCAACATCGATGTTGAACTTTGGAGTTAGAAATTCAAAAATAAAATAGCCAATTAATAGGAGGAAGAATCCAAATACGCCCCAACTTATCATGACGAATAGTGAGTCATGATTTTGGATAGAGTAGCGAAAGATATTTGCGATTCCGAAGATTTTCCCTCCGGTTGCCATTGCGACTGACAGGTTACCCTTTTGGATTTCTTCCCAATTTTTATACTTGGTGACTAATTCAAATATGGCCATAAACAGAACCATACACAGTATAACCACACTGTAGTTAGCAGCTGTTAACACATACTCATTATCCCAAAATTGCTCCATCTTCTTCTCTCCCTATTAGAGATTGCACTTCATTCATGTTTATTTAAGTTCTACAACAGTGACGCCTGTTCCACCTTCTCCTGCTTCCCCAAATCTTGTTGATTTTACAGAGCGGTGATTTTTCAGGTATTCTTGAACTCCCTGCCTTAGGGCACCCGTTCCTTTTCCATGGATAATGGAAACACGAGGATATCCCGCTAATAAAGCATCATCAATGTATTTTTCCACTCTTGCTAGTGCATTTTCATAGCGTTCACCACGTAAGTCAAGCTCCAGACTCACATGATAATCTTTACCTCTTACTGTTGCAAGAGGTTTTGTTTCCACTGGTTTCGGGCTACTCACATATTCAAGGTCTTTTTCCTTTACTTTCATTTTTAAAATCCCAATTTGTACTTGCCATTCATTATTTCCTGCTTTTTCAATTAGATGACCCTTTTGATTTAGGCTGATCACCTTCACTTCGTCACCTGGAACAAGCTTTCTCTTCGTTTTCGTTGCAACAGATTGTTTACTTGTTTTTTCTGTAAGCTTTGGAACGGCATTTTCCAAGCGCTTTTTTGCATCAATCAATTGATGTTCTTTGACAAGCGATTGTTGTTCAAGCTTCATTTTACGTAAATCGCGAATAACGCCTTCTGCTTCAGCTTTTGCATTTTCGATTGTTTCAGCTGCTTTTTGTTCGGCTTTTTCATATAGTTTATCACGCTGTTCATTAAATTCGATGATTTGCTGTTGTAGCTGTTTATGAAGTTTTTCAGCTTGTTTGCGGATTTCTTCTGCGTCATCAAGCTCTTGCTCAGCATCTTTTTTACTTTTTTCCAAAGATGCGATCATATTTTCAACTGTGTTCGTTTCAGAGCTAATATGACTTTTTGCAGCATGAATTATCAGATCTGAAAGTCCAAGACGTTTTGAAATTTCAAATGCATTACTTCGTCCTGGTACTCCAATTAATAGCTTATAAGTCGGGCTCAATGTTTCTATATCAAATTCGACACTTGCATTAATAACTCCTTCTCGATTATATCCATATGCTTTGAGCTCTGGATAATGAGTTGTAGCAATCACCCTCGCACCACGATTATAGACTTCATCAAGAATGGAGATTGCAAGTGCAGCTCCTTCCTGTGGATCGGTTCCAGCTCCCAATTCATCAAAAAGCACTAAACTATTTTCATCAACTCGCTTTAAAATATCTACAATATTTACCATATGAGATGAAAACGTACTTAAGCTTTGTTCAATGGATTGTTCGTCCCCGATGTCAGCATACACCGATTCAAATACAGCAATCTCTGACTCTTCCTGTGCAGGAATTTGTAAACCTGATTGTGCCATAATCGTTAATAAACCGATCGTTTTTAATGTCACGGTTTTACCACCTGTATTTGGACCCGTTATAACGATTGAAGTAAAATCTTTACCAAGCTCAATATCATTAGGAACGACTATTTGTGGGTCAATTAACGGATGGCGGCCCTTTTTTATTAGGACATAACCATTGCCATTAATTTTTGGTTTCGAGCCTTTTACTTTTTTACTGTAGCTCGCTTTTGTGAACATAAAATCCAGTTCACCAAGTGTCTCGACATTCTGATAAAGTGATTCAGCTTCACCTGCTACTTCGTTTGACAACTCGAGTAAAATACGATCAATTTCTTGTTTTTCTCTCACCCTCGCTTCTTGCAGTACATTATTAAGCTCCACCACTGATTGCGGTTCAATAAATAATGTAGCACCTGAAGAGGATTGGTCATGAACGATTCCGCCATATGTCCCACGGTATTCTTGTTTAACTGGAATGACATATCGGTCATTACGTATCGTAATAATGGCATCCGAAAGTGTTTTTTGAGCGGATGATGAACGAATAATATGTTCAAGCTTTTCCCTAATTCTTGCTTCACTACTACGGAGCTGCACGCGAATTCCTCGTAATTTGTCACTCGCGCCATCCATGACCACTCCATTATCATCAATACTGTTTTTTATTTTTTGCTCAAGCTCGAATAAGGGCGTAATGTTTGTAACAAGTTCCCCTAATATAGGTAAACCTATATCATCCTCAATCATGCCCTCTATAAATTTCTTCATTTGACGTCCGGCATAAATTGTACCTGCAATATCTAATAGCTCCATTGTATTTAGAGCTCCTCCGATGCTAGCACGCTTTATGGAGGCTCTAACATCCGTTAATCCTCCGAGCGGAACATTTCCTTTTAAACGCAGTACTTTTGCAGCTTCATCTGTTTGTTCTTGTAGAAAAATAACCTCGTCTACATTTGTGGACGGGATCATTTTATCTACCTTTTCTCTTCCTAATGAGGATGAGACATGCTGTTTGAGCTGCTCCTTTACTTTATCAAATTCTAATACCTTTAAAACTCGTGGTTGCATGCTGTAACTCCCTTCCTGCACCAACTGCTTCAACATCAAGGACCGTTATAATCCTATAAATTTCGTTTTAGATAAGCAATTAGCTCATCCTTATCCCATGTATTAATGACATTCTCCTTTTTAATCCACCCTTTTATTGCAGCGGAAACGCCATATCCCATATCCTCAAGCATGTCCATATTATGTGCATCCGTGTTAATAACTAGTTTTACACCCTTCTCCTGTGCCTTTTTAATATATTCTGAAGAAAGGTCTAATCGATTTAGATTCGCATTTAGTTCTAACGCTGTATTTGTTTCTTTTGCTAACTCAATTAACATATCGACATCTACGTCATACCCTTTTCTACGCCCGATTATCCTTCCAGTAGGGTGGGCGATAATATCTACATGTAGATTTTCAAGAGCCGTTTTTAAGCGATGCATGATTTTCTCTCTTGGTTGAGAAAAGCTTGAATGGATTGATGCAATCACGACATCAACATCCCTAATAATGTCGTCGTTATAATCAAGACTGCCATCAGGTAGGATATCCATTTCAACACCTGTAAATATTGTAAAATCTTCATATTTTTCATTTAATCTTTTAATTTCTTTATGTTGTTCTAGTAATCGTTCAGGTGTTAGCCCATTTGCCACGCGTAAGTATTGGGAATGGTCTGTAATCGCCATATAACGATAGCCTTTATTCCTGCTAGCCTCTACCATTTCTTCGATTGTGTAGGCACCATCACTCCAAGATGTATGCATATGGAGATCACCTTTTATATCTTCGAGCTGAATATGTTCCACTTTCTCTTGGAATGCATCTACCTCAGAGCCATCCTCTCTAAGTTCAGGAGGGATAAAGGTAAGTCCAAAATATTGGTAGAATTCTTCTTCCGTTTCAAAGGTTTTTATTTCACCTGTCTCACTGTTTTCAACGCCATACTCACTAATTTTTTCACCACGTTCTTTTGCTAATTGCCTCATTCTTACATTATGGTCTTTGCTACCCGTAAAATGGTGAAGGGTGGTTGCAAATTCATGTGGTTTCACAAGACGAAAATCAACCGAAATATCATAGCTATATGAAATTTGGACGGAAACCTTTGTATCTCCACTTGCGATAATTCCATTAATGCCGTTTAGCTGTAAAAGCTGTTCTCGCACTTTTTCAGGTTCATTCGTTGCAATTATAAAATCAAGGTCTTTGATTGTTTCTCTCATTCGACGAAGGCTGCCTGCACGAGAAAAGGTGAAGATTCCATCCATCTTACTAAGCTGTTCCTCAATTTCTTCAGTTAGTGTTAGCATTAAAGCAATCGGCAGGCGATCTGGTCGTTTGCCATATTCCTCAATAGCAGCAAGTATTTTTTCTTCAGTTTTCTTTCCGAAGCCTGCTAGATTTTGAATTTTTTCATTTTGGCATGCTTGTTTTAACATTTCCATATCTTCTATGCCTAGTTCCTGATAGAGCTTGGCTATTTTTTTGCCACCAAGTCCTGGCAGGTTAAGTAAGGGGATCAGTCCTTCAGGTACCTTTTCTTTTAATTCATTTAACACTGTTGATTCTTCTGTATCGATGTATTCTGTAATCACCGCCGCTGTTCCTTTGCCAATTCCAGGTAATGATGTGAAATCCTCAATCGTCGTTAAGCTTCGATCGTCATTTTCAAGGGCTCCTGCTGCTTTTCGAAAAGCAGATATTTTAAATGGGTTGTCCCCTTTTAATTCCATATAAATCGCAATTGTTTCTAAAAGACGGATTACATCTTTTTTATTGATTGTCATGGTTACCACCTACCTATATTCCTTACGTTCAACTATCCAAAATGATACAGATTTTTTGTGAAAAAGTCACTTTTTGTGGGTTAAAAACTGTTTTTCACAAAAAAAACTTCTCTGTTAGAGAGAAGTTAGATCCACATGTCCTTAATTTTACCTGTAAAGAATGGGGTATGTTGGACAATCATTTTAGCCATAAATGAATCATTAAGATTAGACTGAACGATTTCAACCGGGAGGAGTGCTCCAATATAAAGTACGATAAAGACAATTAAATAGACTTCAACAAAACCTAATAGACCTCCAGCCCACCCGTTGATTTGTTTTAAAAGTGGTAGATTTGCAAGGAAGTCAAGCATTGATCCAATGATTTGCCATAGAAACTTTGTGGCAAAGAAGATAATGGCAAAGGCAATGGCACGATAATAAGCTGTTTCTAAATTTGTACTTTCAAATAAAAATTTCATGGTATCGGCATCACCGAATGTTGGATATGGAATCCATAATACTAATTTTGGCATAAGTTCATCATAATAAAGGTATGCAACAATAAATGCAACAATAAACCCGGTCAGATGAACGATTTGGAGGATAAATCCTCTTCTTAACCCAATTATAAATCCCATTAAAAGGATGATTATTAAGACTATATCGAACATTTCACGTCAATCCTTTTCATTTTTTGCTTGTTCTAATTGTTTTTCAAGTTCTTCATATTCTTCTTTAAGCTTTAAATGCTCATGGACTATATTTACGGCTGTTAAAACCGCCAGTTTATTAATATCAAGAGAGGGATTTTTACTGCTAATTTCTCTCATTTTATCATCGACAATTGAGGCCACAAGGCGTATATGGCTTGTGCTCTCAGACCCGATAATCGAATATTGCTGTCCATATATATCTACAGTTGTTTTTGTTTTTTGTGTCTGTGACAAGTAGTTGGCCTCCATTCTAGTCAATCCTACAGATAATAATACCATGAACACGATATTTATGGAAAGAAATCTCAACAAACGTTATGATAGATTATAAAGAATCATATCTAAATATGTAAGGGGAAAGTTAATTTTGTCTAATACTGTCCTAAAGTGTACCCCCGGTACGATTGAAAAAATGAAATTACATTATAGAAGTCAATTACAGGCTAAGGTCCCACAGGGTGG
Source organism: Bacillus jepli (assembly GCF_047238305.1). Taxonomy (NCBI): domain Bacteria; kingdom Bacillati; phylum Bacillota; class Bacilli; order Caryophanales; family Bacillaceae; genus Bacillus; species Bacillus jepli. Next base: position 2,476,193 of record NZ_JBDFMO010000001.1, on the reverse strand, counting down.
GGTTTTTGTTGCTAAACTACCAAGCTGTACCATTACAGCATATAAATCTGGGAAAGTATTATTTCAAGGAAATGGCGCTGCGGCTGAAGCGGATAAATGGGGAAGTTCAGAAACTTCTACTAAATCGACTACTAATAAGAAATCTGTTGCGAAAAATAGTGGCTTACCACCCAATATCGGAACACTTTCAATGGTCGGCTCTGATGAGGTTGGAACAGGTGACTTTTTTGGTCCAATGACTGTTGTTGCCGCATATGTTTCGAATGATAAGTTTGCTTTGCTAAAGGAACTTGGGGTAAAAGATTCTAAGGATTTAAATGACAAACAAATTTGTGAAATTGCTGAATCGATTATTCATGCAATCCCATATAGCCTTTTAATTTTACATAATGAAAAATACAATGAACTTCAAGCAAGAGGCATGACTCAAGGTAAAATGAAGGCATTGCTACATAACCAAGCAATTGGGCATGTCCTAAAAAAAATTGCACCCGCTACACCAGACGGTATTTTAATCGACCAATTTGCTGTTCCTGATGTGTATTTCAAGCATTTGGCCGGTCAAAAGGAGATTATAAAAGACAATGTGTATTTCAGTACAAAGGCAGAAGGGGTTCATTTATCTGTTGCCGCTGCTTCCATCATAGCAAGGTATTCTTTCGTTAAGGAATTTGATAAGCTAAGTGAGAAGGCTGGTCTTGAATTAAAAAAGGGGGCTGGAACCCAAGTTGATGTAGTTGCTGCTAAACTGATCAAAAAGCATGGAATAGGAGCACTTCGTAGCTTCACAAAGCTTCATTTTGCAAATACAGAAAAAGCAAAGAAAATAGCTAGGATATAAGAAAAGCGCTAAGCACGTCTGCCTATCAACGACAGTGCCTGGAGCTAGACATAAAAAAATGGAGTGGGTCCAATGTGACCCCTCCATTTTTTATTATGAACGCAATGTTGCATTGAATTTTTCAGCAACAGCTTTTAGTACTTTTTCATGTGCTTTTGTTACTTCTTCTTCAGTTAATGTACGTTCTGGATCAAAATACTTGATTGAATAAGCAACTGATTTTTTACCAGGTTCCATACGCTCTCCCTCATAAAGGTCAAAGATTGTAACATCGCGAAGTAGCTTACCACCCGCTTCAATAATAACCTGCTTCATGTCACCAGCAGCAACTGATTGATCTACAACAAGTGCTATATCACGAGTCATAGACGGGAATCGTGGAATTGGTTGATAAAGGATTTCTTCAACATCCGCTTCTAGAACATCCTTTAATGATAATTCAACCACATACGTTGGCGTTAAATCTAAGTCTTTTTGAACATTCGGATGAACTTGGCCAACAAACCCAATTTCTTTGTTATCTAATAACACAGCAGCTGTTCGTCCAGGATGCATCCCTTCCACTCTAGCTTGTAGGAATGAAGTTCTATTTTCAAGACCAAGCTTTTCGAATAGCCCTTCTAAAATTCCTTTTACTACATAGAAATCTACCGTTTTTTTCTCACCTTGCCATGTTGGTGATAACCATGAACCTGTTAGGGCAATTGCTAAGTGTTCCTTTTCTTCCGGTAGTTCTTGGTCTGGTCTAGGAATAAATACTGATCCTGTTTCGTAAGTTGATACACTATCAATTTGACGAGCTAGATCATGTGAAACAACTTCTAATAAATGTGGAAGAAGGCTTAATCTTAAAAGACTACGTTCTTCACTCATAGGCATAGCCAAACGAATTGGCTCAGTTTGTTCAAGTGCATATTTGTTTACTTTTTCAGCACTTGTAAGTGAATATGTGATACTTTGATATAATCCAACACCTTCTAAATATCTTCTAACTAAACGACGCTTTGCTTGATAATCCGTTAATCTACCAGGTTTTGATTCTCCAACGGGAAGAGTTGTTGGTAATTCATCATATCCATATAGTCGCGCTACTTCTTCAATTAGATCCTCTTCAATAGTAATGTCAGGTCTACGAGTAGGTACGGTTACATGGAATGTATCATTATCCACAGTAAATGAGAATTTTAGATTCGTAAAAATGGCTTCTACTTTTTCTTTTGAAATTGCAGTACCTAACACTTTGTTGATTCTATCAAGTGATACAGATACATTTACTGGCTGAATATCAAGAGTATCAACAGCCACAACACCGTCAAGAACTTCACCACCAGCGAACTCCGCCATTAATTCAGCTGCACGGTCTGCTGCTTCACGAGTACGGTTTGGATCAATCCCTTTCTCAAAGCGCGCACTAGCCTCGCTACGTAAACCGTGGTCTTTAGATGACTTACGAATTGTGCTTCCTGTAAAATAAGCAGACTCGATTAAAACGGTTGTTGTGTCACTTTTCACTTCAGAATTCGCTCCACCCATTACACCTGCAAGGGCAACTGGAACTGTTCCATTTGTAATCACTAGGTGTTCATCCGTTAATGTACGCTCTGTATCATCTAGTGTTGTAATCTTTTCTCCATTGTTTGCACGTCTAACAAGAATTTCTTTAGAACCTAGTCGATCATAATCAAACGCATGTAGTGGTTGACCATATTCTAATAAAATGTAATTTGTAATGTCGACAACATTATTATGTGGGCGGATTCCTTCTGCCATCAAACGTGTTTGAAGCCATAAAGGCGATGGACCAATTTTTACATTCTTCACTACACGTGCTACATATAATGGATTATCTTCCTTCGCTTCTACAGAAATCGAAATGTAATCCTCCGCTTTTTCCCCTGAAGTTGATACCTTTGGTTGTGGTAGTTTTACGTCTGTTCCTAAAATAGCCGCAACCTCATATGCAACCCCCATCATACTCATAGCATCAGCACGATTAGGTGTTAATCCAAGCTCAAGAACCTTATCATCAAGATTTAACGCAGCAATTGCGTCTGTTCCTGGCTCTACATCATGTGGGAAAACAAAAATTCCTTCAGCATATTCCTTCAATACAAGCTTTGATTCAAAACCAAGTTCTTGAAGAGAGCAAATCATTCCATTTGATTCTTCCCCACGAAGCTTCGCCTTTTTGATTTTAAAATTGCCAGGTAAGACAGCTCCTACCTTAGCGACTACAACCTTTTGGCCTTTTGCAACGTTCGGTGCTCCACAAATAATTTGAACAGGCTCCCCTTCACCTACATCAACAAGACATTTATTTAATTTGTCAGCATTTGGGTGCTGCTCACACTCTAATACATGACCAACGACAATCCCACTAATACCTTCTCCTAAATGATCGACACCTTCTACTTCAATTCCACTTCTCGTAATTTTTTCTGCTAATTCTTCTGCCGTTACTCTTGATAAATCAACGTATTCATGCAACCATTTATATGAAACAAACATTCCTATTCTCCCTCCTTAAGCCCGATTAAATTGTTTGATGAAACGATTATCATTTGTGTATAAATGACGAATATCATCAATACCATATTTCAACATTGCAATACGCTCTGGGCCCATTCCGAACGCAAATCCTGTATATTTCTTTGAATCAAAGCCAGACATCTCAAGGACATTAGGATGTACCATACCGGCACCTAAAATTTCAATCCACCCTGTCTTCTTACATACATTACATCCATCTCCGCCACACTTAAAGCAAGAGATATCCATCTCTACTGAAGGCTCAGTAAACGGGAAAAAGCTTGGGCGTAGACGAATTTCACGGTCCTCACCAAACATCTTTTTCGCAAACGTATTTAATGTACCTTTAAGGTCACTCATACGAATGTTTTCATCAACAACCAATCCTTCGATTTGGGTAAATTGATGTGAGTGGGTCGCATCATCATTATCACGGCGGTATACTTTACCTGGACAGATGATTTTTACAGGTCCTTTTCCTTCATGCTTTTCCATTGTTCTCGCTTGAACAGGAGATGTTTGGGTACGAAGGAGAATATCCTCGGTGATATAGAATGAATCCTGCATATCCCTTGCCGGGTGATCCTTCGGTAAATTTAACGCTTCAAAATTGTAATAATCCTTTTCAACTTCAGGTCCTTCCGCAATGGAATAACCCATCCCTAGGAATAAATCTTCAATTTCTTCAATAACCTTAGTAAGTGGGTGAGGCCCTCCTACTTTAATCGGTCTCCCTGGTAATGTAACATCGATTGTTTCAGAAGCTAGTTTTCTTTCGACTTCTTCTTTTTCAAGTAACTCTTGTTTTGCAGTTAGTTTTTCAGTGATTTGCTCTCTGACTTCATTGACAAGTGCTCCCATTTTTGGGCGCTCTTCTGCAGAAAGCTTGCCCATTCCTCTTAGTACTTCCGTGATCGGCCCTTTTTTCCCTAAATAAGCGACACGAATATCATTTAATTCTATAAGATTCGTTGCAGCCTCTACTTTTGCAAGAGCTTCTTCTTTCAGCTCAAGTAATCTTTCTTGCATTAATAATTCCTCCTTTTTCTTAGAAAAGCACAAGGCGCCGGTTCATCGGCGACAAGCACAAGACGAGCACTGACAGAAGGCGCTTTTTGCCTTCCGAAGTGATTGGCTTGTGACCTCGAGCCGATGGCGCCTGGAGCTAGACATTAAGACAAAATAAAAAACCTCAATCCCCAAAAAGGGACGAGGTTTAGATTCGCGGTACCACCCTTGTTAACAATTACAAAAAAGTAATTGCTCACTTCGTTTCGATAACGGCTATTGCCGGTACACCTTTACGTCTTTGGTCAGACGGTCCAAGTGCCAACTCAAGAGGTGAATTCACTTTCTTCTTCTATAAAAATGCTTGCAGTCACGGCATTTTCTCCCTGAATAGTGAGTGGAAAGTTACTAGTCTCGATCATTGTTTTTAGCTATATGTAAAGCATATAAATTATATTATACGTATCTTCGAGGTGCAAATCAAACCCAATTTAATTCTTTTTTCGTATAAATGGGAGATAGAGAATAAAAAACATGATCAATGCGACAATTTCCAAGGATAAGATATACCAAGGGTACGGACCAAGAAAGTCGATTAAGCTTGGGTTTATTGGTTTTCTCGCGAGAAACATATAGTTTCCACCAGTTGCTTTGTTGATGAAAAAGACGATGAATGCAATGACATTCAAAGCAGTAAATGCCTTCCAAACAGATTTGAAAGTGGGTCTACTATTCTCATACCAAAGCATGTACAGGCTTGCTAGAATAATCGCGATATGAGCTAAGAAAAAGTGAAAATAACGATAATGTGGAAAGTCATAGGCGAGCTCCGGTGTAAGCATAGCTTGTAGGGCACCACCTATGCCTAAGAAATAGGTTACTTCAAATAACAGATGGCTCTTAGTCAGTAACATGATAATACTCAAAAAAAGCGAAATTGAGCAAAGCTGAAAAGGTAAGGAATCAATTGGGTCCCATACTCCCGTAAATAAATACCAAACATAAAGGGACAGTTCACTAATTAATAAAAATAGTGCCAATGTATAACGAATGACTGATTTTCCTTTTGTAAGTCTGGTTCTAAAAAGAAATAAAAGAACACCCGAGACTAAAAGCAAGCCCACCATCACGACATGTGAAAAAGATAACCAATGGAACGGTTCGCCTACAACAGACCTCCCAAAAAAGTCGATAATTTTACTCCCCCCTGTTTACCTCAAATGATAAAGTAAAATCCCCGCTGCTACTGCAACATTTAAAGACTCGCTTTTTCCGTAGATTGGAATATAGAGATTTTGATCTGTTTTCTCTAGTAATTCTGCTTGTACTCCATTCCCTTCATTTCCGACGATTAATGCAAAGGAATTTTCGACAGGAGCTTGTTTATAGTCAACCGCGTTCTTTAAAGATGTTCCATAGACTTTAATACCATTTTGTTTAAGCCCATCAATCGTTTCATGTAAATTTTCTTTCACAATAGGTATATGAAAAATCGAGCCCTGTGTGGAACGAATTACCTTTGAATTATAGACATCAACGCTTCCTTCACCAATGATCACAGCATCCATACCTGCTGCATCTGCAGTTCGAATCATCGTGCCTAGATTACCAGGATCCTGTACAGCATCTACTAATAACAATCTGGTAAACTGCCCACCCTCTTTTACCGAATACTGTTCGCAAATGGCAGCCACCCCTTGTGAAGTATCTGTATCACTTATTTCCTGCATAATCTTTTCTGTTACAATCGTGATGGATAGATTATCCACATTCCAGCTTGTGGGGATGTCTACCGTTTCACTAATGATTAATTCTCTTATGATAGCGTCACTTTTTAACGCCTCTTCGACTAAATGAAAGCCTTCAATCATAAAAGTAGCAGTCTTATCACGTTCTTTTTTTGTATGTAGTTTTTTCCATTGCTTAATTTGAGGATTTTTATTTGATTCAATTCGTTTCAACGTATTTTTTGCTCCTTTTAGCTAATTCTTTTTCCATTATATCCTATGGTAAATACATAAAAAAGGCGGAACGTGTAAAAGATACAAAAGAAAAGTTACATATGAAAGGTGTGCTTGTAAATGAACTTGAACTTAAGACATGCTGTTAAGCACAATGTCTCTGGAAATTCTCAAGCGGAATTAGAAGATACGATTGTAGATGCCATTCAAAGTGGCGAAGAAAAAATGCTTCCAGGATTAGGAGTATTATTTGAAGTCATTTGGGAAAATGCAAGCCAAGAGGAAAAACAAGAAATGCTGTCAACTTTAGAGCAAGGATTAAAGCAATAATGAGAAAAGCCGATGACATCCTAATCATCGGCTTTTTATTATCAATCAAATTTAATTTTGTTAACTGTTTCTTCGTCGAGACGTTTAATCACTTCTGCAATAAGCTTCACTGCATTTTCATAATCATCACGATGAAGAATACCGGCATGTGAATGGATATAGCGTGTTGCGATTGTAATCGCTAAAGCTGGAACACCTTCTAGGGAAATGTGGATTGATCCAGCGTCTGTTCCACCACCAGCAATCGCATCAAACTGATATGGGATGCTAAGTTCATCCGCAACTCCAACAACAAAATCACGTAAGCCTTTATGAGAAACCATGGAAGCATCATATAGAATAATTTGAGGACCTTCCCCCATTTTGCTCATTGCTTCTTTTTCCGAAATTCCAGGTGTATCACCTGCAATACCCACATCAACGGCAATTGCAAGATCAGGCTTGATCATTGATGCTGCTGTTTTGGCACCACGAAGACCTACTTCCTCTTGAACCGAACCGACTCCATACACAACGTTTGGATGTTCTTCATTTTTCAAATATTTTAGGACATCGATAGCAATCGCACAGCCAATTCGGTTATCCCATGCTTTTGCAAGTAGCATTTTTTCATTATTCATCACAGTGAATTCAAAATATGGAACAACCTGGTCACCAGGTTTCACTCCAAATTCTAGAGCTTGCTCTCTATTTGCCGCACCAATATCAATGAACATATCTTTGATTTCAACAGGCTTCTTACGTGCATCTGCAGTTAAGATATGGGGTGGTTTAGAACCTATTACACCCGTAATATCTCCTTTACTAGTGACAACGGTTACCCGTTGAGCAAGCATAACCTGTGACCACCAGCCACCAACAGTTTGGAAACGTAAAAATCCTTTTTCATCAATTTGTGTCACCATGAAGCCAACTTCATCTAAATGCCCAGAAATCATGATTTTCGGACCAGTTGGGTTGCCTTCTTTTTTTGCGATTAAACTTCCTAGTCCATCATAAGAAAGTTCATCAGAATATGGAGTTATGTATTTTTTCATGACTTCACGAGGCTCTCGTTCATTACCAGGAATACCTTTTGCGTCGGTAAGATCTTTTAGCATCGTTAATGTTTCATCAAGCTTTGTCATTTGTAAATCACCTAACTTTCGTTAATTTGACAATTTCATTATACAGAAAATAGTGGTAATTGAGCAATTTTGGCTCCTTATTATTTGGTCCCACTCGACCCAAATCCGCCTTCTCCTCTTTCAGAGGCAGCCACATCCTCAACCTGTAGCAAGTTAACCTGAGCAACTTCAGCAATCACCATCTGTGCTATCCTCATTTGTTTTTCCACTACAAAATCTTCTTTTCCATGATTAATTAAGATGACCGCAACTTCTCCACGATAGCCTTCATCAATGGTCCCTGGACTATTTAAAACCGTTACTGAGTGTTTGAGTGCTAGTCCACTCCTTGGTCGTACTTGTGCTTCTGTTCCCGGTGGCAGCTCCATTTTAATCCCCGTTTTAACTAATTCAGCTTCCCCTGGTTTAATCACTTTTTCTTCAGCCGAAAATAAATCTAAGCCTGCATCACCTGGATTTGCTTGTAATGGAAGCCTTGCATCCTCGTTTAGCAGCATTACTTTTAAGTTATATGTCATACAAAAATCCTCCTCTAGAAAAAAATTATAACAAATTTAAAATAACTTGAAACCTTTTGTATAGGTTATTCGTATATGTTGGCAGATTGAAAATGGAGGGAGTCCTCTTATGTTTGTCATACTTATTCGTTTTGTCATCTTACTTCTAATCATCTTTTTATTATATCGTATTTTCAAGTACGTACTAAATCCAAAGAGGAAGCTTGAGCTCGCTCAAGAAAAAGAGGAATTCTACTGGCTTGATGACCTAGCAAATGTCCATAAAAACTTTTTATTAACGTATAAGGGAGTTTTATTTGAAGGGGAAAAATATTTAGGATCTACCAAAAAATCATTTGAGGTTGTATCTATCTTTGTATGGGCCAAAACTGATAATTTGAAGGGATTAACCTATACGGATTTTCAATACATCGAGCGTAGAATTAATGAAGTATATCCACATGCGAAAATTGATTGGAAAAGTCCAATAAAAGAACTACTAAAGGAAAACAGTCGTGAGCGTTAACTCCACGACTGTTTTTTCATTGAAATGACCTACCTGCCTTAGGATTAAAAAATTCATGCCATTTGATAATAACCTGTTTTTCTCGGAGTAGATAGAACAATAGAGTAAGTGCTAGGAGTATCGCGAGAATTACAGTTGTAGAGAATTCACGGATAAATTGACCGAAAACGGTATAGAGAAGGGCTACTGGGAAATTTGTATAGAAGGAGGCTTTGGCATAGTTTCGAAAATGCCTTGTAACATCCATGATACATAGTGATAATAGGTGAAAATTAATAAAAGGAATAAGACGTAAGATTGCAATTTGCCCAATAGTAAAATTCACTTTGTCTCCTAACCATTTTTGCTTGAGTGTATTAATTTTGTTGGACAATCTTGGGACCTGCCGATATAAGAAATAAAAAAGAATGCTAAGCATGGTTAATCCTAGTATGGAATAGAGCGTTCCAAAAACAGAGCCGAATAAAATGCCCCCGACGATACATACGACAGGAACTGGTATGAAAAAGATAGGACGGATAAGATGTATACCAATAAAAATAATGGGGGCAAGCAGTCCAGTGGATTGAATAAAAACAAACAGCAGTGTCATCGTATCATCCAAATGTACAACTCACCTCTTCCGATAAATTTATAAGAAAAGTGCTATTTAAGCATATACAATCGTACAAGTTGTTATGACAAGGTAACTAAAATATAAACATAAATGGCAATTGTAAGGATTGCAAGAAAAGGAAGAAGGATGACAAATTGCTTATGCTTCGTCTTATGTCGAAACTGCTTCATACCAAAAGTTGTTCCAAGCGCGCCGCCTACCATTGAGACAATCCAAATATGTTTTTCAGAGATGCGCCATTTGTTGTTTTTAGCTCTATTTTTGTCGATGTACATGAGTAGGAAACCATAAATATTGAGGATTATATAGATTATTAGAATTTGGTACATTGTGATTCCCCCTATTATAATCAAAAATAAAATTTTATAGCTGTTATTTTGTTTTTATGGCTATTAGTTCGTTTTTATAGCTGTTAGCTAAATCGACAAACAAAAAAGGTTACTCTCATTTTACAATGGGAGTAACCTTTTTACCTAGACTAAATTATTTTAAGTTACTTTTTGCAACAGTTGCTAATTCAGCGAATGCTTTTTCGTCGCTAACAGCTAGTTCAGCAAGCATTTTACGGTTTACTTCGATACCAGCTACTTTAAGTCCGTGCATTAAACGGCTGTAAGAAAGACCATTCATACGAGCAGCTGCATTGATACGAGTAATCCATAGCTTACGGAAGTCGCGTTTCTTTTGACGACGATCACGATAAGCATACATTAATGATTTCATTACTTGTTGGTTTGCAACTTTATATAAAGTGTGTTTTGAACCGAAATAACCTTTAGCTAATTTTAATACCTTTTTACGACGTTTGCGTGTAACAGTTCCGCCTTTTACTCTTGGCATTTTGTTTCCCTCCTAGAATCTATATCAATCAATCATCGATTATTTAATGTTGTCTAACATATGGCGAATACGTTTGAAATCGCCTTTGCTCACTAATGAAGCTTTGCGAAGCTTACGCTTTTGCTTTTGAGATTTATTTCCAAATAAGTGGCTTGTATATGCATGTGAACGTTTAAGCTTTCCAGATCCTGTTTTCTTAAAACGTTTTGCAGATCCACGGTGTGTTTTCATTTTTGGCATAGGGAGTTCCTCCTCGTTTCATTACTTTTCAGTTTTAGGTGCTAGTACTAAAAACATGCTTCTTCCATCCATTTTTGGATGTGATTCAACAGTAGCAACTTCAGCACAAGCTTTAGAAAAACGATCTAAAACACGTTGACCGATTTCTTTATGTGTAATCGCACGACCTTTAAAGCGAATAGATGCTTTAACTTTGTCACCTTTTTCAAGGAATTTGATTGCGTTGCGAAGCTTTGTATTAAAATCATGCTCATCAATTGTCGGACTAAGTCTAACTTCCTTGATGTTAATAACCTTTTGATTTTTGCGAGCTTCTTTATCCTTTTTCTGTTGCTCAAATCGAAATTTACCGTAGTCCATAATACGACATACAGGGGGTTTCGCATTTGGGGCAACTAGTACAAGATCAAGATTTGCTCTAGCAGCAATCTCTAATGCTTCATTTTTGGATTTAATTCCTAGCTGATCACCATTTGAACCAATCAAACGAACCTCACGGGCACGAATGCCCTCGTTTACCATCATGTCTTTGCTAATAATTAGCCACCTCCAAGGTATTTTCACTTACGCATTTACTGAATGCCTCGTTTGAAATCTTGCGCATTTTACAGATTTGAGACAAATAAAAAAGTGTGAATGTATATACACCCACACTATTACAATTCATTTACACATTAATGATTAATGAACGTAAGACCTACCAACTGCAATTTGCGTCAATCAGGTGAGAAGCGGGTGCTTCTACTTTATCAAACAAGTATTCAATTACCTAAAGAAGTATAACATGTAAGATGGTTTCTGTCAAACGGTGCATGACTAGAATAACACAACGAAATTTATTCTAGCATGCACTTTTATATTTGACAAGACTTTTTTATTTTTTAACTTCTTGTAGAATAGCAGCAAGGAATGTATCAAACGACATAGTCTCTGATTTTTGCTCGCCATATTTACGTACGTTTACTGCATTTTCCCCCATCTCATTGTCTCCTACAACGAGCATAAATGGAACTTTTTGCATCTGGGCTTCACGAATTTTATAGCCGATTTTTTCATCGCGGTCATCTATTTCTACACGTAAGCCTTCTGCTTGAAGCTTCTCTTGAACACTCTTCGCATAGTCTAAATGAACATCTGGAGAAACTGGTATGACTTGAACCTGAACAGGTGCTAACCAAGTTGGGAATGCGCCTTTGTATTCTTCAATTAGATAAGCAACAAAGCGTTCCATTGTAGATACAACGCCACGGTGGATGACGACTGGACGATGTTGTTTTCCGTCTTCACCTATATAAGTTAAATCAAAGCGTTCCGGTAATAAGAAGTCAAGCTGAACTGTTGAAAGTGTTTCATCTTTTCCAAGTGCTGTACGAACTTGAACATCAAGCTTTGGACCATAGAATGCTGCTTCACCTTCTGCCTCAAAATAATTAAGACCTAGGTCATCCATTGCAGCTTTTAACATAGCTTGCGCTTTTTCCCACATCGCATCATCATCGAAGTATTTTTCAGTATCAGCAGGATCGCGATAAGAAAGACGGAAGCTGTAGTCTTTAATATCAAAGTCTTTATAAACTTCTAAAATAAGGTTAACAACACGCTTAAACTCTTCTTGAATTTGGTCTGGACGGACGAAGATATGCGCATCATTTAGAGTCATTCCTCTAACACGTTGCAGACCAGATAATGCCCCACTCATTTCATAACGATGCATTGTTCCTAATTCCGCAATGCGGATTGGAAGCTTACGATAGCTGTGAATGCCATTTTTGTAGATCATCATGTGATGCGGGCAGTTCATTGGACGAAGCACAAGCTCTTCATTATCCATTTCCATTACCGGGAACATGTCATCTTGATAATGATCCCAGTGACCTGAAGTTTTATATAGATCGACATTTGCAAGAACAGGTGTATACACATGATCATAGCCTAGTCTAACTTCTTTATCCACAATATAGCGTTCGATCACACGACGAATAGTCGCACCTTTTGGAAGCCATAAAGGTAAGCCTTGCCCTACTTTTTGTGAGTTTGTAAAGAGGCTTAGTTCCTTACCTAATTTTCGATGGTCACGCTCTTTAGCCTCTTCAAGGAAACGAAGATGTTCTTCAAGCTCTGCTTTTTTGAAGAATGCAGTCCCATAAATACGTTGAAGCATCTTGTTGTCGCTATCCCCGCGCCAGTATGCACCAGCAATGCTTAATAGTTTAAATTCTTTAATTTTTCCTGTTGAAGGAACATGAACACCACGACAAAGGTCAAAGAATTCACCTTGCTCATAAATAGATAAAGGTTCTCCTTCTGGAATATCTTGAATCAACTCAAGCTTTAGCTCGTCACCAATCTCTTCGTAGCGACGAATCGCTTCATCTCGTGAAACCTCTATCCGGTGAATTTCAAGATTTTCATTTATAATTTTTTTCATTTCTTTTTCAATTTCAGGTAGATCCTCAGGTGTTAATGACTTTTCCATATCGATATCATAGTAGAAGCCATTTTCAATAACTGGACCTACACCAAGCTTAACGTCTTTGTATAGACGCTTAATCGCTTGCGCCATTAAGTGAGCTGTACTGTGTCGCATGATTTCTAACGCTGCATCAGTATCTTGGGTAATGATTGCTATTTCACCATCTTCATGGATTTCAGTTCGCAAATCAATTTCCTTGCCGTTAAATTTACCGGCAATTGATTTTTTCTTTAGTCCTGGGCTGATTGAGCCTGCAATTTCTTCTGTTGTTGTTCCTTTAGGAAACTCCTTCACTGCTCCGTCTGGGAATGTAATTTTTACTACATCTGACATCAGTTTTCAACTCCTTATTCTTTTTGAAAATAAAAAATACCCGTCCCAAATAAAAGGGACGAGTATTTGTATCGTGGTTCCACCCTTGTTTCCATTCAAAAAATCGAATGGCTCAAGAAATAAATAACGGTTAACCCGTCAGTAATTACAGCTTTGTATACAAAGGTTCACTACTGAAGTTTAGAGGTGGTAATAGTATCATTCGTGTTAGGAAGCTTCCAGCCTTGGCTTCCCTCTCTAAAAACCGTAATTATACCATCGTGTCCTCATCATAACTTTTAATTATAAATGTATCATTTGTAATATGTGTGTATTATAGTCTTATTTAAAAGTTAAATCAAGGGCACTTTGCATATTTTATATTTTTTTTGCTTTCAGACGTTGATTTTCAAAGGACTTCTTTGTATAAATCGTGACATTCTCTAAAAAAATGTTGTGAATGGTTTGGATCATTCCATTATCAATCTGATCGGTATAAATTGATATTGATTTAGGTGCAATTGATACTAATGGTGCCAAAACCGCAGAATCAATATACATCGGCTGATGTAAAATTAATTTTCGATCGATAAACTTGAAAAGCTCATTTCGTTTAATCTCAGTAAATGTGTCAGTATAAAAATAAAATTGCTCATCATGTAAAATATGTAATTGTTCAAGCTTTGGTTCCCGCTTTTCTCGAAATTCTCGCAGTCCTTGGATAAACGTTTGATACTCTTGCTCCAGTTTGTACTCGTCAATTGCTGACTCCACAATTTGTAATAATATTTCATTATACGAGCGCATACGAAACTTTAAAAACGATTCAAAGGAAAAAGAAATGGGAACCTGCAGGAATTCGTGAAGTGCTTCAGCTATCAGTTGTTCACGCGGAACGACATCCTGCACAGCAGGGATATCAGGGTTATTCCCATCCATTAACGCTTTTGCAATCTCTAAAATTTGTTTTTTCTCTTCAAAATCAGTAAAGTAAAATATGTTTTCGATATAATCCAGAATCCAATGATCTTCTTTATTTTTGATTATAAATTCGGTCATTACCGGAATAATCACGACCTGTACAACATAATTTGTTTTTTCTGATGCGAAAACCGCCACCACTTTTTCTTCTTCATTTACAACCTCTATGTAATCTATAGAAAGAGCTTTCGCCTTACTTAGTAAGCCCTTATACATTTTTTGTGCATCTGTTATTTCTTGAAAATGCATTTCAATCAAGCTAGTCCCCCCATTTCACCAATACCATTACCCTGTTACATGTATATGGTTAATGGGACAACTTTAGAATATAAAAAAATAGCTATCCCTTTTTTGAGATAGCTATATGCTTGAATCAAATGCGCCTTGGTGTATTTGCGCCCGATTTTTAGGCCCACATGAAGTGGGTCATAAAGACGTTGCCACAGGATGTGGCGTTCTTAGTCTTTGATCTTACAGCTCGAAAAATTTCCTCTGAAAAATCGTGGCATCCGCCGGAGGCTCTAACTTTATTCAGCCGGGTAAAACCGGCTGAATAAAGTTAGTAGCGACGATTGTTCCCTTTAAGTTCAACTGGTTTCGCTAAATATTTAATTCGTTCCATGATTCTAGCTGCTTTTACCTTTTCCTCTTCACCACGTTGTGTATAGGATAAGTGGTGTTCAAGTCCTTTGAAATCAAAGTTTGAAGTGAAGAAGGTAGGTAGGTTTTCAAGCATCCGATATTGTAGAATACTTCCAAGAATATCATCACGCATCCAGCTGGACATCGATTCTGCCCCAATATCATCAAGCATTAAAACTGGGACCTTTTTGACTGCATCAATTTTAGAATTGATGGATTGATCTTGAAGGGAACCCTTTAATTCTCTCATAAATTCCGGTACATAGACGAGCATGGATGCTACCTTTTTTTGTGCCAAACCATTTGCAAGTGCCCCTAAAAAATAGGTTTTCCCAATCCCAAATGAACCGTATAAATATAGTCCTTGCATCCGTTTACCTGGTTCATAATGATCAAGAAATTCCTGGATTAATAAAATCGCATCCGAACGGCCTTCATCAAATTCAATAGATTCAAGGGATGCATCAAGAATATCCTTTGGAACATACATACTTTTAATTAATGACTTATATTTAATCTGCTCATCATACATAACCTTTTTCGGACATCTTTCATAGCTTAAATCGATTGAATTGCCTTTAAGTTCGAGTTGAGGATGATATCCCTGTAGCATGTTTTTACATGTATCAAGGCTTGCACATTTATTACATTCCTTGCTTTGGTTAATATACTCGTACAACTTACCAAGACTTCTATTGATTGTATCACTCGAAATTTCGTCTTGATGGACATTTATAAAGTCCCTTACCTCTGGATGATTCAATACCTCATGCTTGATTTGTTCATATCGCTGCTGAAATCCAGTGCTATTAGATAGTTTTTTTAAAGAATTTTGAATCGGTTTCACGTCCTCACCCCCACCCTATTTGCTCTTTTTTTTCAGTCTTTCCTCGAATAAACGCTTCTTTTCCTCAAACGATGGATCATGTGTTTCTTCCTGTTTTGGTGCTTCTGCTTGCGGTCCTTCTTCTTGCTTTAGCCAATCAGGCAATAATTCTTTGCGAATTGGTTGTCTTTTATATTTATTTGTCTTTTTATCAGCGGTCCAATTATGCTTCTTAGCTGTTTCCATTGCCTCTTTTACTGTCTTAATATTCAAACGTGCCCAGTTGCTCGCAATGGTTTCAATATAGGACTTTGTTAGTCTCATATCTGATTTTAACATGACATAATACAACAGTACATTCACAACACCTGGAAGAAGGTTTTGTCGGAACATGACCTCTTCAATGATTTTTAATTCGGAGACAGACGGCTGCGCTCCCCCAGAAACATCAATTAGAAACTCTTTCGGAGAAATTCTTTCAAGCTTTTGTATTAATTCCTCTTCCTTTGTTTGCGGAACTTTATTAACCATTGTTTGAGTTGCTAACGGTTGAATTTTTTCCGTCAGAGTAGGTAATTCATTTCCCGTTTCAAATTGATACCAATCCCTTGAAGCCTTTCTTAACTTTTCAATATCAATTTTTTCATTGGGGTCAAGGGCGCTCATAACAATCCCTTGCATTTCAATCGGATCAATTCCGTAGAGAAAGGAGAGCTTTGTGATTGCCTCTTTTACTCGAGGGGTAATCGATTTTTTAGGTATCATCACATCAGAAATACCTGCAAAGAACAAATCAAAATTAAAGTTTTCATTTTCTATTAAAAGCTTTTTATCTTCATTTCGGTCCATGAATTCTGTATTTTCATCTCGTTCAAGGTTATGATGCATTTCATCACTAATTGTGGAAATCATTTTTACTTTAACCGATTCAAATACTTCGCTAAAAGCTTTTGTAATGGGTTTGTACGAATCTATATCTATTTCACTATCTGAAAAGAACTGCTTAAGTTTAAAAAATTTACTCTTACCAAGCCTGTTATATAAGTAAACATTAAGAACACCATCCGTAAAAAAAGCTTTCGGCGAAAGGGGTGCTTGAAGTTCATAAATAAAACTTCTAGAATCTTCATCAGACTTTACAAATGTTTTTAATAGCCCAATGCCTTCAAGCTTTAATCGTTCTTGATAAATTTCCTCAAGATTCGTTTGAAGTAGCGCCATTAATGTATAATGGGTACCTTCATCACTCCATAGTCGGTTTTGCTCCAATTCACTCCACAGGGTCATATAAAGACTGAAGGCTTTCATGCCAATTAGAGGCTGGTATAGCAATGAGACGATTTTCCGATCATAGTCATGCAAAAGGTCTGCAGCATGAACGATGTAGCGATCAACTGGTACTAATTCCTTCCAATGCTCCATTTCATCAAGGCCTTCCATTTCTTCTTTATTTAGTGAAAAAAAGAGCTTAAAAGTTCTTAAGCCCTTAACGTTCCCGTTTAATTAATTCCTTTAATTCATCAATAAATACATTTATATCTTTAAACTGACGATATACGGATGCAAAGCGAACATATGCTACTTCATCCACTTTTGCCAGATGATTCATGACATACTCACCAATCGTATCGCTTTTCACTTCTGCAATCCCTTGACTCCTCAATTCCTTTTCAACTTCGTGGGTGATATCCTCTAATTGCTTTAAAGAAACCGGACGTTTTTCACATGCTTTAATTAGCCCACGGAGCATCTTTTCCCGGCTAAATTCCTCACGTGTTCCTTCTTTTTTAACCACAATTAAAGGAATTTCCTCTACTTTTTCAAATGTTGTAAAACGATATTGGCATTTTTCACATTCACGTCTTCTGCGGATGGATCGACTATCATCAACCGGACGTGAATCCAAAACTCTTGTTCCATTATGGTGACAAGTAGGGCATCTCAATGGTAACAACTCCCTTCCGAGGAGAACTCTATGTATTCATCTTATAAGAAAGACTTTAGTAGGACAAGGGTTTTTACTCAGGAAATTGCTGTTATTAAGATTCCCCTTTTCCGATTAGCGGTAGCTCTTTATCTAGGTGCTGATATAAATTCATGATTACCTTTCGGCTATAGCCAAAATCGATGGGTAGCAGTAATGTTTCTGTTGTTACTGCAAAATCAATGGCTGTTTCAAATGGTCTAACGGAGACGATTGTTGCTACAACAAAGGCTTTTCTTCCTTTTTTGATTGAGATGCTCATTTCTCCTCGTTCTTCTGATACTGAGTTGAGATGGTAGCCATCTAAATTCTGTATCACCTTTTTTACTGCTTCGATCGCTTTTTTATTTGATGTTTTATAATAATGACTTCTTAAAAGCTCGTCCGAATGTTTGTCTCTTGTTTCACTGTGATTAGAAAAGAACGCTTGCAATCCCATATATCCCACTCCTTGTAAAATTCATATAGTAAATGATATAACTTATAAATGTAAAAAAAGAGGTGTAGTTAATTACACCTCTTCCTATTTTAGATGATTCATATTTATTTTTAAAGTACTTTAACTTGCGCTGTCTTTACTTGCACCGGGCCCATACCACGTGGAAGTTCAATATTCTCACGCGTTTGCGCACCAAGCGCCTCAGCAATATAGTTTGCAGCAATATTTGGATCTAAATCCCCACATGTGTAAACATCAATACTTGCATAACCATGTTCAGGAAAACTGTGAATTGTTAGATGTGATTCCGAAATAATCACAACACCGCTTACTCCCTGTGGAGCAAATTTGTGAAAGGCTACTTCACGAATTTCTGCACCTGATTTAAGTGCTGCCTGAACGAACGTTTCTTCAATACCATGTATGTCATTTAATTTTTCAAAATCGCAACCCCATAATTCTGAGATTACATGCCGTCCCATTGTTTCCATAATTAAGTTGTTCCCCCTCTTACAATAATTTCGGGTGAGTTCTTCGCGTAAAGCATGAGCATAACTACCACGGGGGAAAGTTAGTCCAGAGAGGTCCTAACCCTTTAAGTAGTTACAAAAGCATAAGCTTTTAAGAAGTTCACGAAATTTAGTATACTTTGTTTATATACTTTTAGCAACAGTTAATAAATAAAAAATAAAAACCTTCCATCAATCGGGAAGGTTTTCTTCAATTTCTTACTTAGCCTACTTTAGCTTCTGTTTTTTGGATGATTTTTGCGCCTACATATTTTGCCAAATCTACAACTCTACAAGAATATCCCCATTCATTATCATACCAGGCTAATACTTTAACCTTACGATCTCCAATGACCATCGTTGATAAGCCATCAATAATGGATGAATGTGGATTTGTATTAAAATCAATTGAAACTAGTGGTTCAGTTGTAAAGTCCAAAATCCCCTTTAATGCTCCCACAGAAGCAGTAATAAAGGCTTCGTTTATTTCTTCAACCGTAACGTCTCGCTCAACATCAACAACTAAATCAACTAAAGACACATTTGGAGTTGGGACTCGAAGTGCCATTCCATGCAATTTTCCTTTCAGTTCTGGTAACACAAGTGATAATGCTTTTGCTGCTCCAGTTGAGGTTGGAATAATGGATTGTGCACAAGCCCTTGCTCTTCGCAAATCCTTATGTGGATTATCTATATTTTTTTGATCATTTGTATACGCATGAACGGTTGTCATTAAACCGTTTACAATTCCAAACTGTTCATTCAGCACCTTCACAATGGGCGCTAAGCAATTTGTTGTACAGGATGCATTTGAAATAATCAAATGATTGTCATGATCATATTTATCTTCGTTAACACCCATTACGATTGTAATGTCCTCATTCTTACCAGGTGCTGTTAAGATAACTTTTTTCGCACCAGCTTGTAAATGTAAGTTTGCTTTTTCCTTTGAGTTAAATTTTCCTGTTGCCTCGATCACAATATCTATATTTAATTGTTTCCAAGGAAGCTCTAACGGATCACGGGAGCTTAAAAGTTGTACACGCTTTCCATTCACCAACAATGAATCATCCCCAGGAATGACATCACCATCGAATTTTCCGTGATTTGTATCATATTTTATGAGATGTGCTAGCGTTTCAGCAGGGTAGCTTGCATTGATTGCAACTATTTCTAATGAATCATCCATGATTGCATTTCTAAATACCATTCTACCAATACGGCCAAATCCATTAATTGCGATTCTTGGCTTCATTACAACCCCTCCAGGATATATGTTATACAATTTAACCTAAACTTTCATGATTAGTATAACACATTAGATTAGTTATGTAACATTTTTATTCTGTTTTTTTATAAAAATGGTTATTTATACAACTTTTGAATGTTCATTGTTTATGTATAAGCATAGAAAAAGGTATCTCAGCCATTTGAGACACCTTTGATTACGATGTTATGAAACTTTACTTTGAATACCCCATTGTTTACAAATTGCATGAAACTGATCCTTTGTAGCTTCAATTGTACCATTGTTATCAATCAGAGCATCTGCAAGTTGAATTTTGTCCTTAAGCGGCATTTGAGATTGAATTCTTGCCTCCGCCTCTTTCTTGGTGAGACTATTGCGATTCATGAGTCGGGCTAATTGTATCTCATATTCAACATAAACAAGAAGTGTTTTATCGACCAAAGAGGTTAATTTACTTTCAAACAATAATGGGATATCCAATACAACTGTTTCTTCACCGTTCTTAATATGCTCTTCTTTTTCCTTCAGCATTTGCTTCCGAACAGCTGGATGAACAATTGAATTCAATAAAAGTCGTTTGTCTTCACTGAAAAAAACAATCGAGCCTAACTTCGGACGATCAATCGTCTTATCTGGTAATAAAATTTCTTCGCCGAATGATTGAACAATTTGTTCGTATGCTTCTTCGCCAATCTCAACAACTTTACGTGCAATAACGTCGGCATCAATTACAACAATTCCTGCTTCTTTAAACATCTGGGATACTGTACTTTTTCCACTTGCGATTCCACCTGTTAATCCGATTGTTAATGTCACGTATTCTAGCTCCTCTGCTGTTTTTTAGAATTTCCAGATCCCTATTAAAATCAATAGGATTCCTGGCAAAAATGAAAATTTCTGTATCCATCTTTTCTTTGAAAAAACGGAACCACTTTTCATACCTGTATAAACAAAAAGTGAGCTCATCACAGCTACCAACAAAGCCATTACCCACGGTGAAAATCCTAATAAAGCGGCACCAATTCCTGCACCAAAAGCATCAAGTGAAAGGGCAAGACCTAGTAAAAACGCTTCAAAACCGGTAATGGTTCCTGATTTGTCAAGGTCGGCAACCATGGGCTTCTTTAAAATATTGATAACAAGTCCAAGTGATTTAATTTCAACCTTCACAAGTAATTTTTCTTCGTTATCTTCTGGTGTTTGGGATGATGGACGAAAAAACTGAAACAATACCCAGGCACCAATAATCACGAGTACGATACCACCAAGCCGGTCAGCCATTTCTGGTGAAACAAAAAGAGCAATTGATTTACCTAGCCCCATTGCAGCCGCCATGGTTACGGCCGAACAGCAAGCTATCGTAAAAATTGACTTGAATGGTATCTTCATTTTTCTCATACCGTATGTGAAACCAACGCTAAAACTATCTAAGCTAACTGCAAATGCTAATAAAATGAGTGATGCGAACTGGGACATCTCATAGAGTCTCCTTCCTATCGATATAAGATATTATATGGAGGGAGCCCATTTCATGTGAAATGTCCGTGGAGGAGAAAAAGGACACATCTAAAAAAGGAACTTCGACTAAATGCCGACACGTCCTGTGTCGAACGTCGAAGTCACCACATCCTGTGGAAGCGCGTTGGCTTGCTTCTCCGGTCCTCACGTATTAACTGCATACGCTCCGGTCCTCAAAGCTGCACCGCCTTGAAATTTCGACCCACAGGATGTGCTAGTGTCGGCGTCGCCACAGGACGTGGCGCCTTCGCCGACGCGGTCCTTTTCCCCCTCCATTTCGAACTTTATTTTCGTTTTGTTTTATTTTTTTGGCATTTTGGACAGTAGTGGGTACCTCTTCCGCCGACGACTGTTTTTTCTATTTCTGTCCCACATCTTTGACATGCTTTTCCGTTTTGACCGTAAACAAATAGCTGCAATTGGAACATCCCAATCTCACCTTGTGTGTTTACATAGGAACGCATTGTACTTCCACCTTTCTCGACAGCTTCATTCAATGTTTGAATGATCTCATGGTGAAGTATTTTCATTTCTTTTTTAGTCAGGGAATTTGCCTCTCGTTCAGGATATATCCCCGCTCTAAATAAAGCCTCATCCACATAAATGTTCCCAAGTCCCACAACATTGGTTTGATCAAGTAGCGTCACTTTAATTTTCCGATTGGTTTTTGATAGCTTTTCTTCTAAATATTTTAAGGTAAACCCTTTTGAAAAAGGTTCTGGGCCTAATTGGGATAAGGGAAGACTCTCTTCTTCTTCCCCTTTTCGAAATAAATGCATCGTTCCAAATTTCCTAACATCCCGATAGCGAAGCTCAGTTCCATCTGTAAAAGCAAACAATACATGGGTATGTTTATCATATGGTTCCTCTTTATCATAGAGTCCATATCTTCCCTCCATGCGCAAATGCGAAACCATCACATAATCATCTAAAATAAACTTTAAGAACTTCCCTCTTCGATCTACATCATGAATGGTTTGACCACGAAGAGCGTCACAAAATTGTTCAGGTTCTTCTGGTTTCTTGATTATTTTAGGCCATAGCACCTTCACATTATTGATCGTTTTTCCATTTACAAGTTGAGTTAACGTTCGTCTAACTGTTTCAACCTCTGGTAATTCAGGCATTTGATCACTTCCTTATTTCTAGCCAAAAATCTACTTTGCATCATACCAGGTCTTTCCGTACGCATAATCGACCTTTAATGGTACTTTTAAGGAAATCGCATTTTCCATTACTTCTGGCACAATCTTTTTCAAAATCTCAATTTCTTCTTCTGGTGCTTCAAAAATTAATTCGTCATGAACTTGTAACAGCAATTTTGCTTGAAGCTTTTCTTCTTTTAATCGAGCCGCCATATCAATCATTGCTTTCTTGATAATATCAGCAGCACTTCCTTGAATTGGGGTATTCATCGCAGTTCTTTCTGCAAAGCTACGAACATTAAAATTACGTGCTGTAATTTCAGGAATATATCTTCTTCTATGAAGAAGAGTTGATACATACCCTTTTTGTCTAACATCCTCAACGATTTCTTCCATATATTCTTTAACACCTGGGAAACTTGCAAAATAGCGCTCAATAAATTGTCCCGCTTCCTTCCTTGTAATTCCAAGGTTTTGAGACAATCCAAAATCACTAATTCCATACACAATCCCGAAGTTAACAGCCTTTGCCTGTCGACGCATATTGGAGGTTACCTCGTCTTCTTTTACATGGAACACATCCATCGCAGTTTTTGTGTGAATATCAAGATCATGCGTAAAGGCTTGAATTAGATTTTCATCATTTGCAATATGAGCAAGCACCCTTAGTTCAATTTGTGAATAGTCAGCAGCAAACATGAACCAATCCTTTTTCGAAGGAACAAACGCTTGTCTTATTTTTCGTCCTTCCTCCAAGCGAATTGGAATGTTTTGCAGGTTTGGATCTGTTGAACTTAGTCTTCCGGTTTGTGTTAAAGCTTGCTGGAATCGAGTATGAACCTTGCATGTATCTTCATGAACAACCTTTAATAAACCTTCAATATAGGTTGATTGAAGCTTTCCAACTTGTCTGTAATGCAAAATATACTCAATGATTTCATGCTCTTTAGCCAGTTTTTCAAGAATATCAGCAGACGTTGAATAGCCTGTTTTTGTTTTCTTGTAAACGGTAAGTTGAAGCTTTTCAAAAAGAATGACACCAAGCTGCTTTGGGGAGTTAATGTTAAATTCTTCTCCAGCGAGTTCATAAATTTTTTGTTCAAGCTCTTGAAGATGTGCCTTTAATTCTTCTCCCATTGCTTTTAAACGTTCCACATCAACCTTAACCCCGGTTGCTTCCATTTCAGCTAATATTAGCGATAATGGCATTTCTAAATCAGTGAAAAGCTTATATTGTTCATTTTCCTGCAGTTCTTGTAGGAAAATATCCTGTAGCTTCTTTAGAGCAACCGCCTTTCTAACAATATGCTCAGAAAGCTCTTTTTCGTCTGGTATGCTTTGTTTCGCGCCTTTTCCGTACACAGCTTCATCTGTTTGTACATCGTTAATTCCTTTTAATTTTGCTATTGCAGCAACATCATCGGTTGAATCAGATGGATTTAAAATATATGAAGCAATTAAGCAGTCAAAGTCAATTCCTTGTAAGTCGATCCCCTTCCATCTCAACGCAACAAGTGATTTTTTTCCATCAAAAACGGTTTTCTTTTTTTCGTTATCCTTTGCCCATTCCTTAAATGTATCTGAGTCAAGAGCAAGTTTTGTTGGAATATAAAAATTACCTTTTTCATTTGATATCGCAATCCCTTGGACGTCTGCTCGATGATAGCTTTCATCAAGCACTTCCACAATCAAAGAAGATTCAGTAGAAAACATATCATCAGTAACTTTATCGACAATCTTATATGAGATCTTTTCTAAAGGCTTGTCTTCTATTTTTTCGCTGCCCTCAACTTTGTCCAACAATGAATTAAATCCGAGCTCTTTGAAAAGCTTAATCACCTGGTCGCCATCATAGCCATTATACTCAAGCTCAGAAATTCCAATTTCAATAGGTGCTTCACGATAGATTGTGGCAAGTTGTTTACTCATGATGGCTTGTTCCTTATGTTCTTCAAGCTTTTCTTTCAGCTTCTTTCCGCTCACCTTATCAATCGAGTCTAGTAGTTCCTCTAATGTATGGAACTCTTGTAATAATTTTAAAGCTGTTTTCTCACCTACGCCTGGGACACCTGGAATATTATCCGAACTATCCCCCATAAGTCCTTTCATATCGATAATTCGTTCTGGTGCGATTCCATATTTTTCATTGATAAAATCAGGCGTATATGAATCAACATCTGTAATCCCTTTTTTCGTAATATCTACGGTAACACGATCTGAAGCAAGCTGTGTTAGGTCTTTATCGCCTGAAATAACTTTTACCTCAAAGCCTTCCTTTTCAGCTTGAAGTGATAAAGTCCCGATAATATCATCGGCTTCATAGTTTTCTAATTCGTATCTGGCAATCTTGTATGCATCAAGAAGCTCTCGTAAAAATGGAAACTGCTCTGAAAGCTCAGGTGGAGTTTTCTGTCGGCCTCCTTTATAGTCACTAAAAGTACTATGTCTAAACGTTGTTTTTCCTGCATCAAATGCTACTAAAATATGTGTTGGCTTCTCCTGTTCAAGAATTCGGTTCAAAATCATTGTAAAGCCATAAATAGCATTCGTATGTACACCTTTATCATTATTCAAAAGTGGCAAGGCAAAAAATGCCCGGTATGCAATACTATTTCCATCCACCAAAACAATCTTTTTATCCAAGAAAAATCCTTCCTTTCTATGACAACTTGGGACCTATTATATTCCATACAACCATTGAAACTCATAAAAAAAGCCGTCATTTCCTACTGTTCATTTTAGCATGTCATGAACAGAATAGAAAATAACGACTACTTTATGTGTGAACTTCTTTTATCGTTAGTCAGTGTATCCCATTAACAATCTCGCGTAAGGAGAGTCAGCTGGTAAAATAATGAGTGTTTCTCCATCAATTGTGGTTTTATAGGATTCTAACGTACGGAAAAGGTTGTAAAACTCTGGGTCCTTGGAGAAGGCATCATTATAAATACGCGCTGCTTCCCCTTCCCCTTCACTTCGAATAACCTCAGCGTCAGCTTGAGCTTTTGAAATAATGACTTTTACTTCTCTATCCGTTTCAGCTTCGATTTCATTCTTCTTAGCATCCCCTTCAGAGAGATAGTTTTGTGCTGTTGACTCACGCTCGGAGATCATTCTCGTATATACGGATTGTTCGTTTTCAGCTGGTAAATCTGTACGCTTCATACGAATATCTGTTACAACGATTCCATATTTATCTTCCTCTAGGTTTTTATTTACAATGTCTGTAATGCGATCATTAAGACTACCACGTTCAGACTTCTCATCATTAATAATCTCGTCATAGTCCAATTGACCAAGTTCTGTACGGATTGCAGAATAGACGAACTCATCAAGCTTTGCTTCTGCATTTAAGACTGTTCTTGTTGTAGATATCATTTGTTTCGGATCTTCAATGCGCCAAATCGCATAATTATCGATCATCATTCGCTTTTTGTCTTTCGTATTGATTTCAGCTTCCTCAACATCATAAATCATTTGATATTTCGGTAAGGTCTCAACCGACTGGATAAACGGAATTTTATAGGAAAGTCCCGGATTTTCTTCAATTCGAACAACCTCACCAAACTGTCGAACGACCTTATATTCGCCTTCTCTTACTATAAATATATTCACCAAAACGATACCTATTAGAATAATAACAATAAGTGAAATGATTCCACCTTTTGTGTATTTGCTAAATTTATTGGAACCCTTTTTTTCATTTAAATCCACGACATTTTCACTCATTGGTTCCCACTCCCTTCTGTTTCTACAGGAGGAACCTGTGCTTGGCTTCCAGCTGGACGTATTGGCAAGTATTTCATCGTATTGCCATCATCCTTCATAATATAAATTTCTGTATTTGGTAGCACTTGATCCAATGTTTCTAGAACAAGACGTTTTCTAGTAATCTCTGGATTTTTAACATATTCATTATATAATGCATTAAATGTCGCAACATCCCCACGTGCAATTTCGATACGGGCTGCTTTATCCCCGTTAGCACGAGAAATTAGGGCTTCTTTTTCCCCTTTTGCTTCATTCAATTTTTGGTTACGATATTTATTTGCTTCATTTACTTTTGTATTTCTTGTTTCACGTGCATCTGTAACATTCGTAAAAGCCTTACGAACCTCATCATTTGGTAGTTCAACATCTTGCAATTTAACAGCCGTTACAGAAACACCAATATCATATTTCTTTAAAAGATCGGTCAATAAGTCTCTTACTTCAGCTTCAATTTCTGCTTTACCAGATGTTAAGGCATCATCGATTTTAGAACTTCCGATAATACTTCTTAATGATGCAGAAGTAGCATTATATAAAATTTGCTCGGGATCCGCTGAATTAAATAAGAACTTTGAAGGATCCGTAATTTGCCATTGGACCACCATGTCGGCAAGAACAATATTCTCATCACCTGTAATCATTTTGGTGTCTTTTGGCACATCTGTAATTTCGCCGTCCTTTTGATTATATCCAAACTGTAAACTGTATGTTGTTTTTGGCAGTTTCTCTACGTCTTGGATTGGCCATGGCATTTTAAAATGAAGTCCCGGCTCTGTAATTCCTTCGTCTGCTTTCCCAAAGGTTAAAATAATGGCTTGCTCTGATTCATCTACTGTATACCAAGATGTAAATCCAATTACACCTAAAATCAGAACGAGCACACTTAGTCCAACAATCGTATAAATTCGTTTCAAACTAACCATGCTTTCCCCCCTCAATATATCTACATATTCTTATACGAATATCATGCAAAAAGGTTTCATTTAAATGTTAAAAAAATGACAAGGATCATACATCCTTGTCAAAAAAGTTTGGCCTCCTGAATGAAGGGGTTCTCATAATTATCATAAGGTTTGGATATTAAGGGAATATGTTTCTATTGTAAACATTTTGTAAAATTATTCTATTTTACTAGATGTTATTTCTTTTTTTAAACGTATCGTAACTGTAGTTCCTTCCCCCACCTTACTCGTGACTTGTACAGCCCCTCCATGTGCCTCAATAATATGCTTTACAATTGCAAGACCCAATCCGGTGCCTCCAGAGTTCCTGCTTCTCGCTTTATCCACACGATAAAATCTTTCAAAAATTCGGGAAAGCTCTTTTTCTTCAATTCCGATACCCGTGTCGATAATTTGAATTTCAACATAGTCAGAAAGATTTGTTGCTTTTACTGCAACCTTCGCTTTATTTGGAGAATATGACAAACTATTATTAATGACATTGATAAACACTTGTTTTAATCTGTCCATATCTCCTTCAATTACTGTTGTTAGGTCATCTACTGTAAGCTCTAATTGAATTTCTTTTTCTTCAGCCTTTGATCTAAGCATCCGTAAACTATTTTCTAAAAGTTCCCTCACATTTACACGTGATAGGTTAAGGGAAAAACCTTTATTCTCTATCTTTGATAAATCCAATAAATCTTGAATGAGGACTTGAAGACGATGACTTTCATGTAGGATAATTGTTAAAAATTCATCAAGGACTTCCCTATCATTCATTGCTCCATCTAATAAAGTCTCTGCGAATCCTTTAATGGAAGTAATCGGTGTACGAAGCTCATGGGAAACATTTGCAACAAAGTCCTTCCGCATCTGTTCAAGTCTTTTCAAATCTGAAATATCGTGAAAGACAAGAACAACACCCTTCCATTCCACATTTGCTCCTAAAATTGGCGTAGCGTACACCTCAAAATCCTTTTGTTCAGTTCCAATCGTCAAATGGATTTGTCTTCGTAACTTTCGCTCTGTCATAAAAATTTCTTCTACCAAAGTTACAATTTCTTTATGAGTAAATGCTTCATAATAAAGCTGACCCATTAAATCGTCTTGGTCAATCTTGAATATCTCGTTGATCGTTCGATTGAAAATACTAATATATCCTTTGCTATCGATAAATAATAGACCGCTCCCCATATTTTCAATCAACGTATGTAATCGGTCATGCTGCATTTCATAGGATTTCGTCATTTCTTCAATATTTCTTGCAACAATATTGATAGATTGTCCAAGTAATCCAGCAGCACTAATATGATCTTCATAGGTTCTTGCTCGATAATCTCCCTTTGCAAGCTCTTTAACCGCTTTTGTTGCAGCATCAATTGGCTTTGTATAGGTGGTGGTGATTCTAACAATAAGCGAAAGAATAATAACCAATGCGATTCCTAAGCAAATAATTAGAGCAATCCAGACCTGCTGGACTGTTTTTTCTACGGAAGTTCCATGTTCCGCACTATTTGTAATCAGACTACTTATGAATTGGCCCAACATAAAACCCATACAAAGAAAAACAATAATAATTAAAAAGATAATCGCAAATAGAAGCCTCGAGTGAAATTTATTCATAGAGTTTTGGCTCCTCAAGCTTATAGCCTAATCCCCTTACTGTTTTAATCATACTTGGTTTTTTCGAATCTTTTTCGATTTTTTCACGCAAATGACTGATGTGAACATCCACAATTCTTGTATCACCAGCAAAATCATAATTCCAAACAGCACTTAAAAGTTGATCTCGAGTTAGAACTCTACCTTTGTTCTTTGCTAAATAAGCAAGAAGTTCAAATTCTTTTGGTGTAAGGTCAAGTGCTTCCTCATTATAATAAGCCTCAAAATTTTCCGGCAAAATCCGTAAAAGCCCAATCACAATTTGTGGAGAAACTGTAGTGTCTTCTGAGTTGACTTCGTTTATACTTGTTCTTCTCAGTATTGCTTTCACTCGGGCGACTACTTCTCTTGGACTAAATGGTTTTGTCATATAGTCATCGGCCCCAAGCTCCAAACCTAAAACTTTATCAAATTCATCATCCTTTGCGGTTAACATTAGGATTGGAATATCAACCTTGTTTTGGCGAAGTTGTTTGCACACTTCAATACCATCCAATTTTGGCAGCATTAAGTCAAGGACAATTAAACTAGGTCTTTCTGCCAAGGCCTTCTCCAAGCCTTCCTCGCCATCCATAGCTGTAATGACCTCGTAGCCGGCCTGTTGTAGGTTGTACTGAAGTAATGTAATAATCGAACGTTCATCCTCAACAACCAATACTTTTTTCTTCATTGTCTTCCTCCATCAAAAAAGATAAACCCCATCATTATTTTTTATCTATATAAAATCATTATAGATTAACATTTCTTGACTTGCCATGAAAAAACAAAAAAGAGAGACATAGCTCTCTAAAAGTTCTCCAATATTTTCCCCTCCATCGGGGTAATTCGGTGTGGAGGACAGACGAGTAGTCTGCCCTCGATTGCCTTAGACTCATCTTCATCCAATGCGGTAACCGAAATTTCAACAGTATGGTCATGAAAATTTATCTTCGTAACCTCAAAGAGAAATTGAACTGTGTCGTAGTGGTACAAAGGCTGCAAAAATTCAATTTCCTGTTTAAGAATATGACTACCTGGTCCAGGTAAATATTTTGATACAGCCGCAGATATAATACCAGTTAGCATAACTGTGGGAACGATCGGTTTCTTAAAGGGAGTTTGAGATGCATAATCATGTTGAATATAAAGAGGATTTGCATCATTCGTCAATCCTAAGTATAATAGTAAGTCTTTATCTTCTATTTTCTCCGTTAATGTTAATTTTTCACCAACGTTCATTTCTTCAATCATTCTACCTAGTTTTCGCTTTTTTCCTAATAACATGAAAAGAAAAGCACCTCCATTAAAATGAAAACGATTACGATGTTATGTATAAAAAATTCGGGGCGAACCCCGAATTCT
The DNA here is from genome assembly GCF_047238305.1 of Bacillus jepli. Taxonomy (NCBI): domain Bacteria; kingdom Bacillati; phylum Bacillota; class Bacilli; order Caryophanales; family Bacillaceae; genus Bacillus; species Bacillus jepli. The sequence goes on along the minus strand of NZ_JBDFMO010000001.1, from coordinate 2,445,882 downwards.
CTTTTTGTTAATGATTAGGCTAGGATATTCATGACGTTTTTTACGGAATCCGCAGATTTTGCAAGTTCTGCTTTTTCCTTCTCTGTTAGTTCAAGTTCAATGATTTTTTCAATGCCATTAGCACCTAGAATTGTTGGAACTCCAAGGTAAATCCCGGTAAAGCCATATTCACCTTCGAGATATGCAATTGCAGGTAGGACACGACGCTGGTCTTTTAAAATTGCTTCAACCATTTCCACTAAGGAAGCTGCTGGTGCATAATATGCACTTCCATTTCCTAATAGGTTGACAATTTCACCGCCACCTTTACGTGTACGTTCAACGATAGCGTCTAAACGATCTTTTGGAATTAAAGTTTCGAGTGGAATACCTCCTGCATAGGAGTAACGAACAAGCGGCACCATGTCATCACCATGACCACCTAGGACAAATCCAGTAATGTCTTTTACTGATAAATTTAGTTCCTGGGCAATAAATGTACGGAATCTAGCGGTATCGAGTACGCCTGATTGGCCAATAACACGATTTTTCGGGAAACCAGATTCCTTGAACACTGTATATGTCATAGCGTCAACCGGGTTTGTTAATACAATGATATAACTGTCTGGAGAATGTTTTACAATTTCCTGGGCAACACTTTTCATGATTTTTTGGTTTGTTTGAACAAGGTCATCACGACTCATACCAGGTTTACGAGCAATTCCGGCTGTAATTACTACTATATCAGAATCAGCTGTATCCTCATAATTTGCCGTTCCAGTAATGTTTGCATCAAACCCTTGAACAGGACTTGCTTCCAACATATCTAGAGCTTTCCCTTTAGTGGGGTTCTCCATTTGTGGAATATCAACTAAAACGACGTCTCCTAATTCCTTTTGAGCCAGTAGAAAAGCTGTTGTTGCACCAGTAAATCCACTACCTATTACAGAGATTTTTTTGCGTTTGAATTGACTCATTATATATCCTCCCTATTCATACGAAAGTAAGTAACTACCCTTAGATAAACTTCATTCTTCAGGGTAGTTACTTATATTTATGATTAGCCTAAGTTTTTGATTAGTTCATTAGCAAACTCTGAACATTTAACTTCTGTTGCGCCTTCCATCAGACGTGCAAAGTCATATGTTACCACTTTAGATTCAATTGTCTTTTCCATTGAATTCATGATTAGGCTTGCTGCTTCATTCCAACCTAGGTGTTCAAGCATTAATACACCAGATAGAAGAACAGAGGATGGGTTAACTTTGTCTAAGCCAGCATATTTAGGTGCAGTTCCGTGTGTAGCTTCGAAAATTGCATGACCAGTTTCATAGTTAATATTTGCTCCAGGTGCAATTCCAATTCCACCAACTTGTGCAGCTAATGCATCGGAAATGTAATCACCGTTTAAGTTCATGGTTGCAACAACATCAAATTCACGAGGACGAGTTAAGATCTGTTGTAAAAAGATATCCGCAATTGAATCTTTTACAATAATCTTACCTGCAGCTTCAGCGTCTGCTTGAGCTTTATTCGCAGCATCTTTACCTTCTTCTTCAACGATGCGGTCATATTGTGCCCAAGTAAATACTTTATCGCCAAATTCTTGTTCAGCAAGCTCGTAGCCCCAGTTTTTAAATGCTCCTTCAGTAAACTTCATGATGTTTCCTTTGTGAACAAGTGTTACTGACTTACGGCCTTGCTCGATCGCATAGTTGATCGCAGCACGTACAAGACGCTTTGTACCTTCCTCAGAAACTGGCTTGATTCCAATTCCAGAAGTTTCTGGGAAACGGATTTTATTAACACCTAGCTCATTTTGAAGGAAGTTAATAAGTTTTTGAACACCTTCAGAACCTTGTGCATATTCAATACCAGCATAAATATCTTCTGTGTTTTCACGGAAAATAACCATATCTGTATCTTCTGGACGCTTAACTGGTGAAGGTACACCTGTAAAATAACGAACAGGACGAAGACATGTGAATAAATCTAGTTCTTGACGTAATGCAACGTTTAATGAACGGATACCACCACCAACCGGTGTAGTAAGAGGTCCTTTAATAGCAATTATGTACTCACGAATAAGATCTAATGTTTCTTCTGGTAACCATTCGCCAGTTTGATTAAACGCTTTTTCCCCTGCTAATACTTCTTTCCAAACAATTGATTTTTCACCATTGTAGGCTTTTTCAACTGCTGCTTCTAATACACGTGACGCTGCTGCCCAAATATCAGGACCAGTTCCATCACCTTCAATAAAAGGAATAATTGGGTTGTTAGGTACGTTTAGTACACCATTTGATACTGTAATTTTTTCTCCTGCCACTAGTATTACCTCCTAAAATTCTAAGAAGCATCTCAGGAAGAATTTTCTCCTGAAATACTTCTCTTTTATTATATATTGTATAGATTTATTAACCTCTTTGGTCAATTGGAATGTATTTTTGCATTCCAGGACCCGTATATTCAGCACGTGGACGGATTAAACGGTTGTTCTCATATTGCTCTAGAATATGAGCTAACCACCCTGAAACACGGCTTACTGCAAAGATAGGAGTAAATAAATCATGATCAATACCTAAGCTATGGTATACAGATGCTGAGTAGAAGTCAACATTTGGTGGTAATGGTTTTTCACTTGTTACAATCTTCTCAATTTTCGTTGACATCTCATACCATTTTGGTTCTCCGGTGATGGTTGTTAACTTTTGAGACATTGCTTTCAAGTGCTTAGCACGTGGGTCACCTTTACGGTATACTCTATGCCCGAATCCCATTATCTTTTCTTTATTAGCTAATTTTGTTTTTATATAATGTTCAACGTTTTCAACTTCTCCGATTTCAGTAAGCATTTTCATAACTGCTTCATTTGCGCCACCGTGAAGTGGACCTTTTAACGCCCCGATTGCAGCAGTAACACCTGAATAAATATCGGAAAGAGTTGCAACGCAAACACGAGCCGTGAAAGTAGATGCATTAAGTTCATGGTCAGCATGTAAAACGAGTGCTTTATTAAATGCTTCTTCTGCAATCTCACTTGGCTCTTGGCCGCTTAGCATATACAAGAAGTTTCCTGCAAAGCTTAAATCTGTGCGTGGAGAAACTGGCTCTAATCCTTTTCGCACACGAGAAAAAGCGGTAACAATTGTAGGTAATTTTGCTTGCAGACGAATCGCCTTACGATAATTTGCTTCTGGATCCATTACATCTGCTTCTTCATCATAAAGTCCTAATAGTGAAACTGCTGAGCGAAGAGCTGCCATTGGATGAACTTTGTCGATTGGATATGTTTTGAAATGATTTAATACTTCTTGAGGTAAACTTGCATTATCAGCAAGCTGCAGCTTTAGTTCAGCTAACTCCTCTTTATTTGGAAGTTTGCGATGCCATAGTAGATAGACAACCTCTTCAAAACTAGCATTTTCAGCTAATTCATCAATATCGAATCCTGCATACGTTAATGTGTCATCAATAATTGAACTAACTGAAGAAGTAGTAGCTACAATTCCTTCAAGTCCCTTTGTTGCTGTCATAAGACCCTCTCCTTTTTTCATATTCCCCTACCCCCCTCAAGAGGTAAATTGAGCGCATGCTCAAAACCAAACATCACTTAGAGTAAGCGATAAATACTCTCATTTCGTGAAGTAAATGCTTTCATTTTAAAATAAAACATTCAATGTCACAAATATCGCAATAATATTGTGACAATTACGAGAATTAGCAAGTGCTATGTAGAAAAGTTGTAACTCTCGACTCTATTATAATAAAGAATCAGACTTTTGTGAATCAAAAGAGACGAATTTTCCTAATAAACTATTATCACGCAAAAATATTTTTCTCTTTTACTATTTAACAGAGTCGAATACCTAAATTAGCAATATATCTCCAGATATAGCTAATTTTATTTTTTGCAGTTTTTTCACGAAATTTTTTTCTCGCTCTTACGTATAATATCATATTTCCAATTTTTTCTCCATAATTGGAAACTTTATTATTCATTACTTCGTATTTACTTTTAAAGTTTTCTATGAGGTTGTAAAATAAGATGTAAGAATTACCTAGGGAGGAAAAAGTTTGAACATTCATTATGTGTACAGTTTTCTTCGATTTCTTTTGGTTATTGCCTTAGTAGTCATTGGCTGCATATTGTTTTATTTTCTATTTAAACTTACATATCCGTTTATTTTCGCATTATTAATTGCTTTTCTTATTAATCCTCTTGTCAATTTTTTAGAACGTAAAGGAAGGATGCCACGAGGTTTATCCGTATTTTTAGGGATCCTCGTTGTATTTGGTGTTGTCACAGGATTCCTAACGCTATTAATAGCTGAAATTATTTCAGGTGCAAACTATTTAGCCAAAGAAGTTCCACAACATTTTGAAAAGCTAGTGGTTTATTTTGAAGATTTAATAGTTGGTCAAATTATTCCTTTATATGAGAGAATAACAAGCATGTTCCATAATTTAGAGCAGGATCAACAGCAAACGATAATGGATAACGTAAGCAATGTAGGTACTACCATTGCAACAAATGTCGGGGAGTTTGTAAAAGCATTCTTAGAAAATATTCCTAAATTTCTTGGGTGGTTACCGAATGCAGCAACCGTTATTGTATTTTCATTACTAGCAACATTCTTCATAAGCAAGGATTGGAATAAATTCATCATAATGGGGCGAAAGTTCATCCCTGTTAAAGCTAGAACAAGTGGAAAATCAATTTTTGTAGAATTAAAGAAAGCATTATTTGGATTTATTAAAGCTCAAGTTACTTTGATTTCGATAACTGCGGGAATCGTATTGGTTGGATTATTGGTGTTACGGGTTGATTATGCAATTACCATTGCCTTGTTAATTGGACTTGTTGATCTTCTTCCATATTTAGGTACTGGACTTGTGTTTGTTCCGTGGATTATTTACTCTGCTTTTAGTGGGGAAGTCCCACTAGCAATCGGGTTAGGAATTTTATATATTGTTGTCATTGTCCAGCGTCAAGTAATGGAACCAAAGGTGATTTCATCAAGTATTGGACTAGATCCTTTGGCAACCTTGATATCGCTTTTCGTTGGGTTTCAATTATTTGGTTTCATCGGATTGATTATCGGACCTGTCATTCTAGTAATTATTAAGACCTTATATACAACAGGTGTATTTCAAGATGTTTGGCATTTTATCATCGGAAAAGAAGCTTAAAGAAAAAGCCGTGTAATGGCTTTTTCTTTTTCTTTACCAACGACGTATAACGGTAAAATGACCTCTATTTATTTTTCGATTGATCCAGTTCGCAATAATCGGCTTAATGAAATTACGGGTTACGGGAAGGAGCAGTAGTAAACCTGCCAAATCAGTAATGTAGCCGGGAGTTAAAAGCAAGACAGCACCAATTAAGATACATATTCCATCCATTATCGCTTCCCCTGGCACTTGCCCTAAGTCCATTTGTTGCCTTGCCCGTCTAATCGTTTCTAACCCTTGTTTTTTTGCAAGCCATGCACCAATTACTCCAGTAAGAATGATTAACAGTAAAGTAAATGGAATTCCAATCGTCTTACCTGAAAAAATAAGAACACTTATTTCAAGAGTTGGTACAATAATAATTAATGCTAGTAATATTCTCATATGAGATCCTCCTCGGGACATGAAGGCTTTTCCTCTATTATACGTTTTCTGTTCTTAAAAAAGTAGTCGTATAAAAAAAAGAGAAGGTTTCCCTTCTCTTACTTATAACTTATAAAACATTTGCATGTCCTTCATATATAACGCCACGAGCAGAATCAACAGTAATATCTTGTCCATCCTTTAATAGTGTTGTTGCCTTTTCAACACCAACAATAACCGGAATTCCGATGCTTAATCCTACTACAGCCGCATGGCTAGTTAGACCGCCTTCTTCTGTAATTAACGCTGAAGCTTGCTCCACGTATTTTACCATATCACGGTCAGTTGCAGGTGTGACAAGGATGGCTCCATCATACATCTTTGCTGCTGCTTCTTCACTATTATGAGCGACAACTACTTTTCCAAAAGCTGTTTTTCTACCGATTCCTTGTCCATTTGCAACGGTGTTGCCAACAACATGAATCTTCATGATGTTAGTTGTTCCACGCTCTCCAACTGGTACACCAGCTGTAATGACAACTAAATCACCAGGTTTGATGATTCCGGTTCCTAATGCAACATCAACGGAGTTATCGAGCATTTCATCAGTAGATTTTGCTACGTTTCCTGTTTGTGGATATACGCCCCAAACAAGAGAAAGCTTTCTTGTTGTTGATTCACTTGCCGTTACCGCAATAATTGGTGCCTTTGGACGGTATTTTGAAATCATTCTTGCTGTATGTCCACTTTCAGTAGGTGTAACAATCGCAGAAACATCAAGGTTAAGTGCAGTATGAGCTACCGACTGACCAATCGCATCTGTAATTGTAGTACCAGAGATTTTACTACGTTGAGACAAGATTTCACGATGTACTAAAGCACTTTCAGCACGGGAAGCAATATTATGCATTGTTTGAACAGCCTCAACCGGGTATGAACCAGCTGCAGTTTCACCTGAAAGCATGATTGCATCAGTACCATCGAAGATCGCATTCGCAACGTCACTAGCTTCTGCACGAGTTGGTCTAGGATTGCGTTGCATAGAGTCTAGCATTTGAGTTGCTGTAATGACTGGTTTACCAGCTGCATTACATTTCTTGATTAAATCCTTTTGAACGAGTGGTACTTCCTCAGCAGGAATTTCAACCCCTAGGTCTCCACGAGCTACCATGAGACCATCTGATACTTCAAGGATTTCGTCGATATTATCGACACCCTCTTGGTTTTCAATTTTAGGGATGATTTGAATGTTCTTTCCGTTATTTTCTTCCAATAATTCTCTAATTTCTAATACATCTGATGCACGACGAACGAAGGATGCTGCGATATAATCAACATCTTGTTGGACACCAAATACAATATCCTTTGCATCTTTTTCAGTAATACCTGGTAGGTTTACACTAACACCCGGTACGTTTACACCTTTTTTATTTTTTAATGTTCCACTATTTAATACTTTTGTTAGAATTTCACGTTGCTGATGATTAATTTCTACTACTTCTAGTCCGATTAATCCATCATCTAGTAAAATTCTGGACCCTGGATGAACATCTTCAATAAGTCCCGGATATGTAATTGAGAATTTTTCCGGTGTACCCACAACTTCTTCCATTGAAATAGTTATAGTTGACCCTTCAACTAATTCAATTGCACCATTTTCCATTGTATTTGTACGAATTTCTGGTCCTTTAGTATCTAATAATATTGCAATATTCTTGCCAGTTATTTTAGATGCTTCACGAATATTTTTAATACGTGCACCATGTTCCTCAAAGTCGCCATGTGAAAAGTTAAGTCTTGCTACATTCATCCCAGCTTTTGCTAAAGCAACAAGCTTTTCGATACTTTCACTTGCTGGTCCTATCGTACATACTATTTTTGTTTTTCTCATTACATTTTCCTCCTCTATAATCGCTTTTTTTCAAAGCGACTACCAAAACTTCCACAGTGAATTATACCGAAGTCTTTATTAAATTGATAGTTCTTGGGCTAGGTTATACATTTTTTCGTCAACTGTATGTTTACGATCTAAAATTTCCATTATATCATGGTCTACTAATTGGTTTTGCTGAATTCCGACCGCTCTTCCACCTTTTCCATCAAGCAAAAGTTCAACAGCTCTTGCTCCAAGACGGCTAGCTAAAACACGGTCTGTTGCGGTTGGTGAACCACCTCGTTGAATATGTCCAAGCACACTTACTCTTGTTTCAAAATTTGTTGCTTCTTGGATTTTCTTCCCGATTTCTACACCACTACCGACACCTTCAGCTACGACAATAATACTGTGCTTCTTTCCACGTTCATGACCACGGTTAAGCTTGGCAACAACTTCATTCATGTCATGTTCGGCTTCTGGAATTAAAATTGTTTCAGCTCCGCCAGCTAATCCTGCCCAAAGTGCAAGATCCCCAGCATGTCTACCCATTACTTCAATTACATATGTACGTTCATGAGAAGTTGCTGTATCCCTAATTTTATCAATTGCATCAATTACTGTATTTAGTGCTGTGTCAAAACCGATTGTAAAATCAGTACCAGGGATGTCATTGTCAATTGTACCTGGAACACCCACACATGGAAAACCAAGTTCCGTTAATTTTTGGGCACCACGGTATGAACCGTCACCGCCTATTACAACCAAGCCTTCAATCCCTAATTTGTTGAGTTGTTCAATACCTTGTTTACGACCTTCTTCTGTCTTGAATTCCAAACATCGTGCTGTATAAAGCATTGTACCACCACGATGAATGATATCACCGACATCGCCTATTTCTAATTTTTTAATCTGTCCACTTATAAGCCCTGCATATCCCTGATAAATTCCATATACTTCAACATCGTGATAGATTGCTTTACGAACAACAGCACGAATCGCAGCGTTCATACCAGGTGAATCCCCACCACTTGTTAAAACACCTATTCTTTTCATTTTTCCACCTCTATGTAAAAAATAATCGTGAACTAGTTTCGATTTGCTTTTACTATTCTTTCGCAATATGTATAAAATAACACTAATATATAAGTAAAACAAGTTATGAAAACGTATTAAATAAAGAAAAAAGTGTGAAAACGTGCTTAAAAGTCAAAAAATATTAGGAATTTTACGCGGGGGGAAATTCGTAAATTGTGCTTACAAAAAAATCATATCCATTTTTTGAAAATTAAACAAAGTAAAACGTGCTCTACACTTTGTGTTAGACGCACGTCAACTTTTTACTGAACTCCGATAAAGTCTTCTTCAGCTATTTTAAATTGGCCTATCTTTTTATATTTCTGATAGCGTTGCTGAATTAACTCATCATTGTTTAATTTGCGTAATTCTTTTAATGATTTTAAGAGAACTGCATCAATAGAAGCGGCTTGCTCTGCAACATCTTTATGAGCTCCACCTCTAATTTCAGGAATGATTTCATCTACAATTCCAAGTTCTTTTAAGTCTGGTGCAGTAATTTTCATAGACTCCGCGGCTTTTTTTGCAAGTCCAGCATCTTTCCATAGTAACGCAGCTGCACCTTCAGGAGAAATAACAGAATATGTTGAGTTTTCAAGCATATGAATGTGATTTCCAACACCTAAAGCAAGAGCTCCACCACTTCCGCCTTCTCCAATAACGATACAAATAACGGGAACAGTTAAGCTTGCCATTTCAAATAGGTTTTTTGCTATAGCCTCACTTTGTCCACGTTCTTCTGCCGCTTTACCAGGATATGCCCCCTTCGTATCAATGAAGCAAATAATTGGTCGTCGAAATTTCTCGGCCTGTTTCATTAAACGAAGTGCTTTCCGATATCCTTCAGGATGTGGCATACCAAAGTTTCTTTTAATATTTTCTTTCGTATCCTTACCACGTTGGTGACCAATGACGGTTACTGGTAAATCATGGTATTTGGCAATCCCAGCAACAATGGCAGCATCGTCGCCGTAAAAGCGATCACCGTGACACTCGAAAAAGTTTGTAAAAATACGCTCAATATAATCAAGGGTTGTAGGTCTCTCAGGATGACGAGCAATTTGGACACGATCCCACGGTTTTAAATGACTATAGATGTCCTTCTCAAGTTTTTGAAGTCTTGATTCAAGTTTTGAAATTTCATCTGAAAGATCAACATTCGAGTCACTTGTAAACTCTTTTAACTCAGCAATCTTCTTTTTCAATTCGACAACTGGTTTCTCAAATTCTAGTTCGCCTACCAATTTACCGCACCCCCATTCATATGAATGTCTACAATATTTGCCAGTGTATTTTTTAAATCATGACGGTGGATAACAGCATCCAATTGACCATGTTTTAATAAAAACTCAGCTGTTTGAAAATCTTCTGGAAGCTCTTCACGGATAGTTTGCTCAATAATCCTTCTTCCAGCGAAACCAATTAATGCACCAGGTTCTGCAAAGTTAAAATCTCCTAGGGAAGCAAAGCTTGCAGAGACACCACCTGTCGTTGGATGAGTCATAATCGAAACAATCAGTCCACCTTGATCACTAAAGAGCTTTAAAGCTGAACTCGTCTTCGCCATTTGCATCAAACTAAGTACGCCTTCTTGCATTCTTGCTCCACCTGAAGCTGTGAAAATCAGAAATGGAACTTTTTCCTCCATTGCCTTTTCAATTGCTCTTGTAATCTTTTCACCAACAACAGAACCCATACTTCCCATTCGGAAGTTCGAATCCATGATTGCTAGAATAACCCGATTACCATCAATTGTACCTTCACCAGTAACAACAGCTTCATTAATACCTGTTTTAACCTGGTCCTTCTTTAGCTTTTCTAAATAATCCGGGAATCCAAGCGGATTTTCAGACACCATATCATGATCGAACTCAACGAAAGAATCTTCATCAAGTAAGCTCTCGACTCTTTCATAGGCAGTCATTTGATAATGATAGCCACAGTTCATACAAACCTTATCGTTTTTCATTAATTCCTTTGTATACATGATTTTTTTACAGTTTGGACATTTGCTCATAATTCCTTCTGGAACATCTTGTCTTGCCTGCTCTGAAGGGATTGAAGCATATTTTTTCTTCTTTACAAAAAAGTCTTTTAACAAAATAAACCTCCTCACACATTTCAATGGAAATGGCTTTTTCGTTGAAATTTATCACTTTCATAATCATGATTTTAAGACAAATAGTTGAGTAACGAAAAAAAGGAAAATCTCTATCTTCCTTCGTTGCCAAAAAAGCATGTACTTATACTTTACTGAATGTCTTCTTTATTTTTTGTAGGAATATGTCATTAAGAACGCGACAAATTTCTACAAAGTGATTTTTTCGTAGGCAGATAAAGCTTTTTCCACATCTCTTTTACAAAGTGCGTCAATTAACTCATCAAAACCTTCTTTGTTTATTACATGTGTCTGTTCCTCATATATAAACTTCACATATTCATTAATCACGACCCAAATTCGGAGTAAAAGTCGATTACCTGTTGCTTCGGCAATTGTTTTAAATAGGTATTCCTCAGGATCGTCAGCCTCCCATATGCTCTTTTTTAATTCAGTAATCATTTGATCGTTTATTTGATGAAACGCTAATTCAATACAGGATTTTTCGAGAGTATGTTTTGTTTCGAGGAGATCGTCTTTTGTTTTATCTCCTTGGATAATAAAGGTACCTAGTAAATGAATCAACTGGTGATCCCCGAAATCCTTTAAAAAGGTACCTTCACCCCTTCTTGTCTCAATTAGACCTAATAACTCAAGCGACCTTAATGCTTCTCTTACAGAGGAACGCCCCACATTAAGACGGTCAGAAAGCTCTCGTTCAGAAGGGATTTTATCCCCAGTGGAAAGTCCATCATCTTGAATGATGGACCTAATTTGTTTCACAATTTCAATGTAAACCTTAGAATTATGGGTTGTCACTTTACCACACCCGATCAATTATTCAATAATGGCCATACGTCTTGTCTTCTCCGCAACTTCTTCTGGATTAACAGTAATTCTAGCTACCCCTGTTTCCATTGCTGCTTTTGCCACACCTGCTGCAACTGCAGGAGCAACACGTGGGTCAAATGGTGCTGGGATGACATACTCAGGTCGAAGTTCCTCGGAAGATATCAAGGATGCAATTGCTTCAACAGCCGCAATTTTCATTTGTTCATTTATATGAGTTGCTCTAGCATCTAAAGCCCCTCTAAAAATCCCTGGGAATGCAAGTACATTATTTACTTGGTTTGGAAAATCAGATCTTCCTGTTCCGACAACCTTAGCACCTGCTTCTAACGCTACATCGGGCATAATTTCAGGATTAGGATTAGCCATAGCAAATATAATGGCGTCCTGATTCATCGTTTTAACCATGTCTGCTGTGAGAGCACCTTCAACAGACACTCCTATAAAGACATCCGCATCTTGGAGGGCATCTGCAAGAGAGCCTTCGATTCGATTACGATTTGTATATTTTGCTACTTCTGCTTTTACATCATTCATACCAAATGTACGTCCCTCATAAATCGCGCCTCTTGAGTCACACATAATAATGTCACGAACGCCATAGCGGTATAAAAGCTTAATAATAGCAATACCTGCAGCACCTGCTCCGTTTGCAACCACTTTTATTTCTGACATTTTCTTACCAACAAGCTTCAACGCATTCACTAGTCCTGCTACTGTAACAATCGCAGTACCGTGTTGATCATCATGAAAAACTGGAATATTGGCTTCTTTTTTAAGACGCTCCTCAATGACAAAGCAATTTGGAGCAGCGATATCCTCTAAGTTGACTCCACCAAAAGTTGGCTCTAATAATTTTACAGTTTCCACAATCTTGTCAACATCTGTTGTATTCAAACAAATTGGGAATGCATCTACACCTGCAAAGCTCTTAAACAATACGGCCTTTCCTTCCATTACTGGAAGAGCGGCTTCTGGACCAATGTTTCCTAAACCAAGGACTGCTGTCCCATCAGAAACAACTGCTACCATATTCCCCTTCATTGTGTATTCATACACTTTGGACTTGTCATCGTAAATAACTTTACATGGTTCAGCTACACCAGGTGAGTATGCTAAACTTAAATCCTTTGCATTTCTTACTGGAATTTTTGATTTTGATTCAAGCTTTCCCTTATGGATTTGATGAATATGTAGAGCTTCTTCTCTTAGAGTCATTTCTTTTTTTTCACTCCTTGTTATAAAGAAAACTTGGTAACCTTACATTTTGGCACCAGTTAGAGTCATAAAAGCAATGGTTAAAACTTGTCCAACCTTTTCCATGAAAACTAGTAAAATAGAATTTCCTTTTACACGAATGAATAGTGGTATGACCACTTCGCTTTTCTATTACAATATAACATATATGCTATTCCTGTAAAGAGTTTGTTATTGGAACACCACATTTTTTGGACCCATTAATTTCTTAATTTCGGTTAATAATTTGGGATTAGGACTAATCCAAAGTTCTTGTTGAAGCTGAATTATTTTTTGAGATTCCTGGTAATATAACACAACTGGAATTTCTCCAGGATATTCTTTTAACAATTCTTTTAAATTGATAAAAGCTTGATCTTCTTGGTGCCTTTTTTCCATCCTTATAAACAGTTTCTTCTCTTCTTCTGATAAATCTACTTGATCAGGTAATTCCTGTAATTGATTTATAATCAGCTGTAATTGATTATTCCGATTTTCAATTTTGCCTTTTAGTAATAATAACGCCTCATTTTTTAATAGCTTTGCCGACTGAGTATACGTTCTTGGAAAGGCAACGCCTTCTAATTCACCTGTATCATCACTAATTGTCAAAAAGGCCATTACTTCACCTTTTTTTGTGCGTATGGTTCTCTCTTTTGTGATGAATCCACCTATCACAACATTTTGGTGTAGATAATGGGAAGCATCCGAAATTGCGATTGCTCCGTTTTTCTTTAAATAAGCCGAATAGGCTGAAATAGGATGACTGGATAAATAAAAACCAAGTGCTTCTTTTTCAAAGCGTAATTTTTCCATTTCCTTAAAAGGTTCAACCTCAACATATTTTGGTTTAAGTCCAAAATCATCTTCAAAGGACATCTCAAACTGATTTTCATCATCTTTGGGTCGAACGAGTTCTGCATGTTCGATTGCCACATCTAAAGTAGCTAACAGAGTTGCTCGATGTTCACCAAATTCATCAAAGGCGCCAGAACAAATTAACGATTCTATCGTACGTCGGTTAATGCTTCTCATCGAGGTTCTCACACAGAAATCAAACAGATCCGAAAATGGCTTAGCCTTCCGGGTTTCAATCATTTCTTTTAACGCGGCAACGCCTACGCTTTTGATTCCCGCTAAACTAAATCGAATCGCCTTCTTCTCAACAATAAATGGATAATAGCTTTTATTTATTGAAGGGGGCAAAATGGTAATCCCTTTTTGTTTTGATTCACGAATATATTGTCCTAACTTGTCATCGTTTCCGATGACACTCGTAAGTAATGCAGCCATAAAATAAAGCGGATAGTTTGCTTTTAAATAGGCAAGCTGATAAGCAATCATACTGTAGGCAACAGCATGGCTACGGTTAAAACCATAATTAGCAAATCTAACAATTAAATCGTAAATCTCATTTGCTGTTTTTTCCGTATAGCCTTTCTTCAAACTACCTTGAATAAAATGCTCCCGCTCCTTATCAAGAACCTCTTTCTTCTTTTTACTTACGGCTCTCCTTAAAAGGTCTGCCTCTCCTAGACTAAATCCAGCCATTTTTGAGGCAATTTGCATAATTTGTTCCTGATACACAATGACGCCATATGTCATTTGTAAAATCGGTTTTAAGTCGGAATGCGGGTATTCGACCGCTTCTTTCCCATGTTTACGTGCAATATACAATGGGATATTTTCCATTGGACCGGGTCTGTACAAAGCATTAACAGCCACGATGTCTTCTAGGGCACTCGGCTGTAGTCTTACTAAAACACTCCTCATCCCACTTGACTCTAGCTGGAAAACTCCCGTTGTATCTCCCTTACTTAACAAGGCAAATGTTTTTGGATCATCTAATGGAATTGTCGATAGGTCAATACTCTTTCCAGTTCCCCGCTTAATCATTGACCCGATATTATCGATTAGTGTCAAATTTCGAAGTCCAAGAAAATCCATTTTTAAAAGGCCTATTTCCTCGAGTATATCCATCGGGAATTGTGTCAAATAAACGTCATTATGTCCTTCTTGAATCGCAATTAAATCAGTTAATGGTTGTTCACTTATGACAACCCCTGCTGCATGGGTAGAAGTATGTCTTGGCAAACCTTCTATTTTTTTTGCTGTTTCAAAGATTTTGCGTCCGATTTCGATATTTTGAATATATTCCCGTAACCCTTGTGATTCTTCGTAGGCTTGTTGCAGAGTAATTCCAAGCTTACTAGGAACTTGTTTGGCAAGAAAATCTGCTTCCTTAGGAGAAATCCCCATCACTCTACCAACATCCCGAAGTGCAGCTCTTGCAGCTAAGGTTCCAAAAGTAATGATTTGTGCAACATGAAGGCTTCCGTATTTTTTAGATACATATTCAATCATTTCATCTCTTCGATTATCAGGAAAGTCAATATCAATATCTGGCATGGATATTCTTTCAGGGTTTAAGAATCGTTCAAATAATAACTGATGTTCCAGTGGATCTACATCCGTAATATAAAGAACATATGCGACTAATGAGCCGGCTGCTGAACCTCTTCCCGGTCCCGTCACAATACCATTTTCATGAGCATACTTCATAAAATCCCAAACAATTAAAAAATAATCACTGAAATTCATTTTTCTGATGACTTGAAGCTCATATTCGAGTCTTTCAAATTGTTCATCAGAAGGAGTTTGATACCTTTCTTTCAGTCCGTTAAGACAGATTCTCGATAAATAGTCCTCCGCCGATTCTTGAGTCGGAACCGGGTATTTAGGTAATGCAAACTTACCAAATTCCATTTCGACATGACACTGTCCAGCGATGAGTATTGTATTTTCAAGAACCTCTGGAGTGTCCGAAAAAAGCTCGTTCATTTGTGTTGGAGATTTTAAATAATATTCCTTGCTTGGTAGAACGGGTCGATCTTCATCTGAGAGCTTAGACCCATTTTTAATTGATAACAAGCATTCGTGAGCAAATGAATCTGCTTGCTCTATGTATTGAACGTTATTTGTAGCAACCAATGGTATTTTTAGTTCTTCACTTATTAGGTAAAGGTTTTTGTTCATTTCAACATTTACTCGCAAACCATGGTCCTGTACAGATAAATAAAAGCTATCTTGTTCAAAGATTTTTTTATAAGACATAGCCTGCTTGATGGCTTCCTCGTAATTTCCATTCTTTAGACTTTGCTCAATGTCCCCTTTAAGACCAGGTGAAATACCGATTAATCCCTCGCTATATTGGGATAACCATCTTCTAGGGATTCCTTCTTTTGATTTCGTCTGGATGGCACTGCTAATTTTTAATAGATTTTGATATCCTTTGTTGTTTTTCGCAAGTAATACTACAGGATAAGAAATATGCTCTTCCTCCGACAACACGGAGGCAGTCATTCCTATGATTGGCTTGATTCCACGCTTCCTGCATTCTTTATAAAAAGCTATTGCACCATACATTACATTTTCATCGGTTAACGCCAATGCTTTAAGCCCAAGGTTGCTCGCTTTTTCAACCAATACTTCTATTTTAGCAGCACTCGATAAAAGGCTGTAGGCGCTTTGAACCTGTAGATGAACAAAAGGCAATGAAATCCCACCTCTTTCATTAATCGTTCTATTGAATACTTCAATTATAGTCCTATTTATGAAACAAGCAAAACAAAACTCATAGTTTGTACGGTTTGTCCATATACATGTATTAAATCATTATAAAAATTATCAATTTCAAAAAGAGGGTGTCCAAATGGAAATAAAAGATGCTTTTATGCCTGCATTTATTCATAGCTTTTTTATTGCGCTCGGGGTTCTTTTAGGTGGATCGTTAATCGGCGGGCTCGGTGCCTTTATGTCAGGTCAAGCACCTTTATCTGAAATCTATTCGGTGGCGAGCAAGTTGAAAATTTGGGCACTTGTTGCTGCAATTGGTGGGACTTTCGATACCTTTTATAGCTTTGAAAAAGGAATTTTTCTTGGACAAACAAAAGATGTCTTTAAGCAATTTCTTCTAATTGTCTCAGCAATGGGAGGAGCTCAGTTCGGGTGGAGAATTATTGAATGGTTCACACAGGAGCATATCACCTAATGAGAGTCCCACCTTATCATCAAAAACCCGGTTGGCAACGTTTTTTCGCTGGTATTGTAATCGGCGCCTTATTAAGTTGGTTTGTCTTTTTGTTTCAGTTTGGAGTGTTGCAGGATAATCAGATTCGAAAGATTACACAGCAGGAGGACGAAATTAAAGACCTAAAAAAAAGTAAGGATATTCTTATTGAAGATATGCAAAAATTAAATGATGAAAACAAAAACAAACTTAAAATTCAGGACTTTAAGGTAGATTTTGCGAACAAAAAAAATTTTGACCTTAGTTCACTCAATCTTCATCACATGAAATCCGCTGTAATTGAAGACCTGAACTCTTTAATTGGACAGGATATTCAAACAGTCTCCCAAAATAAACAGCTACTTTTTAGGACCATTGAAAATAGTGTTTATGAACTGGACGATAAAAAATATAGACTCAAAATTCACACCGTCTTTTTTGATACAACACTCGAAATTACACTCAATATCGAACTAGTTAAATAATCGAAGCCTCCATATCAGGAGGCTTTTACTTGTTATAAAGTGAACATTTTGTTACAGATATATTTAAATTTTTTAAAAATTTAAAAAACATGTAGCATTTTTGAGTAAAAATGAAATAAAATGTAATTAAAACGTACGAGGAGGGAAAATATGTATATTAACCGAAGAAAACTCTTAAATGAAAAAATGACACATTTGAAAAATGGGTACTCCGCTTACGCAGAATCCCCAGATGTTATCAATGCGCTAAAGAAAGAAATACAAGCACTAAACCTTAATGTTCTAGAAGAAGTAACTGATTTAGGCTCTTGGTTCATCCCCGTGAAGGTAGATAACTAAAAAAAAGTCGCATGCAAATGGAGCGGCTTTATTTTTTTACTCTGCAAACCTCCTGCAAATCAGCAATGACCTGCTCTACCTCATCCCATGTATAGATGGTAGCTCCTGATGCAAGGGGATGCCCACCACCATTATATTTTTTGGCAACTTCGTTAATTACCGGTCCTTTAGAGCGTAAGCGGACACGAATTTGATCCTTTTCCTCTACGAAAAATACCCATGTCTTAAGATTTTCGATATTTCCTAAGTTACTTACAAGCTGTGATGCTTCTGAAGAAGTTACATTGAATTTTTTCAGAATATCATTTGGAATTGTCATCCAGCCCACTCCATCTTCAGTAACCTTAAAATTCTGATAAACATACCCACTTAGACGAGCCACATTTTCCTTTACTTTATACAAATTTTCGTAAACTAGCGGAAAATCAAAACCATATTCAATTAAATCTCCAGCATATGTAAATGTCTTTGGATTTGTGTTTGGAAATAAAAATCGACCGGTGTCTCCGACCATACCAGCAAATAGAAGTTTCGCAGCCTCCTGTGAGAGTGTAAAACCTTGATTTTTTCCTTGGAGGTAAAGCTCATAAATCATTTCACTACAGGAGCTTGCATTTGTATCAACCCATAAAAGGTCTCCATATGGGTCTTCATTTGGATGATGGTCAATTTTAATTAGTTTTTTGCCTTGATTATAGCGCTGATCCGAAATCCGCCCCTGATTTGCAGTATCACAAACAATCACTAATGCTTCTTCATACACTTCATCAGAAACCCTATCCATTTCCTTTAGAAAAAGTAAAGAAGGTTCATCCTCGCCAACAACAAATACATTTTTAGTTGGATAGGAAGTTGCCAAGATTTCTGCTAACCCACATTGAGACCCATATGCATCTGGATCCGACCTTACATGGCGATGAATGATAATTGTCTCAAATTCTTTTATTGTTTTTAGAATCTCTTGAATCATTTCAGTTCTCCTTATTGAATAGCCATTTTGTTCTCTTTTCTTCACGAAGTTTCCACATTCTATTCACTAGCAATTTAGATTTGTTCTAGTTACAATAGGAATAGCAATCTAGATTTGGAGGAAACCTTTTATGAAAATACTTGTTTTTTTCATCATATTTGCACTTGTATTTTATTTTTATTATAAAACAAAATACTTTCGCACAAGACGCCCAGTTGAAAAACAATGGCTCTCTGCGAAGTCTAGTATGGCACTCGGACTATTTGTTGGTCTATTCGGTTTAAATGCATTCTTTGTTCATCCATCTACGATCTCATATGTAATTGGAACGATCCTTATCATTGTTGGTGGGGGAAGTACATGGGCAGGATTCCGTGCCTATAAGCATTATCAACCATTAGTTATAAAAGAAGCAGAGCAACAGTAAGAAAGAAAAAGGACGCGTTAGCGTCTCTTTTTTTGCCATTTAAAGATAGAAAGAGTAAAATTTCGTACTAGTTTTCGTTGTCTAGCGAAAGCAGCCTAGCCCCTCGAGGTCACAAGTCAATCGCTTCTGAAGGCAAAAAACGCCTTCTGTCAGCGCTCGGCTTGTGCTTGTCGGACTTGCACAGGAAGTGCTGACGTCTACGTTTGCCACAGGACGTGGCAGTTATTAGTAGACGTTCAACCTCAAGGCGCTTGCGCTTTTCTTATTTATCTTTCAATTAATTGTGCCATCATCATTGCCTTTCCAACAACGACTCCACCATTGAAAACTTCAACATCAACTTTCCCGAATCGTCTTCCAACCTCTAAAACTCTAGGATGAATTTCCATCATACTATCAATTTGAACAGGCTTCATAAAATAAACCGTCATATTTTCAATAACAAGGTCACCTTTTTTAAAGGATTTAAGTACCCGATTGGCCGCCTCTGTGACAATTGTTGTAAACACACCGTAGGAAATGGTTCCCAAGTAATTTGTCATTTGTGGAGTTACTTCACATTGATAAATAGACTCTCCATCAGCAGAAATATCCATTAGTTGATTTGTGACAATATCATCGATTGTTTCTCCTACCTGTGGTTGACGCCCAATCATCTGAAGGGCTTTTAATACATCCTGGCGGCTAATGATACCTTGCAATCGATTTGACTGATCAACGACCGGTAGCATTTCAATTCCTTCCCAGACCATCATATGGGATACAGATGCAACAGATGTTTTTCCGTTCACCGTCATTGGGTTTTTTGTCATCACTTTTTCAATTGATGTATTAGGGTCCTGTCCCATGATGTCCTTTGCAGTCACCATACCAACTACCTTTGAGTGGCGATCAATCACAGGATAACGTCCGTGTCCTGTTTCCGTATTGTGTTCATACCATTTCTCCACTTTATCAGAAAGGTGAAGGCTTACCGTCTCGGTTTCTGGAGTTAATATATCCTCAACTAATACGATCTCCTTTTTAATGAGTTGATCATAAATTGCGCGATTAATCATTGTTGCAACCGTAAAAGTATCATAGCTGCTCGAGATAATAGGTAGTTGTAGCTCATCAGCAAGTTTTTTTACTTGTTCATCCGTGTCAAATCCACCTGTAATCAATACAGCAGCTCCTGCATTTAATGCATATTCATGTGCTTTTGTACGGTTACCAACAATCAACAGGTTTCCAGGTCCCGTATAACGCATCATTGCCTCAAGCTTCATCGCACCGATGACGAATTTATTTAGTGTTTTATGTAGGCCGGCTTTTCCCCCAAGCACTTGTCCATCGACAATGTTAACTACCTCTGCGAAGGTCAGTTTCTCAATATTTTCCTTCTTCTTTCGTTCAATTCGAATCGTTCCCACACGTTCAATTGTACTAACATATCCCTTATTTTCCGCCTCTTTGATTGCACGGTAGGCAGTACCCTCGCTCACCTTCATATCCTTGGCAATTTGTCGAACCGAAATTTTCTCACCAATCGGAAGTGTGTCAATATACTGTAATATTTGCTCATGCTTTGTCGCCAAGCTCTTCACCCTCTAATAATCATTCTTTTATCTATTTCCGTTATTTTCTTATCTTTATTATACGGGTGAAGTGGGGTTTATTCAATTTTATTAAGAAATCAAATACGCCTCGGCGTATTTGCGCCCGATTTTTTTCGAGCTTGCCTCGAAAAACTTCCTTTGAAAAATCGTGGCATCCGCCGGAGGCTAATTACTAACATCGAACAGCATAAGCTGATCGATATTAGTAATCCCTCATTTTTTGTCGACGTTTTGCTGACGCTCCTTTTGGGTTTGTCACTTTTTGAGAAATTTTAGGATTATACAATAAACCAATTAGATTGCCACTAACTACAATTAATGCAAAAACGAGCCACGAAATCGCAAAAATACCTTCTAGTCCTTCTGCTCCTATCGCTAATCGTGGAACCCCATAATAAAGTAAAACCCCACAAAGCAATAAACATAGCAATAATCTATTATGCATACCATTTCCTCCTTTACCCATGCTTGTATTATTCTATGAGGCAAGCCTAAAAAAAAGACGCGAAACCTCGCGTCAGTGTATGTTTATAATTCAATTGACTCCCCTGCAGATAAAACTTTTCCTTCAGAAGAGGTTAGTCTTGAGACAAAATCATCGGCATCCTGCTGAATAACTGGGAATGTATTATAGTGAATTGGAACGATTGTTTTTGCTTTTAACCATTCGGCTGCGATTAAAGCATCATCTGGTCCCATCGTAAAATTATCCCCAATAGGCAAGAACGCAACATCAATATCGTTAAGCTCACCGATTAACTTCATGTCATAAAATAAGGCAGTGTCCCCTGCATGATAGATGGTCTTTCCTTCAGCCGTAAATAAAATTCCACCTGGCATACCAGTATAAACAAACTCCTTCTTCTCAGGAATTTCTATACTTGAGCCGTGAAAAGCTAGAGTAAACTTCACCTTTCCAAAATCAAATTGGTGCGCACCGCCAATATGCATTGGATGTACCTTCAATCCCTGCCATCCTAAATAAACAGCAAGTTCATTTGGTGCAACCACCAAGCTTGAGTTACGCTTTGCAAGGTCTACAGTGTCGCCAACATGATCTCCATGCCCATGTGTGAGTAAAATGACATCGACTTTTTCATCAGCAGCACGTAAATCTGTATTCGGGTTACCAGTAATAAACGGGTCAATTATGATAGTCTTACCACCCGTTTCAATTTTCACGACAGAATGGCCATGATACGACACCTTCATATGGATCTCCCCTTCCAAAATTGTATGTAAAAACCATATTATATTACTTCTTTTTTCATGCGTACTTTCCCTCTTTTTTATACCCTTTTCCTAAGTAAATCAAACCCTGAATTATTTTTAGTATGATGTTCTCACCTTTCGCTTTAACCAACAAAGTGCTAAAATTGAACAGTGTTCTTTATTATTCAAAAGGATGTGTCAAATATGAATCAACGATTACAACAGCTTTCTAGTTGGTTAAAGGAAAAGGACATTGCGTGTAGTTTCATTACGTCTACTCCAAATGTATTTTACTTAACAAATTTTTATACAGATCCACATGAAAGACTTCTCGGTTTATTCGTTTTTCAAGATGAAGAGCCTATCTTAATTTGTCCTAATATGGAGCTTGCTCAAGCACGGAATGCAGGCTGGCAATATGAAATCATCGGATTTAGTGATACAGATAATCCATGGGAACTGATCCAACATTCACTTTCAAAACGAAATCTAGATTTATCCACCTTAGCTCTTGAAAAAGAGCATTTAACCGTGGAGCGATTTGAGCAAATACAAAAATTATTCCCTTCCACCACATTCGTATCTGCTGAAGAAAAATTACATACGTTACGCATGATAAAAGAAGAACAAGAGGTAGCCATTCTTCAAGAAGCAGCAAAGCTAGCTGATTATGGAGTAGAAGTTGGGGTTGAAGCAATCGCTGAAGGAAAAACAGAACTAGATGTGTTAGCGACAATCGAATATGAATTAAAGAAAAAGGGAATCAGGCAAATGTCTTTTGATACGATGGTATTAACAGGACTAAAAACAGCAGCACCACATGGAAAACCTGGTCTTGAAACAATCAAAAAAGGTGATTTTGTCTTATTTGATTTAGGTGTTATTCTCGATGGATATTGTTCAGACATTACAAGAACTGTTGCTTTTGGTGAGATTTCAGATCAACAACGTGAGGTTTATAACACCGTATTAAAAGCTCAATTAGCATCTGTTGATGCATGTAAACCTGGAACAAGAGTTGGAGATATCGACGTAGCTGCACGATCCATTATTTCAAATGCTGGATATGGGGAATATTTCACACATCGAATTGGTCACGGGCTTGGAATTGATGTTCATGAATTTCCATCCATGAACGAAACAAATGATATGCTTTTACAAAAGGGAATGGTATTTACCATTGAACCAGGAATTTATGTTCCAGAAATCGGCGGCGTCCGAATTGAGGATGATATGATTATTACCACTGATGGAGCTAAAACCTTAACTAATTTCCCAAAGGAACTCATTTCGAAATAAAGATGAAAAAGGACCCCTCGAGGTCCTTTTTAATTGATTGCATTTTCTTCTTCCTCAAATTTTGAACAAAGGTATTCAAACAGCTTATGGTTAAAGTTATCCTGATTACGCACATAATCAAATAAAATATTATATTGTTCTTTATTATCCTGTAACCCATTTAACACCTTAAAAAATAATTCCTTTTGTTCTGAGATGGTATTTACAATTTCCTGATCTTTTTCATCTTTTTCTTCGAATTGTTTTGAAATCGTATCATTTTTCAACTCATGATTTTTTAAGGAAGCAATGATTTGGTCAAATTGCTCCTTCACGAGATTCATATTCTCCGTAACTTTTTCGTTGAAGATTTCTTGATTTCGAACAATTCTTCCTAAAATCTCAAGCTGGTCTTTATGTTCCACACGCTGCTTAGCTGCTGTCTCATTCAATTTCTCCTGTTTCTTCATAAAGCCAACAAATACCTCCAATAAATTTTTCTGTTCCCTCATTTTCTTTGAAAGCTTTTCATCGTTATCCCTTTGTCTCTGTTCATAATGAAAAAATGAATGTTGAAACCCCTTTTGTTCCTCCGCTAATTTTTTGATTAGCACTTCATTACTTTTTATATATTCCTTAATGGATTCATTGTATTTTTCCTGCAACTTTATATGTTCAGATACAAAATTCGAATAATAGGTTGATTGATTAGGATTTTTTGTTTCGGAAGGCGTTGGTCGGTGAACATAGGGTGCTAATGATCCATTATAAAAAACGGATGAACCCATACTTGTGCACTCCTTTACTCGTTAGTAGACGTATTACTTACTACAGACTCTTCTTTATCTTATTTTTATGCATAAAAAATGGTGACAATGATTAGTTACTGGTAAAACGAAAGAAAGGATACCTAAAAGGTACCCTTGTGATTTCATCTATTTTCTATAAGTGTTTTTGCATCTGAATAGGAAGTTCCATGTGCTTCTGCAACCGCCTTATACGTTACATACCCATCAAGCGTATTAATTCCTTTGAACAAAGCATCATTTTCCAAACATGCTTTCTTGAAGCCTTTGTTTGCTATCATCAATGCATATGGAACAGTTACATTTGTTAATCCAAAGGTTGAAGTACGAGGTACAGCGCCAGGCATATTCGCAACCGCATAGTGGACTACATCATGTTTGATATAGGTTGGATTATCATGTGTTGTAATCTTGTCAGTTGTTTCAAAAATCCCGCCTTGATCTATTGCAATATCTACGACTACAGAACCTGGTGCCATTGAAATGATCATTTCTTCTGTTACAAGTTTTGGAGCCTTTGCTCCTGGAATGAGTACTGCCCCAATTACAAGGTCTGATTCCTTCACTGCTTCTGAAATAGTAAGTGGGTTTGACATAAGTGTTGTTACATCTGCACCAAAAATATCATCAAGCTGGCGAAGACGGTCTGGATTTAAATCGATAACCGTCACTTGTGCTCCAAGACCCACTGCCATCTTAGCAGCATTTGTTCCTGCAACTCCTCCACCGATGATCGTCACTTTACCACGATGAACTCCCGGTACTCCCGCTAGTAAAATACCCTTACCACCATGTGGCTTCTCCAAAAATTGGGCACCGATTTGCGTTGCCATCCTTCCCGCAACCTCGCTCATTGGAGTTAGCAATGGAAGGGAACCGTTTGGTAACTGTACCGTTTCATATGCAAGTCCAATGACTTTTTTCTCAACAAGAGCCTTTGTCAATTCAGGCTCTGCAGCTAAGTGTAAATACGTAAACAAGAGTAAATCTTCACGAAAATATTGATACTCCTCTGGCAGAGGTTCTTTTACCTTCATGACCATTTCCGTCCGCCATGCTTCACTTGGTGTATTCACAATTATTGCCCCTGCATCGGCATATTGTTGATCTGTAAAACCAGATCCAGCACCAGCGTTGGTTTCTATATTAACTTCATGGCCGGCGCTTACAAGACTCACAACACCAGCCGGCGTCATCGCAACGCGGTTTTCGTTATTTTTAATCTCCCGAGGTACACCAATACGCATGTAAAAACACTCCTCTAATTATAATCAACTATCTTTTTTCCTTAAAATTACAAACCTTATTATAACAATAATGAAAACACTTACACAATAGTATTTTTCTTTCTAATAATCCTTGAAAAAGTTCATTTTTTATACAATTTATTTTCCTTTTTAAGTAATATGCAGTGCTATACTAATAGTAGATAGACTATATCTATATTTAGGGGGCATTAAAATGCTAGTTTCCTATAAAAAAGTCCTTGTTGCTGTTGATGGTTCTAAGGAAGCTGAATGGGCTTTTAAACAAGCAATCGATGTTTGTAAGCGATATCATTCAGAACTGATTATTACTCATGTGATTGACTTAAAACAATTTGCAACAATTGGTGCATACCAGCTAAACCTATCAGAGGAATCTGAAAAATTCGGGAAAGAATTGCTGAAGCGGTATGAACTAATGGCTGAAGAATCAGGTATTGAAGATATAGATACAATATTAGAATACGGATCTCCTAAAATAAAAATTGCAAAGGATATTGCGCCAAAGCATCAAGTTGATTTAATCATTTGTGGTGCGACTGGTCTTAACGCTGTCGAACGGTTCCTTTTAGGCAGTGTTTCTGAAAATATTACACGCTATGCAAAATGTGATGTTATGGTTGTACGAACAGAAAAAGATCTTTAACTTTATTCAGTTGGGCATCACCCCCCAACTGAATAAAATTATTGCCTCCGGCGGATGCCACGATTTTTTAAAGGAAATTTTTCGAGCAAGCTCAAAAAAATCGGGCGCAAATACGCCAAGGCGCATTTGATTATCTAACAAAAAAATCGTGAGTAATCACGATTTTTTTGTTTGTTTTATTTTCTGTAAAACCTTGTGTACTTCCTCAAACCCTGTTCCTCCTGCACTCTTACGACGAGCTACAGCAGTTGCAGGTAATAATACTTCATAAATGTCTTCTTCAAAAAGTGCAGATGATTCTTTGAACACTTCAAGAGGTAAATCTCCTAAAAAGACCCCGCGTTCAATACAAGTTAGCACTAGCTTTCCAACCACTTCATGAGCTTCTCTAAACGGTAGTCCCTTTGAAGCTAAGTAATCCGCAAGCTCAGTCGCATTTGAGAAATCCTTATTAACAGCGGTTGCCATCACTTCTTTTTTCACCTTCATAGTTGACACCATTCCAGCAAAAATCTTCAAGGATCCTTTTATCGTCTTCACAGTATCAAACATGCCTTCTTTGTCCTCTTGCATATCTTTGTTGTATGCAAGTGGTGTTCCTTTAAGGACAGTTAATAAGCCAAAGAGATTTCCATAAACTCGACCTGTTTTCCCACGAATCAACTCTGCCATATCAGGGTTTTTCTTTTGTGGCATAATACTGCTTCCTGTTGCAAAAGTATCATCCATCTCAACAAAATTAAATTCCTGAGACGACCAGAGAATTAACTCTTCGCAAAATCGCGAAAGATGCATCATAATCATTGAGCTATTGCTTAAAAACTCGACGATAAAATCTCGATCACTTACGGCATCTATACTGTTTTCATAAATCCTTTCAAAGCCTAAAAGCTCTGCACTGTAGTAACGGTCGATAGGAAAAGTAGTACCTGCTAAGGCTCCCGCTCCTAATGGAGACATATTGATTCTTTTTAATGAGTCCGTTAAACGCTCCTTATCGCGGTCAAGCATCCAATAATAGGCCAATAAATGATGCGCAAACGAAATAGGCTGTGCCCTCTGTAAATGTGTATATCCAGGCGCTATTGTTTCAACATGTTGTTCTGCTTGTTCCACGATTGCGCCCTGTAGTTCTTCAACGAGCTCGATGACTTCATTGACTTGTTGTCGTAAGTATAAATGCATATCTGTTGCAACCTGGTCATTTCTACTTCGCCCGGTATGAAGCTTACCACCGACCTGTCCAATCTCGTCAATAAGCATTTTTTCGATATTTAAATGAATATCTTCATTTGCAACAGAATATTCTAACTCACCATTTTTGGCTTTTTCTAATAAGGTAAGTAACCCTGTTTTAATTGTCTCTGTTTCTTCTGTTGAAAGTATTCCGCATTTACCAAGCATGGTAACATGGGCAATGCTCCCTTCTATATCTTCCTTCACCAGTTCCTGATCAAAGGAGATAGATGCACCGAACTCATCTACCCACGCTTCAGCACTTTTGGTGAATCTTCCTCCCCAAAGCTTTTTCATACTTCTACCTTCTTGCTATTATTTACGATACTATTCACCTTTGTTGGTAAGCCCCATAATGAAATGAAACCAACTGCAGCATTATGATCAAATTCATCATCTGAAGTATAAGTCGCAAGCTTTTCATCGTATAATGAATTATCCGATTTACGTCCTTCAACAATTGCATGCCCTTTAAAGAGTTTTACACGAACTGTCCCATTGACATTTTTCTGTGTTTCTTTTAAGAAACCAAGTAATGCATCCTTTAATGGTGAGAACCAGAGCCCATTGTAAATTAATTCAGTTAATTTTTGCTCGATAACTGGTTTGAAATGTGCGACTTCTTTTACAAGTGTAAGGTCTTCAAGTTCCTTATGTGCTGTAATTAAAGTCATCGCGCCAGGACACTCATATACTTCACGAGATTTAATCCCAACAAGACGGTTTTCCACATGGTCGATACGGCCCACCCCGTGTTTTCCAGCAATTTGGTTTAATTCAAGAATTAATTGGGATAATGGATATTGCTGACCATTAATTGTTTTTGGTACACCTTGTTCAAAACCAATTTCAATAATATCAGGTGTATTTGGTGATTCTTCAAGAGATGCTGTTAATTCATATGCTTCTTCTGGTGGAGCAGCCCATGGATCTTCTAAAATTCCACACTCATTACTGCGTCCCCATAGATTTTGGTCAATTGAGAATGGGCTATCTAAGTTAATTGGAATCGGAATATTATGTTGTTTTGCATATTCAATTTCCTCTTCACGCGACCAGCTCCATTCACGAACTGGTGCTAAAACTTCAAGATCTGGATTTAATGCCTTAATTGAAACTTCAAATCGGACCTGGTCATTTCCTTTTCCAGTACAGCCATGTGCAACTGCAACGGCATTTTCTTCTTGCGCCACTTCAACTAACTTTTTTGCGATTAACGGACGAGATAATGCTGATACTAACGGATATTTCCCTTCGTAAAGTGTATGTGCCTGTAGAGCGGCAAGCGCAAATTCATTTGCAAATTCTTCCTTCGCATCAATGACGTATGAAGATACAGCACCAACTGTGATTGCCTTTTCTTTAATAAACCCTAAGTCCTTTCCTTCACCTACATCTAAACAACAAGCAACGACATCATACCCTTGCTCCTGTAACCATTTAACAGCAACACTTGTATCAAGACCACCTGAATAGGCTAAAACCACTTTCTTTTTGCTCATTTGTATCTCCCTTTCGAATAATAATTCATATGTTTTTATATTTATACATTTATAATGTATTACTTTAGCAACTCTTTCTACATTTTTCAATAGCAAACTAAAAGAAAAATAAAAAAACTTTTTTCATAGATAATAGAAATCGAGTGATGTAGAATAGGAGCAAGACTTACTAGGAGTGGTAATGATGGGGGATTACTTTCATTTTGATGAGCGACTTGGAATTCTTCTTCCTTATTTAGAAAAGGAGTGGGAGCAGTATACCGAGGAAGCCCAGCAATATATATTGTTTCAATGGGAAAAAATCAGAGGGCATATCCCTGATCGAATTTCAGAAATTGAAACCGTTATTAATAAAAAACAAGAACAACTCGGTAATGAGCCTGATTTTGTACGTTCCTGTGAACTAAACAACGAAATTTCAGAATGTGCTTCCATCATCAATGATCTATGGATTTGGTACAGAATGAATCAAGGTATATCTAAGAAAATACACCAATAGAAAAAGTCTAATCTCAAAGATTAGACTTTTTTAATATCCTTTTTTATTTCCCTAACAACATGACCAAGTTCAGGTAAAATTAATTTTTTCATTGCCAACTTTACTGCTCCAGAAGAACCGGGTGTTGAAAATATTGCCGTATCGTTACTAACGCCTGCTATGGCTCTTGAAAGAATAGCGGCTGACCCAATATCCTCCGTATAGCTAAGCATTCGAAACAATTCCCCGAATCCAACGATTTCTTTATCTAACAAGTTTGAAACGGTCTCAATGGTAACATCACGTTTTGCAATGCCAGTGCCTCCATTTGTTAAAACAACATCAATTTCTTCATGTTCACAGCCTTCACGTATAGCTTTTTCAATATGAACTTCTTCATCCTTCACAATTTTATAGTCTAAAACGTTGAAGCCATATTCTTCAAGAAGTGTAATCATTAGTTGGCCACTTTTGTCTGTTTCTTTTGTTCTAGTGTCACTTATTGTAATAACTTTGCATGTGACAGAGGCTGGTGTTGTTTGCTTATGTTCTTGGACACTCATATCTTATGACTCCTTTTCATTCAAGAAACGAAAACGGTAATAATTATGGGCAAAGTCACTGACCTGCCTTGTTAGTTGATAATTCATTCCAGCACCAATTGCCATACTAATAAGAGGAATCCCTTGAATCATTCGCTTACGTAAAACTGAAATTGTGATAGCTTTTACAATATGTTTTAAAGGCAACTCAAGCCAAGTTTCATCGGTTAACTCCTCTGATCCATTGTAAAAATATTCGTTTTGGTTATTGCCATCCGCATCCCTAATAAGAGCTTCCCATCCTTGATAGCGCATCCGTTTTGGCAATGTCGCCGCATGAAATACCTTTAAGGATGTCATCATTTCATATGGTGTATTTACTTCATATCCATATGTCATCGCAATTAATTGGACAATGCGAAGATTTAGGATTGTAATCGCTGGTATATCCGTTCCAAGCAGCAATAAGCCTCCGGTACCTGACAAGCCTCCGTGGGCAAATGAATAAAGGCGATGCTTTGCGATTTGATTTTCAGCTAGGTATGTAAGCTCATCGATTGTGAGTTCTTTCAAATCCGAAATATCATCTATGTCTTGGTTAAAGATTCGTGCCGAACCGATTAACCGTTCTCTTGCGTCTACTTGAAATTGAGAGCCTTGAAGGATCGCATGTAAATGAAAGAGCCAATTATCTAGTTTTGAAAAGAACTCGGTCCGGATATTCTCTGGAATAAGACTTAACGAGTTTTCAAGCCATTTGTCATAGGTCATTTCAAAATCTGTTTGTTCATGATGCATTTGGACTGACCATTTTTCAATATCTATTAAAACTTGTCGTTCCCGTTCTGTAAAATCCATATTCATCCTCCGTTTCCAACTTTGACTATGTGTATTATATCATATTGCAAGAATAGGAATAAAAAAGACAAACCCTTTTAGAGTTTGTCCATCAATCTTTATTTTGTTAAACGCATGACATCGCGCGCGATCATAACTTCCTCATCAGTTGGAATGATAATAACTTTTACAGGTGAGTGTGGATAGCTAATAAATGCTTCCTTCCCTCTTACCTTATTTAGAATTGGATCCCAATATACGCCCATGAACTCTAAACCAGTTAATACTCTAGCACGAATAGTGTCACTGTTTTCACCAATACCTGCTGTGAAAATGATTGCATCCACACCATGCATACGTGCTGCATATGATCCAATGTATTTATGAATTCTGCTAGCAAAAACTTCAAGAGCTAATTCAGCACGGCTGTTTCCTTGGTCTGCTTGCTCTTGGATATCACGTAAGTCACTTGAGAATCCAGAAACACCCAGCATTCCACTTTCTTTGTTTAACACATTTAACACTTCATCCGCTGTTTTCCCTGTTTTCTCCATGATAAATGGAATCAATGCAGGGTCAATATTACCAGAACGTGTTCCCATCGTTACACCAGCAAGTGGTGTAAAGCCCATGGATGTATCAATCGATTTTCCGCCTTCAATTGCAGCAATACTTGCACCATTTCCTAGATGACATGATAATAGGCGAAGCTCTTCTAACGGTCTGCCTAAAAGTTCAGCTGCACGTTGTGATACATATTTATGGGATGTTCCGTGGAAACCATACTTTCTAATTCCAAAGTCTTTATAATAGTCGTAAGGCAGACTATATAAAAATGACTTTTCAGGCATTGTTTGGTGGAAGGCTGTGTCGAAAACGGCTACTGCTGGAACATTTGGTAATGCTTTATGAAATGCTCTGATTCCAGTAACATTGGCTGGGTTATGCAATGGTGCCAATTCGGATAGCCTTTCTATTTCTGCTAAAACCTCATCATTAATCACAACTGAATCACCAAATGACTCACCACCGTGTACAACACGATGCCCAATTCCATCGATTTCATCTAAGGATTTGATAATACCTAATTCGGTTAGTTTATCTAGTAATATTTTAACAGCAACAGCATGATCTGGAAGTTCTGTTTCTGTAGTTATTTTTTCGTCATTAACTGAAATTGTAAAAACTCCCGTTTCAAGTCCGATTCTTTCAAAGATTCCTTTCGTAATAACTTCCTCACTCGGCATTTCAAACAATTGAAATTTTAGTGAAGAGCTTCCTGCATTTATCGCAATGATTTTCGACATTTCGTCCGCTCCTTTGTTTAAATCACAATTATATGTAAATTTTTGTTCTACATTATTCTATGCAAAACGACACAGTTTCATTGATGCCATTTTCATTTAAACATCGGTACAAAAACTTTTCAAGGAGTTCGCCAGTTTGGTACCGTTTTCGCCATAATGTTCTTATATTCAGATAATAGAAAGCGCTATTAACCTAAGAAAAACGTAAAGTAGCTGCTGATCGACAACAAAAAAGAGACCCGCTCGGATCTCCTTTTCTACAATTAATATTTCTCTTGCTTAAACCAATCATCGATTTGTTTAATAATTCCCGTCATCGCTGTCTGATTTGAAAGCTTTGGAAGGTTAGCAAGCAGGGCTTGCTTAGGTGCCTTCACATTAGGTCCTTTTTTCTGGATCATAAAAATACTTTTTGCGAAGTTTTCATTTTTAAACAATGAAAGTGGGAGTTGAATCATTCCTTGGATATATGCATGCTCTTTAAGGTATGCATTTAATTCCTTTGCATATTCACTTGTAAATAAATGATTTGGAACAAGGAAAAATAAATAGCCACCCTCTTTTGTATATTTAAGGCTTTGTTCAATAAAAAGATGGTGAGCGTAAGAATGACCTTTTTTAGCGCTAAGTTCAAAGCTCGCTGCTCCTATATCATTCGGATAATAGCCGACAGGCAAATCACTGACAACTACGTCCATAGGGTCTATATATAGGGGTTGAAGACTATCTTGGTTATAAAATTGGATGGAATGCCGTTGTAGATTTGCACTAACATATGCCACTTTGATTAGAAGGTCATCGACATCAATCCCAACTGCGTCAATTTCTTTCGATTGATTTTGGTTGAGTACTGTTGTTAAGAGGTTGGCGGTACCAACAGCAGGATCAAAAATGCTGAATCCTTTCCAACCTTCGGTGAATTTTGAAACAAGGTATCCCATAAAGATAGAAATGGCGTCTGGTGTCATTTCATGGTTTGCCTGTGTGGCTTCTTTCATTCCTTTTAAAGCAGCAAGCTGATAGGACTTGCGAATTTCTTCAACGGAATATTGATCTAGTTTGACATGGGTATATTCTTTTTCGATACGCTTTTTGGATAGTTCACTTAATTCTTCCTGTAGGATGGTGTTTTGAAATAGGTTTTCTCCCGTTTCTGCAACTGCCTCTAAATATGTACATGCTAATTCTTCCTTAAGTATTGTTGCTGTATTATCGATAACGGTAAATAGTTTTTCAACTGCTGATATTTGTGCCATTGCTTTTCTCCTTTTCGTACACTTAACATATCCTTTTATTTTAAAAGAAATAGTGAAGTAGTTCAACAAAGTTAAAAAAAGAACCCCAATGTTTGATTGGGATCCCCTTAACTTCACTAGGCGCTTGCGCTTTTCTATGTTACTTAGCTGCTTTTGCTGCTTCTAATGCTGCTTCATAATTTGGATGATTTGTTGCTTCGCTTACGTATTCTACATATGTTACAGTATCACTGCTGTCAACGACGAATACGGCACGAGTTAATAAGCGTAGTTCTTGAATAGCTACACCATATGCTTCGCCGAAAGAAAGATCACGGTGGTCAGAAAGAGTTTGAACATTTTCAATACCGTTTGCACCACACCAACGCTTTTGTGCAAATGGCAAATCAACACTTACTGTTAAGATGTTAACATTACCTAAACCAGCAGCTTCTTCGTTAAAACGACGAGTTTGTGCATCACATACACCTGTATCAAGTGATGGTACAACACTTATTAAACGTACAGAACCCTTTGAGTCTGCAAGTGTGACTGGTGTTAAATCATTTGCTAATACAGTAAAATCAGGAGCCTTGTCCCCAACTTTTACTTCATTGCCCAATAAAGTGACTGGATTGTTTTTAAATGTGATATTTGCCATTTTTCCAAAATCCTCCTTTAAATTATATGTACAG
Source organism: Bacillus jepli (assembly GCF_047238305.1). Classification (NCBI taxonomy): domain Bacteria; kingdom Bacillati; phylum Bacillota; class Bacilli; order Caryophanales; family Bacillaceae; genus Bacillus; species Bacillus jepli. The sequence continues at coordinate 2,412,245 of NZ_JBDFMO010000001.1, read as the reverse complement.
TGTAAATGATATCTTTAATTCAAAAGGATTGCAATAAATTCGAATGAAAGGAAAGTAAAAAAGAGTCAACTGTAAGACAGCTAACTCTACCTTTTTTATATATCAAAATCCTGTTGCTTCTGTTGATTTTGCTGATCTTGATTATTCTTTTTAATCATTTGTTGGATTTTATCAACAGCCTGTGGTGCGAGTTCAAGTAGTTTTTCGAATAAATGAGTGTTTTCATCGAGATGAAGCATTTTAACACCATTTGAACTAACAATTAAAAAAGCGATTGGTGTAATCGAAACTCCTCCACCACTACCTCCACCAAATGGGAGATTAGATCCTTGTTGTTGTTGCTGTTGTTGCTGTTGTTGTTGTTGGTCTCCACTTCCACCGCTATCTTTTCCACCCTCACCTTGTCCCTTGAATTCACTACCACCTGCAGCAAATCCAAAGCCAACTTTTGAAACTGTTAAAATAACGCTCCCATCAGGCGTTTCAACAGGGTCTCCGATGATTGTATTCACATCGATCATTTGTTTTAAATTTTCCATTGCGGTCTTCATTAAACCCTGTATTGGATGATCAGACATCATACATTCCTCCTGACAATCTAAACTGATTTTTTATCCGAATCGGCATCATTAAGCTTTGAAAGGGTCTGGGACTTAAATTTAGGTAGACCCCCTCGCCATCTTTTAAGTGCTTTGATTCCAGCAACCATAGCATACCCGATTCGAAAATGAATCATGCATCTTAGCCTAGTTTCAGATACGGCTACCTGAAATGAGGGTGTGATGGAATAATCAGGAGGCGTTTTCAGGTCGAGATAATGGCTCATCACTCCGACAATTGTACCTTTAATGGACCATCCAAGCCCCGTGATAATTCCAGTATGGGCAGCGTCTCCCACCCCAATATGTGAATGCCACTCGAATTTTGAAACTGCAATTTTCTTTAAAAAATTTTTAAGGATTGGTACTAAATCAATGACTCGTTGAAGGATTACTTTTGTATCATGAAGATTATCCATTAAATTATGTACAGAGAATTTCTCCTTTTTCTTTTTCTCATCCGTGGCGATATTTCCTTTTTTCTCCTTCTTGAACACGATGCTTGGCGATTCATTGTCAACAGCAACCATCGGGACATTAATGGTATATCTTATCAGCCCAAACCAAATACTGAATCTAATCTTAATATGGTCATCGTCCTGTGAGTGATTTGCTTCTATAAAAATGGTTAGCCTTGTTATCATAATAAGAATGATAAGGAGGACTAGAAATAATGAGATGAATAATAGCCACTTCACAACACTCACACCCTTTCAATGTTTCATTATCACCTTCCATCATGCAAAAAATACACAAAAAGGGTATCTTTGGTAATGTATCTCAAGAACAAAAGCGCAAGCGCCTTGTGTTGAACGTCTACTAAATACTGCCACGTCCTGTGGCAAACGTAGACGTCAGCACATCCTGTGCAAGTCCGACAAGCATAAGACGAGCGCTGACAGAAGGCGCTCTTTGCCTTCCGAAGCGATTGGCTTATGACCTCGAGGGGCTAGGCGCTGGAGCTGGACTTAGATACACCCAATAAAAATTATCCACAATGATAAATTTTTATAATTTCCTAAACAATAAAAAAAGAGTGCCCAGAGGACACCCTTACTTCTTCGCATGTATTACAGTTGTATCAGATAAAAGATCATGAATTCCTTGTTTTTTTGGTAAAAAAGCGACGATGATATAGCCGATGAAAAAGAGCTTTGAAATATATCGACCAATAAACTCCCTAAAGAGAACCGTCATCCAGCTGAGGTCTTTTCCGTCAAGAGAAACAACCTTTATCCCAAACACCATTTTTCCTAATGTTTGGTTAAAAAATTTAGTCATTAATACGAAATATAAATAAAAGACAACTGCAGTTGCAATTGATGTCGCACTATATATATGGCTTTCTGTTAATGGTATGTCTAGTGCTCGAAAGGCTGGATAGATTAAGATACGGTTAATACTGCCAATTACAACAAAGTCTAATAAATAGGCCCAAAATCGCATCCAAAAGCCAACATAACTCGGCTTGTCTTGAACGACTGGTCGATCTATATGATCGTGAACATAATGACTGTCCCGAACTCCTTCATTTGTTAGATTCATATTCAATTTAGTCCCCCCTATTCCGCGTACAAGTACATCATTCTAGGTGAATTTGGCTGTGATAATAGATGAACTAAAGTTGCCATTTCGATGTCATCATTGAACATTTTTTTCGCACTCATCGAAAATAGGGATCCAAAACCAAAATTAGTTTCATACTCCACAACTTTGATATTTCCAAGATCGTAATCCTGTTTCATTGCTTCAACCGTATCCTCAAAATATCCTAATTCATCAATTAGATGGTTTTCCTTGGCTTGTCTCCCATCATAGATTCGTCCGTCTGCAATACGACGAACCTCATCCTCAGACATATTACGTCCATCTGCGATTACATTCACAAATCCTTGATAGGCATTATCAACCATCGTTTGCATAATATTTCTTTCTTCTTCTGTCATTTCTCTGCTTGGAGACATGATATCCTTGTACGGGCCACTTTTAATGGTTTCAAATTTTACACCATATTTTTCAGCTAGACCGCTATAATTAATCCCTTGCATGATAACCCCAAGTGAACCTGTCATAGTATCAGGAGTAGCGAATATTTTGTCTGCTGGGGCAGAAATATAGTAACCGCCTGAAGCTGCCATCGCTCCCATTGACACATAAATTGGTTTATCGGTTTTTTCTTTTAGGTCTGTTAACTTTTTATGTATTTCCGCACTTTCGACAACACCGCCACCAGGTGAATTCACTTTAAGGATAATTCCCTTCACTGTATTATCCTTTTCCGCCTTTTCAATCATTTTTAAGAATGTCTGGTGTTGATATCCCGCTGTTTGGAAGAAAGAAGTCACGTCCTCACCTGTATCCTGGATGACCCCATTAACAGATAATACGAGAATCTTATCCATGCCTTTCCCTTCGATTACAACATTTTCAAGAAAATCTTCATTTGAAGCCGCTAGAAATTCATCTGAAAGACTACTAAAGTTTTTAGAGGCTAAATTTGTTGCGAAATTAAAAAAGATTGAAAATACAAATATGACTGCAGCAATACCTAATGCTGCCCACCGTTTCCCATTCATTTCTTTTTCCTCCTACATAGATGTTGATGGATACAATTCAGAATTTGTTCAAAAATAAATACGAATCAGAACCAAAATAGTTTCATTTAATTGATAAACTTAAAATAAAGTCACATAATAGTTTTAATAGTTTATACCATTTTATTTTAAAAAATCAGGAGGAGGAGATTAAAATGGAACGTCGAAATCTCTATTTTTTTTATAGAAAAGAAGATAAACTAATTGAATATGTTGAACAACTACAGCAACTTGCGAAAGAGCACCAATTTACAGTTGTGGATGATGCTGCAAAGGCAAACATTATTGTCAGTATAGGAGGAGATGGGACATTCCTACAAGCTGTTCGCAAAACAAATTTTCGCCAGGACTGTCTATATGTTGGGATCTCGACAACTGGCGCATTAAACCTTTATTGTGATTTCCATGCCGATGAGACTGACAAAATGGTTGAAGCAATGTTACATGAAAAAGTCGAAGTTCGCAAATACCCAATCATTGAAGTGAAAGTGGATAACAATCCATCCTTTTATTGTTTGAATGAATGCTCCATTCGTTCGGCTATCATTAAAACCTTGGTTTTAGAAGTCTATATTGATGATTTGCATTTCGAAACATTCCGTGGAGATGGCATGATTATTTCGACCCCGACTGGAAGCACAGCTTATAATAAATCAGTTAGAGGGGCTGTCGTAGATCCGTTGCTTCCATGTATGCAAGTTACTGAACTTGCATCATTAAATACAAATCAATATCGAACCCTAGATTCTCCGTTTATTTTAAGTGGAACCAGAAAACTAACATTGCGAGATGTTCAGGATGGAAACGACTTTCCTACAATAGGAATGGACAATGAAGCACTTAGCATTCGGAATGTAAAGCAAATTGAGATTCAGTTAAGTGAAAAAAGAATCAAAACGGTTAAATTAAAGGACAATTCATTCTGGGAGAAGGTAAAACGAACATTTCTTTAAGATGTGTCCTCAAAACACAAGACCAAGCTACAGCAACTTGGTCTTGTGTTTGTTATTGTTCAAACATCACAGTATCATCAACCACTGTCATCACTACATTTGTATCTGGTATAGCATCTTTTTCAATATGAAAAATATCATTATCCAAAACAGTGAAATCAGCTTGATATCCCGGCGCAATTTTCCCCATACAATCTTCCTTTCCAATGGCAAAGGCACTTCCAGTTGTATACAACTTGACAGCCTCGTATACGGATAATCTTTGTTCGGGCATGTAAATCTCTTCTTCCCCTATTTTCTTTCTTGTAACCGCTGCATGAATACCTAGCAGGGGATCAATCGGTTCAATCGGTGCATCAGAACCGCCTGCACAAGGAAGGCCAACACGCAACAATGTCTTCCAAGCATAACAATCGTCCATATTCATCTCACCGATTCTTTCAACCACCCACGGAAAATCTGATACGACAAATCTTGGCTGGATATCGAGAATGACCGGTAATTGCTTTGCTCGATCGATTAATTCTTTCCGCAAAATTTGAGCATGAATTAGGCGATCTCGTTGATTTGGGTATGGTGGAAATTCTTCGATCGCGTCTAACACATATTCAAATGCGAGGTCTCCAATCGCATGGATAGCAACAGGCATCTTATATCGCCTGGCCTTTTGAACCAGTTTTTTCATTTCATCTAACGTGTGGATGGCAACTCCAGATGTATCAGGTGAATCATTATATGGATGACTTAATAATGCGGTTCTGCCACCGAGAGAACCATCCGCAAATATTTTCATTGCACCAAATTCAAGGAAATCTCCACCTTCCCCAAAGGAAAAGCCTAATTGATGCATATCATCGACTACCTCATGATGGACTAAGAGATTTGTGCGAAATTTGATGCTATCTCCATTAATTAATTTTTGAAACCCTCGAAATGTGCGCTCAAATCCTCCATAATAATTCAAATCCTCTGTATGTCCACCGACAAGTCCTTTGCTCAAACAGTCGTTAACAGATATTTGAAGTGCCTTTTGGATGTAATCTTCCGTCACTTCTGGAATCACTATTTTCACAAACTCCTGCGCTTGATCTAATAAATACCCAGTTGCATGACCATTTGTATCCCTTACAATGACCCCACCTTCAGGGTTTGGCGTATCATCCGTAATACCAGCTAATTCTAAGGCCTTTGTATTTACAACAACAGCATGCCGGCAAATTCTTTTTAACATGAGCGGATGATTGGGCGATAGTTCATCTAGTTCATGTCGATGGAAAATTTTTCGGTCAGGAAGTTGATTTTCATTCCATCCTTCTCCTATGATCCATTCTCCCGCAGGCTTATCTCTACTATATTCTTGTATGGCAGAAGTCATTTCTTCGGAAGATGTCATGTCCGATAAATCTAGTTTTAACAGTTTTTCACCATGACCAATGAGATGCATATGGCTATCTACGAACCCTGGAAACATCGTATTTCCTTTTAAATCCATTCTTTTTGTAATTCGCGATTGATATCGATTTTCTAAATCATTCTTTACTCCTGTGGCAACAATGGCGCCGTCTTCCACGAAAACTGCTTCTACAGTCTCATTCTCCCGCTCTAACGTGTAGATTTGTCCACCCATCCATAAAGTTCCCATCCTCACACCTACTGTTCTTGATTTAAGATAAGATTACTTTAACATGAAAAAGCAGGTAGTAAAAATACTATCTGCTTTTCTACTAACTATGCATTTGCCTTAGCTGCTTCTGCTTGTCTAAGCTCAATTCTTCTAATTTTTCCTGATGTTGTCTTTGGTAGGTCACTTACAAATTCTATTTTTCTTGGATATTTATAAGGTGCTGTCATTTGTTTGACATGGTCCTGTAGGTTTTTGACCAGTTCCTCAGTGGAAGCAACACCTTCACGTAATACAATGAATGCTTTTACAATATTCCCTCGCACTTCATCAGGACTTGCAACAACTGCACACTCTTTTACAGATGGATGCTTAACAAGTGCATCTTCAACCTCAAATGGTCCAATGGTGTAGCCTGAACTAATGATAATATCATCAGCACGCCCTTCAAACCAAAAATAGCCATCTTCGTCTTTTTTCGCCTTGTCTCCTGTAATATAGTAATCGCCTCTAAATTGCATGGCTGTTCTTTCAGGGTCCTTGTAATATTCTTTAAAAAGAGCTGGAGTGTTTACATGGACACCAATATCGCCCACTTCCCCAAGCGCACAAGGCTTACCAAACTCATCAACAATTTCTACATTATTACCTGGTGTTGGCTTGCCCATGGAACCAGGCTTAATTGTCATTCCTTTTAATACACCTACTAGTAACGTATTTTCTGTTTGTCCATACCCATCTCGAACTTCTACGTTAAATTCTCTTTTGAATGTGTCAATTACTTCCCGGTTTAAAGGTTCACCCGCTGATACAGCACTATGTAAATCCGGCAGTGAGTAATCAGATAGATTTTCAACCTTTGCCATGAGACGATACTCAGTTGGCGTACAACATAAGACATTGATTTTATATGAACTTAGCAATTCCAAATATTTATTTGGATTAAATTTACCGTTATACACAAATCCAGTTGCACCACTTCCGAGCGTCGAAAGGAATGGACTCCAAATCCATTTTTGCCAACCAGGACCTGCTGTTGCCCATACTGTATCTGATTCACCTATACTTAGCCAATAAGGTGCCGCCGTTTTTAGATGTGCAAATGCCCAACCATGTGTATGAACGACCCCTTTTGGATTGCCAGTTGTCCCAGATGTGTAAGATAAGAAGGCCATGTCGTCCTTATTTGTTTCTACTGCATGTAGTTGATCAGATTGATTTTTCATATTCTCTTCTAAGGAATCCCAACCATCTACTTTATCCCCCACTACAAACTTTTGAATATGGTCGATATTTTCAATGGATAAAAATTGGTCACAATATGGGTAGTAGCTAATAATCGCCTTAACGTCTCCATGAGTAATTCGGTATTGAAGATCTTTCGTACGGAGCATTTCAGAACTCGGGATAACCACTAATCCAGCTTTTAACGCCCCTAAATAAACCATGTATGCTTCGACTAGACGAGGAACAATGATTAATACTTTGTCACCTTTCTTTAAGCCTTTGTTCATTAAAGTATTTCCAATTTGATTAACGTTTTTGAAGAGGTCTACGTATGTGATTTCCTTTTTGGTTCCCTGCTCATCTTCCCATTCTAATGCAATCTTCTTTGGGTCATTTGCATATTTTTCAATTTCCTGTACAAGATTATACTTTGCAGGTGCAATTAAATCTTCTCTTTTCACGATCATTCCTCCTCCACTTTTATAGTCTAATTATATAAAATATTTCAACCAATTTGGAAGAGGTTTTGTGAAAAAATTATGACCAGGTTATAATACTTGATTCCAACTTTAATGAATCCAATAGAAAAGGACGGGTATGAGCCCGTCCTTGTAGCCATTTATATATATTTTTTAGAAGTTACCTCCGCCCATATGTTGTTGAGCGTAAGATACTAAACGCTTAGTGATTTCTCCACCAACAGAACCGTTAGCACGAGAAGTTGTATCAGCACCAAGGTTTACACCGAATTCTGTTGCAATTTCATATTTCATTTGATCAATAGCTTGTTGTGCACCAGCTACTAGAAGTTGATTGCTACTGTTGTTGTTTGCCATGTGACTTCACCTCCTTGTGAGTATATAATGTGTAAAATCACATAGCAAAATACATTTAAACCACTGGTAAATGTTCACAACAAATGAATGATTAACTATTAGAATAGATCTTCAATCTCTTCTTTCTTAGAACCGTCTAAAGTAATTATTTCTGTTTCATTCACTGCTTTTTCAATCAAGCTTTCAAAATCAGTGTAACTTTCATAATGTGTTACTTTCTCTAGTCTTGGTCTTGTTTTTGGTGCAGCTGGTGTAAAGATCGTACAGCAATCCTCAAACGGTCGAATCGATATATCATGTGTATTGATTTTCTTTGCCATATCAATAATATGAAACTTATCAACTGTGACAAGTGGTCGAATAATCGGTGTATTAGTGACATTGTTTATGACATGCATACTTTCCAATGTTTGACTTGCTACTTGTCCAAGGCTTTCTCCCGTTACAATCGCTAGCGCATTGCGCCTTCTTCTGATTTCGTCGGTTATACGAAGCATCATCCGTCTAGTTGAAATCAATGTATAGTTTTCCGGTATTTGTCTTTGAATGGTGGTCTGAATTTCAGTAAAGGGTACGATATGCAGCTTAATCGTACCTGAAAAATCAGTTAGCTGCTGTGCAAGGTCAATTACCTTTTGGCGTGCACGTTCACTTGTGTATGGTGGACTATGAAAATGGACTGCTTCAAGTGTTAATCCCCTTTTCATAGCTAGGAAGCCTGCAACAGGACTATCCAAACCTCCTGAAAGCATGAGCATTGCTTTCCCGCTTGAGCCGACTGGAAGTCCACCTAAGCCTTTCTCATCCTTAAAGGTAATGTAAGTAGCTTCCTTACGAACCTCAACTCGCATATTGATATCAGGGTTATGCACATCAACATGAATTTCTTGGATATTCTTTAAAATATGTGACCCTAATTCATAATTTAACTGATTGGAATCAAGTGGAAAGGTTTTGTCTGAACGTCTAGCCGATACTTTGAAGGATTTTCCTTTATGATCCAACTGTTTGAAGGCTGCAAGAACGCCTTCTTTAATATGTTCGATTTCACTGATAACCTTTAACGCTAAACTAAAGGATTGAATACCAATGATATTTTTGAGGATCTCCACGATTCCCTCATGGGGTTCTCCATTAAGCTTGATATAAATTCGATCTCTCGTTTTTTGAAACGTAAGTCCCTGGTAATTTTTCAGTTTTCTTTGTATTTGAGTTGAAAGTTTATTAATAAACAAGTTACGATTTCGACCTTTTGTTGTAATTTCGCCAAATCGTATTAATATGTGATCATATTCCATTTCTTTCCCCCATTACATTTTGTAATTTCTGTATTGCATTCTCAATCGCATTTATTACAATCGGAACTTCTTCCATTTTATTTTGATGGGATAGACTGATCCGAATTGAGCTATTTGCTTCAACTACTGGTACTCCCATTGCAAGCAACGTTTTACTTGGTTCATTTTTTTTCGATGAACATGCGGAGGTCGTCGAAACGTATATTTCCTTTTCCTCCAATAAATGTACAAAAACCTCAGGCTTCAACCCATCAATTGAAAAATTTATAATATGTGGAGCGCTACTTCCCTCGGGTGTATGAATCTTGACTCCGTTCATTTTTGTTAATTTTTCGATTATCGCTTTTTTTAGACCTGTGAGATGTTGAATAGCTTCATCTCTTTTCTCTATTGTTAACCTTAATGCCTTGGATAGGGACACAAAGCCGGCTACATTTTCTGTACCTGCTCTTTTTTGCATTTCTTGATCCCCACCAGCGATTAAGGATTGGATTCGAACACCTTGGCGCACGAAAAGTACTCCCGTTCCTTTTAATCCATTAAACTTATGTCCTGAAATCGTACATAAATCAAGTTTTGCCTTATTGAAATCTAAATTCGTTTTACCTATTCCCTGTACATGGTCAACATGAAAAATGATCTTCGGATACTTTTCTAAAAGCTGTCCTATCTCTTCAATCGGTTGGATTGTCCCAACTTCATTATTCACATGAATAATTGAAACTAAGATTGTATCTTCACGGATTTCATCTTTTAAGCTTTCAATCGATACCACACCATTATTATCAACTGGAAGATAGGTTATTTCAAACCCAAGGTCTGCCAATTGCTTGCAGGCTTCACTTACAGAAGGATGCTCAATTGATGTTGTAATGATATGTTTACCTCGATTTTGATATTGAAAAGCAATCCCCTTAATTGCAAAGTTATTTCCCTCAGACCCACCGGATGTAAAAATAACCTCATGTGGTTTTACATTCAAGAGGGATGCAATTTGTGTGCGGGACTGACTTAGAAGCTTTTCAGCTTGTCCACCTATTCCATGTAAAGAAGAAGGATTCCCAAAATAATTTGTTGAAACTTTTAAATATGAATCAATGACATCATCAAATGGTTTTGTTGTTGCACTATTATCTAAGTAGATCATCAAATTTCCCCTAATAAGCTTATTTGCATCAAAATCATATCATAAAATGGATTAATTGAAAAAAGGAAAGGACCCCAAGTTTTGAGGTCCCATGTTTATTCACGTTCGTCATCAAGTAATACTTCAATCTTCTTCAGTGCTCCCGGATCCACATCCTCAATTGCAGTTGCTGCTTGCTCTAGTGCAAGTGCATACTCGAAATTCCTAAAGGAGTTTTCAGCTTCCAGTAAGCTTACGGCAATTTTTGGATTTCGGCTACGATATCGGTTGCCATATTGAATGACTTTTTCTGCAAGATATACTTGCTCAATCATTTCTTCTGTATTTTTATATGTCTGTGAAATTAAATCAAGTGCAATTTGCAAAGCTTGATTTACAGTATTCATATTTAGTGGTTTTTCCTCAAGCGTTGACATGACTTGTGTTAAAGATAATTTTGCTTCAGACATAAGTTCAGAATATTTAACAGGCAGACCTGGAATATTACTTTTTGAAATAAGACGTTTTGCATCCGCAAGCTGCTTCTTCATTTCCAAGATTTGTTCTCGTGCATGTAGTTCATCTTTGCGAAGAGTTTTCAGCATTTCAGAGTATTGTAAATGCTCTTGCTTTACATCTTGGATTTTACCGTAAATTTCTTCAAGTTCATTTCTAATTAAAGAATAGGCAATTTGGTCTTCCTCAAGCTTTACTTGAATCGAAACATACTGTTTTACAAGTTGTTTGATTTGTTTCACGATATTACGGTGGCGCTCAAGATCCTGGTCATTCACATGATAGCTTTGCTGCACAAATGAGGTTTCTTCCTCTGTGCTTTTACTACCTTCAATTAAGTCTTCAAGATCCTGTTCGATTTTTTCAACCTCGGTGTTAACAAATTGATTTGCCTTTACTTCCGCTTCAAGTAAATCATATATAGTATCGAGTGATTCTCGTGTTTCATCCAATCCTTTTTTCGCTTCTTCAAGCTTAAGCTCTTCTATTAATGCAATATATTGAGTTAATTGCTCCTTCATTCTTTCGATTTCTTTTTCAATTTGATGATGTTCAAGAGAATAACCTTCCTGTTCCATCTGACTATATCCTTCTGAAACTTCATTTAATTGGTTCGGGAGCGCGGTTTGACTTTCATGTAGCAAGTGAGGAATTTCGTCCATCTGCTGTTTTGTTACAGCAAGAGCATCCTTAATGAGAAGTACGATTTCTCTTGCTTCGAAATAGTTCCCGTTCGTGGTAGCTTCTTCAAATTCTTTGAATTTTCCATAAATACCCTCTAGTTTTGTTTCAAGTTGTTTTTCCGCACAACCAAAAGTATGTCGGTGCGCAAGTAAAATTTTCTTCAACTCACGATATAATTGATTTAATTCATCAACCTCTACGCGATTTTTTTCTTCACTGCCAACTAAATCCTTAAGTTCTTCTAAAATCACGGCAATATGGCTTTCAGCATCATTTAAAATGGCTTCGATTTGAGCGAGAACTCGTTTCGCCTTCCCGAATCGATATTTATCTGCAAGGTCTTCTGCATCAAATAATAATTCCTCTACATCTGGAAGTCCAACTGTGACGATCTCATCCCACTGTTTTCGCCAGCGTTCAAATAGTTCCTCAGTTTGACCTGTCATATTGAGATCTTTTACCTTTGCAATTTCATCGGTAACGGGTCGATTCATCATATCTATCTTCCAGGCTTCTAACCTATCTACATCTTTATATATCTTTTTTCTCGAATAAAATCCAAAAATAGCAACTACACTTATTACTACGATTATGCCGATTATGATTTCCATAATTTGGCCTCCTTGCTCCCACAATCAATCTATTCTAAACATTTATGTATTTTTTTATATAAATTTCTATTGAAATGTTTTTTTAATGTATTTATGATACCATGTAAACGACAATTTTTGACTAAAACTTTTAAAATTTTTTACAAATTTTATAAAAAAATGAGGGATTTGTCGATGAAAGCAGATGGTCACATCCATACACCCTTTTGTCCACATGGTACAAAGGATGCATTTGAGGAATATATTGCACAGGCAAGGCAATTAGGATTTAATGAAATATCGTTCACTGAGCATGCACCACTTCCCGCACGATTTGTTGATCCCACGCCTCAAAAGGATAGTGGAATGGATCCAAATAAATTAGAAAACTATTTTACAGTTTTAACTGAGCTTCAAAAGAGATTTGCAGCCGAGATTAAAATTAATATCGGTTTGGAGGTCGACTATATTGAGGGATATGAAGTGGATACAAAAGCCTTTTTAAATGAGTATGGTCGCTATTTGAATGATAGTATTCTATCTGTTCACTTCCTAAAAAGAGAAAATCAATACTATTGTCTTGATTACAGCCCTGATATGTTTGAAACGATGGTACGGGACTATTCGTCAGTAGAGGCCGTTTATGAAGCTTATTTTAATACATTATTAAGTTCAGTTACATCAGACTTAGGTTCGTATAAACCAAAAAGAATAGGTCATATGACGCTTGTTCATAAGTTTCAAAAAAAATTTCCTACATCCAAATGTTTCAACGATAAAATAAACACGATTCTAGACATGATTGCAGAACTTGGGCTATCTTTGGACTATAATGGCGCTGGTATTAATAAACCTCTTTGTCAGGAGGTATATCCTTATGAACAAGTCATTAAAGAAGCCATAAAACGAAAAATCCCTCTTGTCTATGGTTCAGATGCCCACAGCAGGAAGGATTTAAATCAAGGGTTTAATGATTTATATAAAGGTGCTGTTCTCGTTTCGCCGACTACATATTGACTGGGAATGGGGTTACATTATTCTTTACCGATTGTGGATGTTTACAAATAGTCGTGTTGACCCACTTTTCAATTTCATGGCAATATTGCTCATTCACATACAGTTCATAAGGCATTAAATGGAGAACCTCTGACATATATTGAGGATATAAATATGGCATCGATACCATACCCTTTAACTGCATAATGGCATACGGAATTGGTATAAGGGCAAATTCCTGTTGCTTCATCCCAGTTTCAAAAATGGTTTGAAAATAGTATTTTTCCTTTGCCATATAGGTGGTCATGATTTCACGAATCAATGTGGTATCAAAGGAAATTTCCCTTTGGACAAATCGCGATAGCTGTCGATTTTCCTTTTGGTATTCCATAATGCCTCTGATCGCTAGCAATAAACATTCTCTGGCCGTTCTATTATCTAATTCAATATAGGCATGTTCAACAAATCTCAAATATCCTTCTAAATAAGAGGAAACAAGATGTTCAAGTAAACCTTCTTTATTCCCAAAATAATAGGAGATATTGGCAACATTACAATTTGCTTTTCTAGCAATTTCACGAACGGTTGTGCCATCAAAGCCTTTTGAATTAAATAAAAAAACAGATGAATCTATAATTTTTTCTTTCATGCTTTTTTTCATAACGAACCCACCTTACCCTTAATATTGTATAGATTTCGCTATGCTACGGTAGATTCCTTTAAGATTTTATCGACAAGTCACGCACGATACGTTATTATTTGATATTATTTATGTAGGATTAACTCAAATGGAGGGGAAGAATCATGTTTCATGTCGAACAATATAAAGGCAAGAAAGCCGAAGACTATCAACTCGTAACAAAACAACTTCAAGCTTTACTAGAAGATGAGCAAGACCAAATCGCAAACTTAGCAAATGCCTCAGCATTGCTTAACCAATTTTTAGACACTATTAATTGGGTTGGTTTTTATATAAAAAAAGGAAATGAACTTATTCTTGGACCTTTCCAAGGGTTACCTGCTTGTGTACGAATTCCGATGGGACGTGGCGTTTGTGGTACAGCCGCACAAAATCAAAAGACGGAAAGAGTTGCAGACGTTCATCTTTTCCCAGGACATATCGCCTGTGACAGTGCATCCCAATCCGAAATTGTTGTTCCAATTATGAAGAATGGTGAAGTGTTTGGTGTGTTGGATATCGACAGTCCTATCAAGGAACGCTTTGATGAAGTGGATCAGCAATGTTTAGAAGAAGTTGTGAAAGTCTTGGAAAAACATATATAAAAAAATAAAACCAGTGGGTCTCCACTGGTTTTTTGTTACCCATTTAACGCTTGATTTAAATCTTCCCAAATGTCCTCCCATGCTTCTAGTCCAACCGAAAGACGGATTAAATGATCGGTAATTCCCATTTTCAACCGTGCATCTTCCGGAACAACTGCGTGTGTCATGGTGGCTGGGTGTTGGATTAGGGTTTCAGTATCACCCAGACTCACTGCTATTTTAATTAATTTGACACGGTTTAAAATATTTTGCGCATCCTTCTTTGTACCCTTAATGGTAAAGGAAATTAACCCTCCTGGCCTACGCATTTGTTTTTTCATAATCTCATAGGCAGGACTTTCTGGATCTCCTGGGTAATAAATCCGCTCCACATTTTTATGTTCTTTTAGTAATGATGCAATTTTTTCTGTATTGTCACAATGGCGTTCCATTCGTACCGGGAGGGTCTTTAATCCTCGAAGTAAAAGCCAAGCATCGAATGGAGACATAATCCCACCTATATCCTTTTTCGTTGTCATAGCAACTTGTTGGATAAAATCCTTCTTCCCGATGACAAGTCCTGCGATCACATCGCCATGTCCTCCGATATACTTAGTCGCACTGTGAACAACAATATCACATCCTAATTTTATCGGCTGTTGAAAATATGGTGAACAGAAGGTATTATCAACCACAACTGGGATATGATGTCGTTTAGCGATTGTAACAACTTTTTGTAAATCAATGAGCTTCATGGTTGGATTAATTGGTGTCTCGATGTAGATTAATTTTGTCTGTGGAGTTATTTTTGAAAGTATTTCTTCCTCATCGTCCATATCGCTAAAATCATGATTGATATTGTATTTTTCCTCCATCATTTGAAGAAGACCAAACGTGCACCCGTATAGCCCTTGTGAACAAAGAATATGATCACCAGATTTTGTTAGGGCAAACAATACAGCAGAAACCGCAGCCATTCCTGATCCAAATGAAAGTCCTGCTTCTCCACCTTCGAGGATTGCAATTCTTTCTTCTAAAAGCTTTACTGTTGGATTGCCTAAACGTGAATATATATACCCGTCTTCTTCACCCGCAAAACGAGCTTCTCCTTGTTCTGCCGATTCAAAAGTAAAGGTTGACGTTTGGTAAAGCGGTGGTGCTAAGCTCCCATTTGGGGATACTGCCCCGCCTCCATGTATCGCTAATGTATCAAAAGATTTACTTTCACTCATGCTCCCTTCTCCCCCTTAAGCCTTCATTCTATCATTAGCATATGACAAGTATGCTTGTTTTGAAAGCGTTTTCTAATTCCTTAGGGGAATACTTGGTTTTTGAGGATGCTTTTGACAGCTCCTTCCTCCAAAAACAGAAATAGTGCACCTACCGTTAGGTCGATTAAAAAGGACATCCGATTAAGAATGTCCTTCAACCACTTTATTTTCACTTGCTATGACTTGATTTTTTCCTGACTGTTTTGCAACATATAACGCATTGTCTGCACGGTGGAAAAGACTTTGGAATGTTTCTTTAGATTCCTTGTACCATGTTGCAACACCACACGAAATTGTTACTTTTGGATTTGATAACTGTTCGACCCTTTTTCCAAGTCGCTCGGCAACGGCAATCCCTGCCGTTAAACCAACCTTCGGCAAATAAATTGCCAACTCTTCTCCGCCCCATCTTGCTCCAATATCGTTATCACGGATGTTTTCCTTAATTAGATTGGCAATTTGAACGAGCGCTTCGTCCCCGACTTGGTGACCATACGTGTCATTGATTCTTTTGAAATCATCAATATCGATTAAGATAAACGTACCAAAAGCGTCTGTTTCCAATGATTCCTGGACACAATCCTCTAAATAATTGCGAGAGTATAGTTTTGTTAAATAATCCGTAATCACAAGCTTTTCAAGTTCTTCTCGAAGAATCGAATTTGTAAAAGCCAAGGAAGAATGGTGAATTAATGATTGGAGAAGCTTAAATTTATCGAAAGAAAAGAAATATGGTGATTCATGTAAGACAATGGCAACTCCCAAAATTTCATTACGCTGAACCATTGGAACGGACATCATCGAACGATAAGAGGATCTTTTAAATGCTGGCTCTACCTGTAAATCTCCTATAAAAAGAGGCTCTTTTTCTAAGAAGATCCGGTTAAGGCTATATAAAACATAGGCTTCCCCATGCCCTTCTTCAAAAAAAGTAGTACTTCCAGGAAGTACCTCTATTTGCTCATTCGATTGTAAAAAGAAACCTACCTCATTGGCACCAAAAGAATTTCGGATTTGGGATGACATGAATGTCAATGTATCTATTAAACGCAAATTCGAATTTAATTTATGTGAAGTTTCGTTAATTAATTGAAGATCCGCTATTAATTGCTTTGATTGTTGGTAAAGCTGCGCATTCTCAAATGCATGTCCAGCAGTGTTGGCCAATAACTCAATAAACTGAATTTCTGATGTAGGAAATTCCACCACATCATAAGCATTGATTTGTAATACTCCATAAACACCTTGCCGCCCTTTTAGCGGAGCATAAATATTGGACATGTTTTCAGCAAACAAATTTTCAACTTGCAAACTTCCAGTTACAAACGCTTGCATGACAGGCGAGTTGTCGCCATATTCATATTCTTTAATTTCCTTAATAGGAATAACATTATGTCTCGTATTATCATGTGCAAGAAATAAGGTATATGTAAACGATGGGTATACATCTTGCAATGTATTTAAAACCTCTTCAAGCACAGCATCAATATCCATCGTTGAATGAAACTTTGAGGTTACTCTAAATAGTTGCTCATATCTTAATTCTTCATTTGGAAACTTCACGATTAATCACCCATCTGACATTTGTACTTAATACATTTATTATAATAGAAAATGCACGAAAATGTCTCATTATCTATCAAAAAATCCAAATTTATTATAACTTTCATGTATAATATCAAATTTCACCAATTAATGATGCGGTTCTTGCTGATTTTTATATCAATTCATGAAAACTTGACTTCCTAATCTAAAAATCATATAATGGTCGTTGTGTAAAATATTGCAGCATATGTGAGTAGTTTTTGTTTTATTTTGTTCCTCTTATGAGCTTTAGCTCATAGATGGTGTATCACGTAACCTTTGGCTGCTAGGGCGAAGATACATGAAAACAAAATAGTCAAAGGCATTAATCACATCTGTTTTTATTTTACAACAAAATAAAAACACTGAAGGAGGAGTCATTCATGGCTCGTTATACAGGTCCAAGCTGGAAATTATCCCGTCGTCTTGGCATTTCATTAAGTGGTACAGGTAAAGAATTAGAAAAGCGTCCTTACGCTCCAGGACAACATGGTCCAAACCAACGCAAGAAGCTTTCTGAATATGGTTTACAATTACAAGAAAAGCAAAAGCTTCGTCATATGTACGGTGTGAATGAGCGCCAATTCCGCAACACATTTTCAAATGCAAGCAAAATGCAAGGAATTCTTGGTGAAAACTTCATGATTCTTCTTGAATCACGTTTAGATAACCTAGTTTACCGTCTTGGTCTTGCTCGCACTCGTCGTGCAGCACGTCAATTAGTTAACCATGGTCACATTCTTGTTGATGGAAACCGTGTTGATATTCCATCTTACCGTGTAAAACCTGGTCAAACTATTGCTGTTCGTGAAAAGTCACGTAACCTAGTTACAATCAAAGAAGCGATCGAAGCTACTACTTTTGTACCAGAATATTTAACTTTTGATGCTGAAAAGTTAGAAGGAACTTACACTCGTTTACCAGAGCGTTCTGAACTACCAGCAGAAATTAACGAAGCATTCATCGTTGAGTTCTACTCACGTTAATCTTCCTAAAGAGGAAAGGGACATCCCTTTTCTCTTTTTTTATATAAAATAAGGTGCCCCTCAAGGAACACCTTTGTATGTTAGTATTTGATTAAGAAATATTTTTTCTTACCACGACGGATGACTGTGAATTGGCCTTCAATACGATGTTGCTCGTTAAGAACCGCATCTACCTCTTGGATTCTCTCACCATTGACATAGATAGCACCATTGCCAATATCTTCACGTGCCTGACGCTTAGAAGGAGAAATCTTACTCATGACCAATAAATCAACTAAACTAACTTCTGCTTCCCCATCAAATTCATAGGAAGGTACATCCTTAAAGCCTTGTTTAATCTCCTCCGCACTTAATTCACTGATTGAACCACTGAATAATGCTGCAGAAATTTTTACCGCTTGCCGAAGCGCAGCCTCACCGTGTACCAATTTGGTTACCTCTTCTGCCAACGTCTTTTGCGCTAAACGTTTTTCTGGTGCATGTTGAATTTCCGCTTCCAAATTTTCAATTTCCTCTTTGGAAAGGAATGTAAAATACTTTAAATAACGAACAACATCACGGTCATCCGTATTAATCCAGAATTGATAAAACTCATATGGTGACGTTTTTTCTTTATCTAACCAAATTGTTCCACCTTCTGTTTTACCAAACTTTGTTCCATCCGCTTTTGTTACAAGTGGAATGGTTAGACCAAATGCTTTGGCATCCTCGACTGTCTTACGGATTAATTCTAGTCCAGCTGTGATATTTCCCCATTGGTCACTTCCACCAATTTGAAGTCGGCATCCTTCATTTTCATAAAGCTTTAAAAAGTCATAGGATTGTAAAATCATATAACTAAACTCTGTAAATGAGATACCTGCATCTAAACGTGATTGGACTGAGTCTTTAGCAAGCATGTAATTGAGTCCAAAACTCTTTCCGATATCACGCAAGAATGTGATTAAATCCAAGCTCCCGATCCAATCATAGTTATTCGCAATTTGAGCCGGATTTTCTTCTGCTTCAAAATCTAAAAAGCGAGAAAGTTGCTCCCTGATGCTATTGCTATATTGTACAACAACCTCTTGCGGATTGAGCGTTCTTTCGGCTTTTTTACCGCTTGGGTCACCGATTAGTCCAGTAGCGCCTCCAACTAAAGCAATCGGTTGGTGTCCAGCCAACTGGAATCTTCTCAATGTCAAGATCCCTACTAAATGACCGATATGTAAGCTATCTGCTGTTGGATCAAATCCACAATACAATTTAATTTTTTCATTCGCTAATATATTCTGTAACCCTTCTTGATCGGTTACTTGATTTATAAGCCCCCTATAGGTCAAATCCTGTATAACATCCATTATTTTTTCAATTCTCCTTTTAACCTTATAATAAGGTTTTTCTATCACACTATGTCTAATATTGTCAAATTAAATAATGGAAATTCACAAAAAAATACTAAAGTCACTATGGTATATGCTATAATAAACATGGATTTTTAGGGGGATGATTATGAATTTTAAAAAATCACAAATATTTGAAAAAATTAACTCTTTTTGGCAAAGAGTCACATCGAATAAAGTAGCAAGAGCAATTACTGGCAAGAAGACCCGTAAAGGTGTAAGAGTTACATATGGTGTTGTATGGAATCTATTTTTACTGTTCTTTATCATCGCGATACTGGGTCTTGGATTTGCAAGTGGTGCAGGTGCTGGTTACTTTGCATCCCTAGTAAAGGACGAACCTGTTCGAGATTATGAAAGTTTACAGAAAGATATTTATAATTACGAAGAAAATACAGAAGTATACTTTGCAAACGACATCTATCTTGGTCAATTGCGCGCAGACCTTCAGCGTGAAGAAGTATCCTTGGATGAAATTTCTCAATATGTAAAGGATGCAGTAATTGCAACTGAAGACCAGTACTTCTATAAGCATAATGGGGTTGTGCCGAAATCAATTTTACGTGCAATCGTACAGGATGTTACAAATTCACCTATCCAAACTGGTGGAAGTACACTAACCCAGCAATTGATTAAGAACCAAATCTTAACAAATGAAGTTTCGTTTGATCGAAAAGCAAAGGAAATCTTAATTGCATTACGACTTGAAAAGTTTTTTGATAAAGATGAAATATTAGAAGCATATCTTAATATTATTCCTTATGGCCGTAATTCATCAGGTCGAAATATTGCCGGTGTACAAACGGCAGCACAGGGGATTTTCGGTGTAGATGCAAAGGATTTAAATCTGCCACAAGCAGCCTTTATCGCCGGTCTACCACAAAACCCATATGTCTATACTCCCTTCTCAAATCAGGGAGGAAAGGTAAAAGAAAACCTAGAACCCGGACTTAACCGAATGAAAACGGTATTGGAGCGGATGCTTACAGGTGGCTTTATCACCCAGCAGCAATATGAGGAAGCGCTGGCGTATGATGTTCGTGCAAACTTTGCTCCACCAAAGTCAGAGCCTACTGAAAAATATCCATGGTTAACTGCCGAAGTAGAAAAACGTGCCAGAGATATTCTAATGAAAAAGTTGGCTAAGGACGATGGATACGAGGAAAAAGATCTTGAAGAGAACAAGGAATTACGAAGTCACTACCATGAAATAGCTGACAAAAACCTTCGTCAAAATGGATATAAAGTTCATACTACAATTGACAAGGAAGTTTTTGACACTATGCAAGAGGTAGTAAAAAATTATCAATATTTTGGTCCAGATCAATCGGAAGATAAGGTTATTGATTCGGAAACCGGTGAAAAAGTAAAAGTGATGGAACCGGAAGAAACGGGTTCTGTTCTCATTGAAAATAGCACAGGTAGAATTATTAGTTTTGTGGCTGGACGTGATTTCGAACGTGAACAAACAAATCATGCACTAAGCCCTCGTCCTAATGGGTCGACAATGAAGCCCCTTTTGGATTATGCACCAGCCATGGAATTAGGATTAGTACAACCAGGAAGTGTCATAGCCGATGTGAAATTCAGCTATGGAAATTACACCCCACAAAACGTTGGTGGTAAATACGACTTTGATGGTTTAATGTCTGTTAGACATGCATTACAAATCTCAAAGAATATTCCAGCTATCAAAACGTATTTAAAGGCGTTTGATCAACGCCCCATTACGTTTTTAGAGAAAATGGGGTTCACCACCTTAGATGAAAGAGATTATCACGCACCTTCATTAGCCATTGGTGGGATGACATATGGTGTTTCTGTCGAAGAAAATGTAAATGCGTTTGCGACATTTGCAAATGAGGGTAAGTTTGTAGATGCTTATATGATTGAAAAGATTGTTACGAACGATGGGGAGATCGTATACGAACATGAAAGCAAGCCTGTTGAAGTATTTTCACCACAAACTGCATATTTAACGATCGATATGATGCGTGATGTTATTAATGGGGGTACTGCTTCATCGCTTAATGGTTATTTAAAGTTTAATGCGGACTGGGCAGGTAAAACAGGTACAACTAACTACATTCATGATGTATGGTTTGTTGCAACAAACCCGAATGTAACATTTGGACTTTGGATGGGGTATGATACACCAAAGTCCATACCTCCAAGCTATAAGGGTCTATCCTATTCAAGAAGAAGTACTCTTCTATGGGCCCAACAAATGAACGCGGTATATGATATTAGGCCTGAACTTGTACAGCCAAAAGAAAATTTCAAAATGCCTGGTGGAATCGTATCACGTTCCTATTGTGGAATTTCAGGTCTACTTCCATCTGATTTATGTAGGGAAGCTGGTCTAGTTCAATCAGACATATATAACGCAAAATATGTTCCAACTAAGGTAGATGACAACCTTGTTAAAGGTAAGTACATTGAAGTAGACGGAAAAGCCTATAGAGTTCCTGCAAGTGCTCCACAAGAATTTGTTCAAGAAGGAATTATGATAAAGAAGGAATTTTTAGAGGAACACGATTTGAAGGATTCAAAAGCTATTGAACAACTGCTTCCAAAAAATAGTCGTTGGAAGAATCTTGTTATAACTGAAACAGAAGAACTTAAAGACAATGGATCTGTTCCATCCCAAGTAAAGGGTGCCGCCATTACTTCTGGGATCTTAAGATGGGCAAAACATGAACACAATGATGTGATTGGATATCGAATTTATGGCGCTGCTAATTTTACAGCAGATTTCAAAAAGATTGGAAGTATTCCTGCGACGAAGGATTTACAATTTAATGTTGGAAATTCCGTTGGAGCCTATTATGTTACGGCCGTTGATGTCACTGGTAAAGAAACACCACTTGCAAATTCAGTTTTAGTTAAGAATGGCGACTATAAACCAGAGCCAGAGGTGGAAGTCGTTACTCCTCCAGCAGAGGAAGGAAACGATAAAGATAATAAAGGTGATAACGGAAATAAGGGTAACAATGGAAATGGTAAGGACAAAGATAATGGTGAAAATTAAAGGATAGAAAAAGAGGTGCTCCCATTTAATTGGAGCACCTCTTTTTTAATGATATTTTAATTTTCCATTGTAGAAAGGTCGCCTGTCGGTAAGTCAAGCTCCCACGCCTTCAGAACACGTCTCATGATTTTTCCACTACGCGTTTTTGGAAGTTTATCCTTAAACTCAATTTCTCGAGGAGCAGCATGTGCTGCTAATCCCTTTTTCACAAAATCTCTAATTTCTTCTTTTAACTCATCAGTCGCTTCATACCCATCAACTAATGAAACGAACGCTTTAATGATTTCTCCGCGTACTGGGTCAGGCTTTCCGATAACGCCTGCTTCAGCAATGGCTGGGTGTTCAACAAGCTTGCTTTCTACTTCAAATGGTCCAACTCTCTCTCCAGAGGTCATGATTACGTCATCGACACGACCTTGGAACCAGAAATAACCATCTTCGTCCATATATGCTGAATCCCCTGATACATACCAATCACCTGGCATAAAATAGGATTCATATTTGGACGGATTGTTCCATATTTGATACATCATGGACGGCCAGCCTTTTTTAATAGCCAAGTTACCCATTCGATTTGGAGGTAATTCATTGCCTTGATCATCGACAATGGCCGCCTTTATTCCAGGGAATGGCTTACCCATAGAGCCTGGTTTAATCTCCATACAAGGATAATTACTAATCAATTGAGCGCCTGTTTCGGTCATCCACCAGTTATCATGAATGCGTAAATTGAAGACCTTCACTCCCCAACGAACAACTTCGGGATTGAGCGGCTCACCAACACTTAAAATATGGCGCAATGAGCGCAATTCAAATTGTTTTACTAGTTCGTCTCCAGCACCCATTAACATTCTAAAAGCAGTTGGTGCACTATACCAAACTGTAATTCCATAATCCTCAATGGTTTGGTACCAGTTTTCCGGACTAAAACGTCCTCCTACGATTACGTTGGATGCTCCATTTAACCAAGGACCAAATATCCCATAAGAGGTTCCTGTTACCCATCCTGGGTCAGCGGTACACCAATAGATGTCATCCTCTTTTAAATCAAGAATCCATTTGGCAGTTTGATATTGTTGAATCATCGCATTATGAACATGCAAGACTCCCTTTGGCTTACCCGTAGAACCAGAGGTATAATGCAAGAGCATGCCGTCCGTTCTTTCTACCCATTCAATTTCTAGTTCTTTGCTTGCCGTTTTTAACCGGCCAAGAAAATCAATAAAAGGACCATCCTCTTTTACGTTCTCTCCGACTAAAACAATATGCTTTAATGCAGGTAATTCATTGAATGGAATACGGTCTACTAAATCTGGTGTAGTGACAATCACTTTCGCTTCGCTATCGTCTAAACGATCACGTACAGCACCTTCCATGAATGCTTCAAATAGCGGACCCACAATCGCTCCTAATTTAATAGCCCCTAATATGGCAAAATATAATTCTGGAGAACGCGGCATAAATACAAAGACGCGATCACCTTTTTCAACATCGGCAGCTTGTTTTAAGACGTTTGCCGCACGATTTGTATATTCTTTCATTTCTTTAAATGTATACTTCTCGTCACGAGTTGAATCACGGTAATAAAGGGCAATTTTATTTTTCCTCACACCCTCAGCATGGCGGTCAATGGCTTCATAGGCGATATTAACTTTACCTGTTTCAGACCAAGAAAAACTTGATTCTACTTCCGTCCAATCAAAATTCGCATAAGCTTCATCATAATCTTTTAAATTATAATTTCCCTTTGTTGCTGGTAGCGCTTCCACTTTCACATCACATTTCCCCTTTATGTAAGTTATTTACTATTCTATTATAAAATAAAACTTCTCTTTTCTCAATTTTTTAAATTTTTTATATATAATATTCCTAGAGAAAATTGTATAATTAGTGTAAAAGACTTTGTAAACGCTTCATTTTTCCTAAATTCATGTATAATGAAAAGTGACTTTAGAATGGTGGTGACATTGTGGAGCATAAGAAAACATATAACGCAAAGGAACTAAAGACCCCTCATGGTACGCTCATTTTAGAAGGTCCAATAACTGGAGAGGCTCTTGCAAGCTATGAATTTCACGAGGACCTAGTAGCTTTTCGTACTCCTAACCAACAACATAAAGCATTGATAGAAATTGCAGATTTGCCTGAAGGTAGGATTATTATTGCAAGAGAGCATAATACCATTGTTGGGTATGTTACATATCTATACCCAGACCCGCTTGAACGCTGGTCTGAAGGAAAAATTGATAATTTAATAGAGTTAGGTGCAATTGAAGTTATTCCGAAGTTTCGCGGCTGTCAGGTTGGAAAAAATCTATTATTTGTTTCAATGATGGATGATGCCATGGAGGATTACTTGATCATAACGACTGAATATTATTGGCACTGGGACTTAAAAGGCACTGGCCTTAATGTTTGGGAATATCGGAAAGTAATGGAAAAAATGATGAGTGCTGGTGGACTTGAATGGTTTGCAACAGACGACCCTGAAATTAGTTCACATCCTGCTAATTGTTTAATGGCTCGAATCGGAAAACGAATAAATCAGGAGACAATTGAAAGATTTGACAGGCTACGGTTCATGAATCGATTCATGTATTAAAGGATGTTCAAAGGTAAGGGGGATATACATGATTATTGAAGAAATTATGAAAAAAAATGTATCAACGTTATCAGCTGATGATACCATCTCAACAGCGATCAAAATGATGGACGAAAAGAAGATTCGTCATATTCCCATCGTAGACCAAAATCAACATCTGATTGGGCTAATAAGTGACCGGGATCTTCGTGATGCAAAGCCTTCCATTCTGGACTTTACAAACGAAGAAAAAAGCCTTGAATCACCGATTAAAGAGATTATGGTAAGAGACGTGATAACCGGGCATCCACTTGATTTTGTTGAAGAAGTCACCGCTGTCTTTTCCCAGCATCGAATTGGCTGCCTCCCCATTGAATCTAATGGAAAATTAGTAGGAATCATCACGGAAACGGACCTACTTCATACCTTTGCACAATTAACTGGTGCAAATCAACCCGGCTCACAGCTAGAAATTAAGGTTCCGAATCGAGCTGGTACGCTAGCAGAGGTTGTCAATATCATCAAAAATCATCATGTTAATATTCACAGTGTCCTTGTTTATCCCGATAAGGATGTCCAATATAAAATACTTGTATTACGAGTTCAAACAATGAATCCGAATAAAATCATTACAAACCTAAAAAATGAAGGCTACACTGTTATGTGGCCATCACTATCAGGACTTTAATCATGGAGAAAGAATCAGTTTTTATCTATTCGGATCAATTGTTAAAATATCGTTTTAGTGATGACCACCCCTTTAATCAAACAAGGGTAAAGCTTACATATGATCTACTCAAAAGTATCAATTTGTTAGATGACTCGGATATTATACCTCCTAGAATGGCAACCGACGAGGAATTGAAGCTTGTTCATGACCCTAGATTCATCGATGCGGTCAAGTTAGCTGGAGAAGGTAAACTCTCTGAAGAGGTTGGACATAGCTATGGAATTGGCACTGAGGATACACCCATTTTTCCAGGGATGCACGAAGCGAGCGCTTTGTTGGTTGGAGCTACCCTTTCTGCCGTTGACCATGTAATGTCTGGAAAGTCAAAGCATGCTCTTAATCTCGGTGGTGGATTACATCATGGATTTCGGGGGAAAGCTTCCGGATTTTGTGTATATAATGACAGTGCCGTTGCCATACGTTATATGCAAAAGAAATATAATGTTAAAGTGTTATATGTTGATACTGATGCACATCATGGTGATGGTGTACAATGGACATTTTATGATGATCCTGATGTATGCACTCTTTCCATTCATGAGACAGGACGCTATCTCTTTCCTGGTACAGGAAACGTCACTGAGAGGGGCTCAGGCAAAGGTTACGGCTATTCCTTCAATGTCCCATTAGATGCATTTACCGAGGATGAATCATGGTTGCACGCCTACACTACGGCCTTTACAGAGGTAGCCGAATTTTTTAAACCAGACGTCATCTTTACACAAAATGGTGTAGACTCTCATTATTATGATCCATTAACCCATTTGTCGACCACTATGAAAATCTATCGAGAAATTCCTAAGCTTGCCCACAAGCTTGCTGACCAATATTGTGATGGTCGCTGGATTGCAGTAGGTGGGGGTGGCTATGATATATGGAGAGTTGTACCAAGGGCATGGTCTTTAATTTGGCTTGAAATGATTGAAAAATCGGAAATAGATGGTCCCCTTCCAATTGATTGGATCAATAAATGGCAACCAATGGCTAAGTTAACTCTTCCTTCATTCTGGGATGATGAACCGACTATTTATCCACCTATCCCTAGAAAATCGGAAATTGAGGAAAAAAATGCGCTAACCGTTACCAAAACCCTTTATCCGATTCGTAATAAATAAATAGAAAACACGGCGATTGCCGTGTTTTCTTCATACCTTATTGTTTTGTTGATTTTCTAAATTCAATACGGTGTGGTAAAACCACAATTTGTTCCTCTACATTTTCTTTGTTCATGAACTTTGTTAGTAATCGCATTGCCACTGCACCAATATCATACATTGGTTGAACAACTGATGTTAGCTGTGGACGTACCATCAGCGCTAAGCGTGTATTATCAAAGCCAATCACTTCAAAGTCATCAGGGATTGAATAGCCTAAATCTTGTGCACAATGGATGACACCTAATGCCATTTCATCTGAACCCACAAAGACAGCTGTCGGCTTATCAGCTAATTCATGGATTTTCTCGAATCCTTCAATACCAGAATCATATGTGTAATCACCCTCGATCACATATTCTTCATTGTAAGAAAGACCCGCATCTTCGATTGCACGTTTATAACCAGCCAGTTTCTTTTCACCATTAATCGGTTCATTTAATAACCCACTAATAAAGGCAATTTTTTTATGACCTCTTTTAGTTAATTCAATAACCGCATCATATGATGCTTGTTCAACATCAATCGTCACGGCTGGAACTGAATTTGTGTTTTCTACTGAGGCAGCTAATACAATCGGCACAGGAGATTTTTCGAATTCTTGGACATGTTCTTCTGTAATATTTCCGCTCATAAATACAATACCGTCTACTTGCTTTCCAAGCATTGTATTTAAAAGATGAAATTCTTTATCCTTGTTTTGGTCCGAGTTGCTAAGGATAATATTGTATTTGTACATGGTCGCAATATCTTCAATTCCACGTGCAAGCTCTGAATAAAAAATATTAGAGATATCTGGAATGATTACTCCGACTGTTGTTGTTTTCTTACTTGCTAATCCCCTTGCCACAGCATTTGGACGATAGCCTAATCGATCAATTGCTTCCTGTACTTTTTTTCGGGTTGTTGGTTTTACATTAGGGTTACCATTTACAACACGTGATACGGTTGCCATTGAAACATTGGCTTCCCTTGCAACATCATAAATTGTCACATTCATTGACAGCACTCCTTATTTCAAGTTACCACTTATATGTAGTATGAACTTTTTTATACAAACAAATGTCATATTTGCTTACTTTATGTAGATTATCATACGCTACTTAGTTTATTAGGGCAATTACTTTGTGCACTTTTTAACAATTTCGTTAAAAAAAGCTCAAAAAAACCTCCCACTATAGTAGTAGGAGGTTTTCATGAAAACTATACACGAACAGCTTGAGATGCCTTAAGTTCTGTAATCCATTTTTCAAATTGATCAAAATCCATTTGCTGTGCTGAGTCTGATAAAGCAACGGCTGGATCTGGATGTACCTCCGCCATGACACCATCTGCTCCAATTGCTAGAGCTGCTTTTGCACATGGCAATAATAAATCACGACGTCCAGTTGAATGTGTTACGTCAACAAATACTGGTAAGTGTGTTTCTTGTTTTAAGATTGGAACCGCAGAAATATCTAATGTATTTCGAGTCGCTTTTTCGTAAGTACGGATACCTCTTTCACAAAGAATGATTTGGTCATTGCCCTGAGAGATAATATATTCTGCTGCATTTACGAACTCATCGATCGTAGCAGCTAATCCACGTTTCAATAATACAGGTTTCTTTACTGAACCTGCTGCCTTTAATAATTCAAAGTTTTGCATGTTACGTGCACCGATTTGAATAACATCAATGTAATCGCAAGCAACTTCAATGTCTGCTGGGTTTACAATTTCACTGATAACAGCCATATCCATCTCGTCAGCAACACGTTTTAGAATTTGTAATCCTTCTAGACCTAATCCTTGGAAGTCATAAGGTGATGTTCTTGGTTTAAAGGCTCCACCACGAAGTAATCGTAAGCCATATTTTTTCGCTTCTGCTGCAACTGCAGCTGTTTGCTCATAGCTTTCAACTGCACAAGGACCAACGATAAATTGCTGTGTGCCATTTCCAATTTTAACACCTTTTACATCTACAATTGTATCTTCAGGCTTTTTCTTACGTGAAACAAGGAGAGCTTTGCGATGATCATCTTCTTGTATCTCAAGACCTGCTTTAAAGATTTCTTTGAAGATATGTTGAATGGTTGATGTTTCAAATGGTCCTTCATTATGCTCCAAAATATTATTTAACATTTTTCTTTCGCGTACCGGATCATAACGATTAACACCTTGTGTCTCTTTTACTTTTCCAATCTCTTGAACCAATTTACCACGTTCGCTAATAAGTTTTAGAATTTCAAGATTAATTTCTTCAACTCTATCGCGAAGATTATCCAATTCTGCTTTACTCATCTCACTCTTCCTTTCTTCACAAGCTATATGTCGCAATCTAAATGAAAATATGGTACATTTCAAGTAATTAAAATTCATTATAAACGAAATCGTTCGAACTGTCACGAATTTTTTTATTACTTAAACGCTTTTAAGCAATAAAGTATAATATGACTCTTATAAATAATAGGTGAATACATAATGGAAAAAAAATCTACAATTTTTGCACTTGACATTGGGACACGTTCTGTAGTCGGACTTATTGTCGAAAAAACGGGCTCCTCCTTTAAAATAATTGACATTGTAATACGTGAACATAAGGAAAGAGCAATGGTTGATGGGCAAATTCATGATATTATTGCTGTCTCTAATGTAATACGTGACATTAAAGAAACACTAGAGGTAAAGCATGGTAAATTAACAAAAGCAGCTGTTGCTGCTGCAGGAAGATCCTTAAAAACAGAACGATCCAGAGAAACAATACAGATTTCTTCAAAGCCTTTGATTCAGAAGGAAGATATTTTACATTTAGAGTTAAGTGCTGTCCAAAAGGCGCAATATGCATTAGCCGAAAAAAATCAGTCTGAAAAAAGTCATGATTACTACTGTGTAGGTTACTCCGTCATTCACTACTTTTTGGACAATCAAGAAATAGGGAGCTTAATTGACCAGCAAGGAAATGAAGCCAGCGTTGAAATCATCTCGACTTTCCTACCTAAAGTGGTAGTTGAATCATTAATATCGGCTCTGCATCGAGCAGACCTTGATATTCAGGCACTCACTCTTGAGCCTATCGCTGCCATTAATGTGCTCATTCCACAGTCGATGAGAAGATTAAACGTAGCGTTAGTTGATATTGGTGCAGGGACTTCTGACATTGCCATTACGGATGAAGGAACCGTTGTTGCTTATGGAATGGTACCAGTTGCTGGGGATGAGATTACAGAAGCAATTAGTGACCAACTCCTCCTCGACTTTCCATTAGCCGAGCAAGCAAAACGTGATTTATTAGCTAATGACATCATTCAAGTCGTCGACATTCTTGGCTTTGAATCTGAAATCAGCAGGCTAGAAGTGATTGAAAAAATTTCTGACTCGATTGACCGATTAGCAGAATCGATTCAAAGTGAGATACTAAGTTTAAATAAACATAAATCTCCTAAGGCTGTCATGCTTGTTGGTGGAGGTAGCTTAACGCCTGAACTTCCAAAACGCCTTGCGAACTTACTAGGATTGCCAGATAATCGTGTTGCAATTCGAGGTATTGATGCCATTAATCAGATTGAAATGACGGAGCATATTAAGAAAGGTCCTGAACTCGTAACACCTATTGGTATAGCAGTTGCATCAAGCCAATCACCTGTCCACTATGTCAACGTAACAGTCAATCAAAAATCAGTGAGACTTTTTGAAATGAAACGTTTAACTGTGGGAGATAGCTTACTAGCAGCAGGAATAAAGCTGCATACGTTATATGGAAAACCTGGGTTGGCGATGATTGTAAAGGTAAACCATCAGACCATCACCATTCCAGGAGGATATGGAGAGCCTCCTGTCCTTTTAAAAAATGGGGTACCATGTTCATTTGAGGATGAAATTACAAATGGTGATGAAATCATAGTTAGCAAAGGAAAAGACGGTGCAAAAGCAACCGTGATGATTAAAGAACTGATTGACGATATTCCTCAAAAAAGAATTTACATGAATGGCGAAGAAGTTGTGATAACAGGTACTATTAAGCAAAATCATCAATTAGCTAGTCCTGAAAGTTTTGTCCAAGACCATGATGAAATATCGTTTTATTTTCCTGAAACGATTGAAGAAATGATCGAGATAAGTAACTATCCATTCCATGATGATTTGATAAATGAGTTTACGATTTCATTAAACGAGCAAAACATCCAGTTCGAACAATTTTCCAGTAAGATAACGAAAAACGGAGTAAAGATACCCATACATTCAACATTTATGGACGAGGACTCCTTTGAAATAGAGCCGGGGACGCCCCCAACCTTACGTTTATTTGCAGAAATACAAAAAATTCAAATGGACTATACAATTGAAGTATTCTTTCAAGAGAAAATGATATCCCTTAAAAAGCCATTACATGAGTTTTATCGAAATGGGGAAATTCTTCATGAAGATGAGATTCTTAAACACGGTGATCAACTCCAAATGAGAACAAAAGAAGTGGAACCTTTTATTTTTCAGGATCTATTTCGCTTTGTCGATATCCAATTACCTACAGGTTCAATTGGAAGGTTTAAGCTATTAAAAAATGGAGAAGAATGCACATTTTATGATGTCCTGTCACCAGGCGATTATTTAGACATTGTTTGGTCAGAAAAATCAATTTCATAAAAAAAAGAGTCCATGGCTATGTGAGCCATGGACTCTTTTGTTATTCGCCTGCTGCGACTAATGACTGTTTTGTAATACTTCGATGAGAGGCATTCCATTTAACCTTACCATCCTCAAATAGAAGTGCCTGTGGTGACTCATGTTTAATTTCAAAGTGTTCCGCAATGTAAGTAGAAAGTTCTTTTGCTTCTTGGACATAAAGATAATAAGTTGGTACATTCTCATGCTCTGCCACAAATTGCTCATACTCCTCAAACGCTGCTTTGCTTATTGGACATGTTAAACTGTGCTTGATTAAAATAAACTTATTTTCTTTTTCAAGAACTTGGTTGAACTCTTCAATAGTCTCAATCTTTGTTTTCGCCATCTTTCCATCTCTCCTACTCAATTGTTTGTGTGTTTTTCTCGGCTTCCGTGAAGGCTTGCTGAGCTTCTGCTAGCTTTTCTTGGAATAATTCTTCATTTTTAGGATGTTCCTCAACTCGATCCGAATCTTCTGAAGGTGTTGTTGTAGTTCCAGCAGCTTCTGGTTCCTGGCTATTTTGACCAGTAGGAGCCTTAAAATCTTTTACTTTTGTTAAAATTTGATTAGACTGTTCAGAAATCGTTTTAGAAAGTGAATTTGTTTTTTCCTTTACAACAGAGGCTTGGTCATTA
Source organism: Bacillus jepli (assembly GCF_047238305.1). Classification (NCBI taxonomy): domain Bacteria; kingdom Bacillati; phylum Bacillota; class Bacilli; order Caryophanales; family Bacillaceae; genus Bacillus; species Bacillus jepli. Next base: position 2,379,946 of record NZ_JBDFMO010000001.1, on the reverse strand, counting down.
ATCTGCTTACGTAAATCCTGGCCTGTTTTTGGTGCTAGAAATAGTGCTGTAGCAGCTCCTACCGCTGCACCTACAATTGTTCCAAGAATAAAGTTTGATCCACTATTTTTTCCCATTGGAATCCCCTTTCTTTAATTCGAAAAATGTTTATCATGCTTTTGTTTCTTATCTTTCCATTTATCCCACACCTCTATTACAGCATTCCCAACTTGAACAAATTGTGAGATTTTGGTTTTGTTTTTATCCAATTGCACAGCAACCTCTTCTGTCACATTACCTATGGATTGATTAAAGCGTTGCAATGAAGTTCCGACATCTTTAACAGCATCTACAACAGTATTTAGGCTTTCAGACTTCTGCTGAATATCTTCTGCAAGCTTATTTGTTTTATGCAACAGTGCCGTCGTTTCACTTGTGACACCTTCCATTTGTTTTTCTAGCCCAGATAAGGTTCCCGCCACATTATCCAATGTGTTTTGAAGTGAACGCAGTGTCCTAGAGAGATAAACAACTAAAATTAAAAATGCCACCGCAATTACTGCAACACTTATGTAAACGATAAGAATCATCTTGGTGCACCTCCTATATCTTTCTTACCCATCTTTACTAGTATTAATCATATACCCCTACAGTTAAAGTTTCGACATTTCCTTTTAAAATCCTTCACGGAATTTTAGTAAACAATTTTCTTCTATTAGGTTACAATAAGATTGTACATAAGCAATTAAGATATGGAGGCAAATAAACATGAAAGATCCACGTATTGAAACACTCGCTCGCAATTTAATTAATTATTCTGTACGCCTCAAAGAAGGTGAAAAAGTACTAATTGAAAACTTTGGCTTACAACGCGAACTTGTAATCGCGTTAATTAATGAAGCATATAAAGCAGGTGGGTACCCATTTGTATCATTAAAGGACCATCAAGTTGACCGTGCGCTATTACTTGGAGCACAAGAAAAGCAATTTGAGATGAAAGCAGATTTTGAAGCAAAAGTGATGAGTAAGATGGATGCCTATATCGGCTTACGTTCTGGTGATAACATTAATGAACTTGCAGATGTTCCAGATGATAAAATGAAGATTGAAGGAAATACAGTTGGTAAAAAGGTGCATCGTGAAATTCGTGTACCAAAGACAAAATGGGTCGTTCTTCGTTACCCAAATTCTTCAATGGCGCAGCTTGCAAAAATGAGCACAGAAGCATTTGAAGATTTTTATTTTAATGTTTGTAATCTAGACTATGGAAAAATGAGCAATGCAATGGATGCCCTTGTGGAACTTATGGACAAGACAGATAAGGTTCGCCTTACTGGACCAGGTACTGACCTTACTTTCTCTATTAAAGGGATCAAAGCTATCAAATGTGCTGGTGAAATGAACATTCCAGATGGTGAAGTATATACGGCACCTGTTCGTGATTCAATCAATGGTACCCTAACCTATAATACGCCATCACCGTATCAAGGCTTCACGTTTGAAAATGTTTCCCTAACATTCAAGGATGGAAAAATTGTAGAAGCAACAGCGAACGATACAGAGCGTATCAATAAAATTCTAGATACAGATGAAGGGGCACGTTATATCGGTGAGTTTGCAATCGGAGTAAATCCATATATCCAACATCCAATGCAGGACATTCTATTTGATGAAAAGATAGATGGCAGCTTCCACTTCACACCTGGGCAAGCCTATGATGATGCCTACAACGGAAATAACTCAAATATCCACTGGGATATGGTTAATATCCAACGCCCTGAATATGGCGGTGGGGAAATCTATTTCGATGATGTACTCATCCGAAAAGATGGCCGTTTCGTCATCCCAGAGCTTGAACCATTAAATCCAGAAAATCTTAAATAATTGATAAAAGACCTTTGCAAGATTAAATCGCAAAGGTCTTTTTTGTTTAAACAGAAGCTTTTTCGTACGCGTCTTGAAATTTTTGAATATCTCCTGCTCCCATAAAAATCAACACACTGTTCTCGTGTTTTTTAAGTATAGAAGTATTATCCTCTTTAATTAATTCAGCTCCAGGAATTTTACCTTGTAAGTCTACAATTGAAAGTTCACCTTTATTCTCGCGAGCTGATCCAAAAATATCACAAAGATATACTTGATCCGCTTTTTCCAAACTTGTCGCAAAGTCATCTAAAAACGTTTGTGTTCTTGTAAACGTATGTGGCTGAAAAATCGCTATTATATCACGGTCAGGGTATTTTTGCCGTGCTGCCTCAATAGTAGCATTGATTTCCGTTGGATGATGTGCGTAGTCATCAATTAAGATTTGATCTCCCACTTGCTTTTCGGAAAATCTTCTCTTCACACCTTGGAAGCTTAATAAACGCTCTTGAATAATGGACACATCAATATTCTCATAGTGGCAGAGTGTAATCACACCTAAAGCATTTAATACATTATGATTTCCGTATCCATGGATTGAAAAAGTAGCAAAGAATGTATTACGTACAAACACATCGAAGGTCGTACCCTCCGTGCTCTTTTTAATATTTCGTGCCTGGAAATCATTTTCTTCACCAAATCCATAGAAAACAACAGGAACCTTTGCTTGGATGCTTTGAAGGTACTCATCATCTCCACATGCAATAATTCCCTTTTTCACCTGAAGTGCCATTTCTTGAAAGGCATTAAATACGTCATCAACATTTGCGAAATAATCTGGATGATCAAAGTCAATATTTGTCATAATCGCATAGTCAGGATGATAGCTTAAGAAATGTCGTCTGTATTCACATGCTTCAAACACAAAGTTTTTATTATTCTCGGATCCAACCCCAGTACCATCACCGATTAAATAAGAAGTTGGCTCTGCTCCCTGCAATACATGTGCAAGTAAGCCAGTTGTAGAAGTTTTTCCATGGGAGCCTGTTACAGCAACGCTCGTATATTGTTTCATAAACTCACCTAAGAAACGGTGGTATCGAATAACAGGTAACTCCATTTCAATTGCTTTTGCTATTTCTTCATGTGTATCAGGATAGGCATTCCCGGCAATAACCGTCAGACCTTCATGAATATTGTCCTGATCAAAGGGCAATATTTTTATTCCGCGTTCCTCTAGGGGTTTTTGTGTGAAATAAAATTTTTCATGGTCAGACCCTTGAACTTCATAATTCATGTCATGAAGTATCTGTGCCAATGAACTCATGCCAGTACCTTTGATTCCAACGAAGTGGTAAACTGTCATATAAAGAACCTCCAACAATGTCTATCTGTAAGACAGTATATGAAATTCATCTAGTTTTGATAATTGTACCCATGATTTTGAGATCGGTGCTAATGAATTTTATGTAATATACAATCATCTCACATTTTTTCATTATAGCACTAATCAATGGTTAAGACCATTACGAAAAAATGACTAGAATTTCGTCGAAGATATGTAGTTTGTCCCACATACTAAGAAGCATTGTGGGATGAGTTATCCTTATTATGAACGTTGGACCATAGAAATAACCTTTGGCTCTGCTGATTTTTGTGTTAAGTAGGTCTTTTTAACTGTATGCAAAAAGACCGATAACAAATGTTATCAGCCCTCATAAATCTCAGCTAGTTCCTCTTCTGTTATTAAAACTTCACGCGGTTTACTACCACGGGACTCAGAGATAATTCCCTGTTCCTCCATCATATCAATAAGGCGTGCTGCACGATTATAACCTATTCTAAATCGTCGTTGGACACTCGAGGTAGATGCTCCCCCATGTTCTAACACAAACTCACAAGCTTCTAAAAATAACTCATCCTCTTCATTTGAAATGGAAGCCTTCTTTAAAAGCTCATCTTGCTCAAACATGTAGCTTGGTTTCATTTCTGCTTTCACAAAATCAACAACGGCTTCAATTTCATCATCGGAAACAAAATTTCCTTGAACACGGAATGGCTTTGATGAACCATTCTCAAGGAATAGCATATCCCCTTTACCAAGTAGTTTTTCTGCTCCACTTGAATCAATGATTGTTCTTGAATCCACCTGTGAAGATACTGAAAATGCGATACGTGTTGGAATATTAGCTTTAATTAATCCAGTGATGACATCAACAGATGGTCGTTGTGTCGCAAGAATCAAATGGATTCCGCACGCTCTTGCTTTCTGCGCAATACGGCAGATGTAATCCTCCACATCCCCTGGAGCAACCATCATCAAATCTGCTAACTCGTCAATGATAATGACGAGATATGGAAGCTTACCACTTTTTTCATCATGTTTCTTGACCATTTCATTATATCTTCCAATATCACGAACTCCAGTATGGGCAAATAATTCATATCTTCTTTCCATTTCCTCTACAGCCCACTTAAGAGAAGCCGTTGCGGCCTTTACATCCGTAATAACAGGACTTACAAGATGCGGAATATGATTATATGGCGCAAGTTCCACCATTTTTGGATCAATCAAGAGTAACTTTACTTCATCTGGAGAAGCTTTATAAAGTAAACTAACAAGCATTGCATTGATACAAACACTTTTACCTGAACCAGTTGCTCCGGCGATTAATCCATGCGGCATTTTTTGCAAATCTGTCACAATCGGCTTACCCGAAATGTCGAGACCCATTGCCACGGTTAATGGAGATGGATTCGATGTAAATTCTGAGCTTTGGATAATTTCTTTTAAAAGGACAGGCTTGCTTTTTTTATTCGGCACTTCAATTCCAATTGTATTTTTTCCTGGAATTGGTGCTTCAATTCGAATATCCTTAGCAGCCAAACTCAATTTAATATCATCTGATAGATTTGTAATTTTATTTACTTTTACTCCAGGTTCAGGATGGACTTCAAATCGAGTAACTGCCGGTCCCTGTGTTACATTTACGACTTTTGCACCCACTTTGAAATTTCGAAGAGTTTGGTCTAGAATATTTCTCTGTTCCAAAAGCCACTGACTGTCGTCTTGTTGCTCGGCAGGTGGAGCATTTAGAAATGATAAGCCCGGGAACGAGTAGCTTGAGATAGGCTCTTCGTTTTGTAGATGCATTTCTAATTCTTGCTCGTTTGGTTGTTCTATTTGATTAGACGTTACCTGCTGGTTTGGTTGTTCTATTTGATTAGACGTTACCTGCTGGTTTGGTTGTTCCTGTTTTCTATCAGTTTCGATAGACGCATTAGAGGTTGGTTGACTGTCAGGTCTCGTTTCCTTTTGTGACAATTTCTGTTTATCCTTTTTAAACATTAAAACATTAAAAGGAATATGGGACCTTCTGGACTCCGAACTAGTCTGTTCTTGCTTCTGTATTTGTTCAGCGGAAGGAACATCCACATCAACTTCAACGGTTTCTTCATTTACTTCCGTTTTAGGTTCTACACTTACTTCCACACTTTCCCTATGATCAGCAGGTATAAGTGGTTCTTCTCTCATACTTTCAGTTTCTATCATATCTTGTTCTATCACTTTCGGCTCAATAGAAGCCGTAGGCACATCCATATTAGAAGTCTGTAATGGTACTTCCTCAATACTAGCATCTTGGCTTGAAACCTGAATCGGTACTTCCTCAATACTAGCATCTTGGCTTGAAACCTGAATCGGTGCTTCCTCTATACTAGCATCTAGGATTGGAACCTGAATCGGCGCTTCCTCTATACTAGTATCTTGGATTGGAACCTGAATCGGTGCTTCCTCTATACTAGTATCTTGGATTGGAACCTGAATCGGTGCTTCTTCACTACTAGCATTTAGGGCAGATGGCTCTGTAAAATCTGGTTCTACCTTAGCATCTTCTTCCCTTATTAATTGATCCGCAAAGCTGGCAACCTTTTGCTGCTTATCTTTATCGGAAACAACCTGAAGTTCAGGTTTGACTTGCTCAGTTCGTAGAATTGTAGGTGCCACTTCTTCTTGTGCTTCTTTCCATGCCCTAGCAATTGATTCTGTATCCGTGATAGGTGTTGAAGGAAGTTCAAACTCTATTGTTTCATGAGGCTTTGGCTTACTTAGCCCATATACTGGGGAAGGCGTTTCAGTTGGCCGAAATGGTTGTTTCTCTTGTATCTTCACAACGGGTTTAGGATTCGTATTCCTTTTTGGTTGTGAGGTACTTGTTTGCTGAGTCCGCCTGGTCTGTACCTTTTCTGTGTTTCTGTTTTCTTGATCAGGAATGACTGGAAATCGAAAATTCCCCTTTGGGTATTCATATGTAACTCTCGCTTCAATATGTTTGTTTTGTCGGATTTGAGTCGTATTTATTTCAATTGGATCGTCATCGTCCGCCTTAAAAAAATGTAGTAATCTTTTTATCCAATTCACAACTATCACTCTTCCATTTTAATTCTATTCTTTATTGTAACAAAAAAGCCGCTAGTTTTCCTAGCGACTTTTGATTTAGTAGATTATTTTCTTGGTCGATTTTTTCCAAGGATAAAAATTGGTTCAAGTTCACCATTTTCATATAAAAATGAAAGTGCTGTAATTGGTACACGTCCACTCGCAAAAAAGCTCATGGTCATCTGTGCAAGAATGTCATATCCCGTTTCATTTTGTATATCCACTATTATCAGAACATCCTGGTGTGGCACAGCCACTGCCATCGTACCTTTCATTTGCTGGCTCATTTTTTGTAAAAATGCATCATTCAAAATACGGCTTGCATCATACCCATCATTTTTATTGATAAAATAAAAGGTATTTCCTGCAACCTCATCCGTTTTATACGAAACATCCAGTGAACGAAGATTGAACCTTGCAATTTCGCGAATTCGTTCAAATTTCCAATTTTCCTTTTCAAGTAATCCCTGATCAATTAAACGATATGTTTTTCCTAAATCGAGAGCATAATAAATTCTTGTTTCAGCCGTATGGTCATCATACACTAAATCTTCCCCGTCATTTGATTGAGTTGGAAACGAGGTTGAACGAATGACAGGAAAAATATTTTTTTCTTTTCCTTCAAGTTCAAGCTCACTATTCATAACCATTAAGGATTCTTCAATATAATAGATTACCTCATCAAGACTTGCTTGCCCCTCTTCTTGGTATTTCGCTACAATCCCTGGAAGGGTAACGGTCGTTCCTCTTTTCGTCTCCTTATCCTCGATACGTAAAGTATCCTTTTTAGGATCAAAAGAGAATTGCCAGTTATGCTTTGCAAGTTTATCCTGAATGATTTTCTTTAATTTCTTCGAGTCCATTTTACTCTTGTTTGAGTCCATAGAATCATTCTCCTCTCTTTTTTAGTTGTTTTAAGAGAGCTCATTAATGAACTGTTCAATTTCTTCCTTCGTTTTACGGTCCTTACTTACAAATCGGCCCGTTTCTTTCCCATTCTCATACGCGACAAAGCTAGGAATACCAAACACATTTAGGGTCGCACATAAATCTATAAACTCATCACGATCTACATAATAAAATGTATAATCTGGGAATGAACTTTCAATTTCAGGTAAGAATGGGTCGATAAAACGGCAATCTGGACACCAATCTGCTGAAAACATTAAAATGTTCTTTCCGTTCTGGATTATCTCCTGATATTGATCTATATTTTCAAGTTTCTTCATGTTTATAACCTCCAAATTCCATATGCACTTATTATCATATATTCTTTGTCTAAAAACAAATAAAAGCCCCTACCAAGTAGTGGGGCTTTAAGTTACGTTTAATACTGAACGGATGAAACAATTTTCATCATCTCTGAAGCACTTTCCGAGATCTCGCTTACCTTCACTTCTGTTGTCATTTTTACGCCGCCTATGCCAACAGATAAAAGGTAAAGCTTGTCCTCGATTTCATATGCTTTTACATATCCATATCGTTCTTTGTCTGTAAAGATTTGATCAACTACAAACTTTTCTTTGTCAATTTCCTTATACAGAGCATCGCTGGTCCGATCTTCATTTGGATTTACAAATAAAATGAAGGTTTGGTTTCCTTTTTGAAGGATTACGTTATTTTCATCCTTCTCTTCTATTTTCATAGTAGAAGGTAGATAAAAGGATACATCCCCATTCTCACTATTTGTTTTTTCAGGTTGGGCGTTAAATGCCGTTTCGACAGTTGAAATTGTTTCCTTTGATTCATCTTCAACTGACGCACAACCTGCCAAAAGTCCTACTATTAATAATAAGGTTAGAAAAAGGACCTTTCCTCGTTTCAATTTCTCTCACCCCTTAAACAGGTAGACTTACCTCTATTTCTCTATTTTCTATAATAAACCTATTATTTTCTAGGTTGCAAGACTAATCTTATAATTTTAATCAATATGTAATAAGTACCATTTTTATCGGATGTACTTTTAGTTCTATTTTCTGTATGTAAATTGACCGACTAGGAGTTTGACGACATGGGTAAACATATCTTTTCGGTTAACATAATGGTTTGTGAAGATGCCGATCGCACCTTCAGCCTTTCGAATGTCTTTTTTCTTTGTGAATTCCGCCATGACATCTCCCAGCTCAATGCCTTTTTTTAATTTCTCTGCAATCTCATCTGGGAGAAGAATTCTTGCCCCACCAGCAATGATCGGTTCATTGTTCTTGTCAACGATTGCACCCCAATTACATAAAAATAACCCAAATTCAGACTCAACGACACCACCCTCAAGACCAATCCCAAGGTCAGCCCCTTCTTTTTCTAGAGCAGATGTAGCACGATTTATTGCCCCCCGAATGGTTTCTTCATCTGAAAATGGCTGGGCAGATACCCCTGAGGATACGGATATGGGTAAGAAGTTTGCTTCAATGCCCGCAAATCCATTTATAATTGCATCTACTTTTGCAGGATTTTTCGTACCTATTGCAACTTGTAACATCAAAAAAACACCTCATTTTCAAAATGAATGCTCGGCAAATGCCGAGCATGTTTACATATTATTACCCATTTTGACGAATGGAATCAACTGTTGTGCGGTCTGATGACTTTACTAGATTAACTAGTAATTCTTTTGCAGCTGCATAATCATCAACATGGATAATAGAAGCATGTGTATGAATATAACGTGAACAAATACCAATAACGGCTGATGGCACACCTTCATTTGCAAGATGAACTTGGCCAGCATCTGTTCCACCTTGAGAAACAAAGTACTGATACTTAATGTTATTTGATTCAGCAGTATCCAGAACAAATTCACGCATACCACGGTGCGTAATCATGGAACGATCAAAAATACGAAGTAAAGCACCGTGTCCAAGTTTACCAAAGGCATTTTTATCTCCTGACATATCATTAGCTGGGCTAGCATCTAGTGCAAAGAAAATATCAGGTTTTATCATAGTTGCAGAAGTTCGCGCTCCTCTTAAACCAACCTCTTCTTGAACAGTTGCTCCAGAGTAAAGAGTATTTGGAAGTTCTACGCCTTGTAGCTCCTTCAATAACTCAATAGAAAGTCCACAGCCATAGCGGTTATCCCATGCTTTAGCTAAAATCTTCTTTTCATTTGCCATTGGTGTAAATGGACAAATCGGTACAACTTGCTGACCAGGCTTAATTCCAATACGAATCGCGTCCTCACGATCGTCAGCACCAATATCAATTAGCATATTCTTAATATCCATTGGTTTATTACGTTGGCTCTCTTCTAAAAGATGTGGCGGGATTGACCCAATCACCCCAATAACTGGACCATTATCTGTTATTATTTGGACTCTTTGTGCTAAAAGCACTTGGCTCCACCAGCCACCAAGTGTTTGGAAACGTAGCATTCCATTTTCGGTAATGGAAGTGATCATGAATCCAACTTCGTCCATGTGGCCTGCAACCATGACTGTTGGACCATTAGCTTTACTGTGACGTACTCCAAAAATACTACCTAATCCATCTTGTACAACCTCATCTGAGTATTTTTCTAACTGAGTGCGCATAAACTTTCTTACCTGGTGTTCATTTCCTGAAGCTCCGGGAAGCTCTGTTAACGTTTTAAATAGCTCTAGTGTATCCTGTTTCACTGTTATTCTCCTTCCGGGTAAAAACGTTGTTATGATTGATTCTATTTATGTACAATATTTAGTATATCGAAATTGTTTTTTTGTTACCATAGGGAACATAGCGATTTTTATAAAATCTCGGTATACTTATGGTAAGAATTAAGTTCGCTTAGGAGGGATAAAATGGGCTGGAATAAATTTCTACTTGGCTTTGGTGTCGGTTTTGCAAGTGCTCTTCTACTAAAAGAAGCACTAAGTGACTCCTTGATTCCAGGTGACAAAGCATTAAAAATAGCAAAAGAAGCTTTCAAAAAAAATGGTCCTATTGATGGTTCCTGGATTCAAATGAATCCAGAAGAGTACTCAAAGTCAGGAATTCAGTATCAAGTGTATAAAGGTGGCATTTCCCGTAAGCTAAATCAAGAAAGCCACCAATTTGAATTCGTTATAGATGCAAAAACAGGTTCTATTTTAGAGGTGAACCCTTTATAAAATAGATGAGCTTATAAGAAGACCTTATAAGCTTTTTTATTATTTTCGATCTCTTTTCAAAGAATCAATTATTTCTCCTGATTGATTCCACTTGATGGCTCGATAATAAGCATCGTGGTAAAAAACATACCAAGCTTCTTTTTCAAGACCTTTTTCCATCCATTTTTGTTTTTGCTCAATGGATTTCATTGGGTAATCATCATATGCCAAGACCCATAACACATTTTGATGTGCATGGGTTGGCATAATATCAGCCATATGAATTGCCATTTCCTCTTGGCTTTCAAATAAGATGATGGAATGACCATCACTATGCCCACCAGTATGTACCATTGTAATTCCGTGAGCAACCTCAAGCTGCCTTGAGAAAGTCTTCACTTGATGTTGAATTGCTTCCCAATTTTCCTTCCAGTACGTCGATTTTGAACGGATATTTGGATTTCGCATTTCTTCCCATTCTACATCAGAAGCATAAATGACAGCGCTATCAAATGTTGGAACCAATTTACCATTATCCCATTTTGTAAGACCACATGCATGGTCAAAGTGAAGATGAGTCATTAGGACAAGATCAATATCGCTTGTTGATAGCCCAAGCTCTGCCAATGATTGATCAATTGAGGATTCCTCAAGAACTCCAAAATTCCGTTTTTGTTTATCATTTAGCTTCCCATTACCAATCCCAGATTCAATTAAAATATTTTTTGCGCCAGCTTTGACAAGAATTGGATCCGTTCGAAGCTCAATTTGATTTCTTTCATTATGTGGATATTTTTTTGACCATAGTGGCTTAGGGACAACACCAAACATAGCCCCACCATCTAAATTTGTTACTCCCCCATTAAGCCAAGTAAGTGTAATATCACCAATTATTAGCTGCTCCATTCTTCCTCACCCCTCTAGTTATGATGCCTTCATTTTATCATTATTAAGAATTTTATAAAATAAAAAACCCATAAACCGGATGGTTCATGGGATACGTTATGGTTATTTATTCTGATATCGAACTTCGGAACGATAAATAGGATGCCCCATTTCGGAAAACTTTTCTTCATACTCCGTCATGATATTTCCTTCAAAATCAGATTTATGCAGGTCAAGACTTACAAATGTCAAAAGGAGACCATATTCTGAAAAACTTCTTAGCGAGTATTCAAATAACCCTCGATTATCTGTTTTAAAATGGATTTCTCCATCATCAACTAGAATATCCTCATACATCTTTAAAAATGTTTTGTAGGTTAGGCGACGTTTTTCATGACGCACCTTTGGCCAAGGGTCACTAAAGTTAAGATAAACTCTATCAACTTCACCTTTTTCAAAAAACTCCCTAAGATTTGCTGCATTTTGATTTAACAATTTGATATTCGGAATTTCTGCTTCAATTACATGATCTAATGCAGAAACGATCACACTTTCATATAATTCAATCCCAATATAGTTGATATCAGGATGAGCTTTTGCCATTTCTGTTACAAATCTACCTTTTCCAGTACCTACTTCTATATGAATTGGATTATCATTTCCAAAAATTTGATTCCAGTTTCCTTTATGTTCAACTGGATTATCGATTACGTACTGTGGGTATGAAGCTAATTTTTCCTTTGCCCACGGTTTATTGCGTAAACGCATATTGCCACCTCATTTAAATTGTATCGCTCAAAAGAATAACATGTCCAAAGCATTCGTGCAAGCTTACTTTGTCGTTAAAAAACTCAAACCCATCCATTGTGAGTTTGAGTTTACATCGTATAAAAAAGGTCATTTCATGGAAATGTAGTATATAGACAACATCAAAAAGGAAGTGTTATTAATGCCTCTAAATCATACACATCAAATGGATATTTTAAAGGATATCCTATCAAATCACCAAATGGATTGCTGTGGTACAGTTGCTGAATGTGAGCAATTAGGCAGATTAATTCAATCTTTAATTGCCAATCCGAATATTGACCAGAGCATTAAACAGGTATTAACCGATGTCTATTCTTATAGTCAACAGGGACAATATACCCAACATCTTGATAACCATATCGAATCGCATCAAAACGAAATCAGCCAGTGGATATCTGATATTGACCAATACTCATAACAGCTTCTCTAAATATTGCAGCCAATGAAGAACTTCTTTTTCCTTATTTTTCAACTGATACCAGCCTAAGAGATGTAGGGATTGTGCAACCACATACCATTTCATACGGAGAAGTAAATGATCCGTTAATTCCATTCCGTAAAGACTGATCCATTTTGGCCAGTCTTCTTTTTTTATATACCAATGTAAAAGCATACCAATATCAACGGCTGGATCCGCAATCATTGCTCCATCCCAATCAATTAAGTAAAGCTCATCATCGTCCGATAATAACCAATTATTATGATTGACATCTGAATGGCAAACGACGATATGGTCTGTCTTAACATTATCTTGTTCTTTCTCTAAGAACTCGATGGCTTTGTTCACAATATTCATTTTTCGTAAATCAGGATGTAATTTGCGTACAACATCTTGCAAGACATCCTTTGCTTCTATAGGCTTCTTCCCTATACGTCTTAGCATATCTAAAAGCTCATTCGACTGGTGAATTTTTTTGAGCAAACCTGCTACATTTTCACCATACATATCGACTGGTTTTAGTTCTCTCCCACTAAGCCATTGTTGTGCAGTCACAACATCGCCATTTTCCAGACGTTTCGTCCAGATCAGCTTTGGAACAATTCCCTCTGCTGAAAGAACGGCCAGAAATGGGGACGAATTTCTTTTTAGAAATATTTTTTTATCATTCAATTGGGCAAAATACGCGTCTCCCGTTGAACCACCCGCTGGGGAGAATTCCCACTCGTTGCCTAATACGTATGTAAGCCAGTTTATCTCCAATTTCAACACAACATTTCCTAAAAAATCTTAAAAAAAAATGACAGCTATTGACGATCTATATAACAATAGCTATCTTACTAAATTTTAGCGTTCAATTACAATTAAAGTCAAGAAAAAGTAACATTTCGGTTATAAATAATAGGAAAAATAACACTAGTAAATGATACCAATTAGGCTTATTTTACCATAAAGGGAAGTTTTCTATGTTGGACTTCCACCTGAATAGGAGTTTGTCCAATTAATTCACCATCTGCATGTACTAGTATTTTCTCATCTGATTCAACCTTAATGTTTGCTCCTTTATGTTGAGCAATTTCTTTAAACTTTGTATGAGCGCCAAAGAACACCGTTACAAAGACAAATAAAAGCTTTATTCTTGAAAGATTATGCACCACTGTTATATCAAAGAGACCATCCATTGTATTAGCCTTGGGAGCAATTTTCATACCCCCTCCATAAAAGGGTTGATTCGATACCGTTACAAACCATACATTCTCATACTGATAGTCTTTTCCATCGATGTGTAACGAAACATTTGTTAGGCGATAGGTAAAAAGAAGTCGTATTAGGGCGCCAACATAGGCTAAAGACCCCATATGTATTTTATTTAAATACTTTTTCATTTTCGATTCATTTGTTAGTTTTGAAACTGCTGCATCAAAGCCTGTACCTAAGCTACTTACAAAATAAGAGCTGTTCGATTTACCTCGGACCTTACATTTTCCGATGTCAAACCTTTTTCCCTTACTTGCCTTGTTCCGAACGATGAAGGTTAGTGCGTCTAGTGGGGACCTTGGAACATTAAATCCTCTTGAAAAATCATTTCCGGACCCTGCGGGGATATAGCCCACTTTTATCTCAGGGTAATACACCATCCCATTTACAACCTCATTAATTGTTCCATCCCCACCAACCGCAACCACGGCCTCGACCTTATCTTCAAACATAGAACCTATTTGTCGTGCTAATTCCGCTGCATGATTTGGGTATTTTGTAAAGAAAGATCGGTAATCGATTTTTTTCTTTTCTAGTTCTTGCTTAAGCTTATTCCAAACTCTTAATCCCTTTCCATTTCCCGCCTTTTGATTCACAATAAAAATGAATAGTTTCATAGTTTATCCTCTAGCAAATTCGACATTTATGCTTTAATAGTATTCAAATTTTGATAAGATGACAACAAAAATAAAGAAGGTGCAATCTCGTGCACCCTAATCCATTCTACGAACACAAACTGTCTGACAGTATTGTAGTAAAGCGTTGCCTGCTTTTAATTGCATATGTTTTAATGGAGAACTCATTTTTCTTAAAGAGGTAAACCACTCTTCATAATTTCTTTTTTCCACTAATTCTATGTCATAAGGAACAAGCGGAAAATCAAAGTAACCTGTTCGATTCAAGATCACTTTTCGAATCGGTAATTCAATCCCATATAAAGAATAAATCGTGCGGACAATCCCATCCATACGATCGAGTTCAATCATCGGTGATAACACTTTTTTATCATGACGACCCCTTTTTTCTGTCCAGAACCGTTCATTTGAACCTAAAAACACACTGTTTTCTTCACCTTCTAGAATGGTAATCAACCAGGTTGTGGTGGGGCTTATGATGATAATATCCACTTCAACAGGTGCATTTTTCAATTTAAATATAGGTTTGTATAAGACCAGGTTGGTGTCTGGAAACCGTTGAAGAAAATATTTTAAATTCGGATCATGGTAAAATTCTCTGTCGATATATGATTTTTCTCGAACTGTAGAACTTGCCCACTTCAACTGAAATTCAAAAATGTGGTCTAGAAATTGTTGTTTGCGTTCATCGAGGGCATCTGTACCATTATCTTTCGTCTTACCCCATTGTTGCTTTTTCAGGCGGATAAACTGTCCAGGATACCGAAACATATCAACCTCATAACGTGAAATATAATCTTGCAGTTTGATTAATTGTCCCAACTTTATTACACCTCATTATAGTAAAAAAGAAACCAGCATCGGCAATATAATTGACGTATAAACAGCGCTTAAAATCATCGCAATCGAGCTAATTGCTCCTTCATTTGTGCCAATTTCCAACGCTCTTGATGTGCCAATTCCATGTGATGCAGTCCCAAATCCTAAACCCACTCCAACAAAGTGATCGACCTTGACCCATTTTAATAGGATTGGACCAAACATGGCACCCGAAATTCCGGCAATCATCACATAGACGGCTGCAAGTGCAGGGATTCCACCTGTTACACTTGCAATATCCATCGCAACCGGTGTGGTAACAGATTTTGGAGAAATGGAAAGTATGATTGTAGGATCTACTCCTACTATTTTTGAAAAATAAAGCCCTGTGGCAATTCCAGTAGTAGAGCCTACAAAGACACCTATTATAATGGGCATAAAAAATTCTTTTAAAGATTTTCGATTTTGATATAAAGGATAGGCCAATGCCACCACAGCAGGACCAAGTAGTTCATCAATCCATTTCCCTCCCATCATATATGTTTTATATGGTATGGAGAAAATCAGTAAGAAGATAAGGATGACAAACGTAGTCGTCGCAATAGGTACTAGTAATGGATGAGTTACTCGTTTATACAGCCTTGTCATCATTAAAAAAATAACAATTGTACAAACGATAGAAGCAATTGTTAAAACGAAATTCATGCCCCGTAACCCTCCCCGAGATCCTTGCTTCGCTTTTTCCTAGTCGCGATTTTTTCGCCAACTACACTAGAGATTACCATGACAAGAAAAGTACTCAATAATACAATAGCTACCGTGATAATGCCCTTCCCATAAAAAAAGGATAAGTAATCCATGATTCCAACGGTTGCTGGTACAAAGAGAAGTGCTAAATAGGTGAGCAAAAATTGTGCCCCATCCCCTAACCATTTTTCTTTGACGATTTTTGTATGCAATAATAAAAACAACAAAATCATCCCAATGATACTTCCCGGTATGGCTGTATGTAAAAGCCCTTGAATCAAGGTTCCCAGCCAATAAATCAGATACAAAATCGCAATCTGAATACAAATCTTAACAAATCTCATCGAAAGTTCCCCTTTTTATTTCAATGAAAAGATAGATAGCGGCTGATATTTTGGCGATCGGTTCAGATGGGTTTGGTATAAGACAAAATGCTCCGCCTTAAAGATCGATTTATCTTCCTTCGGTTGTACGATATCCTGTAGTTGTGTTGGCAAAAAGGAACTTTCCGATTTCCATCTTCTTGCCATTGTAATATGCGGAGTAAATCGTCGCTTATCAAGAGAAAAGCCCAAGTCTGTACACGCTAGATACACATCTTTTTGCAGCATACGTAATGACTCGCTCTCCTCTACTCCAGCCCATAAAATCCGAGGTGAATCTGTTTTTCCAAAGGTGCCCAATTCGTTTATTTGAAGCGTAAAACGTTCGTATTGCTTGGCGATTTCGGCCATTTGCCTTTTAATATCAGTGAGTTGTTTAAAGGATGCCTGCCCTCCCAAAAAAGCAAGCGTAATATGTAAATCCTCAGGATGAACCCAAGACTTGAACATTAGCCGTGGTTCCAACATTTCTCGCCATTTGGATAATAACTCTTTTGTCTCGGCTGGAAGTGCGAGTGCAAGAAAATAATGGGTTTGATGCTCCATATAAAAGCCCCTCTTTTTCGATATTTATTGTATCATTTTAACAAACTTACGGGTAAAGGGAAACTTAGGGGAGGAGATTGGATTTACTTGAAGTAATATACACGATGGCGTTTAGTGCCAGTGTTTTTTAAATGAAGAGAAGCTAGTATACGTCTAGCAGCAGAAGGTGAATCCAACTGTAAAAAATCTCTTAATTGACTATTTGTAATCGTGTTTCCAATAAGAAGTTGAAAATCCGTTATAGAATTAAGATGTGCATCTTTTGAAGTATACAAGCATGAGGAACAATGCCAGGTTCTTTGTGTCCTTTTCATTGGGATTTTTCCACATTTGGGACAACTTACACCTTTTAATAATTTATTTTGGTCGCTCTTAAATTGTTTAAGTATATCTTCATCAAATGGAGTGTGTTTTTTCAAAAGTGATTTTGACAATTTTTGAAGTTGTTTTTTCTCGTAATTTTCTTTTCTATGTCTCTTTTCAAATAGTTCTATTTTTGAAAGAAAACTGGGACTTTTGATGACCTTGTGAATTTGATTGTGACCTTCACTTGCAGAGATTATAGAAGATGGGTTTGTAAAAATAACTAATGTTTCGCTTAGGATTGGGGGGAATTTTAAATATTGCAACATTCGCCTTAACTGGATCTGGTGTCTATTTATTTGCGCAATCGGGCAGGAGTATGCTTTCTTTCTATCGTCAACTGTTTGAATCAGTTGGTCAAACTTCCCGTCAAAATAAAGCTCTCCACGATAATTTTTAGCATCAATGATTAAAATAAACGTGGGACTCATTAGAAGGATGTCTATTTCAAAGAAATGCTCACCGGAGATATCTGGTAGTCGTAAATTATGGAGAGTTAGATAGTCTTTTTCTTTTAAAAAGCTTAAATAATACTTTAAAGATTGTTCGCCTCGGTACCCGGATATTCTTTTTCTGAATTCCTCACGAATTTCTGCATATTTTGGATGAGATTCATCTACTCTTCTTAGAAGTGCCTCCAATTTTCGTAATCTAAGTGGCATTTCTAATTCTTTTTTGATCATTTAACCAACTCCTTTGTTATTGATAACACTTTTTTCTACATAAATAGCTAAAATCCTTCAAAAAATTTGTGTGATTTTTTCATGATTTTTTTCTATCGGCGATAATTTAGTTCTATCGACGAAATAATTTAGTTCTATCGGCGATAATTTAGTTCTATCGACGTTAATTTAATTCTATCGGCGTTAATTTAATTCTATCGGCGATAATTTGATTCTATCGGCGATAATCCATTTCTATCGGCGTTAGCAGAATCCAAACAAAAAATAAGCCCGCCATCCATGGCGGGCCATTTACTTACTCTATTATTTTGCTAAATCATATATCGCCTGAGCATAGATAGCGGTCGCTTTTAGTAAATCCTCGACTAAAATAAATTCGTCCTTTTGGTGGGCAACATCAGGTCGTCCAGGGAACAATGGTCCAAACGCGACGCCTGCTTCTAATGATCTTGCATATGTACCTCCACCAATTGAAACTAAAGTTGCTTCTTCACCTGTCTGTTCTTCATACACTTTTTGAAGGGTTTGAATCAACGGATGATTTTTATCGACATGATGAGGTGCAGAATTGCTATAATTGGTAAGCTCAAAGCCAATTTCCTCACAAACTTCTTCAATTTTCTTTTTAGTACCATCCATATCATTCGTTACAGGGTAACGTAGGTTTAAACCAAGGCTTCCACCATCTGCTTTCGTATAAGCAAGCTTTCCGACATTGATGGTTAAGTCTCCTGTAATGTCGTCACTATAAGCAACACCTAAACTTCGTCCCCTGGAATCTCCTACAAAATACTTAGTCACCATACTTAAATAATGCTTTGCTTGTTCATCTAATGAATACTCTTGTAAAAAGGATGATAAATATAGACCCGCATTTTTACCATGGTCCGGCTCCATTCCGTGTGCTGATACACCTTCTACCTGAAAAACAACAGTATCCTCATCACAAATGCCTCGCCCCATTAATGCGTTCTTATCTAAAAACGCCTGGAATTCATTAACCATTTCAAGCAAATTGCCTTTTCCTTCAAGCTTCGCCTCAGCAAAATCCGGAACCATGTTATAGCGACGACCTGAGTTGAATGATGCCAATTGAAGCTCACCATCTGAAGAAGCTTGAGATTGTTGAACTAGGTCAAAATCTGCAATTCCTTTTTCAGCGTAAATGATTGGAAAATCTGCATCAGGTGCAAAGCCCATTGTCGGCATTTCTTCGTGTTTGAAATAATGGTCTACACAACGCCAATCACTTTCTTCATCTGTTCCAATAATCATTCGTACACGCTTTGAAAGCGGAAGATTTAATTCCTTAACGATTTTCATTGCGTAATAGGCAGCCATTGTTGGTCCTTTATCGTCTAAAGAGCCTCTGGCAATGATTTTTCCATCATGAATTTCTGCACCAAATGGATTGCTTGACCATCCATCTCCTTCTGGCACAACATCAATATGACATAAAATCCCGATTAATTCCTTTCCAGAGCCCATTTCGAGATGGCCTGCATATCCATCAAGGTTTTTCGAGGTAAACCCATCCTCACTGCCTTTTTCCAATAGATAATGAAGTGCCTCATCAATCCCAGCCCCAAATGGTGCAGCCGGGGTTCCATTTTCCTCATCAAGGACACTTTTTATTCTCAAGAAATCCTGAGTATCTGTAATAAGCTGATCTTTACGTCTTTCTACTTCTTCTAGCCAGTTAATCTGTTCCATCTGAATTCTCCTTACAAAATGATTAATATCAGTCCCAATATAAATATTACAGGAAGCGAAATGAAATTCACAATATAGTGTTCCGCCTGAATCCGAATAATATCATCTTTTCTTACGTTGACGATAAAATGATTGGACATAATCCGATTTACTATAATCTTAACCCACATTCTAAGAATGATAATAAATCCAAAAAAGATTAACCATTTGATCCAAAATGGGGGAATTATCAGCAAAGCCGCCGTTGTAATACTCGTGATTTGTAGACATTGAAATAAATAAGACTTATTACGAAAAAATACTTTTATACATAATTCTTGTAAGCTTTTCCTACGATTGCGATTCTTGTAAATTCGTTTTGATTTTCGATAAAAAAGTGGACTCCGTTTCTTCTGACTCGGTACTTTTTCCACGTATTCGGAAAAAGCAAAAATACTTCTCACATACGTAAGCTTAGCTTGTTTCTCTATATCAACATCGGTTGAAAAGCTTGTAAGCCTATTTATCCTTTTAGAGGAGTTCAATAAAAATAAAAACCATTGAATCACACTAATGATAAATAAAAAGATGACAGACGTATCAATGCTCCACATGACTAGTGTTGTAGAGAAAATCCAACATGCAAGGAAAAGCAGTATGGTATAGAGGCTCTTTTTCCATGTTGAAGCAATACCATCTAAGTATTGTTTCCACCCAAGAATAAGTGCCTTTAAGCTAATAAAATAAAGGGCTAATCCAAGTATTTCACTCACGGATAGGGTGTAAAGATTTAATAAAAATGGCGCACAAATACCGATAAAAAATAGAATTCCAATACTATATCCACCCACATAGAGATTTCTTGTCCATTTTTTCAAAGCGACAACAAGGGAACTTTTTTGCAATAAAAATAATTGGTCCGCTTCTTCCAAAAATGTCCGAATCCGTCCTTGCCAGCAAATGAAATAAAGCAGGCTAACTATAAATGAAAGCGGGAAACCATTCATCCAACTTGGAATGTCTGACCACCATGTATAATAATGATAACCGCCAATTGCAATGACCGGAATGAATAAATATAAAAATATCGTCCAATCTACAACACTTCTAAATACTCCCCATTGATACGCAATTTCCTTACGAAGTCTCGTTGAAAAAAGGCGTTTATTCATCGGACGTCTCACCTTGCACAATTTGGTTAAAACAACGGAGAAGCGAGCCTTCATGTAAATTAGCCTTTTTACGGATATCATCAAGTTCACCTTGAGCCTTCAGTCTACCATCATCCACCAAGAGGAAACGATCACATACCTTTTCAGCGGTATCTAGGACATGTGTACTCATTAATATCCCTGCACCACGTTGTTTTTCCAAATCAATAAGCGTTAAAAAATCCTGCATTGCCATCGGATCTAATCCAACAAATGGTTCATCAATAATATAAATATCGGGTTTTATGAGAAAAGCAGTAATAAGCATAACCTTTTGCTGCATTCCTTTAGAAAATGTACTTGGAAGCTTATGAATCACTTTTTCCATATGAAAGAGTTTAACTAACCTTATTGCCCGCTCATTAAAGTGAGCATTATCAATCTCCATTACTCCTGCTGCCAAATCAAGATGCTCCCATAATGTCAGTTCATCATAAAAAACCGGTCTTTCCGGGATATACGAATATGTATGGTTATTTATGAAATCAATTTTCCCATTGGTATTTTCTAATAATCCAAGAATCGTTTTTATTGTTGTACTTTTTCCAGCACCATTAGGCCCTATGAGCCCAACAATCTCACCTCGGTTGATTGAAAAAGATAGATCTTCTACAATCCTACTATTTTCTTCATAGCCTGAATTCTGTATTGATACTTCCAATAAGTTTCGTTCCATTACCAATCCCTCCGCTCTTTCATACGAAAAATAACCGAGAAAGTTCCCTATTTTAGAAAAGGATTTACCAAACTGTAATAAAAATGTAAAAAACAGAATAGTAGAAATAATTTATGATTATAATAGAACCAAATGAAGATTTTTGACAATTTATGTAGAAAGAGTCATACTATTCAGATACAACTATATATATATAGCAAACGCACCTGTAAAGAAATGAGGTGAAATGGGACATATATATAAGATTGAGTTTTTAAAAAAAGAAAAACTGTTGCGAATCGTTATTTTGAGAAAATTAGTTTAAGAGTACGACTGAGGCATGTCTATCATGTACAAAAATGATAAGGAGTGGTTTTTTGAAACCTTCAACAAACCGTATGTTAACTCGTATCAAATCAGTCTACATGTTTATTAACGAAAAAGGGACTGTAACAACTCAGGAGCTTGTGGATGAATTTGGAATTACATCACGAACCATTCAGCGCGATTTGAATGTGTTAGCATATAATGATTTGGTTCAAAGCCCTAGCCGAGGAAAATGGACAATCACAAAGAAGAAAGTCAAAATATCTTAGCAACAACCATAAGGGGCGCATGAAGAAGGTAGCAAATTACTTCACACTAGAAGGCCTTTTCATACAGATACATATATAGAAACTAGATTCAGATGAAAAAAGGGGGCTGTCCGAAAAGTCATTGAAAAGTGACTTTTGAGGACAGCCTCCTTCTTTTATATTATTTTCAGGTTAAAACATGGTGTTGATTTCCGCTGCAGCTACTCGCTTTCCGCGGGCGGTCCGAGAGCCTCCTCGTCGCAAGCTCCTGCGGGGTCTCTCCTGGCCACGCTTTTCCCGCAGGAGTCTCGTACCTTCCGCTTCAATCAACTAGATTTAAAACAGTAATTTTTACACAATTCTTAAAAAAGTACACAAAAAAATCGTCTTTTCAAGTAAAATTGTAAGTGACCAAACCAACAACTTTCGAAAGGACGATTTTTATGAGTAATCAAATGACTACTGAATTAAATTATAACACGGAACAAACTACCCTTCCACTAAATATCCAAGAAGAAACTTGCGTTTCACCTAAGAGAGAACTCCGTCCCACATTCATTCCATACAATAATCAACAAATTACCTTCATTCCTGATATTCAAGAACTGATTCCAGATCATCACGTGGCACGAGTAATTGACGAAATGGTTGAAGCTATTCCTGATGAAAAGTTGTTCTCCCATTATAAGGGAGGGGGCAGAAGTTCATTTCATCCAAAAATGATGCTTAAAGTCATTTTGTATGGATATTCCCAAAAAACATATTCATGTCGTGGAATAGAAAAAATGTTAGAAGAAAATATTCCAGCTATGTGGTTAGCCGCGATGCAAAAACCAGATTTCCGTACATTAAATGATTTTCGCGGACAACGAATGAAATCATTAATGAACGAGCTATTCGAAGCTATGATTTTAAACCTCATAAAAGATGGATACATAACAATGGAAAACTATTTTTTGGATGGGACAAAGATCGAAGCCAATGCCAATAAGTATTCTTTCGTATGGAAAAAGGCTACAACCAAATTTGAGGAGACGTTAAGAGGAAAAATTCAAGAAACCCTACGCCACATAGAAATGATGACCGAGTTAGAGGCTTCTGATGATGTACAAAACAATACTCAGAATTCAGAAAACCTTACTTTTAAGCTTGAGGAAATAGCAGAAACTCTTGAAGAAAAAGTAGAAGTATTGTCTGAGGAACTAAAGAACGAAACAAATGCAGAAGTTAAAAAAGAAATTAGACAAAAACGGAGCTTATTCACAAAGCCTTTAAAGTTAATCCGTAAGGATTTCATACCACGTCTAGCAAAATACAAAGAACAGAACAATACATTTGGTAATCGTAATAGCTATTCTAAAACCGACAAAGATGCAACATTCATGAGAACCAAAGAGGATCATATGAAAAATGGTCAACTAAAACCCTGTTATAATGTTCAAATGGCAACAGAGAATCAATTTATTTTGTACTATTCCATCCATCAGCGCCCAACAGATACACGTTGCTTTAAGGAACATTTGGAGAGACTAGCTTCCTCGTCTTTACCAATGCCTAAAGTAGTTATTGCCGATGCGGGTTATGGAAGTGAAGAAAACTATTTATACGCCATTGGTGAAGGTAAAGAACCTCGTTTTGAGTTCCTCATTCCTTACGGAAGCTATATGAAGGAACAAACTCGCAAATACAAAAACGATATTAGTAACGCGAAGAACTGGGTTTACAACGAACAGGATGACATGTTCATTTGCCCGAATAACCGAAAGGTTTTGTTTAAAAAGTATCTAACAAAAAAGAACTCATCGGGTTATGAACAAAGTTACAAAATATATGAATGCGAAGATTGTACAGATTGCCCATTAAGACAACAATGTACAAAAGCAAAAGGTAATCGCCAGGTTCATTGGAACACAATATTTGAAGAAATGAAAGCAAAGGCAAAAACAGCCCTTGAATGTGAGGAGAAAGCAACTATCTATTCTCAACGTAAAATTGAGGTAGAAAGTGTGTTCGGTCACATCAAGGGCAATCGGTCGTTCCGCAGATTTTCTCTGCGGGGGCTCGATAAGGTTCATGTCGAGTTTGGGATTGTGGCATTAGCACACAATCTATTGAAAGTAGCAGGCATCCGCCTGGCTACTTTCAATAATCAAAATCCATCAAAAAAGCAGCGAGAGAAAAACATAACATTTTTCTCTCGCTGCTTTACTATTTTTGGGACTTTTTAGACAGCCCCTTGTTACTTTTTCGTATACGTTTTTAATAGTGTAACCTCTTCTTCTGTGAGTTCTCGGTATTCACCGAGCTCAAGTGTTTCATCTAGTGGTAATGGCCCCATCTTCGTTCTTTTCAAATAGACGACACGTTTTCCAACTGCTTCAAACATTCGTTTTACTTGATGAAATTTTCCTTCCTCGATTACAACTTCAATCTCAGAACGTAATCCGCTGCTTATGATCGTGAGGACTGCTGGCATCGTTTCATATCCATCATCAAGGACCACGCCATTTCGAAAAGCCTCCACATCCTCTTCTGCTACCTCCCCCTCAATGATGGCTACATACGTTTTCGGAACATGTTTTTTTGGGGAAAGCAATTGATGTGCAAGCTGCCCATCATTTGTTAAAAGCAGCAACCCTTCCGTATCTTTGTCCAACCTTCCAACTGGAAAAGGCTTATAGACCGCATCTTCCATTTCTAACAAATCTAAGACTGTATCATGAAGATGATCCTCTGTTGCGGAAATGACACCTTGAGGCTTATTTAACATTAAATAGATAAATTCCTTGTATTCAATCACTTCTCCATGAACAGTGACTATATCTGATTCGACTTTTACATGCTTACTAGAATCTTTAACCGGAATGCCATTTATTTGAACGGTTCCTGATTTTAATAAGCCTTTTACCTCTTTTCGACTTCCAAAACCTCGATTTGCAAGTAATTTATCAATTCGCAATGCAATAACCTCCTTTACCTGTACGAATACCTATCTTTATTAGATTAGGCGTTTTATTTATTGCACAAACGCCCTATTAACATACACTGTTACTGTAGTTTTAAAAAGAAAAAGGAGCGAGACCACTATGTATTATTATGATTATGATTATCGTCAACAACCTCAGGGTTTCTTCCCAGGAACTCCTGGATTCCCAGGTGGAGGCAGCGGAAACGTAAACCTTCGTCTCGACCGTCTAGAGCGCCAAATGCAAAGACTACAAAATCAGATTGATCGTCTAGACCGTCGTGTAGACCGAATTGAGCGCCGTCTCGGCTTTGGTACGTTCCAAGGCTAACACATAAAGAGAACCTTCTAACACCCGGGAACACCTAATCACACACACACGAAGTATAAGTATCTTTAAAAAAAGGCTGGCACTCACTGCACAGCCTTTTTCTTATTTCTTGATAAAAATGAAATTCGGTTGCCAATTAAGACCTCTAATAGGCGTGAACGATATGCTAAATATAGGTACACAACAGCACCTACACCTACACCTACTAATAGCACAAAGACCGACTGTAATCTCCCATTTTCGTATTCGACAATAAATGATAGTAACCATTCAATCAACAGTATCGTCAAAGCCATCACTGTCGCAAAAATGGCCATTAAAAGCGTTCTTCTTATAAACAATGAATAGCTATACCCCGCATGTCTTGAAATCATCCAGAAGCAATACGCAATTGCAACCGTGTAACCTAAAGCTGTTGCAAGTATTGAACCTATCTCGCCAAACCAGGTAATAAACAAACTATTAAAACTTATTTTTAGAATAAGCCCCATGAACAAACTTACAACTGCAAATTTTTGCTTATTAATTCCTTGTAAAATAGCAGCTGATATCGAATAAAATGAAAATAGAATCGCAACAGGTGCATACCATCTTAAAATTCTGCCACCAGCCTCATTCATTTCAAATAACGCATTGAAGGTTGGGTACGCTAGTACTGATAAACCAACAACTGCCGGTAAAACCAACAAAACACAAATTTGAAATGTCTTATCAATTTGGCTTCTAAGTAGTTTAAAATCTCCTGAAGTAAATGAATTTGTAATCGTTGGAACAAGTGTCAAACTAAACGCTGTTGCCAAAGAAACGGGAATCATGACTAATTTTGGAACCATAAATGTGACATATGAGAATAATCCCTCTGATACATCTTTGTCAAAACCATTTTCTATCATTGTCCTGTTAAAGGTTAGTTGGTCAACGTATTGATAAAGCGGTATTGATAGTCCGACAAGGACAAAAGGTCCTGCGTAAGAGAAAAGCTCCTTAAACATTTCCTTTGTTGTCATATCCGTTTGTCGCCTACTTTTTGCGAGCATTTCATCTAAATATGGTTTTCGCTTAAACCAATACCAAATGAGGACTGCCAACCCACCCAGTGCCCCGATAAACGCACCAAATGTAGCTAATCCAACTGCGAATACCCTTTCACCAGCCATTACCTGCATCACAATAAAGGTTGCAGACAGGACGAAAAGAATTCGAACAATTTGCTCCACAACCTGTGAAACAGCTGTTGGTCCCATTGATTGGTGTCCCTGGAAAAAGCCTCTTTGAATACTCATAATCGGAACGACAAGTAGTGCAAAGCTGACCATTCGAATGACATACGTAACATCTTCAACTGTATTTTTTGCATCTTCTCCACCAAGAACAATGGGTGCAAGAATGGGTGCAAGTAAGTTTAAAATTGTAAAACCTAATAGACCGGTAAGCCCCATCACGATAAGTCCGGATTTATACATCCTCATTCCAGTATGATAATCGCCAAGGGAATTATATTTTGAAACAAATTTAGAAACAGCAGCTGGAATTCCGGCTGTTGAGATAAATAAAAAGATGGTATATTGAGCATATCCATAGGAATAAAGAGCAGAACCAATATCTCCAACTAAATAAACGAATGGAAATACATAAATCATTCCAAGTACTCGAGAAATATATGTAGCAAGGGTTAAGACTAACGTCCCACGCAGTAATTTTGAATTAGAATCTGCCATATTAAATCCCCAATCTCTATTTTTGAAGACTAACTAATCAAGTTTATCATATTTATAAAAATTAATAACCTACATTTATTTGTCAGTTTCATGACATATTGGATTCTTTCGCTTTTTCATGTATAGTTTAGACTTATTGAATTTGAAATTCAACGTTATTCTAAGGACTGTTCCCATGATATGATGTAGATAAGAAAATATGGGAGTGTGGAAAGCCATGAATCATATTATCTTATTTGATGGAGTCTGTAATTTTTGCAATAGCAGTGTGCAATTTATCCTGAAAAGAGATTCGAAACAAATGTACCATTTTGCTTCTCTTCAAAGTGAAGCAGGAAAGTCATTATTGAAAAAACATGGAATTCCTGAGGATATTAATAGTTTTGTATTAATTGAAGGTGATCAGTATTATACAAAATCGAGTGCGGCATTAAGAGTCTGTCTTAATCTAGGTGGTGCATACCGCTTTTTGTATATATTTAAATTGATACCGGCCCCCATCAGGGACATATTTTATCATATAATTGCCAATAATCGTTATAAATGGTTTGGAAAGCAGGAAAGCTGTATGCTTCCTTCTCCAAAGGTTCGGAAGCGATTTTTAGATTAAGGAGTGTTTAAATTTGCAGTATGATGTTGTTGTAATTGGAGGAGGACCTTCTGGGTTAATGGCTGCGATTGCCGCCGGTGAGCAAGGGGCGAAGGTACTTCTTTTAGATAAAGGGAATAAGCTTGGAAGAAAGCTTGCGATTTCAGGTGGTGGACGCTGTAATGTCACAAACCGTCTTCCAATCGATGAAATCATTAAGCACATTCCAGGAAATGGTCGGTTTTTATATAGTGCATTTTCTGTTTTTAATAACGAAGATATTATCGCTTTCTTTGAAAAATTAGGCATTCAGCTTAAAGAAGAAGACCATGGCAGAATGTTTCCAACAACCAATAAAGCACAATCTGTTGTTGATGCTTTGCTAACTAGGCTTCAGTCATTAGATGTCCATATCGAAACAAACACACCTGTTGCTAAGATTGAATATAAAGATGGACGTGTAGACGGTGTTCATTTAAAAAATGGTGAATATATAGAGGCTGGCTGTATCGTTGTCGCTGTCGGAGGTAAATCGGTGCCACAAACAGGTTCGACTGGAGACGGCTATGCTTGGGCCCAAGCAGCCGGTCATACGATAACAGACCTTTTCCCAACTGAAGTTCCGGTTACATCTGACGAGGAATTCATCAAAAACAAAACGTTACAAGGTTTAGCTCTACGGGATGTTGCTGTTAGTGTCCTAAACCCTAAAGGAAAAACAGTCATCACCCATCAAATGGACATGCTGTTTACTCACTTTGGAATTTCGGGACCAGCCGTTTTACGCTGTAGTCAGTTTGTTGTAAAAACGATGAAGAAGTTTAATGTAGATCGTGTAGTCGTGAGTATTGATGCACTTCCATCATTAAACGAGGAGCAGATCTTTCAGCAGATTTTAAAACAAGCAAAAGAAGATCCAAAGAAATCTTTAAAAAATATCTTAAAAGGCTTTTTACCAGAAAGATACCTACTATTTTTGCTGGAGAAAAATGAAATTGACCCTCTCGTAACATATGCAAATTTATCGCATGACCGTATTCGTGCGTTTGCGAAAGATTGCAAACAATTTCAGTTCACGGTCAACGGAACGCTGCCAATTGAAAAAGCATTTGTAACAGGTGGTGGGGTTTCAATAAAAGAGATTCATCCAAAGGAAATGGAATCCAAATTAATGACCGGACTCTTTTTCTGTGGGGAAATCCTTGATATTCACGGATATACAGGCGGTTATAATATTACATCTGCCCTTGTGACAGGGAGATTAGCCGGTGAAAATGCAGGAAAACAAGCAACTGCCTTACGAAACTAAAATAGAGCCTAACTCATTAGCAACTAGTGGGTTAGGCTCTATATATGATCATTGCTGAAAAACAAAAAATTTGGTCATCCTCTTGGTCACAGGAAACCCCAACTTGAAATTTAACCTCAACAATATCTTGTTCATCCACTTTTTCAAAGAAACGATTCATCTTGTGCTCTAAATCCTCTTCATGTTCTTCATCAAAAACCTTAACCTTTAATGCCATAAACTCCACCTCCACAACTAGTATTGACAGAGTTTTAGATTCTTAAGCTTATAATCTAGGTTTTTTTAGTTTTTTAAGGATTGTGAACGCCACAATGAGTAAGATTCCGATTATGGAAAGATATAATACCAGATTTGATTTTCCTAGCTCTCCTTGCAAATTAACTTTTTCAGTTGGAACCTTCCCTTTGCCAAGTATACCTATATCCTCACCCGCTGCAGATAATAATTCCGTTCTCTCACAAAATCCTGTTTCTAATTGTTCTTTATCCCCATAAGAATAAACAAGATATTCCTTATTTAATTCAAATTCATATCCACAGCTCGCACCAGATCTTGCCGTGCTTACGATAATCTGGGATGTATGAATACCTTTCCAACTTTCCTTAACCTCAAATAACACTTTTATTGGGTCGGCACTTGATTGGTTGTAGGAAGATTCATTTTTATCACTAAGGCCAATCACTTTTCCAGAAAAAACCGCTGTTTTTCTATTTAATTCCTCATTTACGGATTCCGACCGAGCACAATCACATGCAGATGCTTGTCGTGGGAAAAGGCTAATAAAAATCAGAAAAAGCAACAGTAGGACAAGTAGCCCTTTTATATATTTCAAATTGTCGACCCCCTTTTTAGGTATAGTCGCAAAAGGAAGTGAAAGGTTGCATATAATGAAAAATTAATGCACTTCCTTTCTTTCAAACACCCCTGTAAATAAAAAGCAGGTTACGAAAGCTACCAACGCTACTGTAATAGCCATAACAAGACCGATAAATGCCATGAATGTATCGTCTCCTGGGAATTCTGGTTCAAGTGTTACAATCAAATAGGTAAAAACAATCGTTAGTAGCAAATAAAAGCTACTTCCGATAAATCCTCTTAAAATCCGTCCCTTCTTATCACCAGTCCAAGCATTTAGTAAAATAATCCAGACTACTAAGCTTACAAGGACAGCCCCAAACATAATCAATAAATGAAGATAAGGAATTGTTAAAAAACCCAGTAAAAAAAGGATTAGTAAAGTTGAACCAAATAGAAATGCATTTAACACAAATAAAAATAACCCACTAAGCCAAGGGTTTTGGAACCACTCATAACTTGATAGTTTTTTTACTAGACGATTATTAAGACTATTACTATTTACCAGTTTATTACGATTTATCCCCACTAAAATGATTAACAATATACCGACCATTAAAAAAAGCGTCATATTTTCCTCCTTTAAAAAATAGTAATTAATTTGATTTTAATGGAGGTTTTATTGTTTTTCAATAAATTTTTATTACTTTTAAATACAATATTATTGTTTTGTTTATTTTCCACCAAAACAAAAGCGTGAATTCACAGTAGAATCCACGCTAGATATGTATCAGAACCTGTTTTATCGTTTAATTTCACCAGTCCAATTCATCATGCCACCTACCATGTTTCGGACTTTGTAGCCTTGGTCATCTAGATAGGCACAGACGTTGAAGCTTCTTCCACCTGAGCGGCAAATGATAATGTATTCTGTGTCCTTATCAAAATACCCTAGGTTTTCTGGAATTTCCCCCATTTTTATATGCTTAGCACCCGGAATCATACCCTCTGCTACTTCTTCATCCTCTCGGACATCGACTAGCTCTAATTTTTCACCATTCTCAAGCTTTTGTTTTAGTTCTTCTGTTGTGATTTCTTCAATCATAGGTCCCATCCTTTCAAAAATCGTCTCGACCATTATATCAAAGTGGAAATAAAGAATACAATTTTCCACGTTTTGTCAAACTAGAATTTGGATATAAAAAAGAGTATGATGAAACTAGCTGAACTTTATTCAGCAAAAGTCCCAAAATTTAATTATGTGTGAGAATGTAATAAGAATTTTGTAGGGGTTTAATAAAGCTGAATAAAGTTAGAGCCTCCGGCGGATGCCACGATTTTTCAAAGGAAATTTTTCGATCAAAGGATCAAAGACTAAAAACGCCACGTCCTGTGGCAACGTCTTTGTGACCCACCTCGTGTGGGCCTAAAAAAATCGGGCGCAAATACGCCAAGGCGCATTTGATTATAGGGGGAAATTAAGTTGACTTATCCAAATACTGATGAAACAATTCAATTCATAAAGGAACTTGTTTCGATTCCAAGTCCATCTGGGAACACCAATGAAGTGATAACTTTTGTTGAAAAACTTCTAACAGAAGCAAATGTGGATACATACAGAAATCGCAAAGGCGGTCTCATCGCTACACTTCCTGGAAAGGATACACAAAAACATCGTATGCTCACTGCCCATGTTGACACATTAGGAGCTATCGTAAAGGAAATCAAACCAAGCGGTCGATTAAAGCTTGATCTCATCGGTGGTTTTAAATATAACTCCATCGAAGGTGAATATTGCCGCATTGAGACTTCCACAGGAAAATTCTATACGGGTACAATCCTGATGCATCAGCAATCCGTACATGTCTATAAAGATGCTGGAAAGGCTGAGCGTAATCAAGATAATATGGAAGTCCGTATTGATGAAAAAGTAAAAAGTGCAGATGAGGTTCGAGCACTTGGTATTGAGGTTGGGGACTTTGTTTCCTTTGACCCACGATTTGAGGTTACACCTAAAGGTTATATCAAATCTCGTCACTTAGATGATAAAGCAAGTGTTGGCATTCTGCTGCAACTGATTAAACAAATCAAGGCTGAAAACATTGAACTTCCATATACAACCCATTTTTTAATTTCAAATAACGAGGAAATTGGATATGGCGGAAATTCTAATATCACCCCTGAAACTGTTGAATATTTAGCTGTGGATATGGGTGCAATGGGTGATGGTCAATCAACAGATGAATATACAGTTTCCATTTGTGTGAAAGATGCAAGTGGTCCATATCACTACGCATTCCGTAAAAAGCTAGTCCAGCTTGCTGAAAAACATGAGATTGGCTATAAGCTAGACATCTATCCTTACTATGGATCTGATGCTTCTGCAGCGATTCGTTCCGGACATGATATTATCCACGGATTAATCGGTCCTGGAATTGACTCTTCTCACGCATTTGAGCGCACACATAAGGACTCAATCGAAAACACAACAAAATTGATTTATCATTATCTACAATCCGAAATGGTTGAATAAGCGTATCCGGATGAAACCTCAGGCATCCTGTTACAAAAATAAAGCCCTCCACATGGAGGGCTTTATTTTTAATTCGCTACAATATTCACAAGCTTTCCAGGTACCGCAATTACCTTACGGACTGTTTTGCCTTCAATTTGTTCTTTGATTGGGTCTGCACCCATCGCAATTTGCTCAAGTACTTCTTTAGAAGCATCCGCTGGAACATGAAGCTTCGCTTTTACTTTTCCATTCACTTGAATAACAATCTCAATTTCAGCTTCCACTAATTTTGCTTCATCAAATGCTGGCCATGATTCATAAGCAATTGAGCCTGTATTACCTAACTTCTCCCAAAGCTCTTCGGCAAGATGTGGAGCAACTGGAGAAAGAAGTTTTACAAATCCTTCAATAAATGGCTTCGGTAATTCAGATGCTTTGTATGCTTCATTAATGAAAACCATTAATTGTGAAATCGCAGTATTAAAGTGTAATGCTTCGTAATCCTCTGTTACCTTCTTCACTGTTTGGTGATACACACGTTCAAGTGAAGTATCATTTGAGTCAGCTTTTACTTTTGATGATATGCTTCCATTGTCATCAACGAATAAACGCCAAATTCGATCTAGGAATCGTCGAGAACCATCAAGTCCGTTTGTTGACCAAGCGATTGAAGCATCTAATGGTCCCATGAACATTTCATACAAACGAAGCGTATCAGCACCGTGTGATTCAATAATATCATCAGGATTTACAACATTTCCTTTTGACTTACTCATTTTTTCGTTACCTTCACCAAGAATCATCCCTTGGTTGAAAAGCTTTTGGAATGGTTCTTTCGTTGAAACAACGCCAATATCATAAAGAACTTTGTGCCAGAATCTTGCATATAGCAAGTGTAGCACTGCATGCTCGGCTCCACCGATGTAAATATCAACTGGTAACCATTCTTTTAATTTTTCCGGATCTGCTAGAGCTTCTTCATTATGTGGATCAATATAACGTAAATAGTACCAGCAGCTACCTGCCCATTGTGGCATGGTGTTCGTTTCGCGTCGGCCTTTTTTGCCGGTCTTCTCATCAACCACATTTACCCATTCGGTAATATTCGCTAGTGGTGATTCACCTGTTCCAGAAGGTTTGATTTCCTTCGTTTTTGGAAGCATAAGTGGAAGTTCTTCCTCTGGAACAGTTGTCATTGTTCCATCTTCCCATTGAATGATTGGAATTGGTTCACCCCAATAACGTTGGCGGCTAAATAACCAATCGCGTAGCTTGTAGGTAATTTCCTTCTTACCAATCTTGTTTTCCTCTAGCCATGAAATCATTTTAGTAATGGCTTCTTCTTTATTTAAACCATTAAGAAAATCTGAATTTACATGTTCACCGTCGCCAGTATATGCTTCTTTAGTAACATCTCCACCAGCTACTACTTCTTTAATCGGCAATTCAAATTTCACAGCAAATTCATAGTCACGCTCATCATGGGCAGGAACCGCCATGATTGCACCTGTTCCATAACTCATTAGGACATAATCCGCAATCCAGATTGGCATTTTTTCTTGGTTTACAGGGTTGATGGCATATGCACCTGTGAATACGCCCGTTTTGTCTTTTGCTAAATCAGTACGCTCAAGATCACTCTTACTCTTAATTTTATTTATATAAGCAGTAACTGCTTCTTTTTGTTCAGGTGTAGTAATCTTATCCACAAATGGGTGCTCAGGAGCAAGTACTGCGTAAGTAGCACCAAATAGAGTATCCGGACGAGTTGTGAAAACAGTAAATGTTTCATCATGTCCATCAATGTTGAAAGTTACATGTGCTCCCTCAGAACGACCAATCCAGTTGCGCTGCATTTCTTTTAAGCTTTCGGGCCAGTCTAGTTCTTCTAAGTCTTCTAGTAAACGCTCTGCATATGCTGTAATTCTTAACACCCATTGTCTCATTGGACGTCTTTCTACAGGATGGCCTCCACGTTCACTTTTTCCATCGATGACTTCTTCATTAGCAAGTACTGTTCCTAATGCTGGACACCAGTTAACAGGAATTTCATCAACATATGCTAATCCTTTTTCATAAAGCTTAGTGAAAATCCATTGAGTCCATTTATAATAGTTAGGATCTGTTGTGTTAATTTCACGATCCCAATCATATGAAAATCCGAGTTCTTTAATTTGACGACGGAAGGTATTGATATTTTTTTCGGTGAATTCAGCAGGGTCATTACCGGTATCTAATGCATATTGTTCAGCAGGTAACCCGAATGCATCCCAACCCATTGGGTGTAGAACATTGTACCCCTGCATTCTCTTCATTCTTGCTAAAATATCAGTAGCAGTATAACCTTCTGGGTGACCTACATGTAGTCCAGCACCAGATGGATATGGAAACATGTCTAGCGCATAAAATTTACGCTTACCTTTGTCTTCAGTTGTCTTAAATGTTTTGTTCTGTTCCCAATGCTGCTGCCATTTTTTTTCAATCTTTTGGTGATTAAAACTCATAAGACTTCCTCCTTAAATAATCCTAAAAAACCTCTAAAAAACAAAAAACCTCTAATCCCAAAAAGGGACGAGAGGATATGTATTCTTCCCGCGGTACCACCCACATTAGTGACAAACTGTGCACTCACTTCATTTATCCTTAACGCGGACCATACGATAAGCACTAGTATACTCTTCATGCTTATTGCTCTAAGGCGAGTTCATGTTCATCAACGATTGACTTGCACCACCCGTCAACTCTCTAAAACGTGTATAGAACATTACTACTCCTTTTCAACGCTTCATTAATTTTTAATTATACTCAGTATTGTATAGAATTTGCGAAAGAACTGCAAGTAAAATAGGAAAAATTGGGCTTTTCCCCCAACATTATACCCACTTTATTCTTTCCTAAACATGGAAGGTTTATTTTTCAGATTAACTCACTTTTCTTCTAAAAATAAGATGACCAGTACTATGTGAAAACAGCCCCAAATTGTGAAGGATTATTGACTAAAAATCATATTTTGAGAGCGTTTAAACCCTTACCACTATTGGAAAGTTGTTTATATGTTCACCATTTCACAAACTGTACACAGATAACCATCAAATTCGTGATTTATATCACTCTTGGGGGTCCACTCTCTGAATATGATAAAGGTGTAGAAAGCAATCAATTACTAAAAATAATAACCAAGTTCAAGGGGGTAAAAGTTATGAACAAGAAAGTGAAATGGTTACTCGCATCTTTGGTTGGAACTTCAATTGTTTTATCTGGTTGTGGAAAGCAAGACGTGGCATTAGAAAAAAAGGTGGAGGCTCAAACAACTGCTCCAGAAACAAAAGCCGTAGATATTATCGCCCCACACAAAGACCTAAACCAAGAACCTACTCCATTAAAAATTGAAAGAGTTTCTGAAAATGTTGTAAACGTCGAAATGACTGCACAGATTACGGACATTGAAATTGACAAAGGTTATATGTATAAGGCTTGGACCTTTAATGGTGAAGCACCCGGACCTGTCGTAGTAGTAAATGAAGGTGACACTATTAACTTTACTCTAAAAAACATGGATCCAGCGATTCCACATAGTATGGACTTCCATGCGGTGCATGCATCACCTTCAAAAGACTTTATTGATGTCATGCCTGATGAGTCAGGATCATTTTCTTACCCTGCTAATAAACCAGGAGTTTTCATGTATCACTGTGGAACCTCACCAGTTCTTTCACATATCGCAAATGGGATGCATGGAACGATTATTGTAAAACCGAAAAATGGTTATCCAACAGATAATGAGATTGATAGAGAATACCTCATCATCCAAAACGAATGGTATAAATACAATGATTTAGATGACATGACAAACGGAGTACCTAGCCAAGTTGTTTTCTCAACAAAAGCTCTTAAAGAAGGAGACTTGAATACAAATGGCGATACTTTCTCATTAAAAGAAACACCACTACTTGCTAAAGTTGGCGACCGTGTAAGACTTTATGTAAATAATGTTGGTCCAAATGAAGTAAGTTCATTCCACGTAGTAGGTACAATATTTGATGATGTGTATATCGACGGTAACCCATACAATCATATGGAAGGTCTACAAACAGTTATGCTTCCTGCAAGTGGAGGTGCAGTTGTAGAATTCACAGTTGTGAAAGAAGGAACCTTTTCAATTGTCACTCACCAATTTAACCACGCTACAAAAGGTGCGGTTGCTTACTTAAAGGTGACTGAAGATGGAACAGATGACGGAAGTGCCGTTGGCGGACATTAATTTGGTATCCTATAGCGCAGAGTGAATTCCTTAATAAACGAGGTGATCATGAATATGAGGAGAAAAGTGCTATTCTTTCTCCTCTTCTTATTGTTATTGGGACAAAAAAATATTTTTGCTGATGGAGTATCAGTTACTTCTTCAAGCGAACTTGAGGAGGCTATCCGGTATTCACAATCGGGAGATACCATTATTCTTGAAGAAGGAACCTATGAAGGTGAGTTTGTAATTCGTAATTCTATCTCACTTCGAGGTAAATCTGGAGCCATTATAAAGGGACCTTCGAGCGGATATCCAATAACAATTGAAGCGGAAAATGTCGTAATAGAAAACCTCCAGATAGAAGGCGGAGGTTCTCAAAATGCCGGAATCTATATAAAAGCAAACCATACTCAAGTACTCAATAATATAATAAAAAACGTGTTTCATGGTGTTTACATTAAGGACGGCTATGGAAACGTGATTGAAAATAATACTATCACGAGTCGTGCCGGTGAAAAGACTCATAAAGGATTTGGTGTCTATTTAGTAGATGCCCCCTATACAAAAGTTAGTGGTAACTATTTTCATAATCTACAGGATGGTGTCTATGTTTCTTTCTCAGATTATTGTGAAGTCAGCAATAATCTCATTGAATATGCTAGATATGGCGTTCACACCATGGACTCAAAAACTGTAACAATTGCAAAAAATGAAATCAAAAATAGCCATAATGGTTTAATGATCATGCAAAGTGATGAATTATATATTACAGGAAATTTTTTACATTCAAACACAACAATTGATGGTGCTGGAATGTTTATCTTTGACACGTTTGATTCGGTAATAAAAGCAAATGTGATGAAAGAGAATTTTAAAGGTATTTATTTTGAAAATGCAAAGCGAAATACCGTAGAATTCAATGCTGTTATCCAAAATGACATTGGCTTTGATCTTGCAAAGGATACTACTGATAATGTTATTACATTTAATAATTTTTTAAAAAATACAAAACAAGTAATATCAAGACCGGAAAACACCAATTCATTTACTAAAGATGGGTATGGAAATTATTGGGACGACCAACGTTTAATTAACTTGAACGGTGACTTATTTATTGATTTTCCTTATAAAAGCGGGGATATTTTCTTCAATATGACTGCCGATGAACCACTGTTACAGATATTCTTCCAAAGTCCTTCTGTATATTTGTGGAATCGAATTGAACAATTCACACCAATACCGACAAGTCATTATATTGTTGATGAACATCCACTAACGAAAACGGTACCCATATCGTTAGGTAATACAGAAATAGGTTCGAGTAAAATCAGTGAAGATAAAAAGTCACACTACGATTCATTTCAAATTTCTTTATTAGTATTTTTTGTTTCAGGTAGTGGTTTAATCCTATGGAAAACAAGGAGGAGCAACAATGAAATCTAAGGTACTTGTCGCAATTCTATCGATTTTTATACTTGGAGCATGTGGAAATGATAATTTGGAACCCGCTGAAATTCAAATTAATGTTGATTCCTGTTCAACCTGTAATATGGGAATTCAAGATGAACAAGCTTCTGCTCAAACAATTGATAAAGATGGAACACCAAATAAATTTGATGATATTGGTTGCATGATTACTTATATTCAAGAAAATCAAGACAAAATAGAAATAGGATATGTGCATGATCATCATTCAAAAGAATGGATTGAACTCGACACAGCAGTTTTTGTGCAGTCAGCCGAAATAGAAACACCAATGAGTTATGGGTTGATTGCATTTTCGTCTGAATCAGCTGCAAAAGAGTGGCTAGAAAATAATGATGGTGACATTTATTCAAAAGATCTACTATTACAGCAAGATGTGAAAGGCTTCAAGAAGAATATGAGTGAATCGCATCATCATTAATGGAAGAATGGAGGTATAGTCAATGAAGATAGCTGTTCTTCTTAAAATGATAAAATATGAGTTAATTCTATTGGTAAGAAGCAAATGGTTACTAAGTTTCACTGTACTATTTATGCTGCTGGCATCTTTACTATATTTTTATGGCATTCAGTCCCTAAGTACAAATCCTAGCGAGGTTACTTATGGAATTGATTCGGTAAGCAATACGATTATGAAACCTGGACTTGGTCTGGATCCATCTTATTTTGGGCTTAAACCAATTGAAAAAGACATAACCACCGAAGATATACAAGTTGGCTATAACCGCGCGATCGCTATGCTGATGAATCTAGCGTTGTGGATCTTACCTATCATTTGTTTAATTTTAGGGGTTACATCAATTGTTTCTGATAAAGAAAACGGTAGACTCGCCCTTTACAAGACATACCAGATTCCCTATACCTATTATCTTATTAGTAAATTTGTCGCTTTAACCGTTTCTCTAACCATCTCACTTGGCCTTTCTTATGGGATCGGAGGACTCATCTTAGCAATCTCAGGGCATACATTTGAGGCAAACATTTATTCATTATTTATTCTTTTACATCTGTTACTCATTCTTGTTTTTACTGGAGCATCACTTGTTATTGGCTCATTGAGTACTACAAGAATGCAAGGCTTATCATTTTCCTTCTTTTTTTGGAGCTTTGTCCTGTTTATATACGAATTTCTCATTTTTTCAGTGATTGATTTCATTCCTTATGCCTATAAACTAAAAGGGTTACTAGCTTTAATCCTGGTCAATCCAATTGAATCTATTCGTATCTGGGCAATCAGCCGTCTGCAAGCTGGATACATCTTTGGACCTGAATATTTAATATTACAGGACTCAAATACCGCAAATCTTTTAACTCTATACCTCTTACTTTCAATACTGATTATATTAGGGCTAAACATACTCTTTTCTAATCAAATTATGAAAAGGAAGGGATGATTTAAATGAAAAAAGCGATTCTTGAGGTTAACGGTATTTCAAAACAATATAAAAAGAAACAGGTGCTTCAAAATTCTAGTTTTGATGTGAATAAAGGTTCTTGTATTGTTTTATGCGGGGGAAATGGTGCAGGTAAAAGCACGATTATTAAAATTTTAACTGGAATCGAAAAACCATCTACTGGTACGGTAATTTTTCATACAACTACGAAGAAGGCATTTGGATATATGCCCGATCAAATGGTGTTCCCTAAAGAACAAACTCCTGTTGAGATACTAAGTTATTATGGGAGTTTCTTAGGTTCAACAAAAAATAAAATAAATGATGCCATTAAAAAAGTAGGTCTCTGGAATGAACGAAATCAGAAAGTGGGCTCCTTTTCAAAAGGGATGTCACAACGTGTTAATCTAGCCCAGTGTTTACTTGCAGATGCAGATATATATATTTTAGATGAGCCAACAAATGGGTTGGATCCATATTGGGTTATTATTTTCAAGCAAATCATAAATGAACTTAAAGAACAGGGAAAAACAGTCATTTTGAGCAGTCATATTATGAGAGACATTGTTGATATTGCTGACGAGGTCCTCTTGTTATTCAAAGGCAACATATGTGGAAAAGGAAACCTCGAAGAGCTATATGATCATTTTGAATGTTGTAGCCTAGAGGATATCTTTCTATTACTACATGAACAAAACACAAAACTACCGGTTTCAATTTGATTCCGGTAGTTTTGGATACATTATTGAGCCGTATAACCTCCATCGATTACACAGGCCTGACCTGTTATTCCTTTTGCATGCTCACTTGCTAAAAATAGTACATAATTCGCAATCTCATCCACTGCTAGCAATCGTTTTTGCGGTACAAGCGGATAAATTACCTCTTCTAAAACCTTTTCCAAATCAACATTTCTCGTTTTTGCTAAATCGGCTAATTGATTTCGTACAAGTGGAGTATCCACATATCCTGGGCAGACAGCGTTCACTGTAATCCCATGCTCAGCTCCCTCTAATGCCGCAACCTTCGTTAACCCAATGACACCATGTTTTGCACTATTATAAGCAGCTTTTCCAGCAAATCCGATCAACCCATTAATGGATGCCATATTAATAATCCGCCCAAATTTCTGCTGTTTCATAATCGGAAATACATGCTTAATGGCAACAAATGGGGCGGTTAGCATAACAGATAATAGCAGTTCATATTTTTCCTTTGGAAATTCTTCAATTGGTGACACGTGTTGTAGCCCTGCATTATTGATTAAACAATCAATTCTTCCATATCTTGAAACCGTCTCATTGATCATCTTACTAATTTCTGTTTCATTCGTGACATTACATCGCAAACCAATTACATCATAACCTGATTTTTGAAGCTGTAATGCCGAATTTTTCACCTCTACTTCATCTATATCGGTTAATACTACACGTGCGCCATTTTCAGCAAAGGTTTTTCCCATTTCAAAACCGATTCCACGTGCTGCACCGGTAATTAAGACAACCTGATTTTTGACCATAAAATAAATATCCTCCTAAATCCCTAAGCCTAATGAGAATAAAACAATCGCTAAAATAAGTCCGATTGTAGGAACAATAACGGTTAAAGCCCCTACCGCTCCATATGCATCTTTATGTGACTCTCCACAAATCGAACGGACGGTTGTTACAACATATCCATTATGTGGAAGTGAATCTAAAGCACCCGAAGAAATGGCGACTACCCTGTGAAGGGCTTCTGGATTTACCCCTGTTTCGATGTAATGCGGGGCTAAAAGTGGTAGTGCTATTGCCTGACCACCTGAGGCCGAGCCTGTCATCCCAGCAATCACACTAACTGCAATGGCTCCTCCGATTAATGGGCTTCCTGGAATATTAGTCATCGCATCGACGGCTACCTGAAACGCTGGTACTGCCTTTGCAACTCCACCAAATCCAACCACAGCTGCTGTATTACCAATTGCTATCAACGCACCCATCGTTCCCTCTGAAAGAGCTTTACCAACAGATGTAAAATACTTTCTATTCAATAAATAGGTTGAAATAACCCCACCTAATAAAGCAATAATAAGTGCAGATTGGGCAAGTTTGTCATGAAAAATAAACGAAATAATCAGAACTACGATCAACGGAATGAGTCCTGTAATCGGATGCGGCAGTTCTTTATTTTCGACAATTGGATCATTCTCTCTTGAAACGAAGGTTTCCCCTTTTGCGACAGCTTTTGAAATCATCCGTTTTAACCACCAGCCACCGAAAATCATCATAAATACAGCTACGATTATACTAACTTCCAATCCTGCTAATGGTGATGTACCAAGATATTCGATTGGTATCCAGTTTTGAATTTCTGGAGATCCTGCAGATGTCATAGTGAATGTAACAGAACCGAATGCCAAGGTTGCAGGAATAAATCGTCTTGGTAAATTCGCCTCTTTAAATAAGCTAATAGCCATTGGATAAACAGAGAAGGCAACAACGAATAAACTCACCCCTCCATATGTTAAAACAGCACATGCAATTACAATTGCAAAAATGGCAAATCTCATCCCTAATTTATCAACAATCCACCTTGATACACTATCCGCAGCACCACTATCCTCCATCACTTTCCCAAAAATGGCTCCTAATAAGAACATGAGATACCAAGAAGTAACGAAGCTTGAGAATCCACTCATATAATTTCCAACAAAATTCGCTTCTCCCTCACCGACCAACTGTGGAAATAACGGTAGTCCGCTTAACACCGCAACAAACAAGGCACATAATGGACCCGCGATTAATAGGTTCATCCCCTTCATCGTTAAAAAAATAAGAAGTGCTAAACCACCAACTAGCCCTATCATACTGAGCATTCTGTTTCCCCCTCACTTAAAGTAGTAACCGTTTTCATTTCTCTGCTTTGTTCATATCGTAAATTTACTCCGGTTTAATATAGTTCTAGAATTTTTCACCACCCATCTATATAAAATTTCAATTTACTATGTTGCAAGTGGCGTGCCAACTTTGGAAAGTTCAGAAAATAGCCATATTTTACTTTTTATTTTTATTAAAATTCCAGGTTTCTGGAATAGTAGATTATTAGTTTCTTATAAAAGCCTGTATTTTTGAATAAAAAAACGATTCCAGAAAACCGGAATAACGTTCCGGAAACCTGGAATCTATATATCAAGGTTTAGCTTTTTAAGTTTTTCGTACATGCTAGATTTACTAATACCGAGTGCTTTTGCTGCTAGTTGCTTATCATTGTTGTATTTATGCAAAGTTTTCATGAGGACTCGTTTTTCAGTATCCTCAAGTATTTCTTTTAATGATTTTTGACCGATTAATAATTTTGGATCATTCACCAAATAATCCGGTAATGAATGAATTTCAATCTTTTCTCCAACTGTCAAATGAATAGCAGCTTCAATTACATTTTCAAGTTCACGAAGATTTCCCGGCCATTGGTGGACATGAAGAATATTCATTACCTCATCATCTATAGCAGTAATACGCTTTCCAGTTCGCTTTGAAGCTCTCTCGATAAAATACTTTGTTAAAGGAATAATATCCTCTGGTCTTTCTCGCAATGGAGGAATAGTAAATGGTATTACATTGATCCGATAAAATAAATCCTCTCTAAATCTTTTTTCGGCAATCATTTGCTCTAATGGTCGATTGGTAGCTGCAATCACTCGAACATCCACAGGAATAGGATTTAATGCACCCACTGGTTCGACTTCTTTTTCCTGAAGTACGCGCAATAACTTTATTTGCATATGTAACGGCATATCACCTACCTCATCTAAAAAAATGGTCCCTCCATCTGCGAGAACAAACTTTCCTTTTTTACCACCCTTTTTTGCACCAGTAAATGCACCTTCCTCATACCCAAAAAGCTCAGATTCCAACAAATGCTCTGGGATTGCACCACAATTAATTTTGATAAAAGGATTTTTACTTCGCTCACTTAATTGATGAATACTATGGGCGAATAATTCCTTTCCAGTCCCGCTTTCGCCTCTAATTAGAACGGAAATATCCCCTGATGCGATATTTTTAACCTTTTCCTTTAATTCGAGAATTTGTCTAGATTCTGTCTTGATATCATTTAATGTATATTTCGCCCCATTATTCTCCTGCCAATCTTCGATATATGTTTGGAGCTGTGACATCACGCTTTTAATGTGAGTGTTCATTTTATTTAATGCTTTTGTATCTCGGAAAATAACGGCGCCAACTGCTCCAATAATTTTGTTATCTGAATGAATGGGAATCCGATTAGCAATCATATAGTTTCCTTTAATATAGTGAGGGCTCCCAATCTCCTCTTCCCCAGTTTGAACCACAATATGCATCCTACTATTTTCAATAACCTCTGTTACGTGTGTTCCAATGACTTCTTCTCGATTGACCTCTAAAAATTCACAATAATTGTGATTG
Source organism: Bacillus jepli (assembly GCF_047238305.1). Taxonomy (NCBI): domain Bacteria; kingdom Bacillati; phylum Bacillota; class Bacilli; order Caryophanales; family Bacillaceae; genus Bacillus; species Bacillus jepli. Next base: position 2,336,134 of record NZ_JBDFMO010000001.1, on the reverse strand, counting down.
ATATACACTATTTTCCCCTGATGATCTACGACAACAATCCATTCATAAGCAGTATCAATAATCGTTTCTAGAATCTTATTTTTGAATTCTAAATCATCTTGATTAAACATTTTCCCACACTCTCCCCTTAAGTAATATCATATCATCTGAATAGCGATTCATTAAAGGGGATAAAAAATAAAGACCCGATACAAACCATGTATCAGGCCTTTGCACTTAAGACAATATTGCTTTTTTCTTTCAGTTTTCTATCATAGATAACCGTCGTAAAAATGGAAACGAACAATAATACTGCTAGGACCGTGAATAACATACTCATGCCCCATAAATCTACAAGTATTCCACCTAGGACAGGTCCAATCATTCTGCCACCGGTTGCTGTACTATTCACAATTCCTTGATAAAAACCTTCTCTTCCTTTTGGGGCAAGATCATTTGCAATCGTTGGAACAGCAGGCCAAACAAACATTTCACCAACTGTTAAAATGATCATTGCCACTAAAAATCCGCTAAATGAGTCGGCCGTCGAGACAAGTAGAAACGAACAGATAAAAATAAGAATTCCAAGGATAATTTGTTTTTTCAAGGATTTTGCAATGGTTTTTATCGCCATGTTCAGTAACGGCTGTCCGAGGACAATTAATCCACCATTTACTGTCCATAATAAACTATATTGTTTTAATGTAATGCCAATGTCCTGTGTATAGCTTGAAATTGTAGCCTGCCATTGCACATAGGCCACCCAACATAAAACATAACCGATACAAAGAATCAATAAAGCAGTTAATTTCGAACGGTTTTTAACTGTTTTAGATTGTTCAAGGATACTTGTTTGCTTTCCTTTTTCAGCATGTATTCCACGATAACCGAATAATGCTACCAGGAAGAACAAGACATACATTAATGTATTTGCCATAAAAATATAATCAAACGAGTAGGAAGCTACAAATCCACCAAGACCTGAGCCTATCGCTACTCCGAGGTTCTGCGCGATATAGACTGCATTAAATGACTTTCTTCCACCTTCTGGCCAAACTGCCCCTGCCATCGCGAACATGGCTGGAAACACCATCCCCGTACCTAGGCCAATGATGGTAAGAAAAATAACATAATGTGGCCACCCATGAAAGAAGGTTAATCCTGTAAGAGCCACTAATGAAATAAGGATTCCTGTTAAAATCGATTTGTAGCCACCAATTTTATCAAATAGGACGCCACCTACTAAATTTCCGATTACGGTCGCACCCGCATTCACCATTAACACAAGTCCTGCTACAGATAGAGACTTTCCTAGATGGCCATGAATATAAATCGCGTTTAACGGCCATAAAAAAGATGAACCAGTTACATTAATCACCATTCCAATGATGATCATCCAAAGTGCTCTCGGCATACGGGCACCTCCTTTTTTCCTTTTGCCTTCACATACCAAAATAAATTTTATTCCTTTCCATACCTATAATCAATTTAAAAAAGTATTCCGATAAAAGGACAAGTAAGATTAAGGGGTACAGTAGAACCAGGTTGTGGTACAGGCTTAGGTGAATTTGGGGCGAGCGTGTAACGCAAAAACGATGTCACGGTACATGCTTGGAAATTTTCAACATGACCTGTTACGCAAGGACAGAGTAACGGAGAAACTCTGATGATGAAAACGAAATAATGACGAATAGCATAAAAAACCGACAAGCAAATATCACTTGTCGGTTGAACGTTTATTCAGGGCGTTGCTTTGATTTTATCGGTTGCCCTTTTTTAAGGTAATTTTGCTTTGATTTCTTCACAGGATCAAAATCCTGTCCGAATTCCACATCATTGCTATTTACCCCATTTTTCGTTTTTTGCTCAGGATTGTTTTGATCGGAACGTTTTTTCATAATCTCATCCCCTACATCTTATACTCTTGAATGATATTGGCATCTAAAGTCATATCATTTTGGAGTTGCTGCAATTGGAGTCTCATTCGGTGTAATTGCTCGCGTTGCTGCTCATTACAGCTCTGAGCTAGTTTTGCTAATTCGTTTGTGACTTCCTCCAATTGCATTTGTGCATTGGTATACTCTGTTACATTATAAGCTTCTTGTCTTCTAGCAGTGGTGATTTGTTCTTGGGCATTACGAAGAGAATCCTCACAGCGTTGTAAAAACGCCTCAACAGATTGTCGAGTAGCCATACTTCCCCCTCCTAAATTCCAAAATGAGAAAAACGAAAGCTTTCTCCTTTATAGTGTGTTCATCCTTAATTTCTTCTCTCAAATAAGTTATTTCCAATTTATGAGGCCCACACGAGGTGGGTCACAAAGACGTCGCCACAGGATGTAGCGTTCTAAATCTTTAAACTGTTGAATTTTTTTCATTTGAGTTCCTAAAAGTCTCCATGGTAAACTTTAACGTAGGTATTTTTACTTAGTTAGGAGTGGCAAACAAATGCCCCAGGTTAACCCTTTTCCATATTCAACAGATAATAAACGATATCATACATGGAATTATCACTTACGAAATACATTTGGACATAAGGTATTTAAAGTTGCACTAGATGGAGGGTTTGATTGCCCAAATCGAGATGGTACAGTGGCGCACGGTGGATGTACGTTTTGTAGTGTTTCGGGATCTGGTGATTTTGCTGGAAATCGTGCGGATGATATTCTTACACAGTTTCATACAATAAAAAATAGAATGCATAAAAAATGGAAGGACGGTAAATACATGGCGTATTTCCAAGCCTTCACGAACACTCACGCACCTGTAGAGGTATTACGTGAACGATTCGAACCTGTTTTGAATCAAGAAGGGGTTGTTGGCATTTCGATTGCAACAAGACCTGATTGCCTTCCGGATGATGTTGTCGAATATTTAGCAGAGCTAAATGAACGGACTTATCTTTGGGTCGAGCTTGGCTTACAGACTGTTCACGAAAAAACGGCCCAGCTTATCAATCGTGCTCACGACTTCCAATGCTATGTTGATGGGGTCAATAAGCTTCGTAAGCACAATATTCAGATTTGCTCCCATATTATTAATGGGCTCCCACAGGAAACGCCAGAGATGATGATGGAAACAGCAAACCAGGTTGCAAAACTCGATGTACAAGGAATAAAAATTCATTTGCTACATTTATTAAAAGGAACACCGATGGTCAAGCAATATGAAAAAGGACTTTTGAAATTTCTCTCTTTTGATGAATATGTACAATTAGTTTGTGACCAACTTGAAATTTTACCCCCAGAAATGATTGTTCATCGCATAACAGGGGACGGTCCAATTGATTTAATGGTAGGACCGATGTGGAGTGTAAATAAATGGGAAGTCTTGAACACAATTGATGCTGAACTGAAGCGTCGAGATAGCTATCAAGGGAAATATTATAAAAAGGTTGTTGAAGTGTTATGAAAATAGACCGCATTCTTCCATTTGCACGGAATTTACTAACACTTGCAGTTAAAGAAGGCGATTATGCCGTTGATGCAACGATCGGAAATGGGCATGACACCGCTATGTTAGCGTCATTAGTTGGGGATAATGGACATGTTTTCGGCTTTGATATACAAAGAGAAGCAATCGAAAGTACAACTTCCCGACTGCATGAGCAGGATTTACTCAATCGTGTTATCCTGTTTCATAAAAGCCATAATCAACTTTTAACAACAATACCGACAGAGGCTCATGGTAAAATTACTGGTGCCGTCTTTAATTTGGGCTATCTTCCGGGTGGAAATAAGGAAATTGTTACAAAGCCCGATTCTACGATTGAATCGATAGAGCAATTACTTACTCTTATGAAGCCTGAGGGTATTATTGTCCTTGTGGTGTATCACGGTCACGAAGAAGGAGCAGTCGAGCGAGATCGCCTTTTAGAGTACTGTTCAACACTTGATCAACAACGTGCACATGTTTTAATGTATCGTTTTATGAATCAAATGAATAATCCGCCGTTTATTATCGCTATCGAAAAAAGATAGAGCCTCGCTCTATCTTTTTTTATCCAATTACATGTTGTAGCCTGCGGTAAGCCCGTCCATTCACGTAAAAGAAAAACGACGTCTTCCCACCAAGTCTAATGATTTTCTTTGCAATTTTTAAAACATTTCTCTGTGTTCGTACCTTTTCATCTGATAAATAGAGACCCAATAATCCTCGATTAATCATTCGATGGAATTTCTCATTTGGCAATCCGGCTGTATGCTTATCTGCTTCAATAATAAAATGCTTAAGACGAGCCACAAGTTCATTCTCATGTGGATAGTAAAAACAGAAATTCAAGTCCCCGCCTTGACGGTCCTCTTCTTGGTCGATGAAATAATCAAGAAGGATGTGAAGACCTTGTATATAAGGAAAATATCCATTTCGAACTTTAACGGCAATTTCTTGGTTGAATTCCTCATGAAACGCATAAGCCACTAAACAAAAAATGCCTAGTGTTGAGCCTGAGCATGCTGAAAATTCATACCATTCCATACCTGGGAGATGATCCTTATGACTTTTAAACCAGTTTTCAAGTCTTGGTACACGCTCTTCTACTCTTACATGCTTATGTATTTGCAGATCACAATAATAGGCTGCTAACTCCTGTAAATAAGTAGAGATTTTATCATAATGGTTGATGTTTTGAAGAACTTCCTGACAGGTTAAGACTAGGCTTTGTAAATAGCCACCATCATCCTGTTCATCGCGATACTGATAATAATTTGTTGTTGGTTGCCCTGGCCGTAATGCATCTGGCATGGAATCATGAAGCGAACGAAAGTCGACAGGGTCTAATGAGGTACTGCGATCACATAGATTATCCAAATAGTCACTAATTGTTTGATAAGCAACAATAAACCGGATGCATTCGTCCATTTTTTCTTCTGCTAATAATGCGAGGATAGACCCACCTTCACAGTGAAAGGTTTTTGTTTGAATACTTGCCAATGCTTGCTTCCGAAGCTCCTCATTTGGAATCTCCTCTGCTTTCTTTTTCCAAACAGCTAATTCACGATGGACAATTGGAAATACCTCACGATACACTTTCTTCATTAAACTAATTGGTTGTGTTGGTACCAAAGATATCACCTCAAATTTAGATAGATCGAATATATGTTGATTTACGATACTTGTGAAAGTTGATACACTTACATTAAATGATATTTCAGCGAATATCAAACAATTAAGTGGGGGTACCTATTATGATTTATCTATACAAAGGGAAATATCCTGAAATTGCGGAATCTGCATTCATTGCGGACTATGCAACAGTTACCGGGGACGTTAAAATCGGTGAGGAAACAAATATATGGTTTAATACCGTAATTCGAGGTGACGTAGCACCGACAGTTATTGGAAAAAGAGTGAGCATCCAGGACAATTCTACCTTACATCAAAGCCCCAATAACCCCTTAATCGTTGAAGATGATGTCACAATTGGACATCAGGTTATCCTCCATAGCTCAATTATTCGTAAAAATGCTCTAATTGGGATGGGTTCGATTATTCTTGATGGTGCTGAAATCGGTGAAGGTGCATTTATTGGTGCTGGAAGCCTCGTTCCACAAGGTAAAAAAATCCCGCCCAACACTCTTGCCTTCGGAAGACCTGCTAAGGTGATTCGTGAACTAAACGATGAGGATAAAAAAGACATGGCTAGAATACGCCGTGAATATGTTGAAAAGGGGCAGCATTATAAACAAGTACAAAAAGAAAAGCGCCTGGAGCTAGACAGTGAAAAATAGGTACGAACAAAAAGCTCGCCAAATCGGCGAGCTTTTTCAATTCTTATTTTGCAGCTTGTGCCTTAAGAGCTTCTGCTTTATCCGTACGCTCCCATGGTAAATCAAGATCGTTTCTACCAAAGTGACCATATGCAGCCGTTTGTTTATATATTGGACGACGAAGATCCAACATTTTAATAATACCGGCTGGACGCAAATCAAAATTATTACGTACCAATTCTACAAGAACATCCTCAGATACTGTTCCTGTTCCGAAAGTATCAACAGCAATAGAAACTGGCTGAGCAACACCGATTGCGTATGCAAGCTGAACTTCACATTTATCAGCTAATCCAGCTGCCACAAGGTTTTTTGCAACATAACGTGCAGCATATGCAGCAGAACGGTCAACCTTAGTTGGATCCTTACCTGAGAATGCACCACCGCCATGGCGTGCATAACCACCATACGTATCTACAATAATTTTACGACCAGTTAAACCAGCATCCCCTTGAGGGCCACCAATTACAAATCGGCCAGTTGGGTTAATAAAGTATTTTGTATTTTCATCAATGAGTTCACTTGGAACAACTGGATTGATTACATGTTCTTTAAGATTTCGCTGAATTTGTTCTAATGAGATTTCCGGATGATGCTGTGTTGAAATCACAATTGTGTCGATACGGACAGGATTGTTATTCTCATCATACTCTACTGTTACCTGAGTCTTTCCATCGGGACGTAAATAGGGAAGAATCTCATCCTTACGAACTTTCGTTAAACGGCGTGATAGCTTATGAGCTAACGAAATTGGTAAAGGCATTAACTCTTTTGTTTCATTACATGCATAACCGAACATTAAGCCTTGGTCCCCTGCACCAATCGCTTCAATTTGCTCGTCTGTCATTTGACCTTCACGAGACTCTAAAGCTTGGTCAACCCCCATCGCAATGTCTGGAGATTGCTCATCAATTGATGTTAAAACAGCACATGTTGCGTAGTCAAATCCGTATTTTGCGCGAGTATAACCAATCTCTTTAATCGTTTCACGGACAATCTTTGGGATATCTACATATGTAGAGGTTGTAATTTCTCCCGCAACAAGTACAAGACCTGTTGTAACAGAAGTTTCACACGCTACGCGTGCATTTGCATCATTTGCTAAGATGGCATCTAAAATAGAATCTGAAATTTGGTCACAGATTTTATCTGGATGTCCTTCCGTAACAGACTCAGAAGTAAATAAACGGCGTCTAGTTGTCACAAACGCTTCCTCCTTTTTCGGATTCAGAATCAAGTCATACTCAAATTCTGACAATCATTGATACGGTACTCATTCCCTTAGTATTGTTACCTTCACGATTTTCTATCCTATATTAACAACCATTAATACAGTATAAAAATAGACTAGTTATCTGTGGTGAACACATATAAACGCTTTAAGTAACATTGTTCTCATTAAAGAAATAAAAAACCTTCCCTACATTATTTTGAGGAAAGGTATTATCATTTTTCTCGCCTTTCACTCTTATCGATCAAGGACATACCTTGCTCAGTTAGCACCTTATCACCTTTATCAACGGAGACCAGACCTACATTTATGTATAGGTTTCTCAAAAATAACCTTGATATGTAAAAAAGTGATGGTTGCCGGGTTTCATCGGGCCTGTCCCTCCGCCAGCTCGGGATAAGAGAGTATCCGTTCAATGAATTATCATAACGTAGTCATGCTTTTCATGTCAACCAAAACTAGAAAAAAATACTATGGAAATGTGTCAACTTTTTTCTTCGAAACAGACATATATCCAATCACTTGAATTATATCGGACTATTTTTAAATCTGTACGCACTTTTTAAAGATATGTTACGTAAAATACGTAAATAGTATAGACTATTTTCGTTAATGTGTTATACTAATTGTAAATTTTGATTATATAAAAAAAGGTAAAGGATGGTTTTACATGAATTCAGTTGAAGTTTCAAATGAGCAGCTAGTAGCATTAGTGAATGGAAAAAATGTACATCATAACCTATCTGTTCCTATTTTAGTTGAGAAAGTACTCGCTAGACAAGAAGGAATCCTTACTTCGACTGGGGCTGTATGTGCAACAACTGGGAAATATACAGGAAGATCACCAGAAGACAAATACATCGTAGAAGAAACATCTACGAAAGATAGAATTGACTGGGGCAAGGTAAATACACCAATTTCTGAAGCTGCATTTGAAAACCTTTACACAAAAGTGCTTTCATATTTGAAAGAAAAAGATGAAATTTTTGTATTCAATGGGTATGCAGGTGCTGATAAAAAAGTACGTATGCCAATCCAAGTGATAAACGAATATGCATGGCATAATCTTTTTTCCCAACAACTGTTTGTTCGACCAACTGAAGAAGACTTAAAAACACATCAACCTGAATTCACAGTCATTAGTGCACCAAATTTCAAGGCAGATCCTGAAGTCGATGGTACTCGTTCTGAAACCTTTATCATTATTTCCTTCGAAAAACGAACAGTTTTAATAGGGGGAACGGAGTATGCAGGTGAAATTAAAAAATCAATATTCTCAGTGATGAACTATATATTGCCTGAGCAAAACATCCTTTCCATGCACTGCTCGGCTAATGTTGGTCAAGAAGGAGACGTTGCGCTTTTCTTTGGTCTATCCGGAACTGGAAAGACAACTCTTTCAGCGGATCCAAATCGTCGTCTTATTGGAGATGATGAGCATGGTTGGTCTAGCTCAGGAGTCTTTAATATTGAAGGCGGCTGCTATGCAAAATGCATCAATCTTTCACGTGAAAAAGAACCACAAATTTTTGATGCGATTCGTTTTGGCTCAGTTTTAGAAAATGTGGTTGTTGATAAAGAATCAAGAATAGCTGATTATGATGACAATTCTTTGACTGAAAATACAAGAGCTGCTTACCAAATCGACAATATCGATAATATTATTGTACCAAGCATTGCAGGACACCCAAATACAATTGTATTTTTAACAGCAGATGCTTTCGGTGTGCTTCCTCCAATAAGTAAACTAACAAAAGAACAAGCCATGTACCATTTCCTAAGTGGATACACAAGCAAGCTCGCAGGAACAGAACGCGGAGTTACTGCACCAGAGGCAACATTTTCAACTTGCTTTGGATCTCCTTTCCTTCCACTTGCTGCAACTGAGTATGCAGAAATGCTAGGAAAAAAGATTGATGAGCACAATGTTCAAGTATTTTTAGTGAATACCGGATGGACTGGTGGAGAGTACGGAGTAGGAAGCCGCATGAAGCTCTCCTATACACGTGCAATGGTTCAAGCAGCATTAGAAGGTGAACTTACTCATGCGGAAACCGTGAAAAATGATATTTTCGGATTAGAAATTCCAATTCACATTCCAGGTGTTCCTGATGATGTGCTACAGCCTGCAAAAACATGGGCAGACCAAAGTACGTACTATGTAAAAGCAAAAGAATTAGCAGTAAAGTTCAAAGAAAACTTTAAAAAGTTCTCCAATGTTTCAAAGGAAATCGAATTATTGGGTGGACCTAGAATCTAATTACAAAGTTTAAAAGCTCGAGGAAAATCACCCCTCGAGCTTTTTGGTTTTCGGCTCCCTTGTTTTCATCCATTCCGTTAATCTCCTCACCGTTTCCCTATTTTCATGCGGCGGAAAATAATGATCGTATTGTGAGAAATACCAGCTTTCTACCTGTTTCCCTAGCTCTCTTACTCTTTTTTCAAGTCGATATGCGTGTTCAACAGATACATTTTCATCTTTTTCACCATGAATAATAAGCAATGGAGCTTCAAGTTTTTCAATTTCATATAAGGGGGTTCTCCACTTGTATCGATCTGGATATTTAGTTGGAGTTCCTCCAATGACCCGCTTCATCATTCTCCGCATATCGGTACGCTCCACGTACGTTAAGCTTAAATCACTTACGCCTCCCCATGAAACAACCGAACAAATTTGTGGCTGATGGATTGCCGTTAGTAAGGCCATCACTCCACCACGAGAGAAACCAAAGACATGTATTCGCGTTGGATTCACTTTTTCATGTCCCTCCAACACTTTAACCGCAGAGAAAGCATCATATCGATCATGTCCGGCGAAATCTTCGTTCCCTTCTCCCCCTTGATTTCCACGATAAAAAGGAGCCATCACCACAAAGCCTTCTGAGGCAAATTGAATAATCCGACCAATTCGGACCTTTCCAACATTTTTAATCCCACCACGCAAATATAAAAAACCGTCATACATCCCTTCTTCCTTTGGTTCAGCAAGATACCCTTTTATTTTCAATCCTTTGCTCAAATATGTAATTAAATAAAGATTAATTTTAGGGTTAGGAGACGGAAATCTCTGCTTTTCGACTATTGTGCCATCCACCATTTTTATCCACCCTCTCTACCTCACTATTTTCAAAAAAATTTTATTAAACCCTTCTTACTAAAAAGGAAAAATAGGCATTCACACATTTTTATCACGTTTCATAATCTATCTTAGATAGTACTTATGCAGACAGATCAACTGTCAAGGAGGAATGTATACATGCGTCGTTTTTTTGCTAGCCTTATTGGTTTACTGCTTATTATTCCATTAGCCGCTTGTAATAATGACCAGGTTCAAAAAATCCGAATTGCCGAGGTAACGCGTTCTGTGTTTTACGCACCTCAGTATGTAGCCATTACAGAAGGATTTTTTGAAGAAGAAGGCTTAGAAATTGAATTAACAACCGTACCAGGTGGAGATAAAACCATGACTGCGTTAATTTCTGGCGGTGCTGATGTTGCCTTAGTTGGTTCTGAAACATCTATTTATGTGGAAGCACAAGGTTCAACCGATCCTGTTATTAACTTCGCAGCTCTGACACAAACAGACGGTACGTTTTTAATGGCAAGAGAAGATATTGAAAACTTTAGCTGGGACCAACTTAAAGATAGTACATTCCTTGGTCAACGTAAAGGCGGAATGCCACAAATGGTTGGGGAATTTGTTTTAAAGAAGCACGATATTGACCCACATAGCGATTTGAATCTCATTCAAAACATTGATTTCGCCAATATTTCTAGTGCATATGCATCAGGTACAGGCGACTTTGTCCAATTATTTGAACCAACTGCTAGTTTGTTTGAAAAAGAAGGCCGTGGCTATATTGTGGCTTCCTTCGGTGAACAATCAGGAAAAGTACCCTATACAACATTTATGACAAAGCAAAGCTTTATTGATAAAAATGCCGATGCTGTTGAAAAATTCACACGTGCAGTCTATAAGGCGCAAGACTGGGTTGATTCACATAGTCCAGAAGAAATTGCAAAATCCGTGCAAGAATTTTTTCCAGATACACCAATTGATTTAATCACATCCTCTATTGAACGTTATAAGAACCAAGGCTCTTACGCAACAAACCCTGTCCTTTCAGAAGAAGCTTGGAATAACCTACAGGACATCATGGATGAGGCTGGTGAATTACCGAAGAGAATTGATTACAACACACTTGTTAACACAAGTATTGCTGAAAAAGTAATTTCCAAATAGGAGTGTTACTCTATGAACTTTTTGTCAGTAAAAGATCTACACCATGTTTATTTTACAAAGGATTCTACAACGACCGCACTCGAAAACATTTCACTCACAATCGAGGAAGGGGAGTTCATCTCCCTCCTCGGACCTAGTGGGTGTGGTAAAACAACATTACTCTCCATTATAGCTGGATTATTAAAACCAACATATGGAGAGGTTTTGATAGAAGGAAAGACGATTGAAAAGGCAAAGTCTGATATTGGGTATATGCTACAGCAAGATTACTTGTTTCCGTGGAAGACGATTGAGGAGAACATTCTTGTAGGCCTTCAAATCATGAATCAAGAAACAGAACAATCGAGAAAAAACACATTAGCACTACTTGAAGAAATTGGGTTACAAGGGGTTGAAAAAGCGTATCCAAACCAGCTTTCGGGTGGAATGAGACAAAGAGCTGCTTTGGTTCGTACGTTAGCAACAAATCCAAAAATACTCCTACTTGATGAACCCTTCTCCGCATTAGATTTTCAAACGAAGCTAAAATTAGAAGATCTCGTTTCTGATACACTCAAGGAATATCGCAAAACAGCCGTCCTTGTCACACATGATATCGGAGAAGCCATTGCGATGAGTGACCGAATTTATCTCCTGTCGAAAAGTCCGGGAAAAATTGCAAGAGTATTTGATATCCCAGAAAACTTACGGAATGAGACTCCATTCGATGCAAGACAGCACCCAGAGTATTCGAACATTTTCCAGCAAATATGGGAGGAGTTAGATAAACTTGAAACAACATCTTAACATTAAAGAACTCCATCAACATTACTTACAAAACATAAAAACAGAGAAAAAAGTGGTTCGGTTTTATCAACTTCTAATTTTTCTCGTTTTTTTCGGTATATGGGAAATTGCGAGTCGATATCATTGGATTGATCCTTTAATCTTTAGTCGCCCATCTAAAATTTGGACGCTCTTTTTAGAGAAAATGAATGATGGGACATTGTTTAATAACCTTGCAGTAACATTGTTTGAAACAGTTCTTGGGTTTATTTTAGGAACCCTCTTAGGAGCTTTGATTGCGGCGATCTTATGGTGGTCTGAACGTCTATCAAACATTCTTGACCCATACCTAGTTGTGCTTAATGCAATGCCAAAGGTTGCACTCGGCCCTATCTTAATTGTAGCATTAGGAACTGGCTATATCTCAATCATCGCGATGGGAGCCATTATATCCATCATTATCACCACGATTGTCGTCTACACGTCGTTTAAAGAAGTGGATTATAACTATATTAAAGTCTTGTTAACGTTTGGAGCGAATCGGAAGCAAATTTTCCGCAATGTCATACTTCCCTCGTCCTTTCCGGCGATTATCTCAACATTAAAGGTGAATGTCGGGTTATCTTGGGTTGGAGTCATCGTTGGGGAATTCCTTGTTTCAAAACAGGGCTTAGGCTATCTAATTATCTACGGATTCCAGGTGTTCAATTTCACCTTAATTTTCCTAAGCTTATTATTAATCGCAATTTGTGCAACACTCATGTACCAAGGCGTCGAGTACCTTGAAAAAAAATTAATTAAGGACTCCAAATAAGAGCTCTTCTAGTTGATTGCTAGAGAGCTTTCTTCGTTTTTATATATTTTTCTACATAGTCCAGGCTATGCGTGAGAACATCATCCTTCATGATAAAGCTATAGCGGCGATCAAACTTCACCGTATCCAAAGGAATTTCCTTTAACAGAACAGGACCTTTTGTTTCAAAATAATCCTTCTTCTCAAGAAGCTTTTCAATTTCAGCAAAATAAATATTTTTAATAATCGTCTTTCCTTTTCCAATTACCTTATATTGCCCGATATATGCAAGTTCTGAAACCTCTGCTCCCGTCTCCTCCATCACCTCTCGTAAAGCAGCAGCCTCTGCTGTTTCCCCATCTTCTACCTTTCCACCTGGAAATTCAAGTCCTCGTTCAGAATGGTCAGTCAATAGCCAATGGCCATCATAACGACAAATGACCCATACATGTTTAGGGTGAGTGGAAAAAGGATCTGGTGTAAACGATAAATTCACTTCATTATGATACATATCATGAAAAACAATCATTTGTTTAGTCTCCAGTATTGTTGGTTTTTTATTATGATAACATAAAAACAAGCCGCTTCATGTAGAAGTGGCTTAATCAATTGTTCGTAAAACATCCAGGATTCCTTCCGATTCAATGAAATTCCTTGCTTCTTGGTCTCCCAGTTGGTAGATGATTTGATACACCTGTAGCAGATTAGAGTCATATTTGTCATTAGATGAATCATAATGATATTCAACAAAAGGCACATGTGCACGTAAAAAGTTTTCAACCTCATTGGAATAGTTAGCATCAAAAAGGTTTCTCAACTGACGAACTTCTTCGTCGGTTGCTTCAATTTTATACTCCCATGTAGAACCAGACTTCACTTGAGAAATTTCTCCACTTCCAACAGAGATATAATAGGTTTTCCTTGGCTGTTGTTCCAACATGTTCACTCCTAACAATGTCATTCCGTTATATTAGCTTTTTCCTCTGGTATAAAAAATATGCAATTAGCGGTAACTGTTTTCTTGCCTATTTTCAATACAAGAGTATCTTTTGATACGTTCTCCCATATACTAATTTCCAAGAAAACCTGTAAAAAACAGATAAAGGGGAAACACATATGAAAATCATTGATGAAATTTATGAAATGTATCGAAATAAATTAACGGGTGACGAAGAAGATGCAGACATCATTGCTTTCTCCGTTCTTGAACAATTTGCGCGTGAAGATCTGATTGACCTGTTAAGTGATTTAACCGACCAGGAATTACGTAATTTAGTTGGTTTTTATATGATTGAGAACCTAAAAGCGAAAATGGCCCGTGATGGAATCGGCCAGTCGAAGATGATGACTGTGGATGAGCTGAGGAATATCCATTAAGATAGATGTTCGTTCCTGCCGGTAGGGATTGACTTAGTTTTTGGGAATATATCAGTTTTATTCTACTTCTATCAGTTTTATTTCCGTTCTATCGGTTTTATTTTATTTCTATCGATTTTATTAAAAATCCATCAAAAAAAGGATTGTCCACTAACGAGCAATCCTTTAAAGAAATCGGTATTAAAGTTTACTAACAATCTGCATAGCCTTTTCAATTGCCTCTCGATCCACATCATAATGAGTTGTAAATCGCACGAGTTTAGGTCCAAATGTGGAAACCAATACGCCATGTTCTTTTAATAATGCAGCAAACTGGCTTGAGGTTAGTCCTCGTTCACTTACTTCCACTAATATAATATTTGTATCTACCTGATTTACAACGTGTAAACCGCTAATATTGCCGAGCCCTTGCGCTAAAAATGTAGCATTCTCGTGATCAATTGCAAGTCGGTCAACCATTGTCCGTAATGCAACAAGTCCTGGTGCTGCAATAATTCCAACCTGTCTTAAGCCACCACCAAGGCGCTTCCTCCATTTTCTTGCTTGATTTATAAAATCCTCACTACCAGCAATGATCGAGCCAACTGGGGCACCTAATCCTTTCGACAAACAAAATTGCACGGAATCCGTATATTGAGCAAGATCCTTTACTGGACACCCTAGTGCCACCGCTGCATTGAATAAGCGTGCACCGTCTAAATGGACAGGAATCTGATTTGCTGATGCAATTTCATAGATGGCTTCCATATTTTCAAGCGGAATGACTGCCCCACCCGCTCTGTTATGTGTATTTTCAATACAAATCAAACCGGTCTCAGGGTTATGTACATCATCTTCTTGAATAGAGGTCTCTACTTCAGCAGGATCCATCGCTCCTCTTCTTCCTTTAATAGCTTTAGGTTGAACGCCTGCAAATGCAGAAATAGCTGCGCCTTCGTAATTTAGAATATGTGAATCCTGTTCTACAATAATTTCATTTCCTCTTCTAGTGTGAGTTAAAACCGCAATTTGGTTTCCTTGGGTCCCACTTGTTACAAACATAGCGGCCTCTTTCCCAAGCATCTCAGCAGCTGTTTGCTCAAGCTCCTTCACAGTTGGATCTTCCTGATAAACATCATCACCAACCTCAGCTTCATACGCTGCTTTTCTCATTTCGGCTGTTGGTTTTGTTACGGTATCACTACGCAAATCGATCATACTTTCTCCTCCCCTTTATCATTAAAAATAATACAAAACCCTTCTTTCGACAAGAAAGAAGGGCATGAAATGTGTTATTTTCCTAGGAAGGATTGTAGCATCCAAATATGTTTTTCAAGTTCTTTGTGAATCGCAAGCAGCATGTCACCTGTTGTTTCATCATCCACATCTGCAGCTACCTTCATACCTTCCTTTAACTCCCCAGTTAGAATGGAAAAATCATTTGAAATGTTCGCTACCATTTCTTCAGCAGTTTCACTTCCGTTTGCTTCCTGAATGGAAGATACTTCAAGAATTTCCTTCATGGTTGCAACAGGTTGTCCACTAATTGCAAGAAGTCGTTCTGCTAATTCGTCTATGTGAACAGCAGCCTCATTATACAACTCTTCAAATTTTACATGTAGCGTAAAGAATTGAGGTCCCTTTACATACCAATGGTAATTATGTAACTTCGTGTAAAGTACACTCCAGTTTGCAACCTGCTTATTTACCATTTCGATTAATTGTGTTGTCATTATAAATCTCCTCCTTATTTGTTAACATACCCCCTTTATATCACGGTGAAACATCATTTTTTCGATTGTTTTTTGCAAATTACAACCTTTTACTTTTATTAAATGAATATCAATTCCTTCCGCCTTCGTACCATGTTAAAATAAAAGGAGAAAAAAGAGGGGGTTGCTATGTGGCTATGCTTACAGTATTAATTATTTCAATCATTATCGTGTTTGTAGTCTTATTTTTAGCTGTTAGTACAACATCAAAAGCATATCAATACAAGCATACAGTAGATGACTTAGAAGAGAATCCACATTTAAATCATCTTGAAAATGAGGAGAATTCAGATGGAAAATAAAATCCTTCAAGACTTAGCTAATGATTGGTTAATTGAGGCTACTATTGATTCCGTTCAAGAAAAGTATGAAAAAGAAGAGCTTACTGCCAAACAATTAGTGCTCATGTATTTACATAGAATTTCAAGCTATGACTCAAAGTTAAAGTCAATTATTGAGATTAACCCAGATGCTCTTCATATTGCAATGATGTTGGATGCTGAACGAAAGGAAAAAGGTCCCCGTGGCCCGCTTCACGGAATTCCTGTTTTACTTAAAGACAATCTAGATACAAATGATAAAATGCATACATCAGCCGGATCACTTGCCTTAGCAGAGTCATATGCACCTGAAGATTCATATGTTGCTTATCTATTAAGAGAAGCTGGGGCGATCATTTTAGGAAAAACAAATATGACGGAATGGGCGAACTTCATGACAGAAGGAATGCCTAGTGGCTATAGTTCACGCGGTGGTCAAACATTGAATCCTTATGGACCAGGTACTTTTGATGTTGGTGGTTCTAGCGCGGGTTCAGGCTCAGCCATTGCCGCAAATTTTGCAGTTGTAGCCATTGGTACTGAAACATCAGGCTCAATATTAAGTCCTGCTAGTCAAAACTCACTTGTTGGGATTAAACCTACAGTAGGATTAGTAAGTCGTGCTGGGATTATTCCGATTGCCCATACACAGGATACAGCAGGTCCTATGGCTCGTACAGTGAAAGATGCTGCTTACCTTTTATCAGCCATTGCTGAAGTAGACGAACGTGATCCAATTACTTATACAAGTAGAGTGCTACCTTCTGCTAATTTTACAGAATATTTAGATGTCGATGGTTTAAAAGGTGCACGGATTGGGATTGCAAGAGATGTGTATTTTGACTACCTTAGCGAAGAAAAACGGTCAGTTATGGATAAAGCCGTTAAGAAGCTTGAGGAGCTGGGGGCAACTGTCGTAGATAATGTAAAAATTCCATCTAGCAAAAATAAGTGGAGCTACCATGTGTTAACCTACGAATTTAAGGTGGACCTCAACAATTATTTACGTCGATTAGACCCATCCGTAAAAGTACGAAATTTAGCTGACCTTATCCAATTTAATAAGGAAAATAAAGAAAAAATGCTAAAATACGGTCAAATGATTTTAGAAGAGGCAGAAAAAACGAGTGGAACTTTGACAGAAAAAGAGTATCTTGAGGCGCTCGAAAATGACCAATATCATTCGACAGATAATGGAATTGATTACGTACTAAAAGAGGATCAATTGGATGCCATCGTATTTCCTAATAATGTTGGAGCTGGAATCCCGGCTAAAGCTGGTTATCCATCGATTACCGTTCCTGCAGGGTATACACCTAAAGGAGAACCAGTTGGAATTACATTCACCGGAACTGCTTTTTCTGAAAGCACATTGATCAAGTTGGCCTATTCGTTTGAACAAGGAACGAAATATCGTATTCCACCTACACTTTAAAACCTCAGCCGGATTGGCTGAGGTCTTTTTTTATTATTTATTATCCGAATACTTTATGAAGGTCTTCTTTTGATTGCGATAACCAGAAACGCATAAGGCGCTTTGCCCCTTCTAAGTCATGGAGTTTTGCTTGCCCACATTGAGTTTCATTAGCTGCTGGAATTTCCGTGATTTCTAATGCACTTTGCATCGTTGCTTCAAGTAAATCAATGATTTCGGATACAGTAGGCTCCCCACTTACCACTAAGTAATAGCCTGTTTGGCAACCCATTGGAGAAATATCAATAATATCAAAATGGTCATATTTCTCACAATGCTCACGAAGATTAAAAGCTAATAAATGTTCAAGTGTATGAATAACGTCTGGCTTCATCGCTTGTTTATTTGGCTGACAAAAACGAATATCAAATTTATTTACGACTCCATCTGTCCCAACCTTATGGACACCACAGTGTCTTACATATGGTGCTTTAACAGCATTATGGTCTAGTTCAAAACTTTCTACTGATGGCATTTTCTTCCCACTCCCTCATTTTTCTTTATATCTATCATAACGCTAATTCCGATTTTTTTCATCTGTTTAATTAGAATTAGATGTATAAGATGCTTTTATCCATTCCATATAGTATAGTATAAATACTAAAAAACGATAAGGGAAGTAGAAAAAATTGCTTCAAGCGTTATTTATAGGAATCATTCGTTTCTATCAAAAATTTATATCTCCATTAAAACCACCAACCTGTCGTTTTTATCCGACCTGTTCGCAATATGGACTTGAAGCAATCAAGCGATTCGGTGCAATTAAAGGTGGCTGGTTAACTATAAAACGATTATTAAAATGTCATCCGCTTCATCCAGGTGGAATTGATTTTGTTCCAGAAAAAAAGGAAGGTAAGCATCGCCATTGATGCTAGCCTTCCTGTCTTTATTTGACATTTGTTGCTTTTTCAAGATGTTCGTGGACTTCTCCCTTTTCAATATGTACTTGAATATTGTAGTTACCAACTTCAGCAAATGTATAATTAGACTGATAAACGCCATCTTTTATTTCGTTTGCATCTATAAAATCATGCTTTTCAGCGCCTGTTCTCCAAACCTCAAAACGAACCCTTGCTTCTGTCAAAGGAGTTCCTGATTGTTCAAAAGATACTTGCAATGTAGATGCTTTCCCTTTGGAATATTCAGTTTCTAACGGAAAATCGATTGTAACATCGCCACTTCCGTGATGATGCTCACCTTCATGATGATCACTGTTTTCTGTTGCTTCATCCGCAGGCTCATCGCTAACTTCGGGATTACCGATGACAACTTCAACCTTTGGCATTGTATGCATGCTCCTAGCTGTTACGTGGGCAGTGACAAAATAAATACCTTCCGTATCGAAAGTTTTAACAGCCGTATATTCTCCGCCAGAAGTGTGCTCCCCATCTACAAATTCGCTTTCTTCACTACCTTTTTGAACAATTTCGAATCGAACTTCATCCGCATCCTCCACCTTATCTTCTCCCTGTGTTACAAATGCATGGAGGGTTACTTCATCTCCTGGATTGATTTTTTCAGGATCCATTTTTACATCAACCGCAATAGGAGTTAATTCATCCGTATTCGTATTTTTCGTTTCCGTTTCATTATTACACCCTGCAAGCGTTATGATTGCAGCTATAAAAAGAAAAAAGAACATTTTTCTCATAACCTTCACCTCATCTACATAGTACAACAAAAGTCCATTTATTCCTGTGTCTGTTTTGTGACATTCATCTTGCTATTACCCATTTTAACCAATATTAGCATTTGTTTAACCTATATAATCCAAAAAGAGATCAAATACATGACCCCTTTCTTACTTGTATCCATTAATAACTACATCCAGTTTACCTGTATCTGGGTTAATAACGAGACCGTGAACAGGTACGTCATTTGGAAGAAGTGGGTGATTCTCAACCATCTCAACACTGTGTCTGACGCTCTCCTCTACACTGCTGAAACCTTGAAACCATTCTTCAAGATCAATTCCTGAATATTTTAAAGTATCAATTCTTGCTTGAGTAACGCCTCGATCTTTAATTTTATGTAAAATCGAATCGGCATCAAGTGCACTCATACCGCAATCATGGTGGCCAACAATGCAAACTTCATCTGCATTTAAATCATAAACCGCAACCAAAATACTTCTCATTACACTTCCGAACGGATGTGAAACAACTGCTCCAGCAACCTTTAGAATTTTCACATCTCCATTCTTCATATTCATTGCTTTTGGTAAAAGCTCAATAAGTCGAGTATCCATACATGTTACGATAACCATTCTTTTATTTGGAAGCTTTGTGGTTTGGTATTTCTCATATTCCTTTGATTCAACAAACGTTTTGTTGAACTCTAAAATACTTTCCAATTGAGACATTCGATCACCTTTTTCTTTTATTTCATTTTATTTTATCAAAAACCAGTCTTTATTAATAACTTTTTATGCAATTGGTCAATTAATTTCTACGCAGTCCGAGATACTAAAAAGAGACATTGATTATAGAAAAAGTTTCTAGTTCTCAAATCGTAATAATTACGATATAATATGAAAGTATTTTAAACAGAGACCTTCATGGTAATTGAGAGGAGACAATTCATGAAAAAAGCAAGAGGATACTTTGTGCTCCTTTTCTTAATCAGCATACTTACGGCTTGCGGAGCAGATGAAACAAATAAAGAAGGTAAACTATCGGTTTATACGACTGTATTTCCTTTAACAGATTTCACACAAAAAATTGGTGGCGAAGATGTCTTAGTAAAAAGTGTATACCCACCAGGAGCAGATGCTCATTCATTTGAGCCAACTCCAAGAGATATGACGGAAATCGCGAGTGCAGATGCATTTATATATACAGGTGTTGGTGTAGAGGCATTTGTTGAAACTGCCCAAAAAACACTAAAAAACGAAAATGTTGCATTAATTGAAGCAGGTGCTGGGATTGAATTTTTACACACGGAGGACGATGACCATCACGATGATGAGCACAATCATGGTGATATCGACCCACATATTTGGTTAGATCCTATTTATTCTATTCAATTGGCCGAGAATATTAAAAATGCTTTATCCGAAATTAATCCCTCGGATAAGGATGTGTACGAACAAAATTTTAAAGAATTAAAGGAACAATTAGAAGCATTAAATACAGATTTCAAGCAAGTTACAAATTCTGCTAAACAAAAAGAAATTTTAGTTGCCCATTCTGCCTATGGCTATTGGGAAGACCGCTATGGAATCAAGCAAATTAGTATCACAGGGTACTCCCCAACAAATGAACCATCACAAAAAGAACTCAAAAATATTATTGATGAGGTAAAGGAGCACAATCTTAAATATATTCTATTCGAACAAAATATATCATCAAAGATTGCCGAAACGGTTCAAAATGAAACGGGTACAGACAGCCTAACCCTTCACAATTTAGAAGCCATAACGGAACAAGAAATCGAAAGCAAGGAAGATTATTTTAGCTTAATGAGGCAAAATCTTGATACTTTAAAAAAAGCACTAAATTAACTACCTCCCTTGGGATATGTTGCTTGTTATCCACTCTCTTGACATGGAGAAAATAAAGGATGCTAGACCATATTCTAATGAAAGAGGTGTAGTAAATTGGCACAAGACGTATTATGTGAGGTTAAAAATTGTCATTATTGGGCTAACGGTAATAAATGTAGTGCCGATGCGATCTATGTTGTGAGTCACACAGGTAAAACAGCATCAGAACAAACAGAAACCGACTGTAAAACCTTCGTCCCTGAAGGTTAATTAAAAAGACTATTCTAAGGCAGCTGATTACTCAGCTGTCTTTTTTTATATCCTCCTAACTTAAAGTTTGCATATCCTTAAACATGTCGAATTTTTTGAAATAAAATAATTGACAAAATAAAGATTTGAACATATGATACTTTTAAAAGTTGCACAAAGGAAACATTTGTTCATTCGAACAAAAAACATGTTGAAATTACAGCTCGAGAGGAGAATAAGCGATGTATGAAAATTTATTACTCGCTTTTGGCTTAACTTTATTTGCCGGTCTAGCAACCGGTATCGGTAGTTTAATATCCCTGTTCACGTCAAGAACAAATACAAAATTTCTATCCCTGACACTCGGTTTCTCAGCAGGTGTCATGATTTATGTATCCATGATTGAAATCTTCTTCAAAGCAAAAGTGGCCTTAACCTCTGAATTAGGTGATCAATTGGGAAATTGGATGACAGTAATCGGCTTCTTTGGGGGAATGCTCTTAATTGCGGTAATTGATAAATTCGTGCCAGCTAGTAGCAATCCCCATGAGGTCAAAAAAGTGGAGGATATGAATCTCACCTCACCTGAGTTTGAAGAAGCAGCATTATTAAAGATGGGAACTTTCACCGCCCTTGCAATCGGGATTCATAATTTTCCCGAAGGCATTGCCACCTTTACCTCTGCTCTTCAAGACCCTGGGCTTGGAATCGCCATTGCGGTTGCTGTAGCGATTCATAATATCCCAGAAGGCATTGCTGTTGCCGTACCAGTCTATTTTGCCACAGGGGATAAAAAAAGAGCCTTTAAGCTCTCTTTCCTTTCCGGTTTAGCAGAACCTGTTGGGGCCATCGTAGCATTCTTGATTTTAATGCCCTTTTTAAATGATGTGATGTTTGGTATGATTTTTGCCGCTGTTGCAGGAATTATGGTGTTTATTTCACTGGATGAATTACTTCCAGCATCAAAACGATATGACAGTGGACACTTATCGATTTACGGTTTGATTGCAGGCATGGCTGTAATGGCCCTAAGTTTACTATTATTTATTTAAAATGAAAAATGTGCATTGCCGAATCCATTCTATAATCCTAACACTAATTTCTGTTTGGTAATTTGATCAATCCATTCTCGGTCAACTTGATATCCAATTCCAGGACTTTGTGGAACGGCAATGCAACCATCCTCAACCATCACTTCAGGTATAATGACATCCTTATTCCAATATCTTGAGGATGCTGATATATCTCCAGGAATCGTAAAATTAGGAAGGCTGGCTAAGGCAATATTATAGGCTCTAGAAATGCCAGTTTCAAGCATTCCTCCACACCACACAGGGATATTATGAGTTTTACAAATATCATGAATCCTTTTAGCCTCGGTGATACCACCGACGCGCCCAATTTTAATATTGATGACCTGACAGCTCCCCATTTCAATTGCCTTTCTTGCATCATCGACTGACGTAATACTTTCATCTAAACAAATCGGTGTTGAAAGTTCTCTCTGCAACTTTGCATGGTCAAAAATATCATCTTCCGCTAGCGGCTGTTCAATCATCATTAAACGAAACTCATCTAATGCTTGAAGATGGTCAATATCCTTTAAAGTATAAGCCGAATTAGCATCCACCATTAATGGTACGGTTGGAAACTCATGTCTGATTTGTTTGAGTAAGTCATAATCCTGTCCAGGCTTGATTTTTATTTTGATACGCTTATAGCCTGATTTCAGATGTTCCTCCATTTTACGTAGAACCCGGTCAATAGAATCAATGCTCACGACTACTCCTGAATCAATAAAGGCTTTCGTCCCACCCATTGCCTTAGAAAGTGAGATCCCTTGCTTTTTTGAAAATAAATCCCATATCGCCATATCAAGACTAGCCTTAGCCATATTGTTACGTTTAACAAATTGAAAGCTATAATGTAGATTTTCTGGATGTTCGTACTCTTCTTTTAACATTTTTGGCACTAGATAATCTTCAAGCATATGCCAGCATGTTTTTATCGTTTCTTCGGTATACCACGGTGAAGAAAAAGCAACAACCTCTCCCCAACCCACAGCACCATCAACATCCTCAATTTCAACAAGAATACTCTCTCTTTTGTCAACCTTCCCCATGCTTGTTACAAATGGCGAAAGGAGGTTTTGTTCAATGAGATGAAGTGTGGCTTTCTTTACCTTAATCATTGTTTTCATCCTTTAATAACTCAATTAATTTTCGGCGCAAGAGCTTATTTGAAGCATTTCGTGGAAGTCGGTCGACGAAATAGATTGATTTTGGAACCTTGAAACGTGCTAGCTTTTCATAACAAAAGGCAATGATCTCTGCTTCGGTTATACGGCTTCCTTCCTCTTTTTTAACAAAAGCAGCTGGTACCTGACCCCACTTTGCATCTTCAACACCTGTCACTCCTGCTTCCAAAATATTTGGATGTGCCAATAACACAGCTTCAAGTTCAGCTGGATATATATTTTCTCCCCCTGAAATAATTAAATCGGAGCGGCGATCCATCACAAAGAGAAAGCCTTCCTCATCCAAATATCCAATATCACCCGTATAAAGCCATCCATCAACAATGGACGTCTTTGTTGCATCTATTCGATTTAAATAGCCTTTCGTTACATTTGGACCTTTTACAACAATTTCGCCTACTTCATTTGGATTTGCAGGATTTCCCTCTTTTTCAATTTTGATTTGTACCGGAAAGAGTGGTTTTCCAGCAGATCCAAGTTTTGAAATACTATACTCAGGAGCAAGTGTAACAACTTGTGAAGCTGTTTCAGTCATCCCATAGGTTTGGAAAACGGGGATATTATGTGCTATACAATTTTCTAATAAAAGTTTTGGCGCTGGTCCTCCTCCAAGAAGCATACATCTAAAACTGTCCGGATACTTTTCATCTCCCAATTCAGCTAGCATTCGTGAAAGCATGACACTTACAATAGACATGATGGTAACACCTTGGTTCATAATCGCTCCATTCGCCTTTTTGGGGTCAAAGCCTTCGTGGATGACAGCAGGTATTCCATAAATCACGCTTCTATACAAAATTGATAATCCACTAATATGAAACATTGGAACAGCCAGTAACCAGCAGTCATCCTGGTGCAACCCTAGATTCAAACTAGACCCCACCGCACTCCACCAATGATTTCCGTAAGTATGGATTACCCCTTTTGGTCGACCAGTCGTCCCTGATGTATACATAATGGTATCAGCTTGGTCCAACGAAAAGTATTCCTGGATATGGCATTCCTTTTCGGGGAGCTCCTGTAGTTCTTTAACCAGAACTTTTTCGATATCGATCTCATTTACTTTTTCGATTAAAGCATCTTCAGTTAGGATCATTTTCGTACCAGAGTCGCTTACTTGAAATCCTAACTCATTGCTTGTTAGCTTATTATTTAAAAGCACCGTTACTGCACCAATATATTTTAATGCGTGAATGACCTCAACCATCTCCACAGTATTCTTCATGAGGATCGAAACTACATCCCCCTTTTGAATACCGGCAAATGTTAATTGATTTGCTTTCCTTACCACATTTTTATGTAAAGTTATAAATGAGATTTCTTCATATTCAGTTTTAATGGCAATTCGATTAGGTGTTAAAAATGCACGTTGCTTAAGCCAATTTGGTATTTCTGTTGAATTCATTTTTGTTAAATCTCCTCTTAATCAAATGCGCCAAGGCGTATTTGCGCCCGATTTTTAGGCCCACAGGAAGTGGGTCATAAAGACGTTGCCACAGGATGTGGCGTTTTTAGTCTTTAATCTTACTTGCTCGAAAATTCCCTTTAAAAAATCGTGGCATCCGCCGGAGGCCGAACTTTATTCAGCCAAGTTTTGAACGCCTACTTAATAATAGTTACTCTTATTATTTCATCCCCACATCTTATAAAATTAGCTGAATAAAGTTTAAAATGCAAAAACAGCTTGATGAGGTTTTCATCAAGCTGAAAATGAACTATTAAGGGAAACGAGGGAATTGTTTAAAGTCTGGCATACGTTTTTCTTTAAACGCGTCACGGCCTTCCTTCGCTTCATCTGTTGTGTAATACAGAAGTGTAGCATCGCCGGCCATTTGTTGAAGTCCAGCTAAGCCGTCTGTATCAGCATTCATTGCTGCTTTCAAGAAACGAAGTGCTGTTGGGCTCTTTTCAAGAATTTCTTCACACCACTTAATAGTTTCTTCTTCAAGCTGTTCTAAAGGAACAACTGTATTAACAAGCCCCATATCCAATGCTTCTTGAGCATTATATTGACGACATAGGAACCAGATTTCACGTGCCTTTTTATGACCAATGATGCGGGCAAGATATCCTGAACCATAACCAGCATCAAAGCTTCCAACCTTTGGTCCTGTTTGTCCAAAAATAGCATTATCTGCAGCAATTGTTAAGTCACAAACAACATGTAATACATGTCCTCCACCAATTGCATAGCCTGAAACCATTGCGATAACTGGCTTTGGAATAACACGGATTAATCGTTGTAAATCAAGAACATTTAATCGTGGAATTTGGTCATCTCCAACATACCCACCATGTCCTCTTACCTTTTGATCTCCACCTGAACAGAACGCCTCATCTCCTGCACCGGCAAGAACGATTACACCGATGTTTGAATCATCTCTTGCATACGCAAACGCATCAATCATTTCTGCCACTGTTTTTGGCGTAAATGCGTTCCTAACATGCGGACGGTTAATAGTGATTTTTGCAATGCCGTTGTATGTCTCATATAAAATTTCATCATACTTACGTTCTGCAACCCATTCAACTGCAGCCATTTGCTTGTCCTCCTTTTATGTATGTATACCTGATCATAACGAAACATGATCAGAAACAAACTCAATTATTATTTTACCAAAAAAATACGGTTGTTCCACATGAATTGCATGTCCCGCTTCTACTATTTTTTCCACTCTTGAATTTTGCATGCTTAAGCCCATCTCTTCAGCAATCGTACAAAACTTTTGATCAAGCTCTCCACAAAGCAATAATGTTGGACATTTAACCTTAGTCAACCGATCCCAGTAAGAGGGTTGTGCACCCGTCCCCATTCCTCTCAAGCTGTTTGCTAGCCCGACAGGATTGTTTTCTAGACGTTGTTTACGAATTTCTAGTTGTGTATCCTGTGATAGTGCTTTTTGTGTAGAAAATAGTGGAATACTCTCCCAATAATCAATAAACTCAACCATTCCCTCTTGTTCTATTCGAGTCGCTAGCTGTTCATCCGATTTTCTTCGGGCAGCTCTTTCTTCATTTGTTTTTAACCCTGGGGAACTACTCTCTAAGATAAGGCTAGCAACTCTGGTTGGATAAAGAATTGTAGTCGTTAAAGCCAATCTTCCTCCCATTGAATATCCAACAATATGTGCGCTTGGAATCTCCAGTATATCTAATATATGAATGATGTCATGAGCGACTTTTTCAATTTGATATCTAGTAAAATCATCAGGAGAATCTGTTTTACCATGTCCAATAATATCGATTAGAACACATTGAAATTGTTGTTTCAAGATGTCAACTGTCTGATTCCAAGTTGTCATACTCCCTGTAAAACCATGAAGTAAAACAATCGGCACACCCTCACCCATTACTTTCACATGATAGGTAGATCCATTATAAGAAATATACATTTTATAAGTTCCTTTTGAGTGCTTCGTTTATTTCCTGGGAAACATTATTCCACATTTTTCGATGAATCATGACATTCTCATGGCGATCTGTTTTTACCTCTACAACATGTAATCCTTTTTCTTCAAATGAAATAGTGATGGCATTACGGAACTCTGTCCAATCCTTGATACTTGTAAATTTCCCACCATACATTTTAACTGCATGTTCATACTCTAGACCAATAGGAGTCCCAAAAAGGGTTTCAAAATGCTTTTCCTCCTGTGATTGTGGTAAGAAAGAAAAAATACCGCCACCGTCATTGTTAATTAAAACAATTGTAATATTTAAGTGGTGATGCTTTGCCGCCAATAATCCATTCAGATCATGATAGAGAGAGAGGTCACCAATGACTAAAACGGTATGTTCATTTTTTGAACTGATGCCCATCGCAGTAGAAACAAGACCGTCGATTCCGTTGGCACCTCGGTTTCCTAAAACATGGATTGACTTTTCATTATTCAAAAAGAATGTATCAAGATCACGTATAGGCATGCTATTCCCAACAAATAAAGTTGAACCCGCTGGGAGAATTTCTTGTAGTTCAGTAAATACTTTCCCCTCAAATAAAGTCTCTTCTTTATGTACTTTCTTTACATTTTCTTTTACAAGATTATTGATGTTAATCCAATCGTTCACCCAATTAGAATCTTTTTGTTTCTCAGTTCGGCTAACGATCATATCACAAAATTCAATTTCATCACAATAAACCATATCAGTTGCTGATAAAGTAGGATCTCTCCATCCTCCATCCCCGTCTACAATGATTTGAGTTGTGTTCTTATGTTTTTGAATATATTGAAGGAGTGCTTTTGAGACTGGCATCGCACCGAATCGAATAATGATATCTGGTGAGAATGTTTCTCGGAATTCTGCATCACGTAAAAAAGCATCGTACCCGTCTACTATATATGATTTCGGATGTTCACCACTTCTTAGTTGTGATAATGGGTCAGCTAGAACTGGAAACTGGAGTGTTTCTGCTAAACTTGCAATAGCATACCCAAACTCTTCCTCATAATGTGAACCACAAACAATAATCCCTTTCTTTTTGCTGAGAACTAGTTCACTAATATAATGAGCCTGTTTTTCATCCATTTTCGGTTTCCCAACGACAACATTCACATTTTTACGTGTGGACTCATTTGTTCCCCATAGGTTTTCTAAACCTAAGTTCGGTACTAGCGGTTCACGGAAAGGAAAATTCAAATGAACAGGTCCTGCCGGTGCAGTTTGTGCTGTTCCTGCAGCCCTACCAGCCATTGTACGAACATATGATAGCATTTGTTCTGACTCTTCCGGTAGTGCCATTTCGACAAACCATTTCGCATGATTTCCGTATAACTGATTTTGATTTATAGCTTGCGGAGCACCTACATCTCGCAACTCATGTGGTCGGTCAGCTGTTAATACGATAAGTGGGACCCTTGAATAATAGGCCTCTACAATTGCTGGAAAATAATTCGCTGCAGCCGTACCAGACGTACATAGAATCGCAACAGGTTTCTTCGTTGCTTTAGCCACTCCAAGCGCATAAAACGCTGACGAGCGTTCATCAATATTGATGGTTACTTTCATATCAGGATGTTCTGCCATTAAAATCGCCATCGGAGTAGAGCGTGAGCCCGGGCTTACAACAGCCTCGGTAACCCCCACTCGTACTAATTCATCAACAAATGATGCCACATATCGAGTTAATGCTTGATTATTCATTGTATAAGCCTCCTAATGCAGATAGCATCGGTCTAAACTTTATCATCGTTTCTGTATATTCACTTTCTGGTTGGGAATCTCCTACGATCCCACAACCAGCAAACAAGGATGCTTTGTTACCATTTAGTAAACCCGAACGTATAGCAACTGCAAATTCCCCATTATCACTTGTATCAAGCCAACCTACCGGGCTTCCATACCAACCACGGTCAAGAATTTCAAGGTCACGAATAATTTCAAATGCCTTTTGTTTAGGTTGACCTCCTAAAGCAGGTGTTGGGTGTAATCGATTCACAACCGTTAGCAATGATACATCATCTTTAGCTACACCTTTTACAGGTGTGTATAAATGCTGGATATCGCGCATTTTTAAAATACCTGGTTGTGTTGGTGAAGTAATACTTGAACAGGACTCTTTCATTGCATTTTTTATCATTTGAACAACGACATCATGTTCATGTAGATTTTTCGGGTCGTGTAGTAATTCATTTTCTAATTGCTTGTCCTCTGACGGCGTTTTACCACGGCGGATAGAACCAGCAAGGCAAGTAGTTAAGAATTCCTCTCCCTTTTTCTTAATAAGGCGTTCAGGAGATGCTCCGATAAAGCATGAATTTTGATATTCAATTGCAAATAAATAACTCATCGGTTGCTCTTCTTTTAGACGCGCCAACACTGCGTCAGCTTCAATCGGATCATCAAAATGCAGCTTGATTTCTCTTGCTAATACAACCTTTTCAACCTCACCGTTCTGTACCTTTTTGGTTGCATTTCGAACTGAATCCATCCATTCCTGTGGCTGAATTTCCTCTTTTGTAAATGAATTATTCTTTTGATATTCATAACTTTCCTCAAGCAGCACTTCCAATTGCTCTAAGTCGGATCCACTTAAAGAAGTCCCGTTCGGTTCACAAATCACATTGGTCGTTAAATAAGTACTACCTTTATAATAGGAGAGCATGATAACAGGCAAGACAAATTTCGCATCATCAAAATGATCCCAAAGCTCAGTCCTCTTTTTTAATGGATCAAATGAAAACCCTCCCATTAAAATAGGACCAGTAGAATAAGGTGCAAAGTCATCAATAATGATTGAATGCTGAACAAGTCTTTTCCACTGATTTTCAATAGCCTCAAAACGTTCCGTAGACTCATTATCGCTAATTGTATAGGCTTCCCCAAGTCCAACGATGACCGTATCATTTGTAGGATTTGACCAGAAAGAACGCGTGTCAAAAGGTGTCCTTTTTCCAGCAGCAAAGAACAATAGGGGGTCTATGTTCTTCATTTCTATTACCTGACTTATCAGAACAGGCTTAGAAAGCTCCTTGGAACGGTTTATTCCTTTCTTTATGTAATCACTCAAACCTTTTTGTTGTATCATGACCAACTTTTATCCCCCCGAAATATATTCCAACCTAATTTTATTTAGTAATAACAGATATTGTTTATAGTATATCATTTAAAATGAATGAAGCTCTTGTTAAGCACTCTATATTATCTTCGTATAACTTTACTAAAACTGCCTTTACGATATACCTCACAATGAATAGTTGTCAACAAACTTGATTCTACCATACCTACAATACACTGACCACTTACTTCCTTATTATTATGTAATTTACGAGAAGTTAGTCTGCTGGGTAAGAGGATTATAAGATTGATATGTCTTTTTTGTAACTTTAAACCATTGACAGTACTTGTCCAATTCACTAAACTGTACTTTGGATATACATGAGCTTTGTCGTGAGAGGAGAAGACTTATGCAATCAGAACTTCAGTCAAATCAGAAGCTTTCTAAAAAGCCTTCTAGTGGTTTTCAGGTATGGTGGAGACTCATGCGGCCACATACACTAACTGCATCATTTGTTCCAGTTATTTTAGGGACAGTTCTTGCACTATTGGAAACATCTATTCATATAGGTCTATTCTTAACAATGTTACTCGCTTGTCTTTTAATTCAAGCAGCAACTAATATGATAAATGAGTATTTCGATTACAAACGCGGTCTTGATACTGCAGAATCAGTCGGAATTGGTGGTACAATTGTTAGAGATGGAATTAAGCCTAAGGTTATTTTAAACCTTGCATTTTCTTTCTTTGGAATTGCTGCACTATTAGGTGTTTATATTAGTATGAATAGTAGTTGGTGGTTGGCATTAGTGGGGACTATTTGCATGTCAGTTGGTTATTTATATACTGGAGGTCCACTACCTATTTCATCTACACCATTTGGTGAGCTAGCAGCTGGTTTCTTTATGGGCATGATTATTATTTTAATATCATTTTTCATCCAAACCGGTACAGTTACCACAACAAGTGTACTAATCTCAATTCCGATTATGATTCTTGTTGGTGCTATCAATATGTCAAACAATATTCGTGATTTGGATGGCGATCAAAAGAACGGACGTCGCACTTTACCAATTTTATTAGGAAGAACCAAGGCGATCAAGTTCTTTGCTGGTTTGCTTATCATTTCATATATTTGGATCATCGTTTTGGCATTTATCGGGATTGCTTCATTTTGGACTCTTCTTGTATTCATAAGTGTTCCAAAAGCCATTAAAGCAGTAACTGGATTTATAGGCAAATCTGAACCAATTCAAATGATGCCAGCAATGAAGGCAACCGCCCAAACAAATACAATTTTTGGATTCCTTTTATCTATTGGAATCTTTATCGGGTACTTCTTTTAAAACACGATTTTTATATCGTGTTTTTTCTTTTTATCCCTTTCACTTTTTTACATTTATGATTTTCGTGTTTATGTAAATAATACATAACAAGATTCAATACGAACTCATTTTGGAAGGAGTGCTTACAATGTTATCAAATGAGCAATTATCAACCTTCCGTTCACAGTTGATAAAGGCAAAAAAAGAGGTTGAAGAACAATTAGATGATGGGGACCATTTTGATTTAGAGCAAGGTCACTATCATGATTCCATGGGTGAACTCTCCCTTTATGATAATCATCCTGCAGACCAAGGTACAGATTTGTATGAACGAGAAAAAGATATTGCCTTAAATGAACATATTGAAAAACAATTAAAAGACATTGATTACGCATTACAAGCGATAGATGAAGGGCGATATGGCGTATGTGAAAAATGCGGTAAAGACATAGAAATTGATCGTCTAGACGCGATACCAACAACTACGTATTGTGTAGAACATAGTCCTAATCAGGTCGTTTCCCATAATCGACCTATTGAAGAAGGCGTATTAATGCCACCATTTGGAAAATTTGTGGATGAGGAAGATAATGTAGCGTATGATGCAGAGGATTCATGGCAGGATGTGGCAAGGTACGGAACATCTGAATCACCATCAGATCTTGTAGACCCCGTTGACAGCTATAATGAGGTGTTCGTTGAATCTGATGAGAATGTAGGCTATGTTGAGGATTATGAGAATTTTGTTGGAACAGATATTGAAGGAAAAGAAATTATCATCTATCCAAATAGCCAGCATGAACGATATGAAGAAGTGCTAGAGGAAGAAGGAATTATGACAATGTTTGGAGACCTTCCTCCATATGAAAAAGAACCTTATACAAAGGACGAAGCTGAAGATTGAAAATGTAAAGCAGTGGAAAGTTTCCACTGCTTTTTATCTTACTTAGCTGGCTGTAAAACAAGCTTATAACTATTCTCCTTATACTTCTCATTATTGGTATAGGTGATATGGTAATTCCCTGTTGTCCAATCCGTAATTTGATCATGATAAAATGTACTTAATACATGGCCAGACTGACCTGGACCAACCACATTATAGCTTTCTTCCATGTTTGCTAAGTCAATGACAGATTTCCAAGCCGCTCCATGGGTAATTGCACCTGTATCACGGTTAAAGCTTGCAGCTGCAACTGTTACCCCACTTCCACCCATTGATACAGCTTCATTGTTATTAAACAGGTAGTTTAACGGCGAAATCGCCGATAATGGGTGATTAAACGGAACCTGGTGGAATTCACCCCAAGACCATTTACTTGGATGGTCCCCTTGCTTTTCGATTGCAAAATCAACAGCCCTTTTAAAAGACTCAAATGTTACCTGTTCTATTCCACCGGCCTCAGATAACCAAATCCCTTCATGTCCATTTTTGGCTTCTCGAATCATTTGGTCTACAATTTGAGATTTTCCTTCAAATAAGTTATCGATTTCCCTAGGAATGGATTCTTCAAATAGGACATTTGCAAATTCCTCCATCCATTTATGAAAGACTAAAGGCTCTCCATCTTCTATTCGGTCTACAAAATCCCACTCTTCAAACTCCTTTATTACCGTTTTATCAATGTCTCTTAGCTTATCTTCGCTGTTTGATACTACATCTATTAAAAACGGAACAAATTCTTCAGCTTGCAGATTATGTTGATCAAATTGGAGTTTAAGCATATCATCTGCCGTTAACACTTTCTTACTTGACAATACATCTTGAATTCGTTGCTGTCGATATGGCTGAGCCCACGTATTCGTTATATGGTAAGGATATTCATCCGGCGCAATTTTATTATTTGCGGTAGAGATAAAACCTTCCTCCGGGTTCACGATGGTAGGGAGTTCATCCCAAGGAATATATCCCTCCCACTCGTATTCATCTGTCCATCCTGGTACAGCAACAGAACTATCTCCTTTTTTTCGGATTGGGATCAACCCATTTGCTCGATAAGCGATCGTTCCATCTGTTGCTGCAAAAACAAAGTTTTGAGCAGGTGTATGAAAATATGTAAGTGCTTCTTTAAATTCAGCCCAATTTTTCGCCTTGTCAAACATCAGCACCGCCTCTAGTTCAGTCGAAGCATCAAGTGCAGTCCATTTTAATGCTAAAGCTGTTTCCTCCTTGTGATCATGGGTAAATTCAGAAATGATTGGACCATGTCTAGTAACCTGAACTTGATATGGGATAGTATCCCCATCCTTTACCTTTATTGGCTCCTCAATAATAATGGCATCTTCCCATTTCCCCATATACTCAAATTGATTAGGATTATCCGGATTTCTCCTTTCAATATATAAATCCTGGACATCAGGTCCCACGTTAGTAACTCCCCAAGCAACATGTTCATTACGACCTAATATGATTCCTGGGACACCGGCAAATATCACACCACTAACGTTCACTTCATCACTTTGCAAATGCGTTTCATACCAAATTGATGGTGTAGCTAATGCTAGATGTGGATCATCAGCTAGTATAGGCATCCCTGATTCTGATTTCTCACCACTTACAACCCAGTTATTACTCCCATTAAACTCATTTGGAAAGGGAGCAGTTGCTATACTTTTTGAAATATCAATAGGATGATCCTTCATCGCTTGAATAACAGTTGCACCATCTTCAGGGTAAGTCGGGAATAATTCTAGTAATTTTTCTTCGGATACATTCTGTGCCATATAATAGCGAAATGCCTGCCCTTTATAATGTCCCCCTAAATCGTATGCCATGTATTTTCCAATGGTAAGAGAATCAGTGGGACTCCATTCAGTCGGTTCATATCCTGCCAATGTAAATTCGACAGGCAATGTATTCTTTTCCTTTGCTTCCAATATAAAAGCATTTACGCCATCTGCATAAGATTGGAGAACAGACTTAGCTTCCTCTGAATATCCTTCATATGATATTTTTGCAGCCCTTCTTAGACCAAGAGTTCTAAAATACTTATCTTGATCAACAAGAGAAGAACCTATTACTTCACTTAACTCTCCTGAAGCCTGCCTTCGGCTTAAATCCATCTGAAATAAACGATCCTGCGCCGTAACGTACCCTTGAGCGAAATACAAATCATGATTATTTTTTGCTACAATATGTGGGACCCCATTTTGATCGCGGAATACCTCTACCTCATCGGTTAATCCTGCAATCGAAACATTTCCCTCAAGCGTAGGTAAACTTTTTCTTAAAAATAAATAGCCTACTATAATGCTTGTAATCAGAAGGAGTATGATAACGATTCCTGTTAATAAAACAACTCTCGAACGCTTCTTTCTTGGCCATAACCGTCTTTTTATAATGACTTCAGAACTCATATAATCCCCCATCACTTAATTATTTTGAGAAAATTCTAAATATATTATAGTATTCCTATTTAAATTTGTCATGGATATCCTCAACTAGAATTAACATTTTTTTCATACTTCATTTACAGTTTTAAAGGATAATACTAGTAAACGACGAATTACTTCTTTGTATATATTTTTGAGAAAGAAAGGAAGAATCGGATGAACGCACATGAGATCGAGTATAAACTTTATGGAGACGATATGCAGTTTGTTGAAATCGAATTAGACCCAAGTGAAAGTGTCATTGCCGAAGCCGGTGCCATGATGATGATGGAAGATGGCATTTCGATGGAAACAATATTTGGTGACGGATCAGGAGCTGCAGGTGGAGGTCTTTTTGGAAAACTATTAGGAGCTGGTAAAAGGGTACTTACAGGAGAAAGTCTCTTTATGACCGTCTTTACAAATAACAATATGGGGAAAAAACATGTTTCCTTTGCTGCACCCTATCCCGGAAAAATCATTCCTGTTGATTTAAGCATGCTAGGTGGCAAAGTAGTTTGTCAAAAGGATGCCTTTTTATGTGCGGCAAAAGGAGTTTCAGTTGGCATTGATTTTCAACGAAAGTTAGGAACTGGCTTCTTTGGTGGAGAGGGATTCATCATGCAAAAATTAGAAGGAGATGGTCTAGCATTTTTACATGCAGGTGGTACCATACATAAAAAAGAACTTCAACCTGGGGAAATCCTAAGAGTCGATACAGGCTGCCTAGTAGGATTGACGAGGGATGTCGATTATAGCATTGAGTATGTAGGAAAAATTAAAACCGCTTTTTTTGGTGGTGAAGGTCTATTCTATGCTACTGTTAGAGGCCCTGGTACGGTATGGATACAATCACTACCATTTAGCCGCCTTGCAGACCGAATTTTTGCGAGTGCACCTAGAAATGGTGGAAGCACAGGTGAAGGGAGTATTTTAGGAGGACTTGGTAATTTTCTAAATGGGGATGATTAATAAAAGAATAATTAAAGGAAGAACTGGGAGGATAATAAATGGAGGTGTAGAGATGAGACGAAAAAAAGAAGTTGAAGATTTCAATGGTGAAGCTCCATTATTTGATGCGCCAGACGATAAAATTCTTGCTTTTGATATGTTTCGTGGAGTATCCCCTGGGATCTTTTCCGATGTGGACTTAGATAACCCTGCTCAAAAAATCGAAGAGGATATTATGCCCAAAGATTAGTACACCTGGCAACAGGTGTTTTTTTATAGGCTAAAGAAGAACTCTATAAAAAATAAAAAACGCCATGAGAAATTCTCATAACGCTTGATGACCCGTACGGGATTCGAACCCGTGTTACCGCCGTGAAAGGGCGGTGTCTTAACCGCTTGACCAACGGGCCAGATTGTATATTTAAAATCGTCATGGCGGAGAAGGAGGGATTTGAACCCTCGCGCCGCTTACGCGACCTACACCCTTAGCAGGGGCGCCTCTTCAGCCACTTGAGTACTTCCCCAAAAATGGCTCCGCAGGTAGGATTCGAACCTACGACCGATCGGTTAACAGCCGATAGCTCTACCACTGAGCTACTGCGGAATAACAATATGGTGGGCCTAAATGGACTCGAACCATCGACCTCACGCTTATCAGGCGTGCGCTCTAACCAGCTGAGCTATAGGCCCATTAAGGTAAAATTGGAGCGGGTGATGAGAATCGAACTCACGACATCAGCTTGGAAGGCTGAGGTTTTACCATTAAACTACACCCGCATTCATATATGGGGCGGCTGATGGGAATCGAACCCACGAATGTCGGAACCACAATCCGATGCGTTAACCACTTCGCCACAGCCGCCATTAATTTTTTAAAAATAATAAGGTGGCTCAGGACGGAATCGAACCGCCGACACAAGGATTTTCAGTCCTTTGCTCTACCGACTGAGCTACTGAGCCACTACATATGGCGGTCCCGACCGGGATCGAACCGGCGATCTCCTGCGTGACAGGCAGGCATGTTAACCGCTACACCACGGGACCATTTATTAAATATTTAATCTTTTATTTTCAAGACAAATATTATCTTACTATATCTTTTGAATCTAGTCAACAACTTTTTTTAGTTGTTTTTTTGGTTGCGGGGGCAGGATTTGAACCTACGACCTTCGGGTTATGAGCCCGACGAGCTACCAGACTGCTCCACCCCGCGATAATAGAAATCATATAAAATTAAACTATTCTTAAATAATAAATATGGCGGAGGAAGAGGGATTCGAACCCCCGCGGGCTTTAACACCCCTGTCGGTTTTCAAGACCGATCCCTTCAGCCGGACTTGGGTATTCCTCCACATATAAGAAGTTGTAGATGGTGGACCTTGTAGGACTCGAACCTACGACCGGACGGTTATGAGCCGTCTGCTCTAACCAGCTGAGCTAAAGGTCCGTAATGCTTTTAAATTTAATGGTAGCGGCGGAGGGGATCGAACCCCCGACCTCACGGGTATGAACCGTACGCTCTAGCCAGCTGAGCTACACCGCCATAAATCATATAATTATATTTTTTAAAATCATTGGTGGAGCCTAGCGGGATCGAACCGCTGACCTCCTGCGTGCAAAGCAGGCGCTCTCCCAGCTGAGCTAAGGCCCCGATTTTTTAAATGGTCGGGAAGACAGGATTCGAACCTGCGACCCCTTGGTCCCAAACCAAGTGCTCTACCAAGCTGAGCTACTTCCCGTAATATGGCGCGCCCGAAAGGAGTCGAACCCATAACCTTCTGATCCGTAGTCAGACGCTCTATCCAATTGAGCTACGGGCGCATTATTCATTAAGTGGTGCCGAGGACCGGAATCGAACCGGTACGGTAGTCACCTACCGCAGGATTTTAAGTCCTGTGCGTCTGCCAGTTCCGCCACCCCGGCATTGTAAATTTCTTTGGAGCGGAAGACGGGATTCGAACCCGCGACCCCCACCTTGGCAAGGTGGTGTTCTACCACTGAACTACTTCCGCATAATGCGGGTGAAGGGACTCGAACCCCCACGTCAAAGACACTAGATCCTAAGTCTAGCGCGTCTGCCAATTCCGCCACACCCGCAAAACTATTTAAATGGTGAGCCATGAAGGACTCGAACCTTCGACCCTCTGATTAAAAGTCAGATGCTCTACCGACTGAGCTAATGGCTCGTAAGTGGTGCCGGCGATAGGAGTCGAACCCACGACCTACTGATTACAAGTCAGTTGCTCTACCAACTGAGCTACACCGGCATTATTAAGATCTCAAACCACTCTGGATTTGATTGTGATAAGTCGTCCTAATCTCAGATAGCTTATTCAAGAAGCAGCTCGATTAGTACGCTGAAGTAATTTCAAGAAACTTATTCGGTCGTGCTCTACCAACTGAGCTACACCGGCAAAATTTTAAATTAATGGTGGAGGATGACGGGATCGAACCGCCGACCCCCTGCTTGTAAGGCAGGTGCTCTCCCAGCTGAGCTAATCCTCCATCTTCTCCAACCTAGCGACGTCCTACTCTCACAGGGACAAAGTCCCAACTACCATCGGCGCTGAGAAGCTTAACTTCCGTGTTCGGTATGGGAACGGGTGTGACCTTCTCGCTATCGTCACTAGATAAGGTAAAGACAAGATATATTATACTATCTTCAGAATAAATTTCAAGAAGAAATTTTCATTCCTTCAAAACTAGATAACGTTTCTACATTCATTAGAAGAGATTTTGGTTAAGTCCTCGATCGATTAGTATCAGTCAGCTGCACATGTCACCATGCTTCCACCTCTGACCTATCAACCTCGTCATCTTCGAGGGATCTTACTAGTTTAACACTATGGGAAATCTCATCTTGAGGGGGGCTTCATGCTTAGATGCTTTCAGCACTTATCCCTTCCACACATAGCTACCCAGCTATGCCCTTGGCAGGACAACTGGTACACCAGCGGTGTGTCCATCCCGGTCCTCTCGTACTAAGGACAGCTCCTCTCAAATTTCCTACGCCCACGACGGATAGGGACCGAACTGTCTCACGACGTTCTGAACCCAGCTCGCGTACCGCTTTAATGGGCGAACAGCCCAACCCTTGGGACCGACTACAGCCCCAGGATGCGATGAGCCGACATCGAGGTGCCAAACCTCCCCGTCGATGTGGACTCTTGGGGGAGATAAGCCTGTTATCCCCGGGGTAGCTTTTATCCGTTGAGCGATGGCCCTTCCATGCGGAACCACCGGATCACTAAGCCCGACTTTCGTCCCTGCTCGACTTGTAGGTCTCGCAGTCAAGCTCCCTTGTGCCTTTACACTCTACGAATGATTTCCAACCATTCTGAGGGAACCTTTGGGCGCCTCCGTTACTCTTTAGGAGGCGACCGCCCCAGTCAAACTGCCCACCTGACACTGTCTCCAAGGCCGATAAGGCCTTCGGGTTAGAATTTCAATACAGCCAGGGTAGTATCCCACCGACGCCTCCACCGAAGCTGGCGCTCCGGCTTCCAAGGCTCCTACCTATCCTGTACAAGCTGTACCAAAATTCAATATCAGGTTGCAGTAAAGCTCCACGGGGTCTTTCCGTCCTGTCGCGGGTAACCTGCATCTTCACAGGTACTATAATTTCACCGAGTCTCTCGTTGAGACAGTGCCCAGATCGTTACACCTTTCGTGCGGGTCAGAACTTACCTGACAAGGAATTTCGCTACCTTAGGACCGTTATAGTTACGGCCGCCGTTTACTGGGGCTTCGATTCAGAGCTTCGCTTACGCTAACCCCTCCTCTTAACCTTCCAGCACCGGGCAGGTGTCAGCCCCTATACTTCGCCTTGCGGCTTCGCAGAGACCTGTGTTTTTGCTAAACAGTCGCCTGGGCCTATTCACTGCGGCTTTTCAGGGCTATTCACCCTAAAAAGCACCCCTTCTCCCGAAG
Organism: Bacillus jepli; assembly: GCF_047238305.1. Lineage (NCBI taxonomy): Bacteria > Bacillati > Bacillota > Bacilli > Caryophanales > Bacillaceae > Bacillus > Bacillus jepli. The sequence continues at coordinate 2,296,374 of NZ_JBDFMO010000001.1, read as the reverse complement.
TTACGGGGTCATTTTGCCGAGTTCCTTAACGAGAGTTCTCTCGATCACCTTAGGATTCTCTCCTCGCCTACCTGTGTCGGTTTGCGGTACGGGCACCTTCTACCTCGCTAGAAGCTTTTCTTGGCAGTGTGGAATCAGGAACTTCGGTACTTTATTTCCCTCGCCATCACAGCTCAACCTTACGGTAAGCGGATTTGCCTACTTACCAGTCTAACTGCTTGGACGCGCATATCCAACAGCGCGCTTACCCTATCCTCCTGCGTCCCTCCATTGCTCAAACGGTAATGAGGTGGTACAGGAATTTCAACCTGTTGTCCATCGCCTACGCTTTTCAGCCTCGGCTTAGGTCCCGACTAACCCTGAGCGGACGAGCCTTCCTCAGGAAACCTTAGGCATTCGGTGGAGGGGATTCTCACCCCTCTTTCGCTACTCATACCGGCATTCTCACTTCTAAGCGCTCCACCAGTCCTCTCGGTCTGACTTCGCTGCACTTAGAACGCTCTCCTACCATTGTTCGTAAGAACAATCCACAGCTTCGGTGATACGTTTAGCCCCGGTACATTTTCGGCGCAGAGTCACTCGACCAGTGAGCTATTACGCACTCTTTAAATGGTGGCTGCTTCTAAGCCAACATCCTGGTTGTCTAAGCAACTCCACATCCTTTTCCACTTAACGTATACTTTGGGACCTTAGCTGGTGGTCTGGGCTGTTTCCCTCTTGACTACGGATCTTATCACTCGCAGTCTGACTCCCGAGAATCAAGTCTTTGGCATTCGGAGTTTGACTGAATTCGGTAACCCGATGAGGGCCCCTAGTCCAATCAGTGCTCTACCTCCAAGACTCTAACTCGAGGCTAGCCCTAAAGCTATTTCGGAGAGAACCAGCTATCTCCAAGTTCGATTGGAATTTCTCCGCTACCCACACCTCATCCCCGCACTTTTCAACGTGCGTGGGTTCGGGCCTCCATTCAGTGTTACCTGAACTTCACCCTGGACATGGGTAGATCACCTGGTTTCGGGTCTACAACCACGTACTATCTCGCCCTATTCAGACTCGCTTTCGCTGCGGCTCCGTCTCTTCAACTTAACCTTGCACGGGATCGTAACTCGCCGGTTCATTCTACAAAAGGCACGCCATCACACATAAATGTGCTTTGACTACTTGTAGGCACACGGTTTCAGGTTCTATTTCACTCCCCTCCCGGGGTGCTTTTCACCTTTCCCTCACGGTACTGGTTCACTATCGGTCACTAGGGAGTATTTAGCCTTGGGAGATGGTCCTCCCAGCTTCCGACGGGATTTCTCGTGTCCCGCCGTACTCAGGATCCACTCAAGAGAGAACGAAGTTTCAACTACAGGGTTGTTACCTTCTCTGACGGACCTTTCCAGGTCACTTCGTCTACTTCGCTCTTTTGTAACTCCGTATAGAGTGTCCTACAACCCCAAGAGGCAAGCCTCTTGGTTTGGGCTATCTTCCGTTTCGCTCGCCGCTACTCAGGAAATCGCGTTTGCTTTCTCTTCCTCCGGGTACTAAGATGTTTCAGTTCCCCGGGTCTACCTTCACTTACCCTATGTATTCAGGTAAGGATACTGCCCCATTACGAGCAGTGGGTTTCCCCATTCGGAAATCTTCGGATCAATGCTTACTTACAGCTCCCCGAAGCATATCGGTGTTAGTACCGTCCTTCATCGGCTCCTAGTGCCAAGGCATCCACCGTGCGCCCTTCATAACTTAACCTATTCGGCTTTGATAAGCGTCGAATCTCTTCGTCACCGCTAGTCGTCATCATCCTCACGTACGTTAAAGTACGCTCCGGTGATTCCTCAATCGGTTCCTCGACCTTCTCGCTTCTCATTCACCTTTAAGTTTTAAAGAACTTTTACTACTTCAATGAATGTTTTGTTACGTTATCTAGTTTTCAAAGAACGAATTTGAAAGCACAAAAGCACTCTCAAAACTGACCACAATACAAAGCGTCTTTTTATGAAGTTCGTAGAACTTCAGTTTCCTTAGAAAGGAGGTGATCCAGCCGCACCTTCCGATACGGCTACCTTGTTACGACTTCACCCCAATCATCTGTCCCACCTTAGGCGGCTGGCTCCTTACGGTTACCCCACCGACTTCGGGTGTTACAAACTCTCGTGGTGTGACGGGCGGTGTGTACAAGGCCCGGGAACGTATTCACCGCGGCATGCTGATCCGCGATTACTAGCGATTCCGGCTTCATGCAGGCGAGTTGCAGCCTGCAATCCGAACTGAGAATGGTTTTATGGGATTGGCTTAACCTCGCGGTTTTGCTACCCTTTGTACCATCCATTGTAGCACGTGTGTAGCCCAGGTCATAAGGGGCATGATGATTTGACGTCATCCCCACCTTCCTCCGGTTTGTCACCGGCAGTCACCTTAGAGTGCCCAACTAAATGCTGGCAACTAAGATCAAGGGTTGCGCTCGTTGCGGGACTTAACCCAACATCTCACGACACGAGCTGACGACAACCATGCACCACCTGTCACTCTGTCCCCGAAGGGAAAATCCTATCTCTAGGAGTGTCAGAGGATGTCAAGACCTGGTAAGGTTCTTCGCGTTGCTTCGAATTAAACCACATGCTCCACCGCTTGTGCGGGCCCCCGTCAATTCCTTTGAGTTTCAGTCTTGCGACCGTACTCCCCAGGCGGAGTGCTTAATGCGTTTGCTGCAGCACTAAAGGGCGGAAACCCTCTAACACTTAGCACTCATCGTTTACGGCGTGGACTACCAGGGTATCTAATCCTGTTCGCTCCCCACGCTTTCGCGCCTCAGCGTCAGTTACAGACCAGAGAGCCGCCTTCGCCACTGGTGTTCCTCCACATCTCTACGCATTTCACCGCTACACGTGGAATTCTGCTCTCCTCTTCTGCACTCAAGTCCCCCAGTTTCCAATGACCCTCCACGGTTGAGCCGTGGGCTTTCACATCAGACTTAAAGGACCGCCTGCGCGCGCTTTACGCCCAATAATTCCGGATAACGCTTGCCACCTACGTATTACCGCGGCTGCTGGCACGTAGTTAGCCGTGGCTTTCTGGTTAGGTACCGTCAAGGTACCGCCCTATTCGAACGATACTTGTTCTTCCCTAACAACAGAGCTTTACGATCCGAAGACCTTCTTCGCTCACGCGGCGTTGCTCCGTCAGACTTTCGTCCATTGCGGAAGATTCCCTACTGCTGCCTCCCGTAGGAGTCTGGGCCGTGTCTCAGTCCCAGTGTGGCCGATCACCCTCTCAGGTCGGCTACGCATCGTTGCCTTGGTGAGCCGTTACCTCACCAACTAGCTAATGCGCCGCGGGCCCATCTGTAAGTGATAGCTAAAAGCCATCTTTTAATACGAGACCATGTGGTCTCATATATTATCCGGTATTAGCTCCGGTTTCCCGAAGTTATCCCAGTCTTCCAGGCAGGTTGCCCACGTGTTACTCACCCGTCCGCCGCTAACCTTTGGGAGCAAGCTCCCTCAGGTTCGCTCGACTTGCATGTATTAGGCACGCCGCCAGCGTTCATCCTGAGCCAGGATCAAACTCTCCAATAAGAGTATTGATTGCTCAATAAGTTTGTTACTTAGAATTAACGTTGACGCTTGTATTGTGTTCAGTTTTCAAAGAGCTTTTTAGTTCGTCGCCCAGAAGCGACTTTTCTAATATAACATTTTCACTTTTGAGTGTCAACTACTTTTTTAAAGAAGTTTTTGTTTCTCACTCATTCAACTTGTCACTCGTTTTGGCGACAAAAATTAATATACCATCTCTTTTGTCCTTTTACAAGACCTTTTTTAAAAAAAATTTAAGAAACAAAAAAATAATATCTCTCTCTATTAATTCACCTTTGAAGAGATAAGATTATTATACAAGAAATAGTTTCCTTATGAAATACTTTAATCAATTTAATATCTTTCAAGGAATGTCTCTATTATTTTAATCATATTTGCTAGATTTACTCATATATTTTATTAAAAGTAATTTGGAAGGGGGAAAGGTCTTGTTTTTTGAGTTTCTACAAGCCATTGGCATGTTTTTATCACTAGCAATGTGTTTATTTTTATTTTCATTCGTTTATATAGAAGGTTTAAGAATTAGTAATAATGAAGGAAGAATTGAAGCAAGTACTTTCATTACCTTTGTTTCATCTATTGTTATGGCCTTCGTTTTTAGTTTCTTTGCTAGTTCATTTTATTAAAGTGATATTCCTATTACAGTACTGACAATCCATTAATGGTTGTCAGTATTTTATTTTTCAAAACTTTTTTACTTTAATGTGAAAGAAAATGATGTCTTAATCGTCTATTTATATAAAGGTAAGTACAAAGGGGGTACGGCACTTGACACATGTTAGTCAAATCGAGAAATGGTTTTATGAGTACGGAGATGATGTTTATAGCTTCCTTATTTATTACACTGGTTCTATTGACGTTGATGATTATGTTCAGGAGGTATTTTTAAAGGCGATCCGATCATTCCCTACCTTTGAGGAACGATCGAACCCTAAGACATGGTTACTTGCTATTGCAAGGAATTTAGTAATAGATAAAAATCGTCGAAAGAGACTGATTAAATTTCAACCTTTTGACCTATTAGGAAAAAGACATATTCAAATCGATCAATCTAATCCGGAGAGAACTCTTCTTTTAGACGAAGTTCTTTCTGATATACACGATACAATCCTTCGCCTAAAACAATCTTATAAAGATGTTCTTGTTTCAAGATTAATTTTAGAACTAAGTGTTGAAGAAACTGCTTCCGTCCTAGGCTGGTCTACTAACAAAGTTTCATTGACTTACCATCGTGCTGTTAAAGCTTTACAGAAAAATCTTAACTCTATCAACAAAGGAGAGGAAAAAGACTATGAAGGATACCTACCCAAATAAATCATTTCCAAAATTTCAATTAAATAATGCACAGAGAACCCGTATTGTTCATCAAATCAGAACAAACAAAGCTAAGAAAGAAAACAGGTTTTCTTCTAGCAGATTTATTATGCCCTTCCTTTCAAGTGTGGTTATTTTATTACTTGTATTTGGGATTGGCATATACTCTTATTATTCCATTTTTAAAGAGGAACTCTTACATGCAGATCCTAGCTCATCTTTCATAATTGATCTTCCGAAAGAAATTGTTATAGAGGAACAAGGCGATTCACATGTTTTTTTAAAAAATGGAACAGAGGTTGGTGGGGTAAAGAAGATCAACAATGAAACAAAACAGCAACTTTTGTCTCAGTCAGGGATATTTGAGAATGATGTGTTGGAAGATTTTCAGGTACCAACTCAACGAGTCCTTTTCCATGTTAAACAAATGCACGCAATTCAAACTGTCCATTATTTCATTCAACCCAATGATCAAGAGGTTATCTATGATTTGTATTTTTATGCAAATACCCCCGGCTATTTCGGAGGTTCGGATTTCCAAGCAGACTTAAAGATTATTCATGAAATTGCAAAGACATTTAGAGTTAACTAAGCCTAGTAACAAACATTTCACAACTTTCATACATTTTTGTATTTATTGTACTAACATTTCCCCCTCGTATTTTAGTATTTCATTAATTTCCTCCTTTACATGCATTATTTGGTAAAAGTTGAAAATACTACACCTATGAATATAATGGCTTGGAGGAAGAGGAATGAAGAAGTTAATACTAGTTGGAGTACTTTTTTTATTCCAGCTTGCGTATTTGTCTGTTGATGTGTTTGCTGAGGTTACTACAGAGGATTTAAAGAAATATACAACAGAGACCGGTTTAACTGAAGATGATCTTGAGGATTACCTGGCAGTTTATGATTTGTCCTTAAAGGATTTTGAAAATGTAAATGAACTGGTTTCCTACTTAGGTGAGCCTGTTAACAATGAGACCATTCAGACTCTTTTAACAAAACATAATCTGAATGAAGATGAACTACAACATATTCTGGGAGGATTTGGGGAGTCAGTAGAGGATTATTTATTCATTAAGGACCTTGACACAACTGTTGACTTCTATCTTAATCATGCCGAGGTGTTGGTAGAAGCAGAGCGAATGCTTTCTGAAGTTGGGCTAACAGAGGATGAGATTGATGGATTATTTCTTCACTTTTTAAGCTTAAATGATATAAATCTTGAAGAGAAAATGAAATCTATCAGCTCTAATTTAGAGCAATACTTTTCCTATAATAATTCAGATGGATTGTCTTCTGAGCAACAAAAAGAGCTTCTAGTGATGTACGATAAAATGATCGAAGTTTTTGAGTTGCAGCCAAGATACTATCTATTAAAGGATGGTACTAAGGAAGCTATTGCTTATAATAATCTACTTGAGATGAACACACTTGATGGTGCGGAACTGCTTGTTGAACTATATCGAGCTAATGATGAATATCTTCTCGATTTGAAGGTTTCAGAGGAAATGCTAGCTACCGATTTTATCATTGAACGTGGTGAAAAACTTCTAACGGTTGCTACACTTGCAACAGAAATGAGTATTAAGGTTCAGGGAAATAAACTTCCCATTACCGCTAGTCCCTTTTCGAACCTTCTATTAATTGGGACCTTGTTTATATTACTTGGTATCGGTGCTTTACTCTTGACTCGAAAATATGCATAAAAAATAAAGCCAGGTCTACAATGATAGACTTGGCTTTGCTTTTTTATCCAACAGTTTGTTCTGATAAAGTTACTCTTTGTTTTTTCCTTCGTTCGCCTAAGGAGTATAGCCAAATCCCAATCACAATAATGACTCCACCAATAATCTGTGTTTGGATGATATTTTCTGAAAGTATAAAATAGGCTAGAATGGCTGCTCCTACTGGTTCAAATAGAATACTGACCGAAATAGTTGACGTACTTACCCATTTTAATGACCAATTGAAAAGGTTATGACCAAGTAAAGTTGGGACGATTGCTAATAGTAAAAAGTACATCCAGTCTTGACCAGCGTATCCTCCTAGTGGATATTTAAAAATCAATACATATAAAAATAAAGTTATGGTACTAATGCTATACACAACAAATGTATAGGTGACAAGTGATATCCGTTTTCGAACCGTTTGCCCAAACAGAAGATAGGCTGTAACCATCACACACGAAATGATTGCCAAGAAATCACCGTATAATGCACTCCCACTAATTCGGAAATCTCCCCAACTAATGATGATACTTCCACCTAAAGCTAAACAGGTGCTTAGTATGGCCCCTAGACTTATTTTTTCTTTAAACAAAAAATAAGTTCCTATGAAAGCAAAAACGGGCTGCATCGTTACTAATACAGTTGAACTTGTTACGGATGTGTAGTTAAGCGATTCAAACCAAAGGATAAAATGGAGAGCTAGAAAAACACCTGAGATTGTGGAAAAAAGCCAATCTCTTTTTGTAATGCCCCGTAGTTCTTTTCGATACTTCCATAAAAAAACAGGAAGCATTAGTAGGACTGTAAAAAACAGCCGATAGAAAGCAATAACCGGTGCGGGTGCATTTGCTAATTTCACAAAAATGGCCGATGTCGACACAGCAACGACACCAATTGCCAACACGAAGTATGGATTTATTTTTGGTTGATTCATGTTAGTCCCTTCATTTCAAATATAATCTTATATAGTATATAAGATAAATGCATAAAAAGGATAGAAGAAAATTCTACCCTTTTTTATCGTAAAGAGACCTTACCAGTTTGCTGATAATTTTTAATGTCATATGCAGAAATCATCGTCGGTGAAATGGCATACAGTGTGTCTCCAATTGTTAGTAGACGTTGTATCTCTCCCTCCCATGTTTCATATAATCCAGTATCGTGTGATAATTTTGCTTTCAATTCAATTCCTTCTAAATGGATATCGTATACATATGCACCCTGAAATTCGAATTTTTGCTCATACATTTTTCCTTCCAGATTTTGATAAACAGTGATCGGGAAGGCAAAAATTCCTTTTTCCTTATTAAATAAAAGAGCTTTATGGTCATAATTTAATGGGGAGTATGTTCCACGGCCACCAATAACTTCAGTAAACTTCTCCTTTGGGTTATTTACATCACGAATATCAAATAACGAAATTTTAATACCATCTGTATAAACCCTCGGTTCCCCACTTATTGTTTTATCAGCAATAACCTTCGTATCTTGTCCAAATCCAATTACATGGTTTTCGTCATATGGATGAAGGTAGTTGCTAAAGCCTGGGATCTTAAGTTCTCCAAGCACTTTTGGAGCTTTTGGATTACTAGCATCAATGACAAACAACGGATCCACTTGTTTGAATGTGACAATGTATATACGTTCACCCATGAACCGCGCTGAATAAATTCGCTCACCTCGTGCCAGGTCGCTTAATGAACCAATTTGCTTTAAATTCTCATCATAAATATACAAATTGTTTGAGGAGGGCTTGGAGTTATTCCATGTATCCCCTTTGGTTGACGCTACTCGGAAGGTTCCATTGAATTCGTCCATTGAAAATTGATTTAAAATGGTCCCCGGTACTTCAGTTGAACTATGGAATTCAACTTTGTCCCCTTCCACTGAAAATTTATAGACATTTGTATCTGGGGAATCAGAACCACCCTCTCTAAATGGGATTGCATAATAATTTGGAACCGCAATATATATGTTTTCCTTTGACATATACATTAAATTCCCACTACCTAAATAAGAAGAAATGGAAGCTTCTTTTTTAGGGTCATCCAAATCAAAAGCAGCAATCAAGGTAAAATTAGTCTCTTTTGAACCAGGAATATATTGAATTTTTTCGTAAGGTACTAAGGAACTTTCCTCACCATTTACTGAATCAGAGAAACGAGGCCTTAGATCGATATCCTCTTCTTTGGTTTCTTCCATAATCCAATAATTCGGGTAGTGGTTAGCAACCAGATAAACATAGTTATCAATTCTACGTGATGTCACATAGTTTCCTTCAACTTCTACCCTACGGATTTCCTGAGTATTTTTTGGGTCCTTTATGTCATAAACAATCGCTGTTGTTGCTTCAAAATATCTTGGCGGATAGATCATTGAACGCTGATTTTGTTTTTTGTCCGGCGTACTATCATGAAATGAATAACCAATCACGACTAGTTTGTCTTCATATAAGAACATTTGGTTAGGTGAAAATGAGTGAGAATATGGTATTGTTGTGAGTAACTGCATGTTTTGTACAGGTGCTGCTTTAATGATATTTAGTTTACCATCCATGATTTGATAAATATGTTCTCCATCAGTTTTTACGATATCTGCTTCATCGACACCTTGAACCTGAGTGTTCGTCTCCGAATGCTCGCTTTCACCTTTTGCCGCACTATCGGATGCAGGAGATTCTGTTGACACTGACATTTCCTGTTTTGCAGTTTCTCTCCCGAAAAAACTAAACCTTCGATTACGTTTTTCCTCTTTAATGGCATCCTGGAATATTTCTGTTAGCTTTTCTTTAGTAACTGTTTGTATCTCAGTATCCATTTGGCTTACAACCGCCGGCTTCGAAGTAGTAAAGATAGCTGTCATAGCAGTTATCAAAATGACCGAAGCTAGAAAAACAATCCATCTTTTCTTCATTCATTTCACCCCTTTTCCACTTAGACGAAAACTGGTAAGAAATGTTACAAAAATAGGAATCCTGCAACACCTCGAGGGGCTAGGCACTGTATCTAGACAAAAAAAGAAAAGCCCTCTATATAGAAGGCTCACCAGCGATTGCATATTGGTTTAATAATAGTTCAAATGCACGCAGCATTTTTAGGATTTGCTTATCTTCATGGTTGCTTAAACATGAGATTTGAATCCATTTCTTTTCTTGTAAATAGCTACTTTCATAATGAAGATAATATCCCTGAAGGGCCATATCATCTCCAAAATCCTTTGACGGTACATGTTCTGGCAGAAGAATCGTCATAATTGCAGGTGATGAATATTCAGGTGATGTTAAAACCTGTAGTCCTAAACCTTCAATATACTCACGAATCATCTTGTATCTTGCTTTAATATTGTGATAATAATCATCATTTTCGTATTTTTGAAGTGCTGCATATAAAGCCTCAATCATGTTCGAGGAATGGGAATAAGGAATGCTGTCATGTTTTGCATACATGCCGAGATCAAGATATCTTGGAATAGACGGGTTTGGTGTGATGTCATGATTATGGAAGACAAATGATAATCCCGTATATCCACCAACTGCTTTCCCACTCACTCCCGATGCAAAAAAGACATCCTGAAAGTCTAGTTTAACCGCACCGACCGTACTAATACAGTCAAGACACAGTTTCACCTTGTTGGAAAGACAGATTTCCTTTAAATTCTGGAAGTTTGTAAGCATCCCGGTGGAAGTTTCACTATGAACGGCCCAAAGCCAAGTATATTGATCCGTTTCAAGCTCTTTCTTAATCTCTGTTTCAGTGATAGGTACTCCCCAATCTTTTTCTACCTTTTTAAAAGTTAATCCCGCCCGATTGGCATGGTCAATTAGCCTTGAACCGAACTCCCCATTGTTTAGGATTAAGCCTTTTCCTCCGATAACACCAAGCTGAGCAGCAATTACATCATTCGCAAGAGTCCCCGAGCCTACTAACACTTCCACATACTTTGAGTTTGTCATGCTACAAAGTTTCTCTCTAACAGACCTCATTTGTAACAAAAACTCATTTGAACGATGTGAAATGGGCTCTTGTTTAAGTGCCGCGTTCACATTTTCATAAATTTTAATGGGACCAGGTAAAAAGCTAACCGGTTCCTTTAGAATTCTTCCAGCCAGCGACTCATCAAAAGTTTGTTTCGTTAAATACATTGGCCAGAACGAAGCTTCCGCAGTTCCAGTTAAAGAGGCAAATGGTATAAACCCTAGCTGTCGATACAATTTCTCTTGTCTTGTTGTTCCAGAAATCAACGCTACATCATAGCCTTCTTTCAAACAAAAATTAGACATTAGTTGGGCTAGTCCAAAAAAGATTCTACCATTACTCCGATATTCTTCTTCAACTGCTAGTAATCGAATTTCACAAGGTCTATTCGGTTTTACCGGTAGTTGTTCATCAAGATTAGGTAACTTATAATCTAGGGAGAACGGTCTGTTAGCTCTTACAGCAATCATCCCTACGACTTTAGAATCTTTTACACAAATCAAATATGTATTTTGATTATGAAATTTATCCACTAACATTTTTTCTTCATTTTTATCATGTTGAGGAATTTCTTCAACAAAGGTTTTATAGTTTAAACGATGAATTTGATCAAACTCCTGTTTTGTCCGAGCAATTTTATAGACAAATGTCATGATGGAATCACTCCACTTAATTAATTTTTTTCCCTAGTCTTTCTTTTAAATTATCTCTGTGTGCAAATAGTAATAAGGCGATTACAATAAAAATAAGGACACATTCAAGGAGGGAATAATCCATAAACCAATAAATAAATGGCATCGTAAAAAAGGCTGTCATCCCTGCTATCGTGAAACTTCTCGAAAGTGCTAATAAAAGGAGAAAGATTCCACCAAACACTAAAAATGGCTGGTATGCTAATACAACGAGACCACCTGCAGCTGTTGCAATTCCTTTTCCACCTTTAAATTTGAGCGTAATCGGCCAAATATGTCCGACGACAACAGCGATCAGGGATAGAATCTGAAATTCAAAGGAAAATCCGAGGTATTTAGCACCTATAACAACAAGCAACCCTTTTAACACATCACCTAAGGCTGTAAGCAGAAATCCTTTCTTCCCTAGTAATCTACCAGCATTTCTAGCTCCAACATTTCCACTTCCGAGTTTGCGGATATCTTCACCTTTCATAAACTTCATGACTACATAGGCAGACATAATATTTCCAACAAAATATGAGGCTAGTACATATAAAAAAATCACGAGTTCACCACCATTTTAGGTTTAATCAAATTTTACCATTTTTTCAGTCTGTTAACATTTAAAATATTGTACTGCCTTAATCCTTTTTTACTAGAAATATATGAACATTGGGGTATACTCATGCAAAAAAGGATTTAATGATTGTCTATTAAAAGTGCTCATGATATAATTTGGTTACTTTCATTCGGGGTTGTAGCTCAGGGGGAGAGCATTTGCCTGGCAGGCAAAGGGTCGTGGGTTCGATTCCCATCAACTCCACTAAATAAAAGTCACTTCTAGTTCAACTAGGGTGGCTTTTTTCTTGTATGTGTAGCAAATTATTTGATACCATTTATTTTAAAAAATAAATTACATACACTAAACAAAAAGTTTATCTACTGGGGGGAAACATACGGTGCAATATTTATTGGGTTGTTTAGGAATTCTTCTCCTAATTGCTCTTATTGTGGCAATCATATCATGGATGTTCTCAAATATCTTCGCCACTATAGGGCTTGTGTTAGCAGCTATTGGTATCTATACGACCTATAAATATCAAAAAAACGGGCGTAAATTGAAGCTTCCGATTACCTTAATAGCCTTGGGTTCTATCCTAGCTATTATTGGATTCTCTACAAATAATCAAGAATCCGCAATGGAAGATGCAAAGGAACAGGTGGCTGATCAAGTAGAGACCGACAGTGAAAAGGTAGCGGAGGAACAAGCAAAAGAAAAAGCGATTAAAGAAGCGGAACAAAAAGCCGCGGAAGAAGCTAGACAAAAAGAAGAATCTGAACAAAAAGCAAGAGAAGAAGCAGAACAAAAGGCCAAAGAAGAAAAAGAACGACAAGAACAAGCTCAACAGACAACTGACCAACAGGCTCAGGCAATCGGCTTAGAAGCTGTAATCGTATCTCGGGTTGTTGATGGCGACACGGTTGAGCTTTCTGACGGCCGCAAGATTCGCTTAGTCGGAGTAAACACTCCGGAATCTACAACAAGACATGAAGTATATGGGAAAGAAGCTAGCAACTACACAACCTCTCAACTCGAAGGTAAAAAAGTGTGGCTTCAAAAGGATGTATCCGACAAAGATCGCTATAATCGTTACCTACGTCTCATCTGGATTTCAGTTCCTTCAAATGTCATGAATGAATCAGAAATCCGTTCCAAAATGTTCAATGCACAACTGGTCTTAAATGGGTATGCAGAACCATCAACATATCCACCTGATGTCACTTATAGTGACTATTTTGTAAAATTTGCGCGTGAAGCACGCGCGAACGGAATTGGTCTTTGGGCATACGGAGAAAATGGAACAACAAAAGGAGATCTTGATACAGGTAGTTCAAAACCCGCTCCACCAGCGAACAGGCCATCAACAGGTGGTGGATCTAGCAGTAGTAATTCAGGTGACGGTCAGGAATCTTATAAAAATTGTACAGAACTTCGAAAAGTCTATCCTGAAGGTGTTCCATCCACACATCCAGCTTATGACTCAAAACATGACCGAGACAAAGATAATTGGGCATGCGAAAAGGCCTCATAAATTTGACAGACTCAATCAGTTTGATTGGGTCTTTTTTTGTTTAAAATTATGATTTTTTTTCTTCAAAAAATTACGTAAGCTACATATTATTTATGTCGAAAAAGGTTGTCGTAAATAGTCGGAATCTTTTGCTAAAAGTTGGTTGATTACTAGTTTCAAAATGTTACCATTGTATTGTAGGCGTTTCCAAATCGCCTTATTACTAGTAAATTAAAAAAGGAGGAAAAAAATGAGCCAATTAATTTTTGCATTACGAGAAAAGGTTGAGTCATTTTTAAACGGGACAAAGAAGCTTTATATCAATGGAGAATTTGTTGAAAGTGCTTCTGGGAAAACTTTCGAATCCTATAATCCTGCGACAGGTGAGGTATTAGCAACTGTAAGTGAAGCAGGTCCAGAGGATATTGATCGCGCTGTAAAAGCAGCCCGAAAAGCTTTTGATGAAGGCCCATGGCAAAAAATGACTGCAGCCCAAAGAAGCCGTATCATGTATAAACTGGCAGATTTGATGGAGCTACATAAAGATGAGCTAGCACAATTGGAAACATTGGATAACGGAAAGCCGATTCGTGAAACATCAAATGCAGATATTCCTCTAGCAATTGAACATATGCGTTACTATGCAGGATGGTCAACAAAAATCGTTGGACAAACAATCCCTGTAAATGGACCATTCTTTAACTATACTCGCCATGAAGCTGTTGGTGTTGTGGGACAAATCATTCCATGGAACTTCCCACTATTAATGGCAATGTGGAAGCTTGGGGCAGCTCTTGCAACTGGTTGTACAGTCGTATTAAAGCCAGCAGAACAAACACCTCTCTCTGCATTATATTTAGCTGAACTAATGGAAGAAGCTGGATTCCCAGCAGGTGTTGTGAATATCGTTCCTGGCTTTGGTGAAACAGCAGGTCAGCCACTAGTTGATCACCCACTAGTTGATAAAATTGCTTTCACTGGTTCAACAGAAGTTGGAAAAAGCATCATGGAAAGAGCCTCCAAAACATTAAAACGGGTGACATTAGAATTAGGTGGAAAATCACCAAATATTATTTTACCGGATGCCGACCTTACAAAAGCCATTCCTGGTGCATTAAATGGGGTAATGTTTAACCAAGGCCAGGTGTGCTGTGCAGGGTCACGTGTCTTTATCCAAAAGAAACAATTTGATAATGTGGTCGCGGATATGGCAAGCCATGCTGAAAAGATTAAGCAAGGGGCTGGTCTTCACGCTGATACAGAAATTGGACCACTTGTTTCGATTGAACAACAAAATCGCGTTTTAGGATATATTGAAAAAGGACTTAACGAAGGGGCAGAACTAGTAGTGGGTGGTCAAAAACCATACGAAGAAGGCTATTTCGTGTCTCCAACAATCTTCGCAAACGTAAAAGATGAAATGACAATTGCGAAAGAGGAAATCTTTGGTCCTGTTATTTCGGCAATGCCATATGAAGACCTTGATGAATTAATTTCTCGTGCAAATAATTCAGAGTATGGTCTTGCTGCAGGTGTGTGGACGCAGGATGTAGGAAAAGCACATTATATTGCAAATAACTTACGTGCGGGAACTGTATGGGTGAACTGCTATAATGCGTTTGACGCTGCTTCTCCGTTCGGTGGATACAAGCAATCAGGTATTGGCCGTGAAATGGGATCCTATGCCCTAAATAACTACACAGAAGTAAAGAGTGTTTGGGTTGCGATGAATTAATAAGAAAAGCGCAAGCGCCTTGAAGGATGAACATCGACTAACATCCGCCACGTCCTGTGGCAAACGTCGATGTCAGCACATCATGTGCAAGTCCGACAAGCACAAGACGAGACAGCGAGAAGGTCGCTCTTTGACCTTCTTGATGGATTGGCTTGTGACCTCGAGGGGCTAGGCGCTGAAGCTAGACATAGCAAAGAAAGAAGGCGAGAACCTATAGATGGTTTTCGCCTTTATCGTTTAAAAAGTAGTCGAATTTTGTTTTTGGGCTTGTGGTGTCGGCAAATTGACCTTGTTTATAAGATCGATGATCCTTGAGCTAATAAATTGACTTACAAGCGCAAAAATAATGATTTTCCAATCTACTACGATTCCAGTTGTTAACAAAATTGTTCCATTAATCGCAAATAACGTTTTTCCTGGTGAAAATCCTTTAAGTTTTGAAATAATTAACGCTAATATATCCATTCCGCCTGAAGAGGCTCCCATGCGAAATAAAATCCCTATTCCCACTCCAAAAACAACAGAGCCTACTAGTAAATCAACAATTATATTAGAAACAGGCTCTAAAGTGAATGAAGTGAGGAGTCGGATTGTGATTGCTGTAACTGTGACACAATACAATGTCCAAATGGCAGTTCCCTTTCCTAGCCACTTAATCGCTGCAAATAAAAGGCCAGCATTTAGCACCCAGAGTGTACGATCAAAAGGAACACCCGCTACATAATTGAACAAAACTGCAACACTTGCCGCTCCTCCTGTTGGAATAAAATGTGGAAATAGAAAAGTTGCCATTGCAAATCCTTGAATTATTGCTGCAATTCCAAGTATTAAACCTTTATTCATTATTTTCATGAATTTAGCTCCTAAGTCATATCCTTGCGATTCTATCACAATGGTACCATTACTTTTCTAAGTAAAACAATATTTTATTCTCCATCATATCTTGCGAGTAACTCGTATGGCCTCACTTTAAACGCATCATATGGAGCATAATTTCCTTTTAGTGCATCCAAAACACGTGGTTTAAACTTTGGCCTTTTAATATATTCATTCATATTTGATTCATCTAATTTCACAAAAGCTACTTCCTTTGTCTCCGTAGAGGTTATGAGATTTCCACCTACAAACTCACCACGAAAGACAATTGAAACTGTGCTTCCATTTGAATAAATACCTGTTACACCATGTAGTGTTATTTGAATTCCCGTTTCTTCAAGAACTTCCCGACAAAGTGCCTTGTCTAATGTCTCCCCTTCATCCACAGCTCCACCAGGTAGCTCCCAGGTATCGGAGCGCCAATAGGTCTTAACCAATAATGTTTCTTGATTTTGATTTGTTATAAAACCACTGACACTAACCGTATGCTTTGGAGATTCGTAAGTGCCTGTTGAAGATAAGAAATCCTCTTCACAATCCAAGTACAGTTTTTGAAATTCCTCGCTTATTTTTTCCTTTTGAACCCTCTTTTCAATCTTCAAATACTCGTCCATATTTGGATACTCCCAAATTGACATTATTTCCTCATTGGATTCCGTTTGCCATTGTCCAATTAGTTTTGCTCCATTCTTTATGTGAATTGGGATAAAGTGATCATTTAAAAAATGAACACATTGAGAAGCTTGATTAGGTTTGATACGGTATGTGATTCTTTTATAAAGCATACAATTCAATCCTTTTGACTTAGATAATGTATCATACGCGAAAGGTTTTAATTTGTTTGGACGGGATATTTTCCCAAAATAAAAAGGCCTGCTTTACCCTATTATAATGGTAAGCAGACCTTTTTTATTTTGATTAGTCTCTCCAAATTATTTCACCCGATTTTGTTTGAGGATCGATTTCAACTTCGAAATCGTGTTTTTCATAAAAATAAACGAGGCGGTCAACGTGATCCCAGTCTCTTTGTGCTATATCACCTTTAATTACAGGAATGTTTTGTTCACGAGCGATTTCCTTTAAATGGTTCATGCAGATTGAACCATATCCTTGGTTTGCAGGTCCTTTAATGTCACCGATATGGATCGCATTATCCTCATCCTTGTACTGAGCATGAAGTGAAAAATCCCATTTACCTCTGTAGGCTGAATCACAATCATTCACCATGATTTGGCATTGGTTTCCATCATCAAAGGCTGAGACGATTACCCATTTTTCATCTTTCGATTGGTCAATACCGATGATTTGATGTTTTTTTGAAATTTCTTTCATGTTTTCCTGCATACGATAAATCTGGAACTGCAAATCCTCTAAATCCTGTTTGACCTCTGACGGGTTCTTATTCAGATCCTCTTTCATTAGCAAACTTTGAAAATACATTACAAACACCTTTCATTTTTTTGCAAAAAGCAATTTATTTCCATTTATATTACATATATAGGAAATGTTTACTTATCTTACAGTAAACATACAGTTTCCGATTATACTAGACTCCTAGCAAATTTGCAAATCGAGAGGTACTGTCATATTTTTATTAACTGTCTATAACAACTTTGTAACATTGCTGTCATTTTATTATGTTAGGATAGTTTCCTAGTAGGAAAAAGGTCTTATGAAGGAGGTAGGATACTTTGAAAATCTCAACTCTTACAAAAAAGAAACCAGCTTTTCTCTATTTAATTGGGGTTCTATTTATTATGAGTACTAGCATTTTTGCTACGATGCATCATTCAAATGCCCAAACAATTGAAAAGAAAAACAATCCAGTACATGATATAAAGAAAGAAAAAATAGATCATCAAGAACAACAAACTCAACCTGTTCATAGCAAACCCGTTCAAATGGCTTCAAAAAATTATAATGTTGAACAGGAAAATACAATTTCTGGTCCTGAACTGGACAAGCATTTAAAGGGGAATTTAAAAGGTCTTGGAACAGACTTTGTAAAATCTGGCGAAGAGCATGATATTGATCCTATCTTTTTGGCTGCGTTAGCTGCACAGGAAACCGGTTGGGGCAATTCGGAAATTGCTAGTTCCCCATGGAATAATATTGGGGGTATTACGTGTATGCCTGATATATACGCAAATATCTTCGGCGAAGATTATCCAAACCCTGGTTGCGAACAATTAGTAGAAGGTGGAACCAATTGGCAAAAGTTTTTATCGATTGAGGATAGTATTCGCTTTAAGGCGATCTATTTAAAGCAATATTATGTGGAAAATGGGAATGAAACAATTGGTGAAATCCAAACCGTTTATGCCCCAAGTCAAGCAGGAAATGATGCCGCTGGTTTAAATAATCACTGGGTAAAAAATATTGTATCCATCATGAACGATGTAAAGGCTGATCAAGCCTAACAAAGGTGCCACTATGGCGCTTTTTTATTTTGTAATTTAAGTGAACTTTCTTATCATCTCATTCGTATTATCTGCAGAATATAAATGTGAATGAGGGTGTTAACAATGACAGAGTTTTTCATTTTTTGGATAGCTGCTTCGATTGGGGCAATCGCCGTTATACCGTATCAATTTAAAATGCTGAAAGGGAAGATTGAAGAAGACGCTAAAAAGAATCCAACCAAGAAGATTCCTCCCACTCCTGTGCTGATTCTAATTAGTATTGTACAAAGTGTTATACTTTTGGGAGTGTCAGCATTTATTGGAACCTGGTTGGCACCAAAGGTTGATTTACATTGGTGGCTAATTGATCAATGGTTAAATGGTACTGATGTGCCTTACTCCATTTCAAGGACGATTCTATTGAGCGTGCTTGTCGGTGCCATCGCTTCAATTGTTATCATCGGTTTGGACTTTTTATTTATGAAAAGAATGCCCAAAGTTGACATGGATGAGCCTTCTAGATTTCAGGCGTTATTAGCTTCATTTTATGGAGGAATTTCAGAGGAAGTTTTAACTCGTTTATTCATAATGACGGGAGTGGTTTATGTATCTAGCCTTTTGGGCTTAGGGAATGCTTCCTATTGGATCGGGATTCTGTTTGCCGCTCTTTTATTCGGGGTTGGACATTTACCAGCTGCCTTTGGACTATTCGGCAAATCCAATCTTGTGGTGACGCGTACGATTTTACTTAATGCAATCCCAGGTATTCTATTTGGGTATTTATATTGGAAGTATGGAATCGAAATTGCAATGATTGCTCACTTTACTAGCGATATCTTTTTACATGTCATTTTCGGTCCGATATTTAGAAAAAGAATGGGAAAGTAGCTCACGAGGTTTCGTGGGCTTTTTTAATTTGTTTGACACACCGAAATATGCCAGCACTAATACAATACAACAAAGATATTTGGGAAGGAGCAACACAATGTATTATTATGAACCTTGGATGATGCGTCCGCAGCAAATAAGAAGTAAGCATGCAAATCAACATAAATTGAAGGTCAATGGGGAAGGAATTGTCACAGCTACACCGACTTCTTCAACAATCACATTAGGTGTAATTACCGAAAGCAGTACGGTTTCGGCTGCTCAAAATGAAAATAGTCAAATCACGAATAATATTATTCAATCTCTAATTGGGTTGGGAATACCCAATGAACATATCAAAACAGTAGATTTTCGAATTGAAATCCTGTATGATTTCGAAAATTCAAAGCAGACTTTAAGAGGCTATAGGGTTATACACATGCTGCAAATCTCAGATGTAGATATTCAAGCAACCGGTAGCGTAGTTGACACGGCTGTTCAAAATGGAGCTAACACTGTTACAAGTATTCAATTTACAGTCTCGAATCCTCAAGTTTATTACGCAAAAGCGCTAGATAATGCTGTTAAAGATAGTCAGGACAAAGCTCGAACCATCGCCAATTCATTAGGGGTTCAACTCCAAGAAATCCCGCTCCATATTAAGGAATTATCACAACAAACCCCACCAATCCCATTCCAAACGGCGATGTTCGCAAAAAGTGAAGCCGCTACACCTATTCAGCCCGGAGAGCTAACGATTACGGCTAGGATTGAAGCGACTTTTACTTATTCATTTTAGTTTTATGAATAGGATTTATAATCTCCAAATCAAAATAGTGAACTGCACCGCATTTGGTGCAGTTTCTCTATTTTTTAACGAAGCCTCTTTAACCTCAAGATAGAGTAATTACTTCATATGTTGAGGCTAATTCGATAAATTGGTCCATCCCGCTTATCTTCCCAGTTGCAAGCTTTTCAGTTATCTCATAAAAATCAACACATGTTTTACAAGCAAGAACAGCAACACCCTTTTCTTCCAGTTCTTTTAATTGTAGAGAAACAAGCGAACTATCCGTTAAAGTATACACACCGCGGTTCATACAAAAAACCGCTGCAGGCAGTTCTTCCTTTTGTTTAAGAATGGTGAAGAAAGTTTCTAGTATCCCTTCCCCTAGTTCTTTTTCTCCTTTGCCAAGCTGATCGGAAGTAAGTAAAATAACTTTGTTTTTCAATATTTCCACCTCATTGATTTAATCATTTTATGTTAGCATATTCGAAGCATGAACCAATAATATTATAAATAATAATTTTAATTATAAAAAATGAAATACAGATAATGAATACACAATATATATGAGAAAGGGGCTTGCATTTTTAACAAATTGGGGAGGGGAAGAAAATACGTGAAAACTAGCAAAACAATCATCTTAGCCTATTCCGCAATGGGAATCGCACTAAACGTTGTATTAGGAACGGTGGTATCTTGGATGAAAATTCCACTGTTGTTTCTAGATACGATTGGAACAGTATTGATTTCCGTTTTATTTGGTCCGTGGTGGGGAGTCTTAACGGGTGGTTTAACGAATGTTGTATTAGGAACAACAACGGGGGCCTCCGCTATTTTCTTTGGTCTTGTCAATATAGCCATTGCATTAGTAGTTGGGTTTATCGCAAGAAAGTTTGACTTTACAAAATGGTACGTTGCTATTTCCGCAGGACTTCTTGTGTCGATCATCGCCCCTTTAATAGGAACACCAATTGCTATCGCGGTCTATGGAGGACTTAATGGGAGCGGAATGGATTTCATCGTTTTGTGGTTAAGAGCTTCTGGCGAAAGTGTTTTTGCATCGACCTTTATCTCAAGAATAACTGGGAACCTTATTGATAAGATTATCACTTGCATGCTAGTTATGTTTTTAATAGTACGCCTTCCAAGTTTTACAAAAATAATAAATAAGGGGAAGAACCATGCAGCGTAGTAAAAAGATTTTACTAGTTTCTCATTGTATATTAAATCAGAATACGGTGATTGAAAGCGAAGCAAGAGCAGATGGAGCTATTATGTCTGCTATAGATTGGGCAATGAAAGAAGGATTTGGATTTTTGCAGCTCCCCTGCCCTGAATTCACATTTCTAGGTTTAAGCCGACCGCCCATGACGTACGAACAATACAATACTCCTGAATATAGGAAACATTGCAAAGAAATCCTGGAACCCGTCCTGAATCAAGCAAAAGAGTATTTTAAAAATGGCTACGAAATAGCAGGTATATTAGGAATCAAAAGCAGTCCTTCATGCGACCCTTCTAGGGGCATATTCATGGAAGAATTGATTGCCTTGTTTGCAGAAAATGAGATTAATTTGAAAACGTTGTGGTATTTGCCTAATGATCGTAATCCAATTTTTAATAGCAATTTACATTATATTAAAGACTAATACCCCCTTATACAATTCAAAGAGAATATTATGGTGTTATCGAAGAGAAGTAACTACCTGCATCCCAAGAGAGGATAGGCGGTTACTTCTTTTGTTTGCCATGTTCAACATGAATGCCATAGTTATGTCCCTTAGCACAAGTAAATTAGATTGAAACGTCAAGAACTTTGCCTCGAATGTCGCCATTTATACCATCTCCTTTCTCAAGGTAGTGGCTCTAATGCTTGGTATGGGTTTGTTCCTAAATAACCCCTTCAACTATTTGTGCATCTTTTGAAATAAGCAAAGCTGTATGCTCCTTAAACAATACCTTTGCAAAATCTTGTATATCTTCATAGTTTATTGAAGTCCACTTTTCTACCTGTCTTTCTGCGTTTTTATTAAAAAAATGTTTAGAAAACCGTTCGATAATAATAAATGCCGAATAGTTATGTGGGTTAGCGTTATTTACCGCTTGAACCATGAACTTCTCAAAGACTTCAAAGCTAGAGTAGTAAATAAGCTCCACAAGCTTTGCACGGTATTCTAAGTCTTTTCCCTTTAATTTAGGAAATTGTATATAATCGCTAAAATGTTGTGCCTCGTGTTTTAGGAATGATACTCGAAAAACGTCAGTTTCTAATTTGTCGCGGTAATTGGGTAAGATACAGTACAACGCATCTTTTTCTGCCCAGCCACCAGCATATACCTTTCCAAAAGTGGCAAAGTGTAACCAACTTAGCATCAGAAAGTCATCCAAAAAACATACTTGAACCTCTTGTGTCGAATCAGGAAGGTCAACAGAATATCTCCTAATGTTCGATGTTTTCCAAATAAAAGGACCATAATGTGGCGTAACTTTCCCATCCTTAAAACCAAATCCCTTTTCGTTAAAAATAATTTTCAATTTTTCTTCAGTAGATTCCATATCAGCCCCTCTAAAATCCATAGGCAAAAACCGATTTAACTTGTTTAATAAATCCGTCTCTGCAACAGAGCGCTCTTTTCTATTTGTTAGTACAACAACAAAATAATCACGATATGTATTCATTATATTTTCAATCCACGGATCTTCGTGGTAGATTTTATAATTAGGATTTTCCTTAAAAAAGCGATTATCATATTCCTCTTCCATCTTCATTTGCTCTTCTGTTTTATAATCAAGATTTTTTAAATACTCATATGTTTTACACACACTACCTTCAACGCACTGAAGAAACATATTCTTCATTTTAATCCCCCTGACAATATACAACTATTGATTTCATTGTATTTCTGTGATTTTCAATTCACGATATAATCAATCTCAATTAAATCCCATGAAGTGATGATTCCTAATGGCTTTTCATCGATTTGTCCAGTTTCGGTAATGATAACCGCTTCCAGTTTTTTACCATGCGCATGGCGTTTTTCAAACATTTCATCCACTGCAAATATATCTCGATCTTTATCAACGAAATCAATGAGATGTTTTGTTTCATATGGGATTACTTCTCCAACTCGAATATTGGCTAAATTGATAACATCATTCGAAAGGTGCTTAGCCATCCATTTTAAAACGGTCCCAGCCGTTAATATTCCAACACATGAGCCATCTTTATAGATTGGAAACTTTGTATACGTACTATTGTGAATCGCAAGGATGACGTCTTTAATTGAAGAGTGATAATTAAAATAAATAACAGGGTTACTAGAAATTGATAGGGCTGTAACCGGCTTTTCCAAGAGTTCTGCAATTTCCTCGATTCTTTCGACCACATCTTCGTGCGGCTCTGCAATATAGAAATCAGCACGTAATTTTTCATGAACAATCGCATTTCGGAGCTTAGCAAATTGAAAGAGTTCATCTTTATATGAACGGATAATAGCATGTCTTTTTGCACCATGCGCCACTAATTGACTAAAAATATCCCCTTGGATATTCTTGACCATTTTACTTAATGCTTTATGAATTCGATTAAAAGCTATCTCAAAGCGTTCTGATAAATCCATCTCAACAGTTTCCACTTCATAACCCTCCTACTCTTCTATCATTATATTTTAAAAATGAGTAGAGTTGGAGAATAAACACAGAAAAAAAGTAGCCATGATGACTACTTTTTTGTAAGAATTACTTTTTTGCTTCTTTATCAACAACAAGTTCAAAATATAATTGCCTCAGAATATAGGTTTTGTATGTTTCAAGTTTTTTACGTTCAACTGGATGCTGGTGAATACCTTTTTCTTTTAATTGCTTGACGTACCAACCCTTTGATCCTGGGTAAGCCATATTCCATTCCCCCTCTTTTTTCGCTTGTCCTAAATGTATGCTAGTAAGTGGAAAAGAATGACTCATAGAATAAATAGAATCTATGAAAAAATTTAAAATAAAATTGTAACCTATTTTGAAATTCTACGTCTAATTGAATGAAGTTTTCATTTCTCTCTTGCCTCTAATTACTCTCTCATAATTAGAGGCGTTTTTTCATGTCCCCCCCTATCATTTATATATCGTAAAAGGTCCCTAGGTTTTCCTAGGGACCTTTTCTTTTGTATGAAACATTACTTATTACAAATAATAATTGAATGAGGTGATTTGCGTGAAAAAGGAGACGCTAAGTTGGATACTAACTGGTCTTGTGATTGCTTTTTTCCTATGCTCATTCTTTTACTTTAGTACTGATATTTTCGCCAAATTCATTAGTGGATTTTGGGATTAAAAAAGCTCCCTTCTGTTAAAATGGGAGCTTTTTCTTTTATAATTCTTCTAATTCAGCTACTGGAACGATATTTTTTTCATGCTCCTGACCTCTCAGATGTACGGTGCACATATCCCCTTGTTCATCACAGCTGTCAATCCATACAGAGGTTCCTTGATAATGAACGGTTACTTCATTTGAAGAAGACAAAATTTGCTTTGCTCTACGAATATCCATCTTTCTCACTCCAATTGTAATTTCTTTCCTTCACATAGTTTCCGACTCCATAGGAATTTTATGCAAAAATTAGTAAGGATTTGAACACACTAAAAGGAAAGCATCAAGGTAGAGGAGTGTAGGCATGAAGCTTAATGAAAATGAGAAAAAAGCTCTTAGTGATTCTATTGATAAATTAAATGAAGGTTTAGATGTTGTCATTCAGCTTTACAACGAAGCAGAAGAAGATAAACCATTAATCCAATTTGATGAAGAAGTCATAGTTGCCATCGAAAAGGCAAAACAAACCTTTGGAGATGAAGAAATTACTCGAAGAATTAATACGATTATTAAAGAGATATTTGCCTTTCTCCCAAAAGATGAAAAAAAATAAAAACATCAAAACATCATCTTTTCGAAAGGGGTGGTTTAATTGATATCAAGTATTTTATCTTCTTTTTTTAAACGCTTTTTGATTGCAAAGCTAATCGGAATTGTCTTATTGGTCATCATCATTTTTGGCGCCATCATTCACTTAATCGAACCGGAGAATTTTCCAACTATTTTTGATGGGGTTTGGTGGGCAATTGTGACCGCAGCAACAGTTGGATATGGCGATTATTCTCCAACCTCCTTTTTCGGAAGAATTGTAGGTATGTTACTTATCTTTATCGGAGCTGGGATTGTAACAAGATATTTTGCTGCCATATCGACTTCAACCTTCGTTACACAAAATGCTTATCTTGAAGGAACTTCTGAATTTCATGGTAAAAAACACATGATCATTATCGGTTGGAATGAACGTGTCAGAGAAACGATCTCGCTTCTTAAAACTCCTGGATCAGTCCTTGAAATTCTGTTAATCGATGATTCATTAGATAAAAATCCGATGCCCGGAAATCATTTTCATTTTATTAAAGGAGATCCAACCCGTGATGAGACATTAAAACAAGCAAATATTCAAGATGCAGAAATGGTCCTCGTGACAGCTGACCAAGGTAAAGATGAAGTACATGCTGACATGATCACAATCCTTACGTTATTGGCTATAAAAGGGCTAAATCCTACTGTATATACGATTGTCGAAATCCTTACTACACATCAGATCCAAAATGCAAAGCGTGGCGGGGCTGACGAAATTATCCAAACGAATCGAATTTCAAGTTTAGTCATGGTAAATAGTCTCTTATCACACGGAGTATCTGATGCATTACTCTCAATGTTAGTGGATTTAAAAGGGGTAAAATTGCAGTTTTTGGATGCTACCTTTGATTTAATTGGGATGACCTTCCAAAAGGCGAGTGAGACCTTATTAAAAGAAGGTAAGATTTTAATCGGGATAAAGCGGATCGAAGGAATAACCATTAACCCTCCGTTATCCCTAGAAATACGGAAGAACGATCAAATCTTGATTTTAAAAAGCTAAAAGGGATTCCAGCTCACCGGAATCCCTTTTTATTATGTTATAGTCGTTTTTCTAGTTCAGACTTCTTCTCTTCGTATCCAGGTTTCCCTAGTAATGCAAACATATTTACTTTATATGCTTCAACACCAGGTTGATCAAATGGGTTAACGCCTAGTAAATAGCCGCTCATTGCACATGCTTTTTCAAAGAAATACACAAGATATCCAAATGAATACTCGTCCATTTCTGGTACATGAACAATTAGATTTGGTACGCCACCGTCAGTATGCGCAAGCATTGTACCTTCAAAAGCTTTCTTATTTACAAAATCAACGGATTTACCAGCTAAGTAGTTTAATCCATCAAGATCGTTTTCTTCTGCCTCTACAGTCAGTTCATGACGAGATTTTTCAATGTTAATCACGGTTTCAAACAAATCACGACGACCTTCTTGTACATATTGTCCAAGAGAATGAAGATCTGTTGAGAAATTGGCAGATGATGGGTAAATCCCCTTTTGGTCTTTCCCTTCACTTTCACCGAATAATTGCTTCCACCATTCAGAGAAATATTGAAGTCCTGGCTCATAGTTGATGAGCATCTCGATTGTTTTCCCTTTGTTGTAAAGAGCATTACGAACCGCTGCATATTGGTACGCAGGGTTTTCTTCAAGCTCTGACTTAGAGAAATCTACACTTGCTGCTTGTGCACCCTTCATCATTTCTTCAATATTCGCACCGGTAACAGCAATTGGAAGTAAACCAACAGCAGTTAAGACAGAATAACGGCCACCCACATCATCTGGAATGACGAATGATTCATAGCCTTCTTCAGTTGCTAATGTTTTCAATGCGCCACGTGCTTTGTCAGTAGTTGCAAAGATACGGCCACGAGCTTCTTCTTTTCCGTATTTTTCAATTAACATTTTTCTAAAGATACGGAATGCTAGTGCTGGTTCAGTTGTTGTACCAGATTTAGAAATGACGTTAATTGAGAAGTCTTTTCCTTCTAGTAAATCCATTAAGTCTCTCATATAAGTTGAGCTAATGTTATTACCAACAAATACGATTTGTGGTGTTTTTCGTTGCTCTTTTGATAATGCATTATAGAAGGAGTGGTTTAACCAATCGATTGCCGCTTTTGCTCCTAGGTAAGAGCCACCAATTCCAATAACAAGTAAGATATCAGAATCTGATTTGATTTTCTCAGCACTCTTTTGAATGCGTGAAAATTCTTCTTTGTCATATTCAGAAGGAAGGTCTACCCATCCTAAGAAATCGCTACCTGCGCCTGTTTTTTCATGTATGGAATGGTGAGCGACCTTTACCGCATCACGCAGATATGTAATTTCATGTTCTCCAAAAAAAGTTAAAGCTTTTGAATAATCAAAACGAACATGTGTCATTTGCTTATACCTCCACCCTTGTATTTTCAAAGTCTCTTTCCACTGTACCCAAACTTTTCCGTAAAATCAATACTACCGACTTAGTGTAAGCGTGACCAAATAAATTTTTGTTTAATCAAATACGCCTTGGTGTATTTGCGCCCAGATTTTTTAGGCCCACACGAGGTCGGTCACAAAGACGTTGCCACAGGAAGTGGCGTTCTTAGTCTTTGATCTCAAGCTCGAAAAGTTTCCGTTGAAAATCTGTGGCATCCACCGGAGGCTTTTTAACTTTATTCATTCAATGCTGAATAAAGTTAAAAAATAGCTCACACAAGTAGTATGAGCCATTTTGATTGAATATAAGAATCTTTTTTCGGAATTATAGAGACGCCCGTAAAATTTCAAGGGAATCTTGTTTATTAAGTACTTTAAAGCGGCCAAATTCTCCATATACAACTGTTTTTTCAGCCATAAGTTCAAGATTTTCTTCGCCAATGCCGTAGTCGGCAAGTTTTGACGGTGCTCCGATGCTGCTCCAGAATTCTCTGAGTTTCTCGATACCTTCAAGCGCCACTTCTCGATCTATTTTTCCTTCTGGATCGACATTAAAGACACGAACTGCTAATTGTTTGAAACGACCTACATTTTCATCTAGTACATGCTTCATCCAATTTGGAAAAATAATCGCAAGACCACCACCATGTGGAATATCATATACAGCAGATACTGCATGTTCAATATTGTGTGTTGCCCAATCTCCGTTATATCCCATGTTTAACATCTTATTTAAAGCAAGTGTTCCATTAAGCATAATCGTTGCTCTGTGATCATAGTTTTGAAGGTCATTTATTAACTTTGGTGCTGTTTCAATCACCGTGCGTAGAATTGATTCACACCACTGATCCTGTGTTAATGTATTTGGAACGTGATGGAAATAATGTTCTAACACATGTGACATCATATCCACCATGCCATATACAGTTTGCTCCTTTGGTAATGAAAAAGTATTAACTGGATCTAAAATAGAGAACTTAGGAAAGACTGCGGGACTTCCCCAACCGTATTTTTCATTGGTTTCCCAATTTGTAATAACAGAGCCTGAATTCATTTCTGAACCAGTCGCAGCAATTGTCAACACGGTTCCTAATGGAAGAGCATCAGTCGCTACTGCTTTACGGGACATAAAATCCCATACGTCTCCATCGTATTTTGCTCCAGCTGCAATTGCTTTTGTACAATCAATAACACTACCGCCACCAACTGCAAGAAGAAATTCAATTCCTTCCTTACGGCATATATCAATGCCTTTTCGGACTGTGGTTAAACGTGGGTTTGGTTCAACTCCAGGAAGTTCGTGTACTTCTGCTCCAATTTCTGCTAATAGAGCAATTACTTGGTCATATAAGCCATTTCTTTTAATGCTTCCCCCACCGTAAACAAGCAACACCTTTTTGCCGTATTGTGGAACTTCATTCTTAAGCTCTTGAACCTGTCCTTTACCGAATATGAGCTTCGTTGGGTTATAGTATGTAAAGTTTTCCATAATACTCGCCTCCTGTAAAAAATTATGCCATATCACTCTATTTTGTAAATACACTCATATTGTTTTGACATTTCCAGTCAAGTGCATGTAAAAAAAAGAGACAATTTCAATAATCGTCTCTTCTCTCATTGTTGTTATTAGTTAAAATTAGATTGTTCAATCCACTCTTCAAGCTTATCTTTTAACGTGTTGAAACCTTGTTGTGAATCAGAACTAGCTTGTTGTGCTTGTGCCGGACGTTTTTTCGGCTTAGCCGTTCTTTGCGCTACTGGCTTCTCTGGCGCCTCTTGAGTTGCACGAATAGATAGTCCAATTTTGCCTGCTGCTTCATCAATTGACAAAATCTTAACTTCTACTTCGTCACCAACTTTAACATGCTCGTTAATATCTTTAACGAAGCCATGGGTTACTTCTGAAATATGAACCAAACCTTGTGTATTTTCATCTAATGCAACAAATGCACCATAAGGTTGTATTCCGGTAATTTTACCTTTAACAACACTTCCAACTTCAAATTTTTCTGTCATGCTACCCAACTCCTAAAACTTTAATTTATTCACACTTAAAAGGCTGTTCAAACACTTGGTCACTCACCAACATGACCTTCCGACGGTACAGGACATAGCATTTTTGTCAATGCAGTCCTTTTCACCCTTCTTATTGAACTTTACACTTTTATATACGCAATATAAAATTATAACACAAAATGGTCAGAAATTCAAAAATGTTTCTTTTTACATTCATTAGAGTTGCCATTATGGATTGAAATTATGAAGCAGGTAATAATTATCATTGTTAAGAGAAGAGATCCTATACGATGTTTAAATAAGGAGATGTATGGGTAAACTAGTTTCAAAGGCTTTCTAGTATTCCCCCTTTTGTATGTTGGACAAAACCAAACTGGTTTTGTCCATTTTTTTGTCTGCATCAGGCGCCATCGGCTCGAGGTCATTAGCCAATCGCTTCTGAAGGTAAAATGCACTTTCTGTCAGCGCTTGTCTTATGCTTGTCGCCGATAAGCGAGCGCCTTGTGCTTTTCTATTTTACACGAGGTTATTATTTTTCAGGAATCGTCCCATCCGCTTTACAGCTTCTTGAAGTTGTTCAAGGGATGATGCATAGGAGCAACGAATATATCCTTCGCCACTTTCTCCAAAGACATTACCAGGAACAACCGCGACTTTTTCTTCCATTAGTAAACGATGTGCAAATTCCTCTGATGTTAGTCCTGTTTCTTTTATTGATGGAAAAGCGTAGAACGCTCCCCCTGGTATATGGCATGATAAGCCAATTTCCTGCAAAGAAGAAACGAAAAAGTTTCTGCGCTGGCGATAGCTTTTTCTCATATACTCTACTTCAGGAAGACCATTTCGAAGAGCTTCGATCGCCCCATATTGAGCCATTGTAGAGGCACACATCATCGTATATTGGTGAATTTTTAACATTGCTTCCGAAATTTCTCTTGGAGCCGCTGAATATCCTAAGCGCCAACCCGTCATCGCAAAACCCTTAGAAAATCCTGAAACTAGAATGGTACGTTCGAACATCCCCGGGATGCTTGAAAAGCTCGTATATTTCCCTTCATAGGAAAGCTCTGCATAGATTTCATCTGAAATGACAACTAAATCGTGTTTTTCAACGATTTTAGCAATGGCTTCAAGATCTTCCTTCTTCAGCATCGTCCCTGTCGGATTATTTGGAGAACAAATAATAATGGCTTTTGTACGATCTGTAACGACATTTTCAATCTCTTCAGGTTGCAGCTTAAATTCATTTTCAGCCTTTGTATGTACAGGTACCGGAATTCCCCCTGCGAGTGAAACGATTGGGCTATAAGCAACAAAAGTTGGTTCCACAATGATAACCTCATCGCCTGGGTCAATAAGTGCGCGAATGGCTAAATCAATTGCTTGGCTACCACCCACAGTGACAATAATCTCATTATTTGGTGAATACTCAACACCGAAGGACTTATGTAAATAAGCTGAAATTTCCTGTCTCAATTCAAGCAGTCCTGCATTTCCAGTGTAGGAGGTAATCCCCGCTTCAATGGATGCGATACTTGCCTCTCTAATCGACCAAGGTGTTACAAAGTCTGGTTCGCCCACGCCCAAGGAAACGACTCCTTCCATCGTAACGGCTAAATCAAAGAATCTACGGATTCCTGAAGGCTTTAATTCTTGTACTTTTTTAGAAAGGTATTGGGATGTCATGGTGTCACCACAATCCGTTTATCATCTTCACCTTGGTCAAAAATGGTTCCATCATGCTTATATTTTTTCAAAATAAAATGTGTGGTTGTTGACAGAACTGAGTCCAGAGTTGAAAGTTTTTCGGAAACAAAAGACCCAACCTCTGACATCGTTTTTCCTTCAATGACAACTGACAAGTCATAGGCACCAGACATTAAATAGACAGATTTTACTTCCTTAAAGTGATAGATACGCTTAGCAATTTCATCAAAGCCTACACCTTTTTTTGGGGTTACCTTGACATCAATCATGGCAGTCACACCTTCGTGACCTTCAACTTTCTTCCAGTCAACAATTGTGTTATATTCAACAATAATCTTTTGATCTTCAAGCTTACGAATAATTTCATCGACTTCATCAACACTTTTGCTAACTAATTTTGCGATTGTTTCTACAGGAAGTCTTCCATTATTTTCAATAATTTCGAGTATCTCAATTTCATTTTCCTGTAATTGCATAACGGTCACCCCTAGATTTTTTGAAATAATTTTTGTCACTTATTATATCAGATAAATGGGAAGTATATTGAAAAATTTTATATTCATTCAAAACTTTATGAGTTTTTCTTTGCCCTTTGGTAAAAATAGGGATAAATCTTTTAAATAGGATGTGGATTTTCCATCAATGGATACAATACAAATAAAGGGAATTAACCTTCATTATGAGTTATATCAACAAGATAAAGAGAAACCCGTTCTCGTGTTATTGCATGGTTTTTTATCATCATCCTTCAGCTTTCGAAGGCTTATTCCAATCCTATCAAAAAGCTATACGATTCTATCTGTGGACCTCCCTCCATTTGGAAAAAGTGAGAAATCAACAAGGTTCACATACTCGTATTCAAATATTGCATCTGTAGTTAGTGAGTTAATTCGTTCTTTTCATTTCACAAAAATTAATTTGGTAGGACATTCGATGGGCGGCCAAATTTGTTTATACATTGCTAAACAAGCGCCAGCTTTAGTCGATAAATTAGTATTATTGTGCAGCTCTGGCTATATGAAGAGGATGCCAAAGTCCTTAATCTATTCTTCCTATCTTCCCTATTTTCATTTTATCGTGAAGAAAAAGCTTGCAAAGCAAGGCGTGTTACATAATTTACGAAATGTTGTCTATAACCATGAGCTTATTAATCAAGAAATGATTGATGGGTACACGGAACCATTCTTAGATAATCGGATTTTTATGGGATTAACTAGGATGATACGTCATCGCGAAGGTGATTTATCGTCAGAGGAATTAAAACAAATCCAACATCCTGTTTTATTAATTTGGGGTGAAAAAGATCGGGTTGTTCCGATTTCTGTAGGGAGAAGACTTAATCAAGATTTACCTCATTCAACATTTGTTTCGTTTAAAAATACGGGACATTTGGTCCCAGAAGAATGTCCCGAAAAGGTAGCTGCATATATCACGGAGTTCATATAAAAAAAGATGGGTTGCCCCATCTTTTTTACAGTTCACATGTCGCATTATTTTTAATGGTTAAGAGTTTAAGAGCCATATTCTCACAGTCTTTTAGTGAAATGATTTCCTCGAAGGAGAATTCAAAAATGGACTGTATTTTTCTTGCTAATTTACCAGGGTCATCTAATTGATGAGCGGCCTGCAACACATCTACTGCTTCCGTTTCATAGAAACCAATCCCATATCCTAGTGGATCCCATTCCTGAAGCATCATCATCATTTGAATATTTGCCTGTTGATTTTCCATATGATCATCACCTAAGACTACTTCATACTATTATTTTTGTCTTGATTCATTAATTGCTTTTCAAGCTCTTCAGCTTTCGCTTGTTCTTTTTTAGAATGCTTGATAATTAAACGAAAAACGACAATCGCAATGATTATACAAATGACTAGTTTTATCCCAGCTGGAATATATTCAGATTTATCCTCAGGAAAATATAGAAACAT
Source organism: Bacillus jepli (assembly GCF_047238305.1). Lineage (NCBI taxonomy): Bacteria > Bacillati > Bacillota > Bacilli > Caryophanales > Bacillaceae > Bacillus > Bacillus jepli. The sequence continues at coordinate 2,263,333 of NZ_JBDFMO010000001.1, read as the reverse complement.
ATTTAATATTGGTAAGAGCAGCATTTCTACACACCTTTCAACCGATAATACTAACTCTAGTCATTATAACATAAACCTTTGGGTGGGTTATAGATGCTTGTTCGAATGTAGTCGGTTATACTAAAAATAGTAGAAAGTTGCAAAGGAGTGATTATAATGTCTGATGAATTTAAAGTTGGGGATATTGTCACAGGGATTTATAAGACAGGAAAATATATTGGTGAAATTACAGCGATTAAGCCCGAACACTATCTTATGAAGGTAAAGGCTGTCCTAAAACATCCAATGCAAGGGGATATTCATTCACCTAAAGATGCAAACGTGCCGTTTTTCCAAGAGCGGAGAGCACTTGCCTTTAATGAACAGACCAATGTACCGAAAAAGATGGTTCGCGCCTTTTCCGGGGATGTTCCTGAGTATAAGTCCTCTTTAAAGGAAGCTGTGGAGAAAACAAAGACTGAATTAGAAACAGAAGGCACCGAATGGGCAAAGCGTAGCCTAGAAAACATGAAAGTATTAGAGATGGATTATTTTAAATAAGTCTTGCTTACATTTTGCTATTAGCCATAAATTTTATTTATTGGCTATAAATTGATTTTATTGGATATTTTTACCACATCAGCCATAACTAATTATGATTGACCATAAATTTGAATAAAAACCATTTTAGAACGTAAAAAACCTCCGGAGTACCATTTCCGGAGGTTTTTCATATTAGTAAACCCGCTTGGCACCTACATAATGCTTGGACCAATACGAATTATCCATGGATACAACCGCGATTCCTTTCGAGGATGTGGAAGATATAAACTCATTATTGCCTACATAGAAACCAACATGTGAAATTTGGCCTGTATTATTTACAGCAAAAAATACTAAATCACCTGGTTGGAGATTTGCTTTTGAAACAGAGGTGCCCATTGTGTAGTAGCCAGCTGATGTATTCCTTGGGATGTCTATTCCATGTCGAGCATGCATAAACGAAACAAATCCTGAACAATCAAACCCAGCCGTTGTCGTTCCCCCCCAAAGATAGGGAATCCCGATAAAATTATAGCTATCTGAAACTAAATCTTTCAAAACTTGCTCCCTATTTTGCACATTTGATTCCGCTTTTGCATTTCCGGTCACGTTTAGGACTTGTCCGATCGAAAGGGTATTGCTAGTAAGATTATTGATATTTTTAAGTTTAGTAACACTCATATTATAAGTGCGTGCTATTCCATATAAGGTGTCTCCAGCTTTCACTGTATATGTAGCACTTGCTACATTTTGTGGTGGTGACGGTGATGTACTTCCTAGCAGCAATGTTTGGCCAACATAAATGATTGTTGAGGTTAAATGATTGTTTTTCATGATTTGGTTTACGGTTGTGTTAGCTCGCTGGGCAATTGAATATAACGAATCACCAGGTTGAACCGTGTATGTTTGTGCTTGAATTTGTGAGGACTCTGGTGCAGCACCAATTACTTGTAAGGGTTGCCCAACTTGAATCGTATTTGATGTAAGATTATTTAATTGCTTTAATTGGTCGACGCTCAAATTATACGAATTTGCAATAGAATAAAGGGTGTCACCGCGGGTTACCGTATATGTCGCAGTTGTCTTAGGTGGTGGCGCCTCACTGATCACAAGTGTTTGCCCAGGGTAAATCATATCTCCAGTTAGATGGTTTAGCTGTTTTAATTGAGAGACGGTCAGATTATATTGATTTGCAATTCCATATAAGGTATCTCCATTTGCCACTGTATGTGTAGAGTGATTTTGACTAACTTGACCATTACTTGCAGCTTCCACGGTAGATGAATGATTCCCCCCTACCAGTGAAATAGTAGCAACAACAATTGTCCCCATCATAACTTTTACGGTATCTGGATTCAGGGTGGGGACTTTTTCTTTTAGATATATTCGAATGCTTTCGTTAAAATAAAGCTTTTTCCCTTGTTCCTGTGTACCAAGTTCACTCGAAAATTCCTGTAACCCTGGGTCAATATATAAAGTAATGGTTTGTGGATTTTCGATTTTATGACCTATAAACATTGAGCATCCCTCCTTTTCCAATTAGGATATCCTATCGGGATGCGATTATTTTTTGAAACCATTGTAAAAATTCGGCAGTGAATCACAGATAAAAAATAAAAACCAATTCACGATTTGGAGTGAATTGGTTTTTATAAGGCAAATTTATTTAAGACTTTCGAGAAGTCAACACGATCGCCGATGGTTGTTGGCTCAGGTTTTGCTAAATAGCGTTTATCATTTTCAACTAACTTGAATATATTAAAGGTTGTAAGTGCATCATCGAGGGCACAATGGTGTTTACCTGTCCCTTCCTTACCATATTCTTGAACTGCCTTCCAAAGACCTGTTTGGTTTTGGTCTCCGAAAAATCGTTTATACTCCATTGACAGATCCCGTTGTTTTCCTTTAAAAGGAAATGGAACTCCAGCCTTTTGACAATTGTGACGAAGGACCTTCATATCCATATTTCCCCAGGTTATAATGGTGCTTGAGGATGTTTTTTCATATTCAGATAGCTTGTTCACTAGATTTTGAAACGATATTCCGCCATTTACTTGCTCCTGGGAGATGTGTAAAAAGGATTTGCACCGTTCAGTTAGTGTAGGAAATTTTATCGGTTTTACATAGGATGAGTATTGGTCCATTATCTTCTGATTCTTCACAGCTACAAGACCAACCTCAATAATCTCGGGGTAAAATCCTTGTGGGTTGCTTTTTCCCTCAGGCATCGTAAATTCAAAATCAATGAACAAATATTGATGCTGATTATCCACACCTAAACCTCCTTTGTCATATTTCTTTTACCAAAGAAGTGGCTAACTTCTGCTGAATAAAGTTACACTTAGACGAACATCTTTTTAAATATTATAACACGGTTCCTTTCATTTTTCAGAATATATTTATAATATATATGCTTTTTTACCTTTAATAAAATCAGATAATATTTTATACTATTTAGTAAATCGAAATATCCGAATTGAGAAGGTGTTATCCATTCAAACAGCAAAGCGTAATCTGGTTATTATGTGGTTTGCCAATTTTTTTGTGGCAGCTAGTGCAACAATGATTATGCCATTTCTGTCTTTATATATTGAAACGTTTGGGGATTACTCAGATAGCTTTGTGCAACGGTGGGCTGGCTTAGTCTTTGCCGCAACCTTTGTCACCGCTTTTTTTATTTCACCGATCTGGGGACGTTTTGGTGATCGAAATGGCTACAAAAAGATTTTATTAATTACAGGGACTGGCATTGCCTTCAGCATCTTTTTAATGGGATATGTGAATACTGTTGAACAATTATTTGTCTTGAGGCTCTTTATGGGCGTTGTTACTGGCTTCATCCCAACCTCCCTAGCCCTCATTTCTGCACAAACACCGAAGGAAGTGGCAGGAAAAACATTAGGGACCCTTCAAATGGGTAATGTTTCTGGAGCATTATTTGGTCCGTTATTAGGTGGATTGCTTGCTGATGCAGTTGGTTTTCAGTATACCTTTGTCATCACATCCGTGGTGATATTAGGTGCAGTCATTCTAGTGGGTATTGGCATTAAAGAAGTACGGCTAAATGAAACAAGTACGAAGGTTAAAAAATATACGCGTAAAGAGGTATTAATTCATATCTTCAAAAACCCTGTTTTATTAACCGTGATGTTTATTTCAACGCTCATTCAAGTAGCCAATTTCAGTATCCAGCCCTTACTAGCATTATATGTAACGCACTTAACCAACAGTAGTAATATTGTATTTTTAGCTGGAATGGCGTTTTCAGCGACTGGATTTGGAAATTTACTATTTACGAGACAATGGGGAAAATTAGGTGACCGAATAGGTCATGAAAAGATTTTAACACTCCTTCTGCTCGCCTGTTCCATTTTGTTTATCCCGCAAGGCCTTGTAAGTGAATTATGGCAGCTTGTTTTATGTAGATTTTTATTCGGCATGGCAGTCGGTGGTTTAATTCCGTGTATGACAGCCTATATCCGCCAAGTTGCCCCTCTATCGATGCAAGGGGAAGTCCAAGGCTATAATGTCAGTTTTCGGTTTTTAGGAAATGTGATTGGTCCAATTTCCGGTGGAATCCTTAGTGGTTTCTTCGGTATCTCTACTGTCTTTTTCGTAACAAGTGGGCTCTTTTTAACTGGAGCAATTATTTTAAGGCTAAGTGTTGTTCGACATTCTGAAAAGTCAGCTCATCATGCTGCGTAATACAGATGGCAAACGCCGTCTGTTTTTTTATATAATAAGAGAATAGTAATCTTTGAGAGAGTGTTATTTATGAGAAGACAAACAGGGTATTTCATCACCTTTATTCTTTTTCTACTGTTTATGTTTGTGTTATTCCAAGTCCATAGCGAGCTGAAGAATACAAAGAGCTTAACCGCTGTACTTGATGAGGAAATCCCAATCGGTGATGTTGTGTTACCACAAACAAGCTATATAAAAGACAGCACTGGAAATGTGATTTCGGAGATCCGCCAAGGTGCAGATCGCACAATCCTTCCTCCAGAAGAAATCCCGCAAATTGTGAAGGATTTGTTTATCACAATTGAGGATCAGCATTATTATGAGCATATAGGGTTTGATATTTCCGGGATTGGTCGGGCAGCCCTCATCAACCTAGAAAATGACTCGATCGATCAAGGTGGTAGTACAATCACCCAGCAGCTTGCACGCAATCTATATTTAACAAATGAAAAGACCTATAATCGAAAATTAAGTGAGCTCTTGTATTCGTATCAATTGGAACGAACACTGACGAAAGAGGAAATACTAACGTTATACATTAACGCCATATATTTTCAAAATGGGGCATATGGAATTGAGACAGCATCCAAACTCTATTTTAACCAGTCTATTAAAGATGCTACATTAGCTAAAATCGCATTCTTAAGTGCTATCCCGAATAACCCATCCCTCTACAATCCAATAACGAATTTTTCAAATACAAAGAAACGACAGGAACGTATTCTACAAAGATTAGTAGAGGCAGGGAAAATCTCAACTGAAGAATATGAAAAAGCAATACGAGAACCGATTGAGCTGATGATGCGTGATCGTATCGACCAGTATCCAGATTATACGACTTATATTTATCATGAGTTTGAAGAATTAATTGCCGAAAAAGAAGGTTTTAATGAAAAGTTCCAGTCAGCAACTGAAAACGAAAAGAAAGAACTTCACAAAGGCTTGGATCAGAAGGTAAACGAAGTTCTCGAATCTGGAATCATGATTGAAACAGCGTTAAACCCAAGTATACAGCAAGAAGCTGTGCAAGCTTTGGATCGCTATCTACCAAATGCAAATGTTCAAGGAGCAGCTGCCGTTATAGATCATAAGTCGAATCGAATTGTCGCGATCACAGGCGGAAAAAACTATCAAAAGTTTACGTTCCATCGCGCCTTTCAAGCCTTTCGACAACCAGGTTCTGTGATTAAGCCCCTGCTTGTTTATGCGCCATATTTTGATCAAACGGGGGCCTCCATTTCACAAACGATAAATGCCAATAACTATTGTAAAAATGGGTATTGCCCGCGAAATTATGGGGGCGGACAATATGGAAATGTTCCCCTACGTACAGCTTTTAAGTATTCCTACAACACCCCTGCTGTAAGGTTGTTTGAAAGAATTGGGATTGAACATGCATTTTCATATTTAGACAAGCTTCATTTTTCGAATGTAGTAAAAGAAGACCATAGTTTACCAGCAGCCATTGGTGGATTTACTTATGGAATGTCTCCCTTGGAGATGACAAATGCCTTTGCTACATTTGCAAACAACGGTCAATTTATTCAAGCACATGGAATTACAAGGGTGACTGATTTACAAGGAAACATCCTTTATGAATGGGATGAAAAACCTGAAATGGTGTGGAGTGAATCTGCTAATCAAAAGGTAAGAATATTACTTGAGGATGTTGTAAAGTCGGGAACAGGTAAAGAAGCTTATTTTTCTACTAGTTATATTGGAGGGAAAACGGGAACGACGAATGATGTGAAAGACCTTTGGTTTATTGGCCTCACTGATCAATATACGGCTGGGGTATGGGTAGGAAATGACCAAAATAAGAGCATCTACTATATGGAATCACGAAAACCTCAAATGCATATTTGGAAGGACATGATGAAAGCGAGCCACAAATGATGATGGGCTCGCTTTTTAGATTGGTAAACTCGCGATGATACTGTTGTAGAGCTGAAGGCAAACATAGGTTACCGTCATAAAAAAGGTAAACCAACTTAATGTTTGAAAAAAGACAAGCCCAATTAATCCACCTAAGGTTAATGTATCCTGAATTTTATAAACGAAAAAAATAAAATAGCCAAGGGTCGACACTAAAAGTACGATCACTATGCCGTAAAAGGATTGGACAAACGCTAATGAAAGGGTCCCTCCTCCTAAATAGAAAAAAGATCCCGCTCTTATTTTCCGTAGACTTTCTCCATTGCTATCCTTCGTGAAAAACAATAGAGAAAGCTCAAGTAGTGTATTGGCAATTAATTTTAAGGCGGCAAACACCATAAAATAGAATAAGAAAAAAACAAAGAAAATCGCGAAATTAATCCACGTTGTCGAAAAAAACTCCTGCATTCCACGATAAATGCCAATTTGCTTTAACAAATCCAATGTTTTCAATTCCGTCAGGATGGCTAATGAAACACTAAATAGGATGATAGAAATGAGCGGAAAGTAGCTTGTAAAATATGTATTTTTCATTTTTGATTCCTTTAATTTTTTGTAGAAATACCTTTTTCGATTTTAACATACATTTTTTAGTAGTAAATCTCTTTTTTGAAAATACATATAGATTAAAGGTTACTATTTTAGAGGAAAGAGGGATTCTATGAAAAAAGGGTTCTTGTTGACGTTGCTCATTAGTTGTTTCGCATTCTTTACCTTTTTAAGTTCGGCTAGCGCTGCTGGGGAATCGGATTTTACTAAAGCGGTTAATGAAAAATTGAAGGAAGTCAATTATTATGCGAATGGCTCTGCAAAAATAGTCAATGCCATCTCAAAGGAAGCTGAAATTACAAAGGTTGTTACAGCAGATGATCCGGGGACGAAGGAAAACGAAGAGGAAATTGATACGTATAAAGCAAATGTCGTTGTAGGGCATGTGACCTATAAACTAAAGCGTGACAGCATTTTCTATATCCAAAAGCATGAATTCTTTTATTATGATGTCGACAATCAGGAATTTTTAACGCTTGGGAATTTCCCTGAAGACGAGGAAATCAATGCCCTTTTTACAGATTATATGGATGCAGGTCATAAAGCAGGGATTACGTTAACATCAAACTTATTATTTACTTTATTTGTTCTCTTTGCTTTTCTTGCTGTACCTATGCTAATCATGATGTTTCATAATAAGGCCATTCCAGTTCCAATGGTAAGAAACAATAGCGTAATGTAGGATGAGATGCTTCGTCTCATCCTTTTTTTATTATTAGCGCTCAATACGAATATACTCACGCGGCTTGAATTTTGGATAGACCTTTGATTTCTCTGGTGTTTGTGTAGAATTAATGGTTTGGATTTGAAATTGTTGTTGATTTTCTAGTTGACTTTCTCCATATTCTCTCTTCGTTTGTTCATGGATTACCCACGCTCCTATAAACAGAAAGGCAAAAATCGCCATTGCCACGATTCCTTTTTTTATGTTCACAAAAACTCACCTCTTGCTACTAGCATTCGTTTTAATAGGATATTTTATACAATTTTTTCAAATACAAGTAGGTAATTCCGACTGGAGTATAACGAATTAGTTACTATTACAGAAAAATTTTTTAGTTCAAAAAGACGCGTCTCTACATATTTAATAACAACTGAAAAACTTGGTGACACTAGAAGATGCATGGCATGCAACTTCTTTATAATTGTTATATAATTCTAGAAGATAAAAAAATAGTAAGGGGGTACTGTTTTGTCACTTGTACATTGGGCCATTTTATCTCCATTTATAATGGCTATCTTTATTCCTTTCTTCCGCAAATATTTGCGGGGAATTCATACAGGGTGGTTTGTACTAATTCTACCTGTAGTCCTATTCTCTTATTTCTTTCCATTCATGAAGGATACGATGAATGGAAACCCGATAATCCGTACTGCAGAATGGATGCCTTCCATTGGCGTAAATTTCACAGCGTATATAGATGGATTAGGACTCTTATTTGCTTTATTGATTACAGGCATTGGGGCATTAGTAGTCCTCTATTCAATCTATTACCTTTCGAAGGAAAAGGAATCCTTACATAACTTTTATGTGTACTTACTCTGTTTCATGGGTGCGATGCTCGGGGTTGTTCTTTCAGATAATGTGATTGTGCTTTATACATTCTGGGAATTGACAAGTCTATCTTCATTTCTATTAATCGGGTATTGGCATAATCGTGAAAAATCAAGATATGGTGCACAAAAATCGATGTTAATCACGGTTTTCGGTGGATTAGCCATGCTAGCAGGATTTGTTTTACTATCAATCATGACAAATACATTTAGTATTCGAGAAATGATTGCACAAGTGGATACATTACCGTCAAATCCACTCTTCATCCCTGCAATGCTTTTAATTCTATTAGGTGCTTTTACAAAATCAGCACAATTTCCATTCCATATTTGGTTACCAGATGCGATGGAAGCACCGACACCAGTCAGTGCGTATCTACACTCTGCAACAATGGTAAAAGCAGGTATCTATTTAGTTGCGCGCTTGAGTCCTATTTTTGCTGGATCGAGTGAATGGTTTTGGATTATTTCAACCTTCGGAATTGTTACCTTGTTCTGGGGATCGTTTAGTGCGGTTAAACAAACCGATTTAAAAGGAATCCTTGCGTTTTCAACGGTCAGTCAGCTTGGAATGATTATGTCGTTACTCGGAATTGGCTCGGCTGCACTACACTATGGTAGTAATAATAATATTTATCTTGCAGCCATCGTCGCTGCCATTTTCCACTTAATTAACCATGCAACATTTAAAGGAAGCTTATTCATGGTTGTTGGGATTATCGACCATGAAACAGGTACGCGTGACATTCGCAAGCTCGGTGGATTGATGACCGTTATGCCAATTAGCTTTACATTGGCTGCCATCGGTGCATTTTCTATGGCTGGATTACCACCATTTAATGGTTTCTTAAGTAAAGAAGCGTTCTTTACTGCACTGGTAAATGCAACAACTCTTGATGTATTCAATATGGAAACATTCGGGGTTCTTTTCCCAATTATCGGTTGGGTAGCAAGTGTATTCACGTTCATTTACAGCATGATTCTCGTTTTTAAAACCTTTACTGGAAAAGCTCAGTTTGAAAAGCTTGATAAAAAGCCACATGAGGCACCAATTGGGATGTTAATTTCGCCTATTATCCTAGCTTCACTTGTCATAATATTTGGGTTCTTTTCAAATATATTAGCGCCAAGTGTGATTGAACCAGCAGTGGCATCCATCCTTCCAAGCTTACTTGGAGAAGGTTCAAAATATCATGTTCATTTTGAGTATTTCCACGGATGGAATACACCACTCTTTATGTCAATTGGAGTCATTGTGTTAGGAACACTATTGTTTCTCACACTTGCAAAATGGACAGGCATTTATAATGTCTTTTCCAAGCGGTTAACGTTAAACAATCTCTATGACAAAGGGCTTGTCACGATGGAGCGGTCGGCATCAAAGCTAAATGGCTTTTATATGACCGGAGTTATTCGAGACTATTTGGTTATTATGTTTGCTTTCTTTATCTTGGCAATTGGAAGTTCACTTATTATTAAAAATGGATTTGCCTTTGATTTAACACATGTTGCACCGGTTCGACTTTTTGAAGCTGTTCTAGCATTTGTTCTTGTTGGTGGAGTTGCAACAACAATTTTTGCTAAGTCGAGATTGACAGCCATTATCGCACTTGGTGCAGTTGGATATACGGTTTCATTATTCTTTGTACTTTTCCGTGCTCCGGATTTGGCGTTAACTCAACTTGTAATTGAGACTGTTTCAGTAGCCTTATTTCTACTATGCTTCTATCACCTTCCGAAGCTTCAGAAAAAGGAAAAGCCAATGCGTTTTCGATTAACAAATTTAATCATTTCATTAGGTGTTGGAACAATTGTAACTCTACTTGCGATCTCCGCAAATAGTACAAGACTGATTGATTCTATTTCAAAGTATTTTGTTGAAAACAGCTATAAGGAAGGCGGAGGTACGAATATCGTTAACGTCATTTTAGTAGACTTCCGTGGCTTCAATACATTGTTTGAAATTACTGTTCTAGGCATTGCTGCACTTGGTATTTTTACAATGATTAAATTACGCTTAACAAGGAGGAAAGAAGGTTGAAGACAAATGATTTAATCTTACAAACTGCAACAAAAATAACTGTTTTCATCATTCTTGCCTACTCCTTAAATCTCTTTTTTGCAGGACATAATACTCCTGGCGGAGGATTTATCGGTGGACTGATTTCGGCAGCGGCAATCGTCCTCCTCCTTCTGGCCTTTGATATGAAAACAGTTAGAAAAGCCCTGCCTTTCGACTTTAAAAAGGTAGCTGCCTTTGGTTTATTAATCGCTGCATTAACAGGCATGGGTTCATTTTTATTCAATGTACCTTTTTTAAGCCATACCTTTGGTTACTTTGATTTACCAGTTTTCGGGGAAACAGAACTTGCCACTGCCGTATTATTCGATACCGGTGTCTATTTAGTTGTTGTTGGAGTAACCTTGACCATTATTCAAACAATCGGGGAGGATGATGATTAATGGAGATTTTAATGGCAATTGTCATCGGAATTCTTTTTACGGCAGCGACGTATATGATGCTTTCAAAAAGCCTCATTCGAGTGATTATTGGGACAGGTTTGCTTAGTCATGGAGCTCATTTATTGATTTTAACAATGGGTGGGTTAAAGCAGGGGGCTGCTCCCATTTTAGTAGAAGGGACTAAGGCTTATGTTGATCCACTTCCCCAAGCCCTTATCTTAACTGCGATCGTAATTAGCTTTGGGGTAACATCGTTTATCCTAGTGCTTGCGTATCGATCCTATCAGGAGCTGGGATCGGATAACATGGATAAATTGAGGGGAAATGATAGTAATGAATAATTTTGTAATCCTTCCAATACTGATTCCTCTCCTGACGGGAATCATACTCATATTTGTAAATAAATATACGAAAGCATCAAGAGTGATAAGCTTATTATCTACACTTTTGACCGTCATCCTGTCATTAATACTTGTTAATCAGGTCTATCATAATGGCATTCAAACCCTTAACCTTGGAGACTGGGATGCTCCTTTCGGTATTGTGCTAGTAGCAGATATGCTTGCTTCTTTACTTGTTACAACAGGTAGCATTGTAGTTTTAGCATGTATTCTATATTCATTTAAGAATATCGGACAAGAAAGAGAAAAATTCTTTTATTATGCTGCTGTACAATTCTTAATGGTTGGGGTACTTGGCGCATTTTTAACAGGGGACATTTTCAACCTGTTCGTATTTTTTGAGGTCATGCTGATGGCTTCATATGTCTTAATTGTACATGGTGGGACAAAGCCGCAATTACGTGAATCCATTAAATACATCTTGGTGAACGTGATATCATCTGCCCTATTTGTTATTGCAGTTGCTTATTTATACGCAGTGACAGGTACTGTTAATATGGCAGATCTCTCTGCAAAAATAAGTGAACTAGGACAACCTGGGATTGTAACTGTTATCTCCATCTTATTTTTAGTGGTATTTGGATTAAAAGGAGCTATCTTCCCGTTATTTTTCTGGTTACCGGGTTCTTATAATGCCCCCCCAACACCGATAACAGCTCTTTTTGGAGCTTTGTTAACAAAGGTTGGAGTGTATTCTATCATTCGTACATTTACAATTATTTTCTATCATGATACTGGCTTTACTCATACCTTAATTGGAATTCTTGCTGGATTTACAATTGTAGTTGGAGTAATCGGAGCTGTTGCGTATTGGGATGTTAAACAGATAATTATCTACAATATATTAACAGCGGTTGGTGTTATTTTAGTGGGTGTTGCGACGTTAACACCAACATCATTGACTGGATCAATTTACTATTTAATTCATGACATGATTATCAAGGCTTCCCTCTTCTTATTAGTCGGAGCCATGGTTGTAATAACTGGTACGAGCAATTTAAAGAAAATGGGTGGCTTAATTAACCATCATCCATATTTAGGCTGGATGTTCTTCATTGCTACTATTTCACTTGCAGGAATCCCTCCATTTAGTGGATTCGTTGGGAAGCTTCTCATTGTCAAAGGAAGCCTTGCTGCAGAGCATTACGTACTGGTTGCAGCAATTTTAATTTCAAGTCTTCTTGTCCTATATTCGGTAATGAAAATCTTTATTAACGGATTCTGGGGTGAAGCAAAGCTTAGGAAAGAAGAAGAAAAAGGATCAACAAAAGGACTGCTATTCCCGATTACTCTTCTACTTTCACTCTCAATTGCACTTGGATTTGGTGCTGAATGGTTCTATCCGTATATCTCTCAAGCAGCGCAAGACTTGACAGACCCATCCATCTATATCCAAGCTGTTTTAAAGGAGTAGATCTTATGTTGTTGCAATTAGTTTTAAATATTTTTATCGCCTTTTCGTGGATGTTTATTTCAAATTCCTATGATTTTAGCGCCTTTTTTGGCGGATATTTGATAGGTCTTTTACTAATTTTTGTTTTACGTCGTTTTTTCTCTCAACGTTTTTACCTTCATAATGTGTGGGCAGTGATAAAACTGATTTTGATCTTCTTTAGGGAGTTAATTCTCTCAAACTATGCCATTATGAAAGTGGTTGTCAAACCCAAGCTCGATGTAAAACCTGGGATTTTCGCAATGCCAACGGAACTCACAAAAGATTGGGAAATCCTAACGCTTTCAAATCTGATCACATTGACACCTGGAACACTCGTTGTTGATATTTCAGATGATAAAAAAATACTGTACATCCATGCAATGGACATACAAGACGTAGATGAAGCCATTGATTCGATTAAAAATTCATTTGAAAAAGCAATTATGGAGGTGAGCCGATAATGTTTGAAATTTTACTTAATCTCGCACTAGTCTTCTTATCGGTTTCAACGATTGCTTATATATACCGTGTGATAAAAGGGCCATCGATCCCTGACAAAGTTATAGCACTTGATGCAATCGGAGTCAATTTAGTGGGAATTACTGCAATTGTTTCCATTATCCTACGCTCCAATTCGTTCCTAGAAGTTATTTTATTAATTGCAATTGTAGCTTTTGTTGGTACTGTCGCCTTTTCAAAGTTCCTTGAGAAAGGAGTCGTAATTGAACATGACCGAGATGCTTAAGATTTTCTTTGCTGTTATAATCTTGTTCGGAGCGCTTCTAAGCATAATAAGTGCGATTGGCATTGTTCGATTACCTGATGTGTACACACGAAATCATGCGGTGTCAAAAAGTGCGACATTAGGAGTTCTAGCGATCCTACTTGGAACATTTTTATACTTTTGGATCATTGAGGGCTATATGAACTTTAGGGTCATTTTAGGATTTGTCTTCCTATTTATGACTTCACCTGTAGCCGGTCACTTAATTAGCCGTGCTGCCTATAATTCAAAAGTACCACTTTGGGAAAAAAGCGCTCGAGATGACCTAAAGGATAAAGAAAAACATGCAAAACAAACTATGAGTTAATAGGGAAAAGCGAGGCCGATTAGGGTACTCGCTTTTTTCATTTCTTTAATTTCAAAATGGCCATGGTACAGCGCGATACACAAATGAGGTTTTCTTCTTCATCGACGATTTTAATGTCCCAGACCATTGTTGTTTTGCCTTTATGAAGAGGGGAACCGATTGCTTTTACAACGCCGTCCCTTTTTGCCCGAATATGATTGGCGTTAATTTCGAGTCCTGCACATCCTTCCGTCTCTTGGTCTACGAGATTGTACGTACCGACACTTGCAACCGTTTCTGCTAATGCAACAGATGCACCACCATGTAAAACCCCAAATGGTTGGCGAGTACGCTCATCAACTGGCATCGTTGCTATAACTCGTTCAGGTGTCACTTCTTCAATTGTAATACCTAATGCTTGGATTAATGTATTTTCTACCATTTTTCTCCCCCTAAGCTCGCTTTTTATTTTCGAATGCCCGACAATGAAATCGAAAGAAGCTTGTCATCATCTTCCTTCGGGTTTCCCCGACCATCCTTGTTATTTGTGATAGTAAAGAGTGTGTTGTCCTCTATATAGACATCCCTCATTCGGCTATTAATATCAAGGATCACTTCAATCCTACCTGATTCAATTTCATAGCTTCTTACCTTTGAACCGCGTAATGTGGCAATATATAGCTTACCATTTGCATAGTCGATACCAGAAGGGGCCCATGTTTCCTCACCTGTATGAAAAATAGGTGTGACCATGCCCGTCTTAGTTTCACTACCTTCAATAATTGGCCAACCATAATTTTTACCCGATTCAACTAAGTTAATCTCGTCATGCGCTCTTTGTCCATGCTCGGTGCTATATAAATTCCCTTTTTCATCCCACGCAAGCCCCTGTGGGTTTCTGTGACCATATGTATAGATATATGAATTAGGAAATGGATTGTCATTTGGAATTGAACCATCAAGATTCATGCGTAAAATCTTTCCTGCCAAACTTGTTACATCTTGTGCATGTTCTGGAACCCCAGCATCCCCGGCAGTCACGTAAAGCTTATCATCAGGACCAACTTTAATACGACCACCATTATGAATGGTTCCTCCTGGAATACCTTCAAGTAATACCGATTTTTCCACCCAACTAGACCCATTTCTTTCTACAAGGATGACGCGATTTAAAATGTTGCCATCTTCTATGTATGTGTGATACATAAATGCTTCATTCGAATTCTGAAAATCTGGTGCAAGTGTAAAGCCCAAAAAGCCCCCTTCCCCTTGATGCAGGATTTCTTTTTGAAGCTTTAATTGCTGTGGTGTTACCTTTCCAGTAGCCTCCTCTATTTCGGATAGTTTTCCAATTCGTTCGGGGATGAAGAAGATTCCATCTGTTTTTGTGATCATCCATGGGATCGTCAGATTTGTAGCGATAATAGCTGGGTTTGAAACTGTTTCTTTTATTGGTCCATCCAGGTTCTTATCCTGTGAACAGCCGATCATGATGTTGAAAATCAGAAACAAGGACAACTTTTTCATGATCCATACACCCTCTCAATGGGAAAGCTTTCGTAGCTTTCGCCTCCTTCTTATCTTAACCAATACATACACCATCAACGCCACAACAGCTAGACTAACGACAATATCGTAGTATTTAATAAACCCTTCAATAAATTCTTCCCCTGCAAAATAACCGACTGAAAAGACAAGAGAAACCCAAATAAAAATAGTGGTATACAGGGTTAATGCAAATTTTACAAACGGAAACTTACTAAACCCGAATAAGAATGGAAATAGAACACGAAAGCCTGGTACGAAATAGCAAAATGCTAATGCAAACGTATTGTATTTTTCAATTATTAATAAAGCACGTTCGGTTTTTCTTCTCATTTTATTTTGTTTATTCATGAGAAAGACCATGGCATTTCCTGCGAAGCGTCCTAATACATAGCTTGTAGTAACAGCAGCTAGAATTCCAAGGTAGGTTACGATGAAAATCTTCCAAGGTACAAAAACATCCTCAGCCGAAAAAAAACCGATTGTTGATACAATCACTTCGTTTGGAATGGGAATCACAAATGCGCCCACCCATAGCCATAAATAAAGTCCGAGATAACCATGTTCTTGAATAATTGATATAACTTCATTTATCTGCAATTTTATCCCGCCTTTATCGGGTACGTTATTCTAGATACTTATCTTTTTCTATTATAAGATTAAATGGATAATATTAGAAACCATTTTATTTAAGGGAGAGAAAAGTGTGGACAAACCCATTGTGATCATTACCGGGGCATCAAGTGGATTTGGACTTCTAAGTTCAATTGAGTTTTTAAAAAAAGGATTCTTTGTTGTCGCCACCATGAGAAATCTGCAAAAAAAAGAAAACATTCTACGTCAACTAAATAATCCGAACTTAGAAAAGAATCTCCAATTTTGTAGGTTGGATGTGACCGATGCTGATTCTTTACATACCTTTCAAACAACCCTTCAAAAGCTTGGTCGGGTTGATGTTTTATTAAATAATGCAGGCTTTGCTACAGGTGGATTTGCAGAGGAAATTTCCATATCGGAATACAAGGCCCAGTTTGAAACAAACTTTTTCGGGTTGATTGAAGTGACTAAGCTTGTTCTACCATTTATGAGAAACCAAAGAGTTGGTAAAATCATAAATCTTAGCAGTATAAGTGGACAAATCGGATTCCCAGCCATCTCTCCTTATGTTGCGTCTAAATACGCATTGGAGGGGTGGTCTGAATCATTGCAACTTGAGGTAAGACCGTTTGGTATCGATGTAGCGCTAATTGAGCCAGGTTCTTTTCAAACGAATATTTGGAGCAGTGGTAAAAAGGTAGCAGAAAAGTCGATGCTTCCGACATCTCCCTATCAAGAATTAATGAAAAAAATTGAAGCAAGACTTGAAAAAAACCAAGCGTCTTACGGTGACCCACTTGAAGTAGCCACATTTATTGTGAGGCTAGCCACAAAGCCCTCTTTAACCAGACTTCGCTACCCAGTAGGAAAAGGAACAAGATTGACCATTTTCCTTAAAAATACACTTCCTTGGAAATTATGGGAACGAATTGTTTTAAAGATGCTGGGAATTGACAGGAAGTAGGGCTTAGGCACCCATTCAAATGCACCCTTATCCAAAAAATGACATATATTGTAACAGTAATTTTGATAAGGGGGGCTACCGTTGTACCATCAACCGTTTATTTATGGAAGTCAAGGACCACCAAGAACTGTTTTGTATCCAGGCTATTATTCAAACCTAACAAGTCATTCTGTTTTTCCTGACTCAGTGTCGTACTACCCATACACATATTATCGTCAATTTCCTGCAATTGACCCAACTTTATTTAAGGAATCCGCAGAAGAAATGAGAATTCTCATGAAGGATGCAAGCCTGATATTGGCTAAATTAGCTGATTCTAGAGAGTTTGCGAAAAAAGTAATGGCTGCTGCACAGGCATCAAATGACCAAGAAGTAGATCGACTGCTAAAAACAACAGGCATTCAGTCCAAAGTGAAAGCAACCTTTAATCCTGATGGTTTAAATCTTCATTTAGAAGCAAGTGTAAAAGGCTCTAAATCCAGTGTGTTAACAATTGCATTAAGATGGCGATAAAGAACAATCAATTTGAACGAAGGTAAAAATTTGCCTATCGTTCTTTTTGATTACCAGAATGAATTTTATACGATTTAGGACATGATAAAAACACGAGGGGGTAAATCAATGGAAGATAGATATAGAGATACATTAAGACAAAGACAAATACAAAGCAAAGAAGAACAACTCGTGAATCAACTTGATCCTGAGCTGGACCTTCGAAACATAAACTTCGCAACTGGAGAAAATGTATATTTAAACGAACGCTACGACGACTTTTCTCTGGATCACTAACAGAATTCATGGAGGAAGTATATGGCTAAAAAAGAAAGACTTAACGAAGAAGCTGCGGTAAATAATAACTTAACTTCATCTACGTATTCAAAAAACAAAACGGCGAAGAAGAAAAATGGGGCCAAATAGGTTGTGCCCCGTTTCTTAGTTTGCTTCAATCGAAATTTCTATTAACCTGTTATAGGCTTCCTCTTTATTGAACGATGAATACCATCTAAAATTGGCATCATCCAAGATACGATAATGTTGGCTTATCATATTTTGTTGGAGACGAAACCTTCCTTCCTTCTTGAGATCTTTCCACCATACCTTACCACCCAAGGTGCGTTCTTTGGCACGGTCAATCCCATTTCGTCCGATAATTTCAATGACATCGATTGGGTCTCCACCTAATGTTGTTTGGATAATCTCACTATCACGAAATAATGCACATACAGCTACGGTAATTGTCCATCCCGCTTGAATTCTTCCCTTTTCAATTTGAACCAACGTTTTTTTTGAAATCCCCAAGATCTCAGCCATTTTATCCTGAGTATAGCCATTTTCAGTTCGGATTAGCTTCATTCTTTCGGAGAGTATTTGAGTCAATTGTTCCTTATCCATATTGATCACCTTTTTTAATCATTCACCTTCTCTTCCTTAGAGAAAGTCAAAAACCTTAGTGTAATTTTACACCAAGGTCTACAAGTTCGCAATTTTTTCGTATTTCAACTTAATAGATCAATTTCAAACCACTTATAAAAATAATAATCCCTATCACTGTTTGTAGTGGCTTCATTGGAACTTTTGCGGATAAAGTGCTTCCAATGATAACCCCAGGAATTGAACCACATAGCAAATTCATCACCAAAAGAAAGTCAACATTCCCAAAACCTACATGAAAAAAGCTGCTCACCGTAACTAAAATAAATGCATGTGCAATATCTGTCCCAACTAACTCAGAGGCTCGTAATTGATAAAATAACAGCATCGCAAGTGCAAAAAGCGAACCAGATCCAACGGATGTTAATCCGACTATAAATCCTAGAATTGCCCCTAATAAAATCGTGGCTTTTGCTTTATCTTCAATGGGCTTTAAACTGTAGGAACTTTGTGAAAAACGAGAGCTAAATAATGTCTTTACTACAGTAGCAATCGCAACCATCATTAGGACATAACCGAGGGCATGCTTTACAATTTCTCCTTGCAGGAGTTTATCTCCACCAGCAAAATGTAATGTAGTAACCGCTATGATTGCACTAGGGACACTACCTAAAGCTAAATATTTTACAAGCTTAAAATTGATTGTTTTTTGCCGAAAATGCTGAACAGATCCAAAAAATTTGGTGATGGAGTTATAGAGAAAATCTGTCCCAACTGCAATTAAAGGATTGATACCAATCAAGATTAAAAATGGAGTTAATAATGCCGCTCCACCTACACCTGTTAATCCGACCAAAAACCCGACAAAAAGGCCCATTAATAAAATTCCAATACTCATTCCGACCGCTCCCAACATTTTCGGATATGGGCATTATATTTACAGGACTACCTTTTTGACACATTTTTCTTGTCATTGACAGCAAAATTATTTTTTGACTATAACAATTTTTTATTATTGAAAGGTTTAATAGTGGAATAGGAAATCATCTACCAATATTTTATCAACCATCCCGAAAGCATATGACTCAACTTTTATTTGTTAACTTCATTTATTTTTTTGTTGACATATAACTGATCTTGTTTTACTATTTTGTTAACTTTAAAATCATGGAGGTTAACATATAATGACAGCAGTTTCGAAACCACGAATCCGAGCAATAGAAATTACATATGTCGGGATGTTTGCAGCGCTTATGGCAATTGGTGCAAACATTACTTCAATGGTACCGTTTTTACAGGTTGCCGGGGTTCCATTAACCATGCAAACCTTTTTTGCGGTATTAGCTGGGCTTCTACTCGGCAGTCGATTAGGAGCTATTTCGATGATTGTATACATGCTCATCGGGATTGCAGGTGCACCCGTTTTTTCAGGATTTGAGGCAGGAATCGCACCTATCATTGGAAGTACTGGCGGATTTATTTTATCTTTTATTGCAACAGCCTATTTTGCAGGAAAAGTAGTTGAACATTCTAAGGGGAATCCAACATTACAAACATTCATGTTTGCTGCATTTGTTGGTCTATTCATGAACTATTTCATCGGCACAAACTATATGTACTTTGCATTAAATTTTTGGTTAGAGGTTAAAATGAGCTATGGAGCAGCGTGGACAGTTATGGCTTGGTTCATAGTAAAAGATCTCGTTTTCACCATTTTTGCTGGAATCATTTCACCTAGAATTTATCGCACAGTAACAAAAAACGCTGTGAATGATCTTTCAATCAAAGCCTCTTAAAAGTGAAAGACCCCCACGATTTTTCGTGGGGGTTTAGTTTTATAGGAGAATGGCTGCAATCCAGCCGAAAATAATGAGTGGAATATTATAGTGTAAAAATGTCGGTACACAAGTATCCCAAATATGATTATGTTGACCATCTACATTTAGTCCAGAAGTTGGACCTAACGTACTATCTGACGCAGGTGAACCCGCATCTCCTAAAGCGGCCGCGGAACCAACAATAGCAATTGTCGCCATTGGACTAAATCCAAGCTCCATGCATAATGGAACAAAAATCGTCGCGATGATTGGAATCGTTGAAAAGGATGAACCTATTCCTAATGTGATCAATAGACCGACGATTAACATCATTAAAGCAGCAAATGCTTGGTTTCCATTCATCAAGGAAGCTGACTGCTTAACAAGCTCTTCTACATCCCCAGTTTCATTAATAACAGCAGCAAACCCGGATGCTGTGATCATGACAAAACCAATGAAAGCCATCATTTTCATTCCGCCTGTTATCACTTCGTCAGCTTGATTTACTTTCATAGAACCACTAAAATAAAGAACGATGATTCCGACCAAAGCTCCGAAAATCATGCCATCTACATCAAATACTTGTGAAAGTGTTAACTGAACAGTTAAGGTAGCAAGTACAGACAAGAGAGCGAAAGCAATACTCTTTTTAGTATAAGTTGCTTTTGAATTCGACTTATTTGCAATTTCAATATTTTTATATGTTTTAGGTTTACGATAGGAAAAGAATACAGCGATTAGTAAACCAACAACCATACCTGCTGTAGGAATCAACATGGCAACAGGAATATCTCTTTTCGCTACTTCTAGCCCACTTTCTAGCATATATTGCTGTATGAGTCCCTGGAATATCTCTCCAAAACCAATTGGGAGTGCAATATACGGTGCTGTTAAACCAAACGTAATAACAGAAGCAATCAATCGACGATCGATTTCAAGTTCATTAAAAACCTTTAATAAAGGTGGGATTAAAATTGGGATAAATGCAATATGAACAGGAACTAGGTTTTGTGATGAAATTGAAATGGCTAAAATGATAAAAATGATTAAAACCTTTGAATAGGTTTTACGTTTACTATCCCCTTGCTGACCGACCATTTTGATGGCTAGATCTACCATGGCATCTGGTAGGCCAGTTCTTGATATAGCAACTGCAAAACTACCAAGTAAGGCATAGCTCAACGCAACAGTGGCATTACCGCCTAAGCCATCTGTAAAGGTAGAAACAGTCGATGCAAGGTCTAGGCCACCTGTAAGTCCTCCAACAATCGCCCCCACTGCAAGAGCAACGACAACATTTATACGAAATAAACTTAATATAAGCATAACAAGAACCGCTATAACAACTGCATTCATGATGAAAACTCCTTCTAGTAATAGTTAATTAGTTTATACTTTAGTCTGCTAAATCGGTAGAGAATTAAAATACCTAAACTACAATATCATATGATGGGAGATAACGTCAATGGAATTTTTTGCGAGAGAAGGTGCTTTAGAAGGAAAAAAGAAGCCTACGCTTGGTAGACTTCCTACTTATTATTCTTCAGTTATACCAAATCTTTCAACTAAAGTTGCAAGCGTGCGTACCATAACCCCGGTTGCACCTGCAGGACCTAAGTTGTAAGCCGATGTAGTAGTTGCCGTTCCAGCTATATCAAGGTGTACCCAAGGTGTACTCTCTGCGAACTCACCAAGGAAAGTACCTGCAAAAATGGCATGTCCATCGCGTCCTGGTGAATTGTTCAAGTCAGCTACCAGGCTCTTCCGAACACGCTTCTTATGATTTTCGGTAATTGGTAGTCGCCAAATTGGCTCGCCGGCTTCTAATGAGGCTTCTAGTACATCTTCAAAAAAGGCTTCATTATTTGTCATTGCGCCAGTTATATCATTTCCCAAAGCAACAATAACCCCACCCGTTAAGGTTGCCACATCAACTAAATAAGAGGCACCATGGAACTTCGCATACGTGATTCCATCTGCTAATGCAAGACGCCCTTCAGCATCTGTGTTTAGGATTTCAATCGTTTTGCCATTCATTGATGTCACGACATCATCTGGCTTAAATGCATCGCCACTGATCATATTATCAGTTGATGGGATGACTGCAACAACATTTTTTTCCGGTTTTAGTTCACCAATGATCTCCATCGCTCCTAATACAGCAGCAGCTCCACCCATATCGGATTTCATACCAACAATGCCGTCCTTTGACTTAATGGAGTATCCGCCTGTATCAAAGGTAATTCCTTTCCCAACTAGGCCAATGACATCCTCCCAGTTATCGGTTCCTTGATATTTAAGAACAATCATTTTCGGTGGCTCTACAGAACCTTTATTTACTGCTAAAAGAGCGCCCATCCCAAGCTTTTCCATCTCTTCTTTGTCAAGAATTTCGATTTCAAACCCATATTTCATTCCAAGTTCAGTTGCATAGTTTGCTAAATCCGTAGCAGTTAACATATTTCCAGGTAAATTGACAAGAGTTCTCGCAGAGTTTGTCCCTTGTCCATACGCAAATCCTACTTTTAAACTTGCTTCGACCTCGTCTGCTTCATCTTTCGTGTAAACAACTACGTCTTCAATTTTCTTTTCTGGTTCATTTGATTTTTGTTTATAATCAGCAAATTTATATGTAGACAGTGCAAATGCTTCTCCAAATGCATGAGCAACATTATGAACCCCCAACTTTTCTGTTACAAAGGAATCGAAATCAACTGCAAAGCTTTCAATTTTTGCTTCATCGATTGCTTTAACAGCCTTTCCAAATGCTTCTCTTAGTGATTCAAAGGATTGCTCATCCTCTTTCCCAAGCCCGAGAAAGTATACTCGTTTAATAGAGGTCTTTCCTAATGTATGCACTTTTGATACATTATTTTTCTTCGTTGATATGTCTCCGTCTTTTAACAGCACTGTAATTTGACCGTCTACTAATGTATCGATTTCGTGGGTCAGCCCAGTTGTTTTTTGATTTTTCGCATATAAACCAATTACTATTGCTTCATGAGAATCTTGTACTTTTATTTCATTTTTTACTGTAAACATCCTTACACCTCCAACTTATTTTCACCTTTTTATTATATACTTCGAGTCACTAAATTTCATCTTACAACCATTTGTGAAGAATTCATTTTGCAGGCTTAGGTAAATTCTTTTATAATAATAGAGATGATTTGACTGCAATATAATTTCTAAAAATTCCGTAATTCATTTTTTACAATTAAATAAGAGAAAAAAGTGTATTTTGACGAGAGGACGTAGTTTACATGGAGCTTTTTACAAATTTCCCCCTTTGGGCCGCACTTGCCGCAATTGGATTTGCGCAGTTTGTTAAGGTCCCGTTACATTTTTTTGTGACTAGAAACGTTGATTGGTCCCTAATTACGAGCACTGGTGGAATGCCAAGTTCCCATTCAGCTGCTGTAACAGCTTTAACAACAGGGATCGCCCTAGAGCAAGGAGTCGGTTCTCCTTTTTTCGCCATATCCACGGTTTTTGCCGTTATCGTCATGTTTGATGCATCTGGCGTTCGCAGACACGCTGGTGAGCAGGCTACCGTTCTCAACCAACTTGTTGCAGATTTTCAGAAATTTGCGGAGGATGCAAAGCTATGGCCAAGGCTTGATGGAGAAAGAAAAAGAAGGGAGTTAAAAGAGCTATTGGGGCATAAACCCATTGAAGTATTTTTTGGTGGTTTGACAGGAATTTTACTAACTTTCTTACTTTATATCTTATAAAAACAAAAATGGCTAATCATTACGATTAGCCTTTAACTTTTTTCACCTAATATTTGTTGACGAAATACCTGCATCGATTTATCCTCGTTCATGGCAGCGATTTCTTCTTCAGATATTTTACCGTCACCCATTTGGATTACATAGACATCAAGGGTTCTTTTCCCCCATTTGTTATACACATCATTGACAGTTTCATAATACAAATCAATTTTATTTCCTTTAATCGCTCCACCTTTATCGGCAACCACTCCATACCCGTAATCAGGAATAAACAGAATGGTTCCGATTGGAAAGACACTTAAATCGGCAGCAATTGTAGAATACAGATCACGCTTGACCTTTACACCAGAGTAGGTAATTCCATAGGAAGGGTGATTTGCATCTTTTCCTGTCGATTCAACTCCCGCAGTGTATCCAGTCGCGACAACTGTTTTTTTCGGGTATTTTGAAAAATCAATCGCTTCTTCAATAGGTAATGTACTTTCAACACTCGAAGCTAATACCGCTTTATTTCCTTGGATATAAAACATATATTTGGAGACCAGTCCTACACTTTTCATCAAAACTGTTTGCGATTTCTTTTTAATTTGGTCGCTTGCCCAGTTTGTAATGTCTTTCGACTGTACTCCGGAAAAAGATTGGAACGTAGTGAATAGTGCGAATGCAACTAACATCGTCATTACACTTCTTCTTAAAATTGTGTTTAGATGAAACACATTTTTCCACTCCTCTCACGACTCTATTTCTTTCCAATTCGGTTAGAAATTATTCGCGAATGGGTGGAAAATAATTCATGTAAAAAAAGAAACGTAAGGATTCTTCATAAAATCCTTACGTTTCTTTCAACACAATTATATGGAAATGGGTTTCTAAAACATTCTGTATCCTTTTTTTCGAAGGAGCTTAATGACCACTCCTGATAAAATTGCGCCAGCAAGACCGCTAAGTAAAATCGCAATATCTAAAGGAGCTAAAGTCATAATGCTATTCCCTAAAGAGCGAAAAGCAGTTCCTGGTGATGTAAAATAATCAAGAAAAGAAACATCTTGAATAATGGCTACAGCAACAATTGGGTAGATAAACGCCATAATCCATGACATCCGTAAAAGCATGTTAAGAATGAATCCAATTCCAAAAAATAAAACGAAAAACAATATCATCGAAATTAATAAAATCGGTAAAAAACTGAATGACATGGTAACTCTCCTCCAGTAACAAATGCGCAAGCGCCTTGGTAAGCGCTGGAGCTGAACGCATAAATCCCTTCCTAGTGTACTAAAGGGATGGAACGTAAGTCAATTGATTTTACTCCGATTAAATGGACAAATAGTGAAAAAGGAATGCGAGTCTCCCCACATTCCTTTTAAATGATCTTATAAAAATTTCAATTTACCTTTTTTAAGAACAAGTGATGGACCACCCACGATGAAGAGTGCACGATTATCGATTACTTTCTTCATGAATCCTGCTTTGGATCCCCAAATCTTTCTACCAAATACAACTCCGATTCCATCATGCTCGCCAAGTGAACATACAGTTCCTTTGTTATCAAACGTAAATTCACCAAGTTCCCCTTGTCCACGCACAAGAACTGCGATGTTTTTCGCCACTAATGCACCTTGTTGCATCGCAATTTGTGCAGTTGGTGGGTACGGACGATTGATTTCTTCGTTAATAACTAATGAGCTATCTCCAACAAAGAAGATATTGTCGTGTCCTGGTGCGCGAAGTTGCTTGTCAACCTTCACACGTGCACGCATTGCTTCAAAACCAGATGCCTCGATTACGCTGTTTCCACGTACACCTGCTGCCCAAACGACAGTACGTGCTTTAATTTCTTCAGTTACATCATCTTTACCAACAATGATTCCTTCAGGTGTTCCTTCTTTAATTGCAGTACCAATCTTGAATTCTACACCTTTTTTCTCTAAGTGGTTAACTGCATATTCAACTAATTCAGGATCGAAGCCTGGTAATGCAGTTGGCGCAGCCTCCACACAGAAGATTCTTACTTTATTTTGATCAACATCATATTCACGGCAAAGCTCAGGAACTCGGTTAACTAGTTCGCCTAAAAACTCAATTCCAGTAAATCCTGCTCCACCAACAACGATCGTAAGACGGGTATCGTCTTTTTCCTCTTCTGTATTATAAGTTGCAAATTGATATTCAATATGCTCTTTAATTTGACGAGCAGTATTTACATTAGAAATCGTAAATGCATATTCTTTTAAGCCTTTAATACCAAATGTCTCCGATTCTCCGCCCAATGCCACAACTAAATAATCATATTCAACCTGTGAATCATCTTCAAGGATTACTCGTTTACCTTCAGTGTCAATCTTTGCTACAGAGCCTTTTACAAATTTAACTTTATGTCCACTAATTACATCTTCAATTTGATAACGTACACGGTCCGCATGCAAAGTTCCTGCTGATGCTTCATGTAACCAAGTGGTTTCATAGTGATAATCATTTTTGTTAACAAGTGTAATATCTGCTTCATTTACACCTAATGTTTTTTGCAAGTTAACGATAGTAGTTAATCCACCGTATCCTGCTCCTAAAACGACGATTTTTGGCTTTCTCACTGTAATCACGCCCACCTTTTCTTTTTTTGCAGTAAAAAATTCAGCTTACATCTATTTTCAACTGCAAGCTCTGATTTTATTGATAAAATAGTTTGTGATATCTTTCACGTAAGATACCATGACTGGACATAAAAAATTACGACATTTGTCAAAAAATTTTACTATTTAATATCCATTTCCTATAATAGGACTTTTATGTTGATATTTCAAGTACTTCAGGGGCATTTTAATACTTAAGAATATTTTAAAAACAATCGTTTTTGACGTTTGTAAGAAAAAAGTCAATTTATCGACTGAAATTTGCCATAATTAGTCAAAAAAAAGTCAGGCTTGAAAAAAGCCCAACTTTTTTAGCATTCTTCTGGTGTTCCAGCTACTTTAGCCGTACGGAAGGAAGAACCACACCCACAAGATGCAATGGCATTTGGATTATCAATGGTAAATCCTCCACCCATTAGGGATTGTTTGAAGTCTATTTTTACACCGTTTAAAATCGGAGCATCTTGTTTGTTGATTAAGATCTTAATTCCGTGTTGTTCATCATGAAGGTCTTGTTCGTCTTCTTCTTGTTCAAAGCCCATTCCGTATGAAAGTCCACTACAACCGCCACCTTTAACAGCAACACGTAAGAATGATCCTTCTTCTTCATTTTGTTTCATCATATCTTTAATTTGGAAAGCGGCTGCTTCAGAAATATTAACGACATGATCTGTCATCCTCGTAACCTCCCTCTTTTTTAAATCAGGTTATTACTATAAGTATAATGTTAAATTGAATTTGATACAAATAATCCGTTTAGTACAAAATTTTCTTTTTCTTTAAGTTTAAAATAAACTTCTTTTGACCACAATGAGACTATCCCCCGTTTTTTTTAGAAAACTCTTCATTCTTTAATGAAGGGTTTTCTTTTTGTCAAAACAAGAAAAAGCAGTAAATTTACTGCTTTTTATTTGGAATATATATAATGTTAGAACATTGGGTTCTCTTCTAAATAGGCATAGATATTTTCTACTAGCTCTTCAGCTGTTTCACCAGTAACTACATCCCCATTTACAAGAGCATATAGTGACTCAAAGCACTGCCCACAATAGCTTAAACATCCATACTCAATCACATCAAGATTTGGATCCTGTTCGAGGATTTCCTTTGCCTTCATGGAGCCACTTGCCAAATTACTAACACAAAATTCAATGATAGGATTCACTGGTTTTTTCACCTCACTACAACTACCTATCGTACTCTCTTTTTATCCACACGTCAATTTTGCTGATATCTGTTGTTATTTTGTCACATTTTCGCTATACTTTATGTGGATTTGAAAAGGATTACAGGTTCAGATATACAATGGATAAAAAGCACGAAAACGTTTCAACTAAAGAGAGGAACAAAAGGGGATAATCATCATGAAAAATCTTGTTATACTTGGCGGAGGGTATGGCGGAATGCGAATCTTACATTGATTGCTGCCAAATCAATTACCCGATGGATTTAAAATCACCTTACTTGACCGAGCACCCTATCATAGTTTAAAAACGGAATTTTACGCACTTGCCGCAGGTACCATTTCCGATTCTCATGTACGTGTAGCATTTCCAGATCACCCTAGTTTGCACGTACAGTTTGGGGAAGTTACGGGCATTGATATGAATGAAAAGCTGGTTCACATTAAAGATGAAGAATCAATACGCTATGATGACCTAGTAATTGGATTAGGCTGTGAAGATAAGTATCACAATGTTCCTGGTGCCAAGGAATTCACTTATAGCATCCAGTCGATTGATAATGCAAGGGCAACCTATCAAAAACTCAATAATCTCCCTGCAGGCGCAACTGTTTCTATCGTAGGTGCGGGTTTAAGTGGGGTTGAACTAGCAAGTGAACTTTATGAAAGCAGACCAGACTTGCAAATTAAGCTCTTCGATAGAGGAAAGCATATCCTTTCCGCCTTCCCTGAAAAATTGAGTGTGTATGTTGAAAACTGGTTTGATAAAAACAATGTTGAAATCATTAATAACTCAAATATAACGAGAGTAGAAGAAAACGTCTTATTTAATAATGACCAACCTGTTCAAAGTGATGTTGTTGTTTGGACCGCTGGTATTCAGCCAAATAAAGTCGTTCGTGACTTAGATGTTGAAAAAGACGGTAGTGGTCGTGTGATTTTAACTCCTCAACATAACTTGCCAAATGATGAACACGTCTATGTTGTTGGGGACTGTGCAAGTTTACCGCATGCACCTAGTGCACAGCTTGCAGAAGGTCAGGCAGAGCAAATTGTTCAGGTTCTTTTAAAGCGATGGAAAGGGGAAGCCCCACCAACGGAATTTCCTAAAATCAAGCTTAAAGGTGTACTAGGTTCCCTAGGTAAAAAAGAAGGCTTTGGTTTAGTTGCAGAACGTGCACTCACAGGACGTGTGCCACGTATGTTAAAATCCGGGGTATTATGGATGTATAAGTATCATAATGGATAATTAATTGTAAAATCGCGGTAACTTTTATGTACCGCGATTTTTTGTTTTATTAAAGAATACGTGGTTCAGGGACACTTCTTTCGGTTTTGACTAGATTTAAACTAGTGGCTCAGAGACATTTTGGTATTTTGCATATGTGTTTTGTCTTTGAGAGTATGCCTCAGAGACATTTCAGATCTTTCGCTTCAGTGTTTTGTCTTTGAGAGGACGCCTCAGAGACATTTAGGTGTTTTCGCCTCAGTAATTTGTCTTCGAGAGAACACCTCAGAGACATTTCAGCGCTTTTGCATCAATGTTTTGTCTTCGAGTGAGTGCCTCAGAGACAGTTCACCACTATCGCATTAGCGTTTTGTCTTTGAGAGTATGGCTCAAAGACATTTAGGTGTTTTCGCCTCAGTAATTTGTCTTCGAGAGAGAGCCTCAGAGACATTTCGGCACTTTCACCTCAGCTTTTTGTCTTTGACAACCTCCCTCACAGACTTTTCAGTACTTTCACATCAGTGATTTGTCTTTGACAACCTACCTCGTAGACAGGTTCTTCTCATTGACCAGTAATTTGTTCTTAAAATAATTTTGTTCTTCAATCAATTTCTTCTCAAAAAAAAGCAAGGAAGATCGCGTCTCCCTTACTCTCACTCATTTATTCAGTTGCTTTATACCCGTATTTCTCCATTTCAGCATAAATCGTTTTTAGTTTGGGACTGCCCTCTCCGACAATAGCACCTTCTAAGACCACAACTGGATAAAACATATCCTCTTCAATCACTCGAGTGGCAAATGTTTTTTTCTCTTCGTCCCCTGGTGGATCAAAAATATCAACATGTGAAATGTCGAAAGGTTGGTTTGGAAACTTTCTACTTAATGCTGCTTCGAGCCATTCACAAGTCTCCTTTGAAGAAGGAAGATTTACACAGCTAGGGCAAAGTACTTCTGCACCATATACACAGATTTCGACCTTTTGCTTATTCATTTTTATAATCTCCTTTCCCCAATCGTTTCTTTTTTCATTGTACTAAATATCTGGTAAAATGGACATAGAAAGTAATTAAGAATTCATCATGGATTTTCTCAATCTACGCTTGTAATTAAATATTGGAAAAAAGCATTACTTGGTTTTAATAGATTTTTTCCAGTAAACAGATTATAATAATTATAAAGGTATGAGGAAAGGAGTCAATCGAATGGATATCAAAGAGCAAGTACAAGAAGTATTAGATAAACTTCGTCCATTTTTACTTCGTGATGGCGGAGACTGCGATTTAGTTGATGTAGAAGACGGTGTTGTTAAGCTTCGTTTATTAGGTGCATGTGGAAGCTGCCCAAGCTCTACAATCACACTAAAAGCCGGAATTGAACGTGCATTATTAGAAGAAGTTCCAGGTGTAGTCGAAGTTGAGCAAGTTTTTTAATAAATAATTGATGATGCCTCAAGTTTTTGAGGCATTTTTTTGTGCCTTTAATCGTTAGTGGCAGTATTTCAACCCAAAGAAGCAAAACCCTAATTGGTTTCGCTTCTTTATTCATGTAGTGACAGTGAAGTTAATTTACTACCGTTTTTCTCAATCGATACTTCTTCTACCTGATACCCCTCAAATTCTAGGGAAAGGTCCGCTTTTAACTGCTTTCCTCGTCCATTTTCGATAAAACAAATCACAGTTGGTCCTGCTCCGCTAATGGCAACACCAAATGCTCCTGCTCTCTTTGCAGCTCGATGAATGCTGTTGAACTCGGGAATAAGCTTTGCACGATAGGCTTGATGGAATAAATCCAGCTCCATCATTTTCCCCATTAACTCAAGATTTTTCGTTAAAATGGCTGCAACCATCACATTACTTATAGAGCTCGCTTTTACAGCGTCTTGATAAGATAATTCTGTTGGAAGCACACTTCGAGCATCCTTCGTTTTTAACTCATACGGAGGAATGACAACGACCATATCAAAAGATACATCACTCACATGAATAAGATCCGTATCCTCGCTTCCACGATGACTGCCAATGACTAATCCCCCATATAACGATGCCCCAACATTATCAGGATGTCCCTCAACATCACAAGCTAATTCAAGCTTTTGTTGATTGGTTAATTGAAGATGACAAAGCTCATTTACAAGCTCAATTGCTGCGATAATGGCAGCTGCGCTACTCCCAAGGCCCCTTGCTAACGGAATATTGCTATTAACATACACCTTGCAGGGAGGTAGCTCACATGAGAAAATGGTCGCCACCTTCGCTGCTATTTGATAAATAAAATTTTCTTTATTTGTAGGTGTATCTGCAATTTCCGCTGATTGCGGAACAAATTCCCACTGATTGCTCGGTTCGACCTGAAGAGTTAAATATCGATTGACTGCCAATCCAAGTGAATCAAACCCTGGTCCGAGATTTGCTGTGCTTGCTGGTACTTTAATTTGAAAGGCTTGATCAAACTCCATGTAAAACGGCTCCTCGGATATGATCGTACACAGCCTTTTCATCATTAGGTAATACAACAGGCTTGATTGAAGTTGCTTCAATGGCGATATTTGGATCCTTTAATCCATTTCCTGTTAAGACAGCAACGACTCGGCTACCTTTCTTAATTTCGCCACTGCGTACTTGCTTGATGACACCTGCAATTGAAGCACAAGAACCTGGTTCTGCAAACACGCCTTCTTTTCGTGCTAGTAACTGATAGGCTTCTAGGATTTCAGCATCCGACACTTCATCAATTTTACCATTCGACTCACTTGCAGCTACAACGGCTTTATCCCAGCTTGCAGGGTTTCCGATTCGAATGGCTGTTGCAACTGTTTCAGGCTCTTCAATGACTTTATTTTTAACAATTGCTGCTGCACCCTCTGCTTCAAAACCTCGCATCTCAGGAAGTCCTGTTTTATGACGTTCATGGTATTCTTTAAACCCTTTCCAGTAAGCTGTAATATTCCCAGCATTTCCGACTGGAATGGCTAATACATCAGGAGCACCATCTAGCTGCACACAAATTTCAAATGCAGCTGTTTTTTGGCCTTCAATTCGATATGGATTCACAGAGTTTACTAGAGTAATAGGTGCCGTTTCACTGATATTACGAACCATCTTTAAGGCATGGTCAAAGTTTCCTTCGATTGAAATGATTTCAGCGCCATACATGACAGCTTGCGCTAATTTCCCCATCGCAATTTTCCCTTCAGGAATAACGACGATACAACGAAGTCCAGCACGTGCTGCATATGCCGCTGCTGCAGCGGACGTGTTACCAGTTGATGCACAGATAATTGTGTCACTGCCCTCTTCAATCGCTTTTGCAACCGCCATAACCATTCCACGATCCTTAAAAGACCCTGTTGGGTTAGCCCCTTCTACTTTTACATATAATTCAACACCAAACTCTTCTGAAATAGAATGAAGCGGAATTAATGGTGTATTTCCTTCATTTAATGAAAGCATTGGAGTATTTGTATTTACCGGTAAATATTCGCGAAATTGTTGTAATAGACCTTGCCATCTCATCCTTGGTTTCCTCCCTCAACTCGATAAGAGCTTTTCACTTCTTGGATAATTTGTAAATCTCTAAGCTGTACTAAAATTTCCTCGTAATCTCGTAAAGATGCTTCATGAGTAACAAGAACTATTTCAGCTACATTTTTATTCTTTAACGGCAATTGAAGAATTTTCTCAAAGCTTACACCACGTTCAGAGAATAGGGATGTAATTTTTGCAAATGCACCAACTTGATCCTTTACGTGGATACGCAAGAAATATTTTGAGAAAATCTCAGAATCATCTTTTAGTTTTTTCTCATATTGAGGTGATACGCTACTTAGACCATTCACTCCAAGTCTCATATTTTTCATAACAGCTACTAAATCTGAGACAATTGATGTAGCAGTTGGTAAACTACCTGCTCCTGGTCCGTAGAACATTGTTTCCCCGACCGCTTCTCCATACACATATACCGCATTATATTCATCATTTACGCCAGCAAGAGGGTGTGATTCTGGAAGTAATGTTGGTTGAACACTTACCTCAACCTTCTCTCCCTTACGATGTGCAGTACCGATTAACTTGACTACATAGCCTAAACGTTTACTATATTCAATGTCATCACTTGTAACGGAAGAAATTCCTTGAACGCGAACGTCTTTAAGTTCGATATTCATCGAGTATCCTAGTGATGCCAGGATTGCCATCTTTCTTGCTGCATCTAGACCTTCCACATCTGATGTTGGGTCTGCTTCCGCATAGCCAAGTTCCTGTGCTTCTTTCAGTACTTCTTCATAGGCACTACCGAACTTGCTCATCTTTGTTAAAATAAAATTAGTTGTTCCGTTCACAATTCCCATCATTTTAATGATTCGGTCAGATGCAAAGCCGTCTACTAAACCGCGAAGGATAGGAATCCCCCCAGCAACACTTGCTTCATAGAACAAATCGCAGCCATTTTCACTTGCAACTTTTAATAACTCTGGACCGTATAACGCCATTAAGTCTTTATTTGCTGTTACAACATGTTTTTTATTACGGAGTGATTGAAGCACTAATTGTCTTGTATCCTCGATTCCACCCATAACCTCGATGACTACATCGATTTCAGGGTCATCAATAACCTCATTTGCATTTGTTGTCAAATATGAAGGATCAATATCTACTGATCGGTTTTTATGAATATTTTGAACCAATACCTTCTTTACTTCTATTGGGCAACCAACTTGGTGCATTAATTTATCTTGATGATTTTTTAAAATTGTTACAACGCCACTGCCAACCGTACCTAATCCTAATAATC
Organism: Bacillus jepli; assembly: GCF_047238305.1. Classification (NCBI taxonomy): domain Bacteria; kingdom Bacillati; phylum Bacillota; class Bacilli; order Caryophanales; family Bacillaceae; genus Bacillus; species Bacillus jepli. The sequence continues at coordinate 2,229,803 of NZ_JBDFMO010000001.1, read as the reverse complement.
CAACTGAAATACTTTTCATCATTATCCGCCTCCTATGTACTCCCTGGAAATACATTTGTCCTTCTATAAAAGACATTATAGTAGTGATACTATGTTTTTACAAGTACTTTTTTTCCAACCTCACCTGCGAAAACGCTTAACGCGTTGATATAAAAGGTTAAATTTTTCAAAAAAGATTTTTTTCAAAACATTCCATCTATAAAAAGAACACCTTCATCGCGAAGGTGCCCTTGAAAAAACATTTCATTTTACAGACAGTCCCCACTCTCTGTTGACAAGAGTCTTTGGTTGTTTATGGGTAAGCACAAGCTCAATATTCTTGCAGCAGAGTTCCATCATAGCTACTCGAGTTTCAGTACTTGAAGACCCAATATGAGGCAATGCTACGACATTTGGCAAAGTCAATAAAGGATGAGTAGATTCCACAGGTTCCTTTACAAAGACATCTAAACCAGCTGCTGCGATCTCACCATCGATCAATGCTTGATACAGTGCCTCTTCATCCACGACCGGTCCTCTTGATACATTAATGAACACGGCTGACTTTTTCATTTTTTTAAAACTTTCTTGATTAAATAAGCCTTTTGTTTCTTCAGTGAGTGGTGTTAAACAAACAATAAAATCTGAGTTCTCAATCACCTCGTTAAAGGGTGCATAGGAACAACCAATCCGTTCCTCCGCAGCTACATTCCGAGAACGATTATGATAGAGAATATCCATCTCAAAACCAGTCGCACGCTTTGCGACCGCTTCGCCAATTTTGCCCATACCAACAATTCCAATTGTTTTATGATGAACATCATGACCAGCAAGTAACAATGGACTCCAGCTTTTCCACTCGCCCTTTTTTACAATTTCCGCTGCTTCAACGACTCTTCTTGCAGTGGCAAGCAACAGGGCAAAGGTTAAATCGGCTGTTGTGTCTGTTAATACATCTGGCGTGTTACATACAGCGATTCCCTTTTGATTTGCATATTCTACGTCAATATTGTCAAAACCAACAGCAAGGTTTGCGATTACTTTTAACTTTGGTGCCCCATCAAGCAGTTCTTTGTCGATTTTCTCAGATAGCATGGTTAACAGGGCATCTGCCTTTTTTACTTCTTCAAGAAGTACTTCTCTTGGAACAGCCTTGTCTTCATCATTCCAAACATGTACTTCAGCTACTTCCATGAGTGGTTGAATGGCTTCTTTGGGTAGTTTTCTAGTAATAAAAACATATGGCTTCGTCATTTTTTACCTCTTATAAAGATTTATTCGTGTGCTGTTTCTATAGTATCATACTTTTTTTATTTGAAGCCAATTTATGTTCGGAATTGTTAGTCTTTTTCCATCCATTCCTACACTTGATAAAAAGGTGGCCAAAAAGCGTTCGTGGTCACTTGAATGTTGTAGCATTGATTCTAATCTTTGCAATTGGATTTCCTTTTTGTTCTCCGATTCTGTCATATAATATCCTTCGATACATTCAAAAAAATGGAGTGGAAACAATAGCCTGGCATATAAAAGTCGCCATGAAAAAGGAGAAAGGGGACTAACTCGCTCATACTCTTTTAAAAAATGAATAATTTGCCCATTTTGTCTCGTTTCACCACTGGCATATTGATCACGTATAAATTCAGCCAAGTCCCTTGCGCAATGGTCAAATACCCAGTCTGTTGGGAGCTTCGTAAATGACTCTTTATCCCATGACAATTCTGTGAAACGATGATGACAAATCGTCGCTGAGTCGATGGCTGAAGGCGCCTCGTCCATTTCCGTATCAACTAGGTATTGTATTGCATTTTCCGTTAACCCTATATAATATGGGAATGCTTCAACGAATAATGTTTCAAATCGGTTTTGTGGATGTTGCTTCACTTTTTCCTTCCAAAACAACTCCATTTGATCCAATCTTTTCTCCCATAGAAATTTCCATTGCCCAATTCGATTTATTTTATTAACACGATAAGGGAAGCTCCTGCCTCGATTATGAAAACGAGCCAATTCATACCCTACTGTATTTGTATTCCGATGGCTATAAACAGGGATTCTGATTATCACAACCTCTTCATCATGAATAGTTGTGCTTAAATTCCCGTCTGTAGTAGGTAAAATGGAGCCTACACGTATATCGCCTTTTTGTATCATATAATCGCTAAGATGTTTTATTTCATACATTTCTTCTTGTTCCACATATTGCCTTGGCACAATACAATATATTATATTTCGATAGATGATTGCATCATAACCAAATGCTTTTACGAACCGATCCACCTTTAACTTGTATTGTTCATAAAGAGTATCCTTCATAAATCATCACCCCTCGCACATACTATGTAACTACAGATTAGTCATTCAAAACATCTATATGAAACAAATCGCCATTACTTGTGGTAAACTAGTAAATATTAGCAAATTATTTTGAAATTCTAAGAAATTAGGTGAATTTAGATGAGCAAAGAAAATAAAATAAATAAAATTGAACAAACTGCTAGAAAATGGTTAGAGGAAAGAGGCGTTACCATCCAGGATATTGCTGAGTTAGTGTATTTTTTACAAAGCAAATATCATCCCGACTTAAAAATGGAGGATTGTGTGCATAATGTTGATCGTGTTTTAACGAAACGTGAAATTCAAAATGCAATTCTAACAGGGATTCAATTAGATAAACTTGCTGAAAAGGGCTTGCTTGAGGAACCGCTACTTTCAACAATTAAGGTAGATGAGGGACTTTACGGTGTTGATGAAATCCTTGCCTTTTCGATTGTAAATGTCTATGGCTCAATCGGTTTTACAAATTACGGATACATTGATAAGAAAAAGCCAGGTATTTTGGAGCGACTAAATGACAAATCTACTGGCGAATGTCATACATTTTTAGATGATATTGTGGGAGCAATCGCAGCCGCTGCATCAAGTCGATTAGCTCATCGTGCAGCAAATACGAATTAATAAATAAAGATCAAATCGTTACGATTTGGTCTTTTTCTTTCGATAATAATGGTATACTCAATTTACAAACTATTTCGTCAGAGGTGTCATTAAGATGGACCTATTTTTAAAAATTTTGGGACTTATTTTTATCGTGATTGCAATAATGATCACATTTTCATTAAAAAAAGAAGTGAAAAATTTGGATAGCCAGGTACTACATCGAAGTATAGCGACTCGTTGGACGAGACGCTCCAAAACATCAACAATATTAATAGGGCTTGGATGCATTTGTGTCCTAATAGGAGTTATTCTTTCTATGTAAAAAAGCGCTCAATCTGAGCGCTTTTAAATTCTTTCCATCCATTCCTTTAAGCTGTTGATTGCATAGGTTGGTTGACGGTCATATCCTTTTAAGAGTTCAGCCGTTGTCACACCTGTATGAACAAGAAGTGTATCGATACCTGCATTCATTCCCGCCATGATGTCAGTGTCATAGTAATCCCCGATCATCAATGTATCCTCTTTGGGAATTCCTAATTTCTTTTGGGCTTGCTCCATAATCACACTTTCAGGTTTTCCGATAAAAATCGGTTGAACAGTCGTTGAAACAGTTACCACAGAGGTTAAGGAACCATTGCCTGGTAAAAGTCCTCGTTCAGTTGGAATTGAAATATCACCATTTGTTGAAATAAAGGTTGCTCCATTGCGGACAGCTAAGCAAGCACGAGCAAACTTTTCATATGTAACAGAACGGTCAATTCCGACAACAACAAAGTCTGGATTCTCATCCTGAATTGTAAAACCTTTTTCCTGTAGTGCTTGGCGGATCCCTTCCTCACCAATCACATACACCGTTCCACCCTGCTTTTGTTCGTACATATAATTTGCAGTTGCTTGGCTTGTTGTGAATACCTGTTCCTCTGTACAGGCAATATCAAAATCACGAAGCTTTGCTGCAACCTGTTCTGGTGTTCTTGATGAATTATTGGTTACGAATAAATAGGGTATTCGTTTTTCATTTAGCGCATTTACAAATTCACACGCTTCCTGAATACGCTCAGATCCACGGTACATTGTACCATCTAGGTCGATTAAATATCCTTTATATGTTTTCACTACTTTTATCACCTTTTGTTAGTTTTTAAATGCGGAAACGGGTCCTAGTTCATGTTCAAGATAGGCTCGAACAGCTTTCGGAAAACTCTTTAAACTGTTTTTATGATTTTGTAAACTTGAAATGATCTCTTCATGATTGATTTCAAGATAGTCTTGAACAATTACTTTGCGGAAACGAATGATTGCTTTTAATTCATTTGCAACTTGAGTTGTAACCACCTTTTCATCCTCAAGAATGTCTATAATATCTTCATAGCTACCAGGGTCACGCATAATGAAGCCATCAATCATTGAATTTCCAACATCTAAAATTGCCTCAATTAAAAGCTGGGAAATTCGCTCTAATGCCTTCTTTTCAATTGTACTTGTCCAATTTGTTTTCGTTTCTAATAAATCTAGATTTTCTTCGTAAAAAAGAAGGGTCTTCTCAATCTTTTCTCGGTCAACAAAATACACAGTATCACCTTCTATTTATAATCCTTTTTATCTCCACATATTATTTTACCATAAAGTTCATCATCATTCATGGCATGCCCAGATTTAATAATTCGTTTTCTATTTGCTTTAGCTTTGTTATGATATTGTAAACGACTGTTTTTAAAGGAGAATCCATTATGTCTGAACGTTTTTTCTTATATGATGATACGGTTGACACCCGAACACGATTTGTAAGTTTCATGGGAGAAAATCAGCGTTATGATTTAGCAATGATTCAATCTGACCGGTATTATGGAAAGCTTGTTGTATTAAATATCTTGAGTAATCGCTTTGCCATTATCGGTAGAGATGATCTAGATGAGCCGGGTTATATTGAACATGCCTTTCAACTATCAGAGGAAGAAGCGGAGGAATTACGTTCTTTCTTGTATGAAATTGTCTAACATATTTGTACAATTACCTGAAAACACTATAGATAAAAAGTGAGGTGTTTTACAGGTGGCTGAAAAAGATAAGGAAGAAATAAGGTATACTGATTTTTCAAATGTCGAGACGATGAAAGACTTTCTCACTTCTGAGGAATTTCCTGAAGGTCCTACAGGTGCTCCAAACGGTGAGGATACACCCGTTGAAAATAAAAGTACACCTTGGAAAAAAGGACAACGATATTATACACCGTTTAATTACGAATTTAAGTCTCTTCACCAAGACTTACCACGACAATTTCCCGGAGCTCATCCCACACACGATGATAAGGATGAAAATGCTGAGCCACCATACGACTGAGGTTTTCTTTTACACAAAAAGTACAGGCAACTGATGCAGCCTGTACTTTATTTTTTTACCTTTTTTAGAACAAAATAGGCACAACCGAAATTACAATACTCGTATAAATACTCGGAAAGGGTACTGATTTTTGTATCAAAGGATGCTTTTTGGTTTTTATCATCAAAAAATCCTTTTAAACGAAGCTGTTCGTATCCCCAGTCCCCGACTATATAATCATATTTCGCTAGGATGTCGCTATATCTTGCCCGAAAGGCCTCTTCATTAAAACCGTTTTTTAGCTCATCGACAAGCTCATATGTACTGTTATTGATACTAATCACTTTTGTTCACACCCCTTATTATATATCCATTATAGCCAATCAACCCATCAATTACTATGCGAAATTTTTGTTGAATTGGTCAACCTACAACTTAAGGGGGTGTCAAGATTGAAAAAGTACACAATCATCTCAGGCTTAATTGCCTTTACAGCATTGACGGGCTGTGGTGCTTCTGACGACAATGCAGGAGTATTTCATGAAAGTGGAAACACCATAAATCGAATTGACCAAAATGAGCTTTACAATAAAAATGGAGTTAAAAACAATGGCAAGGAAATGACGAACTTTGGCTATGTTCGTCACCAAAAAAATCCAGTCCCTGGTAAGGCAAATGTATACACAAATATGCCAGCAATGGATCGCGAAAAAGTAGCGGATTTGATTAGTAAAATCTGTACCTACATCCCGGATGTTAATGACGTAGGAACACTAGTAACGGATGAAGAAGTTCTTGTTGTGTATGATACGGATTCAAAGGATCGCAACTTTACAGCAGACCAAGTTAAGCGCTCTGCTCTTTCTGTTGTCCCAAGGTTTTACCATGTGTATGTTTCTGATGATCCTGACATGATGGATCAAATTGAAAGGTTTGGTACACTTGATTCAGACAGTCGTAATGTCGATCAAATCATTACATCCACAATCCAACAAATGATAAAATCTCCACAGGGATACAAGGTCAGTGATGGAGAAAATGAAAATGGTGAAATGGAAGGTGGATTAAACCCAGAATATGAGCGTAGGGCTAGGGAAAATCAGGACTTCCTAAAAAATCCAAGCACCGGGACGAAAAGTGGAGAGATCCATGACACCGGAAATGCCGGTACCATTGGAAATAAAGGGAATGAAGATCAAAAGAGGGATGATGGAAGAGAGCTTTTAAGAAAAGGGGTCCAATAGTCCTCAAAAATTTGATGAAGGACTTTTCCCTACGGATTCTTGATCGGAATGTCCTTCATAACCTTAATGAAGGACTTTTCGCTACGGATTCTTAGGCGGAATGTCCTTCATAACCTTGATGAAGGACTTTTACGTACGGATTCTTGACCGGATTGTCCTTCATAACCTTGATGAAGGACTTTTACGTACGGATTCTTAGGCGGAATGTCCTTCATAACCTTGATGAAGGACTTTTCCCTACGGATTCTTGATCGGATTGTCCTTCATCAATAAATAACAAAAAAGGGGGTTCTCCCCCTTTTTTTATGCTTGTTGTTTAAGTTGTTGATTTGCTTTTGCCGCATTTACTTGTTCGTCTGCGTGGTAAGAAGAACGTACTAGTGGACCAGCTTCACAATGACTGAAGCCTTTACCTAAGGCAATCTCCTTTAATTCAGCAAACTCATCTGGATGATAGTATTTTTGAACTTTTAAATGCTTCTTCGTTGGTTGTAGGTATTGACCAATTGTCATGATATCTACGTTATTTGCACGAAGATCGTCCATTGTCTCAATGATTTCTTCCTTCGTTTCCCCTAAACCAATCATAATACTTGATTTTGTTGGGATATCTGGATACATTTCTTTCCCACGACGTAAAAATTCAAGTGAACGCTCATACTTTGCTCTTGCACGAACGCGGTCAGATAAACGTCGAACAGTTTCGATATTATGATTTAGAATATCTGGCTTTGCATCCATTAACGTTTTTAAGTTATCGTAAACACCACCCAAATCAGATGGCAATACTTCGATTGAAGTAAACGGACTCTTTCTACGTATCGCACGAACGGTTTCAGCGAAAACTGCTGCTCCCCCGTCCTTCAAGTCATCACGTGCAACCATTGTAATAACGACATGCTTTAATCCCATCGTAGCGACAGAATCGGCAATGCGCTCTGGTTCTTTCCAGTCCAATTCATTTGGAAGCCCAGTCTTAACCGCACAAAAGCGACAAGCACGAGTACATGTATCCCCTAAAATCATAAAGGTAGCCGTCTTACGCACAGCCCAACATTCATGAATATTTGGGCATCTTGCTTCCTCACAGACCGTATGTAATTGCTTTTCTCTCATCATTTTCTTTAAGCCGGTATAGCTTTCGTTCGTATTCAGTTTTATTTTTAGCCATTCAGGCTTTCGTAAATATTCCTCTTTGTTAGACATACTTTATCACTCCATTGCAAAGGCTATCCCTATTATACTCCTAAAGTAATGAAGAATCCAAGGATTAGCATAATTCGTGAAATGTTAAGCTTCCAACAATTAGTTATTATGAAAATAAAATGATTTACCAAACTAACAAGGAGGAGTCTTTTTAAAATATATTTTTTATCTTATTCGTGAACATAGATGTCTTAACGATAATTGTTGAGAAAGGAGATATTTGGGCGTGAGAAAAGTCTTTGGAATAGTTGTTGTTATTTGTTTGTTTTTCACGGAAATACCGATGGTCGCAAAAGCAGCAGAAGGTAATCAAGATGTTTTTCAGGAACGTATGTATCTTTATTCGAAGATGGAAGCTTTAACCCAAATTCCTTGGTATTATTATGCGGCTATTGATCAATATGAACGAAGTATTCGTCGTGCCCGTAAGGATATACCAAAGGAAACGGGTTTGATTGGAATCTATATTAAACCCGAAGTGTGGGCCGGTGCTTTAAATCCAAATTTAAATGATACAAACCCACACAGTATTCAGCTTTTTGGAGGAATAGGATTAGATGGCAACGGAGATGGTGTTGCTGACCAAACAAATGACGAGGATATCCTATTTGCAATGTCGGAGCAAATTTTAGCATATGGGACAGATCCTGATAATTTAAAAATTGGCTTATGGAACTATTACAAACGCGATAAATCTGTTTCCCTTATCATGGGAATTGCCAAAATCTATTCGATTTATGGAACCTTAGATTTAGATAAGCATGCCTTTCCGGTTCCGATCGGCTATAATCACAGTTATAAAAACACGTGGGGAGATGCCCGAGGCTGGGGTGGTCGGAGAATGCATGAAGGTACGGATATTTTCGCAAGCTACGGCACACCGGTTCGAGCAACCTCATACGGTGTGATTGAAATGAAAGGGTGGAACCGCTTCGGTGGGTGGCGGATCGGAATTCGAGATGTCAATAATACGTATCACTATTTTGCACACTTAAACGGGTTTGCGAAGGACATTGCAATTGGCCAAGTAGTAGAGCCAGGTCAAATTATCGGTTCAGTTGGTAGCTCTGGATACGGACCACCAGGAACAGCCGGAAAATTCCCGCCCCATCTACATTACGGCATGTATAAGGACAATGGTTTTACAGAATGGTCCTTTGACCCATACCCGCATCTACGTGCATGGGAAAGAGCGGAACGAAGAGCTAGAAAAAGATGAAAATGTTAAAGGCTGCGGTACAAATAATACCACAGCCTTTTCTCCGTTCTATTTTGACCCCTCTTTATAATCTATTCCGCTTGCTTTGCTTGTTTCGCCTTTATTCCAGCGTATGCGATACTTGCTGCAAGACCTCCCCAAAGAATAACCATTCCAATAATCATCATTGCAATTGCTCCACCGGTCATAGTCCTACCCCCTTGTCGCTACTAGAAGAATAATTTTCCTCTAATGTGGCACGACTCCATTTTTTGAGTGATACGATTATTCCGAGTATAATTATTCCAACAGCAATAAAAACACCTGGGAAGAGGATGAATGAAGTTACATACCCTTCATAGTTTCCAGAGTCCGTCTCAAATTGTTGGAGGATATTTTGCTTGAATAAGTCAAACATCATATAACCTAATACAACAGGTGTTACGATTCCAAGACAGAACTTCCACCAACCACCTGCACGGATATCTGAAACGGCATTCGCATGCGCTTGCAATGGATTCATTTGCCTGAATACCCATGCAATTAGAATAACTTCAACTAATCCTGCAACTGCAATACCGAATTGGTTGATAAAGTAGTCAACAACATCTAGGAAGTATAAGCCCCCATTTGTTGAATACAGGATCGAAATAAGGGATGCTAAACCAGCACCGTATAGCACAGATTTATTACGACTAATTTTAAATTTGTCTTGAACTGCGGCAATGAATACCTCACAGATTGAAAAAAGGGATGTTAATCCGGCAAATACTAATGATAAAAAGAATAAAGCTCCGAAAAACTCGCCAAATGGCATTTGGTTAATAATTTGTGGGAAGACTGCAAATGCTAAACCAACACCTGCGGTTGCCACTTTATCTACAGGTACCCCAGACTGTGCTGCCATGAAACCTAGAGCCGCAAATACACCAATACCCGCTAATAATTCAAAACCTGAGTTTGCAAAACCAGTAATAAAAGCGTTGTTCACTACATCGGACTTCTTAGGTAAATAACTTGCATAAGTAATCATAATTGCAAAACCAATTGATAAACTAAAGAAAATATGCCCGTATGCGGCAACCCAAACTTTCCCATCCATTATGGCATCCCAGTTAGGTTGGAAGAATGCATTTAAACCTGCACTTGCTCCTTCTAGTGTTACAGCACGAATTACAATGATTGTAAAGATCACCAATAATGTTGGAATAAAGATTTTATTCGCCTTTTCAATTCCTTTTTTAACACCTTTAAATAGAATAAATAGGGTAATCGCCCAAACAACAACCAATGGTCCAAAAACTCCAAGAACTGGAGCACCGACATCTCCAGGTGTTTCCGCTAAATGCAAGTATTTAGAGAATAGGAATCCTCCTGTATCCTCACCCCAAGCTTTATTAAACGAGAAGAATGTATAGGATATTGCCCATGCGATAATGACAGCATAATAGGTTGCAATGACAAAGGATATGAATACTTGCCACCAACCGAGCCATTCCATCTTCTTATTTAAACGGAAAAATGACAAAGGGGCTGATCCTCTAAATTTTTGTCCAATTGTAAATTCGAGAATTAGGATTGGTATTCCTGCTGTTAAAATGGCAAATAAGTATGGAAGAAAGAAAGCACCTCCTCCATTTTCATAAGCAACATATGGAAATCTCCATATATTACCCAGGCCAACCGCAGAACCAATAGCTGCTAATACGAAGCCTGCCCGCGTCCCCCACAGTGGACGATTATCCATAAAACAAACCTCCCCTTTTCCACTTTAGTCTATTACCGTGGTAGCCCTTTAGCACTAGACCGAAGTTGGAAATTTTTATATATTCAGATTATTTTCTATAATCTATCTATTAGTATAGCCAGTCTTTAATCCTGTGTCAAAAGTTATTTTAACATTCAAATTATTTTTCATAAAAAAGAGACAAAGGTTCTTTTTCCCTTGTCTCATACATATTATTTAATTTTACAAAGCAAAATTCGAATAGTATTTTATGCCTTTTTCCTGTTCATTATTGTAATGACAAAGATAACAAATAATACGACAGTCGTAAGCAATCCTAATAAAGCATTACCCGTTAGACCTAATACGACATATCCAATTGCTGCGAAAATGGCAGAAGTGATAGCGTATGGAAGTTGGGTCATCACATGATCAATAAGATGACTGCCTGCACCTGTTGATGAAAGAATGGTTGTATCCGAAATTGGCGAACAATGGTCACCAAATACAGAACCAGCTAATACTGCAGCAAGAGCCGGAAGCATTAAATTGATATCTGACGCTGCTACGATATCTCCTGCGATTGGGAGCATCATTCCGAAGGTTCCCCAAGAAGTTCCTGTAGCAAATGCCATGATACCTGCTACAACAAATAGAATGACAGGTAAAAAGGAAATATTGATATTAGACTTTTCAACAAGGCCGGCTAAATATTTACCTGTTTCAATCTGCCCAATTAAGTCCACAATCACCCATGCAAATAATAAAATATAGACAGCTGGAAGCATTGATTTAATTCCTTCAATGATCCCCTTAGGGAGAAGACTTACACTAATTGCTTTTTTTGCATAGACTTGAACAAGGAATAAAAGTAGAGTGATAATAATTCCAATCAGACCGCCATTTAATAAAGACCCTGTAACATCTGTGTTTTCTAAAATTGAAAAAATCGTTACATTGCCTTCTGAAGCTTTATAGCCTGTCCAAAATAAGGAACCGACAGTACCGATTACTAATGCCATAATTGGCCAAACTAAATCTCCTACAGAACCCTTTTCACTTTGAGGCAATTCTTGTTTTAATTCTCCAAGTACTGGCTTTTTGGGATCGATCACCTCTCCAGTAGTCATTGCTCGATTTTCATGAACCTTCATACTTCCAATATTAATATTAAATACTGCAACCGCAAAGACCATTAACATAGCTGATATTACATATAAATTCATGGGAATGATTTGTATAAAAGCAGATAATGGTGAAACCTCAGATATCCCATGAGTTACTAGGATTGGTGCAATGATCGCAATAATATAAGCACCCCAGCTTGAAATCGGTGAAACAACACATATTGGTGCAGACGTTGAATCGATAATATAGGCTAGTTTTGCACGAGAAACCTTGTTCCGATCTGTAATTGGCCTACTCACTTGTCCAACAGCCAACGCATTAAAATAATCATCAATAAAAATAACAATCCCTAAAACAGCAGCTAACAGCTGTGCACCTGTTCTTGTTTTAACCTTTGTTTGAGCCCATTCTCCAAATGCACGGCTTCCTCCAGAGATTGAAATAAAGGCAGTAATAATGCCTAATAGGAATAAAAATAAGATAATATAGACATTCCAGGTATTGAGTGCGCCTTCTGAAACAAAGACCGCTTTAAAGCTATTCCAAATGGTGTAAACGATGTCTTGTAGCCAAGCGCCGATTCCTTCATTAAGTAATACTTTTCCGTGTAAAACGACTGAAGCCGACACAATTCCGACTCCAAGTGAGAGTAAAACTTTCCGTGTTAAGACAACCATAAGAAGAGCAATGATTGGTGGGATAATTGAATAAATAGTTCCAGACATAATAGATCCTCCAAAATTGATAATTCACAGAGGGCTGTTCGTACGTGGTGAAAGAGGTTCTTTTTTCAAATAAAAAGAGAGTAATGATAGAAAATAACTATCATTACCCTCTAGTAATGTTATGTTATCCTCCATCACGATCAGTAGCCCTCCATTATAGATCCGACTCTATAATGACAGTGTTACCCTTTTTCAAGGCAACCCCAACAAAAATAACGTTGACGAGTTCATTTTTGCTTCGGCGAAAAACCCTTTCAACTATGATCCACGTTGTCATCCTCACATAGTTTACTCATAAATTCCGCACCTCTACCTCATCGATCCGATAAGGTGGTATATTCATTTTTGATTTCCTTCTGTAGTATAAAACATTACACTCTATAAATCAATTATTCTAATATAGTATTTTTTGTTAATCCGTTGGAATTTCGATTGAAGGTGAAGAATCACTGCCATTGTTATAGAATTCTGGAACATCGTGCAAGATATTTTGATTGATCACAGGAACAATGGTTTCAATTTCAACCTCGCCTGTTGAAAATGGTAAAATAACCTGCATGGTCACAGTGGCTAAAACATTGTATTGAAACCATCCATTATTAATTCCCCACTCATCAATTCTTCCTTGTGGCGTTGTTTCTCCAAAACCAACCATATGGAATCGAATCGGAATTTCCGGACCCAAATTACCTAAGATGGCATTGTTTGTTGCTTCTCCTATCGGTACTTTAAAAACAAATCCCGTTTGCCCTGTTGCATCATCTTTTTCAAGTTCTAAATTAGGGTATTCCAGTTTATGAATGTCTCCTTGATTTACATACTTTAAGTATTTTTCAATATTTCCTAGGGTCTCTGTCGCCATTTTATTAACAACCTGAGTATTGTAACTAATTACTTTCCCCGTTTCATCTGTTTGGACAATACTTAAGTCCTCTTGAACTAATTCTTCCTCATTTAATTGTTGATTTATCGCATTTTTGATAACCGAAGCAGCTACCTTTTTTGTTTCATTTTCAGCATATGCCATAAGCGCAGGCTCAATCGCTTTATTAATAATAAATAATCCGAGAAACGTCGAGAAGATAAAAAAGACAATGGTTATTAAAAAGACGTAACGAAAAGGCAAGGGCCCTTTCCTTCTTGGATGTATGCGACGTCTGAATTTTGCCAAAAGAAATCCCCCCTTACATGCTATATGTATGCAGGTAAGGGGGGATGTACGATACTTATTTTATTCTCTTTTTTATATAGAATACCTTTTTTGAGGTATTGAATGTTAAACCATCTTTAATAAGGCGTCTTTGCCTTTCATTCCTATTGTAATGCCTCTTTGCTCGGCTTCGTATGTGATAGATTCAAGAGGGGCATCCAGTAATTGCTCGATTGTACGAACACCAACTGCCCTACCAGCAATAATGCCTCGATCTTTAAGTTTTTCATTCAATAATGCAACGTCGAGGGCACCACACATAATGTAGCCATTTTCATTTGTGACTGCCATAAAATTCGTCTTAGGTAGTTTAACGGTAATGGCTGTAAATTGATGATTATCAATTATGATTGGTGTCATTGAGACCATTCCTAGCACACTCCTTTCCATACTAATTTATGTGCAGGGAAAGAGAATTGTGTTAGAAATAGGTGCTTGACTAGACCTATCTTTACTGTACTTCTTTTGGCTAGGAATCTTAGACCCCTTTACCTATTGTTTTTATTTTTTCCGCTAAAAGGTCTCGCAAGAACTCTGGCATATAATATTTTTTATCCTTTGCATCCCGGATGACTGGAAAAAGCAATCCGAACGTATACATATCAATGGTGGCGACAGAATACGTTTTATCCGGATCAAGGTCTTCACCATTAATTTTAATAGTAGTGATATGGTCAGCTCCATCTGAAAGCTTCGTGGTTTTGAGCTCAACTCCGTCATACACCATTTTGCCCATAACCTTTCCACGAAAGCCAAGACCTTTAATTCTGAGGTTTTCCATTTCTTTTGTGTTGGCCTGCAAAATGATTTCCTTTAGTTCATCACCCATTACCCATACCTTACATGGATTGATTGGATGTGGGCAGATTCGATGCAGGTCTTCTCTTGTTACTTTTCCGGCTGGAAGCGAATCAAGTAATAGCCCCGCATTAACCATTGATAGGTCTCCATCACACCATTCACGGAGGACTTCGGCTAAAAGTCTAGAAAATGATGTTTCTGCAAACCAATCACTTATTAATGGTTCATCAATGACCGCGATCACATCATCTTTTAACAGTTTAGTACTTTCCAATAAATAGTGTGAAAGGATGTCATTTGTTTCTTTGCTCTCTAGAAGGGATTTTGTTGGAATTACATTTGCTGTACTTTCAATAAGCTTTTTTTGTTCTGTATCAATGTGAAGTGTGACATGACCGATGTAATTCCCATATTTTTGGGCACAGCAAAGCAGTGTATTGTTAATTCGCTTTCCGTTTTCTAAAAGGTGATGGGTATGCCCACCAAGGAGAACGTCAACTTCTGGGAAGTCTCTCGCTATTTGTTCATCTTCATTAATCCCTAAATGGGACAATAACAGAATCATATCTGTTTGATCTTTTAGTTCAGCAAGTGTTTCCCTTAAAACAACAAGTGCGTCTTTAATATTCCAGCCAAGTAGCTTATATAATCCAATATAATGGACCGTTAAACCAATCATTCCAATTTTAAAACCACTTGGCAAGACGTAAATATCATAGGGACAAGCCCAGTTTGGGAGCTTTCCATTTTTGTCAAAAAGATTTGCAAGCAATACTTTAAATTCAGCTTCATCGTATAAAGAATCGAGATGTTCATATGACATCGTAATTCCCTCATTGTTGCCAATTGTTGCATAATCGTATTGTAGCTGGTTTAAAAGCTTAACATTCGTTTTTCCATAGGACGCTTCTGAAATGGGGTGAAAGCGGTCGATATGGTCTCCAATATCAATTAATAACATTTCTTCATTGTTTTGTTGGTGAAGCTGTCTCATTTCCGTTATATATTTTGTGATTTTCGGCCAACGATCAAAATGGCTATGGAGATCGTTTGTATGATAAATATGTACTGTTTCAATCAATCCCCTTCACCTCCTATACAAATCTTAGTTACATTTAACTAAAAAAGTCTAATTGCCGTGGGGCAAGGCCTCGGTATTCGATTCCGAGCATATCAATAAACTGTTTGGCATTGTCAGCAGCATCTCCACCTGAGTTATTATTAAATAACACATAGATGGTTTCACTACCTTTGTTAATCTTTTGAATGTGGTCAACCCATTCTTCTAGCTCTTTCTTATTATACTTATATAAGTACCTGACATCACGCCAATTGCCTTCGTTTGGCTTAGTCCATCCATGAACATTACGACCATGGAAACGTACTAGTGTTTTCTGTTGATTTGTTGGGTGAAGGACCATTGGAATTGAACCAGAGCCAGCCTGTGGTTCATCACAGATACTATGGATCCACCCTTCTTGTTCCATGAATAATAAGGTTTGATCTTTTAGTTGTGGGGAAAACCATGATTGATGGCGAAATTCAAGGGCAACCGGGATATCTCCCATTTGTTGCTTACACCACCGTAGGTAGTCCACATTTTCACGTTTACAATCATACCACGGTGGAAATTGAAATAAAACCATGGCAAGCTTGTTTGCTTTTTGATACGGTTCAAGCGATAAAATAAAAGCATCAAACATTTCCTTTTTTGATGTAAATGGAATTTCGCCACGCTGATGTCCTGTCATCCCTTGATAAGCTTTAACGATAAATTGAAAGGACTCCGGTGTGTCACTCACCCATTTTTCCACGTTCCGTTTTGGCTGTATGGCGTAGAAAGATGCATCCACTTCGACAATTGGAAAATGACCAGCATATTCCTTTAGTTTATCTCTTGGCGAAGTTCCAGCAGCATATAGACTATCATGGTCCCCCCAACCCGTTACACCGATGTAGATCATTGGTTCACCTCATTACGTTTTTAAATGTTCAGCAATTATATTCTTTATTTTAACACTTGGATGAATTTTTTTAATACATCGCGATTTTATCCATACACACAAAATAAAAATACACCATGCATTTTTCCCGCATGGCGTATTTCTAGCTTTACATCAACTAATACTCTTAATACATTACTGCACCGCCGTCAACATTTATTGCCTGACCCGTTATATATCCGGCTTCAGATGAAGACAGATAAGCTACCATTGATGCGATTTCATGTAACTCCCCTGATCTATTTAATGGGATATTACTGAGCATTTTTTCAATGACTTCTCCTCTTGGTCGTCCAAAATTTTCAACATAGTGATCATCAATTTGATCCCACATTGTGGTGTGCACAAACCCTGGGCATACAGCATTTACGTTAATATTATGTTTTGCTAATGCACCCGCTGCAGAGCGCGTAACGCTTATAACTATAGCTTTGGATGCTGCATATACCGGGTAATCAGGTCGGCTAGATTTGCCAGTAATGGAGGAAATATTTATAATTCGCCCACCATTTCCGAGCGCAATCATATTTCTTGCCGCTTCCTGCATACTGAAAAATAGCGATTTCGCATTTAAATTCATCACGGCATCCCAGTCATCCGGTTCAACTTCTAGGAACTTATTCACTTTGATAATACCTGCTGCATTTACCACGATATCAAGCGAACCAAAATCATCGATAATGGAAGCATACAAAGACTTAACTTCGCGTACCTGTCCTAAGTCCCTTATATATGGAATTGCCTTCACGCCAAGCTTCATAAGCTCAGAAGCAGTAGCTATACTATTTTCCTCATCTATATCGACCACAGCAATATTTGCGTTGTGACTAGCCAACTTTTCTGCAATCGCTTTTCCGATTCCTTTCGCTGAGCCAGTTACTACTGCTGTTTTACCATATAAATTCATACAGACAACCTCCCTCGTTTATTTCGATAGTGATGGAATCCACATTGTAATCTCAGGAATAAACGTAACTAGCAACAATACAATGATAGATACTAGAACAAATGGCAAAACAGCCTTTACAAATGATTCAATCGAAACCTTTCCTAAGGATGTTGCTAAAAATAAACCAGATCCAACCGGCGGTGTCAGAATACCGATTACAACATTCAAACAAATAATGACTCCAAATTGGATTGGATCAATATTAAAAGCTGGTAAAATCGGAACGAAAATAGGAGTTAGAATAATTATTAAGGCAATCCCCTCAACGAGCATGCCTAACATCAAAAATAAGACATTCACAAGAATTAAGAAGACAAAAGGATTGTCCGAAATGGTTGTCATCCATTCTGCAATTGCCTGAGGAACCCGTTCAAATGTCATTGCCCAGCCAAAAATATTTGCCATCGCAATGAGCAAAGTTACAATTGATGTGGAAATCGCTGTATTTACCATAATACCCGGGAGTTTTTTAAAATCTAGTTCTCTATAAATAAATAAGCCGACAACCAATGCAATTACACATGCAATTCCCGCTGATTCCGTTGGAGTAAAAACACCAGTTACAATTCCCCAAATCAATATCCCTGGAACTAATAATGCCGGTATAATCTTAAAAAGGGACTTTCCTCTTTCTCCCCACGAAGCTTTAGGTTTTGAAGGAAAGCTTTGTTTATATCCGAGATAAGCAACCAAAATAATAAATGATAAAGATAACAGAATTCCGGGGATAATTCCTGCTAGAAACATATCTCCAATAGATGTACCTGCAGTTGCACCATAAATAATAAATAGCATGCTTGGCGGAATAATGGGTCCGAGCATTCCCGCTGCTGCTGTCGTAGCTGCCCCAAATTCACGCTTATATCCTTCCTTTTCCATTGCAGGAACCATAATCTTCGTCATCATTGCAATTTGCGCTGCAGCTGAACCAATAATGGAAGCTAAAAAGGTATTCGCTACAATGTTTACATATGCCAGACCGCCTCTAAAATGGCCAACGAATTTTTGTGCAAAATTGACCAAACGACTCGTTATACCACCCGTATTCATGATTTCACCCGCTAGCATAAATAAAGGTATGGCTAGTAAACTATAGCTTTCCAGAGAGGAAAATAAACGTTGCGGTGAGTTGATAAGCATATCACCGTTCCCGCTTACAAATAACAGTACAAGGCCCGCAATACCTAAAACAATTGCTATTGGGACTCTTATAAGAAGCACAATCGCAAATATCAGCATTGTCAGCGTCATTCAATCACCTTCCCTTCTCGGCTACACTTTATTGATTCAAGAAACCAATTGACAAAATGGATGGACATAAAGAGCAGACTTACTGGAATGCATATATACATAAAAATCATTGGAGTTTGTGTGGTAATGGATTTTTGTAATAGAATACTTGGATTTGTAATCCAGTTAATTGATAAAGAGAATACAAAAACACAAAAAACAGCAGAGATAATCAAACCTGCTATAATAAGGACATTTCGTAATTTAGCATTAATTTTGTCAACGAAAAGGGTTACTGCAACAGCCTCTTTCGATTTAACACTCATGCTTGCACCAATAAAACTACACCAAACAAATGTATAAAGTGTAAGCTCCTGTGCCCAAACCAATGGAGATTGAACAAAATAACGGAAAAAGATATCAAATACCATTGCAAGCAACATGACCGGTATTAAAATAATCACCACTATTTTTTCCACTTTAAAAATACCATCACTTATTGCTTTCACTATCATCCCCCCTTAGTAAATATTGAATTGATTCGCAATTGGCTTAAACTGGCCCCCGGAGGTTAGGCCTCCATCAAGTATCACTTCAGAGCCTGTCATATAGGAAGCATCATCTGAAGCAAGGAACGTCACTGCCTTTGCAATCTCAGTAGGTTCCCCGGCTCTTCCCAATGGATTCATATCATTTGATACTTCGATTAGATCCTGAATGGTTTTATTTAAAGGTGTACTAATAAAACCCGGATGAACAGAATTTACACGAATCCCAAATTTGCCAAATTCCGCAGCAGCTGATTTTGTCATTCCCCTGACAGCCCATTTTGAAGCTGTATAGGCTACTGCAAAATAACCAGTCAGGCCAACTATTGAAGACATATTAATAATAGAAGCTTTTCCTGATTTTATTAGTAAAGGCAGGCAATATTTCATTCCAAGAAATACACCCGTTTGATTAACGGCAATAATACGATTCCAGTCTTCTAGGGTACAGTCCTGAATTGTATCTCGTTTGTTCACACCCGCATTATTAACCAAAACATCCAGTTTGTTTATTTTTTGGCTTACCTCGTCAATAAACCATTTCCAATCATTCTCATTAGATATATCAAAATGATACGTAATGATTTCAGTATTTCCGTATTGTTTTACAATCCCTTTTGCTTCTACTAATCTTTCATGATCATTGCTAACCATAATAATAGTGTCTACTTTTTCTTTTACAAATTCGATAGCATCTGCCAGCCCAATCCCACTACAAGCACCGGTTATTAACGCATTCTTCCCTGCTAATTTTCCTATCATGGCAATAACCCTCCATATAGATATCAAAGAGAGGTTGTCTTCATCAGCATACATCTCTGTATTAAGACAACCCCTGTATAAATTATTTGTTCTTCACTGCATCAATAAATTCTTTAATTAATTCGTTTTTACCGGCGTACTCCTCATGTACTTTTTTCGCCTCTTCAATGAATTCATCACGGTTATCTAGTTCATAAATATTGATGAGGTCTTCTAGTTTCTTTTGGTCCTCAACATCATTAATAAGTAGTTGTTCTGTACCCCACTTTTGAGCCGCAGCAAATGCTTCATCAACAATTTTACGATCAGCCTCAGGCATATTATCATAATTTGTAAGACTAGTAGCTACCACACCGCCAAAAATCATATGCCTTGTCAATACATAGTCTTTCGCAATTTCATAGTATTTTTCAGATAATAATGCATTTTTATCAATGGAAATACCGTCAATTACACCTGTCTGCAGGGCATTATATACTTCAGGCAACCCCATCGCGATTGGGCTTGATCCAAGTCCTTTCCAAAAATCTAATACAGAAGCTCCACCTGTAAAACGCAATTTCTTCCCATTTACATCTTTCAATGTTTTAACTGGTTCCTCTTTGAGAAGTAGATTGTGAGTTCCCGCATGCAAATAACCCAATCCTTTAAGTCCCTGTTTATCAAGTAATCCAAGCATTTCCTGTGCAGGTTCTGTTTCTGTGGCTGCGACACCAGCTTCCAAATCATCAAATAAGAACGGTAGATTCCATGCATCAAATTCAGGAATCCGAGTACTTAGATACGGTACTGTAAGTACTGCAAAATCAAGTGAGCCACTAGCCATCTGCTGTACCATATCCGCTTCAGGTCCTAATTGAGCAGCAGGATAAAGTTCCAGCTTCATTCTTCCATCCGATCTCGTATTTAATTCTTCTTTAAATTTCTCTCCAAATTTATGCCAGTTGTGACCAGTTTGGGTTACATATGTCATTTTAAAGTCATATGTTTTCCCCTCCTCACTGCTCTCACTACCACTTGTTTTCTTCTCACCACTGTCACCACATGCACTCAAGAAAAGAACAGCTGTCATCACAACAAGCACAAACACTAATTTAAACTTTTTCATAATTTTCCCCCCGTTTTTACGATCAAGATTTAACGAATTCATTCAATCCAAGAAAATCCAATGCATTTTGTCCTAGCATACATTTTGCATCCTCTTCTGAAATCTCCCCAAGGCTGTCTATAACCTTTCCCACCGGCTTTTCGCGAAGAAGGAATGGATAATCAGATCCGGCAATAATTTGCTTTGTTCCAAAACGTTCAATCATAAATTTCAAATTATCCGGATCGTAAACGAGTGAATCATAATACAGTTTTTTCGCATAGTAACTTGGTGGTTTTTCTGTATTCCGAGTATCAGGCCACACTTCCCAGCCTTTATCCATTCTAGGAAGGATATAAGGCAGCGAGCCTCCACCATGCGCAAAACAAATTTTTAGATTTGGCAACTTGTCCAGCATTCCGCTCATAATAATGCTTCCTGCTGCTAGTGCTGTTTCCGATGGCATTCCGACTGTATACATTGAATTGAAACGTTGCAACCTTTCTCGTCCAAGCGTTGCCCATGGGTGGACAAAAAGTGGAATACCCATTTCTGCTGCCGCCTCAAAAAAAAGGTACAGGGAATCGTCATCTAGATTCAGTCCGTTCACATTGGATCCTATTTGAATTCCTTTAAGCCCAAGCTCATAAACAGCCCTCTCCATCTCGCCTATCGCCTGATGAATATCTTGAAGTGGGACTGTGCCCATTCCAATAAATCGATCCGGGTATTTCTTTACTACAGAAGCGATAAAATTATTTTGTGACTGGGCAAGCTCCAATCCTGCTTGTGAATCCGACCAATAGGTGAAAGTAACTGGAATGGGTGACAGTACCTGAATATCAACACCCTCCTTATCCATGTCTTCTATTCGCTTTTCAGGATCCCATGTCTGGTCTGTAATTTTTCTAAATGTTTTGCCCTGTATCTTAATTTCTGCACCACAACTGCATGTCTTTTCAAAGGTTGGAAATCGGTCATCTTCATACTTTGCTGCCAGGTCTGGAAAATCTTCAGAAATGATGTGTGTATGAAAATCAATTCGTAACTTTTTTGCCAAAGCTAAAATCCCTCCTTTCTTAAAATCTAATGAACCATCTATCTATTTTTTTATTTCCGTACCATAAGTTAAGTAGCTTTTTGGTGGTGTGCTGCCCCACATATCAAGCCCAAACTGTCCCGTTCCTGATTGCCATTCAATTGGCTCCCAGTCTGGTGCGAAAATAAGCATTCCACCTGTCCACAGTTCAACTCGGTTTCCTGAAGGTTCAAAAGCATAAAGGAATTGTGCACCACTTGTACCATGTTTTCCTGGTCCCCACTCGATTTTGATGTCATTTTCAGCCATGATATTCAGTGCACGCAGCAATTCATCTGGGGAATCCAAGAAATAAGCTACGTGATGAAGAAGTGCCCCTGATTGATTACTGTTGCGCATAAGGGCAATTTCATGTGCAATATTTGTTTTACTTAGCCATGAGCCAAGACGAACATCGACTTCATTTTGGATATAGTAACGATGATGGATTCCTAGAAAATTTGTCCACCATTCCTGCTCTTTTGCAACATCATTCACCATCACATTCACATGGTCAAAGCGGCGAGGTGCTGCACCTTTTCCAGTGTATTTCATTGGATGACTTGGCAATTTGGAAGCAGTCAGTGGGTTTGAGTACTTCTCCATCTCCCAATAAAGCTCAACAGGAATACCAGATGGACTGTAGAATTTAATAGCATCACCCTGTCCTAGTTCAGTTCCACCTTCAATCCACTCATAGTCTGTAGCTGATTCTTTTAACGATTTTTCGAATGCATAAAGCGACTTTTCTGAGTTAACTCGCCAGCCAAAATGGTCCAGTCCGGATGTTTCGGACTTATTGAGAACCAATGTGTGATGGTCCCAATCCTGCCATGCTCTTAGATAAACCTTATCTTTTTCCTCTGCAGAAACATGAAGTCCAAGAACCTCAGTAAAAAACCATGTAGATCTTTCAAGATTAGTCACATTGATTGACGCATGACCAATGTGTGCAACATTCGATAATTTCAAATCTAGTTCTGTAAGTTCTACCTCTTTTTGTTTTGCATTTGATAATGTCATTTTCATTTACCTCCAATTTCTTTTGTTATTGAATGAGTCATCCAATAATAGAAATCGCTTACATATCTGTATGAAAAATTAGTTAATTTCCATTATTCGGATAATTCATTGTAAAAAAATATGGGATTTTCTACTTGTTTACAAGATTATATTTCTGAACTAGTTTCTATTATAGGTAGTCAATAATGCAAACAAAAGCGCTAGATTCCTCTATGTGGAACAAGATTAAAAAAATTATAAAAATTTAAAAGAGCTGAGTTCCTTTTTTCCACTTTAAAAGTTTATTATATTGTTGCTAAAAAAAAGAACGAGCATCAGTATAAAGCATTTTGCTTGTAACCGAACCCGTTCCCATTATCCGGTATTTTTATAAAGTTTTTTACTTGTCTCATTTCTTCCTCTTACTGCGGAGCATAGGAAACCTTAAATTCAAATGCGGCTTCATATTGTCTTGGCGTAGGAATGGGTTGTTCCAGTTCTGCTGCTGCACTAAGCGGCCAATATGGATTTTTTAACATCGCTCTTCCAATCGCAACAAGATCAGCATCATTGTTCTCAATTAACGAATTGGCAAATCGAGGGTCTTCTATTCTCCCAACAGCAATAATCGGTATATCAAAGGATTGCTTAAAGGATTTTGCAAATGGCACTTGATACCCTTGTTTTGATTCAGGGTTACCTCGAGGTGTCATTCCAGATTCTTCATAAGAAGCTTCGCCTCCAGAACTAATATGAAACATGTCAACTCCAGCTTTCTCATATTGCTTACAAACTTGTTTCATGTAATCGACATCATATCCACCGGCGACATACTCCTTGGCCGACACACGCATAATTAATGGCATATCAACTGGCATTTCACTTTTGACAGCTTTAATTACTTCTACACCAAATTTAGTCAAATCTTGTCCATACTCATCCGTACGATCGTTGATATATGGTGAATGAAATTGTTGAATTAAATAACCATGTGCACCTTGAATTTCAATCGTATCAAAACCAGCTTTTACAGCACGTCTTGCAGCTAAACGAAAGCTTTCAACGATTTCTTTAATTTCATCTGTTGTGAGCATTTTTGGTCGATTAAAAGTAGGATCGAACGGCTTTTCTGTTGAAGATACAGGTACAGGGAGATATTCTGATTTTCGTCCCGCATGTGCAATTTGAATTCCAATCTTAGAACCATATTGATGGCAGCTATCCACAATTCTCTTAAATGCTGCAGCATGCTGGTCAGACCAAAGACCTAGTCCATCCTCTGTAATTCTAGCATCTGGTTCGACGCCTGTAATTTCAATAATAATAAGTCCCGCTCCCCCTATTGCCCTTGAGGTATAATGTACATAGTGCCAGTCATTAGGCATTCCATCAACTGCCGAATATTGACAAAGTGGTGATATTACAACGCGGTTTCTCAGCTCTAAACCTTTACAAATAAATGGGCTCATTAATTGATTTCCTGATTTTCCTACTCTGGTATCCATGATTGATATTCTCCTCCTTATATTTCACAATTATTCTTAATAGTCTCAAAACTAATTCCCATTATATGAGTGAAAAAACATAAACAAAAGTGCTGAGTCCCTCTATGTGGAACACATAACAACTTTATTTGTATACGTTATCTTTTCGTGTACACAACTGAATAAAAATGATAGAATTTTTAGAAGATACTATTATTTTTGGACAAATGCTGTAAGAAGCGTAAATGAATATGTTCCTTTATATGGAACTACGAACGAAAGGGGAATGGAAATGTCAAAGAATAACAATAATCCACAAATTCTCTCATCCGTCAGTAATGCATTACGAATTCTTAAAAGTTTTTCTACATTTGAACCAACACAAAGTGTGAGTGAGCTCTCAGAATCTCTCGGTCTGGCAAAAAGTACGGTAAGCCGTTTACTTACTACTCTAGCTCATGAAGGTTTTGTAGTAAAAGAGAAAAGGACTGGAAAGTATAAGCTTGGATTATCTGTTTTGACACTAGGTGGCATTGTTACAAATCACCTGGAAATCCATAAAGAAGCTGCCCCCCTACTACATAAATTAGTACATGACACCGGAGAAACAGCACATTTATCGATTCTAGATGGTTTGGATACCATTTATATTCATAAGGAAGAATGTAGCCATCCGGTTCGAATACTTACCCACCTTGGAAGGAAAAACCCTGCATATTGTACGAGCTCTGGCAAAGTACTCCTTGCTTTTGGTGAAGAAAATCTTGTGGAAAAGGCAATCGAAAGAGGGTTGCATGCTTATACAAGTAAAAGTATTACAGATCCCGATGAATTGCGAAGGGAACTAGAATTAGTCCGAGAAAGAGGGTATGCGATTAGTACTGAGGAATTAACTGAAGGAACAAGATCCGTGTCAGCACCTATACGTGATTTTACAGGAAAAGTTATTTCCGCCATAAATATAGTAGGTCCTCTTCAGCGTATACCAGATTATAAGGTGCCGGATATCGCTAAAAAAGTGATGAACGCTGGAAATGAAGCTTCTGAAAGATTAGGGTATGATAAGAGATTTCTGGAAGTCAGATAAAAGGGCTACACATATTATAGAGCCTAAAAAAACTCGTTTGAGATGATCTCAAACGGGTCTGCGTAAAATCTTGTGTAAGTAATATTCAACAATCTTCGCAAGGCAAGAAATAATAGGTATGAAAAAATATAACCTGGCAATACTATAATTGCCTTTTACCATAAAACAGGATAGGGCAATGCAGAAGTGCAACCTGAGCGGTTTTATGGTTTTTACACTAAAACGGACGGACTTGATCTGTCCGTTATTTTTGTCCGTTTTAGGGAAAACAAATGCGTTAAACTTCAGGGGTTTGGGGACAGAGTCCCCAATTATGATGTTTGGTTCAATATCTCAAGCTGGCTCAAGATCATGTCCCAATTACGGTAACGCATCGTCCATTTTTTGGTAATGTTTTGAGATGCTAAATAAAGCATCTTTCTTAAACTATCATCATTAGGAAAAATAGACTTTGTTTTTGTCACTTTCCTAAATTGACGATGTAGTCCTTCGATAATATTCGTAGTATATATTATTCTCCTAATTTCTGGAGGATATGCAAAGAAGGTAGCTAAAATATCCCAATTTTCTTCCCATGATTTTACGGCAGATGGATACTCTTTACCCCATTTTTCTTTAAATTCTATGAGCCTTTCCATTCCCGATTCCTCGTTGATGGAAGTATAGATTAATTTTAAGTCAGCGACAAATTCTTTTAAATGTTTATAAGAAACGTATTTTGTACTTGAACGAATCTGGTGAATGATACAACGTTGAATACTAGCGAAAGGATACACAGCTTGAATGGCCTCTCTAAACCCTGTAAGCCCATCTACGCAGAAAAGATTAACTGTTTTAACGCCTCTCGTTTTCAAATCGTTCAACACACCTAACCAAAACTTACTACTTTCATTTCCACCAACCCAAATACCCAATATTTCCTTATATCCTTCATTGTTAATTCCCAAAACAACATAAGCTGCCTTCGAGACAATTTGGTGATTATCCCGAATTTTATAATGAATGGCATCCATAAAAATAAAAGGATAATAGGCTTCAAGTGGACGGCTCTGCCACTCATTTACTTGTGGCATAATCTTTTCACTAATCTTACTAACTAGCTCTGAGGAAATCTCAATATTATAGAGATCCTTGACTTGTTCCTTGATATCCCTTGTAGACATACCATGAGCGTAAAGGGAAAGAATCTTTTCTTCTAGTCCGTCCACATTTCTTTGGTATTTGTCCAAAATTTGCGGCTCATACGAGCCATTTCTGTCTCTAGGAACATTTACTTCAACTTCACCAAATTGTGTTTTTAGTTTCCGTTTTGTTGAACCATTTCGATAATTATTAGGTCCATCATTTCGACGTTGATGCTTTTCATAACCCAGTTGCTCATCAATTTCACATTGGAGCACTTCCTCCAATACATCGGAAAACATTTCTTTGATCGTTTCCATGATTTGATTGGTACTAGTGAATTTTTGTTCCTTTACAATTTCTCTGATTAATTCCTTTGGTAATTTCATGTAGAAAAAACCTCCTTGGCAAAAATTATTTATCCTAATTCTTGCCAAGGAGGATTGATTTGAAACCTATTTACACAACTTTTTCCGCACCGTCTCTCAAACGAGTTTCTTTGATTTATTATCCGATTGAACCTTCCATCTCGACTATGTATAAACGAATGATAAACGTATAAGTGCATAAAATCAAGGTTTATGAATATATGTGCAATCAATTTTTCATTACTTTTTTATGTTTTTATTAAAAAACGGTATCATTAATGGTATCACTATTCATCATGAGCTTATCAATTTGATAGGCTCTTTTTTTCAAGACACTTTCTTTCTTAAATCGACTCTTCTTTTACATTTCATGCATTCAAATAAGTACGTTTCAATCTCTCTATGCCATTTTAATTTCCGGCATGTTTGGCATGATAATTCAACTCTTCTTGTTTTATGATCATTCACCTCTATATCATCATTTTCTTCTGAATCATCTGCGTCATTTTCTCTTTCTCCAGTAAATAAGAAATAAGCAAACATAAAGGAAATGCCACCTGATACAAAATACATCCAGCTCATGATCAGTCCCCCTGAAGCAAGTATTCGATATCATTACTGCCATATTTTTTTACCGGTATGACTCGATAAGCATGATGTGTGCAATACTCATCCTGCAACTGTGAGACAAGCTTATTATTGTCCAGGCTCAACTCAACTAATCGAGCTGCTAATGTCGTAGGCTTCATATTGCAAGCTGTAGCCAGTCGATTCAATTTTTTGTTATAACTATTCGACAGAGACAAGTTCACACGGTTAATTTTCTTACTACCTAGTCCCTTCCCTTCTATCATACACCGACACCAGCCTTGTTAAACTCCATCAACTGCAAGTGCACACTCGCTACCCTTCTCTCCATTTCTTCGTGGCTTATTTTATCTTCTTGAAACAATTTCATGCTATTCGCTGAATACTCCATTAGCTTTTCAATTAACTCCTCTACTCCCATCTCTTTTCTCTCCTTTTGAAAAAGTAGTGTCAATTGACAACGTCAACCGTGTTACAGTGTTACACGAGAGCCCGAGAGGAGGGAGGGGTATTACTACCCCTTAAATCAATTTTAACTCCCCCTCTCTCTGTCTTTTTTACGATTTTCAATGGTTGGTTACGGCGCCTAACATCTTCTCTTATAAGGTCTTTAACATAGCCGCTAAAATTCGTTTCGCCAATGTGTTCTAAAAACTTTACATCTTCTTCATTTGTGATATTAAAAGACACTGATTTTACTACTTTATTTTTACTCCTATTACTACTCAATTGTCCCACCCCCTTTGTACAGGGTATGACTCGTATGACCGTTTTATGATATGATTTTTAGAAAAAAAGGAAGATTATTATGAAAGTAAATATAGATGTGTTTTTAGACATCGAGGGGAGCAAACTTCGAAGTGGTGGGGCTTTTGATATCAATCCAAGGGAATATAAAAATAACCCTGATCTTACTGTGGCCATCATCGCCTATCAGTACATACAGGACATAATCAAACAAACTGGATATAGGGAAACATTAATAAAGAAGGTTCTTTATGAAGGAAATAAGGATATAACGGAATTAACGAGGCAGATAAGGAGAATACCACCGAAGGATGATTTGCCGTTTTAAAAGCCCTATCACAATAAGAGATAAGGCTTTTTTAATCCATTTATTATAGTATGATTTCAATGCAAGAGTCCGAGATTGTATTCTTTTATGTAGTTAATCTTGAGGTGTATTTTGAAGAGTACAATGGAGTTTCGTGATGGTTATTATCGTTAAGGTTCCTTCTTTGCATCTCAGTCTTCAAAAGGGAAATGAATTCATTATTCAACTTTAATTTATTGGCTTGATCATATGCTTCAATTAATAGTTGATCTGTAAGACGCCTCACTGGATATTTCTCCTTTCAATAAAATCACGACAGGAATAAATATACACTAATTACCGATATTTATCCAGCATTTAGAATGAGTCCTGGACCCAAAACCAATTCTAATATGAGAAAGCCCTACCTCAGCTAAGAGACAGGGCCTTTTTTCATGATAATTTAACTTTATTCAATTCCTCAAATTCCTTCAATGCTTCAGTTACAATTTCTTCTTTGTTACCCGATTTTGTAACCCTTACTTCTTGATGTCCCCACTGCGTTGGCAATACAAACACATCAAACTGACCATTTGTAATCTCTGCTACTGTCAAATTTACCATTGCTAAATTCCTGAATTGCGGTTAATTCTTTAATTTCTGTATTAATAATCATATTAACATCCCCTTACTTAAAAGTATTCAATAAGCTAAGGGACAAACCTTTTTACAAATGTGACAGAAACACGAATGTTTCATAATAAAAATACACAACATTCGACATAAAACGACTTTTTCTTTATTCATTACTAATCTATTTGTCTATTTATGTTGAAATTTTTCGATTTTTGTCTTATTCTAGAATATGGAAAAAGGATTACATTTGAATATGCTATACGATAAAGGCAAACTTATCGAAAGATAAGGACGCAAAGCTACGAACCTAAAGCAATCTTGCTATGGTAGTCGAGTTACCGAAATTAGCGGAGAAAAGATGACTCCCGTTTTATTTCGGTGTAGTCATCTTTTTTTATTCAGAAAATTAGAATGAAAGGGGTGATTACTAAAAATGATTAGTGATTTGATTCAAAATGAATTATTTTCACACTTTTTCCAGCCTATTATTGATATTCATACATGGACAAGGATAGGATTTGAAGGACTCCTTAGAACCTCAGATTATGTAAATCCCGAAGAAACTTTTAACCTTGCAAAAAAAGAAAAACAGCTCTATGAATTAGATTCGCGGTCTATTCATAAAGCTGCATTTACCTACCATTCGGCAGGATTTTCAAAAAAGGACGGATATTTGTTTTTAAATGTATTTCCATCTACCCTTACAAATACAAATTTCCTACCCTTTATAAAGAAAATTATTACCGATAACAACTACTTTAGTCAACAAGTCATCTTTGAAATTAGTGAAATGGAAACAATTACTGATTATTCTAGTTTAAAAGAGAGTATTTCAAAATTAAAATCAGAGGGAATACTCTTTGCAATTGATGATGTCGGAAAAGGAAATTCCAATCTCAAATCCATAATTGAGCTTGATCCGGATTTTATTAAGTTAGATAAATATTTTTCTAACAACTTGTATAGGGAACCTAAAAAACAGGAATTAATCAAGACAATTCTTCATTACACTAATAATCATAATATTAATTTAGTACTTGAAGGACTTGAAACTGAAATGGATTTAGCAATTGCAAAAGCTATTGGTGTTAAATATGGTCAAGGCTTTATTTTAGGAAGACCTAAAGCCATTCAAGTTGTTTAAATGAGGTGATATTTTTGAGCTACATAGTTTTATCACAAACTATAATTTTGATTTTTTTGTTAATATTATTTCTTAGAGATGAACGTAAATTACTAAAACAAGGTCATTTAATTGAAACTTTAAGCAAAAATAATAAATCATTAAAAAGTCAATTAGTTAAAGAAAATAGATTCAAACCAGTTGATAAAAGAAAGTCCTATAGAATCGCCCTACCTGGAATTGAAGGTTCCTTTACTTTGATAGATTTTGGTAATAATTCTTTAGGAAAACTAAAAAACAAGTCATTTAATGGTGTAATTGAGGATTTAAGTATAGGTGGTCTGAAATTTATAACATCTTATGAATTCCCAGTTAAATACAACATTATTATGAAAATAAGCTTTAATTTCCAGGATGAGGAATTCGAATTAAAAGGTAAAATTATCCGAAGAGAAGATCATATTAAAGGACAGTCGATATCATATGGCGTACAGTTTGTTGATTTATCTGTAAATGACATCAAAAGATTAAACATTGCATTACACAATTATCAAGTAAAACAAAGGAATAAGATAAGCTAACTAATATTGCGAGTCCTCACCTTAATGTGGGGGCTTTTAATTTCATAAAAAGCCACCTATCTGTCCATCTCAAACAGGTGCTTTTGCGCGAAGCCAGCATCCTCCTTTCTGACTTCCACGCAATCCTCAACTTGATTATAAATCTAAGAATAACCAAATGCAGTTAAGTTTGTCACACTTCTCAACATTTTAACTAAAATAAAAAAGCCCCATCTCCGGAGAGACAGGGCTACTACTAAGGGAAAATAATTGGAGTATTAATAACTTAACCAATTAGAAATATCATTATCCATCCAAAAAACGATAACCACAAAGGTATACTGAGTAGCGTTCCCCAGAAAAGTCCTTTTGGAAAATTTTCTTCATGTTGCATATCATCACGTCCTTAGTAACTTTTATACCCAAGACTTCTGCAACTTATAACTTCATTTTACCTTACTTTAACACACCGTACACCTTTGCTGCTTTATAACGAGATTGAATCATTCTTACTATCTCCTGTGCTTCTTTATGAGTGATGTTTTCAATCTGGACATTATATGGCCAATCCAAAGGCTTAGGTGTAATTTCTACAAAATTAGGGTCAGCAGTACGATATTTGCCGTCATGACATTTGACCATTTTTCTACCGTCTACGATTAATTCCTCAACAATTGTGAATGTATG
Source organism: Bacillus jepli (assembly GCF_047238305.1). NCBI lineage: Bacteria > Bacillati > Bacillota > Bacilli > Caryophanales > Bacillaceae > Bacillus > Bacillus jepli. Next base: position 2,197,983 of record NZ_JBDFMO010000001.1, on the reverse strand, counting down.
TCCTTTATCACTTGTACCGTCGCAAACTTCCCAACGTGGTGCATTGTAGAACCAAAGCCCATCATTTTTTACGATTAGTTTTCTACCGACATATTCGCTGTTCCCAACTACTCTCACATGTGCATTTGATGGTGTAGGTGTAGCCATTTTTTTCTTCACATCCTTTCTAAATGTATCCATACTTTTACCATGTTTAGGGAACCAGTGCATAACGTCTGCATGGTTAGACGCAATGCCAAGTTTGTACCCTTCTGAGTGACAGATAATATCTTTATCTGGGTTAAGGTTGAACTGTTTACACAACATAGCGAATAACTCTACTGACTCTTTATAAACAGCAGCGAAATATACTGGATCCTTTAGGTCATCCTCACAAATCTCTACACCAATATGAGTATCGTTAGCAGCTCCACCAGCATGCCATCCACGATGATTCCATGGCAACGTCTGATAAGTACGAACTACCCCATCCTTATCCTTGCCAATGAAGCCATGTACACACACTTGTCGTCCGCCTGGTCGTGGTTGATTCCAGTGGGATGAACTAGGAGTTCCTAGAATACCATCGTCTGGTGAAACGTATCTACATAATTTTGGGTTGTTAGCTCCAGTAGAGTGCAGCATAAGCCCTTTAACAGTAATTTTCTGTCCAGCTTTGAAACAATCGTTTTTGGTTAAAATGGCTTGCTTGATTTCAATGCTCATTAATAACCTCTCCTTTCAAATATCAAAAAGCTACCTCGTATGAGATAGCTTACTTAGAATTAATGTTTTCTTTTCTTTCGTTTGATCGTTGCGTCTTTGCTTGAATTTCCGAAGCGACACTTTCGATAACCTTTACAGGCACCCATCTTCCCCAACCTGCCCTCTCGAAGTTTGCAGCTGCACTCATCAATGTATGATAAATTAATCCCCCTGTAATAAGGAAAAAGAAGATGCCGAACTCAAATCCATTTATTTTTAAGGTTGAAGCTAGTGCAATATCCACCAAGTTACCAAAAGCAGATAATAACAACATGACAACAGTTCGACTAATGCCCGCCTTTCCGTAATCACTAGAATAAGATCCATCAACCTTTGCAGCCCTTGTTCCACCTATCCAATCAATAACAATCGTAAAAGCTAATATTAATACCCAAATAAGATTACCAATTCCAAATATGATATTTAGAACCGTTGCAATAGGTCCAAGAGTAAACAACCCTTCTCTAAACCTTTCGCTAAACAAAGTATTATTTCCTAATACAGTTTTTAATAAATTCACTTTTCCTCCACCCTTTCAAGGCAAAATAAAAAGCCCTATTCTTTAGGACTTAATAATAATTGTATTAAAATGTTGGGTAATCAATCCCCAACGCTTCAGCAACATCAGTTTTAAAACGTTCTGGCACGTCCTCAAATGGCATATACCCGTATTGTACTGAAGCAATATAAAAGTTAAGCATTAACCTTTCCCTCCAATTCAGCAACTTTCATCATAAGCATTGCGACCATATTACTAAGATCATTTAGATTCTGCATCTGCAACGCTTCAACAAGCGCAATATTGTTTAAATCATTCATTGGTGATTGTTCTTGCTTTTCTTTTACAAGTTGCTCGTACTGTTCATCGGTAATACCTAATTCACGTTTCAAATACTCTTTTAGTTCGTTCATTTTACATACCTCCTGCTTCCAGACGCACAAGCACATCAAGCATTTGACGTTTTAAGATGGATTGGTCTGTCGCAATGTCACCCTGTTTTACCACAACTTGATTAAATGACGATTTTAACGAGTTTTGGTATGTTGCTTTGACTTCGTTTAGATTGGTTGTCATAGCTTGTTTCTCTAGGACTTCGTAGGTGACTGTGTATTCGGCTGCTGGGTCGAACGACTTGGTATATCCCCTCTCATTGCCATACGAATAAGAATCTTTTAAAATCACCCAAGATGCATCTTGTTCTCCATTTTTATAAATTGCTATGATTTTTGATGTTTTCTTGCTTAAATTAGAATTTGCGATACTTGGATGCCCGTTTATATTAATGTACCTATCCTCACTAGTAGGATGTTTAGATGGAGTTACTTTCTCCCTCACAATAACCCCACTACCAACCTCAACTTGTGCATTCCCTTGAATACTCAAATCACCTTCAACTGTCACAGGCTCAATCACCGGATTTGCAAGCTGATAAGTCAATTTATAAGGTGTAAAGTTTGGTGCTTTGTTTGCACCCACATACGCAAGAGTATTGGCTGATGGTGCTGATCCATCGACTAAACTTTCCCATGAATGATTTGTACCATCGCCCGTATATTTCCAACCGTTAAAGTAAGATTTTATTAGACCTGATGTTAATGTCATCCCATCAAGCCAACCTGTATCGGCTTGAAGTAAGTTAATATAAAGGTCTTTGCTTGTAGTAATTTGAAAACGGTCTGCCCCTGATGTTGTTACACCTAATCTATAAAATTTTGCATTTCCAACTAGAATACCACCTTCGCCTTCTGTGATTACTGATTTTGCATCGGGTAATAAGCTTAATGCTTTAACAGCAATGTAATCACCATAGTCTTGGTGGAATAGCCATCCCAAACTACCATCCAATACTTTATCAGTTTCCCAGGCCTTACGCTTTTCCCATCGTCCCACCGACTCATTAAAGGATAAAATATCTTTTTTATCGGCATTTCCTGCTAGGGTTGTTTCTGCATATAAATAACTTGGATTTCTAGGAACGAATGGTTTTGGTGTTGAACCGATGTTGAACATTGGTTGAGAGAATGTGAACTTGCCCGTTGTAGTTGCATTACCATTACGAACATATATTTGTACAAAATACACATCGTTCTGTGTAGTAAATACACCGTTTGGATATGCTGAATATCCTAAACTTTGCTTATCTCTTCCTCTTGGAGATAATACATATTCGCCATTTATTGACACTTTACCTTTGGCAAAGCTGTAAGTTGTATTAGGCAAAACAGGAATGAACACATCACTCGATTGTGTTAATCCAGTTGAATTAAGTTCTAACTCATAAGGGCTAATTACCTTAGCATTACCATGTAAATTCCACTCATTAAACGGTGGTAACAAGTTTGCCCCCTCAACCGTCACCACGGGATTCTTCACATGTTGCACAGAATCTACATAAGGGAACATTTTTTCTATGTCTGCATCAGTTAAGGATACGCCTATTTTGTCGTAGCTATTTTTGGAAATAGGGTACAATCTAGCATTATTCATATCAACATATCCACTTGCGGCAAACGCAGTTGAAGTTTGCAAACTAATATCATAATCTCCACTAGAAGGTACGGTGAACTTTAATATGCTAAGTTTTGAACTCCCTTTAGTGTTAAAGCTAACTGTTGAGTTATCACTTTTTTTACTAACAATAATTGATAATCCTCTTGTATCGTCCCCAGTTGTGGAAAATGTTGAATCAACAACAGCTAAATAATATAATCCACTTTCTAACTTAACTGTCTTTTTAATAGAGTGCCATAAATGAGTACCATTAAATGTTAGTCTTTGCTTATTTGTTACAACTGAAATGTTATTTGCTTGTCCTGCACTTAAAACCCAACCATCTGCAACACCATCACCGTTTGAATCTGTTTCAAAACCGCCATCTTCACCTAACAAATTCACCAAAGTATTCCCATAAAAATCAACTTTTAACGGACTCGCTTGGTCACTGTTGATGACGTTTAATCCGTGTTTTAGAGTGATGGTTTGCTGTTCACTTTCCTTTAATTGTTCATTGATTTTGTTTAATCGGGCGCCTAAATTTACCTCTCCACCACGAGCCTGAACGATCTCTGGATTGGATTCTCCTGCTTCAGAAACTACTTGGTCAAATTCTTCTTTCACTGTGGAAGCAATTGTTTTCGCATCATTTGCGGTTTCTAGAGCTGCTACTGAATTAGTTTCTGCTGCCTGCGATTTACCTAATGCATCAACAGATTTATCATAGGCTTGTAAAGCTATGCCGTTACTTTCATTTAACTTTTTTAATTCATTCAAGACATTGGAGTCAGACACATCTTGAGTTTTTGTAGCCGGTTTAAACGAGTCTGTTTTGGGATCATATACTTGAGGAATTGGGTAACCTTCCGCGTCTCTCAACAATCGATTTGTGTTATATCCCACAATGATTCACCTCCGAATAAAAGTAAAAAGCCCTACGCAATGTAAGGCTCCCCAGTTATTTCTTCGTATTGTTCAACTGTTATTTTTTCTTGGACAACAAACACTTTCACCTGTTCTTTTGTATAAAATCCAGCATGATAATACCGATTTACAATGTCAAACCAATTCATGTTAAATAACCCCTTTCATGACCAGGGTTAACATTAGATCCGCTTGGTCTTTGGCTAATCTTTCTAGTGGTGTTGGCTCTTTTGGAGAATTTTTAATAATTAATTCAACTTCCTCTTTTGTTGCTCCCTCTGTCCATTGTCCATTTACATACCTTGGTTTAAATAATCCATGTGGAGGCTTATCTCTAATACAATCAGGTGGTACGACAGTACTATCATTAACAATAACGTCCCCCAACCAATAGCCACTATTATCAATTCTATACACTAATTTCATTTAGTCCCGCCTCCACCTTATTGTTCTGCTCTGAAAGTAATTGTATCAAAATAAACGGACCCCACGCCACCTGCATCTAAATAAACTCTACCATCGGGGTTTATTCCGATTCGTGATGCTATATAGTTTGCCCCGTCATGAGTCGATGCGCTTATACGTAATTTCTCTAGAGGTCGATATCCAACTGGTAAAATGAATATTGGTAAACCTTCCCCTACTCCCCCGCTTCTAATTGTTCCTTTTAGGTGAACAAATCCCATTTCATCCTTCAGATAGGCGGGTGTAGATTCGCTGTTATATGCAGGGACCCAGTTATTTAGCAAAGTAGGGACTAGCCATTTATCTTGAAATGCATTTACGTTTCTAACAAATGCCCGTTCTCCTACAACGTCATTAAAGTCAATAGATGAAATGTTTGCATTAACCCTTACCTGTGCCAAAGGAATTTCCCATCGAGCTGAATTTTGAGTTAATGCAGGAGGTTCAGGATTAACAGATGTCACACCTTGCAATACCGCCAATCCAATCGTGTTACTTATCCAATCTAACCGTAGAATAACCCTGTCAATTCTAGGATTTACCGCATCGTCTTGTCCGATGGCTAGTACGATTTCCTCATCATTTTCATAATAATGACCCTTTATCCAAGCAGCACCCGATTTCACGAAAATTTCCATCCCTGATGAGACTGCATAGACTTGTAGCTCGTTTAAATAGTCTTTAATAACGCCAGTTTTGAGCCAGTGTTGAGCCATTTTCGTCCATTGTACTTCCGTTATGTTTCCTCCTGCCCCTGAATCAAACGGAAAATATCTTTGAGTCATAAAATTACTCACCTTCTCTCCAGATTATTAATTCTTTTTTCTAGTTTTCTTTGTTTGTCGAAGATGCCCAGAATATTAGATTTGTTACTCTCCTCTGTACCAACAACGGGGATAATTGTTTCTCCATTACTATCAATGGTGATTTTTACTTCACGAACAATATCTTGAATGACTTCGAACTTTTCTTGTACTTTTCTAAGTCTCTCAACATCAACCGGTACAGCTTGGTAAGCTGAGATAAAATAATAAATTGTTTCAATGTCAACCACTTCATTCGGCATTGTCAAAACAACTGATACCTTATCACCAAGATTATAATCTCTTCCAAAACTTAACTGAGGAGTATCAATAGGTGTAAATAAAAAAGCGTTTTGTTCTGCCTTATTGATTAATTCTTCGTCCAGTGATTGGTGCAATTCGTCTACCTCAGTTGTATCTCGACGATCCACAAACGTTTCAATACGTCCAAACTTGGCAATGCTGGAGTTATCATTTTTCGTTAGTAAGATACGTTCTTTCCCTTCACCACCACCACCAACAACGATAAAGTTTGCTTCTGGATTATTTTGGCTATATTCAAAGCTTGCAAGATTCCCCAACAACGGACTAAAAAAAGCAGCCTTGGTTTTGTCTTCTAATTGGTAAACATCAAATTCCAGTCCGTTTTCACCTTGTACAACGTTAAAGCCAAGGCCCCCACCTTTTAATGCAAGAGAGGATAAAAACTCAATCAAATTATGGAAACGAGCTCTTCCTTGCACGATGTTACCTAAACCTACATCATTACCTAAAACAATTTTTCTACGTTCAGGCAAGGCTTTTGGTCCGCAATTATAATCCACATATTCCATCATTATGGTACTTGCTTTCCCTGTACGAACATCATAAGCTTGTGAGTTTAAATCTCCATTTGGATCGGGTAAAGCTAAGGTTTCTGCTAACACCTTCATATCATCTTTACCGATTATTGTTAACGTATCACCTTTGACAGTGAATGACCGATGTCTTCCAGTTACCGTACCACTAAATAGTGTTTTCCCATCTCTTTTGACGATGATTCCATATTTCGGCTTAATTAATTCTTTGGCAGCCATTGTATCGGTAGGTATGTCCAACACAAAAGAACCCACTGCATTAAAGCGTGGGATTAGTTCAAGTTTGGTAAACTCAGTTATTTCACCTATTCGTTTGTAATTGGAGTCTCTTATATATATTTGATACATGATTATGGCCCCCAATAACGATTACGGTAGGTTAATTGAATACTAGATGCTTCATTAGCATTGGACATTTCAAGTCGGATACTGTTCTTACCCTCTTGTAATGCCCATAACGATGATTCATCCGTTAAGGTATGGAATAAGTTTGTGCCATCATTTTTCGTAACTGTCTTTTCAAATGGTTTCGTGTTAATTGTTATGCTTTCACCATCACCTACACTTGTTTCAATGTGGGTAATTTCACCAGTAGTCATATTACGTAAAACAATATTTTCCCCCGGTCCCGTGATGATCCATTCAGGCCATGTTTCTACATCCCCTGTGTTATCTATAGAAGTGTCAGCAAAAACACTTGAGGACGTAAGACGCAACGGGAAGAAGGGAAAGAAAGTCGCCGGTGATTCATTAATTTTAAATGACTTAACAATTGCTGCAGTATCGTACCAGAATGGATCGAATGCTCGGAAAACCAATATTGCTTTTTGCCACCGCACCCCTTTAATACCTCTCTCTTCCCTACCTTCTAGCCCCGTTAAATAACGACACGAAAGCTCACGTTGACTTCCATCAGGAGATATTACTTTTAATTTTCCATCTCCTTTTAATGGGTTTAACATTCTTGTAGTTTGTCGCATTTTATTCTTTAAATTCATTTCACTCTTTGCCTTGATATAAATAGGAATATCCACATCTCTTGGTTCAACATTAACATTCCTTAATCTACTTCCAGGCTGAAAGGGTACTTTGTCTTCTGTATATGAAATAGGCGGCATCCATCGACCGTTCATCCCACTTAGAACTTTCATATCAGTTTCAAAAAGATGTTCAGTGCCATTCGGATCAATCCAAGAAATTTTATCAGCCATACAGCACCTCCAGTCGCTGGATTGTGCGCGTTATTTCAGTTTCATCAATAATAGCTTTTTGAGGATAGATATTTACATTTGTATCGCCATTCCTAAGGTTATTCCCAGCCATTGTATCCGCAATCATCTTACCAATTGTTCCGAGCACTCTATCTGTTAATGGTAATGCCGCTTCTGGTCCAGCTTCTCCAAATCCTTGCAATCCTAATGGAGTATTAAATACTGTTGGTCTAGTGAACAAAGCTCCTCTTGCATTCCAACTAATCTTAGGAAGCTTTGGTGGATTTAAAGAAAAATCACCTGTTATTTTTAAGCTGGGAAGCGTAGGAAGTTCCGGCAGTTTTATTTCTGGTAATTTCAACACTAATTTTGCAAAATAACCTTTAATTTCGTCTACTTTATCAGAAACATATTTCCTTGCTGCCTCAATTGCAATAGATATTCCTTCTTTCAATTCAAAAAATTTACCTACCCCGTCAGTTACGATCTCAGCGGTTTTTGTTCTAAAATCAGCGTGCATTTCCTCTAATTTTTGTTTTATTGTACCTTTCATTAAAGCTGCGGTCACTGACACATCACGTTGAAGCTTTTGCCACTTGGTTAAAATTTCACCTGTTTCCCAGTTCACGTAGTTGACATGTTCCTCTGCTTGAAGCTTAGCTTGTGCCACTACATCGTTATGCATCGATGTAGCACTTTCAACAACGCCGTCTCGTTGTTCTTGGGCATCTCTAATCATTTTTTCGGCTTGTTCTTGCGTGATCGCGCCAGTTTCATCCCGCAAACGGATAATTTCTGCTACTGTTTTTTGATACTGTTCTTCCGCCTCTTTAACTACTTTGTTCTTTTGTTCAACAGAATTTTTCACGGTTTCTGCAGCTTGCTCAGCAGTAATCTTACCCGATTCCATTTTCATAGCTTCAAGAATTGCCTTTTGTTCAACCTGTGATTCACTCATGACCTTAACAGCGGTTTCCTTCATTCTCTCTTGAATGGTTCTGATAACGTGTTCTTCGCGCTCTGTAAGCTGGCGATTTTCTTCCGCTGCCGTTGTATAAATTTCATGTATTTTTTGTTTGTTGTACTCAACCATTTCGGCTTCTTTTTCTTGTGATTCCTTAACAGTTTTTAGGATTTCATCCTTTTCTTTTTTGGTAATTGAGATTGAATTTCTCATAAGATTCTCAACAGACGATAACTGTTCCTCGTGTTTTTTGTTCATATTGTCGACAATTTGAGTATTCATTTCATCAAATGTTCTAATTAGGGTATCAGCCATTTCCTTTGTTATGCGTTGTTGCCCCCAGGAAAGCTGATTTAGTGAAAGGGTTGCTTTTTTGTCTAATTCAAGATATCCACTAACTGCTTTTTTCGTAGCTTCTGAAACTCCCTCTCCCCATAGATCAACCTCGATAGATGACTTCTGTAAATGTTTGTAGAGTTTAATTCCACCGTAAGTTAACGCTGCTATAGCACCAATCGTAATTCCAATAGGACCTGTAAGTACAGTTAACGCACCGCTTAAAACAGCAGTTGCACCTCCGGCTGCTGCAATTGCTCCAGATACTGCTGACACTGTGGTGATGAGTCCACCCAAACCTGACATTAATGTGCCGCCGACAACAAGTAACGGTCCAATAGCAGCAACTACACCGCCAATTGCTAATATTGTTTTTTGCGTACTCTTGTCCATTTCAGCAAATGATTTTATCCACGGTTTCACAATGTCAATCCCGTCTTTAACAATTGGGATTAGTTCTCTACCTATGGTGATACCTAAATCTTTGATTTCATTCAACAACATTTTGATTTGTGAAGCTGTAGTCTTATACCGTTGTTCTGCTTCATTTGATAAAGCTGTGTTTTCGTCCCAAGCTTCATTTGCGATATTAATAGACTTTGCAACCAATTCATGTGCACCAGACATCCTCTTAATGACATCTACTTCTCGGATTCCCTTTATCCCTAAGCTATCCAAAATCCCCGACATATTTTCGCCTGCTTTTGATGACTCGTTTAGTCCCTTTAATAAAGCGGTGAACGCAATTGTCGGTTCTTCTTTCCAAGCCTTTGAAAAGTCCTTAGCACTCATTCCTGATGCTTTTGCAAATGCATCTAACGTTTTACCGCCATTATCAACCGCATTTGTTATTTTGGTAAAAGCCATAGAAAGTGCTGTTCCTCCGGCTTCTGCTTCCACACCAAGCGAACTAGCTGCAGCAGATATAGCCATAATTTCGGATTCTGTTAGTCCTGCTTGATTTCCTGCAGCGGCTATCCTCATACCTAGCGACACAATTTCTGATTCTGTTGTGGCCATGTTATTTCCGAGTGAAACAACCGAACTACCAAGCTTGTCAAAATCAGCTTGTGACATTCCCACGATATTCGCGAATCTCGCAAATTCGGTTGCTGCTTGCTCCCTTGTTAGGTTCGTTGCTTCACCAAGGTCAATGATCGTCCTGGTAAAGCCTAAAATCGCTTCATTCTTTATTCCTAACTGTCCGGCGCTTTCAGCAACAGCTGCAATGTCAGTAGCAGCTGTTGGTAATTGCTTTGACATATCACGTATACCTTTTTCGAGTTTCGCAAACTCTGATTCCGAAGCGTCTACCGTTTTTCTAACTCCTGCGAAAGCAGATTCAAAATCTACTGCTGTCTTGAATGCTGCACCACCCATTGCAACGATCGGCGCAGTGACTCTCATTGTTAGATCCTTACCAAAACTCTTCATCCCATCGCCGACAGTTTTTAGCTTTGCACCAATTGGAGTTAATTTTTCAGAAAGTTGATACCAGGATGATGATTGTTTCCTTATCTCAGCCTCAACTTCATTAAGTTCTGCCTCGAGTCGATTGTATGCAGCTTGTGCATCATTTACCTTCTTGGCTTGACGTTCGAGCTGAACCTCATTAGCTGAACCGCTCCCTTTCATTTCATCATACTTTTTTCTAGTCTCAGTCAGCTTGATATTTGAAGCTTCGAGAGATCGCTTTAAGACATCCTGCTTCGAGTTTAAGCCTTGAAGAGATTTTCCGTAGTCAGTCCCTTTTGCTTTAATTGCTTTTAACTCGGAACCCATAGACCTGAGGTTGCGATCTACTTGTGCCATAGAACCATTAAAATTTGAAGCGTCCAACGATAAAGACACTGCTAAGGATCCAATGTTTGCTGTCATATTCTCACCGTCTTTCAGTCAAAGACATAAAAAAATCACAGCCAGTTTAATTCATCTGCTGTGACATATTCCGTTTCTATGGTGTTTAATTCAATCCAAAATTTAATATCCATTTCGTCAATTTCGGGAAGCTTGTAACCTTCGGCTAATAACTCTCGATACAAGTTTTTAATCCACTCATACCCATCAAAGTCACCTACTTCCCCGGTTCGTTTCCCTCGTTACTTTCAACTGTCAATCCACCGAAACTGAGAATTTCGTTGTATATTCTCATTACTTCACTGTCGAGTTTTCTCGCATCAATACCGTCCCAGAATTCATCAACTGTGAATTGTTTGCCAAATGCATTGACGCAGAATTCAATAAGCTCATCAAATAACTCAGCAGATACTTCTTCATTTCCTTTCATTTTTTTGTTAATAAGTAAAGCGTTTCTGAACACGCGACCTGGAACAAAATCATTTGTAAATGTTTTGTCCTTGCCATCAATTTTTATAGTGATTTGCATAACCTTTCATCTCCCTCATTAAATAAAAAGAGAGGAACAAGTCCTCTCCTAAAATCAAGGTGTTGGTGTTACAGTAGGTTTTTTAACCGATGCAAAGAATGTATCAGCCTTTTCTGTCACACCTGTATCATCTGTACGAATTGTATATTTCAAGGTACCATCTTCAAGAGGAATTGCTTCACCTGAAAATCCTTGTTGCTTGAATGATGTTTCCCCTTTTCTTTTTGTAGTATTAGATTCTTCCGTCGGTTTTAACTTTGCTTTGTACAACCACACCATCTTAGAACCACTTTCGAATCCGAGCGCAAGATAATTAGGAGTGTCATTAGCATTCATGATTAATCCTTTTTCATCGGATACCTGATGCCCGTACCAATCAGCTTGTACTTCTGTTGGTAGGTCTGCGACTTGTCCAGCAATTGTGATAGTATCCAATTGCACTTCATTAGCTACTACACGATCGCCCGCATCGAAATTTCCTTCGCTAAAATTGGGGGTAAGTGTTAATTCAATCGGCATAGTAAGTGTTTTTACCTCACCGTGTGTTTCTGTCGTTTCATCAGTCATAACCGCATAATGCAGTTTCTTAAGACTCATTTTTTGTACTTTTTCTTGTACTGGTGTCATTCTTGTGCCTCCTTAATTTTTAAAGTTAATTCCTCTACTTTTTTTAATGCCTTAATTGTTTTCTTAGCTTCACGTTGTATTGCTTTCAATCCTGTAAGTGCTTCTGAACAATTAATGTCTACAGTGAATGTGCCGATACTTTTTGTGTTGCCCTGTTTTTTCATGCGCCTGTTATTAATTTTTTCACCAGGTCTAGTTATAGATGTTTGAACTGGACTATCACATTCATTGCACCTTAAACCGTCCGTATGCCTAAATTGACGTTCTGAAAATACCTCTCTATAACCACATACCATACATTCCAATGTTGTTACCTTACCTTCGCACGACTTCATGTCTGCCATGGCTCTCACTCCTAAAATTAATATTCATCAATAAACTTAAACCTTAGAACTTTATTAAAATGCGAATCTCCATCTTCATAAGGCGCATCATATTCAAATGTGCGCTCAAACCCTGCATTTTCTAAAGTTTCACGAACCTTTTGTACTAATTGATGATAGTTACCCTTTGACCACACATTGACTTGAATCATCCGCCCGGTGCTCAATTCTTCATCTCCTGCCTCTAAATCAGGACTTGTATTATATTCTAGGAAAGTGATGTATTCACTAGGCGGTGTCATGCCTGTTGGCAACGCTTGAAAAGAAACAGGAGCTCCTATGCTTGATAATGTGACAGTTACAAAATCTATCATATCCCTCATAAGCCTAGCCCCTTTATTAGTTCATCAACCATTGCCTGTTGTGCATCGTCCTTACTTTTCTCAAATCCCCTTCCGAATACGGGATTTGCACCAGTTGAACCCCAGGTAACTCGCTTACCACCCTTGGTTATTAAAGTGCCTCCACTACGCCCGAATTCAATTAAATGGGCGTGGTACGCTCTGCCACTGTGGACAATGACCTCGCCATATTTGGGTCTTCTTAGTTTGATATTTTCCCTAAAAATACCCCTCGAATGTTCCCCAGAATGACCTTGACTTCTAGAACGTTTACCAAAATTCGCCTCACTTTTAATAGCATCCTGCGTAATCTTTCCTGCTTTATTCACTGCTTTATTTTCAATGGCTTCATCGATGTTCAAATTTCTTAGATTTTGCAAAACTACTTCTAATCCCGTTATTTCCATTTCCAAATCAAAGCACCTCCCGAACCAGGATGGTGAACCATTGATTGTTCTCGTCATCATTGGTCATGGAATAGATATCATAGTCTTTGCCTTTATGACGTATACGCATGGTATCTTCTAAATCATCCCGATAACGAATGCTAATCTTTTTTAAATCCTGCATTTGTACAGCTGCAGATTCAAAAAGTCGTTTTCCTTTTTGAGTTTCTATTCCTGCCCATACAGTGGCATAGCTTTCCCACGGACCTTGTGTCGGCCAACCTCCGACTACTACATCTGGGGGTTTTAAAAATGTGATTCTATGCTTCAATAACCCTGAGTTTTTCCTAGGTTTATATTTAAATGCTTGCATCAGGATCACTCTCTTCAAGCGTAATTTCTTCTAAGGCTTTTTCGATACCCAGACTATTTATTCGACTTAAAAAGTTTTTATCGAACCATTCTAAAGCATCGTTGTAAACATACCGAGAACGCTCAAAAACTAACTCCTTAAATTCTTCATCAGTTTCAATTTCCCGATTACCGCAAGGTTTTTTTAATGCTTTCACAGACGCAGAAAGGATGCGTCTTAGATTGTCATCTTCATGATCCTCTAAGTGCATCCTTTCCTTAAATTCTTCCAAAATAGTATCTGTGATTGTATCAGTGATGCTCATTCACATCACTCCTTGTTTTCTTTTTCTGCCTTAGCCTCTGCAAGCTTTTCCCTCAACTTTTCAAGCCCTGTATTAGGGTGTAAAGAGACGCCAAGTGATTCCAATTCAGCTTTGATTGCTTCTTTCTCTTGTTCCTCAGCTTTGACTTTATCTTCATCGGTTCCAACAGCTTCAATAAAGATACGTTTATATTTCGGATGCACTTCTTGAAGTGCTTTTAAACGTTCCTCAGATGGTTGGTAATCACCTTTTGGGTACTCTTCTCCAACCTCGTACTCAGTGTCATTGTCATGTGTATCTTTAAATCTATTAATAACTTTAAATGGCATTATGATTCTCCTCCTTTAATGTTAATTAAACTTCTGGTGCAGGTTCTAATTGTAGGTCATATACTTGAGAAGTATATTTATCCTTTGGCTTACCATTAGCGTATTGTTTAGCAATATAAAGCGTTGCGTCTTCTAGCGCCATAGTCTGTTCAAATTTCTTGATAGGCTCAGTTCCACCCATTGCAGCAATATACTCCCCCTTAACAAAGAACAACACTTTACCTTGTGGTACGAAAATTGACTCTGTTGGAATAGGGTTAAATGGCAAGCTTGTTACATAAACCCCTGCTGCATTTTGAATTGTTGCATTTGCTTGGATATCGAAAGTGTCAAATGGGTTTGTAACCATAACTACTTTTCCAGCAATTTTCTTAGGTTCATCTGCATCTGTTCCATCCTGCTTCGCCTTTTTAGCGAGTAGTTTAACGACACCCTTCATTTCATTGATAGTTGTACGCCCCGGTTCGAATGTTAGTGTTCCAGCTGATGCCTTATCTGGATATACACCATCAACAACATTACCTTTAGGATCCTTTAATAGTCCTATAGGTTGATTTTTACCAGTTCCAGCGATAAATCCGCGCTCCAATCCTACCGCCATAGCTTCAGTAATCATTGTACGAACATAACGTTCAATCCAAACAGGTCCAAGCTTTAGCATGTCATTAGCTAGTGGAATAAACGCTGTTAATTTAAGGTGGCTAATAGATTCTTTACGGAATGTTGCATTTAGTTGCCCTTGGATATCACCGAATAATGGACCCCATACTGCTGCGCCCTCCGGATCACCGTAGATGAATTCTGTGACTGCTCCAAGGTTTTGTAATCCTAGATGCTGTAAAAGTGGGTGTTCCTTTTTAAGGTCTTCAAAAATTCGTTCTTGTGTTGTTTTAGGTAGTGTTTCTGTATCCTTAAAACCACCATCTTCTACAACTGCATTGAAGAACGTCATTTCCTCGGATGTTAGTACATTAACTCCACGTCCTTGCATAATTGAACGGTCAAGAACCGAGGTATTAACCTGATTCATAATATCACTTTGTACGTCTTGAGCAAGAGCTTCTAACATGGTATTTAAGGCTTTTGACTGTTCTTCAGGAGTGCCTTCCTGCGTAGCTTTTGCAAATGCTATTTTCTTTTCTTCAAAATTGTTAAATGTAATTGGCATAATTATTTACCTCCGATTATTTTAAATTTAAAAAGAGCTTACTCAAATTCTGTTTAGATTCAACAGGTTTAGGAGTAGGCTCTTTTGGTTTTAATTCATTTCTTAACTTTTCTTCCACGGCATTGATCATTGAATTGACCATGTCTTCTGTAAGTAAAGATCCATTTTGGTTAAGCTCTGGTTTAGCAGCAACAATTTTATTGTTAAATTCTTTCGCCTTGTTTTGGAATATCTCTGACTCAACCTCTTCAGGTTCAGCATCTACAATTTCATCAATTAATCCTTTCTCCAGCGCTTTTGATGCCGATAGATACGATTCCTCATCAAGAAGCTTTTTTGCCTCGTCAGCGTCAATTCTGTGCGTGTAGGATGCTAATACAGATTCACCAATACTATCTAAATCATCCGCAACCTTTCGCAATTTTTTAGCATTACCGACAGCATAGGTCCAGGCATTATGGAGCATTAATTGAGTATTAGAGTATGCTTTAATTTTGTCAGCGCCCATACAGATTATAGAGGCAGCACTAGCAGCAATACCCGTGATGGTGATTGTTACATTTCCTTTATGACCGCGTAAAGTATTCATGATATCAATTCCCATAAATACATCGCCGCCATAAGAGTTAATTTCAAGTTCGATGTCCTCATCTTCTTTAACTGATTTCATCTTGTAATTAAAATCCCAAATACTCGAATTCCAACTAATAATGTCCCCTTTGATTTTATGCTTCACTTATTTCTCACCCCCTTCAAGCACTTCACTATAGTTCTTGGTCATAACATACTTATCAAGCATTGGGTCATCCACCCTTTCTTCCCCTAACCTCTCACGCAGCTCATTGCCATTGAAAACTCCACTTGCTCTCAGCTTGTCTACAGCTGTAGCTACATCAAAAATGTTGCTATAAGAAATACGTTTAATATCCATACGTTTGCCTGATAGATAATCGGTTTTATCAATGAATTTTGCATCTCCCTCATCCTTGATTTTTTTGATAATAGGGTCTATACAAAATGTCATATAGTTTCTTGTTTGTTTTTCAACATCTGCCATTTCGCCTTTAAGCAAAGCAATTGGAATTCCTAATGCGTTTGCAACTTGATATAAAAAGCCATCTGTCACCTTGTTTACTTCATCAACGGAATATTGTGGGTGTTGAATCTTGGACTCTTCAAGTTTAAATCCTCTTTGTTGAGGAACGACCGCAATGTCTTTTTCACTAAAAGCTTTATAAATTTTTGAAATATATTTTTGTAATTTCTCTTGCGCTTCTTGATTCTTTTCTAAGGATGCTTCTAAATCAACAGTCCCACGGATCTGACCTTTCCGTTTCTGAAACGCAATGATTCTGCCAAACAATTCTCCGTAATCCGTATACAAGCCATCTAGTAGGGTTGAAAGTTTTTCATTTGTGTATTCCAGATAGAGGACTTCACCCATTCTATAAGTGCGGTTGAATGTGTGATTTTTCACCGTAACATCCTTAAAGCTATCTTCGTATACAGCATATTCAACACGCGAAAACGAATCAGCGATTAATAAATCGTCACTATCTGACTTGATAACCAGCACTTCATTTTCTGTAATTAGTTTGTGTATGAATTTCTGCCAAAATGTTGAAGCAGTCATATTAAGGTTTGGTCTTACATTTAAACGATAATATAATTCATCCTTAATAATTTCCTTACCCTTTTTGATGCGAAATTCCGATTGGCTTATTGTTCTGGCAATCATGTCCACACAGATTTGAATTGCTAATTTTTTCATGAAGATTTTTTTAGATGTATCCTCAATTAATTCAAAATCAAACAAGGATTGTAATTCACTGTTGCGCTTAAAGACAGCGTTCAGAAACCCCATATATTTTCTCACCCCCTTTTCTAAAAATCGATATCATCTAAGAAGAAATCCACATCACCGACCTGTATCTCATCGGCTCTGTACATAGCGTGAACAAAACATTGAAAACCGTCTGTTTTTCTTCTCACAGGTTCTTTCTTCCTGTACACCTTGTTACCATCTTTTTTAATAACGACAAGGACATTCTGCGTATACCACCGCATTAGTGGGTTATCCCCAAAAATGATATGATGGTTTGCAAATGCTGCTTCAATCCTTGGAGCAAGTAAACTATGAATTGCTTCCGGGTTTCTAATAACTTCGACCTCAAACCCTGCTTCTTCAAGTGGTTTCCTAAGTGCTTCCATACGGAAATTGTCACCTACGATTTTTTTTATGTTGTAATACTCTCGCATTTTCACAAACCAATTTACGATATGTTCTGGGTTTATTGTAGGTTCGTCCACAACTGTTAACAGTGATCCTTCTTTCCACTCTTCCCATTCTTTGATAGGTGCGAATTTTTGTTTGGTGATTTCGGTTGCTTTTCTGGAATAACCATAGTAAATATCCACAAATTCTTTTCTTGCGAATGAATGAGTTTTAAAAATGTAATCTTCATTATCCCTGAATAAAAGACCACAAGCTGCAAAGTCTCTTACACTAGCAAAGTCGATAGCACCTATACATTCTCTACCAAGTAAATCTGGGATAGGTTTATCCTTTGTAGCTGCAATCTCTTCCCACTTCGCTACAGAACGTTCAAGGTCTGTGACAGGTAAATTCATTCGCTTAGTCATGAATTCTTCGCGGTTGGATGGATCGTCCTCTAAGTCCTCGTATTCTTCCATGATGGTTTCGAACAAACCTTGAGCATACCCTCCGCGTGGTTCGCTTAACATAGGGTTTGCGAGTTCCCAGTTATCAGGGGCATCTATCTGCTTTTCATCATCAAGCTTACAGATAAAAGGGAACAAGGAATTAACCCTGGCTTCTCCTTTCAACACCTTTAATGCTTTTTCTTTCATCTTGTCCAGGAAGCCATCACGAACATATCCATCTGTACCAATGTAGAATTCCCGAGGATTCGGTTTCTTACCTAAACCGGAAATATGGACTCGAACATCTTTATTACTCTCGTACTGATGGCACTCATCGAATACTACAGCACCATCACGTAGACCGTCCTTTGTTTCTCCGTTGGATGTCCGGAATTTGAGAATACTTCCTGTAATTTTTGAAATGGTCTGTGTAAGGGTTGTTTTAAAAGCTTTAAGTAAAGTTTGGTGTCTTTTAATTGTCTTATGGACTTCATCTGGTGAAGTCTTTGCCTGCTCTTCACTATTGGCCACAACTGATATGTTGTAGTCTGGAATACCATGAAGCTCACTAATTAGAAAATGGGTAATAACAGATATTAATCCGTTTTTACCTCCACCACGTCCTAGCATCCACAAGTACTTTCGATAAAAGACACGATCGTTTTTTTTGAAAAATAAAAAGACGAATGCTATTAAGAATTTCTGAAATGGTTGTAAAGGGAAGTACCACTTCTCACCGAAGCGAATACAGTTTTCAATCATTTCATCATCAAAATACAAATCGTCTCTGCTTAATACATATTTTTTTAAGTACTCAATTAATAAGACTCGCTCTTTGTTAAACTTTACTTTTCCAGTCTCATAAAGACGGATATACTCATCCACATATTTTTGACGAATCATATTAGATCACTAGAGCTGTACTCACTTTCGACTGAATTGCCAATAACATATTTCGACTTATTGACTAGGTCCAAATCTTTACCAAGAGCGATTAATTGAGCATTTATTTTATTACGTTCACTGATAAGGGGGTGAGCCTTGGTGAATTCCTGCGAACCATTGATTGTAGTTACCGACTCCCCCTCTTTGTTAATTATCTTGCTTATTTTTCTGAAGGATTTTACCAAGTCGATATACCTTTCTACTTTCTCAACTTCCAGTAAATCGTCAGTATCAATCCATGCCATTAGCTGTTTTTTTAGGTTGTTTATAGCTACTGCCAACGTTCCCACCCCCCTTATGTATGTATTTTTTCAAAAAAACCTGACAGTTAAGGCCACAACCGGTGTAGGAAATTTTTATAATTCGACAAAATATTTGACGGGGGGTGTCCTACCACCTCTCGTCGTCCCATTTAATCTCTTTCGGTGTAAAAACCTTATCGTGAATGACGTTGTGATGATGCAAACAAAGCGTTTCTAAGTTACTGAGTACCAATGCAAGCTCAGGATAGTCTTCTATCTCCATGATGTGATGCACGTTGAGCTCGATAGATTTGCGCTTGCCTTCTTCCTTCTCAGAATCAACATGAACCAACCCCTGTCGTTTACATTCCTGGCATTCATAGTTGTCCCGTCTCAAAGCTTGCTTCCTTAACTTGCGCCAAGAAGTAGAGTTATAGAATGCTTTCTTTTCTGCCTCAGTTTTGTACTGCTTCATCCTTCAACAATCCTTCTTGCTTCATCCATGCTTTGTTTTATCCTGGCTTTAAGTTCAGATTCTTTAAGGGTTAATGATGATAAAGTTTGTTCGTCCATACCTCTCATAGAAACATGTAACTTTCTCATTTCTTTTTGGAGTTTCAAAGTCTCTTTACTCGAATAATAGGCAACATACTCATGTTTACAATGCGGACACCTAAAGAATGTTTTCTCTATTCCATTCTTTACTTTTTTAGTTTTGAATTTCGTTACTGTAAATGGTTTATTACAACCTTCATTACAACTGGCTTGAATAGGTTTAGCCATTACTGCTCACTCCTTTCAGGCATAATAAAAAGCACCTCCTAATGAGATGCTTAAAACAACCAAAATATTATAATGATAATTGGGATAGTAATTAGCAAAGTCAATAGACATCCACAACCTGCGATAGCTCCGCCTGGTTTTTGCATTGACTTACCTACCTTCGTCATTTTAGCCGATCGCTCAATCTGCTTTTCAAGACGTTGTTTTTTCTTTTCTTCCTTGGTCAATTCCTTAGGCTTATCTCTCGTTATTGGTTTAGTTTGTTGAGACATAGGTTTTTCAAACACTAATGTCAATTCTAAACCTCGAGTCAACTCTTCTTCTTTGATGACATCCTCATCAGCAACATCATCATAGTCAACTGACCTGTATTTACCACCAGTAAATGATGCAGCGATGAATTTGAAATCACTTCGTTTCATTTGTTCCGTAATGTCGTTGGTTTCATCGCGTTTAATATATCCCACATGATGTTCACCGCCATTAACGTCTTTCATAAAGACTTTAATTGCATTTGGATCATAAGGGTTACTTGGTTCGGGTTCTAATCTAATAACATCTGAAATGGTTTGATATTGAAATTCTGATTGTTCCTCTCCATATTCCAACATCTCACGTTTTGTCATTCCATCCCAAGAAACTATATAATCATTTTTCTTGTATCCGTTAGCCAATCGTTTAAGTAGGTTCTGAATATCTTGTTCTTTATCATTTGTTTTTGTTACTCCAGCAATTTTATAAGACAAATCTATTTCCCCCTTTTCATCTTCTTATTTCGACAAAGGGAGATATTTTCCTTTTTATTAAAAGGGTTTTCCTTGAATTTGGCGAATATTGTAAAAAAAGGAGGTGGAAAGTATGAGCACTTACAAACCAGGTGAAAGACCAAAAGACTCAGGTCAGTTTATTCAAACTGGTCCAAGAGGTGGAAATCCAAGCAAGACTGAAATTACAGGTGTTGAAGGAAAGCCACTTCCTCCAACATCAAAGCCGGGTAATGTTTGGAAACAAGTCGACAAAACAAAACATAAACGATAAGCAATTTAGTAAGAGGTAAAATCGGATACCAGACTGATGCCTCTTACTTCCTCCTCACGACTCCTCTCATTGGACTGAATATTTTTATATACTATGGCCACAATAAATACCAATAAAATCAGGAGGAATATTCAATGGACTTCTTAGATCTATTAATCAAAATTGCTACTCTTATTAAACTTTTGTTGGATTGCATTGAAAAAATTAAAAAGTTTATAGATATTTACAAAAAAAGAAAAATAAGAGTAAATTATATTAATATTCCTCTACTTACTACCTATGCCTAGATTAAATCATTGATAGCCTCTGCATCACCATAAGTTAACCCAGTAATGCGAACACTGCTATTCATCACATGGACTAAATCGTCACTATAAGCATTGAAATAG
Source organism: Bacillus jepli (assembly GCF_047238305.1). Taxonomy (NCBI): domain Bacteria; kingdom Bacillati; phylum Bacillota; class Bacilli; order Caryophanales; family Bacillaceae; genus Bacillus; species Bacillus jepli. Next base: position 2,176,827 of record NZ_JBDFMO010000001.1, on the reverse strand, counting down.
AACTTTTCTTTCTCATCAAATGATTTATAAGGCACTGCAATAATTTCTTTAATTCCCTCAGCTTCAATGCCTACGAATACAAATGCTGCTCCCTTGTCCCTTGCACCTGCAAATGTATTAATTAAATGTTGTTTAGTTAGTTTCATTTCCTTCTCACAGCTCCTCTCACTTGTTTAAATGTATCTCTCCTGGTACCCATTAGATCCTCAATATCTCTACGGCTTAAATCCTCTTTATGCTTTGATTTAGTCACCGGCTTCCCAATCGCCTTATTCCTTTTTGGCAAACTTAATGTCATTTTTTCCAATTGCTCTTGTTGTCGTTTACTAAGATGATCGGTTACTTTCATATGACCACCCCACAATGATAGTGCTGATTCTTTTCAGATTCATTCAGATTTAATTTAAATACAATTTGAATACCTAAGTTACCCCAAATAAAAAAGCGCCCCTAAATTGATTCAGGACGCTTTCTTGATAGTTTTCTATGTTATTAGAATATCATGGATAAAACCAAATGATCTGCCGTTATTCTGCCAAAATTCTGCCTAGTTTCTGCCATATTATTTGTTTGTTACTTTTAGTTCATTCTCTTTCTCTACTGTATAGCTAATAAAATACTCTACAGTATCCTTCAATTCTTTGTATTCTTTTAATATATTATCTCTATCTCTTAAATCATCTGTTTCTATGTATTTTTCAATTGAACTAGTTGTATTGGAAACTAAGATTTTTATTAAAACAATAGCTCGATAAATATCTAAGGGAATTTTATCAACTTCAACTACTAAATGTTTTTCTTCATATTTTTTTATAACCGATATATTCGAAGTGATATGATATTCTTTTTCATTTTTCAACCAGTGCTCCATATTCTTAATTACCTCGTCAAAACTAGACATTATTGCATTAATATATCCTCTAAATTCAACAGTATATTTGATATATTCTTCTAATTTTCTTGTCTTATCTTTGTTTTTGTCGTAAGCAATCTGTTTATTTATTACTAAAAGTGAAGCTCCTGCCGCAAGAAAAGCACCCAAAAAAGTACCAGTAAAATTTATTATCGCTTCCCAATAACCAAAACCTACTAGCATAATCTCCCTCCTAAATTAAAGAGCACCCTGTTAATTAGGATGCTCACTCTTATAAACTTCAATTCTAAGAATAAAAGCAAGCTTATAAAATATTCTCGCTTTTAACCTGTAATACCTTCTTTCGCTAAACCCTAATTCATTATATATTTCATAATCGTATGTTTCTTCCTCTTCCAAGTATCGTTTATAAATGATTTCCCTTTCGAATTTAGTCATTCGATTTACTCCGCGAATGATTCGTTCCAGGTACTGATCACGTTCAATTTCAAAGTCCACTTTGTCAATTACTGCATTTTCTGTTGATGAATGAAAGGCATTGGTGTGTGCAGGTGGTACAAGTGTATAACTGGCTGTTACTTTTGGTAGTCTTTCCTCTGGAACTGTAAGTAAATAAAAACGATATTTTTCGAGTGCAGCTTCCACAGCTTCTTTTGTTTTCTCTCGGTCTATCTCTGGAAGCTTAAATGTTAATTGTTGTCCCACCTGGACCCCTCCCATGATATAATAATTATTGGGTATAGCTGGGATGAGTCCTGGCTTTTTTTTGTTTCACCATGTGCCTTAAAATTTATGAATACAATACGCTCCAATCCAAATTCCGAATAAGAATGAATGTATTGGAATACGATTGAACTCTCCAAAAACCACACAAACAAAAATTGCAAGGAAGTTTGCGAGCAATCCGGCATAGACTGTTGCTCTAATGAAATTTACTAAAATGAGTTATCACTTCCTTCGCAATTTATTTCGAACTGCGAAGTTATTTTTAATTGATAATAATATTTTTTATAGGCTAGAGCCGTTGAATCGTGATAAATGGCGCATATATTAAATTGACTTTAAATGAAGGAGCGATTTAATGTATACCTATAGCTATATGCAAAATCCACAACAAATAAAATTTATGATATTAAATACAGTCGAACCAATTGTGCAATATGGTTTAAAAGAAGCCCAATATACTTCTTATAATCATGCATTAAGAGAAGTTGCAGCAATTTCTTATTTAATGGGTATGGGCTATCAACCTATGCTTGCTAGGCAGATTGTTGAATCGTGGGAATTGAATGAAACCTTTTAAAATCTTCAATCCTAGAGGCACTGTTAATTCAGTGCTTTTTAATTTGTTGTCTAATTTGCACTATTTTTATCTTTTAATGCGCTTTTTAGTTCAAAAACCTTTATTGACACAAACCCTTATAAATCATCATTTGTTTGCACTTATATATATCCATAGATACAACTGCGACTTATAATAATATTTACGGACTAAAGAAAAATTTGTCCAATAAAAGTAAAATCAGCATTAATAACCCCATTATTACTATGTTTGCTGAAATACTTATCAACAAAATATATTTGTCAAACCATTTTTCCTTATTGATAATAAACACCCTCCACTAAATAAAACTAAAGTTATTATTACCAATATTTATTTAGAAAAACACTCATGATTAAGAGCACTTTTTCTGCAATCTGTATTCCTCAATTAATTTTTCTTCCTCCGTATATATCGCTATTTCTTTCATTCCAATCCATCAAACAATATTTAATTTGCCAGTTTTATAATCTACCTCTATTCCAATTTCAAGAGTAGTTTCAACGTTAGCATTACCATGATAAAAATCTGCATTGCAGTATGGACAATGATCTAATTCATAATCTTTTAATTCGAAGAATGCTTGCTGACAAACATCGCAACGGGTCATATCAACTTCAATTTTCCTGTTTGAATTCATTTCTTCACCTTCTCCAATAAAAGGTTATATTCCCTTTCTAAATTCCTGTGATGGATTTTAAGTCGTTCGTGTTGCTCCACCAATTCTAAACGTTTATCAGCTTTATGCTTTGCCTGTTGATATTTCTTATTTAACTCGTCAATCTTGTTCTTTTGACTATTTACCTTCTGGGCAGTATTGTTATACATTTTCATAAATGATTTTACGATTGGCGCAAGTTTAGTCGTTGAGACAGTTTTTTGACTATTGATGATGGTATTTAATTGGTCGATTGGATTCATTCCCTCTCCCTCCGCTTTGGCCAACTATAATCAACTTTTCTTCTGGGCGCACTTTGTGGCTGAGAACGTTTTGGACGATTTCTATATTTCTCTAACTCTTCGGGAGAGAGGTAGCTAATGACTACCTCCCCATGTAAAGAGTTTTTATGCGGTTTTGTCATTCTTTCAACATCCCATTTTTCACAAAGATATTTCTCCACGCCCGGTTCAACCTGTCTTTACGACGGCGAGCAAGAGACTTGCTCAACCGTCTTTTCTGTTTTTTCTTATTGGACATGTTAATTTACCGATGTTTCTTCTTTATCAACTTCAAGAGACATCTGACCGTCTGGAACCGAAACATTGCCATTACCGTCGACATTGTACTCAATGCCTTCGTGATCATTCTGCTCATAAAATTCCTCGATGCTCATTTGTGATGGTTGAACAGATAATTTCACGTTACGACCAGCAAATTTGTAAAGCTCTTGCGCTTTTTTCTCTGAATCTCCTTTTATAGCAAACTTCATTGTTGTTTTCTTAGAATCACGTTGAATGTTCATAAACTCGGCTGTTGTTTCGCCAGCTGCACACCCTTCAATATCAAACACCACGATACTACCAGCTAATTGATAAAGTTCATTTGAAGCATTCTCAGCATCATCACCTTTAATTTCGAACTTCAGGACCTCTTTCTTGTCGTCCTTTTGTTGCATTTTGAAAAATACATTTAACTCAGTTTTTGCCATTTTAGTTCGCTCCTTTTATTAGAAAAATATGTTTGATTCACTTGCAATATTAATTCCGCGTATTTTAGCTAGAGAAAGTTCCCGCCTTAATTCGTAATAATCAAGTTCCTCGATGTCCTGACCATTTCTTGCTACCATTACTTTTGCTGCTCTTAACTCTTGGATGAGATTTTGCCGTTTTTGTTCCATTACCGAATCGTAAAGGACTCCCATCCTGCTATGCCCTCCTTTTCTTTTTAACCTTTGGTTTTGGATTTTGAATTGCATCTAACACTTCCAAGTGATATTTGATACGTGTAACATTTTCCATGCCTAATTTGAGACACCTAGCAATCTGTGCCAAAACATAAGCATCCCGAACATTGTCACTTGGATGTTCAAATCCGAAATGCTTATAAATATGAACTGCTAATTCATCTTTTTTGGTATTACCTTTTCCGCTTGCAAACTTCTTTAATTGACTTGGCGAAGCTTCACTATAGCTGTGGTTTCTTCTAAGAAGGCCCATTCTAATGCCCCAACCTATCCCTCCAAGCTGAATGGCTTGTTGTGAAGCAAAACCGAAACCTTCAATCACGATAAAATCACCAGATTGAACATAGTCCATTACTTCATCGATTAAAGTAGCCATTCTGTAAGGATCCTTATCTCCTGTACCTGTTAACTCTTTTGCTCTAAGAACATTTCCATGCTCGTCCAATGCAACGAATCCAGTTTTAGTTGATGGGTCAATTCCAACGAATCGTGTCATGCTACAAGCCCCATTTCTTCCCGAATTTGCTCAGCAATGGCTACTGCTACAGCGGATACCTGAATGAGCTCGTTGTATAAATCTTGAGCATCTGTATCCTTGCCCCATCCTTTACTTGCTTGCATAGCTTGGGCAACTTCCCCTACTTCTTCAATTAGGATTTGTAACCAGGTGCCTAGGTCATGACGTTGCTTTCCCCATTTGGAATTTTGTCTTAATCGTTCCAGTGCAACATCATTGATAACCGCCCTATACTTATTTGAATCTGCATGATTAGTAATTGCATTTTGTAATGCTGTTATTTTCCTAGTTTGGTAGTCCAGCAGTTTTAACAAATCGTCCATGGCATATGTAGCAATATCACGCTTTTTGCGAAAAATGGACCTAAAGATTTGTTTTATTTTCCTCATTGTTTCCCTCCTAACTTTTGCTTGTATTCATCCAACAGTTGATTCATTCTTGCTTTGTTTTTTTCAGCAAAGTAACGATCTAACTCCGATGTGCTTTCTTCCATCCCTATTGCGCTTTTTTCGTAAAGCAAGAAATCTAAAAGTAACAGTAAAGGTTGTGCATTGTATTCAATCGCATCTAAGTAAAGGTCCCCAACTGTTGCCCATTCTTTATGAATCAAACTTTCGGTTCAAATCCATTATTTTATTGGTTTCTTTCATGTAGAACAATTCTACTTTACCTGTTGGACCATTCCTTTGTTTTGCGATATCAATCTCTAGAATTCCTTTTTTATCTGAATCTGCATTGTAATATTCATCACGGTAAAGAAAAGCAATTACATCGGCATCCTGCTCGATACTTCCACTTTCTCGTAAGTCAGACATAACCGGGCGTTTGTTAGATCTTTGCTCGACATTACGACTCAATTGCGCTAAGGTAATCACCGGACATGTAAACTCTTTAGCCATTGATTTCAGAGCTGCTGAAATCTCCGAAACTTGCAAATGTGAATTCCCATTGTAATGATCTTCTGGCTTTATTAAAGTTAAGTAGTCAATCATTACAAGGACCCTTTTATCCGGATATTCCTTTTTTACTTCACGAATGTGAGCCCTCATTTTATTAATTGTTTGCCCTGGCTCGTCAAAAATTTGGGGGTTAATTCGTTCTAATAGGCCAATGGCATAAACCCAGCCTTGACGATCTTTATTGTCAAAGTAATGAAATGGATTCCTTACTTTTGTTCCTTGAATGTTTCCTATCATGGAAAGCATTCTCTTGATAAGACTTTCAGCACTCATTTCTAGTGAGAAAATGATTGGTACCGTACCTTTTAGTCCTGCATTTTTCGCGATATTCAAGATAAGCGCCGTTTTCCCCATTGAAGGTCTTGCTCCGATAATAATTGAATCTTCGTCCTGGAAACCGTCTGTCATATCATCAAGGTCCATAAATCCGCTTTGGATTCCTGAATATCCTTTTGGTGTTGCTATGTTAGGGAGTTCATACATATTGACTAAATGTTGCCGTAGATTGAATTTTTCTCTTGTACCTGTTTTATCTATATCGTTCAGCTGCTTAATGATTTTCTGAATATCTTTGGTTTCGATATTTGGATTTTCGGCCACCGGCTTTATAATTTGATACACATTTTTCTTTTTCCAGGCATCGATGACTGCAGCTTCATATGCTTTGAATCCTTGGACAGATGGAACACTGTTTTTTAACTGCGCAAGATGTGCTGATCCACCAATTTGATTAACCCCGTCTTTACCGATTTGAGTAATCAATGTAATTGGATTAATTGGTTTCTCGCTTCGCTCCAGTTCCTTCATTGCAATGTATAGCTCTTTATTCCGGAAATCTTGGAAATGCTCCGGCATTAATGAGATTTCATTGATTACCACGTTATCGATTAAGATACAACCTAAAATCCCACATTCGGCTTCATAGTTCATGATTGTTTCGATAGAAATCCTCTCCCCTCAAATTTCTCATGAAGGATAGGTGTTCATGGTTAACCTTAGATTCAATGTTTTCCTCGTACAGTTCAGAAATTGTTGGCGCAAACTTGTTGCTTCGAACGTGTTTTTCTAACTTTTTCATTACTGTAGTGAAGTCCTGGTCTTTAAATATCCCCTGCCAAAAATCAACCTTATCAGTGCTAACTTCGAAATTTTCATAGGACATTTTAATGTATTTGAATAACTGAATAACTTCCGCTCTATTCATCACAAATTCTCCCAATCTATTTCGTTATGTTTTTTATGCTTACCAGTTCTGATGTTAGGTTCCTGACTTTTAACCCATTTATCTAAAATGGTTACCTCTAAATATTTGAAATGCTTTATCCGATCTAATCGATGTTTAGGTTTAAACTCATCAAAAATTTCATCTATCCATAAAAGGATTTTGTCAGAAGGAATATTGTCTTGAAGCAACCTATCAATTGCTTGCTCATCCTCTGGTGTTAAATCAAAACCATGTGCTCTACGTTGCAAATATTTATTTATGATTAATTCTTTTGGAGTAGGATTATCATTTTGGTGCAATTCCTTCCCTCCTTCTTTCAATATCTTTAAAATATCTTTAATACTATCTTTAAGGGTGCTTTCATCCTTACTCTCCCAATCGTTTGGGAACATTTCGAGTAAGTGTTTCACTAACTTGTCAGTTAGTGTTTTACTAACCTTTTCGCCCATTTCAGTTAGTGTTTTACTAACTCGCTTTTTTAGCTTGGTTAGTGTTTCACTAACTTTTTTTCTTTTCAGGTTATTGTGAATTAGATAATCCAATTTCTGCTTGTCCCATCTTTTGCAAGAATCTATCTTCCACATTTCATGATTCTTATTAACTGAAAAAATGTTTTCATTTTTATCCCACTTAATCACTTTAGCTTCAACCAGATAATCTAATTCACGCTTTATATCTCCCTTATAAATCCCTACGATTTCAAAGACGTTCATTTTATCAATCAAACAATCCTTCTGATGGCATCCATACGATAGGCGAATGATTAGGTGAAGGATGGCTAACTGTCTCTTAGAAAAATCTCTTCTAATGATTTCATCCATTAGTTCAGTTGCAATCCTTATATAGCCTTTTTCCAGTTGTACATCTGCCAGGACCTTCACCCTCCTTCATCATTTCTTTACACATATAATCTTGTCTTTTACTACCTTTACAGCCCTAAACTCGGAATGACTCTTATTCATGTAGCCCTGAATATATTTGAGATACTTTTCTTTACTACCTCGAGCAAATTGTTTGTAAAATATCGGAATAGTAAACTCGTACTCTATTCTCTTCATAGGCTATTAATCTAGCTGAGTATCTTCAAAAGCAAAGTCCATGTTTTCAAGGTCATCTTGAGTAACCGGCTCATACATATCAATCAGTTTTGAAAGACCAACCACTTGCTGTAACGATAATTTCTTAGCTGTTGTTCCAAAGTTATCCTTAATCATTGTCTTAAGTTCATCGGCGCTCATGCCAAGAGTATTTTGTTTTGCCTTAATGGTGTCCCAGTGCTTTTTCATTTCTTCCTCTGGATCAACTGTTTGACCATCATCATTAACGGTTATTACTTCTTGAGTAGGTGTAATATCTACTCGTTGGCGTGGTTCGTAGCCGTCATAAGATTCCTGTTGTTGCTCCTGGTCATCTACATCGATACCAAACTGTGATTTAAGAGCTCTTTTTAATGCATGCTTTTTGAACATGTCATTGTAGTACGTTTTCCATTGGCTACCCTGTTTATTTCTTAAGTGCTCAACTTCCTCAGCTTCAATAATGACCACTTTATCCGGGAACCCTTCACGTCTTGCAATTGCATAAGCAGCTGCTACTTTTCCTCGAGGGAATTTAATTGAGTGCTTAGTAATCTTTAATTCCTGAGTTTCTGCATCAATTTCAACTTCGAAATCATCATTCTCATGTACTAGCTGACTAGTTACACCGCGATAATCTTCACGTTGTTGAGCAAGATATTGAATACCTTCAACAGATACTTGGATGCTCATTTGATTGCCGTACTTGACAAAATAAATGTGATTCTTGAATGGATCCAATCCATTGTGTTTACAAATCTGAATGAATAACGCAAGCTCCTCATTGGTTGCGTTTTTTGCAATGCTGTTTACAACAACTTCTAGTTCCTTTTGAGAAAAGTAATTCTCGAATTCATTAGTATTGATTGGCGCTAATTGGTTTTTACTCATTAACTTGTTCCCCTTTCGCTTTTGAAATAGCTTTAAATAATAGTTCTAATTCATTTCCATCCATATTTTCTTCTATGAAGCTGTCAAAGCTTTCTGGGTCACCATTCAAGTGCCATCCATAGACTTGTAAATTCTGGCCACAAAATTCAGTGATTGCTTCAAGTGCTTCATATGCCTTTTGGCATGCTTCAAGGAGTTCTGGTGATGCAGATAATAGTTGAGCATCTTCCTTTCTTATGACACTCTCCGCAACCAAGTAACCACCATAATATTCAGAGTCGTTATGCCCCGTAATTCTTCCTCCAGTATCAATCGGATGGTCAGTCACTACAGTAGATTGGTGTCTCCCTATTCTCCAAGATCCAGGAGTGTGACTCACTTCATTTCCTCCTTAGTAACAATCACCTTTGCTCCATCAATCTTTCTAGATTCAAAGTTATGGTCAAAAGTAATTTCCTTTGCTTTGTATCCTCTTTCGGCAAGATACCCGGCTATTGCATCCTCGATTTCAGTACGATCTAACTCAACAGTAATTACCTCTTTCACTTCGCTTCCCTCCTCCTTAATCAAACCAAATTTCGACTTGAAAACTTCTGTCTTCATTTATGCGACTACTACCGCCAAAGAATGAATAACCGTTGTCGCAAATCATGGCCAGTTCTAATTCCGAAACCTCTACACCTTCTCTAAGAACCCCTGTGTAAGTGTTGGTACCATACCCATTTTTAACATGGTATGATTTGCAGATTTTCTCTAATGAAACGTGATAAAGGTTGTCCACCACGAAACGTTTTAATAAACCTTCCTTAACAGCTGGATATTCATTTTTACCTTTCTCTGTATCCAAAATGCTGTCTAATCTGATCATTGTTTCTCCCCCTTCAACGACTGAGTTTTGATATTGAAATCAACATCAACCACTCTGGCCACGATTAATTGACCTGTAGGTTTTGTGAAGTGTAATATAGACTCTGCGTTATCCACAAAACAAGGTGAGATAACCCCAGATTGTGTGGATAATACTTCTATTAATTCCAATCCTGCTTTTATCTTTTCAGCAGTAGAAAGCTTGCTATACGGCTTGCCATCCATTTCAATTTCAAATGTTGCTCTTTCCTCACCGTTTTTCAGTTGTTCGTACAACTTGACCGAAATATTAGTAAAGAGGTTGTCCACCTTTTTAACCATCAGTTCTGAGCGCTTAGTGCGAAATTCCTTGATTGCATCTTTTATACTTTGAGACTCATTACGTTCAGTTCGAATCTTTTCTTTTGCCTGTTGAGCTTCCTCGATTTCTTCTTCTAGTAGTTTGATTTGGTTAGCAGCATTTAGTTTCGATTGAAACAACATTATCTTTTCGTCCAGTGCAAACAATTCAGAACGATCTATTTCAACTGGTGCCGGGATTGCTGATAACATTTCTTTCAGTTCGTTATGCTTTTTCACCATGTCCTTACCAGTCTGAATTGCTGCACTATACCGGGCTTGTCTATTGTCTTTTACTTTTTGAATAGAAATATCATCTAATGATTGGCCACAAGCATTACAATGTTCCTCGATTTGCTCATTTTTAATTTGCATAACCGCATCTTGTTGCCTTCTAATCTGTTCGGCCAATGACTCGATTTGTGCAGATATTCTACTGCGCTCCATATTGGATTTATTTCGAATATTGTTATCTTCATCAATAGCCTGACGTTGAGCCTTCAACTTTTCGATTTCTTTTTGAAAAGCTTCTAAATCTAATGAATTTATATCATTTTTCTTTAATTGCTCTTCAAGAGTAAGAACGCGTTCAGCTGCTCTTTCATACGCCTTATCATGCTTCTTGAACCTTTCAACATGAAGCGACTCCAAGTCATCAAGTGAATACTTCTTTAAGTTTTCTTCCAGGTATCCTCGGTCTAATTCACGCAGTACAGCAAGCACTTCTTTATTAAGAGGTTCTTTCACATAACTAAGGAACTGAGAGCGTTGGTCCTGCCATTTTTGTGATGAGAAGTAGTTTGGATTAAACAATGACAAGAATAGATTTTTATCAAACAGTGAAGCGACTAAATCATTGAATTCAGTTGCTTTCTTAGGAACTTCGTTAATGAAATACTTAGCTGTTTTCTTCTGGCTCCGGCCTAATAAAATTTGAGTACCATCCACTTGTAATAACAACTCGACACTTGTTTCTAATGATGTGCCTATTGGATTAGGTTCCAATTTATTGCCCATAGCATCAGTCCCGAAAAGATCCCAAGTTATTGCATCTCCAATTGAAGATTTACCTGCGCCATTGCGCCCTTCTGCTGTTGTAATGTCATCAAAAACAATTTTTAGCCATTTATGATTTTTAAAGTTTTCTAGCTTAATAGATTTGAATTCAATTTTCGACATATTACCCTCCTTGTTATTTAGAAGGTGAGTTAGTAAAATAAATATGTAGTGGTTTTACTAACACCCTTTTTACTTGACTCGTGTTGGCGCACGGGTCTTTCTTTAATCCTCATATTCGACAACCTCAAAACCGCAATCATCACAATTCTTTTTGTATCGAACATTTTCTTCTGGATACCATTCCTCCTCAATGTCCCTACTTCCGCATTCAGAGCAGCGTGTTCCGGTTTCGACCGGTTCAGGATAACCAGTTCGTAATGTCCGTGATACGCTAGGATGTTCTAACATTTCATTCACCTCTTTCATAACGCTCTACCATGTAGCCAATAGTTACTATTTCTCGAAGATTAGTTGAATGTTCAACGCTTGAAAGCCTTATGTGCTCGTCACCATCAGCTACATAATTCAAAAGTTCTTTACTGATTTGCATATGTATCACCTCCTTAAGCAGCTGATGTGTATTTTCATGATATTAACTGGATCTCAACCTGATATTTAATAGCTAATTCTTTGATTACTGCTAAATAGATTTCTAGTAATCTCTTATCATCATCAATTGCATCAAGCTTTGAAACCTTATCAATCTTGGACTTAGGAGCACCTTCAAGCGCCATTTTCTTTTGTTTATTGGTAACACGGATATTTAGGTTTGCACTTGCTCGTTGCTCCAATAACTGATAACTTTCGTTTCTTATGAACCGGTACTGCTCATATCCACCATGTTTTCTTGCGATATCATTTAGAATGGAGTTAACGTCTTTCCGCCAATCTCTTGTGTTAAGGGCAACTATATCCCTGATGTTCTGTACTTCCTGTTTTGTTTCAGCTACCTCTTTGCTTAATCTCTTTTGCTCAAGTTCGTTTTGAGCTAGTGCTGTAAACATCTTGTTAAACATTTGTAGTTCTGGACTTAGTTGAGTTGTATCTAGTTGAGCTTGTTTTATAGAGTAGTAGTCATCCACTAACAGCTCGTAAGCGTTCCAGGCTTGATCAGTGTTAAGTGATTTGGCATGTAACCATGCCCCTTTTTCGGTCCAAAGGTATAAAACTGAAGCAAATTTTAGGGTGTCGTCAAATTGACGTGAGCCTTTAAATTCTTTTAATTCTTCACCAGTTAGTGCGAAAAAATGTTTTCCTTGTATATACCTTTCTGAATTACGCTGAAAGTTACGATTTACTACTTTTGTATGAGATCCATATGCTTCAGCTAATTGAGCGGTTGTTAAAACCCTCATTCCGTTTTGTTCGATAATTGCTGGAATGTTCATTCTTCATCCTCCTCGACAACCATTTGTTCTAAAGCTTTAATAACTTCTTTTAGTTGCTTTGAAGTAAGGTATATTTCAGTCATATTTCTTTCTTCGTAATAATCAAGTTCAGGTGTTGATTTATTCTCATTCAGTAAATAATCATTTACTCTTAAAGTAACTAATGTTGAATCAGAGTTATATTCAACCTTCACACCACTATCCTCAAAAACTAAATTTATCTCTTTTTTAAACATCTCTATTCCTCCTATGAATCTTGTTATTTCGACAACATTTACAACCTGAAACCTTACAAATCTACCAATCTCGCTTTATTCAAACGGCATTCCCCCTTTATCGACGACATTTTTCGCAACTTACGCCAAAAAAAGGTGCTCACTAGGAGCGTTAATTTTCTTCCACAATTTCATATCCCAATGCAATTAGTGCTTGTTGGTAACCAAATGCATAATCGTTATACATACCTTGAATAGTTGGAGACTTGTGTAAATCCTTGCTCTTCTCTTTATACTGTGAATACATTTTTATAAGATGTTTTCTTTGCCAGTCCTCAGGAATTGGTACTGGGTTTTCTCTTGCCGGAATTAACTTATAACCCATTTCTATTCACTCTCCATTTTCCTCGACATTTTTAATCACCTGGAGTAGATCTGCAGCTGCGTCTTTTTTTGTGTATGAGTCATCGCTGAAAAGATTTAAGTAAATGCCCATTAATTCATTAGCTACTTGTTTCGAGTTCATCATTACCATCCAAATAAGGGTATTTTTCATAAAAGAATTTAATTGGCACTTTTCCTTTTTCAACCCAATACCCTTTAGCCTTTAATTCATTATTCATTGACTGGATGCGTAGTTGGGCTGTTCTTAGTGAGCCAAGACCAAGTAATTGTTGGATATCCTTTGAATTGTAAAAATGTTTCATAACTATCCTCCAATTCATGAAATAATCATGTTTGGGTAAAATAAATAAGTATGTTTGTTCTATTGCTCCTTACCCTTTCAAGAAACCTTTAACCCATCTTCAAATAAATATAAAAGATCACAATCTGGAAAAAATTCATTTCTTATCTTAAAAGCTTCATCTAGGTAAAAACGTGATTTTCCATTTGTCTTATCAACAATTGTTGGATAACGCATGTTCAAGAATTCTGCTAGATCCTTTTTTGTAATTCCTCGCCTAGCCATTTCTGCAAGTAAATTCCGATACACTTTAACACCTCCTAGTAATTTTATTACGAAGTTACGATACGTCGTAACTCTTAATACCGATAATATATGATGTATCGTAACTTGTCAACAATATTTTTAATATTTTTTACGATACCTCGTAACTATTGATTTACATGAATAATTAATGGTGATATAGTATGTATAAAGTTACGAAAAACCGTAACTTTTATTTTTACTAAAATGATGATATATAGGAAGAATAAAGAAGAGGTGAAAAGAGTGAAAAGAGGAGAATACCTTACGAAGGTTATGGAGGAGAAGGGATATAACCCATCGAGTTTATCGAAAGCCTCTGGAGTACCTTATACAACTATTCGTTCCATGATAGAACGTAATTTGGACAATGCTTCAGTTGATAATGTTATAAAGATTTGCGATGTATTAGGAATAAGCATTGAAGTTTTCAGTAAAGAAAATATCGATGATGGTCTACCAGAACTTAATAAGAAGGATGAAAGAGATATCCAAAAGAAACTGCAGGAAATGATTGATGCTCTTGGCACAGAGGGATATGCTGCCTTTGATGGAAAGGATATTGATGAATTAGATGAAGAAGATAAAGAACTACTCATTTCTTCATTAGAGAATTCTTTACGATTAGCTAAACGTATAGCAAAAGAAAAATACACTCCTAAAAAATACAAAAAGTAGCAGGTGTGCATCATGGATATAAAGAGAAGGGTTGATTTACTCATAAATAAATATCAGACAAATTGTCCGTTTAAACTCACTAATCATTTAGGTATCCAAGTCTTATATGAACCTCTGGGGAATATTCTTGGATACTACAGTAAGCATTTCAGGGTGAAAGTCATTCATATAAATGAAGCGGCTAACCAAAAGAAGCAACAATTTATATGTGCTCATGAACTTGGACATGCCATTATGCATCCAGACGCAAACACTCCATTTCTAAAAAAACACACGCTGTATTTAACAGATCGTATAGAGGTAGAAGCTAATGCTTTCGCTATCGAACTTCTACTCTCTAATTTGAACTATGATTCTATAACAATTGCTGAAGCAGTAGAAGAATACGGCATACCTAAACAATTAGCCTTATCAAAAAGTTTAGGTTAATTTTTTACACATCTAAGCGAACACACATTCTCACAGGAGGAATTATTATGCCAGTTTATAAAGATGAAAAACGTAAGACCTATTATTTCAAGGTCCGATATAAAGATATGTATGGAAGGAGTAAACAAAAACTTAAAAGGGGCTTTAAGAAATCAAGGGAGGCAAAGTTGGCAGAAGCTGAGTTTTTAGCAAGTATTAAAGATGCATTCACAGATGAAATAACCTTAGATGCTGTATTTGATCATAATATCAGTTTTAAAACTTACAAAGACAAAACCATTCGAAGGCGAACTAATGAATATAACTTGCACATTAAACCACGCTTTGGAGACATGAAAATTAAGGACATCACGACACAACAAGTACTAGAATTCCAAAGATATTTAATGGACAAACTTAATTCTCCAGAAAGTGCACGAACCATATATGCAAATTTTAAAGTCCTAATTAACCATGCTGTGAGATTCTTTGGATTAAAAAACGACCCAACATTACAGGTGCCAGCTATGCCGAGAGGACAAAAACGGATTGATTTTATCAAACGTGAGGAATTTGATGCAAAGGTGCAGCAAATAAATATGCATTTTTACAAGGAAATGACACAACTTATATTCTATACCGGATTAAGGGTTGGGGAAGCACTTGCGTTAACTTGGAAGGATATTGATTTCGAAAACAAACAAATCGATATCAACAAGGCATGGGACTTTGAAAATAAAAAAATAACATCCGTTAAAACAAAAGCAAGTGAAGCAATTGTCCCGATGCCTGATCTACTTGTGGATATACTCACAAAATTAAAAAAAAAATCCGAAGAGAAGATATACGGATTCACAGAAGAGTATTATGTATTTGGAGGTATGACCCCATATCATTATAGTCATTATCATAAGAAATACAAAGAAGTATTTCCAAATTTACGGATCCATTCATTGCGACATAGTTATGCTGCATATCTCATAAACAAAGGTGTGGACATTTATCTTGTTAAAGAACTAATGCGTCATGAAAATATCTCAGAAACCGCTGATACCTACGGGCACCTATACGTCGAACGAAAACATGCAGCAATGAGTGTTTTCGATGAGAAAAAAGACAATAAAAAAGACTAAACGGTATCATACTGGTATCACAGACCAATTATGTGCCGTTTAGCCCCTCTATATCACTCGTTTATACTTACCCTATTGAACCTTCCATCTCAAACTTGATAAGACGGTTCATTTCAACAGCGTATTCCATTGGAAGCTCTTTTGTAAATGGCTCGATGAAGCCCATTACGATCATTTCAGTCGCTTCTTGTTCTGAAATACCACGGCTCATTAGATAGAATAATTGTTCTTCAGATACTTTAGATACCTTTGCTTCGTGCTCTAATGAAATATTGTCATTTAAGATTTCATTATATGGAATTGTATCTGATGTTGACTGATTATCCATAATTAATGTATCACATTCGATATTGGCACGAGCTCCATGTGCTCTACGTCCAAAGTGTACAATACCACGGTATGTTACTTTACCACCGTGTTTAGAGATTGACTTCGACACGATTGTAGAAGACGTATTTGGAGCAAGATGAGTCATTTTCGCACCTGCGTCTTGGTGTTGACCTTTACCAGCGATTGCGATAGAAAGTGTCATACCACGAGCTCCTTCACCGCGAAGGATAACCGCAGGGTATTTCATTGTTAATTTAGAACCGATGTTTCCATCAATCCATTCCATTGTTGCATTTTCATCACAAACGGCACGCTTTGTAACAAGGTTATATACATTGTTAGCCCAGTTTTGAATCGTTGTATAACGGCAATACGCGTCTTTTTTAATGATGATTTCAACAACCGCACTGTGAAGTGAGTTTGTTGTGTAAACAGGCGCTGTACATCCTTCAACATAGTGCACACTTGCACCTTCATCAACGATGATCAATGTACGCTCGAATTGACCCATGTTTTCAGAGTTGATTCGGAAGTATGCTTGAAGCGGTGTATCAACCTTAACACCTGGTGGTACATAGATGAAGGAGCCACCAGACCAAACAGCTGAGTTCAATGCTGCAAACTTGTTGTCAGTTGGAGGAATAACTTTTGCCCAGTGTTCACGGAAAATGTCTTCATTTTCTTTAAGAGCTGAATCTGTATCTTTAAATACGATTCCAAGAGCTTCAAGGTCTTCCTTCATATTATGGTAAACAACCTCTGATTCGTACTGAGCAGAAACACCAGCAAGGTATTTTTGTTCAGCTTCAGGAATACCTAATTTGTCAAAAGTAGCTTTGATTTCTTCAGGTACTTCATCCCAAGATTTTTCAGATTTCTCAGATGGTTTTACATAATACGTAATCTCATCAAAGTTTAAGCTGTTTAAGTCTCCACCCCATTGTGGCATTGGTTTGTTGTAGAAATGCTCTAAGGATTTAAGACGGAAGTCTAACATCCATTGCGGCTCTTCCTTCATGCGAGAAATTTCTTCAACAATTTCTTTTGTTAATCCACGTTTTGAACGGAAGATGGAAACGTCTTTATCTGCAAAGCCATATTTATAATCGCCAATTTCAGGCATTTTCTTTGCCATTCTACTTCACTCCATTCTCTGTAAGAGACTCTTGAAAAAAAGTCTGCAAGAGGTCACTTACGATTCATTTTCCTCGTTCTTAAATCCCTTTTCCATTGCTTTCCAAGCTAATGTTGCACATTTGATACGCGCAGGGAATTTTGAAACGCCCTGAAGTGCTTCAATGTCTCCTAAATCAATGCTATCATCATATTCTTTTCCAAGCATCATTTCTGAGAAGATTTGTGACATTTTTAATGCATCTTCAATTTTTTTTCCTTTAATCGCTTGAGTCATCATAGATGCGGAGGACATCGAGATGGAACATCCCTCACCATCGTATTTTGCGTCTTGGACGACCCCATCATCCACTTTTAACGTAAGATGAATTCGATCTCCACAGGTTGGGTTATTCATGTCGATTGTTAAGGCGCCCTCTTGAATAACTCCACGATTTCTCGGCTTTTTATAATGATCCATTATCACCTGTCGGTACAAGGTATCAAGATTTATTTTAGAATCCATTGCTGAAATACTCCTTTGTTTTTATGAGTCCTTCAACTAGTTTATCAATTTCTTGTTCCGTATTGTAGAGGTAAAAACTTGCACGAGCGGTAGCTGAGACCTTCAGCCATTTCATTAATGGCTGTGCACAGTGATGACCTGCTCTTACAGCGATACCATCAGCATCTAAAACTGTTGCAACATCATGTGGATGAACATCATCGATATTGAAGGTTACGAGCCCTGCACGATGCTTAGGTCCATAAATCGTTAAACCCTCTACTTGTGACAATCGTTCCATTGCATAATTTGCTAGGTTATGCTCATGCTCTAGGATTTGATCAAGACCAATATCCTCTAAAAAGTCAATTGCAGCACCTAATCCAATTGCTCCAGCGATGATGGGTGTTCCTGCTTCAAATTTCCAAGGAAGCTCTTTCCATGTTGATTCATAAAGGTCAACGAAATCGATCATTTCACCGCCAGTTTCAACAGGCTCCATTTTCTCAAGTAAAGCTTTCTTTCCGTATAAAACACCGATCCCAGTTGGTCCACACATTTTATGACCTGAAAAAGCAAGGAAGTCACAGTCAAGATCCCTCACGTCAATTTTCATATGTGGAGCAGCTTGTGCACCATCAACAACCATAATTGCTCCGTTTCGATGTGCAATTTCGGCAATTTCTTTAATAGGGTTAATTGCTCCGAGGACGTTTGACACCATAGTGACTGATACAATTTTAGCTTGATTTGTAACAGTAGCCTCAACATCCTTCAAATCAATTGAGCCATCCTCTTGAAGAGGAATATATTTCAGTTTTGCACCAGTGCGTTTTGCAATTTGCTGCCAAGGAATGATATTGGCATGGTGCTCCATATAGGTAATGACAATTTCATCGCCCTCTTTAAGATTATCACGCCCATAGCTCTCTGCAATGGTATTCATTGCAGTTGTTGTTCCCCGGGTAAAAATAATCTCTTGAATAGAGGAAGCATTGATAAATTTTCGAACCTTTTCACGCGCATTTTCATAAGCATCAGTTGCTTTTGTTCCAAGGGTATGAACCCCGCGGTGTACATTCGAATTATATTCTCGATAGTAGCGATCAATCGTTTCGATAACCTGAACCGGTTTTTGAGATGTAGCAGCACTGTCCAAATAGACAAGTGTTTTCCCATTTATTTCTTGATCTAAGATAGGGAACATGGAACGAATATCTTGGATATTCATTATCTTACTTTCCTTTCGATTACCTCAACTAGTTGCTTTTTAACACCTTCAATTGGAAGTTGGTTGACAACTGGTGCAAGGAATCCATGAATCACTAAGCGTTCAGCTTCCGTCTGCGGAATACCACGGCTCATTAAATAATATAATTGTACTGGGTCAACCCTACCAACCGATGCAGCGTGACCTGCTGTTACATCATCTTCGTCAATAAGTAAAATTGGGTTTGCATCTCCACGAGCTTTTTCGCTAAGCATCAATACTCTTGATTCTTGTTCTGCATTTGATTTAGAAGCACCATGTTCAATATGTCCAATACCATTGAAGATCGAGCTGGCGCTGTCTTTCATTACACCATGTTTTAGAATATAACCTTCTGAATTTTTACCATGGTGCGTAATTCTTGTAGTGAAGTTTTGCTTTTGTTCGCCACGACCAACAACAACTGTCTTCGTATCCGCAAACGAACCATCACCTACTAAATTCGTGATATTTTCTGAGATCGTATCCCCATCATTCATGAGTCCAAGAGCCCATTCGATTTTACTATCACGGCCGATGACCCCACGACGAGTTACATAGGTTGTATTTCCTGTTGCTAGGGCATCTACAGCACCATAGGTTACCTTCGCATTGCTACCTGCAATGACCTCAGACACAATGTTTACAACTGTATTAACAGAGTCTGCAGTTGAAATATAGTTTTCAACATAAGTAACAGAACTATTATCTTCAGCCACAACAATTACATGGTTAAAAGTAGCCACTTCGCCGTTTTCTTGAATAAATACAGCATGTAGTGGAACAGATACTTCAACATTTTTAGGTACGTAAACGAATGCACCACCATTTACTAATGCTGCATGTAATGCAGTTAGACGGTGTTCGTCAACCTTAACAGCTTCTGTCATAAAGTATTTTTGAAGAAGTTCACCATGTTCACGAGCAGCTGTATGAATATCTGTAAAAATTACACCGCTTGCTTTTACATCTTCAGTTAAAGAAATAAATGCTGGTGTATTGTTTCGTTGAATATATATATTCTTTTCTTCTTCAACATGAATTAAAGATTTAATTTCTTCTGGTAATTCGTCAATTGAGTGATATGGAGCACTTTCTACAACATGGTTTGCGAATTGAGTAAAGTTCCATTTATCAATTTTTGTTTTATCTGGTCTTGGCATTGGAAGGTCTTCTGCTTTTTCAAGAGCTTGTAAGCGAAGGTCCTGTAGCCAACTTGGTTCACCAAGAGAAGACGAAAAACCTCTGACATACTCTTTATCAAATGGTAATTTCGTATCGATTGTCATAATAATCCTCCTAACGCTTACGCTTCTTGATCTACAGTTTCATCTTCAATTCCTAGTTCTTGCTTGATCCAATCATATCCTTCTGCTTCTAGACGTTGTGCAAGCTCTGGACCACCAGATTTCACAATACGTCCTTGCATCATGACATGTACCTTATCCGGTGTAATATAGTTAAGTAAGCGTTGGTAGTGAGTGATGATTAGGCAACCAAACTCTTCTCCGCGCATTTCATTAATTCCTTTAGAAACAACCTTCAATGCATCAATGTCAAGTCCTGAGTCAATCTCGTCAAGAATTGCAATCTTAGGCTCGAGCATCATTAATTGTAGGATTTCATTACGTTTCTTTTCTCCACCTGAGAAGCCTTCGTTTAAATAACGCTGAGCCATGTCAGGATCCATTTCTAGGTATTCCATGTTTTTATCCATTGTACGGATGAATTTCATTAGTGAGATTTCATCGCCTTCTTCACGACGTGCATTAATCGCAGAACGTAGGAAGTCCGCATTTGTCACACCATTGATTTCACTTGGATATTGCATAGCTAAGAAAAGACCAGCGCGTGCACGCTCATCCACTTCCATTTCTAATACATCTTCTCCATCTAAAGTAACGCTACCACTTGTAACCTCATATTTAGGATGACCCATGATTGCAGATGATAAAGTTGATTTACCTGTACCATTCGGTCCCATGATTGCGTGAATTTCTCCGCCTTTTATTTCAAGGTTTACTCCCTTTAAAATCTCCTTGCCTTCGATTTCGACATGAAGATCCTTTATTACTAAAGTAGATCCTGCCATAACTACTACCTCCATTAAACAAAAAATATTTTGTATAGAATTGACAAATAACGTCAAAACTCTATTCTCATTTTATTCTCATTACAATCTTATAACAAATTCAAAGTGTTATCAACCTTTACACATTGCGAATAAGATTACATTTTTGACAATGAGATGATTGACTATTGATTATGAATTTCAATCATTTTTTGAGAATGACCATAAGATCTGATTACGTTATTTCTTCCTTAAAACTTGTCCATCATTAAGATAACATAAATTAATAAGATATGTAAGGACGAAGGGGATAAACGCTCTTCTATATATTGCTTTTATCCCTTGGCTTATTTTTCACACATTTAGTGAATTCATTCTATATGAAAACCCAGTGTTGGGCACTGGGTTTTTCGCTCGAATTTCTATTTAAAAATGAACTTTTCGATCAAATTGAGAAACAATCATTCGACCTTGCTTATATTCTTGTTCACGGGTTTTCTCCACTCGTAAACGTTCCTTGAATTTTCGACAATAGTCCTCATAACCAATTCCATGTGCCTGATGCATTGCCTTTTCCATTTCGCCCGTATAGTTTAAACGGATTCGATTGATAATGAACCAATCCCTTCATTTTTGTCGTGTTTTCTTAACACGGTTATAATGGTAACACTGTCCACTTTTTACCACAACGGCGAGAAAACGCAATAATTTAAGCTACCTCCTCTTATTTAGTTGTAAGGGATTATGATAATCACGAGATATATAATTAAGGCAGATTCCTTTGTATTCCTCCCGAATATTCAAGAATTGAAAAGAAGCTTACCAATTGGCAAGCTTCTTTTTCAAAAATTATTTTACAGTCGTAACTGCGCCAGCATATTTTTCTTCAATGAATTTCTGAATTTCTTCAGATTTCAATACCTCAACTAATGCTTTGATTTCTTCGCGGTCTTCGTCACCTTTGTTAACAACGACTAAGTTTGCAGGAACCACATCGTCCCCTTCAAAGGCAATGCCATCCTCAGCGATATTTACGCCACCCTCAAGTGCATAGTTTGTGTTAATTACAACCGCGTCGCCTTCTCCATTTTCAAATGAAGTAGCAAGAAGTTTTGCTTCAATCAATGTTGAGAAATCTAGATTTTTTGGATTTTCGACGATGTCTTCAACTCGTGCTTGATTACCAACACCCTCTTTAAGTTTGATGACACCTTCTCTTTCAAAAATTGGTAAAATACGACCATGGTCACTGAATGAGTTGCTCATGATAATTTTTGCTCCATCAGGAAGCTCTTTTAAACTTTTATATTTTTTAGAATAAATTCCAATTGGCTCTTTATGAATTTCTCCAACACTTACAAAATCAAAATCCGGATTTTCCTCTAGTTGTAACTCTAAATAACCAGGTGTTTGAAAATAGTTTGCATCAAGTTCTTTTTCATGAAGTGCTACGTTCGGTAAAATGTAATCTGTAAACACTTCAATTTTAAGGTCAATTCCCTTTTCCTTTAATAAAGGTTTTGCTTGTTCAAGAACTTCGGCATGTGGAACTGCTGATGCACCAACGATTAGTTCTTTATTTCCTTCAGCTTCTTTCGTGTCTCCACCCTCATCTGTCTTATCACTTGACCCACAAGCAGCTAATGTAAGTGTTAGTAGTCCAACTAATAAAATAAAAAGTAATTTTTTCATTTGTGTTCCTCCTGTTATCTCTTGTCTGTTTGTTTTGTAAAGAAATCACCCACAAATTGAATGATAAATACCAAAATTAATATCGCAATAGTAGCGATAAAGGTAATGACCGGTTTGTTACTCTGGAAACCATATAAATAAGCAAAATGACCTAATCCACCGGCTCCAATAACACCTGCCATAGCGGTAAAGCTTACTAATGAAATCGCAGTAACTGTTATCCCTGAAATTAAAGCGGGTAGGGATTCTGGAATTAATACTTTAAAAATGATGGTTAAGTTAGTGGCTCCCATAGAATGAGAAGCCTCGATTACACCTTTATCTATTTCACGTAAAGCAATTTCAACCATTCTTGCGTAAAAAGGTGCCGATCCTATAATTAAGGATGGTAATGCAGCACTAGGTCCTAGCATTGAACCCATTACAATTTTCGTAAAAGGTATTAATAATACAATAAGAATAATAAATGGTATGGATCGAAATATATTAACAAGTGCAGATACAATTCGATTTACCACAGAATTTTCCCACGCATTACCTTTATCCGTTAAAAAGAGAACCAATCCTAAAAATAAACCTATTATAAAAGTTGCAAGCACCGAAATTGCGGTCATATACAAAGTCTCTTGGGTTGCTATCCAGAGATTTCCCCAATTTAA
Organism: Bacillus jepli; assembly: GCF_047238305.1. Taxonomy (NCBI): domain Bacteria; kingdom Bacillati; phylum Bacillota; class Bacilli; order Caryophanales; family Bacillaceae; genus Bacillus; species Bacillus jepli. Next base: position 2,153,366 of record NZ_JBDFMO010000001.1, on the reverse strand, counting down.
TGTTTGATAATCATTCACCTGTTTTTCCCATTTAAGAAGTTCCTGGAATTGTTCAAGCATTTTCAATCACCTCAGCTTCTACTCGTTGCTCCCGAATAAATTCAATGGCTGAAGTGACTTCATTCAGTTCACCAGCAAGATGAATAAATAATGTTCCGTAAGATCCATTTTGGGTTTGAGAAATCTTTCCTTGTAAAATATTCACTTCAACTTTAAAGTCTCGGATTAAAGTAGTAATTAATGGCTTTTCTGCATCTTCCCCAACAAAAGTGAGCTGAACCACTCTTCCATTTGGATAAAGATCAAGCAAATGCTCAATCATTTCTTTTGTTTCCTCAGGCTCTGTTACTTGCTGCACGAAACGTTTTGTTATTTGAGCTTGAGGCTTTTTAAATACATCCAAAACTCGGCCCTGCTCGACAATTTCTCCATTTTCCATCACGGCAACACGGTGACAAATTTTACGGATAACATGCATTTCATGAGTAATCAACACAATCGTTAATCCTAAACGTTCATTAATATCGACAAGCAAGTCCAAAATCGAGTCCGTTGTTTGTGGATCTAACGCAGATGTTGCTTCATCACAAAGCAAAACCTTTGGGTTGTTAGCTAGTGCCCGTGCGATTCCTACCCTTTGTTTTTGACCACCACTGAGCTGTGAAGGATAAGCATCTTCTCTTCCTTCTAAACCAACCAGCTTAATAAGTTCTGTAACTCTCTCATCCCGTTTTGCTTTTGGAACTTTTGCAATTTCAAGGGGAAATGAAATATTTTCCCTCACGGTTCGAGACCATAAAAGGTTGAAATGTTGAAAAATCATACTTATTTCTTTACGCGCATCGCGTAATGCTTTTCCTTTAACGGCGGTGATATTATGACCAGCAACTGAAATGTCTCCCTCAGTTGGCGTTTCGAGCCCATTCAGCAGGCGGATAAGTGAGCTTTTACCTGCTCCACTGTAACCGATGATTCCAAAGATTTCACCTTCATTGATCTCTAAATCAATACCGTTAACAGCTGTAACAGAATTTGCTTTTGTTTTATATATCTTCGACACATTTTTCAGTGTTATCATGTAGTCACACCTTCTATCCAAAGAAAACTATGTTTAGTTTATGCGATATAGTAAATAATTAACGAAAATAATTGAAAAAGCCTTTCTGCATAAACGAGCAGAAAGGCACAATTCAGTGATTCCTTCCTCTCATCTTCCAAAGCCTTTGCTTTGTGTGAATTGGCACCTTTTCAACAAATGTTGACGGTTGCTGGGTTTCATCGGGCACATCCCTCCACCACTCTAAATAAGAGTCATCATATATTTACATGTAATATCGTCCTAAATAACACGAGAATTATCTTATCATCTGTCATTTAGGGTGTCAATGAAAAAGTTGTGACTAATGTACCAAAGTAAAACTTAAGCTGTAGGCAATGGTGAAACAGAACTTGTTCCATTAGCTACTTTAATGGCTTGCTCTAAATCTTCTAAAATATCTTCAATATTTTCGATTCCAACAGATAAGCGAACTAAGTCTTCCGTAACACCAGACAACTTTAAATCTTCCGGGCTTAATTGCTGGTGTGTTGTGCTAGCTGGATGAATAATCAAACTCTTTGCGTCACCAACGTTTGCAACATGTGACCAAAGCTCAACATTATTAATTAGCTTCTCACCCGCTTCTCTACCACCTTTAATACCAAACACAACAACTGAACCTGCACCTTTTGGTAAATATTTATCAGCTAATTGTTTGTTCGGGTGATCGTCCTCACCAGGATACAGTACCCATTCAACCCCAGGATGATTTTTAAGATATGAAACAACTTTTTTCGTATTTGCAATATGCTCTTTCATACGAACGTGTAATGTTTCAAGACCAAGGTTAAATTGGAATGAATTAAAAGGACTTAAAGCTGGACCTAAATCACGAAGAAGTTGAACTCTTGCTTTAATGATATAAGCTACAGGTCCTAAAGCATCAGCATAGACTAGATCATGGTAGCTTGGATCTGGTGTTGTAAATCCAGGGAATTTTGGTGAATTCCAATCGAATTTACCCCCATCCACAATAATTCCACCCATTGTTGTACCATTACCTAGTAACCATTTTGTTGCGGAATGAATAACGATATCTGCTCCATGCTCAATTGGACGACATAAGTATGGTGTCGCAAATGTATTGTCAATAATTAATGGAATTCCTGCTTCATGAGCAATATTTGCTACTGCTTCAATATCAAGAATATCTAAGCTTGGATTTCCGATTGTTTCAGCAAAAATCGCCTTTGTATTTGGCGTTATGGCTTGACGGAAGTTTTCTGGATTATTAGGTTCTACTAAATGTGTCTTAATTCCATATTTAGGAAGTGTATTCGCAAATAAGTTATATGTTCCACCATAAAGTGTAGAAGCAGAGACAATCTCATCTCCTGCACCCGCAATATTCAAAATAGCTGTGGTAATCGCAGCCATTCCACTAGAAACAGCTAATGCACCAACGCCACCCTCTAATTGTGCAACTCTTTCTTCAAAAACAGTTGTAGTTGGGTTGTGAATACGCGTATAAATATATCCATTTTCCTTAAGTCCAAATAGATTTGCTGCATGTTCAGTTGTATTAAATTTAAATGCATTTGATTGATAGATTGGTACGGCTCTTGCACCTGTTACTGGATCTGCTTCAAGACCTCCATGGACAGCAATTGTCTCTGGTCTATAGTTTTTTTGTTTCTCAGTCATTTGAATCTCTCCCTTTTGTTTTGTTTATATAAATAAAAAACCTCTTCGATAAGAAGAGGTGTATGTACGATTTCTCTTCTTATCTTTCAGACAAAAAATGTCTGTTGGAATTAGCACCGTGTAAATTACCGGTTGCCGGGCTTCATAGGGCCATTCCCTCCGCCACTCTAGATAAGATTTTCAATATGAAATTTATTACTTTAACAAGTTAATATCATGCTAAACCTTTTTCTATTATATGTCAATAAGAATTTTTAGAAAAAATGAGCAATTTGAAATTTCATGTCATATTTCGACACATATTTGAAACAAATTTATACATGCATCGTTTATTTACTTCTTTTTTCCCGGGAAATATGACATATTATGATATTTTTGCTACTTGTTTTTCCTCATTACGAAAGGATTTTCTACTGAATACAAGTAGGAAATATAGCGACCCGATTAGATATAAAACTGAAGTAATTGTAAACACATATGCATAGCCCCAATAAGCTCCATGTATCATTACGATTGACGTCGATACAGGTCCCATTAGTGCCCATCCTAATGAAAACACCATTTGATTCACTGAATTCGCAAGACCCTTCATCGAATCGTTCACTCTTCCCATAACAAGAGAAGCTTGAATCGGGTTACCCGCATTCATTAATGCTTGCCTAAATAAAAAGGCGATGGCTGCTATGTATAAATTTTCCGTATACCCTGTTAGTAGAAGGAATGGAAGTGAGGATAATTGCAAATACACCACCGCACGTACTTCCCCAACCTTACTCACAATAATGGGTCCGATAATCATTGCAATTGCAGTTGCAGCTTGTCCCAATGAGAGAATAAGTCCGATTATCGTATTGCTTGCTAGAAAGCGATCTGCAAAATATAAATTGAGATAAGGAATGACTAATCCAGAACCAAATCCTATGATCATTTGTGCTATGGCAAACATAGCAATTAATTTGATTTGCGATTTATTGGTTTTTAATTTTTGACCAAAAGATTCTACTGTTTTCATTTTTGGTTGTTGTCTGCGTTGTTCATTCATTTTAATGATTGGTAGAATTCCTGCAACATAGATGATCGTTGCAATTAACAGCGTGATTCTAACACTCCAAAGTCCGCTCATATGAAAAATAAATTGGAAGGTGTCAGACAATGCCCCGCCTGCAATGTTTCCAACAACCTGGGCAATCATCATGATTGCCGAATGAAAGCTAAAAAGATGAACCCTTTGTGAAGAAGAAGAGTTTTCGGCCAACCATGGGACACCGGATACCTGGATAAAAGCCGTCGACAATCCTGTTAAAAATGCAGTTGCTATCAATAACTGTTCCACATCCAATATACTTCTAGCAAAGAAGGCTATTGTTGAAACAGCAACACCTAGTACCATCACTTTTTTTCTACCAAATTTATCACTCATAAGACCTGCGGGAACTAATATAATGGCAGATGCCAATGCTGTCATGGCGATAATAGTTCCATTCGTTTGCTCAGAGTAGCCCAGTTCTCGCACATAAAAGTTATACATGATTGTAAACATACCCATGCCTAGCTGTGTAAAAATGGTCGCTAAAATAAATAGTTTAATATTTTGATTGTATGATTTGTATTGTGTTTTCCATTCTGTCACTATGCTGCTCATATGCGCTCCCATGTTTTGAATATTTCGATTCCCTAAATATCATACAACTTTTCTAAAAAATTGCAATAAAAAACAACGCGAAAATCACGCGTTGTTCAGTCTTTTGAAACTATTTCAAGCAAATAGGGAACCGAGTGGAATGCGTAGTATTTTTTTAGCACTTTCCCATCTTTTATATGCATAAAACAAGGGACACTTTCGATTTGCCACTCAATTGCTTTTTTAGGTAAATAATTGAGGTCGCTTTTTCCGATAGTTACATGTGGCAGTAATTCATCAACTACCGTGATCATTTTGGATGCCACTTGGCAGGTTCCACACATCGGTGTATATAAATAAAGCCAAAACTCATCCTGATTGTTAAGTTTCAGATCAATTTCGTGTTCTTTCCATTCTTTCATGTCAACTACAACCTTTATTTTCTTAATTGACTTTTATTGTAACATGATTTTAGAAAAGACATATGATGAAAAGCTTACAATAAAAATTCTGCGTGAACATCAATATTTGCTGAAAGCAGTACAGTTGCTATATGATGTTCAGGGGCTGTCGCAACCTCGCGATAGGTTTTATCGATAAACAAATGCCGAGCTTCAGGAAATTCTCGTTTAAACTGTTTTCTTAGCTTATCCCCTGCACTGTCAGCATCTACTAATATATAGACATCTTTATTAAATAAATGTTCAATTAATTCATCGAGTTTCGAAATACTTATTGTTCCATTCGTACAAATGATTTCAACTGGTTCATTTACTACCGTTTCAATCTTCTTTTTATCTGTTCTCCCCTCAACAATGATTACTTTTTCTTGATCATCAAAAGCCACCATTTCATCACCTTATTTCAAGTGTACATTTATATGCCTATTACTTCTATTCGATTTATATAACTGCTTTTCCTTCATTTTATCGTGAAGATTCATTTTGGTGATAAATACTCCAAAAAGTTATGGAAAAAAAGACAGTGGGTTTCCACTGTCTTTTAACACCAACCATTTTCATCGTCACAATCAACATATTTCATATCTGGGGGTGAAGGTACATCTGCAAAGGTGAAAATTTTACTTTCTTCCTGCTCATATCCCTGCTTTAATTCAAAATGAGCTCCTTCATTTGTAAACCGAATTTTACCAATAGGTTCTTTTTTAAACAAATAGATCCATTTTGTTATTTCCAAGCTTTCCAACTACTCGGTCAGTCACATCAATTCGAGTATGTTTTAATACCATGATAAACATCCTTCCCTTGGTATTTAAGTTTAGAATGTCCATTAAGATGAACTTCATTCGGTTTGGAGTTGTTGTCTATTGGTTCGTTACAAAAATAAAAAGAACCAGTAAGGAATTTACCTTAACTGGCTCTGTCATTATGAATTAATCTTCTTTTGTCATTTCTTCGTACTGTTCAGCTGTCATTAGGTTCTCTACATCTCCAGCATTTGCAGGTTCAATAACAATCATCCATGCTTTCTCATATGGAGATTCGTTTACGAATTCTGGGCTATCATCAAGGTCTTCGTTAATCTCTACAACCTTACCACTAATTGGTGCATAAAGCTCAGATACCGTTTTAACTGACTCAACACTTCCGAATGGCTCGTCTGCTTGAATTTCGTCGCCAACCTCTGGAAGCTCAACGAATACGATATCACCTAACTCAGATTGTGCAAAATCTGTAATTCCGATACGTACTTTTTCCCCTTCAACTTTCACCCATTCATGTTCTTCAGAATAACGTAAATCTTTAGGTGTGCTCATTTTGTACCCTCCATTAAATTCGATTTTATGAAATACGTTTTTTTGTTGAAATTGCTCAACAAGTGTTTATGTAAAAGACCTTAAAAAGGCTTTCATCCGATTTAATTTGTCCAAGTCGCTTCAAAATTCGCTTCATTAAATCCAACCGTTACCTTGTTTCCATCCGTAGTAAGTGGGCGCTTAATTAGCATTCCATCAGATGCAAGCAGATCTAGCAACTCATCCTCTGATGCAGAACCGATTTTATCCTTCAATCCAAGTTCACGATATTTTTGACCACTTGTATTAAAGAATTTTTTTAATTCTAATCCGCTATTTTCGTACATTTCTTTCAATTGCTCTTTTGAAGGTGGATTCTCTACAATATGTATTTCCTCAAAGGCAACCTGATGTTCCTCTAACCACTTTTTTGCTTTACGACAAGTTCCACATTTCGGATACCAATAAAATGTTAATGCCATATTCTCACCACCTTATCCATCAAGAATATTTTAACATATAAAATTTTGAATGAAAAACCTTTCAGTGTTCCACTGATTAATTTCGACTTAATCCCGGTTTATCCTGCAAAAAAAGAAAAAAAGCCCCTTTTAAAAAGGAGCTTCTCTGTACTTGTTATTACACAGTGTATTTTTCAGCGTCGATTAGGGTTGCTGCAATTTCGCGTTTCTTTGCAATCACATTTACAGGAGTAAAGCGAGTTAATTTACGCAAAGCTGATGTCATCATGCGTAATACATCACCTTCTTCTGTCGCAACAAGAGTTTCTTTTGCATGTGCTTCAATTTCATTAAATGCTTCTTGAACAAATACTTGTGTATAAAGGATCTTTTGCTGATTCTTGTCTTCACCTGATTTTTTGATTGCTTTTTCTGTACGGAGAACAACTGATTCCATCGCATAGACATTTGCTGCGATATCTGCAATATTCGCAAGGATTTCCTGTTCTTTTTCAAGCTTTGGACCGAATTTTTGGGCAGCAAGTCCGGCAATCATTAAGCCTACCTTCTTCGCATTACGAACTAGGTACTTCTCTTGCTCTAGAACGCTTTCGCCCACTTCTTCAGGCATTAGCATCATAAGCTCTTCCTGAAGCTGTGTAGCTTTTTCAAGTAATGGTAGTTCTCCTTTTAATGCTTTACGAAGGAATGTTCCAGGAACAAGTAAACGGTTAATTTCATTTGTACCTTCGAAAATTCGGTTAATACGTGAATCACGGTATGCTCTTTCGATTTCATACTCCTGCATGAATCCATACCCACCGTGGATTTGAACACCTTCATCCACCACATAATCTAATACTTCTGTATTGAAAAATTTATTGATTGAACACTCAATGGCATATTCCGCAATTGACTTCGCTACTTCCTTACCATTCTTCACTTCTTCTTCTGATAATTGACCCATACGATCTTCAAAATAGCCAACTGTACGATACACACTGGATTCAGCTGCATATATTTTTGATGCCATATTCGCTAATTTCTCTTGGATTAATCCAAATTTTGAGATTGGTGTTTTAAATTGTTGACGTTGATTTGCATATTTAACTGCAAGTTCAAATGCGCTCTTAGCACCACCTACTGCACCTACACCTAGCTTATAACGGCCAATGTTTAGGATGTTAAATGCAATCACGTGTCCTCGGCCTACTTCACCTAAAAGATTTTCTACTGGGACCTGCGCATCCTCAAGAATCAATGTACGAGTGGATGAACTCTTGATTCCCATTTTCTTTTCTTCTGCACCGGTTGATACACCAGGAAATTCGCGTTCAACAATAAATGCAGAGAATTTATCTCCGTCAATTTTTGCATATACTACAAATACATCCGCAAAACCAGCGTTTGTAATCCATTGTTTTTCACCATTTAGTACATAATGAGTTCCTTCTGCATTTAATTTAGCAGTCGTTTTCGCACCTAGTGCATCAGAACCTGATCCCGGCTCTGTTAACGCGTAGGCTGCAAGTAACTCACCACTAGCTAACTTAGGTAGGTATTTTTGCTTTTGTTCTTCATTTCCAAAAAGAACAATCGGAAGTGAACCAATACCAACATGTGCACCGTGAGAAATGGAGAATCCACCTGCTCTTGCCATTTTTTCAGCAATTAATGCGGAGCTTACTTTGTCTAACCCGAGCCCACCATACTCTTCTGGTACATCTACTCCTAAAAGACCAAGCTCTCCTGCGCTTTTTAATAATTTTACGGAAATGTCGAATTCATGATTTTCAAGATGTTCAACCTGTGGAAGAACCTCATTTGCGACATAGTCCTCTGTTGTTTTTGCGATCATTTTATGCTCATCTGTGTAATCTTCGGGTGTAAAGACACGGTCTGCTTCAAGTTCTTCGATTAAAAAGCCTCCACCTAAAACGACTTTATCAGTTGCATTTGACATTTTGTTTCCCCCTAAAAAGTATTCATTGGAGGCTAACCATGATGGTTAGCCACTACCCTTATGCTAATAATTCAAATACTCCGGCTGCTCCCATTCCGCCACCGATACACATCGTGACAACACCAAATTGTACGTTGCGACGTTTCATTTCATGCATTAATGTAAGTGTTAATTTTGCTCCTGTGCACCCAAGTGGGTGCCCTAGTGCAATCGCACCTCCATTGACATTTACGATCTCTTCATTAAGTCCAAGTTCACGAATGACTTGTAGAGATTGTGATGCGAAGGCCTCGTTTAATTCAAATAACCCAATATCAGAAAGCTCAAGACCTGCCATTTTAAGTGCTTTTGGAATAGCTGCTACAGGACCGATTCCCATTACTTCAGGTGGTACTCCTGCTACAGCAAACGATCTAAATTTCACGAATGGTGTAAAGCCTAAGCTAGTCGCTTTTTCACGATCCATTACCATGACTGCGGCTGCACCATCACTCGTTTGTGAAGCATTACCAGCCGTTACTGATCCAGTCACTGAGAATGCAGGTCTTAGTTTTGCTAATACCTCAAGATTTGTATCTTCTCGCACTCCTTCATCCTGTGAAAACTGGATATGTTTTTCTACTAATTTATGATTTGGATCAACTTGTCGGAGAGTAACGTCCACTGGAACAATCTCATCTACAAATTTGCCTGCCTTAATTGCAGCTGCAGCTTTTTGATGACTTCTTACCGCAAAAGCATCTTGGTCTTCGCGACTAACACCATACTTGACTGCAACTTGCTCTGCTGTGTGCCCCATTCCCATATAATATTCAGGTGCTGTTTCTGCAAGCTTCGCATTTGGTCGCACCACATGACCCATCATTGGGACTAGACTCATCGATTCTGCTCCACCCGCAATGGCCGTATCGGAGTGTCCTAGCATAATTTTTTCAGCTGCGTAGGCAATTGATTGGAGTCCTGAAGAACAATAACGATTCACAGTGATTGCTGGAACGGTATGTGGCAGTCCTGCTAATGCTCCAATATTTCGTGCCATATTTAAGCCTTGTTCTGCCTCAGGCATGGCACACCCTATGATTAAATCGTCAATATTCCCTTCATAATTTCCTGCACGCTTTAATGTTTCCTTGACAACTAATGCTCCTAAATCATCTGGTCTTACGTTTGCAAGAGTCCCTTTTTTCGCTTTTCCAACCGGGGTTCTCGCACCCGCTACGATGACTGCTTCTCTCAATACATTCCCTCCTAACTTTTTAACCGCAGCAGGAGATTTTTAGATTTCAATCTCCTTTAAGCATGTGTGTTTAGTTACGTAATGGTTTTCCTTTTACAAGCATGTGTTGCATTCTTTGTTGTGTCTTTGGTTCACCGACAAGGCTTAGGAATGCTTCACGTTCTAAATCAAGTAAGTATTGCTCATCTACCTCGGCACCATATGGAACATTACCACCCGCTAAAACCCAGGCAAGCTTCTTCGCAATCTTAAGGTCATGGTCTGAAATATAGCCTGAATATTTCATTGCTTGTGCTCCTAAAAGGAGGGTTGCATAGCCTGTTTCACCAACCACTGGTACCTCCTTTCGCACTGGGGCTTTATAGCCTTGTGCGGATAATGCTAATACAGAATGTTTCGCGTCGTAGATAAGGTGATCACTGTTAAAGGTGATACCGTCTTCTTTTGTTAAGAAGTTATTTGTTCGAGCCTCTTCAGCTGATGTAGAAACCTTTGCCATTGCGATTGTTTCGAATACTTTATTTGCAACGTTTTGAAGGTTAACTTCTACTCCTGTAGGCATTCCTTGAAGATGGTTGATATAAAGCTCCTTGTTACCACCGCCACCAGGGATTACACCAACACCTACTTCAACCAGCCCCATATACGTTTCGCTTGAGGCTTGGATTTTCGCTGCCGGTAGACAGATTTCTGCTCCTCCACCAAGGGTCATCCCAAATGGCGCTACCACGACCGGTTTTTCACTATATTTGATATTCATCATCGCTTGTTGGAAATTGCGTACAACAAGCTCAATGTCATAGAAATTGTCATCTTGTGCTTCCATTAAGATCATCGCTAGGTTTGCACCAACACAGAAGTTTTTCGCTTGGTTTCCGATGACTAGGCCCTTATAGTTTTTCGCCACTTCTTCTATGGAGTAATTGATCATTTGAATAATATCGAAGCCAATTGCATTATTTGGTGATGTGAATTCTAATAATGCGACATCATCACCTAAATCTATTAAACTAGCACCACTGTTTTTCTTAATGACGCCATTCGTTTCTTTTAATGTTTTGATATGAATGTTCTTCGGGTTTACCTTAACAGCTTTATATTCCCCCTCTTGATAGTAAGAAACAGAGCCATTTTCTTTCTTATAAAAAGAGGTATTTCCGTTTGCTAACATATCTTTAATCCACGCAGGCACTTGGGTACCTTCTGCTTCCATCTTCTTCACAGAATTTTCAAGACCGATGGCATCCCACATTTCAAATGGACCTAATTGCCAACCAAAGCCCCACTTCATTGCTTCATCAATGGCAACAATATCGTCTGCAATTTCACCTAGAAGATTAGCAGAATAGATAAGTGCTGGGCTTGTAATATTCCATAAAAGCTTTCCAGCGCGATCTTCTGCATATAAGAGCGTTCTTATCTTATTCGAAGTCCCTTTTACTTGTTTAATCGATGCAGTAACTGGAGTTTGAAGCTTTTTGCGCTCTTGATATTCCAGTGTTTCAGGATTTAATTCAAGGATATCCTTACCCTGCTTTAAGAAGAAACCTTGCCCTGATTTACTTCCTAACCATCCTTTTTCCTGCATTTTCTTCATGAAGTCAGGAACATTAAAAACTTCTTTTTCTTCACCTTCCACTTGCTCATAAACATTGTTTGCAACATGAATAAATGTATCAAGACCGACAACATCAAGGGTACGGAAGGTTGCACTTTTTGGCCGACCAATCATTGGACCTGTAACGGAGTCTACTTCACCAATACTGTATCCGCCCTTAAGCATTTCACGAACAGTTACAAGTAATCCATATGTTCCAATTCGATTTGCAATGAAATTTGGTGTATCCTTCGCTTCAACGACACCTTTACCAAGTACATCCTCACCAAATGTTTTCATAAAAGTAAGTACTTCTGGGCTTGTGTTTTTTGTCGGAATCACTTCAAGCAACTTCAAATAGCGTGGTGGGTTGAAGAAGTGTGTTCCTAAAAAGTGCTTTTGAAAATCCTCTGAACGTCCTTCAGCCATTGCATCAACCGAAATACCAGATGTGTTGGAGCTTACGATGCTGCCTGGTTTTCTAACCTTATCGATTTGGCTAAAAACCTTTTTCTTAACATCAAGGTTTTCAACAACCACTTCAATAATCCAATCCACTTCTGAAAGCTTTGCCAAATCGTCTTCAAAGTTTCCGGTTGTAATAAGAGCGATATTTTCCTTAGAAGTTAGTGGCGCCGGCTTTTGTTTTAACAGCTTTTGAACCGCAGTATCACTTAAACGATTTCGAACTTCTTTATCCTCTAGTGTAAGCCCTTTCTTTTTTTCTACTTCTAAAAGTTCACGAGGAACAATATCTAATAGTAAGGTAGGTATTCCAATGTTTGCTAAGTGTGCAGCAATACCTGAGCCCATAACTCCTGAACCAAGAACTGCAGCTCTTTTAATGCTTTGGATCATTCACAGTTTCCCCCTTTGATTCATTTTGAATGAATACTCATTCATTTTTCCTTCAAAAAAAATATCCCTTATTCATTTCAAGCTCATTGAATATTGAACATCCAAAAGAATGAGTTCCTTTATATCTAAATATAAAACAATATTTAAATTTTCGCAATATATACACGAAACAATTTTTTCTTTTTTTTGTTAATTCGTTTTTAAATAGTGAAAAAGGGAATTCTAAAAAATGGAGGTGACAATCAAATGGCGAAAGTTGATAAAAACCCATCTAAACGCGCTGTTAGTGCAGCAAGTGTTAAAGGAAATGCAGGGCCAGATTCTAGGAAGAAATTCGGGAAAACCCAATCCACCAACCAACAATATGGTGCGCATAATACGGATAGCGAGGAATAAGTAGAATTGACCAATACACCTTGGCAGGAATTTTGATGAGGGCTGTAGGATCACCATGCATGCAAAACGTTAAAACGGGGTAATTGGTATATCACTATACCGCAAAACGATAAATGAAATACTGCAAATGGGATTATCGGTATATCAACACACCGTAAAACGATAAATGATTTACCGCTAATGGGATTATCGGTATATCACCAGGTCGTAAAACGATTAAGTCCGTATAATTGTGTAAAAAGAAAATGAGTCAAATTAATTCCATTTGGCCACAATGTTATCAGCGACGAAAACATAAGGAGGAATTAATCTTGACTCAACTTCAGTTTACCCTTAATTTAGACAATTTAAAAGATGCTGTTATGAATTCAAATATCGAAGCAGTTGTTAAAGCTTCCATAGTTTTAGTACTTAATGAATTAATGGAAAAAGAACGTGATGATTACCTACAGGCAGAAGCTTATGAACGGACTGTTACTCGTCGTGATTATCGTAATGGATATTATGAGCGTGATTTACTACTAGCTAATGGACGAATTACTTTACGTGTTCCTCGTACACGTGAAGGCGACTTTTCTCCATCCATTTTTGAAAAGTATGAGCGATGTGACAAAGCTTTCGTTCTTTCTATGTTAGAAATGGTGATAAACGGGGTATCAACCGGAAATGTAACTAAGGTTGTAAAGCAGCTTTGTGGTGAAAATGTATCGAAGTCCTTCGTCTCATCTCTTACAGAAAAGCTGGAGCCTATCGTGAATCAATGGGCAAATCGACCATTAAATGTCATGTACTATCCATATATTTTCGCTGATGCCATGTACATCAAGGTCCGCGAACATCACCGGGTAGTGTCGAAAGCAGTTTATATTGCTACTGCTATAAATGAAAAACATCAAAGAGAAGTTATTGGTCTAAAAGTAGATCATGTAGAAAACTTTGATGCATGGCAAGGTTTTTTCAAAGATTTAAAATCACGTGGATTACAATCACCAAAGCTAGTAATATCAGATGCTCATGAAGGATTAAAAAAGGCTATTCAACGCGAATTCATCGGAACCTCTTGGCAAAGATGCACTGTCCATTTTAAACGCAATATTTTGGGGGATCTTCCAAAGAAGAACACGGCACAGGTAATCTTTGATATAAAAAGAATTTTCGGAGCAGTGACAAGAGAAGACGCCTGCACATTTAAGGATGAGTTTATAAAAAGCTATCAGGAAAATTCTAAACTTAAAAAAGCAATACAAATTTTAGAAGAAGGCTTCGAAGATGCCATCCAATATTTAAACGAGCCAGCTCCATATCATTCTTATATACACAGTACAAATTCATTGGAACGATTGAACCAAGAAGTCCGGCGAAGAGAAAGAGTCATAAGAATTTTTCCTCACACTCAATCTGCCTTTCGCCTAATTGGAGCTGTATTAATGGACTACGAAGAGAAACAATTGTTGAAAAAACTACCTATCAAAAAGAGATAGAGCGCGAAGCGCGCGAAATTTGTATTGGTTGGAAGGGGGTACCCCCTTCCAACCAATACAAATCAATCCCATAACACAAATAAATCTAATATCCTGATAAATATTGTTAGCCATAGAATTAATTTTACACAAAATTAAGGGCTTGACTCGTAAAACGATATTTGATATACCGCAAATGGGATTATCGGTATACCACCACACCGTAAAACGATATTTGATATACCACAAATGGGATTATCGGTATATCACCAACTCGCAAAACAATAAGTGATATACCGCAAATGGAATTATCGGTATATCACTAGTCGCAAAACAACAAATGACATACCGCAATTGGGATAATCTGTATATATCTATTGCCTCACAACCGCGATGAAGACTTTTGAGAGCCGAATCCTTGGTGATTAGGTCTTCATAGTTTGACTAATTTCACTCAAACAAAAAGCAGTGCGAGAAAAACATTCCTTCCTCGCACTGCTTTACAATTTTTCAACCACTCTACTTCCCAAATACACCCTTCAAAACAAATGCTACATTGGCAGGGCGTTCTGCAAGACGTCTCATGAAATATCCATACCAGTCCGTTCCATACGGTACATACACGCGCATCGTATAACCTTCTTTCACAAGTTCCTCATGGCGTTCTGAACGAATCCCATATAGCATTTGGAACTCAAATTGGTCATGGCTGATATTATGTTTCTTTACTAATTCCTTCGTATATTGAATGATCGCCTCATCATGTGAAGCAATTGCTGTATAGTTTCCATTTAAGAGATGCATTTTAATGATTTTCTTAAAGTTCTCATCCACATCCTTCTTCTCCGGGAATGCTACTTCCGGAGACTCCTTATAGGCACCCTTAACAAGGCGAAGATTAGGATTGTATTCATTTAAGTCCTCAATATCTTTAACAGTCCGATATAAATATGCTTGAATTACTGTTCCTACATTGTCGTAATCTGTACGAAGCTTTTTAAAGATTTCGATTGTCTTTTCACATCTGGAGTAATCCTCCATATCGATTGTCACGAAAACATCATTTTCTTTTGCAGCATCAAGGATTCTCCGCATATTATTCAACACAACTTCATTTGAAATATCCAATCCCATGGAGGTCATTTTTAACGAAAGCTGCGCATTCAGTTTTTCTCGACCAATTGCTTTTATTGCCTCGATGGAGCCATCAGCCATCATATTTGCTTCTTCAATACTATCCACAAATTCACCAAGATAATCAATGGTGACCGCGAGGCCCTTTGCATTTAACTCTTGTATTTTTTTTACGGCTAAATCGATTGTTTCCCCGGCGACAAATCGTGCAGCACCCAAGCGTAAGCCATATTTTCTTGCAAGTTTTGTAAACGCTTTATTTTTCGATAAAAATAAAAAGAAATTTCGTAAAACATGTTCCATTCCAAGTTCCCCCTCGAAACGTACTCTAGTTTCTTTTCTATAAATCTCTTAATTTCACATCTAGTTTATCACGTTTATTTCGACTTGAATATACAACAGAAAAAAATATTAACCGCTTACAGTAATATTGTATGCATTGCATACAAAAACGTTTTAATGGCATCCTAATAACGAAAATAGGATAAGGAGGGTTTTCATATGCAACAACAGCAATCACAACAGCAGCAACAGCAACCTTTATATACGCCAAAAGGATCCCAAATGTCTGAAGCTCCTGCGATTATTTCGTCGAAAGATCTGTTGTATTTAACCGATATGATGTCATGGAATCTTGTGGCATTAAAAAAGGCGCACTTTTATGCGAGTCAATGTCAGATGTCTGAGATCTCACAAGCGCTAGAAAAAGCATGTCAAATGCACGAGCGCCACTATCGCCAAATTTTAGATCATATGCAAAAGCATACAGGTCAACAGCCACAGCAACCAAACCAAGGCCAAATGCAAAGCCAGCAAATGCAATAAGGGGGCTACATAAATGAATCAGCAAATGAATCAAAATCAAAACCAAGTGAAGAATCCTAAAACGAGTGTACCAAAGACACCACAAATGAATGATCGTGATTTTATCAACGACATGTTAGCAACTGAAAAATATATGACAGCCGCTTATAGCACTGCTCTAAATGAAATGAGTCATGACGGATTATATGAGGATATCCGTTCTATTTTTAATGAAACGCAGGACTGTCAAAGAGAGTTCTATAATCTCATGTTCAAAAATGGCTGGTATAAGCTTGAGGAAGCCGAAACACAAAAAGTTCAACAAAAGCTACAACAATTTTATAACTATACAACGACACAGTTTCCAGACCATAACAACATCCAGTAAGAAAAAAGAGATGAAGCACGAATAGGTGCTCATCTCTTACTTGTTTTTTGAACGATGTGCTTCATTTAATGTTTTAATTTCTGCAATGATTTCCTTGATGCCCTCTTTTGCATCTGGATAGGTTTGGTTCCAGTGCTTAGCAAGTGGTGGCATTGATTTTGAAATATGCATATAAAGGGACCAAAGCTTTACTTTTTCCTTTAATTCGGGTGAACTTTCACCAAGTAAAAGCTCTGTATATTTTTCTAGCAATCCATCAACTTGTTCTTCTATTTTTTGATTCATCTTATTTTTCTCCTATTTTGCAATTAAACGGACAAGTTTTACAGCGGTCTTCGTTACTTGTCGTCTTATAGTAAAGACAGCACGTTTTCCTCGTGCGGATGTTTTGGTCGTATTCTGGTCGATATGTCTTTACACCAAAATATCGTGATAAAGGGTTGAATGCAATTTGACCGAATAATTCCCCTTCTGCTCGCTTGACAATATACTCGAAATCCTCTTGAATATTCTTTTGTTTATCATCAAATTTTGGTTTTGTTAATACAGATTCATAGAGCCAATACACATAGATAGCGACATTTTCCCAAAGAACCTTTTTCGATAATCCCGAGTGCGTTGTAAGAGTCATTATGACTTCATGGATGTGATCATGAAAAATAGCGCGAATTGTATCGTCTCGCCATTGATTTCGTGAATCGGATGGTGCTGACACGGTCTGAAGATCTGTGAAATAAAACTTCGGATTCCAATACCACATTTTCTCTTCTTCACTTGTTTCCAATGAGATGTTGGACAAGGATACATTTAATCGCTTGTTGAATACCGTCATTGCAAACAAATTAAGGACCGCAAAAAATCCATAACGCTTCACGAACATGGATGCAGCTACACGTTTATCTGGCGCCGCAATCTTTTTTCCGACATTGTCTAAATACTGCTGTATGATTTTCTCATCACAAAGCTCAATCACAGGCCTTGATAGGCTTGATTGAAATTGCCTATCACTAAAACGGAATTCCTTTAATTGTTTGATTTCCGTTTCCGAAAGGAGGTTTGACATCGTTATATTCCTACCTTATCTAATAGTCGTCGTCCCTTGCCGTGTGGAATACATAAAGGTGTTCCGAACAACGGATCAACGGCAATTTCACAATCCATTCCAAACACATCTTTTACAAGGCTGCCATTCACGACAAGCTCAGGTTTGCCCTGTCCATATATTTGTTTGTCCTTTATCGCTACAATATGATGGGCATAGCGACAAGCTAGATTTAAATCATGTAAAACCATAATAATTGTTCGTTTCTCTGTTTCGTTCAATTCAAATAAAAGGTTGAGAATCTCAATTTGATGTGTCATATCAAGATACGTAGTTGGTTCATCAAGTAAAATAATATCGGTTTGCTGAGCAAGTGTCATCGCAATCCAAGCCCGCTGGCGTTGCCCACCTGAGAGTGAATCGACGGTTCTCTCCGCAAAATCTGTCATATTGGTAGCCTCTAGGGCATGTTTAACGATTTTTTCATCTTCTTCTGTCCATTGCTTGAGCCAGTTTTGATAAGGGTAACGACCTTGTTTGACCAACTGGAGGACGGTCAAGCCTTCAGGAGCAGTAGGTCCTTGTGGGAGAATCGCAAGCTTTTTAGCAACTTCTTTTGTCGCAAGCTTTGCAATCGCCTCTCCTTCTAAGAGAACAGCACCTTGTTTTGGCTTTAGTAGTCTTGCTAAAGAACGCAGCAAGGTTGACTTTCCACATCCATTTCCACCTATAAAAACAGTGATTTCACCTTTTGGTAACTCAAGATGTAAGTTTTCGATGATAATGGAGTCCCCGTACGATAAAGTCAAGTTTTCCGTTTTCAATGCATCCATCAAGTACGCCCCCTTACAAATCAATATTATAAAATCTACAACTGCCAGAACAAGACCTTATGCAAGAGCAAACAGTCTTTAGCTATTTCTACTCTTATAGAGCAAATAAATAAAATATGGTGCTCCTATTGCAGCCGTAAATACGCCAGCTGGAACTTCCGTTGGTGAAAATACGGTCCTACCAATTAAATCTGCGAGCATCACTAGGATTCCCCCCAAAAGAGCTGCCGTTGGTAATAATGCACCAAAGGCTGAACCAACTAATCTCCGTGCCATATGGGGTGCCATTAATCCAACAAAACCGATCCCACCAGCAAAAGCTACTGCACTTCCTGTTAATGCTGTACTTACGAGCAATAAAAGAAATCGTTGCTTCTGTACATCACTTCCAACACCCGTTGCAAGTTCTTCTCCTAGCTCTTGAATGTTTAAGTTTCGCGAGAGCATCATGCAGATAATGACTAAAATAATAACAACAGGACTTAGAATTTGTACATTTGCCCATGTCGATCCATTTACAGTCCCGGTAATCCAGATATTTGCCTGGCTTGCTTGATAAATCGGTCCCATTACCATAAATGTTGTTGTCAAAGCTTGTGTGAGGGCAGAAACCCCAATTCCTATTAATACAAGTCGTATAGGGGAAACACCATTTTTCCAAGCCAAAACATACACTAAAAAAGCAACAATAGTTGCACCAACAAATGCAGCAACTGGCATCCATTTAATACTTACGGTTAACGCATTACTTGAATTTGAGAAGTATGCTAAAAAAGCAACTACTACAACAGACGCACCGCCTGTAATGCCTAGAATATCTGGTGAGGCAAGTGGATTTCGAATAATTCCTTGTAAAATACTACCCGCAACCGCCAGCGCCATACCTACTAAAAAGGCAATGATAATTCGTGGTAAACGAAACGATGTAACGACCAATTGCTCCATTCGGGTTCCATATCCAAATAGTGTTTTTACAACTGTAATTGGGTCAATCTTCATTTGTCCAAGACCCGTACTTACTAGAAACAAAATCACTGCTACTGCTATTAAAATAAAAAACGTAACAAGTGCTTTATTATCAATTAAAAAAGAGATTTTTCCCTTTTTACCAATACGAAAGGCTCTATATTTATTCATGCTTTATGAAACCCCTTTCTCGCTACATAGATAAAGAAAGGTGTTCCAATTAATGCCGTCATAACTCCTACAGGCACTTCTTCAGGCATGACGATATACCGAGCCGAGATATCAGCTAATAGGAGTAAAACGCCACCAAGAATACCGCTAAATGGAAGAATCCAGCGATGGTCAATGCCAACCAAAGCCCGCGCAAGATGTGGAATGACAATACCGATAAACCCAATTGGTCCTGCCACGGCTACTGCTCCACCAGCTAACAGAATGATGGTTATGGCTGTTATAAGCTTAACGGTACCTGTTCGCTGTCCAAGTCCTTTTGCTACATCTTCACCCATTGATAAGATATTGATTTTATTCGCTAAGAGCAATGATGCGACCCAAGCAACTCCTAAATATGGAAGGACACTTGTAAGCATTTCAAGCTTTCTGCCTTGGATGGAGCCTGCAAGCCAGAATAATACTTGGTCTAGCGCCATCTCATCAATGACGAGCAAGCCTTGTGTGAAGGAAGAAAACATGGCAGCAATTGCAGCACCTGCTAATGTTAATTTCATGGGGGTAAGGCCTTCCCGTCCAAGTGAACCGATGAAATAAACGATAAATGCTGCAACCGCAGCCCCTAAAAAGGCCACCCAAGTAAAAGCTTGTAAGGAGTTAATTGAGAAAATAGATACTGCAGCGACAATAAAAAAACCCGCTCCAGCATTGACTCCGAATATTCCTGGTGATGCCAATGGGTTCTTCGTTAGGGCTTGCATAAGAGCTCCTGCTATTCCCAAACTTGCTCCTACAGCTGCTGCAATAAGAGCACGTGGGAGTCGAATTGTTTCAATGATTATGTGTTCGTTTGAGCCATTATAAGCTGTAAAAGTTTCGTATGCCATTTTCCAAGATGTATCTGTATATCCATAAACAATGCTTGCACATATCGATAATAGCAATACTAAAATTCCGATCACAAGTCCCGTAAGCTTCGCTTGATTTGATTTTAAAACCATTTATTTAATACTCCTTGAATAGTTAGAAAGACATGTATGACTTTGGGTAAACATGTTTATGTTAATATTAGGTGTTTTTTGTAATGTTATACATCTTCCCTGTGTCCTTACTTCATTGTAAAAAGACAAGAAAGTTAGTAGTTTAATTCTCTTTTAGTCTATTGGAAATGAGAATGATTGTCAATGAAATGAAAATCATTCTCAACTTTATATTGACTTACTTTTCAAATCACTTTATCATCATAAGTAAATGAAAATCATTATCAATTAACAGGAGGATACATAATGAACTTTAGAAAGAAAACTTTTCTTGGATTTTTTACGTTGGCTGTATTTTCACTATTATTGGCTGCTTGTGGGGCTGCAGACAATACTGACAAGAATGGTGCAGTTGAAAGTCCTAATACATACACAGTTGAACATGCGATGGGTTCAACACCGATTAACAAAGATCCAAAACGAATTGTTGTTTTAACAAATGAAGGAACAGAAGCCTTACTCGCAATGGGTGTTAAGCCTGTGGGTGCTGTTCGTTCTTGGATAGGAGATCCTTGGTATGCTCATATTGAGGATCAAATGGAAGGTGTAGAAGTTGTTGGTGAAGAGAGCAATGTAAATATTGAAGCAATTGCTGCACTTGAGCCTGATTTAATTATCGGTAATAAAATGCGTCAGGAAAAGATTTATGAGCAATTAAAGGCGATTGCCCCAACAGTTTTTGCTGAAGACTTACGTGGCGATTGGCAAAAGAACTTTACCCTCTATTCAAAAGCAATCAATAAAGAGGAAGAAGGAAAGAAAGTTCTCGCTGATTTTGACGACCATTTAAATAAGGTAAAAGAGAACATCAATACGGATGCTGAAGTTTCTGTGGTCCGTTTTATGGAAGGTCGAACTCGAATTTATTATACAGATTCTTTCTCAGGAGTTATTTTTGAACAATTAGGCTTGAAGCGTCCACAGCAACAGGTTGATTTGTTTGCTCAAGACCAAAATGATCAATTTGCTCGAGAAGTTGATCAAGAAAAGATTCCATTAATGGATGGAGATGTCATTTTCTATTTCACCTATGAAACAGGTAATGGCGAAGCAACAAAGGTTGAGGAAGAATGGATTAATAATCCGCTATGGAAAGGTTTAAATGCGGTGAAGGAAGGCAATGTACACAAAGTAAGTGACCCTATTTGGAATACTGCAGGTGGTGTTCTAGCAGCTAACCTCATGCTTGATGATATTGAAAAATACATGGCAAAATAATGAAACGAAAAGCTCCCGCCATTTCGACTCGGCGGGAGCTTTTCATTTTTATTTATCTCGAAGTTTTTCTAAAATAATCTGTGCCTCATACCCATCCTTAAATGTATATAGGTGACTTTCTTTCCCCGCAATTGCAGCAACGAGATGGTCTATAAGTGTTGAGGTCTCTTCCTTTTCATTTTCAATCGAATGGATCTCCTCACCTAGCTTACCACCTTCTAGGTTACCCCAATCAATTAGTGAAAGGGTCCCCTCAGTACCATAAGCTGTGTAGGCAATTCGCTCTGTTCCGGCAATCTGACTCATACCATTGATTAGAAATGGTGTTCCATTTTCTAATGCTAATGAGGCAATAACGCCAGTTTCACATCTGGTCGTGTCTTTAGGTAATTCCAAGCGGCTATTTAAATGCGTAATGGAACCAAAAACGCGTTGGGTTAATTGAATAAAATGAACCCCTACCTCCAAAACAAAACCACCTTGTTCACGGCCAGCCACCCAATCATTCTGCTGCCAGAGACGTGGCCAATGAGGGAAATTCATCGAAAGTTCAAGTTTACGTAATTGTCCTATGTATCCTTCTTTAATCATCTGATCAAAAGTATTTGCTGGACTACTATAGTTAAGCGGGAAATTCATAGCATGAATGATTCCAGCTTGCTCAGCTTTTTCGAACATTTCCTTAGCCTCTTCGACCGAATTCGCGAGCGGTTTTTCACATAACACATGAATCCCATTTTCAACGACATCCATCGTAACAGCATGATGATATTTTGGTGGAACAGCTACATAAACTAGATCCAACTCCTCTTCTTCTAGCATTTTCTTGTGATTATCGTACCAGTTAATCCCACCAAGCTTGTCTGCCATCCTTACGGCACGTTCGTTATCGGTATCAACGACTGCTTGAACGGTTGTATGCTTATTGGCGTTAAAGCCTTGGATAAGTCTTTCTCCGATGGCCCCAAGACCGATTACTCCTACTCTTACTTGTTCCATTTTATCTCTCCCCTCTTTCTCCATTATAATTCCGCCCCTTTGAATCGTCTATGAAACGCACATAAAAATAACCCCTCTTAAAGGGGCTTTCGTTTTATACAAATGATTTTATATCATAGACATGACCATTTATTAACGCTTGATTGAGAATTAGGTCAAGGATTACCTCAGCAACAAAATCAGGCGATCTTAGCATGCCCTTTTCATTGAATTCAATAAATTGCTCGACCTCTGTGAAATCCTCTTTCTTTGTTTTTCTAATGACTTCTTGCATTTCCGTATCCATGACACCAGGTGAAAAGGAAATCATGGTTACTGGGTGCTCAGCGACTTCCTGCTCAAAACCAACTGATTTTGTAAACATATCAATTCCTGCTTTAGATGAAGAATAGGCAGTCCATCCGTGTCTTGCACGGTTAGCAGCACCTGATGAAATATTCACAATCACCTTTTTAGTCGCAAATGTTGCTGTATGTTTAATAAAATAGGAACTTACTATCATTGGAGCCAAGAGATTGACATGAATACTTTCCGTTAGTTCTCTTGGACTCGCCTTTCCAATCGGCTTAATTGGATCAATCGTTCCAGCATTGTTAACTAAGTAGATTCCTTCTGCGTTTGAAAAATCAATAGATGAAAAAATTCGTTCCATCACTTTTTCAATTTCTTCCGTTTTATGGAGGTCACAAGAAAAGTAATATAGATTAATACCTTTTTCAAACGCCAATTCTTTTAATTCATTGTTTTGTTTTCTTGAGATACAAAATAAGGTATGATTCTTGTCCATAATTTGTTTTACAATGGATTCTCCCAATCCTCTAGATGTACCTGTAACAATAAAATATTTCAAATAAGACACTCCCAATAGACTTTTATCTTTTCCACCACTTACAAAAAGTATATCATACCCTATTGAACACTTGTTGAGGGGAAAAAAGCAAGAAAATTGAACTTTATGTTGTTATTCAGTTATTCCCGTCTCAATGAGTTTTACCTTAGCATGAACGGCTATTTCGATATTCGGATATTCCAGCTGCCATTTTTCAAAGTTTAAACCACGAACTGAATGTCTAGCTATATACCCAATCCCTACTGGGTCAATATTTTTTTCTTGAAAATGGTTTAGCATTTCTTCAGATTTTTCCTTAATGATGGTTTCGAGTTGAGTGATAATCTGTTTGGTGATTTCAGGGGTTACTTTATTTCCTGAAAACTCACTTAATATTCCTTCAAACTTAATTGTAATGTTTACTTTTGGAGACCCATGCACTTCCTCTACCTTTATTTTCCTTTTCGTTTTGATTCGCTTGACGGACGCATACTCATCCGTATCCTTTAATCGCAATGTATAAGACCCCTCACCGTAGTTTTCTACCATCGCTTTAAAAAAGAACAAATCTTCTTCATTAATTTTTGATACCATCGTTCCATTTTGAAACAAAGCTAACCCTGTGATTTCCATCTTATCTCCAATTAATTTCAAAATGGGGAGATAGGGATCCATCCCTTCCATATAATGCAAATATAAAAAGGTATGTAAATCAGACTTTGGCACATCTTGTTTTTGGATATTATGTTCTAAAATTGTGGCAAGATATTCCCCTGTTCCCCTGTTTCCTAACTTTTTTTCTAATACGTCCTTTGTTTTCCCCTCAACAATTCCTAAATACACTCTCGCACCAACACTTGCATCACGTTGAAGCGCATCAATATACCGTAAAATCCCGTTTTTCGCTAACTCATCTTCATACAGAGCCACTCGTAGACCTCCCGTTACCAGTGGATCAGCTGATTGTTTTTGTAATACATTTATAATTTCTTTTGCCAAGACTGATACGTCGGAAAAACTGGCATTGTCGATACTTTTATCTGCAAGAAAAACAGGGATTGCAGCTGTACCTCTAATTTTTTGTCCTTCAGCACGATCAAACCCAACAGCTGAAACGACATTAACCTCATCAATGATTTCTTCTGATACCCTACCGTATACAATCGTAATGACTGTAAAAGCAGTTAACACGATTCCAATAAGAATCTTTTTCATTTATTCTCCCTCACTTTACGAATGACAAGTGTGAGCACAAAAAGGATAGGAATATAAACAAATACATAATAGAAACCAAAATTTGACATGTATTCGTTAAGCATATCTATTTGTTGACGTGTTTTAAAAAAACTGCTAATCACCCAAACAACAGGTAAAATGAAAAGAATCACCTTTCGTTGTTGAACCGAAAATACTTTTTTAATACTTCTGCTTGCACCCCAGATTGTGAGACAAATATTAGGAAGGATGATAAAAAACCATGATGCTACTCCAACATATTCAAACCTCTCCACAAAAGGCATCACAATTGTTTTAAACATGGATAACGTAGCCCAAATATGTTTATCGAGCTGGCCAGAACTATAGAAAAGAATGGCTGTAATCATCGTAGTTAAATATAAAACTGTCGTAGCTAAGACACCAAGATGGGCCCATTTCTGAGAACTTTTAGGGTTTTTTATAAATGGATAAAAGATTAACAATGTTTCAAATCCTATGATACTCAAGGTCATGTCCTTTGTTCCTTTGGCAATTTCTATAAAAGAATGATTCAAGATGGGTAGTAAGTTTCGTACATGTGCAAATTCTAAAGGAAAAAAAACTAATAGAAGAATATAGACCGGTAGGACAATGCTAAAAAAGCTAATTCCGGTTACTGCTCTAAATCCACCTAAAATAATATAGTACGTAAGGATCAAAGCAAATAAACTAAAGACCCAGGCATTTAACTCTGGAAACATC
The DNA here is from genome assembly GCF_047238305.1 of Bacillus jepli. NCBI lineage: Bacteria > Bacillati > Bacillota > Bacilli > Caryophanales > Bacillaceae > Bacillus > Bacillus jepli. The sequence continues at coordinate 2,127,891 of NZ_JBDFMO010000001.1, read as the reverse complement.
CATACTTGTACAACCTCAATATAAGTGCGTAAAACAGTCATTGCTACTGCCATAAGATAAATGACAAATAATAGGCTAAAAAAGCCTCCAACCCATTTACCGAAAACCTCTTTATGAACTTCGATTATGTCCCCTTTTGAATCATTTAATATTTTATACATCATCCATACAATAACGTGTACTGCTGCTCCTGCTAGAATAATGGCGATCCAACTATCATACCCTGCTGTTTTTGCAATAATTCGTTGGAAACCCAGTATTCCTACCCCAACCTGCATGGAATGAATTAAGAAAAATACAAAAAAAGGAGATACTAAAAACGATTCTTTGACCCTTTCCATAGTTGCAACTCCTTGGATTTTCGGCTACTCGTCAATATCCTTTTTCTTCTCCGCTTTCTTTTCGTTAAAACGGATAGTGTCTCCTGGACGAACATAAGTTGGACGCTTTGCAAGCTGTGAAAATGGCATCCGTACAAATGCATCCTTTAAATCCCTAATCCGTAATGGGTAAATGGGTTCTAAAAATGGTCGCCCTAAGGAAGTTAATCGAATTAAATGTGTCAATAGAAAGCAGAAACACATCACTATTCCTAATAAGCCCCATAGCTGTGCTAAAAGAAGAAACGGAAACCGGATTAACCTGATTGTATTACCCATTGTATAAACAGGTGTTGTAAATGAAGCTAATGCTGCAAGTGCTACCATAATCAACAACACATTACTCGTAAGTCCAGCTTCTACAGATGCCGTTCCAATTACAATACCACCCACGATACCGATCGTTTGACCAACCTTTGCGGGTAACCTTGCCCCAGCCTCACGTAATAGCTCAATAACAATTTCTAAAAACAATGCCTCTAAAATCGGTGGCAATGGGACCTCACGTCTTGAGATAACCAGAGTTGCTAGTAAATCTCGTGGGATTAATTCATGATGATAAGTAAGAACAGCAACATAAATCGGTGTGATTAATATAGAAAAGATGACTGAAAAAAGTCGAAGTAACCGAACAAAGGTAGCAATGTACCAATTCATGAAATAATCTTCAAACGATGAAAAAAACTCAACAAGGGTAGTCGGGGCGATAATAGCTTGAGGCGACCCCTCTGAAAGCACTACTACTTTCCCCTCCACTAGTACAGATGCAGTACGGTCAGGACGCTCCGTTTCAAGCATTAATGGAAATGGAGAGTTCGTATTATCAACAATGATTTCCGTAATAAAAGAAGTATCATTAATCGAATCAAACTCGATATCATTAAGTCGCTGTAAAATAGTTTGTACATTCTCTTTTTCCACAATGTCTTCTATATAAAGTACGGCCACCTTCGTCCTTGATAATTTCCCAACAGTTATTTCTTTCACACGCAATTCAGGTACGGGCAATCGTTTTCGTATTAAATTCAAATTGGTATCTAGTGATTCGACAAAAGCCTCTTTCGGACCATTGACACTAAATTCCACTTCAGGTGTACTAACCGATCTTTTTTCAAATTTAACTGCATCAATAAGAGCACAATAGCCGTCATGCTTGTGAAATTGAATCATGATACTGCCTTGCAAAATTTTATTTTCTATTTCTTTAACCTTGTTTGTAATGACAATCTCCTTATTCGGAAGAACTCCTTTAAGGTTTTGAATTGAATAGATTTTTGTATAGAGCAAGTAAGGTAAAATCTGTTCATTGAGGGTTTGTGTATCAATAATATTACGCTGATAACAAACCCAAAAAGGGCGAATGGCTTGGTTATTAAAGTGACAAATAAAGTCCGATGATTTTCGGAACGTTTGATAGATCTCCTCCGTTAATCGAGGTTTTTTATGTTCTTTTTTAAACCAATTTGCCATAATAATCTCCTTCTAACTTCCACATTGTCTCTTTACCACTTCCCTTCTGTTAGTTATTCCTTGAAATGTATGGAATTTATGCATAGAACTTCTATTTACTTTGAATTTATTGGAATGAAATTGAGGCATGAAACTGTATGTCCCGCAAGATAATAAGAAAAAGTGGGTTTGAGGTGAAGAAAATGTGGAATAAAAAAAGAATTGCGATTGTGGCATTGGCCATCACAATCGGACTAACGATATTTGTTTCTTTTTCATACTTTAATAATGGGGATAAAGAAAGCCCGAAATCGTTTTCTACCCCTAACAGTTCTGTACCCTTAAATAATGGAACGATTGATACGTCACCGCAAATTATGAATGTCGACTCGATTCAACTCTATAATAATGTTCAAAAACACTTAGACAACCATAAAGAAATTGATGTGATTGATCATAATGGTAAGGATAAAAGCCATTACCATCACCATCAGGTTATTGTTGATTTTAAAAACCATCTAACACAAGCAGAAATTAAACAAATTGAAAAAGATATCGATGGAAAGCTATTACGAAAACTCGATTCGTCTTACATTTTTGAATCAAATAACCTGAAAACGGGTGAAATGATTTCGTATTTCGAAAAAAACAAAAACGTTGAATTTGCAGAGCCAAATTATATTATGATGCAAAACCAGGAGCACCCAAATGACCTTTTGTACAATGATTTTCAATGGAATTTACGAATGATTGATTCGGAGAACGGCTGGGGCATTTCGCAAGGATCGGATAAGGTAAAAATTGCAATTGTTGATACTGGAGTAGACTTGGATCATCCTGACCTTGTAAATCGGATCACAGATGGTTATAACGTTCTTAAAGACAACAATGTTCCAGATGATGACAATGGGCATGGTACACATGTTGCTGGTATTATTGCTTCCCAAACAAACAATCATCAAGGAACAGCTGGAATCACATGGTTTAACCCCATCATGCCAGTTAAAGTAATGGGCTCTGATGGATATGGGTCCACCTTCGATATTGCCAGAGGCATCATTTGGGCAACTGACCATGGGGCAGATGTCATCAACCTTAGCCTCGGCAACTACCAGGGCTCAAAGCTATTAAAACAAGCGGTTGATTATGCATACAAACACGACGTAGTCATGGTAGCGGCATCAGGAAATGACAATTCAAGTCAGCCAAGTTATCCATCAGCATATCCAGAAGTATTAAGTGTGGCTGCCGTTGACTTAAACGGAGATAAAGCCGAGTTTTCGAATTATGGGGATTATATTGATGTGACTGCACCCGGTGTAACGATCCCGAGCACCTATATTGATGAGCAATATGCTGCATTATCAGGTACATCAATGGCAGCCCCACATGTGGCGGCTCTTGCGGCTTTAATGCGATCAATCAACCCAAATCTTTCAAATAAAGAAATAATGGATATGATCAAAGGTACCAGCTTGGATCTCGGGAAAGCCGGGAAAGATATTTACTTTGGCGAAGGACTGATTGATATTGTCCAAGCCCTCCAACAAGCAAAACAAGGAGCGTAATCTAAAAGTGGGTAACCCCCACTTTTTCTTTTTTCATTCATATTCCAGATGATTTAGGAAAGGATAAAAAAAGAAATTGGCAACGTTTATATTGGAGGAAGGAAATTGTCTAATACTGGAACTCTACAACGAAGTGAGTATCGTCTCATCATCGCTGCACTTTTACTCATTGTCATTTTTGTATCTCCATATTTTATTCTTGGAGAGAATGCTCATTTACGAGTCCATGACAATTTAGATTCAAATCTTGCCTGGTATCGAGTTCTAGCCCAAAGCAATCAAATCCTTGGACCAGTTGATGCGAACATCCCCCAAATTATCAATGGGCAGCTTCAAAGAGGGGCATTTGGAACCGAATTTAGCGGGATTGTTTGGTTACATCTCGTTTTTCCACCAATGGTTGCCTATGGGCTAAGCCAATTTTTCACCAGAATTTTTGCATTTATCGGGATGTACTTGTTATTAAAAAAATATTTTTTATCAAAAAATGAATGGTCATGGATTCGTATAGGGGTTTCATTAGCCTTTGCACTGACCCCTTTTTGGCCATCCGGAATGCTAAGTACCCTTGGGATGCCTTTGGCACTTTGGGCACTGCTGAATATTCGTGCTGGGGAGAAATCATGGGTAAACTGGTTAACATTGACCTTACTCCCTTTCTATGCAAGCATCGTCCTTGGTTTTTTCTTTTTTATAAGTGCGATGGGTATTCTTTGGATTGTTGATTGTATGCGTGGGAAGGGATGGAATCTTCGTTTTTTATGGGCACTCATCTATTTTACCTTGATTTTCATGGTGGTTGAATACCGATTAGTGTACTCCTTTCTTTTTGTGGACGATCCAAACAGTCGTGATGAATACTTTCATGCTCGCTTATCATTCCTTCGTGCGCTACGACTTTCCTTAAAAAATTACGTCCTAGGTCATACTCATGTAATGAGTGTTCATGGCTTAATCATTTTGCCAGTCACCCTGCTCGCATTGAATATTGTGTTGTTAAAGAAAAGCTGGAAACAGGAGAAAGTTTTTCTTTTCTTACATCTTTTAAATGCTGTCTTGTCGATTTGGTATGCATTTTGGTTTTACAAAGGCTGGATTCCTTTAACGGAACGGTTTCATTTTCTAAACACATTTAATTTTGCAAGATACCATTTTCTTAGACCAATGGTGATCTACATTTTATTTGCCCTATCGTTAAAAATCTTGTGGGAGTACAAACCGAATTGGAAGGGAGCAAGCATATTATTCTTGGTTGCCCAATTAGCAGTTGTGGCCTCTTTTAATGAAGAAATTGTCTATAAAAAGAAGCCCACCTTTCAGCAATTCTTTGCAGAAAAACAATTTGAGGATATCAAAACCTACATAGGAATGCCACAAGACGATTACCGAGTTGCAAGCATCGGCCTCCATCCTGCCATCGCTCAATTTAACGGGTTTTACACCCTTGACACTTACAATAATTTTTATCCTCTTTCCTATAAACATCAATTTCGAGAAATTATCGCGAAAGAGTTAGTAAAGGATAAAAAATTACGTCAATATTTCGATGAATGGGGCGGACGCTGTTATCTCTTTTTGGATGAACTCGGAAAACACTATATGTTCAAAAAGACCTCAAAAAAGGAAATAAAGAAAATGGAACTCAATATGAAAGCATTTTACGACATGGGAGGCAGGTATATTTTTTCATCCTTGCCCATCAAAAATGCTTCAAAAAATCATCTTGAACTTGAGCAAACCTTCGATTCACCAGAATCTGCATGGAGGATTTATTTATATCGAGTGTCGATTGCTCAATAAAAACTATAAGGGGGATTCATCATGAATGCACCAGCACTTACCATCGTTGTTCCTTGCTACAATGAAGAAGAAGTTCTTCCCGAAACGATGAAGCAGCTTCGAACCCTTTTAGATGAGCTTATAACAGACAAACTTGTTTCAGAAAAAAGTAGACTCTTGTTTGTCGATGATGGTAGCAAGGATCAAACATGGTCCATTATTTATAAAAAAGGTCTAGAAGACAATAAGATGAAAGGGCTTAAACTAGCACGAAATGTCGGACACCAAAATGCATTACTAGCTGGCCTGTTTGCTGCAAAACGGCAATCAGATTGTCTTGTTTCGATAGATGCCGATTTGCAAGATGATATCACAGTCATTCGCGAGTTTCTGAATCGGTATACTGAAGGTTATGAAATTGTTTATGGTGTTCGAAAAGAGCGCAAGACAGACACCTTTTTCAAAAAACATACGGCACAAGGTTTCTATAAGCTAATGCAATTCATGGGTGTGAACCTTGTTTATAACCATGCCGATTACCGGTTAATGAGTAAACGAGCCGTTGAAGTACTTGAACAATTCGATGAGAGCAATCTTTTTTTACGTGGGGTTGTACCTCTTGTTGGCTTTCAGTCAACGTCTGTTTTTTACGATCGAAAGGAACGAATGGCAGGGGAAACGAAATACCCATTACGGAAAATGCTCTCGTTTGCCCTCGATGGCATTACATCCTTTAGCGTTACACCGATTCGCTTTATTTCCTTGATTGGATTGCTCTCTTTTTTTGTCAGCCTTTTCTTTGGTGGATACTTCATTTATTTAAAATTTAGTGACCAAACCCAAACAGGTTGGACTTCACTGATTACGTCAATTTGGTTAATTGGTGGACTACAGTTGATTGCTTTAGGTTTTATTGGAGAATATATCGGAAAAATCTATAAGGAGACGAAGCGACGACCGAAATTTGTTATTGATATTGATACGTACAATCTTGCGGTTCCTGAAGAAGAGCCTCTTTCTCCGGAAGAGGGTGAACTCTTGATTGATTACAACCCACTTTCTGAAACCAACTAATACCTTTGTTCGTTTTTTGCTTGTCGGAGTCATAAATACGCTTGTTGGACTCTCAAGTATATTATTATTGCTACATATAGTCGGTTTTTCCTATTGGCTTGCGACCTTTGTTGGCAATTCGCTTGGAGCCGGAATCAGCTATATATTGAACAGACGATTCACTTTTGGTAGCAAAGCAATGTATGGTAAAAGTATTCCACTGTTTGTTTTAGTAATATTAAGCTGCTATTTTCTTTCATTTTCGATGAGTAAGTTCGTTTCAGGATTCATTTTTGTGCAATATCCAAACGAGATGGCTGTTTTACTGGGGACATGCCTTTATACAATTTTGAACTATCTTGGGCAGAAATATATTGTATTTTCATCCTAAAAGCACTTTGACTTTGGGAAGTCCAAAATAGGAACCCCTTGTAGGCTTTTGATAGTAAAAAAAGCACTTTGGTTAAGTGCTTTTTTTCATGTTTTTAATGGTTTTCTGCAGGAAGACAACACCCACGCATAAAAATATGACCATTAGGATTGCCGGTAAATGGTTCTTTTTAGAAAGGTTAGCCGGATCAATGTCAGCACGAGTGCCCATTGCTTCCTTTGGCATATCCATTTTAAGTTGCTTCGCCGCAAGTTGTCGACCATCTTCCCCAAGGACCTGAAGCACTCCTTGGTCATTCATTGCCAGTTGAACGTCTTCATTTTTCTTTTGTGTGTATGGAAGTGGTTTATTGAGATGGTAACTTTCATTCTGCTCACCGAAAAACTTCTCGCTTGAAGCCACCTCTGCTACCTCAAAGTTTTCAAATCCATAGTCTAAAAGTGCCACTGTATCCTCATATGCATATTTATCCCGTTCTGCCTTTAACACAATCGCAATCAAAGATAAATCACCTTGTTCTGCTGATGTTGAAAGGGTGTATCGCGATTCTTGTACAAACCCAGTTTTTCCACCTGTAATTCCTTCATAGGGAATTTCTCCTCTAAGCAATAAATGATGGCTAAAAAGGGTGGTATCCCATGATTCTCCGTCCCATGCTAATTCTTTTGTTCCAAAAATCTCACGGAAAACGGGATTCTTTAGCGCATATTTCGTAATTAAAGCAAGGTCATATGCGGTTGTGTAGTGATTTTCATCAAAGAGACCGTGTGGGTTCGTAAAATGAGTTTGTTCGACGCCAATTTCTTCTTTTAAATATTGATTGAGTGACTCTGCAAAGGACTCTATGCTCCCATTAAGATGTTCTGCGATGGCAACCCCGGCATCATTTCCAGAATTGATTAATAAGCCTTGAATAAGATGTTTTAATGTGACCTGCTCCCCTTCTTCAAGGTATACACGTGTACCATCCGTTTCATAGGCGTTTGCACTGACAGATACAATATCATCTAAATTTCCTTTTTCAATCGCATAGATAGCGGTTGCCATTTTCGTTAAACTTGCAGGATACATTTGGGTACGACTATTTTTCTCATATAAAATTGAACCAGTATTTGCATCTATTAAAATGACTGCATCACTCTTAATCGCAGGTGCTCCAACATCCGTAGCACCTTCTGCATGAACTTGAAAAGGTGAAAGAGAAGTCATTAGAAATACTAGAACTAAAACAAAATAAAACTGTTTCATTTCTCTTCTCCCCTTGAGACAAAGATCCTTACTCCCGTGTTTCATCTATGATTTTTCTCATTTGTGGGACAAGGTACTTGTCTACATGTCCCACACGATTTTACAATTACAGGTATTCGTATGTCAAATTGATTTTCTGACGGGAGCGCCACAGTTCGGCGCCCAAGTCAGAACCTTGAAAGAAGATCTAGACATAGAAAAGACGTTGGTACGATTTTAACCAGACGTCTATTTTTCAATTATTTATGGTATGTGTAAATGGAACTCCATTCATGGATGATATTTGTTGCCAAAAGTGCTTTTTGAGCAAACTTTTCTGCTTTCTTTATGAGTTCCTTTTCATCTAACTGTCCTTCAAAATTAGGATTTACTTTGTAATACATGTAGGTGTTTGTATCATTTTGGCGAAACCGAACAAACGCAACAAAATCCTTTTCTTTATAGACGGAATAAAAGTAATCAGTGGACTTTCTAAACAATTCAAAATCAGTCCAATTGATGATCTTATATCCTTCTGCCTCGGTCATCGGGACAAGGTGTAAGTCTATTGTAACATCTGTAAAAATGTCTGTAACCTGGAAGTGTTCCACCACAATGATGGTATCTTCGTTAAGCTCGTATCCATCAATTTTTAAAGGCTTCTCCCAACTAAAAATATGATCCTCGATAAATTCATCCAAAGTGGAATTTTCACCTTTTGCAATACGTTCTCCCAATTTACCTTGAATTTCACCAAATCGAATTTCATAAAAATCGGTAATTTTGAGGTTTGCTTTATGCTCATTTCGCTTTGTAAACACCTGGATGATATCGCCTATTTCACTCTTTTCCTCGTTTGGTAATTGATCATACCAAACTTTTGGAGTACAGGTGACTGTTTTCACACCTCGAAGGACCTCTTCAAGAAGTCTTTCATCGTATTCATCTCGACCCCAAAAATCGATTCGTTTCATTCAAATCACCTCTTCCCACTATTTGAATTATATAATGGAAGGTTTGAAAGAAACAACCCAAAAACTTGGTAAGCTCCATGATTGTACTTATTAAAATGATTTTATAAAAAGTTGGTTTAATGTATACGCTTTAGATTATACCCCTACATCCTGTTCTCATAAAATGAAAAAAGTCACACATATTGTATTTTTTTCAACACATGAGAACGGTCGTTTCTACACAAGTTAAGAAAGGATTTTTGAAAGGTGAAGGCCTTTTGACGATCCAAAAAATTCGTCTGGGAGGTTCCACATGCAAAACAACAATCAGCAAATTCCAGCACAGGCTCAATCTGCTTTAAATCAAATTAAACAAACGGCTAAGCAATTAGCCCAAACAGAGCAAATGAACGCTCAACAATTCCAACAAAGCTCACCACAAGCACAACAGGCAGCCCCTGGATTTGCAGGACGTGAATTGAATGCTGCTCAACAATTAAATCAGATAGAGCAGACCGCACAACAGCTCCAACAATCTGTTGGGCAACAACAGTTCACTTCAACTGGTTCCTCTTTCAGTACCGAATTTGCTAGCGAAACTGATGTAGCTGAGGTTCGAAAACAGAACCAGCAATCACAATCTAACAAAAATCGCTAGGAACCCTTTACTATAACACCTCCACACCACGTGGAGGTGTTTTTAAGGAATTGTCTCGACACCACATAAAAGGTTCTAAATTACTCATACTACAAAATGAAAAGTTAAGAATGGAGATGAACGATTTGGGTAGAACGAAGCGTGGAAATGCAAATGCGCAGCGAAATAATAATGTCAAAAAAGGGAACAGAATCAGCGAAGAACTTGTTGAATTTGCATCCTATACAGAAGTAGAAGCAGAAAAACAAAATGTTCAAAAGAAGAAAAAGAAATAGATGTGAGGTCAAGGTTTCACCTTGACCTTTTTTATGTGAATGATGCTATCGCGCAATTATTAAAAATAAAACGCAATTCCTAAAAATCACGCGCAATTCTCGTTTGCTAAAGCGCAATTCCCAAAAATAACGCGCATTTCGACTAAATTAAAGCACAATTAGCCCTTAGAAATGCTTTTTATACCATTCAGCTGCTGCTGCAACCTCTGTTCCGGTTAACATATGCCCATGATTTTCCCAGTGAACTTCTACATCCGCATTGGCGGCTTGTAATAGATTTTGAAGATCAACTGTTTCTTGTGCAGGACAGATTGGGTCATTTTTACCGGCTGCGATGAATACTGGTGTACCTGATTGGTCTGGTAATTCAATGTCTCGTCTTGGCACCATCGGATGATGAAGGATCGCACCTTTTAATGCATCCTTGTAATGAAACAATAAGCTTCCCGCAATATTAGCTCCATTTGAATATCCGATAGCTACTATGTTATTTCGATCGAATGAATACTTTGTTGCAGCTTCATCAAGAAATTCATTTAATTCTCTTGTTCGGAAAATAAGATCCTCTATATCAAAAACACCTTCGGCTAAGCGACGGAAAAAGCGGGGCATGCCATTTTCAGATACGTTTCCACGGACACTTAATACAGACGCATCTTTATCAATATGTGGCGCCAACGGCAATAAATCAGATTCAGTTCCCCCTGTTCCATGTAACAAGAGTAGGGTTGGTTTGGATTTATCTTTACCTTCTTGGAATATATGCTTCATTATAATTCCCTCCAAAAAATGTTCATTTTAGTATTTCCTACTGAATTTCAATTATTAGACTAATTTAAAGTATCTTAAATTCAAGATAATATACTCGAATCCATTTGTCAATTGTCATATAACTTGGACAAGTCTCATATCCTTTTATATACGTTTTTAGGAGGGAAAGTATGAGTCGAAAAATCATTCTTCTATTTATTTTACTAACATTTTTAATAGGATGTACTTCCAATTCAAAGACAGCGTCAGAACTGTACAGCACCCTTGATCAAAATCTCTCTCAGAAGGACCTGGCATTATTAGATAGCCTAGAAAGTCATGTGCAAAAATTTAACCAACTTAATGAAGAACTAGATATGCTTTTGGATGAAATGAAAAAAGATGATGAACTTGAAGCGGCCATTGAAATGATGCAAATCGCTAACGAAGAGGCCATGTATATTTACAACTTAATTGAGCTTGATGAACAACCAACTAATGAAAATTTATATGAACTTAGGAGCCATGTTCAAGCCTCAATTGAAAAATACATGGAAGCCATGAACATGCAGCTTGAAGGGATTTCGACGGGTGACCCAAAGAAGACGGATGAAGCTTATGAAGAAATGAAAATAATTAATGAGGAATTAGATAAATTGTATCGCTCAATGGAAGGATAGATTGATTTAGTGTGTCTTCAAGCAAAAGTATAGAATCCGATATTTAACCTATACTACCCATAGATAATATTGGGGGAGGTGGCCTCGTGGACAAGCATAATGTTCGCTTATCTAGTGCCGAAATTGGTGGATTATGGACAACCTTTATACAGGGTAGTATGACCGTTTGTTTAATTAAATATTTTCTTCATCATTTACGTGATGAAGAAATTAAAACTATTTTGAAACAGTCTGGTAACATCTATAATGGGCAAATGAAACAAATAAAAGAAATTTTTCTACAAGAGAAAATCCCAATACCTGATGCATTTGGTGATGAAGATTTGAACCTGTCTGCCCCACCATTGTTTTACGATCCTTTTGCTCTCACATTTGTTTATGCTATGAGTCGTATGAACATGATTAATTTTAGTTTCATTACATCCAATATTGCTAGAGACGATGTGCGATCATTTTTTTCAAATTGCCTATCTGATGCATTAAAGCAATATAATGAGGCCACACAGTTAATGCTTGAAAAAGGAATGTATGACCGACCCCCAATGGTAGTCTATCCTTCTGAAATTGAGTATGTGGAAAAGACTACCTATTTAACCAAGCTAATTGGAGAAAAAAGACCTTTAAATGTCGTTGAAATCACTGATATGTTTTTTAATATTGAACGGAATTACTTCGCGATTGTCCTTTGTATGGGATTTCAACAGGTGATCCAAGACAAGGAAATCTTGGAATTTATTAAAGACGGAAGGACTATTTCCGAGAAGCAAATCTCCTTTATTAATGACTTATTTAAACATGAAAATCTCATGAGTACAACCTCTATCCCTATGGAGGTAACGGATTCGACCGTTTCTCCGTTTTCCAATAAGCTTATTCTGACGCTCTTCCATGCTCTAAACAGTATCGATATTACTCTTATTGGTCATGCCCAGGCATTATCGATGAGGACTGATTTAGTTGCTTTCTATACAAAAACAATAGGTGAGATTTTCTTATATGCCGCAAAAGGCTTTAAAATGTTGGTTGAACGAGGATGGATGCAGGAACCTCCTTCGAACCTTGATCGAAATAAATTAAGGAACACTCATAAATAAGCGACGTACCACTTGAGGCACGTCGTTTATTTATGGAAAATTTGAAATCGATCCCATACATCCTCTAAATCAGTAAGATGTTTTTCAATTTCTCCCCGCTTCTTTCGCCCCACTTCTGTTAATAAAGCATTCACTAAACTTAACGGAGCAACAAACGAATCTATATAGGATGGCATTTCACTTGGTGAGCAAAGGGCAATATCGGCATAGGGAATCAAGGGGGAAAGTACCGTATCTGTAATGGCAATGACATTTGCCCCGCGATCTTTTGCGAAAGACACTGCATCAATTGTATTTTTCGTATACCTTGCAAAGCTTAGTCCGATAACCGTATCCTCGTTTGTTATTCGAAATAACTTTTCAGAAATTCCATTCGGGTTTCTAATTAACTCCGTATTTTCAAACAATAGGTCCAAATAAAACTCTAAAAAGGAACCAAGTGAAACTGCACTTCGATTCGCAACAATAAAAATTCGTTTTGCATCAATAATGGCTTGAACAGCCTGACGGAAGGCTGTTATATCGAATTGGTCTGCCATCTTTTGAATTCGGCTTACTTCCTCCTGAAACATTTCGTAAACAGCTTTATCCTCTGAATCATAAATATCATCGGAGATTTTTAACCTTTCCACTGTGGTAAGCTGCCTTTTCACGGAATCCTGCATCTCTTTTTGCCATTCCGGATAGCCACTATACCCAAGAAATGTAGAAAAACGAACAACAGTTGCTTCACTAACACCTGCCATTTTCGCAAGCTGTCCAACTGTAAAAAATGGAACTGAGTCTGTATGTCCCAATACATACGTTGCAATTTTGCGTTGTGATTTACTCATATCAGTTAATTTATTGGTGATGTTTTGGTATACCTCTTGCATCTATTTACTCGATTCCTTTCACTTTCCTAATCGCTTTTTCATGCTTACTGATGGTTTCATTCAGATCTTCTTCTGAATGCACGATAGACATTGAGTAGCGATTAAGTGGTTTTGTATAGATTCCAAGCTTTAAAAGCTCATTATCCAGTTTTTTACGAAAATCCATATCTGCCTTGATTAAATCACGGTAATTTCGAATCGGATGATTGGCATGCACGATATTAAAAATACTTCCCATTCCAACAGTCTGCATAGGAATCCCATATGAATTGTAAAGTTTTTCAAGGCTAGAACGAAGATAATCCGTCTTTTGTATTAATTCAGGGTACACATTAGCGCCTTCGAGAACTTTGATGGTTGCTAATCCTGCTGCTAAGACAATTGGATGACCGTTGTAGGTTCCACTATGAAATAACACATCTTCTTTCTGTGAAGCCTTTCCACCTGCTGATAATATATCTCCTCCATTAGAAGGATCCATGATCTCCATAATATCTCGAAGTCCACCAACTGCTCCAATTGGAAAACCGCCACCCAATACTTTCCCCAGTGCTGTAAGATCAGGTTTTATCCCGTAAATGGATTGTGCACCTCCAAGGGTTAAACGAAATCCGGTCTTAACCTCATCAAAAATTAAAAGTATACCAAGATCCTTTGTTAGTTTCCGAAGCCCATCCATAAAACTCTGTTCAGCAGGAATAAATCCACCTTGGACTGGTTCAATGATCACAGCTGCAACTTCATCCTTATATGTTTTTAATAACTGTTCTGTTGATTCTAAATCGTTAAATGGGAGAATAACTGTATTTTCGACATAGCGCTCTGATATTCCTTTCGACTCAGGTACAGAGTTTGGTCTCTTCTCATGACCAGCCTCAGCGATTGTTGGATTTACGCTTAACAAAACTTCATTATAGCCTCCATGATAATGACCTTCAAATTTTGCGAGAGTCGTTTTGCCTGTAAACGCTTGTGCAATCCGAATCGCTAGTAAAGTTGCCTCTAGGCCTGAATTGGTATAGCGGACCATCTCAATACCTGGAAAATAATCAATAAGTTTATTTGCCATTTCTATTTCCAACAAATGAGGCGCACCAAATACGGCAGTGCCTGCAGTGGCAAATTGATTATTTACAGCAGACGTAATTTCTGGGTGGCCATGACCAAGAAGAAGCGCACCATAGCATAATAAATAATCAATATATTCATTTCCATCTATATCAACTAAACGGCTCCCATTTCCTTTTTCCATAAAAATTGGATGTGGTGAAAAGTATTTAATGTTCGCAGAAACTCCTCCAGGAATGACGGATTTCGCATTCAAAAAATAGTGTGCTGACCTACTTGTTTTTTCTGAAATAAGTCCTTGGTCAGAATGAAATAATGTCATTCGAAAACACCCCTTTGAAATTATCGTTTCATTTTATAATTTTTGAAATATTTATTTCATTATAAAGTAGGATAAGCGTGGAAGTAAATAGATTTCTCGAATTCATTTTTCATTCTACAAAAACAGTAAAAAACCACCCTTTCAAAAGGGTGGCTGAGCCTTAGCTTAGTGAAATCGTTGGAGATTGAATATTTTCTTTTGGACGTCGTGATTGGATAAATAAAATGGCCAATAAAGCAACTACACCTGCAGCTCCGAAATAAATACTCGGTGAAACAAGTGAAAGCCCCGCTGCGAATAGAATAATTCGCTCCCAAATAAAAGTTCTTCTTATGAAGAAACCTATCATAGCTGTACTAATTCCAATCATGCCAATGATCGCCGTTATCACCGATATGGTTAAGAAGGGAATTTCATAGTCTATTAAAAGCATTTGCGGGTTGATTACAAAGATAAATGGAATTATATATGCAGCAGTTGCTAGCTTTGTTGCCGTAACGCCCGTCGCAAATGGATTTGCCCTCGCTAAACCTGCACCAGCATAGGCCGCTAGACAAACTGGTGGAGTAATGTCTGCTACAATTCCAAAATAGAACACAAACATATGAGCAGCGAGTACCGGAACGTCTAATCCAAGTATTAATGCCGGTGCTGCCATTGTTGCTGTAACAACATAGTTTGCAGTTGTAGGAAGACCCATACCAAGAATTAAGCAAGCAATCATGGTAAAGAACAACGTAAGAATGAGGCTACCTCCACCTAATGCAATGATTCCATCTGCAATACGGCCACCAAGACCTGTTTGAACAACGACTCCCACAATAATTCCGGCTGATGCACAGGCTGCAATTACTGGCAATGCAACTCTTGCACCTTCCTCAAGTGCTCCAATCATGCTTTTTAAAGACATTCTTGTATCTTTCCTGATAAGACTTACTAAGAATGAAACTAATATGGCAAGTAAAGCTGCACGCATTGGAGTTTTTCCGGTTAGCAACGTATAAAAAATAACGATGAGCGGCAACAATAAGTACCCTCGCTCAAGCATTAAATTCTTTGCTTTCGGCAAGGTATCCTTTGGAGACCCAACAATTCCAATCTTTTTCGATTCAAAGTGAACTCCCAAGAATACACCTAAAAAATAGAGGAGTGCTGGAATGATAGCAATAATCATGATTTGGCTATACGGGATATTTGTATAAGAAGCCATGATAAATGCGGCTGCCCCCATGATAGGTGGCATAATTTGACCACCTGTTGATGCGGAAGCTTCAGCTGCAGCTGCAAACTCTGGCTTATACCCCGCTTTTTTCATCATCGGAATGGTAAAAGAACCAGAACCCACCGTATTGGCTACTGAGCTACCTGAAACCATTCCTTGCAAGGCACTTGCTACGACCGCTGCTTTTGCTTGACCACCCGTAAACCTGCCTGTAAGGGCAAAGGCAATGTCATTGAAAAATTGCCCGACACCTGTTCGGATTAACATTACTCCAAAAAATAAGAATAAAAAGATAAAAGTTGAGGACACTTGGATTGGAGTACTATAAATTCCTTTCGTTGTTAAATACAAATCGGTAACTAATGTATTCCAAGAAAAGCCACGGTGCGCAAATAATTTTGTGGGAATCAAGTTTCCATACAACGCATAAAGGATCGCCACACTTGAAACAATGACAATTGGGAGTCCAACACATCTTCTAGCTGCTTCAAGAACAAGTAAAACCCCTAATGTTGCTACGATGAAGTCTGGCGTCGTATACCCAAAGACAATTCGCTCCGTTACAAGCTCCTCATAAAATATGACATTATAATAACCGACACCTAATGAAATAATCGCTAAGACTACATCATACCAAGGTATTCCCTTTTGTTTACGATGAAGCCCTTTTTTAATAGGATACAATAAGAAGATTAAGCCAAGCGCCGTTCCTAAATGAATCGGTCCTTGAATACGTGCCTCGAACGCACCACGATAACCTGTGAATAAATGAAAGATTGTAAGACCAACTGCCAAAATGAGAACGACCCACTTCCACTTTCCTAGATTTCGGCGGTACGTGCTTTCCCGGTCGTATTTTTCAAGAATCTCCTCTGTCGTTAGGTTTTCATCCTGTTGAGTAAGCGTATTTGAATCTCTCATCTCCTTTTTCTTCCACCATTTCATTACTCTCACCACCTGGTCATAAACTATTGTTAAAAAAAGGGCAAAACACATTGTGTCAAGCCCCTTCTTCTAAGGTTATTAATCTAGTATTCCGATTTCCTTATAATACTTTTCTGCGCCTGGATGGATTGGTAAATCCCCTACTCCGCTAAGCGCATTTTCTTTTGTCATATGTGCTGCTTGAGCATGTGTATTTTCACTTGCTTTTTCAATCATAACCTTTGCAAGTTGGTATGCTAGTTCATCGTCCACTGTATCTGTGTTTGCAACTAGAACAGCAAATGCGGATACAACATTGGCATCCTCTTTTAACCATTCATATGAGCCCGCTTTGATTGTGTAGCCAGAATAACCACTGGTTTCTTCAACCGTTTTTAGCTCATCACCAGTTACCTCTAAGAACTTTACATCTCCTACTGATGCTTGAAGTTCATCTATTCCCGCATCTGGTAATCCTAATAATCCGAATGAAGCATCAATTGTGCCATCCTGAAGCTTTGACTTTGCATCGCCAAATCCTTCTTGATACGCCTCATAATCCCCATCATTTATACCGTAAGCTGCTAAAACAGCCTTCGTTGCTGCTTGTGTTCCACTTCCTGGAGGTCCAATTGCAATTCGCTTTCCTTTAAGGTCAGCGATTGTTTCTACACCAGTACTTTCACGTGTAATAATTTGAAGAACCTCTGGATAAATATGTCCGATAAAGGCGAAGTTCTCAACCTTCTTACCCTCGAAATCACCTTCGCCATTAAGTGCATCATATGCTGGTAGATTAACAGTCATACCAAGGTCAAATTCACCATTTGAGATTTTCGCTAGGTTCTCTACAGACGCACCGGACTCTGTTGATGTTACGTTAACGTTTTCAATATTCTTGTTCCAAACATTCGCCATTTCTGCACCAAGTGGGAAATAGGTACCACCTTGGCTACCCGTACCCATGAGAAGATCCACTGTACCGGATTTTTCGCTACCTTCTCCGCCTTCATCCTTGTCCTCACCATTCGTGTTATCACTGCTACAAGCTGCAATGACTAAAACCAATGCTAATAGCAAAGTAAGAAATGAGTACTTCTTTAGCATTTGCATTCCCCCTATTATTCTTTTTTTATGTAGACCCTCAAGAATGAGGTTACTACCAAACTACTATTTTGGGTTAAAATGGTATAGTTTCCAATTCAACACCTATATTTCTAGGTTAACACAAATTGATTGCGATTTGCAAAATTTTTTTAATATTCTCTTAACACCTTTGAAATCATCCCTTTAACATCCTATGGGATGATATTACAATACATTTACTATTTTTCACGTCTTTTTTGAAACCTTTTATCGATTCTTTTCGTAAATAGGGTAATTCCATTTTTGGAGAGGTTTAGGAAAAAAGGATTGCATACTAAACACTCTATAGTACAATCAAAAAGAAACATTTTTTACGAGGAGGAAACCATCTTATGAAACGTACAGGGGAAATTGTGTTAACGATTATTGGAGCTTGTTTTTTTGCATTAATTAGTTTATTTGGATTTATGTTTTTAGGTCTTAGTGACGATAATGCATTTACGCAGGAAATGGAGAACATGGCTGCTACAGACCCAGCGCTTGAAGGAGTCGATATGGGATTCATGACTGATTTGATTGCAGCAGGAGGCTGGTATTTTATCATCGTTGGGATTCTTGCTATTATTCTTGGAATTGTATCACTCGTACTTTTAAAAGGTGATAAACATCCAAAGGCAGCTGGGATTATTTTAATTATCGTAGCTGTGCTTAGTGCACTCGCAACAGTGCTTATCTCGATTATCTCAAGTATCCTTTACTTAGTTGCAGGTATCCTATGTCTCGTCCGAAAGCAAAAAGAAACATTTAATCCGGAATATTAACAAAGAATCAAATACGCCTTGGCGTATTTGCGCCCGATTTTTAGGCCCAAAGGAAGTGGGTCATAAAGACGTTGCCACAGGATGTGGCGGTTTTAGTCTTTAATCTTACTGCTCGAAAAAATTCCTTTGAAAAATCGTGGCATCCGCCGGAGGCTTTAACTTTATTCAGCCGAGATTTGAACTACTACACAAATTAAATACCTTAAACATACATTTCTTACTAAGAAAGAAGATGATGTATGCTGAATAAAGTTAAAAGCTTGAAGGTTTCGCGCCTTCAAGCTTTTTATATGATCTATTTTTTAAGTGCCTGACTAAACCTTTTTAAGCCTTCTTCCAACAACGCCCGTGGGCAGGCAATGTTGATTCTGGTGAAGCCTTCTCCTTCTTTTCCAAAAATATACCCTTCATCAAATGCGACTTTTCCTTGTTTTTGGATGACTTCTTCTAGTTTTTTTGCATCCAATCCAAGCGCACGGCAATCAAGCCACACAAGGTATGTTGCATCTGGCTCAATTACTTTTACCTCTGGGATGTTCGACTTGATATACTCATTTAGAAAATCAAGATTCCCTTTTAAATAAACAAGGAGCTGATCAAGCCATTCTTCTCCTTCCTCGTATGCAGCGATTAAGGCAGGTACCCCAAATGTGTTGGTCATGCCGATAAAACGATCTTCGAGAGCTTTATGAAAGCTTTCACGAAGGTCTTGGTTCGGAATAATCAGATTGGATGTTTGCAAGCCTGCAAGATTAAAGGTTTTGCTTGGTGCAGTGCATGTTATCGAATGCCCGGCAAACTCCTCAGATATGGATGCGAATGGGGTATGTACATTTCCTTCATATACAAGGTCAAAGTGAATTTCATCTGAAACAACCAGTATATTGTGCTTCAAACAAATTTCTCCTAGTTTTGTGAGTTCATCCTTCTCCCAAACTCGGCCGACAGGATTGTGTGGATTTGAAATAATAATCATTTTTACAGATGGATCAATCTTTTTCTCAAGGTCCTCAAAATCCATGTAATAACGTCCATTTTCAAGTCGTAACGGATTATTGACAATTTCTCGACCATTCTTTTCAATTACACTCATAAAGGGATAATAGACGGGTTGTTGAATGATTATCTTATCTCCTGGATTTGTAAAGTTTTGGACAATGATACCAAGTGCTGGTACGACACCAGGTGTAAAGCTAATCCACTCCTTTTCTATCGTCCAATTATGGCGACGCTTCATCCACCCCACTGTTGCTTCATAATAGGAGTCAGGTCTTGTTGTATACCCGTAAATTCCGTGATCTGCTCTCTTTTTTAAAGCGTCAATGACCGGCTGTGGTGATTTGAAATCCATATCAGCCACCCACATCGGAAGGATTTCTTTGTCTCCAAACAAGTTTTCTACCTCATCCCATTTCACTGAGTTCGTCTGTAATCGATTAATCGATTCATCAAAATTATACTTCAAAGCCAAACCCCTCCATTTATTTTTAATATAAGCTTTTTATTGCCACATTTTCTGGTAACTTAAATGGATTCTCTTTGTTGATATGATCGTAAAACATGATTCCGTTCAAATGGTCCATTTCATGTTGAAATACGATGGACGCATATCCTTTTAATCGAAGAGAAATCTCTTGCCCATTGATATCGAATGCTTTTATTTTAATTTTTTCATATCTTGGTACATAGCCTTCTACTGGACGATCAACGGAAAGGCATCCTTCTCCTTCAGGCAAATACGTCATCGATACAGAATGGCTGATAATTTTCGGATTGACGATATGATACTCATATAATGTATCATCAAAGTCTGTAAAATAAGTGACAAACATGCGCTTATCCAAACCGACTTGGTTTGCTGATAAACCAACTCCTGGTCGTAAACCGTATTTTTTTGCAAGCTCAGGGTCTTGACTATTTTTCAAATAATTCATCATGCTAATCAAGGATTCTTTGTCTTCTTCAGATAATGGCACAGGAACCTCTTCCGTTTTTTGTGCTAAAATCGGCTGTCCCTCACGAACAATATCCTTCATCGTAATTATATAATCAGATTTATAGTACATTCTTTTCATCTACCTTTTCTCTTTTTCATGTAATCAAATGCGCCTTGGCGTATTTTCGCCCAGATTTTTTAGGCCTACACGAGGTGGGTCACAAAGACGTTGCCACAGGACGTGGCGTTCTTAGTCTTTGATCTTATGCTCGAAAAGTTTCCTTTGAAAATCTGTGGCATCCGCCGGAGGCTTTAACTATATTGAGTGGGGGTTAAAGACCCCACTCAATATAGTTAATCTTAGCTTTCTCTTACGTTTATGTCCATTGATATACAGTGTTTTCACAATACACGCGATGTATTCTACGTGAAAAAGAAAAAATGCCTCCGGTACTGGAGGCATTTTAAATCGTTGCGTTTTTTAATAATGAATTAAAGACTTCATTACTGATTGTTTTATAGCCTTCACCTGTCAAATGAATGCCATCATCACTTATAAAATCATGTAAGTCCCCTGTATGTTTCATAGCTGAACGTACATCAATCTTTAGCACATTTAATTGCTCAGCTAAGCTATTAATGCTTCGATTATAAAGGCCATGCCAGTGCTCAATTCCTCCTTGAAGGCTGATCCAATGACTAATGGAGCTCCCATACGTTTTAGCAAGTAGCTTGTAATAACGTACAGGGTCAAGTGGTGGCAATGTCATCAAAATAGGTGTACTATTCGAATCTTGGATTTTATGAATCAATTGTTTTAGATTTTCTATATATCGTTCAATCGGGACAATGGGTTGATGCTCTGCTTCGGGTTTTTTAGCTACTTCATCCCATTTAAAATTGCAGTCATTACCCCCAATATTTATAATCACGAAATCCGGATGTTCGGCTATCACATCTTTCTCAACACGTGACAATAATAAATCAGAGTTATCATTAAAAACACCTTTATTCATAACCGTAAAATGATCAGAAGCAAATTGCTGTAAAAACGCTGGATAATTGTCTTTTAAAATTCGCATGCGACCTTTCACAAAGGAAACACCTCTTGTTAAACTATCACCAAAGCATACAATTTTCATTTATATCCCCGCTTATCATTATTTTTTCGCGTTACCACTTTACATGGTTTTCAATACTACTTATAATCATATACGCATTATATCATATAGTCAAGATTTACTTCTTGGTGGTTATAAGGTAAACTAAATAACAGATTAATGGAAAATGAGGTTGTTTAAGTGGAGATTGAGAAGGATTTACTCAAAGTGTTAGAAATCGATAAAAATATCTTTTTAGAAGATATTCCACAGATTGATTTATATATGGATCAAGTCATCCAACTCTTTGAAAATACGTTTACCACGTCGAAAAGAAATGAGGACGAAAAAATTCTCACGAAAACCATGATCAATAATTACGCAAAAGGAAAATTGCTGATTCCAATTAAAAATAAGAAATATTCAAGGGATCATCTGATTTTACTAAGCTTGATCTATCAACTTAAAAGTGGAATATCAATCAATGATATAAGAGCGACTCTTGATCCAGTGAATCAACGGGTCATGGATGATGAAGAGTTTAACCTTGAGGATTTTTATAAAAGTTATCTTGCCCTTTTTGGTAAAAATGGGAATGAGTTCAAAAGGGACATTGAGACCAAAATGAAGGATGTAGCAGAAGAGATGGGCTCTACTACAGATCAACAATTGAAAAAAGTGCTTTTGATATTATCCTTTATTACAGCTAGTCAATTTTACCGTCGTGCTGCAGAAACGTTGGTAGATGAGTTAATAAGTGAACAGGGCGAAAAAAAGAAAAGTGATTGACTCACTTTTCTTTTTCCGCTATTTAACGCTATTGATTAACCCGTTCATCATTTCTTTATCCATTGGTCCTACTATTTTTTTCCGAACGACGCCTTTGGAATCAATTAAATAACTCGTTGGAATGGCGTAGGCCTGATAGGTTTGTCCGATATCCCCTTTCTCATCAAGCATGACAGGAAAGGTGAGCTCGTAGTCCTCTACAAACTTCTCTACATCCGAACTCTTTTTCTCCGCGGTTGTTAAATTAACGGATAAAAGAACTACATTGGAATCTTTATTTTCTACATAAAACTCCTGCATATGTGGCATTTCTGCTTTACAAGGTGGGCACCAGCTCGCCCAAAAATTTAAAATGACTTTCTTTTCCCTAAACGTTGAAAGCTTCAATTCTTCTCCATTTATTGTTTTCAAGGTAAAATCAGGTGCCAGTTGACCTTCGGATATCCCTACTTTTTGTTCGATTGTTTCTACCTCTTCTTTTGGTGTTGCGAATGAAATATTGCTATTGATGGTCCACACGATAAGCCCTGTTAAACCCACAATGAGTGCTGTCTTTTTAAACAAATGAAACACTTCCTTTTTCTGTTGTCCTCTATAATAGAATGTCAACAATAAAAGAAAGAATGCACTCATTGATTTTATAAAATGGAGGACTATCTGTTCCTGCAACCAAAATAATGCAAGTAAATCATAGATCATCAAGGTTGTGAAGCTCATAATTAGAATGGAACGAATAAATAGTATTGGGTGAACAGTACCCTTTTTCATATGATACAGAAAATAGAGTATTGTAATTACGAATGCAATTACAAAACCTTTCGTACCACCTGTAAAATACAGTAAGGACATTGGACTTTTCATAACGAGTTTTGGTTCAAGAAGGATTAAACTTCCTTTCCACGATAAAAAACCAATGAAAATACCGTTAGTGAGTAAGTTTAGAACCGTCTTGGTTATTGCTTTCGATTGTGTTTTCGATAACCAGAAACGTGCAACGAGAAGCCCTATTATTAATCCTACTCCAAGTAGGACCCATTTTGTCATAATGGCTAGCGAGCCAATTTGTATAAAATGCATGCTTGTCCTCCGGCGTGATTTAGTACAACTATTATATCTCGAATTTATCTTGAGTGAGGGACTAAGAACAGTATTTTTTAGTTATGAACAGTATTTCGATATTAAAAACAGTAAAACAAAATTAAAAACAGTATTTCTGGATTAAAAACAGTAAACTTTTTAAACGGCAAAATCTGCCTAATAAATAAATGAGGCCCCGCGAAAGGAGCCTCATTTTCGTTAATTTGTTGGTCGTTTGAACGGCCACCAGTTGGCAATGCCAAAATTTTTAACCATGACTGGGATAAATAATGGCAGAATCACAAATGCGTATAACATAAGTCCGACGAGTGTGATTGACGCAATTTGCAGCAACGATAGCATTCCAGAAGGCATCATTGCGGCAAACGTTCCTCCGAGAATAATGGCTGCTGATATAATAACAGTTCCCATCTTCTTCATAGAGAGAAGCATCGCATCTGCCACTGAGATATCACGGAATTCATTAAAGCGGTCCATTAAGAAGATACTGTAGTCAACCCCAAGTGCGACGAGGATGACAAATCCAAAGAATGGAACTGCCCAGCTAATTCCGGTATATCCAAGAATATTAACAAAAATCACTTCATTAATGGCCATTGATGTGTAATAGGTTAAAACCAATGAACCGATGATATAAATTGGCATGATTAATGAACGGAATAAGAAAATTAAAATAAGCGCAATCCCGATAAACATCAAGACAATTGTTCGAGAATAGTCCTGTTCTGACATTTTACTTAAATCCGTATTCGTGCTTGTGATACCGCCCAGTGCAACATCAGCATTTTCAAGCTTTGTACCTTTCGTTGCTCTTTCAACAGCAGCATTAATTTCGTCGATTTGAGCCATTGCTTCGTTCGAATATGGGTTTGCTTTAAAAATGACATCCAATGTCATGATTTTACGGTCATTAGACATGTATACATCAAGAACCTGTGCAAAATCATCACTTTCAAGCACTTCTTCTGGCATGTAAAAAGCATTTAATTCTTCAGAGTTTGAAAGGTCAGATAAATATTCTTGAGCAGATCCTAAACCATCTGAAACCTGTCCAAGCCCCTCAGCACTTTGCGTGAGTCCATCTGTTAATTGGGTGATTTGACCACCAAGGCTTCCGAACCCATCAAGAAGTTGCTTCTGGCCGTCATTAATGCCGGTTAAACCATTTGTGATTTGTGGCATTCCTTGAACAATTTGACCTTGCCCATTTGCCGCTTGAAGAAGTCCTCCTTTAAGCTTTTCAAGGCCTGCAATTAGCTGTTCAAAACCTGCTGGTAGTGCTTCTTGCTCTTTCAACAACTGCTCGAAACCAGCGTTTGCTTCTATTAATCCATCATTTGCCACTGATAGATGACCATTTAATGTCTTTATGCCACCAGATATGGCAGGGATCCCTTGTTGTAAGGTAAGAATGCTTTCTTTAACACCACCGTAAAATGGATCCGCGGTAACCCCTTGGTGCCTGCCCTCAAAATCTATAAACCCTTGTTCGTTAAATTGATTTAACTGAGTTGATAATTGGTCTAATTGTAAAGCCACTCCTGAGTACTGTTCAAGTAATGTAGCAATACCGCCTTGAGCATCTTTATACCCTGCTAATAGATTATTATAATAGGTGCCTAATTCTTCCGCGCCGGCTTTTGCCTTATCAACCTCGGCAATCATCGTGTCAATTCCAGCTGTTCCACTACGGATGCCAGACTCGATTTTTGAAAGATTGGATTGGATTTCGGTAAGGCCTGATTTGACTTGGTTTGTACCTGTGATTAACTCACCGATTCCATCTGTAGCCGTTTTAAGTTCCGGCTCTGATTTTGCGAGCTCACTACCTGCTTCCTCTAAGCCATCCTTAATTTGAGTGAGTCCATCTTTCCCTTCACCAAGACCTTCCTCAAGTGTTTTAGCTTGGTTTATCACAAATAGGTCCTCGATTGGTTCGCCTGTCGGTCGTGTGACAGAGCGAACTGTGTCAACTAAGTCTACCTTTTCCACTTCTTGGCTGATTTTTTCTGCCAGTTCGATATATTCGGTGGAGTCCATCGCCTCATCATTTTTTAAAACGATTTGAGTTGGCATAGATTCACCTGGTCCGAAGCTGCCTGCGATGGCGTTGAAGGCTTTGATAGAATTTACATCACCACTTAATTCTTCTAATGAATCATAGGAGATGTCTCCATCATATACAAATAAAAATGGAGCAACGATTGCCGCTACAACTAATAACGATAACAATGGACGACCTAATGAGAAACGACCAGCCGCTTCCCAGATTTTGCTGTCCCCATGTTCTAAGTTTTTCTTAGATGGCCAGAATATTTTTTTCCCTAAAACAGCCATAAAAAATGGAACGACCGTAAACAAGGCAGCTAATAAAAGGGCTACCCCAACTGCTACAGCGACTGCAGATTGATATAAAATAAATTGTGAAAACCCAATTGCCGCAAATCCAATCATGACCGCAATCCCACTAAACAGAACAGTGCGTCCTGCGTTTTTATACGTTTCAATTATCGCTTCTGTTAAGCTCTCTCGATGTGAAAGCTCCTCTTTAAAGCGACTCAATAGCAAAATACAGTAGTCGGTTCCAATTCCAAATAAAACTGCAACTAAGAAAATCTGTGTGTAGGTGGATATTGGAAAGTCAAATTGATCAACCAGCATCGCAACGATCGATTGTGACGCAAGATAAGCAAATCCAACTGTCACAAGTGGAATAATAGGTGCAATTAATGATCGAAATACAAGTAAAAGAACGACCAGAATGAAGACAACTGTTATACCTTCTGTCTTTTTCAAGCCTTCTTGAGCACTCGTCATCAGGTCCTCGGTAATAAGCCATTCACTTGTGTAATAGTGATCAACCTTAACATCTTCAATTGCCTGATATAAAGCTTCGCCAACTTCTTTTGGTTCACGATCGTTCCAGCTTACTGTTAAAGATGCTAGGATTGATTTCCCATCCTCTGAAACTAGCTGTTCCTTCAATGAATCTTCGTTAAAATGAGTCAAAATTTCGGTAATCCCGATCTCGTCTTTCTTTTCTTCAAGAAGTCGGATTGCCCGTTCAGCTTCATTGATTTCGTCTTCGGTTAGCTTCTTTTCATCGTGAAACACAAGTGCAACCTGTGTTTCATTTCCGCCACCCTCCTGGGATTGGGCATCGCTTAAAATTTTTCCTGCAATGGAGGATGAGTATTCGTCTGGAACGGTGATTTGACCCTTTTCACGGACAAGATCCGCCATATTTGGAGCTGCAAGAAATAATCCAGCCACAACAACAATCCATGCAATTAAGACAAACCACTTCCGTTTGATGATAAAATTCATACTTTATCCACCACCCTGTTATTTTTGATTTGTTGTAGGATTCCATTTAGCTTTTCATACGTTTTTAGAAATTGAACAATTTCCTCTTCAGAAAATTCACCAATGATCGATTCGACTAGCTTATGAACCCGCTCCTCTGTCTTGGTAAATAGTTCATTTCCTTCGTTTGACAATGTTAAGTAAACAATTCTCCGGTCATTTTCATCCCGTGTTCTTTGAATCAAACCCTTTTCAAAAAGGCGATTAATGATGGCTGTAATCGCACTCTTTTTTACTTCAAAGACTTCTGCAAGTTCTGTTGATGTGCTAGAACCTACCTTATTTATGTAGCGCAGTGTATAATGCTGTTCATTTGTAAGGTCACTTCCGATTTGTTCCTTCACAAGCGACTCCGCGGTGGTATTTACTGAAAAAGATACATCTATATAAGAATCAACTAATTCTTTAATGTTTGTTATAGCCATAGTTGTAATCACCTCACATTATTAAATAATAGTTAAACTATTTAACTATTAACAAAGTTAACTATAATTCGCACCATATTAAATGTCAATAAAAAACATCCCTCTAAAAAGAAGAGAGATGTTGATTTATTTTTCAGCTATTCAATTACCTCAATATCCTTCAACTCAATGTCTGTGACCATTTCAAATGAAACATAATACTTTACATATCCCGTATCATCTTTTACATATTCGGCATTAGCGTCATCAATGATGTTCCCGTTAATGGTGACATATTCATAGGAATAGTTATTTTCATTGAGAACCTTTTGAATGACTTGGGACTCCGTTAAAACATCTTCCTTTGTTGATTGGGTTGAATCCAACACAATATGCATACCGATTGGCTTTTCTAGTTTCATATCCTTGCTCCATGTTGTATTCATGTCATAATCACCTTTTTGAACCTCTAATGAAACTCCGATTCCTTTCACAGTCGGAACGGATTGCTTCAGTAAAGCAGTAATTTCCGTTTGAGCTTCCGCACTTAATTTTTCCATTACTGGCTCATCTAAATTCTCTGTGTAAATGGAGTCAAGAATCACATAAGGTCTTAAAAATCCTCTAACGTTAAATTCATATGTCTTTGGTCCATTCTCATTAGGGGGAGTCGCACCAATTTCAATTACATTAAAATCATAGCTTGAAAACTTAAAATTATAGAATCCCTCCTCAATCCGGAACTCACGGTCAGGGTACGTCTCCTCTAGATAATTCTCAAGAACTTTTGTCGAATATAGTTTACTCACTGGATTTCCATTAAATTCGTTATAAATATATAGGACGAACAAAACGAGCAAACCAAGTAGAATACTATACATTATTTTTCGTTTTTTCATTTATCCTCACCATTCCTTATTTTTAAATATAAAAATCCAATCATGCTGCCGATAAAAGCAAATAAATAATGAATCAAGGTTACCAAGATGGATCCCATAAAGGATTGCCATAAAAACTGCCCGAATGAAACTGTGGATCCCATGTCCCCTTGTATAAAGTCACCTATATTACCACCAAGTGACCAAATAAAGATTGGGATAAATGAGATGTAAAAAACAATTTTCATATCTTTGTAAAAGAGGTAAGTGAGTAATCCAAGTACTGCATACCATAAAATAAAACCAAAGCTTTCATTGAGCATGGATGTTTGAATGGCAAGGAAAAAGGATAGTCCAACAAAAATGAGTTGATAGAGTGCGAGCCTTCTTTTGATGTTTGTGATCATTTTATCGTGCTGAACAGGCGATTCGATTTCATCCTTTTCGAGCGGAGTCATTGCTTGGTCCATGAGCTTTTGTAGTTCTTGGTTATGCTGTATTTGTTCCTCTAGCCATGTGGTCGTTTCTGGACTCAACAGTCCTTCATTGTAGAGAGGAAGCAAATCCTCAATGATTGCTTGTTTACGTTTATCCATGATATCCCTCCATTTCCTTATGAAGCTTAAGTTTTGCCCGGTGAAATGTGACTCTGGCAAAGTTTTCACTTTTTCCTAGCAAGCTGCCAATCTCTTTAAACGATAACTCTCCGTAGATTCTTAGTGTTACAACTTCTTTTGATACATCATCTAACCGGTTGATATGCTCGATTAGACTTTGTTTCACTTCCCGTTTTAGTACTTCCTCCTCCGGTGTAGTCGATTCCCCTTTTTCTTTTTTAAGCAACTCGTTTAGCTGCGTCTTATATTTTTTGGAGCGATAATGCTTTAACAATCGATTTTTCGCAATGGAGAATAACCACGTCTGGATTGTTGATTGCTGCGAAAAGGTATGAATGCTTTTAAGTGCTTCATAGAAAACCTCTTGCGTTAAGTCTTCCGCAATCTCTTTGCTAGAGGTTTTGATAAAGAAAAAAGCATATATTCGTGGTTGTACTTCTTTATATAGCTCCTCTAGCTCCATTTTCCTCTCCCTATCTGTTTTATTTTTGTTCATTCATTGTATTAGTACCTTGTAATCCGTTTTCGTTACAAACTTATTTTAATTTTCTAATCTCCCAAAGCTTAATCCAAGGGCTGTCTTATGTAAATGAAAAAATAAGCAAGTTTGTCCGATTTTACGCATATGATTTTATTACTTGCTTAGGGGAGGACACATTAGGAAAGTTGGGGGAATGTAGATGTTTTTCGGTCTATTAGTGATTTTAATCCTTGTTTTGCTTTTACCATTTTCAGTTAAGCTTATCGAAAAAAATTTAGAGGTCTTTCTCTTTTTCATGGGGCTTCTTGCTGCGGTTGTTGGTGGTGTATTCAGTAGCCAGCTTTTTATACGAGCATCCTATGATCCCATTAAAATTACACTAGCCGTTTTAATTGCGGGGCTATTATTTAAATGGTTTCATGCAACCTTGCAAAAATCCATCGTTGGAATGAGTCGCAAAATCCCATTTCGCTTATTTATTGGGATCGTTGTCATCTTTTTAGGGCTGATTTCAAGTATAATAACAGCCATCATAGCGGCACTTGTACTTGTATTGATTGTAACTTCGTTGAGACTTGAGCGTGGATCTGCAATCCGCTTCGTCGTAATTTCCTGTTTTTCAATTGGATTGGGCGCAGCGCTGACCCCAATCGGAGAACCTCTATCAACGATTGCCATTAGTAAGCTTAATGAAGAGTTTTTCTTTTTAATCGGTTTAATTGGTCCACAAATATTTGCTTCATTCCTTCTTTTTGGTTTGTTGGCAACCTTTGTAGTTGAACCACCAAAACGGAAAAAAGTATCAATTGAAAAAGAATCAAATCGTGAGACCTATGAGGAAATTTTCGTACGAGCCCTGAAGATTTATTTTTTCGTAATGGGGTTAACCTTATTAGGTTCAGGCTTTGAGCCAATGATCAATCGTTATTTCATCGGACTTGATCCATTGTTACTTTACTGGTTAAACATGATTTCCGCGATTCTCGATAATGCCACTTTAGCAGCTGCAGAAATTAGTCCAGCGATGGACCATTTTACGATTCAATCAATTTTACTAGGCTTATTGATTAGTGGAGGAATGCTGATTCCAGGTAACATTCCGAATATCATTGCCGCAGGAAAACTAGACATTACCAGTAAAGAATGGGCGAAGTTTGGCGTACCAGTCGGGCTTTGTGTCATGCTTGGATATTACTTAATTATCTATTTGATATAAAAAAATGCCTATCTCTAGGCATTTTTTAATTGACTTCTCGTAGTCCTTTTCCGTCCAGAACTTCTTGTACTCCTTCTTCACAAACGCCATATGAACGCCACGAACAGGACTCGCAGACTGTTTGAATATCGGATGGCACGACATGCCTTTGGATTCGTGATTCGACGTCCTCCCATCTCAAAATTTGTCCAATTCGGAGGCCCATTTTTTCTAGAATTTGAGCATCCCTTTCGTAGATGGAATTGTCTTCACAATGGTATTTCCCGTTGTTTGGATATTTTTCGCATAAATGATCCGGTCCTTTTACAATTTGAACTAATGTTTTCGGATTCTTTCTAAGGGTTTGATGAACAATCGTCATATTTTCCACATATTCCTGAGAATAGCCCATTCCTCGATAGCCCAAAAGGCAAAATAAGTGATGACCGCGCAGTTTATACATAATAGCCCCCTATCTTTTCGAAGCTTCATTGTCAACCAATAACAAATATCAGTTTACATATATATATTCTATAATTTTATGTATCTACTTTCTACCATTATTTTATCCCCATTTGGATCGCTCCTACAGTAAAAGAAAAGTACCAATCACCACAGGACGTTTTTCCTATGGTGACAGGTACTATTGAAAAGTCTATTCTTCTTCAATTTCTTCCTCTTGAGATCTTGGTCTTCTCCCCCAAAAGAATTCCCATGCATCCACTCGTTGTGTTTCTTGTTCTTCACGGTTTTCCATTTCTTTGTTATCAGCCAAAATTGGCACCTCCCCAATTTAATTCTCGTTTATATCCTATTCAAGCATTTGGGTTCTGTTTGGGAATATGCCCATTAACTTGAAAAATTCGCGATGGAAACTTACGGATAAACGATGTATACTGAAGATGTAAATATTTTGAAGAGGTGATGAAGATGGCAAAATCAAACGCTCGGAAAAAGCGTGAAAAACTTGTACGTGAAGGAAAGCGAAATCCCGAAAACGGAAGAAGCCCATTTGCATTAATTGATATGCAATCAAGAATGACAAAAACGAAAAAGGATCACTTATACCGTACCAAATATAAGAACCAATCATTCACTGATGGAAATGATGGTTCTTTTTATTTTTGTGGGTAATTGTGAACACTACCGTTAGTCTGGCGGCTGTTTTATTTTCATTCTATCAACTTTATTTCAGTTTTATCGATTTTATTTCGGTTCTATCGGTTTTATTTGAGTTTTATCGATTTTATTTCGGTTCTATCGATTTTATTCAGTTTCTATCGATTTTAGCTATAATCTACCTTTTCCAAATAAAAAAACTGACACCACAGTGTCAGCATTTTTTCGTATTCTCTATGATAAAATCCGTTTTTCTCCTTCAATTTCCTGAATAGGTGCTATATTTTGCGAGAATTCCATCGTTCCAATATACTCTCCATCCTCATCCCGAACGGCAAAATAACGGATATACACGTATTTCCCTTTTGCTTTGATCCAGAAATCTTCAACATCTTTTCTTCCTGATTTGAAGTCTTCAAGTAATTCTTCAACAACATGAACACTTCTTGGAGGGTGACAGTTTTGAACCGTTCTCCCAATAACCGCTTTTGTCCTTGCAAAAATACGCTCTTTTCCTTTGGAAAAATAACGAACGACGTCATCCTTATCGATAAACGTAATATCAACCGGTAAATGGTTTAACAGTAATTCAAGCTGTTTTAAAGATAAAATACCAGTTTCCATCTTAATAAATCCTTTTGTTGCGATGTCTTCATCTTCAATTACATTTCGTGCCGGTTTCCAATCCTCAGGTGAAATTAAACAAAATCCAATTTCATCACTTTCATTGGCAATTTTCATCCACTCATCTTCTGTTAAATTATTTAAGGACATTGGGAAAAGAATATTTTCTTCCCGATAAATCATCTCGTTTACTTGGTCAATAAAAAATTGAATAACTTCAATGAGAGATTGTCTATCCCCCTCGTAATTTGTCAGCATTTTTTTAGCATCTTTGATTGCATCCTGTATGAAGTCATCGATTTTCCACATCATATTGGTTGGACCATAAATTCCGTACTTTTCAAGATATGGAAAAAGGAGTTGCTCTTTTCTTTCATAATGCTTACCAATATCCAATAAGAGGTTGCAATCCTCAAGTAGCTTCATTCGGTTCTCTTCATGATCATCTTGTTCAAAAGTTTGCAAATGCGGCTTGATTCTATCGTTTACTAGCTTTTCTAATTCTCTATTTTCAAGCTTAAAAGTATGCACTGGGTGCCCAGGTTGTTCTTCAGGATGAGTAGCCATGGTTTCTTCAATTAAATCCTTAAAAATCTCCCGATGCTGTAAACAAATTTCTGTTGCTTCACCTGCTGGGATGTTCTCTTCTTCCACCAATACATGCTGTAGTCTAGAGATCTCTCCTATCGTAATATAACCAACCTTATTTGCTAAACGGGATTTTATCTCTTCTACTGATTTCCCATTATGTAAATCCAAAAAGCTTTGTTTGATAATAGTTTCTCTCTCTATATCACTGATTTTATATTGTTCTCGGTTATTAATAAGTTCACTCACACAAATTTCTCCTTTCAAACTATGTGAAAACACTTGCTATGATGAAAGTAACATAGTTTAAGGAAAAGGTTCGTGATTCGAATCACATTGCAAATTAAAAAGACCCACAAAAGTGAGTCCTAACTAACTTATCTATGGTTTCGGATATTGGTACTCCAATTCATCTTTATCTGGACTATAGTCAACGATCAGATTATGACCATTGAAAAACCATATGTCATCTTCTTCTACATAGAACATAATATCATCTACTTTTTGACTTGTATGAATTTGAATGGGTTCGTCATGTGTAGAAAAAGCTAGTGAATATTTCTCCTGTACGGGACTAGTTCCGTAAAACATTGGATAGAAACGAACGGAATCACCTTTTTTTACACTTATGTCTTCTTTAAACCATTTTAATGCTGCATCACTTATAGTCATTTCCATATGTATTGAACCTCCCTGGCTGTCCTTCTGCTATTTTGTGCAGAAATATGGACTTTATTATCTTATAGTACTAAAGATCTCAAGGATATGAAACCAACTAATTTGTGAAATGTTTCTCAAACTTAAAAAAGCACGCAATCATTATGACTGCGTGCAATTCTTCTTATAAGAGGACAAAGGCGATTGTAGCTCCCACAATAATGGCTACGCTCACGATTTTGCCCCAAACGGGAACTTTGTCCGTATTTTGATTGACCTTCTTCTCTTGATCCTCGACTACCTTCCGATATTCAGGACTACAGCACCCCATTTAGGCCACCCGGTTATAGTTTGTAATATCTTCTTCAAGTGGTAGATTGGCCGCACGATATTTCGCTGCTTGACGGAAGAATAATGCGACAAGGATGATTGTTCCTGCAAAACCACCGTACCATGCAATATTCATAGGCAAACGGAATCCAATTTGAGCATTCAAGATATACGTGATTACCATGCATAGCATGAAAGTTCCTGGAATTAATGAAATCCAGTAATTCTTTTTTGCAATGTATAAGTACATCGCACCTACGAATAAGGCAATAACAGCTGTTGCTTGGTTCGCCCAGCTAAAATATCTCCAAAGAATATTGAAATCGATTTGAGTAAGAACAACAGAGATTGCGAATAATGGAATAGCAATCCATAGACGACTAGAGATTTTCTTTTGAGCCAAATTTAGATATTCAGCAATAATCATACGTGCACTACGGAATGCTGTATCACCAGAAGTAATTGGTAATACGATAACACCTAGTACTGCAAGTGTTCCACCAATTGCACCAAGCATTAATGTTGAAACTTCACTTACAATGGCCCCTGGACCACCAGCTGCAAGAAGTTCTTGTAGGCCGCCGTAACCATCGAACAAGCTCATAGCTGCTGCTGCCCAAATCATAGCGATGATACCTTCAGCAATCATCATCCCGTAGAAAATTTTACGTCCTTGACTTTCCTTTTGTGTTGTACGAGAAATAATAGGTGTTTGTGTTGCATGGAATCCAGATAAAGCACCACAAGTAATTGTAAAGAATAATAATGGGAAAATTGGTGCATTATCAGGATGGAAATTTGATAATGAAAGTTCTGGAATTGGTGCACCTTTTACGACTAAACCAACGCCGATTCCAACAGCACTGATTAAAAGGATTGCTCCAAAATAAGGATAAAGACGACCGATAATTTTATCAACTGGTAATAAAGTAGCCAAGATGTAGTAAATGAAAATAACTGCGATAAGAATACCTAAAGCCACTTTTCCTTCTAATAAAAGATTTAAAAGTGAAGCTGGTGTTGAAACGAATACTGTACCAACTAATAATAGTAGTAAAACAGCAAAAGCGTTAACCACATGCTTCATTGCTTTACCTAAAAACTTCGTTGCAAGCTCTGGTAAGTGAGCTCCTTTGTTACGGATGGAAATCATTCCAGTTAAATAATCGTGAACGGCACCTGCAAAAATACATCCAACAACGATCCAAATGAAAGCAACTGGTCCGTAAAGCGCTCCCATAATTGGTCCGAATACAGGTCCAGTCCCCGCAATATTCAGAAGCTGAATCATAGAATTTTTCTTGGTACTCATTGGAATATAGTCTACACCGTCTGCATTTACATAAGCTGGAGTAGTACGTTCTTCCTTAACACCGAATACTTTTTCAACGTATTTACCATACGTAAAGTATCCAATGATTAACAAAGCAATACTCGCTAAAAATGTAATCATGTTATTTCCCCCTTATTCCCTCTATTAAAGTTATGAATGCGTTTACATTTATTATAGTAGAAAATTTGAAGTTTAGAAGATTTTAAGATTAAAAGGTAGAAATTTGACGATAACGTGTCAAATTTGTGAACTAAAACGCAAAATTTCTACCTTCATTTGTTTAAATTTCTAATTGTGCACGTAATGCTTTAACATAATTACGGCTAACTGAAAGCTGTTCTTCTCTTCCTTCAATTTCCAATTGGTAGGCTCCATTAAACCAAGGGGTAAGTCTAGTGACATATTTTAAATTCACGAGGAAGCTTTTATGAATCCGAAAGAACCCAAATGATTCAAGTCTGTTTTCCAATTCCTTTAACTGAGTTTTTGTCTCATACTCGCCCATTTTTGTCACAAGCTTCGTTACTTTCTCATCCTTGGCAATATATAAAATATCCAGTGGTTCAAGGTAGATAATCTCCCCACTTGAATCAATCGCCAATTTCCCTGTTTGTTTTCCCTTTTCCTTTTCATCTGGTGTATGAAGAAGTTTTTC
Source organism: Bacillus jepli (assembly GCF_047238305.1). NCBI lineage: Bacteria > Bacillati > Bacillota > Bacilli > Caryophanales > Bacillaceae > Bacillus > Bacillus jepli. The sequence continues at coordinate 2,092,146 of NZ_JBDFMO010000001.1, read as the reverse complement.
GATTCGTTTAACGGTTTCCTTAAGCTGTTCCTCATCAAACGGCTTTAATAAATAGTCGATCGCATTAAAACGAAAGGCTTCCACGGCAAATTCTGGGTATGCAGTGGCAAACACAATAAGTGGTGGTTTTTTCAATTCCAAGAGAGCTTTGGCAGCGTCCATCCCATTTAATTTAGGCATTTCCACATCTAAAAAGACAACATCTGGTTGAAGCTGAATTGATTTTAAAATGGCTGACTCCCCTGAATCAGCTTCTCCAACTATTTGAATGGTTGGATAGGTCTCCAATAAATGAGAGAGCTCATCACGACTATATAATTCATCATCGACAATAAGAGTTTTAATTTTTGATTCCATTTTATACAGCCTCCGTTAGTGGAATTGAAAAAGCAATCTCCGTTCCTTTATTTTCTTCACTTTTAATGGCTAATGCAGACTTTTCACCAAATAACATGGTAAGCCTACGATTGACATTGTATAAAGCGACTCCACTACCTTTTTCTGACTTGATCGGGGTAATGCAAATTTCCTTCGCACGTTCTTCATTCATTCCCATTCCATTATCCTCAACCTTTACATACACACAGTCATTCTCTCTTTGAATCGTAATCATGATATGGAAATCCCCATCACGATTCTTCATCCCGTGTTTAATGGCATTTTCAACAATCGGCTGGAGGGTAAGTGGTGGGATATACTGATACAATGCAGCTTCTTCAACCTTATAAACTACCTTTAGTTTATCTACAAATCTAGTTCCCTCTATTTCTAAATAGGCCTTCACTTGTCGCAATTCCTGTTCCAGGGTCGTTACATTTTGTGTGGTAACGGACAGGTTTTGACGTAAGAAATGTGATAGGGAAACGAGTAGTTTCCTAGCCTTTGTTGGATCTCTTCTTACCAAAGAGAGAATCGTGTTCAGCGTGTTAAAAAGAAAATGCGGACTTATTTGAGCTTGAAGCACTTTAATTTCAGCTTCTTTTGCAAGCTGAAAGGCTTTATCGGCTTCCGCAATTTCAAGCTGATTACTTAAAAGAGAGCTCAAACCTGAAATAAGTTCTGTCACAACAGGTGTAATTTCTTTCTCAGAACGAAAATAGAATTTTAGCGTCCCAATCGTTTCATCTCTCCGTTTTAATGGAGCAATTACAGCCGCACCGAGCGGACAATCCTCATCTCGACACTGAATCATCTTTTTGTTGGCGATTACAATATTACCATTATGAATGACATCCATTGTAATTAGCGTTTGGATTGGCATTTGCGAACGATGATGGTCATGTCCTAATCCCACATGTGCTAAAATTTCTTGGGTATTGGTCATCGCCACAGCTGTTGCTTGGATTTCATCCTGAATGATATGACAAACCGCCTGAGCTGTCTCTCGATTCAACCCGTTTCGTAAATGGACAAGCGTCTTGTCTGCAATGCGAAGGGTTTTTTGGGCTTGAACTGCACCAGCTCGCTCACCCTCATTAATTACACTCTTTATGATCATGAGAAATAAGGCACACCCTAGTCCATTTGCGACAATCATCGGAATCCCAATAATTTCAACTAAAGCCCACGCTTTTTCAAAAGGACGCGAGAAAAGCAAGATAACAAGCATTTGAAGTGCTTCTGCGGACGCCGCGATAATAAATGCTGTACTTAATTTCACATGCTTATTTTTCTTATAAAAGTAACCTGATATAAAACCTGCGATAATGGATGCAAAGCCACAGGAAAATGCGGTAAACCCACCAAGTGTAAAACGATGGATACCAGCAATAAGCCCCGCACCTAACCCTACCTTGTAACCACCTAGTAGACCTGCTAGCACCACACCAATCACGCGTGAATTTGCTAACGCTTCATCAGGAGTCAAACCTGATGCCCAGCGGTTAAATTGTAGGCTTTCTGTATTAAGGCTAAGACCTGTATACGTACCGATGATTCCAAAGAAACCAAAGAAGACAATCGCCACAAGCTTCTGCCAACGATTCAGCTCATCCTGGTACATCATCCCTCTGAAAAACTTCAATCTCGTCAAAATAAAAGCGATTGCAACAATAATCCCTAACCGCTCTAACATTGTAATTAAAAGTTCGAACATAGGACATGCTCCTTTTTTAGGACATGATTGGGACAATGGGACAGGTCCAGTGTCCCTCTGTACCTTTATTGTAACAAGATTTTGAGGGTTTGGGTTAGTTTTTTGAAGGGGAGATTGTTGGAAGTTTGATAGAAAGAAAGCCCTTCATCGTGGATGGAGGGCTTAACTCTCGTAAATTAGGATGCTCAGTGAAATCATTCTTTTGACACTATAAATCCTCCACCAAAATATAAGTTGCCTTCACTGGTCCATGCACCCCAACAACAAGGTTCATTTCAATATCTGCAGAGTTACTTGGTCCTGTGATAAAGTTGATCGCAGAAGGAACCTGCTCACCGTTTTTGACTTTTTCACGGATAAGCTTGGCGGCTTGGGTCATCCGTGGGACGATTGTGCTTTTTGGGACAATTACGATTGAGTGGGCCGGTAGGAAGCTGATGGTTCTTCCACGATTTGGACCACTGTATAGCACAACTGTGCCTGATTCTGCTAATGTGATTTCACTTATGGTAATTCCAATGTTTGCTTGTTCTGCCTTTGTGATGTTTTCTTTTCCTAGGTCAGGATTCCATTCAAAAACATCTTCTTGTTCAGAAGGTAGTTTTTCTGTTAGTAATGACTGAAGACCAAATTGTTTGAAACGTTCGTCCTTCCAGGTAACGATTGGACCGCTACCGAATTCTTTGATTTTCTTTTCTAGGTCTTCTGAAAGCTTGGATTTTGATGTCATGATGAGCTCCGTATGAATTTTTGTGCATTGAAGCTTTAAAACTTCTACTAACTCATCCACGGTTGCATCCTTTAATACTTCCTCCTGTGGGTTATGCTTCCACACAGGTGGTGTTAACGTTGTTTTTCGCTCACGACCAAGCTGTTTTGCAATTTGATCGAGGAAGGCGTCGCGGTTTTGGATGATTCCCTTCATTACTCCTCGCCTCCTGTTTCTCGATTTTTAAACCAATCTCTGAATCTTTCTTTATTTGGTGCTGGGAAGTCACGTACATCGGTCCATTCTTTCAGCATGCCGACTCCCTTTGTAATTTTGTCACCATGAGTAAGTGGCTTCGTTAATGTTGGTGCAAGTTTTGAACCCATTTGGTAAAGAGATGGTGAAGAAGCACCGAAACCAAATGCTTTCATTAATAGTTTTTCAGAGATAGGTGCACGCCCTTCCCTCTCCACGATAACCTCACGATGTTTATGAATCAATTGATGAAGTGGGATTTTGACTGGACAAGCATCCGTACAAGCGCCACAAAGGGTTGAGGCATATGGTAATTCCTTGTGATCATCATAACCACCTAGCAGCGGCGTTAGTACAACCCCAATTGGACCTGGATAAATCGATCCATAGGAATGCCCTCCAACATGACGATATACTGGGCAAACATTAATACATGCCGCACAGCGTATACATTGTAAAACGGATTGGAATTCCGTCCCTAGTATATTTGAACGCCCATTATCTACAATAACAAGATGAAAGTCTTCTGGTCCATCAACATCGCCTTCTTCACGAGGTCCTGTCAATGTCGTGATATAGCTTGTTAATTTTTGACCGACAGCACTTCTCGTTAACATTCCAACTAATACTTCCATTTCTTCAAATGTTGGAACGAGACGCTCCATCCCCATCACGACAACCTGTGTTTTCGGGAGGGCAGCGACAAGATCTGCATTCCCTTCGTTTGTTACGAGAGTAATCGAACCTGTTTCTGCAACTGCGAAATTACATCCTGTAATCCCCAGATCTGCCTGTAAAAACTCCTGTCTCAATGATTCTCTCGCAAACAAGGCTAGTTCTTCTGGTTTTTCCGAATTTTTATAGTCCATTTTATTCGCAAAAACATCGCGAATTTGTTCTTTATTTTTATGCAATGCCGGTACAACGATATGGGATGGTGGATCATGATCATCCATTTGCAAGATGTATTCACCAAGGTCTGTTTCAATGACTTGGCATCCCGCTTCCTCAAGCTTTTGATTTAAGCTGATTTCTTCTGTCACCATTGATTTTGCTTTAACTATTTTTTTCGCTTCCTTCTTTTTTGCGAGATCACTGATGTATGTACTTGCTTCTTCGGCGGTTTGAGCAAAGAATACATGTCCACCTCGGTTTGAAACCTGCTCACTTAATTGAAAGAGGTAATAATCTAAGTTTTCAAGGACGTGTTGGCGAATTTCTTCTCCGTGGTTACGCCATTCTTCCCAGTTCCCCAATTCATCTGTAACCGTTTGCTTTCTGCCTTGAATGGTTTCCTGGGCTTTTGATACCGCACCTCTCATGAAGGTGTTTTGAACTTCCTTTTGAACACGTGTCTTAAACTTTTCGTTGCTTGTTTTTAGTGCCACTATTTCTCCCCTCCTCTAGTTTCGATAGTTTAATACTTCTGCGATATGTAAAACTTCTATAGGCTTACCTTGTCTGTTAATTCTTCCGCCAATATTCATGAGGCAGCCCGCATCTGCTCCGATAAGATAGTCGACTTCTGTCGTTTCAACGCATTGTACTTTTTCATCAACCATTTTCTCAGAGATTTGTCCCATTTTTACAGAGAAGGTTCCCCCGAAGCCACAGCAATTCTCCTTACCTAGAAGCTCAACATATTCAACACCGTCAATATTTTTTAATAGTTTAATAGGTGGTTCCTTTACCCCTAATAGCCGAGTCATGTGACAGGATGTATGGTAAGTTACTTTTCCTTTGAAGGTTGAACCAACATCTGTTACTTCTAAAACCTCGACAATGAATTGAGTGAGTTCGAACGTTTTCTTCGCAAGTTCGATTGCTTTTGGCTCCCATATGGGGTCACCTTTAAAAATATCCTTGTATTCGTGGAACATGTTTGCACAGGAGCCTGATGGACATACAATGTACTCCGCACTTTCAAAGCTTTCAATCATCTTTTTCATGGCTTTCTTTGTTTCTTCTACATATCCACTATTATAAGCAGGCTGTCCGCAACAGACCTGAGATAGTGGAAACTCCACATCACAGCCGAGATGCTCTAATAGCTCAACCGTTGCTTTCCCCACATTTGTTTGAAACATATCGACTAGGCAGGTGGCAAATAAAGTGACTTTCATTTTTGTTTTCCCCCTTAACAAAGCAAGTAAACAGGTCATCTGATGACCTTATTATCAAGAACTATGTTACTACTTTTTTCCATCTTATTAAAGTCTATTTTAGAGATTCTTTAAAAAAGTTCTCTAATGTTTCCTCTACATTGTTCAGATGTGATAGCATCGCGCTTCGTGCTGCTTCTTCATTTCCCGCTGCAATTGCTTCATAGATGGATAAATGTTCATTGTATAATCGTTCTGTTGTTTTTTCTTTAGAAAATAAAGTGATTCTTCTCGTTTCCTTCATCGTTTCTTGCATGAGGTCGGACACGTGCAATAATAAATTCGTTAAAATTGGATTTTGGGTAGCTTCTGATATGGCAAGATGGAACTGGAGGTCCGAGGTTTCACCAAGCTCTTCATTTCCTAATGCAATCTTCATCCCATTAAGTGCAGATTCTATTTTACTTAGATTTTCAGAGGTATGTTTTTTCGCTGCTGTTGCGGCAGCCCCGGTTTCAATGATTTTTCGAACTTCAAGAAGATGCATGACATCCTGTTGATTCATTAACATAGCAGTGGCTAGTGGAAATGTGAGGTCCTCAGCATGAAATTCCTTTACATACGTTCCTTCGCCTTGACGCATTTCAATTAAGCCCATCGCTTTTAGTGCAGTTAATGCTTCCCGAATTGCAGAACGACCGACTTGAAAGCTTTCTGCTAGCTGTTGAACGGATTCAAGCTTTGTTCCAGGTTTTAGCTTTCCAGATCGAATTGCCTCTTGTAAAGCATCCGTAACCTCTTCATAGATTTTTTTCGGTTTGATTTTTTTGTATTCCATGGATGGTCCTCCGTAATGATGATATCAACTTAATTATACTGTGATTCTGACCATAATGGAAAAATAAATACGTAAAAAAGAAAGCAAGCATAATCCATCTTGCTTTCTTTACACTTTAATTATCTCACTGCCTTCAACGCTTTACCCCAAGAAACAACTTGGTCTAACATCATCTTCACATTATCAAGGTGTAAATCTTGTGGTTTGAAATCTGTTCCGTTTTCAAAGTCAGTAAATAAAGATAATGTAGGGTGTGTGCGAACGTCGGCAATCATTAATTCCCCACAAACACCACGTACATGTTCTGCGGCACGTGCTCCACCTGTAGAACCATAGCTAACGATTCCAGCTGATTTATTATTCCAGGCTTCACGCGCTAGGTCAAACGCATTTTTAAGAGCTCCTGTCATACTGTGATTGTATTCTTGTACAATAAACACAAATCCATCCAGTCTTGCTAGCTTTTCATTCCATTTCGCAATTCCAGGAGAATCTGCTGTACCTAAAAACGGTAAATCAAAATCCTTAATATCAACAATTTCGTAATTTGCGTTTCCATGTTGGTCTGCAATCCCCTTCACCCATTCTCCAACCTGTGGGCTTACGCGTCCTTCACGTGTACTTCCTAAAATAATCCCAATGTTTAATTTTTCTTCAGGCATTTTTGTTTCCTCCGTTATTTTATTTTTGCCAAACAGTTTGTCTAAAAATCCCATACTTACCACCACCTATGTAGTTAAGAAAAGCAATTCACTTTTAATTTCCTGCTTCCCAACAAGATTTATACGCCTTATTAAGTTGGGTTCAAAATTCTTTGTAAAAATCGTTTTGTCCGCTCTTCCTTTGGATTTTTCAATACTTCATCAGGGTCTCCTTGCTCGATAATGTACCCGCCATCCATAAATAAGACTTTGTCGGATACCTCACCTGCAAATTGAATTTCATGGGTCACAATAATCATGGTCCAATTTTCATTGGCTAAATCTTTCATTACCTTTAAAACGTCTCCGATTAATTCAGGATCTAAGGCTGAAGTGGGTTCATCGAATAAAAGAAGTTCCGGTTTTAGTGCTAATGCTCTTGCAATCCCAACCCGCTGCTGCTGTCCACCTGAAAGTTGATGAGGATATAAATCCATTTTTTCCTGCAGTCCGACTTTTTCAAGCAGCTCTACTGCCTCATTTCTTGCTTCGGTTTTATTTCGTCTTTGAACAATCACGGGTCCCTCCATTACATTTTGAAGGGCTGTTTTATGTGGAAAAAGATTATAAGATTGAAAAACCATGCCTGATTTTCTGCTCAACTGAATGATGTCCTGTTTCCTTACTTTTTCAGCAAAATTAAGCGAAAGCCCATCTTCAAACTGATAGATTCCCTTATCCGGTTGTTCCAAGCCATTAAAACAGCGGAGCATGGTTGTTTTTCCAGAACCGGATGGACCAATAATAGAGACGACTTCTCCTTTTTTCACATCGAAATCGATGTTTTTTAACACTTCATTTTCACCAAAAGATTTCGCCAAACCCGTTACCGATAAAAACATACCCTCACCTCTCTATCTTGCCACATACCTGCTCAATCTCCGTTCTAACCCTGCTTGAATGAGTGATAAAATGAAACAAATCACCCAATAGATTAGGGCAGCTTCAATATATAACAGAAGGAAATCGTATGTCCTTGCTGCAATCTCCTGTGCCTTGCGAAATAATTCAGCGACTAAAACCAATGAAGCAAGGGATGTATCTTTTACAAGACTAATAAAGGAATTGGACAACGGAGGTACGGAGACCCTTGCCGCTTGTGGAAGGATGATTCGCCTTAGTGCTGTCCATCTTGTCATACCAATAGTAAATGCGGCTTCCCATTGTCCCTTTGGAATCGATAAAATGGACGCACGAATGATTTCAGATGCATAGGCCCCCACATTTAAAATAAATGCAATCGCCGCACTTGGGAAAGGATCAATATTCACCCCAATGTTGGGCAATCCATAGAAAATAATAAATAATTGCACAAGCAATGGTGTTCCGCGAATCGCTGAAACATAGAAAATAGCTGGAGCTTGAATGAGTCTTGATTTTGACAATCGCATCATCGCTGTAAGCAACGCAAGAATGAGTCCACCGATAAATGAAATAAGTGTAAGTGGAATCGTATACTGAATCGCCCCTGAAAGCATGGAAGGAAGGGAGTTCATGAATAACTCCCATCCCTCCATATTTGCAGTAATGGTTAATATAACGCTATTTTGTAGAAACATCTTCACCAAACCATTCCTGAGAGATTTTTGCTAACGTCCCATCTTCCCTCATTGCAGCCAATTGTTCATTAATAGCCTTAACTAAATCTTCATTCCCTTTATTAAAAGTAAACGCCATCTCTGAAACATCATCTGAACTAGCTGCAATTTTGATGCTCTCGTCGCCTTGTGATTTTATATAATCAAGAACTGCAAGCTTATCATTCACCGTAGCCTCGGCACGCCCTTGCTTGATCAATTCAATTGACTGTGCAAGTCCTTCTACACCTACGATTTCCGCACCATCCTCTTGAGCGATGGCACCATAGTTACTCGTCAAGGATTGCGCAGCTTTTCTTCCTTTTAAATCCGCAAATGTTTTTATATCACTATTATCTTTTGAGACAACAAGGACAGCTGAGGAGTAGGTATACGGTTCAGAGAAATCATAATTGGTTAGACGATCCTCATTAATTCCCACTTGGTTGGCAATTAAATCAAAGCGCTTTGAATTAAGACCAGCAAACATCGAGTCCCATTGGGTTTCCATAAACTTAACCTCAAGGTCCATGCGCTTGGCGACCTCTTTAATCACTTCCACATCATAGCCTGTTAATTGATCCTCTTCGTTGTGGAAAGTATAAGGAGCATACGTACCCTCTGTTCCAACTGTTAAAACACCCTTTTCCTTAATGTCATCAAATAGGGAACCAGTTTGTTTCGTATCATTCTTTTCATCGTTACCTGCATTGTTATCATTATCTGTTCCACCGCATCCTGCTAGGGCAAAAGCAATGGCAAATATAAATGAAAAAAGAAAAAGGAATTTCTTCATTATGAATACCCCCAATGAAATAAATTTGTATTTCGTATTAGTAGTAGATTTTACAAGTTTACCTATTCTCATTCACTGGGTTAAGAGGATAAAAAAAGAAGCCAGCAACGATTTGCTGGCTCCCAATATTCATTCTTTCACAAGTTTCTCTACTTGTTTAACTACATTTTCAACTGTAAACCCATATTCCTCGATAAGCTTATCTCCATTACCCGAAGCACCAAATGTGTCTACGGAAAGTACTATCCCTTTTTCCCCAATATATTTATGCCAACCTATAGAGGACGCCATTTCAATCCCAACCCTAGCCTTCACATTTTCGGGTAATACACTTGCTTTATAAGCTTCATCTTGTTTTTCAAAGCGATCCCACGAAGGCATGCTAACAACATTAACGTCTATTCCTTCTTCCTTTAATATTGATTGAGCACGAACAGCTAGCTGTACCTCAGAACCGGAAGCAAGTAATAGTGCATCTGGTACTTCCTTTTCACCTTTGCTAACCACATATGCACCAGCTTTTACACCTAAATATGCATTTTCCTTTGTACCTTCTAGTGTAGGAAGGTTTTGTCTTGTTAATACGAGGGCTGTTGGCTGTTCTTTACTTTCAACAGCTAGACGCCATGCGGCTTGTACTTCATTACCATCAGCTGGACGAATGACTGATAAATTAGGAATCGAACGTAAGCCTGCTAGCTGCTCAATTGGTTCGTGAGTCGGTCCATCCTCACCTACTGCAATTGAATCATGTGTAAGCACATAAGTAACTGGTGTATTCATTAACGCAGATAGACGGATTGCAGGTTTTAAATAGTCACTAAATACGAAGAACGTACCTCCGTACACTTTAACACCACCGTGAAGTGCCATACCGTTTAATGCAGCCCCCATTGCAAATTCACGTACGCCAAACCAAATATTCCGTCCTGCGAAATTAGTAGGTGTGAAATCATCTTCACTTGTAATGGTTGTTTTGTTGGAACCAGCTAAGTCGGCACTTCCTCCAATAAAATACGGAACAGCTTTTGCAATCGCATTTAATACTTTCCCTGAAGATGCTCTCGTTGCTAGCGTATCCACTCCAGGTGTAAATTCCGGAAGGCTTTGCTCCCATCCTTCTGGTAATTCACCTTTGATCGCTGATTCAAGTTCAATGGCAACTTTAGGATTTTCAGACTTATAAGCTGCAAACAGTTCATTCCATTTAGCTTCCGAAACTTTACCTGGTTCCACAATCTTCTCCTGAAAATCTTTATAAACTTCTGAAGGAACTTCGAATTCCTCGTAATCCCATTGATAAGCTTTTTTTACTAATTCAATTTCTTTCTTACCAAGTGGAGCACCATGTGCGTCAGAAGAACCAGCTTTATTTGGTGAACCGTAGCCGATCACAGTTTTGATTTCAATTAATGTTGGTTGGCTCGTATTTTCTCTTGCTTCTAGTATTGCTTTACGTATGGAAGCTAAATCATTACCATCTTTAACTCGTAACACCTGCCATCCATAGGCTTTAAAACGTTCTTCTGTATTGTCTGAGAAGGAACGGTTTAAATCACCATCTAAAGATATATCATTTGAATCATATAAAACGATTAGCTTACCGAGTTTTAAATGGCCTGCTAATGATGCCGCTTCATGAGAGATTCCTTCCATTAAGTCACCATCGCCAACAAGCGCATATGTATAATGGTCAATGATTGAAAAATTTTCTTTATTGTATGTAGCTGCTAAAAAGCGTTCAGCCATTGCCATACCTACAGACATCGCAATGCCCTGTCCAAGTGGTCCTGTTGTTGCCTCAACACCGTCTGTATGATGAACCTCTGGATGTCCAGGCGTTTTCGAACCAAATTGACGGAAGTTTTTCAAATCATCAATGGTTACATTGTAACCAGAGAGATGCAATAGACTATACAAAAGAGCTGATCCGTGACCAGCAGATAGAATAAAGCGATCCCGATCAAACCATTTTGAATTTTTAGGATTATGCTTTAAAAAATCTGTCCATAGTACATAAGCCATTGGTGCTGCCCCCATCGGCAATCCCGGATGTCCAGAGTTCGCTCTTTCAATCATATCAATGGATAATGTCCGAATTGCATTTACCGATAATTGGTCAACTGAGACTGTGCTTACCATATCTTTTCCTCCTTTTACAAATCGAAAAGCAATTGAAACCAATCAACTGCTCTTCTTAGTAAATAATATTTGTTCATCACTCATCGTATGAACCGATTCAGTACAACGTAATTTTTGATCATTTCCATTAATCATAATCGAATGTGTGATGATCTTGTTTTGTTCTCGTTTGATTCCATTTAATAGCATATTACTCGTGATTCCTGTTGCAACAAATACGCAATCTTTTGCTGATACTAATTGTTCATGTGTCAAAACTTGATTAACATCTTCAATCCCCATATTTCTACATCTTTGATGCTCTTCCTCCGATCTCGGAAGAAGTCTTGCTTGCATTTCTCCACCCAGTCCCTTAATACCTACTGCCGCTAAAACACCTTCTGGGGCACCTCCAATTCCAATAAACAAATCCGCCTGCAATGATTCAATACAAGTTGAAATCGCAGGTATGACATCCCCATCTTCAAACAAATAAGTTTTTGCACCTAAGTCACGCACAGTATTAATCATATCTTGATGTCTGTCGCGATCCTGGATAATAACAGTTAGCTCGTTTACCTCTTTCTCTAACGCCTTTGCAACCGCATACAAATTATCTTCAAGGGGAGCATCGATATTTATCTTTCCTGCGGCCTTTGGTCCTGTAGCAATTTTTTTCATGTACATATCTGGTGCATGAAGTAAGGCCCCTTTTGGAGCAGCGGCAATAACTGCAATCGCATCATTTTGTCCTTTCGATGTGGAGGTAGTTCCATCAATCGGGTCTACCGCGATATCAATCTGCTTTCCCGTACCTGTTCCTACCTTTTCACCAATATATAGCATAGGTGCTTCATCAATTTCCCCTTCACCAATGACCACGACACCGTCCATTTTGACTTGATTCAGCATTGATCTCATGGAGTTCGTAGCAGCTCTGTCCGCTTCCACTTTGTTTCCGCTTCCAATCCAAGGTAATGAAGCAATAGCTGCAGATTCAGTTACTCGTAAAAAATCATAGATTAATTGATTCATTGGACCACTCCTTTAGCAAAAGCTTTGTGCCCAAATTTTTCATATAGGAACTAGTTGCAAGAATTTGAAGAAATTTCTTTACTAATTTCAGTGAAAAATTCTTTTTCTTTTTCAACGATTTTATCAACTTTACGTTGAGAACCGCCAGCCCAATTCGAGTTTAAGTATGCAGCAACAACCTTTTTCGTAGCTTCTGGTCCGAGAATCTGAGAACCGATGGTAATAATTTGTGCATCATTACTTAATTGAGCTCTTTCAGCAGAATATACATCGTGAGTAAGTGCAGCACGAATTCCTGGATACTTATTAGCTGCAATACACATTCCAATTCCAGTACCACAAAGTAGAATTCCTCGGGTCACTTCACCATTACTGACACCTGCGGAAACCTTGAAAGCAACATCTGGATAATCAATAGCATCCTTTGAATAACATCCATAGTCCTCTACTTCATGACCAAGTTCTTTAACGTATCTTTTTACAATTTCTTTTAAATCAAAAGCATTGTGGTCGCATCCGATTCCTATTTTCACTTTCGAATCCCCTTTCGTTTTTTCACATGAAGTTATTTTTCATTATTACTATGCTATTATTCTATTATATTTATTTTCTTTTTTCAATATTTATTTTCGTTTATTTTTGTTTATTATAAAAACCTAATAATCCTCTATTAATCAAATAAACCCTTGCCTTATATATTATTATTGATTAAACTTGAATTAGTGAACAATACTTAGAGAACCTTAATTTTTTAATTTTAATTATTTTTTATTTTTATTTTCAATCAAATGAGGGGTAATCATGAATAAATTATTTGCTACTGAAAGAAGACAATTAATATTAAGTATACTCGAGGAAAAAAAACGAGTAACCGTTAAGGATTTAGCAAAGGATGTAAACGTTTCCGAAGCGACATTACGAACTGATTTAAATGTATTAGAGGAAGAAGGCTTATTAACCCGAACCCATGGAGGCGCTGTTTTAAATGAGGATTTAACCTCCACGAAAGTAAGTTTTTCAGAACGTGAAAAGAAAAATCCGGATTCAAAAAACATCATTGCACAAAGGGCCATTAATTTGATCAATCAAAAGGATTGTATCTTGTTAGACGCTAGTACGACTGCCCTCGCATTAGCTAGATTAATAAGGGAATCAACTTTAAATATCACGGTTGTGACAAATGGAATTTCTGCCGCAATCGAATTGAAGGAAAACCCAGGTGTCAATGTTATATTAGTTGGCGGTATGGCTCGGATGGGCTCAATGGCCCTAGAGGGTTTACTTGGTACGAATGTGTTAAATAAAATCAATATTGATACGATGTTTACGTCAGCCAGAGGCTTTACGATTGAAGAAGGGCTAACGGATTTTAATGTGTATGAAGTAGAATTAAAGAGGGTAATGGTAGATAAGGCAGATAAAATTGTTGCATTATTAGACCATTCAAAAATTGGTACGAGCTCGATTGCAACATTTGCAACCTGTGACCAGCTTGATACAATTATCTCGGATCAAGAACTTGATGCTGAATTAGAAAAAGAACTAACAAAACGGAATATTGAGGTATTATAAAAAGTAAATAGGATACTCGCTGGAGTATCCTTTTTTACTTTAGTTATTTAAATGTTTTTCAAGTTCATGTAAAAGAACTGTAAATGTCTCCATATTCCAAGCAGTTCTCCCTACGAATAATCCATTAACATCCTTTTGGTCGATATACGGCAGGAAATTCTCTAGGTTAACACTTCCTCCATATAACAATGGAATTTCATGACCATTTTTCGGAAACATGTCAACTAATGTTTCGCGCAAGAATGTATGTATTTCCCCAACATACTCTGAATCTGCTGGAATTCCATTTTCACCAATCGCCCAAACTGGCTCATAAGCGATAAGGACATGTTTAACTTGATCCTCTGTCAAACCTTTTAAACAAACCTTTAGTTGAGCAGCAAGGATTTCTTGAGAAATTTCATTATTCTTTTGTTCAATGTTTTCACCAATACAAACTAAAGGCTTCATATCATACTTCAATGCGGCTAACACTTTTTTATTAATATCCTCATCATTTTCATTATAATATTGTCTTCGCTCTGAGTGACCAAGTTCAACTAAGTCAAGACCAATCTCAGCCAACATTTTAGGAGATATTTCACCTGTATATGCTCCTGCGTCTTCCCAGTGCATATTTTGGGCACCAAGCTTAATTCTTGAGTCTACTGTTTCCTTTTTAATATCAACCAATGCTGTATAAGAAGGAATAATAAACAATTCAATAGTAGGATTTAGTTCATTCGCTAATTGCTTAAGTTCTTCTGTATAGAAAATTCCTTCAGCAATGGTTTTTGTCATTTTCCAATTGGTACCGATCCAAACCTTATTCATTCTCCTGACCTTCAACCCATTCCTTCATTGATTTGAAAATGATTGATACGGTTGTAGCACCTGCATCCTGATGACCAATTGCTCGTTCACCTAAAGATTTTGCACGACCAAACTTAGCAATATAATCCTTTGTAGCTTCAACCCCTTCAATTGCAGCTGTTTCTGCTTTGCGAAGGCCTTCTACTAAGCTTACATTTTCTGCGACACTAGCTTTCAATGCTTCAACAGCAGGCTGGAATGCATCTATCATTGTTTTATCCCCAAGTTCAGCCTTTCCGCGTTGTTTAATTGCATCAAGTGCCTTTTCATAAATCTCAGCCAAAGATGCTAAATCAAGTGTATCCTTAGGTTCTACCCCTTTAATTCCACCAACAAACATTGTTCCGAAAATAACTCCTGATGCTCCACCCATTGAGGAAATCATTGACATACCAATCGTTTTAAACACATCATTTACTGTTGTAAATTCAGTTGCTTTTAAATTTTCATCGGCTTTTGTAAAACCTACGGACATGCCGATTCCGTGGTCTCCATCACCGATAGCACTATCAATCTTTGTTAATAACGGTTTGCTTTCTACTACCTTTTCACCAACGTATAAAAACATTTCCTTCACTTGGTTTGGATTTAGAGATTTTAGTGTTTGCGTCGCCATTATCTCACTCCTCCTTTGACTTTTTCAGCTTTGTTGTAATATGGTGAATGTGCAGGAGCATTATATAACTCTTTTAATTCATCATCTAATTTTAGGAATGTAATAGAAAATCCACCCATTTCTTGTGTGGTACAATAGCTATTTACATCCATATCATAAATCGTGATAGCTTTTTCCTCTAAAACTTGAGCAACTCTACGATTCACAATTAATAATTCTAATAGTGTTGTAGATCCTAAACCGTTTACATAAACAGCCACTTCGTCTCCCGCTTGAATCTTACTTTCTACTAAAAGCGTTTCAAGTAATTCGTCTGTTAACTGATCAGCCGGCATAAGTTTTGTACGTTTCATTCCCGGTTCACCGTGTATTCCCATTCCTAGTTCAATTTCATCATCACCTAGAACAAATGGAGGATCAGTTTCACCAGGTATAGAGCCTGGTGATGTTGCTACACCAATGGAGAATGTGTGATCTGCTGCCTTTTGAGTGACGCGGGATACTTCTTCTAACGACCATCCTTTTTCAGAAGCCGCACCCGCGATTTTGATGACAAATACGTCACCTGCAATACCTCTTCGGTCAGCTTTCCGATCTTCTGGAGCTGAAGCAACATCATCGGCTACTAAGACCGTTCTTGTTTGAATATCTTCAAAATCTAATAACTCCGCTGCCATATCAAAATTAAGTACGTCTCCGGCATAGTTTCCATATACAAATAAGACACCCATGCCTTGATCAACAGCTTTTGCAACGTCTTGAACCGTATTTGGTGTTGGTGCTGCGAATACATTTCCAATTGCGACACCATCAGCTAAGCCTTCTCCGACGAAGCCAAGGAATAATGGTTCATGCCCACTTCCTCCACCCGTAACGATCGCAACCTTCTCCTTCATGTTCTTACGAATGATTCCGTTTACATTTTCTACTTTCACTAAAGAGTCTTTATATGCATACATATAACCTTCAATTGCTTCTTGTACAACACGACCAGGATTATTGATTATTTTCTTCACTTGTTGTCCCCCCAGATTTAAAATATATAAAATTATAAAACTATTTTATTTGTTTTTATTTACTTTCATTTATTATTTTAATCTTTTATTTTAACGCTGTCAATTTAGATTTTGATATTCATGAATGAAAAAGAGATTAATAGAAAAAGGAGTACCAAATAGCCTTATAAACGACCAATCAGGTACCCCTACTTTGAAAAAAACTTATTTGTATCCGTTATTGATTAGTTTGATGCCAAGTTTAAGTGCTTCTTCAAATGCACTTGGATCGACAATGCCCTTTCCTGCAATGTCAAATGCTGTACCATGTGCAGGAGTTGTAATTACAATTGGTAAGCCCCCACTTATTGTTACACCCTTATTAAAGCCCATTGTTTTCATACCAATTTGAGCTTGGTCATGGTACATGCCTAGTAGACAGTTGAAGTTTTCCTTTTTTAAACGAAGGAAAATTGTATCTGCTGAGAAAGGTCCATGCACATTCACACCTTGATTTTTCGCTTCTTCAACCGCAGGTGAGATGATTTCATTTTCCTCATCTCCTAATAGTCCATTATCCCCAGCATGTGGATTTAAGCCAGCAACTGCAATCTTCGGCTCAATTCCTGCTTTTGAAACGATTTTATCTGCAAAAAGAATACTATTTAGCACATTTTCTTTTGTTATATTTTCTGCAACTTCTTTTAAAGGAATGTGTGACGTAACGCGTGTAAACCAAACACCATCCATCACGTTTACCTCCATGAAGCCTGTCTCTAGCCCAAATACAGAGGCTACTAAATGGATATCATCTTTAAAAGTATAGCCCCCCTGATATAGAGCACTTTTGTTCATCGGTCCATAGGATAGACCGTCTAGCTTTTCTTGTTTTGCTAGCTCTAATGCAAAAACTAGATTGTCACCAGCTGCTTTACCGGACTTCTCGTTTAAAACACCCATTTCAATTTCATCAGGATCTGTATTTTTAGTATCAATTAACCATAGTGAAGAAACGTCTGGATTCACATCATCTATGCTGTCTACTTTTTGGTAGTTTAGCTGTTGATCCGCTATGCTTGCTCCACGGTTAAAAATACGTTCATCTCCAATTAAAATCCAAGTTGCCGACTCTAAAATTTCTTTGTTTGCAAATGATTTTGCAACTACCTCAGGCCCAACACCTGCAGCATCCCCATATAATAATCCAATTGTTGGTTTACTCATGATAGTTCCTCCTTTAAGGTATGTAAATTTTATCAACTTAAAATATTTAATAAGATAGTAACTGTAATTAAGCTAAGGAAAGTGTTAAATATGGTAGCGACTGATACAAATTTTGGTTGTATATTAAATTCCAATGAGTACAATGTGACATTTACCGCGGTCGGCATTGCTGCTAGAGTAATAATGACATTCCGGTAGAGGGGCTCAACCGGTAGTAACAAGGTAATAGCAACTGCAACCAATGGTGAAATAATTAACCTCATCACTGTAACAAAGGATATTTGTCTCCAATCCAAGACTTCCATTTTTAAGTTTGCTAGTTGCATTCCCAAAAGAAGCATAATAATCGGGATCGCACCATTAGCTAATAGGTTGATAATCGAATAGATATTCTCAGGCAAAATCGGGAATTGCCTGAATAGAAATGCAAAAAAGACAGCATATATAGCAGGTAATCTAAAGATATTTTTCATGCCCTTTATGAAACTTTCCTTACTTCTTGATGCGTAATAGATTCCAACTGTATTAAATAAAATAAGCTGGATTACGTAAAAGGAAATCGCAATATGGAAGGCCTCTTCTCCAAATACAAATAACACGATGGGTGTGCCATAATTCCCTGCATTCATAAAGACCGTCGAAAGGATAAACGCACTTTCTGTATCGGTATCTAATTTTCGAAACCATACAACTACCTTGTCAATTGTTATTGTAATGATCATTAACAACAATACGATGAATACCATCATCAAGTATTGTTGTTCTATTTTCGTTTCCAGTAATGACCGAAAGACAAGACATGGAATTAAAACATATACCGCAACTGTGGACAATGCTTTAATGTCCAAGCCTTTTATTTTCTGTAGAACATATCCAATAAAAAATACTGTAAATACTGGTAATAAAGCTCCGAAGATTATATTCATTTAGCCAAAACCTTCTATACAGTTTTTGTTATGCTTGAATATTTGCTTTTGCCATTTTTCGTTTTTTAAAATAATCGTTAATGCTTGGATAAAACAACATTAATGCTGAAATAATTAATAAAATTAAACTAATCGGTCTTGTTAAAAAAATGGTAAAATCACCATCTGCCATTTGAATGGAACGACGGAACTCACTTTCTGTAAGTGGACCTAATACAACCCCTAAAATGATTGTTGCTAATGGGAATTTGTATTTTTCAAGGATATACCCAATAATTGCAAATACAACCATGATGAGAATATCAATATAGTTGTTTCGCACTGTATATGTCCCAATCACACAGAATACAACTACAAGTGGGCCTAATACATAATAAGGAATATTTACTACTTGTTTAAAAATCTTAATAAAAGGCTTCGATACTAGAAGCATTGCAATATTAGCTAAAAGTAATCCCGCAAAAATGGTATACATTAAATTGGGCTCTGTTTTAAATAGCATAGGACCAGGCTGCATTCCGTGAAGAACGAAAGCACCCAAAAGAACGGCTGCGGTTGCTCCTCCGGGAATCCCTAATGAAAGTAATGGCACTAATGTACCCATCGCAGCAGCGTTATTCGCAGTTTCTGATGCTGCGATCCCTTTTGGATTACCTTTCCCATAAGACTCTTTTTCCTCTTCCTTAGACCATCTTACTGTTTCACTATAGCTTAGCATTGACGCGGTTGTTGCCCCTACACCCGGCAATATTCCTATAAAAACACCTATTAGGTTAGAACGCGCAATCGTTCCTTTAATTTTTTTAAAAACTTCCATTTCAAAAATTTTCGTTTTTACATTTGTCATTGCTTCTTGCACAACATGGCTATCCTTTGATTTCTTCAAAAATTCAGATAAAGCAAAGAGTCCAATAATAACAGGAATTAAATTAATCCCAGATGACAGTGATGTTGACCCGAATGTATATCGTAAAGTACCCGTTAATGGATCCATACCAATTACGGAAATCATCAATCCAAAAAATACCCCAATTAACCCTTTTGTTAATTCCTTACCACTTAGTGAAGCAACAACGGTCAGACCCATTACTGCTAGTGCAAAGTATTCAGGGGAAGAAAAGGATAATGCGACTTGCGCTAAAGCGGGTGTGATAAAAATTAAGCATAATGTTCCAAAAACTCCACCTACAACAGAGCAGAAAATTGCAATGCCTAAGGCACGTCCAGGGTTACCTTGTTGTGCCATCGGGTATCCATCAAAGGTTGTTACAACTGCCTCTGGTGTACCTGGTGTTCGAAGCAGTATGGCACTAATTGCTCCCGAGAACGCTGTAATCGCATAAATTCCTGTAAGTAAAATAAATGCTGCTTCAGGTTCTAAGGCATATGTCACAGGAAGCATGATAACGACCAACATGGTTCCACTTACCCCAGGAATTGCCCCACCGATATACCCGATAGCAATTGCAGCAAGTAACATGATGATATTCATAGGATCAGTAACAATAGTCAGTAGGCCGTTCATTAAATATTCAAGCATCTTATCCCCCCCTTTATTAATAGAATAATAGACTAAGTTCTCTAAAAATTCCTGTTCCACGAGGTAACGGAATGTGTAGTAATACTGAAAATAAAACTACGAATACGACGGTTGTTACAACGGAAAAGATAATTGTACCTACTTGTTTTTTTGCTCCAAGTAAAAAGGAGATTCCGTATAAAAATAGGATAGTAGTAATGATAAATCCAATAAAATTAAGCAAAACTACATATATAATGACAGTAACTAAAGAAAGCATTGGGATGGAAATATTAAATACCTTTCTTCCAACTTCTTCTTTTTCAATAGTTTCTGTTGCTTTCGTATTTTTAGATTTTATAAACGTTTTGATAATACCATAGGCTCCCAAGACAAACATTAGTGTTAATAAAATATACGGCCATGACCTTGGACCAACTGCAAAGGTTGCGTTTGTAATTTTAATTTGCGGGGTCATACTTAAGAAGAAAACAGCAAATAAAATTACAATACTATAAAATATATAGTCCTTTTTTACACTGCTCATATTATTCACTCCCAACTACAGAAGGTCAAAGTAGGAGGCAAAGCCTCCTACTTTACCCAGCTTATTTTTGAAGTTCTTCTATGACTGTTTTGTATTTTTCAATTAATTCTTCTGTTCTCTTCGTAAAGTCCTCAGAATTTAACCAACCTTCTCTTAGATGTAAATAGCTTTCTTCTTCAAATTTTTGATATTCATCTGAATCATATGCTTTCTTCATTGCTTCCTCTAAAATTTTGATAATTTCTGGGTCCGTTCCTTTTTTCACATAGAAACCACGCTCATTACCATCGGTTAAGTCCCAACCTTTTTCAACAGTTGTTGGTAAATCTGGGAATTGCTCTAATCTTTCTTCTGCAAATACTACAAGTGGTTTTATAGAACCATCTTCATATAAAGCTTTGGTCGGACCAAACTCGTCTACCATTGCATCTAAATGACCACCAATTACACCAGCATGCATTTCACCAGAACCTTGCATTGGTACGAAGTTTAGTTCAATCTCTGCTTCTTGACCAAGTTGGAAAACTGTAATTTCATCCATACCCATAGATCCAGTTCCACCAACAGTGATTTTACCAGGGTTCTCCTTTGCAGCTTTAATAAAGTCATCAATACTATCATATTTCTTAGGATCTACCCATAATCCATACGTATCACTTTGGAAACGTGCGATTGGAACAAAATCTTCTAAACCGTGTTCATTTGTTCCAGCTGCAGTTGTGATAGGAAATGCAGCGTCACCAACTAATGTATATCCATCTGCAGGAGCATTAAAAGCATTTTGTGCTGCAATAACACCAGCTCCTCCTTCTTGGTTTACAACATTAATGTTAACCCCTAAGATATCTTCTAGTTGTTTTGTTACTGCTCTTGCAAAGAGGTCTGTACCTCCTCCTGCGCCGTGTCCTACAAGAACCTCAATATTTTTTGTTGGATAATCTACAGTTTTTTTGTCATCTCCACTATCTGATGAAGAACCATTAGACTCCTCTGATCCACCGCTACAAGCAGCTAAAAGCATGATAAGACCAATTAATAAAATCCCAATAAAATTAAACTTTCTTCTCATTTTCGATTTTCCCCCTTTATTTCATACAAAGTTTCACAAGGCATATGCTTCAAATACAAACTAACCGGTATTACTAGAAGCTTTCACCCCCTCAATTAGAATAAAGATAATCATGATTTATATTTTTATAGTTTCATTGAATTTCGTTATAGGGATATGGGTTTAGTTTGTTTTCATTCCTCTCGTAATCGGTTCCAATTGGGTTTGTACATAATTCCCTACATCTAATATGACATTGTGCGGATCTGTAGCCGCTTCTTCCGTTTCTTCTTCAACCATAATCCACCCTTTATAATTCGAGTTAGAGAGAATTTCAGTTATTGCAGGGAAATCGATATCACCTGTACCCATTTTTTTCCATTCAAACGTATTTGAACAATCTTTAATATGTACATGTTTTATAATAGAAAGGTTATCTTTAATAATCTCAACTGGATTCATTCCACCGGCTTTTATATGACCTGCATCCGGTGTATAACTCAAGTATCTTCTATCTAATAGATCAAACATGACATCATAATCTTCTTTTGTTCTAAAATAAGAAGTTTTTGGTGATGCTGGGTGAAAGGAAGCTATTACACCATTATCATGTGCACGTATCCCAAGTGCATTTACACAATTCATAATTTCCTTCTGTCTCTTTAATAAATGATCTCTATTCGTTCCGACCCTTGCAGGAACGTTCATGATGGCTCCCGGAAAATGTGTTAAATAATTTATGTAATAATCAGCATGTGTTTTTTCTTCTTGTGTTTCATTCTCTCCTGCCCATGTAAACGGAACAGTTAAAGCCGCTAGTTCTAATTCTCTCTTTACCAGTTCTTCTTTTAGTCGTTCAGGTTGATTTTTATATCTTCCTAAAAGTGCGACCTGGACATCAATGCCTTTAAATCCTGCTTCTTTCACGGTATCCATGATTTGATCTAGATAATCGCATTCTTTATCATAATCTAGTTCCCATGTGGAACCATGGCATCCAAACTTTATTGCCAACTCTATCCCCACCTTATATACTAGTAATATCTGAAAGTTGTTAATAATTTAACTGCAAACGTTTCCAACCTCTTTTTTTCTTAATTTTATCATTTATTTTCACTTTGTCAATAAAAAATAACAATAAACAAAAATATAATGATAGTATTCATTGGATTTCAATAATTTGTTGAATGCAAATGAAAGCAAATTGAATGTCGAATTAAACTCATTAGGTAATTTTTTACAGGGTGTAAACTGGATAAAATGTAATTTACTAGTTAATGTAGTTAATTGAATAGATTTTGTTTTCTTTTGCAAAATGAAAAAAATCCCTAAAAAAAAGTATTGCTTGTCTTTGTCCAAGACTTACAATACTCTTTAACCTCAAGGATTTTCGTTTAATGAAGTCCAATTCACTCCAAATGCCTAATAAGGTATACTCCCTTTTTGTTATTCCATCCGTTTTTGGCATTTGATTTTCTTTTTGAAATAATTTAACGGCCCACTGAATGATTTCCGTAGCATTTTTTCCCCGCAGCCTTAGCTATTTAAAAACGGAGTCACCTTATTTAGGGCATCCTGGAGTTTTTCACTATTCTTCTGATACATTTCTTTTGCGGATTGGTTATTGGTTTGTAAAGCAAACAATTCTAAATCCGCCTGACATTTTTTTATCGTGGCGAGAAGTAATGGTTTTTCCTGTGGAGATGGGACCTTGATCTTATCATCAAATAAATCGACTGTCAGTTGTCCATAAGAATCAACTTGCCCTAAGAACACATTTTCAATACTGACGCCCATTTTATCAAGTTCTGTGTCAAGCCAATTCTGACTGTAGCCAGATGATGATAATGGTTCATGCATGATTTCTCCGTCCATAATAACCGTTTGCGGTTCTTTTATCGGAGCAACAGCCAGATTTAGAACTTTTGCGGTTACTGGTTGATTTTCCTTTTTTAATAAGACACTTAAGCTTCCATCTGTTTCTAATACGGCGAACTCAACATCTGCTACCTGGAAGACATCCTTATTTCGTAGTTTTGCTAGTAATTCATCAATTGTATACTTTTCTTTTTTTAAATTATCTTCCATTACCTTTCCATCTTGAATAAAAACGGTTCCTTTTCCTTCAGCAAAGTCTCTTACTATTTTACTATTTAATGAAATGAAACCCATGATAAACGGAATAGCGAACCAGACACCCATACCTATTAATCCATGACTGACATTTCGATCCAGTCCTGTGGAGATCTCTGCAGCAATACTACCTATTGTAATTCCATTAATATATTCGAAATAGGATAGCTGAGAAATTTGCTTCTTCCCTAACCATTTCGTAAAAAAGAACAGTGCGATAAGTAAGACTAGTGATCGTACGGCAATACTTACCCAATCTGGCATAATCGTAACTCCTTACCATTGATTTAAAAACCTTGATATTGCTCTTCCTCCCGCTCTATTTCTCCGACACGTATTTTTAGATCATTCTTTATTTCATCCATGAGCATCATGGTTTCATGAAAAGTTCGTTTCGCCTCTGTGTCTTGCGTGCGTAATGCTAAGCTAGATAGACTTGCTTCAATATTTTTTATACTAGAAAGACATTGTTTCACTTGAGAGCCTACTGTCACCCTTCATTCTCCTTTACCCTTTTGGTTTAAAAAATATGGCGCCAATCATCCCGAAAATGATGGCAGCCGATATACCGGCACTTGTGACTTCAAACATCCCCGTTACCACGCCAACGAGCCCATGCTTTTCCGCTTCGGCCATTGCACCATGAAAAAGGGAATTTCCGAAACTAGTGATCGGAACAGTTGCCCCAGCACCTGCAAAGTCAATGAACGGTTCGTATAAACCAAACGCATCCAAAAGTGCTCCAAGGACTACAAACGTACATAATGTATGGGCAGGTGTGAGTTTAAAAACATCAAACATGATTTGACCAATCACACAAATTAGGCCACCTATGACAAAAGCCCAAAAGAATATCATGACTGTTCTTCACCTCCATTTTCTATTGATACCGCATGTGCTATACAAGGAATCGATTCTTTTTGCTGAAAACTAAGCGGTGAAAGTAAGGCACCTGTTGCAACGACTAGAACCCGATTTAATTCCCCTTTTTTCATTCGGTTTATAATGTGCCCGTAAACAACTGTTGCTGAGCAACCGGCACCGCTTGCACCTGATAGGACAGGCTGCCCTTCCCGATAAATGATGAGACCGCAATCCTGATACTTTTCTTCCTTAATTGGAGTGCCATGCTTTTTAAATAAATCCAGTGACACCTCTCGACCGATATGTCCAAGATCTCCCGTCACGATTAGATCATAATAGGATGGATCAACATTTCTTTCTTTTAGATGAGCTTCGATTGTATCAACGGCAGCTGGTGCCATTGCACCTCCCATATTAAATGGGTCAGTTAATCCCATGTCCACAATTTTACCGATAGTTGCTGATGTTACTCGTGGCCCTGATCCCGTAGAACTGACTAATGCCACACCTGCCCCTGTAACAGTCCATTGTGCGGTTGGGGGTTTTTGACCACCATACTCAGTTGGATAACGAAATTGCTTTTCAACAGCCGCATTATGACTTGATGCACCAGTTAATATGTATTTTGCACCGTTATAATTTACTAAAAATGCAGATAGCGCTAATCCCTCCATTGAGGTTGAACAAGCCCCGAACAACCCTAAGTAAGGACTCCCTAATGTTCTAGTAGCAAAGCTTGTTGGAGTGATTTGATTGATGAGATCACCACCAAGAAAAAACTGAATCTGTTCCTTTTGTAGATTGGCTTTTTCGATTGCCTTTTGGCAGGCTTCTTCTAGCATAACCTGATGTGCTTTTTCAAATGAATCTTGATTAAGCCAAATTTCGCCATGAATTAAGTCAAAATCTTGCGGAATTTTACCTTTTGCTTCAAATGGCCCAACGACTGTTCCCGTTGAAATAATGACAGGCTTTTGATCAAATATCCATGTTCGATGACCAGTCAGCATTACAGTCCCCCCCACGTAATAAGAATTGTCTTAATGGTAGCGAAAATAAAGGCTGAAAAAACACCAAATAAAATGACTGAACCTGCCAACTTAAACATATTCCCACCAACCCCCAGTACAAATCCCTCTGTCCGATGTTCAATCGCTGCAGAAATCACTGCATTTCCAAACCCAGTCACAGGAACCGCGGAACCAGCCCCACCAAATTGGGCAATTCTGTCATAAACTCCAAATCCCGTGAAGAGCATGGAAATAAAAATGAGTGTAGCAACCGTTGGGTTTCCGGCTGTTTGTTCAGTAAAATCAAAAAAGTATATGTAAAAGGTCTGTATCCCTTGTCCAATTAGACATATGATGCCACCCGTTAGAAAGGCATTGATACAATTTTTAAATAAGGGGCGTTTTGTCTCTCTTTGTTTTTGAAATTCTTGATATTCCTGTTGAACTGGGGTTAATTTTTTCTTCTTTTTATTTGCCATAAGCTACCCTCACTCATTTTCATGCTTCCTCTTTCATAAGACGTTTTATGTTCCCAAATTCCTTTTTTAGTTCTTTTTTCCCTGCCTTCCCTTCTTCGAGCTTTCTCTCCAAAATATCTAATTCTAAAAAGATTTTTTGATCGGTTGATACTTCAATTTTGTAATCTGGGTATTTCTTTTTTAACTCTTCTTTCACATTCTTTTGAATGGTTTTCAGTTGGAATCTATCTATTTGTGGTACTGTTATTGCGATAAGTAGTTCTTTATCGGTATTGACCCCACGAACCCCAGTGACGTCATCCCTTTTGATTACTAACTCTTTAGCATGATTTGCTGTTGATTGATTCGTTGACTTTTTTGCACTTATTTTGGTTATTGATGTGCTTTGATTTTTAACAGAATCGATATTTTCTTTGCACCCGGTTAATAACCCAAAGACTAAAAATATAAAAACACCATAACGAAAGAAGTACTTTTTCATATATACCAATCCCATCCCATAGCATTACAATTCGAGAAAAGGTTGGTTCCAATAACCAACCTTGATGTTAGACTTATTCCTGTTGATATTGTGGCTCTTCCGCATCTAATTCTTGCAAACGCGGGTTGAGACTATCCACAATCATTTGGGTTTGCTGTGCAGCAGTTTGGTACATTTGTTTTGCTTGTTGGTTTTGAGTTTGAAGTGAAAATTGTTCAAGGCTTGCTTGTGCACTTTTCAAACCTGCGATTGTTTGTTTGACTTGACTTTTAACTGTCATATTATTTCCTCCACATTTTCTGACGTTTCGTAAACATCTATAGAATTTGTAAAATGGGGCTAATATATATAATCCATTTTTTTACAATTAAATAATAGGTTCATAATTAAAAATAATTTTGGGACACAGTACAGTCTCCGCGTCTCTAAAAAGATTAAAATAAGACATCAATTTTCCAAGGTGGAAAATTAATGTCTTTCGTTTTTTCTATTTCATTGTCAGTGGAATATTTAATATATTTTCTTTTGAACCATCCTTTGCGGAATAAACAAATAGTTCGATTCTCACCTCATTTTTAGGTTGAGCAATAGATGTTTTATCAATCTTGATCTCAAAATCACCCCAAGAAGGTGCTCCTACCGTCTGATAGTGATCTTCAAGTAACTTTTCTTCACCATCATAAAGAGCATAGTCAAAAACACCCTCAAAAACTTGAGCTTTTCCGGTTATGACGATTTGATTATCGGTTTCGGAAACTTTTACATCTTTGAAAGTTTTGTTTTGGTATACCTTTTCTTCCGTATTCGGTGCTACATCATTGTCCGTGTCCGTGTTTTGTTCAGTTTCATCTACATTTTCCTCTTCTTGAGTTGTTTCATCATTATTGTTATCAGCAGGTTGTTCTGTTTCATTCAATTGCTTATTATCGTCTTGATTTGCTTCATCATTTTGGTTACATGAGGCTAAGATAGTGGCAATGCTTAGCACGGCAATATAAAATAGAATTTTTTTCATAAAAAACCCCTCCACAACAAATTTAATCTCTCTATATTATTCTGTGTATTTGAAGGGAAAAAATACCTAGGAGCAGGAAGCGGTGAGCATTCCCTTTTAAATTTTTTATCTTGAACAAAGTTGTCCAGAATGTAACTCTTTTTGCATATAAATAAAACACGTTACTTAAACAGGGGAGTCCTTTCTATATGCCATTTTTTATGAAAGCAGTTGCTATACTTTTAGGTAGCATTACAATCGCAATGGGGATAAATCTTTTTTTAATTCCAAACAAAGTTTTAGACGGCGGAATTATTGGTTTAGGTTTGATTATTAGTTATCTATTTCATACAAATGCTGGGTTCTCGATTATGATGTTGAGTATTCCTATTTTTGCAATCTCATGGTTTAAATATCGTTCTTATTTTTTTAATAGCTTGCATGGTATGCTTTTATCATCATTATTAATTGACCTTTTTCACAATTTAAACCAAGTTCGCATACATATTTCACCGATTCTTAGCTCAATAACTGGTGGAATTTTGATAGGTTTTGGTATTGGGCTTATGCTTCGCTTTGAGACTAGTACTGGCGGGACTGATTTATTAGCTCAGTTTTTTTCGGAAATCGTAAAAGTTAATGTAGGAATTCTCATTCTTATTATTGATATATTTGTCATTTGTCTCGGAGGCATATTCGTTTCGAGTGAAACTTTCTTTCTTTCGGCTATAACCATTTTAGCAGGTGGCATTACCACAAGTGTATGTACTTGGAATTTGACAGGTAATCATTAAAAGTATATTTACAATAAAAAAGCACAAGCTTTCCAAACGGAAAACTTATGCTTTTTCTTATAATTGAATTTTTTTAAGAGCTACAACATGTATCATTATGTTTGCATACTTTCTCCAACCACATATCGATTACGCCCAGCACCAACACCTGCTATAGTCATCAATATTGAAATCACAATAAAAATGACTAATGGCGTTAACCATGATTGTGTGTAATCGAACAGAAAGCCTACTAGTGTAGGGCCAATAGCAGCTAATAAATATCCGATGGACTGTGCCATACCAGATAAATTTGCGGCTTGTCTTGAGTCTTTTGTTCGGAGTCCAATCATTGTGAGTGCTAAGCTAATACTTGCACCTTGGGCTGCTCCAATACAGATGATAGATAAAATCAGAAGTATGTTTGTTTGCACAAACATAAGCCCCATTATCCCAGTAAGGTAAACGATTCCAATTATACCTACCATCATCTTTTGACTTTTTAATCGGTTGGCAATGACAGGTGCTAGGAACGTTGTTGGCAGACCAACTAGTTGCATTAACGAAACCATCCAACCAGCAATCGATAACTGCATTCCATGACTTTCTAAAATTTCCGGCAACCATGCTACAGTACAATAAAATAAAAAAGATTGTAATCCCATAAACAATGTTACTTGCCACGCAATTGGTGATCGCCACATAGCGCCATTTGAAGATTGACCACTATAAGAAGATGATGTTTTATGGTTGTTGCGTAATTGAGGTAACCAAATAACCATGGCGATAACCGCAAGCACTGTCCAAAAGGCCAATGCCCATTTCCAACCCAGGGATTGACCCTTGGCTAAAGGGATACTGACTCCCGATCCGATAGCAGCGAAGGTGTTCATGGCTGTTGTATAAATACTTGTAATGATTCCAACTTTTAAAGGGAAATGAAGCTTTACAATACTTGGTATGAGGACATTGCCAATTGCGACACCAACTCCTACAAGTAATGTGCCTAAAAAAAGTGTCGGCGTAAAGCCTAATGATCGCGAGATAATGCCAATGCACAAGACCAATAATCCTAGAAAAATAGTTCTCTCATTTCCTATCATTTGTCCTAGCTTAGGCGCAAGAATTGAAAGGATCGCAAAGGAGATTAATGGAAGTGTTGTGATGAAACCCGCTACTCCATTAGAAATACCTAAATCAGAACGAATTAAATCGATAATGGGCCCGACTGATGTGATTGCTGGGCGCAAATTAAAAGCTACAAAAATAATGCCTATTATAAGTAAAACTTTAGAGATGTTTATCTTTTTAGAACCCATCCACACCACCACTCCGCTTCTACAACAATATCTTTCAATAAGAAAAGCTGCTAGAAAAAGAATTTTTCGTGTTACCAAGCCCAAAATAATCATAGCCTTTTTATTAAAATATGAAAACTGTTAATTATAAGCCGGATTTGGCACCAGAACTTCTTGCACAAACAATAAGAAAATCGAACTGTAGTATTTCGATTCTTGAAAACTATAATAATGTTACTCCACGAAATGGAAAGTACAGTTCGGAAATATTAAAAAAGAAACTTAGATTTGAAGAATACTTTTTCAAAATGTAAAAACGGACTCACCATAATCGGTGAGTCCGTGTCTAATGAGTATTAAACCACCAAGTATATGTATTTGGTGGAGACGGTGGGAGTTGAACCCACGTCCAAAGATATTGGCACTTAAGCATCTACGAGTGTAGTCGATATATTAGCGTTTCGCTAACTCTTCAGCCTATCGACAGGCTTCCAAGCAGCTAGTCTGGTTGTTCTCTTCCTTTGTCCTCAGACGGCGAACTCCGGCGTAGCCCACTTAAAGTGAGTCCCTGACCCTACCACATGGGCGATGGAGGGAGGAACCGCTATAGACTGTTATTAAGCAGCTAAAGCGAAGTTGTTGTTTTCTTTGCCAGTTATTGGCTTTGACGTTTTAACGAGGCCGATCCCCTCGACTCGCAACTTAAGCTCAAACTACCCCTGTCGAATCCGTAGCGTCCCCATTATAAAATGATAATGATGAACTTAATCATCAGTTATCTGGGTGTTTCGGATGAAGTGTTCTTGCTTTCGTTGACTTATTCAATTGTCAACCACATGTCTTATTATAGCACATGTCCTCACAATTTCAATTGTAAGTTATTGTAAGAAGTGGCAGATTACATCTTCTGTCTTTCTCTAAAGGCACGCTCGATATCACGTTTTGCTTCTTTTTTCTTGAGGTCTTCACGTTTGTCATACTTTTTCTTACCTTTACCAAGACCTAATAAAAGCTTTGCATATCCATTTTTCAAATAGATCTTAATTGGAACAAGTGCATAGCCTTCCTCTTTTGTAAGTCCAATCAGTTTGTTGATTTCTTTTCGATGAAGAAGTAGCTTACGTGTCCGCAGTGGATCATGATTATATCGGTTACCTTGCTCATAAGGGCTAATATGCATGTTATACAGGTATACTTCACCATTATGAACGCGTGCGTATGAATCCTTTAAGTTTGCACGACCATTTCGAAGGGATTTGATTTCTGTCCCTTGAAGCACGATTCCTGTTTCATAGGTTTCTTCGATAAAATAATCATGATTTGCTTTTTTGTTTTGTGCGATTACCTTGCCTGCACCTTTTGGCATATTGATTTCCCCCTTAAGACGGTACCTTCTATTTTAGCAAATAATGGACAACATCTCAAGGAAAGGCTTATTAATTGCAAGGTAAACTTGCTTCTTGATCACTATCAACAAACCAAGAAATGATTGTCGTGCTGTCTCTTACGTTGAGCGATTGGATTTTCTTCAATAATGCTTCAACGGCATATTCATTTGATCCTTCTAAAAATTCTTTCTGTATCTTTTCAGGGTGATTATAAGGTAAACCGGGACATTCAATTAATCCATCTGTTGTTAAAAATATATGGTTATTACCTTTTCTTAGTTCATTTCGTCCCAAACTGTAGCATGTGACAGGCAGTTCAAAGGTGTTCACTTCGCCGATCCATTCAAAAAAATGTCGTTGATTCACTTGATATTGTCCGAGTTTCTTTAACTCTGGATGGAACAAGTACAAGATACAATCGCCAACCGAAAACCACCAAAGGTATTTATCTTTTCTAAGGACAATCAGACATGAGGTAGAACCTTTAACTTTCCGGCAGTTAGCTAGAAATTCTGGATTCTGAAAAATTTGAAGCACGGACTCCTCGATATTCTTAAAGGCATCCTTGGGTGACCCTGATAACAAAGATTTTATTGTATATTTTCGTCTCGTAAATTCCTGTACAATCAATTCTGCACTTTCAGCGGTGTGATGGGCATCAAGGAGAATCGCGAACTCCCAATCTTCCTGATCATTTTGCCAGACAAGACACCCATCTTCATTTTTTGTTTGACCTGCTGAAGAATTGCCACCGAATCGGCCTATGGTTATTTTTCCTTGTTTGTGAATAGACAATGTATCGACAAAATTTTTCTGGGAGCCAACCCATTCGAAGTCACTCATGACTTGGATTCTCCAATGCCCCTTTTAGTCTTCTACAAACCTGTACAATCTGTTCATTATTCCCCATTGGTGCTTGTGGCCAATCATATACAGCCATTGGTCCCCAAAACTCTTTCGGCGTGTTTGGATATCGCGGGACAATATGCATGTGAAGATGAGGAACCGCATTTCCTGAAACAAGAGAATAAATATGTTCTGCTTTTTCAGATTCCCTTAATGCTTTACTCACTCTTGCCATAATGATACCAAACGCCTTCGCTTCCTCCATTGTCAGATCAGCAAGAGTTGGCGCATGTCTTGTTAAATCAATCATAATATGACCTAGGTAACTATCTTCGCCATTATGATCAATGTGTCCTACATAAACAAGTTCATCTTCATAAATCGTTTCCCCGGCTGTTTGAATCAAACCATTATGTTTTTTACAAATAAAGCAATCCTTCATCCCAATTCCCCCCTCATAATTCATACCAGTATAAGTCATTTAGTGAAAAATTAGAATATTTTTCATATAAAAAGATCCAGTGCACCAGCTGGATCTTTTAAGAATCATTTAATATGTGCTTTATTCGCGTAGAAATACATCCATGCCATAAAACCACCGCCACCGATTAGGTTCCCAACGGTGACAGGGATTAAATTGTGGATAACGCCATTGACTGTGACAGAATCCGGATGATTCATCACAAACGAAATGACAAATGTACACATATTCGCAATGCTATGTTCATAGCCAGAGATAAAAAAGCAGAATACCAGTAGCATCATAATAAATATTTTTGGTCCGTCTCCACGCATTCCCAGCGGTAGAAAAAAGGCAAGGCACACAAGCCAGTTACAAAGAATCCCTCGAAAAAACAGTTGAGAAGTGGTGAGTTGTGTTTTATTGAAGGCAATCGTTAATAGAAATTCATTTACAGAGTCTCCTTGAAAAAGGCCAGTCATATAAAATAATAAAGCAAAGAAAATGGTGCCAATTATATTCCCAATATAGCTATAAAGCCACATTTGACCGACCACATTCCATTTCATCTTTTTACGTAAGGCCGCGTAAGTGTAATAAAAGGTATCTCCGGTAAATAGATCTCCTCCACTATATGCAATGAGGATAATCGCTACACCGAATGTGATAGCAGCAATAGGGAAAGCAACTGGCGATTCCTGCATGAAGAAGAAATTACCTGTTCGAAAGGCAACGATTACCCCAAACCCAATAAACATACTAGCTAACACGGCACGTAAAAAATAGATTACCCTACTACCTTGAAATGTATCACGACGAGACAGTGCTAATTTTTCAATACTTGATAGTGGTTTTGCTTCCATATATATTCACCACGTTACCCTTTTGGTTTCACCTCATCAAAATATGGGGCAAGGATCGTTTTTAACACATTCGCACTGTTCTCAAACTTTTGTTGTTCTTCTTCATTTAACTCCAACTCCATGATTTCACGAATCCCATTTCGGTTTATGACGCAAGGAACCCCTATATACACATTTTCTTCCCCATATTGTCCATCCAAATGGGCAGAAACTGTCAACACGGCATTTTCATTGGAGAATATGGCTTTGGTGATTCGTGCCAGTCCCATTGCAATTCCGTAATAGGTTGCACCCTTGCTTCTAATAATCTCATAGGCTGCGTCACGTACCCGAATAAATATGTCATCTAAGTCTTCTTTTTTATATTTTTCATTTCTCTGCATATATTTTTTTATCGGGAGTGTTCCAATGTATGCCGAGCTATACACTGGCAATTCACTATCACCATGTTCTCCAATAATATAGGCATGGATATTTTTCGGGGCAACATTAAAATATTCCCCTAATAAGTATCGGAAACGTGCAGTGTCTAAAATCGTACCAGAACCTATTACACGTTCTTTCGGTAATCCACTATATTTCCATGTGGCATATGTTAAAATATCAACCGGATTCGTAGCGACTAAAAAGATTCCATCAAATCCACTTGCCATCACGTTATCTACTATTTCTTTAAAAATTTTGAGGTTTTTTTCTACTAAATCTAACCTCGTTTCTCCAGGCTTTTGATTGGCTCCTGCACAAATGACCACTAGATCAACATTTTTGCAATCTTCGTAGCTTCCAAATTTAATAAGTGTAGGATTCCCTGTAAAAGCTTTTCCATGATTAAGATCCAGTACATCCCCTTTGGCTTTCTCCTCATTGACATCAATCATAAGTAATTCATTGACTATTCCCTGGTTCATTAACGCAAAGGCATAGCTTGAACCAACAAAACCAGTCCCTATAAGGGCAACACGACTGACACGATCCCCTATATTGATACTCATTTTTCACCCTCCATAAAATCCAATAATGACAACAAGTAGTACCTGTTCCAGTAAATAAACTATTCGGGAAAAACGGATTCCATAACAGTTTTTTCCAACATATAAAAAGAGTTCTCGATCAAAACCCGAGTAACTCATTTTGTTTCTATTATTCACAGCTTAACCACAAGGGACTGATCTATTTCCGATATAGATTTCCTTCCACATATAGCCATCTGTAGTTCTGTTTCTGCAATGAGATTTTCCATGACAGCTTTGACCCCTGTTTCTCCCGCTACCGCAAGACCATAAATATACGGGCGTCCAACAAGTACAGCTGATGCTCCTAATGCCAATGCCTTGATGATATCTGCCCCTCTACGGATTCCACTGTCCATCAGAACAGGAACTTTATGTTCCACCGCTTCACAAACAGAAGGAAGGGCCTCAAGTGTAGCAATTGCACCATCAAGTTGCCTTCCACCATGGTTTGATACGATAATGCCATCCGCCCCGTGTTCCACTGCTAAAAGAGCATCATCTGGATGGGTGAGACCTTTTAATAAAACAGGTAGCTTAGTCTCTTTTTTTATAAATTCGAGATCTTTCCAAGAAAAACCGGTATTGTTTCCTTCACTCAAAGCTTTTTTGCACGCTGCATCTAAATTTTGTTCTGGCGGTTCATCAAGCATTGAGAGAAAAACAGGATCAGTAAAGTAATTTCCCATCCCTTCCCCATTTAAAAATGGTAGGAAGGAATTACGAAGATCTGTCTCCCTCCAACCTAAAAGAGTCGAATCAATTGTTACAACAATAGCGGAAAAGCCTGCTTTTTCAGCTCTGTTTAAAAAACTTTTCGTTAGATCTTGATTCACTGGCGGATAAAGCTGAAACCATCTTGGAGCATCGCCCATGACTTCTGCAACTTTTTCCATCGGTGTTGTCGAAACATTACTTAAAATATACGGAATCCCTAATGAAGCCGCCGATTTTGCTGGAGCAACCTCCGCATCAGTATGAACAATAGAGTTCACACCAATCGGTGCAAATAAAAAAGGAACAGGGTATTTACTGCCAAATAATGAAATATCCAAACTTCGCTTTGAAATATCTCGACAAATTCTTGGACGAATTCGATATTGTTTAAAAGCATCTGCATTCGCCTTCATCGTATCACCGGCCCCAGCAGCACCATTCACATAACCAAAAGGACCTACGGCTAATTTTTCTTTTGCTCTTTTTTCCCACTCAGTATAGGAAACCGGTAAAACGGTTGCTCCACTGTCTGCACTTTCATAAAAACCCATTTGTATTTTTTCGCAGTCTTTCAAAAATATCACCCTAATTTTAAGTTAATTGTCACCGAATAATTATTACTAGCTCCAACAATTTTTTATCGATTTTAAATTCCCCTATTTTTTCTTAAAAATACTTCTTCTTTTATTCAATTCTCTGCTATGAACGATCATGTAGTCATTTACATTAAAAGGAAATATAGTTCATTAAGGCAACTTGGAATTTATTATGATAACTACTAAATTCTTAGACCATAAGATTTGATAATTAGGAAATTAGCTCAGATTTAGCGAAAATTTTTTAGCATTTATGCGCAACTTAAATGATGGAAAAGGGATGAATCGGATAATATACAAACACAAATGCAAAGAACAATAGCTTCAGCTCAAAGTGTAGAGGCATGTTTAATGCAGTTATAGAAACGCAAAATCAACAAGCAAAACAAATGTTTCAGCAATTAGCGCAGAAGCAAAAAAACATTATAAATTTACTTGAAGGACGCTATCACCAAATTTTAGAAGCGAAGCAGTAATTGATTGTCAAAAGTCAGAGAATGCTCGTTTTACAAAATCCGCTAACCCAGCTATCACGTCCCAAATGTAGATTAATCACTTGGGACTTCTTTTGTTTTACTAAAAGGTCAGACTACCTCCACCACTTCTCCCTTCTATAAATCAAATACGATCCCTACGAACATAATAACGAGAAGCTATCCATCGATGATTTTAAATTCATTGTAAACACAAAAAAGCACTCCACATTGTGGAGCACTCTCGATTATCTTTTTTTCTTCCGTTTCTTGCTTTTCTGAGGTGGTACATTATCATACTTCTTCTTTTTCTTCCGAGGCTTCCGAGTTGACCATTCGCCATCTTTGTCACTACCACGTTTCTTGTCATCCTCATTTGGTTTACGACGATTTCTGCCTTTTTCAGACTTGATGATTGTCGGCTGTTCCTTTGAAAACTTGCGGCGGCTGCCTTTCATGCCGACAACCTCAAAGTCAACTGAGCGCTCGTCTTTATTTACATTAATAACTCGAACCGTAATTTCGTCTCCAATTCGGAATACATTCCCGGTGCGTTCACCAATCATCGCATAGCTTCTCTCATCATATCGATAGTAATCATCTGTAAGATAGCTGACGTGAACTAGTCCTTCAATAGTGTTCGGTAGCTCAACAAACATTCCAAAGTTGGTCACAGAGCTAATGATGCCATCGTATTCCTCACCGATTTTATCCATCATATATTCTGCTTTTTTCATACTATCTGTTTCACGCTCAGCTTCGACCGCTCGGCGTTCCATGTTTGAGGAATGCTCTGCAATTTCCGGAAGTCTTTCTCTCCATTTATCCTGGGTCGCATTGTCGAGCTTCCCTTGAATCAGATAGGTACGAATCAAACGATGGACGATTAAGTCCGGATAACGTCGAATGGGTGATGTGAAATGCGTGTAAAAATCCGTTGAAAGCCCAAAGTGTCCGACACTTTCTGGATCATATTTTGCTTGTTTCATCGAGCGCAACATGACGGTTGAAACCACCATTTCCTCTGGCTTCCCTTGGACGGCTTCAATTACCTCCTGCAACGCACGAGGGTGAATCGAATTTCCAGCACCCCTAACAATATAACCAAAGTTCGTGATGAACTCTAAGAAACGTCTAAGCTTTTCTTCATTTGGATCTTCGTGAATTCGATAAATAAACGGTACGTTCATCCAATGAAAATGCTCCGCAACCGTTTCGTTTGCAAGTAACATGAATTCTTCGATTAAACGTTCACCAACAGAGCGCTCCCGTAAGACAACATCATATGGTGCACCCTCATCATCAACAAGAACCTTTGCTTCTTTAAAATCAAAGTCAATTGCACCGCGCTTCATTCGTTTTTCACGAAGGATTGCTGCTAGTCTTTCCATATCCTCAAACATTTGAACAAGTGGTTCGTAGCGTGTTCTGAGTTCTTCATCCTTATCGACCAAAATGCTATTTACATCCGCATATGTCATTCGTTCCGTTGTTTTTATCACACTTTGAAAAATATCGTGTTTCACAACGGTACCGTTTCCGTCAACTTCCATCTCACAGGATAGGGTTAAACGGTCCACTTTTGGATTTAAAGAACAAATACCATTCGAAAGACGATGAGGAATCATCGGAATTACGCGGTCAACAAGATAAATACTTGTTCCACGGTCACTTGCTTCTTTATCGATAGGAGAACCTTCTGTCACATAATGAGTGACGTCCGCAATGTGTACACCTAGCTTGTAATTCCCATTTTCAAGCTTCGTAACCGTCACGGCGTCATCCAAGTCCTTTGCATCGGCACCATCAATTGTCACGATGACTTCGTCGCGTAAGTCACGACGATTTTCAAGCTCATTTGGATCAATGGAATCAGGTGTTTTATTCGCCTGCTCCAATACTTCTCCCGGAAATTCCTCTGGAAGTCCGTGCTTATGGATAACAGAAAGAATATCAATTCCAGGATCATTTTTATGTCCTAAAATTTGAATAACTTCACCTTCTGCACTCATTCTTCCTTCAGGGTATGTAACAAGCTTCACAACTACCTTATGTCCTTCAATTGCGCCATTTGAAGACTGCTTTGGAATAAAAATATCATTGGCGATTTTTTTATCATCTGGAATGACGAAGCCGAAATTTTTACTTTCGGTATATGTTCCAACAATCGTTTTGATGCCATGTTCAATAATCCGAACAACCGTACCTTCTTTACGTTGGCCGGAAGATTCAGAGTTAATTCGAACTAGCACGGTATCCCCATGCATCGCATTTTTCAACTCATTTGGAGGAATAAATACGTCATCCATTGTTTTATCATCTGGCATGACAAATGCAAAGCCCTTCGCATGCCCTGTGATTTTTCCGCGGACAAGGTTCATTTTTTCCGGAAGACCGTAGCGATTACTACGGGTTCGAACGACTAAGCCCTGTTCCTCCATTACGACAAGGGCTTTGACAAACTCTTTAAAATCCTCTGATCCCGAGATTCCAAATGCTCCCTCAAGCTCTTGGACGGTTAACGGCTTGTATGCTTCTTCCTTCATAAAGTCTAATAATTTATTAATATGCTCTTGGATTTCCTGTTCCATTTTTTATCCCTCCCGTTACCAATCTAACTGCTCTAAAAATGCATAGACATCCTCATGCAGCTGGTCACGTTCTTTGTCTAGGGTTATGACATGTCCTGATTCCTCATACCATTTGATCTTTTTAAAATCATTTTCAATGGCTTCATAGATAATATTCGCACTGTCAGGATTTATCATTTTATCATGACGTGCCTGCGCAACAAAAGTCGGGGAATAAATCATATCGACATTGTTACGTACTTCTGCTATTAGATTCTGTAGTGCTTTTAACGTATTCATCGGGGTCTTCTTGAATTCTTCGATTTCCTTGTCGATTTGCTCAGGAGATTTCCCCTCAAATCGCTTGTATTCACGTGCAAATTCAACAACACTCTCATACATGACTTCCTCACTTTTTAGATACATGGGAGCACACATCGTCACAATCCCTTTTATAGGTACAGTGTAACCCAATTTTAGGGAAAATACCCCGCCAAGTGACAATCCGGCTACTGCAATTTTATCGTATCCTTTATTTTTTAAAAGTTGATAGGCGTTCATGACGTCTTCCCACCAATCCTCAGGACCGGTATGCACCAATTCTTCCGGTGGGACACCATGGCCTTTATAAATTGGTGCATGACAGGTGTAGCCTCTATTCTCAAGGAACCTCCCCAGCATCCTTACGTCTGCTGAATTTCCAGTGAAACCATGTAGTAATAAAACCGCTCTTTCTCCTCCTTCAAAAAAGAAAGGCTGAGGTAATTTGATCTTCATTATGTATAACTCCTTTATGATGACTTCCTAATTTTTATTTTGCGCTTTTTTCGGTATTCTACTATCGTAACGGAAAGTGAGTTTTGAGCGCAATAAAAAAGGACTAGACATCAACTTGTCTAACCCTCTTTTCGAAAAGTTTTATAGTTCAAAGTAAGAAACCGCAATTGTAAGAACAAAGAATAATACCGCTAGGACCACTGTGATACGATGTAAAACTGCATCAAGGCCACGAGCTTTTTGTTTTCCGAATAATTGCTCGGCACCACCAGAGATAGCCCCAGATAAACCTGCGCTTTTACCTGATTGTAATAACACCACTACGATTAACCCGATACATACGATTACTAGTAATGTAACAAATATTCCATGCAACATATAAAACGACACCTCCTGAACAAGAACGCATATGACGTTAAAATAAATGTACCATAAAAGTTCCATGTGGACAATACTGCATTTTCTGACA
The DNA here is from genome assembly GCF_047238305.1 of Bacillus jepli. Taxonomy (NCBI): domain Bacteria; kingdom Bacillati; phylum Bacillota; class Bacilli; order Caryophanales; family Bacillaceae; genus Bacillus; species Bacillus jepli. The sequence goes on along the minus strand of NZ_JBDFMO010000001.1, from coordinate 2,052,417 downwards.
GTAGCATCTTTTGGGCGTTTAAGCGCTTATAAGGGCTCGGGGAGCATTTTTCCAACGATTCACTTCATGATTTCCTTTGGAAACGTCCATATTAAAATTGACTATCTTGAAAGGAATGATGAGAAGTGATCAACTTGGATTTTTATGCATTTGTTAAAGAACAGAAAAAGCACAAAACGAATTATTTAGGTGAAAATACACAGCAAGGTAAGCAAAAGAAGCAGCAGACTAAAAAAGAGAAGTAGGTTTTGCATTCAATCTAGTGTAATTGCGCTTTATTTTTCAGAATTGCGCTATAGTCTGCCGGAATTGCGTTTTAATCCGACGGAATTGCGCGCTAATCTGTATAATTGCGCTTTATCCCGCAGGAATTGCGTTTTACCCAAATCACCGCCCCACAAAGCAGCTAACAAAAAAACGACAAGCACCTTCGCTTGTCGTTTTCCTATTTATCAGATTAGCCTCTTAAGTTATAGAAAGATGCTAAGCCGTTGTATTGAGCTGTTTCACCAAGATTGTCTTCGATACGTAGTAATTGGTTGTATTTTGCAACACGGTCAGTACGTGATGGAGCACCAGTCTTGATTTGGCCAGCGTTTGTTGCTACTGCGATGTCAGCAATTGTGCTGTCTTCTGTTTCACCAGAACGGTGAGAGATAACTGCAGTGTAGCCTGCGCGTTTTGCCATTTCGATTGCATCAAATGTTTCAGTTAATGTACCGATTTGGTTTACTTTGATAAGGATTGAGTTTCCGATGTTTCTTTCAATACCTTCAGCAAGTTTCTTTGTATTTGTTACGAATAGGTCGTCTCCAACTAATTGAACTTTTTTACCAAGACGCTCAGTTAGAAGTTTGTGGCCTTCCCAGTCGTTTTCGTCTAAACCATCTTCAATTGAGATGATTGGGTATTTTGAAACAAGATCTTCATAGAATGCAACCATTTCTTCAGAAGTAAGAACTTTGCCTTCTCCTTTAAGATGGTATTTGCCGTCTTCTTTGTTGTAGAACTCAGAAGATGCAGCATCCATTGCAAGGCGTACTTGCTCACCAGGCTTGTAACCTGCTTTTTCGATTGCTTCTACGATTGTTTGTAGAGCTTCTTCGTTTGAACCAAGGTTTGGAGCAAATCCACCTTCGTCACCTACAGCTGTGTTTAAGCCTTTTGCATGTAACACTGCTTTTAGGTTGTGGAAAATTTCAGCACCCATACGAAGTGCTTCTTTGAAGTTTTCTGCTCCAACAGGCATAATCATGAATTCTTGAATATCAACGTTGTTGTCTGCATGCTCTCCACCGTTGATGATGTTCATCATTGGTACTGGAAGAGTTTTTGAGTTGAATCCACCAAGATATTGATATAAAGGAATTTCTAAGAAGTCAGCTGCTGCACGAGCTACTGCCATAGATACACCAAGAATTGCGTTTGCACCTAATTTACCTTTGTTTTCAGTACCATCAAGCTCGATTAACGCGTGATCGATTGCTACTTGATCAGTTACATCGAATCCGATGATTTCTGCAGCAATGATTTCATTTACGTTATTTACTGCTGTTTGAACACCTTTGCCAAGGTAACGGCTCTTGTCGCCATCACGAAGCTCAACTGCTTCGTATTCACCAGTTGAAGCACCACTTGGTACTAAAGCGCGGCCGAATGCACCTGACTCAGTATAAACTTCAACCTCAACTGTAGGATTTCCACGAGAATCTAATACTTCACGAGCGTATACATCTACGATAATTGACATTAAAAATCTCTCCTTTTTCAAATGAGTTTTTATTTTATTAAGCTATTTCCAGTCATTTCTGCTGATTTTTGGATTCCGAGTAGGTCAAGCATCGTTGGTGCTAAATCTCCTAGAATTCCATCTTCGCGTAAGGTTAAACCTTCTTTTGTGACAATGACTGGTACTGGATTTGTTGTATGAGCAGTCATTGGATTTCCTTCAAGAGTTACAACCTCGTCGGAGTTACCATGGTCGGCAGTGATAATCGCTGCTCCACCTTTTGCAAGAATCGCATCTACGATTTCACCTAAACACTCATCAACTGTTTCAATTGCTTTGATTGTTGGCTCAAGCATTCCTGAGTGTCCAACCATATCTGGGTTTGCAAAGTTTAATAAAATCGCATCATGATTATCTTCAGCTATTTCTTTTAATAGTGCATCCTTTACCTCGTAAGCACTCATTTCAGGCTTAAGGTCATAGGTAGCAACTTTTGGTGAATTGATTAAAATTCGAGTTTCACCAGGGAATTCTTGTTCACGTCCACCACTCATAAAGAAGGTAACATGAGGATATTTTTCAGTTTCGGCAATGCGAAGCTGTTTTAATCCGTTCTGTGAAAGAACTTCTCCCAATGTGTTATCTAAGTTTGTTGGTTTGAATGCCACATATCCATCGACACTTTCACTGAAGTGTGTTAAACACACAAAGAATAGATCTTTCGGATGCTTAGGTCCACGATCAAATGAACGGAAATCGTCATTTGTGAATGTGTTCGAAATTTGGATGGCACGGTCTGGTCTAAAGTTATAAAAAATCACAGCATCATTGTCTTGGATCGTTGCAACAGGTGAACCGTCTTCTTTTACAAGGACTGATGGTAATACGAATTCATCGTAAATGCCGTTTGCATAGGAATCATCAACAAGTTCAAATGCATTTTTATATGTAGGACCTTCGCCGTAAACCATTGAACGATATGACTTTTCAACGCGCTCCCAACGCTTGTCACGGTCCATTGAATAATAACGGCCAGACAAGGTTGCAATTTCACCAACACCGTATTCCTTGATTTTTTCATCGAGCTGCTCGAGATAGATCTTCGCGGTTTGAGGACCAACGTCTCTTCCATCTAAAAAGCCGTGGATGTACACTTTTTCAATACCTTCAGATGCAGCTAGTTTTAGCAGTGCAAAAAGGTGATCAATGTGACTGTGTACACCACCATCAGATAATAAACCGAATAGGTGTAGTGCTGTACCATTTTCCTTCACATGCTTCATGGCTGCAAGGAAGGTTTCATTTCTTTCAAATTCATGGTCACGGATGGCAACATTTACGCGGGTTAAGCTTTGGTAAACGACACGACCTGCACCGATGTTTAAGTGGCCTACCTCTGAATTCCCCATTTGGCCTTCTGGTAGACCAACAGCCTCTCCGCTTGCTTGTAAAGTAGCGTGCGGGTATTTGTTCCAATAGCGATCAAAATTTGGTTTGTTTGCTTGGGCAACTGCATTACCTTTTACTTCATCGCGAAATGCAAATCCGTCTAAGATGATTAGTGCAACTGGTGATTTACTCATTGCTACCTGCCTCCAAAAGCTTAACAAAAGAGGAAGCATCGAGACTTGCTCCACCAACTAGAGCACCATCGATATCTGGTTGTGCCATGTATTCCTTAATGTTTTCTGGTTTTACACTACCACCGTATTGAATGCGAACAGCATCTGCAACATCTTGTGAGAATTGTTCAGCAACTACTTTACGGATGTGTGCACAAACCTCATTCGCATCTTCAGCAGAAGAAGATTTACCTGTTCCAATTGCCCAGATTGGTTCATAGGCAATGACAACTTCCTTCACTTGTTCATCTGTAAGGCCTGCTAATGCTTTTTCGATTTGAGTTCCAACAAGGTCGTTTGTTTGACCTGCTTCACGTTGCTCTAATGTCTCACCACAGCATACGATTGGAACTAATCCATGAGCAAATGCTGCAAGTGTTTTTGGGTTAACCGTTTCATCTGTTTCAGCGAACATTTCACGGCGCTCAGAGTGACCAAGGATTACATAGTCAACACCTAAGTCCTTTAATGCTACAGGGCTGATTTCACCAGTGAATGCTCCACTCTCTTTAAAATGCATGTTTTGTGCACCGATTTTAAGGTCGTAGTTTCCTTCTTTTACGTTAGCAACCAGACGCTCTAAAAATAGTGCTGGCGCACAAACGACAGAATCAACCTTTTCTGGTGATGGAATTAGACCATTGATTTCTTCTACAAATTGAACTGCTTCTGAAAGAACCTTATTCATTTTCCAGTTTCCTGCAATGATTGGCTTTCTCATGTTTCACCATCCCTTTCGATGTTGATCTTTATGGAAAGGTGCTTTGTTAGCACCCCAATATTATTTATCGTTAAGTAGTTCGACTCCAGGAAGTTCTTTACCTTCCATGAATTCTAATGATGCTCCGCCACCAGTTGAGATGTGGCTCATTTTATCAGCAAGACCGAATTTTTCTGCCGCTGCAGCAGAGTCGCCTCCACCAATGATAGAATACGTGTCAGTTGCATCAGCAAGTGCTTTTGCAACAGCTTTTGTACCATTCGCGAATGCATCTAATTCGAATACTCCCATTGGGCCGTTCCAAATCACAAGCTTGGATTTTTGAATTACATCACTGTAAATTTCAGCTGTCTTTGGACCGATATCGAGTGCTTCCCAATCGCTTGGAATTTCCGTGATAGGAACAATTTTAATGTTCGCATCATTAGAGAAATCGTCTGCTACTCTTACATCAACAGGCATATAGAAGTTTACGCCTTTTTCTTTTGCTTTTTTGATGAACTCATTAGCAAGATCCATTTTATCTTCTTCTAAAAGAGATTTACCGATTTCATGGCCTTGTGCTTTTACGAAAGTATAAGCAAGACCTCCACCAATGATCAAGTTATCTACTTTTTCTAAGAGGTTCTCGATGACACCAATTTTATCTTTAACCTTTGCTCCACCGATAATTGCTGTGAATGGGCGTTCTGGATTTGATAGTGCTTTACCTAAAACTTCGATTTCTTTTTCCATTAAGAAACCTGCAACGGCTGGCAAGTGTTCAGCGATACCAGCTGTAGAAGCGTGGGCACGGTGTGCAGCCCCGAACGCATCATTTACGTATACATCAGCTAATGCAGCAAATTGTTTTGCAAGCTCCGGATCATTCTTCTCTTCACCAGGATAGAAACGAACGTTTTCTAATAATAGAACATCGCCTTCGTTCATTTCTGAAATGGCTTGTTCAACCTCTGGACCATATGCCTCATTGGTTTTGCGGACCTCGATACCTAAGTGCTCACTTAATCTTTTAGAAACTGGGTCTAAGCGAAGTTCGTCTACCGCTTTTCCTTTTGGTCGACCAAGGTGACTTGCTAAAATAACCTTTGCTCCTTCTTTACGAAGGTACTCGATTGTTGGTAATGCTGCACGAATACGAGTTTCGTCCGTAACCTGACCATCTTGCATTGGAACGTTAAAATCAACTCGACAGAATACTCGCTTGCCTTTCACATCAATATCTCTTACTGATTTCTTATTCACTGGGAAGGCCTCCGTTCTATGTAATATTCAAAACTTGTTCTGTGGAACACATTTTCTAAATGACATTAAAAAGGGAAGGGAACACTCCCTTCCCCACACAAGTTCTATTATAGTTGTTGTTGTTTAGGATTCCAAGAATAATCTGTTTTACTGTTTGGTTAATGTGACATACTAATCAAACGGTAAAATTATAGTCCTTTTGATGCAAGGTAATCTACAAGGTCAACTACACGGTGTGAGTAACCAGTTTCGTTATCATACCATGAGATAACTTTAACCATGTTGCCTTCCATTACCATTGTAGAAAGTGCATCGATCGTTGAAGAATTTGCATTACCGTTATAGTCACCAGAAACTAGTGGCTCTTCACTGTAACCCATAACTCCGTTTAACTCATTTTCAGCAGCTTTGCGAAGTGCTGCATTTACTTCTTCTACAGTTACTTCTTTATCTAATTCAGCAACTAGGTCAACAAGTGACACGTTTGGAGTTGGAACACGAACAGCTCCACCATTTAATTTACCTTTTAACTCAGGTAATACTAGAGAAACAGCTTTTGCTGCACCAGTAGTTGTTGGAATGATGTTCTCAGCTGCCGCACGAGCACGACGATAATCTTTATGTGGTAAATCAAGAATTTGTTGGTCATTTGTGTATGAGTGAATAGTTGTCATCATACCACGCTTAATTCCAAAGTTTTCATGTAAAACTTTTGCAAATGGTGCTAAGCAGTTTGTTGTACAAGAAGCATTTGAAATAACGTTGTGGTTTGCTGCATCATATTTGTCTTCATTAACACCCATAACGATTGTGATATCTTCATCAGTTGCAGGAGCAGAAATGATAACTTTCTTTGCACCAGCTTCTAAGTGTTTCGCAGCATCTGCACGCTTTGTGAAACGACCAGTTGATTCAACAACAACTTCAACTCCTAGGTCGCCCCAAGCAAGTTGAGCTGGGTCGCGTTCAGCCTTAACAAGAATTTCTTTTCCATCTACAACAAGATTGTTTCCATTAACAGATACTTCTGCATCAAGAACGCCATGAACAGAGTCATACTTTAATAGATGAGCTAACATGTTTGCATCTGTTAAATCGTTTACTGCTACTACTTCTACGTTAGGATTTTTAAGAGCCGCACGTAATACGTTACGACCAATACGTCCAAAACCATTAATACCAACTTTTACTGCCATTTTTGATTTCCTCCTTTTGTATGTGAAACCTAAAGAAATTTTTATATAAGGGTTACCCCTTTATTAACTCTTTTGCAGCACCTTCATCTGTAATTAACAGAGTTCCAGGGGCTTGCTGTAAGTAAGCTTGGATGGCAATTGCCTTCGAAGCTCCACCAGCTACGGCAATCACATCATGGATTGCAGGAAGATCCTTAAGCTGGATTCCAATCGTTTGAACCCGATGGACCACATTCCCATCTTCGTCAAAATAATAGCCAAAGGCCTCTGCGACCGCATGAGATTCAATGATTTTTTTCATATCCTCTTCATCTGTCTTGCGACGCTTTGCCATTGTAATAGCGTCTCCTATTCCGTGAACAACCATACTTGATGACTTTATCAAACTCAAGACATCTCGAATCGGCGGTTCTGCCACAAATGAATGGTACGCTTCATTGCTCACAACATCAGGTACATGAAGGAGTCGATAATCACCCGAGGCTTTTTCAGCCATTTTCGCGCAAATTGTATTTGCTTGATTTTCCACTCGTTCTCCTAACCCACCTCTTGCTGGTACGAATAAAATGCTTCGCCCTTTCGAATCTGGGGTCATCATTTCTGCCACCTCAGCAAGTGTTGTACCACCAGTAACTGCGACGATATTTTTTCCAAAAAGCCTTTGTTTTATTCTTGAAACGCAAGCTCTTCCCATTTCTTTTTTCACCCAAGGAGTCGTGTCACTGTCGCCTGGGACGACAATCACATCTTTTATATTTAACTTCTCCTTAAGTTTGGATTCTAAAACCCTTAAGCCTAAAACTTCCTTCATAACATCCTCAAGGTCTTTTAAAAGCTCCGCGCCCTCTTTTGTCAAGCTCATACCTGCAGTGCTAAAGTCCACGAGATTTTGTTTTTTTAAAAACTCAACTTCTCCGCGGAGGACACGTTCGCTATGACCGAGACTCGTTGAAAGATTCCTTCTTCCAATTGGCTGCATAAGTCGTATGTATTTGAGGATCTCATGGCGCTTTTGCATAACCTCGAGTAAATCGGGTAATAATTTCTGTTGTACCTCAATGATTGAACTCATTTTTTCATTTCCCCTTTTTACCATAAGGGACTATTTTTGTCCCGGTGTGACATATTATGTCCCGCTTACAGTAAAAAAAAACACATCAGTAATTAATATCGTCGGTTACATTTATTATAGTAACAATACTTTTAAAAGAAAGCAATAAATAAACTGCCTATTTTTTAGGCAGTTGGGATAAACCTTAGTTTTTCAATAATTGATTCAAGTACTCTTGGATTGTTTCTTTATGAATGATCCCATACTCGACTTCATTTCCACCGATTTCGATAACTGGAATCATGATCTGATATTTTTCCAAAAGTTGGTCATCTTTATAAATGTCAATTTCGTGAAGGTCTATAAGGTACTCCTCGCTTAATTCCTCAATTACTTTTTTCGCTTTTCTACAAAGAGAGCAATTTTCCTTTGAATACATCGTTACCTGAATGCGATTCAACTTTTTACACTTCCAATCTACTTGCTATACCGTTTTCGTTTCGTCGAAGAAGGTATGTTTAATTGGTCACGGTATTTTGCGATTGTTCGTCTTGATACAAGAATACCATGCTTCTCCTCAAGTATACTGACAATTTCTTGGTCTGACAAAGGCTTTTCCTTATTTTCCTCTTCAATCATCTGTTTAATAACATTTTTCACTTGGGTAGATGACGTATCAGTTTCACCCGTTGTCTGGATATTTCGACTAAAGAAATACTTCATCTCATAAATCCCAAATGGGGTTTGAACAAATTTATCCTTTACCGCTCGGCTAACTGTTGATTCATGGATGTCTAAAGCATCGGCAACATCACTCATAATGAGCGGTTTTAAATGTGCTGGTCCCTTTATAAAAAAGTCCATTTGGCGTTTGATAATTTCACTCATGACATTTTGCAAGGTCATTTTTCGTTGCTCCAAACTTCTCATGATCCACTGACACTGATCTACTTTTTCCTGAAGATAGGACTTTGTTTTGCTATCCTTTTCCTCTAAAAAATGCTGATAATATTGGAGGTTCAACGATACCTTTGGCAGGTATGAGTCTTGCATTTTCATTGAGACTACACCGTCTTCTACCAAAATATCGAAATCCGGTACAATATAATGTGCTTCCCCACCATGAAAGGCAGCTCCCGGTCTTGGCTTTAGCGTTTGGATAAAATCAAACACCTGCTGTATATCAAAAAGCTTTACATTTAGGTCCTTCGCGATTTCCTTCCATGACTTTTCGGCAAATCGTTCAAAATGGTCTTGTATAATCGTTTCCGCTAAACTGTTTCGCTTTGGAAGTGCCTTCAATTGCAGGAGAAGACATTCCTGTAGAGACCTCGCTCCTACCCCAATCGGATCCAAGCTTTGAACAATGCGAATCGCATTTTCAATGGTTTCTGTATCGGTATTGAGATCCCTCGCTATTTCCTCTGTAGGAAAATACAAATATCCATTGCTGTCGAGTAACTGGATGATATATTCACCCATCCGTTTTTTCGTGTTATTAATTTTTGTATAAGAAAGTTGTGTTAGCAAATGCTCATATAAAGTTGTTTCTTTTTTACCGATATAGTCGATTGGATTTGTGTACGTATCTTTAGTGACCTTCATTTTTTTGGGTCGATCAAAATCTGATGGTTTTACATCAATGAGGGGATTCTCTAGTGTCTGTTCTTCTAGAAATTTAGTCAAATCCAAAGATGAATATTGTAAAAGAGTTATTGCCTGCGTTAATTCCTTTGTCATGACTAGCTTTATAGATTGCTGTTGAAAAAGTCCAGTTTGCATATTCACTCATGGTTCCCCCTTCCTTTGAGTTGTTCTAGTGTAATGGAAGCGTTTACTTTTTTATTTACAATTTAAATTACCTTTTTGACTAAAAGGTTACATCTTTAATTTTATCTTACTTCTATCGTATCGAAAAAGTTAAATTTTAGCACGCATTTTTATTCATTTTTTGAAAGAATCTACCTTAAAGAGGTGATTATTGTTGAAAAAGAATGAAATCATATACACAGGCCCAGTCACTGGAACACTGGACGAAGCGAAGAAAAGTAAAAACAAAGAAGAGTTTACCTCAGAGTTCGATCCGATTCAAACGATGTGGGCTGTGAATCCAGTTGATGCGGACGTGTATGACGGAACTTTGGGGTATAAGGATAATTAGAGGTTGGATTTGAGGTGGTATATCGGAGTGTTCTCTGATATACCACTCTTTTCTAGATTAAACGAGGGAAAATTGCTTTCAAAATAGTTTTTTGCTATCACCTTTTCAACATTTATCCAAAAGTCATTTCTTAATTATGGTTTTATATAAGGAGTTTTTCCATTTCCATCCAAAAGCATCAACATATATACGTTATATCTCATGACTTTTTCAAAATTTCTCCAATTGTCTTTTCATATTATAGTTTTATGTTAGAGGCTTTTCCACTTTCATCCAAAAGTCTTAGCATATACACGTTATATCTTATGGCTTTTTCAAAATTTATCCAATAGCTCTTTCATATTTCGGTTTTATGTTAGGACTTTTTCCACTTTCATCCAAAAGTCTTAGCATATATATGTTATATCCCATAGCTTTTTCAAGATTTATCCAATAGTTCTTTCATATTTCGATTTTATGTTAGAGTTTTTTCACTTTCATCCAAAAGCCTTAGCATATATATGTTATATCCCATGGATTTTTCAAAATTTATCCCATAGTCTTTGCTTTCCTCTTTTTCTTCCAAAAACTTGTTTTTATTTTCTTAATTGTTCACCCAGATTAATTAAGTCAATATTTTGTTTTATCTAATGGCAACAATCTTTTAAAAAAGAGCCTCAATCATATAGTGCACACACCATCCCTAAATTAAGTTCTTGCATTCAAATAAGTTCTATCCTATAATGATGAGTGCAGTTTTATCTAAAACATGCCCTCGTAGTGTAGTGGATAGCACAAGAGATTCCGGTTCTCTTATCGTGGGTTCGAATCCTGCCGAGGGCGCTATTGAAAACCTGTTTCTAATTAAAGAGACAGGTTTTTTCTTTTTCAATCAATTCTTCGGAACCAAGAGAACCGTCCCTGTGGTTCCATGTTTAAAATACGTTAAATCGGTTATGATGGATTACGTATGAAATTTTGATTTTTTCCGTCCATAAAGAGGTATGGGATAATCGTTTGTAGAATAGTATAAGTTAGTAAAGCGAATTGTTTGACCTTTACTGACCTTAATTGTATGATGGAAATACATAACAAACCTTTTAATTTGTTTGAAGGAGGAAATAAAATGAATTTAATACCTACAGTTATTGAGCAAACAAACCGTGGAGAGCGCGCATATGACATCTACTCACGTTTATTAAAAGACCGTATTATCATGCTTGGAAGTGCGATTGATGATAATGTTGCAAACTCAATCGTGTCTCAGTTATTGTTCTTAGCCGCTGAGGATCCTGAAAAAGATATTTCTTTATACATCAACAGCCCAGGTGGTTCAATCACAGCTGGTATGGCGATCTATGATACGATGCAATTTATCAAGCCAAAGGTTTCTACTATTTGTATCGGTATGGCTGCATCTATGGGTGCTTTCTTACTTGCTGCTGGTGAAAAAGGCAAGCGTTTTGCGCTTCCTAATAGTGAAGTTATGATTCACCAACCACTTGGTGGCGCACAAGGGCAAGCAACTGAAATTGAAATCGCAGCAAAACGTATTCTTTTCTTACGCGAAAAGCTAAACCAAATTTTATCAGAGCGTACTGGTCAACCATTAGAGGTTCTACAAAGAGATACAGACCGTGACAACTTCATGACGGCTGAAAGAGCAATGGAGTATGGTCTCATCGACAAGGTTATGTACCCTCAAGATAACACTAAATAAGAGTAAAAAATCCTCTCACTTCATATCGTGAGAGGATTTTTTTATGCTTCTTTTTGAACAAAATCAGTTAAGGCTTCAACCGCAGCTTCTTCATCATTTCCCTCTGCGATTAGGGTAATTGTTGCACCAGATCCAATCGCTAAACTCATTAGCCCCATTATGCTTTTAGCATTTACCTTTTTCCCATCCTTTTCTAAAAAGATGTCCGCAGAAAATTTATTTGCTTCTTGGACAAACATTGCTGCAGGGCGTGCTTGTAATCCCGTTCTTAATACAACCTCTACATGTTTTTCAACCATTTTTCTTCCTCCTCAAATTTGTGTGCAATTCTTAAGTTGTTTGTTTTTTTCTAATTAGTTTTCTATTATTACGTAGAATAAACCAAAAAGGTTTCAAAATGACAGCGCTTTATTTCTTTCCAGGTGAGCAAGGCCCTCACTTGATAGATTGGCCTGCACGGAGCTTGTCGGCAATTTCATCAATTTTTCGAAGTCGGTGGTTAATCCCGGATTTGCTTATCTTTCCGGATGTTACCATTTCACCTAACTCCTTTAGAGTGACATCCTGGTAGGCGACTCGGAGCTCAGCAATTTCTCTTAACTTATCTGGTAAAATGCCAAGACCGACTGTTTCATCAATATAGCGGATATTTTCTACTTGACGAATGGAAGCGCCGATTGTCTTATTTAAGTTTGCCGTTTCACAGTTCACAAGGCGGTTCACTGAATTTCGCATATCGCGAACAATGCGTACGTCCTCAAATCGAAGCAATGCTTGGTGGGCGCCAATGACATTGAGGAATTCTGTGATTTTTTCCGCTTCTTTTAAGTACGTAATAAAACCTTTTTTACGTTCTAATGTTTTGGCGTTGAGATCAAAAACGTTCATTAATTCACAAAGAGAATCATTATGATCTTTATATAATGAAAAAATCTCAAGATGGTACGAGGATGTTTCAGGATTATTAACTGAGCCCCCTGCTAAAAAAGCTCCACGTAAATAGGAGCGTTTGCAGCATTTTTTCGCAACAAGTGCCGGAGAGATTTCTTGTTGCAAGGAAAAACCTTCAAAAATCTTTAAGTCTTCTAAAATATCCTTTGCGTCCTCAATAAGCCGAACAATATATACATTGTTTTTCTTGAGTCTCATTTTTTTTCGAACGAGGAGCTCAACACCCACATTATAGCATTTTTTAAGCAATGTATAAATTCTTCTCGCAATAGCGGCGTTTTCCGTTTGGATATCCACCACTACTTTTTGATTGGAGAAGGAAAGTGCGCCATTCATTCGAATCAAAGCGGAAAGCTCAGCTTTTGCGCAGCAATCTTTGATGTCTAGGTTTGTCAGTTCTTTTTTCGTCTCTGATGCAAATGACACAGGTTCCACCCTCCTTTTATCATGAGGGTGATTGTTTCAATCACCCATTTTTATTTTCTGCAACCATATTATATAAAAGATTTGCTACTTTTGTTGTATCATGTCTAATCACATCGTTATCATATGAAATTATTTTATCATTAATGATGGATAGACCTAAAGTAGAAAGTCTTTCTACGTCATACACAACAGGCTTCGCTAGTTCTTTTGCATACTTTTCTTTGATGCGCTCTGGGATATCACCATCATTGACCAAAATGGTATCAATAAACCTTAAGCCCATATGATCAATTAAGGCTTGAACGTGGTCGCTCGCTGTATAGTTCAAGGTTTCCCCTGCTTGTGTCATCACATTACAAATATAGACCTTTTTTGCCTTTGCTTTCACGACCTCATCGCCAATTTTGGGTACAAGCAAATTTGGTAATATACTTGTATAAAGGCTGCCAGGCCCAATGACAATCATATCAGCCTGACGAATCTTTTCAATCGATTCGTTTAGTGGCTCCACATCATCCGGTGTTAAAAAGACACGTTTGATCTTTTTACCGGAGTATGGAATTTTTGACTCGCCTGTAACAATAGTACCGTCTTCCATTTCAGCATTTAAAACGACACTTTTATTCGCTGCTGGGAGCACTTTTCCTCTTACTTTTAGGACTTTACTCATTTCAGTTACTGCGTGAACAAAATCACCAGTTATCGTTGTCATTGCCGCAAGGATCAAGTTTCCAAGTGAATGACCAGATAAGCCATTTCCACCTGCAAAACGATGCTGGAACAAATCCTCAATCAAGGGCTCCACATCTGATAAGGCAGCTAATACATTTCGAATATCACCAGGTGGTGGAATATCCATCTCATCGCGAAGACGACCAGAGGATCCCCCATCATCCGCTACCGTTACAATGGCTGTAATATCAACTGGCTGATATTTTAACCCTCGTAAAAGTACGGAAAGGCCAGTACCTCCACCAATGATGACAATCTTAGGCTGTTTTGGATTGGTCATTACTTTCTTTCCTTTCTCCTCTCAATATCGCGGTGAGAAACATGAGTTTGATAGTCATCCTTGAAATGTTTTGCGATATATTCGGCAAGAGTAACCGAACGGTGCTGCCCGCCCGTACACCCAATTGCAATCACTAGCTGGCTTTTTCCTTCCCGCTTGTATTGTGGGAGCATAAATGCAAGTAGATCAGTTACTTTTTCGATAAACTTCTGGGTTTCCGTCCATTTTAGAACATAGCTTGATACATCATCATCAAGCCCAGTCTTTGGTCTCATCGCCTCGATGTAATGAGGATTCGGGAGAAAACGCACATCAAACACTAGGTCAGCATCGATCGGAATACCATATTTAAAGCCAAATGACATCACGTTGACCGAAAAGGTAGGTCTTGATTGTGATGCGAACTGCTTTAAGATTTTTTCCCGCAGTTCCCTCGGTTTTAATTCTGAAGTATCATAAATATACTGAGCTCTTCCCTTCATCTCCTCTAGGATTTCCCTTTCCGCCTGAATGCCTTCGAGTGGCGAACCAGTTGGAGCAAGTGGATGGGAACGCCTTGTTTCCTTATAACGTGTAACAAGCGTTGCATCCTTTGCATCTAAAAATAAAATTTGCGGCGCAATCCATGAAACCTCTGAAAGATCGTCAAGGGATGCAAATAAGCTATCGAAAAATTCGCGACCACGTAAGTCCATGACAAGCGCAACTTTATCCATTTTCCCTCCAGATTCCTTCATCAACTCAAGAAATTTTGGAAGTAAAGTTGGAGGGAGGTTATCTACACAAAAATACCCTAAATCCTCAAAGCTTTGAATCGCGACTGTTTTACCTGCACCTGACATTCCCGTTATGATCACTAATTGTATTTCACTTGTTGAACCAACACTCATCGTTTTGCCTCCCCCGTATCTAACTAGGATCTAATCTGTATGAAAGTAATTCAAAATCTGGTGTATATGTAAATGTTCCATAAATAACCCCAGAACCTTTAAGTACGTAATCCAAAATATGATAATCGCCAGGGGCCATCGGCAAATTAGGGATGTCCTTTATATCCTGCCATTTCAGGATACCTTCTTCGGATTCATCGACATTTTCGCCTTCAAAATCATTGGCTAAAAAAGAAAACATCATCCATTCAGAGGTTACCTTATCGCCTTCTTTAATGATAAATGTAAAAATCCCTTTAATATCTGGATTTTTAAGATATAATCCTGTTTCCTCACGGTATTCTCGGATACAGGAATCACGAACTGATTCACCTGGCTCCATCTTTCCTCCAGGAGCAACCCACCATCCGCGGCGTGGCTTTTGCAATAGCAATACTTTATTATCTTTGCGTACTACGCAATTTGTTACTCTTTGCACTCTCTTTCACCCCAAGTCGGTCCCGTATAGGGCAGACCGTTTGTAAGCAATCTTATGGTTATTATTATACTATTTCTAACAGGTACTCACAACGAACAAGATTTGTATATTGTTTTAGACAAAAAAAGGGGGCACAGGGATGAACCTGTGCCCAAAATAAATCTATTTTATAAAAAGGGGGTCAATTACTACTATTATCATACTCAAAATATATTTCATCCGTGTTACAGGAGAGTTAAAACATAATTACGAATTCAAGGTTGTCCTTTACAAAAAGAAATATTCACGCGAAAACAATCAGTTCTATTCCATATTCATAGTTCAAATGCTTGAACCTTACGCATATATTTCAATACATATGCTACTCTGCGCCTTAGTGAACGAAGGAGGAATGTGAATGAACGAAAAATTGATGGTACGCCAAGAATTGGTGGAACTTGACCAGAAACATTTTTTACATCCAACCTCACCGATTCAGCAACAGCAGGATTTTGGTCCAGCGTTTATTTTTACAAAAGGAGAAGGTGTCTTCCTTGAGGATGTGAATGGGAAACGGGTGCTTGATGGCATGTCCTCTTTATGGAATGTCAATATCGGCCATGGACGGAAGGAATTGGGACATGCGGCTCAAGAACAAATGAACAAACTCGCCTTTAGTTCTTGCTTTGCGACGTTTAGTAATGAACCCGCCATACGGTTAGCAGCAAAGCTTGCGGACATTTCACCAGGAAACTTATCAACCACTTTCTTTACCTCAGGTGGCTCGGAAGCAAATGATACGGCATATAAATTAGCACGCCATTATTGGATATTACGTGGAATGCCAGAGAAAAAGAAAATCATTTCTCGTAAAAGGTCTTACCATGGGGTTGCCATGGGCTCGACCAGTGCCACAGGTTTGAAGCCGTTTAGAGATTTTACCAATTCATTAGCCCCAGATTTTTATTATACGGATAATTTGTCAGCTGAGGATTTGCGAAGAACCATTGAAACAGAGGGACCGGAAACAATTGCGGCATTTGTAGCAGAGCCAGTTCAAGGTGCAGGTGGTGTCCATATCGCACCTAATGGCTATTTTAAAGAGGTTCGAGACATTTGCGATGAATATAGTATTTTATGGATAACAGATGAAGTGATAACCGGATTTGGACGTACTGGTAAATATTTCGGTGTCGATCATTATGGGGTAGCGCCAGACATGATGTGCTTTGCTAAAGGGATAACAAGCGGATATGCACAATTAGGTGGTGTCGTCTTATCTGAAGCGATTTTTGAAGACTTCAAAAAGCTTTCTACTGGAACACTTTTGCATGGCTATACGTACAGTGGCCATCCGATGGCATGCGCGGTTGCGCTGAAGAACATTGAAATCATTGAAAATGAGGGGTTAATAGAAAATTCCGCAAAAATGGGAGCTAAAATGCTCGATGGTTTTTCTTGGATCCAAAGCGAATCAAGTCTTGTCAGTCATGTTCGTGCGTTAGGACTCATGGGCGCAATTGAAATCAATACGCCACAGCATGTAAAAGGACCACTAGCCCCAAGAATTGTAAATGAGGCTGCTAAAATAGGGCTTATCTGCAGATCTGTCGTATTTGATGGGATGGATACCCTCGTCTTTGCACCTCCACTGTGCATAAATAAAGACGAAGTAGACCTTTTAATTGAAATGCTGCATCACGCGATTTTTAGGGTTGAACGAAGTGTCTGATTCAGCAAATTCAACCAGATCATTTACTCAAAAAAACTGCCAATTCTACATTGAATGGGCAGTTTTTTGATAAAGTTAAAATGCTATTGAAATGTATTTGACTTCAATATATTCATCAATTCCAAAGTGTCCGCCTTCTCTTCCAAGTCCACTTTCTTTAAAGCCACCAAATGGGGCTTGAGCTACTGAAGGCAGCCCATCATTTAAACCAACAATTCCATATTCGAGCTGCTCACTTATGCGTATAGCCTTCCCAATATTTTCAGTAAAGACATAAGCGGCTAATCCATATGGTGAGTTGTTCGCACGTTCAATGGCCTCTTCTTCCGTTTTGAAGGTGGTGACAGGCGCTAACGGACCAAATGTCTCCTCTTGCATGCAAATCATTTCATCCGACACATTTGCTAGAACAGTCGGCTCATAGTAATAACCATCATTATCGTAAATTCTTTTTCCTCCATGAAGGATAGTTGCTCCTTTCGAAACGGCATCCTCAATATGTTCTGTTACCTTCTCTAGTGCTGCTTCATCAATTAAAGGGCCAATATCCACACCTTCCTCAAGACCGTTCCCCACCTTGAGTTCGGCAACAGCTTTTTGGAATTCTTCCTGAAAAGCATCTACAAGAGACTCATGGACATATATCCGATTTGTACAAATGCAGGTTTGACCTGCATTTCTAAATTTTGATCCAATTACACCTTCAACTGCTTTATTAAGGTCTGCATCATCCATAATAATAAAAGGAGCATGCCCACCAAGCTCAAGGGAAATTTTCTTGACTGTATCAGCAGCCCCCTTCATTAGCACCTTTCCGATCTCAGTTGAACCTGTAAATGTAATTTTTCGAACACGTTCATCCTCTAACCAAGCATCACCAATTGCACGTGCATTTCCAGTAACGACATTAACAACACCATGAGGAATACCTGCCTCTCCGGCAAGTTCAGCCAGTCTTATTGCCGTAAGTGGGGTTTGCGAAGCCGGCTTTACGACAGCTGTACAACCTGCAGCAAGTGCTGGTGCAACTTTCCGAGTAATCATGGCGGCCGGAAAATTCCAAGGAGTGATTGCCGCAATAACTCCTACTGGTTGTTTGTGTACTAAAATTCGTTTATTAGGATGGGATGATGGAATTGTTTCCCCGTAGATTCTTTTTCCCTCTTCCGCATACCAGGAAATAAAGCTGTTTGCATAAGCAATTTCACCAACCGCTTCCTTTAATGGTTTTCCTTGCTCTTCTGTCATTAATCGACCTAGCTCTTCTTTATGTTCGTCAATTAAATGGAACCAATTCATCAGTAACTGTCCACGTTCCCCAGCAGTTTTTTTAGACCATTCTTTAAAAGCAGCATATGCGGCATCTACTGCTCTCCTTGCTTCAGGTTTTCCTCCCTTTGGAACGGAAGCGATTACCTTATTAGTTGCAGGATTGATAACTTCAATGACATCCTTCATGTCACTTTCTACCTGTTCCCCATTAATGTACATAAAATGTGTTGGCATCTACACTACCTCCCTTTTAATCTCCCATGTTAATTCGTAAAAACATGTCTGCGTTGTTCAATTACTTCAATGGATTGTTCTAAAATCTCCAGTCCTTCATCCAGCTGTTCGTCGGTGATAACAATTGGCATCAGAAGGCGAATGACATTTCCATAGACACCTGCACTTAATAATAGGAGCCCACGTTTATTTGCTTCCTGAATAATTTCATTTGTTAGTTTCTTAGATGGAGTTTTTGTGAGGCGGTCTTCGACGATCTCCATGGCGCACATTGCACCAAGTCCACGTATATCACCGATACACTCATATTTATCATACAACTGTTCAAACTTTTCCATAACCCTAAATCCGATTTTTTGCGCTTTTTCATTAAGTTGTTCTTCTTCAATAATATCAAGAACGGCTAAGGCTGCACTACATCCAAGCGGACTTCCACTATAGGTACCCCCTAACTCACCCGGCTCTGATTGATCCATAATTTCCTTGCGGCCAATTACCCCGCTAATTGGGACGCCCGCCCCCATTGATTTCGAAACCGTGATAATGTCAGGAACGACATCAAAATGTTCGATCGCAAAATAGCGTCCCGTCCTCGCAAATCCTGTTTGTATTTCATCTGCTATAAAAAGAATTCCGTATTCTTTGCAAGCTTCATAGACTCCTTGAACGAAACGTTTACCAGGTATGATAAAGCCACCTTCCCCCTGGACTGGCTCCATGACTACCGCGGCAATTGTTTCTGGGGCTACTTCGGTTATAAGGAAGTTTCGGAATTCCTCTATCATATATTCCTCATACTGTTCAATCGTTAATCCTTGCGGTCGACGAAAATGGTATGGATATGGTGCTTTATAAACCTCTGGCGCAAACGGACCAAATTCATATTTATAAGGCTTTACCTTGCTCGTCATTGTCATCGTTAATAAAGTTCTACCATGGAAGCCCTTTGAAAACGAAACAATCCCCTGTCTTTTCGTATATTTCCTAGCAATCTTAACGGCATTTTCGACGGCTTCTGCACCACTATTTTGAAACAGCACTTTTTTATCATGTTTTCCAGGAGCAATACAAGCAAGCCTCTCAGCAAGTTCAATATATGCCTCATACATCATTATATTAAATCCAGTATGAATAAATTGATCGACCTGTTCATGAAGAGCCTGCTTCACTTTTGGATGGCAATGCCCCACATTAATCGTTCCAATCGCGCCAACGAAATCAATAAAAGTGTTTCCATCGACGTCCTGAATTAGGGATCCTTCTGCCGACTGGGCAAAAAGTGGTGCTCCAAAGCTAACTCCCTTTGGAACAGCTTGCTGTCTTCGTTTTAATAATTCTCTTGATCTATTTCCAGGTATACTTGTTTTAATTGAAGCATAACCCATCCTACATCATCCTTTCTGGTCTATGTAGTTTTAATTAATGCAAAAACTATGCCAATAATTAAAGAAAAAACGATTGATTCCATATAAGAACTGGAGAGACCTAATTAAATGAGACAAAGGAAAAAACACCCCTCAAGTCGTATTTATAAATATGACATGTAGGAGGTGTTTTTCTTATGGGGAGAACTAAGAATTTTTACTCATATGAGACAAAAATGAAAGCAATTGAAATGAAAATGTCAGGACAATATTCGAATCGTGAAATTATGGAGGAATTGGGTATTGTAAATGACTCTCAGATAAGGATATGGATGATGTGGTACAGAAAAGGGGAAATGTATCGCTTTTCACAACCAATCGGCAAACAGTATAGCTTTGGGAAAGGCCCAGAGGAATTAACCGAAATGGAGCAGCTAAGAAGAGAAAACCAGCATTTGCAGATTCACCTCGAAATTTTAAAAAAGTACAAGGAGATCGAAAGGAGTTGGTACCAGAGGTTGTTTTAGAACTTGTGGAGGAATTAAAAAGTAAATATACCATTTCTACCATTTGTGATTATATAGGCGTTCCACGTGCCACCTATTACCGCTGGAAAAAACAAGGAGCCCGTAAAATCAGAGAATTAGATCTTCAAATCATAGAAATTTGTAATAATCATAAGTTTCGAGTTGGATATCGAACTGTTAAAGCTTGGCTTAAAAAAGATTATAATGTAAAAGTTAACCGAAATACTGTACAAAGAATAATGCAGAAATATAATCTCCAATGTAGAGTAAAACCAAAGAGAAAAGTAAAGTTTGCAGGTGAAAGCAACATAGTTGTTCCTAATCGTTTGGAGCGTGATTTTAAAGCATCTAAGCCGAATGAAAAATGGGTGACAGATATAACATATCTTCCATTTGGACAATCAATGATGTACCTTTCGAGCATCATGGACCTTTACAACAATGAGATAATTGCTTACCGAATTAGTTTGAACCAAGATGTAACCCTTGTACTAGACACTTTAAGAGACGCTGTTAAGAATCAGAACGTAGAAGGAGTAATACTACATAGTGATCAAGGGGCACAGTATACGTCCTATGCATTTCAGAATTTAGCCAAAGAAAAAGGCATTATCACAAGCATGTCTCGGAAAGGCAACTGCTTGGATAACGCCGTCATTGAATCCTTCCATTCCACATTAAAGTCGGAAGAATTCTACTCTCAGCCACGAGAGTACCTTACAAATCCTATTGTAGTGGAAAAAGTAGAGAATTTCATCTATTATTACAATCAAATCCGACTTCAGGCAAAATTAAACTACCTGTCCCCAATTGAATATAGGAAACAGGTAGCTTAGGTGTTTTTTCTGTTGTCTCAAATCACTAGGTCAGTTCAAACCAATCGTTTTTTTCTTAGTACACATTTTCTACATTGCCATGCTGCTCAGCTACTATTTTTTGATATTTTCTACTAACAGAGGATTGACTTATTCCTAGCACTTTTGCAGCTTTCGTTGTCGTTTTGTATTGTTTTATGGCTAGTAATATTAGCTGTTCCTCAACCGATTCTATTGCTTCTTGAAGTGGTAGGATTTTTGTTACGATCGGCTTTGAACTTTTCACATCTTTCCCAAGAACAAGGAATCGATTCACAAACTCAGCATCGATGGCTTCATCATCGGCTGATACAACAAGCCGCTCAATCATATTTTGAAGTTCTCGAATATTTCCTGGCCATGAATGGACCTCTAATAGATTTAGAGCATCAGGAGTTAAATGATAGTTCTTATCATATCGCTCATTCATTTGTTGGACAAAGTGAAAGGCAAGTAACGGTATATCCTCTGGTCTTTCTCTCAATGGCGGAATATGGATTGGTATCACATTTAACCGATAAAATAAATCCTCCCGAAATTCGCGTTTCTCCACCATTTTTTCAAGATTTTTATTGGTAGCTGCAACAATTTGAACATCTACTTTAACGGGTTTCGTGCTTCCAATTGGAATCACCTCTTGCTCTTGAAGTACCCTTAGTAGTTTCACTTGTAGATGCAATGGCATTTCACCAATTTCATCAAGAAATAAGACTCCACCATCCGCTTGTTTAAAATAGCCTTCCTTTCCATTTTTGTCTGCCCCAGTAAACGCGCCCTTACTATAGCCAAACAACTCGCTCTCGAGCAGGTTCTCTGGGATAGCTCCACAATTCAGCTTAAGAAAAGGTTTTTTCGAACGTCTTCCTAGCTGGTGAATCGCTTGAGCAATCACCTCTTTCCCAACACCTGATTCTCCGTTTATCAAGACGGTTGAGGAAAAATCGGCAATCTTTTTTACCTGTGTCATGATTTCTTCCATTTTCGGACTACAATAAATGAGCTTTTTATAAAATAAATCCTTTGTTTTCATATCATCTAGTTCACGCTTATACTGGTCTGAAATTTCCTTCATATGGCGAAGTTCGTTCTTCAATTTTGTCGTTTCTGTAATATCACGGGAGGCAATTATAATTCGAATAAGATCCCCGTTTTCATTAAATACCGGCTTTCCAACGGCAAGAATCCTTTTTCCAGCTTTCGTCTCTTGAACGACAGAAACTTTTTTCTTTTGTTCTAGGACCAATCTCGTAACCGAGGGGGTAAATAAACCTTTTTGTTCAAGTTCAATAATGTTTTTTCCTAGCAGGCTTTTTAATTCAACACCCCAAAACTGTGAGATTTCTGTATCACTAAAACGAATCAATTCTCCCTTCGCATTCACTACTAGAATTTCGTCATAAACACTAGAAAGGATTGCTTGCATATCATGATTTAAATCCTTAATATATTCAATTTCATTCGCCATTTCTTCAACCATTGGAAGGTCTTGTACGATGATGACCATTCCATCAACCTGTTTTTCAGGAGTATAGATTGGGCTGTAATCAACTAAAACACTCATAGATGATGTGATGTGAAGCTGATTTAAAACTGTGGATCCTGTTTGAAATACGCTATTGATGTGTTCTTTTGCGAAGATTTTCTCTGCGGGTGTATGTAGTACATGTTCTGGAGACATTTTTATCATTTCTAAAGCTGATTCATTGTAGGATACGATATTCCTCTCACGATCCACAACAAATATCCCCATTGGAATCGAGGTTAATATAACCTTCAATAAATCAATATTCTGGTTCCCTTGACGGAACATTTCAGCTAATAGTTCTTCTCTCGGTATGTATCCATTAATTTCTCCGGCATCGTCCCTTACCAAAGCAAAGGGCTCACCAATAATTTGGAAGACGATAGGTAGGGAAATTTTTTTACTTAATTGCGAGATTTTCTCGATAGGAATTAGTTGCTTCATAATCTTTTCTTCTGTGACTTCCATCTCCTCTCCCCCATCCCTTGAAAATATTTTCATAGGGATATACCCGATTATTCTTTGATTCTTTTTAATAAAAAGGTAGGGTTCTTGAGTTTTGCCAATACGAAACGCATCATGATCTCTTTCAAGTGATTCGATGTCAATTACAACTAAAGGTTTAATATTTTTTGGATCAACTGAAAACATGAACGACTATCCCCCTTTTTCCATATAGTTTATTATATCACTGATTATATAGAATTTTTAAACAAATCTAAAAATAAAAAAAGAGAGAAGACATGATCTTCTCAAAATGATTGCTACTCAATGATAAATGACTCATCTTTTACATAAGTGAGTACCATTCCTGGTATTACTTCATCCCCTATTTGTACCTCGATTGATTGAACACTCCCTCTAATACCAACCTTGATAGCCTTATTCTCACCAGTCAAAGTTTGGATAATAAACAAGGGCTCTCCCTCATCTATTTTGGAATTTTCTTTTATGACAATCTCTTTAATAATTCCATGGTAGGGGCTAGTAATGATTTCGTCATGCTCCACTTATTCACCTCCTCTTTTCAATGGTGTAATTAGTAATGATGTTGCAAATAATGTGCCAAATCGAAGGTTGCTTTACATGTTTACTTGTAACCATTCCACACTCAATAAATAGAGTGATTATT
Source organism: Bacillus jepli (assembly GCF_047238305.1). Classification (NCBI taxonomy): domain Bacteria; kingdom Bacillati; phylum Bacillota; class Bacilli; order Caryophanales; family Bacillaceae; genus Bacillus; species Bacillus jepli. The sequence continues at coordinate 2,028,620 of NZ_JBDFMO010000001.1, read as the reverse complement.
CATTTATGCATAGGTTATTCATTCCTTCATAGCTTCTTCTTTTTTCTTTCATCTTCTTGAATGAGACAAATTGGTATGATTTTTGCATCACATTTAATGACGACTTCGAATGGAGGAGATTCTTTGAAAAAAACAAGCAACCAAACGATTACTGGAGGAAATAGAATGGTGGAAAAATTAACAAGCACTCCTCGCCGGGATGGCTATAGAATGCCTGGAGAATTTGAACCCCATCTGGGAACATGGATGCTCTGGCCTGAGAGAACGGACACCTGGAGATTAGGAGCCAAGCCCGCTCAAAAAGCATTTGCCGAGGTTGCAATGGCGATTTCGAAATTTGAGCCTGTCACAATAGGTGTTTCTGCAAATCAATATGAGCATGTACGAGAAATACTTCCAGGCTCTATCCGTGTTGTTGAGATTTCCTCAAATGATGCTTGGATGAGGGATATCGGACCAACCTATGTAAAAAATGCTCAAGGTGAAATCCGTGGAATTGATTGGGGATTTAATGCATGGGGTGGGCTTGAACACGGTCTTTATTTCCCGTGGAACTTAGACAACTTAGTCAAACAAAAGGTGTTGGAAATTGACCGATTTAGTCGCTATGATGCGCAGGATTTTATCCTCGAGGGTGGCTCGATTACTGTTGACGGGGAAGGCACTCTTATAACAACTGAACAATGCCTATTAAATAAAAATCGAAATCCTCATTTATCCAAAGAAGAAATTGAACATCGCTTAAAAGAATATTTGCATGTGGATACGATTATTTGGCTTAAAAACGGGATGCTTTTTGATGAAACGGATGGACATGTCGATGAAGTGGTTTTTTTCGTACGCCCGGGTGAAGTTGCAATGAGTTGGACGGATGATAAATCCGATCCACAATACGACATTTTATCTGAATGTTATAACCAACTAAAAGAGGCCAAAGATTCAAAAGGAAGAAAGTTAAAGATCTCTAAAGTTCAAATCCCTACTCAAATTGAAATAACAGACAAGGAAAGTGAGGGAATTGACATCGCACGACACAGCTATGGTCGGAAGCCAGGAACGAAACTTGCCTGCACGTATGTAAATAGTTATTTATGCAATGGCGGTGTTATAATCCCAGGGTTTGGGGATCCATATGATTCAATCGCCCTACGTCAATTTGAAAAACTTTTTCCTGATCGAAAAGTGGTTCAAGTCAATACGAGAGAAATTGCGCTAGGCGGCGGAAATATTCATTGTATTACTCAGCAAATACCAATCTAGTACGAAATAATGAAAGGAAGTGTATACATGAAGCGAGGTAAAATGAATATCGCATTGATACAGCATAGCTGTTCGGATGATCGGAACGCTAATTTAGAAAAAACAATCGCAATGATCCGAAAAGCTGCAAAGCAGGGGGCTCAGGTCATTTGTACACAAGAGCTTTTTACAGGCACTTATTTCCCACAAACAATTGATGTTAATAAATATGGATGGGCAGAACCTATTCCAGGTCCGGTAAGCAATCAAATGCAAGACCTAGCAAAAGAACTTGAAGTCGTCCTGATTACTTCTTTGTACGAGTATGTAATGGATGGTCTTTATTTTAATACAGTCGTTGTTTTTGATGCAGATGGAACAAATCTAGGAAAATACCGAAAACATCATATCCCGGAAGGTCCTCAATATATTGAGAAATACTATTTCACAGAAGGGGATTCTGGTTATCCCGTTTTTGAAACAAAATACGGAACGATCGGTGTTCTCATCTGTTGGGACGAATGGTTTCCTGAGCCTTCACGTATCCTAGCGTTAAAAGGAGCAGATATTATTTTCTATCCTTCAGCAATTGGTTCTGAGCCAGATAATCCTGAGCTCGATACGTCTCAAACTTGGATGGATGTGATTCGAGCCCATGGTATTCACAATAATATTTTCATAGCTGCTGTGAATCGGGTGGGTCGTGAATTTAGCAACGAAGGGCAGATGGATTTCTACGGACGAAGTTTTATTAGCAATCCCTGGGGCACTGTTTTAAAAGAAGCGGAAACAAAGGGGGATGAAATTATCATGTCCGAAATTGATTTACATGAAATCACCAAGGCCCGAAATATTCTTCAATTCCATCGGGATCGAAGACCTGACAGCTATGGTGAATTATTAAAGAAGGTGTTGAAATGATGGCAGGACCAAACCCGATAAGGCGCAAATACCTTATCGGGTTCTTATGTCCCTTAATAAAAAATGCCCAAGGATTTATCTCCAAGGGCAGCACAAACTATTTTTCATTTAACGTTTCTAATACCTGTTTAAAAGTGGCAATGACTTTGTCTACCTCTTCAATGCTGATCGTTAATGGTGGCTCAATACGGAAGGTTTTGGAATTAACTAAGGTTCCTGCTACTAGTACTCCATGATCAAAGAGTCCTTTTGAAACCTCATAGCCAATCTCATCTGTATGGAACTCAACACCAATTAACAATCCTTTACCACGAATTTCTAGTACTAATTCAGGGAATTTATTCCCAACTTCACGTAGCTTTCCGAGCATATATTCTCCGACCTCGGCTGCGCGCTGTGGAAGTTTTTCCTCAATCAAAACATCGATCGTAGCAATCGCCGCCGCACAGGCCAATGGATTTCCACCAAATGTGGTTGTATGCATGAATGGATTAGGGAATAAGCATTTAAATACTTCTTCTTTTGCAACTACTGCACCCGCTGGCATTACACCTCCACCGAATGCCTTTGCTAAACAAAGAATATCAGGAACAACTCCATAGCCTTCTGCCGCGAACATTGTACCTGTACGTCCCATCCCTGTTTGTACCTCATCAAAAATGAGAAGAGCCCCAAATTCATCGCAAAGTTCACGAACCTGCTGCAGATAGCCTTCCGGTGGAAGAATGACTCCGCCTTCCCCTTGAATAGGCTCAAGAATCACAGCATTTACATCTTCGCCCACTAGGGCACATGACTCAAATGTTCTCCTCATCGTTTCAATATCACCAAATGGTACATGGCGGAAGCCCTGTATCATGGGTAGGAATGGTTTCCTGAAGACTCCCTTTGCGGTTGCGGAAAGCGAACCTAGGCTTTTTCCATGGAATGCTCTTGTAGTGGCAATGAAAGTCGTTCTATCACTATGCATTTTTGCTAACTTAAGTGCCGCTTCAACACTTTCCGTTCCACTATTCACAAAGAAAGAGTATTTTAAGTCACCAGGTGTTATCTCCGCTACTATTTTTGCAAGCATTGCACGAAGTGGATCAAGTAAATCCTGGCTGTGAAGTGCCTGACGATTTAGTTGGTCCGTAACGGCTTTCACTACCTTGGGATTTCTGTGGCCTACATTATAGATTCCAAAACCACCTAAGCAATCAATATATTCTTTGCCATTTACATCCTGAAAGCAGGAACCCGAATCAGACCATTCAACAGCAGCAAATTGTTTATCCTTTGTGACCGTTTTACGATAGTCTAAAAACCCTGGGTTCACATTTTCCCTAAAACCATCAACCGTTTCTCGTGTCACCCATTCCGCTTCTTCCTTCGTAATTTGGTCCTTCTCAATGATAGATAATACTTTTTTGATATAATCGGTAACTCCTGTATAATCCTTTTTTTCAAGTTCTTTGTTCGTTGTATTTATAGACATTTTTTCTCTCCTTCGTTTAGTTTTCGAACCAACCCGATGGTTCAACCTGTAAATTAATATTGATTTGCTTTACTTCTGTAAATTCCTCAAATCCAAAGGTTCCTAACCCACGACCAATCCCACTTTGCTTATAACCACCCCAAGGTGCTTCATTGTAGGTTGGATGATACGTGTTAATCCATGTAATCCCTGCCCGAATTTTTTTAATCACGCGGAGTGCTTTTGCACCATCCTGTGTAAACACCCCAGCTGCTAGGCCATAATCTGTATTATTAGCTAGTTCGATAGCTTCTGCTTCATCTTTAAATTTTTGAACAACTAAAACCGGTCCAAAAATTTCCTCCTGAACAATTCTCATATCAGGTGTTGTATCTATAAATATAGTGGGCTCTACAAAATAGCCATTTTCTAAACCGTTCTGAGTGATTCTGTTACCACCACAAACAAGCTTCGCCCCTTCCTGTTTGCCGATTTCGATATAGGATAATACCTTTTCCATATGCTGCTGGCTTACAAGTGAACCCATTTCAGTATTTGGATCATCTCCAGGACCCACCCGGATTTTTTTTGCTCTTTCTACTAATCTCTCAATAAACTTGTCATGAATGCTTTCCTCTAGTAGTAATCGGGATCCTGCAGAACATACCTGTCCCGCATTGGAGAAAATGCCAAATAAAGCATAATCAACTGCTGTTTCAAAATCGGCATCAGAAAAAACAATATTCGGAGATTTCCCACCTAATTCTAGTGAAATCTTCTTAATATTGCCGGTAGCCGCCTTCATAATACTTCGGCCTGTAGCCGTTCCACCTGTAAAAGAAACCTTATCTACCTTATGGCTTTCGGCAATTTCATTTCCAACTGTTGGTCCAGGACCCATTACCATATTCGCTACTCCCGCAGGGATGCCGACCTCATGAATGATTTCAAACAACTTAATAGAAGTTACTGGGGTAACCTCAGAAGGTTTGAATACAATCGTATTTCCTGCAGCAAGTGCAGGTGCAATTTTCCAAACGCCCATTAAAAGTGGATAATTCCATGGGACAATTAAGCCACACACACCAACCGGTTCACGGACCACCATTGCCTGCATTGGATCTGCAACATGATAGGTTTGACCGTCTGGCTTTGTTGCTAACCCGGCATAATAGCGAAAACAGGCCACTGCATCCCCTACGTCAAATTCCGTTTCTCTAAGTGGTTTTCCATTATCTTCTGTTTCAAGTTTACTTATCTCATCGGCACATTCCTCAAGTTTATCTGCAATTTTAAACAGGTAGGATGCCCGTTCCGCAGCAGATAAATCGGACCAAATTCCTGAATCAAATGCATGACGCGCTACATCAATAGCAATCCCGGCGTCCTCAACATCTCCTTCTGCTGCTTCTGCAATAATTTTTCCGTTCGCTGGATTTACAATAGAACGGGTCTTTTTACTTTGGGAATCAACCCATTCCCCATTTATAAACATCTTTAGCTTCTGCATTTCCATCCTCCCCTTTGGTTTTTCTCAACCAAGTATTAATGCAAAATGTGTGCCAAGTTTCTTGTTCACCTTTTCCTCTGCCTCCACGACTTTTTTTAACCTGAAATGCAAAAGTGAATAAGTTATTCACATGTGCATAAGTTTTGAGTAGTAAGGTGGCTGTGTATGAAAAAATCCCCTACCCAAAAATGGATAGGGGAATGAAGATTAATTTTTGATTTCTGACCAAATTCGATCGTAAAGCTGAGTAGCCTCACCTACATCAATGTTGTATTCTCCTTTTGCTAGATCCTCCTCAGGAACCTCAAGCGATTCTCTAATATCATCTGGTAAAAGCTTAAGAGCTTCCACGTTTGGATTTCCGTATGGGTATTCCATTGAGATTTCCTTACTGATTTCTGGTCGTAAAATGAAATCAATGAATTTCTCAGCATTTTCCTTATGCGGAGCATCCTTTGGAATGACAAAGTTATCCTGCCATAGATTCATCCCTTCTTCAGGGAATACGGTCTTTATTGCAGGATTTTCTCTAGCTGCTAGGGTAGCTTCTGCTCCCCATACAATCCCCGCTTTTACTTCACCACTGACAAGGAGTGTCTTTGGACTATCACTATCAAACGCCTTAATATTTGGCTTAAACTCAAGTAGTTTCTTCTTCGCTTCTTCGAGTTCTTTTTCGTCCGTACTATTTTGTGAATATCCAAGTAAAGCAAGCATATTTCCAACAAGTACTCGTACATCATCTAGAACAACCAGATTATCTTTAAACTCAGGATCAAACAAATCAGAGTAACCTTTTATCTCTTTATCAACTAAATCCTCATTATAGGCAATAACCGCCTTCCCCCACATATATGGAACGGAATATTCATCATTCGGATCTGCCTGTGTACCAAGAAAACTTTCACCAATATTCTTGATGTTTGGGATGTTTTCCTTATTTAATTTTGCTAGCATATCTTGGTTTCTCATAATCTCGATAAAATAAGTCGAGGCAACCGCAATATCATAGCCAGTATTCCCAGCTTGAAGCTTAGCTAGCATTTCCTCATTTGAAGAATAGGTGTCATAGTTTACCTTTATACCCGTTTCTTCCTCAAACTGCTTAATTACACTGGTTGGCAAATATTCTGACCAGTTAAAAACATTTAGAACCTTTTCGTCGGAAGCTCCACCCGTTTTATCTCCACCACACGCTGTCAGCAACATGGAAGCTAGAAATAGAATCACAAAAACGGACAAACCAAATTTCCTTTTAAATGGCATATAACACTCTCCCCTTTTTAATAAAATAGAAGAACCTTCTACCTAATAAATCTTGCAAGTTATATGCCAATCCTCTTTTTCAATCGACAGGTATTACCTTTTTCTGGGGCTTAGTATGCTTTGTAATGATTTGATAGTAGTCAGTACGGCGATCTTTAAGTGGTGTTTCCGTACCATTGTTGCGGTTTCGGCGTAGGCTTTCAAGGTCAACCTCACCAACAACGATTGTCTCGATATTTGGATTACATTCGCCTACAATTCCATTACTAGAGAATGTAAAATCTGACGGCGAAAAAATACCAGACTGTGCATATTGAACATCCATATGCGGAACATGAGATAGGTTCCCAACCGTTCCGGCTATCACAGTATACACCTGGTTTTCAACAGCACGCGCTTGTGAACAATAGCGCACTCTTAAATAACCTTGCTGGTCCTCTGAGCTAAATGGGGTAAAAATAATTTGAGCTCCCTTATCGACAGCAATCCGTGCCAGTTCAGGAAATTGAATGTCATAGCTAATTAAAATTGAGATCTTTCCACAATCTGTATCAAATACGTGAACACCATTTCCAGGCTGAACCCCCCACCATCTTCGTTCATCAGGAGTGATATGAAGTTTATATTGTTTATCAATCGTGCCATCGCGTCTAAATAAATAGGCCACATTATAAATACAATTACCTTCTTCTACAAAATGAGAACCACCCACAATATTAATGTTGTATTTGACTGCGAGCATTGAAAATAAGTTAATATACTTCTCCGTATACTCTGCCACCTTTTTAATCTGTTTACTTGGAACCTGTTCTTTTATAAATGATAGAAGCTGCATTGTGAACGTTTCCGGAAATACCGCAAAATCAGAATGGAAATTTGAACTTGCATCGATAAAGTATTCACATTGCGTTTCAAACTCTTCAAAGGACTTAATTTTCTTCATCATGTATTGAATAACTGAGATGCGTACAGGAAGGGCTCTTGTATATATGCGTCTCGTTTTCCTTGGTAGATAATCAGGATTATTCCATTCCATAAGTGTTGCATAGCCTAAAGAATCTTTGTCAGTTAAATAATTGGCATTGACACGTTTTAAGACAAATCCGTTCATCATTTGAAATGTAAGTGCAGGATCATATAGGTTTTGCTGCAAGACCTGTTCTACATATTCTCTAGCAGACATTTTATCTGCATACTTGTGATAGTTTGAGATTCTCCCACCAATGATGATACTCTCTAAATTAAGTGCTTGAGCAAGCTTCCTACGCGCCTCATAAAGACGACGTCCTATTTTCATCCTTCGGTAATCTGGATGAACCATCACATCAATACCATATAGATTTTTCCCATCTGGATCATGGTTACGAATATAGGAATTACCACTAATTTCATTAAAGGTATGCTTATCGTCATATTCATCAAAATCAACAATTAAGCTTGAACAGGAACCAATTATCTTCCCGTCAAACTCTACGCAAAACTGACCTTCAGGAAAAATAGACAGATGACTTTCTAATTCATCACGTTCCCAATGCTCCATATTGGGGAAACAAATTTTTGATAGACTAATAATTTCATCAATATCCTCATGTTTGATATTCCTTAAAATGATCTTCTTCTCAAATTTCGAAAGATCGATGGTTGACACAAATATCTACCCTTTCTTTAAAATACAGATTTTATTTTTAGCCAAAGTTATCAATTACTGACCAGTTGTCGTTAGTGGTTCATTATATTTGTATGGAAACAAATTTTTCCTCTAAATACTCTTCTAATCCGTATTTCCCACCTTCCCTACCGATTCCACTTTCCTTCATTCCGCCAAAAGGAGCCTGTGCCACAACAGGAGTGGGGTCATTGATACCAACAATTCCATAGTCTAGTTCTCGCATAATCCTCATTGCGCGACTTAAATCTTTTGTATAGCAGTACGAAGCCAATCCATATTGCTTGTGATTTACCTTCCCAATTACTTCTTCTTCAGTTGCAAAAGGAATAATTGGGGCAACTGGACCAAATGTTTCTTCAGTTAAGATTTTCATATTTTCATTGGCACCAGCAATGACTGTGGGTTCATAAAAACTACCTTTTAATCCCTCCTTAACAGCTTGTTTTCCTCCACAAAGAAGTTTTCCATTATGTGAAAGTGCATCTTGCACATGCTCCTCCACCTTTTCTAATGCTTTCCTATCTATAAGCGGACCAACGTCTATGCCTTCCTCCAGACCATTTCCAATCGTAAGTGTATTTACTCGTTCAGCAAGCTTTTGACCAAATTGATCAGCAACCTTTTCCGCAACATAAATACGATTTGTGCTGATACAAGTTTGCCCACAGTTTTTAAACTTGGTTAGCATAATCCCCTCAACAGCTAAATCCAAATCTGCATCCTCAAATACGATAAATGGTGCATGACCACCTAACTCCATGGAAACCTTTTTCAGTTGTGCGGCCGAGTCTTGGATTAACTTTTTCCCAACCTCCGTTGAACCTGTAAATGTAATTTTTTTCACGTCGGGATTGCTTGTCATTTCTCCCGCAATTTCGGATGCGGAACCGATAACTAAATTTACAACTCCTTTAGGTAACTCTGCTTCATGAAAACATTCAAAGACCTTAATTGCAGTAAGTGGTGTGGCTGAGGCCGGTTTTAATATCACTGTACAGCCAGCTGCTAATGCAGGAGCTAATTTTCGAGTAATCATTGCAATTGGAAAATTCCATGGTGTAATTGCTGCTGTTACACCAACAGGTTCACGTAGTACCATTAAATGTTTATCTGGGTGGGAAGGGGTAAGTGTTTCACCATAAACTCGTTTTGCCTCTTCGGCATACCAATCCACATAGTCAATCGCAATGCCAATTTCACGGATAGCCTCGGGAATGGGTTTACCCATTTCAGAGGTCATCACGACGGCAATTTCGTCTGTTTTTTCTCGTAGTAAAGCCGCAACTTTTTCAAGATACTGACCGCGTTCCTTCCCCGTTGTCTTTTTCCAAGTAGGAAAAGATTCAGTAGCAGCAGCTATTGCTTCTTTTGTTTCTTCAGTTCCTCCGAATGCAACATCCTGAATTCGCTCAGATGTTGCAGGGTTGATTACCTCAAGTGTTTTTCCTGAATTTGATTCCTTCCATTCTCCGTTTATATATAGCATTGTTCCACTCCTTTTTACTTTTGTTTACACCTCGATATACCCATCCAACGATGGTTTCCCAATACATACTTGCATAGTTCGTTTTGATAGATTCATAATGACAGAGAAGACTGTCTCCATTTGACGATGCTCAGGTGCACTCGTATTCACATAATGGTTAATGGAATTTGGGTAGTTGAAAGTATCAGAAAACCATTCTTTAAAGTGATTTTCATTCATTTCTGTTCCCGTTTTTATACACGTTAAAATCAGTTGTTCTGCTCTATTTTTACGGATCATCGAATCCTCATATTTGTATTCATTCATATCTGTTAGATGTTTTTGAACCTCGGGTGAACAAATATGATTCGTGTGAACAACCATTCCTTCGTTGTTTGAAATCATATCCATTCCAAATGGGGAGACCTCAAAATTAGCTGCCATTGCCTGCCCACTATCATCAACACTTGCAATTAGGAAATTAGCTGCAGAAGCCATTTGAGTGTGTTTAATTTTAGAGATCGCTTCATGAAGGGTATGGGAATTAAGGACACTACGCAGTCCTAAATGAATCGGGATTTGATTGGACTTTTTGTTTGTATGTAGTGCATTTAAACAGACACCAATTCCGCTACTATTTAAGCCGATTTTCCCAATTAATCCTCCCTCGGTAATCATTTTTATGGTGGGCATATTCTTTTGCTCAATTTCAAGCAAGAGTAAGCTGTTCTCTTGTTCGGATTTCCAGTCCCAGTTTTGACCAATGATTGTTTCCTTAGTTAGGGGGGGAGTTATGGCAATAGCGGTACAACCATCTGAAAAGGTTTTTCTTCCTGCTAATGCAATTTCACTTCGAGTATTTAATACTAAAATATCCTCAAATCTGACCCCAGCCCCCTTCGCCACACCTTCCATTTCCTCAATAAAGTCACCATTATAAGCATTTATAGCTGGTAAATGTTCCAATGCAACTTGAATGGCCTGCTTCCAACTCATTTTGCTATACCCATAAAAGAGAGATTCATAGGTTTCAAGACTTTGATGGACCTCATTTTTCCCTTCGCTGCCATGTTTTTCACCAATTTGCCTAGGTGTTCCTGACAGCTGGAGTTTTTTTATCATGTCGACATTCCTTTCTTGTTAGCTTTACCTTCTTAGCTACATACCATTTATATTATTGTATGCTGACATCTGTTTATCTTATGAGATGGCGTCTTTAACCTTAAAATAGTACTTCATTAGCCCGACTACTTTTCCATGCTGACTATAAAAGGGTATGGGACGTAAATCATTTTTTTCGAATGGATTTTTTCCATTGTTTTCAGAGAGGATATTTCCAGCAAGTAGCTTCCCCATTAAGGTTGACATCGCAGCACCATGTCCAGCATATCCGAAAGCAAAATGGGTACCATCCTCTAGCTGACCAATGTACGGGAGCATTTCCTTTGTAAACCCAACCTTCCCGCTCCAGCAAAATTCAGCTTTATACTTTTTTAACTCTGGAAAAACGGCATTCATTCCCTCTTTTAACTTTAAGTAGAGTGGAGTTGTATCACCACTTAACGACCTACCTGATCCTCCAAAGGCCATTCGATTGTCAGGTGTTCTTCTGAAGTAATAAAGCATGTGCTTTGTATCAAAAACTGCTCTATCATTAGGGATTAACTCAGAAACTAATTCTTCCGGTAATTGTTCAGTAGCAATCATAATGCTTTCAACTGGTATGACACTCCGAGAAATCGTTTTATGTAAGTTTCCTGAATAGGCGTTCGTGACAATAACTAAATGATCGGCTGTCACCCTTCCATCTTCAGTCATAATGGTGACTTTCCCATTTGAGGATTTTATGATTTCAAGTGCCTCTGAATTTTCATAGATTGTGCCTCCGAGTTTTTCTACCGTATCTGCCAGCCCCAGCACATAATTAAATGGGTGATAGGTTGCACTATTTTCATCAATATACCCACCATGATAAAAATCTGTTTTTAATTCTGCTTGTAAATCCTGTTTATCAAGTACCCGAACCTTGTAGTCGAAGTCCTTTTCCAGGATTTTTTGCTCTTTCTTTAACCAGTCGATATGTGTAGGCTTATAGGCAGCGTAAAGATGGCCGGTACGTTTGAAGAAACAGGAAATTTGATTTTCCTTACTAATCCGTTCAATTAATTCAATGGAATCCAAAGACATTTGAAGCATTTTCCTTGCCGTGTCCAATCCTTTTTTCTTCGCAAGTGAGCTCATCGAGTCAATAAAGCCTGTTAAAATTTGGCCACCATTTCGACCACTTGCTCCGCTACCGAGATAGCTTTTTTCAAGTACAATTGTTTTGACGTTTTTCTTTTGCAAATGATAAGCCGTTGATAGCCCCGTAAAACCTCCTCCAATAATGACTACATCACACTCTTCGTTACCGGATAAAGATGCACGTTGTTTTTTCTTATTTGTAATTGCTTCCCACATTGAAAGTTGTTTCAAAAAATCCACTCTCCTACATTTTCCGTTTGTATCTAAAATAAATTTATGCAAGTAACGTACCAAATTTACGTTTTCGCAAATATTTGCAGGAGCATTTAGATTGTCATACATTCTGTTGTGGATAGGCATTATGCAAGAATGAATAAGTTATTCACATGTGCATAAGAACTTTCTTAGGTTTTCCTACTCTTTTTTTATTTCAAAACTTTTAGGATTGGAATGAATCTTGCATATATAAAAGGTAATCGTTTTAATGCAGGAGGGGTCAGAGATGAATAAAGAGGAGCTATCTACAAATCAACCGGTTACGTTGCTCAATAAACGACCGAAAAAGAGGAGGCTAAAGGGGACAGGGGCGATTTGGATGCTATCCCCAGTCACAATCTGGATGATTGCATTTTTATTTATCCCAATTGTCCTAATTCTTGTTGTGAGTTTTATGACTAGGGGTACGTATGGTGGAATTGAAAATATTTTCACATGGCAGAATTACGCCCGATTCTTTGATTCTTTATATTTGAATATTTTACTCATGTCTATTTTGATGGCAACAGTCACCACCGTCATATGTATTATATTTGGATATCCCTTTGCGTATATTATTGCTCGTTCTTCCCCTAAGTATCGAACATTCTTATTGTTTCTGGTTATCATTCCTTTTTGGACGAACTCACTTATCCGTACATATGCTTGGATAATTTTGCTTCGTACTGAAGGAGTAATCAACCATCTGCTAATCAGTATTGGAATTATCTCAGAACCACTTGCGTTACTTTATAACAATGGAGCCATATTAATCGGGCTTGTATATACTCTCTTTCCATTTATGGTACTTCCGTTGTATGCTTCAATCGAAAAGCTTGATAAATCCTATTTGGAGGCTGCTAGTGATTTAGGAGCAAAAGGCTGGCAAACCTTTATGAAAATTACACTTCCTCTAACGATGCCCGGTATCGTAGCTGGATCACTACTTGTATTTATTCCAACTTTGGGACTGTTTTTTATTCCCGATCTAATGGGCGGAGCAAAAACAATGATGATTGGTAATCTGATTAAAAATCAGTTCCTTACTGCAAGGGATTGGCCATTTGGAGCTGCATCATCGGTTATTTTAGTCATTTTAACCATGATCTTAATCTTCGTTTATCTACGTATTTCTAAAGGTAATAAAGATGACTTGGGGGTGATGTAAGGTGAATTCGAGGTTTTCAAAATGGTCGGCTATCATATATGGCGCTCTTATTTATTCCTTTTTGTATTTACCAATACTGATTTTAATACTATTTTCATTTAACAAATCAAAACTTAACGCTGTGTGGACAGGATTTACGTTTGAATGGTATGCGAAGCTTTGGTCGAATACAGAAGTATTAGAGGCAGCTAAAATTACAATTATCGTGGCAATTGTCTCTACGATTGCCTCAACGATTTTAGGAACCCTCGTATCTGTTGGGATGTACAAATACCATTTCAAAGGAAAATCGATGCTTGATGGAATGCTTTATATTCCCCTTGTCATGTCAGAGATTGTAATGGGGATTGCATTACTAGCCTTCTTCTCAATGGTAAAAATGCCTTTAGGCATCTGGACACTTATCATTTCCCATATTACATTTTGTATTCCATATGTTGTCGTCGTTGTACGGGCTCGTTTGAAAGGATTTGATCGTTCTGTGGAAGAGGCAGCCATGGATTTAGGGGCTAGTGAGTGGCAAACGTTCCGACTGATTACCTTACCGATTATAGGACCCGCGATTGTAGCAAGTGCATTGCTTTCATTTACCATTTCTTTGGATGATGTAATCGTGAGCTTCTTCGTAGCAGGTCCAGGAAGTACAACACTTCCATTACAAATATTCTCAATGGTTCGGTATGGGGTAACCCCGGAAATTAACGCATTATCAACATTAATGCTCCTTGTTACACTTGGTGCTGTCATTTTCGGCGAACGGTTGTTGATGAGGAAAAATGGATAGCAGAGAAAAGAGCTTGGAAAATCCAAGCTCTTTACGATTTTTTTCAAACTATCTTGAAAAAGTTTGTTGGACAAATGGGAATTGAAGTTGCCTTCATGAGTGGACTAGAAGCTAAACAAAGCAGGATACGAGATTCTGTCAACAGTCTGAACTATTCCTTCATTACAACCCCATGGTCGACTCCCCATGTTAAATAAATATCCTTATTGATGTAGTCAGTTATTTGGGAGCCTGCTGCTTGTTCATTCACAACAACTTCCTTCCCATTTTCAAGTAAAACCACCATCTTTGAAATGGATCCCACATAAATAAGTTCCTTAAATCTTCCCTTTAATTGCACAGAATTCGTTTTGGGAGACTGATTCTCCACGATTTTAATACGTTCGGGGCGAATGGTAACAAATACTTTTTCTCCAACCCTTAGTCCTTCGTTCTTTACTTCAATTTCTTTTCCACCAAAATCTAAATACGCATAGCGGTTATCTAACCTTGAAATGTTCCCTTCAAATAGATTCGTTTCCCCAATAAAATCAGCAACAAACTTGGTTTGTGGTTTTTCATAGATTTCAATCGGAGAACCAAGCTGTTCTATGAATCCATTATTCATAACGGCAATCCGGTCCGACATCGTAAGTGCCTCTTCCTGATCATGAGTAACATAAATAAATGTGATTTTAAGTTGTTGTTGAAGATGCTTCAATTCAACTTGCATTTGTTTTCGAAGCTTTAAATCTAGGGCTCCCAGGGGTTCATCTAATAAAATCACCTTTGGATTGTTAATCAAAGCTCGTGCGATCGCAATCCGTTGCTTTTGACCACCACTTAGCTGCCCTGGAGTTCTTTTTTCGTAGCCTTGTAATCGAACAAGTTCTAGCATTTTCATGACTTTTTCTTTAATAACTCCTCTATCAACGCCTTTCATTTTCAATCCGAATGCCACATTATCAAAAATATTCATATGTGGAAAAAGGGCATAGCTTTGAAAGACTGTATTCACATTTCGTCTATTTGCAGGTATTCCTTCAACATGCTTACCATCTAAAAGAATACTGCCTGAGGTAGGCTGTTCGAAACCAGCAATCATACGGAGAGTCGTTGTTTTCCCACATCCACTCGGTCCTAGTAATGTTAAAAACTCTCCCTCTTTTACATTCAATGACACATTTTGGACAACCTTCGTTTCCCCAAATTGTTTGTTAATATTTTGTAGTTCGACCATGTTTACCGACATGCCATTATCCTCCCCCTTGTTAGAAACCCTTTGCAAAAGTTAAATGCAAAAAACATGCCAATTCGCTAGCGTTTGAAGGTTTCATAAAAAAATGGTAGACCCAGAGATGGAATCTACCATTTATCCATTAATTTCCTGCTTTTAATTCACTGTAAATACGATCATATAATTGTGTTGCCTCTCCAATATCAAGCGCTTGTTGTACATTTGTAACTTGATCAAGGTCTGGATACACAACTTTATTATTTTTTAAGTCCTCGGGAAGCAATTTATACGCTTCCACATTTGGGTTTCCGTACGGATATGTTGTGGAAATTAGTTTACTGATTTCAGGTTGAAGTAGGAAGTCGATAAATTTTTCTGCATTTGCTAGATGCGGTGCGTCCTTTGGAATAACAAAATTGTCGTGGAAAACCATTAAGCCTTCTTCAGGAATAATTGGAACAATAGCTGGATTTTCTTTTTGAGCATTAAATACTTCAGCTGTCCATGCCATTCCTGCCGCAACATCTCCAGCAATCATCATCGTTTTAGGTTCTGTGTTAAATGCCCTAATATTTGGACGAAGTTCCAAAAGCTTTTCTTTCGCTTCTTCTAATTCTTTTTCGTCAGTCGTATTCATAGAATATCCTAGCATTTGAAGAGCAAGCCCAATTACCCCTCGTTGGTCATCTGGTAAAACGACCTTATCTTTAAGTTCTGGTCGAAATAGATCTTCATAGCCTTTAATTTCAAAGTCAACGAGTTCCGTATTTTGAAATAAAACCCCCGAACCCCAAAGATAAGGAATGAAATAGTCCCCCTCTTTATCAAATTCAGCTGTCGTAAACGTTGAATCTAAGTTTTTGACATTTGGGATATTTTCTTTATTGATTTTTTGGATTAAATCTTGTTTCAATAGAATATCAACGAAAAATGTTGTGGCTACAGCGATGTCATACTGGGTATTTCCTGCTTGTAATTTCGCCATCATTTCCTCGTTGCTTGAGTACGCATCATAATTTACCTTTATACCTGTTTCCTCTTCAAATTGTTGGATCACTTCTTGTGGCAAATATTCCGCCCAGTTGAATAAATTTAATACCTTCTCATCCGATTGTTTAGCTCCTCCTGCTTCACTTCCTCCGCAAGCAGATAAAAATGTCAGCGCTATTAAAATAAAAGAAAGTACGACTATTTTCGTTTTCTTATACATTCACATGGCCCCTTCCGGCTTTTTGGTTTGTCCTCGTGAATACACGATATTTCCATCCATTATTGTCATTTCAACTTTTGCTTCTAGAATCTCTTTCACATCTACTGAAAAAAGATCTCTATCTAAGATGATTACATCAGCCTTTTTTCCAGCCTCAAGCGTTCCTAAATCATCCTCACGGAAATTTCCATAAGCAGGAGTCTTCGTGTAGAATTGTAGAGCTTCTACAAGCGATATTTTTTCTTGTGGATTCCAACCCTCTTCTGGTGTTCCATCTGCATTTCTTCTAGTTACAGCACGGTAGATTTCAATCATCGGATTCATATCAACAACCGGATAATCACTACTAAAAGCAATGGACGCGCCACTCCTGTTTAGGGATCCAATCGGCCATGTATATCGCGACCGTTTTGGGCCCAATCGATCAAGGTATGTATGCCCCTCCATTGATTCTGCACTCATATGCTCAGGTTGTATCGATGCAATGACCTGAAGCTCCTCAAAACGATCTATATCATCCGGGTGAATAACCTCAATATGTTCAATCGTATGTCTTGAGTCTCGCTTTCCATTTTGCTTCTGTGCTGCTTCATAGCAATCAAGTCCAAACCTGACCGCCCCATCGCCACAGGCATGTAGCCGGATACGAAAGCCTTCCTTGTCAGCTTCCTTAATCCATCTCATATAGGTTTCTTCTTCAAACAACATGCCACCTACTGTTTCAGGTCGGTCTGAATACGGCTCAATTAAATAACCCGTATACGTAGTTGGAACGCCGTCAATAAATTGTTTTAATCCGGAAAACTGTAATTTATCAGATTGGTATAGTTCACGGTAGGATTTCGCCTTTGATAAGTCCCCATTGAGGGATGATAAGAAGTGTATTCTTGTTGTTAATTTACCTTCTTTTTCATAGGTCGCATAAAAGGATGGAGACCCCAATTCAAAGCCCGGCAATGGAAGCATATCACTTACCGATGTAATTCCATGGGAAGCAGCTTTTTTCAAAAAGGCATCCATTAATTTTCGCTGTTTTTCCTCTGAGAATTGATAGGCTTTTTCAGCAACAAGCTTTACGGCTGTTTCATACAAAAAGCCAGTGGGTTCTCCATTTTGATCTTTTTCAATCAAACCAAATGGAGGATCTTGTGTATCTTTTGTTATATTTAAGACTTTAAGAGCTTCTGAGTTTACCCATGCACTATGTGCTTCCTCATTTAACAGGAACACTGGGCGATTTGGGATGAGTTGATCAAGGGAATGGCGGGTTGGTGTTTTTTTCCCTGGCCAACGTACATGATGCCAGCCAAATCCTAATACCCAAGGTTCATTAGGATTCTCCTCTGCATAATGATAGATTTTTTGAACAGCCTCTGATTCCGACGAGCATTCAGTAAGTGTGGTGAACTCGCTAAACATACTCCCTAATACAAGGTGAAGATGAAAATCATGAAAACCAGGTAATACAAGCTTATTCTCTGCGTGAATAACCTTTGTCTGTGGTCCTATATAATCGTTTTCGTTTTCACTTTCATCCACACACAGGATTTGATCGTTTTTGATAACGACTGCTCCCATTATTGGATTACACTCATTCCCGGTAAAAATCGCATTTCCTTTAATAATGATATCTGCGTACAAGCCGCAATCCCCCCTCAAAAAAATAGCAAGTGACACGTAATCATGTTTCTACGTTTTTAGCACTCTCCCCCTTTAAAAGACTAAATTCATCGTCAATTAAATATGCAAATACCGTGCCAAAATTTAAGAAATGAGCTTGTCTTTAGGACTATACGGTGGATGATATTTTTTGTTTTAACGGTAATGGTTTTTCATAAAGCAAAAAAAGTGCGAGACTCTTTCTCCCGTACTTTTAATAGTTGCAGTGCATAAAACGTAAATAAACCTTGGATATTCCCAACCGAACTGAACCAGGGGTTATCTATTCTTCCAATTCATGAATTTTGGGTGTAGTTATAAAAATTTTTTATAGTAAGCTCTAGCTAATTAAAAAATAATATCTATTTACCATTTTTACATAGCATTTATAGTGAAAATTTAAATTCTTCTGATATCATGATTATAAGTAACACCCGATTATTCAATATAAACAAATCCTTTAAAGCACAGCTTTTAAGAGGAGGCATTAAATTTGGACAGTAAGGATTGGACTATATTAAAAATTCTTTACGAGGAAAAAAACATTACACGTGCTGCTGAGAAGGTTTATATTTCACAACCTGCATTGACTTATAGAATTAAAAGTATTGAGCAAGAATTAGGTGTAAAAATAATGTTCAGGACAAAAAAGGGCATTAAATTTACGAAAGAGGGCGAGTTCCTCATCCAATATGCCAATAATATGTTATATAACTTTCAAAAGGTAAAAGATCATTTGTTAAATATGAATGATACAGATGGTGGAATGATACGAATAGGAGTTTCAAGAAATTTCGCTAGATATATGCTACCCGATATTTTGAAAGATTTTTTAGATGAAAATGCAAATGTACAATTTCATGTGACTACCGATTTAAGTCAATCAATTTTAAAAATGCTGGAAAAGGATACGATAAATCTCGCGATCGTTAGAGGAGATAATTATTGGAAGGAAGGTAAGATTCTATTAAAAAGAGAATCGTTATGTATCATATCGAGGGAACAAATTAATATTGAAAAGTTACACGAGTTACCGAGAATTAATTTTAAAACCGAAAATGACCTCCAGCAAACAATTGAACGATGGTGGCAACAAAACTATGTGAAGCCTTGTACAGTTGCAATGGACATAGATAACATAGAAACATGTATAAAAATGGTTACAAAAGGACTTGGCTATGCGATTGTTCCAAGTATTGGTTTAACCGAATATCCTGAATTACATAAAATCGTTTTAACGGATGAGGATGAGGAGGTAATAGTAAGAGATACATGGCTTCTATATAGATTAGAAGATTTGGAATATCCAATGATCAAAAAGTTTATCTCATTTATAAAAAATAAGAATTATGGTTAATAGAAAAAACCCTTTGAGGAATCCTTCTTTATTTACTCAAAGGTTTTTTATTTTATTTCATAACTGTTTCGGTTAACGAGTATTGCGCTGCATTTTCTCCAGAGATTTTCCCAAAAACAGCACCTGACATTAATCCAGAACCACCAGGATAATTATCATAGAAAATACCACCTATCATTTCACCCGCAGCATATAGCCCCTTAATCGGTTCGTTACTTTCATTTAAGACTTCCCCATTTTTATTTGCATGTACCCCACCGAAGCAAAAGGTTATCCCACACGTAACAGGAAAAGCATAAAATGGGGATTCTTCAAGTCGTAATGCCCAGTTTGATTTGGGAGGATTAATTCCTTCGGTTCTTTTTCCATCCTTTATTGACGGATTATACTCCCCTTCATGTACCGCAAGATTGTATTGTGATACCGTGTCTAGGAATTGCTCCTTGTTTACTGGGAGTAGTTCTGCTAACTCTTCCAACGTTTTTGAGACAAAACCTGTAGCTTCAGGTAGGTTATATTCTTCCCTCAACTTACTCCTAACTTGACCATCGAATATTTGGAAAGCTACATGATCAGGTTGTTTCAACACCTCTGCGCCGTATTTGGCATACGTATAATTTCGAAAATCTGCTCCTTCATCTACAAATCTTTCACCACTTTTATTAACCATTATTCCTAATGGGTATGAGTGCTTTTTAAAAATATCGCCAGGTTTATTAAAATCTCCTACAGCTGGAACATTATAATCGGTACCTATTGAGTGACATCCCGTCCATTGACCATGTTTTTGGGCACCTACTTCTAATGCCATTTTTATACCAGCACCCGTATTAAATTCTGTTCCCCTTACTCTCGCCGCTTCCCATTGTTCACCAAGATTTTCTCCACGCATTTTCTTATTTGCTTCAAAACTACCACACGCTAATACGACACTATTTGTGTTTACGATTACCTCTTTATCTTGTTGTTTTACAACAATAGCCGAAATCCTATTTTCACTCGTTACTAACTGGATAGCAGGGGATTCATACCATATATCAATTCCAAGATCTTCTGCGCGTTTAAAAAGCCTTTTAACTAGCCCCATTCCAATTCCTTTTGTTTTTACAGGTAAACCTCCCCAAAATTGGATAATATCATCTTTTTTAAAAGACTGGTTTGCATAGTTTAATTCAAATTCAACACCCTGTTGTTTCATCCATTCAATGGTTATATACGAATTAGAGACAAGTTGATTTGCTAATTCAGGATCGCTTTTTCCACCTGTAACTTTCATTAGATCATCGAAATAATCTTCAGTTGAATATTGAGGCATGTTTATTTTTGCTGCCTCTTCATCCGTTAATTCAGGCATTAATACACGAATGTCATTTAAATCATTATAGGCAAATCGAATAGCACCATCCGTAAAATATGAATTACCACCACGTTTTTCTCTTGGACCCTTTTCAAGTACTAATACGTTTGCTCCTTGTTCTCTGGCAGAAATTGCGGCACATAATGCAGCATTCCCAGCACCTACGACTACAACATCATATTTATATTTTTTTGTCATGGCTTTCCCCTCCGTTCCAATATTCAACATCATTGTAAAACGTTTTCAGAAATAAATAAAATATTAATATTCTATTTAAATCTATAAAAAATACTTATAATTTAAAAAGGGGAAAAATAAAAAAACGCCTATCAGTTATCTAATAGGCGCTTAAGTTTATGCTTTTATTTTTTCCATTAATTCTTCGACATAATGCTGTGCTGCTTGGGCAGCGATGCTTCCGTCACCTGTTGCGGTTACGATTTGACGAAGTTGTTTCTCACGGATGTCACCTGCTGCGAAAATGCCCGGCACTTTTGTTTCCATGTTTTCGTTTGTTTCAATATAGCCATTTTCGTTTGTGATGCCTAGGCTTTCAAATGGTTTTGAAAGTGGTAGCATTCCAACGTATACGAATACGCCATCTGCACCAAATTCAGATTCCTCACCGGTTTGTGTATTAACAAGCGTTAAGCTACCAACCTTGCCATCTTTTTCGTGAATTTCTTTAACTGTATGATTCCAGATAAACTCCACTTTCGGGTTATCAAATGCACGTTGTTGAAGGATCTTTTGAGCACGTAGCTCATCACGGCGGTGAATGATTGTTACCTTAGAAGCGAAACGAGTTAAGTACACGCCTTCTTCTACTGCCGAATCTCCGCCTCCTACTACAACAAGCTCTCTGTTTTTAAAGAATGCACCATCACATACTGCACAATAAGAAACGCCACGGCCACCAAGTTCTTTCTCACCCGGTACACCAATTTTCTTATATTCCGCACCAGTTGAGATGATCACAGCGCGAGTTTTATATTCTTTACTACCTGCAACTACTGTTTTATATTCTTCACCATCGATGACTTCTTTAATATCCCCATACGCATATTCTGCACCGAATTTTTTCGCGTGCTCAAACATTTTTGTTGATAACTCAGGTCCTAAAATATGGTCAAAACCTGGGTAGTTCTCAACTTCCTCTGTATTTGCCATTTGACCACCAGGAATCCCGCGCTCAAGCATTAATGTTGATAGATTTGCACGAGAAGTATAGACGGCAGCCGTCATGCCTGCAGGTCCGGCACCGATAATAATGACATCATAAATTTTTTCTTCCGTCATTTTTACGTCTCTCCTAACTTCATGAGTAAAATTTGATATATCGTTTAGTATCTCCTACCCCTATCCTATAAAATCCTGACAAAATCCGCTATTAATATGCTCAATGTAGGAGTTCTTTAACAAATTTTACATACTTCATGACAGTCGCCTTCGAAATTTTATACTTTTCCGCAACTTGTTTTTGGGTAATGGTCCGTGACACGTGATTACGCCAAATGTATTCTGTTGCAGCAGCCCAAGCCTGCCAGTTTGATACATTGAACTGACGCTTAACTGCCTCATCGTAGATCATTAACCATGTTAAATACAGTTCTTCATTTGCAGAATCATCATGTTTATTTTTTGTAAATAATGTGTCTGCAATATTATATCCATCAATGATATATGACGGTATTTTTTCCGACTTTTTCATTTTAGCTAAAACATAATTTGCAAATTCCTGTTCAAGTGTCGCGTGAAATTGAATATGCTTTAAATCCTTACGTGCCAAAGATGAATTTGTCTTGCTTGCTAAAAATAAACCATATAAGCGTTCTTCAATAAAATCACCGGTCAACCAACGGTCGAGCACATCACTTATTGGCTTTGTGGAGTCAGATTCCCAAGGTGCTGAACCCTTTTTACTTGAATTTTCTTCGAGCACTCGCTTCCACGCATTTTTGGCAACATCAAAATGCTCTGTAAAATAAGCAGAATAGGAAAGCCAATAATAAAAGGTTTCATCTCCTTCAAAACCGCTACGCTGTAAATTACGTAACCATTTATAAGCAAGGTCATGTCTTCCGATTAACCCAAAGGTTGCACCTAGTTTATAACGATGTTCAAACAAAATCGGCTGAATGAATGATAATCGTCTCGTTAACTCTTTTACCTGTTGATTTTTACGTTGATAATATAAAAAAACAAGAGAATTACATAGCGCATGTAGATTTCCAGGATTCTTACTCAAGACCTCATCTAAGATCTCAGATGCATTTTCCACATCACCTGAATAAAAATAAGCAAGTGCCAAATTATTATAAGCAGACCAAAATTCAGGATACTCACGAATAATTTCCTTTAAAAGGGTCACCGCTTCGTCCAATCTCCCTGTTTCAAGGAATTCACGTGCATGTTCCTGTTTCACAATGAGTTCATCCTGATGGTTTGCGGAAATCTCGTCGTCGCCTTCTTCAAGACGTAATAAGTCAAGCAAATCCTCGGCATCTTCAACAAAATCACCATCAGGTTCCCGCTCTAAATACCATTCTGCATGTTTTGCGGCCTCTTGGAACAAGCCTAAATGTGCATAATTGTTAGCCATGAAATAATAGCACTCAGGCATATCGAATTTTGGCTCATCTATGATTTTAGTAAGATATTGATTTGATAGGACATAGTCACCGATTTCAGTCAGCGCAACCGATAGTTGGCATAAAAACATCGGCTCATTCGGCTCAAGCTCAATCGCTCGTTTAAAATGCTTAATCGATTTATATATATCATGCTGGCGATACGCCTTTAATCCTTTTTTAAAATAATATTCTCCCGTCTGGATAAACGGAATAATCTTTGATGCATGTTGTCTAACTTTTACGTTTTGTTTTTCCATCGGGGTCCTCCATAAATAAATCCGAATAAAATTATTTCCCAAGGTAGTATAACATATATAAGTGATTGAAACATAGGGGGGCTTGGTTAAAAACGAAAAACATTGTTATGGTATTTTGTGGACAATGTGAATAATGTGGACAACTTTTTGTTTTATGTGAATAATCTGAAGTTTTTACTGAATTCAGGTAAGTTATACACTGAAATTCGGTTTGGATTGTGGATATTGTGGATATAGGGGATAAACTATTTTCATTCTAGTAAAATAAAGGGATGAAAAAGGATACTTATTGTGGATAAGTACCCTTTGAAATCATTATCTTCTTTTTTGTAAAACAGACAATACGTCATCAAGTGGAAGCTTTTGTTCACGAAGTAAGACAAGTAAGTGATAAATCAGGTCTGCAGCTTCCCATTTTAATTCTTCATGGCTGCGATTCTTGGCTGCAATAATCACCTCGGAAGCTTCCTCTCCTACTTTTTTCAGGATCTTATCGACACCTTTTTCAAATAGGTATGTTGTATACGCTCCCTCTGGCATTTCTGCTTCGCGCTCTGCAATTACTTTTTCAAGTTCATTGAGGATGGCAAAGCGGTCAGAAGTCACTTCGTTTGCTTCTCCCAGTAAAGATTCATTAAAGCATGTATAGTTACCAGTGTGGCATGCAGGTCCTGCAGGCTCAACTAAAAGTAGAATAGCATCCTTGTCACAATCGTATTTTATATCGACAATTTTTTGGGTATTTCCGGAGGTTTCTCCTTTATGCCAAAGCTCTTGACGTGAACGGCTATAAAACCATGTTTCACGTGTTTCAATAGATTTGCGAAGTGACTCTTCATTCATATAAGCAAGTGTTAAAATCTCTTTGCTAACAGCATCTTGTACAATGGCTGGAGCAAGTCCCTTTTCATCGAATTTAATGTCTGCTGTATTCATCGGACATTGACCCCTTTCTCTCTTAAAACGTTTTTAACCTCTTTTACAGATGTTTCTTTATAGTGAAAAATACTTGCCGCTAATGCCGCGTCCGCTTTACCTTCAGTAAAGGCACGGACAAAATGCTCAGCATTTCCAGCACCACCTGAAGCGATGACTGGAACGGAAACTCCTTCACTGACTCGTCTTGTTAATTCTAGATTGAAGCCATCCTTACTGCCATCGTCGTCCATGCTCGTTAATAAGATCTCACCAGCACCCCGTTTTACTACTTCCTGTGCCCAAGCGACAACCTCCCATTCGGTTGCGTTACGACCACCATGTGTATATACACGCCAGCTACCAAGTCCCTCATCATATTTCGCATCGATTGCAACAACGATACATTGAGAGCCGAAGAAATTCGCTCCTTCTTTAATGAGGTCTGGATTTGTGACAGCTGCCGTATTGAGTGAAACCTTGTCAGCGCCAGCACGAAGAATTTTTTTCATATCCTCTAAGGAATTGATTCCTCCTCCTACTGTAAAAGGAATCGCAAGCTCTGCAGCGACTTTTTCAACAACCTCAACCATCGTTTTTCGGCCTTCATGAGAAGCTGAAATATCTAAAAAAACCAATTCATCTGCACCTTCGGAATCGTAAAATTTTGCGAGTTCAACAGGATCACCTGCATCTCGAAGCCCAACAAATTGAATTCCTTTTACGACCCGACCATCCTTTACATCTAAGCATGGAATGATACGTTTTGTGATCATCTGCTCTTCACCTCTTCCAACGCCTCTTTGACAGTAAATTGGTTGGTATAAATTGCTTTTCCGACAATAGCACCAGCAACACCTTGCTCCACTAACTTGCTGAGTGCTTTAAGGTCTTTGATTGAACTAACCCCACCTGAAGCAATGACTTGTTTACCTGTTGCAGCTGCAAGTGTTGCAACCGCATCGATGTTTGGACCACTGAGCATGCCGTCGGTTGCGATATCCGTAAAAATAAACACTTCGGCCCCCGCATTCGCAAGCTCGACACCTAAATCAGTCGCTTTAACTGAAGAAGTGTTTAACCATCCTTCTGTTGCAACATAACCGTCCTTTGCATCAATGCCGATTGCAATTTTTTCTTTGTATTTCTTAAGCATATCCTTAACGAAATCAGGATTAGAAATGGCAGCACTTCCTAAAATCACACGGTCAACGCCATTTTCAATATAATAGGCAACATCCTCTTCCGTTCGAATGCCACCCCCGATTTGAACCTTTGCTTCCAGCTTGTTCGCAACCTCAAGCACATATTGGTCATTTACACGCTTTCCCGCTTTTGCTCCATCTAAATCTACCATATGGATCCACTCAGCACCTGCATCAGCAAAAGCTTTTGCCATATCAAATGGAGAATCACCATATACGGTTTCCTTATTATAATCCCCTTGAAGCAAACGAACGCATTTGCCACCACGCATGTCGATTGCAGGATAAATGGTAAAAGTACTCATATTGACACCTTCTTTTCCACGATTGCAGCGTAGTTTTGTAGAATTTTCAAACCTAACTCGCTACTTTTTTCCGGATGAAACTG
Source organism: Bacillus jepli (assembly GCF_047238305.1). Classification (NCBI taxonomy): domain Bacteria; kingdom Bacillati; phylum Bacillota; class Bacilli; order Caryophanales; family Bacillaceae; genus Bacillus; species Bacillus jepli. Next base: position 2,002,446 of record NZ_JBDFMO010000001.1, on the reverse strand, counting down.
GGTTCCAAACACATTTCCTTTTCCGACAACAGCTGGAACCTCTACATCATAGGTACTACTTGCGATTACATTTTCATTGTCAGTTATCGCATAATAGGAGTGTACGAAATAGACATGTCCACCCTCGATATTCTGTAAGAGTGGTGAAGGATTTATCAGGTTAAGATCATTCCAGCCCATATGTGGCACCTTGTAGGTTTCTCCACTTGCTGTTACTCCAGGAAATTTGGTAATTCTCCCATTTAATAGGCCAAGCCCTTGTGTGAGTTCATTTTCTTCGCTTTCTTCAAACAATAGCTGCATACCAAGACAAATTCCCAGAAGGGGTGTCCCTTCTGCTACGGATTCTTTTATAAAGCTCACTAACTCTTTTTCATGTAAAATTCCCATTGCATCTTTGAAGGAACCCACACCTGGTAAAATCAAGCCGTCAGCTTTTCTGAGCTCTTCTGGTGAACTAGAAATAAAGTATTCGTGGTTCATCCGTTCAAGCGCCTTAGAAACGCTGTATAAATTCCCCATGCCGTAATCTATTATGCCGATCATCTATAACATCCCTTTCGTTGACGGGACCCCCTTAACGCGTGGGTCAACTATAGTTGCTTCATCTAATGCACGACCTAATGCTTTAAAAATCGCTTCGATCATGTGATGTGTGTTGTGACCATAATGAACAATGACATGGAGATTGATTCTAGCTTCTAATGCAAGCTTCCATAAAAATTCATGTACGAGTTCGGTATCAAATGTACCAACACGAGAGCTTGGAAATTCCGCTTTTAACTCAAAGTGTGGTCGGTTTCCAAGGTCGATGACAACCTGTGCGAGTGCTTCATCCATTGGAACAAATGCATTTCCGTAGCGCTTGATTCCTTTTTTATCTCCTAGCGCTTCGCGTAAGGCCTGTCCTAAACAAATTCCAATGTCCTCTGTTGTGTGGTGATCATCAATTTCTGTATCACCTTTTGCATCTACAGTCAGGTTAAAATGTCCGTGCTTTGTAAAAAGGTCAAGCATGTGGGACATAAATGGAACTCCCGTATCTAGCTTTGAAATTCCTTCTCCATCTACTGTAAAATCTAGTTTAATATCCGTTTCATTTGTTTTACGTTCAACTTTTGCTTGTCTTGTCATGATTACACCTACCGTTATCCACAATTTTATAATCCTTAATAAATGCTTGGTATTACTCGTTTTGGTGGAAGATTACCCACAGAATCCACAGGTGAATCTTCAATTTTGTGAATTATTTTAATCGTTCCTCAACTGCTCTTGCGTGTGCTTCCAACCCTTCAAGTCTTGCGAAAGCCGCAATCTTTGGACCGTTATCTATGATTGCTTGTTTGCTATATGAAATGATGCTTGATTTTTTCGTAAAATCATCCACACTTAATGGGCTTGAAAAACGTGCTGTTCCGTTTGTTGGAAGAACATGGTTAGGACCAGCGAAATAGTCGCCAACAGGCTCTGAGCTATAACGACCGATAAATATTGCACCAGCGTGCTTGATTTTTCCGACCTTCTCCATAGGTTCCTTTGTCATGATTTCTAGATGCTCCGGTGCAAGCTCATTTACTACCTTGATGGCTTCCTCTACATCGTTTGTGACATAAATGGCACCAAAATCATTAATAGAAGCTCTCGCAATTTCCTCACGAGGCAGGAGCGATAATTGTTTTTCAACTTCTTTAGCAACAGATTCAGCAAGCTCCATTGACGGCGTTACAAGGATACTTGATGCCCGCTCATCATGCTCTGCTTGTGATAAAAGGTCAGCTGCAACTTCGTTTGGAAGTGCTGTTTCATCTGCTAACACGACGATCTCGCTTGGTCCTGCAATCATGTCGATATCCACATTTCCATAAACCTCACGCTTTGCTAACGCGACAAATATATTTCCAGGACCGACAATTTTATCAACAGGCTTGATCGTTTCAGTACCAAATGCCAAGGCGCCAACTGCCTGAGCACCGCCGACCTTATAGATTTCTTTGACACCCAGGATATCAGCTGCAACAAGTACCCCTGCAGGGATTGTACCATCCTTCCCAGGTGGTGAAACCATCACGATTCGCTTGACACCAGCAACCTGCGCTGGGATGACATTCATTAAGACGGATGATGGATAGGCCGCTTTCCCACCAGGCACATACACACCTACCGCATCAAGTGGGGTAATTTTTTGACCAAGGATAGTACCATTATCCTTCATCGTCATCCAAGATTGCCTTGTCTGTCGACTATGGTAATCCCGAATATTTTCTGCTGCTTCTTTAATGACTTGCACCATATTCTCATCTAATTTTTGATAAGCGTCTTCGATGTCTGAATCTATGACTTTAAACTCATTAAGTAAAACACCATCAAACTTTTCAGTATAGTATCGAAGGGCGTTGTCCCCTTCTTTTTGTACTTCCGCAAGTATTTCTAAAACTGCTTTTCTCTGTTCCTCAGTCCCACTATCAATTGTCCGCTTCAGTGAAACAGTGTTGGTTACACGTTCTATTCGCATGATGTGTCGGTCCTTTCTAACTATTAAGATACGACTTTAGATAATCTCTCCACAATTTCGTCGATTTGCTGATCCTTTAAGCGATAGCTCACTGGATTTACGATAAGGCGTGAAGTGATATCTGCAATATGTTCAAGCTCAACTAATCCGTTTTCTTTTAAAGTGCGTCCTGTCGATACAATATCCACAATTCTGTCCGCCAATCCGATTAGAGGAGCAAGTTCAATGGAACCGTTCAATTTAATGATTTCCACCTGTTCCCCATTTTCTCGAAAATAACTAGAGGCGACGTTAGGATATTTAGTAGCAATTTTAGGTGCAACACCTTTCACTTTCACATCAGGTAGCCCTGCAACCGCGAGATAGCATTTACTAATTTGCAAATCTAGCACTTCATATACGTCGCGCTCTTCCTCAAGCATAACGTCCTTCCCGGCAATTCCAAGATCTGCCACACCATGCTCCACATAAGTGGTAACATCCATTGGCTTGGCAAGCATGAATCGAAATGGCTCGTCTGGCACGTCGATAATTAATTTTCTAGAATCCTCAAATTCAGGAGGAAGCTTGTAACCTGCATTTTTTAAAAGCTGTGCCGCCTCTTCAAAAATTCGTCCCTTCGGCATCGCAATTGTTAATTTGTCATTCATTTACTCTTCCTCCTTCCTTGTCTTTCCTAAGAAAAAGGTGTTTTTCGTGAATGCACTCGTGCACGCATCCACATCCTTGATTCCAGCGATATCTTGAAGGATGACGCGCTCACCCTGTTCTCTTTTATTCATTGCAAAGCGAATTGCTTCGTCTCGTTGTTCTGCACTAAATATTACACAATGAATTTCTGGCTCATCCTGTGGTAGATCAAGTGCTTCCAGAAGTCGGTCAATTCGAATTCCAAAGCCTGTCGCCGGTGCAGGACGATCAAATTTTTCAAATAAATGATCATAGCGACCACCGTTTCCAACTAAAAAGCCAACATTCTCCGCGTAAATTTCGAAAAGGATTCCTGTATAGTAGCTCATATGACTGACTAGATTAAAGTCAATTTTAATATGCTCTGTCACACCGAATGCCTCTAACTTTTTCCACAGCATTTCAAGTTCTTCGGCTGCCTTTTTTCCTTCTTCACATTCGACTAGTTCTTTTGCTTTAGTAATTTTCGAATCATTACCTCTTAATTGTAAAAGGGTTAGCAAACGTTGTTTATCAATAGAAGAAAGTGGCAAGTTTTTCACATGTTCTCTGTAACCAACATAATTTTTTTCATATAAATAACGTTGAAGAACATCAGCTCTTGCTTCGTTTCCAACAATCTCCATAAACAATGATTTAACATAGCCAATATGACCAATTGGTACGGTAAAATTGGTAAGTCCCGCTTGCTTAAGTGCTGCAATCATAAGGGATATAACCTCTGCATCGGCACTGGTTGTCGTATCACCAATATACTCAACCCCGATTTGTTCGAATTCGGCAGGTCTCCCACCTTCATGCTGTTGGGCGCGGAACACATTCGCCGAGTATGCGATACGTAATGGGTATTCACCTTTATATAATCGGGACGCTGCAACTCTGGCAATTGGCGCTGTCATATCAGGTCGAAGGACGAGCGTATGTCCCTGTGAATCCAATAATTTAAAAAGTTGACGGTCGAGGATCGCTGATGCCTCACCGATTGTTTCATAATATTCAAGTGTTGGAGTTTCAATAAATTGATAGCCCCAGCTTTCAATTTGAGACGACATGGCATTGCGAATTTTCTTTTTCGCTTCATATAAAGCTGGCAATGTATCTCTCATCCCTAACGGTTTTTCAAACATAAACACGATTTTCGTCACCACCAAAGTTTGTATTTATTTATGCTTCCATATTTTTCTCTACATTATTTTGCTTTAGTTCGCTAATATACTACCAAGATAAAGTATATATTACACCTATCCCTACCAAACGTCAACGAAAAAGTCAGAATTTAGTTGGTTCGGATTTGGTTGGGAAGTATATTGTGGATTGTGGATAAAATATTTTTGTGGATACCGTGGGTATTGTTGATAACTTTTGAAATCGATTGCGGATTGTGTGAATACTGTTGAAAAGTGGAGTTGGGACTTGTAAGCAAGAGAGGAAGAAAGGAGACAGATGTTGGAAAAAGAATTGGAGAGGATTGGGGAGTGAGGAATGAGAGTCTATGATGAGAGCAACAAAAAAGGAACCAAACCATTATAAATGGTCAGATTCCTTTTTCTCGCGCTGTTCCCGTTGTTCTTTTGTATAAATCACCTGCATCGGATTTCCCCCGACAAAGCTTCCGGCAGGAACGTCCTTGTGGACTAAAGTGCCAGCCGACACTATTGCCCCGTCTCCAATTTCGACGCCTGGTAAGATTGTAGAGTTGGCACCAATCATAACCTCGCTGCCTATTTTAACATCGCCCAGTCTGTATTCTTTAATCAAGTATTCGTGGGCTAAGATCGTTGTATTAAAACCAATGACCGTATTGCTTCCGACACTGATTTTTTCCGGGAACATAATATCTGGCACTACCATGAGTGCAAATGCTGTTTTTTCGCCAATCTTCATTTTTAAAAAGGTGCGATATAGCCAATTTTTCACACCTAAAAACGGTGTGTATCGTGCTATCTGTATGATAATAAAGTTTTTGACTACCTTCCAAAAAGAAACGGTTTTATAGATTTGCCAAAGCGAATTGGGACCTGAAACATAATAACGCGTGGTTCGTCGTTTCACTATTTTTTCATCCTTTAACAATATCCAGTAAGTCACTCATTTTCTCTAGCATAAAATCAGGTTTGTATTCTAATAGGAAGTCTTTTCCTTTATGAGACCAGGCGACTCCAGCAGTCTTTGTGCCTGCGTTTTGACCAGCTACAATGTCCTGATAATTGTCACCAATCATGATTGCTTCTTCAGGTGTTGAACCCAACAGGTTTAAAGCCAGCAGTACCGGTTCTGGGTCTGGTTTTGGATTTTTAACATCATCCAATGTCACCACAACATCAAAGAATTGATCAAGCTTTGTTAGTTTTAATCCCATGTTAACTGTATTTCTTATTTTTGTTGTCACGACACCAATTTTATAACCTTGTTCCTTCAAGGTTTTGATGGTGTCGAATACACCAGGAAACTCAGTTACAAGTTCATCATGCTTTTCATGGTTGAATTTGCGATATTCCGCAATCATTTCTTCTGCGCGGTCCGGATCTACTGAAGAAAAAGATTCATGCAAGGTTGGACCATTGAACGGCAGGATCTCCTCCCGGGTAAATTGACGGTCCGGAAAGTATGTTTCAAAAGTGTGTAAAAAAGATTGTAAAATCAGTTCGTTTGTATCAATTAATGTTCCATCTAAATCAAATAAAAGTGTTTTAATTGCCATAAATAATTTCCTTTCTATTATTTTGCTCGGCACGTTTCCAGATAAAAGCGACGACCATTGTTAATATCGTTGCTGTGATGAGACGGATTAACAATAACGGTAAAACCGGAATCCCAAGTGGGACAAAGATAAGCGTATCCTCAACGACTGCGTGGCAGGACACTAGGAAAATAAACGCTAATGTTAAATCCTTCTTATCTACATTATCCTCTTTTACCGCCTGAATCATTACACCCGCTCCGAAAGCCAAGCCGAACAAAATACCTGATGCCAAGGTTGTTGATGTATTTTCCTTCATCCCCAGTGCTTTTGTGACAGGTTTCATCCATCTGGAGAACACATCTAACCATTTTAATTCTTTTAATATTTGAATCACAACCATAAGTGGAATAACAATGATGGCTAATTGCAGAATCCCAAATGATGCTTTTTCGATTCCATTTAATAGGATACTGCCCCAGCCTGAAATTTGTTCTTCTGTACCTGATACAAGTCCATACTTTGCTAGTTCACTACCGCCATTCCAAACTAGATTGATAACAAAGGCAGAGATAAACGCAAGTCCAAGTCGCACGAGTACAATGATCCAAATCTTCATTCCTACTTTTGCTGCCACGGTAGACTCAATAATCATATTATGTGAGAATGATAGCATGACCGCTAAAATAAATACTTCTTTTACAGTCAAATCAAGTGTTAAAATCGCACCAATTCCTGCATAGAGGTTCAAAAAGTTTCCTAATACAAGCGGAATTGCCGCATCACCTGATAGTCCAAACCAGCCCATAATAGGCGCAATCCACGTAATCACCCAATCTAGCACGGGTGTGTGCTGAAGCAAGGTAACGAGAAGGGTAACAGGAAAAATTACTTTCCCCAATGTCCAAGTAGTTTTTAATCCTACTAAGATGCCTCTCTTGATCATGTCTAGCAAGTTTTCCCTCTCCCTTATAAATTAGTTCTGTAAATAACGTTCGTTTGAATAGCCTTTTTTTCTACGATAAACAAGTACAATTAGGGCTCCTATAATCGATACAACTGAAACTAACTGAGCTACTCGAATATCACCAAGCATTAAGCTGTCTGTACGCAACCCTTCAACGAAGTAACGACCAATTGAATACCAAATCACATAGGTGAGGAACATTTCTCCGCGTCTTAAATTGACCTTTCGAAGCATTAGCAATATCACAAAACCTACTATACTCCAAATGGACTCGTATAAGAAGGTTGGATGATAGTACACACCTTTTATATACATTTGGTCCATAATAAAGTCTGGCAATACATTATAGAAGGTTTGGATGTTTTCTTCCGCAATTAGACCACCATGTGCTTCTTGGTTCATAAAGTTTCCCCAACGACCAATAGCTTGACCCAAAATAATACTTGGTGCCGCAATGTCGGCAAGTTTCCAGAAAGAAATGCCTTTTACTCTTGCGAACACAATTGCTGTCACAACAGAACCGATCAAGGCACCGTGAATCGCAATGCCACCTTCCCAAATCGCAATAATTTTAGAAGGATTTTGTGAATAATAGTCCCATTTAAAAATGACATAATAAATCCTTGCACAGATAATGGCAATTGGAACTGCAAACAGCATAAGATCCATAAATGTATCCTTATGCATGCCTCTGCGTTCTGATTCCTTAATGGCCAGATAAAGGGCAAGCATGGTCCCTAGCCCGATAATAAGTCCATACCATTGAATCCGTAGTGCGCCCAGTTCTAAAAATGTTGGGTCTAATGGTTGTATATTTCGATCCACTTTCTCCACTCCCTTATTTCCTTTAATCAAATGCGCCTTGGCGTATTTGCGCCCAGATTTTTTCGAGCTTGCTCGAAAAGTTTCCGCTGAAAATCTGAGGCATCCGCCGGAGGCAATAACTTTCTTCAGCCAAGGTTTGACCTCATACTTTATTGGGTAAACAAATTGCATTAATCCCCGCTCATAAAAGTAAGGCCTTCTGCTGAATAAAGTTATTATTAGATGTCGTCATGTTCCCCATATTCTATCGCGCTTGAGAGACGATTTGTAAAATCCTCTGCTGCGTTTAAGCCCATTCGTTTTAGACGGTAATTCATTGCTGCCACCTCGATAATAACAGCTAGGTTTCGCCCTGGTCGAACCGGGATGGTGTATTTTGTTAATTCAGTATCAATGATTTTCATTTTTTCTTCTTCAAGCCCCAGTCGATCATATTGTTTCGTTTGATCCCAGAGCTCAAGATTGACGACTAACGTAATTCGTTTGAAGTTACGGATGGCTCCTGCACCAAATAGGGTCATCACGTTGATTATCCCTAGACCACGGATTTCAAGGAGATGTTCTATCAATTCCGGTGCACTCCCAATAAGTGTGTCATCATCTTCCTGACGAATTTCTACACAGTCATCCGCAACAAGACGGTGCCCTCGTTTCACGAGTTCCAACGCCGTTTCACTTTTACCAACACCACTTTTACCGATGATGAGAACGCCAACCCCGTATATGTCCACAAGAACACCATGTACTGCAGTTGTTGGTGCAAGCTTGCTTTCTAAGAAGTTCGTAATTCTACTCGATAGTCTTGTCGTTTTTATAGGAGACTTAATGACCGGAACAGATTCACGCTCCGAAGCCTCAATTAACTCTGGAGGCACTTCCATATCACGCGAGATAATGATTGCAGGAGTTATATCTGTACAAAGCTTCTCCATTCGGTACATTTTTTCGTCATGTGATAATTTATCAAAAAAAGTGAGTTCTGTTTTTCCTAAGAGCTGAATCCTCTCTGCTGGATAATAATCAAAAAATCCAGCAAGTTCAATCCCTGGTCTTGATATATCACTTGTAGTGATTGGACGATTGATACCCTCTTCCCCACTTACCAACTCTAACTTAAACTTCTCAATTAAATCCTTTGTGCTAACTTTTGGCACATCCGTACCTCCTCGATTGTGATTCATGTAGATTTATGTTTGATTTGATGTTGTGCACTTTTTAAAAGGCCCATATATTTCTTTTGATTAGGGCTTAATTACTACCAAAGTTAAACTCATTCTCCATTTTAGCATTTTTCTGTGTAACGCCAAAACTTTTCTGTTTAAAATTGGTGAAGAATGTTAGAAATGGTTTGGGGTGAGGTAGTTAGGAACATATCCTTGATAAACGATATAAAGACACTCCACCATGGAATGTCTTTGAGCTACTTTATTTTAACAGCGAGTAAACATTCGTATCATGCGGAACGCCGTTTTGGTACATATAATTTCTTAAGACACCCTCTTTTTCAAAACCGAGTTTTGCTAATAAATCATTGGAGGCTTTATTCTCAAGAAACACAACTGCCCCAATACGTTTTAAATCAAGTTCATTAAACCCATATCTTATCACCTTTGAAGCAGCCTCAGATACATATCCCTTTCGCCAGTATTGGGGATGAAGTTCATAGCCTATCTCTGCGCGCTTATGTTTAGGGGACCAGGCATTAAACCCAATTGTCCCGATGAGCCCATCTCTTTCCTTTAATTCAATCCCCCATCTAATTCCACGCTTTTCTTTATAACTGTTTGCAAAGAATTCAACGAACTGCTCTGCTTGTTTTAAATCGGTTATTGGGTCCTGTCCGTAATAGCGTGTTACCTCTTGGTTTGAAAAACAGTCAAAAATCCCTTGAGCATCACTATGTACAATTTCTTTTAATCTGAGTCTTTCGGTTTCTAGTTTTGGGAACATGGCTGGGCTCCTTAACATTTTTTATTATAAATTCAATAAAAAACAACGTAATCCTTCTGGACAACGCTGTAAAGTGAAATTATTTCTTTTTCTCCTGAAGTGGTTCGACAATTACTTTTTGAATCAGTAGGTTCAGAATCGAAATGATGATTGCTGCCAGTACTGCTGTTCCAAAGTCTTCGATAACGAAGGAATCTCCCATTATGGATTGTGTCAACATTAAGGTAATAGCATTGATGACGAATAAAAATAAACCTAGTGATAGAACTGTGACAGGCAAGGTTAATAGTATGAGAATAGGTTTGACGATTACATTTAAAATCGACAGGATGATACTTGCCGTGATTGCTGCGCCGACACCCTCAAGGTGAAAGGTATCGACGTAGCCTGCGACAACCATGAGTACGATGCTGTTGACAATTATGCTAGCAAGCCATTTCATTATCTATAGACATCTCCTTCATTTGGTACAATAAATATCCAAACGAGATAAATGAGACCTAGTGATCCCACACCTAATATAAATCCTACTACCGCAAGAATACGTAATAGCGACGCATCGATTCCCGTGTAATCCGCTAGGCCACCGAGCACCCCTCCGAGCATTCTATTTTGGGTAGAGCGATATAATTTCTTTTTCATAATTAACACCTCAAAGTGGTTTTATCGTAATTGAACCTGTTTTCGTTTCGGCAAAGAGATGAAGCTTTTGCGCTTTTTCTTCATTTGCCTTAAAACGAAGCGACTTCTGAACAACCTCGTTTTTCTCTTCAATGATCGACATCATAGGAAGCTCAGACTTAAAGTTCCCTAGATTTGATTTTAATTCTCCATCAACTTGGTATTCATTTGCAATAAACATATCAATGCCGCCCGTTGTCGTTTTTACAAAAGCAGTATGGCAGACATCTCCTTGAAGATCACACGTAATATTTCCGTTAAAGCTTTGAAGGTCTACTTTTTCAAAAAGACCTGTTGCTGTTACTGTACCATTAATTGTTTCAGCTTCAAAGTCCTTGCTCGTGATTTGATTTGCTTTAATATGACCATTTGCTGTTTCTACTTCAACTGAATCGGTTTCAAAGTTTGAGATGGTAATAGCGCCATTCGCTGTTTTTGCACGGAATTCCTTTACTCGTAAATTTTCCCCTGTAATCGGTCCGTTAAACATGCGAGCCTTAATACTTTCATAGTTTTCCTGTGGAACATAGATTTTCGCGTGAACCTTCATTTGCTTTTTCTGAATCGATAAACGAAGCGCACCATTTTCAATTGAGAAAAGGACATCCTCTAAAAATGCCTTTCGCGCTCGTTCCTGGTTTTCAATGTTGTATACTTTTGCTTCACATTCAACGCGAACATCCCGCTCTTCCCATGGAATAATCGTGATACTACCGTTTGAAACATCTAGGTCAAGCTTCGTAATGAATACATCCTTATGTTGAAAAATATGTTTCACGTCTACTGAGCTACCAAAATTAAAGTCAAGGTCAAGGTCCTTAATCTTTTTCAGTGCGGTATCGATAAAATCCATAAATTTGTGCTTCGCTGACCCTTTACTTTCATAAGTGTTCTGGTTCTGATTTTGTTGTTGCTGTTGAGATTGCTCGTACTGAACCTGTGTTGAAAGTTCCGTCTTGATTTCTTGTGCCGGGTCGCTAGTTTCTTCAGCCGAATGGAGTTTTTCAATAAGAATGATCGCTTCCTCTGCTGTAAGTTTCCCTTCTTCCACAAGCTTTAAAATACGTTTTTGTTCCTCTTTCATGAGTAAATTCCTCCTTTAAAATTCATCGTGAGCTAATACTTGAATTCCTTTTACAATGTTCCAAATTACGATACCAATGTTAATGATGGCTAATAGAATGAAAACTAACACCATCGCTGCTGCAAATGCCTCCATTGACCCCATAAAGAAAAACGGAATGATGACAAAAATAACAGTAGCCGCTGGAATAATATGTGAAATTAACGCATGGAGGGCATGCTTTTTAACCTCTGGATTTTGTACAAATAGATAAACAACAATTGGTAAAATAAACCCTGCAAAAAAAATACTAAAGTAACACAACGCTGCAATTAATTTATCCGTATTCACTCAACATCTCCCCTTCACACCTCTATATACGAAACCTACACAATATTGGTTTCAACAATTTATAAAAATACGCCTCGAGGCTTAGGGACCATAGGGACGGTTCTCGTGGCTCCTTTGGTTACTCTTCTTGAAATTAATCAATGAATCAAAAAAACCGTCTTACTGTCTCAACTGTCTCAAAAAATCAAAAGGTCAATCCACTGGACTCATTTGCTTTGGTTTTCTTTCTAACAGCCCTTTAAAGTTTTCACGGTAGTGCCAAGTTAAAATTGCTTCAAAAATGGTTATCACAATAGCTAATAAGAGCAACTCTGAATCTACAAAAATATGAAATGCCAAAATATTGACGATTAGTCCAGCTAAAGCTACTAAGACCAATGGTACATATCTACGGATGATCAGTAAAATGCCTGCAATAATCTCAACGCCCTTCTCCATGATCAGCAAATAGCCATCACCCAAAAACTCCATCGCAGCTGGGCTTGTTGGAGCAAACGGTTCAAATCCAAATAAAACAACATAGCCGTTTAATCCCGCACCCAAAAAGATAAGTCCTAACAAAATCTCAATAACCCGAATCATTATTTTCATTTTTGAGCTCCTTTGGGGCCATAGGGACGGTTCCTACGGCCCCTTTTTTGTGAATTTTCTGCACCCTGGAGCCGGGAGAACCGTCCCCCTGGCCCCTGGCTACCCTTGGTCTCCCTTTGGCAATTATACTTTTGATATTACTTTGCGGCTTATTCCGGTAAGTCTTGCTATTTGTCTAGTTGATAGTCCTTCTGATTTTAGGTTTTTGATATGTGTATCTCGTGTGGTTGGGTTGGTTATTTTTTGAAGGTCTAGGCAGTGGTCTACATTGCAGATATTCCTGATGATTTCAGTTGCTCTAGTGTCTGTAAGTTTCTGTTTGTCGGTGATTTCGAGGTGATTTTCTTGAGATTCTTGCATGTGAAATGTTTTAAAATGGGTTAACGCTATATTTTTATCTGTATGAAGTAATTTCAAAATAAAGTCCTTTTCTATTATTCTAGACTTTCCTATATATTCACGATAGCTACTCCACAAGTAACTTGAAATATCCTCAACCATTCCGGCTTTTAGTGGATTTTGATGGATATATCTAATTACATTTAATAAGTACGGAAGGTCCTCAACCACCTCACTTTTAAATCTGTCTTGAAACAAATGTCCGTTTCGTTCATATTTTAAGTTATACCAATACACATAACTTGCACCAAGACGCCTAATGATATTTCCAATCTCCTCATTCCCTTCCTTTATTAGAAGATGAACATGATTCCCCATCAAACAATACGCATAGATTTCAAAATCACATTTATCTTTAACCCTCTTAAGAGTCTCCAAAAATTTATAAGAATCCTCTTCTTCCTCAAAAATGATTTGACGATTGATCCCTCTAAGAATGACATGATAGACATTTGTTTTACTTTTTTCCCTTGCTACTCTAGGGCATAGACATCACCTCTTATTCTATTTTTATTTTTTGGAATTTGAAATGGGTACCTGGGAACAGAATTTAATAGAGGAAAAAACTGGAGAACCGTACCATTATATAGTATCATAATTAGCTAGAAAAAACGCTATACAATTTCGGAGCCATGGGGACGGTTCCTGTGGTCCCCCTGTTTTTACAAAAAGCTTATCTCGGTTCCATGGTATTTGTCTACCACTGATTACCACGGAACGAGACTGGTAGGGGGATTCAAATGAGAGACAGAGGATCTGTTGTTTTGATTAAAAACAATAAGATTTGCCTTATTAAAAGGAATATAGATGACATTGTTTATTATGTGTTTCCAGGTGGCGGGATTGAGCCAAGCGAATCCCCTCGGGAATGCGCCATAAGAGAGGCCTACGAAGAGTTAGGGGTAAAAGTTAAGATCCATAAAAGTATTGGAACTGTCGATTATTGTGGAACACAATATTTTTTCTTATCCGAGATTATTGAAGGTACATTTGGAACAGGTGTGGGAGAGGAGTTCTCTATTCAAAATAGAAACCGAGGAACCTATACCCCGGTTTGGATCGAACTTGATAGACTTGCTTCACTTGACGTAAGACCAAAGGAAATCGTTTTAAAGGTACAATCCTTGTCTGATAATAAGTATTAATTTCGATGTTTCTTCATTTCCCTAGCTAAAATTGAATCGCGAAAACCTTTCTGTCGGATGAATTCTTTTATTTCCTCCACACTCATATAGGAAAGGCGGATATGATAATAATTGATATATTCAATCATGGCAAATCCATATAAGAAAAGGTACCAATATAATCCTTTGGAAAACGTAGCTTGATAGACAAGTACAGGTAGTCCAATCACTAGTAAGACAAGATTACTGATTTTGAAAATACGAAAAAGTGCCAGTTGTTTGTTTGTTAAGGAAGATTGTTCCCCCTTCTTGAGGCGTTTCCACTTTACATACCAATAATAACTTCCCTGAAACAAAATAATTTCTAAAATGCAGAATGCAAATATATGTGGAAAAGTAGTTAAATATTCATTAGACCATTCAAATGTTGGAATATAGAACAACCATAGGATTGGGAATAAAATGGCCGCAGCCAATTCTCCGGTCCAAAGCCTATAAAGCTTCTTCTGAGCTAGTTCTTTCATGGGTATCACCTAACCATTCATTCTCTTAACAGGATACCATAGTTTTACAGTTTGGAGAGAAATATACATCTAAAAAAATCCCAACCTGCTATGAAGCAAATCGGGATTTTTCTAATAAGGGAGCCACAAGAACCGTCCCTCTGGCTCCTACACGGTTTCTTTTTCTTTAATGAGTTCTTTCATTCGCTCTCGGTCGCGTTCTAGGACCGGCTTTAGGTAGTGACCGGTGTGGGAGGCTTTGATTTTTGCGATTTCTTCTGGTGTACCTGTTCCAACGATGGTACCACCTTTGTCTCCTCCTTCAGGACCTAGGTCAACGATATAATCTGCTGTTTTAATCACATCAATATTATGTTCGATCACAAGGACTGTATCGCCACTTTCCACAAGGCGCTGTAATACTTTTAAGAGTCTTGCGATGTCATCGACATGTAGTCCAGTTGTAGGTTCATCTAATATATAGAACGTCTTTCCGTTGGAGCGACGATGTAATTCAGAAGCAAGCTTCACACGTTGTGCTTCTCCACCAGATAAGGTTGTAGCTGGTTGTCCGAGTTTAACATAACCTAACCCAACATCAAACAGCGTTTGTATTTTACGCTTGATTTTAGGGAGGTTTTCGAAGAATGAAACCGCCTCTTCAACCGTCATATCTAATATATCTGAGATATTCTTGTCCTTATATTTCACTTCCAAGGTTTCGCGGTTATAACGTTTCCCATGACAAACCTCACAAGGCACATACACATCTGGGAGGAAATGCATTTCGATTTTAATAATTCCATCTCCACGGCAAGCTTCACAGCGTCCACCTTTTACATTAAAGCTAAATCGACCTTTTTTGTAGCCTCTTACTTTTGCCTCATTTGTATTCGCAAACAAGTCGCGAATATCGTCAAACACCCCTGTATAGGTAGCTGGATTCGAACGTGGTGTTCGTCCAATAGGAGATTGGTCGATATCAATAACCTTCTCTAAATGTTCAAGTCCCTTAATGGTTTTATGTTCACCTGGCTTACTTTTAGCACGATTAAGTTTTTGGGCAAGAGATTTATGAAGAATCTCGTTCACTAAAGTACTTTTACCTGAACCAGATACTCCAGTAACTGCAACGAACATACCAAGAGGAAACTTCACTGTTACGTTCTTTAAATTATTCTCCTTCGCTCCCACAACTTCGATAAAGCGACCATCCGGTTTTCTTCTTTCAACCGGAAGTGGAATGAACTTTTTACCTGCTAAGTATTGACCTGTTAGGGAATTCGGATCCTCCATCACTTCATTAGGTGTTCCTGCTGAAATAATCTCTCCACCATGGGTACCTGCTCCTGGGCCAATGTCGATTAGGTAATCTGCCGCAAGCATGGTATCCTCATCATGTTCTACCACAATTAACGTATTACCAATATCCCTCATTGCCTTTAATGTATCTATGAGTCGATCATTGTCACGTTGGTGTAGACCTATCGATGGCTCGTCTAAAATGTAGAGAACACCTGTTAATCGTGAACCAATTTGGGTAGCAAGACGAATTCGCTGTGCTTCGCCACCCGACAACGTCCCCGCTGCACGACTTAGCGTTAAATAATCAAGTCCCACATTGTCAAGGAACCCAAGTCGTTCCTTTATTTCTCGAAAAATAAGGTTGGCAATCTGCATATCCTTTTCAGAAAGCTCAACATTAGAGAAAAACTCTAAAGCCTCATTAATAGAAAAATCCGTAACATGTGAGATATGCTTTCCAGATATTTGAACGGCAAGGCTTTCCTTTTTTAAACGATGACCTTTACAGGAAGGGCAAGCCTTTTCACCCATGTATTTTTCCATTTGCTCACGAATATAATCAGAGCTTGTTTCTTTGTAACGTCTTTCTACATTTCGAAGAACGCCTTCAAACTGAATATAATTTTCACGAACCTGGCCCCAATCATTTTCATAATGGAAAAAGATTTCCTCTCCATCACTTCCATATAAAACCTTATCCATTAAATGCTTTGGGATATCCTTAACTGGCATATCCATATCGATACCATAATGGTTACAAACCGCTTCAAGCAATTGCGGATAATATTGTGAGCTTGTTGGCTCCCACGGGGCTATTGCATGCTTTCGAAGTGATAAATCCCAGTTTGGAATAACAAGATCTGGATCGACCTCCAGCTTACTTCCTAAACCATCACAATCAGGGCAGGCCCCGAATGGACTATTGAAAGAGAACATTCTTGGCTCAAGCTCACCAATCGAAAAACCACAAATAGGACAGGAATGAAGTTCACTAAATAGAAGTTCCTCTTCCCCCATTACATCAATGATGACCCTACCTTCACCAAGACGAAGTGCGGCTTCAAGTGAGTCAGCTAGTCTTGAAGCTACACCCTCTTTAACCACAATACGGTCAACAACAACCTCGATTGAGTGCTTTTTGTTTTTTTCCAGTTCGATATCATCAGAAAGCTCAAGCATTTCTCCATCGACGCGAACCCTTACATAGCCCTGCTTCTTTATATCTTCTAATACCTTTACATGAGCACCTTTGCGACCTGATACAACAGGAGCAAGTACTTGAAGCTTTGTCCGTTCAGGGTATTCTAATATCCGATCGACCATTTGCTCAATAGTTTGAGAGGTAATTTCGATACCATGATTGGGACAAATTGGTTTACCAACACGCGCATATAATAAACGTAAATAATCATAAATTTCCGTAACTGTTCCAACGGTTGACCTTGGGTTACGGCTTGTTGTTTTTTGGTCAATTGAAATCGCAGGGGAAAGGCCTTCGATTGAATCGACATCTGGTTTATCCATTTGTCCTAAAAATTGACGTGCGTATGCTGAGAGGGACTCGACATATCGTCGTTGTCCTTCGGCATAGATAGTGTCAAACGCAAGGGAAGACTTACCAGATCCAGAGAGACCCGTAACCACAACCAGCTTATCTCTTGGGATTGTAATATCTATATTTTTTAAATTATTCGCCCTTGCGCCTTTCACAACGATTTTATCTAATACCATCTTCTAAGTCATCCTTCCGCTTTTAACTCCAAAATTAAGTCACGTAATTCAGCCGCTCGTTCGAAATTAAGGGCTTTTGCTGCTTCCTTCATTTCTTTTTCCATGTCTGCTATTACTTTATCGCGTTCCTTCTTCGATAATCCTGTTAACTTAGGTGCTGCTTCATAGTTTTCTGTTTCTTCTGCAGCCACCGTAGCCCGAATGACATCTCGTATTTCTTTTTGAATAGTCTGTGGTGTAATACCATGCTTTTTGTTATATTCCTCTTGAATCTCACGTCTACGCTTTGTTTCATTAAGTGCGATTTCCATTGAATTCGTAATCTTATCTGCATACATAATGACTCTTCCGTTTGCATTTCTAGCTGCACGACCAATGGTCTGGATGAGCGAACGTTCTGAACGGAGGAACCCTTCCTTATCGGCATCAAGAATGGCAACAAGTGAAACCTCAGGAATATCTAATCCTTCACGAAGTAAGTTGATTCCTACAAGTACATCATATTTCCCCATACGAAGATCGCGAATAATTTCAATCCGCTCAAGCGTTTTAATTTCTGAGTGCAAATAGTTTACCTTGATTCCAATATCCTTCAAGTAATCCGTTAAATCCTCAGACATTTTTTTCGTTAAAGTCGTCACAAGAACACGTTCATTTTTGTTCACGCGATCTTGAATCTCACCTAATAAATCGTCAATTTGGCCTTGAATTGGTCGAACTTCAATAATCGGGTCGAGTAGACCAGTTGGCCGGATGATTTGTTCCACCATTTCATCAGTGTGTTCAATTTCGTACGGTCCAGGAGTAGCGGAAACATTAATAATTTGATCGATATGCTTTTCGAATTCTTCAAATCGCAATGGGCGGTTATCCAATGCGGAAGGAAGACGGAACCCATGGTCCACCAATACTTGTTTTCTCGCTTGGTCACCATTGAACATGCCTCGAATCTGTGGCAATGTTACGTGCGATTCATCCACAACAATTAGCAAATCATCTGGAAAATAATCCAATAATGTATATGGTGTTGAACCTGGTGGTCGTAATGTTAGATGTCGCGAATAGTTTTCAATCCCTGAGCAAAAGCCCATTTCACGCATCATTTCTAGGTCATAATTGGTTCTTTGCTCAAGTCGTTGTGCTTGAAGAAGTTGGCCATTTTCACGAAGCTCTGCTAACCGTTCCTCAAGCTCCGCCTCAATATTTTTAATTGCGATTTTCATTTTTTCTTCACGGGTTACGAAGTGGGATGCTGGGAAAATGGCAACATGTTCACGTTCGCCAAGAATTTCACCCGTTAAAGCATCAACTTCACGAATCCGATCAATTTCATCACCAAAAAACTCCACGCGAATACAGTGCTCATCACGTGAGGCTGGGAATATTTCGACTACATCTCCTCTTACACGGAAGGTTCCGCGACGGAAGTCAATATCATTTCGTTCATACTGAACATCCACAAGTTTATGCAAAAGTTCATTACGCTCAATTTCCATTCCCGTACGTAGGGACACAACGAGTTCCCGATATTCCTCTGGAGAACCCAAACCATAGATGCATGATACACTGGCAATGATGATAACATCGCGTCGTTCAAAAAGCGAAGATGTTGCAGAGTGGCGCAGTTTATCAATTTCATCATTCACGCTTGAGTCTTTTTCGATATATGTATCAGATGAGGGAACATACGCCTCGGGCTGGAAGTAATCATAATAACTGACAAAATATTCAACAGCATTATTAGGAAAGAATTCTTTAAACTCACTGTAAAGCTGCCCAGCTAATGTTTTATTATGGGCAATAATCAGGGTTGGACGATTTACTTCTTTAATTACATTTGAAATTGTAAATGTTTTTCCTGTTCCAGTTGCCCCTAACAAGGTCTGATATTTTTTCCCCGCCTTGATTCCCTCAACTAGCTCTTTAATTGCTTTCGGTTGGTCACCTTGTGGGGAATATTTAGAAACTAATTCAAATTGATCTTTCACATGCAATCCTCCAATCCGTTTTTTCTGAACTGTTTTATGTGTTTTTTCACTGACATTTTCTCGATAGAAACATTGTACCACAAACCAACCTAAAACAAACAAAAATACGAACTGATATTCGATTTTTTATTTAAAATATCTGTTGTAAAACATGTTATAATTTGGAAAAAAGCATGTAGTGGTGAGGTGTTTTATGATAAAAAGGTGTGGAATCTTTATTCTCGTTTTCGTATTAGGCTTTTTAGTTTCATGCAATAACAATGTCAGAATATCAGGTTGTCCAAATGGAGAAGTTGTTGAATGGGTGGATGCTTTGATGATAACGATGTAAAGTATCAACATGATTTTCCTGATTCTTACGACAAACTAGGCTCGATTTCAATCGAGAAGGGAAAAGAACTTGGGAAGGTGACTTTCATGATGAATGAACATGCATGCAGTGATCACAAGATGGTTAATGGAGATGCCGCATACTTGCCTAAAGGAACTTCGATTTATGAGATAAAAGGATACCCTTCTTCATTCATCGTAGCTGCCGATGATAAAGTATATGTTTTTGATGAAAATAAGGAAGCAAAAACAGCTGGGGAGCTTTACCCACTCGATGGATTGGTAAAAAATATACATATTGAAAGCACCGAGGATGGTAGCAGGCTACACACATTTTCAGACGAATCAAAGGAACAATTTATCCAGTCTTGGTATCGGCTTGGACTAGATGACCCGTATGGTCTTCACTTAACTGGAAAATTTGAAGGTAAACGTGTTTTTTTAGAAATCGAGTTAAATAACGGGGTTAGCTTCCGAGAGCTTTACTGGATGGATTCAAACACCTTTCATAATGGGGTAATTGGGGATGCTGAAATTAAAACAGTGTTTGTTACAGAGTTAGAGAAGATGGAGGAGAAATGAAGGACTGTCCGATGCAACATCATGAGCATTCAGTCCTTCATCCCCTAGATGACGGACGTTTGGCTGCGTCTTCTATAGCAAATAGTCCTTCATTAAACCCCCGACATACCCATTTATTTTTTAGCCCTTTTCCCCATGTTCCTCGCATACAGAAATCCCAATCCAAGCGAGATGATATCCGCAATAATGATATAAATGGAATCTGCATATCCTTTATATATGGATGCAGCAATTAGAGCAACCGCTAGAAAGAAGCCTACATAATAATTATAAGTCACCCTTGTAAAGAAAACGACGAGTACACCCGGAAGGATGAGCGCCAGCAAAAGTTTCAATAGCATCAAATTCGTGTCCTTTCAACAATTTCATAAATTTACTATACCAAAACAACGAAAGTAAAACACATAATTTACCCTTGCTATTCAAACACCTCTGGATAAAACCCTTCCGCTAAACTCTCCACCGCTTACGCCATACAGTTTCCAGGTAATACGCTCTCTAGCGAAATGACAACAAAGTTTTCGTTTTTAACACTTTCTAACTGTGAAAGGGCAGGGTGTTTTTGGTGTCCTTTATTTTTCGTTCGGTTGAAGGTGCTTCATAGTCGTGTATCAAAATCACATCAGGCTTTCTAGCAAGAACCTCTTCGTAGCTAACAGTGACCCAATGCTTGTCAGTAATTTCTTCAAAAATGTTTTTCCCACCAGCAAGCTCAATCATTTATGTTTCAAAATTTGCACCGCCCGCTGTGAAGACGCCATTTCCACTACTATCATAAACTAGTACAACAACTGGATCCTAATCGATTTTTCGAAACAAATTTCTGCATCCTTTCATAAAATAAATCGCCCAGAAAAGTTTCTGGGCGATTTATTTTAAACACCTTTATAGTCGTTACTTTCAAATAAATCAATGAGTTCGATGTCCTTGTTTTTATCTTGGAAATAACGATAGGTAAAGTCATTTTCAAATAAAACTACATAGCGCTCATTTCGGTCACGAACAAGTAAACTTCTTGAATCGAACAGGCGTGTATCGACATTCTTGTTCGCAATCCATCTTGGAATCCGATTTCCAAGGGTAGTGAATTCAACTGCGACATTGTATTCTGCCTCTAATCGATATTCAAACACATCATATTGGAGCTGACCAACCGCACCAAGAATAAATTCATCATTTGATTCCTGTCTGAATAATTGAATCGCACCTTCTTGAACGAGTTGCTCAATTCCTTTTCTAAATTGCTTCGCCTTCATCACGTTCTTTACGCGAACCTTACGATACATTTCCGGTGGAAACACAGGTAGCTCCTGATAATGCATATCTTCTTTACCTGCCGTCAATGTATCACCGATTTGATAGACGTTCGGGTCATAAATTCCGATAATATCGCCAGGATATGCCTCATCAACTGTTTCACGGCTTGCCGCCATAAATTGTTGGGTTTGATTCAATTTGATTGATTTACCGGTACGAGTGATGTTAACGCTCATTCCACGCTCAAACTTTCCGGAGCAGACACGTAGGAACGCAATCCGGTCACGATGCTTCGTATTCATATTTGCCTGGATTTTAAAAATATACCCGGAGAACATTTCGTCCTCTGGTGGAACTAATCCAAGGTTTGTTTTACGAGGCTTCGGTGCTGAGGCAAATTGTAAAAATGTATTGAAAAATGTTTCTACACCAAAGTTTGCGAGCGCACTACCAAAGAATACAGGTGTAAGTTCACCCTTAGCTACACGCTCTACATCAAAATTGTTTCCAGCTTCGTCTAATAAGAGTAATTCGTCTTGTGCACTGTCATAAATCGGGCTTTCAGTAATCTCTGGATGTTTGCCGTCCTCTAGCTCCTGTAATGGAATGATTTTTTCATCTTCATTCCCAGTAAAATGAACGAACCGATTGTTATAACGGTCGACAATCCCTAAAAATCGTTTTCCCATACCAACTGGCCAGTTCATTGGATAGGATTCAATCCCTAGCACCTCTTCAATTTCCGCTAACAGATCAAGTGGATCCTTTCCTTCACGGTCAAGCTTATTAATGAATGTAAAAATCGGAATTCCTCTCATTCGACAAACTTTGAAAAGCTTAATCGTTTGTGGTTCAACACCTTTTGTGGAGTCAATAATCATCACAACACTGTCAACAGCAGTTAATGTACGATAGGTATCCTCACTGAAATCCTCGTGTCCCGGTGTATCCAAAATATTGACATAAAAATTTTCATATGGAAAACTCATAACACTTGATGTGACTGAGATTCCACGTTGCTTTTCAATTTCCATCCAGTCCGATGCAGCAAATTTCCCTGATTTTTTTCCTTTTACAGTTCCCGCTTCACGAATCACGTTACCAAACAATAGCAATTTTTCAGTCATCGTCGTTTTCCCGGCGTCCGGGTGTGAGATGATGGCAAATGTTCTTCGCTTTTGAACTTCATCTATATAACTCATGTAAATTTTCCTTCCGTTATCACAATTTCTATCTAAAAAAATATATCACATTAAAAAAAGAACTACAACGTGAATTGATTCCAATTTTGACGAGGAATATCAAAAAAAGAGGCTAATCTGTGATACACATCACAGCCTACTATACAGGTTCGCACTATACTAAAAGTAGAAATAGAAAAAATACTGTAATGAGGTGAAGGTTACATGTTTGTAGCATATTTTCTTACTTTAAGTATTATTCTTACTTGTGTCGGTTTTGCAGTACAAATAATGAATGGCGTTAAAGAGTTAGATAGAAAGTTACTAGACCAATAATCTAGCAAAAAGAAAACGGGAGAATCTAGTTTTCCAACTAGACTCTCCCATTTTTCGTCATCAAATAAAGGTACCCTTCCATTCTATAGCAACCCAGCCGCCATAGAGAATTCTCCTTAGGCCCGTGGCTTTGCGTCATCGTCTTTCAACAATTTTGCCTTTTGTATAGTTTGGTATTCTGCTTATCTAATGGCGTTGCGCATACGCTGATATTTACGTTGAATGCTAATTGGGCTACGATTTAATCTTTTGCCGATGTCTGAAAATGGTTTCCCCATTGCGACAAGTTCGATCATGGAATGAATTTCAACCGTAGTCCATGACCTGTAATTGACCCTCTTTTGCTTGGAACGTTCCCCTTCAACCCAGCTAGGTTCAGGAACAATCGCATTTTTTTCAATCTTGGAGAAGTCAATTCGGTCTTTATTGTTCTTTGCCCAATCCCAAAAATCTTCAGGTTTAATAAAGTAAAATTTCCGTGTATTTCGTGTTGCCTTTTTTGTGTACCTTAATCCATGGTTGTCAATCCATAGCTTTACAGACTTTGGATCAATTTTTAATAGAGTTGCCAATTCATGCATCGTTAATTGACCGGTGAAGGACTTCGTATTGGAAATCCCTAATCTCTTAATCTTTAACTCAACGGCTGTTTCCGTTCTATCTAGGTGAGTCGCAATCGTAGAGATTTTCATTCGACCTACATTATCCTTCAAAAACTCTATTTCCTCATACTTCCATGTTCTTTTCTTCAAATCAAAATTCCCCTTTTCATTCTTAATAGCACTAAGAATGAAAGGCCTTTTGATGACATACCACTATCATATCATACTATCGGACTAAAAAAACATTGGTAATTTTATTTTTTTATAGATTGTCAAGTGCTTTTTATACTTTTCTAGTTTGAAGATATTTTTGTAGTAAATTTGGAATAAGTGGATTCATGTTTTCGGGAAGTGCACTGAGACTAAAGAACTGAGCATCTAATCCTTCTTCACGATTTACGTCAAGCTTTCCAGCAACAATCTCTCTTGTGACATAAGCAATGGTAATTGGGTAAAATTCATCTCCATTTGGGAGTTTGACAAAGTGGGTTTTTCCAGAAAACACGCCTACTAAATCCAACTTCCCGATTTGCAGCCCTGTTTCTTCTAGTACTTCTCTCCTACCCGCTTCTTCGGTGGATTCTCCCAATTCTAAAAATCCACCAGGAACACCCCAAACACCGTTTATTCGTTGCTGAAGCAAGATTTCTCCTTTTTCATTAATTACTCCTACTGCCGTACCAACCAAATTAAGCGGTCGGTTGCCAACCAATTTTCTTAACTCTTCTATATAGCCCATGGCAAGTCCTCCTATCTTTTAATCTCTGAAAACAGATAGATGATGAGCCCAATTAGTGCGACTCCAATTGATAGATTCCCATAAGTGTCAATTCGTTCTGGACTAATGAAAAAAATATCTAAGTATTGTACAGGATCGTCAATTGAAAAACTGTCGACGTTGTATAAGGCTATTGCATTCAAAGTCCCCAGAAGCATCAATGACACCCCCACTTGTTTGGCATAATTCTTATCTTTGTTTTTCACTATTCCAATCACAATAAATAGTATAAAAAGACATACAACTGTAAATTTCATATTTCACTCCTTTTATCGAAACTTGATATTTATGGAAATAATATCACATTTATCCATTAAATAAAATTTGAAAATTTCGCCTTTTAATAGAATACTGTCAGTATCAAATACCTGCTGTCGTTTCCCGGGAAATGTTGTCGGCAACAGAAAAATTTGTCGGAAGTATTTCCTGCAAAACTAATGAAAATGGCCCAAACCATATTTTCGGTTTGGGCCTTAAATCAAGTTAGGATAGATTTCGCTCAATCTTGTATTCCTCTGTTTTTTCAGTTAACCACGCACTGTATTCCTCTGAGATTTTTTGATCAAACAGGACTGCGTAAATGGAGTCTTTGCTATCTTCATAGGTTGCTTCTTTCGCTTCTTTTTTATCGGTCACTTTGATGATATGGTACCCGAAGTCTGTTTTTACTGGGTCACTAATTTCATCAATCCCCAATGAGAATGCAGCATTTTCAAATTCAGCAACCATTTCACCTTTTCCGAAATAGCCAAGCTCTCCACCAGCCTCTGCATTAGCAGTATCCTTTGAATACTCTTTCGCTAATTCTGCAAAATCCGCACCATCACTAAGCTTTGTCGTAACTTCATTTGCAGTTGATTCATCATCAACTAAGATATGACTAGCTTGAACCTGCTCGGACTGCGCAAAGGAATCCTTGTTTTCTTCAAAATACGTTTTTAACTCATCATCTGTAATTACTATTCTAGGTTCCAATAGTTTTTTCGTTTGAATAAATTGCTTGATATCGTTTTCGATATCTTTACGGGTTGCTCCACTCGCTTCAATGGCACTCGTAAAAGTTTCCTCTCCTCCATAGGAGTCGATTAATGCCTGCAACTCCTTATCTATCTCTTCGTCAGAAACTTCTATGTTTTCCTTCTCTGCTTCTAGAGCAATGATTTTATTCGTGATTAGTGTCTCTAAAACCTGTGATCCGTAAAATTTCTCTAATGATGTATGAAGCTCATCGCGTTCAATTTCCACGCCATTTACACTTGCAACTACATCCTTCTTTACATATGTGAATCCAATGATCGCGATGAGTGCAATACATAAGATTGACCCAACGGCCCAGGCTAGTTTTGTTTTCCCCATTCTTTAATTCCCTTCACCACTATAAGTTATTCAATTCCTGTATTATTGCTTGTTAAGGTTAGTTTTGCTGTTTCAAGTTTACCGCCGCGATAAAAGCTCAATTGAATTTCATCACCAATTTTTACTTTTGAATATAAATATTTTCGAAGATCCATTGAACTCTTAACTTCAGTGTCATTGATTTTCACAATCACGTCGGTCATTTTTAATCCAGCTTTTTCAGCAGCAGAGTTCTGTGCAACACTTGTTACAATAACTCCTTCTTTTATATCTTCAGGAAGGTCGGCATAATACATTCTTGGTATTTCCCCAAGATCCGCTAATCCGATACCGATAAATGGACGCTCAATTTTACCACTTTCAATTAAACTGTTAATAATCGGTACGACATCATTACTAGGGATGGCAAATCCTAATCCTTCAACACCACTATTGGCAATCTTTAAACTGTTAATTCCAATGACTTGCCCTTGTGTATTTAATAGAGCACCACCACTGTTACCAGGGTTAATGGCCGCATCAGTCTGAATAACGTTTAATTCCCAGCTACCTGCAGAGGTATCAACAGAAATGCTTCGGTCCTTTGCACTTACAATCCCCGATGTAACGGTTCTTGATAAATCAAGTCCAAGTGGGTTCCCAATTGCAAATACCTGGTCACCAGGGCGTAGAGTTTCAGAATCACCAAATTGTAGAACCGCCTCTACATTTTTAGCATCAATTTCTAAAACAGCTAAATCAGTTAATGGATCTGTACCGATCAACTTCGCCATTGTTTTTTCACCATTATAAAGTGAGATCTCCACTTCGTTTGCATTTTCGATTACGTGGTTATTCGTTACAATATAAGCTTTGTCTCCATCCTTTTGGAAAATAACTCCGGAACCTGTTCCACTAGGGACACTTTGTGAGTTATTTCTACTAAACGGATTTTGTTGTGCTTGCATACTCGTAATTCCAACGATACCTTTCGATGCATCTTCAACCATATCCGCAACAGAAGACATTGAGTCATTGACTGCTGTTTGTTGGATTTTCACAGGACCAGAAGCTTCAATTACTTCAGATTGAGGCTCGGTCGCAGATTCACCTGAATTAAAATATCCTTGTAAGCCGTCAATATGAGGCGCTACTCCCAGTGTTAATGCCGAACCAAGGACCCCAGCAGATACCATGGAAAGAAAGCTTTTCATCTTTCCATTTGATTTTTTCTCTTTTGGATTTGATGAGCGAAGTGTTGTTTCTTCGGTAACCGCCAATTGCTGATTCGTTTCTGCCTCAACCGGTACGGGATTCACTTGCTCTACTTCAGGTTCAAATTTCATCTCTTGTTGTTCAGAATGATTTTCGTCATTATGATTATCTAAGTTGTTTGGTTGATCTTCTGTATGATTAAATTCATCAAAACGTTTATCGTTTTCCATTATGAATTCCTCCTTAACTAACTCCATGTATCTATCATAGACAAAAATTATGAACAAAATATTAACAAACCTTGAAAAGAAGTGGAAAAATTGAAGAAAATCCACCAAAAAAATGATGGATTTACTCAGATGGAATTCGAATGACGAATTTAGTTCCTTTTCCTTTTTCACTAGATACTTCAATATTACCATTGTGGAGTTGGATGAGCTGTTTCACAATCGAAAGTCCTAGACCGAATTGCCCGAAAGGCGTACCAGTTCTTGAAACATCTGCCTTGTAAAACCGATGCCAGATATTCTCGATTTCAGCTGGATCGATTCCTACTCCCGTATCTTCAATCTCGATAATCGTTTCGTGCTCTCCTGCGCTTCCACGAATCCAAATAGTGCCGTTATCTGTAAACTGAATACTATTTTTTATAATATTGATTAAGATCTGAATCAAGCGATCGTAATCGGCTGTAATCGTCAAACCTTCGGAAACCTCAACGATTATTTGATCATTTTTTTCATCCGCCTGTGACTCAAGAGTATCTTTTACAACCTCTAGTACTTCGATTAATTCAACCATTTCCTTTTGAAGAGTTACTTGATTTGAACGAATTTTTTCATAGTCCAAGTTTTCATTCACAAGACGAATCAGGCGTTTTGTTTCCTGACTTACTAATTGAACACCCTTTTCCTTTTCTTCTTCAGGAATCAGATCGTTTTTTATTCCTTCAATCACACCGCTAATTGTTGTAAGAGGTGTCCGCATTTCATGCGAGACATCGGCCATGAATTTCCGTCTCCTGCTCTCAAGGCTTTCAATTTCCTCCATTGATTTCTGCAACCGTTGCGCCATTTTGTTAAAGTCCTGTGATAGCTCACCTATTTCATCAAAATCAGAAGAAGGCAGTTTCACTGAATAATCGCCAGCTGAAATCATCGAGGTTGCTTTCCTTAAGCGTTTGATTCGCTTCACATGAATTGTCGACAGAAGCCAGCTCATTAAAAGAGCAACTGCTAATGCCAAAAACATCGTGTAAAACAAGTATTGGTTAATATCACTGATCATTTCTTGTGTTCCACTGATAGGTGACGCTAGAAGGACCCCCCCAACAAAGGATTGCCCAATCATATATGGCATGACTATAAACGTTACTTCCTGCTCAAAACGTTTATAATCCTGTTTGACTGACACGATATGTCCACTGCGGACCTTGTCCCATTCTTTTTTTCTCAACTCCACTTGTGGTACAAAT
The DNA here is from genome assembly GCF_047238305.1 of Bacillus jepli. Lineage (NCBI taxonomy): Bacteria > Bacillati > Bacillota > Bacilli > Caryophanales > Bacillaceae > Bacillus > Bacillus jepli. The sequence continues at coordinate 1,973,996 of NZ_JBDFMO010000001.1, read as the reverse complement.
CCGCCGACTGCACTTAGGCTTACACCATTTTCATCAAACACCGTAAATAATATATTTCTCTCACCTAACATGTTTGAGTATTGACGTATTAATCCATCGATATTAGAGGTTCGACTAATATCACTAATGATATTCTCACCGTATGTCGTTAATTCTTGGACTTTTTCTTCAAAGACAAGATTCCCAACGTAATGTGCAAACACAATACTTAAAATAACAAATGCAACCACAATCACGCTGATGTGACTTACAAGCTGCTGAAACATGTACCGAAATTTCATTTTTCTCCCTCAATGGACTCATCGAATTTGTAGCCTACACCCCATACTGTATGGAAAAAGGGCTGGTTGGCTGTACCTAGTTTTTTACGAAGTCGTTTTATATGTACATCAACTGTGCGCTCATCCCCATAAAACTGGTAGCCCCACACCCGGTCCAATAACTGTTCTCTTGAAAATACCTGCTTCGGATGCTGTGCAAAATAATACAATAAGTCAAATTCCTTAGGTGTTAAGTTCGTAATCGGCGTCCCATTTAGAATGACTTCTCTTGTATTCTTGTTTATTTGAAAATGTTCGGTTCGAAGTGTTCCAGTTTCCGTTTCTTCTGACGGCTTACTATTGTAGCGTCTTGTGACCGCCTTAATCCGTGCCATCAAGGCTAGTGGGCTAAATGGCTTTGTAACGTAATCATCCGCCCCCATCTCAAGTCCCAGTACTTGATCTGATTCACTGTCCTTTGCGGTGAGCATGATAATTGGAACGGAGCTTTTCTCCTCGCGAATTTTTCGGCAGATGGTCACCCCATCCATTCCAGGCAGCATCCAATCCACAATGAGTAAATCCCAGTTTTCCTCTTTAAAACGGTTATACCCATTTAGCCCATCATGGATAAACTCGCCTTCAATACCTTCCTTTGAAAAAAACATTTCAATCATAGAACAAACACTTTCATTATCTTCTATAACTAGAACTTTCATGTCTCCAACTCCTAATATAGAACCTATCGTACTATCATTTTACACCACAAACATCTTTAAATGAAAGAAGGGACTCTCCATAATTGGATGCCCCTGATATTTTTATACTCGCATTTCCACATGGTCTATATTTGACTTTTCAATCTGAATCGTGGTGTGCTCAATTTTGAATTTGTCTCGTATTTTATCAATCGCTTGCTGTAAAATGTCCTGACTATCATGGTCATCCTTGATTAAAATATGACAAGTGAGTGAATCCATACCAGATGTAATCGTCCAAATGTGGAGGTCATGTACATCAATCACTCCGTCAATTTCCTCAAGTGTTGCTTTGACGTCTTTTTGGTCAATTGTAATCGGTGTGCCTTCCATAAGGATATGAATTGAAGTCGTCAAAACACCCCAAGCACTTTTTAAAATAAGGAGAGCTACCACAACCGAAATAATTGGATCCGCAATATACCATTCAAAGAGTAGCATTAGCACACCGGCGATAATCGCCCCTACGGAACCTAGGGCATCTCCTAGAACATGTAGGTACGCACTGCGTAGGTTGACGTTATTTTTGACATCGCCTTTACTAATCAATGACCAAGCGCTAAGTAAATTTGCTAATAGTCCAATTCCAGCAATAATCATCATTGTCCCACTTGCAACTGATGGTGGATCAAAAAAGCGCTGAAATGCTTCATATACGATAAAGCCCGCAATTACAAACAACGTAACCGCATTAAAAAGCGCCGCCAAAATTTCAAATCGGTAAAATCCGTAGGTTTTCTTCGGTGAAGCAGGTCTGGTTGCAAACCAAAACGCCACTAAACTTAAAAATAGAGAACTTGCGTCACTCAGCATATGACCTGAGTCGGATAGTAGGGCTAAACTATTTGTAATTAGTCCGCCGAAAAATTCAAGCAGCATAATGCCCGTAGTAATCATCAAAGCAATGAGTAAACCTTTTTTATTCCCTTCTCTCACTTCATCGAAATGATGGTGATGATGGTGACCATGATGGTCGTGTCCGTGATGATGGTGGTGATGGTGATGATGTCCCATCATTTTCCCCTCCTATTCGTGTTCAATATGATGAATGACCTGGTGTAGCAAGGTAATGACATGTTCATCATCATATGTATAAAGAAATGTGTTACCTTCACGTCGGTATGTCACCAAGCGTAGATTTCTTAACAGGCTTAGCTGATGGGATACAGCTGATTGTGACATTTCGAGGACCTCTGCGATATGGTTAACCGAGCATTCTTCTTGAGATAATAGGTACAGTATCTTAATTCGCGTCGGATCGGCGAGTGCTTTAAAAATCCGTGATGCTTCATCAATTGTTGTTTGCGATAAAAAAGAATGAGCCTTTTGTTCCACTTTTTTAACCTTCTTTCTTAAAAATGCTTGGCATCCTGGATTTGCTGAACGATGTATTCTGCATCGTCTGCAACTCCTTGTAGCAAGGCTGAGCCTCTTCGGTATTGCCAAGGTAAACCTAAAAAGTAAAGACCCTCTATATTCGTGATACCTCTTTTATGTTGGGGTTGACCATTTTGTTTTAATGCTTCTGGGATTTGCAGCCATTGATAATTCGCTCTAAATCCTGTTGCCCATACTACATTAGCCACCTGTAAAGCGCTGTTATCTTTGAAAAAGAATGTATCTTCTTTTACTTCTGTGGTTCTTGGTTTTATAGTGATTTTTCCGAACTTTACAGCCTTTTTTAATTCAAATCCAAATATCGGGTCTGGGCGTTTTTTTATTATTTGACCTAATTTCAATGTTACATTTGCTTTGAGTATACCAAATTTATCAAACCACCAAAAAATGCTCCTGCCACCTAGGTCCTGCGGGATAAAGGTAAATTTTTGACTAGCTGAAAGGGTCACTTCCCGCTCCTTTGCCAGCTCAACTGCAATTTGCGCACCTGAGTTTGCGCCACCGACTACTAATACAGGTCCATTTTTGAGTTGGGATGGATTTTTATATTGAGAGGAATGAATTTGAAACACTGTATCAGATAAGGTATGTGCAAAACTTGGAATGAGAGGTTCCTGAAACGGACCTGTTGCAGTTACCACATTTTTAGCACGAATAACGCCGTTTGTTGTTTCGATGATAAAACCTGTATCTGCCTTCGTTACCTTAGTTATCGTTGTATCTAGCTGGATGGGTAAAGAATGATGTGATGCGTATTGTGTAAAATATTCGGCAACCTCGTCCTTCGTTGGGTAACCATGTCTAGGGCCTTGCATCTGATAGTCAGGAAGTTCACTATAACCCTCTTGGTGTAAAAAGAGTAAGTGAATCATACCGGTTTCGCCACACTTCACCGATTTCCTTTGCCTTATCTTAAAGCAGAAAAGATTGATTAGTCTTTTGTAAATAATAACCCATGGCCAAACCCGCTTGACCAGCCCCGATAATTACGACATCATACATAATAATAAATCCCCACTATTCAACAAAGTATATGAACATATGCTCATATACAATATTACGATAGGGTAAAAAAGGTGTCAATAAAAGCTGGAAATTAGTTCATTTTTGAGACATTACGCACGTCGCCTTCAAGTCCAAAATTTAATTTATCAGTGTTATTTTGATTTTTATTGACGATAATTCATTTCTATCGGCGTTAATTTTGTTCTATCGACGATAATTCATTTCTATCGGCGTTAATTTTATTCTATCGACGATAATTCGTTTCTATCGGTGTTAGCTAAGTCCTCCTATTAAAAAAACCTGCATTTCTCCTGAAATGCAGGTTTAACATCTTATTTCAATTGTTCCCATTCTTCCCGAAGTAAGCCCATTCGAATCGAATCATAGTAGACGCCATTATAATAGCGGCATTTTCGCATCCGTGCTTCAAGCGTCATGCCAAGTTTTTGGCCAACCTTAATCATCCGATGATTTCCAGACCACGTCGTGTATCCGACTCTTTCAATGTATGGGATGGTTTCAAATAAATAATCAATCCATAGCTTCATTGTCTCCGTTCCGTATCCATTGCCCCAATATTCGGGAAGATAGATGACAATGCCCATCTCAAGCCATCTGGTTGCTTCACTTTCCCAGTAAAAAATGACTGTCCCAATGATTTGACCATCCGCTTCAATAATCATTTGATCTAATGGATGGTGCTGCATGGTAAGTTGGTGCTCGGCTTTTTTTAAATACGTTTCTTTATCAATGAACTTATGGGTAAAATAGGGCGCATCCCACTTTTTCCATTCTGGATTTAAGTTGCTATAGCGCATCTCCCAAAGCGTAGGTAAATCTTCTTTTTCCACTTGACGTAAGGTTACTTTTTCTCCCTTTATTTTGACTAGATTCATTGTATTTGTGTTCCCCCTGTTTTCATGGTCCCTATAGTTCTAATTCGGTAAAAACAGGAAAAATCCTTTCTTTTATTAGAAAATGGTTCAACTTAGGAACTTTACTGTTTTTATTTTTTAATTACTGTTTTTAATCTGGAAATACTGTTTTTAATTCCAATTTACAGTTTATAATCTCAAAATACTATTTTTAGCTATTTTACAGCAAAAAAAAGCATGCAGCGCTTATCTGCATACTTTTAATGTCCAACCACTTCTAAAAAATTGGTTTGGAAGGACACTTCTTTTTCGAATTGCATTTCTTGTTGTTGCTCAATTTCAGTTCGTCTTATGATTTCGAATTCTTTTAATCTTGATTCGCTAAAATCTCGATCGATTAAGGCCTGCTCGAGTATGGGTGCTAAAACGTGAGCATCTTTAATCGCACAGTTAATTCCAATCGCAGCCGTTGGCGTCATCGTGTGAGCGGCATCTCCTAGGATGACAAGACCATCTTTCACCCAAGTGTCTGCTTTTGAGCTGAACACTTTTAAACAAACGAAGTTTTTCCAGGATTGGATATGCTGACGAACGATTGGTTCTAATTCTGGAAAGCTTATTAAAAGTGGTTCCAAAAATGGCTCGAGAGGTTTCTTTCGTAAAGTATTAAATGTGCCTTCTTCAATGTTCCAGCCAATTTGGATCACGCCACCTGTTTGCGTGAACAATGCAAGTTGATGACCATTGACAAGAACCATTTTGGTTGATGGCTCCCAACCAGCAGGTGCCGGAATTTTAGCCCAAAGCACATCATAACCATGTGTTTCCTCCGATGCGACAATGCCTGCAAGTTTTCGTACTGTTGAATAACGACCATCCGTGCCCACCACGATTGAGCTTGAGATATTGATTTCTTGTCCATTCTGTTTTGCTTTTACACCTGTATAGTTTCCTTTTTCGTCCTGAACTAACTCAGTGACACTTGTGTTTAAAAGCAGTTGATAATTAGGAAACTGCGCTGCTTCTTTAGAAACTGCAGTTAAAAAATGTGGCTGTGGAATATGGATTCCAACGTGATCCTCATCTGTTGGGACGATGGATTTAACAATGTTACTTCCATATAAATACTCAACCTTTTTCATTTTTAATAATCCTAATGCCTCTATTTTATCAAAAAGTTGATGTTCTTTTAAAATGGCCTCGGTTTCTGCGTTAATGTGCTCACCTCTAAATTCACGTTCATTTCCTGAAGTGCGCTCAACAACAATGGTGGATATCCCTTTTTCAGCTAATAAATAGCCAAGCAATGCACCCGCAGGGCCTCCGCCGACAATACAAACATCTGTCTGTAGATTCATGTTTTCACCTTCTATAGTAATCGTATGATGAAATAAGTTTCCTAATAGAAAACAAAGTTCACTAAACAATAATTAAATGATAACAACCATACATTATTTGGTCAACTGATATTCATTTCCATTCAGGATTGTCATAATATTGAAATCAACTATGTAAAATGAACTATTCATTGATTTTATTAGGAGGGACGTCATTGAGATTTCTAATGGTGATTATGTTTGGATTTTCTATTATGTTAACGAGCTGCGGAAGCCAACAAACTACGCCATCACAACAACCAAAAAGTGACAAAAACGCAGAGCCCTTTGAGGTTGATACCGCAACTTATGAGAACGGACAGGTAACGATTCACTATCCTCAGCTTACAAACATGCAAAATAAAGATCTGGAACAACATATCAATACTCTCATTAAAGAGGATGCCATTCTTTTTCTGAACCAATATCAGGATGGGGATGCTGCACTCAAAATGGATTACGAGGTCATACTACCAGAATTAGATACTTTCACCGTTCAATATACCGGTAATTATAATGGGGGTATGTATCCAACTCATCTTCTTTTCACCACCAATATTGATTTCAAAAAAGGAGAGAAAATCAGGTTACCCGATCTATTTGTAATTGATGAACAGTTCATTGAAACAATTAAGAATACGAAGTATATTGATTGGGAGAATCCACAAGAGCCAAATATAGAAAAACAAGCAGCTATCATCGAATATTTGAATACGTTTAATAACCAAGATCTCGTTGAGGCATTTACTAAGGCAGATCTCCCAGATCCAAACGAAAATCCATATGGAATTTTTTCTTACTATCTTAATCATACGGTTGTCATAAGCATTCAAGTTCCACATGCGCTTGGAGACCATGCGGAGTTTGAGCTTAACACGGGGGATTTGATGAGGAAATAGGTGACATACTTTTAATTAAAAAATGCAATGGGGATTATATCCCCCACTGCATTTTTTAAATCTTTCCCACTAAAAAGTAGGCACTTTTTATATCGTTACAGATTGTTTTTACCAATCAATATTTCAAAATCAATTGTAATTTGAAATGATTCCTTATTTAAAAATGAAGTTACTTCTTCTTTTTTCGACCATGTCATTGGTGTCATCTGAATTAACCATTCAATTGCAGGTTTATCAAGTATTTTAGTATATGTTAACCTTTTTTGATCAACAAATCGAAAGTTCTCTTGAAATCTTTTTATTGTATTCATATTAGAATAGGAACGGTTTTCAAAGATTCGTTCCCGTAATTCTTTCAAATAACACTTGAAGGAACAACTTTAATGACAACTCCATTTGTCTTCAGTAGTCTATTACATTCAGTATAATTTGATGGAGACAAAATATTGAGAATGACATCAAATGTTACATCCTGGAACGGTGCGTTTGCAAGGTCTGCCACCGCCCAAATCTTATCGGTGTAATTTTTAGAAGCTGATTTAATACCTTCCTTAGAAATATCAATTCCTATTCCAACAGCATCTTTATTTACAATCTTACTAATAGTATTCAGTTGCGAGCCTTCACCACATCCCATGTCAAGAATAGAAATTGTATTTCCTGAATATGCATCGATAATGTCTGCAATTTCATGATTTAGTGGCTCGAAAAAACCTTCATCAACAATAAGATTTCGTCTCGATTCAAAGAGTTCCTTGTTGTACTTTGCATTTACCGGACGAGTCATAAAATTGACATATCCATGTTTCGTAAAATCAAACGTATGGTGATTGGAGCAGATAAAGCTTTTAGACTCCATAACCTTCATGGTCGAATGGCAAATAGGACAAGCAAACATCGTTTCAAACTTTTTCACATAATTTGCACTTAGTATTCTTTTATTCTTTTTTAACAAAAAAGCCACCTCATTCATTCGTTAGTAGAAAATGAAAAAGGCATAGACAAATAAACCCTCACCTTCTGTTCAAAAAAACGAGTGGGGTCTGATAATCGTCTATACCCATTTTATCTATAACGAATGAATTGAATAATCATAGTAATTGACTCCCTTGTTTCAGTTTGGGATTATACCCATTTTTATGGTAACAGGGCTTTAGATGTAAATCAATCTACAATACTATCCAAAACCTCTTTTCGATATTTTGTCAAATTCCCAAATGACAATCTTCTTCTCATTTGTGCTAGAATATGAACATACCGACATTGAATCCGTTTACAAATAAAAGGAGCGATCGACAATGAAGGTAAGAGATTTCATGATTACTAAAGTATTTACCGTAAAACCTTCCAATACTGTGAAAGAATTGCTACTTATTCTTAAAACAAATCGAATTGGCGGTGTACCAGTTGTTGATGATCAAGGACATTTAGTCGGGATGGTCTCAGATGGCGATGTACTACGCTACCTAACTCCAAAACCTATTGGGATTGCAGGACTTGTTTACTTAATAGAGGATGGGGAATTGGAAGATGTTGTACGTGAAAAGTTAGATACACCTGTAAAAGAAATAATGACGAAGAGAAACATCATCTTCGTCTCACCTGATGAAGATTTCGAAAGTACCATGCGTCTATTATCAAAGCACCGTTTCAAAAAACTGCCCGTAGTCAACGGGGCTGGCCGGGTCATAGGTGTTATAAGCAGAGGGGACGTTATTCATAATTTAACGAATAAAATTCTTATATCATAAAAAGGAAACCATTCGCAAAAGCTTGATTTTACGAATGGTTTCTTGAATCGTAAGGATGTTTTACAATTGTTCTGGTTTTCGTGTAACTAAAACATCACATTTCGCCGAACGTACGATAGCTCCAGATACAGATCCAGTAATGAAACGTTCAACCGCGTTCAGCCCTGTGGCACCACAAACAATCAGATCAGCATCGATAAAGTCTGCAACTTCATTTGTAATCATTGTTTTTGGGGAGCCATATTCGATGACTGCCTTCACATCTGTGAGACCTTTTGACTGTGCTTCTGCCTTATTATCATTAACTAACTCTTCTGCTTGCTGCTGTGCACGGTCGAGCGTTGAACGGTCAAAAGATTTGTATGCATGAGTATTTAACACATTAACAATGGTTAGTTTTGACCCCTTATTTCTTTTTGCAATATCGATTGATTTGCGGAATGCGTATTCAGCTTCTTTTGAGCCGTCCACAGCTGCAAGAATACTTTTATACTGATTGCCCATATGACATTATCTCCTTCTGAACACTGTACTTTTTTATCAATAGTTAATTAGTTTCGAACAGGTTCTGTTGCTTTTACTGTTGATGTTGCTTGTTCCTTTACGCTGGATCCCTTTTTTACAAATAAAGATAAAATGAATGTAACAACTGAAATTCCAGTAACAAAATAAAATGCATATTTTACACCGGCCGCTAAAGTTTCTGGCTCTGATGCGCCTGAAACGTCAGCAACGTAACTGCTTTGACCAGCTGTAAATAATGTAATGGCAATCGCTGTACCCGCTGCCCCAGCTACTTGATTTAACGTATTCATGGCAGCTGAACCATCAGCATATAATTCACGTGGCAACTGATTCAGGGCATTTGTTTGTGATGGCATCATGACCATCGTTATTCCAAAGAAGAACAACATAAATGCTACAATGATTTGCCAACCTGGTGTTGTTGCCGTTATTACGGATGCAAACATGAAATTAGCAATCAGAATAATAATAGAACCAATAATGACGAAAACACGTGGTCCGAATTTGTCAAATAAAGTACCAACAATAGGTGACATAACAACATTAACTGCATTACCAGGGAGTAATAATAAACCAGCCACCGCTGCACTATATAATAAAGCATCCTTTAGATACATTGGCAAGAGTATACCCGCTGATAAAATCATTAAAATACCAAGGAACATCGTCGCTGTTCCCAAAGTAAACATAGGGTACTTAAATACACGTAAGTTCACCATAGGCTGGGCCATTCTCATTTGTCGAAGTCCAAATAATACAAGTGCGACTATTCCAACTAGTAAAGGTGCCCAGACTTTAGGTGATGAGACAGCTGCTTCGGCCATCGTTGCTAATGCGTAAATTAATCCTCCAAAACCGAATGTTGATAAAACAACTGATGAATAATCGATTTTCGGTTTCGTAATTTCAGAAACATTTTCAATTTTAACTACAGCAATAAGGGTTAATAATACATATAAAATAGAGCTAATCCAGAAAATATATGGCCAACCTAACGTACTAATAATGACCCCTGAAAGTGTTGGACCTAAGGCAGGGCCTAATGTAATAACAAGTCCCATGATCCCCATTACAACCCCACGTTTATGAACCGGGAAAATAATTAAAAGAACACTCGTCATAACTGGTATTAAAACACCCGTTCCGATTGCCTGCACAATACGACCTGCTAATAGTATTGCAAAATTCGGAGATAAAGCAGCTAATACTGCGCCTAATAGTGAAATAACTAGTCCCCCGTTAACAAGTTGTCTTGTAGTGAACCATTTCATCAACAGTGCAGAAATTGGGACTAATATCGCTAATACTAATAAATATCCCGTTGTTAGCCATTGGGCAATAGCAGGTTTCACTGTAAATTCACCCATAATGTTAGTTAATGCCATGTTTAATGCTGTTTCACCAAATAATCCTATAAAGGTACCAAACATTAAAATAAATGCCATTATTTTCGGACTTTTGACTTGTAATTGTGTGTTCATAAAAATCTCCTTTACCGTATTAAGTCTATTTTTTTGCATAATAAAGGCCAATCCCCACTTCTACTGAGCTTGTGCTCATGAAAAATAGGAATTAGCCGTTTTTTCAAAAACCATATTATTCACTTATGAAACTCCTGTAATAAGTTAGATACTACTTGAGAAATTGTTTTGAGTGGGAAGCTTGATTTTTGTGTTAAACAAAGCATCATTCCACCTTCGACAGTTGCTACCATTGTAAGAGCAAGTGATTCAGCTACTTCTGTCGAAAATCCATCTCCTACTAACTTGTTTCTATAAATACTCTGCATTTTTGCATATAAAAGTGAACATGCAAGACGGACTGGTTCGCTGAGTGAAGCCATTTCACTGACGATGCTGCTAAACGTGTATCCAGCAATCGTTCCTTCCGTTTCAAAATGAACGATTAGTTGATCGATCATAGCATTTATAGCTTCTTTAGTAGTCGGGTACTGATTAAAAATGTTTTCAATATCTTGTGTAATCACTTCATTCAAGGATTCCAGACAAGCAATTAGTAATTCTTCTTTTCCATTTGGAAAGTGATGATATAAAGACCCTTTTGAAATATTGCATGCTTTTAAAATTTCACTTAAGCCTACACCTATATATCCTTTTTGTTGGAAAAGCTTTGTCGCGATCTCAATAATTCGCTTTTTTGTTTCCATTCCCGTAGCACACCCCCACCATACCAACCGGTCTGTTTGTAACTTTATCAAAAAATTTTTCCTATAGTCAAGTGTTTTTTTCACTGCGTTTAAAGTGTTAACTTAATTCGGGTGGAAATGGTGTCACGAAAAGAACAAAAAAACGCTACTCATTTATTTTTTTGTCATTCTGGATTGGTTTCTTAAATTGACTTTGTTCATTATCAGAAATCTGTTGGAGTATATTCGATTGCAGTTGATTTAACATTTTTTCTAATTCTCCGATTGTTACTGGCTTAGCGTTTTTGATTAATTCATACCCAAGTTGCCCAGTAATCTCAACCGAAGCAGTTTTAACATCGGTGACCGAAGAAATTCCTTTTTGCCGTATCATTGCTTCCAACTGTTCACTAGTCATGCGTAGCTTTTTAAGATTGTTGGTTATAATGATCCCATCCTGAATAACCGTGGTTGGCTTCCCTATAAATAACTTTTCAATGATATTAAATTTAATAGCTAAAAACTGAATAAACATCAGAAGAGTTACAAGGGCACATAAGGCAAATATTGTTTTTATTAGGTCATTCTCTGAAATAGCGTGACCTATTGTGGAGGCCATGGCCAAAATGGTTATCGTTTCCAATGCAGTCATTTCAGCCACAGTTTTTTTACCTGCAATCCGAAATAAGCAAAAACCAGTAAATAAGATTGCTAAAGCTTCCCAAATATAATTCATTTTATCCCTCAATTTAACTAATGATTAACGATACTATTAAATTTCCCTTTATTTTCTAAAAAATACGCTTCTTTGCCATTCAAAAATCCCATTTCGTATCCATACCTACCAATTATTAGCCTGCATCAACTCATATATCTTACGAGCAGTGTTGACATTTCTGACTGTAATTTGTTTGTATATCTTAGTTCCAATGATCTTTGACATTCCGCTTTTTGTTACATTTTTCTTATCAACGGACCATAGAATCGCACCCGGTACATATTTAACCGTGTCAATGTTTGGCTTGACCAGCAAATTTTCAAGTACAGATTCATCATCAATTTCATCCCATAAGAACATAACATCACATTTCATATCCTTGTCATTTTTCCACGAGTCAGGAATAGCGTTAATGATTCCTCTAACATCATCTATACTTCGTACGACTATTTTAATTTGCAATCCAAAATCTTGATGTATCGCTTCCTCCAAAAGACGTGACAGTTCTGTTTTTGATTTTCCTTTGTTTAAAAAAATAATATTACCTGTATTGATGTATGTCACCACGTCATTCATTCCGACTTGTTCAAAAGATTGTTTAAGCAACTTCATATCTATTTTATTTTTTCCACCAACATTAATCCCACGTAAAAGTGCAATATAAATCATAACCATCCTCCTCCCTACTTAATTACTTAATACCTAGTTATTTAAAGGTACTTCAATATTTTTCTCCAATTTTTCCGCTTGTTCGATAAAGTATTCAAACTCAACGCTAACCTGAAGATTTAGACCAAATCCTGCATCTCGGAGGATTTCACGCAGTTCTTCAAAGTTCTTTTGATCAGTCTCGGTAACAGTTGCGAGACGATATAATTCATCTGTAGGGTATTGGTTTAGTCGATGATATAATTGGGTCAGAATTACCTTATCCCTATCTGAAATGGTTCCCAATTGTTCCCCTGTTGTTATGCCAAGCCAAATTCCGTCCAAGATATCCCTTAACTCAGCTGTAACTAAATTGGGCTCTGACCAGTTGTTATCCATTTGATGTTTGATTAAACCTTCTAACTCTACTAGGTTTGTTTGAACCTCTGTCAGGAGTACCTGATCCTTTACAAAATTCATTTTCATATAATTCCACGCAACAACAGCAATTAGGATAATATTTAACGCAATTGAAATGCGAAAAATTAGCTTTCCTTTTTTACTCATCTTCTCTCAACCCTTATATATCTCTACTAGATTATCGGAATTAACCGTAATTCTACTATCGTCATTTGTGCGAATTTCAATAGGATAGACTGTAGATATCTTATCAGAGAAAATCCACCTTCTCCCTGGCTGATTAAGGATAATATATATTCCCATAGTTTTCTCTCCCATGAAATTAAGCGATGTTTGGCTCAATGATTCGTTGTTCCGCTCATGTATACCGATCTCAATCAACCTATTTCCAACACTTACAGCATCATCTACAGTTAGACCGATTTCACTAATATTTAACACATTTTCTACCGAGAATGGCTTTGTTCTCTCTCCGGAAGTTTTTCTAGAAATAAACTCGACAATATTCCCTGCAGGGTCGTAGAAATATAAAGCATTTGCGGAAAAGAAGGAAAAATAGGCTTCATCCTCTCCATCCTCAACATTTAATTCGACTCTCTCTTTTACCCATAGCTTCGCATCATGAAACTGGTTTGATGGAATATTAAATGCAAAGTGGTAAAAAGGATTTCCTTTGACGTTCTCCGATGTAAATTCTAGCTCACTTGAACCGACCGCAATGCGAAAACTATTTGTATCCTCTTTTAGTATAGAAAATCCAAAACGGTCCACATAGAACCTCTTCATTTCATTGATTCGATCTGTTTGTAAAATGACTAATTTTATATGCATGAATAGACACTCCTTAAACACTATTGATTCATTACAGTAAAGCCTATCCATCCAATTAGGATGAAGTTTGGTGCAATCAGCAAGATGGATAACCATTTTATTCTTTTGGCAAGGGATACTGCGGCTCCCACATAAAAAAGCGGAAAGATGAGCCCCCAGATTTCAAAACGTGGTGTAGCTGCTAAATATAGTGCCATTGGTAGTATTAATATTGAAGAAATTACAAGCATCGATGGCTTTTTTAACCGTATCGCTACAATGGAAAGAATAAGAGAACCAATCATACATGGCCAAAACAGGAATTCCATAAATACCTCCAATCCACCCAAATGAAAATTTGTTTCATATCATTAATTTTCAACAAAAAGAAGTGTTAATCCTGCTTTGATTAACACTTCTTTAAAACGCTTACGTTTTTAAAATGAGCAAAATGATGAGGAAAATAATAAGCCCAATCATAAAAATCGTGCCTAAACTTGCGCTGTACACGATATAAACATTCACATGTAGAATGACATGAACGATTAAGACAAGAAGCAGCAAAATTAACAATAAAATGGCTGCATGTATGTTCTTTTTCCTCTTCAAAAGATCAACACCTTGAATTAGATTAAGAAGGTTTGTAATAAACGTTTATTCGCTAGTCAATTACAATATTCCTAAAACACTTGTATCCAAAGTGCTCTAAAGAGAGTTCTCCTGTTTTTCCCTATCTGTATTTAATCTCTTTATGAGTAAGACGGCTTGGTCAATATGGTTAACATCAAATATTTCGATTTTGAGGTTCATTGTTTGTTTAACCTCCCTGGCCTCTTTAACATTCCCATCAGGAACAATTATATAGGGGTATGACTTTTTCTCAGCAATCCTAATCTTTTCCTCGATCATTCCGATTGGTAATACATTCCCTGATGCGTCTAGTGCACCTGTAATACCAATTGTTTTATTATTCTTTAACTTCCCATCAGCAATTTTTGCGGATATCGCTAATCCTAATCCGACACTATCACCCGAAATATCATCTCGTTTTAGAAACGCGTCAATACTTGTGGTATCCCCTGAGAGATAAATTTGTACGTTTTCCCTCATGATTGAAAAATCTTCTTCCTTATTGATTATCCAATTCAAAAGCTCGGCATTTTTACTTTTATAGCGATTCTCATTATTAATCTTATGTAAATTAAGGACTTCTTGATTGTCATTTTCAAACCCTTTAATGATGTATTCCTCATCTTTTAGATATTCGAGATCAAAGGAATTAACAACCAATAGGTGAATACCAGAATGATCAACCGCTTCAATGGGATCAGCCACCAAGCTAACACGATAGGAAAGAGATTCATAATATACTAATTTCAATTCAAAAACAAAAATACCTATTAATAGGACTGCTGTTATTTGGATTATCATTAAGCCGGATTTCTTATTTCGAAAAATGATTAACAAAATTAAAAGTAAAACAAGTTCAACTCCTAAGACCCCAATTAACCAAAAGGCATTTATAAAATCAAAATAATAAAGTACCCACAAGGTTGCATATATAAGCAAGAGAGCGACTCCGGTAAAAATAAAAGGTTTTTTCATTTAAGTGGCCCTCCTTGGTTCCATGACAAATATCTTAAGAATGCGGGCGCCCACGTCCAAATCCACCTTCTGTATTAATGATTTGCCCAGTAATCCACGATGCTTCTTCTGTTAATAACCAAGCAATAAGTCGTGCGGGGTCTTCAGGTTGCCCCATTCGCCCAAATGGAAACATTGGTTTCAGATTTTCCCACAGTTCCTTGGTCATATACCCCGTATCTACTGGTCCCGGGTTAACGGTATTGACGGCTATGTTTTGATCAGCCAATTGATCTGCTATTGTTAACGTAAGATCAGCGAGTGCTCCCTTGGATGCAACATAGGCAATTTCACCCTGCATCGGTCCTAACCTTTGACCTGAGCTCATGAAAATGATTCTACCTCTGCCCGATGTAGGATCATGCTGTTTCGCAAAATATTGTGCGAGCAAAATTGATGACCGTGCATTAACAGCCCAATGTTTATCTAACATTTCAACAGTTAATTCCCCAATTGCCCCATCACTACCACTCATCGCATGGTTACAAACAAGTGCATCTAGATGACCACAGGTCTTACTGATTTCATCCATCACCCTTTGTGGTTCATCAGGGTTTAAAAAGTCCCCGCTTACATCATAAAGAAATGCACCATCTACTAGTTCAGCTTTAATGCCTTTGATAACTTCATCTAAATCATCCGCTCCCCAAAATTGTTCTTTATCGTGAGGCTGAAAATGATGAATAATCACAGATGCTCCCCATGCTGCCACTTGACGGGCAATCGCATATCCAATTCCTTGGCGACGGCTAACTCCTGTTACAAGTACTTTTCGATTTTTTAGTGGGTATTGGTCTCGATTGAATTGACTCATTATTCGTGACCTCCTTTTTGTTAGATAAAAAACTTCATATTTCCTCTTTAAAAGTAGCATACTCTTACAAATTTTACATTATATTTTCAGAATTTTATGTCAGTTAGGACCTTTAAAAATCCCAAAGAATGTTAGAGTTTCTGCATTCTTCGGGATGATTTAATTTAAGCCTTCACTGTTTTATTCGCTATTAATTTTAGCACCCACTTTGTAATAAAGTGCGTAACAAGCACCATTAAAGTATTGAAACCTATAATGACGATTGAGAACAGAACATAAGCAACTAATAGCCACCCAATCGCTTCAGCTTGCTGCCCACCTTGGTTAGCTACATAATACACATAACTTATAATGACGATAATCTGGACTCCGGATGCTAAAATACAATTAATTGCAAAAAACTTATCTAATCTTTGACTCTTTTTGGTAGCTCTAATTTGTAATGGAATTCCAACAACTGCAGGGCTCAAGACTACCATGTAAAATAAGAAACCCTCTATCAATTCTCCCATGTCTACCTCCAAGCAACGTTCTTTTTCTCTTCTTTAACTGCTAGAATTTGAGTTTCTGTTCCATGTTTTTTCCGGATGCTTTTCCGAGCCTCCGCTGGTGTTCTTGCGTTGACTGACTCAACTTGTGTTTCCCCGCCTACCTCTATTTCGACAAGGAAGCATTTAGCTCCACATCTCATGAGAACCTCTCCTTCCCTTTCTGTTTAAAAATAGCTGGTGTCGTTAGTAATAGTAACAAAATCCCGACAACTAAATATTTTCCCTTTCCTTCATAGGAAATCATGAGTATTAGTTCCCAATAATTTTTTGGTCCAGAATTAGCCTCTTCACTAAACGGATAATCAAAAACAAAAGGTAAGATTCCAAAGAATGATATTAATAGTCCGATTACCAAGAACAAGATTAAAATTCTTCTCATAACACACCTCGAATTCAAATGCCTTGCTTTTTTTGCGTTGCCAACTAAATATTTGCGTCTATTCCTGCTTTTTTGCTTCACCAGCCTAACTTTTTATCGTAAAGGGCGTGACTTGACATACGTATAAGAAATACAAGGAGAAAATGCCAATCGTGTAAAATGTTGATAATCCCTATCAGATCTATGCCAAAGAAATGGATATTGCAGACTATCTCTATTTCCTTATGACGGAAACAGAAACAACGTAAATCGCAAAAGGACCATCCATTTTAGACTTGGATGGCCCTTTTTTACTCTTAATCTCTTTCTCTTGCTTTTTGAGTATCACGTATGTTCTTTTGAACGGTAATGGCGGCAAATACACTTAGAACAAATGCCATTCCGTAAAATCCTTTTTCACTTAAAACAATACTGCCTGCGTTGTATAAACCGATGGCCATCAATGAAATCGACACAATCAGGGCAACCCAGCTAATCCCATAATAAATACTTGTAACTGGAATTCCCTCTTCTTTATCCCTCACTGCTTTTTGTAAAGAAACAGCTGAATAGAGACCAAAAATTAAAATAGCAAAATAATAGCCTTTTTCATTTAGTTCCATTGCTGCGTTAAACAAGCCGATGAGATAAGCAGCAACACCAACTAACAACGCTCCCCACGAGGCACCTTTAAAGGCGGCAGTCGGTTCCCCTTCTTTCCGCTCAATCTTCACTTTCGACTTTTCTTGTTTTTCTTTATCCACAAAAATCTCATTCTCCATTTATTTGTCCCCTCCAATTTTCAACTAAAAAGGAAGCACTGCAGATTGCCTGTAGTGCATAAAACCATTATACAAAAACCCCTTTTAAAAAATGAGTATTTTTTCCTTCATTGCCAATTTAAGTTTCTAGGAATCTACGTACTTTTTTAGTAGTCTGTAGCCACCGATGATTACAAAGGAAATGAATCCTAAAATGATGAAAAATCGAATCATGAAATGATCAATCACATAGAGTGCAAAAACCATGGTTATAAGAAAAATACCAAATGTCGCCCCAAATTTCGTATAACGGATCGCATCATCCGTAAATTCAGGTTCTTCTTTGTACATCCATCTTTGCCCTAGTAACATACTGTCCTCTGGATAAAAATAAGTCCAAATCAGCATTGCATATAAAGGGATCATAAAAATAAAAAACATAATGGCATCTGCCAAAGCAGTCCCCCCTTGAAATGACCTTTTCTAATTATACGTTCAGCGGCATCAATTGGTTTCAAAGTATTCTGTTATTTAATTAGGTGTGAAACTACAATCCAAATGCAATAGAAAAATACCACCGTTAACCAATACATCTTCATAGGATCCTCACTACATACAATATTGGTATATAACCCGTTATATTACATACATATACGGACCCGGTACTTTTCTAAGTTGATCAACCGATGATATTGAGATTAATAGTACATGAAATATGAAATGATAAAAAAAACGATGATTGAAAGGATCGCCCTACTCCATGTTGCTTTTTTACTTACACCTGCTTTTGATTCTAAATAATTGATATAATTAATAGTGAATAGGAAACCAAACAAAACAAGGTAAAACGTTGGTAGATCCTCATCACTATCAAATAAATTAACAGCAGCCAATAAAATTAAAATAGTCCCCATTCCACCCAAAAACATGCTTATGTATGAAACCTTTTTTGCTTCCTTCACAAAATAATCCCCCATACTAACCAGCACTATAAAATTAGTGAAAAATCTGATTTTACTTTATTTCAATTTTAACACACTTCAATACCAAAATATTACATAATTTCGATCTTTCCTTTCTCTTGGATAGAACATTCTTATACGTGCAAAACCGCTCAGGGCAATTACCCATTTTCTTTGTTGAACGTGGCAATTTGAATCTAGGTGAGTATACTGTAGGGAATCTACACAATAAAGAAAAGGAGAATGAAGATGGATCATCTTAATATTTCTAACGTAAATGCGTTACAAAGTATTTACACGGCACCACATCCAACGTATATAGCTCCACAACCAACTTATGTTGCACCAAGTTATGAATACATTGAACCTAGTTATGGTTATGGATACGCTTGTCCTCAACCTTGTCACAATACCTTTGTATTAGTCGTTGTGTTGTTTATTTTATTAATCATAATAGGTGCTTGCTACTTTCCTAGATGCTAATTAAAAGTACTCCTTCTAAAAACACCACACAAAAACAAGAACATATTAAACGAAATATGTTCTTGTTTTTTTAAAAGGAGCTTATGGAATTTTTATCAACGAAAAATAATGACGAAGTTCGCTTTCAGTAAGGGATATACTTTTTGTTAAATCTTTCGTTCTCATGACAAACTCCTTAACCCCTATGAACTCGGATTCTGCAATCAAGTAAAATTGGGTTCCTTTTTCATATCCTCTAAACTGCTTTTTAAGTATAAATAATTCCATAAATAACCGCCTGTTTCCTATACTTTGAGATAGTTTCATTTTACATTATTCTGTTTAAATTCCTACTAAAATTTCTCATCCCCTCCAACTCATACTAATGCATATAAAAACTTACTCCACCATATAATGGATTAGGACAACCAGTCTTTAAAATGGGAGGGATCATTCTGGATAACCATGAAAAAGATTCACAAGCGAAGTCCGACAATAGGAATTATATAAGAGTTACTAACAACATTAATTTTACGATCAATTTTGGCGATTCATTAAATTTACTGGCACTAATCACAGGTCTTTTTTTCATTAAAACTCTCTCGAAAAAGAACAGATTGCAAAAGAAAAACAAAAGAAAAAAGGCGTTGATCCTTCCATAGATCAACGTCTTTCGTTATTGCCGTGGTGCAAATAACATGACCGATACACCAATGATACAGATGCCTGCACCTAACAAATCGTATAGATCGGGTGTTTTTTTATCAATCCCCCAGCCCCATAGGACTGAAAGCACGATAAAAACTCCCCCATAGGCAGCATATACTCTTCCGAATGATGGAAAGGTTTGGAAGGTTGCGATCACTCCATATAAAGCTAAAGCAATTCCACCGCCAATTCCCCAATAGTAAGGCTTCCCTTCTCTTAACCAAAGCCAAATTAAATAACCTCCACCAATCTCGGCAATACCTGCTAGTATAAAAAAGAAAATTGCATGAAAGATTTTAACCACGTCCCTGTTATGTCTAATTATAGTATGTTTATTATAACAATCATGGGCGTTTTCTAAAATATTGAAACTCTACCGAAGTTTAAGATTATTTCTTTGAACTTACTCTTTAAGCACTTCATTCAACTTCAATGGCGTGATCGTCCCTTGATGAAAATACAGTTGCCATCTTCCATCTATACATTTCCAAATGGAGCTTCGAAGGGTATTGCGGTTCCTTGTCTTATCTACGATGAAATATGTAGTTAAAACAACATCTGGTGCCAGCGGATAGATTTCATATTTATGAAGGGACATTTCCGTTATGGTCACTCCAGATTCAAGGCATTCCTTTTTATCAAACATATAACCTGAACTACCAATCTCAAAAAAATCATCTGCTAGTATTTTATCTAACTCTTCACGACTTTTCCGAACTTCATTGTTTATGTGCATTTCCTCTAATTCTTTTAAATGGTGCTTTAAGTGTTGGTTCATTTTCTTTCAGACCCTTTCTTTATATCTTCTAACAACTCAATAATTTTTTCGTTTGTTTGATTAAGTTGGTTTAACTCTTTTCTCATTCCTACAAAATCATTCATAACAGCGATAAATATGAGGATTCCTACCAAGCCAGATATAACTTCCATTTAAAGACCATCCCCTCTACTTTCGACCATGATTCCATTTTATGTATCTATTCTGTTTTAAACATCCTAATCCTTTTATATTTTTGTGAGTTTCGGAAAATACATTGACCGACTTTATATTACTTTTTAAAATGAAAATAGAATAATTAAGGGACTTTTGTTTGTTACACTTATGTTTAGAACTGGAGAAGTACCATTTATAAGAAAAAAATAACCTTGAACAGGAGATTATAAATGGGTATTTTAATACGACAAGAAATACATGAGGATTATTACGAAACCGAGGAAGTTGTCAGAAGAGCTTTTATAAACGAAGAATACAGTGACAAAACAGAGCATTTCCTTGTGAATCGGATTCGAAATTCAGATGCTTTTATACCTGAGCTATCGTTGGTTTCCGTAAATCAAGAAGATAAGATTGTAGGGCATATACTCCTTTCAAAGATTCAGATCAATGATGGAGTCCGTTCTGTTGAATCATTGGCACTCGCACCTGTTTCAGTCATACCGGAATTTCAGCGACGAGGAATTGGAAGCCAATTAATCCGTGCTGCACTAGAGAAGACTAAGGAACTCGGATATCAATCGGTTATTGTGCTCGGGCATAAAGAGTATTATCCACGATTTGGCTTCAAGCAGGCGAACATTTGGAATATAAAGGCTCCTTTTGATGTACCGAATGAGTTATTTATGGCACTCGAATTAGCTGATGGATCTCTTGAAAATGTTCAAGGTGTTGTGGAATATTCAGCAGCATTTTCGTAAAAAAGAGGGATGTCCAAAGTTCTAAGTATCAGCTTTTGGACACCCTCTTTTTCAGTAATGACAAGGGCTGGCTTAACAGTCGAGTGCCAAAATTAGCAATTTTTATAGAAAGAAAAGAAGCATTATCATACACTACCCTTAGGAAAACATTTCAGAAGGAGGAGAAGCATTTTGAAAGATAAGATATCATTTTCAGAGTTTATAGCGGAGAAGCGAAAACTAGCCAACTTAACTCAAAAAGAATTTGCAGATTTATTATTTGTTTCAGATTCGGCAGTTTCAAAATGGGAACGAGGTTTATCCTATCCAGACATTACCCTTATTTCGAGAATTTGTGAGGTACTTAATATCACAGAGCATGAATTTGTTACCGCAAGTGACGATATTTCGGCTAGAGAGGAAAAGCGTCAAGCCAAAATGTATCGTGGATTTTTAAAAGGATATCAGGGTACATTGAACGTATCGTATGCTCTTGCTTTAGTTACTTGTTTTATCTGCAATGTTGCAATAAATCATACATTGTCATGGTTTTTTATCGTACTCGTATCAATTGCTCTTGCTTTCTCAATTACAACCCTGCCAATCATGGTGAAAAAACATAAGACTTTAATTACATTTAGTGTTGCGACTGTGCTTATCTATATTCTTTTATTTGTTTGCAGTACATATTCGTCAGGTGATTGGTTACTGACGATTGCGTATCCGATTACAACATTCCCGATTATATTCGCTTGGTCTACTATGTTTATAATAAAATATGTAAAAGTAAATTGGATTTTAAAATCCGGATTTATTTCATTGATATGGGCTATGTTTTGTTTGATAATTAACCCTGTTATTGATTATTTTATAGGAGATAAACCTGGACTAACAATCAGTGATTTTATAAATTTAACAGATTGGCAGCCTAGTATTATTGGAAATAAAATAGCATTTTTAAGTCTCACTTTACTCGGATTGGTTGCTATTATAGTTGGAATGCAAATGCAAAGAAAAAGTGTTAGGAACTAATAGTGAATTAGCTTAACTAAGGGAACTCTAATGGGTTCCCTTAAAAATGTTTTATATTTTTCACTGTTATTCAATTTTCAAACAATAAATAGGCTCTGGATGATGCCCCTGTTCCACCTCACCAGTTGGTTTAAAACCCGCTTTTTCATAAGTTCGTATTGCTCTTTCATTATTATGGATAACCGATAAATAAATTTCATTGCATTGGTACGTATCCACCATATCCTTAATAATTGCATTTAAAACAGGGGCTCCATACCCTTTTCCTTGAAACTGATGACCAAGCATCATACTAATCAATTCATACCGATTTGTTTCTTTATGATATCCATGTGAAGTGAAACCAATTAGTGTTTCGTCATCATATATTGCTCTTGGTGTGAAACCAAATGTTTGGCACACTGCTAAAAAATAAGCATTTGATCCCACCCATCTTTCATAAATTTGAAAGTATTTTTCTTGGTTTTCATCAGACTTTAACTTGATAACATCAAAAAAGTTATCCTCTGTAACATCAACTAACTTAATCTTCATGTGAGTTCCCCTTTTTAGTTGAAAATGTTTTTCCATCTATCCTATTAACTTCAACAAATGTAGAGCTCATCCTTCACATAATCACAGTTATTGAAAAGTTTATTTATCGACAAAATGGTATATTACTAGGAACAGATCATTTTTTGAAACCTTTTAATCCATTCCATGCCTCTAATAGTTGAAAGGAGGTTAGCTGATGTCGTATTCCACAAAATTAGTTGAGTTGGCCATTGCTGGTGACAAACAAGCATTTGAACAACTCATTAAATTTGAAAGTGAAAAACTATATAAAATTGCCTATCTACATATGCGGAATAAAGAAGATGCACTGGATATCATACAAGAAGCTACCTATAAGGCCTATATTTCCATACACCAGCTGAAATCACCTGCTTTTTTCAGTACTTGGCTAGTGAAAATTTTAATGCGAACAGCCTACAAAGAACTTGCACGTAAAAAGAAGGTGGTACAGCTTCCTGAGGAGGGATTAGATTATCTCATTGAATCGAGTCAAGCCCAGGAGCCGAACCTGTCAATCGATTTATCGGAGGCACTTGAGTCGCTAAATATGAACTATCGAAATGCAATCATACTTTTCTATTATTATGATTTACCGATTCGAACAATTTCTACAGTTTTAGATAAACCACAATCTACGATTAAAACGTATTTACGTCGAGCAAAAGCTGAATTAAGAAAAACGTTAGGGGCTGATTATTATGGAAAAAGATTTATTTAACGATATGGAAATTCCAACACACGAACTACATTTAGCAATTGAAAAAGGAATTGAAAGAGGAGAAAGACTCCGCCGAAACAGAAAATACATAAAGCCATTAAAAAGAACATCCCTAATTACATCTGGGGCTGCTGCTGTACTCCTTGCGTCAGGATTTATTTTTTCACCGGTCAATCAGGTTCTAGCGCAGGTTCCGATTATTGGAGGTATTTATGAAAATTATCAAATGCCAATCGGTCAAGATTTGGCAGCGGAACAATTGATTACTGAAATCAATGAAACTGTTGAAAATAATGGGGTCAAAATGAGTATTACTTCGATTTTTTATGATGGATCCTATGTTGGTATAACCTTTAAAGCAACTGGTGAAAACTTATCCGATACATTTGGAGGAGAAACAGGACCAGAGCCCGGTTACGCCTATGAGATGTTCGACGGAAAGGATGAATCAGGATGGGGAGGCGTTATGGGAACATTAACAAAACAAGGAAACGACTATGTCGGTGCGATGATATTAGAAACCCGCAACGTGAAAAATTCTGAAGAGTTAACACTCCCGATTACATTTACACATATGGCAGGTGTTCAAGGCGAATGGTCATTTAACCTTTCCGTTAAGAAATTGCCATCTCGAGAAATTGAATTGAATCAAACCCTATTTTCTTCAAACAAGGAATATAGCGTCCATTTCAATGATATTAACATTGGAAAAACAAACGCAATATTAACCTATGAAGAGTTAGAAACAGCTGGTATTGAGGGTGAAAACTTATATTTTGAAGTTATTTCTAACCAAGGTGAAAACTTATCCCTAAATACCGTTTCAAATTCTAAAATAATATTTGATATTGATAGTAAAAATCCTCCAAAATTCATACAGGTGAAACCTTCGTATAAAATTGGTAACGAAAAAATTGATTTGGGTACGTTAAAGATCAATTTGAATTGAGTTAAATTCAAAATTCGGACTGCTAGTGGTCCGAATTTTTTCACATTAAAAAACCTCCAATCCCAATTGAGATTGAAGGTTCTTATTTTTTCATGATTAATTTAGGACAAGTTCCTTTTCTGCTTTTTCTTTATTTTCGATTAAACCAAGAGCATCTCCTGAAGATGCATTGATCTTTTCAAGAAGTTCAGGGTTCTCCATGAGGGATAGCCCAAAGGAAGGAATCATGTCTTTGATTTTTGGCTCCCATTCTAACATTTGCTCTGGGAAGCACTTTTTGATCACTTCGAGCATAACATGAACAGCGGTTGACGCACCAGGTGAGGCACCTAGTAAAGCTGCGATGGAGCCATCAGCTGCCGTTATGACTTCCGTACCAAATTGGAGCGTTCCTTTGCCGCCAGCTTCAGTGTCCTTGATTACCTGAACACGTTGACCAGCCACTACTAAATCCCAATCTTCGCTTTTTGCGTTCGGGATGAATTCACGTAATTCTTCCATACGCTGTTCCTTTGTTAACATAACTTGCTGGATCAAGTATTTAGTTAATGCCATTTCTTTTACACCTGCAGCTAGCATTGTTAACAAATTATCAGGTTTTACAGATGTGATTAAATCTAAGTTTGAACCTGTTTTTAAGAATTTCGGAGAGAAGCCCGCAAATGGTCCAAACAGCAATGATTTCTTATTATTGATGTATCTTGTGTCAAGATGCGGAACAGACATAGGTGGCGCACCGACCTTTGCTTTTCCATATACTTTTGCGTGATGCTTTTCAATCACTTCAGGATTATTACATACCATGAAAATTCCGCTCACTGGGAAACCACCAATATGTCTTCCTTCAGGAATACCGGATTTTTGGAGTAAATGAAGACTTCCACCACCACCTCCGATGAAGACAAACTTGGCCTTATGGTGTTCAACTGCACCAGTAGTTTGGTTTTTCACCTTTAAATCCCATAAACCGTCACTTGAACGTTTTACATCTTTAACACTGTGGTTGTAATTAATTTTTACATTTTTATTTTTTAAATGGTCAAACAACATGCGTGTTAAATTTCCGAAGTTAACATCCGTTCCTGTGTCCGCTTTAGTAGCTGCGATTGGCTCAGTAGATGTGCGATCTTTCACAATAAGTGGAATCCATTCCATTAATGTTGTAGGATCATCGGAATATTGCATCCCTTTAAACAACGGTACTTTTGACAGCGCTTCAAAACGTTTCTTCAAAAAAGCGACGTCCTTTTCACCTTGCACCATACTTATATGCGGCAGTGGCATGATAAAATCTTGCGGGTTGCGAATGAGATTATTCTTCACAAGATATGTCCAAAATTGCTTGGATACTTGGAATTGTTCATTTACATTAATTGCTTTTTTAATATCTAATGTTCCGTCTGGTTTTTCAACGGTGTAGTTGAGCTCGCACAGTGCAGCATGCCCTGTCCCAGCGTTATTCATTTCGTGAGAGCTTTCCTCTCCTGGCTTGTCGAGCTTTTCAAAAACGGTAATGTTCCATTCCGGCGCTAATTCTTTCAAGAGTGTTCCTAATGTCGCACTCATGATCCCAGCGCCAATTAAAATGACATCTGTTTTAGTTTCTATGTTGCTCATGTTTATCAACCTTTTCTTCATAAAATTTAGACAAAAAAGATGAATGCGGTCACAAAATCAGACACGCCAATGTCGGACAACTTCTTTTTTCATCTTAATCTTCGCCATATCAGAATGACATTTTTTTAGATTAATAATTCGATATTATATGATAATTACAGGCTATTTAAATGTTGAGTAAAAGTGAGAAGTTCATCCAGAGGTCGTAGGACTCCGACACCCATCTTGCCTCTTTTTTTAAGTTCAAAGGAAGAACCCATACTTATTAAACTCTAATTCTTCACTTTTATCATTATACCACGTAAAAACAGCATAAACATCAGGTAAGAGTAAAATTAATCATAATAATTTGAT
Organism: Bacillus jepli; assembly: GCF_047238305.1. Classification (NCBI taxonomy): domain Bacteria; kingdom Bacillati; phylum Bacillota; class Bacilli; order Caryophanales; family Bacillaceae; genus Bacillus; species Bacillus jepli. The sequence goes on along the minus strand of NZ_JBDFMO010000001.1, from coordinate 1,947,248 downwards.
AAGTGGGAGCGCTTTTTTTACGGTTTGCAGATATCCCATCGTCAATTATCCTATTTTGTCGTCATTATTTTTGTTTTGTCAGCAATAATTCTTTTCTATCCTTTTAAAAAGTAAAACCTGCATTTTCTTTAAAAATGCAGGTTCACTGAAAATATTGATATACTTTAATGGCAATCCAGATAAACAGGAGCAACCAGAGTAGAATGATAAGCACCCCTGCAACCCAATTTTTCGGCTTGCCATTTTTTATTAATTCTTCTGCTTTTACTTCACAGTCCGCGATAACAGCCTTCGGGATCATCTTCATAGCAAACATGATTCCGATTGGGACAAGAATGACTTCATCCAGGTATCCAAGGATGGGAATGAAATCCGGAATGAGGTCGATGGGACTGAATGTATAGGCCACCACACCGGCTGTAAAAAGCTTTGCATACCAAGGAACTCGTGCATCCTTGTATGCAAAGTATAGGATATATATTTGTTTTTTTAAGTTCTTTGCCCAGCTTAAAATTTTTTTCATGGGTTCACCTATTGATTTTGATTCAATATTTTATTCCTTCAGCTTTGAAATGTGATTTACTTTATAGTTTCCCCTACTTTAACCATTTCAATCCTGTTTCAATGGTTCCAACAACTCAATCAGTTCAGGTGTGAACCCTTTTACAGCACGTTCACCTACGACTGTTACAGGGACACCTAGGAAACCGTAGCGTTCCACTTCCTTTTGGTAAACTTCATTTTCTGCAATGTTTCGAACGTCAAATGGAATCCCATTTTCAGTAAGAACTTTTTTTACAAACGTACATTCAACACAATCATTTGTCGTGTAGACTATTACTTCATTTGACATTATTGGTGATCTCCTTTATTCGGCCGGTGGGCCAAATTTTCCTGCATGGAAGTCGCGATAGGCTTGTTGTACTTCTTCCATTGAGTTTAATACGAATGGACCATATGCTACAATCTCTTCCCTTAATGGAACACCTGAGTAAACAAGGATTTTGGCGCGACTGTTTGCATGTATGTTAAATTCGCTTTCGTTTTTACCATTTTCGTTGAAGGTAAGTGTTGCCGCCCCTGTTTTTTTCAAGCTTGTCTTACTTTCACCAAGCTCTAACTCACCTGAAAGCACATAAACAAAAGCATTATGATTTTCAGGTAAAATATGTTTATAGGTGGCTCCTTTTGTTAGCGAAATCTCAGTCATCGTAATCGGCACTAAGCTATTCATCGGGCCTTTAACACCTGCGATTTCACCAGAATAAACCTTCAATTCTCCACCCTCGACCTTAACACATGGAACATCCTCTAGGTACACATTTTGATAAGAAGTTTTTGTGTTTTTTAATGATTGTGGCAGGTTCAACCATAGCTGAAGTGTATGTGCGATGTCATTGTCAACAGCTTCCTCGGCATGTCTTGCCCCGCTGCCCGCATTCATATACTGAACGTCACCGGCCTCTAACACCGAATGACCGCCATGGTTGTCGATATGCTCCAATCTTCCATCGATAACATATGTGATTGTTTGGAAACCACGATGCGGATGGTCAGAGAATGTCCCACGTTTAAACCAATCCTCAGCCATAATTAAAAACGGATCAAATTCCTCAAACCGGTTCGGTGGTAGCACAAAGCCTTGCTGCACATGCGGATAACCATTATTGTTGTATTTTATATACCAATGATCTTTTATTTCTCTTTTAAAAAGGGAACTCATGTCGTCCACTCCTCATTCATGATCTTCACAGTCTTTTCTATTCCATTTAATTTTGACATGTTCGGATGATTTGTACAAAGAGTACGCTTAACTTTTTCTGGAATATTTACCCATACATTCATATAATGGACTAAAGAACCTGCTTTTATCAGGAGGAGAGTTGAATGGTTATCATATTGGCACTTATGTTAAGCCTTCTTGGAGTTCTCGATAGATTAATAGGAAAAAAATTAGAACCTGGTTATGACGTAATGGAGTCAGATGGAAGTGTGAAATATCGAGTAGGTAGTTTGATCATTTTGATCCCGGCTATAATCGGCATTTTTATGATCGATTATACTGATACAGCTATCTTAAAATGGTTTTTAATTGTAGTGATCACCCTGCATTGGGGATTTCAAGCATTCATGGAATGGAAGTATGTAGAGGGTAAGAAGTATCGTTTGTCTTTACTAATTATAAATGTGGGTGTCGTTTTGACTTGGGGAATCTTATTTATTGACGAAAAACTTACACAAACGACTTTCGGTGAGGAATTAAATGAAATGATAGATGTGGAGGAAGTTTCTAAAATTGAAATTTTGCGGGCTGTATATGATGAAAATCAGGAACTTTCACGGGAATAAGCGACCATAATTGATCAACAACTTATAAAGAAATTTTCAAGTTTGCCTTCAGGAATGTTATTAAAAAAATCAAATTTAGCAACCCCAGGTATTGATTTCATTATGATGATTTACACAAATGATAGGCAGCATGCCCTGACCTTTTCAGAGGATGATATCCAAATAGAGGATGGAAAGTATTTTATCCTTGATGAAAATGAACTAATAAATTTAATTGAGGAAGAAAAATTGGAATGGGAGCCGTATTTTTAAAAATAAAATCCCTTAGGCTTCAAGGCTAAGGGGTACTCAATAATGATTCCATTTCTTCTTCAGTTACAAATTTCCAATTTATATCTTTCCAAACATCTTTATCCATTGCTTCAATAAGTTGGTCGATTTCATCATAACTAAACTTAATAGCATGTTCGTTCATGTATCCCACCAAACCTTTCCCTACATAATTCGGCTAAGCTTATCTTGGTTTGAGGGTCAAGTTCATAAAAATTTTTGGAGGAAAACAGATGAAAAACACGCAGTCTATTAAATTTCGAAACTTTGCCATCACCGAGTGTAAGGGCTCAAGCCGATTATATGAATTTCTTTCCTTGAAAATTTCAGAGGATGACGACATTCTTGAGTTAGCCTCTCATGCAAGGGAAGGTCAGCCCTCATCCAATCTTCTATTTGGTGCCGTTCATTATCTTTTATTAAAAGGGGAGGAACATCCTCTTAAAGAGTATTATCCTAGCATAGTGAACAATCCTCGAAAAGTGGAGGAATCCTTTTTACCTTTTAAAGAGTTTTGTGTTCAATTTTCTGATGAGATTATTCGGCTTTTGCAGGAAAAATTGGTTCAAACAAATGAGGTTAGACGCTGTTCCTATCTCTTTCCCACCTTTCAATTTATTTACGATATTGTAAAAAAGCCATTAGCTTTAATTGAAATTGGGACGAGCGCTGGTGTGCAGCTACTATGGGATCAATACAGCTACTCTTATGGAACAAATAAAGTATACGGCAATAAGGATTCTGCACTACATATTACCGCTGAGATTAGAGGAGAAAAGACGCCACAACTACAGGACTTCATTCCTCCAGTGGCTGCTCGTATTGGCATCGATCTTCATCCTATTGATGTAATAGATGATGACAATGCCCTTTGGCTGAAAGCTCTCATTTGGCCTGAACATCATGAAAGACGTGAACTATTTGAAAAAGCAGCAGAATGTGTGAGGGTAAATGAGGTACGGTTGATTGAAGGAAATGGAGTTGAATTGCTCCGGGAACTGGCAGCAGAAATTCCAAAGGAATACGCAATATGTGTATTTCACACGCATGTAGCTAACCAGATGCCAACGGATGTGAAAACGAGCTTGCTAGATCAGGTTCAGCGTATTGGAGACGAACGCGAGATTTTCCATCTGTATAACAATATTCAAGACCGCGACCTTCATCTCGATTATTGTTTGGATGGAAAAGAGTATAAACATGTTGTCGCTGAAACCGAAGGACATGGAAGATGGTTTACGTGGAGGTTGTAATAGTTTTTGAAGGCATTTGGAGTTTACCAAATGCCTTTTGTTTGGACCGTTATTTTACCTCTAATATTGTATATGTCCCTGCTTTAAAGCGAAATTTTATATCATACCTTTCACCCACTTTAAACTGTAAACAAAATTCCTCTGCTTTTTCTTTACTTTCGTCAAAATACTGGAACATTGTATATGGGTCATTGACTTTGCACGCATATAGTCCATCTTTATTTTTTTCGTTTGTAACAGCTGTTTCCTCAACCAAAATAGAACTTTCTTTTTCATAGGACGGACGTAGTTTATTGGATACCATGGCACCTATAATGATAAGAAACCCAATGATTCCAATTACCAAAGCCTTCTTCTTGTCTTTCTGCACCATGAACATAAAGATTGCACAGCCTACCGCCCCAATGCCAATTGCATACAAGGCTATTAAAAGTAAGTACAAAAAATCATCCCCCTTTTACTTTTTATAAACTCTAAATGACTCAGCAATCTTGATGATTTCTTCTCGTGGAATTGGTTCTTTTCGGATTGATTTATCTTTGTTTTCGGCAATTAAGTTCAAATGATAGTTAACACCCTGATCAGTCCAATACATCATTTGGGTATTCCCGTTAAACATATAATAAGCAGTAATACCATTATTTAATTGAATGGTTTCATAGTCTTTTGTATTTACACTCTCTACTGCGCTATCTGCAAGTATTAGATGTATACTTCTAAAAGGTTTATTAAATGATAGGTAGCTAATATTTTGCACATGAAACTTTGGATTATTTGGTTCTAATTGTTTAAGTTCACCATCTTCTATTGATTGAGGTCCTAAATATTGCTCCATAAATTCAACCTCATATACCTCAAAAGGTGCATACGTAGGAAGCTTAATCTTTCTTTCAATCTCTTGAAGTTCCTTTATTTCCACGATCTGTTCTTCAGCTAAAAAGGCCTGGTGTGAGAATGGGTTTTGTGGCAAGGTCCAAATGAAAAAGGCTAACAGTGCAACTACTACTAGACTCCCAATTGTAGGTACAGTCCATTTCATCTTTTTCCATGTCTTTTGTACCGGATGTTCCTCGTAGCTCATTAATCTATCATGTATCCTTCTCTTGTTTTCAAACCCAAGTGTTGCTGTTGGCATGGATCGTAATTGATTTTCCAAATAATCATGCATGTGTAACACCTCCCATCCGTTGCTGCAAGGCCATTTTGGCTCGATGATAGGTTGACCGCGTTTTGTTTTCGCTCCACTGTAAGATTTCAGCCGTTTCCTGAACAGAAAACCCCTTTACTCCCCTTAACACAATCACATCACGATAACTAGATTTTAAGGATTGAATGGCCTCAAATAGCACTCTGTTTTCTTCTGATAATTGAAGAAGTTGCTCTGGTGTTTGATCTGTCCTTGGTTCGTGACTGGAATCAAAAGACAGCATCGTTCTCCATTTGTTTCGATTTCTCCTTCTGATTTCGTCAATTGCGATGTTCCTGGCAATACTGTAAAGCCAAGTTCTTGGACTAGAATTTCCTTTAAAGGCATGAATACCTTTAAGTGCCCTTATAAAAACCTCCTGGACCAAATCCTCCACATCTGCTTTTCCTACACGATACAACAGGAAATTGTAGAAGTCATCGCTATATTGATGGAACCAATCTGAGATGATCTCTTTCTCTCTCATATCCAAATTTTCTCCCCAAATTATTTTGCCATCTATCCCATTAGACGTTCTCGCTTCAAAATTATCGCACTTTTTCAGAAATAATATAAAATAGGAGCCGCTTTCAAAAGAAACGGACTCCTATTTTAAGCCGGATTATCTAACTAACATCACAATAAACGGAAGTAAAAGCGTGACGACTAAAGATTGTATGAACGTTAGGATGATATCCTTCTTCCACGGATTGCTTTTTGGATAACGATAATTGATCCGTTGAAAAACAAGAAACACGCCCCACCAAATCAGCAACATATAAATGACGGTACTTATGCTATCGTAAAACAATGGCTTTCCTCTCCTTAAATGGCTAATTATAATTATTTGACTTTTTTCTTTTTCATGACATGGATTAACGTTTATCAATGAGGGGGTTAATTGAAGGTTTTTTGTAGGAATTACTTTTCCCCAACTTCCTCTAGTATCTGATTTATAATATTCTGGGAGATTCTAATTTTATGAGAAACTAATAACTCTATATATGGCTTAATGTTGTGAATTATTTCTTTTCTTTTTGCAAGTCTTAGAACACCAAGAAGACCTATTGGTTTTAAATTTAAATCCTCTGCAAAATTTCTTGCTGATTGATCGTCAATAATAACAATTTTTGCATCAATCTCTTTAGCACCTACGATTACTTCAAGTTCTCCCTTGTGCAAACGACCATATGATTTTTCAACAAGTTGTTTTTCTTTTACTTTATGGACTTTTATTTGACCACTTTTTACTGCATTAAATAACTCCATTTTTCCAAATGATTGATTACTTCCTTTATTAACTATTTCATCATACACCTCTTTTGGAATGTAAATGTCAAATAGTTTCCAAAGTATATCTAGGCGCCCAAGAATAGATAAACCAATAATCGGACTGGAATTACATATCGCTTTCATCTGGTTTACCCTCTTTAATGATAAATTCAATGGTTTTATCATCAATCTGTTTGTGTTCCTCGGTGTATTCAGTCCAATGTATATTATGATTGATTAAAATTTGTATAAAATCGGGTAAACTTTTATCACAAAGTTCTGCCGCCCTCTTAATTGTCAGTTTTTTTGCAGTAAATAAATAGATGGCTAATGATAAATTTACATCTTCATTTATAGAATTTTCCCCTTTCAAAAAGGGCAAGAATTCCGGGTTTATTGCAACTTTTGCTTTCGAATCTTCCATTGCCAATACCATCATCCTCCTTTGTTTATTATTTCCAATATTTTTATTTAAATATCTTAAACCTCAATTCCATTATCTCACATTTTCAAAAAACTTAAAATTCATAAAAAACATTCCATTGTCTAATGGTAAAATAGAGTTAGAGATTTTTAGTATGGGGGGTTTTTATTTGAAGGGAAAAATATTCTGGGCAAGTATTTTAATTATCACCCTTAGCTACATCGGAAATTATATTTATTTTCATACTAAGCAGTTGGATGCACCGATATTTTTGGAACATTTTTATGAACTCACTATGAATGAAGAAGATGAGACGACACTTCCTTTCTATTATTTAACGAATAAGTCGGACCAATCAAATGTCAATTTTATAAGAATTGATGGAGTAGAAGCCTATGCTGATTCGAATGGAAATTTCATGTGGGAGTCGCAGGCACCTCAATTTGAACAAGAATATACTCACCATTATTTAAAAGCCGTTAATGTTTCATTCCCGTCTGAGTATGAGGGGGACAGTCCTTTATCGTTTTCAGAAATAGAGGTTCATTTTTCGGATGGTAAAACGGTTCAAGCGAATATTGGCAAGGTCACTCTACATAAGAGAATGGAGAATCCAAATGTGTTAGAGACCCGAATAAGTTCGAGCAGTAACCAGCATCGTGAAGAGAAATCAATGGTTGCTTTACAGCCAATCACGATTGAGAAGATCGAGATTCCTTTTGCCAGTGATTTATCTGATGACATTCTGATGAAGGTTGATCTTGAACAAAAAAGATTAGGGGAACTTGAAAAACTCATGACTGGTGCTAATCCTCCAGATTGGTTTGATGAGGAACGTGATAAAGAGTGGAGTGATTTGCCTGGTGTTTTGTTAAATGACAACTTACTTCCTCTTCATCTCAAACAAAATGAATGGATTCGTTTCTTGATGCAGTTCAACCCTGAACGGGATAGCTATTACCAGTTCAGTATTAAACTTTTTGGAAAAACAGAATCAGGTGAAGAATTCGTGAGGGAGCTTCCAATTAATGATCAGCTCGATCTAGACCAGAAGACCATTAATCGAATCATCAAGGCTAAAGAGAGCGGTGAAACCAATGAATTTTAAGCGAGTATTTTGGGGCTATCTGTTTATTTTACTAGAAATCCATTTGTTTTTTGTTGATATTTTACCAGAACCAATCGGATATTATCTTATTTTTTCAGGAATAGCCGCGGTACCAGCTGAAAACCTAATTGGTAACAAACTTAAAAAGCTGTTAATTGGTCTTATCATTATCAGTATTCCGACAGTGTTTATCCAGCAAAATGCGACAGGGACCGAATTTGGATCTTTTCTTGGCATTTCTCTTTTGGGTTACTATACATCGTTACTCGAAATTTTAAAATTGGTACTTGTTTTCTTTTTATTTCAACTAATTATGGAGGTTGTCACAGCAACCAATGATGAATTTTTAGCCCGACGAAGCGCGCAAACATTTAAGATTTATATGACGGTCATGCTACTTATCACGCTTTCACATACCTTTGCGATGAATCTTTCAAGTAACGTTATGGCGGGATATTTATTTTTCACGATTCCTGTAGGTCTCATCATGGAGATTATGTTTCTTGTGCTTTTATGGAAGTTGCATAAGCATGAGGGGTTTAATAAGGTTTATTAGGGAGAAAACATTAAAATTTGCCGCAATACACAAGTAAGCTCTATTGTATTGCGGTATTTTCTAATTATGAACGATTAGATTTTCCAATTCCATTTAAAGAAGAGAAAAATACAATGTACGATTGTCGCGAATATAACTACCGGTATAACCGGTTGCCAATACACTTCCCCTTTATAAATTAAATTTATGACAAAAAGAATTCCGATTCCTATAATCAGATTCATGATGTATTTCTTTAGCCTCAATGCCTCTGCCTTTTCTCTGAAAGTTGCACGCCAAGTTTTCGTTTTACTTTCTCTCAACAAGACCAAACCCCAATCCAGTTGGATCGACTAAATACGCTAAATAAAACTCATTAAATTCCATTTTTTCACGAACAATCAACGCTCCATTATCGACAGCTTTGGTGATTGAATCGTCAATTGAATCAACTTCAATCTGAATTCTGGTTCCATGAGGATAATCATGGGGACCTTTGCTTATTCCGCCATGAATTTCTGCTGGACCCGAGCTTTTAATGGGCCAAAACCCCCAATTCGGATCTCCCATTTCCCATCCAAAAACGGTTGAATAGAACTGAACTGCTTTTTCAGGATCTTGACTGCTCATTTCAAAACCTACAACTCTTGCCATTTTCATCGCTCCCTTAGTTCATTTTCCATATCGCCTTTGTATACCCTATTCTCATTCCTACTCGTTCCATGTTGGTTTGGCTGACTGAGCCAAATTTTGCCTGACCTACAAGTAACCTGCAGCCCTGTTCCATTGCTTTTTGCATTCGCTGCTTAATTAGTGCCGTTTGAATACCTTGATTACGGAATTCCGGTAATGTTGTTGCTGACGCGAGAGTTCCAATGCCGTTTTGGGTAGATAAGACCCCAATTCCAGCAGGGTTATTTTCAATACTTGCTAGATAGAATGTCCAATTCTTATTGTCGTAAAGAATTTGATTGTTTTGAGCGACCCCATCTTTTAAAAATGAAGGCATCCCAAAACCCTTTGTATAAATTTCAGCGAACAGATCAAATTCATCTTTTCCTAACTCACGGAGCGTGATTTTTGAAGAGTTTTCAGATGCTGGTAATGGATAAAGCTCTGAATAAAGAGTTGTGTGAAAGTCATGGTGATAAAAGCCTTTGTTACTCAAGTAGGTTAGTAATTCCGAAGAAACATGACCCGGTGTCAGTTCAAATCGAACCGGAATGTCCTTTTGTTTGTAAAAGTGTAAGATTGGTTAGATGAATGTTTCATCTCCATCTGATAAGCCCTTTACCGTATTGAAAGAAGGTCCCGGAATATTCTTAACTGAAAAGGCTGTTGCCTTTCCGAACTCTTCAATTTCGACGCCCATCGGATTTCCTTCAATTGCTTGGATCGCCGTTAGTCTTGATTTCAACACCTCAATTTCAGAGGATTCTAAGGCTTGAGCTAATTTTTTTGTGACGACCATTTTGGCACTTCCTTTTTTGAGGGTCTAATAAAGCTACCAATAATGACGAACACAAGTCCTGCTATAATCATTGTGTTAAAAACAGTTTTAGATTCTAAAAATCCCAATGGATAAAGGATTGCACTTGCCAAAATTCCTAACCCGAAGGAACTTACGGAATAACCGACTATATTTCTATACATTGATTGGCTTCCTCCTACACATATAGATCGTCTGCTGACTATCTTCTGTCAACGGTGTTTCATTTCAATCCTTGTAAACTGCTAAAATCTCAAATCCGTTTCCTTTTAAAAGTCGGTCCATTTCTTGAGGGAACACATATCACAATTTGATCATACCCCTCAAAGTTCTCTAATTGGTTCATTTATTCTGTTCCTTATTTCAAATGCTTCTCTATTATAATCCTTGCCCTTTCATCCAAATTGCTTGGAATTTCTTCTTTTGAAAAATATCTAAGGTCTAAGCTTTCATCATCATTCGCTTGTAAGTCACCACTTATTTCACTTGCTGCAAATAACACGATTACATTGTAGACTTCGTCACCATTTGGGTATTTAAAATAAAATTCCTTCCCAGATAATGTATCGATGTGTTTATATTTTTCTGCAACTAGTCCCGTTTCTTCGAATAATTCTCTTTTTGCTGTCTCCTCAAGGCTTTCTCCAGGCTCCATTGCACCACCTGGTAAACCCCATTCAAGAGTATCTGACCGATGCTGTAAAAGGATTTTATCTTCTCGATTTTTTTCGATTATTGTAGAACCAACCAAAATTAAAGGTCTATTTCCTATTAATTCTCTGATTTCTCTAGTGTAATCTCCCATACGTCCCCCTTGCAGAACTAATCTCTATACTATTTTCAACATAATGGTAGGAATTTCCTTCTTAACTTGTAAGCAAACCTGTGATTTATGGTAATATTAAAAAGGTAATTCTATCTTGAAATTGAAAGGCTTGGTTTTTGTGGTAAAAACAAAGAAAAAACGGGTGTTAACAGAGATTAAACAGCTTATTATGATTACCATCGGGGCTCTTATAGCGGCCTTTGGGTTAGAACTTTTTTTAGTACCAAATAATATTTTGGATGGTGGGGTTATTGGTCTTTCCATCATTGCTTCAAAGATATTAGATGTTCCGATGAGTATCTTTCTGATTGTTTTAAATATCCCGTTCCTTATATTTGGATATCGAAAAATGGGAACAAAGTTTACTCTACATACGTTATTTGGAGTTTTAGTATTATCAGCATTTACTGCATATTTACATCATTTTGAACCGGTAACGAATGATTTATTTTTAGCAACTGTTATTGGTGCAGTTATTTTAGGAACAGGTGTCGGGTTAGTTATTCGGACTGGTGGGGCATTGGATGGTACTGAAATTTTAGCCATCATTGTGAGTAAGAAACGGCCAGTGTCAGTTGGACAAACTGTGATGATCATGAACGTGTTTATTTTTATCCTTGCTGCCTTGCTTGTATTCAGTTGGGAAACAGCCATGTACTCCATTATTACTTATTACATCGCGTTTAAAATGATTGATATTGTGGTTGAAGGTATCGAAGAATTAAAATCAGTAACGATTATTTCAGATACTCCTGATGTGCTTGCTACTGAATTGAATAAGGTTTTGGGTCGTGGGATTACCTTTATTCATGGTGAAGGTGCCTATACAAATGAACCTAGAAAAATTATTTATACAATCGTCAGCCGGATTGAACTCTCTACACTAAGGGAAATTGCAAATGAGATTGACCCCAGTGCATTGATTGCCATCGAAAATATGGCAGATGTAACGGGTAGTAATTTCGGAAACGGTGAGGGACATTAAATAGTAAATGCAGAGGTTTTGACCTCTGCACTTTTTAATTGCAATAGATTCTAATTCAGCCTTCTTCTTCATATATATGTCCAAAAGCCTTAAAGGACGGATATCATGAAAAGTACTGGATATGGGCCAATCTTCATCTCAAGAATAGCCTTTATGTTTATCTTTACGGTATTCATATGTTTCATAGCTGCTTCCAGCATATCCTCTGTCAAAAAGATGGATTAATTTTCGACAATTTGATATTAACATTCGAACACTTCCGAACGAAGCTTTTGTTAAATTGCTTGAATTTGAGAATGCGTATTTCGGACAAACCTTAAGTGAAGAGCAAGAATCCATCACCAAAATGTTGGTAGAATCAACGCTTCAATTTAACTATGGTGATTTAAGAAGCTTTTTCGGTAATGAACTCCCTGGATTATCGATGTACCATACGGAAATTCTGATTTCTAGGGATGGTACCGATTTTACCAATCTTCCATACGAATCAGCACCTCCTTTAGATGTTTTACTACAAGAAAGGGAAATGGCACAGAAGGAGTTGGAAGAACTAAATAAGGAAGCTCCGAAAACACCACCAGCCAATCTAGCAACCAATAAAAAGGTGTTCATTTATCACTCTCATAGTTACGAATCCTACCTGCCTCTGCTTGGGCTTACAGGCGACCCTGATATGAATAAAGCGGTTGACTCTAAAACAAACATTACACTTGTTGGCGACCTTCTTGGTAAAGAGCTAGAAAAATACGGAATTGGTTCAGTTGTTGATACTACAAATATTGGACAGGAATTGAAGAAAAAAGGCTGGGATACCACCCAATCTTATGCAGTCTCACGCGGAATCGTTCAATCGGCAATGGCAAGTGACTCTGATATTGACTTTTTAATCGACCTACACCGTGATAGTATGCGAAAAGATGTGACATCAGTTTCCATCAACAATAAACCATATGCAAAAGTCTTTTTTGTTGTTGGAAAGGCTAGTAGTCATTTTGAACAAAGTTATGCATTAGCTGAATCGCTAGACAAGGCAATCGATTCGCAGTTTCCTGGAATCAGTCGGGGAGTGATTGCGAAGGGACTGAACCAAGGAAATGGCGTATATAATCAAGATCTGGCGGAGAACTCCATTCTCATTGAAATCGGTGGAGTCGATAATGATATGAAGGAATTAAAAAATACGGTTGAGGCACTTGCGAAAGTGATCAGTGAACATATTATCGATGCCGAGAAAGTGAACGCCTCTCATGAATAAAGAGCTACTCTTTTGGTTGATTTGGTTGTTTGCCTCAACCCTGATTTGCTTTTTTTACTTGCCCTTTGGTTATACCCTTGCGGCGTTTCTGACTGGGATTTTTATGTGCAGCAAGGCTTTGATTAAACAATCGATTGCTGATAATAAAAAACAACGGGGCTAGAAACCTGTCCGTTGACATAGAGAAAACATCACATACTGAAGGAAATGAAGTATGAAAGTGCAAATGATTCATACTTAGATAACAACAGTTTACTTTTTTTAGCGAAATAGCATACAAATACAACCATCATTTCTACCGATTTACAGGCATTTTTTTGGAATTTTATGTTAAAATAGAACATAAGAATGATAAAATCCAACTAATGAGCAGCTTCTAACATAATGAATGATAAAATGCTTTTGTTCAGGAGTGGAGTAATGGTCAAAAAAATAGTAAGACATACTTGGAATATTCTTTCAGGGATATTTGTTTTGTTATTATCACTATGGTTGAGTGGACCAGGCATTGCGGAAACAGACATACCTATTTACAGATGGCATTATATGTTGTTATTTATAATATGGGCAGTCGGTTTTTCATTACAATTTAAAGATCGATCCAAGAATATAGGGGTTATTATAACGTTTGTTCCAACTGCATATTATTTGATCCTATATTTTGTAACTGTATTCTACTGATGAAAAATAAGGCTAGGAAAATATCAATCCTAGTCTTTTTTCATTGTCTTATTTTCATCGAAAACTCTACACCCCTTGATTCCAAGTTGTAGATGTTTTTTCCTACAGTACTTGCAAAATGAAAATATTGTTTGTCTGAATTACTTGGCACCTTTTTTTCTCCAACCTCTGAAAGATAAATAACACACAAATGAGAATATTAGAATGCTGCCAATCCAAACTTGCAAACCTTCCGGCAAGAAATCAACTGGCATAAAATTTAGTTTACTGGTAAGATAAGTCCCGATTAACTTAAAAAGAAAAATGAAGATACATAAAATAACAACTTCCACTAGAAAGGTTTTAAAATGCAATTCCTTTTGTTCCCAACGTATGAGTGCAAGCGTTAAGATTACCCCAAAATACATCATGTCATTTACCTTCTTCTTTTTCCTGCTTCATTTTTTCATATTCATGCCAATCTACCTCTTTTACTTTTCGAAATTCTCTTCCACATTTTTTGCATGCGTAGTTTGCTGGTATTAAAAATGGTAGCCAACAAATGACGAATCCGTATGGAACTAAAAGCAATAATATCGCAGCTGGGATTTTAAACATAAAAAAGTTCATTTTTACTAGTATATCTGATTCGCAATGTAAACAAAGCTTCATATAGTCTCTCCTTTATTTTTATAAATTCTCGTAGATTTCAATCAGGTTGCCAGCTGGGTCACGGAAATGTGCAACCTTTAGCATCCAGGCCACCTGCTCATGCGGCTGTGTAATAAACTCCAGTTTAGCTTTCATTTTTTCATATGTATCCTCAACACTGTCCACTTTAAAAATTAATGTTGTTTTATCTTGATTCTCTACTAGTGGTACATATTCAGAACCAATCGCTGCCACCATTTGCTTTCTTTCAAAAAGACCAAGCTTTACCCCACCACTACCAGTAAAATCGGCATATCGTGAATTTTCGTTCCCCCATGAAACCTCAAAACCTAGTATATCTCGGTAAAATAAGAAACATTCTTTATAGTTATCTACCAACAGACGGATATGTGTTAAGTTCATTTGGTCCTCCTCAACTATTGTTCTACAGGTACTTCGCCTTCATTGTTCCAAGTTTCTAGCATTTGTTTGAAAAAGTCGGGCATTGCCCCGTGACCCATGTTGGAATAAGAACACCTTTAGCCATTTTGGTCTAATTTTACGATGTCATTGTCACTGTTTCCATTATATGTTTTTCAAAAATTCCTGTCTAATTGGAATGTTTCTGGGTTGGGCAAAGATTTTGGCTATTGGCCAGAAAGTTTGATTATTGACCGAAAACCCTTTTTATTAGCTATAAATTGCATTTATAAGCCATATTTTTTGTTTATTAGCCAAAAATCGTTAATGAGCCTGATTTTTTTACATACCTCCATCCGAATTTTGGACTCAACTTTCTATTTACTGCCACTAATCTACAATTTACTGCCGCTATTTTGAAAATACTGCCATTATCCGAAAAATACTGCCACTAGCTAAAATAACCCAATAACCAAAGCCCCAAGGAATCTCCTTGGGGCTCACACTTTACTTCACTGGTATCCAAATTTCAGAATAATAATTAGGTTCATATGCGTTTCCAGCTGGGTACAGTTCGAACTCTGCTGTCCCGGCATACTCATAACCGCTTGATGGGAACCATTCTGAGTAGATTTTTTTCCACGCGTCCTGCATTGCGTTTGGCATCGCACCATGTACCTCGAATACGGCCCATTTTGATGCTGGAATGTCTAAAACATCAAACTTCTCTGATTCACCCTCTACATTTTCCACCGCAACCCAATAATCGATGGCTCTGACGTTCGGCTCACTCACACAGACTCCCAAAATTCCATTTACTTCGCCGTTATTCAGTGGAATCAAGGCATCACAGGTACCGTCTGTATTCACTTCTTCCCATAACTTCGGAATACTACGAAGATGCTCATCATTCTCACATGAAAAATTGCGCTTTACACCTACTGCTTTAAATCCTTCCTTCTCAACAATCCGATACTTCACTGGATCTGCTCCTTTCAAACTCACCTGGATGACCAGGCGGCTATATGATTGCAGCTTTCCAATCCCCTTTCGAACGTCGCTTGGCGTTACACCATGCTGTTTCCGAAAAGCTTTTGTAAAAGCCTCGGGAGTGTCGTAGCCATATTTGTAGGCTAGATCAATAATCTTTGTTTCAGTTTTTGTTAATTCCTCAGCTTCAAGTGTTAACCGGCGGCGACGGAGGTAATCGCCCACTGTGATGTCCGTCAAAATTGAAAACGTGCGTTGAAAGTGAAACGGTGATGCATTCGCATGCCCTGCGATTTCCTCGATTGACACATCCTCAAGCAAATGGTCCTCCATAAAATCAATTGCATTTTGTAATGATTCTAGCCAACTCATTCTCCCTCACTCCTTACCTCAATTCTATCTGCCAAATGTTATTCAATCCTGTCATTTTGTGCTAAGTGAGGACAGATTTTTGATAAAAAAACTTCGGGTATCATCATGAGTAAGCTTGTTCAACACCTCAGTTTTTGCCAACCACTGAAGTTCTGCGATTTCTTCATCTATTGGAGACAAATCTTCAATATCGCCTGTGTATTCAACCAAGAACATCGTCGTCTCCTGGCGTTCAAACCCAATTTTCGGTTTCATTTTATCCGGAAATTCAAAACAAATATTCTCTTCAAACTCCTTTACCATAAAAAAATCAGTCGAACCGGTTTCTTCTTTAAGTTCACGGAGCATCGCATGTCGTGGGGATTCATCACTTTCTTCAATCCCACCCTTGATAAAATCCCACTCACCTGGTATTTTTTCCGAGCCAACTTTTACTTTATGTACGAGGAGAAATTGATGATCCTTATACACGATTGCTCCCACCGCTTGTCTAATCATAGAGATGGGGCTCGTTTCCTTCATGATCAAACAACTGCCCATTTTTAAAATAAATCCCTGAGTTTTCATCGATTCCATACCCAGGAACATTTAATTTTGAAACTGCCTCTATTAGGTTCTTCTCTTCGTTCCATTCTGAAAAATGGACTGAAATGACACAGTTTTTTATCAAGCTTAAGCCTGGTAAATATAGCTGTTCTTGTTGCAGCGTGTCTTCTGGTGAGATCACACAATGCTCGCAGGAGACCAAAGTTCCCGCTGAAAAGCCAGCAACAGGAACGCCTTCAATAAACATTTTTCGAATGGTTTCACCTACAGGAGTATCGACAATATAAGTACGGTAAAGCTCGGTTACCCCGCCGCCAATAATTATCCCACTGCATGTTTCAAGGTGAGCCAGTTGTTTCTGAGTTGGCTTTTCCGAAAGTGCAAAATAATAAAAATCATGCACTCCATTGCCTTCTAAAACCTTCGTGTAGCTCGGCATATATTCTTGCCAGCCTGGTCGCTCAAGAAACAAAATGGCCACCCCCGCAGTCTTGTTTCCAGCAAATCTCGCAAACCGTTCCCCTAATTTATCTGTAAATGGAGGTCCTCCCCCAAACAAAAATAGATGTGTTTCTGTCATTTTATCTTCCGCCCTTTTTTGAAAATGATAAGATTTATATGTATTTCGATAATCAAGACTAAAATCCTTTATTAATTTGAAACGTTTTGTATGACTAGTTTCTCTAACTAATAGATGAAAGGAGGAAGAGTTTTGAATATCAGCAAACTGGTTGCAAAAGCAAAAAAGGGAAATAACCGTGCATTTCAGGAATTAATTGATACCGAAAAAACGAAGCTTTATAAAATGGCCTATTTGTATATGAAAAATGAGGACGATGCACTTGAGGTGTTCCAGGAAACGGTTTATAAGGCGCTCACCTCGCTGAAGGATTTAAAAAATGATACATATTTTTCGACTTGGATTACTCGCATTCTGATTAATACTGCGATAGATCAACTTCGCAGAAAAAAAAGAGTGATTCCTATGGAAAGGGATTTCCTTGAAAGCAAAGCTCCTTCGTACACAGATAAGGAAGCCGATTCCGACTTATTGAACGCCATAAAAGGATTAGATGAAAAATATAAAACGGTTTTAGTTTTACGTTTTTACAAGGACTTCACAATCAAGCAAATCGCTGAATTTCTTGACTGTCCAGAAGGAACTGTGAAAACAAATATACACCGTGGGATTGCCCTTTTACGAGATCAATTAAAGGAGGTCATTGTGAATGAGTAAACATTACCCTGAGTTTAATAAAGAACTTGAAAACATTCATGTGCCCGTTGAGAAGCTTGATCGGATTATTCAACAAACAATTAACGATAATCGAAAACAGAAACCGAGACGTAAAAAGGTGGTCCTTACAACCATCGGGTCGGTTGCTGCTGCCTTTATCCTGTTTTTAGGGTCGGCAACTTTTTCACCGACATTAGCCAAGGTTGCGTCTGAAATCCCATTAGTCGGAACTTTTTTCAATGAGTCCAATGATGAAGGACTGCAAATCGCAGGAAAAAGTGGGCTTACTCAAGTCGTTAATCAGACAGCCAAAGATAATGGTGTGACGCTAACAATGAATGAAATTTTTTATGATGGTACTCGTTTAACATTTGGTCTTACCCATGAATCTCTTATAGCCATTGGCAATATTGAGCGACCAAACATTTGGGTAAATGGAGAAGAGATTAATTTTAGCACAGGAAGCTCTGGAAAATATATCACTCCATCCAAGTATGAAGTGGTCATGAATATTACCCCAACGGAGGAATTACCAGAAGAGTTTGATATAAAGGTTACCATTGATGCTGTGGGGCTTATGCCCGGAAAATGGGAATTTGAATTTCCGGTGAAGCAATCAAATGAAGTGACGGTGATTCGACCAAACAAAACAAACGTTATTTATGATGCTGACGTGGCTGTAGAGTCTGTCAAACTTGGCCCGGCCGGAACAGATTTAGCCATTCAAGTAAAATCGGATCCAAACAATACAAAAATGGACCCTTATATGGATTTACATTTTGCATTGATTGATGACCAAGGTAGTGTGCATCGAACTCTTACAGGCAGCGCTTATGGCGATACCATCAACGGAGTAGAGGTGGCAAACCATCGTTATCTCTATACACCAATTAAAAATGGCGTAAAAAGCCTAACGATTCTACCTTATAAGATTCCGACTGGGGTGGGTGCTGTTGAAGAGGAATCTGTTTCATTAAACGTTACACTTCCATTAACGCTTGACCAAGGCGAGGTAGGAAAAATAACAGTGACGGATGTTGAGTTTCTTGATGATAAAACGGTCGTTTATTTTGAATTAGATAGTGAGTTCCCATTTGACGATAACTTAACGATGAATCGAACATGGTTAGAATCGAAGGATGGCAAGGATTTATCCTTCCCGGAAGATCCTTTTGCGAAACGAATCAAAGGGAATCTTTTCAAGCAGGAATTTGAAGCGACAAAAACTAAAGACGTCAAATTTAAGGCTACTAAAATTCCTATGCCAATTATGTTTGATTCTTTTGAAATTACATTACCTTAAACGTAAAAGTCAGGCCAAAGTGCCTGACTTTTTTCGTTATCTATCATCTGCAAGTGCTTTTCTGTCAACGGCATGTGGTGGTTTTTCAAACCATCCCTCATCAATCATGATATTGGCACCATCTTCTACATAACGACCAATATCCAAGATGAATTTGCTAAACATTACCCCAAGGTCTCGTCTGCCGTTTAGTGACATCGCATTCGCATAGGATCGAATTTTCATCGAGAACATATCAATTTTATGGAATGTCATTAACTTATCTGAGAATGGCGGAATCGTTGATGCCTCCACTAAATCATCAAGTAACGGATGCCCAGGGAGATTTTCTTCGTGAAGCTTTGCCATACAATCCTTAATATGGTCCATTGTAATCTCCTTACCACGGAGCATAAATTCCTTCACCTTTTTATGATTTGCCACCTGGCTGAATCCCATCAATAGTCCTTTACTGGCCACATTGTTTTCTAGATTATCTTGGAGATGAGCAATTTCTAAAGCATGCAAGGGCCGTATGTCACCAAAGAATCCAGCTAAATAGGTTTGTTTTTCTACAAAACTTACTTCTTTCGGAATTGGTATAACGGGTGGTTTCGTTAAAAATCCTTTTTTTTCTAACGTTTCATTTAGATCAACTAAAAAATTGATCGTATCCAGATCAAATTTGATTACCGTATCCCTTACGTCTGGTCGTATCATCATAGGTATTGCTGTGGAGTAAAGACTGAGCCCTGCTTTCGCCGTATATTTTAAATAATGAAGATAAAATTCATCAGCGAACAACCTTGGGGCATCCATGTTTACGTCTTTTTTGACATCAAAACCAATTGGAATCGGGAAGTTTTCTTTATTATATATCTTCGTGATGTCGTCAGTAATTTTTTGACTGATGCTTTTTGCTTTTTTTAAGATTTCCATAATGTCAGGATCCTGACAATGTTTTTGAAAATAGGTTAACACGCAAATGGCCATTGTGTTCCCCATATAAACTGCCCAAAGCTTTCCCATTTCCGCTGAAGTAAGTCGTTCGTTATTGGGTTTCATCTGTATCTCCTCATCACTTTTTTATCTAGTATTTTGCAAGATGAGAGGATGTATTCAAAAAATGTAGGTTTCCGAAATATTTTTCGACAAAATTCCTTAGAATCGTCTTGAATGATTGCTGTTTCATCAAGGTTTGAGACAGCACCGAATTTCATCCCAAAAACCAAGTGACAACGTTCAACATTTTGGATGATTTTTACATTTGATTTCCTCTAGTCAATCATGTAGTATACATATACAAGCTACATTGTTCGTAATCATAATAAAGTTTAACCTTTGAGCTGAAATAGGGAGTTTAACATTGAAACTGGAATGGCAGGCCTTCGTCCATGGCGACATGAAGGACATACAGGAACGTTTCTGCAAACACCCACTTTGAGGAGTGGTGGTTTTAAACTTTCTTAGGGTATTACGGCAATTGTGGCTTTTCCAATTACATGCTAATCCATTTTCCAATAGGGGGATGGATTTTTTATTTGGCGTTCAAATGTCTTGACCGTTCATACTAATTAATTCTATAATTATTTTCTGTAGTGGTTTTACAATTTTATTATGTCCCAGTAGCTCAGTAGGATAGAGCGACAGCCTCCTAAGCTGTAGGTCGTTGGTTCGATTCCAATCTGGGACGCTACGTACAGCCCCTCGGTTTTGAGGGGCTATTTTTTTTGTAACAAAGAAAAAAGAGGCTTAAAGCCTCTATACTTCCTTTGTATTCGTGTCTTTCTCCACATACGCCGAAACCCCTTCATTAATTGTACGATCAATATCGAGATACGGTTTCCCGCGTAATGCCTTATTTGAAAAAATTTCAATACTTTCCTCTTTTGTATTCTTTGGCAAACTGACCACCTCCAACATTGGGCAATTTTCTACATTAGCCATATTGTGGGCAATCAGCACGAGGTTCATGCATTGTTCCATTCTAAAAACTCCAAACGGTTGCCGAACGGGTCATGGGCATAAAAGCGATTGGCACCTGGGAGATTGTTGTCATCAATTGTGTTCACGTTGTTTTGTTGCAGGTGCTGTTTTAAGGCTTCAAGCTTCTGAATTTCGAAAGCTGGATGTGCCTTTTTGGCGGGTACGAATGGGTCGTCAATGCCGATGTGTATTTGCACCGATCCATACGCAAACCAAACACCCCCACTTTTTCTGAGTGTCTCAGGCTTTTCGATTTCATGGCAACCTAACATAGTGGCATAAAAATGCCGCACTTCGTCTTCGCTCCCTTTTGGTGCAGCAAGCTGGACATGGTCAATCGCTTTTATTGTAAAATTCATGTTCATTCCCCCTAGTTTGTAAGTTACCTTCATCGTACTCCAATTCAGGGGGATAACTAAATTTGAATAACTTTATGTTTTTGTATAAGATTTGCTTATTCTGACGGGTATGTCTCTTGTAAGAATTTTATCGATTGAATAATTAGCTCCTTTAGCACTTCTACATCGATATCCGCAATTTTATTGATGTAAACACAGGCTTTTCCAGATGTGTGTTTGCCAAATTTTTCGAGCAATTCTTGTCGCTTCGTATCGCCAGTTGCAAAATATAAACTAATTTTTGCCTTGCGTGGTGAAAAGCCAACAAGCGGCGCATCGCCCTCATGGCCAGTCGCATATTTGTAATGGTAGGAACCAAACCCAATTATGCTTGGACCCCACATTTTGGCCGGATACCCAGACGTTTCTGTAAAAACGTCTAATAGCCTGTAAGCATCTTCTTTCTTTTTCGGATTATCGACTTTTTCGATAAATTCAATGACACTCGCATCGTTTTCTTTAGTTTTTAATTCGTACATTGTTTGGTAGGCCTCCTTATTAGTAGTAGGATTGACATTGTTTATTCATTCGAGACGTTGGGTGGGGATTCCTGCTTTGTGGTTTTACTAAAAACAGTATTTATTAATTATAAACAGTAAAATTAAATTAAAAACAGTAAACCTCTTTTAAAAACAGTCTTTAAAAATTAAAAACAATAAAGGATAGATATTTTATTTTTCATAGAAGATTTGCCACGGTTTATCCGGCAATTAATACACTCTATCCCGAAAATTGCCATCATATTCTAAATTTAAGGACAAGAGAATGTTTTTAGCTGCCGTTATCGAGTCCAAATCTAAAAATTTGCGCAATTATCGGTTAGTAATGGTATTACCAATTAAAAGATGATAGTCAATAACCGCATCTAAATATGCTGTTTTGGCAGAAAAATGACATGATGTGCAATGCCACTTTCTTTGGGTTCGAATCATCGGTATGCTCCCACACTTTTCACATCGCACACCTGTAATTAATTCATCCTTAGAAATCTTATATTGTTCCAAAATGTTAGCATCATTTGGGGTATGTTTCTTTAAAAGTAGTTTTGACAATTTTTGAAGTTGCTTTTTATCAAAGTTCTCTTCCCGATTCCTCTTCTCAAACAACTCAATCTTTTGAAGAAAACTCGGGCTTTTAATTACTTTGTTATAGTATTTAATGTCTTTGCTGGCATCAATAATAGCGTTAGGATTTGTAAAAATTACAAGGGTTTCAATTAGAATGGAGGGGAATTTGAAGGATTCTAGAAGTCTGTTAAGCTGTAGCTGATGCCTGTTGATTTGAGTAATAGGGCAGTTATACGATTTTCTCGTATCTTTGTAGGTTTGGATTAATTGGTCAAACTTCCCGTCAAAATATAGTTCACCGCGATAATGTTTGGCATCGATTATTAATTGGAATGTGGGATTAATGAGAAGTATGTCTATTTCAAAAAAATGCTCTCCGGAGATATCCGGAAGACGAAGGTTATGGAAGATAAGGTAGTCTTTTTCTTTTAAAAAGGTCAAATAGTACTGTAAAGATAGTTCACCTTTGTAACCAGCCATTCTCCTACCAAATTCATCTCTAATTTCTTGATATTTTGGGTGTGATTTTGATAGTCTTCCAATCAATGCTCCTAGTTTTCTTAGTCTAAGAGGTAGTTCTAGTTCTTTTTTATTCATTTGCACTCTCCTTTTATTTGTTCTATAAGTCTTTTCTACAAAAATTGCTAAAAATCCTTCAATAAACTAAAATGACGAGTAATTTTTTTAAAAAGGCAATTGTTTACTGTCGATAATTTGAAAATACTATTTTTATTTTAATTTTACTGTTTTTAATCAACAAACACTGTTTTTATTTGTATTTTACTGTTTTTAGCTGATTTCAGGGCACATATTTGCTCTTCAATTTCAGTTCATCATTCCTTTTTCTGGAACATCCAATAAATAATTCCACCAACCTCTGGTAAAACTAAGGACACGATGTAAGAAGTAGGAGGCGTGTGTAATGGAGAATGGATTGTCCATTTTTGCACTTGGTGGGATTAATGAGATTGGGAAAAATATGTATGTGGTACAGTATGAGGATGATATTTTAGTGATTGATTGCGGGGGAAAGTTTCCAGACGAAAGCCTGCTTGGGATTGATTTGATCATTCCGGATTTGACGTATTTGGAAGAAAATCGGGAGAAAATTCGTGGGATGCTGATTACGCATGGGCATGAGGACCATATTGGTGGGATTCCTTATTTTCTAAAAAAGCTCAATGTGCCGATTTATGCGACTCGGTTTACGCTTGGTTTAATTGAATTGAAGCTAACTGAACATCGTCTTCTTGCCGATACTAAGCTAATTCCGATTGATGCCGATTCTGAGCTTGAGTTTGGCAAAGTAGAGGTTTCCTTTTTCAAAGTGAATCATAGTATTCCGGATTGCCTCGGAATTGTGTTTGATACGCCTGAAGGCAAGGTTGTACATACAGGAGATTTCAAGTTTGATCTAACACCAGTGAATGACCAACATTCAGACATTCATCGGATGGCCGAAATTGGGCGTGAGGGTGTGCTTGTTTTATTATCTGAAAGTACAAATGCGGAGAGACCGGGATCAACACCTTCTGAGTCGAAGGTTGGGGACGTAATTGAAGAAGCCATTATGAAAGCGAAAAGAAAGGTATTTGTCTCGACATTTGCTTCGAATATCAGCCGGGTTCAGCAGGTTGTTGCTGCTGCGATGAAAACAAACCGCAAGCTCGCCCTGCTAGGAAGAAGTATGGTGAATGTCGTGGATGTGGCGGTTGAACGTGGCTATCTCCACATTCCCGATGGCATGTTGATTGATGCCCAAGAAGTGGAAACTCTCGCACCGGAGAAGGTATGTATTTTATGTACCGGAAGTCAGGGAGAACCGATGGCTGCGCTTGCTCGTCTTTCAAATGCTAGCTATCGCGATGTACATATTCTCCCAGAAGATACGGTGATTTTAGCGGCTGGTCCGATTCCAGGCAATGAAAAAAATGTGTCTCGCATTATCGATAATTTATTCCAGCTTGGGGCAGTTGTTTTATATGGTGGAAGCTCGACTGGCATGCATGTATCCGGTCATGGGTTTCAGGAGGATCTCAAGCTGATGTTGACTTTAATGAAACCAACATACTTTATCCCTATACATGGAGAATATCGGATGCTTCATCAACACAAATCTCTAGCAGTATCTGTAGGGGTAGAGCCTGAAAATATCTTTATCATTCAAAATGGAGATGTAGTTGATGTTAAACATTCGGAGGCACGCCAGACCCGGAAAATCCCTTCTGGCGATACATATGTGGATGGAATTGGTGTTGGCGATGTGGGTGATATTATTTTACGTGACCGCAAACAACTGTCTGAGGATGGCATGGTCGTCATTGTGGTCACGCTAAGTAAAAGAGATCAGAAAATCATTTCCGGACCCGATACGATCACGCGCGGTTTTGTGTTCAATCGAGACTCTGAAGAGCTGCTCCGAGAGACAAATCGCCTTGTAAAAAAAGCGATTCTTAATTTACAAAGCGAAAACAAATACCAGTGGAACGCCATGAAAAAGGAGATTAAAAAGGCAGTAGGACAATATTTATTTGCACAAACAAAACGCAAACCGATGATTCTGCCGTTTATTATAGAAGTGTAACCCTCCAAGCAGGAGGGTTATTTTAGTTCCAAACCTCATCCAACTTATCGGCATAAAATTCAATGGCACGTTTGTACTGCAGTATAGTCTTATCACTTGAAGTCCCAGCTAAACTTTTTAAAAGGAGTTCCATTGTTTCCTGATGTCGACCAAGATTGTAAAGTGACATTGCATAAAAAGTCTTCATCGCGTGGTTATTAGGAAATAGCGTTATTCCTTTTAACAGTGTTTCCTCTGATTTTTCATATTCTCCGAGGGTTCGATAGGTACTGCCTAAACCTAATAAGGGACCTTCGAAATCCTCATCCTGTAAACCTAGTCCAATTGCCTTTTCATAAAAAGGGACGGCATCCGATTCCAGTCCTAACACATCAAAACTCCAGGCTACTTGATAGTTTAGTTGGGGATCCTCCGGATTCTCCTTCACTAACCTCAACAATCGTTCGTTCGATTCTTTGAGCCGTCCCTCTTTTCTAAGTTCTATGGCTTGCTTCATTTCTGATAGGTTTCCTGATATTCCTCAAAATCTAGTACCTCAATCGCTTCTGACCAGTGTAGAACTGTTCCGACGAAGTCTCTAATATCAAGGTCATTCATCTCATAAGTTTCTCCTTCGTTAACTGTCCCTGTCGCATCTTCAATAAAGGTGACATCATATCCGCGGTCGAAAGCGGATATCGCAGTGAACATGCAACAAAATTCCGTATTAAATCCTGTGATGAAAACCTGTTTAACACCTAACTCTTCTAGAAGAGACGCAAGATTCGTTTTAAAAAATGAACTTGGTGTTGTTTTCTCGATTACATAATCACCCAAATCCCTCACTGATTCATGGAGTTCGGAACCTTCAGATCCTCGGTATAACGGACTTTCCTCCACTTCGTCAAAATGTCTAACCATGATCACAGGCAGCTTTTTCGCTTTAAAATCTTGAACGATGTGTTTAATTTTGGTCAGTTCTTCGCTAAAATCTTTAAAATTCACAATTCCGTTTTGGACATCAATCACTAGTAATGCTTGCATTTTCTTTCCACCTCTTTTTAAAAATAGGACTAAGTTCGCTCCAGACGTCAAATAGATTGCCATCCGGATCCTCAAATATAAAATTTTTCCCGGCATGGCCACGGTCTTCAATTTCTCCAACCGTGATATCACATTCTTTGAATTTCTTATGTAAATTCTCTATAGCTTGTAAACCATCAACCTCAAAGGTTACTGAAAATCGTTCATGTCCTTTTACATCAATGAAGTTTGAGGTTTGGCCCTCCTTTGCAGCAACGAGGAAAAAGCTTTGATCGGCTAAGTCAAGGATTGCTTTATCCTCGTCCATGTAATTTAGCGTTGCCCCAAGGTTTTCTGTGTACCAGGTGGCTGAACGCTGAACATTTGTAACTGGTAGATAGGTCGTTCCGACACGAAGAAGTGTTTGTTTCATTTTAGGAGTCCTCCTATTCTTTATCTTCCGTTCTCCCCATTGTTATATCATCGAAAGGTGTGTATTCATTACTAGGCATTTTTTTCTTTCGAACAGCTTTAAAAATAGACAAACTTACGGCTCCAACTATAATGGCGAGAAAAACATATATCATCGGTACTCTCTCCATTTCTCATAGGGATTTGTTATGTATTTAATTCGAGATACGTTTTTAATTTCCTGCAATTCTTTTCCAGTAATAAAAAGAAGCCATATCCATTAATAGGATTGGCTTCGCTTAGGTTATTTGGTTAAATCGTCGACGGCTTGGACGTATTTTTCGTATAATGGCTCCCACATTTGTTTTCGGTTTTCTACCTGTTTTCCGTCTAGTAACATTCCTATGACATCCAGACACACATGCCATCCCGCTAAGTCTCTTGGTGTATGATCGGTGAGCTTTGTAATCGTTTCGATCAAGAGCAACTTACATCCTTCAGGCTCTGAAGTGAGCTCAAAACGCACGCTGTCGTCTGCCCATGTGAATCCCAACACCGATTGATCATGAAAGTCAGTGATTGTCATTTCCTCAAAGGTTCCATTTCCCATATCAAAAAGGATACGGCCACCTTTACGAAGATCATCCACTTTTAATTCTGGAAACCACATTGGTAGTTTGTTATTGTCAGTTAGCATTGCCCAAACCTCACCAATTGAATGAGGATAATACCGCTCGAATGTGGCTATGTAATTTGGTTTGTTTTTTGAAAGAGTTGCGAGCATGATGTGCCTCCTGGTTTTAGAATATCGTGTTAAAGCTTGCTTTTAGATTGTCCCATCCGTATACCGCTTCTTTTAGATTTTCCCCACCGATTTCAACATCTACGTTGTCTAATTTGCGAGCTCCTAGCGCTTCATAAAATAGACATGATTTGTTTTCTTCCAATACTAATACTAGCATTGTGTTAATATCCTTGTCCAAAAGCTGCTTAACAACAGGAGCTGCTAACTTTTTACCCAAGCCTTGTCCTTGATATTCTTGTAAAATATAGATGGCGTAGAGCTCACCCAGATAATTTTCATAGTTTCCACTACGCTCTTTTCCACCACATGCAAACCCAACAATTTGTCCTTGTTCATTTTCCGCCACAAAAACATGTCCATTTGGGATACCTCTTTTCCACATCTTTTCCCTAGATTCATAGGACAATTGCTGGAGAAATTCATCTGGAACAATTCCGGAATAGGTCGTTCTCCAGCTATCAACATGAACATGGGCGATACCCCTTGCATCAGATAAAACGGCTTTTCTTATTTTCATAACGTCCCCCTATTTGACTTCTAGCGCACAGGCATAAAATGCGTCACCGTTTGATACATTTTCCTCGTTCTCATCCATCCACCAAACTCCATAGGAATAGTAATACACCCCTTTTTCCTCAGGTGCTGTGAAACGATGATTTTCTACTTTCACTTCCGTTTCCTTGTCACCCTGATAATAGGCTACATGGACCTCATTTGGCAGTGGTTCATAATCCATCACGAAAGTAACTTCTTCACCTGGCTGCACGACAATTGGCTTTTTACCTTCTAAAAGCGCTTCAGGTCCTGCTGTGTCCACACATACACCTTTGAACATACTGCTCCAGCAATAGGTGCCGAGTGTCGTTGGAAAGGTTTCATTCCCGATTTGAATGTTCGTTTCAGGTGGCTTGCTTCCTGTAAGCTCACTTGACGTATTACCTCCACAACCTGATAGAATAATCAAAATTCCTATTAAAAAGACAAGCATCCATTTTTTCACCATATGCCCTCCAATTGTGCGCTTTTATTAAATTGACGCAACCTTCTAAAAAAGGTTACACAATTTGAAACCAAATCGCTTATTTTTCCGTATATTTGGTATAATGAAATATATATGAAGAAACGGGTTTATTTTGTAAGGAGGTCATTCGATGGTAGGTCTAGTTGCGGTTGTCATGGTATTTTCAATTCCACTGGTTGCGATTATTACGAGCCATTTTCAAACACAATCTAAATACAAACAAAGAATCATTCAGGATGAATTGGAGTTAGAAAAATTAAAGCATGAGAATTACTTGCTTGAAACAGAGAAAATGCGTGTGGAGCTTGAAAAAATGAAGCTTGAAGCTCCCAAGGATGAAACAAAGATTATCTAAGCACCCAATTGGGTGTTTTTATTTTTCATCAATTAACGCGAAACTCTCACAAACAAGTAACATATCCTCTGAAAATTCACGGCCAATTTTCCGTAGTTCCTCAGTGAAAAACTTAACATGAACGTTTCTCCAATACTGGTAGGTTCGATCACCTTCACCTTCAGCAAATGCGAATTCCTCGGGAACCTCATTCATCGGTTGAATTGTTACCTCAACCGTTTTTATGATTGCCACCGGTTCATCCCTGCTATTTAATAGAATGCTATAATCGTCCACCTTTGGAAGGGGTGCGTTTTCGAGTTCATAAAAAACATATCCAGAACAGGTGGCTGTCTTGATTCCATCAATCACTAATTGTGCAAGGTAATCAGGGTCTTCCCCAAACTGCCATGCAACTACTGATTCTGGCTTGTCTTTTCCTTCCCAGAATTCGTTCCAATATTGTTGGGCTGCTTTGTTCATCTTACATCCTCCCAGTTATTTTTTAAAAAGTTATTAATCTCTTTTGTCCCCCGCAGGATAATCACTGTTTTATCTTGGGATAATCGGTTAAGGCGCTCCTGCATTTTATGTATTCTTGGCTTGTAGGTCGTCCAAATGAATTTGATAAACTCCCAATCTATTTTTTCGGTGCAGCCAAGGTCTGGTCGCTTTTTTCCGATATACTTAAAGTAGCGTTTGAACACTCGGTAAAGGCACTGATATCTAGGAAGTTCAAGATAGATGATGGTGTCAGCTTGCTTCGAGCGCAGTTCGAAGGTTTTGCTATAATTTCCGTCAATAATCCAGCTGTCTTTTGTGAGAATTTCCTCTTGGGCTGTTTTAAATTCCTCATGGGATGCTTCTACCCAGCCTGGTTTCCAAAAAAAGCGGTCTAAATGGTACACGTCGATTTCAAGTTTTTTACCTAACTCTTGAGCAAATGTTGATTTTCCAACACCAGCTGAAACTCCGATAACCATGATTTTTTTCATGTATTTCCTCACTTTATTCGTATTTATTCATGCTATAATTTTACTAGATTAAATGTTTTTAAGAAGGGGTAAGTCAAAGTGTATCATTTTATTGCATCTATTTTAAAAGGCATACTTACAGCAACAGGTGGAATTAAAGTTTATAACAAAGAGAAACTTCCAAAGGACGGCGCCTATGTGATTGCTTGTACACATACAGGGTATATCGATATTTTGTGGCTAGGTGTTTCCTTGTTGCCACGCCAAATTCATTACATGGCGAAAAAGGAGTTATTCACGAACAAGCTAATTGGTAGCTTTTTATCAAAGCTGAATGCATTCCCAGTTGACCGTGACAACCCAGGCCCAAGCGTTTTAAAAATTCCATCTCGATTGCTCTCAAAGGGTGAGATTGTAGGTATGTTCCCAAGCGGAACACGTACGAATGAACAAACTGCATTAAAGCAGGGGGCTATTACGATCGCGCAACGAGGCAAGGTTCCTGTTGTTCCCGCAGCGTATGTTGGACCAAATACAGTTAAAGAATTACTGAAGTTTAAAAAAGCAAAGCTTATTTTCGGAGATCCAATGTTTATTGCATCACCAGATATGGATGCAAAACAGGCACGTGAACATTTTACGCATGAATTGGAGAGAAAATTCGAGTTGCTTCGTGATGAGTTATAGAACGGGCATAGCTAACGCTTGGAGTGTGAATTCCAAGCGTTGTTATTTATAATTGAAACTTTTCCTTGATCATCTTGGCAACTTCTTCGGCGCTAAGGTGCGTGTTGTCTATTCTGAGGTAGTTTTCAAAGGTAATTTCACCTTCATATGAATTCAAGCGATGCTTTTCCATCGTTTGTTTTATATCATTTTCAGACCATTCAATGTCCCGTTTTTTCGGCTTGTGTTCCAGTCGATTTGGCGTTTTATTTCTTTCGAGCCTCTCCTCCAGGTCTGCTTCAAGTTCAACATAATATACTGTTGCCCCTCTGGATTCAAATAACTCAGAAAGTCCCTTTACATACTCCCAATCAGACTCGAGGTTAAACATCCAGACATACGTAAAAATCATGCCGTACAAGTCACTTTTTGACACTTCTTCAAAAATCTCCTGACGAAACAATTTGACTAACCGTTTCGCCTCTTTTGTACTGTAGTCGAAAAAATGACCCACCAAGTCAATTGTCATGTGGTTGTGAAAAAGCTTTAAATCTGTTATTTTCGCTAGTTCCTGCCCAACCGTCATTTTCCCTACTGCTTGAGGTCCAAAGATATGTACAAATTTCATAAGGCTTCCTCTTTTCTTTTTGAATATTCTACCATAAATGCACAAAATTTCACGTTTTTTCTGTAAAATGTACTTATAAACAGTAAATTTTGATTATCGACCGTAATTTAAGATTAAAAACAGTATTTTGGAGCTAAGAACAGTATTTTCAAATTAAAAACAGTAAAAGCTGCAGGGCGCTGAATCTAAGTAGACTTACTTGAATCTCAAACGAACATCCTTTACGATTGTGGTAATTCGTACATAAGGGAGTGGGAAAAATGGCAAGTGTGTATGATTTTGAAGTAAAAACGGTGAATGGGGAAATGAAGTCGCTTAAAGAATACGAGGGAAAACCACTTTTAATCGTCAATACAGCGAGTAAATGTGGATTCACGCCGCAATTTAAGGGATTGCAGGAACTATATGAAAAATATCAAAAAGACGGCTTGGTTGTTCTTGGGTTTCCGTGTGCTCAGTTTGGAAATCAGGAATTCGAAAAAATCGAGGAGACCACCTCTTTTTGCGAGATGAATTATGGCGTGACATTTCCGAGGTTTGCAAAAATTGACGTGAATGGCGAGAATGCAGATCCACTATTTCAATTTTTAAAAGACGAACAAAAAGGGGTGTTGTCAAAAGCGATTAAATGGAACTTTACTAAGTTTTTAGTTGATCGCAATGGAAAGGTTGTGGAACGCTATGCCCCACAAACCGAGCCAGCTAAAATGGAGGAAGACATTG
Organism: Bacillus jepli; assembly: GCF_047238305.1. NCBI lineage: Bacteria > Bacillati > Bacillota > Bacilli > Caryophanales > Bacillaceae > Bacillus > Bacillus jepli. Next base: position 1,915,539 of record NZ_JBDFMO010000001.1, on the reverse strand, counting down.
AAAAAGTATTATAGATATTCTTTGATAATTTTCCACTCTTGGAGCTTGCCTTCAAGAGTTTTGTTATATTTGCCGGGGACAGGGCTCGTTGATGGAAGCTTAATTACCTCAACCTCAGGTAAGCGATTGAGCCCAATGTATTTTTGATAACTTTTATACGATTTTGTGCCATTACAAACGATTAAACGAAGGTTCGGGTGATTTTTTACAAATGCCTCAATCTCATTCGGTTCCTCATTTTTTATATTGGAGTCCAAACTACCTTCACGGTGGCAGCTATATAACACGTCCCAAAGTGCAATTTTTCGTTCTTTTAAAAAGGCAATTTTATCCTTGTAGTCTGTTAGTTCATGACTTTCAAAAAGCATGAACATGATTCTCCAAAAATGATTGCGTTTGTTGCCATAGTACTCTTGTTTCCTTAGTGACTCTACACTCGGCATTGAGCCAAGGATCAGTATTCTTGGGTCCTCACAAAAAATAGGCTCAAGACCAAAAATTCTCTCCACAACCATCACCTTTTCTGCTATGTTTAATCTATCATACCATTCGAGGTCATTTAACATGAAACAATCTATTGTTATCGAGGCACCCATTAAAGATGTATTTGACAGTATTGCAAAGGCGAGTTTACGTGAAAAATGGTTTCCGAACGTGACTTCTATTCGTTATTCTAACCCAAAAGATGAGTCGAAAACAGGGGCTACCTTCCAACTGACAGCCGAAGAAGGTAAGGAACATGTTTTGTTACAGGGGAGGAATAAGGAAGTCAGCCTACACTCGCATTTTGCGTTCGAGCTTGAATCCCAGACCTATATCATGACTTTTTCGTATCACTTACACCAACAGGGTGAGCACACGCTAGTGGATCAAGAGTTTGAAACCAAGTATCATCGTCCTGTTATGAATGCAATTGATAAGCTATTTAAAAGCTCAACGAAACAGACTGGTGAATTTGTTCTAAAAAGTTTAGCAGATTATTGTGAAACTAGGGTAGTCCACAATTAGGCTAAGTAGTTCAGTTTTGAAATAGAAAATATAAATTCGATGCCGAAATATTGAATAAAATAACAGGCATTTTGAAGTAAAATTAACAAATAATTTCGCAGTATAAAAGGTGATAAAACTAAAAGGGATTTCCGAAACAATCGGAAATCCTTTAACACTATTTGTATTATTTCTTTGGTGTTGTTATCTCAATATTTAATGCTTTTGCGGAAGCTGGAGCCGATGTGTCTATTCCACCTTCCACCCAAACTACAACCTCCTGTCCTTCTTGAAAATTCTTGATGTTTCCGTTTTCAGGTAAGGCTACCCAAGTTTGTCCTTTATCTGCATCCTCTACTAAAATGCGATTTTCTTTTTCGTTTATTTCAACAATATTTCCCTTAATATCAAATTCACCTTTAACTTCTTCTTTATTGCTACAACCCACTAAGGTAAAACATATTAAAAACAGTATAATCAAATTCTTTTTCATTTAGTTTCTACCTCCCTCAATAGCTTCAAATTATTAGTCGTAATAGAGTAGTATTTAGTTACCTTGATTTATCTTAAGTACAAAATATCCTTATATCAACTTCCAAACTAAAATTAACAAAGGAATTAGTACAACTTTTGACTTATGACCAATAGCCATTGTCCGCCTACTAATTTGTAAGCTAATTTATGAGCTATTTTATATACTTTTTTCCTCCGAGCATTGATATATCAACAAAAATAAAAAGTATAATTCTTGTGCGAATTGTACTCAAAATTGTGGTGTTAATTTAATTTTTCTACCTTAAAACTGAACTACTTACAATTAGGCTACCCTGCTCTTTTCTTGCCTAATATGACTTTTAGCTTATTAAGGTGTATACCCTGTCGGAAGCTTAATCATTTTTCATCATATTTTAATTCAACTTTTTCTTCTTTACCATTCCATTTTATGGTTATTTCTTGGATACTTTCTTTGCTTTTTATTGGTTCAAAATCCATATCTTTTGGGATCTGAGGAGTACCGCCAGTTCCCCAAGTGTGGGTAAAAAACTCTCCCAACTTCAATCACTTCTCCCTCCGTAGCTTCTACTGAGGCTCGACCATTTTTATATAAAAATTCAACATATTGACCTAAATCCGATTCGTTCCCAATGTAATTCAATGTTATAGTTTCAAGATTTTCATATTCAATTTCATATCGATCATCTGTCTTTTTATTATTTTTCAACTTTACCTCTGCTTTTTCAATCCACTCTGCTGACCAATTATCGCTACTCCCTTTAAAAGTCTGATGATATCTCTTGGTTGTTTGGCAACCAGATAGAACGCTTATAATAACGAACAGAATCAAACTTATGCTGATTAGTCTCATGTACATTCCCCCAATCATCATATTCATAATCCTAATTCTATAAGCTGTTAACCACCTATAAATCAATATAATGATTTCGTGTTGTCCGACATCGTGTTTGCAAGAATAAGATAGATTACTATATTTGCAGGCGGTAAAAGAAGAAAGATGAGTCTTACCGCAAAAGAGGATATACCGAAAAATTCCGCGATACCACCACAAACGCCCATAATAGCCCTATCTGTTGAGGATTTTCTTAATTTTTGATTCAATCATAATCTCCCCTCTCTTTTTTTAGAAAAAAGGTACTCTTCTATCATTAGAAAAGTACCTGCTGCATCGATGTCTTTATGAGGCTTTATCTTTTATATGTTTCTTATTACTTGGTGCAAACCAACCGATTAGGGCAATGGCGACTAATACTCCATAGAAGATAATCGTCCAAACGGTACTATGAGGAAAGTCGTGTTCTAAGATCCCAATATCCTTATGTGCAAGGGTAATGACAGCAAGTTTGACTCCGACCCAGGCTACAATGGCATAAGCGGTTGTTTCAAGTGCAGGACGTTTTTCAAGAAGCTGTACAAACCATGTCGCTGCAAATTTGATTAAAATTAAACCGGCAATGCCTCCAAGAACCACAACAATAAATTGGCCCCCGTCCATTCCGCCGAAATCGCCAAGTGGTGAATCTGGTAGACCAAGGGCAAGTGCAACTGCTGCTAATATCGAATCAATGGCAAAAGCAAGGTCAGCTAATGCAATCTTCCCAACGGTAGGCCAAAAACCCTTACCGGCTGCTTCTTTTTCATCCTCTTTATGAACATTTTTATTGTCTTTTCCGAACTTCGCTTGGATGATATGCTTTAACCCTAGGTAAAGGAGATAAAGTGCACCAATCGCCTGTATTTGCCAAACATTTGCGATGAATGAAATGGCAAAAAGGGCTACAAATCGGAAAGCAAATGCCATTATGATTCCGTAATTTATGGCTTTCTTTTTTTGATCCTCTGGTAAATGTCTGGCTATAACTGCAAGTACGAGGGCATTATCGGCTGATAACAATCCTTCCAAGCCAATTAAAATTAACAATGCCCATGCGTATTCTAGCCATATTGTCTCCATCTATTTCGCTCCTAACGTAACTAAGAATATCATTTAAACTCCACTTATTATTAGAATTTCCCTTAATAATTGAGCTATCCTTTCATTACAAAAAGGATGCAATTACCAGAGCACGCTATGTGAAAAACGCGGCTTTCAGTTGAAATATTTGATACTTAATCCAACGTAAATCAATACCGTAACGACGGTAAGCCCTGACAAGAATAACCCTTTATTGAGCTTTGACCAGTTTTTCATCCATCCCCATCGTTTCTTATCGACATCAAACCAAAAATAATCGGCTAAGAGAGCGACAACAATAATTAAAAGGGCTATTAAAGGACTCATTTTTTCTCCTCCTGGAAAGTTAATAGACAAAATAATCCGATCCATCCTTAAAAAAATCCATAATCCAAATAATTCCCATGAAAATGATCCATAATAAAAACGGAATGGCAATACTCATGAAAGCTTGACGCCAATTGTATCGGTTCTTCTTTTTTCGTAAAATCCAGTCTATGATAAAATACTGTATTGCAGCACCCAGACTAACCCATTGAAGGATGGAACCGAAAAGTAAGTGTAAGACGAATGACAGATATGGCTCCGACCGTTTCATCCTATTTTTCGCAATGAGCCCTGATAAGAAATCACTTATGATGGATGTTACCGTTCCGTAAACGAAGATAACTGGAAAACTGTACATGAGGTAAAAGGGCACAGCCCTTGTGAAACTCCACAAGTATTCTTTTATAGAGTTGATTTCATCCCCAAATGGGCTCGGAACGAATAAGCCTAGGAGGATTGCAAATAGAGCACCTGTGAGGGATGCTGCGAGTAGTTTTCTTGGTAGTACGTCTTGTTTTTCATCTGCCAAATCCATTCAACTCCATCTAAAAATCACCTGCGATCGTTAAAAAAATTGTTTTATTCATTTTAATTCTCCATTACGTTAAAAACCCAAAGTAAAATAAAACAAAATACATTCCAAAACATAAAATCGAACCAACTAAAAAGGGACTGATTCTTAATGTCATTTTCTCGTGTTGGAGTTTATAGTTCCCTAAAAGAGCATCCTGTGGAACTCATCAAAAAGGCAAAAATGACGAAAATGCTGGAGCCCAGGAACATGGTGTTAGCAAGGTTTGAATCAAAAAATAATGAAATTCCGATAAGCAAGCATAACTCTACAACTACCACTAATAAAACAATGATCATGTATTTTTTCAAGGAACCCACTCCCTTCATTATACATTTACGTGGAATATTGGCAGAAGTTTCAGTTTTTTTACCATTTTTTTCTTCCACAAAAAACAGTTACTCTTTCCTCTTTTTAAGTTCTTCTATTGGATTGCTTCTCAATGCCCGATACTAAAGACGCTTTTCATGAAAATCACTCCATTTTAAGAATGAGTGGTTCTTCTACTACCCTCACGAGCATCCACTTTCCGTCTATAAGCTGCCAGGTCTCAATTGTAAATAGTCTTGCTAAAACCTTTTCTTCATTTTCAATTAACAGTTCGTAGAAGACCGCAACATTCTTGGAATCCTTCATACGAATGACACGATTTTTACATTTCTTTTTTGTTCCTAATAGTTGTTTAACAGATTCTCGTATACACAAAATCGCATCTTCCCTACCAACAAGTACTGGTTTTTCATTGGTCTCATTAAACAAGATAGCATAATAATCTTCCCTCATTCTTTCTATAGAGGAAGCGTCTCCTGTCTCCAATGCATTGTTCCAATCTATGATAAATTCGTCGTGTATCCGTGTAAATTCAGCTATTTGGTTTTCCATTTTAAACACCTTAATTCTCCCCTTATAGACGCCTTTCGTTTGTATGTTTAATTCCACAAAAAAAGTGTGATTCCTGCATAGGGCATCACACTTTACGATTCACAATATCTTTGCCATATAGTATTCATCAACAAAGACACCTCCGATTAAAAGGGAATGGCGTTTGGTACCTTCAATTTCAAATCCCAGCTTTTTATATAAAGATAAACCTGCTGCATTTTGAGTCACAACGGTCAATTCCAAGCGATGGATTTCTTGGGTTAACGCCCATTTTTATAGTTGTTTAAATAGCTTTGTACCCACGCCTATTCCCCTGTAATCCTTCAAGATTCCAATTACGATGTATACTGAATGTTTGTTTCTTCTTGCATTGCCGCCAATAGCCATTATGAAACCAATCAACTGATTTTCTTCCTCCGCAACAAGAATCGTCGAATTCTCATCTGATTCGAATCTCTCAATCATTTTCCGTTGCTGGTCAGGACTCACTTTCCGTTCTCCCGCTTCCCATAGCATGTAATCTGATGTATTTTCCACCTGCTGGGTCAGCTTAACAAAGTTTTCTGCATCTGCGGGTGTAATTTCTTTTACTAGCAATCTACTTCCCCCTAACCTTCGATAATCTTCTCCATGATGACATAGGATTTACCGCCTTTTGTAAAACGGTGGTTGGTTTCTTGCAATCCGAATTTTTTATAAAAGTCTATCTTTTTCTGTCTGGCGTTACACCATATCCTGTTCAAGTCTTGATTCATTGCCTCATTTATCACAAATTCTAATAATCTACTTCCGTATCCCTTACCTTGTTCATGTTGGAGTGTTGCAAACTTACGAAACTGAGCCTCCTGATGATTGATAAATAGGGAGATTACCGAAATTAGCTTGTCTTCCTTAAAGAAACCATAATGAATCCCACTATCGTCATCTTCTAATTTTATGTAGTCAAAGTCCTTATCAGGCCACATGACTTTATGTCGGACCTCCCAGGCTCTTTCCTTATCGATTGTTTTAATTATGGTTTTCATAGTCCTCTCCTTGTTCCTTTGGTTCAGAGGGACAGTACATTGTCCCAAACGGGACGATGTACCTGTCCCCGTGTCCCGTTATAATTCCTTTGTATAAAGGATGTAATCGGTGAAGTAGCCATCTATTTGCAAGTCTTTCAAGCGAGTTTGTTCCCTTTTTTGTGTTTTCTTATTTGTAAAATAAACATGTACTTTCTTACCATTGTCGTGTAATTTCTTTACAATGCGGGCCGTAATGTCACTTGATTCGATCCCGATAATGGGGTAGTCGGTTGCAATAGCCTTATTCAAATCAAATTTCCCTTTTTTAAACAAAAAGGTAAGTGGAATATCCGGTGCTAACGTACTAAGCTTATCTAGACTTTTAGTAGAAAAGGATTGAAGGATGACTCTCTTATCATTGAGTAACTGATATTCTTCTAAGAGATCAATGACTTTCTCCTCCATAGCTAACTGGTTATTCACAAGCCTTGTTTCAATATAAAAATTCTCCGTATCAGAAAACTCATCAAAAATCTCTCGTAAGCTTGGAATTTCCTCTGATACCATTTTATTATTAAAAGTCGACACTGTTTTGAAATTTTTTAGCTCCGCCAATGGATAATCAGAAACCTTTCCTTTTCCATTCGTCGTTCGATCGATGGTATCATCATGCATGGCTACCAGTTCGCCATCCTTTGTCATACGCAGATCAATTTCTAAATAATCAATCCCATCTTGAGAAGCTATTTTATAGGCCGTTAATGTATGTTCATTAAACCGGTCATTTGCTCCTCGATGGGCAATGATCAACGATTCCCATGCTCTCACAGGTTCTTCTTTACGCTCTGTTATAGCTAATGCAATCGTTGTAAATCCGAGGCTTATTAACAATGTCAGAATCAAATACCTTTTTACCAAACGAATCCTTCCCATCGTTTCATCATTTAATACCATTTAAACATATTAACAAGCTGTTTTTCCACTTACTTACAACACTTAATATAAAAAAAATGCTTGGCATCCCAAGCAATTTTTATACATTTATTCAGTGTCTGTTTCCATATTTTTCACGACAAGTGCAGTGTTATTATTATTGATAAGAGAGTCGGTATCAAAGGAATCTTGAACTTCCTCACCGTTTAGTATCTGGTTAATCTTTATGTTAGCAGATTCAGCTTCTGACTTCCTGTCTTTCATTGTGATACCTCCTGGAGTTGTATTTCCTTAAAGAACTTTATTGGTTTAAATCGTATCTCTTCCCTTTAATTAAATACAGAATGCTTTCTGAAATGTTCGTTGAGTGGTCTGCCACTCTTTCGATATTTCTACATATGAAAGACAATTGTGTAATTTGTGAAATATTTTCAGGTTTTTGAGTCATTAGTCCTAATAATTCTTTAATCAGTATTCCATACGCTTCATCCACTTGGTCATCTACTTTGGCAACATTTTTTGCGAGTTCAACATCTTCCTCGCTATATGCTCTAAGGGAATCTGCTACCATTTTATTGGCTACCTCTGCCATTCGTGGTATGTCTTCAATTGGTTTAATCAATTGTTGAGTTCCAATTCGAATGACTGATTTCGCAATATTTACAGCTAAATCCCCTACTCTTTCAAGGTCAGATGAAATTTTAATCGCAACAATAACTCTTCGGAGATCAATAGCTACTGGTGCTTGCTGTGCAATTAACAAAATCGCTTTATCATTAATCTCTTCTTCCATTAAATTTAGCTGTGTGTCATTTTCAATAATTTTTAACGCTTTATCTACATCCTGACTTTTTAAGGCATCGATGGCTTGTCCGACTGCTTCTTGTGCTTGACTCCCTAATTGGATGATCATTTCTTTTAACTCGTTTAAATCCGCTTGAAACGTCGCTCGTACTGTCATCATAAATTCCCCCTTTTTTACCCAAAACGACCCGTGATATAATCTTCTGTTTCCTTTTTATCCGGATTTGAAAACATTTTACTTGTATTTGAAAACTCTATGACTTCTCCACTTAAGAAAAATGCTGTTTTTTCTGAGATTCTCGCAGCTTGCTGCATATTATGAGTGACGATGATAATACTGTAATTCTTTTTCAATTCTTGTATTAAATCCTCCACTTTTAAAGTAGAAATCGGATCAAGTGCTGAGGTTGGTTCATCCATTAAAATAACATCCGGTTCAATAGCCAAACATCTCGCAATACAAAGTCGCTGCTGTTGGCCGCCAGACATCCCATAGGCATTTTCTTTCAAACGGTCTTTGACTTCATCCCAAATCGCTGCTCCTCGCAGACTTTTTTCTACAATTTCATCTAATATTTTTTTATTTCGTATCCCATGGATTCGCGGACCATATGCAATATTATCGTAGATTGATTTTGGAAAAGGATTTGGTTTTTGAAACACCATTCCCACATTCGTTCTTAATGCTTCAACTGGATAGGATTTATCAAAGATATTTTTTCCACGATACAAAATCTCGCCAGATGTACGAACAATCGGGATTAATTCAACCATTCGGTTTAAGGTTTTGAGGTATGTCGATTTTCCACACCCTGAAGGTCCAATAATAGCCGTTACTTCATTTTCGGCAATTTGAAGATTAATTTCCTTCAATGCCTGGTCTTCTCCATACCATAAGTTTAAATTCTTCGTATCATAGACGATTTTCTTATTTGTATCTGTCGGCTCGGACTTTTTATTGATTCCCTGAACAAACTTCTTCTTATTTTCAGTTTCAACTGGCATTTGTTATTTCCTCCAGATGGTTGGTTAATATCGTTTTTGAAATTTATTTCGGATGATGACTGCGATTGAGTTCATGATCAAAAGTATTAAAAGTAGGATTATGATTGTTGCAGCTGCTAAGTTAGCATATTCCGCCACCAATGCTGAATCTAAGGTCCAATAATAAATTTGGATTGGTAACACAGTAAACTTGTCAAAAATGGTATCTGGAAATGGAATTAACAGCGCCGGGATTCCTATTACAACTAGTGGAGCTGTTTCACCAACTGCACGTGATAAGGCTAAAATTACACCTGTTAAGATTCCTGGTATGGCAGCAGGAAGTACAACCTTTTTTATCGTTTGCCATTTCGTTGCTCCTAATCCATAGGACGCCTCCCTCAAAAATTGAGGAACTGCGCGGAGTGCCTCTTGGCTGGCCACCACTACGATTGGAAGAACAAGTAGCGACATCGTCAATCCTCCAGCAAGCACAATATTACCAAGACCCAACGTCCTAACAAAGACTGTCAACCCGAGAATACCAAAAACAATCGAAGGAACACCCGCTAAATTTGCAATATTCGTTTGAATAAATGACTGCAACCTGCCTTTTGTCGCGTATTCTTCTAGATAAATCGCTGTGCCTATCCCAAGGAACATCGTTACTGGGGCAACCACAACCATCAACCACACTGTTCCTAAAATGGCACCCATAATCCCCGCTCTATCTGGATCAGTGGATAATTTACTAGTTATAAAGTCTAAATTAATCCAGCCTAGCCCATCTGCTATTACACGATAAAACAACATAACTAGAACAACTAGGCCTAATAATGTTGATAAAAGAAAAATGATTTTCAAAATTCGATTTGTAAGGAGTCGAGACCCCATCTTTTTCTGTACTTGGTTTGCATCCACATATTTCATATTTAATACCCCTCCCTAAATCGTTTAGAGATATATTGGGCAATTAAATTCATAATTAAGGTAAAGAAAAATAACGTGATGGCAACGGCATACAAGCTATAGTATAAAGTTGATCCTGCTGCTGCCTCTCCGCCTGTTACCTCAACTATATAAGCCGTCATTGTTTGCATGGATTGAGTAACATCAAACGTGAAATTTTTGGAGCTACCGCTCGCAATTGTGACAATCATTGTTTCACCGATGGCTCTTGAAATCCCGAGTACAAAAGATGCGATGATTCCAGAAATCGCAGCCGGGATTACAACACGCCACGTTACCTCGAGCTTCGTTGCTCCAAGTGCCAAAGCTCCTTCCCTCATTGCATTTGGCACAGAACTCATCGCATCTTCTGAGAGAGACGCAATCATCGGTATAATCATAACCCCCATTACAATTCCTGGACTCAGAATATTTGTCGGTTCTAAACTTGGAATAAACGATTGTAATAATGGAGTAACAAAGGTAAATGCGAAGAATCCGTACACGATGGTTGGTATTCCGGCTAGTACCTCTAACAGCGGCTTCAATGTCCTTCTAACATTTTCTGACGCATATTCACTTAAATAAATAGCTGACATGATTCCAATTGGGATTGCGACTAACATCGCAATCGCTGATGAGATAACGGTGCCCGTCAATAAAGGTAAAATCCCAAATTTCGCGTTAGCCCCTAGTGGTTTTAATTTGGTGCCTGTAAAGAAATCAAGGAAGGGCACATCTTTAAAAAAATGCACCGCTTCGCTCAAAAGGGTATATAGGATGCCAATCGTAGTAAGAATGGAGATGATTGCGATAATAAACAAAAACTTTGGCATAAGCTTTTCAGTGACATTGTTAAAGCTTACTGCTTTTTGTTTTTCTTGAATCATCTCTCTTACATTTAATTCTTTTTGATTTCCCATTTCCTTACCTCCCTTTCACCCTTTAATATAAAGAGAATACTCGCTCTAGCCGATTACTGTTGCTTTAAGGCTTCTAAATAGTCTACGGATGCCTGAAGTTCCTCAGCTGGTAATGGGGCAAAACCTGTTTCTGCTGAAGCTGCCTCTGCATTCTTCATTGCATAGATCGCAAAGTCTAGAACTTGTGGTTTCTCTTTGGCATTTCCCTCGTTTAAATAGGTAAATACAGGTCGGGTAAATGGGGCATATGCACCGTCTTCTTTAATCGTGTCAAGCGTTGGTCCTACCGGACCATTACCAAAATCAATTTTTACCGCATTTAACTTATCCTTATTGCTTGCATAGTAGCCATATCCAAAAAACGCAATCGCATTTTTATTTTTTGTTACTAAGTCAACTAAGGTCGAGTACTCCTGTTGCAGATTAATCCCTCCAACGAGATCCTGCTCTTTCAAGATGGTTTCCCAGAAGAATTCGTATGTACCATGGTTTTCGTTGGGACCATATGTTTTTATTGGTTCATTAGGGAACCCTTCTCGAACATCTGACCAATTCTTTTTACCTGCACTTGCTGAGAATATATCAATGACTTCTTGTTGAGTAAGATCTGTCGCCCAATCATTTTCCTTATTAACAACAATTGTTATGCCATCTAGAGCAACCTTAAATTCCTTCACTGTAATTCCTAGCTCCTCAGCCTTAGCAAGCTCTTCCTCTTTTATTTTTCTTGAAGCATCATTAAAATCTGTGCCGCCACCTTCTACTAAGAACTTTTTAAAGCCAGCACTTGTCCCAGACCGACTTACCTCAACTGACACGTTTTCCTGTTCATTAATCATGTAATCTTCTGCGAGCTTTGACATTAACGGAAAAACAGTTCCTGACCCATCAATAACAACACTTCCTTCTAGCCCTCCTCCGTTTCCGTTATCGTTTCCACCACCACATGCTGTTAAAACAAAGAGTAAAATTGACAATACAAAGAGATTTTTGACCTTAACTTTCATGAGAATCACCCTATCTTTTTTTTTATCTTTCTTACATTTCCCACTAAAAAGGTAATTTATTAAAGTAGAGAAAAAAAAGACTTCAACTCACGATCATTCATGTAAGGCTGCTATCTCTCCATAAAAAAAGCGTTGATTCATTTAAAATCAACGCTTAAAGATTTATCTATTGAAAATCGTCGGAGGTTAGATCCCATTCAAGTTTGGTAGTTTCTGCTTTGCTGCCAAGCATGATTTTATACGTTTCTGATTCTCTCGCATCAAATATGATGTCACCCGTAATGGAGTCCCCTTCCTTTATTTCTCCTGAAATTTGAGTACCAAAACTGAATTCCGTTCCAGCTGAAACATTGTTCCAGTTAACGACGTTGTCGACAAAGATTTTAAACGGTAAAACATCTTCTATTTTTACAGCCTGTGATGTTCGGCTTGTTACGGTTGCGTTTGCTACAACGTATGTACCTCTTAGAGCCTTTTCACCATCTTCACCTGTTTCATACTTAACACTGTTTATTGTTACCTCAAAATCACCAGCAGTTGATTTGTAAAGGCCGGTTTCACCTATTGTTAAGGTGCCATCCTCACTAATTCCGTCTCCTCCGGTTTCTGAATCCCCACCACCACATGCACTAATTAATAATACCGTTAAAACAAGTACAAATAAAAACCCCCATTTCTTCATTCCATAAGCCCCCTTTTTGTATTTAAAAATTGATAATATTCAGAAATATTATACCAAAAGTCTTGTATGAAAGATAGCAATTACATGCCATTATTGGTAAAAAAACAGTTGTACTGAAATGCGGAAACCTAAACTCATGCATTTCAGTTCAAAGACTTAAACAAGGGTCTTGTTTAGTAGCTGTTGCAAATCGTGATTCATGGAAAAATGGGAATTTTGCTTTAATACGTCCTCAAAAAGTGCCACTACCATTTCTGCTGAAGTTTCTATAGTTATTGGATCCATTTTTTCTGGATAAGTTGAAAGATAGGATGTAATAAAGGATGGCTCTAATGAATCATAAGCCTTAAATTGGTGTAGTTTCTTACCTTCATTCATCGCTTGTACTAGTAAGGTGTAGGCCCTCATTGTCTCAAGCATTTTGAGTGCATAGATGACATTCTTTCTCCTTAGAGCTTTCTCTAGACTCGTTGCACAATAGACAAATTCAAATGGTAAATCAAATCCAACTTCATATTTGTCATCTTGATTAAAGAACTTTTGATTTTCTTGATTCATTTTTTCAGTCACTAAGCCTGTTTTATCTACCAGCACTTTCCATAGAGGTGATTTCACGGAAAAAAATTTTCTTGGAACAATCGACACATTAAACTCTAGTTTGTTTTCCATAATCACGATCAGAAGAAAAATATCTTTCGTAAATTGTTTTTCTTTTATATAAATAGGATGTATTTCTGAAAAAAACGCGCGAACAATATCCTTCGTTGACTCAGCATCTTTCGTTCTAGAAGTAGTCACCATTAAATCAACATCCGAATACTCATCACTGTAGCCGGTGACTCCGGAACCGATTTGTACAATTCCTTCTACAAGATCAGATGTCTGCATTTTCGCAATCATCATATCAAAATAACTTTTTCTTTCCTCTGGACTATACATCCTTTTCATAGTCTCCTTGGTACTAGCCGAATAATGGCTCTTCTTTGTTTGATGTTTCTAGGTAAAATGGATAAATCACTATAATAAGCGACAAAAAGCCTAACATTATAAACAATACAACATGAGGAGAATCAAAATAGAAATTCAAAAAAAGACCCAAAAAAGTTGCTATAAAACTAATAACTGTAGATATCTTCCTTGTACGGGGGGTAATGTATTGTTTTTCCCCGCAATTGGGGCAGGTCAGTGCATTCGTTAATGTAAAGGATTTTTTGAAGGTTTGTTTCCAACTCCATTTTTTATTACACTTTTGGCATGTAGGCATATAACAAACTCCTTTCCACTCATAACGGACATTCTATTAAAGTTCACTTCCGTATTTTTCAGGCAACAATTGCATGATATTGCATTTTACTAATTCACCGTTATATGTAATGATCACATCGGTATCTTTACCGTAGTCGCTGATGAGCTCTCTGCACATGCCGCAAGGGGCTACCACCCAGCACTTTTCAATATTTTCATGAGGATGTGGGTGTGCAACTGCTACGATTGTTTCAAATTCGTGATCCCCTTCAGAGATGGACTTCCCCATGGCCATCGCTTCTCCGCAAACCGCAATTCTACCAACATTCGCTTCCAAATGAACAGCAGCATACACATTGCCAGACGTTGTTCGAACTGCTGCGCCAATATGATGACGGCCATATCCATAGTTCTTTTCGATTACCTTTTCCGCTGCTTTTATAAGTTCATAATCTTTATCATCTAATGGTTTGACATGTAACATTTCTATCCCTCACTCTATTCCTCTTATTATTTCAGTAGTTCTTGTCTCTCGATTCCCGGAATGATAGATAATTAATGCATTTTCTAAACGAATCGCATCGTTTTTCTCCACTTCGACTAGAACCGTTCTGGGTGTTGCAGCAGAATTACACGAACCACCTTTTTGTCTAAAATAAAAATTTAATTCCTCATTACTATCATTTACGGTTACATCCTTTAATTTAAAAGGACAACTGCTTGATTCTGTAATACCTACAAAATAGTAGTCATATGTATCGAAATCGGCTTTAGGAGTTTTCTTCTCCATCGAAAAATAATCCCAAGCCTCGGTTAGTTGTTCGGCATTCGTGACTTTGATTACTAAAGAGTTAATGTTCGGAGATTCACTAGGTTCTCTCTTAATTTCAAGCATATTGGACGGCATGTTTTTTTCACTCGCAACAACTTTCCATATTTCAGAGGAACACCCTGTTAATAATACTAAGAGGAGAATCCCTAAAAATAAACTTTTCAAGGTTTCGGCTCCTTTCCTAGTGGTTTTTTACCGTCGATTCTTTATTTTCCTCTATCTATCTTTCTATCTAACTCATTTAACTTATTTTTAACATCTTTCATAAAATGAGCGACCCGTGAAATTAAATAGATAATGAGTACCAAAAAAACTACATTTAAAACTGCAGAAACCGGATCAAACATACCTTTTCCTCCTTATCTTTGCCACATTCGGTTGACCTCTACTAATTTTCCATTTTCAAAAGTAAGTTTATAAATGTCTGGCATATCGAGTTCACTCCAGAAGGAAAAATCATATTTTTTATTAAAATAATTCATAATCAGCACCATCAAATTACCATGAGTTCCGACTACAATATTTTTTCCTTCATAGGTTTCGAGAACTCTATGTGTTGCCTCGACTCCTCGCTTCTGAGCGACGAGATTAGATTCTCCACCTGCCCACGAAAAACGTTCATCCTCCCAAACCTTTCGAATGGCTGAATCAAAGTCTGCGACAGGTCCTTTAGACAACTTTCTTTCCTTAAAATCGTCTATTATTTTTACATTTTGATGTATGGAATCCGCAACTCCTTCTACTGTTTGAATGGCCCTTTTATAGGGGCTTGAAATGACTATATCAATCTTTTCTTTTACAAGAATGCTAGTAACTCTTAGTGCATCCGCCTTCCCTTTTTCAGATAACGGTCTTGTTACTTCTTCTGGGGTGTAAATCGAATGGGCATGACGAACAAGATACAAATTCGTACACAATTTAGGTTACTCCCTTCTTATTTCCTTATTAAATTGCTTTAAAGGATCGCTGTCTTTAAAGATTACTAGTTTTTCTTTATGTACACTATTCTTACTTAAGATATTTGGTTTACCCACCTCTTCAAATTGACGATTCCATTTGAACATTTTCAAGAAGATTTTCCATGTCGGTTTATAATTTGAATCCTCTAACCAAAGTTTTTGTTTCAGAAATCTTTTGATGATACGATATGTCCGGGTTTGATAACTAGGGTCTAGAAAGATAATCAAATCAGCATGATTGAAACTACTTGATACCCATTCTTCGTTATGGACACCTTCAATAATCCAACTATCTGATTGAATAATCGTTTCTAGATACACTTCTCTTTCCTTTTCGGTTCTCCTTATATCTCCAGCCTTATCCCTTATCCAGACAACATTGTCCAGTTCATAAAATGGGATATTCAACTTTGAAGAAAGTTGTTTTGCGAATGTTGTCTTGCCACTTCCAACCGATACAATTATGTGGATTCTCTTCGGGAGTTTATTTTCCAAATCCAACCACCTGCCATAATATGTATATTCGATATCGACAGGATTTTTCCTCTAACTCTCAGTAACATTGGTAAGAACTCTTAAAATGGAGCAGTTTCAGTTCTAATAAAAAAGACCAAGGGCTAAACCTTGGCCTTACACATTTGTCGAAATTTCTATGATTCTTTCAATAACAGGATCTACTTACGTTCATTGATAAGCCTGCCTCTTAAAATATTCACTTAGTTAGAAGAGGTTCTACCAATGGTATTCTAGAGAAATCCACAACAACGTCTCCATCATACAAAAACCGATGTTCATAATTCGTTGCATCATTAAGAATCTCGTGTAAAAAGTATTTTAAGTTGGCTAATCCTACGTTTTTCGGATGTAGAATCCAAGATAGGTCTTTCCAATCCAAAATACCTTCATCGGTTTTGAGTGGTGTATGGTATTCGTATGCATCTGGTAACTCCGCAACAAATACATACATCCCGTCAAAATACGAATGCCTTGGGTTCGTCCAGGAGATGTTGCCCTTATGCCAAACGTTTTCCGGCTTCATTTCAATACCCGTTTCTTCGCTAATCTCACGAAGAACACATTCAAGCGGAGTCTCACTTTCCTCTAGCTTTCCTCCAACGCCATTCCAGATTCCCATCCACTCAGGCGACTCCCGATTTAGCAGCAAAATCTTATTTCCTTGCTTAATAAAACAGATGGTATATGAATACATTTGAAATTCCTCCGTGTAATAAAACTTCTAGTCATTATTTCCACAAAAATCATGTTAATCCTTTTTCATATTTCTAGAAAAATAAAAATCACCATAACCTATCTTTAGGTCATGGTGTTCTAGTTATATACGTCAGTGTTGGGCTTACCTAGGAAGAGTTCGTTTTTTATTGTTGTTTTAATCGCTCAATTTCTACTTCTACATTAAAAACACGTTTGTTTAAAACTTCTGTTTTATTTTCGAGATTTAAATTCATCCGCTCCAGCAAGGCAACTATATCTTGAGGCTGACTTAGTTCAATACGGTGTACTGCCTCTTTCACTTCTAGAATTTCACTTTTTAATTCAGTTTTGACTGCTGATATTTCACTTTTCAGTTCAGTTTTTACCGAGCCTAATTCTGCTTTTACTGAAGTTACTTCTGTTTTTACAGAGCCTAATTCCTTTTTCACTGCAGTTACTTCTGTTTTTACTGCCGATACTTCATTTTTCATATTAATTATTTCATGTCTTATCTCGTCTTGTCCTGTTAATATTTGCTTTAATAGTTCTTCCATCCCAACACTCCCCTTTTCCTCTAAAATTGTATCATGTCCTAGTCCATTATCAAATTACAATTTGTGTCAAGATTGTTTATTAAAGGGGTACATAGTAAAAACCTTATCACAAGATTCAGGATATTAACGAGAGTCTTTTACTAATTTTCCACTAACAAATGCTCTTCGATTAAATCAATATGTTTTCGGTTTGAAACATAGTGAACGAGGTGTTCTTTGATATTTGGGTATAAGACGATTTGATTTAATTCAGAAAGTGGAATCCATTTTACACCCGTTTGATTTTGATCTGGGTTGCTAGGAAATCTTGGTGACGAACCGTTTTTTATTTCACACTCAAACAGCAAGGATATTGAATGTGTTTCACCATATATATTGGAGTTTTTATGAGGAGCATATTCATATACAAAGGCTAATGGACCAACCTCAACTTCAACCGAAGCCTCTTCCATCGCTTCCCTTTGGACTGCTTCAATTACTGTTTCGTTAGGCTCTACACCGCCTGATGGCAAATTATAATGAAGGCCCTTTTCATCCTCAAATTCAACTAGGAGAATTGAATTGTTTTCGATAATAACTGCACCCGCTCTTACACGTATGTGATAGGTCATGACAGCATTCCTTTCAATTAATTTTCCCCACCTATAATTTCAAGTAATGCCTCCGAGTCTTCCATGTTTAGTTGAACGTACTCATCATTACCTCTTACTAAAGCCAGTATGTTTTTATTTACCCAAAGCATATGTACCAACGCTTTATCCTCATTATCTAAATTTTTAAATTGGAATATAAATTGATATTCAGGAGGCCTATCCATTTCAACTTTTGCTTTTTCCCAATCTGCATTACCTAATATCCTTTTCACCGTTTGAACTTGTTCGTTATCGATTATTTCCTTAAAGTCCACATAATTATTATCATTGGCTATGCGCTTTTGAATTTTTATGTATTGGTCATCTTGGTCTTGATCGCTTAAACATCCAGTCATCACAAACAGCATCAATATAAATAGAATACCCTTTTTAATGTCATTTCCCCCTACTCGGGCAATAATTGAAATGAAGAACATAGGCTACGTAGCGTGTGCAGTCTTCCGGTTAAGATAAATAAATCGTTGTAGTTCCGCTCCACATATTCCTCAATGACGTCCAAACCTTTTTTTACATCTTCGACTAGTAGATTGTTGTACTTTTCATTCCAAGAAAACCGGTTGATTCTCCTAAGTTCAGCAGCGTTAAGTTTGAATTTAAATTCTTCAATTAACAGCTTGACCTGGTACAATTTATCAGGATTCTCCACATAGCTTTTATATTTATGATCATAGTTTTCTTGAACGAATTGAATAAAGCCATCGATCTGGTCAGCTAACATTGTCGCAATCCGCATCTCGTAACTCATTTTGCCATCTCCCCTCTGAAACATGACTTTGATACAGGAGAACTTGTCGTATGTAAAATATATGTTTCTATTATTCAATCATGAGGGATTTCGACTATTTTAACATTCAGCAGAACTAAAAAATGTTCCACCTCATTTTCGAAATTAAAAGATTGTGACGTTCTTCTTTGCGGTAAAAATCAGAGCACCCAATGGTAAATAATTCGCTGCGCTATTCTTAAAATCCTTTGCTTTTTTGTATTAAATTGAATCTCTTTGTTCATTTTTTAACGAAAAGGACGATCGCCTACTATTAGCAATCGCCCTCGCTTTTCATTATTTCGCTTTTAAATATTCTTTCCACGCAGTGATTCCACCCTCTAATACAGCAACATTATACTCGTGCTCTGAAAGGATGTTCGCGCACTTAGTTGCAGAGTTTCCTGTTGTGCACGTTACGATAATTTTTTTGTTCTTTGGTAAGGAATCAATCGCCTTACCATTGTTTTCTTCTACATTAAAAATTTCAGCCTTATGTATGTTTTGACTTTCAATTGTGGGACCTTCTATATGAAAATCATTGTACTTGTCCTCAGCCCTTACATCTAATAGGACAACCTTTTCTTGCTCGTTCATTTTTTGATACAATTCTTCTGGTGTAATTTTTTTAAGGGGCATTTTTGTTCCTCCTTTTTATGAATAGCTTCCAGGACCTGTTAATACTAATCCAACACCATTTTCATTCTCTTCTTTGTCTAACGTTAAGATTTCAGTTCCTGTTACGCTTGGATCGAATGCTACTTTAATTCCTTTAATCGTTTGAACACGGTCAAATTCATGTGGCTCATCAATCGCTAAAGCAATTTGCGGTCCGTCACTGCTGTTCGGAACAGTATATAGTCGAATTCCCACCGCACCCGATTTTTCCAATAATTGCTTAGCCTCGTCAGTTATGTACATCGTATACTCCTCCTAAAACCATCTATACCTTCATTATAAACGTTATTTGAAACTTGCCCAACCCTTGTGAACATTAAATATGAATCCACTAGAGCAGTTTTCGAAACCGAAATATAAGTACAGGTGGAATCTCATTCCACTCAAATTTATTGGTTTCATTTTGGAAGCTTGGCTCCTCCATACCGTCCAATAAAAAATTAGATTCAAAAAATAGATTCAGATAATACGATAATGGGCGGTGGAACATAAGATGAGGGATGGACTGGCCTTTTATACCAATTGCTTTATAAGGTTCCGGGGTGAGATATTTTGATATTTGGATGCTGTTTGTGGTGACCACATGCCCATTCCTATCTTCGGTTTCGGTGATTTTCCGTAAACCTGGGGGTTGAAAGCAAGGATGTGTGATAGAAAAAACAAAAATCCCATCAGGTTTTAACACCCTCTGTAGGGAATTGACTAATGGGCGGATATCCGCAATATCCATTAATGCCATATTTGCAACGGCACTATCAAATTTTTCATTGCCTAATTTGGATAATTGCTCGTAACTGGTCGCATCGATTACTTTGTATTCAATTTGATTGATGTATTCCTTTGTTCTGATTTTTGCTCGTTCTATCATTTTTTCAGAGTAATCAAATGCAACAACCTTTGCTCCTAATTCTGCCAGTCGCTTTGAAAAATTGCCATTTCCACACGCAATATCTAAAATGGTCTGGTCTGTTTTTACATTTAATAGTTTTTCAGTATAAGGGCGGATCAGCTCTCGATGAAATCGATTGCTCTCTTCCCCCATGTAATCATCCCAATGTTCCGCATTCTGTTCCCATCTCTCCTGCGATTCATCAGTGAGTTCCTTCCATTCACTCAACTAGCATTCTCCTTTCAAGGAACCATTGTTTATCTAATTTGCGCGTCCCCTTGATCACAATACTCATTATAAATTTTTTTCATAACTTCCATAATTTTTTCATCAGCCAATTTTTCTTGGTACCGATTGGGGAGATTCTTAGCCCCTAAAACATACAATAATGGATGTTTTGTAAATTCACCCATTATCCCCATATCAACGATTAGATCTTCTAATCCTCCCGTCATATGGTTTAACAAATGGGACGGTATTCCGTCTATCTCCCCACGTTGCCTAACTAAGCCGTTTAAAAGTGGATGCCATAACACCGGATTTTGTTCATAACCTTGGTATACTTCACATAAGAGGTTCATTAGATGATTCAATTCGCCCTTGTTATCTGAACTCCTGGGATCTGGGGAGATATTCACTCTAGGAAAATAGGATTTAATCATTTGATTTGCCTTTTCCCATCCTCCTAAAAATTGAACAATACTATTAGCAACTGATTGATCGTGGCAAGCTATCATTACTTCAACAGCTTCTTGAAGGGTTAGGTTCTCCCTATTTTGAAAATGAGGATATAATTCGTTACTATCCTCGTTCGGGTCATAGCTAATATTTTTTATTATGTCATACCATTTACAATTTCCTTCCTCTACTGATTTTGCTATACAAAACCCAATGGCAACTTTGGCAGCTGAAGCTAGAGGTACTACTAATTTTTCATTATGCGACAATACAATCTCCTGTTTGAGCTGTGAAAAAATAATCATTCCCACTTCGCCTGATTCTATTTCGTTTACCTTTTCAAGTATTTTCAGCATTTCAAAATCACTCCTTCTTTTTTGATTTAAATACCACCAATAAATTTCTATAATTTTACAATACATGTTAAAATAGCCAATAGCAATCATTAATATGGGGCGAAAGGGGAGTAGGTTTTATGGAGTTTAGAGGATCTAGTGCGTACGACCAGGAGGACTTTTTTACACATTATTTGAAGCGCAGGGGCAGGACGGATAGTCCTAATAATGCAATCGAAGGACCGGTTATTTATAATCTTATCAGTGATTTTCAAAATAAAAGAATTCTAGATTTAGGTTGTGGGGATGCCTCATTTGGTAAAGAATTGCTCAATCAGGGTGCTGCGTTTTACACGGGTGTTGAGGGATCTGAGCAGATGGTGAAAGCCGCAAAACTTAATATCAATAGTTCGTACGGAACCATTTTGCATGAAAGTATGGAGACATTTAGCTTCCCTTCAAACCAATTTGATATTGTCACTTCCCGCTTTGCGATCCATTATATATCAGACATTCATTCCCTTTTTCGAAATGTGTATGAATCATTAAAAGAGAATGGAAAATTTGTGTTCAGTGTTCAGCACCCTCTCATCACATGTTCTTTTATTAGCAAGGAATCAGGTGATACACGGGGAAACTGGGTTGTTGATGATTACTTCTTAGATGGCGAAAGAAAGGAAACATGGATTGGCCAGGTGGTTGTAAAATATCATCGGACCATTGAACAGTATTTTCGCGCCTTGACTGTGTCAGGTTTTAAAGTGGGTGATTTGCGTGAGGGGACTCCAATGCGTGAGCATTTTACTAATGAGGAAGAGTTTAAAAGAAGGCAGCGAATTCCGGTTGTGTTGGTGTTCTGTTCTACGAAGGAATAAGTTATATAGATTTCCTCCGTTTGCTCGAAACATAGAGTCATATATTAATTGTAAAAAAGGAATCCGATTTTGGATTCCTTTTTTTTTATATGGAGTAGTTTCAGAAGATTAGTTCGAGTACTATTTTTTGAGTTTTCTTATACCCTTAAAATTATCCTAAAGTGCTTAATCTTGTTGTTTTTCTTTTTCCTTTAAATACTCATCAAATGAATGAAGCATAGAGCCTATCCATTTTTCATGAAGCATCGTTTTGTAGTTCAGAATTCTTTCATATACACTTTGATCTGGCAGTAAGGAGAATAATTCTGAATCGGGACCTCCTTTTAAATCATCTGTATTTACCTCAATAATCCATAGGTTTCCATAATGGTCTAGGGTAAAGTCGAGTCCAACTTCAGTGAAAAAATGGTATTGGTCTAGCATTCTACAAATGTCCAAAGAGGTTGTCTTTAAGATGTCTTGTGAAAATTTGTGGTCTTTTTCTAGAAATAGAAGAGAAATTATCTCATCTGTAGGTTTAACGGACCCATTACTAATTTTAATATTCGATACTAAAGACCCTTCCCCTCCAATTCTAATTAAGTCCCCAACATAAATCCATGAACCATCCATCTCCTTATATAAATGCGATCTTATGTCAAATGGACGCCCGTCATAATGGATTGCCGGTATTCCTCTTTGAATGATTGTAGTTTTGTCATGGTAAAATTGATCAATTTGGCTATAAGTCTCTTCGAAGTCTTTAAAAATCATGGCTTTTTTTCCCTGTATCGTCCATTCAAAGGCGTTCCCTTTCTTTTGAACGTTACTAATATCCATTCCGCCCCACGCTGAAATGGATTTAAGATAAAGAAGGGGGTACTTCGTAAGCATTGATAACAACGCATCTTTGGTAAATAAACTAGTTTCTGGAATTTTAATATTTTTTATGGAATGTAATGTTAATAGTTTATACATTTCCCATTTGTTAATAAACTCCCTGTCAGGGTCTATAATTGGTGCCATCTTACTCCTTCTCCCATGATTCCATTAATGGATTTTCGACAACCTTCGTAATATTGTTTTGTCCATCAACATAAGCCACTTTTGTTATTAAATCAACTATTTCTTCGTCTTCGTATATTCCAGTACTTAAGATAATGACAATATCTCCCTTTGTAAATAAATGGGCAGGTGGACCATTTAAACAAATGACACCAGAATGTGATTGTCCAGGAATTGCATAGGTTTTCCAGCGAACTGCATTACGGAGATTAGTAATTTGAACCATTTCATATGGTAGAATGTTAGTTGCCTTCATTAATTCTTTATCAATAGTAACACTTCCAGGATAATTTAAATTGGCTTCAGTAACTGTCGCTCTGTGGATTTTCCCCTTACACATATAACGTTTCATCTTGCTCCTCCGAGTAAGTAAAATATATTTATACAAATGTTATATGTGGTGCCGGGTTAAATGGTGTATATAATGTCTAGCCGTTTCTTGAATAAATCATTTAAATCGAAAGAGTGGCGACATATCTTCACGAAGATGGTGGATATAAAAATAATCATTACTTGCTGGATCATAAACGTAGGCCTTTTTCCATTCATCAATGTTTTCTATAATTTCCCTTATCGCCTGAATAAAAGTCAGTATTTCCTGGTCTGTCATAATGGGATGTATTGAAAATCGGACCCACCCAGGTTTAGCAGACATATCTCCATGAGTCATTTTTTCTGTAATCTGTTTGGAAGTCGTTTTATTAATATTTAAAAGATAATGACCATATGTTCCAGCACATGAACATCCCCCTCTTACCTGAATACCATATCTGTCGTTTAGAAGACGAACCATTAAATTATAATGAATGGTTTCAATATAAAACGAGACTATACCGATTCTATCTTTAATGTTTCCAGCTAATATATGAATCTCTGGAATCTTTTCCAGATGGGAAAATAAAAGACGAAGCTGTTGTTTTTCTCTATTTAAAATATTTTTTATTCCCATTTCGCTTTTCAAATTCAAACAAAGTGCTGTCCGAATGGACTGTAAAATGCCCGGAGTACCGCCATCTTCTCGCATCTCTATGTCATTGAAATATTTGTGTTCCCCCCAAGGATTGGTCCATAACACCGTTCCTCCGCCGGGGTGATCTGGAACTTTATTTGTGTAAATTCTCGAATCAAAGACCAATACTCCACTTGTTCCTGGACCACCTAAGAACTTATGTGGTGAGAAAAATATCGCATCAAGTTTCTCAAGCGGATCTTCAGGATGCATATTGATCTCTACATATGGTGCTGATGCTGCAAAATCAACAAAACAAAGTCCTCCATGTTGATGCATAAGCTTGGCAAGCTTGTGATAAGGGGTTTGAATTCCTGTTACATTTGAACACGCTGTAAAGGAACCTATTTTCAGCTGGCGGTCCTTATAAACATTCAGCAGATGTTCTAAATGATTTAAGTCCACCCTTCCTTCCCTATCCGGGTTTATCAATATGACTTCCCCAAGTGTTTCGAGCCAAGATGTTTGATTTGAATGATGCTCCATATGGGACATGAAAATAACCGGTCTTTCCTTTTCTGGAAGTTGCAGATGATTTCTCCATATCTCTGGTACCCTTAACCCTAAGATTCGTTGTAGTTTATTGACCACCGAAGTCATCCCAAAACCATCTTGGATTACTACATCATGTTTATCTGCATTAACATGTTCCTTAATAATTTTTTTTGAATGCTTGTATAGCCCAGTCATCATTGAACTGGTTATATTCGACTCTGTATGGGTATTCGCCATAAAAGGGCCAAAATCCTCGGTTATTTTTTTTCGATAGGCCGATATAATCGCCCACTTGCTGTCCAGTCGGCATAAATGATTTTCTTCTTTCCATAGGGTGAATCAAAATCTTGGTTCAATCCAATCACATGTGATCGGAGTGGTTGAAAATATTCTTCAAGGGTGTCCGGGAATCGAAAGGTTTTACTTCCAATCTTGGCTGTGATCATTTGTTTCACACCTTGCACTTTTTAGTCTGTATTCAATATATGTAAGTTTCTTTTGCAAAGTTTATTATTATTTTCAAACCAAAAGAAACATTGTATAAATAAATCCTTTACCTGTTTTGTTATTATCAAAAGCTGTTCGCCCAAAACAATATAAAGAATAGGCGTGATTCCATACTAAAAACAATCGTAGTAAGTCTAAATATGATAATATACCTGTTTTTTTTGAGAGAATACTGATAAAATCAGGTCGTTATAACTTTTACCGTTTAGAAAGTGATATTTATTGTAAGGGTTTTTTTTAAGGAGATTAATGATGAAATATACAGGTAGAATAATTATGATGTTGATTTATGTTGTTGTAACAGCTGCTTTTAAAACTTTTGATTATATTGAGTTAGGGTACGTACCTATATTCGAATACATCATTTCCGCAATCATGGTTTATCCCGTATGGTTGACTGGGTTACAGTATGATAAAGCTAAATATTATGCTCAAGTAGCACAGAATAAAGATAAGGAATTAAATGATCTTTTCAACAATGTAGATGCTGCAATTTACTCATATGATTTCCGTTCTAATAAATTGATGGTCTCATCAAAAATTAGTGATGTCTACGGGTATTCACCTAATGAATTTAAAGAAAACATAATGTTCTGGAAAGAAGTTGTTGTCCCGGAAGATATGAATATTGTAAACAAATTAGAGCAGGAGTTATTAAAAGGAGAAGAATCCATTGCAGAGTACCGAATACTACTACCAAATGGTCAATTAAAGTGGATTCAAAAACGCATTACACCTATTTTTGACTTGGACGGAAATCTGATAAAGATAAATGGAATTGATATTGATATCGATCAACGTAAAAAAGTAGAGGAATTACTTACGCATAGCCAGGAACAGAATCGTAAACTATTAGAAAAACGTCTAAAGGAAAGCGAACAACGTTTTGAATCATTATTTGTACATAATTCTGACCCCATCTTTACATTTAATTTAGACAGGAAATTAATAGAGGCAAATCCAGCTGCAGAGAATATACTTGGCTTTACGATTACAGAGCTCCGACAAATGGAGTGGGATTCAATAATCGCTCCAGAAGACCTAGATTTATACAGTGAGCACTTTAAGCTTGTTATCCAAGGAGAATGGAAAGAATCTACCCTATCAATGATTCATAAAGATGGTAGTAACAGAGTAATTGAATTAAAAATGATACCTATAATAATTGATCATCAATGTATTGGAATATATCAAATTACAAAGGATATCACGGAGTCTAAATTAGCAGCCGAAAGGATAAGAAGGTCCGATAAGCTTGCAGCTGTAGGTCTATTAGCTGCCGGAGTGGCTCATGAAATTCGAAATCCATTAACAACTCTTAAAGGTTTTATTCAATTACTTACTTCTGATATTGGTAAACATTATGCAAATATTTTGTTATCGGAAATAGATCGAATAAACCTGATAGTAAGTGAATTCCTAATTCTATCAAAGCCACAAGTAATAAAATATGAATCGCAAAATATAAAACTTATACTAAATAATATCATGTCACTTCTTGAAACCCAGGCCACATTAAAAGGTATACAACTTGTATCAGAATATGATTTAAATATACCGTTCATCAATTGTGAGCAAAATCAGTTAAAACAAGTTTTTATCAATCTTATAAAAAACGCGATAGAAGCTATGACAAATGGTGGAAAAATTATTGTAAAGGCTCAGAAAATCAATAACAAAATGGTTAGTATTCAAATTATTGATCAAGGAATGGGAATAGAAGAGGAGAGAATCCCAAAACTAGGAGAACCCTTTTATACAACAAAAGAAAATGGAACTGGATTAGGTTTAATGGTTTGTTTTAGAATCATTGAACAACACGGTGGCATTATGAACATTTCTAGTCAGTTAAATAAAGGCACAACAGTTGAAGTTTGCTTACCTCTTGATTGCCCTTTTAAAAATGAGTAAGAGATACTATAACATGATTAAATTATCTTTTAACTAGACTATTATTAGAGGAGCTATTACTGCTGCCCATTTCATATAGACCGCGCAGAAGAAAGTTAAGGATTCCAATATATACTGTATCCTCTAACTATCTTCAAATAACTGTAATATATGTTAAAGTACATTCTTTCACAATCTCAACTGTACTTTAACATCTAATTTCGTTTTAGCTCCTATTCCAATATTTGGCCTGATTGTTGAATAAGAGCTAAAGACAATTCTTAACTAGTCAAGTAGAAGGGAATCTCTCTACCTTATATGAAAAATTTATTTCTATTAATATTCAATCATTGCTTAGATTCTTTGAGTTTGCCTTGGACTTTCCTTCTACTTACTTCCGTCTGAATCGAAACTTACCTTGTTTGCGTTTCCCACACTAGCGTGTAAATCCTAGGAAATCAAAGTTTGAGGGTTTACTGTTTCCCTTTTGTTTTGCATCTTTCTCCGCAAACCTTTCGAAGGGAATAATTTTAGTTTTATCCTCAGCTATTTTTTTCTTCATCAAAAACTCGGCACCGGAAACATATGTTCATAAAGTTACCGAATAAATACGGGAACTCGCTCCCCACGGATGATAGCCTGTTCCAATATGGTCGAATCCGTATTTTTCATATAATCCAATATGATCTGTACAAAGGTATAAGTTCGAAAAGCCACCTGTTTTTGCATCCTTTTTTGCGCGTTCTAGCAGAATAGAACTATAATTATTTCCTCTATATTTCTCTTCTATGTATACAGCACATACCCATGGATACAGATCCATTCTGCTAATAAAATCATTTGTAATTAGCCCAGCGCAGCCAATTATTTTTTCATCTTCCATCAAAAGATACCATTGAGGTAATGGATTAGGACTCGTCATACAATGTTCAATACAATCTTCATATACCTTTATGCTTTGTTCATTAGCCCATTTACTTTGAAAATATGTGATTGCTCTTTTCTGATATTCAGGATTTTCTTTTATAGAGATTATTTTCATTTTTTGAACCCTCCTATTAAACCATAACTTTACAATTCAAGGGATTTATAAATTTCACCTATAATCCCTTCCATTTGGTGAACTCCTAATTCAGCATTGGTCATGATTACTGCACCTGTCTCTTTATTCGGAAATGCCACCATCATACTTTGAAACCCTACTCCCCATCCAAGTGAAGAAACTTCAAATTCTTTTGTTCCTGCACCTTCTAAAAACACTCCTAATCCGGACCATTGCTTATCTCTCTGTGGGCTTATCATTTCTTTTGCTTTTCTTGCAGAAATGCCAACGATACTTTCACCTTTTAATGCATTCATTAATTCAATGACCAGCCGAGCCAGATCTTTAGTGGTTGTCCATAATCCTGAAGCAGCTGGGTACGGATAAATCGGATAGTTACCAGCTACGACTTCACCATTTTTGTTATGTCCACTTGAAAAGCCTTCATTTCCTACATCTGAGATTTCCGTGACAAACAAGCTATTTTTCATTTTTAATGGCTTAAATAAAAGTTCGTTCGCAACCTGCTTAAATGTTCTTTTAGTAACATCTTCTATAAGCTGCTGAATAATACAAAAGCCTGCATCCGAATAATGGAATTCACTTTCAGGTTCATATTTCACTTTAATTGGTTCCTTACAATAAGGTGTTTTCCCCTCTAATAAGGCGACAATAGAAGGCGTACCTAGACTCGATTTTAGCTCAGTAAAACTTTGTTTAGGATCTAGAATTCCAGATTGATGACTCAGCAAGTTTCTTAACGTTACCTTTTTCGTGTATTCATTTTTAGGTAATTCCCAAGATTCTAGTTTTATGTTTACATTTTCATCTAAATCAAGAAGGCCTTGTTCAGTTAATTTTATAACTACCATTCCAGTTAAAAGCTTACTAATAGAACAAGCATTAAAAATGGAATGTTCGGTAACACTTTTAGCAGTACCTATCTGTAGGACGCCATAGTCCCCTTTTTCAATTAATGCAATACTTAAACCTGGTACATGATAATGTTCCATAAGCTCTGGAATGTTCATATTTTTTAAATTCATAGATTGATTCCCCTTACTTAACGGGCTGCTTATTCATACCAAGCTTTTGGTGGTCTGTCCTTTGGGTATCCAAACATTTGGCGATATTGCTTTCTTTCATCCGTAAAGTCAAACCATTTCTTATTGCTATTTGGATTGTTCGCAAAATGTATCACACAGCGGATTTGATCTTCAACACAGCTATCTGTCCAAACACCTAATTCTTTTTCCAACATATCAAATAGGGTAGCACCATCTCTTTGTTTAATTTCTTGCAATGAATAAATATGTAAATGGTCTACGAGTTTAATAGCTAATTCAAATCCGATTGATGGAACAGTTTGAAATTCAGCTAATCCTTTAATCCTTCGAGCTCTTTCTTCTGAAACATTTAAAGTTTGCCTTAGTTGAGAGGTACTAAGCTTGTGAATCTCTCCAATTTTAACCTTTGCTTTTCTATGCTTTACCTTTTCCTCAAGCGTTAGTGGCATTTTAGGATTCGTTCCCAAAATACCCCTCCTTATTGTCTGAAATTCACATTAACTTCATTTTAATCCTATTTGTCTTCATTATTTTGTTTATATATTTGTTTAAGCGTGGAGTGGATATTATTTAAAGCTAGTAATATAAATCCAAGCATGATAAAAGTTACAATCTCTCCAGTAAAAAAGGACACTACGCCTATAACAAAAAAATAAAAACTAAACCACCAATTATTAAATTTCATATTCTCTCCCCTATAAAAAGCCTTATTTAGATATACCCTTACTCAACAATTGGATTATTTTCAAGTACCTTTTCTATTAATTCTTCAATCGTTCCAATGCACTTTTCCACATCAGGCAGATTATAAAATGTACTAGTTGTTTCAAAATGATTTATTTCATTATTCGAGGAGTAAAGATAGATTTTCTTACCTTGTCCAAGCGCTATCCCAAGTTCAATATGACTACCTTTTCCGGCTGGTAATAAGACTATAAGAAAATCTGATTCTAATACCGCATTTTTCTCTTGGATACCAATCGCTTTTAATTCATTGAATGTCGAAGCTCTTTCGTTTTGAGTCCAATCATATGTATATAAAAAACCTCTTTTTATTAATTGTTTTGATACATAACGAACCATTTCTATGTTCTTAAAACTTGATGCAATATAGAACTTTTTCATATTTCCCCCTAATTTTTTTTTGCTAAACACACTGATAATCATTGTTGCGAATCACAGTTGGCTCAATGCTAAATCGAGTATTTCTTGATAGAGTTCGTTCCATTGACCATAATATTTTTTTACATCGTTCGGGTCTATAAGAAGTCTTTCTTGTGACTCAAACATCGCCAAAAATTCATGTAATTCGTCAATGTCCATGCGATAAAACACCTGACAACCTACTATTGGATAAGGACTAGTCTCATTCCAGTTTGGGTTTTCGCTGTGATCAACCACAATATACCCTAAGTAATAGCATCTCCCGGTGACATAGCCCTCTTCATACGCTTCACGCTTCATACATTCTTCAGGGGATTCGTTCAGCTCAATATGCCCTCCCGGAAAGTCCCATCCCCTATCGTGTAACTTAACTAACAACAACTTACCATCCTTAAAGCTAATTGCATGGACACTAGTAATTAACTCCCTTGGTGGTAGTTGTGGAACAGGATTCCAAGTTAACTTTACTTTCGCGGTTCCCCAGTTCACATATTTTGTGGTCATTCTGCCCTCTCCTAAAATAATTTACTTAGTTAAATTCTATTAAAAAAGGCTGGGAGTCTTCATCTAAGCAGTACTCAATTCTTTCTCTGAAATTCTTAAAAGTTACCATTTCTAGAGCTTTCTCAATCGGATAGAATCCAACCTCTAAGCTTTCTGGTGAAGTGGTTAATGTACCTCCCACCGGCTTAGCTAAGAACAACGTATTGCATATTGATTGGTTCACATTTTGGAATATGCCACAAAACTTTAAAACCTCAATATCAATACCTGTTTCCTCCTTCGTTTCCCTAATTGCGGCTTCTTTTAATGATTCGCCTTCTTCAACCTGTCCACCTGGCATTTCCCAACCTCTTCTAGGTCCCTTAATTAATAAAATTTCATTGTTTTCATTGATTACAATAGTCGCAGCTGAAACGATATGTTTAGGTGGCGAGTATGTAGTTTGACTGTTTTGTACCAATTGCTTTCCTCATTTCCTATTATTCTTAATTTTACCTATTCTCCTATCCTTTTGGAAAATCCTTCAAAAAAATATAAAACATTCGGGTCTAAATATACGAAAAGAGCGCAAAATCAACTTGCGCTCCTTGTTCTATACGTATTCTTTTTCCTACTGCTAACAGAAAGAATTACAGTAATGAATGATAAAATGATGAAGATTCCAGCCGCATATGGATTTACATTGACTGAAACTGTATCTACTATTCCAGCTCCAATCACCGAACCGACAGCAACTCCTAAGTGAAGGGATGAATTATTTAAGCTTTGCTGAATTTCCGACGATTCGGGTGCTATTTCAATCAAATACGATTGCATGGCCGGTGAAATCGCCCAGCTCAGAATCCCCCACACGATTAAGATGATAAAAAATACTGGGTAGAAAGCTGTCGAATATGGAAAAACAAAGAATAACGCACTAAATACGATTAATGCAATAACCATTGTCTTTCTTGAGCCCAATAGATCTGCGAGTACACCGCCAATCCCTCCACCAAATACAGCAGAAACACCAAAAATTAAATAAATGACACTAATCCAGTTTGCACTAAAATCAGTATTTGCTTCTAAATAAGGCTTGAAATAGGTATACATAATAGAATGTCCCGTCATATACAGGAATGTTGTTGTCAGCCCTAATGTAATTTTGTGATTTTTAAATGCGGCGAGCTGTTGTCGCAACGGAATTTGAGGTTTTGGTTGTATTCTTCCCATTAAGACATGAACGCCAATAATAGATAGTGCTGTTAATACCGTGATAAGTACAAATGGTGCTCTCCAACCAAAATTATTTCCTAGGATAAGTCCAATCGGTACGCCTAAAACCAATGAAGCACTCACACCCATTGAGACAATCCCAATGGCCCTACCTTTATACTGTTCGCCTGCTAAGCTTGGCGCCATAACTAAACACAATATGATTAATAGCGCTCCACTTAAAGCTAAGATAATTCTGCCTATAAACAAAATCGAAAAAGTTGGTGCAAAGACTGTGACGATGCAGCCGACTAAAAAAATATATAAGCAAACCAACATCAGCCTTTTTCTTTCAATTTTAGCTGTCATGACAAGTAAAATTGGTGATGCAACTGCAAAAATGACAGCAAAAACAGTAATCAGCAATCCCGCTTGTCCAATCGTTACATGTAAATCCTCTGCAATTAAATCTAAAATACCACTAATGATCAGTTCAACCATCCCTATTACAAAGGAAATGACCATTAAAAAATATATACGTTTATCCATGTTGTCTTCCTTCCTAATTAAATCCCACACTCTATACTAGCTTTTGA
Organism: Bacillus jepli; assembly: GCF_047238305.1. Lineage (NCBI taxonomy): Bacteria > Bacillati > Bacillota > Bacilli > Caryophanales > Bacillaceae > Bacillus > Bacillus jepli. The sequence continues at coordinate 1,882,829 of NZ_JBDFMO010000001.1, read as the reverse complement.
TGAAAGTATACTCAAGAATAACATATTAAAATCACAAAAACGCCATTACATAAATATTCAGGGATTGGAAAATTTACGTAATTAAAGTAGTGCCCATTCCTTTGTATCATAGTAAGATAGGAATGGAAAGGATTGATACAATGGAAGCTATTCTACATGGAATTATCTTAGCATTTGGACTTATTTTACCTTTAGGTGTACAGAATGTATTTGTTTTTTCACAAGGAGCGACACAGCCAAAACTACTTCGAGCATTCCCAGCGACGATTACAGCTGCAATTTGTGATACACTTTTAATTCTTTTAGCTGTATTTGGCTTATCCGTTATCGTTCTACAATTTGAATGGCTACGGATTGGGCTGATGAGTGCTGGGGTTTTATTTTTACTTTACATGGGGTTTGCAATTTGGCGTTCTGAACCAACTAAAAATGAAACAAACAAAGCATTACCAATTCGACAACAAATCATTTTTGCTTCATCTGTTTCATTCTTAAATCCTCACGCCATTTTAGATATAGTCGGTGTGATTGGGACAAGCGCCTTAAAATATGTTGGAACCGCTCAAATTTTATTTACAGCCGCGTGTATTATCGTATCTTGGTTATGGTTCTTTGGGTTAACGCTAGCAGGTGCGGTTATGAAAAAATTAGATGGTACTGGGGCCTTAATGAAAATGTTCAACAAATTCTCTGCTATCTTTATCTGGGGAACAGCGCTTTATCTTTTAATTGGGCTGGTGTGATACACTTTTACAATCTATTTCCAAAAGCAAACTTGTAGCCTATTACCATCAGGGTCATACAAGTCAAAAAATCGATTCACTCCATCATTTTGTAATTCACTTACCTTTACACGTTTTTCTTGTAAGACTTTATACACTTCTTCGATATTTTTTGTGTAAAAAATAGGGTAAACTTGGCAATTCGAAAGGTTTACCTTTCCCTCCTCAATCGTTAAAGGAACTCCACTATTCCCTACACTCAATATCCGATAATGACCACCATTATAGGATTCACTTAATCCCAAAACATCTTGATACCAAGCACTTGCTTTTTCAACATTGCTAACTGTTAAACAAATGGTGTCAATCCGCTCTAATAAACTCATCAAATTCTCCTTCCTCATTTCAAATAAAAAACAGGAACAATCATATTGATGGCTCCTGTTGTATATCAAACTTCGACTTATAATGTGTATTTAGATTTCAACTGTGAAAAGATAGCTAAATATATTGTACTTAACTTTAATTACAAAGCAAACGGTTCATATGGTTTACAAAGATAGCGTTCGATAAAGTCTGCTAATCCATCATTTTGGTGGTGTCCTGTCACAAAATCAGCTGCAGTTTTAACATCCTCACTTGCGTTCCCCATTGCTACACCTGTACCAGCCTGACGAAGCATTTCAATATCATTTGGTCCATCTCCAATGGCTACAACTTCGTTTGGGTTTATTCGATAGGCATGTATTAAGCTTTTTATCGCAGACCATTTAGACACTTTAGGAGCAACTAATTCAAACCCGTCATTCCAATCAATGACTTCTGCTTCCTTTTTAAATAAAGCAGAAAACTCAGGATTTGCTATACCTGTACGAACACTATATTTAAGAACATCTTGATAATCCGCCTGCCTTAAATCCCCAATATATCGTGGCGGAATTTGCCCAACTTTTGTCCAATAATCGACTTCTTCATCTTGTTCCTTACAATAAAGCCCATCTGCTGTATGAACGATAACATTACAAGGTCTTTCAGCAGTCAGATGATGAAATCGTTCTTCGTTTAATCGGACAGTTCTCGTTTGTATCGCTTTTCCCGTCAATGCATCGTGAATCGCTGCCCCATTCAAACAGATCATGGGAGTTCGCAATCCAATTTCTTTATGGTACGGAGCAGTTACTTCATAGTGTCGACCAGTTGCTAGAAAAACTTTTACTCCCTGATTAATCAACCGATATATAGCTTCCAAGTTTCGTTGAGAGATGTTATTTGAGGCTGTTAACAATGTCCCATCCATGTCAATAAATATTGCACGCACATTCATTTAAAATGCCTCCTTATTCGTTGGTAAACCAATCATACCATCCGAATATTAAAGCCAAGTAAACGCTGTGTGCAGATTAAATGAAGTTTGTTGGGAAGCAGGGGACAGTTTCCTCAATTCGGACAACTAATGGCAAAAAGGTGCTATTGAAGCGCACCTTTTTTAGAACTTATTTATCAATTATTTTGATCTCCTGAATTGGCCATAACACAATATTCGTAGTTCCTACTATCTTTTCCATTGGAATAGCTCCGATGTGACGACTATCCATACTATTTCGGCGATTATCTCCCATTACAAATAAATGTCCTTCTGGAACCACATCACCACCCACTGGTGTCTCCTTTAGTGTAAATGAATACGTTAGTGGACCATCCTTTACAGCTTCTTTACTTTTATCTAAATAGGGTTCATCGTAGGGTTCACCGTTAATATACAACGTATCATTTTTATATTCGATGCGATCTCCTGGCAAACCAATTACTCTTTTAATAAAGTCTTTTTCACCAGTCGCGTGAAAGACCACAACATCGAATCGTTTCGGTTCTCCTATTTTTGTGACAATCATTCGATTTTGATCGTGCAAAGTAGGCGCCATCGAAGCCCCTTCAACGATAACAGGAGTAAAGAAAAAAGCACGAACAAGAAAAGCTACGATAATTGCAATAAAGAGGGCTTTCATCCATTCCCAAATCTCACTTCTCTTTTCAACCACTTTTCCACCTTCTCACAAATTCTATGTTTTAATGGTTATATTCCACATAACAAGAGCAGATTCCTGCTTATAGTATAATCTTGCTTGGACAAACTCAACTAAAAAGTGGTTTTTTTTATTAATTTTCATAATTAAAAGCATGTGTTTCCTTTCAAATCACATCTTAGGTGCTTCCCTTCCAATCATAGCCCATTCCTCTTTTGATGGTCCAAATATACCAGGGACAGATAACCCAGCTTGACGCATAAGAATGGTCATTTGACCACGATGGTGAATTTGATGTTGGATCATAAAAAATAGCAGTTCGGAATTGGAAAACTTCTGTCCGAAAACATCTTGTACTTCCTTAAGTTTTTCGTCGGTCCATTGGTATTGTAATGCTTCACACAAAGCGATACCTGCTTTTTGATAACTTTCTGATATGTAATTTGCTGAGGTTGGAACAGGAAAATCTTGTGTAGGCGAGTCAAAGGTAAGATCTGTTTGAGAAGCGATAACACCAATTGCCGTTACAGTGTGCCAAGCGATTCGGCCTAAGGTCCAATTTTGAGGTGTTACTTCTTGGGATAAGGATTCATCTGTAAGTTGATTAAGTATTCTTTGCGTAGCATCTGATTCAAATTTCCATAATGTAAAAAAACCGTTTAGTGTTTGAAACATATTCATCCTCCTCACGTAAATACTTCATATATATTCAACTCATGACAGAATTTTTCCTGTTCATTTTTTCAAAAAGAAGAATGTTGACAGAGGTTAAAGGATAAACACCTTTTTATTATTGTGATAATCTATCTACCAATACAAAAAAAGCGTTCATCCCTTTTGGATCAACGCACTCTAGTTAAATAAGCAATTATTCAGCCAACTCTAATTCATAATGATAAAATTGAGAATCCCTTTTGTATCCATTCTTTTCATATAATCTTCGAGCAGTAATGTTATCTGCTGCTGTACTGAGACTTAGGCTTTTCGCACCTGTTTCAAGTGCATATTCTTTGGCTTTCTGTAAAAGCAGTTCTCCTACACCTTGCTTTCTCGCTTTTGAATCAACATACAAATCATTTAAAATCCACGCTTTTTTCATAGATATAGACGAAAATGTAGGATACAGTTGAGTGAAGCCGACATAGTTTCCTTTATCCTTAGCCACAAAGATAACAGATTCATTGCTTTCCATTCGCGCTTTTATGTAGGTCATGGCACCTTCCACATCGGATTCTTGTTGATAAAACATTCGATACGCATTAAATAAGTTTGCCACACCTTCAAAATCTTCTTTTGTTGCTTGGAATATTCCCATCGTTTCCTCACCTCATTAACCATTATTTATCATTACTTTACACTAAATTTGATAGTTTTAGGGTGAAATCTACTAACCGCTTTATTAAAAATATAATCTCTCCAAGTTTATTATTTATTTTTTGCCAACTATTATGAGACAAGTTTCAATCCGACAGCTGCCCCTAAAACCATAGCTATGAAGATCAGTCTTTTCCAATCTCTTGATTCTCCATAAAAAAGCATTCCGATTATGGCACTTCCAACAACACCAATTCCTGTCCAAATCGCGTAACCTGTACCCATCGGAATATATCGCAAGGAATAACTAAGTAAGGCAAGGCTAAAGCCAAATCCTATTATAAGTAAAACGACTGTTTGCCAGTTTCGCTTAACTGACAACTGGTTGATCATCGCAACACCAAAAGTTTCCAATAAGCCTGCTAAAATTAAAGTAAACCAAGCCATCAAGATTCTGCCCCTTTCTCGACCTTTTCATCGGTGACTAGTTTTAAACCAATAACACCAACTAATAAAAGTAAGATTAATAGAATTTTTGTCCATTTAAATGGTTCCCCAAAGAACAAAATGTCTGCAATGACAGTACCTCCTGTTCCTAATCCCACAAAAATGGCATAAACCGTCCCAGCCGGAAGTACTTGGGCTGCTGTAATCATTAAATAGTTACTAATTATAATGGCGATAACAGTCCCAGTCCACGTCCAAAAATCATAGGAATGAGTCAATCCAATCACCCAAAATACTTCCAAGACGGCTGCAATAAAAACTTTAATCCAATTTACATTCATCTATAGGACACCTCCAATTTTTTAGCTCCAAAAAACAAAAAAGCCCAAGAGAAACTGTTTTACTAGTATTCTCCCAGGCTTTTATCCCTCCGTGACACAGCAAAGCTGTGAGTTTTCTCTCGGACCAGACCAACAATACGGTTGCGGAACCCTAGAAAACATTTCATTTATGCAATTGCTTTTTATTATACATACATTTAAAAAAGATTCCAAGATTAACGTATTGGAATCAATTGGCTTAGGGTGTCAATCATTCTTAGATCAACACCCCGATGAAAAACTTTTTAACACCTTACATATTTCCGTTTGAAACCAAGTCTTCCTTTATCCAATTCTTTTTGAATATTTTCATACGCGTTTAGGAAGCTGCTTTTTTTCTTCTCCCTTTTGACTTCTACAATACCCACTTCCTGTGCAGTTTCTGCTGCTTTTTCATGTAGTGGAATATAGGAAATTCCTACGGTGTATAGAAAATTATTCATAGCAGACTTCGTTCGTTCTGGTGCATCATGAATCGTATTCTTCACCATATCAAGCATATCGGAAAGCTTACTTTCTGAGAATTCATGGTCTTTGCGATTTCCTAAAAGCCAGCAATAGCAGCTCCAGCCCGCTGACATTCTTAGCTCCTCACCACTTGCAATCCATTTATCAGCAACTTCTTGTGCAATATCGGACTCTGACAACGTGACGGCCACCACATAATCGGACAGCATATAAAAATACGCCCCATCCATCCAACGGTCATAATCCGCCTCCGTCATAGCCTTTGGGTCCGCAATGATTCCCGCAAAGTACATCGCATCATAGTTCCCTGTGGCATAAAGCTCCTCAGCTAAAGGCTGATTTATTTTTATTTTTTTGGCAATTGGTTTCATAGCTCCCGTAGCTACGCCAAAAACCGGCTCTTTTGCACCATTCGATATGTATATTTTTTTAGTTCGTTCCTTGCTAAGAGCTTCAAGTTCCTGCATTACTGTTTCAAAATCCATTGTTTTGCGCTCCTTTTTTAAATCTATTTATAGCTATATACTTTTTCTAGTTTGTTAACAATTATCGCTTTTTTACTAACCATATACGTTAATACTAACATATTGTATCAAATATTCTATTGATGTTTTTCACGAGGATAGACGACCAAACTACTGGTCGTCTTCTCAAATAAACGAATGAATTTTTTACTTTTGCAAAAGAGCCTAACTAAGAATACTTATTCTCAGTAAGTATTAATAAAATCATTTGTTCCAATATGCCTTTGCTTCTTTCTCAAGTACCTTTAATCTTTTGTAGTAATCAGGAAACAATACGCTCAGGTTATTAGGCTAAGCAAATCAGTTGTTTAGTATGCTTATCAATAAAAGACGGCTGGTTGAAGCACCACGTAAAGTGTTTCATCACCCTCATGAAAACCATAAATATAATACATTAGACTAATCAAGGAGGTTTAGAATGATGAACGATTTCAAACTAACAAAGAACGTACGACAACCATTTTTTCCATGGTATTATGGTTTCCCGTATTTTTTAAATGGAGGACTTCCCCCATTTGGACCAGGTTATTGGTATACCCCTTCAATCCAACAGTTAACACCGATTCCGAACATATCCGTAGTAATACCATCTATTGGTGGCCACCCCGTAGGTGCTTATCATGGAGCACACGGATTTCTTGGATCACATGGATTTCTTGGTGGAGGAGGTATCCATGGTTATCATGGTGCAGGATTTGCCGGCGGAGGATTTCACGGTAGATCATTTTAGCCACTAAAAAGTAGCAAGATTAACTTTTTTATAGATGCTAATTCTTTTAATAGGCAATGTTACTGCTAGATACTTTTTATGTACTCTATTACTAGTTAATAAAACTATTTTTATAAGAATCTAATGGATTTGTCCGTTTCGAAATATATCATTTCCTCATCTTATATAAGATAAGAGGGAGGTGAAATGAATATGCATCGTACAAGACCCGTTTTTGCTCGTCCAGTATATAACGTTAGAAATGAGTTTGTTAAACGAGTCCATCCAGTCATCCATCCAGTTGTAGAGGTTAATCGTATAAATGTGTTAGACGTACCAAGACACATTATCAAACCAATTAGAAAAACTGAAGTTGTGCATCATAGACGGAGATACTAATCGTGTTGTAATTACACTCTTGTCCATGTCGGGCAATATTGATGAAGCATACACTATGCTATCTTCGAAAAAAGGGGGTGTATCTATGAGCTACGGAGGCGGATACGGTATGGGTGCAGGATTTGCATTAATTGTTGTGCTCTTCATCCTACTAGTCATTGTTGGTACTGGATATATGGGCGGTGGATACTAATCCCTACTAGGAGCGCATTATTGGCTTCTATTCTTATTTGATTCCTATGTATTTAACATCAAATAGTCCCCACCTTTCATTAGGTCGGGACTATTCATATCTTATTTTTTCTCCATTACCGCAAAGTAGTTTTTTTCGTTATCAGCAAAATTAAATACTCTTCCTGAAGGCATCGTTACAATTTCTCCGACTGTTACATTTTTGTTGGTTAAGTCCGTATGTAATTGTTCTAGGTTTTCTGTAAAAAACATTAAGGAAGGTGTACCAAGGTTTAATTCAGGTGACATTTTTGCAACGAATTCCTTATTGTGCAGAATAATGCTAGTTTCTGCGTCCTTTTTTGGAGCAATTTCAATCCATCTCATTTGGCCATTATCTTCTTCAGCAATAATTGCAAAGCCTAATTTTTCCGTCCAAAATTTCACTGCCTCATCTTGATTATTAACATATAACATGATTTGACCTACTTGACTAAACATATCCTTTCTACTTCCTTTCTGGAATTTTCCCACTACCATTAAATATTCCCTATTGTTAACAGTTCAAAACTAACAATACATATGGTTCAGGAATCATAGATTTTTTCACTACTGATTTAATGACTAAGTATATTGTTTTCATTTCCTCCTCCCAATTTGATCTTGTACGTTTTTAACAAAATATGATTTTACCTTTGGTTGGAACTCACTAAATTTGGTAGAGCTTTATTTTTTGTTCTTGTAACCTATGGAGTTTGGCTTACTACGTAGGCAATAACACCCCGCTTTATCTACGACTTCTTCATTTACTTCTAACAGTGTTGCCAAGAAATTTTCCTTCTACTGATCGTCAATGACTAACATATTTGATTCATCGAATTCCCATGATTCGCCATATGCCACTTCCCAATAGTAGCCATCAAGGTCCGTAAAGTAACCTCCATAGTCACCCAAATCGGTCTCTTTCGGTGCTTTTACCATTTTAGCTCCCTTAAATTAGTTCTCCAAATTTATCCAATCACCTTCTATCTACCTTCAACTCCCTTAAATTTTTAGGACATTCACCTACATGGTTATTTAAGAATACGCTAGTAAACATCAAACTTATTTATTTTAAAAGGAGGGTCAAAAGTTGAATCATTTTTACACACATTCCGTTCAGCCAGGGGATAGTCTTTGGCGATTAGCTCAGGCGTATAAAACAACGGTGGAGGATATTTTCACAGCAAATCCGGGGGTAAATCCATATTATTTACGAGTTGGAGAGTTTATTAAAATTCCAACTACTTCATTAAATAAAGAGCGATGCATTAGCAAGGCTGAAGTAGATTATCGGAACGATTTGCGCAGCCTTTGGGAAGAACATGTGGCTTGGACAAGGATGGCAATTATTAGTCTAATATTCAAGCTCCCTGACATTGAGTTTGTTCTTCAGCGATTATTAAGAAACGCAGCAGATATGGGAAATATGATACGACGATTATATGGGGACGCTGCCGCAACAGCTTATGGAAATTTAATTAAGGAGCATTTGTTGATTGCAGCTGACCTTGTCAAAGCAGCATTAGCTGGTGACCAGAAAGCCGCTATGACAGCTGAAAAGAAATGGTATCAAAATGCGGATGCAATCGCGAAGTTTTTAAGCTCTGGGAATCCATATATTTCTGAAGAGACGTTTAGAAAAATGTTCTATGAACACTTAGATTTAACGAAACAGGAAGCCGTCTTTATGATCAATAAAGATTATCAAAAAGACATTGATGTGTATGACAAAATTGAAAAGCAGGCAAGAATGATGGCAGATACTATTTCTGATGCTATGGTGCTACTGTATCCGGATATATTTTGATGGGAAACCCTCCTTATAGAAGGAGGGTTTTTATTTGGGACCAAATCTTTTAGCTGATCGAATGCGTGCACGCTCAGCTTCTACCTCACGATTACGAGGCTCTGCACTGGTCTCCAAATTATTTAATAAATTTCTGGTTGCTAAAGCAATTTCATTGATTGCTTGATTAAATGCCTCTTCGTTTATTTTTGAGGGCTTATTATAACCAGTTATTTTTCTAACGTACTGTAAAGATGCTGCATGAATTTCTTCATCGGTAGCTGGTGGATCAAAATTAAATAATGTTCGAATGTTTCTGCACATAATTTTCACCTCATTGTTCTTTTCAAAAATATAATCTATATCCATAAAAGATACTTTGATAGTACCATAGCATTGCCTTTCCCACGAAAAGAACTCCAGCAAACAGCTCTCCTTTTAAGTGTTAAGAAAATTACATGGTACTTAATAAAATAAATACTTGATAAGCCAAATCATCTTGAGGTAAGATAATTACACTACTATACGAGAGGGTGACCATAGGGCGATGATCTACTAATCCCGGTTTCATACGTACATTCGTAAAAGACGGTGTCATATTTGAATGGGATTAGTGTATCTATTTATAGGTAAAAGAAGATCGTTGCAAAAGTACAGGTGTGTGCTATGTCTTTTCCTATGGTTTTTTAGGATTCCCATCCAAATATGACGGATGGGAATTTTTGTGTGTTTTTACGTATTAACACCTAAACTGAAATTTACATTCAGAAATGAGGAATATGATGTCAACGTTATTTAAAAATCGTTTTGTTCAAGCCATTTTCCTTTCCGCCCTATTTCTCCAAGTCGGGATTTGGATTCGAAATTTTGCTGTTCTATTATTCGTCATGGAAAAAACAAATGGAGATGCCTTTGCAGTATCGATGATTTCAGTTGCAGAGTTTGCACCAATCTTCATCTTTTCCTTTATTGGCGGAACCTTTGCTGATCGCTGGAGGCCAAAAAGAACGATGATTTGGTGTGATATTTTAAGTGCAGTTTCAGTATTTGCCGTATTAATCACCCTTGTCATTGGATCATGGAAAATTATCTTTTTTGCCACTCTAATTTCAGCTATTTTATCACAATTTTCTCAGCCTTCTGGGATGAAATTATTCAAAATGCATTTAAATGAAGAACTCATCCAGCAAGCTATGTCTATTTACCAAACGATTTTCGCTGTGTTCATGGTGTTTGGACCGGTGCTTGGAACCTTTGTATTTCAGCAATTTGGAATCGATGTGTCTATTGCAATAACTGGAGTAGCGTTCCTACTTTCAGCGGCAATGCTTGCATTTATTCCTGCTGACCATTCCATGGAACAGGAGAAGAAGGGGTCCACTTTGCTTGAAGAAATGAAAAGTGGAATTCAGTATGTCCTGTCCAAAAAGGAACTAAAGTTACTTGGTCTTTGTTTTATGGCAGCAGGGCTTGCAATTGGATTAATTCAGCCGTTAACAATCTTCCTGGTAACAGAGCAATTGGTATTACCGAAGGAAAATTTACAATGGCTGTTAATGGCGAACGGAATCGGTATGATTGTTGGCGGTGCGGTTTCTGTTATGTTTTCCAAAGCAGTTCCACCACAAAGACTATTAATGATTGGAATGTTAGCGAATGCGATTGGCATGGCAGTTGTTGGCTTTTCATCTAGTTTGCCTATTACATTAGGAGCCCAATTCTTTAACGGACTATTCTTCCCTTGTATTCAAATTGGGATTAATACGATGATCCTTCAAAATACCAAGGCTGAATTTATTGGTCGAGTAAACGGTACACTTAGTCCATTGTTCACAGGATCCATGGTATTAACGATGAGCATTGCAGGTGTTTTAAAGGAAGCATTTTCAATCGTTGTCATGTTCGAATTGGCAGCCATTTTATTTGTATTCGGTATGCTCGTAATACTGCCTTTATACAATTTGAATGGCCCGAAACAAGGAGAACCAATGTTGGCTAAGGAATAGAACAAGCAAAAGGACAGATCCTTTAACAAGGTATCTGTCTTTTTTTACATTCATTAATAGTAGACATACTCTTACTTCCATATCACTTGCGAACTTTTAATAATATATTTTTAAAAATTAGAGCAAAATAATTTTGCCATGATAAAAAAACAATTTTTATGTATTAAACATCAACATCATTAGAATAGCCTTGAAAGGCGGTCTTATCCCATGGGTATAAAAAAAGGTAAACTATGGACAAACCAATATGTAATTATTATTTTATTGTCTTTAGTGATGTTCGCTTCTTTTTATATGATTACAGCAGGTTTCCCAATTTTCGTATCAACTATTAGTGATAATCCTGCAATTGCAGGAACGATGACCACAACCCTAATGTTAGCATCACTAATTACGCGCTTCTTCGCAAGTGTCATTATCCAAAAAGTAAATATGAAATTGCTCCTTATTATTTCCCTCCTTTATTTTTTGGGGACAATCGGTCTTACTTTTGTAAACGACTCTATCGGATTTTTAATATTCATTAGAGCACTTCAAGGGGTTGGATTTAGTATGCTTACGATTTTAGTCTTTACGATGTCAAGTAATATTGTTCCTAAATCTCGGTTAGGTGAGGGCATTGTATTTTTCGCAATGTCTACAAGCGTTGGAACGACAATGGGGCCACTAATTGCCATTGCTTATCTGGCAAAGTTTTCATTCCAGTCCATGATGATGTTAACTCTTGGTCTTATGTCCTTTTCATTAGTGTGCAGTTTTTTCACAAAAAATACCGTTATAAAAGAAAAGGAAAGTCTACAGGAGACAAACAAAGAACCTTTCTATAAGTACATGTTCGATAAGCGTGTCCTTCTTCCATGTATTCTGGTAGCATTAAATTATATTACAATTGCAGGGACAGTCAACTTTATGGGGGCGTTTGGAAAAGAAATCAATGTCGGCGGAAAGATTTCGCAGTTTTTTATCGCACAAGGGATTGTAATGGTATTATTTCGATCTTTCTCAGGTAAAATTTTCGATAGATTCGGTCACAGAATCCTTATTATTCCAGCCGCCATTTCAGGGGCTGGAGGTTTAATCTTATTAGGCTTTTCTACTACTATGTGGATGGTTTGGGTTTCAGGGGTATTATTTGGAATCGCATATGCCATCATCCATCCGATTATCCAGGCTTGGGCACTAACTCTTGTTCCGCCTGAGAAAAAAGCAACGGCCAATTCAATGCTACTTATTTTTATCGACTTTGGTTTAGCAATTGGATCGGTAGGTCTTGGATTTTTAGCTAAAAGTGTTGGGTATGGCATGACTTTTAGTTATTCAGCAGCTTTTATGATTATTATTTTGTTATTGTATCTAATTGGGAGTAGGAAAACAGTGAAATTGGAAGCTAGTAAGGCAAAATAATCCTAAAGTAAACATTACATACGAACAGAATAATACAAAACAAACCGGGGCTGCACCAGTCAAAGGACTCACGGGACAGCCTCTACTTTACTAAAATCCCGAAAGTCTAAGTGTAAGCCATCACGTGCTTCAATTTAATCATTTATTTTATATAGATACGAAGTAGACATACACTTCTTTTCCCCATTTGTTTATCGTTTTCATCTCTTGCATACCAATTCGTTCTGCTACTTTAGTTGAACTAAAAGTATTTATTATTTAGATAAGTGCAAACGAATTTAAGATTCTTACTGAATTTCTCGCATTGAACCTAATACGATATTGTAACCATCAGAGTCTTTTATGCAGGTATTTTTAAACTCCCATTTGCCGTGTGTACCTGTAAATGGCTCGACTGCAATCTTTCCACCTTTTCCTCGAATTTCTTCAACTAGAGAGTCCAAGTCATCCCAACTAACATGAATAAACGTGTCCCATCCAAATTCTGGACCTTCCCAATCTGTAGGATAATTTAAACGCTTTTTTGATACAGCGTTTGGTCGTACATCTTCTGGGGAAATTGACTGTTGAAGAATAATAGTCATTCCGTATCGTTCTGCGTGCCCCCAATCATCAATTTTACACCCAAATACATCACGGTAATATTCCTACGATACTTTAAAATCGGAGACTAAACGTACTTGAATAGTTTGCCCTAATTTCCCTTTCCCTTGTTGCTTATGTTCCACCTTTTCTCACTCCTTTAATGAATTTTTGACTGTTTGGCTAAATGAATAATTTCTAAAAACTCCAATAACTTCCTCCTTTGCTTATGAAACAATTTTACGACATTCAATAGCCTAAGTTTATATTTGTTATTCGACAAAAGAACTATTATCTACAGTATGATTTGCCACCGTATTTTAAAAATAAATTGACTAAAAATATATGTATGTATAAAATATAAAACATTAATATTTCAAATTATCAGATAATTAATTTTACTAACAATTTATATTTAAAGTGGAGGATTATAGATGATTATACATTGGATTTCCTTATTCATTGTTATTTGCTTCTTAGCATTCTCATATTATAAACGGTATTCGCTTAAGACAAGACTATCCTATTTAGGAGCACTTTTTATATTATCATTAATTATGGTACTTCCGATATTTGGATTTTCCATTTTCACATTAATTGGGATATTTTTTATTGAGAAGATATGGGTTTTATTGGCGGCAGTATTGTTTATTGAAATAGCGATAAACAAGAATGGTCGAATAGTTAAATTAATTTTGGCGGTTATTTCCTTTGTTATTTTCCTTTTTATCCGAAAATTTATATAATAGTCCAACAAGAATACTGGTTCGTTAGTTTAATAACTTCAACCCAAAAGCATTAATCCTTCCTGAATTAACTTATATATAAAGGAGTTGATTAAGTGGAATTTATTATTGGAATTTTATGTGTAATTGGCGATTTCGCAGCAGCTGTTGCAACTGCTGCTATAGGCAAATTTCATGATAAAAACTAAAGAAGAATACATCTCACTTATTTGGGCTATCTGTTTAGATTATGCCTTTTTTCCTCTCTAATTTATCATTAGTAGTTGGAAACTACCTTGACTTATATTTTTGCTTCGTTAGATGATAGCTACGTCCAATCAGATCATATATAATTCCCTCTGGAATAGTACCATCAAGAATAATGGAATTCCAATGATCTTTATTAAGGTGAAAAGCAGGAATTATTGAAGAATAATTCTGTCGATAGAAATCCAACCAATCGGGTTCACATTTCAGGTTTATCCAAATATAGTCCTCTTTATTAAATATCCATGCGAAAACTTTATTGTTTTCTTTATGTCGGATTAATGTCCAGTTTTTATCATTAAATGGATAATCTTCATATGTGTTTTCCAATTTCAAACAGTATTCAATTACTTCTTTTCTCGTTTTCAATTTTCACACCCCTTCAACATTCATGTGTCTTTGGATTATGTATTGATTTAGGAATTACAGGAACCCAAAGCTCGTTTCTAGGTTTATGCTTTAGTGGATAAAAACACTCAATACAAGGTATATCAGCAAGTTCATATCCAGAAGTCGGAACCCACTCTGTGTATAATCGCTTCCAAGCATTCACAATACCCGGAAATACAGCCCATGTTCTGTGAGTAATAGAGAGAGTTTCCATATCACTTGGAACCTCCCCATCATATCGGACACCCATAAAGTATGTAAATTCTTCATCCAAAATGACTGCACCTTTTCCACAAATGCCCAAAAGACTTTCAAGTGTGCATTTTGGTTCTTCCCAGGACATATCAATCAATTGTTGCATAAATCCATCTTTTTTGGCACTACTCCAAAGCGTAGGAATTGTTTTAAAGGCTCTACTTGTTTTGACTACCTTACCTTTTCCTATAATCTTTAAATCAAAATCAAGATTCTCAATCCGATATTCCATTTGGGTATCCCCTTTTATCGAAATTTGAAAAGAAGTTATTTGAAGCTATTATCTTTAATTTTCGTTAAATAACGAATGAAATTTCTCTAAAATCTGCTCATTTTCTTTATAATAAACATCATTTATTTGTATTGTTGAAAAGGAAAGCTTTAATTTTTCTCCTTCGAAAAGATCTACAGTATAAATATATCCAACCTCCCCATCTTGGTTTGTAGAAGGTTCAAACTTTAATACTTTCTAGCCACGGGTTAATAATCGATTTATCTGTAATACTTTTTAATTCTCCGTTTCCATGTCTAATTTCTATTTTGGACACTTTCGATAAATCGCCCAAGTATATTCCCTCGAAAGTCATAGGTTCAAGTTTTGTACACCCTGTTAATATGGATATAATAAGCATTGTTGTTAAAAATCCTAAGTATACTTTTTTTCAACCATATCCACCTTGTCAAACTAAGCCTTAAGATAACTCCCCTAAATAGGCTCATTTTGTCCCCCGTTGATTTGTTAATTAATTTTTCTTTACCAACCTATAACGTTAATAAAATAGGTTGAATACTGGACTCTAACTCTTTATCTGCATAAAACTCGTCCAGAGAAAGTCTTCTCCTAATACGTCATTTGGTTGAATAACCTTATTCATTTTCCTAAATTCTTTAATTGTAAAATCTGTTTCAAATATTTTTCTTAGTCTTTCTTCCGTATAGCCTATTCCTCTTTTTAGGCTTTTTTCTTTATAAACATCCCAATCCGATGTTGCTAATGCTCCTTCTGTATTAAAACAAACAATAGCAAAATGTCCGTCTGGCTTTAAAGCTCTTTTTATTACTTCCATGTAGGTTAAACGTCTATGGGGTGCTAAATGATGAAATAGCCCACAGTCATAAATAAAATCATAAAAATGTGGCTCGAATTTAAAGTCAAAAAGAGATGTACAGTGAAAATTTATTTTTACACCTTCCACATTAGCTCTCTCATTTGCCCAATTTATTGCATTTTCAGCAATATCCAAAGCATCTACGTCACAGCCTCTTTTAGCCATATAAATCGCATTTCTGCCAGGTCCACATCCCAATTCCAAAACACGTCTAGGAGCAAGTCCGTTATTAAAGTACTCTACTAAATTCTCATCAGGTCCATTTACCTTAAAAAAAGGAATCTCCTTTGTTCGATCCTCATAAAAATGTTCCCAAAATTCCTTTGGCTCTCGTAAAAAGTCATCCAACATTTCTAGTAAATCATCATAATTCAGGATCGCTTTGTCCACCAAACTTCCCCCTTTAAACGCCTTTACCTATTTAAAAATTCACTAAATCAAATATAATTAGTAAAGCAACTGCTAAACAAATAATGGCCGCAAATTTTGATTGATTAATTACTCTGTTGTCATTACTTTTAAGATGTTGAAAAAACGTTAAAGTAAAATAAAAACTTAATAGAATAGACACTACCGCTATAAAATCAAGCCAACTTGGTGAGCTATTTCCCATCACAATCTCCTTTTGATTATTTTCTATGCTACGTATTTGCTAAGTATTTTAAGAAGGGAAATACTCCATGGGCTCCGTACAATGAACGTATCCATTTTTCTTATAGTAATTAATTGATTCATCGCTTGGCCATACAATAACAAATTCAAAATTGTTTTCTTTAATCCATTCATTGATTGTGCTTAGCACTTTACTTCCAATACCAGCATTTCTATATTCCGGAATGGTATAAACATTTGTCATATACGCAAATGGATAGGTAGTTCTACCTGGGCGTGGAACTTTTTGAATCAACTCTATGTAAATATGAGAAGTAATTT
The DNA here is from genome assembly GCF_047238305.1 of Bacillus jepli. Classification (NCBI taxonomy): domain Bacteria; kingdom Bacillati; phylum Bacillota; class Bacilli; order Caryophanales; family Bacillaceae; genus Bacillus; species Bacillus jepli. The sequence continues at coordinate 1,866,172 of NZ_JBDFMO010000001.1, read as the reverse complement.
TCCCATTATCCTCCGCAACCCAGATGAACCATTGCCCACTATTCATTGCTTTCTCTAAAAATTGTCCACATTCCTTTTCAAAGTCATCGTATGATTCATTCTTTTTACTTTCATCATACTCAATTGTGAAATCCCATCTCATTCTTACTAATTGTTTTATATCTTTTGCCTCAGCAAGTCTTATTTTCATTGATAAATTCCTTTCCGCCATCTTCCGTAACATCTGATGGTTCGAGTATTCATACATTTCAGCAACCAGAGCATAGGAGCTTTTCAGTTTAATATTAACACAATTTTCCAAACACACCCTCAAAAAAATTGTAGATTGGGATACAAGGAAGGAACATCATCCCCTCACTATCTTCGAGAAAAAAATGGATGGAGTACTTTAAAAACATAGATACTCACTACTTTCCATATCCAGCTATACAATAAGGAAAAGGCAAACGTCCCGATAACAACCATACTATTAAAATGTGATGTTATCGATGGTCCCAGTATTGGAAATTTTAATCCGTATAATAATAAACTTATTCCTAGTGTCAAACATGATCCAGAAAATAGGATAATCAATATGCTTTTCTTTACGTACTTAAGACCTATGCCTAGGCTGAGTCCTAATAAGCCTGTCGTAAATATGAACACCAATAGCTCACTCGGCTGAAGTAGTGCTAAAAGGAAGACGGTTACGAAATATGTCATCAAACCTATTCTGAGTGACATGAGGCTAGCAAGCACAAGAGGCCCCGTGCTCATCATGCTCAGGGTATATCCAATACCCGTAAATATCCCTGCCGATTGAAAAATTACAGCTATTGAACCTAATAAGGCACCAATAACAATCCGAGTTGTCTTAGAATACTTATCAATTGTTGGAATTAGTTCCTCTCCCCAAACACTAGATGTTACTTTCTTGAAAAATAACCTCATCTTACACCCCCATAATAGGTAAATGCAGGTAGAAAGAAGATTATGCCAGAAATTGAATGAAGATAAGTTGTCTTTTTTCAGGACATTCCCCTATCTTACTAAGCCTTTAAGATTCCGCACCGCTAATAGGTACTAATAGAACCTGCCTAATCATATTCTGATACAAGAAAACCACGAGAAGGGGTGTAAAGTTAGATGAGAAAAGTTAAGGTACGTTTACGTCCCATCGTAAATCGGATCAATTTACCCACTGTTATAAAAACGACTGTACTTCCAGGTGACTTCACTGAAAGATTATTTATTGCAACACAGGTTGGAGAAATCTTTTACATAGGAAACGGTGAAATTAGACTTTTTTTAGATATTCGCTCTCAAATTCTAAAGCTTGGTGCTTCTGAACCAGGTGTATCTGGTCGTGGATATGATGAACGTGGATTGCTAGGACTAGCGTTTCATCCCGAATTTCATTATAACGGTTTGTTTTATCTTCATTATTCAGTAGCTGGCACACAAGGTCCAGGTGCTCTTTCTGAATCTTTTAAACCTAACCCGTGCGACCCTAAAACGTTAAATCTAAAGTGGACAAATAGAGACACTCAATTTGATCATATTGATACGGTTGAAGAATGGATTTTACAATCAAATAGTCAACCTCAAAAACGACGGACATTACTTCACATAAGAAGACCGTTTTTTAATCATAATGGCGTCAATAGCTTAAACTTTTCCCCTGAAACAGGGAAGCTTGTTTTAACAACAGGAGATGGCGGGGCAGGCTATGATCCATTTAATTTAAGTCAGGATGAAATGGAAATCGCGGGTAAAATCATTGAAATAGATGTTGTGAAACAAACCTCTATCGCTAATCCACCCGTTGTCACACGTTTTAATGAACTACCGGTACCTATTCAGGAAACACTTACGGTCATGGCAAAAGGCGTTCGCAACATAACAGGGATTTCGTTTCAAAGGTATCAAAATCAGTATATGAAATATGTGGGAAATGTCGGACAGGATTTAGTAGAATCAATTTTTTCATTCGTTCATTACAAACCAATCCCAGTTACTCAGATTGTGGAACACGGGGGCAGTTCCACTAACCAAGATGGATTTATAAATTTTGGTTGGCGTGGGTGGGAGGGTGCTTTTCCTACTTCGACGATAAGTGGCTGCAATGAACATCCACATTTGGATGAAAAGGTGATTGCTTATTACAATGAAGCCATTCAAACTTCAGTAAGACGGCTTCAGCCATTAACTAGTTATTTTCATAAAGATTCCCGCTCCGATAAGTTTGCGGGAACGGCGCTTACTGGTGTCCAACCATATATGGGGAAAGGAATCCCCGCTTTAACGGGAAGTGTCGTGTTTACTGACATTGCTCGGAAGGAGGAATCTCTGTCTCCGGTAAGAGGTGTTTTAGCTTTTACTAAGGTAAGACCAGATTGTAAACTAAGTGATTTTCAGTTGATTGAAACCGATTATGATTTCGGACCACAATCTGCCTATTACGTAAGCCTGGGAACGAATCTAGATCAAACTAGATTATTTTTAGGCGTTTATAGCTCAATGAATGTGACAAATTTAAACCAAGGTACTGTTTTTGAGGTAATTCCATGAGTTGTTTACATGTATTTTAGCAGGTGTTATTTTAACACCTGCTTTTGTGCTTTTTAAAAGAAAATGAGCAGCAATGCCCCAACTATGAAACAATAATAGGTGAAATAACCTAGTTTTCCGTTCTTCATAATTCCCATAAACCATCTCATTGCAAAATAAGTCATAAAAAGAGTGGCGATAAATGCTGCTAAATAGGGAACGGCTAAGTCGGCTTTATTCGATTCATTCATAAAATCGGAAAAGCCAAGGATAACCCCTCCGACACTTACTGGAATATACAACATAAATGAAAATCGAAGTGCGGTTTCTTGTTTCATTCCAACAGCAATCGATGAAATGATGGTTGCACCAGAGCGACTAATTCCGGGAGTTAAGGCAACAGCTTGACCTAAACCTACTATGAACGCATCTTTCAACGTGAGATTACGATCTTCTTTATACCCTTTCATATTCCGAATCAACCATAGGGCAATCCCTGTTACGAATAACATCAAAGCAATTGTTGTCATACTGACATTTTCTGCGATATAGTCACTTAGCAAAAAACCAAGGACTCCAGCAGGAATCGTTCCAATCACGATATAGCAAGCAAAGAGAAAGTCACTTTTAAAACGCTGTTCTCTCGTTTTTAAATAATAAATTGTATTCATTATAAGCCGTGCAATATCTTGCCTGTAGATAAATACAATCGCAAGTAGTGAAGCGGTATTTGTTAAGATGGCGAAGGTAAATCCTTGCTCACCCATCCCCAGTATTTCACTGGCAATCATGACATGCCCACTAGACGAAACAGGAATAGGTTCTGTAAAACCTTGAACCATCCCTATAATTATCATTTTAATTATATATATAAAATCAAATTCTCCCATTTTGTCCTCCGTATTCAAACTCAATAGTTTGTTATTTCTGCCGTTTAGTATTTCATTGTTTCCTACTTTTTGTCATTCCAATAAAACAAAGACCACCCGTCCACACTCTAAAGAGTCATACTTTCACAAGTAAATCACTAGCTATAAAACTCCATATGTGATTTTTCCGTTTTGTAATAATTTAGCCTGTCTTGTAAAGTACCTGTATGGAATTCAAACTTATGTCCGTCAGGGTCAGTAAAGTAAATTGATTTTTTATCTCTTTCGTCCCTTGTACGACCTGATAAAATGTTTACATTTAATTTCTTTAGTTTATGGTACATCTTATCAAAATCGTTTTCCTCTATTGTAAATGCAATATGTGTGTATGATTGGCTAATTTCATTACGAGGAATATCTTTTTCCACATTAAGGGCAATCCATATTCCATTTAAATCAAAATAGGCAGTGCTTCTTCCCTTAACTAACAATTTTGCATCGAATACATTTTTATAAAATTCAATCGAATCGTCTAAATTTGATACAGAAAATAAAAAATGATTATGACCTTTTACTAACACCATATCACCTCATTTTTAGACCTCTTTTTATCTTATCATGCACTCGTATTGCCTTTTGGTACTTCAATTAGCACAAATACAAGTAATCCAAGAGAGAAGCGATCATGTTGTGGGCACATCATACCTTTATTCTATTATTATTAAATAGATTCGTTGAAGAGTCACTTATTTATTCACAATGTGACAAAAATGTAAGATGAATCGATGGTGATCTTACTCCAATCTTATTGGATCCAAAAGAAAAAAACGATTACCTGGTATCGTAATCGCCTTCACTTTCCTTCAACTATCTTTGCAAACTCATTGAGAGTAGTTGAATACTTAATATAGATTCGTGGTAAAAGATAGAGTTCGTCTTTTATACCTTGCTCAGAAAAAGTTTTAGGAGTAGTCGTAAGTCCAAACAAATAGTACTTCTTCGTTTCTGCTATTACCTTGTTATTGAAATTGCCGTACGGATACGCAAGAGCAATAACCCGTTTGCCCGTTGTTCTTTGAATTTTATCCCTGGACCCTTTCAATTCGTATTCATAATCTTTTATTTTCGTCAAATCCGGATGGGTAGCAGTATGAGACTGGATGGAGAAGAGCTCCGAATCAGCCATCATTTTTAAATCCGATTTCGATAATCGGTTGGATCGACCAATAAAGTCAGAAATAACAAAAATCGTGCCAGATGGTTTAAAATGTTCATTTTTTAGTTTTCGAAAAATATCAAATGCATTCAGATTGTTTTTGTACCCATCATCAAAGGTAATGAAAATAGGTTTGTTTACTTTATCAATGTCTTGCCATCGTTCAAAAGTTAATAATGTGTAGCCACGGTCTCTTAGATAAATCATTTGTTTCTCGAAATTTTCCGGTGTTACATATAGCTCCTTAGAACCTAGTCCTTTATACTCGTCAATCGAATGATAGACTAAAATAGGTACTTTACGTTGAGCAAAAGCTTGTGACGGAAGAATGAATAGAATACATAGGAAAAACACTACTACCTGTTTCATAATATTACTCCTCGCTTTAGAACCTTTTATTCCTTTTACCATTTATTGTTCCTTAAAAAATAGGACTATTATAATATCTCCAACATTACATTCCATCTACATTGATTACCGCTCTTTTTCTGTCTATTTCAGAGATTAGAAACAGGAACTGTTTCTATGCTTCCATAAAAAACACTTCCCATAAATGACCGTCAAGGTCGGCGAAGCTCCGTGAGTACATGAAGCCGTGGTCCTGTGGTTCATTTGTAGGCTTTGCGCCGGCTGCCAATGCCTTTTCTGCAAGCTTATCCGCTTCTTCCCTACTTTCAACGGACAAAGCAATAATAGCTTCTGAGCTTTTGGCCGTATCTGGAATGTCTTTTTTTGTAAAGGATTGAAAAAACTCCTCTACTAAAAGCATGGCATACATATTTTGTCCAATAACCATACAGGTGGCTGATTCATTGGTGTACTTGGGATCAAACTCAAAACCTAATTTTGAAAAAAACTCCATTGTTTTTTCCAGATTTTTAACTGGCAAATTCACAAAAATGTTTTGAACTCCCATACTATCCATCTTCCTTCCTTTGAAAAATTATAAACTAGCCCTTCCGTATAAGACCAGAAGGACTTGAATTTGGGTATCATTTCTGTTTTCTTATTATTTCATCACGATCGGGTACCATTGGAGGCTGTTCCAACCAGCCATTTTTTATCAAGATATTTGCTCCATCCTCAGATTACAATTGAATCTCTAAGGATAGTCTGTTATGTATTGAAGCAGGATCTGCTCTTGGACTTTGGCTGACTGCTGTACCATAATATCCAACACTCATAGAAATCAAGCTAGATGTCATGAACATCATGAGTTTATCAGAAAAAGTTTTGGTGGTACTGTTTGTTATTTCTGAATCCCACCCAATCGGTACAGGGAGTTTACTTTCCTCTAACTTCCCTCTAAATAATGTAATGTGTTTATTTCCTATTTCTAAACCTTTTAAAAAGAATTTTTTAACGTCCTTGTCCTGTGCAACCTTACTAAATATGAGTACGGCTACTCCAAGAGCATTTCTTTGCAGATTCGCAAATAAATTAGCCACTTCCGCAGCAATTAACGGTCTTTTTTCTCCAAAAACATCAAACATAAACCATTGCTTTTTTACGAATTCAATTTTCTCTAAATTAGGAAGGCTGGGAGATCGAATAAACAATCCTTTTGATAATAATAAATCCGTAGAGCGTTTATTTAATTCCATTGTTTCCGTAAGGCATCCATGTAATAAGCTTTAATATCACTTCTTACAGAGGCTGCTACAGCTGCTACATATAGGGTAAGACCGACCCTCGACATCTGGTGTATATAACTCAGCACAAAACCGTCAGAATACAATCTTGGAGCAGTTAAATCAACATCTTCTTCCATTTTAAAACCATAAGGAACTACATGTTTTTCCTCCGTCAATATTGCAGCAATTATTTCTATGTGTGATGCAGATAATCCCAGAGCAAATTCAATGATAGGTTTTATCTCCTCATCCTCCACTTTTTCTAAGAAGTATGCGAGGACACATTTGCTACCACTATCATTTAAATATTGCACCCAAAGCTGTGCTATCTCACCGGCAGTTAACCTTATCTGGGTTTCCTTATCCTCCATATGTAACCTCCAAAAAGAAATACTATAAAAATACCATCCCCATAAATTACCTCTAATATGTATTGGATGGTTATGCTTTTTAAAGTTTTTGATCTACCATCCTACGCCGTTGTAATTTCTCTCTACTCCCAATTCATCCCAGTCCGCCGGATTGTATAGTCAAAAGTCACTTTAATGTCCATGTCTTTGTAAATGTCAGACCACTTTTCATCGGTTTTCACTTCCTCGTCCCAATACGTTCCGAATTTGGCTCTGACTCTAGCGCCTAGACCAAGGATATCTGACCCGTGCTCCTGAAGCTCCTTGATTAATTCGCTGCTGACTTCATCCATTTTTTGATTGGCTGCTTTTTCGATTTGCTTCATTTTGTCGCTACTTAAGGTTACGTCAATGGCTTCCTCAAGAATGGCATCTATTTCTACATGAATTGTTGCTCTTGGTATTCTGTTTTTTACAACGACTTTTATTTTAGAGTTTCGTTCTTGAGTTTGAATCATGTAAACACTCTTATCATCTAACGAAATACTTAAAGTATAACCGCCAGTGGCTTTCTCTTTCATATCCATAAAGGCACCTATTTCAATCGGGGATGTTAGACCAACCATTTTTTCACCTCGAAAATAAGCGATTCCATCAACCATAATTCGATCATTGTTAATGACTTTTACCCCCGGCAGTACTGGGTCAATCCCTTTATCTAAAACATCTATCCAAAAGTTCCCGAGATATTCCCTTGGTAGCTTTCCAAAACGTACCGCATTATCTAATGTATCTGCTAAATAAAGTGCTGGTACTGTTTCAAGTGGTGGCGCTGTTCTCAAAACTTTTGCCGCATCTTTTTTATTAACAGCCATCCAGGCTGTTCTTCGGACCTCGTTATCACGCTTTAAAAATTCACTTATATCCTTAATCCCCTTCTTCGCAACTTCATCGGATACCACAATAATCTGTAGATGCCCAAGATATAACTTTTCAGCAAGCTGTTGCTGGAGATTGGACATGGCATCCTTTATCGTATGACCATATGTGTCTAATAACCACACTGTTTTCTCAGATCCTTGCCCTCCACTGCCTTCAGGGCCAAGCTTGATTTTTCCAGGTAATGCGATTTGGGCAGTAACCTTATATAAAATATCTTTTTTCCCTTCAGGAAAGTCTCCGTCAAGATGTGTTACCTCTGCTTGATCTTTCCCCTCAGCAAGATCAATTGCAAGTGCCAGTATATTTGCACGATCCTCCAGTTCGTACCTGTCCCAGCATCCTGTTAAAAAAAGAATAAATACAAGAAGGAGCATAAAAACTCGTATCATTTTCATGCTGAAACTCCTCCTTTTTTACGCAGCTTTGCAATTCCCAAAAGGATCACAGGATATACAATCGTTAACAGAAGGCCATACATTGTTACTAGCAATATATAATCATACATATGATAAATATTTTGTGGAAAAATGGCGATACAAAAAACAACCGGAAAACCTGCTACTGCGATCACCCGGTAATTGTAGTATCGAAAAAGTTCCCCAATTCCGCGAACAATTATAAAATAATAGGATAGAAGTGTCGTAAAAACACCATATATCCAGGAAATAACCAAAATAGCATCCACCCTTGCTAAAATTTCACCAGGAACAGTAATCATTTTACCTAGAACTAATGTTGGCCAAATCATTTGAAGAATATCCTCATCTCCAAATACACCCACCGTCATGAACACAATAAAAATGACAATAAAACCGGCTATCAGAAGTCCCCAGACTCCACCTTTCAGACATTTTTCTGGTTGTTTCATATAGGGGATGACCATTGTTATAATGAAAAAGCTTAACATCGACTGTGTAACTGCAATACTTCCTTTTAAGAATTCTCTCCAAGTTGGGTCGTTACCCAAAAATGGAGTAATGTGATACACCTCAATGTCTCCAAAGGCTGGAAGTAAGACAAGTGCGAATGGAAAAATGATCAACGGCATATAGAAAAAATGGATATAGGCAAAGGTTGAAACATTTTGAAACCCAGTTGTTGCACATAAGAAAATCATCATAAAAATGGCAATTTGAATGGGTGTAGTTGGTAGAAGTGCGCCTTTTACTACTTCAGCAAATTGTCGTGTTTCAAGGCCCATGTTTATGGTAAAAAATAGAATAATCATTATACTAAAAATACGACCAATAAATTTCCCTAAGATTATTTCGTTGTATGTAATGAGGGTATGCTTTGGAAATCTTTTTCCCAAATATACAATTGCTAAAAGACCGATGAAAGTAATTCCAACTCCAATTATGCTTGCAAATGGAGCTCCTATCCCCGCTCCCTTAACCACAAATCTCGGAAAGGCGAGCATTGCAACACCAAGGATAGAACTGATTACAATGAATGCCAATTGTACCGCTGTAATTTTATCTCCTTGCTTATCCATTGGAATCACCATCCTCTTTACCATTCAATGACGACTTTGGAATCCTTTCTTCTTTAGGCTCCATTCTTTTTACATCCTGAGGTTTTATCTCTGCTGGCCGATTCTTTAACCATCGAAGTGGAGCACGAATGAATGAATCTTTCATGCCCGTAAAATTCCCTGGGGCAACAGGTGCCATATACGGCAGACCAAAGGAACGTAATGATAGCATATGATTGAGGATGAAAATAACCCCAAACGCTAAACCAAGTAATCCAAAGGTTCCAGCGAGAATGATTAAGGGGAAACGCAGCATCCGAAAAGCTGTTGCTGCATTATACGAAGGGGTTGCGAATGACCCAATCGTTGATAGTGCAATAATTACAACTGTTATTGGACTAACGAATCCAGCCAATACAGCCGCTTGCCCTATAACAAGCACCCCAACAATAGAGAGCGCCCCACCTACCTGCTGAGGCATTCGGACGGTTGCTTCACGTAATATTTCCATCGCCACCTCCATCAACAGCACTTCAATAAACGCTGGGAAGGGGACCCCAGCACGACCACTTGAGGCAGCAACAACAAATTTCGCTGGAATCATCTCTGGATGATAGGAAAGAACCGTTACATAAAAGGATGAAAACGTTAATGAAAAGAGGAGGGACATAAAACGAATCAAGCGAACTGCACTCGTGATCAAGAACCTCTCATTATAATCCTCACTCGTTTGATAAAACTGATTAAAAATTGCAGGCACAACCAATACAAACGGGGAACCGTCTACTAATAGTACGATTCTACCTTCTAGTAAATTACCTACTGCTTTATCAGGCCGTTCCGTATTTTGAACCTGTGGAAATGGCGATCGAGGATTATCCTCAATAAACTGCTCAATATATCCAGCATCCAGTATCCGATCGATATCAATCCGATCTAAACGCTTTTTCACCTCATTCAATAACTCTTTGTTTACAATTCCCTCCATATAACAAATTCCCACTCTGGTTTTTGTACGCCTCCCCACCTCCATGTGCTCTATTCTAAACTCAGGAACAGGTAAACGATAACGTAATAGAGATACATTCGTCATGATTTGTTCAATAAATCCATCACGAGGACCTCGAACCACTCTTTCTGTCTCAGGTTGCGCGAGCCCCCGCTTTTCAGGCTTGAATGCATCAAGAAGGAGAGCTTGTTCGGAACCATCTATTAAAACGATACATTTCCCTCTCAATAAACCAGACAGTAAGGTTGACAGACTTGATTCGGATGTTCCTGAACAATGATACAACACATCTTCAAGTAGGATGGACGTGAGACTTTTTGCGCTAAGTTTGGATTGAATGGAGGACTCATCGAGCCTATTCTCTTGAAGAGGCTTAATCATATCTCTATCCACTTTTTCTTGATCTACGAGGCTGCTCATATAAAGCACGACAGATAGGGTTTCACCAAATAAATGAAACCTCCTCGTTGAAAAATCGATATCCTTTTCAAAAATCTGTTTAAACTCTTCTACTGTTTGTTCCGCGTCACCGCTTATATGAACTTCCATTGATTCTAAGGTTCGATTCTCAGGTAAAGAGATTTTCTGTTCGTGTTTTTCTTTCTTTATAAAAAATGACGGCATCTTTTCCCTCCTCAGTTTGATATTTTGTGTCAAGTGTATAGTTTCATGTAAAATTCAGGAGAAATAGTACTTTTTTAGGACTTTTGGATTACAACACTGCAGAAGGGAGGTTTTGTGGTTTATAAATGTTATAAGAGAAGCGAATTAAGGAGTCTCACTGATGTGATAGCGTAGCGGAAATTTAAAAACGAATAGCAAAAAAACATGGATTCCCTATCCCAGAAAGTGGTCAATAATAATATTCTGTAAAGAGGTAGTTATCTTCGTTATCTTTTTGTCACATTCTTTTTAGCTTCTTTTGACTTATTTTGTCGAAAGCCTTTTATTTTTGTTAAGAATTTTGCATAATAATGTTTGTGTTTGTTTTAAGTAAAGCTTTAAATTAATAAAGAGGTGTAAAAATTGTTACAAGAAAGTACACAACCTAATAGAGAATTTCTTATTCTATCAATCGTTCAAAAGAGAGATGAAATGATTCGACTTGCTACTCTAAATGGGATGTTAAACAGTAAGACCATTAAATGTAGTCAAGAACTCGATCGTTTATTAAATGCTTTTAAAAAGTATCAGATTCATTAATCTACTTCAAGGTGTCCTACGTTCGCCTGCATATTTAGTTCATTTGTGACACCCATTTTCATACCTTTTCTTTAACTTTTACCTCACAAAAAAACTTCAATATAATAACCTAACTTTCATATAGAGGTCAAATGCTTTTTTAACCAAAATAAGCGATAATCCTTTTTTGGATTACCGCTACCGAAGTCACAATCTGACAAAGTTGAATAGCTTTTTCTTTATTTTTGTAGATTTTTCTTCATAAGAGAAGCTATCTGTCTATTATCTTGTAGGGAAGTGTTTTCTAATTGTTTAATAATTAACTCCTGTCGTTCTTCAGGGTGATTTTGACTTAATTTAGCCTTTGCTTCCATTTTTGTAATCTTGATTCTAAAGACTACAATTCCCTTGCTCATTCCTTCGATAAAGTTGGGGTCAACTTCACTTAAATTGTATGGACTATCAGGACTTTCATATTTTTTTACCATATCATTTAAAGAATCAATTATTACTTTGTGGTCTTCAATGATCTCCATCTCTCCATATACATGGATCGACACATAATTCCATGTGGGTACGGCTTTCATTGTTTCGTACCAAGAAGGAGATACATAACAATGAGGCCCCTGAAAAATAACAAGTATTTGCTGATTTTCAGCATCCTTCCATTGTTGGTTTGGGAGAGCAAAATGACCATACAGCGCCTTTTCGGATTTATTTAATACCAGGGGAAGATGGGTTGCGTAAGGTTCTCCATTATGCTGAGAAACTAAAGTGGCAAAGCTATAGTTTTCTATAAAATCATAAATCGTGCTTTTATCCTCAATTTTAAATTGTTTGGGTATGTACATACTGATTCCGCCCTTTCCGTATTAATCATATTTCCCTTGTGAAACTTTCAACAAAAAAGTGCAGCACCCACTATTTTGGAGCCACAAGTTCTACTTTTATTCGGTCTGGGTCTTCAAAATAAACGGCATAGTGGTCATCTCCCCCAGCAAAAGGATGCTTTTTGGGATAGAGAATATGGATTCCTTTTTCTATCAATTTATTTGTCATTTCATCGACATGTTGACGTGAGCTTGCGTGAAACGCCAAGTGATTAAGACCTACCCGGCATCTATGATACGGAATATCTAAAAACCTGTCCTCTGTTTGTACAAAAACGATGTATGTTTCATCAATTTTCCAGCTTCGTCCACTTTCCCACTCTTGAAATGGAGTGTACCCTAGTTCTTCAAGAAACCAACTCCAAAAGTCTACTGTCCTTTTTAAATCTGATACATATATTTCAATATGATGGAGCAACCCCTTTGACAATGAAAACTCCCCTTTCTTTTCCGATATGCTGCTCGTTAGCATTCAACAGCTTTTAATCATCAACCATAGCCCCCGTTAGAATGATATTGGCTACTTTAAATTATTAAATAAGATCCTCTTATGGCTGTTAGACAGTTTTATCAAATTGAAGTTATCTGTACTTATTAAACGTTTAATCTTCTTCATTTCATTCCACGCCAATTCGTAAAGAGATGTATCAATCATTCCTTTAGATAGTGCATCCTCAAGTTCTTCTGCATCTTTTTCAATAATTTCTCCAGATGGTAGCAAAATGACATCTAGAAATAAGTCTTCCATCCAAGGTATACCATTTTCAACTCCGTTACAAAGGCATATATCAATGTACCATTGAACGATTTCACCATTCGCATCAAACATTGTTGTGACCGAATGATGTTCGTTCAGAGGAAATTGTTGCAGCCACATATAGCCATCATCAACAATACGTACACGTTTTTCTTCATAGCTAACCGATAATGGTTCAGTTACCTTTATCGTATTTAATAGAGTGATATAGCCCTTAAATTCATTGTTTTCAAGATATGTTTGAGCATACTTTCTCTTTAGAACACGCTTCCACTCCGACCGATCACCGAATTTCCGTTTCAGCATTCTAATCTCCTTTTTTCATTTATACCGTTTGGTTGATTTTGACTTTTCTTACTCACCAAAACACTTTGCAACCATAAACAAATGCAGTCAAAATAACAGTTCCGTTCTTAAATTTGCATACCTGATCCATGAATAACTCTTAAAGATAAAAATACCCCTCTATTAAATAGGGACGCATTTTTACATATATTACTTTTGTATAGAACAACAACCGGACTACTTCTTTAAAACTCTCAGTATCTTGCACAGTTCTCTTATTTATATTTTTCTTTATTGAGTTCTTCTTTTAGACGAAAACACGTTTCTAAATCAATATCATAAATATTTGCTAATCCAACAACATAGTACAGAACATCATATAATTCTTCTTCAATTGTGCCTTTAATGGTGCCTTGTTGTTCCATTCGTTTATCTTTACGCAATACTTCTGCGAGTTCACCTACTTCTTCAATTAACTTTTGAAAGTAGGCATTTTTTAGTTCTGGCTTATAGTCCTTCTCCTTTATGTAATTCTGTAATTCTTTAATCGTCATATTGGTATCCATTTTATCTCCCTTTTTCTAACGATGCTTACATAATATTTATCTATAGATAAGTTGTCTTGTTTGATTCACCCTCTCACTGTAAGGTTTCTTCTAAAAGAATGAAATCCATTACAAAGCTATATCCTGAAGATACCAATCTTCCTTTATCTTTACGAAGATTAAATGGAAGTATCTAGCTTCCAGAACCGCATCACTTTCCCAAACATAATGTGGACGAATTGTTACTTCAGCTCTATTATCCATTGGTTCAAAAGAGATTCCTTCGATATACCAATTTTCCAAGGTCTGATTATCCGTATTATAGGTAACTTTTCTTTCATAACTTTGCGTTATCGCATATATTTCACCACTCTTTTTTTCAAAACGAAGTTCGTCAGTGGTATGTTCATTCAACCATTCCACGTTTTCTTTTTGTAAATTATAAAACAAGAAAGAGGTATTCATGTTAATAGTTGGGGTGTTTGTGAATTGGTACTTGTATTGTCTTTCAATATCACGTAATGCCTCTAGCTCTTTTTCTGTTTTCACGGCTTCATCCTTCAAGACTTGAATCTCTTCTACTAATCTCTCAATTTTCTTAAAATCTGTGGAAACTTCTTTATTTTGGCATCCAGTTATTACAATTAACAACGCAAATAACGCAAATACTTTTTTTATCACAAACACCTCTTTTTTAACTCTTCTTCAACCGTTAAAGACCCTTGCTATTATTCGAATAGCCCTCTAGATATTACATTTGCTGTCACCGGTTCCCGTCCAAGTTCTCTTGCCCACACAGACAGCTGACCAATGTGGTGTATTTCATGAGCGATGACATGCCGCATGATTTCCCCTTGCATAAAGGTTTCACTATGGCCATCAGGATAGGTAATTGCAACGGATTGTGAGTCCATTTCATTTGACCAAGACATAATAAACGGTTCAATTTCTTTATGAAACTGGTTCGATAGAGCTTTCACTTTTTCCAAGCTAGCGTAATCCTCAAATGGAGGTTCTCCTGGATCTCGCTGTGTTTTCAAAAGGTGAATCCAACTTCGTTCAACCTCCACAATATGAAATAGAGTGTGCAGGATACTACCGACCCCACCAACCCGTTTTTTAAGTAACTCCTCTTCTGGCACGCCTTCGCACCATGTAAACCAATCGTCTCTAACCTGCCAGTTATAGCGAAATAGCGTTTTCATTTTATGTATCCTCCCATATGCCATAATCTTTGTTAACAATATCTGTAAGAATTAGCCATTATTGGGACGATTTCCTTTTCTACTTGCTAAAAAGCATGTTTATTTGTCTAATTCTATTTGTTTTTTATCAAGCTTGCCTAGAGGTGTGTACGGCAGATGGTCAACTATTGAAATTTCTTTTGGAAGCTGAAATCTGGCTACCCTAGGGCGGAGCCACTCTCGTAATTCTTCTTCTGTTAGGCTTGTATTTTTTTCTGGAACGACAATTGCTTTCAAGCGTTGGCCAAACTGCTCATCGTCGATTCCAATAATCGCAACGTCGTGAATGTATGGGTGCTGGATGAGGACTTGTTCAACTTCAACTGGGTACACATTTTCCCCGCCTGAAATGACCATATCGTCCATTCTTCCACATAAAAAATAATAGCCATTTTCATCACGATAGCCAGCATCTCCCGTTTCAATCCAAATGTCCTTGTGAATGGACCAATCATTTTGAATGTGGAGTTGACCGATTGTACTAGTTGGAACTTCAGTTTTGTTGGAATCTAATATACTAATTTTAAGTCCTTCTATTTTTTTACCGATGGTTGTCACCGAATGCAATAAGTCCTTCGGGGTGGCGATGAAGTTCAATCCCGATTCTGAGGTGCCGTACAAATTGTAGAGGATGGGACCTAGTTTTTGAAACGTCTCATCAATAAGCTTTGTTGGGAGCTTTGCTCCGCCTGATGCGATACATTTGAGCGATTTTAAGTGTTCATGGTTTGCTTGCAGCATTTTTTGGAGCATTAACGGGACAACGGTTACGACCTCGATTTGTTGATTGTTTATGATTTCGCAGGCTTTTTTTGCATTGAAACCACTGGTAATGACTACCTTTTTCCCTAACGGTATGAATAACAGTAGAACAGCAATCCCATATCCATGATAAATTGGAGTTGCGATGAACGCATTGTGATGGTCCAAAATCCGCAATCGTTTAATAAATGCCACAAATGGATGTAAATAATGAAAAAGTGACGGTTGATGTGCCGCATCTTTTGACATTCCCGTTGTACCGCTGGTTTGCAGGACGATTTTGCCTAAAGTGGTACGAGACAAGGTTCCTTGATTTGTCTTTGAGTTTAAAAAATTACTGATAGCTGGGTGGTAGTTATGATAGCTTACAATTTTTGGTTTGGTATAGTTTTCAAGGATGGGACTTAATTCGGCATCATAGATGACGAGGTCGAAATTATGTCGCTCTGCAAAATCGTTGAATTGTTGCTTGCTGTTTTCCGTGTTTAATAGATAGAGGTCTGCACCGACTCGGGAAATGGCGAAAATTGATTTGACGAGTGAAGCATGATTTTTGCATAAAATACCGACTTTTTGTCCACCTTGAAGATTGGCTTTTTCTACTAGAGACTGAGCAAGTTTCGTCGATTGGTCTAGAAGCTGTTTGTAGGTGAGCGTTTCATGGTCGTCCACGTGTGCAATTCTGTTGGAGTATTTCTTTTCTGCAAAATGTAAGAGTGTCATCAAATTGATACCGCATGAAATGATCGACGTGAATAAGCGGTACACCCCGATTGGAGAAAGCAGTTTTATTTTATATAACACATAAAAAAGTCTAATCATTTTGCTTACCCTTCTTTGAAAAATCTCTTAAATTCGTTATGGAAATGGAGACCAGTTGTCCAAAAATAAGCCACCACGGTTGATACTTTTTCTTGCGAGTGTACATTGATTTACAGATGAGTTTAGCAGCATTGTGTGGCGTCATTGCTGGCGTATTGCGATACCCTTCCGTTGGTTCAATCATGGGTGTCCGGACTAGTGGTAAGTAAATGGACGTTGCTGCGACTTTCTTTAATTCTGGTGAAATCGATCTTAGCCATACATCAAACGCTGATTTTGATGCCTGATAGGCCGCGAAATAGGGAACTGGTGCTAATCTTGTGTTGACAGTCGATACATTGATAATCTGTCCATGGCTTTTTTGTAGGGTTGGAATAATGGATAACGCTATTTTTACAGGCGCAAAGTAATTTATCGCCATGGTTCTAGTAAAATCGTGATATCGGTCAACAGATTCATAGATGGAGCGTCTTATGGAGAGACCTGCGTTACTGATGAAAATATCTATAGTTGGCTGATTGTTTAAAAAGGCTAGGAAGTTATTGAGCTCATCCTCTTTTCTAAGATCCGTTTGGATGATACTCACCTTAGTTGTTTGCTTTTCGATGTCCTTTTTAATGGTTTCGAGCATTTCGCCTCTTCTTGCGACGAGGATTAGATGACACTGGATGCCAGCTAATTGATAAGCCACTTCCTTGCCGATCCCTGAACTCGCACCCGTGATGACGATGGTTTTTCCGGTTAATTGGGCGTAGAGCTTCTTTTTATTTAAATATGTAGGTAAAAACAGAAGGGATTCTATCAATCTACGCATGTGGGCACCTTTTTCAAGATTGTTTTTTTAGATGAAGGACTTTTCCATGGACTTGGTGGGTTGTTTAGGTCTTCATCAAGCTTATGAAGACCTTTTTCACGGTCTCGGCTACTCGTTCGGGTCTTCACTACAAAACTATTACTCTTTTATTAAATAAACAACGTCTTCCCCCTCAAAAAGGGCACTGATCTTCTCTGGATTAACTCCCTCAAAAACTACTCTAAATACCGCTCAATACTGTACCAAGCATACAACCGCATCAGCGGAAGGTATAGGGCAACAATGCCTATAAGCGAATATAAACTACTAGTTAAAAATAGAATCATAGCTAAAACAAATCCAAGAATCGCTTTAGCGTTTCCTGAAGTGCCATTTATTGGTTCATTTCCGACAAACACCGTTTCCCAGCCTTTTAACGATTTGGAATAACAACGATCATGATAGGCCCTGACAAAGAGAAAATACGTTGTGATCACAAGATCGCTTTTATCCGTGATTTCTGCGGAGCATTTTTCACAGTAAATGTTTTTCATCCTTCCAACTCCCCGAATGAATTTGTTATCCCCTTTTACGAATTTTTACACAAAAGGTTTCAAAAAATTAGTGGCTAGCTTCTAATCTAGTTAGCCGCTCATGCAACATCTCTTTCCACTCATCAGCCAATTCCTCTACTGCTAAAATCTTTTGAATCCCCTCAATGTCCCTTGGCTTTTTAAAATAGATCTCATTCGCTTCAAGAATCGAGACTTGCTTAGGGTTTCTCTCTACTAATGAAATGGTGGAGTCCTTTCGTACCGTGCCTTCTTTTAAAACACGTGCCAAGTATCCAGTAAATCCTGTTTGGACCATCATTTTTAAAAGGTATGGGTTGTTTGTTTTTTTGGTGATGGTACTACATGGAATGCGCCCTTGGGTGATTTGGATAACTGCTTCCCCAACCTGATAAATGTCGCCGATACACACAGCTTTTTCTTCCATCTTCGTGATGGTTAAGTTTTCCCCGAATGTTGGAAGTGGAAGCTGAACTAAAAACTCACTTTCCCACATTGAATAATGTTCATATGGATATACACAAACAGCACGGTCAGGACCACCATGATGCTTTAAATCCGCAACCCCATCTCCTCGGAATCCATCTTTTGTTAAAAGTGCCTCTTCTACAGCCTGCTTACGAATCGCTGTCATCATTTCCTCATTTTTTCCGTACGTCATTTTTTCAGGTAGCCCAATTGAAAAATTCTTGATTTCGATTGTCATGGCTATTCCCCCTTTCTTCCTATCATTTTACTATAACGGAAGAGAAGA
This sequence comes from Bacillus jepli, assembly GCF_047238305.1. Taxonomy (NCBI): domain Bacteria; kingdom Bacillati; phylum Bacillota; class Bacilli; order Caryophanales; family Bacillaceae; genus Bacillus; species Bacillus jepli. The sequence goes on along the minus strand of NZ_JBDFMO010000001.1, from coordinate 1,847,543 downwards.
TATGTGCCAATAAGGCAAGCGGGTCTTTGTACAATAAAGCCAAATATAAAAATCTTGCCGTTTCTAATGTATAAGGTATTAGAATAAAGATTGAAGTGATCAGTCTACAGTCCGCTCACTTCAACCCTTCTTCCATTAACCGATTCCGTTCTCCATTATAAAATTCTTTCGTAAAATCGGGATGAGTCAGTGCTCCAAGTTGCTCCGCGATAGCAAGCCTAAAGTCAACATAGGCATGACCCTGTGCCGTGATCACATTTTCCACTTTCACAACCGGCTCATACCGAAAATTTTCTTCTTCAAAACAACCTAGGAAGTTACGTTGCTCTTGATGGAGAGTGACTGTATATGGTTTGTCTACGAGTACTCCCGCTCTTGCCAGCACATATGTACCACTGCAAATGGCGGCAGTTAGTTTATTTTGTGTGTAAAAGCAGTTTGTCAGTTCAAACAGTTCTTCCGTGTCCTTCACATGAATCAGGTCTCCCCCAGGGATAATAATGCCCTCATACTCTGTTGCATCCACCTGTTGATACATCAAATGCGGTACAAATTGTAGCCCAGATTCACCCGTGATCGTTTTGAGCGAATCTGCAACAGTTACAATCTCATAAGTCCCTCTCAGCATCGCGGTTGCCACGGTTATCTCAAACTCAGAAAAAGAGTCATAAATGGCGAGTAATATTTTCTTCATTAAAAAGCACCCCTTTTCTCTAGAGATTCTACAAGGTTGACACATTTCCCTTCTCCTTTAAAAAGAAGCATTGAAATACCTCAGAGTATAAAACAAGTGGTGTGACTCGTTACTTTCAGCAACTTACCCTCAATTATCTGCCACTTACCGTAATTTTCCAGACACAAAAGATATTTCACCTTACAATGGAAATAGAAAAACAATACGAGGGGGTAATGAAAAAAGAGGGATATCGAAAGAAGAACACTTATACTTTATATCTGAAATGAGGTGTCTAAAAGTTGAAGCTATTCGTAAATATTGACAAAGCGTTTAAAGAAGCAAGAGTTACCATCGAATCTCCAAATTTAGATGAAAACATTAAGGAGCTAATTGATTTTATCCACGAAAGAGAGCACCCGTTCATCATTGGAAGAAAGGGTGAAATGCAACATATTCTAAAACCCGCTGATATTCACTATTTTCATACCGAAAATGAACAGGTTGTCGCCGTTACAGGAACAGATTCATTTATTTTAAAGGAAAAGCTATATGAGCTCGAGGCTTCGCTACCTTCATCTAACTTTATCCGTCTATCTAAATCAGTGATTGCCAATTTGCACGAATTAAGCCGTTTTGAAGCGTCGTTCAATGGGACACTCTGTGTATATTTCAAATCCGGTAAAAAGGAATATGTCTCCCGCACCTATGTACCTGTGATAAAAGCAGCACTAAAATTAAATAGGAGGAAATGATCATGAAAAAAATGTTATTTCGTAGTTTGTTAGGAATTTTCTTCGGTAGCTTTGTTGCGGTGCTTAGCACCAATTTAATTTACCTGTTTGGCGGTATCGAAATGATAGAAGGGGACTTATTTTTCAAGAACTCCATCGGTTCGGTTCTTTGCGGATGGTTTTTTACAGTCGCGCCTTCATACTTTGAACTTAGACAATTGAAACTTTACCAGCAAACGATTCTTCACTTTTTAACTGTTTTAATTCTTTACCTAATTTTGGCGCTTACGATTGGATGGATTCCGTTTACACTAAAGGGCATATTATTAACACTCATCATCGCCATAATTATCTATGCAATCCTATGGACTGCCTTCTATCTTTACTTCAAAAATCAAGCAAGGAAATTAAATGCTGATTTAAAGAAACTATAATTTCACCGGCGGCTAATAGAAAATCCCCTAAGGCATTAAGCTTTCGAGAGTTAATGCCTTTTTCATACGGATAGGTCTTGGAAAAGCTTTAATTCCTCCATCCCGGCAAGTCCTTTAAACATCTCTACCCCCGTTTCAATGATCTCATCGCGGAAATCATATTCAAAGGTGTGGATGGGTGGATGCTCTTCACCGTTTCCAATATAGAAAAAAGCACCTGGTATACGTTTTAAATAATGCCCATAGTCTTCTGATGCGCGGTATGGTGAGGTTAGCTCACGTAATGATAAGCCTTTGTCGACCGCTGCTTTGCGTACTTTATTAACCGATTCCTGATGATTGACGGTTTCCGGAAATTCATCCCGATAGTAAAAATGAACCTTGATGCCTTGCTCTTTCCCTAGTTTTAAAGCAAGAGCTTCTACCTTTTGTTGAAGCATGTTTAATTCCACTTCTTTTTCAGCCCGAATTGTTAATCGCAGGATACCATGATGGGCTGCAATTCCGTAATTTTCCGCACCAATATTCACCTGAACAACTGTGCATAGAACTAGACCTTCATACTGATCTGAAGATGTAAGACTTGGTAAAGCCTCTATGATTCTAGCAATTGCAAAAGAAGGATTAATTCCATTCTCCGGTTGACTAGCGTGTGCCGGTGAACCTTTCATTTCAATGGACATTCCTTTTGAGGCACAATGGGCAGTTCCATCTATTACATGCACCGCATTATACTCAATTCCTGACATATTATGATAGCCAAAAACCTCATTGATTTTTTCTTCCATTATTACTTCGGCACATTCAATGGCCCCTTGACCTGTCTCCTCTGCATGTTGAAAAAGGAAAATAATATTTTTATCCGCACCCTTTTGATCCACTTCAAGCGCAAATCCGGCAAGAGTAGCAGAATGTCCATCATGGCCACATTTATGAGATACCCCCGGAACAGTCGACTTCCATGGTAGGTCAATTGTTTCTGGAATGGGAAGGGCATCAAAATCCGCTCTAAATGCAATAGTTGGTTTATCACCCCCGGCCGTATACTTGGCATAAAAATAGTTCCCCTTATCGATGATGTCTAAGTTTGTTGTATGTTTTTTAAGGAAATCCATTAAATGTTGTTTCGTCCAAAACTCTTGATAGGACAATTCCGGATGCATATGTAAGTCATGACGAAGTTGAATTGCCATCTTTAGATTCTTCTTATCCACTGAAATCCCCCCTATAAATTATTAAATAGAATCTCCAATAAAATTTGCATAACATTCTCTAAAGACATAACCCACCTAACCCTCTAGCCTTCATTCCCTCATTTTATATAAAACTATCAATTTGGTATTTGGTAAATACTCAAAGGTTATATAACGACCGACATGTTTCCTTTTAATGGCCGTTGAGGAAAACCATTCCCCGTTAACCTTAACTTCATGTTTCCGACTTTTTCCTCGATCATCTACATATTCAATAAAACCTTCTTCAGAAGAAAACTCTCTTTGAATGACATGTGGGAAATCTTCTAGATATGGAACACTCACATATCCCAAAAATGTGGCAACAAGTGCAAAGCCAAATAGTACCCCAGTTAATTTCATAGAACTCTTAAAATTCTCAAGCTTACTACCCTTTTTGCTATTTTTTGTCCTAGTTTTTTTATTTCGTTCACGAATTGTTTCAATTCCTAAAGCAATGATTATCCAGGGTATGATAATAATGGCCATAAGTACAATTGCCAAACAAAAAATAAGCATGAACCAATAAAACCACATTCATTCTCACCTTCTGCTAAATAATGTTAATTCCATTTTACTAAATAAAGAGGATTGAATTATCAATAAAAATCGACAAGTGAGAAACTTGTCGAGAGTGTTGTTTATGGTTTTAAGACAACCTTTATGCAGTCATCATCGCGGCCATTAAAGATTTTGTAGCCGTGGCTTGCTTCATCAAGGGATAGTTTATGGGTAATAATATCGGTTGGATCAAACTCCTTGTCGACGATTTTTTTGTAGAGTTCTGGCATAAAATGAACAACTGGGGCTTGGCCCATTTTTAAAGTGATATTACGGGAGAAAAAGGCACCTAGTGGGAACATATTATAATTTGCACCATACACGCCGGTGAGATGAACTGTACCCCCTTTTCGAACAGCTTTCGTTGAAATTTGAATCGGACCAAGCGTTCCACCTTGAAGCTTTAGCTTTTGCTCGATAAATTCAAGTGGCGATTTTTTCCCATCCATTCCTACACAGTCAATCACAACGTCGGCTCCGCCGCTTGTAATTTCCTTTAAATGCTCACCCATATCGTCATTTTTTGTAAAATCAAAGACTTCCACTTTATTAGTCGCTTTGGCATGGTCCATTCGATACCCAATATAGTCGACTGCGATGACACGTTTTGCTCCTTTCATCCATGCAAATTTTTGTGCCATCAAGCCGACCGGTCCACATCCAAGGATAATGACTATGTCTCTTTCCTTCACGCCAGCATTCACCACGCTCCAATAAGCAGTAGGAAGAACATCGCTGAGGAAAAGCAATGCCTCGTCCTCTAATTCACACGACTCCGGAATTTTAAATGGAGTAAAGTTTCCGAATGGAACTCGTAAGTATTCCGCTTGCCCTCCTGGGTGGTCACCAAATTTTTCAGAATAGCCAAAATAACCACCTGAGTCATAATGTGGATTTGAGTTGTCACATTGACTCTCAAGCTCATGTTCACAGTAATAACATTTACCACATGCAACAGTAAAAGGAATAACAACCCGATCTCCCTTTTTTACGTGAGTGACTTCAGGACCAACTTCTTCGACAATCCCCATTGGCTCATGTCCAATTACATAGCCATCAGGCAGTGGAAAATTCCCTTGATATAAATGGAGGTCAGAGCCACAAATCGCAGTTGAGGTGATGCGCACGATCACATCGTCCTTTTTGACGATTTTCGGATCCTCGACTTCTTTGACTTCAACTTTATATGGATTTTGATACGTAACAGCCTTCATTTTTACACTCCATTCCTATTGTTGTTTCTCGGTTATTTTTTGCGACACATGAGAAGTTATACTTAGGCTGTTTTGTCATAAAAATCCTATATTCGAAGAAGCTAAAAATTAGTGAGATAAAACAATTGACATACTTGTATATACAGGTTAAACTGAAAACGTAATCACGACATGTATATACAAGATTCGACATCTTGTGGAGTTAGGGGGAAATAACAATGAGTAAGTACACTGATCCTGCGAAAGACTTGCTTGACCACATTGGTGGGAAAGAAAATATCGCTGCAGTTACACATTGCGCAACGAGAATGCGCTTCGTTTTAAACGATCCGAAAAACGCCGACATAGAAAAGATCGAAGAGATCGGGCTAGTAAAAGGCACTTTCACACAAGCCGGTCAATTCCAAGTCATTGTTGGTAATGAAGTTGCTTCTTTTTATAATGAATTCGTAAAACACGCTGGTGTTGATGGCACCAGCAAGGAAGAAGCAAAGGTTGCTGCAAAACAAAATATGAACTGGCTTCAGCGTATGATGGGCCATTTAGCGGACATTTTTACACCGATTATTCCAGCACTTGTTGTTGGGGGTTTAATTCTCGGTTTCCGAAATGTGATTGGAGAAATTAAATTACTTGAAGACGGTACAAAAACAATTGTGGAAGTTTCTCAATTTTGGGCAGGAATCCATGCGTTCCTCTGGTTAATTGGTGAAGCTGTGTTCCATTTCCTACCGGTTGCAATCACATGGGCAATTACACGTAAAATGGGTACCTCACAAGTCCTTGGGATTGTGCTAGGAATTACGCTTGTATCTCCACAATTGCTAAATGCATATGGGGTCGCAACCTCAGATGAAATACCCGTTTGGGATTTTGGATTTGTACAAATTGAAATGATCGGATACCAAGCACAAGTTATACCTGCTATCTTAGCTGGTTTCGTACTTGTTTATTTAGAGCGTTTCTTCCGTAAGATTTCACCAAATGCGATTTCAATGATTATTGTTCCATTTTTCGCATTAATTCCTACGGTTTTAATTGCCCATACCATTCTTGGACCAATCGGTTGGACAATTGGTTCTTGGATTTCTGATGTTGTGTACACAAGCTTAACATCAGCATTTGGTTGGTTATTTGCAGCAATCTTTGGATTTGCCTATGCACCACTTGTTATCACTGGATTACACCATATGACAAATGCGATTGACCTTCAATTGATGAGCGAGTTTGACGGAACAAACCTATGGCCAATGATTGCTTTATCAAATATTGCCCAAGGTTCTGCTGTTCTAGCGATGATTTATATTAATCGTAAAAATGAAGAAGAAAAACAAGTTTCTATCCCGGCATGTATTTCTTGTTACCTCGGTGTAACAGAGCCTGCAATGTTTGGTATTAACTTAAAATACGGATTCCCGTTCTTAGCTGCGATGCTTGGTTCCATGGTTGCGGCGATCATCTCAGTAAGTAGCGGTGTTATGGCAGAATCAATCGGGGTGGGTGGTCTACCAGGTATCTTATCCATCCAACACGAGTATTGGTTTATGTTTGCCATTGCAATGGCTGTTGCGATAGTCATTCCATTTATCTTAACTGTAATCTTCGCAAAAGCTAATGTTGGCAAAATTTCATTTGGTAAAAAATAATATAGATGGGAGGGGAAAATCCCCCTCCCCTTTTTTGCGTTAATGCGGTAAAATAAGTATAAATATTTATACACTGATTGGGGATTCTTCATGAATAACAAGTATCTAACAATCTATAGCGATATAGTTGAAGAAATTAAAAACGGAAACATTAAGACGAATAGTCTTTTACCTTCTGAAAATGAACTGAAGGACACTTATAATACCTCTCGTGAAACAATCAGAAAGGCACTCAACCTGCTTTCGCAAAATGGGTATATTCAAAAGATGAAGGGTAAAGGTTCCATTGTCATTGATGTGAATAAGTTTGATTTTCCTGTTTCCGGTCTTGTGAGTTTTAAGGAGCTAGCAGAGAAGATGGGTGACAAGCCGAAGACAATTGTGCACGAGTTGACGGTTGGTAAGCCAGATACATTCATTAAGCAACAGCTTCAACTTGCAAGCAAGGAACAAGTATGGAAGGTCTTACGCACAAGGGAAATGGGCGGCGAGAAAATTATTTTGGACAAGGACTTTATTTCTCGAAAGTATGTCCCAGAGCTCACCAAGGAGATTTGCGAGGATTCCATTTATGCCTATTTGGAAAATGAATTGGAGTTAACGATTAGTTTTGCCAAGAAAGAAATTACAGTTGTCGAGCCAACTGATGAGGATCTAGAGCTTCTTGATTTGGATGGCTTTCATAATGTTGTGGTCATCAAAAACTATGTATATTTAGATAATGCGAGTTTATTTCAATACACCGAGTCCCGCCACCGCCCAGACAAATTCCGGTTTGTCGATTTTGCGCGGAGGGCACATGTGTAGATAGGGATTGGGGCTATTTATCTAGTTTGCGAATGGATACTATTAGGAGATTGTGAACTAGGTACGGTCCTTTACGGGGTCGTAATTGGGGATTTCCAGGAGATACAGAACTAATAAAAACAGGATGGCCCACTTAAAGGCTCATCCTGTTTTTTTCGTTATTAGCGTACTGTTTTTAATGCTCCGCTCCAAGCTACTACTTGGTCTAACATTAAGTTTACGTTGTCTAAGTGTAGGTCTTGTGGTTTGAACTCAGAACCGTTTTCGAAGTCAGTGAATAATGAAAGTGTTGGATGTGTACGAACGTCCGCGATCATTAATTCACCCATGATTCCACGTAGATGTTCTGCAGCACGTGCACCACCAGTTGAACCGTAACTTACGATACCAGCAGCTTTGTTGTTCCAAGCTTCACGAGCTAGGTCTAACGCATTTTTCAATGCTCCAGTGATAGAGTGGTTATATTCTTGAACGATGAATACGAATCCATCAAGATTAGCTAATTTTTCGTTCCAAGCAGCAATTCCAGGTGCATCTGCTTCACCTAAGAATGGTAATTTGAAGTCTGCGATATCAACGATTTCGTAGTTAGCATCTCCACGCTTATCTGCGATTTCTTTTACCCATGCTCCTACTTGAGGACTTACGCGTCCTTCACGAGTACTACCTAAAATAATACCAATGTTTAATTTTTCGTTTGACATTACTTCTTCCTCCTTTTGTTGGTTACCAAAAAGTTTATCTAATAAACCCATGATGTCTCTCCTTTTTTATATTAAAGGATATTTTTGTAAAATACCTTTAATTATTTTATCTCAGAAGTATTTATCTTAACTTCAAGATAAATGTTATATTAAAAATAGGATCTTGTCAACCAAAAGACCTAAAAAAGATTTAAATATTAAAACGCCTAGGTAAACTAAGCGTCTATTATGATTCAATCTTAAATACGTATTATTGAATTGGATTTCCGGCACGTATGTTTTCTGGTATATGCCTTCTAATTGCAAATAGGAGTTCACCAAGAAAATAGAGTGCTACAGTTGGCCATATCCACGCCCAATAGCTTCCCACTACCTCATACAAATCCCGAAGTACTGGTTGAACATAGGCTAGGCTCACTAACGATAGAGCGATCCAACAAACCGAATAGGAAAAACAAATATGTCCCTGTAGCTGCCACTTATGCCCTGAATAGTCCCACCATTTCCGGCCAAAAAACCACTCTAGAAGGAAGCCACTGCAATACTCTACGATAGTTGGAATTAGAAAACATAGTAACAACACCACGGACCAATGCATATCTTTTCCTATTAAAAAGATGAGCAAAAGGGGCGCGAACCCGTACATTGGCTTAAAGGGCCCAAAGAAAAAGTTATCCTTAAAAAACACTCGTTTCCTAGCAAAGTTGTAGCTATTTTCCAGGAGCCACCCCAAAAACGAATAGATGGTAAAGAAAAATACGACAGCCATTGCACCATCCCAGGATAGAAGCACGGGCATCTCAAAATTAAAACCAGTCACTACACTCTGAAACACCGACAAATCACCTCAAGCATAATATTCTTGATTAGGATTTGCCTTTTTTCGGTTAAATATACATTTTCATCCTCATTTTTTTGACCTATAGCTCAACAGTTTAATAGAATCCAAATGAATTATTCTGTAATCTTCTTTTCAATGGCTTTTACTACCGACTCAATGCTTGCATAGCCGTAATATCGAACATAGATGACGTTCTTTCCCTTGGAAGCGTAGACTTCTTTAAAATCCTCTTCCTTCCGAACCATTAAATAATCAAAGCTTGGATTCTTAGTTTCAATAAAATCTTCTATTCTATTTTCATAGTTGTGCCTTTTTATTAAATCAGATATTAGAGGCTCCGCCATATCTAGAAAACTCAGTTGGTAAAACCTTGTTTCAATGCTTGGTGAATATACACCGCTCTCGTCTTCCCACATTTCCTCTGGAACCAACCCGTTTTCATCGGATTCATATTGAACTGGTGCAAACGGACTCCAATTAGATGAATATCGATTGGACCAATCAACATTGTCTCTCATATATTCAGACTCCCCACGACCTAAAGCAGGATTCTGCTCTATATCTGCTAATCTTACAATCGGTAAGTTAATACTTCCTTCAGGCAATGTTTTCGTATCCATTTTTATTAGTTGTGTAAATGAAAAGATGACGGTCAATCCGGCAACAATCGTAAAAAGAAAACCGATAACCGAATTTAATTGATGCTGCTTCTTCCATGGGGCATGATGATCAATCGTTTTTCCTTCAATTAAACTTTTTCGTATTGTGCGAATAGAGTTCGCTGCTAGCAGTGAGTTGTATGCCTGATACCCGATGATGATGGTCAAAAACGTTTGTGGAATAACTAATCCTTCAACCAAAATGTAGGTAGGTGTCCCATCGAGAAACCAAATGGAAAACAACATGCCAATTATTAAAAGCATTGCGACCACAACGAAACCTGCATTTAAGATTAATTTTTTGTCCAGTTCCTTTAACGTAAAAGACTGCTCAGCAGGGTCAGTATGGATTTCTGGTGCATCAAGCTCTTCAGGTGATGAATACACTTGAAAATATTGATAGCCTGTCACATAATCCCAGCCACTTTCTGCATACATCTCAATCTGTTCTGGTGAAATCTTCTTTTTCATTGATACATCTATTCTATATCTCATTTTTTTCGGTTCACCTTTTACAAAATGAGCAAAAAATTTACCCATTTTTTTGAGATGTAACCCTTGTGCTGCCATGTCTTGAAACCAGCTTTCATGCTCACCGATTCGCCAATAATCACTGGGGCGAATTTTTCGAACGATCTTATTCATTCCCATCACCATCCTCTAAAATATTCCCATCTTGTATCATGGATTTTAATCGATCATACTCAACCCTTAATGCTTGTTCTCCTTCTCGTGTAATTTCATAGGTCTTCCTTCTGCCGTCATCTTCCGCTAATGAAATGAGGCCGTCTTTTTGCATCCGTGAAAGGACTCCGTAAAGTGTTCCTGGCCCCATTTTCACTCGACCATTTGAAACTTCCGTAATTGCATGCATAAGCTGATACCCATGGTTAGGATGCATTAACGCCAGTAGTACATAATACATCGCTTCTGTCATTGGTCCGCCATTGTACGCCATTTTCAACATCCCTTCTATCATTGGGACAAGGAACCTGTCCCTGACTTATTATGTATCTCGATATTATGCATTCCGATATATCGTGTAACATAATAATACTTTATAAAATATCGAATGTAAATAAAAAACAGTGAATCAAAATCATTTGGTTTGTACTTCACAAAAAAAAGACCGCTAATCGATGTGATTTAAGCGGTTTTTCTGTCTATATACTTTATTCAAGATTGGTATGTAATCCCGGTTGTACTGCACCTCCAGGTATTAGACGATGTCTAACATTTGGATCGTAGTAAACATGGATTAACGCTCCGATTTCTTATCTACTGATAGCTAATTGTTTCTTTCTTTGATTTTTATCCTCATACATCTTATTATCTGCTTTCGTAAATAACTCTTCCATTTTTCCTATAGAGGAATGATAAAAGGCATGTCCTTTAGATAATTTTATATTAAACTTGTTGGTAGAGCGATTAAACCGATCGATCTCAAGTTCTAGTCCCTCTAAAATCGCTTCAACTTGTAATGGATTTGTGTTTAAGATCATAATGGAAAACTCATCTCCACCAATTCTTGATACTACTATATTTCGATCTAAGACTTTCTTTAAAAGATTTGCCGTTTCTTTTATTAAATTGTCACCGTTCTTATGACCAAAAGTATCATTTACGTACTTTAACTCATCTAAATCACAAATAATAATTGCGATTGGAACATCTTCATTTTTATCATAATGTTCAACTTGTGCCTCGAAATATTCTCGATTATAAATTCCTGTTAGTGAATCATGTGTCACTTTATATTCTAACTGTTGTTTCAGGATCACTTTATCATTAATATTTCTAATGATTCCTTGCATAGCGATCAATTCACCGTCTTTATTATAGATAGGAGTCGCGTATTCCTCGAAACTAATGTAAATGCCTTCCTCGTTCCTCCATCTTTGAATAAACGGTTTACTAAAATCAAGTTCACCTAGTGCTTTTTTCTCTAAAATATGATAATCATCAGGATGAATTAATTGATAAGCTGTATAAGGATTTTTCATACTATCTGAAACTAAAGTAGGGCTTAATATTTTATTAATAGCTGGACTTAAATATCTATACTTAAACACGGGCTTAATCTCACAGTAGTATATGATGTCTTTTGAATTCTCTACTAATTCAGCAATCGTTTTTAAGTATTTCATTCTATTCCGTACCTTATTCCATAATGTGTAACCGATTATAATGAATACAGGCATTCCAATAAAAAGAATATATAACATTGGAAGTTCCCTTTCTTTACGTAAACTCATAGTGGTATTGTATTTTTTCTAAATCTCCGCATCTATATTTATTATATATCCTTAATCTCCGAAATTGTTTAAAAATTTCACTATATCAAGTTTATGATTAATTTTAATAGACGTGTAATCGAGATCGTATTGTGCACGTAAATATTCCTACTCATACAAAGAAACACGATAACAAGAATTTGGGAATGGATACTATAAAAAAACAGAGTATGAATTATTTGCAAATTCACACTCCAAAATACTATGTTATGAAAGGATTTCTCTACCAACCGAACCTATCTTCAAATAAGTTTAGATTCCGCCATATCTTCTCTTTCGTTTCCGATATTCTTCTAGTGCTTGAAGAAACTCTTTTTCGGAGAAATCAGGCCACAGCACATCGGTAAACCAGAATTCCGTATAGGCTAACTGCCAAAGGAGAAAATTGCTCAGGCGCTTTTCCCCACCCGTACGAATCAGCAGATCAGGGTCTGGTAAACCAGCTGTATACAGATACTGAGAAAATTGCTGTTCATCTAGTTCATCCAGCGACATTTTCGCGTCGTTCATATCCGCGAACATTTTTTTCATGGCATTCAAAATCTCAGTTCTGCCCCCATAGTTAAGTGCAAAATTCAGCTGAAGACCGTTATTGTCTCGGGTTCGTTGGATGGCATACTGGATCGCTTCACGTGTATGGGCTGGAAGATTGTCCATGTCCCCAATTGCCTCAATACGGACATTATTGGATATAAGCTCAGGCAAATAAATATGTAGAAACTCCTTAGGAAGTCTCAATATCGTTTCAACCTCGGATTTTGGACGTTTCCAGTTTTCCGTAGAAAACGTATAAAGTGTCAGTGCCTTCACATTACATTTAACTGCAGCCTTGACAATTTTAAAAACAGCAGATACCCCTTCTTTATGACCTGCAACTCTGGGCAGGCCACGCTTCTTAGCCCAACGTCCGTTTCCGTCCATCACAATTGCGATGTGTTCCGGTGTATCATGGCCAGAATACTGTAGTGTATTGTTTAATTGCCTTTGATTAAAAAATGGAATTTTCATTGACATTGTTTTTCTCCTCCATTGGTACGAGTAGTGAGGCCTGAGTGTCCCATCAATTATCGCTTCGGTATTCTAGTAGATCCCCTGGTTGACAGTCCAAAGCTTTGCAAATTGCTTCTAATGTGGATAGCCGAATCGCTTTTGCCTTTCCATTTTTTAATATAGAAATGTTTGCGATTGTAATCCCAACTCTTTCAGATAGTTCTGTTACACTCATTTTCCTTTTTGCCAACATCACATCTATATTGATTATAATTGCCACTGTTTTCACCTCAGACCGTTAAATCATTTTCTGTTTTAATACGAATCGCTTCTTGTAAAAGTTTTTTTAGAACTGCAGCAAAGACAGCAATCACCATTGATGCACCAACAACGACCATTCCGATTAAGACAAGACCTGGTGCATCATCCCACTGCGCTATGAAAAAGACGAATGGTAAGGCAGCTAGGTACAGGCAACTAATGGTAATGGCACAGTTTCTAATTTTCTTTAGAGCACTTACAGATAAATCCGAGAAAGCTATGTTCTTGTCAATATAATTCAAAAGCTTAAACGCTTGATACAATGCAACATAAAACGGGACCGCCGAAATGTACATAAGTGTTAAAATGCCAAGTACCATATAACCTAATGTTGCACCATTTGCCGCTTCCCCAAATGCTACTTTCGCTATTTTAGGTAATAAAAATAGGCACAGAGCCAAAACGGGAATTCCCATTATAATAACAGCTAGCTTTAAAAAAAGGGTTGAACTTTGTTTCATAAAAAGCACCTCATTAATTTATTGTCAATTTAATTTACCATAGTTTTTATCGTTTTACAATAAAATATTATTGAATTTAGTTTTATTTTTGTTGTAACTTTTAAAAAAAATAACAAAAAAGCGTTAATTCTTCACAGATTAACGCAGGTTTTAATACACCTTTATTTGTGTTCTTTAGGTAAACATTCTTCTTCAGGCTTGATGTGAACCTGTTTCCACTCATCATTCGCTCTTTTGCGAAATTGTGCTATTTCTACGTCTGTTCCATTTGTTAATGTAAAAAAAACGATACAATAATCGGCTCCGTCATTCCCATGAAAACAGATGTTTTTTGTATATCCATTTTTCATTATGGGGTACTTATGTTGAATCATTTTGCACCATTGCCCAAATTTAATTTCTACGACCGATTCCCCATCATGGCTCCAACCGTGATAAGGTGCACATAGAAAATCTTCTCTAGTCTTACTCACATTGGAAATTCGAAAGCCATCTTTTTCGTGTTCAAGCTGGATGAATCCATACGAATAACCAAAGTACTCAACCATCAGATCTTCCCGCAATTCTATTGTTTCAATTTCATAGAAAAATCTAATTTCCCGCTCACCAGCTGGCACTCGGCAGAGCTTTAGCAAACTCGTATGTCCGATTCCTGCAAACGAATCTACATATTTTTCATAGCTTAGTTTTTCTTGGTATGCTTTGGACAAAAAATTATAGGCAATCGGGAATGGAAGATCGCCATTGCCTATCGAACCGCAAGACCTCCCCCCTAGAGTTGCAGCTTCTCGTAGAATACTAAAATAATTGATTAGTGTATCCTCAGGTGTCTTCGTTAATTCTCGCGGTAGCTGGATCTGATCATACGTTTTATCATAATAAGGATCATAAAATTTCCAATCATTAAATCTTAAATTTAAGGCTTTCAAACATGATGGACGAAAATACTTTTGATGATAAGCAGTAAATTCTTTTTGATTTTGATTTCGCATAGTTAATCACCCTAGATTCAATTTATGGGTGTGCGTGGAAAAGGTGTTCGTTTTATTCAGAAAAAAAAGCGCCCGTTTGGACACTTCATTTTTACGCATGCATCTTTATATAAATTCCAACTGCAATCAAAGAGAGCAGAATAACAACTGCATAAATGACGGTTAGATTGATGCTGTTTCGCTTCGTTTTCTCACGGTAGTTTGCATCGCCTTTACCTGCTATCATAATTGTACCGATAAATGCAGCAATTCCAAGAATAATGACGATAATAAATGCAAGTTTCATTGTCTGAATTCACCTCTTTTATAAAGATGCCTCATTATCTACTATAGTTTTTTCCGGAAGCCTCTGACTTATTTTCTTGAACAATAATTACGGCGGCGATCACCATGATAATCCCTACATATTGCCACATTTGCAATGTTTCTTGGAAGATAAAAAAACCAATGATGGCGGCAACAACGGGTTCAATGGTTGCAATAATGGAAGCTCGGCTTGATTCAATATACTGTAATCCTTTTGTATATAGGATAAACGCCAGCATCGATGAAAGAAAGCCCAGTCCTGCGATATACAACCATGATTTGATATCTGCAAACAAATTCACTGCAGACCATATTCCGCTAAACGGTGTCACGGCAACTGCTGCAAAAATAAACGTATATACCGTGACAGTCAGAGAATCATATTTTTCAAGAGCAAACTTACCAAAAATACTATAAAGTGCATAAAAGAAACCGGAACCGATCCCTACTACCAGCCCGAAGAGGGAAATTGTCCCCGAAAAATTAGGAAAGACCCCAACTACAAATGCACATCCTACAATGGTCACTGCAAGTGCCAGCATTTTTCGAATGGTGAGTTTCTCTTTGAATAGTAATCTTGCAAAAATTGTAACAAAAGCTGGTGCAGTATAAAGCAGAATAGCGGCAACGGATATCGAGGTTTCCTCAATCGCCACAAACATGCACCAGTTAAAGAGGACAATACTTATGATTCCAGTTCCAATAAAATATTTGCTGTCGGATATCTTCATTTTAAATGCTTGGGGGTTTTTTAGTAACGCATATGTAATCAGAAAAATGGAGGCGGCGATTGCTCTTACCGCCACAACCTGTAATGGCGTAAAACCAATTGCGTACAGATTGCTTACAAACAAGCCGATAATCCCCCATAATGATGCACCTGCGGCAATGGAAAGCCCCGCCATTTTTTTGTTCATCAGCGTTTCCTCCGATTTATGTATTGCCCATATGTTACCAAAATTTGAAAGACTTGAAAAGGATAATCCTTGAATACGAAAAAAGCCAAGCAAACAATTTTGCTCGACTACTTCTTTTTATCTTATAGGTATTTCAAACTCTTCATCACCTAAGAGCACTTTCAGAATTAATGGTTTATCGGTTTCAGATACCGGTGTCGGAACTTGGAAATAAATATGTACATTCCCTTTCGTTAACGGATTTACACTAGCCCCACCAAATTTTGTACCATTCTCTTCCTCGGTTGCAGCTAAACTTTCAAACTCATGTTTACCATCATATAATAAAAAGAATTTTACCGGTGCCAGCTTGTGACCATAGTGAAAAATATCGGTTGTATCATTGTTAATCGTTCCTGTTATATGAAAATAGATTTGGGAATCCGTATTTGTACTACGACTTGCCCAAGTATTATTCGGATCTGCATTGGAAGTTGAAAATTCTTTAACGAAAGATGCATTTGTAAGTGTAATTTCGACAGAGTCATTATCATAATAAAATACCTTATCGGAATCAAATACATTTTCAGCTGGTTCTACTGTTTTTTTCTCATCATTACTGGAAGCTCGAAAAACCTCTGTTTCCTTGTCTTTATCTTCTTTATTATTTGCTACTGATTCTTCTGCTTCTGAGTCCTCTTTCTGATCATCTGTATCAGTTTCAGCTCCATTCGTAGTAGACGTATTAGACTGGTTATCACTGTCCTTTGCTGCTTCATTCGTACTACCACAAGCTGCTAAAAACACGGCTAATACCAATGTTATAAGTATACTTCCCCATTTTTTCTCCATAATGATCCTCCCATCTTTTCTCCAAAATTCATTATAGTATCCAAATTTTGGGCAAACAACAAGAAAGAGAATAATTAAGGAAAAATAAGTAAAAACTCCCTGATCTCACAAAAAGGGGTACGAGACTTTTTCACTAGATATACTTAAAACCAATACTTTCTTCTCATATGAAACTCTAACTGTTATAAAAATGATACTGATTTTTTCCTTTTCGTTTTGCTTCAAACATGGCCATATCCGCATGTTTCATAAGAGCATCTACTGTGTCACCGTGCTCCGAAAAAAAGGCAATTCCTATACTAGAGGTCACAAAAATGGAAAACTCCCCGATGTTAACTACTTCCTGAACGGATTGAATAATCGTTTCAGCTAATCGCTTCGTTTCCTCAACGCTTGTGTCGGGTAGGAAGATATTAAACTCATCCCCTGCCATCCTCGATAACATGGCCTTTTCTGGTACAAACTCTTTCAATCGTGTTGAAATATGCTGAATGAGCGTATCACCTACATCATGCCCATACGTATCATTAACCGCTTTAAATCCGTCTAAATCAAGGAATAAGACTGAAAGTCGCTCTCCCTTTTCAATTGCTTTTTCTAGTTCTTTGGCAAAGTACCTCCGATTCGGTAGACCTGATAATCCATCATAATAGGCTAGCTGGTACATCATACTTTCCGCTTCTTTACGTGCGGTGATATCAGCAAAAAATACTTGGGCAAATGTCTCTCCATCCATTTCATAAGGAGAACCAGAAACTTCAGCATGAATCGGTTGTTTATCTAGCCGAATCATTACTTCTTCGATTGCTTCAACAGGTTGATCATTCCGAATGGATTTCCAGCGACTTTTAATAATTTGATGATAATCCGGGTGAATAAAATCGAGAAATTGTTTTCCAATCATTTGCTTAGCATCCGTTCCACCTAGGATTTCGATACCCGTTGAATTGATAAAATGAATGATTCCAAACTTATGAATGATAATCCCAATTGGCGCTAGTTCGACCAATCGCTTATAATGGTCTTCGCTCACTAACAAGCGAGTTTGCATTCTCTGGTCCCGGCTTGCTTGAAAAAGGAGAAGAACAAACAATATCAGAATGAAAATTGTAATCGTCGTTGCAATGGTATAACCCGATAAAACGTATCCCGCTAGATTTTCATTAGGTTGATGGAATTCTAATTTTTCAAAGGTTGTAGCACTCATTCCAATGTAATGCATGCCTGCAATCCCACAGCCTAAAGTAATGGAGCTAACTGGCCCAAACCAAGTTGCATCACGATATTGAGAAAACAACCAAAATGTAACCCAAGATCCAATGATTGCTGCTAGTAGCGATAGGAGCAACAAGATAGTTGCATAGGTAAGGTTGGCCTCCATCTGCATGGAACGCATGCTTAGATAATGCATGCTAAAAATGCCGAATCCCATTAAAAGGCTACTTATCACTACCGTTTTATGTTTTTGAGAATGTAAGATTAGTGAAAAAGCAAGAATGGAAAATATTACAATCAGACATAAAGAAGCAAGGACGAGCCAAATATTATAGCTTACGGTAACTTTAATATGGACAGCTAGCATTCCGATGAAATGAACTGCCCATACACCGCCCCCCATCACGAGCGAGGCTGTAAACAACCAAAACTTATCATTTCTAGGGCTTGTTGTATCTCGATTAATTAAATGAAGCGCAACATACGAGGTGAAAATGCCAATTAAAATAGACAGAACAACCATCCCTACATGATACTCAGTCGTATAGCTTTCATGGGTAGAAACCAACATAAAAAACACCTTTTCTGCAGATTTGCATCGTTCCAGTCACTTATCATTAGGATGGGTTATTTAGGAAAAACCATTCATTTTGGCTAAAAAACCACGAAACGGGTGTCTCGTGGTTTTTGACTTATTATTTCTTAACCTTCGCCGCACTACCTCGCACGACGAGCTTTGTGTGAATGGTAATTTTTTTACAGATTTCACGTTTGGTTGCGATACGCTCGAGCAGCAGGTCGACCGCAGATTCACCCATAATCTCCGTGTATAATTTAACTGTGGTGAGGGGCGGCACCATGTATTGCGCAGAGGATACGTCGTTAAAACCAACGATGCTGAGGTCTTCTGGAATTTTCACACCTAGTTCATAGGCTGCCTTGTAGCAACCAACTGCAATTGTGTCGTTCGCTACAAATAAGGCCGTTGGCTTTTCTTTTTCACTTAGCATTTCCTTCAGGATCTGGTAACCGTCCTTTGGATTATAGCCGCCAATTTTAACGAAGTCCCCGTTAAAAATTCCTTTTTCCTTTAGATACGATTCAAAAACGTCCTGTCGTAAATCCTTGAAACGATTGCCGTACATATCGGTCTCGACACCGCCGATAAACCCGATATTTTGATGACCTAATTCTACCAAATAATTGAGGGCTTTTTTTGTTGCTGAGTTAAAATCGATCACCACTGCATCGAAGTGGTCCTCATCTGGATTTGCATCGATAAATACAGAGGGCTTATCAAAGCTCTTGATCAATTCTATATCTGCTTTTTTAAAGGTTCCAAGACAGATGATTCCATCCAATTTAGAAAGGCTTCTTTTTGTGTCGTCTTTGGTTATTTTTATGATTTCCATGCCAATGCTTTCAAGTTTCTTTTCTAGTGCCACCCGAATCGAAAGATAGTAAGTGTCGACCAGTTCTTCTTCAAGTGAATAGGAATAGTAGAGCCCCACGACCCCTTTCTTTTTTGCTTTTTTCTTTTTCGGGGTGATGACATAGTTAAGTTCCTCTGCTGCTTCAAAAATTCGCTTTTTTGTCTCAGGTGTCACATTTAATGTTTCATCATAGTTTAACACCCGAGAGACCGTTGCCATGGAAACCTGTGCTAAATCCGCTATATCTTTAATCGTCGCCATTTTTCATACCCATCCCTTTTGAGAAAACTCCCTATATCGCTTCTTTGTAACTCTTTTTCTTCAAAAATTTTAGTTTTGTTTCGGAAATGATGATTGCTGCAAGGATAATGATCGCTCCAATGATCATTCGTACGGTTAATACCTCACTTAAAATGATGATAGAGAATACCATACCCCATAATGCTTCTGTAGATAATATGATTGCTGCATTCGTTTCGGTTGTGAATTTCTGCGCGACTGTTTGCAATAGAAACGCAATCGTTGTTGAAAATACCCCTAAGTATAGAACTGACGAAACGCCTTCAATGCTAGCCGCAAAATTGGTTTCTCCTTTGAATAGGACTACGATAAAGCCTAAAACTGTAGCCGCCGCCATTTGGATGACCGTTAGCAACACGGGGTCTTCATCCTTCACAAATTGAGCTGTGTAAAAAATGTGAAATGCAAATCCAACCGCACATAATAACGTCAGGAAATCACCAAAATTTACGCCTCCAGAGAGTTGAAGGGACATCACACCCACACCGGTTATCGCAAACACTGCACCTAGCAGTTCAAATTTATCCATTTTTCGTTTAAAGACAACAAACGCGATAATCGGCACGATCACCACATTCACCGCCGTTAAAAAGGCATTTTTTGATGGTGTGGTGTATACTAACCCAACGGTTTGCAAGGCAAATGCTAGGTATAGAAAGATTCCAATGATGGAACCTTTAATAATTGTACTTTTTTTAATATGTTTTAGTTTCTTAAAAAAGACAAGGCTCAACAAAATGACACCAACAAGGAAACGGATCGCAAGGATTTGATACGGTGTGAAATGGTCAAGCGACACCGCACTTGCGACAAACCCACTTCCCCAAATGATGGCAACAATCGTAAGACCTAGTTCCCCAATATATTTACGCATGTATACCTCCACAGTGGGACGAAAGGGACAGTCCCTCGTCCCGTTTTTTAGTTTGCGGGACAGTGTACCTGTCCCCTTGTCCCATGCTTGTTGTTAATTTTATCGTACAATAAAGAATTTAGCTTCTTCAACTAGATTTTCTTTTTTGATGCTTCGAATTTCAAATTGAAGGTGGAAGTCCTCAATGACTGTACGATATGGAGGTAGCTGCTCTTCACCACAACTGTTACTTCCGACACCGCTTTGCTTGTAATCAATCGTCAACACATTGAAGGGCGACTTTTTAATTTTACCACGGTGCTTTGCCTCTTCAAGAGCACTTGTTTCATAGTCATGGATCGTGAAGTCATACTCTTCTTTAAAATTGATGAGGTATGTGTTCTCACCTTTTGCCACCGCTAGGAAAGAGGTGTCGCATCTTGATCCATTCTCTTGCGGGTACACGTAATCAGTATGCATTTCGTGAACGGTTTTGCTATAAAGTCCAATCGGCTGGCTACGCTTTGTATCTTGATAGGATTCTGAATCTCCACGTCCATACCAAGTAACATTGTTGTAATCTTGGTTAAGATGCATGGTTACCCCAATTCGTGGTAGCATTTCTGGAATTTCTATACCTCGTAAGACCTTTTCACCTTTTATGTCAATGTTTAAGGCACCATTGTTCGTGATGCGGTAATTGTACGTTAAGTGGAAGCCCCATGCTTGGTTAACGGTTGATAAGTACTTCGTGATGACAACATCCACATAGTCATCAGTCACTTCATAAGAAACTTCACCAAGCTGTTCTTTTATATTTTTTAGGAAGTACTTGTTAATCCAGTCATCCTTTTTATACATATCATTGTCAATAATTGCTCTCCAAAGGGTTACTTCCGGTCCTTTGTTGATGATTGCTTCCCCTTCAGATTCGAACGATTCTAGTGTTCCAAAGACGTTTGAGAAGACTGCCTTGAACTTATCGTTTTCAATGGTAAGGTTAGCTGCCTCGTCTTCGATTACGAAATCTGAATCAGTTGATGCGACAGCCTTCACTACTTTTTCAATTTTAGTCGATTCTAACAGGAAGCTTTCCTTTGTAATCTCATGGCCTTTGTTGGCGTAAAGCGTATCTTCTGCTTCACGGTAGCTTAAGTAGATGCGAACATCATCGTGTTGATCAGCTTTTGCTAGATCTACTGGTAAAACAATTTCTGCTACTTCATGTGCTTGGATGCTAGGAAGTTTCATTTCTACTTCCTCAATAAGAGTACCGAACGATTTAACTTCAATGTGAAGAACAATCCCGCTTAAGTTTCTAAAATCGTATAAGTTTTTCATTCGGAT
Source organism: Bacillus jepli (assembly GCF_047238305.1). NCBI lineage: Bacteria > Bacillati > Bacillota > Bacilli > Caryophanales > Bacillaceae > Bacillus > Bacillus jepli. The sequence continues at coordinate 1,825,778 of NZ_JBDFMO010000001.1, read as the reverse complement.
TTTTCCTTCAGCTAGGTTTACTTCTTCTGTTACAATTGGTTCGATCACTTTTTTATATTCAATAAGACCTGGTGAAGGAGTTCGGTCTGGGAACACAAGACCATCAATACAGAAGTTTCCGTTTGTCGGGAAGTCTCCGTAATCGCCACCATATAAGTAGTAAGTTTCACCACTTTCGTTCGGCACTTCGATTCCATGGTCACACCATTCCCAAATAAAGCCACCTTGCAATCGAGGATATTTTCTCATTAATTGTTGGTACTCTGTTAACCCACCAGGACCGTTACCCATGGCATGGCCATACTCACAAAGAATATGAGGCTTCTTGCCTTCAGCATCTTTACCGATTTCTTCAAGCGGCTTTAAGCGAGTGTACATCGTTGTGTATACATCACTGTATGCCGCAACTCTGTCACCCTCGTAGTGTACTAATCTAGTTGAGTCGATCGCTTTAATTGCATTATACATCGCTGTGAAGTTACGGCCAGCACCAGACTCGTTTCCTAGTGACCACATGATAACACTCGGGTGGTTGCGATCTCTTTTCACCATTCTGACAGCACGGTCCACATATTGTTTTTCCCATAGCTCATTGTCAGAAATCCAGTTGTAGTTGCCAGTGTTTTCGAAACCGTGACACTCAAGGTCTGCTTCATCAATGACGTAAAGACCATATTCATCACATAAATCATAGAACACATCATTATTTGGATAGTGCGCTGTACGGACCGCGTTGATATTGTACTGCTTCATCATCTTAATGTCCTGAAGCATATCCTCGTAAGTTACCGTTCTACCTGTCTTCGGATGTGAATCATGGCGGTTCACCCCGTTAAAGAAAATACGTTTGCCGTTGACGCGAATTTCGTTGTCGATCACTTCAATTGCACGGAACCCAATACGTAACGGAACGATTTCCTGATCACCATTTGGCAAGCAATATTCAAATAGAAGGTGATAAAGATTTGGTTCCTCTGCATTCCATAAAAGTGGATTTTCAACTAATCTACTCATCTCAAATTTGCCATCAACCACTTCTATTTCAAATCGATCTACTTGTTCACCGCCATGGTAAAGAGTCGCGAATAAACCTTTTACATGATCAGTTAAAAATGCTCCAGCAATTTTTAAGGTGAAATTTTCATAGTTTTCATCTGGGAGTGTTTCTACATACACATCCTGAAGCGTATCCTTGTTGATTTTAAAGAGCTCCACGCTTCTAAAAATTCCAGAGAGCCACCACATATCCTGGTCCTCAAGGTATGTCCCATCAGAAAATTGATAAACTCGTACGGTTAGACGGTTGGCGCCTATTTTCACATATTCTGTGATGTCGAATTCAGAAGGAACTCGTGACACCTTGCTATAGCCGACATGCTGTCCGTTCACATATAAATCAAATGCAGAGTCGACCCCATTAAATTTTAAAATCAGGGCTTCGTTGTCTGCTAGGTCGGTAACCTCTAACTCTCTAAAATAAATCCCAGTTGGATTTTCCTGTGGTACAAATGGTGGATTAATGGCAAATGGATACAATACATCTGTGTAGTGCATGTTTCCATAGCCCTTGATTTGCCAGCTCGATGGAACCTCGATATCGTCTAAACCTTCGATTGCAAAGTCCTCAGCTTCAAATCCCTTAGGTGAAAGTTCTGGTGCATCAACAAATAAGAACTTCCACACGCCATCAAGCAATGTATATCCAATACTTTTTTCTCTATTAAAAGGAATTGCATTCTCTCTCGTTTTATATCTATAAAAATCAGTATGAGCTGGGAGTCTATTGATCCCCGTTAGATGAATGTTCTCCCATCTCTTCATTTCTCGTCGCATTTTATCTTCCTCCGGAACCTGTATTTACACGATTTATAGTATTAATTACTCTTTAACTGACCCACCCAATATCCCTGAAATAAAGTGCTTCTGCATAAGCAAGAAAAAAACCATGATTGGTAGTGTCGATAAAGCTGTTCCAAGCATTAATTGCCCATAATCGATCCGTGCCAATCCAATTAAACTTGATAATGCCACAGGCAACGTAAACATGTCCTTTGAATTCAATGTAATAAGCGGCCAGATTAAGCTGTTCCATTGTGACATAAATAGAAAAATCGAAACAGCAGCCAATGCCGGTCGAACAACTGGTAATACAATTGTGAAGAATATCTTCATTTCTCCAGCTCCATCAACACGTGAGGCTTCAATTATGGAATCAGGCACAGCCAACATATTCTGTCTCATTAAATAAATCGCAAATGGTGATGCTAACGTTGGTAGAATAATAGCCTGATACGTATTAAGCCAATCAAAGGTCACCATCATTTCAAACAATGGAATGAGCGTAACCTGATATGGAATCATTAATGAGCATAAAATAATGAAGAAAATCGTATTTTTCCCTTTAAAACGAAACTTAGCAAACGCATAACCTGCCATTGCCGCTATAAGCGTACTTAAAGCGGTATAGATAATCGCAATAAAAATTGAGTTCCAAAAGATACGCGCAATACCTAGCGAGTCCTTTAATGACGCAAAGTTTTTTGCGAGGAAATCCCCTGGTGACAATTTAGGTGGTAATGAGAATATCTGTCCTGTTGGTAGGGTCGATCCTACGATCATCCAATAGAACGGTGCAATCGAGATAATTACACCAATTAGAAGTAAACTATAAATAAGTATTTTTGAGAATTTATTCGAAGTTTTCATTACTCTGTGTCACCTACCAACTTCATCTGAATCCATGAAATAACCGCAATAATTAAAACAAGTACATACGCAATAGAAGAGGCATAACCAAACTCAAAATATTTAAAGCCTACCTCATATAAGTAAAGCGTTATCGTCATTGTTGCACTATTCGGACCACCTTCAGTTAAGATAAATGGTTCATCAAATAGTTGAAGCGTTCCGATCGTTGACATAACGACTGTAAATACGAAAACCGGTTTTAGTTGTGGAATGGTGATCATAAAAAATTGTTTAAATTTACTTGCTCCATCAATACTTGCGGCTTCGTATAAAGAATCAGGGATATTTTGTAAACCAGCTAAGAAAATTACCATATTATATCCCGTCCATCTCCACGTCATAACTAATATAACTGATACCTTCGCCCAAAAAGGTGAAGTTAACCACGCAATCGGCTCTATGCCTACTATTGAAAGAAGATAGTTTACAAGGCCGAATTGCTCATCAAGCAAAATCATGAAAACAATTGATGCTGCTACAAGCGCTGTAATGGCAGGCATAAAATAGGCAATTCTAAAAAGGCTTTTGAATTTTACCATTGATGAGTGAAGTCCTACAGCAATTAACAACGCTAGAAAAAGCATCAATGGTACTTGAACGATAAGAATTTGAAATGTATTAAGTAAGGACTTATAAAAGATCGGGTCTTGAAATAACCTAGTATAATTTGATAATCCAACAAACGTTTTTTCAACCCCACGAACCTCTTGGAAACTTAAAATAAATGATGAAATCACAGGATAAATTGTAAAAATGATAATTAACAGAAGAGCAGGTCCCATAAAAAAGTATGGTGCATTTTTGGGAGTAATGAACTGTGAACCGACTCTCTTTTTGGTTTTTCCCTTAACATCTGTAGTGAACGTAACGGCCTTATCCGGTTGTTCCACTAAAACACACCCCTAACTATTAATAAAGATGAGGGTTTTTTTACATCATTTTTCGTTCACCCTCATCCAAAGATATATTAAGTAGATCTTATTTTTTAATTTCGTTTTCTAATTGCTTACTAGCGTCTTGTAATGCTGATTCAACCTCTTTATTCTCAAGTAAAATCGATGCTTGTGTATTGCTCATTACTTTACTTCCACGAGCAAAGTTTTCATCTAACGGAATTTCCGGTACTTGTTCAACAATATCAGATACCTTTTTAAAGATTGCGCTCTTATTAAAGTATTCGCTTTCAGCTGTAAATATTGGTGAATCATAAGTGCTATTCAAAGAAGGGAATAAACCAAACTTTTCAAAACCAACTAATTGTGCATCAACATTCGTTGTAAAATACTCAACAAATGCATATGCCGCGGATTGATTTTTACTAGATGATGGAATCAGCAATGATGATCCTCCAACATTTGCATATCTTGCTCCCTCATCTTTGAAACTAGGAAGATAGAAGATATCCCATTTTCCAGCAAGATCTGGAGCTTGGTCCATGATTGTTCCTGCATACCAGATTCCATAAGGAACTGTCGCTACCGCACCATTAACAGTGGCTGTTACAATTCCATCCCAACCATCATTGTTAAAAACTAAATCTTCTTCATGCATTTTTTTAATTGCTTTCATTGCTTGAACAGCCTCTTCCGATTGAAGATTGATATTACCTTCAGCATCAAAATAAGACAGTCCTTGTTGCTGAAGCATCATGTGGAACACACCATCATATTTAGCAATATCAATTGGTAATAACTGTGCACCTGTTGCTTCTTTAATTTTCTTTCCAGCTTCAATATAATCATCCCATGTTTTAATTGAATCTGGATTTACGTTTGCTTTTTCAAAAAAATCAGCACGGTAGAACATAACGGCTGGTCCAATATCCCAAGGAGCAGCTATAATGTCACCGTCTTTATTCTGAACAGATGCCATTTTAGCTGGGTTGAAAGAATCTTTATATTGGTCATAACCATGTTCGTTCAGTTTCATGAACCCCTCTGGAAACTGATTGATATACCCAGGAATTCTTTCGTCTTCCATAAGGATTACATCGGGTAGACCTGAACCTCTTGCTGCTAGCCCCACAGTTAACTTCTCATATAAATCGGAACTATTGAAATCTTCTACTGTAACTTCAACATCAGGATATTCTTTTTGGAAGTTTTCCACAGCTAGTTTCATAGTTTCAGCTGCAACATCCCATCCCCAAACGGTAATTTTCCCTGACGGATTATCAAAATCTCCATTAGAGCCTTGTTCATCCGTCTTGTTTGAACAAGCAGATACTACCAATAACAATAAAACCATGATGAATGAAAGATACTTTTTCATTTTCATAACCCCTTTTTTGTTAAGTCAGTTCGTTTTTCTTCATTTCATTTTACGAGTTTATTATATAGTCGATTTTAGTAAATGTAAACGCTTTTACATATATTTTACTAAAATTAATTCGGAATATTGTTATTTCATTGTAAAATCTCATAGTTTTTAGACATTTTACAGGCATTTTAAGGAGAATGTCTTCTAAAAGATATTAACAAAGTAGAATTTTTAGTAAAAAAAGTTTAATTTTACTAATTGAAATAGAGAAAGATTCTCTAGTAGCTGAATTAATAAGACGACGGGCCTGTGGTATACTGATTGCATATGGTGATTTGGAGGGCTTTTTTTGAATTCAATAATAAATTTTTATAGAAAGATGACTTTCAAATATAAGTTATTTTACATAATTGTATTTCTTTGTTTTGTAGCCAGTATTGTACTTGTTCATAACAATTACTCATTTTATGAACGTCCCATCGCAAAAGTTGTGGAGGTAGAATTACAGGATAAGACGGAAATCGTGAATAAATTTGAGAACAAAGATTCTCTGTTCACCCAGCACATCATTGCAGAAATAAAAAATGGAGAGGAAAAAGGTAATCGGATTGATTTAGTCAATGAATACTCTTCATCGAAAGCATATGATTATGAATTCCGTGTTGGGAATGAACTATTTGTTACAATAGATGCGAATAAACAGGAAGATACTAATTTAACTGGAACAATCATCGAGGTAAAACGCGATAAATATATATTGATTGCAGCTTGGATCTTTGTTTTTATCTTACTTTTGGTCGGAAAGAAACAAGGACTTTTCTCGATTTTCAGCCTAATCATCAATGCTATCCTATTATCTTATGCATTGGATTTCTACTTAAATAAACCAGACCGTAGTCTCTTATTGATTTGCAGTATCGGAATTATTTTATTTACGATCCTATCTCTGTTACTTGTAAATGGTTTTAATGAAAAAACATATTCGGCCATTATTGCGACTCTTATCGGTACTTTTGTTTCTTTGGCCGTTGCCTATCTTGTTATCACAATAACTTCAGGAAAAGGCCTTCGATATGAAGAACTTCAGTTTATTACTAGACCGTATAAAACGGTATTTATGGCTGGGTTATTTATAGGTTCTTTGGGGGCTGTAATGGATGTAGCTATCACAATGTCCTCTACAATCTTTGGGTTGTATGAAAAAAATAATACTATCTCAATTAAAGCTCTTGTAAAGTCGGGGATGGAGGTAGGTAGAGATATAATGGGAACGATGACCAATATTTTGTTTTTCGCTTACATAAGTGGCTCGATTCCATTATTGATTCTGTATTTTAAAAATGCATCTCCACTAGGATTTACTCTAAACATGAATCTCTCCCTGGAATTAGCGCGTGCACTTGCAGGTGGGATTGGAATTGCGTTAACGATACCAATAGGCCTGTTCACGACGATATTTTTTGTAAGCAGAAAGAGGGCGAGATCATGAATACATTAGTTGTACTCGCAGCCATTTTATTTATATTAATGACCCTTATTGGTGGAAAAAAAGGAGTACGGTCATTTTTGGCTTTATTCTTTAATTTCGGTGTACTTATCATTACGATCATTTTTATGAATGATCCAAATCTGAATCCGATTTACTTAACCCTGCTTGCGTGCGTTGCGATAAGCGGAATCAATCTTTTCTATATAAATGAAGTAAATAGTACAACAAAGACTGCCTTCATTTCCACCATCATTACAACAATCATACTATTATTGTTTATTCTTTTACTTACGAACAAGTCGATGATTCAAGGTTTTGGGGAAGAAGAAATAGAGGAGCTTGGGATGTTTTCCTTATATATCGGAGTGGATTTTGTAAAGATTGGAGCTTCGGTCATCATCATGAGTACCATTGGTGCGATTACAGATGCGGCAATTGCCATCTCATCACCGATGCGTGAAATTCATTACCACAATCCAACTCTCAGTCGGAAAGAATTATTTGCTTCTGGGTTAAGCATAGGGAGGGATATCCTTGGAACAAGCGCAAACACATTATTTTTCGCCTTTTTTGGTGGCTATCTTGCCCTGTTCATTTGGTTCAAAGATTTATCCTATTCAATAGGGGAAATCGTGAATTCGAAGATTTTTAGTGCTGAAATGATCACCATTTTAATTGCCGGAATTAGTGTCACACTTGTTATTCCAATTACCGCCTGGATTACAGCCTATAGTTTCGTAAAAAAAGAGAAGTAGGGAACGACGGATTTTCTGTCTCCTACTTCCTATTTGTTAGGAAGGTATTCAGTTTTTTTATTACATCACTGCTAATATATGATTCTATCTTTTTAACTTCATTTTCAATCTCCTCATCTTCGACTTTAATTAATCGAAGGAAACGGGAGAGGACTTCATGGTTAAAGGCTAATTGCTCAGCCAATTGATTTCCTTTTTCTGTGAGTGAAATCATCCCATATCGCTGAAATTCGATAAGACCGTCTTCCTTTAACTTCTTTGCCATTTTTGATGCGGAGGGAACGGAAACATTCAATAGCTTTGCTAATTGAGATACACGTGCGAACCCGTCATCATTCATATTTGCATATATCTCTAAAAGATATCTTTCCCGCTTTGCTGAAATCACTTTTCAACACCACCTTGAATCAAACCCTTTTCAAGAGTCAATCATCTGATTCCTGAAACTCATTTGAAAGGCTACCCATAATTTGCCGATAGTCGTCTTTATCAAGGATTCCTAAGGCTTTTAGAATAATGGAGTATTTTACAATTTTAGCGTTGATTCTTTTACTTCTTTGCATGCTTCCACCATCCTTTCGAAGGGTCACTCAGAACAGGTCCCGTGAACCATCCTTTATTTACGTGGTAAAATGGGGCTTTGAATCTGTCCCTCTGTGCCGGGGCGCAGCCAATTTGATAGCATTCCGTGTCGAGGGGATAAAAGATAGCTTATGAGGAATATTCCCCCTGTAGCAAATGCCATTGAACCTGAAATCGAGGTATCAATCCAAAGCGCAAAATAATATCCCACAATCGCGGAAACAATTCCAAACATTGAACTTAATCCAAGCATAACAAGCAGTTTGTCAGTCCAAAGATAAGCGGATGCTGCTGGTGTAATAAGCATTGCAACTACCATAATCGCACCTACTGAATCAAAAGAAGCAACCGTTGTGACAGAAACGAGCGTCATAAACAAATAATGCATCCCTAGCACCGGGATTCCGATACTTGCTGCAAGTGCTGGATCAAACGTAGTGAGTTTCCATTCCTTGTAAAACAACCCGATCACCAAAATGACTAGAAGCAAGACACACGAGAGCATAAATGTTGCTAGTGGCACCTCACCTATTATTGGTACATGAATGGTATTCCAAGGAACAAACGTAATTTCCCCCATCAATGCATGTTGTACATCAAGGTGAGCATTCCCTACCTTTGTGGCAATCAGGATCACCCCAATTGCGAAGAGGGTTGTAAAAACAACCCCAATCGACGCGTCCTGCTGGACTCCTTTAGAGTGAAACCATTGCACAAGATAGGTGGTTAACATTCCGGCTATTGTTGCGCCGATTAACATATAGATTCCAGTCAAGGTATGCGTTAATATATACGCCATGACAATTCCTAGTAAGACCGTATGGCTAATGGCATCTGCCATCATCGCTACTTTCCGTAAAATGAGGAACACACCAACAATTCCACAAGAAACTCCAACTAATGAAGCGGTTAGTAGAATCCAAGCTGTATATGTCATTGATTTCCCTCCTTCACATAGGAAGTAGAAACCAAATGTCTGTGTACTTCCCTCTGCTTATTTCGTCTCAATATATATTCAACAACCATTCCCTTCTTACTACCCAAAAATAAGGAGAATAAAAAGATGGTACCGGATGTCACTACAATGAAAGGTCCTGTCGGCCAACCGGCTCCTAAGGTACTCAATGTCGTTCCAATCGCTCCTGCCGCTCCACCAAAAATTCCCGATAACCACATCATCGTTTTAAAGGAGTGGGTCCAATAACGTGCACTAACTGGCGGTATGATGATAAGCGCAGACATTAAAATTACACCTACAGCCTGAATGCCGATTACAATTGTCATCACAAGAAGGATCAAATAGATTAAATTCAACCCTTTTACCGATAAGTTTAGCCCCTTTGCAAAATCCGGATCGAATAAAAACAATTTCCACTCCTTGAAACCGACAATGACAATCATAATCACGATAGCCGCAAGAACCGACATAAGTTTTACATCTGAACTGACCATGGATGCGGCCTGACCGAAGATAAAACTATCTAATCCAGCTTGATTCCCTTGCGCGGTTCTGTTTACAAGTGTTAAAAGGACAATACCCCCACCAAAAAAGACCGATAAAATCATTCCCATCGCAGTGTCCTCGGTGATACGGGTTGTTGATTTGATTAGCATGATTAATAATGCACCGAGAAGGGCGCTTACACCTGCACCAATGATGAGAACAAATAGGTCCTTCACTTGAAACAACAAGAACGCAACGACAACACCAGGAAGAGCGGCATGAGACAGGGCATCACTGACTAAGCTTTGTTTTCTCCAGTAAGCTAACCCCCCCACAAGACCTGAGGCAACCCCTAGAAGGAGGGTACTAAAAAGTACCCATTGAAAATTACTTGATTGTAGGAGCAGTAACAATGCCAACTCCCTCCTTTAACAACCGGAATGTTCCACCATACGTTTTTTCGATATTTTCCACTGTGAATGTTGACGCAACATTGCCATGTGCAATGACCGTTCGATTTAAAAACAAGACTTGATCAAAGTAATCTTCTACCGTTTGCAGATCATGGTGGACAACTAATACAGTACTTCCTTCATTTTTTAGTTCCCTTAATATCGTCATTATCGCACGTTCTGTTGCTGCATCAACACCGGCAAGTGGTTCATCCATGAAATACAAATCAGCATCTTGAATGAGCGCTCTTGCTAAGAAGACACGTTGCTGCTGTCCGCCCGATAATTCACTAATCTGGCGGTTTGCGTAATCCGCCATCCCCACTTTATCCAATGCTTCAAGAGCTTTCTCTTTATGGCGTTTATTTGGCCACTTCACCCATCCAATTTGACCATACATTCCCATCATCACAACATCTAGTGCATCTGTGGGGAAATCCCAATCAACAGAGCCCCGCTGTGGAACGTATCCAACTCTTGTTTTTGCCTTTTTTAAAGATGTTTCAAAAAAGGAAGTGTTACCTGATAATCGTGGATGTAGTTCAAGCAACACCTTGATGAGAGTCGATTTACCCGCTCCATTTGGCCCCACGATACTTGTAAGCGATCCTTGCTTGATTGTAAAATTAACATTATTTAGAACTGTATTTTTTCGATATGCTGCACTAAGCTGTTCGACTTGTAGTACATTCATTTTTCTACACTCCCTGTTAGCCCTTCGTATATCGTTTTAACATTATGCTTATACATTCCAATATAGGTGCCATCCTCAGTTCCCGCTTGACCCATCGCGTCTGAATAAAGCTCTCCACCTAGCGACACTTTAAGCCCCTGTTTACCAGCACCTTCAATAACGGCTTTAATGGAATTCTGGTTAATACTGCTTTCTACAAATACAGCTGGAACTTGTTTTTCAATTAGCAAATCAACTGTTGATTGAATGTCAGACAAGCCAACTTCATCCTCCGTACTTAGCCCCTGCAAGCCAATGACTTCAATGTCAAACATCCGACCGAAATAGCCAAATGCGTCATGAGCTGTTACTAAGACACGTTGTTCTTTTGGAATTCCCGACAATTTTTCGGTCGCGTCCGCTTTTAGTTCCTCGATTTTTTTAAAATATTCCTGCTTGTTTTGTTCGAAATAATCCGCATCATCAGGGGAGTAGGTTTTTAACTCCTCTGTTGCATTTTCTAAGGCATCCTTCCAAATATCTATATCAAACCAAACATGTGGATCAATTTCACCCTCGTCTCCCATTAATATGCGGCTTTCATCGACGGATTCTCCTAATGCAAATGTGTTTTTCGTTTCTTTTAGCTTCGCGAAGATATCCCCCATATTCCCTTCAAGATTCAGACCACTATAAAAAATAATTTCAGCATTTTCCATTTTTTCGATATCACCTTGAGTTGCTTTATACAAATGTGGATCCACACCAGGTCCCATTAGGCTTTCCACTTTCACACGATCACCACCAATGACTTCCATTGGCTCTCCAATTTGCGCGATTGTCGTGACAATTTGAATCGGTTCATCTGGATTCTTTTCATTCGATTGAGTTTCTGAACTTGCGCACCCCATTAATAATACGGCCATTGCTACTCCTAAAACTAATAATCTTAAAGCATCTTTTCCTTTTTTCAATTTCCTGTTCCTCCTTGGGTTAATGAATAAATGTTTCCTAAAGGAAACTTTTTGGGCAAAAAAATAAGTCCGTTTTTTGTACACGCTAAAATGTTTCCTTAAAGAAAGATTAATTCCTATAAGCAAGTCTTGTCAAGTACTTTTTTAAAATTACTAAATTTTCTTTATAGATTTGATATTGGGCGAAAGGGAGATTTGAATGGCATTTTTCTGCAAGCGCTCTTCATCCGGCTTATGATGAGGATTTCGATATTGATTTTTTCGCTCGCAATGGTCTTCATCTTCCTATGAAGGACTTTTCGGACGTGGCTTTCGCTCGAAATGGTCTTCATGCTTACAAAAACAACAACGACCAAACACGAAAAGCCGATTTCCCGCATACAAGGAAATCGGCTCTTTATTATACCTGTATCCAATCATTTAAAGACTGTATCAGCTGGGACGATGGACCTGTCCCTCTGTCCCGCATTTTACAATGCTTCTTTTATCAATTTTTTGTAGTACATCACTGATAAAATCCCGAAGACGGAGTACAGCAACGTATAGAACACCATGACAATGATCATCGGTGTCCATAGCTCGGTTCCGAAGAAGAACCAGCCTGATTTTACCGCAAAATAGCTATGACACAGCCCAACGATTAACGGGATACCAAAGTTAAACAATTGCTTCGCCTTGATTCCGTTTAATAAATCTGTTCTTGTAAACCCTAGTTTACGTAAAATCGTGTAGCTGCCTTTTTCCTCCTCGCCTTCATCCATTTGCTTGAAGTAAAGGATACAACCCGATGTAATTAAGAAAGTCAATCCGAGAAATCCGACGATAAACATCATGAAGCCCATGTTTTGTTTTTGCATTGTTAAAATATCGAGCTGTGACTGATGTCCTGCCCATTGCCCTAATTCTAGGTCATTGAAAAGTTGATTGGCTTCTTGTAGCTCAGACCTTTTGTCAATATCAATTCCTACATATTTTGGAAACTCAGTCACCACTTCTGGGTCAACGTCTGCCGCTAATTGCTGGAATACCTTGTCATCGACAACAGCAACTGGGAATCCTCCGCCTGTTAATCGCAATGGAAGTAAACGTTTATCTTCATACTTCATATATTCCAACTCGAAGGTTTTGGTTTTTCCGGACATGGTAAAAGTTCCCGTTTTAAAGGTCATGAATGCTTGGATCGCTGAGTTGCTATTCACGAACACCGATTCATTTTCAGCCACATCAATACCCTCGACAAAACGGTCCGATACAACCGTCATTGGAGCCGTGAGATCCAGCATCTCTGATTCTTCCATATCTATGACGTTTGATAAATCCGTCTTCACATTCATCAAATCAATCTCAGTTTTCGTATAGTTAATGTGCGCAGTGTCCAGCAAATCAGTGTATTGCTTTGCGCGCTCCTCGTTCGGAATCGAAAAGTCATTCACGACAGCCTCTCCCGCTGCTTTTTCTGCAGAATAATACGAAATGTAGGTGAGCGATAACAACCCGAGTGCCAATGCAGACACGGTTGTGATCACAGTTAGCAACACCGAATTCGATCTCATCCGAAACATAATCGAAGATAAGGACAACACTTTATTCACCGAGAGATATCCATTATCCTTTTTACGAATCAGATTAAAAATAAACCGGATGGAGCCCTTGTAAAAGAAATACGTTCCGATAATCACGGACCCCAGAATCACTATCATCACCATAAACATTTGATCCATCATTGTAAACTGACCATCAAATAATTTCGTTGATAAAAAGTATCCAAATATAATAAGCGCAAGTCCGAGAATTCCCATAATAACTTCAAGCACAGAGACCTTCCGTTTTCTCTCCTCTGATGTTGAAGTGGTATGGAACAATGATAAAATTTGCTGCTGTTTAATAAACAACGCATTCAGCGCCATGATTAACACATAAATCGCCGCAAACACAATCACGGTTTGTACAAGTGCTTCTGTTGAAAATCGCAATTTTGCAACCTCATCAATCCCAATGATTTTCAAAAGAATCATCATCACGAGTTTTGACGAAACGAAACCAAGGAAGATTCCAATGATCATCGAGCTAAAATACAGAATCATATTTTCAACACTTAAGATCCAAAAAGTCTTTCTTTTTGAAATTCCGACTAGTTGGAACAAGCCAATTTCTTTACCACGACGCTTAATAAACAACGTATTGGCATAGACAAGGAATACCATGACGATGGCAATAAGCATGAGGGACGCAGCTTTCATCGCTGCAGCCCCTTTAACCGAACCATCTGTTACATCCATCGCTGGATCATACTGTAGCGTTACAAAAGCAAAATACAACGAGACACTAAAAATAAGCGCAAATACATATAAGTAATAATTTTTGATGTTCTTTACTAAATTTCGAAAGATGAGGCTTTTAAAGCTCATGCTCTCACCCCACCTAACACGGCTTGCGTCTTAATGATATCGTTAAAGAAGTCCTGCCTACTCTCCTCGCCACGATTTAATTTGGTAAAGATTTGCCCATCCCTAATAAAAATCACACGGCTGCAATAGCTGGCTGCTTGCGGGTCATGGGTCACCATGACAATCGTCGCTTCTCGTTTTTCGTTTAAGTCACTTAATTTATTCAGTAAATCTGAAGCAGATTTCGAATCGAGCGCACCCGTCGGTTCATCCGCAAAAATAATGCTAGGCTCATGAACGAAAGCACGCGCTGCTGAAGTCCTTTGCTTCTGTCCACCTGAAATTTCATTTGGATACTTATCCTTCACTTCAAAAATGCCTAATTCCTTTGCTACATCTTCAAACATGATTTGCGCAGCCTTAGGCGAAATCTTATTAACCGTCAATGGTAGCATAATATTTTCTTTGACTGTTAAGGTATCTAATAGATGGTATTCCTGAAAAATAAACCCGAGATGACGTTTTCGAAACCCAGCTAGTTCCTTATCCTTCATGCTCGTAAATTCCTTACCTTCAACTCGTATCGAACCTGAACTCACCCGGTCAATCGATGAAAGCACGTTTAGCAAAGTCGTTTTACCAGAACCTGAAGGACCCATGATCCCAACAAACTCCCCCTTTTTTACCTCTATATCAATTCCTTTTAAAACCTCTTGGCGGTTCCACTTGTTTCCGTACGTTTTAATTATTTTATTTGCTTCTAAAATATTCAATCTGATCAACTCCTTATCTTTATCATAGACAGGATTCGGCTCTTTTTCCTTCGAATCAGCGAACAAAACATGAAAGCATGTGACATTTTCGTCACATGCTTGTTAGCTTAAGAAAATCATTTTTCCTTGGAAAGGTCAATGTAATAGTCGTACCCTCTCCATATATAGACTCGACATTTATATGTATTTTTAACGGTTTGGCCGCATTTTTTGTAAGATAGAGACCCATGCCCGTTGCGGCATGATCCCGATGATCGGTTGTGGACGTGAAGCCTTTTTCAAAGATGCGTGACAGGTCTTTCTCTTTTATTCCACGACCGTAATCCTGGATTTCCAGAATAACAGTTTCATTTTTTTGATAGCTACGAATCTCAATATCGGCGTTTTCACTGTATTTGACCGCATTTGTTAGAAGTTGACGTAAAATAAATTGAAGCCATTTTCCGTCAGAGTACACCTCTGAAACCTCAAATGACATGTCAAAACCGATTCCTTTTTGAAAACACCACGATTTTAATGATTGGATTTCTGGTATTAGGAGCTTTTCCAAATCAACCTTTTCGATAAAAAGGTCATTTTCCATGAAAGGGATTCGGCGTTGATGCAATTGTTGATCGAGTAGCAAGTGGACCCGAAGCCATTCTGACATCAATTGCTCTTTTAATCTGTGGTCTTCTACTCTTTCAATCATTAATTTCAAAGTTGTAAGTGGAGTCTTCACTTCATGAATCCAAGATAATAACTCATCTTTTTCCTGCTCAACGCTTGTCGCGTGACGGCTTATCTCACTTAAATAAAAATGATGTTGCTGTTTGAGAGTGGATTCTACCATTTTTTCAAATGGAGTCTTTCCTTCTTGAAGACTATCAACACCGACAATTGGGTCCCAATCATCTAGGTTTTGATAAAAGGAAACTTCCCGATTGTAACGAATGATAAGAAACAAGGTAAAAATGACAAAAAAGACAAAGACAATATAGAGCATAGAACGTAATGATAGGGTTGAATCAAGATACCCAATTAACAAAATGAGGCCTTGGACAAGACAGAAAAATAGAATCCAACTTCGCCTTTCGACGAGAAACTTCTTGATCATTCGGTGCCTACCTCTTCCCTTGCCAAATACCCTTGTCCCACTTTTGTTTCAATATGTTGACCCAGTCCAATTTCTTCGAGCCGCTTTCTCAAACGGTTGACGTTTACAGTTAGTGTGTTATCACTTACAAAACGTTCGTCATCCCATAGGCTTTTAATGAGCTCCTCGCGGCTGACGATTTGATTCACATGTTCAATTAGGATTTTCAATATAAACATTTCATTTTTCGTTAACTCAATTGTTCCGGTTTCATTTTGCACGGTGTTTTTTACGTAATCAATAGAAGCTCCGTTCCAGATTTTCAAATGGATTTGCTGTTCAAGGCTATAGTTGTAGACTCGTCTTAGGACGGCTTGAATCTTCGCAATTAGAACATCGAAATGAAATGGCTTCTGAACAAAATCATCGGCACCCAGTTGCATTGACATCACCATATCGGTTGGGTGGTCCCTTGATGACAGAAAAATAATTGGGACCTTGGAGTGCGTTCGAATCATCCGGCACCAGTGAAAACCATCAAACTTCGGTAATTGAATATCAATAATAACCAGGTCGGGCTGGATACTAGTAAACTCCTTCATTACATTGCCAAAATCCTTGATTCCGTACACATCATACGACCATTGGGACAGACGCTCCCGAATCTCGTTATACAACGTCACATCATCTTCGATCAACAATATCTTAAACACACTACCACCATTTCCTTCTGGGTCACAGGATAGGTTCCGTGGCCCACCATTTTATGGAAAAATAACCCTCGTGTAGAGGGTTATACTCTTTGATAAATCAATAATACCATAAACTACCACAAGAAGCCTGAATCCGATTATGGATTCAGGCTTTGATATTTGGATCGGTTTTTTTGCGGCGGAGCCGTGGGTGGAACTGGAATTTGTCTCGGCAGAGCCACGAGAACCGTCCCTGTGGTGCCTGTCGTTATTTGCTGGTTTCGTTGACTGTGCCCATGCCTTTGATGTCGATTTCGACGGATATGTTGATATCGGCTTGTGATAGTGCTTCGCCCCAATTATCTTGGACTTTTTTGAAATGTTCGTACTGATAGGCTCTAGCGTAGATTCCAAATCCAATTGGGTCAATTTTATGACTTTGGATTTTTTTAAACAGTTTTTCATATTCCGTTTTTAATCGGTCCTCAATTATTTCCTTGATTTTCTTTTCATTTGTTTTTATATCCATAGATAATAAACTTTCGAGAATAAAAATGGACATGGAGACTTTGACATCAAATTTAAACTTGTCCGTTTCATTTGATGTTTTAATTTTAGACTTCACATCTGCCACTTCAAAACTCAGATCATGCTTATGAAAAATTCCGTCCTCATTATCAGTCGGTATTGTGATTGTCGTGTAACTAATTGGATGTTTCTGATTATGTTTTAAAAAAAGGAATAACGTTGATTCTGATAAATCAAGAGAGTCAACATATTTCCCACGATCATTAAGCAACACGTTTCCAATCACTTCAACCCTTTCCCCCTTTCTCACATTGGATAAAGCTGGTGTCACTCCCTTGTCATAAATCTCAGAATGGAATTGTTGAAGGGTCCCTTTTTCCGTCCTCGTTCGTTTATGATTTTTATCAATGACATTCTTCAAATACATGACAAGATATGCATTGCTTTTCGGCTCGTAGTTGATAACATCCGATACTTTCCCGTCCACAACGACAACTCTTGTATTAAGCGAAAAATTACTGTTCCTGTACAACGTATCTAACATCGGAAACCAATCTTCATGTTCCACAACCCTTTTTCCCAATAAAAGGACCTGGATTTTGGCACCTGTAACCTCGCCACTTTCTACTGCATCAAAATACTTCTTAGAATCTCGTATCGTATCCGCTTTTGTGTGATATGTCTCGGTTTGAACCTTTGCTCCCTTATTAAATACAGGACTGGACTCATAGAAAATGAGATTATTGTCTTCATCAAGATCAATCCCTAAGATGAAGACAATCGTCGTATCCTCCAAAGGAACTTGGTATCCACAACTTGTGAGCATCATTAAAAGTGGAATGAACAAAAAAGTATGGAACCAACGTTTCATTTCATGCTCCTCCTTTTAAAAAGACCATGTATGAGTACATATCCCCATAAACAAATAGGGAAAGCGTACGTAAAGAGATAGCTTAGTGTCTCTAATTCCCCACGCCATATCAAACTAATATTCGTAGAAGGAGGAAACAAAATCACATAAATCACACTAAATACGAGTACCCAAAATAACGGTTTTGTGTGTTCCTCTTTACCAAATAACCAACTTGTACTAAAGACAGATACAAACATAAGTGGGAGGACTTTTGTAGACATGACAAATATGTATAAAGCGAACAAAACAATCTCTAATCGTTCAATAAATGTAAGCTCAATGACCTTCAGGATGGAGATGGTTGGTTCATTATATTTTGTAATTTCATCAGGGCTAAAAACAACAAATGCCATAAGAGTAATCATCAAATAGGCAAACATTGTAATTGTATTCGCAATGACAACGCCAATTGAAGCGTATTCCTTCTTTTGTAAATAAGGATAAAGGAAAAAGGCGATTTCAAAGCCAACAAATGTGATAATGGTTATTTTTACAGTTTTAATGACTGGATGCCACCCTTCCTTTAGTAGGGGAAGTAGATTCAGGAATTGGGCTTCTTTTAATGAAAGCATATAAAAGAAAATGATCCAAATCGTCATAAAAAAAACAACCACAGAATATCTGCCAATAATTTGAATATTGTTACGGACCAATAAATACGAAGGGATCGCTAGCAATATCAAGAGTAAAGATATGGATGCACGAGGTAAGACCCAGGCTTGTATAAACATCGCTTCTGTAATAAACGAGTAGAGGGCTAAAAAAGCAAAATACGCAGCAAGGATCACCCCACCCACTTTTCCTACCCACTTGCCAAAGTAAAATGTCAACAGGTCAAGAATTGTTCCATTCGGGTGTTTTTTCATAATTTGAATAATAATTAAACTAGTAACTGTAGCAATGAACCACCCTACAATAATGCCGATCCACCCATCAGTCCCCGCCTTTTCTGCTAAATCTCGAGGTAAGGTAAGGACGCCAACCCCAATTTGAACACCATGAATTAATAAGATGAACTGTAACAATGTGATTTGCTTTCCTTGAACATTCATCATTTTTTGTCACCCTTTGGACGACTAGAATCGGCCCTTCTTAATTGAGTGGCCATCGCACTAACCGGACGTTTGAGGATAGACCATTGTGGGAATCGAATAAACAAATCCTTCCAGTCCTGAAATCGCAAGGGTGAAACTGGACTAGCATATGAGATCCCAAGTGATTTTAACTCAATAAGATGGATGATTAGTGTCATTAAACCTACACTTAATCCAACAAAACCAAATAAAGAAGCAATAATCATCATTGGAAATCGGATAAGCCGAATGGAGGCTCCCATCTGATAATTTGGGATGATAAACGAGGCCACGGCTGTTAATGCAACAACAATGACCATAATATTACTGACTATCCCAGCCTGTACAGCAGCCTGTCCAATGACAATACCACCCACAATTCCAACGGTTTGCCCAATCTTTGCGGGCAGTCGAATTCCGGCCTCACGTAGCATCTCCAGAGCAATCTCCATAATTAAAGCTTCAATGAACGGCGGAAATGGCACTCGTTCCCTCGACACCCCAATGGACATCAGCAATTTCAAGGGAATCACTTCGAAATGAAACGCAATCACCGCGATATAAGTCGCCGGTAAAAAGATGGCCATAAAAAAACCAACATACCTTAACAGGCGGATAAAGGAGGCCACCAACCAACGTGCGGTATAATCATCCATGCTTTTAAAAAATGAAAAAAATGTCGCTGGAGCCACTAAGACATTTGGTGCTCCATCTACCACCACGACCATTCTTCCTGCTAAAATTTCCAATGCTGAAAAATCAGTTCGCTCCGTTATAAGAAATTGTGGGAATGGCGAATAGGGATTATCCTCAATATATTCTTCTAATTCTACACAATTTGAAATACTATCAACCTTAATTTTATTCATCCGGGTATCCAGTTCCTTAATCAACTCCGGGTTGGCAACATCGTCTAAATATAAAATGGAGACCTTAGTTTTCCCTCTTTCACCAATGATGTATTCTTCTATTTTTAAATTTTGATTTTTAATATGCTTTCGGATGAGTGCAATATTTTTGCTTCCAGATTCAGTAAACCCGATATGTTCTGCATAAACGGATGATTCAATCGGGGTATCTTCAATGGAACGTTCCGGCCATTTCCCGGTATCTAAAAGGAATGCTATTGGAGATTGTTCAACAAATAATATACTTTTTCCTTGTAAGGCTCCCTCTGTAATTCGGGACCATGTATTTGCTTCCTTGATTTGAGCAATTGATACGTTTGGTGTGGGATTCTCATTATTCACATCAACCTGAAATAACAATGGTTTTAATACATGCTCATTGACCATTGTAGAATCAGTAAGTTCACCTAGATAGACGAGGGATGCTTTAGCATTTGTTTGTTTAATCACAAGATTTGTCACAACCAAATCAGGCGTTTTACTGAAAATGTTTTTTATTTCAGTAAGATTCTCTTCTAGCTGTGAGCTAATCAGTTTCTCGTTTGGTCCTGGCTTCTCGCTAGGATTTGATTGTTGCTGCTGAGGTTCCTTCTTACTTTTTTTGAAAAAAGACATGCGATACCCACCTAAGATATGATGGTTTAGTTTGCTTCATAGATTGGAAAAACATGCATTTAAAGTAAAAAAGAACCGGGCATTTTGGCCCAGTTCTTCGGTTTGACAGTAGACGAACATTTCTATCCTAACGCCACATCTAGAATCATCATCACGACAAAACCAATCATTAAGCTCATTGAGGCGAGATCTTTATTTCCTTTTTCCTGTGAGCTTGGAATCACTTCTTCCGCGACAACGAAGATCATCGCACCCGCTGCAAAACTTAGTGCATACGGAAGCAAAGGTTCAAAGAAAGAAACGGCAAATGCTCCGATCACAGCAGCGATTGGTTCAACCATCCCTGAAAACTGCCCATAGAAGAAGCTTTTTCTACGCGACATACCATCCCCTCTTAATGGCATCGAAACTGCGATACCCTCTGGGAAATTTTGAATTCCGATTCCTATCGCCAATGTCAGTGCACCTGCTAACGAAGCTTCTGTTCCCCCATTAGCAAGGGCTCCAAACGCAATTCCGACCGCCAGACCTTCTGGAATATTATGTAACGTGATTGCGAGCACTAGAAGTGTACTTCTTTTTTGACCTTTCAAATGCAGTCCTTCTGCATCTATAATTGGCGCATTTGGATGTAAATGAGGCAAAATCTTGTCTATTCCCCATAGAAAAACGCCTCCTAATAAGAATCCAAAAGCTGCCGGAAACCATGCACCGATTGGGTTATTACTTGACATGTCAATCGCCGGTCCTAATAGCGACCAATAACTAGCGGCAATCATCACACCTCCTGCAAATCCTAACATACTATCTAAAAGTCGCTGATTGATAGTTTTCGTTGCAAAAACAAGGGTGGCCCCAAGCGCGGTCATCCCCCACGTAAACAATGTCGCAAATAACGCTTGCATAACCGGATGAAAATTTTCAAAAAATGCGACCATGTTAAAGAACTCCTTTACGTTCAACTAAATTAAGTTTAGCATAACCAAGGCAGAGGTAAAATATGGAGTGAGGTTTGGATATAGGACAAAGACCATATCTAGGCCCCATATTAAAAGCATTTCACATTAAAAAAAGAACCCTGGGCCGGCAATCAATCGATTGACCAGTTCAAGGGTCCCTTTTTGTTCTCTTCATCCTTCGTCTTCCTCTTAATATAAATTTCGTTGACTGCTAGTTTCGTTAATTTTAATTAAAACTGTACTTTTTACTTTAGTTTATTTACTTCTTTTTCTGTTAATCCAGTTAATTCAGCTATTTCTGCTGGTTCTAAGCCTTTGTTAAACATGTTACGAACAATTTTCTTCATACCAATTTCAATACCTTCCCTTCGATACCCTTCCATATTACTGAGTAAATCTCGTAGTTCCTTTAATCTTTCTTCATACGCCTGACGATTTTCTTTGTTTGTGCTCAAGGTTTCCCATTCAATAAGTGCTTCACGGATCTCTTCAATATTCATGAACCATTCCTCCAGTTCACTAATCATTTCGTTATTTACTGGCTTTTTATGCACATTGGCGGCTGAAAGCATCATAAGCCAAGGTAATTCTTGATGGTTTTGCTCCTTAAGTTTTCTACGATATTTTCTCCATTGTACCACGAACGCACTCAAATCAATTGCATGAAATTCAAGATGGTTGCTCCATATGAAACCTTCTTTATCTTCTTTGATATGAAAAACTGTGTGAAAACTATCTGTTTCTGAAGGAAATAACGGATAATTTAGAATGCTGATTAAAATAGTTGGAGGGAGTTCCTGATAAGAATCACCAGAGTTAATAGAAGCTGCAAACATTTTTGACCAATAGTACAGAGTACGTTCAGGCATATCGTGTTGATTACAAGTTGAATTTCAATATTGATACGTTCATCCAATGAAGTAAAAACTGTAAGGTCTAGTCGTACAGACTTTCCATCTTCACTATCCTTCACATATTCAGTGTTTTCATAATGTAAATCAATAATTCTTTCATCACCACTTCTCCCCAATAAATCATTTATGAATGCGATAGTGATATGCTTACGAGTGGGGTGTCCAAAAAGCTGTTTAAACATAAAATCCATTTTTAAATCGATGTATTCAGGTGACACGAAATCTTCCTTTCGGGGTTTAATTTTAAACGAGGAATGAAGAGGACACATGACTAGTTTTTTTACTAATCCAAAATAATAAATTCGACAGATATCGGAAAGTTCCTGCCTAATTCATTCTATTTGATATAATGACTCTATACGAGGTGAGTACATGCAAAAACTAGTATTAGAAGATGCCTGGGATCGGACGATTTCGCAGAAGGATCGAGAGGAATTTGAACGGATTTTTCAAGATGTGTTTCCGAACCTAGATATGGGAATTACATTCACAACCGTCCGAATTGCAGTAAACCATAAAAACGAACGTCTAGTAACAGCTATGATTCATAATAGTACAGAGCAAACTCTCGTTTTTGAAAATACAACACTAGAAATTTGGACCGAGGATAAACGTTTCGCCGAGCACAAATTCACCCATCCTACACTTCAGGTACCACCTGAAACCAGCATGCCGTGGACATTTATTTTTCCTGATACGGTTGAAGTCCCAGGTTCCGCCACACTAACACTAAAAAAAGAGAAGTAGACTCTATTTAGAATCTACTTCCCTTTTTCATTTTACCGGACCTTTCGTGATCTCAGACAGTTTTGAATTGATAGCAAAGATTTTTCCGTTTACTCCATTTATCCCAAAGCCACCTAATCGTTTCGTATGCATGTCGAGATATTGTTCGGCGGTTTCTTTTGTCTCGAACAAATAAATCCCACCCGCTTCTTTTGCTTCGGGATTCTCTGTCCAGATTTTCCAGATGAACCCTGGTTCCTCCGTAATGCTTTTCGCTAAATCTGCAAATGCATTTGCCATTTCATCTCCAAATGGTCCATCCATTTTAAAATCTACCTGTAATACATATGGCATCGTTATTTCTCCTTTTTATGAATCGTTATACTAAAACGCCTTGTCTAATTCCTTTCAATGCAGTCGACCAAGCGACAACATCGTCTAATGTATTGTTTAAGGAATCCTCGTGGTATGGGGCTGGATTAAATTTACTCATATCTTGAAAATCAGTGAACAGGCTCATCGCTACGGAAGGTCCCACAGTTGCTACCTTTGGTACCGTTAAAATGAGACGTAAATTATTGGCTGCTGTAACACCTAATGTCGATCCGTAACTAACAATTCCTGCAGCTTTATGGTTCCACTCCACATATAAATAATCAATCGCATCCTTTAATCCAGACGTCACAGCCTTATTATACTCTGGTGTGACAAAAATAAATCCGTCAAGACTGTCAATTTTTTTAGACCAAGCATGTGCTTCTGGTGCTTGATAATCCTGGGACATAATCGCCGGAGTCGGCTCATTGAATTTTGGAAGGTTGTAATCCTTAATATCGACCAATTCAAATTCTGCATCTGTTCGTTTGTCCGCAATTGATTTCACCCATTCAGCGACTTGTAGATTTACCCTTGAATCTCTTGTACTTCCAGTAATAATACCGATTTTAACCATTCTTATTTCCTCCTATTGTGTATGATGTATCTTAACTATAACAAGGACGAAAACAGGAGGACACCAACAGTAAATTACTTTTGTTGCTTATCCAACACTTTTGAAAAAGTGTCTAAAAAGACGACCCTTTTCTGAAATTTAACCGTTTCATTCATTTGAGGTACCTGCATAGAGATAATATCCGCATTAAAGCGTAAGCGCCTTAGGTCCTCATACACATCAATTTTCATAGTTTTTTCAAACAATCATTTAATTTTCTGGCTTGATTTTTGAAGTAGAGATAAAATGCAACCCAGAAGATCGTATAGACGACACAGGAAATGATGAGTGTTAACAAAATATTTATGATACTAAATGGAATCCATCCGATTGTGAATGCTAAGATGAGGTATAGGATTGTGACGGTTAAAAAATGAAGAATGGTCTGTTGGGAAAGGGTCAAATTCCTGTTTTCATAGTACAAAGAACTGACTGTAAAAAACCAGCCGCAAAGAACAGAACCTACGGAGTTTTTTAAAAATAATGGTCCATCTATCATTTCATAGCCTCCGAAAAGGATATTCAGATTGGTGATTAAAACCGCAATAAAGCCTCCGAAAAAAATACCTGAAAAACTACGGATAATAAACGTTTTCATTCTACTTTCCTCCTATTCAATTTTAAAGCTTCCTTAATCGCTGGGACATAGGTACGAGACACATATTCTTTCTTTCCTGATTTGAAGTAAACACAGAGTGTACCATTGAATGATGCTTCAAAACGGCTCATTTGATTTAAATTGGCGATAACCGATTTAGACAGGCGGATAAATTTTTTAGAAAGGAGCATGGCCTCGAGCTCATATAATTTCTCTTTTAAAATAAAAGAATCTGCTTCCGTTACGGCGATAATATGATCATTTTCAGTATGAAAATAGTGGACATCATCCGGTTTGAGAATATGTTGCATTTCTCCCTTTTTTCCAATTAGGAATTGTTGCTCCCTTCCATAGATGAAATCAATGAGTTCCTGTATATTTTCATCCAACTCAGGTCCTTCGATGGTAACTCTCGCTTCTTTAAGTGCTTTGTCAATATTAAGAAAAAGTTTCAAATTTCAGACACCTCTTTTCACCTAAAGTATATTTGATTCAGCTCTCGATGTCTGTCAATAAATGTTTTTTAATTCCTCCTCTCATTCACTTTCTAATCAAATTGTATGATGAAGTTCCTTTTAAGTCTGTATAATTACAGTAAGTGGTAGAAAAACGAGTGGTAACTAGTGGAAAATTGTTGGTGACTTACACTCCGAAGATGTAAGTCAGTCTTCTTTTCATGTTTTTCAAACAGGATTAAAAATATTTGGTAGAAGTTATTCAAGTGAAATAAGTATGATAATAATAAGAGATAAAAAAGAAGGAGAGAACAATATGGAGATGAAACAACAAACGATTATACCGAAATCAATTGATGAATATATTTTACAATATCCTCAAGAGATTCAGGAAACACTAAAAACAATAAGAAAGGTTATTAAGGAATCAGCCCCAAATGCTGAGGAAAAAATAAGTTATAGAATGCCCACTTTTGTTTCAAATGGAAATCTAGTGTATTTTGCTGCATTCAAAAAGCATATAGGATTTTATCCAACTTCAAGCGGTATTAATGCATTTAAAGAAGAATTATCGGGTTATAAGACCTCGAAAGGTGCAGTGCAATTTCCAATAGGAAAACCCATCCCTTATGAATTAATTAGTAAAATCGTAAAATTTAGGGTTGATGAAAACAAAAGTAAGGCTGAAGGGAAAACAAAAAAGAAGGAATAATTTCATTCCGCTTTCTTTAAAGAAAATAAATATTGGACAGAAACTATTGGGGCTTTACTTTAACAGGAGTGAAGCCTTTTTCTTATTCAAGTTATGGTGAAGGAGTGTGGAAGAAGAAGGAATTGTTATAAAAATAACGGGTAGCTTAAGATTATGCTAATTGACTTGCTATCGTTGTAATAAATTCCATTAAATCAATAAAATAGCAGAGCGAATCCCTCTACTATTTTAGATTTTTTATTGCTACTTGGTACCTCAAAAGGAGTGGCTATTTGGTTATTGGTGATGAGTTCCTCGTCTTAATTTTTTATAATAACCCAGATCAAGTCGCCCTGTCTATCAATTTTTAGTGAGGGACTTAATGTTTCATACTTTTTTGCAGTGAAATCATTTCCTCAGCTAGTTTGTTTATTCGTTTTAGTAGTCCCTTATTGGTAATTTCGTTGTCGTCATCGAATTCGTCATTGTGAATAAAAACTTGATGCACTGGTACTGTCCCTTTTAAATACGACAGGATGGGCTTTAAATGGTATTCTGAAACAAGGAAGTGTTTTTCTGTTCCACCGGTTGTAATGATCCCTGTCACTTTATTTTTGAAGGAATCGACCGGAAAAAAGTCTAACAGATTCTTTAGTACCCCTGAAATCGACGCCTGATAAATCGGTGATCCAAATACAAGCATGTCTGCCTCTAAAATTTTATTGACTACTTTAATGGTATCATCATTGTAATAGCTTAACGGGCTTCCATTTACAAACTCCATTTCGAAATCCTTTAGATCAAGTAATTCTATTTGAACTGAGAAATCCTGTGATTTAATTGCCGCTAACACTTCGTAGACAGCTTTCGATGTTTTTGCACCAATCAGTGAACCTGATATACCAACGACTTTCATATAAGCCAACCTCCTAAAATTAATTATCTCAATATAGAGTCTGCTCATACATGTTCATTTATGTGAGATTCAGTTTTTTAGCCGAAACCTTTTATACTCCTATTATGCTATCTTGGATGATTTTGTATATCTTTTTATTGAAATTATCGTAGCATTCCATTTTTTTATAGTCAACTTTTAAAATTCTTGGATTCAAGATATTTAAACACCGAAGAAAAACGGGAGATAAAAATCTCTCGTTACATTCAAGTCTAATCTTTGGGAACGGACTGAATGAAATAAATCCTATCTTGTTACATCCGTAATAAATATCATGGTTAACAAGCCAATAACAAAGGAAAAGGTTGCTGATCTTTCATTGCCGTCACCATGACTTTCTGGTATTAGTTCTTTGTAGACAACAAACAGCATAGAACCTGCAGCAAATGCTAATCCATACGGAATAATATCTAAATGTTGGCCACTTAATTGCAAACCAATAAACGAGGAAACCCATTCTATTCCCGCTGTAAAAGCAGTGAATAGGAGAGCTTGTACCCTTGGAATTTGATTCGTAATTAAAAATAGACAAACTAAGAACCCTTCAGGTATGTTTTGGATCCCAATAGAAAATGAAACAAGGGAGCCTAAATCTTCTAGTTCACTAGCATAGCTAATTCCTACAGACATTCCTTCGGGTATATTATGTATCGCCATTGCAGCGATTAAAAGAAGCGGACTGGTCTTGTGGTTTGCGTGGACCGAGTGATCCATCTCTAGATGCGGTAAGCTAATTTCTAATAATGTAAGTGTCGCAGTTCCTAATAAAATTCCAATCACCAATACAAACATATTAGACAACTTTAACGTTGAAGGAATTAACGCATAGGTAGAAGCTGCTACCATGATTCCAGCACTATAAGCTAATAGATTATCTTTAATCCGATGTGTTACATTTGTTAATAATAAAGCAGGCAACGCGCCTAAGATTGTCCCTAAAGCACTTATTAGTATTCCTAAATTAAATACCACGAGTATCCACCTTTAATTTCCTTTTTAACATTATATGAAAGTGGATGATGTTGCAGAATAAGAACAACAGAAATCCCTTATATTTTCAATAATGGATTTCCTTCATAGTACATTTAATCATTCCAATATGGTCCTAAAATAGTACATTTTAATGTCCTAAACCCAACCAAAAAGCTTTGCTAAAGTAGCTGTAAGGAAGGTAACTCCTATGGCGATACCTGTTGGAATCGCAAAGGACATAAAGGTCCATTTCTTACTTTTGGTTTCTTTATAGATATTAAGTAGAGTTGTTCCGCAAGGATAGTGTAATAATGAAAACAACATCATATTTAGGGCCGTTAACCAGGTCCAGCCGTGGTCTATGAACACCTGCTTTAACTTTCCTAAATCCTCAATTTCCAACATGGCTCCTTGAGATAAATAGGCCATGATAAGGATAGGAACAACAATTTCGTTGGCAGGTAACCCTAGGATAAAGGCGGCTAAAATGAACCCATCTAAACCTAATACACTTCCAAATGGGTCTAAGAAGTTATTACACAAAACCATTCTTCTGCTTTTGATGGAAACAATTATCTCATGAAACCTCTAATGTCTAGCAAAAAATGAGAAGGTGGTTACCTGTCCCATCCTCACAACACAAACAGTACGAACGTTAATGGCACAAGAAATACCGGTATCCATGTTATCGTTAGAAACGCACTTTTTGTATATCCGAATTTAGGAAACGGAATCGAAACCGGATTAAAAAACCAGTTTGCCATACGGTCGAGCCGTGATTTTTTCATTGGGAAGTCAGGTACTTCAACGGTGAATTGATCGAGCTTTTCTTTTAATTCTTCTTCAAATTGATTGTGATTCAATCCTCATTCACCTCTAATTCTTCTTTTAGTTTTTTCAACGCACGATGCAGCTTGGATTTTACCGTTCCGACAGGGATGTGTAGAATCGTGGAGATTTCCTTTTGTGTAAGATCATGATAGTAAGTTAGCAACACAATCGCCCGTAAATCTTCCGGTAGTGAGTGAATGGCAGATTGAACGGTTATTTTTTCATCGGAGTTTTCGTGATGTGGATGTCGGTCCGCCAGAATCGGTAATAAAGTGCGAAATAAGGTTTGTCGCCTCAGCCTCGTCATCATCGTATTATAGGCAATCTGATAGAGATATGTTTTAAATTTTCCTTTTTCCTGATCAAATTGACGAAAGTTGCGTTGTAGTTTTTCAAAGGTATCCTGAACAAGGTCAATGCTTAGTTGTTCATTGTTCGTATACCGAAAAATAAACTGATACAAAGGGGCTTTGTACACATTGTAAATAACCTCCAGTGCTTCCTTATCCCCTTTTTGAAATTTCAGGATTGCTTCCTCCGCCCTACTGTAACTCATCAGACCACCGCTCTTTTATTCCTTTATATACATAAGCAAGCTTCGTAATGAACCAAATAAATGTTATCAAACTGAAGACAAAGGTTTGATGGATGAAAAATTGGATAATTGGGCTGTTGATGGTGTCCCCTCGTAAAAGGAAAACCAAAAGCCCGGTTATACATAAAAAGGTGTACACAGCTGCTATTGTAATAATCGTATCCCATCTTGACCAATAAAAATAGATGTTTGATTTCGTAAAATCAATATTCCCCCTATGATCACGGACAACCTTTTTATTCATTGAACCAATTACCATCGCGAAAACCGTTCCAAGTATCGCAACAACAATAGAACTCACAACCATCCCCGTGATTGTCGTCATCTTTAACACTCCCTCATTTTTGTTCTTACTTCTTATACTAATGAGAGGTGGAAAAGGTTCATTTTTTATTTGAAATGTTTGTTGGACTCCTAAATTGATTACGACTTATAGCGAATATTTTTTATGTGCGTTGTGCGCTATTCCTCGAAAAAAGAGTGCTACTTATTGGAAAGTAGCACTCTCAATACTAGACGTTTTTAATTATCTGCCAAACCCTGGATAGAATCCGCCGTGGCCGTGGTGATAGCCATAGCCTGGATAGTATCCGCCATGACCGTGGTGATAGCCGTAGCCTGGATAATAACCGCCGTGACCATGGTGATAGCCATAGCCTGGGTAAAATCCGCCATGACCATAGCCATAACCAGGGTAAAAACCACCTTGACCATAGCCATAACCTGGGAACATTCCAAACATTTGTCTGTCCATATGATCTCTCCTCCTCAAATAGGCTGCACCATAGTGTATGTGTCCCTATTCAAGGTGGTGCCAATCCAAATGTAATCCAATAAGGTGAGAAGCGGAACAAGGTTAGCACGTGTTGGTTACTTTTTTCGTTCCATTAGATAATGAGCAGGGAACCGATTTTGAGTGGTCAACAGATAAATTCCCGAACTTACAAGCAGTATTCCTGCAACAATAAATGCAATTTGAGCGTTAGTGTACTCTACAATTCCCCCGAACAGTAAAGTAGAAAATCCAAACACCAATGAAATCATAGCATGTTGGGCACTATATATCTTTGGTAAATCTTCTGCAGATGCTTCTTTTTGCAAATACGTATGTATGGTGATACCTTTCATTTGATCAATTAAACCGCTAAGTACAACAAGGATTAATGCAATCCAGGCGATTGAATTTAATCCAAATAATACAGTCACTACCGAGACACCGAATGAAGAGTACACTACAGTCTTCCTCATGTTCTTTTCAATAGTTGCTGAAAACCTTGAACAGACCAGTCCACCTAGTATCAAACCGCTAAAAAAAGCAGTGTTAATATATCCCCACCATGCTTCGGTTACATGTAATACTTCATAAACAAAAATATAAAGAATCGCTGCTACCCAAACGACGTTTGCAACAGCTTCAATACATATCACGACATGGATACTTCGAAAAAGTGGAGTTCTCCATATCATCAGCCAACCTTCTTTTAATTCTTCAACCGTTCTTCGTTTCTCATTTTTAACATAGAAAGGTGTCTCGTCCACAATCCAAAGCATCATCATTGTAGAAATGATAAACAAAGTAAAGGTAAGCCAAATAACATTTTGTCCACCTACTAGAGCAACTAGTAATCCGCCTAATGCCCATCCACCTAATTGAACGGTCTCATTCATAACGGAAATAAAACTATTTGCCCGTAATATCTCAGATTCTTCAACTACTCTAGGAAGAATCGCATTTGTCGCGGGCATTGCAAATTCCCAATTCTAGTGCAGGTTTTATATTCATAAAGAATAGGTCATCCATAAATTCATTTTCTCTTTCAAAAGACCGTGATACTAAATTAAAAACCCAAGAAGTCCATTCTACAGTATTAAGCATTAAAATTGCCGAATTGGACCACGCGGTGGCAAATTCTTTGAATCAGCTTAGCTTCATGACTGACAACGACAATTCCCATGTCTCTCTTTTGGGCAATTTGCAGTACGGCATGCCATATCTGAGCTTGTGTGATCGCATCCAACATGGTTGTCATTTCATCTGCAATGAGAAATCGTGTGTTCGGTCCCAATGCCCGCGCAACGCAGAATCGCTGCAACTCTCCTCCAGATAACTCATTTGGCCATCGCTTTAGCCATTCCTTCTTAATACCAAATAAATCTAGCAATTCTTGATCCGCGTTCCAACCTTCGTTTAGTGTTTTTTTCATCTTCCAACGAGGATTTACTGCTTTTTCTGGATGCTGAAAGATTAATTGAATAGGTTGATAGCCGTTTTTTCGTAACGGTTTCCCACCAAACGTGATAGTTCCCTCAGCAGGCTGTTCATATCCAGCTAATATCCGACAAAACGTTGTTTTCCCACTTCCACTTGGTCCGGTTATCCCAACGATTTCACCTGGATGTAAGGTAAAATTGATCCCATGAAAAAGCCATGGACTATTTTCATAACGAAATCCAATCCCTTTTGCTTCAATCTGCATGGTTACACCTCACCATTCCATCCCTTAGTTCTCTCATTTCTGGTTTCTTTTCTTGGCATTCAGAGGTTGCCATTGGACAACGAGGAGCGAATAAGCACCCCGTTGGCAATTCGCTTGGATGAGGCTGTGATCCTGGAATCGGAATAAATTCATTTTGAGGTAGAGCTCTCCACAAAGCCTTCGTATAAGGATGTCTTAGCCACTCTCCCTGGTTCGTAAAATTTTCTACTGGAGCAATTTCTACGGTAGTTCCTGCATAAAAAACAGCAATTTTATCAGAAATTTGAAGGGCTGATTCGATATCATGTGTAATGAACATGACTGCACTGCCGTTGTCAGCAAACTCTCTGATATTTTGTAAAGCCTCTTTCATAACGACGGGATCAAGGCCTGGAGTCGGCTCATCCGCTATAATCACTTTTGCACCGCTTACCATAGCACTCGAGAGAAGTACTCTTCGCGCCATTCCGCCAGAAAGCTGAAACGGATACATCCTTTCAGCTTCATTACTTAAGTGATAGCGTTCGAATACCTCTCGCTGCACTGTAGTCGCATTCTCGCTCCCTTTGACAGACGTTCGGACTTGTTTCCCAACTCGCATAAGCGGATCCAGAAAGCTTACTGATTGAGGAACAATCGCGATTTCCTTCCCTCTTAATGCCTTTTTGCGAGCAGATGTTAGAATCTCACCTTCATATTTTATCGTTCCACTCGTCCTTGCATTTCTCGGAAGGATACCAAGAATGGCATGAGCCAGCAGACTTTTTCCCGATCCACTTGCTCCAACAACTGCAAGGATTTTTCCTGCTTCTAATGAAATATTTAAACTTGAAATCACTTGATTATGAATCTGTTTAAATCCAGCTTTATATTGCTTAAATGATACTGATAAATTCTCTACTTCAAGGATAGGCATTTCACAACTCCTCTACTATTAATCATGTGCCCTAGCCGGATCCATAAGCATTCTAATATTTTCTCCAATATGATCAAATGCTCTTACAATCAAAAGCAAGCAAAGCCCAGGGAAGAAGGCAAGCCACCACATACCTGACGATAAGTATTTCATCGATTCTGACAGAATTATCCCGATTGCTGGTTCATGAGGAGACATCCCTAATCCTAAAAATGTAATGGCTGCTTCATGTAAAATAACATGAGGAAACATGAGCATAAAACCAATTAAAAGTTGCGGGAAAACATGGGGGAGAATATGATGCATTGCAACCCACCATGTGAATTTCCCCATTTTCTTAGAAACTTGTACATATTCTGCAGAACGAACTTGCATGACCTCTGCTCGAATAACCCGAGCTAAGCTTGGCCAATGGGTCAATGCTAGCCCCAACACAATACCTTTAAATCCGCCTCCTAATGTAAAGGCAATTAAAATCAGGGTGACAAGGTGTGGCACACTTAGAAAAAGGTCAATGAGCCATGTGACAATAAGATCTGCCACTTTTCCCAATGTTGCCGCCATGCCTAGGAAAAGAGCAATTGTCGTACTACCTATCGCTCCAATCAAGCCAACCCATATACTTAATGAAAGTCCCATAACAGTCCGTGTAAACATATCTCTTCCTAACCAATCTGTGCCAAATAAACGATTGAAAGATGGGGGAGCATTACGATTTTGTAGATTGGTAGCGATTTTTCCTTCATCTACTAGAAAGCTTCCTAAAATGACAGCGACTAAAAAAACAAAGGAAAGTAGAATCGAAAGCAATGTCCACTGCCTTCTATTCAGAGGGAATCGTTTACTAATACTATGATTCATTTCGAACGCCCCTCTTTCATCCGTGGATCTAAAACTCGGTAAATTAAATCAGCTACTAGATTTCCAGTAAAAACAAATAATGTACTAAAAAGGACCAAACCTAATAAAAGGGGAACATCTCCTCTTAAGCCTGCCTCTACCGTCGCATGCCCAAGCCCAGGATATGAAAAGACTTGCTCAGCTAGCACTGCTCCACCAAACAATTCACTAAATGCAGCGAATTGCAAGGTTATCGCCGGTAAGGCTACGTTTCGTAATCCATGTCTCCAAAAGAGGACGAAGCCTTGTTCACCTCTCGCTCTTGCGAATAAGACATAATCACTAGCAAGAACATCAATCAGTTTCTGCCTTGTATGCATCGCGATGTTTGCAACACCGACTATACTAAGTGTAAGTGCCGGGAGGATCAGATGCTTGATTTTATCCGCTAGGGTAACATCTTCCGCAAGAACCCCAGCTGGAACTCCCATGCCAATTGGAAACCATTTTAACCATACGGCAAAGACGATCAGTATGAGAAGCCCCATCCAAAAGGTTGGAGTTGAGGCTAAAGTAAAGCAGTACCATTTAATCAATCGATCAATCCAGGTACCCTTTTTCATTGCAGCAATAACGCCCATTGTGAAACCGATTATTCCGGATAAAATCCAAGCCGATATCATGAGAGCTAGGGAATTTAGAAAACGTTCACTAATGATATCAGCTACAGGACGACGATAGATCATCGAGGTACCAAAATCTCCTTGTAACAAAGCTGAACCCCAATTAAAGAATTGCACCATTACTGGCTGATCAAGGCCCCAATATTGGGCAATCATTTCTCGCTGTTCAGGACCAACCTTCAACAGATCCGCACCAATATAAGCTTGAATCGGATCAATCGGAGAATTTTTTATTAATAGAAAAGAAATGAAGCAGATGGCGACTAACAACGTCACCATTCTTGCTCCTTTTAATAATAGGAATTTCCCAAGACTTTTTCCCA
Source organism: Bacillus jepli (assembly GCF_047238305.1). Lineage (NCBI taxonomy): Bacteria > Bacillati > Bacillota > Bacilli > Caryophanales > Bacillaceae > Bacillus > Bacillus jepli. Next base: position 1,791,512 of record NZ_JBDFMO010000001.1, on the reverse strand, counting down.
CTGTTACTCAATCCATTTCCATTCCGTAATGTTATCAGTAGCTGGCCAGCCATGGCCATGCACATGGATTCGTTGTTCTCCAATATCTAATCCATCCTTCACTAAATATAAGTGATTTATATTCACTAACCATGCCCAAGGAGCATCACCATTCGCACTTAAACCCGTTGTGCCATCCCATTGAGCTTTTTTCCAATATTCATTTGCTTCTTTTTCATCTGTAGCACGGAGCGCTTTTTTAAAATATTCATCTACTGTTTTATTTTCGTAATAGCCAGTGTTGTAGAAGTCTACTCCTGCGAATTCACTACTATAAATATTATACATTTCATGTGGGTCATGGCTTCCCCAACCTAGAAGAACAGCATTCGAATACATATTCTTCATAATGACATCCCAGCTTCCGCCTTTTAATTTTATATGAATACCTAATGGCTTCATCATATCTGCAACAGCGATGGATAAGGATTGTCTAACCGCGTCATTCGCTGGATAATAAAGAGTAAATTCAGCTTTTAAAGATCCCTTTTCAAGAATTCCATCTCCATCATTATCCTTCCATCCTGCTTCTTCTAAAAGCCTCCGCGCCCCATCCATATCAGCATCTTTAATGACTGTATCTGGGTTCCACCAAGGGAGAGCATCCACGGAGGTATAGGCAGGTGTTCCTTGTCCTTCTAACACTCCATCAACAAGTGCTTGTCGGTCTACAGCCATATTAATTGCATGCCGAATAGCAGGATCAGCTGTCACATCATTCCCAATTGGATCACCATCTTCGGTGAATTCCCCAGATTTGACAAACGGGAAAACAATACCTCGGTTATCAACGGTTTGAACAGATTCTAATTTCATTCCTGGAACTGTCTGATTACTAAACGATGCAGGTATCGATGCAAGATCAACCTCTCCTGCTTGAGCTGCAGCAAAAGATGCATCCTCGCTTAAAAACAAGAATGTGATCTTTTTAAAATATGGCTGCTTGTCATAGTATTCAGGATTAGCCTCTACAATAACCTGTTGGCCTTTGTCCCACTGTACCAGTTGAAATGGCCCCGATCCTATAGGATTTTCCGCATAGTCTGCACCATAGGCATGTTTCGGAACAATCCCTGTTCCGATTAACGTATTAACAAATGTGGATTGAGGCTCTTTTAATGTGAATGTGACTGTGTAATCATCGACTTTCTCTACTTTATCCAATACATTAAGATCTACAACTGAACCTGCATTAGCAGCCGTATCAAAAGTAAATACGACATCATCTGCCGTTAATGGCTGTCCGTCTGAGAATTTCACATCATCACGCAAATTTACTGTCCAAACTTTACCATCTTCACTCACTTCGTAGTGGGTTGCTAAATCATTGACAATATTAAGCTTGTCATCTCTTTTTAGCAGTGTGCTTTGGAATAGCGGTGAACCATAGCGCCCCCAACCTGAGGTAGGATCAAATCCCTTTTCAGGCTCCGATCCAAGAGCCAACACAAGCTCATCTTTTTTCTTTTCGTTATCGTTACTCATTCCGGCACTTGATTCATTAGGATTCGATTGACTACAGCCTGCTAACACGAATAAAAAAACAAAAATTGCTATTAAAATAAGTACAAACGATTTTCTTCTCAAATTATTCACCCCGTATTTTTATTAAAAAAATGGATAATTCTCCTGATATGTAAGAATCTATATAGTTTCGATTGGTGCCACTGTAAACTTTCCATACTGAACACCCTTTAAACTAGTAAGTTTATTACTGAGCTCCTGAATGTCCTTTGTTCTTCCCTTTACGATAATGAGCTCAAGACAATTATTATGATCCAAATGAAAATGTGTAGTGGACATAATAATATCATGCATATCGTGTTGGGCTTTTGTCAGCTCTTCTAATAAATTTCTTTTGTGATGGTCATAGAATAGTAGAATACTTCCTGCAACAATTTGATCATCCTTTTCCCACGAGTGTTGGATAAGCGCATCACGAACAAGATCGCGAATCGCTTCTGAGCGATTTTCATATCCTTTTTGCTGAACTAAGCTGTCAAACTTACGAAGTAAATTCCCCTCCATCGAGATACCAAATCTCTTTAACATTGAATCTTCCATCATGTCCTCCTATTTTTTAATTTCATTAATCCATTGACGGATCGCATCACTTAGTAACACGTTTTTAATCATTAGTAACACGACGGTACAAACTGAAATAAGGTAATAGCAAATCAATGAATATATATTAATACCCTTAAACATTTATGATAACTTATCAAAAACATTATATGCTATTTTATTGAGATATAAAAATCATTCAAAAACAATTTGTTCAAGTAGGTAGTATTACATTCATGTACAAATGGAACACTAATTTTGAAATAGTACTCAAATTTACGATATTAATTTTAAATAAACAATACTATGTTTTATGCGTTTATAACAACAGTATAGCTCGCTAATTCTTTATCTAACGCCCAAAGTTACGGGCAATCAAAAATATTTACAAAGGCAAAAATCAGAGTTAAAATGATTTCGTAAATTAAGTCACTTTTTCAAACAAAAAGTTTCCCTAGGGAAAGTTTTTTAACTTTATTTACATTCTAGGAGAGATGATTAATGGATAAAGAGCAAGAATTTAAGCCAAAAGAGCATAGCTGGTTAAAGCAAAGCTCGAGTGTAAGTTTAGAAGAGGTAAATAATACAGTAAGTGTTCCGAACAAAGGAGGATTTTGGCGTAAGTTACTTGCCTTTATGGGGCCTGGATCATTAGTAGCCGTAGGGTACGTAGACCCAGGAAACTGGGCAACATCTATCGCTGGTGGTGCACGATTCGGTTACACTCTGTTAATTATCATATTACTTTCAAACTTAATTGCGATGCTTTTACAAGCATTGGCATCAAAACTTGGAATCGTCACAGGAAGAGATCTTGCCCAGGCTACAAGGGATGCAACCGGGAAGAAAACAGCCTTTGTTCTCTGGATATTAACCGAATTAGCTATAATTGCAACAGACTTAGCCGAGGTTATTGGTTCAGCCATTGCCTTAAATTTATTATTTGGCATCCCTTTATTACTGGGTATAACCATAACTACATTAGATGTTTTGCTTTTACTTTATTTGCAAAAGAAAAGCTTTCGTATTATTGAATCTATTGTCATTGTTTTAATGGTAACGATCTTTGTCGTATTTGCATTCGAAGTAATTGTTTCAAAGCCGGAAATTGCCGCCTTATTTGGTGGATTTGTTCCTAAACCTGAAATTGTAACAAATCCACAAATGCTCTTTATTTCTTTAGGTATTTTAGGAGCAACGGTGATGCCGCACAATTTATATTTGCATTCTTCGATAGTGCAAACCAGACAATATCGGAGGACCACTGAAGGAAAAAGAGAAGCCATTAAATTTTCCCTCATTGATTCTACCTTTTCATTAAGCGTTGCTTTTCTCATCAATTCTGCTATTTTGATTTTGGGAGCAGCAGCATTTTATGGTACAACTCTAGATGTATCGGAAATTGAAGCGGCTTATGAACTACTTAGTCCAACACTCGGGGTAGGTATAGCAAGTACCCTATTCGCTGTTGCCTTACTTGCATCCGGTCAAAATGCTACCATTACTGGAACACTTAGCGGACAAATTGTTATGGAAGGATTTATTCATTTACGAATCTCACCATGGCTTCGCCGCTTAATTACACGTTTATTGGCTGTTATTCCAGCATTTATTGTAACTTGGCTGGCGGGTTCTAAAGGAACTGGCGAATTATTATTATGGAGTCAAGTGGTCTTAAGCTTAGCACTCCCATTTGCCGTGATACCTTTAGTCTTATTTACAAGCGATAAAAAGAAAATGGGTGAGTTTGCGAACAAATTACCCGTAAAAATAGTAGCATGGGTATGTACTGGTATAATTGTTATATTGAATCTATTCTTAATTGGATATATTGTTGTTACAGGTCAAGACTTAGGATAAATGCATGAAGTAAGTAACCAATCCAACTGTATGACTTATTGTATTATAAAACTATATAATTTAAACTATTCACCTTCAATCAATATACAAACAAGAAGTAGCAAACCGTTAGAAAAAGATTGATCAAAATAACGGTTTGCTTTTTGTGAAAATATCATTTTTGATAAAGTTATAGCTATTCCATAACCTTCTTACGATAGTAAAATGCACATCCGTTCATTAAGTACATTCTTCACAGATTTGTAAACACCAATTCATTTTATATATAATAATTCGGTAATAATAAAATAAAACTTGTGTTGATTGTAAAATCTACACTTTTATTTCAGGAATATTATTTTGGTATCATTAATTCACATGAGTTATCATAATAATATTTTCTTTCCGACTCTTCCTGAAATACATCAACTTGAAATTTATTCCACCACATTCTTTTTAAATTAATTGAATTGTTAATGGATATATATAGGGTTCATCAGGCTCCGTCGTTTTTTTCCATTCTGTTATTTTGATAATTGGTAATTCCATGCCGTTATAAGTGGTAATATCGATAATACCCTTAACTTCAATCCACGTATCAATATCAATTGACGAACTTTCAGGCAACTCCGTTAAGAATCCGATAATACTTGCATCGGCTACACAGTGGGTGATTAGAAATCTTGAAATAACGAATTGTTCTTGTGTAAAACCCTCTTCTTTGTATACAAAACCTTTTAATTCAATCGTTCTTCCCTGATATTTTCTAAAATCCTTATGGATCTCTTCATAATAAGCATTAAATACATGATCATCCATTTTTACGGTTTGACTTTTTTCTAGGAGTTGGATGAGGTTATCGTATTCCTCCGTTTTCATGGGGGTGTGAATATCAAACTCAGGTATACTTACAATTTCCTCACCTGCATTCCCACTCCCCTCCTCTTGAACATTAGGTTTTTCCTTTTTATTTGTCTTCGGGTAGTTTGTTAGAATCTCCATCCCTCCTTTTTTACTTGCAATTGCTGCATCAAGTGTTTTAGGAGATAGGAAAAAACCGGTGAGAAGTGGAAATAAGATAATACTATATGAAACTAGCTTTTTTGCATTAAATTTTGTGTCCCCATGATCATGAGTACATGTGTGATCGCTACAATTATGGTTATGATGGTGATGTTCTTCCTTTGCTGTCCAAATTCGAGTTACCTGAATTAAAAATAAAATAAGAAATATGATAGACGCAAGTTGACTTAAGCCCTCATACTTTGGATTAATATATTTTGTAATTTCACCAGTGAAATGCATATTAAAAAGCATAACCGAAAACGCAAGCAGAATAAAAGCTCTAACAGCCTGTTGAAAATGAAATTTCATGTATTTTCCTCCCTATAAAAAGCTCTGTACCAACAGTAGAGTAACAAATATAACTGATGCTACCATTCCAAGCATGAACATAACAAATTTAAACCGGAACACACTCATCATGATCAACGTATTCTTCAAATCTAGCATCGGTCCAAAAATTAAAAATCCAAGGATGGAATGAGTTGGAAATAAATGACTAAAAGAAGCACCTATGAAAGCGTCAGCTTCTGAACACAAGGACAAAATGTAAGTCAGCCCCATCATAACAAGTAATGATGAAACAACCCCACTTCCTGTTTCTAGTAGTGCTCTAGCAGGCATAAAAGTTTGAACACTAGCTGCTAATAATGCTCCCACTATGAGATATTTTCCCATATCAAAAAACTCATCAATTGAATGTGTAAGGACCGCCCATAATTTATGACTAAAAGACTGTTTAGTAGATTCATCATTTGAAATTACGATACTCCCATTTCTAAATTGAGTACCCTTTACAAATATACTCACTAAAAAAGCAATAACTAAGGCAATGAAAAAACCTAACACCATTCTCAAAATTGCAATCTTAAAATCATTCCCGAATGCCATATAGGTCGATGCGATTACAATCGGATTAATTAAAGGTCCTGTTAGCATAAAGCCCATCGCAGCATATATAGGAACACCCTTTGATATAAGTCTCCGTACAATTGGTACAATGCCACACTCACATCCAGGAAACAATGAACCTATAACGCAACTCATGATCACAGCTAAAACTTTATTTTTGGGTATGCATTTACGAATATGCTCCTCGGTTACCACGATTTGAATAAGTCCTGCTATGAGAACTCCTACTAAAACGAATGGTAGAGCCTCTATTAAAATACTTAAAAATATCGTGTTTAGATTTAATAATGAATCAGGGATTGCAGTCGAAAAGGAGCCCCCTATGTCTGTGGTAAGTAAAAATAACACAAAAAGGATTATAATAACTCCTGTTATTTCAATAATGCTACTTCTAAAAATTCGTAACATGTGAAACCTCCCTTTATTACCTAACTGTTTTTTATTCAATGTAAATTAGAATGATTCCGTTTCATAATAAACAAACCTCCTACTATTGTAAATAATAGTTTGGAAATTTATTTTTTATTCCTATTCATTTTCGCTTGCAAAAATGAATGTTCTATTATATTATCGTTTAAGTAAAACGAAATCGTTACGATTTAAAAAGTGGAGGCTGAAAATGAATAGAATTCCTGTTACAGTTTTAAGTGGATACCTTGGTTCGGGAAAAACTACTTTACTAAACCATGTTTTACAAAACAGACAAGGACTACGTGTCGCTGTCATTGTTAACGACATGAGCGAAATCAACGTTGATGCAGCTTTAATTAAAAGTGGTGGGTTTTCTCGTACAGAAGAAAAATTAGTTGAAATGCAAAATGGTTGCATTTGTTGCACGCTCCGAGAGGATTTGATAATAGAAGTTGAACGCCTAGTAAATCAAGGAAATATTGATTACATACTGATTGAATCTTCCGGTATTAGTGAACCAATCCCAGTAGCTCAAACCTTCACATACTTTGACGAAGAACTCGGTATTGATTTATCAAGTTTTTGCAAATTAGACACAATGGTCACAGTAGTTGATGCAAGTCGTTTCTGGCATGACTTTTCTAGTGGTGAGACGCTCCTTGATCGAAAACAAGCAGTAAATGCTGGAGATAATCGAGATATTGTCGATTTATTAATTGATCAAATTGAATTTGCAAACATCATAATATTGAATAAAACTGACTTAATTAAACAAGAAGAAGTGGTTCAACTTAAAGCAATCATCGCCAAACTAAATCCAGAAGCAGAGGTCATTCTTTCAAGTTTTGGAAATGTCCCCCTTCAGAAGGTATTGAATACAGGACTGTTTGACTTTGAAACAGCCAGTGTGGGAGCTGGATGGATTAAAGAATTAAACGAAGAGCATACTCCTGAAACAGAGGAATATGGTATTTCATCATTTGTTTATAAAAGCAAAATTCCATTTCATCCTGAGAGACTTGCAGCTTGGTTATCGGATTGGCCTGCTGAGGTCGTTCGGGCCAAAGGTTTCATCTGGATTGCCTCAAGAAATAACGAGGCCATTTTATTATCTCAAGCTGGTCCCTCCCTTGCATTTCAATCTGTTGGAAATTGGATTGCATCTCTGCCAACAGTGGAAAGGGAATTTATTTTTGAAGAGGAACCAGAAGTTTTGGAGGATTGGGATCCACTCTTCGGCGACCGGAAAACAGAGTTAGTATTGATTGGAATTGATATGGAAAAAGAACAACTGATTGTGAGCTTGGATAAATGTTTATTATCAGACGAAGAAATGATGATGGACTGGAGTACCTTACCTGACCTATTTTAGCCTACACATAAAAATTGATATTTTTTTGGTTATAAAATCGGAATGATTACGATATATATAAACTATGCCGAATAAATCGGAATGGTTATGAATTGAGAGGAGAAATTATGAAGACAAAATACTTATTCGCATTATTACTTTTATTAACAAGCACTCTTTTATTTGGATGCACAGCCGAGAAGAAAACAAGCACAAACGAGGTCAATGATACGACCACCTCTTCTGAGCGCCTTAAAATTTTCACTACAGTTTTTCCATTACAGGACTTTACAGAAAAAATCGGTGGTGACCACGTAGAGGTTAAAAGTGTATTTCCGCTAGGAGCTGATGCTCATACATTTGAACCTACTGCAAAAACAATGGTAGAGATTGCCGAGGCAGATGCTCTTATTTATATTGGTGCGGGTGTGGAAGGTTTCATTGATGCTGCCAATAGTACATTACAAAAGGAAAAGGTACAACTGGTGAAGGCTACAGAAGGAATGGAGTTATCTAAAGTGCAAGATGAACATGATGAAGGAACTGAATCAGAAGATCATGACCATCATTCTGATTCGGATTCCGAAGGAAGCCACAGCCATGATGAGCATGATGAAGGAACTGAATCAGAAGATCATGACCATCATTCTGATTCAGATTCCGAAGAAAGCCACAGCCATGATGAGCATGATGAAGGAACTGAATCAGAAGATCATGACCATCATTCTGATTCGGATTCCGAAGAAAGCCACAGCCATGATGAGCATGATGAAGGAACTGAATCAGAAGATCATGACCATCATTCTGATTCGGATTCCGAAGAAAGCCACAGCCATGATGAGCATCAGGAAGGTGAGTCAGGTACGGAAGAGCATCACCATCACCATGGCGACGTTGACCCACACGTTTGGTTAGATCCAGTATTAGCAATAGAATTAGCCGAAAACGTACTTCATACACTTGAGGATTTAAAACCAGAGGCTAAGGAAGATTTCGAAAAAAACTTTAAAGAATTACGTGCTAACTTGCTAGAATTAGACCAAGAATTCCAGAATGTTATTGATCAGTCTTCAAAGAAAGAAATTTTAGTTTCGCATGCAGCTTACGGGTACTGGGAATCAAGATATGGCATTAAACAATTTAGTGTTTCCGGTTTATCACCAACAAATGAGCCGACTCAAAAGGCCTTAAAAAACACAATCATCACAGCCCAGGAACATAACATCAAGTTTGTGATATTTGATCAGAATTTAACATCCAAAATAGCGGAAATGGTAAAAAAGGAACTAAATGCGGAAGCCTTAACCCTTCACAACCTTGAATCCATTACAAAAGAAGATAAGAATAATGGTACTGATTACTTTAGTATAATGAGGCAAAATCTTGATACATTGAAAAAAGCTTTAAATTAATCCTAGAGCATAGGTCCTATGGGGCCTATGCTCTTTATATTATCAAAAGATTTAAAGTCTATTGAACGTACTAACTACTATTGCACAGTTAACATAGGAGAGAAATTTACTACTCCTAATACCTGCGTACCAATTAGATATCCAGTGAAGAAGCAACCGTAAAACGAGTTCCTTGCACTCCCTCACGCTTTTCATTTATTTTAATTGAGTTATTCTTCTTGTTTAACCTTGTTTAAATCATAATGCCTACTCCCTTTGCTAATTCATCAAGCCCTGTTGATAAGCATAGCTTGTTAGTTGAACGCGATTATCTAAATGAAGTTTGCTTAAGATGTTTTTTAGGTGACTTTTGACCGTATGTTCCGAGATAAACAGCGTATCTGAAATTTCTCGGTTTGATAATCCTTTGGCCACTAATTGGAGTACTTCTAATTCTCTACTAGACAGAGGGATTTTCTCTTTCGTTATGGCTTTGCTTTGCGGGAACTCTTTTAAAATTTGAAAGGCAATTTCTTTAGACATCGGGACTTCATCTAAGGCAAAAGCTCTTAAATGTTCACACCATGTTTCTGATTGAATGTTTTTTAATAAATAGCCTTGAGCTCCTTTCTTTAACGCATCAAATAAATCTGTGATATCATCTGATACAGTAATCATTACAATTTTCACATAGGGAAATTTGATTTTGATTCTTTTGGTTGCCTCTAGTCCGTCCATTACTGGCATTTGAATATCCATAAGAATAATATCAGGCATTAATTCTTCGGTAAGCTTAATGGCTTCTTCTCCATTCTTCCCTTCTCCGACAATCAGAAAGTCTTCATATTCTTCTAAGATTTCCCGTATTCCCTCTCTTGCATGTGCGTGATCATCAATAATTAGGATTCGAAAGGGTTGCATCTACTTGTCCTCCTTTTTTAACTCTATGATGGTTTCATGATTTATTCTCTTCATTGAAAATTCCCATTCCATATCTTTTGCTCTATCTTTAATAATTTGTAGCCCATAGCCCTTTCTAGACTGAATCGTTTCATTTGTGAATCCTATTCCTTGATCAATAATTTGACAAACCCAACAACTATCTATTTCTTTTGTGTGAATCCTTATTTGATTTGTCCTTGCGTGTTTAATCACATTAATAACAGCTTCTTTGATACAGGCAAATAACTCGTTTTTTTCTTTGGTTGACAAGGTATCCTCTTGAATTCCCCAGTCAAACTGAACATCCAACAAATGCTGATTTTTAAGCTCTGTAACATACTGATAAATCGTGTCTGTCCAACTAAACGGCACTTCATTTGGTATATATTTCAAGTTTGTAATCGCTTGTCGAGTATCTTCGTGAATATGCTGCAATGTTTGCTTGATTTTTTGAAAATCATCATCCTGTTCGAGACGATTCTTTCGTCCAAACTTATTCATTTTAATAGATAAGAGAAATAGCGATTGGGCAATTCCGTCATGGAGTTCTCTTGCTAACTTTTCTCTTTCAATAAGTGCTGCTTGCTTGGTCTTTTCCAATCTAAGTTGTTCTTGCATTCTTTCTAAAATCGAAAATAACCGCCGTAAAAACAATAGCGTCACGATAAACACTAAAATAGGAGAAAGAACATTCCCAAGATCCATTGAGATATAAGGTAAAAGAAACTCATGGCGGATGTATTCCCAAAAGGCAATCGTAAAAGTCGGAAGAATTAATATAAGCCATTTGATTTGTTTATACTTCAAGACTTCACCTTTTTTCTACAGGTATAATGTGTCTATATTTTATCATCTATTGAACGTTTTTAACATTTTTGCTTTCAAATCACTCTTTTGGGCTATTATTTAATAATTTTGTTGTGTTTTATAATGATTTAGAAGACAACTTCATACAATAATCATATTAAAAAAGGTACTAATCAATAGGAGGGTGAGGATACTTAAGTAATGAAAACTTTGAAAAGAGTAATATTTCTCCTCTTATTATCATTTTACATTCCATCTGTATCTGAAGCAGCAAGTACTTTACAGTTTAAAATCGATACAGCTTCAAAGGGAGATACGGTTGAAATAGAGGAAGGAGAATATGAGGAATCTGTGATCATCACCAAGCCTATTACCCTAGAAGGAAAGGATGAAGTGCTTCTTCGCTCTTGTGAAGCAGAGCCTGTTGTGACCCTCAGTGGTGAGGCAGTTACATTGAAAAATATTAAAGTGGAACACTGTGGAGCTGAAAAAGAGGATACTGCTATTTATGTTACTGGTTCCAAACATATTCTCGAGGAACTAGATATTGATACTAGACGCTTTGGTATTAGACTTGATAATGCGAATGGCGTTACTATCCGAGATAGCAAAATTAAAGGCAGCAAGCGTGGAAATGGGATTGATTTATGGAAATCAAACCGAAATCAGTTTGAAAATCTTTTGATAGACAACGTTTCTGACGGAATTTATTTAGAGCAAAGCAATGAGAATACATTATATCGAAACGATATCCAAAATTCCCGTTATGGCATGCATCTAATGTTTTCAAATGACAATGTTCTTAGTAAAAATGTGTCTACATCAAATTCAACGGGCGCGATGGTGATGGAATCAAAGAGGAACTCTGTTAATAATAATGCATTTTACTCAAATAAAAATAGTGTGAATGCACAAGGACTATTACTCTATTTGGCTTTTGACACTAAAGTGACTGGAAATGAATTTATTTCCAATCGGGTAGGTATTTATATCGAAGAAGCTGAAAATAACTGGATCAATTCTAATAAAATTATGGATAATTTTACTGGCGTACAGTTTCAAAAAGCTGCCGGTAATCAAATAGTGAGTAATACATTTGTTGGGAATGTCAATGATGCACAGGCAATAGAAAGCTCAAATAATGAAGTAAATGGTAACTATTGGGATGCTGCGAGCAAGATTGATGTAGATGGAAATGGTGTGAGTGAAATAAACTTTTCGGCTGACCCATATTTCCTTACACTAACAAATAATGTTCCAGAATATCGGTTATTTTTCCAAGCTCCGGGACTTATCTTATTACAAAATATGTTAAAAAGTCCACCTGAACAGCTGTTAACAGATTCAGCTCCTTTAATGGACATGACGATGACAGTCGAGAAAGAAACATCATCAATTTTTAGTTTATGGGTGATGAGTATAGTGATGATTTTAATTAGTTCTAGTCTTTTTATATTAGGGAGGAAAAGAAGTTGAAGAAAAAACTATTTTATTTAATTGGATTTATTGGATTTGTTTTGCTTATTGCAGCATGCGGTAATGACGAGGTTCAGCCAGTTGATATTAATGAAGAAACAGACACTTGTGAGGTCTGTAATATGGCTGTTGTTGACAATCAATATGCTACCCAGATTGTTTTAGAAAATGGTAAATCTATGGTTTTTGACGATGTGGGCTGTATGTACGAATGGATTGGTACCAATCCAAATGAAAAAATTGCTGCTGAATTTGTCCGTGATTACAATGATAAAGAATGGATATTGGTTGATGATGCCACTTATGTTTACAATCAATCAGTTAAAACGCCAATGGCGTATAATGTTATATCCTTTAAAGATAAAGCTTCCGCAGAGGAGTTTGTAACTGAAAATGAAGGAAGTACACTAATGACGACAGACGAGTTATCCGATCATGATTGGGAACAAAACCATGACATGATGCATGGACACGATAATGAGCACCATTCACATTCAGAATCTGAAGAAACTGATCATAGTGAGTCTCATTAATAGTATGAGGGCTAGTTCTATTTTTGGACTGGTCCTCATTTTATTAAACGGTAGATTATGGTTAGAAGTTTTACGCACAAGAATTTTCGAAAAGAGGAATGAAGATGTGGAATATTTGGCGCTCTGAACTGCGCATGACGGTGCGACAACGCTCCTATTATTCTTTTTTAGTCTTATGGGTTGCTGTATTGTCCCTCTTATTTTTATTACAAGCAAGTGCTCCTTCGTTAACCGGTTATACGAATATGACTGGGACGGTAGTTAATATAGCGTTATATATTATTCCTTTATTTATGTTAATCATTGGTTCTTTTTCAATTGCCAATGAAATGGAGAATGGTCAATGGCGGTTGTTAACCACTTATCCTTTGTTTTCACTGTCCTACATAGTAGGGAAAATAGGTGGTCAATTTACTGCTCAGGCAATCGTGTTCACGTTCAGTTATGGAATAAGCATAGTTATCGGTCTTGTGATTGGAAATAGTTTTTCAAGTGAATGGCTTTTGTCTATCTACTTTTTCTCGATTAGCTTGATTTTTTTCTTTCTTGTTCTTGGTATAACCGTAGGGTGTATCGTATCGACAAGGTGGCAAGCATTATCGGTTTCGGTCATTATTTGGTTTTTCCTCATCATGATCTGGCCGACGGCGTTAATTGGTATTTTAGGTTTAGTCCCTTACCCTTGGATCGCGCCTTTGATGAAATTTGGTTTATTTGTTAACCCTGCTGAATTCATTCGGGTGTCCTTTGTTTTATCACTCGATGGTGGTGCCGTTTTTGGACAAGCATATGATTCCCTTATGACCTTTTTAGGTTCTTCTTCAGGAATCTTCATCAATATAATATATTTCATTGGATTTTCGACATTAATGTTATTGTTTTCGATGAGCATGTTGGAATGGAGGAAAAGACGATGACAGGATTAAAAGTAGATGGCGTTTCGAGGCTTTATAAGAAAAAGACTGCGTTATACCCATGTTCTTTTGATGTAAAAGAAGGAACGTGCGTTGTATTATGCGGTGGAAATGGTGCCGGCAAAAGTACATTACTACAAATAATTGCAGGTATTCTCTCTCCATCAAGTGGTACAACTTCTATAAATGAGAGAGGAATTAAATTTGACCGTGAGAACTATTTAAAAGAAATTGGTTTCATGCCAGATGACTTTCATGCTCAGGAAATGATGACTGTTGAAGAATTTCTTCGTTTTTATGGTTCTTTGCGGAAAGTGAAAAGAGAGAGGATAAACGAAGTAATGGATTTAATCGGCCTTTTTGATAAGAAATCTGAATTAGTAAAAAGCTTATCTAAAGGCATGAGACAGCGCCTACTATTCGGTCAATCTATTTTAGCTAATCCAACTGTTTTGTTACTGGATGAACCAACAAATGGGTTGGATCCCTACTGGGTAAACCGGTTCGTTGAAATTCTTAATCAAATTAAAAAAAATGGTACAATCATTGTTTTTTCTACTCACATGATGGATGTAGCAGCCGAAACGGGCGACATCATCCTGTTTATGAAGCAAGGGAAAGTCATTCAAACCATTAAGAATGAATCCAAAATTGAAGAGATCACAATGAAATTGATGAAGCTTCATCGGCAATGAACTGGATGACATATTCCGAGTAGAGTTATCGTTTAAAAGATCAAGGTGGCCCGTTTCCTTATTATGAAGGATGCTATGTTCCTATCGAATATCACACAATTTGTTGTTTTGTTTAAGTTCTTCTAAACATATAGGGCATACTTTAGAATTTTGGCCATCATAGAATTATTAAACAATAAATCATTTAGAGAATCATATTTTTCCTCCGGGAAGTATCTCCTTAGCAAAAGAGAAACGTCATAAGCCGTTTCTCTTTTTAATCCATATTATTTTACTTCACACTTTTCCAGTAAATTATGAAATTCATTTCGAAGAATTATGAAATTCATTCCGATTAATTATGAAAAATTACATTTACACTGCTTTATGCTTCCATCTCTTTCCTTCGTTCACAAAAAGGATGCCAAGTTCATGGTGCTCACCTTCATATAAGGCGCGTTGCACGTATCGGACCTCACCGTTTATATCTAACACATCGAGCTTACATAGGGCTCGATTTTTTTGGAGTGCCGAGTAAAATTCTTGGACGGTTTTTACTTGAATGCCGTTGACCTTTGAAATCGTCTCGCCAATTTTGATTTGCATTTTTTCAGCTGGCGATTGTGGAATAATCCCGAGAACAAGCAAACCTTGGTTTCGTTGTGAAAATATCGATGGTTTCGATTCGTCCATGAAATAGTGCTTTAAATAAATGAGTTCACGTCCGGCTAATGCAAAACACGCTGCAATGATTGCTGCAACCGGAAACCAGATGCTCACAACTGCTAAAGCAGAAACGACAATGCCTAATAGGACAACGCGTTTTCCAACGACCGGAATACTTTGTGTAGGGAGCATGCTTTTTACCTTATGATAAAAACCAATTCCGAATGGTACTAAAATCAATGAGTATGCTTGTCCGGACACGGTGAATACCGGCCACCATTCATAATGTGTGGTGAGAGCTTCTCCTGGCATCAGTAAAAATACAGGTGCTAGCCACAACCTTTGCGAAATGTGAGTGCCGACCGGAAGCCCGCGTTTGCTTTTTAAAAGGTCTGGTGACGTGCCGAAATGACCTTTTTTCAGAATCAGTATGCCCTCCGCTAATAACAGGGCACCTAGTAAAATTGCAATTGATGGTAGACTTGTGTTGCCCATGTCGTCTAGCAATCTCGTAATATATTTATTTTCAACCGATAGATTCGAGAGCAAAATAATTCCGAAAAACGATACTCCTAAAATATATGCAGGAGAGAGTAAGCGTGTGTTGATTGGCAAACTGAGTAATAATGTGACGATTGCGATTAACACGATACTACCGAATGGAATCACAACACCCGCAGCGATGGTTAGGACGGAAATGAGTAATCCCGCAATCCAACCACCTGGAAGGAGTGATCTTAGGTCGTAGAATCCGTCTTCTACTCTTATATGAAATGAGCGCCGTTCACGTTTAACGCGGAAATAGCCTAGGAGCACGCAATATCCGGCAAAATAGTAAAACAATGGGTGCAGAAAGAATCGTCCAATTCCTTTTGCAAATTCAAGTAACCATGCTTCAATCAAACTTTTCACCACCTATGGATTTGACTTTATATGTAAAAATTTTCGTTCGATATACTAACTTTTATTGTACCAAATACTTGACGTAAAGCATACGTTGTTTTTATGGAAAAAGGAAGTTGGGGATTTGGAGTCGGGTATTTGGTTTTGTCCGACATACTGCCAAGTTTGGCCGATATATCAATTTTGCACCCATATCCTAGTTTAGTGCAAATGTTCGAGCGTTGACGCATATCAGCGTGTTCAGACGATATCCGCTAGTTAAGTAGCACATCCTCATAAGTTAGTCGACCTTCCGGATGACCGGAAGAAGGAAGACGTTAACGGGACCACAAGAACCGTCCCCGTGGCTTCAAAAAACACCTCTCCGGCATAGGAGAGGTGTTTTGAGGTTTTATTTTGTTATGACTTCCATTGCTTTTTTGAGTTGTTGGTCGTTCTTTTGGTCACGGATGGATTCGATGACTTTTGCTTCGATAGCGCCTGCTGTTTTTTCGTTGATTGTACCAGTTGCTTCTAGCTTATTTGCTTGTTGGAAGGCTTTTACTGCAATGACGGTTTCTCCACTGAAGTAGCCGTCCTCACGACCTGGGTCGAATCCTAATCCACTCAGCATGATTTGAGCATTCTTGATTTTTTCATTGTTCATGTTTTGTGTAAGCTCTTTTTCAAACTGAATTGGGTTCGCATAGAAGTATTCTGGTTGCTTCACCTCTACAGTTGGTTCGATTCCTTTTTGGTGAATCCAGTTTCCATCCGGTGTTAACCATTTAAACATCGTTAATTTTAGATTACTTCCGTCGCCCATGTCGCGAGCCTGTTGGACGGTTCCTTTACCAAATGTTTTTTCACCGACTAGATCGTAACCACCTGCTTCTTTTAACGCACCTGCTAAAATCTCTGACGCAGAAGCACTACCTCCATTTGTTAATACGACGATTGGGTAGTCCTTAGGTTTTTCAAGAGTCGAGAAGAAGCGCTGCTTTTCGCCGTTTCTATTTTCAATTTGAACATATGGCTTTTCTTTTGTAACAAGCTGTTTTAAAATTTCTTCAACACTTTCGAGGAGTCCACCTGGATTTCCACGAACATCGATTATCAGGCCTTCAATGCCTTTGTCCTCTAATTCATTTAGTCCCATAACAAAATCCTCTGCAGTATCATTTGCGAACGATGTGATTTCAATAAAACCCAGCTTTTTGTTGTTATATTCTTTTAAGTCTGTATATACAGTCTCAATTGGAATGGTGTCACGAGTTACTTTGACGTCCATTAAATCGGTTACACCCGGTCTCATGACTTGCAGGGTAACAACCGTTCCTTTTTCACCACGGATTTTTAAAA
Organism: Bacillus jepli; assembly: GCF_047238305.1. Lineage (NCBI taxonomy): Bacteria > Bacillati > Bacillota > Bacilli > Caryophanales > Bacillaceae > Bacillus > Bacillus jepli. Next base: position 1,774,187 of record NZ_JBDFMO010000001.1, on the reverse strand, counting down.
CAGCCTCGTACAGATCAAGACCCTCGATGCTAGCTCCGTCAATCTTGATGATTTGGTCATTTGGCTTTAGCCCTGCTTTTTCAGCCGGTGAATCCTTGAATGGAGCGACTATTGTGACCTTGCCCTCCATCATGCTTACCTCTGCGCCAATTCCTTCAAATGATGATTCCAGTGATTCATTGAACTGGGCAGCAGTTTCTTCATCCATATATGCAGAATACGGGTCATTCAGCGTACTAACCATTCCCTGAATAGCGCCCTCTATTAATTGTTTTTCGTCAACCTTTTCAACATAGCTTGATAAGATCATGTTGTACGCTTGATCGATTTTAGATAAATTTTTTGTGTCCTCTTTAGAAGTGCCTTCTTTGTTTTGAGTTGGTTGCTGAACGAGTGGTTGTTCGTTTTGGTCAAGCAACTGAACCACTAAAAATGTAGCACTCGCCCCTAATAGTAAGGATAGTACCATATATAATGCGACAACTTTACGACTCACCTGTGTTCCTCCTCATCTCTAAATACAAATGCATACCGTTAATTTTTGTAGCTTTTATGTTCTTATTCATACATTCTCTCACATATGATAGTCAAAATGTCACGATTGGGATGTGCGACGGGTCTTTTTGACTATCTGGATCGAGTTGCAGGAAAAGGCACCACACATGCGTTAGTGCGATGCCTTTGTATAAAAATATGTACTGCTTGTACACTTTATGACAAAAATGAGGCTACGCCTCGATGTGCATGGGTAAAAAATTTCGTTCCTTTCTCATTATAAAAGTTTTTTTAGAGTGAAGTAAAGAAAAATGTAGTAACTGGTGGATATCCGCTGTATGATAGAGAAAATAATTTTGAGGAGTGATGGTGTTGGCGGATGAAATTCGTGAATTACAGACTGTCGATGAGTGGAAAATGGCATTTCCGGTTATGAAGCAATTGCGAACGCATTTGACGCTTGAGGAATTTGTGGCATTGGTTACGGAGATGCAACTTCAGGGGTATCGATTGTTTGCATTATTTGACGAGGAAGAGGTTGTGGCGGTTACTGGCGTCGCACAACAACTCAATCTTTATTACGGCAAGAATATGTATGTGTATGATTTGGTTACAGATGAGGCTGGGCGTTCAAAAGGCTATGGTGAAGCGCTTCTTTCCTATATACATGAGCTTGCTCGCGAATTAGGCTGTGGCAAGGTGGCTTTGACGTCTGGATTACAGCGAGTGGATGCGCATCGTTTTTACGAAGAAAAAATGGAGTATGAGCGGAAAAGTTATGCATTTGTGAAGGAGTTGTAGAAATGAAACGGGGATTTTGACCTCGTTTTTTGCTAAAAACAGTAATTCTGGATTAAAAACAGTGTTTTATAATTAAAACCAGTAATCCTTCAGTTAAAAACAGTATTTTGGGATTAACGACAGTAAATAACGAATCGTTTATGGTCGTTAGTGAGACTTCTATGGCTTTTAGCAAATTTCCATGCTTTTTTAACCCTACACAGCATCGGTCTGGAGTGACGGATGCTGTAATCTGCCTATTTGTTAACGAGTCAGCAGATTCCCCCGTGCCTAAGCCGTCATCTTGTGATCCCCCTCCTTCTATGCTTCCATGATGCCTTTTATCTCCTATAGTTAAATATCAACGTAATTATTTCCAATTGTTCATTTTCCTTTGTAATTGGAGAAAAATAGTAACTTTCGATTCTCTTTTTATTCTCAAATATAACATAAAACAATTCGTAATTGAAAATTAGTAGATTCCACTAAATAAAAATCCATTAGTAAAAAAGCATAATTATCGAACGAAATATCGGTATTACACGCATATTTGTCGTTGTTTTATATTGTGAAATAAATGATCTATTCATCGCACATTATAATAATTATAAAAAAGTATTGATTTTTATTTTATAGATGTTATTATAATATGCATATTCGAAAATACTCCCAAGAGGTGATCTAGCTGACTACTAATAAATTTACAACAAGTTGGGGAGCTCCAGTTGGAGATAACCAAAACTCAATCACAGCTGGTTCAAGAGGACCGGTACTAATCCAAGACGTACACCTTCTAGAAAAATTAGCGCATTTTAATAGAGAAAGTGTACCTGAACGTGTTGTTCACGCGAAAGGTAGTGGAGCACATGGTTATTTTGAAGTAACGAATGATGTATCAACATATACAAAAGCAAAGTTATTTAACGGAGTTGGCAAGCGTACTCCTCTATTTATCCGTTTCTCAACGGTTGCTGGGGAAAACGGCTCTGCTGATACAGCTCGCGACCCACGTGGTTTTGCGGTTAAATTTTATACGGAAGAAGGAAATTACGACATCGTTCACACCGATTTTCTTTATCCGCGATGCGATTAAGTTCCCTGATTTTATTCATACACAAAAGCGCCATCCCCAAACACACTTAAAAAACCCAACAGCAGTATGGGATTTCTGGTCTCATTCTCCTGAATCTTTACACCAAGTGACTTGGTTAATGGGGGATCGTGGAATTCCTGCAACATGGCGTCATATGAATGGATATGGAAGCCATACATTTAAGTGGACAAATGCGGATGGTGAAGGCGTTTGGATTAAGTACCATTTCCGTGCAGAACAAGGTGTGAAGTGCTTAACGAACGAGGTTGCGACAAAACTTGCTGGAGAAAATCCAGATTATCATACAGAGGATTTGTTCAATGCGATTGAAAAAGGGGACTTCCCTGCTTGGAAGCTTTACGTGCAAATCATGCCATTGGAAGATGCGAATACATACCGTTTCGATCCATTCGATGTCACGAAAGTATGGTCACAAAAAGACTATCCACTAATCGAAGTGGGCCGCATGGTATTAAATCGCAACCCTGAAAACTATTTTGCAGAGGTTGAACAAGCGACATTCTCTCCTGGAACTTTAGTACCTGGTGTCGATGTATCACCTGACAAAATGCTTCAAGGTCGTCTGTTTGCATACCACGATGCACATCGTTACCGCGTTGGTGCGAACCATCAATCATTACCAATCAACCGTGCAAGAGTGGACGTGAATAACTATCAACGTGACGGTCAAATGCGATTTGATAACAACGGTGGTAGTTCTGTATATTACGAGCCTAATAGTTTTAGTGGTCCAAAAGAAGCGCCAGAAGCGAAGCAGCACGCTTTCCCTGTTGAAGGTATTGCAGATAGTGTAGCTTACGATCAAGACGATCACTACACACAAGCTGGTAACCTTTACCGCTTAATGAGCGAGGAAGAACGTAGCCGTCTTGTTGATACAATAGTGGCATCTATGAAGCCAGTGGAATTAGAGGAAATCAAGCTTCGTCAGATCAGTCATTTCTACAAGGCTGACCCAGAGTACGGAAATCGTATCTCAGAAGGTTTAGGACTAAAAGTACCAGGTGAAGTTTTAGCAAAATAAGTTTCGTTTCATTTTATTCTCACATAGTATAGGTATCCGCTGCTCGGATACCTATTCTTTTAAAAATCAATAAAAGAGGTTGTTACTCATGCAAGAACTCATACCCTTTTTAAAAGAACGCGGATTACGCATTACGCCTCAACGAACATTAATCTTACAGACGATCCTTTCCTTAAAAGGTCATCCAACTGTGGAGGACATTCATCGTCAAATACCACATATTAGCCTTGCCACCATTTACAACAATGTCAAACTGTTTGTTTCACTACGGATTTTAAAAGAACTGCCATATGGCAACGGATTGAGCAAATATGAACTCGCCAATCAACCAAATCACTACCATATTTTATGTGAAGCATGTGGAGACATTATTGATTTTAATTACCCGACGCTTACTCAAATCGAGGATGTTGCGAACAAGCTAACCAAGTTTAAAATTCATTCACATCAAATGGAAGTGTACGGACTTTGTCAATCGTGTCAGAGAAAAGAAGGTGATTTTTAAGATGCCAAAACAAATCTGTCCAGTATGTAAAACGGAAATCAAAATCCTCAAACATAGCACAAGCTGCAAATGTGGGATGAAACTAAAGAAAACAAAAACCATTCTTGCGAGATAGAATGGATTCAAAGCGAAAAAAAGCACACCCAATATGGTGTGCTTTTGTTTATACTTTTAAGAACTTTCGAACGGACATTAAGCTTCCCCATACACCGATAAATGCACCGATTAGAAGCAGCAGCCCCGTTACTTGGAATGCAAATGGATTAAATGGCAATAGCTCTAAGAATGTTCCACTCAATTGTGGCTGAATCAAATCATATAAGAAATTATAGAATCCAAGAATGATCCCAATTGGAATGATGGAACCAAGAATTCCAAGGAACAAGCCCTCTAGGAAAAATGGCCAGCGAATAAACGCATTTGTTGCTCCAACTAGCTTCATGATCTCAATTTCTCTTTGTCTCGCAAAAATCGTAATTTTAATCGTATTTGAAATTAAGAACATGGCGGTGAAAAGAAGTCCAATGATTAGCCCGACTCCTACGTTACGTGAAACGCCAACGGTACTAAAAATCTTTTCGACCTTTCCTTTACCATAATTCACACTATAGACGTATTCCATTTTCTCAACCTGATCGGCGACCTTCATGATATCTTGTGGTTTCGTTGTTTTCACAATGAACACATCACGAAGTGGGTTACTTTGCTCGTATAAGGCGAAAACTTTTCCATCTTCACCAAAGCTTTCAATCATATCTTCAAGTTCTTGTTCTTTAGATGAAAATGTCACTTCTGCAACTTCAGGTATGTTTGAAATTTGCTCTTTTAAGGCATCCTGTTGTTCCTTCGTTGACGTTAAGTCCGTAAGTACACTGATACGAACGTCTTTTTCAAGTGAAGTCGCCATGCTGTTTAAGTTCATCATGATGACTAAAAATACACCTACAAGGAGTAGTGTGACGGTCACGGCGCTGACAGATGCGAATGTCATCCAGCCATTACGCCCGAGGTTTTTTGAACTTTCTCTAAAGTGACGGCGGAGTGTGTTAAGCTTCATAGCCGTAATCACCCCTTACTTCATCGCGCGCAATTTTTCCACTTTCAATCGCAATTACACGCTTTTTAACAGTATTCACAATTTCACGGTTGTGCGTTGCCATAATGATGGTCGTCCCACGGAAATTGATTTCTTCAAAAATATTCATGATTTCCCATGATGTTTCTGGGTCAAGGTTACCGGTAGGCTCGTCCGCAATGAGCGCACCTGGAGAATTTACAATGGATCGTGCAATCGACACACGTTGCTGTTCCCCACCAGACAATTCATCTGGTAAAAATCGTGCTTTATGCTTAAGACGAACAAGGTCAAGCACATCCATCACACGTTTCTTGATATTCTTTGGGTTTTCTTCAATTACTTCAAGTGCGAATGCTACGTTTTCGTATACAGTTAATCGCGGTAAAAGCTTGAAATCTTGAAACACGACCCCAATATTTCTCCGTAAAAGGGGAACCCTTTTTTCTTTTAATTTAGCAAGGTCGATGCCGTTTATGATGATTGATCCTTTTGTTGGCTTCTCTTCGCGGTACATCATTTTAATAAATGTCGATTTCCCCGCTCCACTCGGACCAACAACATACACGAATTCACCTTGATCGATTTTTACATTAATACCATTAACGGCCATAACGCCGTTCGGATACTTTTTATAGACGTCCTTCATTTCTATCATTACGAATCACCTATCATCGTTTTTTTATCATTCTTATTCTGGCAGTATGGCCCACCACTCATTTTGTTTGCTAGTTAGTAATCTATCAAATGAAAATAGAAGCGCTCATGTCTCTTTGAACATACTTGCGCCCCTTTTAATCTATGCAATTTGAAATTATAAGACAAAATCAACTATATTTCATTACATTTTTCATTATAACATCATTATTCGTCAAAAAACGACTAAAAATATTACATTTTCATTTCATGGTAGTTAAGATTGCGACGAAGATGGGTTCGAGTGGGGGTGTGTAAATATTGGTAGTAGGGGAGGTGGTAGGTTCTGGATGCTGATTTAATATTTTTTCTAAATTAAAAGCCTTCCGGTTCGCCCGGAAGGCCTACATACTAAATTACATTATTTTTTCTCTGCTAGCCATGCAGCAACTGCGTCTTTTTCGTCACCTTTGATGAGACCTTTTGGCATTGCGCCACGGCCATTTTCGATGATGCCCGCAATTTCGTCTTGAGAGTATTTAGCTCCGACTTGTTGAAGACTTGGGAAACTTCCAGCACCTGCTAGATCTTTACCATGGCATGAAGCACAATTGCCTTGGTAGACTTCCTCTGCATTTACGGCAGTAGCTCCGCCATTATCACCTGCTGGCTCGTTAGCTGCATTGTCGTCGTCCCCACCACCACATGCTGCTAGAGCAAATACAAGCGTAGTTCCTAGTAGAAATCCAAATAGCTTACGTTTCACAGAATTTACCCCCTGTAATAAATTTTTCCATTATACAATCCTTATTATACCCCTTTTACGCTCTTTTAAAACCCTCTCCTAATACCTCTGCAGCGTCCATAACGACGACAAATGCAGCTGTATCAATGCTTTGAACCACTTGTTTCAATTTTGTGAACTCTTTCTGGTCAACCACGCACATGAGCATTGGGCGCACATCGTCGGTGTACCCGCCGTATCCAGAGAGCTTCGTTACCCCTCTGTCCAATTTGTCAAAAATCTCCTGTCGTACTTCATCCTGATGGTTCGTAATAATGAGAGCCATTTTCGAATTACCTAGTCCAACCTGTACCAAATCAATCGTTTTACTTGTGACAAAAAGTCCAATCAGTGCATAAAGTCCACTCTCAATATCGAACACAATCGCAGCTGTTACAACAATCAGTCCATCAATAAAAGCGACGCATTTTCCAAGAGAGATACCTGTATACTTATGAACAATTTGAGCAGCAAGGTCTGTCCCACCTGTCGACGCATTGCCCCGGAATGTGATGCCAAGTCCCAAACCTATTCCGATCCCGCCAAATAACGCACCGAGCAATGGGTCAAGTGTTGCTGGTTCCAGATTTCTCGAAAGGTAAACAACAAATGGTAGAAAAAGAGTGCCAATTAATGTACGGGCACCATATACCTTTCCAAGAAAAATGACCCCTGCAATGAATAAAGGGATATTAAAAGCCCATTGAACATAAGCGGCTTCCCAACCTAAGAGGGAGTTCAGGATTGTACTAATCCCACTTACACCGCCAGATGCGACCTGGTTCGGTAACAAAAACAGATTGAAAGAAAGAGCCACCGTGGCTGAACCCAGTAGTATGTATATGTATTCCTTTACCTTTTGAAGTGTTGGATGTACTTCGTGCTGACGTTTTCTTCTATTCATGAAAATACCTCCGATTGCTAGCCTTTGGCAGTATATCATGGGTTCAAAACCAAGTAAACGCCAGCCAAATAACGTGGTAAAGCAACAAAATATACATCTACAGGATTAGTTTGTAACAAGATATGAATAATTATTACAAAAATGAATCTAGAACCGAAAAAAGGGCCGTCTCCAACCCTTTTTTCAGTGTGTGCTATTTACGAAAAGTCCAAATATCTGAAGTTGTACGGCCCGTGTATTTATCCTCGGCTACAGCGTACCATGAATAGGAACGACTTTTTTCTAACCCTTTCCATACTGTCTCCGCGATTTTTCCACTTTTCGCCTTGTCAGTGCCAATTACATGATCGGTGTAGACATTTACTGAAAAATAATCGGTTGCGACTCGTTTTGTTACTGGTGTTAAATCCATATCAATCACAAACTCATCTTTTTCAGGATACGCATCTGAGTTGTAGTAATTATAATCATCAAGATAAGGTGAATACGTATTAACCACAATGCGATTATTGTCTTGATCAAAATGTAACAGTCTCATGTAGCCTTGGCCACCCTCAGGTCCGGCCTGATAATCAGCAAGCATTTGTGTCACAGTACGGTCAGGAACTCCATCTCCGTTATCGTCAATTTCATCAACTAATGTTTGTGCCCCATGGTAATGACCACTCAACACCATCATCACATTTTTATTTGGAACAACGACTTCGTTATAGAGCTTGTCACCTAGCGGATGTCTAGTTCCTGTCGCAAGCAAGTATTCATGAAAATTTAATATCGCCTTGCGATCCGGGTGCGCTGCCAGCACATCATTCACCCACTGAATACCTTCATCCGTAATCCCCCAACCGAGGTACACCATAATATAATCATTACCACCGACTGAAATTAAATCATAATGACCGCGATTGTTTAAGTAGGAATCACCGTAATAAGGTTTATCCTTAAATCGATTTTCCCCAAAATATTTATAAAACTGGGAATAGTCATTACTCACTTGATCGACATCATGGTTTCCTGCCAGAACTCCGTATGGGATGTTGTTGTCATCAAGTACCTTCATCGCTTTATCGGCGTTCTTCCATTGATACTCCTGGTTTGATTTATTCACTAAATCACCTGTATGCAACACATATTTAATTTTGAGCTTTTCCTTCATCTCGGCAATCCATTCAGTTTGTCGATCAAAAATATATGGATAGCTCTCTGCGTAAAATTGCGTGTCTGACATCCAAATGAAGGTATAGTCATATTCATCTGGAGAGCTTGGAATTTCGTCTTGGACAATCACATTTATTTTTGACTCTCGTACAAAGGCACCCACGCCAACTTCACCGGAGAGTTCAAAATCCTCTTTACCCGCTACTTTGTAATCAATTAACGTCCATTTTTCTGTATGGTGGTTCCATGCATACATCGAAACTTTTCTGCCCTCAAGGGAGTTTCCTATCCATAAAAGCTCGACACGATCCTTTTCATCAAGTGACGCATCTACTGTGACGTCAAAGCGATGATAAGGAAATTGAGTATCCGAATCAGATACCAAATACTTGCCGTCTGCTTTTGAAACTAGCGAAGTGTCCTCAGACGTAAACGCCTTCTCCCCTTCAGGTATTATTTCTTTCGGCGGCTCAAAATCCCCTGCATTTTTAAAACCTTTCACACCTGAGTTTACATCGTATTGATACGCCTCATAAAAAGTGACATCTAATTTATCCTTCGTAGGATCCTTTACTTTCACCTGTAAAACAGGTTCGCCATCAACCTGAGCATTTACTTTAGGGGAGACCAGCTCTGGCTTCAATGGATTTTCATCAGCAACTTCAAAATGAAAAACCTCTTCTTTTTGATTCCCTACTTTGTCCGTTGCCACAACCTTAAGTTCATGTTTACCAGGCTCAAGCTTAGAGGACGCTGTTTCATACGGTACCTTAATTTCCTTGCCATCTAAGGTGACCGTTACTTGGTCAACCCCGGTAAGCTTATCCTTCACATCAACATCAATCGTAAAAGCACCCTTGTATTCTTTCTTTTTCAAATTCGTTTTAATATCAGGTGCGGTGTTGTCAACTAAAACCTCTGTGCTGACTTCTTCATCTGCATCCTGAACGAGGACCTTGTGCTTCTTATCTTTAACAGAAGTCGTATCCCACTGATAGGTTAGCGAATGTGCTTCCTCTTCGGTAATTGTAAACGTAAAATCAACGAATGGATTGTTGTCGTTCATTTTCAGGATACGTGTTGGGTCACTGTAGTTTGGGTCCTTGAGCACCCTTCCATCTGCAAGAACTAGACGTACATTTCGCAAATCATAGTCATCACGGTTTTCTGCGGAATCAAGATCAAATGGCGATGCCTTGTTACCGGAACGAACAGTTATCGTTGTGTCACCTACCGGAAGTCGTTCAGGCTCTATTGGAATGCTGAATGTTTTCCACTGTGTGAGCCAATCTTTATCCATGACGTATAAAACTTCTTCGCCCATCGTAACGGCGTTTTGGAAATACGTATTCAGCCCATTTACCTCAAACGCGAAATACGCCGTGTGTTCAAGGGACGGGTAGATGCCTTCCTTTACTTCCTTGCCATCAATCAACAGCTTCATTTTATCTGGCGTGTCTACTGCAGAAGTCGCCTTGATGATTTTTTCCCCACGAAGCATTTCCCCGTTTTTCAGATTGAGTCGTAGGCTTGAGTCATCAAGATCATTTGTAATGGTTACGTGATAGCTCTCACTTTTTACTTCATTTGTTCCATCGGACACGAGGAAGTAATAATCCACATACTTATGTCCAATTAAATCAGGTGAATAAATGGTGTGATGATAAAGGAGATCATCGTAATTCTCTTGTAAAATCGCTTCACTATATTCATCCTGATGGTCAATTTTATAATACAAACGGACAGATTTGACTTCCTTATCGTCAGTTATGTTTGCGACAATATCGATATTATCCTTCTGGTTCACCTCGGTGGTTTTCGTTAGATTGTCAATCGTTGGTGGGACAGTGTCTTCTTCCAATCGTACAGGCTGACTTGGGACTTGGAAGCCTTCAACCTGGCCTGGGGTCGCATCCAGGATGCCCACCTTTTTGGAAAGAGTGGATTTATCAGTTGGATAGAGATAGACGATTCCTTTATTCGTAAAGGTGTCATCTACGTTCGGCTCATCGTTGTAATAAGCGACCGAAATCTCTTTATGAGTGTTTGTTCCAATCACTAGTCCACGCATGCTGCCATTTGCCATACCGTCGCTATAAATACGAACGATATTCTTGTTTTCAACCAAATTGGAGCCATAGTTGGCGTTAAAATCAGAGACCGTTTTCTCACCGTTTTGCGTATTGATGATCCAAAAGACAAGCGTTTCCCCTACTGGAATCACCACATCCTCTGGGACGGACGGCCAGACAACATCGGTACCTGGGTCTGTTCCATATCTGTAGTACATTTTATAATTTTTAAAATCAATGTCTTCACTGCTGTTATTGTAGATTTCGATAAATTCATAGCCATCAGCTGACCCTACATTTGATGAATCGGGGACAAGCTCAGTTACAAGCAAATGAGGGATTTTTGAAAAATCAACTTCTGGCTGCACGACCTGAATTTTGTATTCTGCGGTTTTTTCTGTATTTACCCCATCACTTGCTTCGAGATAATAGATGATATCCTCAAATACATGGAAACTCGGAATTTCTGCTGAATAAGTTTCATTGTTTGGACTCATTGGTAGCGTCGTAAATTCATATGTGTCACCGATTTTGTAATAAAGCGTCACTGATGGGATAGCGATGTTATCTGTTACATTTGCCTCGATCTGAATTGGCGTCAGCGGCTTGCTATTAGTGACTGGTGTATGTGTAATCACAGGTGCTTCTGTGTCCTCAGGAACATCAGGAAGATTAACCGGAGTTTCTGGAACCTGTGCTTGCTGAATTTCACCTGGAGTTGGCTGTGCGAGCACTTGGTGCTTCACCATTTCCGTTCCTGAAGGTGGGTATTTATAGTCGACAACAGCCCCTGTGTTATCCGTTTCCCCTGCTAAATAGCTAGCAGAAATAATTTCAGTTCCTTGGTGATTTTTAATGACGATAGCACGGTTGCCGCCATTTGCAAATCCAGGAAAGACATCCGTAAACTGGACTACTTTTTCCTCTGGTAAATCCGTTCCAAAATTCGCGTTAAAATCAGCTAGAGTTTTATTTCCATTATTAAACCAAAATACGAATGTTTCTTGTGGTTCAATAGTTGTTGCCGGGATTTGAAAGAGCAAGTCTTTCCCTGTGTCGGTATAACGATATGTAAAGGTGAAATTTGTTAATGTTTGCGGTTGATTGGTGTTGTTGTAAAGCTCAAAATACTCGTAATAGTCGGTCCCAGCGCCCTTTGAGTTCGGCGAAATTTCAGTAATAAGAAGATGTGGAAGCTGATCCGTGTTCACTTCGGTTGGTTGAGGTGCTTCACCAGTTGGTGCTGGCGGAGTTTCCTCCTTGATTGTTGTGTTTTCTTGGGTTTGTGGTACTTTTTCAGTTGTTGTTGCGTCTTGAGTTGCTGGTGCCTCTTCGGTCGTTGTGTCTTCTTGGGTTTGTGGTACCTCTTCGGTTGGCGATTCGGTTTCAGGCTGTTCCTGGGTTGCTGGGTCTGTCTGGGTTTCAGGTTCTTCAATTGCCTTAGGTTCAGTCTGGTCGTCGGTCGGTTCTAGTGGAGGCGATTCCTCCCCAAGTTCCTCAGATTGTTGGTTCTGTGCCTCCAGTGCTGAATTAATTGACTGGTTTTCCTCCGCAAATACCATTTTCGGTCCTAATGCAAGACTTACATTGGACAATAAAATGGTAAGGGTGAAAATGACAATCAATCCTTTTTTCAGCTTGTTTCTCACTCGTTTCCCTAAAATCATCTCGCGTTCCTCCCGCAATTTTTGTCCTTCATGTAAATCTTATCTGTACTCTGTTAATAGCTTGTAAACTTAAGGTAAAAATTATAATAAAATTGGAAGGAATAGGAATTAAGGCTCGCATTAAGTTACATTACTAGTTCCTATTTACTAATAAAAAAAGACGACTGTAAAAGTCATCTTTGGTTTGGGGATATGATTTTATACCTCAACCGAAGCAGCCACTGCTCCAACGGCATCTAGCATTTCGTGCCATTCCTCGTATGTATTTAATTTGATGTGGACTGGCTTTTTGGCATCTTCCACGTATTCAACGATCCACATTCCTTGTGTTGAAGGTAAAAAGAAAACAATATTTGCGAGCAGAAAATCTCCCTCTATGTTGGGAATCTCAAAGTGTGAAATATTATAAAGTGACCATTCGTGTTCCTCCAGGTCTTCGATGAAGGAATTGAAGCTCTGTTCTTCTGGTGGTGTGAATTTTGCTTTTTTCCGGACCTTCGCTGTCTTTGACTGATCACTCAACCAATCAAAAGCTTGGTCAGTGAGGAAGAATTCGTGATTTTCTGCTAGTTGATTGCCTGAGTTGTCAAATGCGTAAAAATCCTTTATGACCGTCGGAATTTCCTCATTTGATAATAAGGCGAATTCATGCATGATGTCTTCTGCAATAACATGGGCAAGCCAAATATCTTCTTCAAAATGGTGGATCATTAAAACACTTCGTCCAGAGAGGTTCGAGCAACGAATCATCCATTTGGATTCTACATATTGCTTAATAAAAATTTGCATCTCATCGCTTAAGGGGTGTTCATCTTCCCCAGATTTATCTGGGTCCCAAAGCGATTTGATTACCAACTGGTGGATAGTTGATTCCATGATGGCATCCCACTCCGCAGGTGACTTTTCCCCGTAGGATGCTTCTGCGATTCCTTTCGCCACAGCCGGATAACCGCAAACTGTAACCAATAAAGCTATTTCCTCCGTTGTACATGTTAACGCATGATTCATTTTGGTACCTCCTTTGGTTTTGAAGATGTGGTGTGCTTTTTTCGGAGCCGTTTGTGTTTTCGTACCTTCACTCTTCTGGTTATGTCCGTACGAGGGGACAATTAATGTCTTTGTTTACCCTCATTCCAATGGTTGCTTGACTGTGAGGGTACGATTAACGCTTTTTCATACACTCACTTCTGCAGGGGCTTGACTGTGAGGGTACGATTAACTCCTTTTCATACACTCACTCCTGCGGTTGCTTGAATGCGAGGGTGCGATTAACGCTTTTTCATACACTCGCTCCTGCGGGTGCTTGACTGTGAGGGTACGATTAACGCTTTTTCATACACTCACTCCTGCGGTTGCTTGAATGCGAGGGTACGATTAACGCCTTTTCATACCCTCGCTCCTTCGGTTGCTTGACTGTGAGGGAATGATTACTGTTTTTTCTTACCATCGTTCTTCTGGTTGCCTTCCAGTGAGGGCACGATTAGCACTTTTCACATATTCAACTACAAAAATATCGCATGTAATAACGCCTTGATAATGTAGTAGATAATCATGAATACGATTCCCATGCCTAGTGTGATGACTAGCATGAGTAGTTTCCTAACAATCCATGAGTATTTACTTAGTTTTGTATAAATAAATGGACCTAACCCAAAAATAAATAGAGTGACAAAAGTAAAGAATTTGAGAAATGGATTATTTGTATTTCTAAAAATACCTAATTCTACGTAGTCGACCATAACACTGCCTAGTAAAAGGGTAACTAGGCTGATAGTAAATTGAAGTGCGAACCATGCAGCGAGAACAAGCGTGATTGTGTCAATTATTTCTGTAACATTATTCATATTTTTTCATCCTATCAATATTAAATTAATTAAACCAACTTTTAACTGAGTTGAAAACTGATTTCCCAACGTTTTCGATTGCGCCACCAATTTTTTGACCAACATCTTTAATTTGATCACCAAATTTAGTGCTGGCAACTCCCCCTAAAAGACCGCCAATCGCACCACCGACAACAATGCCTACTGGGCCGCCAAAGCTACCAATCATCGCACCAACCTTAGCACCACCTGCAATTGCAATTACGTCTGTACCAACGCCTGCACTGAATCTACCTATTTTTTCTCCTACCGATAAATTAGCATTTTTCGGATCAACAAACTCTGTGGCATTAGCCCCTACAGAGACAAGTCCTCCTAGAAATGGAATACGTTTCGCGACAGCCGTAAATCCTCGTGTTTTCGCGACGTTTTGTGCCACTTCTTTTGAACCTATCGTAATCCTTTTATGAAAACGCCCCATTAGTGTTGTTCCTTGCATGGCTGCATTCACGTTTTTTGAAAACCCTGCAGCATGCTTTATCAAGGCAGCTGGTCCCCTATAGGAACTTATAAAAGAATGGGCTAACTTTGAAACTGGATTTGTAGGTGTTGACCGTGAAAAGTCGTGAATAAATCTTGCAATCTTTGAGCTATACCCTGTTCGACTCGTCCATGAAGGCTTTGCGGTTACCGTGAATTTATATTGTCCGCGAAATCTTTGCCCTACAGTTGGTTTACCGCCTACATAGTTAATTTTTAAATTTCGCATTAAGAAAGTTGAAGTTGCTACAGACAATACTTGGGAGCCAACTAAGGCGATGTCCCCGGCACTTAGCCCGTCATTAATCGTTTTAAAATAGGACAGTACTTTATGCACAAGTGCTGATGGGTTATTGTTTTTTGATTTTGTCGACTCGGCCTTTTTCCCACCTGTTTCCGGAATTGCCGGCTTCATATTGCGAACAGCTTCCATCGTCATAAATGCTCCATTTAAGTAACGTTCTGTCGACGAATAACGCGTCACTGCTAGATTTAAAAAGGACTCTATTCTTTTTACTTTTGTTTCTAATTGATCGATTGATCGACTTGCTTCAGTTAGTTGCGACCGTGCAGAAGTCCTGGCCAAAATGCGATAATCAATGGAGTTTTGGACAGAAGACACGCCTCCCTTAATCGAGGACAGTTTTGAAGCAATGGACCCTAATTGAGGGCTCATTCCCATTACTTGATTAGGTTTAATCGTGATTCTAGTCAAAACTACACCTCCTTTGATTCTACCAAACTATTTTTTCTAAAACAGGCATCCGCCAAACAGCGAATGCCTACATCTTTGTTACATATCCTTCTCATCTCTTCTGCGGATGATACTGCGGCGGAGGGCGACAGCACCTGCTGCTGCAGCACCGACAATTCCGACCATCGTGCCCGCAAATAACGTTTTATTTTCATAGAACTTGACGAGTACGCTTTTTTCAACGATTTCGAATTCAACGATTTCATTATTCTCGTTTCCTGCGTCGTCAAAAGCTAACACTTCAACTTTGTATTTATTGATATCAGAAAGTGTAACAGTAACCACTTTTGTACCGTTTACCTCTTTTACATCGCCATTGAAGAGTTCTCCATTGATTTTCACAGACTTAAGTGAATCGCTTGGGTTATCAAGGCTAATAGAAAGGGTCACTGGGTCCCGATATGTTTCGTTTTTCTTCACACCCTCGAAATTCACTTTCGGTGGCGTTTTATCAATAATAAACTCCACACTTAGTTGCTGAATATTGCCTGCTTTATCCTTCACCTCGAAGAAGAGCACGTGCTTTCCTTCTTCCTCAATTGGGTCGCCTAAGTTATAAGGCTGACCATTTAAGGTTTGTGAAATGATATCATACGCATTTAAATCCTCGATTAACAACTCCGGAAGCAAGCTTTCCTTGAAATACTTATCTGAAATAGCTTCCTTAAATTTGATGACTGGAGCTGTTTTATCAATTGTAAATACGATTGTTCGAGATGATACATTGTTTGCCAAGTCATAAATCTCAGCTTTTAAAATGTAATCTCCCTCATCACTTAACTGCAGCCCGTTTACAAATGGACGGCCATTTAAGGTAACTCTCGTACGACTTGTGTCTAGATAGCGATCTGAATAAGTAACAGTCGGCATTTGATTCTTGTTGAAGAACCCATCGATTACCCCTGTAATATTCAGTGTCGGCTTTGTCGTATCAAGGATAAAACTAATATCGATCGTTGATTCGTTTCCTGCCTTATCTCGTGCCAGAACACTGAATTTGTACGTCATTTCAAGTGAAGCCGTTGGAATTCGGCCTGTCACATTTGTCCCATTCATCGTTACGGAAACAATAGTGTCGTCAGCTTGGTCAAGCGCAAACTCAGGTGTGAATACTTCATTAATATATTCGCCATCCTTAATCACACGGCTTTGACCTTTAAACTTCGGTGTGATGACTGGTGCTGTTTTATCGATTGTAAAAGCAATCTGGTTGGTGAACTGGTTGCCCGCTTTGTCAATCGCTTCAACGTTGATGACATAGTCACCTTCCTGGCTAAAATTATGGCTGAGTCGTGCTGTCTGATTCGCTACCGCAAATCCACCCGCATTGTAGCCTCTACCATTTCGCGTCACTGTAATCCGATTCACATCAAGGTTCACATCACGAATTGCTACACTAACTGGTTTATCGACATTATAATGTGCTGCATTTTCAACACCGGTAATTTCGATTGTCGGCTTCGTTGTATCAATTGTAAATGTCTTGTTCGCAGCAATTGGACCGTTACCCGCTTTATCCTCTGCGCTAATCGCGACTGTGTACAAGCCATCATCATTAAAATTGTAGCCTAGGCTTGAAAGCTTATTGTTGTTTTGCCATGTTCCGATGTTAAATACCTTGCCATCCTTTGTTACAGAAAGAACAACATAGTTAGTACCAAAATTCAACTCATCAACAGAAACGGTTACCCGCTTGCCAGTTGGGTTAAAGGACTGATGATCGACACCGTCAATTTTTACAACCGGATTGGTTTTGTCGATGATGAACGCAATTTCGTCATGTGTTGTTTTGTTGCCTGATTTGTCAGTTGCATTGAAGTATAGGACATAGCTGCCTTCTTCTTTGAAGGCATGCTTTAAGCTAGCTTTTGTTCTAGACTGTTCTGGTGTGCCAACATTATAAGCCTTGCCGTTCTTTGTCACACGTATTGAAGTTTGATCGATGTTTGCATCGGTTACTTCAAATGAAGCTTGTTTGTCGACATTATAATTCGTCATGTGCTCGACGCCTGTGATTTTTAGAGCAGGAGAGCTTTTGTCAATTGTGATTTTCTTTTCCTGTGGCTCCGCAATGTTTCCTGCAGCATCTTTTGCAGATACCTTAATCACATAGTCGCCGTCGTTGTTGAATGGAATCTCTACACTCGATTCAACACCTTGGTTTTTCCACTCATAAGGTTTATCGTTTACTGTGATTTCAACGTGATTGTTTTTAAAATTCAACTCATTCACCTTAATGGCGGCCGTTTGATTTTTATCGTAATACTTTCCATCTTCTACTTTTTCAATTGAGATTTTCGGTTTTTCGTTATCCACTGTGAATTTGTGTTTTTTCTCAACTGCTTTATTACCAGCAAAGTCTTCAGAGCGAACAATCACTTCATATTCACCATCGTCTGGGAAGCTTTGTTTGAACTGGTAGCCTGCTTTTGTTTTGTTCCACTTCGCATCCTTAACAGGTTTGTCATTTATAAGTACTTCATTTTTCGTTTCGTCAAAATGAAGGTCATTGATGTCAATGATAAGCTCGTTATTTTTTTGGACAAAACCTTCGTTCGGGATGTTACCGCTGATTACAATCTTAGGTTCTTGACGGTCTATCGTAAACCTGAGATCCTCTTTACTAACAGCACCAAAGTAGTCTTTTGCCTCTACTTCAACTGAATAAACGCCTTCGTCATCTAAAGTAATCGTTAATTCTTGTGTAATTAACCATTTGATTTTCTCAACCCAACCATTGGTTGGAACCTCAACCGGTGTTTCTCCGTTTTTCACTGTGATTTCAGGAACAAATGGTGTGTAATCATCAACAGTAACAGTTAGGCTCACTTTATTGTCTTTAAAATACTTTCCATCTTCAATGGAGTACTTAATCGCAGGGCCAGTTTTATCAACTGTGAATTTTCTCGTTTCTGTTTTAACGTTTCCTGCCTTATCCGTTGAAACAACCTGTAGTTCGTAAACACCTTCTTGGGTGAACTTGTGGTTTGTTGTCGCCATTTGCCCGTCAAGAACAAATGGGTCAATTTTATATGATTCACCATTGTACTTCACGGTCGCAGTTGACTCACCCATGTTTATATCTGTTACCGTAATGGTAACATTACGATCATCACTGTATCTTCCATTTTGACCGATGTTCGTAAATTCGATTTCCGGTGGAGTTTGATCAATTGTAAAGCTGACTTGTTTTTCTGCCGCTACATTTCCTGCCTCGTCCGTTGACTTTAGTTTTACTACATAATCACCATTTTTGGTAAAGACGTGCTCTGCCTCCGCGATTCGATTCTTCTGTTTCTTGAATTCGATTCCTTCAGTTGAGTAGTCCGTATTATCCTTTGTAATCGTCAGTTCAATATTGTCTAAGTCAATATTCCAATCCTCAACCCTAAACAATACCGGTTTTTCTTCATCATTGTAAAACTCACCTTCGTTTACACCTTCGATGTAGAGGTCAGGTGCTGTTTTGTCAATTATAAAAGATTTCTGATTGAAGTCAGCTTTATTTCCAGCTTTGTCGAAGTAGTCTACGTTGACAATATATTCTCCTTCTTCTGTAAAACTATGAGGTTGATGTGCGTCTTCCCCTTTGTATGTCATAGTTTTATTATCTTTCGTTACCGTTAACACTGTTTTACTATTGTCTAAATTTTTATCAGTAGCACTAATGGCTAATTCGATAGCTCCATTATACTTTTTACCATCTGTAATGCCTGTTACAGACACTTGTGGTTTAGTTTTGTCGATTGTAAAATTGATAGACTTTGTCTCCGCAATGTTCCCTAACAAATCGGTTGAGTCAAGAGTTACAGTATATGCTCCGTCCTCTGTAAATGTATGACTTGCTCCTCCACCTAACAAGTTTTCAATGAAATCTATCACTTTGCTATATAGGATACCATCCTTGGTTACTTTTAAAATGGTACTCTTAATATCGAAAGTTAAATCTTTGACTGAAAAATCAACCTTTACATCTTTATTATAGTAGGCATTATCGCTCACTCCGCCGATACTTAATTCAGGAATACTTTGGTCAATTTTAAAGTTTTTAGTTTCACTGGCAGTGTTTCCAGCTTTATCTGTATACGTTGCGACTGCTTCATATAATCCTTCTTTATCAAACGAATGCTCATTATTAAGTGCTTCAGAACCTTTGACTTTTAAAACCTCTGTACCGTCCCTTGTCACTCTTAGTTCTGTTTGACTTGGATTAGGATTTGTATCAGATGCAATTATCTTGATTTTTTGAGATCCATCGTAAATTCCGTTATCTTCTACACCATCAATTGAAACTGTAGGATTTTCGGTATCTATCACAAACTGTTGCGGGGTAAATGAATGTTCCCCTTTTCTGTCTACAATATAGACTTTAATACTATGTGAACCCTCATCTGTAATCTCAAGAGAAGCAGTTTTACCTTTATAGCTAAATGGTGTTTGCTGACCATCTCCACGATCAAAGTATGCTTCACGAATTTTGATATCATTATTAATCGTGATTGTAACTTTTTGATTATAAAAGCCAGGAGTAGCTGTTTCTGTAATACTTAATCTTGGGTCTTCTTTATATAATCCAAAGGTTGCTCGATTCTCTGTAGAATTCCCTACATCATCAATTGCCGTAACAGTAATTACGTAATCACCAATGTCCGTTAACTTGACATCGTTTGATATTGCAGCATTTTCTTTATAATCCCATTTCACATCAACCTTTTTCTCTTTACCATCTAATGTAGCTATTACATTTTTCGATTCAATTTCCTCTTCGGAACCTTCTATTTTCCATCTAACAATAGCTTCATTTTCAAAAACGGCGTCTGTTTCGAGTGACTGGTATTTTCCATCCTTTTTCGTCTCAGCTACCACGGTTAACGGAGTTACATCCCTTTCTATCGTAAAATCTGTGTTGGCTTCTGTAGGAATTCCCCATGCGTTACCAGAAAAGTTAATTGTAAGAGCAAGATTTCCATCTACATTGGTAAATTCAGCTGGAATAAGGAAATCCACTAAATACTTTCCTTTTTCTTCTGGTGAACTTTCGGAGTAATTAATACCACCTATTGCTGTTCCATTATAAGTAGCAACTATATTAAAGGGTCTAGTAATTGTTGTTTCCTCAAGCTTATTTTCTTCAGTTAATTTTTTTATATAATCCGCATAATCTTCCTTTAAATCCAAAGTAAACTCGATATTACTAGAGTTCGTTTTCCAGGTTGGTTTACTCACTTGGTCCGCTATATTCCATGTTTTGCTTTCAAAAGTTACGATTCGCTCCGGTGGTGCGTCCGAAGAAAAAACTGTTAAATTCAAAAATAACACCGACAGCACCAACACAATCGCAATCGGGATCCAGAAGACCGATTTGTTTTTTCGGTAGCTTTTTGAGATCATTGCTATCACTTTACTACGCTCCTTTTTTATCAAATGCGCCTTGGCGTATTTGCGCCCAGATTTTTTTGAGCTTGCTCGAAAAGTTTCCTTTGAAAATCTGAGGCATCCGCCGGAGGCTTAACTTTATTCAGTCGGATTTTGAACCCCGAATGAATTGTATACCCTTTTTTGCATTCATCCTCTTGGAGAAGTAGAAGACTTCTGCTGAATAAAGTTAATGACTTTATTTGTATGAATAATCATCACGTCCACTTCAATTGCGAAATCGGATTCTTCCTCTGGTTCTGTGAGGATGGCTGTTTCGCCATCACCTTCAAGGAGAATCGAGGTTTCGGCATTATCCACTAGCAATGTTGTCTCATCGTCATCCTGTAAAAGGGCCGTTTCCTCTGATAAAAGCGAGGTTTCCTCCAATAGTGACGTCTCCTCTGCCGAATTTCTTTCTACCAGCAATGCCGTGGATGCGATGTTTGTTTCCTCTAGCAAAGAGGTTGGCTCGAGTTCCTGGCTCATGAGGGCTGTGTCCTCTATCGATGCCGCAACTGGAACCTCCTTTTTCCGAAGCTTGATTTCACTTGTTGTTTTCTTCGTTTCCTGACCTTCAAGGGATATGCGGTCGTTTTTCTTCTTTTTCTTAAATCGATTTCCTGTAATGTCCGCAAAAACTTGAGAGATTTGTAGTTTCATATAGACGATGATCGAGATGATGAGCGTAACTAACGCGCCCGCTAATCCCCCATAAAACATGATTTGATATTCCAAACGAGAGCCTCCCCCTTTCATTACCGGGACATGGGACGATGTACCTGTCCCTGTGTCCCACTATGTGATATTTAAATTCGCCATGCGTCTTGCAAGCTTTTTATAGGCTTCATTGTCTTTAGCACCTTCAAGTGAGCCTGCTTTATCAAAGACTTCCTTCGCCTTGCTGTAGTTTCGCTGGTCTTCCTGTTTGCCTTGCTCAATATCAAGCAACAGATTGCCAAGCTTTACATACGCGTTCAGGCTTTTCGGATACTCTTTAATGATTTCTTCAAATTTCTCAACTGCTTGAGAATGCTCTCTCATCTCCTGATAAATGACGCCGATATTGACCATTACTTCTTCCCTGTTCGGCACATTCAATTCGAGCAGTGTGTTGTAGTGCTCAATCGCCTGCTCGAAATCGTCACGGGCAGCAACCTGATCCCCCGAATTTACACCTCGACTATAAAAAGCCTGGGCAAGCTTTTGCTCAAATTCAATTTCGTATTTGAGCTGCAGTTGCTCGTCTGGAGCCAACTCGAGAACTCTCTGCGCTTTTTGCACGACTGTAATCGACTTTGTATTGGCATCCGCGATTTGTCCCTTATACGAAATGTAAATATTCGCAAGTGAATTATAGTTATCTACCTTTTTGGCGTTGTTTGGGAGATTGTCGTTATACGACTCAAACTCCAAGAGATTCGTAGAGAACTGATCATAATCAATATTCATCCCGCCCAATGTTGTCGCAAGCGTCATATAATAAGTCGCGTCCGGTATCTCTTTTTCATTCACCTGTTTAAAATACTTCAGTGCCACAGGATAATCTCGTTTCCGGTCAAAATACGTCATCCCTAGTTTAAAAAGAACTTCACTGTTTTTATGAATATTCCCGTATTCGTCTTTCACATAGGACTCAATCTTTGACAGGCCGGTGTCCACTTCATTTCGATTGATATAGACGTCGAGCAGATTGTTGTAGGCCGATGCGCGTCCCTTGTCAACCTTGATTGCTTTTTCTAGCAACTTAATTGCCTCGGTATCATCACCTTCAATTAACGCAATGCTAGATTCATTGACAAGCCCCATGTAATCCTGGAATTGCTCATTTTTCATACCTTGATAGCCCATTACAGAAGTCGTTGAAAAACCAAGACACAAGACGGCTGGTATTAAAAAGAGATAGAGTCGCTTCATCATTTTTTTTCGGTAACCAGCAGTGAGCTTGTTGATGTTTTCGAGATCATATAGAAGCTCTTCACATGTCTGGTACCGATTCTCTGGTTCAGCCTGGGTGCATTTTAAAATAATATGTTCGAGCCCTTCCGGTAAAGTTGGGTCCCATTGACGTATTGGCCGTACCTCATACGGCGGGTCTGCAAGACTTTTTCCAGTGATAAGCTGGTACAGTGTCAAGCCCAAGCTATAAATATCGGTTCGGGCATCGGTGCGTTTTCCAGAAAGTTGTTCGGGTGCGGCATAGGTTTTCGTACCGAGATTGGTGGTATCTGTCAGGCTTTCATCCTTAAATTCACGTGCAATCCCGAAGTCTATCAGCTTGATTTTTCCTTCCGGTGTGAGCATGATGTTATCTGGTTTCATATCGCGGTAAATAATCGGATGCGGTTTTCTCGTATGTAAATAGTGAAGCACCTCAGCTAGTTGCTTCGCCCAGTTAATCACTAGCTTTGCGGAAATCACTTTTTCCCGCTTCAGCTTTTGCTTGAGCGATTCACCTTCGACATAGTCCATCACGACATAAATGTCGCCCTCCGATTCGATGATGTCGTAAATCTTTGGAAGCGCGCCGTGATCGAGTTTTTTCAGCATATTCGCCTCGACAACTAAGCTATTGATGAGAAGCTCATTGTTGCTATTGTCGCGTTTGCGGATATCCTTGACGACGAGAGATTTGTTCAGCCGGTTGTCCATCGCCAAATAGACGATACTCATCCCACCGCGCCCAATTTCCTTCAATATTTCGTATCTATCATCTATAAAACTTCCGATTTTAATCAACGTAATTCCTCCAAAATTGAAAAGCGCAAGGCGCCCGTCTATCGGCGACAAGCATAAGACGAGCGCTGACAGAAGGTGCATTTTACCTTCCGAAGCGATTGGCTTAGACCAGAGAGCCGATGGCGCCTGAAGCTAGACTTGGATAACTATATCTGAATTCAAATCTTCAAGTCACCGAAATATGGCCCTTCACACGACATGCGCAAGAACGATAGAGATGTTATCTACCTCTTTTCGTTCTTTTACGGCATCGACTAGTTTAATTGCCTTGTATTTTAATTGCTTTTCATTTAAAAATGGGTTTGGTCGTAGTTCTTCGAGTAGCTCCGCATCTGAGATTTTGTGGTAAAAACCATCTGTACAAAGCAAGAACACGGTTCCTGGCTCGGTCTCACCGGTCAGGATGACAACCTCAAGTTCTTTTGTTGCACCCACACATTGTAAAAGCACATTGCGTCTTGGGTCCTCTAAGGCTTGCTCAGGTGTAATGTTTCCGCGCTCCACCTCACGTGCTACTAAGGTTTGGTCATTCGTTAGCCTTGTCACCTGTTCCTGAATTTGATAAGCGCGGCTGTCGCCAATATGTACGATATAGTAACGTGAATGAATAATGAGAAGTGCCGTCACCGTTGTTCCAACTTGGGCATTTGTTTCATCCCCGTACTCTAGGATTTTTTCATTTTGTTCCGTGATGCAGGCTTCGAGTGCTTCGCGGATGTCCTCATCTTGTTGATCCGAGTGAAGCAGGTCTGGTAGCTCCATTTCGAACCAATCGGAGAGACCCCGAACGACCGTGGCACTCGCCAATTCCCCGTGTGAAAGCCCACCCATTCCATCGCAGACCACGAACATCCCGACATACCCATTTGGTGTTTTGGCCGTCTTCACGAGCAAGCCATCTTGATTTATTTTTTTCTTAATTCCAACATCCGTGTGGTAAGCATGTATAAACGCCACATTTTTCACCTCAATTATGAAATGCGTAAGCGCCTTGCTCAGCCCCGACAAGCACAAGACAGGCCAGCCAGAAGGTTGCTCTTTAACCTTCTTGACGGAATGGGTTGTGACCTCGAGGGGCTTGGCGCTGAAGCTAGACAATAATAATTTAAAAGAGCCTAAATTCAAATTCCTCGTTTGCAAGCTTGATTTTATCCTCATGCTTGATTTTCACCTTATTTTTCGGCACAAGCTTGATGCCATTTACATAACTGCCGTTTCGCGATTCCTTGTCGACGATAAAGTATTCTCCGTTTTCGGTAATCAACTCTGCGTGCACGCGCCCAACTACTTTATTTTTTGATGTATAATCCGTTTGTTGTGGGTCACGCCCGATCTTAAACACTTTCTTCGACACCATGATTTTTTCTTGAGTGGCTGTAAGGAGGAATGGGCTCTGCTGATGGAAACTCGTGCCAACACCAAGTGCTGTTGTTCCTTCTTCCTCCTCTGGTTCCTTGTAAGCAGTAAGGACAGTTGTGCCCTCTTCCTCCTCGGGCTCATCTGTGTCAAATGAAATTGGGCTACCAACATTCGGCTTAATGTTAATGGAGGTTCCACCGGCTAACACGGAATTTCCTTCACCAAGCTCGGTACGCGTGATTCGCTTGTACTGAACCTCTTCCTCAATCTCCAGCTTTTGACTTTTCTTTTTATCAGACCTTTTACTGCTGTATTCGGATGTAAGGACACCATTTTCTTCAGATGCCTTAATTTCACTACCAGGGCTATAGTAATTGGGTGTCCTAGGTTCCTCATCCTGGATCGGCAGTTTAGTAAAACTTTGAGGTGAAGCCGGCTTGTTCACCAACAGCTCATGCAGCTTTTGTTGAAGCGCATATAGATTGATTTCCTCTGATGTCGCAAAATAATTATGTAGTCGCACAAAAAAGGTGAGGTCATCATTTTCATCATAGGAGTGGGAGTGTAAGAAGTTGGTGAAGAATTCCCGGATTGATACCTTTTCAAAAATATTATTTTTAATTGGCATGTACAGTAGAATTAATCTGTTTGAAAAATTATCAATGAAGATGTAGTTCTCATCAAAAACAAAGTTGTTCACATTCAACCCAAGTCGCTCGGCGTCTATTATTGTTTCGACAATGTTGGTAAAAAATGAGTGGAGCTGCTCTTTGCTGAGTTGGTTCGTTGAGCTTTGTGCAAGCGTTGCTTCAGACACCAGGTCATAGCGAAAGTACGCCTCATCTCCCTTGTTAATCACGACACAAGGCAAAAGCCCTGGAACCTTGTTGTTTTTTAGCTTATCGGCTTCTGTAAAATCAACACGGATTTCAGATGGCACCTTGTAAAAGATGAATTTCGAAACACCATAATTTTCAATATGTAAATCAACATGTTTGATCATTTCTTGCACTCCCATTTTTAAAAGTGAGTGAGGACAACCGGCGAGGCCAATTGCCCTCCTCATGGATTATTTAAATGCGCTAGCGTTATTGTTAATTGCTGTTTCAGCTGCGTTGTAGTTTGTAACTGTGTTGTCTAGGAATTTTGCGTAGCTATCAATGACTTGACGATACTCCTCGAAGCGTGGAGCCAATGCATTGAAATTTCCGCGAATTGTATTAGAAGCATCAGAGTTCCATGTAGCGGCTAAGCCGTTCATTTCCTTTTTGATGTCTTCTAATGCCGTAGAAAGCTGTTGGTTTAGGTTACGGATTTGGCCAGCGGTTTTACTAACCTCGCCAAGGGAAATTTTGATTCCATCAACTGCCATGGTGGCACCTCCTTTTTTGATAGTTTAGTAGGTATCGAGATTAGTTTGTTAAGCGACGTGCTTGGTTTACTACTTCGTTTTGTGTTTCACGGTATGTTTTTGCGCTTAGCTTTAAGAATTCAGAGTATTGTCTCATCAAGTTCGTCATTTTTTGGAAGTCATCCATGAAGCCCTTGATTTGAGAAACATATGCCATATTATCAGTACCTTGCCATGCTGCGCCCATGCCTTCAACCTCTGTGTAAAGAGCCTTGTAAAGTCTCTCATAGTCAGCAGATTGTTGGTCAATGCGAGTAGCTGAAGTTTCTAATTTCGCTGGATCAACTGTAATTGAACGTGCCATTGTGGTTTCACCTCCTTTACGTTAAATATGTATGAGTTAACTCGGTTTTGGGCCGAGAGAACTTTGGATTCGTGTTGGTGCACGGTTTTGGGTCCGTGCTTGGGTGTAGCGGTATACCTGGTTTGCCTTTCGGGTTTGGTGGTATACCTTTGGGTCTGGTTGCGGTATATCACTCCTGCGATTCTGCCCCCCCGGTATACCGATAACTAGGTTTGCGGTATACCATGATTGAGTTTTAAGCTTGTTGATATACCGATAACTAAGGATAACTAAGTTTGCGGTATACCACGACTGCGATTCCGGGCATCTGATATACCGATAACTGAGTTTGCGGTTTACCACGCCTGAGATTCTGGACCCCCGATATACCGATAACCGAGTTTGCGGTATATCACGCATAAGATTCTGGATATTCTATATACCGATAACCAAGTTTGCGGTATATCATTCTGTATAAATCAGCCCTTTGATAGACCGCTAACCTGCTTTCATTTCTTTTTTTAAAAAAGGACTATCTAAAAAGGTTTTCAGGTCGGGAATTCGTACCCATTTCTCGTGTTACAAACTCGAATTGGTACGATTAACGTCTTTGCGTTACCCTTTTCTCCAAACTTCTGCCAATCGGGCACGATTATCCTCTTTGCGTTACCTTTTTCACCTAAAGCGAAAGCAATCAGGAACAAAATCCTCAGATTCGTTCCCTTTCTCAAAAAACGCCCCGCCAAATCGGAACAATTTTTCTAGCTTGCTAGTCTCCGAAGCTTCAAAACTTAAATCCTCCTCAGGTTATAGCCGACTCTTCGGTATTTGTCAGCTGCACTTTGAAGGCTGGATGCACTTTTGGTTGAGCCAATCCCCTTAAATTCTCGATTTAGACCATTCGAAATTTCATCGAGTTCACGAGAGATCGCATTGATTTCTGAAATAATGCTATTAATCTTCCGGCGCACATGAGGCTTCATGGGGGTACCTCCTTTAGTTTTCTCCTATTGTATAATCCTTGCCTTCCCGACTAGCTTGGTTTCGTTCGACTCTAGCAATCGGGCTGCGGTATTTAGGTAGTTAATGTTTTGATTGAGCCTGTATGAAAAGGAAGTCAGAATATCTGCGCTTAAAACATGACGAATATCTAATAGGTCAACCTCCCAATAGAGGGAGTCAATCCTATCGTTAAGCAGGCTGACTCGCCTTTTTACTGCTTCTAGCCTTTGCGCGTAGTAGTAAAGCCTGTCGACATTTACTTTTAAGTAAGGTTCAACCGGGAAGTAGCCACCTAGCTTTGCGACTACTTTTACAAAAAGCATTGCGGCTTTCGTTGCTACGTTCGATAAAAATTGGTTAATTTCATCCTTGACCTGTTGAGATAATTCTTTTATCTTTGCAATAAATTTTGTTGCTTGGTCTTTAACCCAGTGAACTGCTTTCTCAAGTCCTCTTTTGGCTGCCTCTAGGATATATAAAGTGGCATCACGAATCGCCGCTGCCGCTCTATACGCCAACACTTTTGGATGAAGTGAAACTGCTAGAAAAATAGCTCCAGCAACTGGATTTGCAATATTCCTGACTAATGATGCACCCTCAGATGCATGTTTAAAGTCTCCCTTGTGTGTAAAATCGACACTATCCAAGCCATGGGCATACAAAGGGTCACTATCCTCTGTATTGACAGCAACAGTTTTATCAACATATGGAGCATAACCAAGAGAAGAAACAACATCCCCTTCATGTACAATAAAAGTATTTCGATCCCTTAAAGCGTCTCGTTGCGCCTGTGTAAGAGTCCAATAATATAAAGGGGCCCCATTCACAACGTAAGAGGTCAATTTTTCATCTTCGAGATTATGGACAAGTACATACTCAGCAAGATTTCCTCCCTTAGAGTGTCCAAATACATACTGTTGACCTTCTAGACCTTTAATGTATGTTGAATAAAATTCATTTGCTTCTCTTTGCTGTTGAATCGTAATTCCGATACCGGCCTCCACATTTGACACCCAGTCAGTTGCTAAATCACCAATTCCAGCCATTTCACTACCTCTAAATAATGCGGTACCATTGCCCTCTTTATCAGTTAGAGCGTATCCAACAAACCCTGAGTTTGAATCCCCGTTTGAATTGTTGCCCCCGTTAGGATTGTTGTTTTGGTACCCACTTAATGTTATTTCGTGTAGAGATGATTTTTTATTATCATCCATATATTCAATTATCAGGTCATAGGTCTTTTTCGAATCTTTACTTAACGCATCCCTATCTATTCCATAAACTATTTCATTTAAGGTAAACGATTTATTTCCACTTGGACGATATTCTTGAGGTATATCCATGTACGATAACTGCAATAAGATATATTTTTCATTTTCAGTTATGTTATTAAGAGACATCCCAATCACTCCCCAAAGGATTCGTAATTCTCAATAACGTTTTCGGGTCCTTCTAAAATCATGCTTGGCTCGACATTAGGGCTAGGGTTCTCAGGATCTAAACGAAAATCTACGTTAACCTCACCATAAACTTTTGCATCTAAATTCGACCAAGGAATATTGTTGATATAAGCTGTATTAATATATTCATCAATGTCTTCTGATTCATCTACAAATCCTACTGAAAGAACATATTGCTTAGTATCTAAACCTTTTAACAAATTAAACACATTATAAATACCTTGACTGTACTGGTTCACATCTGGTTGGCCAGAGGTTTTTATACCAGCAATAATGCTTACACCAACATTTTTACCAGTTTTAAGAATTTCTTCTACTGACTGGTTCTTAAGACTCTCATCATTTCCTGTATTGCGTAAAATGACTTTGAAACGAGTCTCAGGTGGAAATTCGCTAGCAATTTGGTCTTCTACCTTTTTTTGTAGTTCGTTTGCCCACTTAGCAGGTAAATAAAGATCCACGTATTCGTCTCCGTCCTCCTGAATAGTAAACACGATTTCCGGTTCACCTTTAGGATGAACAGTAATTAGGTCGCCACCATACAAATCTTCAAAAAGCTTACTTCCTTCTTTAGACCACATGACCTCAAATTCTTTCCCATACTTCTCTTCTAAATATTGAATTGCTTTCTCCTCTGTTCCTGCACTACTTGAACTCATACACCCTGTTCCTCCTATTATGAGAATGAATAGAAGAAGGAATAAGACTACCCTCTTTTGTACCCTCATTTGGCACCTTCCTTACTTTAAAGACTTTGATTGCTTATAAAAAATGTCTGTTGCCACTTGGTTGATTTTGCTGCCCTGGTCCAATTCCAACCTACACCAGCATCAATTTCTTCCCATTTAAAAATCCTAATTCTTCCACCGTTTGGTTGATGTCAAAGATCGTGCCGGTTTCGCGGTCGCAGACGACTGTGGTGTCGGTTGCGACGAAGTAGCCGCCCGAGAGCTCTGTCATGGTGTTTGCGAGTAAAAATGTGACTTCATAGAGCTTGCTTTGGACCGGGATGAAGACGTCATAGGAAACGCCTGCGGCTGGAATAAACACCTCGACCAGCACTTTATCCATGGTAAACCGCCTCCTCTTCACGAGACTTCGAACCCGTCAAAAGTTTGACTAACTTTGGTTTTCCTTTTGTTAGCACATATCCGAAGTCCTCTGGAATTTCTTGATACATGCTGTTTGTGACTTTTGAAACTTTCATTAAATATTGATCGGTAATGCCGTTTCCGACCCAGATTCCATCGCTTAACGAAACCTGCTTTTTAAACCAAGGCTCGAATGCGAATGAGTTCAAGGAATCGGCGCGGTCGGAGATGACCATAAATACATTGAGGCCATCAATACGTTCTAAAAATACCTTCAGCTTATCCTGACCATCCTCTGATAACAGCATCATCAAGTCGTTGAAGGAATGGATGATACAGTAAATCGGTTCGAATTCTGGTGGTGTTGCGCCTTCTTCAAGCGCATCCTTCGTTGTGTTATTACGGAACACCAATGTGTTAAACAGGTAAACAATGGTCTCCTCAAGTTCGGCCGCATTTGACACATGCTTTCCTCCGACTCGGATAAGCTCCTCATTCGGGTCGAGTACCACGACTTCATTTTTCTCATTGGCACGAACGATTTCAGAGATTCCCTGCATCACACCTTCGCATGCTTCACTACTACTTGCCAACACAAGATTCACAAAGTATTGACCGAAATCGAAGTAGGTAACAGCAAGCGAATCTTTTTCAACCCCAACAGGTAGTTTATGAGACTTGTTGTAACGAATTTCATCATGCAGATACTCGATATCGACTTTTTCCGGCAAGACAGGAATTCGCTTCGCAGCACTCTTTCCCCAACTGTCACGCAAACGACGACAGTAATCGGTGATGTATTGGTACATGTCATGGACACCCTCGGTAATAAGAGCAACTTGGAACTCATACACACCGTCAGCCTTGAAAATGCCTCGCCCCTTATGTTTCGATGGGAAGACACCATCGACATTTCCGAGAACCGCCGAATATTCGGACGTGTCATTAAGCTGGAGCACATATAGTTGCTTGAAGTTTTGCATTAAGCGGTAGCGAATTGCACCCGTATGGGCAGCTGTAACGATAAAATAGATCCCGTACTTTGTTCCTTCACGAGTGAGGTACGAAATGGTCTCCTCGTGTGCCTCATACATTTCAGAAAACGCTGCATAATTGTGAATCACAATCACAATTGATGGCAGGCCATCATCTGATAAACGGTTATATGTCTGCAAGTCTCCACCATAATTAGACAATTGCTTTTTACGTCTCTCAATCTCGCTATTCATCATTTTAAAGAGATTATCAATCTTCTCACTGTCATGGGATAAAAGAACATCCCCGACATGTGGCGCTTCACGGAACCAGCTTAACGTTTCCGAGCTAAAATCTAGTAAATATGCATTTAGCTCATTAGGCGTATGAGATTCCATGAGTGAGTACATGATGGACGCAACAAATGTGGTTTTCCCGCTTCCTGCTACTCCATAGATGATAGTATTGCCATCCTGCGTGATTGGTAGTCTCATCACATTTTGGCGCTGGTTCGCCGGATCATCGTATTCCCCAATCACAGGGTTCAATTCAAAGCGATTCGTTGTTGCTTCAGGATATTTTTCAACTAATTGATCTAAATAAATCTTCGCAGGTATCGGATCCAGCCATAGCTGCTTCACCGTGATATTTTCCTGTTTTGCTAGACTTTCTAAGTACTTGGTTACTTCATCAATTTGTTTCGGTGGATTTTTCACCATTGTTCTTCTATCGATCTTCGCACTCTTGATGACGCGACCTAAATGGTCAATGACGCTTATGCTTTCATCAACATGTTTTTCCACTTTTTCAGCTGGATAATACGGTGCCCCTCCCCATGCCGATTGACCAAGCTCAAACAATTCGTTATAGCCAACCTGTAGGTAAAAACGGCCGGTTTGTGAAAGCTCAGCAGCATCTGGTCGCTTGATGACCTCCATACTATCTGCTTTTTCCTGTACTTTCAGACTGATTCTAAATTTCGAGTTACTCCAAATCTGATCGTCTACGACACCAGACGGTTTCTGTGTGGCTAAAATCAAATGGACACCTAAGCTTCGTCCGATACGAGCCGCACTCACCAGTTGTTCCATGAACTCTGGCTGTTGGGTTTTAAGCTCGGCGAACTCATCTGAAATCATAAACAAATGCTGGAGCGGCTCTGAAACTTGCCCCTCGCGATACAGCTTTTGGTATTTATAAATGTCAATATTACTTACGTTCATCCGTCGACTCGTCTCA
This sequence comes from Bacillus jepli, assembly GCF_047238305.1. Classification (NCBI taxonomy): domain Bacteria; kingdom Bacillati; phylum Bacillota; class Bacilli; order Caryophanales; family Bacillaceae; genus Bacillus; species Bacillus jepli. The sequence continues at coordinate 1,741,882 of NZ_JBDFMO010000001.1, read as the reverse complement.
CTAAAAATCGACTGACGACGCTTTAGCTCACTTTGAATCGAAATCAACGAGCGCTTTACGGCTGCTCCATCAAGGTTTGTAATCGTTCCAGCAAGATGCGGCAGATTTAAAAAGGCATTCGCCATTCCGCCACCCTTGTAGTCGATTAATATAAACGCAACCTCATCCGGGTGATAGTTTACGGCAAGTGACAAAATAAATGTCATGATGAACTCAGACTTACCAGACCCTGTCATACCTGCAATTAGCCCGTGTGGACCATGGTATTTTTCATGAAGGTCTAGCTTGAACAACTCACCCATCGTGTCGACCCCAATCGGCGTTTCAATTGATAGAACCGGGTTGTTTTCCTTCCAGCGAGTCAGTGCGTTTAAGTGCTCAATTTTACTAACCCCAAACATTTCAAGGAACGTAATCATATCTGGTAGTGTGTATGCCTCAACAGAAGATGCAAGCTGGATATTGGCTAAGCGAATTGCAACCTCCTCGGCATCATCTCGCTCGTAAAATTCGGCATCAAACGCTGTGTACGAACCAGAAATATCGTCCTTGTCGTAAATCTTCGCCATGTCGTCTGCAAGCTCGACAACCATCGTACATTCCTTCGGTAAATTCTTGAGTTCATCATACAGAGTGACAAGGCTAATCCCGATGTTCTTTTTCTCCTCTAAAAGGAGGTTGAACATCTCGGACCTTGATGCGAGTGACTTGCTCATCGAGAAAATCAAATAATGCTGGTCCTGGTCTTTCAATTGCTCCTCGTCCATTGCCGCGCGATTTGCGATTTCTTTTTCAAAATAAGCAGAAAGCTCCTTCACCTCGGTCGCATCTGTTGCGATAAAGCGAATCTGCATGCCTTCATCCCAGACATGTGGGAGCCATTTTGTAAACTTCCAGTACTCTTCTTCATCCTTATCGTAAAGGAACACAAGCTTGAGCTCGTCATAGCTATGTAAGGCTGTTAATTGAAAAATAAGTCCCTTCACAAAATCCTGTACACGACTACGGCGCCCAATTACACCACTGACAAATTCCTCAACAAAACTTAAGGTCACAGGCACCTGTTTTAAAATGTGGGGTGCTTCCACCATTTTATAAAGCTCATCCTGGAGATTGTCGTCCTCCAGTGTGAATTTTTTCTCAGGGTACTTGAGCTCTGCATTTAACGGGAGATCCCCAATGCCAAGGCGAACCTTAAGAAAATCATCTTGCCCAATCGCGCGCTCCCAGAGATTTCTTTTTCGCATCGTAATCCGGGAGATGAGATTTTGCAGAGCCACATGGTTCTCATGAAGTATTTCACTTTGACGGACACATTCGTCTTCAATCACTTGTGCCATGTCTTCAATGTATTTTGAGTATTTTTCCTGGCGCTTGCCTTCAAGCTTAATCCGTTGCTTTTTCTCATGACGCTTCATTAAAATCGGCCAAAGCACCGTTCCAATCAACATACTGAGCGACATCATTAGTGTCGGCATCGCGTACATGATGTCACCACCTCGTGCCATCACATTGTTAAGCGTGAAAAGTCCGGTGAAAAGCGAGGCCATCCCCATGGTAATCGAAGGTCCGAGGATGTACATCAACGGAGTCTCATCAATATTTGGCTTTGATGGCGGCGGATCAATCCTGATTTCCGTCCTCTTTATGTCCCGCTTAAACCGTGGCGAGCGATAAAACAGGTCGTCATTTTTTTCTTCCGTTTCAAAGTCGTCGAGAGGCTCCTCGTCCTCAATAACTGGCTTTTGCACCTCAAACGGACGAAAGGCATTGCGATCCAAAAATACCAATTGATGTGGGTTATTCAATGAAAGTAATTTGCCATTGTAGATAATTTTCAGCCCCATGATGTAAATGACATCACCGTTCGATAGTACTTTTTCCTTCACACGCTCTCCGTTGACATACGTTCCGTTCGAGCTATTGTTGTCACGGATAATTGCATGACCCTGTGCATCGTACTGAATCACACAATGGGAGCTGGAGACGAGCTTATTCGAAAACCGGATGTGGCTGTCATTGCCACGACCAATGCGAATGCTGCTTCCCGTCACCTCGTGCTTTGTATACTCATTTCGATCACTTGTCGGTGGCTCTACATATAAAAGCGCTGATGCATCATGATTGCGGGAAATCGTGTACGTTTTAAATGGCTCAATTTCTTGTTTGACAAGGATCTCCTGCTTGTCATTCATCAGAAACGCAGATTTGTTGGACTTCAAAAACCATTTTCCGTCCTCCGCCTCAATCGCCATCATATTCGCTGCTTTTCCGTGCGCATCCTCAGACGTTAAAATATAACGCCCTGTCACACGCTCTGGCAGCACAAATGTAAAAGCCTTTTCCCGATCAAATAGAGTTAATATCAAAGCAAATCTCTCCCTTTTAAGTGTTTAAAAGGATGACGGAATTCATCGACTTTTAAACGACTTCCTTTCAAACCTTTGGGGTCGTCCCTTTTTCCTTTTTTTCTTCGTAACACTTCTAAAATATTAAATTTCCACCAAAACACTGCAGATAACATCCCAAGAATAAGGATGAAGTAACCTACACTATCATCAAATGTACGCCTGCCGGTTATGAAAATAAGCAAATAAATGATAAATATAAAACAAGTGAGAGTTAACAATCCATTCAAAAAATACATCCCTGGATAAGAGATGGGGTACTTACTCATCCATTTTAAAATCCAAAAGTTTAATAGAAGTAAAATGATGAGGATAATAAGTCCGCTCGTAATGTTTCCAGCATAAATCCTTTCTAAGGCCGAAATATAGAAAATCATAACAAAAAACAAGGATATGTATTGAATAAACTTTACGATGAAATTCAAGGCTTGAAACCGCCTCTCACGGAGAATTTATTGTTCGTTTTCCCTTAATTTTTTATTAAAACATATTGATGTAACACAGAAAAAAAAACAGATTAGCTCTATTCTTCGAAGTTGCGATTTCCAGTGGCATTTTTAAACGAAGGAATAACAAAGCTTACCCGAAGAAAGGCTGTATTAGCATCTGGACTCAACTTGTCATAGGCAACATCCTCTATCAGATCAATATCCTTGTGGTTATCGTTTCGTAACATATTGATCCTTCCAGCTTTTCGAACCTACCAGCCTATTAATAATAGCGTGGATATGGTCCATTCATTTCAGCTCTTTTTCGTGCTTCCTCTTCAGCCTTCCTTCTAGCCTCTGCTGCTGCACGAGCAGCTGCCTCTTCTTCGCGTTTGATTTGGTTTGCAACCGAGATGATGTCTGGTGCGACTGAATCAAGCTTTGAGGCAATCTGATTAAGCTCACGATTGATCTCCGCGATTGCTTGATTGATATATTGGACCTCTGTCGCCTGCCAGGCTGAGTTGATATTTCCTTTAAACCCATTTAAAGAGCTTTTAAGATTACGAAGTTGTGAGGCATAGTTGCGGAGTTGGTTGGCTTGTGAAATGGCAGCAGAAACATTAATTCCCATAAAGATCACCTGCTTATCGTAAATAAGTTTTATATAGTGGAATGCCCATTTACAGGGCAAAAATTACATATTTCGTTCACATTTTTTCCAAATATATACTAAAAATTACCCGATATTTAGGTTTAGGTCAATTTATCCTGAATATTCCGATAATATTAGATTTCATACGAAAGACCTGTTTTATCTACATTTTTCTACAATTTGTTGGCTGCACCGGACTCGCTTACTACCTAAGGTGTACTAGTCCACTAGTACCTTTGGCAAATCCACGAAACAAAAGAATGTTGATAAACCTCGACATATTATCTCGAACTCAAGCATCTTGAAGCACTTTATTACATTTAGTAGGAAAATAGTCCTTTTATCATTAATCCTTGTAACATAAATGTAACTTGACAAAGACAAGAGGATTTTTTGTTATTGGAAGCATTTTCATCTCGTAAGAAATGAAAAATCAGTTATACAGAAAATTAGTAATAGATTTGTAAAAGAGAGTCCAGTTTTTGTCATTTAGGCGTTTTTAGTGTAAATTGGGCCAAGATGGCACGAGATGGACAATGAGAGGATTGGACTATGGTTTCACGGATTTTCGTGGTCACTTTGGGGATTATTGTACTCTTTCTTTCCTATTAAATAGGATGGAAAAAACCTAGCCGTGGGGACTAGGTTTTTCGCATCACTAATTTTGTGGTGATGAATATCTTTTTCGCGATTTGTCTTCCGGCGATCCGCTCGAGGATCGTGTCGACTGCGGTTTCGCCCATGACTTCGGTATGGACCTTCACCGTTGACAGCGGTGGAAAGACGTATTTTGATACACTGATGTCATTGACGCCGATGAGGCTCACACGGTTTGGCACGTCGATTTTTTCTTCATTTAGCGCGCGTAATGCACCAATAGCGATTAGGTCATTGGCAGCGAAGAAGGCAGTTGGAAGCGCGTCTCCTTTTTCTTCGATCGCTTGCTTCATCAACTTGTAGCCATCATCAACCGTGAAGTTACCAATATACAGGTTTCTTTCATCTAATAGATTCGCTTCGTTGAGATATGTTTTGAACGTTTTTTCTCGGATTTCTTCGATTTCCGAAGAGTGGTCTTTGTACTCCTCACGACCACCTAAATAACCGATATTCGTATGACCACTTTGAATAAAATGCTCCAGCACCGTTCGCGTTGCTTTTTCAAAATCAATCACAACTGCATCATAGACATCTTCGTCAGGGTTTGAATCGACGAACACGAGATGTTCGGCCATTTTTGATAGTTCATTGACTTGAGTGGAGCTGAACTTACCAACCGCGATAATTCCCTGAAGATCCTCCTGCTTCATGCTCTCAATGCTATTATAAAAATTGACCACCTGGATGCCTTGCTGTTCACAGCGCTGCTCGATTCCAAGCCGGATCGACATATAATAAAGGTCATTGAGCTCCTCTTTTTCCGTGTACCAAAGGAGAATCCCAATCCGTGCAGAAGAAGATTTTTTGGAAGAACGTTTTTTATATGACAGCGCCTCTGCAATCTCAAATATTCTCTTCTTCGTGTCGTCGCTGACGGATAAGCTGGCGTCATAATTGAGCACCCTTGATACTGTCGCAATCGAGACACCTGCTTTTTCTGCGATATCTTTAATCGTCGCCATGGTTCACCTTCTTTCTAGGGTATTGTTGAATTTGCACATTGCAGTGTGGTGGGAGTAATGAGTATTCCGTGACAGGATTTGCGTTGGTTTCATCGGATATGCGTCGATGTCATGATATTTGCGTCAAAAACACAACATTTTCGACAGTTCCAACGGATTTGCGTCCCAAAAGTAATATTTGCGTCGGAAATACATTTTTTTGCGTCTTTCTCACCAGATTTGCGTCTACTCCACGTTTTTTGCGTCTAACAAATCCATTTTGGATTTGGGGACCAAGAGAACCATCCCTGTGGTCCCGGAGCCAGAAGAACCGTCCCTCTGGTCCCTATTTTGCTAAGAAAGTATATTTTGTTTCCCAGTGGTATTGTTCGCCTTTTTTAATTACAACGGATGGGAAGTTTGGGTGATGGATGGCGTCTGGTAGTCCTTGTGTTTCTAGACATATTCCAAGATACGGTCTGGCCTTTACCTCTCTAATTTCGAAATCACCTTTTAAGTGATTGCTTGTGTAAACAACAACAGCTGGTTGGTTTGTTTCAACAATCAAAGTTCTTCCAGATGTTTCATCGGTTAACTGGATTTCTTGATTTTGATTACTCGTTAAGAGAAACGGATGATCATATCCATTTCCAGCCAAAATGTTTTGTGGGTTGTCCGCATTTGTCCCATCCACAATCTTTCTGCCATTTTGGAAATCAAATGGAGTTCCTTTTACATCAATCATGTTTCCGGTTGGAAGCAATTCATTATTTAACTCTAAGAAACGATCACTTTTTAATTTTAATTCCTGTTGTAAAATATCATCCTTGATATTGCCTGAAAGATTAAAATACGTATGATTTGTAAGATTTAAAATCGTATTTTTATCTGAAACTGCCGACATGGTTATCTTGAATTCGTTTTTGTTGTTTAAAAGATATCTTACTTTTGTGGTAACTGTCCCAGGATACCCGCCTTCGCCATCTTGACGAACATAAGTGAACTCTACACCTACTTCATCCAACTCCTCAATCATTGTTGCATCCCAAATGAAATTACTAAAGCCCTTTGCACCACCATGTAAATGGTTGTTATTTTCGTTTTTCTCAAGATTATATACAGTTCCTTCGAGTTCAAACTGACCTGCCTTAATTCTTCCCGAAATCGGGCCTACTATTGCCCCGAAATAAGGAGAATGTTGTAGGTAGTCCTCAATCTTATCAAAACCAAGGACAACATTCTCAAGATTTCCGTTCTTATCAGGGGTGAGCATATCAGTTATAATGCATCCGTAATTAATACAACGAAAGGACATCCCCTGGTTATTTTCAATAGTAAATGCGTGAATCGGTTGATTCTCTAATTCACCAAAAATATCTGTCGTAATCTTCATCTACTCACCCTCGATTTTATTTGTTCTTAAAATACTCTATAAATCTCTTAAACGCTGCTTGACCCGCTTCATCGCGCTTATACACACCAGCATCTTCAAGAACCTGCATGAATTTTTTACCGACTTCACGCTTCACAAGCTCGTGAACGTTTTCTTTTGTTGGCATATACGCCTTAAGCTCGTCCGCCCATTCCTGGTGAATTGGGTTGACCGAGTTTGCTTCACCAATTACGTAATTTTCGACTTCTTGTAGCTCGGTTTTGAGTCGAGCCGGAAGCACCGCTAATCCCATTACCTCGATGAGACCGATGTTTTCCTTTTTAATATGATGCACATCAGCATGTGGATGAAAAATGCCGAGTGGATGCTCGTCGTTAGTGCGGTTGTTGCGCAGCACAAGATCAAGTTCGTATTTTCCGTTTCGTTTCCGAGCGATTGGTGTAATCGTATTATGTGGCGTATTCCCAGTGAATGCGATAATATCGACTTCAGGGTCGCTATACTGACGCCACGCTTGTAAAATATGGTCTCCTGCTTCAACCAACGATTCCATGTCACTACTTCTTAAACGAAGAACAGACATCGGCCATTTTACCGTTGAAAATTCGACGTTGTCATAACGGTTCCACGTAAATTTCAACTCATCTTCAGCTTTTGCCATCGCGAATTCGTAATTTCCACCTTGGTAGTGATCATGGGTTAAAATGGAGCCCCCAACAATTGGGATATCCGCGTTAGACCCAAGGAAGTAGTGCGGAAATTTCTCAACAAAATCAAGTAATCTTGCATATGTGTCCTTGCTGATTACCATATCTCGATGGTCCTCGCAAAGCACGATGCAATGCTCATTATAGTACACATATGGCGAGTACTGGAGATACCAATTTTCGCCCTCAAGCGGAACCGGGACGATGCGGTGGTTGGAGCGAGCCGGATGCCCGATGCGACCGGCATAGCCTTCATTTTCCACACAAAGTAAGCACTTGGGATACTTCTCACCAGTCGTTTTTGCCTCTTTTTCAAGCGCAATCTGCTTTGGATCCTTTTCCGGCTTTGACAGATTGATCGTGATATCTAACTCGCCGTACTTTGTTTCCACCTTATATTCAATGTTTTTTTCAATTCGCTTCATTTGAATGTAATTGCTATTTTTACATAACTCATAAAAATAGTTCGTCGCTTCTGCCGGGTCTTTTTCATGAAGTTCATAAAAATGACGTGTCACCGCGGACGGAAGTGGAATCATCGTGTTCATGATTTTGCTCGCGAGAATTTCTTTTGCATCAAAATAATCCTCGATTACTCCATTTTCACACGCATACTCTACTAAATCTTCTACCAAAGTTGGAATGTCTTTTTCAGGTGATACATGTTCGGTTGGCACGAAGTCATCGAGACCCAGCAAAGAAAGCACCTGGTTGCGAACATAAATTTTATCTTCTTTTTCAATCAGTCCGACTTTGATCGCTCGCTCTGTTAGCTGTTGTACGCTTCCGTAAATGTTCATGTTGATCCCCTCAGCTTTCATACCCATTTGGGTGGTTTACATGCCAGTTCCACGCATCCTTAATGATTTCATTGATCGATGTACGTTTTGGCCCCCAACCAAGTACCTCTTTCGCTTTTCCGGATGAAGCGATAAGAATGCTTGGATCACCCGCACGGCGCTCCCCGATTTTGACAGGAATATCACGTTGTGTAACCTCTTTTGCAGCTTCAACCATTTCTTTTACAGAGAAGCCACTATTGCTTCCAAGGTTAAAATAATTGCTCTCGCCACCATTTTGAAGATATTTCAATGCTAAAATATGTGCGTTAATTAAATCCTCGACATGGATGTAGTCACGGATGCATGTGCCGTCTGGAGTGTCATAGTCCTCACCAAAGATCGTGATGAACTCTCGAGTTCCAAGAGCTGCTTGTAAAATGACCGGGATTAAGTGTGTTTCAGGGTCATGATCTTCACCGATTTCACCAGTTGCACGCGCGCCAGCCACATTGAAATAACGCAGTGACACGAACTTGATGTCATGCGCCATCTCAGACCATTTCATCATTTTTTCCATCGCAAGCTTTGTTTCGCCGTACGTGTTTGTTGGAACTGTCGGCATGTCCTCCGTAATCGGCACCTTCTTCGGCTCACCATAGGTTGCTGCTGTTGATGAAAAGACAATGTATTTCACGTTGTTGTTCTTCATTGTTTCAAGCACAATCTGGGTTCCATACACATTATTATCGTAGTATTTTAATGGGTCTACCATCGATTCACCAACAAGTGAATTTGCCGCAAAATGAATCACCGCGTCAATGTTTTCTTTTTCAAAAACAGATTGTAAAAAGGCACGGTCACGAATATCCCCTTGGTAAAACTTCGCCTTCGGATGAACCGCCTCTTTGTGGCCCGTTTGAATATTGTCGACAACTACCACGTCTTCTTTCGCGTCAATTAACTGATAAACGGCATGTGAACCGATATAACCTGCTCCACCTAAAACTAAAATACTCATAGTAAAATCGCTCCTTTTGTTGGGGCACTTGTTTCCCTCTTATAATTCTTTCGCGCCATCGCCGATGCTTACTTCATAGAAGGAAGCTGGGTAGCCGATGGTTTCTTCGTAGATTTTTCCGATGTTTTCGATGATTTGTTGTGCTTTGTCTTTCTCGACAAGGGCAATCGCACAGCCACCGAAGCCAGCACCCGTCATGCGAGCACCCAGTACTCCATTTTGCGCCCATGCAGCTTCAGCTAAAGTATCAAGCTCTTTGCCAGTTACTTCATAATCATCACGCAATGATGTATGTGATGCGTTGAGTAAGCGACCAAATTCTGTTAAGTCGCCGGCTTTGAGTGCTTTTAACGCATCAAGAGTTCTTTCATTTTCGTAAACTGCATGTTTCGCACGCTTTTGTAATGTTTCATTTTCAATTAGATGCTTGTGTTGTTCAAATTGGTCGCTGGTGATATTCCCGAGCGCTTGAACATCAAGTTCTTTTTGAAGTTGGTCAAGTGCCTGTTCACACTCACTGCGACGTTCATTGTATTTGGAATCGGCAAGCTCACGACGTTTGTTCGTGTTCATGATTAAAATGAGATGCTTGTCGAGTTCCAGTGGTGCGTATTCATACTTTAATGTATCACAATCTAGTAAAATTCCTGCGTTCTTTTTACCCATTCCGATTGCAAATTGGTCCATAATGCCACTGTTGACACCAATGAACTTATTTTCCACAAATTGGCCAATTTTTACAAGCTCCACGCGATCAATTTCAAGATCGAATAGTTTTTCAAACATCACTCCTGATACGAGTTCGATGGATGCTGACGAAGAAAGACCCGCACCATTTGGGATATTCCCGTAAAAAAGGACGTCTACACCAGTTGGGATGTCGTAGCCTTTTTCTTTGAGGTAACGAAGCATGCCCTTCGGATAATTCGCCCAGTCATGAGATTTGTTGTAGTCAAGATTGTTGAGGTCAAACTCGATTACCCCAAGGTCTTCAAAGTTCATTGAGTACATTCTGATTTTGTTGTCTGCGCGCTTTCTAGCGAGCGCATATGTTCCTTTTGTGATGGATGCTGGGAACACATGACCACCGTTGTAATCGGTATGCTCGCCAATGAGGTTAATTCGCCCAGGCGCGAAGAAGCTTCTGTAATCGTTTTCGTTAAAAATTGCAGTGAATTTATCTGATAGTTGCTTTAGATCCATGATGGTTGCCTCCAATACACTGGTTTATATCTTATATTATAGACGGACAGGTAAAAAAAGTCTATTATTTTTAGTTAAATTTTACTTAAAAATAGTACTTGCGTATGCCACGTAAAATCAAAAATAATGCCAAACAAAAAAGAGCAGGAATCCTTTCCCACCCTAATTATTTCATTTTAATTTTTCCTTACAGAATCCTTTAATCCATTAGTTTTTTTAAAAGATAATTGATTACCTGTGTCGCAATCGGATGTGACCCGTAGTTGTCTATGAGTTTCCATGTTGTTGTTGTTAAAATACCTTTTGCGTTTCTTTGTACTAGTAGTGAACCACCCGCTTGGCCAATCCATCCTTGAAAGTATCCAGACACAATCTGGCTTGTTTCTGTAATATTTTCATTTCCGAACATGTAGACAACACGTCCCATTGTCCCACCTAATTTATTGTAATTGCTGAATGGAATGATATATTCTGGGAATAGATTTTCAAATTCCCAACCCATTTCGTAATTAAGAGGTATTGAATCAAAATAAGCTTTGTCTACATAATTAAAGGATGATGTACGATCCCAACTTTCACCTTGGGCTAGCTGGCGAAAGGTAAATTGCCCCTTCTCAAGAAGACGGTCTCCATCCTCTGCTAAGAACAATACTCTTCCACCTAAACGGTAGTACTCTAGTACATCTTTATCTAAGAATGAAGTAATAACAACCTCTGCATTTTCAAAGCAGTCAGCGATTTTCATTCCATTTGATCCCAAACGTGATACAAACCCTTCAGCCATTTTGTATGGGAATACAGCCTGTTCCGGAGCTTTGTCAACCGGCGAAATCGTTAATTCCTCGTCATTCTTCGCAACAACTATATTATCGATTTGTAAGTTAACTTTGATCGTAACAGCTTCTGAACGATCAAGATGAGGAGTTGTAAAATGAACCACATTCGGTAATTTCACAAAAGACTTTCTACCTTCGTCTATTTCAATCAAACCTGATAGATCGGTATTTGTGATTTCCCACCTAAGGACTCCCTTTAATTCTTTCAAATCATGATTTGAAAGAATTATATCCCAAGATTGTTCGCTTCCGCACCACAGATTTCTTTCTATTCCATCGAGCATAACAACAAGACTGCCATTGAAATCTCCTGCGTGCTCAAAACCTTCCTTCATGTCTCTTGTGTAAGTCAACCAACCATTAGTTTCCCATTCCACATCGGTGAATTCTGTAATCACATATCCATTGATTTCCTGACGTTTCCGCATTTCCTCAATAAGATTCTTTACTGAACGATACATTCTACGTTGGGAATAATGTGATAGATTTTCAAAATCGCCAAATATCCGATCCAGTTTGTATTTATCAAACTTTTCAAATGCGTTTAGAGGTCTTTTAAAATCCTTTTTATGAGTATCATCACCTAGATTTTCAAACCATGATGGCTTACCTTGATAATAATCTATTAATTGTTGGACACTTGGTAGTCCCCATACACCAAATTCCGAAACGATGATCGGTTCTCCATTTGATTCATATCCTTTTACAAAGTTTTTAGTTGGATTTCCAATCAAATAATCATCGATATCTTTTTTCCAATCTTTATCTTGTTCTGGGGTAACAAAATATCTGTGATGGTCATTAATATCCGTTTTCACATGGGTCCATCCAGAATTATCACATATCAAACGTGTTGGGTCTAATAGCTTTATGTCATCAAACATGTTCACAACATATTCTTGTTTCTCCGTATCATTTGCTAAATCCCACTCAAGACCCCATTCTTCATTATATAGTGACCATATGATGATAGAAGGGTGATTAAAGTCTCTCTTAATCATTGCAACTAATTCATTGTAAAAACGATTTCTACTCTGTTCAGACCATTTTACATAGTTAGGCGGTTCTGCCCAGATAAGCATTCCCATTCGATCTGCCCAATATAAATATTGTGGAATTTCCACTTTAATATGTTTACGCAATAGATTGAATCCCATTTCCATGGCAAGCCTGATTTCATTTTGAATCCATTCATCAGAAGGAGCAGTATAAATTGTTTGTGGATAATACGCTTGATCTAAAGCTCCCCTTACAAATAAAGGTTGATTATTTAATAATAGCTGGCCATTGCTATATTCAATTTTTCTCATACCAAAGTATGTTTGATACTCATCTAGTAATCTTCCATCTGTAGAATCGAAAACTTTTACAATCAAATCATACAAATGTGGATTCTCCGGTGACCATAAAACGATATTTGTAAGGCTTATTTTTTCTGAAGCTTTGCCATGAAGAATGCTACCACTTACTTCAGTAACTACATTTTCTCTATCTAAGTGGTTCGTAATGGTATAACTCACCGTTACACTATCTTGATAATCCCCTGCTAAACTTATATTCGCCACAACAGAGCTGTCTTCAATATTAGGAATCATATGGACATTTTTTATATGGCAGTCTGTTCTAGATTCCAAGAATACCCCCTGCCAAATTCCACTCACCCTTGTATACCAACTACCCTGCTTGCCAATCGGAATTTCTGCGTTATCTTGCGGATCATACACTCGTAGAGTTAGAGTGTTTTTTTTATTCGCTTTAATTGATTCTGTTATATCAAACTCAAAAGGTGTAAATCCTCCCTCATGCTCGCCTACATATATATCATTAATCCAAACCCTTGCTTGGAAATCTACTGCTTCAAAGCAAAGGAAGATTTTTTTTTCGTTTTCAATATTGTCTAAATTAAATTCCGTTTCATACCAAGCAGGCCCACAGTAATTCACATATTCTTTTTCTCTTTGCCAAATATGCGGAACTTCAACTTTAATAGCATCTGGTAATCCAGATGTATGCCAACTTTCTATCTCTCCATGATCTTTTGGGTCAATTTGAAAACCCCAAACACCATTTAAGTTTAACTTCTCTCTCATTTTACTTCCCCCATTATTTTATTCCCGTCATTGATATTCCCTTGATGATATGTCGTTGGAACAATAAGAATACTAACAATGCAGGGATACTCGCTAAGACGTTTGAAGCCATTGGTACAGCTAAGTCAGTAGCAAATATACTTTGGAAGGTAGGTATACCTACTGGCAAAGTCATCATTTTTGTCTCCTGTGCTACCAATAATGGCCATAGTAAATTGTTCCATGATTGAACAAAAATAAAAATACTCACTGCTGCCATTGAACTTTTTGAAAGTGGTATAACAATTTTCCACCAAATTGTGAAAATGCCAGCGCCATCAATTTTTGCTGCTTCAAATAATTCAGTAGGAATACCATCAATAAATTGTTTTAGAATTAAAAATGCTAGAGGAAGCATCATACCAGGCCATATAAGCGCCTTATAACTGTTCACCCACCCAAGGTCAACAATCATATTAAATAATGGAACAACAATCGATTCCATCGGTACCATTAGTCCAGCTAGAATTAATACAAAAACAAATTTTTTCCCTTTAAAAGGGATTCTAGATACGGCAAATGCCGCCCATGAACTTAGCAATACAGTTACAGTTGTTTGAACAATTCCTATAAAAACACTATTAAGCGTCCATCTCACCATCATCGCTGATTCTCCGGGTTCAAGAACTTTTTTGAAACTATCTAATGTGTATGGCGGTGCAAAAAGCTCTTTCAACACAGTTACTGTTGACCCAGGGGCTTTAAATGAAGATATTACCATCCACAAAAGAGGAATGGTCATAATGATCGCTAATGAATAACCTAAAAAGTACGCCCAAAACTTTCCCTTAGTTCTTTTTTCTTTCTTTTTCATTACATAAACCTCCTTGCCTCAGGTTCTAATTTTTACCAGACATCAACTTGTACTGTAATAATGAAACCATTGAAATGATTACAAACAATACGAACGATACCGCTGATGCATATCCCATATCCCATTGGCGAAATGCAATATCATAAATGTAATGTACAAGTGGTGTCGTCGATGTACCAGGTCCACCTTTTGTAATGAGGTATGTTTGACCAAAAAGTTTGAAGGAAGCAATCGTTTGAAGGAGAACAACTAAAGTCATGACTCCCCTTAAAGAAGGTAATGTAATATAGCGAAATTTCGCCCAACCACTGGCACCATCAATTTCTGCAGCCTCGTATATGTCATCTGGTATCTCTTGAAGGCCAGCTAAGAATAATACCATATTAAATCCTACCGTCCACCATAGTGTAGCTATGAGGATGGAAAGCCACCCCATCCCCCAACTACCAAACCAAGAAATTTCGTTCGTAAACCCGATTAAACGTAAAGTTTCTGATAATAATCCAGTCCGAGACTGTAAAATAAATACCCAAACACTACCTACAACAGAGACCGAGAGCATATACGGCATGAAATAAGCACTTCTTATTAACGTCGTACCCTTAAGCTTACTATTGACTAACAACGCCATCCCAAGGCCCAAGATGACAATGGTTGGTGTTGAAATTAAAATAAAAAATAGTGTATTGCCTAAAGCGGTCCAGAAGTTCTCATCTGTTAGCATATAGCGATAGTTTGCAAGCCCCGCAAAACTACCCTCTACTCCATAGGAACCTGTCGTCAAACTTAGGAGAAATCCCTTCACAATTGGATAAATCCAGAACCAGAGATACAAAATCATAAAAGGTGCAAGGAATAGTAATGCAGCTATATGATTTTTATAACTGTTCTTTCGATAATCTCCCTTATTCGTTGTAATTGGACTCCTACCACTGGACGCCGTTGCCGCTTGTTTCAATGCTTTCACTCCCTAAAAAATACAAATCTATTAATATATCAATCTATTTATTTACTAATTTCTCTGCGTTTTCTTGCGCCTTTTTCAATCCTTCTTCTATTGTTAAATTACCATAGTTAATTTCTACGAGGGATTGTTGAACAGCTTCATTTACAGCAGTAAGTACTTTAGAATCAGGCATATATTTTACAATTTCCATTATATTCGCATAGTCAGCACGGAATTTAAGTGCTTTATATTCTTCTGTATCTTGTACAGATGGCTTTGAAGGTACGTGACCTGCCTTCGCCCACATCGCACCGTTTTCAGCTAACCAATCTGCAAATTTAACTCCAGCAATTTGCTTTTCTTTATTGTCTTGCTTAGGAATTATTAATGTATGTGAATCGCCCCATGCAGCTGGCTGATCAAAAAGTTGTGGGAATGATACAGCAGCGAAATCAAGTGATTCATTCAATTCAAAGTTACCTGTTGCCCATACTCCAGTGAAAGTAACAGCAGCTTTTTCGGTTTTGAAAATATCGTAGCTATTAACACCGATATCAGCTGGCATTAGATCTTCATTTAACCAAGTTTGCATTAACTCCATCGCTTTTTTACTTTCAGGTGTATCAATAGTAGGTTTCCCATCCTTAAAGTACGTACCACCTTGTTGTTGAACTAAAGCGTACCAAATCCAAAAAGTAAATACATTATTACTTCCAATTACCATTGGTGATACATCGCTTGGAAGTTCAACCTTCAGTGTTTGGAGCATTTTAGTAAAGCCATCTACACCTGGCTCCATTTTAATTGTTCCATCTTCGTTTAATAGACCAGCATCACCGAGGTATTTTTTGTTGTAGTACATAATAACCGCATGTGAATCAAGTGGCACTGCATAATGTTTTCCATCCCGAATTACAGCTTCTACTTGATTTTCCCCATATGTGGACCAATCAAGTCCAGCTTCGGATGCTAGCTCATCAAGCGCTTCTACTTTTCCTGTCGGTAATAGCTCTGAAAAACGAGAAACATGAGCAATTGCAACATCTGGGGCTGAGTTCGAAACAAGAGCAGTTTTTAGTTTTGTATAATAATTTTCCGATTTATTATTCATAAACTGAACTTTAACTTCGTCTTGTGATTCGTTAAATTTTTTAACCATCGCCTCCATAAATTCTCCATCGGACCCACTGAATGGTACCCAATATGTTAATTCAGTAACACCATTACTTTCTTTTTGCTTATCCCCATTCGTACTTCCACTTGAACATCCCGCAAGTATTACCATTAAAGCAATGCTAAGAACCATAAGCCTTTTTAACATTTTCATCCTTT
This sequence comes from Bacillus jepli, assembly GCF_047238305.1. Lineage (NCBI taxonomy): Bacteria > Bacillati > Bacillota > Bacilli > Caryophanales > Bacillaceae > Bacillus > Bacillus jepli. The sequence goes on along the minus strand of NZ_JBDFMO010000001.1, from coordinate 1,725,630 downwards.
GTTCCCCCTTTAATTTAAACTTCTACAAATGAGCCTAACACAAAAACGCTTACAAAATTTTAGTAAAATATAACTTATTTTTTACTACATAAACATAGTATAGAATACAAAATGCACAGATTATATTGGCATTACAAACAAAATTCTTAAACGTTTTTCCTTTTATTTTTGTGCAATTTGATTAAATCTTTGGAAATATAATGCAATCCTCAGTATTACAGCATCACTAAATTTTCTAGGGTCATAACCAGTGATTTCTAAAACCTTGTCCAGTCTGTAAGTTAGTGTATTCCGATGTATAAATAGTTGCTTTGCTGTTTCACTAATGTTTAAATCATTTTCAAAAAATAAAGTAATTGTATATAACCATTCTTCCGACAATGAATTAATAATACTATCTAAAAATTTCTTTCTTTTCTCGGGTGCAATACTACTTAAAACAATTTCTGTCTCTAGCTGTTGAACCCAAACAATATTTTTATCTGACACTTTTATAGCAGTTTCAATTTCTTTATATGCGTCATAGACTTGGGATAATTTATTTACTGGATGACCTGTACCCACTTGTACAATTTTAAAATAATTATTAAAAAATGAAAAACAACGCTCTAGTATAGTCTCTTTTCTATGAATCTGACTATTTAATACTATGGCAAATGTTTTCGAATCAATAAATCCGGAAACACTATTCATAGTAGGAATAAAGTCAGATAACCCTTCATAAACGTTTTTTGATATGAGGTTTTTGAAATTTCCATAGATTTTAATAACAATTACTTCAAGAGTATCTTCAAGTTCGATACCTAAAAGCTTCAATTTTTGATTGATTTTTGGAAACTGAGGGGACTCGCTTAAAATTTCTTCAAGTAAAAACTCCCTAGTTCTATATTTCCATTCTACTTCATCCAATATGACAATTTGTTGAATCATCAGCTCTGTCATCATTACCACGAGTTCTCCGAATTCTCCTACCTCCTCGGGCGCCCCCGAGATACCGACTACACCAATAACTTCATTTTGGAACTTGATAGGAAGATTTATTCCTGGGAGTGCTCCCTGATAATTTTCAATATCTTGTTTCGCTAAATAAAGCTTTTCCCCAGTCTCTATTACCTTATGCCCACCTTTATGAAAAGTACCTATTCTTGCTCGCTCACCAGAGCTTAAGATAATACCATTCGTATCTATAATATTGATATTTCGTCCTAACCTTTTTATAGTTTGTTGGACGATTTTATCAGCTATTTCCCGAGTCAGCATTTTTCTTCTTCCTCTCAAAAATTAGCACAATTAGAAGTAAAGTGGCGATTTCGACTAACCAATAATAATGCCAGGAAACCAAGGATAACTATATAATTTCTCTTTAACTTTTTCTGGTTTTATCATTTTCACTGAATGTATGGGATAGTCAATGGTCCAAAAGGTAAAACAGCAATTCGTGCATCATTACCATATTTGTTTAATAGTTCACCAATAGTTTCCTCTATATTTACAACAGGTTTAAACATTGCTTCTTTTATTTCTTTATCACTTAAACTAGAGTAAACATACACGTCTGCCCATATTTGTACCATTGCTTGTTTTTGTGCTTGCCATTGATCGAATAGTGAGAATTCTGGTTTATTTACCTTTTCTAGAAGTTCGTGGGGTGTTTTAAACATTTTTAGTATTTTAGCGTAATTTCCATGATCTGGAATACCATCAATACATTCAGAAGCACAGATAATTGCCCCACCTTTTTTTACGATTTTATGAGCAGCACTTATTCCTTTGACAGCTTGATATAGATTTTGATCTAGTGGATAGCCACTATTTGTTGTAACCACTATGTCAAAAGGCTCCATACAAGGAACCATGGCATGTTCCTCCACATATTCGCAACCCTTCCGATGTGCTTCAATTACGTCTCCGGCGAAATAATTTGTAATTTCCTTATCTCCGTTTAATGTAACATTTAACATAAAATCAGGTTTGCACATGGAAACAACCTCAGTGGCTTCCCCTTGAACTGGATTTCCTTCAATGATGCCCCAAGTGCTTTTGGGATGAGCAATCATTTTTGCACTATGAAAATGCATAATCGTATCGATCCCTGCAATTCCTGGCATGATTCCTTTTGGACCACCACTAAATCCTGCAAAAAAATGAGGTTCAATGAATCCTGTAACAATTTTAAAATCACTTTCACAGTACTCTTTATTCAAGTAGACCTCTGCCCCGTATGAACTTCTTCCTAAATAGGTTTGAGTATCTTTATCAAAGGCATTGTTATTGATCACTTTAACAGAATTAACAATATCTTCCCCAAGCATTTGTATTAATTCCTCTTTCGTATTGTCTCTATGGCTCCCAGTTCCATTAATTATAATAAAATTCTCTCTCGGTACATGGGATAATTCCTCTAATAACCAAGGAACGAGTTTGTGATTAGGTGTAGGTCTTGTACTATCACTAATCACGATGGATACTTTTTCAGAAGCCTTAACCATATCTTTAAGCGGAAGTGTACCAATAGGATTTCGCATTGCGAAAAATGCCTTCTCCTTTTCTTTATCGATTTGAGGAATATATCGTGGTTCTATTATTTTAGAATTATCGGGCACATTAATTTCAAGTCCACTTTTACCATAAGCAATTTTTACTTTCATTTGAAATCACCTCATTTAAATAGTTGGTAAACCTTATTTTCAAATAATGAAAATCGGTATTCCCTATTCCCTTTTTCTCTACCTACACCGCTCATAAAACCTAGTTAGAACTATTGGTAAGTAAATTTTTTCTAACCTTCAATAAACGGTATATTTGTTCTGACTGTTTTTTTATTAGGAAAAAGGAATTCTCAATTGCTTGCTCTAAAGATTTTGGACCATCTAAAATTGAAAAGGCAGCAGTTAATCCTCTTTCATGTAACACTTCTAGACCATCCTCAACAGCTCCAGCAATCGCTATTGTTTCAACATTGTATATTTTTGCAAGTGAAGCGAGACTTGAAATAACTTTACCTGATGCTGTTTGATGATCAATTCTCCCTTCTCCCGTTAAAACTAAATCAAATCTTTCTTTCTCAAATAACATATTAAGTTTTAACGACTTTTTGACAATCTCGAAACCCGGCGCCAACTCTGCATTTAATAATGCATACAATCCGGCGGATGTTCCTCCAGCAGCCCCTCCACCCGGGAGGTTATGAACTCTCCTACCATTGTGTAAGTAAACACGTTCTGCAAAATTAGATAAAGAAACATCTAATTTTTGAGCCATTTCAGGCAAAGCTCCCTTTTGTGGACCAAAGATGAAAGATGCACCTTTTGGACCAATTAAAGGGCTGTCAACATCACAAGCAACTTGAAAGCGTGAATTTCTCACCCGTTCATCAACATTTGATTCATCAATGGTGTGAAGTCGATTTAACGCTAGTCCACCCGGCTCAAGTTCCTTACCCAAACTATCGAGAAAGCGAAAACCCAATGCGCGTAATATTCCAGTTCCACCATCATTTGTTGCACTTCCCCCTAGGCAAATAATAAAAGAGCGAATTCCAATTTCTAAAGCATCTAAAATAAGTTGCCCGCTGCCAAAGGTAGAAGCCTTAGCTGGATCTAGTTCATTTTTAGGTAATGTTTGTAAACCAGAAGCTGATGCCAATTCAATAACTGCTGTTTTCGAATCTCCAGTAATACCATATTGTGCATTTACTTTGTTACCAATTGGATTGTAAACCTCTAAATTACGGAAATAACCGTTTGTTGATTCCATCAGGCTATTCACTGTACCTTCACCACCATCTGCAAGTGGAACTATTACTACTTCTGTTTCCGGAGATACTGAATGAATTCCCTCTCTCATCGCCTCAGCAACTTGATTTGCGGTAAGACTTCCTTTAAAAGAATCAGGTGCAATAAGTATTTTCATGTAAACCTCCATGTAATGCATTTTTATTCTATAAAAAAAGTATAGTATACGTTTTTTACAAAAAATATTGGCATAGCTTACAAAGTTTCTCTTTAATCTATCTCTTTTTTTGTGCGATTATTTTAAAAAAATGATAGACTGCATCCTGGATTGGAAGTTTGAATCAAGAAGTGAAAACCAATTCGTTTTTAACAAAAAGGAGCAGATTTCTGCTCCTTTACATTGCTTTTTTACTTATTTTTTCAAATATTGCCCTTCATTATTTTTCAATCGTTTTTTTCACAAGATTGTTTACTATCTGAGTAGCAATCGGGTGTGACCCGTAGTTGTCGATGAGTTTCCAAGTTGTTGTTGTCAAACTACCTTTTGCGTTTCTTTTTACTAGTAAAGATCCACCCGCTTGACCAATCCATCCTTGAAAGTACCCAGACACAATTTTGCTTGTTTCTGTAATATTTTCATTTCCGAACATATAGACAACACGTCCCATTGTCCCACCTAATTTATTGTAATTGCTGAATGGAATGATATATTCTGGGTATAAATCTTCGAATTCCCATCCCATTTCGTAATTGAGTGGTATGTTCTCAAAAAAGGTTTTATCTACATAATTAAAGGATGATGTCCGATTCCAACTTTCCCCTTGGTCTAACTGACGGAAGGTAAACTGACCCTTTTCTAATAAAGAATCTCCTTCCTCTGCCAGGAATAAAACGTTACCACCTGTTCGGTGATAGTCTAAGACATCCTTATCAAGCAATGAAGTAATAACGACCTCAGCATTTTCAAAGCTGTCCGTTACATGCATTCCATTTGTCTGTAACTTTGATTTAAACTTATCGTTCATTTTATAAGGGAGTACAGAAACAGCTGGCCCTTTCTCGACAGGTGAAATCGTAAATTCCTCATTATTTTTCGCTACAGTTTTACCATCCATTTGAAGGCTGACCTTGATGGTAACAAACTCTGACTTTTCCAGTATTGGGGTTGTAAATTGAATCGCATTCGACAACTTAACAAATGACTTTTTACCTTCATCAATTTCAACTGAACCTGAAAGTTCAGTGTCTGATATCTCCCATTTAAGAACGCCTTTTAATTCTGCTAAATCGTGATTAGAAATAATGATGTCCCATGATTGTTCGCTTCCACACCATTGATTTCGTTCGACTCCATCGACCATGACAACAAGGCTTCCATTGAAATCTGCCGCATGTTCAAAGCCGTCCTTCATTTTTCTCGTGTAGTCTAGCCAACCATTAGTTTCCCATTCTACATCGGTGAATTCTGTTATCACATAGCCGTTAATTTGCGGACGTTTTCGCATTTCCTCAATTATGTTTTTTACCGAACGAAACATTCTACGTTGTGAATAGCGTGCTAAATTTTCAAATTCACCAAATATCTGATTTAGTTGATATTTATCGAACTTTTCAAATGCATTTAGTGGCTTTTTAAAATCTTCTCGATGGGTGTCATCACCTAGATTCTCAAACCAAGATGGTTCACCTTGATAATAATCTAGTAATCTTTGAACACTTGGTAATCCCCATACACCAAACTCCGATACAATAATAGGTTCACCATTTGTTTCAAACCCTTTTACAAAGTTCTCTTCTGGTTGTCCGACCATATAATCATCTATATCAGATTTCCATTCCTTATCTTGTTCAGGTGTTACAAAATATCGATGGTAATCGTTAATATCTGTTTTTACATGAATCCATCCAGAATTATCACAAATCAAACGAGTAGGATCTAGTAACTTTATGTCATGATACATATTGACTACATAATCCTGTTTTTTAGGATCGTTGGCTAAATCCCATTCTAAACCCCATTCTTCATTATAAAGGGACCATATGATAATTGATGGATGATTAAAGTCTCTTTCAATCATTGCGACTAATTCATTGTAAAATCGCTTTCTACTCTGTTCAGACCATTTTACATAGTTAGGCGGTTCTGCCCAGATAAGCATTCCCATTCGATCTGCCCAATATAAATATTGTGGAATTTCCACTTTAATATGTTTACGCAATAGATTGAATCCCATTTCCATGGCAAGCCTGATTTCATTTTGAATCCATTCATCAGAAGGAGCAGTATAAAGTGTATGTGGATAATACGCTTGATCTAAAGCTCCCCTTACAAATAAAGGTTGATTATTTAATAGTAGCTGGCCATTCCTATATTCAATTTTTCTCATACCAAAGTATGTTTGATACTCATCTAGTAAACTTCCATCTGTAGAATCGAAAACTTTTACAATCAAATCATACAAATATGGATTTTCTGGTGACCATAAGATAGGGTTTGGTATCCCAATTTTTTCTGATCCTTTAGTCTCAGAAAGTGTTCCACGAAATTCTACAATTTTTGTTTCATGATTTAAATGATTCGTAATTGCATATTCTACTTCTACCGACTCAAAATTTCCCTCAAGCTGAAGAGTTGCTAAAATCGTACTGTCCTTGATATTAGGGATAACATGGACATTTTTCACATGACAATTTGACCGCGAATCTAAAAATACACCTTGCCAAATGCCACTCACCCTTGTATACCAGCTACCCTGCTTACCTATTGGAATTTCAGCATTATCTTCTGGGTCATATACTCTTACAGTTAATCGGTTTACCTGATTTATTTGGAGTGTTTCTGTTATATCAAACTCAAAAGGTGTAAAACCACCTTCATGTTCACCTATATATCTATCATTAATCCAAACCCTTGCTTGGAAATCTACTGCTTCAAAACAAAGGAAGATTTTTTTACTGTTTTCAATATTGTCTAAAGTAAATTCCTTTTCATACCAGGCAGTTCCACAGTAATTCACATATTCTTCTTCTCTTTGCCATATATGAGGTACAACCACATTTATAGCTTCTGATAATCCAGTTGAATACCATAATTCTGTTTCACCCTGGTCCTTCGGGTCGATACGGAATCTCCAATCCCCACTTAAATTAAGTTTCTCTCGCATGATAAAGCCTCCATTATTTTATTCCCGTCATGGATATCCCTTTAATGATATGTCGTTGGAACAATAAGAACACTAACAATGCTGGGATACTCGCTAAGACGTTTGAAGCCATCGGTACAGCTAAGTCGGTCGCAAAAATACTTTGGAAGGTAGGTATACCTACTGGTAAAGTCATCATTTTTGTTTCCTGTGCTACTAATAATGGCCATAATAAATTGTTCCATGATTGAACAAAAATAAAGATACTCACTGCCGCCATCGAACTTTTTGAAAGAGGTACAACAATTTTCCACCAAATTGTGAAAATGCCAGCCCCATCAATTTTAGCTGCTTCAAATAATTCAGTCGGAATACCATCAATAAATTGTTTTAGAATTAAAAATGCTAACGGAAGCATCATACCAGGCCATATAAGCGCCTTATAGCTGTTCACCCACCCAAGGTCAACAATCATATTAAATAATGGAACAACAATTGATTCCATCGGTACCATTAGTCCAGCTAGAATTAATACAAAAACAATTTTTTTCCCTTTAAAAGGGATTCTAGATACGGCATATGCCGCCCATGAACTTAGTAATACAGTTACAGATGTTTGAACAATCCCTATATAAACACTATTAAACGTCCATCTCACCATCATCGCTGATTCTCCGGGTTCTAGGACCTTTTTGAAGCTTTCTAATGTGTATGGTGGAGCAAAAAGCTCTTTCAACACAGTTACTGTTGAACCAGGAGCTTTAAATGATGATATTATCATCCACAAAAGGGGAATGGTCATAATGATCGCTAATGAATAACCTAAAAAGTACGCCCAAAACTTTCCCTTAGTTCTTTTTTCTTTCTTTTTCATCACATATACCTCCTTACCTTAATTTTTGCTTGACATCAGCTTGTACTGTATGACCGAAACCAATGAGATGATTACAAATAATACGAACGATACCGCTGATGCATACCCCATATCCCATTGCCTAAATGCAATATCATAAATGTAATGTACAAGTGGTGTCGTCGATGTACCAGGTCCACCTTTTGTAATGAGGTATGTTTGACCAAAAAGTTTGAAGGAAGCAATCGTTTGAAGGAGAACAACTAAAGTCATGACTCCCCTTAAAGAAGGTAATGTAATATAGCGGAACTTCGCCCAACCACTAGCACCATCAATTTCTGCCGCTTCATATATGTCATCTGGTATCTCTTGAAGGCCGGCTAAGAATAATACCATATTAAACCCTACAGTCCACCATAGTGTAGCTATGAGGATGGATAGCCATCCCATCCCCCAGCTTCCAAACCATGAAATTTCATTTGTAAAACCAATTAAACGTAAAGTTTCTGATAATAATCCAGTTCGAGACTGTAAAATAAATACCCAAACACTACCTACAACAGAGACCGAGAGCATATACGGCATGAAATAAGCACTTCTTAATAACGTCGTACCCTTAAGCTTACTATTTACTAACAACGCCATTCCAAGTCCTAATATGACGATAGTTGGTGTTGAAATTAGTATGAAAAATAGTGTATTACCTAAGGAAGTCCAAAAGTTCTCATCTGTTAACATATAACGGTAATTTTCTAAACCTGCAAAGTTACCCTCTACTCCATAAGAACCCGTTGTCAAACTTAATAGAAATCCCTTTATGATTGGATAAATCCAGAACCATAGATACAAAACCATAAAAGGAGCAAGGAATAGTAATGCAGCGATATAATTCTTTAAACTATTTTTTCTATTTTCCCTTTTATTTGTATCAAACTGACTCCTTCCACTTGTTACTGTGACCGCTTGTTTCAATGCTCTCACTCCTTAAAAATTGCACATCTAAATATAGTTAGTTGCTTACTTATTTACTAGTTTCTCAGCACTCTCTTGAGCTTTTTTTAATCCTTCTTCAACGGTTAAGTTACCATAGTTAATTTGAACAAGAGATTCTTGAACTGCTTCATTAACTGCTGAAATCACATTAGAATCTGGCATATACTTTACAATATCCATAACACCTGCATAGTCAGCTCGGAAATCAAGTGCTTTGTACTCCTCTGTTTCTTGTACTGCTGGCTTTGAAGGTACGTGACCAGCCTTCGCCCACATTGCACCGTTTTCCGCTAACCAATCTGCAAATTTAACAGCCGCAATTTGCTTTTCTTTATTATCTTGCTTAGGAACGATTAATGTATGTGAATCACCCCATGCAGCTGGTTGATCAAATAGTTGTGGGAATGATACAGCAGCGAAGTCAAGTGATTCATTCGATTCAAAGTTACCTGTTGACCATACCCCAGTGAAAGTAACAGCAGCCTTTTCAGTTTTGAAAATATCGTAGCTGTTATCACCGATATCAGCCGGCATTAAACCTTCATCTAACCAAGTTTTCATTAACTCCATTGCCTTTTTACTTTCTGGTGTATCAATCGTTGGTTGACCATCAGCAAAGTAAGTACCCCCTTGTTGATGCACTAAAGCGTACCAAATCCAAAAAGTAAATACGTTATTGCTTCCGATAATCATTGGTGAAACATCACTAGGAAGCTCAGCTTTTAATGTTTTAAGCATTTCTGTGAAACCTTCAACACCTGTTTCCATTTTAATTGTGCCATCTTCATTTAATAGACCAGCGTCACCAAGATATTTTTTGTTGTAATACATAATAACAGCATGTGTATCAAGTGGTACTGCATAATGCTTTCCATCCCGAATTACAGCCTCTACTTGATTTTCCCCATATGTAGACCAATCAAGTCCAGCCTCAGATGCTAGCTCATCAAGCGCTTCAACCTTTCCTGTCGGTAATAGCTCTGAAAAACGAGAAACGTGAGCAACTGCAATATCAGGAGCTGAATTTGAAACAAGAGCAGTTTTTAATTTTGGATAATAATTATCCCAATTGCTATTCATAAATTGAACTTTCACTTCGTCTTGTGATTCGTTATATTTTTTGACCATAGCTTCCATAAATTCACCATCTGAACCGCTGAATGGAACCCAATAAGATAATTCAGTAACACCATTACTTTCTGATTTCTTATCTCCATTTGAGTTTCCACTTGAACACCCAGCCAAAATTACCATTAAAGCGATACTAACAACTAATAGCTTTCTAAACATTTTCATTTCTAGTTCCCCCTTCAATTTGATCTATCTTTTACAAATCGACTCGTCACAAAAACGCTTACAAAATTTCGATTTTGTTTTAAGTTTCCACTCCCTTTCCTGTCCTCAGCTAAAACATAAATTACATCTATACCAAAAAACATTGAATTACAAAAATAATATAACATATTTTATTGTTTTATTTCAATATTTATTGTAATAATATTTTTTGTAATAAAACAATAATTATGACACTAATAAAAAAGCCTGAATCACTTATAAATAATTCAGGCTTTTAACTTGGCTTATTCACTTTTTGTCTTCTCATTTCTATCTAGATACCGTGCATTCATAATAATGCCCTGTCTGTAGTTTCCAAAGTTAGGTCCAAACAAATTTAGACCTCCCATATTAACAGCGTCTTTTTTTACACCAATACGAAATGAGATAAAAGGCTTTTCACTAAGTCTAAGGTCTTCAATTGTGACATCAGACATCTTCATGCCGTCTATGAAACTACCTTCACCGTTAACTTTCCAATGTTTTAACAATCCATATTGTGTAAAGTGTACCAACCACCACATCGGTGTATTAAACCCTCTCTCGCCCCCAAAATCTCCAGGAGATGTCCATGTTCCAATCTCAACTTCATTAATCCACACCGTTATGTCAGATGGCCAATCTAACTTATGATAGGGTGCTTCTGAACACACCTCTGCGCTAAATTCAAGTTCTGAAGCAATCGCACCATACGGAATTCTGTTAGGATATCGATACTCTACATATCCTGATCGAAAATAAAGTAATTGCGCTTCTCTTCTACCTGGTTCATAAAATGACCTCGGATCGTCTTGGATTCCAATATAGTCCTCATTTCCAACTAACCCACAACTAGGTTCAGCCAAACAATCGATGTATTCCCCAACAGGCATATCTATCGTAATTTTATTTTTTTCAACTTCAATATTATCTTGGAAGAGGTCTATTATAATCCTGTCATAATTTTTAGTGCTTATTTTTTGCGTTCCTCTACCAGGTACTAGCTCAGTTATGATCAAATTTGCATCTTCCAGTTTTTTCACATTAACTGCAGTTGTCGAAAAAGGTAGACCCAATTTCTCGGCTATTTCGTTTACATTATATGGACCAGTACTTAATATTTTTAATATATTCATACGCACTTCACTACTTATCACTTTACAGATTTCTACAGCCTGTTCCATGTTTAGTTGCAAATTTTTTATAATAAACACCCCTTTATAACAAGAATTATTGTTATAATAAAATATACCACGAATACATGTTACTTAAAAGTAAATATTAGATTTACCAAATAAAAGAGGAGTAACCTGTTTTTTTCACAGGCTACTCCTCTTCTATTATGCGCTTTTTTAGTATATCTGCCTTTAGATGGATTTTTACTTTAATTTTTCTTTAAAAATCTCCATCAGTTCTACAGTAGCGTCGTCAGTGTTTTGGAGACGAGGTGCTGCATTTGGCCGTTATGATTTTCCATGGATGCCGTGATTTCCTCAATGATGACCGCAAATTCACTGACAGAGTTTCGGTGAAAAATAAGTGAAACAGACCGACCATTCTGTTTTTTCGGATGAGATCCTCTCGTTTTAGCTTTTCAATTGATAAAACTCTTCATTCATATGGTTGTCCCCTAATTTCTGTATCTGCCACTGTATTACAGTTTTTTCATAGTTTTGAATATAGAATACTGGGAAAACGTGGAGAAACTCAATGAAAAACGCAAACTATTTAAACGCCATTGTTGCTTTTACTGCCTTTTTCCACCCATTATACAACTTATTTCTTTCTTCATCTTCCAATTTTGGTTGGAATGCAGTTTCTTTACTCCATTGTTTAGTAATTTCTTCTTTACTTTCCCAGAATCCTACAGCTAATCCTGCCAAATAGGCAGCTCCTAAAGCTGTAGTTTCTTTTATATTTGGACGTTCAACAGGAACATTAATAATATCGCTTTGAAATTGCATTAAGAAATTATTGCCCACGCTTCCACCGTCAACCCTCAAGGACTTTAGGTTGATACCTGAATCCTTAACCATTGAGTCTAAAACATCTTTTGTTTGATAAGCTAAAGCTTCTAAAGTTGCCCTAATAAGATGTTCCTTTGTCGTACCACGCGTTAATCCAAACACTGCACCTCGGGCATCGCTATCCCAATAAGGTGTTCCCAAACCTACAAATGCAGGGACTACATATACTCCTTCTGATGATTCTACACGGGTCGCATATTCCTCACTATTTGCAGCATTTGGAATCATGCGTAATCCATCACGCAACCATTGGATAGCTGATCCCGCCACAAATATACTTCCTTCAAGTGCATATTCTACTTTCCCATCAATGCCCCAAGCAATTGTTGTTAATAGTCCATGGTCCGATAGAACCACTCGCTTACCGGTATTCATGAGCATAAAGCATCCGGTTCCATACGTGTTTTTCACCATTCCTTCCTCGTAACATGCTTGCCCAAATAAGGCTGCTTGTTGATCTCCAGCAACACCTGCAATTGGTATTTGATGTCCAAAGAAATGGCCTCCATCTGTGGTTCCGTATATTTCCGATGATGATCTGACCTCCGGTAGCATGGACCCAGGAATTTCTAGAATATCTAGTAGTTCTTGGTCCCACTTTAATTCATGGATATTAAACATCAATGTTCGAGATGCGTTTGAATAGTCGGTTACATGAGCCTTCCCACCCGTAAATCTCCAAATTAGCCAAGTATCGATTGTTCCAAATAGAAGGTCACCTTGTTCCGCCTTTTCTCTAGCACCCTCAACATTATCTAAAATCCATCTTATTTTGGTTCCGGAAAAGTATGGGTCAACTAATAGTCCTGTTTTCTCTCTAAAAAGTTGTTCATATCCGTTGTTCCTTAGCTCTTCGCATATACCTTCAGTTTGTCGAGATTGCCAAACGATAGCATGATAGACAGGTTTGCCTGTTACTTTATCCCATACAACAGTTGTTTCACGCTGATTGGTAATACCAATCCCCTCTATTTGCTCTGGTTTTATATTAGTTTCCGCTAATGACGTGGCTATTACTGATAAAATGGAGCCCCAAATCTCATTAGCATCATGTTCTACCCAGCCTTGTTTGGGAAAATATTGGGTAAATTCTCTTTGTGATTGATGAACTATTTCACCCTTTTCATTAAAAATTATGGCACGTGAGCTTGTTGTACCCTGGTCAATCGCTAAAATATAAGTTTCCATGCTTAAACCCTCTCTATTTATTATGCGCTTTCAAACTTTAAGCGTTTTTTATATTACTTTGATTCATAATAATCCCATAATTCCTTACAAGATGTTGTGACCGTAGTTGCCCCAGCCTTAATCGCCTGTTCAACTTCTTCAACTGTTTCTATAAAACCACTAGCAATAATTTTTTTATCGATTTGTTGAGAAAACTGGCTTATAATTTTCGGAACAACTCCAGGTAATAGTTCGATATAATCAGGATCCGTCCGTTCAATAATTTTACTACTTTGAGAAATAGATTTAGAATCTAATAGGAAAATTCGCTGGAAGGTCAGTACACCTTTTTGCTTAGCTTTGATAATCACGCTTGGTTTCGTAGAAATGATCCCAGCTGGTTTAAATTCCTGACAAATGTATTCCGTTGCATACTCATCTGCCTTTAACCCCTTAATTAAATCAATGTCCAGTAATAATTTCTTTTGATGTTGTTCAGCTATTTTAAAAACTGGCTTTAATCTTGAAATATGTGTATTTAATATTGCAAAATATCCGTAATTAAAGTTGGGTAATATATCTACATCTTTTATTTCGCTTATTACTGGTAAAATTGCTTGTCCTAGAAAATTCATTTTTTCACCCGTACCTTTGTTCTCATTTTATGAAGATGTTCTATTTTGTCAATAATGAACAAGCATAACACAAAAGCAGATAACTTTTTACCATTTCAGTTTACAGTAAGAAAACGGAGGAGTGACCAAAACACTCCCATTAGCTTTCGTATTTTGGTCACCTTTTTTCCGTATTATAAAACCCTATAAACAACTCAATTCTCAAAAGACGCTTCGTTTAATGCTGTTTCTAAATCATGCCTAAATGCTTTTCTTGTCTTGGTTTCCCATTGGAAATAATCTTGCATATAGGTAATCACGTTTTCTTTATATTGTCGGACCATTGAAATATCAAATAGGATTGCTCCTGTTCTGCGGTTGAAAAAGTCTACTGGTGTTGCAGCCATTTCATGTTCTAAAGCATATTGAAGTTTTGCAAATAAAGTGATTGGAAGACTATAACTCTTTGCAGTCTCAAATTCGTATTGGATAATCTCAAAGAGTTTTGGAGTATTTGATCCATATTGTAAAGCTAAATATTCAGCTTCTTTTTCCGATAACCCAATTCCTTTACCCAGCTTAATTTGATCCTTTATATAATGTTTAAATTGTTCCGAACCACCTACGTCTCCTCCAGATATTTTAAGATGCTTCGTTGAACAAGGTGAAAATTGTTTTTGGTATTCTGCAGTTAACTTACTTGCTAATAAGTCCACTATATTTTCAGCCATTTTACGATAACCGGTTAATTTACCACCAGCTATTGTAATCAAACCAGATTCAGACTCCCATATTTCATCCTTACGTGAAATCTCAGATGGATCTTTTCCTTCTTCCCAAATTAATGGACGAACACCTGCCCAACTTGATTCTACATCATCTTTTGTTACGTTCACTTCTGGGAACATATAATGAATAGCTTTAAGTATATAATCGCGGTCTTCTTGGGTCATTTTTGGATTAATAGGATCACTATTATAGAACGTATCAGTCGTTCCCACATATGCTTTGCCTTCACGAGGAATAGCAAAAACCATGCGACCATCAGGTGTATCAAAATATACAGCCTGTTTCAACGGGAACTTCGATTGGTCAATAACAATATGTGCCCCCTTTGTAAGCTTGAGCACTTTTCCTTTTTTGGAATTGTCCTTCTCACGAATTGTATCTACCCATGGGCCTGAGGCATTAACAACCTTTTTTGCATAAATCTCGTATTCTTCACCAGTCAATTGGTCTTGTACGACGGCACCATTTACTTTGCCATCCTTATATATTAGTTTTTCAACTTTGGAATAGTTTAGAGCTTTAGCTCCTTTTTCTACAGCTGCCTTCATGACCTCCATTGTAAGACGTGCATCATCGGTTCTGTATTCAACATAGATACCTCCACCTTTGAGGTCTTGTTTTTTAACGAGTGGCGCTTTTTTTATCGTTTGTTCTGCGGTCAACATTGATCTTCTTTCGCTTTTTTTAACCCCAGCTAAAAAATCGTACATTCTTAGTCCTACTGATGTCATAAATCTTCCATAGGTACCACCCTTATGAAAGGGTAAAAGCATCCATTCTGGAGTTGTGACATGAGGGCCGTTTTCATAAACAATTGCTCTTTCTTTTCCGATTTCGGCAACCTGTTTTACATGAAACTGCTTTAAATAACGAAGTCCACCATGTACAAGCTTAGTTGAACGGCTTGATGTCCCGGCTGCAAAATCCTGCATTTCTACAAGTGCAATCTTCATACCACGGGCTGAAGCATCAAACGCAATCCCTGCTCCAGTAATTCCTCCACCAATAACTAGTACATCAAATTGTTCTGTTGTTAATGTTTTTATATATTCTTGACGTTTTTTATTTGAGAAGTTCATCCATAATTCTCCTTATTATTGTTTGATTAGTTAAATCAGGGTAATCAGGAAAATCAACAAATAAAAAAGACCACAGAAAACATTGCCGAACCTATTATTTCGGCTGTTCTGTGGTCTCTCTTAATCTCTACCGTGATTATTAACTTGTTAATAGTATAGCACAGAATTTTTGAAAATGAATTTTTTTACTTTTTCTCATTTTCAAGGGCTAAAGATTCTTGTCTGTTGGCTCTATCATTAATCAGTCTAACCAAATTAACCAACAGGATTATGAGTAAGGAGCTAGTTTCGTTCATGATAACAGTGCCAAGATTGATGTCTGTCCCTATACCCCTCAATAAAAGAACCTTTCGCCTAGTAACGATGTCCTTTGATGACAGGCATTATAATTGTACAATTACTGCATTTTACTTACCTCAATCGGTGAGTGCTCTCTTTTTGAAAAGGCACGGAAGTTTACTGTGAAGTGGAAGTCCTCATTTTTTAATTGATATTGTTCTAGAACTCCCGGCCCACAGCTTGCTGACCCTAAGCCCTGATGCTTGTAATCTACGTTAAAGGTGATAAAATCATCCTTCATTAAATCATAGGTATGGTTCGCATTTTCAAGCGTTTCATATGAATAATAGCTTGCGCTAAAATCAAAGTTAGGTTGACCAACGACTAGTAAACCCACACCTGAAAGGTCTGTTAGTGAAGCCCATCTTACTTCATGTCGATTTCCATTTTCCTGAGGAACGACATATGGAGTATGGAGCTCTTCTACTGTCTGTGACCAAATTCCAAAGCGATTGGCAAGCTTGCTATCAGAATAGGATTCTCCTGGTCCCCTGCCGTACCAATCGACTTGATTCAATTGAGGATTCAATTTCATTTGCAGGCCAATTTTCGGTAATGTAGACGATGATTCGCCTCGTTTCTTTCCATCCACCTCAATCGTCATTGCTCCATTTTTCGTAATGGTGTAGGTCATGGTTGTATCAAAGCCCCAAGCAAGCACTGGAGGAGCCATTCGAGATTTCACGTAAATTTTTACTTGATCCTTCGTTTGCGACTCTTCATACTCAACAGCTATTACACGAGTTTGCATGTGGTCTAGACCGAAATGTTTCCACTCGACTTCTTCTTTTTTAACGCTGAATTCCTCTAAGCCTAACTTGTCATTATCTGTTGGCGCTCTCCAGATGTTGATTTTTGGACCTTGGTCTAACAATTCAATCCCTTGGTGCTTCCAAGACTCGAGTACACCGTATATTTTATTGAAGGTATACGCGCTGGACTCTCCAAGCACCTCAAGCTTATGTTCAGTCTCTTTTATACTTAATGGACGGTACACTCGGCTATCTTTTACTTCAACAACTTCTTTTACTGGTAACTCAAATTGTGCCCATGCCACTTCATGACCCGCTTTTGCCCATTTCGTATCACTTAACTGATTAAATTGGATGTTTAACCAGTAATCGGTATTGGCCTTTATTATGACCGGCAATGTAAATGGAATGGAAACTTCAGCAGACTCACCAGGATAAATAGTTGATATCTCTAAGCTCCCGCCATCTAACACTTTTCCATCTGAAACGAGAGACCATGAAAGCGCAAGGTGATTTAGCGTACTAAAATTGTACAGATTATGAATGCGAACGGTACCATTTGCGAGATCAACTGCATTAACTCTTACAGGTTCAATCACCTTTTTATATTCTAAAAGCGCTGGAGAAGGTGTACGATCTGGCATGACAAGTCCATCAATGACAAATGTGCCATCATGAGGGGTTTCCCCAAAATCTCCGCCATATGCAAAATATTCTTCGCCATCCTCTGTATATTGACGAATACCGTGGTCTAACCATTCCCAGACAAATCCACCTTGAAGGCGCTCATACTTATAAAATAAATCAAAATACTCTTTAAACCCACCTGGTCCATTCCCCATTGCATGGGCAAATTCACATAAAATATGAGGCTGAGCCAAATCTGTTCGACTACCTAATTGCTCCATAATTGCATGTGGGGTATACATGGTTGAGAACATGTCGGCTGCTTCATGCAAACGCGTTGGGTTATTGTTTTCTTGAGTCATAATGAAACGAGTTTCCCCTTCATAATGAACAAGTCGTGTCGGATCCTT
Organism: Bacillus jepli; assembly: GCF_047238305.1. Lineage (NCBI taxonomy): Bacteria > Bacillati > Bacillota > Bacilli > Caryophanales > Bacillaceae > Bacillus > Bacillus jepli. The sequence continues at coordinate 1,707,789 of NZ_JBDFMO010000001.1, read as the reverse complement.
TTGCTTAGTCCACTCCGCCATTTCGATATGATTTTGCCCAAATCCAGATTCATTTCCTAACGACCAAATAATAATCGATGGATGGTTTTTATCACGTTCTACCATTCTCTTCATTCGGTCTACATAAGCATCCTTCCAATCCGGATCCTGGCTTAACTGATGTGGTTTTCCAATTCTATCAAATCCGTGACATTCTAGATCTGCCTCATCGATGACAAATAACCCATATTCATCACATAAATCATAAAAACGCGGGTCATTTGGATAATGCGCTGTACGTACTGCATTAATGTTATGCTGCTTCATTAGTTGAATATCTTTTACCATCCAGTCGAGTGGAACAGCACGACCTAAGTCTGGATGATGATCGTGACGGTTGACACCCTTAAAAAGAACCGGCACTCCATTCACCTGAATTAAGCCATTCTTTAATTCTACTTGTCTAAACCCAACCTTTGATGGGATGACCTCTATAATATTCCCTTGATCATCCTTTAACGTCATAACTAAGTAATATAAATATGGAGTTTCTGCCGTCCATTTATAAGGACTGGTTACTAGTATACTAGTGTCTAGTTTTGTTTCGACTGTCCCGCCTAATTGAAATTTTACTTCACGCTGTGCCTCTTTCATTTCTCTAAAGTCTGCATCAAATAACTGGATATCTAACTGGTACTCTTTAGAACTAGGAATATGTGAATGTATAACAGTTTCAAGCTGCAATTCTGCATCCTTATATTCTGGATCCAAGTTCGTTTTTACAAAGAAGTCATGAGTATATACTTTCGGCTTTGCTAGTAAATACACATCCCTAAAAATCCCACTTAACCACCACATGTCCTGATCCTCAATATAACTGCCATCAGACCATTGATAGACCCGTACAGCAATGGTATTATTTCCTTCCTGAACAAAGGATGTCACATCAAACTCAGAGGGTAAGCGACTACCTTGACTATAGCCAACAAACTGACCGTTGATCCACACATGAAATGCACTATCTACTCCTTCAAAGCGTAGAAAAATAAGTTCTTCTAGCATTTCATCAGATATATAAAATTCTCGTCGATAGGAACCGGTTGGATTTTCAGTTGGAACATAGGGAGGATCAACCGGGAATGGATATTGAACATTTGTATAATGTGGCTTTCCATACCCATGCAACTGCCAGCTTGAGGGAACTTGTAAATCATCCCATTCACTAGTATCATAGTTATTTTCATAAAACGAGGCTGGGGCATGTTCGGGAGTTTCCGCATAATGGAATTTCCACATACCATTTAAAAGTGTAAACCCTTGCGCACGACCTCTATCAAAGCTAAGCGCATCCTCCAAGGTCTGATAAGACATAAAATAAGAACGATCCTTTATTCGATTCTTTTGAAGAACATTCTGGTTCTCATAATCTTGTAGCTGCTTCATTTTGACCTCCAAAAGTTGGGACGGAGGGACAGTCCCTCGTCCCAGTTATTTATTTAAATGGGACAGTAAACCTGTCCCCGTGTCCCACATTATTTAATTGCACTTCCCAGCATACCTTGGATAAAATGCTTCTGTAGAGCAAGGAAGAAAATAATAATTGGAATCGTTGCAATCAAAATTCCAACATTGATTTGACCATAATCAATAATCGAAACACCCTTTAGACTTGATAACGCAACCGGAAACGTATACATATCGGTTGATGTCGTTACAACCAACGGCCACAGAAAGTTATTCCACTGTGATAGGAATAAGAAAATCGATGTGGCTGCAAGCGCCGGCTTCATAGATGGAATGACAATCTGAAAGAAAATCTTCATTTCTCCTGCTCCATCCATGCGTGCCGCTTCAATCAATTCAGTTGGAAACGCCATAAAGTTTTGTCTCATCAAAAAGATCGCAAATGGTGTACAAACGGTTGGTAAAATAAGCGCAATATACGTATTTAATAGTCCGTAATCGGCCATCATCCTAAACTGAGGAATAAGAAGGGCTTGATACGGAATCATCATGGATAAGAGAAACGTTGTGAAAATAAGCTTATTGCCTTTAAAATGAAATTTCGCCAAGGCATAGGCAGCCATCGTTGAAACCATCAATGCCAAAATGACATACACACCTGAAACAAATACAGAGTTAAATAATACTCGCCAAATATTGATACTCTCATTTAGATTTGTAAAGTTGGTTAAAAATTGATCTCCAAATGACAAGGTTGGAGGGTTTGAGAACATTTTACTCGTATGATTCGTTGCACCAACTAACATCCAATAAAATGGGAAGATTGAAATCACGATACCGATTAGCAAAAGAAGATAAATACTTGCTTTTCTCGAGAATCTTGATGCTTTATTTTCCTGCATTATTTACCATCTCCCGTTACTTTTGATTGAATTAGTGATAGAATCGCAACGATCACCACAACGACATACGCTATGGCAGATGCATAGCTAAAGTCATAGTACTGGAATCCATTTTTATAAATCATTAATCCTAATGTTGTCGTAGAATCTCCAGGTCCACCTTTTGTAAGGTTGAACGGTTCATCAAATAACTGTAAGGTCGAAATCGTTGAGATAATCGAAGTGAATAAAATTATTGGCTTCAATTGTGGAATGGTAATGGAGAAGAATTGTCGAATCTTCCCTGCACCATCAATGGAAGCTGCTTCATACGTTTCCTCCGAAATGTTCTGCATTGCAGCTAGATAAATCACCATGTTATAGCCAGTCCATCTCCAAGTCATCGCAATAATAATCGAAACTTTCGCCCAGAATGGATCATTTAACCAGGGAATAGCCTCAATTCCAAATAGGGATAAAAATTGATTGAAGATACCTTTATCCATCAAAATGATAGAAAATAAAATAGAGTAGGCAACTAATGAGGTTACAGCTGGTAGAAAGAACCCTGTACGAAACATCCCTTTAAACTTTAATAGTTTGCTATTTAATAGTGCTGCAAGCATAAGTGCTAAAAGAATCATAATTGGCACTTGAACAATGAAGATGATAAATGTATTAAAAAGGGCTTGATGGAATGTTGTGTCATTCAATAATCGGATATAGTTATCAAGTCCAGTAAAAACATAAACGCCACCTTCAGACGTTTGGAAACTCAAAATAAAAGATGAAATGATCGGATACACCGTGAATATTAGAAATAAAATGAGCGCTGGGGCTAAAAATAAATATGGCGTCCATTTTGTTTTATTGATTTGGTTCTTCATGTTGTCTAACCCCCTTATTCATGGGAGAGGTAACGAAAGTTTCTTTCATTACCTCTTTTTTTTGAATAGATTATTTCATTCGATTTTCAATGTTTTTCTTAGCCAATTGCATTGCTTCATCGGCACTTTTTCCATTCAGCGCTTCACCTTGTGCCTTGACAATTTCATCACGTGCGATTGGATCATTTTTTGTATAGATGATCGTCGGAATCTTGTCCATTTCATCTGCTAAGAAACGCCAGATTTTTTGATTTCCGAAGAATGGCTCTTCTGCATCAAACATTTCAGATTCAAACACTGGTGCATAAGTCGGGAATAATCCGCCTTCCATTGCAATTTCCTGTGCTTCAACACTTGTTGTAAACCATGACAAGAAATCATATGTTTCTTGAATTTGATTACCGGTTGACGGAATTACAAATGAACTACCACCTTGGACAGATGAACGTGATCCACCTTCCTCGTGTGCTGGTAATGGCATTAAGCCCCAGTTACCTTCTGTGTCAAGTGCTTGTTGTTTAATTGTTCCAACTAACCATCCACCTGCAATAACTGATGCTGTCTCTGAATTCGCGATTGACGTTACCCATGCATCCCAACCTGTAACACCTAGAAGAGCGTCTTTATCACGTAAACCTTTCAATACTTCAAGAGCATTAACAGAAGCTTCACTACCAACTGTTAAGTTATTCTTCTCGTCAAAATACCCTTCGCCTTGCTGGTTTAGCATGATTGTGTATTGGTTCGCATCTGCTTGGTCGAAACTAAGCATGGCTTTACCAGTAGCTTCTTTTACTTTCCCACCTGCTTCAACAAAGTCATCCCATGTTTTAATGTCATCCGGATTTACTCCAGCTTCTTCAAAGATATCTGTGCGATAAAATACTGCAGCCGGACCTGTATCAAATGGCATTGCATAGATGTTTCCATCTTTAGAACCCGCCTCTAGCTTAAAATCCGGAAAATCCTTTTTAAATTCGTCATAGCCAAGTTCACTTAAATTTGCAAATGCACCCGGGAATGCTTCTAATTTACCTTGAAGCTCATCGTCTGTTTGGAGCATTCCGTCTGGTAAACCTTTTCCACCCGCTTGTAAACCCGTTGTTGTTTTACTCTTAATGTCCTGACCACCTGTTTCAATAATATCTACTTTAAAATCAGGGTGATCCTTTTTATAGATTTCTGCTGCTTTTTCTAATACTGGGACATTAATGTTATTTGCCCAGATTGTGACGACATCATCATCTGCACCACCTTGACTACCTGAACTACCGCAAGCAGTCAATAAGACAGCCAATCCAATTCCAACAATAAAAAAGCTGAACTTATTTTTCATAAAACTCATTCCCCTTTTTAGTAATTTGTTTACTAATCAAATAATAACATCTTGTACTAAAAATGTAAACGTTTAATATTTAACTTTTTAGTAAAATTATTATTTTTGTTTACTATTGATTTACTAGTTTTACCATACTTTAGTAATACCGTTCCCACAACTGTGGGGTTGCGCTATGCACATAACTAGATAAACACGCTAATTTACTCCTTTTAAGGCAAAAAAAATGAGCCTGTGGCTCACTTTTTCCCCTCAAAAGGTGGTGTGCTTTTTCGAAAAATGGGTTTCCCTTGTATATAGACCGTTTTCGCGGTTGTTCTATTTTTTGTTAACCTTTCCTCTACCAGATCCAACCCCGTTTCACAAAGGGTTGGAATATCGATATGGAAGGTTGTTAATGGAGGGGAAACATATTTCGTTACACTAATATTATTGATACTAAAGAACGCAACTCTTTGTGGTATCGGAATTTGCATTTCATTAAATGCTTGGAGCGCCCCAATTGCAAGTGGGTCTGTCGCAACAACAAATGCTCCTGGAAGGTCATCCCCCATTTTCTCTATAACCCTCATTGCCGCTTTGTAACCATTCTTTACTGTACTTGAAGGTACAATGAGGATATCCTCTTCTCTTAATTTATTCCGTTCACGTTGATAGTTTCTGAACGTAATCTCCCGCAATTGGGGGATAGGTTCATTAGTCTCAACATCATAATCATCCGCACCAATAAACCCTATACGCTCGTAGCCCATGTCTTCAAAAAACTGAATCATGTATTCGGTCATAAGCTTCAAATCAGGTAGAACAGAATCTAGATTTTGAGGATCTCTACTTGTATTTAAAAACACGCCATGTGGTGTGATTTCCTCTAAGTATTTGATCTCTTTGTCGGTTAATTTTCCAATTGCAATAAATGCGGTTGTATTCTTCTCAACCTTTTCAATACCTTCATCCTTGTGATAACGAATCAATTCAATTTTCCGGTCCTTCGCTTGCTTTTCAATCTCGGTCCGAATGCCTTTGAAAAAGACATCCTCCAATTCCTCTTCATTGGATATCCAATATAGGAATGCAATATTGTTAAGCTGTGTAATCCCCTGTTTCTTTTTATATCCCAATTCATCAGCAACCGCTTTAATTTTATCTCTCGTTTCTTCACTAACAGATAAATTTATATCATTATTAAGCACCCTTGATACAGTCGCAATTGAAAAGCCAGATTTTTGGGCTATATCACGAATCGTGGCCATATTATACTCATCCCTTCTGTCTTCCCTCTACTTATATAGTATACAGAAATTCCCTCAAAGTAAACATTTTTAGTAAACGTTTTATTTTTTTAGGTGGTACAGGGGTGCCAGGGTGCCACAGGGACGGTTCTCGTGGCCCCGCGCAAAAAAAGAACCAAAGGGACCAATAGAACCGTCCCTGTGGTTCAATGAAAATACATTCGAAATCCTATCACAATCAACAAAAAGGATAGCATTTGCATGATGACTCGGCTTGGTATTTTTTGCGAGAGGATAACGCCTATTTGTGAGCCCATGATAATCCCGGTTCCTCCGAATGCAACGATCATCCAGTCGATGTTCCCGTGCCAGACCTGAAGAATAACACCAACAGATGAATACAGGCATAGGGAAAAGATGGAGGTTGCGGTTGCGATATGGGTTGGAAAACGAAAGATGTACACCAATATCGGGACAAGCATCCAGCCCCCGCCAATTCCAAGATAGCTTGAGAGAATTCCCATAAAAAAGCCGAGCGGAATGAGCCATTTAGCTTGTAATCTTGTGGCTGACTGAGGGTTAAAGGTGATGTTTTCGATTGATTCCCCCGTTGCTGCAGCTTCATTTTTCGCTTCCTTAATCACATTCTTCTTTTTAAGTAGATTCGTATTTTTTATCACTAAAAACAAGCCTAAAAAAACAAGTACACTCGCAAAGAAAAAATAAAAATAGGTAGAAGAGTAGGATTGTAGAAGCTTTACACCGATAAATGTTCCCGGGAACGCTCCTATACCTAATAGGATTCCTGTTCGATAATCAATCCGTTTTTGTTTGGCATATCCAAATACACCGGATAATGAGTTAATTAGTACAATGACTAGTCCTGTTCCTGCGGCAATAATGGGATCGACATGAAAGAGAAGCAAAAGTGCCGGTACAAATAGAAAGCCTCCTCCAGCCCCAACAATTGCGCCATAGCCGCCGGCAAATATCCCGATCGCCACAAGTAAAACGCCTGTTACAATATCCATAATTACGTTCCCCCTATGTATTCTCCCTATTAACCTATCAAACTTTCTAATTTTAGTAAAATAACAATGTATAATAGGTCATAACAAAACGTAATATCGCTGACAATATAGAATAATACGTACTCGTTCTTATATAATGAAATTAAAAACTACTTTTGAAAGGGGTGATACCATGAACATTGAGAATCTTAAACTCTTTTGCCTCGTGGTTGAAGAGGGGAGTATCACAACTGCTGCTAGGATGAGTTATATCTCTCAACCAGCTGTCACAAAAAAAATAAGCCAGCTTGAAAATGAATATGGTACCCTACTTTTTGAGAGAAACGGCGGCAGACTTGAACTAACAAATGCCGGGGAAGTCCTTTATCCATATGCGAAAGAAGTTATTGAAAATGTCAAAAGGTCATTTGATGCGGTTCAAAAAATGACAGGCAATGAGGAAGTAAATTTACATATAGGCGCAAGCTTAACAATCGGTGAATACCTATTACCTCAAATTCTTGGAATGATAAAAAAAGGATATCCACATATAACGTTCAGTCTTACGATTGGAAATACCCCAAATATGATTGCGATGCTAGAAAACAATGAAATTGATATCGCTCTTGTCGAAAGTCATGTAGAAAATCCGATTTTAACCATTGAAAAATTTGCCGAAGATGAACTTATTTTAGTGACTTCGAATGAACACCGTTGGAAGCAGCGCAAAACGATAGAAATAAGTGAATTGGTTGAGGAAAAAATGATTTGGCGAGAGCCTGAATCCGGTTCTCGTTTGATTGTCGAGAATTACCTTCGTGAGTTTGGAATCCTTGACGACATAAAGAGTGAAATGGAACTTGGGAGTATTCAATCTATCAAAAGTGCCGTTGAAGCTGGCCTTGGAATCAGCATTCTCCCAAAAATTACCGTTTTAAAGGAGCTCGAACTAGGAACATTATGTCAGATCAATGTGACCGATTTTTCACTCACGCGTGCACTATGGATGGTGCAAAAACCACATTGCTTCCCAAAAATAGGCTTGCAGCATTTTGTTGATTTTATCCGAAATCAGTAAACCGTCCCTGCGGCCCCAAAATAAAAGAGGAGTAACCTGATCGTTCACAGGTTACTCCCCTTTTATTATGCGCTTTACTAGTATGACTTGTTTTATTTTAAAATATCCTCAATTTTGGTTAATTCTGCTTCGGTGAAATTGAGGTTTTTTAAAGCTGCTACACTGTCCTCTACTTGGCTCACTTTGCTTGCGCCAACCAACGCCGATGTGACACGTCCTTCGCGGAGTACCCATGCTAGCGCCATTTGCGCAAGGCTTTGACCTCTTTCTGTTGCAAGTTCGTTTAGCTGTTGGATTTTTTGTAAGACTTCCTCTGTAATTTGGTCTTTTTGAAGGAATGTGTTTTCCTTCGCGGCCCTTGAATCGTTCGGAATGCCACCAAGATATTTATTTGTTAACAATCCTTGTGCCATCGGTGAAAAAACGATAGAGCCTACGCCATTTTCAGTCAACACATCCTGCAATCCATCCTCAATCCATCGGTCAAACATCGAATATCTTGGTTGATGAATGAGCAGTGGAGTTCCTAATTCTTTTAAAATACGAATCGCTTCTAACGTTTGTGTAGGACTGTAGTTGGAAATTCCTACGTACAACGCTTTACCTTGTCTTACGATATGGTCAAGAGCACCCATTGTTTCCTCAAGTGGTGTGTTGGGATCTGGACGGTGCGAATAAAAAATATCGACATACTCAAGGCCCATTCGTTTTAAACTTTGATCAAGGCTTGAAATCAAGTACTTTCTTGAACCCCAATCCCCATATGGACCTTCCCACATATGGTAGCCCGCCTTCGTGGAAATCACCATCTCATCACGATATGGAGAAAAATCCACCTTCAGCATCTTGCCAAACATTTCTTCCGCACTACCAGGAGGTGGACCATAGTTGTTTGCTAAATCAAAATGAGTAATTCCAAGGTCAAAAGCTCTTCGTAAAATGTTCCGCCCATTTTCAAATGAGTCGACTCCCCCGAAATTATGCCACAATCCTAAGGAAATCGCAGGCAGCAACAAACCAGATTTTCCAACGCGATTATACTTCATTTCACTATACCGATTTTCACTAGCTTGATAGACCATATGTATCTCTCCTTCATTGGAACAATGGGACAGGTCCCTTGAACCAGTATTATTTTGGGACAGTGTACCTGTCCCCGTGTCCCACCAGGACAGGTGGACCGCCTTTATTTTTCTTTGAAAATCTCCATCAATTCTGCAGTGGCCTCGTCTGTGTTTTGGACGTAAGAGACGAGATGCTGCATTTGGCCGTTTTGGTTTTCGATGGATGCAGTGATTTCCTCGAGTGATGCGGTTGTTTCCTCAATGATAGCTGCAAATTCACTGACAGAGGTTTCCATTGAAACCGTTGAATTCCCGATTTCATTCGTAATTTTTTCGAAATGCTTTACAGCTTCGTTCAGCTCGGAAACGGTGTCGTCGATGACTGTGAAGACACCTTTTGTATCCTTTGTTAGCTTCACACTCTCGTCCATTTTTTCAGCATTCTCTGTCATTTGTTTTTGCGTTAAAGTCGTGCTTTCGTTTACTTCTTTTAGATTTTCAGCGATGAGGTTGGCTGTGTTTGAAGTCACCTCAGATAGCTTCCGTATTTCAGACGCCACGACGGCAAAGCCTTTGCCACTTTCACCGGCACGCGCCGCTTCAATTGAGGCATTCAAAGCAAGTAAATTCGTTTGTGATGCGATTTCTTGAATACGGTCTGTAAATCCGTTTGTCTCATTAATTTTTTCAACGAGTAGATTCATTGTTTCAGACATAGAAGTCACCGACACCTGGAAATCTGTGATTTTTGTGAGTAAAAGGTCAATGGTTTCATTTCCATTGTCTGATGCTTGATTGGCATTATCCGTCTGTGTACTCAAGTGGTTTGACCCTTTTACAAGCTCCTGAACCACCCTATTGAGATTCTCAATAGATTCAGTAATTGTTGACGCGGATTCATTTTGAGTATTCATACCAGCAGAAATCTCTGAAACAGCGATGGTCATTTCATTGAAGGTATGCATTTGCTCTTCACCTTGGCGACGAATGTTTGTAATGTTGTCGCTGATTGTTTGTGAGTTTGCCTCAAGTTGTGCCGCATGCTGCTTTCTCATTTCTAGCAGCTGCTCGGTATGCTTATGTGTTGTTTGAATATCCTTAATTAACTCCCCTGTTACAAGACTCTGAAAAAATAATGTCGCAATGATAACCGTAAAGATTAAATAATAGATGATAAGCTCCTTCGGGGTATAGCCAAATTCCTGCCCCTTTGTCACGAAAAATAAAACCGTGATCACAATCGCACAACCCACACCAAAGTATAAGGTTTTACGCTTGTTGTAGATTGCAACCGTTGTCAAAAGGTAGAACGGTAAAAGGACGATTGGTGCTGATTGCGAGCTAAACATAATAACAAACAAAACCACCGATATCCCTATCACCGAAAAATAAGGAGTTTGTGTTAAAAATAGATTCTTATAAATCAGTATGTGTAAGATGGATAGAAAGATCGCCCCGCCAATTCCGATCGTGAGAATCATTTGTAGGGGTTGTCCAATTGCAGCTTCAACAATAATTGCGAGAATGACAGAAATAAGCGAAACAAGACCGACCAATTTGTTTTTTCGAATGAGATCCTCTCGTTTTAGCTCTTCGATTGATAAAATCATTTCATTCATAAGGTTCTCCCCCAATTTAGATATCTCCCTCTATTTTACATTTTTTTCATAGTTTTGAATATAGATTTGTTTTGGGATTTCTTTTCAAACAAACGTTTGATTAAGGATTTGAGTCAAGGAGGTCAAGGGATGGAGGATTCAAACAAGTGTTTGTTTGAATTCATGGTGTAGTTCAAACAAACACTTATTTGAGGCATATGTTCGGTTTTTTTGTAAAAAGAAAAGCAAGCCAAAGAAAACAGATTCTAGCTTGTTGAAAAAGAAGAAGTCCTTTCAAAGATAATTACAAGTTTTTCTTTTATTAAGATAGGTTAACAATTCATTTAAGAGTTGGTAATTCCAGATAAATCAACAATTTTTAAAAGATGGCTTGTCTATAATGACAGGTGTTAAAGGAAAGAAGCAAAGATTAGAGCGGATAAACAAACAAAAATTACACGATTTAGCTTATCCGAAATTGAGGTGATAAAAATGGGTAACCTTTTACGATATGCTGTTCAGTCAAAAAAGAAAGATCTCATTAACAAGCTAATTAAACGAGGCATTTATAAAAAAAATGACAAACATTTGTATGAGTTGACGTTGAGTGAACTGGAAAAAGAGTATGAATTATATAACCTGATGTCTACTTCAAAAGGAAGATACTACCTTTAAAATCAAAGGGACTCGACCGGCTAATAGCACTTCATCTTACAAAAAAAGCACACAAAAGGGGCAGCACCACGGCTGCCCCTCCAAAATATTAATTCAACTTTGATCTCAAATACGCATCAATAAACATATCAATTTCGCCATCCATGACGCTTCCGGTGTTACCAACTTCCACATTCGTGCGGTGGTCTTTGACCATGGAATATGGGTGGAAAACGTAGGAGCGAATTTGGCTGCCCCAACCGATTTCTTTTTGTTCGCCGCGAATTTCGTCTAGTTCTGCTTGTTGTCTTTCAATTTCTAATTGATACAACTTAGATTTCAACATTTTCATCGCTTGTTCACGGTTTTTGATTTGCGAACGCTCGGTTTGACAGGTTACAACGGTGTTCGTTGGAATGTGTGTGATACGAACGGCGGAGTCAGTGGTGTTGATGTGCTGTCCACCTGCTCCACTGGCACGGTACGTATCAATTTTTAAATCTTCACTACGAATGTCAATTTCGATTTCATCGTTAAACTCTGGCATAACCTCACAAGACACGAATGAAGTGTGACGACGGCCAGATGAATCGAACGGCGAAATCCTTACCAAACGGTGTACTCCTTTTTCAGCTTTCAAATAGCCGTAGGCATTATGACCTTTGATTAGAAGGGTCACACTCTTAATCCCCGCTTCATCTCCAGGGAGATAGTCCAATGTTTCAACCTTGAAGCCTTTTTTCTCTCCCCAACGCGTGTACATACGAAGAAGCATGGAGCCCCAGTCCTGTGATTCCGTTCCTCCTGCACCTGGGTGAAGCTCTAAGATTGCGTTATTTTTATCATAAGGCTCGCTCAAAAGAAGCTGTAGCTCAAATTCACTTAAGTTCTTAGACAATTCCTGAATTTCCTCATCAAGCTCTGCCTGTAAATCTTCGTCTGGCTCTTCCTTCACAAGCTGATAGGTAAGCTCTAAATTTTCATAGGCATCATGTAGATTTGTAAATTCAACGACTTGGTCTTTTAATGCATTTGATTCGTTGATGATTGTTTGCGCCGCATTCTGGTCATTCCAAAAGTCCGGCATTGACATGATTTCGTCAAGCTCGGTGATGCGCGCTTGTTTGGCCTCTAAGTCAAAGAGACCCCCTGAAGCCCGCTAATTTCTTAGCCATTTTGTCAAGTTCGTGCTTAATATCTACTAATTCCATAAACATATCCTCCAAGATGTAGTCTTCATCTAATATCTTAATCCTTCTTCATTATCTTACTCATTTTTCAGCAAGAAGTCCCGGTTTATTTCGAATGAAAAGGTGAGAGCCGCCTCTCACCCTTTCCAAATTTATTTATAGATGGGAAGTCCCATTATTTACCGTGACAGTTTTTGTATTTTAAGCCACTTCCGCAGTAGCATGGGTCGTTACGGCCGATGTTAACGGCTTTTTGAACGGGGCGTTTCTTTGGCTTTTCTGCTTCGCCGCCTTCTTTTGGTTGAACGGCATGGCCCTTCGCCACCTCTTCACGTTGAAGATTGCTGCGGATTTGCGCCTTCATCACAAATTTCGCTACGTCGTCTTCAATTGAAGCGACCATGTTTTCAAACATCGCGAAGCCCTCAAAATTGTATTCGCGAAGTGGATCATTCTGACCGTATGCACGTAAATGAATACCCTGACGAAGCTGATCCATTTGGTCGATGTGGTCCATCCACTTGCTGTCAACGGCACGAAGCACAACAACACGCTCGAACTCACGCATTTGTTCTGGCTCGATTTGTGCTTCTTTTTCATCATAGCGCACTTTCACCTTATCAAAAATGAGCTCGGACATTTCTTCTGGCTCTTTACCACGAAGGTCATTCTCCGTCACGTCGCCTTCATTTAGAAGGTTCGCATTGACATAATCAATGATTCCTTTGTAGTTCCAGTCTTCCTCTACCTCATCCTTTGGAGTATGAGCTTGAACTACGCGGTCAAGAGAAGACTTAATCATATTCTCTACAACTTCACGAAGATTCTCAGAATCCAGAACCTCGAAACGTTGTTTGTAAATAACCTCACGTTGTTGACGAAGCACATCGTCATATTGTAAAAGCTGTTTACGAGCATCAAAGTTATTGCCCTCAACACGTTTTTGCGCAGATTCAACCGCTCTTGAAACCATTTTACTTTGGATTGGCTGGGAATCATCCATGCCAAGACGCTCCATCATATTTTTCATATTGTCAGAACCGAAACGGCGCATGAGCTCATCTTCCATTGATAGATAGAACTGAGTCACACCAGGATCCCCTTGACGACCTGAACGTCCACGAAGCTGGTTGTCGATACGACGGCTCTCATGTCGCTCTGTACCAATAACGGCAAGACCGCCAAGCTCCTTGACACCTTCACCAAGCTTGATGTCGGTACCACGACCAGCCATGTTAGTCGCGATCGTAACCGCACCCTTTTGACCAGCCTGCTCAATGATTTCCGCCTCGCGCGCATGGTTTTTCGCGTTCAAGACATTATGTTTTACGCCTTTTTTTAATAAAAACTTCGAAATAATTTCAGACGTTTCAATCGCAACCGTACCAACTAGAACAGGTTGTCCCTTTGCATGGCGCTCCGCAATATCCTCAGCAACCGCGCGGAACTTTCCTTCAATCGACTTATAAATTAAATCAGGACGGTCATCACGGGCAATCGGACGATTCGTTGGAATTACGACAACATTCATATTATAAATATTACGGAATTCCTCTTCCTCAGTCTTCGCCGTACCGGTCATACCTGAAAGCTTTTCATACATACGGAAATAGTTCTGGAACGTAATCGTCGCAAGCGTCATACTTTCATTTTGAATTTCAACGCCTTCCTTCGCCTCAATTGCTTGGTGAAGGCCTTCACTATAACGACGTCCCTTCATTAAACGACCTGTGAATTGGTCAACAATCACAATTTGTCCATCATCAACGACATAGTCAATATCGCGGTGCATACTTGCATTCGCTTTTAAAGCTTGGTTGATATGGTGAATCAAAGCCACATTTTGAATATCAAACAAGTTCTCAACGCCAAACACTCGTTCAGCTTTTGAAATCCCTTCTTCAGTTAGCTGAACACCTTTTGTTTTTTCATCGTAAGTGTAGTCATCTTCTTTTTTAAGCGTCGTCACAAATCCATTCGCCTGCACATAGAGGGAAGTCGATTTTTGAGCTGAACCGGAAATGATCAGCGGTGTACGCGCCTCATCAATTAAAATCGAGTCAACCTCGTCAATCACGGCAAAATAAAGCGGACGCTGTACCATTTGTTCCTTATAAAGGACCATGTTATCACGAAGATAGTCGAAACCGAACTCATTGTTCGTTCCGTACGTAATATCAGCGCGGTACGCTTCAATTTTTTCCTCACGTGACATGGAATTTAGGTTTAACCCAACTGACAATCCTAAAAACTCATAAAGCCGGCCCATCTCGTGCGCATCACGGCTCGCAAGGTATTCGTTGACGGTAACAACGTGAACCCCTTTACCAGTGATCGCATTCAAATAAACAGGCATCGTGGAAGTTAACGTTTTACCTTCCCCTGTCTTCATCTCAGAAATATTTCCTTCATGCAGGGAAATACCCCCCATGAGCTGTACGCGGTATGGGTGCAGACCCAATACACGCTTTGCTCCCTCACGAACAACAGCGAAAGCTTCAACTAGTAAATCATCGAGTTTTTCACCTTTTTGATATCGTTCCTTGAACTCTTCGGTTTTGCTGCGAAGGGCCTCATCTGAAAGCTTCTCCATCTCAGGATGAAGGGCCTCAATTTTATCGGCAAGTGATTCCAAGCGCTTGATTGTGCGTTTGTTTGGATCAAAAACTTTGTTTAAAATTCCAAGCATCATGTACGCTCCTCTATCGTAAAAATTCACACCAGCTGTGAGCTGAATGATTTTGTAGAAAACTTTAATGAAATAAATATCTTCTATTTTACCACTAAAAAGGACAAGGGTAAAATATTATCGGGTTTCGTGATTTGAGGGGATTCGACAAAAACATAAGAAAAAGGCATCCCGTCACCAACAACAAGATACCTCATCAACTCAAACCAACTGACTTCTATCCGTCTTTTCACGTTGCATGTCTAAAAACTCGTCCCACATCGAAAGAAATAAATCCGTTAATTCAGGGTCAAAATGCGATCCCTTACCTTCCACGATGATTTCCTTCACTTTTTCCGGAGAGAATGGTTCTTTATAAGCACGTTTTGATAACAACGCATCAAATACATCCACAATCGAAACAATTCGACCTTCTAACGGAATCTCTTTTTCCTTTAATTGATTCGGGTATCCCGTACCATCCCAGCGCTCATGATGCGTTTTTGCGATACTGGCAGCCATTTGAATCACAGGCAATTCAAGCTTTGATAAAATTTGATGACCAATCTGGACATGCTTTTTCATCGATTCCCATTCTTCACTCGATAATTTTCCAGGCTTATTCAAAATCGAATCAGGAATCCCCACTTTCCCGATATCATGAAATTTCGCTGCTACTCCAATATCCTGAATAAACTTCTCATCGCATCCTACCAATTCCGCAAGCTTTGCCGCTAGCACACCAATTCGGTCGACATGCTGGCTAGTGTCGTCATCACGGTATTCAGCAAGATCAAGTAAACTTTCAACCGTATCAAATATCACCTTTGCATCCTCCGTTATATCTTGACTAACAAGCAAGAAATGATCGAGTTCGGCAAGCCGAGACTGTTTAAAACGCCATGTTTTATAATAAGAGGATTCTCCCCCTTTTTCACGGGTCGTTAACACAGATTCATTAATATTGGTGACCTTTGCCGGGCATCCAATACATGGTAGAACACGATCATAAAACACTTCATAACAACGCTTCCCTATACTATCTGAAGCATTAACTCCTCTATTCTCAAGCAACTTACTACCTTTTTCATCAATCCACGTCAACTTACCAAAATCGAACGTACTAATTTCATAGGAATATATATTAAGAAAGCTATATGTATGTAAAAAGCGATACGGTTTAAGGAACTCTTTTATAATCGAAAGAATAAACCGTGAATACCTTTCAAAGGAAGTTAAAAATAAGGATACTCCTTTTTCATTCCGTTGCATTTTTTCCAGAAAAACGTCCCTTAACACCTCATTCATGGTGTCCACAAGCGAGGTTAATAGATGGTCATTGACATGATGTTCATTTATGCTTCGCGTCCAATCCCGAATGATCCGATAACATGCCGCTTCATCCCGATACATTTTTTCATAGAAAAATTGTTTCAGAAAGTTTTTGATGTATGGAATAAACGATTCCATAAATTTTATACTATCCTGCGGAACCCTTTTTAGTAGTACTTTTTTATAACCTTCAATCATTTCATTTAGTCGAAATGTCAGTAACCCACTATAGGAATCCAAAATGTCGAAATCCTCGTCGGTCAATCCCGACTTTTTTTCGAGATTACGAAATTCATAGCGTAACGGATATAAGGCTTTATCTAACTCCACTTCATTGTATGCATCCACTGTTATTTGCATATCAAAATTAAGAGTCGCCTCAATGGCATTTAACAACCGAAGCGCTTCGTCCCCTGAAAGCAAATTGCCCAGCAACTTCGAGATGATTTGACAATAACGCCGATTTGTTGAAATATACCACGGCAAGTCCAATCCAATTTTTGAGTGAGCTTTTCCAATTAAAAAACGATTATGTGTGTAGGTATCATCAATAACTGGAGAAAAAACCTGTTTTAAGTAGTGTCGCTGTGCATCCTTTAGCCGTTCAAGACTCGAGTTGTCATCGATAATTTTCTTCAAATGATCAACTCGGTAAATTTCGTCATACAATTCCTCTACAATTTCATCAACCAAAGAAAGTAGTAATTCCTTATGTCGGTGGATTAATGCTAGCGACTCTTCCGTCAATCCCGTTAGAGAGATTTGCGCTAGCTGCTTAGGGTCCTTAATACGTAAATATGCCATCCATTACACTCCTTGGTGGAACACGAAATTAGAATATTATTATAATTGTATTTTCCTATAAAAATGGTAACAAAAACAGCTGGAAAAAGGAATCTAATTATTGTTAAATCGCATAACTAATTTGATTCCGGCCATTTCGCTTCGACGCATACAAAGAGTTGTCTGCTTTTTCAATAGCTTGATAGAGTTCTTCGGGACCCTTGAGCTCAGAAACGCCAATCGAAACCGTGACTTCAAGCTTCTGGTCCTCCACATAAAACGGCGTATGTTCAATCCCGCTATGAATCCCAGAAACGATGTTCATCAAACTTTCCTTGGAATCAGCCTCTAAAAATAAAATAAACTCCTCACCACCATAGCGCCCGAGTAAAGAATGTTGTGGCGGAATAAGTCTCGATAAGGTGCCCGCTACATTTTTTAACACCGCATCACCATGAAGATGACCAAACGTATCATTAATTTTCTTAAAATGATCCACATCAATCATCACAATATACGTTTGACGAGAGCTTGTCCTATTTTTAATATAATTTTCAACATAACGCATATTATAAAGACCGGTCAGAGGATCACGTTCCGCATAAAACCGTAGTCTTCTCTTTAACATCACTTCTCGATCCAGCTGATAAATGAAAAAATAAAGTATAAACGCGGACACTTGGAGTCCCAATATCCGAATTAGGTAGATTTCCCCAAACACTTCCGAACCATTTGGAACAAAAAACAGAATCGGCAAGTCCGATACAAGCCAGCATGCCGTCATTAACAAAAACAACGAAATTAGGCTAGGCATCGCTCGATCCTTTTTATGAAAAAGAAGAGCCAGTGTAACAGGCAGAATCATGCCAAATACCACGCCGGGCAAAGTTCCCACTCCACCCATGCCAAGCCTCCAGCTAACCGCAATAATAAGGGCAGGAATCGCATGCTTCCATCCGAATAAGATAGAGAAGATCACCAAAGGAACAAGACGAAGATCAAACCCGTAGTCCTCATAGCGGACTGGCAAATAAAAAAGAGAAATCACGCATGCTGAGATAAGAATCAGAACGCCCGCAGAAAACAAATACTTGTTTATCGATTTCCGATTCGTCACCAGGATGCTGATGCATAAATACATGAACAAAATGACTGCAATATTGGAAAGGGTTGGTTGTAAAATAGTGATCATAGATATCCCTGCTTTATTTATAAAGTGTTACTTCAATTTATGGGTTTTTGAGCACAGGAAATAGTAACATCGCCCATCCCCTTTATGTGGGACAACAACGCCAACTGACGTTTCAGTTCCTGCCGCCTAGGAAATCGGGAGGCTTACGAGTTACCTGTGCATTTGTATTATCTACGATGTGAATCATTTTGGCTATGGGGGATTCCCCCTATTTTTCAAGAAAAAACAAGATGCCCGTCTACCGGCGACAAGCATAGGACGAGCAGAAATCGGCTTGTCCAAGGAGTGAATGGCCGGTGTGTATATTCTCAAAAAAGAGGCAGCCTGGATTCAGACTGCACTCTTGGACATTCGTTATTTAGTTAGGTTCAATGATGCCGTATTTGCCATCCTTACGGCGATACACGACATTGGTTGTATTCGTCTCAGCGTTTGTAAAGACGAAGAAGTTGTGACCTAGCATATTCATTTGCAGAATCGCTTCCTCACTATCCATCGGTTTCAAATTAAAACGCTTCGTACGAACTAATTCGTAATCCTCATCCTCAGTTTCTTGAACGGCTGTCGCAGTTCCAGCCCCACCATTAAACATGGTCTTGGTAGAACCTTTTTCACGAAGCTTGCGGTTGACTTTTGTTTTATACTTGCGAATTTGACGCTCAAGCTTGTCAGTCACAAGGTCAATCGCTGCGTACATATCCTCATGAGATTCCTCTCCGCGAAGCACAAGCTGCGGCATCGGAACCGTTACCTCTATTCTATGATCCTTTGCATTATTCACTTTTAAGTTAACATGTACATTGGCATCCGGAGTGTTTTCAAAATACCGTTCAAGCTTTCCAAGTTTCTTCTCAACATACTCTCGCAATGCTGGAGTTACCTCAATGTTTTCACCACGAACGTTGTAATTCATACAAGAACTCCTCCTTTTAACTCGGGCTAACTTACGCTAGTCCTTATAATGCATTGGACACAGCCAAGACCCTTTTTAGGGTATCCAACCTGTGTAACAATATAACCCTAGTTGATTTAAGGTTATAATAACTAATTCAACACACACCTCCCCAATTCCTGCTTTTTTGTAAAGGAAATATGAAGAAATTGTGAAAATATTAACTTGATCGAATGTGGAAATGGGCACGTTGTTCCACGGGACATGGGGACAGGTCCCTCGCCCCACTTTACTTATTATGTTGTGAATGTAAATTTGTAAACAATATGTGTAGGTGTAAAAATATATGCATGTCTATGGTGAATTATGAATGGTAACTGTGTGGATTCTAGGGTGAAAATTGCTTGAAGAATTCTTCAGTAGTAGTATACCCAAAATGTGGGAGGAATATCGGGGGTTTATAAAGAAAATGGAACTGCCTACCTTACAGTTCATATTCTTTTCCTCTTTTTCTTTTTAACCTGTTTCACCGGCTGCTTTTCTGCTTGTTTCCATTTTGGGATTTCTTCCTTTCGTTTACCTAAATAAAACTCGGCAACTGAATAAAACGATGAAAAATCACCAGATAAAACGTCAAAGTCCATGTCTTCTCAGTCCAAATGGAGACAGGTCTTTTCCAGCTTGGACCATTTCCTCTAAGGTTGGGATAAATGGAATTTCCCCTTCTGAATCAAGGTGAATCAAAAAGGATAACCTGAGGCCGGCTGCGCTTATATGGGCAAACAAACGTAAATCCCTCAAAGTGATAGTAGCAAATTTTGAGGGACTTTTCTTTATTTTTATGAATTTAATTAAAGTAAGGGGTGAATTGTCGAAAAAAGATTCTTACTAGTTAACTAAAAGCAAATAATATACGATTATTGTCTCGTTAACCGCTCAATTTCAGTCTCAACTTTGAAGATTCGTTTATTTAAAGCCGAGGTCTGGTTATCAACATATTCTGCAATTTTCTCAGTGAAATTGCCGAGACTTTCAATACTATTTTTTTGTAGTTTTTCTTGACCCACTTTAAGCTCATTTTGGTTTGTCTCTAGTCGATCCAAACGATGATCTATACCGTTTAAACGCACGTCTATACCATCTAACCGTTTGTCTATGCCATCAAATCGCTTGTCCATTCCTTCTAAACGAGTATGAATCGGCTTTAATTCTTCTTTTAAGACTGTGCGTAATAGTTCTTCCATCTCATTCATAACAATTCCTCCTACTTTCAGTATAGCATGAATTTTTACCCTTAATAGATTCGATAGGATCATAATTTGGTGCAAATTCAAACAATTTCTTACTGATGAGAGTGACTCCATCTCTTTTTAAATGAGAGCAAACTTCCATTGGTGTTATTCATCTTGTGGGAATATTGATGACATAAAAAAGTGCGCTTATCTTTAGGTGAAATTGGGAGATTATTCTTAGGAAGCTAAAAGATCTTTATACTTTTATTTTAACACAAACGAAACGTATGTTCTACAAAAAATCTTATCTTTTAAAGTTTTTGATAGGTTTGCAGTAGAAGATGGATTAATTTTATTTAGAAAGAATGCCACCATTTTCAGATGGCATTTTCTACTTTTTCTTATCAAAAAAACATCCCGGCAGCAGGGAGTGATGTATTTAGTGGTGGATGTTACAGAAAGATTTGTATCATAATAGATTTTGGAACATGATATAAAAAGGAATTTATTACGATTTTTTATTTGCTGTGGTGAAAATCTTTTAGCCGACTCAGGCAGGGTCACTAAAGACCCCAATTTTTCGTATAGGTATAATTACCTATTTTAGTCTGATTATACAATATTTTGTCAACTTTTGTTGAAAAAGTACTACTTTCGTTTTATCATTAAAGTAGTGAATTTAAACTATTGACAAAATTGAAAAAGGCAAACTTATTGAAAGGTAAGGACGCAAAGCTTCGGGTCTAAGGTTCTATGAACTAAGATAGCCGAGTTGCCAAAAAAGTCGTGAATAAATATATCGGTTATAGAAATAACCAATTGTTTAATTTATCCACCATTTTTTTGGTGGATTTTTTTTATATTTAATTCAAAGAGACTTTTATAAATGGTTATTACATCAATTTTGATTAATCCGAAAGAAGGTTGAAATAAGGTGAAGACCATTAGTAAAGAACAAGTTTGTTTTAAGTGTAAAGAAGTAAAATCCGTTAATGACTTTTATGAAAAAGGAAATCGCTTTATGAATTGTTCAGAATGTCGTAAGGCTAGATACAATAGAAAAAAATCAATTGAATTTTTATTAAATAAACAGAAGCAAACAAGACAATATGTTTAAGAGTCATCTAAAAATCATATGCAACGTCTGTAAATATAAACTAGTAAGATAGTTAGCTTAGATGTAGGCTATTCTAGCCATAACTTCTATAAAAAAGGGGATGTTTATCTTGACCGTATTATTTGGAACTGTTGAATATTTTGAAAAAGAAATAGAGATTCAAATGTCTAATGGACAATTGCAAAATTTGACTACTAGTAAAAGTTTAGAATTTGCCTATTCATCGGTAAAAAGTGAAATTACGGATGTTTTTATATGTAGTGATAAATTACGGAAGGATTTATTGGTGAATCTTGAAAAAGCATTAGAAATGGTAAGTGGATCTATGGTGGGTGTTGATTAAAGATTAAATATATTCTGTTGAAGCGGAATTAAACGTTCTTATGATATGTCTCCAGGTGAAAAAATTACCCCTACCCGTAAATATTACTATTCCTCTTCTCAAATAGAAACACCTGAGCTTAGCCCGGGTGTTTCCCTTATTGTATGACATATATTGATAATTGATCTTGAATGCTTTCTTTCACGCTAGGAAAGCGGGATAAATATTGGATTTGATTAACTGTTGTTTTTGGGGTTCATTTTCATATAAGTCTTCTAGTTTTGATATTTCCGTAATAACGCCATTAAAGGAAAGGATAGAAGTAACAACCTCTTTTTGATCTTTAAACAAAGAAAGTAACTGGTCACTTGTTTGATAAATACTAGATAAAGCTGCAAAAATATCAACTAATACCTGGTCCGCATTACTACGAGATATATCTTCAAAACTACTTACTACATATTCAAATCCCTCTTCTACCGTACCAAGCAACTCATAATATCTTTGAAGGACATCGTATTGTTCTAAACTAAGTTGTAACATATTTCACCTATTTTCTTTTATCAAAAAACATCCCGTCAGCTGGAGCTGATTGATAGGGATTGATGTATTTAGTGGTGGATGTCTTCCGTGTTTTTTGATTCGCGATGTCCTGTTGGATTTCTTTTTTTAGTGTATCTAACTTGCCATCAATGAAGACATTCATTTGGACAATTTCAGCACCGAGTTTACGCTGTTCCTCTGTATAAGGAGGTTTGACGTCCGACATAAGTTGCTCCCGCTCGTCAAGAAACTTCGTAATAGATTCAATGAGTTCATCACGTTTTTCCTGCTCGACAGGCTGAGTCAACAAACTGTGTAGTTCCTTCGTGATGCGATAGAGCTCTACTACCGGATTCACTAAATCTGTCCACCTTGTGCATGCTGGCGCTGACGGTTCACCTGAATAACTTCTTTCCAAGTGTCTCGGAATTCAGTCACAAGTCCTTCAACCTCTGCTATAATGTCAAGGTCATTATTAAGATTGGCTTCCATCAAACGACGGTTCATGTAATCATACATCGCCAACATGTTTTTAGACACTTCCACATCCATGTTTAACGTAACCATGAACTCACGGATAATGTTTTGCGCCTTTTGAAGATTTGTATTTTTTTCTTGTATATTGTTTTCCTCAATTGCTTTACGACTAAGCTTTATAAATTTCAAGCAACCATTGTAGAGCATTAACGTAAGCTCACCTGGTGTTGCAGTCGTAACTGAATTTGATTGATATGCTTGATATGGATTTCCGATTGCCATTTACGTTACACTCCTTTTATTAACCACTAAAGAAATTCTGCATGAGGTATGCAGATTGTTGATTCGCACGTTGGATTGCTTTTTCCATTGCTGTGAATTGGCGCCAGTAGCGATCTTCGATTTGAACCAGTCGGTCTTCGAAACGGTCGATACTGTCTTTCAAACTATCAAGGTTTTTACCAATCGTGTACTTCTGTGTGGTCCAAGTGGATTTACCTGCACGTTCACTCACCTTGTCCATCGTTGCAGTTAAACTATCATATAAGCGATTAATGAGACCTTTTTCAGCATAAGTACTCCCATCTGCTGTGAACAGCTTTTCTACTGCTTCTGGATCTTTTTCAATCGCTTCTTTTAGCTTCGCTTTATCAATCTCCAGCTTTCCACGATCTAAATAATTTGCAGTGGTTTTTATCCCAATACTAGCTAATTGATTGAAAGCAGTATCCATTGACAGATTCGTAACTGGCGTATACAAATCCATTCGAAATTGATTTAATCCACTAGATAAAATTGAATCACGTCGAATCAACCCACTTTTAGCCTTTTCCTCCCAAAGCTCAGCTTCTTTATCTGATAAAGCTTCACGTTCTTCACTTGAAAGAGGTTGATAGCTACGGTACCGCTCCTCATTCAACTTTTCATTAATTTTTTGAATGGTTTCATTATATTTTTCGACAAAATTAACAATATTGTCCAAAACGGTCTCTGAATTAGTTGTGACCCCAATCGTGACTGGAGAATCATTAGCCGGATCAATTGAATCAAAGGTATCCTTTAATGTAAAGTTAACCCCATTTATCGTAAAATTGTTAGAATATCGTTGAGTTTCTAATCCATTAATGGTAAACACCGCATTGTTTCCACCCGTTTCGGTAGAAGTACTAAACTGCAGAACATTATTCAGAAAATCTCCTGTGAATTTGATTTCCTCGCCATTTTTATTAAAATCACCGGTTTGTGAGCGTGTTAACGTAACTTGTCCAGTAAAATCATCATAAAAAGCATATACACCAGCAGCGGAACTGCTAATTCGGTTGATAATACTTGAAAAAGAGCTTGAGCCCTCCACTGAAAATTTTTCTTTAACCGATTCTCCTTTTTCATTGAAGGTTTCAAGCCCAAAGGAAAAATAGTTTTGTTTATAATCTGCTTTGATTACATCGCCTTCTTCTAATTTCTTAGAAAAGGTCAACTTCCCTGTTTCAAGATCCACAAGTACACTACTTGCTCTGTCAGCTTCACTTAGAGCATCCCAATCACTAATGAAATAAACAGGAGTATACACTGTTTCTCCACCAGCTTTAGCCGCAACCTTAATCGACATTCCCTCTGTTGAAAGGGAACTCTTTGAAAGCTGAAAAGTAACATTTGTATCCGGTTTTGCATTCTTTTCAGGTGATTTTGGTACTGTTATTTCTTGTGAATAGTTTTCGATAAAATAGTCAACTGCCACTTTACTGCCTTTTTCTAACGGTGCTGAAAAAGTCAGAGTACCATCCGAGGCTAAATGAACCCTGTTTTTTACAGACGGATCACTAATTGGTACATCATCCGTAAACACTGTATATGATGTTCCGTTTACCTTTACTTGCATATTTTCAATCGATTCAGAATCTGTTTTAAAATTATTTTTACTAAGTTTTACTGATTCAGTAGGATCTGTAATCGTCATCGTATCCTTAGCAAGTCCGCCCTTTTCCCATTTAAAACCAGTATTATTGAAATTAGCCTCTTGGCTCCAAATGCTTGCACTTGCATCAAAATCTTTATTTTTTCGAATATCCCCAGCATTGACCTTTGTTGCTGCCGTCGCAAGCTTGTCTACCTTTGATAGTGTGTAGGACACATTTCCCGCAGCTGCGCTAGCTGTTGCCGTAACTTTACTTTCATTTGAGGAAGTTGTATTCTTCGCACGAAAAGTAGAAGAAAGCTTCATATTAAACGATAGGTCACGTAACGAAAGAAGGAGAGAATTCATGCTACGATAATCATCACGTTGCCATTCAAGAACCTGCTTTTGTTGATTCATCTTATTAAGTGGGATCCGTTCAGCCTTCATTAAATCCTTCACAAGCTGATCAATATCCATTCCACTTGCCAATCCACCAATTCGCATATTCATTGGTGATCACCGCCTTTAAATCTTTTTATCTACGACAAAACCTAGAAACTCCGTCATAGCTGCATAGATATCTAATATTTTCTTAGAAGGAATTTCCCGTACAACCTCATGTGTATCATTGTTTACGATTGTTACGTAATATTCGTTGAGCTCCTCGTGGAGTTCAAATTTTAATGATGTATTATTTGGTTCTAAAAATTTATTCAGGCTATCAATCACCTGTTTGACGTTTTCTTTTGAGTCTTTTTTATCACTTTGGTTCAAATTTTCTAGAGGAATAGAAACACTTTCCCCTTTGTTTTCAGTTTCATATGATTTTTTGTGTTGAAGGAAATCTGTGTTGAAGTTCATCGTTGTACTAGAAGAGATTTTATCAATAGACATATCAATTCCTCCTAAATGAACGAACCTTTATTAGTTATATCGGAAGTTACGGAAAAATATTAAGCTTTCATTCTTATCAATTGAATTAATTTCATAATAGAATTTCCCTAACGGGACATATTTACTTTTTAAAAATTATGCTGCTTGTTTTTGCTGATTTTCTAACACTTTTCTAATGCGGTCTGCTGCTAATTTTGAAGCGTTATAGACAAGTGTGATTAAATCAAAATGTAGTTTTGCTTTTTTCCCTTTTCTATGACGAACATTGTTTAATTGGAAGAACTCTTTTAAATAGGCATTAACACGTTCAACAGCTGTTCTTTCAGCGAATAGACTTTTCCATTTTTCTGATCCTCTTGCCGGAGCCGTATATTTTCTTAAATCTGTTTCAATCTTTACTTTATAGATTTTTTGACATAAGGAATCAGAGGCCAGTGGTCAGTCTTTACACTCTTTTGGCCGACAATATTTTATTGTTTTATATTTCTTGTCATAGCTTTCGTATCGATATGAATGTTCTCTAACGCATGTAGGAGCGAAATATTTATCAAATCCTTCAATTTCTCCTTCCCTGCGTTTGTTATAGGCAATAATTGAGTGTGCATCCATACGAAAAAGTTGTTGATAAATAGGCGTATAGTCATAACCCGCATCCATCGTCCCATACTTAATGGATAAAGGAAGTTGTTCAATTCCTTTTAATAATGGAATTGCAGCTTTACCATCATTAAGATTGCCAGAACTCATAATGGATTGAAGGATGTATTGACTTTTTGTACCAACTGCTAAATGAGCTTTGAATCCATACCAGAAAACATTTTTTCCTTCACTATTTTTCTTGATACCCCATGCTGGCTCCAAAGGGATTTCAGAACGTAGTTCTTCTAATGAAACATCAAGTTGTTCGGTGATGGTTTTTTCGTAAAGAGTTTTATTTAGCTCTTCTTCTAGCTTTTGTTGGTCGTATTGCTCTTTTTCTTCTTTCTTTTTACGACCACGCTTTTTGGGTTCAGGTTTAGTCTTTTTTTCTTGAGTAGGTGCTTGATCTCTTGCTTCAAAATGACTGGCATCAAATGCCACATTTTCATCTTGAACAAATCCTTCTTGAATGGCTAGAAGAAGGGTGGAGTTATTAACGCTTTCCATGACTTCTGCATCTGCTAATTTTGTAATTAGTCGGGAATATGAGGCTTCAGATGGAACGTTATCTGAAGCAAGAAACCCACAATCAAGACGGAAAATGAAATCATTTTCTAAGCGTTTAATAAGGTCTTTTATTGTCGGAATACGTTCAGCGATTCTAGCGACCAAAGAATAGATCATTGCAGCGTAATTCAACTCACTTGGTGCACCACGCCAAGATTTTTTCGAAACTACCAAAACGGCAGATTCTATGTCAATAGTAGAAAAAATGGCATCAAAACGTTGGGTAGGTTCTAAATCATATAAATCTTGGATGTCAAATAGGCTTCCTTGTCTTATAATAGGCATAGGAGTCTTCCTCCAGTCTTAGAGTTAGTGTAGTTACTTACTCATTTCGACATTTTGGGGAGGTACTCCTTTTTTTATTCATTATAAGCCTTGAGCCCGTAGGGCTCAGAATTATGAAATTCATTCAATTATTAATTATATTATATTAAAAGTATTTCTTTTAAACAGAACAAACGTTCATTAAAATGCAAATAAGGAGGAGGAGAGCTTATTGGAGAATAATAACCTTACACATATTCAACTTAACTTTCTGTTTGGAAGCATTATTAGTGATGGGTAAGTAACAAAATTACCTAAGGGAACAAGAAGCAAAAATAATAGTTATCGTAAACATTTTGGGTAGTTGCATTCATGGCTCTCACATTTTCACTATATCGGTAATATTCTTAATCGCACATATTGGACATTAACAATAGCAATCACAAGGAAATACCTTCACTAGATTTCACTCCCTTCTATTTTTTGGTATTATTATTTGTCATTAGTTAATTCTCTTAGTACTTCGGTAGCTACTGTGACCAACACTGGAACAATGATTTTCTCCAACATCTTTTTCACCTCCTACAAATCAACTCCCGACAGTTATATAATAATGGCGTGAGATTTTCATACTCTAAACAGGAAGCTTTACATGATATTACTGAACTTTACATTACTTTACTTTTTCTTATTTAGTTTTGTTGTAAGATTACGGGAATTTTTCCCGATCTGAATCTACTAGAAAATCCTTTAAAAGCTTGTAAGCACCATCTGGAGAGGTAATCCTCCTTTATTTGTACAAAATGCTGGATTCCTTTACTAGCTTTAAGCTTACAATTTTCACTCGTTTAGCGGGCTGTTTCTTCATGATTTCAATTTCTCCTTCTAACAGTTCCAATTGCTTTGATTCTGATGCTTTGTAATAGTTCATACTAAATTCCTAAAATAGAAATAGCCCCTACTCCGATGATCGAAGTAGAGGCTTGGATTACTTTTTCCATAAACATCTCACGTTCATGGAACAAATGTAAATTCTATGATTATAATATATATATCTGAACATTCAGTTATTACTAGTTACACATTTTTGCGATTTTTCTCATTACCTTATCATTTCTAAGTACATTAGCTCCTAACAGGGGGACTTTAGGGGCACAATCAGTTTTCCCCATTTGCCCCAAAGATCGTACCCTAACTCAACCGTTTCACGTATTACAAATTTTTCAGTTCCAATCTATCTAATTATCTTGCTTTAGCTTTATTTCGAGCAATTCAATTACTACTGTTACTTCTTTACCCTCTAATTCATTAATTGTTCCATTTTCCAACTTAACTTTTACTTGATCACGCAATATGGCTATCAAGCCTTTAGGAGCATAACTGCGAGGAAGGTTGTTATAATTATCGTAAGAATAATTTAATGCTTTTGAGATTGATTCTAATAACTCCTTCTGTTCATGGCTTAATTCTGTAAGCCCTTCTGTATAATCACTTTGACCAATGTAACTTTTTTAGCCTTTTTCACATCTAAAATTAACGAAGAAGTGGAACTACGCACTCCGGAGAGACTTGCATCTACAGATTTGATAGCATACCACCGTCCCCACTGAATCAGTGAGAGTTTGCTTCAGCAAGTCACATTAGCAAGTAATATTTTCTACAATTTATATCAACGGTACGTTTAAAAAACTTTACGCATTATACAATCGCATGTTGTTAAATCTTTCAATGTAGTCCACCTTTCAAAAGCCTACATTTTCACTAAGCCTTCGGCCTCATATTCAGCGATCTGTTGCTCACACAGCTCCTTTATATCTCTGCCTTCTAAGTAATGAGTAACCCATTGTATAGTAGCACCCAAGGCCTTTTCCAAAGACCACCTCGGTGTCCAACTTAGCTTTTTCATCGCTTTCGAACAATCCAATTTAAGCACATTCGCTTCATGCATATCATTCTGTTTTATTACTCGATAACCAGGATGCTTATAAGGCCATTTGATAAGCATCTGGTTGACAATCCATTCAACCGACTTTACATCACTATCTCGCGGCCCAAAATTCCAAGCTTGTGCATATTCCTCGCCTTTCAAATATAGAAGTTGACAAAGCAAAAGATATCCTGATAAAGGCTCCAGTACATGTTGCCAAGGACGAACAGCTTCGGGATTCCGAATTTGAATATGCTCTTCTTTCGTCAATGCTCTGATTAAATCAGGAATTAGCCGATCTTCTGCCCAGTCACCACCTCCAATCACATTTCCTGCTCGGGCCGTTGCTACTTTAATCTTAGTCGATTTTAAAAAAGAACGACGATAAGCTGATGTAATCAGTTCTGAGCACGCTTTACTACTCGAATAGGGATCATATCCACCCAAATGATCACTCTCACGGTATCCCCAATGCCACTCTTGATTTTCATAACATTTATCAGTTGTTACATTCAAGATTACACGTACTGAACTACATGTACGCGCAGCTTCCATTATATTTACCGTTCCCATCACATTCGTTTTATAAGTGTAAACTGGATCCTCATACGATTTCCGAACCAAAGGCTGCGCTGCCATGTGAATGATGATCTCCGGATTTGCCTTTTGCAAAGAGTATCTCAGCATCTCCAAATCGGTCACATCACCATTAATCGACTCCACTAAAACATCCTCAACATTTCCTAACTCAAAAAGAGATGGGGTAGTGGGAGCATGTAACGAATAGCCTGTCACTTTTGCTCCCATACTATGAAGCCATATGCTAAGCCAACTTCCTTTAAATCCTGTATGTCCTGTGAGGAATACCTTCTTACCTTCCCAAAACGAGCAATCCACCATGCCTGATTTCCACATAAAGAGCTCCCGACTTTCATAAAAATTTAATTATATTTATCTTGCACTTACTTGATATAGTTCATTTGATACATTGCAAAATTAGAAAGAAATAATGACTCCAAATATTTCATTTGTAATTCTTCCCCATTGGATAATAGCTTGGCCAATTCCCCCACAATTTGATTACTCGCAGGGCTACGTTCTTGGATAAAATTCGTAATTGAAATTTGTTCAAACCCATACTTTCTTGCCTGCAAGCAAACCATGTCTCGTATGTAGATTTTTTGATTATGTATAGAGTGTGAAGAATTAAGTTGTTCATATAATGCTTCTATACTTATGCTATTGTTAACCATGAAAATTAATTTTCCATTTGTATTCATAACCTTAGATAGACTATTGAAAATGATATTCAAATCATCAGAGTAACAATCTAGAGGCTTTTCAATATAGACCAAATCTATCTTACCGATAAGTTCTTTGGGGAACTGATAAAAGTTATTAAACAAGAATGTATTTTCTGAAATAGAATTCACATCTATTTCATATTTCTGTTCTGTTGTACAAACAGACAAATCTGGTTTTATTTCATAATTTGACCATATTCGATTTTTTATTTGCAATAAGGTTGCTCCACATTTGACATCTACCCCCAAAATAGACCTTACATTAGACAAATGACTATAATCTATATTTAGATAAGCTGAAGTCATTCGTGCATCCAACCAAGCATCCAAACAATATTTATCTACAAAGGTTTTTCTTCCCTCTTCCAGGGAATTAGTTTGGTGGTCATTAGCGGTAGTTAAGCTGCCATAATGATACGTTACTGTATCTGCACAATAAATGAGTTTGTACCCAGCACGTCTAATCCTAAAGCTGATGTCATCGTCTGCAAATTCTCCACGGAAAAAACGAGTATCATAATAACCAATTCTATCTAAAAGAGCTGTGGGGCAACACAAAACATTTGGCAACAACACGACTCGTTCTTCCCATTTTGCAGGGTCACTTACATTGTATTCTCTTGCCTTTTCTTGAAATTCTTCTTTAGAACTGAAAGGAATAGATATTTGTTGCATATTGGAGATAGAGGTCGCCCCTGGAGACACATAACCAATATCTCGATCCGATTCTATACAGATAATTAAATTTTTTAACCAGTTTGGGGTAAAAATAAAATCGTTACATACAGCTGCACAATATTTACCCTCTGCTGCCATCAAGCCAATGTTGAAGCCTTTTACAACATGCATGTTATACTTCAAATGGATAACCTTTGCACCTAAAATAGAGTCAAAATACTCTTTTGTTCCATCCGTTGATCCATTATCGACTAGAATCAGTTCATATTCCACATCATCCGTATTCTTTAAAATGCTTTCCACACAATCACGTGTATAACTTAGATTATTATATGCAAGTAAAACAACACTTACTTTACAGTGAGCTTTTTCTCCCCGTAAAGCAATATCCGCATGGTCAACTGTTCCTACATCTGGATAAAAATGCGGATAATCTGCCTTGTTAACGAAGTTCTCCACGATATAGGCAATTTCGAATTCCAAAATCCGAAACAACGAGCGAAAATGAAAGCGAAAATCGTATACAAATTTCTCCACATTTTCGTTAATTGCACTCTGTTTAAGCTGCTCAATATAGAATCTTATATTAGCATTAATCTCATTTACACGGTTAGGTATAAGCACTTGCGCTGTAACATTTTCAATAGCTTCTAACAATTCAACCATGGTATCTAATACCGTTAAGTCGGACAGACTTAGCTCACCACGCTGGATGCAATCTTCTAAATAATGAATACCCTCATGACCAACTTGTAAAATGCCTAGTATCTGTGCTGCTGTTTGATTATCCATGTTCGTCTCCCTTAGATAAAAGTATTCCATCAGTATTTATATTGAAATTTCTCCACTTTTTGTCCTTTTCTGAAATAATAAGATCATCTAGAATAGGCCATTCAATTCCAAATGCTTTATCATCCCAACGTATCCCATACTCACTTGAAGGTGTATAATACTCACTAACCATATAATAGATACTTGTGTTATTTGTCAGGGTCTGATACCCATGAGCAAAACCTTTTGGGACGTATAAAGACAAATGGTTTTCCTCAGATAGTGTTACTCCAAACCATTTGCCAAAAGTAGGGCTTTCACGGTTAATATCAATAATAACATCGTAGATAGCCCCTTGAATGCACGAAACAATCTTGTCCTCACAATAAGGTGGCAATTGAAAATGCATCCCTCTGAGCGTACCGTGAATATGGTTAAATGCGATATTAGATTGAACCATATCAAAGGATATTCCATGATTCGCTAACGTTTCTTTGCAAAAACTTCTGGCAAAATAACCACGGCTATCCTTGATGGGCTCCATTTCAATCAATGCTGCCTGATGCAAAGGCACCGGATGAATTAACATATATAATCTCCTTTGACTAAAAAAACATTTTAATATATAGCTGTATAACCTTTAGAAATTAACTTGAATAGACTACCCCTAACTTGCATCAAATATCATAGTCTATCAGTATATAAAAGCTTCATAAGTTTATGTTGATTTTGTTCCTTTTGTGTAAATTTACAATAAAGAACAATAGAATCGAACTGTAAAACATCTCCTGATAGACTAACTATAATTAACTTCTAATGAATGAATTAATCATATATAACCGCAAATCCTTCCTCACTCTTTTTCATCGTGCCGGTAACAAATAGATCTATTCTAAAATTTCATTAAAAATATCTGAGTCAATTTAATAAAGTTCCAGACACTGCAACCATATAACTGATTTGAAGTTTCGACCTTGAACATTTTAAATCATTAGCTTATTAATTCAGGCCAATACAAAAGAAATTCATTTTGGCATCTGTTGTTAAGGTTGAAACTCTTAGTCATTTCCATATAGCAACAAAAACAAAAAACTCTTTTATATTGAAACCACCCAGCATTCTCTAACGTTTAAGCTGTTGTTCTAGAACACATTTGAAACTGTTCTATTTAATAGAATCTACAGAAATGCCTTGTTAAACTCTTCACTAATAAGGTTGGGAATCTGAGTATTGCCGCATGAAGGGCATAATCATACATCTTCACAGAAGAACTGTTTAACCGCAAATATACAACTGCTTGTTAGTTCTTTCTATTATTTAACGAGAAGTGCTTTCAACATTTCCGCTACAAAAGGCTCGAGAGTATCACTCGGTATAAGATTAGAATTATCATAAAGACTAGTAAATTTAAAATTCACTACATGATCATTCCCTTTAGGACGAATGATTTTTACTGGTAAATGGAAAACTTCTAGTGCGACCTTTTGCACTAAAAGAGCATATTCTAAAACACTCATCGTCTCATTTCCATATGCATGAAAAATACGCTCAGTCGGGCTTTGTTCCAAAATCCAGAGCACCTTCTTGCATACATCAGATACACCGACAAAATTGCGGAGTTGATTTCCCGGAGTTAAAAGAGTTATCGTATTTCGCTCTACTGCTTCTCTACAAAAAGAAAATGGGATTAAATTCCAACGCTTGAACTTTTCAAGGTTTATAGGAACGCCATAAAGATTAGAAGGTCTAACTATCCATGCATTCACCCGATTAGTACTATCAAACATCTGAATAGTTTGTTCTGCAACACAATGCGCTAATCCATAGTCGTTGCTAGGAGAAACAGGGGTATGTTCTATCAGCCTTCCTTCCCTTGTACCAAAGACATGAAAACTGGAGATGTATATAAAATCTCTAATATTGTTTTCAGTGCAAAAGTCCAGAGCTGAATGAATGCCCACTGCATTTTCTGACAAAGCACGGTAAGGATCTGTCTTATAAAGCATTTCATTAGGGGAAACCAAATGTATCATCGCGTCGATTCCACTGCTTTTGAGGGACGCCACCTCATACGGATTAGAGAAATCCATCTTAAGATTCCCACACGCGTGTCTTGTAGCAGTAATGACATTGTAGTTGTGCTTTCTTAATATTTGAGCCATGTGAAGAGCTATATAACCATTAGCGCCGCTAATCAGTACCTTCTTTGATCTCATTATTCTTCTCCTTCATTACACGGAATTGGAACATTGAAAAATGACTGTGCCCAGGGCTTATCTTTTTGTTGTACCATATGTTGCCCAGTATCAGTATGACGATAATATAGTGATCCGCTGTTCAAGTTAGTATTTCGCAAAAGGGCTTGATTTCCGATGGTCACATGATTGCCAACATTACAATTACCAACTATCGCTGATTGTGGGGCCATAGCCACCCCTTTACCTAATACAGGGTATACTCCATGAACAGCTCCTACTGTGCTTCCTTGACAGCACACAAAAAAATCACTGTAAGACGCCTTTCCCAATACCACTCCACCTCCATGTAAAACAAGAAAAATGTTGGGCATTTTCGCATCATACATACATATAAATCCGTTCAAAGTTTTGTTTAAGTAAAAGAACTTAGAAGCAAGCTCAGTGTCCTCAAATTCCGTCCAAACCGAATTAGATAAAAACCATAAAAACAACGTGTATTGATCGGAATGGAGATGAGAGAAAAAGGTAGTTTCCTCGTGATGATACGATTTTAATGCTACATGTTGAAAACAATATTCAGAACGTTCTAGTGCCTGATGAAAAGACTGACTAAAACGTTGTTCCTTGAGTGTCAATCGATTGTCTGGAAAAAAGTGATTTAACTGATGGAAGACATAAGCCTTCAATTCATCGATTGATAAGGTCAGTTTAAACATAATCAGCCTCCATATAAAAACTGTATTCTTGTACACCAATCAAAGATTAATTATTTGTTAGTCCCTCCAAATCTTCCATGGAGCCTTCTGGTTTTCCCAAAGTTGATCAAAAATTATCTTTTCACGAAGAGTGTCCATTGGTTGCCAAAAATTATTGTGCCGATAAACATTTAGTTCTCCGTCCCGAGCTATGTCTTGCATAGGGCCCTGCTCAAAAATGGTTGTTTCTGTATCGTAAATGTAGTTAAAAACTTGAGGCTCACAAACCATAAAACCACCATTAACCCAACCACTAGCTCCTTTAACTTTTTCGGTAAAACCTATAACTTTATCACCATCTAATTCTAACCGTCCAAATCTTCCATCTGGCTGTACGGCGGTAATAGTTGCAAGCTTATTGCTTTTCTTATGGAAGTCAACGAGTTCATCAATATTGATATTAGCCAAACCATCACCATAAGTAAGCATAAAAGAACTATTTCCTATATAAGGCTCAATCTGCTTAATACGACCACCAGTCATTGTATTTAGACCCGTCTCCACCAAAGTAACTTTCCACGGCTCTAACTGATTATGATGGACTTCAAGAGCATTGCCAGAAGTAAAGTCGTATGTAATCGCTTCTGATCTATGTAGAAAATAATTTGCAAAATACTCTTTAATAGCGTAACCTTTGTAACCTAAACAAATAATAAATTCATGAAATCCGTAGTAGGAATAGATTTTCATAATATGCCACAATATTGGTGCACCACCAATTTCAATCATAGGTTTGGGCTTTAAATGAGACTCCTCGTTAATTCGTGTCCCCCTACCTCCTGCCAAAATGACAACTTTCATATTTTTCCACTTCCTATGCTTACTATTAATATGTCATTCATCCTTATTTTTTATATTTACTTTTCCCCATCTTGTTTCTGTCTATTAGAAAATTAATATTCTTCATAATTTTCCATAACGGAAAAAATATTTTAATAAATCATTCCACAGGCATTTCTACTCACTCAATTTATAAATTAGAATGATGAACTAGTTCTACCTCTCTTAATCAGTCCTGAAACTTACAACGTTAATCCCAACTCACACATTTTTTGTCTGATGAAATTAGAATCACTATGGTAACTGTAGGCTTTTTTTAACACTTTAGCTAACATTTCACGATTATCTGCCTTCTCACATAGAATAATCCAAAGTTGAAAAATATAATAACTTCTCTCATTTTGAAAATAAGCATCTTCTATATAAATTAATGCAAGCTGAATATTCCCTACATTTTTTAAACATTCCGCAATACGAACGTTCGTTTTGGATGATTCACTAGACGAAATATGTTCTATTCCTTGTTGAAGAAAGAGCTTATAAAAATGCAATGCCATATTATAATCTTCACACAAGTGAAGACACTCTGCTATTTCAAATAAAACATAAATATCTAATGGTTTTTCAAATAAATCCACTAATAAAGACTGCTCTGAAAGTTGACAAAAGTCTTTAATAATCGAAGTCACAGTAGAGACATCATCAGAAAGTAAAGAAACATGTTCATTAGTATAAAAATAATTAATAATTGTTGCATCTTCAAAAGGTAGATCAAAACGTTGTTCTCCTGGATTGTAGTTACGATAAGTAGCTATCAAATGGATCAGCAGTAGTTTGTTACGATATTTTATATCATTCGTTTGGTTAAATAATTCTTTATACATTTCAAAAGCTGAAGCGTAATTATGCTGCAGTAGCATAAAATAAGCGAAATCCGACTTTAGTTTAGTAAAGATATCTTTACTAAACCGTTCTTTAGCAAGATCATAAGTGCTCTTAGCAATAACCGTGTTCTTGCTATAAAGAGCACCCTTAAATAAATATAAAATATCTTTATCCGAAGCAAAATCATAAATTCTTGATAAAAACTTTACTACAGCTTCATTTTGCTCATGCTTAGACAGTATCGATATCATATTAATTAAAGCATTTAAGTTATAAGGGTTAAATTTCAATGCTTCAGCATATGACTTAACACAAAGATTGAACTCTTCTATCGTATAATATAAGGTTCCGAGTTTCTCAAGAATTTTATCTATATTTAAATGTGCTCTTGCTTGTGATATAACAATATTTTGCATATTTTCTATGGCTAAGTTATATGTTTCGATTGCATCATAATACTGATTATCATTACGATAAATGTCTCCTAAAAACACATAAAAGTCTGGATAGTTCGGATATTTAAGAATGGCTTCTAAGCATGTTTTCTTAATAATTTCCTTTGAATATCGAAGAGCAATCATCATATCTATCATATTAGAGTAGTTTTTTTGATAAACTCCTCTATTTTTTGCATTGTTATATTGGATTGTCTTATAAGCATAATTAAGTGATTCCTCATAATTCCCGTTTAGAGCAAATGCCTCTGAAACATAAAAACATAAGTCGCTATCTTTAGGACGATGTTCTAGCTCAGCTAACAATAATTCTAAGTTTCTTTGTCCTTTATTTTTATTTTTCACCTCACTAACCGAATATCCTGTATGAATAATCTTGAGAACTTCTACTGCGTCCAAAACCTTCAATTCACGCTCAGTATGATATATAGCTTCATGGATAGAGCCTCTATACATAATATTTGGGTCTTTTCTAAAAATCCTCACGGAAACAAATGAGTTTATTGTTTTGTTATTCGAATTTTTTTCTACATTATTCATAAAACTAGCTATGGCGTCGAATTTCTGAGTATCTGCAAGTTTAATCATATTTAGTATATTATCCCTACAAGACTGATCAAAATACTCATCCGCATCCAAAAAAATAATCCAGTTACCAGCGGCTTTAGAAAGGGCAAAGTTCCTTGCAGCCGCAAAATCTTGCTTCCATTCGTATTGGTGTAATTTTGCACCATATGCCTTAGCTATTTCGATAGTTTGATCGCAAGAGCCAGTATCAACAACGATTATTTCATCAACAATTCTTTTCACGCTATCTAGGCAACTTTTGATGTTATTTTCTTCATTTTTTGTAATTAAACAAGCAGTAATCTTCATATATAGCAACCTTTCTAACGATTTTATGAAAGAAAAAAATACGTATAATAAAGGCTCTAGCATTCCTAGAGCCTTTATTATTAAATATTTTTATTAACGAAGAAGTTGAAGTACACCTTGTGGTTGCTGATTAGCTTGGGCTAACATTGCTTGAGCAGCTTGAGAAAGAATAGAGTTCTTAGTTTGGTCCATCATTTCTTTCGCCATCGTGCGAACATTTGCTTTCACAACTGACTAGACTATATCTTCATCCTCTAGCAATCTAGTAGGAGTCGGGCACTTCGGATTCACAATGCTGATGGTCATTGTTTCACCTATGGATTTCATCATCATAGCATTTACCTTAGATGGTTTATCCTAGTCGTTGAACCTTCTCCAGAGTTTCCTCAAAGGAGCTTGGCTGCTGATTGCC
Source organism: Bacillus jepli (assembly GCF_047238305.1). Classification (NCBI taxonomy): domain Bacteria; kingdom Bacillati; phylum Bacillota; class Bacilli; order Caryophanales; family Bacillaceae; genus Bacillus; species Bacillus jepli. Next base: position 1,669,559 of record NZ_JBDFMO010000001.1, on the reverse strand, counting down.
CAATCTTTTCTTTTTTCAAACCTTCACGTTTGTCGTTTCCAACTACGTTGTGGTAAGAAAAGCTCTAAGGGTTTTCCAGCAATTCACCCGATAATAATCGCTAGCCGTTACCAGCTAGGACGACTGTGCTTGTTACTGCTTAGGCAGCTAAAGCATAATCTACGTCACGGATACGAGATTCCGCAGCAGTTAAGTTTTCAGAAGATGTACCTAAATTATTTATTGTATGGTCTAAACGATTTTGGTAAGCACCTAATTTCGAACGTTCTGCTGATACTTTTTCAATTGCACTATTAATAGCTGTTATTGCAGCAGTTGCCTTTCCAGAAGTTTCAATGTTGATTGCATCTCCAGAAGAATCCCTTAATCCTAAATCAGTTGCCTTCATACTGCTAATTCCAACAAGCATATTTTGACCGGAATTTGCACCAATTTGTAAATTAACGGCTTTACTCACGTCAGTTGAAGCTGCTTCCATCTTACCAACAGAAATTGTAATATTTTCACCAGTCTTCATACCAGTTAAATCTGTTAAAGTTATATTGGAACCAAATCCTGTTAATGTCGTTGTATTTGTTAGTGTTGCAGTAGTACCAGTTGGATCAGAGATAATAAAGTCTGCACCCGTTCCTGCTGTATCAGTTACACGAGTAATTGTGATTGTACCCGTTTTAGTTAATGCATCCGTTGAAGTTGCTGTTGCACTAAATGTTGTCATAGAACTATTATTTTGAGCTGTTACTGAACCATCTATCTTATCTTTTAATCCAACTTTACTTCCATCAAGAAGTTTTTGAGTATTGAATTCTGTAGTATTAGCAATACGATCAATCTCTGTTGTTAATTGGTTAATTTCCTTTTGTATTTCTTCTCGATCAGATGCTGTATTTGTATCATTTGAAGATTGCACAGCCAATTCACGCATACGTTGAAGGATAGAATGTGATTCATTTAAAGCACCTTCAGCTGTTTGGATTAGAGAAATCAATTATGTTATCGCAGTGGTTTTTTATCCTCTGCTTCTTTATGTTTCCATAAAGTTCAGGTCATATCTTCATCCCAATAGGATGCCCCGCGCTCTTGGGTGGGTTATTGGTACGGTTCCTCACCACCTGACCGTCACACCTTCCTAATTACTATTCTACCGATTCATTAGGCTTGGCTCGGTATTGCCCTCCATCCATCTATAGAAGACTGGTTTGGGGTTCCACCGAATTCACGGAGTGTTCATCTAAACATTACTGTTTAGAGCGGCATTTCTAGTTTACCGTCTTGAGCGTTTTTAGACGCCATATCTAATCCACGAATTTGCCCACGCATTTTTTCAGAAATTGCTAGACCTGCTGCGTCATCTCCCGCACGGTTAATACGAAGGCCTGAAGATAGTTTTTCCATTGAACCTTGTTGGCCAGCATTAGCTGCACCCAACTGACGATATGTGTTAAGCGCTGCAATATTGTGATTAATTCTCATTTCTTATTTCCTCCTTGAATGGTTGTAATCCCACATCCTTGTGGAATTTGATTATAATTACAAACAGTACCAAAGTCGGCCGCCTTTTGTACTTATTTGTTTTACATACTATATATCGACATGTTTTGTAATTGTTTAATAGACTTTAAGATTTTTTTCTACAAATTTTCGCAAATAAAAACACCCGGAATTTTGATTAACGGGTATTTTTAAAGTTTATGTTTAATTGTCTAAGTAGATCAATTGAAGCATGGGAGGCTTGGCTATTTTCGTTTTGAATATCAAGGTAAACTTCTTTTCGAAGTATTTCAACATGTCGTGGTGCATCTATTCCAATCTTAATTTGTTCACCACTAACTGATAGGATGGTAATTTCTATGTTATCACCGATTTTAATTGATTCATTAATTTTCCTAGTTAATACAAGCATTCTCCCACCTCCTATTTCGTTGACACTTTTTCAAAAATGGAATGTTTTGTTTGATATGAAGTATTTGTTAAAATAACCTGTTTACCAACTTGTTTTTTAGTATTTATAACCACAGGTGCTTGGAGATTTGCCGTTGTTTTTTCAAATGGATCCTGAACTGTTAAAATCACATAAATAGTTACATCTTTTTCTGAATCTAACTGAAGTTGTTCAACCACCTGGTCATCAATCATAAAATCATATTCTTTATAAAAGAAAAAGGGATTGGTTACAACAAAGGCTAGCTGCGAATTAACTACAGATTGCATAACAGAGATTCCTGTGTCCTGTCCAAACGGAAGAATCACGAAACTTTTTTCTTCTAAAAAACCAGGTATTCCGTTTGCAAACTTAATGATTTCACTTTCCTCTATATGTACTTCACCATGATATTTCGTATCAATTTTCATTTTTTCACAACCTTATTATTAGATCTCTTGCTTGTAGTTTACACCTACATATTTTAAATTAGCAAAATCAATCTTAAGAGATTGTCTCTGCTCTAGACGAATATACGCCTTTCCAGGGATATATTCGTGAATTGGCTTATTAATGCTTGAATTAATAATTGGCTTGTTCACTTTCACCTGGATATCAACTGCTGCAGGAACATAATTAGTCTTGACACTAAAATGGGAAGGTATCCAACCTATATTAAATTGGAACTCAGGTCCTTCACTATTTCGTTTTGCTATTTGAGCAATTGGATTTCCACCGTTCTCTATTTTCATTAGTTCATTGCCTTCTTGCGCTCGTCTTGCAATTCCTTCAAGCGAATTTTGATAACCCTTATCAGCAGCTTCAGCTATCCGCCTTGAGATATGCTTCAAATCCATATCAGCCCAAGCCTCTGTTTGATCAATTGTTAGCTTTCCAGGGGTAGTTCGGATTTCCAAGTCGGCTTTTGGCTGTTGAATTGACAAGTCTGCCTTTGGCTGTTGAATTTCTTGGATTGGCTTTGTAGTCCTAATTCCTGTTTTAGCATTTTGAGATTCTAAGCGAATTTGAGCTAATCCCATAGCTTCACTCCTATCAAAAAAGCTATCCCATAAAAAGATAGCTTACCGTAAAAAGTCCATAAGTGATGGTTGAATAATTCTAGTTCCTACTCCAAGTGCTGCACGGTGCACTGCTTCTGCGGTTGTTAAACCAATGATAACTTTTTCCATTTCGGCATCTTCGTTTTCGGAGATAATCTTATTTGCAATTACCTCTTGTGAACCAAGTCTATCATCTATCAGTTCAATACGATTATATCTTGCCCCAAGGTCCGCTCGGTTTGCAACTACATTGGTTAGGTGAGAATCTAAAGTATCAAGATATTTTCCAATATCCCCACTGTCATCGTTAAGATCATTGATTAGATTATCAAGCTCTGTAAAAATGTCATTCGTATTACCACCTTTTAAAAGGTCAGTAGTCTTCACGTTGACATTAATATGAACACCTTTGGAAACCTCAAGTAAAACATCATTAGTCGATGAGGAGATTTGATTTGCATCTAAATCTACTGGTGCTTCGGTTGTATTTGTTCCATTAAAAATAAACTTATTTCCAACCTTTGTGTTGGCAATGGTTGCGATATGCTCTTTTAGTTGTTCAATTTCGACTGCTATGTTTGCTTTTTCATCAGGACCATTTGTCCCAGTGCTAGCCTGGACTGTCAACTCACGCACCCTCTGAAGTGCCTGTGTCATCTTGTCCATCGCATCATCTGCCGACTCCATCCACGTATAGGCTTCTGTTAGATTGCGTTGGTATTGTTCAATTTCAGCAAGATCTGTACGATATCGCATTCCTTTAATTGCCACAACTGGGTCATCGGATGGTTTCGTAATCTTCTTTTGCGTATTTAATTGATCTTGATATTTTCCTAATCTTTCGTAACTACTACTTAGGTTTCGCAGCATATTATTTGTGAGCATTGATTGTGTTACGCGCATAATTTACACCTACCTTCCACCAGTGCCTAGGCCATTTATAATTCTATCTAGCATTTCATCAAGTACTGTAATCATTCTCGCTGAACCATTGTAAGCATGTTGAAACTTAATCATATTTGTCATTTCTTCGTCTAAAGAAACTCCACTAACTGATTGACGTCTGTTTTCTACTGAATCCTTTAACACCGCTGAGTTTTCTGACATACGAATTGCTTCCTGCGAGTCTACACCCATAGATCCAATGAGGGATTCATAATATGACTGGATACTTCCAGCAGTAATCGGGAAGCCAGGTAATGTACCGAAGTCTGCATTTTTCACGTTCGCAAGATTAGTAGCATTGTAGCCATTTCCAGATTCACCTTGAATGGTCGAAACTGCAATATGGCTGAGATTATCAATGTTTGAAGATACTTTGATAGTTGCAGCTGCCCCTTTATATGCATTTGCACCAGTTCCAGTAAACGGTTCGAAAAAGTCGCCGCCCTGTACACTCGCCTCAGTTGAAGTTTTCAATGTAAATCCTTGGCTGTGTACAGCATTGAACTGTGTAGCAAACGAATACGCCATTTTATCCAAATCATCTAGCATTTTTGGGTAAATGCCTTTTTCCGCACCATTCTCAACATATCCGTATGTTTCAACTAGTGCCTTCATTTCTCCACTACGAATAAATGATATATCTTGCCCATCTAATTGAAAGCCAGTAACAGCACCTGTTGGCTGGTCATTTACCCCATCACCATCAGAATCAGTTGCAGGAACAACTGAAAGCTTTTTAAAGGTATTTCCATCAATCAATTTGGTTTCTGTCCCGTTGTCACCAACTATTGATATATCTAAAATACCTTCTGCAACAGGTAAAGAATCGCCGCCACTGCTTCTTGGAGGATGAACCTTAATCTCTACATATTTTGATAGTTCATCAATTAACCGATCTCGCTCATCATATAAATCATTTGGAAGATATCCAACTGGTTCGATTTCGGAGATTTGCTTATTGATTCTGCTAATTTGATCAGAAAGCGAGTTTACTGATTTCACAGTTACACTGATTTGTTTGCCGAAGTCGTCTTTTATGGCAGTTAATGAGTTTGATAGATAAGTAAAGGTGTTTGCTACCATTTCACCACGTTGGCGCACTACCGAACGCGCACCTTGATCCTCTGGGTTTGCTGCTAAATCCTGAAGTGACTGCCAAAACTGATTCAAAGTATTTGCAAGTCCAGTTTCGGACGGTTCGTTCATGATTTCTTCCATTTTTCCTAAGGCGTTTGCGCGTGTTTCCCAGTAACTTGTCTTTGTCTGCTCACCACGGAACTGAACATCCAAAAAGCTCTCGCGCACACGTTGAATCGTTCCGGCTTCAACACCTGTTCCAACCTGTCCAGGAATTTTTGCCGTATTTAGACCAGGAGAAGGGTATGGATTTGTCTGTGAAAAATTAACACGTTGCCTTGTGTAGCCAGGTGTACTCGCATTCGCAATATTATGTCCAGTTGTATATAGCGCACTTTGCTGGGTCACCATTCCGCGACGTGCTGTTTCTAATCCATGAAAAGTTGATACCATTTTCCCATCCTCCGTTGTTTAAGCTTTTGAATCAAACATTGAGCGTGTTTGCTTTTTTTCTTTAGTTCCTGCTGGGTTGCCATAGCCCGCTATTTGCTCCTGTGGAAGAAGCATGTCCAACGACATATTCACGTATTGCAAGGATTGATAAGTGAGCTGCTGATTTAAGTCGTTCGCAGTCTTTAAATCGTGAGTCACTTTAACCAATTCCTCTTGTAGTCCCGTTAGCTCCGATCGAACTGACTCACTCGCCATCTCAATACACTTAGATAATGTTTTATCCTGAACAAGAGGTCCAAGCCATTTGTCAACAATTACAATCCGTTCATTTTCCAATTGTTTGATCGCTAAAATGTATTTCTGTTCTTCCTTCATTTGATCGTTGAGGGCATCGATGTTGCCTTTTTTCAAAATGTCTGTTTTTTGCTCAGATAGCTTAAGTAAATTTTGGTGTAAAGTAAGTATTTTTTTGAGCAGCACGACTAAGTTTTCAGCTGACATAATGACCCTCCGTTAATTATTTTTTAAAATAAAAATCGTAGACGCTTTTCGCAACGTCTTCTACGTTCACCTTATAGGTCCCGTTTTGAACCTGTTGTTTGAGCGCTTCTACCTTCTGCTGGCGCGCAACAGTAATCGGTGAAATTTCCTGTAGTTGTTTAGCCGCTGAAGAAATTTCAACTTTATCTGTCTGAGTTGACTTTTCTGTTGCTGCAATCTTGTTCATCTGCTTTTTATATGGATTCATTCCAACGGGTCCGAACTGGTTAATTTTCATGTTAAAGCCTCGCTTTCTATCCGAACTTCATGTCTTTTCCTTTATATCGGCAGCGACATGAAAATGTTTAGAAATTTTTCTCTACAAAATACGTTCCTTTATTACGTTCTTTTAATTCTTTTTTACGTTCTTCTTCTTGTTCAAAAATCGATAATTCACTGCGTAGTTCCCTTGAACAGGTGTCACATAATATCCCTTCGCGTATTATGGTACGACATTTTTGGCATGGATATCCAAGGTTTGGGAATTGAGCCAGTTTCAGACGCCCTGTTCGTATGAATTTGATGATTAATTCTTCATCAACGCCTGTTCCTTCAGAGGCCTCAAAAATAGTTGCTGTACGATTTTCTTTTTTTCGAATAAATTTATAAACGGTTTCGAACGCGACTTCCTCTGCCTTATAGCATTTTTCACAAACATCACGAAGATTTGTTTTTACAAATAAAGCCCCGCAATTTGGGCAATTCATTAGTTCTCCCATGTTAATTCTCTCCTCAAACACCTTATTTCCTTCTATTATATCGGTGTTTTTGGGAGAGTTTATAGTGACAGATTTTTGAAATCCTATCCTCTCATCAACGTCAGAGAAGATACCGACTTAGCCCCAGCTTCTATCAGCACCTTACCGGCATGCCTTAACGTCGAACCCGTCGTATAAATATCATCTACTAATAAAATGTCCTTATCCTGAACAACATCTTTCACTCGGAACACATTTTCTCCAGAAATCCGTTCATCTCGGCTCTTTTTCGACTGTTTCTCCAAGTGGGTTCGCGCTAATACTTCATGAACATGAACACCCAATAATTCTGCTAACGCCTTAGCTTGGTTGAATCCGCGCTCATACAAACGCTCCTCACTTAATGGAATTGGGACAACTGAATAGGAAGAATTAAATTGAGTTTTGAAGGCTTTTTTCAGAGGTGTTTTAAAAATAGAAGAAACGGCGTAGTCACCGCGGAATTTGTAGAGGGAAAGTACATCTTTTGCAAAGTCATTATAGAGGTAAATCGAACGGTTCTTTGTAAGTACGCTCTGCCATTCCGGTTCATTTTCCCAGCGGATACAGTCATAACAGAGGTTTCCTTCACGATACTCATCGGGCAGTCCAGTAAATGATCGACCGCAAATTTCACAAAGACCACCGTCCACTTTTTCAAATTTTTCGCTGCAGGTAGAACAAAGTGGATCCGGTTCGGTTAACGAAAACAATGTTGACCAGGAATCCACTTCTTCAAAATAAGTGTGGCAAAGTAAGCATGTAGACATACTTCAGCTCCTTTTGAAATGATGGCATTGAGGATTTTTCGCGACGATGTTTACGGCCTCCGCAATTTTCACATAAATATTGGCCATCATTTGTTTATTAAAATATTGGGCTCGGACATACGCCACTCCATTTTCCTTCGATACATAGCGCGGTGGTAGATTATTTAGCGTGAGGGCAAATACATCGTTTTTGCATTGTTCACATTTGCAAGGCAAGTTGTATTCAGACCAGTTTTCATTGATTGCTTCAGCCACAAGCGGCTCCATTGCATTAAAAACCTTCACACGAACCTCTCCATTCTCTCTTTCTTCTATTATTATCACACAATAAACATAATTTGGAAATATATTTTTATTTATCCCATCATTAACATTAATAGATTTAAGACAATTGTAAATTCCCCTTTCATCCTATGGCCAATAATACTTTTGCACTATATAAAAACCCCTAAGCGGATTTTTTTATCCAACCTAGGAGTTCTGAGTCAATCTATCTTTTTCCCATAAAAAATGTATCGATATGGCGCGTCACCCAAGTATCCAAATGGATAACAGGTGGTCACAACAAGCTCCTCGTTTGGCGCGGTTGATTTAATGACGGTTCGATCATCTGCATCCACAATTTTCGTATCGACAATTTCATAGGTAAAGTCGCCGTATTCTAATTGCACAACAAAGGTGTCGCCAATCTCCAACTCATCAAATTGTTTAAACAGTGTATCGCGGTGACCAGATAATACGATTTGATCGTTTTGAGTGGGTAGTGCGGTGCCGAGGTAATGTCCTACACCAACTCTGAGTTCTTCTTCATCCGTCCCTTCAACAATTGGCATTTTTTCACCAAGCTTTGGTACCTCTAAAACACCCATTGTTTCACCTTTTTCAAAAGTTGGAATGACAATTTCCTTTTCAGCTTTTTCCACGGTTGGAGGTGTGGAAATGAGTTCTTCCGCTTGAACCAACGCTTCTTTTTGTGCCTGATTTGAATCCCAAATTTGAAAAATCGAGTAACCTGTCAATGAAATACCGCCGATGATGAATAATAGTGCAATTGTATAAACAACCTTTTTCACTGGAATCACCGCCTTAATCCGTTCTTTCTTCGTTACCTTTAATCATAATAAAAATGGGTTGTGAAATCAATCTATGAAGCCGTGTTGGACGGCTTCTTTGTTCATATTTTCTATATGTTTTTTTGCCTTAATCATTTCTCTTGTTCTGCCGTAATGGAAAAATAAAATCTCTCCGGTTGGAAATTGGGCACTGCGACCAACACGACCTGAAATTTGGACTAATGCACTCTCTGAAAAAATTTTATCCTCCGCACCTAAGACAGCGACATCAATATTTGGGACGGTTACGCCTCTTTCTAAAATGGTTGTGGTCACAAGAATAGGGATTTCACCAGAGCGAAAACGTGCAACCTTTTCTTTTCTGTCTGGGTCCTCCGCATGAACGCCTTCAATTCTAGTGTCTAGTGTTTGCAAAATTTCTACGATATTTTCTAAATAAGTAATCCGCGGGACAAATAGGAATGCTTGCTTGCCAATCGCCAGAAGGTTCTTAACCCACGCCACCACATTTCCTGGAAGCCTCTTCTTTTTCATTAATCTCTCCCAGTTCCCACACCATATAAACTCAGGTACTGGTAATGCACGACGGTGGTATCTTGCAGGAATCGTTACAGCTGTTCTTTTACCCGTTTGAATTTCCTTTTTCCAGGTTTGATTAGGTGTTGCGGTAAGGTAGATCGTCGAGGAGATATCCTTCTTCGCTTGATTAACAGCATACTGAAGCATCGGCTCAACTGAATACGGAAAAGCGTCGACTTCATCGATGATGATCATGTCGAAGGCTTTGTAAAAACGAAGTAGCTGGTGGGTAGTGGCAAGTGTAATCAGGGCTGTTTTGTTGTGGTCCTCGCTTCCACCATACAAAGCGATGACATCAATTCCAGGGAATGCAGATTTGATCCTCGGTGCAAGCTCAATTACGACATCAGTTCGGGGCGTAGCGAGGCAAATCTTTTTACTGGACTGAAGTGCCGTCTCGATTCCTTCAAATAGAATCTCAGTTTTTCCTGCACCACAAACAGCCCAGATAAGCAACTGGTCATCAGTTCGAACTGCCTTAATTAGCTCTGTTGAAGCCCTTTGTTGTCCTGGAGAAAGTGTTCCTTCCCACAAAAGTGGCTTTTCTGGAATCTCAACAATTGGACTTGGTCCAGTCCAACTAACCAAAACCGAACATTCACTCATCCGCCCCATATTGATACACTTTCGGCAATATGCACATTCACTTTTACACCTTGCACATCCAAACGAAGCGAAAAGTCTTTGATCAGAATTTCCACATCGAACACAATTATAACCTTCTTTCGTTTTCGCAATACAATTTCGATATTGCAAATAACCATTCAAATAGTGTTGATGTATGTCTTCAAGGGAAAATGGAATTTCTTCGAGTAGGAGTTGTTTGCCGTAGAGTAGATGTTGGAGTTCAGTGAAGTACTCAAATGTGGGATTCAGTGGCTGTTGGTAGCATGATTCAAAATCGGTAATGCGCTTGGTGTCTGGCTTGTCCGATAATGGTTCGGGGGTTAATATTTTGTTTTTAAGTAAAAATCGCATGGGAGGACCTCCTTAATCATTTTCTTATAATATTTCAAAGACTATTAAAAACATGTTTAAGAATCCAATTATTGGGGAGATTAGATAATGAAAGGTTGGGATTGACATGATGAAATGGGTTATAAAGCACGGGTTATTGCTTTGCATCGGTTCGATTCTACTCATTGGAGCATTGGCGGTATTATTTCAGGAGAAAATTCAAATTACGTCCTCAACGTGGACTGTTCTGTTATTACTCTATTTTGTGGTGCTTAGTCTGTATAGCAGCTATGAGTACAGAAAAGCGCCTGTAGAAGAAAAGAAAGAAGAAACCCCTCAAAATGAACAATTACTAAAAAATTAGGAGCCCATCCTAATTTCTTTTTTGCCATAAACAGCGCCGCACACCCGCACGGCGCCACTTCATTTTTATTTCTTATACCACCCTAATCCAATCGCGCCTTCCCCAAGATGGGTCCCAATAACAGGTCCGAAATAGCTTAGTAAAAATTCTACATGGGGGTATTTCTTTTCTAATTCTGCTTTTAGTTCCAAAGCTTCTTCTTCGATATTGGCATGAATCAACGCTGCACGCATTGGTACACCTTTGCTTGCATCTTCATCAAACAATTCAAATACTCGATTCATCGCTTTTTTACGTGTGCGGATTTTTTCAAAAGGCACAATCACTTTGTCCTCAAAGTTTAGGATTGGTTTCACCTGTAACAAACTGCCGACAAATGCAGCTGCCCCGCTCAGGCGACCACCTCGCTGAAGATTTGTGAGATCATCAACCATAAAATAAGCCCGAACGGATTTCTTAATCTCATGAAGCCGCTCCATAATCTCATCAACAGGCTTTCCTTCTTTCGCCATTTCCGCTGCCTCCAGCGCATAAAAACCCTGCACGATACAACTAATTTCAGAGTCGAACGGATAAACCTTCACACCCTCAACCATTTCACCAGCCGAAACTGAACCCTGATAGGTCCCGCTAATTCCACTCGATAAGTGAATACTAATGACAGCATCGTAATCTTGACCTAGTTTTTCAAAAAGCTCAACAAACTCACCAATCGGAGGCTGAGATGTTGTCGGCAATTCCTTACGAGCCTTAAGCTCGTCATAGAATGCCTCTGCCGTAATATCGACTTCCTCACGATAGGTTTCTTCGCCAAATACAACACTTAGCGGAATCATATGTATATTAAGTTTTTCACGAAGTTCCTTTGGTATGTAAGCTGTACTATCAGTTACAATCGCCGTTTTCATAATTTTTACCTTCCTGTCCTGGTTCTTTATAATTTCCATTTTAAATGAAAATGGTGGGGATGTCACTTACTGAAAGCATAAAAAACGGGAACCCGATGTCGTTTTCCCGTTTTTCTTTACTTCACTCACTTTATTCTATTCGGGTTAGCCCTACCTATAGGCGATAACTTCTTACAGCCTAAACTTCCTAACCGCATCTTGTAACTCTTCCGCCATAAAGGATAACGATGCAGCCGAAGACGCAATTTCTTGCATGGAAGCTAATTGTTCTTCTGTAGCTGCGGATACCTCTTGGCCCTGTCCAGTTGTTTTCTTCGCAATTTCATCGATTTCACTTACCGCTTCAACCACTTGTTGCGCACCTTGTGTCATTTGTGCGATTGATGCTGAAACTTCTTGTATTTGAGAAGATACATCATCTACAAATTGTTGAATTTGCTTAAAGGATGAACCTGCATTGTTTACCACATTTATTCCCTTTTCGGTCTCTTCTGTTCCATGATTCATGGACTCTACCGCTTGTTTTGTGTCTTCTTGGATCGACGTGATCAGTCGGCGAATGCTTTCGGTCGATTTTGCTGACTGCTCCGCTAATTTCCTCACTTCGTCTGCTACAACCGCAAAGCCTTTTCCATGCTCTCCCGCTCTAGCTGCTTCAATCGCTGCGTTCAAAGCTAATAAATTCGTCTGACTCGCGATATCAGAGATCACATTTACAATTTGGTTAATTTCTTCGGAACGTTCTCCTAATGAATAAATGATTTTTCCTAAATCAGATACTGACGTATTGATGTTTTGCATTTGTTGAATGGATTCCTTGATTGCCTGTTCACCATTCTCTACAATAGCCAGCGCTTCAACTGAAGTGCGAGAAACAGTTTGAGCATTCACTTCAATTTGTTGAATGCCAATATTCATTTCTGTTACGACCCCAGTCGTTTTTCTAACCATTTCTGTCTGTTTTTCAGTGCCAACCGCAACCTCTTGGATTGTATTTGCCACCTGTTCAGTTGCCTTCGTATTTTGTTCTGAGCTTGCAGTCAATTGCTCTGAGGATGCTGCTAATGTCTGTGATTTTTCATCTACATGTGTTAAAAGTTCTCTCAATGATCCCAACATTTTATTAAAACTATTCCCTAATTGTCCAACCTCATCATTGTTTTTCACTTTTATAGATTGAATAAGGTCTCCATTACTTACTTTATCTGTAACCTGCACTAATGTATTCAGAGGTTTCGTAATACTTCTAACTATTAAAATGGCAATGACCATCCCAATCACTATAAAAATGGCTACTACCCAAAATGTTGATAGAAGAATTCCTTGAGTTGCTTCATTAATTTCATTTTGTTCCATTACACCTGCAATTTTCCACCCTGTAAGTTCATTCGTTACAAAAGCAGTTTCATATTTATTACCTTGAAATTCATCAGAAAGAATTCCGCTTTGCTTTTCAAATATTAGTTTGCTATACGTTTCCCCTTGTGGGACAGAACCAGTTTCTTGAACTGGATCGACTAAATATTTTTTCTCTGCAGTAAGGATAAACGCATAACCCTTCTCACCGATTTTCACACTCGAAGTGATTTCTTTCAAAGATTCTAAATTAATGTCCAGACCGACTACCCCAGAACCATCATTTATCGTTTGCGCTACGGTCACTAAGATACTACCAGTAGCCAAATCCTCGTATGGCTCTGTAATAATCGCTTTACCCGGGTTAGCAATGGCCTGTTTATACCATTCCCGCTCTCTTGGATCAAAATCTTCTGGTAGATTTGCTTGAGGATATAAAAACATGTTCCCATCTTTGGTTCCTGAAAAAACCGTCACAATGTCAGGATGTAAAAGCGAATATTGTGTAAATGTCTCAATTGTGTTTGATGTTTCTGATTCAGCAAAAGACCTGCCATTCAGCTTGGATGCGAAATACTCAACATCATTATATTTTGAAGATAAGTTATCTGTAATATAACCATCTAAAAGATGTACACTTGCTGTTGAACTTGCAAGTATCTGGCTTTTAATTTCCTTCTGTGCATTATTGTAAGACATAAAACCAATCATAAAACTTGGTAATAGGATAATTAAGATAAAGGTTATGTACAACCTCTTGCCAATCGTAAAATTAAATAAATGCTTTCGTTTACGTTTTTCTTGGTTGTTTTTCATAGATGAATTTCCTTTCTACGTTTTCACGCTCTTCGTTATACCAACACAATACTTTTATTTTATCGACCAGTTAAATGAATTTTTTAGTTTTGATTGCAAGTAAATATACTCAAATCAAAAAGCCAACTTCAATAAAAAGTTAGCTCTAGGAAATTATTTAATCATATTATAGTTGCAAATTTGTTGCAATCATTGCAACAAAACCTTTAGTTCACTTTACATCCTCATTTGATTCATCTTTTGTTCCAAGTTCTTTCGATTGCTCAATTTGGATCTTTTCTACTTGTTCAAGAGTCGTTTGTAGCTGTATGTTATCCTGCTTGAGTTTTTCAATTTCCTTAAGCAACTCTACTTTTTCGGTATTTTTTTCATCAAGTTGTTTCTGTTGGACCTCAAGCTTCTCTATTAAATGTGGAGCAATTGTTTGAATAATAGCCTTGCTAGATTCGTCCTCCCAAACAACACCTTCAGCTAAAAAGGTCATAAGATTTGCAATGTTTTCAGTGGCTTTTGGGTCATCAATCTGTTCTATTTTAGGTTTAGCTCTTACAATATCATCATCAATCCGTCTTAATAAATATTCAATATCGAGTTCAATATTTTTTGCAGCAATTACCTGACCATCGTAGTTTTTTGCCGTAAGCTTTCCTTTGACAGTTGATTCTTTATTAGAAAACTTAATTGTCAAAAGCTCTAAAAATTGATGGGCGTTGATATTTGCTTCAATGGGAATATGATATGTACCGTTTTTATCCAGTTTCAACGGATTGACATGAAGTATGTATTCAGCTAAATCCCCTTCAATTGAGAACCCAACATCTGGTCGATAGCCATATTCACTATCTCGGACAACCTCGATAACCAAACTTCCATCTTTTTTCTTAATAACTTCTAGGTGTTTAATGAGGTTTTCTGCTGAAGCCGTTGAGACATTAATCATATTTTGATATTGATTTGTAAAGTAGGAAAAGGTAGGAGTATTTGCTAGTAAAGCTGCGGAAATTAAGAGACCTGCTGATAAAAAACCAGTCGCCCTGAGAATTGTTTTTTTCAATTTAGTCACCCCTGTAATTTGGAGAAGTCTAGACTGGCGACTTCTGGCCAGCCTAGGCTTGTTATTAATTATTAAAGTCAAGCAAATATATAGTGCTTCGTTAGCCTAAAAGGAATTATCCAAGTTCTATTCAATTTTTCGTTCCTTCTCGTTATGCTACATTATTGTTGTCATAATCCCTCATAAAGAACCTTGATTTCTCAATAAAGAACAAAACAAACAAAAAAATTTACTTATTTGTAATTGTAACTTTTACATCCTTATCAGCAGCAGCACTCTTTGCTGTAAATACTACATCTGATGTTCCTTGTTGATTTGTTACATTCCAACCTGCTAAATCCGCAAGGGATGTTGCCACTTTAGAAGCAACAACTGATGTAGAATCATTTTTAGAAACCTGGACTGTTTTCTCTAGCTGTTCAGTTCCATCGTTAAAAGTAACTAGTAATTGTCCAGATTTTGCAATTTCCCCATTAATCGTTAATGTATTAACTTGTTTTACACCTTCATTACCTTCTCTACCATCTTGTTTACGAATGAATTCACCTTCGATTTCTGCTCTGTTATCTTTTTCAGGAACATCAATGTTAAAGTTTTCATAGTTTTTATCCGCCTTTGATGTGAACACTAATGCACTTCCTTCAGCAGTGATGTCCCATTTACTAGTTAAAGGTAGAAAGGATTTTTTTCTAGATACATAGAAATCCTCTATAAAAGCTTCAGCAACCTCAACACCTGTTCTTGGCAATACTTTTCCACCAACAACTTTTTGTGTGGCACCAAAAAGCCAATCGATCGAATATCCATCACCATCGTTAATAATAAATTTAAAATTACTCATCTTAGGTGCATAACCCTCATCAAACTTATAGCTTACAACTGTTTTCGTACCCTCAACCGCAGCTTTACCAGCCGTATTTTTCACAAGATTTCCTTCAACTGAATTCACAAAATCCACCTGTGTCGCAATAACCTCTAAATGAATGTTCCCTGTTTTACCCTCAAAGTCGATGTCGTTTTTACTATGTGGCCAATCAACTAGAATACGATAGTTTTCTTTATCAGCCTCTGGTTTAAATGAAGATGTATGATCGAGCGGTACCCACTTACCATCAAGTTGACGCTGTACTGTTAATGTAACAGGGGACTCCACACCTTGTGGGAAAAGATCCCCACTTGGAGTTAGCTTCACAGTATATTCTACTGGCACACTAGTTCCATTCTTATCCACCTCAAAGCTATAAGCTTCAACTGTATCCATCCCAGGGTACAACGCATCCTCTATTTCGAATTGTTCATCACCAATTTCATGTCCATCATGTGTTGCATTTACCTTAAAACTTGCTGATTTTGCAACATTATTGCCACTTGAAAAACTGAGTGAATAGTAAGCTATCGTTCCTACTATTGCAATAGACACAACAAATAAAGCAACTAATCCGATAATACTCTTTTTCTTCATGATATCCTCCCCGTTTCTACTTAACTTTTAATCTAATAATGTTTTCATGCCTCCTTTATAGAATAATTATGAGTAATAACGGTGAAATGCTTTATGTATGGCTACTTTCTCCTCGCTGTATGTTTAGCATCTTCTTAATCATTCCAATCGTTATTATCAACAGAATAAAAAGAGAGAGTAAGATCATACCAGTTGGGGTTTGCAAAGCTTGGGCCAACTGACCAAACTTTGGAATCGTAAAGACTAAAACTCCAACAATTTGGTCATGAGACACTAATCCATCGTCAACTACATTGTTTGCATCACCTTTTGTTTGAAAAAAGGTTTCCCCGTTTTTTTCTTCTAAATCGACAATTCGGTGAGTAACAAGAGTCTGTTCGTTCAATTGGTAGGTTATGACATCCTTTACCCGAAGCTCACCAGGTTTTTTTTCCCTGACAATAATCATGTCTCCTGGTTGTAATTCAGGCTCCATGCTTCCCGTCATTACGGTCATAATCTTAAATCCAAGAATGGTGGGAACTTGTCCAACCTGATTTTTCAATTGAAAGATCGAGACCAACGTCAAAATGCTCAACAGAACCAATAATGCAAATAATACATTTCCACTCCATCTAATAGTCTTCTTAAGCATTATTCCACTCCTTTTTGAAAAAGGATTTTCATTAATTGTTCTTAAAAGAGAACAACTCTTATATAACATAACGCATAAATTAATAAACTTCAAGCTTTCGCTAACAAAAAATTCTTTACAAAGAACGACACAAAATTAAAAAATCAAAATTTTGGAAGGATCCTGAAAAAAAAGCCAAGCCCCCAAACGAGCGCTCAGCTTTCCACCAATCTATTCTATTACCTAACCTCAACCCAGCCCATTTAGTAAAAAGGCTCAATAACACTAGTTACGGCTCCTTACTTATCACTCTACATGCTTATCTGTATCAGTTGTAACGTGTTTTATTATGCTTGCCGCAATTAGGCCCATTGGTAAAAGGCCAATTCTTGTTCCAGCTACAATACTTGCTCCTATTTTTGCACCCGTCGGAGTTTCCCCCTTAATAATGACGTCTTCTGTATACCCATTTTCTTTATTTATCTTATCCAATCCACGGCAGTTTCGAATAGAAATGGCTTCCACTTCAATTTCTTTATTAAATAACCCGAAATAAGAGGAATACTGTTTAATAATTTTTCCAC
This sequence comes from Bacillus jepli, assembly GCF_047238305.1. Classification (NCBI taxonomy): domain Bacteria; kingdom Bacillati; phylum Bacillota; class Bacilli; order Caryophanales; family Bacillaceae; genus Bacillus; species Bacillus jepli. The sequence goes on along the minus strand of NZ_JBDFMO010000001.1, from coordinate 1,652,289 downwards.
TTTCCCGGTTTGTCACACAATTTTGGAACGTACAATCTTCAATAAAAGCTGTGGGACCTTTTATTTTTTCAAATACATTTCCTAGAATTAAGAAGCCACTTTCCGTTTTGAAACCATTGAAAACACATTTTTTTACTGTGCTAAATGTCGAACTTTTATTTTTGGTTCGTTGAAAATATAAACTTCCTTCGCTTACAAAAGATGAACCATTTGTATAAGTTAAATTATCAAACTCACAATATTCAATCGTGACCCCGCCATCAAAGTCAGTTTTAATAATATTATTCGTACAATCAATAAATTGACAGTTTGAAATGATAGAAGAATGGCTAGCTTCTACAACGGACTCACATTTAATGAACAAACTGTTCGTTAGTTTTATTTCTTCCATCGATAATAGGCCACCAAGTGTCAAAACAGATCCGCAATTCGTAAATACCGATTGAACAACTTCTTTCGCATTCCTAATGCAATTATTTAAATACTCAAAGCTACAGTTTTGATAGACACCTTTTTCGATATCAAAAATAACGAGTGCAGGCGTTGTACTTGAATTGGTTAATGCGTCCCCATTCACTACACACTCTTGTATAACAAATTGGGGATCCTCCCAATACGTATTCACATTAAAAATAGGATTCCAAGAATACTCATTTCCCTTTGTTGAAGACTTAGGTATCGTTGTAAAGGTAAAAACACAGTTTCGAATAGTCCCCCTTTTGTACTGTCCAGATAAAAAGTTTTCGGAGGGATTAATGAATTTCGATTTTTCGATTGTGATTGAACCGTTATATTCCAGTTTTGCAAAATAACTACACCCGTAAAATTCGCAGTTTCTGAACAATAATTCACTATTCTCTTTTGTCTGTATGAAAAAGTTATCCACTTCGCCTTTACAAAAGATGTCACAGTTTAGAAACTCCAGCTCTGCTCCTTCTTCTACAATTATTTCGTTCGTTTCTTCCGATTCATTATAGTAGACTGTACAGTTTTCAAAGCGCAATGTTCCTTCACAACGAATATACGTGTTAATATAAATGTTTTTATTATGAAACTCCTGTACCGTTCCAGATGGAATGTGAAGGATAGTAGAGATTACTTCATCCTCTTTCTCTATCATTTCATATTGTATTTCATCATCCTTTAGTTCTGCATAAAACGTTTCGTCGGGCTCTAAAAAATCATATCCACCATATTTGTCAATAAAGCCTTCTTCGCCACGTAACTTGTATAAATTTTCAACTTTAGAAACCAGCTCTTTAATCGTCTTATTTCCAAAATCGAATTCTTCTAGCAGCTCCTCATTCCCTTCTAAGAAATCAAAATTAAAATGTTGAAGGAATCCATATTCTATACAGCATTGAAGTAGAATTTTTTTTGAATCAATATTGTTTAAAGAATTAATGGCAAGATGAATGTCAATTGGTTGTGGCTCTACCTCGATATAGTTTAATACTGCATTGGCATATGCTTGCTGTTGTTCCGATACACGCTCAAATTGACCCATAAGATGGAGAAGTAAGCCACCTGCTATTTGTTTTTCCTTCAATGTTAAATCAGCTATGTCCGTTTGCTTTGTAAGACCTAGAACACAGTAATTCTCTAACTCTTTTACTTTATTAGCTAAAAGTAAATCTTGTTGAGAGAGACGCTTTATTTTATCCATTGAGTTTGTCACGAGTTCTGCAATTCTACGGTCACTAGTAGAAAGGCGCACGAGAATTTCCATAAAAATGGTTTGTGCTTGGGATAGTTCTCCAATTTGAGATGCCATACGTTGGTCTTTTTTCGTGGAATGAGTGACCATGTCAAATACTCTCGTAAACCAATTCTCGTTTTTGATTTCGTCGAACTGTTCCTGTGCAGCAATGCTCAACTTGTTTGCTGCTTCTTTTAAGTCATCTAATGATGTTTCTTGTTGATAGTAGTCATAGTCAATATGTAACTCATGTAGACTCATTTCAATCCTTACCCCTTCATTATCAAATCAAATTCATCGAAATATTCATCGACAGATGCTGCTGTTTTCTTGGCTTTACGTATATTACCTGCTAAATGCTTCTCATTTTGTTCGATCTTTTGTAGAGCACTCTCTAAATTCACTGTCATTCCGCAAACATAGCCAGAGGCATCTAAGATTTTCCCGTAAGCCCCTTCCCCGAAAATTTCATCGAGAACATTAGATGAGATTGCATTTATATAAATACCAACAGCCATTCCTGCTGCAAAACCTAATGCACCACCTGGAAGAAATAGTGTTAACGCCCCCATCGCTCCACCAACAACGCCACCTTTTAACGTTTCTTTTCCAATTGAAACGAAAGCCTCTTCCTCTGTGATATCCCCATTTTTAAACTTCATATAATTCGAGATACTGGAAACAGTTAAAGAAACCGCAGCACCGACAATTGCTCCTTGACAAGCTTTTTTAGCCACATCATTTACCGTTACTTGTACCGCTGCCTGTCCAGACTTTATTTTGTTTTCTAATCTAGCTGTCGAATGCTTTACACGATCGTAATTGTTTAGTTCTTTCACTTTCATATACTCTTTAGCCTGTTGTAATCGTTTAGCGTATTCCGTATTACCAGCATCTAATGCCTTTTTTAGATTGTGATCCAATGCCTTTGCCAGTGCTTCAGAGGATCCTTCAATTCCTAAAAATGTATCTTTAGGGTCTAACGTTCCTTTTTCTAATGCTTTTAAGACACCCTTTATATTCGTCCCAAGACCCTTGTCACTTACAGACGCTTTAATCGTAACTTTTTCAATTCTGTTTTTTACAAACCGATTAACAGACGTTCCATCTATTCCTGGTGCGTTCGAAGTTTCCTCCCCTAGCAGCTTAGACTTTTCTAATAAACTACTAAGCTTCCCTTTTTTCCATCTCAACCAATCAATTTCCTGTGCTGTACCATTTAGTTTCCTTAACACATTCTGCTGTTGATTTTCTGTTCCATTTAGAAAATAACTTTGTGCGCTTTTTGCATTTGAAAAGTATCCACTTCTTGAAAAGGAATCAACATTTAACTGGCGAAACACCTGAATATCACGGGTAAACTGATGCGTCCCTTCATAAGCAAGGTTTAACCCAGCAAGCTTATTCACACCTTGAGAAAGAGTATCTAGCGTTTGAGAAGTAACTAAATGATATTGTCCTGCCACTACCGTGAAATTAGCCGCTTCCGCAAGCAATGATGGATTTTCTTTCAATTGCTTAACGTAATGAGGACATATTTCGTTGTTATTATGGATGACTTTGCACCTCGTACAATATTGAACCATCATTAACCCCCTCTTCTTTAGATAAATAATGTAAGACTGACGATTATTCCGCAAATAAAACTTTCGACCTACGAAATGATTATAAGTTGATCATACACCAAATGGAAGGATGGAAGATAGTTCTTTTTATTCATGAAAAGTTAATCCTCAATCAATAAAAAAAGCCAAGCCCTCACCAGAGAACTCAGCTTCCTATCAATCTATTAATTTATCTAACTTCAACCCAACCATTCTTAATAGCTACAACAACAGCCTGGGTACGATCGTTTACGTTCATTTTTTGTAAGATATTACTTACGTGGTTTTTAACCGTTTTTTCACTGATATATAGGTCATCACCAATGCCACGGTTGCTTCTTCCGTCCGTTAACAGTTGAAGAACTTCACATTCTCTTCTCGTTAACAAATGGAGTGGACGACGAACTTCCGTAGCAAGGTGTGAATGCGCTGCTCCAGATTGTCCACTTGCGACAGCAAGACGACGGAATTCCTTCACTAAATTATGTGTGACTCTTGGATGCAAGTACGATCCACCTTCTGCAACGACTTTAACCGCTTCGACTAGAGAATCCGCATCCATTTCTTTTAATAAATAACCAGTTGCTCCAGTTTTAAGGGCATGCGTCACATAGCTTTCATCATCGTGAATCGATAAAATAATAACCTTCGTATCCGGGTAAGTGTCAATTAATTGTTTCGTTGCTTCAATTCCGTTCAAGTTAGGCATATTAATGTCCATGATGACAACATCAGGCTTATGCTGCTCAATTAGAGCTACCGCCTGTTCCCCATCGTCACCCTCTGCTACCACTTGAAAGGTTGGTTCAAAATCTAGTATTCGTTTTACACCCTCGCGAAATAATTGGTGATCATCAATTATAACTATGCTTGTTTTCATGAATAACGCCTCCCCCTTTCATTTTGACAATCGAGGCAATTTCGGTCAATACTCCATAAGCAGTATTAACAGAACATGTTAGTAAGTTTATTCTTATTTTTCCTATATAAATAAGCAGCATATAGTAGTTTAACCATTTCTTGTAACGTATCATCAAATAACCGAAATATTCCCACATATAGAAAAGGGAAATAAAATCATATACGTCTTAGCACATTTGCACCCAATTAGTTACACCTCAAACGGCACCTGTATCATCACAATCGTTCCTGCGCCCACACTTGAATCAATCGTTAAATTGCCATCAAGTAAATCCACTCGCTCGCGCATTCCGATTAACCCAAACGAGTCTTTTTTCTTCTCTCGGATATCAAAGCCTTTTCCATTGTCTTTTATGATAACTGTTACATGATTTCTACTTATCTCAAGCTTAACCACAATTTCACGAGCTTCCGCATGCTTCAGGGCATTTTGGACGGCTTCTTGTACCATTCGGAATAAAGCCACCTCAAATTTTGATGGGATTCTTTGCTCGGATCCTATAAATGTAAATGAAATCATAGTGTCGCCATTATATTCTTCGATCGTGGATAGGTACTTTTTGAGGGTAGGTACTAATCCAAGATCATCCAGTGCCATTGGACGCAAGTCATAAATGATTCGACGGACCTCATATAGCGCGGAACGAACCATTTTTCGTAAATCATGAATTTCTTTCACACCCTGATCAGGACTCTCTCGGTAGACCTTATCAATAATTTGCGAGCGCAGCATCACATTCGCAAGCATCTGGGCAGGTCCATCATGAATTTCACGAGAAAGCTTCCGGCGCTCCTCTTCCTGTGCCTCAATAATTTTCAGACCAAATTCCTGCTTTTGCTTCGCGTCCTCAATCATTTCTCCAACCATCCTAAAATCACTCGTTAAATAATTAAGAACCACGGAAATTTGTCCGACAAGATGGTCTGCACGTTCAATTGTCTCATTTAGACCGACTAATCGTCTTTCAAGCTCATCCCGACGTTCGCGCAGCTGCTTCTCTTCCTGCCTAATTACAGTTAACTGCATCTGCAAATCATGAGCCTTCTCATACGCATTCCGAATTTCTTCTTCTGAATACTTATTAAAATGACTGCTCACCTCGGAAAGACGTTTTCTTGCAAATCGAGAATGATTTTCTAAGCGATCCACCTCATCAATAATCACTCCAACGCGTTCCTTAATATCCTTTAGCTCATCCGTTAACGTTAAAAATTCGTTACGAGATTGCTCACCAATTCGAAAAATTTCTTCCTTGCTATGATCAACGGTGTGCACCATTTTTTCCAATATTGAATCAAGAACTTTAATATCAAGCCCTTTGGTGGCCATGCTTCCACCTCCATCTAAATTATATACTGATTTGTTTTTTACAGCATTTCATATCATTTACATTTGTATTACATTTGACCTATGCCAAAAACAAACCATTGATGTAAAAATTATGTCGTTTTATAATAGAAGAATGGGCAAAAAATTTCCAAAAACTCGGTCAGTGCCGAATTTTGTCGCACTACAGTTTTCTTGAAGCCCCGATAGGAGGTATTACGCGTAATGCTTCATTCCTATTATACAGTAAAAGGGTATGGCGAGCATGAAATAAATATTCAAAAATCACGCTTTATCGCATATATTGACCGCGCAACAACAGAAGCGGAAGCACAGGAATTCATTCAGAAAATAAAAAAGCAGAACTGGGATGCAACCCATAATTGTTCCGCATATCTCATTGGGGAAAACGATCAAATTCAAAAAGCAAACGATGATGGTGAACCAAGTGGGACTGCTGGTGTGCCAATCCTTGAAGTCTTGAAGAAAAAACATTTAAAAGATACGGTTGTTGTCATAACTAGGTATTTTGGTGGAATAAAATTAGGTGCAGGGGGACTAATCCGTGCATACGGAAAGTCAACCTCAGAAGGCCTCCAAGCAACCGGCATCGTTGAACGTAAACTCATGAGAGTGATGCATACAAAAATTGATTACACATGGCTTGGTAAGGTTGAAAATGAACTCCGCTCTTCTATTTACCAAATTAAAGAAATCAAGTATATTGAGGCTGTGGAAATCGAAACCTATGTAGAAGAAAGCCAGACACCACAATTCACTGAATGGATGACCGAGCTTACAAATGGACAAGCGGAAATTTCGGAGGGTGTTGTGGAGTATTTAGAAACAGATGTAACTAAATAAATGAAGTCAGGACATTCCTAATTCATAAGGAATGTCCTTTTATATGCCTAAATTGATTATATTTGTCATATTTATTGTCAATAATATGATAGCAATAAAAAATAAATTGTAGGTGTTCCTTTTGAAAGTCTTAATTTCGTTCCTTATCAGTTTCATTTCCACTGTTATTCTAACTCCAATAATAATAAAACTTGCCTATAAAATCGGCGCAATTGATTTGCCAAACGAAAGAAAAGTTCACCAAAAAGGAATTCCAAGAATTGGAGGATTAGCTATCATTATTGGCTTTTCAATAGGTGCCTCTTTTTTGAGTTTATATGAATATGATAATTTTCATATCATTTTTCTTAGTATTATTATCATGCTTCTCACTGGTCTTTTAGACGATATTTATAATTTAAAGCCAATCTATAAATTCAGCGGTCAATTGATTGCAGCACTGTTAGTCGTCGCTGTAGCCCAATTAAAAATTGAGTATGTAGTATTACCGAGTAATTTTAATCTTGATTTCGGATTTTATAGTTACCTCATTTCACTATTCTGGATTCTCGCTTTAACAAATTCAATTAATTTTATCGATGGACTTGATGGTTTAGCTGCTGGTGTTTCCATAATCGCTCTTGGCTCCATGCTATATTTATCAATTATCGATAATCACGTTCTAGTTGTTGCGTTAGCCGCAATTGTAATTGGGAGTACACTTGGCTTTTTACTTTTTAATTTCCATCCTGCTAAAATATTCATGGGAGACACCGGTTCTCAGTTTTTAGGTTTTATAATTGCCATAATATCGATAATGGGCTTTTATAAGAGCGTTACGATTTTCAGCCTATTTATACCGATCATCATTTTAGGGGTACCTCTCTTTGATACCTTCTTCGCGATCATGCGAAGATTATTAAGTAAACAGAGTATTAGTAAGGCTGATCGTTCACATATTCACCATAGGCTGCTTGATTTCGGATTTAGCCACCGTGAGTCCGTATCCATCATCTATTGTCTTTGTATTGTATTTAGCGCGATCGCTATCTCGTCTTCAAGAGTTACTTTATGGCAATCGTTTATTATATTTATTATATTCACTATTATTTTACAATTCCTTGCAGAGCTTATAGGTTTATTAGGAAAAAAACAAATATTTTTAGCTTTATTTAAAAAATTATTGTTTAGAAATAAATAAAAGCACTTCAAGCGAAGTGCTTCTTACATTTTATTACGTACATTTAACGGCTTTAAGCCATTTATAAAATTAATAAGTGGTTTGTAGTCTTCACGTACTAATCCAACTTTCTCTACGATTAATTCAATCGCAATAATTAACGTAAAGAGAATGATTAAAGATCCCCATATCGTTGCTTGCGAAAATAAGAATGCTGCAATCCCGAAAAGTGCACTCATTAAATAAATTAGTAAAACACTTTTTCGATGTGAATATCCGAGCTTAATTAAGCAATGATGTAAATGGGATTTATCTGGTGCAGATAATGGCTGTTTATTAACGATTCTTCGAACAATCGCAAAAAGTGTATCAGATATCGGCACACCAAGGATAATTACAGGAATAATTAATGAAATAAAAGTTACATTTTTAAAACCTAAAAGAGATAAAACTGCAATCATATAACCAAGGAATAGGGCTCCAGTATCACCCATAAAAATTTTCGCTGGGTGGAAATTGAAAACCAAAAATCCTAAAGTTGAAACAGCTAGAATAAGCGCCATTATCATGACATAAGTCTGGTTCCCCATAAGTAAGGCCATTCCGCCAATTGCGAATAATGCAATCGAGGAAACCCCACCAGCTAATCCATCTAAACCATCTATTAAATTAATGGCATTTGTAATACCAATAATCCATATCATGGTAATTGGTATACTTAAGATACCAAAGTTTAACTGTCCACCAAAAGGTAAATTGATAAAGGTTACCTGTAGGTCGCCAAATACGACAACCACTAATGTAGCTAAAATTTGACCAAATAACTTTACTTTTGGAGAAATCTCTTTAATATCATCGAAAATTCCGGTTAGGATGATGATTACACTACCGATCAAGATAGGTATATGTACTTCATCAGATGGCTGAAGAACTAAAACACCTACAATAAAGCTTAAATATATTGCTAAACCACCGAGACGTGGCATGATTGTTTGATGAACTTTTCGTTTATTCGGTTTATCAGTAGCACCCAATTTAAAGGCAAGCTTTTTTACAACAGGAGTAAGTATAATCGTTGTAACAAAAACAATGAACAAAGTTAAATACAACATAAATTGACCTCCACGTTGGCCCGTCTGAACTATGACGTTTAGTTTTTATTATCCAATCATACTTGGACATCATTCAAATAGACTCTTTAAAAATTATAGCACAAGTAATTTGTAAGTAAACAAGATTATTTACCTATTTTGGCAGCTTAATATTACTTAATACATTAGTTCGGGATATATTCAATTTATTTGACGTTAAATAGCTAAAAAAAGTTTCACAATTAGGTTACAAAAATATTACCCTAGAAATTAAGAACATAAAAAGGGAATGTCTAGTAATCTAAGACATTCCCTTAAAATCTATAATTCTCTATTTTCCTTCATTAAAAAGTTAATCCCCCACCATACACCCAACCTTCTTGGCCGTTATATAGTATACGGTACCAACGTTTGTCGTATGGATAAGCATCTGGATTATCTACAACCTTCACATCTTCATTGTAACCTAAAACCCTTACCACTGTCCCCGAATTCAATCTGCCATAAAGAACAGCATCAACACCGCCCACATAAGGGATACTCCTAAATGCTAATCCATTTGTATTAACAGTAGCGTATGTTTCGGTGGTGTACGTAATAATAATATCGGTTGGATATGGCTGTCCATCTGGAATCTCTCTTCCAAATGAAGGTGCTGGTTGTGATGATGCAGGAAGTATACCTACGCTATTATAGTGACCAAAATCAAACGACTTCATGGACTGCATTAAATTTGCTATACCGTTTTTCCAATTTTGGTCTGTGGCATATTTTACATTCATGCCGGTCAAATGAGATCCATTATAGTGTTTTCCAGTTTCATCTAAATATTCCGTTCTTACAGTATACGCATTAAAATTGATACTGTCTAAACCTGAAGGGAAGTAAAATCCGCAAGTAAATGGACACGGATCATAAGCACTATAACCGTAGTAGTTATTTTTATAATTTCTTAGATTAGATCCATCCCAACCTGTTTCCCAAATAGCATGTGCTACAAGATATTGGGCGTTCACACCATATCTATTTTGAGCATCAATAAAACTTTGCGCATTGGCTTTTAATGGACTATTGGGCCTATTCTTTTGATTAAAGAAATTCACAATATCGGTTGCAGTAATATTCGAAGGCTTCCTTAAGTCAAGATAGAGATAAGGGTTACCATTCATCACGTTCAATGTGTGACTAATTGAAGATGTTGAACCGTTATTGCCTGTCTCTTTTACCATTATGATATGTTGACCGTCAGGAATTTGCTTCGTGTCAAGTTCAAAAGTATAGCCAGAGTTAGAATTTCCGTATTCCGGGAATGCCTTTATTACATCAAGACGTTCTCCTCCATATGAAGCCAACCCCATATAGTTTCCATCAACTAACACTTCAACCTTAGAAACCCCACTTATGTCTAAGAACCATCCCTTTACAGTAAGATTCCCATTAACGGTAGCACCGTTTATTGGTCCTTCAAGATAGCCGATGGTCCGCAGGTTTTCTATCTGAATTACCTGGTTCAATTCTGTTTTTTTTCCGTCATTACCAGTTGCTCTAACCGTTAATGTTTGATGGCCATTCTTTAGTCTTGTAGTATCTAATGATAATCTATATCCGGAATTCGAATTCTGATAGTCAGGATAGGCTTTGGCTACATCTGTTCGTAACTCGCCGTAATTGGCCTGTCCTACTAGTTTACCATCTACTAAGACTTCGACTTTAGATACTCCACCCATATTCAAGAACCAGCCTCTGACATCAACTTTCCCCTTAACTATATTGTTATTTAATGGTGCATCAACATATAGTTTTGGTGGAGGATTTTGGACATTTATTACTTGACTAAGTTCCGTTTTTTCTCCGTTTTTTCCAATTCCTCTAATTGTAAGAGTATGATTACCGTTACCCAGAGTCGTTGTGTCTAACGAATAGGTGTAGCCGGAATTTGAATTCTGATATTCCGGAAAGGCCTTGGCTACATCTGAGCGCAAACCACCGTAATCAGCATGTCCTAATAGTTTACCATCTACCAAGACTTCAACTTTAGATACTCCACTCGGATTTAAGAACCACCCTCTACCATTAATAGTACCCTTGACTGTACTGTTATTTAGTGGTGCATCCACATAAAGTTTTGCTGGTAGAGTTTGAGAATTTTGGACATTTATTACCTGACTATGTTCCGTTTTTTCTCCGTTTTTTCCAACACCTCTAATCGTTAGAGTATGTTTACCGTTACCTAGAGTCGTTGTGTCTAACAAATAGGTGTAGCCAGAATTTGAATTCTGATATACCGGAAAGGCCTCGGCTACATCTGATCGCAATCCGCCGTAATCAGCCTGTCCTAATAGTTTACCATCTACCAAGACTTCAACTTTAGATACTCCACTCGGATTTAAGAACCACCCTCTACCATTAATAGTACCCTTGACTGTACTGTTATTTAGTGGTGCATCCACATAAAGTTTTGCTGGTAGAGTTTGAGAATTTTGGACATTTATTACCTGACTATGTTCCGTTTTTTCTCCGTTTTTTCCAACACCTCTAATCGTTAGAGTATGTTTACCGTTACCTAGAGTCGTTGTGTCTAACAAATAGGTGTAGCCAGAATTTGAATTCTGATATACCGGAAAGGCCTCGGCTACATCTGATCGCAATCTGCCGTAATCAGCCTGTCCTAATAGTTTACCATCTACCAAGACTTCAACTTTAGATACTCCACTCGGATTTAAGAACCAGCCCCTACCACCAATAGTACCCTTGACTGTACTGTTATTTAATGGTGCATCAATATATAGTTTTGCTGGTAGAGTTTGAGGATTTTGAACATATATTGCTTGGCTAAGTTCAGTTTGTTCGCCATTAACTCCAATTCTCCTAATTGTTAAAGTATGTTTACCATTACTAAAACTTTTTGTGTTCAAGAGGAAATTGTATCCTGAATTATTATTCTGATATTCAGGGAAAGCTTTGCCCACATCTAAGCGTTCATCACCATATTGAGCTTCCCCCATACTTTTTCCATCTACCATTACTTCTATTTTGGGAATACCTATTGGGTCTAAAAACCAACCTTTTATAAGTGTTTCCCCTTCGACAGTAGAATTGTTGATTGGCAAGTCAATATAACCTCTAGGAACAAGATCTCCATCATTCGCTAAAACTCTACTACTATTAAAGGCTATTAGTAAAGTAAATAAGGCTACTACTAATAATATTCGATTTTTAATAATTCTATTAATTTTTTTCACCCCTCGAAAATATTTCTACTATACTCATAGACTAATAATAACAAACTATATTTTCCTAGACAATTTAAATTACGACAAATTTCACTATATTATTTTTCCTAATCTACTAATCTTTGATATAAATAGACCAAATCATGATATTTCGAAAAAAAAACACTCCAAAAGCACTTTGCTTTTGGAGTGTTTTTTTAATTTTTGATTTCTTTTAAAAAAGCTGCCAACGCTTCTTTCCAATCACGCAACGGTGTAAAGCTTTTTTCCCCAATTTTCTTCGTACTCATGACTGAATATTTCGGTCTCGCCGCAGGTCTTGGAAATTGTTCAGTTGTTAAAGGATTAACCTTAACATCTAATCCAGCCTGTTTGAAGATTTCAACAGCAAATTCATACCATGAGCAAATTCCTGAATTGGAAGCATGATAAACGCCATATTCTTCAGATTCGGCTAGTTCAACGAGGAAACTAGCTAAATCAACCGTATAGGTAGGAGAACCAACTTGATCATAAACAACCCCTACTTCACCACGTTCTTTTCCTAACCGAAGCATGGTTTTCACAAAATTATTGCCATTTATACCAAAGACCCAGGAAGTACGAACAATAAAATATTCGGCTAGATTCTCAATTAAAAACTTTTCACCAGCAAGCTTTGTTTCCCCGTAAACACCTATTGGGTTTGTTGGATGATCAACCTCGTATGGCTCGGTTCCATTGCCCTCAAATACATAATTGGTACTTACGAAAACCATTTTGGCGCCGATCTTTTTCGCAGTATGAGCTAGATATTTCGTTCCTAGCCCGTTTACACGGTATGCAGTGTCTTTATCTGTTTCTGCACCATCTACATTTGTAAATGCTGCACAATGAATGATAGCATCTGGTTGTACTTCATTGATAAAAGTCACGACATTTTCTTCATTAGAAATATCTAATTGCTCCCTACCGGCAGGAACAACATCATGTCCCTTTTCTTCTAGCTTTTTAACAACATCATATCCGAGTTGTCCGTTAATCCCTGTAACTAAAACCTTCATTACTCTACCTCTAATCGGTCACCGTACTGTGATTTAAAATACTCCTGATATTCACCAGAGATAATATTTTCCCACCACTCACGGTTATTTAAATACCAATCAATAGTTTGTTCAATTCCCGTATCAAATGTATATTTTGGCCTCCAGCCTAGTTCATCACGAAGTTTTGTAGCATCAATTGCATAACGACGATCATGTCCTGGACGATCCTTTACGAACTTAATAAGGGATTCTGGCTTATCTAATTGATTTAAAATCGTTTTAACGATTTCAACATTTGTACGTTCATTATTACCCCCAACATTATATACTTCACCATTTTTACCGTTGTGAAGAACTAGATCGATTGCCTGGCAATGGTCTTCTACATGTAACCAGTCACGCACATTTTTTCCATCTCCATATATAGGTAGCTCTTTATCGTGTAAAGCATTAATAATCATTAATGGTATGAGCTTCTCTGGGAAGTGGAATGGACCATAATTGTTTGAGCAACGAGTTATATTAACAGGTAAATCAAACGTCTCATGGTAAGCACGGACAAGCATGTCTGCTCCCGCTTTACTTGCACTATATGGGCTATTCGGCGCTAAAGGTGTTTCCTCTGTAAAATAACCTGTTTCACCTAATGTCCCGTAAACCTCATCTGTTGAAACCTGTAAGTATTTTTTTACATTAATGCTCTTAGCAGCATCGAGAAGGATTTGTGTACCTTGAATATTTGTTTTAATAAATATATCCGGGTTTGTAATACTTCTGTCCACATGGGACTCCGCAGCAAAGTTCAAAACATAATCAAATTTTTCAGTTTCAAAAAGATTGTTAATGAAATCTCGGTCGGCGATATCACCCTTTACAAATCTATAATTTGGTTTATCCTCAATATCTTTTAGGTTTTCTAAATTACCTGCATACGTTAGAACATCTAAATTAACAACATGATAATTAGGATATTTATTGACCATATAGCGGACAAAGTTACTTCCGATAAAACCTGCCCCACCAGTTACTAAAATCTTCATTTGTAAATCCTCCTATTTTTCAAACACAAAGTTTAATTTTGCTTGTTTTAAAGTAGGATGCTTTGTATCCTTTTCAGAAAGAATGGGATTGTTTGTTGGCCAATCAATCGCTAAATCTGTATCATTCCACAAGATTCCTCCATCATGTTCTGGAGAATAGTATTCATCCACTTTATATGCAACTGTTGTATCAGGTACAATTGTACAAAAACCATGAGCAAAGCCTTTAGGTACAACAAGTTGACGTTTGTTATGTTCACTTAAGATTACACCGACCCACTGTCCGTATGTTGGTGAACCTTCACGAATATCGACTGCAACATCATAGATGGCACCTGTAATACAACGAACCACTTTGGTTTGGGCTTTTGGATTTAATTGAAAGTGAAGTCCACGTAAAGTTCCAACTGGAGCAGATAAAGATTGATTATCTTGGATAAAATCATAGGTTAGTCCTAGTTTTTCGTAAACACTTTTATTATAGCTTTCCATAAAATAGCCGCGGTTATCACCGAATACCTTTGGCTCTAAGATAGAAACTCCAGGTAACTTAGTTTTAATTATATTCATGTATATACCTCCTAAAAGGGGTTATTAGCTTTGTTTGGCAATTTTTATTAAATACTGACCATATTGATTTTTCTTAAGTGGTTCAGCAAGTTCGATTAATTTTTCCTTTGTAATGTAGCCCATGCGATAAGCAATCTCTTCAATACATGCAATTTTTAAGGTTTGTCGTTTTTCTACTGTTTCTATAAATTGAGAAGCCTCTAAAAGTGATTCATGTGTACCTGTATCAAGCCATGCATAACCGCGACCTAACAACTCAACGTTAAGTTCACCCATTTCAAGGTAAGTCTGGTTAACATCGGTGATCTCTAGCTCTCCACGAGCGGATGGTGAAATACTTTTCGCGATATTAACAACACGGTTGTCAAAGAAATATAATCCAGTAACAGCAAAATTTGACTTAGGTATTTCTGGCTTTTCTTCAATTGAAACTGCTTTTCCACCTTCATCGAACTCAACTACACCGAAGCGTTCAGGATCATTCACATAATAGCCGAATACGGTTGCACCCTTCTCTCGTGCTGCTGCTTTTCTCAACAATTCAGTTAAACCGTGGCCGTAAAAAATATTATCTCCCAATACTAAAGCTACACTATCATCACCGATAAACTCTTCACCTATGATAAAAGCTTGTGCAAGACCACCTGGTTCTGGTTGAACTGCATATGTAAAAGAAATACCAAGGTCTGAGCCATCTCCCAAAATTTGTTCAAATCTACCAATATCCTGTGGAGTAGAGATTATCAAAATATCCTTAATTCCTGCTAACATTAAAACAGAAAGAGGATAATAAATCATGGGTTTATCGTAGACAGGTAATAACTGCTTCGAAACCACCTTAGTCAATGGGTATAGTCTAGTACCACTACCACCCGCTAATATTATGCCTTTCATTCCGACCACTCCTTAAATAAAAATAGTTCCTATCAATTATAATGAATAATGTTCTATTAAAACAAGATAACTTCAATTTGTAAATCAAATATAACATTTTTAACTTACTTACGGTACCCTAAGACAGCCTTAATTGTCCCTAATCTCCCATTTAACTGTTCCATAGGACTTCGTCTTTTCATCCCGGTAACATTTTTCCCGTGGCGTACATATTGCATGAGGGGCTCTTTGATATAAGCCACTTTTCCTTTATTCAACTTACAAACCAGTACAATCCATTGGTCATGCATTTCAATTGAATCTGGAAAGGGTAGAATCTTGTTTTTTATTTCCTTACGAAACGCCATCATACAGCCTGTAAATGCGTTCTTTACAATATTTCCAATAATTCCTTGACTTACATTATTTTGATTATAAGCATTCCAAGAAGAATTAATTGTGTTACCGTCCCCATCAACTACAATAGAATCGTGAACAGCAAGCATCACATTTGGATCTTTAAATTCGGCCAATACTTTCTCCACTTTATGCTCTAGCCAGATATCATCCTGATCACAAAGAAAAATAATATCCCTTGCTGCTAGTGAAATAGCTTTTTCAAAACTCTTAATGGGTCCCAAGTTTTGCTCATTCACATAGACCTCTATTTGGTCTCCATATGTGTCCTTTAGGTACTGAACCGTACCATCATTTGATCGATCATCCACAACAATAACCTGATCATCATCACGTAGCTGGATAAGCACTGAATCTAATTGTTTCTTGACAAACTGTATACCATTATAGGTCGCTAGACAAACAGATATTTTCATTTTCCATGCACCTTCTATAACGAAAAGAGTCGACTTAGTGTATATGCGGCTATTTTCTTATTCCTTACTACTAGAAATTGTTTTATCAATCGTTTCACAAGTTGTTTCTTATATGACGGAAACAAATCCGTTTTATAGTTTTTATAAAAAAGAATTTCTGAGTCAAGAATGCTCCTATATCTTCCCAAAGAAATATTACTATAATCCATAATAGATAAATCGTGTTCAAGACTTTCATCAATCAGCAATACCTTATATCCATTCGCATAAACCATATAAAATAACCAATGGTCAAGATAATCCAATGGAAATTGTTTATTGAACCCACCAATATCAGTCAAGAAGGATATTCTTAATAATGCCCCAGAATTTATAGCCATAACGGGCTTATTCTGAACCCCCTCTTTTGGCTGTTCCACCTGTAAAGGACGTACTGAATCGCTAAAAACGGGTGAAATCAGCTTGTTTTTTGAGTATATTTTTGGCACAACTGCAACAATATCTTCTTCTACCTTATTGATGTTCATAACCTTTTCTATATATTCATCAGTAATTTCTGTGTCATGGTCAAATAACAATAACCATTCACAACCACTTTCCTTTGCACGATTAAAGGCAAAGTTATAGGCTGTTGAAATCCCCAGATTGCGCGAATCATGAATATACGATAGTGATAGCCCTTCATACACTTTCTCATTAAACTCTTGTTTTTCAGGGCTATTATCGTAAATTGTGATTTGCACATTTTTCAATTTATCACGGTGACTCATTAATGTCTTAAATGTTTTGCATTCTTCTATCAACTGTTTATAGACCACAATCACAATCGAAACATTCATTTCGATACCTCTTTTAAGTATTGTTCTTTTTTATTTTGAGAAATGATTAAAAGAACCACAAAAAAGCTTATTCCGATTGGATTATTTATAAATGGATTAATATTGGTTAACAATAATAAGCCCATAAAACTTGCCATCAGTGATATATCTGTCGGTGTTAATTGATAACCTCGCTTAAAAATATAATAATAGTTGTAATAAACGAGGAAAAATAGGAAAAACCAGATCAACAACCCTATTATTCCTTGTTCCACCAATATATCAAGAAAACTCATTTCAATCCCCGTTACTCTCCCTGCAATTTCCTTACCATATCCAGTACCAAGAACTAGGTTTGTAGGATTATCAGTAAAGATTGTTTTTGAATCCAAAATAAACTCTATTCTTTTATTTACGCTTATATCATTAACTTCATTTTCAGCTTCGTTCGCGACATTGTTTTCGTCTTGTTCTGCTGGAGTCGCCACGTCTTGTTGGAATCTTTCCAAAGTCATATGATTATAAAGGAATGGAGTCGCCACAAGTACAAATATCAGGATAACAAACTTAGCTAAGAATTGTTTTTCTTCAAATAGCTTTTGACATTTAGATACAAACCCTTTAATTGGATCTACAATTACTTTTGTATCTAAAATAATAATCATCAAAATACTAATCATAAACGCAAGCAAAAATCCTCTTGTTTCAGACCATATTGCAGATATTGAGCATAGGATAATATTTGCAATATCTAGTTTAGAATAGTTCTTTGTAAGAACGGCATTTAATGAAATAATTAAGGCAATGACAACAAATAAATGGCTCTTATAAAACACACTATTACTTGGTCTAAAGAATAAATCATCGTTCATAATCCAATTCATAAAGTTATAAAAAGGTGCGAAGTTACTGCTAAATATTGTTTTCCCTAGTAAGGAAACAACAATTGTAAAGATCGCAACAGCTAAAGCAGAGTATTTTAATATCGTAACAATTCGCTGCTTAGAAAACCTAGTATCGGCAATGTAATAAGCTAATGGAAAATAAACGACAAAAAACACTACCCGAAAGAAATCCGTAATTATTAATGACAACGAATGCCCATTTATGTAACCTATTCCAGCACTTGCAACAAATGAAGCTAGCAATAAATAAATACCTATTGATACTGGATTAAATCGGACTAATGTATTGATATCTTTGTTTAGGTAGGCATTTTCTCGGATAATCCGAACAAAGAACACACCAATAACAAGAATGAATAAAACTTGCCTAATGGAGAGGATTCCAAAATCAATTAGTCTTCCGCCACCTCCAACAAATAACTCAATAAAGAAAATAGTAAGCAGTATTTTCTCAAATTTATTCATACACTATATTCTCCCCCGATGTTTTTTTAAAAAAATTATTTTGGTGCGTTTAGGGATGATTAATATAATCGCCAGCCCCATTTGTTAAAAAACTTGACCATTGAGTTCATAAATATCTTAAATAGTTTTGAGTTTTTATGAGATCCTCTTTCATAAAAATGAATCACTTTTGAGAATGGAGTATATACGACTCTCTTATGGCGCTTACCTAGTTCCAAACATAAATCATAATCCTCAAAATACATAAAATAACGATCATCAAAGCCATTAATTTCTATATAATCAGTTGCCCTTAGGAACATAAAACATCCAGACCCTATCCTTATGTCCACATCTCGATCATCTGGGAGATCTCTACATTCATATGTAGAAAGACGCTTTGCAAACATCTTCTTAACGAACGCAAAAGGAATAAATCGTAACGCATAATCAAATACACTAACACGGTTTCTAATTAAATGCTGAGTAGTACCGTCAGAGTTCAGCACTTTAGGAACTAACAATGAAATTGTTGGGTCGTTTTCTAATTTTGCAAACATTTTTAATAAATCATCCTTTTTCAAGATGATATCTGGATTAAAAACAAGGAAATAGGGCTCATTCGCTTGTAATAAATTATAGTTATGACCAAATCCAAAACCTTTGTTTTCTTTAAAAAAGGTAATATCCGCAAAATTAGTATATTCTTTTAGTTTTTCTTTATATTCCTCATTTGAGTTATTATCAAAAATAACGACACGAAATCGATCATCATGACCAATTTCTTCTTTAATATTTTCGAGAACTTTAAAGATATGTTTACTGTTGTAAGTAACAATACTTATAGCAACCTTAGCAGAAGTCATTGTTTCACACTCTTTCATACTTGGCGATTTATTACATACATTTAACCAAGAAAGTTTTTTGTTTGATTACAAAAGTTTATTATAGCATCTAATTGTTGAATTTTGTAGAGACTGTAGAATCATATTATTATTCAATTTAAATATATTCTTTATCTTTATCCCATGATTTATGAAAGGTTACACAATTTAACAAAAATAGATTTAATGATATTGGTTGCAATTTTTGTCGATTCAAAGATATAATTTTCTGTAGGCTAGATAAATCTTTTTTAAGATAGAAAGGGATTTACAATATGAATACTAGAGTAAAAAGAAAAGTGAAACGTAAACGCAGAAAACTTCGATTGTTTTTATTCGTTTTTTTACTATTAATAATTGGAGCAGGTACCTATACTTATATGGTGTATAACGATGTGGCAAATGCTGTCGATAAAATGCATAACCCATTAGACCGTGTCGTTTCAGAAAAACGTGAGGTCCAAGCTCAATTTGCTAATCAAGATCCTCTTTCTATTTTATTGGTAGGCGTAGACGAAAGAGAGGACGATAGAGGTCGAACAGACTCCATGCTCGTTCTAACCATCAATCCAAAACTTGGGTCAACAAAAATTCTAAGTATACCACGTGATACTCGTGCAGAACTCATTGATAATGATGACCCTGACAATAACTGGATAAGTAAAATCAACCACGCATATAATGGCGGTATTGAAATGTCAATTGACACAGTCGAACATTTCTTAAATGTACCCATTGACTACTATGTACAGGTAAGCATGGAAGGGTTTCAGGATATTGTTGATGCTGTCGGAGGAATTGATGTATATAATGAGCGTTCTTTTGAGTTAGATGGTGTCTATTTAGAAGAAGGCCAACACCATTTAAATGGCGAAGAAGCCCTAGCATATGCAAGAATGAGGAAGGAAGACCCTAGAGGAGATTTCGGTCGTCAAGAAAGACAACGTGAGGTAATTTCTAAAGTAATTGATAAGGGAGTTTCATTATCATCATTAGCTAATTATGGCGATATTCTAAAAGCACTTGAAAAAAATATCAAAACAAACTTTACATTGGATGATATGATTGATATTCAATTGAAATATAAGGATGCTGCTAAACAATTAGATAAAATGGAGATTGAAGGTGAAGGCGAAATCTTGAATGACGGTGGATGGTATTTCTTAGTTTCTGATGAGACTAGACAAAATCTATCCGATGATTTAAGAACACATTTAGAATTACCACATGATGAAGTGGATCCTTCAAAAGCTTCTCTTAGATAATTCATCACACAAGGACTCATTCTTGAGTCTTTTTTTATTTCCTCATTAATTTTTCTTTAATTTGTATGAAATCAACTCCACTATAAATAAAAATCCAAGTTTAACGATTCTAAAGACCCTAAGGAAAATACTTTTTTCTTTTACCATATACCTACCTAACCTCCACAGCTCAATTTAAATAAAGAGCCGGTGATATACTTTAAACAAGTCATTACCGGCTCCTTTCCATTTATTAATAAATATCGTTATTTTTCGTTCTCTTTTGCTTTTTTCAGTAATTCATAATAATCATTCTGTAAAATAGTTTGGTTGTAAAATCTTGAATTCTTACCTAACTCATCATTTACATATTGTAATCCAAATTCTTCTACTAACGTTTTTCGATCTGAAAAGAGGTTTGTCCCTAATCCTAAACGATCTCCCTCAATTTCTACTCCTATACTACCCAAAATAGTTGGATACATGTCTAAAGATGTAAAAATTCTATTCTTTGAATCAACAGGCTCAGCAGCAGGATTAATAATTGCATTATAAATAGTTCGTTCATACCCCTCATAGATGTGGTTTTTGAAAAAATCACCAGGCTGCATGCTAAGGTGATCACCCAAAATCACAAGTGTGGTGTCCTCATAAAAATTCTGTTGTTGCAACCAGTTCACAAAGTCATCTACTTGTTTTGATGAGTACGCATGTACATTTTCATACTGGGTATCATACTCCTCATCCGCTCTACTTTCCAAATATCCATCCGGAAAATGTGTGTTAGCGGTTAAAAGCGTCATACTGAAAGGTTCGTTTCCGTTTGCTAATGATTTAATTTCCTCTTTCGCCCATTCAAACAGAAGAGTATCATCAAATCCCCACCAAACCTTCTCACTTACTAGCATTTTCCTTTGTTCAATAGCGGTATTTACATCAAATATTTCATAGTTACCATGACTGGTATAATAATTGTCACGTCCTCCGAAGCTCGCATCTGATCCGAACATGAGCATCTGTTTATAGCCCTCCTTTTCCAAAACATCCCCAAGGGTATAGGCACCTGCCAAAAAGTTTGTAGAAGAGGTATACTCATTCCCATTTACTGGGATCTTTAAAGGGATTCCCGCTGTTGTTCCAACCATTCCACCTACAGTCCATGTAGTACCAATGATTGAGTAAGGGCCGCCAATTTTATCTGTATTAGAAAAATTCAAATGATCAATGGCTATTTTTTCTAGTTCAGGAATTACTGTATAATTCCAGCCGCCGCCATTTTCTTTATCAATCATTGAGTTTTCCATAGACTCTAAAAATAAAATAATGAGGTTTCTTTTTACTTCAGGAAAAGTGATTGATACATCATTTCCACCAACATAGTGATCATCAATAAATGTAGAGTAGTTAGTTAAACTTTTTATATAATCATGTACTCCTAGCATATGATAACTAGTGATCAAAGATATGAATAAAACAACCAAGGCATATGGGAATTTAAACTTATAAGTATTAGGAAAAATTCGGAAAGAAAACTCTCTTTTACCCATCCTCACCTCACCCATATTTTTCCTTCTTTTCGATGTTATTAAGGGAATACAAACTATGATAAAAGTAATAAAAAACGAAAGTAAACTTCCACGAATGGCTGATATATATACATCACTTGAAGTGCCTTCCGTACCACTTGTTAGATAAAATAACATTTCCTCGATGCCTTGATCGGCAAACTTCTCACTTACATAGCCAATAAGTGAAAAAATAGCTGCGCTAGTGAATAACAGTAAATAAACGAAGAAACCGATAATGGATTTAGTCAGTTTCTTTTCCATTTTCTTCAACCCTAATGTTCATTTGTACATTCAACTCAAGAAGTCTATATAAAACGGCTATCACTAACGCAATAAAAACAGCTAATAAGGAATATTTAATTGTAAATGCCATCGTAAATAGGACTGGATCTACCTTTAAATAAAGTAGAATCGCATAACATAGCAAGTTTGTGCACAACATAATAAGAACTAAACAACAAATTCCTTGAAATACATTTATGCTACGTTTATTTACTTTTATATAAAAAAGCATCGCTATAAAAGAAGGCATAATTAATGCCATAATCTCATTAAACGTCATAGTTGCCCTCCAAAAATTTTTAATAGTAGTGGTCAGTCTCTCCCACTTACTTTAGGATTATAACACTTATCCTCCTTCAATTAAAGGTTGCCGACTTGGTAGGTAATAGTACGTGTATGGTTTTTAGTGGGATCGTGATTCTGAATTAAAGAACAACATTTAGCAAATTTCTTGGAATATAAACAATAATGTTTGAAAGGTTAATAACATGATTACGATAATAAACTCCCTTATTTTAACGATAGGTTCATTACTGTTTGTTCCTTCTACGTTTTGTTCCATTGCATTACAGAACAAATCTATTGGGGATAAGGCAATAATTACACATGCTATGGGAGAAATAGATGGGCATTTCTATACAAATAGTTTAGAGGCCTTTGAATATTCTTATCATCATCGAAAAAACAGGGTATTCGAAGTGGATCTTGAATTAACAAAAGAAGAAGTATTAGTTGCCAGACATGACTGGAGATTAATATATGCCGAGCAATTGGAGCAAACTCCCGAAACAACAATTGATAACGAACCTTGGACATATGAATATTTTATGAATCAAAATATTAATAAGAAATACACGCCATTAGATATCAATCGAGTCATTGAATTATTAAAGAAACACACAGATGTGTATATCGTAACGGATACGAAACATTTTGACCCAATGATGATCGAGAAACAATTTTCAAAAATTGTTCAAGCGGCTAATTACGATGAAGCAATCTTAGCAAGAATCATTCCCCAAATCTACACTGAAGAGATGCTGACAATTATTAATCAAATTTATCATTTTAATAAGGTCATTTACACACTTTATCACGCACCAAATAATGACGAGCAGGTTGTTAAATTTGTACAAGATAATGTACATCAAATAACAGCTGTCACAATGCCTACTTCAAGAATAAATGAAAACTTCCTTGATAATTTGCACGATTTAAATATAAATGTCTATACACATCCGATATGGAGCATGGAAGAAGCTTTACACTATCATGAACTAGGAGTAGATGGCTTTTATAGTGCAACGATTAGTAGAAAGGAATTGAAAAGAGTCAATATAGATTGATAATGGGGTATTGGCGGGGTTAATTGTCCGACTCTATTTACATAATTATAGCTTTGAATTTCAAAAAAAAATAAAAGGGACTGTCTAAAAGGTCTCAAAAATAGTAAAGCAGCAGAGAAAAATGTTATGTTTTTCTCTCGCTGCTTTTTTGATGGATTTTGATTATTGAAAGTAGCCAGGCGGATACCTTCTACTTTCAATAGATTGTGTGCTAATGCCACAATCCCAAACTCGACATGAACCTTATCAAGCCCACGCAGTGAAAATCTGCGGAACGACTGATTGCCCTTGATGTGACCGAACACACTTTCCACCTCAATTTTACGTTGAGAATAGATAGTTACTTTCTCCTCACATTCAAGGGCTGTTTTTGCCTTCGCTTTCATTTCTTCAAATATTGTGTTCCAATGAACCGGCGATTACCTTTTGCTTTTGTACATTGTTGTCTTAATGGGCAATCTGTACAATCTTCGCATTCAAATAATTTGTAACTTTGTTCATAATCCGATGAGTTCTTTTTTGTTAGATACTTTTTAAACATACTTTCGGTTATTCGGGCAAATTAACATGTCATCCTGTTCGTTGTAACCCCAGTTCTTCGCGACTAATATCATTTTAGTATTTACGAGATTGTTCCTTCATATAGGTTCCGTAAGGAATGAGGAACTCAAAACGTGGTTCTTTACCTTCCCCAATCGCATATAAATAGTTTTCTTCACTTCCATAACCCGCATCGGCATTAACTACTTTAGGCATTGGTAAAGACGAGGATGCAAGTCTCTCCAAATGTTCCTTAAAGCAACGAGTATCTGTTGGGCGCTGATGGATGGAATAGTACAAAGTAATTTGATTCTCTGTTGCCATTTGAACATTAAAACAGGGTTTTAGTTGACCATTTTTCATATGATCATCTTTGGTTCTCATGAATGTTGCATCTTTGTCCGTTTTAGAATAGCTATTACGATTACCAAACGTTCTGTTCTGTTCTTTGTATTTTGCTAGACGTAGTATGAAATCCTTACGGATTAACTTTAAAGGCTTTGTAAATTACTTCTGCATTTGTTTCGTTCTTGAGTTCCTCAGACAATTTTTCGACTTTTTCTTCAAGAGTCTCTGCTATTTCTTCAAGATCAGAAGAAAGATTTTCTGAGTTCTGAGTATTGTTTTGTACATCATCAGGAGCCTCTAACTCAGTCATCACTTCTATGTGGCGTAGGGTTTCTTGAATTTTTCCTCTTAATTTCTCCTCAAATTTAGTTGTAGCTTTTTTCCATACGAAAGAATACTTATTTGCATTGGCTTCGATCTTTGTCCCATCCAAAAAGTAGTTTTCCATTGTTATGTATCCATCCTTTTATAAGCTTTAAAATCACTGCTTCGAAAAGCTCGTCCATTAATGATTTCATTCGTTGTCCGCGAAAATCATTTAATGTACGGAAATCTGGTTTTTGCATCGAGGCTTATACATAGCTGGAATATTTTCTTCTAACATTTTTTCTATTCCACAACATGAATATGTTTTCTGGGAATATCCATACAAGATATCTTTAAGCATCATTTTTGAATGAAATGAACTTCTGCCCCCTCCCTTATAATGGGAGAACAACTTTTCATCAGGTATAGCTTCAACCATTTCGTCAATTACTCGTGCAACGTGATGATCTGGAATCAGTTCTTGAATATCAGGAATGAAGGTAATTTGTTGATTATTGTTATGAATGTAGGACGGAATTCTCTCTTAGGTAAAACGCAAGTCTTATTGGATATTTAGTGGAAGGGAACTTCCGCGGTAACCTGAAAATAATATAAAAGAAGGAGGCTGTCCTCAAAAGTCACTTTTCAATGACTTTTCGGACAGCCCCACCATCTTTTGTATCAAACAATAAATCAGTTTTAATTCTTTTTTGTGGGCACTAAATATCTCTCAGCAATATCTTTAATGTAAGTTAAAACATCATCCTTTAATTCCTCACGCTGTAATGCCATATCAATTGTTGTTTTAATAAAACCTAGTTTTTCACCAACATCATATCTGATACCTTCAAAGTCATAAGCAAAAACCTTTTGACTTTTATTTAACTTTTGAATTGCATCCGTTAACTGAATTTCTCCACCTGATCCTATTTCCTGTTCCTCCAAATAAACAAAAATTTCTGGGGTTAAGATATAACGCCCCATAATTGCCACATTGGATGGGGCCTCGCCTAAGTTTGGCTTCTCAACAAAGTTATTGACTTGATATAACCGGTCGTTTTGATTTAATGGATCGATAATGCCATACCGATTTGTCTCGTTTTCAGGAACTGTCTGAACACCCAAAACCGAAGAATTTACTTCATCAAATACATTTATTAATTGTTTAAGACAAGGGGTCTCAGCTTGGACGATATCATCACCCAGAAGAATAGCAAATGGCTCATTACCTATAAATTTTCTAGCACACCAGATAGCGTGCCCTAATCCTTTTGGTTCTTTTTGTCTTATATAATGAATATCAAAACTTGAAGACTGTCGTACTTCATCAAGTAATTCAAACTTTTCTTTTTGAATTAAATTTTCTTCAAGTTCAAACGCGTGATCAAAATGATCTTCAATCGATCTTTTTCCTTTACCTGTTACAATAATTATATCTTCTATTCCTGAAGCAATTGCTTCTTCTACAATATATTGTATTGTTGGTTTATCTACAATTGGTAACATTTCTTTCGGCATCGCTTTAGTTGCGGGGAGAAATCTAGTACCAAGTCCAGCAGCTGGAATTATAGCTTTTTTTACTCTTTGCATTGTAATCCCCCTTATAATCTTCTTTTGAAATTTAGTATATCAAATATTGATTAATTAATGTAAATTATCATTGTTTTTTTGCCATTCTAAATATAAGAAATCTGGATATTCGGGAGACGTAATTCAGCCTTGTTAACAGTAATATTAAGATCCATACATTTCTGGACAGAAGGATTTGCAATTATACCAATCATGTTGTAGACAACTCTCGCTGTCTGTTAGCTAATACTTAACAGGGCTGCACCTGGGAATTTCACCCATACATTTAAGAACGTACGTACGAGCAAAAGGGACTACTCCTGAAGTAGTCCCTTTTTATTTTGTTTCCAACCAAACCCCTTACTAAAGAAAAAACTTCAAAAGTTCTATTAGATACAATTAATTATTGGTCACTTCATAATCATTAATCAATTTTTCCCAGGAAGTTTCTAAACGGACGGTATCTTCTGAACTAAGGTTTTTCCCCCTTCTAATTTCAAGAATTTCTAAATCAGTAGATGCCTTTATAGTATGCTTAGAACTAGCTGGTATCTCAATAATATCACCCTGAGTCACATTTATAATTTTATCATTAAGAATAACAATTCCTGTACCTCTTAGAATCGTCCAAACTTCGCTTCTATTATCGTGTAAATGGTAGCTTAAATTTTGTCCGGAATGGATGGTAACCCTTTGAGTTAATACTTCACTTCCATCATCATATTGTCGGTAATCTAATACAGTATACCAGCCCCATCTCCGTTCCTCAAACATTGGTCGAAGGTCGGAAAAGTCTGAAATTACTTCTTTTAATCTTGGACTTGCTGACTTATCAGTTACTAATATCCCATCAGGTGAAGCTGCAACAAGTAAATTAGATACCCCTAACACAGTAACAGGGATATTTAACTCATTTACAAGATGTGTATTTTTAGAATCATTGCTTATAACGCCTTTTCCAATGATATCAGTCTTCATTTCCTCGGTTAAGGTATTCCAGGTACCAAGATCTTTCCAGTATCCATCATACTCTACCATAACAATTTTATTTGCCTTTTCAACAACTTCATAATCAAAACTATTTTTAGGTAATCTTGTATAGTTTATTAATAAGGTCTCATAATTCAAAGGCATGTTTAATTTCTGTAACATTTCGATTATATAACCAAGCTTAAAAGCGAAAACCCCACAGTTCCATAGTGCACCACTCTTTATTAAATCTGCTGCAACCTCTTCTGTTGGTTTTTCTTTAAAATGACTAACTGGGATAATATTTTTATGAGGAATAGAATCATCTGGTATAATGTACCCGTATTTTTCTGATGGATAGGTTGGTTTTACTCCGATTAATGCTAAATCTGCTTCGGCATCCTTGACTACCTTGTCTAATTGTGCAACAACCTCAAAAAATGCATCATCAACAAATGGGTCAACTGGCAGTACGCCTACAACTTCGTCAAGGCCAACATTCTTTTCTGAATACAAATAAACAGCTGATAGAGCAATTGCTGCAAAAGTATCTCTTCTTTCTGGCTCAATTACAATTGGAACATGATTTCCAACCTGACTTTGAATCATATCAACCTGTGATTTACTAGTTGCAATTAAAACTCTCTCGGAGAGATTAACCGATTCAACCTGACCATAGACCCGTTGAACCATTGAGACCTTTTCGCCATTATTGTTATCGAGAATTCGTAAAAATTGTTTTGATCTAGCGTCATTGGATAAAGGCCAAAGGCGTTTACCTGATCCACCAGATAATAGTACTAATTCCAATTAAACAACCTCCTCACATTTTTAAATAGATTGAATAGATATTTTCAGCTACTTTCATCCATGAAAAGAGTTTTCTTCTTTCTAGACCTTTTTTTCTATACTCCTCATGGATTTCTTCATTATTACTTATCTTAATAAAAATCTCTTTTAATTCATTTTCATTAGTTGGGTCAAAATAAATAGCTGCATCACCTGCTACTTCAGGTAAAGAAGAAGAATTTGAACTTATTACAGGCGTACCACTTGCCATTGCTTCAAGGACTGGTAGACCAAATCCCTCGTATATAGATGGAAAAACAAAATAAGTAGCTATGTTATAAAGGATTATTAAATCATTGTCAGAAACATAACCTGTTAGTATGATATCCTCTTCAGCTTTATTATCAGAAATAATTTTTTTTATTTCTTCAGAACCCCAAGCACTTCTACCAGTTATTACTAATTTAAAGTCAGAAGCATGCTCTTTCTTAAATTTCAAATATGTATTAATAAGAAAAAGTAGATTTTTACGAGGTTCTAAACTACCAACAGTTAAAAAAAACCTATTTGGCAGTTTATACTTTTCCTTTACTGATTTAAGTATAGAACTATCTGTAATAACTCTGTAGTCATCTGAAATTGAGTTACCGCAGTTAAAAAGTTTATTTTCTATCCCAGGAAACACATCCAAAAGATTCTCTTTTGAAGACTCTGAAATTGTAATAAGCTTTGAAGAAACTTTTATTCCTTTAGTTGATAAAGGCTTCATATACAATTTATTTTTTAAAGAAATTGTTTCTTTATATTTCCACATTGTAGCATCGTGAATTGTAAAAATAACATTATTTTTTACAAGCAATCCAGGAGGAAAAGCCGGGAAATGAATTATATCTGGTTTATATTTTGATTTAACATAGGGAATCCAAATTTGCTCACACAGCAGTTGGGATTCAAATGGACATACTAATGGTTTATATCCTGTTTTTTGTTTTAGGTAATCAGGTATTTCTCTCCTAAATAGGACAGTTAACTCATTTGATGTATTTTTATTTAGTTCAATTAAGTTCACAATTAAATTTTTTGTATAGTTCTCAATTCCCGTAATTTGTCTGGCTAAACTTGTGCCGTCAATCATTATTTTCATTAAACATACCTACCTATTTAGTAAAAGTTTTTCTGTATTTAGCATAACCTCATTGGCATTATATCTATCAATCAGTGTATGATCGAAAGCTAGCAGTCCAGAAAAAACTTCATCAATCTTCTCACTAACTTCTTGTACTATAAGCTCATCCCCATCTCCTGAAACAACAAATCCATTTATTCCATTTAGTAAGTACTCGCTTATACTACCGACATCTGTAGCTACTACTGGGATTCCGCAACTTAAACTCTCTAATGCTGACATACATATCCCCTCAAAAGAAGATGTTATTATTGAGACCTCTGCACAATTTATTAGCTCTACTAAATCATTTCCGTGTTCTAAGTACTCATAAAAGATAACATTATTCTTTAATCCTAGATTATCAAATTCTCTAATTAACTCATCCTTATCATTACCGGTTCCTATAATTAACATTTTGGTATTGCTAGTTACCTGTTTAACATTTAATAAAATTTGGGGAAATAGCAAAACTCGCTTTGGATTATGGTCTATTCTCCCTAAATATAAAATAATTTTATCGTCAAAGCCTATGTTATGTTTCTTTCTTACAGTTGCCTTATCCAAGGGTTTAAAAACATCACGATTAACTGGTACGGGCATATAAAAAATTTTATCCTTTTGTTTATAAAACTTTGACTTGTAATATGGTGTTCCAAATTTCTTATTGTTATTTAGTACGAATACTTTATTAGACCTGACAATAGAAATTCTCTCTAAAAAAGAATAAATTGATGCGACTGTTTTACCCCAAAACATTGTGGCATATCTACCGGATCCATGAATTGCCATTACCACTTGCTTATTAAATAAAAGAAAAGGGATTACATATTCCATTCTTTGGGCATAGAATACGCTAATTTTTTTGAGAAATCTTGGATTTAAAATAAAAAAAACGATCAAATTTATAAAATAAAAAACTGAAAGTGGTCTTAAGGTTGTGTAGTTTATTGGAATAAAAGTATAACTTGAATGATCGGTTTGTATTTTATATTTTTTAAATAATTTTAAGTTATTCTGTTTGTTATCGGTTCCCAGCACAAAGACCTCTGAAGTAGAATGCTCAATAAATTGTTTGACATATTCGGAAACCCCTCCAGGAGATACATCTTTTAGGTTTCCAGAATGAAGAATAGCTATTCGTTGCATGACTTTCCCCTCCCAAGTATCAGCCTATGACTGTCTATTTGCTATCTTTACTTCCTCTTTTACGGGAAAGTAAATTACTAATCCACAAATCATAGCAAAATAAGAACCAGATATACCACTAGGAAAAACATGCCCACCGAGTGATGAATACAATACCCCAATCCAAAAAGAGATTCCGATTGCTTTATTGTATATATCACCTTTAAAAAGTTTGAAACTTTTTTTGAACAAGTATAAAAAGAGTATTAGTATTAAAGAAAATACAATTATACCGTTGTAAAACAATACCGAAAGAGGATCAAATTCAACAAAAGCAGGAAATCCTAATTTCTGACTTAAAAGATTTTGTCCTTCTTGAAATGTACTTCCTATAAGTATAAAAATAGGATTTTCAATTAAAATTTCAAACATAGGTTGTATAGATTTATTACGCCCACTCAGAAGGTACGTTAGAAAATTATTGCTATGATTTAGAAAATATAATTGATAAGATAGCCAGTCTAAAAGAGATGATTTAAATACAAGAACAAAAATGATCAGAGCAGATAGAATCAGCGTGATAATAGTAATAATCTGTTTCTTTTTCCGTTTAATATCCTTAAATATACCCTCGTGAAAATTTTTTTCTTTAAAGTGAAAGGCTAATACCAAGATAGCACCTAATAAAATAAAAGCCATTCCACTTTTGGTGCCCAGTAAAATAGTAGCAAAAATGACCAAAGTTAAGTTAACTATACGAAGAATTCTATTAGTTCTAATAGTAATAAATTGCACCAATAGAATTGGGAATATCATTGAAAATATAGAAGTTACGTCATTTTGACCTATAAAAAAACCTTTGTTTCCCACGCCGTTATTAGCTGTATAGGTATTGAATCCTATATTCAAAATACTGGAAATTACAATCACAGCTGCAATAAAGGCAATAGTACATTCAACATAAAGAAGAACTTTTTTCACAAACTTCTTCTTTTGGATTCTTAAAAAATTTACATAGACAAGAACTATTGTTAATGTAAATAAAAGTCTAAAGTCCCATACCAAGTTACTAAAAGTAGACCCACCAAAGAGCAAAGTGTATATACTTAAACTAAGAACCATAAAAAATGCAACAATAGAAAAGTAAATAAAACTTTTTTTTCGAAACATTAAAAGTATGTATAGACCCACTAACATAAATAGGGGTCTTATGATTTGTCCTGGAGATATAGGGACCTTATCCAAAAGTAATCCATTAAATAGGTCTATTATTGGGGAAATGAGTATTACAAGGATAATGAACTTTCCAGATAAACTTCTACTATCTTTTGTTTTAATAACATCTCTAATCGAAAATTTTTTAAACTGTTTCTTCTGTGTATCTATCATGTAAAACTCCAACCTTGATTTATTTAAACATTTTTTTTATAAGTTCATTAATAAACAGGATAATAAATTTACTATCGTTAACAAGGTATCTTTTCCAAAGCCGCTTCGGTTCCTGTATTAATCTCCAAAACCATTCCAAACCACTTTTTTGCATAAATAAAGGTGCTCTCTTTACATTTCCTGCAAGAAAGTCAAAAGTTGCACCCACACCAATTGAAACAGGAACCTGTAAATCCTGATAGTATTTATAAATCCATTTTTCTTGTTTAGGACTTCCTACCCCCACAAAAAGTAGGTCAGGCTTCGAATTATTTATCATTTCAATAATTCTCTTTATTTCCCCCTCGTTTTTCTCAAAGCCATAAGAAGGAGAATATGTCCCTACAACCTTTATTTTCGGGTAATTTTCTTTAAGGTTCTCAGCCGCCTTCGCAGCAACACCCTCGTCAGCTCCTAAGAAGAAAAGGGAGTAATTCTTTTCTACTAATTTGTTTGCCAATTTAGGTATAATATCTGAGCCAGATATTTTTTCTTTTAATGGGTTACCCAATAATTTAGATGCCCAAACTACTGGTACACCGTCAGCAACAATCAAGTCTGCATTATTGTAAATTTCTCTGAATTTAGAATCCTTTTGTACGTTCATAATATGATCTACGTTACACGTTACCAGATAGGTTTTTTTTTCATTTACTATTGCATCCTCAAAAAAGGAGAAAAGACCATCAAAATCAATATTATCGAATTCAATATTAAACATCTCTACTTTACGCATACTTCAATACCTTTCTGTCTCCTTCTTAATATGCATCATCTGAACCAAAAAATACTTTAAATGTACCAAAAATTATTTTAACATCGAATAAAAAGTTCATTCTAGAAATATAATTCAAATCCAACTCAACCATTTGCTTAAACCCAATTTTGCTTCTTCCACTTATCTGCCATAAGCCTGTACATCCTGGAGTTACTAATAATCGTTGCATTTCATATTTATTGTATTGTGCTACTTCTCTAACCAATGGGGGACGTGGACCCACTAAACTCATATCACCTTTTAAGACATTCCATAACTGAGGTAATTCATCAATACTTGTCTTTCTAATGAATTTACCGATTTTAGTAACTCGTGGATCGTCTTTCATTTTAAACATTGCCCCAGTTGTTTCGTTTCTATGCATTAAAGAGTCAAGCAATGCCTCGGCATTTGTTACCATTGATCGGAATTTAAACATCTCGAATTGTCTTCCATTCTTACCAACTCTTTTTTGTTTAAAGAAAACGGAACCCTTAGGGTCTTCGATTTTTATTAAGAGACTTATAATTAAAAATAATGGAGATAACATCAATATTCCAATTAACGATCCAATTATATCAATTAATCTTTTAGGTAAAAGATAAGATTTATTAATAGCTATATTGGAATACTGCAAAATATCTACGTTCACATTACCATTTTCAGGTCTATCTATATACTTAATATTTTCTTGGTTTGCTAGTTTCATATAAAAATTCCCCCTCTTCTTTCTTTAACTAGGAACGCATTATCTATGAAATTAATAAATATGTCGAAGTGTGTAAATCCTTGTATAACTATATCATTAATATTTCACAATGTGTATTGTAACATATTTACCACTCTTTTGACTTGTAAATTTTAGGAATGACATACTTTAGACCCATAATTTTTCAAATAATATGTTGTATAAGTTAAATTCACTCACAAAAAGCACCCTTGAGAGAGTGCTCTTGTAATTTTGTATGTCATTTTTATGTAATTGTTCAATTATGCTAGAAATCACTTTTCCCCAATCTACCCCTTAGGCCATCTACCGTTGCTTTAAAAAGAGTTTTTGTATAACCTTTCTTATTATCCTTTAGTATTTTTAGCATTTTTTTAGGTATCGAAAGTAAAAATAAATATAGTAAAAAGAAAAAAAATTTGCCCCGAAAGTGTTTTTTCATAAATACTATTTTATTTCTGTGTGAATAATACAAAGAATATATCTTCTCTTCAATATCGCTACTTGTTTCGTGCCAAATTTTGGAATCATTCACTGTCACAATTTTATTTAAAGGATCATGATCACGTAGAGTAAAGCAATAATCTGTTTCTTCAAAATAGAGGAAGAAACTTTCATCAATAAATCCATGTTTTTTTATAATATCAGCTCTTAGCATTAAGGCTGCTCCCGATATAAATGGGTGTTCACTAAAACGACTAGAATCAAAATGTATATCCGAAGTAGTGACTCCTGACAACGAGCTTATTTTTAATCCCGCTGATTGAAGGTTTTCAGTTAATTTGATTGTTCTATCACTTCCATATACTAAATCGTAGATAACTGGTCCAGCAACACATATCGACTTATCCTGCTCCATCACTTCAATAATGTTAGTAATACAATTTTCTTCTAAATATGTATCATTATTTAAAATAAATACATAATCACTATTTAATCCCAATGCTATTTCAACGCCAACTCTATTTCCAGCTGCATACCCCATGTTTTCATGAATTCTTTTAAAGATAAACGAATGTTCTCTGGATATTTCCTCCACTTTTTTCGCAGATTCACTGTTGGTAGAATTATCAACTATTATTATTTCTAATGGCTCATATCTTAGTTTAGTTATACTTTCAATACATATTTTTGTTTTCTGATCAGAGTTGAAATTTAGTATTACTATTGAAACTAAAGGACTTTCCACTTCTTTCACTTCCTTTCCAACATAATTTTTTGAAGATTTCATAATTAGGTGTATTTAATATTACTTAACATTATTTTGCTAAATAAACACAAATGAGAAACGAACCCAATACATCCTTGGATTCGCTTAATATAAAGCAGTATTAAATAAGTTGTTTATTTTTATCTCTATTAAAAACAATGTCTGAGAAAATAAAAATGATTACGATAAGATAAACAAAATAATTTGTTGCATAAGCAATAGTAACACCAATCAACCCAAATAGCTTTGTAAAATACACAGTTAATAGATAAAATGATGCTGAGAACACTACTTCCGTTATAATAAACGTTTTAGTCATTGCTTTAGCTAGCATTAAAAATGATAAAGTCCAACTACACATTTTTAAGAAATCACCAATTAATTGAAATAGGAAAAGTGATCTCATCTCTAAAAAATCAGGTGTAAACAATAACCAAATAATAAAATCCCTAAGAAAATAAATAGCTAAAGTACTAATTAACACAAATGGAATTATTATTTTATAACCAGAGAAAATTTCTTTTCTCAATTCTAATCTTGTTTGTAATTCTGATAACCTTGGTAGATAGTAAGTTGAAAAAGCTGTAGTTAACACCATCAAATACATTTCGGATATTTTCCAGACTGATTGCCAATAACCTGCTTGTTCGATGGAAAATTGATTAATCAAGTGACTTCGGATAGCGATCTGCACAACTGGAACTGTTAACACTGTAACTATTGCCATTAAGGAAAAGGCAAAAAGGCTTTTGTATACCTTATGATTCACTATCCTATGAAAGGTAAAATTAAAATCATGTAATTTTATTACACTAGGTAAAGATACACATAAGACGATAGCTTGTATTAAAATTGATGATAATAATGCACCGAATAATAGATACTTTATTGTAAGAATGGATGTAATAATAAGGGAAATTACACTACTTGTAATATTTACAAAAATAAATAACTTAATCTTCTTCAAACCATTTAATAATGATAGTAAAAAGGTATTTAAGCTCGTTAAGATTAGTGTTATACCTAAAGTTTTGAATATTAAATGATAATTCTCTGATTGTAAGAATTCTATTGAGAAAAATCTACTGAAAAGAAAAATAATTGCACCAATAATTACTGAAAATGTAATAGTAATTATTAGTCCTGCACTAATAACTTCATCTCTTTTAGCTTTATCCTCATTGTATTCTGCTACATACTTTGTTACACCAGAATTGATTGCACCATTTCCTAATGTTGTGACTATGTTTAGAACACTTTGAAATTGACCGATTAATGCAATTCCTGCTGGTCCAATATAGACTGAAATTACTTTATTTATGACTAAACCCGATAAAATTTTTATTATTGTCGATATTCCAGTCAATATACTTGTTTTTAGAAAATTCATTTTATACGTATCCTAACTAATAGTTATTAATTACTTCCACTACTTGTTTTGCTTGTTCCATTGTTAAGATTGGAGATATCGGTATACTTAAAACCTCATTATGTATTGTTTCAGAAATTGGATAACTAAGTGAATTCCACTCTGAATAAGCCTTTTGCTTATGAGGAGGAATTGGATAGTGTATTAATGTTTGTATACCGTTTTCTTCTAGATAGCTTTGGAGATGCTCTCTTTCTTTAGTCCTAATAACATATAAATGCCAAACATGTGATAATCTATCTCCATTTTCAACATGCGGTAGAACTATCTTGTGATTGGAGATGTTGCTATTATAATATTCAGCAATTTTTCTTCTGTTTTCATTATCTTTGTCTAGGTATTTAAGTTTAACGTTTAGTATTCCTGCTTGAATCTCATCTAAACGACTATTTACACCTTTAAAGATATTCTTATACTTCTCATGTGACCCATAATTACGTAGAGCCTTTAATTGTTCTGCTAGTTCGGCATCATTTGTCGTGATTGCTCCGCCATCACCAAGGGCACCAAGATTTTTTCCAGGGTAGAAACTAAAGCCGGCAGCATCGCCTAGATTACCAGTCCTCTTACCTGAGTAAATAGCCCCGTGAGCTTGAGCCGCATCCTCAATTACCTTCAGGTTATATTTTTGTGCAATCCGATTAATTGGATCCATATTTGCAGTTTGACCATATAAATGAACAGCTAATATAGCTTTAGTATTTGTAGTTATTTTTTCTTCTATTAATTCTGGTTCTATGTTATAACTCGAAACAGTAGGTTCAACTAATACAGGAGTTGCACCATTCGTAGTTATTGCTAAAATAGATGCAATGTAAGTATTAGATGGGACTATCACTTCGTCTCCTTCACCAATACCATATGCTTTTATAATTAAGGTTAATGCTTCAAGTCCATTTGCAACCCCTATACAATGTTTGACTCCACAATATTTTGCAAAGGCTTCTTCGAACGCTTGAACCTCTTTCCCTAGAATATACCATCCACTAGATATGACCCTTTCTGCTACTTCATTTATTTCCTTTTGATAAGACGCATTTATTTCTTTTAAATCTAAAAATGGTATCAAAATACTTTACTCCCATCTAAAGTTATTGATTTTTCTGTTTAATAACACTATTTATTAATTCATACTCCCTATTACATTTGGGGCAGATATAGTCCTGGTTCAGCTTATTCCCACAATTGCAAATATAAGAACTAAAACGGCACGGATTTCCATACCATAATGTATTATTAGGAATATTTTTAGTAACAACTGATCCAGCGCCAATCATAGCATACCTACCTATTGTATTTCCAGCTATTATTGTAGCGTTTGCTCCAATAGAAGCACCATGTTCTACTACTGTTTCTAAAAATTTTTCTGGATATTGTTTGGATCTAGGAGCAAAATCATTAGTAAACGTAACATTAGGTCCTAAAAACACCTCATCAGCTATCTGAACACCATTCCAAATATAAACCCCTGATTTTACTGTTACTTTATTTCCGATTTTTACCTGATTTTCAATGAATGTATGACTACAAATATTACAATCTTCTCCGATACTTGCCCCAGAAAGAATATAAGAAAAGGCCCATACCTTAGTTCCCTTTCCAATATCATTACTCTCTACTTGTGCTCGTGGATGTATAAAGGCTTCGTGCATAAGTGCACCTCCGTATTAATAGTTGGATAGAGGTATGATCTCCATTAATGTCATTAGATAATAATTGCTCCAATGAACCACTTTTTACACTATTTCCAATTTTAACACCATCGTAGAGTGTACACTAGCATTTAGGTCTTGGGTTATATTCATTTTTTTCTCCCCCGATTACATAGAACTCTTTTTATTTATAATGCCCTCTACTAACGTATTCTAGAAATTCCTCAT
Source organism: Bacillus jepli (assembly GCF_047238305.1). Taxonomy (NCBI): domain Bacteria; kingdom Bacillati; phylum Bacillota; class Bacilli; order Caryophanales; family Bacillaceae; genus Bacillus; species Bacillus jepli. The sequence continues at coordinate 1,614,314 of NZ_JBDFMO010000001.1, read as the reverse complement.
AATCCCTTATATAATCATCTGCATTATAAAAGTCTGAAGTAGCTACACATAGTACAGATCCTTCTTTTCTCCAGTAAATATCCCGCCAGATTCCCTTTGTTATTAACAAGCCTTTTTCAGGAGAGTCCAGTAAGAACTTTTCTTTATTATATCCATCATCTAAAATTACCTCAATTTTCCCAAAGGGGCACCATAAAATTTGCTGTAAATTTTTATGAGCATGCATCCCCCGCTTTGTATTAATTGGAACATCATAGGTATAATAAACTCTTTTAATTTCAAACGGAACGTCCTTTTCAGACTCAAAAAATGATAGATATCCTATCTCAGGATTCCCATTTTTTTTTAGACTAATTATCTTATTCATATTTCTACTCCTATGTCATTAATTTTTTCAGTATTTTTTTAACACCATTTGGTAAAAGTAATTTACCAATCTTAGGTTCCTTAGTAGCAGTTTTAACTATTGCTGGAATATAACCTAATTTTTCTGAAAAGGGAAATAACACGAAGGAGTTGCTAAAAGAACTAAGCAATTCGTATTCTTTACTTTTGTGTTTATGATGCATATAGACTAGGGGATAATCAAACTTATCAATTATTTTTGAAGTATCCTCTTCTTTCCTTATTTTTCCCGTATTCAATACTTTATTAAAAATTTCATCTAATATCCCCACCCAGCCAGGGTTTAAATGGTATTTGCTTATCTCATCAAAACATTGATTACCAAATTCTTCTCTTTTTTTCTCATCTTCAATATACATTTGCAAACTCTCATAAAGTTCTTTTAAGGAACCTGATTTATAATTTAATTGATCTAATGAAATATCATCTAAATCAAGCCCTTTAGAGCCCTTTTCAAGACTAAATATCGGTAATGAATACTTGCCCGCATCTAACAAGGACGTTAAAGAGCTTACAGGATATGAATCTAAGTATAAGTCAGAAGCTTTATAATAATAATCAACATGTGGCTTTATCCCCAATGCTTGAATTTTCCCATTTGACTTTTTACTAAGATCTTTCCAGTACTCTTCTGAATGATTCGGCCCTACAATTAAAGCTTTTAAATTTGAATATCTATTCACTAATGGCAATAAGACCTCACCTAAACCACCATCATGTAGTGGTTTGTATTTATACGATGATGCTACTGAAAAAATGACAAAATCATCGCTATTGATAGATAATGCTTTTCTTGCTTTTTCTTTAGTTATTTCGACTGGACCTTTTAGTGGGATTGGCAATATAGACTGATTTTCAGGACTGATTAATCGTCGTTTCATTGAAAGTGATTTTCCTGTTTCTCTTAGTTCTAATACCATATTAGATATACTTCTCCCGATCCAAAAACGGTGATCTGCATGATTCATTAACAATACTGGAATTTGAGAATTTGAAAAAGCAATTAAAGGAATTACATCATAAGAATGAATATGTAAAACGACTGCATCGAATTCTTTAGCAATTGAAACCAAATCTATAGCTCTCGATAGAATTCCCTCACTCTTACCTTTTAAGAATGTTACGGTAATACCCTTTTCAGCTAATTCTTCAATAATTTGTTTTGGACTTTCCTCCATTGTCTGATTAGTAATGACTAATTCATTATATCTTCCTACATCATAATTAATCCAATTCTGTAATAGTCTAGTGTGACCACCAACTGCATATAGTTCGGAAGCGATATGGAGTACCTTTTGAATTTTATTCTTTGAACGGTCAAGTTTATCGTTTTTTATAACCTTTAGTGAAATCTCACTTAGTATTTCCTCTAGTTTATTCGAATAGAAGAATCCTGCATGACTATAACTCACATAATCAGCAGCAATTTGACAGTACAAAGACGACAATTCAAGGTTATTTAATCCCAGATGTTCTTCAGATTTTTCTATCATCTGATTAAAGAGTATTTTTCTTTGATTCATTATGTTTATTAAGTCATTTTGTTCCATTAATATGGTCCCTTCTTACTTTTCCTCTTTATTAAAATAGTATTGAGAATCAAAATATTTTTGATATTCTCCACTAATAATTTGTTTCCACCAGTCCTCACTCTCAATATACCATTTAATGGTTTGAGCTATACCTGTCTCAAAATTATAGGTAGGTCTCCATCCCAAGCTTTCCAATTTAGTCGGGTCAATTGCATATCTTTTATCATGTCCTAAACGATCTTCAACAAATTCGATTAAATCATATGGTTTGTCAAGGGTTTTAATAATGGTTTGGACTACTTCTAAATTAGTTTTTTCGTTATGTCCGCCAACATTATAGACCTCTCCATTTACACCTTTGTGCATAACTAAATCGATTGCAGCACAATGATCAAAGACATGCAACCAGTCACGTATATTTTCTCCTGTACCGTACACCGGAACCTTTTGGTCATTCAGTACACGCGAAATAGTTAAAGGAATTAATTTTTCTGGAAAATGATATGGACCATAGTTATTAGAACAACGTGTAATATTAACTGGTAAAGCAAATGTTTCATGATATGCTCTAACCAACAAATCCGATGAAGCTTTACTTGCACTATAAGGACTATTTGGCTGTAGTGGAGTCTCTTCCGTAAAAAAGGTAGTTGGGTCGAAATCCAACTCACCGTATACCTCATCTGTTGAAACATGCACAAACTTTTTAATACCAGATTGCCTTGAGGCTTCTAATAGCACTTGGGTACCAAGTACATTTGTTTTAATAAATATCCCTGGATCCTTTATAGAACGATCCACATGACTTTCCGCTGCAAAATGAATAACATAGTCAAACTTATTTTCTAAGAATAAATTGTTTATTATTTGATAATCAGCAATATCAGCTTTAATAAAATGATAGTTCTTTTTAAATTCAATCTTTTGATGCTTAGTAAGATCACCTGCATATGTAAGTGAATCTAAGTTGAATATATCATATTCGGGATATTTCCCTACCATATACTGTACAAAGTTTCCTCCAATAAAACCTGCCCCACCTGTAATTAAAACTTTTTGTCTCGCCACTTTATTCACCTTCTACTAATTCTTAAAAAAACGTTTTAATTCGCCTGCCATTTAAAATGATCCGGCTATATATGTAAAATCATTTTAACTAACCGTAATTATAAATCATAATAAGGAAGAATTACCATCATAACCCATTAATATTATATTAAAAATTTTATTACCTTTATACCTAGTATTTCCCATAATAAAACTTAATAAAAGAAATTTATTTACTTTGATTAATCATTTTGGAATCTATAAAGGCGTTAACACTTATTACTATACTTTTTTCACACCCTCATTGACTATTAAAATCACTACCTGATATTATAACAGAGGACATCTCATTATAGTATTATGAAAATATTTTAGCGAAAGGAAAGTATATACTCTTCCACTTGGGAAATGTATAATAGTACTTAAAAATTTATATAGGACGCACTTTAACTTTACCACATAACTATTTGTTTTAGTTTTTATCATAATCTAAAAGCACTATAATTGAAAATTCATTAGGATTGAAAGAAGGTAAATTATGCGGCAGGAAATTAAAAAAAAGAAAAAAAGAAGATTTAAAATAATAATATATATATTACTTCTAATGTTACTTGCAGTTTTAGGCTATGGATATTATTTATTTAGTTCCGTATCAAATACTGCTGAACAAATGCATGAACCATTAGAAAGGGAAAAATCCGAGAAACGTGTTGAAGACGTTTCTATTGATAAAAAACAACCTGTATCATTTCTCTTAATGGGTGTTGATGAAAGAGAAGGAGATGTAGGCAGAACAGATACACTTATTATTACCACGGTTAATCCAGACACTAATAAAATGACAATGTTTAATATTCAACGTGACACATATACCACAATTGTCGGAAAAGGAATAAAAGATAAAATTAATCATGCTTATGTATATGGCGGTACAGAAATGACGATTAATACAGTGGAAAACTTTTTAGATGTTCCTATTGATTATTACATTAAAGTTAATATGGAAGCACTTAGTGACATTGTGGATGCCGTTGGCGGAATTACTGTTGATAATCCTCTACAATGGATCGACGATCGTTACTATAAACCAGGATATGTTTATCAAAAAGGTATCATCCATTTAGATGGGCCTCAAACTCTTGGATATGTAAGAATGAGATATCAGGACCCTAGAGGTGACTTTGGAAGAAATGAAAGACAACGTCAAGTTCTTTCTGCAATTATAGACAAAGGAGCAAATATAACTTCCGTTACAAAAATTGATGACATATTAAATGTACTGGGATCCAATATTAAAACAAATTTAACGTTTGATGAAATGATGGGCTTACAAAGTAAATACTCTGATGCTAGACATAATATCGAACAATTTGAAATCAAAAGCACTGGTACTACAATAAATGGGGGATCTTATCAACTCGTTTCTGAGGAAGAAAGAAATGCAGTATCTCAAAAAGTAAAACAAGAACTTGAAATAAAATAATATCATCAAAAAAATCCTGAACTAAGAATTATGGTTCAGGATTTTCATTTAACTTATTGGACATATAAATGTCTAATGATTAGACCTTGTTGACCTTTTTCGTTTATCTTCATCTTTTACATTAAGTAAAGCTAATGTTCTTTTTACTCCAAAAACTATTAACCTTATGAGCATATATGCCGTAAAAAACAGCAGGAACCCCCATAATCCTATTACAGCATCAAGGAATTCCATATTTCCTCTACCAGTTATTTTTTGTTGTATTTCAATTGCAAAAACAATGACTACTAAAACAGTGAAGGTATAAACAAATGAAATAGATGTAATACTCCATTTCGCCAATAACTTAAATATTACTTGCACTATAAAAAAGATAAGAATACCTAAAATACCCATTACCCATAAATGAAGGTCTTTATCAGTCAAATCCCATCCAATTTCGCTTGTGAAATCCATCAACAGATCATGGAAGAGATTAACTATCTCCACAATCAACGTAATTAATTCTTTCATACAATTGCACCCCAAAATTTATTTCTTTACTTCTAATTATACCATTAGTAGATTCATTTTCCGCCTTAATAGTTTTAACTTAGTAACTTTATTAAATTTGTCCCTACCCTTCAAAAATCCCTCGGAAGTTGCTAAAAGTCACTTTTCCACTAACAATAAAACAGTTAAAAACCGTTGTTAATACTTATTACTTATGCTAAGGTAAAATTCGAAATCTATTCCAAATTTAAAAAGATAGATTCAAAAGGGTGACAACATACATGAACAAATTAATATCAAACTATTTATATACAGTTCTATATCAATTATTGTTAATATTAACTCCTTTTATCACTACCCCCTATGTCTCACGAGTACTAAAACCAGAAGGAATAGGTATCGATGCATACGTCTTATCTATCGTGCAGCTTTTTCTTGTCTTTGCGATTCTTAGCATTCCTTTATACGGCAGTCGTCAAGTTGCAACTAAAGGGAATCAAAATGATACTTCAAAAGAGTTTTGGTCAATATACTCTGTACAATTATGCATATCACTACTTACAGTTGCAATTTATTCAATTTTAGTTTTCACAATTGATCAGCATAAAATATTATTCCTTGTACACATTTTTACTTTGATCGCATCTCTATTGGATATTTCTTGGTACTTTATAGGGAAAGAAAAAATAAAAAGTGTAACATTGCGTAATATCCTTGTCCGTGTAGTAAGTATTATTATGATTTTCACTCTAGTTAAGGACATTGATGACTTAACTATCTATGTAATGATAAATGCAATCACTCTTTTTGTTGGTCAATTGATCATGTGGGTTCCACTATTAAAGGAAGTGCGATTTGTCAGAGTTAAATTTCAAGATGTAAAAACCCACATTGTACCTATATTAAGTTTATTCATACCACAAATAATGGTACAAACATATATTCTTGTCAATAGGGTTGTATTGGGACAAGTATCTGGAGAAACTGAGGTTGGTTTTTATAATCAGGCTGATAAAGTTGTGAGGATTGCTTTAGGCTTCATCACCTCATTAGGTACCGTTCTATTACCAAGAATGGCGAATGAATTCGCCCAAGGAAATAAAGAATCAATGAAGAAATATATACAATACGCATTGCAGTTTGTCTTAATAATAACATTACCCATGACATTTGGATTAATGGGAGTAGCACCGAATTTTATTTCGTGGTTTTTGGGTAGTGATTTTGCCCCCGTTACACATTTATTAATTATTATTAGTCCAGTTATTTTCTTTGTTGGACTGGCAAATATATTTGGGATACAAATATTAGTGGCCACCAACCAAGAAAATAAATATAGTATTTCTATAACATTCGGAGCTATTTTGAGTTTGATTATAAATGGTATTTTAGTTTTTCATATTGCAAGTACCGCAACAGCTATCGCGTTGTTAGTTGCAGAAGCCACTGGAGCATTAATACAAATGTATTTTGCTAGAAACTATTTTAATATTAGACACTTTATTGTTTTATTTAGCAAATACTTCATATTAAGCGTGTTTGTTTTTGGAGTTGTTTATATGGGAGGTTTTTGGTTTAGTGGGAACCCGATAATAATAACTGTTTTACAAATCGTTATTGGAGGAATTACTTATTTACTTGGTTTAATCATAATAAGAGATACAATGGTAACAAGAGTATTAGCTTTGATAAATAAAAAGCTAGCGTCTAAGGGTTAAGTGCAAAAAAAAAGAGTGTAGACAAAGTTTTGTCTACACTCTTTTTCGTGCAATGATTTGGCATCAACTAAATAAGTATCCTCACCTAGCGTTTTTCATTAAATGCTTCCATGTAATTTTCAAAAAACGAATATATTCTTTTCGTGTTAAATTGTACTTTCCCTTCGTTTTTTTCATGATTGGAGTTACAGCTCGATCCAAATAGATAAAAAGAAGTCCTAGAAAATTCATTTTATGATATCTCGAAAGAAAATACAATTCACTTTTAAACATTTCTGTATCAACAAACAAATTATCTTTTCCGGTTGTGAGTCCGTGATGATGAATAATCTTTGAATTTGGTAAGAAATAGGCTTCATATCCTGCTAGGTTTATTTTTTGACACAAAATATCCTCTTCATAGTACAAAAACGTATTTTCATCAAAAAGTCCAACTTCTTCCAACATTTCCGCTTTGGCCATAAAACAACAACCTGAAAATTTATAGATCGAAATAGGTTCATCATGGATTGAGTCTGGATTTAAATAATATTTATTTTCATATTCATTGAATTTCTTGGATGATGAAAACTTACTGATTTTAGTATTATATAGAAGATAATCCTTGGTTGTGATTGGCTTTAAAAACGGGAGATTCTGAATATGACCTTCCGGTGATAAAATATATGGTGAAGCCACTCCAACGTCCTTATTACTTAATAAAAAAGAATACATGGTATCGATACTGTTTTCTAAAAAGATGACATCATTATTCGCAATTGTTATGGTTTTGTAGCCATCCTTAATTGCTTGCCTTATTCCAATATTATTACCTCTTGCATAACCTAGATTTTCAGATTGAATTACAATTACTTCTTTTTCGTCCTTATATTTTTCTGTAAGGATAGGATACGATTCATTTGTTGATCCATTGTCCACGATGTAAATTTTAAAGCCTTGTTTACAGGTAGAATAGATTGAGTCAACACATCGTGTCGTCATTTCCCACGTATTAAAATTTAAAATAATAAATGCAATCATTTTGTCAACTCCACTATAAAGCTAAAAAAAGAACCAATATACGCTGTCATAGCTCTTTTTTAATCTTATCCCAATATAGGCTGTAGAATACAACTAGAAGCTTAGGCGATACATTTGCTATTTTTAATAGTAGCCTTTTTTTGGGATTATAATAATTGTCCTTGATTAAGGGTTTAAGTTTCTTCCTATCTACATGAACTAAGTAGCGGTACTTTGCCGTTTCTTCTTTAAAGTATTTTTTAATATTTATATATAAGAGCAAGCCTGTCAAAAACCATTCTGCATAAACTTCATTTGCAATATGAGGATAATGTTGCTGATAAAACAAATACATATCTTTTCTAATCTCATATTCATCAAGTCGTTTTTTTGAAAAGACTTTTCTCATTGTACTATTTTCATTAAAACGATAGTAGTACAATGCTTGAGCTGAATAGTAAATGGTATCGGCTTGATGAATGATCCTATAAGCGAAGTCCATGTCTTCCAGAATAGAGCCTTCTTTAAATCTTATATCTGTCAACAATTCTTTCTTATAAATCTTATTACACGGGCTAAATGTCAGCTTTTCGTTTTTATAAAGCTCCTCCATTGCAGATCTTTTATCATATAAAAAATCTGAGGAATTGTCATAGTAAAGGCGACTAGTTCCATCTTTGCTAAATATTTTTAAATTACAGGCGATTATATCGGCATTTTGTTCGATTGCGTTTGAATACAAGACTTTAAACATTTGCTTATTTACCCAATCATCACTATCAACAAAGCCTATAAAAGAACCTTTGGCAGCATCAATCCCTCTATTCCTCGCAGAAGATTGACCTTCATTTTCTTTATGGATAACCTTAACTCGATTATCCTTGGATTCATATTCGTCGCAAATATTTCCACTTCGATCAGTTGAACCATCATTTACTAAAATAAGCTCAAAATCCTTAAACTCCTGATTTAAAATACTTTCAATACACTCCTGAAGAAAGCTTTCAACATTATACACAGGAACAATAATACTAATTTTCGGATTCATTATACTTTCTCTCCAATAGAAACAATAATTTTCATTAATTTTAACGTAACTACCTATAAAAATGAATGTAATCATTATCGGTAGTCTCTATCATTATTCCATAGCGAAAAAAATATAACAAGAAGCATGGGATACCCTAATATAAGAATATGGATTTTCTAATCACACTTTTTTATTGTTATTGCATTGATCAAAAATAAAATAAAAACAGCAATTACTCAGTGGTGCTCTCCTTATTTGAAGCTTCATCGATCATACCATCTTCTGCAACAATATCGACTGGTTTATTTAAAAACTCATCTAAGGCCTCTGCATTTTTTTCCATATCGATTTCCAAGACAGCCCCTGCATGATCGTAGGTAGCATCTACGAAAGAATGATCAATTGGTATCCGTAAGGTTTCAATTGTTTCAGGTGAATGCAATAAAACATCCGCTAGAAGTCCCGTAATTTCTTTCCTTGTTAAATTTGTTTCTACATAGGGCTGTGCTGTTCCTACTAGTTTTGGAATCTTTGTAACACCGGTAATGCTAAATAGTTGATCTTTTAATTCCGAAATCACCTTCTGTTGTCGTTGGACACGACCGAAATCTCCTTCAGCGTCATGACGGAACCTTGCATACTGTAAAAGCTCCATCCCATTTAATTTTTGTAAGCCAGGTTCAAGAACGACATCTATATACTCTGACATTTGTTTTTCAACATTAATTTCGATTCCATTTGGAGCTAATGTATCAATTACTTCTTCAAACCCTTTAAAATCAATTAAAGCGTAGTAATGAATATCAACATCAAAGTTTTCTTTAATTGTTTTTCTAAGTAACTCGGGTCCTCCAAGAAAATATGCTGTGTTTAATTTATAACTATTATGATTGGGGATATCAACGTATATGTCTCTCATTAGAGATACTAGCTTTGCCCTATTTTCCTTCGGATCATATTGAGCAATCATAATAGTATCCGTCCGTGATTTTTCCTCCCCTCTTGAATCAACCCCTAATAATAATACATTTACTTTACCTAGTTTATTTTCAACTTCTGCTCCATTGAATTCTACTTCTTCCTTATTTGTAATAGTCTCCGTTTTTCTTGTATTTGATAATCCCTGATAGTATTGATAGAAGATATAAAAAGAAATTAGTACTAGTAGAGTCACAACAAATAATAAAACTCCCAAAATTTTATTTCTATTTCTTCTTTTTTTCGTTATTTTTCTATTCATAAAGTCACCTGTACTTTTATAATTTGTCCACTGAATTACTATATCACTTAATTAATAATAATTAAATTACAATCATATTACTACGCAAAATGGCTTTTTCAGAAGGTTATGTGCCCACTAACTTTTTTAGTTTAACAAGATTTCTAACACCATTTACCAAGCTACAACTTAAAAAACTACCACAAGCTATGTATCTTACAATATTAATAGAAAGTCATTCTTTGGAAAAAAATTAAGGAGCTGTCCTATTAATGTCACATTTATTTTGTATGACTCTCTAGGACACTCCCTGTTTTTTTCTTAAAACTCTTATTTATAGTTCTTTTCTACTTTGTTCTTTTACCTAGTCTTATAAAAAACGGTACAAAAGCGACAAAGTTGTCGAAAACAGCCTATCTATATATTTTAAAATATTCATCTATCCCATCAGCAATAGCTTTTGCTAATGTATTTTGGTAATTATCAGTGGTTAACTTTTGACGTTCTTGTGTATTACTAATAAATCCGAGCTCAAGTAAGGTAGCGGGCATTGCAGCCTCACGAACAACAGAATAAGCCCCACCATCTGTTCCACGGTTATTTGCTCCAGTATAACCGATCAAATAATGTTGAATTAAATTAGAAAGTGCCACACTCTTTTCAATTCTTTCTATATTATTATGCAAATTTTGATTAATCTTAGGTGGATAATTAGAATCGTACTCGTAATAATATGTTTCGATGCCGTTTGCATTTGTTGATCCGGCATTGTTATGATGGATACTTACAAAAATGTCTGGTGCTAAGCTATTTGCCATTATTGAGCGATCCAATAATCCAACGTAGGTATTGTTAGTTCGTGACATAATAACATTATAACCACGATTTACTAAGAGTGATTCAACCTTTTTAGCGACCGCTAAATTCAGCTCTGCCTCACGAACATTAGCTGAGATGGCACCAGGGTCGTATCCACCATGTCCTGGGTCTAAAAATACAGTTCTAGATTGTTTAATTATTACATTTATACCAGGTAACGTTGTAACACGCCCTGTTTTATTTATTCCTCTTACGGTTATGGTGTGATGACCATTACTAAACAATGTTGTGTCTAATGTATAGTGATATCCAGACGTTCTATTGTTAAAGTCCGGGAAAGCGTATAGTACATCAAGTCTCTCTTCTCCATAAGACGCATGGCCAACTACTTTACCGTCCACCAATATTTCTACCCTATCTATTCCTTTTACATCTAAAAACCAACCTGATATTCGTTTGTTTCCTTCAAGATTTTCACCCGTAAACAGATTGTCAATATATCCTTTGCTATTTGCAAAAGTTACTGTTTGTTCAGGCAAAACCGTGACTTGGCCATTTTCACCAGTTTCCCTAATTGCTAAAGTGTGTTGACCATCACTAAATTGCGTTGTATCTAGCATGTAGTGATACCCTGAGTGCCCGTTATTAAAATCAGAATAGCTATTTTTCACATCTGGTCTTTCATCCCCGTAAACTGCCTGTCCTACTACTTTACCATCTACCAATACTTCGATTTTTTCTACACCATTTGCATCCAAAAACCAACCCGAAATTCGTTTTGTTCCAGTTAGTGTTGCGCCAGAAATAGGATTATCAAGATATCCCTTTATGTTTACGATTGTCACTTTTTGTTCAGGTAACGTTGTAACTTGGCCTTTTTCCCCAGTTTCTCTTATTGATATCGTGTGTTGACCGTCGCTAAACTGGGTTGTATCTAGCATAAAGTGATACCCTGAGTGTTCGTTATTAAAATCAGGATAGCTATTTTTCACATCTGGTCTTTCATCCCCGTAAACTGCCTGTCCTACTACTTTACCATCTACCAATACTTCAATTTTCTTTACACCTTTTGCATCCAAAAACCAACCTGAAATTCGTTTTGTTCCAGTTAGTGTTGCGCCAGAAATAGGATTATCAAGATATCCTCTAATGTTTTCGATTGTCACTTTTTGCTCAGGTAACGTTGTAACTTGGCCATTTTCCCCAGTTTCTCTTATTGATATAGAGTGTTGACCATCGCTAAATTGGGTTGTATCTAGCATATAGTGATACCCTGAGTGTCCGTTATTAAAATCAGGATAGCTATTTTTTACATCTGGTCTTTCATCTCCATAGACTGCCTGTCCTACTACTTTACCATCTACCAATACTTCGATTTTTTCTACACCATGTCCATCCAAAAACCAGCCTGAAATTCGTTTTTCCCCAGTTAATGTGGCACCCGAAATTGGATTATCAAGATATCCTCTTACATTTGTAATGGTCACTTCTTGTTCAGGTAATGTTGCAATACGGCCATTTTTCCCTATTTCCCTTATTGTAATAATGTATTGACCGTCGGTAAATTGAGTTGTATCTAGCATGTAGTGAAAACCTGATTGTAAGTTATTAAAATCAGGATAACTATTTATAACATCAGGTCTTTCATTTCCATAGACTGCCTGTCCTACTACTTTACCATCTACCAATACTTCGATACTTTCCACACCATTTGCATCCAAAAACCAACCGGAAACTCGTTTAATCCCAGCAAGCGATTCGCCAGAGAATGGATTATCAAGATATCCTCTTAGATTTGCAATTGATAGTTTATGCTCAGGTAATGTTGTAACTTGACCATTTTTTCCAGTTTCTCTTATCGATATAGTGTGTTGACCATCGCTAAATTGGGTTGTATCTAGCATGTAGTGATATCCTGATTTTAAGTTATTAAAATCAGGATAACTGCTTCTTACATCTGGTCTTTCATCTCCATAGACTGCCTGTCCTACTACTTTACCGTCGACCAATACTTCAATTTTTTCAACGCCACTTCTATCTAAAAACCAACCACTTACTTTTTGAGTACCTGTAAATGTTGCACCATCCACTGGATTATCAATATATCCTATAGGATTTTCATTTTCAAAAGTCACATTGATAGCTGGTAGTACAGTAATTCGACCATTTGTTGCTATTTCCCTTATTGTAATAGAATGTTGACCGTTATCATATCTGGTTGTGTCAAGTGCAAAATGAAAGCCAGGATTCCCGTTATATAACTCAGGAAATGCATTTTGAACATCTGGCCTTGCATCTCCATATGTTGCCTGACCTACTACCTTGTCATCTACCAAGACTTCAATTGACGCTATACCTATCTCATCCAAAAACCAACCGGTAATATTTTGTAAACCTTTTAGGATTTCTCCAGAGGTTGGGCTATCCAAATAACCTAATGTCCTACCATTTACATTTGATTGTGCTGAAACAGATAGTTGAACTCTTGTATCAAATAAGATCACAATTGCTAATAACAAAATTGCCAAAATAGGTTTATAACCTTTCATTTCTTATTTTCCTTTCTAGTTGTCTATTTATTTATCTGTAATTATTATATATGAGTATTTTTTAAGATTATAATTTAAACTTATAGTTGAATCTTAGGCAGCCATTATTCTTTTGCTATAAAATAGTTCCCCAAATACTCCATCCAAAGTTTATGACCTCTTTGGCTTGGCAACCCTTCATTTAGATACTCTACGATCTTATCTGACTGATAGTCTGGCCAAGCTTCCCAATGATTAAGATAGGTAAAGTTATTTTCTGCCGCAAAAGCTTCTAATCTCTCCACCTCTTTAGGATAATGCTTTGCATTATGCAATGGATTTGCCGGCTGAAGTATGACAGATAAATCAGCAAATTCAGCTTTTATGGCCTCAAGTATTTGATGAATGTTTTCTAACCTTACATCAATAGAGATAATCTTACTGTTATCGTAGAGTATAAATGGTTCAAGTAATAATATATCAGGAGACAGGCTTATGATTTCTTGATATAACTCTTCCTGCAAAACTTGGGTTGATGTTTTGTCGGAAATTTCTTTGATAGTTATGTTTAAGAGATCCTCACCATATGTATTTTCTAGTTCTTTCTTTAATAGTGTAGGCCATCCAGATGGATCTTCTGGTGTAGAACTAGAACCCGCTATGACAAGGTTAACTGGTTTACCATTTTGAACGGCGGCAATTAACTTTGTTTGAATATCCTTTGGTAAATTCTTTGAATATTTCTCTACATTTGCGACTTTTTTCTTGTCTTCTTGATATTCCTCTGTAGCATTTTTTATTTGAACATCTGGCTTTTCGGCCTGAGCTGTTCTGGCACTTGCCTCTATTTTGTTATTCCAGTGCATCTTACCTACAATTATGACAGCAAATGAAAGGATAACGACAACAATTACTAGGATTTTTTTCAAATCCTCAACCCCCTTACAAAACACGACTAATTTACTACATTATACAATAAAAATCTATATTTTTTGGATTTTATGGGTAATTTATGTAATATTTCCTCGGAAATTGCAAATAGAAAGGAAAAAGCTGACGAAATTCGTCAGCTTTTATTATTATTTGAGACTCGATTCAAACACGGCTTTTACCTTTGGTGTCACATCATGACTCCCATTTTTCACATCTTCTATTAGCATCGCTACCAATAGACTTGGATTTTCTGTATTGACAGCTACAAACAACCCATTTTCTTTTCCAGCTTCATCTTTACTTGTCTTTAGTTCAGCCGTTCCAGTTTTACCCGCTAACTTAATACCATCAATTTTTGCATCCCGTGCTGTACCATTCGGTTCTTCTACGACTTGAACTAGATCGTCTAGAAGGAGTTGTGCAGTTTCAGGTGATATCACATTTTCTTTCCACACTTCTGTTTCCGTTTCATTTAGGATGAGTTTTGGCTTTAAAAGATTCCCTGAATTCAGTAATGGTGTATAGGAAATGGCTAAGTGAACAGGACTCATTTCAAGCTGTCCTTGCCCATAGCCTGTATCTGCAAGTAAAACCTCGGACTTAAGACCTTCATTTGAAATTTTCGATTCATATAATGGATACTCAAATGGAAACGACACACCAAATCCATATTTGGTTAATTCGGTTTCGAATCGTTCTCCGCCAATTCCTAATGCTGCTTGAGCAAAATAAATATTATCAGAGAACACTAGCGCATCCTTTAAGTTCACAGGTTTCCCAGGGTCCGTTACCCTAGTTATCGAATAGCCTCCCCAAGAGCTGTCCTTCTGCCATTGCTTACCTGTTATATTAATTGAAGTTTCTGGTGTAATCACATCATTCTCTATTGCGATACCAGCTGTGATTGGTTTAAATGCTGAGCCAGGAGCATAGGTTGAACCAAAGCGATTGAGCAATGGCTTAAGTGGATCTTCATTTAATCGATTCCACTCTTCTGTTGAAATTCCAAGTACGAAATCGTTGGGATCAAAGGATGGACTACTTACAAGCGCAAACGTTTCCCCAGTCAATGGATGGATAGCAGCTGCTGCACCTGCATTTCCTTTGAGCTGGTCATATGCTGTAAGTTGAACATCGATATCGATAGCTAATTTAATCGTCTCTCCATCTTTAGCTTTCTTTTCAGCAAGAACAACTTCACCGGCATCATTCGCCTTTTTGATGTAGACTTTAGCTCCTTTTTCTCCTCTAAGTCGATCTTCAAGTACCATCTCAAGACCTTTTTTCCCGACAACATCATTTGTAGAATATCCTTTTTCCTCAAGCTTTTTTAGATCCTCTGCTGTTACAGTTCCAATATAACCAATCAAATGAGCGGTTGCTTCATTAAATGGATATACTCGAGATTCTACCTTTTTCGATAGTACACCATTAAGTTGGGTTACTTGTGTAGCGAGCTCCTGTTCTTGTAAGGAGAGTCTTTTAATTGGCACAAAATAATCAGGTTGGACCCATGAAGCATTTAATGCTTTTTCGATTGACTCCGAAGTAAGTTTTAACATTTCTTCCACAGTAGCGATCGTTTTTTCCTTTTCTTCACCAAGGTCTTTTGGGACTAATCCAATTTCGTATACAAGTCCATTTTCAGCTAATGGGACACCGTTTCGGTCGACAATTTCTCCTCTTGTTGGAGAAGAGATCGATATACCAATCCCATCCCCTTCCTCCATGTCAGGGAAGAACATTGATGGTCGCCATCTAATTGTCCACTTTTTTTCGTCATCCTTTTCTTCTAAAACAAGTGTCACTTTTTCTGAAAATTCAATGGGACCTGCGACTGTTTCCATTGAAAGATCATATGGGAAAACAACTTCACCTTTGTCATTAGGTTTGACTTCCTCTTCCGGAGCCTTGAAATTGATTTTTAAGTTCTGAACATCAATATCGTTGTAAATTTTCGTAAAACGCTCTTCAAATTCATCTTTTTGAACATTTGCTTTTGCATCAGTGGAAAATTGATCATATACTTTTTTGAAATCCTGCTTTTCCCAATCTTGAATAAATGCTTCAAATCTGTCTTCCGGAAGAGGGTCTTGATTGCATGCAGTTAACAAACCCAAACTTAATGTAAAAACCGCAAAGAACCATATGTACCTTCTCATTTATTTTCACCTTCTATTTTCCAATTTTATGTTTTCTACCTATATAATACATTTTATAGTAAATTTAGAGACTTATCGATTATTTATTGTCTATTTTTACAAATAGGTCTATAATCATATGGTATTTACATTTTCATACAAAAGGGAGATATGTATGGAGAAAAACCAAAAGAAAAAAATGAGTAAAACCAAAAAATGGATTGTTAGTATACTTAGTATAGTTGGCATTTTTATACTCGCTGTTGGGGGATATGCTTTTTACCTATATAATTCGGTTGAAAGTACAGTTGCTTCTATGCATAAACCAATTGATAGGGAAAAATCAGCGAAACGAACTGAAGTTGTTGAATTTAAAGAACAGGATCCGATTTCCATTTTATTAATGGGTGTTGACCAAAGAAAAGGTGATCGTGGTCGTTCCGATTCATTAATTATTCTCACTGTGAATCCTAATGAAAAATCAACCCAAATGGTAAGTATCCCTCGTGATACTAGAACTAAAATTATCGGAAAAGGATTCGACGATAAAATTAACCACGCTTATGCATTTGGTGGACCTGAAATGGCAATTGATACAGTTGAAAACTTTCTTGATATTCCGATTGATTACTATATTCAAGTTAATATGGAAAGCTTTAAGGATATTGTAAATGCAGTTGGTGGTGTCACAGTCAATAATTCATTTGCGTTTTCATCTGGTGGGTATTCCTTTAATGAAGGCAGCATTACGTTAAATGGTGACGAGGCTCTTGCTTATTCACGGATGAGATATGAGGATCCAAGAGGCGACTTCGGGCGACAGGAACGCCAACGTCAAATTATTCAAGCCGTTATAAAGCAAGGTGCATCACTTTCAACACTTTCTAAAGCAGGCGATATTCTATCTATATTTGGAGAGAACATCCAAACAAACCTAACTTTTGACCAAATGATAGATATTCAAAAAAACTATAAAGCTGCTTCTACTAAACTAGAGCAAAGCCAAATTGCCGGTAGTGGTACTAGAATTGATGGAATCTATTATTATATCGTTCCTGATGAGGAACGTTCAGCGCTATCCGCAAAGTTAAAACAACACCTAGAAATAAGTGAAAGTGTAACAAAGCGATAGGCTCCTTGTCCCGCTCTTTCAATACAGCCGATAAGCACAAGCTTATCGGTCTTTTTTTATCAGTTTTATTCTTTCGGTAATTACCATTTACTAACAATATAATAGTAATTTATACCTATTAACATTTCTACAAAATGTGACGATAATAGTATCGATTTGTAATATTCGTTCGATAATAGCAAAACCACTGAAAAGTCGGTGACGCAAAGCTAAAGGGGCTAACGTCCAATTGACAAAGCCAGCCAGCTACCGAAGACGAGGAGGAAAACAGAATAATGAGCACATGGGTTACACCAGAAGAAATGGAAAGAAAACGTAAGAGAAATAAAATTCTTTTATACGTTTCTATTCCAGTTCTTGCCATTCTAGTTAGTGCAGCTACGACTTTACTCGCAAATGGTTTATAATATGTTTAAAGGGTCCAATAAGATTTTTTCTTATTGGGCCCTTTTCCACACTTACTTAATCACACCCCAAAAAAAGCATGAATTTATTTCGTTAGGATCAAAAAACCTCTGTCCCATCGTGTAAAAAATGATAAACGGCGCCTATTAGCCCCGCTTGATTGGATAACCTTGCTAGGACTATCTCTGTATTTTCATAAAAACTTGGCTTAAGATGTTTTTTAATTTCGTCTTTTACTTCTAGTAAAAACCTTTCCCCTCTTGTGGTAATTCCTCCTCCGATGATTACTTTCTGAGGGTTAAAAATGTAGATCAAGTTCGAAATGCCAATCGCAAGGTATCGATAAAATTGCGCAACTGCTTTTTTGATCTCAATATCCCCTCTATCATATAGTTCAAAAATTTCCTTCCCAGTCCAATTTCGATTTTCTTTATATTCCTGCGCAAAACGAATAAGTCCTGTTACTGAAGCGTTTTTTTCAAAGGGTTCACCCTCAATTTGCATGAATCCCCATTCCCCCGCACTAAAGGTATGCCCGGAGTACATTTTTCCATTAATGACAATTGCCCCGCCGATTCCAGTACCAAGTGTTAAGACAATAAAATTTTCCGATTGATGCTCTCCAAGCCATAACTCACCAAGTCCGGCACAATCAACATCATTGCGTACACTTACAGGTAATTCTAAAGCTCTGCTCATTAATTTTTTTATCTCCACACCTGCATAATTAGGAATCGTATCAGAAGCTGCTAGGATTTTTCCAGATTTACTATCGACTACCCCCGCTGTACTGATTGCAACCCCATCCACTGTGTGACTTTCCAGTAATAATTTACCTAACTCTATTACTTTCTCAATGATAGCTGGACCTCCAAGATGCGCTTCAGTGTCTGCTAATCCCCTGGAAAGAATGATTCCTTCCTCATTCACAATACCATGCTTAATATGGGTTCCACCGATATCGAATGCTAAGAACTTTCTCATACTTCGAAAATACCTTTAGTAAATGTTCTAGTAATAAGCTGTGGTCTCGTAATGGCACTTCCGACTACAATTGACCAAGCCCCCAACTCTAACATTTTACGGGCTTGTTCTGGAGTACTGATCCTACCTTCAGCGATGACTGGGACATTTGCTACCTTACATAATTGCTCCACCAATTCAAAATCTGGTCCATCCAGCTTGGGACTGTCAGTGGTATATCCGGAAAGTGTGGTCGATACCATATCAACACCACATCGAATCGCATAATCTGCATCCATCAATGTCGCAATGTCCGCCATAACCAATGCATTACTTTTTTTATGTATATAACTAACCAACTCCTCTAACGTTTCCCCATTCGGCCTTTTGCGAACTGTGGCATCTAATGCAATTACATCTGGCTCTATAGCAAGGAGCTCCTTCACCTCTTTAAGTGTAGCTGTTATAAAAATTTCGCTGTCGGGATAATCCCGTTTCAAAAGTGCAACGACAGGAAGTCCTGTTTGTTCTTTAATTGCTGAACAATCAGCAGCTGAGTTACAACGAATCGCAACGGCTCCCCCCTCTTTTGCAGCCAGGGCCATCTTTGCCATCATCATTGAGCCATGGAGTGGTTCATGATCAAGCGCCTGGCAAGAAACGATTAAGTGTTTATGTATGATTAAAAAAAAATCTTCCTTTTTCACTGTACATCTCCCTATCTACTATTTAGTCGAAAAAAAACAACAAATTGCAAAAGTAAAGTTACCTTTGCAATTTGTAATGTCTTTACTTTACAGACACGAATCCTGTCCCTTGTCGCTATTTAGCTTGAGTGAATTTCACGTGAATGTCCTCTCTTGTATTGCTAATGACAAATCGATAGGATGTGTTTGTGTGAGACTGGTGAATCTTCAGGTAGTTGTCCGCTACATTAAGCCCTGAGAAAACATGGATGATACGCCCTTCTTCCGTTTTAGTTGTAAATGTCCAATCTGTTACTTTTGTATAATGAATGTTATCAGGACTAGAATATAGTTCGTAGTTATTGCCATTCAATCGGTTTCGGTCATCGCGATTTCGCAATTCAACAGTATCAATTACTTTAGTATGTGGTTTATTTACTTCGATTCCCAGGCTTCGTGAATTATAGTCAAATGCAATCGGTCCACTCGCACACGCATTATCCCAACTATATATATGTCGCGTTTCTGGTGAAACGTCCATTTCTGCAAATCCCACTTTAAAATGATTGCTTTGTGGTTTTCGATCTAAAAGTTGAAGAACATCTCCATTTTGAACTCCCACCTCTGCCAACGTTTTGTCAGGATCAAGTGGAATCCCGTTACGCAAAAGCTGCATAGAGTTCGATGGAATACAACTTAATTTTGGCGCTTGGTCAGCAATAACATCTTTAACAAATGTGGTAGCATTGGATTGTGTTTTACGAACAGCAAATGGCCATGGCCATTCGTCACGATCGCTTCTTTCAATAAAGAATGTAGGATTTGTTTTTTGTCCTTCTTTTGCCACGTTATACTCTGAAATACAGTCTGATGGATTACTAGAATCTTCTATTATATTTGCCACAATCTTAAATGGTGCCCCATTAAGGGAAACTTGGAAAAGGACGAGTAACTGAGTATCATTTAGATGATGGAATGCTATTTCACCAGTTGCTGCACCCAAATTGGCTTCCCCGCTAGGATCTTGCAAGTAAACAGGTGCTTCCCAAGTAACACCTGAATCATAAGAAACACTAATTGCTGCCTTACCAACCCTTTGACCAGAATCAGAAAGATAGCGGTGCCCCATTAGCAGCTTTGATTCACCCTCTGGAAGGTATTTCGAGCAAGCTGAGAGTGTTAAGGATAGTGCCTCTGCTTGTTTACCAGTAGCTACAGGCTTCGTCCATGTTGCTCCTTGATCACTGGAGTAAGATAAGTAAACTTGCCCCTTATCTGGACCAACGCCAGCTGCATAACGAATAATAGAAACAATCCGACCATCGGGTAATTCTTGTAATGATAATTCATTTGCACCACTTGTATATTTAGATCCATGGAATGGTGGATATTGCGGTGGATTATTCGGATCATAAGCAATTGTCCGATAATCTGACCACGTTTCCCCTCCATCAAATGATCGTAATACACCGGAACGCCACCTCATCGGATTTGTTTGCCAATCCTCTACAAGTTCAGTAGCACCCCAAATCGGTAATAACAATGTACCATCTTCAAGCTCAAGAATTTGGCTGCCCCCGATATGTGCTTCGCGAATCGGTATTGGAAGTTCTACTTCTTGTTGAGTTCCTTCCCATGTAAAGCCGTTATCTGTTGATTTTGCAATAAACAGCCTTGATTCACGGTTATTGTAATTGGAATGATTGACAGCATCGTTATAGGGTAATAAAATCGTTCCGTTTGTTAATGTGGTCATTCCTCTCGTTGATGAAATGCTTCCTTTCTCCCCAAAAAGAAACGAGGTTGCAATAAGTTCAGATGGACCCCATGTACGCCCTTGATCTGTAGAGCGTATCATCCTAAGCTCTCCACCGGGATGAGCATCACCAGATGTATTGAATACTGCTAGCAAATCTCCATTAGGCGCTTCGGTTAGAGCGGGACGTTGTGCTTGAAGAAGTACTCCATCTGGGAAAGTGTTTTGGTCGGTTACATTCCAGGAGTCAGTTACATGTAAGCCTAATGGCGTATTAGCTTCAATTGCATGTACCGGATTCTCTGGGTTACCTACTAGGAAAGCAAAGAAAAACAATGACAGTATGGCTAAGCAACATTTGAACCTTTTTTTGGAAAGATATCTTCTGCTTTTTACCACTGGTAAAGTCCTCCTTGTTTATTTTTTATATGTAACTACTTTCAAAGTTTACATATCTGGCTAAGTTGTTACATACACACCTACCTATTCACTTCCGTAGTTAAGGCTCCTAGAAAATCTACTCCTTGAAGATTCTTTGCGTTTTTCAACTCTATGAATTGCTCTCTTAATTTAGCAACCTCTTCTTTATCGTAATTGATAAATGGCCTTCTGCAGTATCCTGCATCTACACCCATCCATGACATCGCATTTTTCATGACCGAAAAATAATCACGGCTTAGTGAAAAGTTAATGATTTCATTCGCGATCGATTGTTTTTCAATAGCTTCTTTTAAGTCTCCCTTTTGAACAGCTTGATAGATACTGATAAACAATTCGGGAATTAAGTTATAAAAGGATCCAATGATTCCATCTGCACCAGAAGCCAATCCTGACATGGCCATTTCATCAGCACCCGAAAACACAACGAAATCGCTTCCAATCTCACTTTTAATCCGCATGATTTCATGATGAGAATGGTTCGTATATTTGATTCCTTTTACACCCTCAATCGTGGCAAGTTTTAGAATAAGCTCAAATCCCATTACTCCAGCTAATGGAATATTATAGATAACCATTGGCAGAGGTGTTGCCTCTGTTAGCTCCTTATAATATTGATAAATATGTTCATTATTAAAACGCCAATAAAACGGAGGAACCGATGATACCGCATCCGCACCACATTTATAGGCATGCTGAGCAAGCTCAATCGACAATTTTGTACTTATCGCCCCTACATGAACCATCACTGGAACACGACCTGCAACCTCATCCACAACAACTTCTACTACCTTCTTCCGTTCTTCCAACGACATTAAAAACGCTTCACCTGTACTTCCAGTCAAATAAAATCCATGCACACCCTTTGAAAGCAATTTCCTAACTACTTCCCTTTGTCTATGTTCATCAAATTCTTCTTTTGCATCAAAACAAGTGATTAAAGCTGGAATAACACCTTTAAATTCCTTAATTGAGTAGCTCATTGTTTTCCCCCTACTTGGTATTTTTCGTCAACAAGATGACATGAGGCAAAATGCTCTTTTCCATTTACACGATATTTTTTCAACTTGGGCACTTCATGCTTACACCTTTCAACTGCCTCTTTGCACCTTGGATGAAAGGGGCAGCCTGAAGGAGGATTTATTGGGTTAGGCACATCACCTTCTAATACAATACGCTCTGATTTACGGTCAAGATCAGCAATCGGTATCGCAGAAAGAAGTGCTTTTGTATAAGGATGAAGAGTGTGTGAATACAAATCTTCTGCGTCTGCAAGTTCTACTATTTTTCCTAAATACATCACAGCAATCCGATCACTGATATATTCAACAACGCTTAGATCATGTGTTATAAATATATAAGTTAAGTTTCTTTCTTCCTTTAAATTTTTTAAAAGTTTGAGGACTTGCGCTTGTATCGACACGTCGAGCGCACTTACTGCCTCATCGCAAACAATCAATTCTGGTTGAACACTTAAGGCTCGTGCGATTCCAATACGCTGTCGTTGACCTCCTGAGAATTCATTCGGGTATCGGTACATATAATCTCTGTTCATATTAACGGATTCTAAGAGATCTCCTATTATTTGACGTCTTTCCTTTTTTGACTTTATCCCGAACTTTTTTAATGGGTCTTCAAGAGATCCAAAAATGGTGAAGGCAGGATTTAACGATGAATGAGGATCTTGAAAAATAATCTGCAGTTTTTGACGTAATTTGTCCATCTCTCTTTTCGGAAGCTTCACTAAATCCTTTGGTTCACCGTCAAAATGATAGATCATGGAACCTTCTGTGGGTTTTATCAATTGTAAAATTGATTTCCCCAATGTTGTCTTTCCACATCCACTTTCCCCTACAAGACCAAGCGTTTCTCCTTTATATACTTCAAGATCAATTCCATCTACAGCCTTTACGTATCCTGCATTTCTTTTAATTACACCCTTTTGTACAGGAAAATAGGTTCTTACATTATTAAGCTTTAAAAGTACTTCTTTATTTTTCTCCATCTTGTAACACCCTTTCGTAATTCCAACACCGAACAGAATGAGAATTACTAATAAAGTTTTCACTAGGCATTTCCAAACATTTTTCGGAAAAATACTTGCATCGAGGATGGAATTGACAACCTTGAGGACGGTCATAAGGGTCTGGTGTAGAACCCTTTATTGGCTCAATCTCCTGTTTATGCCCTTTCCCTAATATTGGAATAGATTTTAATAACGCCTTGGTATATGGATGTGCAGGAGTTCGTAAAACCTCTTCCTTGGTACCGCTTTCGACGATATTGCCCATATACATTACAACGACATCATCAGCTAACTCAGCCACTGCACCCATATCATGAGTAATCATCATTATGGCAGTTTCATGTTCTTCTTTTAATTTTTTCATGAGTTCAAAGATTTGAGCTTGAATGGTAACATCAAGGGCAGTGGTCGGTTCATCTGCAATTAAAACTTTTGGATTGCACGCCATGGCCATCGCAATCATAGCACGCTGGCGCATCCCACCCGAAAATTCATGAGGATAGTCGTCTATTCTCTGTTCGGGTAGAGGAATTCCCATCATTCGAAGTAATTCAATCGCCTTTTTTCTGGCCTCCTTTCTACTCAAATCCGTATGGTACCTTAAATTTTCAATGATCTGATATCCGATTGTATATACTGGATTTAAGGCAGTCATCGGATCCTGAAAAATCATTGCGATATCTGCGCCACGTAGTGACCTCATTTTTTTTCCGTTTTTAGGCAACTCGTTTATTTTAATATCACCGTGGCTGCTATGATAAATGATTTCACCTTCTTCAATTCTTGAAAATTCTGGTAACAACTGCATCATTGAAGCAGCTGTTACACTTTTGCCACAACCACTTTCACCAACAACACATAGCGTTTTTCCTTTTTTAATTTTGAAGGAAACACCATTCACTGCTTTATTACATCTTTGATTTGTGTAAAAAAAGGTTTTTAGATTATCAACCGTAATTACAGTTTGATCACTCATGTGAATTTCCTCCAATCTATCCTTGTTGAGATGGATCTGTTGAATCACGAAGACCATCCCCAATAAAGTTAACACTTAGTACAAATAGTGAAATCACAATCCCTACCGGGAACCAAATCCACCAATTTTCTTTTAAAACATTCAAATCATTTGCTACATTGAGGATATTCCCCCAAGTGGCAATTTCAAATGGTACTCCCAAACCTAAAAAACTTAACGCAGCTTCCTGAAGGATAAACATGGCTGTATTTAAAGTAAGGGCTACCATAACTACACCAATAGCGTTTGGCAGCATATGTTTAAAACAGATAATAAAATCATTTAACCCAAAAGCTCGTAATGCCTGAACATATTCTTCTTCCTTGATGGATAACATGCGTGCTCTTACCATCCGATAAACACCGCACCATCCGGTAATCACAAAAATAAAGATCAAATTCATCATACTTTGCCCTAGAAATGCAACGAGTAACAACACTAAGATAATTTGTGGGAACGCCATAAAAATTTCAGAGATTCGTAGAATAATGGCGTCTATCCATCCTCCTTTGTACCCCGCATAGCTGCCAAGAATAACTCCGATGATGGCGGAGCCAACAGCACTTCCAAATCCAATTAAGATCGAAATTTGCCCCCCGTATAAGATACGTGATAATATGTCTCGCCCAAGTTTATCAGTGCCTAGCCAGTGTTCACTAGACGGGGGCTGCAGAACACTGCTAAGATCAATGATTAATGGGTCATAAGGAGCAATGATAGGAGCTAATACACAAACTACAACAAGAAAAATAAAGGTTACGAGACCGAATACAGATAACCTGTTATTTAACAATTTCCTTAGCGCGCGATTACCTAGACGTTTTTTAACTTTTCCCGATTCCTCTGCCAACCTGACTTTATCCATTTTTTTATTTAAACCCGAATTATTAGAAGGTACCAACTTCATCTGATCAACCCCTTTATCCTAAACGAACTCTCGGGTCCAACAACGCGGTTACAATATCCACAAGAAAGCTCGATAGCAGCACAATTAATACAAATAATAATGCAATCATCATCACTAATGGATAATTCTGTCCTTGAATCGCTGAGAGGAACTCACTACCTACACCTGGCCATTGAAAGATTTGCTCGATGACAACAGTTCCGCCGATCAGCATGGGTAACCGAAAACCTACTAATACAGCAACAGGCGTTAAAGCAACTCTAAATCCATGAACTAAGTTCACTCTCCATTCCGGAATACCTTTACTGCGGGCTGTTCTTATAAAATCCTTGTTAATTGCATCCAGCATGCTAGAACGCGAATAGCGCATTACACCTGCAATCATAGCAATTCCTAAGACCAATGATGGAAGTACAAGATGCGGAATTCGATCCAAAAAGCCATCTTGTCCTGGAAGCATCCGACCACTTACCGGAAACCATTGTAAGTCAATCGCAAAGATTAAAAGAAATACAAGCCCAAAAAAGAATTCTGGAATCGATAAACCAATCATTCCCATTACGGTTAACGAATTATCAGCAATCGTACCCCTTTTAAGTGCACTAATTAGCCCAAAAATGCTACCTATAATTAATGAAAAAATAATTGCAATAAATGATAATTGCAATGTTGCTGGCAAACGGCTTAAGACAATTTCTTCAATAGGTGTTCCACTTGTTAAACTATAGCCGAAATTACCTTGAAGAATTCCTACGAACCAATTAAAATACCTTACGATAAACGGATCATTTAATCCCAACGATTCCCTTAAAGCATCTAACTTTTCAGGAGACAAATTTGCCATCGCATCTGGGCCTGCGATAAAAGATATGGTATCGCCAGGCATAAGTTCCATGCCGCCATAAATCAGAAAGCTAACGATTATTACCATAGGGATCAGCATCAGTAACCTGCGAATGATGTAAGTTAGCATCGCCATCTTCCTTTCTTAATCATTTTCCTTCAATATTGAAAAAGCAATAGAGCTGCTGGTCGTAATGCGCAGCCCCACTGCTCATCAAAGTCAACTAACGTTTATTCTTTGGGAAACTTATTAATAAAGAACAGACGAGTGTATCGAATGTCAACCGGTGTAATCGTCATATGAGACATATCCTCTAAAGACAGGACATCTTGAACACTCTTTGTATAAGCGTAATCTAGCTGTTTGGCTGCAGCATTTTTAACTAGATTTGGATCAGACTCTGCACTTGGGTACATTTGAATCTCCTCGATTTTGGCCACACCACGATGATAATCTTCAAACGGAACAAACGTCGCAAAGTTGTTCATGGAAACTTCCTTAATCTTAAATGGACCAGAACCAATTGGTGCTTGCCAGAATGCCGATTGTTGCATTTGTAACGGATCTACACCATCAAAATGTTTCTTTGGTAATGGTGGTAACTGAGTAAACATAAGTAATGCGTCTGGAGCAAGATTTTCAAAATTGAATGTTATAGTATTTCCCTCGATCACAATACCGGAAATTTCATCAGCAGCACCATCGACATATTCTTGATATCCTTCTAATTTGTTTAAAGATGACATGAATACTGCGTTCAAGGTCGGAACCTTGGTCGCAATTTCAAACGTCCACTTTACATCCTCTGGTGTAATTGGCGAACCGTCGTGCCATTTTATTCCGTCTCTTAATGTAAATGTAATTGTTTTTCCATCTTCACTTACTGTATAATCTGAAGCTAGTTCCCCCTCTTTAGGGTTTAGATTTTCATCTGCAACAATCAGATGATCAAATAGAACCTTTGTACTCATGTAGTTGCCCGGATTAAGAAATGGTGTTTCAAAAAACTGTACCGGACCTCCATTTGTTTTCATAACCTTCTTTCCACTGCTATCAGGTTTAATGTCCCAATTCACGATATTCCAATCATAGTTGAACTGCTCATTACCATATGGAGAATTCGCCCGATCAAGGCGATCGCTTTGTGCAACAAATACTTGCTGATAATATAAAGGAATTAAAGGTAACGATTCATTTTCATATTTTTGTAACGCGTAAAAGGCTTTTTTCTGCTCTTCTAAATCAGTCGTAGCATTGGTTGCTTGAATGAGTTCATCTAACTTAGGATCTGTTGGGGTATGAGAATTACTTGGAAACCCGCTCATGAATCGATCATAGTATTCGTGCATAGATAATGCTGCGATAGCACCGTAAGCAATATCCCACTTCACCGCCGATGGTCCATTTTTCGGATCACTTGGAGGAACCCAGAGCTGCGCAGCTAAATCTCCCTCTAATTTTCGAAATTCCATCTTCATTCCCACTTGTGATAGGTATGCTTGAACGGCTGTCATTAAATCAACCGTCTGTTGGTCTCCATAATAAACGACAGCATCAATAACGTAATTCGGGTCCCAATTGGCTTCTTTTAGTAGTTGCTTAGCTTTCTCCGGGTCATAGGCATAGTCATCTAATCCATCCGTTTTCCAATCGCCATTCGGTGTAAGACTATCCGCCACGATTGCTTTACCTTGTAATATTTGCTCTACTATCGCCTGTTTATCAATTGCATAATTAATGGCTTGCCTTACTCGTGGATCTGCCAATGGATTTTCGTACTCCGTTTCTTCTGCTGGATCGTTTGTAACTGTTTCTTTAGATGGTTCATTTGAATCAGGTTCTTTTGTGTCAGTGCTGCTGTCATTTGTACATGCAGCAACGACTAACAAAAGAAATACAGCTAACAAGAAACTAAAAACTTTTTTCACTAACTAACCCCTCCTTATAATTTGAAAAACTTTTTTATTTATCTCAAGGCTATTCAGCCTTAAAATACGAATCTTTCACTCTTTTATTCTCAAAGCATCTTTATCTAATTTTCTATTTCGGCTAAAGCATACAAGCCATCTCCCTTATTAGTAAATGGAGTTTCCCTTAACATGACGACCACACCTGGCTTTTCCGCCATGATCCATTGCAGTTTATTTCCAAATAGGTCATATAGTATCCCTACCCTATCGTTTGTTTTTACTTCATCAAGCAAGTTGACTGAGGGAATAAAAAAGCCGTCCTTTTCTGCAAATGCAGCCTTATCTAGATTTCCATCACCTAACAAACGAAATTCTATTTCTTCCTTTGGCTCGTTCACCCATTTATTTGGTACAGTTAGCAAACTTAAATAGTTTAATAATCGATAAACTCCAATTTCATACTGCTTTTGTTCTTCTCTTTTTATACGTTTGCCACCGTATCCTTCTGTATAAAGCCATGGAACATTAAGTGAAAGTGCTGAGCTAATCGTTCTTCCTGGACCGACTTGTTCATGGCCCCAAATCACTTTCATTCCAAATGCTTCAGCTGCCGCCTTTGATATTTGGCTAATTTGAGAGTTGGAATCATAATAGTAACCAACTAAGGCTGGCATGGCATAATGCGTTCCTCCACTATGTAAATCTAGTAAGAAATCTGCATTTCGAATAAACGTCTCATGTAAATGCCAGGCAAGTCTTGAAGTAAAATTACCGTTTGAATCACCAGGAAATGCTCTAGCAAGATTTTCTCCATCAACACCAGTAGTTCGAGTGCCATTTATATAGGAGGAAACGTTTACAACAGGAATCATGACTAATGTACCAGTAATATCGGTAACGGAAAGATCCCGAAAAACTTGGATAATCGTCTGAATCCCTTCATATTCATCCCCGTGAACACCACCTAAAACTAATAGTGTTTTTCCTTCTTTTTGTCCCTTGATTACATTAACTGGGATAAAACCTTCCTTAACTTCCCTATCAAACACTAATTCAAAGCTTGCTTTCTCCCCTGCTTTAACCTGTTTGAGATCGAAATTGTCGATAGACTTTCTAGTCATAGAAGAAATCATTTACCACTACCCCCTGCTATCACTTCTAATGACTCAGGAATATTTTTGTACTCAAAATAATTGAGATTTGAACTGCTTGAACCTGGTGTATCTAATTCAATTGCATATTTTGCAATATCGCCGAACGCCGATCTCCAAGCAACCGCTGCTTTCACTACGATAATTTTAAAATCAATTGGATCGACTTCGACACTTTTGAGATGATTGATATCCCACGGTGCAACTCTCTTTTCAGTAAGAATGATGCTGGACTTATTATCTTCAATTTCAATTACCGCGGTCTTTCCCATATTGGCTAACATTCCTGTCATATACGGTCCACGATGTCTATAAACACCATCGGATAGCAGTTTAATCTTTCCAAAGACGTTGACAGGCCGACCATGAAGCGGATCTTTATTGTCTTTTATATCCTTTTTTCCTCCTATTGGGTAATCAAGCTCCCCACCCACACCAATAGCGAATGCAAGGTTAACAGCTTCATAATCATGAATGACTATCAAAAATTCGTTCATTTCATGTTCAATTAAATATCGTAGAGTGTGAGTAGCATCTGCTGGTGTTCCTGCTCCAACATTATCTGAGGATTCAATGAAGACAATTGGAAAATCTGTTTGCTGATTTGCATATTCTTTGGCCTGTTCGAGATTATATAAAACCGGCCGAAATTCGTTTTGATGCAATCTCATCCATTGGGATAATTCACATGCAATTCTTTCTGCCTTCTGAGGATTGTCATTCGTTGTCACAAGTACATTGGCCCCTACACAAAAAACATCAGCAAAGGCAAAGCCTCCTACGATAGAAATCGTTAATACATCAGCTTCTTTTTCATACTTAAACACTCTCGCCATTAACGTACTCATTGGTTCGATATTTGTGTTCATTAATGTCGGAGCAATTAGCAAATTAGTTCGTTCGAGATGACTAGTAGGCTTTACTTGATTAGTAATGTACTTTATCAATAGTTCAGTCGCTTCTATCGCTCTTTCATAAGCATCTATATGAGGGTATGTATCATAGCCTACAATAAAGCTTGGTATTCGCACCATATCCTCACTTAGATTTGCATGAAGATCAATTGTGACAGATATCGGCTTACTCTCAACAACTTCTTTTAGCAGTCGAAGTAACTCACCCTCGACATCTTGACACTTCTCACTAGCCATTGCTCCATGTAAAATAACGAGTAAGCCATCCAAGCTTTCTTGTTCTTTTCTAACTTGATGGATTATTTCCTTAATAATCGCATTTTTTGCATCTTCACTAACAGTACTTGATGGGAGAGTTTGGGTATAAAAGAGAGGAACAAGTTCAAAATTGAATGTTTCACTTGCATCTATTACTCCACCCATGCTCGTTTTTGTCCCTTGAAATGCTTGATAGAAAGATTGTTTTCCTATATACCATTCCTTTTGAAAGTCATCTAAGGGTGTGATTCCTGGTGCAAATGTATTGGTTTCATGGTAACAACCTACAACCCCTATTCTCATAATCCCAATCCCCTTAACTTACTTTTTCAATTTTGCAATGACATCAATCTCAACTAACATCCCTTCTGCTAAGCCACTTACAACGGTCGTTCTTGCAGGAAATGGGATTGAAAAATACTCTTGATAAATACTATTAAAATCTTCGAAGTTTGCGTGATCCGTTATATGGGCTGTTACCTTGACAACATGGTCTAGTGAAGAACGAGCTTCTTCTAAAATGGCTTTAATTGATTCCATCGTTATTGTTGTTTGTTCTTTCATATCTAAACCTTGAATGACATTACCATCCCGATTGAGAGCACCTTGACCTGAGACAAACACCCAGTCATCGACAATGATTGCTTGAGAATACAAACTGCCTGGTTTACATGCTTTTTCTGATATAACTTCCTTACGAATTGTCATTTTCTCCTCCGTATACCTTTTGATTTTGAAACAAGAAACTTGAGCTACACTATACTCTCGGGAATCTTGTGCTGGTCAAAGATTCCTTTTGCTTTTCTGATAGCATCATGACCATTTCTTACCACCGGAGACATATGGCCTGGGAGTAAAACATCAATACTTAAATCGGCTACTCTATTTATACTTTTCTTTAAATCTTGTAAAGAGAAATCCCATGTTGATAATTTTGCTATCTTTCCCCTATCAAATACTAAATCTCCTGATAGAAGTGTATGTATTTCTTCCATATAAAAACTAATAGAGTCGTGACTATGACCAGGGGTTTCAATCACCTGAATGGTTAAACCACCAATTTGCAAAGTATCTTGATCACAAACCTCGATACAATCTGTTACACGATGAAAGGTATAATCTCTTGGATATACACCCGTTTTTTTCGATGAGACAAGTGACATTTTTTCTTCATCTGCTTCTTTTATCATGTTTGCTGTGTCTTTTGAACAAACAATTTTGGCTCCACTTATTTGCTGAAGACTGTGAGCTCCCCCGGAGTGATCGGCATGGGCATGTGTCAAGAGGATGTAATCAATCATCTCAGGGCGATAGCCATTCCTCACTATCTCTTCCACAATTTTTGAAGGATTAATTCCCGCACCACTATCGATTAGGATCAATGAATCTCCTCCATCCACCAGATATACATTACAATCGTACTTATCCGTTTGATTCATGCCTAAAAGGCCGCTTCCCACCAAGTAAATTTGATCATTAATTTTCAACTTAGCCCATCCCCTCTCACTTATCAGAATTATGAATAAGGATTGGCTTTTTCTCTTTAATAGATTGAACAATAGCTTCGGCAATCATTACAGCCGATAACGCATCTTCTGGGTTTAGTATATGTGAATGTCGATCTGTAAATATACATTGATAAAAATGCTTCAATTCTTCAAACAAGGCACCAACTGGAACTCCATGCACATTACTCCATGAGAAGATAGGTGGTGTACTTAGGCCCTCATTGTCCCAAAACGTGATCGTTTGGTCAGGGTCCTGAATATGTACAGTACCATCTTCCCCGACGATTTCCATTCTTACGTCCATAAATGAAGGTGCTCGATCTGGAACAAGCCAGTTATTCTCAATCATTCCAACCGATCCGTTATCAAATGTTAACATTGCCCAAATAAGATCAACATCTCCAGTGGTCGATGGTGTGCTTTGTGCATACACTTCTGTTACATGTGAATCTGTGTACCAACGCATTAAATCAATATCATGAATCCCTAATATAAAAACTGGATTTGACCTGCGATAAATGGAAAAATATTTTTTAGGGTTATTTCTTCTTGCATAAAGAGATCGGATTTTTCCAATTCGACCCGTTTCTAATTCCTCTTTAATAAGAGAATATCGGGAATCAAATCGACATACATGACCAACCATTAATTGTTTTCCGTAATCCTGAGCGACTTTCATCATCTCTTTTGCATCATTGCTATTCGTAGCAAGTGGTTTTTCAACAAAAACATGACAGCCTGCTCTTAGTGAGAAGATGACTGGCTCAGTGTGTAAACCTTCTGGTGTTAATACATGAACCACATCTAGCTCCTCTCTTTCCAACATCTCTTTCCAATCTGTATATCCATGACAACCCAGTTCAGACTTTGCTTTGTCTACAATCTCTTTTCGTACATCAGCTACTGCAGCCAATTTTATATTTGATATGTTCAACAAGCATTGAATGTGTAATTGTGAAAATCGTCCTAAACCTATTAGCCCTACCCTTACATTTTTCATGTAAACACTCCTAAAAGTACACTAATCTCTTAGAGTTGAAGATTTTCTATTTCGATCAATTCCACCTCTGGCACTTTTTTAGCCATTGCCTCTAGTCTTTTTGAATCCTTAAATCCCGCTCCAGTTAGAATACAAACCACCTCTGAATCCGTGGTAATTCTTCCTTCTATAAGAGCCTTTTCCACACCTGCTAAAGAGATAGCTGCTGCAGGTTCACAGAGAATCCCCTCATCGATTGCAAGTTTTTCCTGCCATTTCCACGTGGATTGATCGTCAATCATTTCTCCCCATCCATGTTGTTCATTCAGTACTTTGAGTACTTCACTTCCATCAGGAGGGTTCGGAACTTGCAATCCTGATATTTCTGACGTGGAATCTCCTCCTAAAGGGATCGAGCTATCTTCCTTCCATGCTCTTACAATATTTGAACAACCAGATGGTTGTACCGCAACAAGTTGTGGTACCTTTTTCGAAAGATTTCTTTCGTTTAAGGTAGAGAACCCTTTCCATATACCAGTAAATAACCCTCCACCACCTACAGGGACAAAAACGGCATCCGGAGTCTGGTTATTTAAATTTTGAAAGACTTCAAAGGAGATGGTTTGAACGGCTTCCATGGCAATTGGGTTATATTTGTAAGCAGTGATCATTAATTCCCAATTCTTTTTTTGGGCTTGTTGTTCAATATATTCAAACACAAGATTGCCAACTTGTTCACTTTCACCAAATCCATTAATTCTTGTTACGTTTGCTCCATAAATGACTATTTGTGTCATCTTGGCTTCTGACATTTGTTCTAGTACCAATAAATGATAGGGGATACCTGCCCTTGCTGCATAAGCTGCAACGGATGCTCCCGCATTTCCTGAACTAGTTCCAATACATGCTGAGCGATTGTTTTCGAGAGCCCACGATATTCCTAGAGCAGCAATCCGATCTTTGTAGGAACCAGTAGGATTGGTAGATTCCAATTTAAAATACAGGGAAGACAAGCCTAGTTCCTTAGCAATTCGTTGACTTTTTACGAGCGGAGTATTCCCTTCTCCCAAAGTGATTTGATTATGTGCAGAAACAGTGGGCAACAAATCCTGAAACCTCCAGATCCCATTCATACCGTTCAACATTCTATTCCTTTGAAGTCGACTCATACGCGCCTCCATTTACAATTTGTGAGGTTATTTTTACTAACCATCATTTTTCTAACGATTGTTTTTTAGAATCTATATACCCTAGCTTTTTAGAAATTTTCTTTGCAACTGAGACCACATCATTAGCAATTAGTTTTAAGTTCCCTTCTGGGAAACGATGGATGACGCCCGATAAACTGACTGCTCCTTCTACTTCTCCATAAAAGTTATAGATTGGAGCTGCAATGCATCTTGCTCCAAGAACACTCTCCTCGTTATCAACCGCATAACCAAGATTCTTAATCTTCGAAACTTCTTCTAAGAAAACATCTTTTGATCGAATCGTGTTAGCAGTAATCTTTGGGAAGCCTTTTACTTCTATTAGTCTTTCTAATTCATTCGCAGGTAAAGATGACGCAATGGCCTTCCCAATAGCTGTGGAGTGAAATGGCACTCTAGAACCAACGCTTTCATTCATTCTTAGTGAGTGAGTTCCTTCTATAATTTCCACATACAACACATCATCCTCTGTCATCACACCTAGATTCACAGTATCTCCATATTTTTCAGCCAACCAAATGATGTCATCCATGGCACATTTCCTGAGTGCATTATCGTGTAAAATCTTTTTCGTTAACTCCAAGGGTTTAAAACCAAGACAATACTTTCCGTCACGAGAGTTTCGTGTAATATATGCCCGTTTTTCCAAAGTAGCTATAATTCTAAATAATGAGGATTTAGGCCTATTTAGTAATTTTTCTAACTCAATCAGGCTAAGGGATTCATTTTCTAAGAACGCTTCCAACAAATCTAGAGCATTTTCCACTGAACTTATTGTATATCTCTCATTTTTTTCTTTAATTGCATCCTTGGGATTTCCTTTTTCTACCATATTTCGTTTTGGTCCTTTATTATGTTAGTTAGTTTTCCTAAGCCGTCGATCTCAATTGAAATAATATCTCCGTTCTTTAACCAAACTCTTTCACTTTTTTCATATCCCAGTATGACCCCTTCTGGTGTTCCACTTAAAATCACATCACCAGGAAAGAGAGTCATATGACTCGAAATAAAACTAATCAGTTTTTCACAATTAAAAATCATTTTAGACGTATTGGAATTTTGTCTTATATCTTCATTCACATATGTTTTGATCCCCAATTCATTTGGATTCGCTATTTCATCCTTCGTTACAAGATAGGGTCCTAATGGACAAAAACCATCACAAGACTTTCCAAGTAACCATTGTGATGTCAGAAATTGAAGATCCCTTGCTGATAAGTCATTTGCAATTGTATATCCATAGACATAAGATAGAGCATCTTCTTTTTTAACATCTTTCGCTTCTTTACCAATTACAATAGCTAACTCCGCTTCATAATCAACTTGTGTTGAATGTGTAGGAATCGAAACTTCACTTTCGTTTCCAATGAGAGCATTATTAAATTTACTAAACAATATAGGATAATCAGGTAGTTCCATCCTGGATTCTTCAACGTGAGGTTTATAATTTAATCCCACACATATAATTTTTTGAGGATTTACAACACTTGGCCCATATTGTATTTCGCTCTCATCAAGAAAAAAACTCTCATCTAAGCTTTCCGAAAAATCCAAAATATCTTTTAATGCATGTTCAGCACTTTCTGCCGCTACTAGTTCCTGTACTGTCAGGGGATATGTTGAAACATCATGATGTGATTGCTTCATTTTCTCAACAACTCTTTGTACCTCTAAAATTCCTCGTTTTGTTTTTACACCTAGCTTTGGTTTACTGGATTTGATAAATGTTAAGGTAATCACCCTGAAATTATCCCTCCATTAACTATTTTTGAATCGCTGAAATGATTTATCAATTATTTCTAGTGATGCATAAATATCTTGCTCAGTGTGTGCAGTTGAAAGGTACCATAAGCCACTTGGTCTAACAGCTAGACCTTCCTCTAAAAATATTTCCGCTAATCTTTCAAATGCTTTAGAATCTCTTTGTTGGAATTGAGAAAAGTGTGTGATTTCTGTTTCATCGGTGAACATGGTGTGGAAAACAGGGCCTGCTCTGTTGATAAGCAGTGGTAGATTATATTGTTCTGAGAGGTTGTTTATTTCTGTAACTAAGATATCAACTAATTTATTCATTTGAGTGTAAGCATTATTTTTTTCATCACTTAGATAATCAATGGAGGCAATAGCAGATGCTGTACATAGTGGGTTACCGTTCATCGTCCCCATATGATAAACTTCACTCCTGGAAATGAGCTCCATAATTTCTTTTTTGCCTCCAACTGCACTTAAAGGCAGTCCTCCCGCCAGTGCCTTTCCCATTGTAACGAGATCTGGTGTTATTCCCGTATACTCTTGAGCTCCTCCAAGACCTAGCCTAAACCCAGTTATGACCTCATCGAAAATGAGAACAATCCCGTATTTTGAAGTCAATTCTCTAAGCTTTTCCATATATCCTGGTAAAGGTAAAATACATCCAGAATTACACATGATTGGTTCTGTAATAACAGCTGCGATTTCATCTTGGTGTTCGACTAAAGTCTTTTCTAACGCTTCAACATTATTCCAAGGTAGTAAAATAGTATCCTCAAGCGCCTTTAGGTTTTGCCCCTTTGTGCCAGGTATAATTGAACCTTTATTCGTTGAACCTTCCTTATTTGAATTTCCAAACGCTGTAAAGATATTATCCATCCAGCCATGATAATGACCTTCGAATCTTACAAACTTTTGTCTCCCAGTAAAAGCTCTTGATAACCGTAAGGCCACCTGCACGGCTTCTGATCCTGTACTTGCATAACTGACTAAGTCAACGCACGGGACATACTTTTTTATTCTCTTTGCTAGTTCAATCTCACCTACATGCTGTGCTCCATATGTTTGGGCTTGTTTGACTTGGGAACAGATAGCATTCACAATATTCGGATGAGAGTGCCCAAGAATTTGGGGACCATATGCCATGATATAATCTATGTATTCATTTCCATCTACATCAAACAGTTTTGCGCCGTGTGCTTCTCGAATGTATATAGGAAATGGTTTCATAGCAAGCCGTAAGTTACTAGAAACGCCTGAAGCTAAATAGTTCTGCGACTCATCGAATAGAACCTTTGTCATATTCCATTTATCCATTTTATACCTCCATACATTTTAATCAGTGAAACCGTGGTTTCATTTTAATTTTAGCATTTAAAACTTTGGTTGTAAATGAATAATTCTGAAAATTATTTATTTTACCAATTAGCAAAATAGTTGAAATTAATTTATTCAATGTCAATCCTTTCAGCGTAGTATTCAAATTAGAGATTAAATTAATTGAGTTTTGTAGTATCCACCCACACTCATTTCCACACTAATATGTCTTGACTTTTGTTTGAAGTAAAGGCGTGTTGAAAGTTTTGCATTATATATAGTGCAAATAGTCCTATCCCCCCACAAAAAAGAAGTATAAAACGTATATTAATATGATAGGGTATCCTTATATCCTAAAGGGACTATAAGCAGGTTCCTTCAACCAATCAGACAAGAACGAGTTGGGAACGCGGGACCTATCCACTGTCCCACCAATGGAGGTTTACAAATGAAATCTGAACATGAGTTTATTACGAAAAGGTATTATGAGGCGTTCATTCCTGAAAATGATAAAAGACATCCGGTTGATATTCTTGGCGAGGCATACATGGTTGAGCAGGAAAAGGAAGTGTATGACCTGGCGAATATCCGCTTTGCCCAAGGAGAAATTTACTTTCATTCTAAGGATTATGAAGCAGCTATTTATAAATGGGAGAATATCACAAATGATCTCCAACCATGGGCAAAAAAGAATATTGCAGATGCGTATTATGAGCTTGGATTACTTTCAAATGCAGAAAAAATGTATGGCTCAATCATTTCGAAAAATAAGGTGTTAACAAGTGAGGTTTCATTATGCCTGTTTTCCCTTTATCTTGAGGACAACAAGATTGATGCCGCTTATCGCGTTTTACAGGAAGCGATTGAAGGAAATCCCGATTATCCGGAACTAACATCGATTGCCAAACGCTTTTATGAGGAACAGGAAGATTGGAAAAGTGCGGTTGAGCTAGCGATAAATGAAGCTAATCGCACTCGAGATTTATATTGGTTTGATGGATTAATTTCATACTTTGAAGCTGGTCATGGTGTTACATTTACACCTGATACGTTCGTTTCCTTATTACGAACACTATATGAATTGGACCAACCTAGATTTAAACAGCTCTTAGCGGCGATTTGGCAAAACTATAAAAATACGGACCACTACCTAGATTGGTTACATTCTGTTATTCAGATAATGAAAGATTTAGAGATTGATCCGTACGATTCCTGGCATAATATTTCAAGTTTATTTGAAGAGACGTATCTTCAATTAACAACAGGAAATTATTTATTGCGTGACATCGGAAAGTTGATGCCAAAACTGCTGATTAATTGGTTGAATACAACTACAGCAACGAATGGATTGAATGCGGCAGCTGCAATCTTAGCGTGGGATGATATTTTTCCTTCTGCGTTCAAGACTGTGATTGTCAAAGAGGCTGAAATTGTTCTAGAAAATGCACAAGGCCGCAAGATATCTACGGCTGAGTGTCATCACTTCATGAAGACCATTATCGATTGGGCTCAAAAAAATAATATTGAAACAAGCAAGCGCTTAGTATGGGGCTTTGAACAACTTTTTGATAAGGATACTACGAACTTGCTTGTTCTTGGTAAAGGAAAGAGTTCTTTCATTAATTCAATCTTAGAAGAGGAAATTCTGACTCCATCTCTTTCTTCTTTTGCCTGCATTCAATATGGAGAAAAGAAGGAAATTACTGAGATATCCGATACTGGCCGGAGTCTGCTGACTGCTTATGAAGAAGCTACAAATCCAGACTCAATTATCGAAACAAACCTACCTTCCACTCGTTTACAACAGTCAGGGCTAAGGCTGAATACCACTGGTTACAACGAGTACTTTATGGAGAAACGGAAAACCTTTGGCTATTTACCTGTCGTAGATGGCGTTCTATTTGTGCATGAAGCCGAAGTACTCACAGAATTGGACTTAGATTATTTTGCCCAACTCAAACATTCCGCCAAGGATACTCCGGTCCATTTTGTGCTTCGTAATATGTTTAACGAGGGAAAAATTAAGGAGTACTTCCCAGATGCGGTTGTTCATTCTTTCAGCAACGTCAACGTCCTACGTGACATTAAGGCCAGCTACCGTACGGTCAATCGCGTTGGAAAAATTCTATTTTTACTCAGAAAAACGATTTCTAACCTGCTTAAAAAGCGAGTTGACTCAGAAAACAAACTGATTGAGTTAATTGCACATAATGAAGAATTTATCACCAGACTAACTGGGTTTAACAACAGTCTGAACGATAAGGAAAGTAGCCAAAGTAAAGAAATTGTTGATTCGTTTACAGACGTAATTTCAGAGGTTAAACTTAACATCACTGAAAAAATACCGAAAATCCTAGCAGATTGCTCAAAGTATATAACGGAAGAAAGTAATCTAAACCAACTTCACATTGAGTTAAACGAAAAAATGAATGAAGAGATTCGAAGTTTATTTGATCAAGAGATTGTACCGGGTCTTACAGAAAAACTTCGGGAATGGATTGAGGATGCGAATCAAAAACTTGAAGCAACCCAGGATTACTTAGATGGTATGACCGAGTCATTTGCAGAAGGATATCCTGAAAAAGAACTCAAGCTTCAATGTGACTTCAAGGTGGTTGAGGACTGGCGTAGAGACATCGGTCGCATGACCTATCAAATTCAAATTGAAAAGGAAAACATCATGCTTCGTCACAATCCAGCACAGGTGTTTCTAAAAGGTGCAGGCAAAGTGTTAGGCCTGCTGCCACAAAAACAGCAAGCGTATATGCTTAATCAGTATAAACGCTATGTGGAAAATGAATCGTACATGGAAGTTGTCGAATCGGTCCAGAGAAAATTTTGGCAGCAATTTGACTTTTTCAATAAATCGCTGCAGCAGGATGTTTGCTTATTTTATAAGGAATCATTAGAAGAACTCTCAAGAGTAATTGATGACACGAAGAATCGTGTTGAGCAAGACAAAGAAATTCTAGCAAAAATGAAATCAAACCCAGAAATCTACTATGACCCGTTGAAGCTATTTGAAACAAGGCTAGTTCAAAATGAACGAATCGCGAGTCAAGGTAATAAGTCCCAGCATAAAAAAATTTCATATACCAACCTGTAATCTATTAAAAATAAATAGGCCCAAAGAGCGGATTTTATTATCTACTTTTTGGGTCTATTTTTATTCCGGAGAATATTGAAAGTTTTGTAATATGTAGGTACAACAACTATAGTACTAACTAACACAATTTAAAATGCATCAGTTTTGGTTTGAGATTCGTCTAATCAGTGTAAGGGGGGAAAGTTGTGAATGAAGAATGTATAGAGATGACAAAAGAGATAACGAATGAAGAGCTTGTAAATCAGCTTTTTGATATGTATGCGAATGATTTGAAACGAATT
The DNA here is from genome assembly GCF_047238305.1 of Bacillus jepli. Taxonomy (NCBI): domain Bacteria; kingdom Bacillati; phylum Bacillota; class Bacilli; order Caryophanales; family Bacillaceae; genus Bacillus; species Bacillus jepli. The sequence goes on along the minus strand of NZ_JBDFMO010000001.1, from coordinate 1,573,415 downwards.
GCGTTTATGTATGTGAACGATCTTTCCCAGTGTGAGGACATCATTCAGGATGTGTTTATTTCGTGCTATAAAAATCTCGCTACGTTTCGTAAGGAAGCACAATATAAAACTTGGCTTATCCGCATCACAATCAACAAGTGCAAGGATTATCAAAGAAAATGGAGTTTCCGAAACCTCATATACAAGCCACTTATGGAACCCTTTATCCACTCCAAGGAAAAAGCAGCCGAGGATATGTATGTGAAATCAGTGGAGTCCAATCAAATTTTAGAGGCTATTTCCCAACTGCCGGCGATTTACAAGGACATTCTGATTCTATTTTATTATCAAGATTTGTCGATCAATGAAATTAGTCAGATTACAAATGTAAAAGTTAACACGGTGAAAGCAAGATTGGCACGAGGAAAGCAGCAACTAAAACAAAGACTGCTTAAGGAAGGTGTTGAGTATGGACAAATTCGATAAGGAACTAAAAGAAGAGCTGCATGCCTATTTAAAGCGCGAAATTAACATCGATCAAAAAGAGAAACAGCGGCTTAACGAAAGAATGTCAAGAATGAATCACAAGAAGCCGCGGAAAATTGGATACTACGCATCATTAGCTGGAGTCATCTTCTTGTTGGTTTTGTTGGCAACCCCAATGTTAAAGGATTTTGAAAACAGCAAGCCACATGCCGATAAAGAAAAAATTAGCGAAAACCTCCCTGATAAGGACATCCATTTGAATGAAAAAGAAGTGCCTGTTGTTGAGGATACAGATGATGACGATGATGAAGTAGAGAAGCAACAGGAGAACACGCCACTTGACAAGACAAACGAAGCTCCCTCTAACGTGCCTTTAAACACTGAAGAGGCATATGCCATAATCAAAGACCTATTCACAAACGTGGAGGATCTGTTTAGCCAGGCTACCGAAAAATACAACTGGGGTTATGAAAGAGGTTTTATCGAGGCTGAATATGGTCCACTCGCTGAAGAATTACGTGAATTTGCTACAGATGCGTTTGTTCAAGGGCATTTGCTTGGAGTAGCAAAAGACTATTGTTTTACAGGCTGTGATGCTCGATTTTTCCCGAATTTTTATGGAGCAGTGCGCTATAACCTCAGTGAAAATACGGAGGATAAAGTAACCCTATCTTTTCTTGAAACGCCGAACATGATCAATAGCGGCTATGAAACGACCATCTCGCTGCAAAAAGAAGATGGGGTTTGGAAGCTCGCTAGTTCAGAAACTAAACTTATGGAGCTAATTGATTACAAGATTACAAGAGAAGAAGCAGACCAAATGATGTCCAATTATGAAGGGGCTACATTTATAAAGGAAGTAAAAGATGTCCACGAAAGACCGTACTGGGATTCTTCAGGTAAGATATCAACGAAACCTTTTGACGCCACCATCTATATTTATTACTTGCCGGAACATGATATTTATACAGGGATGTACTCGGACGATGGCGCACCGCTAGAGGATTTTGTGATTGAAGAATATTTAAAATAAGTTTTGGTTGACGCATGGAGTCCATGCGTTTTTTAGGGGGCGGGAACAGATTCTGTCATGCCCCCTATCTCGTTGAGAATCAATCACACGGTTTCTTCTACCTCGTGCTTATTTTCGAAAACTGTGATGTCGTCAGGAATTCTCCTACTCAATCTCTGGAATCCTTTTTATTTCTTGATCAGTAAAAACGTCATATTCGTCCGTACTCATCGTAGAAAATTCAGACACAACTGCACCTTCATCGCCCGCTTGGAACCAGTGCAAAGTATTTGGTTCTAACGTGTACTGTTCACCTGGTTTTAGGACGATTTCATTCCACACGGTGAAGGTTTCCTTTTTATCTTCAGGAACTTTAGCTTTTGGTTGGTCGACTGCTGGTCCCGGAACATATAAGTAAACGGTTCCATAACGACATCTAAAAGTCTCCTCCTTACCTGGAGATTCTCCTACAGGTGGATGTAGATGTTCAGGACAAGTTTGGTTTGGAAGAAGCACTAAATCCTTTGCGCAGCAGCGCTCCGTGTTGATGTATACCATCAACTGTAAACCAAGCTCTCTAACTCTATTTAACCCAAAATCTGCAATCTCAAGTCTATCAATTTCTTCCTCTGTTAATACAATCTTGCATTTCTCGAAGTATTCCAATGTTTCCTGTTTAATAAGCTCAAACTCTTTGCGGGATATCATAGTAAGCCTCCTTGTCATATGTACTCTAATTAGAGTGTATGACATATTTAGGAAAATTACTATATCTAAATTGGTGGGATGCTGTGGGCGCGGGAACAAAAAAAGACACATGAGGTTCACTTCTATTTTTGAAACATAAGGGGGCTTAAGTATTTTATTAATAAACGGAAATTTTTCAGTTAAATGTAGATTTGGGCTCATTTCGCTGGATATAAGCGGAGGTTTTCCGTTTAAGCAGAGAAAAATCGCACATTTTTACGTTTTTTGAGTCCATAGCCGGAATCTGTCGTTTATTTTTGTTATTTTCAGTGCAAATTCATTATTAAGAGAAATTTCTCCTCTAATTACTGATGAGCTTGTACAACTTACGGACACTTAGGAAAAAGGAAATGTAAAAAGGCTTGAGAGATTTGAACTCCAAGCCTTTTTAGCCGTATTTTGAATGAATCCCTGGACGAGGCTCCCTCTGTCCCACTATGGAGTTACACTTAAGCATTCCGTTAATACATATCTCCCGTCGCTTGGATGCTGTTTGATGGCATTCAATGCATCTAGATCATTGAAGTGCCACCATTCTGAAGCTAATGGAGTTAGACCCGCATTTGTTAGATATTTTTGAAGTGTAATGGCAGATTCATTCATTGAATCTGCTAATTTAGCAATTTTCCAAGCTGTTGGAGATGTAGATGGAACTGGTTTGGCAAATGTGATAGATGCCAAACTTAGATCGTGCATTGGAGTTGGCATTGTGTATTCCGTGTAATCAGTGATATCATCTACTAAATATTTACCCACTGCTACCTCTTCTTTTGAATCAATTTTAGCTAGCGATACATCAATCGCATAGCCCATTTGATGGTTTGAGACACTTGTAGCGATAAACCAATTTGTGCTCCAAGGTGCTGTGTTTATCCCAGCCATCACGCTTTTATCGACGTTTGCTAGTTTTGTCAATGCTGCTACGACTGCTTTTTGAGTGGAATATGGTCGATACCCTTCATAGATGACCAACGTATTCCCATTAGTTAATGCTTCTTGCTGAGCGAGAAATATTTTTTTAGACATGGAATACAAGACAGGAACGATAAATTCCTCTTTTCCAAGTCTCTCGTTAACTGATTTTCCTTCGTACAAAGATTGTCCTGTTATTCCAGGAATAGTTTTTCCGGAAGAAACAAATTTGGAAGAATAGGTATTGCTACTATCATATGCAATGGATGGAATCACGTCCGGAAGGTTAATGAAACAGTACGTACTGTCAACCCAACCCTCTGAAGTCGCATTTTTGATGAACCACCAATTTCCTTCCTCTTTTTCGATTGTAAAGGCTGTACCAGCTTTCAACGTTTCAACCGTTTCAGATTCTATCGTTGAAGTTGACATTACGTTTAAATCGATAGATGTGTAACCTGTTGCCCCGTTAATCGGCAATTCCAAATCCCCTTCATATTTTACTGGAGTTGGGATTGGTTCTAATTCTTCTAGTGGATCTGTTTCCTGAACAGGAGCGATTGCCTCTTCAACAATTGGTTCTTCCACAACTGTAGTGGAACAAGCTGTCAGTACGAATACTAACGATATAAGTGCAATTAATTTTTTCATACTACCTCCACTAGGTAAAAACAATGTATTTTAACATATATAAAATGATTAAATGTAATGGATAAAAGACATAAAAGCCCCATTTTAACAGGTTTGATTTTTTACCACGTCTGCCTTTATACATAACCAACAATGGAACTGCCAAGAAAATTCCAAATTGATAGGCATGGTGCCAACCCAAATTGCTGATTTCAGGTATGATATGCAAAAAAAGCCCTATGAAAATAAAGCTGATCAATTGTTTATTTAGTTGTCCTCGAAAAATGCCAAAAAACACGATCCATAAAACCGCAATATAATTCCAATCGGCTGGATATGCAAGCATACAACACACAAACACCAAGGCTAGCTTCAGGTAAAGCGGCAGTCTTTCACTTTTTACAATGGTCAAAGCGATTAACCCCAACGCTAAACCCCACATGACGCTTGTTGCTTTCCACCACGGTAATTTAAAGTATAATACATACGGAAAATGAGAGATAGCTGCAAAAATAACCAATCTCTCGATGTACTTGTTAATATTGGATGTGTAAAAATATCCCATCGCGATAAAATAACAAAAAATCGGCGCAACGACCCTTCCAGGAATTCGTAAAACAAATCCCGCTACCGTTTCCTGAGGGATAAAACCAGCAAAAAGATGATCAAAGAACATGGCAATAAGTGCGATATATTTTAATGCATTAGAGGATAAATCCTTTTGATAGGTAGTGGATTCTGTTAGGTCTCTTCGGTAAGTTGTAGATTGCATGGTATCCCTCGCCTTACGTTAAATGGATTTCAACATTAGTATTTGTGCAATATCCAATTTTTATTTTTGGACGCATGCGAAAAAGGCACAATGAGTTTTTCAACTCTTTGCGCCATATAATACTAATATAATTTTCATCGAAAAATATCTGTTATAACATCAGATTTTAGGACCAATAAATTTCATTTAATCAAACGCTTGATTGAATTTAAAAATTTTTACCGTTATTTAGCTCGCGTGCCAAACAAACGATTGTTTGAAATAATAATTCTCGTTTAGTACAGATTTTCCCAAAAGAAGATTTCACTATTGTGAAATATCAACCCTATTGAAGCGCCCCGCTATCAATAGGGTTGAGACATAGATAAAATTCGGGAATCTCTTTCCTTGAGCCGCTTCGATAAAAGAATTAGGTCTGTATGAACATGCTCCGTTCCATATTGCTTCTGCAATTCAGAAAATGAAACAGCTGACAGCTCCAAAAGTTGATTATCCATATCATAAAACTGAATCTCAAAATACCTACCTAAAAAATTCATATATGACTCTAAGTTAACCCCCGCTTTCTCGAGATAGTGGCTATCAAATTCAACGATTCCTAGGACATCACGGCAATTACTTAAAAGTTTCCGCATTCCTTTCATAACCATAAATTCGTAGCCTTCCACGTCGATTTTAAACAGAAGCCGTTGATTGCCTAATGCTACTTTTTCAAAGAGAGAATCAACTGTAATCGCAGGCACTTCCGTTTTTTCAATCGAGTTTTTTTCTGAGATTTGCACGCCTGAAGAGGTGCCAGACCAATGCGTATCAATAAAGAAGTCTTGATCCTCTTTTACATGCTCTCCCGCGAAAGCATGAATAATTTTGATTTGTTTACCGTTAACATGCAGTTGGCGCGAACGCTCAATATAATCGATTAAATATTTATTCGCTTCAATTCCAACGATTGTCGTATCTCTTTCATACTTTGTAGAAAAAATGCACTCTCCATAGTTCACACCAATATCTAGAACCAGTGTCGGCTTGTACGATTCCACGGCATTTCCCCAGAATTCGGTAACGCGCTTTTGTGTAATCCCATCACTAATCAATAGCGCCCTTCCTCGATTTTCTGCATTATTAACATAAATAACATTTCGTGAAGGAAGAGTGATCATACTTGGAATTTTATTCAATTTCAACGTTTTATACTTTAGAAAAATACCAACATCTAAGATTACCTTTGAAAACAGCGGATAATTCTCCCATAATTTCATAAACACTGGCTTATTCATAACCCCTTTTGGAAAAGCCATATCGATAATCTCCCCTTTTGTGGTGGGACAGAGGGACAGGTCCCTGATATGAACGAAACTGTCAAGACCTCACCGTATCCCTTTTTATAAGTGCGCTTTTTGGGCGCACTTAAGAAGAGAAGCGTATTTAAGCTTCTTTTCTTTTATGTGTTAAATGTTTGAGACATTTTATGGCTAGGGATTTCCCTTCTTAGCTTACTGACGACTTCTCATTCTAAGGATTACCTGTCGAGTGCTCTCCTTGACTGGTAATCCTTAGAATGAGACACTCTTTGAAGCTAAGAATTAAATTCCTCCTTTTTTAAAAGTTAAGAACACGGCACGAAGGCAAAAATCTAGCTACGGTTAGCACTCTGATATTCGTGGGTTTTCACATTTTATCTTTCCGTATAAAGGATCTTCCACTAACTCGTCACGTGCGTTAGCCTATTAGACATAGCACAAAGGGACCACGTGGATAATCCTTTCCGGTGTTATTCTTTGCCTTCGAGCCCTACTCTTAAAATCTTTTCTTTAATTCCGGTATTCTATTATTTAGATTAAGATTCAATCATAATTTTTGAGTCAGTCTCTACTTCTTGGATAACCGCCCAGATAAAACCAGCTAATTCCCTTGCCACTGCTGTTATGGCTTTTCCACTTTCTTTACCCCTCGATAATAAGCGGAAATACTTCTTATGAAGACGATTTTGTGCTTTCCATGATATAGCTTGAACAGCGGCAGATTGCCCCTCTTGCCTTCTCTTTAATTCTCCTTTAACTGCTGGTTGATATCGATAACTCCAAGCAGCTTCAACCAAAAGGCGCCGAACATGTTTATTCCCTGTTTTCGTAATTTTTCCTTGCCTTCGACTTTCACCACTAGAATATTCGCTTGGAATGAGACCCACGTAGGACATAAATTGTTTAGGAGTGGCAAATCTTTTGAAGGACCCAATCTCAGCCACTAGACTTGTAGCTGTAATGGTTGTCACACCTCTAAGCGTTTGAAGAGCTTGAATTACAGGTGCGTGCACACCTTCGGTTGCTTGTAATTGTATCTCTTCTTCTAACCGTTTTATTCGTTGTTCGATTTCTTGAAGTTGATGGTAATATTCCTGGAAAACAACGCTAGATGTAGAACGAGTAAATTTTAATGCATTTAGCCATTCACGAAACTTATGGGTCCATTTTCGAACACCGACAGGTGGTTTTATATCATGCCTTAATAAAAACTTGGTTAATCGGTGTTTTGCCCTCAACTCATCCTCTTTTGCATCTTCACGTGCTCTAACCAAATCTCGAAGAGCTTCATCATCTTCAGTTGGTACATAAATTGATGTTAATTCACCAGCACGGAATAATTGGGCAAGTCTAATCGCATCCCTTCGGTCTGTTTTGATCCTCTCTCCCGGTTTAGAAGGAATTAAAGAAGGTGCAATTACAAAACACTCAATTCCTAAACTTATCAAGAAACGGTACAATGGATAATCTGTTGGGACCAGCTTCATAACATACTTTTAAATATTTCTGATCTCCTAATTTTTCAACTAATTTTCTAATAGCTTCTAAGGTGTGTGGAATCATTCCATAATATCTTGGTGATTCCCTTCCTTCCTCGGCAATGGCAACCGCAATTTTTTCCTTGGATACGTCTAAACCTACGTATTTTATGGTATCCTTCATATATAACTAGCTCCTTTCGTATAGTAGCTCTAATTTGGTCTGATTTTTAATCACCGTTAAACAGTCTAACCAAATTAACCTACGGGATTACGAGTAAGGAGCTAGTTTCGTTCATGATAACTCGTCCCAAAAACTGGTTACCTTCCATTATAGAGGGCGATTATTAAGGGGTTGTAAACGTTTAGTGAAAATTTAGAAATAACGTGTGACACCTTTCGACGATAAGGATTTATCCTACGTCAAACAAAAAACAGTTTAGAGATCTTCCTCCGATCTAGTTTCTATTCTTCTTATGAATGGTTTCTCGATCTTCTGATTCCCTTCATCGTATACTCGCGCCATACACGGTTTCCGTTATCGGTGTTTTCTGAGAATATCATATTTGTAAAGTTGCCCGAAGTCATCCCTCTGTCCCTTGTTTTAATTGGCCGAACACCGTCCGCATCCTTCTATCTTAAATATTTCTAAAACTTATTGCCCCTTTTTCCCCATTATCTACCTATAACAATGGTAAAAGGGGGTTCAAGTTATGCTGAGAATTAAAGTGTGCTCCGATAAGGCTATTCAAGTGTATTCACAGTTTCACGATTATGAGGAGTTTAAGCTCAATATGGAAATTTGGCTCATTGATCATCAATTGAAGTTCACTCGAGGAGAAGTATTCGGACTGAATCAGTTAATTCAATTATCATCAAAAGGCTCAGGAGTTTGCCACGAATCCATGAAATCGATCGTACGGAGTACCAACTTTGGCTTAAACGAACATGCCATTTCCCGCTCAACGTTTAAGCGGATGGTATGGAAATGTATTGAGTTTAATATGTTAACGGCTTATGAAACTGAAAATGTTTATGGAGCTCAATGTGGCAATCTATATGTTTTTCATCCATATCCTACTTTCTAAAATAGGATTTAGGTCTTTGCAAAATACCTTAATCAAAGAGGAGTGATTTAATAAATGAGCTGGATTCAAGATGCTGGGCATGGTGGTAATGATCCAGGAGCCGTAGCGAATGGGAATACAGAAAAGGTGTATACCTTAGAAGCAGCACTATATGTGGACAAACGTTTGGAGAGGCTCGGGATTGCGAGTGACTCAACTAGAACAAGCGATGTTACGTTAAACCCTGAGGCAAGAACTGCGAAGGTGAAGACATACAAAAAATGCATTTCACATCATTTTAATGCGGGTGGAGGAAGTGGGGCTGAAACCATCCATTCCATCTATTCTGACAGCAAGTTTGAGCAATTATTAATGGAAGAATTAAGAAAAGCTGGCTATCCAGTAAGATCGAGACCTGTGTACACCCGAAAAAATGCATCTGGCGGAGATTATTACTATATGCATAGACTCACAGGATTCTGTCGGACTACAATCCTAGAATACGAATTTGTGGATGGTCCACAATCAGAAAAAATTAAGGACAAAACCTATCGAGAAGGCATGTATGAATGTGTGGTGCGTGCTATTTGTCGGGAGGAAGGTGTTAGTTATAAAGGTCCTGATTCTGGACAAACACCTACACCCAAAAAAGCCAACCCGCCAAAAGAAACCATAACCGTTGACGGTTATTTGGGACCAACAACAATCAGTGCCCTCCAAAGATATTTTGATACTCCTGTTGATGGGGTCATAAGTAAACCATCTCTTGTCATTAAAGAACTGCAAAGACGACTAAATAAAGGGAATTTAGAATAAAGAAAAATAAATTAGGTGGAACAGGAAATCAAACTTACTAAGCTTCCTGTTCCACTTATTATTAATAGTTATCTCTCATAAACTTCCAAAGGCAAATCATCTGGATCTTTAAAAAAGGTAAATTTCTTACCTGTTATTTCATCAATACGTATATTTTCTACTTCGATATTTTTTGATGTTAACTCCTTCACCGCTTCTTCAATATCATCTACTTCAAAGGCTAGATGCCGAAGTCCAGCAGCCTCAGGATAACTTGATCTTTTCGGAGGGTTCATAAAAGAAAACAATTCAATCTGATAGGTATCCCCAACTGATAAATCTAGCTTGTATGAAGCACGGTCTTCCCTAAAAACCTCATTTAATACGGTAAATCCTAGCTTATTCACATAAAAGTCTTTGGACTTCTCATAGGCCGAACAAATAATTGCTACATGATGAATGCGGTTAATCTTCATAGTGAACATCCTTACCTAAAATTTTTTCCAATACTTATCTAATTTTAAGCCAGTATTATTATACTATCAAATACAGTTATTAAAGATGGTATTAGACCCAGCAATCACTTCAAAGCAACGTTCAGTCCTAATAGCACAAATAAAAAAGCTCCCCAGTTTCCATGGAGATCCACTAATTCTTTATTTTATAAATTGCTCAAGTTCATCAAATGTCTTACAGGATTTACAGTCTACTTCATCCTTCAAATGGGACCCATTGGGGAGGGCATTATCCCAACTGTCACCTGTCCTTGACATTAATTCGGTTTTGGCTAATTTCATAACTCTTTTTGAAATTCCGGATTACTTCGAATAGCGATGATGTATGTCGAATCCTATCCTAAATTTGACAATTGTGCGATAAAATTCAGAGTTTCATATTTAAGGAGATTAAATCGCTAATAGGAAATGACAATACATAATTTACAAGCAATCTACAAAAATGACAAACCAAATAAAAATAGCTAACTCCCCATAACTGATTGCTTTTATTTAATCCGCACCACCTGCAGGTACTCCTGTTGATCCTCTTACAATTAACTCCGGCACAAAAAGAATTTGTTCTTTGTTCTCTTTATGTTCTTCAATTTCTTCTAATAGTAAATCTACTATCTTTGCTCCCATCTCTTCTACAGGTTGCGCAATAGATGTTAAGGATGGAACTGTTGTCCTTGCTAGGATTGTATTATCGAAGCTTACAATCGATAGATCTTCAGGAATTCGCAACTGAAGCTCCCTTGCAGCTTGGAAAGTTCCTACTGCTAATAAATCATTTATGGCAAAAATAGCCGTCGGTCTCTCCGACCAATTCATCATTTGCGTAGCAATGGTGTATCCATTCGCCACAGATCCATCCGTTCGAACTATGTTTTCTTCATTAACCACTAAACCATTGTCTTGAAAAGCATCGCGGTATCCATAAATCCGTAAATTACTACTCCGAACATTCTCACCTATAATTCCAATATTACGGTGTCCTAAAGACAAGAGGTGATTTGTTGCCAAATAACCACCTTTATAGTCATCTATTGAAACCATATGAACAGCCATTGAAGGATTGTGCTGTGCAATCATAGCAACTGGTAGTTTATTATCAATTAGTTCTTGTAAGATATCATCACTACGAAAACCAGATGAAAGAATTAGTCCATCGACTTGTTTTCGACGGAGGAGTTCAATATATTTCGTTTCTTTATCAATGTTATAGTCGGTACTGCACATGATTACACTTAGGCCTACTTGGTGAGCACGATTCTCGATGTGCCGGGCAATTTCGGAAAAAAAAGGATTCGATATATCTGGAATGAGTAGACCAATGGTATTCGTACGTTTTCCCGTCAAGGCAGACGCAACCGCACTTGGATGGTAGTTTAATTCCTCCATTGCTCGAACTACCTTTTCTTTTGTTTCCGAGCCAATCTTCCCTCTATTGTTTATCACTTTTGATACCGTTGCGATTGAAACATTAGCTTTCTCTGCAACATCATAAATCGTGACTTTCATTCGTATAAATCCTCTCATCACATAATTCAGTTATTATAACACAAGCAAGCAGGCGAAACAGCTATTCATTCTGCTTGCTTGTGTATTTTAAGGACATAGATTTTGCTAAGCACTTAAATTCCCGCTGTTTCTTTGATATACTTCCTTGCGATCAACGCGAACTCGAGCGGATTTGCTTTTGCTGGATCTTGCTCAGCTTCGACTAACATCCAGCCCTTGTAATTTCGCTCTGATAATAACTGGAATACAGGTCTAAAATCAATGGAGCCATCTCCTGGAACAGTAAAGACTCCCTCTCTCACAGCTGTTAGGAAACTTAGTTTATCTTCTCTTACTTTTTGAGCCACATCTGTCCGAACATCCTTTAAGTGCACATGCTTGATTCTGTCAAAGTGACGCTCGAGTACCTCAAGATGGCTTTCACCTGAAAACACGAGATGCCCCGTATCATATAATAATGAAACTAAGTTTGGATCTGTAAGTTCCATAAGTTTATTTATTTCTTCTGTAGTTTGTACCCCCGTCCCCATGTGGTGATGGTAGACGATATCCATATCTTTTTCTTGGGCTAGCCTCCCCAATTCATGTAGGCCATCCGCTAGCTTCCCCCAATCTTCTTGGATAAAGACTGGCTTATTATCAAACAAAGGAGTTTCCATTTGACCTTGAATGCTGTGGCCTTGTTCAGAAACAACAATTACCTTTGCTCCCATCTCAAATAAGAAATCTCGACGCTTGATAAAAGCCCTCACAGTTTCTTCTAGTGGCTTTGTTGTTAAGAAGGCACTAAACCATGCACTTGCAATTTCCATCCCACGTAAGCTCAGCGCTTTTTTAAGTACTTCTGGATCCCTTGGGTACTTATTTCCGACTTCGGTCCCTGTAAAACCAGCAAGAGCCATTTCACTAACGCATTGCTCAAATGTATTTTCTCCACCAAGCTCTGGTAAATCATCATTGGTCCAACCGATTGGTGCAATCCCAATTTTTACGAATTCTTTCGAGAACATCATGATTGTCCCCCGCTCCATTTTAATATTTACGTGCTTTACTTAATTGTTGGTTTCGCTCAACAGAGACTTCGGTTACTTCTTCTTTCTGAGTGACTTCTGCAACCCCAACATTCCACCAGGAATCATAGCCATTTGTCATGGTCTTTGGGAGCACTTTAATGTCAAGTAAAGTTGAAACTGTTTGCTTTTTTGCATCCTCGAGTGCCGCACGCAGTTCTTCCATTGTTCTAATTGTATATGTTTTTACACCATACCCTGCGGCACTTTGCGCATAATCAATCGGGATGATTGGGCCGGTTAATTTGTTTGTTTCATTGCTTCGTTTACGGAATTCCGTTCCAAAACTACCCATACCGTTAGACATTTGTAAATTATTAATACATCCAAATCCTGCATTGTCCATTAAGACAATGTTGATTTTTTTCCCTTCCTGAATGCTCGTTACCAATTCAGAATGCAGCATTAGGTAACTACCATCACCAACCATTACGTAAACTTCCTTCTCTGGTTCAGCTATTTTAACCCCGAGTGCGCCTGATATCTCATAGCCCATACAAGAGTATCCATATTCCATGTGGTACGTATTGGGCGTACGGTTCACCCACATACGCTGTAGGTCGCCGGGAAGACTTCCCGATGCACCTACCACAACCGAATCTTTATCAATTCTTTGATTAACTTCACCAATAACAGCTGTTTGTGTTAATGATGAACCTAATACCTCTTCATATTCCACTAATAGTTCATCAAGATGTCCACTCACTTCTGGCTTATATCCCTCTTTGCCATAAGTAGTTTGATAGAGGCGATTTAATTCAGCAGCCCAAGCGTTCTTCGCGACTTCAATTTCATCTTGATACCCTGTCTGATAAGCAACTTTCTCTAATTCTTGGTCTAATGCTTGAAGGGTTGCTTTCGTATCTGCGACTACTTTTAATGCATCTAATTTGGATGCATGAAATTCAGAGACATTAATCGTTAAAATGTCTACTTCTTCATGTTGGAACAGCTGCTTTGATGATGTAGTAAAATCTGTGAATCTTGTACCAATCCCAATGATTAAATCTGAGTTTTTAGCAATTCGATTAGCTGCTAGATTTCCAGTTACCCCAAGGCCACCAAGATTCATTGGATGTTCACTTTCAACTGCACTTTTCCCTGCTTGCGTTTCTGCAAAAGGAATTTTATATTTAGTCGCAAAATGTTTTAATTCTTCTCCTGCTTCTGAGTAACGAACACCGCCTCCACAAACAATCAACGGCTTCTTTTTACTCGTTAGTAAAGCCACTGCGTCTTGTAATTCCGCCTGTGTTGGTTGTCTTCTTTCAAAGCGATGTACTCGTTTTTTAAAGAAATAATCCGGGTATTCATACGCCTCCCCTTGAACGTCCTGTGGCAAGGCGATTGTGACAGCACCTGTATCAGCCGGGTTGGTTAACACTCGTACCGCATTTAGCATTGCTGTCATAAGCTGCTCTGGACGATTTACACGATCCCAATATTTGCTGACAGGTCGGAATGCATCATTTGTTGAGATGGAAGCGTCATAAGTTTGTTCAACCTGCTGAAGGACTGGATCTGGCTGGCGTGACGCGAATGTATCACCTGGAAGTAAAAGGACTGGAATGTTATTAGCTGTAGCAGTCGCCGCGGCTGTGATCATGTTAGCAGCACCAGGACCCACTGAGGATGTACAAGCCATAATTTGTTTACGGTGCTTTTGTTTTGCAAATGCAACCGCCGCATGCGCCATACCTTGCTCATTTCTTCCTTGATAGACTTCTAATTCTCCACTATCCTCTTCTAACGCTTGACCCATACCTAGTACATTTCCATGACCAAAAATGGTAAAAATCCCTTTAAAAAGTCTTTGCTCTTTACCATCTACTTCTATAAACTGCTGATTTAAAAATTTCACAAGTGCTTGAGCTGTTGTTAGCTTCATACATATACACCTTCCTTACATGGACTTCTTTTATGAAAAACCGGATAGAACCTTCTATCCGGTTTTAGCATTTTTTACACCCAACGAGCCGTTATCATCTTTTTGCGAGTATAAAATTCTACTCCGTCTTTTCCATTCGCATGTAAATCTCCATAGAAGGAATCCTTCCAGCCTGAAAATGGGAAGAAAGCCATGGGTGCTGGCACACCAATATTGACACCAAGCATACCCGCGTCAATTGTTTCACGGAACTGACGTACACTACCACCATCTTTTGTAAAGATACAGGCTCCATTTGCAAAGCGAGATTGGTTTGCCAAATTTACCGCTTCAGCAAGATTTTTCACACGTGCAATTGAAAGTACAGGTGCAAAAATTTCATCCTGCCATAACTTCATTTCCTCTGTTACTTCATCAAAAATAGTTGGACCTACAAAATATCCTTTCGCTTGTAAAACTTCATCTTTGCGACCGTCACGTACAAGCTTTGCTCCCTCATTGATACCTTCTGCAATGTATTGTAATGTACGTTGTTTGTGTTGTTCTCGGATAACTGGTCCTAGGAAAACATCTTCTTCCAATCCATTTCCGATTTGAATTTCATTTGACTTTTGAACTAAAAGCTCGATTAATTGATCCGCAATTTCTTCCTCAACTGCTACGACTGCACAAGCCATACAACGTTCTCCTGCCGAACCGAAAGCAGCCCCAATGATTTGCTGTGCCGCATTCTCCAAGTTCGCGTCTTTTAACACAATGGAATGGTTTTTCGCACCTGCTAGTGCTTGCACACGCTTTAAGTTATCCGTTCCTTTTTTGTAAACATACTCTGCAACTGGTTGTGAACCAACAAATGAAATAGCCTTAACCATTTTATTTTCCAACAATCCATTTACAACATCGTGAGCACCATGAACAAGATTAAGGACCCCCTTTGGTAGCCCTGCTTCCTCAAATAATTCTACAAGACGGTTTGCTAATAAAGGCGTACGTTCAGAAGGTTTTAACACGAATGTGTTTCCTGTAGCTATCGCTAGAGGGAACATCCAACATGGAACCATCATTGGGAAGTTAAATGGTGTAATCCCACCAACAACACCAATTGGGTAACGGTACATCCCCGATTCTAAATCAGTTGCGATATCAGGTAATTGGCTACCCATCATCAATGTTGGTGCACCTGCAGCAAACTCCACACATTCAATTCCACGCTGAACTTCTCCATGAGCCTCTGTAAGATTTTTTCCATTTTCTATTGTGATGAGTTCTGCTAGTTCATCCCAATGTTCGATTAAAAGCTGTTGATATTTAAAGAGAATGCGAGCTCGCTTCGGTACAGCCACTTGGCTCCATGACTCAAATGCTTCTTTTGCAACTTTTACAGCATGATCAACCTCTTCACGTGTTGAAAGTGGGACATGGGCAATTACTTCCCCAGTAGCTGGATTATAAACTTCTTGTGTATTTGTTGTTGTTGACCCTACCCATTCTCCACCAATATAGTTTCTTACTGTTTGTACAACGGTTTTTGTCATGACATTGCCTCCTTAATTATTGTGACTATTTATCTATTTACGGTTGCCATTTGTTTCACGTAGTTGTCAAGATTAAGTAATCTCATTTTGTGTTTCGCTTCTTCTTTTACTGCTTCCATTGCATTCTTAAACCAATCAATACGATCAAAGGATGTAACATTTGCATTCACTTCCTGACGTAGGCTGTTACCAAACGCCATTCTTATCGCTGTCCCAATATTTACTTTCCCGATATTTGTGGATGCAAGCTTTTTTAGGTCCTCATCTGGAATACCTGTTGAGCCGTGCATAACGAGTGGGACTCTTACTAGCTGCTGAATATCATGTAATCTATCAAATTGGACATAAGCAGTTTGTTCTTCCATTCGGTGAATCGTACCTACAGCAACAGCTAATGCATCAACGTCTGTTTCTTCCGCAAACTGCTTAGCTTCGTGTGGATCTGTTAACGCTCCCATTCCTAGGGTCGGATCACTGTAACCTACTGAACCAATTTCAGCTTCCACTGGTATGCCATAGGCATGGGCCATTCTAACAATCTCTTTTGTTGTCCTAACATTTTCCGAAAAAGGTAATTGGGATCCATCATACATAACAGAGCTATATCCACTTGCTATTGCCTTAGCGACTGTTTCATAATCCTTGCCGTGATCAAGATGGACGACAACAGGGACCTTTGCCTGTTCTGCAAGTCCAACTAGGAGCTTACCAATGATATGAATCGGAATGTGCTGAATGGCTACCTTGTTTGTTGCTAAAATGACCGGTGCACCTAATTCTTCAGCTGCTTGTATTACTGCTTGTGCATCCTCATAACCAAATACATTAAATGCAGGAATTGCATAATTACTTTCGATGGTACCAGTTAGTACATCAGTTAACTTAGCTAGCATTCTGTCTTTTCACCTTCCCTACGCACGAACAGCAGTTTTTAAAAACTCAGTGATATCCTCGACTGTTGGCATTGCCTCTGAACAGCTATGTCTAGATATTACAATTGAGGCTGAAGCACTTCCAAATTCCATTGCTTTTCCAACTTCCCAGCCTTGAAGTAAGCCATAAATAAATGCCGACGCATAGGAATCTCCTGCACCAAACGTTTTAAGTACATTTGATTTAAAAATACCGCTTGTATGCTTACTTCCGTCTTTCATATATGCAATCGAACCATTTTGACCGTGTTTAATTACAACGATTTTTGCTTGGTAGCTAAACCATTTACCCGCTGTTTTGTCATCGTTCGATTGATGTTCCTTCACAAATTGCTCCATCATATCAAACTCTTCACGTGTGCCAATAATGACATCACATTTTTCTGCAGCAAGGTTGTAGTAGATCGCTGTTTCCTGTGGAGACTGCCACGTATACGGACGATAATCTAGATCGAAGATAACAACGACATCATGTTTTCTGGCATAATCCAGTGCAAGGAATACAGCTTCTCTTGATGGGCTTGCAGCTAATGCAGTTCCTGAGATTAATAACGCTTTTGCTTGCTTAATATATTCCTCCGAAACATTGCTTGTATCTAATTTAAGATCTGCAACATTATCTCGGTACATAAGAATGCTACAATCTTCTGGACTGAGAATCTCTGTAAAAGCCAGCCCAGTAACCGCACCTGTATGGTCGTCAACAACATTTGATGTATCAATGTCGTTATCATTTAAGTAATTTTTAATATATCGTCCCATCTGATCATTGGATACTTTTCCAATAAATCCACTCTGTAACCCTAAGCGAGCAGCACCAATTGCGATATTTGCTGGGGAACCTCCAACATACTTCGTGAAGGTTCTCGTTTCCTCCATAGGGCGATGAATTTCATTTGCATTTAGGTCCACGCAAAGTCTTCCAATGGCGATTATATCTAATCGACGATCTGTTTGAAATGATATTCCGTTCATTATTTTTCCCTCCTACTGATTTGTGTTAAAAACACTAATCTGACGTACTATTACTTTGTTTGCATAACATTTATAAACAACCACTCATGGTCTGGGTCATTATAAAACTTCCATGTACGAATTGGCCCCGCCATTACATTTAAATAATATGAGCTATATCCTGGTACTGATGAAACAGGGTGATACCCTTCCGGAACTAACACGACATTACGGTGCTCCACTGCCAGTGTTTCATCTAAACTTCTGTCATCGTTATACACCCGTTGAAATACAAATCCTTGTTGTGGATTAATTTCATGATAGTATGTTTCTTCTAAGTACGACTCTTGTGGTAGATTGTCCTTATCATGCTTATGTGGCGGATAACTTGATGTATTTCCATCTGGAGTGTATACCTCGACAACCAGTAAGCTATCTGCTGGCTCAGACTCTGGCAAGATATTGTGTACCGTTCTTGACATGTGGCCATACCCACGAGCCTCAATACCTACATCTTCTGGGGCAATCAACCGCGCTTCATGTGTTCCTTTACCAGGAGCTAAGCATACAGCTATATCCACATCTGTATCCGCATGTACTTCAAATACATCGTCACTTGGCACATAAACCGAGTATGGAGGAGTTCCTTCAAACACACTCATTCTCTTACCAATATTCTCAAATACGGTTTTATTTGTTTTAACATTAGCAAGACCACTTAGAAGAACAATACAAACCTCTTTATCTTCTGTTTGCTTTTTTAAAGTTTCACCTTGTTTTAAGGAGTACACTTCAAAGCCAACATACTTCCATCCTGCTGATTCGGGAGTTACTTCTAAAATCTTTCCCTCTTCATCACGGCCTTTCGGTTTTACAATTAAACGAGACATCAAATTCCCCCTTTTTAAGTTAAGCGCTTAACCAAACACTTGTACCTTCTCCTCAAAGATATTTCTACTTAACTAGATTCCTTTCAATTTCTTTAAGCGTAACAGGACGTTTTTCTTTTACAGAAAGCTTTGCTGCATATGCTAATAGTTCAGCTTGTAATCCATCGTCTCCATTACAAAGGACTGGTTTCTTCTCCACTATAGATTCAATAAATGCAGTGAGCTCTGCCACATAGGCATCTTGGTATCTTTCCAGGAAGAAGTATTTCGGCTTATCAGCTGTTACTGCTTGATCAGTACTGATTTCAACATTTGTTGGTTTTTCATTTGCAACAGTAACTACGCCCTTGTCACCAAATACCTCAATACGTTGATCATATCCATATGCTGCTTTACGACTATTATCAATCACACCTAGTGATCCATCTTCAAACGTAACAGTGATAATTGCAGTATCTACATCATCGTGTCTTCCAAACATTGGATCCACTAGATTTGCCGCATTCACATAAATCTCTGTTGCGTTTTGTCCAGAGAGATAACGAATCATATCAAAATCATGGATGGTCATATCAATAAACATTCCACCTGAACGTTGCACATAAGCTTCTGGGGGTGCTTCAGGATCACGGGATGTAATTTTGATGATATGTGGTTGCCCAACAGTGCCCTTACGCACTTCTTCGAAGGCTTTTCGGAAATGCTTATCAAATCTACGATTAAACCCAACCTGGAAGTACACACTTGCTTCTTTCGCAGCTTCAATCGCGCGTTGTGTTTCCTGGATGTTAAAACTAATTGGCTTTTCACAGAAAATATGTTTTCCTGCGTTTGCAGCTTCTACAATGATATCAAAATGCGTATCTGTACTTGAACAAATAAAGACAGCATCTATCTCAGGGTCTGCAAGGATTTCACGGTAATCATTTGTAAGATAATCAACTGTCGCTTCAAGCTTTGTTCCTTTTACATGGTCTAAATACACATCGGAAATCGCTTTCAACTTTACCGATTCCGATTGTAATATATTTCCCGCATGGATCTGACCGATACGGCCAGCACCGATAATACCAACATTAACAACTCCCATCACATAACCACCTTTATGAAATTTTTACCGATTAGGGTAAGCGCTTAACTCGCCCATATCTATATTATAGATATGACATTGTATACCTTGCAAGACCTTTTTATTAATCTTTCAGAAAATTTCTTCTCTAATTGTTAGTCGCATTCTTTTTGTCGAAACTAATCTGTTTAAGATGGAAACACTTCAACTAAATCGCAAAAAAATCTCTTAGTTTTGGTTTAATCTAAAAAGGCAAGTTCACAAAATCTAACTATTATCTTGATAGAATAAAATAGTCATGCATATCTATTTTTCTGTAAAGTATAGCAATCTAGTAAAACATATACTAAACTAATTATATTCGTTTATAATAAATCTCCTATCTATTCAGATATGTAAACCCTTTCAAAAAAGGTTGGTGAAAACAAATGAGATTTTTAAATAGTAGGTTTTATAGCATCGCTGAAGTGGCTACAAACTTTTTTTTCCTGAATATACTCTGGCTTGTAATGTGTATACCCATTGTAACCATTTTCCCAGCAACAGCTGCCATGTTTGGAGTCATCCGAAATTGGATGGTAAACAAAGATACGAGCGTATTCCGTGCTTTTTTCACGTTTTTTAAAGAAAACTTCAAACAAAGTTTTATTATCGGAATTTTATGGATGCTGTACATAGGAGTATTTTATATTGATTTATTCGTCTTACAGCAAATGGATGAACTCATAAAGACCATTTTTATGTCTATCCTTTTAGCAATTGGACTCATCTTGGCGGTTATTACCATTCATGTTTTTCCCATCATGGTTCATTTTTCATTATCTTTTACAGGTTTGGTGAAGAATTCTTTATTTTTCTCACTGCTCTATCTACCGACTTCATTATTGATTTTAGTTACCGTCGGTGCAATGATAGGCATACTCTATATATTCCCTATTACACTCCTTTTTATCTTTAGTGTATCCGCCTATGCAGTCTACTTTCTCTGCCACAAAAATTTTCTTAAGGTTGAAACACTGACAAAAGTCAACGACGCTGTCTAAAAAAGTTGCTTTAGAAAATTAGAACCTTACTGTTACTCGACTTACAAAAAAGTAAAACACTCACTAGTATCTATAATTATTATAATAGTAATAATTACTCAGATATAGTGAGTGCCTGCCTATTTTAATAGGTATTGAGTTTCAATCTAAATCTACTTTTCCCATCCTCTTCATACCACATTGGAAAGTTTGTTCCCCAAATGTTGTTGTAAAGGTTAAAATGGATGCCACCTTCTAACGGAGCAAATGTGTTATCAAATTGGAGCAATCGTTTTTGACCTGGCGATACAAGTGGCGAGTCTCTTGTTTCGATCTGAACTTCCCCATCCGCACCATGATAATATACTCCTTTATCAACTGCATGGAGGTTACGGTTGCCATTTTTAACGACCTCAAGAGGTGATATAAGCTCCCCCATTTTTTCAAGCTTCCATAAATTTGGATTATCTACTTGTACTGCAATTGAAAACCATAATGCTTCAGGTAAGCGGTTTGCCTCCTTTTGAAACCATTGGAGTTCAATATCAATTTGGTCGCTCTTCTTATAAAATGTATACTCTATCACAACTGTTTTCGGAGAGCCAAATCCTGAAACAGGTTGCTCTGGCATGACCAGTTCGACAAATACAACATCATTCCCTGCAATTTCACTCTTGCTAATCGAAACAACATTAGGGATAAAAAGTTGATGCTTTGGTGTAGGTATGACAAGCTCCATTCCAGGTTTTCCTTGATCGGCATCAGACCAGCGATGGGTTTGACTTGTATTTTCTACATATTCCTCAAACCATCGATTGAAGTTTTCCACACCAAATAATTCATATGAAAAGACACCTAATCGGTACTGGTCACTCGCCCAAGTTTTTCCTTTTCTATCGACTAAAGACACAATTGATCCATCTTGAGCAAACGTTACCATAAACGTTCCAAGTGAATACGCTGTATTCGTCCTTAATAGCTTCTTTCCTCGTTCTGGCTTCTGCACTTCAAGCTGCTGGAGTGCCTGGCGTGCTTCCTTTTGTCTTCCAAATGATAAAGTGGAGATTGCTTTTTCGATGTAGTCTCGTTGTTCCTTCCAAGAGCTCTCAAATAATTGATAACTTCTTTTATCCCAAGAAGTAGTAAAGATTTGTTCCGATAAACTATCAAACTCATCCATTGCAAATGATCCGATATAGCTATATTTATCTGGAACTGAATCTTTGTCAATTGTATTTTTTACTCTTGCCTTATGAAAATCCTGTTTCGAATAGTTCTTATAATCATTTAAGTATTTCTTTTCGTCTAATCCCCACGTATGCTCAGGAATTAACAATAACCAATCTGAAAATAATAAATTCTCCTCACTTGATACATTCAATTCACCCTGGGCTATCCATTTATTTCGAAGTCTCACTAATTCACGATAATGGGCAACCTTTTTGGGATCTGTTGCCACACCATGAATCCATGAATCGCCAATTTCTTCGTGAATAATGGGAAGGTTATGCTTGATTTCCTGAAGCTTTGACGCAAACTGATCCATTGTCGAGGCCTTGATTACCGCATTTGGAAATTTCTCTTGTAAACTTGCAAATTCAAGTTTAATATCCTCCAAAGTTGGCGGTCCACAGTTATCCCCAGTATGAGCAAATACCATGACCTCTTTCAAACCTTCTATTCTCAGTACATCTCCATAATTATTCGCATAATTCACAATAACCTCTGAGCCATCCTTTCCTTTCCAGACAAAGATTGTTGGCACAGATGGGACCTTTGATGCAGGATTTACACCAAAATGTAAATACTGAATGCCCGCTTTCGCTAAATATGGGATCATCGCCTTTGTGTGCCCTGGCACATCCGTCATTTTAGCAGAGACTGTTTTTTTTCCAAACTTTGCATCTAAGCGTTTTGCTAGTGAAAGCCCATGCTGAAATAGTTCTGCATCGATTAATTCCGTATGTGTTGTAAAAGGAAGTCCATGCCACGCTATATATCCTGCTTCTATTGCGGCAGTCATTCTTTTCGTTTCTTCCTCATTTGCTTGCTTGAAATATTCATGAATTAGCCAGGATCCGGTTGTCCATACAAAACCAGCAGACGTCTCCATGGTATCAAGGTTTTCTGCTAATTCTATCGCTTTCGGAATATATGATTTAATATATTGTTGCGTTACATTTTCAGCTAAATCTGTAAATCCGATATCCAAATGAGTTTTGAAGATGACATGCACCACTTCAATATCCTTCATGTCTCCACTAACCACCCTATCACTTCTTATATTTGTAATCTTTCTGAGATTTTAATGAGGTTTGCTAAACTTAGTTCAAGACTGTCAAATGGGTTACCAGGACAGAAATCCTGTTCCACGCAATAGTACTCTACCCCGTTTTTCTCACCCCATTCAATGATTGGTACAAAATCGATTGAGCCTGTACCGATTTCCGCAAAATGTTTACGATCATCATTTGTCATATCCTTGAGATGGAGAATAGGGATACGATTTGGGAACTTTTTAATGTAGGTTAACGGATCAATTCCAGCCATTTTAACCCAGTAAGTATCAACCTCAGGATAAATGACAATACTGTCTTGTTCTTCTACAATATAATCAAGAGCAAATTTCCCCTCAATTTTTGTCTTGAATTCAAAATCATGATTATGATAACCGACACGATAGCCCCTAGCTTTTTTGGAAACTTCAAGGAGATCCTGCTTTGCTTTCAAGTACCCCTCTACATTCTGCATATCTTCTTCTAGATAATGACAGAAGAAATCTGAAGTCCCAAATAAGTCTGCTTCCTTCAAGACCTGTTCAAGCTCATTGTTCATTCGCTCTAAGCTAATATGCATACCTGCTGTTTTAAGTCCTGTTTCCTTCAACACTTGAGCAATTTCTTCAGGAGAATAAGTATATAGGCCATCAATTTGAACAGCTTCCCAGCCCATTTTCTTTAATTCACGCAATACGCCTGGAAAGTCTTTGCTAATTTCATCTCTTAATGTGTATAATTGAGCTGCAAATTTTTGTCTAATCATCTTTGCTCCTCTTCCATATAGGGTTTTCAATCAAACTAGAATATTAGTCCAATAGATTAAGATATTCCACTTCTGATGCACTTAATTGGATTTCTGATCCTTTGATAGATGAAAGCAATTCCTCTACCTTCTCAGGGCCAATAATGGCCGCAGTAGGATAAGGTTGATTTAATACGTACGCAAGGGCAATTTCATTTGCTGTTGCCCCCTTCTTCTTACCTAATTCTTGGGCACGATTGAAGCGCTCCCAATTTTCATCGCTGTAGTATACGCGTATGAATTCCTCATTGTCACGATTTTTAGGCGTAAAGCGACCACTGAAAAACCCCCCCGCTTGTGAAGACCATGATAATAGTGGCAGCTGATTCCCTTTATGCCAGTTTGAAATTTCTTCATTGACTGACACGCATCCAGGCCATCTCGGTTCATTACACTGTGCTAAGCTTAGGTTAGGGCTATTAAAAGTAAAGCCTACTAAGCCATGTTTCGAAGCATACCTATTTGCTTCTTGTATTCGTTCATGCGACCAATTGGATGCACCGATTGCGTGTAGTCTACCTACCTCTACATGTTTATTGAGAATCTCCATGATGGGACCAACCTCAACATTTGGATCGTCCCGGTGAAGAGCATAGAAATCAATATAATTGGTACGAAGTCTTTCTAAGCTTTCCATGATATCCTTTGTGATAGCAGCAGGATGAACACGCTGCCCTGGCTCCCCATCGTCAGGGTGAGCGCCCTTTGTTAAAATATAGATATCCTTACGTATTCCTCTTTTATCAAGCCACTCTCCTAAAACTTCTTCACTATTAATATACTGATGGGCAGCATCAAATGTGTTTCCACCAGCTTCAATAAACTTTTCCATGATCGAAAACGCGCTACCTTTGCTATCTAATTGGTAAAAACCTGCTGTCCCCATAATTAACCGCGATACTTTTTTCTCAACCGATTTCTGATCAACTAACCCTCTAAGTGTTAAGTAGTTCATCGGCAGACCCTCTATTCTCGTAAAATTTTTCTCTTTCCTGTATCATAACGTCTGGAATGTTCGTATCCATTGCATCAATTCCCCATGCTAAAATGGTCTTCCAGACATTGAGATCATCACTCATACTCCCATGTACATAAAATCCTTGGTTATGTAATTCCTCTACTAAACGTGGAGATAAATGAATGACCGGCACATTTAGTACTTGTGCCTGAATCGAACGCAAGTATTCAGCTGGATTCAACATTCTTGATGCACTAATTGCACTCGTGATGATTTTTTTGCTGCATCGCCTCGCTTGCACTAAGGATGCGTGATTGAAGGACATAATCTGTACTTGATCCTCCATACCGTAGTGCTCAATAAGGTCAACAACCTTCTTGGCAAGTGGTTCATCCAAATGCTCTAATTGTTTAAGCTCAATATTCAGCCAGATTTTATCTTTAGACCAAGCTAAGACTTCTTCAAACGTTGGTATCCTTTCACCAGTAAAACTTTCAGAAAACCATGAACCCGCATCTAGCTGCTTTACCTCTGTTAGTGTGTGCTCATGAACAAAGCCCCTACCATTTGTTCGTTTGTCAAGGAAAAAGTCATGGTACACAATGACTTCGCCGTCTTTAGTTAATTGAACATCTAATTCAAGCATATCAGCCTTTAACTCATATGCCTTTTTAAAGGCAGACATCGTGTTTTCAGGGCAATAGGCTGAAGCCCCTCGATGTGCTCCAATATAGTTGATTTGGCTTCCTTGAAAAATTCGTTTAATCTTACTCACCTTCCCCATCTATGAAAAATAAGGTGATACCTATAAACTAGCATTGATTTCCGACTTATTATCTTATTTCTAATTTAAATTATCGTTAGAAAAATAGATTGGATTACTCAATGCGGCCATTAGTCGTTGCTTGACCTCCGGAAAATACCGCCAAACTTCAACTCTGTAGAACGATCGATTATTAATCTCCCAATCTAAGTTCAGTTGGTCTTGTTCTTTTTCAATTATGACTTCTTTTTCATTTCCTTTATTTGAAATAACCTTAACAATATCACTGTATTGAACATTATTTACTTTTAATTCCACTTTCCGATCAGATTCCTTGCATACATCACCAACCATACTATCTCCACAAGTTAGGTTAATAAATGGACCTTCTGGTGCGTAGCTTAACACAACATGTCCTTTATCAATTGTTTTCAGTATTTCAGGGCTTGTTAATGCTTTGCTGTATACCCAATTCGTCGGCATTCCGTGCTTTACATGGACTTGCTGTGGATTGTGAGCATCACTGCCGCCAACGGCAACAAGTCTCTTTCCATCAACAAGTTGCTCATGCCACCAATTGACTGCATCTTGGTTATCTTCCCTCCATGGTCCGTTCCATACTTCGACCCAGTCATAGTCAAAATTCCAATCCAATCTCCAACCTGTATATCGGCAAAAAGGATGGTTCAGAGAAACATATGTACCTTGCTCACGCGCTTCTTTTATACGGCTATGCAAATCCTCCATTGTGTTTACACGAAAGTCCTTCACTGGATCATTCACACCATAAAAATTTAGATGCCCTTTGTTCGTTGTAAGCTCCATCCCGGGAATAAACAAGGTATTTGTATCGCGAGGGTATGCTTCATTTTGGCTTGCGGTATTATGGTCTGTGATACCTACAAAATCAAGCCCGATATTTTCAACAAGCTCTGCTTTTTCCCTAAGGGTAAACTTTCCATCGCTGTGCACACTGTGAGTATGGAGGTCACCTTTTATCCAACGATGCGTTTCCAATGTGTATTCGACCGTTACATTTACTGTACACCCCTTTTCGGCTACCTTGTAACTTCCAAGGATAACTGCCCAATCTCCCGCATGAATTTCTCCGTGTAAATATCCAGGTGTTGCTTTTGCCTGGTGGATAAAAAACTCTGTCCGCGCTCCACCACTCCAGCCACGAACTCGATATGGATCTTTTACACCTAAATCAATAATGCTTGATGCTGCACCATTATGAACGACATCCATTTTTACGTAGAATTGTTCGACCCCTTCAGGTACTGCGAATGGAATCTCAATGTATAGTCCTTCTTCTTCATGTGAGATAAATCGTGATACCGTTTCCGTCTTTACATCAACTTGTACATTCGTCATTTCTAATACCTCCTAAGTGGGTCGCTATTCTTTCGTTGAACCAAGCATGATTCCTTTTACAAAATACTTTTGCACAAATGGATATATGATTAATAGCGGAATAAGCGCGATTACAATCCCTGCCATTCGAACGTTCGCCGTCATAAAATCACTACTAGATGTGGCATCCGACGTTAAGATGATTGAACGAAGGGCCAGCTGTAACGTATATTTCGTATCGTCATTAATATATAGTAGTGCAGAAGTAAAGTGATTCCATCTACTAACAAATTCAAATAAAGTAACAGTTGCAAGGCCTGGTTTAGCTAGTGGTAAATAGATTTGAAGAAAAATCTTAAAATCTCCAGCTCCATCCATTTTTGCAGATTCTGCTAAGCTATATGGAACTGAAAGGAAAAAGTTCCTCATTAATAGAACACTAAAACCTGAAACCAACCCATGGATGATTAATGAAGTTAGCGTATTTAATAATCCTAAATCTTTATTTACGACATAAAGCGGAATCATGATTGCTTCACCAGGAATCATCATCGTTAGCATAATTAAAGTAAGCATAAGGTTCTTACCAGGCAAACCTCTTTGAATTAATACATAACCCGCCATTGCAGATAAAAATACATGGACAATCGTACCTATCACGGTAACATAGACATTGTTTAAAAATGGCCTCCATAGCTCCATTTTTCTCCATATAGTTTCATAGCCTTCAAAACTTATTTCTGTAGGAAACAATTTTATACCAGGTTTCATAGACTCAATATTTGAAGATATTGAAACGGTAATCGTATTTAGTAAAGGTACAATCATGGTAAGTACTAATAGCAATAGAAAGAGAGTGTTTAGACTGTAAAAAAATCTTCTCTTCCAACTGAAATGTCTCCAACTCTGCATTTTCTATGCCTCCTCATCAAATCGTGTTATTTTTCTAGCAACAAGTGTTAAAATTAACGTTGCAATAATAACAATAAATGACGCTGCTGTTGCAATCCCCATTTGAAACTCGAGAATCCCCTTCTCATATGTATATGTCATTAACACGTCTACTTTTCGAGTGATGGCGGGATTTCGCATAACAAAGATCTGGTCAAATATTTTCAATACACCCAATAGATTTAATAGGAAAACAACCTTCATCGTTGGGATTAAAGATGGTAACATAATATGTTTAATTTCATGCCAGCGAGAAGCACCATCAATTCGTGCAGCTTCATATAACGAGGGGTTTATACTCACAATTGCCGCTAAATAAAGAATACAGGTGTAACCCATATCCTTCCAAATTGCAGAAAGAATCATGAGAGGACGTGCATACTCTTCTTTTGTGAAGAAATGGACCGGTTCTCCTCCAAATGCTTTTATAATTTCATTCACAAGTCCTCCATCAGGAGAGAGTAAATAGATCCAAATTCCTCCAACAACAACCCATGAAAATAAATGTGGGATATAAATGACCATTTGCGTGAATTTCTTGAATGAAGCGCGAATGACTTCATTTAATGAGATAGCGACTATGATCGGGAAAACAAATCCTATCATCAGGATTCCTCCACCAATCATCACTGTGTTCACCAGCACACGCCAAAATATTGGATCATTTAGGACGGTTATGTAATTTTCTAACCCTACAAATGGTCGATCACCAATAAGCCTAAATTCTTGTAAACTAATCACAAATCCCCTTGCTAAGGGATAATAGGAAAATAAAATAAAATAGACTGCAATTGGTATCATCATCATGTAAAGCCATGCATGTTGTTTAATTGCTTTCATTCATATCATCACCTTTTTACACGGTTCAGAGGTGTTTCGGGTTCTTAGTAGAATGCGTAAGACCTCACGACCGTTAGTGTGGTTAAAAAAGAAGGAGGGCTTTTCAGCTCCACCCTCTTCATTCATTTATTTATCAATTAAATCTGCATCTAATAATTCTTTATGCATTTGATTTACTGCTTCTGTTGCATCCATTTCACCCATCATCGCTTTAAATGCATAGTTTTGGATGATTTTTTCTGCTTGTGGCCAACTTTCAGTTGAAACCTCTAATGAAGAGTTACTAAGAATAACTTCTTGTGCTTCTTTTACACCTGGTAACATACCAAATGGATTTTCCCAGTTCGTGTTATTTGGAATAACAACCCCATGGTCCATACCGTGTTCTTCCCCAGTTGCTGTTAATTCATATTTTCCATCCGTTAATGTGTAGTCGTGATCCAAAATTCCAAGCGTACTTAATACATTACCTTCTTCAGAATGCCAGAATTCAAGGAATTCTTTAGCAACATCTGGATTTTCAGCATTTACAGGAATTGCCCATACACTTGGGTCTCCACGACGAAGCATTTTCTTACCATCTGGACCTGCAGCAGCGTTAATACCTTTTGCCACGAATTCAGTGTTTGGGTCTTCTGTTAATTTAATGTTGTTAAATAATCCAACCCATGCATCCCAGTATGTAACCATGCCTACACGGTCAGTTAAGAATAACTCACGCATTTTACCTGTATCATTGGTTGCAAAGTTCGGATCTAATATACCTTCTTTATAAAGCTTTGCGAACCATTCAAATACAGGAACAGCCGCTTCAGTTGCGATTGGAATGGTACGATTTCCATCTTCATCAATGACATAACGATATTTTACGCCAGCCGCACTAAAAAATCCTTGAACATCATACATACCAGCAGTTGATAGACCGTATGTGTCATCCTTGCCATTTCCGTCTGGATCTTGTTCTTTAAACGCTTTTAATACATTGTAGTAATCGTCAAGAGTTTCAGGTGCTTCAAGGTTTAATTTCTCCATCCAGTCTTGACGAACGGTTGGCAATGTTCCACCTTCAAACTTATTAAACACACCATAGATCTTACCATCCTCATACTTAATTAGATCCCATTCCTCTGTTGGAATCACGGATGGGTCAGATAATATCTTGGAACCTTCAATTGTATCGTTTAATTCAGTTAATGCACCTTGATCGACTAAAATATCCATTAGGTTTTTAGTAAGTAGGATAAGGTCAAACTTTTCACCAGACGACATAGAAGCCATAAGCTTTTGGTCATAATCAGCAGGGGGTTTAACCATTTCTACTTTAATACCTGTTAATCTTTCAATCTCTTTAATAAATAAGTCATTTTCTTCTGGTGTTTTCCCACCTACTACGTTCGTTAACATCCGCAGAGTTTTTTCACCGTTTTTTTGATCAGTTTCCCCATTCTGATTACTGCTTGACTCCTTAGATGTACAAGCCGTTAGCAGCAAGCTAAAAATCATTAAAGCCATCATAAAAAGCTTAAATCCCTTTTTCGATTTCATTACATTACCTCCTATTTTCCTGAAAATCTCATAATTAATCGGCATTGCAAACGTTCTCAATGTGTCAATTCTATGCTGTCATAACAACCCTTAACAGGATGTTCTCAGAAGGTAACATCCCCCCCTTCAATAATATAGATTTAAATGTTACTTTCTACTTGGTTGAGATTTTTGCATGAATCTCGAATCACTAATTTCGCAGGAATCATCTTTTGTTTTGGTGCCAGCTGTTCAGTTAATACATTAATTAATACTTCCGCAGCTTCCTCCCCAAGTTTCTCAGGGAATAGTTCAATACTTGTAAGCTTTGGAGTTGTTTCTAACGCAAGAGTTTCACTATTACTCAGAGCGATTAAAGACAAGTCATCAGGTACCTCTATTCCTAACTCCCTAGCAGCACGCAATACCCCAAGTGCTACTCGATCCGTATCGGCAATAACAGCTGTGACCTTATTTTTTTTATACACCTCTAGCAAACTATGAAAGCCAAAATCAGAGGCATTCTTATATTGCTCGATATCGTTATAGACAACATTTTCATCTACAAATGGAAGATTGTAGTTTTCAAAAGCTTGCCTTAACCCCACCTTACGATCTTCTGCAACAGTCATGCCCTTTTCTGCATTCAAAAACAGAATGTCTTGGTGACCATTCTCAATTAAATACTCACCAACTTGTTTAACAATTTCAGTGTTATTATTGTCAACAAACTTTATTTCATCGTCATCTCTACTAGGACTGCCAATTAAAACAAACGGAAGATTAAAATTCTTATATTGTTCTATCCTCGGATCATTATCTTTTGGATTTAATAAGATCACTCCATCTACTGGATCTCGCGAATATAAAGATGAATTTTCACTTTCAAAGTTCCTGTCCAGGAGAACACGATACCCATTTTCTGTGCACTTTCTTACAACCCCATTGATTACCTTTAAATCAAAGCTGCCCAACTCAAAATCTAACGTCGGCATTTTCAAGCCAATAATCATTGTTTTCTTAATTGCCAGACTTCTTGCGATATGATTTGGAACATAGTTAAGTTCTTTCGCAGCATTTATTACCCGCTCAGTAACTTCAGCACTGATTGGACGTTTCTTACTAAATACATTTGAAACAGTCCCCTTTGAGACCCCAGACTTTTTCGCAACATCATCGATCGTAACCATATGTACTCCTTTACATTAAATTAAAATAATAAAACCGGTTTAATGATTATGAAAAATAAAAAACACCCTTGCTGAACTAAATATAGTAAAAGTTTAAAGACTCCACTTGCTAAATATAGAGGTATTCTTAATAAGAATGCACCATTCATTAAAACGGTTTAATTGCTTTAATACATTTTTTCTATCTTTAACTCTTTAATTTCTTGTTTTATGTTTTTTCCCTTTATTTTGATTGCCTACGACGTAATCTTACTAATAAATTCGGTAAAAATCTATTAAATCAATGTAAATAATTGTACTTTTCTGGTAAACATTATTAAGATTGTAAAAAACCGGTTTAATAAATGATTACGCTTTCATTATAGGTAATCTTTCCTAATAACGCAATGAGAAATTTAAAAATATTAAAAATAAAGTTTAAACAAAAGTAATAACAGACATGGGAAATCTCCTTATCTTGTAATCTATTTTTTTAAAAATAGGACCCGAGACGAGATATATGAAGTTTTTTTCTTTTGACATTTTAAACATCCTCCCATAATGCCATTTTCCCTCTCTCCTATCAAAAAAACTCCCCAATATCCATGGGGAGTCACCTATACTTTATTTACCATTCACTCCGAGAGCAATGGAACCTGCTAACCCGGCATTATCACCTAGCCCTGGTAGAACGATGTAGTTGTCAATATTCTCTGGTGTTAATTCAGGAACAACCACATACCCATTTAACAATTCCAATACCTGTTTCCGAACGAGTGGCAGTAAGTGTTCCTGCTTCATCACACCGCCACCTACAACAATCTTTTTCGGAGATAAAACAAGGATATAATTCATTAACGCTTGCGCTAGATAAAAAGATTCGATTTCCCACACTTCTGGTTGATCCGTTAGGTCTTTTCCTTTTTTGTTCCATCTTTTCTCAAGAGCTGGACCTGCCGCCAACCCCTCAAGGCAGTCCCCATGATAAGGACAAAATCCTTCGAATGTATCATTTGGATGACGCTTCACAAGGATATGGCCCATTTCAGGATGGGTTAACCCTTGGAATGGCTTCCCGTCTATAACCGCACCAACGCCAATTCCTGTTCCAACAGTCATATACAGACAACTGTCCAAGCCCTTCGCTGCACCCCAAGTAGATTCAGCTAGTGCTGCTGCTGTTACATCTGTATGAAACCCAATTGGGACGTTAAAATGATTCTTAAGTGCACCCACAATATTAAAATTCTTCCACTTCACCTTTGGTGTTTGCGTGATATATCCGTACGTTTCGCTCGCCATATCTACATCAATTGGTCCAAACGATCCGACTCCAATCGCTTCAACTTCTTTATCTTGAAAAAATGAAAAGACTTTTTCCATCGTTTCTTCTGGAGTTGTAGTTGGGAAAGAAACCCTTTCGTAAATCTCTCCATGTTCATTCCCTACTCCACAGACAAACTTTGTTCCGCCTGCTTCGATACCACCAATTCGCATAACGTCTACCTCTCCTATCTGATTAAAATGGCGAAGAATGGGACACGTCCCGCTCCGCTCCGGACAAAGGGACTGTTCCCGTCCCACTATTCCCCAACGACGATTCCTTTCACGACATTCAGGCTTGGGTACTCCTTCATAATCTCTGGTAATTCATCCATTGTGAAGCGATGGCTAAGCAATGGTTTGATTTGGATTTTTCCTTGTTCAACTAAGGCAATGGCTTGCTCATGTGTGTGGGGATTGATGAATGAACCTTTAATGGTTAATTCTTTTGAAAAAATCTCATATGGGTTCACTTCTATTTTTGTATCCGGTGCTGATACGCCAAAAAGTAAGACTGAACCACCCTTTCGTGCCATTTGCACGGCCTGGGTCATACTCTCTTTTCGTCCCACACATTCAATGACAAGATCAAATCCACTATCAAAGGACTCAAGTTCACTTGGGGTCACTGCCCTATCAGCCCTCAATTCAATGGTGACTTCATGTTTTGTTTGGTCGGGTTCACTGACTGTGACGTTTGTTCCGTACATTTTTGCCATTTGTAGCATCATAAGGCCAATGTAGCCACCACCGACGATTAGAACAGATGCACCTGGCCAGAATGTCACCTGACTAACACCGTGTAATACACAACCAAGCGGCTCGATCATCGCTCCCTCTTCATAAGATAGCTTGTCTGGGAGTATGTAGCAATTTGCGGATGGAACGGCACAGTATTCTCCCATGCCACCGTTTCTTGTTACACCAACTGCTTGTAAGTCTTCACATAGGTGCGGACGCCCACCGCGGCAGTATTCACATTCCCCACAATACATATTCGGATCAATTGAGACGCGATCCCCCTGCTTTAGTGTGGTTACTTTTGCTCCGACCGTTACGACCTCTCCCGCTAATTCGTGTCCTAACACAATCGGATACTGAACCTCGGCAGAACCAGGTAGTCCATGATAAATATGCTGGTCTGTTCCGCAAATTCCACAGGCTTTCACTTTTACGACGACTTCATGATCTGCTGGTTCCGGAACAGGAAGCTCTTGTATTTCCATTTTCATTCTATCAATTAATACAGCAGCTTTCATTTTTTTCTCCACCTTATTGTACCGAATTAATTGCTGAAACTCGTAATCCAGTAAAGTCTACTTTTTCACCTTCAAGATGACCAATTTCAATCGTCTTGGTTTCATTTGGCATTAAATCAAAGAAATTGTCACTAAAATGAATTTTCTTTGCAGGAATCTCTAGTTTTACCATTCTTGCATGATTGTCAGTACGTACAGTAACTGTCTGATTCTCCTTGTCAACGTCTACCTGAAGATGAGCTTGAGGTAGTGCTAACTCTTTATGATCTCTTAAATAATACACATTTTGTTGTGCCTTACCTTCCACAGAAGATAGACGAATCACAACCTCATTCGCAGGGTAACTGCTGAGCAGCTCCTCTTCTGTAAAACTTGTTATTTTAACGGAAGCATTTGCCTTAACCTCAACAGGTAGGGTCGTTGTAAATAATTCTTCACCATTGAAGCTTTCAACCTTTAATTCTAGTACATCAGTATACGTCTCCAGTAAATCATTGACCACCCAAATATGGAGATCGCTTCCTGCATCATGATCAATCGTTAATAAAAGCGGATGGAAGAATTTCTTCGCGTAATAATACGATGCTTTTGGAAGCTGATAATAGTCAATCATCGACCAGCTTGTACCAGGCCAGCAATCATTTAGCTGCCAAATTAGAGATCCACTTGTAAATGGCTTGTTCCGACGATAATGCTCAATCCCACACTTCAATCCTTCTGCTTGAGTCATCATGGAAAAATTCATGTATTCTTCAATATTTGTAGGGATCCCCGTGTAGCCTTCCATGAGCATAATCCCTTTTTGATGATGATAGTCCTTGTTGCGATAGGACATTTCATCACTGCCCCAATAGAATGTTCCCTCTGGAAGATTATCCTCTAATGTAAATCGATTCGCTGAGGCATGCATACCGAATTCACTGCTAAAACGCGTATAATCCTTTTTATAGTTTTTAAAAGACACACCTTCAACACTATAATCCTGACCTAAATTCTCTCCAAACTTTCGAGGCTCGACATTACCATGCCATACCTGCCAATTGTGACGATCGCCAACCTCTTGAGAGTCATGGTCATTTCCGCCAAATGGGGAGCTTGGCCAATAAAGACGACTAGTATCCAACTCCTCTAATAATTCCGGAATAAGCTCATGGTAGATTTTTTCTCCGTAAAACGCAGTACTAATGTTTCCTGCTGTATATTCCACTTCGTAAAGCCAGTCATTTTCGTTGTTTCCACACCATAAAGCAATTGATAGATGATTACGCAGCATCTTAATAGCTGACTCTATTTCTTTTCGTACATTTTGCATATAGTTATAGTTGTAATCCGGGTATAAAGCACAGGCAAACATGAAGTCCTGCCATACTAGGATACCAAGGCGGTCACATTCCTGATAAAAAATGTCTCTCTCATAGATTCCACCGCCCCAGACGCGAATCATGTTCATATGCGCCTCTTTCGCTTGGGCTAAGAGCTGACTGTACCTGGAGTCTGGAGCAACCCCTATAAAGCTATCAATTGGAATCCAGTTAGCGCCCTTCGCAAACATTTCAACACCGTTTAATACAAACGTAAAACGGTTATTGCCCTCAGCATCTTTTTGCATCACCTCAATGATTCGAACGCCAACATCCGTTGATTCCGAATCTATCACTTCTTCGTGACAAACGAGTTCCACATCAAGCGTATAAAGATGAGGTGTCCCTAAATCATGACTCCACCAAAGTTTTGGATTCTCGATCTCGATTGTAAAATTCACATTGTTTTTCTGAACCTGTGCTGTTTTTGTGATTTCAGTATCGCCATCATGGAACTTCACATTTACTGATAAAGGAGAATTTCGTACATATGTCTTTGTATCTACATCAATTTCAACAACCGCTTTGTCATTCGCAAGTTCTACTGTTCTAGCAAACACACTGTCAATCTTGGCTATTTTTCGTTTTTCGAGTCGTACATCCTTCCAAATACCAGCCGTTACGATTTGTGGACCCCAATCCCAGCCAAAATGATACTGAGCTTTACGTGCCCAAATCCGATCTTTTCCGTAGCCAGCCCAGTAATTCTTTTCCTTATCCTTTAGGACATCGGCGACAACATCGAATTTAACCGCAATGATGTTTTTTCCATCAAGGACTTCTCTTGTCACATCAAACACATGAGGAATAAACATATTTTCAGTAGAGGCAATTTCGCATCCATTTAAGTAAATCGTTGCGTACGTATCAAGCCCTTCAAAGATTAATTCGAGGCGCTCGTCTCCTTGGAGACTTTTCATATCATATTGAAATTCTGTCCGGTACCACCAAATCTTCTCAGAAACCCATTTTGATTTTAAATCATTATGTCCGAAAAATGGGTGATCAATTAATCCCTTCTGAATTAACGTGGAATGAACATCACCTGGTACATTCGCAGTCATCCAAAAATGGTCGATATAGTCTGGTGCAGCGATTGCTAAATCACGCTCTTGTCCTCGTTCAAAATGCTGAATTTTCCAGTTCTGTGTTAGTTTCATAGGTTGTCATCCTTCTTACTAAATTTTTTATAAGTGAGCGATTTAGATATTTAAGCTCGGTAAATTTCATCAATATGGACTTCAATAGACAACGCTTCCAAGTAATTTTAATAGAGTGGGACAAGGGACCTGCCCCACAGTCCCACTCATGGATGAGAAACGATTAATTCAAGATTTCCTTTGATCTTATATTCACCTAATCCAGCAGGCAAGATAAAGTGGCTGCCTTTATTAACTGAGAAGGTTCCCTCTTCTGTTATAATGTCACCTGACCCATTCAAAACACTGCAAATTAAAAACGGCTTGTCCTGTTGGAAAGCTGCAGAATCCTCAATTTCCCATTTATAGACAGAGAAGTACTGTTCCTTCACGAAAGTCGTAATCGTAGCACCCTGGATTTTCTCAATGCTAGGCTTTACCGTTGCATCTATATGCGGAATAGTTGTTACATCAATTGATTTTTGAATATGCAATTCGCGCTTGTTTCCATTTTGGTCGACTCTGTCATAGTCATAGACACGATAAGTGGTGTCAGAGCTTTGCTGTGTTTCTAAGATAAGAACACCTGAACAAAGGGCGTGAATTGTACCACTTGGGACATAAAAGAAGTCACCAGGTTTCACCTTTACACGACTTAATAATTCGTTCCATTCTCCATTCTCAATCATTTCAACGAATTGCTCTTTCGTTTGAGCAGTGTGGCCATAGATGATTTCTGCATCATCCTTACAATCGATCACATACCAGCATTCTGTTTTACCAAGTTCGCCGTTTTCGTATTTGTCTGCGTACTCATCATTTGGATGGACTTGAATGGATAAGTCATTGTTTGCATCCAGAATTTTGGTGAGGAGTGGGAATACATCTCCATCCAAACTGCCAAATAGCTCACGATGCTCTTTCCACAGTTTCCCAAGAGGTTTTCCCTCGTATGGACCTTGACTTACAATACTTTGCCCGTTTGGATGCGCGGATACAGCCCAGCATTCTCCTGTTAAGTCTGATTCAATTGGATAACCAAATTCAGTACGTAACTTGGTCCCACCCCAGATTCGTTCTTGAAATTGTGGTGTTAAAAAAATCGGTTGTTTCATAATTAGTCAACTCCCTTTCGATTACTTTCCTATTTAATATGTGTGTTTCCTTATTTTTTCTATCCTGAGACAAGGAACCTGTCCCCTGTCCCTAATCCTTTACCCTACCCGTGGAGCCTCTTTTTATGAGGTTGGCTGGGAGGAGAATTTCTTGGACAGGCTCATGTGGATGGTCAATTCTCCATCGTAGTTGTTTGAATGCATATGAGCCGAATAATTTTAAGTTAATGGCCATTGTAGTGATAGGAGGATCTGCTAGTTGAGATAATTGACCGTTATCAAAGCTGCAAACCGAGACTTGATCTGGTATTTTAAGTCCAAAACTCTTAAGGGACGAACTCACCATAAAACCAAATCCATCATTTACACATAGCCATGCGCTCGGAATATGTTTGAGTGATTTGATTTTTCGATCAATGGCACCGTTTTCTTCTTTTGCCGTAAGAAATATGACTTCCTCTTTCGGAGTGATATTCGCTTCCTTTAAAGCTAACAAAAACCCTTCCATCCGTTCATAATAACTAGGCGAAAAGTCTATATTCCCGACAAAGGCGATTTCTCGATGGCCTAAATCAATCAGGTGTTTCGTTGCCAAATAGGCTCCAAACCGATTATTTGTCAAGATGGCATCGGCATGAATCAAAGGATGATGATGATCGATTAGTACTGTCGGAATACCAGTCGAAATTACCTTGTTTATATAATCTAAACTGATATGAGAAACAATGATAACTCCGTCCACTCTTTTTTCTTCTATAAAACTTGGAAGAATAAGATCATTCTTCGCGGATTCTGATATGGATTGGATGAGGAGATTGACACCGTTGTTTATCGCATTTTGCTCGACAGATAAAAAGATCTCACCGAAAAAACTTTTCATTGAGAACGCAAATTCCGTTGCAATCAATCCGATTGTTAATTGCCTATTTTCTTTTGGGGTCTTCTTACCCTTATATACATACCCTAGTTCAGCTGCTGTTCGTTCAACTAACTCTTTGGTATCTGTACTCACTCCACCCTTTCCAGTTAAGGCTTGTGATACGGAGTTTTTTGATATTCCTAATCTATCTGCAATATCTTGCATCGTTACTTTCCTTTTCATATTTCCTCCTACTGTCATGACGAAATGTTTTTTGTAACGTTACAACCATAATATCATTTAATAGTTTAAAGTGGAAGTAATCTTTCGGAATTTGACGATTCAGTGACAGGTGGTTTCTTTCTTGACAACCACATTACATTAACTTTATAATCGAGTTGTAATTAAATCTAGTAACCTTACAAATCGCATTTGTAATCCTGATTACAATTTTCAATTACAGACTTCTATTTATGTATATTGGTAAGTTACTAGGTAACAATACAACTAACAACTTATTCTCACTTAATATTTAATGTGTTTTGAAAGCGTTTTTTATAAAGTGAGAGTGATTGTAAAACAGGGAGGAAAACAAACATGAAGTTCAAAAAAACGGCTACATTACTGGTCACGCTTGGATTGTCTGCAACCGCTCTATTTGGTTGTTCTACAGGTAAAGATGATTCTTCTTCTAAAAAAACAGAAGATGGTGTCACCACAATTGAATTTTGGGCAGCTCCAAATCCAACTCAACAAGCATTCTGGTCTGATATGGCGAAGGAATTTGAAAAAGAGAATTCTGATATCAAAGTTAATGTCTCTGCCATTAAAGAAAGCCCTACTTCTGAAGCAAGTATTCAATCAGCCATTGCAGCTAAACAAGCACCAACAATGTCAGAAAACATTAACCGTGGGTTTGGCGCACTATTAGCTGAAAGTAAAGCAATCGTTCCTTTAAACGAAATTGAAGGTTTTGAGGAATTAGTAAGTACACGTCAAATGACAGATACCATTGAAAGCTGGAAATCAGGCGACGGCAGTCAATACATTTTCCCAATTTACTCAAATTCCATGCTATTTGGCTGGAGATTGGATATTTTAAATGAACTTGGATACAAAGAAGCACCAAAAACATATAGTGAAGTTTTAGATGTTGCGAAAAAATTAAAAGAAAAATATCCTGATAAATACGTTTGGGCAAAACCAGATTTAGCAGACCCAACAGCATGGAAAAGATGGTTTGACTTCTTTATGCTCTACAATGCCGCATCTGATGGAAATGCATTTGTACAAGGAAATGAGTTTGTAGGAGATAAAGATGCTGGAATCGAAGTATTTGAATTTGTTCAAGATCTAGTCAATGAAGATGCCGTATTAACAGCACAAGTAACAGATCCTTTTGAAGAAGGCACAGGAATCTTTACAGATGTTGGTCCTTGGACTCCTGGATCCACTTGGAAGGAAAAGTATCCTGAATTGGTATATAACGAAACATATACACTAAGTCTACCACCTGTTCCAGACAACATGGACCCAGAAAATGCAAAAACATTTGCTGATGCGAAGGGTGTCGTAATCTATGCTTCTGCAACAGAAGAAGAACAAAAAGCGGCAATGGAGTTTTTAACGTGGGTATACTCCAATCCAGAAGCTGATTTAAAATGGCTTCAAGTTACAGACCTTCCTCCAGCAAGAGATGACTTAGGAACAAACGATGCATTTGCTTCTTACTTTGAAGAAAAACCTGTAATGAAAGCATATGCAGATGCAGTCGCAAACGGTGTTCCACCAATGGGAAATTCTAAATACAACGAGATTCAAACATATATCGGACAATATGCATTCAACAAAATCGTGAAAGGCGAAATCGATCCTGAACAAGCATGGGATGATATGTTGAAGGCTATTGAGGGGGAACTTAAGTAATGCAAAAAACAACAAACGGTATGGGCTGGCTATTCACTAGCCCATACGTTCTTTTTGGAATTATTTTCTTCTTTATACCTCTAATCTGGTCGTTATTCTTAGCTTTTACAGATTGGAATTTAATTTCACCAGAGTTTAACTTTGTTGGTTTTTCTAATTTTATTGAAGCGGTAAAAAGTCCTGGTGTACACGCAGCGTTTTTTAATACCTATAAATTCCTGATTATTTACGTACCAATTGTTGTGGCATTGTCATTGACGGTTGCCATTGTTGTCAACGGACTACCAAAATTTAAAGGGTTATTTTTAATAGGCTTCTTTCTTCCCTATTTATCTTCTGGCGTTGTATCTTCATTAATTGTCAATGGAATTCTTTCATATAATGGTCCATTCAATACGTTCTTACGAGAAAAATTAGGAATTAATATTGACTGGCTTGGAACCCCAACCGCCGCATTAATTGTAGTGTCTATCATGCTTGCTTGGAAATTTACCGGTTACTATGGATTGATTTTATTCTCAGGTTTAGCAGGGATAAATAAAGAAATTTATGAAGCTGCGGCAATTGACGGTGCAACAAAGTGGCAAACGCTTTGGAAAATTACCATTCCACAATTGTACCCAGCATTGTATACCGTATTAATTTTAGCGATTGGTGTAAGCTTCGGGATCTTTACGGAAGTGTATCAATTAACGGGCGGAGGTCCTAATAACGCAACGAATACATGGCAAATGGAAATCTTCACAAGAGCCTTCACGAACCTACAGGCTGGTTATGCTTCAGCGATCGCTTTAATTGCAGCTGTTGTTACATTTGTCTCTATCTATATTCTTAGAAAACTTGTTGAATTGTGGGGTAAACGAAATGGTTGGAGCTAAAAAAAATTATATAGGTCGTTACCTTATTGCAACTATCTTGCTACTGTTGATGGTGTATCCATTCATCTATCTGATTTTAAATTCATTTGCTGATTGGACTCAAGTGGATAAAAAATTGATTCCAACTGATTTTACATTACGTTCCTATGAATGGTTATTTACAGGTGGAGATGCAGGAATTGCTCGTCCATGGTTAAATGCTTTCCTCAATAGTGTAATTGTTTCTTTTGCATCTACTTTTTTAATGATGCTAATAGGCGTGTTGGTTTCCTTCGCCCTATCAAAATTAGTGTTTAAAGGCAGAGATTTCGTAAACAACTTTGTCCTGTTTCATATGTTCTTCCCTGCCTTAATTTTATTAATCCCTACTTTCTTAATTATCGAACGAGTAGGTTTGTATGATACGTATCTCGGTTTAATTATTCCGAAGGCAGTTAGTTTATGGGCAATTTTCATGTACACCAATTTCTTTAGAGCCATACCGGATACATTTATTGAAGCCGCGAAATTAGACGGCGCGAGTAACCTGCAGATTCTATTTAAAATTATTTTACCGATGTCGAAATCGATCACAACTGTTATTTTCCTATTTTTATTCACAGAGCGTTGGACAGAATTATTATGGGATATGATTGCGGTTCGCAGTGATGAAATGCTGACACTAAACGTGCTCATTTCTCAAATGTTTGGTCCTTATGGCGGTTATCCTGGACCAATGTATGCAGCATCGGTTCTATTAACCATCCCAGTGATTATCTTATTCTTGTTCTTCTCGAAGAAGTTCCAAGAAGGTATGCAATTTACACTTAAGTAATAGAGGATGTTCAAAAAGTCCGGTGGAAATGACACATCGATAGAGGAACTTCGACTAACTACCGACACTTCCTGTGTCGAACGTCGAAGTCACCACATCCTGTGGAAGCTCGTTGGCTTGCTTTTCTGCTCCTCACGTATTAATTACATACGTTCCGGTGCTCAAAGCTTCGCCGCCTCGAACTTCTTGGTCCTTTTCATCCTCCTTTTTGAACACATATTAATATGGAGGTTTATTGTGGATAAATGGTGGAAAAAAGCAGTCTTTTATGAAATTTATATGCCAAGCTTTTGTGATGGCAATGGCGATGGTATCGGTGATTTTATTGGTATTACTTCAAAATTAGATTACCTATCTGATATAGGGATTGATGGAATCTGGTTAACTCCGTTTTATCAATCCCCTAAGGTCGATAATGGCTATGACATTTCCGACTATTATTCCGTTGACCCGGATTATGGAACCATGGCTGACTTTGAGCATTTTCTCAATGAGGCTCATCTCAGAAACATGAAGGTAATCGTCGACATTGTCTTAAATCATACTTCATCTGAGCACCAATGGTTTCACGAATCAAGATCTTCAAAGGACCATCCAAAACGGGATTGGTATATATGGAAGGATCCTGCAGATGGCAAGGAACCGAATAACTGGGAATCCTTTATGGGTGGTTCAGCTTGGAAATTTGATGAAAAGACGAGTCAATATTACTATCATGGCTTTGCTGAAGAACAAGTTGATTTGAATTGGGCAAATCCTGAAGTCAAACAAGCGTTGTTCGATGTCATGAAATTTTGGCTTGACAAAGGGGTCGATGGTTTCCGCCTCGATGTCATCAATCATTTAACATTACACACAAGCTTTCCTGATAATCCGATTGATCCTGAAACAAAAAAACAAGTTCATTTATATGACAAAGACCAAGAAGGAATTCTTGAAGTCATAAAAGAAATTTCAACTTTTGTACATGCCTACCCTGATAAATTTTTAGTGGGAGAAGTGGGTTCAGAGGATTTAACTATATTAAAAGAATACTGCGGCAACAATAAACTGGATGTCGTGTTTCAATTTAATCTAGGTAGTATTCCAACACTAGATGTTAGAAACATCTATAAACAATTAGTAGATATGGATGACCAATATCGTGATGATCAGTTTCCGACTCTGTTTTTTGGCAGTCATGATATGTCACGCTTTATCTCGAGGTTTGCTGTTGAGGGCTATGAAGAAGAAGTTGCGAAACTCATGGCTACCCTCATGCTAACAGCAAAAGGAGTTCCGTTTATCTATTTTGGCGATGAAATTGGAATGCGTGACCTTGTCATTGATGATATTTCAAAGATGAAGGATGTCCAAGGGGTGATCGCTTATCAGTTAGCGATTGATGCCGGTAAAAATGAAAGTGAAGCATTAGCCGAGGCCAATCGCAATGGAAGAGACAGTTCTAGATCACCCATGCAATGGGAATCCACCAAGTATTTCGGTTTTTCTGAGGTGGAACCGTGGATTTCATTACCAGATAACAATGTGACGGTTGAGAATCAACTAGACAATCCTGAATCGATGCTTTCTTTCTACCGGAAGCTAATCGAATTACGTAAAGACATTCCTGCATTATCCGTTGGGAACTATATACAGCTTGAAGAGAAAGACAATCTATTAATGTACGAAAGAAATTATGAAGATTCAACCGTGATGGTCTATCTGAATTTTAATGAAGAACATACGCATGTTTCTTTAGATGAAAATTGTATTGTCTTATTATCCTCGAGAAGAAGCTCCATTTTAAGCGAGAAGTCATTAGAGATTCTTCCATATGAGGCAATCATTGTTGAAAAAAAGGAGGGAGAACCTCGTGTTCATTCCAAGTGAAAAAAAAGCAATTTCTGGTATCCAGTTACTAGATGAATACCGTAAAAATAACAAACAACCTTATGAAAAAATGCGCATTCCTTTTACCGGTGTTCCCGGCAAGGATGTATATAACATAACTGCCCCTTTTGAAGATGAGGGAGAATTGGTGATTGCCGGTCGAGTTGAAAGCAGAGATAGCGAACATTCTGAAGTTATGTTTTTTGTAAACCATGACGGTCAATGGATCCAAAGAGAGAATAGTCGGGTCTTTAAGTTGCAGGATCCATTCTTTACAAAGATTGGTGAAGAGTTGATTTTTGGTGGTGTCGAAATTTTTCCACACCCTACCCTACAAGGTGCATTAAGCTGGAGAACAGCTTTTTATCGCGGAAAAAATATTGCGAGCCTAGAAAAGTTCTTTGAAGGTCCAGATGGCATGAAGGATTTACGTCTGGTTGAGTTGAAAGATGGATCCATCGGTATATTTACCCGTCCTCAAGGGAAAAAAGGGGGTCGAGGAAAAATTGGCTTTACAAAAGTAAAAACACTAGAAGAGTTATCAGTTGAAGTCATCAACGATGCCCCTTTATTGAATCAATTTCTGGATGAAGAATGGGGTGGCGCTAATGAAATCCATCTTCTTTCAAACGGTCAGCTCGGTGTCTTAGGACATATTGCCCGCTTTGAT
Organism: Bacillus jepli; assembly: GCF_047238305.1. Taxonomy (NCBI): domain Bacteria; kingdom Bacillati; phylum Bacillota; class Bacilli; order Caryophanales; family Bacillaceae; genus Bacillus; species Bacillus jepli. The sequence continues at coordinate 1,529,000 of NZ_JBDFMO010000001.1, read as the reverse complement.
GATGTAGGAGATCGTCACTATTATTCAATGGTATTCGTTATAGATCCAGAAAATGGTGAGTACAGTGACATTCAAATTATCGCCGAGCGAGCAGATTTCTTGGATGGTCCAACTAAGCGTCCTGATTTACTCGATGTTGTATTTAGCGGTGGACTGGTTCGGACTTCTGACGAAAAAGCAGAATTATATGCAGGCATTAGTGATGCTGATGCACAGAAAATAATCATCCCTGATCCATTTAAACAATTTGAACAATAAAAGGAGCTTTTCACACATGACTTTAGCGGAAAAAAGAGAGCAGTTTGAAAAAACAAAGAACGTCTATGAATCTGCAAAACTCACCTTTATTGGTGTAGATGGATTTGATGTCTATAACACATCCATTCCTTTTTCATACAAAGATAAGACTTATCTCTTTGGAAGAGTAGAAAAGCGTGATGAATGGGCTCGCTCATGGGTTCGTTTATTTGAAAATACTGGACAGGATGAATGGACTTTAGTTCGTGACTCGATGATTTATCAGTTGGAAGACCCATACATTGCGTTCATCAATCATGAACTAGTGATGGGAGGAACCCACGTCCGTTATAAACAAGGTGAGATTGATACATTTTTTGCCTATTTCTATAAAGGAACAGAATTGGATAATTTATATTATTTTACAACTGGTCCTGAATACATGAAAGATATTCGTCTCGTTCAGTTAGAAAATAACCAAATTGGCGTCTTTTCAAGACCGAGAAGCGAAGAAATCCGCCAAAAATATGGCAGCGAGTCGATTGTTGGCTTTACAACAATTAATCACTTGAGTGAATTAACGGCTGAAGTGATCGAAAATGCTCCTATCATCGAAGGTTTATTCGGTAAGGATGAATGGGGTGGCTGTAACCAATGTTACCTCTTATCAAGTGGGAATATCGGAGTGATTGGACATAAATGCTACAATCAACTCGCTGATGACGGCGAAGAATTAAAGGTATACATGAACGTCTCCTTTGTTTTTGACCCAAAAACACATCAAGTGCTAGATGAAAAAATCATCGGTACACGTTCATGTTACCCAGATGGCCCTGCAAAACTACCTAATCTTATAGATTGTGCATTTACTTCAGGAATCACTGTACGACCTGACGGAAAAGTCGATCTTTATAGTGGGATTGGTGATACAGAAGAAGGAAGAATCACCATCGACAATCCGTTTGAAGGATATGGCGATATTGTAGAAAGAAAGTTGGGCTAGTTTAGATAATTAAAATACAATTTGAATTGGTTTTACCCGTTCAAATTAAATAATAGGAGTAATATAAATGAAGATTTATCGTTATGAAGAGAATCCATTAATCACACCAATGGATGTCACACCATACCATAAGAATTTTGAAGTCATTGGAGCATTTAATGCCGGGGTCACAGAATATAATGGGGAAACTCTCCTCGTACTAAGGATCGCTGAAAGACCGCTAAGTGAAGATCCGAACATTGTGAAAGCACCTGTGTATAATCCAACAACTAATGAGTTAGAAATAATTGAGTTAAATAAAGACGATGCAAGATATGATTTTTCTGATCCCCGCGTAATTTTGGATAAAGAAACAAATAAGTTCGTCTATTTAACATCCCTCTCTTATTTACGATTAGCTAGAAGTAAAGATGGTCGTCGTTTTACAATCGATGATAAACCATTTGTGTATCCATCCAATATCCATGAAACTTTTGGTATTGAGGATCCACGTGTCACAAAAATTGAAGATACATATTATGTATACTTCAGTGCAATTTCTCCAATGGGGGTAGGAGAATCACTAGTATCGACAAAGGATTTTAAACAGACTGTTCACCATGGCATGATCTTTAGTCCGGAAAATAAAGACGTCACAATTTTCCCTGAAAAAATCAACGGAAAATACTATGCCCTACATCGTCCTGTACCGAGTGCAACAGGAGCACCTCAAGTATGGATTGCAGAGTCAGACAATTTACGATACTGGGGAAATCACCAATTTTTATTTGGACTCCGCAACAATATGTGGGATGATGCTCGCATTGGAGCTGGGGCTGTGCCAATTAAAACCGATAAAGGCTGGCTTGAGCTTTATCATGGTGCAAGCAAAGACAACCGATACTGTATGGGTGCCGTCTTATTCGACTTAGAAGACCCTACAAAAATAATCGCTCGTTCAGAAAAACCAATACTCGAACCAGAAGCAACCTATGAAGTAGAAGGCTTCTTCGGAAACGTGGTATTTTCATGCGGAGCACTCGTAGAAGGCGACATTGTCAAAATGTATTATGGAGTTGCCGATACATCCATGGCTTGTGCGGAATTGAGTCTTACGGAAATATTGGATTCATTAACATATTACTAAAAAGTGGTGGGTCAAGGAGACAAGTTCCTTGACTCATTTTTTTCGGAGAAAATGAACTTTTGCTATACTAAGATTCTAATATTGAGAGTATAACATCACTTACTAACCCCTTTTGCTCACCAAAATAATTCAAACAAACGATTGATTGAATTAAAATACACGTGGTACCATTGTGCTGAATCATTAAACAAACATTTGTTTGAAATCGACATTTTAAAAAAACGCCCGATTAGTACAGATTTCTCCTAATCGGGCGTTTGCTATTCTAACATAAATTCACTTCGTATTATTCTTTTCGTGATTCAACCTCTAAACCTGATGTGTTAGAAGAGATGTCAAAAACAACTTCTTCATTCTCTTTCTTAACCATTATATCAATAAATCCTTTTCCAACTCGAATCCCATTGCACTCAATCCAATCCATATCGTCAGGTAGAATCGGATTTACCTTCATCACATTCTTATGTGAATTTACCTGTAAACCTAGTAAAGCATGTACTAATGCAAATGGCGTTCCTGCCGCCCATGCTTGTGGAGAGCACGCAACCGGATATGGGATAATCGTTTCTTCTTGTTGATTGTCATATCCACAGAAAAGTTCGGGCAAACGATTCGCTTCAAACTGTTCGGCACTCGCAAATAAAGCACTCACCAGTTTTTTCACATGTGCTGAATACCCATACTTCGCTAATCCTAAGACAATAATCGAGTTGTCATGCGGCCATACGGTTCCATTATGGTACGCTACAGGGCTATATACCTTCTCATACTTGCTCATCGTACGTATTCCCCAACAGGAAAATAACCCATCATCTAAGAGTTTGTTCGCTACATCCTCACTTCTATCAGTCGGAATAATTCCTGACCATAAGGCATGTCCAGGGTCAGAAGTAATGGTTTGAATTTGCTTTTTCTTATGATCAAGTGCTAACGCATAATACTTTTCGTCTTCCATCCAGAAAGAGCAATTAAATCTTTCTTTTAAGTCAGCAGCTTCTTGCTTTAGCTTGTTCGCTTTATCTGTGTTTCCCATATACTCATAGAGCTCTGCCATCTTTATTTTGGCATCATAAAGATATCCCTGTACCTCCACAACGGCCATTGGAGATTCCGAGTGCTTCCCATCCTTGTGAACCAAAGAGTAAGTAGAATCCTTCCAACTTTGTACAACTAGTCCACCACTTACTTGATTATCGAATTCAATAAACTGATCGCCATCCAGATCTGCATATTTTTCTAAATAAAACAGTGCTTTTTCAACAGCCGGTAAAAGTTCATTTAATATGTCTTCATCTCCTGTCCAGCGAACGGTTGCTGCAAATAAAACAATGAACAGCGGTGTTGCGTCAATACTTCCATAATAGCGTTGATAAGGGACTTCCCCTAGATTCGCCATCTCTCCGTTTCGCATCTCATGAAGAATCTTACCCGGGGCTTCTTCGTTCCAACTGTTTAACTTTTCACCTTGCAAGACTGCAAGTGTACGCAATGTATTCTTTGCTATAGAAGGATCTAAAACGAGTGTTTGTATAGCGGTTACGATAGAATCTCTACCAAACGGTACACAATACCAAGGAATACCCGCTACCGGAAAATGCCCCTGTCCAATGTCCGTTGCTAACATATACAAATCTTGTTCTGCTTGTCTGATTGTTTTATTAACCTTTTGATTACTAGTCATAATCTTTGTTTGACTATCTAACCAAATATCAAGATTTTGTTGTGCTAATTGTTTAGCTTCTTGATACCGTAATGGTTGTTTAATGGGTTGCTCGTTAATCGATACTTGAAAAGCTAACTCAATGGTCTCCTTCTCCCCTGGCGCAAGGGATAGATCGTACGTTATTTCATTCTTTGCGATGCGAACTCCCTTTGATCCAGTAATCTTAAGCGTTCTTTCATATCCGTCAAGACCCACATAACCATGATAAAGCCCATTTCCCCTTATTGATGGCATTTTCAAATGACCACGATTTTGTCTCTTTGCGCCTCTTACTTCAAATATATCCTCAAAACTGGCTTCCAGCTGAAAACTTACGGAACAACGAATCTGTTTTTGACTCCCGTTTGTAATTTCTACTTGGTCATAAAAAATGTCATCATAAATGAGCTGGGATCGATTTATTTCTAAATCCATCTTTTCGAAATGGTCATCACCTGTATGAATATCCTCATTACTTAGTCTAAAACGATTTTCGATACCCCTGTTGTTCTTTTTCATTAAGAAAATGCATGGTTGATGATTGATTTTCATCACATAACGCTTTAAAAATCTCGTGTCTTTATAATAAATCCCTGTACCTATGAGTGTTTCGTCCATATCTCCATACTGATTCGTAACGGAAAAGACTTCACCATGTTTTAAAGATACAAATGACATAAAATTCCTCCTAATCCGATAACGTTTACATTTTCGATTTCTGGGTCCCTCATTTCCCTATAGTAGGCTACTAAATTAATTATATAACAGCTTAACTGACAAATCCCTTATCCTCACTAAAATAATTCAAACAAACGATTGATTGAATTATCATCTTCATGGCATTACTGACTTATATCGCTAAACAAACGCTTGTTTGAATTCAACAAATTGAAGAATCATCCGATTAATACAGATTTTTAAAAATCGGGATTTTTTTATTCTATTATAATATGTCTATTTTCATTTCTACCTTTTTTATTAATAGCTAATGTTCATAAATTTCTAAAGTTAAATCATCTGGATCTTTAAAAAGGGTAAACTTCTTTCCTGTTATTTCATCAATACGTATATCTTCTACCCGGATATCTTTTGATGTTAACTCCTTCACCGATTCTTCGATATCATCTACTTCAAAAGCTAAATGTCGAAGACCCGCTGCCTCAGGATAGCTTGGTCTTTTTGGAGGATTCATAAAAGAGAACAACTCAATCTGATAGGTATCCCCAACTGATAAATCTAGCTTGTACGATGCACGATCCGCACGGAACGTTTCGTTTAATACCGTAAACCCCAACTTATTTACATAAAAGTCTTTGGACTTCTCGTAATCCGAACAAATAATTGCTACATGATGAATATGGTTAATCTTCATAGCGAACCTCCTATTTTTCTATTAATGGTATCTTCAAAAAATCCTATTTATCTATTATTCAGTAATACTATGACTCTTTTAATCTAACACATCGTTTAACGATTTTAAAAATACAATCTTAGTGCTCTCTTTAACAATACGATAAAAAATGAAATACCGACAATGCATAACTTGAGCTAAATAACTTACGGTAAGCTGTCGGACCACTAATATCCCCACCATTTACTATATTAAGTTATTAAATTAATTGTATAACAGTTCAATTCATAACATCCTTCATCTCACCCAATTGATTCAAACAAACGTTTAATTGAATTTGTAAAGCCACGTCATCATTGCACAAGTTTTGTTTGAAATCGTTGTTCGTTATCTCAACATCAATTTTTTATCCCTTCAACTTCCATCACTCAGTCTATAAGGACTCTAACGTGTCTCTTCATGGATATCACGTATATCCACAAAAAAATCCTCAACTTCCTGTGGAAATACATTAACCCTATTTGATTGAAACTGTATCTAACCAACTGTTACGACAATTTATTTGGAACCAGACCAAGTAATTCCTTTTTTAAAATTAAATTAAAGGATTGTTACATCATGTACGAAATTAACGGACTAACATATTTTATCAGTAAAGGAGGGTAAACAATGTACCAGATTACACGAGATTATATACGTATGGGAAATTCTCGTTCAGGGCAAAAGATTTCAAAGGTGCGTTTTATTGTAAGTCATGACACTGGTAATCCTGGGTCAACTGCTTATCAAAATTGGAACTATTTTAATAAACAACAACCAAGCGCAAGTGCCCATGCCTTCATTGATGATAAAGTTATTTTAGAAATTATACCGTTGAATGAAAAAGCATGGCATGTCCAATACAATAAACCGGCGGATAATCGACTTTTTGGTGCTGATGCAAATGATACAGCAATAGGTGTTGAATTATGTTGGGGCGGTAGTATTAATTTTCAAGAAGCCTACAAGCGCTATGTTTGGTACCACGCTTATCTTTGTAAGACATTTAATTTGCAACCTAGAACACATATTGTCTCACATAAAACATTGGATCCTGAGAGAAGAAGTGACCCTGATAATGCATTAAAAAGATATGGAATCACATGGTCTCAGTTTATTAATGACGTTGAAAAAGAATTTATCGGTAAAAAGGAGGAAAATGCCTTGTTAGAAAGACCTTCTAATGCAGATGTTAAAATCGTTGAAAACAGTGAGTATGTCGGTAAAAGATTAACTGTAAAAAATGATGGTCTTTGGTTCTATGATACTCCTCGTTGGGATATTATGAGCGGTACAAGTGATAAAGGACACTCATTTGTAATTACGGAAGAATTAATCGTAGATGGCAGAAGAATGGTAAAATGTCATGACGGCAAATACCGCACTGCAGACCCTAACTTTGTGGATATTAGTCCAAAGCCTTTAGATTGGCCATACAGTGTACATGTAGAAAACGTCACTCATAAAGAAGCACAGGATATCGTAAACTTGTTAAAAGCACGCTACAAAAATGCGAATGTGTACGGTGCACCTAAGTAAACGAATAAATCAATTACAAATGGAAAAATTAAACACCAAGGATTTTTCCATTTGTAGTCCATATCTTTTCGCAGACAGGGGCACTTTTTGTGATTGATACAAACCTTTTAAGTTTTGCCTCATGATTAACAAGGATGATCCTTGTATCTTAAGGAGATAGATCATTTTTCCCCATTAGGTATTTCATTCAAAAAACAAAAACCAGCCCATTCATCCCGTAATTGAAGAAATGCATGTTCTTGACTTAAAAATATAAGGTTCTTAAAATCCGTTGTCATTTTAAAGTACTTTAAGCATTTATTTCTCCTTCACACTATGGTTTTTGAGCAACTTTATCCTATTCTATATTGCTGTTTTGATAAATTTCCCCCACTTCCTAAATTCCCAACAATCGTTGGGTAAAGTCAATATAATTCCCCTCTATCGTTAATTCATCTTTTTCCTTTTCTAGTATTTACTAATGCTAGAGGTGATTTTCTTGGAACGAGTTGGTCATAGGATTCGAGAATTACGAAATGAACGAAATTGGAGTCAAGAAAGACTTGCGAATGAAGCAGATATCTCAGCGAACTATCTAAGCGAGGTAGAAAATGGAGCAAGGCAAGGAGTATCTATGGAAACGTATAGAAAGATTGCAGACGGCTTAGATGTTCCCCTTTGGCAGCTTTTACTAGATAATGAGATCTCAGAAATTTTGGATTCTATCATTCTTTTGCTTGCGGACAGACCCCGCGATATACAAGAGACTGCTTTGGAATTAATAGAAGTCCATCTTAAAGGCATTGATCGTCTACAATCCAAAAAAGAAAGCTGATAATACCATTTCACTCTTAACCTCTATTAAACCAATAGCCAACACACAAACTATGACCTATTAACTCAGTACATTCTAAATCCCCCGCTACACCACCACAAAAAAGGAGCGAACACATGAAAACAATTCAACCGTTTTATGAAGTGAACCCCCAAACAATGGCAATCCTTCCTGCACGAGAAATCGAGTACTCAGCGATTGTAAAAGAAATTCACCAAATCATCTATGCCCGGCAAACACCATTACAAATCATCAAAGCTGCCTGCCTAGAAGGCGGCGCCACCTATGAGGGCAGACGCAAAGCCGTCACCCACTTAACCGGTGCAGTGCAAAAGGTCCCTATTCCGATTAACCCTCGAAGAAAAATCTTCGCATTTCCCACTCACTCACCTACTGCGTTTGAGTGCAATTGGATTTTCCACCATCACATAAAAACAATCAAACCTTCCGGAAAAACAAATCCAACAACCCAATCGATTATCCTATTTAAAAATAATCAAGAACTACCTTTGAACGAATCACCCTACATCATACAAAAGCAATACACACGTACAGGCATGTGCATTCTACAGTACTCAACACCGGAATTCATGCAAGCGCATTCAACGCTAAGCATGTAATTTCAGGGGGCAGTTGACTGTCCCTCCAACCCCAAAATAACTCAAAAAGGATGAACAGACTTGAATGGAAATTTATTAATTGAAGAAAGACCTCTACTTATTATCCCCTCACTAGCTAAACTGATTGGTTTACATGAGAGCATTATTTTGCAGCAAATTCACTATTGGTTGAAACGTACAAATCATATTCAATTAGACCGAAAATGGGTGTATTTCACTTACGATGACTTTACCGAGCAGTTCCCTTTCTTCTCAAAAAGCACGATTCGAAGACTGATTTCAAATTTGGAAAACAAAGGTCTTCTCTCTTCTAATCATTTCAACCGGTTAAAAATCGATCGGACGAAATGGTACACCATCAATTACGAAAACATCGAAAACTTAAAAACAATTGACCCTACTCAAGCAGACGGCGAAATTCTACCACCTGTCCAAAATGAACAAACGATGTGTTCAAATCAGACAGATGAACTGCTCAATCTGGACAGCCCCTGTGTTCACAATGAGCAGACGAGCTGCTCACATTGGACAGAGGATGTGCTCAACTTGAACACACCATTACTAGAGAGTACTTCAGAGAGTACTACAAAGAATACTTCAGAGACTTCTTTTTCTTCAAAAGAGACCCACGAAAAAGAAGACCCATTCCGATTCTTCGAGCAAAACGGATTTGGAACAATTGTAGGCTTTATCGCTGACAAAATCAAAGCATGGTGTACAGATTTATCAGACGATCTCGTTATTGAGGCTATGAAGCTAGCTGTAGAAAATTCATCAAAGCGTTGGAGCTATGTTGAAGCGATATTAAGAGATTGGGTGGATAAAGGGTATCAAACTTTAGATGATGTCCATGCAGCACGTCTTGCGTATAAAAATCAAATGAACCACTCACCTATGAAAAAGCCTACTAGACAGGAATACATTCCAGAATGGTTTCAAAAGCGTGAGCAGAACCACGAATCTACACATGACACTGCCTTTAAAAAGGATAAAGGAATTGTTGAAGATCAAATAAAAAAGCGTACGGAACAGGGAGCCACTGCTTCACAGGAACCAGCACACAAATCCTGCTTTGAAGAGAAAAAAAGATTGTTTGAGGAGCGTTTAAAGAAGTTTTAGATGAGTGCCAGAAACCAATGCGGAACAATGTACCTTTTCTTTACACCCACTATTCTAAAATACTAATTTAACGCGGTTCGCCACTATAACAGCGGTTTTGGTTTACCCAAAAAGTCATCCAATCAAACGTTTGTTTGAAATAAAATTTTGGGATTAGTACAGATAAAAGTAAATGAATAGTACACCACTATTCATTTAACCTTTAATCAGGAGTGGAACGATGGCTTGTGTCCCTAATATGGTACGTCCCCCTGTAAGTTATGGTCTTTTGTGTAATAATTAATTTCAGTAAATGATAAGCAGTTATTTGGGATTACGTCAGCAATCTTGAAAATGCGCAACGACAGTACCTGCCTATACGAAACACCTTGGCGAGTATCAGGTCAACTCCGCGTTATTAATAACAATAAAGGGGCTGTCTAAAAAGTCCCAAAAATAGTAAAGCAGCGAGAGAAAAATGTTATGTTTTTCTCTCGCTGCTTTTTTGATGGATTTTGATTATTGAAAGTAGCCAGGCGGATGCCTGCTACTTTCAATAGATTGTGTGCTAATGCCACAATCCCAAACTCGACATGAACCTTATCGAGCCCCCGCAGAGAAAATCTGCGGAACGACCGATTGCCCTTGATGTGACCGAACACACTTTCTACCTCAATTTTACGTTGAGAATAGATAGTTGCTTTCTCCTCACATTCAAGGGCTGTTTTTGCCTTTGCTTTCATTTCTTCAAATATTGTGTTCCAATGAACCTGGCGATTACCTTTTGCTTTTGTACATTGTTGTCTTAATGGGCAATCTGTACAATCTTCGCATTCATATATTTTGTAACTTTGTTCATAACCCGATGAGTTCTTTTTTGTTAGATACTTTTTAAACAAAACCTTTCGGTTATTCGGGCAAATGAACATGTCATCCTGTTCGTTGTAAACCCAGTTCTTCGCGTTACTAATATCGTTTTTGTATTTGCGAGTTTGTTCCTTCATATAGCTTCCGTAAGGAATGAGGAACTCAAAACGAGGTTCTTTACCTTCACCAATGGCGTATAAATAGTTTTCTTCACTTCCATAACCCGCATCGGCAATAACTACTTTAGGCATTGGTAAAGACGAGGAAGCTAGTCTCTCCAAATGTTCCTTAAAGCAACGTGTATCTGTTGGGCGCTGATGGATGGAATAGTACAAAATAAATTGATTCTCTGTTGCCATTTGAACATTATAACAGGGTTTTAGTTGACCATTTTTCATATGATCCTCTTTGGTTCTCATGAATGTTGCATCTTTGTCGGTTTTAGAATAGCTATTACGATTACCAAATGTATTGTTCTGTTCTTTGTATTTTGCTAGACGTGGTATGAAATCCTTACGGATTAACTTTAAAGGCTTTGTGAATAAGCTCCGTTTTTGTCTAATTTCTTTTTTAACTTCTGCATTTGTTTCGTTCTTTAGTTCCTCAGACAATACTTCTACTTTTTCTTCAAGAGTTTCTGCTATTTCCTCAAGCTTAAAAGTAAGGTTTTCTGAATTCTGAGTATTGTTTTGTACATCATCAGAAGCCTCTAACTCGGTCATCATTTCTATGTGGCGTAGGGTTTCTTGAATTTTTCCTCTTAACGTCTCCTCAAATTTGGTTGTAGCCTTTTTCCATACGAAAGAATACTTATTGGCATTGGCTTCGATCTTTGTCCCATCCAAAAAATAGTTTTCCATTGTTATGTATCCATCTTTTATGAGGTTTAAAATCATAGCTTCGAATAGCTCGTTCATTAATGATTTCATTCGTTGTCCGCGAAAATCATTTAATGTACGGAAATCTGGTTTTTGCATCGCGGCTAACCACATAGCTGGAATATTTTCTTCTAACATTTTTTCTATTCCACGACATGAATATGTTTTTTGGGAATATCCATACAAAATGACTTTAAGCATCATTTTTGGATGAAATGAACTTCTGCCCCCTCCCTTATAATGGGAGAACAACTTTTCATCAGGAATAGCTTCAACCATTTCGTCAATTACTCGTGCCACGTGATGATCTGGAATCAGTTCTTGAATATCAGGAATGAAGGTAATTTGTTGATTATTGTATGGAATGAATGTGGGACGGAGTTCTCTCTTAGGTGAAACGCAAGTTTCTTCTTGGATATTTAGTGGAAGGGTAGTTTGTTCCGTGTTATAATTTAATTCAGTAGTCATTTGATTACTCATAAAAATCGTCCTTTCGAAAGTTGTTGGTTTGGTCACTTACAATTTTACTTGAAAAGACGATTTTTTTGTGTACTTTTTTAAGAATTGTGTAAAAATTACTGTTTTAAATCTAGTTGATTGAAGCGGAAGGTACGAGACTCCTGCGGGAAAAGCGTGGCCAGGAGAGACCCCGCAGGAGCTTGCGACGAGGAGGCTCTCGGACCGCCCGCGGAAAGCGAGTAGCTGCAGCGGAAATCAACACCATGTTTTAACCTGAAAATAATATAAAAGAAGGAGGCTGTCCTCAAAAGTCACTTTTCAATGACTTTTCGGACAGCCCCTTAGAAGTATCGATTATAGATGTTGATTTACTAAAGTTTCTTTCTCAACCATTTTCTCAAGACTTTCTTGGATTTCGCCCATTAAATTACAAGATATGTTAGTCTACAAATTTATAAAGTAATTTTATTTTTTGTTAGCGATGACAGTTTAATAGGCAGACCCACTTCATTTGACTTATTTGACGCCAATGTTGCAGCAAGGGTTTTTGCTCCGTCTTCATAATCTGATAAAATAAGATCAGATTCACCCTTCATTACAGCTTCAATAAATCTTCTATCCTGTTCTTGATAGAAGTCCACCTTTGATTTATAGATGATGGAAGTATCTTTTTCAACAATGGTTAATGTTGTCCCATCTATCTCTAGGCGGAAATCCTTTCCTAATATTTCTATACCTGATCGATGGTCGCTCTGGGTAATGGATGAATCTAAATGTCCCACTGTACCAGATGTAAATGTCATATTTACTGAAGAAACATCAGGGATGTCGATATTTGGAATATCAGATAGAACCTGCAAGCTCATATTCGCATAGACACTTTCGATATCACCCGCTACATAGCGCATTAAATCTAATATATGGGTAGACTGCTCTACGAGTTGACCGCCTGATTTACTCATGTCTCGATACCATGGGGTTTGAACAAATGAAGTAATGTAATATCCCCTTACCATAGCGATTTTCTTATCTTTTAAATATTCTTTCGCCTTAGCAACTGTATCCAAATAACGTAAACAATAGCCCACCGCACAAATAACACCGGAATCTTTTATTACTTTCTCTTTCCTTTTTACCGTTTCTAAATCAAGGCCTAATGGTTTTTCTACTAAAAGATGAATTCCACGTGATGCGATTCTTTCTTCCATATCCCCATGAGCAAATGGAGGCACACATATAAAGATCGCATCCAGCGTTTCATTTTCCAGCATGACATCTAAATCGGTGTAAACGGATGCATTGTACTGTAATCCCTTTTTCCTCGCATTTTCCTCCACGATGTCACAGACAGCAACAATTTCAGCATGACTGTTTTGTGAAATATTCTCTAAATGTACACCGGCGATTCCGCCAACACCAACGAATCCTACTTTTACTTTACTCATCCATTCAGCTCCTTTCGTTTTTCACTTTAGAACGACTCGCTAAAATGACGTCCAGATGACGAGCTATATCAATCGGCAATTGCGAAGGGTTAATAGCATATGGGTTGAGCTCGGCTGTAAGCGTATCATGATAGCCAATCTCTTCAAGCGCCTCGACAACGGCTGGCCAATTTACATCACCTGCTAAAAGAGGGACAAATCCAGTAATATTTCCAACCGATGTACTAAAATCCTTCACATGAACTTTGCTAATGCGGTTTCCAAGAATCCGAATCCATTGTTCGGGAAAGCCAAACTGAAGGACATTCCCTACATCAAAATAGGCTTTTGCATAATCAGAGTCTAATTCATCAATATAGCGTGCCATTTCAAGTGGTGACATTAAAAATTTATTCCAAACGTTCTCAATCCCAATGGAAACCTGATATTTTTCTGCTTCAACAAGTAGTTCTTTTAGTTCTTGTTGGCTTCGGTTGTAACACTCTTCATACGATACGTCTTCGGTGACCATACCTGGAACAACCAATACCGTATCAATCCCCATGGCATTCGCCAATTCCAATTGCTTTAGGATGATTGCCTTTGCCTGTTCTCTAACATTTGCGTCAGGCGAAGATAAGGGACTTTGCCATAACAACCCGGTAGAAATACTTCGCAATTGGATTCCATAGGATGCGGCCAGTCTAACAATGGCTTCCGCTTCTTGAGGAGTTGTCTTCATTGTTAAGCCAACTCCCCCAGCTTCATATACATTCAATTCAACTGCATCAAATCCCGCTTCTTTACTGATTTTAAATACAGCTTCCAATGATGTTCCTTCAGGGTAGCACCATTGATTAATTCCTTTTAGCATTCAACATCCCCCTTATTAATCCGTAAAAAGTCTAACCTCTAACCCTTTGCTCCTTTTCTACTACACCAGCAAACTTGTTAACCTAGTTTAACAGGCTGCTTTTTTTCAGAGGATTCATATGCTGCTAAGGCAACTTCAAGAGCTTTCAGCCCATCAAATCCTGTAATGGATGGTGCTTTACCGATTGAAACACTATTTAAAAAGTCCTTCACTAATTCAAAATCCATATTATCGCCCCAGTAATTCCAGCTAACCTCATCTTGAGAATAGAGATCCGTTTTTTGTGCAAAGGCATCCACTTTAAGTGTTCCTTCACTTCCCACAATTTCTAATGTGACGTCTCCCCATGTCGGGTATTTTTCATTGCGGGACCAGCTGCAATCTAAAGTCGTAAATACATCGTTCTCAAACTCAATAGAAAGGATTCCACAGTCATCAATTGGGCCTGAAGTGATGGTATTGTCAATTTCTGCATATACTTCCCTGACCTCTGTGCCCATGACCCATCTCATAATGTCCACTACATGCACTGTATGGTCAATAACCGCGCCTCCACCTGATTGCTCCTTGTCGATAAACCACCCACCAGGATTTGTGCCGCGATTTGTTCCTTTGATTGCAAAAATTTGCCCAAGTTCCCCATTTTCAACGATTTGTTTAGCCCGTGTAATCGCTGTGTTAAACCGCACTGGAAAAGCAGTTTGCAAAATAACATCATGTTGCTTACACACTTCGATCATCTCTTTTGCATCTTCCACAGTAGTTGCTATAGGTTTTTCACATAAAATATGCTTTCCAGCCTTTGCTGCTGCCACTACATGTTCACGGTGATTGCTATTCTCAGAAGTGATAATCACCGCATCAAGGTCCTGTTGCAGCAATTCTTCATAATCTCTAAAGTATTTTGTCTGATATCTCTCAGCCCCATTTTTTCCCCGAGTTTGATCATTATCCGCTATTCCTACGATTTCGACCCCTTCTATGTCCTTTAATGCATGAGCATATCCGTTCGCATGTGGATGAGCAAAACTAATAATTCCTACCTTCATCGGATTTGCGCCTCCTCTTTTTGATTTTCCCCCAAGACAACTTCTCTACCAGATTCAATTGATTCAAGGGCACTTATGGCAATTTCCAGTGCCTTATAAGCGTCTTCAGCTAATACAATAGGTTGACTACCTGTCTCAATGCAATTGATGAAATGTTGTAACTCAGTAAAATAAGGACTGTGCTTTAACGGACTTTCAGGAACCGCAACTCCTCCACCTAAAGTACCTTTGTTTCTGCCCTCGAATACAACAGGCACAGACTTTGAACTGTCATGTTCAATGATTCCTTTTTCACCCGCAAATTCGAATTTTGTTGTGAAACCTTGATGTGCCCACGTTCCTTCTACATGTGCGATTACACCACTTTTAAAGCGTATGATGATTAGAGAGTAATCCAAGTGCTTTTTGTCGCCATCTTTTATGCTTTTGGCATAAACGCGATCCACTTCTCCAAAACACCATCTTAAGAAGTCAAAGTCGTGGATAACCATATCTAACACTAGACCGCCACTGCTTTTATAATCCGCATACCAATCATCAGATGCTTTAGGAAAACCTCCCCCTCTTGATGTTCGAACAACCGATACCTTACCGACTTTTCCTTCTTCAATCATCTTTTTAGCCTGTACGTACTCAGGAAAGAATCGAACAACGTGACCAACGAAAAGGTTTACATTTTTATCGCGACAATATTGAATTACTTCTCGAGCATCCTGAAGGTTTCTAGCTAGAGGTTTTTCACAAATAACATGAATCCCAAGATCTGCTGCTTTTATTGCATAAGGCTTATGGAAAGGGGTTGGCACACAAATAGAAACGATATCGACTTTTTCTAAAACCTCTATTGCCTCTTCAAATGTTTGGAAAGCTTTTGTTTCTAATCTTTCCGAAAGATCCTTCGCTTTTTGAAGATTTTTATCGACGATCCCTGCAAGCACAACATTTCCCATTTTTTTAAAGGACTCACCGTGCACATTGCCCATGGTGCCGGCTCCGATTAATAGAACGTTTAACAACTGTCATCTCTCCCTTTTATTTAATTAGTAGTGCTGCATTCTGAGTACTTTCTTTAAAAAACAACCCTGTTGCACCCATCACACATGCATCATTTCCAAGATGAGATATATCAATTTTTGCTTTATCTACCATACTGGCAATTCCATGTTTCTGAACGGTTCTTTGAAGGGCAGGCAGTATGAATTTTGCTCCATTCATGACCCCACCACCAAGAATCACAACTTCTGTATTTAACAGATGAATGAGATTGATAATTCCTAATCCCAGATATTCCCCAACTTCTTCAAGCAAATCGATTGAAAAAAAATCGCCCATTTCAGCTGCGTTACAAACATCGACAGCGGTTATCACACCAGCATTAGCTGAAAGATAATGGCTTACGGCACCATTTTTGATTCGTTCATGAGCTATCTTCGCAATGGCTGTTCCAGATGTATAGTTTTCTATACACCCTTTATTGCCACATGGACAAAGAGGACCATCAAAATTAATAGAAATGTGCCCGAATTCCCCTGCACTGTCTGACAATCCGGTTAAAAGTTTATCGTTGCTTATGATTCCTGCTCCTATACCTGTGCTGACAGTGATATAAATGAGATTCTGTTTTCCTTTACCAGCGCCCCACATCCACTCACCAACTGCAGCTGCATTGGCATCATTGTATAACTGGACAGGAAGACCTAGTTTATTCTCTAGAAAAAGTCCGATTGGAAAATTGGATAAACCTAGATTACTAGCAAAGAGGATCTCTTTCTTTTTCGAATCAATAACACCCGCAGTTGCAATTCCAATTCCTTTTATTCTCGTTTTCTCGATACTTGCTTCCTTTATAAGAGCATTAAGTGTGGTAAGAAGGAAATCACCAAATTGTTCCTTTCCCTTCTTAGTATCCGTCTGACATTTGGAAAGAACTTCTCCATTCTGTGACACCAGCGCGGCTAGTATTTTTGTCCCTCCAATATCAAGACCAATAGCTAAATCTTCTGTTCGTTCCATTTAATTACTCCCTATACATTCATTTTATAAAACACTCTGCTACTTTCTAACACCACTTAACGAAATTCCCGCAATTAGGTGTCTTTGTAAAAGAATAAATAAAATAATCATCGGGATTGTTGACAACAAAGCACCAGCCATCAATAAAGGGTAATTAGTAGAATACTGCCCTTGGAAAGAGGCAATGCCTATTGACAGAACTCTCATATTTTCCGAGTTGGTCATAATTAATGGCCATAGAAAATCATTCCATGAAGCAAGTGCTGTAAAGATTCCGAGAGCTATCAAGGCTGGAGTGGCATTTGGCAAAAGAACTCGCCAATAAATTCCCCACCATGAACAGCCATCTATAATCGCTGCTTCATCCAATTCCTTTGGAATTCCCATGAAAAACTGACGTAATAAAAAGACACCAAATGCGCTGAAAATTCCAGGGACGATTAATGCGTAAAATGTATCAATCCATCCTAATTTTGTTAAAATCGCATAGTTTGGAATTAGGATAACTTGTGGTGGAACCATTAAAACGGACAAAATCACAATGAAAATGACATTTTTAAACGGAAATTTCATTCGTGCGAAAGCAAATGCCGCTAACGAACACAGGAACAACTGGGAAAGAGTTCGACCGGCCGTCACAATAATTGTGTTGATATAGTACTTTAGAAAATCAACACTCTCGAATACCTTTGAATAATTTTCAGGATGCCATACTTTTGGAATCAGATCGGGTGGTACCTGCATGGAATCACCATAGGATTTAAATGAAGTCGAAATCATCCATAAAAACGGCAGAATCATGATGAATGCTCCAATAATCAGCAACACATGAATGAACAGTTTATTTCCTTTCAAAGAAATCCCCCCTGTCTATGAGTCGTAATGAACCCACTTCTTCTGAAAGACAAATTGTACAATGGTAATCGCCAAGATTGCGATAAACAACAGAAATGCCTGGGCAGAGGCAATACCCATTTGTGAGTATTTAAATCCTGATTCATATACTCCAAACACAATGGTTCTTAGTGGATCTAAGAGTGCATTGTTATCGCCAATCATGACAAATATTAAATCAAACATCTGTAAGGAGCTGATCATGGATGTGATAAATACGAAAAACAATGTTGGTGTAATTAAAGGCAATGTAATGTTAAAAAATTGTCTTACTTTAGAAGCACCATCTATTTGGGCTGCTTCATAATAGGATGTGGAAACTCCCTGAAGTCCTGCAAGCAACAGGATGACATTATTCCCGACTGTCATCCACACATAAACAAGAATTACTGAAAAGAGTGCAATGTTTGGATTAAACAACCAAGAGGGTTGAGGCAAATGGAATATACCTAAAATGTAATTAATTAATCCGTAATCTGTGTTATATAGCCATTTCCATACCATTCCAACTGCAACTGGCATCGTCACAACCGGCAGGAAATATAATGTTCGATATACCACCATACCCTTGATTTTTTGGTTTAGCAAAAGGGAAACAAAAGTCGCAATGACCACTGAAATAGGTACTGACACAACTGTAAAAACAACTGTATTAATGATGGAGCGCTGAAATGTCGGGTCCGCTAATAAGAAGGTTAGATTTTCAAGTCCTACATATACTGGTGTTGAAATACCATCCCAGCTTGTAAAAGATAACCCAAAAGACGCAATGGCAGGCAGTAAATAAAATACAAGAAGTCCTAAAAAGGTTGGAGCAATGAATAATAAAGCAATGATGGCTTCTTTATCCAGCTTTTTCTTTTTTCGCTCCACAACAACGATATTTTGCTTTTTCTTTTCAACAGTTGGTGAAAAGGTGCCCAAAATCATCTCTCCTTTCAATCGTCAAACAGGCTAGAGATACGGCCTGTTTGACCCATGCATTAAGGCCAATCTTTTACTTCGATTGTTCCTTCTCAAGAATTTCATCCATCTTTTCACCAATCGTTTTCAATGCTTCATCGATCGATTTTTGTCCCAAAAAGGCTCCTTGAATCTCCTTCATCTCCACATCTTGCCATTCGGAAGTGTTCTTAGAGATTGGGTAAGCAACCCCATATTCCTG
Source organism: Bacillus jepli (assembly GCF_047238305.1). Taxonomy (NCBI): domain Bacteria; kingdom Bacillati; phylum Bacillota; class Bacilli; order Caryophanales; family Bacillaceae; genus Bacillus; species Bacillus jepli. Next base: position 1,509,848 of record NZ_JBDFMO010000001.1, on the reverse strand, counting down.
TGCATCAAGGAACACTTTCAAATCTAATGACGGAATGGACTTAAGCCAAATGTCACTTATCGCTTTATCAGCAGGAATCGAAAAACCTGTTTCGGCAATAACCTTATTTCCTTCTTCACCTGATAGCGCTTTAATTAAATCCCAAGCCATTTTGTCATTTTGAGTTTTGTCGTTCATCGCCCAACCAATACCGTGGACAATTGAAGCTTTTTGTTTCCCTTTCGGAAGGGGTGCAACACCCAGATTATCACCAATTACCTCTTTAAATTCTCCTGCACTAACAGATATCGCAGGAAGCATGGCTACTTTCTCGGATAGGAATAATTGTTTTCCTTCTGTCTCCATAACGGTTTGAGCAGATGGCGAGATTCCCTTGTCAATTAACTTCTCAATAAATGTAAATGCTTCTTTTGATTCTGGAGTGTCGAATCCAGACTTTGTTTTATCATCGCTTATGATAAAACCGCCTGCTTGATGAATCAGGTTATAGTAAACTGATTGGCTTGCTTTGATATCCATGGAATATCCATAAACACCATTTTCTTTATCAGTAAGCTGCTCTCCAACTTTTTCAATATCGTCCCATGTCCATGAGTCATCTGGATAAGGTATTCCCGCTTCATCGAAGAACTTTTTATTATAATAGAGCCCGACCGAGTCAATAAAATACGGAGCCGCATGCAATTTCCCTTCATATGAATATAAATCAACAACAGCAGGGAAATAATTATCCTTTTTATACTCGCCATCTTCTTGGATATACGGTTCTAAATCTTTAATAAAACCGGAAGAAGCGTATTGATAAAAATTGGGACCGTTCATCCAAAATACATCTGGCCCTTTCCCACCGCCAATACTTGTTTTCAGTTTCGTCCAATAATCTTCCCAAGGCGTATAGGTAACATTGACTTTAATATCAGGGTGCTGCTTATTGAATGCTTCAATGGACTTATCTACTGCCGGACTAGCATTTTTATCCCATAATGCAACTTCAAGTGTCTTTTTTTCTTTCCCACTGCTTTGCGAATTACTGCAAGCCGACATGGTGACAACTATCAAAATCAGAAATAAACAACCGAGAAATTTTAACTTTTTCATTTTTTCCCCCACCAATCATTTTTAATTTATGAACCCATAAAATATGATCAAATAAAACGATTTCTGTTTATTCTAGAAGCTTAGTAACGCAATCAAATCACGAAACGGATTGAGTTCCTATCACCTCCTAAAGTAGATATTTTAGTCATCAAATGGCAAATTGATATTTTTCTTGTAAAATAACAGCTGCTGCTCCCAACATTTCAAATTCTGCTCCGAGGGAGGTTGGCTGAATATTTACCTCTTCTCTCAAAATGGGAATTACATGTTTCGATACTTTTTCTTTTAATAAATCTATGAAAATAGGATTCCCCTGAACGATCTCCCCACTTAGAATAATTACTTCTGGGCTTAGAAGTTGAATAAGATTAATGATACTCGTAGATAGGTGTGATACAATTTCTTCAACAATTTGATAGCATACACCATCACCTTCGTTTAGGGCTTCTACAAATACAGCAGGGGTAATGCTTTTAAAATCCCCCTTAATCAGGTTCCGAATGGAAGTTTCTTTTCCTTGGGTCATTACCGCTGATACAATTTTCGAGTAAATTGCTGGCCAATTCACATAGTTTTCCAAACATCCTTCATTTCCACATTCACACTTCAAGCCTCCCTTAACAACCGAGGTATGGCCGAGTTCTCCCGCACTTCCTTTATTTCCCCTAATGATTTGTCCGTTGAACATGATTCCTGATCCAACACCATCACCTATTGTGATATAAACCAAATCTTTATATTTCATAAAGGAACCAAAGTAGTTCTCCGCCAGCACGTAAGCGTTTGTATCATTGTCTATAAAGGTTGGCAGGCCAAATTGGTTTTCTACGATTTGTTTTAAAGGGACATCAAAAAGTTTAAGTTTTGTATTATAGGAGATAACTCCATTTTTTGCATCTACAATTCCTGGTGTAATAATTGAGATTCCTTCACACAATCGAAGATTTTCCTTTGACTCCAAAAACTCCTTAAGCATTTTTAATAGGAGGTCGATGATATCCTGACCTTGACAAAGGTTTGTAGGATAACTTTCCTTTTTTACAATGGCACCTTCCAAATTCATCTCTGAGATTTTGATAGATGAATTTGTAATCGAAACTCCAATGATATACCTTGAGTTTGGATTAAACCTAATGAGAACAGGTTTCCTCCCTCCCTTAGAAAAACCAACACCATCTTCACGGACATATCCTTCATTAATTAGATCGGATACTGCTGTAGTAACAGTTGTCGGACTTATGTTGATCATTTTTGCGATGTCGCTTCGTGAAATGGGTCCTTGTTTCCGAATCGTGTCCAGAATAATGGACCTATTAAGTTCCTGCATAAGCTTTAAATCACCTGTCCTGCGCATTATCCCAAACACCTCATTTTCTATTAAACTTACATATTTCAGTGACTTTATTAAGTTGGTGCTATTTTTGTTCCGATAACGCTGTATTTGCTGATAAGTAGTAAATTTGCTAGTTACTTTTTCCAATGTCTTTATTAAGTATAATAAACGGAATTTTCTAATATGTAAACCCTTTCATTTAGTTTTTTTATTTTTTTCTAAAAATAGTAAAAAAACTAAATGAATGATCAAACATATCAATAACCCTAAAATGGATGGATAGAGATAAAGATAAATTCGCTTGTTAAAGATAGTGTATTTTCACTTAATAGACCTTTCTAAGGTATTGTATTATGAATAACCCCTTCTCAAAATATGAGATGGAATTATTTTTTTATTTCCTTAACAATCTTAAACTTAATGATTAATTGGTATCCGAATGTAGATTCGTGTCGTAAGTGCTAGAAAAAGCAAATCAGGATTTTTGGAATTTAATAATAGTTGATATGAATATTCTTAGAATGTACTATTAACAATAGGTTAATAGTGTTAATCTATGTTATCATTCAGAGTTTTTTGGAATGAACAATATGAAATATTATAGGAGAGTCCTAGAATGAAAAAGAAAATGAACTATTTAATCTTACTTTTAATGGTCATTTTTATGTTTGGTTGCACCAACGTAGAAGATGCATCCATTACAGATGTAGAAACAGAGCCACAAGAAGTAACCACAGTTAATACAGAAGAAAATTCCGAAAAAGAAGAAGTTATCACTACGGTTGTTGACGAACCAGTAGTAGAGGAAACACCAAGCCAACCAAATAATGAATTGTTCTCAGGATACAAACTTATTGAAGTTGATGGTGGTGATTTGTCTGGATATCGTGAACCTAACGTCGTCGTTGACATTGGCTATGGGGACCGTGAATATTGGGCATTTACTAATGAATACGGGCAACTAGTACGTGTCATTGCTGACGAAATCATTCTACAGGATGACAATAACGAACCTGTATTATCGTCTGGCAGATACTATTCTGATGAGGCAAAAGTTCCTGGTGTCGAAAGTGACGTTTTAGATGAAGGACATATCATTGCTGATTCTCTCGGAGGGGTATCGAATGCTTATAATATTACCCCGCAAGAGAGTACGCTCAACCGACATGGTGACCAGGCTTATATGGAAGATGCGATCCGTAGGGCAGGTGGAGCTACTAACTTTGAAGCAATTATCACATATCCGAATACAGAAACACAGATTCCTTCAATTTATAAGTACACCTATACTTTAATGGGTAATGTGATCGTTGATACATTTGACAATTTAAACCCTGATGAAGTAAACGCGTCACTCGGTTTAACAGGCAGCAAACCTTCTAATTCAACCAGTTCAAACACAAGTTCAACTAATCCAAATACAAACGGTGATATTTCTAGTATTGATACAAACGGTAATGGACAAGTGACGATTAAAGAAGCAAAAGCAGCAGGTTTTAGTATGCCAATAACGAGTGAACATTGGTTATACCCCTATATGGACGATCGTGATAACGATGGTATGGTGGGTGAGTAAGTCCCTCACAACGGGGGAGGTGAGGCCCCGGTTTTGAAAACATATAGCAGAGGATATGTATTACCTCCTGCGTTCAAACTGAAAACATGAAGTTGACAGGCAATTAGAGTATAAAAAGAATTAGATAGGATAATAAGCCATTAGAATGGAACTCCGTTCTAGTGGGTCCCATCCCGCATGTCATGGCTCATTCAGCCGCAAACAATGGATGAAAACTCCGCATAACTGGCTCAATCTATACGCAATACTCATAACTACTCTATTCATAGGATGATAACTTTTTTATCATCTTTGCCTCATGAAGGTTCCGATGAATGTTACGACTAACTTCAAGTAAATATTGATCTGTATCGATAGTCACTGCTCCATATCTAGCTTGAAAAACATGACCATCATAATGATATTTCTTATTAAAATAAATGGCATACCTGGAGTGCATTTCTTTCATGATCAATTTAATATGGAAATTTGTAGTTTGAATTTGAAGATGAATATGGTTGGTCCTCCAGCAATAGGAATGAAGTGTAAAATGATACATGGAGTGTACAAACGCGAGGATTTCTATATAGATAAAGTAATCATCAAGATGATAAAATAGTGAAGATCTTCGGTTACCCTTGCAGTGATATTATACTTAGTACCTGGAAAACCAAATTCTGTGCACTCAATGTCATTCAAGTACTCCTTCTTTTAACCTATTTCCGTTTCCGAATTCAATTTATCAAATAGTACCGTCAATTAAAAAGGCAAGCAATGTAGATTAAAGAGGTGCCTGTAAAAATACAAACACCCCATATTAATTAACACTTTAAACTTTTTTTCTTGGCGGTGGTCTGGTCATGAAGTTCATTCTGATATGGATCAGGTCTCGATTTTAGAATAATAATTATTCTACGGTACAAGTCGGCAATTAGTGGGGAAGTTTAGCTTTACTATTAGCTTTTCCCCCCAGAGGGGGCAGCATTATATCCTATTTTTGACTTCTTATAAAGAGTAAAATTAGGAAATTTAAGAATAATTATATATATAAAAAGTAGTTTAATTCCCTTAAGAAAAACACTTAACATTGTATTAGTCCATTCAGACTGAACTAAACCTGGAACCGTAGTTATCACAAATGAATAAAAAACTAATAAGGCTATAGTTTTTAAATTTATCTTTTCACTCGATAATTTACTAGTTATTCTTTTATACAATAGGTATACCCAAAACATAACTGCCATAAAAATTGCTATCCCCGCTAAAGTTCCGAAAGTACGACCAAAATTAATAACACCTTCGCCAATAATACCTGGAGCTAAATTACTATATCCTCCCCATGCATTTCCTGTATATATTTTTGTAAACACTAAACCACCAGTATCTGGCTTATTAGGCCAAATTTTCCTAGGTATTAAATTAGTAACAGGTGTAAGGAAAGTAAAACCATATTGTAATTCGTATAAAGGTGAACTACTTGAATAGATAAGTTCTAAGGGGGTTATGCCATACTCAAAGTGTTCTAAACTAAAAAGCTCATCATTATTCGTAATACCTGAGCTAAATCCTTCATCAGTTAATTTATATCCATTTCTTGCAATTCCCAAAACTGAAGCAACTAAGATTAATACAATTGCAATTGTGGCAATGGCTTTAATTGAAATTTTTGACCTTAAATAATTATAAACTATAACCATTAATACTATATTACTTAATAATCCCCCTCTAGATCCGGATAGGAAGCCAATTGTTAATAACACAATAAAATGTAACAGGTATTTAAGCCAATCAAACTTTTTTGGTTTACTATAGCAAATCATCAATGAAAAATAAAAGATATTTAAAATGCTGAATAAATTAATCATTTCAAGAACTATACCCATGCCTTGCCATTCAACAACTCTTAGTCCTAGTTTATTAATATATCCCTGTAATCCCCCCATATAGTAAATAAGATATAACTGTGCTCCTATAGGTATAATTGATAAAAACCAAATTATTCTAAAAGCTCTTCTCATATTAAACTTATTTAAATAAGAAAAATTTCGCTTATCAACTTTATTATACTTAATATCATTATTAATTGGCTCAAAGATTATGAGTATAAATCCAATAATTAGAAATAGTAGATAGACAAAATAAATAGATACAGAGTAAGGTTTATAAAATATTGCTGCAAAATATAAACCGATATTGAATAGGTAATACTTAGCAGGGGAGAGTATATCCCTATTTTTTATATATGAAATGATTGCGAGAAAAAACCAAATAATAAATAATGAAAAACCAACCAAATATATTTCCACCTCCATTTTATAAAAATTATTATCACCACTGTTTTTTTATTAGAACTAATATAATTTTAAGAAGTTTTTCCATATTGTTAACTATTATTTTATCTCTAAATATCAGCATTTAAATTTGATAGAACAACATCTACTCTCTTATTCCAGGTATAATTTTTGCTTAGACATTTAAAAGCATTTTGACCTAACCTCTGCCTAAAATCTTCATTTTTTGATAACATCAATAATGCCTTCTCCCAAGATTCAACATCCGTATGAGAACATAGTATGCAGTTATATTCACTTTTTAATACTTCCCTAAGAACGGGAAGGTCAGATGAGATTATAGCTTTTGAGTAAGCCATATACTCAAATATCTTCATCGGTGACATCCACCTACTTGTATCCCCTTTATCTCCAGCAACACGCACTTTGTCTTGATATGGAGCTAGCATTATATCAAATTTAGAATAATATTCGTTCAACTTCCCATTTGGTATAAATCCATAAAATTTTATATTACGTAAGTGTTTACACTTATTTTTCCAATAAATAATATCTTTATCCATTCCACCTATAATATGGAAATTTAGATTCTTAATTCGGGATGCTAATTCAATTATAAGTTCTATCCCTCTTCCCGAATATAAATGTCCAACATAGCCAACATTTAAATTATTGTCTTTCTCGCTTGAAATTTCAACCTCATCAATAGCAACACTCTTTTGAGGCAAGTCAGCTCCATCTGGCGCTACAATAATATCTTCCTGTTTCAAAGTATCAAACTGTTTTAAATACTCACTTTTTAGAGCTTCTGAAATTACTACTAGCCTTGCGAAATTTCTATTTTTAAATAGCCTTTTTTCCATTCTTTTATGAAAAAACGTACTTGGTATTGAATGGGCTTCATAAATAAATGGCTTATCTAATCCACTAATCTTTCTAAGACTATATATATCTCTTCCATAAAAGACATCTGGCAGTTTTTTGTTTTTAATAACCTTTCTGACAGTTCTAGCATACATAAAGCTACCGATTCCTCTTATATTTGGTCTTGAAATCGTGATTAAATCGAATTTATAAGTGATTCCATAATATTCATAAATATCATTATTATCATTTTTTTCTTGTGCAAATAAAGTCACATTATGACCACTTGAAAAAAAGGCTTGACACATTTTCATTACATGAACACTATTAGCAGTTCTTGACGGTATACTTGAATTTGATAGGTAGTAAATGTCCATATCATTCACCTCTTTTACTTTCAATTGCTTTAAGATGTATCTCAAGAGAAGCTAAAACTAGCAGAGCATCTGCAAAGTTACCATTTTTATTAATGTGGTTCTTCCAAATACTTTCAATATCAATCCATTCAACCAATTTTCTATTTGTTAAATCCATTACATTTTCATAAATAATTTTCTTCAAATCTTTTCTTTCTCTAATACCAGCATTAAAATCGATATAGTTTGTATAAGGATCAGTATAATATTTTCTTCGCTTATTAATACTTCTTTTAAATTTATCTACAGCCCTTTTTATATAAACTATACTTTGGGGTGTACTAAGCGAACATCCGTAATTAGACTTAGTTTTATAAGAAAAGGCAATGGGGTAAGCCCTTAATAGTATTTTTTTATATAAGTACTGATCTATTCTGTATTTGTTTTCAATACTTAACATAAAATTTAGCCATTCCTGATTCATAAACGGTGTTTGATAATTAAAACCTTCCATTAACAAATGTGGTCCAATCCACTTTCCTTGTGCGAAATTAATATGCAACTGTTCATCGTATGTCAATATTTCACTGTTAATAAAATCCATTGCTAATAGTTTATGGAGTTCTTCATCTTCACAGTTGGTTAGTTTTAATGATTTAACATGTGAATATTTATGATTGATAAATTTCGTTTTTGCTTCTTCTACTGTTAACGATGGATTTTTTAATAACACATTACCTGTTGGTGGCCCAGCAAATGCACCTGACCAATTTATATGATTTGAATATTTAGCCTTCATCTTAGTCAATGGGGCAGTAAAAAATAGTACAGTTTGATGATCTGTTCTAAATGATGTTTCAATCAGCTCATCCATAGTAAAAACATGCTCACCTAAAGGTATCTCATAGTGGTTTGTACCAAATTTTTTTGCAATGAAATTACCAATTTCATAATCCAACGTTCCAGGTGTTCCAAATGTATAAGTGTCAATATTCTTAGCATCCGTACACTCAACTAGGCCAGCTAAAATTGCTCTACTATCAAACCCACCGCTAATTGGAACAACATTATTTGAATTTTTGGCAAACAAATCAGTAATAGCTTTCTTTGTTATGTTAGTTCCTATCTCAACTAATTCTTCCTCATTAATTCCACTATATTTATGTTTATTTATGCCTGATAAATTGCATTCATAGTTATGATTTATATAATCCAAAAAATAACCCAGTTTTAAAAAAGAATTTAACCTCAAATAATCCATTTTGAATCTCTGCCTTTCAAATTTATAATATTTTTCAGATTATATTTTGCATTACATAAACATACTCATCCACATATGATTGATTTGAAAAGAGCCTGATACTTTCGTTGCTATTTTCAAGTCTATCAATGTTATTAAAATCATATTCTATTATTTTACTTTTAATTTCTTCATCACTGTCCATGTTTTCTATTAATATCATCTGCCCAATGTCACTTAATTTCTCAGCAAAAATAGTACTAGGCCGTGTTGCTAAGATTGGTAGTCCAGAGACTGCATACTCACCAATTTTCCCTGGTGATGCAACTTTATTCATCAAGTGATCGTGCCTTAATAAAATACCTAAGTCTGCTGCATTTAAGAATGCATTTACCTGATTGTTTGATACATTTCTTAAAAGTATATCTTTTGGGTTTATGTTTACTTTCTTTATAAATTCCTTGGCAAGCGGTATATCATCTTTTTTGATTAGCAAAATTAAAAATGCATTTGGTTTTAAAGTTTTAATTATTTTAAAAACTTCAAGAGTCCTATGAATGTTTTGCCAAGAATAAAAAATATTACCTGTAAAAATAATAATAAATCTATCTTCCAGACCCAACTCTACTCTTATTCTTCCTCTTAATATTCCATCAAAATAAAACTTTTCACTATCAACACCTGTAGGTAAAACGCCTATTTTACCTTTAACTTCAGGGAATTTATTACAAATATTCTTTTTCAAGTGATTGGTTACGCAAAAAATATAATTACTATCTCGCATATATTGACCTTGGTTTATAATTTGAATTTCTAAGTTATTAATAATCTCATTATAGAATCCGGGTTTGAATGAATGATTAATTAAGTAGTCTCTTTCAGCTTCTGGATCCCCTTCAATATCAATAATATATTTTATCTTTGAATTAACTTTCTTTAATTTTTTAAAAACATTAGGATCCACTTTTTTTAAATGAACCACAACACTCTCAGCCCGAATAGATACTATTACAAAATATATCATCATGATTAATTTTCTTAATACTCTTGGGGTTGGGACTATCACAGCATCATTTTCCCGTTTTAACTCTTTGACTTTATCATAATTTCGTATATAATCATAAAATCTAACAAAAGAAATTAATTTAATTGGTAATCCATTTTTTCTAGCTGTATTGACCCAACCTGAATAAAAATGTATATGTGATCCTAAATCCGGTTTAAAACAATAGAAATACTTATTCTCCTTCACTTATACTTTCATCCTTTATAGTTTGATTTAGTTCTAAAATAATTTCCATAGAAATACACTGACGCTAAAATTATAATAACTCCTATCTTAACTACAAAAACTAATACATAGTTATCAATTATTCCACTAACTGTATCTATCAACAACAAGCCTATCACAAATTGAATTAATGGTATGAGTAAGATTTGGATTCTGAATACCTTAACTTTTAAAACTTTATCTACATATAAAAAATGTAATAGAAATAATAATACATATGATATGAGAGTAGTATAAGCAGCTCCAATTCCTCCATACAACGGGACATAAATAAGGTTTAATACTATGTTTACTACTCCAGCTAAAATTGAAAAGAATGCAAGTGCTATGGTTTTCTTATAAAAATATTCAACATTTGAGAAAAATGAATAAAGAAATTTAAAAACATATCCTAATATTATTACTGGTACTATTGACAATGCAGTATTGTACCTATCATCTGCTAGAATCATAAGTAATTCTGATGAAAATGATATAAGTGCTAACGCAGATAAAAATATTATTTTTGAAAAAACTTTAAAATAAGGGTTTAAAGATTCAATTCCATTTTCATTCATTTTCTTAAAAAAGATTGGAAGCCACGCACTATTTAACGCAAATATTATCATTTCCATAATCATTGCAACGTTATATGCAAATGAGTATATTCCAGTTTCATTCATCCCATAGTATTTATTTATAACTAATCTATCAAAAAAAACTAATACATATCCTGCTACTTGATTAAATACTAGAGGTATTCCTATTACAAGTGAATACTTAATTAATTTTTTATCAAAGTGAATAATAAATAAATTTTTTACTTTATTCAATAAAAATAAGTTTATAAGCAATGCACTTATTAAATATCCATATACTTGCCCATAATAATCATTTAGTATCAGTACTAAAATAATAGATACTACAATAGTAATGGTTCCATTTGCAATGGAAACTTTACTTATTTGACCACTAAATCGACTTGCTTGCCATAGTCCAAAAATTATACTTTTATAAGCATGCATTATGCCAACTAAGAATCCTAATATTAATAAAGTATTAGGTATCTCTACTATATCAGCTAGTTTATCTTGAAATGCTAATACAAATAGAATTAGCAGACTATTGAATACAAAAACAACAATTATATTACTACTAATAAACTGCTTTTTATTATTACCTGCCTCAAAATAATATCTTTTAATACTGCTATCCAAACCCATTGCAGCAAAAATAGAAACTATGGATACTATCGATAAAAACATACTAGTACCACCATATCCCTCTGGACCTAGCAGTCTAGTAAAAATTGGGATTGAAATAAAGGCAAGAAACTTAGTAAATATCGAAACAGATAAATAATTTTTGAAGTGATAAATCAGTTCTAAATATTCACTATTAATTTTTCTAAATAATCTTTTCATGATTACAAAACTCATTTCCCTTTCTAGAATGGGACTGTCCGAAAGGGCAAACTTCTTAAGGCATGAAAATCCATCAGTGCACTTAATCATCATGGCTGAATAGTCGACTAAAAAGGACAACCCCAAACAATTAAATTTTTGACAGGTCAATTAAAAATTTGGTAAATTCCATTATTATATTTATCCTTCCATTAATAAAATAAAACATTTTTACAAGTTTTTTTTATACCAATCTATAGCTGCCAATATTCCTTTTTCAAAGCTCCATTCGGGATTATATCCTAGCATTTCTTTGGCTTTAGATATATCAGCACTACTATGTTTAATATCACCTTTACGATCGGGTCCAAAGAGTGGTTGAATATCCTTTCCTAATGCATTCAATAATTGGGCATATATATCAATTAGAAACTCTCTTCCTCCGAAAGCTATATTATATGCTTGTCCAGCAGCCTCATGAGATGCATTACAAGCTTTCAAATTAGCCTCTATTACATTTTCAATGTAGGTAAAGTCTCTACTCTGCTTGCCATCACCATTAATTATTGGAGCCTCGTTATTTAGCAATTGTTTAATAAATTTTGGAATAACTGCAGCATAGGCACCTTCAGGATTTTGTCTTCTTCCAAATACATTAAAATATCTTAAACCATAGGTATCAAGACCATATAACTTGGTATAAAGCTTGCCATATTCCTCATCTACTTTTTTGGTAAGTGCATAAGGTGATAATAAATTACCTTCTCTACCCTCTTTTTTAGGAAGATTAGGCTCATCGCCATACACAGAAGAGCTTGATGCATAAACAAACTTCTTAACCCCATTTTGTCTGGCAGCTTCCATCATATTCAATGTCCCTTTAATATTTACCTCTTCATAAAATATTGGCATCTCAATACTTCTTGGAACACTCCCCCACGCAGCTTGATTCAACACAAAATCAATACCTTTACAAGCTTTCATACATGTTTCAAAATCACGTATATCTCCTTCAATAAATTCATAATTTGGGTTATCTAAAAATTCTTCTACATTTTCTTTTTTACCTGTTGAAAAATTATCTAACCCTCTAACTTTATATCCCAAATTTAGAATGACTTCTACTAAATTTGACCCAATAAAACCAGCTGAACCAGTTACTAAAAAGGTACTTCCTACAGGAAATTTAATATTTTTATATCCCATTACTATAACCTCCAATATTCGAATCCCGCATCTTCTGCTTCATTACGATTAAACATGCCTTTAATATCTATTAATACAAAAGCGTTTCTATCTATATTTGTACCGAATTCGGAAGTTGCAGCTACTTCGTTTAGAATTTCTAAATTAACTTTTCCAGCTGGTTTAAACATATCTTTAATATTTTCTAAACTAATTGCTTTAAATTCTTCGTGGGGAACTGCAAAAATTACAGCATCCATTTCTTTAATATCTTCAACTTTACTTAGATTAATTCTGTATTCACGCCATAAATCTTCCTTATTTGCTGTAGGATCTACAACCTTTACATCTATTCCATACTCTTCTAATTCTTTTACGACATCTACTACTTTTGTATTTCTTACATCAGGCGTATTCTCTTTAAAAGTGATGCCAAAAATAGCTACTTTTGCGCCATTTATTTGTTTATTTGTCTGAATCATTTTTTTAACTGTACTTTCTGCTATATATTTTCCCATATCATCATTTATTTTTCGTCCTGAAAGAATGATTTGGGAATGGTAACCCATTTGTTCAGCTTTGTATGTTAGATAGTAAGGATCAACGCCTATACAATGTCCACCAACTAGTCCAGGAGAAAAATTTAAGAAGTTCCACTTAGTTCCAGCTGCTTCCAGTACAGCTTTTGTATCAATTCCCATTTTGTTAAAAATGATAGATAGCTCATTCATAAAGGCAATATTGATATCGCGTTGTGAGTTTTCTATTACCTTCGCAGCTTCAGCTACTTTAATACTTGCGGCTTTATGAACACCTGCATCAACAACCAATTCATATACTTTTGCTACTGTATCTAATGTTTCTTCATCTTGGCCTGAAACGACTTTTACAATAGTCTCTAATCTATGAACTCTATCCCCAGGATTAATTCTTTCAGGAGAATAACCAACTTTAAAATCCTCCCCACATTTTAATCCTGATTCTTTTTCTAATATCGGAACACATATATCTTCTGTTACACCTGGATAGACAGTAGATTCAAAAACAACTATTGAACCTTTAGTTAAATTTCTGCCTAATGTACGGCTAGCAGATTCAATTGGGAATAAATCAGGTGTACGATCCTCTTTTACAGGCGTAGGTACTGCCACTATATGAAACTTTGACTCTCTAAGCTTGTTTTCTTCTGATGTGAATTCAATAGTAGTATTTTTAAGCACTTCATTTCCCACTTCTTTTGTAGGATCTATACCACTTTTATATAAATCTATTTTTTCTGTATTCACATCAAACCCTATTACATCTAACTTTTTAGCAAAAGCAACTGCAATTGGCATCCCCACATAGCCTAGACCAATAAGAGATAGTTTTTCTTCTTTATTTATTAATCTATTATAAAGACCTTTATATAAACTCATCTATTACACTCCCAGTAAAATTTCAAATTAAATTCCTTAAATATTATTTAACACTTTATCTTTTAACTTTGAATAAAAAGCTCTTCGTTTTTCTTGTACTATTTCTGGCCTATACTCTTGTTTCACTCTTGTAAAATTTTTAATGCTCTCTTCCGCTAAAAAATGTTTATCATCGAAAATTTCTAATAGCTTTCTTACTAGACCCTCTATATCATTAGGTGCAATTAAGCAACGTTCAGACAAAAGCTCTGGAATACCTCCAACATTAGAAGCGATACATGGAAGACCAGATGACATTGCTTCTAAAACTACTCTTGGAAGTCCTTCTGTCAATGTTGGAAATACAAATAAATCTGACTCTTTTAGTATACTTGCAATAACTCGTGGATTAGAAACATTCCCCAAGAAGGAAACTTCTTCAGAAAGACCGAGCTGTTCACAAAGATCTTTATAGTAATTAAGCATTGTACCTCCGCCAACAAATATAACTTTAAATAGTTTCCCCTGTTTTTTAATTAATAGCAATGCCTGTAGTAATTCAAAGTGCCCTTTAGCTGAATTATTAATTCCCGAAACATGGGTTATATTAAGAACTCCTCCTTTTTTTAAAGAATGAGCCTCTCTAGGTCTATGAAAAAAGCAATTATCTAGATTTGCAGAAGTATAATACGTTACAAACCTATCAGATTTGTTTGGATCAATATTTGCAGGGTACCTTTGTTGAATATATTCTTTTGTTACATAAGACACACCGTCTGCTTTTTTACAAACTTTCTTCTGCATGATATCCCAAAGGAATCTTAAAAAAGGTCTTAAGATCGTCTTCATTGTTCCTGGTGAGTACAACTCCCACGGATGGGCTACAACTTCGACCGCACAAGGTAGTCCTAATTTCTGTATCTTAGGAAAAAGTTGAAATGACATCTGATCTGGTATTCTTAATATTGCACAATCACAACCATCAATTGCTTTAGAAATAGATGAATAAATCTTTCGCAATTTATACGCATATTCCCACGGACCGTGATAAAAAGGCATTGAAAAAAATTCTAATCCGTGGCCATCAACCCTGATTCTGCTACCCACTTCATTAAAGCTAATATCTTTGATTCGTGTTACCAGTCTGACTTCTTCAAACACATTCAGATATCTACTAAAAAAATCATAACCATATACTGAATTAGTCCAAACTGCTCCATCTGGTGTACGAAACATTTGAGCATGTGTTGTCACTAGAACCTTCATTTTTATTTTCTCCAAACCATTCTATTAACAATTCCCGTATAGCTTTGAATTATTTTTACTATCTTCACACTTACATTCACATCCACATAGTTAGGTACATCGGTGCCAACATCATGATTTGAATTCATCTCTACTGCCATTTCTACAGCTTGAAGTACCTGCTCAGTTGTTATACTACCAATAATTAAATTTCCTTTATCAAACACTTCTGGGCGCTCTGTACTAGTTCTTACAGAAACTGCAGGAAATTTAAAATAAGATGCTTCTTCTGCGAGGGTACCACTATCTGACACTACACAAAATGCGTTACTTTGAAGGCTATTATAATCGGAAAAACCAAATGGCTGTAATTTTTTTACATTGGAGTGAAATTTAAATCCTCGTTGTTCTATATACTTTTTACTTCTCGGGTGGGTACTATAAATAACTGGCATTTGGTAAAAATCAGCCAACGCATTCACAGCATTCATTAGTTCCATGAAATTTTGCTCATTATCTATATTTTCCTCCCGATGAGCAGAAAGTAAAATATATTTTCCTTTTTGAAGTCCTAGTGTTTCTAATACCTTACTGTTATTAATTTCTTCAATATTTGCATTTAAAACCTCTGCCATAGGTGACCCTACTACATATGTTCTTTCTTTAGCTACACCTTCAGAATGTAAATATTTCCTTGCATGCTCAGAATAACAAAGATTAACATCACTAGTATGATCAACAATCCTTCTATTAATTTCTTCTGGTAGATTCTCATCGAAACATCTATTTCCAGCTTCCATATGAAAAATAGGAATTTTTAATCTTTTAGCAGATATCACACTTAAGCATGAATTAGTATCACCTAGAACCAATATAGCATCAGGTTTGTGTTCGACCATAATTTCATAGGATTTAGATAAAACATTACCCATGGTTTGACCTAAGTTATTTCCTATTACCCCTAAATAATGATCTGGCTCTCTTAGCTCTAGTTCCTTAAAAAACACTTCATTAAGTGCATAATCGTAATTTTGTCCTGTATGAACCAATATATGTTCAAAATATTTATCACACTTTTTTATTGTCTCTGATAGTTTTATTATTTCTGGGCGAGTACCCACAATTGTCATAAGTTTCAATTTTTTCATAATATTGCCCATCCTTTATTAAAAATAATGTTTATATATCTCTTTATGTTCAGAAATCCACTCTTTCATCTCATTAACCATCTGATCATAGCTTGGAACTACAAATGAAAAGTCACTTCTTCCATTAATTAAGGATTTATCAAGAACTACTAATTCATTCGGAAAAATTTTAATAGAGTTATTCCTTACATGTTTGTTAAAAAGGTTAAGCAATTCATATTTGCTAATAGTTTGGTTATTTACAAGGTTATATAAACCCGTTAAATTTTCTTTTAAAGCTTTCTCCATAGCTTTTGCTAAAGTAATTGTTGTTACTCCAGTCCAAATTGCTTTAGTGAATCCATTAACTTCACCGCTCTGTTTCATAAACCAATTGAATAGTCCGATTCCGTTTTTATTTATGTCTGGACCAATAACTGAATTTCTAAAGGTTAAATCCTTATCATTCTCTAATTCCCCTAAAGCTTTAGACCTGTCATAAAAAGTTTCTCCATCTCTAAAGGAATTTTCAGTATAATTTCCATCATTTCCTGAAAAAACACAATCAGTACTCATGTGAATAATTTTTGTTTTTGTATCTTTTGTTACATAGCTTAGATAATGTGGTAAATAACTATTTACAAAAACAGCCTGATGTTTATTGTTTTCAGCAAATTGATTCAGTATACCTATACAATTAATGACAGCATCATATTGACCCATTTCTATCGTTTCTGTTAGCAAAGGTAAATCTGTAACATCTCCAATAATATTTTTACAAAAAGGAAATTCCCTTCTAGAAAAAGCAGTAACATCATGTCCCTGCTCTTTAAAATAGATTGCTATCACATGACCTGCCATACCAGTAGCACCCAAAACTAATATTTTCATACGTACATTTTCTCCCATTTTGCCAATTCCTCTTTTACATAATCAAGTTGCAATAGCTTTTCTTTAATCTGTTCAACATTTAGGCGGTGTGTATTGTGAGAATTATATTCTTGATCTATTGATAGTTTTTTGTTTCCTTGTTCAAAATATTTTTCATAATTTAAATCCCTTTTGTCTGCTGGGACCCTAAAGAAACCACCTAAATCTTCTGAAACAACATACTCTTCTCTTGTTAATAGAGTCTCATATAACTTCTCTCCATGACGAGTTCCAATTACTTTTATCTCATTACTTGATCCAAAAAGTTCTTTTAAAGCAATTGCTAAATCTCCGATTAAGCAAGCAGGTGCCTTTTGAACCATAATGTCTCCAGCCTCAGCATTTTGGAAAGCAAACACTACTAATTCAACAGCTTCTTCAAGACTCATTAGATATCTTGTCATATTTGGATCTGTAACAGTAATAGTTTGGTCACTTTTTATTTGTTCTATAAATAATGGAATTACCGACCCTCTTGAAGCCATTACATTACCATACCTTGTTCCACAAATTAAAGTTCTATTTGGATCAACTGTTTTGGATTTTGCAACAAAAACTTTTTCCATCATAGCTTTAGAAATACCCATAGCATTAATTGGGTAAGCAGCTTTGTCAGTTGACAAACAAATTACTTTTTGCACCCCATATTCAATTGCTGCAGTTAATACATTTTCAGTTCCTAAAATATTTGTTTTTACCGCCTCTAGTGGAAAGAATTCACACGAAGGAACTTGTTTAAGTGCTGCAGCATGAAATACATAATCAACTCCATACATTGCATTTTTTACACTTGATAAGTCTCTTACATCCCCTATATAGAATTTCAACTTATTGTTTTTATATTGCTTTCGCATATCATCTTGCTTTTTTTCATCACGAGAAAAAATGCGAATTTCTTTTATATCACTATCTAAAAATCTTTCCATAACTGCGTTACCAAATGAACCCGTACCACCTGTTATTAGTAATGTTTTATTTTTAAACATTATCTTCTCTCCTCATTGTTTCAACATTCGATTAACTAAATTATAGTATTTATCTGTAGATTTATTTTTTTTGTATAGATCCTCATGGAGTTTAATTGATCCATTTTTTGATTTAATTAAAAGATTGGGGTTATTTTTATACTGTAGTATTACATCTAAAAATCTATTAATATCTCCTTGGGAAATGCTCACCCCAGCATTATAATTATTAATGTTCGTAGCTAATTCAGTATCACTAGACATTATTGCTATAACAGGCTTTCCATAAGCAAAATACCCGTAGGTTTTACTTGGAACTCCTAAGCCTTCGATCCCTTTTTTCAAACTAACTAAACAAATATCGGAAATGTTAAGAATATCTATATAATCCTGTCCAGCAAGAAAGCCATAAAATTCTACATTTTTAATATTATTTTTATATAATCTTTCACGAATCTCTTTACTTCTACTACCGTGTCCTGTAAAAACAAATAAGATATCTTTGTGTTGGTTTTTAACTTTTAGTTGTATAATTCCATCAACAATTGTATCTAGATCCTGTGCTTCTCCCATATTTCCTGTATATAATATTATTAATTCCCACTCACTTCTTAATCTTTTAAATTCCTCATTATAAATATTACTGTTATTTTCAATTTTTCCTGTATACCAATTTGGAATAACTTTAACCTTTCCTTGATCGAGATTAATATATTTTCTTTCCATAAATTTTTTCATATCTTCGCTTATAGCAATAATATTTGTTGCATTGGAATATACTTTATCATTTATATATCTCATTAATTTCTCGATTAAACCACCAGCTTTTATTGAATTTAATGCAAGAGCATTATCAGGATATAAATCGAAACCAACAAAGACAAATTTCACTCCTGATAACCTATATGCCCAATAAGCAATGAGTGGCAGAATTGGAGGATTAGAATAAACAAAAATTACCTTGTATTGTTTTATTTTTTTTATTTGCAAAAAAACCGAGACAAAAAAAGAAAAGAAATTAAATAAGCGCCCATATTTTTTTTTATTATTAAATGTACTATATTGGACACGAAAAATATTTACCCCATTAATAACTTCATTATAGGGTACATTTTCCCCATGAAAATATTCTTTAGGCTGTCCACAAAGTACATCTACTTTGATGTTATTTTTATTTAACTCCTCAGCGAGTTGAGTTGGCAATAACGCTGAAGAAACATACTCCGGAAAATAATACTGACATAAAATTAATACATCATTACTCATAGTTGCACCTTCAGTCGACTTATTTTTCAATTTCATACACTAAATTTCCAAAAATCTTCCTAGTTAGACTTAACTTGTTACCTAATATTTTTATAATGAGACCTAGTGATTTTAACAAAACAATCTTCCTACCATTTTGTTCAGCAATATTTTTCACGAGCATACTAGTATTAAAATATTTATCATCTTGCGGTAACCTCAAACCATCAGCTATTGTATCAATAGCTTCATTGATAAAAAGACATAACTTATCTATATGCAACATACTTCTATTATTATTTATCATTGGAAATATGGGTGTTTTCAACGCCAATTTTTCTAATTTCCTATAGTTCCCCGGAGAATTTGGTCCATAAATCATTGGAGGTCTATAAATTAAAACTTTAAAATTGACTTGTGATAGTTTTTCTAATTCATATTCAGCTTCTAATTTGCTTCTTCCATAATACGTCTTCGGCTTCGGCTTCGTTTCTTTAGTAATAATCACATTTCTACCTATTAAACCCTCTTGACCATAGACTGCCATCGTGCTCATAAAAATAAACTGCTTAACTCCTGCTTTCTTTGCTATGGTTGCAACTTCTATTGGCAAATCTCTATTCACTTTAAAATAAGTATTTTCCATCTCAGGCTTTTCCTTTTTATGAACAATAGCAGCCAAATGAACAACTACATCATAATCCGAAAAGTTCACTTTCATCCAATTGTTATCTCTTAAACTAATCGATTCTACAAAATATTTATTAGGAAATCTTCCAAGCCAATTTGCAAGGTTTTTCCCGACATAGCTATTCTGGCCAGTTATTAATATTTTTTTCACGAGATATTCCCCTTATTCCTAGCAACTTCATTCTCCGAAGATGTCCCACCTTCAATAACCCCGTCTCTTTTTAAAACACTAGCTATAGTAAGGAAAAAGCACTTTATATCCATAAAAAAGCTCATTTTCTCAACATACTCTCCATCCAACTTTGCCTTAATTTCAATAGGAAGTTCATCCCTTCCATTTATCTGAGCCCACCCAGTCAAACCGGGAAGGATTTCATTAGCGCCATATTTTTCTCGTTCAGCAATCAAATCATACTGATTCCAAAGTGCTGGTCTTGGTCCAATAATGCTCATTTCCCCAACAAAAATATTCCAAATTTGTGGTAGTTCATCTATTGAAGTTTTTCTAAGGAACTTTCCTAAAATTGTAATATATTGTTCTGGATTTCCTAATAAGTGAGTAGGAGTGTCCTTTGGAGTATCTATTCTCATAGTTCGGAACTTCAGAATATAAAAATGTGTCTTTTTTATGCCCACACGTTTTTGTTTAAAAAACACCGGACCTTTTGAATCAATTTTAATTGCTAGAGTAAGAATTAAAAAAATAGGTGATAACATTATAAGTCCAATAAGAGAAAGGATTACATCCATAAATCTTTTCATCTTTAAATACATATCAATACTCCCCTCAAAAAGTCATTAGTAGATTAGTATTTATTTGAAAACTCTTCTAGACTCTCCCAACGAACTAATAATCTACCAGTCTTACTTATATTATTGCAATTAAATAAAAACTTTTTATAATATTCCTCTCTCACCAAAAATATATGTTGATGAGAGAAGTAAACTTTTTATAGCTCCTTCATATGATCCATTAACTATATTTCATAACCGAAACTAACTTATTTTTTTTCGGCTTCACTCGATTATTTGCTAAGTCTAATAATCTCTTACTCAAATCTTCAATCTCTAAATCCAGTCCATGAGAAAGGATATCCTCCACCTCTTCCGTATAAAGGTTATAAGTCTTCCCAATATAAATCTTAGGATAAACTTGCCCCTTATCCAAATGAATCTCATCCTCGTTCAACAACTCTTCAAACATCTTCTCCCCAGGTCGAAGTCCTGTAAACCGAACTTCAATCTCATCAAGCGTGTAACCTGAAAGGGTAATAAGGTTCTTCGCCAAATCCACAATCTTAACCGGCTCACCCATATCCAACACAAAAATCTCTCCACCTCGAGCCAACGCACCCGCTTGTAATACAAGCCGTGAGGCTTCCGGTATTGTCATAAAATAGCGAGTCATCTCAGGATGTGTTACCGTTACAGGTCCACCCGCTTGAATTTGCTTTTTAAATAACGGAATCACAGACCCTCGACTCCCAAGCACATTCCCAAAACGTACTGCCGCAAACTTCGTCTTGCTCGAAAGAGCAAGATTCTGAATCACCAACTCTGCCATTCGCTTTGTCGCACCCATCACATTCGTCGGGTTAACCGCCTTATCGGTTGAAACTAAAACGAAGATCTTCACACCAAACGTATGACAAGCCTCTGCCACATTTCTTGTACCAAACACATTATTTTTTACAGCCTCTTTAGGGTTATACTCCATTAAAGGAACATGTTTATGAGCAGCTGCATGATACACAACATCTGGCGAATGTTTTTCAATCACTTCAAACATTCGATTACGATCCTGTACATCCCCAATCACAGGGATAATTTCAAATTTTTGTTTGTATTTATTACGCAGCTCCATATCGATTTGGTAGATGCTGTTTTCCCCGTGACCGACTAGGACAAGCTTTTTCGGGTTGAACGAACTTACCTGTCGACAAATTTCAGAACCAATTGAACCACCTGCACCTGTAACGAGAATGGTTTTATCTGTTAAATATTCAGAAATGCTTTCTGTGTCTAGTTTGACAGGCTCTCTTCCAAGTAGGTCTTCCACCTGGACATCACGGATACTATTTACAGTTACTTTTCCAAGCATGACATCTTCAATCAGTGGCATGATTTGCGTCTTTGCTTTTGTCTTACTACACTCCTGAAAAATATCATTTAGTTCCTTCTTATTTAAGGAAGGAATCGCAATAATGATATTTTCGATATTCTTGGTCTTGACAATTTCTTCAATCTTATTAATCCCACCTAAGACTGGCAGGTTATAGATTTGAAGATTCTGTTTCTTTAGATCATCATCTACAAACGCAATTGGTTTTAAGTCGAGATCGTGGTTTTGCTGGAGCTGCCTTACAAGCATTGTTCCTGCTGCCCCTGCACCTACAATTAAGGTTCTCTTCTTATCCTGTGACTCTCGGTAAAACGCATCACGAAATAACCTCCACGAAAAGCGTGATCCCCCGATAAAGAGAATATGCATCATCCACGTAAGCATCAAAACCCTAACATATACATTTCCAAACGCAAGTACTTGTACAATACCAAGTGTCGCAATTGAGAAAGTAACTGCCTTCGCAATACTGATTAATTCCCCTATACTCGCGTACTCCCAGGCTCTTTTATATAGACGGTATACATACGCGAATACATGGTGGCTTATTAATAGAGTAATAGAGCTTATCAACAAGACAGCACTAGTAAAAATATTAAAATAAGGTTGTAAGGTAAAATAACTGATATAAATAGCCGTTAATACGATGATTGAATCAATGATAACTAAAGATCCTATTCTTTTTCTGTAAGACAAGCCCTTCCCCCCTTTCACTTCGTTTCTATGTATAAAGCAATAAAAACGTAAGACCCTTTTAAATGACCGATTTAAAGAAATGGTTTTTAACCAAACAATCCAAATATCTTCTTTGCTTTAATCCTTTCAGGTGTATCTTTTATTACGGTCTTATTCTCTATTAAAAGCTCCGCATTTTCTCTAAAATAGTAATCTACAGCAACTCCGTACTCTTTTACTAGCACATCCAATGCTTCTTTCATTCGAAACGGTCGATTAGATAGATTATGAGCATCTGATGCAAGAAAATGCGTCAAATTGTGTTTAACTAATTGCAGGGTGAACTTCTTAATCTTTTTTCCAAAGTGACCGGTTACACTTGATGTTGTAATTTGTGTGCATGCACCATTTTTCACTAATTTGTATAAAATATCGGGATTTTCTATGATTTCGCTATTCCGTTCAGGATGGACAATTACGGGTGTAAGTCCATTTAATTGTAGATCGAATAATAGCTGTTCCGAGTAGCGAGGTACATGACCGCTTGGGAACTCGATAAATAAGTATTTTCCACCATTATTTAAAGAGAGTATTTCACCCTTCTGATAGTCCTGTAAGAGCTCACCATCGATGCGTGGTTCTTGTCCTGGTAAGATTGTTAGGGGGATTTTCGCTTGAGATAATTCTCTATTTACCATCTCAACTGCCTGTAGAATTTTTTCTTTTGTGTTTTCGTATTCTTTTTTTTTATAATGAGGAGTTGCGATTATTTGCGTAATCCCCTCTTGTACGGCACTTTTCGCCATTTTAATTGTTTCATCTAGGTCTTTTGCCCCATCATCAAGACATGGGAGTATATGACAATGTATATCAATCATACAAATCGCATCCTCTATCCTTTACTTATTTCGACAAGTTATTCTACCAAAATGCTTACAATCGTAATAGTACCACAGTAGTATATCAGAAGAAATGGGTGAATTTTGTCGAACGATGTCATATAAACAAAAAGGAAATATTTACACAAGATAAACACTTCCTTTTCTGTCGATTCCCCACTTACATTTAAATACTATTCTTATTTTTGAGCATAATAATAGTAATATTGACTTTCTGTTCGTTTAATATTGTTCAAGACAACACCTAATAGCTTGGCTTTTGAATTCATTAGGGTCTCTTTTGCCTTAAGAGCTGCTTCTGTTTCCGTTTTCCCACTACTTACGACCATTACAACACCATCTACTTTATTTGCTAATACTTGTCCGTCCGTTACAGCTAATACAGGTGGTGTGTCGAATACAACAACATCAAATAGACCTTTTACTTCATTAAGGAATTGATCCATCGCTTTAGATCCGAGTAATTCGGCCGGATTTGGCGGGATTGGTCCACTTGTTAAGACATATAAGTTTTCCTGATTTGAAGCCTGAACCGCATTTATTAGAGTCTCTTGTCTTGTTAGAACATTCGTTAACCCTGTATGGTTTTCAATTCGAAATGAATAATGAGCTGTTGGTTTACGTAAATCTGCATCGACTAATAATACCTTTTTTCCTTGCTGTGCAAAGACAACGGCAATATTATTCGTTGTCGTTGATTTACCTTCTCCTGGGCCTGAAGATGTGACCATGATTGTTTGCATTTCTTCATCCACTGTCGAGAATTGGATATTTGTACGGATTGTACGGTACTGTTCAGAAATAGGTGATTTCGGGTTCAGCATAGTCACCAAACTACGATTTTGCATTTGGAATTGTTTTCGATTTGATTTTTTACGCGCCAAGAGAATCACCTCTTCCTTTATTTCTATTTTTGCCTGATTCGCTAGCTTTTCTCGTTTCTTCCTCAAGGTCTATTTGAGCTATCGCTCCTAATACTGGAAGCTCCAATAATTTTTCGATATCTTGTTCTGTCTTGATTGTGTTGTCAAGATACTCAAGCAAGAATGCAAGACCTACACCTGCCATAAGCCCAACAACTAAAGCAATCGCCATGTTAAGCATCGGGTTTGGCTTTACCGGCACTGGGTTTTCTGGAATCACTGCTGGTGAAAGGATACTTACATTATCCACATTCATAATCGTTACAATTTCATTTTTAAATACATTGGCCGTTGTATTTGCAACATCTACTGCCATCTGTGGGTCTGTATGCTGAACGGTAATTTTCATCACCTGTGAGTTATTGGAACTGCCAACTGTGATTAGATCACCTAGTGGTTCAGTAAGGTTAAGTTCTTTCTTCACGAGATCTAAAATGGCAGGTGTTTTAATGATTTCGTTATACGTATTAATCAGGTCAATATTCGTTCTGATGTCTGATTGGTTTAAATATGGCTGATCCGAGGCTTTTTGGTTCACTAGAATTTGAGTAGAAGATTGATAGACTGGTGTTAAAAAGAAGAAGCTCACAACACCCACAGTTGCCACTGCTACTGCCGTAATCATAACTATTAACCAAAGACGCTTACGAATCGTCTGGAATATCTCTTTTAAACTAATTGTTTCTTCCATTTTGTCCTCCTGTTTTGTTTGTCGATATAAGTTAAGTCTAAAAGTAATTATAAACAAGGAATTTACAAATATCTACAAAAATCGCATAAATTAATGGCACTTTGTACCTGATCTGTCGATTTGGAATGGAAGGACAGGTTTAGTGACACTGAGTAGGAAGGATTTTTTGAAGGTTGTCGATAGATTTTCTTTTTTACTAGACAAGAAACAGCATATTTTTTTTGGTGTTTATGCTATTTTTAAGAAAACTTTTAGGAAGGGATTTGGTAGAGGTGGCATTCGAATTCATACTAGATGTAGTATTTGGTCCCCGCGAAGTTTTACACGATATGGAATGTTCCGTCTGCGGACATTCTGAAATTTATTATATGCATCCTATTACGAAGAAACAGATTGGCAGAGCGTGCAGTGGTTGCGGATTTTTTCAGAAGTTTTAATGATTTGGAGTTCTAAGGATTCGACCGATTGCATTATTAATTTTTTTTATTTTTCAAGATAAGTGATTAGGATAAATATGGTAGAATAGGTTTAGTTTTAACATTAGTGGGGGTAATTGATTTGAAGAAGAGAAACTTATTTCACCTATTTTTTATTACAAGTTTGGTGATTACATATAGCTCTCCGAGTATTGCGCATGGTGCCTTGAAGCCTATTGATTCATTGGAAAAGGCGATTACGAATCCCACTCCTGCACCGGACCCTGTTCCTGAGCCAAATCCGGAACCTGAACCTATTCCCGAGCCTGCTCCAGAACCTCAGCCTGACCCGGTCAAAGAACCCGAACCCACACCTGATCCTGAACCACAACCTGAGCAAGAGGCAGCTAAGCCAAAACCTGAACCGGAAAAGTCAAAAGAACAGGAAAAGGATCCCATTCCTAAGCCATCTCAACCGGTTGAAGATAAAACTGTAGCGCCGAAGCCCGCGTCAAAAGATACAAATAAAGCGAACACTAAGGAAACCATTACAAAACAACCAGCTAAACCTACATACAATTCGGCTACAACCCAAGAAGACCAAACACCCGCAGCCACTCAAAATGAGGAAAAAGAAATTGAATCCACCAAAGAAGCTGATGTAGAGACTAAAGAAGAGCCTGAAGTGATTGTAGAATCAGAGGAAGAAGCAGTCGAAACAAATACAATGATTAAAACGACGAAGGTAGAGTCTGATAACAGCACGGATATAACATTTATCATCGGTATGAGTCTATTTGGATTATTGCTTCTTGTACTTGCTTCCAGCGGACTTTATATGCTGATTAAACGTCGAAGAAGATATTGAAAAAATATAAGGAAAAGGAATGACCTGTGCGTTGGATCGTTCCTTTTTAGATGGTGAATTTTTTTCAGAGATACGTTAGGTGTATATGCTAAAGGTGAAAATTTCAGCGGAGATTATTGTCCATTTTCGTCTTTCATTTTTTTCATGTTCTGTTCCTCCGAATTGAAAATTTCCCTCCTGCCAATGGACAAGAGGGAAATCGTTCATTTTTATCGTTTGGCGAACTTTCTACGTGTAAACACAAGTGCTGCTCCAAGAGCGAGTAAGATGATTCCGCCTAGTAATAGAGTATAGTTGTTTGTTGCTGTTACAGGAAGCTTATTCTCTTTTGATTCAGTAGACTTGCTATCCTTATCAGGTGTGCTAGGATTCGTTACTTGTTCTGATTTGGCTTCGTCAGATGTCTTGTTGTCTTCTACCGATTGTGGAGCATCATTGTTCTCCTTAACAGTTGCTTCTGTTTCAGGTAGCTTGTTTTCTGGAACTGGTGCCTCAGAAACCACCTTATCATTACTGTCTGCAACTTCAAATACTGCGAAAATACTGAAATGACCTGTTTCTACTGAAACTTTACCGTCTTGATAAACTGCCCCAGGAATTAACTCCCATTCTTCTGATTCTTCATTGAAGTAGAATACTTTTAAATCCTCAGGGTTTGTCACTTGTTCTTCGTTGACATCAAACACTAGCGTAATTGGTACCACAAATGTATGAACCGCTTGTCCATCTGCATAGATTGTAAAGTCATAAACATGACTTGCTGCTCCCTCTACAGATTTCATTTTTTGAACAACTGTTTCGATTTTTTTATCTTCAGGTAGATTGTTCAATGGAATTTGCAATTGAACATTTTGGTTTTCAACAACCAAGTCTGCTCCTTTGTCTTTAAGTGTCTTGACTTGCTCTTTCGTTAATTCAACCTTTGCTGAATCGGCTTTATTAAGGTTCACAACTAGTGTTTCGCCTTTTTCTATATTATTAACGACAACGGTTGGAACTTTGGCAATTCCGTTGTTGATGACAGGCATTGTCACAACTTGAATAGCCTTTGTTCTTACTTCCACTTCTTTACTCGCATCATTTGTACCGTTTGATAAAGCAACAAGGCGAACTTTGTATAAAGTATTGGGTTGCAAGTTTTTAATCGTGATTTCTGTTGCATTTTTATCAAGCATTGCATACTCATGACCATTTACATATACCCAATACCTTCTAACTGATTCTTTGTTTTCAACCTTCCAAGATACTTGGATTTGATTTTCAGTTACCTTGGTATTTTCAATTGTAACGCTTGGATTCTTATATTCAGGTTGTTCTGGTTCTGGCTGTTCCACTGGTGGTTGTTCTTCACCTGGTTCTTCTACTGGTGGTTGTTCCTCGCCTGGTTCTTCTACTGGCGGTTGTTCCTCGCCTGGTTCTTCTACTGGCGGTTGTTCTTCACCTTCTTCAACATAAATCACCGTTATTTCTCGATCTAATAAGGTCTGTATGAAATTCATGACATCAGAACCTTCTATCAAATCCAATGAGTTATTGTATACAGTTGCAAAATATAATCGTGGGAGTTCTAATAAGACAGAAATATCCTCTACTTGATTATTAGAAAAATCCAGTTCTGCTAACGCTCTCAAATTCTTTAAAACACTAATGACTTTAATCTTATTTTCCCCTAATAATAAGGTTCTAATATTTGTTAAAGTCGATAATGCGGAAATATCTTCTACTTCATTATTAGAAAAATCCAGTTCTGCTAACGCTGTTAAATCTTTTAAAGCACTAATATCTTCAATCTTATTACCTCGAAGTGTTAAGGTTCGTAATTTCTCCAATCCACTCAAAGGTGTAATATCAGAAATATTGTTTGAATTTAAATAAAGATTTGATAGATTTGTTAGGTTTGATAACAGTTCGAGATTTTCAATCTTATTACCACTTAAATCTAAAAATGATAAATTTCCAGCCTTTTCTAGACCAGATAAATCAGTAATACCTCTATGTTCAGCTATTAGTGAATATAACATCTTAAGATCACTTTGATATAATTCACGTGAATAAATGAGTAATTCCTTACGGACAGCTTCTTCTAATGCAGGGTCTGCAAATGTAACAATATCTCCAGATGGAAATGCCTTTGTATTTAAATACCCATGAGTAGTTGACCAAATTAACCCTTTTGCATCAACTGCTTTGACAATTACCTCGTAACCTGTGTCCGGTAGCAAATCTGAAAGTGTATAGCTTTCTCCAGGTAAAAACTCTCCTAAGAGTTCATCTCCGATATATACTTGATAATTTTTTACACGATCCTCAACTTTCGGAAAATCAACCGTAAATGTACCTTCAGATTCTGTTAAACTTGTGAAGTTAATTTGATTTTCCCATGAAAATGTCCAATCCACTTCTACTTTATTTTCAAGTAGATGTTCGATTACATTCATCGTATCGTTACTAAATTCCTCCCCATTTCCGAAGAGTGTAACATATTGTAAGTTCGGAAGTTGTTCTAATACCTTGAAATCAGTAATTTCGTTCTCATTTAAACTAACCGTTTTTAACTTTGATAAATAAGCGAGTGATGATATATCGCTAATTTCATTGCCACTAAGGCTGAGATCTTCTAAATTATACGCAAATTCCAAGCCTGAAAGATCCTTAATACCTTCAGTCCAAGCATTCAATCTATAAAGATTATTCATGTCACTTGCACGAACTTCTCTATCCACAATGCCTAATTCTCTTTTTACTACAGACTTAAGAGTTTCATCTTTGAATGGAATAACCTTTCCCGTTGGAGCAGGCTGAGTAGTAGCGGATCCTAAGACTTTCACAACACCGCCATCTTGATTTACAATTTCAACTTTTAGTGTATAATCCGTTTCCGGCTGGAGTCCGATATATGTAAATTGGAATACATATATATTATCAATTTCTGTGATTAGTTCATCATTTAAGTAAACCTTGTATTTTTCTGCTTCGCTATGATTAATATATCGAAACCACTCCACAGTTGCAGTTGAATCCGTTACACCTTTAACACTCAAATAATTTGATGATAGTGCTTCCTCAACTGGATTTTCGACAGCCTCTTCATTTAATGCTGTTTCTTCAGACACTTCACTTTCTTGTTGTACCGTTTCCGTTTCTGTTTGGTCTACTTGTTCATCTGAAGGCAGCTCTTCAGATGCATACGCTGTTTGGCCTGTAAACGGATTACTAATAGAAAATAACATGATTAGCACTAATGGCATCTTAATCCACTTGCGTTTTTTCACTCTAGTTCCCCTCCTGGTAAATTATTAAAATATTTGTCGAAAAATACCAACTAGGTTATTATATACCATTTTTTATAAATTTTGAATATTTTTTAATGCTAAATACCTAGATTGAAAATGGTAATAAGGAACTATGTTGCTTGTATCAAATGGATTCATGAAATTATCCACTTGAACAGCATATGATAAGATTGGACGATTGGATTTTTAAAAAGAAAAAATAATAGACCAAAGGTGATTCCGTTGGTCTATTACAGGTTATGTAGGTTATTCCTATAGCTTTATAGTTTAGCTATGTAATTGATTGCTTCACGCTCATGGTAATGCATTTTTGACTCAATTTGAGATTTGAGTTTTTGGGAGAGACAATCCTCTAATAGGGTTCTATTCTTGTTAAATTGCATGCTGTGCCAATAGTATTTCGCTTTGTAAATTGCTTTTTTCACACATATTCCCCTTTCGATTTTGTGAACACAAATCGACGGAGCCTCGTGTTCGGAAACTGGCTGGCATAGTCCAATAGACCGTAGCCCCTTTAGTTTTGCGTCATCATTTTTCAATGATTTTGCCATTTCGTACGATTTATGTATGCTTCTTATTTACTATAGAATAGTGCGCGAATCTATTAAAAGGGTCTTTTGACCTATTTTTATAGTAAATAGTACTTTGGTATTGGAAGGTTGTTGGTTTTTGTCGAAATCGGAGCCAAAGGGACGGTTCGAATCCACTGAAAAAGTCCCTATATTTATAATAAAAAAGCTTCACAACTATGCTGCCATTTGAAAATCAAAAGTTTTTTCTTCATTTTTGAAATAAATGTCATTTATTTGCGGAAAAGATGGTTTTTTAGAGGATAGTATCTTGGCTATCCTCTTTAAATTAACTGCTAATGCAGTTAATTTTGCTTGTAAAGACATGCTTCTTAGACCGTACCCCCTGGCACGATCTAACCCGTGGAAATTTTTCATTTCGCCATTTTTCCATTCTTGGCAAGCTCTTTCCTTATATTTTTCTTTGATTTCTTCGGTCTTTTTTTCCTGGCTGTATTCATAAAACTCTGGTGTATTAATACTAACCTCTAACAATTTACCGACTCTTTTTTCCTTTATGCACAATTCCCTTAATGGACAATTTCTACATTGTTCTTTTTCAAAGGAATATTTATAGTATTCTTTTCCCCGTTTATCTTTGTAGTATTTCTTTTTTTCTGTTTTATTTCCTTGAACGCAAAACCATTCATCGGAATCCTTATTGTAGCTAAACCTTTCTTCATCTAACCGGTAAGACATCGCACTTACAGGTATATAAGGTTTTGCCCCAATTTGTTTGATTTGATCCAATATGGGCTTTTTAAAATAAAAGGGTTGCCTTAAAGGTGTTTGCCTCGGAATGAGTAGTATCAATACTAATACCGGCATCTTTAATAATGCCTTTTTCTACACATTGTTCTACAACTTTTAATATGATTTCATCTAATGTGACATCTTGCAATCTATGTACTCTGAACTTTGCTAATAAACTAGGATGTGGTAAATCATCTTCTGGGTTTATCCCGAGAAAATACATATAGGCAAGGTTTAATGATGCATCTTCTATAACTCTCTCGTCAGATAATTTATAAAGATGTTGAAGAACCAGTAATTTGACCATCATTTCTGGTTCTTTGGCTGGTCTTCCATAATATTTAGAATATGAATCTTCAAGTAGCTCATTAATAAAACTAAAATCTACTGCTTCGTCCATTAGCTTAAGGATGTGATTATCCGGTATTTTATTGTATAATATTGAGTACATGCTTAATTGTTTTCTGCTTTTAAGCATAAAAAATCCCCCTTTTTGGTGATAGTTTTTCGACAACTCTATTTTACCAAAATCGGGGGTTTTTTGTATTTTTTTATAAAAACCTACGTTTTCCAGTTATTTAGAAACGTTTTTCAGTGACCTCGGACGGTTCCACTGGTCCCCTTGCTTAAGACTAGGATAATGGGGAATTGCGCGATGAATGGTGATATTTGCGCTTTATTTTGGAGAATTGCGTGTTATTTTTAGGAATTGCGCTTTAAGCTGGTATAATTGCGCGATAATGATTTTCCCAGAGCTCCTTATCCAGCGAGACATGCACAAAAATACTAGCAACCAAAATTGATTGCTAGTATTTGACGTAGGT
The DNA here is from genome assembly GCF_047238305.1 of Bacillus jepli. Lineage (NCBI taxonomy): Bacteria > Bacillati > Bacillota > Bacilli > Caryophanales > Bacillaceae > Bacillus > Bacillus jepli. Next base: position 1,477,621 of record NZ_JBDFMO010000001.1, on the reverse strand, counting down.
TGTAGGATTTAAAATTGCTGATTGTTTTGTTGCCTGAGTAATCAACTGCGACAACATTTACTTTTTGGTTTTTGCTTGAATATCTAAATTTGTGTCTCCATTTTGCTATTTTTGTCTATTTTAGATTTTGGCTGTGTCTTTATAGAAGGATTACACCTTTGATAAAATTTTTTTTAAAAAAAGGAGAACCTCCTCTATCTCAGGAAGATTCTCCAATTCTTATATGGGATATTGATTACTCAAAAACCACCTTAAGCTTAACTTCTAGTCTTTGGGACGGCTCAGAATTAGATACGTTCACAGGCAGTTTGAAAAATTCACTGTACAAGGTAGTTGTACCGGGTTTTTTATAGTTTTCAAAATTAAATGGTCGAATATCCCATTTCAAATCAACCTGATGTTCTTGACCGGCAGAATCCACAATTGTCGCTTGTTTTGGGAGTGCTGCATTAAATTCATCAAATGTGATATTTGATGGGACTTTTAGGTCGTTCAAAGTTTTAATTTCTTTTAATGTAAGATCTGATTTTAATACAATTTTTGCATATTCTTTTTTATCTTTTGTAATGACAAATGGATTATTTGCTGCATCATAAATTGTTTCTTTGTATACCTCCCCAAGCTGAATTTCCTTCACACTCATTCCATTTGTCATATCGAAATGGATTGTGTATTCACCTACTGGGATATCTTTCATCTCATAGGTATATTTACGATTCGAAGGACTAGTTCCAGCCGCGTATTCTTTCCCAGTCTTCTTATTTTTTAATTTGAAATTTGTAATATTCTCAAAGTCAATCGTATTTTGAGATGATGTGGTGTCCTTATATAAAGTGAGTTGTGCATTACCAAAATCAACTATAACAGGTTCTGGATCGACTTGAGTTGCCACTACCTCTAATCTGATGTTACCTGTTTTTCCTTGGAACGCGATATCATTATCACCATGCTCCCACTCTACAAAGACCTTGAATTTTTCTTCGTCGTTTTGAGGTTTAAATTTTCTTTCGAAAGCTACATCTTCCCAATTTCCATCAACCAATCTTTGTAATGTTAAAGCGACAGGAGAGGTTGTACCCTCTGGGAAAAGGTCTCCACTCGGTGAAAGTTTTACCTCATATTCTACTGGCAGCTTGGTGTTATTTCTTTGAATGTCGAAGCTGTAAACTTCTTTTTTCTCCATACCTGGGTAAAGCTCTTCATCTAAGTCAAAATTTTCATCAGCAATCGTTTTCCCATTTGCACCTACAACATCAACATCGAATACGGAAGCTTTCGCAACGTTATTATCACTTGTAAAGCTCTTCGAAAAGTATGCTACTGTTCCTATTACTGTTGCAACTGTTACAAGAACCAGAGCTGAGATTAAGATAAAAATTGTATTCCTTTTCAAACTAAACACCCCTACCTTATTTTTTGGACTTCTCTACTTCGAATTTCTAGAATTCTACTATTCTATTTTTAAAATTACTCAATCACCTCCGTACCATTGGCTTTTTTATTTTGAACTTTAAGGGGAATTGTTGAATTTCATTGTCTTGAATTCTTGCCCTCTAAAGTTAAAACCTATAAATTGTTCCTAATAAAGAACGTTTTAACAACACTTATCCACCCTATTAAATAAAAATGGGTCAAACTTGTTTTTTGATCGAAATAAATTTCACTCTTTTTATTAGGAAAAATACAAGGATTACTCCACCAATTAAAAATAAGCCCCATGTACTGTTAAACACGTTCGTAACATAGCCAACCTTTGGGATGTGATATTTTAAAGTCCCCACTAGCTGATTTGGTGATACTAATTCCTGATCATTTATATTGTTGGCGTCACCTTTTGTTTGAAACGATCTATCTCCCCCATTTGTGACTATATCCACTACTCTATGGGTTACAAAGGTTTGCTGTCCTTTTTGATATGTAATTACATCATTCACTTTCACTTGATAGCGATCTATTACATTTACGAAGATGATATCTCCAGGCTCTAATAACGGGTCCATACTTCCAGATAGGACGGTCATTATTTTATAGCCAAAAATAGAAGGTGGTTGCCCCTGCTGATTTTTTGATAATAATAATGATAGTATGATTGCAATTGTGATCATTAGAAAAACTAGAAACGCAATATTACCTAACCAGTTAACTATCTTTTTTCCCATTTCATAGAACACACCCTTTAAAGGTTAGGGTAATTCTTAATAAAGAACACTGTAACTCGATTATAACTACTTTTTTTCTGTTGGACAAGGGACAATATTAATAGTTTGTTCTTTATTGTGTTTTACATTATGCGTATAATCTAAAAAAAGACCAGCAACCGAATTGATTGCTAGTCTCATAGTTTTAGTTTTTCTTGTTTCCTGTAGTTCCGTTGTTGCCTTTGCTTCCGATTTTGACTTCGTTTGTTGTGACATTACCAGCGTAGTCTACTGCTACTACTGTTACGGTTTGGGCTTTTGTGAGCTCATTTGCAAAGACATGTTCTGTTTCGCCGTTTACGTATGGTGCCTCTGTGACTGGTTTACCATCGACGTATACATCCCAGTATGCTATGCCACTTGTTTTGTCGGAGACGTCAACTGTGATTGTTTTACCGTCTTTACCTAGTTTTGTTTTTACCTTCGGTGTTGTTACGTCCAGTTTTACTGGGATTATCAGTGTTTGCTCTGCTGCACCTTCATAGTCAAGAGTTGCTTCTGCCTGTAAGAAATATTGACCTTCTGGTACAACCTTGCCATTTTTGCCGGTTCCATCCCACGTCCAGTCAGAGATTAAGTAGTACATTTGACCTTGTCCACCGTCGTAGTGGTTTTTACGAACAAATTCTTCAGATACTATTTCTTTTACAAGCTTGCCCTTTTTGTCTAATACACTTAAATTAAATTCTTTTGCATTTCGGAGAAACGATAACAGATAGGTTGCATTGTCGTTAGCTCCATCTCCATTTGGAGAGATAGCAATTAGATCTGTATCTATCTTTCCTGCTTGATTGACACCTAAGTATTTGTAGCTGCTACCACTCACATGGGACATGATACCAGTTGTTCCGTAGTATGCTGTATCATCCCAAACAGGTGCATCAAAAATTGGCGCTGCATTCCAGTCACCTTTAAAGCCTACATAAGGTACAACTAAGTCTGGATTCGTATCCGTTGGGTCAGTTAGTTTTACAAATCCTTCTAACCAATAGCCATTTGTGAAAATTGATTTTAAATCCTCATCCCACTCACTTACATCTACAGATACATCAAATGTTTTCGTTCCATTGGCAGGTACTTCGATTGTGCTTGTTGCTTGACCGTTAACTGTTGTAATTCCGCCTAAATCAATTGCGCCAAACATGTTAGGAGCTGAAACATATACTCCGCCGCCATTAACAGGCGCATCCGTTTGAGCACTTGCAGTTACCTCATACGTAGCAGTTTCATCAGACAAGTTTTCAGCTGTTAAAGAGAATGTGACAACATTGTCTTTTACTTCTTTAAGAGCTACCTTTGATTCGCCTGTGTTTGATTCAGTGACGATAACAGGTGTTGTTAATGCTGCATGAAGCTGCATTAAACCAGCACCTTGACGACGCGGTGAAACTGGTGCTCCTTCAAAGTCTACCGGACTAGCTGTGTTCATTAAGAATTTTTTTGCAAGCTCAGATCTTGCTGCACCTTCAAGTGCGAATTCAGAGTCTACACGTTCTAATACCAATGCCGAACCACCTGATACGTGTGGAGCTGCCATTGATGTACCACTCTTAATCGCATATTTGTTGTTATTGATTGTTGAGTAAATTTGCCCTCCTGGAGCTGTGATTTCTGGTTTGAAATCAAGGTTTGGTGTAATTCCCCAAGATGAGAAGTCACTCATTTTTCCCGCATTTGTGTTTGGAATGGACATTTGATCTCCGTCAAATGAAACGGTAACCGTTTGACCACCTTTAAGTGCCGCAGCAAAGCGATCGCCATCTGCTTTTAACATAAATAATTGTGGAATTGTAATGGCTGCATCAGATGCCATGCTCACTGTTCCATCTGTGTTGTTATAGATGAATACACCAGCAGCACCTGCATTCTGTGCGTTTAATGCTTTATCGACAAAGCCGATTGAACCACGTTGAACGAGTGCGTATTTGCCCTCTAGATTTTTACCAACAAAATCTTCAGGAGTTCCAAGGCCAGCGTCTACTAATTCATAGCTTGTCCCACCTTCTGGTTCTGTTTGACCAGCAGATAAATACATTACCTGAGATGGTTCACCTTCGCCCACTTGTACGCTGACTGCGTCAACAATCATATTCGTATTTTCATAGGATGCCACCTGAAGTGAATCATAGGAAACACCTGGTGAGCCTACTAACCCATAGTCAGGGTTTGAAGCATACGGATAAAAATAACCATTTCCAAAATACGTGGAGTTACCAGCTGAAATGGACATAACCACTCCATTATCAACGGCACGTTTAACCGCTTGTTGCTCAGGAGATTCCGCATCTACGAATCCCGCTGTAGACCCAAGACTCATGTTAAGAACGTCTGCACCTAGCTTAATTGCATCGTCAATTGCTTTAATGTAAATATCACCGTAAGTAGTTGCTACATTTTCACCAAAAACACGTAATGCAAGTAATTGCGCTTCTGGAGCAACACCTTGGATACCACCATTTTCTTCGTCACCGTTTGCCGCTACTGTTCCAGCTACGTGCATACCGTGCATATTTGTATCTGCATTTACATCGACAATGTGATCATTGTTATCCATGTAGTTCCAACCGTAAGGAACTTTTTCCGTCCAGAACTTTCCTGGTAGGGTATACTCAGAAATGGCATTGTTGACGTCTGCCTCTGATAAGTCAGCCTTGGAGCTGTCGGTTAAAACAAGATCCTTATGAGAAGGGTCGATACCAGAGTCGATAATTCCGACAATCATGCCTTCCCCTTTGTAGCCAAAGTCACGCCAAACTTGTTGTGCTTCAACTAACTCTTTACTGTATTTCATGTCTGCTTCTTCTTCTGGAAGCTCGTACTCAGTTGCGATGTAGACATTTTTTACTTCAGGGACTTCTTTTAGTTTTGCGATATCCTCGTACTTCACTTTTCCACTGAAGCCATTTACGATCGCATCGAATTCTTGCTCATACTTGATGTTTACTTTTTTTCCTTTAATTTTATCTTTCGCTGCTTTTTGTTTGTTCTTTGCAGCTTTTTCTAGTTGCTTTCTTTCCCCTTTTGAAAGTTGATCGTACTTTTTACCTTTTTTTGTCGCTACTTCAACCGGAGCATCTCCGTCCATTTCGACAACAACGCGCACCTCTTGGTCTGGATCAATATTCGGTACATCTGTTGCTTCTCTGTTTACGATGTCGCTCGTCGGCTTCTGTGCATCTAGTTGGTTTGGTGTAAACCCAGTAAACGCAAAAGCGCTACCACTAAACGCAAGTAGTAAAACTAATAATAATGCTGAAATTTTCTTAGCCATTTTCATCCTCCCTTTATAAATCTACGAAAACTGAAAAAAAGTCACCCTACTCGAAAATTTCGACACTAAAACGTTACAAAATTTTCTGGGTATTCACACTATACTAAATTACTATTTCTGGGACTAGCACTAAAAGTCATAGTCAAATTAGGCTAAAAACGGGATATGACCTTGTTGGTATTTGTCGATTTAGGAGAATTGGAGGGGATGGGTATAGGAGAATGGTTGTATACAGGGTCAAACACATTGAAGCTGTAGTAGGGTAAAGGGATGAATTGCTGTGGGTACCGGGGACCATGGGGACGGTTCTAGTGGTTCCTATTTTGAAATAATAAATGCCAGTCACCAGCCAAATTACATTACTGCGGTGACTGGCATGAGGGAACTTTTTAATCAGAAGTTTCTATCCACCAACCCGCTATATTTATTCCTTTGTAGTGCACTTCTTTTCCGCTGCTATCTTCGTAAGAAAAGTAACCAGTCGCGAAGAGGAGATACCAGTTTGTGTAGTCACTGATTATCGGAACGACTTCCGAAGTTGTAACCAAGTTTTCTTTTTCATCTATATAGGTTGACACCTTTACGCAATCAAAGCCGCTTGGGCAATAAAGTTGTTTGTTTTGAGTTATCCAATGCTGAAATGAACCCGGATGAGTTGGGACTCTTAAGATGTAGAATAGAATGGCGAAGATCAAGAATCCAACCACAAAACTTTTCAATCGGTCCTTTTTTTGTACCAAACTAATAAGATTAATAGCTAGTAATGAGGTATAAAAAAACAACCAAAGTAAAAGTTCTTCCTTTTAAAAAAATCCATTCGAGGATTAAAATCATCATGCTGAATCCTAGGAAGTTTAAACATTGATTGAATGCATGTTTTAATAATTCCAGATTAATTTCGAATTCCTCGAATATGAAAAATACAATTTTCATTGTGCACCTCAGCCGTTGTGTTTATAGTTTTAATTCACTTGCTTCCTGTGAATTGTTATGATTCGAATAGTTTAATAGAATTTCAATTGATTTAATTAGTGACATGTTTATTTGTGTCATTCGCGTTGTCTAACAGCATTTCCATTGAATCGCGCAAAATGGAAGAGACAGTTTCTGTTACCATTTTGACTTTGTGAGTTGCAGTCTTTTAGCTGGAATACAAACCAACCCACTTCATCTATATATTGTAAGGTTGGAATAACTTCTTAGATTAAATCCTGATTATTCCCCACTAAAAATTTCTTTCACCTGCTTAAGGGTCTGCTCGTCCTCATCATAATCATCTGTTAACTCCACATGAGTGTATAAATCGTTTATGAATTCCCCAAAGGATTCAACTAGTTTTTTCAAATTGTTGACAAAGCAGTAATATAATGCACTATTTAACCATCTCTGATTACGTATTTTCCCATATTTTTCCGAAATTACAATAATTACAAAAACCATCTTGGATATTATAGACCAGAAATTAGAAAATTAGAATAAAAATCAACAAATTTTTAACATATCCAAGAGAAATGAAACTCGGGTGGTCTGGGAACCATAGCGACGTCCCTCGTCCCACTAGCATTTAATCTTTTTACCGCACAAAAATTAAATGAAATAATGAGGAAAAAGAAGATAGAACTAGATAAAGAACGGAAATTGTTCGTTATATTGAATTTTTGCCCGTTTTTCCCATTTTTCAATCTAGTACTTTTATCATATACTATGCTTAACAGTTCATTATAAAGAACAAAAACAAACGATATAATGGACAAGTCTAAATATGAAAGGACAGGTGATATGAAAAAGATACTAGTACTCTTTTTGCTACTTTCTCTAATCATTGGTACAGCAACAGCATATGCAGACTCTCAAATTCGTACTACATTCTCAAATTTGCACAGCAATTTTAGAACTAATAACATTGCTTCAGTCATAGGAACACAAGCTACAAGACTACAGAACATCATACTAGAACAACAGAGAGCATTAAAAATGGAAGCTATTTCAGAGATCGAGGCATTTTATCTTTCTGTGAATGGAAAGGTCCTAGAGAAAATCGAGAACTATCAACAATCATCTCAGGCCCAATTAGCCGATGCTAAACACTCCTTAGAAAAAGAAATTAACTTACGTGATTATCATAAAGCCCCCATACAACAAGAGTTGGAGCAAGAAATTGAAACAATTGTTGCAGAAGTTTTAGGTCAATAAGGTTTTAAAGGATTTACATAGTAGATTCTTAAAATAAAAAAATACCATTAGGAGAGGATGTTTTAAAATGAAAAGAAAATCAGTAAAAGGTAAAGTAATCGCAGGAGTAGTAGCAGTAGGATTAGTATCAGGTTTTGGAGTTGCTGCTGCAAACACAGATATCGGTGGTAAGTTACAGTCTTGGTACGATGGACAATTTGGTGCTGCAAAAGCAAGTATGGTAGATGATGTTGGTGGACATGTTGCTGGCAAATTCAATTCCCTTGAAAAAGAATACAACAACGGAAAAGAAGCAACTAAAAATGCTATTAACAGTGAAAGAGATAGCAAAATTTCAGGTGCGACAACCTCTATCAGCGATACTAAGGATCAATATTTAGCAGACTTAGAGAACCGTCAGGCTACTATCGAAGGGCAAATTGAAAGTCAATTTGCTGGCTTATTTGCCGAAGCAAAGGGATTGATTGACGGAGCTGGTGCAGTAGCATATAACTATGCAAAAGATGACTTTACAAAATTGACAGGCAAAACAGGCACAGCCGCATTAGGTCAAGTAGAAACAGAAATAAATGCAGCTAAAGATTCAGCGGTCAGCGAACTAGAAGCGGCTATCGCTCAAGCAAAACAAGAGTTGCAAGCCCAATTAGACAGTGAAGAAGCTGCTACTACTCAAGAAATTAAAGATGCTATCGATTATAAAATTAATGAATTACGTGGAAAGTTAGGAACTCTAGTATCAGGATTAATCAAAACACAAAAAGGGCTTATTGCTAAAAAGGCTGATGAACTAGAAGCTCAAGCAATTGCTGCACTTGATCAAGCTGCTGACTTTAAATAAACAATTCAGATTTACCCAAGGGGTCTCATCTATTGAGACCCTACTGTTTACATAAGGAGTGAGTATCATTGGATTGTAGAAAAGAAAAGTTTAAAAAAAGAAAACCCTCAAAACAAATGAAATTCCTAGTTTGTGCTCTATTTCTATCCTTCGGGATCGCAAGCAGTATCAATATTGCATTTGCAAATGAAAACATTCAGCTGATGCTTCAGAACTGGTTTAATCAACAAAAGGCAAACTCCATTGGAATCATCGAATCTGCTATTATGTCCGAAAAAGAAAGACAAGTAATGCTTCTAAAGGAAGAGGTACAAAAAAAAATTAATGATGCAGAACAGCAATTAGCGGAGTTTACCGAAACAGAAAAAGAAGCACGAATTCGTACAATACAAACCCATGCAAATCAACTAATACAAAACATGACAATCAATACTATTGAAGAACAAACTGCAATTACCACTCAATTGGATTATGTTCTAACAGAAGCGATTAATCGAATGAACGAAATAAGTACTTCAATTTCCCCAACAGAGCCTATCATAGTCGAATCAGCAACAGAAAGTAATCCACCAGAAAAGATGGAACCGCCTGTCAATGAGCCATCAGAAGGTACTGAATCAGCCGGCGCTAGCCATTAAATCCAATAATAACGAGGTATATAAATAGGCATGAATACAAAGAGCAAAACAATTCATATTCACGAGATTCAGACAGAAAACAATGTTAAAGCTAGATCCACTATGTTTAGTTGGCTAAGATACTTACTCATACTATTATTCGTTTACTTCATTTTCCACTATGCGCTTGGGATTACAGTAATTAGCGGAAACTCGATGAATCCAACTTTACATAACAAGGATATTATTCTAACAAATAATATATTTTATGAAGCAGAAAGAAATGACATTGTAGTCATTCAAGACGCCAGTGGATTTGATATTATAAAACGAATTATTGCTTTGCCAAATGAAACGATTGAAATAAAAAATGGTATTGTTTTTGTAAATGGAGAGCCAATAAAAGAAAACTTCGTAATAGGCGTTTCGACCGATATGCCCAAAATACTAGTTGAAGAAGGAACTTATTTTGTCATGGGTGATAATCGAACACCTGGAGAAAGTCTGGATAGCCGAAGCACCGATTTTGGTCTCATTTCAGCAACACATATTAAAGGAGAGGCTTTTTTTTCAATAAAACCGTTTAATCCCCTGTAAGTCCCTCTTATAAAACTGAGAATCAATGTTACGCGGGTCAAGTTAATGAGGTACACTGAGTTCGAGGAGGTATTGCATCTTTCCTGAAGATATTTGCGTTATATTTTGGTGTTTTCAGCTTTTTAGTGGAGCGGAATTGTACTTTATTTTGTAGAATTGCGCCTATGGTAGAAATACTTGCGTTCTAGCCATTTGGCGACATATCTTATAAATTCACCAATCGAGTAGGAGGCTAACCATTAGTTGATTAGCCGACCTCTCACACCACCGTACGTACGGTTCCGTATACGGCGGTTCAATAACTTAAGTATCGGCGCTCATATAGATGGTTAAGGTCTTTAAGTCCCCATTTATTGAGCGTTTTTATTTTAATTGCTTTTTGTAGTGTCTCACTTTTAGAAATTCTCCAGTATCCCTTTCGGGAATTAGCTACTTTCAAGGCTTCTTCATGTTTGACGCCTAATCTTCTTAACTGGTAGTACTTGGTTTTGACTTTCTTCCATCTTTTCCAAATAAGCTGTCTCAGACGGTGATGCAACCAATGTGCCATGTCTCGTATGAACCTTTTCATTAAACCAACCCCATAGTAATTTATCCAACCAACTGTTACCTGGTTAATTTCTTTGGCGATGTCCTCGAATTTCCCAGGGCGATTTCGCCTAGTTATATTATGTAATTTGGATTTAAATCTTTTCTTTGCGGATTGGTGTGGTCTACATCCTACTCCTTTAGATGTACTGTGAATACAGAAACCTAGGAATTTCAGTTTAGTGGGAGACCCTACTTTACTTTTGGTACGGTTAACTGTCAATTTCAGTTCTTTTTCCAGATATCTTGTAATGCTTTCTAGAACTCGTTGACCAGCCCGTCCGCTTTTAACGTAAACACAAAAATCGTCCGCAAAGCGAACGAATCTGTGTCCACGTTTCTCCAGTTCCTTATCTAATTGATTTAAGTAAACATTACTAAGAATTGGAGAGAGTACACCACCTTGAGGAGCACCAAATTCTGTTGGCTTAGTTAATCCATGTTCAAGTATTCCGCTCTTAAGAAATTTCCAAATTAATTTCAATATAACCTTGTCTTGGATGAATATCTTGAGGTATTCCATTAGTTTTTGATGGTTGATAGTGTCAAAGTAGCTTTTTAGATCACAGTCCACAACTATTCTATAACCTTGTTCATAGTATTTAATGGATTGTTTTATGGCTTGGTGTTGATTCCTATTCGGACGGAAACTAAAGCTTGATTCAGAGAAATGTGGGTCTATTATTCGACCGATGACTTGGTAAATAGCCTGTTGGACCATACGGTCCCTTACACATGGAATACCTAACTTGCGTTTTGAACCATCCTGTTTGGGGATTTCAACCCTTTTAACTGGTAGTGGTTTATATGTGCCATCCTTTAGTTTCCTTTTAAGAGGGGTAAGAAATTTACTGACATGACTATAGAGCTCGTCTACAGTCATTCCATCTATGCCCGGGGCACCCTTGTTTGCTTTAACTTTCTCACATGCTCTGAACAGATTATTACTATCAATCACTTTATCAATTAAATCGATACCATCTTGTCGTCCTATTTTGATAATGTCAGAACTACACGCTTTCGCAAATTTTTCAGTTTCCAACTTATTCGTCTGCGAAGAGCCATCTTTCAATGTTTTCTGTGGTCTATGCACTGACCTTACCTCCATATTCTTTCAAGATTGTTATTGTTCGGTCCTTCATTCAAATAGAACTACTACGACCTCTGCTGACTCCTTACAATTCAATCTGTCATCACTGACAGATTTGTTCCTGTGAGATATTCCATCTCTCTTGTCGGGAACCCTTGTAAGGCCTCCCCGGGTAAGAGCTATAACCTTCCTCCCATGTAACTGCTGTATTTACTGTATGGAACTCGTGCAGTATCGGACTTTGTTTTGTTTGGCAAACTCGTCCATTCCAATTCAGCCTTATATACAGTTTCTATCCGTCAGTTCGGGATTTTGCCTCCGGCTTCCTTCAGATTCCACCTCACGGTGGACACCCTTGCCATTAGCTAACAGTTCCTACTGCCAAGCCTGTAGTGGACTTTCACCACCAAGTTATAGCCCATGCCGGGCGCACCAAAAAGAACGAATGGCCCAAAATTAAATTTTAAACTTCTTAACCAACTCTTGTAGTTCTTCTGCCATTGTTGTTAATGAAGTCGAAGATGCGGTGATCTCCTCCATGGCTGCGAGCTGTTCTTCTGTTGATGCTGACATACTTTGTGTTCCTTCAGAGGTGACCTGCGTGATGTCCCCTACAACTTCCATGCTCCTAACCATCTGTTCTGCTCCTGCTGATAATTCTTGTACGGCTGCTGTAATTTCTTGAATTTGCGACGTTACCTCTTGCACGGCTTGGCCAATTTGCTTGAATGAGCTGCCTGCGTCTTGAATAAATGTAATTCCATCGGACACTTTTGCTGTTGTATCATCCATGGATTGGACAGTTACCTCCGTATCTGCCTGAATCACGGCAATGAGAGACGATATCTGTTTTGCGGAAGCTGAGGATTGTTCTGCTAGTTTTCGAACTTCATCTGCAACAACCGAAAATCCCTTTCCGTGTTCTCCTGCTCTCGCCGCTTCGATTGCGGCGTTTAATGCTAATAGATTTGTCTGTTCAGCAATCCCTGTAATGACACCGATGATTTGGTTAATTTGATTTGAACTTTCACCTAATGTTTTCACTTTTTCAGAGAGTTGGTTTACCGTTTGACTGATTTCGTTCATTCGGTTGATAATCCCTTCAACGGATTGATTGCCATCAACGGCTTTATCGGATGCTTCGGCTGATGTATTTGAAACAATTTCTGAGCTTGAAGCAATTTGTCTGATTAAAGAAGACAAATCGATGATTGTTTGACTCGTTTCGTCCAGGCTATTGACTTGTTTGTCAGTACCGGCTGCCACCTCTTGAACGGTTGATGCGATGACTTCTGTTGCTCTTGTTGTTTCTTCAGAGCTTGCTGATAATTGTTCGGATGCTGCAGCAACCTGCTCGGCATTAATCGCGACCTGTCTGACTAAATCTCTTAATTTACTTACCATCATATTAAAGGATGATGCCATTTCACCTAGCTCATCTTTTGTTTTTATGGAAATGGCCTGGGTAAGGTCAGCCTCGCCTTCTGCAATTTCCTTCAAGCGCCTATTCATGATCATGATTGGCTTATTAATTGATTTTATGATTAAAGATGAAGTGAAAACCCCACCAACAAGTGACAGAATAACAACTGCATATAAAACGATTGAACTTATTTCTTGGGTTTTTTCCAGCGTTTTTGTATCACTGTTAATTGTTTCGGTTACTTCATTTATAAGTGATTCAATACTTGGATCCACTACTTCTTTTCTGATGGATCTTTGTTCTTCCATATGAATCTTAAGGGCTTTTTCTTGATCCCCACTTCTGTATGTATCTACCACTTTTTTATTTGTTTCAAAATAGGTTTGTAGGTTCGTTTTGATTTTTTCAAGTGCCTTCGCATCTTCTGCGTCTAAATTCATTTTTTGAGCGTCTGAAAAATATTGTTCAATATCTTTTATCTTCTTTTCGACACCAGTGACTAGGTCCTCGTCCCCTGTAAGGAGAAAAGCCCGTTCGTCATTCGAAATCCCTGTAAAACGATACTCAATAGACTTCAATGTAAACTGCAAGTCTTGATGAGTCTCTATATTTTTATATACCTTCTCCGTTTCACTTTGTTGAAATATCGATAACCCACCTGTGACAAGCAGTGCTATCAACAAAATAAAAACGAGCAAACTCAGTTTTGTCTTAATCTTCATAATGACCCTCTTCTCTTGATGTATCTACAAAATTCTGCATATTTCGACCAGAACTATTTTACCACAAACGGGACCAGAGGGACGGTTCCTTTGGTCCCCATTTGAGAAAAATATGAAATTCGTAATTGCGCCTACGGGATACTATTTGTGCTTTATTTTGTAGATTTGCGCATAAGGCAGAAATAATTGCGCTTTAGCGAATTATTAGGGTAATATTTTATCAAGCAAAATATCACATAAAGCGAGTTGATCCCTGTTGAATATTGAGTATTCCTTTTCGTTCGATTCAGATTTGAATATGATGAGCGGATATGGCAAAATTACGGCATTTTTAGACGATGATTTTGAGGATGAAATTGAAATTGGCCACCTTTCATTCAATTATTATAATGGCTATGAAATGGGCGATGACCAAGATTTACTTTTAAACGCGGATGCAATCTCCGGGGATGAAGAATATATGATTTCTACATTTCTCGATACGGATTTCGATATTGGAAAAATAGTTACGCTAGACGATATTACGATTTTCACCGAATATGACCATGATGAATTAGAACAGCAAATTCTAAAAAAGTTTATCCACTTCTGCCACTACATGGGATTTGACTATATATTAGTCATTGCGGCGAAGCCAAGAAGAGATGAGGAAAAAGAAATTATTGAGTTTCCACAGTTAAAGCAATACCAAGAGCTTGGATTTACAAAACTCGGTGGGTCCGATAGCCGTGCACCTGTGATGATGAAGATCTTGGACGAGGATGATGTTTAGAATAACTTTTTTATGAAAAATGAGACTATAACAGCCCATTTTGAGATGCACAAATTTCGTCCAATCAAACGCTTGTTTGAAATTCCAGTTGGACGTCACTCCTTTCTTAAACTGCTATACAAACGTTTGTTTGAATTAATAATTCACGATTAGTACAGATTTATCTGAATTGCTATTTCAATATATTTAAATAGTAATTTCAAAACCAGGGAAACCATGAATTTTTAAAATACTAATGCCTATCTTTCATGAGCAGTTACACATGAATGATAGGCATTTTTTGATTAATAAAGTTAAATTTCCACGGTCCCCAGTTCAAAACGGTAGAGCTTGGTGCATCCAGCTCCTTAATCCTCATCTATCTCTCGCATCAAATACTCAACCGCCGCCTCCAATTGTTCATCTCTACCTTCGAGTGCAGCCTCACGGGTTCTTTCTACTTTAATATTCGGCTGAACCCCTATCATATGGTGCTGAGACCCGTCTATACTCAGTGCTTGCATGGCTGTGAACCAGACGCCCATGTTTCCTGGGAGTTTTATGAGATTGATAGATCCGTTTGTTCCAGCAGTTGGTCCTCCTATCATCGTCGCAAGCCCGTTCCCCTTGAATGCTTCGGCATATGTTTCACAAGCGCTTATACAGCTTCCATCGATTAGGGCCACATATTTACTCTTAAAAGTCTCAGGTTTCGGAGAGATGATTCCTATATTTCTATCGAAATCCACCGGAAGTGCGTTCGGGTACATAATATAAGGGACGTTAATCGGCATTGTGTAATAAGTCTCGTCCGATAATTTATAAAGTAGTGGTGACATATCAATCGCAGGGTAACTCCTTAGATCAAAAATAATCCCCCTTGCGTGCTGAAGCTCCTCCAATGCGATTTCCAACTGTTCCCCTGTCATATAATCGAAATTCAAATAATAGATATCGTTCCCAAGGTATTTGAATCCTTCTGTGGAAGACCGGTTAAAGCGATCAACAGATGTCGAAAGGTGATATATCGCTTTGATTTCAAGCTGTTGTCCATCTCGGATAACCGTGAACAAATCCTCTCCTCGCCCATCAAGGTCGACAACAAAACGTTGTAATGCGATATGTTCCCGAAAATGTAGGGTCCCTGACCCCTGATTTATTCGTTCATTTATCCACTTTAGTGCTGATTCCCCAGAGCGTTCGACAATCACGTCGCCTACTTTAAAAGGAGAATCCTCACTTACAGCGGTTACGACAACCTCCCCATCAAATACATCTACCCAGAAAGGTAAATATTTACTTACGTGGTATTGTCTGTCGGTTACATTAATGTGCCCGTCATTAAGCGGTCTGAGCATTTTTTCTAACACTCTTTTAAATTCAACATGACTTACGTAATTCGCAGGATGCACCAATTCCTTTAACGAATCAGTCAGCTGCTGATTCATATCCACATCGACGATATCATAATACGGATAAAAATATTTCACGATATTCCATACAATGACTGTATTGCTAAGCTGGACAATTGGGGCCATTGTATCTGCAGAAAAGACATCGATTTTTTCAAGTTGGTTCTGCAATGCAATAAATTCTTCGTTTTCACCATCCCAAGTTGTGGTTCCTTGTTGTGCTAATAGGACAAGCGGCAACTGAATTTTCAATTCTTCATTAATCGGTTCCTCGATCACTTCTGTTTCGTTTGGAAAATGAGAGAAAAGCTGGCGCGTCCTCATTGAAAATGTCCCATTAGAAAAGGAATAGTAAACCCGTTTACTTTTATATTCCAAATTCAGTATATCTATAAATAATTTATCTTGTGCTTCCTCCTCAGCCAGGAAAGGCAAAAATGATAGATTTTCTTTTATATTAAGTCCCTTGTACTGCCATGCAACTAACTCGTATTCTAGGTCTCGTAGTTTCTTATAATCTGGCAAAAACAGCTCATATTCTTCATCAGTTTGGTAGATTTTTAAAGCAGGCGCAACCGGGTGAAAAACCATCTCCAGATTCTCTTTTAACTCTTGTTCGTTTTTGGATCCAATGATTTTTTCCATTCCATAGAGGGCAAATTGATTCCAATCCACCTCTTCCACTTCATCACTTGGATGAAAAAAGCGGACATATCCGTACAGGTGGGCAAACGCCGTGACATTTGCAAGCTGTCTTTCTTTATCCACCCAACTATTTGTCCCGCTTGCTGGGGTGAAGGCCGGAATTGCTTGAGAAGAATTACTGATTAAAATAGATAAGCACACGAGGCCCAGCACCATTGGATTTTTGACCATTTTGATAAGAGGATCTCTTACATGGTCAAACCACAGCCCCTCGAAAAATAAGTGGACATCGTGGAGGAACCGGTTTTGTTGCTTCGCACTTTTGGTGTGAAATTTTAGACGCAAACCCTCCCCTAAGAGTTGGAAGGTAATCATCAGGATGGCAATTGCAAGTGCCGGAAACAATGGAATCCAAAACGCATGAATGATTTCCGTCCTTCCGCTCGCTAAAAACGACAACCAATCAAAGTCCGCACTTTGCCATTCATAGTCACCTACGTCTTTTATGACAAGCTTCTGCTTGAAAAAGTAGGAAAACAACGCTAACTGCCCTGCTAATAAAGTGACACGACCTGCCTCCAAGAAAAAATTTGACATAAAGCTTGGCTATAAATTCGGCAGGTAATGTTTTATATACATTTGAAAAGGATTATTCCCCACGATGAGACCTGCGTGCATATACTCTTTTCGTGAGAGCTGGACGATTTGCTGCTGAAACAGATAGCCCACTCGACCGACCCCGACAATGGCTATAGTGAGAATCATCAACTCTTTCCGAATCGGTGATGAATCCACATATGGGGTAGAAAGAATCAACACAACCGCTAAGTTAGGTGGCAAGCTTGAAAAAAGATAGCTCAGCCCTTGTATAATCCAATGCGCAAGACCTCGTTGATTACTAGCTAAAAAAGCAAGCGGAATCGCCATTAAAAAAGTCATCATTGTAATTAGCAAAATAATCCTGACCGTGTCATCCAACCCATGAATGAGGACGGAAAATATATCAATTCCATCCGCATCGGTACCAAGTGGACTTTCTGTAGAAGGTGGAAACGGAGCCTTCTTAAATTCGCTATCTGAATAAAATCTTATACGCTGCGGTTCGAGCTCTGTGTTTGCAACGTTTGGCCCAATTAACATCGTGCACCCAAGCAAGAAACTCAACAATACCCCGATCCGCAAATACCAATTTTTCATGTGAGTCACCCCCTAGAACAGGTCCGTTGTCCACTTTCCACATTACCAAACACCTATTGCTCATCTATCTCTCTCTTCAAATACTCAAGCGCCGCTTCTAACTGTTCATCTCTGCCTTCCAATGCGCCCTCTCGCGTTCGTTCTACTACGATATCTGGCTGAACCCCTATCGTATGGTGCTGGGACCAGTCGACATTTAGTGCTTGCATGGCCGTATACCAGACGCCCATGTTGCCTGGTAGTTTTATAAGATTGATTGCCCCGTTTGTTCCAGCTGTTGGTCCTCCAATCATCGTCGCAAGCCCGTTACCCTTGAATGTTCCAGCGTATGTTTCACATGCACTTATACAACTTCCATCGATTAACGCCACCACTTTACTCGTAATAACCTCATCATCCGGAGGGTAACTTGCCTGATTTTCCTCAAATTCAACTGGAGGTTCGTTCGGGTACATGATTCGCGGAACATTAATCGGCATTGTGTACACAACCTCATCCGAAAATTTATCGAGTAGATCACCTAAATCAATAGCTGGGTAGGCCCTGAAATCAAAGACAATCCCCTTTGCATGATGAAACTCCTCCAAAGCTACTTTCAACTGTTCTTTTGTAACATGATCGATATTCACATAATAGATATCATTTCCTAGATTTTTGTATCCTTCCTCGGAAGAACGGTTAAAGCGATCAACTAGTGATGGAAGTTGATAGGCCACTTTGATTTTGAGGAGCTGTTCATTCCTTTTTACCGTGAATTCTTCCTGTCCTCGGCCATCCAGATCGCGAACAAATCGTTTTAACGCAGCAAATTCTTGATAATGCTTTGTCCCAGACTCGAGTTTAATTATTTCATTGATCCACTCAATAGCTGATTCACCAGATCGTTCGACAATCACGTCGCCTACTTTAAAAGGAGAATCCTCACTTACAGCGGTTACGACAACCTCTCCATCAAATACGTCTGCCCAGAAGGGTAAATATTTACTCGTATAATATTGCTTATCAGTAATATTTATATGGCCATCATTAAGCGAACTGAGCATTTTTTCTAACACATGTTTAAATTTGACGTAATTCACATAATTGGCTGGAAGCAATTCCTTTATCGCATTATTAAGCTGCTGGTTCATGTCTACATCCACAATCTCATAATGAGGATAAAAGGTTTTCACGATATTCCATACGATCACCATATTGCTGAGCTGGACAATGGGATCCATTATATCTGCAGAAAAAACATCGATGTTTTTAAGGTGATTCTGCAATACTTCAAATTTCTGGTTTTCATCCTCCACGTCTGTTGACCTTTGGTATGCCACGAGTGTTAGAGGCAATTGAATTTTTAATTCTTGATTAATTGGTTCCTCAATCACATCTCTTTCGTTAGGAAAATGTGAAAAAAGTGGGAAAGCCCATATTGAGAATTTTCCATAAGTAAATGAATAATACACCCGTTTACTTTTATAAAACTGATTCAGTGCTATTATAAGTGATTTATCTTGCGCTTCTTCCTCAGTTAATAAGGGCATAAATGATAGATTTTCTTTTATATTAAGCCCCACGTGCTGCCAAGCAACTAATTCGTAATCTGGGTCTCGTAGTTTCTTATAATCTGGCAAATATCGGTCATACTCTTCATCCGTTCGGTAGATTTTTACAGTAGGCGCTATTGGTTGAAAAATCTCCTCTAGGTTCTCTTTTAATTCCTGTTCATTTTTGGATCCAATGATTTTTTCCATTCCATAAAGGGCGAATTGATTCCAATCTACCTCTTCCACTTCATCACTTGGATGAAAAAAGCGGACATATCCGTACAGGTTGGCAAACGCCGTAACATTTGCAAGCTGTCTTTCCTTATCCACCCAGCCATTGGTCCCGCTTGCCGGGGTGAAAGCTGGAATAGATTGAGAAGAATGACTGATTAAAATAGTTAGGCATACAAGGCTCAGCACCATTGGATTTTTTGCTATTTTTATGAGGGGACATCTTATATGGTCAAACCACAGCCCCTCGAAAAATAAATGGGCATGGTGGAGGAACCGGTTTTGTTGCTTCGAATTTTTGGTGTGAAATTTTAGGCGCAATCCCTCCCCTAAGAGCTGAAAAGTAACCATCAGAATGGCAATCGCAAGTGCCGGAAACAATGGAATCCAAAACGCATGTATGATTTCCGTTCGTCCACTCGCTAAAAATGACAACCAATCAAAGTCCGCACTTTGCCATTCATAGTCACCTACGTCTTTTATGACAAGCTTCTGCTTGAAAAAGTAGGAGAATAACGCGAGCTGCCCTGCTAATAAAGTGACACGACCTGCCTCCAAGAAAAAATTCGACATGAGGCTTGGCCATAAATTCGGCAGATAATGTTTTATGTACATTTGAAAAGGATTATTCCCTACGATGAGACCTGCATGCATATACTCTTTTTCGGAGAGCTGGAAGATTTGCTGCTGAAACAGATAACCCACTCGCCCAACCCCGACAATGGCTATAGTGAGAATCATGAGTTCTTTCCGAATCGGCGATGAATCCACATAAGGGGTGGAAAGAATCAATACGACCGCTAAGATTGGTGGCAAGCTCGAAAAAAGATAACTCAACCCTTGTATGATCCAATGCGCAAGACCTTGTTGATTGCTCGCTAAAAACGCAAGCGGAATCGCTATCAAAAAAGTCATCATTGTGATTAGTAAAATAATCCCCACCGTGTCATCCAAACCATGAATAAGGACAGAAAAAATATCAATCCCATCTGCATCCGTACCAAGTGGATTTTCGGCAGAAGGAGGAAACGGAGCCTTCTCAAATTCCCCACCATCATAAAATCGTAGACGTTCAGGCTCGAGCTCATTTTCAACAAAATTCGGACCCACTAACATGGTGCCCCCAAGTAAAACGGCGAGTAAAACCCCTATCCGTAAATACCAATTTTTCATGTGATTCACCTCCTACGGACCAGAGGGACGGTTCTCTTGGTCCCGCTCCGTTTCTCCCAACTAAGGTCTGTGTTTAGTTTTTAAATGATATATAAAAGAAAGAGTGAAACCCCAGCCATTGCAGGAATAATTATAATCAGTTGTCTTGTTACATCTTTAACTAACATCGTTGTTGAATAGAATGGAGAGACAATGCGTAATAAGAACTTGCTGACAAGGATTGATACGAAATAGAGCAACATAAAGCCCAACGCTAATTCAAGAATCATCCCCGTTTCTATGACTCTCTCAACGTCCGCTCCTGAAAGTTTTGTCATCACATTTTTCTTATCAACCGTCTGAAACAATCGATAGGCCGCGCCTTTATACTCTGTCAGCCACTCCACAATCAACAAGTTTGATAGAACATAGACCATAATCGACGGAAGATGGCTGATGATTTGGACCATGCTATTACGAAGGATGTGCTTGTACGTGACGATTTTTTCGATTAACCCCTTCGACCTTGCGACAGCTACAAATACCTGATCACTTTCTTCATTCAAAGCTGAGGTCGTCACCTTTGCCACATATAAAAGTGGATACAGGGCGACCAAAACCGAAGGAAGCAAAAAGCTATACCACTCCTCATGCCCAAACCAGGAGATAAACGGCACGTAAAAGAGGATGATCCACTGAAGACAGAGAATCACAAAGAAATCCGGCAACGCTGAAAGGAAGCTAGTTAATCCTTCCCCAACTAGCTTTTGGTAAGGTTTCCTTTTTCGAAAATCAAAAATCCCCTTCCAAATTCCGAACGTGAGCGCAAGGAAAAAGGATGTAATCACGATCTTTAGACTTCTAGAAAAGTGTTCGACCGCAACCTCCTCGATTGCATCTCCATTTTTAGTCGTTCCCAAACTATGATTCTTCCAGGCTTCTGATACCGTATGGTGAATCACCTGCATATACTCGTTCCATGATTTCAATTCGTTCTCCGTTGCCTCCGGAACATCAGGCAAAAACAAACGGATCCCGAACACAACCACAATCAAAAACAAAATTGTACAAACATCCCGCACTCTCGCCTCAACATTTCCCATTACGTAATCTCCTTTTGGGACGAGGGACATGTCCCTCGTCCCAAATCTCACAAAATTATTATTATTTTGAATTTACCATATTTGTTATTTAGTTCCAATAGGGCGGTGGCAAAACCCTGTCCTTTTAAAGGCGAAAAAAGCGACCCAAGATTTGAGTCACCTTTTTCTTTGCTTATCGATTTGTTCTCTTGCTCCTGTTTTGTTCACGACGTTCACTCCGCCCGACGCCAAAATCACACTCCCCGTGATGAAATCAGAGTTTTCCTCACAGAGAAATGCGATAATCCTAGCAATATCCTCTCCTGTGCCAGGGCGACCGATTGGCGTTTCGGGGTCTTTTTGTTTGCGGGCTGTGGTGATGGAGGCTTCTTTCATCTCACCGGTTATGTCCCCCGGACACACCATGTTGGCGGTAATTCCATGTTCGGCTTCCTCGAGGGCAATCGTTTTCGTAAGTGATACCAGCCCAACTTTTGCGGCACTAAAGGCCGCGCGATACATCCAGCCAGGTGCGCTCTCCGCATCCTGAAAGCCATAGGTGATGATCCTGCCGAAATTTTGCTTCCGCATAACGGGGATGGTTAGCTTAAGAAAATGAAACACCGAGCTGAGATTGCCGTCAATCATCTCGTTCCATTCATAATCCTTGTAATCTACTAATTTTTTTCGTTCAAAAATATACGGGCCGGCGTTGTTGATGAGGTAGTCAATTCGACCAAAGCGGTTCATTGCCTGGTTGAAAATGTTTGTGATGTCCTCTTTTTTTGTGATGTCACCTTGTACGAACTGAACGCATTCTAAAAAGGGGTTCCACTCACTTTTAAGCTCTTCGACGCGAGCCTCGTCGCTCCTGTAATTCACTGTCACAGAGCATCCCATTTTCAAGAATTCCTCGGTTACTTTTCTTCCTAAGCCCTTCGTTCCCGCTGTAATAACTGCATGTCTCACCTACATCACCTGCCTTTTGGTTTTTGGTGTGGACCACAGGGACGGTTCCATTGGCTCCGAGGGAGCCACATGAACCGTCCCTATGGTACCTTAAATATACGTGGAAATTTCTCAATTATGTTTGTTTCCGTATCTATTAAAGACATACTGTCGAACCTTTTTTCATCATTGTCAACTTTCCTATTACTTCTCCTTTTGCGGCGGATTTCCTTCATACGAAATGACTATTTGCAGGTGAGTTTGGTAGGATGGAGTATTTGGGGTTTGGTAGATTCAGAGACATTTCATTTGAGTTGCAGCTTCGTTCTTCTTTGTGTTTTGGGAGAAGGAACCTGTCCCTCCGTCCCTACTACTTTTGTAGTATTTTTCGAAAAATTCCATTGTTTTCCGCTTGTTTTCGTTGCCGTAATGATTATTTTTTCGGTATGCTTTTTATGTATATATCAAAAAAATTCCAGTTTTTTAAGTTTGTATGTGGGAGGCTTTCTTTTTATGGTTCCAAATGATACAGAAAACGAAGGACAAAGGAGAAATACACATTTACGTCAGCTTGCTTCCGTTGGGCAAATAGCTGTGGGGATTGCCCATGAGGTGCGCAACCCGCTTACAGCCGTAAAAGGATTTTTACAGCTTTTACAGCAGGAAGAAGAGCATGAGTACCTCGATATTGCACAGAGCGAACTCAACAATGCGCTTCTTACCTTGAACAATTTGCTTCAGGTGTCCAAGCCTGATTTGGAAAACGAGAATGCGCAAGTGATCCATCTTGCGGCCGAATTAGAATCCATTTTAAATCTTTTTTTAGATAAATTGTATGAAATTGAGATTGAGTCGGACTTTCAAAATACGGATGCCACCATTGTCGGTAAGAAAAATCAATTCAAGAAAGCCTTTTTTAATTTGATCAAAAATGCGATTGAGTCAATTGAGGGGAACGGCAAAATTCAGATTACCCACCGTGCTAACGACAAGGATGTGATTGTCACCATCAAGGACTCAGGCGTCGGTATCCCGAAGGAAAAAATGAATCTACTCGGGACGCCATTTTTTTCAACAAAAGATGCTGGTACTGGGATGGGACTTGCCCAGGTTTTCTCTGTGGTCTACCAGCATGGCGGAGACATCTCCGTTGACAGTGAGTTGAATGCCGGAACATTGTTTACGATTAGATTGCCAAAACAACACAAACCTATCGATCGAGGTGTAAGAAGATTGAATCTCATCTACAAAGATTCTATTAAAGAGTTTTTCCTAGAAAACAAAGTCTATTTTGAAGAAAAGTTGCTAGAGGAAGCCATTAATGTGAAGGATAAAATCAAGGAAATTCACACGATTGGAAACATTAATCTCGTCGATAACGCTCATAAACTCGTACTCTATGTCGTCGAAGAACGTGAACACGAGTTGATTACCTTCGCTAAGCGTGAAGGCATGGCATGGGCAAAAAATTCGTTAACACTAGCGTTCAAGCTCGAGTGGGTCCAAGCCATTCGCCGCACCCTTTGGGACTTCCTGTACAATTATGACCTGTTATTGAATAACGAATCCAGTCGTGACGAGTTTTTCACACTTGAGAAAAAAATGAATATCCTCCTCGACCACTTTTTAACACACTTTTTCATCAGCTATTCGAAGTACAAGGATGAACTGCTGGAGTCGCAAAGGCAACTTGTTGAAAATCTATCTGTGCCGATCATTCCAATTAATCAGGATACGTACATTATCCCGTTGATTGGTGGCATCGACAGGCGTCGTCTCATGACGATTGAGGACAAAATCCTGTCTACGATTGAAAATGAACATATCCGTACGCTAATCATGGATTTATCGGGTGTCGCCTTCATGGAAGACGAGGTCATCTCCCGCTTCACGAAACTGATTGAGGGTGTTAAAATGATGGGCTGCCAAACAGTTCTCACCGGAATCCGAGCGGAAATTGTGAAAAAAATGATCGCGTTAGGTATCAGCTTTGCCGATATCGCCGAGTCGAAGGGCACCCTGCAACTGGCATTGAAAGATTATTTGTTGGAGATGTAATGGGACAGAGGGACAGGTTCACTGTCCCAAAAAAGGACCCCATTGTTCAACGTGTTGGGACGTGGGACCTGTACCCGCGACTCACACTTTCTCATAAGCTAGTATTTTCGATGACCATTGCAATTCCTTGGCCGCCACCTATGCAGAGGCTGACGACCGCGTATCTTTTAGCGCGACGTCTTAATTCGTATGCTGCCGATAACAGAATTCGTGCACCACTCGCCCCAACTGGGTGACCAAGTGCAACTGCCCCACCGTTCACATTTGTTTTTTCACGGTCGAGTCCGAGTTCTTTTTCAACTGCGAGATATTGCGCGGCGAATGCTTCGTTTACTTCGACTAAGTCCATATCGGCTAAGCTAAGCTCTGCTCGTTCGAGTGCCTTTTTAATGGCTGGTACAGGGCCTATCCCCATGATCGTTGGGTCAACTCCCGCTACTCCCCACGAAATTACCTTCGCAAGAGGTGTGAGCCCATTTTCACGAACCGCTCTTTCACCTGCAACTACAACAGATGCTGCCCCGTCATTGATACCAGATGCATTTGCGGCGGTAACGGTTCCGTCAGCAATAAATGAAGGACGCAATTTACTCATCGACTCCAAATTCGCATTCGGCTTGATATGCTCATCTTTTTCTACTAAAATACTTCCTTTTCTGGATTTCACCTCAACAGCGACGATTTCTTCCGCAAAGGTTCTGTTCTCAGCTGCTTTTGCTGCTCTTTGGTTTGTTTCAATCGCAAATCTATCCTGCTCCTCACGGGAGATTGAGTACTTTTCAGCAAGTTTTTCAGCGGTCATACCCATGCCTTTTCCCGTGTATTGGTCAGTGAGGGTCGTCAGTAACATGTCTTCAAATTGAAGATTGCCCAATTTTGAACCACCAAACCGCTGGGTAAAATTCGCATAAGGAGATTGAGACATATTCTCTGTTCCTCCGGCGAGTACGATGTTGGAATCTCCCACTAAAATATGCTGAGCGGCGGAAACGACAGATTGTAGCCCAGAGCCACACAAGCGGTTCACCATAAACGCAGGTACCTCTTGAGGAATGCCGCTATGTAGGGCAATATGACGCGCTAGATAGGAAGCATTTTTTTCCGTATGAATGACGTTACCGTAAATGACGTGATCAATTTGAGCCGGATCGACTTTGGATCGCTTCATTGCTTCAACAGCGGTGGCGCGTCCTAACTCCGTTGCACCTGTCCCCGAAAATGCCCCACCAAAACTAGTAAATGCCGTACGAGCTCCATCAACAATGAAAACTGATTCCATTGGCAAAACCTCCTTTTTTAATTAGTTTACCACGTTGGTTGTGGTATGTAACGAATATTCTGACTAATAACGTCATGGAAGGAGGTGTACATTTCTGCACACCTAGGGTTTATGTTGAACTTGGCTGTCGATAGTGGAAACAAACGTGGGATAAAGGGGATCGAAAGCAAGTAAAACGCTTTCAACTTTAAGTATGTATTACAAAATATATGTATAAATCTGAGCTGCGTTTCAAACAAGGAAAACCGCTGCCGATTCGTCATCTGTGACTTTCTACCTATATAATAACCGTTCTTTAAACAACGTTCTGTTAATTTCGTCACACTTTTTAACTTTTTTACAAATTTTTTGAAGTTTTTTTCACTTAAAGGGAAGCATACTTGAAGTTTCACTATAGCAAACGTTACATACGGCCTCCTCCCACCGCCTTCGTACGTGAAGTTTACGCTTTGGACTCCCCTTCTGTGACCAAGTAAATTGGACTTACCGGCGGAATAAAAGAGGAACGCGTTCTTTAAAAGGACCATTTTTGTGGAATTTGAGGAACTTGCAGAACAGTATAAACCATTGATTTTTCAAGTGATTAAGGACTTGCGGTTGTACGGAGACAAGGAGTGTTTTTACCAGAGTGGCTTAATCGGGCTTTGGGAAGCGTCAACCCGTTTCGACCCAGATAAAGGTGTTGAGTTTTCGACATTTGCTTATTCAACGATTCGCGGAAAGCTTCTTGATCATTTAAAAAAGGAAGCTCTCCACCGCGAGCGTTGTCGACCTATGGGGGAGCTGATTTTCTTGAGTCTTACGGATGGCTCGAAGGGGAACTCGGTGAATGTAATTGAAGAATACGGCGAAGGGCTAACGGACAACCAGGTGAAGTGGGTTCAGGGGCGAATTATAGAGGATAAAAGCTATAAGGTAATCGCCGACGAGCATGGTGTTACCGTGGATTCTGTAAAGTCCTGGGGACGACAAGCTATTAAGAAATTGCGGAAAATCATTATGCTAGAAGGATAACTTTTTTCAACCAAAGGTTTGTTTGAATTTTTTCAGGTAATGCATGTGGGCCTCCGTGTTTAAACAAGCGCTTGTTTGGGGATTATGTTCATTTTTGAGGATAATAAATGATTAGGATTGCGACGTTGGGCAACAATGGATAGTGAGGTGAGAACATGATTAAGAGGTTGCTACTTCTCGCAATCATTGTGGAGCTTGGGGTGTTTTGGTATGTGCACCACGAAAAGACCCCCGTCCAAGTTCAGGTGGAGAAATTTCCACAGCGCGAGCTTTATTTGGACAAGAAAAAGGTCCCTGCTGACGAACCGGTGCCTGCGGTTGAAACTGCAGCCACAACGGATCCTTTGACGGTTATAAAAGACAAATATACAGTTGAATTTGAAAATCTAGAAAAGGAAACAAAAAAGAAGGCGAAGGATCTGCTGGCACGGGCTAAAGAGGATTTCATTGAGGAATCCACCGATGGCATTGCCGCTCTGCAGGTCATGAGCAGTTATTATAACGAGTTCAAGACGCTGGAAACTGAAACCGACGAATCCTTCGAGCAAATCTATGCGCAACTCGAGGATGAACTAGCGGCAGGCGGCTATTCGAAGGACGAGGCTGTGATTTTCCGAGAACAATACGAGGAAAAGAAGAAGAAAATGTTGAAAAAGGCGTTGGATGTGCAGGGAAGTTATGAGTAGTGCTTGGGATTGCGCGTTAAGGTGGAAGAATTGCGTTTTGGGTTGGCGGAATTGCGTTTTAAACTAGCAGATTTGCGCTTTAGCTGAGGAAATATGCCGCTAATTTTACATCAAAATTGACTTCCTAAGAAGTTGAAATAACCGTTTATAAAGCTTATAATATAGATATAATAAAAAAGATCAGGTGCGCCAACACCTGATCAACACAATTACATGCCGCAAAGTGAGCGGCTTGCCCATGAAATTAGAAGTGATATCAAAAGGAAGTAACTACTTAGATCCTAGGCGAGGATAGGCGGTTACTTCTTTTTGTTTGCAACGACCAACATAACTACAATTGTTATGACCCCTAGCAAAACTAAATTAGATTGCAGTGCCACAGACATTGCCTCGTATGACGTCATCTGACCACCTCCCTTCTTTCAGGAAGTGGCTAACCGCCCACCCGCTTTATGTAACTGTACCCCTATTTTAACATTTCGGATAATAGATTACTAGTAAAAACAGAACATTTGTTCGCGTTATTTTTTACACCCATGTGATAGAATATAGAAAAAATCTAGTAAAGGAGCGCTCCCTATGAATTTTTTCGAAAAATTAATCTCAGATTATGATTTTTCATTAGATAAAAACGGCGTCAGTGGAAAGCGTTTGGCGTCACGACTCGCCGCTCTATCAGAAATTGGATTAACCTCTGATAACGGCTCACACCGAATCGGGTTTTCCCACGAAGAAAAAGCCGCGAAGGATTTGGTGAAGAAATGGATGACAGAAGCAGGACTTACCGTAACCGAGGATGGAGCCGGTAATGTATTCGGACGTCTCAATGGCAAAAATCCTGATCTGCCTGCACTTTTGTCTGGATCCCATGTTGATAGTGTTCCGAACGGCGGACATTTCGACGGTCCCCTTGGTGTGCTTGCGGCACTTGAGGTTGCCGAGGCTTGGAAACAAACAGGTTTTGTACCGGAACGTCCATTTGAGGTTGTTATTTTTTCTGATGAAGAAGGCGCTAGATTTAATGGCGGTTTTAGTGGAAGTTCGTCGATGATCGGTGAAGCGACAAGAGAGGATCTTCTTCCGAAAAAAGATATCCATGGTGACTCTTTTACAAAGGTTTTAGAGGATATCGGTCTTTCGGTTGACGACTTTTTCAATTCAAAAAGAGATCTAAAACAGCTTGAAGCATTTGTGGAAATACATATTGAACAGGGAAAAAGATTGGAGCGCGCCGGGGTGCCAGTGGGGATTGTAACTGGAATCGCGGGACCTTGCTGGTTGAAAATGACGTTTACGGGCAGCGCTGGACATGCGGGCAACACGCCAATGGACGACCGCAGAGATGCACTTGTTGCAGCGAGCCAGTTTATCTACGAAGTTCAATCGTTGCCAGAGCAGGTGAGCTCCTCAGCAGTCGCAACCGTTGGAAAGGTTGACGTACTGCCAAACGGAGTCAATGTCATTCCTGGTGAAATTCACCTAACAGTTGATATCCGTGATATTAAAAAAGAAACCCGGGATCAACTCGTTGACCTGGTCATTGAAAAAGCAAAGTCCATTACCAAGGCACATGGGATCGAACTTCAATATGAAGAAACATTGCGCGAGGCACCCGTTCCGATCAGCGAGGATATGCAGCAAAAACTCGAAAAATCTGTGATCGCACAAGGGATTGAACCGGTGTATTTACCTAGTGGCGCCGGCCACGACTCCATGATTGTCGGCCATGTATTACCGGTAGCAATGATTTTCGTCCAAAGCAAAGATGGCATTAGCCATAACCCAGCCGAATGGTCATCTTTAAGCGACTGCGTGCAATCTGTGCATGTGTTGAAGGATTTTTTGGAGGGGTATGATAAATAACAGTTGTTAAAAGGATGCACGATTTTTGTGCTTTCTTTTTTGATTTTTGACGTGTTGGGCGACCATTATATCGGCTCAAAAACATAAAAAAAAAAACTTTAGTTAGTTTTGTCTTTGGGAACTGCACTCAAAGACCTTCCGCATAGGCACTCGCAATATTTTGTCTTTGATGCCCCGTCTCAAAGACAATCTACAAAACGATTATCGTCAATTTGTCTCTGAGACCTTCTCTCAGAGACATTTTACATAATTACTCGCTTCGTTTTGTCCTTGAGACACCGTCTCAGAGACACTAATCCAAGTCGATATGCCTTATTTGTCCCTGAGCCGCTTCATCAGAGACAATTCACCTTACTTTTCCCTTCAGTTTGTCCCCGAAACACTGCCTCAGAGACATTTATCCAGCTCGGAATGCATCGTTTGTCTCTGAGCCTCTATTAAACACGATGTCCGCCTATCCGCCATTATGTCAAACACGCAAATCATCCCTTTTTCCAACTCCCACCATTTACAAATCCCGGCTGCCGTCTTATAATACCAACATACCATTTGAATATCGGCATTCACTCATATAATCACGGGGATAGGGCCCGTAAGTTTCTACCAGCGCACCGTAAATGTGCTGACTATGAGTGAGCAATGGGAATGCATTTATGCTTATTCCACTTTCCTTCGTTGAAAGCCTGAAGGTCATTGACTCACTCGTATTGGGGAGTGCAATGATGTTCAGGCTTTTTCATTTTAAAGGAGGAAACTCAAATGAAACTTTTGCAACAAAAAATACTCAACGAAGGTACCGTCCTCTCCGACCACGTCCTAAAGGTCGACGCCTTTTTAAACCATCAAATAGACCCACAACTAATGGTCGAAGTCGGCAAAGAATTTGCGCGCCGATTCCAAAACGACCGCATCACAAAAGTTTTAACACTCGAATCCTCTGGGATTGCGCCTGCCATGATGGCAGCCCTCGAGCTGGGAGTGCCAGTGATTTTTGCGCGAAAAAGAAAATCTCTTACACTCGTAAACGACCTACTTACAGCGTCCGTTCATTCTTTTACGAAAAAAGAAACCAATGAAATCTCCGTTTCCCAGAAATTCCTCGAACCAACGGACAATGTGCTGATCATCGATGACTTTTTGGCAAACGGGCAGGCTGCACTTGGTCTTGCTAGCATCGTAGAGTTAGCTGGCGCTAAAACCGCTGGAATCGGAATAGTTATTGAAAAATCCTTCCAAGACGGGGGCAAGTTGCTTCGCGACAAAGGTTTCAAAGTTGAATCACTGGCACGCATCCAATCTTTACAAGATGGAAAAGTAACATTTTTAGAGGAAATGGAGGTTGCTCGCTAATGCAAAGAAACTTATTTAAAACCGCTTCTCTCGGAATTCAGCACGTACTCGCGATGTACGCAGGTGCCGTGATTGTGCCCCTCATCGTCGGTGGCGCCATCGGCTTAACAGCTGAACAACTCACCTACCTTGTTTCAATCGACTTGTTAATGTGTGGTATCGCAACGCTTTTACAAGTTTGGAAAAATAAATATTTTGGAATTGGATTACCAGTTATGCTAGGATGTACGTTCACAGCGGTCGGACCAATGATTACAATCGGTGGTCAATACGGGGTATCCGCGATTTACGGATCGATTTTAGTCGGCGGGGTGTTTCTCGTTCTCGTTTCTACGATTTTCGGAAAGTTGATCAAATATTTCCCACCGGTTGTGACCGGGTCAGTAGTAACGATTATTGGAATCACCCTTATTCCAGTCGCAATGAACGACATGGCGGGCGGTGTTGGAAGCGCGGATTTCGGCTCGGTTCAAAACCTCACCCTTTCATTCGGAACACTTCTTTTCATTTTAGTTTTGTACCGTTTTGCTAAAGGATTTATGCGCCAAATCGCTATCTTACTTGGTTTACTTATTGGAACAGCTGTCGCTTATTTTATGGGAAGAGTGAATTTTTCAGCCGTTGGCGATGCGTCATGGATACACATGCCACAGGCATTTTACTTCGGTATGCCAACATTTGAGCCATCAGCCATCATCACGATGATTCTTGTGCTTGTCGTAGGACTTGTTGAAGCATCAGGCGTATACTTCGCACTCGGTGAGATCACAGGTAAAAAGCTATCTGAAAAAGAGTTATCACACGGCTACCGTGCATAGGGGATCGCTACTATTTTAGGTGGAATTTTCAACGCGTTTCCTTATACTACTTACTCACAAAACGTTGGTCTTATCCAGCTTTCAGGTGTAAAAAAGAGCAGCGTGATTTACGCGGCTGGGGCATTTTTAATCATTCTTGGATTCATCCCAAAAGTCGGCGCGTTTACGACTGTTATCCCAACACCCGTTCTCGGCGGAGCAATGCTTGCGATGTTCGGAATGGTCATCTCTGCGGGAATCAAAATGCTAAGCAAAGTTGACTTTTCATCACAAGAAAATCTATTAATCATGGCTTGTTCAATCGGAATGGGACTAGGCGTCACAACCGTGCCAACCCTTTTTGCAAACCTACCAGAAGGCGTCCAAATCTTAACCAGCAACGGAATCGTTATCGGAAGCCTAACAGCCATCGTCATGAACCTCATCTTCATGAAAAAACCGACAGAAAAAGCGGTGCAGGTACTGGAAAGGCAGAAAGCATCTTAATAGTGGTTGATTGCAAAATCAAAGGTCAATATTGTATAATATTCTTAAATAGATTACAAAATAAAAAAGACTGAATGTGCAGGCACACACTCAGCCGTTGCAATTACATGCCGCAAGAAGACCGGCAGACCAAAAGTTCATAAGTATTTGGAAAAAGTAGCTATCTATGTAGCTACTTTTTTCTATATTTAAGAAAGAGGCTGCGTGTCACTCTGCTAAACTAGCCCCCATTCCCCTTTTATTTCCTTCAAAAACCTATGATGAAACTCCGGAATAAACTTCATGATCTTATCCGGTGTGTTCTTTTCATTCATGAAAAATACCCCAATTTCAGACTCTTTTTTTCCAGCAAGATCTGTTACTCTTTTTCCGTTTTCTAGTAGATAGCTTGGGTTTTCCTTTTTAAAGTATTGCATAGTGTTCTCGAATAACTTAATGAGAATTTGAAGCCTTTCTACTTTTTCACGTCTATATGAATCTATTGGTTTATTTAATTTACTTGCATTGGCCTCGTAATTGTAATATTGACGAACCGACAAATAATAACCTTCTTTGCGTCGGTCCAAACGATAAAATAAAGCCTCAGGAAATTCATCGCTCGTATTCGATGGTATGAATGAACATTGCGTCCACGGTCTACCGCTACTATTCCCTCTGCGAATTGACGTCTTATCGTCTTCGTCTGCAAACTTTCCAAATAGCTCTTTCATAAAAATCCATTGGCCCACATCCGTTTTTAGTGAGCTTTTTACCTTATTTAAATCTTTTGAAGCCAAATTTGTTTTTATAAGGTCCTCTTCTTGTTGCAGTTCTAAAATGTAGTCATAATAGTCGTGGAAAATGTCACTTGAAATCACATCTATGTATGTAGACAAAACATGAATCATTTCTAGTCTATTAAAGACTTTAAACTTGCCTATCTTTTCATTAAATCGCTCAATATAGGTAACTTCATTATCAAAAATATAACCGGTTTTATAGTAAACTCCGAGTATCTCCACGTCATCTTTATTATTTTCATTTTTTAATAGATTAAAGTACTTTTCTAATTGCCCAGAATGCATAGCCGTGTTTGTTTTATCCTCAATGATAATTTGATACTTTTTACGACCTACACTAAAACGGATTAGGATATCAATGTTTTTGTACTGTCTTATAACCTCTATTGAATCAATTAAGTTATTCGGAACATGAATATCATGTAATTTTAACATGGTGTGCAATAAGTCCAATCCATAGCGCTTTTCAGGAAAATCCCCAGGCTGATTGATCCATGATAAACTCCAAACAATGAAAGCATCTTGTGTCAGTTCCTTTGTGGCAAATTTAAAGATATTAGGTCTATTTTTCATACGTCATCCTCCCGAAGTCTTTGATAATAACCACAATAATTGCTACAAATGAGTGCTGGGTAGATGATTTCTTGAACGATACTTCCATTTTCCTCCTCATGAATCAATTCCCAAACATCTTCAATCAATTTTGAATTGCAATGCGGACATTTTTCCTCGCCATTCATAAAATCCACCAACTTTTATTAGGTACTACCTATAATTTAAATTAGATTGGGTTATTTATCCAGCAAAAGGAGCAAGGGGGTACAATTGTACCCCCTTTTTTTGAAGCTCTATCAACGATAATTTGATTCTATCGGCGATAATCCATTTCTATCGGCGTTATTTCCATTCTATCGACGATAATTCAATTCTATCGACGTTAGCTATTTCTTACCTCCTCAACAACTCGATTCCCACCCAAATTTCCCATATAACAAATGCTCCAACAAAGGTTAGGATACTGGAAATGATTCCGATCACCGAGCCTCTTCCGTATAACGCTTCATAAGCGCCTGAGAAGAGTACGATTAGGCTGATGATGATAGTAAATACGCCCAAAGCCTTTGAAAACAACCTTGTTTTTAAAATGAGATTTCCTACTTGAATGAGCCAAATACTGAGACAGATGCTAGAAAATACAGATATAACAAGTCCGAGTTCAATCAATGGATGAATGGTCGTGATGGCCTCTTGGATGTTCTGATCTTTATTAACGAGGTCATGAAGGGCGGCAGCTGGTAGCAGCATGTAAAAGGTGTAGGAAAACAAGTGGAGGTAGGCGAATCTGGATACATTCGAACTCATCTCTGGATACCCTGACCGAAGTCTTGTGTCAATTGCTTCAACCGTCCAGAATACTAAAATCATTGCAAATGCCCCGGCCAAAAGTAATATCCAGTTCAACAATGGATAAGTCGCTAGCGAAAGCACCGTTTGCTCATAAACATCCTTCCCCTCTACTACAACCGTTTGTGAAATAACCATCACAAGAACCAGCATCAACGCAGAAATGATTGCAAAATAGCCACCTAGTCGTTGGCGTACCATTTATGAATTCCCCCTTTTTTTTACTACTTTATTCCTAGAGGAATCAGAACATGTCAAGTCTATGGCAAACCAAAAACGGCGAACCCCAAATCAGGGTTCAACCGTTATTTTCCACAACATTTTTTATATTTTTTCCCGCTACCACATGGACAAGGGTCGTTTCTGCCTACTTTATTCTCATTTCTAACCGGGGCTGGTTCCATCATTGTATTTTGGAACTGCATCTCATTTCCCATTGCCACCCTCTTCCATTCCAATAAATCTGGGTGTTTTTCTCCCACTATTGTGTAGAAGCTGTAAGCAACTTGCTCTATTTCGATTAGGGAATATTCATATTCGTACTCCATATGGGCATTCATTTCAGGGAGAGCCTCTTTTGAAAAATGGTAGCTAAGCGCTTCAATGATTGGCTCCTGCTCATCCAATTCATCCGTTTCGCGATAAGCTTTTCGTAACTCCTGAAGCGCAAGATCCGTTTTAATATTCCCTAAGATTGACGCCGCATAGATGACCGACTCCGGCTCTCTTACATAGGGAGCAACCTCTTTGACTACCTGATCTGATTGAAATCGAACTAATGCGGCCGATACCTCCTCCAGCAAAAAATCATCATCTCTTGTTAACAAACTTGCAAAGAGAGGGATATGTTTTTCAAGGTTTAGTAACCCGGCCATATAGACATTCATGATTCCATTTGAGGAAAACCAATCATCATTGGCTTCCTCGGACAACACAATATCAATTTCCTCCTTCGTTACCCATCCTTTTTTCACAATACACTCAGATAGTTTTTTCGCCGCTTGGTAAAAGTCGGATCCTCGGGACGATGATTGATCAAGTTTATTCAATACTTTTCCGTACATTGAATAAACGTCTTCCTCTGATCCATTTTCGATAATTTCGTAGATCTCCCAGGTTTGTTTAGGAATATATTTTTCAAGTTGTTCTTTATATGTAAAAGCAAGTGACGTATCAAAATTACTTAATAAGTTTAGGGCGAGGTGCCGCTTAGTCTCGTTCATTTTTGGGATATTGTCGATTAAAATGTTGAGCGCTTCTTCATTGATTGTTTGATTTTCTATGTACATTAAAATGTTAGATTGTTTCTTTTCGTTTCGGAACGCTTCCATTAGTAATTCTACTGTCCATTCCTCTGGAACGTTCGGGTATTCATGAAGCGCATGTAAGACGGTTTGTTGGATTAGGATATCATCCGACAGTAAGTGTGGTTTAATTTTTTCTAAAAATGACATAGGAGTGGGTCCTTTCCATTTAGTTTATTGGATTATGAATCAATATCATTTCACTGATTTGAATATTCCCATTATAACCATCTTTCATTGAAAATAGGGGCATTTTCACAAAAATTGAGGGTAAGCACAAGGTTATCTATCAGCGTTATTTCATTTCTATCGACGTTAATCTATTTCTATCGGCGTTATTTTTATTCTATCAACGATAATTAAATTCTATCGGCGTTAACTTGATATACGCAAAAAAAGCCGCCCCACCTAGTGGAACGACCCCCGTTCATTTTTTTATTCAAATAAAGGACTCACAGCTCTTTCATTGTGGATGCGGTCGATTGCATTGACTAGCAATGTCGCCACGGAAATGGTTGTGATTTTATCGATTTGTTTTTCTTCTGGTAATTGAATGGAATTTGTGACGACCAATTCCTGAATTGGTGAAGACTCAATTCGTTCAATCGCTGGGCCAGATAAGACAGGGTGGGTACAACATGCGTAAACCCCTTTTGCCCCTCTTTCCATTAACGCTTTTGCAGCAAGTGTGATTGTTCCGGCCGTGTCAATGAGGTCATCAATCAGAATGGCATTTTTCCCTTCGATGTTACCCACGATGTTCATCAC
This sequence comes from Bacillus jepli, assembly GCF_047238305.1. Classification (NCBI taxonomy): domain Bacteria; kingdom Bacillati; phylum Bacillota; class Bacilli; order Caryophanales; family Bacillaceae; genus Bacillus; species Bacillus jepli. Next base: position 1,441,325 of record NZ_JBDFMO010000001.1, on the reverse strand, counting down.
CTGTGCCACATTTGGCTTCGGACGGCGTTTATCAATAAAGGCGATTGGTGCATTTAGTTGGCTTGCCATTTTTCTAGCTCGAACCACCCCACCTTGGTCAGGCGATACGACTACAACATCCTCAAGACCTTTTGCCGCAAAATATTCAGATAGCAGCGGCACACCAAGCAATTGATCTACAGGAATGTCGAAAAATCCTTGGATTTGTGGTGCGTGAAGGTCCATTGTTAAGACTCTGGTTGCACCTGCTTTTTCAAGTAAATTTGCAACGAGCTTAGCCGTGATTGGTTCACGGGAGCGCGCTTTACGGTCCTGACGGGCATACCCATAATACGGAATCACAACATTGATGTTTTTGGCAGAAGCTCTTTTTAGAGCATCAATCATGATCAATAATTCCATTACATGTTCGTTCGCAGGTTGTGAAGTTGATTGAACCAGGTACACTTCGCTTCCGCGTACACTTTCATCTATATTAATGTGAATTTCTCCGTCACTGAAACGTGAAACTGAACATTTCCCCAACTCACAACCGAGTATCGTTGCCATTTCCTCCGCTAGTTCTGGATTTGAATTTAAACTAAACATTTTAAAACACTCATTCAATTGGTAAGCCACTGTTCGTCCTCCATGCAAAAAATAGTCTATATATAATATAACCTATCTTTACAATCTTTACATAGTGCCAAGTTACAAATTCCGACAGAATCTTTCTGGAAATCTTAAAAGAGACCCCACAAACGTGGCGCCCCTACTGTATTTAAAACACAATTGTTTTATTATGATCCACAATGATTCGGTCCTCAAGATGCCATTTTACTCCACGTGCAAGGACGCTTCGCTCGATGCTTTGACCGATTTTTTTCAATCTCGCTACATCATCACGGTGATCCACACGTGTAATGTCTTGTTCAATAATTGGGCCCTCGTCCAAATCGTTCGTTACATAATGGGAGGTCGCACCGATTAATTTTACCCCGCGTGTATAGGCACGCTCATACGGTCTCGCTCCGACAAACGCAGGCAAGAATGAGTGGTGGATATTAATAATTTGATTTGGATAGGCAGCAACAAAATCGGGTGTTAACACCTGCATGTACCGCGCAAGCACAATCAAATCAATGTCATATTCTTTTAATAGCTGTAATTGCTGTTCCTCCACCTGTTTGCGGATATCTTTGTTCGCTGGAATGTAGACAAATGGAATACCAAGATTTTCAACAACAGGTCTTGCATCCTCATGATTGCTCACGACTAGCGCAATCTCCGTCATTAAGTCGCCACTTTGCCATTCCCATAAAAGCTCGTGCAAACAATGAAGCTGCTTAGAAACAAAGATCGCCGTTCTTTTCACGTTTTGAACGTCAATTAACTTCCACTTCATTGAAAATTTTTCAGCAACCTCTAAAAATGCAGTCTCCATTTCTGACTTTTTCTCCGTTAAAGATGGGCATTCAAATTCAATTCGAAGATAAAATGTACCTTCTTGATGATGCGTAGAATACTGACTGGACTCAATGATATTGGCATCAAATGAATATAAAAATGCTGAGATGGCCATCACGATCCCTGGTTGGTCCGGACAGCTCACCAATAATCTTCCGTGATTCTGATGTTTGCTTTGAAACTCTTCCTTGTTAAAATACATGATCATTACCTCACAATAATTAATGAGGAATATTATAACAGTATCCTAGAGAGTTGTCTAAACAATTCGGAAACTTTTCGGGACAGAGGGACAGGTTCTATATTGCACCCCAAAAGTTGGAGTAAAATCTAATTATTTGGGGTGTGTATATTTTGACAAAGAAATATAGTGATGATTTAAAGTTAATGGTGGTTAACGAGTATCAAGAAGGAAAGCTAGGAATTAGACCACTAGCTAGGAAGCATGGGATAAAGTCAAAATCAATGGTTGAAAGGTGGATAAAAGTTTACGAGAAATTTGGTGCTGAAGGATTAAAAAGGAAGGGGATAAACAAACCTTATTCTGTTCAATTTAAGCTAGATGTATTAAGCTTTATAAAGAGAACAGGTTCTTCTGAAACAGATGCCGCCCTTCATTTTGGAATAACAAATCCTACTACAATAGCAGGGTGGAAGCAGGATTTTCTTAAGGGTAGACTTGAAGGCCTGAATAAAATTAAAGGATGGCCTACTATGTCTAAAAATAAGAAGTCTGATAAAGAAATGACAAATGAACAAAAACTAGAAAGAGAAAACGAACTCCTTCGTTTGGAGGTAGAATACTTAAAAAAGTTGCGAGCTTTTCAGATGGATCCGGAGGGCTATCTCGAAAAGCACAAGCAGCGTTATCATACGAACTCAAAGAAAAGTTCAAACTGAAAGACGTATTAAAAAGAGTTGGAATTCCTGAATCTACCTATCATTATCATATAAAATTGATGAAAAAATCGAATCCAAAACAAGAACTAGAGGATTGTATCCAATCTATATTTAACGAACATAACGGTAATTACGGATACCGTCGAGTACATTTAGAGTTGCGTAATAGAGGGCTTAAAGTGAACCATAAGGCTGTGCATCGAATTATGAATAAGCTCGGTCTTAAAGGAATTAAATTTAATAGAAAAACACGTAAATATAATTCTTACAAGGGAAATATAGGTAAGGTCGCGAAGAACCTTATTAATCGTCGTTTCCAAACTAATGTGTGCCATCAAAAGTTAACAACTGATATCACAGAATTTAAGTGTTCAAACGGTGTAAAACTGTACCTTAGTCCAATTATGGACTTATTTAATGGTGAAATTCTTTCTTTTGGAGTGGGTATAAGCCCAACTTTGGATCTTACGATCGGACCACTTAAGGAAGCAATTGAAATTGTAAAAGACTCAAAGTATCGAACAACGATTCACTCTGATCAAGGATGGCAATACCAACATAAAAAGTGGGTAAAAACACTTAAGGAAAATAAGATTTTCCAAAGCATGTCTCGAAAAGGAAACTGTTTGGATAATTCACCGATGGAAAACTTTTTTGGCTTACTAAAACAAGAGATGTATTATGGAGAAGCGTTGTGTTCGTTTGAGGAATTAAGTGAGAAAATTGATAGTTATATAGAATACTACAATAATAAGCGTATTAAGCAAAAATTGACGGGTATGAGCCCAGTACAATACCGACTCCATACCAGTCAATTAGCTGCATAATAAAAACTCTAACTTTTGGGGGTCACATCATTCCGCGTCCCTCCCTTTTTTTCTGGGACACTGAACCTGTCCCCTTGTCCCTTATTCATTCGCCAGTTTTTCAATCAATAACGCAACCAAGGCACTTCTTACCGGCATTTGCGAGATAAGTAAATGCTCGTTTGAAGCATGAGCGCCGTCACCTACTGGTCCTAATCCGTCTAGGGTTGGGGCAAATTGTGAAGCAAAGCTACCATCGCTGCCGCCACCACTTGCTTGTTCTTCTAATTCAAAGCCAAGATAATCCTTCGCCAATTCCTTCGCTGTTTCAAACATTTTTGTGATCTCTTGCGTTTTTTCCATAACTGGACGGTTGATGCCACCCGTAACCTCTATGGTTAAGCCTTCTTTAGATGGCGTCAAACCTTGAATCAACGGAATGATTCGATCAAATTCAGCGTTGCTTTTTACACGCAAATCTAGTTCTGCCTCAGCTTCAGCAGCAACCACGTTCGATGCACTTCCGCCTTTTATTAGTCCGATATTTAATGTTGTTCCTTTTTCAAAATCCGTTAAGCCGTGCAAATAAAGGGTTTGTCGTGCAAGCTCCTCAATTGCACTAATTCCTTTTTCAGGCTCAATGCCGGAGTGTGCAGCGCGTCCCTTTACTTTGATCGTGAACATGCCAACACCTTTGCGAGAGGTTTTCAGCTTTCCTTTCGTAGAAGCTGCCGCGGATTCTAAAACAAGCACATATTTGCTCTTTTTCGCTTCCGCTTCAATTAAATCGCGTGAAGACTCACTTCCGATTTCCTCATCTGTCGTAAACAACATGACAACCTTTGTTTTTAAAGGAACCTGGATTGTTTTCAGCGCATGCAGTGCAAACAACCCTTGGACAATGCCGCCCTTCATATCAAATGAACCTGGTCCGTAAAGCTTGTCTCCATCAATTCGGAATGGAAGTTCTTCAAGCGTTCCCTTTGGCCAAACCGTATCCATATGCGCCAAAATCAATATCTGCTCATCACCCTCGCCAAACTCACAGCGATAGTGATCCCCAAAATGCTCATTGTTGAACTTCTGGATGGAGCCACCTACATATTTTTTATAAAGCTCCTGAACCTGCTTGCCCACCTGGTCCACCGCTTCTTTATCGTGAGACGGAGATTCCACCTCTACTAACCCTTTCAAAACCTCCACCATCTCAGACTCTTTCTCTTTTAAAAATGCTACAACCTGCTGTTCCATTACAATGCCACCTTCTATTGGGACAGAGCTTTCCCTATCCCATCCATTTGAGACAGAGATTTCGTGTCCCTAAAAAAATTTATATATTATAACAATATTACAACAATTGAACCCATGCTACTATTTTTATAGCATGGGTTTGAAAATTCTATTGTGCAATGGGCACTCTTTTTAAAAAGTGATCCAAGAATGCTGGTGCATCGACTTCGGTGCATACTTGAATTTGGGGATTTCCTTCCGGTACTGGTACGGTTCTTCCATCTTCTTTTCCTTCAGAAATCACGTCAACTGCTATGTCCTTCGTCTTCACTAAGCTTGGGTCAATCGCTACACCTACTGCCAATGGGTCGTGGAGGCCACAGCCACCGATTCCTGGGTTAGCGGACTCATAAAAGTCATGATAAAAGCCGACCATGTCTGCGAAAAAGTCACCTACTTCAGAACCTCGCCATGCATCTACTTTTTCTCTTGGCAATAAGGTCTGCATCGTTACATCCAGCCCTACCAAGGTTATCGGTAAACCTGATGACAACACGATTTTAGCCGCTTCGGGGTCTGTAAAAATATTCGCCTCAGCATGTGGTGTCGCATTTCCCGGCACAAAGACCGCACCCCCCATAATCACCACATCGGAAACTTGTTCGACAATCTCTGGCGCCTTTTGAAGCGCGAGAGCAAGGTTTGTCAACGGTCCCACTGCGATAATGGTGACTTCATTGGGAAGCTTTTTGACCTGTTCGATGATAAAATCAACCGCAGACTGGGTTTCAGCGGTCGTAGCAGGTTCAAAATCCAATACATTTCCTAAACCATCTTCTCCATGTACCCTTTTCGCAAAACCATCACGATTTCCTCGGACTAGTGGCTTTTCAGAACCCGCATATACCGGGATCTTTTTTCCTAGTTTCTCTAAAACTGCTAAGGTGTTTCGTGTCGCCTCATCAACCGCAACATTTCCGTAACTCGTCGTTAATCCAAGAATGTCAAGCTCTGGTGAGTTGACTGCATAGGCAATCGCCATCGCATCATCTATTCCTGTATCCACATCAAAAATAATTTTCTTCATCGTTTTACCTCCAAAATTTACGTGTTTCTTCAATTGTTGGCATTGAGGCTTGTGCGCCTTTTTTTGTAACGGTTAATGCGCCAACTGCGTTTGCAAATTCAGTGGCTTCTTGCAGACTTTTCCCGCTCACGAGTGCTGTAGCGAGCGCCCCCGCAAATGCATCACCTGCTGCCGTCGTATCAATTGTCGTCACCGTGTGCGGGTCGACAAAGAAGGTTTCGTTTTCCCGCAACACGACGACTCCTTTCCCACCAAGCTTTGCAAATACCGTATCGACACCTTTAATCAAGAGCTTCGTGCCGGCCGCTGTTGCGGTTTCCGCATCCGAAATTTTTGCATCAGCAACAATTCCTAACTCACTCTCATTCGGAACGAGATAGGTCACTTTGTTATAAAGCTCATCAGGGAGCGTTCGTGCCGGAGCAGGGTCTAGCATAACTGGAACATTGTATGTATGAGCGATATTCGCAACTTCGATGACAGTATCAAGAGGGATCTCCAGCTGCAGCATAACAAGTTTTGCCTTACGTATGAGTTGCTCATGTTTTCTTACATATTCTGGTGTCACATGGTCATTGGCACCCGGTGACACAATAATGCTATTTTCTCCTTCTCCATTCACACTAATCACAGCCACACCGGACGAAACGTCGGGTATTTTTTCAATAGAAGAAGTGTCGACTCCAACTTCGCTCAAGCCTTTTAAAAGCTGCTCACCAAACATGTCCTCTCCTACGCAGCCGAGCATCGCAACCGATGCCCCAAGCTTCGCAGCCGCAAACGCTTGGTTGCCACCTTTTCCACCATTCCCTGTAAAAAAACCATGACCGAGAACCGTTTCTCCCCATTCTGGCCGCTGCTTCACATTCACCACCATGTCCACATTCAAGCTACCTACAACCACAATATCCGCAGCCATCAGACTTCCCCCAATCTTAATGGGACATAGGGACAGGTTCCGCGTCCCACCATTTTTTTTTCCTAGGACAATGAACCTGTCCCCTTGTCCCTAAACGCGAGTTTCATATAGAATATTATAGACAAACTAAGAAGCCGTAGCAAAGTGAAATGGGGAGTTTACCTATGGGACGGAAAAAGAAAAAAGGGAACAAGAGTCCTAAAAAGAGGTTCTGGGGATTACCGAAAGATGTGCGAATGGAAAAAGGCAAAGAATGGGTCGCTCAATTCGAAGGCGATGATATTATAAAAAGCTATTCAAAGACATTTGGCCTCAACCTTATAAATTCAATGAAAGAATTGAGGAGGCTCGGAGTTAAAATAAGTGGTCAAGATAGGAAACGTATCAAGAATTTAGTTGAAGAAAGAAAACGAAAAAAACAACTACGTAAAGAAAAAAGAAGACATGCACTAGGATTCAATGAATATGAAGATCATGATGAGACATTCGCATTTATCGCTGGCTTTACATCAGGTGGTGCTCCTTATGGCATTACCCATGAAGAGATGGAAGAATTTATAGATAACGAGGATTAGTTTGTCGAAAGTAAGCTTCATTTTAATAAAGACGATAGTACTTGAAATGTTTCCGACAATTTTCCCGCAAGATTTGACATTTTTTTTCACCAACTCTGTAACTTTTTCTCTTCTCAAACGTCTAATACTTGTGTACTATTAATTCAACTAGTAATCTACGAAAAGGTGTTGATAAATATGAGTCGAGTTGACCGCCATTCGAATAAGAAAACGAAACGGAAATGGCCAAAAGTTATTGGAATGATCGCACTTGTTTTATTGTTAGCCATCGGTGGATACGCCGTTTATTTATATCAATCTGTTGCAAGTACAGTTGGAAAAATGCACAGCGACCGCGGTCCATCTGATAAGCGTACAGAGGAAATTGATATATCAAAAGCAGACCCGATTTCAATCCTGCTCATGGGGGTTGATGAACGCTCGGGCGACAAAGGTCGTACTGATTCGTTAATCGTGGTTACCGTTAACCCAAACACGAAATCGATGCAAATGCTAAGCATCCCGCGTGATACTCGTGTTGAAATTGTGGGAAGGGGTACTCAGGATAAAATCAACCATGCATACGCATTTGGTGGCGTTGATATGACGATTGATACCGTTGAGAACTTCCTAGATATACCAATCGACTATTATGTAAAAGTGAACATGGAAGGTCTACAGCAAATCGTTGATGCGCTTGGTGGTGTCCAGGTGAACAGTACACTGGCATTCTCTTATGAGGGCGCCTCATTCACGGAAGGTCCGCAGACCTTAAATGGCGAGGAAGCACTTAAATATGCGCGTATGCGTTATGACGACCCTCGTGGTGACTTTGGTCGACAGGACCGTCAAAAGCAGGTCATTCAAGGGATTATTGATAAAGGGGCAAGCTTCACTTCTGTCACAAAAATTGATGACATTCTTGGTGCACTTGGCACGAACGTAACAACCGATATTTCCTTTGATGAAATGAAAACCATCCAATCGAAATATAAGGATGCTCGTCATAACATTGAGCAATATAGCATCGATGGGGTTGGGCAAACCCTTGACAAGTGGTACTGGATTGTCTCCGATGAAGAGCGCCAAGCTGTCTCATCTCGTTTAAAACAACATTTGGAAATTAAATAAATTACTGAAAGCAACCGGTCACGTATCGGTTGCTTTTTTTTACACCTTACATATTTTCCTCCTTTTTCCATATACTAAGTGGACGACGGACCTGTGTCCCAAAGGAGGTTCTCATAATGAAACTTAAGATTGTATTTTTTATAACGTTATTATTTTTATTCATGTCGCCAGCCACTGCTGCGGAGAAGTCGCCATTTTTTGGAGTGAGTGCTTCTGTGGTACAGGTGGAGGAAGGTACATTTGAAGTAAAAACGAAGGGCGAAGAGGAAAACGAGGGATTTGTGTTTTCACCAAAAGGAGTTAAGGGTGGCGAAACGATTGTATTCGAGGTCCAGGTGAAGGGCAACACCGCCGTCTATTTACTTGTCGACGAGACTGATGCACGCGGAACTTTTTTAGCGGAGAGCGTATCCCCGGTGATTGGCTTGCATGATCCTTGGCGAACGATTCAGCTTGAGGTTGAGCTTCAAGAAACCACGTCGCAAATCGATGCAATGGTGCTTACTAACCAGCAAGAGAAAACCACATTCATGTTCCGAAATGTAAAAATGAGTGTAAAAAATTAAAGGGTGCCCGCGCAGGCATCCTTTTTTTATCCCAAGATCTTTTCGATTTTTTCTCTAATCTCATGCGGCAATGGCTGGTTCAAAGCACGTGCTAGCAGCCACGGATGCTCCACGCCATTCTTTTTAAAATGTTCTTCAATCCGTGTTGCCTTATCCTGTCTGTTTGGTATGAACAGGTAAAGAACAAACCAATCCTCCAGTGAACTTAAAGGGATTCCATCAACACGACCAACCAGCGAGTTTTCGTCAAATGGCAACCGATAAACCCCTTCTTCATGTTCAATCGCAAATCCCCCCATGCTATCGATATTAAACCGACCAACCCTGAATTTCGCAAAATGTCTTGTTCTAAAAGGATGTAAAGATTTCGCCTCAATCGGTGTTCCAAGCACCTCAAGTTTCTTATTGAACCATACAGCGTCCTCTTCATTCACCAACAAATCAATATCATTTGGATGCTGAACAAGTCCGTAAAAACTTAGTAATAGCGATCCGCCAACACCCCAAACGATTTTTCGATCATCAACAGTAGCTGCTATCTCCCTTAATGTTTCAATCACAATGCTTCCTCCAAAAAGAAAGACTTGAGATCATCTCCCAAGTCTTACTCTACTTTTTTTGAAATTTCATCAAGCTTTGCTTCCATTCGTTTGGCACGCTTTGAAAAACGCACGACATAGATGAGAACTGCAATAAAACTTAGTGGAACGAGAAACGCAAATAACTGAAAAAGAATGTCTCCAATATTTACCATGTCAAATTTTCTCCTCTACGGGACAAGTTACCTGTCCCCATGTCCCACAATTTACTTTAGCTTGAATTGCTGGATTAAGGTGTTGAGTTCGCCAGCGTTTCCTTCGAGTTGTTTAGCGCTTTTTGAAACTTCTTCCATTGAGCTGCTCGATTGTTGGGCAGTTGCCGATACTTGCTCGACACCCGCTGCAGATTCTTCTGCCACAGCTGCAATCCCTTCGACTGCTCCGCTGATTTCTCTTGTATCATCAAGCACACCGTAGAGAGAGCTAGACATGGACTCGAACTGAGTGCTAATTTCATCGATTTTCCGCTTTAATGCATTAAATGTTTCACCAGTTGTTTGGATTTGTGCGGTCCCTTCCTCAACAGATTGGTAACCATCATCCAAGGACTGAACGACTTGCTTCGATTCAGTTTGAATATCTTTTACAATCACCGTTATTTCAGCAACCGATTTTCCAACCTGTTCAGCAAGCTTACGAACCTCGTCAGCGACTACTGCGAAGCCTTTTCCGTGTTCACCTGCTCTTGCTGCCTCAATCGCTGCGTTCAATGCTAAAAGATTCGTTTGTCCTGCGATTTCCTGAATCACATTCACAAGCTTCGTAATTTCATTTGTTTTGTTATCTAGCCCAACCACCATCGTGTGGGACTGCTTCATTTTTTCATTAATACTGTTCATCTGTTGAATCGATGTTTCCATATAGGCGCTGCCATCGTTGGTCAAATTCAGCATGCCCTGAGATTGTTCCTTAATGTCCTCACCCTTCACCGCAACCTGCATGATTTCCTGCGAGAAATTGGACATTTTCTCAATTAAAAGAGTGGATGAAGATGCCTGGTCCTCAGCACCGCGAGAGAGTTCTTCCATTGTGACCGCAATTTGCTGGCTACCAGCCATGACCTCATCCGCATACTGGGTCAATTCCTCACTTTGACCGGTCACATGGTCTGAAACAACAGACATTTGCTTGACCATACCTCTTAAGTTCTCATTCATATCATTAACTGCTGTTACCAGCTGGCCAATTTCGTCTTTTAGCTTCGTTTTAATGGGCTCAGCATAAAGCTCACCATTCGAGATCGCCTTCATCCGGTTTGCCACATTTTTCACTGGTCTTGCAATCACTACTGATGTGTAAATGGAGATAATTGTTCCTAAAATGATCGCAATTGCAGCCACCACAAGTCCTGCAATGTTCGTACTCTCACCAAAGTTCACAACGTCCTTACCGGTCGATACAATTTGTCGTTCTCGTTCTTTTGATAACTGTTCAACTTGATCCATCAATCCCCTAGCCGCAGGCTGGACGTATGTCTGTAGATTATGCTTTGCAAGATCTGTATTGCCGCTATCATAAGGAATGAACACCTTTTCATTTATCAAATCACGCCATTTTTTCGTTTCGCGTAAAAGGACCTCAACCTCTTTTAACTTCATCATGCTTAGCTTTCGATCGGTTAAATCATATTCCACGGAATAGATGTCATAATGATCTCTATAGGAAGATTCCCCATACAACACATATCCACGAGCCAACGCAATACTCTGTGCAATGTTGTATTTTAAGCTATTGTATTCTAGTAAAACCGTGAGTTCCTCGGACAACATGTCGTCCGTCTTTTGATTCATATTGGACACTGAAAAATAATTATATGCCGCTAAGCCAATGCAAAGGATAATGATGGCAAAAAAGCTAACAAATAATCGCGTACGAATACTTTTCATCTATAGTACCTCTTTCTTGTTGAATAGTAATAGATAAGGCAAAAAACAAAGCCAATTCTACTAGATTGGCTCAAACGCTTCATATATTTTGTTGCATCGACCCTATGCCCTTTTCAGAGAGTTTTCCCTTTTCTACAAATATATGATTTTCTACCTAATAGTATATAAGTTTTCATACCATTCAACAATACTCGACACCACGATTCCCACTACTTTTTTACTATTAAATCTAGCAATAACTTCAAAAAATCTTCCCTATTAACTGGTAACACCTCTGGCAACTCAACACCTGTTTTCACTAGAATTCCTCCTTACGAACCACAGGGACGGTTCCTCTGGTTCCGTTTTTTACGTTCTATCACTAGTAATCTAGTATTTCCACAATTTTGGTAGATATACATGTTTACTAGAAAAATTTTGGTGGATTTGAGGAAGGGATTTGCTAAAAACAGTAAATTCGAATTAAAAACAGTGTTTTAAGGTTATCGACAGTTAACTCCATGTTAACGACAGTATTTTTAAATTAAAAGCAGTAAAAAGAGGAAGTAACGAAAAAAGCCAACCCGTGGGTTGACTTTTAATTACGAGCAGACGCAAGCGCCTGTTCAATTACACGCATATTTTTCAATGTTTCTTCGATGCTGTACATCGGCTGTTTACCAGAAAGAACACATTCAGCAAAATGCTCAACCTGAAGTTTGTACTGGTCACCTTGAACCGTTTCTTCACGCTGGCCAGCTTCAGCATTCATGACAAGCACGCCATTTCCACCTTCATTGTCAGGACGGAATGCATGCTTTGCAAGGATAGAACCTTTCGTACCAACAACTTCATATGAAGCTTTAAAGCTTTGCTCAAAGCTTACATCGAAATTGGCAATCACACCATTTTCAAACTTCAATGTACCCGCTGCGGTAATATCAACGTCATGTGTTGGATGTAGATTTGCTGCTGCTTTTACTTCAACCGGCTCTTCGCCCGTAATCAAGCGACTCGCATGAATGCAGTAACAGCCCACATCGTACAGTACACCACCTCCAAGCTCCTTTTGCATCTTGATGCTTCCGGAATTTAAGTCATGTAAGAAGGAGAACGACGAACGAATCAGTTTCACATCACCAATTTCACCAGATGCAATGATTTCCTTCACGCGGTTATGTTGAGGATGGAATTGGTACATAAATGCTTCCATAAAAGTGACATTATTTTCTTTAAAAGCTGCCGACATCTCTTCAATGTCTTGTGATGTCAAAGCGGCTGGTTTTTCACAAAGCACATGCTTGCCATGCTTCGCTGCTTCAATCGCCCATTGTTTATGTAATTGATTTGGAAGTGGAATGTACACGGCATCGATTTCAGGATCATTCAATAAATCAGTATAGGATTCATAATGCTTTGGAATGCCAAGTTCTGCTGCAAATTCCTTCGCTTTTCCACTCTCACTTGCAACAGCCACAACCTCTGCATTATGAGCACGCTCCATCGCTGGAATCAATGTATTTCTCGCAATTTTCGCTGTAGATAAAACACCAAAACGAACCTTTGTCATCGGAGTTCCTCCTCCTATTTATTAAATCAAATGCGCCTTGGCGTATTTGCGACCAGATTTTATCGAGCCCGCTCGATAAATTTCCGCTAAAAATCTGTGGCATCCGCCGGAGGCTTTAACTTTATTCAAACTTTGTTTTATCCGCCACTCAAATTGTTTACTTTTTCACAAAGATGAATACTCCTAAAAGTAGTGGATGACTGCTGAATAAAGTTAATACTCAACAAATCTATATTCTCATATTTTAGGAGATTATGAAAGGGCTTTATTTACAGAACGCAAAAAAAGCCAAAGAATCCCTCTGGCTCGGTTTGTAACATATTAAACTTAAGCGGATTGACACTCTTTCAATCTACCAATTAGATCTTGCATAACCTCTTCTGTGGTAATCGTAGCTGTATCTTCTACTTTTTTCTGGATGTCAATCATTATTTTTAAAAGTTGTTCGGAACTCATACTTTTTACCTACCAATCTTATTTTCCAATTAAAATCCATTTTACACTATTCGCTAAATTTTGCAATGGAAAATTGTTATAAATTTTCGACAAAAAAACCCCCAACTGCTTGTTAGGGGTTAAAACATTGAATTATTCCATTGGTTCTCCTTGAAATCCAGCGAATTTTCCATTCGTAAATCCTGCGTATAATACATCCCCATTTTTATGTACAAATGGAACTGCAACGATTGTTAAAATGGTTCCTTCAAAAGGCATATGGACAACCATTACCTGATCCGCTCCGGCAAATTCATAGCCCTCTTTTCCTAGGTCTGCCTTCACTATCTTAAACTCTGTTAATTTCAACGTGTTCGCAACAGCCTTATTGCGCTCTGCTCCTTGCAAATAGGTCACGCCACATTCGCAATCATCCCCATGTGCAGAAGCGGTGTTTCCAGGAAGAACAAGCATCAACAGTAAAAACACAATACCTAAAAGTTTGACCATTTTCTTCATTTCCAAATCCTCCCTTTCGTATCATCATTGATACAAATTACACAGGAATCCGACAAATTCCTTTATTTTCCGTAAAAATGAGTCGAAAGTCTGTACGTTAGTTCTTTTTACCCACAAAAAAAACAACCCAGGTAGTGGGTTGCATATATTACTCTTCATCAAATTCATCGCGATCGACAAGTTCCTTGTATTTCACAATTTCCTCAAGAAGAATTTTCTCTAGTTCCTTGAATTTTGTGGAAATGCTGCTTGGTGACACATCATATTCTTCTGCAAGCTCTTCATAAGTAGAAGTGCCCTCATATGGATAAATTTGTTCAATCATATACACCAATGCGGCTTCATAAATTCCCGTTTTGATAATCCTTGGATTTTTACGCTCACAATACATATGCCACAATGAAAGACCTATCCCAATAATGTCTTCATCGTAATCGTACTCTTTCATTCGAATCTGGAACATTTCGGCGACCTCTTGCTGTTTTGGCGTCTTCCACTGATAATCCTCTGCCGTTATTTTCGCCTTTCCAAACATAAACACCATGAATACATTGATAAATTCATGTGACATAAAATCAACCGGATTGCTCTCGCCACTCTTTTCAAAGAGTTCTAGGATCATATTTCGCATATCTCCCGCAAATTCCGTTGGCAACTCAAGAAATGTTGGGAAAAAGATGGAGTTCGCTCCAGCAGGCAATAACGTTCCGAACACAAAATAACCTGCTTCGACTCCCGTCTCTGTTTCATAAATCCGCACGCGGTGCTCGTTTTCTGTAAAAATATCACGTATCGTCATATAGGTTCCCCGCTCATCTACCTCAGTCACCGTGTAGGCAGATGGTCGCGCCTCTTTCCATTTCTTTAAAAGATCGCGCGTACGTGGACGACTACATTTTGGACCATAGATGTCGACATACTCTTCTAGAATCGTTTTCTCCTCAACCGGAATCGAGCTAACCACCCAAACGCGTGAAAAGAATGAGAATAAATCATACACATCCTCTGGAAGCTCATCAAAAATATCCGCATACTCTTCCAAAACGTCATCTAAAAACTCTTCATACATATGAAATGCGTATTGAAACATATCATGCTGGATATCGTTAAGCTCGTTTTCTACGACTTGATCGATCGAAACAACCGCAGACCGGCCACAGCATTTTTTGTATTTTTTCCCACTCCCACATGTACAAAGATCGTTCCGTCCAATAACCTTCAAATCATTCACCCTTCTCTTCTAACTATGACACTATCATATCATAAATCCTTATAAAATAATGTGGTTGGTAACATTTTGCAGAAGAGAGAATGTAGTCTGCACACGGGTTTGCGTTTTCATACTGATATTTGCGTCTTAGAATCGGGGTTTACGTCTCGGGGCACGAATTTGAGTCGTCCTACACATATTTGCTTCGGTCTCACTTTTTTTGCGCCGTTCTCAGCCTTTTTGCGTCAGCCCACACATTTTTGCGTGAATTCACTCATATTTGTGTTACCGACAGATACTTGTGTCGATTTCATACAATTCCCGCCGCTCACATTTATCAACAATACTGTCACTATCCGAAAAATACTGTCACTAACAAAAAAGAAGCAAGACCCGAACACCTCCAAGGCATTCGGGTCCTTACTTAAACTGGTATCTTCAACGTTTGTCCAATACTTAGGATGTCACTTGTTAGATTATTTGCCGTTTTTATGTTGGCGACGGTGGTGTTATAGCGTTTGGCAATTCCGTATAAGGTGTCACCTGAAGCGACGGTGTGCACCACTACGTTTGTTGGTACTTTCAATACTTGTCCGACGTAGATCATGTCTGACGTTAAGTTGTTTGCATTTTTTATAGCGGTTACGGTGGTGCCATTTTTAGCAGCTATTGCCGACAGTGTATCGCCCGAGACAACTGTATAATTCACTGTGTACGCAGGTGCTGGCGGAGTCGGCGGTGTTACGACACTCACCGCTTCATCCGTTGGCACCCGCAATACCTGTCCGACATATAACGAATCTGATGTTAGGCCGTTTGCATCTTTCAATTGACTCACCGTTGTACCGTTGCGGTTCGCAATTACCCAGAGCGTATCGCCTGCAGCAACTGTGTACGTTTTATAGTTCTGAACTGGTCCTGTGTAGACCGGCGATACAACTGGTACGGTGTTAGGCAATGTTGTCGTATAGCTGTTCCAGACACTTTTGTTTTCCTGACCGAGGCTCCAGTTTCCGACGCCGCGAAGATTGTATTTGCCGACAAGCCCAAGCTTTGCCTGAATCGATTCGTCATTTTCAAACCAAATCGTGTAGGTTCCAGGTGAAAGCGCAGCGCCACTCACGAATGTCACCGGATCGCCCTCTTTTATCGTGACAATCGCTTTTGGCGTTTTGCTCACCTCATCAAACACAACGGTGCCGTTATAGCGATCAATCAACGTCTGGACCTGCGAGTTAGATATTCCATAACCACCATAGCTTTGCCCCTCTATCCAATAGCGTCCAAAATGCGCGATTCCAAGAACAATCTTATCCGGTGCGACATCCTGTGCCAGCGCGTACTGAATTGATTTTTCAACCCACGAATAGCTCGCTACCGAGCCAGGGTCGCCACCCTGATAGCTCTCGTCATACGTCATGATCATGAGATAATCCGCGTACTTCGCAAGATTTGTGTAGTCGTAAGACCCATGCCACCCTGCATTCCAGCTATTCGGATTGGCTGCAACGGCAACGGACACCTCCTTTGTCGGCGGTATTTTTTCGCGCAGCAACCGAACAAATTCGGTATAGTTGGCGCGGTCCGCATCAGTTACATTTTCAATATCAACATTGACTCCATCCAGATTATAGCGTGCGATGGCATCGGCAATTTGCTGGGCCGCAAGCTCCTTGTTCGCAAGCATCGCACGACCCACATCACGGTTCCAATGATTACTTAAAAATGGAACAACGCGCACTCCTTGTCTATGCATCGTTTCGATAAAATTCTGGTCAACCTGATAGGTGAGCTTAAGTGTTCCATCTGCATTAATATCAAAATAGCTTGGCGACGCAATATTCACCGCATGCCCCGTGGAATTCACGGTATTTACATATTGCTTCGTGTTGCCAAAGTACATATACCCAAGATTGATAACCTCGCTTGCTGTAATCGGCAGGCGTAATGTTTGGTTCGGCTGAATCACGTCACTTGTCAAGTTATTCAATGACATCAATGAATCAACCGTCGTGTTATAGCGCTTCGCGACACTATACAAAGTATCACCTTGCGTTACGGCATACGAACTCATCGGAACATTGGTGACCTCGCTCGTATTTCCAGCGACATCGGTTTGCGTAACAGATGCCGACGCAACGTTAGAGGCGTTGTCCACATACACATCGACAGAATAAAATCCATTTTCATCTGCATTTGCAATTCGTGTCACGAGTACATTTTTATCATTATCAAAAAGGGAAACCTCAACCTTGGCGTTCTCCTCAGCCGTTCCGATCACCGTATAAATGTACTGCAGGTTTTCATAGCGGAAGCCATTCTTCGTTGCGACTGCATTTTCAACGACTGTATCCTTCTCAATCGTCAACGCCTCTGCAATACTTCGATTCCCCGCTCGATCCGTTTGTCGAGCTTCAAATGTTAACGGTCCATCCTTCAGCCCTGACAGATTCAAATTGGCACCGAACGTCCCGTTTACAACCTTGGCAGTTTGCGTCACCGTTGTCGTGCCATCACTAACAACCATCTCAATGGTCGCACCTTCTTCGACGCTAGAGCCCGTAATGGTAAAATTGGACTGGTTTTCGAGGTTCACAAAATCTGGTTGATTCGTCACCACCCCAGCCGGTGCCGTTGTATCTTTTTCAAACGTGATGTTTTGCGCTTCGCCCACGTTTCCAGCATTGTCTTTGGCACGGATTGAAGCAGTCAGCTCCCCATCTTTCAACGTACTCAGGTCAAAGATATCTTCAAACCTACCGTCGTCATCTGTTTCCACCGTTTTCGTGACCACATTGACACCGTCTGAAATTTCGATCACGACTGTACTATGTGGTTCGACGACACCACGAATAGGGTAGACCAACACATTATCCGAAAAAATGGGGAGCGGTGTTTCCAATTGGATCGTGTTAGGTCCCACTGTATCCTTGACCAAGGTCTTTGTGACTGCAGGGCTTACATTTCCCGCTCGGTCAATCTGTGTCAATTCAAACGATACATCTCCATCTGAAAAATCGGTTAAATCAACTGGAACACGGTATTCACCATTTTCATTTGTGGTTGCGGTCACAACCTGTTCCTGACCATTTCCGTTAAAAATACGAATTTGAAGATCTGAATTTGCCTCGGCTTTCCCGATTAACTCGTAGGTCGCTTGATTTTCACCGGTAATAAAATGATTGTTATTAAAAATCGGTGCGGTAGGTGCTTTTGTGTCTTTTTCAACTGTTACATTACTAACATTACTTGTGATGCCGGCTGCACTCGTTTGAAACGCAGAGATTGTCAAATTCGTATCCAACATTGCACTCACATCAATAGCGACATTGTACTCCCCGTTTTCATTCGCAGTTGTCGACGTGATGATATCCGGATTCACCCCATCAGACACCGTGATATCCACGGTCGTACCCGGTTGCGCCATTCCGTAAATGTGATAAGTCGTTGCATTCATACTGTTGATGATCTCTGTATTATTAATGACTGGTGGTGCAAGGGTTGTTTCCTTAATGAGAGTTGCCTGCTCGACATCACTTTGATTTCCGTGCTCATCCACTGCACTCGCTGTGACAAAAATTTCCCCATCATTTAAGGCGCGGAGGCCCACATTTGTACGGAATTCGCCACTTTCGTTCGCAACAGCTTCTACCGTTATTTCTGGATTCACTCTATCTGATAACACAATTTGGACAGTCGAACCTGGGTCTGCCATTCCAACCAATGTGTAGCTGTTGGCATTTTGTGTGGTGATGGGTTGCTTTGTGTCTATGACAGGCTCTCCCACGATAGAATCCTTTGTAACAGTAACTTGTGCTGGTGTTGAACGATTTTGTGCTGCATCAGTTGTGGTTGCAGTAATCGTGATTGCACCGTCTTTCAAACCAGACAAGTCAAGTTCCGTCTGGAATATACCATTTTCATTCGATTTAATAGTTGTTTCTGCGGCTTGTTTTAGACCATCTGTTGCGCGAATAGAAATCGTCGCATTGGGCTCAGCCGTTCCAGCGAACGTATACTGGGCTACATTTTTACCAGTGATGTCTTGTAATTCTTGAAAAATGGGCGCCACCACCGTGGTATCTTTTTTCAACGATAGCTTCGTCATGCCACTTTCATTTCCAGACGAATCAACGGCTTTAGACGTAATTGAGATCGGACCGTCACGCAATTTGCTGAGATTCACAAACGTACTAAATTCACCTTTTTCATTCGCAAGTACTTCCGTCGTGATCGGTGCATTTACTCCATCAAAAAAGACAACTTGCACCCGCGATGCAGGCTCAGCTGTTCCTTTCACCGGATAGGCGGCAGCTGATTGGCTATTAATAACTTGAGTAGTAACCAATGTTGGTGCTTCTAGTTTAATTGCGGGTGTTGTTTCTTGTATAGGCTCTTCCGGTGTAGTAGGAACTGCCTGCCCATCAGGAATCGTCAGCACCTGGCCGATAAATAAATTTGTCGTTGTTAAATTATTCGTAGTCTGAATCGCATCGACGGTTGTGCCAAATCGTTGTGAAATGCTGTATAAGGTGTCACCTGCAGCAACCGTATAGCTCGATGTGACAGGTGTTGGTTCCGGAGCAGGTGCTGTTGGCGTTGGATTTGTCGGTGTAACCTCACTTCCCGAAATTTTCAGGACCTGGCCGATGTTTAGCACATTTGACGTTAGGTTGTTGAGTGACTTTAACTCGTCAACCGTCGTACCAAATCTTGTGGAAATCCCGTACAACGTATCACCCGCGGCAACTGTATATGTGAACGTTTCTGGTGTTGGCGCAGGAGCGGTTGTCGTCTCTGTTTCCTCCACAGGTTGTGGCGCTAGTGTTGCCTCCAACAGTGGAATCCGCAACTTTTGTCCAATCATCAGCATGTCTGATTTTAATTGGTTGGCTGTACGGATTTGGTCAACGGTTGTGTTATAACGTTTTGCAATATTGTAAAGGGTGTCGCCTGAGGCCACCGTATAGGTGAAAAACGGCAATTTCAGTTGTTGACCAACAAACAACATATTTGTCATAAGCCCATTAACTTTTTTAATCGAATCCACCGACACATTGTAGCGCATGGCAATCGAGTATAAGGTATCACCTGCTTTTACCGTGTATATGTCGTTGACTGCCTGGGTTTGACCGCTAATGGTTTGCGCTCCAACTTTAGGGGCGGTTGCTCCTAAATAAAAGGTCGTGATCAGCATTGAACCCGCTAGCACCTTCGCAACCCTAATCGGCAGATGTGGGAATTTTTGTTTAACGAGATTCCGAATTTGTGTATTCAGGTCCTTTTTTTCGTGTTGAAAATGCCCACCAAACTCGGATGCAAATTCTGTCATTTGCGAGTCCAAGAAAATCACTAGTGTATACTCATCCTTATCTTTTACAAGCTTGTATCCTTGAATTTCCAAACGGAACACCTCATTATCCAATCTTTGGTCTTAGTTTCTCACCTTCCTTTTTATTCATTCCTTTTTTAGACATGAAAAAGCACCCGACGAATTTCCGTCAGGTGCCATCATTTCTACGATATACTTTTCTTGGTCTCATACATCGGTTCGGCCTTCATGCTTTGTGGCAGCATTTGAATGGAATCAATGAACTACTAAAAAGGCTACCCAAATTAATGAGTAGCATTAAGTAATTCGCTATTTAATTACTTCTTTTTCAATTTAAGAAGTTCTTCTTTGGGTAGTCCGGTCATTTTCTCGATAAATGCAAGATCTAACCCTTCTTGCATAAATTTCAATGCATATTCGTAATCTTTTTCTGCTCTACCTATTTCTCTCCCTAATCTCCGCTCTCCTTCAAGGTTACTTAACAAGTCACGCAACTCTTTTGCTCGCGCTTCATAAATGACACGATTTTCTTTATTTGCACTTATTGTTTCCCACTCAATGAGTGCTTCTTTTACTTGCTCGATGTTCATTGCCCATTCCTCCAATTCGGACATTAATTCATCGTCTAATTTATTTTCCGGATAATCCACTGCGGTTAACATTAATAACCAAGGCAATTCTTTGTTGTCGTTCAGTTTCCTTCGGTATTTTCTCCATTTTACCACGAAAGAGGTCAAATCAAACACATGGAATTCAAGTTGATCGCTCCATAGAAAATGGCTATTTTTTTCTCGGATATGAAAAATAGTGTGGAAATCATCGGTTTCAGTAGGAAAAAGTGAAAAGTTTAAAATAGAAATAGAAATCGTAGGACGCAGTTTGCGATATTGGTCACTAGAATGTATGGAGGAAGAGTAAGTCTTTGCCCAATAATAGAGAATTCTTTCGGGTAAATCATGTTGGTTAATGACCTGAATTTCAACATTTATATTTTCGCTGTTCTGAGTAAGTACGGCTAAATCCAATCGAACTGTTTTCCATCCTTAGTCTCCTTTGAAATTTCAGTATTAATAAATTGCAAATCTTTAATTCTATTGTGTCCTTTCCTTCCTAACAAATCATTGAGAAAAGCAATTGTAATATGTTTTCGACTTGGCTGACCAAATAATTGTTTAAACATAAAGTCTACTTTTAAGTCGAGGTATTCTGGTTTCATCTGTATCTTCCTTTCGGGGTCATTTTTCGGGGAGTGTAGAGGCATATGTAACAAATATTCATTTCGACATGAAACCACATTTTCCTGCAAGTTTTCAAAAATAAAAAAGCACCCGACGAATTCCCGCCAGGTGCTATCATTTCTACGATATACTTTTCTTCGTCTCATACGGTGGGTCGGCCTTCATGCTTTGTGGCAGCATTTGAATGGAATCAATGACACTATCAAGCTTCGTTTCAATCCGGTGCAAAAGATAGAATGTCACGACGACAGGAAAGCC
This sequence comes from Bacillus jepli, assembly GCF_047238305.1. Classification (NCBI taxonomy): domain Bacteria; kingdom Bacillati; phylum Bacillota; class Bacilli; order Caryophanales; family Bacillaceae; genus Bacillus; species Bacillus jepli. The sequence continues at coordinate 1,419,660 of NZ_JBDFMO010000001.1, read as the reverse complement.
AACCTCTTGGATAAAAGGCAAAAACTGTTCCACCATACCTCCTCCTTCCACTAAAAAGTAGAAGCCAACTTCCTAAATAGAAAGTTGGCCCAATTCCAATTAAAGTTCAACTGTTTCAACATTACGCTCGACAACGCGTGCGCCTTTTTTCTCGACAATCGCACCACCAGGTGTTAGAAACACATTTGTTGATATAATGAGATCCATTGCAGCGGAAACCGCTACTGCATCAACAGGTTCGATTGGATTTTCAATGGAAATAGTCGCCGTTTTTCCATCTTCATTTTTAAATTGCATTTCCAATGTTTTTGCCATTGTTATTCCCCCTTTCTATCCTTTTGTTTAAAACTTACTGTCCGTCACTAGCTAGTGAATAGCTGTCATTACGCTCAAGTCCGACAAGCTGTAAACTTTGTAGCTTTTCGATTGAAACGGCTACTGAATACAAATCTTCAGCTGTTACAAGTGGGTTGATGTTGTTGTAGTTTTTATTTTTGTAGGTCATCTGCCCTTTGTCATCAATCCCATTTTCAAACTCAAAGCGTAACTGTGTACGTTGAATGTCTTTTAATACTGCCATGTCCCTCACCTCCTTTACACCTATGTTATAGAGAGGTAAGGGGCAAAAAGGGGCATCGTTTTTTAAAAAAGGCAAAAAAAATACCTCCATAAAGGAGGTCCAGCAAAAATATATAAACAAAGGGGGGGAATACACTATCATCATTGCCAGATCTGAACGATCTTATACGTCAAAAAGAAAAAAATATCTGAGGTTCCAATAATTTCACTATAATGGCTCATACTAGTCGTATAAGTTGCATTTGCCGAGGTGTACGTATGATCACAACTTTTATATTCGAATATTCTAACTCCATCATCTTCCAGTATATTTTGTTTAAGGGAATGAGCCTAGTACTCCCAGATGACGGCGGCTTTTTTTCGAGTAGTATCTTTTTCCCGTTTCTTTTATTTAGTTTGTTTTTATGCATGTTTATCGCGATTCTCGGCAATAGGTATCAGCGAAAATTAAACAAGCAAGAGCGCTATTTTCGACCTCTGTACGATTTAAACCCCAGCTCAATTATTATGGTTGATCCAAGTGGTGTCATCATTGACATAAATCGGAGCTCAGAAAAACTAACGAAGATGGAAAAAAGGGATATTATAGGCTTACATTTTACTCATTTTTTACCTAAACATGAGCAAGAGGTGATAAAACAACAATTTGAAAAAGTTTTGGCGGGAGAAGTTGTGGAATATGAGGTTCAAATCCATAACTCAAATGGTGACTTGATTGATGTATTTGTTCGGAATATCCCCATTATCGTAGAGAAAAAGATCCTTGGAATCTATGGGATCATTATGGATATCACCAAAGAAAAAAGAAACATGGAAAAAATCCATTTCATGGCCTACCACATGCCTCTCACCAATTTACCCAATAAACGGAAGCTTAGTGAGGATGTGGGCGAAAAGTTGTCGAATCGAATCCCATTTAGTCTCATCTACCTTGATTTGAATGAATTTAAAAAGACTAATGACCGTTATGGACATTTGGCTGGAGATGCAGTTCTAACAGAGGTTGCCAAACGTCTCAGAGAAGTAGACGACCAAGGTGTTGCATACCATATCGGTGGCGATGAATTTGCCGTGACACTTCCCGATGTGCAGCATGAAGCCATTGAAAAAATCGCACTAAGCATAGCTAATGAAATAAGCCTCCCTATTACCTATCATGAATTTACTTTAGAGGTATTTGCGAGCATCGGAATTGCGCGTTTTCCGTTTGACGCAGAAACCATTGAGGAATTACTACAGAAGGCGGATCTTGCCATGTATGCATCTAAGGAACACGGTCGGGGTCACCTTGTTTTTTATCATGACACACTTTTAAAAAAAGTTGAGGAACGCTTTATGCTTGAGCAGGATTTAAAGGAAGCTCTCGAAAAACGGGAATTTGAAGTCTATTTTCAACCACAATTTGAAATCCAAACAGGAAAATTTTGTGGGGCTGAAGCTTTACTACGTTGGAATCACCCTGAAAAAGGAATGCTTAGTCCGGATGTTTTTATCCACGTGCTCGAGGAAACCGGTCTGATCGTGGATGTCGGTGAATGGGTGATTACAGAAGTTTTAGGATTGATATGTTCGTGGACCGAGGCGGGCTATGAGTTTGAGCACATCTCAGTGAACTTGTCGCCAAAGCATTTTGAAAAACATAGCCTATGTCGTTTTATAGAGGAAGTGAATATAGAGCACACCTCTTGCCTTCATCGCTTAGACATCGAGATAACTGAAAGTGCCTTGATAAATTTGGAAAAATCGATTGATTCTGTTCGCGAATTAAAGAAACTTGGGATTAGCATTAGCCTTGATGACTTTGGCACCGGCTATAGCTCTCTAAGCGTTCTTCATCAACTTCCTATTGACTATTTAAAAATTGACCGTTCTTTTATTCGAAATTTTAATTCCGATTCCAAAGCTCTCATTCAAATGATTATCCAAATGTCCGATAACCTTAACGTCAAAGTCGTCGCCGAAGGCATCGAAACAAACGAACAACTCACATTTCTCAACAATCAAGGATGCACCTACGGCCAGGGCTACTACTTCAGCAAGCCTCTCCCCCAAACCGAATTCGAAGATAAATGGCTAAAGGGACCATAGGGACGGTTCTATTGGTCCCTTTGGGCAAGTGGAGCCACAGGAACCGTCCCTGTGGCTCCTCCGTTCAAACGAAGAGATGTGACAGAAGCTTCAACCAACCAAAGAACGCAATCCAAAGAGGTATACTTAATGTTGTTCCCCACACCATACCAACCGCTAATTGATTCGTGTTCTCTTCCATCACTTCGCCTCCTCACACTTTCTTACCCATATTATAACGAAATAATGACAACGCTTACACATAAACTTCCCAACAAATTATGCCAAATTGCATCAAAAAAGGAACGCCTTGGTGTGTTTGTCCCCGATTTTAGGTCCACAGGAAGTGGGTCAAAGGCGTTGTGATAGGATTGAATCCACCGGAAAACTTAACTCTACCCAGCATCACTGGTTGGCTTCTGCTGAATAAAGTTACACCCAAAGCTCCCTTTTTGATGTAGTGATGGCAGTAGCACCCGCTTCGAGCGCCTTCTGCACTTCCTCTTTTGTCCGGATCAGCCCACCAGCAAGCACCGGTACATTCAATCTCTCTTTCACCTCTTGGATCATCCACGGCATGGCCCCAGGCAGCACCTCAATAAAGTCAGGTTGATTTTTTTCAATTAGTTTATAGCTTTTTTCAAGGGCATGCGTATCAATCAAAAACATCCGCTGTATCGCGAAAACTCCCTTTTGCTTCGCCTTTTGAATCACACTTGATTTCGTCGAAATTAACCCGTACGGCTGAAACTCCTGGCAAATAAATTCCGTCGCATACTCATCACTTTTGATCCCATGTACCATATCCACATGAAAGATCATCTTCTTCCCATATTCATTGGCCATTCTCTTAATATTTTTCAACTGAGCAATGTGTATTTCCGTAAAAACCCCGATTTCATATTTACTTTTTAAAAAATACTCGAATTCTTTCATCGTCGTTGATGCGGGTAAAATTTGTTGATCCACCAGTCTTCCCTCCATCTCTATAAACTAGTATACACTTTCAGTTACAAACAAAAAAAGAGCCCCACTCACGTTTGAGCAGGGCGAAAAGAGAAAAAAGTCTACAGGTAAAATATATAGTCAAATGTAGAAAACCCCCATTCTCTACATTAACTAACAAGAGTATGATTGGTTATAATACCAATCTAGTATTTTACTATAATTATATAGTACCAATGTATTAGGAAATTGTATATTGGGAAAATCGGTGTAAAAATATAGCGATTATTAGCACTTTTTGAAGGCAACTTTCCTAAAACGGGGCTTTTTTAGCGATTTTTGTCTAAATTTGACCTAAATATTTTAATTTTTATCTACACGTTTCCACATTTTTATCTCCATGGACATGCTATTATTTTTTAAATAGATTAAAAAGTTAAAAAATAATATAAAAATAATGTGTTGACTGGGGGAGGAGTGCTAAACTTGCCTTATTATTCGTTTAAAGAAATTTGGACACCCTTAAAGATCGTGGGAATTCGTTTTTATCAAAGACTTGAAGATCGGCTGTATTTTGTGAGATACGGCAAAGGACCACGTCGTCCTTTTTTAACTCGATTGAGTAAATTTAGTGCTAGGGCTTAGGCTCTAGCCTATTTTTTTTGCTCGCGGGACAGAGGGACAGGTTCGTTGTCCCACAAAAAATTAAGGAGTCAATCTTGTACTAGGACAACTTTCCGAAGGCATATCCATAATAGTAAACAAGCTTAAGGGGGCTTTTGTTTACATATGAGAAGACGACGCGGCTTGCCCATTCAGTTCATTTTGGTCATAGTTGGGGCCATTCTTTTTGTTATTTTATTACTATCATTATTTCGTTCATCACCGGAGGAAGAAGCTAAAGAGCTTGTGCAATCCTTTTATAAATACGAACAGGATGCAGATTTCGGAAGCTCCTGGGAATTATTCCATCCCCTGATGCAGGAGCGGTTCCAAAAAGCCGACTACATCCAGCAGCGCAACCATGTGTTTGTTGGACATTTCGGAACTGACACGTTCAAGTTCACGATGGAGGACGCCGAAAAACTCAAATCCTGGCAGATGACGAAAAACTCCACCATCTTCCATGATGTCTATAAAGTGCCTATCACTCAAACCTACAAAAGCACATATGGAACCTTCTCCATCCACCAAGATGTCTTCGTCGTCCAAGAAGATGGGGACTGGATGCTCTTGTGGTCGTATCGATAAGGTGTGATGTGGCGGAAGAGCACAATGTTTGAGCATTTTAAAAGCCTTCCCGTTTACTCGGAAGGCTGACTATCTAACGTAGGGACGGATAAACGGGGCTGTCCGAAAAGTCATTGAAAAGTGACTTTTGAGGACAGCCTCCTTCTTTTATATTATTTTCAGGTTAAAACATGGTGTTGATTTCCGCTGCAGCTACTCGCTTTCCGCGGGCGGTCCGAGAGCCTCCTCGTCGCAAGCTCCTGCGGGGTCTCTCCTGGCCACGCTTTTCCCGCAGGAGTCTCGTACCTTCCGCTTCAATCAACTAGATTTAAAACAGTAATTTTTACACAATTCTTAAAAAAGTACACAAAAAAATCGTCTTTTCAAGTAAAATTGTAAGTGACCAAACCAACAACTTTCGAAAGGACGATTTTTATGAGTAATCAAATGACTACTGAATTAAATTATAACACGGAACAAACTACCCTTCCACTAAATATCCAAGAAGAAACTTGCGTTTCACCTAAGAGAGAACTCCGTCCCACATTCATTCCATACAATAATCAACAAATTACCTTCATTCCTGATATTCAAGAACTGATTCCAGATCATCACGTGGCACGAGTAATTGACGAAATGGTTGAAGCTATTCCTGATGAAAAGTTGTTCTCCCATTATAAGGGAGGGGGCAGAAGTTCATTTCATCCAAAAATGATGCTTAAAGTCATTTTGTATGGATATTCCCAAAAAACATATTCATGTCGTGGAATAGAAAAAATGTTAGAAGAAAATATTCCAGCTATGTGGTTAGCCGCGATGCAAAAACCAGATTTCCGTACATTAAATGATTTTCGCGGACAACGAATGAAATCATTAATGAACGAGCTATTCGAAGCTATGATTTTAAACCTCATAAAAGATGGATACATAACAATGGAAAACTATTTTTTGGATGGGACAAAGATCGAAGCCAATGCCAATAAGTATTCTTTCGTATGGAAAAAGGCTACAACCAAATTTGAGGAGACGTTAAGAGGAAAAATTCAAGAAACCCTACGCCACATAGAAATGATGACCGAGTTAGAGGCTTCTGATGATGTACAAAACAATACTCAGAATTCAGAAAACCTTACTTTTAAGCTTGAGGAAATAGCAGAAACTCTTGAAGAAAAAGTAGAAGTATTGTCTGAGGAACTAAAGAACGAAACAAATGCAGAAGTTAAAAAAGAAATTAGACAAAAACGGAGCTTATTCACAAAGCCTTTAAAGTTAATCCGTAAGGATTTCATACCACGTCTAGCAAAATACAAAGAACAGAACAATACATTTGGTAATCGTAATAGCTATTCTAAAACCGACAAAGATGCAACATTCATGAGAACCAAAGAGGATCATATGAAAAATGGTCAACTAAAACCCTGTTATAATGTTCAAATGGCAACAGAGAATCAATTTATTTTGTACTATTCCATCCATCAGCGCCCAACAGATACACGTTGCTTTAAGGAACATTTGGAGAGACTAGCTTCCTCGTCTTTACCAATGCCTAAAGTAGTTATTGCCGATGCGGGTTATGGAAGTGAAGAAAACTATTTATACGCCATTGGTGAAGGTAAAGAACCTCGTTTTGAGTTCCTCATTCCTTACGGAAGCTATATGAAGGAACAAACTCGCAAATACAAAAACGATATTAGTAACGCGAAGAACTGGGTTTACAACGAACAGGATGACATGTTCATTTGCCCGAATAACCGAAAGGTTTTGTTTAAAAAGTATCTAACAAAAAAGAACTCATCGGGTTATGAACAAAGTTACAAAATATATGAATGCGAAGATTGTACAGATTGCCCATTAAGACAACAATGTACAAAAGCAAAAGGTAATCGCCAGGTTCATTGGAACACAATATTTGAAGAAATGAAAGCAAAGGCAAAAACAGCCCTTGAATGTGAGGAGAAAGCAACTATCTATTCTCAACGTAAAATTGAGGTAGAAAGTGTGTTCGGTCACATCAAGGGCAATCGGTCGTTCCGCAGATTTTCTCTGCGGGGGCTCGATAAGGTTCATGTCGAGTTTGGGATTGTGGCATTAGCACACAATCTATTGAAAGTAGCAGGCATCCGCCTGGCTACTTTCAATAATCAAAATCCATCAAAAAAGCAGCGAGAGAAAAACATAACATTTTTCTCTCGCTGCTTTACTATTTTTGGGACTTTTTAGACAGCCCCCGTATGTGGGACGAAGGGACAGGTTCTGTGTCCCTCAACTATGATGGAGCCACAGGAACCGTCCCTCTGGTCCCTCCACTATTTCATTTCGATTGCCTTCTTCACCGCTGCGTATGCGTCGACATATCCTGCGCCAACTTCCCACTTCTCGTAGCCAGGCATTGGTATCGCAGTGTCTTCGATAATTTGCTTAATGGCGTCCGGTGACAGCTGTGGATTTGCTTCCAATAAGAGCGCTACAATTCCCGCAACATGTGGTGTTGCCATTGATGTCCCGCTCATAATCGTGTAGAACGGCACATGCAATGGATTCAATGCTTGCACATCCTGTAAAGCCGCTAATGATGAAATCGGTGCAATCGCTCGTGTAGACACGATATCCACCCCTGGTGCCGTAATGGTTGGTGCATCCTTCCACGTCCATTCCTTGCCATCCAATGTGAACGTGCCACCCAATCCTTTTGTTCCTCGTGAAGAGAAGTCTGCTAATTTTATACTACTGTCACCTGCTGCCACTGAAATCACCCATGGCGCCTTTGCGTACAGATTATGAGTGTTCTCACTCGGCCCTTCATTTCCAGCAGCAAACAGAACCGTTATCCCCGCATCATACGCTTTTTTACTAGCAATATTAATTGGATCGTTCGGGTCAAAATCACCTGATGAACCCCAGGAATTTGTAATCACTCGAATATTGTATTTATCCTTATTTTTAATCGCATAATCAAAACCACTGATACCATCAAGAACGAACAGCGCTGCACCTGAACCATACCCGATCAAGTCTGCACCAGGTGCTACACCTTCATATTTGCCATCTGACATCGCACCCGTGCCACCAACCGTCCCAGCCACATGTGTACCATGGCCGGAATTTGAATCCGTATTCGGCACATTTTCGAAGTAAGTAATCGGAAGAATACCTGGTGCCAAGTTTGCTAAATTCACAGATCCAAGCACGTTTTGCACAAGGTTTTTTCCAAAAAGATGGTCGCCATGTGTCCCGTCAACTCCACTGTCATTGACGACAACCCCAACACCCTTACCCGTTATAGGCTGGCCGCCGTTTGCCAAACGGATTCCCTCATCCGCCCTCACACGGTCGACACCGGTTATTTCCGTCGATGTTTCATTAAAATACTCTAGCTTTCTATTAAAATAAATCGAGCGTACTTCATTACTTTGTGCGAGTTTTTCAATTTGGCTCTTCGTCGCAACAATTCCTGCAATCGGGAGATTTTTCATCGAAACGCCAACCTTGATTCCGAGTATGTTTAATAGACCCAATTGATGCTCTTTTGGAGCACCATCCCCATTGAATGTAACAATCACCTGTAAGGAGCTAACCTTGTCCCACACCGCTTCTAGAGCAGGATCAATAATCGCTGAGCCTGTCTCAACTGCAGAAACAGTCTTCTTTTCTTGTAAAAATGACGGAATCACTAGTAAAAGCGCAAATAATACAACAGCAAGTTTTCTCATCTCTTTCCCCTTTCAAATCACATATGTAACTTTCTTACTTCCATTATCGCGCCCCTACTAAAGGTTTCCTATTACGCAAAAGACGTAAAACTCCGTTAAAAAAGCAGTATTTCTTGTTATACAAAAGACATATTGTTGTAATATCGCACAAAAATGGTTACATAAAGTTACAGTTTTCCCGGATCATAAATAAGTTTGTAAGAATCATCGCGAGAAACGTACTCGAATCTCTATTTTTAGGCATAAAAAAACTGCCTCCACAAACGGAAAGCAGTTGTTGACCTTTATATTCAAAAAGCCCACATTGCTGGGGGCGTAGGACATCTATAGCCCAGACTACTGGGAACAACATACCTGTCCACGCGACCTAGGAGACCACAAGAACCGTCCCTCTGGCTCCTCTGGCACTCGTAGCCCCCCACGACCCAAGGGAACCACAAGAACCGTCTCCGTGGCAACCATCGCACCCATGGCAACCCTGGCACCAACGTGGCACCTACATCGGCACTAACTTGTTTTGCACGGCGTAGATGACGACTTGGGAGCGGCTTTTGACGTCGAATTTTTTGAAGATTTTGCTGACGTGAATTTTTACGGTTTTGTCGCTGATGAAGAGGCGCTCGGCGATTTCTTTGTTGCTAAGGCCTTCCACCAGGCATTGCAGGACTTCTGTTTCCCGTTCGGTTAATGCATTGTCCTTCGGCTGCTCCTGTTGTTGTTGATGGAAGGTAAGAAGCTTTTTCGTCATCGATGGATGAATCACAGACTCCCCGCGTGCGACTGTTCGAATCGCTTCCACCACTTGCTCAGACGGTGCATCCTTTAACAAATACCCGTCAGCACCCTCGCGAATGGCAGCCATAAAATACTCTTCATGGTTGTGCATTGTCAGCACCAATATTTTAATCAAAGGATATTTTTTCTTCAAAATACCTGTTGTTTCCACTCCATTTTTCTGGGGCATATTGATGTCCATTAAAATAACATCAGGCTCACACATTGGCACCTTTTCAAGTGCATCATCCCCCGAAACCGCCTCACCAACAACGAGAATATCGTCCTCAAGTTCTAAAATATTCCTCAGTCCGTCACGTAACACAGCATGATCATCCACCAACATAAGCTTGATCACCAGTACTACCTCCTTCAAGTCCCATTTTCGGAACCGTTAATGTAATATCCGTACCTTGGCCTTCTTTTGTATCAATTTGAAGAGTTGCATTAATCTTTTCTGCTGCGTCATTCATGTTTAAAATTCCAAAATGAGGATTGTTTTGTGCCTTAACCATCGCCTGGAACAATGAAAACCCTACACCATTATCCTTTATTTTTAAAATAATGTGCTCCTTTTGATAGCTTAACAGAACTTCTATTTTGGTGGCCTGTGCATGCTTAATTGTGTTTTGCAGGCTCTCTTGAAAAATATCAAATAATTCCTTCTCGACCATTGGACTAAGTGGAACCTCTTGGCCTCTAATATCAAACGAAAAATGAATATTGTACTCGCTCTTTATCATATCAATTCGCTTATTAATGGCAACTGACAACCCAACCCGCTCTGTTGGATATGGGCGCAGCTCATAAATCGATTCGCGCACTTCTCGTAAGCTAAGCCTTAATTTATCCATACTTTCCCGAATAAGCTTTCTCGTTTCATCAGGATGACTTTTAAATTTTCGTTCAGCTGTCTCAAGCTTCATGATGGCGCCAGCTAATGTTTGGGCCACACCATCATGGATGCCTCTAGCAATTCGGTTGCGCTCTTCAAGGATAATTCGCTTTTCCTGTTCTTCGATTAAAAACCTTGTCTTCACCGCCACTGCAAGCTGATTCGAAAGCGTCGCGATCGAATGAATTTCATCTTCCTCAAAGCTACGCGCTCGACTTTTTGCTACAACGAGCATCCCAATCGTTTCGTTCTCAACGACCATCGGTGAGTACACAAATGCCTTCATATCCTTTTTAAAATACTCATCAATCGGACCAAGCTTTTTCACTCGATCTTGATAAACAATCGGCTGTTTTTTTCCATCAAAACGAGCTAACGCCTCACCAGTCAATTCATCTTTCGGAGTAACACGCCCGTCAAAATATAAAATCTTCCATACATCGTTTTCCTTGACCCACAGCATAAGTGCCTGCACATCCACGATTTGCGAGAACGTATTTTTAAATATATCAATCCATTCTGGTGAATGGATTTTCTTGTTAACCCCGGTTGTGATTGAAAAAAGAGCGTTCAACCTTCTTTTTTCGTTTCTTAGGGTTGAGATGACCGAGTACAATAACGAGACCGCAACCAATGGAGAGAAGAAGAAGAAGAGCGAGAACTCGTCAATTGTACGACTCCCAAGGTAAAACATCATCGTTCCATATAGCAAGGAAACTCCTACATTGCTTAACTCAGTTAATGATTTATTTTTAAATAAATAAAGTGTATAGGGTTGCGGACGAATGAACAACACGATATCCACGATGAAATTATTTATGATAAAAAAGAAGCATAGAAAAAGAAAGTAAGTACTAAATCCCGCTAGAAAATCATTACTTGATGTTAGAATTTGATCCACATCTGTATGTGATAATATGTATTCCGCTAAAAAGACACTTAAAGTCAACTGGGCCGGATTAAATACCACAAGCCTCAATGGACGTTGGTGAAGGATATTAATTGCTAATGCAATTACCGCATAGATGATGATGGGATACGAAACCCCGAATAGCTCATACATCACGAAAACGAATGGGAATGAAATCGATGTTGAACCTCTCAAAAGTGGAATTGGATAATACTCTGTTATCGCTAAAAACACTGTGAGCAAGAGAAGGATGGTGATATCGTTCGTTGGTTCCAGATGAAAAAGTGCGTTTATCACAGCACCCCAACCTAGTACAGCGATGATAATCATATATAATTTTGCATAATTTTCCCGTCTATGTGAGGAAACCATTGGAAGCCTCAAATCGCTCCCCCCTTATCCATAACATTCAGTTAATTGGACCTGTTACTATCCTAATATATGTATTAACTAAAAATCACAAACCAAGCCATTGAAAACGAATTCATATTTTAAAAATTTCTTCAAACTCAATAAAAACCCAGACTAGTCGAATGGCGTGAAAACCACTGACCAATGCTGGGTAACCACAAACACCGCTAAATGTTTGTGTAGGTAATTATGTCAAAAAAACGGGAGAATTTCCATGACCCAAATTTATTATTTTTATACGCCAAAAGTAGTAAGACTTGTCCTCGAAACTGCATTCCAAAGGGATTTCCCCCAAATAAAATTTCTTAATTGAAAGACAGCCGAAACCCAAGCCTGTACGACAAAAATTGTGTCGAATCGCGACAGTTTAGATATGTCATTATGTTGTTGGAAAACCTTTAATATCATTTGCTAAGTCTTGAATGAATTGCTTTATATCAACTTCTGCACTTCTTTCGCCCTTCATGTAGGCTCGAATTAACGCTCTTCTTACCATTTTCTCATCAATCGAAATAACCTTTTCTGAAGATTTATCATTCAATTTATGTTCACTCCTAGCTGAAAAAGTGCCTTCATTTAAAGATTGCCTGGTGAAGAATGGAGACGCCTTCACCAGGAACAAGAATTCAGTAAGTACCATCACGGCACTTTGGGAGAAAATGATTACTCGCCAAAGCTGGATGGAGAAACCAGCTCCGCCAAGTATTTACTATACATGTACGCCAGAGACTTCTTTTTTGCGACTGTCTCACTCAAAATATTTCTAAATTTAGGTAAAAGCCACACCGTTTTAATGCCAGGAATCCAAATTTGTACGATTTTGCGGTATAATAAAAAGATATGATTTTAGTGGATGTTCAATAATTATTGCATGTGGGGAGTGAGACCACTTTGCTTCAAAACGATATACCAAAGGATGCGGTCATGCATTTTTCCGAAAAGCTTCGGAGTATGATCATTTTCGAAAATGAAGAAGATCGCAATTTAATCAAAAAAGGACTAAACCTCTACCGTCAGGGGAGTGTTTATAATGTACAATACAACGGAAACACGCTGGAGGGCCGTGTGCAAGACGTCACCCCGGTTGATGTCACACTTGATCTGGATTTTTTAGAACTATCAAGTTGTACCTGCCCAGATCCATCCTTTTGTCGTCACCGGATGGCCCTGTTTTTCTATATGTACGCAAGCGTCGATCGCGTAGGGTCTCTGCTTGAACAGTGGAAGGATGGCAACAAACCGAAGCCTACGCTGGACTCGATTCCGGTTATAAAAGGTAACGTCCTACAGCGTGTCGAATACAAGGAGAATTCACTTGAAAGCTGGCTAACCCTTTTTAATAGTGAATATAAGCGGTTTGAATCAGGACAACGCGAAAAAAATGTGTACTCATTCGCAACCTTGTACCATTCCCTTTTTCAGAACATAAAAAGGAAAGCGCCGCGCTCTGAGGAGCTCAAACGCTTATATCACATCCATGCCGCTCTTTTTTGCATGCGAAAAACAATAGAGCTGCTCGGACAAATTGAAGTCCGAAATTACCAGGTAGATACGTATATCCGACCTTACTTTCATAATTTCACAGATGTCGTGCTCGACAACTCACTCGAGATGCGGAAGGTGTCCCTTTCCTTTTCACTTGATGAACTGCTTGAGGAAAGTCTCGAACATGTTCGCAACACGCTTCTTGCGGACACCCTATTCCAATATGAGCGCATGCAAATGTACCGTTTGCTTTGGGCTACCTTTTTTAATCGCGAAAAATGGCTAGAACTCGAGGAAAACGCATTGAACACCGAACAACCAGCGCACCTGATTGCCTATGCCCATATTCGTTTTTTACAAACGGACGACAACACGGCAATCGACACAATGAAAAAGCTGGGAAATTCAGGGATTCCCTATAGCTTTTGGTGGATTTCCTATCTGTCAGAATCAAAAAACTGGGACCGAGCTCGCGCTTGGATTGACCATGCAATAGAAGGAATTCGCGGCTATATTTTTGGCATCCAAAGCTATGAAGGACGCCGCCACATGACACGGTTATTTTTACAAAACATCATGTCTTACGCTGATGAGCGCGATTCCGCCGTTTATATTAACGCGCTGAAACAGCTCCTTCCTTATAGTTATGTGGAATACAACGACTTTTTGCTTGATACCGACCAATACCGGAAATGGGTCGAACTGCAAATCATGGTCGGCTATGACATCGACGAAATGGACCGTTATATTATAAAAGAAATTGAAACCCTCGACCGAGCCGCTTTGCTTCCGCTATACCATCAGGCCGTCGCAAAGGCAATTGAGGGCAAAAACCGACCAAGCTATAAAAAAGCCGTTAAATATTTGCGCAAAATCCGGACACATTACAAAAAATTAAAACAAGAAGACCGTTGGGATGACTATATTACGAAGCTTTCCACTGTGAATAAACGATTACGCGCGTTCCAACAGGAGCTGCTTCGGGCTTCGATGATTTCAGAGTAAAGGGGTGAGACGATGTTGTTTTTAGTCCATACAGAATGGATTGCGGAAAAAGGATGCCACGTCTGGTGCACAACAGAAGATGGCTATGAGCTTGAAGTGCAACAGTGGAAAAATAATCTCTTCGCCTGGCATGAAGCCAGCTTTTACGGGACTTTCCTTGAAGAGGACGGCAATGCTATCCGTCTTTCACCCTGGCAAGCATTGACCTTTTTTGCCGAATTGCCCATCAATTCACATATAGAAATTGAGCTTAGTGAAGACGTGGACCATTACCACAGAATCGCTAAAAACTTGCTCCCAAGCATCGAGAATGGCGAATTTATGCCTGACTTCGACTATTGGCGTAGCTCGGAGCGCTTTGGCTGGAAACCGATTGCTACCGAGCTAACCGGATTTTCAGCTGAGTGGTTCTCTGAAGCCATCACCGACTGGATCAGGTCCGACTCTTCATTATCTGAAGCCTGGGAAGAGATCGCTCAAACCTTCCCTCTTGTAAAAAGTAGCGCCGGCGCTGAGTCCGTCGTCGAAGAAAACAATTGGCTCGAACGTATTGGGTGGAAGGAAGATCACACACCCTTTGACGTTATGCTGCAAATCGAGGAACCCGAGGTGGATAACGGAGACTGGAAGCTCCACACAGTGCTTCGCAAGAAAGAAAAACCTCATACGATGTACACCGTTCTGCCAAAAGAATGGACCGAGTTTGCGGGCAAAATTGAAAGTGACCAAGACATGTGGTGTAAGCTCGTACCTTGGCTTCGTGACGGAGACGGCATTGTTCACGAACTAACCGAGCGCCAAGCATGGGACTTTTTAACCGAAGCGAGCACAAGGCTTATTGAAGCAGGAGTTGGTATTCTCTTACCAGCCTGGTGGCAAGCCATTAAGGACGCCCAGCTTGCGATCAAGGCCAAGGTCAAAACCTCTACTGGAAGTGGTCGCCAATCCTTTGTAGGGTTACAGTCGATCATTAACTTTGACTGGCGCTTTTCAACGAATGGCGTTGAGCTCTCCGAGGATGAATTCTTGTCGCTTGTCAATGAGCAAAGACGCTTAATCAACATCCGCGGCAAATGGATTAAGCTCGACCCAGCGTTTATCAAACAGGTTCAATCGATCCTAGAGCGCGCAAACAAAGAAGGACTCCATGTTCGAGATGTCTTGGAACAGGAGCTACTCTCGCTATCGGAACAAGCAGAGCGTGAGGAACAAGAAGCGGCAAGTGCATTTGCAGGCGTACAAATTGAACTGAACCGCCACCTGTCGCAAATGATTACCCAGCTAACGGATATCAAAGAGATTCCTCAAGCTAGCATACCGGACACATTCAGAGGCGAACTTCGTCCATACCAGCAGCAAGGTGTCGACTGGCTCTTATTTTTACGGAAGTTTGGATTTGGCGCCTGCCTTGCCGATGATATGGGACTTGGAAAAACGATTCAAATGATTGCCTACTTTTTAGCGGTCAAAGAAAATGGCGCCAAGCCTGCTCTCATCATCTGCCCAACCTCCGTCCTTGGAAACTGGCAAAAGGAGCTTGAGAAATTTGGACCGGACTTACGCGTCCACCTTCATTATGGTCCAAACCGCTTGAAGGGCGAGGAGTTTGCAGAAGGTGTCAGCTCGGCAGATATCGTCCTCACCTCCTACGGGTTGTCCCATATGGATGAGGAGGAAATTTCCGCTTTTGACTGGGGGACCATTTGCCTAGATGAGGCACAAAATATTAAAAATGCGCAAACGAAGCAGTCGCGCGCGATTCGCAAGCTAAAAAGCGACCATAATATTGCCTTAACCGGTACACCGATGGAAAACCGCTTAACGGAGCTTTGGTCGATTTTTGACTTTATCAATCGTGGCTACTTAGGCAGCCTCGGTGGCTTCCAAAAACGATTTGTGTCACCGATTGAAAAGGATCATGATGAGGAAACAATCGCCCAGCTACAGCGCTTGATAAAACCATTTTTACTAAGACGTACGAAAAATGACGAAGCCGTCGCCTTGAACCTACCGGACAAGCTCGAACAGAAGGAATATTGCCCGTTAACAGTCGAGCAGGCTTCAATTTACGAGCAGCTTGTGAAGGATACGCTGGAGCAAGTCGAACAGCTGGCCGGTATGCAGCGTAAAGGGTTAATTTTAAAAATGCTCGGGCAGTTGAAGCAAGTATGTGACCATCCGGCGCTTTATTTAAAGGAAGCTTCTCCTACGAATGTGGATGAACGCTCTGTGAAAATGGAGAAGCTGCTTGAACTTGTCGATCACATTCGTGACCAAGACGAGAGCTGTTTGATTTTTACCCAGTATATTCAAATGGGAGAGATGATTCAGGATGTGCTTCAAAAACGCTTTGATGAATCCGTAAAGTTCTTGAACGGAAGTGTGGCGAAAGCGCAGCGCGACAAGATGATTGAAGGCTTCCAAAATCGTGAGTTCAATATTTTAATCCTGTCACTAAAGGCAGGCGGAACCGGATTGAACTTGACCGAGGCCAACCACGTCATCCACTATGATCGCTGGTGGAACCCAGCCGTCGAAAACCAAGCAACCGACCGTGCCTACCGCATCGGCCAAAAGCGCTTCGTCCACGTGCACAAGCTAATCGCTACCGGCACACTCGAAGAAAAAATCGACGAAATGCTTGAAAAGAAGCAATCGCTGAACGACGAAATCATCACCAGCGAAAACTGGATCACCGAACTCTCCACCAACGAACTGAAAGAACTACTTGGGGCGTTTTAATGGGAGACGGGGACAGGTTCACTGTCCCAGCCGCTCACGTTTTGGTGTGGGACACAGGGACAGGTTTACTGTCCCAGCACTCTCGTGATATATCTGAGGGGCTAGCGGTATATCAGAAACTAAATTTTCATGGAGTGATATACCGGAATTGTGCTTTGCAGTATACCAGATACTAAAATCTCATGGGGCGATATACCGTAAATGTGCTTTGCGGTATATCAAACACTAAAATCCCATGAGTCGATATACCGTAAATGTGCTTTGCGGTATACCAAACACTAAAATCCCATGAGTCGATATACCGTAAATGTGCTTTGCGGTATACCAAGCACTTTAATCCCATGAGTCGATATACCGTAAATGTGCTTTGCGGTATACCAAGCACTTTAATCCCATGAGTCGATATACCGTAAATGTGCTTTGCGGTATACCAAACACTAAAATCCCATGAGTCGATATACCGTAAATGTGCTTTGCGGTATACCAAGCACTTTAATCCCGCTGCGTGATATACCGCAAACTCTCTAATCGGTATATCATTGGTGCGGAAACCACACTATGATATACCGTAAATCCAAAGGAGCTGATTCATTTGGCAGAAAAAACAACCAAACCCAAAAAAAGAGCGAAAAAATTTGTGCCAAGTGAAAAGCACAAAGACAAAACTGAACCTTGGCAAAAATTCTTTCAGCTAGTCGAAGAAAAACTGAAAAAATGAGTGAAGGGTGGTGACTCCTGTCACCACCCAATTTTTGTATAAAAAACTTTCAGACGCAAATATCTCCACACAGACGCATATTTTCATATTCCAACGCAAATACTCGTGCAATGACGCAAATTTTCAAATTCATGCGCATATTTCCAAAAACCGACGCATATCCCCGCACCCACACGCAGATTCACCAATCAAAAGAAACGCATTTCCCCATTCAACCTTGCAATCCCAGCTCTCACTCTATCAAACTGCCTCCAAATCCCTCTGAAACTGCTTATACAGCACATACCTCTGCATTCCTCGTGTCTTCTCAAACGCTTTTTGGATTTCAGATACATACTCAGCATGATTTCCCGCTTTCTTCGCAATTCCAGCAGCCAAAGCATGCTTCATCCACTTCGACTTCACCTGTTCCCCAAGTTCAGCGGCCTGCTCCAGTTTACCTTCCTCTACTGCAACTATGGCTTGATAATACGCTTTATATTGAGGGGGATGGATATCCTCAATGTCCTTCTTTACTCGCAAAATATCATCCTCATATAATGCATGCAAAGTCTTGAACAATGCCTGTTTGGCGGGATGCTTATATTTTTGAAGCAATACTTCTGTTGCTTCCTTCACATCCTGATCAATCCGATTGCCCATCCCGTAATAGAGCTTGAACGCTGGATTTTTTCTGCGTTTTTCAAGATAGGACTCTATCTTTCTTACATTTTTCTCTCCATAAATCGGATAAATAAATAAGTAAGTGCCAAGAACAATAATCACAATCATGCTTATTATCATACTTGTCGGTTGACCTAGATCCAAGAATCCTAGCAAAACTCCCAACAATAACGCTACCCCAAACAAAACTACGAATCTCATCCTACTCATCCTCAACAATTTGTTATTTTTGGATAATTATACCCTATTAAAGCCTCATAAAAAAAGACCAATCATGCTTAATTACACATAATTGGCCATCCTTTACACAATTAATTCTTTTTCATATTCATCTTTCAACAATCGCCGACCCCTAAACAGCTTATTTTTTACAAACGAAATATCTTTCCGGAGTAATTGGCTAATTTCGATATACGAATAATCATGAAAATAATACAGGGATAAGGTCTGTTTGTAATCCTTCGGCAAAGACTCAATATGTTCGTAAAGCCTTTCTCGATCGAACTTCTCTACAATTTCTTTTTCGACGGTTTCATTCGCCGTATACCGCAATCCTTCAAAATCGTCTATTAAGACCGTCGCTTTCACAACCTTGCTGCGAAGATAATCAATGCATTGGTTTCGAGTGATTTTGTACAACCAAGCTTTGATTTTAGATGGATCCCTGAATGAATGGATTTTCAAAAAGACTTTCAAGAATACTTCTTGCATAATATCATCCACAACCACCCAATTTCGCACATAGCGAAAGGCCGCATACCGCAACTCAGGTTCATATTCACTTATAATTTGTTCGATTTGATGTTCCTTCATTTTTCTCACCCTATTAACTGGGACACGGAACCTGTCCCCGTGACCCGCACCTGTGACCGATTACCTGGCATCCTTTATTTCGAAAATGTATAATTGGTAATCTTCACGTTCTGTTTTTGAATTTTCCACTTTTAGGTGTCCTTCATATAATGTTTCCCCTGTATTTAAATCTCCGATAGAAAGTGTATGTCCATCATTAGTAGAATAAACGATATAAATTTTTCCACCTTGTAGTTTTACAAAAGGTACATCCTCGGAACTATTCGGCGTTTCAACTCCAAATGTTTGTTTCTTGTCCCATTTCTTCGTTTCAATATCATACTGAATGACATCTACTTCATTCGGCGTCTGAACTGGAATATACAAAGCAGAATTTAATACAGATGAATCTTCGATGTAGCCAGCAAAGTTTTCAGGCCTTTCAATCTTACTCATTTTATTCTGTTCGATATCGTATATCATAAAGTCATCCACAATGGCCGTTGCACCATCACCAGATTCATGTTCAAAAGCCTCTGCTTTAAATAACAAATATTTTTGTGGTTGGCTCGAATAATGGTCATTGATAAATCTAAAATCTGACCATCCGTTCTCTACTGCTGGCGTAGAGAAAACGACTTCTTCATTTGTGATTTTCTTTCCATTTAAGTCAACCGTGTAAACAACCAAATCCTCGCCGCCATTGATACGATAACCTCTCGCAATTACTAATAACTTCCCATCCTTTATTTGAATATCCACGATATCAACCCAATTGTATTTTCCATTTTTAGGTAGATCTAATTTCATCGGAGTAGACGTTTCAGATTTCTTATCTAAAACGTCAATATCAAAAAAGGAATTTAAAGAAGTAGCATTTATACTCTTACCCTTAACACTGACATAAACAAGTAAATCTTCATCCTCATAAAAATTAGAAGAGACCAAATTTTTCCCTCTCATAAATTGTTTATAATTCTTAACTAATTTTTGTGTAGAAGCTTCCCCATAAAGACCAGTCAATTGCTGAACAACGGATCGATTGCTTAAATTAGTTGTTTCCTCATCAGAAATCAGTAGAGATTGATGAATGTCTCCGACTACATAATCAGCATTAATTTCCAGACTTTTAACTAAACTCTCATCTCCACTCACTTTTTCAAAATCAATTTGTATATTCTCTGAAGCTAAGCTAGATTGTATATAAAAAGTTCCAAGCACGATAACTGTAACCAGACAGACCGTAAGGATTTTCCAATAACGTTTCATTCATGCTACCTCCTATCAAACCCTTATTTTCTTATTTAAAAGATAATTGCCAATCCAAATTGCTGCAGCCCAAGCAACTAACCCTGCCCCAACCACAAGGTAAAATAGTTCATTTGGATAAAAATAGTTTCCTAACATGTACTCATCCAGCAAGATTGGTAACAAAAGGAATAAAAAGGAAATCACACAATAAATAATCCCAAAGAAAAGCCCTTTTAAACGGTAGGAGCGTTCGAACAAAATAGCTGTAAACACCACACACACAGCTGCCATTCCCGCGCCATAGTAAAGGACAAAGTCCATAAATGTTTTAGGAAATAAAGCTTGTAAATAAAAAACATTCGTGATTTCTCCTACTGTGAAATCCGTACGAAACTCTCCAGGAACCATCCACTGTAACACTCGACTTTCAACAGGTATTAATACTAATTGCAAAGCAATAAGACTTAAAACAAATAGCAAAATGGTTGTAGCCTTCGCCAAATACACATTCAATCGAGCCGTTGGCAAGACGAGTAGACGATAACTGAATGTATTTTTCCCGAGCCAATCACGATACCAAATAAAAAATACATAAATCAGTAAAGTGGCTCCACTCAGCATAATCGGTCCCATAAACCAAAGGGTTTGAGCAAAATCGATCATTGAGATTTTCCCATATTGTGAAATATAATCACCTTTTGAGAGCATATCTTCAACCATTGCTTCCTCCGCTCTACCTAAATATCTTTTTGACGTAAAAATAACTCCAATTATTTGAAAAAACACCGTTATCCCAACCAAAACAAGATAGAGTTTAAAAAATCGAGAAAACTCGAAATTCACTAATTTCAAATACCGTTTCATCCCTTGTACACCTCTCTCATCACATCGATAACCGATTTCCCTTCATTCTCTCTAACTTCTTCGGTATCGAATTCTTTTAACACAACACCATCATCAAGCAATACGACTTTATCAATTAAGTGTTCAATATCATTAATTTCATGGGTTGTGATAATCACACCACGGTCTTCAATTAAATGACTAGTAAACACTTCAGCAATTTGTTCACGGCTAAAAATATCTATCCCTGAAAACGGCTCATCCATGAGGACATAATCAACATCCAAGGCAAGTCCAAGAATAAGGTTGACCTTCGCTGTATTTCCCTTTGATAACTCAGAGATTCGATCCGTTTCTTTAAGCCTAAAAAACTCAAGAAGCTCATTCGCACGTTTTTGATTCCAGCTGTCATAGAAATCCGCCATAAATGTGAAGGCCTCTTTAATTTTCATTTGCGGCAACATCGTGATCGTATCTGGGATAAACGTTACTTTTTCATAGCTACTTTTATTGATTTTTTCACTATTGATAAGAATTTCTCCACTATTAATTGGCGTTAACGCCATAATCGCCTTCATGACCGTTGTTTTTCCAACGCCGTTAATCCCAATCAAACACGTAATCTTCCCTTTTTCAGCAGTAAAATTAATGCCCTTTAACACTGTCTTCCTGCCGAACTTCTTCGTTACATTTTTTACTTCAATCACCGAAATCCCCCCTATTCCTTGTCATACTCTTTTTCAACTAGATTTAAGACTTCTGGTAAAGGTACATTAATGGACCGAACCGATTGAATAAAAGTAGAAACTGCATCCAAAATCAATTCCTCACGAACCATTTTCAACACCTCTTCATCCTTCGTAATGCGACTTGGTAAATTTCCTTCTGTAAAAATCAACCCTTGTTCCTCCATCTCTTTATACGCACGCTGCGCCGTATTCGGATTAATCTTCAACCGATTCGCCAATTCCCTTCTTGACGGAATCTCCTGACCTGGTTCAAAAAAGCCTTTCGCAATTTGCTCCTTGAAATACTGAATTACTTGCACGTATACGGGATCTCGATTGTTAAACTTGATATCCATAGACCCAACTCCTAAAAATTTCATCTCCCTGTATCAAGGGGTTCATACACCACTTATAAAAAAACTGTATTAAACGCATCATACAGCTATGATAAAAAAATACACCGTGTATCAATAGGTTAATACACAATGTATTATATGATTAATACACTACCCCTGTCAACATGAATTTTTTTTAAAAATACCGTTGACACACGAGAACAAATGTTCTATATTATAAATAAGAAAAAGCCAACCATGTTGTGACCATGATTGGCAAAAAAATTGAGGAATGACCGAAGTATCCATCTATCTCTTGAGGAATCATTTTTGAAAAGGCGAACGAGGCTTCTTGTTGCGGGGTACATGGATAGAGGGTTTACATATCTCTCATATTCTGAATTTCTTTTTTACAGTTTTCATATGATAGCTACTTCCCTTCTAACATTTGATTAATTTGTAAAAGTCGTTCATTATAGGTTTGATCCATTTGATCCATCCGATCACCGATTTGCCCCTGTAACGTTTCCAGATGTAGCGCAATTCCCATTGCAAGCTTATTTAGCTTTTCATTGATTGACTGGATTTCATCCTGTTTCATCATCGTTTCCTCCCTAGTTCTAAGCATCAAGAACCTTAATTTTCAACGAGTTCCCTTGGCTTTCCACCTAGAAATTTCACAGAGTCTGCTAACACTTCCGTCACATAAACCCTTTTTCCATCATTGTTCTGATAGTTACGCGTTTGGATTCGCCCTGTTACACCTAGAATGGATCCCTTTTTACAATAGTTTGCCGTATTTTCAGCTGTCTTACGCCAAAGTGTACAGTTCACAAAATCGGTGTCAATTTCACCTCCTGCATTCCTAAAATTCCGACTAACCGCAAGCGTCACATGTGCGATTGCTTTCCCTTCTTGGGTGTAACGCAAGTCCGGATCCCGGGTCAATCTTCCTACCAAAATCACCTGATTAATCATGTTTTATCCCTCCTTGGTTAAATCTAACAAGGCTATCATACTCCACAGTTCGACATAGGTAAAATTAGGAAAATCGGATTATCACAAGGATTTTTTTTATAAAACTGGAAATTCACCATAAAATTATCAAATTTCTCATTGAAAATTTTCTAAAACGAACCATTATCTAAATTTCTACATGTTTTTTTCACCTTAGAACTTCTGGTTCATTTCCACGTCTACTCCATATAATAAGCAGGTAAATATGCTATAATTTAACTATCTGGTATAGTACGAACGAAATATAAGGAGGTCAGGATTTTGAAAACGTTTAGATTGGTTTCACTTATGGTTCTTCACCAGGATGAACAACCTAGTCGTATTGAGGAAATACCGTTGATGGATGGATTGATCATCAATCAAGAGGATGGGGAAAACAGTTGGATTGTGGAAGCTTTTATTGAAAAATCGTATAAACCCATTTTCGAAAAGGCAAAACAAGAGGATACAAAATTGAATCTCCAAGTCACTATTTCCAAAAAATCTAATGATCCTGCCTCATTAATGGGTGAAGTTAAAATCATCAAAGTAATGGACAATACCGTAAGTGTTCTTTTGGAGGGGAATTTAGTACCAAGTCGCCTTAACATGGCCGAGATTGTTCTGACCGACCTTATTCAACAAGGCCTACAAGGTGAAGGTCTACTTGCCGAATTCAAAAACCGACTGCAAGAAAAGAAAAAGCCAATACAAAGTTAAAAAGGCAGGACAAAATCCCGCCTTTTTACAATGTAAGTGAATTATTTGCCGTTACCAACGCCGCCTGCTCCACCAGTTCCACCTGGATTTACTTCGTCGTCTCTCAGATCGTTGTTATTGTTGTTATTGTTGTCATTGTCATCATCGTCATTGTTGATATCAAGATCTCCGTCATTATTCTCATCTTCAACGACGTCTTGATCCCCAGGATTCATACCATTGTTGTCAGGCACGACGTCTTCCTCTGGAGTCACATTGTTATCGAGGTCATTATTATCCATATTGTTATTATTATTGAAATCCTTGCCAGGTGTTTCAAGTCCGTCATTCTCAGGTGGCGGATTTTGATCATCATTGTTACAGCCTGTTATTAAAAACACGGCAAGGAGCGACCCGATAAGCTTTAAAAACCATTTGTTGTTCATTGCATATTCTCCTTTCTGTTTTTTTTAAGTATTGGTGTGACCATCTTGGTCTTTGCTTAGCTTTCCCCGAAGATAAAAAATGTATCAAAGAAATTACAAATTCACCGAAAGAGAATAAAAAAACCAGATGGGTTCCCATCCGGATTTTCCAAACTGAACTTATTCTGATTTTTCGCCTAACGCAAACATGATTTCTGTTTCACAAACGAGCTCACCGTCAACAGTTGCTATGCCTTTTCCTTTACCGATTGACCCGCGAAGACGAGTGATTTCCACTTCAAGACGAAGTTGGTCTCCAGGAACTACTTGTTTTTTAAAACGGCAGTTGTCAATTCCCGCAAAGAAAGCAAGTCTGCCTTTGTTTTCTTCCTTTTTCAACATTGCCACTGCGCCAACCTGTGCCAAGGCTTCTACGATTAATACGCCCGGCATAACTGGATAATCAGGAAAATGCCCATTAAAAAACTCCTCATTTGCCGTTACATTTTTAAGGCCAAGTGCACGTTTTCCCTCTTCCAATTCAAGAATCCGATCAACTAATAAGAACGGATAGCGATGTGGAATAATTTCCTTAATTTCATTGATATCGTACATATTTAACCATTTCCTCCCTTATGTATCCTAATCAAATGCGCCTTGGCGTATTTGTGCCCAGATTTTTGGACCACGTGATGTGGGTCACAAAGTCGTTGCCACAGGAATTGGCGTTCTTCGTCTTTGATCCTAAGGTAGAATAACTTCCTTTAAAAATCTGAGGCATCCGCCGGAGGCTCTAACTTTATTCAGTAGAAGTTAATGACTTCTACTGAATAAAGTTAGCTCATAATGCCTATTATAATACAAGTATTGTGGTAAGTTGTAAACCTCGGTGACAAAGCCATTAAAAGGGTCCATTTTATTCATAAAAAAAGAAGGCTTATGCCCTCCTATTTTTCCGCATCTTTATTGACAAGGTCAACGATATGCTGCCATGTTTCTTTTTTTAAGGCATCGCTCGGATTTCCATCTCCAATGACTCCATAACCTACAACCACACCAATCATGACGCTGGCTGCAAAAAGAACAACGACAAGCAAAAGTCGTATCCAAATTGGAATTAAGCGGATTCGAAGTTTTCCTTCACGCTTCTTTTTCGGCTCTTTATTCGTTTTCTTTTCTTCGTCACGCGCCTTTCGAATTTCTTCGCGCGATTTTACTTGTGTATTGTTAAGTTCACTTGTCACTGAGATTACCCCTTATCTTTAGGTTGTTGCCGAGTTTCTCGATTGTTTGCCTACCCTATAGTATCTACTTTCTTCATTTAGCGTATGCCATTCACAAGTCCCATCATTTGATCTGAGATAGAAATTGATTTTGCATTGAATTGATAGGAGCGTTGGGTTAACAACAGGTCAGACATTTCCGTTGTCAAATCAACATTCGATTGTTCAAGTGCACCTTGCTGCATACTCACTTGATCACGCAAAGCCCCCTGAAGGGAAACAAATACATCATCCGCCGCAATTCCGAGCTCCGCTAAGTCTGGTAGCGCAAATTGATTTTGTCCAACCGCTTGTAGAAGCTGCGGCTTTTGCACTTCCACTACGGAAAGATTAAAAGTTTGAGGCACACCTGTCTCCGGAACAACGGTTACTTCCCCCTTTGTAGAAATTTTTATCTCTTTAAAATTGTCAACAAACACAATTGGCTCCCCATCTTGGTCTAAAACAGGATCTCCACCACTTGTCACAAGGGTAACACGATTTGTCCCATCATTTGCAGGTGACAAATAAAGGGCACCCTCTCTTGTAAAGCGTGGAACCTGAACACCATTTTCATCAACCAACACTTGCAAAAATTGGTTTTCTTTTGTAAATGCGATATCAAGCTCACGGTCTGTTGTTTTAATTGCACCTTGGGTCATCATCATATTCGTATGACCAAGTCGTGCACCAACACCTGTACGAATACCAATTGGGGTTAAGCGACCTTCCTCTTGTGCGTTATCGGGTTGATTATTGAATTCTTGGGATAGAAGCTCACTAAAGTTGACCTGGCGTTTTTTATATCCGGTCGTATCTATATTAGCTAGATTATGCCCAATTGTATCAAGCTGTTTTTGCAGCTGACTCATCGTATTTGTTGCTGTAATCATCGAACGCATTTATCTTCACCCCAAATTTTTTTCTAGCTTCGGACGCCTTATGCTCTTCGGTCTTGCCAATCGCTTCGAAAGATTTGGCTCGTCTTATGCTTGTCGCCAAAGACAGCACTCTTCATGCTCTTCTTATAATCTTCCAATCTCGTTAACCGCTTTGTCCATACTCTTATCATATGCCTGAAGCACCTTTTGATTGGCCTCAAACGTACGGTATGCTGTCATCATCTCTGTCATTGCCTGTGTCACATCGACATTAGAGCCTTCAAGGAATCCTTGTTTTAACGTAAAAGAAACTTCAGGATTTGCCTCTGCATTTGGTAGTTCGCCACCGTCATTTGTCCGGTACAATCCATTTCCTTCTTTAATCAGATTCATTGGATTTTCAGAAAAGGCAATGCCTAAACGTGTTTGTGCCAGCCCGTCGACAAGGACATTTCCATCTGCTGTAACCTGAAACTGATCATCTTCTAGTGCAATCCGATTTCCGTTTTCATCAAGCACATAAAAGCCTTCATTCGTATTTAGAAAACCTGCCAAGTCAACTGTGAAGTTTCCGTTTCTCGTATAGCGCACATCACCGTTTGCATTTTGAACCGTAAAAAACAAGGAACCTGGTTGATTCGTCTCCGCACTGATCGGTAGATTGCCATTTATCAACGCTACATCAGTCGCAAGTCCTGTTTCGCGGATATCACCTTGCTTGAACAGCGGAATCATTTCCTGCATGTACACACCTGTGTTAAGCCCACCGATGGTACTTGCTGTTCGAAGAGTACCACCATTTTTAGCCGGGCTTTGTACGCCTTCAAGACGTTGCATGAGCAATTCAGGAAACGCACGTAAAGAACCTTGGTCCACTTTATAGCCAGGTGTGTTGGCATTTGCAATATTATTCGTAAGCATTTCTGTACGACGTTGTTGCGCAAGCATTCCAGCTGCTGCAGAATAAAATCCACGTAACATGATCTCACCTCATTCTTTATCCGAACATATACCTAGTTTTTATTATAGTAGGAAATCCCTATTTCTTCATCTGTAAAATTTACCACACTGTACTTTTTTTAGAAAAAGTAGGAAAGGACCTGCCATTTCGGAAAGGTCCTATTTACAGTATTAGACTAATTTTCTGCGCGGAAGCTTGTCCAGGTTTTCAAGCATAATGCCTGTTCCAATCGCTACACACTCCATTGGGTTTTCAGCAATCAGTACTGGTACGCGTAATTCTTCCGCTAAAAGCTGATCAACTCCGTGAAGCAATGCTCCACCACCTGTTAAAATCACGCCACGATCGATGATGTCCGCAGAAAGCTCTGGTGGTGTTCTTTCAAGAACACTTTTCGCAGCTTGTACAATGGCAGAAACCGGCTCACGTAGTGCTTTTTCGATTTCATCAGATTTAATGGTCAGTGTACGTGGTAAACCTGTTACCATGTCACGTCCACGAATATCGATTTCTTCATGACGTGAATCTGGGAATACAGTTGCAACCTGAATTTTAATGTTTTCAGCCGTTCTTTCCCCGATTAATAGTTTGTACTCACGCTTAATATAGCTTAGGATTTCCGCATCAAATGTGTCCCCAGCCATTTTAATGGAAGAGGCGGTGACGATATCGCCCATTGATAATACAGCAACATCTGTTGTACCACCGCCAATATCTACGACCATGTTTCCGCTTGGTTGGAAGATGTCCATTCCAGCTCCAATCGCAGCCACTTTCGGTTCTTCCTCCAGATAGATTTTCTTCCCACCGCTTTTTTCAGCAGCTTCCTTGATTGCTTTTTGCTCAACAGAGGTAATGTTTGTTGGGCAGCAAATCAAAATTCTTGGTTTTGAAAGAAAGCCTTTTACATTTAACTTATTAATAAAATGCTTGAGCATCGCTTCAGTTACATCAAAATCAGCAATAACTCCGTCTTTTAAAGGTCGAATCGCCACAATATTTCCAGGTGTACGACCCACCATGCGTCTTGCTTCTTCACCAACAGCTAAAACCTTGCCTGAGTTTTTATCTAATGCCACAACTGAAGGCTCATTCAATACAATACCTTTGCCTTTAACATGTATAAGTACGTTCGCAGTTCCAAGATCGATACCGATATCCCTAGCTAACATTTGGGTAACTTTCCTCCTTGCATTTGATTCACAAATGCACATATTTTCCTATGTTGTATTGTATCACAATTTGACTTATATAATAGACTTTTTGTAATTTTTTTGTAGGAAAATGTCGTAAAATGCTAGGAAGAAAGTCCCTGGTATGTTATTTGACTGGTTCTTCTTGTAATTCTTCTTCTTTTTTATACTTTAGTTTCGTCGCTTCTCCACCCCGTAAATGCCTTATTGATTTATGATAATCCAGGATTTCTTTTACTTCATTTGCTAGTTCGGGATTGATCTCAGGTAGCCTTTCGGTTAAATCTTTATGGACAGTACTTTTGGAAACGCCAAATTCCTTCGCAATGACGCGAACTGTTTTTCTTGTCTCCACGATATACTTTCCAATCTTGATAGTTCGTTCTTTGATGTAATCGTGCACACTACTCGCCCTCCCTATGTGGATGTGAGAAGTGTGAAATGAGACGCGTTATTGCTTCAACGAAAAAGTTTGTTTTGTTTGGAAAATATTCGTCATATGAATTGCTAGATCTTTGAAGACGGTTTACGCCCCCTCACCTCAAACACTCTCTTTGTTAGGTTTGTAACATTTTATTAGCTTGGTTGAGGGATTATGCTATAAAACTCAAGAGGGACAAGGCATTTATCAAAATATTTTTGAAAATTGCAGTTTTTTTCAGATTGGACAAGTTGTATTGGAGTCTGGACAACCCGTGTATCATAAAATCCGATTCTGATTTTCGGTTGCCTGAAGAAGGTCTCCCCAGGTTCGCATACCGCGATCTTTAAAATGTTGGAGAAGTTCAACAAATAAATAAGCCGTCGTTAAGGCGTCACCAGTGGCAGTATGTCTTTCATAGATCCGTGTTCCAAAATTCTGCGCGTATCGGTGTAAATCTCGCATATCATAGGATGGAGAAATAAAACCAATCAAATCCAGTGTATCAATCGCTGGCACCCGTTGTAGGCTGTATTTCTCGCGCTTCAACTCGCTTTTCAAAGTGACAATATCAAACAATACACAATGACCAATTAGGCAGTTACTATTTTGCTCTATAATAAATTTAAAAAGATTCGTAATTCCTTCAATTGCGGTCGGTGCATTTTCGACCTTATCATCCGTTATTCCTGTCAATTCGATTATTTCCTGAGAAATTTGTCGGTTTGGGTTAACATATGTATGGAATTGTACTTCCTCACAAACTTTCAATCCATCCACTTGAACCGCTGCAATTTCAATTAATCGATCGACAGTTGCAACCTGAAATCCGGTTGTCTCTGTGTCAAAAACGGTAAATCTAATCTCATCAATTGGAGTCGATAACGGAATTTCCTTATGAATTCGAGGAAAAAGGGGCTTTCTACCAAATATCACAGGTCCGACTCCTCTCATATTTGAAAATGGGCATTTACTAGAGTTTGCATCTCCTTCAAAATTTTTACACTTAAAATGAGTTCTTCCTTTTCCTTTGTTGTTAAATGTGAAAATTGAAGGATCGATGTGAGTTTCTCCTTGTTTTTATATTGATTCCACCTTTGGTTTACATAAAAACGCATCACATCTGCTACAGCAGTCTTCACATCTTTTCCAAAATTCGGACTAAACGCCTTCTTCTCTACTAATCTATCAATCCGCTGGAATGGGGTTCCCGAGATGATGCCATATTCCAAAGATAGGATTTGCAAGCTATGATGGTAAGGAAATAAAATTTCCTTTTTAACATCTAACTGCTTACGATCTAATTTAAAAAGGGCACGAATAGGTTGTTCTAAAGAAGGTATTTGGTGCTCTTGTTCGTGAAGACGGAACAAAAAGATTTTAGCGTGCTTCATTTTTTCAAAAAGCTGGGTTTCAAATTCAAGGTTAAGCTCTTCATCCCCATATAAAAAACGGTAGGAAAAGAAGTTCTGTGCAAGTAGCATATTTTGATTTGTTGCCTGACTGATCCAAGTCTGAACACGCCCCATCCACGTTTCTATGGAACCTCGCCAACTTGGATTACTCGCCATCATATCCCCAAGACAGCGTGCGTACCCTGCCTTTTCTAGTAACCTTACGATCTCTTCTCCTAATTTTGAAAAATAATCATTCACCTCTAGTGAACTATTTTCGTAGACAAGAAAGTGGTCCTGGTCTGTTAACAAAAACTGTTCTTCACGACCAGCGCTCCCCATTTGGTAAAAGCAGAACTTGGTTGGAGGAAGCAGACCATCTCTTTTAGATAGCTCCTCAATCGCCAGCTCAATACATCGTTTTACGAGCCGATCAAATAGTTTTGTAACACTATCTAATACTTTAAAAATCGGAACACCGTCTTGTAAAAGCGCATCGACCACATCATAAATGGCGGTTTTTACAGTTGGTAGAGTTTCACGTGTAGCCATCTCAATTGTCTTAATCGGCCTCATCATATTGTCCGTATTTTGCCGCAACACATCCGATAACGTTATAATTCCCACTACCTCATTTTCCTCAACGACAGGCAAATGCTTCACACCATGTAAAATGAAGGTGGAGAGTGCTTCATAACAAAAGGCGTACTTCGAAATAATAATGGGGTTTTTCGTCATAAAGTCGGAAGCATTTGTGTTTCCATTTTTCCTTTTATAAATGACTCTTGAAACAAGGTCACGCTCTGTAATAATACCTAGAAGTCTTTTATTTTCAACAACAAGAACAGAGCTCGTTCGGCGCTCCGTCATTTGTTGTGCAATGGTACTGCAGACCGTGCTTCGATCAACTGCGACGAGTGATGTGGTCATAACATCCTGGACCCTTCGAACAAGGGAACCACTATTTTTCGCTTTTCTTGTTATCATCACCTGCTCGGCTAATGAACTGTAGATTTCTTTAAGACGAATCGCAAGTTGAGTGAAAAGAAATTGGTGAAAATCGGGGTCATGGAGGCGTTTTTGAATGACATGATTTGGGATGAACAAACATTGTCCAGGGTCTGTTGCTATGACACCGACTCGGTATTCCATGTCTCGCTTTGGACCGCCGATTAAATCTGCAATATTTGATAGCCCGATTAATTCCCCAGGCTTTATTATTTCAAGTACCTCACGATTTTCACTAGGTCCCACAAACACTTCCGCAACGCCAGAAAGCAGCAGAAGTATTCCCTCCCGCTGCTCATTGGCCTGAAACAATAGATCTGACTGCTTATATGTTTTATGCTGACAGAAGGAGAGGAACTCAAACACTTCCATCTCAGACCATTCTTTAAACAAAGGATGATCTTTCACCCATTCATAGATCTGTTCCATGTTTATTCCCTCTTTTAAAACGGTCCTATGCAAAATCGCATAGAACCGTTGAAATTTTTATTCGAGAATCCGATTTCCTGTTAAGCATCCTCTTTAAGCCAAACCTCGCCATCCTTGTATACCATTTGCTCTGGGTAGCGCATATCAACGACCTCGTCTTGTTTAGCCTGTGATGGCGCTTCTGTCATGAGGGAAACAATGATGTTTCCTAAGAAACCAGCCGCTGCCCCAAAGATTCCAGCACCTGTATCGATAATACCCAGGATCGTGAAGCCACCGTATTTTGCTGCAAAAATGTACGATAACACGACGACCAATCCGATGAGCATACCTGCGATAACACCCTTGGCATTTGAACGCTTCCACCAAACTCCAAGTACGAGCGCAGGGAAGAACGTACTAGATGCAATTGCAAAGGCCCATGCTACAATTTGCGTGATTGCACCCGGTGGGTTTAACGCAACTAAACCTGCAATTAGTGTCGCAACAACAATTGACCAACGAGCCACGTTCAAGCGGTTCTTTTCCGTTGCTTCAGGCTTTAACACACGATAATAGATATCATGCGCAAATGAAGATGAAAGTGCAATCATCAAACCACCAGCCGTAGACAAGGCTGCTGCCATTGCCCCCGCTGCCATTAATCCGATGACAAATACACCAAGGTTTGCAATTTCTGGTGTCGCCATTACCACGATATCATTGGCAATCGTCATTTCCTGCCATTGTAAAATCCCGTCGCTGTTCGCATCGGCCAGCTTTAATAAACCTGTGTCAACCCAACTTTGTGTCCAAGCAGGAAGCTCTGTCATTTTTTTACCAGCTACTTGCGTCATCAAGATGAAACGAGAAAACGCTGCATATGCAGGAGCTGATAAGTATAATAAGCCGATGAATAAAAGTGCCCATGCACCTGACCAACGAGCTGCCTTCATTGTCGACACCGTATAGAAACGAACGATTACGTGCGGCAATCCAGCTGTACCACACATTAACGTGAACATTAACGCAAGAAATTGCCACTCAGATCCTGTTGCAAACGGTGCAAAATATTCTGTGAAGCCAAGCTGGCGATCAAGTTCTCCAATTTCTGCAACCACTTTTCCATAAGATAACCACGGCAATGGATTGCTTGTTAATTGTAAGGAGATAAAAATAACTGGAATTAAGTACGCGACAATTAATACGATATATTGCGCAACCTGTGTCCAGGTGATTCCTTTCATTCCACCCATCGCTGCGTAGAAGGCAATCAGGACTACCCCAATCATTGTTCCAACTCTAGCGTCTATTTCAAAAAGACGCCCGATTACAACCCCAGAACCAGATAATTGGCCAATGGAGTACGTAAACGAAATGATAATTGTACAGACTGCCGCAACAATACGCGCTGAATGGCTATCGAAGCGGTCACCGATAAACTCTGGCACCGTGTAACGACCATATTTACGAAGCTGTGGCGCAAGGAGGAAGGTTAATAGCAAATATCCGCCTGTCCACCCCATGATATAGGCAAGTCCGCCATATCCTAGTGCCATAATGGTGCCGGCCATTCCAATGAACGATGCCGCACTCATCCAGTCCGCTCCTATCGCCATTCCATTATAAATAGGTGGCACTCCACGTCCAGCTACATAAAAGTCCGAGGTCGCCCGCGCTCGGTTGAAGATGGCAATTCCAATATAAAGACCAAACGACGCTAAAATAATGATTAATGAGACCAGAAATTGTGTATCCAAATTTCCTCCCCCTTTGGGTTCAAATATAGGTACTACTATTTTGTAGGAAAACCTGTCTCTTTTTATCGTATTGTTTGAGTTTTGTAGATTTTAAGACATATGGTGTGAGATATTTTTTTGTTAAGGTAGAGACTTGCTTTTTCATCAAGGCACGTCTAGAAGTAGGGGTATTCCTGTTACGCAGATCTAGATTTTATGAGTATGATTGTTAGGTAGGTTTTTAATGATCAAGTACTTTTCCAGAGCTAATTTGCTCATTTTTCTCTTCGTCAATGCCGTATTTTTGGTCAATTTTATCGCTTACCTTCGCATTCACAAATAGAATAATGATAAAGGTAACCACTGCACCCTGTGCCCCCATGAAATAATGGAACGGCAATCCATTTACCGAAAATGTGGAAAGTGGCTTTGCAAAGAGAACCACTCCAAATGAAACAAGAAATCCGATAATGAGATAAATAATAATATTTCTTGTTTTCTCCCTAAAGTATCCATCGGCAATCTTCTTATCAACTTTTTTCAACTACTAGCACCTCCATAAAAATAGAATTGATATGAACTTTCGGTAAACCATTTTGTCGTTTATATCACCTCCTTTAAGGTTTGTACTAGGTTATTAGCCTAGGTTAAAAATAAAACGGATCGTTTCCCCAAGTGGTGCGGGAAAACGGATGATTTCAAAGACAAAATACGCAAAGATGGACACAAACGGCAGAAGTAAAAAGAGGGGGCGCTTACGCTTAAACGCCATAAAAAGGCTAAATCCAACAATAAATAGCATGAAATATAAAATCATAGATAACACTCCTTAAATGTAAGCGTTGCCAACAATTTCGAATGGCGAACGATTACACTTTCTATATTTACGATTTACATTTTATAATATTACGAAAATTACTAATATTTATATTATGAATTTATTTCCAGGGCTCGTCAAGAAAAGATTTTGGCGAAATTTTGGGGAAATAAGGACAATGTGAGTCCTGCTTAGAGAGGGGAAAGCTTACAAATGAGTTTTGGGGTTTATTTGAAAACGCACTAACATTATGACCATTTACGAGCTCAATTTTGGATTATACTGGAAGATACTAGATATAAAGTTATGATATTAGTGGGCTTTTGGGTATTAAAGGAAATCCCTTCTCTTAAATCGCTTTTATACGGATTTGGATTATACTGGAAAAAGTCATTAGATAAAAGCTTGTTATGTCTAGACTTTTGGATATATAAGGAAAAAGACTTAACATAAAGCACTTTTATGGCGACACCTTTGGGTTTTCTTGGAAAAAACCATTATATAAATCGACTTTTTGTACTGACATTTGGAAATATCAAGAAAAAATGCTAGCATAAAGACCTTTTTTAAACAACTTTAGGGTTATACTGGAAAAACTCAAACAAAAACCCCTCTCCTCCTACAACAACACCGCCCCATACAAAAGCGATCCAACAATCACATACGCGGGGTGAACCTTCCATTTTTCAAGCAACAAAAAACTAAACACCACTAAAATTATACTATGGACCAACCCGGCATCCTCATATGATTCCTTAAAAAAGCGGTATGCCATTGCACCTAAAAGAACAGCGATCGTTGGTCGGATAAAGTTCGTCATCCGCTTTACTTTCGGAGAGTGCTTAAACTTTTTCAAGATACTTAGTAAGCCAATCATTAAAATTAGCGAAGGAGCAACAGTCGCAAAGATGGCAACCACCGCGCCCAACACTCCCGCTTGTTGAAACCCGATATACCCAGCCATCTTTGTTGCAATTGGTCCGGGCAACGCGTTTCCAATTGCAATCACTTCACTAAACTCATGAACGGACAACCAGTGATAACGATGGACCACTTCATTTTCAACAAGCGGAATGGAGGCTGGCCCGCCGCCATAGCCGAGGATCCCAGGTATAAAAAACGCAATAAAGAGCTGTACATAGATCATGATTGTGTCTCCTCCCGTTTGTCCTTTTTCACCAAGGCAAGTACCAGTAGGGCACCAACTAAAATACCGGGATGCACGCCGAACACATCCAAAACCAACACACTTACCACCCCTAGTAAGATTGCCCTAGTCCATCCAAGTCCCTTTTTTGCATTGATGAGGAATTCCCAGGTTAATTGGGCAAGCATGACTCCAACTACAGCCAGCACCGCTTTTGTCATTCCCTGCACCCAAGCAAGATTTTTAAAGGAGGTCAATGAGGTGAGCAAAACAATCATTAAAAGAATAGTCGGGACTGAGGTTGCCAAAACGGCATTGATCATTCCAAGCCAACCGCCAACCCGAGAGCCAATATAACCGGCCATTTTAGTCGCGATAGGTCCTGGCAACGTATTCCCAAGCGCCAGAATATCACCAAAATCATCATCATTTAACCACTTGTAATGCTCTACTGCTTCCTTATGGACAAGTGGAATTGAGGACGGACCACCCCCATAGCCAAGTAAGCCAACTTTCAAAAACGCATAAAAGATATGTAATTGCTTCATTTTATAAGTCCTTTCAAAGATTGAAAAAGAGGAAGCCCCGGATCGGGCTTCCTCTTAGTGTTTTCAAATATTGGTCTTGTATTCAAATTAGGCTATTGCCCAAATTACTCCCCAAGCACCTCAATCATCGTACGAATCGATGCAGTTAGATCCGCTAATGACCAGCTCGGAATGCCATTTTTCTTCAATGCAAGTTCATGCGAAGCTGGAATATGAATAAATCCCGCACGCATTTCAAGATTTTCCTGCTCAATTTTATGCAAGACTGAGTACATCACATTGTTGCAAAGATAGGTCCCTGCCGTGTTTGAGATGACAGCCGGGTAGCCTTTTTCAACCGATGCATTTACAAATGCCCGAATCGGCAATGTCGAAAAATAACCCGCTGGTCCTTCCTCTTCAATCGGTGCATCTTGCAATTTCACACCGCTGTTATCTGCAGCTCCATCACGACAGTTGATTGCAATTCGCTCAGGTGTCACTTTATTTCTTCCTGCAGCAAGCCCTAATGAAATCACAACATCCGGCTTTATCTCATTGATATGTGCGATACATTGTTTAGCTGATTCTGCAAAATCAACGGGTAACACTTTTCCTACAATTTCATATCCACCGATGGTTTGCCCTTCTAAAGCCCTCACGATTTCCTCTGTTGGATTAATTGGATTATCTAAAAATGGGACAAACCCTGTTAGTAATAATTTTTTCACGTTCTCCACCTCTTTTAAGCTAGAAAAATTGCGCCATATCCTAGTGCCCCGATGATGACATACGCGGGGTGAACCTTCAGCTTTTCCAACAATACAAAGCTAACCACAATGATCACGATCGTTTGTAGCCAGCCTGCATCCTCATAGGATGTTGTGAAAAAGCTGATCGTCATAATTCCGAGTAAAACGGCGATTGCCGGGCGTACATAGTTGGACATGCGTTTTACCTTTGGAGAATCCTTGTGTTTGTATAAAAAGCCAAGTAGAACGACCATTAAAATTAACGAAGGTGCCACGGTAGCAAAAATTCCTACGAGTGCCCCTGGAATACCTGCCACTTCATACCCAATATATCCTGACATTTTTGTAGCGATTGGACCAGGTAGTGAATTTCCAAGAGCGAGCACCTCACTAAATTCAGAAACGGTCAACCATCCGTATCGTCCCACGACCTCATTTTCAACAAGCGGAATTGAAGCAGGACCTCCGCCATACCCAACAATTCCTGGTATAAAAAAGGCTAAGAAAATTTGCCAATAAATCACATGCCTACACCCTTTTCTATTGTTTGCTTAACTTTCGGTGCTTTGTCTTTCTTCACGAGTGCTGCCACCAATAGCACCCCAATGATGATTCCTGGATGAACCCCAACAAACTCCATTAATAAGAAGCTCACAACGATGATTCCTGCTGCAAATTTCCAGCCTAACGCGTCCTTTGACTTTTTAAAGAAGTCCCATGTTAAAGTCGCAAGCATCACGCAAACAACCGGGACAACCGCCTTTGTCATCCCCTGCACCCATGGCTGATCTTTAATAGAAGATAAAAAGGTTAACAAGATTATCATCATAAAAATAGTTGGAACGATCGTAGCCAATACGGCATTGATCATCCCTACCACACCTGCAACGCGGTAACCAATATAGCCTGCCATTTTCGTTGCAATTGGCCCAGGTAATGTGTTTCCTAAGGCAAGCACATCAGCAAATTCATCATCATCCATCCATTTGTATTTACCGACTACCTCTTTATGAACGAGTGGGATGGAGGAAGGTCCGCCCCCGTACCCCAATAGCCCCACACGTAAAAATGCTAAAAATAAATCAAGCTGTTTCATACTATCAACCCATTTCCGTTTCGATTACCAAGATGCAATACTACCGTCTGTTCTTGCTTCCGTACCACCTGAGAGAACACCTGTCTTCGGGTCTCTCCAAATGATTTGACCGCGACCAAAGCTGCCGCCATCCAGCGCCACCTGAATTTGGTGACCACGTCTCGCAAGTGCCTGTGCAACATGCGTTGGGAAGTTCGGTTCCACCACTACTTTTTTATCTTCAATCCATTGCCATCTTGGTGAGTCAAGAGCAGCCTGAGGGTTCAAATGGAAATCAATTGTATTCATGATCACTTGCGCATGACCTTGTGGCTGCATGTATCCACCCATGACACCAAATGGACCGACCGCTTCCCCATCCTTTGTTAAAAATCCAGGGATGATTGTGTGATAAGTCTTTTTCCCTGGCTCTAGCGCATTTTCGTGAGTTGGGTCTAATGAAAAATCATGACCACGGTTTTGTAAGGCAATCCCCGTTCCCGGAATCACGATTCCAGAGCCAAAGCCCATGTAGTTACTTTGGATATAGGAAATCATGTTTCCTTCCGAGTCAGCAGCTGCTAAATAGACAGTGCCTCCACGTGGTGGTGTTCCTGGTTCTGGTGTTAGTGCCTCTTCACCAATCAGGCTTCGTCTTTGTGCCGCAAATTCTTCTGATAAAAGCTGCGCTGCCGTCACTGACATTTTTTCAGGATCTGTCACATATTTTTTCCCATCTGAAAAGGCTAGTTTCATAGCTTCAATTTGCTTATGATAGGTATCAACCGCTTCTTTTTCCTTGATGTCAAAACCGTTTAGGATATTAAGCGCCATTAACGCAACAATTCCCTGACCATTTGGCGGAATCTCCCATACATCATAGTCACGGTAGTTCACCGAAATTGGCTGCACCCACTCAGGCTTATAGTCTGCTAGATCCTCTTTTGAAAGGAAGCCCCCATGTTCCTTGAAGAAGGCATCGATTTTATCTGCTAACTCGCCTCTATAAAAGCTTTCCGCATTGGTTTCTGCAATAGAACGTAGAGTATTTGCATGACCTTTTGATTTCCACACCTCGCCAATTTCAGGTGCACGTCCCTCCGGTGCAAATGTATCAAACCAGCTTTTATATTCTGGTGCAGTGAATATTTCTTTGTATTTTTTATAGGCACCCTTCCAGTATTTTGCTAGAACAGGTGATAATGGGTAGCCTTCCTCGGCATACTGGATAGCCGGCTTCAAAACTTCCGTTAAAGGAAGCTTTCCAAAACGTCGAGACAGTTCTGCCCATGCAGAAGGAACGCCAGGCACCGTTACTGGTAATAAGCCAAATGTCGGCACTTCTTCGTAACCTTTTGCTTTCACCGCATCAATTGAAATGCCTTTTGGCGCTGGTCCACTTGCGTTTAGACCATGCAGTTCACCCTTCACCCATACAAGTGCAAAGGCATCCCCACCGATCCCATTCGAGGTCGGCTCTACAACGGTTAAAGTTGCCGCCGTTGCGATGGCTGCATCAATCGCATTTCCGCCTTTTTTTAGAATGTCTAACCCTGCTTGGGCTGCTAATGGCTGGGACGTTGCCACCATCCCATTCTTCGCAAAGGTCGCCATTCGTTGTGAAGCATACGGGTAATTCAGATAATCCAAATTCATTTTTAAAATCCCCCTTCTATGTACCCCATTTTTGACAATTGTTAGTTATTTTTCGCAAATTGATTAACAAACGGAATTTATTGTTTATAATTATGATTATAATTGAAATTTAAATTATATTCTATAATTTTGATGAAATAAGTAAAAATGCGTAAAAATAGGGTTTAGACCGTAAATCACATTGTAGGGATGTCCAATTTGTTGCTGTGTGTTGCTCAAACCGATGGTAAAATAAATGTAAGCAAGTAAACCGTTGAAAAGTGGTGATTCAATGAAAATCGATGAAACAGATAAAAAAATTCTTGAGTTGTTAACGATAAATGGAAGAATGTCCTACGTGGATATTGGAAAAGAGCTGGGTCTATCAAGGGTGTCGATTCGCGAGCGCGTCAATCAATTAATCGAAAAAGGCGTGATTGAAAAATTTTCAGTCGTGATCAATTCTGAAAAAGTGGGTAAAGGAGTGTCTGCCTTTTTCGAAGTGGACTGTGAACCTGCTTCACTTGTAAGGGTAGCGGAGACACTCGCGAACAACCCAAGTGTCGCAAGCTGCTACCAAATGACAGGACCAAGTACCCTGCATATGCACGTCCTTGTCGAGGACTTCGCCAAGCTTGAAAAATTTATTAACGAAGAGCTTTACAGTTTGGACGGAATCACACGGGTGGAAAGTCATATTTTATTAAGAAGGTTTAAAAGTCGAACTGGTCTTAAATTATAATGGTGTCGGGAAATTTTCCGACACTATTTTTTCTTGTTGATAATATTTTTCGAATTAGAAAATGCTAGTAATAGAAAGGAGGGATTCTCAAATGTCTGCGATTAAATGGTTAATAGGATTTTGTGCTGTGTTCACGTTGCTTTTAGTTGGTTCAACAGGTGTAATTGCCCAAACTCAGCCGATAAAAGTTGAGGTCGAGTTAAACGATAACTACTTTAACCCGAAGGAAATCACG
Organism: Bacillus jepli; assembly: GCF_047238305.1. Classification (NCBI taxonomy): domain Bacteria; kingdom Bacillati; phylum Bacillota; class Bacilli; order Caryophanales; family Bacillaceae; genus Bacillus; species Bacillus jepli. The sequence continues at coordinate 1,379,260 of NZ_JBDFMO010000001.1, read as the reverse complement.
ATTCCCCAAGGCAAACCATTCGTGTTGGTGTTGAAAAACAACGGCGTTAAGGAACACACCTTCACAGTGGAAAAGCTTAAAATTGACTATGAAATCAAACCTAAACAAATGAAAATTGTGACTGTGGAGCCAAAAATGTCCGGTACATATGAACTGATATGTCGGTATCATTCCAAAGAAGGAATGACGGGACAAGTAATTGTAAAATAACAGGCATGGCCAATTGGCCATGCCCTGTTTCATTATGATGCCCGTTCTTTTTTAGCAAAAAGATAGATTGAACTGATCAGCAGAATCAAAATTAGAAGAATTGATATCGTCAATGATAGAGCAAAATGTTTGTCCGGGCTTCCTGTTAATAGAAGTTTGCTTGCGTGTGTCGATAGTCTTGCCGGGCTCCATGTCATCCATTTTGATAATAAGGAAGTGATAGCTGACAGCCCAATCGCTACTAATAATGACACAAAGGCCACAATTAAATTACTTTTAAAAAGTGAGCTTAATAGAAGGGTGACCGTCACAAGGAACACAAGCCATGTTCCATAAACAAGTGAACCCTTCATTAATTCCCCGAATCCAATATCGCCAATTAATACTCCGGTATAATACCAAGACGCTAAGATTCCTACTAAAAATGAACCGACTGTCATTAAAACAATACTGGCCCATTTAGCTGTAATGTAATTAGCAAACGAAACGGGCTTTACGAGAATGATTTCAGACACGCCGCTATTTTTCTCAGCCGCAACAATTCCCATGAACGCTAGCACTAGCACCAGTATGCCAATCTGGGAATACTGCCCAAAGGTTTGCACAATGACCTCTTGAGGCGATGGGATTGGCATTTCAAAAACTGCTCCCTCTGGCAATTCGCCCGCTGCTTTGATAATTTCCGGCAAATAATACGAGGTGACCGGTTGCATGATTCCTAATAAAATAAACACAAGTGGAATCCACAGAATTTTAAAATTCCGCGTCATTTCAATCCATTCTTTTTTAAACAATACTATCCATTGCCTCATGACTTCACCACCTTCATAAATACATCTTCAAGCGACGATTGCCCCAATTTAAACGTGGAAACTGGTATATTTTTAATCAAGATATCTTGTAAAATAGCATTTCGCGCTGCTTCAAGCTGTGTGACCACAATTGTGGCCGTCGTCCGGTCTACGGTCACTTCATGAACCGACTCTATCGCTGTTAAGCCGTTTGCCCAGCCCGTAATATCTGTTTCTGCTTCTATGACGATTACATCATGCTGATGCTTTTTTCGGAGACCCGCTAATGAATCGCTTAATGCCAATTCACCTTTACGAATGATGACAATATCATCACAAACCTCTTCTGCGTCATGCAATACATGTGTAGAAAATAGGATTGTCGTTTTCTTTTTCAATTCGCGCATCATTTCAATGACCTCACGGCGACCGACAGGGTCAAGAGCGGACACAGGTTCATCAAGCATGACAAGCTTTGGTTCATGAATCATCGCTTGGGCAATTCCTAGGCGTTGCTTCATTCCACCCGAAAATCCACCGATCTTCTTTTTCTTTGCGTCAGCGAGCCCTACTAATTCTAGTAAATCATCCGCTTTTTGATGGGACTCTTTTTTTGATAAATGTGCAAGTTCTCCAACATACACTAAAAACTCACTTGCCGACATCCAGTTGTAAAAGACCGGGTGCTGTGGCAGATAGCCAATGTATTTACGATGATCACCATTTGCCATACCATCAAATGCTATTTTTCCTGAGGTCGGGTGGAGGAGTCCCGCTAGCATCCTGAGTGTGGTTGTTTTTCCCGCTCCATTTGGACCAAGCAGGGCGGTGCAACTTCCCTTTTTAATCTCAAAAGAAAGATGATTCACCGCTAGCTCCTTCCCAAACCGCTTCACTAAATTTTCGATTGAAACTAGAGTTTCCGTCATCCTATCTCTTCCTTCCAATTACAAAATAGAGAATCGGACCAATCATGCTGACTAAAATGATGACAAACACCCATAAAATCTTTGGTCCATTCGTTCCTTCGCTTCTTGCAAGGTCAATTAAAGCTGTCACCATTAAAATTAATTGAATCACAATAATCGGTGCGATAAGCGCCCAGTTAATATCTGCCATGGTGGATCACGTTCCTTTCAAATGTTTTTCCGAAGATAATACGTTTGAGGTTCAGAAAAAGTTCAGTGGAAATTAAAAAATGCGGGACCATCGTCCCACCACTGTTTTACAGGGCCTAGAACTGTCCCCTTGTCCCATCAAAAAAACCGACTACTCGGTTAGAGTAATCGGTTTGAATTTTAGCTAAAGTTGCCACCACAGCTAGACTACGGTTTCTCCTGGCTTATGCTTTCGCCATGCCGATTGAAGCATCAGTTGAGTTTGCATTTTCCTCTTCATCTGAGTCTTCATCGTCAGCAGGAGTGCCTTCTTCATCTGCTGGTTTCTTACTGTCTTCTGGTTTCTCTTCTTCTTTAGGTTGCTTATCTTCTGCAGGTTGCTTGTCTTCTTCCTTACTTGCAGCCTCTTTGTCTTCTGTACCTTGCTCACTATTTTCAAGCGTCGTTACAGATTGTCCAAAGTACTCAATTGGGTTAACTGCTACTCCGTTGTTACGGATTTCAAAGTGTACGTGAATTGCTGCCTCTTTGTCAAATTGATTTTCGCCAGCCATTCCAAGGACTTCACCTTGTTCAACTACGTCACCTTTTGCTACTTTTAACTCTGCAAGTGATTGATACATTGTGACCACACCGTCAGTGTGCTCGATTTCCACAACATTTCCGTGTAGTGGATCCTTTTCTGCACGTGTTACAGTTCCAGCTAATGATGCAACTACTTCAAATGCCTTACCGTCTTTAGCAACGATGTCAATTCCTTTGTTAGGGGAATAAATATTGTTATAGACTACAAGAGCTGCTTCTTGCTTTTCTGCTGAAGCTTCTGCATCGTAGAATTCCCTAAAGACTTGAATGGCATCTTCGTCAATGACAGGCATCTTAAAGTTTTCTGCCGCTTGGTTTACTGGTAAGCTTGGCTCGTCACCTGTAGCTGTTCCCGGTTGATTTTCACCATATTTCAAATCATCCTTCGCTACATCGTTTTGTCCTGTGAACCATAAAACCGCGGTTAGAATGAGTGCTGCACTTACCAAGTAGATTGCTGGAAATACCCAACGCTTTCTAAATAAGCGTTGTAAACTTGATTTTTGAGAAGTACGTTTCTTTTCTTCCTCTCTCATGTTTATCACCTCAGCAACCATTCTGAACACATTCGCGGAATTATATACATATTCAAAAAATTTTTTTCGATTATTTTTCGACAAACCCCAAAATATTATTCATAGATTCCAAAATTTTGTTAAAAAGAGGGCCATGGGGACGGTTCCGTTGGTCCCCGGAGTTCGGTGGGAGCCACAGGGGGTGCCAAAGGGACGGTTCTTGTGGTTCCGGAGTTGATGAAGGACTTTATTAGAGGGGTGAGTGCGCTTTTGGGACATCATCTCAAGGAATTTCCGCAGCCGGACGCGCACTCGCGGCTTCACACTCTGATGAAGGACTTTTCACTTTACCCAGGCTTGTATTCAGGTCTTCATCACCTCGATGAAGACCTTTCTCAAACTGTCTGACGCTCTTTCAGGACTTCATCCCTTCAATGTAGTCGATTCGAACCAAGCGCGCCTTCCACATTTCCTTTTCATAACCCCAATGAAAGGGATTCGAACCCTAACGCACCCTTCACTTTCCTCTTCATAACCCCGATGAAAGGGATTCGAACCCTAACGCACCTTCCACTTTCCTCTTCATAACCCCAATGAAAGGGATTCGAACCCAAACACACCTTCCACTTTCCTCTTCATTACCCCGCCAAAGCTGAAAACCACCATTAATTTCCTTGCATCTCCCTCTTTCTCCAACCGCCCTGACGACGTTCAATCCTCATACATCTTAATAGCACATTAAAAGCATCTCCCCCACACTTCCAATGAATGCTATACTATGTAAGTACATTTTTAAAAAGGAGAATCATTCATTCATGAAAGCTTTTTTACGACTTCTACTATTAATCGCACCTTTTTTATATATGATTATTATTTTCATTTTATCCAGTCTTCCATCAGACGCAATTGTGAATACGCCGTTTTCGTGGGATCAGGCTTTTAAAGAATCACTCCACCTAATTGAATTTGGGATTCTCTACGGACTATGGGTTATGTTTTTTCTCGTCCTAGGAAAGTTCACGCCGAAAACCAGTATCCTAGCTGCGGTTCTCTCCATCGCGTATGGGTTCTCTGATGAGTTTCACCAATATTTTGTTCCTTATCGGTCCGCGACCGTCATTGATCTTGTTAAAGACACAATTGGTGTACTTGTCCTATTCACAATTGTAAAAGTAAGCTATTTTGGTGAAAAACTACCACGATTCAAAAACCTTCTTCAATGGATAGAAGGACTGAACAGCAAAAAGGCAGATGGGAACTAATCCCTCTGCCTTTACTTTTTCACCGTTAATTTATTTAAAAAGTTCTCTGTCGATGTAATTTCCACGCCCTGATAGTAGTACGCCACGATCTCCTTGTAGTTCTTTCCTTCCTTCGCCATTCCGTCTGCGCCGTACTGACTCATGCCAACCCCGTGTCCGTAGCCTTTCGTCTTAATGACAACATGGTTGCCCTGACGTTCCAACGTAAAATCCGTCGAGCGCAGTCCTAATGTTTCACGAACTTCCCTACCTGTAAAACTCTTTCCGCCAATCTCAACCGTTGCAACACGATTGGACTTAGTTCTCGCTGTCACTTTTCCAATATCATTTCCGCTGCCGATCTTAATCCCGAGCTTTTGTTCAAAATCAGCAACTGACATTTGAACTTGGTCGTAAAATTTCTCTGTATTTACATCCCACGGACTTTCGACACTTTTTAAATAGGGATATTCATTACTATAGTAATCCTGGGAATTTTCCGAGTAGCCATTACTCGTTGAGAAAAATTGGGCATCAATTGGCGCACCGTCATAGGTCAGAATTTGACCCTGTGTTTCTTTCACGGCTTGCGTAATCTTTTTAATTTTCCAGTCATAATCGCCTTTCCATTCCGCCTTTAATTCCTCGATGTTTTTATATACCTGATGGTTCGTCGTATCTGACACATCAGCACCATCTGGAACACCGATTTTTTCCTCACTTAGCATATGACGCACCACATAGGTTCTTGCAGCCAATGCCTGAGCCTTTAATGCCTCTAATTCAAAATTTGCAGGCATTTCCTGAGCTAGGACACCTACGACATAATCCTCAAGCGGAACATTTTCAATTTTTTGAGCACTGACGCGGTGCACCGCCACCTCTACTGTCGGGCCCGAAGCAATTTGAGGCGGTTCTGGATTCGATTGTCGTTCTTCTGCGAGTTTTACCGCATCCTTATCGGAGAACGGAATGACAAGCATCGATGGAATCAATAGAATCAAGACAAAAAGGACAGAAACTAGTACAATGATGGGTTTAATCTGTTTCATGAATGCAAGCCTCCACATTAAAATTAATGCATTTCGTTCATGCACCTATATATCAATATTTATGGTGGTGGACAAGCATTTATGACTCAAAAATATTAAAAAAGCCATATTCTATTTTCTACCAAAAATAGTATAATTTACCTAGTATGTCCATTTTAAAATAAAAGGGGAAACGAGAAAAATGAGTAAAAACTTGATAAGCAGAATATGTCTTGCACTTGCTTTGTTAATTACGGTTTATAATTTTTTTATCACTGATAATCCAGACTCTCGCGCGACAGGCGTCATATTAGTACTTCTCATCATCGCAAATATCATTTCTCTTTTTAAAAAAGAAAACATTTAAATGTATAAAAATAAAAAAGCTAGAGATATTACCTTGTATGGGTAATGTCCCTAGCTTTCCTGCGGTTAGTCAAAAATTCACTTTAACTTCTTCCACAAGGCTTTCTGTTTCTTCATTTATACGTTCAATGTCAGCACCTAATGCCGCAAGCTTTTGGTGGAAGTTCACATAACCACGGTCTAAGTGCTTCAGTTCTGTTACACGAGTGTAGCCATCTGCAACCAATCCGGATAAAATAAGTGCGGCAGCAGCTCGTAAATCAGTTGCGGCTACTTCAGCTCCTTGAAGCTGAGACTCTCCGTTGATAATAACAGAACGGCCTTCAATTTTGATATCACCGTTCATGCGTCGGAATTCTTCGACGTGCATGAAGCGATTTTCAAATACAGTTTCTGTGATCATACTTGTACCCTGTGCACGAAGTAATAATGCCATCATTTGTGATTGCATATCAGTTGGAAAACCAGGATGTGGCATCGTTTTAATATCGACGGCTTTTAATCTATCTGGTCCAATGACACGTAAACCATCTTGTTCTTCAATGATGGTAACGCCCATTTCTTCCATTTTTGCAATTAGCGAACTAAGGTGTTCGGGTACTGCACCACGAACAAGCACATTACCACCTGTTATTGCAGCGGCCACCATAAATGTGCCTGCTTCAATACGATCAGGGATTATATTATGTGTTGCTCCACGTAATTCTTCTACACCTTCAATTCGAATGGTGCCAGTGCCTGCACCTCTTACCTTGGCTCCCATTGCATTTAGGAAGTTGGCAAGGTCAACAATCTCTGGTTCTTTTGCACAGTTTTCAATGATAGAAACTCCATCAGCAAGTGTAGCAGCCATCATAATGTTTTCAGTAGCTCCTACGCTTGGGAAATCCATATATACTTTTGCACCGCGAAGTCTTCCATTAACTTCGGCATCAATATATCCATTTCCAACCTTCACAACTGCACCCATTGCTTCAAATCCTTTTAAATGCTGGTCAATCGGTCTTGAACCTATTGCACAGCCGCCAGGAAGAGCAACTCTCGCGTGACCATTGCGGGCAAGCAATGATCCCATAACAAGTACAGATGCGCGCATTTTTCGAACATATTCAAAAGGTGCTTCTGTTTTTAGCTCTCTTGATGCATCGACAACGATTTGATTGTTTGCAAATGTAACCTCTGCGTTTAAATGGCGCAATACCTCATTAATCGTATACACATCTGAGAGCGTGGGTACTTCATTTATTACACTTTTACCATTACTAGCTAATAAGGATGCAGCGATAACTGGCAAAACAGCGTTCTTTGCGCCTTCTACTTTGACTGTGCCGTTTAACCTATGACCGCCGCGGACGATGATTTTTTCCAAGGTATTCCCCTCCGCGTCCCATTTTCTATATATTCATATTCATTCTTAACAATTGGTGTTCCATCTTGACTGTTGTTTATAGAACCCAATCTTTGCATATTCATTACTTTTAGTGGAAAAATTCGTTCGCACTGATGTAGTATATGCAACCCACCGGGCAAATGTCTCTATTTTGGGTGTATGTGCATCTTGTACGACGTTTCATAAAAATTGGATGATCACCGCGCTAACACGGCTTATTCCAAATCTTTTCATGTATAATTTTTACACAAAACCAATTTACATCATATCACTCGGAGATACATTGGCACAAGTGAAATTTGTGGGAATTTCGCAATAATTGTCGACAAATATTTGAATATTCGTAGGAATATTATTAAGTGAAAACTTTCCATAGTTCACATAGTACATATAATACGAAAAGAACGTCTTTTTTTTGAGGGTTTGTCTTCTTCTTTATATCATTTAAAGTTATCCTAAAATAGGAATTGATGACATTCTAGAGGACAATCATTTGTGGAAATATTGCCTATGGGAATTAGCCTTTGAAAATCATCAACTCTAAACATAAGGTTCCTTCGCATTATCACCGTTACCTTCTAATGGGTCATTCCAATAATATCCACCGTATTTTTTCGGTGTATTAAGCATACTAAGAAATGTTTTGAAAAAAGTCATTCGTTACTTGAACAAGAAGGTTATCTCTGATTTCCTCTCCTTACTTTCATTTTTACCAGTGCCCCACTAGCGAATACGTGGAAAGTAGTGGAGAACGTATGCCATCACTTTAGTTAGAGTTATCTTTACATAAACTTCCTGCATAATACTGTTTAGTCGAGAATCGTTGGTAATTGTTGTGACCAAAGGAGATAATCTAAGAAGAAATTGCTGACCGTAGATCCGATAGCAATCGTCACAAGGATCAGAAGAACGCGCACTTGGAAAACATGATTTGGCTTTACCAAATGCTCATACCGAATGCTCTGCAAGGCCCACCACGTAACCGCTATAAAAAGTAAATGTGAAATAATACTGATAAGTGCTTGATACCCAAAACCAGCTAACATAAAACCACTCCTTTCGGAATCAAAGACTACGTACACCACGTCTTGTGGCAACGTCTTTGTGACCGACCTCATATAGACCCAAATCACACCACTCCATTTTACCATCTATTATAACGAAAGTCCCCTAAAAACAAGCATACAAAAAGGGAGAGGCATCCCCAAACCTCTCCCTGTAAAATACACCCCTATTTGTTTGAAAAGGACTAGCACAACTTTTTCGAAAGCTGTCGCCCCATTTTTAACCGATAAAATCTCCAAAGTTTCCGAACTGTTGAATGAATTCGAAGGCGACTCTTGGAAAAATCCCGAATCCAATTGTTCCGACTATAGCAACAATCACAACAATCAACACACCTAAAGGCAGTTTAATTTTGCTATCATCTTCTGCGGGCCTAAAGAACATTTGGGTAAGGATTCCAAAGTAATAAAAATACGAAACAACGGTTGTCGCAATCATAATCGATGCCAACACATAATGCGATGGACTTGAGACAAATGCTCCGATAAAAATCTTAAGTTTTCCGATAAAACCTGCTGTTCCCGGAATACCCGCTAACGAAAGAATGAACACACCAAGTCCCACAGCTAGAACTGGTGAGCGCTTATACAGTCCTGCAAATTGACTAATGTCCTCTGAGTCGGATTTTTGCGTAATGACTTGAAGAACCCCAAAGAATCCAAGACTCATGAACAGATAGGCCACCAAATAGAACCAAATCGCATCCATCATAAAATAGGAGAAAGCGACAAATGCTACTAATAAATATCCAGCGTGTGCAATACTTGAATAGGCCATCATTCGCTTTACATTTCGTTGTCTTAGAGCAACGGTGTTACCAATAATCATTGTTGCTCCCGCAATGATCGCTAACAGATCCTGTAAGTGGAACAATAAAAACTGCGTTTCTTCATTGCCAGACGGAACTTGGATGAAGGCTGTTACCACAATTCGCAAAATGATGACAAAGCCCGCTGTTTTTGAAACAACACTTAAAAAGGCTGTAACAGGTGTTGGTGCTCCTTGATACACATCAGGTGCCCACATATGGAATGGAGCAGCTGCGATTTTAAAGGATAAACCGACCACAATCATAAACAGTGCGAGAGCGACAAGATAAATATGCTGTGGATCCTGAAGCCTTGCGAACACCGCCATAATTTCTTTTAAATTTGAGGTTCCAGTTAATCCATATACATAACTGACACCGAATAAAAAGATTGCGGTTGAAACCGTACCGTTAATCACGTATTTCATCGCGGATTCATTAGAAAGCTTATTGCGTTTTCGGATTCCAGCTAAAATATAAGATGAAATCGAAAGCAATTCCAATCCGACAAATAATGTAATCAAATCAGCACTTGATGTCATAATCATGGTACCCAAGAGTGCTGCTAGAAGTAAGTAGTAAAACTCACCGCGATACCCACCAATGCCATCTTTTGGCTCATAGCTCATAGCAAGCAAGATGACAAGGCCTGTTCCTACTAATAAAATCAGTTTAAATACAATCGCAAATGAATCAAGTCTAAATGTATCGTACAAAATGGACGTAACGTCATTTCCAATTAAGGAGACTGTAAACCCAATCGCAACTAGGATTCCAATAATCCCAATCCAGCCAAGTGGGCGCCGGTCCTTGTCTTTTCCCATAAATAAATCAACTAACGATAGAAGGGTTGCAACACCGAGGATGATAAATTCTGGTGCCATAACTCCCCATTCAAAGCTTAACAAAGTTTCTGTATCCATCGGCTCACCCTCCTAACCCTAGCATGATTGTTTCAAGTGCGACCTGAAGTGGCTGTGTAAGCACGTTAGGATAAACACCAATTAATACGATAAACGCAAGTAACACAATTACCGGCACTATTTCAATCGGACGTAAATCAACTGTGCCCTCATAGGAATGATTTGTCTTTCCGTATGTCACATTTAATACCGCACGTAATAAGTACACAGCTGTCATAATGATACCAATTGCCCCAACTGCAGCAAGTACCGGCATCTCCTTGAACAGTCCAAGGAAGGCCATAAATTCACTAACAAATCCGGACATTCCCGGTAATCCAAGTGAAGCCATTGCTGCTGCTAATAAAAATCCAGCTGTGAGTGGCATCACCTTCGCAAGCCCACCAAGCTTGTCAATATACGATGTTCCAGTCCGCTCATACATGACCCCAATTAAGAAGAACAATAACGCTGAAATTAAACCGTGTGACACAACCTGGAATACCGCTCCTTGCACTCCTGCTTCATTCATCGCACCGAGACCAATCAACACAATCCCCATGTGGGAAATACTCGAGTAGGCAAGAACCATTTTAAAGTCCTTTTGGACAAAAGCTAAAAATGCACCATATAATAGGTTGATTACCCCTAGAACGGCAACAATCGGTGCTAATCTGCTAAACTCATCCGGGAAGAATCCCATTCCAAAGCGGATGATTCCGTAAGCTCCAATTTTTAAAAGGATCCCCGAGTGAATCATAACAATCGATGGCGGTGCTTGTACGTGCACACGTAACATCCATGTGTGCAATGGAAAAATCGGTAATTTGATTCCAAATCCAATAAGGATAGCAATCAATAATCCAAGACGTAAATCCTCTGAAAATTGACCTGGAATTGGTAAACTATCTGCCGGGCTTGCAAAGATCGCCGTTAATGCTGCGATATTCGTTGTTCCAGCCTTTGCAAAAATGATCATAATGACAATCAGCAAAATGGCAGACCCGAGTCCATTAAAGATTAAGAAGCTAAACGCAGCTTTTTCTTTTTCAAAATAACCCCATTTCCCAATTAGGAAGAACGTCGAAATGAGTGTCATTTCAAAGAATACAAAGAATAAAATCAAGTTTCCTGCCGTAAACACACCAAGCATGCCAAGTTCGAGTAAAAGAAATAGCATGAAATAACCTTTCCATTCCTTTTTAATATGAACAGAGGCAATGGCTGCAAGCGTCGAAATCACGGTCGTTAACAGGACGAGCACTAGGGTTAGACCGTTAAGTGCCATCTCATAATTGACTTCCCACGGATTTCCTTTCGGTAAAAAGCCAAACCAATAGACCGTTTCCTTTAGCTTTTCAAGATCTCCACCACCTGTATAAAACCCGTATGCATATAGAGCAAGAACAAGTGAAGGAATCGTTGCTAAGACCCCAACAAGCTTAATTGTTTTTTCTTCAGTTTTTGGTACAAACGCAAGAACCGCAATACCTAAAATCGGGAAGAATACTAAAAGCGAAAGAATAAATGAGCTCATCTTAAGTACCCCCCTGTCAGTGCTACAACGAGAAGTAAAATGGCTAATCCCACAAAGGCAACGGAAGTGTACATTTGTACCTGGCCATTTTGAAGCTTAGCACCAAGCTTTCCAATTCCTTGTGTAGCCTGAGCCACACCCTTTACAATCCCACCTACTAAAAATTCATCAATATATCGTAAGAATAAGCTGAATACCTTTGTCACATAGACAACGGTCATAGTGTAAAACTCATCAATAAAATATTTGTTGTAAACGATGCTGTACATGATTGGTGCTCGAGAACTGAAAAAGTCTCTTGAAATTGATTTTCTTTGATACATCGCATAGGCAAGCAAGATACCAAATAGAGATACGAATGTTGCAACCGCCATAATCCAACCTGGTCCCTCAGTATGACCCGGTCCGTATAAATTCGTCCCTTCTGTTAACCAGTCCCCTAAAAACGTTCCAAACCAAGGTGTATTCACATAACCCGCTACAACTGCAAGGACACCTAGAACAACCATTGGAATCGTCATTGAACTTGGTGACTCCTTCACATTTGTTTGATTTCCTCTTGCCTCACCAGTGAAGACCATAAAGAACAAACGGAACATATAAAATGCGGTAAAGAACGCTGCAAGTACTGCTAACCAGAATAATACGTAATTCCCTTGTGCCCAGGTTGCAAGTAAGATTTCATCCTTACTGAAGAATCCTGAGAAAAGCGGAACACCACTGATGGCTAAGGTTCCAATTAAGAACAACGGACCTGTAATGCGAAGCTTTTTCCATAATCCGCCCATTTCTTCTATGTTTTGAGTATGGACGGCATGAATTACACTACCCGCTGCTAGGAACAGCAATGCTTTAAAGAAAGCATGTGTCATTAAGTGGAATACCCCTGCAACATAGCCGGCGGATCCTAACGCAAGCATCATGTAGCCTAGTTGACTCACTGTGGAGTAGGCAAGAACACGTTTAATATCCTTTTGTGCTAAGCCGATAGAGGCTGCAAAAATAGCTGTAATACCACCAATCACGGCAACTGTCATCATTGCCGCATGGCTTGCTGCAAATAAGGGATAAGTTGTTGCCACCAAATAAACCCCTGCCGCAACCATCGTAGCCGCGTGAATTAAAGCCGAAACAGGTGTAGGGCCTTCCATCGCGTCCGGCAACCATGTGTGAAGTGGGAATTGACCAGATTTACCAACAGCTCCCACAAAAATTAAAATGGCGGTTAACGTAATCATGGTTGACGATATTTCCCCAGCGCCAATGGCGTCAAAAATTTTATCATATTCAAAGCTACCAACTTGCCAGAATAACAGAATCATCCCAATTAATAGACCAACATCCCCGATGCGCGTCATAATGAATGCTTTTTTCGATGCAGCCTTTGCTTCTTCCTTATAAAAGTAGAAGCCAATTAATAGAAATGAACCGAGTCCAACAAGCTCCCAGAAAATATACGTTTGCAGAAGGTTTGGCGAAATCACTAAGCCTAGCATCGCAAAGGTAAATAACCCAAGGTACGCATAAAATACTGGAAAGCGCTTATCCCCATGCATATACCCTTTTGAATACATATGTACTAAAAAGCTAACTAGCGATACTACCACTAACATAAGTGCATTTAATTGATTGACTTCAAACCCCGCTGTTAAGTGAACATCCCCAATTGATAACCACGTGCTCTCATATTTGAATGTTGGATTCCCGAGTCTCGCCACAAGAACCAACACCGAGTACACGAATGAGACAAACGTTAGCAGAATGCCAATATAGGCACTCGACTCCTTCATTCGTTTACCGAATATAAGAAGGAACAAAAAAGAGATAAGCGGGAAAAGCGGTATGATCCATGCGTTTTCCATCATCGTATCACAATCCCCTTCTTGGATCTTTTCGTTAAAGGCAAGCGAAACCTCCTGAGCCCACCGCCTTTACCGGTTTTAATGTTTCATCGTATTCATTTCATCAATGTTAACTGTGCGTTTATTGCGATACAGTGCCATCAAGATTGCTAGACCAACAGCAAATTCAGCTGCCGCAATGGCGATCGTAAACAGTGCAAAAACTTGCCCGGTAATGCCTGGGGCCATTCCATATTTACTAAAAGCTACAAAATTAATATTCACGGCATTCAGCATCAATTCAACAGAAATCAAGACAATCACAGTATTTCTTTTTGTGAAAGCGCCATATAGGCCAATACAAAATAAAATCAACGCTAGGACTAGGTAGGCTGCTAATGGAATTGAACTCATTCCTCATTCGCCTCCTCTTCATTGTCTTTTTTCGCCAAAATGATCGCCCCAACTAACGCAACAAGTAGCACAACAGAGGTTAATTCAAATGGAATGACATACTTTGCAAAAAGCTCAATTCCAATTTTTTCAGTATTGTTCACATGAAGTTCAGTTGCTTGCCCGCCAAAATCCAAGTCGTAAATACCGAGATACACGGCAACACCGAATGCAAGAATCCCGAAAACAACAAGTAGGGTTCGTCCACGACTAACCTTTGGCTCGCTTGTGTCATTATGCTTCGTAAGCATGATTCCAAAGAGCATTAAAATGGTGATGGCTCCTGAGTAAATCAAGACCTGCACAGCTGCAACAAATTCCGCATGAAGCATCACGTACAATCCTGCAATACTAATAAAGGTGAATACAAGTGCGATAACCATATGTATGACCTTTTGGAGGTTCAGCATCAATATACCGCCGCCAATCGCACTAATTGCTAGGACTATGAATGCTAAAAATTCTCCGGTCACACTTTATTCTCCTTCCTTACGTTCGTATCGTTTTCATCTAACCACTCAAGATTTTTAAACAAATCATCACGGCTATATTCTGCAAGTTCAAAGTTGTTTGTCATGACAATCGCTTCTGTCGGACAAACCTCTGTGCAAAGATCACATAGAATACAAATTTCAAAGTTGATGTCATACGTATCAATGATTTTCCCTTTTTTGGTAGGATCAGGATGCTTTTTCCCGGTTAACTGGATACAATCGGTTGGACAAATGTTGGCGCATTGATTACATACGATACATTTTTCCGGATAAAATTTTTGAATACCACGAAAGCGATCTGGCAGTGGCAGTGGTTCATTCGGATAATCATATGTGACTTTTTTATAGGTTAATTGATTAAGGGTGTACTTCATCCCTTTTAGTAAACCAAACATAGTTTGTCACCCCTTTATTAGGTAGTTACTCTAGAAAAACAATTCCTTAATTAAGGCCGATAAGAAAATGTTCGCTAGTGCAATTGGAAGTAAGACTTTCCATCCAAATTCCATCAGTCTGTCTGCACGTAAACGCGGAAATGTGGAACGGAACCAGATTAAGACAAAGATCACTAAGCTAAATTTCAAGGAGAACCAAACGGCACCTGGTATAAAATCTAGCAATAAAACAGGTTTCCATCCCCCTAAGAAAAGGACAGTCGTTAACGCAGCCATCGCAAACATATACACATATTCTGCCAGCATAAAGAAGGCCCATCTAAATCCTGAGTACTCTATATGGAAACCAGCGACAATCTCTGATTCTGCCTCAGGTAAGTCAAACGGTACACGGTTGAGCTCCGCGACAGACGCGATAAAAAAGACAATAAAGGCAATCGGCTGTGCAAAAATAAACCAAACCTTATCCTGGGCTTCAACGATATCAGATAGGTTTAAGCTACCAGATAATAAAATAACTCCGATTACTGACATTACGAGTGGAATCTCATAGGAAATCATCTGTGCTGCTGCACGCATTCCTCCCATAAGGGCATATTTGTTATTCGATGCCCAACCACCTGCAGCAATTCCAATCGTTGTAAGACCTGATACAGCAATATAATAAAGTAAGCCCACACCAATATCTGCAAACTTATAACTTTCCGTGAACGGAAGGACTGCGACAACCATAAAGGCTGGAGTAAACGCAAGTACAGGTGCGATTATAAATAATGGGCGGTCCGCAACCTTTGGGATGACGTCTTCTTTTATAAGAAGCTTAAGGACGTCAGCCACTGTTTGTAAAAGGCCCCAGCGTCCACCAACCTGATTTGGACCCATACGCGCTTGCATAAATCCCATGACTTTCCGTTCTGCAAGAATTCCATATGTTACGAATCCTAAGATGACAAAAAGTAAGACGGTAGCTAGTAAAAAGAAAATACCAAAATTCAGCCAACTCGGAGGTGAATTTAGTAGGTTTTCAATCATTAACCATCAACCTCCCCAAGGACGATGTCTATCGCACCTAAGATTGCAATCAAGTTTGCCATATTTTCTCCCTTTAAAAGCTTCGGAAGGATTTGGAGATTGTAAAAGGACGGTCGTCTAAATTTCAAACGATAGGGTTCTTTTTTTCCGTCACTCGATATATAGCAGCCAATTTCTCCACGTGGTGATTCAATGCGTACATATGCCTCACCCTTTGGTGCTTTAATGATTTTCGGAACCTTTGCTATAATTGGCCCTTCTTCAGGGAATTGTTCTACCGCCTGTTCTACAATTTTTAGAGATTCCTCAATCTCTGCCATGCGGCAGTGATAGCGTGCCCATGCATCGCCGCCATCCCTTGTCGGCACATCAAAGTCAAAACGGTCATAGATGGAATATGGCTCATCTTTTCGGAGATCCCATTTCACTCCTGTACAACGAAGGTTCGTACCACTCAAGGAATAATTCAGCGCATCTTCCTTCGTGTACTTTCCAACACCAATCACACGGTCACGGAAAATTTCATTTCCTGTAACGAGCTGGTGGTATCCAGGAAGTTGCGATCTCATATAAGGAACAAATTCTTTTACTTTTTCGATCCAACCCTCAGGCGCATCCCATTTAACCCCACCTACACGCATGTAGTTAAACGTAAGCCTTGCCCCGGATAGTTCATTTAGTAGATTGATAATCATTTCTCTTTCTCTAAACGCATAGAGAAATGGCGTTGTTGCTCCGATATCAAGCAAATATGTTCCCCACCACACAAGGTGGCTCGCAATCCGGCCCAATTCCATCGCAAGGATGCGCAAATACTCGGCCCTCTCTGGAACCTCAATGTCCATCATTGTTTCTACCGCGTGACAAAGCACATAGTTATTCGTCATCGCCGATAAATAATCCATTCGGTCTGTGTACGGAATAATTTGCGTGTATTGTAAATCCTCAGCAAGCTTTTCAGTACCACGGTGTAGATATCCAATTACAGGTGTAGCTTCCTTGATGATTTCTCCGTCAATTTTAACGACAAGACGGAATACCCCGTGTGTACTTGGATGCTGTGGCCCTACATTTAGGAGCATTTCTTCTGTACGAATCATATGCTACACCTCCACATCATACGGCTCATAGTCTTTTCTTAGTGGATACCCCACCCAGTCATCCGGTAATAGGATTCGTGTTAAGTTTGGATGTCCAGTAAAAATGATGCCGAGCAAATCATACGCTTCACGCTCTGGCCAATTAGCCCCTTCCCATAAAGGCTGCAAGGATGCAGTTGTTGGATCATCACGGTTAAGCTTAACTTTTAACGCAACAGATTGACGGTTTTTATATGAGAATAAGTAAACATACACTTCCATATGTGTCTGGAAGTCCGTTCCATGCAGTTCTGAAAGGTAATCGAACCCTAGCTGTTCATTAAACTTCAAAAACTGAGCAATCTTAAAATATGTATCCGGTTTTGCAACAAGTGTTGGCACGTCTTTTGAGAGCGAATTAATATACGAATCTTCTAAAACGTCAGCCCCTAGGTGTTCCGTGATTACTTTCACGTACTTATCTAAATATTTTTGGTTTGGAGATGGCGTTGCCTCTTCGACTTCTTCTGGCTCTCCGCCTGCAGCGGCCTTAGCTTTTGCTGCTGCGGCTGCCTTCGCTTTTGCCGCCGCAATGGCTTTTGCCTTTGCCTTCGCAAGATCATCTGCTCCACCAGCACCAGCTGCTGCTTTCGCTTTCGCCGCGGCCGCAGCTTTTGCCTTCGCGGCTGCTACCGCCTTCGCTTTTGCTTTTGCCAACTCGTCATCGTCCGACCCTGCTCCTGCCTTTTCAGCTGCCTTCTGCTTCGCAAGTGCTGCTGCTTTTGCTTTTGCTGCTGCAACGGCTTTCGCTTTTGCCTTTGCTATGTCGTCGTCCGAACCTGACCCTGCCTTTTCTGCTGCTTTTGCTTTCGCTGCCGCAACGGCTTTCGCTTTCGCAGTTGCTAAGTCGTCGTCTCCACCAGGACCGGCTTCTGCCGCTTTTTGTTTCGCTAGCGCTGCCGCCTTCGCCTTGGCTGCCGCCGCGGCTTTTGCTTTCGCTGTTGCCTTGTCATCTGTTTCCGACGTTTC
Organism: Bacillus jepli; assembly: GCF_047238305.1. Lineage (NCBI taxonomy): Bacteria > Bacillati > Bacillota > Bacilli > Caryophanales > Bacillaceae > Bacillus > Bacillus jepli. Next base: position 1,361,378 of record NZ_JBDFMO010000001.1, on the reverse strand, counting down.
TCCGGATGACGCTTCTGCTGCTTTTTGCTTCGCTAACGCTGCTGCCTTCGCCTTAGCTGCTGCCGCGGCTTTTTGCTTCGCTAGATCGATATCTCCCTCTTCTGATGATTCTGAATTTTTTTCAACTGCAGTTACCTCTTCAGCCTGCTGCTTCGCTTTTTGCTTGGCTAATGCCGCTGCCTTCGCCTTTGCCGCAGCTGCCGCTTTTGCCTTCGCAATATCTATATTTTCTTCCTTGGTTTCATCTTCTTTATTCGCTTCAGCCGCCTGTTTTTCAGCTAGTCGCTTTCTTGCCGCTTCCTTCGCTTTCTCTGCAGCCTCACGCTTAAGTTGTTCCAGGTCTTTTTCTTCGCTCACGCTAAATCACCTTCTTCCCCGTTTTAGCCTCATAGCGAATCTTCTCTCTTAATTTATTAATCCCGTAAATGAGCGCAGCTGGATTTGGAGGACAACCAGGAATGTACACATCAACCGGTACAATTTGGTCAACCCCTTTTACAACCGCATACGATTTCACATAAGGCCCCCCCGCAGTTGCACAAGACCCCATCGCAATTACCCATTTTGGCTCAGGCATTTGATCATACAATCTCTTTAAAACTGGCGCCATTTTCTTCGTCACCGTCCCCGACACAATCATACAATCGGACTGACGAGGAGACGTACGGAAAAAGGAACCAAAACGATCTAAATCATAGTGAGAAGAACCTGTCCCCATCATTTCAATCGCACAACAAGCCAGACCAAATGTAAGTGGCCACAACGAATTACTTCGTGCCCAACCCTTCACTTGCTCCAGCGTTGTCAAAAATACACTTCTCTTTAACTCTTCCATCTCTAAATCTGAAATACCATCCATTTTTAAATCCATTTCAACACGCCCTTCTTCCAAGCATATACTAAGCCGATAACGAGCATTACAACGAAAATAAACATCTCAACTACTGCGAAAATACCGAGTTTTTCGTAGGCAACCGCCCATGGATATAAAAATACTGTCTCAACATCAAAAATAACAAACAATAGCGCAAAAATATAATAACGTACATTAAACTGTACCCGTGAATCATGGAATGGCTCAATCCCACTCTCATATGTAGTAGCCTTCTCCTCACTTGGAGCATGTGGACGAAGCAATTTCCCCAGAAACAACGCCACAATCGGGAGTAAAATACCCAACAACAAGAAGACAAACACTATCATGTAACTATTCAAATACTGATTCAACAGATCCTCCATGCAGCCCCCTCCGATATCCCCAACATTTTATTAACAAAATATTATAAATGTAACCGAATTCATTATAGCACTTTTCCCAACCAAGTGTCGACCAAACCTGCCACTTATTCTACGAAATTACCATTTCTGACAAATGGGGAAAAAACAGGCTGGGAAAGCCCGCTTTCCCTAGCCATTTTTCCCCATTTGCAGTTTCAGCCATAGCTGAAATGATGAAACTTTAGTTTCATCAAAATGGTAATTTCACAATTTCATAGAACTAAAACCCCAGATGGTCGACACTTGGTCACCACCTTTTTAGCCAAAAAGGCCGCAGGCGTTTTTGGCGTACTACCTGCCACAACCTTTGTTTTCAACAAAACAAATATTCGTAACGAAGTTACGCACACCAATAAAAGTTTTTATATTCATACCATCACTTATCCGATTTATCGCCCCTGATGGTACATTTAACCCTTTTTCGTACCATCACTTAGATTAAGTCCGTATAATTGTGTAAAAAGAAAATGAGTCAAATTAATTCCATTTGGCCACAATGTTATCAGCGACGAAAACATAAGGAGGAATTAATCTTGACTCAACTTCAGTTTACCCTTAATTTGGACAATTTAAAAGATGCTGTTATGAATTCTAATATCGAAGCAGTTGTTAAAGCTTCCATAGTTTTAGTACTTAATGAATTAATGGAAAAAGAACGTGATGAATACCTACAGGCAGAAGCTTATGAACGGACTGTTACCCGTCGTGATTATCGTAATGGATATTATGAGCGTGATTTACTACTAGCTAATGGACGAATTACTTTACGTGTTCCTCGTACACGTGAAGGCGACTTTTCTCCATCCATATTTGAAAAGTATGAACGATGTGACAAAGCTTTCGTTCTTTCTATGTTAGAAATGGTGATAAACGGGGTATCAACCGGAAACGTAACTAAGGTTGTAAAGCAGCTCTGTGGTGAAAATGTATCGAAGTCCTTCGTCTCATCTCTTACAGAGAAACTGGAGCCTATCGTGAATCAATGGGCAAATCGACCATTAAATGTCATGTACTATCCGTATATTTTCGCTGATGCCATGTACATCAAGGTCCGCGAACATCACCGGGTAGTGTCGAAAGCAGTTTATATTGCTACTGCTATAAATGAAAAACATCAAAGAGAGGTTATTGGTCTAAAAGTAGATCATGTAGAAAATTTTGATGCATGGCAAGGTTTTTTCAAAGATTTAAAATCACGTGGATTACAATCACCAAAGCTAGTAATATCAGATGCTCATGAAGGATTAAAAAAGGCTATTCAACGCGAATTCATCGGAACCTCTTGGCAAAGATGCACTGTCCATTTTAAACGCAATATTTTGGGGGATCTTCCAAAGAAGAACATGGCACAGGTAATCTTTGATATAAAAAGAATTTTCGGAGCTGTGACAAGAGAAGACGCCTGCACATTTAAGGATGAGTTTATAAAAAGCTATCAGGAAAATTCTAAACTTAAAAAAGCAATACAAATTTTAGAAGAAGGCTTCGAAGATGCCATCCAATATTTAAACGAGCCAGCTCCATATCATCCTTATATACACAGTACAAATTCATTGGAACGATTGAACCAAGAAGTCCGGCGAAGAGAAAGAGTCATAAGAATTTTTCCTAACACTCAATCTGCCTTTCGCCTAATTGGAGCTGTATTAATGGACTACGAAGAGAAACAATTGATGAAAAAACTACCTATCAAAAAGAGATAGAGCGCGAAGCGCGCGAAATTTGTATTGGTTGGAAGGGGGTACCCCCTTCCAACCAATACAAATCAATCCCTTAACACAAATAAATCTAATATCCTGATAAATATTGTTAGCCATAGAATTAATTTTACACAAAATTAAGGGCTTGACTATCACTTACTCGACTTCCACCTCTTGGGGACACGATTAGCCCTCTTTCGTTCCATCACCTGCTCGATTTCCACCTCTTGAGGGCACGATTAACCCTTTTTCGTATCCCCACCCGATCAATTCCCACTTCTGAGGGCACGATTAACCCTTTTTCGTACCCTCACCTGCTCGACTTCAGCCCCTCGATGGCTAGATTACATCTCTAGAAACCTACTAACTAAATACATCCGAGCCCCCAATATCCTATCAGCCACAAATTTTAAATATCTTCTATACTAATAACCTATTGTCCAATAACAAAAATTATCAGCGATAATTCAAAATTATTGGACAAAAACGAAAAAAGGACTACATAAAAGTAGTCCAAACTCACACTCACTCCCCTAACTCAATTGTTACCTCTAACTCCTCCAAAAATTTCGGAGCCTTTTGTTTAAAGACTACAACACGAATATCTTCCTCCGCCACATCTGCTGTAAACTGTATCTCATATTGATTAACAGCATTGTCAATTCGTTTTGGTGTTTGTTCCTGATGAAAGGCTTCCCCGTTTTTCTTCTCAATCAAAATATTATTTGCCTGCCAAAATGCATCTTCACCCTTTGTTTCCACTATGAGGGTCACTAAGTTATCTTCACGCTTAATGTCTAATACAGTTATTTCCCCTATTCCACCTTGTGAAAGCGTCAGTTTTTCACCCGTCCAATCCGCTTTCACTTCTTCCACCTTCTCGTTACCGACAACTAAATACGGTTTAAACGTTAGTGATTTCGGTATAGTCTCCAGAGGCTCATAGTAATAATTGTAGGTTTGTAGTAACTGACCGTTCTTCATTGGTCCCCCACCGCCACCTCCACTTAATGGCTGCAGTACATTTCCTTTATCATCAACAATTTGATAATCTAACCAATCATACTTTTTACTCTCAAATACTTTTTCATCCATAATCTGACGAAACACAATCTCCGTGCTCGTTGGGAAAAATGTCACTTTATCCACATGCATCGTTAAATCCTCAGACTCTGCCGTTTCATTTACAAGAAATGCTCTATTTTCTCCTTGTTTCGTGATTGGTAACTCTACATGTAATGCTTTTTCCTTTGGAGAACGTATGCCCAGAGTAAACTGGTCTGGTAATTCGTCATCCACATGAATACTCAATATCCCAGCATAATCTCCATTCTCTAATACTTCTCCGCGTTCCCCCATCCCATAACTAACACCCTTGCCATCAATGGTTAACCGTATGTTCGTTAAAAAATCAGAAAGGTAGGTTGTTTTCTCTTGGGTATAAGATTCAATCAGATACCCAATATGAATCTGTGATCCATCATAAAGGCTCTCCGTAAAAGTAATCACTTGCCCATCTATTTTCACCTGTTGCCCTAATAAAGTAGATAACCCCTCTTTTTCCCCCTTCTGGGTACCGATGTCCCCTACCATCTTAAAAATAGACCCAATGACTGGTACAGACCTCAACGTATCAGCTAAAGTTGGAGACATAAACGATATCCCAAATAAAAGGAAGCCCACCAAAAACACTGCTGCAACTGGATAAAAGAAGCGTGGATGCGTCTTCTTTTTCGGAAGGGAACGGAGTGCTTCGTTCATGCGCTTCTCCACACTTGCAGGAACCTGTGGGTTTGCCCTCATCTTTATTTTCTCTTCCCATTTATCCATGATGATCCCTCCTCTTTTACATCCCATAGCTCACGCATTTTTTCACGCGCACGACGTAATCTTGTTTTGATCGTATTTTCCGGTACCTCATGTATTTGTGCCAGCTCCAAAATTGACATTCCTTCAATATGAAAAAGCTTCAACAATTGAGATTGCTCTTCCGGTAGTTTACCGAGCATTTGTTCAACCTCCACTTCCTCATATCCTTGTTCCGTAATCTGAGGCTCAAACAAGTCCTCAATATTTATGCCATTCTTTTTCTTCCTTAACAGCTGGTAACATTCATTCAAGACAATTCGGCACAACCAGCTTTTAAAGTAAGCAGGCTCTTTCAACGTATCCATTTTTTGATAAGCTTTGATGATCGCCTCCTGAATCGCATCCGCACAATCTTCGTCATTCGTTAAGATTGTTTTTGCCACACGATACATCAAAAGCTTATGAGCCATAATCAGTTTTTCAAAGGAAGACTTACTCCCACGCCTCGCCTTTTTCACCTCTTTTGCGATATCCAAAGTATGCTCTCCTTTCCAAGTCAACCTAATCCTTAGATACAAGAAAAAGGCAAAAGGTTTCAACAAATATAAAAAAATCCCTTATCTAATGGACAATTACTGTTAAAGCCATTATATAAGAGATTAAACTATAAGGATAACTAGTTTCAATTCTAATAAAACTTACTAATGTTCATCCTTCTATCAACGATAATCGGAGTCTATCGGCGTTAACTTCATTCTATCGACGTTCTTTTAATCCTATCAACTTTATTTTGATTCTATCGATTATAATCCTATTCTATCGACTTTAGCAAAAACATCCACTCTCCTGTCAGCCAATCCATGCCCGAAACAAACCCATCCCAAATACGACAAAAACCCCCAGGACCAAAGGCCTCTGGGGGTTCCCAATACCAATACAAAATTAGTATTTGTTTTGTAATATGTTTAATCGATTGATGGCACGTTTTAAAGCGAGCTCTGCTCGTTTAAAATCGACATGTTCTTGTTTCGCCTGCAAGCGTTGTTCAGCACGATGCTTTGCTTGTTGTGCACGGTGAACATCAATGTGCTCTGCTGTTTCAGCAGCTTGAGCAAGGATTGTTACTTGGTCAGGACGAACCTCGAGAAAGCCTCCACTTACAGCCACAAGTTCAGTGTTGCCTTCCTTCTTAAGTCTAACTGCCCCTACTTGAAGAGGAGCAACCATAGGAATATGTCCTGGTAAAATACCAAGCTCACCACTTTGGGCTTTGGCACTTACCATTTCCACATCAGCTTCATAAACTGGGCCATCAGGAGTCACGACATTGACTTTTACTGTCTTCATTTTACACCCTCCTAGGTCCCGTTAATTATGCTTCAACACCCATGCGCTTTCCAGCTTCTACTGCTTCTTCAATTCGACCAACTAGACGGAACGCATCTTCAGGAAGATAGTCGTACTTACCTTCTAGGATTTCCTTGAATCCACGAACAGTTTCTTTAACTGGAACGTAAGAACCTGGTTGACCAGTGAACTGTTCTGCAACGTGGAAGTTTTGAGATAAGAAGAATTGGACACGACGCGCACGGTGTACGACTAACTTATCCTCATCACCTAACTCATCCATACCTAGGATTGCGATGATATCTTGTAGTTCACGGTAACGTTGTAATGTTTGTTGTACTTGACGAGCCACTTCGTAATGCTCTTCTCCAACAACTTCAGGAGATAAAGCACGAGATGTAGATGCTAATGGATCCACCGCAGGGTAAATACCCATCTCAGAAAGCTTACGCTCAAGGTTTGTTGTTGCGTCTAAGTGAGCAAACGTTGTAGCTGGAGCCGGGTCTGTATAGTCATCGGCAGGAACGTAAATCGCCTGGATTGACGTAACAGATCCAACGTTTGTTGATGTAATACGTTCTTGTAATTTACCCATCTCAGTTGCTAGAGTTGGTTGGTAACCAACGGCAGATGGCATACGACCAAGTAGGGCTGAAACCTCAGAACCTGCTTGAGTGAAACGGAAAATGTTATCGATGAAGAATAACACATCTTGGCCTTGCTCATCACGGAAGTATTCCGCCATTGTAAGACCAGTTAAAGCTACACGCATACGTGCACCAGGTGGTTCGTTCATTTGTCCGAATACCATCGCTGTTTTTGAAATAACTCCAGAGTCTTTCATTTCGTAGTATAAGTCGTTTCCTTCACGAGTACGCTCACCTACACCAGCGAATACGGAAATACCACCGTGTTCTTGTGCGATGTTGTTGATAAGTTCTTGGATAAGAACTGTTTTACCAACACCCGCACCACCGAATAGACCGATTTTTCCACCTTTAATGTATGGAGCAAGAAGGTCTACTACCTTAATACCAGTTTCAAGAATTTCAACCTCGGTTGAAAGATGTTCAAATGTTGGTGCTTCTCTGTGAATTGCATCACGACGTGCATCAGCAGGTACTGGAGCATCAAGGTCAATGTTTTCACCTAAAACGTTAAATACACGTCCAAGTGTTACATCACCAACTGGTACAGAAATTGGCTTACCAGTGTCAGTAACCTCTAATCCACGAACTACACCGTCAGTAGATGACATCGCAACTGTACGTACAGTATCATCACCTAGGTGAAGCGCAACTTCAAGTGTTAAGTTGATGTCAACTTCATTTTCGTTACGCGCACTATGTTTAATCGTAAGGGCGTTATATATCTCAGGAAGATGGCCGCTGTCAAACTGTACGTCTACAACAGGACCCATAACTTGGGTAACGCGTCCTTTTGTCATCGTTTTCCCTCCTAACTTACTTTTCGCGGTCATTCAAAATTTTTTCGCTCACTTTGAATGCCTTTAAATGAATCGATCGAAAGTTATAAAATTTCTATTCGAGTGCTGCTGCTCCACCGACAATTTCCGTAATTTCTTGCGTAATTGCCGCTTGACGAGCACGGTTGTATGAAAGAGTAAGTGAATCGATAAGCTCTTTCGCATTGTCTGTCGCATTTTTCATCGCAGTCATACGTGCAGAGTGTTCACTTGCTTTTCCATCTAAAAGTGCTCCGTAGATGAGACTTTCAGCATACTGAGGTAGCAATACCTCTAAGATATCTTCTTGTGAAGGTTCAAATTCATAAGAAGTTTGTTTTTTGTTAGCAGCTAAATCCGATAACGGTAATAGCTTTTTCTCTGTTACATCGTGTTGAATCGCACTTACGAAATGGTTATACCACATGTAAAGCTCATCATACGTACCGTCCGCAAACATATTCACAGTAGCATTTGCAATATCCTTAATTTCAGCGAAAGAAGGTTGATCAGATAGACCAGCGATTTCTAAGCTAACGGAAATGCCTCTTTTTACAAAGAAGTCACGGCCGACACGACCGATTGCGATTACTGTGAACTCATCAGTGCTTTTATGACGTTTTTGCATCGCCTGGTACGCACCACGAATCACGTTACTGTTATATGCACCAGCTAATCCACGGTCAGATGTGATGACGATATAAGCAGTCTTTTTAACAGGTCTGTGAAGTAGCATTGGATGACTTGCATCGGAGCTGCCCACTGCGATATTCGCAACGACCTCTTGAATTTTTTCCATATATGGAACAAACGATTTTGCATTTGCTTCAGCACGGCTAAATTTAGATGCTGAAACCATCTGCATCGCTTTAGTAATTTGACTTGTTTTCTTTGTAGAAGTGATTCTTGTTTTTATATCACGTAAGGATGCCAAAGGTTCTCACCACCTTTTCCTCGATTATTCGTAAACGCTTTGGAACCGAGTCTTCCTAGCTTTATTCAGATAAGCGACGCACGTATTGAACGTCGCTTAAGCATTAAGTTAATATGTCCATCTTCAGCTCCCAGCGACTAGCGAGACTTCCCTCACCCTCCGTACGATAAGCTCAACATCGAATCGCTCTGCTCTTCGTGTTTCCTTTATCTCCTACAGGCTCAGTCCAGTCCGTACGTCGCTATACGGTCGCTTCCGCATTTCGTCTTATTCAGAAACTGCAAATGTCTTTTTGAAATCATTGATTGCAGAAGTAAATACTTCATCTTCTGGAAGCTTACCAGTTGACTTGATGTGATCAAAGATTTCAGCTTTACGGTTATGCTCTAACCATACGAAGTATTCTTCTTCAAAACGAGAGATATCTTCTACTGGAATATCATCAAGGAATCCACGAGTTAATGCATATAGAATCGCAACTTGCTTTTCTACTGCTAGTGGCTTATTTAAACCTTGTTTTAATACTTCTACTGTACGTGCACCACGGTTAAGTTTCGCTTGAGTTGCTTTATCAAGGTCTGAACCGAACTGTGCGAATGCTTCAAGCTCACGGTATGAAGCAAGGTCAAGACGTAATGTACCTGATACCTTCTTCATCGCACTGATTTGTGCAGATCCACCAACACGTGATACGGATAAACCTGCGTTTACGGCAGGACGTACACCTGAGAAGAATAGGTCAGATTGTAAGAAAATTTGTCCGTCTGTAATCGAGATAACGTTTGTTGGAATGTATGCAGATACGTCACCTGCTTGTGTTTCAATGAACGGTAAAGCCGTAATCGAACCGCCACCTTTTGCGTCAGAAAGCTTCGCAGCACGCTCAAGTAAACGAGAGTGTAGGTAGAATACATCCCCTGGATATGCTTCACGACCTGGAGGACGACGTAGTAATAATGAAAGTTCACGGTATGCAGAAGCTTGTTTTGTTAAGTCATCATAAATAACTAAAACGTGCTTACCATTGTACATGAACTCTTCACCCATTGTTACACCCGCATATGGTGCAAGGAATAACATTGGAGCTGGTTGAGATGCAGAAGCCGTTACAACGATTGTGTAATCTAATGCACCATTTTTACGTAATGTTTCAACAACACCACGAACTGTTGATTCTTTTTGACCAATTGCAACGTAAATACAGATCATATTTTCGTTCTTTTGGTTAAGGATTGTGTCGATTGCAACAGATGTTTTACCTGTTTGACGGTCACCGATGATCAACTCACGCTGACCACGACCGATTGGAATTAATGCGTCAATCGCTTTGATACCAGTTTGTAGTGGTTCATGAACAGATTTACGGTCCATGATCCCAGGAGCTGGACTTTCGATTGGACGAGTTTTTGTAGTTTCGATTGGACCCAGACCATCAACTGGTTGTCCTAGAGAGTTCACAACACGGCCGATCAATGCTTCACCAACTGGAACCTCCATGATACGTCCTGTACGACGTACTTCGTCACCTTCACGAATATCAGTGAAAGGACCAAGGATGATAATACCAACGTTGTTTTCTTCAAGGTTTTGTGCCATACCCATGACACCGTTTGAAAATTCAACGAGTTCTCCAGCCATGACATTGTCGAGGCCATGAGCACGTGCGATACCGTCACCGACACTGATAACTGTACCAACTTCGCTCACTTGTATTTCAGACTGATAGTTTTCAATTTGCTTTTTTATCAGCGCACTAATTTCTTCAGCTTTGATGCTCATGAATTTCACCCCTATCTTTTCGCAATAAGTTGACGTTCTAAACGCTCTAACTTACCTTTTACACTACCATCAAATATACGATTTCCGATTCGAAGCTTAACGCCACCAATCAGACTTGGATCTACAATGTTTTGAATACGTAATGAAGTTTTTCCAACCTTACTTGCAAATACGCTTGAGATTCCTGCTTCCTCTGAGTCTGTTAAAGGACGTACAGAGTAGACAGTTGCATCCGCAATTCCACGTTTGTCATTTGCGAGTGCGATAAATTCTTCCGCAACATCAGCGATAATATCTTCACGATGACGGTCAATTAATAAATACAATGTATTTAATGTCATCTGTGAAAAACCTTGGAAGGATTGTGTTACAATCGCTTTTTTCTTATCAGCTGTAAGCTTTGGATTTTTTAATACAGATTGGAAATCACCGCTATTTGAAAACACTTGTTTCACTGTACGAATTTCTTCTTCATACTGATCAAGTGCATTTTGTTCACTTGCTAATTGAAAAAGAGCTACTGCATATCGCTTTGCTACGATTCCTCTGCTCATCGCCCTTCTCCTACCTCTTGAATATATTCGTTAATTAGCTTCTCTTGATCTTTAAGGCTAAGTTCCTTTTCGATCACCTTAGAGGCAACTAACACTGAAAGTGATGCAACTTGTTCACGCAAAGCCGTAACAGCTTGTTCTTTTTCTTGAACGATTTCTTGCTTTGCCGCTTCTTTTAAACGGTTGGCTTCGTCACGAGCAGCTTGGATAATTCCTTCTTTCTGCTCTTCACCTAATTTACGTGCATTTTCGATTAACTCAGCAGCCTCTGTGCGTGACTTTTTAAGAAGTTCACGTTGTTCTTCTGCTAATTTTTTCGCTTCTTGGTGATTTTGCTCAGCAGAATCAATTTCATTTGCGATATGTTCTTCACGTTGTTTCATGATATTCATGATTGGACCGAACGCAAATTTACGAAGTAACGCTAATAAAATGATGAATACAACCAATTGGAAAATGATATCTCCAAGGTTAACAGGCAATTTACCAGCGGCAGCGCCTAAGACAAAAAGATCTAACACCTATATTCCCTCCTTTTGCGAGTTCCAAGTCGAATGGAAGTCCTTAATTTCATCATCATGTGCAAATAGGCACGATTACATAATTTTTTGGGTAATACAAAGGAATGGCGAAGGTTCTCTTGGAATGATCTTCGCCATTTTTACCTAAGCCTTCACTTTTTAAGGTTACGAAATAAGGAAATCCCTTAGATGCAACTTCAAGGAAAGCTTCAAGAAATCATCTTATGCGTTAGCGCCGAATACCATGAACGCGATAACTACTGCGATGATAGGAATCGCCTCAACTAACGCAACCCCGATGAACATAGTAGTTTGAAGTTTACCTTGTGCTTCTGGTTGACGAGCAATCCCCTCAACTGTACGAGATACGATAAGACCGTTACCAATACCAGCACCTAGTGCCGCTAAACCAATTGCAATTGCTGCTGCTAATAAACCCATTGAAAAAGTCCTCCTTTAATTGTATAAAAAATTTTATAATAATTGATTTTTGTTTGCCCAAAAAGTCTCATTTTGGACAAGGTTTATTTTTAATGGTCTGTACTTACTTTGTGTGAAATATAAACCATTGTTAACATTGTAAAGATGTATGCCTGGATGGCACCAACAAAGATACTAAATCCTTGCCATGCAATCATCGGAATAAAGGCTCCGATTGTACCTAAGATACCTCCGAGAATGCCACTTTCATAACCACTTACTGCCATACCAGCAATTAATCCAAGCAGGATTTCACCAGCATAGATGTTACCAAATAGACGCAGTCCGAGAGTTAATGTGTTTGCAAATTCTTCGATAATTTTTAACGGGAACATAAATGACATAGGTTTAAAGAAATCCTTACCGTATTCTTTCGCACCCTTCATTTTAATTCCATAGTAATGTGATAATCCAACAACCATAACTGCTAGAGTTAACGTAATCGTTGGATCAGCAGTTGGAGACTTCCACCATAATTCATGGCCCCAAATGATCGCAAACGGCAATCCTAGAAAGTTCGATACAAGGATATACATAATTAACGTAATCCCTAGTATTTGGAAACGCCCGCCTGTTTGCCAGTCCATTGAACTTTTAATAATTCCTCGAACAAAGTCCATGACCCATTCCATAAAGTTCTGAGCACCGGTTGGCTTCATTGCAAGGGTACGAGTTCCGAGAACCGCGATAATGAATACAATTACACTCGCAATTGTGATCATCAGCATGTTAGATTTACTAAAATAAAGGCCAAATAATTCTATCGTAGGAGCTTCGTGACCCAACAGTATTCACCTCTCTTCCCATATTGTCCAGCGCAAACCTGGGTTTTACGCTTTAGTCTATTTATGAAGTTTTTGAAAAAAGAAATCTATCATAATGACAAAGTAGGCTGTCATTAATCCAATAATCATACTACCTAAGTGAAAGTTTTCTGGATACTCCATTACAATCAATACTGCTAAACCTGCAACTGCCATTCTCGACATTGTTCCAAGCGATCGGACTGTTCGACCCTCTTCAAATGCCTTCGTAAATTGCATATTTTTACGAGCTAACGTAAATAGAATCCACAAACTTCCCAGAGTTCCTAGTATTAATCCTAAGAAGACCGATTTATATGCAGTGAATCCCCAGCCTAGTACATAGATTGCAAGTAAGTAGAATATGTATTTACGATACCTCGTAAACGCTATGGATAGATCCTGCATATCAAGTTAATCTCCTGAAAAAAAGTGATTGACTAGACGAAGTGTTGCATAGACTCCTGTTGCTAGTCCTAATAGAAGGCCAAGAATTAAAAATAGTGGTTCAGTGGCTAGCCTCTGATCAATCCATCTACCGAGGAAAATACCAATTAGAATTGATCCTACTAATTGAGATAGAATACCAGACATAAGCGCATAGGCTTTTAATGGATGCTTATCGTTTTTAGGCATCAACAAACCCCCACTTTAAGTCTTTAGAGGCAGGCTTTTAACATGTCAGAAAATACTCAATTTTCCAAGTAACAATACGATGAAAACCTTCTCATTCATACCCTTTGTAAGCATACAATAGGCACCTATTAATGTCAATTGTTTGTAAGGAAAAAGTTCACCTTCTCACAAGCGATTTTTATCGCATTCCACATCCGCTTACAAAAGCCATTTAATCGTGATTTTTGTTAGTCCTATCATCGTAGTATTAATCCAATAATTCACTTTTCGTTCACAAAAAGTTCATAATTAGACTTAGGCGACCAATGGTTAGTGGCCGCCTATCATTGTATCCTCAAATGAGATTTCTGTTTCTAGTATATCCTCTTTGCCAGCTTTATTAACAAATATGATCGCCTTAAAAACTCCTCTTAAGTTTCGATCCTTTCTGTTTACTTCTTTCTCTACCAGTCCCCTCGCAACATTTCGGTCCCAATCTAAAAATGTCACAAACCGCAGACTGTCTGGATTATAGAGGACAATACCATATTCATCAGCTCCACCTGGTAAGTATAATTCATATCGAAACACATCTTCCTTATCTCCTTTACCAAATTGAAAACCCATGATTCGAGGATAGTCGGGTTCTTCAATCACGTACATATATGGAATGTGATATCGATTTTTTCCTTCTCTTAAAAATAAATTCCCATAGTGTAGCCCTGCACCGATGGTACTTGGCGTGATATCGAGCCTGATTGTAATCTCTTTTTTTTGTTTCGGTTGTACAGCAAAGGGAATGGGCAAGTCCCATTGAATTCCTTTTCTGTTTTTCGGAATCTCGAAAGAATATTTCTTTTCTTCTTCAGATTGATTATCTATCGTTATTTTAATTGTTTTTTCTGTGCGTTCATCTTGGTGATGTAACAGTCCCGCGGAAAATGACCCAGGATAGATTAGCGTTTCCGTGTGAATAGCCTCATGAAGCTGAATTCTACCCGCTCCTTGTTCATACGGCTTGTACAAGGTTCCATCTTCTTTTTCTAAAAGCCGTGCCGTATTCATGAGTGCGGCTTTTATTTGTTCCGGTGTCCATCCAGGATGTGCCTGTTTTAAAATAGCACTTGCTCCGGCTACATGCGGTGCCGCCATACTTGTCCCTTGCATTTCCTCGTATCCATTTGGAATCGTGCTATCAATTGCTACTCCTGGTGCCACTACATCCGGTTTAATCGCCCAGGTGTGCGTGACAGGACCTCGGGAGCTAAAGGAAGCGATCGTATCTTTCACCTCTTGGAACGAGGTTTTTACCACAGGATTTTGAGACTTCATTTGTTTCTTAAGCCATTCCCCATCTGCCTTTGAAAGGGATGCAACCGGTATAGGAAGCTCCTCGTCTAATGAACCTGAGAAGTTTCCATCCGTGTTGTTATAGATTAAAACAGCGGACGCTTCGGCTTTAAGTGCGCGTACTGCTTTTTCGGTAAATGTAATTTGCCCTCTTTCCATTAACACAATTTTGTCTTTAGCCTTAGGGAACGTTTTTTCCGTGCCCATTCCTGCATAAACAATCTTATATTTCTTTTGGAGTTTCCATGGTATTGAGCCCTGCAGGGGTTGGAGCTCAATTTTTCGATCTGCAAACCCTATTGTGATGTACGGTACAGTCATTGGCGGTGTTGATGCACCGACGGATATCGCCCTTGATGATGTCCCGGGTGAACCAACCGTCCAGACCATTGGCCCTGAATTTCCACTTGAAGTTACCGCCACAATTCCTTTTTCCGTCGCTTTATCTAACGCCAGACTTGTTGGCCAATCTGGTCCATTGATGGTATTGCCAAGCGATAGATTAATGACATCAACTTTATCTTCAATTGCTTTGTCTATTGCCGCAATGACTTGTTCGGATGTTCCCATCCCACCTGGGCCAAGTGCGCGGTAGCCAATGATATCTGCCTCTGGTGCAACTCCTCTGATTTTTCCATTCGCTGCAATGATTCCTGCAACATGGGTTCCATGTGAGGTGTTTCGCCCCTCAACTCCTTTGGTTTCCATCGGGTCGTCATCACCATCAACGAGGTCATAGCCCCCTTTATAATTTCTCCTAAGGTCTGGGTGGGTGTAGTCAACGCCAGTATCGATTACACCAACTTTGACGCCCTTTCCGGTTAAGCGATGATCCTTTTTATCAAAGTGACCGCGGATCTCCTCGCCTCCAATAAAAGGAACACTCTCTTCTACAGAAACCTGATAGGTCGTAACCGGGGAACTTTGTTGAACGCCAGACTCCGTTTTTAATCTTTGGATATCCCGTCTTTTTCCCGTGACTGAAAAACCCGAAAACACATGTTTGTATATGTGATTAATTTTTATGGAAGGATAGATTGTTTTTGTTCTTTCAATTAATGATGCAAATTGATGTTCGTCCGTTATGATGATTTCATGCACCATTTCATCCAAATCCTCTTTAGGCAAAGGGGGTCTGTCCGGAAAACGGTGCGCTTCGACAGGTATTGTTGAAAATAGGAGGGTCATACTCATACAAATGGCCAGTATCATTCTCACAAAAAAACCACCTCTTTGAGATAGCATTACTCAAAAGGTGGTTGAATATGTGAGTTCTAGTTACAGCGCCTAGAAACTCGAGAAACTTCAACTCCTCCTGCAGAGGCAAAATACGCCTCTTTGTCGGAGTATCGACGCACAGGAAGTGCTAATGCCGACGGCGCCACAGGACGTGGCGAATTTAGTCGGCCAGTTTTCTCGTTTCTGTGCAAGGCACTTCCACTTTTCGGCTTATTTTGTTCCAAATAGACGGTCTCCTGCGTCTCCAAGGCCTGGAACGATATAACCATGGTCGTTCAACTGCTCATCGAGTGCTGCGATATAGATATCGACATCAGGATGGGCATTTTTCATTGCTTCTACACCCTCTGGTGCTGCAATTAGGCACATAAATTTAATATTAGTAGCGCCTCGCTTTTTTAATGCATTGATCGCTTCAACTGCTGAACCACCTGTCGCAAGCATTGGGTCCACAACGATGAATTCACGCTCTTTGATATCAGAAGGCATCTTAAAATAATATTCAACTGGTTGCAATGTTTCAGGGTCACGATAAAGTCCAATATGCCCAACTTTTGCTGCTGGAATTAAGCGCAAAATTCCATCTACCATGCCTAGACCAGCACGTAGGATCGGTACTATACCAATCTTTTTACCAGATAAAACCTTTGATTTCGCCTTACGAACTGGAGTTTCAACTTCCACTTCCTCGAGTGGCATATCACGAGTGATTTCAAATGCCATTAAGCTTGCCACTTCGTCTACCAATTCACGGAATTCCTTCGTACCAGTATTTATATCTCGTATGTATGTAAGCTTGTGCTGAATAAGTGGGTGATCAAAAACGTACACTTTCCCCATCGTTCATCTCTCCTTTTTAAGTATGGTTCTTTTAGAATTTCCTTCAAATGAAAAAATAACACTACGAACTGCGTTTTTTACACTTCAATAAATTTTACAGAAAAAACAAAGCATGTTCAAGATGAAACTCAAAAATACACAGAATGATTAAATGTTAAAATGTTCAGTGAATTAATTTACAATTTTATACAAAAGTGATATCATAGTAATATAAAATAAATATCGAAATGAAATGAGGTCGTTCCCATGAAAGAAACACAGGTATGGAAGCTTAACGGTTTTTTAGGGGTTCTAGTCATTGCTGTATTCATCGCACTAGGTGTCATGATGCTGATTAACACAAAGATAGTGTTTGGAGTTTTATTTGTCGCTCTTGCGGTGATTTTGGCTTCTGGAATTACAATTATTCAACCTAACAAAGCAGGGGTTGTCATTTTCTTTGGAAAGTATTTAGGAACTATTCGCGACAGCGGTATGTTTTTAACCGTTCCATTCTCCATTCGCAGAAGCGTGTCCTTACGCGTAAACAACTTTAATAGTAAAAAACTTAAAGTAAACGACGTTGAGGGGAATCCAATTGAAATTGCGGCAGTTATCGTATACAAGGTCGTTGATTCAGCGAAAGCCGTTTTCGATGTAGACCATTACGAGGAATTCGTAGAAATCCAAAGCGAAACCGCAATTCGACATGTTGCAACTCGCTACCCATATGACACATTTGAAAATGTAGAGCTCACATTGCGTGGAAACTCTGAGGAAATCTCAAATGAGTTGGCTGCGGAGCTACAGGATCGTTTAAAGGTAGCAGGTGTCGAAGTTCTTGAAGCGCGCCTTACTCATCTTGCCTACTCAACTGAAATTGCCCAAGCGATGCTTCAACGTCAGCAAGCCACTGCCATTATTGCAGCTCGCCAAAAAATTGTCGAAGGTGCGGTTGGTATGGCACAAATGGCAATTAAACAACTCGAACAGGATAAAACCGTTGACCTTGACGATGAGCGTAAGGTGCAAATGGTGAACAACCTACTAGTCGCAATCGTCTCTGAAAAATCAACTCAGCCTGTTATTAACGCAGGTACTCTCTATTGATGAGGGTCAAGCATGTCTAAAAAAAAGAGCTTTCCTTTGCGGCTAGATCCTGACCTCTATGAAATTTTACAAAAATGGGCTGCCGATGATTTTCGAAGTGTCAACAGCCATATCGAGTTTCTTTTAAGAGAAGCAGCTAAAAAAGCAGGTAGAATTCCGAAAAATAAACAGTAATTTGAGATTGCGCTTGGACGAAGGTCTAGGCGCTTTGTTTTTGGACGGGGGATGGCTTCAATTTTATCGGACAAAAATTGTTTGAGCGCTAGACTTTTCGGGGATCACTCCCACCTTTCCGGTCTAAAAAAGGCAGGATCCCCAGAAAAGGAATCCTGCCTTCAACAATCTTAATACTCGTTATAAAGTACGAATTTACTAGTTAAATCTTCTACACGCTGACTTGCTTCAGCTAACTTCGCTTCGTCTTCTGAGTTTTTCAACGCAAATGCAATAATTGACGCAATTTCATCCATGTCCTCTAACCCAAAGCCTCTGCTTGTAACGGCAGCTGTACCGATACGGATACCACTTGTTACAAATGGGCTTTCTGGATCGAATGGAATGGTATTTTTGTTTACTGTGATGCCGATATCGTCAAGAACCTTTTCAGCCACTTTACCAGTAAGTCCTAAAGAACGGACATCTAATAGTAATAAGTGATTGTCAGTACCACCAGATACGAGGTCTAAGCCTTCTTTTTGTAAAGACTCTGCTAATCTAGCTGCATTAGCCACAATATTTTTAGCATATTGTTTGAATTCGTCTGTTAACGCTTCCCCGAACGCTACTGCCTTGGCAGCAATTACGTGCATTAATGGACCACCTTGGATTCCAGGGAAGATCGACTTATCGATTTTCTTTGCGAATTCTTCTTTACAAAGAATCATACCACCACGTGGACCACGTAGTGTTTTATGAGTTGTTGTTGTAACGAAATCCGCATATGGAACTGGATTTTCGTGAAGTCCAGTCGCGACTAAACCAGCGATATGAGCCATATCCACCATTAAGTACGCGCCCACTTCGTCCGCAATTTCTCTGAACTTTTTAAAATCAATTGCACGTGGATACGCACTCGCACCTGCAACGATCAGCTTCGGCTTATGTTCTAGCGCTTTCGCACGAACATCATCGTAATTAATTTGATGTGTTTCAGGATCGACTCCGTACTCCACAAAATTATATTGAATTCCACTGAAGTTTACCGGACTACCATGTGTTAAATGTCCACCATGGGAAAGATTCATCCCAAGTACAGTGTCACCCTGTTCTAGGATAGTAAAGTATACAGCCATATTTGCTTGAGCTCCAGAGTGCGGCTGCACATTCGCATGCTCAGCACCGAAGATTTCCTTCGCGCGGTCTCTTGCGATGTTCTCCACAACATCCACATGCTCACAACCACCATAATAACGACGGCCAGGGTACCCTTCTGCATATTTATTTGTTAATACAGAACCTTGAGCTTCCATAACTGCTTCACTTACAAAGTTTTCAGATGCAATCAGTTCAATTTTTGTACGTTGTCTTTGTAGTTCATCTTGAATCGCACTAAATACTTGTTGATCTTGCTCCGATAAATGTTTCATTTGGAATCCTCCTTTTAATCGATGTATGAATTATTCCGCTAATTTGAAAAATACCTTTCCATTGTAACACTTTTATTCGGTAGTAGGAAGATTAAGTTTTTTATTCGAATCCCAACAAAGTCAGCTTGAAGGCTGTTGGCAGTGCGCCGCTATTGGCTTTTGTCGTAAAATAATTAATTCGCACTCACCTATCAAAACACGAACATTTTAATAATATTCACTAAAAACGTTCACCTATTTGGAACCGCAGGGACGGTTCTATTGGTTCCTTTAACGGGACACCTATACAACTATATTTTCTTAAATGGGATTTATGGAATATTATTTATCTGTAGAAATTCATATGAAGGTTATTAATGAAGAAGTTAATGGGAGTTTATATCCGTTTATATATATCACCACGTGACCCAATATCTAAAACTATGATAGTTAATATCTCGTTTTCAATTCTATAAATCATTCTAAAGTCACCAAACCGACATCTGTAGTCTTCAAAATCAGAACCTTTTATCGGTTTTACATTTGGTGATTTATAGGGGGCAGATTTTAAACTGTCCAGAATTTTCATTATTTGTTTTTTTCTAATTCTGTCTTGCTTTCTAATAAATTTTTCAGCACTTTTCGAAAGTACTATTTTGTATTTATAACTCATTTTTTAATTTCGCCCAATCAATGAATTCTCCTTCCTGTATTTCTTTCTCGGCCTTCTCTATCTTTTTCTTTTCCTCTTCAGTAAGGGGAGAGTCATCGTACTCCACAAGTAAGCCATCAGCAAAATTCACCTTTTTGTCGATCACCTTTTGAAGTAAATCATAGACTGGTTCGTTATCATTCTCATCAATTAAATCAATAAGCCTATGCAGGTCTTCCTTTTTGACTTTTCTAATAGCCATTTTCTTCACTCCTTAATCTTAATATCCTTAATTTTACATTGATAGTAGAAAAGAGACAAGGCTCTCCACCCTGTCTCTTCCTTCATTCTGTTGTCCAATTCCAGTATTCGAACTCACCAACTTGAATATTCCTAAAGTCTGGTTCTTCTTTTAATTTTAAAAGCTCCTTGACTGGACCTGTAACGACTGCCCCATATACAAGGAATCCATTTTCCTTTAAATAGTCGTAGCGTTCTTCTAGGTACCACAAGCCAAGCACGTTTTGGCGATAAGTTTCACTTTCATCTTCAATAAGATCCTTCATATTTTTAAGCATAATTTCTTGGTTTTTTTTAATGGTCTTACTATCCAACATCAACATCGACCAACTCATATAATCCTCATCCATTTCCACAGCTCTGGTTAATCCAAGAGTATCAACCGATATATTCTCTCCACCACCTGTTGAAGTCCAAGCTGGCTTAAAAGCTTTTAATTCACCAGCATACAAAGGCATCCACTGAACATCCAAATCATATTTTTCTAATCTTCCAAGTAACTCTTCAGACTTTAAAAAATTTGAAGTTGAAAATGCTAAATTTGCAACTGTTCCCTCATGCACCATCTCAAGCTTCTGCCACTCCTGTAAATCAACGCTTTTCGTAACAGCAGCTAATTTCTTACCTGTGCGGGGATCCTCAGGCAAAATGAATCCGAACTGTTGGTTACTTGAACGTTGAAAATAAATAGTCTCCTTGGAAGAAAGTGAATTCACGAGACGTTTGGTTACATCCCATTCCCCGACAATCTGCTCTTCCTTTCCAATCGTCCTCGAAATTGGGATCGTAATTGTTTGACTTAAAAAAGGGGTGATTTCTCCACTTAACGGTCTCGAATATTCTCCTTGAAGACCAGGCTGTGTCCAATCAATGGCTAAATTCAAATGATAGGCATTCTTATCATCAAGCTTTGTAAAATCGTATCCAATCGAGAGTAAAATCATATAAACCCCATACAAAAATAAGAGAATGAGGACAACTCTAATTATTCTCGCAGTCAACGAAAAACGATACTTCCATAAAACCCGCTTCTCTTTGTCTTTGCTCCATTCCGTCATAGTTCACTCACTCCTTAGTCCTTTGACTCTCTTTCCACTAATGTTTGCAGCCTTTTCCGTGCCCGATGCAATGTCACCTTCACCTGTGATTCGGTTATCTCCATTGCTTCCTGAATTTCCTCATATGTGAACTCCGCAAATTCCCGTAAATAAATAATCGTTCGATAGTTTTCTGGCAACAGGTCAAGCAACTCCGTTAGTTCATCCTGATTTTCTTTACTCACCATCTCATCCTCGGGTATCCCGTACGGACTCCTCATGTCACCTTTATCGTAAAAAGGGACCCAGTTCCACCGTTGTCGCTTTCTCCATTCGTCAAGGTAGGTATTACGGGCCACCTTAAATAGCCATGGTTTAACATCCTCGTATTTGTAAAAGGACAGGGAAACCGTCGCCCGGAAGAACGTTTCCTGAACAAGTTCCTCCGCTAAAGTGGAGGAACCTGACATTCGTAACAAATAATAAAAGAGGGGTTCCGCATAACGACGATAAATATCATCTAATTTTTCATTTCGTTCTTTACTCATCTGCGCCCCCTTTCTCTCGTTACCATCATCATACCTCACTTACAAAACGAACTAACCCCTAAAATGTTACACATAAAATCAAGAATAAAAAAAGAGCCACAGGAACCGTCCCCTTGGTCCCTTGGCTCCTCGTAGCTCTTCTAGCATTTTTTATTTTCTTTTTTGTCGGGATAGACAGCACGTTCTCCTCCGATGAGTTTTGGTCTGGCTTTGGCCATTGTGACGTGGGCTCCACCAATTTCCTTTATGGAGCTACGAATTGGTACGGCAACGTGTTTTAGATGCATCCCGATGAAGGTGTCGCCGATATCGATTCCCGCTTCAGCTTTAATAAACTCAACTACAACTGGATCGTTAAAATGTCCGTATGCATAGGTTGCCATAGCGCCACCTGCTGTTCGAACTGGCACGACTGTTACTTGTTCATAATTTTTATGTGATGCCGTTTCACGCTCAACAACCAATGCGCGGTTTAAATGTTCACAGCACTGAAACGCGAGCTCAACACCCACATTTTCACGAAGAGAATCTAGTTCGCTAAAAATCATTTCGGCCACTTCCTCAGATCCCGCCGTTCCAATACGTTCACCGATAACCTCACTCGTACTGCATCCGACAACAAGTAACTCCCCTCTTTTCAACGAAGCTTTTTCCACAAACTCTGAAAGAATCGTCCGAAGCTGACCTCTCCATACCTCAAGATCCGCAACCATTATCATTTACCTCCTTGGGACAGAGGGACAGGTTCCTTGTCCCACGTGTATTTTTCATTTTAAAAAATAAACGCCTGATACATCAAGTCCTCAGGCGCTATAATCTCGTATGTTATTCCCTGGATGGGCTGTTTTCGTATACAGAAATTTTATTGATTCTGTTTTCATGGCGGCCACCTAAAAACTCAGTTGTAAGCCACGCTTTTGCAATTTCACGCGCAAGTCCTGGGCCAATCACACGCTCACCCATTGCTAAAATGTTGCTGTTATTATGTTCACGAGTTGCCTTTGCACTAAATACATCGTGGCAAAGTGCACAACGAATGCCCTGAACCTTGTTCGCAGCTATGCTCATTCCAATTCCAGTTCCGCAAATTAAAATACCACGATCATATTCCCCGTCCGCTACTTTTTTCGCAACTGGTAGAGCATAGTCCGGGTAATCAACTGAAGTAGAACATTCACAACCGAAGTCATCATATTCAATCTCAAGTTCATCTAGTAAATGCTTGATTTCTTCACGTAAATTTAAACCACCATGGTCTGATGCAATTGCAACTTTCATCGTAAATCCCCCTATATTAAAATGCGCCTTGGCCAAATCTTCAACCAAAGACATATACTTTAACCCTTATTATACCTAAAAAAGAACTCCCGAACCAAAACGGGAGCTATTTTTTAAGAGTTTTATAACGTAAATCGTTGAATAGTTTGCTTTAACTGACTTGCTTGACCAGCAAGCTCCTGGGCTAAACTGTCTACATCACAAATTACACTAGTTTGATGCTGGGTTGCTGCACTTACTTCCTGTGCACCGGCAGATGTTTCTTCTGCAATCGCCGCAACCTCTTGTGACTGCAAGGATGTCGCTTGAATGCGGTCCATTTGTTTTTCAACCAAAGCTGCAATTTGCTTCACAGCATCAGCCACCTCATGGACAGACGTTGTCATTTCAGCAATTGACTCATTTGTGATCGTTCCTTTTTTCGCTTCTTCGTTCGCAACCGCCACTTGTTCTGAAATCTGGACGACCACATTTCGAACCTCTTGCTGAATATTTTTAATCAACTCAGAAATGCCCTGAACAGCCTTTGAACTTTCATCTGCAAGCTTTCTCACTTCTTCTGCAACCACCGCAAAGCCTTTTCCGTGCTCACCGGCGCGTGCGGCTTCAATGGAAGCATTTAATGCAAGTAAGTTCGTTTGACCAGCAATATCACCAACAAGTGAAATGATATGCTCCACTTCCTTCGCATTTGTCTCTAGTCGATTTACCGCCTCAAGCGAGGTTTGATTGTTTTCAACAAGCTTGTTAATTCCAGAAACGAGCGAATGCACAACATCTTTACTGTCATTTAAGGTATCAACCATTTCAACAGATAAGTTCTGTGACGTTTTCGCATTTTGCTGTACCTCTTCGGCAATTTGAATCACATCCTCCACGGATTCAGCCGTTTCTTGAATCGATACCGCGGAGCTGTCAGCACCCTTGGAAATCTCAGAAATTGTGCGATTAATATTTTCCGCCTGCTCTGAAGCAAGACTAGAAGCCTTCGTAATCTCAATTACCTTTTGATTCGTATTTTCAAAGTTTTCCTCGATATTATGTACCATCTCACGAAGATTGTGTAGCATTTTATTAAACGCAAGACTCAGGCTACGAATCTCGTCATCTGATTTTAACACCGGTACATCCTCGCGAATATCACCGTTTGCAGCATGAATGGCCACCTGTTCTAGCTTCTGAAGAGGCTTTGTAATGAAGGATGCCGCAAAATAAGCAAGAATTCCAGACCAGATAATACCTAAAGCCAGTGTGCTTATCACAAAGATTTGTTGACTCACCATTTCTTCAACGAAAGGATAGACAAAATAAATGAATAATGCCGATGTTGAATACGTCACAACTGCTAAAATAGTTGTAAATAGTACTAATTTTAATCTTAGACCAAATTTGTAGCGCCTTTTTTCCACCCGATTTTCCCCCTGAATCTATCTATTATAGTTTAGAAAGTACTTTTTCAATTAATAATTCAAGTTCCGCATAGGTTTCTCTATAGATCTCAACCGGTCCTCCGAAAGGGTCTGAAACATCCCCACTGCTTTCCGCATATTCCTTTAATGTATACACCTTGTCCTGAGCCTCCGGGAAACTGTGAAGGATTGCCTGTTTATGATGACTGGTCATGGTTAAAATGCAAGTCGCCCACTCTACCAGGTCTTGTGTTAAAAAGGAAGACGAATGCTGACACTCTATTTCATTTTCCTGTAATACGTGGGTAGTATTCGTTGAAGCAGGACTTCCGTCACTAGCAAAAATCCCTGCCGATTTGACCTCAATGCCACCGCCAGCCTTCTTCCGCAAAATGGCTTCAGCCATCGGACTTCTACATGTATTTCCTGTGCAAACAAATAAAACGCGTATCATTTCATCACCCTTTTCATCGTTGCCCTCATGCTACATTCGACCCAAATATTTAGACAAAATTCGATATAATTCCATTATAATCGAGATTCACATGAAAGAGATAGCCAATATTTAAAAAAAGAGCACGGAATTTCACCCGCACTCGCAGTTTTGTCATAATTTTCCCCTTTTATAAGGGAAATAGTAGTTTTACACCAAAGACGAGGAGAATGCACCCGCCTAAAACCTCACTGTATGTACCAAGCCAGTTTTGTACCTTTCGACCTAATAGTAGTCCAATCCACGAAAGAACCATACTAACGATCCCAAACATGAGAATCACCATAACCGTTTTCGCACCGTATATCCCTAGCGAAAGCCCGACTGAAAAACTGTCTAAGCTCACACTTAACGCAAAAATAAATAAGCCGATTCCAACCGGTGTAATCATACGCTGGTGATCATCGTCCTTGAAGGAAGAAATAATCATTTGTAAGCCTAAAAACAACAGCAATCCTCCGCCTACATAGGTTGCAATAGCTCCAAATGTATCTGATAAAAAGTGTCCAATCATCATGCCTGCCAATGGCATCCACATATGAAACAGACCAATGGTAATCCCGATTGAAAAAATTTGCTTAAGCCTTAACCGGATTAATCCCATCCCTAGTCCAACGGAAAATGCGTCCATTCCTAAAGCAAATGCCATAATAAATAAGGTTATAATTTCCCCGAGAAATGCTGTAATATCCATCTTCTACCTCCTTGGACGTGCCTATTTCAACATATGCATGTACAAATCGAAATAGAAGAAGGATGTTCAAAAAGTCAGGTGAAAATGACACATCGGATTTCTTTGTTGGCTTGTTTTTCCGGTGCTCACGTATTAAATGCATACGCTCCGCTCCTCAAAACTTCACCGCCTAGAACTCCTCGGTCCTTTTCATCCTCCTTTTTGAACACATACTGAAGAAGGATTTCCCAATTATTCAGTTATCACTTTATGTCCTGCTGCCTTGGTTAAGCGATTCATGATCGCTTGTCCAATACCTTCACTTGGAAAGCTCTCACTAAAAATCACATCGACACCACTTTCATCAAATAAGCGCAATACGTCATAAAGTCTATTTGCAACTGACTCCAAGTCCTCACGGGAGCCACAAGCAATAATTCTATCTGCTTCATACGTATTTTCACGCTCTGTCGTTGTGAGGACACCAACCTTTAAGCCCTCATTTTGTTTTTCTTTTACGAGAGACTGGATAAATTCTACCCGGCCATTCACAATCGTAAGTGGTGCAGTTGGCGCATAATGTTTATATTTCATTCCAGGTGATTTCGGTGCTTCGCCTTCTCTCAAAATGGCCCTATCGACCTCGACAACACCACATACTGCCTCAAGCTGTTCCTTTGTCACTCCACCTGGTCGTAAAATGACAGGCACCTCACTCGTACAATCCAGAACAGTTGACTCTAATCCAACACCCGTTGCTCCGCCATCAAGAATCCCCGCGATTTTTCCAGTCAGATCATCCGCTACATGCTTTGCAAGTGTCGGACTTGGCTTACCAGAAGTATTCGCACTCGGCGCTGCAAGTGGTAGACCTGATGCGGAAATCAAAGCCAAAGCGACCGGATGACTTGGCATTCGTACCGCTACCGTTTCAAGTCCTGCTGTCACCTTTTTTGAAACGGCATCTTCTTTTCTTTTTAAAACAAGTGTTAGAGGACCTGGCCAAAATTTCGCAATTAGCCGCTCCGCCTGCTCAGGAATATCCTGAACAATTTTATGTAGCTGCCCAATTGTGGAGATGTGGACAATCAGTGGATTATCGCTCGGACGCCCCTTTGCCTCGTAAATTTTCGCAACAGCCTCATCTGATAAAGCACTAGCTCCAAGCCCATACACCGTTTCGGTCGGGAATGCGACTACTTCATTTTTCTGTAGAAGACTTGCCGCTTCTATTATTTGTGGATAAGATTCTAAATTTTGTTGGTATTTATCCACAACCCATTGTTTTGTTTCCATGTAACGCAACTCCTATATAAAAATCCTTTAGTGATGTCACTTTTTAATTATTGTAATATAAAAAAGTATAGGTTTATAAGTGGTGAAAAACAAGTGTTATCCACATTTTGTGGATAACAAACTCTAAAATGTGGATAATTATGTGGATATAACCAGTTTTGCCACAACCCACACAAAGAGGAAATATTTCATCCACAGCCCATATTTTTCATCATGTTCCATAGATTATCACACTTTTTTGCCTTTTAACAACCTATGTTTATCCACATTATCCACAATCAGATGACAAAAACCAAAATAAAAACCCCCACTTGCGCACATTCCGTCCACATTTAGGAGTTTAAAATACAATTATTTTTCAATTTGTGAAACCATGAACTTCGGATCAGCCTCTTTAAGAAGCTGTGAGATATGATTCGAGCATTCAATATGACCTGGAAGCTTCTCTTTCTCCACTTGCTCAAAGCCAAGCATTGCAAAAAATTGAATCGATGCTTGCTTATTTGTCGCTAAAAACACTCGATTTAACTCCTTATGCTTTGCAAGGGAAATGGCACTTTTAAATAAAGTTAATAAATTCGTTTGATCCACACCTGGAGAAATGACAAGAGATCGAAGCAATCCATCTTGCTCAATTCTTTCAATCCCTAACGTCGCTAGAATTTTTTGTTCATCATCCTCCAATAGAATAAAGTGATCAATAATCGAAGAAATACCTTCTGAACTAACTTCAGCTTGTCCTAAAAAGGCAGTTACCCTTTCGATGTCCTGCTCATTTGCCGTTCTAAATTGTTTCATTTTCGCCACCCCATTTTTCGTTATCCTAGTAACTACTCTATGAGGCATCTTGAAAAATAGAACTAAATGCTAGATTTTTAGCTAAATAAAGATGTGAAAAACTCAACTAAGAAAAATTTGACCTCGACTTCTTCCTCATCACTTTCATCTTGATCTTCTTTGTCTTCCTTGTCCTTCTTTTCTTTCTTATCTTTCTTCACAATCTCTTGCTCAAGCGCTACATCTTTTCCTTCCTCATCAGATGCTTCAATAGCATCACCTGTTGAGAAATCTAAGAAACATAATGGCGGGAACAACACACACCACCAATTTGCCCCTTTAGCTTCACCTAATGAAATTAGAATTGCTTCATACTCACCAGCCGGATATAGGAATTGCCCATAAAGCTTTGTTGGAAATTGAACATTGCGTCCGTAATCAACTGTATATGTTTGATTGCTATTTTCTTCTTCTAATACGCCAGCAACGATTTTCTCGATTTCTGGTAGTCTTTCTTGAATCAACTCTCTAGCCGCTTCAATTGAAGTTAACTCTGCGACCCACTCAGTAATTTCTGCATTTACCGCATCACGTACCTTGCGCTTTAATGCCTGATCTTCATCGGAATCACTGTTAGCTAAAATTCGTAGTCGAATGGCTTCATCCGGAATAACCTGTGGCTCCTGTGCACTTGTTTCTTTTATTAATAAATGGCTATTCGCCCCAATTAACAGTAAAAATATAAATGATACAATCGTAATTTGTTTACTCATTTTCAAGCACCATCCCTTCAAAAACCATTCTCGCCAAAAATATAGATTCCTAAACTACCAAATTTGAAAAATCTATTAAACTATTTTTTGAGGTATTTTGTCAGTTTAGGATCAAAGACTAAGAACACCACCTAGTGTGGGTCTAAAAATAAAATGTCAAGTTTACTTTACAAAATGTATGGTTTACTTTACAATGTAAGTAGAAACAAATGGAGGATATTGTAAATGGAGATTAAAAATCACGTGAAGGAACTCCGCGCAAGGCACAGCTTGACACAAGGCGCACTTGCTGAAAAGGTCAATGTAACACGACAAACAATCGTTGCCATGGAAAAAGGAAGCTATATCCCTTCACTCTTGCTAGCAATGAATATCGCACGAACGTTTAACTTGCCAATTGAAGAAATATTTTATTTGGAGGATGAGGAAAAATGAGTATTTTTCGTAATTTAGTGTATTCAATTATTTCGATCGCACTTTTGGGCTGGGCATTTTCAACGATGTATTACGCGCATTTAGACTTTGCAGAGATTGTAAAAACCAATCAAGAGCCACCTTGGACCGTTGAAATTAATATGTTGCCCGCGTTCATTGCCATTGTAGTAGGAATCATTTTTTCAGCCACTATACTTCCAAAGCTGAAAAAGAAACGCAAGTCATGGAAAAGTGCATTTTTGTTGCCAGTTGAATTTGAAGAAGGAGATGAGCGTGAAAAGGAACTCACCGGAAAGGCATGTCGGGCTTCTTATATTAGTATGTGGTACACGTTTCCGATCATCACTGCCCTATTTTTTGTCTATCCATTCATCTCAGATTTCATCCCGTACTATCCCATTATCTTATTACTGCTATATCCGTTGATTCAGATCATCGTCTATTTTATTTCGTGGAAGCGCAACTATTAAACTGCTGGTGATTCATCAAAAAAGGCTTGGGATCACGTCCCCAAGCCTTTACTAAAACCCTATTTCCGCAAACACCATTCGGTCTTTGCCGTTGATATCGTTCACGACCTCTACTGTTGCCCCAAGAAATGTCTCTCGCAACATGTCTGCAACAGATTCGCCTTGGCCAATCCCGACTTCAAAGCCCACAATCCCTTTTTCTTTCAATACAAGCGGAATTTCCTTCATAAACCTTCGATAAAAATCAAGTCCATCCTGACCGCCAACCAATGCCCGGATTGGCTCATGGTCCTTTACCACTGTCGACAATCTCGGAATATCTTCTTCTGGAATATATGGTGGATTCGAAACGACTACATCAACCTTTATTCCTTCAGCCATAATCGGACCTAATAAATCTCCTTCAAAAAACATTACTTTCGCACCTAATCGGCTCGCATTTTCCTTCGCCACATCTAGAGAAGCCTTTGCAATATCAACTGTCATTACGTCTAGGTTCTCATTCTCAAGAGCAAGTGTAATCGAAATCGCGCCACTTCCTGTCCCCACATCCACAACCTTAATTCCTTCGGATGTACCGAATAAACGCTCCATTCTCGCAAGCAACCCTTGAACCAACTCTTCTGTCTCAGGTCTTGGGATTAAAACTTCCTCATTCACCAAAAATCTGCGCCCGTAAAACTCCTCGTAACCAATAATGTGTTGAACTGGAACTCCGCTCACAACCTTACCAACAGCTGCCACAAATTTTTCTTTCACTGCAGCATCTAGTTCCTCACGTAGTTCTCCGAGTAGCTTTGCTCTACTCATCCCCAGATAATGACACAACAACATTTCCGAAATATTTTCATCCCGACCATTTTCCTTTAAAAAAGAAGAAGCCCATTTGAGGGCTTCGAATATTTTTTGAAATTCCGCCATTATTCGGCTTGCTCCATTTTTCTAGCTTGGTCTTCCATGATTAAGGCATCAATCACTTCATCAAGCTTTCCAGTTAGGATTTGATCAAGCTTTTGAATCGTTAATCCAATACGGTGGTCGGTTACACGGTTTTGCGGAAAATTGTACGTACGGATACGCTCTGAACGGTCGCCTGTACCTACGGCTTGCTTACGATTTTGGTCGTATTCCGCTTGTGCTTCTTGTTGGAACTTATCATAAACACGTGCGCGCAATACTTTCATTGCTTTTTCCTTATTTTTAATTTGCGATTTCTCATCCTGACAGGAAACCACAGTTCCAGTTGGCAAATGCGTTAAACGAACCGCTGACATGGTGGTGTTAACACTTTGTCCTCCTGGGCCACTGGATGCAAATGTATCTACACGAATATCTTTTTCATGAATTTCGACTTCAACCTCTTCTGCTTCAGGTAATACCGCAACAGTCGCTGTTGATGTGTGGATACGTCCGCCTGACTCCGTTTCAGGAACACGTTGCACACGATGTGCCCCATTTTCAAATTTCAATTTCGAATAGGCACCTTTTCCGGTAATCATAAAAATGATCTCTTTATATCCACCTACACCAGTTGTGTTGGCATCCATCACTTCAGTCTTCCAGCCTTGGTGCTCAGCAAAGCGGCTGTACATACGGTAAAGATCACCGGCAAATAGCGCAGCCTCATCTCCACCTGCAGCACCGCGAATTTCCATGATAACGTTTTTGTCATCGTTTGGATCCTTCGGCAATAACAGGACGTGAAGTCGCTCCTCAAGCTCCTCCATTTGGTCCTCAAGTTCATTAATTTCTTCCTTCACCATTTCACGCATTTCCGCATCGAGCTTTTCTTCAAGCATCGCTTTCGCATCGGTTAATTGTTCCTTAACCTCTTTGTACTCTCTATATTTCTCAACGGTTTCTTGTATATCAGATTGTTCTTTTGAATATTCACGTAGTTTATTTGTGTCACTCACGATATCTGGATCACTTAATAGTTCATTTAATTTTTCATAACGAGCTTCAACAGCCTCTAAACGATCGAACACACTCTTCACCTCAAATTTAGTCCATAACAGTATAATTATAGTATAGGGTACCCATATAGGTCAAAGCAAATTACAACGGAATGAATGTTTGACGATACTCATTTGGATTGCTTACGTTTCTAGACCACCATCAGTTTCCTCTATTTAGGATGTTGGGGGTACTCCACACGCTCTGGGCTGACACCAATTTCCACTTTCTAGGATGTTGGGGGTGCTCCAGACCTCTTAGACTACCACCGATTTCCTTTTTCTAGGAAGTTGGGGATACTCTAGCCCCCATGGACCGCCTCCAATTTCCTTTTTCTAGGATGTTGAGGGTACCCAGGCACTATCCAATCACAGTACCTTAATCCCAAACCTAATTCCTTCAAATTTCGCTGTCGAATGGCATGTTTTCTGTTGGTTTGCTTCTTTCTTTGACGAAAAGCTACTAGTTTTGTCTACCCGGCAGGATTTTACAAGGAATAGGGAGAATCGTACTACTATACAAAGAACGGGAGAAATTGAGGCATAGCATAGAGGAAGAAGAAAATTCGGGGGAGTGATTGGTGTGAATACTGCGGAGTTTGCAAAAAAATTGGGAGTTTCAACAAAAAGCGTCCGGAAGTGGATTAAAAACTTTGAAATACCATGTAAAAAAAATGAATATGGGCACTATGTGTTTGAGGAAATGGACCTTCCATTATTCGAAGGGATACGGAATCAAGTGAAATCTGGGGTCCCATTTGATAAAATCAAACTATCACCACCAGAACCTAGGAAGGGGACTGCACGGAAAATGGTACAAGCTTCAGAAAAAACTCTTTCAGATAAATTAAACACAATCATGGAACGGATTAAAGAGAACGAAAGGCGCATCGACGAAAAAGCAAGTGATGTAGTATCCTACCAGCTCTTGCAGCATCGCAAAGAAATCGACGAGCTACAAAAAAGAATGCAGAAAATGGAGGCATATATCGAGCAGCTCGAAAAGGAAAAAGAAGAGCTTCAAAAACAAACAGCCATCACCCTTGAAAAAGTGGAAGGGTCTAGAAAACGTAAAAAAGTACTCGGATTTCTATTTTAGATCAGGACTGACAGCCTGGTCTTTTTTACATTCAAAAAAAGCACTCCCACGGAGCGCCTTATAATTTCATTGTATCCTTTTGTGCAACTGACTTTAGTAGTGGCTTTCCTGGTACTTCATGATGATGACGACAACGAGGCTCGTATGACTCAGAAGCGCCGACTAAAATTACTGGATCATCATAAGAGGCTGGTTTTCCATCGATTAAACGCTGTGTTCTGCTTGAAGGAGATCCACACACAGAGCAAACAGCCTGTAATTTCGTAACCAACTCAGCTAACGAAAGTAATTCTGGAACTTTTCCAAACGGTTCACCGCGGAAGTCTTGGTCTAAGCCAGCAACGATAACGCGATGGCCACGGTTTGCAAGAATTTGGACAACTTCCACAATCTCATCGTCGAAAAATTGCACTTCATCAATTGCGACAACGTCTGTCTCAGCGCAAGTCTTTTCCAAAATTTCAGCAGAACTTGCCACTGGAATTGCGACAAAGGATGTCCCATTGTGAGATACAACAGAATGATCACTATATCGATTATCAATTTGAGGCTTAAATACCTGAACAGATTGTCTAGCAAATTCAGTACGACGAACACGTCGAATCAACTCTTCGGATTTTCCTGAAAACATGCTTCCACAAATTACTTCAAGCCAGCCACTTTGCTTCATAATATACATGAAACTAGATCCTTCCTTTCCTCGGTTGTTACTAGCCTCGAGTCAACTATTGACTGTAAGTATGAGGATTATTGATATGAGGTTAAAATAAATGCGAGTAAAATAAGTCTAGTAGCACAAAAAACAGGCAAGAAGAAAAAACTTGCCTGTTTTTGGCTTTTCAAAATCGATATTATTTAATACCGTATTTTTTGTTGAATTTATCTACACGTCCACCTGCATCAGCGAATTTTTGACGGCCTGTATAGAATGGGTGACACTCTGAGCATACCTCAACGCGTATCTCCTCTTTTACAGAACCAGATTCAAATTCATTGCCACAAGCACATTTCACCATAACTTTTTTATAGTTTGGATGAATTCCTGATTTCATTCGTCTCATCTCCTTCCGCCCTGAATCCTTGATCGAAACAGAGTTACGTTTTAGCAAAATTGCATAGTTACATGTACAATTTTGAAAACCTAAAACGCACATGTTGAAATTATAACAAGTGAAGCTATGAATTGCAACTTAATCCTGCTGTTAAAAATCGTTAATTTTTCCAACAAGAATTTTCGTGCGGACTCACGCAACACATACTTCTTACGCCTCAGGTCTACTGCTGCTTCTCCGAGCAATTGCCGCTTTCTTTTCTGCTTCAAGCATTTCAAAGAACTCTGCATTTGTTTTAGTTTGCTTAAGTTTACGTAAAAATTTCTCCGCAAAATCTGGTTGATCTGACATTGCTTTACGGATTGCCCAGATTTTATCAAGGTTTTCTTTTTCAATAAGAAGCTCTTCTTTACGCGTACCAGAGCGACGAATGTCGATGGCAGGGAAAATACGTCTTTCAGCAAGTGAACGATCTAAGTGTAGCTCCATGTTACCCGTACCCTTGAATTCCTCATAGATGACGTCATCCATCCGTGAGCCTGTATCTACCAGTGCAGTCGCTAGGATTGTTAAGCTACCGCCCTCTTCGATATTTCTTGCTGCCCCGAAGAAACGCTTTGGACGGTGGAATGCTGCAGGGTCAATCCCCCCTGATAGCGTACGACCACTCGGAGGAATCACAAGGTTATAAGCTCTCGCAAGACGCGTGATACTATCCATAAGAATAATCACGTCACGTTTGTGTTCAACCAGACGCATCGCTCTTTCAAGCACGAGCTCCGCAACCTTTATATGGTTTTCTGGCACTTCGTCGAAAGTAGAACTTACCACGTCACCTGCTACAGAACGTTCGATATCTGTAACCTCTTCCGGACGCTCATCAATTAATAAAACAATTAATTCAGCCTCTGGATGGTTTGTTGTAATGCTGTTTGCGATTTCCTTAATCAACATTGTTTTACCAGCCTTAGGAGGCGCTACGATTAGACCACGCTGACCGAAACCAACTGGTGCGAGAATGTCCATAATTCGTGTAGAAATATGATTTGGCTTTGTCTCTAAGATCACTTGGCGATCTGGATATAGAGGTGTTAGACCAGGAAAGTGGACACGTTCCTTTGCAGATTCTGGGTCATCCCCGTTGACAGCCTCAACATGCAGAAGACCGTAATAGCGTTCATTTTCTTTTGGAGGACGTACTTTACCTGAAACCTTATCCCCATTTCGTAGGTCAAAACGACGGATTTGGGAGGCTGAAATGTAGATATCCTCTGAGGATGGGGAATAGTTAATAGGGCGTAGGAAACCGAATCCTTCTGATTGGATAATCTCAAGAACACCCTCCATAAATAAAAGGCCATCCTGTTCAGCACGTGCTTTTAAAATCGCAAAAATTAACTCTTTCTTCGTTAATTTGCTGTAGTAGGAAACCTTATATTCACGTGCTAATTCATATAATTCTTTTAGCTTCATGTTTTCCAAGCTTGAAATTGTAATACTCATTGGTACACCACTCTTTGATTTTTAGTTTATTTCTCGTAATGCTTTCCAATTGATTTGCTTTAAATTATTCAGCAGATACGCAAAGCCGCATTTGATGATTGGTTCATTCGTCCATCATATAAAAGCGTTTTCGCATTTTCTCCTCTTAGCAGTAAAGAGACATTATGAAACATTTTATATGGATAATTATGGATGGAATGATTTAGAAGCATTCTGAGGATTGCATTGAAGTTTTAACCGCTTAACGGTTGTGCAAAGGAAATCCTTATTTTGAAATTTTTAAGAAGATATAATGACCAGTCTAATCTCCTTTATTTTACCCTATTCTCGTATTTTTAATCAATACCCTTATTTTGATAGAGTTAT
Organism: Bacillus jepli; assembly: GCF_047238305.1. Lineage (NCBI taxonomy): Bacteria > Bacillati > Bacillota > Bacilli > Caryophanales > Bacillaceae > Bacillus > Bacillus jepli. The sequence goes on along the minus strand of NZ_JBDFMO010000001.1, from coordinate 1,325,894 downwards.
ACGTTTTCGTGTTAAAAGGCTTGATTATAAAGAGAGCGAGTACAAAGACTCGCCTCTACTCTATTTAATTACTAAATTTGGTTTTTTCTTCAAGCTATGTCTACCGTCTATGAATCTAACAGTTCCAGACTTTGCACGCATAACAAGTGAATGAGTTGTCCCGATTGAGCCTTTAAATTGAACTCCGCGTAACAGCTCTCCATCAGTGACACCTGTTGCTGCAAAAATGGCATCGTCACCACTGACTAAGTCTTCCATACGAAGAACCTTTGTAACATCAAGTCCCATTTTTATACAACGAGCAATTTCTTCATCGTTTTGCGGAATAAGTTTCCCTTGAATTTCGCCACCTAAACATTTCAATGCAACCGCTGATAAAACACCCTCAGGAGCACCACCAGAGCCAAATAAAATGTCCACACCTGTATGATCGAATGCTGTATTGATTGCACCAGCAACATCACCGTCATTAATTAACTTAATACGAGTCCCTGCTTCACGTAATTGCGCAATGATATGCTCATGTCTGGGACGATTTAAGACAGTTGCCACAACGTCTTCAATATCCTTGTTTTTTGCTTTTGCAACCGCTTTTAGGTTATCGATAATCGGTGCGTTGATATCGATTAGCCCGACTGCTTCAGGTCCCACTGCAATTTTATCCATATACATGTCTGGGGCATGAAGCAAATTCCCATGATCGGCTACCGCTAACACAGAAAGCGCATTCCATCCACCAGATGCTAATATATTGGTTCCTTCCAGTGGGTCAACTGCAACGTCCACTCTTGGTCCATAGCCATTCCCCAGCTTTTCGCCTATATAAAGCATTGGGGCTTCGTCCATTTCTCCTTCTCCAATGACAACTTGTCCCTTCATTGGGATTGTGTCAAATACATCTCTCATCGCAGAGGTTGCTGCTCCATCTGCTTCGTCTTTTTTACCACGACCCATCCAACGAGCTGATGCCAATGCTGCTGCTTCTGTAACACGTACAAGCTCCATTGATAAGCTTCTTTCCATGATCCTTCCCCCTAGCTGGTAGTAGTCTCTTTCTGGCGTGTGTTTAACATTCTCATATCATAAAAACGCTTTCTCTCTACTTTTCCATCTGTCTAGTTCCAGCTCGCAGCGACTAGCGAGACTTCCCTCACCCTTCGTACGATAAGCTCAACATCGAACCGCTGCGCTCTTCGTGTTTCCTTTATCTCCTTAAGGAACACAGACTAAAATCGCCACGTCCTGTGGCAACGTCTGTGTGACCCACATCCTGTGTGCCTCAGTCCGTACGTCGCTAAACGCTCGCTTGCACTTTTCTTCTTAAGAATACATGAAAACTCCCACTTTTTGTAGTGGGAGTTTGGAAATTATTACTGAATTATGAATTTTGCAGCTGTTCAATTTCGTCTTCTGTTAGGCTTTCTCTCCAAATGGTTGCGCCTAATCCTGTTAATTTTTCTTCCAAATGGCTATAGCCACGGTCGATATGCTCTAGACCTGTAATTTCTGTTACACCTTCTGCCATGAGGCCAGCCACAACAAGTGAAGCACCTGCACGTAAGTCACTTGCCTTCACTTTTGCCCCTTGAAGTTGAACAGGTCCAGTGACAATTGCCGAACGACCTTCAACTTTAATTTGTGCATTCATGCGACGCAGCTCGTCGATGTGCTTAAATCTTGCACCATAAATCGTATCCGTTACAACACCTGTTCCACTTGCTTTTGTAAGTAAGGATGTAAAAGGCTGTTGAAGATCCGTTGGGAAGCCTGGATACACAAGTGTTTTAATATCAACAGATTTCAAATCTTTATTTCCGGCAACCCAGATTTGATCGTCGCTTGTTTCAACGGTTACACCCATTTCGCGAAACTTGGCAATCAAAGATTCTAAGTGAAGTGGGATGACATTATCAATTAATACCCCTTCACCCATCGCGGCTCCAATAATCATATATGTACCTGCTTCGATACGATCAGGAATAATGGTATGGCGGCAGCCCTGTAAGGAATCAACGCCATCAATGCGGATGACATCTGTTCCGGCGCCTTTAATTTTTGCACCCATGCTTGTCAATAATGTCGCAACATCGATAATTTCCGGTTCTTTCGCGGCGTTTTCAATGATTGTACGTCCCTTAGCACGCACTGCTGCTAGCATGATATTAATGGTTGCACCTACACTTACAACGTCAAGGTATATACGAGCTCCTCTTAGTTCATCTGCACGAAGATAGATCGCACCTTGTTCGTTTGTTACTTTTGCTCCAAGTGCTTCAAAGCCCTTAATATGTTGGTCAATTGGTCTCGGACCTAAATGGCATCCACCAGGCAAACCAATTACAGCTTTTTTAAAACGACCGAGCATCGCACCCATTAAGTAGTAGGAAGCACGAAGCTTTTTTACTTTTCCGTTCGGTAATGGCATGGACACAATATTGGTTGGGTCAACATATATTTCTTCTTTATTTATCTCTACATGGCCCCCGATTTCTTCAAGCAAATCACCTAAAATTTGCACGTCTGATATATCAGGAAGACCTTCAATTGTAACTGGCGTTTCGGCTAGGATTGTTGCTGGAATGAGGGCAACTGCACTATTCTTCGCCCCACTGATTTTTACAGATCCTTTTAGTGGATAACCGCCTGCTATTTTAAGTTTTTCCATAAGTGGCTCCCTTCTAGCGAAGATGACGGTTAGTAAGGGAAACCTTGAATTGCCACGGGTAGACGCTATCCGGTGAACACTACTGGATGAAATCTAGCTTGTTAGGCAGTTCTATTCCCTTATTTACCTAAAAATGACATACGGCACTTCACTCGAGTTGGTATATTTTAACATAAATTTACTGCGTGATTGTACAAGTTTTAATTTTAGTTTTCACGAAAATATAAAAATCATGTTTCATTTTATACCTTTTCGCAAAAACAATCAAATCATCCCATTAAAGATATTTCTTTAGGGAACTGTTCATAGGACCTAAGTGATACTTTTTTCTTTTGGTTTTTGAGATACAGTTTACGTGAAGTTTCGTGTTGTTGAAGTGAATCTTGTTGAAGGACTTTTTTCTAAGTTGTTAAGTTCGTCTATGTTTTTAATTGGGTAAAGTTCACAAATCAGCTCCTTCCACTTTTTATGTGTTGTTGATCTGTAATTACCCCTAGACTCCCATATTACTGGCAAGTTTTTTAAAAAATCGTCTTGCGCTTTTCTTATTATAACGCAAGAAAACCGCTAATTCCAAATCATGTTATATATAACAGGAAATTAGCGGCTTTTCTATATGGTTTGGAGACGAATCTCCAATCTATTTAATTAGACGTTCGAAATTCAAAAAGGTTTCTTACGCTCTTCCAGAAGAACCGAATTCACGCATTTTGCCTTGTACAGTTTCACGAATCGCATCGCGAGCAGGTCCTAAGTATTTACGTGGATCATACTCATTTGGCTTTGCAGCAAGTGTTTCACGTACTGCTTTAGCTGAAGCAATTTGGTTTTCTGTGTTTACATTGATTTTTGCAGTTCCAAGAGAAATAGATTTTTGAATATCTTTAGTAGGAATACCAGTTCCACCGTGAAGTACTAGTGGTAAACCAGTTTTGTTTCCGATCTCTTCCATTTCTTTGAAACCAAGGTTTGGTTCACCTTTGTAAGGACCATGAACAGAACCTAGAGCAGGCGCTAAGCAATCAATTCCAGTACGGGTAACAAGCTCAACACACTCATTTACATCCGCATAGATAACACCCTCAGCTATTACGTCATCTTCTTGTCCACCAACAGTACCAAGCTCAGCTTCTACAGATACTCCGTGGAAATGTGCAAGCTCAACTACTTTAGAAGTAATCTCAATGTTCTCTTCAAATGGATGGTGAGAAGCATCAATCATAACAGATGTGAATCCAGCGTGAATTGCTTTCGCACAATTCTCAAAAGAAGAACCATGATCAAGATGGATTGCAACTGGAACGGTAATCTTAGATTCTTCCATGATTGCTTTAACCATCGCAACTACTACTTTGAATCCACCCATATATCGGCCAGCACCTTCAGAAACACCAAGAATAACTGGTGAATTTTCTTCTTGTGCAGCTTGTAAAATCGCTTGTGTGAACTCTAGATTGTTTAGGTTAAACTGACCTACTGCATACCCTTCTGCTTTTGCTTTTTCAAGCATTTCTTTCATTGAAACCAAAGGCATGTGAATTTCCTCCTTTTGTACCGTTTTTATTGTGTAAAATAAGGAATTAGTCCCTATACACATAGAACCACGGCAAAGAAACGCCGGGGTTAATTGTATACCTATTCCAAAGATTTCGTATCACCTAATAGAATGACCGAAACAAAAACATAATATGTAGACTTTTAGATAGAAATTAACAGACAAAAAGCACACAAAAATGCCCTTTGTGTTAAGGAATAGCAACAATACAGTACTAAGCATATCACAAGATTTTGATTTCGCAAGTAACCATTATTTCATGATTTTATCATGAAGCGTTTTCATCTTACTAATAATGCGGTTTTGTATTTTTTGTGATTTTTATTCGGATTTTAATGGGATATTTGCTCTAACCGCTTCACGTAGTTCATCAATGTCAAAAGGTTTTGCAAAATGGGTAATTGCTCCCAAATCCTTAGCTTCTTGGATCATATCCAGCTCACCATAAGCTGTCATAATAATAACTCGAATGTCCTGATTGATTTTTTTAAGTCTTTTTAAGATTTCTATCCCGTCCATACCAGGGATTTTCATATCTAGTAAAACTAAATCTGGAGAGTGTTTTTGAACGATTTCGATTGCTTGTACTCCATTAGCTGCTTGGAATGTCTTGTAACCTTCTTTTTGAAAAACTTCGTTTAACAGTATTCGTATTCCGTATTGGTCATCCACAATTAAGATTTTCTCTGACATTCTTGTAAAAACCCCCCTTAAAATAGATAAAAAAATTAGAATCATTGCTTGGTTTTTTACGATCGCTATTATACGTTCGTTTTTTCGAATATTATTATATCGTTATTCATTTTTAATTCTACCAATGGCAACATTTTTCCTTATTTTTACGCAGAAAACTTTTATTTCCAACACCGAAACAAGTTTTCTCAACAGAAATCGACATGATTTCTTATTTTTTTCGTATAACGTTATAATGAAAGTATGAGGAAAACGAATAGAAAGGAATTACGTGTATGCTGAAAATTTTCACTACCCAACTTCAGGGTCATTTTAACAGAATTATGGAAAAAGAGGAAATGAATATGGAGGATGGCGCAAGGATTCTTGCCCAGTCTGTTATTAGCAATGGCTCCATTTTCGTTCATGGTTTCGATGAAATGGCTGCTGTTGAAACGGAAGCTCTGTTTGGCGCTGAACCATTAAAATTAGCTAAGCCTTTATTTACGAATGGAAAAATGAATGAAGTTGAGGGTGTTGACTCTGTTCTATTGATAACTCGTTTTTCAACTGATGAAGAAGCGATCAAGCTCGCGGAAGAACTTCGCGGCAACGGAATTCAAACGGTTGCGATTTCCGCGATTGTAAAAACAGAGGGTGAACGCACTCTTAATGAAATCGTAGATATCCATATTGATAGTAAGCTAACGAAGCCCCTTATTCCAGATGATGACGGGACCCGCTTCGGTTTCCCAAGCGTGATAACAGCCTTATATGCCTATTTCGGACTAAAATTTACAATCAAAGAAATGGTCGACGAATTTGAATAGAAAAAACTTGCCTACATACTGGCAAGTTTTTTATGAAATTTATTTAATTTTTCGAAACAGCTTATATTTATATCCATTAAACTCAAAACTTTTTTTACCAGACGCCACTTGTATGGCTCCTGATATATCTTGATGGGAGAGCTCTAGTGTTTTTTGGATGGTCACTAGTTCTGCCTTTTCTTGATTCACGACAAGATAAAAGGCCTCTTTCCTGTCCAATTGTTTTACAGCTGAGTCAAACGAAAATATTCCCTCTAATAAAAAATTAAATACTTTTCCACCATTACTGCGCACTTCACTTTGAAGCAACTCGAAAATCTCATCCTTTTCCTTGGCAAATTGAATAATTTTTTCATCATATTTATTCATGTTTGTCCTCCAACTCATCCAATTTTCTGTTGTATCTTCTTATATTGAACTCCTCCCATACATAGGAGATGGAAAAAAACACGAGTAACGAGATGACAAATTCAAGCGACAAAGTTACAACAATATTTGCGACTTCGCTCAATTGTGGGAACAAATATAAGTGTTGCCAATCTTTTTCGATAAAAAAGGTTGTAATAATCGTAAGGAACAACACAACAATCGCAAAACCTAATGAATCCAGAAAATAATATTTTTTTCTTTTTGATTGAGATTTTTTACTTAATCCGGTATCAATTAGATCCCCAGAAATCGTTTTAGGAATCGTTAAGCTTTCATCCCGACGTGCAAACCACGCAATGGATGCTGGTATCATAACAATGAACACTAGCTCCCAAGTGATGCTTGATATATCCTTCGTGCTCACATACTTCCAAATCGCGAAAACAAATAGAGACACATACACAACGCCTAAAGTAATCGCTAATCCCTTTGCAATCTGTTGCTGACTTCTTTCATCCATCCCTTATTCCTCCTCATATTGAAATATCTCTTCTATCCGTACATCGAAAACCTTTGCAATGTCCCATGCTAATTTTAGTGATGGACTGTAGTTTCCACGTTCGAGGTGCCCAATCGTTTCCCTTCTAACGCCTACCTTATCTGCCAATGTCTGTTGATTCATGTTATGTTTTGCACGAAATTCCTTTAGCTTTGTCTTTAACAAATGGCGCGTCCCCTCCTTTCGAAAATGTTATGTATTTCTCACATTGTGTTATAAATATATAACATAATTGTTTTATCGTCAATTGATATTCCATTTATAAAAAAAAGAAAATGGCGAGTGTTCATTTCACTCGCCATTTCTTTTATCACTTATTAATTTTTCTCCGCGTTTGTTAATGATGCTCGAATAAATTCTCTAAACAATGGTTGTGGACGGTTTGGTCGTGATTTAAATTCCGGATGGAATTGTGAAGCCACGAACCATGGGTGGTCTTTCAATTCGATAATTTCCACAAGACGTCCATCTGGGCTTGTTCCTGAGAAGACAAATCCTGCTGCTTCCATTGCTTGACGATAATGATTGTTAAACTCATAACGGTGGCGGTGACGCTCATACACCACTTCGTCATTATATGCCTCATATGCCTTTGTCCCTTCTTCAATTTTACAAGGGAAAAGTCCAAGACGTAGTGTTCCACCTAAATCTTCAATATCCTTTTGTTCTGGTAATAAGTCAATGATTGGATGTGGAGTATCCGGATTAAGTTCTGCAGAGTGTGCTCCTTCTAAACCAAGTACATTGCGGGCAAACTCAACAGATGCTAATTGCATACCAAGGCATATGCCTAGTAATGGCGTTTTTGTTTCTCTTGCATATTTCAGTGCGGAAATTTTGCCATCTACACCACGGTCACCAAATCCACCAGGAACGAGAATTCCATCTGCGCCAGCAAGAAACTCAGAAACATTTTCATCTGTTACTTCTTCCGAATTCACCCAGTTGATATTGATATCTGAATCAAATGCATAACCCGCATGCTTTAATGCTTCGGCTACAGAAAGATACGCATCCTGAAGCTCTACATATTTTCCAACCAACGCAATATTGGTTGTTTTAGTAAGGTTAGTCACTTTCTCAACAAGCTGGACCCAATCTGTCATGTCTGCTTCCTTGCAATCTAGTTGAAGGTGCTCGCATGCAATTTGATCAATACCCTGTTGTTGAAGTGATAACGGGATTGAATAAAGAGTTTCCGCATCGCGACTCTCAAAAACGGCTCTTGAATCAATGTCACAGAATAACGCAATTTTATCCTTCATCTCTTCTGAAATTGGCATTTCTGTACGGAGAACAATGATGTTTGGCTGAATTCCTAAGCTACGAAGCTCTTTTACACTATGCTGGGTAGGTTTTGTTTTCATTTCACCGGCAGCTTTAATGTACGGAACAAGCGTACAATGCACATACATGACATTGCGAGAGCCCACGTCACTTTTGATTTGACGAACAGCTTCTAAGAAAGGTAGTGACTCGATGTCTCCAACCGTACCACCGATTTCAGTTATGACGACATCTGCATTTGTTTCATGGCCAGCACGGAATACTCTGTCCTTGATCTCGTTTGTGATGTGTGGAATAACTTGCACGGTTGCACCTAAATAATCTCCACGACGCTCTTTCTTTAAGACAGTTGAATAGATTTTACCTGTCGTTACGTTGCTGTATTTGTTTAAGTTAATGTCGATAAAACGCTCATAGTGCCCTAAATCAAGGTCTGTTTCAGCACCGTCGTCGGTAACGAACACTTCACCATGTTGATATGGACTCATGGTTCCTGGGTCCACGTTAATGTATGGATCGAATTTTTGAATCGTTACATTCAATCCTCGGTTTTTCAATAAACGGCCTAAAGATGCGGCAACAATCCCTTTACCAAGGGATGATACAACCCCACCTGTTACAAAAATATATTTTGTCATCTTCCTCTTTTCCCCCATTCATGTAATTAGTTAAAGTTTGCTCAAATTTATGAAATTGTATAAAGGAATCTTTCTGGGTGCGGGGATTTGTCTTTTTTCACGTACGTACCTTTTTACCCTATAAAAATAAAAAAGCTCCACTTACAATATGTAAGGGAGCGAAACTTGTAATATGGTTTCGTAGATACTCTTTTTTTAGAGCCCAAAAAGTATTCTACCGAGTAAAGATTGAAAAGTCAATACGAAGTTTAAGTGGAATTTAGTTACCAGTATGTCTTCAGACTTTAGTCTTCTTCCTCTTCTTCTAGTTCTTCGTCTTCTTCATCGATCTCATATTCTTCGTCATCGAGAAGTTCATCCTCGTCGTCGAAATCCTCTTCCTCTTCGTCAATGTCATCGAAGTCTTCGTCATCCTCTTCCTCTTCGTCTTCATCGTCGATGTCTACTAGATCTTCGTCTTCTTCATCATAATCTTCATCGAAATCAAGATCATCTTCATCAAGGTCATCGAAGTCGATAAGATCGTCATCCTCTTCCTTCTTCTTCTTGCCCTTTTTTTTCTTCTTTGGCTTTTCAGTATGAGTAACCTCTTCATCGATTTGCTCATATGGATACCATGTACGAAGTCCCCAACGGTTATCACCTAATGTGATAAAACGACCATCGATATTGATATCTGTATAAAACTGAGAAATTCTTGCGCGAAGTTCTTCTTCGGAAAGCTCTAATGTTTTTACTACTTCGTCAACTAGCTCGTTAAATGCGATTGCATCTTTTCTCCCTAAGAAAATCTCATACGCTACTTCAAGCATTGACATTTCTTTTATTTGCTCTGGTGAGTATTGATTTAGACTCATCAAGGCACTCCCTTTCTATGTATGTAACTACAAATCTTGGTAAAAAACTTGAGTATAATGTTTAACTATGAACTACAATAAAAATAAGTTCTGTAAAATACATATCATTCATTATAAACAAAATCAACCACTTTATGCCAGTCAATACATTTTTTAAGGCTGAGTCAACCGTTTTTGACCCAGCCTCGATCATTTTCTACATATTTCTACGGTATTGTCCACCCACTTCATAAAGAGCCTGTGTAATTTGTCCAAGACTTGCAACCTGTACCGTTTCCATTAATTCCTCAAAAATATTGCCATTATTAACTGCAACCATTTTTAATTTCCTCAATGCTTCTTCTACTTTATCCTTATTTCGGTCTTGAAATTCTTTTAAATTTTTAATCTGAAGTTCTTTTTCTTCCTTTGTTGCTCGGGCAAGCTCGATATTGTTTAATTCCTCTTCTGTTGGTGGGTTCGGATTAAGGTACGTGTTAACCCCAATAATCGGAAGCTCTCCCGTATGCTTTTTCATCTCATAATACATCGACTCATCTTGAATCTTTCCGCGCTGATACTGAGTTTCCATTGCTCCCAGAACCCCACCGCGGTCATTTAATCGGTCAAATTCTTGTAGTACCGCTTCCTCAACTAGGTCTGTTAACTCCTCAATGATGAATGAGCCTTGTAACGGATTTTCATTTTTCGTTAAGCCATGCTCTTTCGTAATGATCATTTGAATCGCCATCGCCCGTCTTACGGATTCCTCAGTCGGCGTGGTAATCGCCTCATCATACGCGTTCGTATGAAGGGAATTACAGTTATCATGAAGAGCCATAAGCGCCTGTAAGGTCGTACGAATATCATTAAAATCAATTTCCTGAGCATGTAAGGAACGACCTGAAGTTTGAACATGGTACTTCAATTTTTGACTGCGTTCATTTGCCCCATACTTCTCTCTCATAACAGTTGCCCATATGCGACGAGCTACGCGTCCAATGACCGTATATTCAGGGTCCAAACCGTTACTAAAGAAGAAAGAAAGGTTAGGCGCAAAATCATCAATCTTCATGCCACGACTAAGGTAGTACTCCACATAGGTAAACCCGTTTGATAATGTAAAAGCAAGTTGCGAAATCGGATTTGCACCTGCTTCAGCAATATGGTAGCCCGAAATCGAAACGGAATAATAGTTACGAACTTTGTTGTCAATGAAATACTCTTGGATATCCCCCATCATTCTAAGAGCAAATTCTGTTGAAAAAATGCACGTGTTTTGACCTTGGTCTTCTTTTAAAATATCGGCCTGAACGGTACCACGAACAGTTTGTAAGGTTTTCGCGCGCACCTCTTGGAATTCCTCCACTGTTAACATGCGCCCAAGCTCCTGCTCCCGCTTTTCGACCTGTTGGTGAATCGCCGTATTCATAAACATCGCTAGAATAATTGGCGCTGGGCCATTGATCGTCATTGAAACTGATGTTGAAGGTGCACATAAGTCAAAGCCTTTGTACAGCTTTTTCATATCATCAAGCGTACAAACGCTGACCCCACTTTCGCCAACCTTTCCATAAATATCAGGTCGATATGCCGGATCCTCACCATACAGGGTGACAGAGTCAAATGCCGTACTTAAACGTTTTGCATCATCATCCTTCGATAAATAGTGGAAACGGCGGTTTGTTCGTTCAGGGGTCCCTTCACCAGCAAACTGACGCTTCGGATCTTCCCCTTCACGTTTGAACGGAAACACACCAGCCGTATACGGGAATGCCCCCGGCACGTTTTCTTTATATACCCATCGCAAAATTTCTCCAAAGTCCTTAAAGCCTGGTAGCGAAATTTTCGGAATCGATAAACCAGAAAGGCTCTTTGTCTTAAGAATCGTAACAATTTCTCGATCGCGGATTTTTGTAATGAATTTCTCGCCTTTGTAGGTTTCTTTCGTCGCTTCCCAGTTTGCCAGGATTTTTTTCGATTCACCCGAGAGTTTTGCTTCGTATTGAGTTTTTAAGTTTTCAAGGGTAGTGACGACTTCGGTGTTCCCAAGCTCCTTCACACTTTCAATGGTACCGCTAATTTGGAATAGCTTTCGCGCAATTTCGACCTGCTCAGCTGCTTTTTTATGATAATTTCGAACCGTATCTGAAAGCTCACGTAAATAATAACGGCGGTCATTTGGGATAATCACATTTTGTTTTTGAACATCTGCTGTTTTTTCAAAGGACGTTTCCCAATCTGTACCGATTTTTTCGTTAATTATAGCAACTAAATTAGCAAAAAGAGCGTTCGTACCAGGGTCATTGAATTGACTTGCTATCGTGCCGAACACCGGCAATTCTTCATAGTCTTTTTCAAATAATAGATGGCTGCGCTGGTACTGTTTTTGCACCTGACGCTTGGCATCCTCTGATCCCTTGCGTTCGAATTTATTAATGACAATGAGGTCGGCATAGTCAATCATGTCGATTTTTTCAAGCTGAGACGGTGCACCGAATTCACTTGTCATAACGTACATGGAGATATCACAAACCTCTGTGATTTCAGCATCCCCCTGCCCAATTCCGCTTGTTTCAACGATGATTAAATCAAAGCCCGCTGCTTTTACAACGGCAATGGCATCCTTAATCGCAAGGGATAACTCTGATTTTGAACCCCTTGTTGCAAGGCTTCGCATATAGACTCTAGGGTTAAAAATTGCATTCATCCGGATCCGGTCTCCAAGTAAGGCGCCACCTGTTTTTTGCTTTGTTGGATCAACGGACAGAATCGCTACCTTTTTATCATCCATTTCATTGATAAAGCGACGAATTAATTCGTCCGTTAGTGAGCTTTTTCCAGCTCCTCCTGTGCCTGTAATCCCAACAACAGGGACCTTTTTCTCAAGGTCTTTTATTTTTTGAATGATGGTTTCTGCGGCTGCGGCAGTCTCGGCTGTGCTACCAATGTGATTTTCAGCAATCGTAATCAGCTTTGCGATGGTTTTGTAATCTCCTGTTTGAAGTAACTCAAGCTCATCTGTTAGCTCCGTACTTGTTGGATAATCGCATTCTTGCAGCATATTGTTGATCATCCCCTGAAGTCCCATCACACGGCCGTCCTCAGGTGAAAAAATACCGGCAATTCCGTATTCATGAAGCTCCTTAATTTCACGAGGGATGATAACACCGCCACCCCCGCCATAAATGCGGATATGAGAGGCTCCCCGCTCCTTAAGAAGATCATACATGTATTTAAAATATTCCACATGACCACCTTGATAGGAGGAAATCGCGATGCCTTGTGCATCCTCCTGGATGGCTGCATTGACTACTTCCTCCACGGAGCGGTTATGCCCAAGGTGAATGACCTCTGCTCCACTTGCCTGTAGAATGCGGCGCATAATATTAATCGAAGCATCATGCCCATCAAACAAACTTGAAGCCGTCACAAACCGCACATGATGCTTGGGACGATAAACTTCTACCGTACTCATTTGCTTCTCCCCCAAACCCTTTTATTTTTCAATCCCTTTTAATAATAGCTCTGTTTGCATGTCAATATATTCTTCAAGTGTAAAAAGCTTGCGCATCGCCCAGCGGCGAAAGCCCCACATCTGGCCTAGCACAAAAATATTATGAGCAACAAGCTCAACCTGCTTCTTTGGCAATTGAAGTTCCCCTTTTGCAATACAGTCCTCAATTGCTTTTTCAAACATGCCGACCATTTCGACTTCTTTGTTAAGCACATATGGAAGCGCATCTTTCGAAAGAGATTTGGCCTCCTGATAGAGAACAAGAACCTCGTCTTGCATTTCATCCATGACAAGGAAATAATTGCGAATCGCAAGCTTCAAGCTTTCAATACTACATTCCTTCGTGTTGATCGCTTGCTGGAGTCGTTCCTGAACCTGGTCATAAATACTATCTACAACCAAATAGAGAACGTCCTCTTTTTTTCGAATATATTCATACAGCGTACCGATGCTAAAACCGGCCGCCTTAGCAATCTCCCGTGTTGTCGAGCGATGAAACCCTTTCTCCTTAAAAAGCGTCACCGCTCCTTTAATCATCTGGTCTCGCCGTTTCTTAATGAGCCGCTCATCCTTTACCGAAGCCGGCACATCATTCCTACGCATTCCTTCACCCCCTGCTGTGTTGGGACAGAGGGACAGGTTCATCGTCCCACCATTTTTTTCCTGGTCCACTCAGACCTCCCCATGTCCCACTATTTTGTTAGCATTCTAGAGATTACTAGACGTTGAATTTCTTGGGTTCCTTCGTAAATTTGGGTGATTTTTGCATCACGCATATAACGCTCCACTGGATAATCCTTTGTATACCCATAACCACCAAAGACTTGGACTGCGTCTGTTGTGACCTTCATCGCCGTGTCTCCAGCAAATAGTTTTGACATCGCCGATTCTTTACCATATGGAAGCCCCTCTGATTCTAACCATGCTGCTTGATAGGTTAAGAGACGTGCTGCCTCGACACTAGTTGCCATATCCGCAAGCTTGAAGCCCACCCCTTGTTGAGCAGCAATTGGTTTGCCAAATTGAACACGTTCCTTCGCATACGCAGTTGCTGCATCAAGTGCGCCTTGAGCAATTCCGACCGCTTGTGCGGCAATTCCGTTTCGACCACCGTCAAGTGTCATCATCGCAATTTTAAAGCCTTCTCCCTCTTCGCCAAGTAAGTTTTCTTTAGGTACACGACACTCTTCAAAAATAATTTCAGTTGTCGGTGATGAACGAATTCCCATTTTCTTTTCTTTTTTCCCTACAGAGAAGCCTGGGAAGTCGCTTTCAATGATAAATGCGCTCGTTCCTTTATGTTTAGAGGATGGGTCTGTTAGGGCAAACACGACATAAATATCGGCAATCCCGCCGTTTGTGATGAAGATTTTTGAACCGTTTAACACATAATGGTCACCTTCTACTCTCGCAGTTGTTCTCATTCCACCTGCATCTGAGCCAGAGCCAGGCTCTGTTAAACCATAGGCACCAATTTTTTCACCCTGTGCCATTGGTCGTAAATATTTTTGCTTTTGCTCTTCACTACCAAACTTGTAAATGGGCCAGCCTGCAAGTGATGTATGGGCAGAAAGAGTGACACCCGTTGATGCACAAACTCTTGAAAGTTCCTCAACGGCGATACAATATGCTAAATAGTCACTGCCAATGCCACCATATTCCTCTGGCCACGGAATCCCCGTTAAGCCAAGCTCTGCCATTTTATCAAAAATTTCACGATCAAAGCGCTCTTCTTCATCGCGCTCTGCAGCAGTTGGTGCCACCTCATTTTTGGCAAAATCACGAACCATTTTCCGAATCATTTCATGCTCTTCTGATAATTTAAAGTACATAGCTGGTACCTCCACTTTCATAGAATGTTAGTTTTTGTGATGAATTGCGTGTTTCTTGTGTTTTTTTATCGGCCCTGACAGGGAATTGCGCGATCTTGGATACGAATTGCGGTATCCGGGGCTCGAATTGCGCTTTACTGTCCACGAATTGCGCGATCCGGAACCACAATTGCGTTATCTCAATCCCGAATTGCGCTTTATCAAAATTTGATGATTTATTACAAATGCTTACTTATCACAATCCGTTGAATCTCGCTCGTGCCCTCATAAATCTCTGTTATTTTTGCATCTCGGAAGAATCGCTCCACCGGATAATCCTTCGTATAGCCATAGCCACCGTAGACCTGAATCGCCTCTGTTGTAACCTCCATCGCGGTTTTAGATGCAAACAGTTTTGCCATCGAAGATTCTTTGGCACACGGCAAACCTTGCTCCTGTAAAAATGCTGCCCGATAGACAAGTAGTCTTGCAGCTTCCACTGCAGTTGCCATATCCGCAAGCTTAAAGCCAACACCCTGCAATGAGGCAATGGGTTTGCCAAATTGATAACGACTCTTCGAATACTCCACGGCGTGTTCTAAGGCTGCCTCTGCAATTCCTAGAGCCTGAGCGGCGATGCCGATTCGACCCATATTTAAATTCGCCATTGCGACCTTAAAGCCTTCACCTTCAGCACCTAGAACATTTTCTACTGGCACCCTTACATCCTCTAATGTAATTTGCAGGGTCCGAGAACCATTGAGCCCCATTTTATGCTCATCTTTTCCGAACACAAAGCCCGGGGTATTTTTTTCAACAATAAAAGCCGTAATGCCCTTGCTGCCAGTTTCGGCAGGGTTTGTGCGGGCAAACACAATATACACATCCGCTTCCCCGCCATTTGTGACGAACATCTTTGAACCATTCAACACATAATGGTCATCCTGCTTCACGGCCCTTGTTTTTAAGCTTGCAGCATCTGAGCCAGCGCTCGGTTCAGTGAGACAAAAAGCCCCAAGATACTTTCCGCTCGCAAGTTTTGGAATGTATTTCTGCTTTTGCTCCTCTGTTCCGAAATATAAAATCGGATGCGTACCAACTGAAGTATGAACGGATAAAATAACCCCGATTGTCGCGCTCACCTTAGAGAGTTCATTGATCGCAATAATGTAAGATGTAAAGTCCATCCCGGCGCCGCCGTATTTTTCAGGGGTTGTAATTCCCATTAGACCAAGGGCCCCCATTTTAGAAAGAATTTCTCGCGGAAACTCGCCATTTTCCATGTGCTCTATAAATGGTGTGATTTCCTCTTTTGCAAAATCACGGACCATTTTTCGCATCATTGTTTGTTCTTCAGTAAAATGAAAATTCATGCTGTTTCCCTCCAACGTGGGATCTTGATGATGTGGGTTGTTTGTAAGAGTTGTCACTCAAATTCACCCCTATCCTTCATATGTGTAGAAACCTCGACCAGACTTTTTACCTAACCAACCCGCCTTGACATATTTACGAAGCAATGGACATGGTCTATATTTATCATCGCCAAAGCCTTCGTGGAGGGTCTCCATAATATAAAGACATGTATCAAGTCCGATAAAATCAGCTAAAGTTAATGGTCCCATCGGATGGTTCATTCCAAGCTTCATGACTTCATCAATTGCTTCTTTTGTGGCCACACCTTCATAAAGGGTATAAATGGCTTCATTGATCATCGGCATTAAAATGCGATTTGATACAAATCCCGGAAAATCATTCACTTCAACTGGAACCTTGTTTAACGTTTTGGTCATGTCTTCAATGACTTGATATACTTCATCGGCTGTTGCTAAGCCGCGGATAATTTCAACTAATTTCATAACTGGAACTGGATTCATAAAATGCATGCCAATTACTTTTTCTGGACGTTTTGTTGCCGCTGCTATTTCTGTAATTGGAAGTGAGGAAGTATTTGTTGCTAAAATAGTTTTCTGAGGTGCAATTTCATCTAGTTGTGAGAAAAGCTTTGTTTTGATGTCCATGTTTTCTACGGCTGCCTCGATGACTAGGTCAACATCAGATGCATTTTGTAAGTCAAGAGACGGGGTAAGTCTTCCTAATGTCGCAGCCTTGTCATCTTCGCTCATACGACCTTTATCCACTTGACGAGTAAGGTTTTTTGTTATCGTCGAAAAGCCGCGATCTAGATACTCCTGCTTTAAATCGTGGAGCTTCACGTCATAGCCTGCCATTGCACATACCTGCGCAATCCCTGAACCCATTTGCCCTGCACCAATAACCATTACCTTTTGTACATTCATCTAACATACCTCCTATTAATCAAATGCGCCTTGGCGTATTTGCGCCCAGACTTTTAGGCCCACAGGAAGTGGGTCATAAAGACGTTGCCACAGGATGTGGCGTTTTTAGTCTTTAATCTTACTGCTCGAAAATTTCCTCTAAAAATCTGAGGCATCCGCCGGAGGCTTTAACTTTTTCAGCCAGGTTTTAAGCCACCACTTAATTGATTACTTTTTTACACTTATCCCGTCACTTAAAAGAAGTAAGACCCACTGCTGAATAAAGTTATACTTGAACCATAATCGCATCGCCTTGGCCACCACCACTGCAGATGGCTGCAATTCCGATGCCACCGCCACGACGTTTTAATTCATGGATTAATGTAATGATAATTCTCGCTCCACTTGCCCCGATTGGATGACCGAGCGCAACTGCTCCTCCGTTAACGTTCACTTTTTCAGGATTAAGATTGGCAATTCTTCCACTAGTTAACGCAACTGCCGCAAAAGCTTCATTGATTTCAAACAAATCAATTTCATCAACGGTTTTACCTGTTTTCTTTAATAATTCATTGATGACAAGTCCTGGTGTCTTTGGGAAGTCCTTCGCTTCAACGGAAATTGCGGCATGGGCAAGAATCGTCGCAAGAGGCTCTTTTCCTTCCTGCTTTGCCCGCTCTTCACTCATCAGAACAAGAGCCGCTGCCCCGTCATTCACGCCTGGTGCATTACCTGCTGTGATTGTGCCGTCTGCATTAAAGACAGACTTTAGCTTTGCTAATTTTTCAAGCGTTGTATCTGCACGCGGTGCCTCGTCTTTGTCAACGATTGTAACCGTACCTTTACGTCCTTTTACTTCTACCGCCACAATTTCTTCAGCTAGTTTACCTGACTCTATCGCCGCAACCGCACGCTCGTGACTACGAAGTGCCCACTCGTCTTGTTCTTCACGTGATATGTCAAACTCTGATGCTACCTCATTTCCATAGGTACCCATGTGAACTCCTTGGAAGCTGCAGGTTAAACCATCATGAACCATTAAATCTTTTAAGCTTGCATCCCCCATTCGAAGCCCGGATCGTGCTTTTTGTAAAAAGTATGGCGCATTGCTCATGGATTCCATTCCGCCTGCTACAATGACTTCTTCATCACCAGCACGGATGATTTGGTCAGCAAGTGTAACACTGCGAAGTCCTGATGCACACACTTTATTAATGGTTTCTGTTTTTACTTCCCATGGGATTCCCGCGTTTCGTGCTGCCTGACGGGATGGAATTTGGCCTTGACCACCCTGTAAAACTGTTCCAAAGATCACTTCATCCACATTTTTACCTTCGATACCTGCTCTCAGTAACGCTTCCTTAATGGCCATTCCACCAAGCTCAGATGCAGTTAACGAACTAAGACTTCCTCCTAATTTTCCAAATGGAGTACGAACACCGCTGACAATCACTGTTTTACCCATGCTCCAACCTCCTAGATTTTATTCGAACAACCCAGATTAGAAACCGCTTACATATTTTCGACTGAACGCTCGCTCAACCTTGTCTGAAAGAGGGAGGCGTACCATCGCACACCTCTCCTTATCTGTTATTCTATTGTAAGTAAATTAAATGTTTCCTATATTCATATTTTACAACATTGGTAATGGAAGATAAATCATCTTTTGCCATTAAGATGCAATTTCTTTTTGTTCCCCAACAACTGATCGTTCAAGTATTTCAGCGATATCATATGTGCCAATTTGCTCTTCAACCTCCTTCGCCTTCGTACCATCGCTTAGCATTGTTAAGCAATATGGACAACCAGAACCAATTGTAGTTGGATTCACAGCAAGCGCTTGTTCCGTTCTTGCTACGTTAATACGTGTCCCTGTATCCTCTTCCATCCACATTAGACCTCCACCAGCTCCACAGCACATCCCTTTTTCACGGTTACGTTCCATTTCTACGAGTTTGACACCTGGAATTTGTTTTAAAATTTCACGAGGTGGATCATACACGTCATTGTAACGTCCTAAATAACAGGAATCATGCCAAGTGATGACTTCGTTTACTGCATGCTTAGGAACCAATCTGCCTTCTTTTACAAGGTCATATAAAAGTTCCGTATGATGGAAAACCTCAACACCCTCAAGCCCCATATCAGGGTACTCGTTTTTGAAAATATTGTAGGCATGTGGGTCGATTGTTACAATCTTTTTCACTTCTGCCTTTTCAAATTCCGCAATATTGTTTGTCGCAAGCTCTTGGAATAAAAATTCATTTCCTAGTCGACGTGGTGTATCACCAGAGTTTTTCTCCTTGTTTCCTAAAATCGCAAACTTCACGCCTGCTTCATTCATTAATTTTGCAAAAGAGAGCGCGATTTTTTGGCTTCGGTTATCAAATGCACCCATGGAACCAACCCAGAACAGGTATTCAAACTCTTCGCCTGCTTTTTTCATTTCTTTAACAGTTGGTACATGAACATCTTCACGTACATCACGCCAGTTTTCCTTTTCCTTACGGTTAAGGCCCCATGGATTTCCTTGACGTTCAATGTTCGTCATCGCACGCTGAGCATCCGCATCCATTTTTCCTTCTGTCAGTACTAAGTAACGACGTAAATCAATAATTTTATCGACATGCTCATTCATAACAGGACATTGGTCCTCACAGTTACGGCAAGTCGTACATGCCCAAATTTCCTCTTCTGTAATGACATCCCCAATTAAGCTTGGGCTGTAGGCTAATTCAGCTGTTGCAGCTGTTTCATTTGCTCCTTGGCTAGCCGATGCTAGTGCGAGCTGATTCCCCTTTGTATGATTAAAAGCAACTGCCGGTACCCATGGAACACGTGAAGTCACGACTGCACCTGTTTCCGTTAGGTGATCCCGTAATTTCACAATCAAATCCATTGGTGACAGCATTTTTCCAGTCCCTGTTGCTGGACACATATTGGTACAGCGACCACATTCGACACATGCATACAGGTCAACTAATTGTGTTTGCTTAAAGTCTTCAATTTTTCCAACACCAAAGGTTTCTTGTGTTTCATCTTCAAAATCAATTTTTTCAAGCTTTCCTGGGCTTGTTTGTCTGCTTAAATACACATTCGCGGGTCCTGCAATTAAATGTGCGTGCTTGGATTGCGGCACATAGACAAGGAAACTTAACAGGAAGATTAAATGAATCCACCAAGCGATATAGAAAATAACAATCGCAGCCGTTTCATTAAGACCACTTAAAGCAAGCGAAATGACGGATGCAATTGGCTCAGTCCATGATGGATCATGACCATGCCAAACGATTCCGGCGCCATTTCCAAGTAAAACGGACAGCATCAAGCCACCGATAAATAAGAGAACCAGTCCTGATTTAAAACCTCTTTTTAGACGTACCAGCTTTTCCACATAACGGCGATGAAATGCCCATACGACAGCAACTAAAATCATAAATGTGACGATCTCTTGGAAAAATGTAAAGCCTGGATACAATGGTCCCAGTGGAAGATGGGAGCCTGGCTTTAAGCCCTTCCAAATAAAATCAATCGCACCAAATTGGACAAGAATAAACCCATAAAAAAACATAACGTGGATGGCTCCACTCTTTTTATCCTTTAAAAGCTTTTTTTGTCCGAATACGTTAATCCAAATCCGCTCAAGGCGTTCCTTTACTTTCCCATCAAATTCGACCTTTTTGCCAAGCTTGATATAAGCAACTCTAGTCTTAATAAGGTAAACAAATAAATAAATTGCGTAAGCGGTTACAGTTAAGAATGCAAGAAGATTTATTACTAAGAGGATATTCATTTTCAAACTCCTTTCTTACCATTTTTAATAGAAATCAATTCGCCAAGGTGAATTGCGCCTAGATTTTTATCGAGGTTTCTCGATAATTTTATCTGAAAAATCTGTGGCATCCGCCATGGCTATATTTCATCTAGGTAATATTGCCTGAATGGAATATATTTTCTGACTATATAGTTCATATCTCCATTATATAATGAATGAGCATTCAGTCAATATTTTTCTTTTTAAATCTCAAATAATCATTCTAATTTTCGTATAAACTAAGTGAACGCCATTATAGGAGGGGTAATTTTGTTGCGAACTATTATCTGGATCGTCCTTATTATCATCATTCTATTACTGTTACTCCGCCTTGATTACAGTCTCGGAAGAAAAAGTCACTTAAAAAAACAAGTGAACGACGAGTTTCCATTGCGTAACAGTGATATTTCCCTTTATGCCACAGGGGAAACACTCTTCTCAGACCTTTTTACAGAGATTCAAAATGCAACCGAACATATCCATGTCGAGTTTTATATTTTGAAGGAAGATGACATTAGCAAGGATTTCGTTTCCCTTTTAGCCAAAAAAGCGGAGCAAGGTGTCGAAGTACGTTTCCTTCTAGATTGGGTTGGCGGCCATAATGTCACGAAGGAAATGGAAAAAGACCTGACCCGCTCAGGGGTTTCATTTTCCTATAGCAACAAACCGAACTTTCCTTATTTATTTTATAAGCTCAATGAACGGAACCACCGGAAGATCACTGTCATTGATGGAAAAACGGGGTATATGGGTGGTTTCAATATCGGTAAAGAATATCTCGGCGAGGATCCGAAATTTGGGTTTTGGCGCGATTACCACATGAGGCTAACGGGCGAAGGAGTCGCCGACCTTCAGACACAGTTTTTGGAGGATTGGTATCATGCGACAAAAGAAGCTGTTGATAATCGTGACAGATATTTTCCACCGCTCCATAAAGGAAAGTCCCAAATGAGGTTTATCGCAAGAAACGGGGTTTATCTTGAAGAGGATTTCGTCGGAATGATTAAGCAGGCTGAAAAAGAAATTATTATTGGATCTCCTTACTTTGTACTGAGTGATCAACTCAAACAGGAATTGATTGCCGCTAAAAAACGCAATGTGAAGATTCGGGTACTTTTACCAAAAAAACCGGACCATCCTTTTGTAAAAGAAGCTGCCATTCCATATTTAGACGAGCTGTCAAAGATCGGCATTCAGTTCAATATGTATACAAGAGGATTTTACCACGCAAAGGTGATTTGTATCGATGACAAGTTATGTGACATCGGCACCGCCAATTTTGATAAGCGAAGTCTTTATTCGAATTATGAAATCAATTGCTATATCCATGACAAGGAAGTCATTAAGGACCTTAAAAAGATTGTGGAAGAGGACTTTACAACATCAAATGTGCTTACACGTGACCGTATCAATGAATTGAAGTCGGAAAAAAAGGTCAAAATTAAAATCGCGACCTGGATTTCGCACTTTTTATAGGGGGATGGCGCGGGATAATGCCACTATCTTCCAGATTTACTGCCACTAACAAATTAGGCACCCGTAGCACGGGTGCCTTTTTGATATTTACATTTTCTCCGGTGCAGATACACCGATTAATTTTAATGAATTCTGCAACGTAATTTGGACTGCCTTCATTAGCGCAAGACGTGCTTTTGTTTTTTCCAAATTGTCTTGGTCGAGCACTTTCTCGGCGTTGTAGAAGCTATGAAGTGCCGCTGCTAGTTCATTGACATAATTTGTGATGCGATGTGGAATCCGCTTTTCAGCTGCTTCTGTTACAGCTGCTGGGAACTCACCTAGTTTTTTCAAGAGATCAACTTCTTTTTCAGAATTGATATGCTCAAGCGCATAGCTTCCGTCTAACGCAATATTCATTTCATCTCCAGAGCGCAGCATGCTACAAATACGTGCGTGTGCATACTGGGCATAGTACACAGGATTCTCATTTGATTGAGATACTGCTAAATCAAGGTCAAAATCAAGATGTGTATCAGAGCTTCTCATCGCAAAGAAGTAACGAACGGCATCTAAGCCAACCTCTTCAATCAAGTCACGCATCGTAACAGCCTTACCTGTACGTTTACTCATCTTCATTTTTTCGCCATTTTTAAAGAGGTGAACGAGCTGAATAATTTCAACCTCTAGTGTGTCCTTATCATAGCCCAATGCCTGAATCGCAGCCTTCATACGTGGGATATAGCCGTGATGGTCGGCACCCCAAACGTTGATTAATTTTTCGAAGCCACGATCAAGCTTATCTTGGTGGTAGGCGATGTCCGGTGTTAAATACGTATATGATCCGTCATTTTTAATCAGAACGCGGTCTTTGTCGTCGCCAAATGTTGTGGAACGGAACCATGTCGCGCCATCTTCTTCATAAATATGACCTGCTTCGCGCAGCGCATTAAGAGCTCGATCGATTTTACCGTTATGGTAAAGAGAAGTCTCTGAATACCATACATCAAATCGAACGCGATACTCTTCTAAGTCCTTTTTCAGCTTTTTCATTTCATATTTCAAGCCATATTCTCGGAAAAAGTCGAAGCGCTCTTTTTCATCCACATTGACATATTTATCGCCAAATTCTTCAGCAAGTTGCTTTCCGATTCCCACGATATCTTGGCCATGATAGCCGTCCTCAGGCATCTCGGCATCCTTGCCAAGTGCTTGCATATAGCGCGCCTCAACAGACTTCGCTAAATTGTTAATTTGGTTACCAGCATCATTGATGTAATATTCACGGGATACATCATAGCCCGCTTTTTGTAAAATATTACTTAATGAATCACCCACCGCTGCTCCACGAGCATGTCCAAGGTGCAAATCACCTGTTGGGTTTGCTGAAACAAACTCCACCTGAACCTTTTGCTTGTTGCCTACTGTTGTTTCACCGTACGCCTCACCAGCTGTTAAAATGGCCGGAATTAAGTCTGTTAAATAAGAATTGTTCATATAAAAATTGATAAACCCTGGTCCTGCGATTTCAATTTTTTCGATAGATGCCTTTGATTTATCGAAGTTTGCCACGATGTCTTCGGCAATCATACGAGGTGCCTTTTTCGCCACGCGAGCAAGCTGCATTGCCATGTTTGTCGCATAGTCTCCGTGTGCCTTATCCTTTGGAAGTTCTAATACTACTTCAGGAATTTGTTCTTCTGTAGCTAGTCCAGCCTTTAAAACTGCGTCTTTAACTTCCGCTTTCAAACGTTCTTTTACTTGATCAACAACATTCATCTAGTTTCGCTCCTTAAATGTAATGGTTATTTTATGTAATCCAGACTTTTCACCGTGAAGTGAAAGTTCATATGCTAAAAACAACGTCCCTTTTCGAGAGTTTTTGTACCACTTGTATTCGATATTATTCGTCTTAGCTGTGAGGTTAAAAGTTCCGATCTGATTTTGAAATGAGCCGTTTGTGGTTTCATTCTTTCGGTAAACCTGCCTCATTTTCACCTGTCCGGAACGAAGGATGAGAACCTCTTTTTCCGAGATTTTGATGACCGTTTTAACCGTCCCTGCTTCTTGCTTTTCATCAAACTGCAAGTATGTATTGTTGCCCTTTATGTAGTATAGACCATTTGCGTCAAAAGCAACGTTTTCTTTCCGCTTGCCGTCTTTAATTTCGGTTACAAATTTGAGGTCAATCGGTACTCCTGCTTGACTCATTTTTACACATCCCTATAAGTCGTTAACTTTACTAGTATACGGCATTTTGTGAGGGGATTTCAAATTAAAAAAGAAAACTCGGCGGATGCCGAGTAAGCGGTGAGTTTTATGAAGGTATTATTGTTTGGTGACTTTGACGTTCATGAAGATATTAATAGCAAATAGGATGATCGCGAGGGTTGTAACCGTACCGCCGACCGCAATAGCAGGTTCGACCGCTGGGTTACCGAGCAATAACATCGTGAGTCCAATCATCATCACCGGTAAGCCAATGTTATGAAGCCAAAAGTGAATCTTTCCAAGCTTTGATTCTCCAGCCTGCGGGAATAAATAATAGACAATTCCTGCAAGCCCCATAGATGCCCAACCAAGTAAGTTAATATGAACGTGAACTCCTGTTAAGGTGTACGTGTGTGACATTGACATACCCATCCCGATAAGAACACCAATCACAAAATACAATGCCGCCATTTTTAAAAAGCGAATCCCAACCATCGTATTCCTCCTTTTTCAGGTAAAAATGTAATTCAAAAGTATTATATTCACTACTCCGAAAGAATTGTCATAATTGTTAAAATATATTTCACATCGGGCTTTGGTCACGCAAAAACAAAACGGACAAGCTTAAGGTCGCTTGCCCGTTTCATTATTAATGTAATACTTTGTAACCAAGTTTTTCAATGGTAAGGTAAAGGCTACATTTAATTCCGAACATTTCTATTATTATTGTAAGGTGGTTTTTCATGACCTTCTTTGACCTAGGTCAAATTTTAGGCAGTTACGATTTTCAATCCGTGTTCCTTATTCATTGTTTTGCGATTGAAGCCCATTAACCTCATGGCATTCAGGATTACAAGCAGGACGCTTGCTTCATGGATGAACATTCCTGATGCTAGGTAGACAGTTCCCATGAGGACCCCTTAAGAAGTACAAAAGCTAAAATATTTGACCACCGTCAAAATTAGAAAAACTCCCCATTTGAGGAGTTCTAATCAGCAAAAAAGTCATGTACTCCTATTTGGAATCCATGACCCTTTTGTTTATTTATTTTTTGAGATCCACCCTAAAATCATCTCACGAATCAGCTTACTTGCTGTATTCGCTGTTTGCTCAGAAGCATCATAAATTGGTGCAACCTCCACCAAGTCTGAACCAACTACTCGGATATCAGATTTCGCAATTTCGTGAATGGCACCTAATAATTCCTTAGACGTAATTCCACCAGCATCCACTGTACCTGTTCCAGGTGCATGTGCAGGATCCAATACATCAATATCAATCGTTACATACACAGGACGACCCGCTAGCTTTGGAAGAATCTTTTTCAGCGGCTCAAGCACTTCAAACTTCGAAATATGCATGCCGTTTTCCTTTGCCCATTGGAACTCTTCCTTCATCCCTGAGCGAATACCGAATGAAAAGACATTTTCCGGTCCAATCAACTCTGCAATTTTACGAATGGGTGTTGAATGAGAAAGTGCCTCTCCCTCGTAATTTTCACGCAAATCAGTATGAGCATCCATATGGATTATCGCAAGATCTGGGTACTTTTTATAAACAGCCTTCATCACCGGCCACGATACGAGATGCTCGCCGCCCATGCCAAGTGGATATTTTCCAGCAGCCAATACTTGATCCACAAAATCCTCAATCATATCAATGCTGCGCTGTGGATTTCCAAACGGCAATGGAATATCGCCCGCATCATAATATTTCACTTCATCCAGCTCTTTATCAAGGTATGGACTATATTCCTCAAGTCCAATTGATACCTCGCGAATTCGGCTAGGGCCAAAACGAGAGCCTGGTCGGTAGCTTACTGTCCAGTCCATTGGCATGCCATAAATGACGGCTTCGCTCTCCTCAAAATTAGGATGGCTTTTGATAAACACATTTCCAGAATAAGCTTCATCAAATCTCATCGAACATCCCCCAATTATTTCGTTAAGTCAGCAACAAATTTAGGCAATACAAACGCTGCTTTATGGATTTCTTTTGTATAGTATTTTGTTTCGATCTCATGGAAGCGGTCGTCGCTTACTTCTAATGGATCGTATTTTTTCGAACCGATTGTGAATGTCCATAGACCACTTGGGTATGTTGGGATATTCGCAAGATAAAGACGTGTGATTGGGAAGATTTCTTTTACGTCGCGTTGTACATTCCGGATTAAGTCTGGAGTAAACCAAGGGTTGTCTGTTTGTGCCACAAATACACCGTCTTCTTTTAATGCCTTTGAAATTCCCGCATAAAAGCCTTTTGTGAACAGATTTACCGCTGGACCTACAGGCTCAGTGGAGTCAACCAAGATGACGTCATACTCGTTCTCACTCTCGGCAATATGCATAAATCCATCGCCAACCTTCACTTCTACACGTGGGTCTTCCAGCTTACCCGCAATTTCAGGAAGGTATTTCTTAGAGTACTCAATTACTTTTCCGTCAATATCAACTAGCGTCGCTTTTTTCACACTTGGGTGCTTTAACACTTCGCGGATTACTCCACCGTCACCGCCTCCAACGACTAGTACGTTCTCAGGATTTGGGTGAGTAAATAGAGGTACATGCGCTACCATCTCGTGGTACACGAACTCGTCCACTTGAGTGGTCATCACCATGCCGTCAAGAACAAGCATGTTGCCAAATTCCTCAGTTTCTATCATATCAAGCTTTTGAAACTCCGTTTGTTCTGTATGTAAGGTTTGTTTAATTTTCGCTGTGATCCCAAAGCTTTTTGTTTGTTTCTCCGTAAACCATAATTCCATGTGTATAACATCCTTTCGATTTAAGAATACGTGTTCAAAAAGGAGGACAAAAAGGACCAAGAATTTCGAGGCGGTGCAGCTTTGAGTAGCGGAGCGTATGTCTTTTATACGTGAGCAACGGAAAAGCAAGCCAACGAAGAAATTCGACGTGTCATTTTTACCGGACTTTTTGAACATCCTCTAACAAATTCAGAGATTCTATCCCTTTATCGTTCCCTAATCCTTCAAAAAAATTGATGTTTTTGCCTAATCTTGCTACAGGCAAAAGTTGATGGATAGCCTTGGCATACGTAAAAATAGCATCCGGTTTTTCTCTCAACTGAAAAAAGTATAGATGAAACTAGCGAAAATGCAAGAAAATTTTTCATCTTTTAGCAAATAAATGTTTAGAAAGAGGGATTTTTTTTCATACTGATTGATATATGCCTAAAAAAAGAGAAAAAAAGAGAGGTGAACCCTGGTGGAGCTTATTACAAATGATCGGTTAAAAATCGCAATTAAGATTTTGCGAGCTTGTCTTTTCATAGGCTTAATCGGCTGTGCCCTTATAACGGTGTGTATTTTAGGCGTGCTTTCCTACGCAAAAACCCAGGGCGCACCTCCACTAGCTGTGCCTTTATCGACCTTATTCTACGCGGAGGATGGAACATTAATCGGAGAAGAACGCCATCAGGGTGAGACCCGTTATTGGGTATCGCTTGATGACATGTCCGAAGCTATTATTGATGCAACGGTGTCAATAGAGGACCGGAACTTTTTTGACCATAACGGTTTTGATTATAAGCGGATTGGTGGAGCGGTCCTTGCCGACATTAAAGCAATGGCAAAAGTACAAGGTGCAAGCACTATTACTCAGCAATACGCCAGAAACCTATTTTTAGAACATGAAAAAACATGGAATCGAAAACTCACCGAAGCCCTTTATACGATTCGACTGGAGCAAAATTATTCAAAGAAAGAGATTTTAGAAGGGTATTTAAATACGATCTATTATGGACATGGTGTTTACGGAATTGAAGCGGCAGCAAATTACTATTTCGGAAAAAGGGCAAGCGAACTGTCAGTTGCTGAAGCATCCATGCTTGCGGGTATTCCGAAAGGCCCGACACATTACTCACCTTTAGTAAATGAAGAAAAAGCAAAACAGCGCCAAAATGTCGTTCTTCGATCCATGGTTCAAAATGGTGTCATTTCAAATATAACGGCAGAACAAGCACGTGCTGAAGAGCTAAATTTTACAGGCAACAAAGTTGTCGGACGTGAAGACATTGCTCCTTATTTTCAGGATGCTGTAAAAAAGGAGCTGCACTCTAAATTGAAGCTCGACCAAGAAACAATTGAAACAGGCGGCTTACGTGTCTACACGACACTAAACCCAGACCTACAAAAAATTGCGGAGGAAAAAGTTGAAGACTTTGTAAAAGAAGATTCCGGGATTCAGCTTGGATTTGTTGCGATGGACCCGAAAAATGGTGAAGTTCGGGCGTTAATTGGCGGGCGGGATTACGAGGAGAGCCCTTTTAACCGGGCCATACAAGCAAAACGGCAACCTGGTTCAACCTTTAAGCCCATTTTATATTACGCTGCACTTGAGAAAGGTTACACACCGTCCACCCAAATTCGAAGCGAACTCACGACATTTTCGTATGATGATGACCGTTCAACCTATACACCGCGAAATTATAAAAATTACTATGCGAATGACTCTATTACATTGGCACAGGCGATTGCCTTGTCTGACAATGTTTACGCCGTAAAAACGCATCTTTTCCTTGGTGATGGTGAACTAGTCGACACCGCGAAAAAGGTGGGAATCAAAAGCAAGCTTCAAGATGTCCCTTCACTTGCGTTAGGGACTTCTGGGGTGAGTGTACTTGAAATGGTCAATGCTTACGCCACTTTTGATAACGGTGGGACACGACACAAGCCCATTTTTATTACGAGAGTTGAAAATTACAAGGGTGAAATCATCTATGAAAATGAGCCCAAACCTAAAAAAGTGCTTGATGAAGATCTCGCGTTTGTGACAACGCAGTTGATGACAGGGATGTTTGATGAAAAATTAAATGATTATACAGCGGTAACGGGAACTACCATTAGCGATAAACTGACCCGCTTTTATGCTGGAAAATCGGGTTCAACTGACACGGATAACTGGATGATTGGATACTCACCACAGCTTGTCGCCGGTATTTGGACGGGTTATGACAATAATGAGCCCCTGACAATTGTCGAAGAAATCCATTATGCAAAAAATATTTGGGCTGGGTTCATGGAGGAAGCTCATCAGGATATTGCACCCAAACCCTTCAAACCGACAGAAGGGGTTGTCGGGGTATATGTAAATCCGGACACCGGCTTGCTTCCTACAAAGGATTGCCCGGTTTCCAGGCTGACTTATTATAAAAAAGGAACCGAACCAACAGAATATTGTTCAAAGAGTGGGGACGTGAAAAAGGATAAACCAAAGCAAAAAGAAGAAAAAGAAAAGAAAGGCTTCTTTAAGCGCATGTTTGATTGGTTTTAATGGTGGGACATAGGGACAGGTTCCTTGTCGTCCCACGGGAGATATGAGAGTTACTTATGAAGAACGTTTTGAAGGGATTTTTCATTCAAAACGGGCTTCATCACGCTTATGAAGGACTTTTCGAGCGCGATTTCCACTCAAAATGGGCTTCATCCATCTTTCGTACGTTTAAGAATCGCAACTTCCTATGAACCATAAAAAATCAGAAAGGCAGATATGCGAAAGACACATTTAATTTAAACAAAAAAGCGAAACCCCCAGGATGTGTGATCCTGGGGGTTTCTGTGTCCTAGTTTCAATGTGTGTACATTGTAAATTTAGTGTACTTTATTTTATTAAAAAAGCTCAAGCTAAAGTACGTTTGTTCACCAAAATGTCACAATTGGAAGAGCCCTATTCGACCTTAAGCCCCTCTTTTAACTCGTCACTTGAGTTATCCCAAATTTCTTTGTTGTGGTTGATTAAAAAGTCAGCCAATAGCTTTTTGGATTTATCGTCCATAAAGTCAACCATGATGTGGCGTTTTAATGATTTATCCATTTTGTTGACATGCTCTGGTAACGATTTGTATCCACGACGGATTGAACGGTCAACTGTCATTTCACATGCTGTGACACCCGCATAATATGGTCCTTCTTCCCTTCGATCAATCGTGACCCAAACTAACCAAAATGGCTTTCCATTCGGAACGTCTTCTTTATTCGGAAGAAATTTAATTCCTTTCTCGACGACGCTTCTCGCATGCATCGCACCGACATCAACGAAAACATCTTCCTCTTCTATATCGATGAATACCGGTGAAATATTTTCAAGGCTAAGTGCCCCAATGCCATATCCTTTGTGACCATCTGTTGGATCATTTTTAATGATATTAAAAGCAACCTTTTTCTTATTTTGATCCACCATACATCCACCTTTCCCTTTTTACTCATTACCTACCATTTTATCATATGAGTGTCTGATTTTATAATTGGAGGATTGGTTGAAAGAGCGCAACCAATATTTCTGTGACACCATAAACTCCTTTATAAAGAAATGGGAACAAATATCGCCCCCCAAGTGGTGTAATGACAAGCACTAGGAATAACACAATTCCCAATCCCTCATATTGCGTCAATCTAGGACGAATCCGTGCTGGAACAAGGTCTTCAATGATGCGGTACCCATCAAGCGGCGGAAACGGCAATAGATTAAAAAGAAAAAGCATAATGTTAAGGCGTACAAATAGGTTAAAGAACCTTTCAAAACCATCTCCTACTGTCTCTGGAATGGCAGCAAACACTCCTACCCGGATAAGGATGATATAAATGAGCAAACCTAATGCTGCAACAACAAGGTTACTTAACGGGCCTGCGACCGAAACGAGAATCCCAGCAAGTCGTGGCTTTTTAAAGTAAAAACGATTTACAGGGACAGGACGTGCCCAGCCAAATCCCGCTAGAAAAATAAGGATTGTACCAAATGGGTCTAAATGAGCAATCGGGTTTAACGTTAATCTCCCCTGCCGCTTCGCCGTGTCATCGCCAAACTTGTATGCCACATAGGCATGCGAAAATTCATGAACCGTAAATGCAACCAAAAGTGAGATGACAACATACGGAATTAAGCTTACGTCATAATGTAGAAATCTACTTAATTGTTCCACCAAATTTCCCCTTCTTCTAGAAAAGTTATTATTTTCAGTATACAATACTCTTAAAGCATTATAAAACATAGATTGGAGAGATTCATTGTGCCATACGTAACAGTTAAAATGCTAGAAGGACGCACTGAAGAACAAAAAAAGGCGCTCGTTGAAAAAGTAACTGCAGCGGTATCTGAAACAACAGGAGCATCAGAAGAGAAAATTGTTGTTTTTATCGAAGAAATGACAAAAAACCATTACGCAGTAGCTGGTAAACGTTTAAGCGACCAAGAATAGAAGGTGAGAAACCCGTGGCAAACGAACCACGGGTTTTAACTTTTATTTTTAAATTTTTGTTCAATTAGCAACACCATTTATATATAATACTGAATAAGAATTACATATTGAAACAGAGGGGATGCATAAAGTGGAGAACTTTTATCTGTTTGTCTTTATGTGTGTGTTGCTGATTATTTTACCTGGTCCCGATACTGCCATTGCTACGAAAAACACTCTCACTGTTGGGAGAATCGGAGGTCTTAAAACAGCTTTAGGAACTTGTTGCGCCCTTCTTATCCATACTTCTGCTGCTGTATTCGGATTATCGGCGATCATTGTGAAGTCAGCCTTATTATTTTCTGTCTTTAAATACGTTGGGGCTATCTACTTAATCTATCTAGGGGTTAAAACATTATGGGCCTTACGGAAAAAAGAAGTAGCTGCAAGCGTGGAGATGAACACAGCAAGCCAATTTGAAAACAAATCTTGTTTTAAACAAGGATTTTTAACCAATCTCTTAAACCCTAAAGTTGCCGTCTTTTTCTTAACTTTTTTACCTCAATTCGTGGACGCTGGAAGCAATACCTTTGGACCGTTTCTTATCATGGGTTTCACCTATACGGTATTGACTGCCATTTGGTTTTTCCTTTACGTCTATTTACTTAACCAAATTAGTACTTTTATGAAAAAACCGAAAGCACAAAATATGATCGAGGGAATCACAGGTGCTATTCTGATTGGTTTTGGTATCAAACTCGCTTTGGAAAAGGCCCATCATTAATATTAAAAAAGAGGATTGTCCAAATCGTGAACAATCCTCTTTTGTTTAGATCCTAAGTACACCTCGGAACCCTCTCGCAGCATAGTAAGAATCTGCCCCATTGTGATATACAAAAACAGTGTCATAACGACGATCACAAAAGATGGCCCCACCTAGTTTTCTTATTTTATCTGGGGTTTGCACCCAACTTGATGACTTCAAATCAAATTGACCAAGCTCCTGCAATGCTCGATATTGCGCTTCTGTTAACATCTCAATGCACATGTCATTTGCCATATCAATCGCGCTATTTTCCGGTGGGAATTTCTTTCTGGACTCCAGTGCTTCCCTGTCGTAACATATACTTCTACGCCCTTTAGGACTTTCTGCTGAACAATCAACAAATATGTATTTGTCCATCTTTTCATCATACCCCACAACATCTGGTTCGCCTTCAGTTCTCTCCATCTCATTGAGCGACCATAGTTTTTCAGGATTAGCCGCTAGCTTCTCTTCAATTTTTTCCCATTCAAGCCCTTCATGACGGTGTGGATTTTTCTCAAAACGGGCTTTCAGTACTTTTACTAATTCTTCGCGTTGTTCCGATGACAACTCCTTGTTACTTTCCTTTGTCACGTTTGTTTCCTCCTATTTGTTTTTCTTATTGCTAATAAAACATAATATCATTCTGAATAAATTTCTGTTGTATTTTATTCAGTTCTTGAACATATTGTCTATTTATTTCTAGTGTTTCCTCTTCACCATTTTCCAAAATTAAATGGATTCTTTTAACGGGTTCCTGGGTTTCATTCATATAAGCTGCTTCTTTAATTTCATCCCATTTATAAATGGTTTCGGACATTGATTTCTTAAATGTAATCTCGTTATTAGAGATAAGTGTATAGTTTCCAAAACTAGCGTAATACCCCATTGCAATTGAACATACTAAAAATAGTATCCCAACATAATTCCATATTTTATTTTCAACTATCATACCAATGCAAAACACAATAAAACAACCAACAGCAATAAACATTAAGATACTTGAAATGGAAGGGGTTAAAACTAAAAAGGTGTCACCGTGTTTAAAGAAAATGTGATGGAATAAGGTAGGGCCTATAAAACCAACTATCACACCCAAGATTATACTAATGATCAATAATACTACCCAATATGCTTTATCAATTCTTTGCAACATACACTATCCCCCTAGTCATATTAGTATTTACGAATAATGATAAGGAAAAGTTTCACTTTTCTAAAAATACAAATACTGACTTGTTTTTGGGAACAATACCTAAGAGGTGGTTCAAATGTTAAAAAGTGTTTTACTTCATATCTTTATTTTTCAACTATTGTCAACAAATGTGATGGCCCAAACTCAGGAAATACAAATATTCGATATCAGTCAAGATATGGTTATAAAACATGTACCAATAAGTACCGATATCCAGCAAGAAGTTGAGTTCCTTCTTAAAGGTATCAACGGCGTATATGTTAAATACAATCCGATTCCAAATACAGGATTAATGATAAGAATTCCTTTAGAACCTACTATTATGGTGAGAAATCAATGGTTTGATGACCTAGTAGATGAAGTAACGCTTATTTTCACCGATCATGAGAGTCCATATTTAATGATGTTTGACGACGAAAACAAACCCTATTTCTTAACATTTAAAGGTGACACTATAAAATTATTGACTTTATTAAACTTTAGCTAAAACCTTTTCTAAAAAACTATCCGAAAACAATTTTAAATATGTCTTGCAGTCTTGAACAAAAACGAATATTATAGAAAAGGATTTTTTAAATCGTTCGCCTTTTGGAGGTACACAACTATGTTTAAGTTATCAGAATTAAATACAAATGTAAAAAAAGAAGTTCTTGCAGGGATTACGACCTTCTTAACAATGGTGTATGTTGTTGTCGTAAACCCCGTTATTTTATCAGATGCAGGTGTTCCGTTTGAGCAAGTATTTTTAGCAACCATAATCGCAACTGTTGTTGGAACACTTTGGATGGCACTGTTTGCAAATTATCCAATTGCGATTGCTCCAGGAATGGGCTTAAATGCCTTTTTCGCTTATTCCGTTGTTGGCGCAAATGAAAACATTACCTACCAAACGGCATTTGCCGCTGTATTTGTAGCAGGTATCATTTTTGTGATATTGTCGTTAACGCCGTTTCGTGAAAAATTAATTGAAGCCATTCCGCCAAACCTAAAGCACGGAATCACAGCTGGAATCGGTTTATTTATTGCCTTTATCGGTCTTCGACTGACTGGAATTATTACCGCACATCCAACAAATTTAGTAACTCTAGGTGATTTACACTCACCATCGGTCATTTTAGCGCTTGTCGGATTAGCGATTACCCTCATTCTCATGGCACGTAACATAAATGGCGCCTTATTTTTCGGAATGATCATCACTGCCATTATAGCTTATTTTACTGGTCAGCTTGAATTTAAAGAAGGATTGGTAAATACACCGTCACTTCCTGAAGGTTTAATTATCGCAAACCCTTTAACTGCCATAGGTGATGTAATTCAGTACGGACTATATGCTGTTGTCTTCTCCTTTTTACTCGTTACTATTTTTGATACAACAGGAACGATGATCGGGGTTGCCGAGCAGGCTGGGCTCATGAAAGGAAATGTCATGCCACGTGCTAGACAGGCCTTACTTGCGGATTCAGTAGGTACAACGGTTGGAGCGATGTTTGGAACAAGCCCTACCAGTGCGTATATTGAATCTTCAACAGGGGTGGCTGCCGGTGGAAGAACAGGTTTAACTTCAGTTACCGTTGCAGGACTCTTTATTCTAGCTGCCTTTTTTGGACCGTTAGTGAGTGCCGTTTCTGGGATTGCGGCCATTACAGCACCTACCTTAATTATTGTAGGATCTTTAATGATGGGTAGCATTAAGGACATCAGGTGGAATGAGATTGATGAAGCCTTTCCTGCATTTTTAATCATACTGAGCATGCCACTTACATCTAGTATCGCGACCGGGATTGCATTAGGCTTTATTTCATACCCATTGATGAAGGTTGTCAAAGGAAAGTGGAGAGAAGTACACCCACTCGTTTATTTATTTGCAGTATTGTTCTTCTACCAGCTTGCCTTTCTACCGCATTAAACAGCGTGTGCAAGCGAAATGAACGTCTACTAACTACTGCCACGTCCTGTGGCAAACGCAGACGTCAGAACGTCCTGTTCAAGTCCAACTAGCACAAGACGAGCCGGCCAGAAGGTCGCATTTTGACCTTCTTGACGGAACGACTTGTGACCTCGAGGGGCTAGGCGCTGGAACCGAACTAATACAAAAAACTCGGCAGATTTACCTGCCGAGTTTTCTTTTAATGTTTTACTAAATCGCGAAGAGAATCAATATATTGGTAAGCCTCGTCAATTTCTTCCTCTGTATAGCGTTGCTTTGCTTTAAGTGTAAATACTTTTTCTTTGACTTCTTCCTTATCCAGTCCCTCGAAGTATAAAACGGTGGACACCAGTTCTAAAAAGCGGGCAGACTGACTGTTTAAGGCTTGCATACAGCCATCTAATGGGGGCATGTCCAATTGATAGTGGCCTAAAAACTGTTCGCCTTTTTCAGTTAAAGAATAGCGATACTGATAATAGCCACCCTTTTTCTCTTTCACCTCATCTAAAAATCCAAGGTTACAAAGCTCCTCCACACGTAAGGTTAACTCCTCTGAGTATGGTCCGTAAAAATGGAAGTTGTACTTTTCATAAAACGGATAATCAATCTTTTTCGCAATATAAATCATTTTTTGCAGTTTTTTCCGACCTGTGATTTCCCCTGCAGCAGCGAATGCCTTCATTACTTTTGCATGTTCTGTTAACAAAACCCCTTCATCTCCTCACCCAAACTTATATACCTAGTACTTCTTTTATCTTCTCTTTGAATGTTTCTGGTAGTGTTTCAATTAAATCTTGTGGAAAATAAAGTTTATGATCGGTTCGCCTTTTACCGGAAATGGCGTCCACAATTTCAGACTGTCTTGATAACTCACGAATCTCACCATTAGGCATTAAGAGGTTAATTGGAAGTCGTTCCTCTTCTTCTCCTGGTCGATAAAAATCATATGGTAAATCAGATGATGAATCGACGACTAAATAATAAGTCGGATCAATCCCCGCTTCCTCAAAAAGCGTTCTAAGCTCCATCATCTTCATCATTTGTGTACTTGGATCAAACTCTACATATTTAAACAGATTGCGATTAAGAAAACGACGGCAAAGGTCACTTAAAATCGAATCATCCTCGTCCTGCCAAACTTGAAAATAGAAAGAGATAATTCCTTCATCAAGCTTCACATAATCCTTTAATGTTAACGTATCTTCGAAAATGGATCTAAAATGAACAGGAGCCGTTTGAAATGCGTAGTTTTCCTTATACAACTGTTTGGCACGATGGAGAATTTTCGATAAAATAACCTCTGCGCTCCGTGTAACAGGATGGAAATAGATCTGCCAATACATTTGGTATCGACTCATGATGTAATCTTCAACCGCATGCATTCCACTGCTTTTAAAAACAACCTGGTCTTCCAGTGGTCGCATCACACGCAAGATCCGCTCCATGTCAAAGTTTCCATAGCTAACGCCGGTATAATACGCGTCACGCAATAAATAATCCATACGGTCTGCGTCAATTTGACTGGAGATGAGGCTCACAACTAATTTATTTTTATATGTTTTCGCAATTACTTCGGCCACTTTTTTCGGAAAATCATCCCCAACTTGCTTAAGGACTCGATTTACCTCCGTATCCCCGACAATGATGGCCTGTGTAAATTCCTCATGATCATAATGGAATACTTTTTCAAACGAATGTGAAAATGGCCCGTGGCCAAGGTCATGCAAAAGAGCCGCACAAAGGCATAATAAGCGCTCCTCTTCATCTAAAAAAGATCGATCACGAAACACATCATCAATAATTCTTCTAACAATTTCATATACACCTAGTGAGTGGTTGAAACGACTATGCTCCGCCCCGTGAAAAGTAAAATAGGTTGTCCCTAATTGGCGAATTCGTCGTAGTCTTTGAAACTCTGCAGTTGCAACGAGCTCCCAAATCACTTGATCCTGAACATGTACGTAACTATGTACAGGGTCTTTAAAAACCTTTTCTTCACTTAATTTCCCATTGGAATTTGTCATCTATTCAACCTCTTCCATACTGGCATGCTATTATTATATCTATTTATTTCTGACAAAAAAACCTAAAATTCACCAAAAATCGGTTTAACCAAGTCATATCAATGGTTGGAAAATTTTTCGACATGAATAAAAGTTTCGAGGAAGGATTTGGAATATCCTGCTTTCGGAGTATAAAAAATCACCTTTTCTCTTAAAGAGAGAAAGGCGATATTAGTCCATTTTAAGCTTCTTTTTAATCTTTTCGATTAATTCATCTTCTGTAGGAGCTGATACCGGACGATTGTTAACAAATGTGAATGATTTTTTTCTACCTGGGCCGCAGTATGATTGGCACCGAATGTCAATTGTTGCCTCTCCATCAACTTCCTTTAAGCGTGGCACTAAGGTTTTGATATTGGTTGCCTGGCAATCATCACAAATGCGAAATTCGTTTGCCATTTTGCGTACAATCCTTTCATCTTGTAAATTCTAAATGGATTCATATTTGAACCGGTCATGTTTAGCATGCCGATTTAGCTATTTAAATACACTAAACGGTATTTTACTCCTCCCCTACAGTATTTGCAAGGGAACAAAATAAGTTTCAAAAAATCTCCACAAGTACGAGTTTGCGATATTGAAATATTTTTAAGTAAATTAATCTATTATCCTTTTTATGATTTTGGTATAAAGTTTGAAACAATTGACCAATATATGTAATAACCTAACGGCAATATCAAATACGCCTTTGCGTATTTACGCCCAGATTTTTTCGCGCTATCGCGAAAAGTTTCCTTTGAAAATCTGCGGCATCCGCCGGAGGCATCAACTTTATTCAGCCGTGGGATGAACCACTACAACAGTTTATACTCTTCCTGCACTCATCCTCCACTATATTAGTAGAGGACTTCTGCTGAATAAAGTTAAACGTATATATTGGGAGATGAATCAATATGAAGGAAAGACAAGACGCTTGGACAGAGGAAAATGACCTCTTATTAGCTGAAACTGTACTAAAACACGTTAGAGAGGGTAGTACGCAATTAAATGCATTTGAAGAGGTTGGCGACCGATTAAATCGTACTTCTGCTGCATGTGGTTTCCGTTGGAACGCGGTTGTGCGCCATAGCTATGAGAAGGATCTACAACTAGCAAAAAAGCATCGGAAACAACGCCAACGTGCGCTCGGTAAGAATCAGCCTGTGAAAAAACAACTTTTGTATACACCACCAACACCAAGTCTCGAAGAATTTGCGGACGAGTTTCCGCTATTTACATCTGAATCTACCAGTGTTCGTCAGGAAGTGAAGACGCCACAATACTCTACTCCTAAACCAACATTAACAATGGATTCCGTGATTTCCTACCTTCAATCCATGGGCAGCACAAGTCTCGGAATGGAAGCACTGAAATCGGAGAATGAGAGATTGAAAAAAGAAAAGAATGAGATACTTCGTAAAAATGAAGAACTACAAAAGAAAATTACTCAGCTTGAACAAAGCGCAGTGAACATCCAAGAAGATTACGAAACACTAATGAAGATTATGAATCGTGCACGAAAGCTCGTCTTATTCGAAGAGGAAGAACGTCCTGCTAGTACTTTTAAAATGGACCGCAATGGCAATTTGGAGAAGATGGCGGAATAAATCAAAGGAACCCCTGACTGTTTGTGTAACCTGACAGTTCAGGGGTTTGAATCTTTTATCGGTAGCCGATTTCGATTTCGACTTGTTCGACTATCTTTTCCGGTGTTATGTGCATAATAACTGCCAGTTCACCTAAACCATAGTCAGTGTTTATCCAATGATAGCTGTCTTTCAACATGGTACTTGTTACATTATAAATGTATTCACTATCATTTTTGTGCCATTCATTTTTTATCGTAGCATCAGTTGGCAAATGATCGAGGATTAACTGGTAGGCTTCGTTCACTGTTGAAACGGGTTCTTTAAATGTGATCATGGGTTTCTCACATCTTCCCGTTCCAATTGTCCTACACCTCAATGTTAATGTTTCAGTATCAAAATCTCGATCCGTTTTTTTCACCATCTGGGACTCAAGGAATTCTAGCTTATCATAATACCCACCTTTTGTTGTGGTTGCTATCGTCTTTGCCTCAAGTGTTTCATTGTAATAGGTATACATCCCATCACCATATGGGTCATCTTCATTGATTTCCTCTTCCTCTCCTACTTCTATCTCTTCCTCAACTGGCGCATCTGCTTCAGTTGAATTATTCATAGTACCGGTTAAAATAATAGTGCTTATAGCTGCCACAAACACAACAAGTGTTATTACACCCACCATTTTACTTGCAACCAACGCCTCGCCTACTCGTTCAGCTACTCGGTGCACGACCCTATTTTTCCCACTCGACATCTGCCTTTCAAACAACTTCCTGAACCC
This sequence comes from Bacillus jepli, assembly GCF_047238305.1. Taxonomy (NCBI): domain Bacteria; kingdom Bacillati; phylum Bacillota; class Bacilli; order Caryophanales; family Bacillaceae; genus Bacillus; species Bacillus jepli. Next base: position 1,285,872 of record NZ_JBDFMO010000001.1, on the reverse strand, counting down.
TTCACTTAGCAATTGGAATGTTAGAAGGAGTATCGTTAGGGCTATCGCCGGGAATAACGGAATCCACACAGCTTTCATTACCTCGTATCGTGCCGCCGACAATAACCCTGGCCAGGTAAACAATCCTGTTAAAGAGTTATATCCAGCTTCATCATGAAAAACCCCACCACCAGGAATAAATTCAATCGCATGCTCAATAAAGTATTGGAATATGGCAAGCTGTCCTAATAATAAAGTGACCCTCGCCAAATCATTAAAGAAGTTGACGACCAAACTCTGGGCAACGGAGGGCAGATAATGCATCACTGATAATTGAAACGGGGTACTCCCCACCGTCACGCTTGCTTGGACAAACTCTTTTTGAGACACCTCATAAATTTCATGTGCAAAAATATAGCTAACCCTTCCGACTTCGATGAGCGCTAATAATAGGACATTCCAATACACAGCGTTTTCAAGCCCGTCTGTCTGGAAAATTTCCAATAGTAAAATCGCTGCAAAAATCGTGGGGATACTTCCAAACAAGGAGTACCAACCATTGGAAACCATGTAAGCAATACCTTTTTTCGTGGAGGCCAAAAAAGCCATTGGAATCGCAATGATGTAGCGAATCAATGTGATTAACACAATAACTTTTAGCGTGTCCTTTGCTCCAAGAATAAGCATACTTAAGATGTCCCTGGCTTCACGATCTGTTCCAAGTGGATCTTCCTTTGAAGGTGGGAATGGCGCCCTTCCAAGTTCACCTCCATCGTAAAATCTCATTCTATGCTCGGGAGGAGTGTGCTCAATAAACGAAAACTGTGGTCCAACAAAGCTAATAAATAACATGAGTCCAAAAAGTATTAAACCTGTCCAAAGCGACCAATTTTTCATAAGCGCTCCTCCTTCCTAGTATCCTACCTTTAAGTACGAAATAATAAAAAGCACAAAAACCCAAATAAAGGAATATTGAACAATCACTTTTGCAATTCGGGTCCAAACGTTACGCTTCTCTATTTCGTACTTGTTTTGCCAAATTACACTAACGATTTGGGTGATGAATAGAAGCAAGACAAAACAGAAAGAAATTTCTACGATTAAACCTATTTCCGGATAATCTGCATAGGGTTGGCTTAGTGGAATTTTTAAATTCAACCGATTAATCGATAACATCATTCGCCAAGCAGCACCCTTATATGCCATCAGCCACTCAACAATTAATAGATTGGAAACGACATACGTCATGACAACACCAATATGCTGTAAGATCGAGCGAATGCATTTTTTCAGGATGTGCTTATGTATAACAAACCTCTGAGTTAATCCTTTTGCACGGGCATATTGGATATACATCTCCCCATCCTCACTGGCAAGGGCAGTAAACGTAATTCTAGCAAAATACATCATAGGGTATAGAGATACAAGAATCCCCGGCAAAATAAAGTTAAACCACTGGTCATGACCAAATACGTCGATAAAATTAAAGTGAATCATAATCACCCATTGGAGAACGATAATCATAAAAAAATCTGGTAAAGAATTGAGCATCGAGGTTACCCCTGTCCCAAAAAAATTCAGGTATGTATAACGATTTCGATAATCAAAGATCCCCTTTGCTATCCCCAAAGAAACCGCTAACAAAAAAGCTGTTGCAATTACTGATAAACTTCGTGGAAAATATTCAAGGACGATCCCTTCATACGGCTCCTTATTTTTTGTTGCACCAAGACTTCCTTCGGTTTGTAGATTGCTGATTAATTGCTTGATTGTATCCCAGCTCTCAGAAACAGGTAGCATTGTTTTAATCGTTGAGAAAAACTTTGCAACATCCCTCTCCCCTAAAAAATAAGCAATCCCAAGAACAACAAGGCCGAAGTAAAGAATCGAAATCACATCTCGCCCACTAAACACTCTTACTCTTTTAAGCAACCAAATCCCCCCTTACCAAACTTCCAACTGTAAAAAACAGGAACATATACCTATAGACTACCATATATGTTATTTTCAGAAAATAACCATTAAATGAGACGTAAGAACCTACTGAAAGGTTTCAGCGACTCGGGAACTTTAATGGGGAAAATTATGTGGAGTTACAAAAGTCTGGCTTTGGGCGTAAATACGCGGGAGTGACGTATATTTGGGGGACTTGACGCAAATATCTGGAATTCGACGCAAATATTCGAACCTTGACGCATGTGCCCGACTATGGAGCAATTATCATTTTTAAAATGCAATTCCGTCCTGCTATAGCGCAATTATCAAAATCAAAGCGCATTTCCAGCCAACTAAAGCGCAATTACCCACGCACCCTATCCTATTTTTAACACAAAAAAGGGACCAGGAGAACCGTCCCCCTGGACCCTTATAATACCTTGTTATTCCGTTCGAGCACTCGCAAAAGGTTCTGTTCAAATAATGGCATTTCTTCTTCGGTAAGTTGTGAAGCGAAGATTTTTTCACTTTCGGTTTTTAGTGTTTGAAGTAGTAGCAGCATGACATTTTGTACAGTAAGGTTAGGGTCAATCAATTCTGCTAAGGACGCCATTGTTTCAGGCTTTACACCCGGATAGACAAATTTCGTCTCTGCCCCTTGCAGGCCCACCTCGTAAAATTGGCGAATGATTTCCGCGCGCTCTGCTCCACTACCGGTCACACCTAAATAAATTTGGACCGCCACCCCGTTACGAAGGCGACGTTGGGAGATCCCTGCAAACTTTTTCCCATCTATACTTAAATCATAGCTTCCAGGACAATATGAACCGACAACCTCACGTGCTACAATGTCGACTTCATAGCCTTCGAGCATTTTTCGAATCAACTCAAGCATTGTATCGTAGCCACGGTTGATATCAATGCCTTTTTCTGTTTCAGGAAAGATAAGCGAGATGTTCAGTACTCCCTCATCAAGAACCACGGCTAGACCACCTGAATTCCGTACGATTGCACGATAGCCCATTGATTCAAGGAGCTCTATCCCCTCCTCAAGAAAGGGGAGTTTCGTATCCTGAATCCCAAGCACAATGGTCTGATGGTGAACCCATGCACGTGCAGTAGCTGGCGAAGCTCCTTTTCCTACAAATGAACAAAGCGTGTCATCTATCGCAAATGATTGTAATGCATCAAATTGATAGCCTAGGCTAGATTGATCTATAATCCGCCAGCTTGGCTGGTGTAAGAGACTTTCAGTCATACGTCATACTCCTATTACATAAAAAGTACTTTTTTATATTCGTAAATGAACCCTAAAAAACCAGGCGTTGCCTGGTTTTAACATTCCCTATTTTACCGTTAATTGACGAAATTTGCTACCTCGTGATGAGAGGTCTTGCTCATTTTGTGGGCGATCATCCGATTAATATCTTTCTCGATGGCCTTAACCGTCGTATCCAACGTAATGGCTAACTCTTTAAAAAGTATTTTTTGAATATGAAGAAGAAGTCTACGGTCATGTTCAGATAACTTCTTATCAATCATTTCAAATTCATATTTTTTACTCATTAATGTATTTAAAATACTCGAAATTTCTTTTCTGTCACCAGATGAAGCTATATCAGAATATGTTCTATGGCGTTCCGATCCATTGTCAATCCACTGAATTCCCGGTAGCTTAAACGAGTCCAAAATCTCCTCCGACTCACTTTTCCCAATAATGCCTCGCATTAAAATGCGGTCGTTGTCTACTGGGTTTTGGATCGTTAAAGTGCTATCCTCAATTGGGCTCATTATATAATAGTTTCGAGTAACCCCAGAATATGTTTTTTCACATATATCATCGATTCGGCAGATTCCCATATTCGAATAAATCACTAGATCCCCAATGTTAAACATGTACCATGCTCCTATCCAACGGATTGTCAACTTAGTTGACTATACTCATCATACTCTATTTTACACAAAATGTCAACTTGGTTGACATTAAAGTGTTTCATCACTAAGGATTTCCAGAAAGACAATCCCTTCACTTTACTTTATCGTTACCCCTTCACTTAATAAAAGACCAATCTTATTTTTAATGTTTCTATCTACCTCACTCGCTATTTTCTCAAACGTAGTGTCCAATGAAATAGCTAACTCTTTGTACAAGATATTTTGAATATGTAGAAGAAGTCTGCGGTCGGGTTCACCTAATTTTTTATCGGCCAACTCCACTTCATATTTCCTACACATCAATGTATTTACAATCCCCGCGATTTCCTTTCGATCGCCAGACATCACGATCTCGTGATAGATTTTCTTTCGGTCATTACTTTTTTCAACCCAAGCAATTCCAGTACGTTTAAAGGATTCTAGCATATTTTCTGCATCCTGACGGTTAATAATTCCTAACATAAGGACTTTCTCATTATCAACTGGATTACGGATAGTTAGGTTTTTCTCTTCAATTGGGTGTAAAATATAATATTTTCGGGTCCTACCGTAATATGTTTCATCACAAATCTCATTTATTTTACAAATTCCAAGAGATGAATAGATAACCAAATCCCCAACTTTAAACATTCTTATTACCCCCATCCCGACGATTGTCAACCAGGTTTACAATCTTTAATTTACCTTTTGTTTTACATTTTGTCAACTTAGTTGACAACTTTAATCGTTTTATGTATAGTAATGACGATTATAAAAACGGGAGTGGAATGTATGGATCCTGTACTTCAACAATTAGATGTAATTGACCTTATAAGTGAAAGGCATGGTCAACTTCGCGGTATTGCAGAAAAATTATGGAACGAAACGAGCGACATTGCGATTTCAAATTCCGAATGGTACATCATGTCGAGAATATATAAAAAGCAACCAACGATTGCATATGTGTCAAAAAATGTAGACATCTCAAGACAGGCTACTCATAAGTTTATAAAAAATATGAAGGCTAAAGGGCTCGTTAACGTAATGGATGTCGAACACAATCGGAAGGAAAAATCAATCGAACTCACACCATTTGGTGAGGAATGCTACGAGAAAAATGAGTCTCTTAAAGCGAAGATTGAAAAGCAACTAGCTGAAAAAATCGGAGAAGATCAAATTGAACTTCTGAAAAACGTATTAAAAATGGATTGGGGACTCTAATTTATTTATTTTAAGGGCCCGGGATGAGGATTTACTGCCACTATTTCTGAAATACTGCTACTAATTCAAAAATACTGCCACTAATTAAGATTTACTGTCACTAGCCCCCAAATAAACAACCACAAAAAATGGCCATGTTCTCGACATGGCCATTTCTCATACCTATAAAGCTTGTGCTGCTGTGATTAAAGCAAGCTTATACACATCTTCATCATTACATCCACGGGAAAGGTCGTTTACCGGCTGATTTAAGCCCTGTAAAATAGGACCGACCGCTTCAAAGTTTCCAAGGCGCTGTGCAATTTTGTACCCGATATTACCCGCTTCAAGACTTGGGAAGACAAATACATTTGCGTCACCCTTAATCACGGAATCTGGTGCTTTTTTCTTCGCAACAGATGGAACGAATGCCGCATCAAACTGGAATTCTCCGTCCAATACCAATGCTGGATTCATTTCTTTTGCAATCTTTACTGCGTCTACTACCTTTTCCGTTTCAGGAGATTTCGCAGATCCCTTTGTTGAGAAGCTTAACATTGCCACTCTTGGCTCAATATCGAACATTTCTGCTGTATTGGCACTCTCGATTGCGATTTCCGCTAAATCCTGGCTGTCTGGTGCAATATTGATCGCACAATCCGCAAATACATATTTTTCATCTTCACGAACCATGATGAACACACCAGAAGTCTTTTTCACACCTTGTTTTGTTTTAATGATTTGAAGAGCAGGGCGAACTGTATCTGCAGTAGAATGTGCCGCACCACTTACAAGTCCGTGTGCCTTACCTGTGTATACAAGCATCGTTCCAAAGTAGTTCTCATCCTTAAGAATTTTACGTGCATCCTCTTCAGTTGCTTTTCCTTTACGTCTTTCCACAAATGAAGCAACAAGTTGATCGAACTCTGGGTAGGATTGCGCATCATAGATTTCCACACCATCAAGTGAAACGCCTACTTCTTTTGCTTTGCTTTCAACTGCAGATTTTTCACCAATAACGACTGGTACAAGTACCTTTTCACTTGCTAAACGGCTTACTGCTGTTAAAATACGTTCATCTAGTCCTTCTGGAAATACAATTTTCATGTCCTTCCCAGATACCTTTTCTTTTAATTGAGTAAATAAATCGCTCACTATTATTCCTCCTAAATCTAGTGCATTTCCATGCATTTATGTAAATTGGGGTATCCTCACCCTGCAAAACTGCCAACCATAAGGATACGGCTTTTTTCACAAAATGAAAACTAAAAAGCTTTATAAATCCTGTGACAGTATTATGACACTATCTTCAATTTTCCCAACAACCATACAAATTACTCACTCTTGCTTATGTTCACAAAATTGTTCCGAGTTTACTAAGTTGGCTATAGGAGAAACTATGATATAGTAGTGGTTGAATACATAATCAATGTTATACGAGGAGTGATAGTAATGGCGGAAGCAGCACAAACGCTTGATGGCTGGTATTGCCTTCATGATTTCCGTTCGATTGATTGGACATCTTGGAAGACCCTTTCAAGTGACGAGCGCCAAGCAGCAATTCACGAATTTCTGGGTCTAGTGGAGAAGTGGAATAAGACACAAAGCGAAAGCCAAGGAAGTCATGCATTATACACAATTGTTGGTCAAAAAGCTGACTTCATGATGATGATCCTTCGTCCAACAATGGAAGAGTTAAATGAAATCGAAAACGAATTCAACAAAACAAAGCTAGCTGAATACACAATTCCTACTTATTCTTACGTTTCCGTTGTTGAATTAAGTAACTATGTGGCAGGCGAAAGCAAAGAGGATCCATACCAAAATCCTTATGTACGTGGACGCTTATATCCAATCCTTCCAACAAACAAATATGTGTGCTTCTATCCAATGGACAAGCGCCGTGAGGGCAATGACAACTGGTACATGCTTTCAATGGAAGAGCGCAAGGAGCTTATGCGAAGCCACGGTATGATTGGCCGTCAATATGCTGGAATCGTAAAACAAATCATTACTGGCTCTGTTGGCTTTGATGATTACGAATGGGGCGTAACCTTATTCTCTGACGATGTACTTCAATTCAAAAAGCTCGTCTATGAAATGCGTTTTGACGAAGTAAGTGCACGTTACGGTGAATTCGGTGCATTCTTTGTAGGAAACATTTTAACCGAAGAAAAAATTCCACAATTTTTACACATAAACTAAAAAAAGAGAGGGCTTCCTCTCTTTTTTTTCATCCATATTCATAATCCTTTTTCCTCTCTCATACAATTCATTGATGAATCCACAAAACATATCCACCAGAAATCTAATAGTATATCCCAAAAACGAATCAAAAAGTAGGAACCCATTTTTCACCTTATCAATACGTTAATAAAGAGACTTTCGACATGTCTTCTTTTTTAAGTGAGGTGAAAAAATGGCAGTCGTTGCGCACACGGAGGAAGATGTAAAGCTATTAGCAAGGCTGTTGCGAGCTGAGGCTGAAGGCGAAGGCAGGCAAGGCATGCTATTAGTAGGGAATGTTGGGGTAAACCGTACGAGATCTCGTTGCCTGGATTTTAAAGACATTAACAGCATTCGAAAAATGGTCTTTCAAAGTCCTGGAGGCTTTGAAGCAACGCAAAAGGGCTATTTTTACCAGGCCGCTCGACCAACGGAGATCGCACTTGCTCGAAGGGTACTAAAAGGGGAAAGATTTCACCCTGCCAGGTTTTCATTATGGTTTTTTCAACCATCAGGAAGCTGTCCGGCACAATGGTATAACCAGGGGAACGTAGGACGGTATAAAGCACATTGCTTCTACCAACCTACTCAGGAGGATTGTCCTGGCGTGTTTTAAGGCAATTCGCCTTTTAGAAAGAAAGTAAAACATAATCTGAGGAGGGCTTACATTGAGTAAAGACAATCAACAATCGCAAAATCCATATGAAGCTTACGGGTATAACCCTCAAAGCTATGGGCAGTATGGATTCTACATGGATCCACGCCAATTCGGATATACGTATCCGACTCAACAGCAACAAGGGGGCTTTCAGGTACCACAAACACCAACTTTCGCTCAAACGGGTGGTATCGCGCAAAATATACCAGGTATGCTTCCACTTGAAGAATCCTATATCGAGAACATTCTACGCCTGAACAAAGGAAAGCTTGCAACTGTTTACATGGGCTTTGATAACACGAACCAACAAAAGGTATTCAAAGGGCTTATTGAAGCAGCAGGACGTGACCACTTGATTTTAAGTGATCCACAAACAGGCGTGCGCTACCTATTATTAATGGTGTACCTACAATACATTACATTTGACGAAGAAATCGAATATCAATATCCATTTGGCGGTGGAGGCCAAGGCCTAGTCTCTTACCCACCACGCTAAAAAGAAAGGAGTGTCCGTGGACGCTCCTTTTCGCATTATTGTCTAGCTTCAGGCGCCATCGGCTCTCTGGTCTAAGCCAATCGCTTCGGAAGGTAAAATGCACCTTCTGTCAGCGCTTGTCTTATGCTTGTACTTGCACAGGATGTGCTGACATCGACGTTCGCCACAGGACGTGGCGGTAGTTAGTCGATGTTCCGCTACCAAGGCGCCTTGCGCTTTTCTCATTATAAATGTTTTACGGCAGCCACCATCAATAAAACCCAGCCTAGCAAAAAGGCTACGCCACCAAGTGGAGTGATGGCACCTAGTATTTTAATTCCAGATACACTCAATACGTACAAGCTTCCTGAGAATAAAATAATCCCAACAAACAAACTCCAACCGGCAGTTGTAATCATGCTTACCTGTGAAAACTTGTCCGCTAAAAACGCTACAACAAACAAGCCAATGGCATGAAACATTTGATATTGTACAGCTGTGTTCCATGTTTTTAAATATTTTTCGGTTATCTTACCTTCTAGTCCATGCGCACCAAAAGCACCAAGTGCAACCGCCAAAAACGCATTAATCGCTCCCAATATTAAAAATAGTTTCATTTCGTTCTCCATCCTTTTTTGAAAATTCCTATTTCATTTTAACATATTCGATATAAGATAGTAGTAAGAGGTGTTTTGTTATGGACCTAGACATTTTACCTGTCGGAGATATGGCCCTGCAGATTTTCTACAACAGACCGGCATCCAAAAACTTGCAGAGACAAATTCAGCTAACAACTAAACAAATTGAAAAACTGAGGTTACAAGGAGTCATCGAGCTTGTCCCTGCTTTTCAGTCTATCACGATTTACTATAATCCCATTCTCACTTCCTATAAAAATCTTTCTGAGCAGGTTTCAGAGATTTGCAGAGAAATATCTCCAATCGAGAACGCCACTTTAAAAGAGGTAATCGTGATTCCAACCTGCTATGACGGGGAGGACCTTGAGAATGTGGCTCTTAGTTCAGGGCTATCAACGGAAGAAGTCATATCCATACATAGCGGTGTTGACTACCTCGTTTATATGATTGGCTTTTTACCTGGCTTCCCTTATTTAAAAGGGCTTCCAAATAGGCTTGCAACGCCACGTCTTTCAACCCCTAGACTTAAAGTTCCTAAAGGGGCAGTTGGCATCGGCGGTGACCAAACTGGCATTTATCCACTCGAATCACCAGGAGGGTGGAATCTCATTGGTAGAACGCCGGTACCACTATTTGATCCTAAAAAAAGCGAACCATTTTTACTGAAAGCAGGGGACTTTCTACGTTTTACACCGATATCGGCTGATGAATATCAGGAAATTGAAAATCTCGTAAACGAAAATCGATACAAGGTCGAGGTGAAAATAATTGAAAACGATTGATTTGAATTGTGATTTAGGAGAAAGCTTTGGGGCGTATAAAATAGGCAACGATGAACACGTTTTGCCACATATTTCGAGTGCCAATATTGCTTGTGGATTTCATGCGGGCGACCCCCATGTGATGAATCAAACCGTTCAGCTTGCGAAAAATTATGGCGTTGCCATCGGTGCCCACCCTGGGTTTCAGGACCTTGCAGGATTCGGCAGAAGAGCCATGGCTGTATCGCCGTCTGATGTCTATGATCTCGTTCTCTATCAAATTGGGGCTATTTCTGCTTTTTGCCAGGTTTATGATGTGGAGCTCACACATGTAAAGCCACACGGAGCACTTTACAACATGGCTGCGGTTGATATCAACTTAGCTGAGGCCATTGCAAAGGTCATCGCCAATTTTGACCCTACACTTGCGTTATATGGTCTTGCCGGTAGCAAACTAATCGAAGCAGGGGAAAAATACGGACTAAAAACGGTGTCCGAGGTATTTGCGGATCGAACCTATCAACCTGATGGAACCTTAACACCAAGAACCGAGTCAAACGCCGTTATTCATGACAGTAATGAATCCATCAGACAGGTCCTGCAAATGGTGAAAGAACAAACCGTCCAAACGATTACTGGCGAAGTCATTCCCATCAAAGCAGACTCGATTTGCGTTCATGGAGACAACTCCCACGCCCTCCAATTTGTACAACAATTACGGCATGCATTAACCAATGAAGGCATCACAATTAAGGCAATCAGGTGATTAAAATGGGACAACCACTTTTTACCGTCCTTAAAAAAGGGCTATATACCACTTTTCAAGACTTAGGTCGCTATGGGTATCAACAATTTGGAGTTGTCACAAGTGGAGCAATGGATTCATATTCAAGCCAACTTGCGAATATTCTTGTCGGCAATTCGAAGGGTGAAGCTGTCCTTGAAATGACCATGCTTGGACCAACATTACGTGTTGAGGCAGACACAATTTCGATCGCAGTATGTGGGGCTGATTTAAGCATGACCGTTAACGGAAATAAAGCTCCGTTATGGAAATCCTTTGCCGTGAAAAAAGGGGACATGATCCGGTTTGGGAAACCAGTCTCAGGTAACCGTACATACTTAGCGGTGTCTGGTGGTTTTCATGCTGAGGAAGTACTCGGAAGCAAATCGTATTACCCGAAGGCAAAGCTTGGAACAGAGATCAAAGATGGGGACATTCTTTACGGAACTAGCAATCGTTTCCGAAAAAATATCGGGCTCTTACGTCATTTTATTCCAACGTTTGAAAAAGAGGTTACAGTCCGTGCCATTCCGGGGCCACATGAGGATTATTTTACAGAGAATACGATCGAACAATTCTTCACAGATCGGTATCGAGTTGTTCAAGGGGATAGAATGGGCTATCGATTACAGGGGACAACGCCGTTAAAGCATAAAGACAAAGCTGAAATCCCATCTGACGCCATCCCGCTTGGTGGCATCCAGGTTCCAAGCAGTGGTGAACCGATCATCTTATTAGCCGATCGACAAACGACAGGAGGCTATCCACGAATTGCAACTGTCATTTCTGTTGATATTTATAAAATTGCGCAACTGGCACCCGGTGGAACAATTCGCTTTGAGCGCTGCAGGATCGAAACAGCGCATGAACTCTACAGAAAAAGAGAAAAATTTCTTAAAAACCTCCAGGGATAACGTCACCCTGAAGATTTTTTTATTCATTTCGCGTTCAGGATATCGGACAAAGCCTAAAATCAACTCAAAAAAGGAAACTCTCTATTTAAAAATCAAATAGAGAGTCTCCGTTTGCATCGTCTTCTTCTAGTTTCGTTGAGTTTTGAATGGTCGTTGGTTGCATCGTCTGAATTGGCTGCACAACCTTCTGCATAGGCTGCACTTGCACAGTTTCAAGGCGTCTCGCCTCAGCAGGCGCCTCATCCAAGACAAGATCACATAATGTTCGAATTGCCATCAACCGTTCTCTCACCTTTTGTTCACTCGCCTCATTCTTTGCCACATGTAATTCTTGTTGCATTTTATCTAAAATCTTATCGACAGATATATTCACAAATTTCAACTCCTATGCCCGAATATCTACGTTGTAGGAAGGCTTCTGCTTCGTCTGTAGCTGCTTTTCTTCAAACTTCATACAATGTGCCCCTGAGGATCGAAACACCGTGAGAGAAGGCATCGCCTGCGTTTTAAAGTTGAAGGCACGACACCCACGAGGAAATTTCGGATCCCATGTCGTGTAAAAGTGTTTGCATTTTAAGCAATTGACTCTCTTTTGCATTCCTTCACTACCTTTTTTTAAAATCGATACCCTCATTTTCCCACGTAGGAGGATGCGCGTCAAACTCCCATTTTGTCAATCTAGCAATTTGGAGTCGAACCGTATGAAAAAACCCCTCAGATTGTCTCTGAGGGGCATTTGCGCAGATCATTATGTAAAATTACTTACCAGCAACTGCGTCTTTAAGAGCTTTACCTGGTTTGAATGCAGGTACTTTGCTAGCTGCGATTTCGATTTCTTCACCAGTTTGTGGGTTGCGGCCTTTACGAGCAGCACGCTCACGAACTTCGAAGTTACCGAATCCGATTAATTGTACTTTATCTCCGTTGCTTAATGCATTTTGAACAGCTTCAAATACTGCGTCTACAGCTTTTGTTGCATCCTTTTTAGATAGTTCTGCACTTTCAGCAACTGCACTGATTAGTTCTGTTTTGTTCATTGTTCAATCTCCTCTCCAAATAAGCACATATTCTTTTTACCACTTTTTTCATAGGTTCGCAAGATATTAAGCGAATTTTCCCTATTAAACTGTTGGTATAAGCTATTACATCACTAGATTAGCCAAAAAACAAGGGTTTCAAACTAAATTTCGATAAATATTTTAAAAATTTCTTGTTACTACCAAGTTTTACCGAAATTCTCGTTTTTATACTTGGAAATACTATTAAAAAATAAAGCATGAAAGGAGGGCTCAACATGGCTCGAAGAAAACGTTGACCACTTGTTCCAGAAGCAAGAGAAGAACTTGACCAATTAAAAGCGAACGTCATGAAAAAGCAAGGGTATAAAACAGACCCAACCAATCCCGACAGCGTAAAATATGAGGTCGCAAGGGATTTAGGCATCCCACTAAATGATGATTACAACGGCAACCTTACCTCCAAACAAGCCGGAAAAGTAGGCGGAAACATCGGTGGGAATATGGTCAAAGAAATGATCCGCATGGCGCAGGAAAACTTAAATAAACGTGGGTAAGGGGGCATTCCTCAAAATGGCAAAAAAGAAAAACCGTATCGGTCAATCGAATCACAGTCAGTACAAGGTCACAAAAGGGCCAAAAGCCAGCGAATCAGGCTATGAGGCAAGCTACGAGTACACAACAGGAAATGAGATAGGAAAAAAAGACCAATAATCGTAAAACTGCCCAAAACTACTTGGGCAGTTTTTCTTTTACACCCCAACCAATTATCGCTAAAATGGATATACAAACGCTTTCAAACTGGAGGTGAATTCGCATTGTCTGCCCTTTCAAAATTCCTATACAGCATTGGGATGTTGTTATTTCTCATTACCTTTTCGCTTACCTGCTATTATGCCTATCAAATTTTCCACTTTGGGCACAACGCTGCAAAAGCAACAAACGAAGCGCCTCGCTATCATTTCGTGCTTGTTCCACAAGAGCTAGATAATGATTATTGGCGACTTGTTGAAAATGGAGCAAAAGCAGCTGCTAAGCATTTCAATGTTGTCCTTGAATATACCGGACCAAAACAAGCAAATACAGAGGAGCATCTTAAGACACTGGAAATGGCCACTGCTTCAAGGGTGGACGGCATTTTAACACAAGGTCTTCAAGAAGATCAATTTACCCCACTGATAAACCAGATCGTTGAAAAAGGGATTCCTGTGATTACCGTTGATACCGATGCAGCAACAAGTAAGCGATTCGCGTATGTGGGTACTGATAATTATTATTCAGGCTTTATTGCGGGTCAGGCGCTTATTCAAGATACAGGCGGGAAAGCAAATGTTGCGATTGTCACTGGTCATTTCTACGCCTCTCATCAACAGCTGCGTGTTCAAGGTTTTAAGGATGCGATTCAGCATGAAGAAGGAATTCATATTATTGCTATTGAAGAATCAAATATCACACGGGTTCGAGCAGCGGAGGCTGCCGACAAAATCCTTAAAGAACATCCAGAGGTCACGGCCTTTTATGGAACGAGCGCCTTAGATGGCATCGGCATCGCACAGGTCGTTGAACATTATCAGAAACAAGATCAAATCTATATTATCGGATTTGATACCATTGAAGATACCCTTCACTATATGAAAAAAGGCACAATCGACGCTACCGTCATGCAAGAGCCTTATCAAATGGGATATCGTTCCGTGCAAATGATGATCGACTTACTTGAGGGACGAAATGTTCCGGATACAGTACATACAGAGACTAGAGTCATACGATCTCAAGACCTGCCACTTGATTCAAAGCGAATCATAAGGATGGATCCATCATGATTATTCGAATCCGTACGAAATTACTTCTTTATTTTATGATTGTCTTTATTATTTTGAATGCGGTTGCCTTTTTGTTTTATAAAAGCAGTGAAAAAATTGTTTCTGAATATGATGATAGCTTTGAAAAATTTCTTTTATTAAATGATATTTCACAGCAGGTTAATCTCGTCCATGAAAAAATGCAATCCTATATCGTTGAAGAGGAAGATACCTTCCTCAGTGAATATTTTCGCGCCAGAAAGCAACTTTTAACCTATCAGGGGCAGTTGACCAATAAGCTATCCAATGAAAATAACGCCATTACTCTATCGAATTATAAAAATATCATTAGTAGTTATATTGAAGCCACCGATCTAACGATTGGGATGTTCCAGAACAAAGAAATAAATCGATACTCCACACACCTTAATGAAGCAACGAAATTCGCTGGTTTTATTCAAGAGACAACGTTGTCATTAGTCAATAACGAACTAACCGATTATCAACTATTTTATGAAGAAATCGAAAAACAGAACCGCTATTTTAATTTAATGGGGATGTCCCTGTTTAGTTCAACATTTTTATTAAGTTTGCTTCTAGCCTTGTGGTTATCTGGCGGAATTACAAAACCAATTCGCCAATTATCCAACGCCGCCACTGAAATTTCAGAAGGTAATTTTTCTGGTGATGAAATCATGGTTACAACCAATGATGAATTAAAATTATTAACGAACACTTTTAATCAAATGAGACTTAATATCCGGCACTTGGTAAGTGAGATCAAGGAACAATCAGAGCTTGATAAGCTACTGAAGGAAATGGAATTAAAAAGCTTGCAAAACCAAATCAACCCACACTTCCTGTTCAATACACTTAATACGGTTTCTAAGATGGCTTACTTGGAAGAGGCTCAAAACACCTCTCGATTAATTGAAGCCATTGCTGCACTGCTTCGCTATAATTTGGGAGACTTACATAAATCTTCGACTCTCTTAAACGAAGTCAAAATTGTTAAAGAGTATTTCTATATCCAACGTACCCGCTTTGGTGAACGGATTGATTTTAAAATGGAGGTTGACCAGGATTGCTTAAACATCGAAATACCATCGCTATCCCTCCAGCCCATCATTGAAAATGCATTTATTCATGGAATTGAATCGGTCGAGGATGGTGGCATCATCAAGCTAAATGTGTTTCGAATGTCTGATCGAATATGTGTGGAAATTACAGACAATGGAGCAGGGATGGACGAAAACACACTAACTAAACTTAGGCAAATGGCAGATGGAACTTCACAAGAGGATAGTGCCCCGCTTGAAAAATCAACCGGCCATTCAACCGGGATTGGAGTCAAAAATGTCATCCAAAGACTTCAGCTATTTTATAAGCGAATGGATGTTGTAGAAATAGAATCAATAAAAGAAAGGGGAACCACCTTTCGACTTTTGCTTCCTTATGATCAAAAAAGGGGGACGGATCATGATTAAAGTGATGATTGTCGATGACGAATTATTTGAACGGAAGGCGATTACTAAAATCATTCAGACCGAATGTACAGATGTTGAAGTCATCGGTGAGGCTCCAAACGGAAGAGTAGCCATTGAGAAAGCTACACAACTCAAGCCAGACTTGATACTCATGGATATCAAAATGCCTGGGATTGATGGAATTGAAGCCGTGAAGCAAATTAAACATTTACATTCTGAGATAAAATTTATTATGGTATCCGCATTTAACACGTTTGAATATGCAAAAGAAGTGATGCAGCAGGGTGTGAAGGAATACATTTTAAAGCCGAGTCGTAAAGCTGACGTTTTAGCTGCCATTGATAGGGTGAAAACGGAGATTATGGAAGAAAGACGACAGGTCGAAGAACAAGCCGAGCTCAAAAATCGAATGAAGGAGTTGCTGGTCCTCGCGCAAAAGGAAGGCATCACATCGATCAGTGAGGATCATCCACATTCAACGGAACTATGGAAAAACAATCAACTCCATGGGATATTATCAAAAGCCAAAAAGTATATAGATTTGCGTTACTATGAATCTCTAACACTCGAGGAAGTAGCGGAATATGTGGAACTAAGTCCATATCACTTTAGTAAGCTTTTTAAAGAAAAAATAGGCGTCACATTTATTGATTATCTTACAACCGTAAGAGTGGATCATGCGAAAAAGGAAATGGATGATCCTAGTAAAAGCTTAAAGGAAATCTGTTACTCCGTTGGCTACAAAGACCCCAATTATTTTAGCAGGGTTTTTAAAAAATATACCGGGATGTCACCATCAGAATATCGAAGCATCACATTGAAATAACCCACAAAATCAGCTGAAGCTAGGCTGATTTTTTTTGGTCAAAGAGTTTATAGTTGTCTAGCTCCAGGCGCCATCGGCTCGAGGTCATAAGCCAATCGCTTCGGAAGGTAAAATGCACCTTCTGTCAGCGCTTTTCTTATGCTTGGACTTGCACAGGACAAGGAAGGCTTCGACAGCATAATCATCGCACGAAGAAAATGCATCGCATTTTCGAGGAAGTGCTGACATCGACGTTTGCCACAGGACGTGACGGTAGTTAGTCGATGTTCCGCTAAAAGGGCGCCTTGCGCTTTTCCTACTATCACAAAAAAGTGAAGGCATTCGCAAGAAAGTACAGATTGTAGTTTCTCTCCCTCCCTCTTATCCATGCTACATTTAAATTGTTAACGTTTTCATTAATAAACAAGGGGGATTATTACATGAAAAAAGGATTTCTTATGTCACTATTACTTGTATTTGTTTTCGCAATGACTGCATGTAGCTCTGTGCCCGGCTCAAAGGAAAAGGATGGAGACAAAGCAAAGTTAGATATCTTCAGCTGGTGGACGGGTGCTGGTGAGGAGGACGGATTAAAGGCTTTAATCGCATTGTTTGAAGAAGAATATCCAGATGTGCCGATTGAAAATGCCGCTGTTGCAGGTGGGGCTGGAACAAACGCAAAGGCTGTTCTTGCTAGCCGGATGCAAGGGGATGATCCACCGGCTACATTCCAGGTTCATGGTGGTGCTGAGCTTAACGAAGGTTGGGTTGCCGCTGGAAAAATGGAACCATTAAACGACTTGTATGAAGCTGAAGGATGGAATGACAAATTCCCACAAGACTTAATCGATATGGTCAGTAAAGACGGCAATATCTATTCAGTCCCAGTGAATATTCATCGTGGAAACGTACTCTGGTACAACAAGCAGGTGTTTGAAGAAAATGGTCTTGAGGCACCAACTTCTTTTGACGAATTCTTCGAGGTTGCAGATGCGTTAAAAGCAAAAGGCATTACACCACTAGCATTAGGCGATAAGGAGCCTTGGACGGCTACCCACCTCTATGAAACAGTTCTGTTAGGGGTTCTTGGTACAGAAGGTTATGGGGAGCTCTGGACAGGGGAAATAGCATTCGATGATGCAAAGGTTGTTGAGGCTACCGAAATTTTCAAGAAGATCCTTGGATACATTAATGAGGACCATGCCTCTCGTAACTGGCAGGATGCTTCTCAGTTAGTAGCTAATGGTGAAGCTGCTATGAACGTCATGGGTGACTGGGCGAAGGGTTATTTCGTTAACGACCTAAAGCTAGTAGTTAATGAGGACTTTGGCTATATCCCAACTCCAGAAACGGAAGGTATGTTCATGGTTATTACAGATACATTTGGATTACCAAAGGGACTTTCAAATGCTGAAGACGTGAAGAAATTCTTATCTGTATTAGGTTCAACAGAAGGTCAGGATGCATTTAACCCGCTAAAAGGGTCGATCCCTGCACGTGTAGATGCTGACGTTTCTAAATACGACCAATACGGAAAAGATACAATGGAAGACTTCAAATCTGCGAAGTTAGCACCAAGCCTAGCACACGGCTCTGCTGCTGCAGAAGGTTTCCTAACAAAGGTAAACCAAGCCATTAATATCTTCGTTACACAGCATGATGTCAATCAATTTACGGATTCACTTACTTCAGCAGCTGCTGAACTGAAATAATTCTATGAAGGGGATGAGAACTCTCTCACCCCCTTCTTTTAGAGGAAGTTCAAAAAGTCGCCAAATGATAAGCTTCGAATCTCTGCGTCACTCGGTCTCTCCGGTCCTCTCGTATTAAAAACATACGCTCCGGTCCTCGAGTCGCGAGTTCCTTGATCTTCTTGCTTCTGATTCGTCAACTTTTTGAACAATTATCTTACTAAACAAGAGGAGGATTATCTATGGAACTAGCAAAACCGTCAAAGAAACCTGCTCAAAAACAAGCAGAAATCCTTCCAAAAAAGAAACGTGTATTCAATACAGATCAATTACTGGCGATTGCCTTCCTTTTGCCCTCTATTCTGTTAATTACCATTTTTGTGTACGGGTTTATCGGATGGACGGGATACGTTTCTCTTAGTAATTGGAATTCACTTGTTCCTGATATGTCGTTTGCCGGCCTGAAAAACTATCTTTATCTATTCGGCGACTTCCGTTTCCAAGCCGATTTACGAAACACACTGGTCTTCACTGTTTTATTTATCGGGGTCGTGATCGTAATCGGTCAGCTTCTAGCCATATTATTAGACCAAAGTCTTTTAAAAGGGGAGTCCATTTTCCGAAATATTTTCTTTTTCCCAATGGCCTTATCTTTTGTTGTGACAGGGGTCGTATGGCAATGGCTGTTAAATCCCTCCACTGGGGTTAACCTATTTTTAGAAAAAATCGGGCTTGATTCAAAATGGTACACCAATACCGAAATCTTATTTGGGTTTCATTGGGGAAAAATTGAGTTTGGAATTCCATTTGCTATCATCGCTGTCATCATTGCCGCGGTCTGGCAAATGACGGGATTTTCGCTTGCGATGTATCTTGCAGGGCTTCGCGGAATACCTGAAGAAATAAGAGAAGCTGCACGCATGGACGGGGCAAAGGAATCTCAAATTTACACAAAAATCATTCTACCCATCCTGCGTCCCATTACGGTGAGTGTCGTCATTATCATGGCACATATCTCTCTTAAAATATTTGATTTAATTTATGCGATGACTGGTCCAGGGGCAAACTTTGTAACTGACGTTCCAGGAGTATACATGTTTGAAACAACATTCCGCGGTAATTATTATGCAAACGGGGCCGCTATTGCAATCATCATGCTCATCTCTGTTGCTATTTTTATTGTTCCTTATTTGATTTCAAGTAGAAAGGGTGAAGCATCATGACCATTAAAACAATCACTCGGCCATTGCTTTACCTAGTGCTAATTGGCCTCAGCCTTTTTTATTTAATGCCCATTTACGTGATAATCGTGACGAGCCTTAAGCCACTTGATCAAATTTCATTAAGCGAAATGTGGAAATTACCTGCCACACTTGATTTTAGCAGCTATCAGCTCGCATTTGAAAAGCTTGTCCCAAATTTTCTTAATTCCATTTATTTAGTAATACCTGCAACTTTGCTTTCTGCCTTATTAGGCGCATTGAATGGTTATGTCTTATCGAAATGGCGTTTTAAAGGAGCTAATACGTTATTTACATTGATTTTATTCGGGATGTTTATCCCGTATCAAAGCATTTTAATTCCAATGATTCAATTTTTACGAGAAGTTGGCCTATATAACTCGATTACCGGACTTATTTTTGTCCATGTGGTGTATGGAATTCCGATTACGACACTCATGTTTAGGAACTTTTACGCCAATATTCCTGATGAAATGATTGAATCAGCAAAAATAGATGGAGCCGGCTTCCTGCGAATTTTTAGATATATTATGGTACCTCTTTCTATTTCTGGCTTTGTTGTTGTTGTCATCTGGCAATTTACAAATATTTGGAATGAGTTCTTATTTGCGGTTACGATTACAACATCAGACCAACAACCTATCATGGTCGCCTTACAAAATTTATCAGGCAGTCAGATTGTCCAATGGAACGTGCAAATGGCAGGGGCTCTACTTGCAGCTCTTCCAACGTTACTCGTCTACATCTTCCTCGGCAAATACTTTGTCCGTGGCCTTCTTGCGGGTTCTGTGAAGGGGTAGGTTAGCCTATAACATAACCCCTATGTCACTTCAAACATAGGGGTCCTAAAATTACGCCAATCGATACACTCGTGCCTCATACGGTCTTAATTCAACCAGATCAGTTTCCTCATGCGCCTCAACCGGATAATTAGCTATCATCAGCCCATCGTACGTAAACTCGCCCTCAGGCACACGACAAACCGCTCTTTCAGAAGATAAATTCGTTACCACAATCACTTTCTCGTCATCAAGTGTTCGTGTGTACACATACAGTTGTGGATCTTCCTCTAACAACAAATCATATACACCATAAGTGAAAACCTTGTTACTCTTTTTGAGTGCAATCATTTTTTTATAAAAATGCAATACTGAATCGTTATCAGCCAACTGCTTTTCAACATTGATTTCTGTAAAATTTGGGTTTACACCCATCCATGGCTTACCTTCAGTAAAACCAGCATTTACATCACTCGACCACTGCATTGGCGTACGTGAGTTATCACGACTTGTCGCCCAAATTCCCTTCATAATTTCTTCGTGTGAAACGCCTTCACTGCGCTTTTCCCGATACAGGTTTTTTGTTGCGACATCGTTATACTCGTCAATTGTCTGGAATTCCACATTTGTCATCCCAATTTCTTGACCTTGATAGATGAACGGAGTTCCTTGCATAAAGAAGTACATTGCACCAAGAGCTGTTGCGCTTTGCTTCCAAAATTCCTGGTCATTTCCCCATGTTGAAACGACACGTGGTTGGTCGTGGTTCTCGATAAACAATGCATTCCAGCCTTTGTTTTCAAGTCCTTTTTGCCATCTTGTAAGAACCTTTTTTAGACTAACGACATCCAGCTCCCTTTTTTCTACATCCCAAAGACCTAGGTGCTCAAACTGGAAGACCATATTGAATTTTCCTTGCTTCTCATCGACCCATTCGTCTGCGTTATCTGCACTAACACCATTTGCTTCCCCAACGGTCATAATGTCATATTTCGCAAACGTTTCTTCTTTTAATTCCTGTAAAAATTCTTGGATTCCCGGGCGATTCATATGACCATCATAGGACGGAACATATTTTAAACCGTTTGGATTTGGCATATCCGGGAAACCTGGAACCTTTTTAATATGGCTGATGGCATCTACTCGGAAGCCGTCAATCCCTTTATCGAGCCACCAGTTGATCATGCTGTATAACTCATGACGAACCTTTTTATTTTCCCAGTTTAAATCAGGTTGCTTTGTTGAGAAAATATGCATGTAATATTGACCCGTTTCCTCATCAAATTCCCAAGCTGGACCACTAAAAATACTTTCCCAGTTATTTGGTTCCTTCCCGTCTTTACCGTCACTCCAAATATACCAATCACGCTTTGGATTATCCTTTGAAGAACGAGATTCAATAAACCAAGGATGCTCATCACTTGTATGGTTGATCACCAAGTCAATAATCAACTTCATCCCACGTTTGTGCGTCTTCTCGAGAAGTTCATCAAAATCGGCCATCTTTCCAAAGTCAGCCATTATGTCCTGATAGTCACTAATATCATATCCATTATCGTCATTTGGCGATTTATAGACAGGACAAATCCAAATAACATCAATGCCAAGGTCTTTTACATAATCTAGTTTTGAAATAATCCCTTGTAAGTCACCGATTCCATCACCATTCGAATCCATAAAGCTTCTTGGATAGATCTGATAAGCGACAGCTTCCTTCCACCATACCTGCTTCATTTTTTATCCCTCTTCTTTTTGCATTTCTACTCAGATCGTTAACCGATAGACTCTTGCCTCATAAGGCTTTAATTCTATTTTTTCAATTGATTCATTTCGGTCTACTTCATAATTGCTAATCAATAATTCTTGTGTTTTGTATCTACAATCTTCTGGCAGCTCAAATAATGATGTCTCTTTTGAAAAATTCGATACTACAAGTAATTTTTCATTGTTTAGTATTCTAGTATACGCATATATCGTTGGATGCTCCGGTAACAGCAAATCATAGGTGCCATACACAATAATCTCATGCTGTTTTCGTAGCTTAATTAATTTTTGATAATAGGTAAAAATAGAATGCGGATCGTAAACTTGTTTTGCTGCATTAATTTCACGATAATTTGGATTTACAGATAGCCATGGTGTTCCGGTTGTAAACCCAGCATTTTCACTTTCATCCCACTGCATCGGTGTACGCGCATTGTCTCTTCCCTTTGCGTAGATTGACTGCATAATCTGTTCCGGTTCTACACCAGCCTCTACTTTTTCCTTATACATATTAAGGGTTTCGATATCCTTGTAATCGTCAATCGAATCAAACTGAACATTGGTCATCCCAATTTCTTCACCTTGATATATATATGGGGTTCCTTGCAACATATGCAAAAACGTTCCGAGCATTTTCGCGGACTCAAGCCAATATTCACCATCATCTGCGAACCTGGACACCATTCTTGGCTGATCATGGTTATTTAAATACAAGCTGTTCCAGCCAGAGCCTTCAAGCCCCTTTTGCCATTTCGTAATATTTTGCTTTAAATCTAGTAAATTAAATGGACGCAAATCCCATTTTCCAGTCGGACCTGAGTCTAAATCCATATGCTCGAATTGGAAGACCATGTTGAGTTCATTTCGCTCTGCACCCGTATACGCTTTCGCCTCATCGACCGTCACCCCAGGCATTTCACCAACAGTCATAATGTCATACTTCGATAAAACCTGTTGATTCATTTCTTGTAAAAATTCATGAATGCGTGGTCCGTTCATATAATACGGTGCACCAGACGCATATTTTTTTCCTTCCTGAAGCTCACCATCTGGCAATCCAGGTACCTTTGAAATAAAATTGATCACGTCCATCCGGAAGCCGTCAATTCCTTTTTCAAGCCAGAACGTCATCAGGTCATAGACTTCCTGACGAATCTGTGGATTCTCCCAATTCAAATCAGGCTGTTTTTGACTAAATAGATGTAAAAAGTATTCGTCGGTTTGCTCATCATATTTCCATGCTGAACCACTAAAGACAGACTCCCAATTATTCGGTTCCTTTCCGTCTTTACCAGGACGCCAAATATAGTAATCACGGTACGGATTATCCTTGGACTTTCGTGACTGCTTGAACCATTCATGCTCATCGGAGGAATGATTGACCACTAAGTCCATCATCAGCTTCATCCCGCGATCATGCATTTTGGAAAGCAACTCATCCCAATCTGCCATCGTACCAAATTCTTTCATGATTTCACGATAGTTACTGATGTCATACCCGTTGTCATCATTTGGAGATTCGTAGACAGGGGAGAGCCAAATAACATCAACGCCGAGATCCTTTAAGTAATCAAGCTTTTCGGTTATTCCCTTTAAATCCCCAATTCCGTCACCATTTGTATCGTTAAAGCTTCTTGGGTAGATCTGATAAACAACGCTTTCTTTCCAACACGTTCTATTTTCCATTTCCCATTCCCTACTTTCTACTTAATCCGTGCACACGACTTTCGTTCAATTAACTTCGCCGGTATTGTAATCCGTTTCGGTAGGACATTCGGATTTTTTATTTTTTCAAGTAAGCAGCTCGCGCCTTCCATTCCAAGCTGAAAAATATCAATATCTACTGAAGTGAGGGGAGGCTTTGAATATTGTGCAAGTAACACATTGTTGAAGCTTGCGATTGAAACATCCTCTGGCACTCGAATATTCATTTCCTCAAAATGACTCATCAACTCGATCGCGATAAAATCATCTGTGCAAACTAGTGCAGTAGGGGACTCAACAGACTTTAAAAAGGACTTAATTGCCTCTTTCCCTTTGCTTAGTGTACTTTTATGAACGATATAGTCCTCATTAAACGGAATCCCAGATTCACTTAGAGCTTGTTTATACCCCTCAAGGCGGTCTAGCATAAACACGAAGTCACCATCAAATCCAATAAACGCAATTTTCGTATGGCCCAATCCAATCAGATATTCCGTTACGACTTTTGTGATATAAATATTGTCATTGTCTACATGGATAATGCGTTCTGCACCAAGCACTGGACGACCAATGACTGTAAAAGGAAAGTCAATTTCCTGTAGATATTTAATAACGCGGTCATCCGTCCGAGAATAAAGGAGAATCAAACCATCCACACGGCGACCTTGAACCATTCCCACGACTTCCTCAAAGATCTCTTCTTCAGTTCCAGCTGTTGAAAGATACATTCCGTACTTATGCTCACGGGCTTGAACACTGATTCCTCTAATGACTTCCGGGAAAAAGGGGTCTTGGAGCACATGGGATGCCGAGAATGGCATCACAACCCCAATTGTTGCCGTACTTTTCACCGCTAAGCTACGCGCTGTAAAATTAGGGTGATACCCGAGCTTTTCCATCGCTTCTCGTACCCGTATTTTCGTTTCTTCACTTATTCGAGGGTTATCCGCAATAACCCTTGAAACCGTGGAAGGCGATACATTTGCCTCTTTTGCGACATCTTTAATCGTAATAGCCATACATACCCTCCATTTATATAAAAAAAGGGGGAGTCCCCTTGATTATCCAATTTTATTTTACAGAGCCTTCTGCAATTCCCTTGATAATGTGTTTTTGCATGAAGAAGTACACAAGAATCACCGGAATAATCGCTATTGTTAAACCTGCAAGGGCTAAATGCCATTGTTTCGTATATTGACCAAAGAAGAAGAACATCTTCAACGGAATGGTATGCATTCCTTCTTGGTTAATCACAAGGGATGGTAATAGATAGTCATTCCAAATCCAAATGATATTTAAAATGGCTACCGTTACTGAAATTGGCTTTAACATTGGGAAAATGATGTGCCAGAAAATTTGCCATCTGTTTGCGCCGTCAATCGTAGCGGCTTCATCCAAAGATTTTGAAATTCCCTGAAGGGAACCATGATATAAGAAAATGGATAAACTACTACCAAAGCCAAGATACATAAAAATAATGCCAAATCGATTTAATAAATCAAATTTACCAAACAGTGATACTAATGGAATCATGACTGATTGGAATGGAATTAGCATGGCCGCGATGAAGAGGAAGAAAATCAGACCGCTAATTTTTCCTTTCCGACGGTTTAACGCATATGCTGCCATTGATGAAAAAAGAACAATCACCGCAACACCTAAGACCGTAATCAGCACGGAGTTAAAGAAGGTGCGGATAAAATCAAGCTCTTCAAATGCTTGAACATAGTTATCAAATGTAAAAACATCTGGTAGTTTTAATGTATCTGTGAAAATTTCACGTTTTGTTTTAAATGAGTTTACAATCATTAAATAGAAAGGGGAGAGCCAAATGAGGCCAAGAACAATGCCTACTATTTCAAGTAAGTATAAATTTCTTTTTTTACTTTTCATTACATTTCGACCTCCCGTTTCTTATTAATGTAAACCTGTGTTAATGAAATAGCTGCTACGATTAGGAAGAAAATAATCGCTTTTGCCTGTCCGTATGCATATTGGTTGACTGAGAACGCTGTTTTAAAAATATCCATTGCCACCATTTGCGTTGAGTTATATGGACCACCGCCTGTTAAACTTAGGTTTTGGTCATAAAGCTTAAACGTATTTGATAACGTTAAGAACAAACTAACTGTAAACGCTGGTGCCACAAGAGGGAACGTGATATTTCTAAAACGTTGGAAGCTGCTTGCTCCATCAATTTCTGCTGCTTCTAGTAATTCCTGTGGAACGCTTTCTAGGTACGAAATATAGATGATCATGATATAACCTGACATTTGCCAACTCATGAGAATAACCAATGCCCAAAAACCAGTTGTATCAGTAGATAACCACCCTTTGAACGCTGCAATACCCGTTAAATCTCCAATACTCGTAAATACCTTCATGAAAATAAACTGCCAAATAAATCCGAGGATGAGTCCACCAATTAAGTTCGGCATGAAAAAGATCGTACGTAAAATATTATTGGTTTTAAGCTTTTGTGTAACAAGTAAGGCTAATGATAGACCGAAAAAGTTAATCAGGAAAATGGACACGACTGAAAATTTCACGGTAAACCATAGGGAATCCAAAAATTCTTTATCTTGTATGAGCTTTTGATAGTGTTCAAGTCCGACAAACTCGGTAATCTTGATTCCATTCCAGTTTGTAAAAGAGTAATAAGTTCCAAAAATTAATGGTACGATTACAACAACCGCAAGCGCCAATAAGGTTGGTGCTAAAAATAACCAATACCATAGATTTCGGTTTCGCATAGTATAATTCCTCCATTTGCTCGAAATCCCGAAACATTTAGTGTGTCAACGTTTTGTTAAAAAGAAAACAAAGCAACGTTGTGCTGCCTTGTTTTCGATTGTAAAGTCTTATTTTCTTGAGTCTTCCCAAGCTTTTTGAGATTCCTTCACAAGGTCATCCCAACTCATTTCACCACTGATGTATTTTTGAATATTTACACCAAGCTGTTGCTCTCCCCAACCAGTTGGGTAGCCCATGAATACCCAAGGAATTGTTTTTCCTTCTGTTGAATACTCATATACCGCTTTTCCTAGTGGATCAGAAACTTTTGAAGCGTCAAATCCTTCATATGCAGGGATGAATTTAAAGTCTTCTAATACAGCTGTTTTTCCTTCTTCAGACGTGTACAACCAATCTAAGAAATCTTTTGCTGCCTTCACTTCTGCATCATCTTTGTTGCTGTTTACAGCCCAGTACATTGGGATACCAACTGGGATTGAATCTTCTTTGTAGCCTTCAACTGGAATCGGTAAAATACTTACGCCATTGTTAGCAAGCTCTTCATCAATACCAGCAATTGAACCATATACCCAGTTACCTTGTTGAATCATTGCTACACGACCAGTAGAGAATAGCTCTTCTACTTGCATTGCATAGTCTAAGCTTACTGTTGGTTGAACAGAATACTCATTTTGTAAATCTAACACTTTCTTAAATGCATCACCGTATTTAAACTCTACAGATTTAGCATCGAAAGTTCCTAATACATTTCCTTCAAATTCAGGAGATAAGAATGCGTTTGATAAATGTAAACCTGTTACCCATTTTTCTTTACCTGGTAGAGCAAACACTGCATCTAAACCTAATTCATCTTTCTTGCTATCTAATGTTTTAACTGCTTCTTCTAAAGCAGCGAATGTTGTAATCTCATCTGGATTGATTCCCGCTTTTTCGAAAACTGCAGTATTGTAAATCAATCCATATCCTTCTTGGTTAAATGGAAGTCCTAAGACTTTACCGTCTTGAGAAACACCTTCAAGAGTTCCTTCTAATGCAGCGTCAGCAGCTGCTGTGTCAGAAAGGTCTGCTAGGCTATCCGCCCAGTCTGCAACGTCTTGAGGTCCACCAATATTATAGATCGTTGGCTCTTCTCCTGAAGCAAATTTTGAACGAAGTGCTGCACCGTAATCTTCTCCACCACCGACAGTTGTAATGTTGATTTTAACTCCATCATGTAATTCCTCGTATTGCTTTGCAACAGCTTCAAATTGATCTTTAAATTCTACTTTAAATTGGAAGATATCAACCTTAGTTGTTGAACCGCTTTCACTTTTATTTGAGTCTTCTTCATTTGAAGAACATCCTACAAGTGCAACACTTATTACGATTAATAGTGCCATTAATGTAGGGATAAATTTCTTTGCCTTCATGGTAAAACCCCCATATGTTCATTTTTGAAAGGAAGGAACCGTTGCACAAATTTAGGAAATCGTTTGCATTAATTTTGATGTTTTGTCGAATTTTCAAATCATTCACAAAATGACAAAACCATACCTCATACTGATAAAACCTTGATATTAATAGATTTGCTATGTTATATCACATTTGCGCAACTTTGCGCAAACGGTTGCATTCCCTTTACAAGATTTATATTATCACGTGAAAAATAGAAATTCAACCAAAAAGTTTAAACGTTTTCATCTATTCTATTAAAATTATTATTAACGTTAGCAATGAATGGATATTTGCAATGCTGTTTTTGATGTGATATATTGTTCGTTGTGAATCAAATGACCAAATTTCTCATTTGGTCAAACTACTAAAAATGGGGTGGTCGAAGGTGGCAATTGATAGAAGACAACTCATCATAGAGGCTGCTACAAAGTCATTCTCTTTATTCGGATACAAAGCGACAACAATGGACCAAGTTGCCAAGCTTGCCAACGTAGGAAAAGGTACCATTTATACTTTTTTTAAAAACAAAGAAGAATTATTCGATGAGATCATCAGTACTCTAATACGAGACATGAAGGTTGTAGCCGAAGAAGCGATGGACAAAAATAGTACCTTTTATGAAAATGCACACCGTGTGCTCTTTCGATTGCTAGAATTTCGTAAGTCTCACCAGTTAACAATTAAGCTGTTTCAGGAAGAAAGAGATATCGGGACGCAAGCAGTTGTTGAAGTCGTACAACGCGTCGAGCAGGCCATCATCAACTATGTGAAAGGCATCATTCAAGAGGCAATTGACCGTGATGAGATTAAGCCTTGCAACCCTGAAATCACCGCTTTCGTCATGTTAAAGCTGTATGTTTCGTTAATTTTTGATTGGGAACGAAATCACAAGCCACTTGAAAATGAAGAAATCTCACATTTATTTAAACTGTATTTCTTCAATGGATTAGAAAAATAGCCATATAAAGGGTCCTCAAATTGAGTACCCATCTTATTTGGTTTAAAATGACTATTTGAACAAAACAGTCACTTATTTATTTAGGAGGGATTTTATATGAAGGGATCATCCTTTTTTGCTGAATTTAAAGGCATTCTTTCCAATCGAAAAGTCTTTATTCCTATTTTAGCAGTCGCTTTTGTACCGGTCCTATATGCCGGAATGTTCCTTTGGGCATTTTGGGATCCATATGACCATATGGAGGATTTACCGGTCGCGATTGTAAATGAGGATGCCGGAGCTAATTTCGAAGGTAACGAATTACAGCTTGGAAAAGAGCTGACCGATAAACTTTCGGATAACAACAACTTTAATTTTCATATGGTGTCAAAGGAAGATGGCTATAAAGGACTTGAAAACAGGGACTATTACTTACTAGTTGAGATTCCTGAAGATTTTTCATCGAATGCAACTACATTGTTAGATAGCCATCCACAAAAATTAGAGCTAAAATATGTGCCAAATGAAAGCACAAACTTTTTATCTTCACAGATTGGGGAAACAGCGATCGAAAAAATAAAGGCTGAAATCTCAAAGAACGTAACAGCCACTTACGCTGAAACGATGTTTGATAAGATTCAAGACTTAGCAGACGGATTAACTCAAGCAAGTGACGGATCTGAACAACTTGCTGAAGGTATTGCGAAGGTTAATGACGGTTCAAAAACACTAGAAGAAAACTTATCCGTATTAGCCTCAAAATCAATTGAATTCACAGATGGGGTCAAAAAAGCTTCATCAGGTACAAGCGATCTTGCAGCAGGAACTAACCAAGTAAAAGCTGGTCTTGGCGAAGTGAATGAAAAACTTCCTTCTTTAGTTGAGGGAACAAACCAAGTCCAAGATGGGGTTGCGCTTATGAAGGAAGAACTTCCAAAGCAAATGGCTGAAGGCATAACCGCTCAACTTAACGAAAGTTTGGATCAAGTAGATGCTGGTCTTGATGAGTTAGAAACTAAGCTTAGCACTAGCCTATCCACACAGCTTACAAATGGGATTGCCACTAATCTATCTGAAAAATTAGCTGATCAAATGATAGCATCTCAAACGCAACAAATAGGGCAACTAAAAGCTGCACTAATCGAAAATCAAATTATGGATGAGGCACATGCATCTGCTTTTATCGCCCAAATGGCACAAGGACAGCCTACAAAAGAACAGTTGCAACAACAACTTGAACAACAATTAACTCAACAGCTGGAACCTAGCATAACAGTAGGAGTGGCTAATGGACTTAATCAGGGCTTCACACAATTTAAAACTGGTTTACACCAACAATTCGGCGCAGCAACTGCAGGCTTAGAAAACCAATTAGCCTCTCAAACTGGCCCTTCCTTTAACCGATTACTAGCAGGGCTACAACAGGTTAATGAAGGTCAAGTCAGCTTACAACAAGGAATTGACAAATTATATAACGGCTCGGTCGCACTTCAAAATGGTGCACAAGATTTAACAGCTGGGATGGGTCAATTAACAAACGGTGCTGGCCAATTACAAAGTGGTGCCGGCCAGCTTGCGGAAGGATCGAAGGAATTAGAAGAAGGTACCGTTCAACTAGCAGACGGTTCAACTAAGCTTGCAGGTAAACTAGCAGAAGGTGCTGAACAAGCAAATTCTGTTGAAGCAAATGACGAAACCTATGACATGATGGGTGAACCTGTTACTGTCAAAAAACAAGAAATTAACACAGTGCCTAACTATGGAACCGGCTTTGCACCATATTTTATCTCACTCGGTTTATTTGTTGGCGCATTGCTCATGTCCATTGTGTTTAAACTTAAAGAGCCTGTTATTCAACCGAAAAATGCATTCCGTTGGTTCTTTAGCAAATTTGGAGTGTTGGCAATTGTCGGCGTCATCCAGGCAATTCTAGTCGATGTCATTTTACTAGAAGGATTAAAAACTGAGGTCGCTAGCATTCCATTATTCTTTATTACATCATTGATTACAAGCTTCGTCTTTTTAACGTTAATTCAAATGCTTGTAACGATGCTGGGTGACCCTGGTCGCTTTATTGCGATTGTAATCTTAATTTTACAATTAACCACAAGTGCTGGTACATTCCCACTTGAATTAATTCCAAATGCACTACAACCAATTAACGCATTGTTACCAATGACTTATTCGGTACAGTCGTTTAAGGCTGTAATATCAAGTGGTGACTTCGCCTACATGTGGCATAATAACTTGTTTCTCTTAACCTATATGGTTGCCTTCATGGCAATTACAATTGGATATTTTGCTATTAAGATGAAGAAGAAAAACGTACAGGTTGAAATGAATTAAGATGCGTGAAGAAAGCTAGAGATGCTCGATCCCTAGCTTTTTTATTACGTATAAAAATTGCTATTCTTCAGTTTTTAATTTCTTCACCTTTTCAGGTGTCACGTCATTTCCAAGTGGATCAAGCACCTTTAATGATGAGAATGTATGAGTTACTTGACCGCGAATTTCACTCAGGTAATCTTCACGTAAAACTTGTTGTTCCACTTTTTCCGCTGGTGTTAGTCCTTCTTCACGCGCTTTTTTCGCTAACTCATTGATCCTTTTTAAACTCTCAATCATAGTATCGCTCCCTCTGTTGTGCTTGAAAATTAGTTTCACCTTATTTTTACATAACATCCATGATTGGACTAGCACTTTGCGTAATCAGTCTTGTTGATTCCTCTAGTTATAAAAATTGTCCCGTATCTACCCTTGTGTTATTTTTCCCCTTAACCAGTTTTAACGTCGCTACGATTAGAAAACTAACAATCACTAATAAAAGCCATGAACTTACCTTTCCGAGATGAACGAGACTCCATGCCTCAGTTTGGTTCGGATACTGCCACGCTCCAAAATATGTTGCGATATTTTCAGCGACCCATATAAAAAATCCGATGAGTACAAAAGAAAACGAAAGTGGCATACGATAGCGAGTTCCACCAACCTCGTATGTAACCCAAGATTTCCAAAAAACAATAATCACAAGAGCCGATAACCACCAACGGATGTCTATCCAAAAGTGATGGGTGAAAAAGTTTAAATAGATCGCTGCTGCGAGAGGTACCACTATCAAAAACGGTGGCCACTTAACCAGCTCCACCTTAAGCCTCCTCCATGCCTGGCAAAGATAGCTTGCTACACTTGCGTACATGAATCCGCTATACAAAGGCACTCCAAAAAATTTGAAAAACCCGACCTCAGGATATGACCAGGACCCCATATGTGTCTTGAAGACTTCAAGCGCTAACCCAATAAGATGGAACAGTGTAATAACCTTTAGCTCATCACGTGTTTCAAGCCCGGAGCGCACCATTACCCATTGCATTAGAAGACAGATGATGAGCAGCCAGTCATACCTTGGGAGAAATGGTAGTGGAATCACTTGAGTAATCGCCAATGAAGTAAAAATAACAACAGGAAACAAACAGGATAGGGCTTGCTCCCATCCAAAACGTACAAGCTGTCTTAAAGCACTCATCAATTGTGCCTCCTTTTTAAAGGTGGGACAGAGGGACAGGTACATTGTCCCAACAGGATGCCTCACCACTTTGTTACATATTGATTCTAATATAAAATTTATTGTTTTTCAATAAAATATTATTGAAATTTGTAAATTGAGCATTCCTCGTGCAAAGGAATGCTTTTAAACTTTGAACTATTTTCATGTATTATCGCTTTATGTAAATACTAAGCTTTGTAAGTCAAAATTAGGAGGATTCGAATGCCACAAAAACAACCAAAAAATAATAATATGAAGACAGATGTTGCCGGAACCAATCCACAGAAAGTAAAACAAGAAATCCAAAAGGATGTCAGTCAAGGACAAGGTGACATAACTTCCCGTGAAGCCGGGGCAATGCGTGATTAACACCATCTTCTACCATTGACAAAGCCTGTATCAGATTACTTAGTAATCAATAATACAGGCTAAAAGTCTTTGTTTAACCGACGTACCGCTAGTACTATCAGATGAAAAGCAATTTCGATATTTTCAATGCAGTCTTCGGGTAAAATAAAATTGTATTCTTATTTAAGAAAGAGAAAATGATGGAGGGATTCGTATTAAACATTTTACAGAAGAAGAAAAGATAAAGATTTTATCTGACATCATAGCGATCAAATCCATTAATGAAAACGAAATCGAAGTGGCAAATTACTTGAAAGATTTATTTGCAGAATACGGCATTGAATCTAAAATTGTTCCAGTTACAGACACTCGTGTTAACCTAGTAGCTGAAGTTGGAAACGGGAGTCCAGTCATCGGTGTTTCTGGTCATATGGATGTCGTTTCTCCTGGTGATGAAAGCGAGTGGACTTCAGATCCGTTCACATTGACAGAAAGAGACGGAAAATTATACGGACGAGGAACAAATGACATGAAAGCAGGTTTAATAAACCTTGCTTTAGTGATGATTGAACTCAAAGAGAGTAATGAACTAAAAAATGGTACTGTCCGTTTTATGGCAACCACTGGTGAAGAAGTCGGTGGCGCAGGTTCAAAAAAATTATATGACGAAGGCTATATGGATGATGTAGATTATCTATGGGTTGCTGAACCTTCTCATGACACGATTATTTACTCCCACAAAGGATCACTTAACTTGCGTGTAACGTCTATTGGTGAAGCGGCACACAGTTCTATGCCTAACCAAGGGTATAACGCAATTAATCCATTAATGGAATATCTTTTAGAAGTAGACCAAAAATTGAATGGCGATGATCGGAAAAATGAAGTTCTAGATAAGCTGGTTATGAGTACAACTATTTTTAATGCAGGGAACCAAGTAAATTCAGTTCCAGAAAAAGCAGTAGCTGAAATAAACGTACGGACTATTCCAGAATTTGATAACGATGAAGTGATTGACATCTTCAACACAACAGCTGAAAAATACAATAAAAAGGGCTCTAATATTGGTGTAGAAGTAACAATGTCATTACCAAGCGTCTTCACTTCAGGACACTCTGAAATGGTTGATCTTGCGAAAGAACTCGGTAAAAAACATTTAGGTTTAGAAATTTCTGTTAAAGGTTCGCCTGGGGTGACAGATGCATCAAACTTATTACGAGATAAAGATGAAAACTTCCCTTTCATGATGTTTGGTCCAGGCGAAACAAAAATGGCACACAAAACAGACGAATATGTCTATAAAGATTACTACTTTGCATTCTTCGAAATCTATAAAGAGTTAATTTTAGGATTATCGAATGAAAAATAATATTTTTAACAATTTAGAGGTAACTACCATTTTAGGTGATTATCTCTTTTGGCGTTGGTTATATTTAGATTTATCCTACGTATTCTTGTATTTTTTGAATCACTTCTTTATAAAAAGAAACTTGATGTGGAACGAATCTATCCCTATTTACTTTTTCATTAATTTTTTTCTTTTTTCCATCATCCATTATTTCAAATCCACTGATTTCGATTTCATCTTTTACACCAAGCCAAAGTTGGGAAAAATCAATAAATTTCGCTTTCACTATTCCAGAAACCTCTTCCACTTGAAGGGTGAAGTCATCAAGGGTATTTTTGCTCTTATATAAAAATACGTTCGCCAATTCTTTATCAATAAAATCTTCTCGAACAACAGAATAATCAAGTACACCTAACTTTATTAACTCCTCAAAAGCAACATCTATCCCGAGTTCTTCGTTAATTTCTCTTACTCCATCCTCTACTGTTTCATCTGCTAACAAATGTCCAGCAGCAGTAATATCTAATAGATAAGGATAATCCTTTTTATTTTTACTACGAAGCTGTAAATAGATATAATCAATTCCCTCTTCATTATGAATAAACCAACAGTGAAACACTTCATGCCAGTATCCAATCCTATGAACATCGCTCCGAGAAGCTACACCGATTAGGTTCTTTTGATCATCAAAAATCTTTATTCTTTCTTGCTCTCCCATAAATTTCTCCCTTATCACTTATCCGTATTGTCAAAGCTTCTTTTCCGGCATGAACAATGACGGACTCAGTTCTTCACTTTCAATGACAATTGCGGTTAATCCAATATCTGTTTTCGTTTCGTGCCATTCATCCTTTTCCCAAAATACGGCATCACCTGGAAAAACTTTCACGTACTCATCTTTTTCATTTCGAACATATCCTTCACCGTTGACCACTAAAAATAGTTGCGGTACTGTAGCTTGGTGGTACCCGACAATCCCATTTTCCCCAAGATGCATACAACTAATGTGGGCAGGTTTACTGGTTTGAATAATACGAGACATAATGAAATTAGAATCAAACTGTGATATTTGTTTACCACTACCTATATCGAATTTATAAAATTCCATGATATGACCTCCTCTACCCGTAATTATTCAGTACAACAGGCTGAATCCCCTTCTTTTCCCATCAAAAAAGGAGTATGAATTTCTCCATACTCCTCATTTATTCATCCTGCGTTTTTTACGAACTTCATACTTAATTGATCGAGCATATCTTTTGTCATTGTTTCAAGATTGTACGTAGCCTTAAAGCCCCATTCTTCTTTTGCCGCTGTAGCATCGATTGAATTTGGCCAGCTTTCTGCGATGGATTGGCGGACTGGGTCTACCTCAAAATTCATTGCGAAATTTGGAATATGCTTTTTAATTTCTGCTGCAATTTCCTCTGGCGCAAAGCTCATTGCCGTTACATTAAAGGCATTTCGATGTTTTAGCTTGCACTCTTCCGCTTCCATCAAATCAATAATAGCTTGAAGCGCATCTGGCATATACATCATATCCATATATGTTCCTTCTGCAATATATGAGGTATAGCTTTTATTTTTTAGAGCTTCATAATAAATTTCTACTGCATAGTCGGTTGTACCGCCACCTGGTGGGGTCACATACGAAATGAGTCCTGGAAAACGCAAACCTCTCGTATCTACACCAAATTTATGATTGTAATAATCACAAAGCAATTCACCTGAAACCTTGTTTACACCGTACATGGTCGTCGGACGCTGGATGGTGTCCTGCGGAGTTCCGTCCTTTGGTGTAGTTGGACCAAAAGCTCCAATTGAACTCGGTGTGAAGAACTGGCAGCGCAACTCACGAGCAACCTCCAATGCATTAACAAGTCCACCCATGTTTAAATTCCAAGCTAACAGAGGCTTTGCTTCTGCTGTTGCAGACAGCAATGCAGCTAAGTGAATTAATGTATCAGCATCGTATTTTCTCGTAATGTCATACATGGCCTTTCCATCGGTTACATCTAAAAGCTCAAACGGACCCGATTGGACAACCTCACAATCCGTTTTTCGAATATCTGTCGCAACAACATTATCAGCACCATAAACCTTGCGAAGCTTTGTGACAAGCTCTGACCCAATTTGGCCAAGGGCTCCGGTTACAATAATTTTCTCCATTATTCATTCCCCCAAGTTGGTAAACTTAGATAATGTTCATTTCCTTGCCTACTTTTTCGTAGATTGCTACTGCCTGGTCGAGCATTTCTTTTGTATGTGCAGCAGTCGGCATATTACGCACCCTTCCTGTTCCTTGTGGGACAGTTGGGAACACGATTGATTTTGCATAGACGCCTTCTTCAATTAATCTCTTACTGAATTCCTGTGTTTTCACTTCTTCACCAACAATTACTGGTGTAATTGGGGTTTCACTGTGGCCAATATCAAAGCCGCGTTCCTTTAACTCCTGCTTGAAGTAGTTGGCATTATCCCATAGCTTGTCGTGGAGTTCTGTACTGCTCATTAAAATTTCAATCGCTTTTGTTGCAGCAGTAACATCAGCAGGTGTCACAGCAGTAGAAAATAGGAATGGTCTGCTTCGAACCTTTAACCAGTCAATTAGTTCCTTTTTACCCGCTACATACCCACCAACAACACCAATGGCTTTTGAGAGAGTTCCAATTTGGAAATCGACTTTGTCGGAAAGACCAAAATGCTTAACCGTACCCGCACCTTTTCCTAATACGCCTGAACCGTGGGCATCGTCTACATATGTAATAAGGTCAAATTCCTCAGCGATTTGTACGATTTCAGGTAGTTTTGCAATATCACCATCCATGGAGAAAACACCATCCGTGATGACCATAACTTTGTTATATAAACCAGATTCAGTTGCCTCTTTTGCCTTTTTACGCAAATCATCCATATCAGAGTGGTTAACACGGATGATTTTTGCTTTTGATAGACGGCATCCATCGATGATTGACGCATGATTGAGTTCATCAGAAAGGATCGCATCATTTTTATCCATAACAGCAGAAATGGCTGCCATATTGCAATTAAATCCAGATTGATAGGAAATAGCTGCTTCCGTGTGCTTAAACTCCGCAAGCTTTTCTTCTAGTTTTAGATGAAGGTCAAGTGTTCCGTTAATGGTCCGAACCGCACCTGCACCAACCCCATACGTATCAATTGCTTTCTTCGCTACCTCTTTTAAGCGCTCATCTGTAGCTAAGCCTAAGTAGTTGTTAGAGGATAGGTTAATCAGTTCCTTCCCATTAATTTTAATAATAGGTCCGTTTGCACCTTGAAGAGGGTCAATCACATTATAGAGACCTTTCTTCTTTAAATCCTCCAGATTTTCATGCAAAAATGAGTCCAACACCTTCGACATGGAATATCCTCCTTTTGTATGTTTGTAAAACACAAGTGTATTTTCTAGAAACACATTATTGTTTTTACAAACCCTTTTATATCAACATTTATACTTTATACTTTACCACATTATTCATCAAATGTTTATACCCAGCGGACACTTTTTCTAATTATTATTATATTATTTGTCAGTTTTAAAATTGTGATACAAAAGGTCAGTTTTTGTGGTTCAGAGTCGGGTTTTATATGAGTATGCTTTTGGATAATTTAGGGAAAGACTGAGGAATATAAGCATGATATGGACGGGGTTTTGGATATTTAAGGAAAAAGTGATGACATAAAAGTGTGATATATTATGACATTTGGATATTTATGGAATTACCCGTGATAAAAAGGTCTGTTATGTATAGACTTTTGGGGATTTTAGGAAAAACCCTTCAAATAAAGGTATGATTTGTTATAGGTTTTGGAATAAAAAGTAAAAACCTATAACATAAAGCATATTGGAGTGCCATTAATTGGATTTTTCTAGGAGACTAAGTACTCTCCAAGCCCGTTCGAGTGCCATCAATTGGCTATTTCTAGGAGACCGGCTACCCTCCAAGGCCGCTGGAGTGACACCAAATTCCTTATTCTGGGAGATTGAGTACTCTCCAAGTAACCTGGAGTACCACCGTTTTCCTTTTTCTAGGAGACCAGTGACATCCCAAGCCCATTCGAGTGCCTCTAATTTCATAATTCTAGGAGATCCGCGCCCCTCCCCCAACACTATCAACCAACAAAAAAAGACCATCTCTGGTCTCGTGTAAACTAAAAATACGATCGAATAGTATTATGCAATCTTGGTCTAAGACGTAGGATATGCGGGTGTCTCCCGAAATGAACGCGGTTTGTTAATAGAATGACATTAAGGTTTACTTCTGGATCGAACCAAATACTTGTCCCTGTGAATCCTGTATGTCCATATGCCTCCGTTGAAAACAAATCACCACATGATGACAGAACTGGGCTTTTTAAAATCCAGCCTAACCCTCTGTACTCTTGGTCAAAAGAGGTAAAGTTCGTTCTCGACAAATGTAGGACAGATTCTGAGAGGATTTGTTTCCCTTTATATACCCCATTATTCTCAATCATCTCTGCGTATTTTTGAAGATCCTTAATGGTTGAAAACAATCCAGCATGACCGCTAATTCCACCCATTGATTCTGTATTATCATCGTGGACGATTCCATATTTATAGTCTTTTAGTTTCTCGCTATACTCTGTCGCTGCATATCTTTCTTTTTCGAAAGTTGGGTTAAAGCCTGTTTCAACCATTTCAAGAGGGGCAAAGACCTCTTTTTCAACAAACCTTTCAAATGGTTGCTCTGTGACTAACTCGATAATTTTGTAAAGTGTAATTAATCCCAAATCACTATAAATCACCTTACTTCCGGAAGGAACTTCAAGTGACTCTGCATAAATCCGCTCCATGATTTGTTCTGTTGATAAATTCTTAATATAAAATTGCTTATGGGCTGGCAACCCCGATGTATGCGTTAGCAAATGTCTCAAGGTAATACGTTCCTTACCGTTTTGTGCAAATTCAGGCAGGAAAAAGGCAACTGTATCATCTAGCCGTATTTCCCCATCATCGATTAGTTTTAAAATAACTGGTAAGGTTGCAACTACCTTTGTTAAAGAAGCAAGGTCAAATACGGTATTTGGTTTCATTGGCAATTCTTTCGGATACACCGCACGATTACCAATCGCTTCCTCCAAAAGGACTTTTCCATTATGAGAAACACTTATAACGGCACCCGGCATATGTTGCATATCAATTTCCTTCCGAAGAAACGCCAGAACCTTATCTTTCATCACAATCTCCCCCTTTATATCTTTTTAAAATAAGAATCATAGCTTTTACAAACTTCAAAACCAAGTTTGTTATAAAACGTTACTAATCCTGTCCAATCGATTAGCATAGAGCGAATATGGCGCTTATGTAAATACGAGACGGCAGCTTCAACAATAAATAGTCCATATCCATGTTTTCGTTCATTCGAATCGATACCTAAGGGACCTATACCTCCTAGTTCCTGTTGATATAATGGTGACCAATAGACATTTTGAGCAATCACAGGTGATTTCGAATCATTTATTCGGCAAAAACCAATGATCTGACCATTCTTTTTAAGGACGACAAACTCTCTTCCTTGGCCCCCTTTTTGAAAATATTGAATCGCTTCATACTCCCATCTTCCAGGAAAACAACGGTGCATAAAGGATAAAAAATCATCCTTTTCCTCCACTTTAAGAAGGGTATGTTCAACACCATCTAATGTAGGAATCTCTTTTTCTTGCTCTTCAAAATGACAATCTAAATCATATTCCTTTGTACCTTTTTCATAGCCTCGTTTTTCGAACCAGTTTGCGACATCCTCATATTGAAACGGAATCCCCGGAAAATAGTGCCACGTATCCTTTCCAAGCCAAATATGATTGACACCGCCTTCTTTTAATTTACTCTCTGCATGCTGAAGTAGATTTTTACCAATCCCTTGATTGCGGTAATGTCGATCCACTAGCAACACTTGGATCCATCCCGTTTCTTTACTTATTCCAACATCTATTTCATCCTGCCATCTTTTTGCTACAACAAATCCAACTACTTGATTTTCTTGATTAATCGCAATAAGAGAACCCTCTATAAACACGTTACAATCGTCAAAGCTATTTTGTTTGAATAACTCAGCACTCATCGGAAAATCATGACCTATCTCCCGATTCCAAAGACCTACCAACTCTTCTAACCTATCAATATTCCAACCCCTGTATTCCATACATTCATCTCCTTATTATAGGCTTTCAAATGGCTACCACTGACATTCATCAAAATTAGTTTCTATTGCTCATGTATAATATTTTCACCCCATGACATAAGAATTTCTGGAAAACTAGAAGACTAGAAAACTTTTTATATTCCTCTCCCAATAAACTGTTTAATAAACCCCTCATCCACCTCAATATTTTCCTCAAGCAGCCCCGCAATGACCGCCCCACCAACAGGCTCAATCCCGGGTCTAATTAGCTTAGCTTTGATTGAATACTTTTCAAAAATCTCTTCCATTGGTCCCTTAAATAAATCGAGCCGATTAAAAAGACCTCCTGCAAGTACAACCGGTATTTCATTCGCTCTTTCTTTTTCGCTAAATTGCTTGTTTATTAAACAGCTTACTGCTTCTCCAATATGATTGGCATTTTTTTGAATGATTGCTTGAGCAACTTTGTCGCCATGATCTGCTGCTGTAAAGACATGTCTACTTAAAGATGCAATCAGCTTTTTTGGATTTACCGCATTATAAATGGTATGAATGATATCTGGAAGGTTTTGCACTTCAAAATGGTCACATAGTAATATAGTTAATTCTGTCCTATCTCCCAACCCGTCATGAGCCCGAAAAGCTTCTTGTAATCCTTCACTACCAACAGCAAAACCACTTCCGCCCTCACCAAGTAAATAGCCCCAGCCACCAACTCGGTCAAGGAGCCCTTCACCGTTTAGACCAAAGGTAATCGAACCAGTACCTGCAATTTGAACAACTCCCGGTTTTCCTAAAGTACCTGAATACAGAGCTGTGATTGCATCATTATTTACGGTCACTGGAATGGTTTGAGGTAATAAAGATTCTAGCAGCTCTTTCATCTCTTTACGTGCTGACGGATGATCGACACCAGACATCCCTGCATATACTCTTTTCACCTCTTTAAAGGCATCCTTGCTCTCGGTCTTCAACATATCTATTAACTTATCAAGCTCTCTTTTCAAATCTTCCTTTTTTACATTATTAGGGTTCGATGCACCTACTGTTGCTTGGGCTATAATAGTTCCTGCTTCTGTGGCAATAACCCCTTTAGTTTTCGTTCCACCGCCATCAATGCCTATAATATACATGAAAGGATTCCCCCGTTATTTGTGATAAAAAAGACTAACCCCTTTTCGAGTTAGCCCTTGATTTTAGTTTTTCTACTTATTCTTACCCATTAGAAACTCTACGGCTTCACGAGTGGCATTTAAATGCATCAACGTATCATCGTATTGTAATGAGGCTACACACATGAAAAGAATGTCAATAACTTGCAGTTGCGCAATCCGAGAGGAAGTAGCACCACTCCTAAACGTCGTTTCCTTTGTTACAGAGGTGTACAATTTGATATCCGCGGCATCGGTAACAATTGAACTCCCGTATTTTGTTAAACTAATCGTCGTAGCCATCTTCTCTTTTGCTAACTGTAAAACCTTAGCAACCTCTTTTGTTTCTCCTGAAAAAGAAATTCCTACAACCACGTCACCTGCTTCTGCATTTGCGACCTGTGTAGCTGCCATATGCATATCTGCAAATGCATAGGCTGTTTTATTGATTCGAAGAAATTTTTGCTGCGCATCCTGAGCGATAATACTTGAGGCTCCTACACCAATAAAATGGATTCTCCTTGCATTTCTGACTACCTCAATCACTTTTTCCAGTTCATCAACACTTAATAATTCTGCCGTTTCGCGAATCGTTTGAATACTATTATTGGTCATTTTCTCAATAACTGACACAATCGATTCATTCGGCTCGATATCACTAAATCCTAAATCATTTGTTTTCTGAAGGTCTCCTGCTATACGAAGCTTTAAATCCTGAAAGCCTTTTAGATTTAGAGATTTACAAAGCCTGATGACGGCCGCCCCACTCGTTGAGCTTCTTTTTCCTAATTCATTCGCAGTTAATGAAATAGACTCCTGTGGATTTTCAATAATATAAGAAGCAATTTTCTTCTCAGAGGGTGGTAAGCTTGGTAGCATCTCGGTAAGAATGACAAGTCCTCCATTTGTAGACATACATGTATCAGCTCATTTCTTTTTATCTAAATACGATTGTTAACGGGATTTCAAAGAAATGAATCCCACATAACAATAGACTATTTTAATCTTTAATTTCAACTGATAGAGGATAAATTCCTCCTAAAAAATTATAAATCCTTCTTCATCACATGGAAGGTACGAGTGATTGTGAATCCTGTTTTCTTATAAAGGTACCCCGCTGAAGTCTTTTCACCTGTCCAAAGGAACCAAGCTCCATGTAAGCTTTCTGCTTTCATGTTTTGTAGACATAAATGTAATAAGATTTTGCCCAGCCCTTTTCCTTGTTGCTCTGGGTCAACCCCAAATGGACCGAACCGATCCGGAACCTGCTCATAGCCTCCATAAATACAGAATCCTACAACTTTATCCCCATGTCTAGCAACAAGAATTCGCTCCATTGGCAATCCCTGTAGAACACCTTCACGGATGGCTCTTCCCCAATCTGGGTTAAACTTCAAATTCGCAAATTGGATAACCTCGTAAAGGTCTTTATCCTCTGCTTTCGTAAAGGTATAGCCCTCTTCTTCTCTTTGTTTCACAAGCTCTTTTATCTCAGCGGAAAGCTCAAAGTCAACTAAATTACGATCCATCGCAATTGGAGAATATAGCTTAGTAAAACCTTGTGCCTGTAAAAACTGGTATGCTTCAGGATAAGCATCCTCATCAATCCCTGGCATAATATAATTTGGGGCATAAGAAGAGAAAAAAACATGCTTTCGATTATTCTCTCTTAAAAAATCAACAGCCTCTTTCATTAATTGTGCTCCAACACCTTTACGCTGGTGATCCTTATCAACGAAAAAGAAAGGTATCCATCCATTGTCTGGTTCTAAAGCTGTTCCAAACATCGGCAAAAGTCTTCTTACAGCATACACACAGCCTATTAATTTATGATTCTCAAACGCAAGCCTCATTCCCGCTGGATCAAAGTTCGCATCTAATAAAACTAGATTCCGAAACCGCTTCGAAGTGATCGGATCCTTCCATAAGGTTTGATTCCAAAGTTCTACAATTTGTTTTTCATCACCTGATTGATAATGTCTATATTCCACCATATTAATTCACACCCTTAATAGCCAAATCGATTGCCTTTCGCACAAATCCATTAGCTGAATGAATGTACTTTTTTGCGTCTTCAAAGGAAACGCCTGCTTTTATTATGACAATTGCTGGCTTAACCTCGTAGTTTGTTTTCTCCAGTATTTCTGTTGCCTTTTCATAAGAAACATTTGTAATTGTGGAGACAATATTTTTTGCACGTTCCTGAAGTTTAATATTGCTTACTTTTAAATCGACCATTAAATTTTCATATACTTTTCCAACCTTAATCATCGTTGCGGTTGTGATCATATTTAAAATTAATTTATGGGCAGTCGCAGCCTTCATCCGGGTTGAACCGGTCACTACTTCAGGTCCAGTTTCAACTTCGATAGCAATGTCCGCATGCTGGCTAATCTTTGAGTTTTTATTACTAGATAGGCTAACTGTCTTCGCACCAATTTGCTGAGCATATTGAAGCGCTCCAATCACATATGGTGTTCTTCCGCTTGCAGCAATTCCGATAACAACATCAATTTCTGTGAGACTTCT
Source organism: Bacillus jepli (assembly GCF_047238305.1). Classification (NCBI taxonomy): domain Bacteria; kingdom Bacillati; phylum Bacillota; class Bacilli; order Caryophanales; family Bacillaceae; genus Bacillus; species Bacillus jepli. Next base: position 1,241,890 of record NZ_JBDFMO010000001.1, on the reverse strand, counting down.
TTCCTCCAAGTCCCTAGCACCTAAATGGATATTGTCTTCCGCCCCCTCCACTGCTTGAATAAAAGCATTACTTCCACCAGCAATAATCGCTTGCACAAGATCAGGAGGAGTACTATATGTTGGTGGGCATTCAACTGCATCTAATATCCCAATTCTCCCACTCGTACCTGCGCCAATATAAAACAATCTGCCACCTTGGCTTAAAGATTGATAGACGATTTCTACAGTCTCTTCTATCTCGGGCAGAACATCTTCTACACGGTAAGCAACCGTTTTATCCTCATTATTAATCGTCTTTAAAATTTCCACAGTGGACATGTTATCAATATTTGCAGAACTTTTATTTCGCAGTTCGGTTGTTAAAGCTGATATGTTTGTCATATGTTTACCATCCTATTTATACAAAAGATATGGTTCTCTTTGTTTTTTGAAAGAAGCCACTTGCTCTTCACAAGCCTCCAAGAAATCTACTGAAGTTCCATGTAAAATGTAGTCCCTTAATTTTTTCGTTCCTGCTAATAAATCAAAAAAGTATTTTCCATTATTATTACTGATGAAGCTAAAATCATGTGGATACATGTCAGCTATCGTCTCTATAAGTAAAATTCCCGTTTCCAAAGAATTTAATTTTCGTCTATCAACTACATGTAGTTGTATTCCTCGACATATTTCGTCTTTATGTTTTTGATAAGTAGGAATAAACGATGTAGGGCGTGCTAACACGCCTGAAATCTTTTTTTGGTTAAATGTCTTTGCTAACCTTTGCCCATCTATAAATGGAGCACCAATGTATTCGAAGGGTCTTGTCGTTCCTCTTCCTTCTGATAAATTTGTTCCTTCCACAAGACATGTACCTGGATATAAGATGTTCATATCAATGTTTGTTGTATTCGGAGAAGGCGGCACCCAAAAAAGACCTGTTTCATCATAATACATATCTCTTTTCCATCCTTGCATTGGAACAATTGTCAACTCGCAATCATATCCAAATTCATGCTTAAATAATAAAGCTAGTTCCCCGACAGTCATACCATGTCTGTTCGGAATTGGTAATAAACCTACAAATGACCTAACATCCTTTTCAACTAAGTTCCCTTCTAGTTTTTCTCCTGAAACAGGATTAGGTCGATCCAAAACAACGAATTCTTTTCCGTATTCCGCGCAAGCTTCCATCACATAGGCCATCGTGTAAATGAATGTATAATATCTTGAGCCAATATCCTGAAGATCAAAAACTACCACATCAACAGGCTCTAACATTTCCTTAGAAGGTTTTCGGCTCTCGCCATATAAACTAAAAACAGGTAACCCCGTATCTGGATCTACTGTCGTTTCAACCTTTTCCCCTTCTTTCGCATCTCCACGAATGCCATGCTCAGGTGCGTATAATGCAGTTATTAGAATGTCTGGGTGTTCATAGAATAAATCGATGGTAGGAATGAGTTGATGATTGACGCCTGTCATATTTGTAACAAGTCCAATCCGTTTTCCCTTAAACTCTTGTACTCTAGTTTCTAAAAAAACATCAAGCCCTATCTTCATTTTATCCATTCACATCCTTTATTGGAGCAGAAATAACTGTACTTTCTGTCTTTCGATTTACCAACTGAATATTGGCCGCAGCATTCAGAGTAAAGATAGCCATGATACCGACATATAACAAAAGAAAGCCAATGATAGTAAGTGATAATAAAATAGTAATTGAAGCAATTTGAATAAATAATCCAAATGAATAAACCGGCTTTGCCATAAATATTCGGATGGACTTATTCATTGCAGCAAACACCTTACTATCTTCGTTAACAAGAAGGGGAATAGCATATACTTGAGAGACTAAGAACATAAAACAAAAATAGGTTTGGAAGATACTAAAAATAAATAACCCATACCCACCATTTATTTCAAAGTAGTACCACCATGTAGATACTGGGATTAAAATTGATACTAAATAGAAGGATCCAATACTTAGAGATCTTTTATAGTAGCGGCCGAAAGAAGAAAAAAATCCAGGTATTACTCTTATTCTTTTCTTCTCTAAAACTTGCTTCATAACTACAAGTACTGCGATTGTTGCCGGAAATAATGTTAAAAATAGATAAACTATCGCACTTGGAAGCGGTAATATAAAGATAGCTGGAACTAATAGTAGTGACCATAGAACACTAACACCTAAAACTGTTATGATGTTCGTAAAAATCTGATTACCCGTTTTGATTAATAGTTTACTTATACTTAACATTTTATTACTCCCTTTTTTAGACGATTCTTAATTGTGTTACTGGGTCAAACAAGCTCATTTTTTCCAGATTGAAATACAATTCTTTCTTCTGCAGTGATTCAACTTTATATTCAGATGGTACCTTCGCTGTAATCGTTTCTTCACCGATTGAGAAATAAAGTAATAACTCCGAACCTAAATGTTCAACTGCTTTAATAATTGGTGTGATAATATTTTTTTCAGGCTTTGTATGCATTGTAACTGTATTAATAATATCCTCAGGTCTAATTCCGAATACAACCTCTTTACCTTGGTATGCATCATATTTTTTAACGACTGACTCTGGGATAGTGAATGAATAATCAGCTGTAATAATTTGATTTCCTGACAGTCTTGCCTTTGCGAAATTCATTGGAGGTGATCCAATAAATCCAGCCACAAACATATTCTTTGGATTATTATAAAGTTCCTCTGGCGAAGAAATTTGTTGAATTTCGCCTTGGTTCATTACAACAATTCTCTCTCCTAAAGTCATAGCCTCAACTTGGTCATGTGTGACATAGACGATTGTTGCTTCTAGTCTCTTATGAAGCTCAGCTAATTCAATTCGCATTTGTACACGTAACTTCGCATCCAAATTACTTAGTGGTTCATCAAATAAGAAAACACTTGGATTTCGAACAATCGCACGACCTACTGCAACACGTTGTCTTTGACCACCACTCAGTTCCCTTGGCTTTCTGTCTAATAAAGATTCAATGTTTAATATTTCTGATGCTTTCTTGATTTTATTTTCAATCTCTTGTTTTGGAACCTTTAAATTTTTCAACCCAAACGATAAATTTTCTTTAATTGTCATATGAGGATATAAAGCATAATCCTGGAACACCATGGCAATATCTCTTTCTTTTGGGTGTACTTTGTTTACTAAGCGATCACCTATATAAATATCCCCTGATGATTGTCTTTCCAGTCCTGCAATCATACGTAATGATGTGGTTTTACCGCAACCAGACGGACCAACAAACACAAGAAACTCTTTATCTTTTACTGTAAACGTTGAATTATTTACGGCCTTTACTTTCCCTCTATTTTCATCTTCAAATTCCTTCACTACATCGACAAACCTAACTTCTGCCATAACTTAACCCCCTATCCTTTCACTGCACCAATTGTGATTCCACGTAAGAAGTATTTTTGCAATGCCAAAAATATAATAAACATTGGTAGTGCAGTTAAAACAGCACCTGCCATCATTGCTCCATAATCGGCTGTATACTGATATCTGAAGCTTGTTAAACCAACTTGTAACGTTCTCATCGAATTAGAGTTCGTTACTAGGAATGGCCAGAAGAAGCTATTCCAGTTCGCAACAAATGTGAAAATCCCAAGAACCGCTAGCCCTGGTTTGGCCATTGGTAGCATGACCTTCCAGAAAATCATTGGTTCAGAACAAGCATCGATTCGTGCAGCGTCAATTAATGTTGACGGTAAAGATTGCATAAACTGTCTAGCGAGAAACACATTTGCTGTTGTTACTAAGGTTGGAACAATTAATGCTGTATACGTATCAGCAATTTGGAATGTGTTAACAACTAGAATATATAACGGAATTAACGTTACTTGGCTCGGTATCATCATAGATGCGAGCAAAATCCAAAATATCGTATTTCTCCCTGGAAAACGCAGCTTGGCAAATGCATAACCAGCAAGGGAGGCAAAAAAAACATTTGATAATGTAAGAATTGTAGAAACTACAACACTATTAAAAAACCATCTACCAAATCCACCAACCTCAAATACTCGCTTATACGCATCCAGAGTCGGTTCTGTTGGGATAAGTTGTGGTGGTACTTGTGTAATGGCACTTGTATCCTTAAATGAAGATGTGATCATCCATAAAAGTGGGATAAATGTTAAGATTGCCCAAATGGTTAGGACAATATAGATTAATACTTTACCGATTTGCTTGACGGTCCTTCTATTTCTATCTTTTCTCTCATCCTCTAATAATTGTTTTTCAAAATTAGTGACGGGGTTTGTATTCATATCTATCAATTCCTCCTAGTATTCCACATCACTAGACATGAATTTAAATTGTAATATAGAAATGACAATAATAATAAAACCTAAAACAAAAGATTCTGCAGCTGCCAAACCAAAGTCAAATGCTTGGAATGCATGATCGAATATTAAATATGCTATCGTTGTAGTTGCAAAGTTTGGTCCACCTTGTGTCATAACATATGCCTGTTCAAACACTTGGAACGACCCAATGATACCCATTACTAACATGTATAATGTTGTAGGCTTTAATAATGGCCATGTAATATTTTTTAATTTTGACCACCAGCTAGCAGAGTCAATATCTGCAGCTTCATATAATGATTTTGGAATACCGCCCATCGCTGCCAAATATAACAATACTCCTGTTCCATGACCACCAATATATGTCATAAGAATGAGAGAGAACAATGCAGTTTCTGGGTTTGCCAACCACATTTGTGCGTCAAATCCAAAAACACCTAATAACGCATTAAATAATCCCGCACCTGTTGGATCAAAAATCCACAACCAAATTAATGACATTGTGATTCCAGATGTAACCCCTGGTAAGTAAAAAGAGGCTTTAAAGAACGTTTGCGATTTACTATTTAGTGGGAAAATTAACATTGCTAAAAATAATGTAATCGCGATATTAACCGGTACAGTACCAATTGTGTAAATAACTGTATTCTTCATGGCTTTCCAAAAAATATCGTTATTTAATAATGTTTTATAGTTATCTAACCCAATCCACTCAGATCCCATAACACCATACTTTTGGAAGCTGTATATAAAGGACATGAAGATTGGATAGACTGTGAAAAATATAAATAATAGTAGCGGAACTGCAATAAAGGCATAACACCAACCATAGTCTTTGATAAACTGAATAAAGTTTGACCATGAGTAATTTTTTGCCTTTCCATTCCCGAGATTTCCTGATGTTTCCACTGTTTCATCTCCTTTACATTTCTGAGCTTCCGCCAATACCGATGGAAGCTCAGAAACATTACCTACTTAAGACCAATTGATTCTGCACCTTTTTTCCAAGCTTCGATCGTTTCTTCAGCTGTGGCATCACCGATAATGAATGATTGGAAATTAGGAGTAACAACTTCTGTTTTCAATTTCCAGGCTTTATCTGGAAGATCACCAGTTAATTTTGCTGGAGGTGTTAGGCTACCAAGGTATCTTTGGATAAATTTACCGTTTGGTGTATCTAACTGTAGCATATCAGAGTATTTCTGTTGTCCTGATTTTAATGCAGGAGGTAAGAACATTGTTGCTGCAGTAATACCTGAATCAGTACCAGTTAAATGCTTTAATACTTTAGCTGCATTTGCAGTGTGCTCATCACCTTGGTAATTCTTTTGTTTGAATAGGATTAAACCACCTGCTCCACCGAATGCAGATTCTTTTTCGCCTTCTTTATGTGGCATTGGTAATAATACAAAGTCAATTTTTTCACCTTTTACTTTACCAGCATCAATATCTGCATTTCTTTGATTAGTTTCATTGATTTTGTATGGACCTGTACGGCCATAAATGGCTGCTTGAAGATTGTTGAACATTTCATCAGCTTTTGCTGCATCAATACCGCCAGTTTCTTTTGGCATGATACCTTCATCCCTTAGTTTGGCCAAGAATTTTAATGATTCTAGTGCCTTTTCTCCACCAAGATTAAATGTACCATCTTCTTCTACATGGTTACGAACACCATCATTCATTAGTAGATGTGTAAATGTTTCTTCGTTTTGTCCCTGGGTTACGAAACCATACGTATCCCCTTTAGTTGCGTTCTTAGCGATTTCATAGAACTCGTCCCAAGTCCAGCCTTCGTTTTGAATCTTTTCAATGTCTGCTCCAGCAGCCTCTAGCAATGCACGGTTTCCGCCCCAAGTGTGGACAGATAGGTAATGTGGGATTCCCCATAGTTTACCTTCATATGTGTAAACTTCTTTACCGTATGGTTCCATATCGGCTAATTCATCATCACTCATATATTCATCCATTGGAACCTCTAATCCTGTTTGAATATATTTTGCGTTAAGTAATGAGAACATTACATCTGGTGGATTACCAGCATTTAATGCAGTTGTGAATTTCTTTTCACCTTCAGCCCATGATAAAATTTCGTATTTAACTTTAATGTCTGGATTTTCTTTTTCGAAATCCTCGATTAAAGCCTGTAAGTCTTGTTCATAGCTATTTGCCCCTGTTTCTTCATTTCCTTGGTAGTGAGGGTATGTCCAAACTGTTACTACGTCCTGACCCTTTTTCCCATCTTTTTTCTCACCATCGCCAGCGCTTTCTTTTGACGAGCAACCAGCTGCTACTAGCATAAGTAGTGAGATACATAGAATTAATAACTTCTTCATACCTGTTTCCCCCTGTTTTTTGTTAGATTTATGTTTACTTTGACTTTTTTAATAAGGCCAAAGGTAAAACCTTTTTTAAGGCTTATTCAATTAAATTTCGTGCCCCGGTATAAACCCTCTTCTTACGTTTCCGCCAGTTGGGAACTTCAAAGTTTGTGCATATTTTGCTCGACTCACACACCCTCTTATTGTTCCAAGTGCTTTGTAATAATCATAGTAACGGAATGATGTTGAATTCATGATGAACCAATAATGTGACAACGCTTCCAAGTATGTGTCAAATTCTTCAGATACATCTACGAAAATATCAGGAACATAACCCTCCATGTCCTCCCAGTTTTCACTGTGATAGAATGGGTAGAAATGTGGAGGTAAACCTTCTAGATCGAATCCTGGAAGTCCTGCCTTTAATTGAGCCGCCTCTACAATTCTTGGGCAAAGTGCATGATCAGGATGCATACTGTTCACCCAGTGAGTAATTACAACAGTTGGGCGAAGCTTGCGCATTAATGTAGCGACACGGGTAACGATCTCATCATTAAATTCTAATTCAGCATCCTTATAATCTAGTGTTATACTTTTTCCACCTAAGATTTCGGCCACTTTTTCCGCTTCTTTGATCTTCTGCTGACGGTATTCCTCTACTGAAACATGTGGCGGGTTTCCTTTTTCACCAGCTGTTAAATGAACAAAAGTTACATCCCATCCTGCTTTTGCATATTTGTGAGCAATTGCTCCACCTTGAATTTCGACGTCCCCACAGTGTGCTCCTACTAGGACTAAATGCTTCTTTTTTTCCGTCATATTTACACATCTCCTATTTTTTGTTAATATGTAATTCTTCATAAAGAATATCCTTGTTTCTAGCCAAAAGGCCATTGTGAGTATTTACCATCAATTTAAAGATAACGCTTTCAACACTGATAAAAAAATATAGAATTCTTTTTCTACTAAACTTTTGAACTGCTATTAGTATATCACGGAATATAAAAAAATGAAATGTAATTTTAGTATAAAATATATTATTTTGTTTTTATATTTCAAAATTGTGTCTAACTAGGCTGACTCGGCATGAGTCAGCCTTTGTTAACTTTGCTATTCGAGTATATTTCTGCGTGTTGCTAATTCGATTGCATTTCGAACAAACCCATTTGCCATTTCAATACAACTTTTTGCTACTTCCAAATTAACGCCTGCCTTAATCATCACAATCGCTGGCTTCACTTCATAATTTGTCACTTCTAGTATTTCTTCCACCTTGGTATAAGCCTCATTCGTTATAGTAGAAACAATGTTCTTTGCACGTTCCTTTAATTTCACATTACTAGCATTTACGTCCACCATTAAATTTTCATAGACCTTACCTAGTTTTATCATGGATGAGGTAGTGATCATGTTCAATATAAGTTTGTGGGCGGTTGCTGCTTTCATGCGAGTTGAACCCGTAATGACTTCTGGCCCCGTCATTACTTCAATGGATATATCAGAGTATCTACTAATGATTGAATCTTGATTACTAGATAAACTTATCGTTTTCGCCCCAATCTGTCTTGCATACTGAAGCGCACCTACTACATAAGGTGTTCTTCCGCTTGCCGCAATTCCTACTACAACATCATTTTCGGTAAGATTCTTTGCACTTAAATCCTTTGCCCCTAATTGAGGGTCATCTTCCGCACCTTCAACTGCTTCCACTAAAGCACGATTTCCACCAGCCATGATTCCCTGAACCAATTCATGCGGGGTACTATAAGTTGGCGGACATTCCACAGCATCAAGGATTCCAAGTCTCCCACTAGTACCCGCTCCTACATAAAATAACCTTCCACCTTTTAGAAGAGATTCATAGACGATATCGACAGTTGCTGCAATTTCAGGTAATACTGCTTCTACACTATATGCAACCGTCTTATCCTCATCGTTAATTGTCTTTAAAATCTCTCGTGTAGCCATTTGATCGATATCAACACTATTTTCATTTCTCATTTCTGTCGTTAAAGCTTCAATTTTTATCATGTATCATCCATCCCTTTTTGAGGATTATTTACCTCCCACTACTCTCTTTATAACAGTTACCGGTAGGCTCCCTTTTACCTCTTCTTTACCGAAAATTGCACCAGCAGCCACCTTCAAAGCTGGGTAGGTAAACTCATAGGTATTTATATAAGCTGGAACATCTGGCAAATATCCATAATCATATGGACTTCTCATCGCAATCACAATGACAGAGTCCTTTTCCTTTATTAGCTTTTCAACTAAAGTAATTTGATTACTACTTGGTGTAATTGTGAGTGTACCTACAATTACCGTGTCATACCCGCTTGCCTTTTCAACAATACCTGCAATCTCTTGTTCATCTAGCGCACTTGAAAACTGATAGATATCCGCATACTGCTGATATTCTTTGATCGCCTCACCTAACGAGAGGTTCGCATACCGCTTATCCTCCACCTGCATTGTGGTGCCATTGTCAGGATGCACCACAAGAATTCGTGAACCATTATTAGTAGTGAGTGGAAAAGTCCCTTCATTCCTCACAATCGTCACACTATCTTTATAGGCTTCACAAGCAATCTTCTCATGTTGTTTACTCCCAACAGTTTCAGGTACTTCCGGTTCATCCTCTAAGGAAATATCTTCCCAACTCAAGTATTTTTCTTTAAGTGAATTGATTCTTTGAAGTGCTTGGTCAATTTCTTCTTCGGTTAACTCGCCATTTTCAACTGCTTTCAAAATTTCTTGAATTGCCCCTATCTGTCTTTCAAGGGTATGGGAGATCATCACATAATCTACCCCTGCTTTGAGAGCAGCAACAGCTCCTTTTTCCGTTCCAACGCCATGTAAAATGGCGTTCATTTCCATACAATCTGTTGTGACCACACCATTAAATTTTAGTTTTTCACGCAATAAGCCCGTGATGACCTTTCTGGAAATCGTTGCTGGTACACCTGGCTCTGTCTCAATCGATGGAAAGTAAACATGTGCAGTCATGATCGTATCTGCACCCTCTGCAATACATTCCCTAAATGGTTTTAATTCAATTTCTTCAAGGCGAGCCAACCCATGTGGAATAGTTGGTAAGTCCAAATGTGAATCAACACTGGTGTCCCCATGGCCTGGAAAGTGCTTTAAGGTTGTAGCAATTCCAGCTTCCTGCATCCCTTGCATGGAAGCCCTGCCAAATTTTGAAACACTTTCGGCGGATTCTCCAAATGAACGAACTCCGATCACAGGATTATCCGGATTATTATTTACATCGAGGACTGGAGCAAGGTTCCAGTTAATCCCTAACGCCTTTAATTCATTCCCCGTAGCAACCCCCACATTGTAGGCATGATTTGGATTACCTGTAGCTCCAAGTGTCATAGCACCTGGAAAGATAGTAGCTCCTTCACCTAAACGACGAACCACTCCATTTTCCTGGTCTACACATATCAAAAGTGGGTGTGTATACCCTGCCTTTTTTGCCTCTCGCTGGAGATCTGTAGTCAGTGCCAGTACTTCCTTAGGTGTACCTATGTTTCTACCAAATAAAATAATCGCTCCTATATGATAGGTATGAATTAAATCGCGTATTTCCTGTGGGACCTTGATTCCATTAAATCCAATAACCAGTAATTGTCCGGCCTTTTTTGCCATTTTTTCACGATCCATGCTTACACCTTCCTCTTTTTTTATTAGGTTAGATTACCTGCTGTCACAATCCTGCGGTAAATATTCCGACCAATCGCGCCTTCTGGCATTTTATATGGTCCTTCAAAATAAAGACGTTCTTCCTCCAGTTCTTCAATTCGGCTGATGTTACCCTTCAGCCATTCATCGATTCTGAACTTTGCTGTTTCTAGACGGGCAAGCAATCCACCATATCGAATTTCAATGACTTCCCACCCAAACGGTTTATTCATCGAAAACCAGAGATTTCTGTGTTTCAGGCGTAGCTCTTGTGTGCTTTCTATTAATCTACCTAATTGAGTTTTGATCGATTCTATATTCTTTTTATCCACCGCATCATATGCTTCTTTAAGGTGGATTCCAATCTCTGCCTTCACACTTAGGACTCGTGCCAGTTGCTCATAAAATCCAAACATATCTTTCCATTCAGGATTATTTTGACTTGCCTCTTCTAATCTTGGAATCAGCCGTTCGTAATGCTGATTCATTGGTAGGCCTTGAATATTCTGATCATATAGACCAATTAACACATCCTGCCAAAGTAAAAACTTTGATGGGTTTGATTCATGTAGATTGTTCTCCGACACACCAGGTGTTTCATCAAGGAGATTTAAAACCATAAAATCGCTGTAAGTTCCACCTGTGCAAAAGTGAAATCGTTCCGCAACTTCTTGTTCCGTTACGGTTTTATGATAGGAATGCTCTGCAAAAAGCTGCAGGATTGGTAAGGAAGTTGCTAGTGGAGTTTCAGCACCATTGTCTCCCCACATCGTTGCAAATACTTCTCTTACTCCTTCTTTTTTACATGCATTTAAAGCAGCTTCTGTTGTAGCAATCGCCTTTCCATAATTGGGCGATATCCCATTCCACGTCCAAACACCACCTGCAAAAATGGGATCAGAGCCAAGTTCCTTATGCTTTTGAATAAAGGTCCGATAAAATTCCTCGTCTGAATGATAGTAATCCCAATATACAAGCTGAGTATTTGGAATAGATGCAATGACATCCTGAGGGATTTTCGCATCTAAATCATAATAACCACCATATTTTGAACCTAATCGGAAGTACATATCACTCCAAATCATTGACTGTAATCCGAGCCCCTCAGTGATTTTCACTACCTTTTCAAGATGTTTGTTCATAATCGCAAAGCGTTCTTCATACCCATTTTTATCTAAATATCGGCCTAGTCCTAACTGATGTGCTTCATCCATTCCGATATGGATTCTTTTTGATTTAAACGGCTTTGTGGCAGCAGTAATGATATTTTCCAAGAATTGATAGGTTTCAGGTTCGCCTACTAATAAAATGTCTGCTGTATCTCTTATATTTGATGCGTAATTCCATTTAAGGGCTTCCGTTAAATGTGCAAGTGTTTGGATACACGGGATCATTTCAATACCTAGAGCTTGAGCATACTCATCACATGTTCTAAGCTCTTCTTCCGTATAACGCCCCCTCATGTAGCCGAAATACGGTAATTCCTTCACTTCATATGTATCTTCTGTATAGACCATTAGAGCATTCAATCCCATTACTGCCATTTTCCGCAACAGACTCTTTATCTCACTAACTGTCAAAACACCATTTCTAGAAGCGTCTAACATCGCCCCTGTCATTTCAAACTGTGGTTCTTCTGTTATTTCAAATTCTCCGCCTTTTTTGAAATGTTCAAGCCAAATCCCTAATCCTCTATAGAAATGAATCTTTTCCTCAAAATGAATTTCTGCTCTTTTGGATTCATTTTTAACAAAGATTGGTCCTTTTCTCTGAACGACGTGAACTTGGTAGCCTTCATTCCCCTCATGAAATGATAATTCAGGGGTAAGGATATGTATGCCGTCTTTGATATTTTCGATTTCACCCGTTAATCTAATTTTCATTTTGAAAATATCCTCCTTGTTCAGTTGTTGGTAACGTTTACAAACTAAGGTTTCCCAACCAACTGTTACTACTAATAAAGATATCATAAATGAAATTGTTTTGAAATATAATTTTATTTATTTTGATAAATCTTTGTATATATATTTCAAAAATAATAAAAATGCCCCAGTTCTTAAAGAGAATAGGGGCTTCGTTATTTTTTCTTTTTATTCCTTCACTCCACCGAGTGTTAATCCCTTTACAAAATGACGTTGGAACAACATAAATACAATAATCATTGGGACGGATGCGATTGCTGCTCCACTCATCAGAAGCTTGAAGCTTGCTAAGTTTGCGTCCTGTAATGTCTTTAATCCGACTGGCAATGTATATAAATTTGCATCATTTAATACGATAATCGGCCACAAGAAGGAGTTCCAGACATTCATAAACGTAAAGATCCCTAGAGCTGCAAGACCTGGTTTCGCAAGTGGAAGAATGATTTTCCAATACGTCTTCCATTCGCTTGCACCGTCAATTTTTGCCGCATCAATGAGCTCATCCGGAATTGAGTGCATAAATTGTCTCATTAAAAATACCCCGAAAACCATAGCAAGGTCTGGGAATATAAGCGCCCAATGTGTATCCATCATCCCAAAATTACGAACCATGATGAACAACGGTACTAAGGTAACCTGTCCTGGTATCATCATTGTCGCAATAATTGACCAGAAGATGAGATTCCGACCCGGGAACCGTTTTTTGGCGAGTACATACCCCGCCATCGAGTCAAAGAGGAGTATTCCAATCGTCACGACGACTGCAATATAAAAACTATTAAAAAACCAGATGCCTACATTATTTTTATTAAACAATGTCGTAAATCCTGAAAATGTATCTTCAATGATGTTATCCATAACTTCACGGTGATAGGTTGCTGTTTCAGAGTCACCTGCTTTTTCTGCATCTCTGGCTTTTCCCCAATGCTCCAAGTACTCTGTGATCCCCATCGGGTACATTTTCGGTGGGTTTGAGTCAACATAGGAAACTTGACGCCCAAGCTCTTCGTCCTGGTAGCTGCTTAGCTGCAGGGATGTACTGAAAACCCAATACAATGGTAAAAGGGAAACAATCGCGAAAATGGACAAGAGCACATAAATGATAAGCTTGTTTACTTTTTGAATACCTGTTGTCATAGTTTTCCCTCCTAGTCATCGTACCGAAGTAAACGGAATTGAATCACAGAAAATAGTAGAATGATAAAGAATAAAATAACAGATTGTGCGGCTGCAAAACCAAATTCAAAGTCTCTAAAACCAGTTTTATAGATTAAGTGAACAAGGGTTTCTGTAGCTGTTCCTGGTCCTCCACCCGTCATCATAATGATTTGTGTAAACACCTGAAACGAGCCTATGGTACTTAGTAAAGCCAAATATAGTGTAGAAGGTTTTAATAATGGCAATGTAATGTGAATCCATTTTTGAAAGCTATTTGCCCCATCTATGGTAGCAGCCTCATATAATGTATTTGAAATGGAACCCATTGAAGCAAGGTAAAGAATAATCCCGACTCCGAATGGAATTAAACATTGCATGATGATTAGAGCCCAAAGTGCGGATGAGGATTGACCCAACCAGTTAAGTGGCTCCATGCCAAACCACCCTAACACATAGTTGAATAATCCAAAATCATAGTTATACATCCAGCGCCAAACCATCGCTACAATAACCATCGATGTAACGGTTGGTAAATAAAAGGCTCCCCGGAAGAAGCTTTGAGATAATTTTCCAAGAGGATGGATGAGAGAAGCAATGATAAGTGCACTTATTACGTTAAAAGGTACCGTTACAACTGTAAAAAGGAATGTATTACCTAGCGCGTCGTAAAAGGCTTCACTTTTAAACACCTTAATATAGTTGTCGAGACCTGCCCATTCACTCCCAAAAATTTTGTATTCCTGGAAGGAGATGATAAACGCCCACACCACCGGGATCGCAATAAATGCAATAAACAGGATAAGTTTTGGAAGTAAAAATAAATATGCGGAATAGTTCTTTTTCATTTCTTTCCATATCTTCGACTTTTTTGTCAGTACTACCGCATTGGCAGTTTGATGAACGGGTTTCACCGCGATTCCCCCAATCTTTCATTTGGCAGTAGGCAGCCCAACATGGACTGCCCACCTTGCCAATTACTACTCACCTAATAATTCATTGACTTTCTTCTCAGCCGCTTTCATCGCTTCTTCAGCTGTCTTTTCACCATTGAATACTAACTGAAGCTCTGTTTGAATCGCTTCGTCAATTTTCTTCCACTCAGGATGACGTGGTAGCATCACGACTTGTGAAGACATTTCTTGTGCGCGCTTCATTTCTGGATTGTCCTTATATGGATCCATATCTGCAGCACTCTTACGTGCAGGGAAAATTCCATACTCAGTTGCCATTGTAAATTGCTCATCTGTTGTTGAGATGAACTTAATAAATTCGCCAACCATTTCCTTCTTGCCTGCATCCTCTTGGTGGAACATTGTCCAACCTCCTACACCACCGATTGTTACAGGCTCACCTGATTTACCTGTTGGGTAGTTTGCAACCGCAAAGTTTGTTGGATATTTTGTTTGTGCTGAGCTGATTGCCCATGTAGCCCATGGTTGCATCGCAACAGTACGCTGCTCTTCATTTGCCCACGCTTGGAACGTACCACCAACATCTTGACCACCTAATGTTTCAGGAGCTACATTATACTTTAATTTTAAATCGGCAAGCTGCTGAATCGCTTCTACTGCTTCCGGCTCTGTAAAAGTGAATTTTGTCATATCTTCATTCAACGGGCTTCCACCATTGATATAGAAGAATGGCCAAGCCTCATAATATCCAGGAAGAATATAAGTAGAGAATCCGTATACATCTGTTTTACCATCGTTATCTCGGTCAAATGTTAACTTCTCTGCTGCTGCAAAGAATTCATCGCATGTCCACTCACCGTTTGCAGGAGGTTCAACTCCACGCTCTTCAAATAAATCTAAGTTCAAAAGCATTGCATGTACGGTTAAAGAGTTAGGAACACCATATAATTTTCCGTCAAATGTATAAGCATCAAGTGCATTCTCATAGAAATCCTTTAGCTCATCTTCTGTAAATAGATCATCAACCGACTCAATTACACCTTGTTCAATATGATCAATACTTACCGCACTTCCGCTAATATCAACTGGTGCAACATCTGGCCAAGATTGCCCTGCAATCGAAACACCTAATTTATCAGGAAGTTCTGCCCATGGAACCTGAACTAAATCAACCTTTACACCCTCATGAGCTGCTTCGAATTCTTTAATTTTGCTTTCCATCCAGTGGAATTTATTATCTTTGTCATCTGGCCAACGCGGTCCATCCCATACTGTGATCGTTCCTGTCCAAGCCTTCTCACTGTCTCCGTCGTCGCCTTTTGTTGTGTTCTCTTTCTTGCTACATGCCGCTAACAATCCAATTACTAAAATACTTATAAGAAA
Organism: Bacillus jepli; assembly: GCF_047238305.1. Lineage (NCBI taxonomy): Bacteria > Bacillati > Bacillota > Bacilli > Caryophanales > Bacillaceae > Bacillus > Bacillus jepli. The sequence continues at coordinate 1,226,202 of NZ_JBDFMO010000001.1, read as the reverse complement.
AAGACTAAGCCATTTTTTCATTTTATTTTTCCCCCTTACGTATCTTTCTTCATTGTTTTCAATGCAGTGCCAACACAAACTTTATTTAATAGCTCTTGCCCTCGCCTCCCTTCAATATTTTGTTTTTATGCTAGAGCAATTTTCCCCATGATTACGGAAGTGCTTGCTCCTGTTGCCGATGGTAGATTATTCGGTCGTTTGTTGATGCTTTGGTAGCCCAGTAATGCAAATACAATGGCTTCCTTTGCATCAGCTGGTAGCCCCAATTCATCTGTACTACCTATTCTGATTGATGAAGGCAGATGTTCTTGCAATCTTCTTCGTAGTGTTTGATTGTACCAGCCACCACCGCTTATAAAAATCTCACGAATATTATAGGAATCTACATATCTCTTACACTCATCTGCGATTGTACGAGCCGTTAACTCCGTTATGGTCGCAATCTTATCCTTTGGTGCCAGGTCGGCTTTTGTATTCCAAAGTTCCTTAGCATATTGAAGTCCGAACAGTTCACGACCCGTACTTTTGGGTGCTGGCAAATTGTAATAATCATGAGCTAAAAGTTCTTCAAGCCACTGCTCATCCACTTTTCCCTTTGCTGCCAGCTCCCCATTTTTATCATAAGTTTGCTTACCATCCGTCGCCCAAGTCGTAAATGCATCAATGAGCATATTCCCTGGACCTGTGTCAAACGCGAGTACTTGTTCATCACTGTCTGAAGGTGGTAAAACGGTTATGTTGGCAATTCCACCAATATTGGCTAGGATTCTACCATTTGATTTTGTCCTAAAAAGAAGATTATCGGCATATGGAACTAATGGTGCGCCTTGACCACCAACTGCCATATCACGCGTGCGGAAGTCTCCTACCGTCATGACACCAGTACGCTCTGCAATTACTGCGATATCTCCAATTTGTAAGGTTGATGTAAGATTATAGCCTTCTACGGATTTACCTTCAGGCTGGTGAAAAATTGTCTGGCCGTGTGAGCTAATTAAATCCACGTCCTTCAACTCGAGACCCGCTTCAGTAACAACTTTTTTCGTTGCTTTTGCAAACAGTTCACCCAGGAGCATATTGGATAACGAAATATCCTCGAGCCTGGCTCTATTTGGGTTACACAGCTCTAATATTCGCTCTCTCATTGATTCCGAATAGGGTAGTGTTGAAAAATGAATGAGTTTTATTTGGATTTTTTGATTGTCACTTTCGGAAATGCTGACTAAAGCTGCATCTATGCCATCAAGTGATGTTCCTGACATTAATCCCACAACTATCTTTTGATTCACTTCAACCTCTCCCTTGTCTTCCTGCACAAATTTTTATAGAAAAACCTATATCTCAAAATCTATTTATCATTTAAAAAGCCTAACTATCTGCAAAGCGCTTTCAATAATGTGTTTCTTTTTTACTTTTTAGGGATAAAATGTAAATTTATTATAACGAATATTTCTTGGTGTTAAAATTAATATTCAAATCTACACCTAATTATTTGTATTAATATTTCATATAATCCATACTTACTAAAGCTACAGCTACAGCACCGTATCACTATATTATTATGTATGAGTAGGAGAAATATCATTTTAAATACTTCATACGGTTTATAAATTAGTATTTTATATATTCTTGTAGCACAAAAACCGCTGCCCTTTTTTCGAACAGCAGTTTTTCATGCCATCTTCTTATTTTCCTTCAGTACTCAAAACAGATATACTCTCTAACGTCATGTTCGGATAATAGGAAGTTAATATTCTATTAAACTCATAGCCTAATGTTGTCCCAAGATAATAGGCACCGTATTGACTCATACCGACACCATGACCATTTCCGCCTCCGTAGAACGTGACGCCATTCTCTTCATCAAGTTCAAAGCCGAAGAAGGCTGATGGGAGGATCGTATAGTTATTTAGTGTGCCTGTGTAGTCTGAACTTCCAGCAGTTGCACGATGCAGGACAACGTTTTCTCCTTTTGTAAATGCATTTGATGGTCTAATCGTGAAACGAATATTGTATTCTTTTATGATTTTGTACGTCCCTGTTGTACCTTCGATGACAAGCTCCATGATGTTTCCGCCGTCACCTCGTTTTGCTACGTACATATCAACGAACTCCCCAATTCCTTCTGCCGGGATTGGCTGACTGACAAATTCTCCTGCTTCATTTTGCGTTAAAACAAACTTAGGATCAGCTGCTTGTCTACTTGCTAGATTTGCATTGATTGTATTCTCTAGTTCTTCTTTAGAAAGGCTTACCTTCCATCTAAACCATGGAGAATTTCCGTCGTAACCTGTATAAGATAAGGTTTTATAGAATTCGAGAATTTCCGCCTCGTTTTGTGTGTCAATTTCTAGCATTTTACTAGGATCATTGGGATCAAATGTATGGCTTTGTGCAATTAAGTATGGTAATACCTTGCTTGGGAATGTCCCGTCAGCTTCAGCCCATACCTGATGTTTCGATGCACCATAGCCACCTGACGTGGAATAATATCGTGCATCTACTAAACTACCATCTTCACCTAACATAATAACTCCCGCTGTTTCATTCACAGCTTGGGTTGTAGCAGTGTTTTCAGGTGTATTGTTATAAACCTGACTCATCACACTATCTAAAACAAAGAATCCATCTTTCGCAAAACGATCACTTATATAATCACCTAACGCATAGGTTCTAGCCGCTACAGCCTGGGCTTTAAGTGCATTTAAACCAAAGTATGCAGGCATTTCACTCGGAACCACTTGATATAGATACTGCTCAAAGTCAACTTCATTGATTAGGTTTAGTTTGTCTCCTGTTTCTGATGTCGTAATTTCAAAGAACCCACGATAAGACGGGTCTCCACTTGCTCGTGTAATATTTTCAACCTTAATTTTGCTTCCCTCTTCGGTAAAAGCATAAAGTCTGTTTGTTGTAGAATATAAAACCTCGCCTGTAGCACTTGTTACAGTGAGATCATTTTCAGAAGGTGTGAACGTTATTTTCTCGTTTGCTGGGACTACGAATGTTTCTTCTGCAACTTTATCAACGATTTCGAGCCCTGCTTGCGAGCTTAATACAATCGTATCGTGGTCAACCGATGCAAAGCCTGTTGTCATTATCCCGACACGCATCGTCTCAATCGGAGTAGGTCCATCAATAAAAATTTTTGTAATTTGATCTTTATGATTCACTCGAACCGTTACATTTTCCGCACCAACTCTTACATCAGAAAGCGATTTTTGGTACACTCGATTTTTCCCTCTTAAAGTTACATCATAGTTCTTTGCTAGCTTTTTAGTACCTTGAAGTTCAAGTTCTAACGTTCCATTGTCTTGGTCCTTTGCCATCACTTTTTCTGTGTATTCTTTCCACGACCTGTTGTCCTCAGCAGCTGAAACTTGTCCAACTTGAGAAAAAAGACCCGTAATTAGAACAATCATTACCAAAGCGCTTACAAAACTACGTCCCCATCTCTTAAGCAAAATAAATTCCCCCACTTCCTCAGCATTTTTAAAACTAGCAAGTTTTTCCTTTAGCGTAATTCTACAAAAACCTACTAGTTTTACTTACATACTCATTTCTTTAAATATTTAAAATTCACCTTCATACTTTATTACCATTTTTCGAAATTAAATTTTAGTCCTTTTGTTTTACTTTCAAAGTCTAGAAACTTTCCATTGCCTTTTTAATTGATGTAAAATAATGACATAGAGCTGATTTATGAAAAGGAGGAAACAGCTTTGAACGAAACGATCAAAACCTACCTAAAAGAAAACCGAGACTTACATTTAGAGGAGCTTTTTGAGCTACTTTCAATCCCTAGCATTAGTGCTTTGCCTGACCACAAGGAGGACGTAAACCGAACTGCGGAGTGGGTTGCAGCAGCACTTCGTAAAATTGGGATGGAGAATATCAGCATTCATCCAACGAAAGGACATCCCGTTATTTATGGGGACTGGCTACATGCTGAAGGCAAACCAACTGTATTAATTTATGGGCATTATGATGTTCAGCCGGTTGACCCCCTTCATTTATGGGACAGCCCTCCATTCGATCCGGAAATTCGCGATGATAAAATTTTTGCACGTGGAGCAAGTGATGATAAGGGACAAACCTTCATGCATTTGAAGGCGTTAGAGACCATTTTTAAGACGGAAGGGACCTTGCCGCTTAACTTCAAATTCTGTATTGAAGGTGAAGAAGAAATCGGAAGCCCGAACCTCCCTGCTTTTGTTGAGGAGAATAAAGAGTTGCTCGCTGCAGATGTCATTGTGATTTCTGACACAAGCATGAACGAACGTGGAAAACCAACGATTTGCTACGGTGTACGGGGACTGGCAGGTCTTCAAATTGATGTAAAAGGTTCTAACAGCGACTTACACTCCGGTCTATACGGTGGTGGTGTACATAACCCAATTAATGCGCTTGTTCAATTATTGGACACCTTCCATAATGAGGACGGAAAAGTGACTCTTGAAGGGTTCTATGAGGATGTGCTTCCATTAACAGATGAAGAAAAGCAAGCATATGAAGCGTTAAACTTTGATGAGGAAAAACAACGTCAAGAACTTGGTGTTCCTGCTCTTTATGGTGAAAAGGGCTATAGCTATCTTGAACGAACATGGGTCCGTCCAACCCTTGATATTAATGGGATTTACGGTGGATTCCAAGGTGATGGTATTAAAACTGTTATTCCATCTGAAGCTCATGCAAAAATCACATGCCGTCTTGTTCCAAATCAGGATCCTGATGTTATCGTTGAGCAGCTAAAGCAACATATTGAGAAAAACAAACCAGTTGGTGTTGAAGTTAGCCTTCAGCTTTTTGATAAGGGTGCACCATATGTGACACCATTCGACCATCCAGCGATTCAAGCAGCAAGCCGTGCTTACGAAGAAGTTTACAAGGTACCAACTTCATTTACTCGCGGTGGTGGATCATTGCCAATTATCGCGACCTTGGATGAAGTTCTACATGCTCCAATTGTATTGATGGGCTTTGGACTTCCAACTGAAAACTTCCATGCACCAAACGAACACTTCCATCTTGAGAATTTTGACAAGGGATTGGAAACTTTGTGCACATACTGGTTCGAGTTAGAGAAGTCATTGTAAGAGAAAAGGTGGATTCCCGTGTTGGGGGTCCACCTTTTTAGTTGAAGCATGCTAAAGCGCAATTATCAAAATTAACGCGCATATACCTGGGATTATAGCGCAATTCGGATGAAATAATGCGCAATTCCAAAAAATAAAGCGCAATTATCGGTCATTAAAACGCAATCCACCAACAGTATCCCTTTTACTACACCTTACTTTCCTTCCAAAAACGCTTGAACCTGGTCAATCGTTGGCAATGCGCTCATCGCTCCTTTTTGTGAGACAGCAAGCGCACCAGATACACTAGCAAAAGTAGTGATTTCTTTAATTTCGTCTAAGGTATAATCTGTTACCTTTTTATCTCTTTCGCTGAATTGGTATAACAATCCAGACACAAATGCATCTCCCGCACCTGTCGTGTCAACGCTTTCCACTTTCTGAGCTTTCACGAAAATAGACTCACCCTTATAAAAAGCATGAACACCATCCTTGCCGAGTGTGATGAATAAAAGCGGAATATTGTACTCAGCTAGTTTTTCAACGCCGCGTTCAATATCCGTTTCACCCGTAATGAACTCTAACTCCACCTCTGATAATTTAACGACGTCCGCCTCACTTAACATCGAAACTATTTTCTGTTTGGCTATGTCTAGACTCTTCCAAAGCATTGGTTGTAAATTCGGATCATAGGAAACGACGAGCCCATTTTCCTTGGCCAGTTGGAGTGCTTTTTTCGTCGACGATTCTGCCGGGTCATCTATTAATGAAATTGAACCGAAGTGAAACACATTATGCTCTTCGAAAAGAGATGTGGGAATCTCATCCGGTGTTAAAAAGCGATCCGCGCTCTTTTCAATATAAAACGAAAACTCTCGCTCACCGTCTTCAGCAAGTGTTACAAACGTTAGAGCTGTGCGAGCTTCCTTTGAAAGATACATAGTCCCCGTTTGGACATTGTAATTTTCCAAGGTCTGTTTTAAAAAATTCCCAAGAACATCGTCCCCTACTTTACCAATGAAAGAGGACTTCGCACCAAGCCTCGCTGCTCCAACCGCTACATTTGCCGGTGCTCCTCCTGGGCTTTTTAAAAATTGTATATTGTCTTGGTCAAGTGGAATGAAATCAATTAAAGCTTCACCTAAACAAATGACTCCCTGTTTCATCGCTTCACTTCCTTTCGTTATTATAAGACTGCTTAAACCTTGATACATCCCTGAACACTTTTCACTTGAGCATGTACCTCGAAACCTCTCTTACGGTACCAGGCTTGTTTCTTTATTATTCGAAGATATACCTCAAGCCAAATCCCATTTCTTTATATTAAATTGAAGATTCCCTTCCGCTTTAAAAGAAATGGACTCATTTTTCGTACTTGGGTAAAATCGTGCTGTAAAAACTTCCTCTCCATCATTCACAAAAATCTCAATTGAGGAATTATCCAAAAACACGTGTAGCTTTTTAATCCCATAAATCTGACAATGCCGTGATTCCACACGCCCATCTTTAAAGTTCTTTCGATGAAGACTCATTTTATTTTCTTTTGCGGAATAAAAAAAGCTCGTAGCCCCTCTGAATGTGATTTCAAATGAATCTGAATGGTACGAAATTCCGTCAATGAGCAGTTCCATCGATGTGCCTTGTATGTTATCGAGTGATACAATCTCTTTATGGACTTGAACATTTTGATACGATACTTCGTTTTTTCGTAACTGCTTTAGTTCTTCTACAGGTTGTTGGATAACTTTTTCACCTTTAAGTGAAAGAACACGTGGCACTGTCATCGCATGAATCCAGCCGTTTTCAATCGTCGGCTGATATTTTTCAAAATCATCGGTCATTCCCATCCATGCAAAAAGAAGTCTTCGTCCTTTTTCATCAATGGTGGTTTGGGGAGCATAGAAGTCAAAACCACGATCTAATTCAGTAAAAGCACCATGCTGATAAGATGGCTTTTCATAATCCAACTCTCCCACAAAATAGCCCGCTTGGAATAAATTATGATACAAATCACCTTCTGGCTCAATCCCTTGTGGAGAAACAAGGAGAACATCTTTACCATCCAATTCAAAAAGATCAGGACATTCCCACATATATCCAAACGGTCCTAATCCGTTGATTTCCGAACCTGTAATGGCTCCGTGAAATTCCCAATCTTTTAAGTTCTGTGAGGAATAAAGAACGACCTTCCCTTGTTCGTCAATATCTTGTGCACCCAGCACCATGTACCACGTATCTTCTCTTTTCCAAACCTTTGGGTCACGAAAATGGGCTGTATAGCCTTCAGGAAGATGGATGACTGGTCCCATTTTCTCGAAAGTGTAGCCATCACTTGAGACCGCCATACATTGATAAGTCTCACGTTCGCTCTCTTCGTTTTTCACATTCCCTGTATAAAATAACACCATTTTTCCGTCATGCTCAATTGCACTTCCCGAATAACAGCCATTTTTCTCAAACCACTCACTTGGGGCAAGTGCAATCGGCTCGTGTTCCCAATTCACAAGGTCTTTTGAGGTGTAATGTCCCCAAAACTTCGAACCGTGTGCCGTTTCAAAGGGATTCCATTGGTAAAACAAATGGTATACACCTTTATACTGAATAAACCCGTTCGGATCATTTAACAAACCAACAGGTGGCATTAAATGAAATTTCATACGATATGGGTCACTTTCGACTTTCTCCCTATTTCGCTCAACTTCCTGATTTGCTTTTTCGATTAATTCGTGCTGATTCATGATGAACTCCTTACGTAAAGAAGGCAAGTGATTACTTGCCTTCTGTTTTTTCTTGCATTTTATCTGAGTACCCGAACATCCAAGTAAGAACGAAGGCAACAGCAATGGCTACTACGTTCACTAGGATATAAAGTAATATTTGTCCGTTTAAATATAGCAATGTACCCGGGATTACCGTGATTGCCATTCCGGTCGCCTTAAGACCAAGGATTGAAGCTAAGAAGCCTCCAACACCACCGCCGATGAGTCCCATGATAAATGGTTTCACATAACGAAGGTTAACCCCGAAAATCGCAGGCTCTGTTATTCCTAAGAATGCAGATAAGGTAGATGGTAAGGCTAAAGCTTTTAATTTTACTGATTTTGTTTTTAATCCTACGGCTAAAGCCGCTCCACCTTGAGCTGCCGTTGCACACGTGACAATGGCGTTATATGGGTTGAATCCGAATTTTTCAAGTAATTGAATTTCTAATAGGTTAAAGACGTGGTGGACACCTGTAACAACAATAATCTGATTAAGGAATCCAATGATTAATCCTGCTAAACCAAATGGCCATTCAAGTACAGCCACTGTTGCATCTAATATGACATTTTCAACTGTATGGAACACTGGTCCGATTGCAAATAGAGCTAATGCAATCATGATGAGTAATGTTAAAAATGGAGTCACAATTAAATCTAGTGCTTCTGGAACACGTTTACGGATCCATTTTTCAAGCTTTGCCCCAACAATACCAGTGATAAAAGCCGGAATAACGGAACCCTGGTAACCAACTACTGGTATGAATCCAAAGAATTTGATAGGTTCAACGTCACCGCCTGCAACTCCCCATGCATTTGGCAAGGAAGGGCTAACAAGCATTAAACCAAGTATAAGTCCGATCGTTGGATTACCCCCAAACACACGGAATGTGGACCATGCGACCAGAGCAGGTAAGAAAATAAAGGCTGTATCTGTTAAGATTTGTGTAAATAAAATAAAGTTTTGAGGGATATCCGCGGGTGTTAAACCAAACCATGCTAGAATTTGCTCTTGCATCACTAATCCACGAACACCCATGAACAGACCTGTTGCAACTAGTGCAGGTATGATTGGGACAAACACGTCACCGAATGAGCGAACTGCACGTTGAAAAGCATTTCCGCTTTTCGCCGCCTCTTTTGATTGATCTGATTTTGTAGTTGTTTCAATTCCAATCTTTTCAACCTCTTCATAAATCCGATTTACTGTTCCCGTACCAAGGATGACTTGGAACTGACCAGAGTTAAAGAATGCACCTTTAACCTTATCTACATTTTCAACCTTTTCCTGGTTGATTTTTTCTTTGTCTTGAACCATAATTCGTAATCTTGTTGCACAGTGTGCAGCAGAAAGAATGTTTTCTTTCCCCCCAACTGCTTCGATAATTTCTTCTGCAATTCGACGATTTTCTGACATTTAGAATCACCCCTAAAAAATATTGTCTGTATGGAATCGATTACATATGCATCTAAAGAATAGGTAATCGATTACACATTCCGTTAAAAAAATTTAAAGGTTCTTTTGTGTAATCGATTACACATTCGTTACGAGATTGATTATATACTATCTCGAATTATTAGTCTATAGTCGATTTGTTTTTTTTCTATGGAAGTCCCTTCCTGTAAAATTTCTAACAATGTCTTAGCTGCCTCAGCGCCTGTATACTCACTAAGAAAATCAACGGTCGTTAATTTTGGAGAAACATACCTTGATAAATCAGATGCACCCATACCGGTTAAGGCTACATCATTCGGAACCTCCAAGCCCTGTTCTTTTAAATATTCCATTGCTCCAATCGCCAAACGGTCAGTTACAGCCACAATGGCAGTTGGTTTTTCGGTAGAAGCTTCAAAAATTTTCTTAGCTGTCGAATATCCTGACTCGATTGTAAATTCTGCTTTTCCGAGCCATTTGTTGACGACAGGTAGCTGATTTTCTTCCAATGCTGCTAAGTATCCGGCTTTCCGCTTGTATCCAACCTCATAATCCGTCTCATCTACACCAATAAATGCAATACTCCGATGACCTTTTTCTATTAACAGATTCGTGATTTCCTTTGCTGCTTGAAAGTTATTATTAATGACAGAAGGTATCCCCTCCATCTCCTGACCAGTCGCAACAAATGGAATGCGTAGTTTTTGGATCTCCTCTAACAGTTCCTCGCCTCGATTAGTTGCAAGCAAAATAATCCCATCAACCTGTTTGCTTTTTAAAAGTTTCACATATTCGATTTCTTTTCTCGGATCCAAATTTGTATTTGTAAGTAAGATTTGATAGCCGTGTTTTGCAAGTTCTTCACTGATTCCATTAACGATCCTACTTGCTGTTTCTGTGCTCAGCTTTGGTAAAATGACACCAATGACATTGGATTGCTTGGTCCGCAATGCTTTTGCGTGCTCACTTGGTATATAGCCTGTTTCCTCTATAATTTTTAAAATACGCTTGCGAACATCATCACTTACATACCCTGAATTGTTCAGCACGCGCGAAACAGTCGCACTCGACACATTCGCCAGTCTCGCAATTTCCTTCATCGTCACCATGACATTTCCTCCAGTACAGTTCATTCCTCTTTATTTTACACAATTCTTTCAAGTACAAAAGGAATTTTAGTAACTTCGAAAAATATTTATTCTTTAGGATGTTGGAATCCATTATAATAAAATGAATATACAAGGGTATTTGAATTGGAAAAGGTCGTGGGGTAAATGATTGTTAAGCTAAAAAAAGTGAATTTCAAACTAGTAAAACCACTTCTTCCGGGCTTAGCGAACCATCCAGTTATTAATGGTGTTATTGATGGGAACAATCCAGGAGAGATTTTTGTAGACAATCAGAATCACCCCGAAACAGTCTTTATTTGGGCGAAAAATGAGATGTTCTATCTTTGTGGAAAAGTTGATAATCAGGAGTTTAATTCTGAACTTGAGGAATATATTGCATCCGTGATCAGGGTCGAGGCACTCCCTGAGGAAGATACATTAAATCTCGAAATCTATCCAAATCATCAATGGAATGGATCTATTGAATCCATTTTCACACGAGTTCCTCTACTGAAAGGTGAACGTGTTCCTTTTGTTTTTCATAAAGAATGGTTTACCCCAAACGATACGAGGGTAATTCCTGAGGGCTATGAGTTAAAAGTAATTAATAAGGACCTTATTGATTGGGATGAAAGCAACATCGTTAAAAATGAAATCACGAAGTTTTGGGGAGAATCCTTGGATACATTCTTTCAAAAAGGCTTGGGATGTGCCGTCGTCCATGGGTCAACTATTATCGGAACGTGTTTGTCTGTTTTTGTGTCGAAAAATGAATACGAGATTGGAATTAACACATATGACCCAAGTCATCGCAGAAAAGGACTTGCTACAGTAATGGCAAGAGCCTTTATTAAGGAATGTCTGAGTCGAGGCGGAAACCCGCACTGGACAACAGAGTCATTTCGCAAGGACTCCATTGCGATTGCAAAGAAGGTTGGCTTTGAACAGCTAGATCATTACCCCGTTTATTACTTGCCGTTTGATCATTTTGTCATTAAATAAGGAGTTCTCCTCGCGGTAAACTCCTTTTTTATCTAGACAACTTATATGGTAAACTCCTGAATCGAACAGTTTCTTTCATCAAATCGTTCCGTAAAGTTACCCTTTGTACTTTTTGAAATAATATTTCTCCAAAACGCCCGGGCTCGCTCATTCTTCTCTGACTGTCTCACATGCCACCTTCCAGGAAACATAGCAAAGATTTGCTCGGCAACATTTGACCCAATTCCTTTTCCCTCATAACCTCTCATAATAAAAAATTCTTCTATCGAATTAGGTTCCTCTTCTGTTTCGCTTTGCATTAATACAAAGCCTGCAAGCAAACCATCCACTCTTACAAAATAAGCGTGATGGTTTCGACCCGTCCAATAATCATCAAGATTAAACCTGTCAAAACAACCATCATCTTTTATCCTTATCGTACTCATATACTTTGTAAATTCGTATATATAAAATTGCATGAGGTTATGCATGACCTCTTCTTCCTCTTTTGAAACCTCTCGAATTTGAATGTCCATTTTTGAGTTATACTCCTCTATAGTCTCGTCCGTATATTCCACAATTCCGGGAAAAACCGATGGTTCATGACCTGCTTCAAATACTCGACACCTGCTGAGCCACCTGTCCCCCTCTTGTACCCGATAATTCGTTCGACGGTAATCATATGGTTGTAGCACCATTTCTGTTGATGGGATTCAATATCCACTAGCTTCTCCGCAAGCTCGTAGAAATCCCAATATTTATCCACATTTTGATAGACTTCAAGCCAAGCATGTTCGATGCTTTCGCTTGCCTTATAATCCTCCGTCCAATCCCTTTCAAGGCAGGTTTTGTCAATCGTAAAGCCTCTCTTTGAAAGGGCAAGAATTGCCGCATCATAAATACTCTTTTCTCTGAGCGCAGCCTCAACCTGCTTGTAAACTTCAGGTTGATGCTTATATACACCGAGTACATTTGGCTTTTTATGTCCTAACGCAAATTCAATTAGCCGATTTTGATAGGACTGGAAGCCTGAGGATTTTCCGAGTTCACCTCTAAATTCCATATACTCTGATGGAGTTAATGTTGATAGAACATCCCATGATTGAATCAATTGCTGCTGAATGCGTGAGACCCTTGATAACATTTTAAACGCAGGCTCAAGGTCATTTTTTAAAATAGACGCTTTTGCCGCATTGACCTCATGTAAAATAAGCTTCATCCACAGCTCACTTGTTTGGTGAATGATGATAAACAGCATCTCATCATGATGTTCAGACAGTCGATGCTGGCTTGAAAGTAAAGAATCTAACTGAAGATAATCTCCATACGTCATGTCCTTTGATAAATCATCGTAAATACCATCGTTTTTGCTCATACACATCTCCTTTCCATTTGAATCCTACTCATTACTTTCTATGAGTATGCCAAAAATCCTACATATTTGCGGAAATTCTTTGGCGAATCATGGCTCTATCGATTTTATTTCAGTTCTATCGACTTTATTCTAGTTCTATCGATTTTAATCCAGTTCTATCGACTTTAGCCAACAAGGATCCTCACGCCCCAAAAAAAGCCACCTGGAAATCGATTTCCTAGTGGCTTCAAACTACACTTTTTTTCTTCTTCTAATAATCAACTGATTCAATACCTCTGATATGACGAGCCCGAATGCAATGGCACCTGAAATCATAAAAGCTCTTGCCGCTAGTGGCAAAGCTGTAGAATAGTCATTTTCAACAAAGTTCCTCATCGCGTCATATGCAATTCCGCCTGGCACCAACGGGATAATTCCGACGATGCTGTAGATGATAACTGGATTTTTATATACTTTCGCAAAAATATGGCTGATGATTGCAACCAAAACGGAGGCAGCAAGCGAGGCATAAACCGCATCAACGCCCCTCAAAAATAAAGAGATATACAACATCCAACCAATCATCCCAACTAGTCCACATTTTAAAAGGGACTTTTTTGGAACATTGAAGATGATCCCGAATGTACTAGAAGCAATTAAGCTTGTAAACAAATGAGCAAGCATTGTAAACTCCTTTCATCTTAGAAAACTGCAAGGACCACAGCTACTCCCGTTCCAATTGCAAAGGCAGTTAAAAACGCTTCTGCCCCCTTTGAAATTCCAGAAACGAGGTGTCCTGCAATCAAGTCACGAACTGCATTTGTAATCAGTAAACCAGGAACAAGTGGCATCACAGATCCGATAATAATTTTATCAAGCTCTGCTCCTATCCCTGTCCTGATAAATAGATAGGCAACCATCCCTATTAAAAACGAAGCCAAAAATTCCGCAAAGAATTTGATTCGAATCAACCGGTGAAGATAGATAAAAAAGGCAAATCCTACTCCTCCCGCAACACATGCTGGTAAAAAGTCCGTCCAGGTTCCAAGAAACATGATTGTAAAACAGCCACTAGCAAGAGTTGCTGCAAGAATCTGAATCCAAACGGGATAAGAAAGATCCTTTTTTGAAAGGTCGTCTAGCTCACGCTTTGCCTCCTGAAGGGTTAAATCCCCGCTGCTGATTTTGCGTGAAATGCTATTCACTAGGGTTACCTTTTCTAAATCGGTTGAACGCTCATTAATGCGTATTAAGTTAGTAGGTTCTGTATCACTCGTCGAAAACATAATGGCAGTTGGTGTCACATAACTGTGGGATGATAAAATCCCAAATGCTGCGGCCATTCGGTTCATCGTATCCTCTACTCGATACGTCTCGGCTCCACTTTCAAGCATTATTTTTCCTGCTAACAAGCAGATTTCCACGACTTCACTCTTTTTTTCCATAAAACACCGCTCCATGATTAAAAAATAACATATTGTAAAGCTTATATGAAAGACAGCCTCATAATCAACTTAAAGTTTGGTAAACATGAGAATAATGGTAATTCTTCTGGATTTATGATATATTCATCCATTATAGAGGATGTTCAAAAAGAAACGAACCGATTGTGATTTTTGAACGTTTAGTACAGGATAACGAAAGAGGTTATAAGCGTGGACAATAATAACGTTTCAAACTTTATTAGAAATATTATAATCGATGATTTAGAAACAGGAAAACGCGATCATGTCGTTACCCGTTTTCCTCCAGAACCAAATGGGTACTTACATATCGGACATGCCAAATCAATCATTCTAAATTTTGACCTTGCGGATGAATTTAAGGGAAGAACAAACCTGAGATTTGATGACACAAACCCCTTGAAAGAGGATATTGAGTTTGTAAACTCAATCAAAGAGGATGTAAAATGGCTTGGATATGATTGGGACGGTCTCTTTTTTGCTTCGGATTACTTTGAAGAAATGTATAACCGGGCTGTTTTACTCATTAAAAAAGGCCTTGCCTATGTGGATGATTTAAGCGCAGATGAAATCCGTGAATACCGCGGAACTCTAACAGAGCCTGGAAAGGAAAGTCCATACCGTGACCGCACGATTGAGGAAAACCTTGAGTTATTTGAAAACATGCGTGCAGGCAAGTACGGAAATGGTGAAAAAGTATTACGTGCAAAAATTGACATGAAGTCTCCGAACATTAATTTACGCGACCCTGTTATTTACCGAATTTCACATACAACTCATCATAATACAGGTGATAAATGGTGTATCTATCCTTTGTATGCTTTTGCTCACCCAATTGAGGATGCAATTGAGGGTGTAACTCACTCTATATGTACGATTGAGTTTGAGGATCAACGTCCTTTTTATAATTGGGTTGTTGAGCAATGTGAAATGGAAAGTAAACCTCAACAAATTGAATTTGGTCGTATCAATTTAACAAATACTGTAATGAGTAAGCGTAAGTTGAAGCAACTTGTAGAGGAAGGACATGTGGACGGATGGGATGACCCTCGCATGCCAACCATTTCTGGGCTAAGAAGAAAAGGATATACACCTGAGGCAATCCGTACATTCTTGCGTGAGTTAGGTGTCGCGAAAAACAACGGTACCGTTGATACACAAATGCTTGAGCATTTCGTTCGTGAAGATTTAAAGTTAAAAGCACCACGTACAATGGGTATCATTAACCCACTTAAAGTCGTGATTACGAACTATCCGGAAGGTCAAGTGGAAATGCTCGATGCCGAGATTAACCCTGAAAATCCAGATATGGGGATAAGACAAATTCCATTTTCTCGTGAAATTTATATCGAACAAGAGGATTTCATGGAAAATCCACCGAAGAAATACTTCCGCCTCTTCCCAGGTAATGAAGTACGTCTAAAGCATGCTTACTTCATTAAATGTGAAGAAGTCATCAAGGATGAGGAAGGAAATGTAGTTGAGTTGCGTTGTACGTATGACCCTGAAACAAAGAGTGGTACTGGCTTTACGGGTCGTAAGGTAAAAGGTACGATTCACTGGGTTGAGGCTACACAAGCGGTGCCGGCTGAATTCCGTCTTTATGAACCACTGATTTTAGATGCGGAAGAAAATGAGGATGAGGAAGAAAATAAAACATTCCTTGATTATGTGAATCCAAACTCCCTTGAAATTTTAAATGGATTCGTTGAACCAAACATGAAAGATGCGAAGCCACAGGATAAGTTCCAATTTTTTAGACATGGCTACTTCAATGTGGATCCAAAACACTCGACAGAAGACCATCTCGTCTTTAACCGAATTGTTTCATTGAAAACTTCATTTAAATTATAAAAAAGAGACTCGTGCACCCAATGGTGTTGCACGAGTCTTTTTTTAGTATCTGTCCCTAGATCAATCCCTCGGTAAAAGTACTTAAGGATTTCCTAGCCTTTAAGATTGATATTGAACTTGATGTAAATTCGCGAAGATGCCACCCTTTTCAAGTAGCTCATCATGACCGCCTTGCTCGGCTATACCATCCTCTGTAACAACCACGATGCGGTCTGCATTACGAATAGTTGCCAGACGGTGAGCAATCACAAGTGTTGTACGGTTTTTTGAAAGCTCTGTTAGTGCTTTTTGAATAATTTGTTCTGTTTCTGTATCTAACGCTGAAGTAGCTTCATCTAAAATTAAAATGGGCGGATTTTTTAAGAACATCCGAGCAATTGCAATCCTTTGTTTTTGACCACCTGAAAGCTTAAGTCCTCTTTCTCCAACCTGTGTTTCGTAGCCATCCGGTAGGCCGGCGATAAAGTCTTCTAAATGGGCACGTCTTGCTGCTTTCTCAATTTGTTCGTCCGTTGCCCCAAGCATCCCGTACGCAATATTTTCCTTCAATGTTCCTGTAAACAGGAACACATCCTGCTGCACAATTCCAATTTGTGACCGCAACGATTGCTTAGTCATCTTTCGAATATCCATTCCATCAATTGAAATAGCACCACCATCTACATCGTAGAAACGTGGAATTAAGGAACAAATTGTTGTTTTCCCTGCTCCAGACGGACCAACAAACGCGACCGTTTCACCTGCATGAACCTGTAGATTAATATCTTTTAAGACAGGACCCTGCTTTTCATCATAGCCAAAAGTGACATGGTCAAACGCGATATCCCCATGAAGGGATGGAACCGACACCGCATCCTTTGCATCCTCCACCTCTGGCTCCATATCGAGAAGCTCTGTAAATCGTTTGAAGCCTGCCATACCCTTTGGATAAAGTTCTAATAAAGCACTTATTTTATCAATCGGCTTAAAAAGAACATTTGCGTAAAGGACAAACCCGACAAGTTCCCCGTAAGTCAGGTCTCCATTAAAACTCAACCATGCACCGAAAATTAACACGATTAGCACAAACAAACGTGTCATGAGATAGATCCCTGCAGAAGTTGATCCCATTACCTTGTAGGCACCAAGCTTAGAGCGGCGGAACTTACGATTGTCTACCTTAAACCTTGCAATTTCAAATTCTTCATTTGTGAAGGATTGAACCACTCGCGCTCCTGCAACACTGTCCTCTACCCGTGCATTGACATCGGCAATATTGCTATACATCGCTTTCCAGGCACGATTCATGCGGACATTCGAAAATGCAATGAGCCAAATTAAAAATGGCACAACAATGATTGCGATTAAGGCCAGCTTCACATTAATTGTTAGCATAATCCAAAATGCACCGACAAAGGTCATGATGGCAATGAATAAATCCTCTGGACCATGGTGGGCAAGCTCCCCAATATCAAACAGATCATTTGTAATCCGACTCATAATATGACCTGTTTTTGTGTTATCAAAAAAGCGAAAGGATTGCCGTTGCACATGTTGGAACAACTGCTGCCGCATATCCGTTTCAATGTTAATTCCAAGCTTATGGCCCCAGTAGCCCACGATAAATTGCAGCCCTGAACTAACTAAATATAAAACTAATAATCCAATGCTCACCCACACAATTGCTGACCAGTTATTGGTTGGCAGAAGTGAATCAATGAACCACTGCACCGCAAGTGGAAAGGCAAGTTCTAAAATCGCCACAATCACCGCACAGCTGAAATCAATTAAAAATAGCGTCCGGTGCGGCTTGTAATATGTAAAAAAACGTTGAATCATCTTACTCTCTCCTTATGACATATACCTATCTCGAATTATAAGCTGTTACACTTGAATTTGACAAACCATTTTGCCGCTCGAAATAGTTTATTTCAGGTGAGGTACACTCTTTCCACCACTCATGTACACTGTCCCCATTTACCCTTTTCCCAGAACCACAAGAACCGTCCCCTTGGCCCCTGAATAGTTATATAGAAATAACAAAATGGGATGGTGAGTCAAGTGGATCTACCAACGATTTTATCGGGGCCAATCCTGCGTCGTGTTGAGCCTTCTCATATCTATATTTGGATTGCTTTAAGTAAACGATACAAACTTGGTGCAAAGCTGTACCAATTTGAAAATAAAGAGAGTACAACTTTTTCGTACCATGAAATCAAATGTGATTCTGAAGCGACTACATTTCGTGCAGGGAAACAACTTTATATGAGCCTGATCAAACTGGCACCACATGAAACTCATTTTCCTGTAGATACACTACTTGGGTATAATATCCTTTTTCAAAAGAATAGTGACATTCAAGACCTACAGGATTTCGGTCTCTTAGGGAAAGACCAACCATATTCCATTACGTATGGGGACCTTCCGTTACCAAGCTTTTTTATTCCAGACCCCTGCCAAAAACAGACGAATCTCCTATATGGTTCATGTCGTAAGCTTCATGGAAAAGGTGAGGATGCCCTTAGTCAAGGGGACGAAACGATTGAAAGGAATTTCCTTGACCTTGAGAAACGCCCTAGCACCTTATTTTTAATGGGTGACCAAATTTATGCAGATGATGTGCCAGACCCGGTTTTTCCTTTCATGGTGGAAGCCGGTAAAAACCTTATTGGAAAAGGTGAAAAGCTTACTGAAATCGAGCCTCGTCTTAACGAGAAACCTTTTAATAAATCAATCTTTCAAACTCGTGGGAGACAATATATCATGGAACGTTTCTGCAACTTTACCTCCTCGCATTCATGTAATCATGCGATGACATTCGGTGAATATGCAACCTTATATTTACTATCTTGGTCACCTGAGCTTTGGGATTCATTTATAGACAGTGATGATTTCCCATCTTTTAAAGAAGCTACCCAGAAGGAACAAATCTATTTCATATACGAAAAGAAGCAAGAAAACAAACGAAAAAAAGAAGAAAAGATTTACAAAAAAGAATATAAAGAGCATGTGACCGATGTGAAGGAAACGTATCAAACCCTTTCAAAGGTGAGAAGATTACTTGCAAATATTCCAACATATATGATTTTCGATGACCATGATATTACGGATGACTGGAATATTAGCCATCATTGGAAGAACAGTGTATACCAATCTAACCTTGGAAGACATGTGATCGCCAACGGACTCATGGCTTACTGGTTGTTTCAAGCTTGGGGAAATGACCCTGACCGATTTGATCAATCCTTTCTTTGGAAAATGTGGAAATATAGTAAAACCTATGATACTTCTTCACATTCCCATGAGGCTTGGGAGGAATTACTTTGGAATTTTGATGAATGGCATTTTGTCGCACCAACAAACCCTACTTCAGTTTTTCTGGATACACGGACACAGAGAAAATACGATCCTTCCCCACTTCCTGTTTCCTTTGGTCGAAACATCAAAGAAAAGGATCGTCCTCCACAGCTTATCGGTGAACATGGTTGGCAGAGAACGACAGAGAGTTTATACGCAAGTGGATGGAAAAACGGCGAATCGCTCCTAGTTGTTTCCCCAACACCTGTCTATGGAATTGGCTTAATCGAATCTTTTCTCAATCGATATATTTATCCATTAAAAACAATTGGGATCCCTGTCACAACAGCATTTGATTTTGAATCATGGAAGTACAACGGTGAGGGTTTTAGTGAACTCCTATACCAGATTAAGGAGTGGCAACCTAGTCATTGCTTTATTTTATCAGGTGATGTCCATTACGCATCTGCAGTCAAAACCAATGTCGAATTCAATAACGGCGAAAATCTTTGCATCTACCAATTTACAAGCAGTCCAATAAACAATATGAGCTTTTCAGGCATGCAAGGCGGATTAATGAAAGCAATTGTCACAATAAATGCAGCAAAACGAAAAAACAAAGAAATCAACCGATATTGTGATGACACCTATGATATCGTAAAGCAAAAAAGAAAGGAGCCTTGTCCAGCCCATTTTACATGGAAAGAAAAAATCAGGTATCTATCAACAAACCAGGGTTCTGTTATTGAAACCGACAATAATCTCGGACATTTCATCCTCACCCCAGACACTGTTAAAAATGAATTGCTCCAAACTAATCAAGTAATCACCTATGATCCTATTTCACTCTCATAAAAAAATAACCCCGTGCTCACCTTAGCACGGGGTACATATCCTTATTTAATCGGTTTTTTTAGGAATCCAACTAACAGTGCTGTCACAATTGTACCAATGATAATCGCAAGTACATATAACATCCAGCTACCTGTCACAAACGGAATTACAAAAATTCCTCCGTGTGGAGCAGGTAATCCAATTCCAAACAGCATTGTTAAAGCACCCGTTATCGCAGACCCAATCACAGCTGATGGGATAACACGTCCTGGGTCAGCAGCTGCAAATGGGATGGCACCTTCAGTAATGAATGACGCACCCATAAAGTAAGCTGTTTTTCCAGCCTCACGTTCTTGTTTTGTAAATTTATTTTTAAATAGTGTAGTCGCTAAGGCTAGTCCGAGTGGTGGAGTCATTCCACCTGCCATGATTGCTGCATGTGGTGCATAATTTCCAGCATCAATCATCGCAATACCAAAGGTAAATGCCGCCTTATTGATAGGGCCACCCATATCAATCGACATCATTCCACCTAAAATTAATCCAAGTACGATTAAGTTTCCAGTTCCTAATCCTTCAAGCCAAGCAGTCAAACCATCCATGACATATTTTAAAGGACCTACTAGAACGTACATGACAGCGCCTGTAATTAAAATTCCAAAGAACGGATAAATTAATACCGGCTTAAGCCCTTCAAATGATGAAGGTAATCCTGAAACGACTTTCTTCACTAAGAGCACAACATAACCAGCGAGGAATCCAGCAATAAGTCCGCCTAAAAATCCTGCTCCACCCGTTGTCGCCATTAAACCACCAATCATCCCTGGTGCTAATCCTGGGCGGTCGGCAATACTCATTGCGATAAAACCTGCTAATACAGGAATCATTAATTGAAAAGCATTGGCACTTCCGATTGTCATCAATGCTCCAGCGATCGGGTTATAGGATGGATCAGTAGGGTCTGACGCATTGATTCCAAATATAAATGAAATAGCAATTAACAAACCGCCACCCACAACGAACGGAAGCATATTGGAGACACCATTCATTAAGTGCTTATAGAAGCCACTTCTTTCTCCACCTTCCGCTTTTTGCTTCGTTGTTTGTTCGGCATGATACGTTAGCGCATCCTGGTTAACGGCTTTTGTTAACAACTCTTCTGGTATGCGAATCCCTTGAGCAACAGGAACCTGAATGACTTTTTTGCCATTAAAACGAGCCATTTCCACTTGTTTATCGGCAGCAACAATGATCGCAACTGCTTCATCAATATCTTCCGGGGTAAGTGCATTTTTCACACCTGTTGAACCATTGGTTTCAACCTTGAAGTCAATGTTCATCTCTTTTGCCTTAGCTTTTAATGCATCTGCAGCCATATACGTATGGGCAATTCCAGTCGGACAAGCAGTCACCGCAAGAACCTTTTTCTGTCCCTCTTTTTTCTCAATTGGCGCTTCTTCTTCTTCCGTATCACTTTCTTTTTCATTAATCACTTGAATAAGTTCATCTGGACTTTGTACGTTCATTAATTTTTCACGAAAACCAACGTCCATTAACAATGAAGATAAGCTTGATAATGTCTCAAGATGCGCATTATTCGCCCCTTCACTTGCTGCAATCATGAAAAATAAATGACTTGGCTGTCCATCTAATGATTCATAATCAATTCCGTTTGTCGAGCGTCCAAACGCAATCGCCGGTGTTTTCACCGCAGCTGTCTTCGCATGTGGGATGGCAATTCCCTCGCCAATTCCAGTTGTACTTTGGCTTTCCCTTGTTAAAATTGCTTGTTTGTATTGTTCTCTATCTTGAAGTCGTCCAGCTTCATCAAGTTTTGAGACCAATTCGTCGATGACCTCGGCTTTCGATGAAGAAGAAAGTTCTATAATAATCGTATCTTTCTTCAACAGATCCGTAATTCTCATGCTGCATGTTCCTTTCTATAACTTCTTCACTTGTACTTGTGATATTAATTTATTTATTTTCTCTTCTGTTGCTAATCCTTCTAAATAGGCTGTTGCACTGCCTGCTGTTGCCCCAAAGTGAAAGCTTTTAGTTGCGTTTTGATTCTTTGAATACGATGCAATAAAACCTGCCACGACAGAGTCTCCAGCACCAATCGAGTTTATAAGTTTTCCATCTGGAATATTTGCAGAGTAGACTTCGTTTCCTACAAAAAGCAAACTACCCTTGTCTGCCATCGAAACGATTACGTGCTCCGCTCCCATTTCAATAAGCTTTTTCCCATATGGTATGGCTTCTTCTGCATTTTTTATCTCAACACCAAAAATTTCACCTAGTTCGTGATGATTGGGTTTGATTAGAAATGGCTTATACGGAAGGACTCCGACTAATAAGTCTTTTGTAGCATCAACGACAACTTTAACTTCCTTGTCCTTTAAGTTATTGGCGATTTGCTGGTACAATGTGGACGGCAATGATGACGGAATACTACCAGCTAGAACCAACACATCCCCTTTTTGAAGCTGATTAACCTTTTCAAAAAGTTGCTCAAGTTCGACAGATGAAATATTTGGACCAGCCCCATTTAGCTCTGTCTCGATATTTGAATGAAGCTTTACATTAATTCTTGTGTCACCTTCAACAGCAACAAAGTCTGTCTGGATGTTCTTTTCCGTTAACGTATCAACTAAAAACTTTCCCGTAAAGCCGCCAACAAACCCTAAGGCAACACTACTTATTCCGACATTTTTCAATACCATTGAAACATTTATCCCTTTTCCGCCAGGGCTTTTCCGATCGTTTTTAATGCGATTTAGTTCTCCTACCTTAAAATCATCCAACTCGATAAAATAATCGATGGAGGGGTTTAATGTAACTGTGTAAATCATGTTGTCACAACCTTTATGTTGATATGTTCCTGATAGGATGTAAGTTCTTTTTTTGTTAATCCATCATCTGTGATTAAAACGGCATCCTTTAATGAAGATATTTTCGAAAATGAAACCTCATTGAATTTTGAATGATCAGCTAAAATGAAACTTTTCTTGGCCAAGCCCATTGCTGTTTGTTTAATCAGTGCTTCTTCAGGATCAGGGGTTGTAAAGCCGTATTTCAAATCAATCCCATTCACCCCTAAAAAGCATTTATCAAACCGATAAAGGTTTAAGCTAGATAACGCTCTACTCCCAATCATCGCTTTCGTTTGTGGTTTAATAATCCCACCAATGAGATAGGTTGCGATTCCTTTTTCAAGCAATGGCTCAATTAAATGTACGCCATTCGTTACTACTGTAAGTCCTTCGTGGTCAAGAAACGGGATGAGTTCCTGTGTAGTTGTCCCTGCATCTAGAAAAATAGAGTCGCCCTCTTGAATGAGCTGAGAAGCAAATTTAGCGATCGCCATTTTTTCTTTTATATTCTTTGCTGTTTTTTCTTTATAACTCGGCTCTGTTCTATTTCCTTGTAAAAGAGCAGCACCACCGTGAACCCTTTTTAACTGATTTTCTTGTTCAAGTTGCACTAGATCACGACGAATTGTTGATTCCGAAGAATTCGTTCTTTCGATTAACTCTTGAAGTTTCACAACACCGTGTTCCTTTAGTAAGGATAAGATAAGCCGATGTCTTTCTGGAGTTAACATCATGTCACTTCCTTAATGGATTGTACTCTCATTATATTGAAGCCGTTTTTATAAATCAATCAAAAACGTTCATTTCCAATCAAATTCATTCATATGAAATTATTTCCTTTGATCACAAAAAAGCTAAGGCTAGAAATCTAAGAATCCATCATTAAAAAATCGGAAATTCTTTCGTCTTGTTGAGTTATTTCATGAGCAGATGAGCGATTATAGTGAGGGCTATATGCGAGGGCTTGACAACAGTCTTTAGGGAGCCTTTAATCGGCTCCCCAACAATCGACAATCCTCCCCTATTTCCGAGGAAATACAACGAGGGTCAATATTGAAATTTGTCTAAAAATGAGAAATAGTCCTTTAAAAAGTCATAAAAGAGTTGTTCCGTTGGAAGCAATTTTCGTTCTCTGGGAATAATAACACCTACTGAACGGGTTACTTCTGGTTGTACAACTGGGAGCTTTACAGTCGAATGCGGAATATTTTCAATCAAGGTTATTTCAGGTATGATTGTAATCCCAAGTCCTGCCGATACTAGTCCCTTGATTGCATCAATATCTTCTCCTTCGAATGAAACGGTCGGCTGAAAACCAAGTTGATTACATGCTTTAACGATAATATCACGTAACACAAACCCATTAGGAAATAACACAAATTGCTCTTCCTTTAACTGACTTAGACTCAACGACTTATTGGATGACAGTGGGTGTGAGCGATGCAATAGGGCTACCATTCTATCGGTAAACAAAGTGGTTCCGATCAGTTTCTTTTCCTGGTTTGGTACAGGTCCGAGCAATGCCATATCAATTTCACCCGTTTTTACCCGCTCGACTAACGAATAGTAATTCCCTTGTGACAATGAAAACTTCACTTTAGGATGCTTGTCTCGAAATGCCGATACAACCGTTGGCAACGTATGAGCAGCCAAGCTACTTGGAAATCCAATTCGAATCGTTCCGCGTTCTGGGTCTAAATATTCTTCAATCTCGCGTCTAGCATTATCCAATACATTTAATGCCTGCTCAACATGATCTAAAAAAACTCTTCCAATCGGTGTGAGTTTCACATTTCGTCCATCCCGTATAAATAAGTCTACGCCTAATTCGGACTCTAGATTGAATAATTGCCTACTAACCGCTGATTGGGCAATATGCATGGAATTTGCCGCTTCTGTAACATGTTCTCGTTTAGCAACTTCAATAAAATAGGTGAGTTGTCTGAGTTCCAATGGGCTTCCTCCTCGATTCATCTCATTTCGGCATCGTTTATATCTTTTATTAATATTGTTTAGATTAATTATTCATTATACAATAATTAATATCAAGAATTTATAGATAAAAATTTGTCCGTTGATTTTAAATGAAGGGTTTGTTCAAAAAAAGAAGGTGAAAAGTTCACCTGACTTTTTGAACATCCTTGAAAAAATATATAGCAAAGAAAGGGTGAATGTACACGATGGCTATGATCGAACAGTCTATTCCTGTACCAGAGTTAAAACAAGCAACCGATTATATGAACAAAGTATATGAGGAGGTTAAGAAGAGAAATCCTCACGAACCTGAGTTTCACCAGGCAGTGAAAGAAATTTTCCTTTCGCTTGTACCTGTATTTGCTAAAAATCCAAAGTACATGAAGCACGCCATACTAGAAAGACTCGTTGAACCGGAAAGAATGATTACATTCCGAGTACCTTGGGTTGATGACCAAGGCCAAATCCATGTAAATCGTGGCTATCGTGTACAGTTTAACAGTGCACTTGGCCCTTATAAAGGCGGATTGCGTTTCCATCCTTCCGTAAATGCAAGTATCATTAAGTTCCTTGGCTTTGAGCAAATTCTGAAAAACTCCTTAACAGGCCTACCAATTGGTGGTGGTAAAGGTGGATCAGATTTTGACCCTAAAGGAAAATCGGAAAACGAAATCATGCGCTTTACACAAAGCTTTATGACAGAACTAAGCAGACATATTGGACCAGACGTCGACGTTCCAGCTGGAGATATCGGTGTAGGCGCAAGGGAAGTTGGCTATATGTTTGGTCAATACAAAAAGCTTCGCGGTGGCTTTGAGGCAGGTGTACTTACTGGAAAAGGTCTTGGGTACGGTGGTAGCTTAGTTCGTACTGAAGCAACAGGTTACGGCACTGTCTATTTTGTAGAAGAAATGTTGAAAGAACAAGGACTTTGTTTCGAAGGAAGTACAGTAGTCGTATCAGGATCCGGCAATGTATCGATCTATGCCATTGAAAAAGCAGAACAGCTCGGTGCCAAGGTTGTTGCATGTAGTGATTCAAACGGCTATATTTACGACGAGAATGGCTTAAATCTAGAAACAATTAAACGTATCAAAGAAGTAGAACGGAAACGTATTAAAGAGTATGTGGTAGAGCACCCAGAAGCAGAATATGTTGAAGGCTGTACAGGAATCTGGTCGATTCCTTGTGATATTGCATTACCATGTGCAACACAAAACGAAATTGATAGCGAGTCTGCTCAAACTCTTATTTCAAATGGAGTAAAAGCTGTTGGTGAAGGTGCCAACATGCCTTCTACATTGGAAGCAATTGATTTATTCCTTGAAAGTGGTGTTCTCTTTGGACCCGCGAAAGCTGTCAATGCCGGTGGAGTTGCCGTTTCTGCTCTTGAAATGTCACAAAACAGCATGAGACTTTCTTGGTCATTCGAAGAAGTGGACAGCAAGCTACAAGATATCATGGCCTCCATCTATCGCAACAGCATGGATGCTGCTGAAGAATACGGTCATCCAGGAAACCTTGTATATGGAGCTAACATCGCTGGCTTCTTAAAGGTAGCTGACGCTATGATCGCTCACGGTGTAATCTAATATAAGCATAAGCATATAAAACGCTGTTTTCCTATTATGGAAAGCAGCGTTTTTTGTACCCCTTAAAGCAAAAAGCACATGCCCCAATAATTGGAACATATGCCTTATTTAAGATCAACCTTCTAATAATAGATCTTCTGGATCCTCTAATAGTTCTTTTACCTTCACAAGGAACCCTACAGCATCCTTACCGTCGATAATTCTGTGGTCATAAGATAGCGCCACATACATCATCGGACGTACTTCAACAGTGTCTTTATTATCTACAACTACTGGACGTCTTTGGATTTTGTGCATTCCTAAAATACCAACCTGTGGTGCGTTAATAATCGGAGTTGAATTCAGAGAACCGAATGTACCACCGTTTGTAATTGTGAATGTACCACCTTGTAGGTCACTTAAACCTAATTGGTTGTTTCTTGCTTTTTCTGCTAGGCGGGCAATTTCACTTTCAATTCCCGCAAAGCTTAATGTGTCAGCATTACGTACAACTGGTACAACTAACCCTTCTTCTGCAGAAACAGCAATGCCGATGTCGTAGAACTTTTTAAGAAGAATTTCGTTTCCTTGAATTTCAGCATTAACAAATGGATATGCCTTTAATGCACCGATAACAGCTTTTGTAAAGAAGGACATGAAACCAAGTTTGACGCCATGCTTTTTAAGGAAAGCATCTTTACGACGAGCTCTCACATCCATCACAGCTGTCATATCTACTTCGTTAAATGTTGTTAGCATCGCAGCAGTGTGCTGTGCTTCAACAAGACGTTTTGCAATAGTTTGACGACGTCTAGACATTTTAATACGCTCTACACGTGGGTCGTCATTTACTACTGGTGCCGCTGCAGGTTGTTTTGCTGCAGGAGCTGGTGCTGGACTACCTTGTGCTTGCTTATAAGCTTCTACGCCTTCAACACGAACGCGACCAAGTGGATCTTTGTATGGAACTTCATTTAAATCAATTCCAAGCTCTCTTGCTCGTTTTCTAGCTGCTGGTGAAGCAATAGCTTGCTTGCCTTTTTCTTCTGCAGTTTCAGCTGCAGCCGGCTCTTGTTTTTCTTCTGGTGCTGGTGCTGCCGCTTTAGGCTCTTCAGACGGTGCTGCTTCTTGCGGCGGAGCACTTGATTCAGAACCATTTTCATCAAGCTTTGCAATCACTTGACCTACTTCGACATTATCGCCTGGTTGGAATAAAAATTCCTTAATAACCCCTGTATGTTCACTGTTAATTTCAACATTTACTTTGTCAGTTTCAAGTTCAGCGATTGACTCACCTTTGTTAACGAGTTCGCCTTCTTTTTTTAACCATTCAACAATTGTTCCTTCTGTAATGGACTCAGCTAATTCCGGTACTTTAATTTCGATCATTGCTGATTCCCTCCTTTGTCTATATGCAATGCATCTTGCATGATCCAAGCTTGTTCTTGTTTATGAATATCTGGGTCGCCCGTAGCTGGACTTGATCGTTTCGGTCTACCAATATAATCAACTTTAATCCCTTCAGATAAAACATCCATTAATACTGGGTGTAGAGCTGGCCATGCTCCCATATTCTTAGGCTCTTCTTGAACCCAAACAACCTCTTTAAGGTTTGGATACTGACTAACTAATGCCTCTACCTCTTTCTTAGGGAATGGATACAGTTGTTCCACTCTTGCAATATGCAAGCTTTCTGCTTGTTCGGTAGGTAAGTTCGCTGCTTCTGTTGCTAGGTCAATCGCTACTTTACCAGTACAAAGTATTAAGCGTGTTACTTTCTCTTTCTCAGTTCCCATTCCCGGCTGCTCAAGTAATGGCTTGAAGCTTCCATTTGTTAAATCAGCTAGTGATGAAGCTGTTTGTGGGTGACGAAGCAGACTCTTCGGCGTCATGACGATCAACGGTCTTGCTTCATCCGTTGAAGTAAGCATTGATTGTCTTCTTAATAAATGGAAGTATTGTGAAGCACTAGTTACGTTCGCAACAATCCAGTTATATTCCCCGGCTGCATTTAAGAAACGTTCTACTCTACCACTTGAGTGCTCTGGACCCTGTCCTTCATATCCATGTGGTAAAAGCATCACAAGACCTGATTTTTGCCCCCACTTCGCATGACCTGAAGAAATGAATTGGTCAATAATTGGCTGAGCAACGTTCACAAAGTCGCCAAACTGTGCTTCCCAAAGGACAAGCGCATTCTCATCTTGAACACTATACCCATACTCAAATCCAAGAACAGCAGTTTCAGATAATGGGCTGTTATAGATAGAGAATGAAGCTTTAGCTTCTGGGATATTGTGTAATGGGATATATTTTTCATTAGTTTCATAGTCATTAAGCGCCACATGACGATGGGCAAATGTACCTCTTTCACTATCCTGACCCGTTAAGCGAACTGTTTTTCCTTCTGCAAGAACAGATCCGAATGCTAGTGTTTCAGCCAATGCCCAGTCTACTTTATTGTCTTCATCCAGAGCCGTTTCGCGGCGCTTTAATATACGCTCAAGCTTTGGATACACAGATAAAGATTGTGGCCATTGTAGTAATCCCTTATTCATGCTACGTAATAGCTCAGCAGGTACTGTCGTATCGAATTCTGGAATTGCAGATAAAGCTTTTGGCTTCTTCGGCTTCACACGCTCTTCATTTTCGACAAAATCATCATAAATTGTTTGAAGACTTTGCATGAATTCTTCACGTTTTGCAGCAAGCTCCTCAGTTGTCACCACGTTCCCGGCAACAAGTTCATTACCATATTTATCAGCAATAACAGGGTGATTTGCAATTTTCTTGTACAATAGTGGCTGCGTAACACTTGGGTCATCCATTTCGTTGTGACCAAAACGTCTGTATCCAACTAAATCAATTAAAATATCTTTTTCAAAACGCTTACGGTATTCATAAGCAAAATGAATCGCTGAAAGACATGCTTCAGGGTCATCTGCATTGACACGCAAAATCGGAATTTCATACCCTTTCGCTAGGTCACTTGCAAAACGTGTTGAACGAGAATCTGTATTATTGGTTGTGAACCCAACCATATTATTGGCAATGATATGAACCGTTCCGCCAGTTTCATAGCCTTTCAATCTGCTTAAGTTTAATGTTTCGGCTACCACACCTTCACCAGGGAAAGCCGCGTCACCATGAATAAGGACACTAATTGCACTTTGCTTATCTTGAACAGGGTATCCAGCTTTTCTAGTGTTGTCCTGTGCAGCACGGGTAAGCCCTAATACAACAGGGTTAACGAACTCTAGGTGACTTGGATTGTTCGCAAGATTAATACGAGTTACATGCTCCTTAGGACCTTTAAACTTTCGGTCAGCTCCCAAGTGATATTTCACATCACCAGACCAACCATAGTTAATTCCTCTTGAACCTTCAGATGGAATCAAATCTTTGTTTGGTGAATGATGGAACTCGGAGAAAATCAGTTCATATGGCTTGTGAAGAACATGTGCCAACACATTTAATCGGCCGCGGTGAGCCATACCGATCATAATATTGTCGGTGCCATCACTACTGCCTTCTTGAATTAAGCGTTCCAGCATTGGTACCAGCATATCCAATCCTTCGATTGAGAAGCGCTTTTGACCAACGAATGTTTTGTGTAAGAACTTCTCAAAGCCGTCTACATTCATTAGACGCTCTGCAAGTTGTTTCTTTTCATCCGCACTAAGCTTTAAGCCAATTCCATTGATTTCAACCTGCTGTCTTAACCATTGTCTTTCATCTTCAGCATCAACATGTCCAAATTCATAAGCAATGGTTTGCGTATAAACAGCTTTTAAATGTTCATATGCATCCCAACCGGTTTGAACGGATGAAGGAGCTTCCTCCCAAATATATGTCGCTGGAATATCCATTAATTCTTCTTTCGTGAGATTGTAATAACTTGGCTCTAAAAAGCTTGTATCTGGCTTCGGTCTAGTGCGAAGCGGATAGATATCAGCTGCTAAATGCCCATATGCACGAATGTTTTTGATTAATTTACTTCCAGATGTAATTGTCTTGATTGTCTTCGGTGAGATGCCCCCACTTACTACTTCTGCTGTTGTTTCTTGCTCATCTGCTGGTGGTGGACCAAGTTCTTCGAAAAGCGCTTTCACAGATGGGTCTACTGAACTTGGATCATTCTTGTATTTTTCATACATGTCAAAGACATAACCCATATTTGGGCCATAGAATGACTCCCACACATTTTTCCTTTGTTGGTTATCCATTTTGTTGTTAGCCTCCATATTACATTGCATACTTTGTAATACTTAATAGACAAATTTTTATTTTATAGAACTATGACGTCTACCCATACTATACCCCATTACCAGTTAATTTCTAGTAAAATGCTTACATTGTAATTTTCCAGAAAAAAGCCAGAAAAGCAGGCAAAATAAGAGTCATTATATAGTCATAATTCAGATTAAATATGTTATCCTTATCTTATAGTTGAAAGCAGAAAGTTTCCTTGATATAAATCAAGTTTTCAAAGGAATTTTGCTAAAGTAAAATATAAGATTTGGAATAACATAAAGTGAAGTCTCTATTGTAGTACAATATTCCACTTGAAGTAAAGAAACCGTTTAAAAAGTTGTTGATCTATTTGCACTTTT
The DNA here is from genome assembly GCF_047238305.1 of Bacillus jepli. Taxonomy (NCBI): domain Bacteria; kingdom Bacillati; phylum Bacillota; class Bacilli; order Caryophanales; family Bacillaceae; genus Bacillus; species Bacillus jepli. The sequence continues at coordinate 1,195,031 of NZ_JBDFMO010000001.1, read as the reverse complement.
AGAACCAAAGACCGTTTAGACTTCGACAGGGTAGGTAAACTAAAGTACAACAGGAGTCCGCATTTTATGGGCATTTTGAAAGGAGAAAAAGTGTTCTGTATGATTAGCAGTCCACATGATCCAAGCTATATTTGTCAGGTACCTATTTTTCAAGGTTTAAATGAGGAGGAAATGAATCTTTTAAAAAATGTCGTTCAAATTCGTGATTATCACAAAGGGGATGTGATTTTTAGAGAAGGTGACCCTTCTGACACTCTCTATATTATTGGAGAGGGCATTATTAAAATCACAAAGGTGGCAGAGGATGGAAAGGAACAAATTGTTCGCCTGTTATTCCCTGACGACTTTTTTGGTCAGTCTGCGATGCTTCAATCAGAAAATCATTATGCAAATGCGGTTGCAATTAGTGACACCGTTATCTATACCATTCAGAAACAGGACTTTTTTAATACATTAGAACGCAATCATAAAATGGCACTACGCTTTATGCGGGCATTAAACGAAAGAATTTATCAAGCTGACGAGTGGATGAGTTTACTAAGCTTAATGGAGGTCGAGCAACGGTTAGCAAGTGTACTCCTTTTGTTCAATAACCGAGTTCGCTCCAAAGATGGTCGCTTTAAGCTTCCTATTACGAAAAAAGTTTTGGCTTCTCTTATTGGCACAACGCCTGAGACCATCAGCCGGAAATTTGTTAAGTTTATTTCAGAAAACCTCATTGAGGTAAATGGTCAAAGGAATATTCATATCCTTGATCTTGAGGGCTTAAAAAAGAAGGCAAAAACATTATAAAGGTGTATCCCCACATTTTTAAATGTGGGGTGATTTTTGTCTCAAAAGCAAAAACGCCCGACCATCTGAGGTCAGGCGTTTTGCTTCTATCATCAATATGACACATATTGAAGTGGATTAACTGCGTTTGAATGTCCTCCACTGTATTGGGTCGGGCTATATGGTCCGTCATAGATTTCAAAGTGAAGATGTGGCCCCGTTGAGTCACCAGTATTCCCCATGTAGCCAATCAATTGACCTTGTTCTACACGGTCATACTGACTAACAAAACGTTGATCTAAATGGGCATAGACAGTTGTCATTTGACGTCCATTGATATAGTGGGTAATCATGATGACATTTCCATAACTGCTTTCTAGACGAGAGCGTGTAACCGTTCCGCTAGCAGCTGCATAGATTGGAACATTTCCTACACGACCACCTTTTCCAATATCAATCCCAAAGTGCATTTTTCCCCAACGCATTCCAAAACCTGAAGTTAAACGCCCTGTTGTTGGGTTGATAAATGCCCCATTGTTCACAACAGGTGGTGGTGGTGGAGGCGGTGTAGTCCCTTCCACTTCCGCTTTTTTCCGCTCTTCCTCAGCTTTTCTTCGCTGCTCCTCAAGCTCTTTTTGCCTTTGGTTCCACGCGTTGATTTCCATCTGGATCGCCTTTTCCTGTGCGGCTAATAACTCTCCGACATCCTCCAATGCATGAAGCTCATCGTGCATCTTTTGCTCTTCAACCTCTAATTGGGCCATTACTTTATTTTGTTCTTGAATATGACCCTGTAGCTGGACTTCTAACCGATCAAGTTCCTTCAACTGATCTTCCTGTTGCACAAGCAGAGTTTTAACTTCTTCTTTGTTTTCTTCAAGTTGTTTAATGTCCGATTCATGCTCTTTCATGATTTCACGGTCAGCTTGTACGAACGTAGATACTGCGCTTACCCGATTTATAAAGTCATTAAAGCTTTTTGCACCGAGCAATACGTCCACATAACTAACCACTCCACCGCTCTGCTGTAGGCTGCGCATCCGCTCTTTAATAAGCTCGTCCCGCTTGTGAATACGTTCCTCAAGAACCTTCATTTCCGCTTCTAGTCGTTCAATTTCTTCTTTCGTTTCTTGAATTTGTGCTTTTGTACCCTCAATTTTACTGCGCGTTTCACTTACGGCAGTATCAAGTCGTTTAATTTCCTGTTCAACACCGACTTTTTGTTGTTTAATTTCACCGATTTTTTCTTCTTTTTGAGTAATTTCAGACTCTAGCTCTGATTTCTTTTCCTGAACTTCTTTCTTTTCACTTTCTAGCTGTTCATTTTTTTGAGTCGCTAATGCAGTATTAGGCATGGCCGTCAATAAACTTCCGAGTCCTATCGATATACCTACTCCAACCATTAGAAGTTTGCGCTTCAACGAAATAGCATCCCCCTTCTACCAACCTAGCAATCTATCATTTTAATGTGTGAAAAAATATATTTCTTTCACCACAATTATCATATTTTGCTATATATTCTCATGTTTTGTATTATAACATAAAAATTTGTCTCAAAACGTCAAAGTAATATTACAAATATATTTCACATTCTGTTGAAAACACTGGATTTCGCAAAGACTTTTCGACAAATACCAAAGACGCACAGACCGTGTCTCAAAATAAAAAACTCGCCTTATTAGACGAGTTTCCTATCATACTCCAAACATTTATTTTAGACGTTTGCCAGAGCGTAAAATCGATCTCTCCACTAGTACATTCATTGCGTCAATACTATACTTCGCAGCATGATCATTTAATTTTATGCAAGATAATTCCGTACACGCCAAAATGACTATTTTACAATTTTCTTTTTCAACAAGATGCATGATCAAGTCTTCAAGCTCATTCGAATCAACGTCAAGGTCACTTTTGACATTATTATAAATAATGTCCATAACCTTTTCTTGTAAGCTATCATTCGGGGCATGAAGAGTTAGGTTATACTTCTTACAAACATCCGCATAGATTCCGCTCTGAATCGTCCCGTTTGTGGCAAGAATACCAATCCTCGCACCTTCCCCAAACATATCATGAATATCCTTAATGGTCTCTTCGACCATGTTGATAATCGGGATCTTTGTCATCTTCTGCAGCTCATCGTAAAAATAATGAGAAGTGTTACAAGGAATGGCAATGTTCGCGACCCCTGCTTCTTCTAGCAGCTTGAAATCATGTTTGACGTCGTTTAAAAACGTTTCACCTGTATTTGTAAGAATTGCATGGGTTCGGTCTGGAAGGGTTGCATGATTAAGAATGACCATATTGAGATGGTCTTGGTCCTTATGAGCATCTGTTCGATTAACAATCTTATCAAAGAAAACAGAGGTTGCCTTTGGACCCATGCCACCGATAACACCTAATGTTTTTTGTTCCATGTTAACACCTATTTCCTAATTACTTTACTGTCATTGCATGACTCCCTAAGTCCTCATAGCTTGCAAAAAATGCATCTGCATCATAGGTGATTTGTCCCTGCAACGGATCCATGACATGCACCTTGTTACCTATATAGCCATTTAGGACAACTGAGTGTAAATTCGTCGGTGCATTGAACTCTGTGTTTGTGTTGTTAATATTCCAAGAATAATTCACTTTCTTCTTACTTAAGTCTAAAGTTACCCAAATCACTACAGGGTTCCCCTCTTCAAGTTCCATCATGATTTCCTCACGAGAACTCCCACTTAGGTCTATAGGTTCTAACTTAGCTCCCACCTCATCTATGTAAGCCTGAGCTGCCTTTACAATTGGAGGCGCATAGGAAAAGAATCCACTCCATTGCCGTGGGTTTCCAGCATATGCCTTATTCGGATCTGGTCCATACAATACATTGTTGACCGTTTTAAAGGGCTCCTTCGGCAAATAGTTATCAGCCAGGTCTAATTTAGAAACGTTATAGCCATTAAAATTTAAAATAGAAGTTAACGAAGTAATTTCACAGCCGTTCGGTAATTCCGGTAACTGCAGTACCTTTTCAACCGGAATAAATACCTCAATTTTACCATTCAATACTTCTCGATATGGATTCGCTTCCTGGGCATACACAGTTGTAAGCCCTGAAAACACTCCATCGGTTCCAGAAACCACGCTTCTAGCAATTCCCTTAACGGTTTCAACATTTAATAATAAATATATGACACATATGAGATTCAAAAATAATAATCCCGTTACTATTTTTTTCACTTCTATCTGCCCCTCCCCCCACTCTTAACGCGGGTTCCTTTTGCTGAATAAAGTTAGACAATTACTAGAAACCATTTATATGTGAAAAAACTGATTTTATAACTCGATGAAAAATTTCTTATACCATACAAGGAATACATAAACCGTATAGATGTTTCTTGCATAGTTATGTCTTCCATGGTAATGGTCTTCAAGGTATCTCAAAAGCTCTTCTGTTTGGAAGAATTCTTTTGCAATATCGGATTCGAACATTTCTTTTACGATTTTGTAGTATTTCTCTTCACGGAGCCAGTGTCTCATTGGGACTGGGAATCCTACTTTTTCACGTTTTGCCCATTCTTCAGGTAGCACCTTTTCAGATGCAGCACGAAGAGCATATTTGGTATCAATATCATTCACTCGTAAATCACTAGGGATGTGGGATGCCATTGACATGACTTCTTTATCTAAAAATGGTACCCGTAATTCAATAGAGTGTGCCATACTCATTTTGTCTGCTTTTAGGAGGATATCCCCTGGCAGCCAAAGCTTCAGGTCAAGATACTGCATTTTTGTAACGTCATCTTTCCCCTTAACCTTATCATATACTTTTTTCGTAATATTTTGTATAGAAGGGCCTGTTTGATATTCATCTTTTAGGACTTTGCGAGCATCTTCTTCCTCAAATATTCTCGCTTGACCGATGAATTTCTCCTCAACCGGTTGGCCACCCTTCACAAGGAAGTTTGTGATTTTATTTTGCGGTAGCGCAGCACTAATTCCGGAAATCACACGTCGAATTCCATATGGAATCTTTTCGTATTTTTCTAGCTTTCCAGACTTTTGGTACCATGCATAGCCACCAAAAATTTCATCTGCTCCCTCACCGGAAAGAACAACTGTTACATGCTCACTTGCTAATTTAGATAAAAAGTATAATGGAACGGAAGATAGGTTTGATTGCGGCTCATCCATGTGATATTGGATAGTAGGCAGCATTTCAAACGCCTGATCTGCTGTCATCAATTCTTTATAGTTCTCAATTTCTAGGATATCAGATAAATCCTTTGCCAAGTTTGTTTCATTGAAGATTCCCTCGTGATCCTGGAATCCTACAGAAAATGTTTTATTTGGCATTAATAAAGCCGTGATATAACTTGAATCAACCCCGCCTGAAAGGAAGGAACCAACTTTTACATCACTAATTTTATGGTAATTTACCGATTCCTTTAAGGTATTGTTAATTTCTTCAATATAATGGTCAAGCCCTTTATCATCGGAGTCAAAGTCAATATCCCAATAAGGCTTGATTTCGATATTTCCTTTTTTGTAGAGCATGTAATGACCAGGCTTTAATTTATAGACACCTTTGAAAAAAGTCTCATCAAGTACTGAATATTGGAAGGTTAAATAAGGCTTTATCGCATCTTTATTTAACTCTTTCTTAAAAGCTGGCTGTTTTAAAAATGACTTAATTTCAGATCCGAAGATAAGAGAGTTATCTGTTGTATTTTGCGTATAGTATAAAGGCTTTATCCCAAAGAAATCACGTGCTAAAAACATGGATTCATTGTTCTTATCCCAAATCGCAAATGCAAACATCCCGCGAACCTTTTGTAAAAGGTCAACTCCATATTCCTCGTATGCATGAACGACAACTTCACTGTCAGAATCACATTTAAAAATATGCCCTTTTGCAATAAGATCCTCGCGAAGCTCTTGATAGTTGTAAATTTCACCATTGAAAACTAAAACACAGCTACCATCTTCATTGAGCATAGGCTGGTTTCCCTCTTCAGATAAATCAATGATGCTTAGGCGACGAAAGCCTAAGGTTGCTTGATCATCGGAAAAATAGTTACCACTATCAGGACCTCTATGAATAATTGTGTCCATCATATCATTAATTACTTGTACTTTATCTATTTCAAGCTTTGAATCAGCAAAACCAACGAAGCCACACATAGTTTAATCACCTTTTTATTTTTATAAATTTTCTAGTTGACTGTAATTTGAGTTTGTTTTTCCGTATATTAGCTAGTAGTTCGTTCACAATTTCTTTTTCATTAAACGGAATTTCTTTGTTGCCAATTACTTGTGCAGTCTCATGGCCTTTTCCAGCTAGGAGGATAACATCTCCCTCTTGACTGTTTTCAATTGCATATTTAATCGCTTCTCTACGATCAATTTCCACATGATATTTACCGTCTACCTCATTCATGGATTCTACGATTTCTTTCGCGATCACATTTGGATCCTGTTCCTTTGGATTATCTGAGGTGACAATCGATAAATCAGCATATGTAGCTGCAACTTTTCCCATCGCTCTTCTTTTATCACTTCCATCTTTTCCAGGTGCTGCATACACACCAAAGACTACAATTAGTCTTCCTTTCGTATAAGGTCTTAAAGTGGAGAGTGCTTTTTCCAAACCATCTTCTGTGTGAGCAAAATCAACAACGACCTTTCTACCTTTATCTTGGTAGATGACCTCAAGCCTTCCTCTTATTCCTTTTACAGCATTTATTCCTTCTTTAATGTCTTCTAAAGAAATTTGATTTGTGTATGCAGAAGCAATGGCTGCTAAACTATTATAAACATAAATGACCCCTGGTATATTTACTCTTATGTTCACTGAACCAGTTGGAGTATTTAATTGGAAGGTACTGTAATCTGCATAAAAATGAAGATCCGTTGGGTAAATATCTGCTTTCTGATTGATACCATATGTAAGAATGGATTTGTTCGAGTCCTTTGCCATATCGATAAGTCTTCTTCCATATGGATCGTCTACATTTATGACTAAATGTTCCTGAGCTAAATCAAAAAGCTTTGCCTTCGCGTTAAAATATTCTTCCATATTTTTATGAAGTTCTAAGTGATCTGGCGTTAAATTCGTAAAGATAGCCGTATTAAAATCACAATAGGCGACACGATTTAAGTCTAATGCGTGAGAGGAAACTTCCATGATGCAATCTTCAATACCTTCATCTACCATCTTTGAAAAAATACCCTGTAAATTTAATGATTCAGGAGTCGTATTTTTATTTTCAAAATGTCTATTGTTTATTATAGTACCCATTGTTCCGATCAGACCAATGTTTTTTTTTGCCTGTTCAAAGATAGATTTCACAAAATAGGTTGTAGATGTTTTCCCATTCGTCCCTGTAATCCCAATCAGATTTAATTTTTCAGTGGGATTATCATAAAAGTTAGCAGACATTCTTGCTAATGCTAATCTTGTATCGGAAACCTTAATGATTGTCACATAGTCCTCAAGCCAAATATCTGTTTCAACTATAATGACAGCTGCGCCTTTCTTTATCGCATTTTCAATATAATCATGTCCATCAACTGTGAATCCAGAAATGGCAACAAAAACACCGTTCGCTGTTACTTCCCTTGAATCATAAGCGATGGAGGTCACATCTACATCAAGGTTTCCCTTTATTTCGGTATAATCCAGATTACGTAAAATTGATTTTAATTGCATTGTTATCCACTCCAAATTAATGACCTAAACTTAACGAGGATGTTCAAAAAGTCGTCCGAAAATGACACATCGAATTTCTTCGTTGGCTTGCTTCTCCGGTCCTCACGTATTAAATGCATACGCTCCGGTCCTCAAAGCTGCACCGCCTCGAAATTCTCGGTCCTTTTCACCCTCCTTTTTGAACCCGTACTGTTCGCATTATTTCTTTATTTTCTTTAGTAGCTTTTTGGAAATGATACCGGCATATGAAAACGCAGGCTTTGGATCCTTCCAATCCCATATCGCGTATGCTTTCGGTTTAAGGAATGACTTCATGACCTGTGACATCGTTAATTGACCCGTTTTTAAATAACCCTTTATTGCATAGAAGTCTTCATACGCATACCAAAAGACTAGGTTTGTATCATGTTCAATCGCCTTTGGTGGTAATGGGTTACCTGTTAGTTCTCGATATGTAATGTATGGGAAATTAAGCCCGACCTTGTAAAGCATACTATTCAAATTTGTAATCCTTACATTTAATTCAATTAAGTAATACTGACCTGTTTCTGAGTCCTTTTTAAATTCGATCTCTACAAAGCCTTTGAACCCAATTGCTTCTAGAAACTTAGAACCAATTTCATAAAGCTCTGGTACGTACTTTTGTCCAGTGTACACGGATGCACCAAAATTGATAGGATATTGGCGGAATTTCTGACAGGTCATCCAGTGCGTTACCTCGGCATCTTGATTTAAGTACGCATCAAATGTATACATATGGTCATCAAACCCAGGAATGATTCGTTGTACGATGACTTCTTGATTCGCATCTTTTGCTTTTTGTAATGCCTCATCTAATTCCTGACGGTTGTGTACCATAAATAACTTCCTGCGGAAAATAGATACAAACGTAGGAGAATCAGTTGGTTTCACTAAACATGGAAACTTAATATTTTCTTCGATTTTTTCATAAAAGTTTTCTTCTCCAAGATGAACGGTTTCCGGTACCGCAACTCCGTGTTCCACGGCCAATTTATGTAATTCATCCTTATCCATCGTTTTTGTATAGAGTCCTTGCTCCGTTTGAGGGATGAGATAGAATTCTTTTAGTTCATCTAAATATTCGTCTATCACTTCTACATAGGAGTCATGACATGGAATTAACACTGGTTTTGCCGTTTGCTTTCTTGCGTATTCCTTTAAAAAGGCAATAAATTGTTCTTTTTCATTACGATAATGGGGTGCAATTACACGTTCCGAGCAATATTTCGACTCCGCTCCGTACGTATTTTCATAGGAATAATCTACGGCTACCGTATGTATCCCTTCTCTACCCAAACATCTCATTGTGCTTAAGCCTATATAATAATTGTTTCCTAAAACAACTGCTTTATTGTTCATTCGTTACCAGACTCCTTGATTTGCTTCCTAATTTGACTCTTTGTCTAATATTACAATATTGACACAGAATAAGGGGTGTTTCAAGATGAAATACACCTTTATCCCGCTTGTTATTAAGCTGTAACAATTGAAAAATTAAAAACAAAAAATAGAGTACAGTATAGATATTTTCGTACTCTAATCCCCTTTTTCGACGCTTTTCCCCATTTTTAGTAGATTTGTCATCTTTGTTCTATTATATACTAATTCTGTGGTGTCACTCTTTTATGCCTGAATCGGAAAGCAGAATGTTTGATCAGTTGTTCCTGGGCCAGAATAAGTTCGTTCCACATATTGAATTTCTTTATCCGACATTAATAATACGGTAGAGCTTCTCGTCCCATACCCATTTGTTTGAATAAATAATGAAGAAAGAATTCGTTCCCACTCGAGTGACACGCCTGTTTTAGGGAGAAAATGATCATGTGGACGATCCGTGTTTTGAAGTAATTCTAATAGGTTCTCCACTAAATTGTCTCCCTTTATAATGGTAGAAAGCCCTTCTTTTCCTTTTTTCACTTTCGGCCAGTTTGTATCGAGCAAATGGTTACTCAGTCCATGGATACCTGGTTTTACTTTTTCAATGCTCTTTCCAACATTCGAATAATAATAGAGGTTATCCATTTCACCCACTAATAGATTATATCCCGGATACTGAGAGTTCGTCTTCTCTAGCTGCTTCATATATTCTGCAATGGCTCCATTGAAGGTAAGCGCATCTTTTACGAGTTTCCCTCTCGATTGTTTGCCTTCTAACATCTCATTTGGGTCGCGATAGTTTGTTAAGGCAGCAAAACGACCAAATGTAGTTACCCCCATCCAGGTTCCCATTTTCTCAAGGTCTCTTCCAGCCAATAGAGTAGGCTCATCCTCCCAGAAGTGAATCGGAGCTGTTGGTCGCTGTAGAAACTCATCCCGGTTTGCCGCAACAATTAACTTATAGACCGGATGTGCTTGATAGGCGAACAAAATTAAACACATTCTAGCCACCGCCCTTTTTTACAAATTATAGCATTTGTATCCTACTGGCGTAAAAACTTTAGGACTGGCTAAAGTTCCTTTACACAAAAAAGCAAGGGTACACACCCCTGCTAATATGACGAATCTACTTCATTTAAGGTTACATTTTTTAGCTAAATATCCATTTGTACTTTCTTATGAAACCTACTGTTTTTGAAGTTCACGAGCCTTTAGTTCTCTTCTTAAAATTTTCCCGCTGATCTTTGTTTTCGGAAGTTCATCCAACACTTCGATTTCCCTTGGTGCAGCATGAGCGGCAAGATGTTGTTTCACAAATACGCGAATATTCTCCAGTAAATCTGCTGATGGACGATAGCCTTTCTTTAACACAATAAAAGCCTTTACAATTTCCCCTCTTAATGCGTCAGGCTTTCCAATGACACCCGCTTCAGCCACCGCTTCATGTTCAATCAACTTGCTTTCGACCTCAAACGGACCGATGCGTTCACCTGATGAATTAATCATATCATCGCTTCGCCCTTGGAAGAACACATATCCATCCTTATCTAAAATAGCCAAGTCACCAGATATATACCAACCATTTAAAAAATAGGAATGGTATTTCTCTTCATTTTTCCATACTTCTCTCATGATGGATGGCCAGGAAGCCTTGATGCCTAGATGACCGACCTGCCCATTAGGAAGCAAACTTCCATCATCATCTAATACCGCAACTTCAATTCCAGGAATAGGTCTACCCATCGAGCCTGGTTTAATAATCTCTGATGGCAGATTGACAATTAACTGCGCTCCTGTTTCCGTCATCCACCACGTATCATGAATTCTTTTCCCTAATGCGTCAATTCCCCAAACAATGACCTCAGGATTTAACGGTTCACCTACACTTAAAATATGGCGTAGTGAACGAAGATCATATTTTTTAAGTACTTCATTTCCTTCCGCTTTCAGCATTCTAAATGCTGTGGGAGCACTATACCAAACTGTCACACCTGTTTTTTCAATTGTTGAATACCAGGAATCAGCATTAAATCTCCCCCCATTGACCACAATTGTTGCGCGATTTAGCCAAGGTGCAAAGATTCCATACACGGTCCCCGTTACCCATCCAGGGTGTGCTGTGCACCAATAAACATCATCCTCCTTTAGATCAAGGACCCATTTTCCCGTTTGGTACTGCTGAATCATGGCCCGATGTGCGTGTACAATCCCCTTTGGTTTGCCTGTTGATCCGCTCGTATAATGAATATTAAGCCGATCTTCAAGGTCAAGCCATTCAATTATCTGATTCTCGCTTGGAGTTTCAGCTAACACCTCTATAAGTGAGATTTCATTTCCCTCACACTTTTCTGGTCCTTCCGTAATGAACACCGTTTCTAACGAAGGCAATTGTTGTTTAGGAACTCTTTTGACCAACTCAGAATCCGTGATGAGAAAACGCCCCTCGCAGTCAGAAATCCTGTCCTTAACCGCATCCTCCATGAACGCTTCAAACAGTGGACCTGCAATAGCCCCTACCTTAATCGCTGCAATCATCGAAATATAGATGTCTGGATTTTTCGGTAAAAAGATAAAGACGATATCTCCCTTTTTCACTCCGTACTTTTTCAATACGGTTGCTAGGTGGTCAGACTTATCTTTTATCTCTTTAAATGTAAAAATCTGTTCCTCTTCTTCATTAATATAGTGAAGGGCAATCTTGTCCCCATACCCTTCTGCTACATGACGATCGATGCATTCATAGGCCATATTCACTTGCCCTGTTTCATACCAGCTAAATTCCTTTTTAACTTCTTCCCATGAAAAATTCTCGCGAACCTTATCATAATTGTGAAGATTATAATCTCCGTCGAAAGGCTTTATGATATCTAATTTTGTGGTTACCAAATCTGCACTCCCCTTTAACTAACTTAATAGTTCCAATATTTCCGCCTTTAATTGTGCAAGCTTTACATCACCACGGGACCTTGGCTTTGGTTCATCAATTTGAATCGATTGATAGACTTCGCCAGGCTGCCCCTTTAATACGATAATCCGATCACACAAATAAAGGGCTTCATCGATATCATGAGTCACTAATATCATCGTGGATCTGTATGTATCCCAAATGGTCAGCAACAAATCCTGAAGTTGCATTTTCGTAAATGCATCAAGTGCGCTAAACGGCTCATCTAAAAGCAACACTTCTGGTGCTGTGATAAGCGCCCGAGCAATCGAAACTCGTTGTGCCATCCCGCCGGATATATCCTTTGGATAATGATTTTCAAAGCCTAATAATCCAACTAATTTTATATATTCCTTTGCCTTTTCAAGTTTTTGACTATCATTTTTTAAACCAAATGAAATATTTTCAATTACTTTCAACCATGGCATTAAACGCGATTCCTGAAAAATAACGCCTACTTTTTCATGAACAGATGTGATTCTGTCACCGCTGATTTCAACCGAACCTGTGTAATCCGGATCTAATCCAGATAAGACCCGCAATAAGGTACTTTTTCCACAACCACTCGTACCTAAAACACCAATGATTTCACCTTGTTTAGTTTCAAAGCTGATATTTCTAAACCCTGTCGCACCGTTCGAAAAGGTTCGTGAAACATTTTGAACTGCCAGCATTCTTTTTCATCCTTTCACGCCTTTTTTACATAGCTATCCTGCCAATGAAGCGTTTTTTCCTCTGTTTTCTTCAAAATAGAGTCCGATATTTTACCTAGAATCGCAAAAAGCACAATACTAGCAATGACCGTTTCTGGAGAATAGGAGTTTTGGCCAACGACAAGCAAATACCCAATCCCCTGACTAGCCCCCATTAGTTCAGCCGCAACGACAAACATCCATCCTAGTCCTAGCCCGCTTCGAATCCCTACTAAAAAAGATGGAAGGGATGCAGGCAAGATGACTTTTCTAATTAAATCGAACGTAGAGAAGTTATAAATTTTTCCTACTTCAATCAACTTTCGATCAACACCCTGAATGCCAGACACGATGTTTAAATAAACTGGAAAAAATACTCCGACCGCAATTAGTGTAATTTTTGAAGGTTCAGCAATCCCCATCCAAAGAATAAAAAGGGGAACCCATGCTAGTGATGGAATCGAACGGAACGCTTGAAGCATTGGATCTAATAATGCTTCCGCAATTCGAAAATAGCCAACCAATGAACCAAATAGTACAGCAGCTACTACCCCAATAAGAAAACCAAAAAAGATTCGATATAAAGTAATTCCAATGTGCCCCCAAAGACTCCCATCTCCAGCAAATTCAAATATTTTTGCTAGGATGACCGTAGGTGCAGGCATAAGATGTGCTTCAAGGACACCGATATGGCTTAAATACTGCCAAACCACAAGCAAAATGGCAGGTATGATGCTTCCAAATAGAATGACTTTTACATTTCCTGATAAAACAAACTGAGTTTTCGACTTCACCTTTATTTGTCTAGATACCGCTCCACCTTTTATGTTCATAATGCCTCCTCTTATTGCTTTATTACTTTTTGAGCAAATGACGGATTAATCAATTCTTGAACCAATTTTTCTAATTCGACGTCTTTTTTGATAATACTCTGTGCTTGGAGAACCTTACCGGCTTCCGTTAAAGCCTCAATTTGTGCTTCACCAGGCACCGGATTAGAAAAATCATTACGTTCATTTAGTTGCTTGTTTGCTACTTCAATATCAATATTTGCGGATTTTGCTAGGATTTCCGCAGCTTCCTCCGGATTTTCTAGCACCCATGTACGAGCCTTTTCGTAAACTTCTATAACCTTTTCAACATATTCAGGGTATTTTTCAGCAAATTCCGAACGGACATTTAAGGTCCCATACGTATTAAAATCAGCATTGCGATAGAAAAGCTTCGCATCTGTTTCCAATTCAACCCTTGCCATGTGAGGATCTAATCCAGACCATGTATCTACTTGACCAGATGTTAAAGCACTTGCTCCATCTCCATGCTGCAGATTCACAATCTCAACATCTGAAGGACTTAGCCCTTCCTCATTTAAGGCACGCAATAGAAAAATATAAGGGTCAGTCCCAATCGTTGCGGCGACCTTTTTCCCTTTTAAGTCACTTACACGTTGAATCTTTGAGTCTTTATTTGCTACTAATGCTGTCCACTCTGGTTTTGAATAAATATAAACAACTTCAATCGGTGCACCATTTGCTTTAGCCATTAAAGCAGCAGCCCCTGCGGATGAACCAAAGTCTGAACTTCCACTATTCAAAAATTCAAGTGCTTTATTGCTTCCTTGGCTAAGAACAAACTCAACCTTAATTCCTTCTTCCTCGAATGCCTTTTCAGCCCAACCAAACTCTTTTAATACAAGACTTGTTGGCGAGTAAAAAGCATAATCCAAGACGATCTTCTCAGGTTTTTCATTCCCTTCACTAGCTTTACCTGAGGTACTAGAACAACCTACAATTCCGATAAATAACAAAGCAGTGATCAAAACGGCACTTAGTTTCTTCATTTCTCCCTCTCCTTTTCTACTAATATCCCAATCGGAAAACTGAGGATTATACCAATGTAACTCCAAACTTTTATCCCCATTACGATAAAAAAGCCCCCTTCAGTAAGAAGAGGGCTTTTTCCTCCTCTTATCTTTCAGGTAATCATACCTGATGGATTTAGCACCTTTTCAAGAATTACCTTGAAGGTTGCCGGGTTTCGTAGGGCCATGTCCCTCCACCGCTCTGGATAAGAGTTCTTTATTCAATTAGTACGTCTCTGTTTTGCTTTATAAAAGGATTATAGTATGTGAAAAATCAAAAGTCAAACACTTTTAAAAATATTTTATTTTCTTTGAATACTATTATAATTATTAATCAACCCCCTTATTCCTATGTTTCAGCTACTAAAATAAGACCTAAAAATCATTTGTGTCATATTTGTGAAGCCTATTGCTTTTACCTGAAATCCGCTGTATATTAAGAGTGTAGAAAGTTAGTGAAAAACTTCACAAACTAACTACTAAAGCTGGCAGCTAACGCACTCATATTTTTTTACAACCACTTGTGAAGAGTTTCACAAATTAATTATAAGGGGAGATTAAGATGAGAACATTCTTAAAAGGACCTAAAATGGCAGTTATTTGGACAGTATTACGTGTATGGTTAGGAATTCAATGGATAGAAGCTGGTTTTCATAAAATAACAGCAGGTGGATTTGATGCAGGTGGTTTTATCCAAGGTGCCATTGCAAATGCAGGTGGAGATCACCCAGCAGTACAAGGCTGGTATGCAGCATTCCTTGAAGGATTTGCCGTACCAAACATTGAGTTATTCAACGTACTCATTCCTTGGGGCGAATTCTTAGTAGGACTCGGTTTAATTGTAGGTTTTGCAACCATCCCAGCATTACTTGCAGGTGCATTCATGAACCTTAACTTCTTACTTGCTGGTACAACAAGCACTAACCCAACACTTTACACAGTAGCAATCATTCTCTTATTCGCAGGCGCTGCAACTTACTACTACGGTGTAGACAGATTCGCAGTACCTTACCTTACAAAACGAATTAACGACAAAAAAGCGACAAAAACAGCTACAAACGTAGCGTAACGAAAGAAAGTGTTCCTCCTACGCTAGGGGGAACACTTTTTTTGTGACTTTCTAATCAGTTTGAAAAAATGTACACTAGAGAAGGGAAACGGTAAAATAGTTCAAAAAATGGAGGTAAACCTTAGATGCGAAAAATAGAACTAGGAACTAGCTCGTTAGAGGTACCTGTTGTTGCGGTAGGCTGTATGAGAATTAACTCTCTGGAAAAGCCTGAGGCAGAAAAGTTTGTACAAACGGCATTAGATATCGGAGCAAATTTCTTTGATCACGCTGATATCTACGGTGGTGGTACTTGCGAGGAAATCTTTGCAGATGCGATACATATGAATGATGACGTGAGAGAAAAGATCATTCTTCAATCGAAATGCGGCATTCGAAAAGGAATGTTTGATTTTTCAAAGGAGCATATCATTGATTCTGTTGATGGAATCTTAAAACGACTCAAAACGGACTATCTTGATGTCTTACTTTTACATCGTCCAGATGCCCTTGTTGAGCCGGAAGAGGTTGCTGAAGCATTCGACAAATTAGAATCCTCAGGTAAGGTTCGTCATTTCGGAGTATCTAACCAAAAACCAATGCAAATTCAATTGCTTAAAAAATATGTAAAGCAACCAATCGTTGCCAATCAATTGCAGCTAAGCATACCAAATGCTCATATGATTGCAAACGGCGTCTCATCAAATATGCAAATTGACCAATCCATTAACCGTGATGGAGATGTGCTCGATTTTTGCCGATTAAATGACATTACCATTCAACCTTGGTCACCATTCCAATATGGTTATTTCGAAGGTCCGTTTCTTGGCAATGAAAAATGCCCAGAATTAAATCAAAAAATTGATGAAATTGCTGAAAAATACGGTGTATCCAATACAACGATTGCGATTGCATGGCTATTACGTCATCCGGCCAACATGCAGCCAATTATCGGAACCATGAATATTAACCGCTTAAAGGATTCCGTGAAAGCAAGTGAAGTTCAGTTAACCCGTGAAGATTGGTATAGCATTTTTCTAGCTGCTGGCTATCTTCTACCATAACAGAAAGAGGCACCTCAAAAAGGTGCCTCTTTCCTTTAGTTTTCCGTGAATCCTGTAGCAATGACGGTTACAATTATTTCGTCTTTTAAATTGTCATTAATGACCGATCCAAAGATCATATTGAGATCCTCGTGTGTTGCAGACGATATCACATCTGCTGCTTCCTGAATTTCAAATAAACTTAAGTTTCTACCACCTGTAATATTTAAAATCACGCCACGTGCGCCACTTATCGATGTTTCAAGAAGTGGACTATTGATTGCTTTATGTGCTGCCTCAACCGCACGCTCGTCCCCTTTTGCCATTCCAATCCCCATTAGAGCCGTTCCCCTATGGGACATAACTGTTTTTACATCTGCAAAATCCAGGTTAATTAAACCAGGGACAGCAATTAAATCGGAAATCCCTTGAACCCCGCGAAGAAGTACATTATCGGCTTCTCGGAATGCTTCTATCATAGGCGTACGCTTATCAACAATCTCCAATAATTTCTCATTCGGGATGATGATTAAGGTATCCACGGCTGCCTTCATTGCATCAATCCCCGCATCTGCATTGACCGCTCGTTTACGACCCTCAAATCGAAATGGTCTTGTGACAACACCGATTGTCAAAGAACCTAATTCCTTTGCAATTCTTGCTATTTCTGGTGCTGCTCCGGTTCCAGTGCCACCGCCCATTCCAGCTGTCACAAAGACCATATCGGCCCCTCTTAGTGCATCCTCAATTTCTTTTTCACTCTCTTCAACAGCTTTCATCCCAATTTGCGGATTTGCTCCCGCTCCAAGACCACGCGTTAATGTTGCCCCAATTTGAATGGTGACCTCTGCCTTTGATTGATTGAGGGCTTGTCCGTCCGTATTCACCGCAATGAATTCAACGCCTTCTACCCCTGCTTCTATCATTCGATTGACAGCATTATTCCCACCGCCGCCAACACCTACTACTTTTATTCTTGCAAATTGATCTATGTATGGTTCAAACTCGAGCATAATTTTTCCTCCTTACCGCCCAATGCCAACCCCCTAAGAAGAAGTCGGATTAATACTATATGTTTCGTAGTAACACTTCACTTTCTGTCATAATTATCCTCTAAAAATCGAAAAGAAACCACACCAAATACCCAAATCGCATAATATTAAATTTGTTTTACAAACTAATAACAATACATGACGAAAGGAAACGAGCTATGAAAATTAGGATTGCCTTGATAATCGGAGTTATTTTCTTATTTTCACCAATTTATACAGGTGCAAACAGTTACGAAAACACCTATGTCATTCAAGCAGGTGATACATTACCAGGGGTCGCAAAAAGATTTCAAACCACAGTTGATGATTTAAAGATCACCAATGGGCTTCAATCAGATCTATTAGTTGTCGGGCAAAAGCTTTGGGTTCCTTTTTCCTATGAAGTAGCATCTGGAGATACCTTAAAGGAGATAGCCACTCGGTTCCATTCAACTCCTGAGCAAATTAAAAGAACAAATGGACTTTCAGTCGAACAAGTTGTACCTGGGCAAGTATTGAAAATTGTCCCGAAAAAGATGAACATGCACGGGGAACATCTTTTAATGACCAAAGAAGAGTTTAAGGATTGGCTCATGAATCAGAAGATTAAACGAAAAATAACCCTCATCCAACAACATCACACATGGGTGCCTGATTATAGTCGATTTAATGGATCAAACCATTTCGCACTTCTAACAGGAATGGAAAATTACCATAAAAACACAATGGGGTGGAAGCATATCGCCCAAAATATCACGACCTTTCCAGATGGGAAGGTTGCTGTCTCACGGCCACTCTATATTGCCCCTGAAGGCACCATTGGTAACAAGGCCAACTCTGTCGGAATTGCAATTGAACACCTTGGAAATTTTGATATTGGCCACGATGTCATGACGAAAGAACACAGTGACACCATCATTTATGTCAATGCTATTTTGAGCCTTAAATTTGGATTAACGCCTTCGATTGACAGCATTTCCTACCATCATTGGTGGGATTTACGAAATGGAGAAAGGGTGTTGGACAAAGGTCCTGATTATAATGTAAAGACCTGTCCAGGAACAGGATTTTTTGGAGGAAACTCCACAACAAGTGCACAAAAGTATTTCTATCCACTCATTACCCGTAAAATGGACGAACTTCGAAAGGAAATGGAATAAAAATAATCCACTCATCTTATAGAAGGATGGGTGGATGTCATTTCCCTAATAAATCGAAATGCTTTCTTTCTTAAAAAAATTCGGTTGCTCCTTCTTGAATTCATATAAATGAGTAATCCCTTTTGTGATATGTTCATTTACAACTTCTTCTGCTGTTACTACGTCCTTATTTTTTAATGCACTAAAAATGGATTTATGTTCATCCAAAACAGTATTCCATTCCTCAGCCTTTGTTGTGATCAAACTTAGCATTCTAACACGTTTATACTGTCCATTCATTTGGTCAATCCCTTGCCAAATGCGGTCCATTCCTAACCCTTTATAGATGAGTTCATGAAATTCATCATCATGTGATAAAAAATCCTTATGATTTTCTTCCTTTAGAGCAATTTCTTGCATGGTTAAGCTTTTTTCTAATTTATATAATGTTTCAGAACTTAATTTTTCCGTTGCCTCACGAATAACTGCAAGCTCGACAGCCTTTCTCATAAATCTTGATTCCTCAATATTTTTTGGATCAATTAATGACACAAATGTCCCAATTTGTGGCCGTATATCAATTAAATCCTCCTTTGCAAGTTGCATAAGAGCTTCTCTAATTGGTGTTCGGCTAACATTAAGCTGGTTACCAATGTCACTTTCTGAAATGGGCATACCTGGTTTAAGCGATAAATCAATGATTTTATCATATAGATAGGAGTAGACAAACTCTCTTCTTGTACCCCCGCCATTTCGTCTAACTTCATTATATTTCATGGCAATATCTCCCTTGAACGAATACCACTTGCGAGCATTTTCCAGCATGTAGGTGATATATACTAGTAATCTATTACAATTATTTTACACTAAAACGCTTACATGTAACAGCCCCGATTAAAAAAGAAGGTGTCTTTTCTATTATTTTGGCTAGATAACATGGCAACTGCTAGAAAAGGCCGCTTTTCGTAGTAAAAGAAAAAACGACCGATACACATCGGTACCAGTCGTTTAAAATTTATTGCAATGATAACAATTTAATGATCGTTTTCATTACTGCATCTTCTTCGTTTGAGCGAGTAATGAAATTGGCTGCCTCTTTTAATTCTTGTACTGCATTTCGGACAGCAAAACTATAAGTAGCACGAGTCATAAGCTCTAAATCATTAAAGCCATCTCCAAATGCCATTGTTTCCTCAGGTGTCACATTCAACATTTGCTGTAAGTGTTCAACAGTAGTACCCTTATGCACATTGGCATTTGCTATATCAATCCATGCTGCTTCCGAAGCAACAATATAAGCTGATTCAAAAAATGGCGATAATTTTTCCCTCGTTTCCATACATCTTAACAAGGGGTCATGAATGGTAATCTTAACAAAGTCATCTGTTATTTCATTGAAATCAGAGACTTGTCTTACTTGTGCATAAGACCTTCTGACAATCGCAGCTTCTTCAGGAGGAATATTATCTTTAATGACTGCTCCCGTTCTGGTACACGCAATTATGGTATGATCAAGGCTGATTTCCTCTAGCATTCTGATAATTTCCAGTCCTAATTGATTACTAAGCAAGGATTCATAAACAAATTCCCCATTATGCTTGATTCGAGTAGCGCTATCTCCTAGAATCCATAAATCTTTTGCATCGTCCCCAAATAACTCTTCAACGCGCTCACATTGTTTACCTGTAACAGGAGCAAAAACAACCCCTTTTTCGTTCATGAGCTTTTTGACATCCTTGTACAGTTCCCTGTTGAAATCACCGCTATTATTTAAGAAGGTTCCGTCCATATCTGTTAACACTAATTTAATCAAGTTGTTCCCCTCCCGTAAAAAAATCTCTCTCTTCTAGGTATTCGTCGTTATTAAGGACCTCTGGTTAAACATGTAAAAACTTCACACACACTGGGAATGGTACAGTTATGTCTGAATCAACCAAAGATAGTTTTCCGGTTTGTTCATCCCTAGCATATAACACAAGATTGTTTGACTCTTGGTTGGAGCCTACAATGAATTTTTCAGTTGGATCAAATACAAAATCACGTGGCCAATCTCCTTCTGAAGAGACCATTTCTACAAGTGCTAACTCACCTGTGGCTTCATTTACTTGGAAGACAGCGATGCTGTTATGTCCACGGTTTCCAGCATATACAAATTTCCCATCCTTTGATATATGAACGGCACTACCTTGACTGTTTTCTGTAAAATCACTAGGTATTGTTGAGATATATTGAAGCTCGGTAAAGCTTCCAATACTGCTGTCATAAGATAGTGCAACAACTTCATTGCTAATCTCTGTCATGATGTATGCATATTTTCCGTTTGGATGAAAGGCAATATGTCTAGGCCCACTTCCTGGTCGAACCGATAAACTGTTAACCTCTTTTAAAGCCCCATCGATTACCTCATAGGTAATAAGCTTATCGATTCCTAAATCAATCGCAACAATATATTTCTCGTCTGGAGTAAAACCAGAAAAATGAGTATGCGGTTTTTCTTGTCTTTCATGTGGCCCCTTACCTTCATGCGCAACCACTGACAAAGAAGATTCAATGCTGCCAGTTTCGCTGTTCAATGAATATAACTCGATTGTTCCTTTATGATAATTGCCCGTAACAACTTGGTTGTTTGCTTTGTTCACACTAACATGGCAAGGAGATGCCCCTTCTGAAACATCGTTATTTAATTGTTTTAACTCGCCTGTTTGACTATCAACAGAGTAAGCTGCTACACCACCTGCTTCACCGTCTTTTACCACAGAGTAAAGAAAACGATTGTCCTGACTGACGGTAACATATGTAGGATTTCCTAATTCTGCTGCTAGTTTTACGTCTGTTATTTTTTGTTCATCTGTATCTAATGTAAAAGAATAAATTCCTTTGCTGTCCCCTTTTGTATAGGTCCCAACATATCCATTAAATTTGCTCATTTGGTAAAACCCCTTTCGTTAATATGTTCTTATTTTGCCGTTACACGGTATAAGCAATTCTCCTATTCAATTTTACCATTCCACATGATCGTACTTAAGAAAACTGCTCCTAACGAAAAGAAATTTCTTTTTCAAAAAAAAGGCAGCTCATTATGAACTGCCCTAAAACTTTATAGTACCTCACCATTTGATTCAATGACTTTCTTATACCAATAGAAGGAATCCTTTCTGCTTCTATCTAATGTACCGTTTCCTTCGTCGTCTTTGTCAACATAAACGAAGCCATAGCGCTTCGACATTTCACTGGTAGACATTGAGACTAAGTCAATTGGTCCCCAAGCAAGATAACCCATTAAATCTACACCATCTCCAACTGCTTCTTTCATTTGTTCGATATGCTTACGTAAATAATCAATTCGGTACGTGTCATGAATGGCGCCGTCTTCCTCCACCTTATCGTAAGCACCTAAACCATTTTCTACGATAAATAATGGCAATTGATAACGATCATACAATTCATTTAATACAACTCGTAAGCCAATCGGGTCAATTTGCCATCCCCAGTCTGATGCTTCTAGGTATGGGTTTTTTAATGAATTCATTAAGTTCCCTTCAGTCACTTCTCCTTCAGGGGAATCGGAAGACAACATAGACATATAGTAGCTAAATGTAATATAGTCTACTGGATATTGTTTTAAGATCTCATCATCGCCAGTTTCCTTCACGATATGAATGTCATTTTCCACAAAGAAACGTTCCATATATTTTGGATATTCACCACGAGCATGTACATCTGTAAAGAATAGATTTGCTTGATTATCCTGTTGTGCTTTTAATACATCTACTGGATTTGGCGTGTTTGGATAATGACTCATTCTAGCTAACATACAACCCATTTTACCTTCAGGCACGATTTCATGTAGCTTTTTCGTTGCAAGTGCACTAGCAACAAACTGGTGATGTAATCCTTGATATTTTGCTTGAATAGGATTATCTTCTTTATCTGACAAAATACCTGCACCAGTAAAAGGACTAATTGTAATAATGTTAATTTCATTAAATGTCATCCAGTATTTCACTTTATCCTTATAACGTTTAAATACGGTTTCTGCATAACGTACAAAGTGATCAATCGTTTCTCGTCCGACCCAACCGTTATATTTTTCCGTTAATCCATAAGGTGTTTCATAATGAGATAAAGTAACAACAGGTTCTATATTGTATTTTGCTAATTCATCGAAAACATTATCGTAAAATTGTAAACCTGCTTCATTTGGTATTTCGTCATACCCATTTGGAAAAATTCTTGACCAATGAATGGAAAGACGGAAAGCTTTGAATCCCATTTCTGCAAGTAGTGCGATATCTTCTTTATAACGATGGTAAAAATCAATTCCTTCTCGTTTTGGATGACGCGCAGTAGATTCCCCACTTAACGTTCTACGAATTTGTTCAGAAGTGATCTCCATTGCATTATCTTTAGTCCGCTTGTCTTTCGGAATATATTCTACGAAGTCTGCTGCAGATAAGCCTTTGCCATCTTCGTTATATGCTCCTTCAATTTGGTTGGCTGCAGTTGCGCCTCCCCACAGGAAGTTCTTTGGAAATTCAGGAATAAATTTTGTCATTGGTTATTCTCCTCTTTTCACCATATTTTTTCATTAACTAACAATCAAGGGGCTTGAACGCCCACATTGATTGTTGGATTAATGTTATTTCACAATAGTTAGTACTTGCTCTCCTGCAGATACATTCTTAAATTCTGCTGGCAAAACACTTGAAAAGTCATTTGTATTGGTAATAATAACAGGTGTCATTGTTTGATAGCCTGCACCCTTTATGCCTTGAATATCAAAGGTTACCAACTTGTCACCTTTTTTCACTACTGCATCAGGAGCTACATGAGCTTCGAAATGCTTACCTTCTAATTGAACAGTGTCAAGACCAATATGAATTAATACTTCTATTCCATCCTCACTAATTAACCCAATCGCATGCTTTGTCGGGAATAAAGTTGCAACCTTTCCATCAAATGGTGCTACAACAACTCCCTCTGTAGGTTCAATTCCTACACCTTTCCCCATCGCTGCACTCGCAAATACAGGATCATCAACTTTTTCTAACGGAATCATTTCACCATTCATTGGCGAATAAATTTCAACTTTCTTTCCAGTTTCCTGGTTTGGAGTTTCTTGTGGTGTGACATCAACATTTTTCTCTTCTTCATCAGTATCTTTACCACTTTTTCGTCCATCTGTTCCAAAAATAAACGCGAGTATCGTTGCTGCGATAAACGCTGCTCCAATACCAATGCTATAACCAAGTGCGGGATTGTACGCTGGAATCGTTAATACGCTGTTAAATACAAATGTAAATACTCGAACATCAAAAAATGCAACAATTGCTCCACCAATCGCACCTGAAATGAGTACAAGCGGAATTAATCTTCTATAACGTAAAATTAGACCATATAAAATTGGTTCGGTAACTCCGGCTAGAACGCCTGATAAGGTTGCTGCAAAAGATAAAGAGCGTAAATCTTTATTTCTCCTTGCACGCAGGAAGATACCGAATGCAATACCCATTTGTGCAAAAGTAGAAGCGGCGGTAATTGGACCAATCACATCTCCTCCACGTGTGAAGTTATCAATCATGATTGGAACAACACCCCAATGCACACCGAGTATGACAAGGATTGGCCAAATAAGGGCAATCAAAATTCCAGTTAGGATTGCAGAAATGTCTAGCATGAAAGTAACTGCATTTCCAATTGCCAAGCTAATATACTCACCAAATGGACCAAATACTAGGGCTGTAAGTGGAACCATAACTAAAATACCAATCATCGATACAAAAAATAATTGAATCGTATCAGGTGTTACTCGTTTTAGCCATCTTTCCAATGGAGCATAAACCGCCATTGCAATAAGGAGTGGGAATACGGTTGATGAATAATCCGAAACGATTAGTGGTATCCCTAAGAAAGACGTGCCGTCTGTTCTTTCTAGTAAAGCAGTGAAATTAGGGTCTAAAAGGCCAGCGGCAATTACACCACCAACAAACGGGTTTGCTCCTAATTTTTTTGCAGCTGATATACCAACTAAAATCGGTAGGAAATAAAATAGACCACTAGATGCTGCATTTAATACTGAATAGGTTGTTCCCTCTACGTCAATCCAATTAAGGGCAGTCAGAACAGCGAGTAATGCCTTGATCATTCCAGCACCAGCTAATGCAGGAATTAAAGGTGAAAAAGTACCTGAAATATACTCAAATACTTTTGCTATTACGCCAGTCTTTTTTCCACCACCATCGCTATCTTCTTTATCTCCGGAAGCAATATTATGATGATTCATAATTTCTGAATACACTTTTCCAACTTTATTCCCAATCACAATTTGGAATTGTCCGCCTTTCTCTACCACAGTTAATACATCGGGAATATCAGACAATGCATTTTTGTCAGCCTTCTCATGATCATCGAGTTTAAATCTTAATCGTGTTGCACAATGGACTAAAGAGTTAATATTGTCCTCTCCGCCAACTAAATCAACAATTTTATCGCCTAGTTCTTTGTTATTCATAGCTGTTTCTCCTTTGTTTTTTTCAAATAAAAAACCTGAACCAATTTAAACACACAAATTTTAGCGTGTTTAAAATCGATTCAGGTTATGCCCAAATTGGTAACATTCCTTCGAAGGATTATGAAATTCACAAGACGAATATAACATCAAATTTTAACAATGTCAACGTTTTCTTCGACAAAAAACATCATTTTTCGACAAATATCTACCCTTTCCTTTGATTGAGTAAATGTCGATTCGTAACTCGGTGAATATGCACGGTTAAGTAGATTTCTTCTTCCTTGGATATTTCCCAACCAAACTCCTTTTTTAAATAAGTAGCGATTTTTTGGGTACAAGTATAAGCATCTTTATATTTAAGTTTAATCTGCTCATGGAAAAAATCATCTATGGATTCTGCCGACTTTTCCTTGCGCATGTATCTCATCCCAAAGAAGCGTAAATGTGTTAAAAACCGTTCATAATTCAAAGAAGTTTCATCTAGTTCCATTTTAAAGTGGTATTTTACAATGTTTAAAATGTCATTCACCATCTGAGTAATTTGAACGGCAGCCGCCAGGTTTTCCCCGGAGAGCTGACCATTCACCAAATGAAGTGCAATCGAAGCTGCTTCATCTTCATCAAGCCTAATGCCCGTCTCTTTTTCAATCAAGTCCAATGCCTTTAATGCTATTTGAAATTCCCGTTTATAATATTTCCTAATTTCCCATAATAGGGCATTCTTCATTTGAATTCCCTGCTTATGTCTGCTAATCGCAAAGCTAAGGTGATCCGTTAAGGCGACATATAAATAGTCATCGAGTTTATAGGGCAACTTGGTTTTGGCATAATCTAAAATTTTGGATGATATGCTTAAATAAAGCTCTGATGTATCTTCAAGTAATTTGGCAAGCTTTTCGGTAATCCCATGCTTTTGTAGGATAAAGGTTTTTTCAATTTTTGAAGCATCAATTGTATCTCCTGATTTACGTTGAAAAGCTAAGCCCTTGCCCATTGCAACTATTTCTTGATCTAGTTCATTTCTGCACATCACAACATTGTTATTTAAAACCTTCTCAATCTTCATGCTTCCACCCCATGACTAAAACAGATTCCAATAATAAAAAAACCTATATTTGTATACAAGAATATCATTGATGATATTCTTTCACAAACATAGGTTTTGCCTGCCGAACAGTAACAATCCTTTTTATTGATTGCAAACGATTACCTTGTTTATATCAAATATATTTTGACTTGTCAATGAAACCGTTTAGGTATTCCTATAGATTATATTCCCTTAGCATCTCTTCAATCGCAAAAGCGACCCCATCTTCTTCATTTGTTTTCGTCGTATATTTACATAGATTTAAGATCTCTGGGTCAGCATTCCCCATCGCAACACCACGTCCTGCCATTTCGAGCATGCTTTTATCGTTTAAATTATCACCCATTGACATGACATCCCTCATGTCAATCCCCATACCTTTTGCCAATTCCTGGAGAGCTAGCCCTTTTTTAGCCTCTGGATGATTAAATTCAAGATTTAAATATCCTGAGGAGGTAATCACTACTCCGGCTTCATCTTTTAGTTCAGTATACACTTGCTGATAACTTTTCTCTTCTTCCGCAAAGCTTAATAATTTATATATTTTTAAATCCTTCAATGCTTCCAATTGTTCATAGTCCTCAACAAACTGAACACTTTCATTTTGGAAACGGAATTCAATCCTTTGATTGATTTCCTCATCTGTCAAATCAGGATTCACCGTTTTCCACCATCTCGTCATTCTGTCAATAAACCTGTCTCTACCAAATGAAAATAAACCCTTATTCGTAAAAAACTCCGTATACATCTCACCATTGTGACAAGCGGTGTACACTTTTTTACAAACCAATTTATCCATTGGTATATCGCGTAAAATGTTGCCATTTATATCAAATGAACTCGCACCGTTTAAGGTAATAATCGGACAAGTGATTCCTACTTCCTCAAGAGGCATTTTTGCGGCATCATACGATCTTCCAGTTACAACAACAAATTCTACCCCTTTTTCCATCGCCTTTTGAATCGCTCGCACATTTGCCGCGCTTACCTTGCTATCTTCATTTAACAGAGTTCCATCTAAATCAGAAGCAATCAGTTTCATATCCCAAATCCCTCTCTTTATTAAAATCAAAAAAACCTAAATAAACTGTCTCCCAAAACAGAAACACTTTACTTAGGTTTTGCCTGCTTTACCAGTAACAATCCTATGTTCTATTATAACAAGTTAAACGATTATTACAAAGTTCACGATTCATTACATAAAAAAGCTACTTACGATATATCGCAAGTAGCCTTATTCTTATTCTTCAATCGGCTCTGCACTTAGAGCGCCATTTTTGATAATGCTAATTAAATATCCGATTACCCCACCGATTACTGCTGGAACAATCCAACCTAACCCTACTGAATATAAAGGTAGAATCGATTCTAATACATCATTAATAGCTGCAATTTTAACACCAGCTGCATTTAACCCATCATTCAAACTTAAGATAAATGTAACTAAAATACTTACTTGGTATACTTCCTTACGACCTTTAAATAGAGGGTGTAAGAATGTTAATACCATTAAACACATAGCTAACGGATAAAGTGCAACTAGAACTGGAATAGAGAAGCTAATAATTGCATTTAACCCAAAGTTTGAGATAACTGCACTAAATAATGTAAAGATAACTGCCCATTGCTTATAAGAAAGAGCAGGAATTAATTTAGAGAAATACGCCGCACAAGATGTGATAAGTCCAATACTTGTTGTTAAACAAGCTGCCACAACGATTACAGCAAGAATGACTTTACCATACCACCCAAAGAAATGCTGAGATGCAGCTGCTAAAATGGCTCCACCATTGTCTAAAATACCAAGTCCGTCTACACTTGTAGCACCTAAAAAAGCTAATGATGAATAAATAACTGCTAATAATACCCCTGAAACTAAGGCAACTTTACCGGTTGAAACCATGATCTGTTTTCTAGAAGATGCCCCACGGTCTTTCATGATGTTAATAATAATGATACCAAATACGAATGCTGCAAGTGCATCCATTGTGTTATAACCTTCTTGGAAACCTTTAAAGAAACTGTTTGTCATATACGTTTTAGTAGGTTCTTGAATAACTCCAATTGGGTTCACAAATGCCGCGATAATTAAAATGGCAATGACCACTAATAAAATCGGTGTTAACATTTTTCCGACGATATCAACAATCTTACTCGTTTTTAAAGAGAAGTATAATGTTACTCCAAAGAAAACAACTGTAAACAGTAATAATGGAATATTGCTTGATTGATTCTCTAGGAATGGAACAATCCCGATCTCATAAGCAACCGTATTTGTTCTTGGAATAGCAAATAAAGGACCAATTGTTAAATAGAGAGCTACGGTAAAGAAAATTCCATATATCGGATTCACTCGACCTGCTAATGATTCCAAATCACTTTTACCTGAGAAGGCTAAAGCCAATATACCAAGTACTGGTAATCCTACTCCGGTAATGATAAAACCAAGATTCGCTGAAAAAACATTGCTCCCAGCTAATTGACCTAATTGAACTGGGAAAATTAAATTCCCCGCTCCAAAAAATAACGCAAATAACATAAATCCTACCGCTATGATATTACCAAATGAGTCTCTTGATGACATATCTATTTCCTCCTAAAACACCCTAGACATCTATTAATTCCGATAACATATCCAGAGCATAAAATTATTCTAGTAAACTTGCTTGCTTACAAACCTTAAAT
Source organism: Bacillus jepli (assembly GCF_047238305.1). Classification (NCBI taxonomy): domain Bacteria; kingdom Bacillati; phylum Bacillota; class Bacilli; order Caryophanales; family Bacillaceae; genus Bacillus; species Bacillus jepli. The sequence goes on along the minus strand of NZ_JBDFMO010000001.1, from coordinate 1,166,127 downwards.
TGATAGTCATTAATATATCACACAAAATACCCAAAAGCAACACTTTTCAGAAAATAGAATTATATCAAAATATTATTTATAATAAATGTAAGCATTGGAATATAGTCCCATTGTACTAGAAGGGCCAGAGGGACGGTTCCTTTGGTTCCCTAGTTCATTTTTAACCTAAATCACTTGAAGGAAACCCTGCTTCTAATACAGAAGTAGTATAACTAAAAAGATGCAGGTTCTATTTTTCGAAACCAAAGCAAGCATTGAGTTATTAAGAATGTAGTGACGCTGTCTTGATTTGAACTGAGGATTAAAATCAAAAGAAAAGAGACCTTTTTAATTCATCTCCGAATTAAAAGGTCTCTTTTAAAGAATGCTTTAAAAAAGTGGTTCATTAATGTATTACTTCACTACAGTATCGGCCCCACCTTCGCCAAATACCACGATGACCACACATGTCATCCACCTGTCTTTATTATAATTGACAGCGCTTTCATTTTCAATGAAATCCATTCCCTAAAATTCGACACAAGGAACCGCAGGGACGGTTCTTGTGGTCCCTCCATCGAATTCAACCAGTTTCCAAACTTTTATGCTTGTGTGCTCGCCGTTCTTTGAACCACTGAAAAGTCCAAATTGAGAAACCTAGCCACGTGGCACTTGCAAAAAAGCCGCCTATTATATCAGTTGGGTAATGAACACCCAGATAAATTCGACTCATCCCAATTCCGAAAATCATCATTGCACTGAATAACACAAGTGCTGCTCTCCCCCACGATACTGAAATATGACGCCACAACAGGAACGTAATAATCCCATAAAGAGTAAAAGCACTCATTGCATGCCCACTCGGAAAGCTATAACCCGAAATTTCAACCAATCGGTGGAAATCAGGCCTAGCCCGCTTGAACAATTCCTTCAGTAGAAAGTTCAAAATTGATGACCCAACCATTACTCCTATAAACAAAATGAGCTCATAGCGGTGCTTCAACATTTTAAATAGAAAGAACAGAATAAAGATGGATAAAACTATAATAACCGGTGCTGAACCAATAACTGAAAGAAATTTCATCAGGAAAGTGAGCCTCTCGGACTCCACCCCCTGTACCAGCGCTATTACTTGGCTATCAAACCGGATAATATCATGACCATGAACAAAATACGCCAGTCGGCCAAACACGATAAGCGAAAAAAGACATAGAATAAAAGCAATAGATAGCTGACTTTTTAATTTCATATATGGCACTTTCTTTCCTTTAGATTACCTATAGTATTTTTGAATGTATAAAGATTATACAAAATTGGCTACTCCTCAGTAATAACAAGGGTGTGATAAAATAGAAGAACCGATATTGTAAAGGTTGTGTAATGTGTGAAGCGAATGCTTGCGATTAGTGATATTCACGGGGATATAGATAAATTTGAGCAACTGCTAGAGCTTGTACAATATAATCACAAGTATGATCAGCTTTTGTTGTTAGGAGACTATGTGGACCGTGGTCCCAGGTCAAGGGCTGTTTTAGATAAAGTGATGCAATTACGAAATGAAGGCGCGATTGCATTAATTGGAAATCATGAGAAAATGATGTTGGAAGCTTTCCGCGCTGATTCAATGAGCGTTAAAAGATGGTTTTACAATGGCGGAATTAAAACCCTACAAAATTACGGGTACCATATTGAAAAAGATGATGCAAAATATTGGTACACAACTGAAGAAATGCCAAACCTTCTTCAAATAAATGAAGAAATCCGCCCCCATCTAGATATTTTAAAAGAACTTCCTTATTACTATGAAACAGATTCACATATATTTGTTCATGCAGGTATTCATCCGGAGACACCACTGGAATCAACAGACCCTCATCTACTCGTCTGGATTCGAGAGGAATTTCACAATGGATATTCTGGAGAAAAGACAGTCGTATTCGGCCATACCCCTACTAAATACTTACATAAAAGCAATGAAATGTATTTCGGTAAAAATAACATCATTGGCATTGATGGTGGCTGCGCATATGGTGGAAGGCTTTATTGCTATGACGCTAGCCATTCGGAAATTTATTATGTTGATTAAGGATCTGGGACGGTTCACGAGGGACCGAGAGAACCGTCCCTCTGGTTCCTGATGATCTCGACAAATTTAGTAGATGCAGGTGATAGTGGAACATTTTTGACGTAGCAGATGCCGATGCTACGTTTTGGGATTTTTTCGTTGAGTACTACCTCGTGTAAGATGCCCTTCTTTAAATATTCCTGTGAAAACTCCTTGGTAACACACGCAATTCCTAGATTGATTTTCGCAAATTCTAAAAGTAAATCATGAGAGCCAAGCTCAAATTCTGGGGAAATCCTTAAGCCCTTAGATAATAAAAACTCGTCTACATATTTACGGGAAATGGACTTTGGTTCAAGGAAAATTAATGGATGCTTCATTAATTCCGTTACGCTCACTTGCTTTGGTAAGAGTGTTTTATACTTATTTCCACATACAAATATATCGTGAATATCCATGCATGGGATTTGGGCTAAAGTAGGCTCATCCACAGGGAAATTACAAATCGCAAGATCAACCTCACCTAGCTTCAATAAAGAAATCAACTCCTGGGTAGTCCCATTTTCAATTTTAAATTTGATATTGGGATATTCCGTGTGAAAGGATTCTAGATACGTTAGCAAAAAATACTTCGAGATCGTATCGCCCACACCTATTTTTAATTCGCCTTTTGTTAAATTCTTAAATTCTAAAATCATTTCCTCACCAACGTTGAGGAGATTCATTGCAGAATGGACATATTCAAATAATCGCTCTCCCTCATTTGTCAACGTAACCCCCTTTGGCGTTCGATTAAACAACCGTATGTCCAGTTCCCTTTCCAGCTGCATCATCGCTTGACTGACTGCAGGCTGTGTCATAAAAAGGTCCTTTGCTGCCTTTGAAAAACTCCCATTCTTTGCAACCACACTAAAAACTCTATATAAATCTAATTTACCTATCACATAATCTCCCCTTATACCCACCATTAGATATATTAATTTTACTTATAACACATTATAGATGTATAGTACCAATAGATAATATTTACATTAAGTTTATCATTATGTAGGAGTGATTGTTTTGGAAAGAGTAGTAGGAACAGTTGTAAGAGGTTTACGTGGTCCCATCATCAATAGAGGAGACAGCATTGAGCAAATCGTTGTAGATACTGTATTACGAGCTTCCGAGGTTGAAGGCTTTACTATACAAGATAAAGACATCGTAACTATTACGGAATCTATTGTCGCTCGTGCTCAAGGAAACTATGCGACCATTAATGATATTGCGCAGGATGTAGAAGCAAAATTTGGTGACGACACTATTGGCGTGATTTTCCCAATCCTAAGCCGTAACCGTTTTGCAATCTGTCTTCGTGGAATTGCAAAAGGCGCGAAAAAAATTGTCCTTATGTTAAGCTATCCATCAGATGAAGTTGGAAACCACTTAGTGGATCTTGACCTTCTTGATGAAAAAGGGGTAAATCCTTGGACAGACGTTTTAACAGAACAACAATTCCGTGACCTATTCGGACATAATAAACATCCTTTTACTGGTGTAGATTATATTGACTACTATAAATCATTAATCGAAGAATATGGCGTTGAATGTGAGGTTATCTTCTCAAACAATCCAAAAACCATTCTAAACTATACAAAGAGTGTGTTAACTTGTGACATTCATACAAGATTCCGTACGAAGAAAATTTTAAAAGCAAACGGTGGCGAAAAGGTCTTCAGCCTTGACAATATTCTTTCTGAATCAAACAATGGCAGTGGCTTTAATGAAGAATATGGTTTACTTGGTTCAAACAAAGCAACAGAGGAAAGCGTGAAGCTCTTCCCACGTAATTGCCAACCAATCGTTGATAAAATTCAAGAACTACTTAAAGATAAAACAGGTAAAAATGTAGAGGTTATGGTTTACGGAGATGGTGCTTTCAAAGACCCTGTCGGAAAGATTTGGGAGCTTGCTGACCCAGTTGTTTCTCCTGCATATACTGCTGGTCTTGAAGGTACACCGAATGAGGTAAAATTAAAATACCTTGCTGATAACAATTTTGCTGATTTAAAAGGTGAAGAACTTAAAAAAGCAATCTCTGAGTTTATCGCGAACAAAGAAGGTGACCTAGTTGGTCAAATGGAGGCACAAGGTACAACTCCTAGACGACTAACAGACCTTATCGGTTCCCTTTCAGACTTAACATCAGGAAGCGGAGACAAAGGTACTCCATTCATCTATATCCAAGGTTATTTCGATAACTATACAAAATAAATTGGTTCGAGTTCCCTGTAAACATGCAGGGGACTTTTTTTACGCAAACATGTTTTCATTTCAGCCGATTGTGGTATTCTCTTAACTAGGTAAAAAGAAAAGACAAGGAAGGATGATAGTTTGTTCGATTTACTCAGTTTCAATTGGGAAACCTTACTTATTAATATAGGAATCAAAGCTTTAAAGATAATTGGGATCTTCATTGCATTTTTCATTGTTAAAAAAATCGGCAACAAAGTGATTGACCGCATCTTCACTAATTTACAGAATAAACAGAATATCTCAATAGGACGGACTCATACCCTTCAAAAATTAATGGAAAATATTCTATCATATGGGCTAATCTTTATATTAGTGGCTTCCATATTTGGCATTTTTGAGATCCCTGTCGCAAGCTTAATCGCTGGGGCTGGAATTGTGGGACTTGCAGTCGGATTTGGAGCACAAGGACTCGTAAGTGACGTTGTGACAGGCTTTTTCTTATTGTTGGAAAAGCAGATTGATGTGAATGATTATGTCACCATCGGTGCTATTGACGGGGTTGTTGAGGCTGTTGGACTACGAACCACTCAAATTCGAGGATTCGACGGAACCTTACATTTCATTCCCAATCGAGATATTACAAGTGTGAGCAACCATTCGCGTGGAAATATGCGTGCCCTTGTTGATATCGGAATTGCTTATGGCGAAGACATTGATCAAGCGATAACCGTGATGCAGGAAGCATGTGACAAAGTGGCTGCCGATAACCCTGTTATAATTGAGGGACCAAATGTCATTGGCGTTCAAGCACTTGGAGTGTCAGATGTCGTGTTACGTGTCATTGCCAAAACCGAAAATGGGGAACATTGGGGTGTTGAACGTCAACTTCGAAAAGCCATTAAAGAAGCCTTTGATGTACACGGTATTGAAATACCATTTCCACATCAAGTTACCATTCATAAAAATGGGGAAAGTCCACAGAAAATGGGACAAGCATAATGTAAACAAGGGGCACCCAATCAACTGGATGCCCCTTTATCTATTTTATTATTGTGCAGTATATCCACCATCAACAATTAAGCTATTTCCTGTCATGAAAGTAGAATCATCACTTGCTAGGAATAACACAGCCTTCGCCATTTCCTCTGCTTGTCCAAGACGCTTCATTGGAGTCATAGTGCGTAATATCTCTTTGCTTTCTTCAGGAATGATTGGAGTATCAATGAAACCTGGGCATAAAGCATTTACACGAATATTTTGTTCTGCATATTCAAGTGCAAGGGAACGAGTTAAGTTCACTACGCCACCTTTTGCTGCGTTATACGCTGCCGAACCAGGTGATCCAACCCAGCCATACATAGAAGCAGTGTTCACGATTACGCCACCATCTGCTTTTAAGAATTCACGAATGGCTTCACGTGCTACTAAGAAAACACCGTCTAAGTCAACGTTTACTGTATTTCTCCACTCAGAGTATTCTAGTTCATGTGATGGTTGAACACGTCCAATACCTGCGTTGTTGAATACAACATCGACTTTACCAAACGCCTCAATGGTTTGTTTATAAATGTTTGCAACATCTTCTTCACTTGTAATATTTGCTTTTACAAATAAAGCCTCTTTATTTAGCGCTTTCAATTCTGCTTCAAACGCTTTTCCTTTTTCTTCGTTTAAGTCTACAAGAACAACCTTTGCTCCTTCTTCAACGAATAAACGAGCTGTTGCTGCTCCAATTCCTGAAGCTCCACCAGTTATGACCGCTACTTTATCTTGTAATTTCCCCATTATAAATCCTCCCCTTAATATATAATATGGATATAGCGTTACCCTAGAAACGACGCTGTCACCATTTGTTCACAATTTCATTCTACTAGTTTAGTTAGAGTAATCAATCATCAAAGAAAAGCAAACTGTTTATTTAGTAGACAGTTTCATCATAATTGTCTTTTTTTGAGGAGGTTTTTTTAATGAATGATGAAGTAGATATCCTATCGAAACGTCGTAATCGAACAAAAGAACATCTAAAGCTCGCCCTCATCGACCTTATCAAAGAAAAGGGCTATCACTCCATTTCTGTAAAGGACATCGTGAACAAAGCTTCCTATAATCGCAGCACCTTTTATGTTCACTACCAAGATAAAATTGATTTAGCCGAGGACTTGCTAGATTCCATGATGACTGGATTGTGGAATTCTGTTGGAAAACCATACAGACCTGGACAAAAAGTATTTACATTAAAGATTGGTAAGCCATCTTTTCATATTGTTTCCTACATTGATGAGCATCGTAACTTTTTTGAGTTAATTAAATATGAGGACACATTACCAGGGTTACATACAAGTTTCCCTCAAACGATTTTAAAAATTTATCAAGAAAAATTTATTTTTGAAACGATCAATAATATCCCTGTGAACATGGACTATTTTAAACAGTACACAGCCTATGGCTTTTACGGGCTTATCCAAAATTGGATTACTAGTGGTTTCAAGGAATTACAGGAGGAATTTATTGAGGAAGTCATAGAGCTAACCAAAACGCATATATACTCATTTAAATATACGGGCAATTAAAAAGGGCATGTTCTTTCTACTTTTAAGCATCAAATTAATAAGGGAAAGTAGGTTGAACCCATTCTTTCCCTTATTCTATAAATAGATTACTTTTCCATTACTAAGTGTCTTCTTTTTGTAAAGATGAACACTATAACTCCAGACATGAACAAAGAAGCCCCGATTAAAAGCAAATTGTAATAATTAGTTGCGGTTTTAGGTAATTTACCTTTTGATGTATCTTTCTTTGTATCCTTTTTACCATCATCTTTCGGTCCTTTTGAAGGATCTTCGGCAATAGGAGGCGGTGTCCCACCGTCATCCTCTGAATCGTCTACAGGATCTTTAGTAACAGGAGGTGTTTGTTTTTCTACTTGGGCAAACACACCATAGTTTGAAAAATGTGTTACATCTAAGCTAATTGCATGTAACTCCTTATTCTTTTCACCTTGCTGAATCTCCCATTTACCGTCTACTTCATTAAAATGATAAATAGCAATATTGTCAGGGGAGTCAGCATTATACCCCATTAGGAGAGTAAACGTACCTTCATAATCTTCAGATCCCTCTGGGAATTTAAATTCAAAATTCAAAGCATCCCCAAAGCTTTTTAAATTACTTTCTTCCGCTTTTAAAAGTGTATCTTCACTCGTATTAGTAACCGTCAGTTTTGTTCCTTCAGGAAGGTTATCTGGTAATAATAAGGATACATTCGTTTCGTTAATAATGATCAATTGACCTGAGTTTACAAATACCTCTTGGCCTAAATCAATCTTTTGTTCAATTGCAGGAAATGCTTTATTTATCTCAACCATGAACGCACTAGCAAGGGCTTTGTATCCAGCTTCACTTGGATGAATATTCGCTGGGTTTGGGAGATACTCTAAATGCTTTCCTTCGAACAAATGGGCAACAGGTACAAACGTTGCACCGAATCCAGAAGTAGGTGCATTAATTGCCGCATTTAACCCAACAAGCATTGGCTTTGTCATGCTTTCTTGTACTTCAGCAGGTAAATATGGTAGCGCATTATAATAACCCATGACATAAATCTTGGCGGTTGGGTTTACCGACCTAATTAAAGCTAATATTTGTGCTGTATTAGCGCCAACCTCTTTTAGGACCTCTGGGATTCTTACTCCGACTGCTTCTGCCGTTGCTGTTGTTGCAGCAAATTGTGCTGCCTCAGCCTTTACCTGGGCTTCAGTATACGTCTTTACTGCTAGTTTTGCAGATTCAACTTTTGATTTTGCAGAATTTGCTGCTCCATTCCCATCTTTTGCTTTGTCTTTTACTTCTAGGACTTCTTGAATTGGAATTGGAATATTTAATGATTCGATCAATTCTATAAGCGAGTTTAATTTTTGCACCACTACGTCTAAATTACTAACTGCCACTTCTAAGTTGCCTATAGCTTCTTGGTCATTTGTATCAAATGCTTCCCTTGCAGCATCCATACTTACTCCCGTTTTATTTACACTAGTTTTTGCTTCTTGAATAAGACCAAATGCTGAATCTAGTTTAGCTTTCTGATCAGGTGGTAAGATTGGAAAAATCGATTCTATTTTTCCAGCCGCTGAAATTACAGATTCTTCAACCTTCGCAACAGCAGATTGCACTTCATTTACTGACAGTTCCTCCTCACTTAACGCTTTGGACGCAGCAGCTTTCGCACTTTCAGCCGCTCCAGCAGCTGCTTGGGCCACCTGTTGTAAACCAAGTACTGGTTGAAGCACAGCTAAAATATCATTCGCACCAGCACTTATCGTAATTACATCAGCTTTAGCTAATTCTGGAATGTTAGGAACCCCTGCTAGTACATCTACTGTAGTAAAACCACGATAGCCCGCATTATGTACATTTACCTTGTATCCGTTGGTCTCAAGATTATCCTTTATCATCCCAACATATCCAGTTCCGAATGAATTATCAGATAACATTCCTTCCGCCAATGAATCACCTAGCGCAACGTAATTAATCGTATTTACATTTTCCCCTTCTGCTAGTACGGATAATGGTGAAAATGCAAGCATGACCACGAGCATAATCAGTAATGAACGTGATCGTCTTATTAACTTCTGCAACTTAAATCCACTCCTTCCCTTTTCTCTTTTTTTCCTCCAATTTACTTTTACACATAGAAAGATTAGTCGCTGCTGTGCTTAATAAAGAAACAACCCCCTCCGTTTGTTCTTTATATAAGTTTAACAGATATCAATCCCATTTCAATATAGTTGTGAGAATTTTTTTATTTTTCCGATATAACCTTATAAACATATTTTTCTCTATGTAAAAACACCTCCGAACTGTTTCTACCTTGTAAAGGTTTTTACAACTGTCAGAGGTGTGTTTTATATAGTCTTTTCTTATTTGTTAGTACTTGATCTGAACCCGTCCCTTTTTTAAATCTTTTTTTCATTCTGACTCTGCTATTCTTTTTTCTATTCTCTCTTCCAAATGACAATGGATTTGGACTCTATTTAGATTCTTCGCCTACCTTTTGTCCAAAATCTAGTACTCTTCCGAAATCTTGGACACAAAAAAGCCACTTGCTCGTAATTTAAGCAAGTGGCCTTCCTTTCGCTTTTACTCTACCCCATAATTAACAAATAAAGAAAGAACACAACCATCACAACTAAACCAAATGGGGCACCGAATTTTGCCCATTCTTTACTTGTAATTCCAAGTTTGTTTGCTGAAATGATGTTTGGGATATTTCCCGGAATAAGCATTCCACCACTAATGATTAGCCCTAGTAGCAAGAAGCGAATCGTTTCTGTACTCATCGATGAACTAATTTCAGCAGCTGCTAGTGTCGCATTATCAAGAACGGCTGAAATCATATTGATCCAGTATAAAGCTCCTGGTTGTAAATGCAGTAAATATTGATTGACTAATGGTTCATAACCAGCACCCAGTAATGTTAAGCCCATGACAAATAAGTAAATTTTAAAAGAACGAATGACAATCTCAGAGTAGCTTTCCGCTTGGTTGTCCCCACCTAAGCCACCATCACCTTCAACTGGTTTTAAGGTAAAGAACGCTACTACTCCTATCGCAAGAACGGCCACAATAACTTCAACACCAATCAACTGAAAGAGATAAAAGAAATCCTCATTTAATTTGTTTGTAGTTATCGTGGATAATGGTTCCCCCACTGGTGTAAGCACAGCTCCTAATCCAATTGAAAAACACGCTAAGATAACTGCTCTAATTTCAGTCTTACGATCTAAACTTAAGATACTTACAATTGATACAAGCACGATTGCAGCAATAATAGCAGTAATGACACTAGATAATAATCCTAAAATGACAATAATGATTGCAAGAAATAGACGTGTGTCCATTTTGCGACTTACTTTTAAGATGGCTCCTTCAATTGGCTTCTTCAACCATTTGAATAACAAGCCCGCAATAAGGACGGCTAGCGTAATGAAAATGGGGTCTTTTAAGGCATGAACAAATAATTCCCCATTAAAGACGCCACTTACAAGTGCTGCTAGAAAGCCCATGACAAATAAAAAGGGTTCTAAGTTTCGTTCTATTGGTTTTACAACGAAAGGTAAGAATAGAACAAGTAGTAAAATGATAACAAGTCCAGTAGTCATAGTTTTTTCCCCCAATCCCAGTGTTGTCGCGACTACTATTCAATAGTAAACTGTTTGTGAAACAATTCACATAATCCGTTTGATAACGTTATCTCGACTCTTTTTATTTTAACATACTTTTTAGAAGTTACTTCACTAAAAACTTTCCATGTCCAACTTTTTATAAATAATTGCCTACTCTTTTATCAAAAACCGAAAAATCCTCACCCCCTTCATGCTAACAATTCTTTTAAGCATCAAAATAACGTATATTTAAAGGAAACTCAGGAGTATAATTCGGTATTCGGGACTATTTCTAAGATATCGGCAGATTATGTCTACTAGAAGCGCCTTAATGAGTCCTTATCATGAAATACGATGGATTATCACATTTGATTCCTTTGCTTTATTATTGATATACTTACAATCGGTTAAGCGAACCGTACGTTACTATTTATTTTTCAGAATACCTTCTTGTGAAATTATTCACAAACAAAATGAAAAGGAGTTGATAAGATGGGATCTGTTATCCAATCGGAGCAAAATCGCAACGAAGCGTTGAGTGATGATTATTCCTTGGATAGAGTACCACTTAACAAGAGAAACATGAGTTGGTTAAGTATAACGAATATTACATTCGGAATTGCAACGGCTATTTTTTATTTTCAAATGGGATCTGTTATGGCTCTTCAGTTTGGTGCTATTAACGCGATCATTTCCGCTATATATGCGATCATCGTTGCCGGTATTCTTGGAACTTTCATTGCGTACTTATCTGCAAAGTCTGGTATGAACGTCAATCTATTATCAAGGGGTGGCGGTTTCGGTTATATCGGCGCATCATTAACCTCCATTATTTATGCCACAAACTTCATCATGTATTGTGCACTTGAAGGCTTAATTTTAGTTTCCGCAGTCCACGAATTCTTACCTATCATTCCTGAATGGGCTTTAATTCTATTCTTTGGAACCCTTGTCATTCCATTAAATTGGTTTGGAATCAAGCAATTGGACAAATTACAAAAATGGTCATTACCACTATTTGGCGTCTTTTTAATTGCCGCGATTATTGTAGCAGCTATGACACCGTCCTTATATGATGGAAGCTTCTGGTCTTACATGCCAGAAAACGTGCAAGTTGGAGGAACTGCTCTCTTGCTTTGTATTGGGATGCAGCATGGGATTATGGGATTAACTCCCCTACTTGCATCTGATTACGCACGTTTTCTTAAACCTAAGGACACGAAAATTGGCATATTTGCGATTGGATTTATCCCGCAAATCTTTTGTTTCGGTGTGATGGGAGGCTTAGGTATTTGGTTTGGCGTTCGTCTTGGTGAGCCAAATCCTGGTGTGTATATCGTTACGCTTCTAGGTATGTGGGGAGCACTATTTACGATGATTACCCAAGTAAGAATTAACGTTACAAATATTTATAGTGGTTCACTATCACTTTCAAACTTCTTCGAAAATATTTTTCATTTTAAACCCGGACGACGCTTTTGGGTCGTAGTAACCGGAGTATCTGCCATCATTCTAATGCTTACCGATATAGTCAATCACCTTGGCACAGTTTTGACCTTCCAAGGAGTTTTCCTGTTATCTTGGGCATCTATTTTAGTTACCGATGCTGTTTTTGTTAAGAAAATATTAAAGATTGGTCCTCGGTATTATGATGCTAAACAAGAGAACTTATACAAATGGAATCCCGTCGGTGTTGGAGCACTGTTAGTTTCATGTAGTATTGGTACTGTAGCTGCGCTAGGATTTATGGGAACCTTTTTACAAAGTACGGCAGCATTCTTTGCAAGTATTTTAGCATCGATCCTAACGATTATTTTGGCGATTGCTACAAAAGGAAAATATTATGTAAAGAAGGAAGCAACTGATATTAAAAAAGAAGAATACGTCGCTTAACGTGTTAACCCTCTACATTTCATGTGTAGAGGGTTTTTTCTTGTAAACATTTACATTAATCCAAAATTCACCTGGAAAATATATTAAAATAAGATATAATCAATTCTAGATATACAATCTTATGAAAATTGTGAAATGGAGGAATTAATAATGTATCCTAATATTCTTAGACACCCTGGACCTACTCCAATTCCTAAAAAAGTGGAACTTGCAATGGCCCAGAATATGATTAGCCATCGTACAGAAGAATTTGTCAAACTATATCGAGAAACTACGGAACGTGTCAAAACTGTTTTCGGAACGAAACAAGATATTTTACTTCTTCCTTCAGGAGGAACTGCAGCATTAGAAGCAGCTGTTGTAAATACGGTTTCCCCTGGAGATGAAGTAGTTGTCATTACAGTAGGTGCATTTGGTGATTATTTCGTTTCAATCTGTGAAAAATATGGCTTAACTGTACATAAACTTACAAAAAGTTGGGGTGAAGCTTGTACCAAAGAAGACCTAATTGAATTTTTGAAACCGCTATCTACTATTAAAGCTGTGTTTGCTACTTATAATGAAACGTCTACAGGAATATTAAATCCGATCAGTGAATTAGCAGAAGTGGTACGCAATCATTCAGATGCTCTCTTTATCGTCGATGGTGTAAGCTGTATTGGCGGTGCCCCTGCTGAAATGGACGAATGGGGTATTGATATTTTAGTAACAGGTTCACAAAAAGCGATGATGCTTCCTCCGGGACTTGCTCTTTTGGCCGTAAGTGAACGTGCTTGGAAAGTGATCGAGGCTAACTCTACTACTGCCTATTATCTAAATCTATTAAGCTATCGTGACTGGGCGTCAAAAGGAATGACGCCTAATACGCCTGCTATATCTCTCATCATGGGGCTTTCTGCGGTGTGCGATTTGATCGAAGAAGAAGGCGGATTTTCGAAAACGGTTGAACGACATGAAGTCATGAAGAATATGGTTCGGGAATCTATGAAGGCATTATCATTCGGGTTATTAACAAATGGTCAGTATGCATCACCAACAATTACAGCCATCTGCGCACCTGAAGGTTTGAATCTTCCCGCCTATTTAGGACACTTAAAGAAGACATATCACCTTGATTTTGCTGGTGGTCTCGGCCATCTACAAGGTAAAATTTTTAGATTTGGTCATATGGGCTACTGCTTCCCTAGTGATATTCTTCAAGCCGTTTCCCTAATGGAAGCAGGTTTACAGGACTTTGGCTATCAATTTGAGGCTGGTGCTGGAGTAAATGCAGCACAAAAGGTTTTCTTGTCCTCATTAAGGAAATAACTTAAGTAAAATGCCAAACCCCTTTTCATGTATTGCTAGTGACAAGGGGTCTGGCATATTTTCTTTCAAAATATAAGGAAAAACTAACTTAGTCGTGATTCATGTCGACCTCAATTCTACTCATGAATTCCTCTGCTGCGTTATAGCCTTGCTGCCTTAAATACCAGTTGTTCGCAGCCGCCTCAATAAGGCCGGCTACATCACGTCCAGGCTGTAGTTGGATTTCAATCGAGGGAATCTTAACACCCATATACTCCATTGTGTTAATTTCCTGATCCAAATCATTATACAAGCCGTCTATTTCCCATTTTGTCAAATGAATATCAAGGGAAATCCGTGTTTCATCCTGGAATGCCTTCCTTCCATACATGCGAACTACATTTAACAGCCCGATACTGCGGAGAGCCAAAAATTCTTTTGTCTTTTCATCATGTGTCCCCAGAATGGTTTGTGGACTTAGTTTTTTCAAAACAACGATATCATCGGCTACGAGTCGGTGTCCTCTTCGAATTAACGTATGGGCTGTCTCACTTTTTCCGACCCCTGAATTTCCACGAATCAAAACGCCAATCCCAGATACATTCATGCAAACCCCATGTACAGCAATTTTTTCCGCTAATTCTTTTATCAAAAAGGCATCTAATTTTACGATAAAATCAGAAGTAATTTCAGGTTCTCTCGTAACTAATAACGGAATCCCTTGTTCCACACAATGTTTTTTTAAATAAGTGAGCCCTTCTTCACCACATGTTACGATAAAACAAGGAGGATGATATTGAACAACATTCCCAATTCGAATTTTACGTTCTTCTTTTGAGAGTTTATGTAAATACGTAACTTCTTTTTTTCCAAGGATTTGAACCCTCTCTGTTGGAAAAAAGTCGAAGTGCCCAACAAACTCTAGTCCTGGACGATGCACACGTGACTGGCTAATCGTATTCTGTAACTTGCCTTTACCAGCCAGTACCTTTAATGAAAACTTGCGGACCAAGTCTTCTACTGTTATTTCCTTCATCCTTCCATTCACCCGCCCGATAATCTTTTATTAATAGAATTATACTTTATGTACGGTGGAAGCGTCATCATGTTAGAACTTTTTTATCTAATTATTAAGGGGAATTTTCATTTAATCTGATAGATAGCGGTTTGTGTTCGATACTTTTTGACTTTGTCCAACACCTTCATAATGTTTATCCAAAAACTCGAAAAAAGGAGCCCCATATGGAAAGCCCCTACTCTTCTTATTTCTTCATTGACTAGGATGCCCTCTTTAAGGGTCTAATAAAACATGTTCTCCATTTTTCTGTGAGATAGATCTAATCAACGGATTATTCCCGATTCGCTTCTCTGTTCCACCCCAAGGTGGCATATTAGGGAAAATGTTCGTCATACATATGCCAATACAGCCTGCATCTGCTGCCTTCAACCCATATGTACCGCCCCGTAGCCAGTGGTTCGAGTTACGTAACGCAACACAGCCGATTCCGAATTCTCAGGCTAGTTCAACCGCTCTTTCCATCACAATTGTGGCATTGATTGGACCAAATCCCAGTTGCCCATCCCATTCCTCAAGCGTGCCAATCCCATTTCGTTTTTCAGGGCGCATATTTGGTTTAATCGCACCCTCGTCTATCGCCTGCACGATTGAGGGAAACCTGTTCAACCCATGCGAGTAGACACCATCACGGCTATTATCGGCGATAATGGATGCAGCCGTCTCTGCCATATCCTCTTCAAATTCTCTCTTTAAAAGAACCGTTTAATTTCATTTTTCAATTCATCATATGGTACACGCATGTCTACTACTCCCTTTGCCAAAAATGTTATGCCTCTTTCCCTTTTGCTACTGGATTTTCCTTATATGAAACCCAATCACTATAGCTTCCGGCATATAATTTAACATGTTTAAACCCTGCCATTTTTAAGGCAATAACATTCGGAGTCGCTGTTACACCCGATCCGCAATAAACGATGATTTCATCTTCTTTGTTAAGGTCTGCAAACCTCTTTTTCTGTTCATCGTTATTTTTAAAGATGCCATGCTCGATACCCTCAACCCAGCACTTATTAATAGCACCTGGAATATGCCCCGCAACTCGGTCTATCGGCTCAACTTCCCCTAAGTAGCGACTTTCATCCCTTGAATCTATTAAAACGGGAGACTTTTTCTTCTGGTTCACGATTTCCTTTACTTCCTCGTAAGAAGCCAGCATGTCTTCACGAATACGAACTTCAAATGTAGTTGGTTCTCCTTTCGGCACTTCCATCGTCGTTGGGTATCCAGCTTCAGCCCAGCCCTTAAAACCTTCGTTTAATACATATACTTTGTCATGACCAAGATAGGTTAGCAGCCACCAAAAACGAGATGCAAACTGCCCCTCGCCACCATCATAGGCAACTACTACTTTTGAATGGTCGATTCCTGCCTTCTCAATTTCCTGCTTAAACTGCTCCATATCTGGAAGTGGATGTCTTCCCCCATGCTCTGAAACAGGCGCGGACAATTGCTTTTCTAAATCAAAATAAAAAGCTCCTGGAATATGGCTTTCCTGATAAAGCTGTTCCCCTTGGGTTGGATTTCCTAATGCAAACCGGCAATCGACTATTTTTACATCCTTGTTTTGTAGTTGATCAACAAGCCATTCCTTATTCACGGTAAAATCCACTCAAACCGCCTCCATCTTCCATCTATTTACTACATATCCCCATTTTACAATTAATTATGGAAATCATTCAAAGAAGATGAAGAAAAATTGTTTTTTAATTCATTCTAGGAGAAAGATAAGGAAAATGAAGGTCGAAAGGATGAGTTCAATGAAGGCAACTGATCTACTTATAGATTGTTTGGAAAATGAAGGCGTTGAGTATGTGTTTGGCATCATGGGAAAAGAAACGCTTGATCTCATGGATTCATTGTCAAAATCAAAACAAATTACATATATCAATGTACGTCATGAACAAGGCGCTGCTTTTATGGCCGACGTTTATGGAAGATTATCGAAAAAAGTTGGCGTCTGCCTGGCAACATTAGGGCCTGGTGCTACAAACCTTCTAACCGGAATAGCATGTGCTACGCTTGACCATTCGCCGGTTGTCGCGATTACGGGACAAGCAAGCTTTGAAAGACAACATAAGGAGTCCCACCAATATCTTGATATAGTGAAAATGTTTGAACCTGCTACAAAATGGAGCGTTCAAATTAAGGATTCAAAAACCATACCTACAATAATCCGCAGGGGATTTAGGGAAGCTCAAATGGAAAAGCCTGGTGCCGTCTTAATTGAATTACCAGAAAATCTTGCACCTGAACAGACTACCTCCCAGCCATTACCGGTTGTACCTATCCCAAAGGGTAAACCTACTGTAGAGGCAATTGAAACCGCACGAGCTTTAATAGAACAGAGCCAAAAGCCGGTTATAATCGTTGGAAATGGGATAATTAGACAAGAAGCTGTGGCAGAGCTCCATGCATTTGCAGAACAACTTCAATCACCTGTTATCCATAGTTTTATGGCAAAAGGAATTTTGCCAAAAGGCCATTCACTTAATTATTTCACATTTGGATTAATGAAGAAGGATAAAGCCCTACCTTTAATAGATGAGTCGGATTTACTTATTGTCATTGGGTATGATGTAATTGAAAAACCGCCTATGGATTGGAATAAAAGAAAACGTCCCATTTTACATCTCGACCCACTCCCTGCCGAAATGGATGAATACTACCCTGTAAAAGCAGAATTAATTGGAGATTTAAATGAAACCTTACAGGCACTTACTCAAACGGAGCTTCCATCTAAACGCTGGGTTCCAACTGGAAATCTAAAAGAGCGAATGGAAACAGTGTATCAAATTAATCAAGATGTAAAAGGCAAACAAGCACTTTCTATCGAGAATATTCTTACTGTGATCGAATCTCATACAACAGAAAAAACCATCGTGATCTCTGATGTTGGGGCCCATAAGCTAGCCATTGCTCGCACGTTTCAACCAAAACAAGCTGGTCGACTCATAATCTCAAATGGATTAGCCTCAATGGGGATTGCCTTACCTGGCTCCATTGGTGCCAAATTAGCATGCCCAGATGACCCCGTTATTTGTATTACTGGAGATGGTGGCGCTTTAATGAATATTTCGGAGTTAGAGACTGCCAAACGATTGGGGGTATCGATTATTGTGATTGTGTTAAATAATTTGACGTTAAAATTAGAGGAACAAATGATGGAAGAAAAATTCTTTCTCAGCTTCGGAGCTAACTTTGGAAACCCCGACTTTCTGAAACTTGCTGAAAGCTTTGGGGTAAAGGGAGTAAGACCTACTCATTTGAATGAATTTGAACAAGTTTTAAAAGGCGCATTAAATAGTGACGGTGAACTCACACTGATCGATATTCAAATGCAAAGTTAATAAAACAACAAGGGGATGGTTGTTCTGCTTTAATGCAAATGAACCATCCCCTTTTTCAAAGGATTTTAATTTCCCTGGAACGGATTGCTCCATCTATCCATTAAGCTTTTTAATAAACGCAACCTTAAGATAGTTTCCTTCCTTAAACTGTTTAATTGTTTGGAAATCCTGAGGTAGTGAAAATTCCTCGACAATTTTATATTTGCTGTTACTTTCCTTAAATGCCATATCAATAAAACCTTTAAATTTTTTCATATCAAATGCCGCACTATTTGTTGAAGCAACAATGACCCCATTCTTCTCCGTTATCGCAATCGCTTCCTTTAGAAGATTCTTATAATCTTTTTCGGCACTGAAGGTAAATTTCTTCGACCTCGCAAAGCTTGGGGGATCAAGGATTACCATATCAAATTTCAGACCTTTTTTACCCGCATATTTAAAATAGTGAAAAACATCTTCCACGATAATGTCATGGGCTTCATAATCAATTCCGTTTACACTAAACTGTTCAATCGTCTTCGGCAAACTACGGTTCGCCAAATCAACACTGGTTGTCTTTGTAGCTCCGCCCAATGCTGCAAAAACAGAAAATGCCCCGGTATATGAAAAGGTATTTAATACGGTTTTCCCTTTTGCATACTTATCGCGAATGGTCCTTCTCACATCCCGCTGGTCAAGAAATACCCCAACCATTGCTTCCTCGTTAAAATAGACTGCAAAATTGACCCCATTTTCTTTTACAATAATCGGAAACTCTCCTCGCTCGCCATCTACAAATCCATCTTCTTCAATATATTTTCCATCAGCACGAAATCTCTTTTTTTGGTAAATCGCTTTATACTGAACGAGATTTTTTAGTGAGGTAAGCACATCGTCGAAATATGTAAAAATGCCTTCACTATACCAATTAATTAAGTAGTAACCGTCAAAATAGTCAATGGTGAAGCCTCCGATTCCATCTCCTTCTCCATTAAATACTCGAAAGGCGTTCGTTTCCTTATCATGAAAAAAAGACCTTCTTTTATCTAAGGCTGCTTTAAGCTTCCTTTCAAAAAATGATTGGTCAATCTTTTCATCCTTGTTCCTCGTAAGTACCCAACCATACCCCTTATTTTGCTTTCCGTAATAGCCCTTACCTATAAATGCATGATGTTCATCAACAAGGTTAATAAGTACTCCCTCTTCTAAAGAACCGACGTCATTCATTACTTGCTTTGTGATTAGAGGGTATCCTCCCCGATACTTATTCACAAGATTTGATTTTACCTTTATATTCAATTCCGTTCCCATGATCTCCATCCTTATCTCTTACCTACTTTTTACCTATGATACCTTTCTCTAAGCCAATTTAAAAGGGGACAGTTCCACGCTACTTAAAAGTAACGAAGATCTGCCCCTTTTTTTACTTATTCATTGCAGATAGGAAATCCCCTAATAGGCCGTCCAAATCGGAAGTATCTTCATCCGTTTCCTCTTCAACAGGATGATCTTGCTTAGCTGTTTCCCAGTTAAATTGATTTAAATCATCCTCGAACGTATCCACATCATGAATAGAAGTGGTTTCTTCTTCCTGCTTTGAAGCTGCAATTTGCATCTCATTAGTTGTAACTTCCTCTTGGAGGTATAAAGCTTCGTCCAGATCCAAGGATTTGCTATTTAACGAAGCAAGTAGCGCAGTTGCACGAACTGGATCTGATAAGAGATGATAAATGATACTTCCAAGCAAGGCCTCGGAGTGCTCATGCTTTAGCCAATTCCGTTGGGATTTTCTTAATGTATGAGGAAGTGGAACCGTAATGACTTCTCTCTCCTTTGAATAGGACTGGCCCACACCCTGCATAACAAACTCGGCAATTTTACTCGAAAAATTCCTTCGCTCAGTTTCCTTTAACCTTTGTAGATGCTTTAATAAATGATCTGGTGTGTCGGATGGTACGCGAAACGATATCGCTTGGCCCCTTTTCACCTCGGTTGAGGTAGACTTTTTCATAGAATCACCTTATTCTATTTCTTTACTGGTTCTTTCACCGGCTCTTGTGATACCCTTTGCTTCTCATTCTTCCTTACATAATCGGTTATAAGCTTATAATAAGCGTTCGCCATCATCCAAATGCTCTCTTTTTCATCTTCAAAGAATTCAATATTATAGCCATCAAGATTATTATTTAATGTTTTGATATAATCCTTTAATACAATGGACCCGCCACCAACAAAATAGCAAATTTCCGTTTGTGAGTTTTTTAACCATACATTGCGAAGTAACCGATATTGCTTTTTCGCTAATTCGAGCAGGATTCGATCTGTTATATCATGAACGCTTGTCCTGCTCCCTTTTACCATAATATGATTACGGTTGTTTTTTCTAGTGATAATTTCAACTACATCTCGGCGACTATCTAATTCTACTCCGTGCTTGGAGCGGATTTCTTCTCTAATGGCTTCCAATGATTCAGACACCCCAAGATTAAAGCCTTGTGCTTTATCATCATCGACAGTTCGATTTCGAATGACCGCTATATCTGTTGAGAGTCCGCCAATATCTTGGATTAAAATTCGTTTATCAATCAAATCCTTATTGATTACCCTCAGATTATTATCCATTACAAGATTAATATACGCTGCAAAGCCTTCTGGATATATTTTGACTTCATTGAATTTGATATTAACCTTTAGCCCTTGGTATCTTGGTGTTACAAGGAATTCCACCTGATGAACGGAGCCTGTTAGCTTTGAACGATATCCAGCATCCTTTCCTTCCTTTACTTCTCGAAGCGGTAATCCTGTTCCCAACGTGTAATTAGCATCAATCACATTTTTTGAGCGTGGAAAGGAAGCCGTGTTTTCTTCGCTTACCGCATCTAATGCCAATGTAGCAAAAAGCATAATCAATGTTTGATCTTCTTCTGATTTACTGCTTCCTGGGTCCAATTCTGATGCACTGCCACTTTTTGTCGCCAAATGGCCAACACGATAAATCACGTTATTTTCCTTTAAAGCAGGGGAATGGACCTTAATATGTATTCCATCCAACGGATTCTTACTATTTAATTCTTCTATTCCAATTACCGGACGATCCTCGGTGTCTCTAGCGATTATATTAGGTATATTTAATTCGTAATCTAGCTCTCCGAAGATCGCCTTTATGGAGTCATTTCCCACATCAACAGCTGCAATTCTAGACATAGACATTCAAACATCATCCCTTTTAGTAGATTTTTTTATTGCTATGTATGCCTTAATAAAAGGGTATAAGAGATTACTAGATTCCTAAATAACTCTGGACGAAAAGAAACATAACTGTAAACCTGTAAACACCTTGTAAACATGTCGTTATTTGTAAACATTTTTTGTTATCTTTGTGTACAAATTCGTACACATGGCGCTATAACGGGATGTATACATATTTGTAAACATGTATACAGAATTGCACACACCGTGTTTACATTTCGTATACACGTAAACGTTTTTGTAAACATCAAAAAATGAAAAGGGGATGTTCCCAAATATCTTGGAAACATCCCCTACTTTTTGTATTAACTTACCTTATTTGCCCATTTCCCCGGATCGTATATTTCGTAGATGTAAGAGCAGGTAAACCCATTGGTCCACGTGCATGGAGTTTTTGCGTACTAATTCCGATTTCAGCGCCAAATCCGAATTCAAATCCATCTGTAAATCTGGTTGATGCATTATGGTAAACAGCTGCAGCATCTACTTCTGTGAAAAACCGCTCTACATTTTCAATTGATTCAGAAATAATTGCTTCTGAATGCTTTGTTCCATATTGGTTAATATGGGCAATGGCCTCTCCTACATTCTCAACTACTTTTACGGCAATCTCTAGCCCTAAAAATTCCGTACCCCAGTCTTCCGTTTGAGCAGGTGTAATCTCTTTTCCTGTTTGTTGGACTGCTTCATCACCATGAATTTGAACATCATGCTCTTGTAAAGCCGTTATTAATTCCCCTAAATGGTTGGATGCCCAATCCTTTTGTACAAGAACATTTTCAATCGCATTACATACAGATGGTCTTTGAGTTTTCGCATTAATCGTGATCTCTATAGCCATCTTTGGATCGGCTGTTTCATCAATAAACACGTGGCAATTTCCTGCACCTGTTTCTAGTACTGGAACGGTTGAGTTTTGAACGACTGTCTGAATCAATTTTGCTCCACCACGTGGAATTAAGACATCAAGATACTCATTTAGTTTGAACATTTCTGATGCTGTCTCTCGGCTAGTATCTTCTAATAATTGTACGGCCTCAATTGGTAGATTACTTCCTTCAAG
This sequence comes from Bacillus jepli, assembly GCF_047238305.1. Lineage (NCBI taxonomy): Bacteria > Bacillati > Bacillota > Bacilli > Caryophanales > Bacillaceae > Bacillus > Bacillus jepli. The sequence goes on along the minus strand of NZ_JBDFMO010000001.1, from coordinate 1,143,792 downwards.
CGCGCGCTGAATTACCTTTACAATCGCTTTATTAGAATGGATCGCTGTTGAACTACCTCGAAGCACTACGGCATTTCCTGTTTTTAAACAAAGACTTGATGCATCAACCGTTACATTTGGTCGTGCCTCATAAATCATACCGATTACCCCAAGCGGAACTCGAACCTGAGCGATTTTAAGACCATTTGGACGTTCCCATTCTTCTACCAATTGTCCAATTGGGTCTTCAATTTCTGTTAAGAGAATAAGGGCGTCTGCCATATCTTGAATTCGCTGTTCGTTTAATCTTAATCGGTCCAGTAATGACTCACTCATCCCATTTTCTTTTCCAGCCTGTAGATCCTTTTGATTTTCTTCTACTATAAATGCTTGTTCCTTCAGTAGTTGTTCTGAGATTGTAGAAAGTGCTCTATTTTTTTGTTCTGTCGACGCTTTTGCTAGTACTGCAGCTGCTGTTTTTGCCTTTTTCGCTTTTTCAATTAACTCACTCATACTTAACTCTCCTCCCTTTTTGACTTACCCAATTATCCCTATGAATGACAACGCCTTGATCACTGTTTACCTTTACCATTGCTTTTGTACTAGATAATCCTTTTATTTCTATTAATTGATCGGAAGAAAAATTGACTTTTCCTTTTCCGATAATATCTCCCTTTACGTTCACTACCTCAACAACGTCATTGATTCTAAAATTGCCAATAATATTCGTCACCCCTGCAGGGAGAAGACTTTTACCATGGCTTAGAATGGCCGTTGCAGCGCCCTGATCCACTTCAATTTTCCCACTTGGAATCGAATGTAAAGCTAGCCACTGCTTTGATGTATTCATACCAGTTAGTGAGGAGTTCCCAATGTATGTTCCGTCCCCTTTTCCAGCAACTATATCAACAAATTTCTCTTCACCTGACCCAGAGCCAATAAACACTTTAACCCCGAGGCCCAACGCAGTACGTGCTGCCTCAATTTTTGATTTCATTCCCCCTGTGCCTACCTTTGAACCTGCTTCAGTGGCACCACTTAATAGATCATCATGAATGTTTTCGAGGAAATTGTACCTTTTTGCTTCTGGATGTGTTCGCGGGTTTTGATCGTAGATGCCGTTGACATCAGTAATGATGATTAAAAAGTTTGCATGTACGAGTCCACTTACTAGCGCTGATAACATGTCATTATCCCCGAAATTTAATTCTTCTAGTGACACTGAATCATTTTCATTGATAATGGGTACAACATTTCGTTTTAACAGTTCTGATAAGGTTGCATAGGCATTATTATATTGGTCTTTATAAAGGAAATTCTGCCTAGTTAACAACAATTGTGCAGCAACAATCCCATGTTTTTTAAACTCTTCCGTATAGCCTCTTAAAAGTAAACCCTGTCCAACCGCTGCAGCGGCTTGCTTACCTGCCACGGTTTTAGGTCGAGAAGAATAACCAAGATCCATAAAACCAGCTGCCACAGCACCTGATGAAATGAGAATGACTTCGTGCCCGAGTTCCTTTAATCGCGCAATCGCATCAACGTGCTCACGTAGTTTCTCAATACTAAGACCACCATTTTGATTTGTTAATGAACTACTCCCTATTTTGACAACAATGCGTTTCTTCTTCATTTCATTCACCGCCAAATTGTTATAAAAAAAGGTCCTTCCGTCCCTAAAAAAGGACGAAAAGACCGAATCTTTCGTGGTACCACCTTTATTGACACTAGAAATTCATTCTAGCATCCACTCAAAAACCTTTAACGCGGGCAACGGTTAGGTTTTGCCTAACAGTTCAAGGGACAGGTTCAATAGCATTGCAGGCGCGTAAAATCTTTCAGCCGATGAATTTTACTCTCTTTTACCCGAGGACTATTTACTAGTTCCCTATCATTACCTCTTATTTATTTAACTCCATTACTATTTGTGTTTTATGATTAGGAATATTATGAATCAAATTTGTTGCAATGTCAATGTCGCTAAATGATAATATTATAGGAAGAATTGGGAATGAATGTTTTAACAAATAAAGAAGATACTATTTAATTATAATAATTAATGCTTTATCGTTGACATAAATAATAATATCTATATAATAATTAGTATAAACAAGTAATAATTATAGATTTTTAGTCCATACTACTAATAATCTATTTTTAAATAATATATCATTGGAGGAATTTAACATGTCACTTATTGGAAAACAAGTAGAACCATTCACATTACAAGCTTATAAAAATGGTGATTTCATTGAGGTTACTGAAGAAGATTTAAAAGGTCATTGGAGCATTGTTTGCTTCTACCCTGCAGACTTTACATTCGTTTGCCCAACTGAATTAGAAGATCTACAAGATCAATATCCAGCACTTCAAGAACTTGGTGTAGAAGTATTCTCTGCTTCTAGAGATTCTCACTTCACACATAAAGCATGGCATGATTCATCAGAAGCAATTGGTAAAATTACCTATTCAATGATTGGTGACCCTGCACACGTTCTTTCTCGCCAATTTGATGTATTAAGAGAAGAAGAAGGTGCTGCTGACCGTGGTACATTCATCATTGATCCAGACGGAATCATCCAAGCGGTTGAAATTAATGCAGATGGTATTGGCCGTGACGCTAGTCAATTAATTGATAAAGTTAAAGCAGCACAATATGTTCGTAACAATCCTGGTGAAGTTTGCCCAGCTAAATGGAAAGAAGGCGACGAAACACTTAAGCCTAGCCTAGACTTAGTAGGTAAAATTTAAGGGGTGCTTTAAATGATACTGGATGCAGATATTAAGCAACAATTAGCGCAATATCTTCAGCTTTTAGAAAATGATGTACTGCTCAAAGTCAGTGCGGGCTCCGATAATGTTTCAAAGGACATGCTGTCTCTTGTAGAAGAGTTGACAGCCATGTCTTCAAAAATTACAGTTGAGCACACACAATTAGATAGAACACCTAGCTTTAGTGTGAATCGTGTCGGAGAAGATTCTGGAGTAACATTTGCTGGTATCCCTCTTGGACATGAATTTACTTCTTTTGTGTTAGCACTTTTACAAGTTAGTGGAAGAGCTCCAAAGGTTGACCAAAAGCTTATTGATCAAATAAAAGATATTAAAGGTGAATATCACTTTGAAACTTACGTAAGCCTAAGCTGCCATAACTGTCCAGATGTGGTACAAGCATTAAACGTCATGAGTGTTCTTAACCCTGGTATCACACATACCATGATTGACGGGGCTGCTTATAAAGAGGAAGTTGAAAGCAAAGATATCATGGCAGTTCCAACCGTATTCTTAAATGGTGAAGCATTCGGCGGCGGTCGCATGACTTTAGAGGAAATCCTATCAAAAGTTGGAGGAACTCCGGACGCTTCAGAGTTTGCTGACAAAGACCCATTTGATGTTCTTGTTGTTGGAGGCGGACCTGCGGGTGCAAGTGCAGCTGTTTATGCGGCTCGTAAAGGCATTCGTACAGGTATTGTTGCAGAACACTTTGGTGGCCAGATTATGGACACATTAGGCATTGAGAACTTTATTAGTGTTAAGTACACTGAAGGTCCTAAGTTAGCAGCTAGCCTTGAAGAACATGTAAAAGAATATGACGTTGATGTAATGAACTTACAGCGTGCGAAACGTATTGAAAAGAAAGACCTTGTTGAAATTGAACTGGAAAACGGTGCTGTCTTAAAGAGTAAAACCGTAATCCTTTCAACTGGTGCTCGTTGGCGTAATGTCAATGTACCAGGTGAAGCTGAGTTCAAAAACAAAGGTGTCGCATACTGTCCACATTGTGATGGTCCATTGTTTGCCGGCAAGGATGTAGCTGTTATTGGAGGAGGTAACTCTGGTGTTGAAGCTGCAATTGACCTTGCAGGCATTGTGAAGCATGTAACAGTTCTTGAATTTAATTCAGAATTGAAGGCTGACACTGTACTTCAAGATCGCCTTCACAGTCTTCCTAATGTAACAGTCATTACGAATGCTCAAACTACAGAAATTACGGGCACTGACAAAGTAAACGGAATTTCTTATGTTGACCGTGAAACTAAAAAAGAACATCATATTGAATTACAGGGTGTGTTTGTTCAAATCGGTCTTGTACCAAATACGGATTGGCTAGATGACACAATCGAACGTAATCGTATGGGTGAGATTGTTGTTGATAACCGTGGTGCAACGAGTATCCCTGGAGTGTTTGCTGCAGGAGACTGTACAAATAGTCCATATAAACAAATCATTATTTCAATGGGTTCAGGTGCAACTGCATCTTTAAGTGCATTTGATTACATCATTCGAAATAATTGGGATACAAACGCTGATGAAGCTAATCAGAAAACATTAGTTCATCAATAAGATTATATATAGGAAAGTCACTTTATTGCTACCGGTAATAAAGTGACTTTTTTTAATTCAAAAAAGGTAAGAACGTTTTTGTTCTTACCTTTTGATTTGCATTTTCCCTTTTATTCATGATGATCATTTTCTTTTTTAGGCAATGTGGTTGGTACCTGTGATTCTGTCCCTGGTTCTACCAATAAAAATTGCCCCATCATACCGTCATCTTCATGACGCAATAAATGACAGTGATACATATAAGGAACATTAGGGTCTGAATAATTGCCAAACTCTACAACAATTCTAACCTTTGATCCATTTGGTACAAATACGGTGTCTTTTCTGCCTCTTTCATACTCTTGAGGTTCCCTATCATTAATGTCTAAAATCCGGAAAGCTGCATTATGAATGTGAAAATTATGAGACCAGCCAAAATTATTAATTTCCCAAATTTCTGTTGTACCTGCTGGAACAACCTCATCAATTCGATACATGTCCATCAATTTATCATTAATCTTGTTCTCCATTGTTAACTTGAATTGCCGAACCTGTGCATTCTCTGGAACTTCGATTGGTGGAACGCTTGAAAGCTGTCCATCTATTGGCGCTGACTCTTTTAAATCAGGAGCCGCTATGATCTTCAACAAATCAAAATCCCCATTATCAATGCCGTTATTTCCGCTAAAACTGTGGAGGATGGTCTCCTCCCCTGGCTTAAACTCTACAACAATTTCTGCACGTTCACCTGGACTTAACATGAAACGATCCAAAGAAACTGGCTCTTGAAGGAGTCCCACATCATTTGCGACTAGCTTAAAACTACGGCCATCGGTAAATCCAAAATGGTAGGCTCTTGCATTTGAGCCATTAAGCAATCGAAATCGGACCTGACTTGATGTCACTTCAAGATAGGGGTCATACGTTCCGTTCACTAGTATTTCATCACCAAGTGTGCCGAAAACTCCTTCGTTATCCTCTTTCATTTGGCCATCACTTGTAAACAATTTATCTTGTATGATGAGTGGAATATCATCAACACCGTAATCAGAAGGAAGTTTCTTAGAGTCTTCGTCTTCGATAATAAACATGCCCGCTAGTCCACGATATACATGTTGTCCTGTTTTTCCATGTAAGTGAGGATGGTACCAGGTCGTTGCAGATGGTTGGTCAATTGTCCAATGTGGAGTCCATGTTTCCCCTGCCTCAATCATCTGGTGTGGACCTCCATCCATCACAGCTGGCAATCTCATCCCGTGCCAGTGTAAAGTGGATGTCTCTCCTAAGTTATTCACGACATTAAAAGAAACCTTGTCACCGCGCGAAACTCTAATGGTTGGGCCTAAATAGGTACCATTGATTCCAAATGTGTCTGCAGGCTTGCCTGGCAACAATTCTGTTGTTCCTGTTTGCATCGTTAATGTAAAGTTTTTTGTACCATCAGGTTCTATTGTAGGTTCGACAAGTTCTGGAATTTTTAAGGCTTGCTTAAATTCTAGCTTTCCTACATTTGTTATCATTTCTTCCTTTCCACAACCTGCCAAACTTATCACAAGTAACGTTATTAGTAGTGCAAAAAGTCTATTATATGATTTCAATTTAACCCCTTACTTCCTCTCTTACCCATTTGGGAACTACCCTATTAACCTTGTTTCTACTCTATTTTACTACGTTTTTTCTTTGTCAATTTTGAATCATCGTTTTGTCACAAAATCGCCACATGATTTGTAAATTACCTCAACGTTTCGTCGATTAATTATGTTGTTTTCATTCAATCTTCGACACCTTTTACTTACGTTCCGTGGTACGATCCTGATAATGCTAATTACCTATATAACTAAACTAAATCTATAATCTAAGGAGGCTTGTAATGAAAGATAAAATTGTTTTAATTACAGGTGCAAATTCTGGGATTGGAAAAGCGGCGTCGCTTAAATTTGCCTCAGAAAAATATCATGTTATTATGGCTTGCCGCAATATGGAGATTAGTTCTACTGTCCAAAATGACATTATTGAAACCACAAAAAATACGAATGTAGATTTAATGGAACTTGATGTTTCTTCTTTTGATTCAATTCAAGCATTTTGTACAGCTTTTAAAACGAAATACCCTCGACTCGACATTCTGATACATAATGCTGCTTACTTAAATCACGGAGTAAAAGACTATAAACTAAGTCCAGAGCATATCGAATTGTCTTTCGCAACAAATACAATTGGTCCTTTTTTAATGACTCGTTTATTGATCGATCATCTATCGAAATCATCAGATCCAAGAATTCTTCATGCATGCACAACTAACATCAAACACTTCTTCGATTCTAAGAGGAGTATCGAGTTTGACAATTTGCGAGGAGAACATAAAGATACACGCCCTTATAGCACCTATAAGATGTACGGAGATTCGAAAATGGCATTATTAATGCTTACCTTTAAAATGGCCGAGGAATATAAAAGCTTGGGGATCAAAGTGAACGCTCTTCAAATTAACCGTGTAAAACTATCAAAAGAAACAATCAATAAACTGAATTCCATTTGGAAAGTGCTTGCCTATCTACAAAATTTCACTAATCCTCTACCATCTGGCATGGCGGATACTTATTTTCACATTTGTACATCAGATGAATTTAAACATGTGACAGGACAGCTTATCAATCATAAAAGCGAAATTGTTCATCCTGCTACATCCGAAAAAGGCTTTACCCAATTGAAGAATGTCTTTGGTTCAAACAGGTATCCAATTTACGCAATAGATTCTAATAATGTGGAACAAGTATGGGACATGAGCACTACGCTTACCAAAAATTATATTTTATAAAATGGGAAGACATCTTTTTCGAAGGGAAATTGTCTATGATTGAAGAATTCGGATAAAATAAATTTATATACGTTGCAAATTTTAAGGAGTGGATGAGATGTCTGTAGATGTGTATCTTGTTTTTAATGGGAATTGCCGGGAAGCAGTCGAATTTTACGCGAAGGTGTTTAATAATGAAACACCTCAAATTATGACCTTTGGTCAATCACCACAAAGTCCAGAATACCAGCTTCCCGAGGAAGCAAAAGATTTGGTGATGCACGCACGTCTTAACATCGATGGAAGTAATGTCATGTTTTCAGATAACTTCCCTGGTCAGCCATATACAATTGGCGACAATGTTACACTTGCGTTAATTAGTAAAAATATGGATGATTTAAAATCGTGGTATGAACAATTAAAAGATGGCGGCACAGTTGGTATGGAACTGCAAGAAACCTTCTGGAGCAAGCTCTACGGTCAAGTAACAGATAAATTCGGAATCCAATGGCAAATTAACTATGACAGTGGTGAAATGTCCATGTAAAGAAAGAGATACAGGAATTTTTCTTATGAAAAATCTGTATCTCTTTTTATTTAGCCTATAGCTGCTGTGCTTCTTTTAGCTGGAGAATTGAATGTATTGCAAAACGCCTCCATCGCAGCTGTTCTCCTTTTTTCCATTATCTTGATCGTCGAGAAAGGTTAAAAAGTGAAGTCGAAATACAAAGAAGAAAAAAATATAACCTGCTCCATTAAGAATTGACAGTACAAATATCTCCTTGATGATACCTTTCCAAACCTTTCCAAAGAGATTTTTGTATTGGATGACTTCCAAATAGAACCACTCTTATATAGAACCGAAAAAGACCCGCCTCCCTCCTCTGTATGCTATAATAGTCTAATAGTTTTGCGCAGCAGGAGGTTTCATAATGAAAATAAATAAGGGCATCTTATTTGTACTATTAGGTGCTGGATGTTTTGGTTTCACACCGATTTTTGCCAAATTGGGGTTCAGCTATGGCTATTCCCTTGGCCAAATTAATATCGTTCAAATGATTATTTCTTCATTTTTATTATGGTCGATCACTCTAATTAAACGCCCAAGTTTTAAAGGGCTGAATAAGAAGAATGTCCCACAAATTATGATTACTGGTTGTTTTATCGGATTGACAAGTATTTTTTATTATGGCTCGATGCAATATCTGCCAGCCTCATTAGCCATTATTTTAATGTTTCAATTCGTTTGGATTGGAATTATTTTAGAATGGATCTTCAGCAAAATAAAACCTGCCCCTATCACGATTCTATCGATCGTTTTGATTTTAATTGGGGTCTTTTTTGCTTCGAATATAGTAAATGGCAACATCCAGGGGCTCCCTTTTAAAGGTATCCTATTTGGGATTCTTTCTGCATTCACGTATGCGGGTTTTATATTTTTCAGCGGAAAGGTCGCCGTAGATGTAGACCCTTTAACTCGTACTTCCTTAATGGCAACTGGGTCCACCATCTTAATACTCGTCCTTTTCATGCGTGAAATACCATCTGTACTGCCACTTGAGACAGACTTATTAACGGTTACAGTAGGTGTTTCACTATTTGGAGCCGTTCTTCCCCCACTCTTCTTCGCAGTGGGCTCACCATTGGTTCCTGGTGGGATCGCCAATATATTAACATCCATTGAATTACCTATCGCTATCCTATCAGCCAGCCTTATTTTATCTGAAACGGTTACGGGCCTGCAGTGGTTAGGTACCATTATTATATTGGCAGCAATTGCGTTAAATGAACTTGGTAGTAGACTTAATAGAATGAGAAGGAGACATGTTGAGGGGTAGTGTTTTGGAAGCATTTGTAGAAACGTCCTTCATCTTTAAAGCGTCAAAGACATAGAAGAGTCTCTGACGCTTTTTTAAAATGAACCAATTATCCCTTTTTAACAAACTCTGATTTTAATTTCATTGCCCCAAAACCATCAATTTTACAGTCGATGTTATGATCTCCTTCTACCAAACGTATATTTTTTACTTTGGTCCCTTGCTTTAGTGTGGATGAACTTCCTTTTACTTTAAGGTCTTTAATGACAGTGACCGTGTCACCATCGTTTAATATATTTCCATTTGCATCCTTGACTACATTATTATCTTCATTATTCTCCACTTCTGAACCTTGTGCCCACTCATGATTACATATTGGGCAAACCAATAATGTTCCATCCTCATAAGTGTATTCAGAATTACATTTTGGACAATTTGGTAGATTGCTCATAAATTTAATTCCTCCATTAATTATATTGATATCATCCACTACATATTAGCATACTTTTATACCATACTATGACCCGCGGTATCCCTTTTTAAATACTGCCAGAAATATTCTTGCAATATAATTGCCATAGATGTTACCAAATTAACACCTCCCTGTTCTTTGTCTATCAAAAATCTATGTTACGATTATTGAAAATTAGCAACTAAAGGAACATGGAGGGTAAAAGAATGCTTAAAAAAATGGTCTCAATTTTAGCGGGTACTGTGCTCTCAGTAACAGTAAGTGCTAATGTACAAGCTTCAACGATTACAGTTCAAAAAGGTGATACACTTTGGGATCTCTCACGTGCAAATAACTCATCCGTAAAGAATATTAAAATGGTAAATCAACTTACGACAGACCTTATCCATCCTGGGGATGAACTTACTATAGTACCCGAAAAACAATATGCAGTTAAGCAAGGTGACACATTATGGGATATAGCTAGGGATCATCAGGTTACGGTTTCTCAACTAAAAGAGTGGAATCAATTACATACAGATCTTATCCATCCTGGATTAAATCTAGTCATCTTTGAAGGTGTAAAAGCAACGGCTGCTGTTACTGCGGAAAAACCGGTACAGTCTGTTGAAGTATCAACAAAGGTAAGTGCAAGTTCAGCACCAGCTGTTGAAACACAAAAGGAAACAACAGCTTCGGCACCGACAACTGAAGCTACAAATACTAGTACAGCTGCATCGCCAGCTACTGAAACAGGTAAAACCAGCTCAAAGGAATTTTTAATGGAAGCTACAGCTTACACCGCGACTTGTGAAGGATGCTCTGGCATTACATCAACTGGAATGAATCTATTAGAAAACCCAAATGCAAAGGTGATCTCCGTTGATCCATCTATTATTCCTCTTGGCAGTAAAGTCTATGTAGAAGGCTATGGAGAAGCAATTGCCGGAGACACTGGTGGAGCCATCAAAGGAAACAAAATCGATGTCTTTATTCCTTCTAAACAAGAAGCAATCCATTTCGGTAGAAAACAAGTGAAGGTGACTATTTTAGACTGATTGAACATTGTTTTTTCACACTGATCACTGCAAAATCAAAATGAACAAAGTTTTGCAGTGTAAAATAAATAAGGACAGGTACCCCTGTCCTTACATTATGTGGATGCTGCTGAAGAAGCTGCTGCTTGGTCGGCCTTTACACAATCGATTGCGACAACGATCGCAATAATAATAGCTTCCATCTCTTCATTCAATATTTGAACCTTGTAGCTATCGCCCCATGTGAACCACTCTTTACTCACTTTACCGACAACTTGACCATGCTGTACTACTTGAAAATCCATATCCCACCAATTACCTTGTACCTCAATACCTGCTGCATCAATCGTATAACGTGCTTTAAAGAATGAAAACTCCTTTTTAATCGTTAACACTTCTTGACCATTCACTTCAACGAAAAACTTAGGTAACCAACTGAATACCTTTTTCGTAATGAGTGCAACTTCATCTCGTTTTGTATTCATAATGGAGAAGGTCTTAGGAATTTTCATGAAGCTTCCCTCAACATAATAGACATCCTTCTCCTGCTGATCTTTGACTGTAAACTTTCCACTTAAACTAAATACCTTTTGCTTTATATACAGTTGTTTCATCCAACCCCCCTTTAAATTCTGACATAAATACTATTTTCTATTATAAAATTTTCTTACGATATGAATCCGTACGCCATATATGTTCTACATATTTTTCGAAAATACCTTCCTAATGAAAAAAGGTATACAACTAAAGATAGTTGCATACCCGACTTAGCCATTCAACTTTAAAAAGAACACACTATTTTACATAATTACGAAGTGTACCGATATGTTCAACTTCTACAGAAACAACGTCTCCTGATTTCATTGGACAGCTACCTGAAGGAGAACCAGTAGCGATTACATCCCCTGGCTCCAGTGTCATAACGTTCGAAATCCAACTGATAAGATAAGGAATGGACAAAGACATCTGATTTGTATTACCTTCTTGTACTACTTTCCCGTTTAACGTTGTAACAATGTTTAAATTTGTTGGATCCACTCCTGTCACAATCCAAGGGCCCAATGGCCCAAATGTGTCGAAACCTTTACCTCGTGTAAATTGGGGATCCTTTTTTGTTAGGTCCCGAGCCGTTACATCATTAAATATGGTATAGCCAAAAACAAAATCCAATGCTTCATCTTCTTTAATATTTTTCCCGCGTTTGCCAATAATGAGTGCAAGTTCGCCTTCCATTTCCACCTGCTGCGTTAGGTGTGTAGGAGGAAGAATAATTTCCCCCTCGTTTGGAATAAGGGAAGATGTAGGTTTTAAAAATAAAAAAGGTTCCTTGAGATTGGCCGTCCCCCCAGTCTCCTCTGCATGTTGTGCGTATGTCCATCCAAAATTAATCACCTTTTGGGGTCTAACTGGCTCCAGTATTTTCACATCTTTACCTTTTACTTTTACACCATCAAATGTGAACTTCTCGTTTATAATGTCATTGAAATTACTAGACAACTGTAAAATTTCGTCATTTTCTACAATCCCATAATATTCTTGGTTATTTTGATTCTGATAACGAACGATCGTTTGCGTTTTTTGTAATAACTTCATTCTCATACTAGTACCACCCAATTTTGTCATTTACTCTACTAAACTAGTCTGTTCCTCTATTTTATAGTAACCAAAATCTCCAAAAATGAAAACGTTTCCTTAATAAAATTATTTTCGTCAATTAAATAACATTTTGTACATATTGTTCACAAAAAGTAGAGCTTTTGCTTTTAAAAGGAATTTCAAGCAATCGTATGCTAGAATCATTTTAATAGAAAAGGTACCAAACCTATCAATTACAACCTATTGTTTGAACATCGTTGGAGGAAAGAAAAATGAAAACAAACATAAAAGAATGGAAAAGTGGTTTAAAAAATGGAATTCCCATTGCAATCGGTTATTTTGCGGTTTCATTTACTTTTGGCATTCTTGCCGAGCAAGCAGGGCTAAATCCATTTGAAGCCGTATTGATGTCCGTAACGAATTTAACTTCAGCTGGACAGTTTGCAGGACTAACTTTAATTGCAGGTGCTGCAACAATCGTTGAAATTGCTGTCACACAGTTAATTATCAACTCTAGATATTTTCTCATGTCGTTTGCGTTATCCCAAAAGATTGACCCAAACACATCCTTTTTCCATCGTTCCATCATGGCATATGGGATTACAGATGAGGTCTTCGGGGTGACTGTTGCGGTTCCGGGAAAGCTAAACCCTTATTACGCTTATGGCGTGATGAGTGCTGCGGTCCCGGGATGGGCACTGGGTACATTATTTGGAGTTATTTCTGGCAATATACTGCCACCAAGATTAATTAGTGCCCTGAGTATTGCCCTGTTCGGAATGCTGATTGCTGTTATTATCCCTCCGGCAAAAGGGGATAAAGTCCTTACCGGATTGATTGTCATATCGATGGTACTAAGTCTGCTATTCGCTGAGTTGCCGATCCTTGAATCCATCTCATCCGGTGTGAAAATTATCATCTTAACGATTTTAATTGCAGGCATCGCAGCATTTGCGTTTCCGGTAAAGGAGGATACGTATGAATAATGCTATTTTTTATATTTTGGTAATGGCAGTTGTCACGTACCTCATTAGGGTGCTCCCACTTACCCTTGTCAGAAAAGAAATCAAGAATGTCTATATCCGATCGTTTTTATACTATGTTCCATTTGTGACATTGGCGGTGATGGTTTTTCCGGCCATTTTAGACGCAACAGAATCGACATGGTCTGCGCTAGTTGGCTTTATTGTAGCCATTCTCTTTGCCTACCGGGGAGCAAGCCTAGTAAGTGTCGCCTTATTGGCCTGTTTATCGGTTTTTTTAATCGAACTGTTTTTGTATTAGGTAAGAGATTATATTCAAAACCATATCACCTCCTACAGATTTGGAGGAAGTGATATGGTTTTTTTCTTGGACTAATCCTTTTTAACTATATGCAACTCTCCAATTCAGGAATGCGTGTAAATAGAACCAGGACTAAATAACCAAAATATTTTAAATATTATTAACATTTGAAGCGAATTCTCTTAACATTTGAAGCCTATCATTAGGTTGTACAAATCATTTATCAAATTTTAGGAGGAAATTGTTTATGAATAAGAAAAAATTAGTCATTCCAGTTTTAAGTGCAGCACTTTTATTTCCGACTGCAGCAAACGTATTTGCACAACCAAACAAACCACTTGAGGTTACAAAGGTTGATTTTATAGGTATGGACGCCCCTAAAACACAAGAGGAAAAGTCAGCCATGTACACACATGCTAAAGCACTCGTTACACTATCAGATGGATCTCAAAAAACGGTCGAATTAGACTATCATTCCTTAGCTCAACCTGGTGAAGTTATTAATGGAAAAATTGTTGGTGGCGCCGTGGATGTTAATGGCAATCCTATCACACGTGCAGATGGTAGTCCCATTTTTTCTACTGCACCAGATATGAACTCCCTACTAAGTGTAAACGGAAAGAGTGGAAAATTATATTTAATCAACCATTTTGAAAGCATGCCCAAAAATGAAATTGGTGAAATGCCAAAAGCTGTTTACTTAAATACTGTTGTTCAAAATAAGAAAACGGGTGAATTGAAAATTACGGATATTGAACCAATTGATTTTTCTGCTGATGGTGGCGTATGGACACCTTGTGCGGGCGTTCTATCCCCTTGGAATACCCATTTAGGAAGTGAAGAATACGAGCCGGATGCACGTGCACATGAAGAAAGTCCAGAAAACTCCAAAGTCACACAATTTGCACGTAACTATTATCAAGATGCAAATGCAGTAGGAAATCCATATCTTTATGGACACACAACCGAAATCACTGTATCCCCTAATGGTAAAGCCGAAGCTGTAAAACACTACAGCATGGGTCGTTTATCCTTTGAAAACGTAGCCGTTGCTCCAGATAATCGTACAGTTTATTACGGGGATGACGGTGGTTATGTGATGCCATTCATGTATATTGCTGATAAAGCGGGTGATTTATCGGCTGGTACCTTATACGCCGCTAAGTTTAATCAAACCAGTGCTGAAAATGGTGGTGCAGGTGAATTTGATTGGATTAAATTAGGACATGCAACAGATAAGGAAGTGAAATACCTAGCCCAAAATTTAACCTTCAGTGACATTTTTGAAGCGACTAATGATCCTGCCTACGCTGAGGCGAATGGATTTTCTCATATCAAAACAACGGTTGGTGAAGAATACTTAAAAGTTAAACCAGGTATGGAAAAAGCTGCAGCATTCTTAGAGTCTCGCCGTTACGGGGCAATGCTTGGTGCCACATCTGAGTTTAATAAAATGGAAACTTTGACATTCAATAAAGCTGATAACAAGATTTATATGGCAATGTCCTATATAGAAGGCGGTATGTTAGAGAATCCAAATGACCCTGTTGATGATGTCCGTTTGCCAAAATTAAGAGCCGGAACAATCTATCAAATGAATATCGCAGCTGACCAAAAGGATCGTAACGGAAAAACGATAAATAGTGATTATGTTGTTACTGATATGCATGGAATGTTGAATGGGGAAGATCTCTCCGCTCCGGATGCTGATGGAAATAAGGCACACCCTGATAAGATGGCGAATCCTGACAATATTGTATACGATGAAGAATTAAGAACTCTCTTTATTGCAGAGGATAGTGGCATGCATACGAACAACTTTGGTTGGGCTTATAATATTGACACGAAAGAACTTTCACGAATTCTTTCCGCTCCAGATGGAGGTGAGGTAACCGGACTCCAAGCGATAAACGATTTAAATGGGGAAAATTACCTCATGATTGGTTCCCAAAACCCTGGAAATATCGGATATATCGATCTACCTAATGTTGGGGAAAAAGTAAAACCCGGTAAAAACAAATAATTAATTTCTCATATGGAAGTGAAAATCCGCCCTTGCAATTGCTTGGGCGGATTTTGATATTACAACAATAAATAAAAAAACTCCAAATAACATCTTTTTAAGAAATATTCGTCAATTGCCTACATTCCCTTTTTAATGTTATTCTATCTTTTCAGATATCGTGGTAGCCGAGAATCGTGTCTATTATTATTTCATCAATTTAAGATTGATGTATAGGTTCTTTTTCTAAAACATGGGCAAAATATCCATAGCAATCATAAAAAAGAGGTTGCTATGCGAGCGGTAACGATACTGGAAGCATATACATCATGTTTAAATCATCAGGAGGTTACATATGCAATATGTTATTTCAATTTTAGGTATTCTTGTTGTCTTATTTTTAGCTTGGCTAGCAAGCTCCAATCGAAAAAAGGTAAAAATTAAACCTATTATCACAATGCTTGTCATACAAATTATTTTATCGGTATTCCTTTTAAATACCGAATTTGGACTTATCCTTATCACGGCCATTTCAAATGTATTTAACAAACTGCTTGAATATGCAAGTGAAGGTATTTCCTTTGTATTTGGCGGCATGGCAAACGAAGGAGAGGCTCCCTTCTTTTTAACTGTATTGTTACCCATCATATTTATTTCTGTATTAATTGGAATTCTCCAGCATCTGAGAATTCTTCCGCTTCTTATGAAGGGAATTGGATGGCTATTAAGTAAAGTGAATGGGATGGGGATTCTTGAGTCGTATAACGCAGTTGCTTCATTAATGGTGGGACAATCCGAGGTTTTCATTACATTGAAAAAACAACTTGGTCTTCTTTCGAAACAGCGTTTGTATACTCTTTGCGCTTCCGCAATGTCGACTGTATCCATATCCATAGTGGGTGCTTATATGACAATGCTTGAGCCAAAATATGTCGTCACAGCTTTAGCATTAAATTTATTTGGTGGTTTTATCATAGCTTCTATTATTAATCCGTACGATGTACAGCCTAATGAAGATATGTTAAAAATACAAGAATTTAGAAGGCAATCTTTTTTTGAGATGCTCGGGGAGTACATCCTTGATGGTTTTAAGGTTGCCATTATCGTCGGGGCCATGTTGATTGGATTCATTGCTTTAATGGCGGGAATCAATCACGTGTTTGAGCTCATCTTTCATATTTCCTTCCAGCAAATTTTGGGATATCTTTTTGCTCCAATTGCACTCATTATGGGAATTCCACTTTCAGAGGCGGTTAGTGCAGGAGGAATTATGGCGACTAAACTCGTGACGAATGAATTTGTTGCGATGTTGGATTTATCCGGAGGCAATCATGACTTTAGTACCCGCACACTTGGGATTCTTTCCGTATTCTTGGTTTCCTTTGCCAACTTCTCATCGATCGGGATTATTACTGGAGCGGTCAAAAGTTTGAATGAAGAGCAAGGAAATGTCGTCGCAAGTTTTGGACTAAAGCTCTTATATGGTGCCACACTTGTAAGCATCCTTTCAGGTATCATCGTTAGTTTAGTTTTATAAAACACAGAACCCACTACTTAAAATAGTGGGTTCCTTTTTTGACCTTGCCTATATAAGGAATGGATTAATATCCATTAACAAAGTTATCAATGGTTTCCATTTCATCTTCTGTTAGTTCCCTTTTTACATACTTTTCGTATTCCTCTATTATTTTCGATTTATCACCACTGAACATTTCTGTATATTTCGCAACGGCTCTAAGCTTGGCAACTTCCTGATGATATTCCTCTTTTGAAATAGGCCTTTGGTGCGATGGGATATATGTATCTGCATCAAATAATTCTAACTCGTCTAAAAGCGCAAGGGTTGTCTTAATCGTATAGTTATCTTTCTCTGAGAAAATATCAGGATATATGCAATCACCGAGAAATAGAATCTTTTCTTCTTTGATATACACAATGACTGAGTCGGCTGCGTGATCTCCCCCAACATGTTGAACCACACAGGTTACCCCACCAAGGTCAATTTCTACTCGTTTTTCTATGGTTATATCCGGCAAGACAATCTTTATATCTCGGTGATCTGTATATTCATTCTTAATGGCTTTTGCACAAAATTCAATTTCTGTTCCTTCTCTTACTCGTTCATCTATAGCCTCGTCCGACCATGAAAGCGGAATGAGCTTCTCCATTTCCTCTTTTGTTTTTGTAGAAGCAATTGAAACTGTGTTCGGTAACGCTGAAAGGCCAAAGATGTGATCCCAATGCCAATGAGTAAGAACAACCATATCAGGATGTCCTACCTCATTTTTCAACGTTTCTTTCATAAAGTAATTTGCGTGATCTTCCGAGTTACCTGCATCTATCATTAATGTCTTGTTATTTCCAACTACCATTCCTAAAATAGGTCGGTCAGTCTCCGAGATTGGAGTGATATACCAAAAACTCTTTCCTATCTTGTTAATTGAGTGCATAACGGAGTGGCTCCTTTCTTTTATCATTATCTTTCTTCAAATTGCGGTTAATTACTCCATTTCTCCAAAAGCAAAAAATCTGCATTTACTTATAGTACGGCTCTTGTGTGATTTTTTAAAGGTTATTTTTGCAAACTTGTTACTACCGGTTCGAATTATTTATCTGTAGTACTTACATGATCAGTTTTTCTGCAATATTAAGAGAACAAACATTATTTTTACAAAATATTTACAGTAGGTTAACAGATTACCTATAGAATGGAAATGTTGACTTTGGTAGTACATTTTATTGGGGAGGTTGCACCTTGAAACTAGAGTTAAAAGATATATCCATGAAATTTGATGATGTGACCGCGGTTGATCATTTAAATGTCACGATTAATGAAGGTGAACTCGTTTGTCTTCTTGGGCCAAGTGGCTGCGGTAAAAGTACAACATTATTTATGCTAGCAGGCTTATATAAGCCAACTTCAGGTGAGCTATATTTCGGTGATACATTAGTAAATAACGTTGAACCGGAAAACCGTGGGATTGGCATGGTTTTTCAAAATTATGCGCTCTATCCGCATATGACAGTGCTTAAAAATATTATGTTCCCTTTAAAAATGACAAAAGTACCAAAAAAGGAAGCAGAAGAAAGAGCCATTGAAATGGCAAAGCTTGTTCAAATCGATCATCTTCTCGACCGTAAACCAAAACAACTTTCTGGTGGACAGCAACAGCGTGTTGCAATAGCACGTGCTCTTGTTAAAAAGCCATCATTATTACTTTTAGATGAGCCCCTTTCAAATCTGGACGCACGCTTACGCTTAGAAATGCGTGAAGAAATTCGTCGGATTCAGCAGGAGGTCGGTATCACAACGATATTCGTTACCCATGACCAGGAGGAAGCCATGAGCATCTCCGATCGAATTTTATTAATGAAGGATGGAAAATATCAGCAATATAGTCCACCACAAGAAATGTATGATCATCCGGTCAATACCTTTGTTGCAAAATTTATGGGAAGCCCCCCTATTAATATAATTCCAGTTTCATTTAATCAGGAACAATCGGTTTTTACCGTTGATCAATCGGACGAGTCTTTTACAATTGACCATCCTTTGAATACGGAACTTTCTACATCAAGCAAAATGATTCTAGGTGTGCGTGCCGAAGATTGGATAATTGCTTCCCAAAACGCCACTTTTTCTCTAAAAGCAAAAGTGGAAATGGTGGAGCGAATTGGGCGGGATACATTATTAAGTGCAACTATAGGTGAACACGCAATCCGCGCATTAGTTAGTCCCGAGTTTGAGGTTCGGCCTGGTGACCATGTGGATCTATCCGTTCGAAATAACCGATTCCATTTATTTGATACTCAATCTGAACTCAATTTGAACGTAGATAAGGTACAAGGAGGGCTTGTGGTTGAATCAAAAACCAACATTATCTAGTACATTAAAAGCTCTCTTATACTTAGCACCTGCACTTATTATATTAATTGTATTCAATTTTTATCCGATTATTAAATCCTTTTTAATGAGCTTTTATACAGACTATGACTATTTTAATGACATTGTAAAAGAATACGGGTTTGCTAATTTTATCTATATTTTTCAGGATGAGGAATTTTGGACAGCCATTAAAAACACCTTTATTTTCGTCCTTGGTGTAGTTCCTCTTTCCATCTTAATTTCACTTGGAATTGCCATTCTACTAAACTCAAATATTAAATTAAAGGGCTTATTTCGGTCTATCTACTTTATTCCGTTTGTAACCTCTGTGGTAGCCGTCTCTATCGTTTGGCGCTGGATCTACCATACAGAATACGGGTTAATGAACTATTTTCTTAGTTTCTTCGGTATCGAACCGATTAAATGGTTAACCGATCCGCAATGGGCAATGCCAGCCCTGATCATCATGAGTATTTGGAAAGGATTAGGCTATAACATTATTATCTTCTTAGCAGGCTTGCAGAATATAGACAAGCAGTATTATTTAGCAGCTCAAATTGATGGTGCCAAACCTTTTAAACGTTTTTTACACATCACTGTGCCACTCTTATCACCGACAACATTCTTTGTTTCGATTGTGGCTATTATCAATAACTTTAAAGTGTTCGATGAAATCTTTGCTTTGTTTGATGGTAAACCCGGTCCAGCTTATAGTGCCCAAACGCTAGTTTACTATATTTATGAAAAGTTTTATAACGAGTGGGAGTTTGGTATTGCCTCTGCAGCCGCCTATGTTTTATTTATCATCATCTTCATCTTTACCCTTATCCAACTATACATTGGAAAACGCAGGGTGACTTACTGATTTGAGGGGGAAAGAAAAATGCAGAGAAAAGCAGCACTTTCTAAAGGTTTTATCTATCTTATATTGATTCTTGGAAGCTTATTAATGTTATTACCATTTATTTGGATGCTAAGTACATCCTTAAAGTCTTCCGGTGAAGTAACAGCAATGCCTCCTATTTGGATTCCAGAGGATTTTAAATGGGAAAACTATGCAGAGGCCTTTGAAATGGCTCCTTTTGTTCGATATACCATCAATAGTGTTGTTGTAACGGTACTTTCAACAATTGGGGAATTACTAACGACGATCCTTGCAGCCTATGCATTTTCACGAGTGAATTTTTATGGACGTGATGTGATATTTGCCATATTACTAGGGACAATGATGGTTCCAGGTGAAGTTTTGTTAATTCCCAACTATGTTACCCTATCGAATCTCGGTTGGATTGATCAATACGAGGCATTAATAGTCCCATGGCTTGCAAGTATCTTCTCCATCTTTTTATTGCGCCAATTCTTTTTGGGAATACCGAAAGAATTGTCTTATGCAGCAAAAATTGATGGCTGTCGTGATTTTCGATTTCTGTGGACGATAATGGTACCGTTAGCGAAACCCGCTCTCATTACCATTGTATTATTAAAAGCAATTGGAAGCTGGAATGCATTCCTATGGCCTTTAATTGTCACTCAATCAAAAGAAATGCGAACTCTTCCTGTTGGACTTACCTCCTTCAGTACAGAAGCAGGTACGATTTATGAGTTATTAATGGCTGCATCAACCATGATCATTCTACCTATGATTATCCTTTATATCATTCTGCAGAAGTACATTATTGAAGGTGTTGCGAAAGCTGGTATTAAAGGCTAACAACTCTCATCCTTTTAGGAGGTGATACTCACAAATCTAGTCATCTATCATGTGCTTTATAAAAATTCATATCCATAAAAAATATTACGTTGATTTCTAGGAGGAAACGACTTTGAAAAAAATATTACTAACATTGCTTTTTTCAATTTTAACGGTTGCATTAATGGCATGTAACGGTGGAGAAAAAACGAACACAGATGGCAAGGAAGCTGAAAATAAGAATGAAACAGACGGTCTTGTCACTTCATTAAGTGAACCAGTTGAAATTGAATTCTGGCATGCTATGAGTGGTGGACACGAAGAAGCATTAGAAAAAATCACCAATGATTTTAATGAATCTCAAGATAAGATTACTGTTAAGCTAGTAAATCAAGGTAGCTATGGTGACCTGTCTACCAAAAATATGGCGGCAGCGAAAGCGAAAAATCTTCCTGTTTTAACTCAAGCCTATGAAGACTGGATTACAGAGTATCTAGAAAATGACTTGGTAGCAGATTTAACTCCTTATGTAACCCATCCTGAAGTTGGTTTCAGTGATGATGAATTGAATGATATCGTCGAAGTTTTCCGTGAAATGAATGTTTGGGATGGCAAATATTACGGAATGCCTTTTAACAAAAGTACTCGTATTATGTTTTACAATGTGGATTATTTAGAGGAAGCTGGAGTCGAACCTCCAACAACTTGGGACGAGCTTTATACAGTAGCTGAAAAAGTAACAGGCGAAAAAGACGGAAAAAAAGTGATTGGACTTGGGTTAGAAAACTCTGTAACTCTTGAGTTTAACCAATGGGTACACCAAGCTGGTGGTGTTTATTTCGATGAGGCATCAAAGCAATTTAAGATGAATTCCCCTGAAGGTAAAGAAGCATTAGAATTTGTTTACGGAATGATTGAAGATGGTATTGCTCGTACAGCTGGTGAAGATGGATATATGTCTGAACCATTTGCACGTGGGGATGTAGCGCTATATATTGGATCGTCTGCTGGTATTCCTTATGTAGCTGCCCCTGCTGAAGAAAACGGAATTAATTGGGCAGCAA
The DNA here is from genome assembly GCF_047238305.1 of Bacillus jepli. NCBI lineage: Bacteria > Bacillati > Bacillota > Bacilli > Caryophanales > Bacillaceae > Bacillus > Bacillus jepli. The sequence continues at coordinate 1,121,866 of NZ_JBDFMO010000001.1, read as the reverse complement.
CCGTATTGCCTGAAGGTAAAAAAGCAGCGACTCCATTTGCAGGAACAAACGTATCTGTATTCGCATCTGCTACCGATGAAGAAAAATTTGCGGCTTGGGAATATATTAAATTCCTAATTAACACTGAAAACACAACTTACTGGGCAATGCAATCTGGTTACCTGCCTATTCGTTATTCTGCTTTAGAAAGCGAAGAATGGAAAGCATACACTGCAGAAAAACCGGAATATGGCGTAGGTGAACAACAATTTGATGCTGGCTTCTATGATCCTCGTATTAAAGGAGCATATGCATTAAAAAATGCAGTTGCAAAAGAGCTTGACCGAGTATTACTTGGTGAAATCTCTGTTGAAGAAGGCTTAAAAAATGCAGAAAATGCTGCCAAAAGAGAGCTTGGTCAATAATAGATAATCTAGTAGTTTAACGCGAAGGAGCCTGGGAAAACAGGTTCCTTCAATTTTATTATATGAAGGTGGAAAAAGCATGAATCCTACGACACTTACTTTTCATGGCGGTCTTAGAACAATTGGAGGAACCATCATCTCTTTACAATATGGCGATTCTCGAATCATCTTTGACTTTGGGCTTGTATATAGTCCTCAAAATCATATATTTGATGGACAAATCAAGTTAAGGAAAAACTCGGTTGTTAGAGATTATTTAAGACTGGGACTCATTCCAAGTATTGATGGAGTATACAGCAAAGAAGATCTTGCCGATCATTCAACACTTATTTCAGCTGATTCCTATCCTGGCAATACGGCTATTCTTATTTCACATTTACATTTAGACCATATGGGAGCAATGGGAATGATTGACCCTTCTGTACCTGTCTACATGACCGAAGACTCCTTGAGTTTATATCAAACATTGGACGTAATTGGTGAGGGTGTTCAAGGAAATCGCGGTTATCAATCATGTAAATACAATCAGCCTTTTACAGTCGGTGAAATTTCAATTACACCGATTCAAGTTGACCATGATATTTTAGGCGCTTGTGCCTTTCATATTCAAACACCTGATGGAGCTATCCTTTATACCGGAGATTTGAGAATGCATGGTGCACATCCAGAACGAATTCAATCGTTTATTCAGAAAGCAAAGGAAATTGGATTTGATGCTGTGATTATGGAAGGAACCACTTTATCCAGTGAAGAAGAATTATCTGAAGAAGCGCTTGTTCCTAACAAGGAACTTCCCGAAGATTTAGTCATGGAAATCATGATTCCTGTCAAATTAGCAGAGGTATTAAACGAAACAAAAGGTATCGGTATTTTTAATATCTACCACCGAAATATTGACCGAATACGCGGAATTTTACAGGCGGGAATGGAATCAGGTCGTAAGGTTGTGTTAGAAGCAGAAACTGCTCTAATCGCCTTAAATCATTTAGGCGCAAAAAATTTCCTCGTGTTTGAATCCGAAGAAATGAGACAAGCCTCTGCCCCAAAATGGATCGCTCAGTTACTTGATGGGATTTCCACGGTTTCGTATAAACAAATCAACCAAAATCCCAAGCTGTATTTTGTCCAAAATTCCTATGAACGTTCTTTGGAGCTTTTTGATTTAAATGTCGAGGATGGCGTTTATCTTCACTCAAACGGAGTTCCATTAGGTTCTTTTGATCCTGCCTTTCAAAACCTAGAACGGGTATTGCAGCTTATTGGACTTGAACGAGTATTGATTGGGACTGGCGGACACGCGATTCCCCAGCATTTAAAATATATTGTAGATGAGTTAAATCCAGCAACACTTATCCCGCTTCACAGCTTTTATCCAGAAAGATTAAAGCCGAAAGACGGAGTGCAGCTATTACCGCAATATGGAAAAACTTATCTTTTAAGAGAAGGAAATATAACGGAGCAATAACACGAAGCCGCCATTGAGCGGCTTCAATGTTCTATTTTAGAATATATTTATTGTGAGAAACTTTTTCACAACAGGTATTTATAAGTTTCATGGTTTTATTTTAAAATGTCTTCAATGGAATTCGTCACAATAATAGCCCGTGGTTTATAGGTAGCAAGATAGGTGACTGCCCCTTGTCCGCCAAGGTAGAAGGCTATGTCCTTTTGTTTTTCAGCAAATTGCTCCATACTCTCTAGCAGTTGAGAATCTGTTTCAAATGGTATAGTGGTTGTAGCAGACAACAAAACCACATCCGGCTTTAATTTGCTTACCAATGATTCAATTGCCCCCGGAGCAGGAGATGCCCCGATTAATTGGGTTTTCCACCCTTTCATCATGAACTGCAATAAGGTCAGGTGCAGTGGCACTTCATGATGTTCATATGGAAGGCATGCCCCGAGAACGAATGGTGCATCATCCCGATATTGATAATTTCGTCGAATTTGTACTAAGAAATCTCTTACAACTAGACTCGAAACAGATTCCTGATATTCATCCCACTCATGGTTCTCCCACTTATTCCCTACCTCTTTTAAAAAAGGAACCACGATATTCGTTAAAAAGCGCTCTAACCCTACATGATGGTATGCTTGTTTTAAAATATACGTTAATTCGATTTCATCACAGTGACTACCCTTTTCTAGTAACTGGAGGACATATTCGTTCCACTGTTCATAATTAGGGGATTTTCCCACTTGTATGGGAACTTCAGGATCTTCAGTAAACTCCTTTACAAGAAGAGCAGCTTGTTTAAGCGAGTGACCTTGTTCCGAAAGTAGCTTGATTTTTAAAAGCATTTTGACATCATGTTGACTATATATTCTATAACCATTCTCTAAACGCTTCGGTTGGATAATCCCATAACGTTCTTCCCACTTTCTAATGACTTGTTTGGATAATCCGGTCATATCTGCAACTTGTTGAATGGTAAATAACCCTTTTTCATCTGATTGACTCATTACGTTCATCCCCTTAATGCCTTGTCCAAATCCTGTAGTTATGTTAAGTATAACCAATCCCTCTATCTTGTACAACGTTGTCTAAATAACATTATACAAAGATTTAAGTCAAAGGATTAGCTTCTTAACTATCAAACACTGATACATATGTATATTGTTTACAAAAAATAATTATACAAACATTTGACAAATAAGGTTGTCTTAGTTAATAATGAAGTAAAATATAAATCTAATTTTTACATTACAAAGGGAGTGAAATGGTGTTCTTAGCATGGCAGGAGATTAAAAAAAATAAACTTCGCTTCACCTTAATTACAGGAATTTTAATGCTTGTTTCTTATCTTGTTTTTTTTCTCTCTGGACTTGCAACGGGTCTCGCTAGTCTGAATAGGGAAGCTGTTGATAAATGGAATGCAACTGCGATTATCCTAACTGAGGAATCAGATAAAAGCCTTTACCAATCATTCATGTCCACCAATCAACTTAAAGACATTAAAGCGGAAAAAACGGCTGTAATCGGTCAGCTAAACGCGATTGCCAACAACGGGGATAGCAAGCAAAATATCTCCCTCTTTGGTATTAAAAAAGAAGAATTTCTAATGCCGAATGTGACGGAAGGAAGGCCATTTGAAAGGACCAATGAAGTAATTGCGGACGATTATCTTAAAGAACTGGGATTCAATTTAGGTGATCAATTATCCCTATCTTCCAGTGACCAACAGTTAACAATTGTTGGATTTACAGATCAAGCACGATTCAATGCTGCGCCTGTTTTATATACCAATCTTGAAACCTTCCATCAGATTAAATTTGGCGAAGTAGCTGATCAGAATAAGGATCAAATCAACGGAATTGTTGTACAGGATGAGTCTATTTCAAACCTCACACAAAATGTTGAGTTAGAGACGATCGAAATTCAATCTTTCATCGAAAATTTACCTGGTTATACGGAACAGAAACTCACCTTAAATTTCATGATTTACTTTCTCTTCGGTATTTCGTCAATCATCGTAGCCATTTTCTTGTATGTGTTAACCGTGCAGAAAATCAGTATGTTCGGGGTTATGAAGGCTCAAGGTATTTCTAGTTCCTATTTATCGTTGTCTGTTGTCGCACAAACGTTTATTTTAGCGTTTATCGGGACCATGCTCGGATTTGTCTTAACACTCCTTTCTGGGGCTTTTTTACCCGCAGCAGTTCCTGTTTCATTTGATCTAGCCTTAATGGTATTTTATGGGCTAATCCTAATGGCCGTCGCAACTGCCGGTGCCGTTTTCTCAGTCTTGACGATTGTTCGAATTGATCCACTGAAAGCGATAGGAGGATAAACATGGCAATATTAGAGTTACATCAAGTAAAGAAAAGTTTTGGTAGTGGTCATAAGATGGTAGAAGCCCTAAAGGAAACTGATTTTCATGCCAACCGAGGTGAGTTAATTGCCATCATTGGACCATCTGGGTCTGGAAAAAGTACCTTTCTCACTATTGTTGGAGGGTTATTATCACCTACTTCAGGTGAGGTCATCATCAATGGGCAAAACCTAACCGCTTTGAATGAAAAAGCACGCTCACAAATTCGACTCAAGGAAATCGGATTTGTGTTACAAGCGTCCAACTTAGTTCCATTCCTTACCGTTGCCCATCAATTGAAACTATTGGACAAAGTGAAAAAAGGAAATATGACGAAACATGAGCGAAATCAACTATACGAAGACCTAGGTATTGCTGACTTACTTATGAAGTATCCATCCGACTTATCCGGAGGGGAACGCCAGCGCGTAGCCATTGCGAAAGCTCTGTATAGCAATCCTTCGATTATTTTGGCTGATGAGCCGACAGCCTCCCTCGACTCAGACCGTGCCTATGAAGTTATGGGTCTATTAAAAGAGGTAACGAAGCAGAAAAATACAACGACCATTGTGGTAACCCACGATATTCGGCTTGTAAGTTATTGTGACAAATTTTATAAAATGACAGATGGTGTCCTTTCAACAGCAATAGAGAAACATGTTAAAAGGCCACAGTTCTCATTTGAGGAGAGAACCGATCATATACTCCATTCAGAGGGTTGACATAAATATACGTAAAGCCAAATTGAAACATGTGATATGTCTTCGAACTAAAAGGTAGCTCTAACCTATGCCAGAGCTACCTTTGTTTATTACGACAAAAAACGTAAATCTTTTTTTGGATATAAACATATATCTATAAAAAAGATGGGAGTTGATTACTTGAGCACTTTTTACCCTGAAAAATTATCTGTTGAATATATGGATGGTGTTACCGCTACGGAACCTCTTATACCAAGACGTTATACACTCACCCACTCTGATTTAACTGGAGATCTATTTTTAACAATTGGATTTGATTATGCCTGGAATAAAGTCAATTCAATGAGAGATGAGGTATTAGCTGAATGGAAACCAAATGGAGGTTCGTTTTATTATTGTGTTTATTTATATATTGATCAAGGACAATTTAACCAGAATATAGCAGCAAAACGAAATGAAATATTTAGACGTGAATTACCCCTTGCATTGACTGCTATTCGGTATGGCGATCGGCTTTTTTTCAACACCTTCCCTCAATTAGACCAAGTTCCTATCATTATTCACTTTATGTCCACGTTTCCACAGTTTGCAAGACAGGAAAATTGGGGTACCTTCCAAAAATTTCGCAGTTAAATTTAACTACTCCCATATTGTTATGTTAATAAAGCACTTTAAAGACGCACTCACTTAGGTGTTGCTGTCTTTTCTTTAATTGCAACAATGATACGGTTCACCATAACAGATCCCCGCGTAATTTTTGGCATGTAAAAAAACACCTTGGGTATATTAACTTTATACTTTTTATAACTTGAGGTGATGTTTGTGAATCTACAATCTGGAACATATTATTGGCCCATTACTTTTCCTAATGCTCCATCATATCCAGCATTGGAAGAAGACTTATCTTGTGATGTATTAATTATTGGAGGTGGGAGTTCAGGGGCACAGTGTGCATATTATCTTGCTGATACTAATTTAGATGTGGTTGTGATTGAAAAAGCAAAAATTGGGAGCGGCAGTACTAGTACTAATACAGCCCTCATTCAATACTCCGGTGAAAAAATGTTTACAGATCTGATCAATACCTTTGGAGAAAATTACATAAAGAGGCATTTAGACTTACTAAAAGAAGCCATTAATGAAATTGAAGCAGCATCCAATAACGTCTCAATTGATTGTGAATTTAGTAGAAGAGACACCCTATATTCTGCTAGCTGTGCAGAAGACGTGGAAAGCCTAAAAAAAGAATATGAATTTTTAAAGCAAAATAATTGTGAACTTACCTTTTTAACAAAGGACCATATTGAAGCAAGATATCCTTTTAGCAGGGATGCCGCTATTTATTCGTACAATGATGCAGAAATCAACCCTTTCCGTTTCACCCATGCATTGTTAGACTACTCCACAGAAAAAGGAATCCGTGTATATGAACATACAGAAATGAACGGTCACCATTTTGATAAGGAACAAGGAAAGATGATTGTTTCTACAAAGAATGGATGGTCTATCCAAGCAAGCTATGTTATTTTTGCTGCAGGCTATGAAGGTATGGAAATCAAAAAGGAGAAAAAAGCTTCATTTGTAAGTACATATACGGTTACCACCAATCCAGTTGAAGATCTCTCTGAATGGTACAATCGGACACTTATCTGGGAAACAGCTCGTCCCTATTTATATTTGCGTACAACTAAAGATAACAGAATTATCATAGGCGGACTTGATGATACTACCACGTATCCTGAAGATCGCGACAGTAAATTGATTCACAAAAAGAATAAACTAATTGAAGAATTTAATAAAATGTTTCCCAATATTAGAGTACAGCCCGAATATTACTTGACTGCATTTTATGGAGGTATTTTAGACGGCATTCCGATTATTGGTAAATATGAAGAATATCCTAATAGCTATTTTCTATTTGCCTTTGGTGATAATGGGACGGTTTACAGCCAATTGCTTTCAAAGTTGATTGTAGAGGAGATTGTCGAAGGAAACAGTCCAGATCTCGCTTTATACTTACAGGAACGCCCTTTGCTAAACAAGGGATGAAAAATGGGGTCCCTTCCCCATTTTTTTGTTTTATACAAATTACTCCATCAAGAATGCCCATCTGTTTAAGCTGCAGTTTTTCAAAAGTATACAATCCTTATAAAAATTGTTATTTCCAAATAGCAACTAGAACGATTTACTCGAAAGTTACCATTTAATCTAAATTGAAGGCAGTCCGCCATTTGCCAATCTAGCCCTGAGTTTCCTCAAAATTTATGAATCTTTTAAGATTCCACAACATAAAAATAACTTGGTATTATTTTTGGGAATTGAGAGTTTTGCAAAAATCGCTGGCTTTCAAGAAAGGTGATGCAATTGTGAATATTTTAGAGGTTCGGAATTTAAAAAAATCCTTTGGTTCCATTCAAGCCGTTAAAGATATTAGCTTTTCTGTAAAAGAGGGAGAAATTTTTACCATTATCGGACCAAATGGGGCAGGAAAAACAACAATGCTTGAGATGATTGAAGGCTTGGTTACACCGGATCATGGAGAAATACAATTTGGTGAATTGAACTGGAACAAGCACGCAATAACCATAAAAAAGAAAATTGGTGTACAGCCTCAATCTAGTGCTATGTTTGATTTATTGACGCCTGAAGAAAATTTGAATCTATTTGCTACATTTTATGATAAGGCACGGTCAACAGAGGAAATTCTGAAATTGGTTAATCTGACCGAGCACCGTAAGAATCAAGTCAAAAAATTATCTGGTGGTCAACGGCAACGACTTGCAATCGGGCTTGCCATGATTAGTGATCCTGAAATCGTATTTTTGGATGAACCAACAACCGGACTCGATCCCCAGGCACGACGTAATGTTTGGGAGATTATTCTTGAGCTTAAGAAATTAGGGAAAACGATTATTCTCACCACTCATTACATGGAAGAAGCGGAAAAACTTAGCGACAGGGTGTGCATCGTTGACCAGGGGTTGGTCGTAACCTTGGACTCTCCCACCGGATTAATCGAAAAATTAACAAATGAAAGAGAGGTTAGACTATCCTTCCTTGATGGCGAGAAAGCCGCTCTTGATGCAGAGGTTTTTGCAAAAGCTCTTGATTCTGTGACACGGACGGAACGTGAAGATGCCGCGCTTAAACTGTGGACAATTAAACCCGAGGATTTACTATTTGACCTATTTAAGTTTACAAAAGACAAGGAATATCAAGTCGAACAAGTTTCGATTCACGAAATGAGTCTTGAGGATGTCTTTATTGCTTATACGGGTAAGGAGTGGAGGGATTAAGATGAATAATTTCAAGCAATTTAAACAAATGTTCCTTGCTCAATTAAAATTAACATTCCGTGAAAAACAAGCCTGGTTTTGGGGAATCTTTTTTCCAATTATTCTAATGGTTATCTTTATGACGATCTTTGGCGGTGGCTCAAATGATGATTTCAGCACCAAAGTTGTTATTGTTAATGAATCTTCAAATGAAATGTCTACTATGATGTCCAGTCAATTACAACAAATTCCTATTATTGAAACAAGTGAAAATAATTCTGTTAGTGAAGAGAAAGCAAAAGTTTTAGTAAAAGAGAAGGAAGTCAATGCTGCTATCATCTTGCCAGAATCAGCACAGGCAACATCGATTAAACTGATCGTAAACAAAGAAAATGAACAAAGTGTTTCAACCCAAGTCGTATCAGGTATCCTGGATAAATTCATTCAGCAGGCAAACTTGCAAGCAGTTGGTGCAACCCCAACCTATGAGCAGCAATTTGAAACCATTTCCTCAGGCAGTCCGGAATTAAAGTATACTGATTTTCTCTTAACTGGAATGATTGCTTTATCAATTGCCCAAGGTGGCTTATTCGGAATGGTTGAGTTAGTGGATATGCGAAGAAAGGGGTTAATTAAAAGGCTGCGGATGACCCCGGCAAAAATGGGTATCTTTGGCCTTAGTGATATGGTGATGCGTCTGTTATTTAGCATCGTTCAAATCATTCTCTTAACCTTAATTGGCGTATTCCTATTTGGGGCTAATCTTTTTATTAATTTCCCTAGTTTACTACTCGTATTCTTAATGGGGGCCCTTTCCTTCAATGCAATTGGCTATTTTATTTCTTCTTTTAGCAATACAAATGAGGCCTACATGGGAGTAGCAAACATTATCAGCTTTCTCATGATGTTTTTAAGCGGTATTTTCTTTCCAGTTGAAACAATGCCCGAATGGCTGCAGCCTGTATCAAACATTCTTCCACTCACCTATTTTGCAGAAGGTTTGAGAGACAGCATGGTCTATAATACTTCTATTCTTTCAGCCCCCCTTTGGTTTGGTTTTGGAAACATGCTCCTTTGGGGTGGAATTGCCTTTATCATGGGTTCCTTGTTATATAAAAGAAAATCAATTGTATCAACCAGGTAATGCGATAAACAAAGGACGGTATTATTGCCCCCAATTTATTCATTCTTCATGGGTTATTGAAATTTAACAAAAAAATCTTGCTCCTAATTTCCAAAGGCCCAACTGATTTCTATCCGCTGGGCCTTCTAAGGTGCAAAATTTCTTTAAAAGGCGTAATCAGTCCCCCTTCATTTAAAGCAACGAGGTCTGACCCATAATTTAACATAAATAACTGCAACAGGAAAATAAAAAAATATCACTCAAGCCAAATACAAATTTTTCAAAAACTACTTCTAGTTGTAGATTCGGTCGCCATATTGTTTCTAAATGAAGTTGGGCTATGATCAATATTCTCCCTGCTGACTTGTTAGATGGAATGGAGATAATAGATACATAGGTTTAATTAGTAGAAGGGCGTTTTTTCTGAGGTAAAGGAGGCATCTCATTTACAGAAATTACATCATCCGTCTTTTTTGTTGGTTTTTTCCAATATCGCTCATTATTTGGTAAATCGTCAAACCAAGATGCTGTAGGTGGACAGTCTAGAATCATGAAATTTCCATAATTCCCATCACGTGATTGGTGATATTTAAGGTAGGCCTTTCCATTCTCGATTGCAAGAATTTCAATTTTCCCAGAAGTATGACTCATAACTAATTTGACCCGTTTACCGAGGCCGGAGGTTTTAGCCTTCCCTTCCTCAACGATACGGTATACTTGTTCCAATGGCAGAACAAACGAAGCGTTTCCTGCTACAGGCCGATTCACAAAAAAATAATAAGGAGTAACTCCTGCCCATGATAGTTTATCTAACAATTCGCCTAAAACAGTCGGATCGTCGTTTATTCCCTTCAGTACTGGGGTCTGATTAACAACGGTTACTCCTGCTTCTTGTAGTGCTTCAATTGCTCTAAGAGCCTGAGATGTCATTTCTCGTGGATGATTGATATGGGCCATAACATATATTTTTTTATTCACAGTTGAGTGCTCTTTCAATAAAGCCAGTAGTTCTTCGTCTTCGTAAATCCGCATAGGATTAAAAACAGGTATTTTGGAGCCAATCCTGATAATTTGCACATGGTCAATATTACGTAATTCCTCAAGAATCCATCGCAATTTTGGGGTGCCTAGTATTAGAGGATCTCCTCCTGTAAGAAGTACATTATTAATTTCAGGTGTTTTTCTGATGTATTTAATTCCATCGGTTACATCGGACATAGCCTCTTTTACATCTGAACGAAACAACCGCTTACGAAAACAATATCTGCAGTAGGCCCCACAAACTTCAGAAACCAAGAGTAGAGCAGTAGTAGAGTATTTATGTTGGCAGCCTTTTACAGCATAGTTTGTATCCTCATCAGATGCGTCCCATCTGCCGTATTCCAATAATTCCTCAGAGGAAGGAATCACCAACTTGCGAAGTGGGTCTTCTGGATCAGACCAGTCAATAAGATTTAGATAATATTCATTTATTCGAAAAACAAACTTATTGGTAACGGTTTCGAGTACTCTTTTTTCCTCCTCACTCAATTCTTGTATTTTATTTATATTTGTTATATATTTTGGATTTTGCATGTTAAAAAAACCTCCTAGATAAAATTAAACCCTCATCTTATCTTTCATCTCTAGTCCAACCACGACCGGATTGCCTCGAGAGCGGCCCCCACATTCCCCCCCACCCTTTATCGGAAGAAGTTCTTTTTTGCATATATAAATATTTGGAGAATAATAGTGGATTAAGGAAAGCCTGATGAAACGTCTCTTGATCGTAGGCTTTCATAAGGGAGACTTTTGCTGATTTAGAATTCGGCTCAATAAACCATATCTCTCCTTCTTGATCAATACCAAAATCGATTCCTATTTCTCCAAATGTCCCATACACCTTTTCCAAGGATTCATAAATGGTAAAAAGAAATTGATAAACCCTTTCCATCAATTTCTTTAATTTAATATCAGAATAATTCAGGAATTTTTTAAAAAATATTTCTATAGGGTATGCTGATGAATGAATGGTAATAGGAGATTGCATTTCTCCAATTCTTGCACAAACTCCAATAATATTAATCTTTCCTTCTCCATCTCTCTGTAATTCTGCACGAAAATCAACTTTTCTGTCATTGATTTTAATTAGATTGATCCCTTTCTGGATGATAAATTCCCTTTCACCAAAAAACTTGTAAATTTCTCGAACTAAATCTTTCCAAGATTCTGCTTGACCTGTAAACCTTTTATCCAAATGGTAACTATACTCGAATTTTCCATTTGGCTTCTTCTGGATTCGGAAAATCCATCTCCCCCGTCCACCACGCACTCCTTTTAAATAAACTTCATTATACTTTTGTAATAACTCTCGCAAGTCTCTTTCCTCTTGATATAAAACTGAATATGGGAGGTATTTCCTAACCCTTTTTATTTGACTCAGATCTCGATAAATCTCCCATTTATTGAAGTAGGATTGAGAATTGAACTTTATTACTTGATGTTTATCAAGAACATCTTCGATACGTTTTGTGATAAATTTGCTTGATTTACCACCTGTACGTCGATTGTAGAGAACGTCAGGTAAAGGGAAATAATCTTGCTTCCATTGGTTTGAATTTATATCAAAACTAGTACCCAAAATTACATTCTTCTTAAAATCAAAGTCATTAATTGAGAAGAAAAATAGGGTAACACCTGCCTCAACACTTGCTTTAGCCAATTCTTGAAGTCTTTTGTAGCTGGTGAATTCATAATTCTGTTTGTTCAATTTTTTAATCACTGAATTATTAATAAAAGTACCCACAAGGGGACGTTTTAAAGGCACCATAAGTTCCGTCATCTCCCTGATATTCTATATAGGTATAGTAGCTGTAAGATTCACAAAGAAGCGACATTCACCCATTCATAGATAATTTGTTTTTGAATAGCCTAAATTAATAGCCACTACCTCTAAATAGAGTGACTCACCCACTTTTGTATAATTCAGAATCCGAATTCTAGACGAGTTTCTTTACTTAGCTATTTCCCGCAGAGATTTAATTCTGTTATATAGAGTCTTGTCAGGAAGGAGCCCGAAATTACCTCGAATGAGGGGTTCATTGTTTACTTCATAAATCCAGACCTGCTTCTCCTTGTCCAGCCCAATATCAACTGCAAACTCCCAGTTTCTAGGATAGATGGGACTCACTACTTTTACAGCTTTTAGAATACAATCATGAAGTCTTTCTATCACCTGTGTCTGCTCCTCTTCATTATAATCAAGTAGTTGGGTAAATAATGTCTCCAATGATGCTGGGGTTCCTCCAATGTGAGAAGTTGTGACAATATTTCCAGGTTCACCTACCCTGGCACAAATCCCACCGACCATCCACTTCCCATCTACACGAAGGGCATGACACCTCAGGTCAAAATATCGAGAATCCTTTGTTGTACTATTTATTCCCTGTTGAACGATGTAACGTCTATCCGAAGTTAACTTCTGTACTTCTGACCATAATGAGGTGAAACGATTAAATTCTTGTTGTTTCACTTCATTACTTCTACGAAGAAGATAGGAACTTGAGCCTACTCGTTCGACTCTTAGAACCCCCCTAGATTTTCTGCCTCGATCAGGCTTTAGATATAACTTTTTATATTTTCGGATCATATCCGATAATGTTCTTTCAGAAAGGATCTCTGTAGCAGGAAGATAAATGTTGGTTTCCGAATGACACTGAAGAACATAAGCGACCGTTGACTTACTTTTTACTTGATGCCTTCCAATCGGCATAAAATCACCTACCTATATCAAATTTTCCATATATCACACACGTTCTTCGTTCTCACGAATCCACTTTTTAGCATCAAGATATTTTTGATACGATACTTTATCATTTACTTTTTCGAGACCCTTTGAGTCTGGATTGGTGTTCGCCTCGATAAACCATACCTTTCCTTGCTTATCAATTCCCATATCTAAACCAATCACTAGTAATGGAAAGCTTGAACCCAAAACATGTACGATTTGATGGGATAGATCGGTCAATTCTCGAAGTATACTGATTGGATTCAATTTTTGATCGTTTTTTTGCAAGACTTCTTCCAAGGACAAATCAAAATTTCCCCTTGCTATATTAGTGACTACAGCATCTTTCTGCTTCGCCACAACGCCAGACATGAGAGAAGGCCGCCAGCAATTCTTTACCTTTTGCATAACCACACGAATATGAAAAGGGCCTTCGTTAAAAGTAGCTAAGTCTATTCCTTGCTGGACAAGATAAGACTTCCCAGTACTAAATCTACCCGTTAAATCCTTTACAAGTTCAGGGAAAGAGACTCGCTTAGTAATAGCTTCATAGGATAGCTCATATTCAGATTTGCTGATTCGCTTGACCCGGCTAATCCCCGAACCTTTTCTACCTATATTTGGTTTGATGTAAACTTGAGGATAGGATTGCACCATTGTCTTAAGACTCTCCGTAGAAAACCAATGGGTTTCCGGAACATGACGAGAGAGGATTGGATCCTGCAACAAAGGTATCGTTTTTTTCATCTTGCTTCTAATAATTTTATGCACCTGCAATATTTTAACCTCCTTGTATTGTTTGTCCTTCCCGTCCAACTCTAAGCAAAACAGCTTGGACCTAGAGGATAATTCTATTAACTCCTTAAATAGACAATTTATATTTTACCTGCTTTATTGTATTTGCTTTCTTCAAAAATGTAATAGGTAATCAGCCAATTTATGGGTATCTTTATTGTTTTTTGTCTCTTTTTAAAAATTTCTTATCTTCAATTTCATAAAAAATCGGAGGTTGTAATCGTAGCTTCCCCGTTATTTTTGATAAGGTTCACTGTGGTGTAAACCTTTTTGAGTACAATAAAAACCGCACCTATTTATGGTACGGTTCATTCCTATTAATCCTAAAAGCCCGATACACCTGCTCTACTAATATCAACCTCATCAACTGATGAGGAAAGGTCATCTTTGAAAAAGACAATGTATCATTTGCCCGCTTCATGACTTCCTTGCTTAATCCTAGGGATCCCCCGATGACAAAGGCGATTTTGCTTTTTCCGTAGGTTGCTAGGTTATCAATATCCGCTGCTAGTTGCTCGGACGATTTCATCTTGCCTTCAATCGCTAATGCAATTACATGGGTGTCATCCGATAGCTTTGCTAGAATTCGTTCACCCTCTTTTTGTTTCACCTGCTCCATTTCAGTCTCGCTTAAATTTTCCGGTGCCTTTTCATCAGCAAGCTCTACAATCTCCACTTTCGCATAGGCTGTTAGGCGTTTTAAGTATTCATTGATCCCCTGGATCAAATATTTTTCTTTTAACTTTCCAATCGTCACAATTGTGATGTTCACAGTTATCCCCACTCCACTCACATTTTACAAACAAACTATCCACAGGAGTTATCCACATATCCACATTTTCTATCCACATCTTGTATGGGAATATTAGTTCCCCACAACATATACCGCCTTATTTTGACAAAATTCGCACGTTGTTGATAAGTTTTCATCCTCAATTTTTGTCATAATTGGTGCCACCTCATGCTCGTCCACCACGATATCCAACGCTAATTCGATATGTTCTTCACAACATTTAATCATTTTACTTCCTCCATCTATCTTACCCACAACCCCTTGGGAATTATGGGTATAACTTTTTTCTATTTATTTTTCATTATCCACATGTTATTATCTTACCCATTTTAGCATATATTTTTGTCCACAAAAAACAGGAGAATCCACACTCTCCTGTTTATATTTTCTACATTGATTCTCTAGCCAATTGGATGGTCACCTTTTGCTTTTCGCCCGCTCGATAAAATGTGACCTCCATTTTGTCTCCTACCGATTTTTTATATAAATGCTTTCTTAATTCTACCACCGATGTAATTTTGTCACCATCTAGTTCTACAATAACATCAAGCTCCCGTAATCCCGCTTTTGATGCTGGTGTATTTCGTAACACTTCTAAAACGGCTACTCCTTCTGTTACCTCATTTGGTAGATGTAAAGTTTGGGCACGATGGTAGGAGGAAATTTCACTTAGTGATCGAAGTTGTCCCACGCCCATAAATGGACGTTTCACCTCACCATAGAGTTCAAGGTCCTCAATAATGGGCTTTGCACTTGTAATGGGAATCGATAGACCAATTCCTTCAACCGCTTCCTGTGCAATTTTCATTGAATTGATGCCAATGACTTCGCCCTTGATGTTTACAAGCGCACCGCCGCTATTCCCTGGATTAATCGCCGCATCTGTTTGCATGACATCGGCATTCCAATCTGGCACTCCATCCTGATTAATATCAATCGGAATCGTCCGATTTAAGCCTGATATTATGCCTTGTGTAACGGACCCGGAAAATTCAAGTCCTAATGGGTTTCCAATGGCAATGACCGGCTCCCCCAGATTAATAGTATCGGAGTTCCCAAATTGAGCAACCTTTTCTACATGACTCCCGTCAATTTCAATGACCGCCAAATCCGTCCAAATGTCACTCCCAAGTAGTGTTCCCTTTACTCTTGAGCCATCACTTAAGCTAACTTCTATATCCGAAGCTCCTTCAATGACATGGTGATTTGTAACAATAAATGCCTTGCCATTTCCTTTTTTATATACAACTCCTGAGCCTGTTCCTGCTGCAGTAGACTCCTCCAACCAAAAATTTGTTTGTTGAAGATTAACAATTCCTACGACCGCTTCGCTTACCCGATTCACAGCATCGGTGATTTCAGACGTTACGTTAACATTAATTGTCTGCTGGACACTCTCTCCTGTTGCCGGTGCTTTTTTCTCTACATCATCTAGTCCGTTTACCTCTTCGGGAGCGGTATTCTCCTCATATGGAAGTAAATGATACTTGGATAACGTCGGTAATAAAACAATAACAAGCAACGCTCCAATGATGGCTCCCATTAATGCTGAAAAAAACCATCCACCGCGGCCCCTTCGTTTTGATCTCTGATTTACATAATCTTGATCATAATACCCCATACCGTCATTTCTCCTTTTAAAAGATCTTTTATATTCAATTTTACCCATATTTTATGTAAATCATGACCGAGCTTTAGACGAAGAAAAGGGCAGGAGCTGATTGCCCCTGCCTTTTTTCCACCCATGGATTATGCATTTTTTCGTTCCATCACATTTATTCCGATTCCGATTAGCACCACTCCCATTAATGTCAGAATGCTGATTGGATAAAGTAATTCACTCATTGGTGCTTGATAAATGGTAGCGGCTTTTAATCCTTCCATTGCATGCTTAATTGGAACAAAGTTAGATACCTTCAATAAAAAGTCTGAACTAACAATTTCTAATGGCCAATATGCTCCACCAAGCATTGATAAAGAGACTGATATAAGTGAAATAATCGCATTGAATTGCTGCGTACTTTTTACAACACTGACTAAAAACAGCGCCAACGCGACAATTGAGAACACATATGGGATTAACACAATTAATGTTTTTCCAAATCCCCCGTAAAATTCTACCCCAACCCCATAGCGGAACACGAAAAAGATAAGCGCAACCTGAAGGTATCCCATGAGGAAGCTATACACTAAATTGCCCGCGTACATCTGCCATTTTTTTAATGGGGATAAAATCATCCGGTCCCACACTCCCCACGTTCTTTCCTGTAAAATGTTGTGGACATTATAGGAGATCGTGTAAATGACAAAGAATAAGGTAAACCCAAAAATCGTCTGTAGCTGGTTATCAATTATTACGGCATCATCACCACGGAAAGAAGCTGCCTCGA
This sequence comes from Bacillus jepli, assembly GCF_047238305.1. Taxonomy (NCBI): domain Bacteria; kingdom Bacillati; phylum Bacillota; class Bacilli; order Caryophanales; family Bacillaceae; genus Bacillus; species Bacillus jepli. The sequence continues at coordinate 1,104,807 of NZ_JBDFMO010000001.1, read as the reverse complement.
TCTTGAATAACGGATTCTCTTCCTTTTCTTTTAATTCTTCTAAAACGGCATTGGAATCGATATGACCACTTGTAGCGGTTGCCTCTTTAATTTTATCTTCCATCAAAAGGTCCCCATAAAAGGTCTGCAGATAGCTTTCTAATAAATGAAGGTTAGACGACGTCTCTGTCACAACAACAATCGTGTAGGAGTCCTCCTCTAGCTTCACCGCAGCCTCAGCATCTCCTTCACTGACCATTTTCTTAGCTTCCTCTTCCGTAACTAGTTTAAACTCAAAACTTTGCGACTGGGTTAAATCCTTCCAGAGCGTCGTTTCTTCAATGTTTTCAATATCTGTATAAACGGGTATATTGATATTTGTATAATTTGCAGCACCTAATAATAATGCAAAGACAATACTCATCACGGTCATGCCAATCATAAGCATTGGCTTTCTCAAAAACAATTTAAATTTTGCCTGTAAAATACTTATCATATAGCATCACCTCTTTTCGGAAAACTAAATACAGCCGCTGTTAGCATCACTAAACCAAAGCCAACCAAATAATAGATATGATGATCAATTGCTGAAAGCTCTACTCCTTGCAGCAATTGCAATAAGGCAGTCATCCCTGCACCATTTGGTGTGAAATTGCCCAATACCCCAATTACCGAGGAAGTTTCGCCAATCGGTGTAAAACTACCACCTAAAAAGGCAAAAATCGCAACCATCACATTCCCAAAAAAGTTTGAGACACCTTCTGAGTCAATTCGGAAATTTAATGCAGTCAACAATGCCCCTACGCCACCAATTGCAAAGCATAATGAAAAATTAACTAGGAAAAATCCAAGAAGATCATTCCAAACCACATCAAATATAAGAGAAGTAACTCCGTATAAAATGGCTTGCTGAACAATCGAAATGACCATAACCGAGAGAAAGATGCCACCTAAATATGACCATCTGGATGTATTGGATAAAATAATTCGATTATACACCTGCAACTGCTTTTCCCGGTACGCAAATGAACCTAGATGTGAAGCAATAAACATAATAAACATAACGCTCATGCCGACGGAATAGTATTGCAAGGAGTTGATTGGCTCTCGTTCTGTTACCGTTTCAATATCCCCTAACTTTGCACTTTCAACTGCTTCTAACTGAATTCCCGCTTTTCCAATGACAGTCATAGAAGTCATTTGCTTTTGAAAATTCACTAGTACATCCTCCACTACTTTTGGAGAAATCTCTTTGCCTTCATTTTTATAAAGTTTAATTGTTGCTGTGGAAGGCTCATCAAGTAATGCGGAGGAAAGAACATCAAATGTATAGTTTTCAGGTATCTCAATGACAGCAGAATACTGGTCATCTTTTTTTAGTTCATCCAATTGTTCTGGCTTCACTTGCTCAAGCTCTAGAATTTCTTTTAATTCCTTACTCCCAAACACTTCATCTAGCAAAATATGAATAGGGCGTAGCTGATCTGCTCCCTGGATTAATGCAGTTTCTGCTTCCTGTGGCAGTCCTTTTGCTTTTACCTTTTGAACAAAAGCATCGATATCCTTTCGCTCTTCACTATGGTCAATGAAAGCGACTTTAGCTGAAATGGATGTTGTATCACCTGCCATAACCCCACCTAAAGCAAAGCCAAGAATGGCAATAAGGATGAGTGGCATTAGAACTAAAACGAGTAGTTCCTGTGGATTCCGTAGCAACACTAATAGATCTTTTTTTATAAATGGAATAATCATTGCTTCACCTCCTAGTCTCTTAGCGCTCTACCTGTCAAATGAAGAAAGACATCTTCAAGTGTCGGTGCTTTTACTTCAACTGAAATTAATTCTGTCCCTGTTTCTTCAGCAAATTGGGAGATTTTTTGGAACAAATTGTACTCTTTTGGGACAATCACCGTAATATCACGATCCTGCACCTTTACTTGACGAACGGTCGGATCTGCTTCAAGCATCTGAATAAACTTTTCTTTTGCACGTTCTACCTTGATAGAAATCGTATTTTCAGAGGATAAAATATTCTTTAACTCTTCCTTTGTACCAGATGCAATAATATGTCCTTTATCCATAATATAAATCCGGTCACATAAGAACTCGACTTCCTCCATGTAATGACTGGTATATAAAACGGTCATTCCCCGTTCTTTGTTCAGCCGCTTTACTGTTTCTAAAATATAGTTTCGCGATTGTGGGTCAATCCCAACCGTTGGCTCATCCATAATGATGATTTCTGGATTATGCAACAGAGCCACTCCAATATTTAGCCTTCTTTTCATACCACCTGAAAAGGTCTTTACGAGATCCTTTCTTCGGTCGGTTAAGCCAATTTGCTCCAATACTTCTTCGATTCGTTGCTTCAATTCGGCGCCCTTTAATCGATATATCTCTCCAAAAAAACGCAAATTTTCTTCCGCTGATAAATCAGTATAAAGGGCGATTTCCTGTGGAACCACACCTAGAATTTTTCGGATATTCTGTGGATGTTTAATCGTGCTTTCGTTCATTAACCGTACATCCCCAGAAGTCGGAACAACCAATGATGACAACATCGAAATGGTCGTCGATTTCCCGGCACCATTCGGACCTAGCAGCCCCACAATCTCGCCCTTCTCCAAAAACATATTAATCCCTTGTGCGGCAAATTTTTGTTTATATTTCTTCGATAAATCAATAATTTCTAACATCACGTCAGCCTCCTTTATAGTTTTATCTTAGACTTTGATGTCTCTTTAGAGCACTATCTCCGGTCACTTGTTTATGTAAAAAACATGACTTAAGTCATGTTTCCATTAAAAAAGGGTGTAATCCTATAATTTGGACACCCCCTTAAGCCTTATGTAATATCATTTTTTACAGCAAAAATTGCTAACTGAGTACGGTCCCGAAGCTCTAATTTATGCAAAATCTGTGTAATATGGTTTTTTACTGTACCAATCGATAAATATAATGCATCTGCGATTTCTTTATTTGTCTTTCCTTCCCCTACTAATCTTGTAATATCCAACTCCCGGGCGGACAAAGGCAATTCAAGCTTTTTCTCTACCTTATGTAATAATCGCGGCATGACTTTTGCCACAACCTCTTCATGAATTGGAAGTCCCCCTTGAAAGCAGCTATGAACGGCATGAATCAATGACTGTTGATCTGATGTTTTTAATAGAAATGCATTGGCACCATATTTTAATGCCTGGATTGCATATTCATCATCATTGAAAGTCGTGAGGATTAAAATCTTCACATTTGGCCAGCGTTCCTTAATCTTTCTCGTCGCTTCAAGGCCATTCATAACCGGCATTCGGATATCCATTAGCACAACATCAATAACATGGGCTTCCATCTTTTTGATGGCCTCTTCCCCGTTTTCCGCTTCTGCTACTACCCGTATTTGCTCGTCCTGTTGAAGCATAAGCTTCAACCCTTGTCTCACAATCGATTGGTCCTCTACAATCAACACATTCAACATACTCGTTTCCCACCTTTACAGTTTCTTCAACGGAATTATTCCTTTGATCACAAACTGTTCATCCGTTTGATAGACTGTTAGTATTCCATCTACTTCCTCAACACGTTTTCGCATATTGGTAAGCCCAAACCCCTCTTGAAAGGGTTCTTTCTTATAAATTCGGTTTTTAATGACAAACTCCATATGTCCGTCTGCTGTTTTTCCTAGTACCACCTGGACTTCACGTGAGTGAGCGTGTCGCATTGCATTTGTTAGTCCTTCCTGAATCACACGATAGAGCACTACACTTTGTTGATTCGTAAGTCGCTCTGAGAGAATACCTTGCTTTGTTGTAAACTGAACCATGATATGGCTTTCTGCCTCTAGCTTTTTAATTAGCTGTAAAATCGTTGCGATACCTTCATGCTCCCTGTCTTTTAAGGTTCGGACGGCAAAACGGGTTTCTTCTAAGCTCTCTTTCGCCAATTCCTTTAACTCGTTGTAATGTTCAGGACCTTGTTGGATCGAAAGAATCTCTACCTGCATAAGCAGTGCTGTCAGCTTGTGCCCAACTGAATCATGAATATCTCTTGCAATCTTGGTCCTTTCCTGATAGCGCGCTTCCTCCTCTGTTACAAGAGCAACCCTTTTTAGCTTGCGATATTCCCCAAGTAATTCTTCATATAGGCTGCGCTGTTCCTCCCGCTTAGTCCACAGTTCATTAACTTGAAGTGTAAGGAGGTAGAATAAGAGTATCGAAACATACACGGATAAGTTTATTTCCACTATAAAAAATAGGCCAAATAAAGCCACTATCGTGATAGCTCCGAACCATTTAAATGTTTTACTTTCTAACTGATTCGCTGCTAATATGACAACATACATCAATAATAAGTAGGTAAATGAGTTTCCTTCTTCAACAACTCCAAGTACCAAAAGAAGTCCAGTTATTCCCCCATATAGATAAACTGGGTTAGGTGTGATCTTCAGAAAAAAATAAAATGTCAGGACTGCCGCACAAATCAAAATTGATAACGCGGTTGGGACTGACTTTTCGTTGATAAAAAACAACCCCCAAAGCACCATTAAACCCACCGTACGCAAAACAAATGCTTTCATACCATCCCCACTTTCATCCTAGTTTCAAGTTACTAGAAAATTATGGGTACGGCAAGTATTTTCCAAAACAAAAAGCCCATCTGATCAAAATCAAATGAGCTTCTATTACAATTTACCCTAGCATAAATCCCCGGGCTATTTTATTACACATATGCAAGCTTGGTTGGAATCTTTGGATCAGTATCATACAAATCGAATTGCTCTCCAACCTCATACCCTTTGCTTTCCAAGGTTTGCTTAACCGACATGCGTGCTAATTCTTTTAAGTTATTATCCTTACTTAAATGCGCCAAATAGATTCGTTTCGTGCGGTCTCCAATTACATCTGACATTGCGAGTGCAGCATCCTCATTTGAAACGTGCCCAACATCGCTTAAAATACGGCGCTTGATGCTCCATGGATAATGACCCATTTGAAGCATTGACACATCATGATTGCTTTCGAACACATAGGCATCGGCATTTTCTATCGTACCCTTCATTCTGTCGCTGACATAGCCTGTATCCGTAATGACAACAACCTTTTTCCCCTCATGATGGAATACGTAAAACATCGGTTCGGCTGCATCATGAGAAACACCGAATGATTCAACATCCATATTTCCAAATGTCTTGACCGTCCCCATTTGAAAAATGAACTTCTGCTCTGTCGGGATTTCTCCAATATTGTGCTCCATTGCCTTCCATGTCTTTTCATTCGCATAAATGGGAAGCTTGTACTTTCTTGCGAGTACACCAAGCCCTTTTATATGGTCACTATGCTCATGCGTCACAAGGATGCCTGAAAGATGTTTAATTTCCTTGTTGATTTCTTTAAATAAAAGTTCTAGTTGTTTCCCACTTAACCCTGCATCTACAAGCAAGGAATGCTTGTCTGTACCAACATAGAACGCATTTCCTGTGCTCCCACTTGCGAGCACACTAAAATGCAACCCCATAATCATTCACTCCGTCTTATTTAGAATTTGTCCTTCAATGGCATTTACGTAAATATCTATCTCATCATCAATAACAACATGCCACGTCGGTGCTAATAGCTGTGATTCAGAATTTGGAACGAGTGGGTAATACCCAATTTCCACTTTAGACACATGGCTGCCTGATTTTAAATGGTAATTATCATAAAGATTTTCTAGGGTTTTGATAGGCGAAATTACCTCTTCCAACTTATGCTCTTCAAAGTCAGAAAGTAGTGTTTGCTCATAGGATACGACTTCATGATCTTCATTTATAGATAAGTAAATAACCCCACTAATATTTAGAGACGTATCAAATATCTTGTAATTGTTATGTTGTTGAACTAAAACAATCGTCCCTGTCTCTTGATCCACACTCCAAACGGTATATTTCTCACCGCTTAGCAAATGGTCCTTCACAAATTGATGCACCACTTGGTCAGTTAACGATATTTTAATAGAGTCACTAAATTTACCCTTTAACACCCCAGCGGTTTCTATGTTAACCTCTTGGTTTTTTAGTTTTTTGATATCATCTTCTTTAAAAATCTGTACCTTGCCACTGATATAACTTAATTCCTTCGGTTCCTTCGGCAAAGCTTCATACGTAATTTCTTCATCCGCTAGCTTCTCATCGATAGTACGTTCTGCAATGGCATCGAGTTGGCTATTATCCCTTTTCTGAACAAGCTGATACCCTAAAAAGATATTTAGAATCAGGAAGGTAATGATAAATACAGACTTGGTTTTACTCCAATCCATCTTCATGCCCCCCTATATCCTTAACCTTTTCCCATTTTCCATTATACCTGTAGTACCAAGTCGGTTGAAGTGAAACAAATTGGGAATTATCTTTATTCTCCTTTAACTCATATGCAACTGTCACACTGTCAAGCAGCTCAGGATTAAAATTCGGTATAGAGGTGATTGTCTCCATTACCAATTCACCATTTGAAAGTTTCTTCTCGCTTGGAGGCAAACCAATTTGTAGGCTTACCGATGGATGGTCATATTCCACAATCTCATTATTTTCCCATTGCTGTGTAATATCAACTAGACCATTACTATTAAAGACAGGAATGTTTTTAACAAATAATTTAAACTTTGTCATTTGGCTCTCTTTATTCCAGCTAAAAAAGCGATAGTCATCTGTCCAGCCAACATGTTCATTAACAAAATCAATACTTGTCTGAATTAAATCTGTCGTATCAGACTGATTTCCACTCATTCTCGTTGGATTAATGAATTCAATGTACTTCTGATTGGTATAGATTCTTAGAAGTCTTGTTCCATCCGTATAAACCTCACCTGTAGAAAGTCTATCCCCTTTTACAAGGTCGGAATCCGTAAATAAGCGGTCAACAAAGGTTTTGATATCGATTGTATCAGTAAAATAGTCAAGGCGATTTACAGATATCTCATCCTTTGGCAAATAAACCGAATTCGTCTCTGAAAGTGAATATTCAATTTGCTCAGGATATCTCGTTGCTGTAGTATAGAAACTTCTTCTAAAGTCTCGAGGTAACCCGCTATTAATCCTGCCCTCATACACCAAGTTGTCACCTGTTGACACAAAGTACACGATGCCCTCTTCACGATTCTCTGAATTAACATCAATGACAAATCGATCAAATGAAATCAACGAATGTTCTTTATCATTTATTTTTAAAAATGATTTATATAATTGCAAAGGAAATGGATCTGGGAAGAAAATTTCAACATGTCCATTTCGACTCAAAAAGTCCGCTAAACCATCATCTTGAACAGTATGTGTAATGTTTTGAACATCTTGAATCTCCCAGGTCCGGATCTCTTTCATCACTCGATTTAGTTCTGTCTCACTAAAGGTTCCAAAATGCCTGCCCTCAATGTGATAGAGAACTTTACTTGGTTTAATAATCAAGGATGTTTCCTTTCGAACATTTTCCGTTACTTCCTCAACTACACCGTCTGATTGTATGTCCTTATATTGGGGCTGATAAGTCCACAAAGTCCAAGTCAAAACAATGCTTAAAAGCACCAAGATGATTAATATGGTTGTTTTAATTGATTCATACTTCATCCCATTCATCCTCTAGCCCCTCTTGATTTCCATCAGATGGTAGGGTAAAGAAAACAGTTGTTCCAACCCCTTCTTCACTTTCAGCCCAAATCCTACCTCCATGAGCAACGACCATTTCTTTGGCGATTGCGAGTCCCAACCCAGTTCCCCCTAATTTACGAGTTCGTGCTTTATCCACCCGGTAAAACCGGTCAAAAATACGATTAATGTTATCCTTAGGGATTCCAACGCCCTGGTCAGCCACACTTATTACAATTTCATCATTTACCTCAATCAATCCAAAAGTGACCGTTCTTCCCTCTGGAGAATACTTCAATGCATTTGATATAACATTATCAAGTACCTGTGTAATTTTATCCGGATCCAATTCTAGATAAATTGACTTCTCTGGTAAATTACGGACGAATGATACATGCTGCTCCTTCGACATCTCAAATCGGTCAATAATTCGATGAAAATATTTTGTGAAATTAATGAGTTCCTTTGAGAATTTGTAGTCCTTGCTATCAAGTTTTGATAGTTTCAGCAAATCATTCACGAGTCGAATCATCCGCTCGGTTTCAGTTTGTGTCACATTTAAAAATTGTGGAGCTATTTTTTCGTCCTTCCAAGCACCATCTGCTAGTGCTTCAAGATAACTGCGCATGGTCGTTAATGGCGTTCTTAATTCGTGCGAAACATTCGCTACGAACTCTCTTCGTTCACTTTCAATTTTTTCCTGTTCGGTTACATCATATAAAACAGCAATTAACCCATTAATAAAGCCTGACTCCTTCTTAATAACCGAAAAGCTAACCTTAATAATGTATTGCTTTTTATGGGTACTAAAATCAAGTATTTCTGTATCAATATCGTGAACAAGCTGCTCAAACGTGTATTGCTCGTCTAATCCTAAGACAGATACAATGGATTCATTAAGAACTGTTTCACGTGAAACATCCAGCATATTGACTGCAGGTGTATTTATTAAAATAACCCTTCCCTTTTTGTCAGTGGCAATAACCCCATCTGTCATATGTGTCAATACCGAAGAAAGCTTCCGACGTTCACCTTCTGTTGTCGCCTGTGCATCCTGTATTTTGCTGGATAAATTATTAAAGGTCATGGCCAATTGGCCAATCTCATCTTGGCCAAACACCTTTACCTTCTTCGAATAATTCCCTTTCCCTAATTCCACTACATGCTTTCTCATTGCGGAAATAGGTCTTGTAATGGTCTGTGCAACAAAGATCCCGAGAATTGCGGTAATGGCCATCGCAATTCCGGTACCTGTCACGAATATATCATTGATTTCTTTAATATCATCATAGACATTTTCCATCCTTGCGATTAAATAAATGGCACCAATGATATTTCCATTCGAACGAATCGGTGTTGAAGATATATATACGCGGTCATATCCCTGACGACGTACATCATCTAGACTATCGCCTAATAATAACGTACGTTTGACCAAATCTATATTTGACTTTCGTCCAACAACGCCTTGACTATATGGATCTGAGTTTCCTATTACGCGGCTTTTATTATCAATTACCTGGATTTCCTGAATATCCTCTGACTCATAGTCTCTTAAAATACTCCGGATATCTTTTTCTAAAGTTGCCGGATCCTCTCGCTCCTTAATCATTTCCTGTTCCATGCTAAACGCTAACATATTGACGCGTTCATTTAACGATACTTTAAAATTTTCTACTAATCGCAACTCCAGTTTCCCAATAAAATACACCCCGATAATTTGCATGGCAATTAAAATGAGTAGCAAATAAATAAGTGCAAATTTAATGTGAATGGACTGAAAAAAACCTAGTCGTCTCATTTTGGGATTTACTCCTGATCAGGATTTCGTAAATAATAGCCAACTCCACGTCTCGTCACAATCCAAGTTGGATGACTCGGGCTGTCTTCAATTTTTTCGCGCAAACGACGGACGGTCACGTCTACTGTTCGTACATCTCCAAAATAGTCATAGCCCCATACTGTTTGTAATAAATGCTCTCTCGTCATGACTTGACCTAAGTGCTTCGCTAAATAATGCAAGAGTTCAAATTCGCGATGAGTTAATTCAATTGTTTCACCACGTTTACTTACTACATAGGCATCAGGATGGATGACAAGTGAACCTACTGTTATTTCACTAGATGTATCCTGGCTTACCGCCTCGGAAATTTGTTGGTGCCTGCGTAGATTTGCTTTTACCCGTGCAAGCAGTTCTCTTGTACTAAACGGCTTTGTGACATAATCGTCAGCACCTAGCTCAAGACCCAATACTTTGTCAATTTCAGAGTCCTTTGCTGTCAACATGACAATTGGCATATCATGTTTTTTTCGTACCTCACGACATACCTCCATACCATCCTTATGGGGTAGCATGATGTCGAGAAGAATAAGGTCAGGCTCTACCTCCTCCACCTTTTCTAAGGCCTCATTACCGTCATAAGCACAAACTACCTTATATCCTTCTTTTTCTAGATTAAATTGCAATATATCTGCAATTGGTTTCTCATCATCAACTACAAGAATTACTTTTTCCATTCGTGATTACTCCTTCACTTTGAAATAATTTACGGTTTCATTTATATAGTTCGAATTGTTCCTTTTATTTTGCACCTTTATCTTTAACTTTAGCAGAAAAAGGGAGGTATATCATTAGTAAGTGTGAAAAAAACGCTGATTTAGGGCATTTGTCCTCTCCTTTTACGCCTTTGTCATTCTTTATACTTATGAAAAAACCTCCAGCATCATGCTGAAGGTTTTAAGTCTGAATTAGTTTAGATATTCTAACGGGTTTTTCAGAGCCCCATTTATATATAATTCAAAATGTAAGTGAGTTCCTGTTGAGTTTCCTGTTGATCCCATTACACCAATTTGTTGACCTCTCGAAACTGTTTGTCCCACACTCACGTGAATGGAAGACATGTGTGCATAAACTGTTTTCATTCCATTGTTATGGTTAATCACAACTTTATTACCGAAGCTTCCATCATAACCAGCTTCTACTACTGTTCCATTGTCAGCTGCCTTAATCGCATAATTGCTTGGTCTTGCAATATCAATTCCTTTATGGAGTTTTCCCCATCTATATCCAACATGACTAGAAATATAACCGCCAACTGTCGGCCATGCAAGCTGACCAGATCCTCGAGATGGAACAACCTTCGTTCCTTTTTCGATAATCTCAGTTACTGGTTCCTTGATAATGGACTCATCAAGCTTATTTGTTTCAGTTGTCACGCCATTGATGATTTTATATTCATAGTGAACAGTCTTTTCACCATCTTGACCTTCTTGGGTTACTTTTCTGTCACCTTTAAACATATTTGAATTTTCATTTACCTTTGTTTCAAACTTAATTGTTTCTTTTTTGTTTTGCTCTTTTTTAACAACAACTGTTAAAAATGGTTTATATGCTGTTACATTTAGCTCTTGTCCGATTTGAAGCAAAGTATCTTCTGTCATCCCTGGGTTTAATGCTAGTAATTCAGCAGTTTTTAAATCATGGTCAACTGCGATAGATCCTAGTACATCTCCCTCTTTGACCTGATACTTTTTCTCCTCTAAAGTTCCCTTTTGAAGCAATGTAACAGTATCAGCAGGGTTATTAACCTGCTCAGGTGAAACTTTTTCGTCTGAAATTGAAACTTTTTCTACAAATGAAACGTCTAATAAACGAGACTGTCCTTCAGCTAATGCTGGTAAAGGCTCTTCTGAGTTTGCTCTAGCTTCAAGTTGCTGCAACTCTTCTTCGTTTACATATTGTAATTTTAATTGTTTAAGAGCTTCATTTGCTTCTTCCTCATTTTTAAGGTATGCAACTGGCTCTCCGTCAACAGTAATAGCTTTAGCTTCCGCTGCAATTTCAAGTTCCGTTTCTAACTTCTTTGCAGTAGTAACATTATTAAAAGTAGGATGAAAAGCTTGTTCTTCTATGATGGATACATTATCTGCGACTAGGTCTAGTTCTTGATATTGGTCCTTTAAAGAATTTACTTTCTGATCAATTACTTTTTCTACGACATTTTTGGAATCAACTGTTCCCACTCTTTGGCCATCTATGTATATGTGATACACGGTTTGAATTTTTGTATCAGCAGATACAGTTCCAAACACAAGTGTTGAAAGTGCAACAGATGTAATGGCAACTCGTTTAAATAAAGTCATGTATGTTCTTGGTGCTTTTTTATTATTATTTTGATTTGACACGGTCTTTCCTCCCTGAACAAAGGTTGCTTGTCCGAAAATTCGTTCCTCTCACCCTGTGAGTTGAAAAGCGTTATCTTACAAAATACGCCAAGACGTATTCGATAGTTCGACAAATCTCTCTATTTTATACTTTATTAATTTACCATAGAATTTGAAAAATAGTATACTAGTTTCCAATATGTAATATAATTGTAGCATTGCTTCCATTTTTTTACACGTTTTTGTAGGATTTTGACATAGACTTGGGTCTTTCCACTTATAGAACTATGCAATTTCTGTCGATTTCCTATTTCTAAAGGCATCCATTTAACATATTTCATAGATAAAATGACATAGATTAAAAAAAGGACGTATCACAATTGTGACACGTCCTTTTTACGCTCCTGGTGGAATACCAGCGTCGTCAAACCTTCGTTCGAGATTGACGAATTTATTATATTCTTTGACGAAAGCCAGCGAAACTGTTCCTACTGGGCCGTTACGTTGCTTTGCAATAATAATTTCAATGATATTCTTATTCTCTGACTCTTTGTCATAATAATCATCACGGTATAAGAAAGCTACAATATCTGCATCCTGCTCAATACTTCCTGATTCACGAATATCTGACATCATTGGACGCTTGTCCTGTCTTTGTTCAACTCCACGGGAAAGCTGGGATAAGGCAATAACCGGAACCTTCAATTCACGAGCTAATGCTTTTAAGGAACGAGAGATTTCAGAAACCTCTTGTTGACGGTTTTCGCCGCTTCTGCCGTTTCCTTGGATCAATTGAAGGTAATCAATCAGAATCATCCCTAATCCACTTTCTTGCTTTAGTCTACGGCATTTTGAGCGAATCTCATTAACACGAATGCCTGGGGTATCATCAATATAAATTCCTGAATTTGATAAGCTTCCCATTGCCATCGTTAGCTTACTCCAATCCTCGGGTGTTAAGGAGCCGGTACGTAGGTTTTGGGCGTTGATGTTTCCTTCTGCGCAAAGCATCCTCATCACTAGCTGCTCAGCCCCCATCTCTAGACTAAAGATGGCGACATTCTCATCAGTCTTTGTTGCTACGTTTTGCGCAATATTAAGAGCGAAGGCTGTCTTACCAACAGATGGACGGGCTGCCACGATAATTAAATCATTTCGTTGGAATCCAGCTGTCATTTTGTCAAGCTCTGTAAATCCTGTTGGAATTCCCGTAATATCGCCTACACGATTATGAAGGGTTTCAATATTGTCATAGGTTTGGACGAGAACATCCTTAATATTTTGGAAAGCACCCGCATTTTTACGGTTTGCCACTTCCATAATATTTTTTTCGGCCTCACTTAATAGAGAATCAACCTCGTCTTCACGTGAATAACCATCCGTTGCAATCGTCGTTGCCGTGCGGATCAATCGGCGCAAAATCGATTTCTCTTCAATGATCTTCGCATAATATTCAATATTGGCTGCGGTTGGAACAGAGCCTGCCAATTCACTTAAATAAGAAACTCCACCAATTTCATCTAAAATCTTGACATCCGCTAACTCAGAAGTAACCGTGACAAGGTCGACCGGTTCACCTTTATCTGAGAGATTTAGCATTGCGTCAAAAATCTTTTGGTGAGATGTCCGATAAAAGTCTTCTGGAATCAATACTTCTGAAGCAAGAGTAAGTGAACTCGGTTCTAGAAAAATGGCGCCTAAAACAGCTTGCTCTGCTTCTATATTTTGCGGAGGAATACGATCAGCAAAAATGTCACTCAACTATTCTCCACTCCCTTTATTTGTATAAATTTTTGTGATTGTTGTCTAGCTCCAGGCACCATCGACTCGAGGTCATAAGCCAATCGCTTCTGAAGGTAAAAGGCACCTTCTGTCAGCGCTCGTCTTATGCTTGTCGTCGATAAATGGGCGCCTTGCGCTTTTCTTATCTATCTATCTATCTATTATACTAATTTCGAAATGAAAAAGCTTGTTATACGAAAAAAATGTGATCCTGTATGTAAACAAAACCACATTTTTCATTCTATCTGTTTTCTATGTTCTTTTTCAATGGAAATTACTGTTCTTTGACATGTACTTTTACAGTTGCTGATACTTCTGGGTGTAATTTTACAGGGACATTAGTATAACCTAATGCTCTAATTCCATCCGGAAGATCAAATTTACGCTTATCAATTTTAATTCCATGTTTTTTCGCAAGCTCATCGGCAATTTGCTTACTAGTTACAGAGCCGAATAGTCTGCCGCCCTCACCCGCTTTTGCTTGTAACTCAACCGTTAAAGCCTCAAGCTTTTCTTTTAGTTGCTTTGATTGTGCTAATTCTTCTGCAGCTTCTTTTGATTCTTTATTTTTCTTTGCCTCTAATGTTTTCATGTTTGCTGGTGTCGCTTCAATCGCAAGGTTTTGCTTAATTAGGAAATTGTGGGCATATCCATCAGATACGTTTTTCACTTCTCCTTTTTTTCCTTTACCTTTTACATCTTTTAAGAAAATGACTTTCATTCCTTTGTACCTCCCTCTAAATACTCATCTATAACTAAAAGTAGCTGTTCTTCTGCTTCTTCGATCGTTGTGTCCGTAAGCTGAGTAGCTGCATTTGTCAAATGGCCACCGCCACCTAAACCTTCCATAATTAACTGGACATTGACCTCTCCTAATGACCGAGCACTGATTCCAACTCTTAAATCATGGCGGATGGAAATCACAAATGAGGCAACTACGTCATTCATCGTTAGCAATGTATCTGCTGCCTGAGCAATCATCACTTGATCGTACGTCTCATTTTCTTTTCCTTTTGCAATCGCAATTCCATTTTTATAAATAAACGCTGATTCAATCAGTTTTGAACGTTTTTTAAACTGATCCATGTTTTCCTTAAGGAATTTCTGAACGAGGACCGTATCCGCACCTTGAGCACGTAAATAGGATGCCGCATCGAATGTTCTTGAGCCTGTTCGAAGCGTAAAGCTCTTTGTATCAACAATAATTCCCGCAAGTAGAGCAGTCGCCTCAAGCATATCGATTTTCTTACGCTTTGGCTGATATTCAAGAAGCTCTGTGACCAATTCTGCTGTAGATGAGGCATATGGTTCCATATATACGAGTAATGGTGATTGTATAAATTCTTCACCGCGACGGTGATGGTCAATGACCACTACTTTATCAATTTTTGATACGAGTTTTTCCTCAATAACAAGCGACGGCTTATGGGTGTCTACAACAACAAGCAGCGTTTCGTTTGTAGCGATTTCAAGAGCTTGTTCTGGTGTAATAAAATAGGACCAGAGTTCTGTATTTTCTTTCACTTCCTCAAGTAGACGTCCTACACCTGAATCAATTTCATTTGGATTTAAAACAATGTACCCTTCTTTATGGTTCATTTGTGCCACTTTTAAAATTCCAATGGAAGCCCCTACTGCATCCATATCAGGGTATTTATGGCCCATTATGATGACTTTATCACTTTCAGAGACAATTTCCTTTAATGCATGTGAAATCACTCGTGCGCGGACCCTGGTCCGTTTTTCCATGGGATTCGTTTTGCCGCCATAAAACTTAACCTTCCCATTCGGAAGTTTAATCGCAACTTGGTCTCCACCACGTCCCAATGCTAGGTCTAAACTTGATTGCGCCGCCGCACCAAGCTCTGGAAGTGTTGGAACGCCTATTCCAATCCCAATACTTAGGGTTAATGCTACGCTATCTTTTGCGGTGTTTTCCCTCACATCATCCAAAATCGTGAATTTTGTTTTTTCAAGATTCGATAGGATCTCTTCATTCAACACGGCGATGAATCGCTCAGATGAAGTCCGCTTTAAAAAGACGCCATGCTCATTCGCCCATTCATTCAATATGGATGTAACTTGGCTATTAAGCGAGCTTTTTCGTTGATCATCCATTCCCTGGGTTACTTCATCATAGTTATCTAAAAAGATAATCCCCAAAACAGTTCGCTCTGCTTCATACAATTGCACAATTTCCATTTGTTCAGTTACATCAAAGAAATAAAGTAAACGTTCTTCTCTCTTTATGATGACCTTGAATTTCTGCTCATTTAATGTAATTGTCTCACTTTCGATCTCTTGTTGAATTAAGGGTACAATCAGTTCCTCAACCTCATAAAGCGATCTTCCTACCAGCGTATCTGCGTCAAGAAAGTTCGATAAATAGGCATTTGCCCACTCAACCTGAAATTCCTCATTATAAAGCAGGATCCCAATCGGCATTTCCATTAACGCTTCTTCGCCAACCTTTTTTAAGCGATACGAAAGGGTTGAGATATAATGCTCCATTTCCTTTTTTAGAATTGAGTTTGCTTTTAATAAAAAATACACAATAAATCCAAGGAGCAGAAAACATGCTAACCCGATCATCCATTTAAAATAAACAAGAATTGCACTAAAAATACTTGTTATCACAAGCAATGCATAAATAGGATAGCGAAATAACTTCCTTTTGTAAAAATCTGGCATGTAATTTTCAGCTCCCTAAAGCTTTGTTTTACTTCTTTCCGCTAATTCGATTTCTCAGTTGAAACCCTATGTCAATTATACCTAAGATTCGAATAATATAAAGGAGAAATGGTGTGAAGATTGTCAGTATAATTGGCACAGCCTTTGTAATTCCTTTTTGATGGCAAAAATAATAAATGAAGGACAGACCTTGAATTATCATAAATAACTGCAGAACAAAAAAGAGATTTAAAAAGGCGGTATACCCAAACGTACCCTTTTCCAATTCAACAAAGCTTAAAAGTAAAATTAGTAAGTAATACCATAAAATACTCTTAGGAAAAGTAATCTCCCGGAAAGGTGGAAATGGATTCATTTTCACTTGAAGTCGGGTAAGCACTGGTTTCATTGCTATTACCGTAACAAAGGCTAGAAGCATCGCAAACAAAACGAACATACTTGGGACGATGTATTGCATCATGTTAATTGACTCTTCAAGTTTTGCAATAGCCTCTTTATTCACTTCGCCCCCTGTTGCCCTCATTATACTCTCAGCCATGGCAAAAGATTCCCGTGAGCTCTCTCGAATCATGTCAAATACATCAATTTGCAGAACTGCTATAGCTGTTACATACAGTAGCACGATTGAGAACAAATACGATAAACAGGAGCCTAGAAAAAGCTCGATACCACTTCTTCCTCGGTTGATCAACTCACCTAGTAAGATTCCTGTTATTCCAAACACAATCGTATGTATAATCCCCAAAACCGAACCTAATAGCCCAGATAATAAAAAGGCAATTAGTAGAAATAGGAATGACTGCTTTACCCGATATTTCACCGTAAACAGAATAAATGGTACTGGCAAAAGGAATAAAAATAAAGCTCCTAATAGTGGGATATATAAAGTAAGAAGTAATAGCACACTATAAAAAGCTAGTAGCATGGCGCCTTCTGTTAAATTTTTTGCGTTTTTCACCTTTTCACCTCAACTTATATGACCCTTTAAAACATGAGCCTATTTTAACAATCACTTTCTATTTTAAAGATTTACTAGAAAGTCTTCAACTTTTGGACCTCCACTGAACATGATGTCTTCAAAGTTTGACATAGAAACCTGTCATTCTTTAGTCGAATATCTCCTGTTATAAAAACTTTTTGTTTTACTTTTCCCTATTTTCTATTATGATAGTAATTAAATGAATAAACGTAACCACAAGGGGAGCAATTTTGCTGAGAGTGAACATTAGAGTTCAGACCCTTCGAACCTGTTAGTTAATGCTAGCGTAGGGATGTGAGAGTTACCTGAGAACTTATACTTTTATTAAAGTTGTTCTCCTTTGGGGTGCGTTTTTTTACAACATACTTCAAGGGGGATTTTTTTATGAGAAACACAAGATTACAGGCAATGATTGAAGCTGCAATTTTTGCAGTATTGGCGTTGGCACTGGACATATTTGTACCATCTATTAAAATCGCAACAATATCCATTTCTTTTGCAATGGTTCCTGTATTTATTATTTCTTTAAGATGGGGATTCAAAACAGGGTTTCTTTCAGGATTAATATGGGGATTATTACAACTTGTATTCGACCCTCAAATTATTCATCCATTACAAGGTTTTATTGAATTTGTAATTGCTTTTCCTTTTATCGGTTTTGCTGGTTTATTTAAAAGTCCGGTTCAAAACATGTTAAATAAAAATAAAAAAGGATTAGCTTTAGTTATGATTGTATTCGCAATATTTGTAGGAAGTGTAGCACGTTACTTCTGGCATTTTCTTGCTGGATTTATATACTGGGGCATGTATGCACCAAAAGGAATGGACCCTGTGTTTTACTCCTTTACATTTAACAGCATTGCAATGCTAGGATCCTTTATTGCATGTTCAATCGTTTTAGTATTACTTATAGTAGCTTCACCTCGTTTTTTCATACAAAAGCAAACAATGTAAGAACCACAGGGACGGTTCTCTTGGTCCCGTCAAAAAATAACCATAAAAAAAGCGATGACCGCATTGACAGTCATCGCTTTTGTTTACTATTCACCAGATACATATGGTAATAATGCCATTTGACGAGCACGTTTAATAGCAACTGTTAATTTACGTTGGTATTTTGCGCTTGTACCAGTTACTCGACGAGGTAAGATTTTACCACGCTCAGAAACGAATTTTTTAAGTAAATCTACTTCTTTGTAATCGATGTGTGTAATTCCATTAGCTGTGAAGTAACACACTTTACGACGCTTTGCACGTCCACCTTTACGTCCGCCTGCCATCTCTTTTTCCTCCTTCCGAATTTCATTTTATAGATTAACTTACAAGTTAGAATGGAAGATCATCGTCTGAAATATCGATGGGTTGTCCATCATTCGCAAATGGATCTTGGTCTACTCTTGTAGGTCCTTGGTTTTGATTTGGGTTCTGACTCTGTCCAAATGGAGAGTATCCACCTTGGCCACCGCCTTGGCTTCCACCCTGGTTGCCACCGTAGCCACCTTGATTACCACCATAGCCTCCGCCATTATTGCCACCAAAGTTACCTCCACCGCTGCGCTGTTGGTCATTTGCATTTCGAGGTTCAAGGAATTGAACACTTTCTGCTACAACCTCAGTAACATATACGCGTTTGCCATCTTGACCTTCATAATTTCTCGTTTGAAGACGACCATCAACGCCTGCTAAACTTCCCTTTTTCAGAAAGTTCGCCACGTTTTCAGCGGGTCGGCGCCATACAACGCAATTAATGAAGTCAGCTTCACGTTCGCCTGACTGATTCGTAAATGTTCGATTTACTGCGAGTGTGAAGGTTGCAACTGCAACTCCACTTGGGGTATACCGTAATTCCGGATCCTTTGTAAGTCTCCCAACGAGAACTACGCGATTCATCATCAGAACCATCTCCTTAACAGGATATTGAAACAGAGTCTATACTCTAAAATATTCTTATTCTTATTCTTCTTCTTTAACAACGATATGACGGATAATGTCTTCACTGATCTTCGCTAAACGATCGAATTCGCTAACAGCTTCAGCGTTAGACACTACGTTAAGAATCATGTAATAACCATCGCGGAAATCATTGATTTCATAAGCTAAACGGCGCTTACCCCATTCTTTTACGTTTGTAATCTCCGCACCATTGTCAGTTAAAACGCCATTAAAACGCTCAACTAAAGCCTTTTTCGCTTCATCATCAATGTTTGGACGGATGATATACATAACTTCGTATTTTCTCATCACGTTACACCTCCTTTTGGACTAACGGCTCTTTATCTAAAAAGAGCAAGGAGCAATTTTTTCAATTACTCACAGAAAAATATTATATCACATGAATAAATTGTAGGCAAGAAATGTTTAACTTTATTCAGCTGCGTCCAACTTTTTTAAAAGAAAACCACAAAACGAGAACTCGTCCTGTGGCTACTTTACACATACCTTATACATTAAATCGGAAATGAATGACATCTCCATCTTGAACAACATATTCTTTCCCTTCAAGACGTACCTTACCTGCCTCACGAGCAGCAGTCATCGAACCACCTGCAAGCAAATCTTCATACGATACTGTCTCTGCACGGATAAACCCTCTCTCAAAATCAGAGTGAATGATCCCTGCACACTGTGGAGCTTTCATTCCTTTTCTAAACGTCCATGCTCTTACCTCTTGTACACCAGCTGTAAAATACGTAGCAAGACCTAATAAATGATACGCAGTACGAATTAATTGATCAAGTCCAGATTCCTCAATTCCCAACTCTTCAAGGAACATTTCCTTTTCTTCTCCGTCAAGCTCAACGATCTCTGACTCGATTTTCGCACAAATTACAATAACTTCAGCATTGTCTTTTTCTGCAAACTCACGAACCGATTGAACATACTCGTTTGAAGAAGGTTCAGCTACATCATCTTCACCAACATTGGCAACGTATAAAACTGGTTTACTTGTTAATAAATGCATGCCTTTTACATACTTCATTTGTTCGTCTGTAAATTCAATTGCACGAGCTGGTTGTTCATTTTCAAATGCTTCTTTTAACATAACAAGTACTTCGTGTTCTGCAACAGCATCCTTATCCTTTTGCTTTGCAAGCTTCGCAACACGATCAATACGCTTATCTACTGACTCCAAATCCGCTAAAATAAGTTCTAAATTGATTGTCTCAATATCAGCAATTGGATCTACCTTGCCCGCTACGTGTGTAATATTATCATCTGCAAAACAACGTACAACATGACAAATTGCATCCACTTGACGGATATGTGATAAAAACTTATTTCCAAGACCTTCCCCTTTGCTGGCACCTTTAACAATTCCTGCAATATCCGTAAATTCAAAAGTTGTTGGAACAGTCTTTTTGGGTTGTACTAATTCTGTTAATTTATTTAAACGCTCATCTGGAACCTCAACAATCCCCACATTTGGGTCGATTGTACAGAACGGATAGTTCGCTGATTCTGCGCCTGCTTGAGTAATTGCATTAAAAAGAGTTGATTTTCCGACATTTGGAAGACCAACGATACCTGCTGTTAACGCCATTGATTATTCCACTCCTCTTATCCGTAACATACTAACTAGCCTTCAACAATTATAGATATTCCTCATCAAAAACACAAGCCGTTTCGGCTAGAAACGGCTTTCGTAAGTATACCAAATATCTATTCGATAATCTTTTCAATTCCAACAAGGCAATCATATAACGTACTCCCAAGCCCATTATCGGAAACCTCATGTGAAGTCAGTTGATTTACACTACCACCAAAAAGATGCCATTGTCCTTCATCAATGCAAACGATATTTCGAGCTGAGTCCTTTAAAATCTGAACCTTTCCTGTAATTTCTCCACGATCATTAAACACTCTCACTCTATCATTTGGCTCTAGACCCTTTTGCTCTGCAATATCCTTTGAGATTTCAACCTTTACTGATTGCAATCCTTCAATCAAGTGATAATTTTGTGAATGATTTGAGCGTAAAGGATGAATCGTTAAAAGTGAATATGGGTATTTTTGGGCTAGATTTTGGTTTGAATGAATGGATTCTCTTGGATATGAGATTTTCAAACGTCCATCATACCCTTTTGTCTCCCCTAGCGATGAAGTAAATTCAAATTTTTTCGATCGAGTTTTAAATTGATAATCGTGCCAAGGTACAAGCTGTACTGGAAGTGGAACATGGTTTTTCTCTTTAATTACGTCAAAAGTAATTCCTTCATCCTGTAATGAACCCATTCCCATTTTGATAAACTCTTCTCTTGTATAGTCAAAATCTTCTCCAAAGCCTAGCTTTTTTGCTAGTTCTGTCCAAATCCATACATCTGATTTTGCTTCACCACGGGCTTCGACTAGCTTTGGTCCATAATTAACAAAATGATGATACATGGAGGAATAGTAAATATCTTCTTCCTCAAAAACGGTCGCTGATGGTAGCAGATAATCAGCCAATCTTGCTGTGTCGGTCATAAACTGTTCTAGTACAACAACCGTGTCTACTGACTGAAAAGCTTCCTCCACAAGTGCTGTGTTTGGCACCTGTGTCAACGGATTCCCACATGATACCATAATCATTTTGATTGGCGGATCTGAAGCCGTTAAGATTTTTTTCGCTTGTTCAGCCATTACAAATGCTCTTGTTTCCTTTTTTCTCTCAGGGAGAGTCAATGCATCACTATTAAAGCTTTGGCCAACCTGTGTATTACCAAAATTTGCACCACCACCAGGAATTCCAACATTCCCACTAATTGCAACAAGGGCATCAATTAAACGGATTGTATTTCCCCCATTAGCGTAACGCTGCATTCCTAATCCCATATAGGTCGTTGTTGGACCATCACTATAAACATGTGCTAAATGTGTAATTGTTTCACGTGGAACATTTGTTATTTTCTCGATTTGTTCCATTGATACTGAATCTATTACATCGACTAAATCTTCAAAACCAATTGTATAGTTTTCAATAAAATCTTGATTTTGTAGCCCTAGGCGAAGCATTTCCTTCATAATTCCAATCGCCAAGAACCCATCCATTCCTGGAGTAATGGAGATGTATGAATGTGCAATTTTAGCCGTACCATTATAGATAGGATCAATGACAATTAAGTTGGCACCCTTCTTTTTCACTTCCTGTAAATTAGCGAAAAGATGCATGTTTGTTCGGGTTACATTTCTTCCCCAAATAACTACATTTTTACTATTGTATATATCATCTGGAGCATGACTTGCCGCATTTCCAAAATCCCAATTTTGAGCTTCAATTCCGGAACCCCAGCAGATGCTTCCAATTAGTTCAGTAGCACCACCAAAACAATTAAAAAAGCGATCCGGGATTTTTGTTAATAGTCCTCCATTTGCATAGTCATGGCTATGTAATACAGCAGTAGAACCATATTTCTGTCTCACATCTGCAAGTTTCGCTGAAATTTCAGTTAAAGCCTGCTCCCACGTAATTCTCTGAAACTCTCCATCTATTTTTTTCAAAGGATAAAGAATCCGTTCATCAGAGTTTGTTCTTGCTTCCAACATACGGCCTCGGCCACAAATCTTCCCCTTTGTAATTGGATGTTCTTTATCGCCATCTATTTTAATAATTTTTCCATCTTCTACTTCAACAACAAAACCACAGCTATCCCAACAATTTAATGGACATGCAGATTTAAATGTGGCCAATCCACTCATCTCCCCACGTAGATCCAAATATCATATCCTATATTATAAATCACCTTTTTTAAAATACTACAAAAAAGATTTAGCACTTAAATGCAACTCTTCCCAATAAAAAAACATGAGGCTCTATTCCTCATGCTTTACTAAAATCTTTTTTAATTTTCGTCCGAATTCTTTTCGTGGAATGAGTACGCTATGCGCACAACCTTCACATTTTATTCGAATATCCATCCCCAGTCGAATGATTTTCCATTTATTTGTTCCACACGGATGAGGTTTCTTCATTTCAACAATATCATGTAATCCGTAGTCTTTTTCAACCATGACATTCACCCTTTATCCTTCATATTTATTGTATTGTACCAAGAAATCATTTGAAATTGTAGCGATTTACAATCGGATAAAGTAAAATAACAGCTAATAAATATAAATTTGCAATTCCATATATTGGATATAAAATTGAAACAAGGGTTGAAAAGCCAAAAGTGGTAAAGGGGATCATCAGTAAAATCAGCAAAATCGCAATTATCCACAACGGCATTTTCATTTTTTCCTTAAAACGTGTGGATAATCCTAATAACCCTGATGCCGCGGTTGTGAATATCGCACCAAATAAGAGAATGGACATAATAAACACCGCTACATAAGGAAAGTTCTTCAGAATCACAAACAATGGAATTTCATATAGCATTATTTCCTGTGCCACCTCAATGAGTGCTTCATTATAAATAAAAGTTATAACACCTAAAAACAAACCACTTCCAATACTCGCAACCCATGCCTCACCTTTTGACTTCATTTCTTTTCCAATTGCGCCTAACACAGCAACAAGTGGTAAAATGTTAAGTGCTGTAAACGTAAAGGCAGATGGCCAGTTGCTTTGCTCTTGGAGATTAAATGAGAATTCCTTTCCACCAGATGTTAAGAAAATAAACAAAACCGTGATTAAAAAAATAATTAAGGCAGGAATAATTGCCATATTTATCGAGACCAGGCCATTAATATTCCATAAAAACACCAAAACAAGGAAAAAACCAAAAATTAAAATGCCCCACCAAAACGTGATATTAAACAATTCTAAAGTAGCACCACCACCAGCTAACATTACGACTGTCGTCGAAAATAAGTATAGAATCGTAATGACATCATATACATGTGAAACCTTTTCCCCTACTAGTTCTTTTAATACCGGCACAAAATGTTCTGCTTTTTTTTCATAACTAATTTTCATTATGATATAGCAACAAATGATAAAAATAAATGTAAAAAAAATAATAGCCAGACCACTCTGTTCACCATAAAACTGCCAAATTTCTCTACCTGATGCATACCCTGCACCAATAGCCGTACCTAAAATTAGAAACATCCACCGAATTCCTGCTTGAAACATACAATCCCCCCGCCGCTCATAATTCCTCTATCTACTAAAACGACCAACATACAAGCTAAAGATTATTTTTCAGATGTATAGAATATAAGATTCTTCCGTATACTGTTACTACAGTTAAAAAGGGGTGAAAAACCTATGAATCTAAGATACAAATTATTTGACCATCTAAAAAATGAACCTTTTCGAATTTCACATGACCATGAATTAGCCGATCACCAAATTGCCTTAAAAATCAATTCGATGCTCCCACCTAAGACCGATCAGCCAATTGTTATCTTTTGCATTGGCACAGACCGTTCCACTGGCGACTGTCTTGGGCCCTTAATCGGTTCAAAAATTATCGAAAAAGGACTGTCCCACTTTCATGTATATGGCACATTGGACGAACCTATTCATGCAGTTAATCTTCAAGATAAAATTGAGGAAATGAAACAGAATTATTCAGATCCCTTTATTATTGGAATAGATGCCTGTCTTGGCCGATTAAAGAGCGTAGGGTTCATTACTATTGGCGAAGGGCCAATCAAACCTGGTGCGGGCGTAAATAAGGAATTAACCCCTATTGGTGACATGCATATTACAGGGATTGTAAATGTCAGTGGATTTATGGAGTTTTTCGTCCTACAGAATACAAGATTAAATTTAGTTATGAAACTAGCTGATACCATTTCAAATGGTATTTATAGGGCTGAACATAAGTATCTTCGAAAGATGGAACTCGACCCAATCGAGAAGGAGCGATTTACCCTATAAAAAAACCTCTTCTGTCATAGAAGAGGTTTAAATAATAGCTTGCGCGAAATAGATAATAGAATCCCAAAAATACAACAAAGTTACGAGAATCGCGACTACTAAAATACCTGGTAATAGATTGGCAACACGTATATTCGTTATGCCTAATAAATTTGTCCCAATTGCAATAATCATTAGGCCGCCCGCTCCAGTCATTTCGACAATAAACGAGTCCATAAGCTCAGCTGGAACCCATTTATCAATTTGTGTCGCAAATAAAGCAATAGAGCCTTGATACAGTATAACAGGCACTGCAGAAAACAGTACACCAATACCTAACGTTGTCGATAATATTAAACTTGTAAATCCATCTAGAATGGACTTTGTATAAAGAACACGGTGATCATTACGTAATCCACTATCAAGGGCCCCAATGATTGCCATTGCACCTATTACAAATATCAAGGTAGCTGTAACGAAACCCTTTGCAATTGTGCCCTCACCTGATGAGGAGCCAACCTTCTTTTCAATCCATCTACCTAATGTATTTAATTTGTCTTCAAGACCCCACCATTCACCGAGAATACCACCAAATACTAAACTAAAAATAACAATTAGGAACTGTTCACTTTTTAGTCCCATTTGAATTCCAAGCAAACAAACAGCAAGTCCAATTCCATGCATAACCGTTGTTTTTATCTTTTCGGGAATTCTGTGTAATACCTTTCCCAATAAGGTTCCAGCTGCAATACACAACCCATTTACAATCGTCCCTAACAAAACCAATTTTCATTTCCCCTAGTATATAAATTTGTATGTAATAAAAAACGCTGCACAGTCTTATTTGATTAAATAAAAACATGCAGGTTTTTTATTGGTCATTATGAGATTTTTGGTGATTCTAACAGTTCAAGAATTCTTTCAAGATCTTCATTTGAAAAGAACTCAATTTCAATTTTTCCCTTTTTCTTCGTTTGTTTAATCGTTACAGATGTACCAAAACGTTCGCGGAGGAACGACTCTTGTTCTTTAATAAAGACATCCTTTTCCTTTTTTGGTGGTTTAGATGTTTCACGTGGAACATTTTGATTCAGTTGATTAACCAACGCTTCTAATTGACGAACATTTAACTCCTCAGCAATGACCTTATCAACAATCGCATTCAATTTTTCCTTCTTTTTAAGTCCTAATAATGTACGTCCATGTCCCATGGACAATTTTCCTTCAGAAATTAAAATTTGTACATGTTTAGGTAGAGATAAAAGACGAAGGTGATTTGCAATATGGGGTCTACTTTTTCCTACTCTTTTTGAAAGCTGTTCTTGTGTGATTTTTAAATTGTCCAATAAGGATTGGTAAGCAAAGGCCTCTTCAATTGGTGATAAATCCTCACGCTGAAGATTTTCGAGTAATGCAATTTCCATCATTTGTTGCTCATCAAGCTCTCTAACAACAACAGGAACTGTTGCTAGCTTTGCCTCTTTTGCAGCACGGAATCGTCTCTCACCTGCCACAATTTGATATCCCTTAATCGTTTTTCTGACAATTAAAGGTTGCAAAACTCCATGTGTAAGTATGGACTCCTTTAGCTCAGCAATTGCCTCTGGCTCAAATGTCTTTCTTGGTTGATATGGATTTGGCTTTAACTCACTAACTTTAATCTCTTTTACAACCTCTTCTTTACCTACTTCGTCCATGGTTGGAAATAAAGCATTAAAACCTTTACCTAACCCCTTAGCCATTCACAATCACTTCCTTTGCAAGATCTAAGTATACTTCAGCACCTCTTGATTTTGGATCATAGATGATGATTGGTTCTCCGTGACTTGGAGCTTCACTTAATCGTACATTTCTTGGAATAATTGTTTTATAAACTTTGTCTTGGAAATACTTTTTAACTTCATCAATGACTTGAATACCTAAGTTTGTTCTTGCGTCAAGCATAGTTAAAAGTACTCCATCAATCATTAAATCTGTATTAAGATGTTTTTGAACCAAACGAATGGTATTTAAAAGCTGACTTAGGCCCTCAAGTGCATAATATTCACACTGAACTGGAATGATCACTGTATCAGAAGCTGTTAATGCATTTAATGTTAACAGACCTAATGATGGTGGACAGTCAATAATAATATAGTCATATTGGTCTCTAACTTCATCTAAGGCTCTTTTCAGACGAACCTCGCGAGAAATAGTCGGCACTAACTCAATTTCAGCACCCGCTAATTGGATTGTTGCTGGAATCATATATAAATTTTCAACTGTCGTTGGAACTGTAACATCCTTCGCTTCTACATCATCAACAAGCACATCATAGATGCATTGATCTACGTTTGCTTTTTCTATGCCGCAACCACTTGTCGCATTCCCTTGAGGGTCAATGTCAACAAGTAAAACACGCTTTCCGACATAAGCTAAACATGCGCTAAGGTTAACAGAAGTAGTAGTTTTCCCTACTCCACCCTTTTGGTTAGAAATTGAGATGATTTTCCCCACGATGTCACCTACTTTCACTTATAAACTACTTATCTACATTTTTTTACAAAGTGAGGGTTTTTATCAAATGCGCCTTGGCGTATTTGTGCCCAGATTTTTAGGCCCACTGGAGGTGGGTCACAAAGACGTTGCCACAGGAAGTGGCGTTCTTCGTCTTTGATCCTAAGTTCGAAAATTTCCTTTGAAAATCTGTGGCATCTGCCAGAGGCTTAAACTTATTCGGTTGAGGTTTGCCAACTGAATAAGTTTATACTATCACTTTTACTATTCTATCACGAAAAAATGATAGGGTTTATCTTTTTTTATAAAAAATGTTTCACGTGAAACATTTCCTATGATAAATGGTATGTTTTTTCTAAGTTGTTCGCAAAAAACAGTTTAAGAACCTAATCAAAAAAAATTCCCTCACCCCGAAAAGGTAAGGAAATGGATTTGTTTATTTTTTTTTGGGAATTCGTATCGTAAATTGGAAATAGTCATCGAATTCTTCCTCTTCTGTATTTAAGTTGACACCACTTTCCTCAACCATTGTTAATGATTGACGAATCGTATTCATTGCGATTCTCATATCGCGACTGACTGCTTTGAATTTTGGCTTTGGTCGCTTTCGCTCTTTTTCTAATTCAAGGATTTTCACGACGCGATCTTCTGTTTGCTTAACATTTAGTTCTTTTTCAATAATGTCATGCATCAGTTTAATTTGCTTTTCT
The DNA here is from genome assembly GCF_047238305.1 of Bacillus jepli. Lineage (NCBI taxonomy): Bacteria > Bacillati > Bacillota > Bacilli > Caryophanales > Bacillaceae > Bacillus > Bacillus jepli. The sequence goes on along the minus strand of NZ_JBDFMO010000001.1, from coordinate 1,076,611 downwards.
GGATCCTTAAGCGGAATTAAGGCTCTTGCATGACGCTCTGTAAGCTTCTTTTGCATTAGCATTTGTTGGACTTCTTCAGGCAACTTTAATAAACGCAGCTTATTTGCGATTGTGGACTGCCCTTTCCCTAGTCGCTGAGCTAGCGCTTCCTGTGTAAGGTTATGTAATTCTAGTAATCTAGCATAAGCATACGCTTCTTCAATCGCTGATAATTCTTCTCGTTGTAGGTTTTCGATCAACGCAACGGATGCGGTTTCTGCATCATTGAATTCTTTAATAATTGCTGGAATTGTCTCCCATTCAAGAGTCTGAACGGCTCTCCAACGTCGTTCACCAGCAATGATTTCATATTGATTATCAGCAAATTGTCGAACAACTATTGGTTGGATGATCCCATGTGTACGTATGGTTAATGCAAGCTCTTTTATTTTATCCTCTGCAAAAACAGTTCTCGGTTGATATCGGTTTGGAACAATCTCATTTATCGGAATTTGTCGTACTTCCTCCAGGTGTGTCTCTTCATCATCTATTGAATCCTCTAATTGTGCTTCTACCACCTGTTCTTGATTCATTTGTTGTTTATCATCTTTTTCACCGATGCTAAATAATCGTGAAAATGGATGTTTCATAATTCCACCACCCCTTAGAACTCCCACTAATACGTATTCTCTATTTACTCTCTCATTCCTTCTATTATAACATGAATTTTACAAAAATCTTACTATCTTTCTACTAATTCGTGGGGCTTACAAATGATATACATGTAATAAAATCGTCCACCACAGATTATTTAATAGGTGAACGATTTGGTGTCCCTGGTTTACGAGGGTATTTTTTTGGTGTTGGTTTCTTCTTCTCGATGATTACAATGTTTCGGTCACTATTTTCAATCGGTAATAAAAAGTGATGTACCTCTTCTAGGTTGCCACCTAGTGTAGTGAGGGCTTTCTTCCCTTCCTCTAGCTCTTCTGCTACGGAGGCAGCCTTCATTGCGATAAATGTTCCATTTACCTTCACAAGTGGTAAACATAATTCACTTAATACAGACATTCTAGCGACAGCTCTTGCCATTACAATATCAAAGGATTCCCGAATTTCTCCCTTTTGCCCAAAGGTTTCGGCACGATCATGATAAAAGGCCACATGATCAAGCTGTAGCTCCTTTGAAAGCTCGTTAAGGAAAGTAATTCGCTTTTGAAGAGAGTCGACAATGGAAATTTTTAAATTCGGAAAACAGATTTTTAAAGGGATACTTGGGAATCCCGCACCCGCTCCTACGTCACAAATCGAATATTCCTTTGTAAAATCATAATAAAATGAAGCTGAAATCGAATCGTAAAAATGCTTTAAATATACCTCAGGCTTCTCTGTAATCGCCGTAAGGTTCATTTTTTCATTCCATTCAACTAATATTTTATAATAGGTTTCAAACTGATTTAGTTGGGTTGGAGAAAGGGAAATCCCCTTCTCCTCCAACATAGATGTAAATAATGAAGTGTCCATTTTCGTTTCCTTCCCCAATTAGTTTACCCGTGCAATTTTCCCTTGCTCAAGGTATACGAGCAGAATGGAAATATCAGCTGGATTTACACCTGAAATCCTAGAGGCTTGAGCAAGTGACAAAGGATGTACTTCTTTCAAATTCGCTCTAGCTTCATTTGCTAAACCAGAAATAGCGTCATAATCAATATTTTCTGGGATTTTTTTATCTTCCATCCGCTTTAACTTATCAACTTGCTGTAAGGATTTTTGAATATATCCTTCATACTTGATCTGAATCTCAATTTGCTCCGCTACATCAGGATGAATCTCTTGATTACTAGGAGCTAATTTACGAATATGCTCATACGTCATTTCAGGTCGTTTTAATAAATCTGATGCTAAAATGCCATCCTTTAACTCACTTCCACCAACTGAGCGAATTAGTTCTTGTACTTCATCTGTTGGTTTAATTCGTATACCTTGAAGACGTTCCATTTCTTGTTCAATAGCTGCTTTTTTATCTAAGAACTTTTGATATCTTTCTTCAGGAATTAACCCAATTTCATAACCAAGCTCTGTTAAACGTAGATCTGCATTATCGTGGCGAAGAAGTAAACGATATTCCGCACGAGAAGTTAAGAGTCGATAGGGTTCAGCTGTACCTTTTGTAACCAAATCATCAATAAGTACACCGATATAAGCATCTGAACGGCTTAAAATAACTTCCTCTTTATCAAGAGCACGACGTCCTGCATTAATACCAGCCATAATCCCTTGAGCTGCCGCTTCCTCATACCCAGATGTTCCATTTATTTGACCCGCTGTATAAAGGTTTTTGATTTTTTTCGTTTCAAGTGTTGGCCAAAGTTGGGTCGGGATAATCGCATCGTATTCGATCGCATATCCCGGTCTCATCATTTGGGCATTTTCAAGTCCTGGAACAGACGCAATCAAACGATGTTGTACGTCTTCAGGTAAGCTTGTAGAAAGGCCTTGAACATAGACCTCCTGCGTATTTCTTCCCTCTGGCTCAAGGAAAATTTGATGTCTTGGTTTGTCATGGAACCGTACTACTTTATCCTCTATGGATGGGCAGTATCGTGGCCCAGTACCTTTAATCATTCCGGAGTACATAGGAGAACGATGTAAATTTTCATCAATGATTTGATGTGTTTTTTCGCTCGTATATGTTAACCAGCATGGAAGCTGATCGGTGATGTATTTGACTGTTTCATATGAAAAAGCCCTAGGTGTTTCATCACCAGGTTGGATTTCTGTTTTACTGTAGTCAATCGTATGACTATTCACACGTGGTGGTGTACCCGTCTTAAAACGCACTAAATTGAAGCCTAACTCATCAAGTTGCTCAGATAACTTAATAGATGGCTGTTGGTTATTTGGTCCACTTGAGTACTTTAATTCACCAATAATGATTTCGCCACGTAAAAATGTACCTGTTGTAATAACAACTGTTTTGGCATGGTAGGTGGCACCAGTTTTCGTAATTACACCTTTACACACATCATCTTCAACAATTAGACGTTCCACCATTCCTTGGACAAGGGTTAAATTCGGTTCATTTTCTAATGTTCTTTTCATTTCATGTTGATAGGAAAACTTATCTGCTTGCGCACGTAAAGCACGAACAGCAGGACCCTTCCCTGTGTTTAGCATTCTCATTTGAATATGTGTTTTATCTATATTTTTGGCCATTTCACCGCCCAAGGCGTCGATTTCACGAACAACAGTTCCTTTGGCAGGTCCACCTATGGATGGGTTACATGGCATAAATGCGACCATATCTAAATTGATTGTAATCATCAGTGTCTTGGCACCTAGACGAGCAGAAGCTAAACCAGCTTCACTACCCGCATGACCTGCACCGATGACGATGACATCGTAATTACCGGCATCATAGCTCAATGTTACTTCCTCCTCTTAAAGGATGTTCAAAAAGTGACAGAAAAAGACACCATTTGAACTCATGTTTAATTTCTATTTTCCTAAACAAAATTGTGAAAATAGCTGATTGATTAAACTTTCGTGAACAGCATCTCCGACAATTTCCCCTAATAGTTCCCATGTTCTTGTTAAATCAATTTGAACCATGTCTATTGGTAGATCAGATTCCACGCCTGTAATCGCATCTTCAATTGATTTTTTTGCTTGCGTTAACAAGGCGATATGACGAGAGTTAGAAACATATGTTAAATCATTTGCTTCGACATTACCAGTAAAAAACAGGGAGGAAATCGCTTCTTCTAAAGCATCTACTCCTTTTTCCTCTAGTAAAGAGGTGGTAACGATTGGATTGTCTTTAGCAAGCTCCTTAACCTTTTCCATATTTATCTTTTGCGGAAGATCTGTTTTGTTAATGATGATGATTGAATCCATACCTGAAACAGCTTCAAATAAACGCTCGTCCTCTTCCGTCAACTCATCCCCATAGTTTAACACAAGTAAAATAAGATCCGCCTTTTTCAAAACCTCACGTGAGCGTTCAACACCAATACGTTCCACGATATCCTCAGTTTCACGGATTCCTGCAGTATCGACAAGACGTAATGGAACCCCTCGAACATTGACATATTCTTCAATCACATCCCGAGTTGTCCCTGGAATATCTGTTACAATTGCCTTATTTTCATGAACGAGGCTATTTAATAAAGACGATTTTCCAACATTCGGCCTACCTATAATAACAGTAGATAAGCCTTCTCGTAAAATTTTCCCTTGGTTTGAGGTTTCTAATAATTTGATGATTTCCACGCGTACTTTGCTGGCTTTTTCGAGTAACACACGATGGGTCATTTCTTCCACGTCATCATACTCAGGATAATCTATATTCACTTCAATATGTGCTAATGTTTCAAGCAATTCTTGACGCAAACGATTGATAAGGGTAGATAACTTCCCTTCCATTTGACCAATTGCTACATTCATCGCACGGTCAGTCTTTGCACGGATTAAATCCATAACTGCTTCTGCCTGCGAGAGATCTATCCGACCATTTAAAAAGGCACGCTTTGTAAATTCCCCAGGCTCAGCTAGTCTTGCTCCATTGGTAAGAACCAACTGAAGAACGCGGTTTACCGATACGAGTCCACCATGGCAATTGATTTCAACTACATCCTCTCTCGTAAAGGTCTTAGGTCCTCTCATCAAGGTTAGCATTACTTCCTCTACGACTTGGTTTGTATCTGGATCTACAATATGTCCATAATGAATCGTATGTGAGTCAACCTCTTTTAAATTTTTCCCTTTAAATACTCGGTTTGCTATATCAATCGCTTCATCCCCACTTAATCGAACGATAGCAATTGCTCCTTCACCCATTGGAGTTGAGATGGCCGCTATTGTATCAAACTCCATTTTTTCACCTTCTTATATATCAACATTCCATTGATTTGTGCTTTTTCGCTTAATCTGTGAATAACTTTTTCCTAATGCTCTTTTTACTAGTATTGCCTATTTATCCACACGGAAAACAAATTCTAGTTTTCCCAAAATAAACTACACTCCATTTTATCTTATCCACATGTGAATAACAATAATGAAGAATTCATTCATGTGCACATTAAACGTAATTCCTGTAATATAACAGTTCGTTCTTTAAAAAGACCAGGTCCCTTCCCCTATTAAAAAAGCGCACAAAAAAACCTAGGCACATACGCCTAGGCTTCTTCTCAATTTATTTTACTGGTGATATCACAATATAACGGTTTGGATCTGAACCACTTGAAGATGTTTTAACCTTCGCATGATCTGCAAGAGCAGTATGAATAACCTTTCGTTCGTAGGATGGCATTGGCTCTAATTTAACATCTTGCTTTGTTCGACCTACTTTATCAGCAAGTCTTTCTGCTAATTGAACCAAGGTTTCTTCTCGACGACCTCGATAGTTTTCAGCATCCACCGTAATGTTTAAATAATGGTCTGAAAATCGATTCGCAACCAGTTGTGTTAAATACTGTAATGAATTTAAGGTTTGGCCTCTTTTTCCTATTAAAACAGCCATTTTTTCACCGGATAATTGGAATGTCACATTCTTTCCATTTCGAACAACATCCAATTTCGCTTGAACACCCATTGATGAAATAACCTTTTCTAAAAACTTTTGTGCCTCTTCGACTGGGTCAATTTTCACAGTTACTTTTACAACAGCTGGCTTTGTTCCAAAAATCCCAAATATTCCTTTTTTACCCTCATCGATGATTTGAATTTCGGTGCGGTCTCTTGTTGTACTTAGTTGAGCTAAAGCTGACTCTACTGCTTCATCGACGGTTTGCCCTGTAGCAGTTACCTGTTTCACTTTTTGGCTCCTCCCGCATTTCCAGTTTTTGCTGCTCTAATATCTGGACCTTTAATTAAAATCGTTTGAACAATCATAAAGATGTTACCCACTACCCAGTATAAAGATAATGCTGCTGGGAAGCTGATCGCAAAGACAACAATCATGATTGGCATTAACCATAGCATCATTGCCATTTGTGGGTTGTTATCCATGCCCATCATGGTAATCTTCTGCTGGATAAATGTCGTCACACCAGCAACTAAAGGAAGAATATAATATGGATCTGACTCACCTAAGTCAAACCATAAGAAGTTGTGCTCAGCGATTTCTCTAGTTCTCATAATCGCATGGTAGAAACCAATTAAGATTGGCATCTGAATCAATAGCGGGAAACAACCTGCCAGAGGATTGACACCATGCTTTTGGAATAGCTGCATAGTCTCTTGTTGCAGTTTTTGTTGAGTTGCTTGGTCCTTTGAGCTGTATTTTTCACGAAGTGCTTTTAGCTCAGGTTGAATTGCTTGCATTGCTTTTGAACTCTTTGTTTGTTTAATCATTAATGGCAATAAAGCAAAACGAATTAATAGCGTAACAATGATAATTGCTAAACCATAGTTGTTGCTAAAAAGTTCAGCAAAATAAGTAATCAGCCAAGATAAAGGATAAACAAAGTATTTGTTCCAAAACCCTGTGCTTTCCGCTGTAATCGGATCATTGATTTGAGAACAACCAGATAAAAGAAGAATCAATCCTATTAGCGCACTTATTAATAATATTCGCCTTTTCAACTACTTTTCCTCCTAGTTCTAAATATCCTAAAGGTAAATATATATTATGAAACATATTCATTCGAAGAAAAATCAATATGTACCCTTGTATTCTACCATCTTTATAGTAAAATTTCTTTCTTTCCTTTGAAAAAATCCACTATTTTGGGACTTTTTTTAACACTTTTGCCACCTTTAGTACATGAAGTAAGCTTTTCTTTACTTCTTCATAACTCATCTCGGCAACAGGCTTCCTGGCAATGATCACATAATCCTTAATTTGAACCTGTTCTTTGTGCTCAAGAAAGAATTGACGAATCAATCGTTTAATACGATTCCTAGTAACAGCGTTTCCAATCTTTTTACTGACGGATAAGCCAATGCGGAAATGCTCTAACTCTTCCCTATGATAGACGTAGACAATAAATTGCCGGTTGGCTGATGACTTTCCTGCTTTAAACACCGTTTGGAAATCTTGATTCTTTTTTATACGGTATTCTTTTTTCATTATTTACAACTCCCGTACGGCATGTCCTTTTAGAAAAAAAGACCACTGAGCTTTCAGTGGCCTATGCTGATAATACTTTTCTTCCTTTTTGACGACGACGAGCAAGAACTTTACGTCCGTTTTTAGAGCTCATACGACTACGGAATCCGTGAACTTTGCTGTGTTTACGTTTGCTTGGTTGATATGTTCTTTTCATATATGACACCTCCCTGAGGAATTAACTCTCAAAATCAAATACGCCTTGGCGTATTTGCGCCCAGATTTTTTCGAGTGTGCTCGAAAAGTTTCCTCTAAAAATCTGTGGCATCCGCCGGAGGCTTTAACTTTATTCAGCCAGGGTTTGATCCCCTACTGAATTATTTACTCTCTTTGCATTCATCCTTCACTTAAGGAAGTAAGGATTTCTGCTGAATAAAGTTAAACATCAGACAGTCTTACTAATTATAGTGAAAACCAATAAAAGATGTCAACCTTATTTGAAGTACTATATTTTGGATAAAAATTATCGACTTAGAAAAAAGTATATGAGATCGCTAAATGTTCCCCTCAAATTTATTCAAATCTATATTCCTTCTTCCACTTTTCTATGTTGTGGACAACTTTTTTCGACAGTTTTTTTAATCCACAACAATTATCGACAAGTTTTACACATCATCTTGTGTTGTGGATAATTATTTTCCACAAGGTATAGATTATGTGGATAAGTTTTTAAAAACCATTGATTATCTAGTCATTATTTGATATTATAGTTTTGTTTTCACTCGTAATAAGTTATCAACATTTTTTATTTATCCACAGATTGTGGATATTGTGTGGATAGATTTTTCAACACTGTGAATAGAGACTTGTCCACAACTAGTGGATTATGTCGAAAAGATGTTTTTCTACTATATTATATAGTTATTCACAAATAACCAGAATGTATATTGATAAAACTCTATTCATTTACAAATAAAAATTTGCATAAGGACTTATTTTTATACATTTATAAATCATATTTAGAAAAAAGGAGGGAGATTGTTGGAGAATATTGCAGATTTATGGGCAAAAGCACTCCAGGAGATTGAAAAAAAGTTAAGTAAACCTAGCTTTGAAACATGGCTGAAATCAACAAAAGCCCATGCCCTACAAAAAGATACACTTATTATTACAGCTCCTAATGAGTTTGCTAGAGATTGGCTAGAATCTAGATATCTGCATTTAATCGCTGAAACAATTTATGATTTAACCGGTGCAGAACTCGGAATCAAATTTATTATTCCTCAAAATCAACTAGATGAAGAATTTGAACTGAAAACACCTGAGAAAAAAGCTACGAAACAAGATGAACCAGCTGAACACTCTCAAAACATGCTAAATCAAAAATATACATTCGATACATTTGTAATTGGATCTGGTAATCGCTTTGCACATGCTGCATCTTTAGCCGTTGCAGAAGCACCAGCCAAAGCCTATAACCCGCTGTTTCTATATGGTGGCGTTGGATTAGGTAAAACACATTTAATGCATTCAATTGGCCATTATGTCCAAGAGCATAATCCAAATGCGAAAGTGGTCTACCTCTCATCAGAGAAATTTACCAATGAATTCATTAACTCCATTCGGGATAACAAAGCTGTTGAATTTCGAAATAAATACCGGAATGTCGACATCTTACTTATAGATGATATTCAATTTCTAGCCGGAAAAGAATCAACTCAAGAAGAATTTTTCCATACATTTAATACCTTGCATGAAGAAAGTAAGCAAATCGTCATTTCGAGTGACAGACCGCCGAAAGAGATTCCAACCTTAGAAGATAGGCTTCGCTCTCGCTTCGAATGGGGATTAATTACTGATATTACCCCACCGGATCTTGAAACGAGGATCGCCATTTTACGCAAAAAAGCAAAGGCAGAAGGACTCGACATTCCAAATGAAGTCATGCTTTATATTGCGAACCAAATCAACACGAATATCCGTGAGCTTGAAGGTGCGCTTATTCGTATCGTAGCCTACTCATCTTTAATTAATAAAGACATAAATGCGGATCTTGCAGCCGAAGCTTTAAAGGATATCATTCCAAGTTCAAGACCAAAAGTGATTACCATTTTTGAAATCCAAAAGGTCGTTGGACAGCATTATAATATAAAACTTGAGGATTTTAAGGCAAAAAAACGTACAAAATCAATTGCATTTCCTCGTCAAATAGCGATGTACCTATCAAGGGAAATGACGGATTCTTCACTTCCTAAAATTGGAGAGGAATTTGGTGGACGTGACCATACTACGGTTATTCATGCCCATGAAAAAATTACAAACCTATTAAAAACAGACACACAACTACAAAAACAAATTAATGAAATCATCACCCAATTAAAGGGTTAAGGAAAAAATAAGTGGTATCTTTTATTTTGGACAAGTACTTGTAACGTGAATACTGTGAATAACTTCTTTGTTGTTGCGCACAGTCTGTCCACATGTGGATAGGCTGTTTTGATTTGTTTTATTCCAGTTATCCACATATCCACAGGACCTACTAGTACTTCTACGATCTTTTCTTTAAAAAATAAATAAATATATAACTTACAAATGTATTCACATGAAATCAAAAATAGAACCATCTTAGGAGGATTTTTGATGAAATTTATCATTCAAAGAGACTATCTTGTTCGAAGTGTTCAAGATGTAATGAAAGCTGTATCTTCAAGAACAACTATTCCAATTTTAACGGGGATAAAACTTGTTACAACAAATGAAGGTGTAACTCTTACAGGTAGTGATTCTGATGTTTCCATCGAATCCTTTATTCCTACAGAAGAAGCTGGAGATGAAATTGTAGAAATTAAAGAAACAGGAAGCATTGTTTTACAAGCTCGTTTCTTTAGTGAAATTGTAAAAAAGCTTCCTAAGGATACTGTTGAAATAGAAGTTCATTCCAACCTACTCACTATTATCCGTTCAGGTAAAGCTGAATTTAATTTAAATGGTCTTGATGCTGAGGAATATCCACATTTACCACAAATTGAAGGTAATCATGGATTTAGTATTCCAGCAGATCTACTTAAAAATATGATTCGTCAAACCGTATTTGCTGTATCAACATCTGAAACTCGCCCTATTTTAACCGGTGTGAACTGGAAGGTAGAAGACAATACACTACGCTGTATAGCAACAGATAGCCACCGACTTGCAATGAGAACGGCAACGATTGAAACAGAAAATGGTGGATCTTATAGTGCTGTCATTCCAGGTAAGAGCTTAAATGAACTGAGTAAAATTTTAGATGATACAACTGATTTAGTAGATATCGTCATTACTGAAAACCAAGTACTATTTAAAACAAAACATTTGTTATTCTTCTCTCGTTTATTAGATGGGAACTATCCAGATACATCTAGACTGATCCCTACTGAGAGTAAAACAGAGATTGTCTTAGCAACGAAAGAATTTTTACAATCGATTGATCGAGCTTCCCTACTTGCAAAAGAAGCAAATAACAATGTCGTAAAATTTACGACTATGCCTGAAGGGGTTGTCGAAATTTCGTCCACCTCCCCTGAAATTGGAAAAGTAAATGAGGAAATACAAAGTAAATCAATCGAAGGTGAAGAATTAAAGATTTCTTTTAGTGCAAAATATATGATGGATGCATTAAAAGCATTAGAAAGCTCTGAAATTCGAATTAGTTTTACCGGTGCAATGAGACCGTTCTATATTAAAGCACTTGATGACGATACAGTCTTTCACTTAATTCTTCCAGTGCGCACTTATTAAATTGATCAAAGACTAAGAACGCCACGTCCTGTGGCAACGTCTTTGTGACCCACCTCGTGTGGGCCTAAAAAGGAACTACTAGGCCGTAAAAACCTAGTAGTTTTCTTTTCTAGTTGTGGTTTCTTTAGTAAAATAAAAAGAAAGAAGGCGAAATAATGGCAAAAGAAATAGAAATTTCGACAGACTTTATCACATTAGGACAGTTTTTAAAGCTTGCAGAAGTCATCCAATCGGGTGGTATGGCAAAGTGGTTTCTTAGTGAACATGAAGTCTACGTAAATGAAGAGCTAGAGAATCGCCGTGGAAAAAAGCTAGTAGAGAAGGATGTAGTAGACATTCCTGGCTTTGGAACATTTGTCATATCAAAAGCTTAGCCCAGGAGATTTCCTTGGCGCTTAGCGCAAAGGGTGAATCCATTGTTCATTGAAGAAATAGAACTAACGAATTATCGAAACTATAAAAAATTGTCGATTCAATTCGAAGATAAAGTCAATGTCATACTAGGTGAAAATGCCCAGGGCAAAACAAATGTGATGGAATCCATCTATGTATTAGCGATGGCAAAATCACATCGTACCTCAAATGATAAAGAATTGATTCGCTGGGATGAAGAATATGCTAAAATAGAAGGTAGGGTTGAAAAAAGGAACGGTCCCCTCTCCTTACAGCTTGTAGTTTCTAAAAAGGGTAAAAAAGCAAAAAGCAATCATTTGGAGCAAAAAAAACTAAGCCAATATGTTGGAAATATGAATGTGGTCATGTTTGCTCCAGAAGATTTAAATCTTGTCAAGGGAAGTCCACAGGTGAGAAGACGATTTATTGATATGGAAATTGGGCAAGTATCGTCTGTTTATTTACATGACCTAAGCCAATATCAAAAAATTCTTCACCAGCGAAACCACTATTTAAAGCAGCTTCAGACCAAAAAACAACACGATCAAACAATGCTTGATGTATTAACCTCACAATTAATTCAAGCAGCTGCAAAAATTGTCAAAAAACGATATGAATTTCTTGTTTTATTACAAAAATGGGCAGAACCTATTCATCATGGAATCAGTAGAGGACTCGAAATACTTCAAATTGAATATAAACCGTCCATTGAGGTATTAGAAACCGCTGATTTGTCGAAAATGGTAGATGTATACGACGAAAAATTTGCTAAAATAAGAGAGAGGGAAATTGAAAGAGGCGTTACATTAGCGGGGCCACATAGGGATGACCTTGCATTTTTTGTGAATGGAAAGGATGTTCAAACCTTTGGATCCCAAGGACAGCAACGTACAACGGCCCTATCATTAAAGTTAGCAGAAATAGAATTAATTCACTCAGAAATTGGGGAATATCCAATTCTATTATTAGACGATGTTCTTTCGGAGTTGGATGATTTTAGACAGTCCCATTTATTAAATACAATCCAAGGCAAAGTGCAAACCTTTGTCACAACAACAAGCGTAGAGGGAATCACTCATGATACACTAAAGCAGGCTGCAACTTATGCTGTGTCTGCAGGAGCTATAACAAAGCTAAAATGAGGTGATGAAGTTTGTTCATACATTTGGGAGACAATGTAATGGTTCGTTCATCAGATGTCATTACGATATTAGATCGACAGCTTTTAAAATCCTCCTCTATCGTTAATGAATTTTTAGATGTACAAAAAGACAGAGTGGTAGAATTGTCTAATGGAAATACAAAATCAGTTGTGGTAACGGTAGATAACGTGTATTTTTCACCTTTATCCTCTAGTACATTAAAACGACGTTCACAGCAAGTAGCTGATTTTGAAACAATTTTAGAAGAGATATAAGGATGAAGAGCGACTCGAAACTCGACCTTTTTCGTTAAAATAAAGTGTAGGTGATATTGGTGGCTATGGAAGAAAAAGAATTGCAACAACAAGAATATGATGAGAGTCAAATTCAGGTTTTAGAAGGTTTAGAAGCGGTAAGAAAACGCCCTGGTATGTATATTGGTTCAACATCTGGAAAGGGATTGCACCATTTAGTATGGGAAATTGTCGATAATAGTATTGACGAAGCGTTAGCAGGTTATTGCGATGAGATTAACGTCATCATTGAAGAAGATAACAGTATTACCGTAAAAGATAATGGACGTGGAATACCAGTCGGAATTCAAGAAAAAATGGGCCGTCCAGCTGTCGAAGTCATCATGACAGTCCTTCATGCCGGAGGGAAATTTGACGGTGGCGGTTACAAGGTTTCTGGTGGATTACACGGAGTTGGTGCGTCTGTTGTTAACGCCCTATCCACTAAACTTGAGGTATACGTACACCGTGATGGGAAAATCCATTATATTGCATTTGAACGTGGTCATGTCGTTACCGAATTAAAGATAATCGGTGAAACGGATCATACAGGTACAATAACTCATTTTAAACCAGATGGTGAAATCTTTACTGAAACACTAGAGTATGACTTTGATACATTGGCAACCCGTCTTCGTGAACTTGCCTTTTTAACAAGAGGCGTAAAAATCACCATTGAAGATAAACGCGAAGAAAACAAACGTAGAGAGTACCATTATGAAGGTGGAATCAAATCATACGTTGAACACCTTAATCGTACAAAAGAAGTAATTCATGAAGAGCCAGTGTTTGTTGAAGGTGAAAAGGAAGGAATCGCTGTTGAGATTGCCCTTCAATATAATGATAGCTATACAAGTAATATCTATTCATTCGCAAACAACATCCACACCTATGAAGGTGGAACACATGAATCAGGGTTTAAAACAGCGTTAACCCGAATTATCAATGATTATGCGCGCAAAAATAATATTTTCAAGGATAATGATACGAATTTAACTGGTGACGATGTTCGAGAAGGACTAACTGCGATTATTTCTGTTAAGCATCCGGATCCACAATTCGAAGGACAAACCAAAACAAAGCTTGGAAACAGTGAAGCAAGAACGATCACAGAATCTGTGTTTTCTGAGAAGTTTGAAGCCTTTTTATTAGAAAATCCAGCAGTTGCTCGAAAAATTGTCGATAAAGGAACGATGGCAGCAAGAGCCCGTATGGCTGCTAAAAAAGCACGTGAATTAACAAGAAGAAAAAGTGCATTAGAGGTTTCAAGCCTACCTGGGAAACTGGCCGATTGCTCATCGAAGGATCCTTCCATTAGTGAAATTTATATCGTTGAGGGTGATTCAGCGGGTGGTTCTGCAAAGCAGGGGCGTGACCGTCACTTCCAAGCCATTCTGCCACTTCGAGGAAAAATTCTTAACGTTGAAAAGGCAAGACTTGATCGCATTTTATCTAATAATGAAGTGCGTTCCATGATTACTGCCCTAGGAACAGGTATCGGAGAAGACTTTGATATTACAAAAGCACGTTATCATAAGGTTGTCATTATGACTGATGCTGATGTTGATGGTGCACATATACGGACTTTATTATTGACATTCTTCTATCGCTTTATGCGTCAGATTATTGAACAAGGGTTTGTCTATATTGCACAACCGCCATTATACAAAATACAACAAGGTAAGCGTGTTGAATACGCGTATGATGACCGAGAGCTCGAGAAATATTTAGCAGAAATGCCAAGTAGTCCAAAGCCAGGTATCCAGCGCTACAAGGGTCTTGGAGAAATGAATCCTGAACAACTTTGGGAAACGACCATGGACCCAGACAACCGGACGATGCTACAGGTTACCCTTCAGGATGCAATCGAAGCCGATGAAACCTTCGAAATGCTCATGGGTGACAAGGTAGAACCAAGACGTAATTTCATTGAAGAAAATGCACAATACGTGAAAAACTTAGACGTTTAATAATTTTATGCAGGATAGTTCTGATGTCTAGCTTCAAGTGCCATCGGCTTTCTGAGATAAGCCAATCAATTTGGAAGGTAAAAGGTACCTTCTTCAGTCCTTGTCCTATCTCGCTCAAAAGCTGCCCACCTTGTGCTTTCCGTAACTATCCTGTGTTTTGGTTACATATATGAATGGGTTAAAATAAGAATCCGATTTATTTTATACCCCTGATAAGGGAGGTTTTCTTTTTATGTCTGAAAATCAAAATTCGCATATTCATGAGATTAATATAAGCCAAGAGATGAAAACATCATTTTTGGACTATGCGATGAGTGTTATTGTGTCACGTGCCTTACCGGATGTTCGTGATGGCCTAAAGCCGGTACACCGCCGGATTTTATATGCCATGAACGACCTAGGTATGACCTCTGATAAAGCCTATAAAAAGTCTGCTCGTATCGTTGGTGAAGTAATTGGTAAATACCACCCACATGGTGACTCTGCCGTTTACGATACAATGGTTCGTATGGCACAGGACTTTAACTACCGCTATATGCTAGTTGACGGCCATGGCAACTTCGGTTCTGTCGATGGTGATGCAGCCGCAGCGATGCGTTACACAGAAGCACGTATGTCCAAAATTTCAATGGAACTTTTGCGTGATATTAACAAGGACACCATTGACTACCAAGACAACTACGATGGTGCAGAAAAAGAACCAGTCGTTCTCCCTGCCCGTTTTCCTAACCTTCTAGTAAACGGAGCTGCAGGTATTGCTGTAGGTATGGCAACGAATGTACCACCACATCAATTAGGTGAGGTTATTGATGGTGTCTTAGCGATTAGTAAGGACCCAGAGATGACAATTGCTGAGTTGATGGATATTATTCCTGGCCCTGATTTCCCTACTGCTGGTCATATCCTTGGTAGAAGCGGGATAAGAAAAGCCTATGAAACTGGAAAAGGTTCTATTACCCTACGCGCAAAAGTGGAAATTGAACAAATGAAAAATGGGAAGGAAGTTATTCTCGTAACTGAACTTCCATACCAAGTAAATAAAGCAAAATTAATCGAAAAAATTGCCGAATTAGTTCGGGATAAAAAAATCGACGGCATAACCGATCTTCGTGATGAATCAGACCGTAACGGAATGAGAATCGTCATGGAAGTAAGAAGAGATGCCAATGCAAATGTTCTTTTAAATAATTTATATAAACATACTGCATTGCAAACAACGTTTGGTATCAATATGCTTGCCCTTGTGAATGGTCATCCACGAGTTCTAAACTTAAAGCAATGCTTACAATATTACTTAGATCATCAGGTCGTAGTCATTAAACGTAGAACAGCATTTGAACTTCGAAAAGCTGAAGCAAGAGCACATATCTTAGAAGGTTTACGTATTGCGTTAGATCACATTGATGAGATTATTACGTTAATTCGTGGCTCTCAAACTACAGATATTGCTCGAGAAGGCTTAATGACAAAATTTAATCTATCTGAAAAACAAGCACAAGCGATTTTAGACATGCGCTTGCAGCGTTTAACAGGTTTAGAACGCGACAAGATTGAGGCAGAATACCAAGAGCTAGTCGCATTAATTGCAGAATTAAAAGCAATTCTAGCAGATGAAGAAAAAGTACTCGAAATCATTCGTGAAGAGCTTCTAGAAATTAAAGAACGTTTTAACGATACAAGACGCACTGAAATTCTAGCAGGCGGATATGAAATGATTGAAGACGAAGACTTAATTCCAAGAGAGAATATCATTATAACTCTCACAAACAAGGGGTATATCAAGCGTCTTCCAGTATCAACATACCGCAGCCAAAAACGAGGCGGTCGAGGAATTCAAGGAATGGGTACAAATGAAGATGACTTTGTAGAACAACTTTTATCAACATCAACCCATGATACTATCCTATTCTTCACAAATAAAGGAAAAGTCTACCGTCTTAAAGGGTATGAAATTCCTGAATTTAGTAGAACAGCAAAAGGTATTCCGATCATCAACTTACTCGAAATTGATAAAGAAGAATGGATCAATGCAATTATTCCAGTATCAGAGCTTGTCGATGATTGGTTCTTATTCTTTACAACGAGAAAAGGTATTTCAAAACGAACTCCACTATCATCCTTTGCAAATATTCGTAAAGGTGGTTTAATCGCGGTTGGACTTCATGAAGGTGACGAACTTATTTCTGTTCGACTAACAGATGGCTCAAAGGATATTATTATTGGAACGAAGGACGGCATGCTTATTCGCTTCCCAGAGACAGATGTAAGATCCATGGGTCGTACTGCTGCAGGGGTTAAAGGAATTAACTTATCTGAAGGTGACGAAGTAGTAGGAATGGAAATACTAGAAGACAATCTAGATGTCCTTATTGTCACTGAACATGGCTATGGAAAACGAACTCCAGCTAGTGAATATCGGATCCAAAGCCGTGGTGGTAAGGGACTTAAAACAGTCAATATCACCGAAAAGAACGGAAAAGTTATTGCAGTTAAGGCGGTAACAGAGGAAAGTGACCTCATGCTAATTACTGCCGATGGTGTTCTAATCAGAATGTCCATTAGTGATATCTCTCAAATTGGCCGTACAACGCAAGGGGTTAAGCTCATCCGTTTAGATGAAAATGGTCATGTAGCAACAGTTGCGGTTGTTGAAAAGGAAGAGGAAGAAGAGCAAGAGGTTGAAACAGAAGGAATAGAAGAAACAGTAACTGAAGAACAAACAGAAACCAAAGATGAGATCGAATAAATTGTCTGAAAGGGAAATGCTGCAGTGCAGTATTTCTCTTTTTTTGGTAAAATGATTCTAGTATTCGAATGAGAGACGAGGGCGGAATAATATGCGTGTGAGGATAAGTCAACTACAAGAAGGATGCATTCTATCAAATGACATTTTTTCCTTAACAAATAAACCAATCATTCCTAAAAAAACTGTTTTAACAACCGAACATATTCATGTGCTTGAAGCATTTTTAGTAAGAGATGTTCAGGTCGAGGCATTTTTAATAAACGGAGAGACTTTTAATCCAACTGACCAAGTAGAAGAAACCGAAGTGTTAGAAAAAGAAAGTTCAATTGTGGAGGATTATCTTAAATCAGTAAAGGAATACAAGCAACTATTTCAAAATTGGCAGGCTGGTGCACTTGTTGAAATTTCAAAAGTTCGCCAAATTATTCTCCCTTTATTTAATAGAATACTGGAACAACCAAAAGAAGTCTTCTCCTTACACAGATATACAAATCGAGAAGACTATATATACCATCACTCCGTCATGCTAGGCTTACTCTCAGGATTTTTAGGGAAAAAGCTTAAATATAGTGACGCTGATTGCAATCATCTAGCAATAGCGGGGTTACTTAGTGACTGTGGAATGTCAAAAATAGATACCAAAATTCTTTTGAAGCAATCATCATTAACATTAGCTGAATACAATGAGGTTAAAAAACATCCTTTATACAGCTATCGAATGATTGAAAAGATACCATTGATAAAAGATAGCGTAAAATTAGCAGTTTTCCAACACCACGAACGATTAGATGGAACCGGCTATGTACTAGGGGTTACCGGGGAAAGACTACATCCATTCAGCAAAATAGTAGCGGTAGCTGATGTGTACTCGGCGATCACCCTTGAAAGACCCTACAGCAACCGCCAGTCCCCGTTCAAAGCCCTTGAGGAAATCAGAAGGGAATCGTTTGGGAAATTTGACATGAAAGTTGTAGAGGCTTTAACAAATGGAGTCGGAAACATTTCAATTGGAACAAAAATAAAACTCTCAAATGGCCAATCGGGGGAGATTGTATTTATAGATAAATCTCATCCAACAAGACCATTACTAAAGGTTAACGAAAGCGAATTTTTGGATTTAAAAAACTACCGAGAAATCTTTATAGAAGAGATCATTTAATTACCTCCAAATGTGGAGGTTTTATTTTTGAGAAAAATGGAGTTACATAATATTTATTACATAAACACTTGATAACAAGTTAATTTCCGTTTATACTTTTAAAGTTGTATCCGACACGAATTATTATTTTAAAAAAGTAATTGACTTTATTAATGATAATATGATATATTAATAAAGTCGCTTGAGAGCGGCAATAAAGTTCTTTGAAAACTAAACATAATACAAGCGTCAACGTTAATTCTAAGTAACAAAACTTATTGAGCAATCAATACTCTTATTGGAGAGTTTGATCCTGGCTCAGGATGAACGCTGGCGGCGTGCCTAATACATGCAAGTCGAGCGAACCTGAGGGAGCTTGCTCCCAAAGGTTAGCGGCGGACGGGTGAGTAACACGTGGGTAACCTGCCTGTAAGACTGGGATAACTTCGGGAAACCGGAGCTAATACCGGATAACATATGAGACCACATGGTCTCGTATTAAAAGATGGCTTTTAGCTATCACTTACAGATGGGCCCGCGGCGCATTAGCTAGTTGGTGAGGTAACGGCTCACCAAGGCAACGATGCGTAGCCGACCTGAGAGGGTGATCGGCCACACTGGGACTGAGACACGGCCCAGACTCCTACGGGAGGCAGCAGTAGGGAATCTTCCGCAATGGACGAAAGTCTGACGGAGCAACGCCGCGTGAGCGAAGAAGGTCTTCGGATCGTAAAGCTCTGTTGTTAGGGAAGAACAAGTATCGTTCGAATAGGGCGGTGCCTTGACGGTACCTAACCAGAAAGCCACGGCTAACTACGTGCCAGCAGCCGCGGTAATACGTAGGTGGCAAGCGTTATCCGGAATTATTGGGCGTAAAGCGCGCGCAGGCGGTCCTTTAAGTCTGATGTGAAAGCCCACGGCTCAACCGTGGAGGGTCATTGGAAACTGGGGGACTTGAGTGCAGAAGAGGAGAGCGGAATTCCACGTGTAGCGGTGAAATGCGTAGAGATGTGGAGGAACACCAGTGGCGAAGGCGGCTCTCTGGTCTGTAACTGACGCTGAGGCGCGAAAGCGTGGGGAGCGAACAGGATTAGATACCCTGGTAGTCCACGCCGTAAACGATGAGTGCTAAGTGTTAGAGGGTTTCCGCCCTTTAGTGCTGCAGCAAACGCATTAAGCACTCCGCCTGGGGAGTACGGTCGCAAGACTGAAACTCAAAGGAATTGACGGGGGCCCGCACAAGCGGTGGAGCATGTGGTTTAATTCGAAGCAACGCGAAGAACCTTACCAGGTCTTGACATCCTCTGACACTCCTAGAGATAGGAATTTCCCTTCGGGGACAGAGTGACAGGTGGTGCATGGTTGTCGTCAGCTCGTGTCGTGAGATGTTGGGTTAAGTCCCGCAACGAGCGCAACCCTTGATCTTAGTTGCCAGCATTTAGTTGGGCACTCTAAGGTGACTGCCGGTGACAAACCGGAGGAAGGTGGGGATGACGTCAAATCATCATGCCCCTTATGACCTGGGCTACACACGTGCTACAATGGATGGTACAAAGGGCAGCAAAACCGCGAGGTTAAGCCAATCCCATAAAACCATTCTCAGTTCGGATTGCAGGCTGCAACTCGCCTGCATGAAGCCGGAATCGCTAGTAATCGCGGATCAGCATGCCGCGGTGAATACGTTCCCGGGCCTTGTACACACCGCCCGTCACACCACGAGAGTTTGTAACACCCGAAGTCGGTGGGGTAACCGTAAGGAGCCAGCCGCCTAAGGTGGGACAGATGATTGGGGTGAAGTCGTAACAAGGTAGCCGTATCGGAAGGTGCGGCTGGATCACCTCCTTTCTAAGGAAACTGAAGTTCTACGAACTTCATAAAAAGACGCTTTGTATTATGTTTAGTTTTGAGAGAACTGATTGTTCTTGAATTAAATATTTGAATGGGCCTATAGCTCAGCTGGTTAGAGCGCACGCCTGATAAGCGTGAGGTCGATGGTTCGAGTCCATTTAGGCCCACCATTCAATTAAATATCTTACGGGGCCTTAGCTCAGCTGGGAGAGCGCCTGCTTTGCACGCAGGAGGTCAGCGGTTCGATCCCGCTAGGCTCCACCAAATTTTACTGACAAAATCATTATTGATTGAAATCAGTTTTTTCGTTCCTTGAAAACTAGATAACGTAACAAAACATTCATTGAAGTAGTAAAAGTTCTTTAAAACTTAAAGGTGAATGAGAAGCGAGAAGGTCGAGGAACCGATTGAGGAATCACCGGAGCGTACTTTAACGTACGTGAGGATGATGACGACAAGCGGTGACGAAGAGATTCGACGCTTATCAAAGCCGAATAGGTTAAGTTATGAAGGGCGCACGGTGGATGCCTTGGCACTAGGAGCCGATGAAGGACGGTACTAACACCGATATGCTTCGGGGAGCTGTAAGTAAGCATTGATCCGAAGATTTCCGAATGGGGAAACCCACTGCTCGTAATGGAGCAGTATCCTTACCTGAATTCATAGGGTAAGTGAAGGTAGACCCGGGGAACTGAAACATCTTAGTACCCGGAGGAAGAGAAAGCAAACGCGATTTCCTGAGTAGCGGCGAGCGAAACGGAAGATAGCCCAAACCAAGAGGCTTGCCTCTTGGGGTTGTAGGACACTCTATACGGAGTTACAAAAGAGCGAAGTAGACGAAGTGACCTGGAAAGGTCCGTCAGAGAAGGTAACAACCCTGTAGTTGAAACTTCGTTCTCTCTTGAGTGGATCCTGAGTACGGCGGGACACGTGAAATCCCGTCGGAAGCTGGGAGGACCATCTCCCAAGGCTAAATACTCCCTAGTGACCGATAGTGAACCAGTACCGTGAGGGAAAGGTGAAAAGCACCCCGGGAGGGGAGTGAAAGAGAACCTGAAACCGTGTGCCTACAAGTAGTCAAAGCACATTTATGTGTGATGGCGTGCCTTTTGTAGAATGAACCGGCGAGTTACGATCCCGTGCAAGGTTAAGTTGAAGAGACGGAGCCGCAGCGAAAGCGAGTCTGAATAGGGCGAGATAGTACGTGGTCGTAGACCCGAAACCAGGTGATCTACCCATGTCCAGGGTGAAGTTCAGGTAACACTGAATGGAGGCCCGAACCCACGCACGTTGAAAAGTGCGGGGATGAGGTGTGGGTAGCGGAGAAATTCCAATCGAACTTGGAGATAGCTGGTTCTCTCCGAAATAGCTTTAGGGCTAGCCTCGAGTTAGAGTCTTGGAGGTAGAGCACTGATTGGACTAGGGGCCCTCATCGGGTTACCGAATTCAGTCAAACTCCGAATGCCAAAGACTTGATTCTCGGGAGTCAGACTGCGAGTGATAAGATCCGTAGTCAAGAGGGAAACAGCCCAGACCACCAGCTAAGGTCCCAAAGTATACGTTAAGTGGAAAAGGATGTGGAGTTGCTTAGACAACCAGGATGTTGGCTTAGAAGCAGCCACCATTTAAAGAGTGCGTAATAGCTCACTGGTCGAGTGACTCTGCGCCGAAAATGTACCGGGGCTAAACGTATCACCGAAGCTGTGGATTGTTCTTACGAACAATGGTAGGAGAGCGTTCTAAGTGCAGCGAAGTCAGACCGAGAGGACTGGTGGAGCGCTTAGAAGTGAGAATGCCGGTATGAGTAGCGAAAGAGGGGTGAGAATCCCCTCCACCGAATGCCTAAGGTTTCCTGAGGAAGGCTCGTCCGCTCAGGGTTAGTCGGGACCTAAGCCGAGGCTGAAAAGCGTAGGCGATGGACAACAGGTTGAAATTCCTGTACCACCTCATTACCGTTTGAGCAATGGAGGGACGCAGGAGGATAGGGTAAGCGCGCTGTTGGATATGCGCGTCCAAGCAGTTAGACTGGTAAGTAGGCAAATCCGCTTACCGTAAGGTTGAGCTGTGATGGCGAGGGAAATAAAGTACCGAAGTTCCTGATTCCACACTGCCAAGAAAAGCTTCTAGCGAGGTAGAAGGTGCCCGTACCGCAAACCGACACAGGTAGGCGAGGAGAGAATCCTAAGGTGATCGAGAGAACTCTCGTTAAGGAACTCGGCAAAATGACCCCGTAACTTCGGGAGAAGGGGTGCTTTTTAGGGTGAATAGCCCTGAAAAGCCGCAGTGAATAGGCCCAGGCGACTGTTTAGCAAAAACACAGGTCTCTGCGAAGCCGCAAGGCGAAGTATAGGGGCTGACACCTGCCCGGTGCTGGAAGGTTAAGAGGAGGGGTTAGCGTAAGCGAAGCTCTGAATCGAAGCCCCAGTAAACGGCGGCCGTAACTATAACGGTCCTAAGGTAGCGAAATTCCTTGTCAGGTAAGTTCTGACCCGCACGAAAGGTGTAACGATCTGGGCACTGTCTCAACGAGAGACTCGGTGAAATTATAGTACCTGTGAAGATGCAGGTTACCCGCGACAGGACGGAAAGACCCCGTGGAGCTTTACTGCAACCTGATATTGAATTTTGGTACAGCTTGTACAGGATAGGTAGGAGCCTTGGAAGCCGGAGCGCCAGCTTCGGTGGAGGCGTCGGTGGGATACTACCCTGGCTGTATTGAAATTCTAACCCGAAGGCCTTATCGGCCTTGGAGACAGTGTCAGGTGGGCAGTTTGACTGGGGCGGTCGCCTCCTAAAGAGTAACGGAGGCGCCCAAAGGTTCCCTCAGAATGGTTGGAAATCATTCGTAGAGTGTAAAGGCACAAGGGAGCTTGACTGCGAGACCTACAAGTCGAGCAGGGACGAAAGTCGGGCTTAGTGATCCGGTGGTTCCGCATGGAAGGGCCATCGCTCAACGGATAAAAGCTACCCCGGGGATAACAGGCTTATCTCCCCCAAGAGTCCACATCGACGGGGAGGTTTGGCACCTCGATGTCGGCTCATCGCATCCTGGGGCTGTAGTCGGTCCCAAGGGTTGGGCTGTTCGCCCATTAAAGCGGTACGCGAGCTGGGTTCAGAACGTCGTGAGACAGTTCGGTCCCTATCCGTCGTGGGCGTAGGAAATTTGAGAGGAGCTGTCCTTAGTACGAGAGGACCGGGATGGACACACCGCTGGTGTACCAGTTGTCCTGCCAAGGGCATAGCTGGGTAGCTATGTGTGGAAGGGATAAGTGCTGAAAGCATCTAAGCATGAAGCCCCCCTCAAGATGAGATTTCCCATAGTGTTAAACTAGTAAGATCCCTCGAAGATGACGAGGTTGATAGGTCAGAGGTGGAAGCATGGTGACATGTGCAGCTGACTGATACTAATCGATCGAGGACTTAACCAAAATGATGAATGTAGGAGCGTTATCTAGTTTTGAAGGAATGAATCCTTCAACATAGTCTAGTGGCGATAGCGAAGAGGTCACACCCGTTCCCATACCGAACACGGAAGTTAAGCTCTTCAGCGCCGATGGTAGTTGGGACTTTGTCCCTGTGAGAGTAGGACGTCGCTAGGCACATTAAAGATCAGCCGATATGGTTGGTCTTTTTTTGTATTGTTTTTTTTAGTGGAATTAATTGTCGGGTGGTATGGTTTGCAGAACATGCCTATTTGGTACTTGTTAGGGGGAAAGACTAACGTCGTAACGAGAAGTGCCGAGTAACGCTAACCAATACACAAGCTTTTTTAGATTGTCATTTTAATAACGGCAAAAATTAGGTAATAATGACCAAGCGAACGTCTTAAAGAGACTCTTAATTGTAAAAGATTAGGAAACGCCAAACTCGCAAACAGCATTACCGGTATACCACGCACCCGCAAAACAATAAATGACATATCGCAACCCCCATTACCGGTATATCACGCACCCGCAAAACAATAAATGATATATCGCAACCCCCATTACCGGTATATCACGCACCCGCAAAACGATAAATGGTATACCGCAAACCCCATTACCGGTATATCACTCACTCGCAAACCAATAAACGATATACCGCAAACACCATTAGCGGTATATCACGCACCCGCAAACCAATAAACGATATACCGCAAACACCATCACCGGTATACCACTCACCCACAGAACAATAAATGGTATACCGCAAACCCCATTACCGGTATATCAAAGAACCACAATAAAACACACCTCAATCATTACTAACCACAATCCCAATCATTGAACTCAGTGCATCCCTTAAAACCCATCCCCTTTATGCATAATAAGCATTCAAATCCCATCAATTTTCTCCTTTAAAAAAAGATAAAGTAAAAAAGGTACTTTGTCTGCTGAAACTGCTAGGAACTGTCTTATAAACGGATAATCATTACTAGAGTATGTATGAAGTAATTCGCTCCACCACTCCGTTTCATATCTTGATATCATACTTAAATTGTACAATAATAAATAATGCGTCATGATTTCTGGGAAGAAGGTTAATAGGTCACGATCCTTTGGTAAATAATACATATTTTCGTACAAATGATATAAAAGGGGAGAGCTTGTCAGTGGTAAAAGAATGTTTGGTGTATTTATCTTGAATGAGATTGGATTACGATTCTCTCCTTCTGTTTCCCTAATACTTTGAGAAGTTGCAAAGGGAAGTGTGTGTGCAATGAAATCCAAGAATCGTCGGGATGTCATGTGATAACTATCTAATGCTTCTATCGGAATGACAAGCGTATCTCCATAAATAATGGGTGTTTCTAAGTACCATTGTTGTTGATAATGCAAACTGAACAAATTTTGCAATTCGGGAATCCTTTTGAATAGCTGCACCATTGTGAATTTTTCCCCTTCCATTTGTTTCACATGGAACATACGTTCAGAAAAGTGTGAAAACAATCCGTTTTTTTGAACCTTTACTTCATCTTGGAAAAACTCATAGCTCTGTTTTTTTCGTTTTCTAGTGGAGACCCCGTGAGCCAGAACTGAGGTCGATTCTGGATACTGAGGATCAACAGTGAGAAGGCAAGCCTTCAACAACTGAACCATTCCGTAAAAAAGAAGAACGGGTTTAATGGAGAGTGGAGCATTTTGAGAAAGATGATAGTAATTTTGACCATGCTCCAAATAATAAATAAAGGGATAGCTGTTTTCATAACTTTTTTTCTCAGCATCGGGAACAGCTGCTTTTTCATAGCATTTTTGCAGTAAATGTTGAGTAGTATTTGCAGCATGTAGTGCATTAAATGATTGCCAAATAAAACGATAATCCAACAAATTCGAAACCTCCAATATAACAAACAAAAAAGTGCAAGACTCAAGTTAAAATAATAATAAAAAACTCTGAATAATTAAACATATCGTTCCTTTCTTGACAGTAGTTTACCCAGTTGATAATCTACTAATAATATTTTTCAATCGAAGGGGGATTTATTACATGTGGGAAACGAAGTTTGCTAAAGAAGGATTAACGTTTGATGATGTATTATTATTACCGGCAAAGTCAGAAGTATTACCTAAAGATGTAAATCTAGGGGTTCAGTTAACAGAGACACTTAAATTAAATATCCCGATTATTAGTGCAGGTATGGATACTGTTACAGAGCACGAAATGGCAATTGCCATGGCACGTCAAGGCGGGTTGGGTATCATTCATAAGAATATGTCTATTGAGCAACAAGCCGAACAGGTTGATAAAGTGAAACGTTCAGAAAGTGGCGTTATCACCGATCCATTTTTCCTAACTCCAAGTCATCAAGTATTTGATGCAGAGCATTTAATGGGTAAATATCGTATTTCTGGTGTCCCAATTGTAAATAACCCACAAGAACAAATCTTAGTTGGTATTATTACCAATCGTGACCTTCGTTTTATTCAAGATTATTCCATTCTAATTTCTGATGTCATGACAAAGGAAAATCTCGTGACTGCCCCTGTTGGTACGACTTTAGAACAGGCAGAAAAGATTTTACAAAAGTATAAAATTGAAAAACTTCCACTTGTTGATGAGAGTGGTGTATTAAAAGGACTTATTACGATTAAGGATATTGAAAAAGTAATTGAGTTTCCTAATTCTGCAAAGGATGCACAGGGACGTTTATTAGTAGGAGCAGCTGTTGGTGTATCAAAAGATACGGCGCCTCGTGTTGCAAAGCTTGTAGAAGCTGGAGTTGATGCAATTGTTGTTGATACAGCACATGGTCACTCAGCAGGTGTTCTTGAAACAGTAAGAAAAATTCGAAACCAGTATCCAGACTTAAATATAATTGCTGGTAATGTGGCAACTGCTGAAGCAACCCGAGCTCTAATTGAGGCTGGTGCTAGTGTTGTAAAGGTTGGTATTGGACCAGGTTCTATTTGTACAACACGTGTTGTTGCAGGTGTTGGTGTTCCACAGATTACAGCTATTTATGATTGTGCAACAGAAGCAAGAAAACATGGTGTTTCAATTATTGCGGATGGCGGTATTAAATTTTCTGGTGACATCGTAAAGGCATTAGCTGCTGGAGGACATGTAGTCATGCTTGGTAGCTTACTTGCAGGTGTATCCGAAAGCCCAGGTGAAACAGAGATTTTCCAAGGTCGTCGCTTTAAGGTATATCGCGGTATGGGTTCAGTTGCTGCAATGGAAAAAGGCAGTAAGGACCGTTACTTCCAGGAGGATGCGAAGAAATTTGTTCCTGAAGGAATTGAAGGACG
Source organism: Bacillus jepli (assembly GCF_047238305.1). NCBI lineage: Bacteria > Bacillati > Bacillota > Bacilli > Caryophanales > Bacillaceae > Bacillus > Bacillus jepli. Next base: position 1,049,546 of record NZ_JBDFMO010000001.1, on the reverse strand, counting down.
TCTTCCATACAAAGGTCCTCTTACAGATACGATTTATCAATTAATTGGTGGTATTCGTTCAGGTATGGGGTACTGCGGTACAAAGAATCTAGAAGAGCTAAGAGAAAAGGCTCAATTTATTAAAATGACAGGTGCAGGATTACGTGAGAGTCATCCGCACGATGTTCAGATTACAAAAGAAGCACCAAACTATTCAACACTATAAGCTAAATTCGACAAAATAATCCATTGGTAGGATTTTTATATTAAGGTAGATAGAGTCATGTACTCTGTCTATTTTTTTTGAAGCCGATGTGTTAAAATGATTTTTGTGCGTAATACGAAAGTGGAGGTTTAAAACGTGAAAAAACAAACACAAAAAAGATTGATTTTAAGTTTTATAGCAGTCTTTTTGCTATCGCTTATTGTAGGGCAAGTACCTCCGGCAAAGGCGGCTCCTGCTCTTGATATAAATGTAAAAAATGCAATATTGATAGATGCAAATACAGGTAAGATCCTATATGAAAAAAATGCAGATCAGGCAGCACCAATTGCAAGTATGGTTAAAATGATGACTGAATATCTAGTATTGGAAGCTATTGATGAAGGTAGACTTTCATGGGATCAAACGACTCAAATTAGTCAGTATGCCTATGATATATCTGCGAATAATAACTTTTCAGGTGTTGGCTTACGACTAAATCACGATTATACGGTTGAAGAGCTTTATAAAGCAATGGCGATCTATTCAGATAACGCAACTACTATTACACTAGCGGAACTACTAGCTGGTACTGAGGGTGAATTTGTAAAGCTAATGAATAAAAAGGCAGAAGAATTAGGTCTTCCTGACTATGAGTTTGTAAATAGTACAGGGTTATCTAATTCTATGCTAGGTGATAATTATCCCGAAGGAACAAGTCCAGATGGAGATAATATGCTTTCTGCAAGATCTGTAGCATTATTAGCCTATTCATTAATTCGTGATTATCCACATGTATTGGATATTTCTAGTATCCCACAACTTGATTTTTATGGTGAAAAACTAGACAACTGGAATTGGATGTTAAAACATGATCCAAGTGTTTCTCCATATCTAGCTCAATTCCATTATGAAGGAATGGATGGATTAAAAACTGGTACTACACCTGCAGCTGGTTATTGTTTCACTGGAACAGCTGAGCGAAATGGGAAAAGATTAATTTCCGTTGTGATGGGTGCTACAAGTGAACCTGAACGTTTCAAAGAAACAAGTAAGTTGTTAGATTACGGTTTTAATAATTTTGAGCAAATTGAAGTTTACCCTGAAGGCTACCAATTAAAGGGCCATAAAGATCTAAAGGTTGTTAAAGGAAAAGAAAAAGAAGTAGAAATTTCAACTGAAGCACCTGTGAAACTTATTGTTCCAAAGGGTGTAGATAAGTCAGCATTTAAAGCAAAATATGTTTTTGATAAAAAGGTACTTTCAAAAGACAAAGAGGTAACAGCACCATTTAAAGAGGGAACCAAAGTCGGTCATATGGCTGTTTCCTATGATGGTGATGATTTAGGGTATATCACACCAGGCGGTGGTGATAAATTACAGGTAGCACTTGTAACTGACACAGGCGTGGAGAAGACAAATTGGTTTGTTCTCATGATGAGAGGAATCGGCGGCTTCTTTGGTGATATTTGGTCAAGTGTAGCGAATACCGTAAAAGGCTGGTTTTAAGCATTAATCAATACTATCCTCCTTCTATTTATAGAGGGAGGTTTTTTCAATTTCTTCCAATGTATACTATTTTGGTATATTTACTAGGAAATATATTAAAACTGCGTTAGAATAATCTTAAGATTTTTTTAATAGGCATTTATATATTATTTATCAAAATATGATATGATAAAGCGTATAAATAAGCTAATCTAATTAAACATCATATAGGGGGAATCGTAGTGGCAAATACAGGTACAGATCGAGTAAAACGAGGAATGGCTGAAATGCAAAAAGGCGGCGTTATTATGGACGTTGTGAATGCAGAGCAGGCTAGAATAGCTGAAGAAGCCGGCGCAGTAGCAGTAATGGCATTAGAGCGTGTTCCAGCTGATATTCGTGCAGCAGGTGGAGTTGCTAGAATGGCTGACCCAACAATAGTTGAGCAAGTAATGGGTGCTGTTACTATTCCTGTTATGGCAAAAGCTCGTATTGGTCATATAGTAGAAGCAAGGGTACTAGAGGCTATGGGTGTTGACTATATTGATGAGAGTGAAGTATTAACTCCAGCGGATGAGGAATTCCATTTAAATAAACGTGATTTCACTGTTCCGTTTGTATGTGGATGCCGTGATTTAGGTGAAGCAACTCGCCGTATTGCGGAAGGCGCATCTATGCTTCGCACAAAAGGTGAGCCTGGAACAGGTAATATCGTTGAAGCTGTACGTCATATGAGAAAAGTAAATGCTCAAATTCGCAAAGTTGTTGGCATGAGCGAAGATGAATTGATGACAGAAGCGAAAAATTTAGGGGCGCCATTTGAATTATTACTTCAAATCAAACAAGAAGGTCGTCTACCAGTTGTTAACTTTGCAGCAGGTGGTGTTGCGACTCCAGCAGACGCTGCGTTAATGATGCAACTTGGTGCTGATGGTGTGTTTGTAGGTTCTGGTATTTTTAAATCAGACAATCCTGCTAAATTTGCTCGCGCAATTGTTGAAGCAACTACACATTATCAAGATTACGAATTAATTGCCCATCTATCAAAAGGTTTAGGAAATGCCATGAAGGGTATTGAAATTTCATCATTATTACCAGACCAACGCATGCAAGAACGAGGCTGGTAAGATAGAAGGTGTTCAGTCGTGGTTAAAATTGGAGTATTGGGACTTCAGGGTGCTGTTAGAGAGCATGTACGTTCAATAGAAGCCTCTGGGGCAGAAGCAGTAATTGTAAAAAAGGTAGAACAACTTGAAGAAATTGACGGACTTATTATCCCTGGTGGGGAAAGCACAACTATGCGTCGTTTAATTGATAAATATCATTTTATGGAACCTCTACGTGCATTTGCAGCACAAGGAAAACCAATGTTTGGCACATGTGCAGGGTTAATCCTTCTAGCAAAGAAGCTTGTTGATTATAAAGAACCGCATCTTGGTTTAATGGATGTGGCGGTTGAGCGAAATTCATTTGGTCGTCAACGTGAGAGCTTCGAAGCGGAGTTGATGATACCTGGAATCGCAGACGATTTTGTAGGTGTGTTTATTCGTGCACCACATATTGTAGAAGCGGGAGAAAACGTTGAGGTCCTGGCAAAACATGATGGTAGAATTGTGGCAGCGCGTGAAGGTCAATTTTTAGGCTGTTCCTTCCATCCAGAATTAACAGATGATCATCGTTTTACTGCGTATTTTGTAAAAATGGTCGAAGAATCAAAAGCAAAAAACCTTGTATAAACAATCAAAACGTGGTAAAACTGAAGATAATAATAAATGATAAATCTATGATAGGAAATAGTAACTTGCTTTTTTTCTTAAGAGAGTCGGTGGCTGGTGTGAACTGATGAAAAAAGCTTGTGAATCCATCCTTGAGTGAAATACTGAACCGTAAGTTTTCCAGTAGGTATTTTCGGTAAATCCGTTATCTTTTTCAAGAGGGGGATACTTGTATCCTCAACTAGGGTGGTAACGCGGGTTAACTCTCGTCCCTTTTTTAGGGGCGGGAGTTTTTTATTTGCCTTTTGACTGTCGATAAGCGGCGAGTTCTTTGTTAGCTTGGTTCTCCGAATCTGTGCTATCTCAAAACTCTTGTTTTATACAGTCGAGAGGAAGGTTTTATTTGTATACTACATAGATTTTAGGAGGTTTTAGTGATGTTGGATATTAAATATTTACGAAGCCATTTTAATGAGGTAAAAGAAAGACTTCAGTTTCGTGGTGAGGATTTAACGGATCTTGGTCGTTTTGAAGAATTGGACAAGACACGCCGTGAGCTTATTGCGAAAACTGAAGAGTTAAAAGGTCGTAGGAATGAAGTGTCTGGCCAAATTGCCGTTTTAAAAAGAGAGAAAAAGGATGCTGACGCTCTTATTTTGGAAATGCGTGAGGTTGGTGATCAAATTAAGGAATTGGATACGGAATTACGAGGTGTTGAGGAACAATTAGAACATCTCATGTTATCTATTCCAAACATACCTCACAAAAGTGTACCAATTGGTGAATCTGAGGATGATAACGTAGAAATTCGCAAGTGGGGTGAACTTCCTGAATTTGGTTTTGAACCAAAGCCACACTGGGAAATTGCCGATCAACTACAAATACTAGATTTCGAACGTGCTGGAAAGGTCACTGGAAGCCGTTTTGTATTTTATAAGGGGCTAGGGGCTAGATTAGAAAGAGCCTTATTTAACTTTATGTTAGACCTTCATGTGGAGGAACATGGGTATGAGGAAGTCATTCCTCCTTATTTAGTGAACCGTGCAAGTATGACTGGAACAGGACAGCTTCCTAAGTTTGAAGAGGATGCATTCCTCATTGAAAGTGAAGACTATTTTTTAATTCCAACTGCAGAGGTTCCTGTTACGAATCTTCACCGCGATGAAATCTTAAGTGGCGATGAACTACCAATTAAGTATGCAGCATTTAGTGCTTGTTTCCGGTCTGAAGCTGGTTCTGCTGGAAGAGATACAAGAGGCTTGATTCGTCAACATCAATTTAATAAAGTAGAGTTAGTAAAGTTTGTTAAGCCGGAAGATTCTTACGCGGAACTAGAGAGCCTAACAGCAAATGCTGAAAAAGTACTTCAACTACTAGGTCTTCCATATCGAGTTTTAAGCATGTGTAGTGCTGATCTAGGATTCACTGCCGCGAAGAAATATGACATTGAAGTATGGATTCCAAGCTATGAAACATATCGTGAAATTTCTTCTTGTAGTAACTTTGAAGCTTTCCAAGCAAGACGTGCAAATATTCGTTTCCGTCGTGACAGAGATTCTAAGCCAGAACATGTTCACACATTAAATGGTTCTGGACTTGCAATTGGTCGAACTGTGGCTGCGATTTTAGAAAATTACCAACAGGAAGACGGCACGGTGATTATTCCTGAGGTATTACGCCCATATATGGGGAATAAGGAAGTAATCGGTCCGAAGAAGTAATAAAGGAATGGGCCAGGATTTATATTTTCCTGGCCAAAAATTTTTTTAGAAAAAATGTTGACTTTCACTTTTAAACTATGGTATATTAATTTTTGTCGATACGGAGGAATACCCAAGTCCGGCTGAAGGGATCGGTCTTGAAAACCGACAGGGGTGTTAAAGCCCGCGGGGGTTCGAATCCCTCTTCCTCCGCCATATTATTGAAAATAATACTAGCGCATAAAGTATTGGAGATGGACTCGTTACTGTCATGGTAACGAGTTTTTTATTTTTTATCAAAAAGAAATATAGTCAAAAAAGACCCCCTTTTGAGATTGTCACTCAAAAGGGGGTTTTTTTAGCTTTTTAAAAGCTCAGTCTGTCTAATGAAACTTGAAATTTTTGCGATAATCGGTTCAATTGAACTTCCATCCTGCATAATATCGTACTCATTAATGTTTAATCGAAGAACGGGGCAAGCATTAAAGTTATTGATCCATTTTTCATATCGGCCGTGCATTTCCTCCCAATAAGAAATTGGGGTTTGTTGCTCCATTGGTCTTCCGCGTTCATGAATACGACTGATAATATCATCAAGACTTCCTTCAAGATAAATTAATAAATTCGGATGAGGAAAATATGGTGTCATCACCATTGCATCAAAGAGGTTGGTGTAGGTCTCATAGTCGACAGGTGCCATTGTTCCTTTTTCGTAATGCATTCTTGCGAAAATACCTGTATCTTCATAGATGGAACGATCCTGAATAAATCCACCGCCATATTCGAAGATTTTCTTTTGCTCTTTAAAGCGCTCGGCAAGGAAATAGATTTGAAGGTGAAAGCTCCATCTTTCAAAATCAGCATAAAACCGATCTAAATATGGATTAGTATCCACTTTCTCAAAAGAGGTTCTAAATCCAAGTGCATCAGCCAAGGCTTTTGTCATGGTAGACTTTCCTACTCCAACGGTTCCAGCAACGGTAATCACTGCATTACTAGGGATATCATATTTATTACGCAAATTCATTATGTCTAACTCCTTTTTCGAGAATGATGTCATCTATCTTTGATAGAATTTGATCTAGGTCACTTTTATTTTGCACAAAGTCAAATTCGTCCCCATTAAATCGAATGACAGGAATATCGGGATGGGATTTTTCGAACTGTGTCATGAATTGCTCATAATCACGGCTAAGTTGACTTAAGTATGCTGGATCTATATTTTTTTCAATGTCCCTACCACGCATTTCGATTCGCTCTAATAATGTATCAAGACTTGCGTGTAAATAGATTACGACATTCGGAACAGGCATATCTGCCGTTAATATCTTGTAAATCTGAAGATATTTTTGATATTGATGTGTTTTCAATGTTCGCTCGGCGAAAATAATATTTTTGAATATATGATAATCCGCAACAACTGGTTGATCTTTTTGAAGGTAAAAGTGATTAATGTCTTCAAGTTGTTTATATCGGTTACAGAGGAAAAACATTTCTGTTTGAAAGCTCCACTCATCAATATCTGTATAAAATTTCCCTAAGAATGGATTTTCATCGACAATCTCTTTAAGTAAGGCAAATTCAAAGCGTTCTGAAATCGCCTTAGCGAGAGAGGTTTTTCCAACTCCGATTGGACCCTCCACTGTAACAAAAGGAATCCTACTACCCATCTCGTGTCCCCCTTTTTACATCTAAATTGCACAGATAAGGATTATTTTATCATAGGAACAATGAAGATTGTTATGTATTGTCGAAAAAACAAATTGGGAAAATTTGAGGTGAACATGATGTGACGTTCTACCTCTCTATTCTGTTAAAGTGAGTCGTAAATAAAAAAGGAACTCGAGTAGTCGAGCTCCTTTTAGGAATCCTATCTTTTTACAACATTAAAATTGTTTGTGATCAACAGCCAGTTTTGTGGGAATGGAAGTCCAAGCTTCCAGTAACTAATTCCTCGCAAATTTAATTCCTTAATCAAATCAAACTTTGCCTGAATACTTCTTGCATCTTCAAACCACACTTTATGCTGCTTTCCGGCGGAGTCTGTATAGTCAAAGTGAGGTGCTTGTGCTTTTGTATCGTATTGGATTGGAACATTATTTTGCTTTGCGATTTCAATTGCTCGTTGCGGGCTAACAGCCTTCGCATACTCACCGCCTTGAACAAATGGAAGTGTCCAATCATAGCCATAGAGGTTTTGTCCCATCATAATTTTGGATCCTGGCATTTCGGTAAGGGCATATTCAATGACATCCCGGACCGGACCAATTGGAGATACCGCCATTGGTGGCCCGCCACTATATCCCCATTCATACGTCATGATGACGACAAAGTCGACGATTTCACCATGTGCCTTATAGTCATGGGCTTCATACCAATCGCCTTTTTGTTCGGCACTTGTTTTAGGAGCGAGCGCTGTTGAGAGCAGCCAGCCCTCTTGACCAAAGCGTTTTTTAGCCTTCCGCAAAAAGTTGTTATACGCTTCACGGTCTTGTGGACGTAAAAATTCCATATCAAAATGAATATCTCGGAAACCGTATTTTTTTGCCGTTTCTACAATTGTGTTTAAGAGCTTATTTTGGATATCTTCATTATTAAGCACAAGTTTACCTAATTCATCACTAAATTGTCCATTTTCTAAATTAGCTACGACCATCATTAGTGTCACATTTTTTTCTTTTGCAATGCTTGGGAAATTGTTCAGCAGTGGTTCCTTTAAAGTGCCGTCTCGTTTTATTTGAAAGTTAAATGGGGCTAAGTAGGTTAAGTATGGAGCTGCTTGTCGTGTACTTCTTTCAAGAGCGGGACTTACTGAAGATCCTAATGGTTCAACATAAGCATTGATTTCTGCATTTCGTTTCGGACGTTCCGGAATATAAATTCTAAGTCCGACTTGTAGTGGTCGATTAGGTGGAATTTGGTTGATCTGTGCTAATTGCTGATAATTAACCCCAAATTTATTGGCGATGGACCAAAGACTATCACCAGGCTGCACCCAGTAAAATTGACCAACAATCGGGATGACCATCGCCTGACCGACAACTAAGTTATTAGGTTCGGGAATTTGATTTGCACGAACAATTTCATCGGCCGTTGTACTATATGCTTGTGCAATTCCGGTTATGGATTGTCCCTGTTCTACAACATGAATTTGCATGTTTGACCTCCTCATTCTACAATCTAGGTAACACACCTTTATTACTCTATGAGAGAAAAGGGAAGAAGATGCTTGGTTAAAGTGCCTAAATGCCATGTAAGGGAGTATTTAATCCGATGAAGTCTGATGAGTATTATATGAAATTAGCGATTGAAGAAGCGAAAAAGGCAGCAGCTATAAATGAAGTACCAATAGGTGCCGTGCTCGTTATAAATGACGAAGTGATTGCCTCAGCTCATAATCTTCGTGAAACACAGCAACGTTCAATTGCACATGCAGAGTTACTTGCGATTGATGAAGCATGTAAAGAAATTGGTTTTTGGAGATTAGAGAACGCCACCTTGTATGTCACACTTGAACCATGTGCCATGTGCTCTGGAGCGATTGTACTATCTCGAGTGAATAGGGTTGTATACGGTGCAAGCGATCCAAAAGGTGGATGTGCAGGAACGTTAATGAATCTTTTACAGGAACAAAGATTTAATCATCAAGCAGAAGTTATTTCAGGTGTCTGTGAAGAAGAGTGCGGACAGCTGTTAAGTTCGTTTTTTAAAGAGATCAGAAGGAAAAAGAAAGAAGAAAAGAAAACGACAACTGGTACAACTTGAAAAAACTTACAGTTGGTATTGATTGATTTTTTTTTGCTAAGCCTTTATACTAAGAATGTGTCACAAAGACACCTAACAATTTGGTATCAATTTTGCCGTGCTAAGCGGGGAGGTAGCGGTGCCCTGTACTCGCAATCCGCTCTAGCGAGGCCGAATCCCTTCATAGAGGGTAGTTATTGTAGGGTCTGACTCAAGTAAGTGGTGTTGACGTCTGGGTCCTACGCAATGGGAACCCGTGAACCCTGTCAGGTCCGGAAGGAAGCAGCAGTAAGCGGACTCTCCCATGTGCCGTAGGGTTGCCTGGACCGAGCTAACTGCTTGAGTAACGCCTGGGGTAACTATTCGACGGAAGGTGCACGGCAGTTATACTACATAAAACAACTCACTCATCCGGGTGGGTTTTTTTATTATTTATTTTTACATGAATGGTATAATCACTTTGTACTGAATATTCACTTCCTGTATAATAAGAACTGGACGATAAGAAGGAGGGGCAAAACCAATGGCATATCAAGCATTATACCGTGTCTTTCGACCACAAGAATTTCATGATGTGGTGGGACAAGAACATATTACGAAAACCTTGCAGAATGCCCTTCTTCAAGAGAAGTTTTCACACGCCTATCTTTTTTCAGGACCAAGGGGAACAGGAAAGACAAGTGCTGCGAAAATATTCGCAAAAGCAGTAAACTGTGAGCACTCGCCTACAGCTGAACCTTGTAATGAGTGTGCGGCTTGTAAAGGAATTACAGATGGCTCAATCGCTGATGTAATTGAAATCGATGCTGCATCGAATAACGGTGTTGATGAAATCAGGGATATTCGTGATAAAGTAAAATATGCTCCAAGCGCAGTACGGTATAAAGTATATATCATTGATGAAGTTCATATGCTTTCAATCGGAGCATTTAATGCCTTGCTGAAAACATTGGAGGAACCTCCTCGACATGTCATTTTTATTTTGGCAACGACTGAACCACATAAAATTCCACTAACGATTATTTCTAGATGTCAACGCTTTGATTTTCGCCGCATTACTACACAAGCAATCGTCGGGCGGATGAAAACAATCATAGCTGAACAAGATGTAAATGTTGAAGAGCAAGCTCTTTATGTAATTGCAAGGGCGGCTGAAGGTGGAATGCGAGATGCCTTAAGCTTACTTGACCAAGCAATTTCGTTTAGTGATGAAGAGGTAAAGCTTGAGGATGTTCTTACGATTACGGGAGCTGTATCACAATCCTTTTTAACGAATGTAGTCAAGGCAGTTCGGGACCGTGATGTTCGAACGGCCTTAAAGACACTGGATGAAATGATGGATCACGGGAAAGATCCGATGCGCTTTATTGAAGATATCATCTTTTACTATAGGGATATGCTTTTATATCAAACTGCCCCTCAGTTAGAAGAGGTATTGGAGCGGGTCTTAGTCGATGAGGACTTTACGGAACTTGCAAAAAGTATACAGGGTTCTGAAATCTACGAAATCATCGATGTTTTAAATCAAGCACAACAAGAGATGAAGTGGACGAATCATCCACGTATATTTTTGGAAGTAGCGCTTGTAAAGCTTACCCAAATGGAACAACAACAATCGCTAGAGTCATTGCCACAAATTGAAGGCTTGCTGAATAAAATAAATAAGTTAGAATCTGACCTTGCTTCCATTAAAGAAAAAGGTGTGGTAGCCCACCCACAGGATACCAAGCCAGCCGAAAAACGTCCACAAAAGTCATCAAGAAACGGCTATAGGACACCAGTTGGGAGAATTAATGAGATATTAAAGAGTGCAACAAGACAAAACCTTGACTTATTAAAAGGAAAATGGGGCGATATGCTTGAGCAGCTTCGCAGTCAAAATAAAGTATCGCACGCAGCCCTTTTAATCGAAAGTGAACCAGTTGCAGCTTCTTCAACTGCTTTTGTGTTAAAATTCAAATATGAAATCCATTGTAAAATGGCTTCAGAAAACCAGGAAGTAAAAGAAAATCTTGAAAACATTCTTACTGGACTAACTGGACATACGTTTGAAATGATTGGTGTACCAGATGATGAATGGGGTAAAATTAGAGAAGAGTTTATCCGTGGGCAACGAACCGATGATGATGATGAAAGACCAGAGGATATAGAAGACCCTCTTATTGCAGAAGCAATGAAAATTGTTGGTTCAGAACTCATTGAAATAAAGGAATAATAAGAGTAATTTTAAGGAGGAAATGAACATGATGCGTGGTGGCGGAATGGGAAATATGCAAAAAATGATGAAACAAATGCAGAAAATGCAAAAGGATATGCAAAAGGCACAAGAGGAACTTGCTGAAAAGGTAGTTGAAGGAACTGCTGGTGGAGGTATGGTCACTGTAAAGGCAAATGGTCAAAAAGAAATTATTGATGTCGTTATTAAAGAAGAAGTGGTAGACCCAGAAGATATCGAAATGCTTCAAGACCTTGTATTAGCGGCGACAAATGATGCTTTAAAGAAAATCGAAGACCTTACAAATGAAACAATGGGTCAATTTACAAAAGGAATGAACCTACCGTTCTAATCGTCGGTTTGAAAGGACTTAGATAGATATGCATTATCCTGAACCAATATCTAAGCTAATAGATAGCTTTATGAAATTGCCAGGTATCGGCCCAAAAACAGCCGTGCGTCTGGCTTTTTTTGTATTAAATATGAAAGAGGATGTCGTACTTGATTTTGCGAAGGCACTCGTCAATGCGAAACGAAACCTCACATATTGCTCAAATTGTGGGCATATAACAGATAGAGATCCATGTTACATTTGCGAAGATGAACGTCGTGATAAAACCATTATCTGTGTACTTCAAGATCCAAAGGATGTTATCGCAATGGAAAAAATGAAGGAATACAATGGTTTATATCATGTGTTACATGGGGCTATTTCTCCAATGGATGGTATAGGGCCAGAGGATATCAAAATACCTGAATTACTCAAACGACTTCAGGATGATACAGTACAAGAAATCATTTTAGCGACTAACCCGAACATCGAAGGGGAAGCTACAGCTATGTATATTTCCCGTCTACTAAAACCAACAGGAATTAAAATTACAAGAATTGCTCATGGTTTACCTGTTGGTGGAGATTTAGAGTACGCTGATGAAGTAACACTATCAAAGGCGCTTGAAGGACGTCGGGAATTGTAGGAGGTCTTTTATGCTTTTTAAAAAGAAGAGAAAGCTTCGAAACGAATTTAACCAAGAGCTCTTTACTCAATTAGAAATCGCAAAGAAGGAATGGATGAGACAGAAAATCCTCATTGAAAAAAGTATTGAGCCTTCTGGTGCTATTTTAAATGATCTAAAAGTAGCGGAAACAAAATACTTCTTTTTATTACGGGAAGCAAAAAGGCGAAAAATATTTCTATAAAACAAATCCTACCAAGGTATAATTGACACCTTAGGTAGGATTTTTTATTGACAATTTGCTAAACAAAAAGAGGACAAGAGGTTCTTAAAACCCTTCATCCACATAGAATAGTAGTACAAATTGTGTGAAGGAGTGAAGTTTGATTGGAACCAAAGATTGTTATATCCATACTTGGAGGATTGATCGTGCTTGTGCTTCTAATGGGAGCTCCTCTAAAGCCCATACGATTAGTAGGACAAGTATTTGTTAAAGTTCTAATTGGAGCCTTGTTTTTATTTTTCTTAAATGCATTCGGAGCTTCATTTGATTTGCATGTTCCAATTAATCTAGTTACATCTGCTGTATCTGGTCTACTCGGTCTTCCAGGGTTAGCTGCACTCGTCATTATAGACTTATTTATTATAGGATAAAAAAACAAATGGACTTTCATTTGTTTTTTTATTTGGAAACCGTAGAGAAGCTTATTAAGGTAAGAATGAAAAATCACTTAAAATTATTTTAATATAATTTGTTGACATTCTGTTTAATCGGGTGTATATTTATATTCCTCACAGGGAATACAATATGAATAAGAAAACATTTAAAAAATATGGTTGACTTATTTTTGTGAGGATGTTATATTAATAAAGTCGCTTCTGAGAGGCGAGTTAATAAAGTTCTTTGAAAACTGAACACAATACAAGCGTCAACGTTAATTCTAAGTAACAAAACTTATTGAGCAATCAATACTCTTATTGGAGAGTTTGATCCTGGCTCAGGATGAACGCTGGCGGCGTGCCTAATACATGCAAGTCGAGCGAACCTTTGGGAGCTTGCTCCCAAAGGTTAGCGGCGGACGGGTGAGTAACACGTGGGCAACCTGCCTGTAAGACTGGGATAACTTCGGGAAACCGGAGCTAATACCGGATAATATATGAGACCACATGGTCTCGTATTAAAAGATGGCTTTTAGCTATCACTTACAGATGGGCCCGCGGCGCATTAGCTAGTTGGTGAGGTAACGGCTCACCAAGGCAACGATGCGTAGCCGACCTGAGAGGGTGATCGGCCACACTGGGACTGAGACACGGCCCAGACTCCTACGGGAGGCAGCAGTAGGGAATCTTCCGCAATGGACGAAAGTCTGACGGAGCAACGCCGCGTGAGCGAAGAAGGTCTTCGGATCGTAAAGCTCTGTTGTTAGGGAAGAACAAGTATCGTTCGAATAGGGCGGTACCTTGACGGTACCTAACCAGAAAGCCACGGCTAACTACGTGCCAGCAGCCGCGGTAATACGTAGGTGGCAAGCGTTATCCGGAATTATTGGGCGTAAAGCGCGCGCAGGCGGTCCTTTAAGTCTGATGTGAAAGCCCACGGCTCAACCGTGGAGGGTCATTGGAAACTGGGGGACTTGAGTGCAGAAGAGGAGAGCGGAATTCCACGTGTAGCGGTGAAATGCGTAGAGATGTGGAGGAACACCAGTGGCGAAGGCGGCTCTCTGGTCTGTAACTGACGCTGAGGCGCGAAAGCGTGGGGAGCGAACAGGATTAGATACCCTGGTAGTCCACGCCGTAAACGATGAGTGCTAAGTGTTAGAGGGTTTCCGCCCTTTAGTGCTGCAGCAAACGCATTAAGCACTCCGCCTGGGGAGTACGGTCGCAAGACTGAAACTCAAAGGAATTGACGGGGGCCCGCACAAGCGGTGGAGCATGTGGTTTAATTCGAAGCAACGCGAAGAACCTTACCAGGTCTTGACATCCTCTGACACTCCTAGAGATAGGATTTTCCCTTCGGGGACAGAGTGACAGGTGGTGCATGGTTGTCGTCAGCTCGTGTCGTGAGATGTTGGGTTAAGTCCCGCAACGAGCGCAACCCTTGATCTTAGTTGCCAGCATTAAGTTGGGCACTCTAAGGTGACTGCCGGTGACAAACCGGAGGAAGGTGGGGATGACGTCAAATCATCATGCCCCTTATGACCTGGGCTACACACGTGCTACAATGGATGGTACAAAGGGCAGCAAAACCGCGAGGTTAAGCCAATCCCATAAAACCATTCTCAGTTCGGATTGCAGGCTGCAACTCGCCTGCATGAAGCCGGAATCGCTAGTAATCGCGGATCAGCATGCCGCGGTGAATACGTTCCCGGGCCTTGTACACACCGCCCGTCACACCACGAGAGTTTGTAACACCCGAAGTCGGTGGGGTAACCGTAAGGAGCCAGCCGCCTAAGGTGGGACAGATGATTGGGGTGAAGTCGTAACAAGGTAGCCGTATCGGAAGGTGCGGCTGGATCACCTCCTTTCTAAGGAAACTGAAGTTCTACGAACTTCATAAAAAGACGCTTTGTATTGTGGTCAGTTTTGAGAGTGCTTTTGTGCTTTCAATTTTGTTCCTTGAAAACTAGATAACGTAACAAAACATTCATTGAAGTAGTAAAAGTTCTTTAAAACTTAAAGGTGAATGAGAAGCGAGAAGGTCGAGGAACCGATTGAGGAATCACCGGAGCGTACTTAAACGTACGTGAGGATGATGACGACAAGCGGTGACGAAGAGATTCGACGCTTATCAAAGCCGAATAGGTTAAGTTATGAAGGGCGCACGGTGGATGCCTTGGCACTAGGAGCCGATGAAGGACGGTACTAACACCGATATGCTTCGGGGAGCTGTAAGTAAGCATTGATCCGAAGATTTCCGAATGGGGAAACCCACTGCTCGTAATGGGGCAGTATCCTTACCTGAATACATAGGGTAAGCGAAGGTAGACCCGGGGAACTGAAACATCTTAGTACCCGGAGGAAGAGAAAGCAAACGCGATTTCCTGAGTAGCGGCGAGCGAAACGGAAGATAGCCCAAACCAAGAGGCTTGCCTCTTGGGGTTGTAGGACACTCTATACGGAGTTACAAAAGAGCGAAGTAGACGAAGCGACCTGGAAAGGTCCGTCAGAGAAGGTAACAACCCTGTAGTTGAAACTTCGTTCTCTCTTGAGTGGATCCTGAGTACGGCGGGACACGAGAAATCCCGTCGGAAGCTGGGAGGACCATCTCCCAAGGCTAAATACTCCCTAGTGACCGATAGTGAACCAGTACCGTGAGGGAAAGGTGAAAAGCACCCCGGGAGGGGAGTGAAAGAGAACCTGAAACCGTGTGCCTACAAGTAGTCAAAGCACATTTATGTGTGATGGCGTGCCTTTTGTAGAATGAACCGGCGAGTTACGATCCCGTGCAAGGTTAAGTTGAAGAGACGGAGCCGCAGCGAAAGCGAGTCTGAATAGGGCGATATAGTACGTGGTCGTAGACCCGAAACCAGGTGATCTACCCATGTCCAGGGTGAAGTTCAGGTAACACTGAATGGAGGCCCGAACCCACGCACGTTGAAAAGTGCGGGGATGAGGTGTGGGTAGCGGAGAAATTCCAATCGAACTTGGAGATAGCTGGTTCTCTCCGAAATAGCTTTAGGGCTAGCCTCGAGTTAGAGTCTTGGAGGTAGAGCACTGATTGGACTAGGGGCCCTCATCGGGTTACCGAATTCAGTCAAACTCCGAATGCCAAAGACTTGATTCTCGGGAGTCAGACTGCGAGTGATAAGATCCGTAGTCAAGAGGGAAACAGCCCAGACCACCAGCTAAGGTCCCAAAGTATACGTTAAGTGGAAAAGGATGTGGAGTTGCTTAGACAACCAGGATGTTGGCTTAGAAGCAGCCACCATTTAAAGAGTGCGTAATAGCTCACTGGTCGAGTGACTCTGCGCCGAAAATGTACCGGGGCTAAACGTATCACCGAAGCTGTGGATTGTTCTTACGAACAATGGTAGGAGAGCGTTCTAAGTGCAGCGAAGTCAGACCGAGAGGACTGGTGGAGCGCTTAGAAGTGAGAATGCCGGTATGAGTAGCGAAAGAGGGGTGAGAATCCCCTCCACCGAATGCCTAAGGTTTCCTGAGGAAGGCTCGTCCGCTCAGGGTTAGTCGGGACCTAAGCCGAGGCTGAAAAGCGTAGGCGATGGACAACAGGTTGAAATTCCTGTACCACCTCATTACCGTTTGAGCAATGGAGGGACGCAGGAGGATAGGGTAAGCGCGCTGTTGGATATGCGCGTCCAAGCAGTTAGACTGGTAAGTAGGCAAATCCGCTTACCGTAAGGTTGAGCTGTGATGGCGAGGGAAATAAAGTACCGAAGTTCCTGATTCCACACTGCCAAGAAAAGCTTCTAGCGAGGTAGAAGGTGCCCGTACCGCAAACCGACACAGGTAGGCGAGGAGAGAATCCTAAGGTGATCGAGAGAACTCTCGTTAAGGAACTCGGCAAAATGACCCCGTAACTTCGGGAGAAGGGGTGCTTTTTAGGGTGAATAGCCCTGAAAAGCCGCAGTGAATAGGCCCAGGCGACTGTTTAGCAAAAACACAGGTCTCTGCGAAGCCGCAAGGCGAAGTATAGGGGCTGACACCTGCCCGGTGCTGGAAGGTTAAGAGGAGGGGTTAGCGTAAGCGAAGCTCTGAATCGAAGCCCCAGTAAACGGCGGCCGTAACTATAACGGTCCTAAGGTAGCGAAATTCCTTGTCAGGTAAGTTCTGACCCGCACGAAAGGTGTAACGATCTGGGCACTGTCTCAACGAGAGACTCGGTGAAATTATAGTACCTGTGAAGATGCAGGTTACCCGCGACAGGACGGAAAGACCCCGTGGAGCTTTACTGCAACCTGATATTGAATTTTGGTACAGCTTGTACAGGATAGGTAGGAGCCTTGGAAGCCGGAGCGCCAGCTTCGGTGGAGGCGTCGGTGGGATACTACCCTGGCTGTATTGAAATTCTAACCCGAAGGCCTTATCGGCCTTGGAGACAGTGTCAGGTGGGCAGTTTGACTGGGGCGGTCGCCTCCTAAAGAGTAACGGAGGCGCCCAAAGGTTCCCTCAGAATGGTTGGAAATCATTCGTAGAGTGTAAAGGCACAAGGGAGCTTGACTGCGAGACCTACAAGTCGAGCAGGGACGAAAGTCGGGCTTAGTGATCCGGTGGTTCCGCATGGAAGGGCCATCGCTCAACGGATAAAAGCTACCCCGGGGATAACAGGCTTATCTCCCCCAAGAGTCCACATCGACGGGGAGGTTTGGCACCTCGATGTCGGCTCATCGCATCCTGGGGCTGTAGTCGGTCCCAAGGGTTGGGCTGTTCGCCCATTAAAGCGGTACGCGAGCTGGGTTCAGAACGTCGTGAGACAGTTCGGTCCCTATCCGTCGTGGGCGTAGGAAATTTGAGAGGAGCTGTCCTTAGTACGAGAGGACCGGGATGGACACACCGCTGGTGTACCAGTTGTCCTGCCAAGGGCATAGCTGGGTAGCTATGTGTGGAAGGGATAAGTGCTGAAAGCATCTAAGCATGAAGCCCCCCTCAAGATGAGATTTCCCATAGTGTTAAACTAGTAAGATCCCTCGAAGATGACGAGGTTGATAGGTCAGAGGTGGAAGCATGGTGACATGTGCAGCTGACTGATACTAATCGATCGAGGACTTAACCAAAATGATGAATGTAGGAGCGTTATCTAGTTTTGAAGGAATGAATCCTTCAACATAGTCTAGTGGCGATAGCGAAGAGGTCACACCCGTTCCCATACCGAACACGGAAGTTAAGCTCTTCAGCGCCGATGGTAGTTGGGACTTTGTCCCTGTGAGAGTAGGACGTCGCTAGGCACATTAAAGATCAGCCGATATGGTTGGTCTTTTTTTGTATTGTTTTTTTGAGTGGAATTAATTGTAGGGTGGTATGGTTTGCAGAACATGCCTATTTGGTAGTTGTTATGGGGAAAGACTAACGTCGTAACGAAAAGGACGTAATCGTGCCACTTTTGAGATTGTGAAGAAGGAAGTGGTAACGAAAAGTGCCGATTTGTTCCTGTTTCATGGATTAGATAAAGGAATAAGTAACGCTAGCCAATAAAAAAGCTTTTTTAGATTGTCATTTTTAATAACGGCAAAAATTAGGTAATAATGACCAAGCGGACGTCTTAAAGAGACTTTGAATTGTAAAAGATTAGGAAACACTGTTCCTGTAAATGCCTTAAAGAGGTTTGTGATTGTAAAATATTAGGAAACGCTGATCCCGCAAACGCCATAAAAAGGTTCTCATTTGTAAAAAAACAGGTAACAGTAAACCCGTAAACATCATTAACGGTATAACACTCACCCGCAAAACGATAACGGGTATACCGCAAACCCCATTAGCGGTATATCACTCAATCGCAAAACGATAACTGGTATACCGCAACCCCCATTAGCGGTATATCGCTCAATCGCAAAACAATAACTGGTATACCGCAAACCCCATCACCGGTATACCACGCACCCACAAACCAATAAATGATATACCGCAAACAAGCTAATTGATGTATCACCAGTGAAATATGCGCAAATGAGCCAGTCGTTTGACCACCCAGTAAAATAATTGCAACACACTGAGCAGCTGCCACAAAGTGCAGCTTTAGTTACTATTTTTTAATCTAAGACATACACAAACTAGCCCCGGAGTTTCATAGACTGCTAAATAAATTAAATTAAAACTGTTCGTTATTTTTATAATTGTGTATACATTTTGGAAACCCGGGCAAAATATGTGTATGGAGGTGGAGGCAGTGAGTTCACTCGCAAATAGAAACCATTATGGGGAAACGTGTATTATATGTGAGCAAAAGAAAGACAGAGGCATACACCTTTATACAAAATTCATTTGTTTGGATTGTGAGCAAGATATCATCCGTACAGAAACAAATGATCCTAAGTATCAATTTTATTTAGATCGGCTTAGAAAAGTTTCAACCCCAGAGATATATTCATAGTTTTAAACTACTTGGCATTGCTTTGCGTTAGGTGCAATCCCAAGTTAAAGTCGGACCTAGTGGAATAGGTCCCTTTTTTTGCTTTATAATAAGGTAAAGTACATAAGAAAGGTATATATCACTATGAATCAACAACAAACCCCATTGTTTGATGCACTCGATCACCATTCAAAGATGAGACCTCAATCAATGCATGTACCAGGGCATAAATATGGACAAGTGTTTTCCAATAAGGGATATGCCTATTTTCATAAAGTATTAGAAATTGATGCGACAGAATTGACTGGGCTCGATGATTTGCATCATCCGCAAGGGTCTATTTTGGAAGCAGAAAGATTAGTGGCAGACTTATATGGAGTTAAAAAAAGCTACTTTTTAGTAAATGGCTCTACTGTGGGGAATTTGGCAATGATTCTTGCAGCATGCTCTAATAAGGATACAGTCCTTGTGCAACGAAATTCCCATAAATCGATTTTAAATGGATTAAAAATGGCTGGAGCACGACCTGTTTTTCTTCATCCAACCTATGATGATGAAGTCCAGGTTCCTTCTTATGTTTCCTTTAAAACAGTAAAGGAGGCATTTGATACATACCCACAAATAAAGGCTGTTATTTTAACAAATCCCAACTATTATGGAATGGCGAATCAAAAAGAATTAGCCCAAATTATTATGTATGCACATAAGAAAGGTGCAGTAGTTTTAATCGATGAGGCCCATGGAGCCCATTTTTTGCTTGAAGGATTTCCTTCGTCTGCTGTTTCATTAGGTGCTGATATGGTGGTGCATTCTGCGCATAAAACTCTCCCAGCAATGACCATGGGTTCCTTTTTACATATAAATAGCCAGCTTATTACACATGAAGAGGTTGAGTATTATCTTCAAATGTTGCAATCGAGTAGTCCATCCTATCCAATTATGGCCTCGCTTGATCTTGCTAGGCATTACCTGGCTGAAGTGAAGGAAAAGGGGACAAACCAAATTATGGAGAGGATATCTAGATTGACTCAAAGACTTGAAGCAATACCACAAATAAAAGTTGTAACTTCAAAAAAACATGACATACAAACAGATTTATTAAAACTTACAGTCCAATCACAATGTAAGTTGACTGGATACGAGCTGCAAAGTTGCTTTGAAAAAGAAGGTCTTTTTACGGAAATGGCTGACCCAAATAATGTTCTTTTTGTGTTACCATTATCACAAGGCTTTGATGCTGATGAACTCTTTATAAAAATAAGGCGTGCTGTTAAAGAATATTTGCCGGTGAAACGTAGATTTATTGATTTACATCATGAAGGAAAGTCAGTTTCCACACTTGCTCTTTGCTATAATGAAATAAAAGGGTACAATAAAAAGGCTGTTTCCTTTAAAGATGCAATCGGAAACATTTCCGGAGAAATGATTATACCTTATCCACCCGGAATTCCTGTCCTAATGGAAGGAGAATGTGTAACTGAACGGCACATTGAAATCCTTACTACTTATATTGAGACAGGTGCACATTTTCAAGGCAGAGATATGAAGGAAAACAATATTAAGATATTAGATATGTAAGGGGCTTGAACGAAAAGTGACAGGTTATTTTATAACACTCGAAGGTCCTGAAGGTGCTGGAAAAACCACTGTTTTAGGAATCCTTCAGGAAGAGCTTTCAAAAAAAGGATATGATGTTGTTTCCACAAGAGAACCTGGTGGAATCGATATTGCTGAACAAATACGTTCTGTCATTTTAGATAAGAACAATACAAAAATGGATGCACGTACTGAGGCGCTTTTATATGCGGCTTCTCGTCGGCAACATTTAGTCGAGAAAGTTATTCCAGCGTTAGAAGAAGGAAAAATGGTTCTGTGTGACCGATTTGTTGATAGTTCACTAGCGTATCAGGGCTATGCACGTGAACTAGGAATTGATGAGGTTTTATCGATTAATGAATTTGCGATTAATGGTCTTATGCCATCATTAACGCTTTTCTTTGATATCCAACCTGAAAAAGGTCTAACAAGAATTAAGAAGAATGATGATCGAGAAGTAAACCGCCTTGATCTTGAGAAGCTTTCATTTCATCAAAAGGTGTATGAAGGATATGTAAAGGTTGCAGATCGATTTAAGGACCGATTTTACACCATTAATGCGGAAAACTCACTTGATGTAGTAACAAAGGAAGCACTTGAATTGATTGAAAGCCATGTACATAAAGGCTAATTGTGTAAATTACCTCAAAAGTCAGATGATTTTTGAGGTTTTTCTTTTCGTTCTGGCTATACTTGTTATAGAATAAAGACAAACATGGACATTCGCACATTTTGTTACCAAATTTCGTAATATGAAGGAACACGTAAAAGTGGTAAAATAAAGGGAGGCAAAACGATGAAGCTAGTTGTTGCAGTTGTGCAGGATAAGGACAGCAACCGTTTGTCACAGGCATTAGTTGAACATAATTTTAGAGCAACAAAGCTTGCTACTACAGGTGGATTTCTAAAATCAGGTAATACTACATTCCTTGTAGGAACAGAGGACATCCGCGTGAATAAATTATTAGATATTATCAAGGATAATTGCAAACATCGGGAGCAGATGATTGCCCCTGTTTCACCAATGGGTGGAAATGCAGATTCTTTTGTCCCATTTCCAGTAAAGGTTGAAGTGGGTGGAGCCACTGTGTTTGTATTGCCAATTGATGAATTCCATCAATTTTAACTTTATTCATGCACAAATACGCCAAGGCGTATTTGATTGTGAGGTGTTTTAACGTCTTATGAAGATAAACCAGGATTTTCGTGTGAATATAGATAAAAATCAGCCGAATACTTCCAATAAAGTTTCGGGAAATCTTACTTTCATCAAAATTGTTCATCAAGAAGGAAATAAGCTTCAAATGGAACAATTGACGAAGTTGCTTACTCAAATTGACATGGCGGGAGAACGACTCTCTCGCTCTCAAACTTTTCAGGATTTGGCTTCCTATAAATCCCTTGTAAAACGCTTTATCCATGAGGCAGTAGAGTATGGGATGGATATTAAAGATACCCATAGCTGGAATTTTAATGGACAAGGAAGAACACATAAGCTTGTTGAGACAATTGACAAAGAACTATTGGACTTAACCGAACAAATGGTTAACCAAGAAAAAGGGTCAATTGATATTCTCGGAAAAGTTGGATTAATAAAAGGACTATTAATCAACTTATATACGTGATTTGAAAGAGTGATATATAGTGGAAAAAACATGGGAACAACTGCAGGAATATCAACCACTTGTATTAAAAATGGTTGAAAATAGTCTCAGGAAGAACAGAGTGGCCCATGCTTACTTATTTGAAGGAAGTCGAGGGACAGGTAAAAAGGAAGTCGGTTATCTTTTAGCAAAGAGTCTTTTCTGTCAGCAACCAAACGGGTATAGACCGTGTAATGACTGCACGAATTGCCGGAGGATTTCATCGGGGAACCATCCTGATGTTCATCTCATTGAGCCGGATGGTCAGTCGATTAAAAAGTGGCAGATTCAAGCATTGCAGGAAGAGTTCTCAAAAACAGGTGTAGAGTCAAATCGTAAAGTGTATTTGATTAATCACGCTGATAAAATGACGACGAATGCCGCAAATAGTCTATTGAAATTTCTAGAGGAGCCGACAAGTCAAACAGTAGCGATTTTGTTAACTGAACAAATCCATCGGATTTTAAATACGATTTTATCCCGATGTCAGGTTTTATCGTTTCAGCCACTTGCTCCAAAAGTTATTTCTGAGCGGTTGATCGATGAAGGAATATCTCCTACGATGGCTTCACTTGTTGCTCATATCACCAATAATTTAGAAGAAGCACGCGAATTAAGTGAAGACACATGGTTTGGACAGTCCCGTTCAATAGTGTTACAATTATATGAAGTAATCCATACAAGGCCAACTCATGCTTTCTTTTTTCTGCAGGACCAATGGTTACCTCATTTTAAAGAGAAAGAGCAGCTTAGCTTTGGTTTAGATATATTATTGCTAATTTTTAAGGATTTATTATATATACAGCTTGGTGATGAAGAAAAGCTTATTTTTCATGACCAGATTACGAGTTTTAAACAACATGCACTTAAGACGTCAACTCGACGTGTGAGTGATCAAATAGCAGCGGTATTAGAGGCAAAACGTCGTCTATACACCAACATGAACCCACATTTATTAATGGAGCAATTGGTAATAAAGTTACAGGAGGGATATAAGCTTGTATGATGTAGTTGGTGTACGCTTTAAAAAAGCGGGAAAAATTTATTACTTTGACCCAAATGGTTTTACAATTCCTGATGGTGAATTTGTTATTGTCGAAACGGTTAGAGGAATTGAATTTGGCAAGGTTGTTATAAATAAAAAGCAAGTCGATGAACATGACATCGTACTTCCATTGAAAAAGGTCATCCGCATTGCGGATTCAAAAGATAAATTAATTGTAGAAGAAAATAAAGCAGCGGCTAAAGAGGCGTATGACGTATGTCAGGAAAAAGTAGCAGAACATAGCCTTGATATGAAGCTTGTTGATGTAGAATATACGTTTGATAGAAATAAAGTAATCTTCTATTTTACAGCAGATGGGCGCGTTGATTTCCGCGAATTAGTAAAGGATTTAGCGGCAATCTTCCGTACGAGAATTGAATTAAGACAAATTGGGGTACGTGATGAAGCCAAAATGCTTGGTGGAATTGGTCCATGCGGAAGAATGCTTTGTTGCTCAACCTTCTTAGGTGATTTTGAGCCGGTTTCAATTAAGATGGCAAAAGATCAAAACCTTTCATTAAACCCTACTAAAATATCAGGTTTATGTGGTCGATTAATGTGCTGTCTAAAATATGAGAATGATGAGTATGAAAGTGCAAAAGAACAGCTTCCAGACCTTGGGGATGTCATTGAAACCACAAGTGGTGCTGGGAAAGTTGTTGGACTTAATATTTTAGAACGAGTGCTTCAGTTAGAATTAATTGGCCGTGAACGAGTTGTCGAATATACGTGGGAGGAACTACTGAAAGAAGGAGCGATTTCGATTCAAGCCACAGAATGACGAGGTGGAATGCGTGGATAAAAAAGATATTTTTGAATCTGTTAGTAGTATGGAGAGTCAAATTGGAAATCTGTACAAACAGCTAGGAGAATTGAAAGAACATCTTGGGCAATTACTTGAAGAGAATCACAATCTGAAAATGGAGAACGACCTTTTACGGCGCCGACTTGATCAATCCATTTCAAAGAAAAAAGAGGAAAAAAGTGACAAAGTCTTACCAGAAGCTAGACTAGTTGATATCGGAGAGGGATATGATAATTTAGCTAGACTTTATCAAGAGGGCTTTCATATTTGTAATGTACATTATGGAAGTGTCCGTACTGATGGTGACTGCTTATTTTGTCTCTCCTTTTTAAATAAGAAATAAGTCCTTTCCAACCGGGAAGGGCTTTTTCAATTTCTAGGAAAAGCCTTATAATGATATATAGATTACTGTAGGGAAGGAAACAGATTGCAATGGTTCAATTATATGATGGTGAACGATTAGATCATTTATTAGCGGAGAACTTAAGAATCATCCAAAGTCCTTCTGTCTTTGCTTTTTCATTGGATACGGTGCTTTTAGCAAGATTTGTGTATGTGCCCATTCAAAAAGGAAAAATCATTGACTTATGTACAGGTAACGGGGTGATTCCGTTATTATTAAGCAGGAGATCGAAGGCAGAGATTACCGGCGTTGAAATACAAGAACGTATTTATGATATGGCAAAACGCAGCATCGAGTATAATGATCTAACAAAACAACTTTCAATTATTCATGGGGATATTAAAGATATGCCTGAAAAATTAGGTCGTGGGAAATTTGATGTGGTGACGTGTAATCCACCGTATTTTCCAACTCCTAAGGCAGATGAAATCAATAAAAATGAACATCTTGCGATTGCTCGACATGAAATATATTGTACATTAGAGGATGTTGTCCGTGTAAGTAGTCAGTTGGTTAAGCAAGGAGGAAAGGTTGCATTTGTTCATCGCCCCGGGCGGTTAATGGACATTCTTACCTTGATGAGACAATACAGGGTTGAGCCAAAACGATTGCAATTTGTACATCCAAGGTTGGGGAAAGAGGCCAATACGATCTTAGTTGAAGGAATCAAACAAGGTAATGCTGATCTGAAAATTTTACCTCCACTCTATGTATATGATGAACACAAAGAGTACACAAAAGAGATAAGGACAATTCTCTATGGAGACGAATAAGCATTATTTTTATGTCGTGGAGTGCAAGGATGGAACCTATTATGCAGGTTATACAACAGATCTTCATCAGAGGATGAAAAAGCATAATGAGGGAAAAGGCGCCAAATATACAAGAGGTAGAGGTCCAATTACGTTATTATTTGCGCAGGAATTTGAAACAAAAGAAGAGGCGATGCGCGCAGAATATAGATTTAAACGATTAAAGCGGCCTGAGAAGGAACGGTTGCTGGCAATGGAAAGTGAGGAACGCTATGTGGCAGCAAAAAAGCTTTCAACCAAATTATGAATATGGAACTTTATATCTTGTTCCAACTCCCATTGGGAATTTGGAGGATATGACTTTCCGTGCAATTAAGATTATGAAGGAATCTGCTTATATTGCGGCAGAGGATACAAGGCAAACAAAAAAGCTTTGTAATTATTTTGAAATTGAAACACCTGTGATTAGTTATCATGAACATAATAAAAAGGTAAGCGGGGATAAAATTCTGTCATTATTACGCGAAGGAAAAGATGTAGCACTTGTAAGTGACGCAGGCATGCCGACAATTTCTGATCCTGGCTATGAATTAGTGGTCGAAGCGGTTCAAGAAAAAATGTATGTCGTTCCACTACCCGGTGCGAACGCAGCGTTAACATCTCTTATCGCTTCTGGACTTTCGACTCAACCCTTCTATTTTTACGGTTTCCTAGATCGAAATAAGAAAGAGAAGCGAAAGCAATTGGAAGGCTTAGTTCATATTCAAGCAACGATGCTTTTTTATGAGGCACCACATCGCTTAAAGGAAACGTTGAAGTTGATGAAAGAGGTATTAGGAAATCGACAAATTACCGTTTCCAGAGAATTAACGAAAAAGTTTGAAGAGTTTATTCGTGGGGACTTGGATGAAATCCTTACATGGACGGAGGAGGATACAGTTCGCGGTGAATTTTGTCTTGTTGTGGAAGGAGCCCAGAAAAGCGAATTGGTTACTTCCGAGGTTTGGTGGGAGCACCTATCGATCGAACAACATGTAAACCACTATGTTGAGACGGGGGCCATGACAACGAAAGAAGCTATTAAACAAGTGGCAAAAGATCGGAATCAGCAAAAGAGAGAAATATATCAAGAATATCACGGCTTATAATAATGAAAAAAGCTTCTCGGGTAGAGAAGCTTTTGTAACATCTATTATTTTACAGCTGTAAGGTTGTCTTGAAGTTCTTTTAAGATTTGTTCAGCACCTTCACGGCTAAGAACGATTTTACCATTAGCAAGAGTGAAATTATCATCAGAAATTTCACCTGTAATTTGGCAAGTCATATTTGGCTTGTATTTCTTTAAAATGATTTTGTCATCGTCAACATAAATTTCAAGAGCATCTTTTTCAGCGATGTCTAATGTACGACGAAGTTCGATAGGAATAACAACACGACCTAATTCATCAACTTTACGAACAATACCTGTAGATTTCATTTGTTTTTCTCCTCTCAATATTTCTAATTATTTATCTCTCTCTATCGTCAATTTTCGACAAATTGATTTCTAGATAATAATATCAAGATTTCCATTTAACGTCAATCATTTTTAACTACAATTCTTTTAAAATTTGTATAAAAATGGTACGTTGTGTCTTATAACAGAAGGGTTTCATGAGATTTTTAACATTATCAATCTACTCATTCTTAAAAAAACCTGTACCATATTAGAGGGAAATTTGTAAAATGAATTCGACAAAATTCTACAAATATAGCTAGGTTTTTGTCGAAAAAATAGGTTTTCAACGTTTTTGTCGAATTGTAACTGTTTATTTTAATTATCATATAGATATTAATCTGTATAAATTGACATTCCTCTTGTGCTTTAGGTATATTTTGAAGATATAATAGGAATAGATGAATAGGAAAGTCTTGTTTATTCGAGTTACTTTTAAGAGGAGGTTTACGGAGATGGCTCAAGACAATAAAACATTTTATTTAACCACTCCCATTTATTATCCAAGTGGGAAATTACATATAGGACACGCTTATACAACTGTAGCAGCAGATGCTATGGCTCGCTATAAAAGACTACGTGGATACGATGTCATGTTTTTGACAGGAACCGATGAGCATGGTCAAAAAATTCAACGATCTGCAGCGGAAAAAGGCGTTACGCCACAAGAATATGTTGATGAGATTGTATCAGGCATTCAGGATCTTTGGAAGAAGCTTGAGATATCCTATGATGATTTTATCCGTACAACGGAAGATCGTCATAAGAGAGTTGTTGAAAAGATTTTTGATCAACTTGTAAAACAAGGGGATATCTATCTTGATCAGTATGAGGGCTGGTACTGCACACCTTGTGAGTCCTTCTTTACCGAAAGACAATTAGTTGATGGTAATTGCCCGGATTGTGGACGTCCAGTTGAAAAGGTGAAGGAAGAATCTTATTTCTTCAAAATGAGTAAATATGTCGACCGTCTACTAAAGTACTATGAAGAAAATCCAGAATTCATCCAACCAGAGTCTCGCAAAAATGAAATGATTAATAACTTCATTAAACCTGGACTTGAGGATTTGGCTGTTTCAAGAACAACCTTTGATTGGGGAATAAAAGTACCTGGAGATCCAAAGCATGTTATTTACGTATGGATTGATGCGTTATCAAACTATATTACCGCTTTAGGTTACGGTACAGAAGATGATAGTAAATATCAAAAATATTGGCCAGCTGATGTTCATTTAGTCGGAAAGGAAATTGTTCGTTTCCATACAATCTATTGGCCAATTATGCTGATGGCATTAGACTTACCGCTACCGAAAAAGGTATTTGCCCATGGCTGGTTGTTAATGAAAGATGGTAAAATGTCCAAATCAAAGGGAAATGTTGTGGACCCAGTCACATTAATTGACCGTTATGGACTCGATTCTTTACGTTATTATTTATTGCGTGAGGTTCCGTTTGGAGCTGATGGAGTGTTTACTCCAGAAGGATTTGTTGAAAGAATCAACTTTGACTTAGCAAATGATCTAGGAAATTTATTAAATCGTACGGTTGCGATGATTGGGCGATATTTTGATGGCACCATTCCAATGTATCAAGGAAATCAATCAGAATATGATACTCAACTAGCGGATTTTGCCGTGGAAACTGTTGCTAAATATGAAGAGGCAATGGAAAAGATGGAGTTTTCTGTTGCGCTGACAGCCCTATGGCAGTTTATTAGTCGTACAAATAAATACATTGATGAAACCCAACCATGGGTTGTTGCAAAAGATGAGGCGAAAAAGGAAGAACTAGGCTCTATCATGAGTCACTTAGCAGAATCCTTACGTTTTGCGGCTATTATGCTTGAACCATTTTTAATTAAAACTCCAGGAGAAATTTTTGCCCAACTTGGAATGAAAGATGATGCATTGAAAACTTGGGAAAGCTTAGCTGAATTTGGAATAAAGCAAGAAGGAATTCAGGTTTTAAAGGGTGAGCCAATATTCCCTCGTTTAGAAATTGCTGAGGAAGTTGAATATATTAAGGAGAAAATGCAGGGCGGTACGAAAAAAGAAGAGCCTGTAAAGGAAGTAGAACAAGCAGATGAAATCACAATTGATGATTTCATGAAGGTTGAGCTTCGCGTTGCTGAGGTGCTTCAAGTAGAGCCAGTAAAAAAAGCTGATAAGCTTTTAAAGCTTCAATTGGATCTAGGCTTTGAAAAACGTCAGGTTGTTTCGGGTATTGCTCAGTATTACACTCCAGAAGAACTAGTAGGTAAAAAGGTGATTTGTGTAACAAACCTTAAACCTGTAAAACTTCGTGGTGAGCTATCACAAGGGATGATTTTAGCGGGATCTGTGGATGGAAAGCTATCAGTCGCAACGATTGATCAAAGCCTACCAAATGGAGCTAAAGTGAAATAACAAGAAAAAGCACACGGAGCCCGTCTATCGGTGACAAGCATAAGACGAGCGCTGACAGAAGGTGCATTTTACCTTCCGAAGCGATTGGCTTAGACCAGAGAGCCGATGGCGCCTGGAGTTAGACATAAAAGGACAGAGTCATCTGTCCTTTTTACATACAAGAAATTAATAAAGGAGTCTTTAAAATGTTAATTGATACCCATGCACATTTAAATGCGATACAGTATCAAGAAGATTTAGAAGAAGTAATCGAAAGAGCACTGAGTGAAGGTGTTGAAAGAATCGTTGTCGTCGGTTTTGACCGAGAGACGATTACAAGAGCGATTGAACTAGCAGATCAATACGAGTTTATCTATGCAACAGTTGGCTGGCATCCAGTTGATGCGATTGATATGACGGACGAAGATCTCAAATGGATTGAAGAGCTTAGTGCCCATCCAAAGGTAGTGGCATTAGGTGAAATGGGACTTGATTATCACTGGGACAAGTCTCCGAAGGATATTCAAAAGGAAGTCTTTCGGAAGCAAATTGCGTTAGCAAAGAAAGTAAAACTACCGATTATTATTCACAATCGTGAAGCAACGGCTGATATTATTGAAATTCTACAAGAAGAGAATGCAAGTGAAGTGGGTGGGATTATGCACTGCTTTACAGGTAGTATCGAAGTTGCCAAACAATGTATTGATATGAATTTTTACATTTCATTTGGTGGACCTGTTACCTTTAAAAACGCGAAAAAGCCAAAAGAAGTGGCAGCAGAGATTCCACTTGATCGCCTCTTAATTGAAACGGATTGTCCTTATTTAACTCCACATCCTTTTCGCGGAAAACGAAATGAACCAAGCTATGTGAAATATGTAGCAGAGCAAATTGCCGAGCTAAAAGGGGTGTCATTTGAGGAAATTGCACAAAAAACATCCGACAATGCGATGCGATTTTTCGGCATAAAATGATAGCAATTTTTGTCAAATAGTAGGGGTGCTTGTCCAATGATAAGCTAATTAGAAAAAGTTCTACATGTCTCCTTCGTCTCATATATATCTTTGTCGACAACTAATTCTTTCTTTTTAAAAACTCTTCTTGCATAATATTTTACAACGGTGACGTGAAGAAGGGGTGGGGTTGACAGATTAATATATCCTTTATATAATCCACTGAGAGAAGGAGGCGTTTTTCATTTGCTTACAAACATGAAAAAACTGTTTTCCGAGTCGAAGCACAAAAAGAGAATAATAGTCTCGATAAGTAGTTTTATAGTCTTAATAGGTGCCGGTTCAGGTTATGCTGCATATGAAACAACCAAGGATACAGTTACACTATCGTTAAATGGAAAAGAGCAAGTTATAAGGACGCACGCAAACACGGTTGCTGAAGTTCTACAAGATTTAGAGATTGATGTCTCAAAACATGACGAGCTTTCACCATCTATGGATACGGCAATAAAGGACAATTTGAAAGTAACATGGCAAGAGGCCATTCCGGTTGAAATGGTTGTTGATAACCAACCGCAAAAGGTCTGGACAACAGTCAAAACCGTGGAAGATCTTTTCAAAGATGCGAAGGTAGAAATTACAGAGCACGATAAAGTCAATCCAAGTTTAGATACAAAGTTAACAAAAGATATGAAAGTAGAAGTTGAAAAAGCCTTTCAACTGACGCTTAATGACGGCGGTACTGAAACGCAAGTTTGGTCCACTTCGACTACTGTCGCTGACTTTTTAAAAGGTCAAAATGTTGCACTAAATGAATTGGATCGAGTAGAGCCAGGAATGGAAGAACAGATTACAGCAAATAGTGTCGTTAATGTTGTACGAGTAGAAAAAGTCACCGATGTAGTGGAAGAATCAGTTGCCTTTGGAGTTGTACGTAAAAAGGACAACAACATTGATAAAGGCAAGGAAAAAGTTGTAACTCCTGGTCAAGAAGGTAAAGTTGCAAAGCACTATGAAGTTGTTCTTGAGAATGGAAAAGAAGTTTCAAGAGATCTGATAAAAACCGAAACCCTAGCGGATAGTAAGGATAAGGTTGTTGCAGTTGGTACACGTGAAATCGTGCAACAGGTTTCCCGTGGTACAGCTAATGCAGCGAAGGAATTCTATGTATCATCAACAGCTTATACAGCGTATTGTAGCGGGTGTTCAGGAACAACTGCTACAGGAATAAACCTTCGTGCGAATCCAAATGTTAAGGTTATTGCGGTAGACCCAAGTATCATTCCTTTAGGTACTAAAGTGTATGTAGAAGGATATGGCTATGCAATAGCTGCCGACAAGGGTACTGATATTAAGGGTTATAAGATTGACGTCTTTTTCTCAGAAAAATCTCAAGCCTTTCGCTGGGGGCAACGAAAGGTCAAGATTCAAATTCTAAATTAACTTGCACATAACAGAGGA
The DNA here is from genome assembly GCF_047238305.1 of Bacillus jepli. Lineage (NCBI taxonomy): Bacteria > Bacillati > Bacillota > Bacilli > Caryophanales > Bacillaceae > Bacillus > Bacillus jepli. The sequence continues at coordinate 1,017,986 of NZ_JBDFMO010000001.1, read as the reverse complement.
GATTTCCTCTGTTTTTTTATGTCTGTCTTTTTATGCTTTTGTCTTTTTTGTTATACTTATGTAATATTTGTATCTATATTGTTAGACGAATTAAATCCAGAAAGGTTTCATAAAAAATGAAAATAAAAGAAATAATTGTTGTTGAAGGAAAAGATGATACTGTCGCCATCCAACGAGCGGTTGATGCCGATACCATTGAAACAAACGGTTCAGCTGTTAATAAAGAAGTATTAGAACGAATTAAACATGCTCATGAAGTGAGAGGAGTTATTGTCTTTACTGATCCCGACTATCCTGGTGAACGAATTCGTAAGATTGTCGCAAAAGCCGTTCCAGGATGTAAGCATGCGTTTTTACCTAAAAATGAGGCATTAGCAAAGTCTGGTAAAAAGGTGGGCGTTGAGCATGCCACTCCAGAGGCGATTCGAAGGGCCTTAGCGGACGTTAAAGAGGAACAAGGGTACTTTCACTCAGAAATTGATTTCGACGCTCTGGTGGACGCAGGATTAATTGGAGGGACCAAGGCAAAGGAACGAAGGGAAAAGCTAGGCGTTCTTTTAAAAATTGGTTATACTAACGGAAAACAGCTTTATAAGCGTCTACAGATGTTCCAAATTACAAAAAGGGCATTTGACCAGGCAGTTGAAAAAGTGTTACAGGGGGAAAAGGCAAAGTGATGAAAGATATAGCCACACCTATAAGAACGAGAGCCATTTTAGAAAAGCACGGTTTTTCTTTTAAGAAAAGCTTAGGCCAAAACTTTTTAATTGATACGAATATTTTGCATCGCATTGTCGATCATGCAGAAGTTACAGAAGAGACGGCTGCGATTGAAATTGGACCAGGAATCGGTGCATTAACCGAGCAGCTTGCTAAGCGCGCGAAAAAGGTGGTTGCGTTTGAAATTGATGGGCGACTTTTGCCGATTTTAGCAGACACCCTATCACCATATCCAAATGTTGAAATTGTTCATGAGGATGTTTTAAAGGCAGATGTCCAGTCGGTCATTAATGAAAAAATGCAGGGAATCGATGATATTATGGTGGTTGCGAATCTCCCTTATTATGTAACAACGCCAATAATAATGAAGTTGCTAACGGAAAACCTCCCACTCAGGGGGATCGTAGTCATGCTTCAGAAGGAAGTGGCAGATCGCATTTCAGCTGTACCTGGTACAAAGGATTATGGCTCATTATCAATTGCTATCCAATACTATACAACCGCAGAAACAGTTATGATTGTACCTAAAACTGTATTTGTTCCTCAGCCAAATGTAGATTCAGCAGTGATTCGTTTGTTAAAAAGAAAAGAACCTGCTGTTAAAGTAGAAAATGAGTCATTCTTTTTTGACGTGGTTCGTGCTTCTTTTGGACAAAGGAGAAAGACCATTTTAAACAACTTGACCTCTAATTTGCCAAAAGGGAAGGCATTTAAGGAGGCGATTGAAGGATGTTTAGCCACTTCAGATATCGACCCAAGACGCCGTGGTGAAACATTATCAATCGAAGAGTTTGGACGTTTAAGTGATGAATTATATCGAACTTTTAACGAAGGACCTGCTGAATAGTAGGTCTTTTTTGCACCCTTTCTTTCTCCCTCACCACTTAGGGTCGTACTGCATAGGCTAACAAGTAGGCATCTCAATAGCGAAATAACCTCGAAAGTTGGAGTGGGTGAGGATGGAAATAAAGGTTGGCGATATTGTTGCACGTAAATCACATCAGTTTGATTTATTGTTCAAAGTAACAGAAATTACACATAACCAAACTGTTTATTTATATGGTGAGGATGTAAGGTTGATTGCAGATGCTCCGTATGATGACTTAGTTTTAGTGGATGAGGATGAAAGACAGAAAAGACAAAGAACTGATCGGGAAAAAATCGATCATTCATATCGACTATTTCGGCAGGACTATCAGCTAATTAGACAAAAAAATGAATATCATGCTACAGGAGGATATACCAATAATGCAGAGTTTTTTCAAATTCCGGGAAGAGTTCTGCATATTGATGGTGATCCGAACTATTTAAGAAAATGTTTGATGTTATATGAAAAAATCGGTATTCCTGTATATGGGGTTTATTGTCATGAAAAAGAAATGCCAGAAAAGATTGATGGATTACTTGATAGATACAGGCCAGATATTCTTGTTATAACTGGTCATGATTCATATTCAAAATCAAAGGGAAAGGTTACGGATCTAAAAGCATACCGACATTCCCGCCATTTTGCTCAAACGGTTCGACAAGCCCGAAAAAAATTCCCACACTTAGATCAACTTGTCATCTTTGCGGGCGCCTGTCAGTCTCATTTTGAGTCTTTGATACGTGCGGGGGCGAATTATGCAAGTTCACCGTCTAGAGTCAATATACACGCATTAGATCCTGTATATATCGTAGCAAAAATTAGTTTTACTCCATTTGATGAACGAATCAATGTATGGGATGTTCTTCGCAATACATTAACAGGAGAAAAAGGTCTTGGTGGGATTGAAACTAAAGGTGTATTAAGAACAGGTATGCCTTATCAAAGATTGGTTGTTGAAGAGGAAAAAGGGGATCTCTAACGGCATATCGCTAGAGGTCCTTTTGGTATTTTATTACATATGGGAGAAAGTGAAAATTTTGTCGATGAAAAGAAATCTTGATCTATATACATATTGGCTCCGCTTTTGAGCATACTATCGCTTGTGTGTTGAGAAATTTGTAATAAAAAATTTATTGACAAGTATTTTGTATCATTGTTATAATTTTAGTTTTGTTTGACGTTCGGTGATTTTTTTGGTATACTAATACATAGTGAGGTGGAGTGAAATGGCAAAAACTTTGCTTGATATTAAACGGTCTCTAGATACTAATTTAGGTAAGCGACTTACGTTAAAGGCTAATGGTGGTCGTAGAAAGACAATTGAGCGCTCAGGAGTGCTCGCTGAAACGTACCCCTCTGTATTTGTAATTGAACTAGACCAGGATGAGAATTCTTTTGAGCGAGTTTCATACAGCTATGCTGATATCCTTACAGAAACCGTTCAATTAACCTTCTTTGATGAGACATCCGGGAACGTAGCTATAAGTGGGCAGTAAACTTAAATGTTTGCTGCTTTTTATTTTGTCTAAAAAAGGTGGTACTTTTTTATAAAGTACCCCTTTTTTTGTTTAGTAGTCCCTATTTTCAATAATGAAGGTATATTACCCATATCATATGTAAATAATGAATAAAATTAAGCCTTCGGTGAATACATGCCATTTTTTAAAGGGATTTTTCAAGCATAAGTTCAAAGACTAAGAACGCCACGTCTTTGTGAGCTACATCCTGTAAGCCTAAAAATTGTTAATATAACTACCCCTTCATAATCAAATACTATGGATGTCGTAGATGTAGAAAGGGGTTGTAGTTATTGGGAAGACGTCGTGGTATCATGTCAGAAGCCTTTAAAGAAGAATTAGCAAAAGAACTTGGTTTTTACGATACCGTTAAAAATGAAGGTTGGGGTGCGATTCGATCACGTGATGCTGGAAATATGGTAAAACGTGCAATTGAAGTTGGACAACAACAGCTTGCCAATAAAGAGCGAAACCAATTGTGAACTACGACGCCGGAGCAGAGTTGCTTCGGCTTTCTTTATATCCAAAATTCTCTAGGGAAAAGGTCATGGAGAACAATTTTTTAAAAAACAGTGCAGACACTTTTGTATCACTATTTTACGAGGTTTACTTTATGGTACAATGGCAATATTGAATTTACGTTTAAAGCAGGTGTTTACATGAAATTATTAGTTAAGGCCCCAGCGAAGATCAATTTGGCACTAGATGTTTTACATAAACGCCAGGATGGTTATCATGAGGTACGGATGATTATGACAACCATTGATTTATCGGACAGGCTTGAATTATCCGATTATGAAGGAGATGAGATTAAGGTCATCTCTCATAATCGCTTTGTACCAGATGACAGCCGAAACTTGGCATACCAAGCAGCTAATTTACTTAAAAAACGATACGGTGTAAAAAGAGGCGTAGTCATTTCGATTACAAAATCAATCCCTGTAGCCGCAGGGCTTGCGGGAGGAAGTAGTGATGCAGCCGCGACCTTAAGAGGATTGAACGAATTTTGGGGCTTAGGACTTAGTTTGGATGAACTAGCATCAATTGGTGCGGAAATTGGCTCAGATGTATCCTTTTGTGTATATGGTGGGACAGCACTAGCTACTGGTCGAGGGGAAGTTATAACAGAATTACCCGCACCTCCACATTGTTGGGTCATTTTAGCCAAGCCTACAATTGGTGTTTCAACAGCAGAAGTGTATCGGAATCTATCCATTGAACAAATAAACCATCCGGATGTGGATGGGATGATTCGTGCGATCGAAACGAAGGACTTTGATGGAATTTGCAATCGAGTTGGAAATGTTTTAGAAGATGTAACGTTAAAGCTTCATCCAGAAGTAGCTCATATTAAAGAACAAATGAAACGATTTGGTGCAGATGCCGTTTTAATGAGCGGCAGTGGTCCAACTGTTTTTGGGCTTGTCCAAAGAGAATCGAGAATGCATCGAATATATAATGGATTACGTGGCTTTTGCGACCAGGTTTATGCGGTTCGACTGCTAGGTGAACGAAATAAAATGTAACTTTTAAGAAAAAAAGAACTCTACTTTGAGTGGGGAATGAATGTTAAAAAGGTATAAATCATTTGGCGTTTACCTTATCTTGAAACTAAGGAACTCAGATTAAAACCCACTTCCTATGCAACGTCTTTATGACCCATTTCATGTGGGTCTAAAAGCGGTCGCACACACGCCAAGGTGCATTTGATTTATAACGTACATTAATGGTATATTATCAATAAAACATTCGGTTTTTGGAGGCAAGCCATGAAATTTAGACGGAGTAGTAGACTTGTTGATATGACAAATCACTTGCTTTTACATCCACAACACCTTGTATCTCTTACTTATTTTGCTGAAAAGTATGATTCTGCGAAATCCTCGATTAGTGAAGATTTAGCGATTATCAAACAAACCTTTGAGCAACAGGGAATTGGCACATTAATCACAGTGGCAGGAGCAGCTGGTGGTGTGAAGTTTATTCCTATGGTCGGGGAAGAAGAAGCAAGTGAGGTAGTTAAGGAGCTTTGTGAGGTTATAGCCAACCCAGATCGGCTTCTTCCAGGGGGATATTTATATTTAACAGATATACTTGGAGATCCGAGAATTGTGAATAAAATCGGGAAAGTTTTTGCCTCTATCTATTCTAATCATGAGATTGATGTTGTCATGACTGTTGCAACAAAGGGAATCCCTCTTGCATACGCAGTGGCATCTTACCTAGATGTACCTGTGGTAATAGTAAGGCATGGTAATCGAGTGACGGAAGGCTCAACTGTAAGTATTAATTATGTTTCTGGATCAACAAAGAGAATCCAGACGATGGTATTGGCAAAACGAAGCTTGAAGGAAGGTTCTAATGTTTTAATCATTGATGACTTTATGAAAGCTGGCGGTACAGTGAATGGTATGGTTAGTATTCTTGAAGAATTCAATGCAAACCTAAAAGGGATTGGTGTTCTCGTCGAGTCTGAGGGAGTCGAGGAGAGACTTGTTGATGAATACATATCCTTAGTAAAGCTTACAGATGTTGATGTGAAGGAAAAACAAATAAAGGTAACAGTAGGTAATTATGAATCATACCTAAAGCAAGTTGAAATTGAAGATGAGATGGGGGAAGAGGAATGAGACAAATTCAAACAAACCAGGCTCCGGCAGCAATAGGACCATATTCACAAGGAATCGTTCTAAACAATATGTTTTTCAGTTCAGGCCAAATTCCGTTAACACCAGCTGGTGAATTAGTGAGCGGTGGAATTAAAGAACAGACAGATCAGGTGTTTAAAAACCTTCAAGCTGTCTTAGCTGAAGCTGGCGCATCATTAGATACAGTAGTAAAAGCAACTGTATTCATCAAAAATATGGATGACTTCGCAGAACTAAACGAAATTTACGGTGAATTCTTTGCGGGGCATAAACCAGCTCGTTCAACTGTAGAAGTAGCAAGACTTCCTAAGGATGTTTTGGTTGAAATCGAAGTAATTGCACTAGTAAAATAAGACTTTTTTCACTAATATTCTGTTCATTCACAAAAAAGTATGAATCTTTTTAAAAAAATATTTAATATTTAGCAGGAGATTCCGATTTTCCGTTGAATATGAATAACTAAGTTTTTATATAGTTAAAAAGGTGGTGAACAGAATGGAAGTGACAGACGTTAGATTACGCCGCGTTAATACGGAAGGTAGAATGAGAGCGATTGCATCAATTACGTTAGACCATGAATTTGTTGTTCATGACATCCGTGTAATTGATGGCAACAATGGTTTATTTGTTGCTATGCCGAGCAAACGGACTCCTGATGGAGAGTTTCGGGATATCGCTCATCCAATTAACTCAAGTACGCGTGGAAAGATTCAAGATGCAGTACTAGCTGAGTATCATCGTTTAGGTGAAGTTGAGGTTGAGTTTGAAGAAGCAGGGGCATCTTAAAATAAACGTATATAGCATCGAAGAGCCTACTTACACGATAGGCTCTTTTTCTATGATAAAAAAGAAACTACATTTTTTCTAGCTGTTCAATCCCCTACTAACAAGCATGTTGTACTTACCTTCGCAATAACATAGCCCCAAATAAATATTTCCAATCAAAAAAATCATGTACTTTCGTTAGTTTTCTTGAAAATGGACTGTTTTTAAGATATATTCGAAATGGATATTAAGGTTAATTTTATTTAATCGTGGTTTACACCTCGACTGGATATAATGAAAGCCGCCGATGGATATATGCGATTTTTAAAGGGATTTTCTCGAGTTTACTCGAAACAATCTGGATGGAAAATCGCAGAGGCGAATTTGATATGGAGGCCTAAACATGACAAATCGATATGGCGTAATTTTGGCCGCAGGGCAAGGAACACGCATGAAATCAAAGCTCTACAAGGTTCTACACCCTGTATGTGGAAAACCAATGGTACAGCATGTAGTGGATCAACTTTCTACATTATCCCTTCAAAAGCTTGTGACAGTCGTTGGACATGGAGCGGAAAAAGTAAAAGCCCAAATTGGGGAGAAAAGTGAATATGCCCTTCAGGAAGAGCAATTAGGTACAGCGCACGCGGTTATGCAGGCAGCCGATCACTTGGCAAATGAAAAAGGGGTGACCTTGGTTGTTTGTGGTGACACACCACTTATTACAGCAGAAACTATGGAATCCTTACTCGATCAGCACGAACGTGTAGGAGCAAAAGCATCTATTTTAACAGCTGTGGCAGCGGATCCTACTGGATATGGAAGAATTGTCCGTAATGCAGAAGGGCATGTTGAGCGAATTGTTGAACATAAAGATGCAACAGAAGAAGAACGTATGATTACCGAAATTAACACAGGTACATATTGTTTCGATAACGAAGCGTTGTTTGAGGCACTTTCGAATGTATCAAATGATAATGTACAAGGCGAGTATTACCTCCCAGATGTGATTGAAATTCTGAAAAACAAAGGTGAAATTGTAACTGCCTTTCAAACAGCTTCTTTTGAAGAAACGCTTGGAGTAAATGATCGTAATGCATTGTCACAGGCGGAAAAGCTAATGAAACAAAGAATTAATAAACAACAAATGATAAATGGTGTTACAATCATTGATCCTGACAATACGTACATTTCAGCAGATTCAAAAATTGGTTCAGACACAGTGATACACCCAGGAACGGTGATTATTGGAGATGTTGAAATCGGGTCTGATTGTGAGATTGGTCCAAATTCAGAAATTAAGAATTGTAAAATTGGAGAAAGAACAGTAATCCGCCATTCAGTTGCACATGATAGTAGTATCGGAAATGATGTAGCAATTGGACCGTTTGCACATATCCGTCCTGCATCACAAATTAGTGATAAAGTAAAGGTAGGAAACTTTGTTGAATTGAAAAAGGCTGTTTTCGGTGAGGGAAGTAAAGCATCTCATTTAAGCTATATTGGGGATGCGGAGATCGGAACAAACGTGAATATCGGATGTGGCTCTATCACCGTAAACTATGACGGAAAAAATAAATTCTTAACGAAAATTGAAGATAATGCCTTTATTGGCTGTAATTCAAATCTTGTGGCTCCAGTAACGGTCGGTAAGGGAGCATATGTTGCAGCGGGCTCAACGATTACAAGTGAAGTGCCAAACGACACCCTCGCCATTGCAAGAGCACGTCAGGTTAATAAAGAGAACTATGTAGAACGTCTAAATCAAAAGAAAAATTCCTAATGGAGGTCGGGTTAGATCATGTCTAAAGAATACCGAGACTCAAGTTTAAAGGTGTTTTCCTTAAATTCGAATGCACCTTTGGCTGAGGAGATTGCTAAGTCGATTGGTGTCGAGCTTGGAAAATGCTCTGTTACACGTTTTAGCGATGGAGAAGTTCAAATTAACATTGAAGAAAGTATTCGTGGATGTGATGTTTTCGTCATCCAATCAACGAGTGCACCTGTAAATGAGCATATCATGGAAGTATTGATTATGATTGATGCACTTAGACGTGCATCGGCAAAAACGATTAATATCGTCATGCCATATTACGGATATGCAAGACAGGACCGTAAAGCACGTGCACGTGAGCCAATTACTGCTAAGCTTATCGCCAATCTATTAGAAACAGCAGGGGCAGACCGCGTGATTACATTAGACCTTCATGCTCCACAAATCCAAGGCTTTTTTGATATCTTAATTGACCATCTAATGGGAGTTCCTATCCTGTCAGACTATTTCAAGAGCAAGAACCTTGAAGACATTGTCGTTGTTTCTCCTGACCACGGTGGGGTTACACGCGCTCGTAAAATGGCGGATCGTCTTAAGGCTCCAATTGCGATTATTGATAAGCGTCGACCAAGACCAAATGTGGCGGAAGTCATGAACATTGTAGGTAATATCGAAGGGAAAACTGCAATTCTAATCGATGATATTATCGATACAGCAGGAACAATTACATTAGCTGCAAATGCATTAGTCGAAAATGGTGCTTCAGAAGTGTATGCTTGCTGTACACATCCTGTCTTATCAGGACCAGCAATTGAACGCATCCAAAATTCAAAAATCAAAGAATTGGTTGTCACCAATACGATTCGTTTACCTGAAGAGAAAAAGATTGATAAAATCAAAGAGCTTTCAGTTGCTCCATTAATTGGTGAAGCAATCATCCGTGTTCACGAGCAACAATCTGTCAGCACCTTATTTGATTAATACGAATGCACAATCGTAAAAGAGGCTTTTCTTTTAAAAAAGAAGGTTTACTTCATCATCTTTAGGGGAAATTTAGTAATATGACTAAATCTTCCAAGGATGGTGTATAACATGTCTGCAGTTTTAGAAGCGACAGAACGAGTAAAAGATAAACATTCAACACTTACGAAAATCAGACAAGCGGGGAACATCCCAGCTATTTTAAATGGTCCAAATCAAAGTCAGCCAATTTTCGTAAGTAGTATAGATTTTTTAAAAACGATTCGGGAAACTGGGCGAAATGGGATTATTAAGCTTTCAATTAATAATAACCAGCATTCAGTCATGCTTCATGATATTCAAACAGATCCAATTAAAAGTGAAGTCATACATGCAGATTTTCAAATTGTTAATATGTCAACAGAGGTAACGGTTGACGTGAATCTTAATTTAGTTGGGGAAGCAGTGGGTGTGAAGGATGGTGGAGTCCTTCAGCAGTCAATTCATCAGATATCGATCTCTGCCCTACCAACAGACATACCACAAACCATTGATGTGGATGTGACAAATTTAGGGGTTGGGGATGTTATTAAACTTGAGGATATAGATACGAATGGTAAATATACCATAAACCAGGACCTTTCTCAGGTTGTTGCATCGGTTCTAGCTCCAAGACAGGAAGAAGAGATTAGTACAGGTGAAGAACAAGAGCCTGGTGAACCAGAAAATTTAGAAGGCAGAGAAACAAACGAATCTGAGTAAAGCAATGAATAGAGGACTAAAAGGTTGGACGTAACCAAAACGGTTACGTCCTTTTGCAACAGGGACACTAGCTTTTTTATTCAAAAAAATGGGGGAAATAACATGAAGCTAATTGTTGGATTGGGAAATCCAGGAAGGCAGTATGAGGAAACACGACATAATGTCGGCTTTAAGGTTATTGACGAGCTATCCGACAAATTACATATCTCGCTAGATAAAGCAAAATTCAACGGGGTATTTGGTCAAGGCTTAGTAAATGGAGAGAAGGTTCTACTTTTAAAGCCGCTAACATATATGAATTTATCGGGAGAAAGTATCAGACCACTTATGGATTATTATGATATTCTAGTAGATGATATACTAGTTGTCTATGATGAGTTGGATCTTCCTGTAGGAAAAATCAGGCTTCGTGAAAAAGGAAGCGCAGGAGGTCATAATGGGATGAAGTCCATTATCAACCATTTAGGTACTCAAGAATTTAAACGAATTCGAATTGGAATCAACCGTCCAACAAATGGCATGAAGATAGCAGATTATGTCCTAGGACGTTTTCAACCAGAAGAGTCACAAGATATACAGGATGCCATTCAAAAGTCAGCAGAGGCAGCAGAAAAGTGGGTATCCACACCATTTTTACAGGTAATGAACGAATTTAATGCGAAATAATATAGTATGATAAGGTAAGTCGTGGTGAATAAAGAATCTCTTCGCGGTTTATACTAGAAAGTGTAAACTTTGAGTCGTAATCTCACGAGGAGGATTCTTATGGCACTACATTACCATTGTCGACATTGTGGTGTGAAGGTTGGTAGCATTGATAGCTTGTCCCTACATAGTGAAAGTCTCGGGTTCCACCAATTAACAGACCAAGAGCGACAAGAAATGATTTCATACCAATCAAATGGGGACATTCATGTGAAGACAATATGTGAGGATTGTCAGGAAGCACTACAGCGTAATCCTGATTTTCATCAATATGAATCATTTATTCAATAAAATAAATAGAAAAAGCTTTGGCCCACACACCAAAGCGTTTTTCTATTTATTTTAAGATAAAGACTTGAGATTCCTAAGTTCGGTTAAACCAAAGGGAACATTACGAACTTAGAGAGGGGGTAACCGAGTTGCTAAAGGGACTACAGCAATATGTTGGAAATAATGATGAGTTAAAATCCATTATAAATGGAATAGATGAGGGGTTACGAGAACAGTTAATTGCTGGTTTATCGGGTTCTGCTCGCACTGTGTTTACGGCAGCTCTATATAGGCAGACAAAACGACCTATCTTAGTTGTGACGCATAATTTGTTTCAGGCTCAAAAAATTTATGAAGATTTAAATGCGCTTTTAGATGAAGACGAGGTTTTCCTCTATCCAGTAAATGAATTAATCGCATCAGAAATTGGAATCGCAAGCCCTGAACTAAAAGGGCAACGAATCGAAGCGTTGAACTATTGGAGCCACCAATCCAAAGGGGTCATTGTTGCTCCGATTGCGGGATTAAAAAGGTTACTTCCACCTAAAAAGTTATGGAATGAAAGCCAACTAACCTTTACGGTTGGTGATGATATTGAAGTGGCAGATACATTGGAAAAGCTCGTTGCTATGGGTTATGAACGGGTGTCAATGGTATCAGCACCTGGTGAATATAGTGTAAGAGGTGGAATTCTAGATATCTACCCGTTAACCGAGGAAAATCCAGTACGGATTGAGTTGTTTGATACGGAAGTAGATTCAATCCGAACATTCTCACTTGAAGATCAGCGATCACAAGGAAAAATCAACAAGGTTGTGCTCGGACCTGCAACGGAAATTCTATTAACGCCAACACATTTGGAAAAAGGCGCAAATGCATTAGAAGAAGGACTAGCGAGAAGCTTAAAGAAGATTAAAGATGAAAAAGTAAAGGAACTGTTCGTAGAGAATATTTCTGCCGAGCTTGAACAATTAAGAAATGGGCAAACTTTGCAGCAGATGTTCAAATATCTATCTCTCATCTACGACCAGCCTGCTAGTTTGCTAGACTATTTACCTAATAATGGGATTGTGTTGTTAGATGAAATTAGTAGAATCCAGGAGATGGCAGAAAGCCTGGATAAGGAAGAGGCTGAATGGGTGATAAGTCTTTTATTAAAAGGTGAGATCATTCATAATTTGACTCTGTCACATTCGTTTACAAAGCTTCTTCAACAATCAACCAATCCTTATGTGTATTTATCTCTATTTCTAAGGCATGTCCCGCATACAAGTCCACAGAACATTTTAAATATGTCCTGTAAACAGATGCAAAATTTCCACGGTCAAATGCATGTTCTAAAAACAGAGCTTGAACGCTGGCAAAAAGGGAATTACTCTGTTATTTTCATCGGTTCAAATGAGGAGCGAGTGAAAAAATTGGAGCAAGTCCTGTCTGACTATGAGATTGAAGTAATTCCTAGTAAAACGGATGGAGATATTTTGCTAGGAAAAGCACAAATCATGCTTGGAGATTTGCAGGATGGCTTTGAATTACCTTTGCAACGAGTCGCAGTCATCACTGAGGAAGAGCTCTTTAAGAAAAAAATGCAAAAGTCCAAGAGAAAGCAAAAGCTTTCAAATGCGGAGCGGATCAAAAGCTATTCTGAATTGCATGTCGGGGACCATGTTGTTCACATAAACCATGGGATTGGAAAGTATTTAGGAATTGAAACATTAGAAATCAACGGAATTCACAAAGATTATTTGCATATTCGCTATCAAGGGAACGATAAACTTTACGTGCCTGTAGATCAGATTGAACAGGTACAAAAGTATGTTGGCTCTGAAGGTAAGGAACCGAAGATTTACAAACTAGGTGGTACTGATTGGAAACGTGTTAAGAAGAAAGTTGAATCGTCTGTACAGGATATTGCGGAAGATCTAATTAAGCTATATGCCGAGCGTGAAGCCAGTAAAGGATTTGCCTTTTCTCCAGATGGAGAAATGCAAAGAGAATTTGAAGCTTCTTTCCAATATCAAGAAACAGAGGACCAGCTGAGGTCAATCCATGAAATTAAAAAGGATATGGAACGCGAGCGTCCAATGGATCGCCTCCTTTGTGGAGATGTAGGTTATGGAAAGACAGAGGTTGCAATTCGTGCAGCATTCAAGGCGATCATGGATGGAAAGCAGGTTGCCTTCCTAGTGCCAACTACCATTTTGGCGCAACAGCATTATGAAACCATCCGTGAAAGGTTTCAGGACTTCCCAATTTCAATTGGACAACTAAGCCGTTTCCGTTCCAAGAAACAGCAAACAGAGGTTATAAAAGGGCTAAAGGCAGGAACAATTGATATTGCCGTCGGAACACATCGCCTCTTGTCTAAGGACATTACGTATAAAGATTTAGGTCTTTTAATTATTGATGAGGAACAACGTTTTGGTGTTACACATAAGGAAAAAATCAAACAATTAAAAGCGAATATAGATGTGCTCACTTTGACGGCTACACCAATCCCACGGACACTTCATATGTCTATGCTAGGTGTTCGTGACCTGTCTGTCATCGAAACACCACCAGAAAATCGCTTCCCGGTGCAGACCTATGTCGTTGAATACAATGGTGAACTAATAAGAGAAGCGATTGAACGGGAAATGGCAAGGGATGGTCAAGTATACTTTTTATATAATCGTGTAGAGGATATTGAGCGAAAGGCAGAAGAAATCTCCATGCTAGTTCCTGAGGCAAGGATTGCGTATGCTCACGGAAGAATGACTGAAAATGAACTTGAATCAGTGATTTTAAATTTCCTAGATGGGCAATATGATGTCCTCGTGACAACAACGATTATTGAAACAGGTGTCGATATTCCAAATGTGAACACTTTGATTGTACAAGATGCCGACCGAATGGGCCTATCACAGCTTTATCAACTTAGAGGTCGTGTAGGACGCTCGAATCGTGTAGCATATGCGTATTTTACGTACCGGAAGGATAAGGTATTGAATGAAGTCGCCGAAAAACGACTACAAGCAATCAAGGAATTTACAGAACTAGGTTCAGGATTTAAAATCGCGATGCGCGACTTGTCTATTCGTGGAGCAGGAAATATTTTAGGCGCTCAACAGCACGGATTTATTGATTCTGTTGGATTTGACCTATACTCACAAATGCTGAAAGAGGCAATTGAGGAACGTAAGGGAGATGCGACAACAGTAAAACAAAAGAGTGTGGAAATTGATGTTGAAGTGGATGCGTATATTCCAGATGCATATATTTCAGATGGTCGCCAAAAAATTGATATGTATAAGCGATTTCGAGGTATCTCTTCAATGGAGGATGTAGAAGAACTTCAAGAAGAGATGGTGGATCGTTTTGGTGAATACCCAGTAGAAGTGGACTATCTATTTAAGATTGCCAAAATAAAGGTTTATGCATTAGCGGAGCAAGTCATCTCCATTAAACAGTCTAAACAGGAAATTACAATTCTTTTATCTGAAGAAGCAAGCAGTCACATTGACGGTGGGAAGATCTTTAAATTAGGAAATACATTTGGTCGAATGGTCGGTCTTGGTATGGAAGGCAGTAAGTTGAAAATTGTCATCCAAACAAAAGGACTAGATGTAAACCAATGGTTAGGCATAATTTATGATATGGTTAAAGGGTTACAAGATGTGAAAAAAGAAAACGTAAATGCGGTTTAACTCTTAGGACTAGTTAAACAATTTGATGAATAGAACCAAAGTCTAAGTGACCTATAGTTCTGATGTATGGTTAATTTTCCCTCTGATGAAAAATCACGATCATCGTGAATAGAACTTTGATGGTGTAAGATACTAAACTCAACAACAAATGGTGATTTATTCAAATCCAGACAAATTGTACATTAATCACCACTATTCTTTAATCATCAGATGAAAGTGAGGCATCATAAGAATGAAGGCAACTGGAATTGTTCGTCGAATTGATGATTTAGGTCGAGTAGTTATCCCAAAAGAGATCCGCAGAACGTTACGTATTAGAGAAGGAGATCCATTAGAGATTTTTGTTGATCGAGATGGTGAGGTTATTTTAAAGAAATATTCTCCGATTAGTGAACTAAGCGATTTTGCAAAGGAATATGCAGAGGCCCTATTTGATAGCCTTGGGCATCAAGTACTTATTTGTGACCGTGATGCATTTATTGCGGTGGCAGGAGGCTCTAAAAAAGAATACTTAAATAAAAACATTAGTGAGCTAGTCGAAAAATCGATGGAGGATAGATCCTCTATTTTGGAAACAGAGGAACGCCAAGTATCCATCGTGGAGGGTACCGATGAAACAATCTCATCATATACAATCGGTCCAATCATTGCAAACGGTGATCCAATAGGAGCAGTTGTGATTTTATCAAAAGAAAAAGCGCTTGGAGAAGTAGAACAAAAAGCAGTCGAAACTGCAGCTGGATTCTTAGCGCGTCAGATGGAACAGTAATATAAAAGCATGAATAGATGGAAAAGGTAGCTATTTTAGCTGCCTTTTCTTCCGTTAGGGAGGAATTGTCCTACGTAGAACTTTAAGTATGTTATAATACACTGGAAATTATCTGATTGGAAGGAGATGGGCGATGGACGTCCAATCCGCAGAGCGGTCAAACCGAATTTGGGAAGGGGCATTTATCCTTACCCTTGCCGGTTTGATCACCAAGATACTAAGTGCAGGCTACCGAATCCCCTATCAAAATATTGCGGGAGATATCGGTTTTTACATATATCAACAGGCATATCCGATATACGGAATTGTCCTCGTTTTTTCGACATATGGATTTCCAGTGATTATTTCAAAGCTTCTTGCCGAAAAATTGGAACAACAGGATGAAGCTTCTGTTGTGAAAATACTTTATATCACGTTACTAACATTACTCGGAATGGGGATTGTCCTATTTAGTTTTTTATACTGGGGAGCAGAAGTCGTTGCCGGCTGGATGGGTGACAAAGAGCTTTCATCCCTAGTAAAGGTGATTTCCTTTTCCTTTTTACTCTTACCGTTTATTTCTGTCTTTCGTGGGTATTTTCAGGGTCATAAAAATATGATTCCAACCGCTGTTTCACAAGTAACAGAACAATTAATTCGCGTTGTCACCATCCTACTCATGTCATTTATTCTCTTGGATTATGGCTATGGAGTATATGAGGCAGGGGCAGGGGCGATATTTGGATCGGTTACAGGTGGGGTTGCAGCAATATCCGTTCTGTTGTTTTATTTACTAAAAAGGAAGAAAGTCGACCAAAAACGACTCTATAAAAAAGCTTCAATTCACACGATGGAAATTGTTAAAATCCTTTTTACTCAAGGAATGACGATTTGTATCAGTGCTTTACTGTTAATTCTATTTCAGTTGGTCGATTCCTTCACCGTATATTCATTGTTAGTCTCCGGTGGAATGGAAGAAGAGGTAGCGAAACAGGTAAAAGGCGTTTATGATAGAGGCCAGCCTTTGCTTCAGCTTGGGACAATCGTTGCTACATCCTTGGCGTTATCGCTTGTACCACTAATCGCAAGTGCAAAGGCAAGAAACGATATGGCCTTTATTCGGAAAAAGGTCGATTTAACATTCCGTTTAAGTGTTGTTGTAGGACTTGGGGCAGCGGTAGGACTTGCTTGTGTCCTAGAGCCAACCAATATTATGCTATTTCGAAACGACCATGGAACAAATGTCTTAATGGTCTTCGGTTTTTCGATTTTATTTACGACAATATCGCAATCCATTACTGCGATTTTACAAGGGTTGGGTCATTCGTTTATACCTGCTATTGTCATTATGGGTGGAATGTTTTTAAAATGGATTTTTAATCTGTTACTTATTCCTACTTATGAAACGAGTGGGGCAGCTGTTGCAACATTGTTTGCTTTTGGGGTAATAGCCGTTATACAAATGATAATTGTAAAAAGAAAGTTACCTGGGGTGCTGGGCAATTGGACATTTGTTTATCACGTCTTTTTTGCAACAGGTGCTATGGCGTTCGTCATTTTTTGTTACTCTTGGGTCTTGCATCACCTTTTTCCGATACTAGGAGAAAGTCGAACATTTGCAAGCGTCGAAGCATTGACCTCTGTTTTTATTGGAGGGTTGACCTATCTATTTTTCATTTTAAGAGGGAGCGTATTTACGGAAGAAGAGCTCTCAGAAATCCCAATTGGATCAAAAGGAACCTTTCTTATTAGGTTACTTAAAGGGGGTAAAAAAATATGATTACTGTTATCGGATTAGGAGCGGGAGATTTATCACAGCTTCCACTCGGCATCTATCGTAAGCTTTTAGCGACTGAACATTTGTTTCTTCGGACGAAGGAGCATCCTGTCATTAAGGAATTAGAGGCGGAAGGAATTTCCTATCAATCCTTCGATGAGATTTATGAAAAGCATGATCAATTTGAGGCAGTTTATGATGAAATCGTTGCTATTTTAAAAGATGAAGCAAAAACAAAGGATATTGTCTATGCCGTACCGGGGCACCCAATGGTAGCAGAAAAGACAACTCAACTTTTGTTTGAGGAAAAAACCCTTCTGGTTCAAATTGAGGGTGGCCAAAGCTTTATTGACCCGTTATTCGCATCACTAAAGATTGACCCGATTGAAGGATTTCAATTCCTTGATGCCTTATCCTTTGAAAAAGATGAACTACAGCTATCACAGCATATCATCATTTGTCAGGTGTATGACCAGTACATTGCTTCCAACGTGAAATTAACTTTAATGGAGCAATTGCCAGATGAATATGAAGTGTATATCGTAACCGCAGCGGGTAGTAAAGAAGAAAAAATTACAAAGGTTCCTCTATATGAGTTGGATCGAGAATCGAGCGTCAACAATCTGACAAGCGTCTATGTTCCGCCTGTGAAAGAAGATGAGATGCTTTACCATGATTTTCGTTCCTTTAGAAGAATTATTGCGGCGTTAAGAGGTCCCGGTGGATGCCCCTGGGATCAAAAGCAAACTCACGAATCGTTGAAAAAATATTTGCTAGAGGAAGCTTACGAGGTTCTTGATGCAATCGACAGTGAAGATGATGCTCATTTAGCAGAAGAGCTAGGGGATGTGCTTCTTCAAGTTCTCCTTCACGCCCAAATTGGTGAGGATGAAGGAATGTTTACCATTGATGATGTCATTCGTGGAATTTCTGAAAAAATGATTCGAAGACATCCACATGTATTTGGAGAAGTATCAGCTGATACAGCAGAGGAAGTCGTGACCAATTGGGAGCAAATTAAACGAATGGAAAAAGGCAATGCTCTTAAAGAAAAGTCGATTTTAGATGAAGTCACAAAAGGCTTGCCAGGTTTAATGAAGGCTGTTCAGTATCAAAAAAAGGCCGCCAAGGTAGGATTTGACTGGGATGCTGTCGAACCTATGTGGGACAAGGTTTTTGAAGAAATACAAGAATACAAGGAAGCGGTAACCCAAAAACAAAAAGGAGAGGCTGTTCAAGAATTCGGCGATATCCTATTTGCTTTAGCCAATATAGCGAGATTTTATAAATTTGACCCAGAGGAAGCACTTGCGATGACCAATCAAAAGTTCGCAAGACGTTTTCGATTTATAGAAGAAGAACTCAAAACACAAGGGCTAAAGTTCGAAGAGCAAACTCTTGAACAACTTGACGCCATCTGGGAGAAAGCTAAACAAAACGGACTATAACTTTATTCAGTAGGAGTTCCTACTGAATAAAGTTATAGAGCCTCCGGCGGATGCCATGATTTTTCAAAGGGAGTTTTTCCTGCATTAACTGGTATTAAGGATTCTAGGAGGGCAACTACCGGTAAATGCCCGATAAAGTGAACGAAGACTAAGAACGCCACTTCCTGTGGCAACATCTTCGTGACCCACATCCTGTGGGCCTAAAAATCAGGCGCAAATACGCCAAGGCGCATTTGATAGAAAGAGGTGAAGGTAGATGCGATTGGATAAATTTTTGAAGGTTTCCCGGTTAATTAAGAGACGCACTCTTGCAAAAGAGGTTGCAGACCAGGGGAGAATCTTGATTAATGGACTAGCTGCAAAAGCAAGCAGCAATGTGAAAATCGGGGATGAGTTAACCATCCGTTTCGGCCAGAAAATTGTAACTGTGAAAATTGAGGATCTTCAAGAAACAACAAAAAAAGAAGATGCCACTAAGCTTTACTCCGTAGTAAAAGAGGAAAAAGTAGAAGCGTAATATTCGATAATCTCAGTAAGGCTTGTTCTAAATCCCACCATAAACTCATACATTTTACTATTAAACCATTGGTTATTTTTGACCAAAGTATGAATGTGGGGGATAAAAGATGAACCAATATCATGATGGAACGCCATCCAATAGAGGAACCGTACAAGAGCATGATGTGATCATGAGAAGTCGCAAGCTTCTTGACATAACAGGTGTAAAACAGGTAGAAAGCTTTGATAATGAGGAGTTTTTACTTGAAACTGTTATGGGATTCCTAGCAATTCGTGGCCAAAACCTGCAAATGAAAAACCTTGATGTGGAAAAAGGCATTGTATCAATCAAAGGAAGAGTCTATGATATTAGCTATTTAGACGAACACTCCACGGAGAAGGCTAAAGGGTTCTTTAGCAAGTTATTTAGATGACCTTAACAACCCAATTTTATACATTACTCGCAATGATTTGCATGGGGGGGTGGCTAGGAGCCTCTCTGGACACGTATCAGCGCTTTTTAAAGCGTTCAAGTCGAAAGTATTTCTTCGTTTTTATCAATGACATTCTTTTTTGGGTTGTACAAGGCCTATTGTTCTTTTATACGCTTTTGATGGTAAATGAGGGTGAACTGCGATTTTATGTGTTTATCGCGATACTATGTGGATTTGCCGCTTACCAAAGCCTCTTAAAAACAATGTATATGAGGATATTAGAACATATTATTCAAGCTATCATACGTATATATGAATTTTTACTTCGAACCGGTGAATTTCTCATCGTTCGACCCATAAAAATGCTCTATCAGCTAATTATTGTGATTCTTTTGGGGATTTTGAATGTCCTCTTGGTATTTGGGAGACTACTCCTCAAGATCTGTTGGATGATTATAAAAATTTGTTTTGCCCCAGTAAAGTGGATTGGAATCATGATCTGGAGGCTGTTGCCCTCCAACTTTACGAATAATGTAGAAAAGATTTTTCAAAAGTTTGCAGGATTTTTGAAAAAAGTAGAGAATATCAAACCTATATTGATAAAATGGTGGAAGAAGATAAGGAAACAATAGGAGGCATTCTCTACAATGAGTGCAGTACGAAAGAAGAAAAATGTAGCACAATTACAATCAACCTATATGGAAAAATATAAACAACAAGAAGAAGCCCTTCAAATAAAACGAAAAGGCTTAATGAGAAGATTGGCGGTCTTTTTTGTTTTGGTTGTCATTATTTCCTATGGGCTCATTTCAATGGTTGTATCCCAACATAAGACAATGAATGAAAAGGCTGCTAAAAAGGAACAATTACAAGAGCAGCTCACCACACTAAAAGATGAGCAGGTTCTTCTTGAAGAGGAAGTCGTAAAACTGAACAGTGATGAGTATATTGAAAAGATCATTCGCAGGGATTATTTTCTATCTAAGGAAGGAGAAATCATTTTTAAAGTTGGGGATGGGTCTTAGTCTTATTGACACTTGATTTTTAAATTATGTATAATATAGTAAATTGATTTTTTTTCAAATTTAAGGAGGAGCATTTTTTTTATGTCAATCGAAGTAGGCAGCAAGGTTCAAGGTAAGGTAACAGGAATTACGAATTTCGGAGCGTTTGTGGAGCTGCCAGAGGGCTCAACTGGTCTTGTCCATATTAGTGAGGTTGCTGACAACTATGTTAAAGATATTAATGAGCATTTAAAGGTCGGCGATCAAGTAGAGGTCAAGGTTATTAATGTTGAGAAAGATGGAAAAATTGGTTTATCCATTAAAAAAGCAAAAGAAACACAACAACCACAACGTCCACGACACAATGGTCCGCGCAATAATAGAAACGACCAACGTAATCAAAACAAAACTGAAAGCTTTGAACAAAAGATGAATCGCTTTCTGAAGGACAGTGAAGATCGTCTATCTTCCTTAAAGCGTAACACTGAGTCAAAACGTGGTGGGCGTGGAGCGAGAAGAGGATAACCTGCTGCTGTAACTTATATATATATAGATAAAGCACCCTAATCGGGGTGCTTTTTTGTGTGTTGTTTTTTATATGGTCGAGTTCGCCATTGTTAAAATGGAATTTTTGGTTGAAGGCACAAACTGGTAAATACGCAAAGGGATGCCATCTCTATACTAAGATAACCATAAAAAAACAGTGCAAGTAAAACAATAGTTTTACTTGCACTGTTCGTATGACCCGTACGGGATTCGAACCCGTGTTACCGCCGTGAAAGGGCGGTGTCTTAACCGCTTGACCAACGGGCCGTTAAAATATGGTAGCGGCGGAGGGGATCGAACCCCCGACCTCACGGGTATGAACCGTACGCTCTAGCCAGCTGAGCTACACCGCCATGTTTTTCAAAATAAAAAGTATTCGACAATCTCTGTCTCAAACTCTAGTAAGTAAGCACAAGTAATATAATACCTTGTGTCTATTCGTTCGTCAATATATTTTGTACTGAAGGAAAAAAATACAAAAATTCACACTATAGACATAATAAATGTATGAAATTTACTACAAACCTATCAAATTACAATCCTAAATTTCGTCATATAACATTTATTTTGTTGGAAAACTAGACAAGCAGTCGAATGATTTTCCTTTTTGCTCCTGTTGTTTTGACAAAATACGAATTCGCGCAACTGTATAATAACAGACAACTATTAATTACGGGGAGTGTTTATAAATGGAAAGAGTAGAAAGAAATCTGAGCGGACCAATCGCAGAGGTAGACATTGGAAAAACACAGGATACTGTAACCAGATGGTTTCATCGTATTCAAGCTAAGATTGTAAATCTATATCTACTAAAAGGGCTTTTACTAGTAGTCGTTGGGTTTTTATTAGGGCGGGCCCTCATCCTGAATGAATTAACCCCTTTTGCATTACCATTCTTCGCAAGTGTATTTATGATGAAAAAAGGAAAAGCAGGACTTGCAATGGCTGCTGTTATTGCGGGATCGTTTACCCTTTCAGCAGATGTCACTGTTTTCACATTTCTATCAATAGTCTTTTTTCTAGTAATCTATAAGGTTCTTAAAAGGTTTAAAGTAGATCTAATCAAAGCATTACCAACTCTGGTGTTAATCGCATCTGCCATTGCGAAGGTAGGAGTGCTTTATGTGACTCAAGGAACAATTACCATCCATGACGGAGTATTGCTTGGGGTCGAATCTGGTCTAGCCTTTATTTTAACCTTGATTTTCCTACAAAGCGTACCATTGTTAACAGAGAGACGAAGGAGACAATCCTTTAAAACAGAAGAAGTTATTTGTTTGATTATCTTAATTGCCTCTGTGTTAACAGGAACAATGGGTTGGCTCGTTTATGAGATGTCCGTTTCCAATATTCTCTCAAGATATGTTGTCCTCTTGTTTGCGTTTGTTGCAGGGGCAACGATTGGGTCAACGGTAGGGGTTGTCACTGGACTTATTTTAAGTTTAGCGAATGTAACGAGTTTGTACCAAATGAGCCTTCTTGCTTTCTCTGGATTATTGGGTGGTCTTTTAAAAGAAGGTAAAAAGGGCGGAGTTGCCCTTGGTCTCATTGTAGGAACGCTTTTAATTGGTCTATACGGTGAAGGCGCAAGCCAAATCATTCCTACATTATATGAATCCGTTGTAGCCATTCTCTTATTTTTACTAACGCCTAGGAGCTTAATAAGCAAGGTAGCTAAAAATATTCCAGGAACACCTGAGCATCATGCAGAGCAACAGCAATATTTACGTAAAGTTCGCGATGTAACGGCAAATCGCGTGTCACAGTTTTCAACAGTATTTGAGGCTTTGTCCAATAGTTTCTCGGAATATGGATATCCCATTGATGAAGAGGACAAAGACCGAGAAGTCGATTTATTTTTAAGCAATGTAACGGAAAAGACCTGTCAATCGTGTTTTAAAAAGGAGGCGTGCTGGTCCAAGAACTTTAATAAAACATATGACTATATGAAAGATATTATGCATGGATGTGATACAAATTCGCTTCAGTACAACCACAAGCTTACAAGAGACTGGGACAAGCATTGTGTACGCTCGAAAAAAGTAATCGATGCCATTGAACAGGAGCTGACTTATTATCAGGCAAACCAAAAACTAAAAAAACAAGTAAAGGAGAGTCGAAAACTAGTAGCAGAACAATTGTTAGGGGTTTCCCAGGTTATGAGTGATTTTGCGAAGGAAATTCAACGTGAAGGTGAAAATCATCATGTATTGGAAGAGCAAATCCTAGATGCGCTGCAGTCATTTGGTATTCAAATTGGGCATGTAGAAATTTACAGTGTGGAACAAGGAAATGTAGATATTGAATTAAGTATTCCGTATTGCAACGGAAGTGGGGAGTGTGAAAAATTAATTGCGCCGATGCTATCGGATATTTTGGAGGAAACCATCCTCGTGAAAAGTGAAGAATGCTCAGCCTATCCAAATGGGTATTGTCATGTGACACTCGGTTCGGCAAAGGCATATGTTCTTGAGACAGGTGTTGCTCACGCTGCTAAGGGCGGCGGATTAGTATCAGGGGACAGCTATTCAACAATTGAGTTAGGTGTTGGTAAGCATGCGGTTGCCATTAGTGATGGGATGGGAAATGGGGAACGAGCTCATTACGAGAGCAATGAAACCTTGGAGTTGTTAAAAAAGATTCTTCAATCTGGCATTGAGGAGAAGGTAGCGATTAAATCCGTTAACTCGATTCTCTCTTTACGTACAACAGATGAGATATTTTCGACGCTCGATTTAGCAGTGATTGACTTACAGGATGCAAGTGCGAAGTTCTTAAAAATTGGTTCTACGCCAAGTTATATTAAGAGAGGAGATAAGATTAGCAAAATACAGGCAAGTAATCTACCAATGGGAATCATTGAGGACTTTGAAGTGGAGGTAGTAGATGAACAATTGAAGGCTGGAGACCTATTAATCATGATGAGTGATGGGATTTTTGAAGGACCAAAGCATGTTGAGAACTATGATATGTGGATGAAACGTAAGATCAAGGAAATTCAAACAAAAGAGCCTCAAGAAGTTGCGGACCTCATTATGGAAGAGGTTATACGCACAAGATCTGGACAAATTGAAGATGATATGACTGTTGTTGTGACAAAAATTAAACATAATACACCAAAATGGGCAGCTATCCCTGCCTATGGTTATCATAAAACGAAAAGTAAAGCTATCTGACTCTATTAGGAAGGTTTAAAAAACAATAATTTCGTCCATCCTTATACTAATTTTACCTAGTTGGAGGGGATGAAACGTGCAAAAAGGCACATTGAAGCAAATTCTATTAATTACAGACGGTTGCTCAAATCAAGGGGAAGATCCGATAGCGATGGCTACACTTGCTAGAGAGCAAGGTGTTACAATCAATGTCATTGGTGTAGTGGAACAGGATACGATTGATGAACAAGGTATGCAGGAAATCGAAGGAATCGCTAACGCTGGTGGTGGAGTAAGCCAAATCGTCTATTCCACTCAATTGTCTCAAACAGTTCAAATGGTAACAAGACAAGCGATGACTCAAACCTTACAAGGGGTTGTCAATAAGGAGCTCCAGCAAATTTTAGGAGCCAAGACATCGATGGAAGACCTTCCTCCGGAAAAACGTGGAGAAGTAATGGAGGTTGTGGATGAACTGGGAGAAACTGTTGATTTAGAAGTTCTCGTGCTGGTGGATACAAGCGCGAGTATGAAGCATAAATTACCAACTGTGAAAGAAGCCTTGCTAGACCTATCCATAAGCTTGAATGCGAGAATGGGAGACAATCAATTTTCTGTTTTTGTATTTCCGGGGAAAAGAGTTGAGGTAGAAAGGGTATTAGATTGGACGCCGAGACTAGAATCCTTATCTAGTATTTTTCCAAAGCTAACAACTGGTGGAATTACACCTACAGGTCCGGCAATCCGAGAGGCACTTACCTACTTTAAGAAAAAAAGATCATTAAGGAGTTTGTTGTCTCGTGATGATGAACAATACTACGAAGAGTCAGGTATGTAAGGTTTCCCCTGGTACAGTTATTATCGGAAAGTGGCATAAAAAATCATATCGCATTGTGAGACCTTTAGGACAAGGTGCCAATGGAATTGTCTACTTAGCTGAGAGTATTGATGGTCCTGTGGCTTTAAAAATTAGTGAAAATGGCGTGACAATTACGTCGGAAGTAAATGTACTAAAACACTTCTCTAAGGTTCAAGGCTCTGCCCTTGGGCCTTCTTTTATAGATGTCGATGATTGGATTAGACCTGGATTTTCAAGTCCTATTTCCTTTTACGCCATGGAATATATTCGTGGTGAAAGCTTTTTATCTTTTATTGAAAAAAGGGGTAAAGAATGGACAGGCATCCTATGCTTACAACTGCTTTCCGACTTGGACAGGCTCCATCAGGAAGGATGGGTATTCGGTGACTTAAAACCTGATAATCTACTTGTTGTAGGGAATCCACCCAAAATCCGCTGTATTGATGTCGGAGGAACTACGGTACAAGGAAGGGCGATAAAAGAGTTTACTGAATTCTTTGATCGTGGATATTGGGGGGCAGGCTCAAGAAAAGCGGAAGCTTCCTATGACTTATTTGCAGTTGCGATGATTATCATCAATGCTGCGTATCCAAACCGTTTTACAAAAACGGATCAACCGGTGAAACAATTAAAATCTATTATTTCAAATACGGATTCGCTAAGAAAATTTGATACTGTCCTATATCATGCAATTGATGGGAAATACCAGCAGGCAGCTGAAATGCGTAAAGATTTAGTTATGAAGTTAAGTCAAGCGAATAAGGACCACACACCTTTACAAAAATCACGCACAACAAGAAAGTCACAAACGAGGATAAAGACAACTAGTCAACCCCAAGCTCGATCTAATGTATCACGGGCAAATAGACAGCTAAAACTGAAGAAACAAAAAGGTGGGGTGCTCGAAACAATATTATTACTGCTGTTTGTATCACTTGGGTATTTGCTTTATCTATATGGACAAATTCTGTAAAAATAAATAGGAAAATGCTACGATATAGTTAGATTTATAAAAAGGATTGGTCCGACAATGATGGAAAACGTAAAACGTTTTATAAAAAAACATGAATTAATTAAAAACGGCTCAACAGTAATAGTAGGGGTATCCGGTGGTCCGGATTCCCTTGCATTGCTTCATTATTTACTTCATCATCAGAAAGGAGTAACTCTTGTTGCTGCCCATGTTGACCATATGTTTCGTGGGAAAGAGTCCGAAGAGGATTTATTATATGTAAAAGAATTTTGTGAATCGTTTCAGATTCCTTTTGAATCAATTCAAATCGATGTGACATCCTATAAAAAGGAACACGGTCTAAGTTCCCAAGTAGCCGCGAGGGAAGTGAGGTATGATTTTTTTGATGAAGTCATGCGAAAACATAAAGCGGATTACTTAGCGCTTGGGCATCATGGGGATGATCAAATAGAAACGATTTTAATGCGTCTAGTCCGAGGTAGTAAGGGAGTAGGCTATGCAGGGATGCAGGTAAAACGCCCTTTTTCATGTGGGTCAATTATTCGCCCATTTTTAGTCGTGACAAAAGCAGAGATTGAAGAATACTGCAAAGAATGGAAGTTGTTACCAAGACGCGACCCATCAAATGATAAAGACGACTATACGAGGAACCGATTTAGGCATCATGTTCTCCCTTTTTTAAAAAAGGAAAATCCGGCGGTGCACGAACACTTTCTACAATTTAGCCAGTACATGACAGAGGATAATGAAGTTTTAGATGAATTAACAATCGAAAAAATGAATAAAGTAATGAAAAGGAATGAAGACAATGAAATAGAGATTGAAATTCCTCCCTTTTTAGCGATGCCAAAATCTTTACAAAGAAGAGGGATTCAACTAATATTAAACTATCTCTACAAAGAACTTCCTCCTTCTCTTTCTGCCGTACATATTGACAATTTGTTAACCTTCATGGCAAATAATCATCCATCTGGAGAATTGCATTTTCCTGCTGGTTTACGAATTGTAAAATCTTATGAGAGCTGTACATATACTTATACGGATTGTAAGGAAAACATAAGCCCCTATCGATTTCACATTGATACACCTGGGCTTTATAAACTTGAAGATGGTAGTGAAATAAAGAGTCAAGTGTGGAAGAGCTATCCTAATGAATTGGTTGGAAATGATTGTTTCGTCATCGACCCAGAGATCATCCAATTGCCAATTTATGTCCGAACAAGAAAAATTGGAGATAAAATGAGGCTAAAAGGAATGAATGGTTCAAAAAAAGTGAAGGATATTTTCATTGATAAAAAAATACCACTTCACAGACGTGACCATTGGCCAATTGTTGAGGATGAACAAGGAAAGATTTTGTGGCTTCCAGGATTGAAAAAATCACCATACGAAGCATCATGTAAAACAAAATCGCACTATATCGTACTACAATACACGCAGAATGTTTAGGGGGCTTTAAACGAATGAAGCAGGATATCGAGAAGGTTTTATTTAGTGAGGAAGAACTTCAGAAAAAAATTAAGGAATTAGGTAATACTTTAACAGAGGACTATAAAGACAAATTTCCTTTAGCCATTGGAATTTTAAAAGGGGCTATGCCTTTCATGGGCGATCTGTTAAAAAGGGTGGATACATACTTAGAAATGGATTTTATGGATGTATCAAGCTATGGAAACTCAACTGTTTCCTCTGGTGAAGTAAAAATCATCAAGGACTTAGATACATCTGTAGAAGGAAGAGATATTCTTGTCATTGAGGATATTATCGATAGTGGTCTAACACTAAGTTACCTCGTTGAGTTATTTCGTTACCGTAAAGCAAAGTCCATTAAAATTGTAACACTTTTGGATAAACCAACAGGAAGAAAAGCCGATATTCAGGCAGACTATGTTGGGTTTATTGTTCCTGATGAGTTTGTTGTCGGTTACGGTCTAGACTATGCTGAGAAATACCGAAATTTACCGTATATCGGTGTGTTAAAACCTGAGGTCTATTCAGAATAGTCACTTTCTAACAGAAAATCTAAGACATTTTTGAAACCTAATTGTAGGTTAAACGTATATCATTTGAATAGCCATTATTATCTATGATACTATTTACTATAGTTTGTTCACCGCGGGAGGAGGTAAGGGATGAATCGAATTTTTAGAAACGTCATATTCTATTTACTCATATTTTTAGTCATTATCGGTGTGGTTAGCTTCTTCCAAGGAGCAGGTGGCCAGCCTGAAGTGATGAAATATGGCAAGTTTGTTCAACATCTCGAAGCTGGGGATGTAAAAAATATTACGATACAACCTGAAAGAGGCGTCTATGAGGTTAGAGGCCAGTTAAACAACTATGATAAGGATCAATTCTTTGTCACTAACATTATCGGTAGCCAAAATGAGGTTGATCGGATTACAGAAGCTGCGTTGAATGCAGACGTAGATATCCTTAAAGCTAAAGAAACAAGTGGTTGGGTAACCTTCTTTACGTCGATTATTCCATTTGTTATTATCTTTATTTTATTCTTCTTCCTACTTAATCAAGCCCAAGGCGGCGGTAGTAGGGTTATGAACTTTGGTAAGAGTAAGGCCAAGTTGTATAGCGAAGAAAAGAAAAAGGTTCGATTTAAAGATGTTGCAGGTGCGGATGAAGAGAAGCAAGAGCTTATTGAAGTAGTTGAGTTCTTGAAGGATCCTCGAAAGTTTGCTGATCTAGGTGCAAGAATTCCAAAAGGGATCCTCCTTGTTGGACCTCCTGGTACAGGTAAAACATTGCTTGCCCGTGCGGCTGCCGGGGAAGCAGGAGTTCCATTCTTCTCCATTAGTGGTTCGGATTTCGTTGAAATGTTTGTTGGGGTAGGTGCTTCACGTGTACGTGACCTATTTGAAAATGCTAAGAAAAATGCGCCATGTATCATTTTTATAGATGAAATTGATGCAGTTGGACGCCAGCGTGGTGCAGGTCTTGGTGGCGGTCATGATGAGCGTGAACAAACCTTAAACCAATTGCTAGTTGAGATGGACGGATTCGGTGCAAACGAAGGAATCATCATCGTTGCTGCAACAAACCGCCCAGACATTCTAGACCCAGCCCTTCTACGTCCAGGACGTTTTGACCGTCAAATTACAGTTGACCGTCCAGATGTTAAAGGTAGAGAAGCGGTTTTACGAGTTCATGCTCGTAATAAGCCTTTTGATGAAACAGTTGATTTAAAAGCAATCGCTGCAAGAACACCAGGGTTCTCAGGTGCAGACCTCGAAAACCTATTGAATGAAGCAGCGCTCGTTGCAGCTCGTCAAAACAAGAAGAAAATTGATATGACAGATCTTGATGAAGCATCAGACCGCGTAATTGCAGGTCCAGCGAAAAAGAATCGTGTCATTTCGAAAAAAGAACGCAATATCGTGGCTTTCCACGAAGCGGGGCATACCGTTATTGGAATGGTGCTTGATGAAGCGGATATGGTTCATAAGGTTACTATTGTCCCACGTGGTCAAGCTGGTGGTTATGCGGTAATGCTTCCTAAAGAAGATCGTTACTTCATGACAAAACCTGAATTATTGGATAAAATCACGGGTCTCTTAGGGGGGCGTGTAGCCGAAGAAATTACATTTGGAGAAGTGAGTACAGGTGCTCACAATGACTTCCAACGTGCTACAGGTATTGCTCGTAAAATGGTTACCGAATATGGAATGAGTGAAAAATTAGGCCCACTTCAGTTTGGTCAGGCACAGGGTGGTCAAGTGTTCTTAGGACGTGACATCCATAACGAGCAGAACTACAGTGATGCAATTGCGCACGAAATTGATCTTGAAATCCAACGCTTCATTAAAGAAAGTTACGAAAAAGCAAGACAAATTCTTACAGAGAATCAAGATAAGCTTAAACTCATCGCAGAAACATTGCTTGAGGTTGAAACATTAGATGCTGCTCAAATTAAGAGCTTGTTCGAAGAGGGAAAATTACCTGATCGCCCAGAAGTATCTGATGTTGCAGTTAAACCAAAAGACGATGTAAAAGTTACGATTAACTCTAAAAAAGAAGAGGAAGTAACGGAAGGCGAAAATAAAGATAAAGAAGAGTAATAACAAGAGGTGTCTACAGCCTAAGTAGGCACCTTTTTTGTGTCGTTTTAAGCTCTTTAATTGTGGAATAATAAAAACGAGATGTGGTATGATGTTTCCATTAAGTTGCAAAAAGGTAACTGTGCTTTTGCATTTGGGGGTAGGGGGTACCACATGATTTTTGTTTTTGATGTAGGGAATACAAATATGGTTTTAGGGGTATATGAAAATGATGAGTTAAAACATCATTGGAGAATTGAAACCAGCCGAAATAAAACAGAGGATGAATATGGACTCGTGATAAAATCACTATTAGCACATGAGGGATTAGCGTTTAAGGACGTCAAGGGCATTATTATGTCTTCTGTTGTTCCACCGATTATGTTTGCTCTTGAACGAATGTGTTTAAAGTATTTTGGTATTAAGCCATTAGTAGTCGGACCAGGCATTAAAACGGGATTAAATATAAAATATGATAATCCAAAAGAAGTGGGTGCAGATCGAATCGTCAATGCTGTCGCTGGAATCCATCTGTATGGAAGTCCACTTATCATAGTTGATTTTGGTACTGCCACAACATATTGTTACATAAATGAAAGAAAGCAATACATGGGTGGGGCAATTGCGCCTGGAATTGCCATTTCAACTGAGGCTTTATATTCAAGGGCTGCAAAGTTGCCAAGAATCGAAATAGCCCGTCCAGAAGGTGTGATTGGGCGAAATACGGTAAGTGCAATGCAGGCAGGTATATTATACGGGTATGTTGGTCAAGTTGAGGGTATCGTCGGTCGCATTAAAGCCCAAGCCGTGGAAAAGCCAAAGGTCATAGCAACAGGAGGGCTTGCTTCACTGATTTCGGGAGAATCAACCGCGATTGATATTGTCGACCCTTTTTTAACGTTAAAAGGGCTACAACTTATTTATCAACGCAATAAAGAAACAAAATGAAAATAACATCAGAAGTGATGACACGAAAAGGAGTAAAAAAATGAGTGATTATTTAATTAAGGCGTTAGCTTTTGATGGACAGGTTCGAGCATATGCAATTAATTCAACGGAAACAGTTGCAGAGGCCCAAAGACGCCATTATACATGGCCTACTGCGTCCGCAGCACTTGGTCGAACGATGACAGCGGGGGTGATGCTAGGAGCAACTCTTAAAGGCGATGTTAAGCTTACCATAAAAGTTGAAGGTGGCGGGCCAATCGGCATTATTCTGGTTGATACAAATGCGAAGGGGGAAGTAAGAGGATATGTGACCAACCCCCAAACTCATTTCGACTTAAATGAGCATGGAAAACTTGATGTGAGAAGAGCAGTTGGAACAGAAGGAACCTTAACAATTGTAAAGGACATTGGAATGAGGGAGCAATTTTCCGGACAGGTACCGATCGTTTCAGGAGAACTTGGAGAGGATTTTACGTATTATCTTGTTTCTTCTGAACAAACTCCTTCGTCTGTTGGTGTAGGCGTTTTAGTGAACCCTGACAACTCCATTTTAGCTGCTGGTGGATTCCTGATCCAGCTTATGCCTGGAACAACTGAGGAAACCATTTCGCAAATTGAAAAAAGACTTCAAGAAATTGAGCCAATCTCAAAAATGATTGAAAAAGGTCTCACACCTGAAGATATTTTAAATGAGATTGTTGGCGAAGAAAACCTCAAAATTCTTGAGAAAATGCCTGTATCCTTTGTTTGTCCTTGTTCTAGAGAACGAATTGAAAGTGCCATTATTAGCCTAGGTTCAGAAGAAATTGAAGCCATGATTGAAGAAGATGGAAAAGCAGAGGCACAATGCCACTTTTGTAACGAAAAATATCATTTTTCAAAAGAAGAGTTAATAGAATTAAAAGACCAAGCAAAGTAAGGTAATGGGAGATGAGAAAAATGAATCAAAAGGTATTATGGTCAATTGTAGTTGCTCTCGTTATCACGAACTGTCTGTCGGTCGTGTACTTTGTGACTGATGAATCAGGGGAAAAGTCTCAAGAAAAGACGATAGAAGCGTCCAAGCCTGTTGTTGCTAGTGGGGAAGAAGAGGTAGTGGCTTCAGTTGGAGAAACATCCATTACAAGGCAACAATGGTTAAATGAGCTTGAAGCTAGATATGGGAAACAAATTTTAGAGGGAATGATTGATGAGGAAGTTGTTCGTCAAATGGCTAAAAAATATGACATCACTTTGTCAGAGGATGCCGTTGAACGTGAATTGACATTAATCAAGACAATGTATAATACCATCGATAATGAGAATATTGATGATGAGCACTGGCAAGAGCAAATTGAGTTAAGCATATTATTAGAAGAGCTCTTAACAAAGGATGCAATTATATCTGAGGAAGAAATGAAACATTTCTATGAGGAAAACAAGCACCTATACGAAATTCCAAAGTCGTACCACATTTCTCATATTGTAGTGCAAACAAAAGAAGCGGCTGAACAAGTACGACAAGAGTTAGAAAATGGTTCAAGCTTTGCGGCACTTGCTATGGAGAAATCAACTGATGAGTTTTCTGCAAATCGGGGTGGCGAACTCGGATTTGTAAATACGGAAAATGGATATGCTCCCGATAGCTATTTAGATATGGCTGAAAAATTAAAGCCAAATGAATGGAGTGAGCCTATCGAGGTTGAAGGTGGCTATGCGGTAATTATCCTACATGAGGTAATTGATGCAGTCACATATTCCTTTGATGATGTTAAGGGTCAAATTAAGCGTCAAATTGCAATAGACCAGATGAATGGTGCCATATCAGTAGAGCCATTTTGGAAAGAGCTTGGCGTTAAATGGTTCTTTGAAAATCACCAATAAATATTTAGAAAAAATTCATAATTTACTAGTAGTAAATTCGTTGACTTTTACGGTGAGAATTGCTAAATTGTAGATAAAACCAATAAAAATAGTAGGAATTGAGGGTGGAATCATGACAAGAGTAGCAAATTCAATATATGAATTAATCGGTCAAACTCCAGTTGTAAAACTTAATCACTTAGTTGATGAAGATAGTGCAGATGTATATGTAAAGCTTGAGTTCTTTAACCCAGGTAGCAGTGTGAAGGACAGAATTGCGTTAGCAATGATTGAAGCTGCAGAGAAGAATGGTGATTTAAAGCCTGGTGACACGATTATTGAACCGACAAGTGGAAACACAGGAATTGGTTTAGCAATGGTCGCAGCTGCTAAAGGATATAGAGCAATCTTAGTAATGCCAGATACAATGAGTATGGAACGCCGAAATCTTTTACGTGCATATGGAGCTGAGCTTGTTTTAACACCAGGTGCTGAAGGAATGAAAGGTGCCGTTAACAAAGCAGCAGAGCTTGTAAAAGAACATGGCTATTACATGCCACAACAATTCGACAATCCAGCAAACCCTGAAGTTCACCGTTTAACGACTGGTAAGGAAATTGTTGAGCAAATGGGTGATCAATTAGATGCGTTTGTTGCTGGAATTGGAACAGGTGGAACAATCACTGGTGCTGGCCAAGTGTTAAAAGAAAAGTATTCGGACATCCATATTGTAGCGGTTGAACCAGCTGACTCAGCAATTCTATCAGGTGAAAAACCAGGACCACATAAAATCCAAGGTATCGGCGCAAACTTTGTACCTAGTGTATTAGACACAGAACTTTATGATGAAGTGTTTACAGTTAAAAACGAGGAAGCAATTGAAACTGCACGCCGTACAGGTCAAGAAGAAGGATTCCTTGTAGGAATTTCCTCAGGTGCAGCGATTTTTGCAGCACTACAAGTTGCGAAAAAATTAGGTAAAGGCAAGAAAGTCCTTGCTGTTGTTCCAGACAACGGTGAGCGTTACTTAAGTACAGTTCTTTATCAATTTGATGAGCAATAAAGATGAACGTCTCAAAGAGTCTATTCTCCAATGAATAGACTCTTTTTTTCTATCTACGGTGTACTGAAAATCGTATATCATGTAAAATATAGAAATAGAGTCAAAGGATACAAAACAGTTCGATCTGAGTAGAAAACAAAGAGTGGAGTAAGTTGAGTAGGAAAAATTTGAGTATGAGGTGAGCTAGAATGATCGTAATGATTGATAATTATGACTCGTTTACATTCAATTTAGTACAATATGTTGGAGAATTAGGAGAAACGATCATCATCAAAAGAAATGATGAGATTACTCTTCAAGAAATTAAGGAACTAAATCCAGAATTATTAATGATTTCACCAGGACCCTGTACACCAAATGAAGCGGGTATAAGCTTAGAGGCAATTTCTCATTTTGCAGGGCGAATCCCGATTTTTGGCGTTTGCCTAGGACATCAGTCGATTGCCCAAGCATTTGGTGGAGATGTGATTAAAGCTGAAAGACTTATGCATGGGAAAACATCTGAAATCCAGCATGATGGTAAGACCATCTTTTCAGGGGTTGAACAACCTTTTATTGCAACACGTTACCATTCATTAATCGTAAAAAAAGAGACGCTTCCAGAGTGTTTTGAGATTTCAGCTGAAACAGATGCTGGAGAAGTCATGGCAATTCGCCATAAGGAATATCCGATTGAGGGTGTTCAATTTCATCCTGAATCAATTATGACGACAGCGGGTAAACAATTAATTAATAATGTTATTGAGTTATATATCAAAAGTAAAAATGAAACAGTGCCAACCAAATAAGATTGGACTGTTCTGACGGGTAAACAGAGTAAAAGGAGATTGAAAATGGATCGAGATAGAATAACAAGACCTACGCTAACATGTGGTCCGTATCAATTAGATTTTTCCAAAAAGACAATGATTATGGGGATTCTAAATATCACACCTGATTCCTTTTCAGATGGCGGCTCTTATTTTGATTTAGAGGCCGCTGTCGCTCATGCAAAGAAAATGGTCAACGACGGCGCAGATATTATTGATGTTGGCGGTGAATCAACCAGACCAGGATATGAAAGACTCTCTGACGAAGAAGAGATTGCTAGAGTAGTGCCTATCATTAAAGCGTTGGTTAAGGAAGTTCACGTACCTATTTCCGTCGATACCTATAAATCCGAGGTAGCTAAGCAAGCAATCGAAGCAGGAGCACATATTATTAATGATATTTGGGGTGCCAAGGCAGATCCAAAAATGGCTGAAGTTGCGGCATCCTACAATGTCCCCATTATCCTAATGCATAACAGAGATAATAAAAACTATACGAATCTCATCGATGATATGATCATCGACTTAAAAGAGAGCATTGAAATTGCAAAGGCAGCAGGTGTGAAGGATGAAAACATTATTCTAGATCCCGGAGTTGGATTTGCAAAAACCTTTGAAGACAATATTGAAACAATCCGTCAACTAGACCGTTTTTCTGAACTTGGTTATCCCATATTGCTTGGAACCTCAAGAAAATCCTTTATCGGCCACATTTTTGAGTTGCCGCCACAGGAACGTGATGAAGCAACCGGTGCAACTACCTGCCTTGGAATTCAAAAAGGCTGCGACATTGTCCGTATCCATAATGTAAAGATGAATGCAAGGCTCGCTAAAATGATGGATGTCCTTGTTGGTAAAGGTGAAGTGTAAAAATGGACAAAATCTATGTGAACCAAATGCAATTTTACGGATATCATGGAGTGTTTCCAGAAGAAACCAAATTAGGTCAACGCTTTTTTGTCGACCTGATGGTAGAAGTGGATGTTAAACAAGCGGGGGAAACTGATAATCTAGATTATTCAGTTCACTACGGAGAGCTTTACAATCTATGTAAGGAAATTGTTGAGGGACAACCATATAAACTATTAGAAGCTGTTGCTGAAAAAATGGCAGCGGAAATTTTAAGACATTTTTCATTAGTCTCAAGTTGTACCGTTAAAGTCATTAAACCAGACCCACCTATACCAGGGCATCTCCAGTCAGTTGCTGTGGAAATCTCAAGGAGTCGATAACATGAATAATACGGCATATATCGCCCTTGGAACGAATATAGGGGAACGAAAAGAATATTTGCATTTTGCAATAAAAGCGATTCAAGACCAAGGTATTATGATAAACGATTACTCGTCCATTTATGAAACAGACCCTGTTGGGTACGAGGATCAGGGTTTATTTTTAAATATGGTACTTAAGGTAAATACAGATTTATCACCATATGAGTTACTGCGGGTTTTACAAGAAATTGAGCTCGAGTCAGGAAGGGAAAGGAAAATAAGATGGGGTCCAAGAACATTAGACCTTGATATCTTGCTTTATAATCATGAAAAAATTGACACAGAGCACCTTATCATTCCACATCCCCGAATGACAGAGAGAGCCTTTGTGCTAGTGCCGTTGGCCGAAATAGATCAAAATCTACAATTTCCAGCAGTAACAAAGCCAATATCCTTATTACTAGATGAATTACAAGACAGAGAAGGTGTACGTATATGGAAGCGGAGAAGTGGGGAAGACGTATTCGTGCTTTTCGAAAGTTAAAGGGTTATACACAAGAAGGTTTAGCAAAAGACCTTGGGGTATCCGTATCCTTGGTAGGTGAAGTGGAGCGGGGAACACGAATGCCAAGTAAAACATTTTTAGAAGAGGTTTCAGAAATACTGAAAGTACCACTTGAAGACTTAACCCCAAAAGGGTAGATTAGTATTAGGACTTTTTATAAATCAAAGGTATCCATGGCAATGCGATTAACAACTGTAACACTTAACTTCGTTGACGAAGTGGAAGAAAAGCAACGAAATAGTGAGATGGTTGTTTGACATCAAAAGTTCCCTACTCTATAATACCCGTAAGTAGCCTACTGCCAGTTTTTTGCTGGCAGTTTTTCTGCTTTACGTTTATATTGGAATAGGACAAGTTATAGGTATTCGTATTTATGATAGATCATGTATCAATATAGGAGTTGATGAAAATGAATCATGAGGAATTAAATGACCAATTGATTGTCAGAAGAGAAAAGTTACATACCTTGCGTGAAATGGGAGTAGACCCATTCGGTAAAAGATTCGAAAGAACACATAGTACACGTGAGCTTATCGATTTATATGATGCATTTACAAAAGAACAATTAGACGAAAAAGAGGTAAATGTAACGATTGCTGGACGTATTATGACAAAGCGCGGTAAAGGTAAAGCGGGATTTGCCCATATCCAAGACTTAACTGGTCAAATTCAACTATATGTACGTCTTGATTCAGTTGGAGAAGAGCAGTATGAGGTATTCAATATTGCAGATCTTGGCGATATTGTCGGTGTATCAGGTACTGTATTCAAAACAAAAGTAGGAGAGCTTTCTATTAAAGCAAGTTCATTTGAACTTTTATCAAAAGCACTTCGTCCATTACCTGACAAATTCCATGGGTTAAAAGACGTTGAGCAACGCTATCGTCAACGTTATCTTGACTTAATTATGAGCCCGGAAAGTAAAGAAACCTTTATTACAAGAAGTAAAATCATCAGAGCTATGAGACGTTATTTAGATGATCACGGCTATTTAGAGGTGGAAACACCAATGATGCATTCTATTCCTGGTGGTGCATCTGCACGCCCGTTCATTACTCATCATAATGCATTGGATATCCCGTTATATATGCGAATTGCGATTGAGCTACACCTTAAGCGTCTAATCGTTGGTGGACTAGAAAAGGTCTATGAAATTGGAAGGGTATTTCGTAATGAAGGTGTCTCAACACGCCATAACCCTGAATTTACAATGATTGAGTTATATGAAGCATATGCTGACTATAAAGATATCATGAGCCTTACTGAAAACCTAGTAGCCCATATTGCCCAAGAAGTATTAGGAACTACTACAATCACTTATGGTGAACACCAAATAGATTTAAAGCCAGAGTGGAAACGACTCCACATGGTAGATGCAATTAAAGAATATGTAGGGGTAGATTTCTGGAAGGAAATGAGCCTTGAAGAAGCTAGACAACTTGCAAAAGAAAATAATGTAGAAATTAACGATAATATGCAATATGGTCACATTGTGAATGAGTTCTTTGAGCAAAAAATTGAAGACAAGCTTATTCAACCAACATTCATCTATGGACATCCGGTAGAAATTTCACCACTTGCGAAGAAAAATCCTGAAGATCCTAGATTTACAGACCGATTTGAGCTATTCATCGTTGGTAGAGAACACGCCAATGCATTTACAGAATTAAATGACCCTATTGATCAACGTCAAAGATTCGAAGCTCAGCTTAAAGAAAGAGAGCAAGGAAATGACGAAGCTCATATGATGGATGAAGATTTCGTTGAATCGTTAGAGTACGGTTTACCACCAACAGGTGGATTAGGTATCGGAGTAGACAGACTTGTTATGCTCTTAACGAATTCTCCATCAATTAGAGACGTATTACTCTTCCCACAAATGCGCCATAAATAATTTTTAAAAAGAGTGGTTATCCACTCTTTTTTTATGCTCTATTGTTAAAAAAACTTTTTCAGTATAATTTTTTTATCAAAAAGACTTGCCTAAATATTTAATAGGTGGTATATTAAGTACCTGCCGCTGAGAGGTGGCGATGAAATAAAAAAGAAACAAAAAAAGTTATTGACTATCTAAAAGATAGGTGATATTATTATAAAGTTGCTTCAAAAGAGCAACGGTAATAATACCTTAAAAAGTTCTTTGAAAACTGAACACAATACAAGCGTCAACGTTAATTCTAAGTAACAAACTTATTGAGCAATCAATACTCTTATTGGAGAGTTTGATCCTGGCTCAGGATGAACGCTGGCGGCGTGCCTAATACATGCAAGTCGAGCGAACCTGAGGGAGCTTGCTCCTAAAGGTTAGCGGCGGACGGGTGAGTAACACGTGGGCAACCTGCCTGTAAGACTGGGATAACTTCGGGAAACCGGAGCTAATACCGGATAATATATGAGACCACATGGTCTCCTATTAAAAGATGGCTTTTTGCTATCACTTACAGATGGGCCCGCGGCGCATTAGCTAGTTGGTGAGGTAACGGCTCACCAAGGCAACGATGCGTAGCCGACCTGAGAGGGTGATCGGCCACACTGGGACTGAGACACGGCCCAGACTCCTACGGGAGGCAGCAGTAGGGAATCTTCCGCAATGGACGAAAGTCTGACGGAGCAACGCCGCGTGAGCGAAGAAGGTCTTCGGATCGTAAAGCTCTGTTGTTAGGGAAGAACAAGTATCGTTCGAATAGGGCGGTACCTTGACGGTACCTAACCAGAAAGCCACGGCTAACTACGTGCCAGCAGCCGCGGTAATACGTAGGTGGCAAGCGTTATCCGGAATTATTGGGCGTAAAGCGCGCGCAGGCGGTCCTTTAAGTCTGATGTGAAAGCCCACGGCTCAACCGTGGAGGGTCATTGGAAACTGGGGGACTTGAGTGCAGAAGAGGAGAGCGGAATTCCACGTGTAGCGGTGAAATGCGTAGAGATGTGGAGGAACACCAGTGGCGAAGGCGGCTCTCTGGTCTGTAACTGACGCTGAGGCGCGAAAGCGTGGGGAGCGAACAGGATTAGATACCCTGGTAGTCCACGCCGTAAACGATGAGTGCTAAGTGTTAGAGGGTTTCCGCCCTTTAGTGCTGCAGCAAACGCATTAAGCACTCCGCCTGGGGAGTACGGTCGCAAGACTGAAACTCAAAGGAATTGACGGGGGCCCGCACAAGCGGTGGAGCATGTGGTTTAATTCGAAGCAACGCGAAGAACCTTACCAGGTCTTGACATCCTCTGACACTCCTAGAGATAGGAATTTCCCTTCGGGGACAGAGTGACAGGTGGTGCATGGTTGTCGTCAGCTCGTGTCGTGAGATGTTGGGTTAAGTCCCGCAACGAGCGCAACCCTTGATCTTAGTTGCCAGCATTAAGTTGGGCACTCTAAGGTGACTGCCGGTGACAAACCGGAGGAAGGTGGGGATGACGTCAAATCATCATGCCCCTTATGACCTGGGCTACACACGTGCTACAATGGATGGTACAAAGGGCAGCAAAACCGCGAGGTTAAGCCAATCCCATAAAACCATTCTCAGTTCGGATTGCAGGCTGCAACTCGCCTGCATGAAGCCGGAATCGCTAGTAATCGCGGATCAGCATGCCGCGGTGAATACGTTCCCGGGCCTTGTACACACCGCCCGTCACACCACGAGAGTTTGTAACACCCGAAGTCGGTGGGGTAACCGTAAGGAGCCAGCCGCCTAAGGTGGGACAGATGATTGGGGTGAAGTCGTAACAAGGTAGCCGTATCGGAAGGTGCGGCTGGATCACCTCCTTTCTAAGGAAACTGAAGTTCTACGAACTTCATAAAAAGACGCTTTGTATTGTGGTCAGTTTTGAGAGTGCTTTTGTGCTTTCAAATTCGTTCTTTGAAAACTAGATAACGTAACAAAACATTCATTGAAGTAGTAAAAGTTCTTTTATAATTAATTAACTTAGGTTAAGTTATGAAGGGCGCACGGTGGATGCCTTGGCACTAGGAGCCGATGAAGGACGGTACTAACACCGATATGCTTCGGGGAGCTGTAAGTAAGCTTTGATCCGAAGATTTCCGAATGGGGAAACCCACTGCTCGTAATGGGGCAGTATCCTTACCTGAATACATAGGGTGAGAGAAGGTAGACCCGGGGAACTGAAACATCTTAGTACCCGGAGGAAGAGAAAGCAAACGCGATTTCCTGAGTAGCGGCGAGCGAAACGGAAGATAGCCCAAACCAAGAGGCTTGCCTCTTGGGGTTGTAGGACACTCTATACGGAGTTACAAAAGAGCGAAGTAGACGAAGCGACCTGGAAAGGTCCGTCAGAGAAGGTAACAACCCTGTAGTTGAAACTTCGTTCTCTCTTGAGTGGATCCTGAGTACGGCGGGACACGAGAAATCCCGTCGGAAGCTGGGAGGACCATCTCCCAAGGCTAAATACTCCCTAGTGACCGATAGTGAACCAGTACCGTGAGGGAAAGGTGAAAAGCACCCCGGGAGGGGAGTGAAAGAGAACCTGAAACCGTGTGCCTACAAGTAGTCAAAGCACATTTATGTGTGATGGCGTGCCTTTTGTAGAATGAACCGGCGAGTTACGATCCCGTGCAAGGTTAAGTTGAAGAGACGGAGCCGCAGCGAAAGCGAGTCTGAATAGGGCGATATAGTACGTGGTCGTAGACCCGAAACCAGGTGATCTACCCATGTCCAGGGTGAAGTTCAGGTAACACTGAATGGAGGCCCGAACCCACGCACGTTGAAAAGTGCGGGGATGAGGTGTGGGTAGCGGAGAAATTCCAATCGAACTTGGAGATAGCTGGTTCTCTCCGAAATAGCTTTAGGGCTAGCCTCGAGTTAGAGTCTTGGAGGTAGAGCACTGATTGGACTAGGGGCCCTCATCGGGTTACCGAATTCAGTCAAACTCCGAATGCCAAAGACTTGATTCTCGGGAGTCAGACTGCGAGTGATAAGATCCGTAGTCAAGAGGGAAACAGCCCAGACCACCAGCTAAGGTCCCAAAGTATACGTTAAGTGGAAAAGGATGTGGAGTTGCTTAGACAACCAGGATGTTGGCTTAGAAGCAGCCACCATTTAAAGAGTGCGTAATAGCTCACTGGTCGAGTGACTCTGCGCCGAAAATGTACCGGGGCTAAACGTATCACCGAAGCTGTGGATTGTTCTTACGAACAATGGTAGGAGAGCGTTCTAAGTGCAGCGAAGTCAGACCGAGAGGACTGGTGGAGCGCTTAGAAGTGAGAATGCCGGTATGAGTAGCGAAAGAGGGGTGAGAATCCCCTCCACCGAATGCCTAAGGTTTCCTGAGGAAGGCTCGTCCGCTCAGGGTTAGTCGGGACCTAAGCCGAGGCTGAAAAGCGTAGGCGATGGACAACAGGTTGAAATTCCTGTACCACCTCATTACCGTTTGAGCAATGGAGGGACGCAGGAGGATAGGGTAAGCGCGCTGTTGGATATGCGCGTCCAAGCAGTTAGACTGGTAAGTAGGCAAATCCGCTTACCGTAAGGTTGAGTTGTGATGGCGAGGGAAATAAAGTACCGAAGTTCCTGATTCCACACTGCCAAGAAAAGCTTCTAGCGAGGTAGAAGGTGCCCGTACCGCAAACCGACACAGGTAGGCGAGGAGAGAATCCTAAGGTGATCGAGAGAACTCTCGTTAAGGAACTCGGCAAAATGACCCCGTAACTTCGGGAGAAGGGGTGCTTTTTAGGGTGAATAGCCCTGAAAAGCCGCAGTGAATAGGCCCAGGCGACTGTTTAGCAAAAACACAGGTCTCTGCGAAGCCGCAAGGCGAAGTATAGGGGCTGACACCTGCCCGGTGCTGGAAGGTTAAGAGGAGGGGTTAGCGTAAGCGAAGCTCTGAATCGAAGCCCCAGTAAACGGCGGCCGTAACTATAACGGTCCTAAGGTAGCGAAATTCCTTGTCAGGTAAGTTCTGACCCGCACGAAAGGTGTAACGATCTGGGCACTGTCTCAACGAGAGACTCGGTGAAATTATAGTACCTGTGAAGATGCAGGTTACCCGCGACAGGACGGAAAGACCCCGTGGAGCTTTACTGCAACCTGATATTGAATTTTGGTACAGCTTGTACAGGATAGGTAGGAGCCTTGGAGGCCGGAGCGCCAGCTTCGGTGGAGGCGTCGGTGGGATACTACCCTGGCTGTATTGAAATTCTAACCCGAAGGCCTTATCGGCCTTGGAGACAGTGTCAGGTGGGCAGTTTGACTGGGGCGGTCGCCTCCTAAAGAGTAACGGAGGCGCCCAAAGGTTCCCTCAGAATGGTTGGAAATCATTCGTAGAGTGTAAAGGCACAAGGGAGCTTGACTGCGAGACCTACAAGTCGAGCAGGGACGAAAGTCGGGCTTAGTGATCCGGTGGTTCCGCATGGAAGGGCCATCGCTCAACGGATAAAAGCTACCCCGGGGATAACAGGCTTATCTCCCCCAAGAGTCCACATCGACGGGGAGGTTTGGCACCTCGATGTCGGCTCATCGCATCCTGGGGCTGTAGTCGGTCCCAAGGGTTGGGCTGTTCGCCCATTAAAGCGGTACGCGAGCTGGGTTCAGAACGTCGTGAGACAGTTCGGTCCCTATCCGTCGTGGGCGTAGGAAATTTGAGAGGAGCTGTCCTTAGTACGAGAGGACCGGGATGGACACACCGCTGGTGTACCAGTTGTCCTGCCAAGGGCATAGCTGGGTAGCTATGTGTGGAAGGGATAAGTGCTGAAAGCATCTAAGCATGAAGCCCCCCTCAAGATGAGATTTCCCATAGTGTTAAACTAGTAAGATCCCTCGAAGATGACGAGGTTGATAGGTCAGAGGTGGAAGCATGGTGACATGTGCAGCTGACTGATACTAATCGATCGAGGACTTAACCAAACTGATGAATGTAGGAGCGTTATCTAGTTTTGAAGGAATGAATTTCCTATTAATTAATCTCGAAAAGAGATTATAATAAGAAATGTTCTTTTAATAGTCTAGTGACGATGGCGAGAAGGTCACACCCGTTCCCATACCGAACACGGAAGTTAAGCTTCTCAGCGCCGATGGTAGTTGGGACTTTGTCCCTGTGAGAGTAGGACGTCGCTAGGCAAAATAATGGAGGATTAGCTCAGCTGGGAGAGCACCTGCCTTACAAGCAGGGGGTCGGCGGTTCGATCCCGTCATCCTCCACCATTCTTAATTAGTATGAGCCATTAGCTCAGTCGGTAGAGCATCTGACTTTTAATCAGAGGGTCGAAGGTTCGA
Organism: Bacillus jepli; assembly: GCF_047238305.1. NCBI lineage: Bacteria > Bacillati > Bacillota > Bacilli > Caryophanales > Bacillaceae > Bacillus > Bacillus jepli. Next base: position 974,156 of record NZ_JBDFMO010000001.1, on the reverse strand, counting down.
GTCCTTCATGGCTCACCATTTAATTTCAATATGCGGGTGTGGCGGAATTGGCAGACGCGCTAGACTTAGGATCTAGTGTCTTTGACGTGGGGGTTCGAGTCCCTTCACCCGCATTATGCGGAAGTAGTTCAGTGGTAGAACACCACCTTGCCAAGGTGGGGGTCGCGGGTTCGAATCCCGTCTTCCGCTCCAGAGGTAATTTTTAAATGCCGGGGTGGCGGAACTGGCAGACGCACAGGACTTAAAATCCTGCGGTAGGTGACTACCGTACCGGTTCGATTCCGGTCCTCGGCACCATTCGAATAATAATGCGCCCGTAGCTCAATTGGATAGAGCGTCTGACTACGGATCAGAAGGTTATGGGTTCGACTCCTTTCGGGCGCGCCATATTACGGGAAGTAGCTCAGCTTGGTAGAGCACTTGGTTTGGGACCAAGGGGTCGCAGGTTCGAATCCTGTCTTCCCGACCATTTTAAAATATTGGGGCCTTAGCTCAGCTGGGAGAGCGCCTGCTTTGCACGCAGGAGGTCAGCGGTTCGATCCCGCTAGGCTCCACCAACAGTTCTTTGAAAACTGAACACAATACAAGCGTCAACGTTAATTCTAAGTAACAAAACTTATTGAGCAATCAATACTCTTATTGGAGAGTTTGATCCTGGCTCAGGATGAACGCTGGCGGCGTGCCTAATACATGCAAGTCGAGCGAACCTGAGGGAGCTTGCTCCCAAAGGTTAGCGGCGGACGGGTGAGTAACACGTGGGCAACCTGCCTGTAAGACTGGGATAACTTCGGGAAACCGGAGCTAATACCGGATAATATATGAGACCACATGGTCTCGTATTAAAAGATGGCTTTTAGCTATCACTTACAGATGGGCCCGCGGCGCATTAGCTAGTTGGTGAGGTAACGGCTCACCAAGGCAACGATGCGTAGCCGACCTGAGAGGGTGATCGGCCACACTGGGACTGAGACACGGCCCAGACTCCTACGGGAGGCAGCAGTAGGGAATCTTCCGCAATGGACGAAAGTCTGACGGAGCAACGCCGCGTGAGCGAAGAAGGTCTTCGGATCGTAAAGCTCTGTTGTTAGGGAAGAACAAGTATCGTTCGAATAGGGCGGTACCTTGACGGTACCTAACCAGAAAGCCACGGCTAACTACGTGCCAGCAGCCGCGGTAATACGTAGGTGGCAAGCGTTATCCGGAATTATTGGGCGTAAAGCGCGCGCAGGCGGTCCTTTAAGTCTGATGTGAAAGCCCACGGCTCAACCGTGGAGGGTCATTGGAAACTGGGGGACTTGAGTGCAGAAGAGGAGAGCGGAATTCCACGTGTAGCGGTGAAATGCGTAGAGATGTGGAGGAACACCAGTGGCGAAGGCGGCTCTCTGGTCTGTAACTGACGCTGAGGCGCGAAAGCGTGGGGAGCGAACAGGATTAGATACCCTGGTAGTCCACGCCGTAAACGATGAGTGCTAAGTGTTAGAGGGTTTCCGCCCTTTAGTGCTGCAGCAAACGCATTAAGCACTCCGCCTGGGGAGTACGGTCGCAAGACTGAAACTCAAAGGAATTGACGGGGGCCCGCACAAGCGGTGGAGCATGTGGTTTAATTCGAAGCAACGCGAAGAACCTTACCAGGTCTTGACATCCTCTGACACTCCTAGAGATAGGATTTTCCCTTCGGGGACAGAGTGACAGGTGGTGCATGGTTGTCGTCAGCTCGTGTCGTGAGATGTTGGGTTAAGTCCCGCAACGAGCGCAACCCTTGATCTTAGTTGCCAGCATTAAGTTGGGCACTCTAAGGTGACTGCCGGTGACAAACCGGAGGAAGGTGGGGATGACGTCAAATCATCATGCCCCTTATGACCTGGGCTACACACGTGCTACAATGGATGGTACAAAGGGCAGCAAAACCGCGAGGTTAAGCCAATCCCATAAAACCATTCTCAGTTCGGATTGCAGGCTGCAACTCGCCTGCATGAAGCCGGAATCGCTAGTAATCGCGGATCAGCATGCCGCGGTGAATACGTTCCCGGGCCTTGTACACACCGCCCGTCACACCACGAGAGTTTGTAACACCCGAAGTCGGTGGGGTAACCGTAAGGAGCCAGCCGCCTAAGGTGGGACAGATGATTGGGGTGAAGTCGTAACAAGGTAGCCGTATCGGAAGGTGCGGCTGGATCACCTCCTTTCTAAGGAAACTGAAGTTCTACGAACTTCATAAAAAGACGCTTTGTATTGTGGTCGGTTTTGAGAGTGCTTTTGTGCTTTCAAATTCGTTCTTTGAAAACTAGATAACGTAACAAAACATTCATTGAAGTAGTAAAAGTTCTTTAATAATTAACTTAGGTTAAGTTATGAAGGGCGCACGGTGGATGCCTTGGCACTAGGAGCCGATGAAGGACGGTACTAACACCGATATGCTTCGGGGAGCTGTAAGTAAGCATTGATCCGAAGATTTCCGAATGGGGAAACCCACTGCTCGTAATGGGGCAGTATCCTTACCTGAATACATAGGGTGAGAGAAGGTAGACCCGGGGAACTGAAACATCTTAGTACCCGGAGGAAGAGAAAGCAAACGCGATTTCCTGAGTAGCGGCGAGCGAAACGGAAGATAGCCCAAACCAAGAGGCTTGCCTCTTGGGGTTGTAGGACACTCTATACGGAGTTACAAAAGAGCGAAGTAGACGAAGTGACCTGGAAAGGTCCGTCAGAGAAGGTAACAACCCTGTAGTTGAAACTTCGTTCTCTCTTGAGTGGATCCTGAGTACGGCGGGACACGTGAAATCCCGTCGGAAGCTGGGAGGACCATCTCCCAAGGCTAAATACTCCCTAGTGACCGATAGTGAACCAGTACCGTGAGGGAAAGGTGAAAAGCACCCCGGGAGGGGAGTGAAAGAGAACCTGAAACCGTGTGCCTACAAGTAGTCAAAGCACATTTATGTGTGATGGCGTGCCTTTTGTAGAATGAACCGGCGAGTTACGATCCCGTGCAAGGTTAAGTTGAAGAGACGGAGCCGCAGCGAAAGCGAGTCTGAATAGGGCGATATAGTACGTGGTCGTAGACCCGAAACCAGGTGATCTACCCATGTCCAGGGTGAAGTTCAGGTAACACTGAATGGAGGCCCGAACCCACGCACGTTGAAAAGTGCGGGGATGAGGTGTGGGTAGCGGAGAAATTCCAATCGAACTTGGAGATAGCTGGTTCTCTCCGAAATAGCTTTAGGGCTAGCCTCGAGTTAGAGTCTTGGAGGTAGAGCACTGATTGGACTAGGGGCCCTCATCGGGTTACCGAATTCAGTCAAACTCCGAATGCCAAAGACTTGATTCTCGGGAGTCAGACTGCGAGTGATAAGATCCGTAGTCAAGAGGGAAACAGCCCAGACCACCAGCTAAGGTCCCAAAGTATACGTTAAGTGGAAAAGGATGTGGAATTGCTTAGACAACCAGGATGTTGGCTTAGAAGCAGCCACCATTTAAAGAGTGCGTAATAGCTCACTGGTCGAGTGACTCTGCGCCGAAAATGTACCGGGGCTAAACGTATCACCGAAGCTGTGGATTGTTCTTACGAACAATGGTAGGAGAGCGTTCTAAGTGCAGCGAAGTCAGACCGAGAGGACTGGTGGAGCGCTTAGAAGTGAGAATGCCGGTATGAGTAGCGAAAGAGGGGTGAGAATCCCCTCCACCGAATGCCTAAGGTTTCCTGAGGAAGGCTCGTCCGCTCAGGGTTAGTCGGGACCTAAGCCGAGGCTGAAAAGCGTAGGCGATGGACAACAGGTTGAAATTCCTGTACCACCTCATTACCGTTTGAGCAATGGAGGGACGCAGGAGGATAGGGTAAGCGCGCTGTTGGATATGCGCGTCCAAGCAGTTAGACTGGTAAGTAGGCAAATCCGCTTACCGTAAGGTTGAGTTGTGATGGCGAGGGAAATAAAGTACCGAAGTTCCTGATTCCACACTGCCAAGAAAAGCTTCTAGCGAGGTAGAAGGTGCCCGTACCGCAAACCGACACAGGTAGGCGAGGAGAGAATCCTAAGGTGATCGAGAGAACTCTCGTTAAGGAACTCGGCAAAATGACCCCGTAACTTCGGGAGAAGGGGTGCTTTTTAGGGTGAATAGCCCTGAAAAGCCGCAGTGAATAGGCCCAGGCGACTGTTTAGCAAAAACACAGGTCTCTGCGAAGCCGCAAGGCGAAGTATAGGGGCTGACACCTGCCCGGTGCTGGAAGGTTAAGAGGAGGGGTTAGCGTAAGCGAAGCTCTGAATCGAAGCCCCAGTAAACGGCGGCCGTAACTATAACGGTCCTAAGGTAGCGAAATTCCTTGTCAGGTAAGTTCTGACCCGCACGAAAGGTGTAACGATCTGGGCACTGTCTCAACGAGAGACTCGGTGAAATTATAGTACCTGTGAAGATGCAGGTTACCCGCGACAGGACGGAAAGACCCCGTGGAGCTTTACTGCAACCTGATATTGAATTTTGGTACAGCTTGTACAGGATAGGTAGGAGCCTTGGAAGCCGGAGCGCCAGCTTCGGTGGAGGCGTCGGTGGGATACTACCCTGGCTGTATTGAAATTCTAACCCGAAGGCCTTATCGGCCTTGGAGACAGTGTCAGGTGGGCAGTTTGACTGGGGCGGTCGCCTCCTAAAGAGTAACGGAGGCGCCCAAAGGTTCCCTCAGAATGGTTGGAAATCATTCGTAGAGTGTAAAGGCACAAGGGAGCTTGACTGCGAGACCTACAAGTCGAGCAGGGACGAAAGTCGGGCTTAGTGATCCGGTGGTTCCGCATGGAAGGGCCATCGCTCAACGGATAAAAGCTACCCCGGGGATAACAGGCTTATCTCCCCCAAGAGTCCACATCGACGGGGAGGTTTGGCACCTCGATGTCGGCTCATCGCATCCTGGGGCTGTAGTCGGTCCCAAGGGTTGGGCTGTTCGCCCATTAAAGCGGTACGCGAGCTGGGTTCAGAACGTCGTGAGACAGTTCGGTCCCTATCCGTCGTGGGCGTAGGAAATTTGAGAGGAGCTGTCCTTAGTACGAGAGGACCGGGATGGACACACCGCTGGTGTACCAGTTGTCCTGCCAAGGGCATAGCTGGGTAGCTATGTGTGGAAGGGATAAGTGCTGAAAGCATCTAAGCATGAAGCCCCCCTCAAGATGAGATTTCCCATAGTGTTAAACTAGTAAGATCCCTCGAAGATGACGAGGTTGATAGGTCAGAGGTGGAAGCATGGTGACATGTGCAGCTGACTGATACTAATCGATCGAGGACTTAACCAAACTGATGAATGTAGGAGCGTTATCTAGTTTTGAAGGAATGAATCCTTCAACATAGTCTAGTGGCGATAGCGAAGAGGTCACACCCGTTCCCATACCGAACACGGAAGTTAAGCTCTTCAGCGCCGATGGTAGTTGGGACTTTGTCCCTGTGAGAGTAGGACGTCGCTAGGCACACTAAAGATCAGCCGATATGGTTGGTCTTTTTTATTTGTTTTTGTTTGGATATTAGGGGTTGAAGAACGTGGCACTTGTTTGACAGATGTTGAGTGATGAAGAGTAACGTAAATTGTAGAATCGTTCCTGTTTTGAGATTGATTTCAAGTGATTGGTAACTAAAAAGGCTTAAACGTTCCACTTTTGTAATTGTATTGAAGGAAAGGGTAACGAAAAGTGCTGATTCGTTCCTGTTTCATGATTTAGATGAAGGAATCGGTAACGCAAGCCAATACACAATCTTTTTTAGATTGTCACTTTTAATAACGGCAAAAAGTTAGGTAATGCTGATCCAGCGAACGCCAAATTTGCAAACCCCATTACCGGTATATCGCCCATTCGTAAAACGATAAATGATATACCGTAAACCCGATTAACGGTATATCACGCAACCGTAAACCGATAAATGGTATACCGCAAACCCGATTACCGGTATACCACCCACTCGCAAACCAATAAATGATAAACCGCAAGCAGCAACCGACATAATCGTTTTTATCAACCCTCCCAGAATCCCATACATAATACATATATACGAATCGACAAACCATATACCAATACAGGTCATTAGTCATTAAGATAACTCCCTATATACCAGTGTTAAATTTTACATTTCAAAAAAGATCTATATTATTAATTACATTGTTAATGATAATTAACATCTTAGGTCCTATGGCAGAAACACTATTTTAAAATAGGTATTTTTGATACTCATAAACTTTTTGAACGAATCGTATAATGATAAAACACTACCTTTTTTTATTTGAATTAAAGGGGATTTTAAATTTCCTATCGAATAAGTAATTTACAGGTCGCCTATGTCTATAGAACAGGGGGGATGTGACATGGCACAATTTTTTGCATCGTTCCAAACTCAAGAATTTTTTACGATGTCGCTTCGCATTTTTATGGCTGCGTTATTATGTGGATTAGTTGGATTGGAGAGAGAAGTACATAAACACCCTGCTGGATTTCGTACACATTTACTGGTTGGAGTTGGTTCTTGTTTAATGATGCTGATGTCTATTTTTGGGTTTCAGCCTTATTTAGAGATGAGTACGAATGTCCGTTTTGACCCGGCACGAATTCCGTCATATGTGATTAGTGGTATTGGTTTTTTGGGTGCTGGTACTATTTTGGTAAGGGATGCCACGGTTCGTGGGCTAACTACGGCAGCATCGATTTGGGTTGTTGCTGGTCTAGGGTTAATAATCGGGTTAGGGATGTATGCGCCAGCCATATTAACTACAATTGTAGTTTTATTAAGTTTAATTTTTCTAAACCGATTTGAAGAGTTCTTTTTTAAATCCAGAAAACGAAAAGTTGTTCATATCATTATTCATGAAAATATTTCCTCGTCTTCATTCATTTTAAAATTATTTAAAGATAATGGTTTTAAGGTGAAGGATTTTAATATTAAGTATTCAAAGGATAAGGTAGAAAACAATTGCCAGTACACAATTGATGTAGAAGTGGCAAGTAAAAATGAGCGTTTACGCTTATATGAAGAAATGTCTAAGCGGGAAATGGTCCAAAAAATTTTTTAATTTGGTGTTTAGAGAGGTACCAGGTTTGGAAAGTATAGGATAGTAAAGCCCTTAAATGGTAAATGATTGCCCTTTTTCTACTTTCAATTTCACATGCGAAACAGTTGAAAAATTAGTGCAGTCATTTTATATTATAATTATAGTCAAATATAGTCAAAGTCAAGGTGAGGTGTGGTCATAATGAGGAATATATCTGATATCATTGAACAATATCTAAAAAGTGTTCTTGATACAAGTGATCGAGCTATAGTTGAAATTAAAAGAAGTGAGATTGCCGATAAATTTGAATGTGTCCCATCTCAAATTAATTATGTGATAAATACAAGGTTTACGTTAGAGAGAGGCTATTTGGTGGAAAGTAAAAGAGGTGGCGGAGGCTACATTCGAATTATGAGAGTGAAAACAAATGACGACTCTCAACTGATTAAGCAACTCGTACGCCTTATCGATAAACGGATTGCTCAAACAAGTGCTGAGGACGTTATTTTGCGCTTGGTTGAGGAGGAAGTGATCTCAAAAAGAGAAGCGAAGATCATGTTAAGTGTGATTGACCGTTCTGTCTTGTTTATTGAGCTTCCACATCGGGATGAATTAAGAGCAAGAATGTTAAAGGCAATGCTTACATCCCTCATGTATAGATAAAAGGTAAAGCCTCCGGCGGATGCCACGATTTTTCAAAGGAAAGTTTTCGAGAGGAGGATCAAAGACTAAGAACGCCACTTCCTGTGGCAACGTCTTTGTGACCCACCTCGTGTGGGCCTAAAAAAATCGGGCGCAAATACGCCAAGGCGCATTTGATTAAATAGGAAGGTGTTATCATGATATGCCAAGAATGTAATCAACGCCCTGCAACATTTCATTTTACAAAGGTGATTAATGGTGAAAAAACAGAGGTTCATATTTGTGAACATTGTGCTCAAGAAAAAAGCGAGATGTTCATGTTTCCAGGCACATCTGGCTTTTCAATAGATAACTTATTAGCAGGACTTCTTCAGTTTGAGCCACTTACCGGTTCACAGCAACATGCTTTTCAAAAAAATGAAGTATTGCAATGCGAGAACTGTAAAATGACTTTTCAACAATTTGCAAAAGTAGGTCGGTTTGGCTGTTCGCAATGCTATCCAACCTTTGAAAAACAACTTACCCCAATTTTAAAACGTCTGCATAGTGGCAATACACATCATACAGGGAAAATTCCAAAACGAATCGGTGGCTCCTTCCATATTCGGAAAGAGATTGAACAACTAAAGCAAAAGATGCAGGAATATATTTCGTTAGAGGAATTCGAAAAAGCTGCAGATGTTCGTGACCACGTAAGGGATCTTGAAAAGAAACTGAGTGGTTACACAGAAGGGGAGGTTTAATCAATGTCACTTGAGCATTTTATCAATCAAGCTTTAAGTGCTTGGATGAGTCAAGAAGGTCCTGATTCAGATATTGTCTTAAGTTCACGGATTAGACTTGCTCGAAATCTGAAAAATGTACCTTTCTCAACGGTTTATTCAAATGAAGAGGCTGGGCAAATAGTCGATGTCTTTCAAAAGGGGTTTGCTGGAAAGAGTTTTCCCTCAATTGGAGGATTTGAATTATTAAAAATGACGGAGCTTCAGCCTAATGAAAAAAGGGTATTGGTTGAAAAGCATTTGATCAGTCCACATTTAGCCGAAAACTTTCAATTAGGAGCTTGTCTTTTATCCGAAAATGAAGAAATTAGCATCATGATTAATGAAGAAGACCATATACGAATACAATGTTTATTCCCAGGGTTGCAATTATCGGAAGGCTTGCAGGTTGCAAACAACCTAGATGATTGGATAGAGGAGCATGTTGATTATGCATTTGATGAAACTAGAGGCTATTTAACAAGCTGTCCAACAAATGTAGGAACTGGACTAAGGGCCTCCGTGATGATGCATCTTCCAGCTCTTATTCTTACACATCAAATGAGTCGTATCATTCCAGCAATCAATCAACTTGGTCTAGTTGTAAGAGGAATTTATGGTGAAGGTAGCGAGGCGTTAGGGAATATTTTTCAAATATCCAATCAAATCACGCTAGGTAAAACGGAAGAAGATATTGTAGAAGACTTAAAGAGTGTGGTTGCACAGTTGATTGCACAAGAGCGCTCTGCTCGAGAAGCACTTGTGAAGACTTCAAACATACAATTAGAGGACCGAGTATTTCGTTCCTATGGTGTTTTAGCTAATAGTAGGATTATTGAATCGAAAGAAGCAGCTAAGTGTTTATCAGATGTTCGATTGGGTATTGATCTTGGCTATATAAAAGAAATATCAAGAACCATTCTTAATGAACTCATGATTTTAACTCAACCTGGATTCTTGCAGGTCTATGCTGGTGGAGCATTAAGGCCAAATGAAAGGGACGTTAGAAGGGCGTCTATTATTCGAGAAAGATTAAAACTAGAAAATAATAAGACTACTGACATGGAGGGTGATGGGTTATGATGTTTGGCAGATTTACTGAGCGTGCACAAAAGGTGTTAGCGTTAGCTCAAGAGGAAGCTGTACGATTGGGACATAACAATATTGGAACTGAACATGTATTATTAGGTCTTATCCGCGAAGGTGAAGGGATTGCCGCAAAGGCCTTGCTTGCACTAGGGTTAGGACCTGAAAAAATACAAAAAGAAGTAGAAGCTCTAATTGGACGTGGTCAGGAAGGTTCACAGACCATCCATTACACACCACGTGCGAAAAAGGTAATTGAGTTATCAATGGATGAGGCTCGTAAGCTAGGCCATTCTTATGTAGGAACAGAACACATCCTACTTGGATTAATTCGCGAAGGTGAGGGTGTTGCTGCAAGAGTGTTAAACAACCTTGGAGTGAGCCTCAATAAAGCTCGCCAACAGGTTTTACAATTATTAGGGAGCAATGAGTCGTCATCAGGACATCATGGCGGTGGTTCTGCTAATGCGAATACACCAACCTTGGATAGCTTAGCACGTGATCTTACGGCGATCGCAAGAGAAGGCAGCCTTGATCCCGTGATTGGACGAAGTAAAGAGATTCAACGTGTGATTGAAGTGCTAAGCCGTCGTACGAAAAATAACCCTGTTTTAATTGGGGAGCCTGGTGTTGGTAAAACGGCTATTGCTGAAGGATTAGCCCAGCAAATTGTAAACAATGAGGTACCAGAAACGCTTCGCGATAAGCGTGTAATGACCCTTGATATGGGTACTGTAGTTGCAGGTACAAAATACCGTGGAGAATTTGAGGACCGTTTGAAAAAGGTAATGGATGAAATTCGCCAAGCTGGGAATATCATTCTGTTTATTGATGAACTTCATACGTTAATCGGTGCTGGTGGTGCTGAAGGTGCGATTGATGCATCGAATATTTTAAAACCATCTCTTGCTCGCGGTGAGCTACAATGTATCGGTGCAACAACTTTAGATGAATATAGAAAATACATTGAAAAAGATGCTGCTCTTGAGCGTCGTTTCCAACCAATTCAGGTAGATGAACCATCTGTAGAAGAGTCTATTTTAATATTAAAAGGACTACGTGACCGTTATGAGGCACATCATAGAGTATCGATCTCGGATGAATCGATCATTCAAGCGGTTAAGCTTTCAGACCGTTATATCTCCGATCGCTTTTTACCAGATAAGGCCATCGACTTAATTGATGAGGCGGGTTCAAAGGTTCGTCTTCGTTCGTATACAGCACCACCAAATCTAAAGGAGCTTGAATTAAAGCTTGAAGAGGTTCGTAAGGAAAAAGATGCAGCCGTTCAAAGTCAAGAATTTGAAAAAGCTGCTTCGTTACGTGACTCAGAGCAACGCCTTCGTGAACAGTTAGAAGAAACGAAGAAAAACTGGAAAGAAAAACAGGGTCAAGAGAATTCAGAGGTAACAGTGGATGATATTGCAATGGTTGTATCAAGCTGGACTGGGGTCCCTGTATCAAAACTAGCGCAGACAGAAGCTGATAAATTACTTAATATGGAGGAAATCCTTCATTCACGTGTGATTGGTCAGGAAGAGGCTGTAAAGGCAGTTTCTAAGGCTGTAAGGCGTTCGCGTGCTGGATTAAAGGATCCAAAGCGCCCAACAGGTTCATTCATATTCCTAGGACCAACAGGGGTTGGGAAAACAGAATTAGCGCGTGCCTTAGCTGAATCTATTTTTGGTGATGAGGATGCGATGATTCGTGTAGATATGTCAGAGTACATGGAGAAGCACTCTACATCAAGATTGGTAGGCTCACCTCCAGGATATGTAGGCTATGAAGAAGGAGGTCAATTAACAGAAAAGGTGCGCCGTAAGCCATATTCTGTTATCCTCTTAGATGAAATCGAAAAAGCACACCCAGATGTGTTTAATATTTTACTTCAAGTCCTAGAGGATGGTCGTTTGACTGACTCTAAGGGGCGTACGGTTGATTTTAGAAATACAATTTTAATTATGACATCAAACGTTGGAGCTAGCACACTAAAGCGAAATAAATATGTTGGCTTTGCGCTTGATGATGAGAAGCAAGATTATCGAAACATGAAGGATAAGGTAATGGAAGAGTTAAAGAAAGCATTCCGTCCGGAGTTCCTTAACCGTATTGATGAAACCATTGTCTTCCACTCACTAGAGAAGAAGCATTTGAGGGAAATTGTTACCCTTATGGCAGATCAGTTAACAAAACGCCTGCAGGAGCAAGAGTTTGAGCTTGAATTAACAGAAGCTGCTAAAGACCGAATTGCAGAAGAGGGATATGATCCAGAATACGGAGCGCGTCCATTACGCCGTGCCATTCAAAAACAAATTGAAGACCGTTTGTCTGAAGAACTATTACGCGGTAATATAGAAAAAGGAAAGAAAATTGTAATGGACTATGCTAACGGAGAATTCGTAATCCAAACGAAAGAAACCGAAGAAACAAAAGAAACAGTGAAATAAAAAAGTACGTAATTGTAAAAGAGGTATACATCAAGAATTGATTCGTGTATACCTCTTTTTTTAGAAAATGTCTAGCTTCAGGCGCCATCGGCTCGAGGTCACAAGCTAATCGTTACTGAAGGCAAAAAGCTCCTTCTGTCAGCGCTTATCTTGTACTTGTCGCCTAAAGCTGAGCGCCTTGAGCTTTTCTAATAAAGAAAGGATTAATGACAATGGCAAAAACAAAGACGAAATTCACCTGTCAGTCCTGTGGCTATGAATCACCAAAATGGATGGGGAAATGCCCTGGATGTGGTGAATGGAATTCATTAGTCGAGGAAACCCTACATAAACCAGCTAGAAAAGGTGCTTTTGCACATTCAAGTCCCACTGTTCAGCGCAAGCCTTCACCAATCACATCAATCGAGTCAGAAAATGAACCTAGAATGTATACAACAAACAAGGAATTTAATCGCGTACTTGGCGGCGGAATTGTCCGTGGTTCACTTGTATTAATTGGGGGTGACCCAGGGATAGGGAAGTCTACCTTGCTACTACAAGTATCCTCGCAAATAGCAAAACAAAGCAAAGTTTTATATATTTCCGGAGAAGAATCGGTCAAACAAACAAAGTTAAGATCGGACCGTCTAGGAGTTTCCTCTGATCAATTGTATGTTTTAGCCGAGACGGACCTTGAGTTTATTTCCCAGACAATTACTGAATTAAACCCATCTTTTGTAGTAATTGATTCGATTCAAACGATTTATCATTCTGATATTTCTTCTGCGCCTGGCAGTGTTTCACAGGTGCGGGAATGTACGGCGGAGTTAATGCGAATTGCGAAGACAAATGGGATTGCTATTTTTATCGTGGGTCATGTTACGAAAGAGGGAAATATTGCAGGTCCTCGTTTGCTTGAACATATGGTGGATACTGTTCTTTACTTTGAAGGGGAACGACATCATACGTATCGTATATTACGTGCTGTAAAAAACCGTTTTGGTTCAACGAATGAGATGGGCATTTTTGAGATGAAGGAAACGGGCCTAGAAGAAGTTGCCAACCCTTCTGAGATATTTCTTGAGGAGCGTTCTGCAGGTGCTGCAGGGTCAACAGTTGTTGCATCTATGGAAGGTACACGACCCGTACTTGTCGAAATCCAAGCACTGATATCACCAACTAGTTTTGGAAATCCACGCCGCATGGCAACAGGAATAGACCATAACCGGGTTTCTTTATTAATGGCGGTATTAGAAAAAAGAGCAGGTTTTCTCTTGCAAAATCAAGATGCATATTTAAAGGTTGCTGGTGGTGTAAAGTTAGACGAACCAGCAATTGATTTAGCGGTTGCCTTAAGCATTGCGTCTAGTTTTAGAGATCAACCGACGAACCCAACAGATGTTATTATTGGCGAAGTTGGGTTAACTGGAGAGGTAAGACGCGTATCTCGAATTGAGCAGCGGGTCCAGGAAGCGGCAAAGCTTGGCTTCAAGCGAGTAATTCTTCCTGAGCGTAATTTAGGTGGTTGGACCATTCCAAAGGGAATTGAAGTGATAGGTGTGAGTGATATTAGGCAAGCCATTCAACATACATTGGGAAAATAACCTAAAATAATGAATCGAAAAATCTAGTGAAAATGAAACATTTTTATTGCTTTATTCGTATAGTAAGTGTGAACCAGGTGGACATCCATATTTTCATAAAAGCCAACTAGAAATAATTTTTTACTAAAGCAGTTATAATTTTATCAGGTTTAAAAAATAATATATGAGTAGCGTTTTACACATCTATGTCATTCTGTTTACATTTTGAAAAAAGCTATTTATTGTAGGTTTCAATTATTATAAAGTGATTATAATGAATAGGAGGAGGTGAAGGAATGTTAAAACGTATTGTGCAGCTCTTTTTTCTAATAGTCGGAGGTATGCTTGGAATTGTCTATCTACCGGATGTATTAAAGCTGTTAAATATCGACAATATTCCATATCTAAATAATTCATATACTCTTGCGATTTTAGGTGCTATTATATTATTTATTGTTACGTTTTGGTTAGTAGATTATATCGTAGGTTTAATTAAATGGCTAGAAGAGTCATTGATCAAGGCTCCTGTTACAGATGTTTTATTTGGAAGCTTAGGCTTGATTTCCGGATTGATTGTTGCTTTTTTAATTGTCATTCCATTAGACCGTATTTCATTTTCGGTAGTAAATACAGTGCTTCCAATCTTTATTACCCTGCTTTTAGGATATTTAGGTTTTCAAGTTGGCTTTAAAAAGCGGGATGAACTTGTGAATTTATTTTCTATTAACCGATCTGGTAAAAAGAAGAGCTTGGAGGAAGAGGAAGTAAACCAACAGGCCAAAAAACTTAAAATTTTAGATACAAGTGTTATTATTGATGGACGTATCGCAGATATATGTCAAACCGGGTTTCTTGAAGGAACAATTGTGATTCCTCGATTTGTGTTAGAGGAACTTCAGCATATTGCAGATTCTTCTGACGTATTAAAGCGAAACCGCGGTAGAAGAGGACTCGATATTTTAAACCGGATTCAAAAAGAACTAGCGATTAAAGTTGAAATCTACGAAGGTGATTTTGACGATATTCAAGAGGTTGATAGTAAATTAGTGAAGCTTGCAAAATTAACGATGGGCGTAGTCGTGACGAATGACTTTAACTTAAACAAAGTTTGTGAGCTGCAAAATGTGGCAGTTTTAAATATTAATGACCTTGCGAATGCGGTGAAGCCGGTGGTGTTACCTGGTGAAGAATTAAGCGTTCAAGTCATTAAGGATGGAAAAGAGCATAATCAAGGTGTCGCTTATTTAGATGACGGTACGATGATTGTAGTCGAAGAAGGTCGCGACTATATTGGAAAACGCATTGAAGTGCTTGTAACGAGTGTTTTACAAACATCAGCAGGTCGAATGATTTTCGCGAAGCCAAAATTGCTTGAAAAGGCATTATAATTGAATCGTGTTAGGGGCGTTACGGGGTGAATTATCAGGTTGTCATTCCTGCGGCAGGACAAGGAAAACGAATGAACGCAGGTAAGAATAAACAATTCATTGAATTGCAATCAATACCAGTTATTATTCATACATTACGAGTTTTTGAACAGGACCCAATGTGTACGGGGATTATTTTAGTCATTAATATGGATGAACAGCCCATTTTTGATGAGTTGATCCAAACCTATAACGTCCAAAAGGTTGTCTCTTTCGTTCAGGGTGGTAGTGAGCGCCAGTACAGTGTCTACAATGGTTTACAAGCTGTGAAGAACACAGATATTGTATTGGTCCATGATGGTGCGAGACCCTTTCTGAAACAAGAGCATGTTCATGAGCTAGTCAATGTTGCGGTAGAAAAAGGGGCAGCTGTGCTAGCGGTTCCCGTAAAGGATACAATCAAACGCGCCTCTCGTGATTTATATGTAGAAGAAACAGTTGAACGTTCTAGCTTGTGGGCCATTCAAACCCCACAAGCTTTTCATGTTTCTATCTTACAAGAAGCACATGAGATGGCTCAAAAAGAAGGTTTCCTCGGCACAGATGAAGCTAGTCTCGTTGAAAGAATCCCAAAACAAGTATATATTGTAAAAGGTGATTACTTAAATATCAAACTAACAACTCCAGATGACTTAGTTTTTGCGGAAGCGATTTTACAAAACTGGACAAGCTAAATAGAAAAGCGCAAAAATGCGCGTGGCAAAAGCTAAAAAGCTGAATAAAGGGGGAAAACCAATGTTTCGTATTGGACAGGGCTTTGACGTTCACCAATTGGTTGAAGGACGCCCGTTAATTATAGGTGGAATTACCATACCATATGAAAAAGGACTACTAGGACATTCAGATGCAGATGTATTACTCCACACCGTTTCTGATGCCTGTCTTGGAGCGATTGGTGAAGGTGACATAGGTAAGCATTTTCCAGACACAGACCCGTATTTCAAGGATGCGGATTCTGCGAAACTTCAACAGCATGTATGGAATTTGGTGAAGGAAAAGGGCTATAAGCTTGGAAATATTGACTGCACGATTATCGCTCAAAAGCCAAAAATGGCTCCGTATATTGAACAAATTAGAGCGCGGATTGCCGAGTTGCTAGAAGCAGATTCTTCACAGGTAAATGTGAAAGCAACGACTACTGAAAAGTTAGGTTTTACGGGTCGCGGTGAGGGAATTGCAGCACAAGTAACGATTTTACTGCAAAAGGTAGAGAACTAATTTTTTGATTTAATAAATATGTGTTAAAAATCTAGATGATACTAAGCGTTGTAACGGAGGGTACATATGTCAAATAACGTACGTGTGCGCTATGCACCAAGTCCAACAGGACATTTACATATTGGAAACGCAAGAACAGCCTTATTTAATTATTTATATGCACGAAACCAAAACGGAAAATTCATCATTCGTATTGAAGATACAGACAAGAAACGAAATATTGAAGGTGGCGAAGAAAGTCAGCTCAAATATTTAAAATGGCTTGGAATTGATTGGGATGAAGGACCGGATGTTGGTGGCGAGCACGGACCATACCGTCAATCAGAACGTAATGAGATTTATGAAAAGTATTATACAGAGCTTCTTGAAAAAGGACTCGCTTATAAATGCTATTGTACGGAAGAAGAGATTGAAAAAGAACGTGAAGAGCAGATGGCACGTGGTGAGACACCTCATTACTCAGGCAAATGCCGTCACTTAACGAAGGATCAACAGGAAGCTTTAGAAAGTGAAGGAAGACAGCCAAGTATTCGTATCATTATTCCACAAGGCAAGGTTTACACGTTTCATGATATGGTAAAAGGCGAAATTTCTTTTGAGTCAGAAGGCATGGGCGATTATGTAATCGTGAAGAAGGATGGAACTCCGACTTATAATTTTGCAGTAGCCATCGATGATCATCTCATGGAAATTTCACATGTTTTGCGTGGGGAAGACCATATTTCCAATACACCAAAGCAAATGGTTGTGTATGAGGCATTTAACTGGGATATTCCAACATTCGGACATATGACATTAATCGTAGGCGAAAACCATAAGAAGCTAAGCAAGCGCGATGAGTCTATTATTCAATTTATTGAGCAATATGAAGAACTTGGATACCTACCAGAAGCCCTATTTAACTTTATTACGCTATTAGGTTGGTCGCCAGGTGGGGAAGAAGAGCTGCATACAAAAGATGAGTTTATTGACATTTTTGATCCAGCTCGTTTATCTAAATCACCAGCAGTTTTTGACACTCAAAAGCTTACATGGATGAACAATCAATATATAAAAAATATTGATCTTGATCGTTTAGTTGATCTTTCGCTACGACATTTAATCAAAGCAGGTAGATTAAGTGAACCATTAAGTGATACAGACAAGCAATGGGCACGTGACTTAATTGCACTACATCAAGAAAAAATGAGTTATGGAGCAGAAATCGTTGAACTAACCGACCTTTTCTTTAAGGATGAAGTAACGCTTGAAGATGATGCGAAGGAAGTTCTTGCGGGAGAAACAGTTCCTGAAGTATTAAAGGCCTTTTTACAAGAGGTTGAAGGTCTTGAAACGTTCGGTGCTGATGAAATTAAAGCATCCATTAAAGCTGTTCAAAAAGGTACAGGACAAAAAGGTAAGAACCTTTTCATGCCAATTCGTGCAGCTGCAACGGGTCAGCTTCATGGACCAGATTTACCACAAGCGATTCACCTTTTAGGAAAAGAAAAAATAATTTCACGCCTTAAAAGTTTAATTAGTTAACATCTGGCTGAAAATGTAATATAGTATAGGTAACAAATTATATATTGTAAAAGTGTTGATAAGGAGAGTAAATAAGTTATTGACTTTAAAGTATTTGTAAGTATAACAAATACGAACAGAGAGAACCATCATCGGCTGAAAGTGGTTTAAGGGAAATGCTTATTGAAATGCACCTTTGAGTCTTTTATCGAACCGGTATTGTAAGTGGTAACGTAGTAGATAAAAGCGGCGTCTCACCGTTAAGAGATTAAGTTGAGGTAATGGACTTTTCATTGCCTAAACAGAGTGGAACCGCGTGAATAAAGCGTCTCTGTGTTTTTACACAGGGGCGCTTTTTATTTTGGAAAAAGGTTTTGGAGCCATCGGCTATCTGGTCTAGCCAATCACTTCAAAAGGTAAAAACGCAACTTTTGTCAGCATTTATCTTATGATTGTCGCCGAGAAGCGGGGGCCTAACGTTTTTTATTCAAGGAGGGTTGATTGTGTTTAGACGCATGAAAGAGGATATCGAGGTAGTATTTGAACAGGACCCGGCAGCAAGATCTCATTTTGAGGTCATCTTAACGTATTCTGGATTGCATGCCATTTGGGCACATCGTGTAGCGCACTTTCTTTTTAAACGAAAGATGTTTTTCTTGGCTAGAACGGTATCACAAATAAGTCGCTTTTTTACAGGAATTGAAATTCACCCTGGAGCTAAAATTGGTCGTCGTTTTTTTATCGACCATGGCATGGGTGTAGTCATTGGTGAGACCTGTGAAATCGGAGATAATGTGACTGTATTCCAGGGGGTAACACTTGGGGGTACAGGAAAAGAAAAAGGAAAGCGACATCCTACAGTTAAAAACAATGCCCTTATTGCATCAGGAGCAAAAGTATTAGGATCCATTACAATTGGAGAAAATTCAAAGGTAGGAGCGGGTTCGGTTGTTCTGCAAGATGTTCCTCCGAATTCGACAGTTGTCGGGATACCAGGTCGAGTGGTGATTCAAGACGGAGTCAAAGTTAGAAATACTAAGGACTTAAATCATCGAGATTTACCAGATCCTGTTTCAGATAAAATCAGAGAGCTAGAAAGTGAAATAAAAAGCTTAAAAGAGGAAATACAGAAAAAGGAAGGAGCAAAGGATAATGCCCATTCACATATATAATACACTGACACGAAAGAAAGAAGAGTTTAAACCACTCGAAGAAAATAAGGTAAAAATGTATGTGTGCGGTCCAACCGTTTATAACTACATCCATATCGGGAATGCACGTCCAGCTATCGTTTTCGATACAGTCCGACGCTATTTTGAATTTAGGGGCTATGACGTTCATTATGTATCGAACTTCACAGATGTTGACGATAAATTAATCAAAGCAGCGAATGAGTTAGGGGAAGAAGTGCCAACCATTGCGGAACGTTTTATCAATGCCTATTATGACGACGTATCTGCTTTAGGATGCAAAAAGGCAGATGTTCACCCAAGGGTTACAGAAAATATGGATATTATCATTGATTTCATTCAGGCCTTGATTGAGAAAGGGTTTGCTTATGAATCAGAAGGCGACGTGTACTACCGTACAAGGGAATTTAAGGAATATGGTAAGCTTTCACATCAATCCATTGATGAGCTCCGTGTCGGTGCAAGAATTGAAGTCGGGGATAAGAAGCAGGACGCCCTGGACTTTGTGCTATGGAAAAGTGCTAAACCGGGTGAAATATACTGGGAAAGTCCATGGGGCAAGGGGCGTCCAGGCTGGCATATTGAATGCTCAGCGATGGCAAGGAAATACTTAGGTGAGACCATTGATATTCACGCAGGTGGTCAGGACTTAGCATTTCCGCATCATGAAAACGAAATTGCACAATCGGAAGCGGTGAATGAAAAGACATTTGCTAACTATTGGATGCATAACGGCTATATTAATATTGACAATGAAAAAATGTCAAAATCCCTAGGGAACTTTGTGTTGGTTCACGATATTATCAAAGACGTTGATCCACAGGTATTGCGCTTTTTCATGCTGTCTGTTCATTATCGCCATCCAATCAACTACAACCTTGAATTACTGGAAAGTACGAAAAACGCATTAGAACGATTACGTACTTCCTATGCAAATCTAAAGCATCGTCAGGAAAGTAGTACAAATTTAACAACGAATGATGATGAGTGGTTGGAAAAAATTAACGCTTTTCGCAACGAATTTATCATTGCAATGGATGATGACTTTAATACAGCGAATGCCATTTCTGTTTTGTTCGACCTTTCGAAACAGGCGAACTATTATTTACAGGAAAAAAATACATCGGAGAAAGTGATCGAAGCCTTTTTACAAGAATTTGAGGTGTTATTCGAGACGCTGGGGCTTAAAGTCGAAGATGAACAATTACTTGATGAGGAAATCGAAGAACTAATAGCAAAGAGAAATCAAGCACGTAAAGACCGTGATTTCGCTCTATCCGATCAAATCCGTGATCAACTAAAAGCTATGAATATTATTCTTGAAGACACTCCTCAAGGGACAAGATGGAAAAGAGGATAAATGAAAATGTTTTTATCAGACAATCAAATTGATAGCCATCAATTAAATAGTCTTGCTCTTGCTTATATGGGTGATGCTGTATATGAAATGTATGTACGGCATTATCTTTTGCAAAAGGGGAGTGTGAGACCTAATCAACTTCATAATCAAGCGAAGCATTATGTTTCTGCTAAAGCCCAGTCCGCTGTGATTCACACGATGCTGGATGAAGGTTTTTTTTCAGAAGAGGAACAAGGAGTCATTAGAAGGGGCCGCAATGCGAAGAGTGGAACCGTCCCAAAAAATACAGATGTTCAGACTTACCGATACAGTACGGCATTTGAAGCTTTACTAGGTTATCATTTTTTACAAAATGACCAAGAGAGAATCCATTCCATTATTGAAGAGGCGTTTCGAATCATTGAATCTTAAGAAAGGAGGAAAAAGAAGTGGCGAGTGATTATATTATTGGGAAGAACCCCGTTATTGAAGCGTTAAAATCAGAGCGGGATATTAATAAAATATGGATAGCAGAAGGCTCGAATAGAGGTCAAATGAACCAGATTACTTCTCTTGCAAAGGAAGGTAACGTCATGGTTCAATTTGTTCCGAAAAAGAAGATTGACCAAATGGTTGAAGGGAATCACCAAGGAGTTGTCGCGCAGGTAGCTGCGTATGAGTATGCTGAGGTGGATGACATTCTAGCTTTAGCTGAGAAACGAAATGAAGCACCATTTATCATTCTATTGGACGAATTAGAAGATCCACATAATCTTGGTTCAATTCTTCGTACGGCAGATGCAGTTGGAGCACATGGGGTGATAATTCCGAAGAGAAGAGCAGTTGGATTAACCGCAACCGTAGCAAAAGCTTCAACGGGAGCGATAGAATATATACCAGTTGCTCGTGTAACCAATTTAGCAAGAACGATTGATGAGTTAAAGGACCGTGGTGTATGGATTGTTGGAACAGATGCAAAAGGAAAAGAGGATTATCGAAATATCGATGGGAAAATGTCAATTGGCTTGGTAATTGGCAGTGAAGGCAAAGGTATGGGACGCCTTGTGAAGGAAAAATGTGATTTTCTGTTAAGACTACCGATGCAAGGGAAAGTAACCTCTTTAAATGCTTCAGTTGCAGCAAGTCTATTAATGTATGAGGTATATCGTAAGCGGAATCCGTTAGGGGAATAAAACATGGATATCCTGCTGGTAGATGGCTACAACATTATTGGTGCATGGCCAGAATTACGTGTTCTTAAAACCAAGGACTTTTCAGCAGCGCGTGATTTATTAATTGAAAAGATGGCTGAATATCAGGCGTATACAGGATATAAGGTGATTGTCGTATTTGATGCACACCTCGTACCGGGAATTGAAACAAAAATGAAAAGCCGAAAAGTAGAAGTCATTTTTACCCGTGAAAATGAAACGGCCGATGAACGAATCGAAAAGCTTGCTCAACAATTAAGCAATATTAAAACGCAAATTCACGTAGCTACCTCAGATTATACAGAGCAATGGCAAATTTTCGGACAAGGCGCCTTACGGAAATCAGCAAGGGAATTATTAACTGAAATGGAAGTCGTGGAATCCGGAATTAAAAAGGATGTAAAGAAAACCTATCAAGAAAAAAGTGTTTCAAAAATTCCACTTTCCGACGAAATGGCAGAAATTTTTGAAAAATGGCGTCGTGGACAGCGATGAGCGGTTGACGCTTGGAAAAGCACTCCTGTATAATATTTCTAGATAAAGAATTTTATGAACATTACGTTTTACAAGTTTTGGTAGGAAACAACTTCTAAGGTAGGTCGGAGGGATCGGTGTGAGTTCAAGCTTCGATGATTATGGCAACAGGTTATATTATGACCGACTAG
Source organism: Bacillus jepli (assembly GCF_047238305.1). Taxonomy (NCBI): domain Bacteria; kingdom Bacillati; phylum Bacillota; class Bacilli; order Caryophanales; family Bacillaceae; genus Bacillus; species Bacillus jepli. Next base: position 952,093 of record NZ_JBDFMO010000001.1, on the reverse strand, counting down.
AGGATGAGGAAGTCGTGGAATTGGTCCATGCTGGAGAAAGTGAGGCGTTGGATTATTTAATCAATAAGTATAAAAATTTTGTGCGTGCAAAAGCCAGATCCTATTTTTTAATTGGGGCAGATCGTGAGGATATTGTTCAGGAAGGTATGATCGGGTTATACAAAGCGATACGTGATTTTAAGGAGGACAAGCTTTCTTCGTTTAAAGCGTTTGCGGAACTATGTATTACACGACAAATTATTACTGCGATTAAAACAGCGACAAGGCAAAAGCATATTCCTCTAAACTCTTATGTTTCGTTGGACAAGCCGATATATGATGAAGAATCTGACCGTACATTAATGGATGTCATATCAGGAGCAAAGATTCTCGATCCTGAGGAATTAATCATCAACAGGGAAAAGTTTGATGACATTGAATTAAAAATGGCAGAACTTTTAAGTGATTTGGAACGTAAGGTATTGTCCTTATATTTGGACGGAAGATCCTATCAGGAGATATCAGAGGATTTAAACCGACATGTAAAGTCAATCGATAATGCACTCCAGCGTGTAAAGCGTAAGTTAGAACGATATTTAGAAATTCAAGAAATTAAATTATAAAAATCTGTTTTCAACCATTACTACAGGTAGGGGCTAGTATTGACATACAAATCAAGCCTGTGTTACATTTTTAAGGAAATTGAGACTTTTTTATAAAATAGGATGCAAGTAGCATTTTCACATGGTAGGTGATAAAATGCGAAAAAAAGTAATTTTAGCTTGTGTGGAATGCGGAAGTAGAAATTATTCCACTATGAAGAATAGCACTTCAGCTGAAAGACTAGAAATGAAGAAGTTTTGTAAGACTTGCAATTCTCACACGAATCATCGTGAAACGAAATAGATCGCAGACTGTGTTGATAAAGTTGGAGGTTACATGGATGAAGCGCATAACCAAGTTTTTTCGTGAAGTAGTTCGAGAAATGAAGAAAACAAGTTGGCCAAAGAGAAAAGAACTCACACGCTATACGATTGTTACATTAACAACGGTAATCTTTGTATCTGTGTTTTTTGCTGTAATTGACCTAGGAATTTCTGAATTAATTCGTTTAGTACTTGAATAAACATTGTATACTCATGGTATAATGATGGATAGAGAATAAAGAATCTTTTACGAAAAAGCCCGGGTACGGGTTTTTTTAATTGCAAAAAATTTGTCAACACTATGTTTAAATCTAGGTCATTCAATTATTAACAACGAATGAGGAAAGCTAGTTTCCTTACGTCATTCATTGACCGAGTCTACAAAATAGGAATAAGGAACTTGATCGCACAAAGGGAGGGAAGGACAAGTAGTCCTAACTTATGGAAAAGAATTGGTATGTTGTTCATACGTATTCAGGGTACGAAAATAAAGTAAAAGCAAATTTAGAAAAACGTGTTGAGACAATGGGAATGCAAGATAAAATCTTTCGTGTTGTTGTACCAGAAGACGAAGAAACAGATATTAAGAACGGTAAAAAGAAAATTATTAAAAAGAAAGTATTTCCAGGTTATGTATTAGTTGAATTAATTATGACAGATGATTCATGGTATGTCGTACGTAATACACCTGGTGTTACAGGATTCGTTGGTTCAGCTGGTTCCGGTTCGAAACCAACACCGCTTTTACCAGAAGAAGTGACGTTCATCCTTAAGAGAATGGGAATGGATGAAAGACCGATGGAAGTTGATTTCGAATTAAAAGAAACAGTTCGTGTCAAAGAGGGTCCATTTACAAACTTCACTGGTGCAATTGAAGATCTAGATGTAGATAAGCAAAAGGTAAAGGTTCTTGTTAACATGTTTGGTCGTGAAACCCCAGTTGAGTTAGACTTTACACAAATTGAAAAAATCTAGAACGAAATGCCGAAGCGCCTTGAACAGCCCCGACAAGCATAAGACGAATCACGCAGGAAATCCTGATTTCTGGAGTGATTTGGCTTATGACCTCGAGGGGCTAGGCGCTGAGGCTAGACAAAAAAGTTTAAGAAAAACTTGATATTGTAAACGAAAAGTGGTAATATTGCAAAGGTCAGTATGTCTCTAAATATAGAGACTGGCTATGATAAAGTTCTTTATCGATATGTAAAGAATAGATGAGTGGGAGGGTAAACCCCTATTACCACATCACGGACTTTAAGGAGGTGTGTCTCGTGGCTAAAAAAGTAATTAAAGAGGTTAAATTACAAATTCCAGCGGGGAAAGCAAACCCAGCACCACCAGTTGGACCAGCATTAGGTCAAGCAGGTGTTAACATCATGGGATTCTGTAAGGAGTTCAATGCACGTACAGCAGAACAAGCTGGTTTAATTATTCCTGTTGTAATCACAGTTTATGAAGATCGTTCATTTACATTTATTACAAAAACTCCTCCTGCTGCAGTTCTTTTAAAGAAAGCGGCTGGTATTGAGTCTGGTTCAGGTGAACCTAACCGTAATAAAGTTGCAACAGTTAAGCGTGATAAAGTACGCGAGATTGCAGAAACAAAAATGCCTGATTTAAATGCGGCGAACGTTGAATCTGCAATGCGTATGGTTGAAGGTACTGCTCGTAGCATGGGAATTGTTATCGAAGACTAATTCCTATTTGTTACATGTTTCAAAGGGGTTGCGGATGGAACATCTCATTTCTTTCGTTCGCAACCTTTGTTCTGTCTAGCGTCAGCATGAAGATATTTGATGCTGATTGCGGGCGTGGGAGGTTATTCCGTTAAAACCACAATCGAGGAGGAAGTTATAATGGCAAAAAGAGGTAAAAAGTACGTAGAAGCTGCTAAATTAGTAGATCGTGCAAAAACTTACTCAGTTGCAGAAGCAATTGAATTAGTAAAGAAAACAAACACAACTAAATTTGATGCTACTGTTGAAGTTGCATTCCGTTTAGGAGTTGACCCTAAGAAAGCTGACCAACAAATTCGTGGTGCAGTTGTTTTACCAAACGGTACTGGTAAAACTCAACGTGTTTTAGTTTTCGCTAAAGGTGAAAAAGCAAAAGAAGCAGAAGCTGCTGGAGCTGATTATGTTGGCGATAGCGAGTACATCACTAAAATCACCCAAGGTTGGTTTGAGTTTGATGTAATCGTAGCTACTCCTGACATGATGGGTGAAGTTGGTAAACTTGGACGTGTATTAGGACCTAAAGGTTTAATGCCGAACCCTAAAACAGGAACTGTTACTTTTGATGTAACAAAAGCAGTAAATGAAATCAAAGCTGGTAAAGTTGAATACCGCATTGATAAGTCTTCGAACATCCATGTTCCGATTGGTAAGGTTTCATTTGATGACCAAAAACTAATTGAGAACTTCACTACAATTTATGAAACTATGCTTAAGGTTAAACCATCTGCAGCAAAAGGAACTTACATGAAAAACATTGCTGTATCATCTACAATGGGACCTGGCGTGAAAGTTGACGCTTCTTCATTCTAATTAGAAAAAAGTGGATATTGACTTTTGCGAAAGCATTTCATATAATAAATTTTGTTGTTAATAAATAAATAGCATTTGTACCGTAGACAGTAGGGGCTTTTAAAAGCTTAATTTCCTACCGAGGTGTAGTATATAAACTTGATCAATACTACCTCTATGTCTATGACATAGAGGTTTTTTAATCTGTATACGTGTTCGATTCGAACGCACTCTAACACCGAACGGTTTCAAGTGTCTGAAATTACTCACAGGAGGTGTAGAAGAATGAGTCATGCAGTAGAACAAAAGAAACAAATTGTGACTGAAATTGCAGACAAATTACGTGCAAGTAAATCAACTGTAGTTGTAGACTATCGCGGTCTATCTGTTGCAGAAGTAACAGAACTACGTAAACAACTTCGTGACGCAGGCATTGAATTCAAAGTGTACAAAAACTCTTTAACTCGCCGTGCTGCAGAACAAGCTGAACTTGCTGGATTAAATGATGCATTAACAGGACCAAACGCAATTGCCTTCAGTAATGAAGATGTAGTTGCTCCTGCTAAAATTCTTAATGATTTTGCGAAAAAGCATGAAGCATTAGAAATTAAAGCAGGTGTTATCGAAGGAAACATTGCAACTCTTGAAGAAGTTAAAGCTCTTGCTGATCTACCATCACGCGAAGGTTTACTTTCTATGTTGCTTAGCGTACTTCAAGCTCCAATTCGCAATCTTGCTCTTGCTACTAAAGCAGTTGCAGATCAAAAAGAAGAGCAAGGCGCTTAATTGTAAAACAAAAACGCAATTCGAATTAAAAATAGGATAATTAATTAAGGAGGATTTTCTAATGACTAAAGAACAAATCATTGAAGCAGTTAAAAATATGACTGTTTTAGAACTAAATGACCTAGTAAAAGCAATTGAAGAAGAATTTGGTGTAACTGCTGCTGCTCCTGTAGCTGTAGCTGCTGGTGGCGGTGCTGAAGCTGCTGCTGAGCAAACTGAATTTGATGTTGTATTAGCAGACGCTGGTGCACAAAAAATCAAAGTTATCAAAGTTGTACGTGAAATCACTGGACTTGGCTTAAAAGAAGCTAAAGAACTTGTTGACAACACTCCAAAAGCAATCAAAGAAGGCGTTTCTAAAGAAGAAGCTGAAGAAGTTAAAGCTAAACTTGAAGAAGTTGGAGCTGGCGTAGAAGTTAAGTAATAACTAATGAACGTAAGAAAAAAGCTCGCTATAAAAGCGAGCTTTTTTTAAACTAATATTGTTTTTGGAATGAGATGGGTATACTGTACATATACTCTTATGTTGGGAGATACATAAATGACCGAACATTATTATACTAGCAAACCCACCGTATCAAGCAATCGAAAAACTCAGGACTTTGTTTTAAGAGGGTATACGTTTTCTTTTACAAGCGATAGCGGAGTTTTTTCAAAAAATGAGGTTGACTTTGGATCAAGGTTATTAATAGAGGAATTCCGTGCTCCTGAAATTGATGGTCCGTTTTTAGATGTTGGTTGTGGGTATGGACCAATTGGTCTTGCACTAGCAAAAGTACATAATGAACGTTCAGTTGAAATGATTGATGTGAATGAGCGCGCAATTGAGCTTGCAAAAACGAATGCAGAAATGAATAAAATCACCAATGTCGACATTCACCAAAGTGATTTGTTTACGGATGTTGAAAAACGAGGTTTCGCTGCGATTATCTCCAACCCGCCAATTCGTGCAGGGAAAAAGGTTGTTCATCATATTTTGGAAGAGAGTTATCAGTATCTAGTTCCTGGAGGAGAGCTTTGGGTTGTAATCCAAAAGAAACAAGGAGCTCCATCTGCGATCGAGAAGCTTGAAGCGGTTTTTGAAGAGGTAGAGATTGTGGAGAGAAAAAAAGGCTACCATATCATTAAAGCGGTACGCGCTAGTTAGTTTTAAAAAATTTGCTTGACAAAAACAAAAACCTGTTGACTGCTCAAATCTCGTGTGGTAGCATTATATAATGCCGATATGTAATTTTTCCATGTATAACTAAAAAATTAAATATATGTATAAATATAGTATGTATGGAAAAACTAATAAAATCAATAGTTTGTTTTTGAAAGTGTGGTTTTCTTAGTAGAAACCCTTTTTCTTTTTGTCTATAAAAAGGGTGTTTTGTACGAAGTTTAAACCATTTTACATAAACAAAAAATGAGTGCATGTTAGGCATGAAAAGTCGAAGTTGTTTGGAAATTGATAGGCTGCATTTTGTGTCCTATCATTTTGATTTGTGGTTAACATTCTTATTAATTATACAAGTTCAAAAGTAGACTTTAATAATTGATAAGTATTTATAAATTAGCAAGATTAATAACGCTTGATATGAGGGGTGAATGGGTTGATAGGTCAACTAGTTCAGTATGGACGACACCGCCAACGAAGAAGTTATGCTCGTATTAGTGAAGTTTTAGAATTACCAAATCTTATTGAGATTCAAACCTCTTCTTATCAGTGGTTTCTTGATGAGGGTCTTAGGGAGATGTTCCAAGATATTTCCCCGATTGAAGACTTTACAGGTAACCTATCTCTAGAGTTCATTGATTACAGTTTAGGTGAGCCAAAGTATTCCGTAGAAGAATCAAAGGAAAGAGATGTTACTTATTCAGCACCACTTCGAGTTAAGGTACGTTTGATCAACAAAGAAACTGGTGAAGTAAAAGATCAAGATGTATTTATGGGTGACTTCCCACTCATGACAGAAACGGGTACATTCGTTATCAATGGTGCAGAACGTGTAATTGTTTCTCAATTAGTTCGTTCGCCGAGTGTTTATTTCAGTGGTAAAGTTGATAAGAATGGAAAACGAGGCTTTACTGCAACGGTAATACCAAACCGTGGTGCATGGTTAGAATATGAAACAGATGCGAAGGATGTTGTATACGTTCGTATTGATCGTACTCGAAAACTACCGCTAACGGTTCTTTTGCGCGCGCTCGGGTTTGGCTCTGATCAAGAAATCATCGATTTATTCGGTGAAAATGAATATTTACGTAACACACTTGAGAAAGACAACACAGAAAGCACAGAAAAAGCATTACTAGAAATATATGAGCGTCTACGTCCAGGAGAACCACCGACAGTAGAAAACGCAAAAAGTTTATTAGAATCACGCTTTTTTGATCCAAAGCGTTACGACCTTGCGAGTGTAGGTCGTTATAAGATAAATAAAAAACTTCATATTAAGAATCGTTTGTTTAATCAACGTTTAGCGGAAACACTTGTAGATCCTGAAACAGGTGAAATCATCGTAGAAAAGGATACTCTTCTCGATCGTAGAACGCTAGATCGTATCATTCCGTATTTAGAGAACGGTATTGGATTTAAATCACTTCAACCATCAGGTGGCGTGATTGATGAAGAAGTTACCCTTCAATCTATTAAAATTTACGCACCAAATGATCCGGATGGCGAACAAGTCATTAACGTCATAGGTAATGCCTATATTGAAGAAGGTGTTAAGAATATTACACAAGCGGATATTCTTTCTTCAATAAGTTATTTCTTTAACTTGCTACATCAAGTTGGAGATACAGATGATATCGACCATCTAGGTAACCGTCGTTTGCGTTCTGTTGGTGAACTTTTGCAGAACCAATTCCGTATCGGCTTATCAAGAATGGAACGTGTTGTTCGTGAGAGAATGTCAATTCAAGATACGAATACCATTACTCCACAGCAACTCATCAATATTCGTCCAGTGATTGCGTCTATTAAAGAATTCTTTGGTAGCTCACAGCTTTCACAGTTCATGGACCAAACGAATCCATTAGCAGAATTAACACATAAACGAAGACTATCAGCATTAGGACCTGGTGGACTTACACGTGAACGTGCAGGGTTTGAAGTGCGTGACGTTCACTATTCTCACTATGGTCGTATGTGTCCAATCGAAACACCAGAAGGTCCAAATATCGGGCTAATCAACTCATTGTCATCTTATGCAAAAGTGAATCGATTTGGGTTTATTGAAACTCCATATCGAAGAGTTGATCCTGAGACTGGTAAAGTAACAGATCGTATCGATTACTTAACAGCAGATGAAGAAGATAACTATGTTACCGCTCAGGCGAATTCTCGTTTGAGTGATGATGGTACATTTTTAGATGAAGATGTAGTTGCTCGTTTCAAGGGTGAAAACACAGTTGTTCACCGTGACCGAATTGACTACATGGACGTATCGCCGAAACAAGTTGTATCTGCAGCGACAGCTTGTATTCCATTCTTAGAAAATGACGACTCCAACCGTGCTCTAATGGGGGCGAACATGCAACGTCAAGCTGTTCCATTAATGCAACCAGAAGCTCCGCTTGTTGGTACAGGTATGGAATATGTATCTGGTAAAGACTCAGGTGCGGCCGTTATTTGTAAACACCCTGGAATTGTTGAACGTGTTGAAGCAAAACAAATTTGGGTACGTCGTTATGCAGAAGTGGATGGTCAGAAGGTAAAAGGTGACCTTGATAAATATCGTCTCCTTAAATTTATTCGTTCTAACCAAGGTACATGTTATAACCAACGTCCAATTGTTACTGAAGGGGACGAAGTTGTTAAGGGAGAAATCCTTGCAGACGGTCCTTCGATGGAACAGGGTGAACTAGCATTAGGACGAAACGTTCTTGTTGGTTTCATGACTTGGGATGGATATAACTATGAAGATGCCATTATCATGAGTGAAAGACTTGTAAAAGACGATGTGTATACTTCTATTCATATTGAAGAATACGAATCAGAATCTCGTGATACAAAATTAGGACCTGAAGAAATTACACGTGATATTCCAAACGTTGGGGAAGATGCGTTACGTAACCTTGACGAGCGTGGAATCATCCGTATTGGTGCAGAGGTAAAAGACGGTGATTTACTAGTAGGTAAGGTTACACCTAAAGGGGTAACTGAACTTACAGCGGAAGAGCGACTTCTACATGCGATATTCGGTGAAAAAGCACGTGAGGTTCGTGATACTTCTCTTCGTGTACCGCATGGTGGAGAAGGGATCGTTCTTGATGTAAAAGTATTTAACCGTGAAGACGGTGATGAATTACCACCTGGTGTAAACCAGCTTGTTCGTGTCTACATTGTTCAAAAACGTAAAATTCACGAAGGCGATAAGATGGCTGGTCGTCACGGAAACAAAGGGGTAATTTCAAGAATTCTTCCTGAAGAAGATATGCCATTCCTTCCAGATGGAACACCGATTGACATCATGTTAAATCCATTAGGGGTACCGTCACGTATGAATATTGGTCAGGTACTGGAGCTACACTTAGGTATGGCTGCTAGACAACTTGGCATTCACGTTGCAACTCCAGTATTTGATGGTGCGACTGAAAATGATGTTTGGGATACTCTAGAAGAAGCTGGAATGTCTCGTGATGCGAAAACAGTATTATATGATGGAAGAACGGGAGAACCGTTTGACAATCGTGTATCTGTTGGTGTGATGTATATGATTAAATTAGCACACATGGTTGACGACAAACTCCATGCTCGTTCAACTGGACCTTATTCTCTTGTTACGCAACAGCCTCTTGGAGGTAAAGCGCAATTCGGAGGACAACGTTTCGGTGAAATGGAAGTTTGGGCGCTTGAAGCTTATGGAGCTGCATATACACTACAAGAAATCCTAACAGTCAAGTCAGACGATGTTGTTGGTCGTGTGAAGACTTATGAAGCGATTGTTAAGGGTGAAAATGTACCAGAACCTGGTGTCCCTGAATCATTCAAAGTATTGATCAAAGAACTTCAATCACTTGGTTTAGATGTGAAGATCCTTTCCGGTGATGAAGAAGAGATTGAAATGCGTGATTTAGAAGAAGATGAAGAAGCGAGTCAATCAGAGGGAATATCTCTTGATTCTGACCAAAAAACTGATTCAGAACTAGAAAAGAACGCAGTTGTTAAGGAATAGAGTTAACAAGCAAAGGTCAATTAGGGTAATCCTGTAGATCGAAAGGGAGGTAGGCCCCTTGCTAGATGTTAATAATTTTGAATACATGAGCATTGGTCTCGCTTCACCCGATAAAATCCGTTCATGGTCTTTCGGTGAAGTGAAAAAGCCAGAAACAATCAACTATCGTACATTAAAGCCAGAAAAAGATGGTTTGTTCTGTGAACGAATCTTTGGTCCTCAAAAGGACTGGGAGTGTCACTGTGGTAAATACAAGCGTGTTCGCTACAAAGGTGTCGTCTGTGACCGATGCGGCGTTGAAGTAACTCGTGCAAAAGTTCGTCGTGAACGTATGGGACATATTGAACTTGCTGCACCTGTATCACATATTTGGTACTTTAAAGGAATTCCAAGCCGAATGGGACTTGTCTTAGACATGTCCCCTCGGGCTCTTGAAGAAGTTATCTATTTTGCATCCTATGTAGTAACAGAAACAGGAGATACTCCTTTAGATAAAAAGCAATTGCTTTCTGAAAAGGAATATCGTGCGTACCGTGAAAAATACGGAAACACATTCCATGCTGCAATGGGTGCTGAAGCGATTAAAAAGCTTCTTCTTGATATTGATCTAGAAAAAGAAGTTGATGGTCTGAAAGAAGAATTAAAAACTTCTCAAGGACAAAGAAGAACTCGTGCAATTAAGCGACTAGAAGTACTAGAGGCATTCCGTAACTCTGGAAATGAGCCTTCATGGATGATTCTTGATGTACTACCAGTCATTCCTCCTGAACTACGTCCAATGGTTCAGCTTGACGGTGGTCGTTTTGCAACATCAGATTTAAACGATTTATATCGTCGTGTGATTAATCGTAACAATCGTTTAAAACGCCTATTAGATTTAGGTGCTCCAAGCATTATCGTTCAGAACGAAAAACGTATGCTTCAAGAAGCGGTTGATGCGTTGATTGACAATGGACGTCGCGGAAGACCGGTTACCGGTCCTGGTAATCGTCCATTAAAATCACTTTCACATATGCTAAAAGGTAAACAAGGTCGTTTCCGTCAAAACTTATTAGGTAAACGTGTTGACTACTCTGGTCGTTCCGTTATCGTTGTAGGACCGAATCTTAAGATGTACCAATGTGGATTACCGAAGGAAATGGCATTGGAATTATTCAAACCGTTTGTAATGAAAGAGCTTGTTGAAAAAGGTCTTGCTCACAATATAAAGAGTGCGAAACGTAAAATCGAACGTGTGCAGCCAGAGGTTTGGGATGTCCTCGAATCTGTTATTAAGGAGCATCCGGTTCTCTTAAACCGTGCACCTACACTACACCGTTTAGGTATTCAAGCATTCGAACCAACATTAGTTGAAGGACGCGCAATTCGTCTACACCCACTCGTATGTACTGCTTACAACGCAGACTTCGACGGTGACCAAATGGCGGTTCACGTACCACTTTCTGCAGAAGCACAGGCTGAAGCAAGATTATTAATGTTGGCAGCACAAAATATCCTTAACCCGAAAGATGGAAAACCAGTTGTTACGCCGTCACAGGACATGGTATTGGGTAACTATTACCTAACTATGGAACGTCCAGGAGCAGTTGGAGAAGGAATGGTCTTTAAGGATACAAACGAAGCTATTCTTGCGTATCAAAATGGTTATGTGCACTACCATACAAGGGTTGCGGTACATGCTGGTTCACTAAATAACGAAACATTTACTGAAGAACAAAATAATATGTTGCTTATGACAACGGTAGGTAAATTAATTTTTAACGAGATTCTTCCGAAATCATTCCCGTATATTAATGAGCCTACAAAAACAAACCTAGAAGTGAAAACACCTGAAAAGTATTTCATACCTAAAGGTGCAAATGTTAAAGAACTTATCCAAAGTCAGGAGCAAATTGAACCATTCAAGAAGAAGATTCTCGGTAATATTATCGCTGAAGTCTTCAAACGGTTTAAAATTACTGAAACCTCAAAAATGCTTGATCGTATGAAGGATCTTGGATTTAAGCACTCGACAAAAGCAGGTATTACCGTTGGTGTAGCTGACATTGTTGTTTTAGCTGAAAAAGAAGAAATCTTAGCACAAGCACAAGCGAAGGTTGATAATGTTCTAAAACAATTTAGACGTGGTTTAATCACGGAAGATGAGCGTTATGATCGTGTTATCTCGATTTGGAGTGCTGCAAAAGATACAATTCAAGGTAAGCTAATGGCTTCACTTGATAAGCGCAACCCAATTTTCATGATGAGTGACTCTGGTGCCCGTGGTAATGCATCCAACTTTACACAGTTAGCTGGTATGCGTGGATTAATGGCGAACCCGGCTGGACGTATCATTGAACTTCCAATTAAATCAAGCTTCCGTGAAGGTTTAACAGTGTTGGAATACTTCATTTCGACTCACGGTGCGCGTAAAGGACTTGCGGACACAGCATTAAAGACAGCTGACTCTGGTTACCTAACAAGACGTTTAGTTGACGTTGCTCAGGACGTAATTGTACGTGAGGATGACTGTGGTACAGATCGTGGCTTACTTGTAGGCGCGTTAAAAGAGGGAACAGAAATTATCGAACCTCTTGATGAACGTCTAAATGGTCGTTACGCAAGAAAGAAAGTTGTTCATCCTGAAACCAATGAAGTATTAGTAGCAGAAAACGAATTAATTACAGAAGATATCGCTAAAGCAATTGTTGATGCTGGTGTTGAGGAAGTAACCATTCGTTCTGCATTTACATGTAATACACGCCATGGCGTATGTAAAAAATGTTATGGACGAAATCTAGCAACAGGATCAGAAGTTGAAGTTGGTGAAGCAGTTGGTATTATTGCTGCTCAATCAATCGGTGAACCAGGTACACAGCTTACAATGCGTACGTTCCACACTGGTGGGGTTGCTGGAGATGACATCACTCAAGGTTTACCTCGTATTCAAGAACTATTTGAGGCGAGAAATCCGAAAGGTCAAGCTGTTATCACTGAAATTGCGGGTGTAGTAACGTCCATTAATGAAGTAAAAGATAGACAGCAAGAAATTGTAATCCAAGGAGAAGTAGAATCACGTTCTTACACTGCACCATACAGTGCTCGATTGAAAGTCGCTGAAGGACAGCAAGTTGAAAGTGGTCAGGTACTAACAGAAGGTTCAGTTGATCCAAAGGAATTACTAAAGGTAACAAGTACATCAGCTGTCCAAGAATACCTCTTAAAAGAAGTTCAAAAAGTTTATCGTATGCAGGGTGTTGAAATCGGTGATAAACACGTCGAAGTAATGGTAAGACAAATGCTTCGTAAAGTTAGAGTCATTGATGCAGGTGACACAGATGTATTACCAGGTTCACTACTTGATATACATCAGTTCACTGATGCAAACACGAAGGTTTTACTAGAAGGTAAAGCACCTGCTACAGGTAGACCAGTGCTTCTAGGTATTACAAAAGCATCACTAGAAACTGATTCGTTCCTATCTGCTGCGTCATTCCAAGAGACAACACGCGTCTTAACTGATGCCGCAATTAAAGGAAAACGCGATGAGTTACTAGGATTAAAAGAGAATGTAATTATTGGTAAACTTGTTCCAGCAGGTACAGGTATGACTCGTTATCGTCGAGCAGAACCAGTAGTTGTAGAGCAAGAAGACCCAGTTGGTGTTGAATAAAGGTTAGAAGAGCATATCTAAGATATTGGATGTCTACTGTGAGCGAAATAATTTTTATTTGCTTGTAGTTGACATCCTTCTCTTAGGGTGTTAATATATCTAAGGTGCTCCTTAAACCTGTTACTTTGGAGGATATATTATATGTCTTATGAAAAAGTATCACAGGCAAAGAAGATTATCATTGGTACAAAGCAAGCAGTAAAAGCATTACAAACCGATAAGGTATCGGAAATTGTTATAGCAGAAGATGCGGATCGGCGTGTAATCAATAAAGTATTACAGATAGCCGAGGATCGACAAATTCCAATATCAAAGGTAGATTCGATGAAGAAGCTTGGAAAAGCTTGTGGAATCGAAGTAGGAGCTTCTACTGTGGCGATTATTAATTAAAAACTGTTTTTGTGGAAATGAATCTACAAAGACTTTGTTTTTTGTAAAAAAATGAACCACCTGGATATGTGGTCTTGACGAATCAAGAAGGGAGGAAACAAATAATGCCTACAATTAACCAATTAATTCGTAAGGGTCGTGAAACTAAAGTTCAAAAGTCCGACTCTCCTGCATTAAATAAAGGTTATAACAGCTTCAAAAAGTCACAAACTAATACTACTTCACCTCAAAAGCGTGGTGTTTGTACTCGTGTTGGTACAATGACTCCGAAGAAACCGAACTCAGCATTACGTAAGTATGCGCGTGTACGTTTAACAAACGGAATTGAGGTTACTGCTTATATCCCAGGAATTGGTCACAACTTACAAGAGCACAGTGTTGTACTAATTCGTGGTGGACGTGTTAAGGACTTACCAGGGGTACGTTATCACATCGTTCGTGGTGCGCTTGATACTGCTGGTGTTAATAACCGTGCGCAAAGCCGTTCTAAATACGGTACTAAGAGACCAAAAGCAGCAAAGAAATAATAGACTAACATATTTAAGACTGAAAGGAGGAAATATCAATGCCTCGTAAAGGACCTGTTGCTAAAAGAGATGTATTACCAGATCCGATTTATAATTCAAAGCTTGTAACTCGTTTAATCAACAAAATGATGGTTGATGGAAAAAGAGGTAAATCACAAGCGATTCTATATAACGCGTTTGATTTAGTACAACAACGTTCAGGTAAGGATGCAATGGAAGTGTTTGAACAAGCGCTTAAAAACATCATGCCTGTACTAGAAGTAAGAGCACGTCGTGTAGGTGGTGCAAACTATCAAGTTCCTGTTGAAGTTCGCCCTGACCGTCGTACTACTCTAGGTTTACGTTGGTTAGTAAACTACGCTCGTCTTCGTGGTGAAAAAACTATGGAAGAGCGTTTAGCTAACGAAATTCTAGATGCAGCTAACAATTCTGGTGCATCAGTTAAGAAACGTGAAGATACACACAAAATGGCGGAAGCAAACAAAGCATTTGCTCACTACCGTTGGTAAAATAAGAGCTCTGTTAAGTAGATTAACAGAGCCATTACTACAATAAAAATTATACTTACTCATAGGAAGGAGAAAGACCCAAATGGCAAGAGAGTTCTCCTTAGAAAAGACTCGTAATATTGGTATCATGGCCCACATCGATGCTGGTAAAACAACAACTACTGAGCGTATCCTTTATTACACTGGTAAAATTCATAAACTCGGTGAAACTCACGAAGGTGCATCTCAAATGGACTGGATGGAGCAAGAACAAGAACGTGGTATCACCATTACTTCTGCTGCAACAACTGCATCATGGAAGGGTCACCGCGTTAACATCATTGACACTCCAGGACACGTAGACTTCACAGTTGAGGTTGAACGTTCACTTCGTGTACTTGATGGAGCTGTTACAGTTCTTGATGCACAATCTGGCGTTGAGCCACAAACTGAAACAGTTTGGAGACAAGCTACAACTTATGGTGTTCCAAGAGCTGTATTCGTAAACAAAATGGACAAGATCGGCGCTGACTTCCTTTATTCTGTTAGCACACTTCATGACCGTCTTCAAGCGAATGCACATCCAATTCAATTACCAATTGGAGCAGAAGATCAATTCAGAGGTATCATTGACCTTGTTGAAATGAATGCAACATTCTATGGTGATGACTTGGGAACTGATGTTGAAGTAGGAGAAATTCCTGAAGAATTTCAAGACCAAGCAAACGAATACCGTGAAAAACTCGTAGAAGCTGTAGCGGAATTAGATGAAGACTTGATGGAAAGATACCTTGGTGGAGAAGAAATCTCTAACGAGGATTTGAAAAAGGCGATTCGTACTGCAACACTTAAGGTAGAGTTCTACCCTGTAATGTGTGGTACTGCATTCAAGAACAAAGGTGTTCAAAAAATGCTTGATGCTGTTATCGACTATCTTCCAGCTCCAACAGATGTTGCATCTATTCAAGGTCATGACGCTGATACTGGGGAAGATATTGAACGTCATTCAGACGACAACGAACCATTCTCAGCACTTGCATTCAAAGTAATGACTGATCCTTTTGTTGGTAAGTTAACATTCTTCCGTGTGTATTCTGGTACATTAAACTCTGGATCATACGTGAAAAACTCAACAAAAGGAAAGCGTGAACGTATTGGACGTATCCTTCAAATGCACGCGAACCACCGTCAAGAAATTACAACTGTTTATGCTGGTGACATTGCTGCAGCTGTAGGATTGAAAGATACTACAACTGGTGATACATTATGTGATGAAAAGGATAATGTAATTCTTGAATCTATGACATTCCCAGAGCCAGTTATTCAACTTTCTGTTGAGCCTAAATCAAAAGCTGACCAAGACAAAATGTCTACAGCTTTACAAAAGCTACAAGAGGAAGATCCAACATTCAGAGCACATACTGATCAAGAAACAGGTCAAACGATCATTGCTGGTATGGGTGAGTTACACTTAGACGTCCTAGTGGATCGTATGAAGCGTGAATTCAAAGTAGAAGCAAATGTTGGTGCTCCACAAGTTGCGTACCGCGAAACTTTCCGTCAATCTGCACAAGTTGAAGGTAAATTCGCTCGTCAATCAGGTGGACGTGGTCAATACGGACACGTTTGGATCGAATTCTCACCAAACGAAGAAGGAAAAGGCTTTGAATTTGAAAATGGGATTGTTGGTGGTGTTGTACCGCGTGAATACATCCCTGCTGTACAGGCTGGTCTAGAAGACGCTCTTCAAAGAGGGGTTCTAGCAGGTTATCCATTAGTAGACATTAAAGCTAGACTTTTTGATGGTTCTTACCATGACGTTGACTCTAGTGAAATGGCGTTTAAGATTGCTGCTTCAATGGCACTTAAAAACGCTGCTTCAAAATGTCAACCAGTTATCCTTGAACCTGTCATGAAAGTTGAAGTTGTAATGCCTGAAGAATACTTAGGCGACATTATGGGTGGTATTACTTCTCGTCGTGGACGCGTTGAAGGTATGGAAGCTCGTGGTAACGCGCAAGTAGTACGTGCTATGGTTCCACTATCTGAAATGTTTGGTTATGCTACTTCTTTACGTTCTAACACACAAGGACGTGGAGTATTTACAATGCACTTCGATCACTATGAAGAAGTACCAAAATCAATTTCTGAAGAAATTATCAAAAAAAATAAAGGTGAATAATTGATTTTCACCTTTACATCAAGTATAACTACTTATGTAGGCCTTGAAAGTGGAGTTGCCTCCACTTTCGGGATATCATACTTACTATTAAAATAACAAATACTTAAGGAGGCTTTTCAAATGGGAAAAGAGAAATTTGACCGTTCGAAACCACATGCTAATATTGGTACAATTGGACACGTTGACCATGGTAAAACTACTTTAACAGCTGCTATCACTACTGTTCTTGCTAAAAGAAGCGGAAAAGGTGCAGCAATGGGTTATGACCAAATTGATGGTGCGCCTGAAGAGCGTGAGCGTGGAATCACAATCTCAACTTCACACGTTGAGTATGAAACTGACAACCGTCACTATGCACACGTAGACTGCCCAGGACACGCTGACTACGTTAAGAACATGATCACTGGAGCTGCTCAAATGGACGGCGGGATCTTAGTAGTATCTGCTGCTGACGGCCCAATGCCACAAACTCGTGAGCACATCCTTCTTTCTCGTCAAGTAGGTGTTCCTTACCTTGTTGTATTCATGAACAAATGTGACATGGTAGACGACGAAGAATTATTAGAATTAGTAGAAATGGAAGTTCGTGACCTTCTTTCTGAATACGACTTCCCTGGTGACGATGTACCAGTAATCAAAGGTTCTGCTCTTAAAGCTCTTGAAGGAGAAGCTGAGTGGGAAGAAAAAATCATTGAATTAATGGCTGCTGTTGACGAATACGTTCCAACTCCAGAGCGTGACACTGAAAAGCCATTCATGATGCCTGTTGAGGATGTATTCTCAATCACTGGTCGTGGTACTGTTGCTACAGGACGTGTTGAGCGTGGACAAGTTAAAGTTGGTGATGTAGTTGAAATCATCGGTTTAACTGAAGAGCCAAAATCAACTACTGTAACAGGTGTTGAAATGTTCCGTAAGCTTCTTGACTATGCTGAAGCTGGTGACAACATTGGTGCACTACTTCGTGGTGTTTCTCGTGAAGAAATCCAACGTGGTCAAGTACTTGCAAAGCCAGGTACAATCAAGCCACACACAAAGTTCAAAGCTGAAGTTTACGTTTTATCTAAAGAAGAAGGTGGACGTCATACTCCATTCTTCTCAAACTACCGCCCACAGTTCTACTTCCGTACAACTGACGTAACTGGAATCATTCAACTTCCAGAAGGTGTTGAAATGGTTATGCCTGGCGACAACATCGAAATGACTGTTGAACTAATCGCTCCAGTTGCAATCGAAGACGGAACTAAGTTCTCAATTCGTGAAGGTGGACGTACAGTAGGCGCTGGCGTTGTTGCTACAATCACTGAGTAATAACAATAGGTCTTCAAAAACAGGCGGATGATCCGCCTGTTTTTTTGTATAATTTCTGTTATATATAGAAAGGAAACATCGGAAAGTTTCAGATAAACTTGTTTCCAAAATCTTACGCTAAAATAATATAGAGCTTTAGTTGAAAAGTCCTCTATAGGTGTGTATAATTGAAAAAGTGCGATAGACATGCATAAAATAAAGATTTATGTTGCATTTCGTATTAGTTTTTTATATAATAGACAATGTTGGTCTTTGACTGCGATGATGTGGAAGGTTGCTGATACACCCGGCCGCTTTGCCATGGCGAGTGTAAGGAAATTTCCACGGAGAAGGTCTATTTTAAAAGTAGGCGAAAAAGGAGGGAAAATAATGGCAAAACAAAAAATTCGTATTCGTTTAAAAGCATATGATCACAGAATTCTTGATCAATCTGCAGAGAAAATCGTAGAAACAGCAAAACGTTCTGGGGCGGCAGTTTCTGGTCCAATCCCACTTCCAACTGAGAAGTCTGTTTATACGATTCTTCGTGCTGTTCACAAGTATAAAGATTCTCGTGAACAATTTGAAATGCGTACACACAAGCGCTTAATCGACATCATTAACCCAACACCACAAACTGTTGATTCATTAATGCGTTTAGATTTACCATCTGGTGTTGACATTGAAATCAAACTTTAATTTTAAATGAAATAAATTGTAAATATTATAGGAGGTGTGACTAATGACCAAAGGAATCTTAGGAAGAAAAGTTGGTATGACTCAAGTATTCGTAGGTAACGGTGAACTTATCCCTGTAACTGTAATCGAAGCTGCTCCAAACGTAGTTCTTCAAAAGAAATCAGTTGAAACTGATGGATATGAAGCTGTACAAATCGGTTTCGATGACAAGAGAGAAAAGCTTTCAAACAAACCTGAAAAGGGTCATGCATCAAAAGCAAACACTGCACCTAAGCGCTTCGTTCGCGAATTACGCGGAGTTAACTTAGATGAGTTTGAAGTTGGTCAGGAAGTCAAAGTTGATATCTTCGCTGAAGGAGATATTGTTGATGTAACAGGAATTTCAAAAGGTAAAGGATTCCAAGGTGCGATTAAGCGCCACGGACAATCTCGCGGACCAATGTCTCACGGTTCACGCTATCACCGTCGTCCTGGTTCTATGGGACCTGTAGCTCCAAACCGTGTATTCAAAAACAAACTTCTACCTGGTCGTATGGGTGGAGACCGTATCACAGTACAAAACTTAGAGATCGTGAAAGTAGATACAGAACGTAATCTTCTTCTAGTAAAAGGTAATGTACCTGGTGCGAGAAAATCTGTTGTTACAGTTAAGAGAGCTGTTAAAGCAAAATAATTACTAGGAAAGGAGGACATTTGAATGCCTAAAGTATCATTGTATAACCAAACTGGTTCAGCTGTTGGAGAAATCGAATTAAACGATTCTGTATTCGGTGTTGAACCAAATCAACAAGTTTTATTCGATGCAGTAATCATGCAAAGAGCTTCCTTACGTCAAGGAACTCACAAAACAAAGATTCGTTCTGAAGTAGCAGGCGGAGGACGTAAACCATGGCGTCAAAAGGGCACTGGTCGTGCTCGTCAAGGTTCAATTCGCTCACCACAATGGCGTGGTGGTGGAACAGTATTTGGTCCAACTCCAAGAAGCTACAGCTACAAGTTACCTAAAAAAGTACGCCGTTTAGCAATCAAATCAGCATTATCTACTAAGGTATTAGAGGAAAACATTCTAGTATTAGACAATCTAGTATTAGAAGCTCCTAAAACTAAAGACATGGTTGCGGTACTGAAAGGATTAAACGTAGATCGCAAAGCGTTAATTGTAACTGCAGACGTTAATGAAGCAGTAGAACTTTCAGCTCGTAATATTCCTGGAGTAACAGTTGTTGTTGCAAATGGAGTAAGTGTTCTTGATGTTCTTAACCATGATAAGCTTGTGATTACTAAAGCTGCGGTGGAAAAAGTAGAGGAGGTGCTCGCATAATGAAAGATCCTCGTGATATTATTAAGAGCCCTGTTATTACTGAACGTTCATCAGACCTAATGGCTGAAAAAAAATACACATTTGAAGTTGACGTTAAATCAAACAAAACCGAAGTTAAGGATGCGATTGAGCAAATTTTCGGCGTTAAAGTTGAAAAAGTTAACATCATGAACTACAAAGGTAAGTTCAAACGTGTAGGACGTTACAGTGGATATACAAATCGTCGCAGAAAAGCTATCGTTAAACTAACAGAAGACAGCAAAGAAATCGAATTCTTTGAAGTATAATTTTATAGAGAAGGAGGGAAATAGAGATGGCGATTAAACATTACAAACCAACCTCTAACGGTCGTCGTGGAATGACAACATTAGATTTCGCAGAAATCACTACGGACAGACCAGAGAAATCATTACTTGCACCTTTAAACAAAAAAGCTGGTCGTAATAACCAAGGTAAAATAACAGTACGTCATCAAGCTGGCGGACATAAGCGTCAATACCGTATAATCGACTTCAAACGCGAAAAAGATGGTATACCAGGACGCGTTGCTACGATCGAATACGATCCAAACCGTTCAGCAAACATTGCATTAATCAACTATGCGGATGGAGAAAAACGTTACATTATTGCTCCAAAAAACCTAAAAGTAGGTATGGAGGTCGTTTCAGGACCTGAAGCTGACATTAAAACAGGTAATGCACTTCCATTAGCAAACATCCCAGTAGGTACAGTAGTACACAACATCGAATTAAAGCCTGGTAAAGGTGGACAATTAGTTCGTTCAGCTGGTACTTCTGCACAAGTACTTGGTAAAGAAGGTAAATACGTTCTTGTTCGTTTGAATTCTGGTGAAGTACGCATGATTCTTGCTACTTGCCGTGCAACTGTAGGTCAAGTAGGCAACGAACAACATGAACTAGTTAACATTGGTAAAGCAGGTCGTTCACGTTGGTTAGGCAAACGCCCAACAGTTCGTGGATCTGTTATGAACCCTAACGATCACCCACACGGTGGTGGTGAAGGTAAAGCACCTATCGGACGTAAGTCTCCTATGACTCCATGGGGTAAACCAACTCTTGGTGCTAAAACTCGTAAGAAGAAAAACAAATCAGATAAATTCATCGTACGTCGTCGTAAAAAATAACGGGGTTGTGCTACGGTTCGTTGGAACCGTAGGCCAATCACGAAGGGAGGTTCACTTATGGGACGCAGTTTGAAAAAAGGACCTTTTGTAGATGATCACTTAATGAAAAAGGTTGAAAATCAAAACGGATCTGAGAAGAAACAAGTTATTAAAACTTGGTCACGTCGTTCAACGATTTTCCCTCAATTCATCGGTAATACAATCGCGGTATATGATGGTCGTAAGCATGTACCAGTTTACGTTACTGAAGATATGGTAGGTCACAAACTTGGTGAATTTGCACCAACTCGTACTTACAAAGGCCACGCAAGTGACGATAAGAAAACAAGACGCTAATGAGAGGAGGATTATCTATGCAAGCTAAAGCTGTTGCGAGAACAGTTCGTATTGCTCCTCGTAAAGTTCGTTTAGTAGCAGATTTAATTCGAGGCAAGCAAGTAGGTGAAGCAATCGCAATCCTACGTCATACACCTAAAGCTGCTTCTCCTATTGTAGAAAAGGTATTAAATTCTGCGATTGCGAATGCAGAGCATAACTACGAAATGGACGCTAATAACCTAGTTATTACTGAAGCATATGTAAATGAAGGTCCAACATTAAAAAGATTCCGTCCAAGAGCTATGGGACGTGCAAGTCAGATTAACAAACGCACTAGCCACATTACAATCGTGGTATCAGAAAAGAAGGAGGGATAAGTAGTGGGTCAAAAAGTTAATCCTATTGGAATGCGTGTCGGCATCATTCGTGACTGGGAGTCAAAATGGTACGCAGGCAAAGATTATGCAGATTTATTACACGAAGACCTTAAAGTTCGCGAATATATCGCAAAACGTTTAAGTGATGCTTCTGTTTCTAAAGTTGAAATTGAACGTGCTGCAAATCGTATCAACGTTACTGTTCATACTGCTAAACCTGGTATGGTTATTGGTAAAGGTGGTACAGAAGTTGAAGCACTTCGTAAAGCATTAAACCAATTAACAGGTAAGAGAGTACACATCAACATCCTTGAAATTAAAAGAGCTGATCTTGATGCAACTCTAGTAGCTGAAAACATCGCACGTCAATTAGAAAACCGTGTTTCTTTCCGTCGTGCACAAAAACAAGCTATCCAACGCTCAATGCGTGCTGGAGCACAAGGTATTAAAACACAAACTTCTGGTCGTTTAGGCGGAGCGGATATTGCTCGTGCAGAACACTATAGTGAAGGAACAGTTCCACTTCACACTCTTCGTGCAGACATTGATTACGGTACTGCAGAAGCTGATACAACTTACGGAAAAATTGGTGTAAAAGTTTGGATCTATCGTGGAGAGGTCCTTCCTACGAAGAAGAAAACTGAGGAAGGAGGAAAATAATATGTTATTACCAAAACGTGTGAAATACCGCAGAGAACACCGTGGAAAAATGCGTGGTCAAGCAAAAGGTGGTACTGAAGTACATTTCGGTGAGTTCGGTTTACAAGCTCAAGAAGCTTCTTGGATTACAAACCGTCAAATCGAAGCTGCTCGTATCGCTATGACACGTTATATGAAACGTGGCGGTAAAGTTTGGATTAAAATTTTCCCATCTAAGCCATATACAGCAAAACCTTTAGAGGTACGTATGGGTTCCGGTAAAGGTGCTCCTGAAGGATGGGTAGCAGTAGTTAAACCCGGAAAAGTATTATTTGAAATTGCTGGTGTATCCGAAGAGATTGCTCGTGAAGCGCTACGCCTAGCAGCTCATAAGCTACCAGTTAAAACTAAATTTGTAAAACGTGAAGAAATTGGTGGTGAATCAAATGAAAGCTAATGAAATCCGTGACCTTACCACTGCCGAAATTGAACAAAAAGTAAAATCATTAAAAGAAGAGTTATTTAACCTTCGCTTTCAACTAGCTACTGGTCAACTTGAGAATACTGCACGTATTCGTGAAGTTCGTAAATCGATCGCTCGTATGAAAACAGTAGTCCGCGAAAGAGAAATCGGTCGTAAATAATCGATAACCAGGAAGGAGGTCTACGATAGTGAGTGAACGTAACCAACGTAAGGTCTACCAAGGACGTGTTGTATCTGACAAAATGGATAAAACAGTTACTGTTCTTGTAGAAACATATAAAAAACATTCTCTTTACGGTAAACGCGTAAAGTATTCAAAGAAATTTAAAGCACATGATGAAAACAATGTTGCTAAAATCGGCGACATCGTAAAAATTATGGAGACTCGCCCATTATCTGCTACTAAACGCTTCCGTCTTGTTGAAGTAGTAGAAAAAGCAGTTATTATCTAATATATTTTGTTCGGATCAATCAATAGTCCGAAGGGAGGTTTCATGAATGATTCAACAAGAAACTCGTTTGAAAGTTGCTGACAACTCAGGAGCACGTGAGGTACTAACTATTAAAGTATTAGGTGGTTCTGGTCGCAAAACAGCAAACATTGGTGATGTTATCGTATGTACAGTAAAACAAGCAACACCAGGTGGCGTTGTTAAAAAAGGTGATGTTGTTAAAGCTGTAGTTGTACGTACGAAACGTGGTGTACGTCGTAATGACGGAACTTACATCCGTTTTGATGAAAATGCTTGTGTTATTATCCGTGACGACAAGAGTCCACGTGGAACTCGTATCTTCGGTCCAGTAGCACGTGAATTACGTGATAGTAACTTTATGAAAATTGTTTCACTAGCTCCAGAAGTATTATAATTCGAAATCGATTGGCCTTTAAGGAGGTGCGAACTAGATGCATGTAAAAAAGGGTGACAAGGTACAGGTCATTTCAGGGAAAGATAAAGGTAAACAAGGTGTAATCCTTGAAAGCTTTCCAAAGAAAGACCGTGTCATTGTAGAAGGCGTTAATATTGTAAAGAAACACTCAAAACCGTCTCAAGCGAATCCACAAGGTGGTATCATTAGCCAAGAGGCACCTATTCATGTATCAAATGTAATGCCATTAGATCCTAAATCTGGTACTCCAACACGTGTTGGTTATACAGAAGTTAATGGCAAAAAGGTACGTGTAGCAAAAAAATCCGGTGAAGTTTTAGATAAATAGTAAATAAAGAAAGGAGGTACTTACATGAACCGCCTAAAAGAAAAATTTCAAAAAGAAATTACACCTGCTCTAATGAGCAAGTTTAACTATACGTCTGTTATGCAGGTTCCAAAAGTAGAAAAAATCGTGATCAACATGGGTGTTGGTGACGCTGTTCAAAACTCTAAAGTATTAGACAACGCAGTAGAAGAATTAGCTGCTCTTAGTGGTCAAAAGCCAGTTGTTACTAAAGCTAAGAAATCAATCGCTGGTTTCCGTCTTCGTGAAGGAATGCCTATCGGTGCGAAAGTTACACTACGCGGAGAGCGTATGTACGATTTCTTAGATAAGCTTGTTTCTATCTCACTACCACGTGTACGTGACTTCCGTGGAGTATCAAAGAAATCATTTGATGGTCGTGGAAACTACACTTTAGGTGTAAAAGAACAATTAATTTTCCCTGAAATTGATTACGATAAAGTAAGTAAAGTTCGTGGTATGGATATCGTTATCGTAACTACTGCAAATACTGACGAAGAAGCTCGTGAGTTATTAACAGCATTCGGTATGCCGTTCCAAAAGTAAAGGAGGCGAAAACGTGGCTAAAAAATCAATGATTGCGAAACAAAAACGCACACAGAAATTTAAAGTACAAGAGTACACACGTTGCGAACGTTGCGGCCGTCCACACTCTGTATTACGTAAATTTAAATTATGCCGTATTTGTTTCCGTGAACTAGCTTATAAGGGTCAAATTCCTGGTGTAAAAAAAGCAAGTTGGTAAACCCCGAATTGGGAAGGAGGTAAAAATACTATGGTGATGACAGATCCAATTGCAGATATGCTTACTCGCATCCGTAATGCGAACATGGTTCGTCATGAGAAGCTTGAAATCCCTGCATCAAACATTAAAAGGGAAATCGCTGAAATTTTAAAGCGTGAAGGTTTCGTTCGTGACGTTGAATATATTGAGGATGACAAACAAGGTATCATTCGTATTTTCTTAAAATACGGTGCAAACAATGAGCGCGTAATTACTGGTCTTAAGCGTATTAGTAAGCCTGGTCTACGTGTTTATGCAAAATCTAACGAAGTACCACGTGTGTTAAACGGTCTAGGTATCGCGATCGTTTCAACTTCACAAGGTGTATTAACTGATAAAGAAGCTCGTCAAAAGCAAGCCGGCGGAGAAGTATTAGCTTACGTTTGGTAATAGCTTGATAAGAATGGAGGTGTAGTACATGTCACGTATTGGTAAAAAACCAATCGAATTACCATCTGGTGTTACTGTAACTTTCAACGGTAATACTGTTACTGTAAAAGGACCAAAAGGCGAATTAACTCGTGCTTTTCATCCTGATATGCAAATCAATGTTGAAGACAACGTGATCAACGTTGTTCGTCCAACTGATAATAAAGAACACCGTGCTCTTCACGGTACAACACGTAGTCTACTTGGAAACATGGTTGAAGGTGTTTCTAAAGGCTTCGAAAGAGGCTTAGAGCTAATCGGGGTCGGATACCGTGCTCAAAAAGCTGGAAATAAGCTTGTATTAAACGTTGGTTACTCTCATCCAGTAGAAATCGTTCCAGAGACTGGCGTTGAAATCGATGTACCTTCTAACACTAAGATTGTAGTTAAAGGTATCGATAAAGAACGTGTTGGAGCGTTAGCTGCTAATATTCGTGGTGTACGTCCGCCTGAGCCTTATAAAGGAAAAGGTATTCGCTACGAAGGTGAATTTGTTCGTCGTAAAGAAGGTAAAACTGCGAAGTAAGCCTTTTTAGGTAAAAGAAAGGAGAGACGTAAATGATTACGAAACAGGATAAAAATGCAGTTCGTAGAAAAAGACATGCTCGTGTTCGTTCTCGTGTTTCAGGAACTGCTACTCGTCCTCGCCTAAATGTGTTCCGTTCAAACAAACACATTTACGCTCAATTAATCGATGATGTTAACTCAGTAACAATCGCAAGTGCTTCTACATTAGACAAAGAACTTTCTGTTGAAGGTTCTGGTAACGTAGATGCTGCAACAAAGGTTGGCGAACTAGTTGCTAAGCGTGGTATCGAAAAAGGAATCAAAGAGGTAGTATTCGACCGCGGAGGTTACCTATATCACGGACGTGTAAAAGCATTAGCAGAAGCTGCTCGTGAAGCTGGATTACAATTTTAATAAAAAAGGAGGGACATTATAGATGCGTCGCATTGATCCGAATAAATTAGAACTTGAAGAACGCGTAGTTACCGTTAACCGTGTTGCTAAAGTTGTAAAGGGTGGACGTCGTTTCCGCTTTGCAGCATTAGTAGTAGTTGGTGATAAGAACGGTCACGTTGGTTTTGGAACTGGTAAAGCACAAGAAGTTCCAGATGCAATCCGTAAAGCAATTGAAGATGCTAAAAAGAACCTAATCTCTGTACCAATGGTTGGAACAACAATTCCTCACCAAGTAGTTGGTCAATTTGGAGCAGGAGAAGTATTACTAAAACCTGCGTCTGAAGGTACTGGAGTTATCGCTGGTGGACCAGTTCGTGCGGTATTAGAACTTGCTGGTGTCGGTGATATCCTTTCTAAATCTTTAGGAACAAACACTCCAGTAAATATGATTCGTGCTACAATTGAAGGTTTAAGTCAATTAAAGCGTGCTGAAGAAGTAGCTAAGTTACGTGGTAAATCAGTAGAAGAACTGTTAGGATAGGAGGGAAAACACAATGTCAAAGAAATTAGAAATCACCCTCACTCGCAGTGTCATTGGACGTCCTGAAGACCAACGTGTAACTGTTCGTACTCTTGGATTGAAAAAATTACATCAAACTGTTGTTCATGATGATAATGCTGCGATTCGCGGTATGATTAATAAAGTTGCTCACCTAGTTACGGTTAAAGAACAATAATTGAATTTTTTCTGAAATAAGGAGGTGCCCAAATGAAACTTCATGAATTACAAGCAACTGAAGGATCTCGTAAAACACGTAATCGTGTTGGACGTGGAACTGGTTCAGGTAATGGTAAAACTGCTGGTAGAGGTCATAAAGGTCAAAACTCACGTTCAGGTGGCGGTGTACGTCCTGGTTTTGAAGGTGGTCAAATGCCTTTATTCCAACGTCTACCAAAACGTGGTTTCACAAACATCAATCGCAAAGACTTTGCAATTGTTAACTTAGAAACATTAAATCGTTTTGAAGACGGAACAGAAGTAACACCTGAACTTTTAATTGAAACTGGTGTTGTAAGTAAACTGAATGCTGGAATTAAGATCCTTGGTAAAGGTACTCTTGACAAAAAGCTAACAGTTAGAGCTCACAAATTCTCCTCTACTGCTCAACAAGCGATTGAAGCTGCTGGCGGAAAAACTGAGGTGATCTAATGTTTCAAACAATCTCCAATTTTATGCGCGTTGGTGATATAAGAAACAAAATTATATTCACCTTACTTATGTTAGTAGTATTTCGAATCGGCACCTTTATTCCAGTACCAAATGTAAATGCCGACGTTTTAAGGGCTTCTGATAGCAATACAGCGTTCGGTCTTTTAAATACATTTGGTGGTGGAGCGTTGTTTAACTTCTCAATCCTTGCGATGGGTATCATGCCTTATATCACTGCTTCAATTATCATACAGTTGTTGCAAATGGACGTAGTTCCTAAATTTACGGAATGGTCCAAGCAAGGAGAAGTTGGACGTCGTAAATTAGCACAGTTTACTCGCTATGGAACGATCGTGCTCGGTTTTATCCAAGCATTAGGTATGTCGTACGGCTTTAACAATATGTCAAATGGTATGTTAATCGAAAATCCTAGTATCGGAACGTATTTATTAATCGCTGTTGTGTTAACTGCTGGTACTGCATTTTTAATGTGGTTAGGTGAACAGATTACAGCGAAGGGCGTTGGTAACGGAATTTCGATTATCATTTTCGCTGGTATTGTTGCCGGTATTCCAACAGCTGTAAACCAAATTTATATTCAACAATTTGAAGATGCAGGGGATCAACTATTCCTAAGCATCATTACTGTTGTTTTATTGCTAATTGCTGTTATAGCTGTTGTCGTAGGTGTAATATTTGTACAACAAGCTTTACGTAAAATTCCAATTCAATATGCAAAGCGGTTAGCTGCTAATAGCCCGGTTGGAGGACACTCCACTCATTTACCGTTAAAAGTAAATGCGGCTGGTGTTATTCCTGTAATCTTTGCAGTTTCTTTCATTATCACACCACCAACGATTGCATCGTTCTTTGGTCCTAATGCGGTGACTGAATGGATTCAAAAATATTTTGATTATTCCCAGCCAGTTGGGATGATTATATATATCGCGCTAATCATTGCGTTCACATATTTCTACACATTTGTTCAAGTTAATCCTGAGCAAATGGCAGATAATTTGAAAAAGCAAGGCGGCTACATTCCAGGGATTCGCCCAGGAAGAAACACGCAAGAATATGTAACAAAAATTCTGTATCGTTTAACTTTTGTTGGTTCTATTTTCTTAGCAGCAATTTCTGTTCTTCCTGTATTCTTTATAAAATTTGCGAATTTACCGCAGTCTGCACAAATTGGTGGAACTAGCTTGCTCATCGTTATTGGTGTTGCACTTGAGACGATGAAGCAGCTTGAAAGTCAGCTTGTAAAACGTCATTATAAAGGATTTATCAAATAAGGTCTGGGAATGTTTTTCCCAGCACCTCTAAGAAAGAGGTTAGAGGGGGCAAATCACTTGAACTTAGTATTAATGGGGCTGCCGGGTGCTGGTAAAGGTACTCAAGCCGAAAAAATCGTAGAAAAGTACAATATCCCTCATATCTCAACAGGAGATATGTTCCGTGCTGCAATAAAAGATGGAACAGAACTAGGACTTCAAGCAAAATCCTTTATGGATAAAGGTGAGCTTGTGCCTGATGAAGTTACGATCGGAATTGTCCGTGAACGATTAAGCAAGGACGATTGCAACCAAGGATTTTTACTTGATGGATTCCCGCGTACTGTTCCACAAGCAGAAGCGCTTGAGGCAATCCTTACTGATCTTGAGAAGAAGATCGACTATGTTATTAACATCGAAGTCGATTCTGACATTTTACTTGAGAGATTAACTGGTCGTCGAATTTGTAAGGACTGCGGTGCTACTTACCACTTAGTATTCAACCCGCCTAGCCAGGAAGGGACATGCGATAAATGTGGTGGAGAACTTTATCAACGTGCTGATGACAATGCGGAGACAGTTGGAACTCGCCTTCAAGTGAATATCGAGCAATCGAAGCCACTTCTTGACTTTTATCAGGAAAAAGGCTATCTTCGCAATATTGATGGACAACAAGAAATTAACAAAGTTTTTGGTGATGTAGAGGAGCTCCTTGGGGGATTAAAGTAAATGATTATTTGCAAGTCACCAAGAGAGATTGAAATATTGCGCGAAGCTGGCAAAATCGTTGCATTGACACACCAAGAATTACAAAAATATATTACTCCAGGGATTTCAACGAAAGAACTGGATACAATTGCTGAAAAGTTTATTCGTGGATATGATGCAATTCCTTCTTTTAAAGGGTATAATGGTTTTCGCGGTAGTATCTGCACTTCTGTTAATGAAGAGCTGGTACATGGTATACCAGGTGATCGTGTCTTACAAGATGGAGATATTATTAGTATCGATATCGGAGCTAAGTATAATGGTTATCATGGTGACTCAGCTTGGACTTATCCGGTAGGTGCGATTTCACTAGAAAATCAAAAACTTCTTGAAGTGACGAAAAATGCTCTTTATCAAGGATTAGAAGAAGCAAAACCTGGTGTGCGTCTTTCAAATATTTCTCATGCAATCCAAGTTTATGTCGAGACCCATGACTTTTCGATTGTTCGGGAGTATGTAGGTCACGGTGTAGGCAAAGAATTACATGAGGAGCCACAAATTCCACATTATGGTCCTCCGAATAAAGGACCTCGTTTAAAACCAGGAATGGTACTTGCCGTTGAACCGATGGTAAATGCAGGTAGTCGATACGTGAATACGTTAGCAGATAACTGGACTGTTGTAACAGTCGATGGCAAAACGTGTGCGCATTTTGAACATACGATTGCTATTACAGAAACAGGGTATGAGATCTTAACAAAATTGTAAGGCACAAACCCTATTCATTAGAATAACATTCATCTAATTTTTGATTACGTATCTCCGGAAGTTCAGAGCAGTATTAATAAAACTGGTCGATGGCAAACGTATAGGATGATTAGTGTGTATCGATGTTTGTCAATGAGCAAGTTACTGATTTGAAGAAGGGAGAACAATTCCAATGGCGAAAGATGATGTAATTGAAGTTGAAGGTACTGTTGCAGAGACATTACCTAATGCAATGTTTAAAGTTGAATTAGAGAATGGTCATACTGTTTTGGCTCATGTTTCTGGTAAAATTCGCATGCACTTTATTCGTATTTTACCTGGAGACAAGGTTACGGTTGAATTATCACCATATGACTTGACTCGCGGTAGGATTACGTACCGTTTTAAATAAATGCGCTCCGAACTATCAAGGAGGTTTGAAAAATGAAAGTGAGACCATCTGTTAAACCTATCTGCGAAAAGTGTAAGGTTATTCGTAGAAAAGGTAAAGTAATGGTAATTTGTGAAAACCCAAAACATAAACAAAAACAAGGCTAATAAATAAGGAGGTGTACGTCTATATGGCACGTATTGCTGGTGTTGATATTCCACGTGAAAAACGTGTGGTTATATCTTTAACATATATTTTCGGAATTGGACGTCCAACTGCACAAAAAATTCTAGCAGAAGCTGGTGTCTCTGAAGATACACGAGTTCGTGATCTAACTGAAGACGAATTAAATAAAATTCGTGATATCGTTGACCGTTATAAAGTAGAAGGTGACCTTCGTCGTGAAGTTTCACTTAACATCAAACGTTTAATCGAAATCGGTTCTTACCGTGGTCTACGTCATCGTCGTGGATTGCCTGTAAGA
This sequence comes from Bacillus jepli, assembly GCF_047238305.1. Lineage (NCBI taxonomy): Bacteria > Bacillati > Bacillota > Bacilli > Caryophanales > Bacillaceae > Bacillus > Bacillus jepli. Next base: position 921,040 of record NZ_JBDFMO010000001.1, on the reverse strand, counting down.
GGCCAAAACACTAAAAATAACGCTCGTACACGTAAGGGACCTCGTCGTACTGTAGCAAACAAGAAGAAATAGTAAGGGAGGTAATGGATAAATGGCACGTAAAACGAATACTCGTAAACGTCGTGTAAAAAAGAATATTGAATCTGGTGTTGCACACATCCGTTCAACATTTAACAATACGATCGTAACAATTACAGATGCACACGGAAATGCAATCTCTTGGTCAAGTGCTGGTGCACTTGGTTTCAAAGGTTCACGGAAATCTACTCCATTCGCTGCACAAATGGCTGCTGAAACAGCTGCAAAAGCTTCAATGGAGCATGGTATGAGAACTCTTGAAGTAACTGTAAAAGGCCCTGGCGCAGGACGTGAAGCTGCAATTCGTGCTCTTCAGGCTGCTGGTCTTGAAGTTACAGCTATTAAAGATGTTACTCCAGTACCACATAACGGATGTCGCCCACCAAAACGTCGTCGTGTGTAACATTCATTCAAATACGACAAGACGTATTTCATCTTTTTCTGTATAAGATTTATGATCCAAGGCTATAATGGATTAATGGGTTTTGATAAACTTTTTTATTCTTATAAGTGTAACAAAGGCGTGAGTGAGATAAATTTTACGAATCGCCATGTTTTGTTTATAAGTTCTTTACAGAATGAATTGAGTTGTTGTTGTGCACAGATAGGGAACTTAACTTTTGGGAATTTCGGTTAGACGTCATTGATCATGGTCTAGCCGAGGTTTCGACGTTTTGAAGGAGGGTTTATAAATGATCGAAATTGAAAAACCAAAAATCGAAACGGTTGAAATCAGCGAAGATGCCAAATACGGTAAATTCGTCGTCGAGCCACTTGAGCGTGGATATGGAACTACTTTGGGTAACTCCTTACGTCGTATCCTATTATCTTCTCTTCCTGGTGCCGCTGTAACGTCTATCCAAATAGATGGGGTACTGCATGAATTTTCAACAATTGAAGGCGTCGTCGAAGATGTAACATCTATTATCTTAAATGTGAAGAAATTAGCTCTTAAAATCTACTCTGATGAAGAGAAGACTCTTGAGATTGATGTTCAAGGTGAAGGTCCGGTAAAAGCTTCTGATATCACACATGACAGTGATGTTGAAATCTTAAACCCAGATTTACACATTGCAACACTTGCTAAGGACTCACATTTTCGTGTGAGATTTACTGCGAAGCGTGGACGAGGATATACTCCAGCTGATGCAAACAAGCGTGAAGATCGACCAATCGGTGTAATTCCGATTGATTCAATCTATACTCCAGTTTCACGTGTTAATTACCAAGTGGAAAAGACACGTGTTGGACAGGTCGCGAACTTTGACAAACTGACTTTTGATGTTTGGACAGACGGCAGTACTGGTCCGAAAGAAGCGATTGCACTAGGTGCCAAAATCCTAACAGAACATTTAAATATTTTTGTGGGATTAACGGATGAAGCTCAAAATGCAGAAATTATGGTTGAAAAAGAAGAGGATCAAAAAGAGAAAGTCCTCGAGATGACAATTGAAGAATTGGACCTCTCAGTTCGTTCATATAACTGCTTAAAGAGAGCAGGAATCAATACGGTTCAAGAGCTTGCTCATAAAACTGAAGAAGATATGATGAAGGTACGTAACCTTGGTCGTAAATCTTTAGAAGAAGTTAAGGCTAAACTAGAAGAGCTTGGTTTAGGCTTACGTAAAGATGATTGACTCGCTTTGAATTAGAGGAATCTTTCTCATCGCGCACTGTCATACTTGTTACAAGAGCCTAGTTATCTAATGCTTTGTCTTTCATAATAATTCAACAAAGGAGGGAATACCTCATGTCATACCAAAAATTAGGACGTACAAGCGCGCAACGTAAGGCGTTATTACGTGACCTTACTACTGACTTAATCATCAACGAGCGTATCGAAACAACTGAAGCTCGTGCGAAGGAATTAAAATCAGTTGTAGAAAAAATGATTACATTAGGTAAGCGTGGTGACCTACACGCTCGTCGTCAAGCTGCATCTTACATCCGTAACGAAGTAGCTAACGAAGAGTCTGGTCAAGATGCGCTTCAAAAATTATTCAGTGACATCGCAACTCGTTATGAAGAGCGCCAAGGTGGATACACTCGTATCATGAAACTTGGACCTCGTCGTGGTGACGGTGCACCAATGGTTATCATTGAATTAGTTTAATTCTTATTTATTATAGGGCGGGACAGTTTTTTAAACTGGTCTAAGCCCTTTTTATTTTATGTTTATTATTTTTCGAAAAAGATAGAATTATCTACAAATAGCATTTTGCTCTCCTTATTGAATACACACAATATAAACAAACATCTCCTGAAATATTGGAATAACGCTTCTTATTCCCTTGACAGATAAGGTAGAAACGAATAATTTGGAAGGTAGTAAGTTGAGACGAGAAAAGAATTTATTTCTATGGAAATAATTTTATTCAGTACTTGCGAAAATGCGAAGAGCATTTGATTTTAGTGAGGGATGAGAATGAGTGAAAACCTTTTAGTTGTTGATCAGATAAGCTATAAATATCCAGAGAGTACAAGGCTGGCATTGGAAAATCTAGCATTCTCTGTTGAAAAAGGAGAATGGCTTGCGATTGTAGGTCATAATGGATCTGGGAAATCTACATTAGCTCGAATCCTAAATGGCTTATTGTTACCGCAAACGGGAAGTGTAACGATAGAAGGGGTACAGCTAAACGAAGAGACTATTTGGGACATTCGAAGAAAAATCGGTATGGTTTTTCAGAATCCGGATAACCAATTCGTTGGAACTACTGTAAAAGATGATATCGCTTTTGGTATGGAAAACAATGGAATACCTCGCGAAACGATGGTATCGAGAATAGAAAGAGTGATTGATCTGGTTAAAATGCGAGAGTTTCTTGAGCATGAGCCACATCAGCTCTCAGGTGGTCAAAAGCAAAGGGTAGCAATTGCAGGTGTTCTAGCTGTTCAGCCTGATTTAATCATTTTAGATGAAGCAACGTCGATGTTAGATCCTATCGGACGGACAGAGGTTTTAGAAACAATAAGGGAAATCAAAAGTGAAAGCCAAATCACGGTTATGTCGATTACCCATGATTTAGAGGAAGCCGCAAGGGCGGATCGAATGATTGTGATGAACCAGGGGCGATTATTTGCAGAAGGGAAGCCTGAGGAAATTTTTGCGTTAGATGAAAAACTTGTAGAAATTGGACTAGATTTACCTTTTTCTGTAAAGGTATCTAAAAAACTACGAGCTATGGGTGTTCCTCTTTCTAAGAATCATATAACAGAAGAAGGCTTGGTGGATGAGTTATGGACATTACAATCGAAAAACTAGAGCATCGTTATCAGATTCGTTCACCTTTTGAAAGATTAGCATTATATGATGTGAATGCGAAAATAAAATCTGGGTCATACACAGCGATAATAGGTCATACAGGTTCTGGAAAGTCGACTATTTTGCAGCATTTAAATGGTCTCCTACAACCTACTTCTGGCTCAATCACGATTGGTGACCGTACAATCACCTCGAAACAAAAAGAAAAAAATCTTAAGCCTCTTCGAAAGAATGTGGGAGTAGTCTTTCAATTCCCTGAACACCAGTTGTTTGAGGAAACAGTCGAAAAGGACATTTGCTTTGGTCCCTTAAATTTTGGTGTGCCAGTAGAGGAAGCAAAGGAAAGAGCAAAACAAACGATAAAAATGGTAGGTCTTTCTGAGGAATATCTAACAAAATCTCCGTTTGATCTAAGCGGTGGTCAAATGAGACGTGTTGCGATTGCGGGAATCCTAGCTATGAATCCACAGGTACTCGTATTGGATGAGCCTACTGCAGGACTCGATCCACGAGGTCGTTTTGAAATTATGGAGATGTTTTATAAACTCCATAAAGAACGAGGGCTAACAACCATCCTCGTAACCCATAGTATGGAAGATGCTTCACGTTATGCTGATCAAATTCTTGTAATGGAAAAAGGAACGATTAAATTTCAAGGGAGCCCTGTTGAGATTTTCTCAAACCCTGAGCAGGTTCTGCATCTCGGATTGGATGTTCCTGAAGCAGTAAGACTCAAAGGGTTACTTGAAGATAAATTAGGAATCGATATCCCGCGGAATGCTAGTCTATCAGTAGATGAAATTGTCCGTTATGTCGGGGAAGCAATTAAAGGGGAGGAGACCCATCAATGAATATCATAATAGGTCGCTATATTCCAGGTAACTCCCCCCTTCACCGAATGGATCCAAGGGCAAAGCTATTATTAATTTTCTTTTATGTGTTTATTGTTTTTATCGCAAATTCTGTTCTTACCTACGCGTTACTAGGGATCTACACTTTGTCGATCGTGTTATTAACAAAGGTTCCATTACGCTATATATTGTCAGGATTAAAACCAATTTTATGGGTCATCCTTTTTACATTCATTCTTCATATCTTTTTAACAAAGGAAGGAGACCTCTTATTCGATTTTGGTTGGCTTAAAGTGTATGAGGGTGGCGTGAGACAGGGGATTTTTATCTCATTACGGCTATTATATTTAATTATTATGACCACTATATTAACATTAACAAGTACGCCAATTGAGATTACTGATGGCATGGAAAGTTTATTAGCACCCTTTAAAAAAGTGGGTCTACCCACACATGAACTTGCTCTAATGATGTCGATTTCACTTCGATTCATTCCGACATTAATGCAAGAAACAGAGAAGATTATGAAGGCACAGGCTGCAAGGGGTGTCGAATTTACGAGTGGCCCAATTAAGGATCGCATGAGGGCGGTTGTTCCTTTACTGATCCCTTTGTTTATTAGTTCCTTTAAACGAGCAGAGGAACTCGCAATCGCCATGGAAGCTAGAGGCTATCGCGGAGGGGAAGGACGAACCAAGCTTCGTCTATTACAGTGGCGTGGTCTTGATACTCTAATGCTTGTGTTGCTATTTGTAACTGCAGCCGTATTATTTTTATTACGTGGATAAAGAGGGAAAAGATGAATCGGTACAAATGTATCATTTCGTATGATGGAACCCAGTTTTCAGGATACCAAGTACAACCGAATAAACGAACCGTTCAATCGGATTTCGAACAAGCGTTACAGAAAATGCATAAAGGGGAACCTATAAAAATTGTTGCATCAGGTCGAACGGATGCATCTGTTCATGCTCTTGGACAGGTTGTTCATTTTGATTCTCCTTTATCAATTCCTGTCGAAGGGTGGAAGAAGGCTTTGAATTCAATGCTCCCTGATGACATTCGCGTACGTTCGGTGGAAATCGTTGACCCTGATTTTCACGCACGTTTTGATGTGAAGGCGAAAGAATACCGATATCGATTGTGGATCAGTGAAGAGCCTTGCGTTTTTAAACGTCAATATACTCATCATTATCCCTATCCACTTAATCTTGGGGCGATGAAAGAAGCTGCAGCACTTCTGGTAGGAACACATGATTTTACGAGTTTTTGTGCGTCAAAGACAGAAGTGCAGAATAAGGTTCGTACCATTTACCAAATTAACATGGAAAAGCAAGACAATGAACTTATTCTATCGTTCATTGGAAATGGTTTTTTGTATAATATGGTAAGAATCATTGTAGGCACTTTACTGGAGGTTGGAAGTGGGCAAAAAGAGGCAAAGATGATGCCGTCTATTTTGACTAAAAAAGACCGATCACTTGCAGGAAAGACTGCTCCAGGTCACGGATTATACCTATGGCAGGTGTTTTATGAGGGTTGGAAGGAATAGGAAATAAAAAAATACCATAACAACTAATCCTGGTGTAACATTTCCTTGACATTACACCCTGAAAGTTATATTATATTTTAGGTATGATATTTAAACCCCACGTTAAAGCCCCGGAACTTTAATCGTGATTAAATACAATATGAAACGTTAGTAAAATTAGGAGGGAAACTCATGCGTACAACATTTATGGCTAATGCTAATAATATAGAGCGCAAATGGTATGTTGTAGATGCTGCAGGCAAAACTTTAGGTCGTTTATCAACTGAAGTTGCAACACTACTTCGTGGAAAACACAAACCAACTTTCACACCACATGTTGACACTGGTGATAATGTGATCATTATCAATGCTGAAAAAATCGAATTAACAGGTAATAAATTAAACGATAAAATTTACTACCGTCACAGCCAATTCCCAGGCGGATTAAAATCAAGAACTGCATTAGAAATGCGCACAAACTATCCAACAAAAATGCTTGAACTTGCGATTAAAGGAATGCTTCCAAAAGGTTCACTTGGTCGTCAAATGTACAAAAAATTGCACGTTTATGCTGGAAGCGAACATCCACATCAAGCTCAACAACCTGAAGTTTACGAACTTCGCGGTTAATTATTAAGGAGGGTATTAATTTGGCACAGGTACAATATTATGGCACTGGTCGTCGTAAGAGCTCTGTTGCACGTGTACGTCTAGTTCCTGGCGACGGACGCATCGTAATCAACGGTCGTGACATTGCAGAATATATTCCATTTGAAGCTTTAAGAGAAGTTGTAAAACAACCTCTAGCTGCTACTGAAACTGTAGGACGTTATGACGTTCTTGTTAACGTAAATGGTGGTGGTTACACAGGTCAAGCTGGCGCAATCCGCCACGGTATCGCTCGTGCGTTACTACAAGCTGATCCTGAATTCCGTCCAACTTTAAAATCAGCTGGACTATTAACTCGTGACGCTCGTATGAAAGAACGTAAAAAATACGGTCTTAAAGGCGCTCGTCGTGCACCTCAGTTCTCAAAACGTTAATTTGGGATTATCAAAGACTCTCAACCTTTTGGTTGGGGGTCTTTTTTATAATTGTTAAAGATAGTGAACAAAAGTCATGTAAGGTTCCATAATCTTGGATTCAGGTGTTTATTTGGACAGAGGACTGGCTTTATGGATAGACTGTGTCAAAATCAAGCCACCATTTGGAAGTTCTATCATTCGCGCATTGGGTCTAATGTTAGGTATAATGAAAGGTAAAAGAGAAATCCTGATAGCAAAATATGGTTTTTTCGAAAGTGTTTTATCTGAATGTTTTTGTATATAACAAAGAGGCGAGAGTTTATACTGATTTATAAGGTGTACATTCGATGTTTTGTTTGTTTTATCAAGTATTAATGAGTTACGATGTTGAGTATGGATGGTTTTGATATGGGAGGTAAGGAACAATGAGTGGGTTTCCAAAAGATGCAATGCGAATGTTAAAAGAGACAAGTCGTACTTTTTATATTCCGATTACTTTTTTGCAGAAGGAATTAAAATATTCGGTAGCATCTGCTTATTTAGTATTTCGTGCAATTGATGAAATTGAGGATCATGAAGAAATAGACAATGAAATAAAATATACAATTTTAATGCGAGTAGGCGAATTATTTAAACGTCCATTTGATAACGAAGAATATTTAAAAATACTAGGACCGACAAAAGAACAACTACCGGAAGTGTCGCTTCGTTTAGAAGAATGGCTACAAGCTTGTCCTAAGGATGCCTTGCCAATCGTCATGAACGCTGCATATGAAATGGCATCTGGTATGGCAAAATGGGCAAAGGCTAATTGGAATATCCGTACACGTGAAGATTTGGATGACTATACATATTACGTTGCAGGTCTTGTTGGGGTTATGCTTTCAGATCTATGGGAGCTCTATGGAGAAGAAAAAACAGATCGAGATCTTGCTATCGGTTATGGACGCGGACTTCAGGCTGTAAATATTTTGCGCAATCAGAAGGAAGATTTGGATGAACGTGGAGTCAGCTTTGTACCTGATGGGTGGAATCGGGCGGAACTATTTAAATATGCAGAAGAAAATCTAACCAAGGCAGATGAATATATGAAATCTCTTAATAAGAGAAGCATTATTTTATTCTGTCGACTACCTCTTGCCTTGGCCCATAAAACGTTAAAAGCGTTAAAAGAGGGGCGCGAAAAAATGTCGCGCACGGAAGTAGAAGAAACGGTGGAAGAAGTGCAAACTAACTAATTCTTGTAGAAACAGGGGTTCAAGATGCAGGATCTGCCGTCCTTTACTAATTTTGATAAAAGGGCAGGTGTTGGTGATGTCCAACTCAATCGAGCAAAGAAAATCGCAACATATAAAAATCACATTGAACGAAAAGGTTACGGGGGAATCCATTACAACTGGATTAGAGACACTTACGTTCGTTCACAACGCGCTCCCTGAAATTGATTTTGACGAAATCTCAATTGATACAGGATTCCTCGGGTTTGAATGCAAAACGCCATTTCTTATTAGCTCCATGACGGGTGGGACAGCCTTTGCTGAGACAATTAACCGAAATTTAGCTGTAGCTGCCGAAGAACGAGGCTGGGCGCTTGCGCTAGGCTCCACTCGTGCACTGCTTGACAACGACGGGCATTCCTCCTCTTTCCTGGTGAGAAAGTATGCACCAAGTGTCCCAATCATTGCGAATTTGGGCGCTGTGCAGTTCAATTACGGATTTGGCATTGAGGAATGTAGAAAGATTATTGAAATGACAGAAGCGGATATGCTCGTTCTTCATTTGAACAGTATTCAGGAAGTGATTCAGGAAAATGGAGATACGAATTTTAAAGGATTACTAAAGAAGATTGAACAACTTTGCAGTACGTTAGAGGTTCCGGTCGGAGTCAAGGAAGTTGGATGGGGTATTGATGACCAGACAGCGAATCGATTAATTAATGCGGGAGTTTCGTTTATTGATGTTGCTGGTGCAGGAGGCACTTCTTGGAGTCAGGTGGAAAAGTTCCGTGCTAAAGACAGGATCAAGCGAGTTGCTGCCGAGGCATTCAGTGAATGGGGAATTCCGACGTCAGAATCGATTAGGTTAGTTCGCGAAAGAGGCGGAGACTTTCCGCTGATTGCCAGTGGAGGAATCATGACCGGGCTAGACGCAGCCAAGGCTATTGCATTAGGGGCCGACCTAGTTGGATTTGGGCGATCCATCCTAAAAGAGGCAACGCAGAGTGCGGAAGATGTCCTTGAAGTGATGGAAATTCGAGAAATGGAACTTCGTATGACGCTGTTCGGAATCGGGGCGATGACCATTCAGGAGCTGAAGAACACCCCGCGCTTGAAGAAACTATAATAATGGATGATCAAGAGACTCTTAACCATTAGGTGGGGCTCTTTTTTCTATAGAAAGGCGGATGTAGAATTCCTTCCCACATCCGCATTTAGTCTACTAATTTATTTTTTACGGCATAAAGAGCGGCTTGTGTTCGGTCAGTCAATTCAAGCTTGCCCAAAAGATTTGAAACATGTGTTTTAACTGTTTTTTCGGTGATGAATAAGGTACTAGCGATTTCCTTATTGCTTTTTCCTTTGGCAATTTCTTTTAACACGTCTAACTCTCGATTTGTTAGTTCTTCCAATGTGTTTTTTACCTGACTTCGATTTAAACTGGCCAGTAGGTGTGAAGTTGCTTTTGGATGGAGCTGGTTTTCACCGCTCATTATTTTTTTAATGGATGTGACAAGATCATCAGGCTCAATGTCTTTTAATTGATAGCCGGAAGCACCTGCTTCCAGAGCGGGGATGACATGGTCTTGATCCGAAAAGCTGGTAAGCATCATAATTCTTATTTCAGGTAGTTCCTTTTTAATGATCCTTGTTGCTTCGATGCCGTCCATTTCTGGCATCACTAAGTCCATTAAGACGAGATCTGGTTTAAGAGACTTTGCCAATTCTATCGCTTCTATTCCGTTCGCTGCTTCTCCGACGATTTCTAATTCTTTTTGTGTTCGAAGAAAAAAGACTAGGCCACGTCTGACAACATGATGGTCATCAACGACTACTATTTTTATACTCACTACATAATCCCCCTAAAACGGAATGTGTATTCCAATTTCTGTCCCACTTCCAGGTTTACTTTGTAAAAGAAAGGTCCCATTCAAGCTTTCAGTCCGTGTTTTCATGTTTCTTAATCCCAGTGACGGGATTTCAAGGTCTTCTTCATAGTGGAATCCACAGCCCGTGTCCTTTATCGTCATTTTCACTTCAGCTTCAGAAGCCTGAAAATGCAAAACGACTTCAGTGGTCTGTGAATGCTTTTTACAATTCGCTAACGCTTCCTGCCCGATGCGCCAAAGAGCTTCTTCTACCTTTCCAGGAATAGTTGCAGCACCTGTCACCGTTGTATCGATGGATAAGCCTAGCATTTCAGCATAGCTTCGTAAGGCACTTACGAGTCCATATTCTAGACCGGCAGGCCGCAGTTGCCAGATCAGGGCTCTCATTTCTCCAAGAGCATCTTGAGCCATATCTTGTATATAGGTGAACGTCTGTTTAACATAGGTGCTATCAGTCATTTCTACACCAGCCCTAGCAGTAAGGCTTAGGGAAAATAGGAGTTGATTAACCGAGTCATGAAGGTCCCGAGCTAGCCGATTTCGTTCAGCCACAAGTGCGGTGTCTTGCTCGCGTTGAGTCAGTTTGATCCGTTTCAAGGCAGTTCCGATTTGATAGGCGACGGCTTCAAGCAAGGCAAGTTCATTTTTTTCAAAATGAGTTTTATGGGGGGCTCCCACATTCAAGATCCCAAATCGTTCCTCTCCAGCACGGAGCGGGACGGTAGCGTGATGCGTTAAGCCACATGTTTCACCAGCTTTTTCATTTAGGGCATCTTCAATTCTTTTACACTCAATAATATTGGTTGCCTTATTAAGTTGTTGATTATTGTATTTATTTACACACCAGCAGGTGCCATTGCACATCCGTCGCTTTTGGTCACTTGCTAATGCAGGTGGGAGTGCCTTGTCAGCAATAAGATGGTGCTTACCTTGCTCATCTATTAAAAATATCCAACCAGTTTGCAGTCCTGTTACTTGGAGTAGTTTGTTTAAAACAGATGCTAAAACGGTATTTGTGTCTGTTCCTTCATTTAACAGTTCGGCAATTTCCTTTAAAATGCTGATTTCCTCATATCTATCTTGGGCGGACATAGCTTCCCTCCACTATATTTTCTGCTTTTATTATAGCCTATTTCTAATTTTCGGACTTTTGATTTTTTGTAGTTTGTAAAAATTCAAGTAATTCTTTACTAGGTCCTTCATAAAAGACTGTCTGCCAACCATTTTCGAGTTGATAGGGGCCTTCGACTTTTCGAAGACCCGTAAGCGTAGGTATGAATCTATCAAGATTATTTATTTCAAAACAGATATGAGTATTTAGCGTATGACTAGCGATTAACTCTAATCTAATCTCACCAAGGGTTAAAAAAACGATTTCTTCTTCCATAAACGCAAAACGTATCTCTTCCGTAAAACCTAATTGAGCTTTGTAAAAATTGACAGAATCCTCAAGATTCCGTACCTCAAGACCATAATGGTGAAGTTTCAATGCATTACCTCCTAATAATCAGATTCATGTCTCCAAATTCATGCCATAAATATCTAGCGTCAATTGCTTGGTCGTATGCACGAAGAAGATGCTTTTCAGATATAAACGCGGTCAGCATATCAAGATGGCTCGCCTTTGGTTCATGGAATCCGGTAATTATTCCATCGGCTATTTTCAACGGAAACTCGCGATGAATGTATAAATTAGTTACCCCTGAAAGGTGCCCGAACTTTTCTGCGCTCTCAAGAGCTCGCACCACAGTCGTTCCAACCGTAATAACTTTCTTTCCAGCTGCTTTTGTTTCAAGTATCCGTTGCATGGTCTTTTCAGAAATGTGGTATTCTTCTTCGTTCTTCTCCGGTGACTGATGCCACTGGTCATCAAGCAAGTAACTTAGACCCGTATGAAGTTGAATAAAATCAACCTGTATTCCCTTCCGCATTAAGGTAAAAAGTAGTTCCCAGCTAAATGCCCTCCCTGCCGAGGGCATTTCTACGGAACCGGGATGACTAGCAAAAACTGTTTGGTAATAGTCTAATGACCAAGGGTAGTCGATATATTCATATCGAACCGGCTCGCCAAGTGTATAAATGATATTTAAGAGGTCAGATCCTTTTTTAGTAAACTTCAACTTTTTTAAAGGGGAGTTCATTTTAACGCCAATTACTGTTGCTACTAGTTCAGGTGAAAAAATGAATCGATCACCAATCTTTACGTGAGTTTCAACAATGAGTGCCTCCCATATATCATCATCACGACGTCTGGCCAGTCTGACCTCTGTATGCGTAGCTAATTGAACCTTGTTTCTATACCATTTGGCATGTAAAACAGCGGGGATGGTTCGGCTGTTATTTAAAATGACTAAATCTCCTGCCTCGAGATAATGCGGTAATTGGAAAAAACGGTCGTGCTCAATGTTACCGGAACTTCGATCAAGCACCATCATTCGGACATGGTCTCTTCTAATCCCCCTCTTTTCAGGAGGGTGAGAAGCATTCAGCTGATTTGGAAGGTAAAAATCTAAGGCTTTTGCAACCATTCTTACACCTCCTCATGTGCTTGAGCTGAAAATCGTTTACCATTAATCCCTTTAGACTGATCAGATGCAAGATATAAAAAGATATCGACCACATCTTCTGGTTTTGCTAAAGGATAATCACAATCTGGTACAGCCAAATGGTGCATTTCTGTATCCATTTCTCCGGGATCAATCATATTGATCCGAACACCAGTCTCGCTTAATTCGTCAGCCCATGTTTCGGTAAGACCTTCAACTGCAAACTTTGATACGCCGTATGCTCCCCAGCCTGCATAACCAATATGACCAGCTTCTGAAGTAACATTGATAATAGAGCCTTGATTACGTTGAAGCATCCCAACAACAACTCTTCTTGTTACTAAAAATGGTGATAATGCATTTACCCTTAAAACCTCCATAAAATCTTCTTCCGGGTAATCGAGTAATAAAGGCATTGGGCTAGGACCTAACATGGAGGCGTTATTAATCAAAATATCAATCTTTCCATACTTCTCTTCTGCCAGAGCAACAAACCGTTCCACATCTCTCGTCTTTGAAACGTCAGCGGGCACTGCAAGAACCGTTGACCCTAATTTTTCAGCATCCTGTTTTACTTTTAATAAGATATCTTCTGTCCTCGCACAGATTGCCAACTTTGCCCCTTCTTTGGCGAAAGCGAGTGTCAATGCTTTTCCTAATCCTTTTGATGCCCCAGTAATCATGACAACTTTATTTTTCATCATCGCAATCTCTCCTTATGTTCTTTATGACTTAAGCATACTGGCAACTGGGAAATTCTTCTTCGGGAATAAGCTTGAATTTTATCTACAACTTTTGGATGAGAAACAATAAGAAAGGACATGAATTTAGAGAAAACTGTGGATACCGGACAACCATCCGCCAAAATTCAAGTTATTTCGAGCAATTCACCCACATATGATGAATGTAGGTATGGTAACAAACCTGAAGGGGTGGATGGAAAATGAGTCGAATCCAAAAGTCAATGCTCGGTGCTTTTATTGGTGCTTCGTCGGCTGGAATGTGGTTAATCGTGGATCTCTTACTTCCGGATCCAATTGGAGATTATTTATTATTTCTGATTATGGGTGTCGTCCATACGGTCATTGGCTGGCAGGTAGCAAGGTTAGTTGGGAAACAAAAAGAAAGTTCATTACCAAAAACGTCAGAAAATTTAAAGACATCGGATATATAGAGAAGTTGGCTCTCAATCAGGGGATTGAGAGCCTTTTTCGTAAATTTGATGAGAGGCGAAAAGGAGTTTAGAAACTAGGCGAAATGCTCTTCGTAGCCCCGATGGAATGGAAAATCATGCTATGAGTGAGGCGGAGTCGTTTCATGTATACATACTTTTATTTGGCAATGGAGGTAGTTTGTGTTCGGCGCATGTTTACGAAGATGCAGTAGGAAACTATCATCAAAGGGGGTTCTTAATTTATGAACGTTATTACAACCTTCAAGGAAAAACGGAAAGAGAAACAAATCAAGTATGAACGAAAAATGCTACGGGAGCTTTCGTTAGAGGAACTTAAAAAGAGCGTCGTGGATAACTTTGGTAGTTTTTTTAGAATGGGCTCCATACTGGGGAGTGCGATTGAAGAGGGATGCATTGATGTTGCAATCGAATCATACCTGTTAGGGGCGAAGTATAGCAAATTTGGGTACTACGGTGAATCTGTAGAAGAAGTGAGAATGCGATGTTATAGATTTGAAAAGAACCTGATTGATGCATTATATGAGTTCATATGCTACTGGGGTCATATTGGCGACCAAGGCTTTGTGAATGAGTCTCTTTACTATTCATGTGAATACTATGTGACATATTGGTGGACGGAAGGATTTCAAAAAGGGGAAAAAAGATACCGGCTAAAATTGCATTAGATTTTTTAATCATATATACTCTCCTTGTCCCATATAGTTAATGTAGGGACATGCAGGAGGGAAATGATGAATAAGAAACTAAAAATTACGGGAATCCTTTTAGGAACTGTTGTTTTATTTATATTTATACAATATCGATATATGGATAAAGATGTGTGGGACCCATGGAGTTTACCTCTATCAGGGAAGTTCATTATTATTGATCCTGGTCATGGTGGACCTGACGGGGGAGCTCAAAGCGGTGATATCCAGGAAAAGGAGATTGCCCTTGAGATATCCCATAAACTCCGCGATTATTTACAGCAGCAAGGTGCGCTTGTACAAATGCTACGGGAAGAAGATACAGATTTAGCGAAGGACGGAACAAAAGGGCTTAGCCGACGAAAAACAGAGGATTTGAAGAAACGTGTTCAAATCATTAATGAATCGGAAGCGGATTTATTTATAAGTATTCATTTAAATGCTATCCCTTCTCCAAGGTGGAGAGGTGCACAAACTTTTTACTTTAGTACCTTCAAGGAAAATGAAGAAGTGGCCAAATTTATTCAAGATGAACTTCGAAACAATCTCGGAAATACAACACGCCAAGCAAAAGCGATCAATGGTGTATATTTATTAAAAAGTGCAAAGAAACCTGGTGCACTTGTAGAAGTAGGGTTCCTTTCAAATCCAGAAGAAAAAGCCCTATTAATAAAAGATGACTACCAAGATAAGGTCGCAGCCTCCATCTATACCGGAATCAACCGATATTTCTCTAATGAATCAAACCCACCTGAATAACAGGTGGGTATTTTCGTGTATTTTTTACTATGCTATGACACTCCTCACACTGTAAATTCGGACAGGTATGGTATAATGAGAAAGGAGTGAAACCGAATACAGAGTTAGGTGGTGTTTTTATGTTAACTGAGCAACAAGTCAGAGAAGTACTACATCAATTGCAAGATCCATTCTTACATAGAACATTCGAGGAAACGAATGCAATCCAAGAAATTAAGATAAAAGAAGAAAAGAAACATGTTAGTGTAAAAATTGCCCTATCAAAAACTGGCACAGGTGAGCAACTTCAGCTTCAATCCACAATTGTAAATGCATTAAAACAAGCGGGGGCAGAATCTGTAGGTCTTCGTTTTACTGACCTATCACCAGAAGAACTAGCGAAATTTAAGACTGAAACTGCAGGGGAATCAACTCCTTTATTATCTCCGGTAAATCAAACGACCTTTATCGCGGTTGCAAGTGGTAAGGGAGGAGTTGGTAAATCAACCGTTTCCGTTAACTTAGCCGTATCATTGGCTAGACTGGGAAAAAAGGTTGGAATCATTGATGCAGATATCTATGGATTCAGTGTTCCAGACATGATGGGAATTACAAAGCGCCCAGCCGTTCGAGGTGAAAAAATTATACCTGTAGAAAGAAAAGGCGTAAAAGTGATATCAATGGGCTTCTTTGTAGAAGACAATTCACCGGTCATCTGGCGTGGCCCTATGCTTGGAAAAATGTTGAATAATTTCTTTAATGAAGTTGAGTGGGGAGACCTTGATTACTTAGTTCTTGACTTACCACCAGGTACAGGCGATGTAGCATTAGATGTTCATACGATGCTTCCACATTGTAAAGAGATTATTGTCACAACACCACATCCAACTGCTGCTTTTGTAGCAGCCAGAGCGGGTGCAATGGCGCTTCGTACAGAGCACGAAATTCTAGGTGTCATCGAGAATATGTCTTATTTTGAAAGCAAGGTAACAGGTGAAAAGGAATATGTATTTGGTAAGGGTGGTGGAGAGAAGCTTGCGGAAGAGCTTCAAACATCTTTATTAGGTAAAATTCCATTGGGACAACCTGATTGGAATGATGATGACTTTGCACCATCTGTTTATGACGAAGATCATCCAACCGGAAGAATCTATAATGAAATTGCGAAACGAGTCATTGACGCAATCTAATCAAAAGACCCTCCAAAATATTTTGGAGGGTCTTTAATCTATTGATGATTTAGCTATTACCGCTTCCTTGGCCTTCATCCTTTTTTGCTTTTTCCTGTTTTTCCATATCTTCTGCAGCTTTTATAAGAATATCTTCAATCTTCGCTTTGTATAACGGACTCTCAAGTGTTTCACTAATTACAGTTTGAAGATGCTTTCTAAATTCCTGACTTTTAACAACATCTGTGAATTGTTGTTCCATTTCAGGGTTTTTTAAGATATCCATCACCATTTTTTGATAATCCGGATCCTTCATTAAGTCTTTAATGAGCTTTTCGTGCTCCGTTTTCATACTTTTTGCGTATTCTTCTACAAACTTCGTATCCTCGAATGTCTTTTTCCAGAATTCAACTCCATTGTCAGAGGTAAGGGTTTCCTGGATGGCATCTTTTACGACAACTTGATCCATGACGAGGTGCTGCTTCAACTTTTCATCCCGCATGAGTTCCTCGATTGCTTTTTTACCATCATCTGTTTTTAATATATCGACAACCATCTTCTTCGTTTCTTCATAATCCATTCGATTTTGTTCAACATTTGCTGGGGCGCACCCTACAATAATCAATAACAAACTAAAAATGAGGAGGAGCGACATCTTTTTTTTCATTCCCAAAGCTCCTTTCATAAGGGATCCTTACTTGTTAATATGCTTTTTTTGTAAGAAAATATTCACGTATTGCATGGTGAGAAACTGGCATTCATCCCCTCCGTTTTGGTACAATCATATTTGAATATATGGAGTGGGGGATTTTGTCGTGAAAAGTCGAAATTGGGTAAGGTTATTTCTTTCTACCTTACTAGTAGGTGCGATTAGCACAATCTTTTTTGGATTTGCCGTTAAATGGAGTGAATATAAAGAATTATTTTTAGCAGCTGATGTCGTTGAAATCCTTCTAGTCATATTTTGGTTTATTGGTGCTGGATTTATTTTTAGTATTATTAGCCAAATGGGCTTCTTTGCTTATCTGACTGTACACCGTTTTGGACGTGGATTATTCAAAGGGGCATGGGCGCCGGCGCAGATTGTGTTAATTGCTTTTGTTTTCTTTGATTTAATTTATTTCCGTTTTAAGGTGTTTGCAACAGAGGGCGAAACCATTTCGTCATATGTATGGATTCCGATTTTGATGTTAGTATTTGCATTAATCATTGCATACTTTAAAAGTAAACAAACAAATAACAAGGCATTCATTCCAGCAGTCTTCTTTATGTTTGTTGTGTCTGTGATAGAATGGATGCCGGCAATCCGAGTGAATGATACAAGTTGGTTGTATTTAATGATCTATCCTATTTTAATTTGCAACGCCTATCAATTATTAATACTGCCAAAAATAACAAACCAAAAAAGCTGATCTAATGGATCAGCTTTTTTAATTTCTTATTCAACTACTTCACTTCTTACATCAGCGTTATTAAGCATATCACTTACCGTCACAAATGAGAGACCTTTTGCTTTGATTCCTTTTAATACACATGGGAGAGCTTCGGCTGTTTGTTTGGCAGAGTCTGAAGCGTGGAATAATATAATATCCCCACCTTTTACCTTATCTAAAACATTGCTCGTAATTATTGCAACTCCAGGATTATTCCAATCATTTGAATCTATGCTCCAATGAATAAGGGTATATCCAAGAGAGTCTAATACTTTAACAACTCTAGAATCGAAATTTCCGTCAGGTGTTCGAGCAAATGAAACGGTTTTGACCCCCATTTTTTTAAATGCATCCTGAGCCTTGTAAATATCCTTTTTAATCTGTGCATCCTCTAATCCTGTATAGTTTTTATAATCATATCCCTTGACGCCAATCTGATGTCCATCCTTCACAATCCGTTCTACTATCTGTGGGTGACGCTCAGCCCAAGAAGCGGAAAGAAAGAACGTTGCATTCTTGACCCCTTCCTTTTTTAAGGTGTCGATAATTGGGAGTGCCTTTGTATCTCCCCAACTAATATTAAAAGTAAGTGCAACTGTCTTTTCGCTCTTTTCTCCTGTGAATATTACTCGTGGGCCATTTTCTGTTGAAAAAACAGGAGAAATATTGCCTTTTTCTATATAAAAAATACTGGCTGTAAATAAGGAAGCGAAAAGAATAATTAAGGTTTGTTTAATCCTTTTGCTACTCAGGATGTAGAAAAAATTCATTTTTATCCTCCTTGTCCAATACATCTTCTGTAAAAATAATATGCTTGTCACCGCATTTGTATGTGTAAAACTCTAAGGGAAAATGATTCATAAAATAACTAATTTTGGTAATAACTAGAATTACATTAAACTTGGGGTGAAATTATGATTGGATTATTAGTTGATCAGAAGGAAGTTAAAGAATTAGAATACCTTCTAAAAAGAGAGATGGACGAAATCCTATTTGATGTGGGCGATGCAAGGATTGACCACATCGTAAAAAGAGCTATGGAAGAAAGATATCAGATCTTGTTTCGTTTATTTAAAAGAATTGCTGATCCATCAGAATGTAGCAGGTATATTCGTTCAAAGAAGGTAAATAGTAAAAAAGGATAAATGGAGTGGAGGATTATATTAAGTCGATATGATCCTCTTTAAATAATATAAAATAGATTATTGACACTCGTTTTAGATGATGATATATTAATAAACGTCGTCGATGACGATCAATAATTTTAAAAAATGTTTTAAAAAAATGTTGACTTTAATTTGTCAGCATGTTATATTAATAAAGTCGCTTCTGAGCGATTATTCAAAAAAGTCCTTTGAAAACTGAACACAATACAAGCGTCAACGTTAATTCTAAGTAACAAAATTATTGAGCAATCAATACTCTTATTGGAGAGTTTGATCCTGGCTCAGGATGAACGCTGGCGGCGTGCCTAATACATGCAAGTCGAGCGAACCTGAGGGAGCTTGCTCCCAAAGGTTAGCGGCGGACGGGTGAGTAACACGTGGGCAACCTGCCTGTAAGACTGGGATAACTTCGGGAAACCGGAGCTAATACCGGATAATATATGAGACCACATGGTCTCGTATTAAAAGATGGCTTTTGCTATCACTTACAGATGGGCCCGCGGCGCATTAGCTAGTTGGTGAGGTAACGGCTCACCAAGGCAACGATGCGTAGCCGACCTGAGAGGGTGATCGGCCACACTGGGACTGAGACACGGCCCAGACTCCTACGGGAGGCAGCAGTAGGGAATCTTCCGCAATGGACGAAAGTCTGACGGAGCAACGCCGCGTGAGCGAAGAAGGTCTTCGGATCGTAAAGCTCTGTTGTTAGGGAAGAACAAGTATCGTTCGAATAGGGCGGTACCTTGACGGTACCTAACCAGAAAGCCACGGCTAACTACGTGCCAGCAGCCGCGGTAATACGTAGGTGGCAAGCGTTATCCGGAATTATTGGGCGTAAAGCGCGCGCAGGCGGTCCTTTAAGTCTGATGTGAAAGCCCACGGCTCAACCGTGGAGGGTCATTGGAAACTGGGGGACTTGAGTGCAGAAGAGGAGAGCGGAATTCCACGTGTAGCGGTGAAATGCGTAGAGATGTGGAGGAACACCAGTGGCGAAGGCGGCTCTCTGGTCTGTAACTGACGCTGAGGCGCGAAAGCGTGGGGAGCGAACAGGATTAGATACCCTGGTAGTCCACGCCGTAAACGATGAGTGCTAAGTGTTAGAGGGTTTCCGCCCTTTAGTGCTGCAGCAAACGCATTAAGCACTCCGCCTGGGGAGTACGGTCGCAAGACTGAAACTCAAAGGAATTGACGGGGGCCCGCACAAGCGGTGGAGCATGTGGTTTAATTCGAAGCAACGCGAAGAACCTTACCAGGTCTTGACATCCTCTGACACTCCTAGAGATAGGATTTTCCCTTCGGGGACAGAGTGACAGGTGGTGCATGGTTGTCGTCAGCTCGTGTCGTGAGATGTTGGGTTAAGTCCCGCAACGAGCGCAACCCTTGATCTTAGTTGCCAGCATTAAGTTGGGCACTCTAAGGTGACTGCCGGTGACAAACCGGAGGAAGGTGGGGATGACGTCAAATCATCATGCCCCTTATGACCTGGGCTACACACGTGCTACAATGGATGGTACAAAGGGCAGCAAAACCGCGAGGTTAAGCCAATCCCATAAAACCATTCTCAGTTCGGATTGCAGGCTGCAACTCGCCTGCATGAAGCCGGAATCGCTAGTAATCGCGGATCAGCATGCCGCGGTGAATACGTTCCCGGGCCTTGTACACACCGCCCGTCACACCACGAGAGTTTGTAACACCCGAAGTCGGTGGGGTAACCGTAAGGAGCCAGCCGCCTAAGGTGGGACAGATGATTGGGGTGAAGTCGTAACAAGGTAGCCGTATCGGAAGGTGCGGCTGGATCACCTCCTTTCTAAGGAAACTGAAGTTCTACGAACTTCATAAAAAGACGCTTTGTATTGTGGTCAGTTTTGAGAGTGCTTTTGTGCTTTCAAATTCGTTCTTTGAAAACTAGATAACGTAACAAAACATTCATTGAAGTAGTAAAAGTTCTTTAAAACTTAAAGGTGAATGAGAAGCGAGAAGGTCGAGGAACCGATTGAGGAATCACCGGAGCGTACTTTAACGTACGTGAGGATGATGACGACAAGTGGTGACGAAGAGATTCGAAGCTTATCAAAGCCGAATAGGTTAAGTTATGAAGGGCGCACGGTGGATGCCTTGGCACTAGGAGCCGATGAAGGACGGTACTAACACCGATATGCTTCGGGGAGCTGTAAGTAAGCATTGATCCGAAGATTTCCGAATGGGGAAACCCACTGCTCGTAATGGGGCAGTATCCTTACCTGAATACATAGGGTGAGAGAAGGTAGACCCGGGGAACTGAAACATCTTAGTACCCGGAGGAAGAGAAAGCAAACGCGATTTCCTGAGTAGCGGCGAGCGAAACGGAAGATAGCCCAAACCAAGAGGCTTGCCTCTTGGGGTTGTAGGACACTCTATACGGAGTTACAAAAGAGCGAAGTAGACGAAGTGACCTGGAAAGGTCCGTCAGAGAAGGTAACAACCCTGTAGTTGAAACTTCGTTCTCTCTTGAGTGGATCCTGAGTACGGCGGGACACGTGAAATCCCGTCGGAAGCTGGGAGGACCATCTCCCAAGGCTAAATACTCCCTAGTGACCGATAGTGAACCAGTACCGTGAGGGAAAGGTGAAAAGCACCCCGGGAGGGGAGTGAAAGAGAACCTGAAACCGTGTGCCTACAAGTAGTCAAAGCACATTTATGTGTGATGGCGTGCCTTTTGTAGAATGAACCGGCGAGTTACGATCCCGTGCAAGGTTAAGTTGAAGAGACGGAGCCGCAGCGAAAGCGAGTCTGAATAGGGCGACATAGTACGTGGTCGTAGACCCGAAACCAGGTGATCTACCCATGTCCAGGGTGAAGTTCAGGTAACACTGAATGGAGGCCCGAACCCACGCACGTTGAAAAGTGCGGGGATGAGGTGTGGGTAGCGGAGAAATTCCAATCGAACTTGGAGATAGCTGGTTCTCTCCGAAATAGCTTTAGGGCTAGCCTCGAGTTAGAGTCTTGGAGGTAGAGCACTGATTGGACTAGGGGCCCTCATCGGGTTACCGAATTCAGTCAAACTCCGAATGCCAAAGACTTGATTCTCGGGAGTCAGACTGCGAGTGATAAGATCCGTAGTCAAGAGGGAAACAGCCCAGACCACCAGCTAAGGTCCCAAAGTATACGTTAAGTGGAAAAGGATGTGGAGTTGCTTAGACAACCAGGATGTTGGCTCAGAAGCAGCCACCATTTAAAGAGTGCGTAATAGCTCACTGGTCGAGTGACTCTGCGCCGAAAATGTACCGGGGCTAAACGTATCACCGAAGCTGTGGATTGTTCTTACGAACAATGGTAGGAGAGCGTTCTAAGTGCAGCGAAGTCAGACCGAGAGGACTGGTGGAGCGCTTAGAAGTGAGAATGCCGGTATGAGTAGCGAAAGAGGGGTGAGAATCCCCTCCACCGAATGCCTAAGGTTTCCTGAGGAAGGCTCGTCCGCTCAGGGTTAGTCGGGACCTAAGCCGAGGCTGAAAAGCGTAGGCGATGGACAACAGGTTGAAATTCCTGTACCACCTCATTACCGTTTGAGCAATGGAGGGACGCAGGAGGATAGGGTAAGCGCGCTGTTGGATATGCGCGTCCAAGCAGTTAGACTGGTAAGTAGGCAAATCCGCTTACCGTAAGGTTGAGCTGTGATGGCGAGGGAAATAAAGTACCGAAGTTCCTGATTCCACACTGCCAAGAAAAGCTTCTAGCGAGGTAGAAGGTGCCCGTACCGCAAACCGACACAGGTAGGCGAGGAGAGAATCCTAAGGTGATCGAGAGAACTCTCGTTAAGGAACTCGGCAAAATGACCCCGTAACTTCGGGAGAAGGGGTGCTTTTTAGGGTGAATAGCCCTGAAAAGCCGCAGTGAATAGGCCCAGGCGACTGTTTAGCAAAAACACAGGTCTCTGCGAAGCCGCAAGGCGAAGTATAGGGGCTGACACCTGCCCGGTGCTGGAAGGTTAAGAGGAGGGGTTAGCGTAAGCGAAGCTCTGAATCGAAGCCCCAGTAAACGGCGGCCGTAACTATAACGGTCCTAAGGTAGCGAAATTCCTTGTCAGGTAAGTTCTGACCCGCACGAAAGGTGTAACGATCTGGGCACTGTCTCAACGAGAGACTCGGTGAAATTATAGTACCTGTGAAGATGCAGGTTACCCGCGACAGGACGGAAAGACCCCGTGGAGCTTTACTGCAACCTGATATTGAATTTTGGTACAGCTTGTACAGGATAGGTAGGAGCCTTGGAAGCCGGAGCGCCAGCTTCGGTGGAGGCGTCGGTGGGATACTACCCTGGCTGTATTGAAATTCTAACCCGAAGGCCTTATCGGCCTTGGAGACAGTGTCAGGTGGGCAGTTTGACTGGGGCGGTCGCCTCCTAAAGAGTAACGGAGGCGCCCAAAGGTTCCCTCAGAATGGTTGGAAATCATTCGTAGAGTGTAAAGGCACAAGGGAGCTTGACTGCGAGACCTACAAGTCGAGCAGGGACGAAAGTCGGGCTTAGTGATCCGGTGGTTCCGCATGGAAGGGCCATCGCTCAACGGATAAAAGCTACCCCGGGGATAACAGGCTTATCTCCCCCAAGAGTCCACATCGACGGGGAGGTTTGGCACCTCGATGTCGGCTCATCGCATCCTGGGGCTGTAGTCGGTCCCAAGGGTTGGGCTGTTCGCCCATTAAAGCGGTACGCGAGCTGGGTTCAGAACGTCGTGAGACAGTTCGGTCCCTATCCGTCGTGGGCGTAGGAAATTTGAGAGGAGCTGTCCTTAGTACGAGAGGACCGGGATGGACACACCGCTGGTGTACCAGTTGTCCTGCCAAGGGCATAGCTGGGTAGCTATGTGTGGAAGGGATAAGTGCTGAAAGCATCTAAGCATGAAGCCCCCCTCAAGATGAGATTTCCCATAGTGTTAAACTAGTAAGATCCCTCGAAGATGACGAGGTTGATAGGTCAGAGGTGGAAGCATGGTGACATGTGCAGCTGACTGATACTAATCGATCGAGGACTTAACCAAAATGATGAATGTAGGAGCGTTATCTAGTTTTGAAGGAATGAATCCTTCAACATAGTCTAGTGGCGATAGCGAAGAGGTCACACCCGTTCCCATACCGAACACGGAAGTTAAGCTCTTCAGCGCCGATGGTAGTTGGGACTTTGTCCCTGTGAGAGTAGGACGTCGCTAGGCAATTATTCCGCAGTAGCTCAGTGGTAGAGCTATCGGCTGTTAACCGATCGGTCGTAGGTTCGAATCCTACCTGCGGAGCCATTGCTTCCATAGCTCAGCTGGTAGAGCACTTCCATGGTAAGGAAGAGGTCAGCGGTTCGAGCCCGCTTGGAAGCTTAAAAAAGGGAATTGTTAAATGGCCCGTTGGTCAAGCGGTTAAGACACCGCCCTTTCACGGCGGTAACACGGGTTCGAATCCCGTACGGGTCACCATTTGGAGGATTAGCTCAGCTGGGAGAGCACCTGCCTTACAAGCAGGGGGTCGGCGGTTCGATCCCGTCATCCTCCACCATTAATTTTATCTTTTGCCGGTTTAGCTCAATTGGTAGAGCACGACCGAATAAGCTTCTTGAAATTACATCAGCGTACTAATCGAACCACTTCTTGAATTAGCTTTTTGAGATTAGGACGACTATACACAATCAAATATTTATTGGTTTGAGATCTTAATATGCCGGTTTAGCTCAATTGGTAGAGCAACTGACTTGTAATCAGTAGGTTGGGGGTTCAAGTCCTCTAGCCGGCACCACCTTAAATGGAGGGGTAGCGAAGTGGCTAAACGCGGCGGACTGTAAATCCGCTCCCTCAGGGTTCGGCGGTTCGAATCCGTCCCCCTCCACCATTTATAGTTTTCGAAAAGCCTTTATTCTTTCTTTGGACAAGTTCAAAAGGATGAAGTAGGCTATTTTTATGGAAATTGTAGATTTAATTAGTAAAATTACTCATATATTGCAGGTAATTGTGCAAGATAATAGGGTAATTGAATACAACAAATTTCCGGTTAATAACTTGAGATGAAGTTTAATTAATGGGCTATAGCCAAGCGGTAAGGCAACGGACTTTGACTCCGTCATTCGTAGGTTCGAATCCTGCTAGCCCAGCCATTTTAGAGCCATTAGCTCAGTCGGTAGAGCATCTGACTTTTAATCAGAGGGTCGAAGGTTCGAGTCCTTCATGGCTCATCTCATATGCGGAAGTAGTTCAGTGGTAGAACACCACCTTGCCAAGGTGGGGGTCGCGGGTTCGAATCCCATCTTCCGCTCCACGAACTACTTCTTTTTCGTATTTAGGGGCCTTAGCTCAGCTGGGAGAGCGCCTGCTTTGCACGCAGGAGGTCAGCGGTTCGATCCCGCTAGGCTCCACCAATTGAATGACGTATATCGTATAAACCTTAAAGGGTTTATTTTTTTTGCATAAATCCAGAAATATCCTCATCCCTCCCCGGTCATAGTGTATAGATATACATGATTTTGTTGAGTTGAGTCAATCTATTGAAAGCAGTTACAATAGAGTATATGGGAGAGGGGGCATTTAATCATGAAGAAGGATATATCGATTATTGGAGTACCAATGGACTTAGGTCAGATGCGTAGAGGCGTCGATATGGGACCAAGTGCCATTCGTTATGCTGGTGTGGTTGAACGATTAGAAAGGCTTGACTTTGATATAGATGATTTAGGTGATATCGAAATTACTCGTCCAACTCGTGAGGAAGTGGCCAATGATGAAAATTTAAAAAATCTTGAGAAAGTATCTGAAGCCAATGAGAAGCTTGCTGCTACGGTTGATGAGGTCATACTGAATGGAAGATTTCCACTTGTTTTAGGTGGCGACCATAGCATTGCCATTGGAACACTTGCTGGGGTTTCAAAACATTATAAAAATTTAGGGGTCATTTGGTATGATGCTCATGGTGATTTAAACACGGCAGACACCTCACCATCTGGCAATATTCATGGAATGCCACTTGCGGCAAGCCTCGGACTTGGCCATAAGCGTCTCACTGATATTGCTGGATATACTCCAAAGCTCAAAACTGAAAACGTTGTCATAATAGGGGCGAGATCACTCGATGATGGTGAGAAAGCATTAATTAAACAGCTAGGGATTAAAGTGTATACGATGCATGAAGTTGATCGTTTAGGTATGACAAAGGTCATGGAAGAAACGATTCGTTATCTGAAAGACAGAACAGATGGTGTACACTTATCATTAGATTTAGATGGTCTTGATCCACATGATGCACCAGGCGTGGGAACCCCTGTACTTGGCGGGATTAGTTACCGTGAAAGCCATTTGGCGATGGAGATGTTAGAGGAATCGAAATTAATTACGTCTGCTGAATTCGTGGAGGTTAATCCAATTTTAGATGATAAAAATAAAACAGCTTCAGTTGCTGTTGCTTTAATGGGTTCTTTATTTGGAGAAAAACTTCTGTGAGGACTTCACAGTATCTCGGGGATTAAGGGGTACTGTGTTTTTTATTTTTAAAGATTTGAATTCTGCCACATAAACTAGCCAAAATTTGTTAAAATGAAAATTATGGAGAAAATGAAACCTTTTTTAAGGTCAATCGTAAATAATGATACCCGCAGTGGCGGAGGTATACAAAATGGAGACTATCATCAAAAACAGAATTAGGCAGATAAAAAATGGAGATCAGAATGCATTTGCGGAGATAGTAGAATTTTACAAAGACAAGGTTTTTCAAATATGCTATCGTATGCTTGGAAACCGACATGAGGCGGAGGATATTGCACAGGAAGCCTTTATTCGGGCTTATGTTAATATTCATAGCTATGATTTGAATAAAAAGTTTTCAACATGGTTATATCGGATAGCAACGAATCTGTCGATTGACCGCATTCGTAAGAAAAAGCCTGACTACTATCTAGATGCTGAGCTTGCGGGCTCAGATGGACTAACTATGTATTCGCAGATTGCCGCAGATGCTGCATTACCGGAGGACGAGCTAGAAACGATGGAGCTTCAAGAATTAATTCAATCAGAAATAATGAAGCTTCCGGATAAGTATCGTTCGGTTATTGTTTTAAAATACATCGAGGAGTTTTCGCTAAAGGAAATTAGTGAAATTCTTGACCTACCGGTGGGTACGGTAAAAACAAGAATTCACAGAGGTCGAGAAGCATTACGAAACCAGCTTCGACATGTATAGGGGTGAGAAAGAATGAACTGTTCAGAAAACAACATGATTGAATTAATGCACAATTACCTAGATGAAGACATTTCTGAAGAGGAAGAGAAGCTACTACGTGAGCACTTGCTAACATGCGAATCATGTCATCAACATTTTCATGAGCTAAAGAAAACCATTGCGTTGGTACAAAGTACTTCTCACATTTCCGCACCTAACGATTTCACATTAAAGGTCATGCAAAATTTACCGAAGGAAAAACGTACTGTGAGTTTTAGACGCTGGTTTAGAGAGCATCCAATGTTGACAGCAGCCTCACTCTTTCTTTTATTAATGGCAGGAAGTCTTTTTTCAGTCTGGAGTGAAAGTGAGCAATTCTCTGTTTCAAAGCAACCTAATTTAATTGTAGAAAACAATACCGTCATTGTTCCCGAAGGCGAAACTGTAAAAGGCGATGTCGTTGTAAAGAACGGAAAGATCGTAATTGAGGGAGAAGTAGACGGAGATGTTACAGTTATAAACGGTGAGAACTATATGGCCTCAGCTGGAAATGTTACTGGTAATAT
The DNA here is from genome assembly GCF_047238305.1 of Bacillus jepli. Classification (NCBI taxonomy): domain Bacteria; kingdom Bacillati; phylum Bacillota; class Bacilli; order Caryophanales; family Bacillaceae; genus Bacillus; species Bacillus jepli. The sequence goes on along the minus strand of NZ_JBDFMO010000001.1, from coordinate 893,526 downwards.
CAAAGAAGTCAACCAGATGTTTGAGTGGCTTTGGTACCATATAAAAAAGGTAGGAACAGATGCAATTCACATTTTTGATCAAGAAGAATAGACCATCGCACACGGTGGTCTTTTTTCTTTTTTGAATTTGAGCTTATCCTCCTACCAATTTGTAATTGGTACATGAAAGTTATATGATATAATATTATAGCTAACTATGTTTTTTGGATTATTTCATAGAGGAAGTGTGAGAATGTCATTTAATGAACTCCCATTACTAGGTTACCTCGGCATTTTTTTAGATGTTCTCCTTGTCTGGTATGTGATATATAAATTATTATCCCTTATACGCGGAACAAAAGCTGTTCAGTTATTAAAGGGTATTATCGTAATCGTTTTTATCCGCTTATTGAGTAGCCTATTAGAATTACATACATTGTTTTGGTTAGTGGACCAGGTAATGGATTGGGGATTCTTGGCGATTATCGTCATCTTCCAGCCTGAATTGCGAAGGGCATTGGAACAGCTGGGGCGCGGAAAAATATTCTCCAGAAGTGGTACGGATGAAGATGATCAGCAGGCCAAATTAATTGAAGCAATCACAAAAGCTACCGATTATATGGCAAAACGCCGTATTGGTGCACTCATTTCAGTTGAGCGACAAACGGGAATGGGGGATTATGTAGAAACTGGAATCCCACTTCATTCAGCGATCTCATCTGAGTTACTAATTAATATTTTCATTCCAAATACACCTTTACATGATGGAGCCGTTATTATTCAAAAAAATCAGGTCGCGGCTGCGGCTTGTTATTTACCGCTTTCTGAGAGTCCATTTATTTCAAAAGAATTAGGAACTCGGCACCGAGCTGCACTTGGGATTAGTGAGGTAACAGACAGCATTACCATCGTTGTATCAGAGGAAACGGGAAGTGTGTCATTAACAAAGAACGGAGAATTACACCGTGATTTGAAGCCTGATTCATTTCGAGATTTACTAAAACAAGAACTAATTACAAACGAAAGCAATACCTCTCATCCACTTTGGCAATGGAGGGGGAAAAAGAATGGATAAATTAATGGATAACCGTTGGGTTACACGGATTATTGCCTTATTAATTGCTTTGCTCTTATTTGCATCTGTCAGCTTTGAAAATCAACCTTCATCTAAGAGCCCTGCAGGATTGCCGTTGTTTTCAAACTACACGGAAACATTAACGGAAATTCCGGTCAATACATACTATGATGATCAAAATCTAGTGGTATCGGGAGTTCCGCAATATGTGAACGTCACAATTGAGGGTCCTTCCGGTGTTACAAAAAGGGAAGGTCTTCAAAAGGAAATTGAAGTATATGCAGATCTTACTCAGTTATCTGTTGGTACTCATAAGGTAAAGCTACAATACCGAAATATATCTGATAAAATTAAAGTGAAAATTGACCCTGCAGAAATTACCGTCGTTATTCAGGAAAAGGTGACAAAGGAATTCCCTGTTGAAGTTGACTTTGTTAACCGCGATCAAGTAGCAGAAGGATATACGATTGAACAACCAGTAGTTTCGCCTCGCGTTGTTAAAATTACCGGAGCCCTGGAGGAAATCGAAAGAATTGCGTTAGTAAAAGCAGTTGTCGACCTTAAGGGAGTCACTAAAAACTTTACACAGGAATCAAGAGTCGCTGTGTATGATAAAAATCAAAATGTATTATCAGTATCTGTTGAGCCGAATATTGTCGAAATCACGGTTCCAATTAAAAGTCCGAATAAATCCGTATCATTTACCCTTAAACAAAAAGGAAAGCTGGCGGATGGGTTGAGTTTAGTCAATATCACGCCAACCCCAAATGAGGTTACAATATTTGGTCCAAAAGAGGTCATCGATGCCATCTCATCTATTGAAGGTGAGATTGACCTTGATAAAATTAAAGAAGATTCAACAATTAAAGTGAAGGTTCCGATTCCGAAAGGGGTTATACAGGTATCCCCACAGGAAATTGAAGTAATAGTCGATGTCGAAGCGGAGATATCGGAAACCTTCCCAGATTTATCAATTAGAAGCCAAGGATTAGGAGCCCAATATACACTAACTTTTTTAAATCCTGAAGCTGGAACCCTTGATTTAGAAATTCAAGGTGCACCAAGTGTCATAGAAGGGACAAGTCCTACTAACCTTGATGTATTTATCGATGTAACTGACCTAGGAATTGGTGAACACGATGTAGATATAAATGTGAAAGGCCCAGATAATGTGAAATGGGCATTACCTCAAGAAAAGGCAAAGATACGAATCACCGAAATAGAAGGGTAAGGAAGTATCTGCAAAAGGAGAGATCATTTAAAATGGGAAAATATTTTGGTACAGATGGTGTACGTGGTGTTGCAAATAGCGAATTAACGCCAGAGCTTGCATTTAAGGTTGGAAGATTTGGAGGTTATGTGTTAACAAAGGATAAAGAAAGACCAAAGGTTCTAATTGGGCGCGACACCCGAATTTCAGGTCATATGCTAGAAGGGGCGCTTGTAGCAGGTCTTTTATCCATTGGAGCAGAGGTTATGCGTTTAGGTGTTATCTCAACTCCAGGTGTAGCGTATTTAACTAAGGCATTGGGAGCTGAGGCAGGCGTAATGATATCTGCTTCACATAATCCAGTCCAGGACAATGGAATTAAGTTCTTTGGTCCAGATGGATTTAAGCTTTCTGATGAACAGGAAAATGAAATTGAAGCATTATTAGATTTACCTGAGGATCAGCTTCCACGTCCAGTTGGGGCTGAGCTAGGGCTAGTGAATGACTATTTTGAGGGTGGTCAAAAATACCTTCAATTCTTAAAACAAACAGTGGAAGAGGATTTCACAGGTATCCATGTGGCATTAGATTGCGCTCACGGGGCAACATCTTCCCTTGCTACGCATTTATTTGCTGACCTAGATGCAGATATTTCAACAATGGGGACTTCTCCAAACGGTCTAAATATCAACGATGGCGTAGGTTCTACGCATCCAGAAGCACTAGCAGCCTTCTTAAAAGAGAAAGGTGCAGATGTTGGATTGGCATTTGATGGTGATGGTGACCGTCTTATTGCAATTGATGAGAATGGCGATATCGTTGATGGCGACCAAATCATGTATATTTGTGCAAAGCATATGAAAGAACAAGGTCGATTAAAGCAACAAACAGTGGTTTCAACGGTAATGAGTAATTTAGGCTTCTATAAAGCTTTGGAAGAGAATGATATTGCGAGTGTGCAAACGGCTGTTGGTGACCGCTATGTTGTAGAGGAAATGAAGAAGAGTGGATACATCCTAGGCGGGGAACAATCAGGACATATCATCTTCCTAGATTACAATACAACTGGTGATGGGCTATTAACAGGTCTGCAATTAGTGAATATCATGAAGAGCACAAAGAAACCTCTATCAGAGCTTGCAAGTGAAATGAAAAAGTTCCCGCAGCTATTGGTGAATGTGAAGGTTACGGATAAATACCATGTTACAGATAATCCGGTAATCAAAGGGGTTATCGAACAGGTAGAAGCTGAAATGAATGGAAATGGTCGCATCTTGGTACGACCTTCAGGAACTGAGCCTTTAGTAAGGGTAATGGCGGAAGCTCCAACCGAAGAGCAATGTAAAGAATATGTAGACCGTATCGTAGCTGTTGTAAAAACAGAAATGGGTGCGGAGTAATTATACAATTTGATTAAAAATATGCAAACTTGGCACAACCTGTTCCACGTTTGCATATTTTTTTAGTATACATGGAAAAGTTATTCCATGTTTTATTGACGATTTTGGATTTTCTGTGTAATATTGTTCTTGTTCTTTTTATTGTGGAGGAGGGATAAGACTGATCATTAATAATCATTTTTAAAGCGCCAGAACTAAACCATGAACGGAAATAGTAACAAAGCATAGGCTATTGTTACAGGTTTAGTTGACGAGGAGGAGGTTTATCGAAATTTCGGCGGATGCCTCCCGGTTGTAATCAATCACGACCGCAATTCCTATCGGTAAAACAGAGGGGTGACTCTCTGCACAAACGAAAGGATATGATTGAGTAAACAGATAAATACGGAAAAAAAGGGGCAAGTAAGCCCCGTGCTTTCTTGTTCCCTTTTTTAGGGAGGAAACTTAATTTATGTGCGGAATTGTGGGTTTTATTGGACAAAAAGACTCTAAGGAAATTTTGTTAAAGGGACTAGAAAAGCTCGAGTATCGTGGATATGATTCAGCTGGAATTGCAGTGATGAATGATGAAGGTGTTCATGTTTTTAAAGAAAAAGGTCGTATTGCAACGCTTCGTGAGGCTGTAGATCAAAGTTTGTTTGCTACAGCAGGGATTGGCCATACACGTTGGGCGACACATGGAGTGCCAAGTAAAGTCAATGCACACCCTCATCAGGCAACATCTGAACGATTCACACTTGTTCATAATGGAGTCATTGAAAACTACACTCAGCTTAAGGACGAGTATTTACAAAACGTTGAGTTAAAAAGTGATACGGATACTGAGGTCGTTGTTCAAGTACTAGAGCAATTCGTAAAACAGGGACTTGAAGTAGAAGAGGCATTTCGTAAGACGTTAAGCCTTCTAAAGGGATCCTATGCAATTGCAATGCTAGATGAGCAAAACAGCGAAACAATCTATGTTGCGAAAAACAAAAGTCCACTACTTGTTGGTCTTGGTGACAACTTTAATGTAGTAGCAAGTGATGCAATGGCCATGCTTCAGGTAACCGATCAATATATCGAGTTAATGGATAAAGAAATTGTCATTGTTAAAAAAGAGTCAGTTACAATCAAAAATTTAGCGGGTGAAACAATCAACCGTGATCCATATACAGCAGAGCTAGATGCAAGTGATATTGAAAAGGGAACCTACCCACACTATATGTTAAAGGAAATTGACGAACAGCCTTTGGTAATGAGAAAGATTGTTCAAGAATATCAAAACGATAATGGTACATTGTCAATTGATCCTTGTATTGTCGAAGCAATGAAGGGAGCAGACCGTATCTACATCATTGCTGCTGGAACTAGTTATCATGCTGGTCTTGTTGGGAAGCAGTTCATTGAAAAAATGGCGCACATTCCAGTAGAGGTTCATATTTCTAGCGAATTCTCTTATAATATGCCGCTACTATCTGAGAAACCACTATTCATCTTTATTTCACAAAGCGGGGAAACTGCAGACAGCCGTGCTGTGCTGGTGCATGTAAAAGAAATGGGTCACAAAGCCATTACGATTACGAATGTCCCTGGTTCAACACTTTCTCGTGAAGCCGACTACACATTGTTATTACATGCAGGTCCTGAGATTGCAGTGGCATCAACAAAGGCATACACTGCCCAGTTAGCCGTACTTGCAATCCTTGCCTACGTAACAGCAGAATCAAAGGGAATAATGGTGGGTATGGACCTGGTCAAAGAGCTTGGTATGATCGCAAACAGCATGGAGGCTCTTTGTGATGACAAAGAAGTAATGGAAGCAATCGCGTGGGAGTATTTCACAACCACTCGTAACTGCTTCTTCATCGGTCGTGCGATGGACTTCTTTGTAGGCTTAGAGGGTGCCTTAAAGCTAAAAGAAATCTCCTATATCCAAGCAGAAGGTTTTGCTGGAGGAGAATTAAAGCACGGAACAATTGCCTTAATCGAAGAAGGAACGCCGGTTATCGCTCTAGCTACACAAGAGCATGTGAACCTAAGCATTCGTGGGAATGTCAAAGAGGTCGTTGCGCGCGGTGCACATCCATGTATCATTTCTATGAAGGGCTTAGAAACAGACGAAGACCGTTATGTGCTCCCGGCTGTTAACGAAATGTTAACACCACTAATCTCTGTCATTCCATTACAGCTTATCTCTTATTATGCAGCACTTCACCGTGACTGTGACGTTGATAAGCCACGGAATTTAGCGAAAAGCGTAACGGTGGAATAAGGAATAAAAACTATTAGGCTGGATTGTTTAGAGACAAAAAAGATGGTAACTAACAAAAAAAGTTGAACACTAGAAAAAAAAGAGTGGAACCAACAAAAAAAGTTGTAAATTTTAATTAGTTGAATAATTAATAAGAAAGTTTACCATATTAATGCTTAATAAAAAAATAATTCTGGTGAAAAAATGAAAATTTATACGTTAATATTCATTAATAATAAAATAACAACTTTTTTAAAAAACTCTGTCCATAACAAGGGCAGAGTTTTTTTCTTTGTATAGAGTCTAATATTAGACTCTATACAAAGAACCTATACCTAGCAAGGGATTGACAGAACTTAAAAGGAGAATAAATGTGGCTAAAAGAAAAAGAGAAACTAATCAGGACCAAATAAGTCGGTGGATAAAAGAAGGGCGTGGAAAAGGAGAGGGTTCCAATTATAAACCCTGGTTAACTATTCATGATGTTCCTTCAAAGGGGATGGTAACTAGGTCTAAAGGATGGAAGACAGAAAGAATTCATCATGTACTATCTGACCTAGAATTACATTATTTTTTTACTTTAGAATGGTCTGACTCTGTAATTGATATAAGGGAACAGTATCCACTCCTTCCTATAGAAAGAACATTAGAAATTGCAGAGTTTTTAGGTGTTAAGCATCCAACTGATCCAAAATCAAATGAATTTGTTGTAATGACAACAGACTTTTTTATAACAGTAAAGACAGAAAAGGGAATTGGGTATAAGGCAAGGCAAATAAAACCTGCTAGTAATTTAAAGAAAAGAGAGGGTGAAAAATTTGCAATAGAACAACAGTTTTACAAAGAACTAGGAATTGATTGGGGCATTGTAACAGATAAAGATTTTTCTGAAATATTTATAAAGAATATGGATTTGATTTATAACGCGAAGTATTTAAGCTATTCAGGTTTGAATGAAAAAATAGTTCATAGGATTGCACCAACATTATTTAATGAAATCTCAACTTCTAAGGAACCCTTATCAATGGTTGCATTACAATGTGATGAAAAATTTGGATTTGAGCTAGGGACGTGCTTATTTATCGTAAAATATTTAATTGCAAATAAGTATTGGCTAGCCGATATGGAACAGGAAATCAACCCAACAAAAAAGGTCAATTTATCAATTAATAATAGAAGTCAATTATATAAAGGTAAGGAGATGTTCGGATGAATGAAATCTCGGTGAATTCAATAATAGAATGGTCTGATGAGGAGAATAAACATCTTTTTCTTGAAAGGGTATTATGGATATCTCCTAATTTAGAATATGTTGTAGTAACTAAAATTGGAGAGAAAAAGCAACAGATGCCAATATGGAGAACATATAGTGAAATTATTGAGGCGCTTGAAACCCCTTTTGTAAGGAAATTATCGAAAGAACCATTTATTAAATTACTTTTTCCTGAACAAGAGTATCTTCAAAAGCATTCTATAGAAAGGGACGAAGCGTGGGAAATCCTAGAGCCCGTTTTGCAACTAGAACCACAGATATATGACCGAAATTACAGAGGTGAATTAGTAAATGAACTAATTAGAAAACACGGTATAAAGAAGAAATGGATATATAAAAAAATGAAACAATATTGGGCTTTTGGAAAAGTGAAAAATGCGCTATTACCAATGTATGTAAATAGTGGTGGTCCCGGAAAAGAAAAAAAATTGGGCGATAAAAAAGTAGGAAGGCCACCAAAGAAAACACAAGAAGATATAACCTTAATTGGTGTAAATGTAACTGAGGCTGATAAAAAAATTTTTAAAATAGCTATTCGATTATATTATGAAAAAGCTGAAGTTCCTGATTTAAAGTTTACACACGACCAAATGTTGAAAAACTTTTATCACCAAGGATATCACATAGTAAATAATGTGAAAAGCCACATACTTCCCAAAGAAGAGGAAGCACCAACGTACAGACAATTCGTATACTGGTTTAATAAAGAATATAGCGTAAAAGATAAATTAATGATGAAGTTTGGGGAAAAAGATTACTTGTTAAATTATAGAGCGAAAACAGGGAATGCAACTAAACGGGCGGCTGGTCCAGGTGCAATTTTTGAAATTGATGCAACTGTTGCTGATGTGTATCTTGTTAGTTCACTAGCACGGAACAGGATCATTGGCAGACCAGTTGTTTATTGTGTAAAGGATGTTTTTTCGAGAATGGTGGTTGGATTATATGTTGGCTTAGAGGGGCCATCATGGATTGGTGCAATGATGGCATTAGAAAATTGTTCTCTTAATAAGAAAGAGTATTGTCAATCTTTGGGGATAAATAATATTGGTTCAAGTGACTGGCCAGCCCATTATTTACCTTCCTCTATTACTGCTGATAGAGGGGAACTAGAAAGTGGCAATATAGAAAATTATATTGATGGACTTGGGATATTTGTTAAGAATACTCCTCCATATAGAGCTGATTTAAAAGGTATTATTGAGCAACATTTTCGAACTATCAATACAAAAATAAAAAAATGGATTCCAGGAGCTGTACATAAAAATTACAAAGAAAGAGGTAGCAAAGATTACAGGCTAGATGCAAAACTCACATTGAAATCATTCGAGAAAATAATGGTTCTTTCGATTATTGAGCATAACAAAAAACTTTTAAAAGATTATCCTCTTTCACCAGACATGATAAAGGATAATATAACGCCTACTCCATTAAATTTATGGGAATGGGGTATTAAAAATAGGTATGGACACCTAAAAGAAATAAGTAGAGACTTAGTTCGTTTGCATCTAATGCCCAGTGGTAATGCATCAATAAGGGAAGCGGGGGTATATTTTAACCGTCGGTATTATTCCTCTGAATATGCTATAAAAAATGAGTGGTTTGAAGCGGCTCTAATAAAAGGGAGTAAGACTATTACAGTCTCTTATGATCCAAGAAATATTAATAATATTTATTTTCTTAAACCTGATGGAGAGTTTGAAAGGTTCGACATGACTGATAGTCTTCATGACGGTGAGGAAGTTACACCGAGAGTTGAAGATTTACTAGAGTATTATGAAGACAAATTCGTTAAAGAAGAACTTTTGAAAGGAGAACAGAGGCAAATGTCAGCAGATACTGATGCACAGGTTGAGGCTATCATTGAAGAGGAGTCAACTAAAACAAATAACGCTCAAATTCCAGGGCAAAGTAAGCATAGTAAAACAAAAGATATTAGGAAAAATCGGGGTATCGAAAAAGAGACTTTAAGAAAGAAGCAGGCCTGGAATGATACTCTAAAACCAAATAACCCGACTAAATCGGCAGAGATTATAGATATTAAAATGCATGTCCCGTATGAAAATAAAGATGAAAAAGGAATAATAAATTTATTAAAAAATTTAGGAAGTGGTGAAGAAAATAAGTGAAAAAAGAATTAAATATAGGAGGTAGTATTATCTATGCTCTCATGGGGAGACAATGTAGAGCGATTTATAAAGAACAGGAAATAGATGACTATAGTAAAAATCCCTTGATAGAGGCACTACCAAAAATATATACAATGAAAGAGGTAGCAGAACTACTATTTAATCTACCAAAATTAAGAGAAGGTGATTGTGATAAACCACCTGAAATTAGATTACATATCGTTGAACAGATTCGTAATTTTATGCAACCATTACCTCTCCATTTAAAAATAGAATTTGAGATATCCTTATTAATTAGGAGAGGGTACGTTGGTAGGAATCCATTATCGCCTTTTTATGCAAGGCAATTTGCGGTGGGTGTAAAAAATATTTTGGACCATGATTTAGATGAAAGTGGTAAAAATTTGATTGGAAATCGTTCAACAGCTAATTGTTATACAGTAATGGGGATAAGTGGTATTGGTAAAACAACCGCTGTTGAAAAAATATTATTAATGTACCCTCAAGTAATAGTTCATACCAATTATCAAAGAGGGGAATATTCCTTAGGGTACTTAAAACAAATAGTTTGGATTAAAATAGAATGCCCTTTTAATAGTAAACGGAAATCTTTATGCCAGAACTTTTTTAGGGTAGTAGATCAAATTTTACAACAAAATTATTTTGATAAATTCGTAAAAAGTCGTTCTACAGAGGAAGAGCTAATTGATGATATGGCTCATATCTGTGCATTACATTGCGTAGGAGTCTTAGTTATTGATGAAATCCAACGGATGAAGCCTGGGGAATCTGGACAAGAAATGATTGATTTTTTTGTTGAGTTATCAAATAAGTTGGGTATTCCTATACTATATATAGGTACTTATAAAGCTGCTACGCTATTTAATAAGTTAATGGCAAACGGGAGGAGGGCTGAAGGTAACGGTGCAACGTTCCTAGATCCAATGATTAAAGGAGAAGAATGGGAATTATTTATTAATAAATTATGGGAACTTCAATTTACTAAAGAGAGTGTTGTACTTTCTGAAGAGATAAAAGATACATTTTATGAATTAACTATGGGTATTACCGATTATATAGTAAAACTCTTCATTAAGTCACAACAACATGCAATCGCTTTTGGGCAAGAAAAGTTATCTAGTAGATTAATTAGAACTGTTGCTCAAAACAATATGAAATTTGCTCAGCCTGTTATTCAAGCACTAAGGGCAGGAGATAAACAAGCAATTATCAAATACTCAGATTTAAAAGCTGATTGGGTGGATGTAAATGAGTATATAAAAGCACTCGGAGACAGGTTAGATATATATGGTAAGGGGGAATTAGAACATAAAAGGGCAATGAATCAGGTTAAGAATCATATAAATTTCGATAACTTGGTAGAGATAGCAATGAACCTTGGTTTAAATGATGATGAAGCAATAAGAGTTGTATCTGAAATAATGGAATCTAATATTGCTATGGATAATATTGTTGAAGTACGAAAAAGAGTTGCTAGTATCGCACTTCAAATGCAGGATTCCGAAGTTAAAGATTCAAACACTTCTAAAGGAAAAAAATCAAAAGGAAAGAAAAATATTCATTATTCAGGTAATGATGATATTCGTTTAATCATGCAAAAGGCTTTAGAAAAAGATAGAGCTATTGAGGAAGCACTTAGGGAAGTAGGTATAATTAAACCTTTTAATGAATTTATAAGTTAGGGTGAGAAAAAATGCTAAGTTTTTTCCCTAGATGTTATGACGATGAGTTACTTTATAGTGTTCTTTCTAGATATCATTTGCGAAGTGGGAACCACAGCTTTAAAAGAACAATAATGGAGCTATTTAGTATTGATAGCCTAATACCTACATCAGATTTACCATGTAATTTAGTAGAATTATGTAAAAATATAGGTTTTTTGTATGATCCAATTTACCTAAGAGATAACCATACATTATTGCCATATTACCGTCCTTTTTTGAAAGAGAGCATTGTAGAAAAGGTAGAAAATATGATGCTTTATGAAAAAGGGAGTAGTTTGCATATGAGTCTTGGAATAATGGGTAGTAATATTTCATTTCCGAAAAATCTCAAATATTGTTTAGACTGTTATAATCAAGATCAATTAAGATATGGTGAACCTTATTGGCATAGGAGTCATCAATTGCCAGGTGTATATATTTGTCCTATCCATAATTCTCAGTTAGTATGTTCTGATGTGTCATTTAAAATCCAAAGTACTAGACAGAAATTCTATGCTCTAAGTGAGGTTGATATTGTAGAACCATATGAAGGTTTATTACACCACTTTGAAATCTTAAAGTTTATTTCTAATGAATCTCAAGCACTCCTTAAACTAAATCTTGATGTAATTGGATTAAAAAATTTAAGAAATTATTATTTGATGAAATTAAAAGAATATAGTTATACGACGACTTCTTCCAGAGTTAATATGGCTAAATTTGTGCCACAATTTATAAGTAAATTCGGACGTGATGCCTTGAAATTATTGGAGTGTAATATTAATTCTAATGATCAAGATACATGGTTACACAAAGTACTGAGGAAACCACGTGTTTCGTGTCATCCTTTAAGACATTTATTGTTGCTATATTATTTCAATACTAATATTAGTTCATATCGTATTGTAAAAAAGCATTCGAACCTTTTCTTTAATGATCCTCCTTACCCATGTTTAAACAAAGCATCAGATCATTTTGGAAAAGCAATAGTTACTAATATCAAAGAAAAATTTGAAAGGAAAAATGGGCAACCGATAGGAATATTTACTTGTAAGTGTGGTTTTGTATATACAAGGGTAGGACCTGAACGATGTTATTCAGATAGATATACTAAAAGAAGAATAATATCCTTTGGTGATATCTGGATTAGTAAAGTAAAGTATCTATACGCGAAAGGTGACTCCATATACAAAATAGCAAAAAAATTAGAAGTTGATTACAACACTGTAAAAAGTATTATACAACGTAAAGATATAGTGGAAAAGCCTAATCAAGTAAATAATTCAGCCTATAACAGGAAGTTTGAGTATAGAGGAAGATGGATACATCACAAAGAAAACGCAATAGGATTAAGTAGAACTGAATTAAGAAAGTCATTGCCTAGTGTTTATATTTGGCTTTACCGTAATGATAGAGAATGGTTATTTAAAAACTTACCACCAAAATTAAAACCGGTTTGTAAAAAAAATATCATCAATTGGGAAAATAGGGATAATGATATTTTTTTACTAATAAACAATGAATTTTTGAAGTTGATTAATACTGTACCGTTAGTAAGGATAACGAAAAGTAAGATAGGAAGAGCGGTTGGGAAGATATCATTATTAGAAAAACATTTGGATAAGTTGCCTAAGTCTCGTAAGCTTTTGGAAGAGGTTACAGAAACAGTAGAAGAGTTTCGAATAAGGAGAGTTAGGCACGCTGCTAAAAGTCTTAGGAACAAACATTCCAGAATAACGAGATCGAAGTTAGTTAGAGCTGCAAACTTGCCTCAAAATTTTGGAGTTAATGTAAATGAAATAATAAGTGAAGAATTAAAAAAAAATAAAAATAATCAATTTGATATTTCATAAAAGAGAAGAGGTTTTAAAGTGGGAGGGGTCCAGGCATACAGTAAGAATGCTGAAGAACGAGTAAAACTATTCCGTTTAGCATGGGAATTAACAATGAGTCCATTTGGCACAAGGCAAACCCAGTATGAAAGGTACTTCTTTGGTGATCCCATTCGAAAAGCCATACTTTGGACTCAATATATCTCAAGGATAAACACGTAGAAAAAGTCCGTTCATTTTTAGATTTAGGCTGATTGTGAAGTAATGTATTTAAAGTAACGGGTGCGATGCTTCAATAGCGAAGATCGCCCTTTCTTGTTGAAGTAAAGGTCCAGGTTATTTGAAAAGAGAAATTTTAAAAAGATTGTTTTTTTGCGTTAGAGTTAATTACAACCTTTCATATTCTGGACCAACTCTTCAATTTGAAATTAGGTAATAATGATGATAAATATAGGAAATTGTATCCAAATGTTTTTGTTGTAGGAACTGGCTTAAGAATAATATGGTATAGGTCATTTTTTGAAGGTACCCTTTTTTGTTAATTTATTTTAGTAACGAGGCATGATAGTTCAACAAGGTTCGCAGCTAAAAACCTTAGACAGAAATTTGGAAATATAAAAAAGTGGATCCTAATAAGAGAGGCTAACTTAAGTCTTAATTATGATCCTCTTGTAGATAAGATTCTAACAGATGAAATTAATACAAAAACTTGGTTATTAGAGTAGTGAAAAACACTTTAGGGGGATTCTTTTTGTTTGAAACTATCGCATTTTTCCCTGTACCTTATAAAGATGAAGATTTTAGAAGCATTGTTCATAGATACCATATCCGTTCAGGAAATCCATCATTTAAATTAACAAAGCTCGAATTGTTAAATTTTAATACACATAAAAATTTACATTTTCCAAGGAACTTGGACTATCTAATAAACAAGTTACCAAAGGATAATTTCATTTCAAAAAATAAAATAATAAATGAGCATACTGTATTTCCAATAATCAAGCCTTTTATCTCTATGGATAGATTGCCAATAATTTTTGAGGATTTAGGGGGAGGAACCAGTAGAAAAACTTTTAATGTGGGGGGTCTCTTAGGTAGGCGGAATAACAAAGTAATTCATGAAAAGATTCATTATTGTCCGGAGTGTTTAACTTTTGATGATAATAATTTTGGTGAAGTATTTGTTCATCGGTTGCATCAAATTAGTTTTTTGAAGCATTGCCCAACCCATAAAAAGAGATTATTATCTAAATGCCCAATTTGTAATGATCATTTATCAAAATCAAATGATACCAAACTAATTACTACTCCATATTGTTTTAATGGGCATAAGTTATATAGTGAAGATAGTTTAGGCATATCCAATGTTATTCAATTAATGATAAAGAATATAAATAGGTTAATAAACTACTCAAATGAAATAAATAAGAATATCTTTGTTTCTAAACTTAAATTTTGGTTAAAAATAAGGGGATATTCATTTGGAAAAAACAAAATAGATAGAAAAAAGTTTATTTTTGACTTGTTGCGGTATGCATCAATAGATCTTGAAGAGCTTAATTTATCTAGCGATTATATAAATTCTAAAGATGTATATACGAGTTTAATGTCACAGGAAATTATTTCAGATATGAGACTAAATTTATTAGTAATACAATTTCTTGTAGGGTCAGTTGATGATTTTTTTTATGGAGAATATGATGTAAACCTAAACGAAAATAAGCTTAGATTCGATATAGAAAAATTGGCGAAGACAGAAATTCTAGAAGGATTTAAAGAGGTTTCTGCAACAGTTGAGAAAGTAACAGATATTAAATCTAAAAATAGAAGAACGTTAAATTTGCAAAATTTCACACTTGATTGGGTCAGCATTGATATTGAACTAAGTGCGAAAATCAAGAAAGCAGCTAATAAAGCATATCGAGAAAACCCAAATATACCAATCAAAAAGAACACAATAATTAGATATTTATCATCATTAGAAAGAGGGAGAATAAGAAGAACAGGTAGTAATAATATTTTGCCGATAAGTAATCGAACTTTAGAAGAATATGTTGAAACTCTAGAAGACTATCTAATAAAAAAGATTCCAATGGTTATACGTCAGCTTAAGAGAAAAGGATGCAAAAATATCACATTTAAGACTATTGTTAGTCATAGACCAATATATAAAGATTGTAGTCAAAAAGTTATAAATGAGATTGAAAAGAAATTATTGATGGAAGGTTAAAAGGGTGTTTGCTATTTATTGATAACTAAAAAAAGACAAAAATAATTTATTGAGGAAATTAGTATATAAAACTATTAAACGTATTAAATTATCTTTATTCTATATTAAGGGTGCGATTCTACTATAACAAAAGATTATTTTCCTTATTCAATTAACGGTGCAGGATTGTTTAATAAGGAATTTAAAATAAGGATTCAATTTTCATTTGTAAAAACCATTTTATTATTCATATGGATTCTTTTTTATAAAACTCTACAAAACATAATTCCTAGAAAAGATAATCATATTAGAAAATGGCGAAGAAAAAATTGAATCTATTGATAGCGACTTTAAAGATATTGATGAAGCACTTAATTATTTCTTAGAATTTGATACGTCTAAGTTTCCGATTAACGCAAATAGGGTGACATTTAATTTATATGAAGACAAAGATGACGACTTTGTCCAATCTGTTTTTTTTAGTAAATTCAAAGATGAATGGTATGGAAGTGCATATCATTTTAATTTTAAAGGTTTCTATATGAATAATCTTCTATTTTCAGTTGATGGAACTGAAATAGATGTCGCTGATTATCTTTATAAAAATATCTCTAAAATCAACAGTGAGTGTAATTTAAAACTCAATATAGAAGATTTTAAATCCAAAATTGAACCTGATGATATGATAATTGAAGAATTAATAGATGAAATGAACACAAACGAAGCCAAATTTGAATTCTTAGATATATAAGAAACTCTTACAATCTGTTTCCGCAAATCGAAGTGCGAATACAAAAAAATTTGTATTCACTTGCCAAAGAGTTCGATTAAATTTTGTTAAGCTAAAGGGGGCTATTCTTCAAGAAGGAGAATGGCTTTTTCTTATTGAAGTAAAGGGGCAGTTTAGTGCAATAAGAAGGAATACTGTAAACTTCTAATTAAAGGCGAATTTATGCAGGCTTAAATAGGAGGATGAACCAATGGATAAGACAGTTACTTTTTCATTCAGTAGTACAAAATATGAAGATACAGAGGCGTCAGAAACATTTACTTTTAAAGAATTAGGTATTGTTGAAGGTTTGGATGATGAAGCACTAAAAAAAGAAATAGATAGAGTTTTTCAGGTTTGGATTTGGGATAAACTTAATATTTCATATAGTATAGTAATAGGTTAAGGGAAATACCTATAGCAGATAATGTACATTAACAATATTTTACAAACGGGTGCGGTAATCCAAGAAGGATTATCGCTTATTTTTGTTGAATTTATTCTACAAACGAAGCAGGTTAATTGAAAAAGCAAAGAGGAATTTTATGTAAAAAATGGGAGGGAGTATAATGTCCGAGGAAGAAAGAGAAAGGTTAAAAGCTAAAGAACAACGAAAAAACCCTGGTGGTGCTTTGAATAATGGGTGGGCTCAAGCACATACGGGCACACCCAGTAGTGGGTGTTTAGTAAATATTCTATCAATAGTAATAATTGTAGCAGGTATTCTGCTGGTAAGAGCGTGTTCAAATTAATATTATTGTAGTAACGGGTCCAAGAGTTTAAGAACAGAGCTGTCAGGGTAGCTTTTTCTTGTTGTACTACTGGAGCAGTTTAGTGGAAAATAATAAGAGAATTTGGAGGGGGATAAAGTCAGAATGAAAATAAAAATATTGTTTTTTCTTTTAGTGTTCGGCATTGGATTTTCATTTTACTATTTTAATGAATATAAAATTGAAAATGATAAAGAAGCTATCCAATCAAGTTTAAAAGTTTGGCTAAATAGAGGGTATAGTATGGAAGTTTATGAACCTAATATACTAAAAGTGGTACAACTTGATGATTCAAAATCATATGTATCATTATTTCAATTCCATGAAGGGTATGGATACGCTCACCTTGTTGAAGGAGTAAATGGTAAGTTGAAAATAGTTACGAGTAGTCATGGCGGGAGTCTAATTAATAATCGGTTAATAGAAACAAGTGAAGGTAAGTACATAGTTTTGTATGGGAAAAACCCTAATTTGAAAATTAACACTATTTTAATCAATTCAAGAAATAAGATACATGACCTTAAATTGAACATGCCTGATGACGAATCATTACTTATATACGAAAAAGTACCTGACCATTTTGAGAACCCTCTTCCTGATGAATTTATACTATTAGATGGAAACGATAATGAAATTGAATTAGTCTATTACTTCAACTAACGGGTGCGTTGATCCAAGAAGGATTACGCACCTTTTTGTTGAAGTTATTAAGTTAACGAAGCAGGTTAGTGGAAGAAGAAATGGAAAAAATATCCCAAATATAAGAGGCTGAGTGTTACACTTAAAGTGTACTAATTAGTGAATTAAACTATGTATTAGGGGGGGATAGTGTTGATCGAGAAAAAACCAAGGTTGTCTTTGACAGGTGCAATAGTTATTTTAAGTATATGCATACTATTTTCTGCTTTTACTATATCAAGTGCCATAAGGGATTCAACAAGAAACAATACAGGTAACGGATCTTATGATTATGAATTAAACAGATTTAATGAGAATTTTGAAGAACTGATAAAAACACTACAAGAAAATAATGAGGTGGGACAATAACCTTTATTTGAAGTGATTGCTGAATGTAAAACGCGTTAAAGAAAAGGGTGCGTTAATCCAAGAAAGATTAAGGCACTTTTTTGTTGAAGTTATTAAACTATAGGGGCAGTTTAGTTTAAGAAGAAAAACTTCACATTCCTATTGACTTTGACGTAGCGTAATACTTTATCGTGAAGGTTAAAGTTTAATAGAAAGTGGTGGGAGAATGAAAGTAGTAATTGAAGATACAATTAAACAATATGAAGAACTATTCCGATTGGAAGAGGGGCATGCAAATTTCTTTAGATACTCAATGATGAAGCCCTTTGAAAAAATGTGGAGAACAATAAATGTCCCTATAGAAGCAAAGGAACCAAATGGTTATGATGTATTAATGGCAACAAGTATGCTTGGATATCTTGACGTTACAGAAACTGTAAAGGGCAACATGGCATTAAACAAACTAAAGGATATTAAAGCAATCCAAATAGCCACTGACACATTAGAAAAATGCGTTCACTTTCTTCAAAGTAACGAAATGAGAATTAATGCTGACGAATTGAAATTTGGTTTGTATATAGCTGATCCTGACAGACTCAAGCTCCAAAAGGGGTATTGTGGATTTGGGGGAATTCCTGGATTCATTCAAGTTTCTATATTTCCTGATGAATATAACATTCCAAGGATACCAACTGTCATCGCACATGAATTCCATCACAATATTCGTTTTTCTTATTTTGACTGGGATCATGGGAATGTCACTGTAGGCGACTATTTAGTGATAGAAGGGCTTGCAGAATCATTTGCTAAAGAATTATATGGAGAAGAACTCTTAGGCCCATGGGTTACCTCATTTGATGACGAGGATCTGAAATATTCTACAGAAATAATCAAAGAAGCATTAAATGTAAAAGGATTTTCTGAAGTAAGTAGTTACATGTTCGGAGACGACATTGCTAAAGAACAAGGGTTTCAACCTGTTGGTCTATCTCCATTTGCTGGGTATGCAGTTGGTTACCAAATCGTACAATCATTTATGGAACTGAATAAAGTAGGCATAGCTGAAGCAACCTTGTTAAATTCTAATACAATCATAAGTAATAGTGGTCTGTTTTCTAAGTAACTGTTATTTGTTTTGGACTTTATCCAGGAAGGGATATACGTCTTTTTTGTTGAACTTATTGAACTAAAGAGGCAGTTTAGTTCAATAAGAAAATGGACTTCGCTTAAATAAAAATGGAGAAATAATGGAAAATGGAACTTTGATTAGTTTCGCACGTATTAAAGTATAGGTTAGAAAGAAGTTATAAATGGGGTGGAAATTTAATGAAAAACAATGATACTATTTATAATATTGTCGTGCATGTTGTCAATTTAATCCTATTGGGAGCTATCGGATTACTCGCATTTTTCTCTGTCTTTAATATTAGTCCAAACCAAAACATGACCTCTGGCATGGTTGCATTGGTTACGCTTACTCTCCTAACGGTAATGTGGGCAATCAATTACTGGTTCCAAGTCAAGAAAAGAAAATGGATACTACCAATAGTTGGAACCATCCTTTTTGTCGCCATCGCTTTTCTTATCCTGGATGTAGGCATCCCATTCCTATACGACGTTATTATTAGATAAGCCCGAAAGAAGTTACTTCCAGAACCCCATTGGTAATCAAACGGAAACATTTAATAGTGGTTCTTTGGAACATCTAAAATAGGAGGCGATATAATTGAATACTAAAATTATTTCATGGAAAAGCTATGTTCTTTTAACTCTGAGTGTATTAGTTACGCTAACTTGGTTCTTACTTGACCCAATTGCACAAGTGACAAATGAGGGTGCAACAGGATTTATGTTAGTCTTTATATTATTTGGGACTATAATATCTCTTATTTTGGCTATTGTAACGTTCTTTACAAAGAATGAGAAAAAACTATTACCGAGCATAGCATTAATTCTCACCTTAGTTAATGCGGGTGTAATTATTTTCTTTGCTTGGTTTGGAGCAAATTTTGCATAAGAAATAAAGATATTCAAACCTCTATAGAAATAATCACTTAACCTTATTCAACTAAAGGGTAGCTTTAACACAATAAGGAATAAAATAAAATAGCCTAAAATATGCAGTGTTTTATGCATTACCTGCGTATTTTAGGCTTTCTTATATTCATAAGAGATACTGCCATTAACATCATTTTTAAAGTGCCAAATACACATGTGGAAACTCTGTAGCAGATAATTGATCCACTTTTCTTAATAAAAAAATTCCGATGGTTATATGTCAGCTTAAGAGAAAAGGCTGCAAAAATATCACATTTAAGACTGTTGAAAGTCATAGACCAATACATAAAGATTTGAGTCAAAAAGTGAGAAATGAGATTGAAAAGAAATTATTGATAAAAGGTTAAAAGAGTGTTTTCTATTCATTGCTATTTTGAAAAATAGACACTTATTGAAAGAAATTGGATGTTTATTATATTGTCTAGTCAATGGATAATTAGATATAGGTGAAATTTAATTAAGTATAGTAAAAGTGTTTTGCCTATTAATATGGTATTATATTGGTAAATAAGTTCTATTAGTAGAGACTAAGAAATTTTATTATTATAACAGAAAGCATTAGGTGAACCAAGATGATTACTGGAGAAATAAAACATAAAATTGATAAAATTTGGACGGATATATGGGCAGGGGGAATTACACAACCTCTCACCGTTATTGAACAACTGACTTATTTGATGTTTATCCGCTCTTTAGATGAAAAAGAAATTGAATATGAAAGCCTTGAAGCAATTGGTGTGGAAGAGAAAAACAAGATTTTTCCACAGACCGAAGAAGGTCAAGCAATGCGTTGGTCAAAATTCAAGGATAAGGATGCAAGGGAAATTTATGAAATAATTGGTCAAAGGGTGTTCCCTTTTATCAAATCCATAAATAGCAATAAAGCATCAGCATTTTCACGATATATGGAAGATGCCATGTTCCTTATTCCAACACCACAAGTGTTACAGAAAATAATAACTGGGTTAGATGAATTATACGAACATGACATTAAAGATCTCGATATGCAGGGAGATTTATACGAGTATATGCTCGGCAAACTGTCTGTAGCGGGTCAAAATGGTCAGTTCAGAACACCGAAGCACATACGAGATATGATGGTTAAGTTACTTCAACCTACACCTGATGACAAAGTTTGCGATCCAGCATGTGGAACAGCTGGCTTTCTAGTTTCTGCTGCTGAATATATTAGAAATAAATATGAAAGTGAAATGACAACAGAACAGTGGGAGAAGTTTGAAGGTGAGGCTTTTAGTGGATTTGATACGGACCGTACAATGCTTCGTTTATCTGCAATGAATCTTATGCTACATTCTATCTCAAACCCACAAATCAATTATTCTGATAGTGTATCAAAGGAAAACGATGTAACAGATACATACGATGTTATTTTAGCAAATCCACCATTCACAGGGACTATAGACGCTGAAAGTATACATGATAATTTAAAAGCAATTAGCAATACGAAAAAGACAGAGTTACTCTTTGTTGCATTGTTTATTAGAATGCTGAATTTAGGTGGAAGATGTGCATGCATTGTTCCAGATGGAGTACTATTTGGTACTACAAAAGCTCATAAAGCACTAAGAGAGGAATTAGTTGATAACCAAAACCTTCAAGCAGTTATTTCTATGCCTAGTGGAGTATTCAAACCATATGCAGGTGTTTCTACAGCTATTCTTGTGTTTGCAAAGACAAATGCAGGTGGAACAGATAAAGTATGGTTTTATGATATGAAGTCAGATGGCTATTCACTAGATGATAAGAGAAATAAGTTGGGGAATGAAGGTGATATCCCTGATATTATTAACAGGTTTCATAATCTCGAAAATGAAATGGCAAGGAAGAAAACTGAACAAAGCTTCCTAGTTGATAAAGAAGAGATTGAGAACAATGGATATGATTTGTCGATAAATCGATACAAAGAAATAGAATATGAAAAAGTAGAATATGATAAGCCAGAAGTTATAATGGCTCGCCTTGATGAATTGGCAATCGATTTAGGTTCCAAGATGGAGGAATTGAGGGGGCTACTGGATAATGAGTAAGTGGGAAAATGTGAAATTAGGGGAAGTGTGTATTATCGAAAGAGGAGGTTCCCCAAGACCCATTTCTAGTTTTATTACTGATGAACCAAATGGGATTAATTGGATTAAAATTGGTGATGCCGAATCAAATTCTATGTATATAAATAGTACAAAAGAAAAAATCAAGCCAGAAGGAATGAAGAAGTCCCGTTTTGTTAAAAAAGGAGATTTTATTTTATCAAATTCAATGAGTTTTGGTAGACCTTATATTCTAAATATTGACGGTTGTATTCATGACGGTTGGTTATTAATTCGAGATAGTAACAGTTCTTTCGAAAAAAGATTTTTATATTATGCTTTAAGTTCTCCATTTGTTAAAAGACAGTTTATTAAAGCAGCAGTCGGCGGTGTAGTTAATAATCTAAATAGTGAACTAGTTCGTAAGACAAAGGTTCCAATGCCACCAAAAGATGCACAAAAGGAAATAGCAAATACATTAGATAAAACTCAAGAAATAATTGAAATTCATAAAAAACAGCTACAAGAACTTGATAATTTAGTTGAAGCCACTTTTTATGATTTATTTGGAGACCTTGTTATAAATGATAAAAAGTGGAAAATTACCACTGTTGAAAAGGTTTGTGAAAATATTTTTGGT
This sequence comes from Bacillus jepli, assembly GCF_047238305.1. Classification (NCBI taxonomy): domain Bacteria; kingdom Bacillati; phylum Bacillota; class Bacilli; order Caryophanales; family Bacillaceae; genus Bacillus; species Bacillus jepli. The sequence goes on along the minus strand of NZ_JBDFMO010000001.1, from coordinate 871,154 downwards.
GGAGGAACACCATCAAAAAGTAAACCTGAATACTATGTTGGTGATATTCCGTGGGTTACACCAAAAGATATGAAAACTATTTTTATCTCAGACAGCATAGACCATATAAATGAGGACGCTATTAGTAATAGTTCAGCGAAATTAATACCTTCGAATTCAATACTAATGGTAATTAGAAGTGGAATTTTAAAGAGAAAATTACCTGTTGCAATAAATAAAGTACCTGTTGCGGTAAATCAAGATATGAAAGCCTTTGTTGTCAATAATACTATTAAGTCAGAATATCTTTTGTACTATTTTATAATGACACAAATGAATTTTTTGAAAAATGTTAGATCTGTAACTGCTGATAACATTGAATTTAATTTGATAAAAAATGCCATTTTACCATTACCACCGCCAGAACTACAGGATAAATTCGCCGAAATAGTATCAAAAATTGAAGAACAAAAAGATATCGTTAAACAATCAATCATAGAAAGCCAAAATCTTTTCAATAGTCTTATGAGTAAATATTTCGATTAGCGAAAGCAGGTGATTATGTGGCAACCAATTTTCAATTTTTAAAAGATAGCACTGAATATAAGCTATTTTCCAAAGCTTGTTTGGATGCCGAAAATGTATTAATAACTTCTCCTGCCATGTCTGCAGTTGGAAGTAGAAAGGCGTTCGAGTTAGCTGTTAAATGGGTTTATTCTGCAGATACTACCATGAAAATGCCATATAAAGACAACCTGCAGGCTCTAGTGCACGAGGAATCATTTCGTTATGCCGTAGATCCGACTACCTGGGGGAAACTTCAGTATATTGTTAAGGTTGGAAACATGGCTGTACATACGGAAAAATCAATTTCTCATAATGATGCTATTCTATCACTTTCAATTTTATTTGAATTTATCCAATGGATTGATTATTGCTATGGATCTGATTATGAAGATAGAAAGTTTGATGAGAAGCTTATACCTAGAACTGATGCCAATGCGGAATTAGCTAAGAAAATAGAGACTCAATTATCCAATGAACTTAAGAACTTTAAAAAGAAAACGGATAAACTAATCAATGAAAAAGATAAGGAAATTGCAAGACTTGTGGCAGAACTCGAGAAAAAGAGCGAGGAATACACTGCAAATAAGGATGAGAATAAAGCAGAAAGAAAATTCACAAGCAAAGATCTCTCAGAATTTGCAACACGAAAAAGGTATATCGATGTAGACTTAAAAACACTAGGTTGGAGTTTTTCTCAAACGTCAAAAAAAGATTGTGTAGAAGTAGAAATGCCAGTTGTTGGAATGCCAAAGGAATTAGGTTCTGGTCAGGGCTTTGTTGATTATGTACTTTGGGGGAAGGATGGTACTCCTATTGCATTAATTGAGGCGAAAAGAACAATCAAGGATCCAAAACAGGGTACTCACCAAGCATGGTTATACGCTAACTGCATTGAACAAATGACAGGTCATCGGCCAATCATCTTTAATACGAACGGATATGATTACTTTATATGGGATGATAAGACTAGTCCACAAAGAGCGGTTAGTAGTGCATTTTCAAGAGATGATTTACATAAAATTTATAACCGGAGGTTTTCGAGAAAAAATTTAAGTGAGGTCAAAATAGATGATAAGATAACTGACAGATATTATCAAAAACAAGCGATAAGAGCTGTTGCTGAGAATATTGAAAAAGGACATATGAGGTCTCTTTTAGTTATGGCGACTGGGACGGGAAAGACAAGAACGGCTGCTAGTTTATCAGATGTTCTTTCAAGAGGCGGTTATATTACGAATATATTGTTTCTAGCTGATAGAACGGCATTAGTATCTCAAGCAAAGAGCGACTTTAAAATTTATCTCCCGGATATGTCCTTATGTAATCTTATATCCAATAAAGATGATAAAAATGCACGGGTAGTATTCTCGACCTATCCAACGATGCTGAATTCTATAGACAGTGCTAGAAATCCTGATGGTAGTCGCTTATTTACTCCTGCACATTTTGACCTTATCATCGTTGATGAGAGTCATAGAAGTATTTTCAAGAAATATAAAGCTATATTTGATTATTTTGATGCATATGTGGTTGGTTTAACGGCAACACCAAGGGAAGACGTCCATAGTAGCACTTATGACTTTTTTCAAGTCCAAAAGAATGTGCCAACTTTTGCTTATGATTATGACACGGCAGTGTATAAGGATCATGTATTGGTTCCGTTCCATAATATTGAGGTAACTACAAAGTTTTTATCTGAAGGGATTACCTATCAGGATCTTTCAAAGGAAGAAAGAGAAAGATATGAAGAAGACTTTACGGATGAAGATGGTACGATGCCAGACGAAATTCCTGCACCTGAAATTAATAAATTTATCTTTAACCAGAATACGGTTGACCATGTAATCAATGATCTTATGACGAATGGCTTGAAAAATGCGAGTGGCACACGCTTAGGAAAAACGATCATTTTTGCTACTAACAAGAGACACGCTCAGTTTATTGTGGACCGTTTTAATGAGCTTTACCCAGAGTATAAAGGTGGATTTTGTAAACGTATTGTTAGCGATGATGATTATGCCCAGGATTTAATTTTACAATTTAAAGATCCAACCAAAGAACCGCATATAGCAGTATCCGTTGATATGCTAGACACGGGAATCGATGTTAGGGAAATAGTAAACCTTGTATTCTTTAAACGTGTACGTTCAAAAATTAAATTCTGGCAAATGATTGGTAGAGGGACAAGAATACGCCCTGATCTTTTTGGAAAGGGAAAGGATAAGGAATACTTTTATATATTTGACTATCTTGGGAATTTTGAGTATTTCAGAGAGAAAAAGAATGGAATTGAAGCAAGTGCAAGCATGTCTACACAAGCGAATATTTTTGCTAAGAGAATAAAGCTAATTTTCCATATGCAGGACTCAGCTTTTGTGGAAGAAGACTTTCAAAAGCTAAGGAATTCAATGATTGATGAAGTTTTTCAGCAAATTGTTAGGCTTTCTGTTGATAGAATCGATGTAAAAATGAAAAGAAAACATGTTGTTAAATTTAATTCGAAAGAAGCTTTTATTTGCCTTACTGAACAAGATAAATCCGATTTAATCGGAAATATTGCTGACCTAGTTTCAATGCATGACAATGATGAAAAGGCGGTTGAATTTGATAACTTAATCTATGGGTTGATGTTGTCTCAAATAGAGGGAACGAAGATGTTAACAAGATTCAAAAACGCTACAATTTCAAAAGCCTCAATCCTTTTAAAGAAAGCAACGATTCCAGCGGTTAAAGCGAAGATCCCTATCTTAAAAGAGGTTACAGAAGATGAGTTTTGGGATGGAGCAGATATCCTGAATTTTGAAAGAATTAGGAAAGAGCTTCGTGATTTGATGAAATTTGCAGTAGAAGATGCACCTAAGTTTGTTTATACAAATCTTGATGATGTTGAATTAGAGCGTACAATAGGAAAAGAATTTGAATTATCTTATGATTTTGAGGACTATAAGCTTAAGGTCAATAAGTATATAGAGGAAAACAAGAACAATTTAGCAATTCATAAATTACGAAACAATATCCCTCTCAATGAGTCTGATTATAAAACACTAGAAAAAATTTTCACTGGCGAACTTGGGACAAAGGAAGACTACGAACATAATTTTAAAGACACGCCGTTTGGTTTACTTGTCCGGAGAATTGCAAAGATGGAAAGAGAGGCAGCATTAAAAGCTTTCTCCTCATTCATAAATGAGGAGAGTCTTAATGCAAATCAAATTGCTTTCGTAAACAAAGTCATTGATTATATAGAGCATAACGGTTATTTTGAAAATGCTGCTGAACTTACCAAACCACCTTTCGATAAGCCGCAGAGCTTTATCAAATTATTTGATCCAGGCAAACAGAAGAAACTTGTTCATATAATCAATCAGGTTAAAGAGAATGCGACGAAAACGATTAGCTAAAAATGGTCAGCAGCCCTCAAAAGAATATAATATTGAACCCGTAGAATCCTACGGGTTTATGGGCTGTTTCACTTTTATATGATTCGTTGATTTATTAAGTATTTTGAGCATTATAATTATTCATCCGTAACTTAAGTTATTTGAAATTTATTAACGATAACACATTACTATAGTTTATACTATTTCCCCAAAAGGTGCTTAAACACAACAAAAAATATAATTAAAGATCCAAAAATATGCAATGTTTACTGCATTATTGTGTATTTTTAGGTACTAGTTATATTCATAAAATATACTCCAATTAACAGTATTTTTGATTATCGATTTCCCTACGGAAATGATTTTATCAAAAACACTAATCAATCATACCCACCTCTACGAAAAACACGCGTTTCTAACTGAAAAAAAGTGTTTCAACATACCAAGCAAAAATTTTATCGTCCTAAATGGCGGTCACAGGTCCATATGTTGGGGATTAAAAAAATTATTAAGAGATAAGGATAAGATTAATTATCCATGACATATCTAACATGATATTATATAGATAATTATATTTTCTTTTTATTAAGAATAATTGAAAACTAATGAAAAAGAGGATAAGTATGGCAAAAGATGGACTAAATACACTAGTAATAACTCATAAACCCTTAAATGAATTGATTCTAAAGAGGCTCATTTTATTGTTTGATAAGGTTTCAATCCTGCATCCTCAAGAAAACAATTTCCTAATTCCTAGTGATGTAGCTTCTCTAGATTTTGGCAATATGGAAATATCAATGGCTAATTACGCTCCGCTATATAATGGTAGTAAGTATTTACAAAGTGAAGAACTTTTAATAAATCAGTTCGACTATGCCTACAAAAAAGGAATTTTAAATATTATTAATTTAAAGGCTCGAAGATTTTATGAGAATCATTGGCTTTCACTTCGTTTGGCATATGAATTTGATACTGGTAATCCTAATCTCATGCAAATGACTAAAAAGTTAATGGAAAACTCAGATGATTATTCAATCCATAGCGCCGCTGTACGTGGTATGTTTATACAACCAAACGGTATAAAAATATATCCTGATATACCTGAAGTGCCTAATATATATACCAATGAAGAGAGTATAAGATACGCCCACGAAATACAAGCTTTTTCAATCTTAGGTAAACTTAATCGATCTTTAATGGTTGCAGGTGTCCTAGATTTAACACCATCATTTATTGATTATGATATTTCAAATATATTTATCGAGAAATATCAAGTTGCTAAAAACAATCATGAACAACAAGTAATAGAAACGTTTCAACAACTAACTAATAATCATATACAAAACGTTCAATATTTACTTTATAAAATTTCGGAAACTATTATACCAGATACGATTCTAAATGAAATACCAGTAAGGGAATTGGTTTATGCTCGTAATAATAATTTTGAAAAATTATATAAGTTAAGAAGAAAATTAATTGAGTCAGCTAACTTTCTAGCAGAAAATGAATTTAATCACGACTTCATTAATGAAGTTGAAATATACATAGCGAAAGAAGTTGAACCCTATATAATCGAGTACACAAACAGCTTTAGAGATAATCTTATTCATTTCTTAAAAGTATCTGGAACTGCAGTGGGGGCTATGTCCACGACTGCAATAGGTTTTCACCAATCACTAAGTCCTATCCTTATTGCGGTACTATCTGGCATATCTGCTACTGTAGGTTCACACATATCAGATTTACCAAATTACATTAATAATAAAAATAGACAAAAGTTTCAAAACACATTTTCTTATTTTTTAAACTTTAGATAAACGGAGGGTGAGTAAATTGGGGATTAATCCCTTTTATATATTAATTTTGAATGCTCATTGGAATAACTATATATACATAATTGAGAAAATATTTATTTACATAAGTCCACTTGTTGGTATTATTGGTGGTTACCTTATTGCTAAAAAGTCCTTTGATTGGCAGATGAAGCAGCAAAAGAAAAGTGAGGAAAAATACATCACTACATTGGTTCAAAGAAGTCTTGATGAACTAAGCTATAATGGAAGTGTATTAAGGAACATGCTAGAAGCTTTCAATCAAAGTAACAACTCAAGGAATGACCATTGGGAATGGTTAGAAAAGATTGCAGATTCTCTACAATTTGAATCAATAAAAATACTACTAAATAGTGTAACAAAAGAAAGTAGATTAGAAAGAGCAATTGAACACTTATACCTTTCCTATCATGAAATATTAGCTTGCTATCATGATGTAAAACAGGGTTATGCACAACACCGGTTTTTATATTCATATAAAGCTGATTCAAGGAAGGCGAATGAAACTTTTAAAAATATAAAGGATAACCTATCATTAACAATAGAAAGTACGGATAGAATTGTTGATATAGTATCAACAGAAGTGGAAAAATTAGATAAAAAATAAATTGAAACATATATTTTTCTTCAGCATTTGGGCTAGTTGTGGAGATTATAAGTCTAATATCTCTCTAAAAGTACGGGATTTGGCTGTTTTATTTCATTATTCTTAACTTTGTTAAAGCGATTTCATGACGTTACCTCTTGTCAAATATATTACGATAAGTGGTAAATCTACTGGCGATTGCTGGTGAAAAATATGACAGAAGTGGTTACATTCTTATGGTGGTAATCAGAAGTCAAAATTGGAAGAAAATATGCTTGCGATAATTTTCTATTACATTTGTATTATCGTGATTGGGTAAATAGATATTTATGGGAATTTTTTGTCAAAATTAGTTAGTATTATGGTAACATTGTATTAGGATATATAAGCATAATTAGTTTACTTTCTATTAATAAGAATTAATTTATTAAGGATAAATTAAAATACAAAGGTGATAAACCATGAGTAATGTTCAACAACAAAAGGCGAACATGTTGAGAAAAGAGGGTAAATTAAGAGAGGCATTGGATGTTTATCAAGATTTATGGAAAAACACTTCTAGAGATAAATATATAGCGGCAGGATATTTACATTGTTTGAGGAAGTTAAATATGCACGAAGTTGCTCTTTCATTAGTAAAAGAATATAAAAAAGATTACATGGAATTTGATTGGTTTCGAAACGAACTGATATGGACGTATATTAGTAACTTGAAAAATGAAAGTGAATCTTCTTCCTTAGGAAGTGTTTTGCAAGTAGCAAATAAAATAATGGATTTAAATCCAGATGATTTACCAAAAACTACTACTGTTCTTTTTGTTTTAAAAAAGGCCAAACAGTATAAAAAATGGGAAATTGCCTCTAGTTGGGTTGATAGAATTGATCCTGAGACCCTGGATAGAAAACCAATTTCTCTTGTCCAAGGTTCAACACCTTGGAGTAACTACTTAATTTGGCATCACCATAAAGTGAGATGCTTGATTCATCAAAAAAAATATCAAGAAGCAATAGATATGGTAAGATTTATTGTAAATGAAGCAAACCAAGTTAAAAAATTCTTTAAATGTCTTGAAGCCCATGCATATGAACAAATGGGTAATTTTGATGAGGCTATAAAAATCTTATCAGACCTTAACAAACATAGGAATGTTGATTGGTGGATTGTTCATCAATTAGCTAGAGTATTAAAGTATAAGGGTGATGAAGAAATAGCCCTAAAGAAAATGTATCATGCTGCTACACTTTCTCATAAACTTGAAAGTATTGTTACATTAATATATGATATTGCTCTTTTATGCAAAGAATTAAATAGAATGGAAGAATCATATTTTCATCTGCTCCTATTTAAACAAATACGTGAAAAAAGGGAATGGGTCGTAAAAGATGATATAGAACAACTGATAAAGGAAACCGGAATTTTATTGAATATTACAAACGCGATGACATTTAAAGAAGTCACACTTAAATGTCGTGAATATTGGAATGCCGAGGGTATACACATTAAACAAATAAAAAAAGGAAGTTTGAAAAGGAAAACTAGAACAGCATTAGTGGGAAGCCTTATAAAAGTAAAAGAAGATAAACCCTTCTGCTTTATTAAGACCTCTGAAGATACATTTTTTTGTAATAAGTCTAATATCAAGGGTGAAGTAAAAGAGGGGATGAAAGTACAGTTCGATGCCATTCCTTCCTTTGATAAAAAGAAACAGCAAGAGTCATGGAAAGCTATAAATATTGTACTAATATGATTATGTTTTTTGTTGCTGTTAATAAATAGACAATCACCATCTTTATTATTGAATATATTCATTCTATATATAATAGGATGTACTGTGGGGGAATCGGGTTGGCAAAAAAGAAATATTACGCTGTTAAAGTTGGTAGAGATACTGGAATTTATGAAACATGGGATGAATGTAAAAAGCAAGTAGAAGGATTTACTGGGGCAACATATAAAGGTTTTTCCACATTGGTAGAAGCAGAACATTTTCTACTAGATGTCTCGTCTAAAATTGATAAGCTGAAAGGAAATACTAATTTAGAAATAAATGAATTTATTAATCAACTTGATGATACAACTATAGTAGCTTTTGTAGACGGTAGCTATGATACCGAATCGAAGGTTTATGGTTATGGTGTTGTATTAGTTGATAAGGAAGGGATTAAAGAAGAAATAATAGGATCCGATAATAATAAGGATTACATAGATACTCGGAATGTAGCTGGAGAAATTGAAGGTGTTCAAAATGCTATAACACATGCAGTTGGTTACGGGTATAAAAAAATTGCTCTATTTTATGATTATGAAGGCATTGAGAAATGGGCAGTAGGTGATTGGAAAGCTAACTCTACAATTGCGAAGGATTATGTTATTTTTATTAATGATATGAAAAGATGTATAGATCTTGAATTTCATAAAGTTAAAGCTCATTCGGGGATAGTATATAATGAAAAAGCTGATGAGTTAGCAAAAAAATCTTTATTAAAAAAGGGTATAAAGAATAATTCAAATGGATGTGTAACAATTACAGGAATTGAAATAGAGGAGTTTACAACTATATTTGAAATTCTTTCTAGCAGTAATCAAGATATAAATACTTTTGAAGCTGGAAAAACAAATAAAAGTACAAACTTTATTTTGTCATTATCTAGCGACAAGATAGTAGTTACCTGTTATAAAAATGGGACGACTACGATACAAGGCAAGCAATCTAGTTTACTAGAAGAATTAATGAGACTTGTGGTAGAACTTCTCCCGAATAATGGAGAGGTTATTGAACTCCTAAATGATTATCATGAAATCAATATTCCTCAGGAGGAGATTACCCTTAAGTTTCATCATTACCTACCTAATTTTAATAAAATTAAGACGAATGATCAGAAACTAATAAATACACTAAATCAAGCCGTTTTTAATACAATGTTAAAGGGAGTTAGACCAGATTATACTGATTTAGCAGCTCCTTCTCTTAGAGCTATTGAATATTATTTGTATGAAATATTGATTAGTGTGGGTATAATAAAAGAAGATGATGATTCACATGGTTTTAGTTGTTTCGAACCTGTCCCAGGATTACCTGATGACCGTCAACTTCAAGTTGGGCATCAAAAACACTTTACTACTCAACAAACATTTTATATTAATGAACTTTATAACTTTTACCGAAATCATAGAAATACCTTGAACCACTGGGATAAGAGTGGAACTACAAGGGTTCTAAAAACCATGGAAGAAGCACGGGAGTTAATAATTAGTAATCTTGTATTACTTGATAAGTACTATACTGTATTTTAGGAGGTGTATTAATGAAGAATGTCGTGATTGAATTATTGAATGACTCTTCTTATTTTGCTCTTCTAACCACCTTAAGTTCAGATAGTCCTATTAACACAATCAAAAATTTTGAAAATGAAAATGGCTTTGAATGTTCTGGACGAGTACTTGTTGATAGCATTTTACATTCCGGAAATAATTCAGATCGTTTTATTGAGCTATTTTGTGAAAATGGGAAAATCAACTATAGTTCTTTTAGTTTTGTTCAAATAGAAAGAAAAAATGAGTTAAGGGTAAAAGCAAATGATACATTAAGGAAATACCCACAAATAATTAACAATTCTATTTTAAATAACAGCCAGAAAAAACTATTACTTCATGGTATATCTATTTAAGTCAAGAAAGAAACATTTTGCAAAGTTATTGTTTAATAGAGTTCCTTCAAAAAAACCACCTTTCTGGTGGTTTTTTTGTTAAGTGAAATTTGCCTAATTTGATTTTCGTTTATTTGTTTTTAAATAATTGGCTTTGTTAAATAGTATTGTTGTTTTTTTAGGCAAAAAATATGGGAACGTCTGATTTGGACGTTCCCGTTCTTATTCCGTTAAAGCACCCGTTAATGAAATAAGGTAATTGTTTACGGCCATAAGAATGTACCACTTCTGCCATCTTTTTTACCAAGTGACTGCCACAAGGCTTACCACCTGGTGCCACCACATTTATCAAAGGGGTTATATTAAAATTATGAATTAATTGAAAAAATGGGGTCTGAAAGGGAGAGTGAAAGTCAAAAGAAAAATGATAAGAGTTCTGAATAAGAATAAGCACTTGAAGGTAAAATGCTGTTTCTGTTGAATAATACATATATGATTATATTTAAAATAAAAATGAACAACCAACCTTATGAAATTTCCTATTAAGTTGAAGAAACAAGGGATGAATTTGTCCAATTTTGGCAAACAACAGAGAAGGGTAAGGAAAAATTAAGTAAAGGTCTTATATAGGCGAATTATGATTTTACCTGAAGCATAGATTGTTTTTTAGGAGAAGAAGTAGAACCACTGGATATAGTAAGGGTTAATGAATGGGGTATACTGCAATTAGCTTCGATGGATTAAATAAATATCAAAAGTATATATTCGTGTTTTTTAAAGGGAGTGGAGAGAAGTTGGAGTGGACACTAGGGATAATAAATATAGTATGTATATTTATTTTAGGACTTTTTATTAAAAAGTATCTGCCAGCTTATATGGATCAAAAGGGAAAAAATTTAGCTACCAAGGAAGATATACAGGAGATTACTAGAAGAACAGAAGAGGTAAAAATCCTGTTTCAGAAGGAGATGGAGATTTTCTCGAATGATTTAGTATTTACAAATGACTATACTTTTAATCGGTATAGCATACTTTACGCTAAAATTTATGGAATAGTTATACAGTCGGAATACGTTAGGTTTTTTTATAAGAAGCATGAAATTCAGAATTTGAGTTTTGAAGAATATCCTTTTATCGAAATCAAACACGAACAGGTTAAACAACAAATAGATGTTTTTACAGGTTCAAAAATATCGGAAAAAATAAATCCCATAGAAGATGAAATGACTTCATTCAATAAGAAAGAGATATGTGACTACATTATTAAATACAGTGAGTATGCTTCTCCAAGGTTATTAAAATTAGCAATAGCTTATAGATATGCGTGGAGTAATTATGAAGGAACTAGAAAACTTGAGGATAAAGATATTTTGAAAGCCTTCAATGATGCGGAATTTAATCTAATAACGGAAATCGTAAAAACTATAATCATAGAGTACAATGAAATGAGAAAAATAGTGAAACTTAGTTACAGTGATTATGAATTAAATAACGGAGAATTAGAGCATCTCGATTTTAAATAAGTTGAGTAAATCGGAATGGCGGTTGAAAAATCACTGGTCCTGCTTTTTTTGTATGCCTCATATAATAGAATAATAGGAAATTTAAGTGTGAATAAATAATATAAAATTTCTGTAATACAACATAAGATGACCATCCGGAATTAATTTAAAATTGTGCTAACGGGTGCTTTAACACAATAAGGAATAAAATTAAAGAGCCTAAAACATGCAAGATTTTATGCACCTCTTGTAAATTTAGGTTCTTTTTCAAATCATAAAACATACAGCCATAAACGGCAGTTTTTGATAGCCGAATACATGTGGGTATAATTAATGAGTATTCTCTTGTATGTGTGTGGCTTCTATGAAGAATGATTTAATGCCAGGAAAGGTTTCTAACTTTTTTTGTTCCCCAAAATACAGTTGTTTTAAGATGGTTTCCAACTTTATTTTTAAATTAATAATAAATGATATGTCTTTATTTCAATAAAATCAACTATTTAAGTTTCCAACTTTTTTTCCCCTTTACATGGATCCAATACGGATTCAGTCTTTTTATTTTTATAGATATACCTTCTATCCCTTACCCAGTGGGGATCAATCACTTTTTTCACACTTTTCTCCAAAACACTTTACTTTTTTAGGAGTTAAACATTTGCAAAAGTTGAAACCAAAAACAAAGTGCAAAAGCAAATTGATTTTTGGTTTCTTAAATCAATACCTTATAGATATTATGATTAATCGTAGATTACACCCTTTCCCTGTTCACGTAACGTTTTTAAAGATGTAAGCATATGATTTATCTCTTCATCGGAATGTCTTTCCCATGAACCCAATTCAGCTACTATTCTCAAAGGAGATTTAGACCTATAAGAACGTGTTGGGTTTCCCGGAAATCTTTTGTCTGTTAAGTTCGGATCATTTTCAAAATCACCTAATGGTTCTACAATATAAATTCTTTCTTTTGATTTAGATGTTGCTAATTCAGCACCCCATTTAGCAGCATCTAATGTTGCAGTAAAATAAATATAGTTAGATTTTTTATTTTGGTAATTTGATAAGTGTTGTGGTTCTAATGAATCTCCAATTTTTAGTTCCGCTTTAGTACCGTGAAAAAAAGGACCATTATCTAAGACATCTTTTTTGTCATTCATACTGATACCTCTCATCTTTTTTGGATTTTTTAATACAGTAGAGTAAGGAACTGCATAATGAGTATTCTAAAGGCTGGATCCAATACGGATTCAGTCTTTATTTTATTTACTTAATTTTTACTTTGATCCTACACAAAGTCAACTAAATATTTCCAATTACTATATTGACAAAGCTTATTTAATAAAGAGAAGTTCATTCTTTCACCTTATTTTGGTGAATTTCCAACAATTAACACTGTGTTTGGTTGAATTTTTGTTATTTCCCAAATCGTTGATTGTTACAGTGTTTGTAATCGCATTCGGGACTATAGGAGCATTACTAATATCGTAGTTTTTGTGGCTGTTTTGTAATTAAACATACATACTGACGTAATAGTTTTTCTCTATACTAACATACTAGTATATCAGCGAAGGGGGAAGATTTAGACGATAGAATAAACTATCAAAAAATAATAGACAATATAGAAAGTAAGGGAGAAATCAGATGATAAAACGCACTACTTTAATTTTTTTAACAGCAATGATTTACATGTCTTCTTTTGTAATTCCTGCTAATGCGGAGAACGGTGGAACGGAGGGGACCAAACCTTGGATGAACACAATGCTCTCTGCTGAGGAGCGCACCGAGTTGCTTCTCGATGCGATGACAATGGAACAGAAGATTCAGCAAATCGCTATTTCGCGCTTCAATGAGAACGACAAAGGTGAGACGGTCGTTATCAAAAGAGGTGGTACTAGCAAGTATATGAATGGTGAATTCGCGCCCCAAGGTACCCTGCCTGGATGTGAGTGGCAGGATACTGGCCGTCAGATCCGTGGGATTGAAGAGCTAGGTATCCCCACAATCCGTATGACTAACGGTGGTACGGGCGTAAAGGGCGGATCATGTGGTAATGACCCGCTAGCGACTGGCCTGCCATCTACCCTAGCTATGGCAGCGACCTTTAATCGCGAGTTGAACTATGAGGCTGGTCGAATCCTTGGCGAAGAGACTCGTGCCTTCGCGCATCACGTACTACTCGGACCTGGGATGAACCTTGTGCGTCACCCGTACAATGGTCGGAACTATGAGTATTTCAGTGAGGATCCGTACCTAACGGGTACCCTGGCAACTGAGCAGGTCAAGGGCATCCAGGACCAAGGTGTTCAGGCCCAACTCAAACACCTGGCTGGTAACGAGCAGGAGACCGAGCGTTGGACGATGGGAGTTCAGGTTCCATCACAGGCAATGAATGAATTGTACATGCTACCATTTGAGATGACTGTTAAGGATGCTGATCCGGCATCAGTGATGTGCTCATTCCCGGATGTCAACGGCACATATGCCTGTGATAGTTCTGAGTTGCTCCAAGATGCACTACGCGATAAATGGGGCTTTGATGGTTATGTAATGAGTGACCGTCGCGCTATTCATGACACTGTTTCTGCTATTAAGGCGGGCACAAATGTCGAGCTCGACTGGGCACCACAGTACTATACTGAAGAGAAAATCCAAGCTGCACTTGATTCTGGTGAAGTAACAGTGGATGATATCGACAATCTTCTTCGTCCGCGATATATCAAGATGATCGAGTACGGTCACATGGATGAGGCTTACGATAAGTTTTTACCTGAGATCGTTGATCCAATGATCAATGGCGCTAGCGCACGTAAGATGGCTGAGGAAGGGTCCGTACTGTTGAAGAACGATAACAGCTTCCTACCACTGAACGGTGAGCCGAAGACAATCGCGCTAATCGGCGTCGAGTGGTTTGCTGGTGAGGCTAAAATGTCACCGCGTTCTGTACGCGACAACAACGATAACGTTAATGCCCCTTACACGGTTACACCAAAAGAAGGACTAGAGAACGTAATCGAGGAACTAGGCTATGACACTGAAGTAACATACAATGATGGTCGTGACCCGAAGGCTGCTGCTAAGCTAGCCGCTGAGTCTGATGTCGTACTACTCATGGTTGGCGACAACCCACATGAGACTGCGGACCGCGATACCCTTGGCCTCCCGGCCATCGATCTTAACAAGAACCCAGATAAAGAGGACTGGGTGGAGCAAGAGCCGATGATTGATGCGGTTATGGAAGCCAACGCAGAGAACACTGTTGTAGTCCTAAAGACTTCCGGTACGGTGCTCATGCCGTGGTTAAATAAGGTACCTGCAGTACTTGCGGCTTGGTTCCCAGGTATGGAAGACGGTAATGCCGTTGCAAACTTGCTTTACGGTAAAGTTAATCCTTCCGGTAAGTTGCCTATGACGTTCGGTGCGACTGAGCATGAAGCTGCCTTTGCGACAGAAGAGCAATACCCTGGAACGCGTCAAGATACTGGGAAAGTAGGTGGGCCTGGTCCGTACGGTGATGGTTCTGACCAGTTGATCGCAAAGTATACTGAAGGACTTGAGATGGGCTACCGTTGGTATGAAGCCAACGACGTGAAGCCACTCTTCCCATTCGGGTATGGCTTGTCTTACACGACTTTCGAGTATGGCGATCTTAAAGTCAAAAACGTCAGTGGTGAAGGCAAAGGCAACAACGGTTTGTTGTCCGGTATTGACGTGTCCTTCACTGTAACGAATACAGGCGACGTTGCCGGTAAAGAAGCGGCACAAGTCTATCTGACACTTCCGGACGAGGCAGGTCAACCAACGAAACGTCTTGTCAACTTCGAGAAGGTTGATCTTAAGCCAGGTGAAAGTCAACGTGTGACTGTACGAATAAACCATGCCGACTCCAACCACCCATTCTCCTATTTCATTCCGGAAGAACCGGACAACTTGGCGAACTGGGCTGACGGCGAGTGGGCTACCGCTGATGGAAAATACCGCGTACATGTCGGTGGTTCATCGGCAGACACTCCGTTGGAAAAGGACATTCCTTTGAACTTCAAACTCAGCAAGGATGACAGTAAGGGCAAGGAGAACGAAAACCACGGAAACGACTGGAATAACGGAAATAACGGAAACAACGGAATCCACGAAAACAACGGAATCCACGGAAACAAAGGGAACCACGAAAACAAAGGAAACAAAGGGAACCACGAAAACAAAGGAAACAAAGGGAACTTCGAAAACAAAGGAAACAAAGGGAACTTCGAAAACGAAGGAAACAAAGGGAACTTCGAAAACAAAGGAAACAAAGGGAACCACGAAAACAAAGGAAACCACGAAAACAAAGGAAACAAAGGAAACTACGAAAACAAAGGAAACAAGGGAGACAACGGAAACAAAGAAAACAAAGGAGACAACGGAAACAACGGAAAATGGGAACAATGGAAACAACTCCCGTCAATAGTCCTCTGGCTATGGGGGTGGCTGATGACCCGATAGGGGGCGTCAGCTATAAGGTAGTGAGCCCGCAGGCTCGGCGAATCAAGCCGTGGCAAGCGGGCTCACTGCTTATCTCGTCGCCTCCATGTGCGACGAGAGGGAAGTAAAGAGTGCTGAAAGGAAGTGAGAAGTCTGATGAAGGAATCTGTTCAAAACAACCGGCGAAGTCCGGCACATCCGTGGTGGGTGGCCCTTGGTCTTGTGGTCCTTTTGACTGCATGCACCTTCGAGGAATCCAACAGGCAAGTCGAGAGAGATGACGCCATAGAACCAGCCACGTCTGAGCAAGGCGACTGGCAGCTCCCAGGCTTGGTGGATCGCTCAGGCGCGCCGATTGAGGTGCCGACGCCGGGTCCAGCCACGGGCAGAACCCTAGACGTCACGGACTTCGGGGCAGATCCGGCTCCGGACTCACAAGACGACGCAGCAGCCATCAGGAAGGCCCTGAACGCAGCCGAACCTGGTGACGAGGTCGTGCTGCCGGCCGGCACGTACGACCTGCGCTCCACCGACCCGGATGACAAGACGGCGAACATCGTGTTGCGCAGCGGTGTGGACCTACGCGGTGATGGCCAGGAGCGCACCGTGTTGCTGACCTCGCTCGACGGTAAGGATGACAGTCGTGTGATCCGCGGCTCTGGAGTTTACGATGTCATCATTGCTGACTTCACCATCAGCTCCCGTCATGAAGGTCCACTAGGCAACGACCCCAACGACGGCGACGCGGGTGGTGGACCGATGTACGGGATTTACCTTGGAGCCCATGAAGGGAAGGGAAGCTCCCGGATCCTTGTGGAGAACCTAGGCATACGCAGGTTCGAGCGCCACGGGATCTCCGTCAAGGCCAGCCGTGAAGTGACCCTATCTGGAAACCACATAAGTGAGGCAACTGCCGTCGGACCCGGCGGGCAGGGTTACGGCATCGCTATCGAGGGCTCAGTTGACCAACACGACCCTAATGCAGCAAACGATTCCCGGCATAACGTCGTAATCGGCAATACCATCGATGGCAGGCATTTGCGGCATGCCATTCTGTTGCAGTTCGCTACACACAACAATCTTGTGACGGAGAACACCATTATCGGTAGCCATCTCGACGCCATCGACCTGCACGGCGAGGGTGAATACCTGAACGAGATTAGGAATAACACGGTCATCGGGGGAAAACGAGCGGGTATCGCGCTAGGTAATTCCGGAGGGTCCAAGAACAAACACGACGCATCGGGGCGTGGAAACTGGGTGCACACCAACAACCTGTTTGGAAATCGTCAAGGAGTCCTCGTAATCCTGGGAACTCCTGACACCCTCATCGAGGACAACAAGATTACCGCCGGCAAGGATTCCAAGGTTGGTATTGAAATTCGAAATGCGCCGGGCACGAAGCTGAGCGGTAATCACATCACTGGAGGAACTGACGGGTTCTGGGCCATCAGGCTCAGTGAGGACCGCGGTGCTGACGGACGGGGTAAAGGAGTCCCCGCAGGCATCAGGATCGAGTATAACGTAATTCGTCAGACCGCCAACGGCATCAGGATTGATGCCGGTAAGGACCTAAGGATGGTTGAAAATGTCGTCGATGGAGCCGAGCTGAGAGTGGCCGAAGGGATCGAGGTAAGCAAGTAGGTCCAGCGGGCCAGTTCAAGATTGTAATCACAAAAGGCGAAGGTTTTGGAGATAAAGAAGGGGAAAATCCTCTTCTTTATTTTCAAAAATTTATCAGAATAGCATTATTTATCTCGTGCAAGACCTTTTTCAAATGCTGCAAGATGATTCAATGAGGCATTACGAAGTTGGGAAAAGACGGTTCGAACATCAATAGGAATTGTAAGTGATAGAAACCGATCATACATAGAAATATTGTCTATTTCCCCCTGAACACCAGCAGCATATGCTGCTTTAATACTTTCCGGAGTTGTAACGAATGACTGTGATATATCTTCAGGTAACGGTACATGATATCGTTCAAAAAGTGGTAATAAAGCATTTATATGTCTCTTTTCAGCTTCTTTGATTTGAGTAAATGTCCTTGTATATCCGAAATTTCCTAGTATATCATCGTATCTTGCTTGAGCTAGGTATTCATCTTGAAGGGCATATGTCAGCATTTGGGGTAAAGTTAATTGGGAGACACTTAATGCTCCTTTAGCCCCGTAATTGTTAATTTGCCGATTGATGTGTGTTCCCTTAGGATGATTAAAAAAAGACAAAAACCATACAGCATGATTTTGTTCGTCTGCAGCTGCACGTCGAAACCTTTCTTTAATACTTGGATCCTGCGCTTTATCTGATATCTCTAAATAAGAATCAACAGTTTCTTGTTCATCTTTAAAGGCAAACTCTATTCCAGCGTTAAAGTTATTAGGACATTTCTCAATGAGTTGATAAGATGGATTTTTTCCTGTTAAATTTGTATAAATTCTACTAAATTCTTCGAGATGACGTACTTCATCCTTTCGTATCTCCAAAATTCTGTCCCTTTCATCGTTTGATGGTGCCATCTTGGCTAATTTCTTATAACAAGCAATAGCACTATACTCTCCATTAATCGCTTTTTGAATATCATTTACAAGCTGAGTGTCATTTGGCATACGATAATAATCATAATCATGTGGACCAAATTGATTTAAATACATGTTTGTCCTCCTTTTATTAACCATCTACTTATCATATGTTTTATGTCTAGGTAGCCGTGCCAGTTCCATTCTTGTTATTTGATTAATTGCAGTTACATCTAAAAAGGGACTTTAACTGCTTTTCATTGTGTACTTAACAAAAAATTTTTTATGTATGTAACGTTATTCATTTATTTGTTGACAATATACCCATAAGGGTATAATATATGATAATCCCATTCAAAACAGGAGGAATAAGAACATGGAATATATCAATTACATCGTATTTGCACTCATTGTTATTTTTATCGTACAACGCTTTGTTCCTACAAAAGGAATTAAAAACATTACCACAGTTGAATTGAAAAATGAATTAAAGGACAAAAACAAGCAATTTATCGATGTTCGTACTCCTGGTGAGTTCAAAGGCTATCATATAAAGGGATTTAAAAACATGCCACTTCATCAGCTTGCACAAAAAGCGAATGAAATTTCAAAGAACAAAGAAGTAGTTGTGATTTGCCAAAGTGGTATGAGAAGTCAAAAAGCTAGCAAGCAATTAAAGAAATTAGGTTTTAAGCATATAACAAATGTTAAAGGTGGCGTAAGCTCCTGGAGATAAGGATCTCTATAACAGATTTTTAATAAATGGGAGGAAAATAAAATGAAACAACTAACAGCAAAAGAAGTTGAAACATTACTAAACGAAGGTAAAACATTAAATATAATTGATGTTCGTGAAGTGGATGAAGTTGCGGCAGGAAAAATTCCTGGGGCTGTGAATATCCCACTAGGATTAATTGAATTCCGTATGCATGAACTTGATAAGTCTAAAGAATATGTGATGGTTTGCCGTTCTGGTGGTAGAAGTGGAAGAGCATCACAATTTCTTGAAGGCCAAGGATTTAAAGTAATTAACATGGTAGGCGGCATGCTTGCATGGGAAGGCGACTTAGGATAATTTTTTTGTAAAATTTTATACCTGTATAGGTATAAAGGCGGTGGAGCGGGTGCTTTCTTACTAGTGCCATGGGTATAAAATGTATCTACAGTGTTTCCTTAATTTATTGTGTTAAGGGGGTTGCTACTCTATTGATTTTGTGTTTTCTTTTGATACTATTTATAGTATGGGAATTATATAAGGTATTTTCCTGTAGTCGGTATACACTGCGATGATGAGTTGAATGTTAATCTTACGGATATTGAGATCATAGATGTAAGAGACTACAATATATCATACAAAGATGCAATCGAGAAATCGATAAATATTCCTGTAGCTTATTTGGAAAGGTATTGTTATGAGATACCTGATAAAAAGGTTCATGTCGTGGCTTCAACAAGACTTGAGAAAAACGTCGCTATCCGTATTTTAAGACGTAAAGGATTTCAAGTGACAGGATATACAATGAGTGATTCTCGTAAACTTCTCGGAAATTTAGCAGTAAAGTAGGAGAAACCATCAACCCTACGATGAAAGGGGGCCATTTACATGGAATACGATGAGAAGGTAAAAAATCGCGTAAAACGCATCGAAGGGCAATTACGTGGTATATTACGGATGATGGAAGAAAATAAAGATTGTAAAGACGTTATTACTCAACTTTCCGCAGCCCGTACTGCTATTGATCGAACTATTGGAGTAGTGGTAAGCTCCAACCTCGTTGCATGTGTACGTAACGCTGATGAGAAAGGGGAAAGCACAGAAGAACTTGTAAAAGAAGCAGTTGAATTACTTGTGAAAAGTAGATAAAGGCCTATGAAGGTCTTTTTATTAATAAGAAAATATATATCTTCAATTCGAACTGGGCGTTATAGACAACTTTTAATGAAAAACTTGTCTATAACGCCTTTTCTTTTAGAAAAAAGTTTGGAATGGAATTTGTGGAAGTTTCCTACATATAAAGAGAGAAAGTATCACTTTTTTTAAAACAAACCATTTTGCTAAGGAGTTTGAATATGACGAATTTAGAAGAAATAAAAACAGAAATTCAATATTTTGTAAATGAAAATACAAGGAAAGCAGATTCAGAGAAAGTATCTGCAGTAATTTTGAATAGAGAAGTAGTTGAGAAGGTAAGAAGTTTTCATAAAAGTTTTCCGGAATATAACGTAACTCCCCTACATAGCTTAGATGCGTTATCTAAACAATTTGGGGTTCGTCATATTTGGGTTAAAGATGAATCCTATCGATTTGGACTTAATGCTTTTAAAGTATTAGGTGGATCCTATGCTGTGGGTAAATATCTAGCAAAAAGATTAAACGTCGATATTTCAGAACTATCTTTTGAAACATTAAGAAGTGATGAAATAAAAGAGAAATTGGGGGATATTATTTTTGTAACTGCAACGGATGGAAATCATGGAAGAGGAATCGCTTGGGCTGCAAACCAGCTTGGACAAAAATCGATCGTTTATATGCCGAAGGGTTCTTCGGAAATAAGATTAAACAATATTCGCAATGAAGGGTCAGAAGCTTCTATCACAGATTTAAATTATGATGATACGGTTAGGTTGGCAAGTCAGAAGGCTAAAGAAAATGGCTGGATTTTGGTACAGGATACGGCCTGGGATGGATATGAAGAGATTCCTGCTTGGATCATGCAGGGTTATCTCACAATCATAGATGAAGCAATAGAGCAGATTACTGAAACTGTTAATGATCGACCAACACATGTATTTTTACAAGCGGGAGTTGGTTCTTTTGCGGGGAGTGTGCTCGGATATTTAGTAGAGAAATTTGGTGATGAACTTCCTACTACAGTAATAATTGAACCAGATAAAGCTGATTGCTTTTACCAATCTATGAAAGTTGGCGATGGGAAGCCTCACGCAGTGACGGGGAGTTTGAATACGATTATGGCAGGTTTAGCATGTGGGGAACCAAGTAAAGCGTCTTGGGGAATTTTAAAAGATTATGCCGGGGTTTTTGTTTCTTGCCCAGACTACATGGCCGCACGAGGGATGCGAATTCTTGCAAACCCACTAGGTTGTGACCCCCATGTTGTCTCAGGTGAATCTGGCGCGGCAGTTGGTATAGGATTAGTTAGTCTATTATCTGAAAATAGAATGCTAAATGATATGAGAAATGCATTTAAAATAGATCAAAATTCGAAAATTCTTGTTATCAGCACAGAAGGTGACACGGATCCAGATCATTATCGAAAAGTTGTATGGGATGGGGCCTATCCATTAGTTTAACAACTATTTGCGCGCAGTATGGTAAAAATGTTTTTTATCGTTTTCGTCATTGGAAATGAAAGTATCTTGAATCCAAGATATATTTATTGCGTTATTATCAATTGAGTGGTAAAGTGACGGTGATGAAAGGGAGTGACACACAGCGTTATGCAAAAAAATACTCGCGGTTCATTAATCTGGTTGAGGCTGACTAGATTTACACACCAAAGTAATTTGTTATCAAATGATTTTTTAAAGAAGTTTGATTTAACGACTGCTCAATTTGATGTGTTAATGCAAATTTCAACATACGAGCCATTAACGCAAAGTGAGCTTGCCGAGAAAGTTACGGTGACGCAGGGTGGTATTTCGCGGATGCTGACTCGCCTTGAAAAAGAAGGGCTCATTGAACGAAAGCAAGATTGGAAGACGAAAACAATTTCGTTAACGAAAAAAGGCCGTAAAAAACTAGATCATGCGTTTGAAGCACAGCTTGAATTTCAGTCCTCTTTCTTTGATGAATGTTTAACAAAAGAAGAACAAAAAATCTTGTATACGCTAATGTCGCGCGTACAAAAAAATAGCGAAAAAAAGAAACTGCAGACGAGATAATTTTTTTACCATATCACTTGACTAGTAAAATGATAAGAGGAGAGAGTACCTATGTATACAATTCCAGGGCATCATCATATTTCAATGATTACAAAGGATGCAAAACAAAATAACCATTTTTATCGTGAGGTTCTCGGACTACGACGTGTGAAAATGACAGTAAATCAGGATGATCCATCGATGTATCACTTATTTTATGGAGATAAAACTGGAAGTCCTGGTACCGAGCTATCATTTTTTGAAATTCCTCCAGTGGGGAGGACGCATCGAGGCACAAATGCCATCACTCGAATTGGTCTGCTTGTGCCTACTGAAAGCAGCTTAACTTATTGGAAAGCACGTTTTCAAGAATATGGTGTAAAACACAGTGAAATCACAACATACGCCAATAAGCCAGCCTTACATTTTGAAGATGAAGAAGGTTTGCGTATGGTGTTACTGGTATCAAACGGTGAAAAAGTTGAACACTGGGATACATGGGAAAAGTCAAATGTTCCCGAAGAACACCAAATTCAGGGCATGGGTTCAGTGGAAATCACAGTACGCAGACTTGATAAATTAGCAAGAACCCTCACAGAGATGTTTGGTTATACGCAAATCTCACGTATGGAAGAGGAAGCCATTTTCCAATCCGTCCAAGGGGAAGTATTTGGAGAAATCGTTGTGAAATTTTTAGATGGCCCTACTGAACGACCTGGACGCGGCAGTATTCATCATTTAGCGATTCGTGTTAAAGATGAAACGGAGCTTGCCTACTGGGATGAACAGGTTCGAGCACGTGGCTTCCATACATCTGGCATTGTGGATCGCTTCTACTTTAAGAGCTTATACTTTCGTGAATCAAACGGTATTTTATTTGAAATTGCAACAGACGGACCTGGTTTCACAATTGACGGTGATATTGAAACACTAGGTGAAGCATTAGATCTTCCACCATTTTTAGAAGATCAACGTGTTGAAATCGAAGAAAATCTAAAACCAATTGAGGAGCCTATTGATTTCAGGTGACCTGTATCATAAGGGAGAAAATGCAGGTGTAACTTCTCATGTAAAGTAAGCCGAATATAAAAAAACATATAAAGAGATAGTAAATATTTTTAAAAAGAATAATGATTGTCCATTAATGAAACTCTCACTGTTTAAGCAGTGAGAGTTTCATTGAATTATATATCTTGAATTCAAGATGTTTTTTTCTTGACTAAAAATAATACGAAGGTTATTATTGGTTACATAAAGTACCTTTGGTTACTAATAGTGACTTGTTATAAAAAGATACACAAAATAAATATTTTTCAGATAGGAGTGAATTATATGGTTGAGGTTACCTTGAATCTTGAGTATAAAGGCAAAAAATATCTAACAAACGTCATTGTTAAGAAAGGGACACCTCAAAGTCAAATATTCCGTATCGCGGAAGAGCAAATTAAGAAGCAATGGCAAAATTAAAGTAAAAGTCGAATCTCCAAATAGGAAAGGAGAAAGTATCCTTTGAATGAGAAAAAAGAGGTTGGAGAAAAAGCTTTGGATTATATAAAAGATGGAATGGTAGTTGGTCTAGGGACTGGAACGACAGTGTTCTATACCATCACTAAACTTGGAGAACTCGTTCGGAATGGACTTTCGATTAAGGGAATTCCTACATCAAAAGAAACTGAAAAACTAGCTAAGGAAGTCGGAATCCCACTTGTTTCATTTAGCGAGGTTGAACAAATTGATGTGGCCATCGATGGCGCTGATGAGGTAGATCCAGAATTAAACCTCATCAAGGGGGGCGGAGGTGCCCTGTTACGGGAGAAAATCATCGCACATGCAGCTAACACTTTTATTGTAGTTGCTGACCCAGATAAAAACGTTGCAAAATTAGGATCTTTTCCATTACCTGTTGAAGTGCTGCCATTTGGCATTGAAATGACAAAGAAAAAGATACAAGAACTTGGGCTTATCCCCCATTTAAGACAAGTTCAGGGAGATCCATTTCGAACGGATAATGGTAATTATATTCTTGACTGTCGTTTACCAGATAAGATGAATCTTAAAGAATTAGAAAGAGCTCTTAACCTAATACCTGGCGTTATGGAAAATGGGTTATTTCTCGGAATGACTGATAAATACATTACGTTGGACAGAGAGAAAGATAACTCTGTTTTAGTTAGACATAGAAATAAAGGGTAGTGATTTACAACAACCTTCAATTATATTTACAAGGAGGATTTAAATTGGAATCAATGACTTTTGTATTATTCGGATCAACAGGTGATCTAGCCAAAAGAAAGATTTTCCCTGCATTGTACAACCTGTTTATTGATAAAAAATTACCACAACCAATATCGATAATTGGACTTGGAAGAGCTGATCTCTCTCATAGGGACTTTCAAGAAAAAGTGAAAGACTCTATCTTTTCTTTTTCACGACGTCTTGAACATGCTCCTGATGAAATGGGTGATTTTCTAGATTTATTTCGCTATAAGGCCCTTGATGTTACCAATAAAGAAGGGTATAAACCATTACTTGAGATGGTGAAGCAGCGAGAAGCAGAACTACATATCAATGAAAATCGAGTATTTTACCTTTCTGTGGCTCCTGAGTTCTTTGATGTTATTGCTTTAAACATCAAAGAAAGTGGTCTTGGGAATACCACGGGCTGGAAACGATTGATGATTGAAAAACCATTCGGACATGATCTGCAGTCAGCTCGTGAATTAAACGCTAAGCTCAGTGGTGCGTTTGAAGAAGAAGAAATTTACCGGATAGATCATTATCTAGGGAAATCAATGGTTCAAAATCTTGAAGCTCTTGAATTTGCAAATCCAATCTTACAATCTATATGGAACAAAGATTACATTGCAAATGTTCAAATAACAGCGAGTGAAACAGTGGGTGTTGAGACAAGAGCAGGCTATTACGACCAGGCAGGGGCCATCCGTGATATGGTTCAAAATCATATGCTTCAACTGTTAATGATGACTGCTATGTCCTTACCTAAGGAGATTAATGCAACGGAAATTCGGAATGAAAAGCGTAAGGTCATGGAAGCGGTTCGTCCACTGAATAAAGAAGAAGTTCGCTTTAATATTATTCGTGGGCAATACGGTGCAGGGGAGAGTAATGGTAATCAAGTTGCAGGCTATACAGAAGAACCTGGAGTAAATCCTTCTTCTAAAACAGATACATTTATTTCAGCTCGTATTTGGATCGATAATCCATTCTGGAAAGGTGTACCTTTTTATATACGAACTGGAAAAAGAATGAAGGAAAAATCAACACGAATCGTAATTGAATTTGAAAATATACTGAATTCACCTTATGAAAATACGAATCAAGAAATTGAGCCAAATTTATTAATTATTGAAATAGGTCCAGATGAAAATATCTCACTCCAATTGAATAGTAAAAATTCAACAAACAATAGCATAATTGAGCCTGTTCGAATTAACCTTTCGCGTGAAGTTACAGGAATAGGAGCGCCGGAAGCATACGAAAGAATCATTCATGATGCTTTCATTGGTGATTCAACATTCTTTGCACATTGGAAAGAAGTCGAGTTGTCATGGGAGTGGGTTCAGCCTATTCTTGAAGCATTTGAAGAAGACCTTGTTCCGCTACATGAATATCAGTCAGGTTCGAATGGTCCAAAGGCGTCCGATTCATTGTTAGAAGAGCAGGGATTTAAATGGTGGTTAGATGCAAGAACCCAAAGTCAAGAAGCTAAAGAATTAGTAGGAATGAAATAAGATATTCTGGGTCTTTTACAAAAATCCAGAACAAAAACTATAAGTCTATAACACTATTATTGGAGGAATACAACATGAAAGTCGGTTTAATAGGATTAGGAAAAATGGGTTTTAACTTAGGACAAAATCTTATCGATAATAATCACGAAGTAGTAGCATACGATGTGAACCCAAGTGCTGTTGATGAAATGAAGAAATACGGTGCTTCCGGGGTATCAAGCTATAAAGAACTAGTTGAGTCTTTAGAGAAGCCAAGAATTATCTGGATAATGGTCCCCCATTCTGTGGTAGATTCCGTCATTGATGAAGTTGCACCATTTCTAGATAAAGATGATATTGTGATCGAAGCTGGAAATTCTCACTATAAGGAATCTATCCAACGTTACAATGATTTAAAGAAAATTGGCGTACGATTCATGGATGCTGGTACTTCAGGTGGAATGGAAGGGGCACGAAATGGTGCTTGCTATATGATTGGCGGCGATCCAGAGGCATGGGAACAGGCTGAACCTATTTTTAAAGATACAGCCGTGGAGAATGGTTTCTTGTATGCAGGGAAAGCAGGAAGTGGGCACTTCTTAAAGATGGTTCATAATGGGATCGAGTATGCCATGATGGCCGCGATTGGAGAGGGCTTTGAAGTACTTGAAAAAAGCGAGTTTGATTATGATTATGAAAAAGTAGCTAGAGTGTGGAATAATGGGTCCGTTATTCGTTCTTGGCTAATGGAGTTAACAGAGAATGCATTTTCTAAGGATGCCAATTTGGATGAGATTCAAGGAATTATGCACTCCTCAGGTGAGGGAAAATGGACGGTTGAAACGGCGTTAGATCTACAAACAGCTACTCCAGTTATTGCGATGTCACTATTGATGCGTTACCGCTCATTAGAAAATGATACCTTCACAGGGAAAGTTGTAGCAGCATTACGAAATGAATTTGGTGGACATGCTGTCGTAAAAAAATAATAAAAATGAAATTCTTTATAAATACTGCTAACCTAGATGATATTAAAAAAGCGTATAAGATTTTCGTTTTATTAGGCGTTACAACAGTACAACTAGAATAAAGGGATTCCATTTATGGTAGTCCCTTTCTACATAAATTTAAGAAAGAATAGGAGAAATATATATGTCGATTACTTTTGATTATTCTAACGCACTATCATTCATGCAAGAGCATGAGGTTGACTATTTAAGTGAATTTGTAAAGGTAGCTCATGAAATGCTCCACGAGAAAAGAGGGCCAGGTTCTGATTATCTTGGATGGGTTGAATTGCCACATAACTACGACAAAGAAGAATTTGCTAGAATCAAAGCAGCTGCCGAGAGAATTCGTAACAATTCGGACGCTTTGGTCGTAATCGGAATTGGCGGTTCATACCTTGGTGCAAGAGCTGCAATCGAAGCCCTATCACATACATTTCATAACCAAATGAATGACAAAACGCAAGTTTATTATGTTGGACAAAATATCAGTGCCACATATGTTTCTCACTTATTTGACGTGCTGAAGGACAAAGATATTTCAGTAAACGTTATTTCAAAATCAGGAACAACAACAGAGCCTGCACTTGCATTTCGTATCTTCCGAGAGTATATGGAGAAAAAGTATGGAAAAGAAGAGGCGAAAAAACGTATTTACGCTACAACAGATCGCGCAAAAGGTGCATTAAAAACACTTGCAGATGAAGAAGGATATGAAACCTTTGTCATCCCTGATGATGTCGGCGGCCGATACTCCGTATTAACAGCGGTAGGATTATTGCCGATTGCTACAGCAGGGCTAGATATTGATAAAATGATGGCTGGTGCTGCAGCTGCAGCTGATAAATATAGTAATCCTAACTTAGCAGAAAACCAAAGCTATCAGTATGCAGCAGTTCGAAACGCACTTTATCGAAAAGGGAAGTCCATAGAACTATTGGTTAACTTTGAACCATCTTTACATTATGTATCTGAATGGTGGAAACAATTATTTGGGGAAAGTGAAGGAAAAGACCAAAAAGGACTCTATCCAGCTTCTGTTGACTTCTCTACTGACCTGCATTCGATGGGACAATATGTACAAGAAGGTCGAAGGGATCTTATTGAAACAGTTGTGACTGTAAAAGAACCTAAGCTCGATATTACAATCGGTGAGGAAGCATCTAATCTAGATGGCTTAAATTATCTAGCTGGAAAGACAATGGACTATGTGAATAAGAATGCAGCACAGGGTACGGTGTTGGCACATGTAGACGGCGGAGTTCCTAACCTATCTGTAGAGCTTGACAGACTAGACGAATTTACGTTTGGAGAAATGGTTTACTTCTTTGAAAAGGCTTGTGGTGTTAGCGGCTTACTAATGGGAGTAAATCCATTTGATCAACCTGGAGTAGAAGCATATAAAAAGAATATGTTTGCGTTATTAGGTAAACCTGGCTATGAAAAAGAAAGAGCTGAATTGTTAGAGCGTATTTCTAAGTAGGGTGACTATATAAAAGAGGATGCTATATGCGTGTATTGCATCCTCTTTTTATGTCAAAAAAATACTGCTTGTTCAAGCAAGCAGTAAGAGTTTAGAAATCATCATAACCAGTTATTAGCCCAATCCTCAACAGTTTTTAATGCCTTTCCCAATTCATGTCCCTTTTTGGTTAGTGAATATTCCGTTCGTACGGGACGATCTGTAATCACGTTTCGAAGGACCAATCCGCAATCTTCGAGTTCTTTTATCCGTTCGTTAAGCATTCTTTTACTTAAATCAGGAATCGAGGCATGTATTTCACTAAACCGTTTAGGTTCTTCCATTAAAGTGTGAACAATCAATCCCATCCATTTTTTTCCGATCATATGATATAATTCTTCAACCTTTGAGCATTCTCTCTCCATGACTATACACCTCCTATTTTAGTAATCATCTATATACACAAAAAGTAACAAGGTAATGTAATGTTTAATTAAATTATATCCTAAACAGACCATTATAAAAAGGGAATATTATGAATGAATTATGACAAAATTAAGGAATAGTAGTAACAATACTATAGAAAAATAATAAGTTGCTATTTATTTATACTAATTATTACTTGTTGACTAAAAGTAACCTTTGATGTACTATTGGTTACATAAAGTAACCTAAGGTTTCACCTAATAAATACGATAGAGGAGATAGAGAATGATGCAAATATTAGACGCAAAAGTGATTGATACCAAGTCAGGAATGGAAACATATTTAGATATTCAAAAAAATGTCCATGTTGCCGATCTACGCATTTCAACAGAATACAGTCCTTTTTTCGATATTAAGATAGGAATTGAATATTATCGTTTGATAGAACAGAACTATTATGATAGCCAGGTCAACTACTTTTGGATAAGAATACATCCCGAGATGAATACTATTGCTTTATTAGAACCTGAAATACAAAACATTTTTAGTATTAAAGATGTAAATGAAAGAGTGGCAACAAAAAAATTAATTGGGGAATGGTTAATTAACACAAATGCTTTTAAGTCTTCAATAAAAAATCTTATTAAAGAAAAGAATACTGAAAATGTGGTAACAGAAAAAGACATTCGAGAAACATTACGCACCATCGAATTATTAGAAAAGACACTCGAGCTGAAAACAGAGGATATATTAAAGGCTGAAGTCAAAAAAGCTAGTTAAGTTATTGACACATGATTTTTAATGTATTACTATTATCTTGAATTCAAGATATTTTAAATTGAGATTCTTTTGAGGAGGTGCAAATATGGCCCGAAAATGCACAAACCAACCATTTTTAATTTTGATGCAAACATCTAGAGCAATCCAAGATAGAATCAGAGACGATATGATGAAAAATAACTTGAGCATAACTGAATTTTCAGTTCTAGAAGTGCTTTTTCATAAAGGTAAACAAACCATTCATCAAATTGGTAAGAGCGTATTGATTACAAGCGGTTCAATGACATATGTAATCGATAAATTAGAACAAAAAGGATTACTAAAGCGAAGTGCTTGTCCAGATGATCGACGAGCGATACATGTATCGTTAACGACTGCTGGAAGTGAATTGATGAATAAAATTATGCCTGAACATGAGGATTGTGTTGATAGTATTTTTGATTCACTAAATTCTCAGGAGGTAGATACTCTGATAGATTTATTAAAAAGAGTAAAAGAAAAGGTAGAAAATTAAGGTCAATTTAGTATTGACATTTTTCAGAAGTAATATCTTGAAATAAAGATACTTAAATTAAAGATAAATTGTGAAGGTTGAATGGTTTTATTTAAATAAAAACCAAAAATAGGAGTGAAATAAAAATGAGTAAAAAGACAATGGGAATTCATCACATAACTGCAATAGTAGGTCATCCACAAGAAAATGTAGATTTCTATGCTGGTGTTTTAGGATTACGATTAGTTAAAAAGACTGTGAATTTTGATGATCCGGGAACGTATCATTTATATTTTGGGAATGAAGGTGGAAAACCAGGGACAATCATTACATTCTTCCCTTGGGCAGATGCCTATCAAGGAAGAATTGGAGATGGCCAAGTAGGTGTTACTTCTTATGTTGTTCCTAAAGGAGCATTGGATTTTTGGAAATCAAGATTAGAAAAATTTAATATTTCTTTCACTAAAATAAACCGTTTTGGAGAAGAATATTTGGAATTCGCTGATCCACATGGACTTCACCTAGAAATTGTCGAAAGAGAAGAAGGAGAAATCAATAATTGGACATTCGGAGAAGTAACCCCCGAAGTGGCAATAAAAGGTTTTGGTGGAGCGACATTATTTTCATCCCATCCAGATAAAACAGTAGAATTACTAGAAAAAGTGATGGGTCTTGAATATGTAGATAGGGAAGGGGATTTTGTCCGATATCGTTCTTCTGCTGATATTGGAAATATCATAGACCTAAAGGTGGTTCCAACTGGAAGAGGACAAATGGGGGTTGGAACAGTTCACCACATTGCATGGAGAGCGATTGACGACAAAGATCAATTGGATTGGCAAAAATACATTGCAGAAAATGGATATGGTGTAACCCCTGTGCAAGATAGAAATTATTTTAATGCGATTTACTTTAGAGAACACGGTGAAATTTTGTTTGAAATTGCAACAGATCCTCCTGGATTCGCACATGACGAATCACACGAAACAATGGGAGAACAATTAATGTTACCTGCACAGTATGAACAATATAGAGAGCAACTCGAACATCGTTTAATTCCTATTCAGGTGAAACAATTAGATTAATAAGCAAATTATGAATGAATGGAGAGAATGAGATGCAAAAAACATCTGGTATCCATCATATAACAGCAATGGTTAACGATGCCCAAAGGAATATTGATTTTTATGCAGGTGTACTTGGACTTAGACTTGTTAAAAAAACCATAAATTTTGATCGACCAGAGGTGTATCATCTGTACTTTGGAAATGAAACTGGGGATCCAGGAACCGTTATTACCTTTTTTCCATGGCTCAAACAGCTAAAAGGTCGAATTGGAATGGGGCAAGTCGGGGTAACGAGCTATTCTATACCACTCGGTTCTTTAGAGTTTTGGAAGAATCGCTTGAGTAAGTTCAGTATTGATTTCACATCATCCATTCGCTTTGGAGAAAGATATGTAACATTTAAAGATCCAGACGGTCTTAAATTGGAACTAATAGAAAGAAGTGAAGGTCTCAACAATACTTGGAGTTTCGGTGGAATAAAAGCCGAGAATGCAATAAAAGGTTTTGTTGGAGCAACTTTAATTTCCGCACAACCCAATAAAACGGCTGATGTCCTTGAGAATGTATTAGGTCTAACATGTATTGGTGATGAAGAGGGTATTCTACGATACAGGTCCGATGGCTTACATGGAAATGTCATTGATATTAAGTTAACCCCTTCAGTTAGAGGTCTTATGGGAGCAGGAACTGTTCACCATATCGCATGGAGAGCAAAGGATGAAGAGGATCTTCTCAGATGGAGAAATCTCCTTCAAGAAAAAGGCTATTATCCAACAGAAGTACGGGATCGACAATATTTCAAAGCTGTTTATTTTCACGAAGAGGGCGGCATTCTTTTTGAAATAGCAACAGACCCACCTGGGTTTTCGGTAGATGAGTCAAATGTTGAACTAGGTGAAAAACTTATGCTTCCTACATGGCTTGAGTCAAAACGAGAAGAATTAGAAGCAATCTTACCAGCTGTTAAGGTTCGCGTATTGGAAGGAGACAAATAATGAAACACATATTTAACAAGGGTAAAAATCCTGAAAAACCTACATTGTTATTACTACACGGTACGGGAGGTAACGAATTAGATTTGTTACCTCTTGCAGGAAGAATAGATGATGAGGCATCCGTATTAAGTGTTCGTGGAAATGTCCTGGAAAATGGCATGCCTCGATTCTTCAGAAGGTTAGCAGAGGGTGTTTTTGATATAGAAGACCTTATTTTCAGAACAAAAGAATTGAATGAGTTTCTTGATGAAGCTGCGGTGAAATATGAATTTGATCGAAATAACATCTTAGCAATTGGATATTCAAATGGAGCAAATATTGCAGCTAGTCTTTTGTTCCACTATCAGGATGCATTAAAAGGAGCGATTCTTCATCACCCAATGGTTCCTCGTAAAGGGATTGATCTTCCTGATTTAACAGGGAAGTCCGTATTTATTGCTGCTGGAACAAATGATCCAATCTGTTCTCCGATGGAATCGGCTGAGTTGCAGTCTTTATTAGAAAAGGCAAATGCAAATGTAGAAATTCATTGGGAAGATAGAGGCCATCAGTTGACAGCGACAGAAGTTGAAGCTGCTGCACAATGGTATAAAAATTTATAACTATTTAGATTAATGGAAGTAAGCTGTTATCAATAAGTCGTTTGCTATTCAACGAGAATGCAAATGAGATAAAAAGAGCCGCTTAAATGTAGAAGCACCTGTTAACCTAGTATAATAGGTGGAAATTGACAATTTCAGGTTTTTACTATATATTTATCTTGAATTCAAGATATCTAGAGGTGAGATAAATGATTCAAAGGTATCCTGCGGGATCTCGGTACTCTGTTAAAAATGATTGGTTAGAGAGCAATCTTAGTTTTTCATTTGGTGAGTACTATGATGAGGAAAATATCCATTTTGGTCCACTTCGTGTGTTTAATGATGACACCGTACAAGCCGGAAAAGGATTTGGTATTCATCCGCACAGGGAAGCGGAAATTGTTTCGATTGTATTGCGTGGTCAGCTAAAGCATGAGGATAGTCTAGGGAATAGTGGGATCTTACAATTTGGAAATGTACAGCGTATGAGTGCTGGAACTGGTCTACTCCATTCTGAAATGAATCCTTCTCCTGATGAGGAAGCAAGCTTTTTACAGCTATGGTTTAAATCTTCCCAAAAGCAATTACCTCCTTCCTATGAGGATATTTCTTATAATGTTGATTCAATGAGGAATAAGTTGTTACCTATCGTTTCCGCAGCTCCAACCAATGGAGCAGCGAAAATTCATAGTGATGTTACATTATACTTATCTAAATTAGATGCGGGAGAAGAGATCTTCTATCAACAAGAACAAGGAAGAAAGATGTATGTTTTTGTGATTGATGGGGAGCTTGTTTTAAACAATGACGTTGTTGTTGGACAAAGAGATAGTGCACGTATAACTGAACTAACTGAACTTACGTTAAAATCAACAAAAGAAACCTTCTTTTTATTGATAGATTTGGGTGGTGCCTAATATGTTATTGATTCGTCATTCGATTGGAAGCCGACTCTTTTATCAAACAGATGAATATGAGATTCATCCAGAGCAAGACAAGTGGGTCATATCTCTTAAAATATCCGATGAAGGTGCCAAAGAGGTCATTAAATTTAAAGAGGAATTGAATCTGTTTGATGTCGAGGAGAACCAAAAGACTTGGTATTATTCATCAGATGGTAATGTTGAATATAATCAGGAAAAGTGCACAATTACGATTACTGCAGATCATAAAACAATCTATCCAGTTTAATAAAAGGTATATCACGTGATCGAAAAACGATAAACGATATACCGCAACTGGGCTCAACGGTATATCACGTGATCAAAAAACGATAAACGATATACCGCAACTGAGCTAAACGGTATACCAGGTGATCGAAAAACGATAAACGATATACCGCAACTGAGCTCAACGGTATATCAGGTGATCGAAAAACGATAAATGATATACCGCAACTGGGCTTAACGGTATATCACGTGATTGAAAAACGATAAATGATATATCGCAAACGAGATAAACGGTATACCACGTGGCTGAAAAACGATAAATGATATATCGCAAACGAGCTAAACGGTATAACACGTGGCTGAAAACGATAAATGATATACCGCAAGCGAGCCTAACGGTATATCACGTGATCGAAAAACGATAAACGATATACCGCAACTGGGCTCAACGGTATATCACGTGATCAAAAAACGATAAACGATATACCGCAACTGGGCTTAACGGTATATCACGTGATTGAAAAACGATAAATGATATATCGCAAACGAGCTAAACGGTATACCACGTGGCTGAAAACGATAAATGATATACCGCAAGCGAGCCTAACGGTATATCACGTGATCGAAAAACGATAAACGATATACCACAACTGAGCTAAACGGTATACATCAAGCTATAAAACGATAAATATCATCACTTGAAAGGGTGCTTTGTAATGGCAAAAATAGGTATCATATTAGGTAGTCTTCGAAAAGAATCTTTTTCAAAAAAAATCGCAAATAATGTAGCTTCATTGTTCCCAGAAGGATATGAAGCTGAAATTGTAGAGATTGGAAATCTAGCTTTGTATAATCAGGATTTCGATGATGAGAACAATGCACCAGCAGAGTATACTACATTTCGTAACAAAATGAAGGAAATTGATGCTGTCTTGTTTATAACTCCAGAATATAACCGCTCAGTACCAGCTGTCTTAAAGAACGCTTTAGATGTGGGGTCTCGTCCATATGGAGCAAGCGTATGGGATGGAAAACCGGCAGCAATTATTAGCCAATCTCCAGGGAATTTAAGTGCTTTTGGTGCAAACCATCATTTACGCCAATCCCTTGTATTTTTAAATATGCCTATAGTTCAACAACCTGAGGCATATATTGGGAATGTTATTGGTTTATTGGATGATGAAGGTAAAATCAAGGATGAAGGAACAGTTGAATTTTTACAATCCTTTGTGAATGCATTTGTTGATTTAATAAGAAGATATCAAAACTAATATTTAAAAAAGATAACTCAACTCAACCTGAGGGTTTTCCGGTACTTCTCTGGAGCCTTCGGGTTTTTTTGTGTGTCCAGTAAATCTTAAATAAATCAATTTTTTTTGATTTATGTATTGCGTTTAATCAGGAATTAAAATATGATTCAAATATCAAAAAAATTTGATGAAAGGAGGATATCGATGGAAGCAGTAAAACCAACTTTCCAACTATTTGAAAAAAAGTTTAAAGCTCTCGCTGATCAAAAGAGGCTAGAAATCATGTATGAGCTTTGTCAACGGGGTCAAACGTGTGTGTGTGATTTAACAGAATCCTTTGGTATTTCACAATCAAAACTTTCGTACCATCTAAAAATTTTATTAGAGGCAGATTTAATTGTTAAACAAACAAAGGGAACGTGGAGTTATTACGATATAAATGAGAAAGAAGTAAACAACCTACTCTCTGAAGAACTTTGTTGTATATTTAGAAAAACAGGAATTAAAGCAGCAAATAATAGTTGTTGTTGCTAATTTTTAACTCTTAAATCAAATATTTTTGATTTAGTGTGAATAATACACTTATCAAATATCTTAGTAATATTAACCGTTTATTGGAGGTTCAACTGTTGTCAACAACATTGGTATTAGCACTCATTATTTTTATTGCAACATTAATTTTAGTTATTTGGCAGCCTAAAGGTTTAAATATTGGTTGGTCTGCATGTGGTGGAGCAATCATTGCTCTGTTAGTAGGGGTTGTCGGATTTAGTGATGTTATGGAAGTAATAGACATTACTTGGAACGCAACATTATCATTTGTTGCCATTATCCTCATTTCACTACTATTAGATCAGATTGGTTTGTTTGAATGGGCTGCACTACATATGGCGAGGATTGCACAGGGAAATGGAATTAGAATGTTCGTCTATGTCAGTATTTTAGGTGCTATAGTTGCCGCTCTATTCGCTAATGACGGAGCTGCATTGATATTAACACCCATTGTCCTTGCTATGGTTCGAAATTTGAACTTCAAAGAAAAAATGGTGTTTCCGTTTATTATGGCAAGTGGCTTTATTGCCGATACCACTTCACTACCATTTATCGTAAGTAACCTAGTGAATATCGTATCTGCTGATTTCTTTGGAATAGGATTTCTTGAATATGCTACGAGAATGATTATTCCTAACATTTTTTCACTAGTCGCAACAATTGCAGTTCTACTTATTTACTTCAGAAAAAGTATACCTAAAACATACGATCTATCTAAATTAAGGAAGCCGGATGAAGCCATTAAAGACCAAAAATTGTTCCGCCTCTCATGGTTTGTTCTTGCGGTGTTACTAATTGGTTACTTTACTAGCGAATTCATAAATGTTCCTGTTTCCATCGTAGCGGGAATGATTGCCATCCTTTTTATTCTCATGGCTATAAGAAGTGAAGCTGTTGATACGAAGGCGGCAATTAAAGGAGCCCCTTGGAATATTGTGTTTTTTTCGATTGGCATGTATGTAGTTGTTTATGGATTAGGAAATGCAGGACTTACTTCTGTCTTGGCAGGTATGATTCAAAATGTGGCAGAGGAAGGATTGTTTGTGGCTACTGTTTCAATGGGCTTTATCGCAGCAATATTATCTGCGGTTATGAATAATATGCCAACAGTTATGGTTGATGCCTTAGCCATTGCAGAAACGAACACGTCAGGATTAATCCGAGAAGGTCTCGTTTATGCAAATGTGATTGGATCGGATTTAGGTCCTAAAATCACTCCAATTGGTTCACTTGCCACTTTAGTATGGCTTCACGTTTTATCCCAAAAAGGGGTGAAAATATCGTGGGGAACGTATTTTAAAACAGGGATTGTCTTAACGATACCTATTCTATTTATAACGTTAATTGGACTCTATATTTCACTACTATTTTTCTAAAGGAGAATGAGTTATGGCAAAAAAAACGATCTACTTTCTATGCACAGGGAATTCTTGTCGAAGCCAAATGGCAGAGGGTTGGGCAAAAAAATACCTAAATCATGTTGAATGGGAAGTAAAAAGTGCGGGAATTGAAGCACATGGACTCAACCCGAATGCAGTTAAAGCAATGCGGGAAGTTGGAATTGATATATCAAACCAAAAGTCGGATATCATCGATCCTGAAATACTAAATAATGCAGAATTAGCTGTTACCCTTTGTGGGGATGCCAATGATAAATGCCCTGTTACACCGCCTAAAGTCAAACGAGAACACTGGGGATTTGATGATCCAGCAAAAGCAGAAGGAACGGTAGAAGAAAAATGGGCTGTTTTCCAGCAGGTCCGTGATGAAATTGGTGAAAGAATCAAACGCTTTGCTGAAACTGGAGAATAGTCTAAATTCGATAGGTATAATATGGTCTTACAAACTATAAAATTCAGGGGGAGTTTGCATTGGATTTAAAAGTTGGAGATATCATTCGATTTGAACGGACATTTACAAAGGAAGATGTGGATCTGTTTACAAAAGTATCTATGGATGAAGGGGACCACCATACTAATCCTGATGAACTGGGGAGAGTTGTCGTTCAAGGGTTGTTAACTGCGACTTTGCCAACAAAAGTCGGTGGGGATTACAATGTATTGGCACGTACAATGAATTTTGAGTTTTTTAGACCGGTCTTTACTGGGGATACCATTCGTTGTGAAGTAACAATCGAAAAATTGGAATGGAAGGATAATAATAGAATATCTATTATGGCAACTTTTCTTTGCATGAATCAAAAAGAGAAACAAGTATTGAGCGGGAACTTTGCGGGAGTGATAGTAGCTTAACTTATACTTGATACGATTCCATAAATAATAAAGGAGCTATCTTTCAAAATGACGGTAAAAATGAAAAAATGCAATCTTGAAGATTTACAAACACTCCAACAAATAAGTATTGTAACTTTTAATGAAACATTTAAGGAGCAGAATACACCCGAAAATATGGAAGCCTATTTGGAAAGGGCATTTAATAGAAAACAATTAGAAAAAGAATTATCCAATCCAAAGTCGCAGTTCTTTTTTGTCTATGTTTATAATGAAATCGCTGGATACTTGAAAGTCAATATCGATGATTCTCAGTCAGAAGAAATGGGGAATGAATCCCTTGAAATTGAGAGGATATACATAAAGAACAAATTTCAAAAACATGGGCTTGGTAAAGTTTTGTTAAATAAAGCCAAGGAAATTGCGGCAGAATGTAATAAAAGGAAAATTTGGCTAGGTGTCTGGGAAAAAAATAAAAATGCTATTGCCTTTTATAAGAAAATGGGGTTTGTTCAAACGGGAGCCCATTCCTTTAATATGGGGGACGAAGAACAAACGGATTTCATCATGATGAAAGGACTCTAATTAACAATCCGAAAGAAATAAATAAACATAGAAATAGTTAAAAATCAGGTTGGACCCGTTTAGGGGCCAATCTTTTTTAATTGGCAATAGAAAACCAGGGAGTTTTATCCTTGTCCTTGGGTTGCTTCCTCAAATTTAATTTGATATATTGTCATTATTATAGGGCTTATTAAAGATATTTAAAAAGTCTCGGCATACACTTATTAAACATCTTTAAAAAGTTTGTTAGAAAGAGGGAATTCATGATGGATACCAGTCCGAAAACAATAAAGAAGGCCATTCTCTATGGTATTCGTAAAACTCTTTTAGAACTAGGAAGTGCAACAAAGGTTGAACTAAGGGATAAGTTAGACATTAGTTTTCCAACAATAAGTAAGTTTCTAGCGCAGATGGAGAAGGATGGCGAAATTACTTCGGTGGGTTTGGATGAATCTAGTGGTGGGAGAAGGGCCAAAAGATATTCATACAACCCAGAGCATATGCTCGGACTCGCCATTTTCTTAGAGAAAACAGAGACCATTTATACAATTTTTAATTGTGTCGGAGAAGTGAGAGAACAAGGAAAAGCTCCCAGTGTACTAGTGGACAATGGGTTGGATTTATTAATTACATACATTAGTTCCATCATAACGGAGAATCCAAAAATCAGTTCTTTGGCTATTGGTGTTCCTGGTTCCGTTGATAATGGTCGGATTTTTTATATACCAGATTATGAGCATCTTCAAAACTTTGATCTAAAAGAATACTTGGAAAACCGTTTCTCTATACCAGTTGTAGTAGAGAACGATATGAATGCGGCAGTGCTTGGTTACCAACATAGCATGGGAAATAAGGAAAATAAATCACTAGTCTATTTATATAGCGGTCATAATGGTCCTGGTGCTGGAATTATGATAAATGGAGATGTGGTACGGGGAAGTACCTTTTTCTCAGGAGAGGTTTCATTCGTCCCACAGTATGATGATCGGAATTTTGGGCAGGCGCTAAAAATGAAAAATGGGTCAAAGAAGTCACTTATAAATGATAACCAGATTGATGCATTTAGTAGATTAATAGCATCCTTTGTAGCGATCATCAATCCACATACCATTATTTTTTGTATAGATGAAATCGAAAAAGACATCATAGATAAAATGGCAAAGGGTAGTTCAAAATATATCCCTTCAGAACATCTTCCAAAGCTGACAATTAGCGATTGGAAACAGGATTATTTGTCTGGATTACAAGGTCTTGGAATTGACCTTATGATGAATGAATTACATATTCGTAAAGGCGAGGTTTAAAAATGACATTACTCCTTTTAATTATTATTTATTTAGCTTTTATCAGCCTAGGTTTGCCAGATTCATTGTTAGGCGCAGCATGGCCAGTCATGCAACTGGATTTGGGTGCTCCACTAGAAACAGCTGGATTCCTTTTTATGACGATTGCGGGTGGTACCATTATCTCCAGTTTGATTAGCGGAAAGGTTTTAAAAAGGTATGGAACTGGAAAAGTCACATTTGTCAGCGTCTTAATGACTGCTTGTGCTTTGCTAGGCTTCCATTTTGCTCCTTCAATTGGTTGGTTAGTTGTATGTGCGATCCCACTAGGATTAGGGGCAGGAGCGGTTGATGCAGGATTAAACGATTATGTGGC
This sequence comes from Bacillus jepli, assembly GCF_047238305.1. Lineage (NCBI taxonomy): Bacteria > Bacillati > Bacillota > Bacilli > Caryophanales > Bacillaceae > Bacillus > Bacillus jepli. The sequence continues at coordinate 830,834 of NZ_JBDFMO010000001.1, read as the reverse complement.
TACCCATTATAAGGCGCATCATATGAGTTGGTTACATTGTTTTTGGGGAGTTGGAGCTACTTTAGGTCCTATCATTATGGCTCAGTTTATTGCAGAGGGAAACTTTTGGAGAAATGGATATTTCGTTATTTCTAGCATTCAGTTTGCGTTAGTGATCATCCTGCTATTTACTTTGCCTTTATGGAGCAAAGTAAACAATAACAGGAATATTGCTTTTAACGAAGATCTGGAACCTACGAAAGATGCATCTAGTGATGTCGTGCTTAATGATGTAAAACCTTTGCGAATTAAAGGAGTGAAGCTGGCACTTGCCTCTTTCTTATTCTATTGTGGGGTTGAAGCAACAGTAGGGCTTTGGGGAAGTAGTTTCTTGGTAAATGTAAAAGAATTAAGTCCAGCAATAGCTGCAAAATGGGTTTCTTTATATTACGTTGGAATCACAGTTGGAAGATTAATCACAGGCTTTGTTACCTTTAAAATGACAAACCGTACCCTGATTCGAGCGGGACAAATCATTGCTTTAACAGGTGCGATTATCTTATTCTTACCATTACCAACTATTTTCTCGCTTGTCGGTTTTATTGTTATTGGACTAGGATTAGCACCAATATTTCCATGTATGTTGCATGAAACGCCAGCGCGATTTGGGAAAAAACATTCTCAGACAATCATGGGTTATCAAATGGCGGTCGCTTATACGGGCACTACCTTCATGCCACCACTTCTAGGGTTCATTGCATCTCACTCAACAATTGGTATCTTACCAATTTGTGTCGTTCTTTATGTTGCTGCAATGCTACTAAGTTCGGAAAAATTAAATGGCATACTAAAGCAACAGGCTCTACGAAAGTCGCTTCGGGTTCCGTTGTAACAAAAGACGTTCCTGATAATGTGGTGGTGGTGGGTGGGAACCCGGCGAAAATAATAAAAATGATTGAAGAATGAAAGTAGATCGGACCTTAATCAGGTCCGGTTTTTCAGGTGATTTCCGAAAAGATAAAATAAAACCACTCTTGACATAAATGTTTTAAAAATAGTAAAATATATTACACAAATTAATGCTTGCCTCTGTTTCTATAAATTAATTGATTGCTTTAGCATAGAGTTAATAATTTTTTATTGATTATATGAAAAAGTGAATCTAACAAAATAGCAAATTAGAGCAAGTTGAACGGTTCAAATAGAATAAAGACGGTAGACTGTAAAAAAACCAATAGGTTCGTTTAAAGTAAACCGACAATTTTCAGCGCTTAATGGTCGTGGTGCCATTGAACATTGAAATTTGTCGGTTTTTTTATGTTTCTTAAAAAGTCGAAAGGGGGAGAGGCGAGATGCATTCATTAAATCTTTTTACACTTCAGTCGGGATTTTTTATTTTACTAGCACTCTCGTTGCTAAGTGCATTTATTTTTTTACATCCAAAGGTTCCTTTGAATTATGTTCGGACCCACATTGCCATCATCGCACTGCCTCCAATAATGGCGATAACTTTGCTTTTATTTGAAAGTGGGAGCGTGATTGTTGGACCTTGGCACATGGATTCCCTGTCTTGGTTATTGGCAGCATTTGTCCTAACAGTTGGCCTGATTGTCCAACGTTTTTCCGTTCGATATTTACTAGGGGATCGTTCATATCGTAAATATTTTGCATTATTAACACTTACTACAGTTGCTAACTCAATCGCATGGTGTAGTGATGATCTTCGTTTATTACTTATTTTCTGGGGTGTCACCCTTCTGGGATTGACGCTTCTAATTGGATTAAGAAAAGAGTGGCAAGTGGCTAAAAATGCTGCAAGAATGTCTAGTCAGCAATTTGCCATTAGCTGGTTAATCTTAGTCGTTGCAGGTGTTTGGGTTGCTCAAACTACGGGTTACTGGCAATTGTCACTCGCTTTAGATGCTGACAGCATTAATCAACTCGATGCATGGGAGAAAACCTGTATTGACCTACTTCTCATAATTGCTGTCGTGATTCCTGCTGCACAATGGCCATTCCAGCGTTGGTTGATCGATTCAGTTGTTGCTCCAACGCCAATTTCGGCTGTCATGCATGCAGGTATTGTGAATGGCGGGGGAATGATTTTATCACGCTTTTCCCCTCTTTTTAATGGCGATCCGGCACAGATTGTGCTCCTAATCTTAGCTAGTTTTTCCGTATTGATCGGAACCGGGATGATGTTGGTTCAGGTTGATTACAAACGACAGCTTGTAGGTTCTACGATTGCCCAGATGGCTTTTATGCTTATCCAGTGTGCACTAGGGGCTTATTGGGCAGCCATTATTCACGCTGTCTTACATGGGTTATTTAAAGCTACTCTTTTCTTGCAGGCTGGTAGTGCAGTTGATCAAAATCGGTCGATTTCCCGTTCGGCCCAACAACCTTCCATTGTATGGAGCGTTACCGGAGGCGCATTAGGTTTGTTCGTTGGGACCAGTTTTTGGTTGACCTCTCAAGGGGAGACGTATCAGCTTATAAGTTCAGTCATTATTGGGTGGTCCGTGTTCTACGCTTGGAAGCAGCTTATTGCCACAGGGTACGGACGAATCGGGCATGTCGTTGGATTTTCTCTGCTTCTAATATTTGGTGCAGTGTTTGTCCTCATCCACTCAGCTTTTGTTCAACTGTTGGATGAAATGGTTCCATCCGGGGGACAGCCGCCAATGTTTGTGGCCATTTTACTTCTTGTGCTCTTGTTAGCTGGAAGTGTGATAGGTGCATGGGCGGTTCGTCACCGATCATCAAAAGTATATGCCTTTATTTATCTTTGGCTTGTAAAATGGAGCGAACCTCGGAGTGAATCGATTGATAGTCATCCGAAATATTTAACTAAGCTACATGTTAAGGGGAGAATGCATGATGAATACCACATTAGCTAAAAATCTTTACTTGGAAAAAGAACTCGATGCCTTTCATCTTGATCTGGTTGATGTAGTGGAAGCGGCTAGTAAAGTGATTTCACCGCTTGGCCCAATTCAAACGTTTGCAGCTCGCAGTCCTTGGGCAGGATTAGAACAACAATCATTTGAACAAGTTGCTCGCCGACTTGAAAATGTGTGTGATGTAAATATTTATCCAAGTGACACTATGTTTCAAACGGCATGGAATCAAGGCGAGATTAACGTTGTTTTTTTAGAACAAGGGCTTAAAAGATGGCTAGATACACAGTCTTTAGAACTGTCGCGTGAGGTAGCTGAACAATACTGCAAAGCCGTACTCTTAGATCATGCATCTTCTTATAAACTGGAGGATGCCGAATTAAAGAGGTTAGTAAAGAAAGTAAGTCAATTGAAACTTCAAATTAGAAAAAATCAGGCTGTCCGTACTTATAGTCAATACTTGGAACAATTAGGTGATGGGATGGTTGGTAAAGAACTTAACCACCATATCATTAAGTGGTGTAAATTGTATGTAGACGATTCACTGGGTGGTTGGTCTATGCCGAATCGAGAGGAAGGCTTTTATCATGCGTGGCGAAAACTCGTTACATTGGATCCGGCACTTAAGACTAACGTTCGCAAGCAGTTAGATGAATTGCCTAATGATGCAGATTTAGCATTAGCGGAAGTTTTGAATAAACTAGAAATCCCTTATTTAGATATACAAGAGTATCTAGAAGCCCATCTACTTGCATTGCCTGGCTGGGCTGGTATGATGCTTTGGCGTTCTCAGCAATCCGAAATGGATGCGAAACTGTTAATCGACTATTTAGCCGTCCGAATTTCTATGGAGTGGGTCATCATCCAACCCTTATTGCCATTAAAAGAGCAAAAGATTGAGAATAGAGCACGATTGGAATCATTGATTTCAACTTGTGTTCGGTATAGCAATCTATCTGTTCAAGAGTGGAACAGGATGCCTTTACCAGAACTGAAAGCACGCATAACACTAGGGCATCACTTTGATCAAATGACCCGTCAGCGACTTTGGCTGGAAGCATGGGAAAAAACCTATGAGCATCAATTAATGAACATGGTGAAAATAAAATCAAAGCATTCCGATAGTCACGAAGATCAGATACAGGCACAATTCGCTTTTTGTATTGATGTGCGATCTGAACCTTTTCGTCGTAAACTAGAAGAAATTGGTCCTTTTCAGACATTTGGCACAGCCGGTTTTTTTGGATTACCGATTGAAACTCAGAAGCTTTGTAGTACCCATAGTCATCAATCCTTGCCGGTTATGAATAAGCCACAATTTAAAGTAGTAGAAACTTTGCCTAAGTTAGAATTAGAACAATATGAACAACGTATGCATGCGGGTCATTCCCTTGAGTCTACATTTAAGACGATGAAACACAACTTGTTTTCAAGCCTTGTGTTACCTGAAATAAGCGGACCATGGCTTGGTTTGCAAACGGTGGTCCGAAGTTTTATCCCTAGGAGCACGGATTCGGTGATTCGCAAAGTACGTAAAAAATGGCTACGTAAGCCTTCAGCTAAACTCTCACTAGACCATGTGCACGATTCTGAGTCAGAGCTACAAGTTGGATTTTCAGAAGAAGAGAAAGTACATTATGTTGAACAATCTTTAAGGACGATGGGGTTAACCGAGAATTTCGCTCCTTTAGTCGCCATTTGCGGTCATGGAAGCCGTAGCATGAATAATCCATATGCATCATCGCTAGATTGCGGAGCATGTGGAGGAGCGTCAGGTGAATTTAACGCGAGGGTGCTTGCGACTTTATGTAATCTTCCAAGTGTAAGAAAAAGCCTTGCAACGAGAGGGATTATCATTCCGAATGATACCGTTTTTGCAGCTTGTGAACATATTACATCAACTGATGAACTTCATTGGGTTTATGTTCCTGAACTCTCAGATGCAGCAAAAGAATCGCTTGAACAGATTAAAAGCGTACTTCCAAGGGTTAGTCATGAGGCGAATGCTGAGCGAATGAAGCAATTGCCAAATATCACCTCAAAGTATAAAAATCCAAGTGCAGAGGCAAGGCGTTTTGCAGATGATTGGAGTGAGGTTCGCCCTGAGTGGGGACTTGCACGTAATGCGGCGTTTATTATTGGGGAACGTGAGCTTACGAAGGAGTGTAATTTGGGTGGAGAGGTTTTTCTTCATAACTATTCTTGGAACAAAGATCAAAATGGTGAGTTGCTTGCAAGCATTATTACAGGTCCGGCAACTGTCAGTCAGTGGATTAACTTGCAATACTATGCGTCCACAGTAGCTCCACATTATTATGGTAGCGGGAATAAAGCGACCCAAACAGTCACTTCTGGAATTGGTGTCATGCAGGGAAACGGAAGTGACCTACTAACTGGTCTTCCTTGGCAGTCAGTGATGAGTTCAGATAATGAGAATTATCACAGGCCATTACGATTATTAGTTGTCATTCAAGCTCCGCAGGAACATGTGGAAAGGCTGCTTAAGGACAATTCGAATTTTCGTCAAAAGGTTCGTAACGGATGGGTTCGTCTTGCATCCATTGATCCAGAAGGTCAATGGAAGAGTTGGTCATAACTAAATCATTAGTAGATGAATTTCACTATGAAAGAAGGAACGTATCATGATGGAGAAGTCAAAAGGAGCAATTGAAGCAGAAATTAGCAAAGAATTAACACAATGGGAAAAAAGTTATCTCGGACGCGGTTCAGTTTCGGTTAAATCAGATATTTTAAGGGATATGATTATTGTTGTCTTGCGTGGTATTTTAACTCCTGCTGAATATTCCCTCTGTGAGGATCAACGAGGTCTCCTAGCCGTCAAACAAAACCGAAATAGCTTGGTAGAGTCTGGTGTTGAAGAATTAAAAAACATCATTTATACAATCACTGGACAGGAAGTCATTAGTTTTTACACAGATATTAGTACACATACTGGAGAACGGGTTATTGTCTTTAAACTTTCAACTGACTTGGAAAGCCAATTAAATTAATGGGGTGAATGCAATGAATTCAGACGAAAGAACGAAAGTGTTATTTTTAACTGAAGCAGAATACCAGCCAGAATGTTTATCCAACTATGTGAACAATATCAACCCAAAGGATATCATCATCTTGAATAGCAATGGTCGGGAAGTGTTACATCCTTTCGGCGAGATCATCAGGGATATCATCATTACTATTTACCAAGAAAAAATTAAAGAAGTTTATATTGTTGGGGACAAGGGGATTGATACATCGCGCTTGGACCAATGTACCTGTCCCTCTGTCCCTCAGGATAAACTTGAAACACTTGAGTATCTTTTCAAGAATTGTAAGCCAGAATTCCTTGGTATGAATTTGCAAGAGTGGCTAAAAGGGAACAAGTCAGCAACCGATTATGTGCAAAAAAATGCCGATACAATCCGGAACCATCCACTCGTGCCAGATGATGTAATTGTTCGTGGATTATTTATTAACACGGGAACTGAAGAAATGATTGAAGAGATGGTGTTTTAAAGGAAGAAAGAGGCACGCACCTGGAATAAATTAGGATATTACGAACCAGAAAGGGCAAGAAAGAGGTAGCTAACTGGAATAAATTAGGAAAAATTAAACCGGCGCAGGAAATAAAAGAAACAAAAGAAGCAAGGGGTAACACCACCCCTTGCTTCCTTTTTTATCTTAAATCACTCGTGCTGAAACAATTCCAGTAATTTGCTTGATTTTTTCTAGTAAACTAGGAACGATATCTCCATTTACTTTATTGTCAATGTCGATCATTGTATATGCATATTCTCCGCGGCTTCTGTTTACCATGTCAGCAATGTTCAATTCATAGTTTGAGATAGCTGATGTGATTTGACCAACCATATGAGGCACATTTTTATGGAAAGCCGTTACACGTGTTTTGCCTGTGTATGGGAGAGATGCGTTTGGAAAGTTTACTGAGTTTTTAATATTACCTGTCTCCAAGAATTCCTTAGTCTGACGAGCTGCCATAATTGCACAATTTTCCTCAGACTCATTTGTTGAAGCGCCAAGATGTGGTGTGCAAATGGTATTCTTCATTTTTAAAACATTTTCATTAGGGAAATCTGTCATATACTTTCCAACGATTCCATCTTCAAGCGCAACTGCCATATCGATTTCGTTCACAAGTTCTCCTCGTGAGAAGTTGATAATGTGAACACCTGGCTTCATGATGCTGAATGTTTCTTTATTAAACATTCCTTTTGTATCGTTCGTTAATGGAACGTGTACGGTAATATAGTCAGACTCTGCAAACAGCTGTTCAAGTGACATTGCGCGCTGAACATTACGTGATAAGTTCCAGGCGGTATCAACAGAGATAAATGGATCGAATCCGATTACGTCCATATCTAGATCAAGCGCATCGTTTGCAACTAACGCACCGATTGCACCTAAACCAATCACACCTAAAGTTTTCCCTTTGATTTCTTTTCCGACAAATTGTTTTTTTCCTTTTTCAACGAGTGCCGGTATCTGGTCGCCTTTGTCTTCTAATGTTTTTGTCCAAGAGATGCCCGCAAAGACATTACGGGATGTAGCCATTAAAGCCGTTAAAACCATTTCTTTTACAGCGTTTGCGTTGGCACCCGGTGTATTAAATACAACAATCCCTTTCTCCGTGCATTTTTGGATGGGAATATTGTTTACACCAACACCTGCGCGTGCAATTGCTTTTACATTATCGCCAAGCTCGAGGTCATGCATATTGAAACTTCGAACAACAATCGCATCAGGGTTTTCACTTTGATCATCGATTGTAAATGAACCTTTCTCGAATACCTTTAGTCCGCTTTCTGCAATATTATTTAACGTTTTAATCGTTTTTACCTGGTTTTTAAGAAGTGTGCTCATCTCGTCTACCTCTTTCCTGAACATAGATTTTAAGTATAGAAAACTATTAATATACAAATTAATGAGGTCTGGATCTGTTTACGGATGGTAAAAATTACAACTTCCCATGGATAACAGAAAGAGGCAAGGGGGCTTTCCCTTACCTCTGCCCAGGCGAACGGCTCCGATACTATATGCTCCCTCGCGGTTTTCCGCGTGCGCCAGTCACATATATCCTTTTTGATTTGTTAGTATGATACCAAGTTTTTTGATATATTTCAAGTTTTAATTAATTTAAATTTTGAGACGATGAACCTGTCCAATTTACCCACAAAAAAATCTCCTCAAGAAAAATTCCTAAGGAGATTTTGCTTACTTCGCTTCTTCTGCTGCTTTTCTTTGTTGGAATTCGTCTTTGATTTCTTCAAGCAGTTGTGGTTCTATAATCAGGCGTAATGCGGTGAGGCCAAGTGCTTTCGCGCCAGTGATTAATGCGTGATCGCCTCGTTCAGATGCTGCAGCCTCTCTAAATGGCACGGTATGAGGGACAAGGTTATCTGCTCCAATTTTAATATATGGATGAATGGTCGGCACGACTTGGCTGATGTTGCCGGCATCTGTGGAACCAATTCCTTCTCTTTCGTCCGCTACGTATTCTCCCAACTCTTCAATGACTTCTTTGAATACGACGTTGAACGCATCGTTTAACAACAAATTATCGACTTCATTCTGAAAGGCAATGACATTGAGCTTTGCACCTGTTGCTAGAGCTGCGCCTTCAGCAATTGCTTTTACTCGCTGGGTAACTTCGTTTAGCCCCGATCTTGTAGCCGCTCGGATAAAGAATCGAGCCTTCGCATAATCAGGAACGATGTTTGGCGCGTCACCGCCATGTGTGATGATGCCGTGAATGCGGACATCGTCTGTGACATGCTGGCGAAGAGCATTGATACCGTTGAATAGCTGAATGACTGCATCCAAGGCATTAATTCCTTTATGAGGAGCGGCAGCCGCGTGAGCTGATTTTCCGATGAATTCAAAATCAAGCGGGTCAACAGCTAGGGAAGGAGAGGTAAGACTCGTTTTTCCTTGAGGGTGGATCATCATAGCTGCATCGATTCCCTCAACCAATCCGTGTTTAACAAAGCTTCCTTTTGCACTTCCGTTTGGACCACCTTCTTCAGCAGGCGTTCCAAAAACAACTGCCTCGCCGCCAGTCTCCGTAAGTATCTTGCTTAATCCAACCGCCGCAGCGACACTCAATGTTCCAATGATATTATGTCCGCAAGCATGACCTAAACCAGGAAGAGCGTCATATTCAGCTAAAAAGGCAATGGATGGACCCGGCTTTTCTGATTTGAAACGGGCAACAAAGGCGGTTTCGTGACCGGCTACACCTTTTTCAACAGAAAATCCTTCGTCTTCAAGAATCTTCGTTAATTGTTCAGAGGCGAAAAATTCCTCATTGCCAATCTCTGGGTTTGCATGGATATTGTGACTTGTTTCAATATAGCGTTCTTTATTCGTATCAATATTTGCAGTGATTGCTTCTGTTAAATGAGTGATTACCTGGGTCATGAGTATTTCCTCCTTTATTATGTAAAAGAGGGAAACTAAGTTTCCCTCTAGGTTTGGTAGTTACCAGCCAATATTCTCAAGTGGAACAAAGGTTGGGATTAGTGTACCGCCATGTTCTTTGTTAATAAAATCAGCTGTATCTTCCTCTTGGAAAAGTTCAGCAATTCGATTTAAGGTCTTGTCGTCTTTATCTTCCTTGTTTACCGCAATAATGTTGAGATAGTCAATCGCTGTTTCACTTTCATGGAAAATAGAGTCTTCAATTGGATTTAACCCAGCATCTCTTGCAAATCCGTTATTGATAATACCTGCATCTACATCAGGTAGAGCTCTTGGAATTTGGGCAGGAGCTGTTGGAATTAATTCAATATTTTTAGGGTTTTCAACAACTGCTTCTTCGATTGAACCTAGACCATCATAATTATCAACTAGTTTAAGTAACCCAGCTTCTTGTAGTAATAAAAGGGCTCTTCCTTGGTTAGATACATCATTTGGTAAAGCGATTTTCGCACCGTCTTTGATCTCTTTTACATCCTTCAATTTTTCAGAGTAAATAGCCATTGGGGCAAGATAAGTTGTTGCAATTGGCACAAGGTCTAGATTATGTTCTTCAATAAATTGGTCAAAGTAAGCAACCGTCTGGAATGAGTTCGCGTCTATTTCGTTATCAGCAAGTGCTGTGTTTGGTAGAACATAGTCACTAAATGAGACAAGCTCAATTTCGATACCTTCTTTAGCGGCTTTTTCAGCTACATAATCCCATGTACGTGTGTCAGTACCTGTGATGCCAATTTTAACTTTTTTTGTTTCTGATTCTTTATCGCTAGCGCTGTTGTTAGAGCATGCAGCCGTAAAGATGACTAATGTAAGTAAAAGAATGGATAAGAATAATTTTTTCATGATACGTTTCCTCCTAGATTATCTTCTTCGTATTTTTTTCGATAAGACGTTGCCGAATGATTGTAGACCTTGAACCATCACAATCAGAATGACAACGGTAATGATCATTGTAGTAGTATCAAAGCGTTGGTACCCGTAGGTAATCGCAAGGTCCCCGATTCCTCCACCACCGACAGTACCTGCCATGGCAGATGCACCAATCAGCCCGATTGTCGCAATTGTAAAGTTTACGACTAATGAACTGAGCGCTTCGGGAAGTAAGAATCGAAAAATCGTTTGGAAGGGAGTTGCTCCCATCGCATTAGCTGCTTCAAGCACACCTTCGTCCACTTCAAGTAATGAGCTTTCTACTAATCTGGCAATATATGGTCCGGCATAAAATACGAGCGGAACAATTGCAGCAGCTGTTCCAATTGATGTTCCAACGATCAACCGGGTAACCGGAATGATTGCTACCAGTAAAATAATGAATGGAATGGAACGGAAAATATTAATGATTGCATTTACAACGGTAAAAACCGGCTGATTCTCAAGTATCTGACCTTTGCGGGTTACAAATAGTAGAATGCCGAGTGGCAACCCGAGAATAATTGAAAAGATAAAGGAGAAGGCCACCATTTGTATCGTTTCAATGAGCGCTTCGATGATTTGTTCCGTATTAACTAGCATGGGATGTCACTTCCTTGAAGCTTATTTGTTGTGATTGCATATACGTTAAAGCGCGTTTTACCTCTGCGTCAGGCCCCTGAATTTCCACAATCAAGTTACCGAATGGGATACCTTGAAGCTCTGTGATGCTACCGAACAGCACGTTGATATCGATATCCAACTTCTTTGCGAGTTGTGATAAAAACGGCTTTCCTGTTGATTGACCGACAAAGCTTATTCGGAAGATGTTCAGTGATCCCTGGTTGTTATTAATCATGCTTAAAATGGACTCAGGAATTTGATCGTGCATGACAGTGCTGACAAAGTTTTGGGCGGTTTGTGTCTTAGGTGCGGAAAAGACATCAAAGACAGTTCCTTCTTCAATCACTTGTCCTGCTTCCATGACAGCTACACGATCACAAATTTCACGAATCACAGACATTTCATGAGTAATCATTAAGATCGTAATGTTGTATTCTTGATTGATTTTTTTCAACAATTGCAGGATGGAGCTTGTTGTCTGCGGATCGAGCGCAGAGGTAGCTTCATCGCAAAGAAGAATCGAAGGCTGTGTTGCTAATGCTCTAGCAATTCCAACTCGTTGCTTTTGCCCTCCAGAAAGTTGGTCGGGATAAACATCAGCCTTATCACCTAAGCCGACGAAATCAAGCAGTTCTATAACACGTTTTTTAATTTGTTCCTTTGGTGTTTTGCTTAAAATAAGTGGCATTGCGACATTCGCGTATACTGTTTTTGAATTTAAAAGGTTAAAGTGTTGGAATACCATCCCAATATTTTTCTTTACTTCGCGAATTTGCTTTTCGGAAAGAGTTGTTAGGTCGTGACCGTCAACAATGACCTTTCCTGAGGTAGGACGTTCAAGGAAATTCACACAGCGAATTAATGAACTTTTGCCGGCACCGCTGAATCCGACCACCCCGTAGATTTCTCCTTTGTTAATTTTTAAATTGACGTTATTTAAAGCGTGCACTTTCTTTCCGCCGCTGTCATATACCTTAATCAGATCTTGAAACTCTATCATTTTTGATCTCCTTTCGTTTGTCCCTTAAAAAAGTTTCCTCAACATTTCCGAATAGCAAATTATTATTCTTAAAATCAGAAAATATTATTTTATGAAAATATAAAAAGCCCTCTTCAGACAGAAGAGGGCAGAAAGTCAATTCCAGTATCCTCTTCTTATCTCTCAAGTAACTTGCTGGAATTGGCACGGTACGAATTGTCCGCTGCCGAGGCTTCAAAGGGCCAGTCCCTCCACCTCTCTTGATAAGAAGTATTTTTAATATAAATCACACTATACATCCGTAGAATATAATTGTCAATATATTTGATATCTTTTTGTTATTTTTTAATATGAAAAAATATATACTGGAATAATTTTGATATTTTTAGATGAGGCAATTTAGTTAAATCAGATAATCCTATATACCAAAAGAACCATTTCTAATTACCGCGAATGGGGACATTCGAACCCGTACACTCTTGTCCATTCTTCAAATATTATCCTAAGCGACGGTTTGAGCGCGTATCAGATGGTTAGATGTGATTAGCTTTTCGTGGTAGCGTTTACACTAACTAATTGAATCATATGCATATGACTTTCCGGGAATCCCTTGTTTATGATTTTAAAGATGTTACGATAGGTACTATGTTTTAAAATTTACCACAAGGGAGACATTTGATGTTACATGAAAAAACGATTGCTTTTATAGGGGCAGGATCCATGGCAGAAGCAATGATTTCAGGAATTGTCGCAGCTGGAAAAGTCCCAACTAAACAGATTTTTGTAACCAACAGAACAAATACGGAAAGACTACAACAGTTAGAAGCTATTTATAACATTAATGGGATAGCAAGCCAAGATCTAGCCCTAAAAAATATCGATATTATTGTCCTCGCAATGAAACCTAAAGATGCAGAAACTGCATTACAGTCCATCAAAGATTCACTTCAACCAAACCAACTTGTTTTATCCGTGTTAGCGGGTATTACTACAACCTATATGGAGCAATATCTACCAGTGGGGCAACAGGTGATCCGGGTAATGCCGAATACATCTAGCATGATTGGAGAGTCTACAACGGCTATATCAGCCGGTTCTTATACGACAAATGAAAATATGATTCTAGCAGAAGAATTACTCAAATCCATTGGTGAAGTGTATGAAATTCCCGAAGAGCAAATGGATGTTTTTACAGGAGTAGCAGGCAGTGGGCCAGCCTATATTTATTACCTTATGGAACATATGGAAGCAACCGCAAAAAAGTTAGGCTTACAAGAAAACCTATCAAGGGATATTATTGCGCAAATGATTGTTGGCGCAGCCAAAATGGTCCAGCAACAGGGTGAAACGCCATCAACATTACGGGAAAATGTAACTTCACCGAACGGAACGACTGCCGCTGGTTTAGCAGCATTAGAAAAGAATGGCGGTGGCAAGGCGATTTCACAAGCTATTAAACATGCAGCAAAGCGTTCACATGAGATAAGTTCGCAGCTTGAGGGCAAGACTGCCAAAAAGGTTCAGGCTGTTTAACATTATAATTTTACCGGCGATAAACGCTTCGTCCGGCAATCAAAACAAAAAAAGATAAGGATTGATCGGATGTCCATAGAAAAGAGAGTCGTTATCAAAATAGGAAGTAGCTCATTAACAAGCCGTCATGGAGAAATTAGTAAGAGAAAGCTAGAAAAAATAGCGAATGAAATAGCTCAGCTAAAAGATGCAGGGCATGAGGTTGTCCTTGTTTCATCAGGGGCAGTTGCTGCGGGGTATCGAAAACTCGGCTGTCTTAAGCGCCCTGATTCATTGCCGGAAAAACAGGCAGCAGCTTCGATTGGTCAGGGGCTATTAATCGAAACCTATTCCCATCTTTTTTTATCACATGGATATGTGGCATCACAGATTTTGATTTTAAGAAGCGATTTTTTAGATGAGTCACGTTACCAAAACGTTCATAACACCTTAAATGTTTTATTAGAAAGAGGAATAATTCCAATCGTCAATGAAAATGACACGCTTTCAACTGAGCGTTTGAACTTTGGCGATAATGACACGTTGGCGGCTAAGGTTGCTGGATTAGTAGATGCCGACCAGCTAGTGATTTTATCTGACATAGATGGTTTGTATGATAAAAACCCGACAACAAATGAGGATGCAAAACTAATTGAGCGCGTACCTGAAATTACCGCTGACATCGAAAATGCTGCAGGTGGGTCCGGGAGTTCGGTTGGTACAGGAGGCATGAAGTCAAAAATTGAAGCCGTTAAGATTGCAATGGCATCGGGCATTTCTACCTTTTTAGGAAATGCAAACAAGGAGAATATCATTATGGATGCAGTAGGAGAAACAGCAACCGGTACGTATTTTACTTGTAAAGGGTCCGTGAGCACACTTAATCAAAAGAAAAAGTGGATTGCTTTTCACTCAGGTGCTAAAGGTGAAATTATTCTAAATCCTTATGCGACAGATCGAATGGTGAAAAAGAGAAAAAGCTTGCGTCTTAAAGAAATTAAACAGGTCGATGGTAGGTTTGATAAAGGTGCTGTTGTCCGTGTAATGGATCCCGATGATGAAGAAATAGCACGTGGGGTTGTGAAGGTTTCTTCTGCTGATTTGAGAAGGATGCTGGAGGCCCAAAAAGATCAATCAACTGATTATACTGTCATCATGGAGATGGGAGATTTTGTTTGTCATATTGACGCCCCAATAACGGTCGGGGTATAAAAGGAGGAATTTCGTGACGTTAGTTAAAGAAAATGTCGATATTGTATCACAAGCACGTTTAGCAAAAAAAGCTTCAAAAAAAGTAGGTATTTTATCAACAGAGGATAAAAATAGAGCTTTATATATTTTAGCCGAACATTTGGAAGCGGGATATGAGTCCATTTTAGAAGCGAATAAAGTGGACCTTCAAAAAGGCAAAGAAGCTGGTTACACACCAGCTTTTATGGACCGACTAACTTTAACGAAGGAACGTATCTTTGATTTTGCGGAGGGGCTTCGTCAGGTTGCTGGTCTAGAGGATCCCACAGACCAAGTCATCTCAGACTGGACTTTGGAAAATGGCTTACAAGTGAAAAAGGTAACTGTGCCATTGGGTGTCATTGGGATGATTTATGAGGCACGTCCGAATGTAACGGTTGATGCTACTGGACTTGCGTTGAAATCAGGGAATGCCATTATTTTAAAAGGTGGCTCATCTGCCATTTACACAAATAAAGCCATTGTTGACGTTATTCAAAATGCGCTTGAACACACGAAAATACCAAAAGAAGCTGTTCAATTTATTGCAAGTTCAGACAGAGAAGCGACTCAGCCATTATTTACGATGAAAAAATACATTGACGTGCTTATTCCCCGTGGCGGCGCTTCTTTAATTCAAACGGTTGTGAAACAAGCAACAGTCCCTGTACTTGAAACAGGCGTTGGGAACTGTCATGTGTATTTCGATTCCGAAGCGGACGTAAATAAGGCATTACCAATTCTTGTGAACGCAAAAACGGATCGACCAGCGGTTTGTAATGCTGCAGAAACAGTCCTTATACAGAAGGATTGGTTGCTAGAGCATAAGGATGCGCTTGTGAAGACATTACAGGAACATTCAATCACGGTACATGGGGATGAACAGACACTTTCGGTTATCCCAAATGCAGTCCTTGCAGGGGAAGAAGATTGGGCAAATGAATACTTAAGCCTACACATCGCAATGAAGATAGTAGATCATGTACATGAAGCAATTGAGCATATTGAACAGTACGGAACTAAACACTCGGAAGCGATCATCACAGAAAATCAAGAAACCGCAGATTTGTTCATGAAGCTTGTCGATGCATCATCCCTCTACCATAACGCTTCTACAAGGTTTACAGACGGTGGCGCCCTTGGATTTGGCACGGAGATTGGCATTTCTACTCAAAAACTTCATGCGCGCGGACCCATGGGGTTACAAGCCCTAACAACAGTAAAATTCTTAATGACCGGAAATGGCCAAATACGATAACAAAAAACACGGCAGAACTGTAAGAGGTCTGCCGTGCTTTTTTTGGGACGAAGGGACAGGTCCGTTGTCCCAGCGTGGATCTTGATCTGTCCCTTAAAGATTAAAATATCTATCTAATGAGTAGGCGATCCACTTGCAATGTGGATGGTTACGGATATTTTCCAGGAGTCCTTTAATAATAGCAGGGTTAAACGTTTGTTTTTGAATCTGTTCTTGTAAAAGCAGTAATGATTCCTTCTCAATGGAACCCTCCAATTCTTTTACCTTCTCGTCTACCATTGAAACCATTTGTTCCTTTGTTACATCCCCCTGTAGTTGAAAGGTCGACAAGTCCATATGCTCTTTTTGTAAGAACGGAAGGGTCATTCCTTTTGCCAAGAGATCTGTTTTTTCCACAAGGGACCTACAAAGGGCTTCCACATCTAGTGGAAAACCTTGATGCAAAAAAAGCTCAGAATACATTCGCATAAAGCCTTTAATGCAAAAGAGTAAATCATATTTCGTATGCTCTACTTTTTCGCCATAGACGCGGTCAATCATCAAAAGAATCGTGGAATTAATAAGCTTGTCATAGTTGTGCATTTTTAGAATAAGCTGTTCGTTTAGAGACTGCGTGTATTCCTTCATTAGGATATTGGCAAAGTCCGTATGCTGTCCGAATGATTGAAAGCTCACATAATAAAAATCAAAAAGAAGATTTTCTTCATTTTTTTTATTTCTGACTAGATGGTCAATGTCAGCGAGAATTTCTTCCATAAATTGATCGATTAAGGCAATAATTAATTCATCCTTGGATTTAAAAGAAAGATAAAATGCACCTTTTGAAATTCCGCATTGATCCGTTATTTGTTGAACGGAAGTTGCTTCAAAACCTTGCTTTGCGAACAGTTCTAGCGCTTTTTCCATGATTAGTTGCTTTTTTACCATTATTTGTTTCGCTCCCACTGTATTTCATTGACAAATGACTGAATGGTCATTATTATAAATAAATGGGTTAAACAAGTCAATCTAGGGTAGGTGTAAGTGTGAGAGGTATAGCCAATTTTGTACTAAAAAACAAACTAGCGGTATGGTTATTAACAATTATTATAACGGTATCTGGAATCTACTCAGGTACACAAATGAAGACAGAAACGATTCCAGATATATCAATTCCGTTCCTAATGGTCATGGATGTGTATCCTGGAGCAACTCCTGAACAGGTAATGGAAGATGTTTCGATGCCGATTGAAAAAGCGGTCGAAGGACTAGATGGAGTAAAATCTGTCTATTCGAATTCCTATTCAAACATGGCCAATATTCAAGTTGAATATGACTATGGTGAGGATATGGAAGAGGCTAAACGTGCCTTGCAGTCTGCGTTAGACGCAGTAAGTTTACCTGAAAGTGCACAAGAGCCTGTTATTACAGCGATTAGCATGAACATGATGCCAGTCGTGGCACTTAGCGTAAGTAGTACAACTGAAGATATTGTGGAATTAACATCAACAGTAGAAGATGTTTTGCTTCCGAAAATTGAAAAACTTGATGGGGTTGGTTCCGCAACAATCACAGGTCAGCATATTGAGGAAGTACAACTTACCTATAATAAAGAGAAAATGGCTAAGTTCGACTTAACAGAAGATACAGCTAAGCAAATGATTCAAGCTAGTGATATGGCTGTATCATTAGGTTTGTTTGAGTTTGAAGAAGGTGAACAAGCTGTTGCGATTGACGGAAAGTTCATGACAGCCGATGAATTAAAGGAAATGGTAATTCCTGTTACACCGTCTGAAGATAATCCTGTACCATTTGTGAAGCTTGGTGATATCGCAACAATCGAAGAGGTTGGTCGCGTTCAATCTGTTTCTCGTACGAATGGAAAAGACGCGATTGCGATCCAAATTGTCAAAGAGCAACAAGCAAACACAGTGGATGTTGTAAATGAAGTCAAAGACCTAATTAAAGATGAGCAGGAAAGAATTGAAGGTCTTACTATAGATGTATCACTCGACCAAGGTGAGCCAATTGAACAATCTGTTTCAACGATGGTCGAAAAGGCACTCTTTGGTGGCTTGATTGCGGTATTAATCATTTTACTTTTCTTACGTAATTTTAGATCAACGATTATTTCGATTGTATCGATCCCAGTCTCCATTTTTATGGCATTATTGCTGTTAAAATGGATGGATATTACATTAAACTTAATGACGTTAGGAGCGGTTACCGTTGCGATCGGACGGGTAATTGATGACTCCATTGTAGTTGTTGAAAACATTTATCGACGACTCCATTTAAAAGAAGAGAAATTAAATGGACGCGCATTAATTCGCGAAGCAACAATTGAAATGTTCAAACCAATCCTTTCCTCAACATTAGTTACGGTTGCTGTATTTGCACCACTAGTGTTTGTAGGTGGAATGGTTGGAGAATTGTTCATGCCATTCGCATTAACAATGACCTTTGCTTTAGGTGCTTCCTTACTAGTGGCCATCACCATTGTTCCTGCTTTATCACATACCTTGTTTAAAAAGCAGCTTTATATGGAAAAAACAGAAGCGAAACATAAGGAAGCAGGTAAGCTTGCGAACGGGTACAAAGGCATTTTAAATTGGTCACTGAACCATAAAATTATTGTGTCTGTGATTTCGATCTTACTATTATTCGGAAGTTTAGCATTAACACCTTTAATCGGTTTTAGTTTTATGGGTAGTGAAGAAGAAAAGGTTATGTATTTAACCTACACACCAGGAACTGGTGAGTTAAAGGATGAAACGCTTGAAAATGTGGCGGCCGTTGAAGATGAGTTATTAAAACGCGAAGATATTGATATTCTTCAAGTTTCTGTAACGGAAAGTGGAGATCCGACGGCTGCGATGATGGGAGGCGGCGGTGATGGTGCACTTATGTACCTCATCTTTGACCCGGAAATGAAGAACTTCCCTGAAGTCCGTGAAGAAATTGAAGAGTATGTGTTCAATATTGGCCAATCCGGTGAGTGGAAGAGCCAAAACTTCTCTTCCATGTCCATGAATTCAAATGAAGTTAGCTATACATTATATAGTGAAGATTTAAATAAACTTTATGATGCAGTTGATATGGTTGAAGGTGTCATGAAGGAAGCAGACGGCTTGGAGGATGTTTCTTCAAGTGCGGAGGATGCGTACGTAGAGTACACGTTCCATGTTGAGCAAGATAATTTATTACAATATGGCCTAACAACAGGTCAGATTATCATGATGTTAAATCCAGATCGTTCACAAGAGGTACTAACAACTGTTGAAAAAGATGGAAATACGATAGAGGTTGTTGTTCAGCAGGAAAAAGTCGCTGCACCTAAATCAATTGATGACCTTCTTGCAACACAAGTTCCAACGGCAACAGGCACTGCATTACCGCTTTCTGAGTTGGTAGAGGTTAAGGAAGGAACAACCTTAAATACACTTTCACGGAGTAAAGGCGAGTACTATGCTTCTGTTTCAGGAAACATTATCGGCGACGACATTTCAAAGGCAACATCGAAGGTTGGAAAAGAAATTGATGAACTTGACCTTCCTAAAGGTGTAACACTTGGAGTTGCGGGTGTACAAGCGGACATGGTTGAAACATTTACTCAGCTAGGTCTTGCAATGCTTGCAGCGATTGCGATTGTGTACTTTATTCTTGTTGTGACATTTGGTGAGGGAGTTGCCCCATTTGCGATTCTGTTCTCCCTTCCATTTGCGATTATTGGTTCGTTTGTTGGATTATTGATTGCAGGTGAAACCATTTCCGTTTCGGTCATGATGGGTCTCTTAATGTTGATAGGTATCGTCGTAACGAACGCAATCGTTCTAGTCGACCGTATTATCCATATGGAACGTGATGGTATGACGATGCGTGAAGCAGTTCTTGAAGCTGGCTCAACTCGTTTACGTCCTATTCTAATGACAGCAATTGCGACAATCGGTGCGTTAATTCCGTTATTATTTGGCGAAGGCGGCGGTGGCTTAATCTCGAAAGGGCTTGGAATTACCGTTATCGGTGGTCTAGCAAGTTCAACTTTATTAACACTACTAGTCGTTCCAATTGTCTATGAAATTTTATCCAAGATGTTTAAGAAAGACCGCAAAAACATTCAAGAAAACTAATTGTTTACGCCCTACAAGGTTATATCTATCTTGTAGGGTTTTTTTATTTTTTTATAAAAAGAAGTGTTGACCTTAACGTAACGTAAAGGTGTAAAGTAAACATATCAGGGGGTGATGAGATGGAATACACGGTTCAAAAGTTAGCGAAACTAGCGGGAGTAAGCACAAGGACACTTCGATATTATGATGAAATTGAGATTCTTAAGCCGGCAAGAATCAATTCATCAGGATATCGAATCTATGGGCCAGATGAAGTCAATCGTCTGCAGCAAATTCTTTTTTACCGTGAGCTCGGAGTCAATCTAACTGATATTAAGCAAATCATGACAAACCCTGCTTTCGATGAATCCAAAGCACTAGAAGAACATCGAGAGCAGCTCCTTGATAAACGAAAACAAATTGATCAATTAATTGCCAATGTCGAGAAAACCATTGCGCAAAAAGAAGGGAGAATAACGATGTCCGATCAAGAAAAATTTGAAGGTTTTAAAAAGAAAGCCGTTGAAGAGAATGAGAAACAATACGGAAAAGAAATCCGAGAAAAATATGGCGAAGAAACGGTTAAACAATCAAATGAGAAGTTTATGAACATGTCCAAAGCCGATCATGATAAGGCGACCCAACTTTCAGAGGAATTAATGAAGACATTAAGGGAAGCGATGAAGACGGGCGACCCAGCTGGAGAACTTGCCCAGAAAGCCGCAGAAATGCATAAGCAATGGCTCATGTTTTACTGGCCAAGTTATAGTGAAGAAGCGCATGCGGGGTTAGCGCAAATGTATGTGGATGACGAGAGATTCACGGCATATTACGATAAAGAACAGCCAGGAACGGCAACATTCCTAAGAGACGCCATTCATGTGTATACGGGACAAAAGAGTGAATAAGGTTTTTAAGGTAATGATGGGGTGGGATCATAATGGTCTTGCCCTTTTTTAGTGGAGGGATTTGGTTAGGATTAAAGTCGAAGCCTCACATCCAATCTCCATTATCCTCAAACTAAATCCCAATATCCGGAATACATCCCGCCTAAGCAACATAGGGTGTAGTGAATACAGAAGACTTCTAGTCTACTAGAAAGCTTTCAACTAGGGGGGATTGGGTGGCATATGTAATTACGTCTCCATGTGGGGCGGAGAAAGCAGCAGAGTGTGTCGAGGTGTGTCCTGTCGAATGTATAGAGCCTGGGGATGATCAGTATTATATCAATCCCGACATTTGCATTGACTGTGGGGCTTGTGTTTCGGTTTGCCCAGTGGATGCTATTTATCATGAGGACGAAGTACCGGATGATGAACTTGGATTTGCTGACCTCGCAAGAAAGTTTTTTGAAATCTAACTAACCCACATACATAAAGAACACCTAAACTATTTAGTAACTACACCTGTGGTTACTTTTATTTTTTGTCGAAAACGTGGCAATCCAAAATGTTCAATCATTGGAAAAAGTAATTACTACCACAATTTTACTTGAATATATTAAAATGGAATGTAAGGGATTACTTTATATAAAACACGGGCTCGGAACATAGGGCAGGTCCCTCGTTCCAAAAGGGGAGGAAGAAATGGAGAAAGTAAAGCAAATTCCAGGTGCACTTATGGATTGGATTATTAAAACTCTAAACAGTGGCGTGAATCCTGAAGCAATTGTAGATGCAATGATTCGGAAAGGCTATGACCCTAAACTCTCTTATACAACTCTGTTTCGAATTGTCGGAAATAAACCGATTGACACACCAGGTGTACAAGCTCCATACGAATATGAACAGCCCGAAATCGCCAAGAAGGGGAGTATTTTACGCACAAAAGACCGAGAAATAAAGGTCTTATCAAAGGTAGAGAAACCATTTATTTTGCATTTAGATCATTTCTTAAGCGATGAGGAATGTGAACAGTTGATAGAATTGTCAAGAAGCCGCCTTAAGCCGTCAACTGTTATTGACCCGAAGACTGGTGAAGAAAAAGCAGCAACTGGTCGAACAAGTAAAGGAATGTCTTTTTATTTACGAGAAAATGAATTTATTAAAGATATAGAAACGAGAATCTCAGAATTAACGGAGTTCCCTGTTGAAAATGGGGAAGGGCTCCAGGTATTGAATTATGGCATCGGTGAGGAATATAAAAGTCATTTTGATTATTTTCCACCGGGTAAGGTAGACCCCGAAAAAGGAGGTCAACGGGTGGGTACATTCCTTATTTATTTAAGTGATGTACTTGCTGGAGGAGAAACGGTTTTTCCAAAAGCGGGCGTTTCGATTGTTCCGAAGAGAGGCTCTGCTGTGTATTTTCAGTATGGAAACAGTAGAGGTGAGGTAGATCGTCTGTCGTTGCATTCGAGTATGCCTGTATCTGAGGGAGAAAAATGGGTCGCAACGAAATGGATTCGCCAAGGGAATATTTATACGTCTGCCCGTTAGGCAAACGATTAGAATTGTCAAAGTAATCATGATATAGTAATATTAACGATTTTTGTAAGTTGAAAATATAGAATGATAGTAAATAAGTATGTCATCGTGTAGAAAGGTGTGTGAGCTTTGGATAAAGTACAGACTTTTAAAGACGTCATGGGAAATTATCCGACGGGTGTAACAGTTGTGACAACGACTGACGAAAATGGAGTTCCACTTGGGCTTACGGTAAACTCATTTGCCTCTGTTTCATTGGATCCATTATTGATTTTATGGTCAATTGATAAAAGAGTATCCACTTATGATATTTTCACAAAAACAGATAAATTTGCAGTACATGTACTAGCAGGTGACCAAGGGGATATTTGCGCCCTTTTCGCAAGCAAGGGAACAGATCGATTTGCGAACTGTGAATGGGAGATGTCTAATAACAATCTTCCAATCTTGAAAGGGTCATCAGGAGTTTTACACTGTAAAACGTTCAAAACGGTTGAAGCGGGCGACCATACGATTCTAATTGGTGAAGTGGTTGAGATTGAAAACTATAGCAAGCCACCACTACTTTATCACAACCGTAAATTCGGGAATATTCCTGACGAATTTTATAAGTAATATGAATGGATACCTTTCTTCTTACGGAAAGGTATCTTTATGTCCGATTATTTTTAAACGAAACGAGTGCTTTATGTGAAACTCATGTCGACATTTATGGATAGTTTGCGATTGCCAAATAAGGCAGCGATGAAGCGGTTGAATAAGCTGGAAATGAGACATACGATTCTTTTCCTGTTGTTATTATTGTTTATCATCGCACTTCCAATTGAAATCAATTTGCTTTTGGATGACTCTTATAAGGAAAGTGACATTCCACAAAATATATATATCATCCAGGTCCTTTTATTTTATCCATTTTTAATGCTGTTTTTAGGAATCGCGGGGATTTCGGTATTAGCAGGATTAGGAGTAGGAATCAGCAAGCTTACACATCGCCAGTTGAAATTTCAATTTCTATGGAAAATGTGCGCGTTTGTGTTAACAAAGCCAATTATCCTATTTGTGGTAGCTAACATTCTGATTGGCACCCATTGGATTGTCAATACAATTGTATTTATTTTGCTATTTTACACGATACTAAGGATGATTTTTCATTATCCAAAACGTGTAAAAAAACATAACTAAGGGAACCGGTGCGCGCTGGTTCCTTTTCGTTTATGTGAAACTTTTTAAAAGAATCAACGTAATACATAATATAGAGGTTTATTATAATGAAGTGGGTGGAAAAATGGATTTATTTATCGGGATTGGAATTGCCGCTGCCGGTTATTTCATAGGAGACGGCTTGAAAAATTTTAAAAATCCTGAAGCTAAGGGTGTTATGGATAAACTTGATGAAGAGGATTTATATGAGTTAATAAAGGAAAAGGATATCCATTATCATATTGGGGTTTCCAAAGAGGATGCTAAGGCATTAATAAAGGAGCACCCAGAGATTCCCCATATCGTATTAAACGGGAATGTTTATTATCCAAAAAATAAACTAAAGCAGTGGTTGTCAAACTTAGGTGACTAGGGTGTGTGTCTTCTCCATAAATAAATTACTACTTCCGTGAAACACTATCAATATGTAGATCTGTAAGGAGGATTTTAATGGAGAAGGACATGCAATATGGAAGTGACTACAAATATATTCCTGCAACTTCTATTGCTAGTGGAATGGGGCTGCAGGTACTGCCAGATCTTTATTGTCATACCATCCAAATTGTGAATTTTTCGCTGGTCGGCGAGTCGGGAACATCGGATTTTGTAATTGTTGACGCGGGCATGCCAGGTTCTGCAGATGAAATAATTGCAGTATGTGAGGAACGATTTGGTACGGATAGTCGTCCGAAGGCGATTCTGTTAACACATGGCCATTTCGATCACGTGGGGGCAATCGTTGAATTAGTTGAACACTGGGATGTACCTGTTTACGCGCATGAACTTGAAATGCCATTCTTAACAGGGCAACAAAGCTATCCTGAACCAGACCCGACGGTAGAAGGTGGAATGGTTGCAAAGATGTCGCCGATGTTTCCGAATGAGCCCATACAGCTAGGGGATCATGTGGAAAAATTACCTGCAGATGGAACAGTACCACATTTGTCCGATTTCCGTTGGATCCATACACCGGGACATGCACCTGGGCATGTATCCTTTTTCCGTGAAAAAGATCGTGCCCTTATTGTTGGAGATGCATTTGTGACTGTGAAACAGGAGTTTTTGTACAAGGTGATTACGCAAAATCAGGAAATTAGTGGTCCACCAAGGTACTTAACAACAGATTGGCAAGCTGCAAAAAGGTCCGTTGAAACCTTGGCGGCGCTTAAACCGAGTGTTGCCATCACGGGACATGGTTTACCAATGACAGGTGCTTTCTTGGAAGAATCCTTAGGTAGATTAGTAAGGGACTTTGATCAGATAGCGATTCCGGACTATGGAAGGTATGTTGATAAAAACATTCATTAGTGTATGGAACCTGGCTGAAGAAAAAGCCAGGTTTCTTGCTCTCTAATAAAAAACTCAGAATGGAAATAAATACGATAGAAAGACAATAAAATTTCAAAGAGCGGATATGAAAAACATAGAAGCATATGAAAGCGCCATATAGCTAATTGTTTTATAAACATTCTGAAATATAGTATATTGGAGTGTAGAATGAAACGGTGAGAGAGGAGAAATATGGTAAATATAACATCGGTATTATTAGGATTGGTTATGGTCTTAAACATTGTATTTGCCGTGGTTGTCATCTTTCGCGAAAGAAGAGATGCGAGTTCGACCTGGGCGTGGTTATTAGTCCTTTTTTTCATTCCTGTAGCTGGCTTTCTTTTATATTTAATTCTGGGAAGAAATTTAACCCGTGACCATCTATTTCAATGGGATGATTTAAAAAAGAGCGGGATAGAAGATGTACTTGAGAAGCAAAAAGAATTATTACGAACCCAAAAGTTCCTATTTAACAACCCGATTACACAAGATAATCAAGACCTTATTTATATGAACCTTGTCAATGCGAATGCCTTGTTTACGAAAAATAATGCAGTAGAAGTATTTACTGATGGGCAAGAGAAATATCGCCGTTTATTCGAAGATATTGAAGCTGCAAAAGAATCGATTCATTTGCAATATTATATTATTAAAAATGATAATCTAGGCCGAAAATTAATGGAGCATTTAACGAGGAAGGTAAAAGAAGGTGTAACAGTCCGTGTCCTTTATGATGAGCTAGGTTCTAGGACATTGACAAAAAGGTTTTTTAAAGAATTTCGTGAAGCTGGCGGGCTGGTCGAGGTATTTTTTCCTTCGAAACTACGTTTTATCAATTTGCGGATGAACTTCCGAAATCATCGAAAATTGGTCATTATTGATGGAAAGGTAGGATATGTCGGTGGATTTAATGTAGGGGATGAGTACCTTGGGTTAAATACGAGGTTTGGATATTGGCGAGATACTCATTTGCGCATAAGGGGAACCGCTGTTGATACGATGCAGGTTCGCTTCATTTTGGACTGGAACCAAGCATCTCGTGATTTTGATATCATGTATGATCCAGAGTTATTTCCAATTGAGAATGTCAGACTTGGTAATGTTGGGATTCAGATTGTGACAAGTGGTCCTGATACGGACTTTGAGCAGATTAAAAATGCTTATATCAAAATGCTCTACTCAGCTAAAAAGTCGATTTATATGCAGACACCTTATTTTATACCTGATAAAAGCTTATTGGATGCGATACGTGTAGCTTGTCTTTCAGGGGTAGAAGTGAATATCATGATTCCGGATAAACCTGACCACCCATTCGTTTACTGGGCAACCCTATCACATATTGGGGAACTGCTACCTGTTGGAGCAAATGTTTATATTTATAGTAATGGCTTTATTCATTCAAAAACACTTGTGGTCGATGAGGAGATTTCTTCGGTCGGTACAGCGAATATCGATGTGAGGAGCTTCCGACTTAATTTTGAAGTGAATGCCTTTTTATATGATGAGAATATATCAAAAGAGTTAACAGCCATTTTTAAAGAGGATATCAAACGTTCTAAGCTATTAACATTTGAAGAATACGAAAAAAGAGGCGGGAACATCAAGTTCAAAGAATCGATTTCAAGACTGTTATCCCCGATTTTATAGTTGACAGCCGGATATTTTACAGGCATTAAGGGAAATATAACACGATTAAAATTTAAAAAATCCCAATTGCAATATAAGATGAACCTGGTTATAATAACTAGTTAATAATAACCTTACGTAAAGACGATGAAGAGAAAAAGTAGGATTTAGCTATTTTACACAGAGAGCTTCGGTAGCTGAAAAGAAGCAAAAATACGAATCTGAACAATGGCCTCTGAGTTTCGTGCTGAAAGTGACAACTGTTATGAGTAGGTTCCGACGAGATTTGGTACTCGTTATCAATACCACAGTATACAGGCTAAGTATTGACCTGCGTACTTGCAGAGACTGTTTGTGTGAGCAAGCAGTGAATTAAGGTGGTACCACGTGAATTCAACCACGTCCTTATCGTATTTGATAATGACGTGGTTTTTTTATACCTAAAAACGGGTTTGCCCGTAAAATTACAGACAAAATGGAGGAATTATTGTGACGAAAAATCATCTAGTAGTACAATCTGATTTTGGTTTAAGTGATGGTGCAGTAAGTGCAATGTATGGGGTAGCAATCTCAGTGGACCCAACACTTCGAATTTTTGACCTAACTCACGACATTCCAAAATTTAATATATGGGAAGGGTCTTACCGATTATATCAGACAATTTCCTACTGGCCAGAAGGCACTGTTTTTGTTTCGGTTGTTGACCCGGGTGTCGGTTCCGACAGGCGCAGTATTGTGGTAAAGACCGAAACAAATCAATACATTGTAACACCGGACAATGGTACGGTTACGCATATTCTGAAAAAACTAGGTATTAAAGAGGTGAGGATTATAGATGAAAGCATTAATCGTTTACCGTTTTCAGGAGAGTCCTATACATTCCATGGAAGAGATGTCTATGCCTATACGGGAGCAAGGCTTGCATCCGGTGTGATTACTTACGAAGAGGTTGGACCCCTTGTTCCCGTTGAGTCATTAGTCCAATTACCCATTTCTGAAGCGATCATTGATAATGAGACGGTGTTTGGAAATATTGATATTTTAGATGTTCGTTTCGGTAATCTTTGGACTAATATCGACCGAACACTTTTTAATCAGCTCGGAAATGAGTATGGTGATGGCATCGAAGTGACGATTGATTATGATGGAAGTAATGTATATAAGAGTACGATGAGATATGGACGTTCCTTTGCTGATTGTGGGATTGGCGAACCAATTTTGTATATAAACTCATTAGATAAAATTGCGATTGCCCTTAATCAGGAGTCCATAGCTGAAAAATATAAGATTGGAACAGGAATAGAATGGAAAATAAAAATACGGAAAATCCGATGAAATAAAAAACACCGTTCAAATTCCGGACGGTGTTTTCACTTCTTAGGTTAATGGTTTATTTTGTTTTAAAAGATTTGAAGCGGGAAGTGTAATGATTTTACCTCCGATTTGCACATGGATGGAATCATTAAATATTGCTTTTACGATTCCCTTTAACTGTACAGTTGAATTAACCGTGATCTCTTTTTTTGGTTCATTATTGGCAGTCATGGCAATTCTCCTCTCAGGATTTTAGTTATAGAGGCTCAAATAAAAAACATTATATACTGATTTTATGAAAATTATACGTGTGGAAAAATCATTTATTTTATTATTTTACATTGATTCTTCTATCTTGTGCAAGTTTCAAGAACTAGTTATTTTCCCTGGTTTGGAGCACCACGGTAAACGGCTTCACGAAGCTCCGCTGCATATTTGTCAAAATAGGGTAGCCCCATGTTGGCTGCAATCATTAATTCTTTTTCGACATCATATGGAAGGCGAACAATTTCGATTGAGAATGGTGCAACTTCTTTTGATTGGTACACACCATGTAAAATGGCAAAGGTTGCTTGTGTTGTATCAAGTGGGTTGCCGACACTTCCGACATTTAAAAGGGTCTGCTCTGTATCCATTGGTTCAATTAAGGCAGCGTGAATATCTCCGAATCCGATGATGTCAGGTGTTCTGTCTTCTAAAGGTGAAATCCATTCAGAGTGTTCAAACATGGCTCTTTTTTCATCATCAGAATGAATCATGGGGACAACACGGTGGTGGACACTTTTTGCTGAGGCGTGGTATAGCCGAATGTATTTACCACTCATATAAAAATCATAATGAAAGGGAAGTGTTCCTATGTATGAAAGGCGTTCATTTCCAAGTTGATTTCGATGCCACGTGATACCCTCATCAGGATGTTCATTCTGAATAAAGTCATCCCAATTCCCCAAAAGCACAACCTCACATACCTCTTGTATCCGGTCAACCACTAAAGCTGAATTTGGTCCTTTTCCAACAAGGTCGCCAAGACAAAGAATCGTCTCGATCCCACGTGCTTTAATATGTTCTAGTACAGTTTCAAGTGCAGTCATATTTCCGTGAATATCGGAAATGAGCGCAATACTCATCAAAAGGACCCCCTAGTTATAGTGTATAATAATAATAAAATAGATTGAAAATTTTGTCAGTACATTTTTTATCAATTAATAGTATTAATTAATCTTTCCATAAATATGTTCTATGTTGTGTTTAGAATGAAGGAGGGGGGGCGCTTTTATGGTCCAAAAGGTGATTATATTTTTTATCATTTGCTCGATAAGTTTGTTAACTTCTTGTGAGTCAAAGGAAGTGAAGGAAGTGGGGGGAGTAGCCCAAGGGAACCACAATATAGAGCCGAAGGGAAATACCATTCCTGAGGCTAGATTTCCTGCAGATACTTCATGGAAAAATGAATACCTTCTTGAAATAAAGGGGGAATCTCCATTTCTAGAAAAAAAGACTGTAGCGTCTATGCAAAAATGGCGGGACGAGATCATTGAATTCTCAAAAACTCAGGATCATCTATTTATCAATGGTCCCAATAAAAAACAGGTAGCCTTAACCTTTGATGATGGACCCGATAGTACGGTGACTTCAGCGGTGATTGGAGTTTTGGACCAATATGGGGTAAAGGGGAATTTTTTCTTTTTGGGAAGCGAAGCAGAGAAGCATCCAGAGGTTGTAAAAGAAGCCTATGAAAAAGGCCATCTCGTGCTAAGTCATAGCCACAATCATATCCAACTAGATCAGTTGGGAGAAGCAGAAATACAGAACGAAATGGAGCGGGCGGGAAATGTGATTGAATCAATCATTGGCAAAGAGCCTGCATTTATAAGGACACCTTATGGGGCAACGAATGAATTAGTTGCTGGCGTGGCAAAAGAAAATAAGTATTCCTTTATTCTTTGGTCGATTGATTCACTCGATTGGGCACAAAAAAGTCCAGATGTGATTTATTCAAATGTTGAAGCTAACATACGTAATGGCGATATCATCCTCATGCATACGGATTCCGACGAATACGATACATACGAAGCATTGCCAGGTATCATTGAAGTATTGCAGGAGCGGGGCTATGAAATCGTGGATTTAGAAACGATGTTAGGAATTCCAGCATATCAGTGATAATAGGAATAAACAGCAAAAGCGCCCGAGTTTCGAGCGCTTTTTTCATTACCTAATAGTTGCTTTTCCGCTATTTACTTCAATAGTTACTTCATGGGTACCCGCACCGTGTTTTCCTTCAATATTTCCTTTATCTCGTGTTGAATCAACTAAAGCGAAATCATTGGAAATGTAACCACTATTTGATTCACCTTTTAGTGTAAAGTCGGCATCATCAGGGAGGTCGATATCAAGTAGACCTGATTTTACGCTTGCATCAATTGAATCTGTGAGCTTTGCAATTGTTGTTTTTAACCGACCTGAGGAGACGTCTGCTTCTAGTTTTCCTGTATAATCGTCCACTGTCACATTACCAGAGTGAACCTCAATTTCTCCGTTTTTGGTAGTAAGCTTCTCGATTCTAGAGTTTCCAGATGCTACATTATGTGTAAAGGTTTTAGCTGAAAGGTTTTGCAATCTCATATTTCCGGAATGGACATCTGCAGAAAGCTCGTTAAACTCCATTGAAGCGCCATCAAACTCTAAATGCCCCGAACCAACTTTAAGTGCTAGATCTTGGTCATAATCTTCTGGGATATACACCGTTAGTTTCGATTTATTAAAGAAGGGGAACCATCCAAGGTTGAAAAATCCACGTTCATAAGTGACCTCTATTGTGTCGCCACTTTTAGACACATGTGCTTTGCCTTTTCCGTTCAATTCAACTTCCACGTCATCACGGTTTTCAGGAATGACAGTGGTGCTAATCGATGTTATATCAATATCAATCTCATCAATTTTGTCGGTAACGACAACGGAGTCTCCAGATTTCCCGCCAAAAGGAAGTCCAGGAATGCGGTATAGATTTGTGATTAATAGATAAGCCCCAATAAGAACGAAAAATATAATTAATATTTTCTTCATTTTTTTAACCTGCCTTTATTTTTTATTCTATCCCTATCATAAATGGTGAGTGGTGTTCATGTAACGCACTACCGATATATTTCCAAATAAGACCTGAGGCTTATGAAAGAAAAAAGCAGATTGCATTCAACACAATCTGCTTAAACTTGATGATTTATGAATCTATTTTTACCCAGTCCTGCGACCATTTCTGGATTTCATCCATTAAAGGTTTAAGGGCCATCCCTTTTTCCGTTAAGGAGTATTCGATACGTACAGGGGTTTCCGGGTATACATGACGTTTAACAATACCTTGACTTTCTAGGTCTTTAAGTCTTTCTGAAAGAACTCTTCCACTGATTCCAATTGAAGATTCAATCGTGCAAAAACGTTGTGGACCGGAGAGAAGTTGGAAGATGACAAGTCCTGTCCACCTTTGCCCAATTAAACTCATAGCTTTTTCGAATTTAGGACAAATTACATTTGTATCCATATTTCCATCACCCCTATGAATATATTATAGCTCATTGTAACAAATAATAAACTTACTTGACATAATTAAATTATAAAAATATAATTACTTACATAAAGTAAGTGACTAATTAAATTTAGGAGGCACGTGAAAATGAAATATCAACGCCCACCATATACATTTGTTGGCCTTGTAGAACTAAAGGTAACTGATCTACAACGTTCATTAACATTTTATCAAAATATCATTGGATTTAAAGTATTAAAACAGTCCGAAAGAAAGGTATTATTAACAGCGGATGGCAAGACGCCATTGTTATCCATTGAACAGCTTGAAAACATTACTCCAAAAGAGCCGCGCCGAACAGGGCTTTACCATTTTGCATTGCTTTTACCAACACGTGAGGACTTAGGAAAAGTATTATATCACTTGGTCCAAAATAATGTACGAATTGGCGCATCTGACCACGCGGTAAGTGAAGCTCTCTATTTAGATGATCCAG
The DNA here is from genome assembly GCF_047238305.1 of Bacillus jepli. Taxonomy (NCBI): domain Bacteria; kingdom Bacillati; phylum Bacillota; class Bacilli; order Caryophanales; family Bacillaceae; genus Bacillus; species Bacillus jepli. The sequence continues at coordinate 798,946 of NZ_JBDFMO010000001.1, read as the reverse complement.
ATGGAAATGGCATTGAAATTTACAGAGACCGTCCTGATACAGAATGGGATTGGATTAATGGCGAAGTGAAAATGGTAACAGAACCAATGGACGGCCAAGGTGTACTTGCTGCGGCAAATGGTGAAAAATGGACTGGACTTCCAGAAGAAACCGTAATGGGACATATTCACATGCATGTATCTGAGTTGGCAAAAACCGAGGAATACTATACAAAAGGACTTGGTTTTGATGTTGTTTGCCGTTATGGTGGCATGGCATTATTCATCTCAACAGGTGGCTACCATCACCACATTGGACTTAACACATGGAATGGCGTAGGAGCACCTGCACCATCTGAAAATAGTGCTGGCATTAAGTTGTTCACGCTTGTATTACCAAACGAAGATGCCTTACAAACAACCGTCGGAAACTTAAAGCAAATCGGCGCATATGTTCAAGAAGAGGATGGAGTCGTGGTTACAAAGGATCCTTCTGACAATAAAATTAGACTTGTTGTTGCATAGGTAATATTGAATTTGGCAGCTATCTTTGGTAGCTGCTTTTTTATACGGTAAATGATATACCGTGGCAAACAAGATTACCGGTATATCGCCTAACCTTAAAAAGATAAATGATATACCGCAAACAGGATAATCGGTATATCGCTCTACCGTAAAACGATAAGTGGTATACCGCAAAAGGGATTACCGGTATATCACCTAACCGTAAAACGATAAATGGTATACCGCAAAAGGGATAATCGGTATATCGCTCAATCGTAAAACGATAAATGATATACCGCAAACACGATTATCGGTATATCGCTCAGCCGCAAAACGATAACTGGTATACCGCAAAAGGGATTATCGGTATATCGCCTAACCGCAAAACGATAAATGGTATACCGCAAACGGGATAATCGGTATATCGCTCAGCCAAAAAACAATACATGATATACCGCAAATCAAATCGGCAGTTTACGAGATAGCTAGATTTTGCTGGTATAACTATGATATAATTGGAAATGTATGGTAGGCCTTTCTCGATTTGAGGGAGGTCTACATTTTTATATTCAAAAATGGGAAGGGGAAATAAAAATGAAGGTTACATTGAATTTTTGCAAGGTGTTTGATCCTAGCAAGGAGGATATCTACTATGAGCCATAAAAATTACTTTAAGGAGCAGCTCCAATTTATCGATACAAATTTTCAGGAATTAAAAAGTCTTTATTTATCCTCCACACCGCTTAAAGAAAGGAATGAGAGCTTTTTAAGTTCATATATTCATGAACTCAAGAGGTATTTGAATCATGAAGGGGCTGGACCAATACCTAAGGTTTTTATCGGTACAAAGGTGACTGTCATGTTTGATGGTGATGACGATACCGAGGATTATTATATATGTATGCCAAAGCAATCTGACCCCGATGTAGGATGTATTTCCTTTTTATCACCAGTTGGAAGACAATTGTTGCTGCGAAAAGTGGATGATAACGTATTACTGAATACACCAGCAGGCAGTCTTCCAGTTACAATAAAGAGCATAACATTTGCCGAAAATTTAATTTTACAGCGATAATTATTAAAGCGCTTACAATCCGCTTCTGTTTTTATGTCGAAAAAAGGAAGTGGATTTTTACTTGTTAATTCTGGAACGATTCGATACAATAGCCAATATAAATATATAATTAAGTGATGATAGGAATCAGTAGCAGCTTATCTCCCTGTAGCAGAGAGCCGGTGGTTGGTGAAAACCGGAACAAAGATAAATGCGAATTACCTCCTTGAGCTTTCTTTGTGAACACGAATCGGAAATTAGCAAAGAACGGACGAACCGTTATTCGAATGAAGCGGAAGATAGATATCTTCAAACAAGGGTGGTACCGCGTGCAACCACGTCCCTTTTTTTAGGGGCGTGGTTTTTTATGTGGTTTTTGGGTTGAGGAAGTGACTCAAGGACAAAAGCAGGTTGAGCGCAGGCTGAATTGTCTCTGACGGGTTATCTCGGAGACAAAAGTGATTTGGACAAAGGTAGTAGTGTCTTTGAGAGGCGGCCTCGCGGACAAAGCGGGTTGGGCACAGATTGAAATGTCTCTGATAGGTTATCTCGGAGACAAAAATGAGTTGAGCGAGGTAAGAAGTGTCTTTGAGAGGTGGTCTCGCGGACAAAAGCGGGCAAAGCTTAGGCTGAAATGTCTACAATCAGTTGTCTCAAAGAACAAAGTCCATCTTGACCGATATTTCCTAAATCGAAAATCCTTATAAGAAAGCCATTTTTAAAAATCACAAACTAGGAGGAAAACCAAATGGAGAATTTTATCGAACAATTAACAGATGAACAAAAAATAGAACTAGAAAGACAGTTTGCCATTTATTCAAATGGGGTACAGGAAATAGTCCCTGCACATGAACTAAAACAAAAAATCGCCAAATCGATTGTGACCAACCAACCGCTAAAAGTAAAACTAGGTCTTGATCCATCTGCGCCAGATGTACACTTAGGACATACCGTGGTGTTAAACAAATTAAAACAATTCCAAGAAAACGGACATGTCGTCCAGCTTCTAATCGGTGACTTTACAGGAAAAATTGGAGACCCAACTGGTAAATCCGTTGCTCGTAAACAGCTCACAGATGAAGAAGTGAAGCATAATGCAAAAACATACTTTGAGCAGTTTGGAAAAGTCTTAGACATGGAGAAAGTTGAGCTTCACTATAATTCCAAATGGCTATCTACCTTGAACTTCGAGGATATTATAAATTTAGCAGCAAGTATAACAGTTGCTCGTTTGCTTGAAAGAAATGATTTCTCTGAACGTTTAGCGACAGGCAAGCCCATTTCGCTTCATGAATTTTTCTACCCATTAATGCAGGGCTATGATTCTGTTGCACTCGAAAGTGATATTGAATTAGGTGGAAATGACCAGCACTTCAACGTGTTAATGGGAAGACATTTACAAGAACATTTTGGTAAAGAAAAACAAGTTGTTATTCTTCTTCCATTATTAGAGGGACTTGATGGCGTTGAAAAAATGTCTAAGTCAAAAGGGAACTACATTGGCGTAGATGAGGCACCAAATGATATGTACGGAAAAACGATGTCCATCCAGGATGAAATGATGGCAAAATACTTTGATTTAGTAACGGACTTATCTCTTGAAGAAAAGAATGAAATCAAAGTGAACATCGAAAATAGTACGCTTCACCCACGTGATGCAAAAATGTTTCTTGGTAGAACGATTGTAAGAATGTATCATGGTGAAGAAGCGGCCCAGCAGGCTGAAAATCATTTTAAAACAGTCTTTCAAAAAGGAGTAATTCCAGAAGACATTCCAGAAGTTACTTGGTCAGGAGAAAATACAATTTCCATTATTGATTTACTTGTTCAGTTGGATTTACAAAAATCCAAAGGGGAAGCAAGAAAAATGATTCAAAACGGTGGCGTCAAACTAAATGGCGAAAAAGTGGAAGATATTCATTTAGATGTGGAAATAATAGACGACATGATCGTTCAAGTCGGAAAGCGCAAATTTGTAAAAATTAAGAAGTAATAAATAATGGGGCGACATTTTATAATGTCTGCCCCACTTTTTTATTTTCCAATAAACATTTGTGACCAGTAGTTGCCACTTGCTTGGTGGCCAACTCCTATATGTGTGAAGTTTGGATTCAAGATGTTTTTACGATGTCCTTCACTATTCATCCAAGCGTTTACAACAGCCTCAGGAGATGCTTGTCCTTTGGCAATATTTTCACCAGCCGTCTTGTACGAAACCCCAAAGTCCCTCATCATATCAAACGGAGATCCGTAAGTAGGACTCGTATGGGAAAAATAATTTTTTTGCTGCATGTCATTTGCTTTGGTCTTTGCGACTTTGCTTAATGCTGTATCCGTCTGAAGGGCAGGTAAACCGTTTTTCTTACGCTGTGCATTTGTAAGGTCAATTACCTGTCTTTCAAAATTACTAACTCCGCCCGTAGCAGGTGCTGGTGCAGGAGTAGCAGGCTGCTGAGTGGCAGGCTGACGATTTTGTTCAACAGGTGGTGTTTGCCCTGTTGGATAATTTGGTGCCGGTGCTACGTTATTCGGTGCTGGTACCGCATTATTTGGACCACCTGTAAATTGATTGTACCCATTCGGAACTACGTTCGTTCCGTTTGGCGTTACTACGATTTTTTTGTTAATGAAACGAAAATATTTTTGTTCGCCTTGTGTGTTCTGAACACTTGTAGTATGTGGATACTTATCGCTTGACGTTGTCGTGCGATAAGGATGGTCTTGTTTTATGAGATAGCCGTTATTCACATTTTCTACATTTGCTGAACGGTTCGTATCAGTATCATCTGCCGCATTGTTGTTATTACACGCGGATAATAAAAGCATCGCAGACCCCAGAATCGCTATACCTGTTTTTGTAAATCTTTGCAATCTAAATTCCTCCTTTGCATGATTCGATTTACTTTTATATTTTGCTACTTCCTTTAAGAAAGTATGGATGGTAATTAAAGAGAGAGGCAGAAAAACCGTTATGACAAATGAAAAATGCTAAAATTACCATAGAAAAAGGCAGCTCCGTATTGGATCTGCCTTTCAAAGAATCTTTAGCATCCCTCAGCTTTATTGATATGAAGCGGAGGAGGAACAAGCCACCCTTTTTCTTTGTTTAAACGTAACATTCTTAGACCAAACTGAGCTTTCTTCATATGGAATTGCCCATACATTGCAGCAATATCCTCACGAATGGACTGTCCCATGATGGTACTACATGCAACTAATCCTGCAGCAATATCGACAGAAACCTTAGCTGCAATTTCAGGGTCTAGAAAACGAGCGCCAGGAGGGATGTTCTCAAGACATGCATTAGGTCGCTCTGGAGGTGCAGGAGGTAGTCCTACTCCATTTTCCTTTAACAACGTTTCAACTTCTTCAATCTCTAGTTTGATTCCATTTTCAATAATGTCTTCCAAAAGTTTCTTTAAATCATCGTCACCGGTATGACTTAGTAACGTTTGGTAGGCAGAAACCATCCCTTTCGCTGCTAATAAGTGAGACCATACGGCAAAGACTTCACCATAATGCATCGGTTCTTCTTTCGGATTTCCACTTAATATTCCCATAATAAACCTCCTTAAGGGTTGCTTTTTTATACATATCACCTTCTTTTTGAGATGACATTTCTAGAATCTCCGCAAGATATCGTTTTATGTTAAGAATAAAATGACAGATTTGTTAGACCAAAATCGTATACTAAATAGGAGAGAAAATATAGGTAGAGGTGAATAATATGAAAGTTATTGATATTTCGCAGCCGTTAAGTCATGCAACACAAGAATGGCCGAATGACACGCCGTTTGAATACAAACTATCTTGGTCCATTAAGGAAGCTTCAACAGTTAATGTAGGAAAAATCACAACAAGCACCCATATTGGTACACATATTGATGCACCTTTCCACTTTGATAACGATGGAAAAAAAGTGCATGAACTAGAACTTGATCTATATGTGGGGAAAGCACGAGTAATTGAGGTAACGGGAATAAAGGAGATTGGAATAGAGGACATTAACAGATTTGATTTAAAGGGTGTAAGACGATTATTAATCCGCACCAATTCTTGGGAAAATCGAAGCCAATTCCCGACAACGATTACAAGCATAAAACCAGAGATTGCTGCATTTCTAGCTGAAAATGGAATTCAATTAATTGGGGTAGACACGCCATCTGTTGATCAGGTGGATAGCAAAGATTTACAAGCCCATCATCAACTACAAAAGCATGGCATATATATTCTTGAGGGGATTGTTTTAGATGATGTGGAATCAGGTGATTACGAATTAATTGCCCTCCCACTTCAATCGAAGGGGCGGATGGGAGTCCAGTACGTGCCGTACTAAGAAGCATATAGGGGAAACACAGTAAAATCCATTGTTTCGAAACAATGGATTTTTTTAACCTTTAGGAAAGGAGGGATATGTAATTAAGAAGCAAATGGTATGAGATCATTCTGATTTACAAGTTCTACCTTAAAGAGAAATTCCATTTGTTTAATTTCATACATTCCATTTTCATAAACATATAGAACTTCGTACAAATCGTTATTATAAACAACCTTATCGCCTTGTTTCATGGAATACCTCCTAATCAATTGCTTATCCATAGTGTAATATAATGAAATCCCATCATCTATACGCCTTTAGTAATATTGTAGTAGATAAAAATGCTGATTTTTTGTCATAAATACCTTAAAACTGGTATAGACAACTAAACCCCCTGGTGTTAAAATGAGTTGCGGTAAGTATTCTGCCTATTTTTTGGTTACACTAACGTGTAAGCGTTGCCTGTAGTTGCATTCATGATTTTATTTTTGAAGTTAGAGGACCAAAGAATAGAAGGAAACTACAAAATAGAGGAGGAATTATCATCATGATGAAGTATCTTCAAAAACTTGGTCGTTCATTGATGTTACCAGTTGCTGTATTACCAGCAGCGGCGATTTTGATGGGTATCGGGTATTGGATTGACCCATCGGGCTGGGGCGGCGGAAGCCCAATTGCAGCTTTCTTAATAAAAGCTGGAGGAGCCATTATTGACAATATGTCAATTCTATTTGCGGTTGGTGTCGCTTTAGGAATGTCGAAAGATAAAGATGGATCTGCGGCATTAGCTGGTTTGGTTGGATACCTAACTGTTACAACTTTACTTGCAACAAACACAGTAGCAATGCTTCAAGGGGTGGACCCAACTGAAGTAAATGCAGCATTTGGAAAAATTGAAAACCAATTTATAGGTATTATCTCTGGTATCATCGCTTCGGTCATGTATAATCGCTTCAGCGAGGTACAATTACCAGATGCATTGGCTTTCTTTAGTGGAAAAAGACTTGTTCCAATTATGACATCTGTAGCAATGCTGGTTGCATCTTTAGTCCTATTATTTGTATGGCCAGTTATCTATTCAGGATTAGTTGCATTTGGTAAGGGTATTATTGATTTAGGTGCAGTTGGTGCTGGTTTATATGGATTCTTTAATAGACTATTAATTCCAACTGGTCTTCACCACGCGTTAAACTCTGTATTCTGGTTTGATGTAGCGGGTATTAATGATATCAATAATTTCTTAAGTGGTTCAGGTGAAAAAGGTGTTACTGGTAGATACCAAGCTGGTTTCTTCCCAGTGATGATGTTTGGTTTACCAGCAGCAGCACTTGCCATGTATCACACAGCTAAAACAGCAAGAAAGAAACAAGCTGCATCTTTATTAATGGCAGCGGCTTTCGCAGCATTTTTCACAGGAGTTACAGAGCCACTTGAATTTGCGTTCATGTTCTTAGCTCCAGCATTATATGTTGTACACGCTGCATTAACTGGTATTTCATTATTTATTGCAGCAACATTCCATTGGACTGCAGGATTTGCGTTTAGTGCTGGTTTTGTTGACTTTTTCTTAAGTCTACGAAATCCTATCGCAAATCAACCTTGGATGTTATTAGTACAAGGACTTGTAATCGGGGTCATTTATTATGTTCTATTCCGTTTCTTAATCGTTAAGTTTAATCTTAAAACACCTGGTCGTGAAGATGATGAAGTTGTCGAAACAACTACTCAAGCAGACGGAAAGACAAAATTCGCAGCTATGGCGTCTCAAATTTATGAGGGCTTAGGCGGAGACGAGAACGTAACATCAGTTGATAACTGTGTAACTCGTTTACGTTTAGAAGTAAAAGATATGGATAAAGTCGATCAGCAAAAAATTAAAGCAACTGGAGTTCCAGGAATCAACGTTGTTGGTAAAAATAGCATTCAAGTTATTGTAGGAACAAACGTACAATTCGTTGCAGACGAAGTCCATAAAATTCGTAAAGAAAAATAAAAATAAGGGACTGTTCCACATAGGGACGGTCCTTCCTTCTTTAAAAGGAACACAATAATTTTATGATAAGATGGGAAAAGTATAGAAAAATAACAAATAATATAGTGGTATAGACAACTAGTCAAGACTAACGATATACTTAAGTAAGAAACGTAAAAGGAGTCCTTAACATGTATATATCAAATCTAACTATATATTCTGAAGATGGTATCCTTGAAAAAGGATTTATTGAAATTGATGGAGAAAAGATTAAGAGGGTTGGCCCGATGGCCGAATTCCAACCAAGTGATAAAGATGAAGTCATGACTTTTGATGATTCATATTCACTCATTCCAGGCATGATTGATTTACATATACATGGGGCTGGTGGTGCCGATGTGATGGATGCAACCCCTGATACATTAGAAACCATGACAAATATGTTGCCAAAGGAAGGTACAACAAGCTTTCTTGCGACAACAATGACGAAGACAAAAGCCGATATTGAAGCTGCAATTGCAAATATTGCTGATTTTATGCCAAAACAACATTCAGGACATGCTGAAGTATTAGGTGCGCATTTAGAGGGGCCATTTTTATCTCCGAAAAGAGCGGGAGCACAGCATCCGGATAATATCATTAACCCAGATGTAGAGCTGTTCAAAAAATGGCAATCCTTATCAGGTAACAATATTCGACTTGTGACATTAGCACCAGAGGAACCAGGAGGACTTGAGTTAACATCACATTTGAAAAACACAGGAGTTGTTGCCTCTATTGGTCACTCAGATGCGGTGTATGATGAAGTTGAAGCAGCGATAGAAGCTGGAGTTACCCATGCTACACATTTATTTAATGGCATGCGAGGTATTCATCATCGGGAGCCAGGTGTAGCAGGTGCTGTACTTTTACATGATGAGGTAAAATGCGAAATGATTGTCGATGGTATTCATATCGCACCAAAAATGGTGAAGTTTGCATATAAGAATAAAGGGAGTGAAGGCTCCATTCTTGTAACCGATGCAATGCGAGCAAAATGTCTAGGTGCAGGAACGTATGACTTAGGCGGTCAAGAAGTAATTGTGAATGAGGAAAGAGCTGTATTAAAAGATGGAACCTTGGCGGGAAGTATTTTAAAATTAAATGATGCAGTTCGAAACATGATGAAATTCGCTGATTGCTCTCTTGAGGACATAACCGTCATGACAGCTGTTAACCCAGCAAAGCAAATCAATGTGTTTGACCGAAAAGGAAGCATCAAAGCTGGTAAAGATGCAGATATCGTCATAGTGAATGAACAATTAGAGGTAATCATGACATTTTGTCGTGGAAAACTTGCGTATTCAAATAGGGAGGGATAATAATGAAGGTTGTAGCTGTAAAGAATTTTGAAGAAATGAGCCAATTGGCAGCAGCCATGATTTCACATCAAGTAAAAGAAAAACCAAACTCGGTACTAGGTCTTGCGACTGGTGGTACTGTAGTGGGAACATATAAGGAGTTAATTAAGGACCACGAGCAAAATAAGACGTCCTATGAAAACATTCATACCGTTAATCTGGATGAATATTTAGGGATCGATAGGAACCATGAAAATAGTTATTATCATTTCATGATGGAAAACCTTTTTTCACATATCAATATTAATCAAGAGAATACCCATATTCCAAACGGGTTGGCAACTAATTATGAAGAGGAAAGCCAAAAATATGAACAGACTATTTCAGATTTAGGTGGAGTCGACCTTCAGTTACTTGGTATTGGCGTAAATGGACATATTGGCTTTAACGAGCCTGGTACACCTTTCGATTCTGCAACTCATGTAGTCGAACTCGAAGAATCAACGAGACAAGCAAATAAGCGTTTTTTCAATAGCATCGAAGAAGTTCCAACACATGCTGTTACAATGGGCATTGCAACCATTATGAAAAGTAAAAAAATCCTATTGCTTGTATCAGGAAAAACAAAGGCTGAAATCCTTGAAAAAGTAATTAATGAAGGCATCACTGAAACGATTCCGGCTACTGTTTTAAAGAATCATCCTGACGTTACGATTATTGCAGATGAAGAGGCACTTTCATTAGTGGATGATGCAAAAAAGAGGGAATTTGACCGTGATAAAGAAGAGTTCACCCGTACCTATTTACTTTCAAATTGAACAGCGAATTCGCGAGAAAATTGAAAAAAAAGAGCTGAATCCAGGTGAGATGATCCCTTCTGAAAGAGAATTTGCCGAAAAGTTTCAAATCAGTCGAATGACCGTTAGACAGGCCATCAATAATCTCGTCAATGAAGGTTATTTACAACGTGTACGAGGAAAAGGGACCTTTGTGACTGTCAAAAAATTCGAAAAGAATACCCAGAGATTAACAAGCTTCTCAGAGGACATGCGCTCAAGAGGACTCGAACCAGGTACAGAGGTTCTTAGCTTTAGCAGTATAGAAGCAGACTCTTTAATCGCCTCCCAACTTAAGGTAGACAAAGGAGCCGAGGTTTACCAAATTGAACGATTGCGACTTGCGGACCAGCAGCCGATCGCCTTTGAAGTTTTTTATATGTCACAAGAACTTGTGCCAGGTTTAACCAGGGAAGTAGCTGAACATTCCATATTTAAATATGTTGAGGAAAAGGGACTACATATTACGTCTGGAGTTCAGGAACTGGAAGCAACAACTGCCCACAAACGCGAGGCTTCTGCGTTAGGGATCAAGGTAGGAGCGCCAGTCCTGTATATCCAACAAATTTCATACCTTGAGGACCAGCAACCCCTTGAGTTTGTTAAATCCTATTACCGAGCTGACAGATATAAATATAAAGTAGAAATGATTCGAACATAATAGGAGGTTTCATCATGAAACGACTTTTAGATTGTACAGCCTCAGATTTCAGAAAAATGAACGGACAAGATCTCAAACAATCCATTAAGGCCTCAGAGGGAAGGGTTATTTTATCAGAAGTAATTGGTTCCTTTCAGCCTATCTATCCGGCCGTTACAAATGCGGAAATGGCGTCAGCATTTGGTGCCGATCTCTTGATTTTTAATTATTTTGATATCTTTTCACCTTTTGTTGAAGGCTTTGAAGCCGGGGAAGGTGAATCCATCGTTGAAAAGCTTAAGGAGCTTACCGGCAGACCAATCGGCTTAAATTTAGAGCCTGTGGACCCGAACGCACAGCAGCTTGAAAAATTAAGTCAACTTCCCAAAGGACGTTTGGCGACAGAGGAATCCTTACGTGAAGCGAAGAAACTAGGCTTTGACTTTGTTTGTTTAACTGGAAACCCGAAAACGGGTGTTACAAATAATGAAATTGTCGTCGCGATTAAGAAGGCGCGTGAAGTATTCGGTAGTGAAGGTCTTATTATTGCGGGAAAAATGCATGGTGCAGGGGTTGCCAATGAGTCTGGAAGTGGAATCATTTCCGATACAGCATTAGAAAGCTTTGTGGATGCAGGAGCAGATGTGATTTTAATGCCTGCACCTGGAACCGTTCCAGGAATCACGCTTGAAACAACGGAAAAAAATGTCCGTCTTGTTCATTCCAAAGGGGCATTGGTGATGCTAACAATTGGTACAAGCCAAGAAGGTGCCGATGAAGCAACCATTCGTCAAATTGCGTTAACAAGTAAAATGGCAGGTGCGGACATCTATCATATTGGGGATGCTGGTTTTCATGGCATCGCAATCCCTGAAAACATTATGACGTATTCAATCGCGATTCGTGGAAAACGCCATACTTATGTACGAATGGCAGCATCCGTCAATCGATAAAAGGAGATGAGGTACTTGACCTCATCTCCTTTTTTTACGTCGCCTCAAGAGCTTCAATAAAATAAAGCCTATCACAGCCCCTATTGTATTCAAAATAATATCATCCACATCAAAGCTTCCTAGTTTGCTAAAAAGCTGAAGAACTTCAAGAGAAAAAATGCCTAGGATAAAAGCAATAAGAAATAGCAAGAAATTTGAAAGCTTCGGGAAAAGAATCGGAAGCACAATCCCAAATGGTACAAAAACGCCAATATTTCCTGCGATATTAATGATCCAGATGTGAAAAGGAAAATGATCATAATACGTAAAATAATTTTTAATCGTTGAAAAAGGCGATAGGTTATACCGGAATTCTCCGCCCTTTGTCCGAAAATATGCAAAAAACATCCAATAGATAAGAAATAGTGTATAAGTGATAAACACCGTACCAGCAAAAAAACGTTTTAAAGCCTGCCCCAATTTGTAGATTCCCCAATCCCTATAACATTTTTCTAGTCTACTCTACCGCAAATAGGAGGCATTGTCACATGAGATTTTTCGTTTCCTCCATATTTCGATTATAATAGGAAAATAACGTGTGTGAAAAGGGATGTTGAAAAATGGATACAATTACTTGGCTACAAATTGGATTAGGGGTTATTTTTGTTATTTTAATTTACGACTCTTTTAGACCTGTAAAAAACCTAGAACACTTATCGGAAGCGGATTTTAAAGAGAAAGTGAAAAAACCAAAAGAGATTACGCTTATCGATGTGCGTAACCCTTATGAATACCAAACAAGCCATATTAAAGGGGCCGTTAATTTTCCTTTATCTAAAATTAAACGAAACAAGGTAGAAATTCCCACAGATAAGGACATTATTATATATTGTCAAACAGGGATACGAAGCAAGCAGGCTGCAAAAGTGTTAAGAAGAAGGCATAAAGATTTACCATTATCCCATTTGAAGGGCGGCCTCTATAGTCTAAAAGCACAGGCTACGCCTGGACAAAAGTAAAAGTAAAATAAACAAACCGTACAGAAAAAACCATCACGTTTGACTGTACGGTTTATTATACATATAATAGAAGAATAGAAGTCTGATAGAAGAGTGAGTTCAAAGGAGGATGAAAAGGACCGAGAAGTTCGAGGCGGCGCAGTTTTGAGTAGCGGAACGTATGTAGTGAATACGTGAGCAACGAAAAAACAAGCCAACGAGCTTCCACAGGATGTGGTGACTTCGACGTTCGACACAGGACGTGTCGGTAGTTAGTCGAAGTTCCTCTACCGATGTGTCATTTTCACCGGACATTTGAACATCCTTTAGAAGGGGTGATGTCGTTGGGAAGTTATACCGTATTGGAGAACTAGCAAAAGAAGCAAATGTATCAAAGCGTACAATTGATTATTACACACAGCTTGGTATTCTAACTCCTGAACGATCTGACTCGAACTATCGGTTCTATAGTGATGAGGCTGTGGAAACTCTTCATCTCGTGGCACAGTATAAGGAGTTAAACATCCCTTTACTTGAAATCAAGGAAAAGGTAGAGCTTATCCACACAAGTCGTGTGGAGCAAGAGAAGGTCTTGAAGTACACACAGACTCTTTCGAAGCGAATGGAGTATTTAGAAACAGAACTAAAAGAAATGAAGCCCATGCTCGATTCTCTTTCAGAAGAGCAACAAAAATCTGTGTTGAGTAAGATGTCCACACAAAGCGCGACACTTGCAAAATTACTCATGGTTCTGTTCACTTGAATGTAAACTATGAAACTTACAGAATGAAAATTCATTCTTAAAGAATAAAAAATCATTGTCATAAATACTTTGTATAAACAACATTAATGTAATATGAAAAACTTACCTATTTAGGAGGTGTAATCCTTACTCGCCTCTCGCGTGTAAGGAAACTATTTGGAGATATTTAATTTGGTCATGGTTGCAATTTTGATTGCGTTAACTGCCTTTTTTGTGGCGTCGGAGTTTGCGATTGTAAAGATTAGAAGTACTCGGATCGACCAACTCGTACAAGAAGGGAACAGGAGCGCAATTGCTGCTAAGACTGTCATCTCAAACCTGGATGAATACCTGTCTGCATGTCAGTTAGGTATTACAGTAACAGCTTTAGGACTCGGTTTTCTTGGAGAAACAACCGTTGAGGCTATACTTCATCCAATATTCGGTATGTTAAACATACCAACTTCATTTTCAAGTGTATTATCAATTGCTTTAGCGTTCCTGATCATTACGTTTCTACATGTAGTAGTCGGGGAGCTTGCACCAAAAACAATCGCAATTCAAAAGGCAGAAAGAATTACCCTATTCTTTGCTAGACCATTAATCTTTTTTTATAGATTGATGTATCCATTCATTTGGGTATTAAACGGTTCTGCTCGCTTGTTAACTGGATTATTCGGTTATAAGCGAATATCAGAACACGACATTGCCCATACAGAAGAAGAATTGCGCCTGATTTTATCTGAAAGCTATAAAAATGGTGAAATTAACCAGTCTGAATATAAATATGTAAATAATATCTTTGAATTTGATGATCGCGTAGCAAAGGAAGTCATGGTACCTCGGACCGAAATTATTGCCCTTGATAAGGAAAAATCAGTCCAGGAGATTTTAGAGATTATGACGAGTGAGAAGTATACTCGTTACCCAGTCGTTGATGGTGATAAGGACCATATTATCGGTCTGGTTAACTTAAAGGAACTCCTTACTGATGTGGTTACAGGCAAGGGTGCAAATGGAAAGACAATTGAGGATTATACGAGACCCATTATCCATGTGATTGAATCAATTCCTATCCAGGAATTATTGGCAAAAATGCAAAGAGAACGCGTCCACATGGCGATCTTAATTGATGAATATGGTGGAACCTCTGGATTGGTGACGGTTGAGGATATTATTGAAGAAATCGTTGGGGAAATCCGCGATGAATTCGATACGGATGAAAAACCGGCCATCCAAAAAATTAACGATACGACTACCATCTTAGATGGTAAGGTCTTGATCGGCGAAGTCAACGACTTGTTTGGGTTGAAAATAGATGATACGGATGTGGATACGATTAGTGGCTGGATTTTAACAGAACAAATTGACATCCACCCTGGTGACAAAGTACCATATGGAGACTATGAATTTAGAATCATCGAGATGGACGGTCACCATATCAAATCACTTGAAATCAAAAAAATCATCCAACAAGAACATATCTACACCATTGGCCAAAGCGCCAGTGCCCTAGAATAATCATGCAAAAGCCTTGACGGTTCCGCCGTTAAGGCTTTTTTGGTGATTGGAAAATTAGGAACGCGCAATTCTTGCTGTTTTAAGCGCAATTATTTAAAATAAGACGCAATTATCTCAAGTAACGCGCAATTATGGATTGTTAAAACGCAATTCACTGATTTAAAGTATAGCCATCCTACCATTTCTACTTGGAAATTTAGATACAAGCCTAGACAGACACTTTTCTAAACATATGTAATAAATTATAGAAATGTTATGTAATTGTTATATAATATAAACGCGTTAATGTTAAAATAAAGGGTATATTGATTTTTTAGGAGGAAGCTTATGAAAGTCAAACTAGGCTTGCTATACGGAGGGAAATCAGCTGAGCATAAGGTTTCCTTGCAAACCGCATTAGCTGTAATCAAAGCGTTAGATCACTCAAAATATGATATTCATCCCATTTATATAACGGAAGAAGGCGAATGGATTCGCGGAGGCCAATTAACTGGTCCTGTCGATGACGTAAAGAAATTAGTTCTAAAAGAAGCCGGAACTCCAATTTCACCTGTTTCTTTAAATGCTGAGCTTTTCCCAGCGCAGAAATCAAATCAAGATGAAACCATTGATGTGGTGTTTCCATTATTACATGGACCAAACGGTGAGGATGGAACCGTTCAAGGACTGCTTGAGCTAGTAAACATTCCGTATGTTGGTAACGGTGTACTTGCTTCGTCTGCAGGTATGGATAAAGTTATTATGAAAAACATCTTTGGCCAAGCCGGGCTGCTTCAAGCAAAATATGTTTCCTATATTCGAAGTGAATGGAAGCAAAAGCCGGAAGAAGCTTATGCGAAGGTTGAAGAAGAAATAGGATATCCGTGCTTTGTAAAGCCTGCAAACCTTGGTTCAAGCGTCGGCATTAGCAAAGCGACAAACCGTGAAAGTCTTGAAAAAGCGTTCGAGGAAGCATTTGTGTTTGACCGAAAAATCATCATTGAAGAGGCGATTATAGGTCGTGAAATCGAAATAGGCGTCCTTGGAAATGACGATCCAAGCTGTTCGGTTGTTGGTGAAATCGTACCGAAGAAGGATTTTTATGACTACAAAGCGAAATATGAAGATGGCGATACAGCACTTATTATTCCAGCCGATATTACAGATGAGGAATATGAAGCCGTTAAAACAGAAGCGATTAAGGCATTCAAAGCCCTCGATTGCTCAGGATTAGTAAGAGCAGATTTCTTCTTAACGAAAGAAGGAAAAGTCATCATTAATGAGGTTAACACAATGCCTGGATTTACACCATTTAGTATGTTCCCTTTACTATGGCAAGAGGCTGGAGTTAGCTATCCAGAGCTTATTGAAAAATTAGTAGAACTTGCAATCGAGCGTCACACTGAAAAACAGACGATCAAATACACGATTTAAACAACTAGAAACACTATTCTTCCTTCTGAATAGTGTTTCTTTCTGAAAAGGGGAGATCCTCGTGATAAAAAAGACTTTAGCCCAAATTGAACAGATGGCAAAAGGTGAAAAGCTTGACCCACAACACCAGAATGTCGTGATAGAAGGTGTATCCATTGATACAAGAACCATCGCACCAGGTAATCTATACATACCCATCATCGGTGAAACTTTTAATGGTCATCAATTTGTGAATGCAGCCATTGAAAATGGGGCAGCAGCTGTGCTATGGGGGAGTGATCAGCCAAATCCGCCACAGCAAATCCCGGTTATCTTTGTAGAGGACACGTTAGTAGCTCTTCAAACGCTCGCAAAAAGCTACCGTGATGAGCTTACAATGCAAGTCGTTGGGATTACAGGGAGTAATGGGAAAACAACTACAAAAGACATGGTTACAGCGGTATTATCAACTTCCATGCGTGTTCAAAAAACAGAAGGTAATCTTAACAACCAAATTGGTTTACCTTTAACGATTTTACGACTTAAAGAAGATACAGAGGTTGCGGTGCTTGAAATGGGGATGAGTGCTTTCGGTGAAATTGAATTCCTTACCCGGTTAGCACGTCCTGATGTGGCAGTGATTACGAATATTGGCGAATCACATATGATGGAACTAGGATCCCGTGAAGGAATCGCCAAGGCTAAGCTTGAAATCGTTGAAGGATTATCAAAAAAAGGCTTGCTCATTTACCATGGGGACGAACCTCTTTTAAAAGAGCGAGTTAAATCAATGGATATTGTGACAAGAACCTTTGGTGAGTCGCAGCAAAATGATCTATATCCACTTGAAATCAAGCAGGAAAACGAGGGAACCTATTTTTCAATTAATGAACAGGAGAAGAAGGAGTTTTACGTGCCAGTCCTCGGAAAGCATAATGTGAACAATGCGATGGCAGCGATTGCTGTGGCACGTCATTTCGGTCTATCCTGGGATAAAATCGAAAGTGGACTAAAACAAATCAAAATTACGAATATGAGACTTGAATTAATTGAAGGTATTAACGGAACGAAATTAATCAATGATGCCTATAATGCAAGCCCGTTATCGATGAAGGCAGCGATTAGCTTAGTCCATGATTTACAAACAACAGGTAAAAAAATCGTTGTGTTAGGTGATATGCTAGAGCTAGGAGACAACGAAATTGAATACCACGAAGAAGTGGGTCGATTCATTCAACGTGACAAGGTTGACTATGTATTTACTTATGGCAGGTTAGGTGAGCATATTGCTAGTGGTGCAAAGGAGCAGTTTCCACAAGACCGAGTATTTGCGTATCAAGATAAAGGCCAACTCATTGAAGCCTTGCGTAAACAATTATCAGAAGGGGACATTGTTTTGGTCAAAGGTTCAAGGGGGATGAAGCTTGAAGAAGTCATCCTTGCCTTCAAGAAGTAAAAAAAGCTCGGTGCTAGTTACCGAGCTTTTTTCTAGTTAATAAATGGAAGTATAATTAAAATAGTAAGTAAGATTCCTAAGGAGTATGAGAATAGTTCTTTCATAAAGTCAGATTTTTCATTGAATAGCTTGTCCATTTTAAAACCTCCTTAAATGCTTCTTACTTAATTAGTACGTTTGAAAACAGAAAATGTTACAAAAATATTACAATTATTTCAAAAATATTTTAATTTGTATTGAAAGGTGGTCTTATTTCATGATTGGATGTTTGTTCATACATGGTTTTACAGGGGCTCCATATGAAATTGAGCCCCTTGCAAAGTATATCCGCGATTCAACCGATTGGGTCGTCCGTACGCCAACCTTACCCGGACATGGCGAGACCTTAGATTTAAAAGGAACCCATTACTCCGAATGGGTTGAACATGCTGAAAATGAGCTTATCGATCTTCTTCGAACATGTGACAAAGTTTTTATCATTGGCTTTTCTATGGGGGGACTTATAGCTGGGTATTTAGCAACACGCTATCCAATTCAAAAGCTCGTTTTACTAAGTGCGGCAGCTTACTATATCAATCCAAAGCAGCTAGTCGCAGATATTAAAATCATGCTTCGCGATGGATTGAACAAAACTCTTCATAAAAATGAACTTTATTTGCGCTATAAAAAGAAAATTGTGGATACACCTTTATCTGCAACCATTGAATTTCGAAAGCTAGTACGAAAAATAAGGCCAGAACTTCACCATATCAAAGTTCCGACTTTAATTGTCCAAGGAGAATGCGATGGGATTGTGCCGGTAAAAAGTGCGAATTACCTCCATCAAGTCATCTCATCAACTGAAAAAAGGCTCCTTTTTTTGCCATGTGCAAAGCACCATGTTTGTTATGGTGAGGACCAGGAAAGACTATTTGAAGAGGTGGATACTTTCTTACATGAATCAACAAAAGAATATATATACTAATCATTGGAAGTTTCACTTTATTGCATTTCTAATGGGGTAGTGGTAAGATTACAACTACAGTGTTAAAAAGGGCATTGCTCGTATACCCATTAGTGGAGCCCTTTTATTAACTTTTTGGACGTGAACCCTAAGGGCATTACTTCCGTTACAATCACGGAGAATGTCCTTTTTTTAAGCAGAATTCGATTCTGGTCTATTATAAATACTAGGCAGATGCCTACCTACAGTTGCATATATCATCATGTGTAGGTTTTGCGATCATAATACAATCTTCATTTGTATCCAGCTTAAACGAGGCGAAAGCCCAGTGTCTATACAGATTTCCCGTCTAAAAGTCAATTTTGTCATTGTACAAATAGATTAGCAAAAGGAGTATGAAAAAATTGGCAGCATTTAACGAACTAGGGATTAGTCAGGATTTAATGAAATCGATTAGTAAAATGGGGTTTGAAGAAGCAACTCCCATTCAATCACAAACGATTCCATTAGCATTAGAAGGGCATGATGTAATTGGTCAAGCTCAAACAGGAACAGGAAAAACAGCCGCATTTGGTATTCCTCTTATTGAAAATGTCGATGTGAAAGACGACAATATTCAAGGAATTGTCATTGCACCAACTCGTGAGCTTGCAATCCAAGTTTCAGAAGAACTTCACAAAATCGGTCACTTTAACCGCGTCCGTATTTTACCAATCTACGGTGGACAGGATATCACTCGCCAAATCCGTTCACTAAAAAAACACCCACATATCATTGTTGGTACGCCAGGTCGTGTAATTGACCACATTAACCGCAAAACTCTTAAGCTTCAAAATGTTAAAACAGTGGTACTTGATGAAGCGGATGAAATGTTAAACATGGGCTTTATTGAAGATATTGAGGCAATCTTAAAAGGCGTTCCCGACGAACGACAAACATTGCTTTTCTCTGCAACAATGCCTGGTCCGATCCAACGCATTGCTGAGCGTTTCATGAAAGAACCGAAAGTTGTAAAAGTAAAAACAAAAGAAATGACTGTACCAAATATTCAACAGTACTACTTAGAAGTACAAGAAAAGAAAAAGTTTGATGTGTTAACTCGTCTTTTAGATATTCAATCACCAGAATTGGCGATTATCTTTGGTCGTACTAAGCGTCGTGTTGATGAACTTTCAGAAGCATTAACTTTAAGAGGCTATGCTGCAGAAGGAATTCATGGTGACCTAAGTCAGGCAAAACGAATATCTGTCTTACGTAAATTTAAAGAAGGATCTATCGAAGTATTAGTAGCGACAGACGTAGCAGCACGTGGTCTGGACATTTCCGGTGTTACACATGTGTACAACTTTGATATTCCTCAGGACCCAGAAAGCTATGTTCACCGTATTGGACGTACAGGTCGTGCAGGTAAAACAGGTATGGCTATGACTTTCGTTACACCACGTGAAATTGGTCAACTTAAAAATGTTGAAAATACAACAAAACGTAAAATGGACAAAATGAAGCCACCAACATTAGATGAGGCTTTAGAAGGTCAGCAAAAAATCACGATGGAAAAAATCGTGTCTATGATTGAGTCTAATAATTTATCGTATTATACTCGTATCGCTGAAGAGCTTTTAGAGGAGCATGATTCAGTTTCTGTTGTTGCAGCTGCGATTAAGTTAATGACAAAAGAGCCAGACGCAACACCAGTTAGACTCACTGAAGAAGCACCTGTTCGTGTGAAACGAGACAATCGAGATAACAACAACCGTGGTGGACGTGACCGCGGACGATATAAAGGTGGAAATCGTGATCGTGGACGTGGAAATGGTGGACGTCAAGGCTCAGGCGGAAACCGTTATTCTTCAAGTGGCGGTAATAACCGACGCGGCAACTTCCGTAAAAACGATAATTAATAGCAAAAACAGTGCACATTTGGTATGTGCGCTGTTTTTTTATGTGTAATTATTCGACAATATCATTTATACTGAAAAGGTTGATATGAAAAATATTCCAACGGGAGAAAGGTTGGTTGGATGATGAGAGATATCCCCAAAAATCGGATAAGTGAACGTGCCTTAACTGTATGGAAAACATCTGCAATTATTACTTCTGTGATTGGTTGGATTGCAACAATTGCGGTTTTAGTCCTTACCATTATTTTCGATTGGACGTTTTGGATTTTTGCAATCTTACTGATTCTATCATTTCTCGAATCAATTTTAACCATTTTTATCTTACCAAAGCTCAAATGGAAGCGATGGAGATATGAGGTACACGAACATGAAATTGACCTTCAACGTGGAGTGTTAATTGTCAAAAGAACGATTATCCCGATGAACCGTGTCCAACACGTAGATACACAACAGGGGCCATTGCTTCGCAAACATCATTTGGCAACCGTTACGATTTCAACTGCTGCAACCGTTCATGAAATACCTGCGCTTGATTTAGAAGAAGCGGACCAATTACGTGATTCCATCTCAAGATTAGCGAGGGTGGACGAAGATGATATTTGAACCACGCCGAATGCACCCGGTTGCGGGCTTTTTAACCTTTTTAAAGCAACTAAAAGAATTGATTCTTCCGCTGATTTTTCTTTTTTTTGTCGGACCTGGGGATGATTTTGAAAAGTATTATTTATTAGGTGCGTGTGTTGTCATTTTTTTAATGTTAGTATTCGGAATTTTTCACTGGTATCGGTACACGTACAGGGTTGAAAATGGGGAATTGCGAATTGAATATGGTGTGTTTATCCGTAAAAAACGGTTTATCCCAATAGAGCGAATTCAAACAATCGATGTTTCTGCAGGTATCATTCAACGGATGTTTGGATTGGTGAAACTACAGGTGGAAACAGCGGGTGGTGGTATGCAGGCTGAAGCCGTTTTAACCGCCATTAAAGAAGATGAGGCTAATCAATTACGTGAAATCTTGTCTCGCTCAAAAAATCATCAGGAAGAAGAAATCGAAACGCAGCATACGAGGGTTACCTATCAAATTACACCAAAAGAGTTACTTGTTCTAGCATCCACGTCAGGTGGAATAGGAATTGTGATTTCAGGTGTCCTGGCATTCCTGAGCCAGTTTGCTGAATACTTACCATTTGAAAAATTATATAATACGATCGAAAAATATGTGAGTCTATCCATATTAATTTATATCATTGTCTTAATTGCATTGTTCTTGTTTATCGCATGGTTTGTCGGCATTTTAATCATGACATTGCGCTATGCCAATTTTACAGCTGTAAAACGGGAAGATGAACTGTTCATTACAAGAGGATTGATTGAAAAAAAGCAGACGACTATTCCGTTAACTCGAATTCAAGCTATACGCATTGGTGAGAATTTAATTAGACAGCCATTTGGATATGCAACGGTCTATATTGAAAGCGCGGGTGGCTCGCTTGATAAGGGAGAAGACTTTTCAACAGTGCTTTTTCCTTTAGTCAAAAAGTCAGCCATTAATGATTTATTACAGCATTTTGTCCCGGATTATCAGATGCAAGAAGTTGAAAACTTTGTACCACCGAAGGCAAAGTGGAGATATATGTTTAGGGGAATGCTCTTTTTTATCCTATTCGTTCCAGCAATTGTTACTCTGTCCTATGTCTTCAGTGCATGGGGATACCTAGGTCTACTCCTTTTACCAATAGGGGCAATCTTAGGCTATAGTCGCTATAAAGTAGCGGGCTGGAGTATCGTTGATGATCAGTTAACCCTCCAATTTCGCTTTTTTAGTAAAATTACTGTTCTTCATCATAAAAAGCGAATTCAGTCGATGGACAAGAAACAATCGTTTTTACAAAGGAAAAAAGAACTTGGTTCAGTTCGAACCTTTATTAAATCGGCAGTGACAGGCAAGGGATTTGAGGTTAAGGATTTGAATGAACCAGATTGTTGGGCTATTTGGGATTGGTACACAAAACGCAACAAAATCATAAAAGAAGATATAACGGTAGAATAAAAAGAGGAGCTAAAGTCACTTTAGCTCCTTGTTACTATTAAAGGAAAATCCCAAGAATCACTAAGATAATAATAATCAGCCATAATAAATGTTTTATGGAAAATTGTTTAGGAATCCTCATGCGTGGTCGATATGAGGTATCACCTGCCATAATAATCTGGGGCTGGCCGGAGGTTTTCGGTAAAACAAGTGGTGCAACGATTGCCCCAGCTATAAAACCAAAGATATGGGCGATAATATTCACATTTGAATTAATAAAAGTCATGACGAGACCAATCACTAAAATGGTGATGATTAGCTGTGAGTTCATTTGATTGATTAAGTCTTTGCGGAACACAACCATATATAAGTAAATTCCAAACAACCCGAAAATGGCACCCGATGAACCGACATGGGCAAATTCCAATGGCTCAATGTAGAATGTTGCTAGATTGGCGAGAACCCCAGTTAAAAGATAGGCAATGACAAATTTGACTTTACCCAACATATTTTCTAATGCAGGGCCAAACAAGACCAGTGAGAACGAATTGAATAACATATGTCCAAACCCACTATGTACAAAAATCGGCGTAACAAGTCTCCAGTACTCTCCTTCGGAAATCAAGAAGTTAAACCCAATCATATGCTGCAAAAGTGTCGTCCCAAATGGAAGGGACAAAAAGATGAGTAGCCAAAGAAGGATATGAATCGCGATTATTATTGATATAATAGGATATAATCGTAAAAATTGACGAAAGCTTTCAGTCCGTATAAACATTTTAATTCTCCTTTTAGTAGTTCTTTTTATCGTACTATATTCTGTAAAGAGTTTGTACCATCTTATGATTGAAAGTTTTTATATAGAAGAGAGGATTTTATGAAATGATCATTGGTACAGGTATCGATATTGTCGAGCTTGAACGTATTAAAAAGATTTTACATAGACAAAAAAAGTTTGTAGATCGTATTTTAACCGATGGGGAAAAAGAAAAATTTTTTCGTTTATCTGAGTCCCGTCAAATTGAGTTTCTTGCTGGACGTTTCGCGGTCAAGGAGGCCTATTCAAAGGCAGTTGGGACGGGGATTGGTGAGAATGTAAGCTTCTTAGACATCGAGGTTTTATCAGATGCGAATGGTAAGCCAGTCCTTACGAAGCCATTGAACCATAAGGCTCATTTATCCATTACTCACAGTAAAGAGTATGCGGTTGCACAAGTAATTTTAGAAAGCTTGTCAAGCTAGTCTGCATATTACACAACTTTGTCTCATATATTTTTATTGCGGTAGATGAGACAAGGTATACGAGTATGGTGAACAGTGTGATTTTTTCTTAGGTTTACACGTAATAGTACGTAAACTAGAAATGGAGTTTAGAAAAACTCACTTAAAAATTTTGGGGGTCCTAATAAGCACGGAAATGATTCCTTACTGTTCATCTAGTAGTAGACTTTGTCTCAACCAATAGTCGATAAGAGGCAAAGGGGTTGAAGAAGAAATGAAGAAAAAAGTATTTTTGTTGTTATTAGGGCTACTCATTGCCCTTGTACTCGCGGCATGTGGGGAAAAATCACAGGAAGATGTGGTTAGCGCACTAGATGAAAAGGTGCAAAAGATGACTGGTTATAAAGCAGATGCAAAGATGACGCTTCAAACTGGCAATAATCCACAGGTGTACGAAGTGGAAATTTGGCACAAGGATCCAACTTTCTATCGTGTAAACTTAAAAAATGCAGAAAAAGATCAAAGTCAAATGATTTTACGTAATGAAGAGGGTGTGTTCGTATTAACACCTGCTCTTAATAAGAGCTTCCGCTTCCAAAGTGAATGGCCAGAAAACAGCAGCCAGGCCTATTTATTTGAGTCTTTGGTGCATGATGTGAAGGAAGATCCTGAGGCGAAATTCACGGCTACAAAGGATCATTATGTTTTCGAAACAAAAACAAACTATAAAAATAATAATATGCTACCAAAGCAAGAAATTACCTTCAGCAAGAAGGACTTAAAACCTGTATCTGTTAAGGTGATGGATCCGGATCGTAAAGTCCTACTACTTGTAGAATTTACAAAAGTAGAATTTGATGCAAGCTTTGATAAATCAGCATTTGATGTAGATAAGAATATGTCTTCTGCTACTTTAGATGAAATTCCAGTTATGGGCGAAGTTAATAAACAGCCACTTGAAGTTCTTTATCCATCAGAGGACGCACTTGCTGGTGTGGAATTAAAAGAAGAAAAGAAAATGGAAACTGAAAATGGTACACGAGTAATCATGACATTCGGTGGAGAGAAAACCTTCACATTGATACAAGAAAGAGCACGTGTTGCAGAAGTTGCTACTACGATTTCGTTAAGTGGTGAACCTGTTGACCTTGGATTCACAGTGGGTACACTTTCAGATAAATCTATTTCCTGGACATACAACGGTGCCGAATTCATGATTGCCTCTGATGATTTAACTCAAGAAGAGTTAATCTCCGTCGCACGTACAGTACAAAGCAAGTCAGTAAAATAAATATTTGATCACAGGTCCGAATGATCGGGCCTGTTTTTAATTTTAAAATCTCGACAAGCTGATGGTACAGTTGGGAAGGTGCTAATTTTTAAATAATAATTTTTAGACCCCTTTGACCACCCAAAGGGGTCTTTGTCATGCTTTCGAAATTTCTCTTTCATATTTTACTTATTCCATCATATGTTAAGATGGGTATATCAAAAGGGTATAACAAAAAACACCATTGACATGGACAAAATGAGGTTTAAAATCGAACTTATATATCGTAATAGCAATTAATCTAAGAAGGTGTTTACTCATGGATTCTACCCATTTTTATCGCGATACCTGGGTTGAAGTTGATTTAGACTGCATTTTTGAAAATGTAAAAAACATGAAAAGTTTTTTATCAGAACAAGTGGACATTATGGCAGTCGTTAAGGCAAATGCATATGGTCACGGAGATGCTGAGGTTGCAAAAACGGCACTTGAAGCGGGTGCAACCTATCTTGCGGTAGCTTTTATCGACGAAGGTATCTCCTTACGTCATAGAGGAATTGATGCACCCATACTTGTTCTCGGAGCATCACGTCCAACTGACGCCATGATTGCTGCACAACATAATATAGCACTCACTATCTATAGTCAAGAATGTCTAGAACATATAATTGAAAACTATCATGGCAGTACTCCACTTAACCTGCACTTGAAACTTGATACAGGAATGGGGCGTCTTGGAGTAAGAAAAAAAGACGAACTAGAAACAATCTTAGCGACAATTGAGCAACATCCTCAAGTTCAACTTGAAGGCGTTTTTACTCATTTCGCAACAGCAGACGAAATAGATACCTCCTATTTTGACCAGCAGTATCAGAATTTCCTTAAAATGCTTGATTGGATTCCAAACAAACCGAAAATGATCCATTGCGGAAACAGTGCAACTGGTTATCGTTTTCCAGAAAGGGTATTTAATACAGTAAGGCTTGGCATAGGAATGTATGGATTGACACCATCTCTAGAAATAAAAGACCAGCTTCCATATGAGCTTCAACAAGCTATCTCTTTTCACAGTAAGCTTGTCCATGTAAAACAACTTGCAAAAGGGGAAAAAGTTAGTTACGGTGCTACATTCACAGCTGATGAAGATATGTGGGTTGGAACCGTTCCAGTCGGCTATGCGGATGGGTGGATCCGAAAGCTACAAAATACGCATGTCTTAGTTGACGGTGAACTCTGTCAAATCATCGGTCGCGTCTGTATGGACCAATTTATGGTCCGTCTTCCAAAGAAACTTCCGGTTGGGACAAAAGTAACCTTAATCGGAAGACAAAATGACAAGTTCATTAGTGTTGACGATGTAGCAAATGCCCTAGAAACAATTAACTACGAGGTCACTTGTTCTATAAGTTTTCGGGTTCCGCGTATTTTTTTAAGAAATAAGAGAATAATTGAAGTGAGAAATCCGTTATTAAGACATTACTAGTAGAAAAAAGTAATACATTAGTTGTAGAAATGGGGTACATTCTTTTTTTATGCGTGTAGTCGAATGTAGATAATGGAAACGTTGTAAAAGATGTGCATAAAAACCAATTCTAAATGTCGATAATAAATAAGAATTGTTGGATTAAGCTTTGCATCTAATCGTAATAATGGTATTATTAAGATTGGAGTAGAATAATGGTGGCAAGTTGGTGGAGGTGTATGTTTGTGTCTGAATCCAGCGCAACAACAGAAATTCTAGTACGATTACCACAAAACTTAATTAGTGAGTTGGATGGCCTAGTGAAACAAGAGAACGGTAACCGAAATGAACTGATTTATCAGGCTACAAAAATGTATTTACGTGAGAGAAAGAAACGCCAGATTACAGAATCAATGAGACGCGGTTACATGGAAATGGCGAAAATTAATCTTACTATTGCATCGGAGGCTTTTTTGGCTGAATCTGAGGCTGACCACACCGTAGAACGCTTAGTTAGCGGGGGGTAATCATTTGATTGTAAAACGTGGCGACGTTTATTTTGCAGACCTCTCCCCAGTTGTTGGCTCAGAGCAAGGAGGCGTTCGTCCTGTTCTTGTCATCCAAAACGATATCGGGAATCGGTTTAGTCCCACAGTCATTGTCGCAGCGATAACTGCCCAAATTCAAAAAGCAAAGCTTCCAACACATGTTGAAATTGATGCGGAGCGCTATGGATTTGAGCGCGATTCAGTTATTCTGTTAGAACAAATTCGTACAATCGATAAGCAGCGTCTAACCGATAAGATTACACATCTCGATGAAGAGATGATGGACAGAGTGGATGATGCCTTACAAATTAGTTTAGGACTCATCGATTTTTAATTCATTTTTTTATATGATACGTTTATGAGAAGTTACCCCGTGGTAGCTTCTTTTATTTTGCTTTATGCTATATTACAAAAATATTTTACTTATGTAACAAATCTTAGAATGTGGAGGGAATCACATCATTTTTATCGAAATACATAATAGGGGATGATCCCAAACAACCTTTCATGACAAATAAAAAAGAGAGCGGTGGAAAAAAATGAGAAAGCAATCTACAAGTCCGAAACGTGAGGAAGTAGAAAAGCTGATACAGAACTTCCAAAAAACAGGCTCAAAACAATCAGAAAGGGAAATCGTTGAAAAATACGAAAAAGTGATCCATTCTATAGCCTGGAAATATTCAAAGGGCCAATCGTTTCACGAGGACATCGTTCAAGTAGGCAGAATGGGACTTTTAGGTGCGATAAGAAGGTATGACCAAACAATCGGAAAAAGCTTTCACAGTTTCGCGATCCCAACCATTGTTGGTGAAATCAAACACTATTTACGCGATAAAACCTGGAGTGTTCATTTGCCAAGAAGGGCAAAAGAACTCGGAATTAAGATTATAAAGGCTGAAGAGGAGCTTACAAAGCACTTACAAAGGAAGCCAGAAATACATGAAATCGCAAATCATCTACATGTTGATGAAAAGGAAGTTCTGGAAGCATTAGAGTTAAGACAAGCCTATCGTACACAGCCAATCGATACGCCAACTGATCCGGATTCAGAAGGAAAAACCATTTTAGAAACAGTAGGTAAAAAGGATAAAGGCTACGAACAGGTGTTGAAAAAATTAGATGTAAAGAAAGCCCTCCGTGTTCTGTCCACACGAGAAAAAAGGATTCTATATTATACGTATATAAAAGAGAAAAGTCAGCGAGATATAGGAAAAATCGTGGGTGTTTCCCAAATGCATGTTTCTCGCATTCAGCGAAGTGCCATTAAAAAGCTTCGTCAAGCCGTACTTGGATGAGGTAATTTTGGTAAAATAGAGGTAGAAGTGAAAGTAGGAGGAAACAGTTTTGAGTCAGACATTGCAAACAAATGACATGATGGTAAAAACCATCGCCAAAGAGATTGGAATCACAACTAAGCAAGTGCATAGTGTAATCAACCTCTTAGATGAAGGGAATACTGTACCTTTTATCGCGCGTTACCGAAAAGAACTAACTGGGTCTTTAGACGAAGTACAAATTAAAGATGTTCAAGAAAAATGGACCTATTTGCAAAACCTCGAATCTCGAAAAGAAGAAGTGATTCGCCTCATTTCTGAACAAGGGAAGCTTACCGATGAACTTCAATCGGAAATCTTGAAGTCCACAAAGCTTCAACAGGTCGAGGACTTATACAGACCCTATAAACAAAAGCGCCGTACAAAAGCGACTGTCGCAAAAGAAAAAGGACTTGAGCCATTAGCAGAATGGTTATATACCTTCCCGATGAATGTGGATGTTGAACAATATGCAACCCAATTCATTTCAGAGGAAAAAGAAGTCCTAAGCACTGAAGATGCGATTAGTGGTGCGAAGGATATTATTGCAGAATGGATTTCCGATGACGCCGCTTTTCGTCAATGGATTCGCAATGAAACCTTCAAACAAGGAACCATTGAAACAGCGGTGAAAGACCAAGAAAAAGACGAAAAAAATGTTTATGAAATGTACTATGAGTACAAGGAGCCGATTCACAAGGTCGTTCCACACCGTGTCCTAGCGATGAACCGTGGAGAAAAAGAGGAAATCTTACGTGTAACAATTGAACCGCCTCTCGACCGAATTGTAACCTTTTTAAATCGAAAGATCGTAAAAACGGAAAATTCTCCGGCGACTCAATATATTGTTGAAACAATCGAGGATAGTTACAAACGTCTTATTCAGCCGTCGATTGAAAGGGAAATTCGAAAAGAGCTAACAGAGAAAGCGGAAGATCGAGCGATTCATATTTTTTCAGAAAACCTTCGAAATTTACTTTTACAACCACCACTTAAAGGGAAGATTGTTCTTGGAGTGGACCCTGCCTACCGTACGGGATGTAAGCTTGCGGTAGTCGATGAAACCGGAAAGGTTCTTAATATAGGTGTAATTTATCCGCATCCACCAGTGAATAAAAGGGATGAAGCTATTAAGAAAATAAAATCCGTTTTACAAGACTTTAAGGTAGAAATGGTGGCTATCGGTAATGGTACGGCTTCAAGAGAAACGGAAAGCTTTGTTGCGGATGTTCTAAAAGAAGTGAATCAAGAAATCTTTTATATCATCGTAAATGAAGCGGGAGCGAGTGTGTATTCTGCATCTGAGATTGCACGTGAAGAATTCCCTGATTTACATGTTGAAGAAAGAAGCGCTGTATCGATTGCAAGAAGACTTCAGGACCCATTAGCTGAACTTGTGAAAATCGATCCGAAGTCAGTAGGCGTCGGGCAATACCAACATGACGTCTCCCAGAAAAAGCTAAATGAACAGCTAACATTTGTTGTTGAAACAGTTGTTAACAAGGTTGGTGTAAATGTTAATACAGCATCTCCATCCTTGCTTCAATATGTAGCAGGTCTCTCAAAAGCGGTTGCTAACAATATCGTTAAAAAGCGTGAGGAGCAAGGTAAATTTAAGAATAGAAGTGAATTAAAGGGTATTCCACGTCTAGGTGCAAAAACCTATGAGCAATGTATTGGATTCCTCCGTATTATCGATGGAAACGAGCCATTAGATCGCACAGGGATACACCCAGAGAACTATAAAGAGGTTAAAAAACTACTTGGGAAATTCGGTCTAACAAGCAATGACTTAGGAACGGAAAAATTAAAAGAAGCCATTTCGTCCATTGTCCCAGAAGAAATAGCTGCAGAATTAGGAATCGGTGAAATTACCATTCACGACATTACTGAAGCTTTAGTCAGCCCAGAACGCGACCCTCGTGATGAGTTGTCAAAGCCATTACTAAAAAAAGACATCCTTAAGCTTGAAGACCTTGCAAAAGGAATGGAGCTCGAAGGTACTGTCCGTAATGTTGTAGATTTTGGAGCTTTTGTAGATATCGGGGTTAAGCAGGATGGCTTAGTTCATATCTCTAAACTAAGTAAAAACTTCGTAAAACACCCACTTGACGTTGTTTCAGTTGGCGACGTTGTAACCGTCTGGATTGACGATGTCGATGTGAAAAAGGGCAGAGTCGCATTAACAATGCTGCCGCCACAAAGCTAAGAACGAAAACACTGCTTTTAAGAGCAGTGTTTTTTTCTATAAAAATACCAGCATTGATTCAACACTTTAATTTGGTATCGATTTTTTTCGTAAAAGGCACGTTTTATTTGATTCTGAAACCAAGTAGGCATAGCCTAGACCTCCTCGTAAATAACTTTTATCCTCAATAATACAAAAAGAATGATACTATAGTGATACAGTTGCCAAATTAAACGTTTGAGTATATATAGTGTATGCACACACAGTACGTCCTGTTCGAAAAGGATGGAGAGGAAGAAGAAAATGGAACAGTTTGAGTTGCAAAAAATTGTGGAAGAAATTTCCCTTGAGTTCTTTGGAAAACCATTCCTTCATAAAGCCATATTCAACAATCGTTTGCAAACAACTGGCGGAAGGTATTTATTGAAATCCCACAATATCGAATTAAATCCTAAATACTATCAAGAGCGCGGAATCGATGAGTTGGTGGGAATCATTAAACACGAACTTTGTCATTACCATTTACATCTTGAAGGCAAGGGATACCAGCACCGCGATCGTGACTTTCGAAATCTCTTAAAAGCAGTCGATGCACCAAGATTTTGTAAACCATTAGAATCCGTAAAAAAAAGAAAAACTTCAAAACAATATTTGTATACCTGTAACAGCTGTGGGTTAGGATATGTAAGAAAACGAAGAATCGATACAAGTCGATATGTTTGTGGAAAATGTGCAGGGAAATTAATTGAAGCAAAAAAATATTGACTCGTGTTTATTCCTGTGATAAATTATATAAGTCGCCGCAAAAACGGACAGGCAAACAATATAGATAAATAATAGATGCTCTTGACAACAAGCAGGTCTGTTTTTATAATAAATAATGTCGCTACATTATTCCGCAGTAGCTCAGTGGTAGAGCTATCGGCTGTTAACCGATCGGTCGTAGGTTCGAATCCTACCTGCGGAGCCAATGGAGAAGTACTCAAGTGGCTGAAGAGGCGCCCCTGCTAAGGGTGTAGGTCGCGTAAGCGGCGCGAGGGTTCAAATCCCTCCTTCTCCGCCAGTTTAAAATGGCCCGTTGGTCAAGCGGTTAAGACACCGCCCTTTCACGGCGGTAACACGGGTTCGAATCCCGTACGGGTCATACAATCATGGGATGTAGGATTCAAAATTCCTACCTCCCATTTCTATCTCTATAAATGGAGGATTAGCTCAGCTGGGAGAGCACCTGCCTTACAAGCAGGGGGTCGGCGGTTCGATCCCGTCATCCTCCACCATGAAAACTGTATAAACTTGCAACTGCTTTATTATATAAGATTTCAAAGGATAGCTGGGGATGTCGACGATATTCCGCAAAATTTCCTGCTGAAATTTTTCAGAATATCCTCTTGCGGAGAAGCTCATGTAGCATATTCGATGAAGATATTCGTGAAGTTAACTCAATGGGCTATAGCCAAGCGGTAAGGCAACGGACTTTGACTCCGTCATTCGTAGGTTCGAATCCTGCTAGCCCAGCCATTTTCTTACGAGCCATTAGCTCAGTCGGTAGAGCATCTGACTTTTAATCAGAGGGTCGAAGGTTCGAGTCCTTCATGGCTCACCATTTTAATTGTATATGCGGGTGTGGCGGAATTGGCAGACGCGCTAGACTTAGGATCTAGTGTCTTTGACGTGGGGGTTCGAGTCCCTTCACCCGCACTGTACTTGATTTATTAGCGGTCGTGGCGGAATGGCAGACGCGCTAGGTTGAGGGCCTAGTGGGAGTTGATCCCGTGGAAGTTCGAGTCTTCTCGACCGCACCAAAAAACTTTTTTAAAAAAGTACTTGCAATTAAGTTTGTGAGGTGCTATTATAGAAAAGTCGCTGATTTCCAATCACGTTTTAATATGCGCCCGTAGCTCAATTGGATAGAGCGTCTGACTACGGATCAGAAGGCTATGGGTTCGACTCCTTTCGGGCGCGCCATATTATATCGGGAAGTAGCTCAGCTTGGTAGAGCACTTGGTTTGGGACCAAGGGGTCGCAGGTTCGAATCCTGTCTTCCCGACCAGACGAAATTTAATATTTGCGGGTGTAGTTTAATGGTAAAACCTCAGCCTTCCAAGCTGATGTCGTGAGTTCGATTCTCATCACCCGCTCCAAATTAGTTCTTTGAAAACTAAACATAATACAAGCGTCAACGTTAATTCTAAGTAACAAAACTTATTGAGCAATCAATACTCTTATTGGAGAGTTTGATCCTGGCTCAGGATGAACGCTGGCGGCGTGCCTAATACAT
Organism: Bacillus jepli; assembly: GCF_047238305.1. Lineage (NCBI taxonomy): Bacteria > Bacillati > Bacillota > Bacilli > Caryophanales > Bacillaceae > Bacillus > Bacillus jepli. The sequence continues at coordinate 766,107 of NZ_JBDFMO010000001.1, read as the reverse complement.
GCAAGTCGAGCGAACCTGAGGGAGCTTGCTCCCAAAGGTTAGCGGCGGACGGGTGAGTAACACGTGGGCAACCTGCCTGTAAGACTGGGATAACTTCGGGAAACCGGAGCTAATACCGGATAACATATGAGACCACATGGTCTCATATTAAAAGATGGCTTTTAGCTATCACTTACAGATGGGCCCGCGGCGCATTAGCTAGTTGGTGAGGTAACGGCTCACCAAGGCAACGATGCGTAGCCGACCTGAGAGGGTGATCGGCCACACTGGGACTGAGACACGGCCCAGACTCCTACGGGAGGCAGCAGTAGGGAATCTTCCGCAATGGACGAAAGTCTGACGGAGCAACGCCGCGTGAGCGAAGAAGGTCTTCGGATCGTAAAGCTCTGTTGTTAGGGAAGAACAAGTATCGTTCGAATAGGGCGGTACCTTGACGGTACCTAACCAGAAAGCCACGGCTAACTACGTGCCAGCAGCCGCGGTAATACGTAGGTGGCAAGCGTTATCCGGAATTATTGGGCGTAAAGCGCGCGCAGGCGGTCCTTTAAGTCTGATGTGAAAGCCCACGGCTCAACCGTGGAGGGTCATTGGAAACTGGGGGACTTGAGTGCAGAAGAGGAGAGCGGAATTCCACGTGTAGCGGTGAAATGCGTAGAGATGTGGAGGAACACCAGTGGCGAAGGCGGCTCTCTGGTCTGTAACTGACGCTGAGGCGCGAAAGCGTGGGGAGCGAACAGGATTAGATACCCTGGTAGTCCACGCCGTAAACGATGAGTGCTAAGTGTTAGAGGGTTTCCGCCCTTTAGTGCTGCAGCAAACGCATTAAGCACTCCGCCTGGGGAGTACGGTCGCAAGACTGAAACTCAAAGGAATTGACGGGGGCCCGCACAAGCGGTGGAGCATGTGGTTTAATTCGAAGCAACGCGAAGAACCTTACCAGGTCTTGACATCCTCTGACACTCCTAGAGATAGGATTTTCCCTTCGGGGACAGAGTGACAGGTGGTGCATGGTTGTCGTCAGCTCGTGTCGTGAGATGTTGGGTTAAGTCCCGCAACGAGCGCAACCCTTGATCTTAGTTGCCAGCATTAAGTTGGGCACTCTAAGGTGACTGCCGGTGACAAACCGGAGGAAGGTGGGGATGACGTCAAATCATCATGCCCCTTATGACCTGGGCTACACACGTGCTACAATGGATGGTACAAAGGGCAGCAAAACCGCGAGGTTAAGCCAATCCCATAAAACCATTCTCAGTTCGGATTGCAGGCTGCAACTCGCCTGCATGAAGCCGGAATCGCTAGTAATCGCGGATCAGCATGCCGCGGTGAATACGTTCCCGGGCCTTGTACACACCGCCCGTCACACCACGAGAGTTTGTAACACCCGAAGTCGGTGGGGTAACCGTAAGGAGCCAGCCGCCTAAGGTGGGACAGATGATTGGGGTGAAGTCGTAACAAGGTAGCCGTATCGGAAGGTGCGGCTGGATCACCTCCTTTCTAAGGAAACTGAAGTTCTACGAACTTCATAAAAAGACGCTTTGTATTATGTTTAGTTTTGAGAGAACTGATTGTTCTTGAATTAAATACTTGAATGGGCCTATAGCTCAGCTGGTTAGAGCGCACGCCTGATAAGCGTGAGGTCGATGGTTCGAGTCCATTTAGGCCCACCATTCAATTAAATATCTTACGGGGCCTTAGCTCAGCTGGGAGAGCGCCTGCTTTGCACGCAGGAGGTCAGCGGTTCGATCCCGCTAGGCTCCACCAATCTCACTGATGAAATCTTATTTGATTGAAATCAGTTATTTTGTTCCTTGAAAACTAGATAACGTAACAAAACATTCATTGAAGTAGTAAAAGTTCTTTTATAATTAATTAACTTAGGTTAAGTTATGAAGGGCGCACGGTGGATGCCTTGGCACTAGGAGCCGATGAAGGACGGTACTAACACCGATATGCTTCGGGGAGCTGTAAGTAAGCATTGATCCGAAGATTTCCGAATGGGGAAACCCACTGCTCGTAATGGGGCAGTATCCTTACCTGAATACATAGGGTGAGAGAAGGTAGACCCGGGGAACTGAAACATCTTAGTACCCGGAGGAAGAGAAAGCAAACGCGATTTCCTGAGTAGCGGCGAGCGAAACGGAAGATAGCCCAAACCAAGAGGCTTGCCTCTTGGGGTTGTAGGACACTCTATACGGAGTTACAAAAGAGCGAAGTAGACGAAGTGACCTGGAAAGGTCCGTCAGAGAAGGTAACAACCCTGTAGTTGAAACTTCGTTCTCTCTTGAGTGGATCCTGAGTACGGCGGGACACGTGAAATCCCGTCGGAAGCTGGGAGGACCATCTCCCAAGGCTAAATACTCCCTAGTGACCGATAGTGAACCAGTACCGTGAGGGAAAGGTGAAAAGCACCCCGGGAGGGGAGTGAAAGAGAACCTGAAACCGTGTGCCTACAAGTAGTCAAAGCACATTTATGTGTGATGGCGTGCCTTTTGTAGAATGAACCGGCGAGTTACGATCCCGTGCAAGGTTAAGTTGAAGAGACGGAGCCGCAGCGAAAGCGAGTCTGAATAGGGCGAGATAGTACGTGGTCGTAGACCCGAAACCAGGTGATCTACCCATGTCCAGGGTGAAGTTCAGGTAACACTGAATGGAGGCCCGAACCCACGCACGTTGAAAAGTGCGGGGATGAGGTGTGGGTAGCGGAGAAATTCCAATCGAACTTGGAGATAGCTGGTTCTCTCCGAAATAGCTTTAGGGCTAGCCTCGAGTTAGAGTCTTGGAGGTAGAGCACTGATTGGACTAGGGGCCCTCATCGGGTTACCGAATTCAGTCAAACTCCGAATGCCAAAGACTTGATTCTCGGGAGTCAGACTGCGAGTGATAAGATCCGTAGTCAAGAGGGAAACAGCCCAGACCACCAGCTAAGGTCCCAAAGTATACGTTAAGTGGAAAAGGATGTGGAGTTGCTTAGACAACCAGGATGTTGGCTTAGAAGCAGCCACCATTTAAAGAGTGCGTAATAGCTCACTGGTCGAGTGACTCTGCGCCGAAAATGTACCGGGGCTAAACGTATCACCGAAGCTGTGGATTGTTCTTACGAACAATGGTAGGAGAGCGTTCTAAGTGCAGCGAAGTCAGACCGAGAGGACTGGTGGAGCGCTTAGAAGTGAGAATGCCGGTATGAGTAGCGAAAGAGGGGTGAGAATCCCCTCCACCGAATGCCTAAGGTTTCCTGAGGAAGGCTCGTCCGCTCAGGGTTAGTCGGGACCTAAGCCGAGGCTGAAAAGCGTAGGCGATGGACAACAGGTTGAAATTCCTGTACCACCTCATTACCGTTTGAGCAATGGAGGGACGCAGGAGGATAGGGTAAGCGCGCTGTTGGATATGCGCGTCCAAGCAGTTAGACTGGTAAGTAGGCAAATCCGCTTACCGTAAGGTTGAGCTGTGATGGCGAGGGAAATAAAGTACCGAAGTTCCTGATTCCACACTGCCAAGAAAAGCTTCTAGCGAGGTAGAAGGTGCCCGTACCGCAAACCGACACAGGTAGGCGAGGAGAGAATCCTAAGGTGATCGAGAGAACTCTCGTTAAGGAACTCGGCAAAATGACCCCGTAACTTCGGGAGAAGGGGTGCTTTTTAGGGTGAATAGCCCTGAAAAGCCGCAGTGAATAGGCCCAGGCGACTGTTTAGCAAAAACACAGGTCTCTGCGAAGCCGCAAGGCGAAGTATAGGGGCTGACACCTGCCCGGTGCTGGAAGGTTAAGAGGAGGGGTTAGCGTAAGCGAAGCTCTGAATCGAAGCCCCAGTAAACGGCGGCCGTAACTATAACGGTCCTAAGGTAGCGAAATTCCTTGTCAGGTAAGTTCTGACCCGCACGAAAGGTGTAACGATCTGGGCACTGTCTCAACGAGAGACTCGGTGAAATTATAGTACCTGTGAAGATGCAGGTTACCCGCGACAGGACGGAAAGACCCCGTGGAGCTTTACTGCAACCTGATATTGAATTTTGGTACAGCTTGTACAGGATAGGTAGGAGCCTTGGAAGCCGGAGCGCCAGCTTCGGTGGAGGCGTCGGTGGGATACTACCCTGGCTGTATTGAAATTCTAACCCGAAGGCCTTATCGGCCTTGGAGACAGTGTCAGGTGGGCAGTTTGACTGGGGCGGTCGCCTCCTAAAGAGTAACGGAGGCGCCCAAAGGTTCCCTCAGAATGGTTGGAAATCATTCGTAGAGTGTAAAGGCACAAGGGAGCTTGACTGCGAGACCTACAAGTCGAGCAGGGACGAAAGTCGGGCTTAGTGATCCGGTGGTTCCGCATGGAAGGGCCATCGCTCAACGGATAAAAGCTACCCCGGGGATAACAGGCTTATCTCCCCCAAGAGTCCACATCGACGGGGAGGTTTGGCACCTCGATGTCGGCTCATCGCATCCTGGGGCTGTAGTCGGTCCCAAGGGTTGGGCTGTTCGCCCATTAAAGCGGTACGCGAGCTGGGTTCAGAACGTCGTGAGACAGTTCGGTCCCTATCCGTCGTGGGCGTAGGAAATTTGAGAGGAGCTGTCCTTAGTACGAGAGGACCGGGATGGACACACCGCTGGTGTACCAGTTGTCCTGCCAAGGGCATAGCTGGGTAGCTATGTGTGGAAGGGATAAGTGCTGAAAGCATCTAAGCATGAAGCCCCCCTCAAGATGAGATTTCCCATAGTGTTAAACTAGTAAGATCCCTCGAAGATGACGAGGTTGATAGGTCAGAGGTGGAAGCATGGTGACATGTGCAGCTGACTGATACTAATCGATCGAGGACTTAACCAAAATGATGAATGTTGGAGCGTTATCTAGTTTTGAGGGAATGAATCCTTCAACATAGTCTAGTGGCGATAGCGAAGAGGTCACACCCGTTCCCATACCGAACACGGAAGTTAAGCTCTTCAGCGCCGATGGTAGTTGGGACTTTGTCCCTGTGAGAGTAGGACGTCGCTAGGCTTACAATTTTATTATCGCGGGGTGGAGCAACGAGCGTTGCATCATCGAAAAAACTGCGAGTTGTCCTGACGGACTTAGCTTCTAGCGTTAGCTAGCAGAGGAAGGGACAGTCTTGTGCAAAACATGCGCATGACAAAAACTGTATATATTTTTATTATCGCGGGGTGGAGCAGTCTGGTAGCTCGTCGGGCTCATAACCCGAAGGTCGTAGGTTCAAATCCTGCCCCCGCAACCAATTGGTCCCGTGGTGTAGCGGTTAACATGCCTGCCTGTCACGCAGGAGATCGCCGGTTCGATCCCGGTCGGGACCGCCATATTTTACTAACACACGAAACTTTAGGTTTCGTTTTTTATTTTGATGGAATAAAATTAGTATCTGCCACAACATTAAATGTTGTGGTTTTTTCTTTTAATGGGAATAATATTTATTTAGTAAGAGTCAACAAGAAGAAACCGTAAATATAGATGGATATTCAAAGAGTATTTTTTAAATAAAATGAAGGGGAAATTGGTGGAAATGCTCCACTCAAACCCTCTTCATCGGAGTTATGCAGGGGAAAAGAAGCGATGAATTCGACTCAAAACCTCTTCATCGAGCTTATGAAGGGGAAAGGAAGCATTGAGCCCGACTCCGAAAAGGTCTTCATGAGCTAATGAAGACCCGAACGCACCAATTACATCACCAAAAAGGTCTTCATCAAGCTTATGAAGTCCCGAACGTAGCCAGTGCCCGCGCGGAAAGTCCTTCATCAAGCTAATGAAGACCCGAACGCAGCCAGATCCCACGCTGAAAGTCCTTCATGGCAGCGATGAAGTCCCGAACGCGGCCAGCGCCCTACCGAAAAGTCCTTCATCAACAAAATGAAGACCCAACGCAACCATCACCACATCCAAAAGTCCTTCATACACCTTATATGACTCCACCACACCCAAAACTCAGTTATTTTACATCTTTTTTTGCTGATTTGATTGAAATACGGTAAACTAATAATATTGTATAAAGGTCCTTAGGCGATGTCCTAGGGCTTTTTTTCACTACCGTATTCACATATTTATTGACATACATATTGGGAGTGACCGTAGATGGCTTTGCAGGATGAATTTCACTTTATTGAACAAATCAAACCGAAGCGTGTATCTCAATCTGGCTTAGTGGCAGGGATTGGGGATGATGCTGCCCTTTTTCGACCAACTCCACATATGGAACAAATCATATGTATGGATACAATGGTAGAGGGTGTTCATTTTAATTCTCACACAATGAATCCTTACCAAATTGGATATAAGGCATTGGCTGTCAATATTAGTGATATTGCAGCAATGGGTGGAATCCCTACCTATTATTTAGTGTCTATTGCCATTCCGAAAGATCGGAATGAATCGGATTTGTTATCGATTTACGAAGGGATGGCAATGCTAGCAGATAAGTATGCGATGGATTTAATTGGTGGTGACACTGTTTCGATTGCTGAAAACTTAGTGATAACCGTTACGGTTCTTGGTGAGGTAGAGACTGGAAAGCACTTTTTACGAAGTCAAGCAAAGCCAGGAGATATCGTTTTTGTGACCGGAACGATTGGTGACTCAGCTGCTGGGTTGGACGTATTATTACATAGCGGAAACGATCATTCTTTTTCTGACCTTGAGGAAACGCTAATCCGTAAGCATCAATATCCGTCACCGCGAGTTGAGATTGGAAGACTCTTATCAACCTTTGAACGAGTCTCTTTAAATGATATAAGTGATGGTTTGGCTAGTGAAGCAAATGAGATTGCAAAGGCAAGCGGTGTTATTTTACAAATAGATGAAGATCAGATCCCATTCAGTGAAGCCATACTAACGAAGTATAAAGATCGTGCTCTAGAATATGCATTATACGGTGGAGAGGACTTTGAACTAGTTGGAACAATGGCTCCTTCTGATTGGGACATACTACAGAAAAAGGCAAGTGAACATGATTATATTCTTTCGAAAATAGGGACTGTTTCTGAAGGTGGTCCAGCTGTATTTTTAAAGCGAGACGGGGAATTACAAAAGCTTGAGATGAAGGGGTATAATCATTTTACTAAATAAGGTGGAATATATGGAGAAATATGAGTTTATATCGAATACAGCCGAAGCGACGGAGAATTTTTCAGATAGCCTGGCTGAGAAGCTTGGACCTGGTGATGTCATAACGCTTGAAGGTGATTTAGGTGCAGGGAAGACTACTTTTACAAAAGGCTTGGCAAAAGGACTTGGAATTACGAGAACGGTGAATAGTCCGACGTTTACAATTATTAAGGAATACCATGGGAGAGTTCCTTTGTATCATATGGATGTGTATCGTTTAGAACATAGTGATGAGGATCTCGGATTTGATGAATATTTTGAGGGTGATGGTGTGACTGTTGTTGAGTGGGCACATCTTATCGAAGATCGGCTCCCAAAGGATCGGATCACCATCAGAATTGAACATCAAGGAGATACAAAGCGTAAGATTACGGTGATACCAATCGGGGAAAGGTATCAACTTTTATGTGAGGAGTTATTTGGCGAATGAAGGTTTTAGCAATAGATACGTCCAATTATGTATTAGGAGTCGCGATTATTGATGAAGAAAAAGTGATTGGCGAGGTCATTACAAATCTACCAAAAAACCATTCTGTCCGGGTAATGCCAACTATTGAACAGTTAATGAAGGAATGTGACATAAAGCCTAAGGAGCTCGATAAAGTTGTAGTGGCGATGGGACCTGGTTCATACACAGGGGTGAGAATTGGAGTCACAATTGCCAAAACATTGGCATGGTCCTTACGAATTCCGTTGGTAGGAGTATCAAGTTTAGAAGTGGTAGCAGCCAACGGCAGGTATTTTAATGGCTTTATTTCTCCTCTATTTGATGCAAGAAGGGGCCAAGTATATACAGGTCTTTATCAATATGAAGGCAAGACGCTGACTTGTGTGGAAGAAGATAAAATTATTTTATTATCAGATTGGCTTGAGGAGCTTAAAAAGAAAGAAACACCGGTTCTTTTTATTGGCAATGATTTGGTTATCCACAAGGAACAGATGGAAACAGATTTAGGTCAACTTGCATATGTTGCACCATACACGGATTGGAACCCAAGACCAAGTGAGTTAGCAGAGTTAGGGTTGAAGAAAGAGCCAGTGGATGTTCATACATTTGTGCCAAATTATATTCGCTTAGCTGAAGCCGAGGCGAATTGGTTAGGGAAGAGGCAGGGGTAAGCATGGAAGATACCATTAATCAACAGATACTGTTTCGTTTCATGACGTTAAATGATATTGATGATGTCATGAAGGTTGAGACATCAGCATTTACCGTCCCTTGGAAGAGAGAAGCATTTTATAATGAATTAGTTCATAATCAGTTTGCCAAGTATATTGTGATGACTGATAACGGCCAAGTTATTGGGTATTGTGGGATGTGGCTTATTTTAGATGAATGTCATATTACCAATATTGCAGTGCTGCCAGAATATCGTGGAAAAAAGCTTGGGGAAGCATTATTAATGCAGGCTAAGCTTTTAGCGATGCAGCATCAGGCAGTTTCGATGACGCTTGAGGTGAGAGTGTCCAATCATATTGCCCAAAATCTCTATAAAAAGCTAGGCTTTAAGCCTGGTGGAATTCGAAAAAATTACTATACGGACAATAATGAAGATGCACTAGTAATGTGGGTGAATTTAAATGAGTGATAATCAATTAATTATGGGAATTGAAACAAGCTGTGATGAAACGGCTGTTTCGATTGTCAAAAACGGGCGGGAAATTTTATCAAATGTGGTAGCATCTCAAATTGAAAGCCATAAACGCTTCGGTGGGGTTGTGCCAGAAATAGCATCAAGACATCATGTTGAGGCGATCACACTTGTGATTGAAGAAGCGTTGAAGCAGGCTGATGTGGCTTTTGAGGATATTGATGGAATTGCTGTAACAGAAGGACCTGGCTTAGTAGGTGCTTTACTAATAGGGGTTAATGCGGCAAAAGCAGTAGCATTTGCCCACGATATTCCCCTTCTAGGAGTTCATCATATTGCGGGTCATATTTACGCAAACCGCTTAGTGGAGGAGCTCGAGTTTCCATTATTAGCGTTGGTTGTGTCTGGTGGACATACGGAGCTTGTATATATGGAGGAGCATGCATCCTTTAAGGTCATCGGGGAAACAAGGGATGATGCTGCTGGAGAGGCGTATGATAAGGTGGCAAGAACACTTAGTCTTCCTTATCCAGGTGGGCCTCATATTGATCGTCTTGCGCATGAGGGAACAGCGACGATTGATTTACCAAGAGCATGGCTAGAAGAGGATTCATACGATTTTAGTTTTAGTGGGTTAAAATCAGCTGTCATAAATGCTCTCCACAATGCGGAGCAGCGTGGGGAAAAGATTGATCCAAAGAATCTAGCAGCAAGCTTCCAGGAAAGTGTCATTGATGTATTAGTGACAAAAACAGTAAAGGCAGCGAAACAGTATCAAGTTAAACAAGTTTTATTAGCTGGGGGAGTTGCGGCAAACAAAGGATTGCGAGCAGCTTTAGAGGAAGCATTTTTGGAAAAGCCAGAAGTGAAGCTCATTATTCCGCCACTTTCGCTTTGTACAGACAATGCGGCAATGATTGCGGCAGTTGGCAGTGTCTTGTATGAAAAAGGGAAACGTTCATCATATGCATTAAATGCAAATCCTGGGTTAGATATTGAAAAGTAGTCAAAAAGTCCTCTTTAGATAAGAGGATTTTTTGTTGATAAATTATCCACAAACTCACAGGTTATGTGGAAAACTAGAAAAATACACTGAAATAACTAATATGCAATTGTGGACATTTTATGTGGATAACCCTGTTGATGGATGTGAATAATGTGGATAAGTCGGTGTATAACTTGATTATTGTGGAAAAAGAATTAAAAAATCCCCATCCAAACTCTTCGTTTAGATGGGGATAACTTATTTTTTGCAGATAGGTGAAAAGGTCTAACCACTTATTTCGTGAAGGGATTCCCATTCTTCCATTAGGGCTTCAAGCTTAGCTGAGATTATCTCGTTCTCTTCATTAATGCGTTGAACTTCCTCATGATTTTGGTAAACTTCAGGATCACAAAGAAGCTGTTCATTTTCTTCCGTTTTTTCTTCAAGAGAGGATATCTCCAATTCAATTTCTTCAATTCTCCGCTTACGTTGGCGTTCTAGCTTCTTTAATTCCTTTTCTTGTTCATAGGACGTTTTTTCTTGAACCACTTCTCGTTTATCCGCTTTTTTCTCTTGCGTTTCAAGTTTCGCCAATTCTTCCATTTCGAATTTTTTTTCAAGGTAATAGTCATAATCACCGAGGTACTCTGTGAGTCCTTCTGGCGATAACTCAAAAACCTTCGTTGCAATCCGGTTAATAAAGTATCGGTCATGAGAGACAAAAAGGATGGTCCCAGGATAATCAATTAGCGCATTTTCAAGTACTTCCTTACTATCAAGATCAAGATGGTTTGTTGGCTCGTCAAGAATAAGGAAGTTCGACTTTTCCATCATCAGCTTTGCAAGAGCGAGTCTCGCTTTTTCGCCACCACTTAGTGTAGACACGGTTTTTAACACATCATCCCCTGAAAATAGGAAATTTCCAAGAACTGTACGGATTTCTTTTTCAGGTTTAAGCGGATATTCATCCCATAATTCGTTTAACACCCGTTTATTTGAGGTGAGGTCTGCTTGTTGTTGGTCATAGTAGCCAATCGTTACATGTGAACCGAAACGAATCGTTCCATCGACATGCTCAAGCTTATCGATAACGGCTTTTAGCAGGGTCGATTTCCCGATCCCGTTAGGTCCCACTAACGCAATACTATCTTCACGATAAATATTGAAATTGATATTTTTGATAATAGGCTTGTCTTTTTCATAGGAAACAGAGATGTCTTTTGCACTTAACACATCATTTCCACTTTGTCTTTCAATTTCGAAACGGAAGGAAGCAGATTTTTCATCACCCGATGGTCTGTCCATAAGCTCCATTCGATCAAGCTGTTTTCGTCTACTTTGAGCGCGTTTCGTTGTTGAAGCTCTGACTAGGTTTTTCGCGATGAAGTCTTTTAGTTTTTCGACTTCTTCCTGTTGTTTTTCATATCTTTTCAAATCAAGTTCATAGTTTTCAGCCTTTAATTTTAAATAGTTGCTGTAGTTTCCGACATATTTCGTGCTTGTGTGTCTTGAAATTTCATAGACCTGGTTGACTACTTTATCAAGGAAGTAACGGTCATGGGATACGATTAAGAGCGCTCCTGGATAGCCTTGGAGATATTGTTCAAGCCAGGTAAGCGTGCTGATATCGAGGTGGTTTGTCGGCTCGTCCAGAATCAATAAATCAGGCTTGGAAAGTAATAATTTACAAAGGGCTAGGCGTGTCTTTTGACCACCGCTCAAGCTAGATATTTTTGTTTCGTAGTATTCTTCTGTAAAATGAAACCCGTGTAGAATGGAACGAATATCAGCTTCATATTGATAGCCACCCTGTTCTTTAAAGTCGACCTGGAGCTGATCGTATTCTTCAAGGAGTTTTTGATAGTCAGCTGGATTTTCAAAAACGGAGGGGTCCCCCATTTTTACTTCAAGGTTTCGTAAGTCTTTTTCTAGTTTCTGTAAGGGTGCAAAGACGGTAAGCATTTCTTGCCAAATGGTAAGCGTTGATTCAAGTCCAGTGTCCTGTGCGAGATAATCGATTGTGACACTTTTCGGCTTAATGATTTCACCGCCATCATGTGACATCTGTCCTGCAATAATTTTTAATAGAGTCGATTTTCCGGCACCATTTCGACCAACAATGGCAATGCGGTCGCGAGTTTGTACTTCTAATTTTATATTGGATAAAATAAGATCAGCAGCAAAATATTTTTTGAGCTGATTTACTTGTAGTAAAATCATGCTATTTCACCTCTTGTTTCTAACAACAGTGTATCTTATATTATCTTAATAGAGCAACTGCAATGATAATGTTCACAGATGTTACAAAGACAGATGTGGTAAAATAGTGTATAGTTTATGGGAGGGTTCGATATATGTCATCATTTACCCATTTTAATGAGCAGGGTCGTGCAAGAATGGTCGACATTACAGAGAAATCTGATACTGTTCGTACAGCGATTGCAAAATCAAGTATTACTGTAAATAAATTGATTTATGAGCAAATCATAAATAATGAGGTTAGCAAGGGAGATGTTCTTGCTGTTTCTCAGGTTGCCGGTATTATGGCAGCTAAAAAAACATCAGAGTTAATTCCGATGTGCCATCCGTTAGCATTAAAGGGCGTCGATATCAGCTTTAATTGGACGACCCAAGATGATTATATTTTACATATTACCGTATCAGTTAAAACAAAGGGTAGTACCGGCGTAGAGATGGAAGCCCTTACGGCCGCATCGGTTTGTGCGTTAACTGTATATGATATGTGTAAAGCAGTTGATAAAGGGATGGTGATTGGGCCAACCTATTTAGCTGAAAAAACAGGTGGAAAAAACGGTGATTTTAAAAGGCCAGTAGCGGGGGAATAAACATGAATTTGGAACAGTCAAAAATACCACAAGCAACTGCCAAAAGGCTGCCACTTTATTATCGGTTTTTAAAAAACCTGCATGCCTCGGGGAAGCAGAGGGTATCGTCTGCAGAGCTAAGTGATGCGGTCAAGGTTGATTCCGCCACGATTAGGCGAGATTTTTCCTATTTTGGGGCATTGGGAAAAAAAGGGTATGGCTATAATGTGAATTATTTATTATCCTTTTTTAGTAAGACCCTTGATCAGGATGAATTAACAAAGGTTACGTTAATAGGTGTCGGTAATTTAGGTACCGCATTTTTACATTATAATTTCTCAAAAAATAATAATACAAAAATTGAGCTTGCGTTTGATGTGGATTATAATAAGGTAGGTAGTAGTATTGGTGGAGTCAAGGTATACCATTTAGATGATCTTGAAAAAGAATTGCCTGATGATGTCACGGTTGCTATTTTAACAGTTCCCGTTGGCGCAGCACAGGCGATTACGGATCGCCTCGTAAATAAGGGGATCAAAGGTATCCTTAATTTCACACCAGCAAGAATCAATGTGCCTGAACATATACGTGTTCACCATATTGACTTAGCTGTTGAATTACAAGCACTTGTTTACTTTTTAAAGCATTATTCGAATGAAGAATAGAAATATATTTTACACTTGTTGGGAGGTGACTTACTGTGGGAAGTCTTGGATTTGGTAGTATCCTATTGATTGTATTTGCAGCGTTACTTATTTTTGGACCGAAGAAGTTACCTCAATTAGGAAGAGCAGCAGGTAATACTTTGCGTGAATTCAAAAACGCAACAAAAGGTTTAGCAGATGATGACGATGATGATGTAAAAAAGAATGAAACTCCTGATGTGAAGTAATGATAGGATGAGTCATATGAACGAAAAAGAAATGTCCGTCTACGATCATATTGGTGAGCTACGAAAACGACTGATTTATGTAGTCGTTTTCTTCTTCATTGTTGCATTAGGAAGCTTTTTTCTCGCAGAGCCGGTCATTCTTTACTTGCAAAATGCGGAGGAAGCAAAAGAACTGACAATGAATGCTTTCCGTATGACAGATCCAATTAAAATTTATATGCAATTTGCTTTTATCATTGCGCTCGTTATCTCCTCTCCTTTTTTACTCTATCAGCTATGGGCGTTCATCAGTCCAGGTTTGTATGAAAAGGAAAGAAAGGTAACCTTGAGTTATATTCCGATTTCAGTAGTCTTATTTTTAGTAGGGGTGTCATTTTCCTACTTTATTCTATTCCCATTTGTTGTGAATTTTATGACGAGGTTAGCAGCCCGCCTTGATATTAACCAGGTAATCGGGATTAATGAGTATTTTCAATTCCTGTTACAGTTGACCTTACCGTTTGGCTTTTTGTTTCAATTGCCGGTAGTCGTCATGTTTCTCACAAGACTCGGTATTGTCACACCGATGTTCTTATCGAAAATACGAAAATATGCGTATTTTATTCTATTAGTAATTGGAGGGCTAATTACGCCTCCTGAAATAATCTCTCATTTAATGGTTACTGTGCCGTTATTCGGATTATATGAAATCAGTATTCTTGTATCAAGAAGTGCCTACAGAAAGGTACTCAAAGCGGAAATGATGGCAGCAAATAGTATGGAATAAACAAAAGTCCAGAAAATAGAAATAACCTCCGGATGGAGGTTATTTTTTTTCCTTTGTCACTTTTTTTATTTTGAAGTGCAGGGTAAACATTCTGATTGCCACACCAAAGTCGAAGGTTGCGACAACGGCTAGAAGGATTGTGGAAAAGTTCCAGACTGTCTCCGTTGCACTATTAATTGCAATATAAGTAAATAAAATTCCCATTAATGCGTAAATGATGCCCAAGGCAAAAGGTGAAGTTCTTCGCATAAAATTAAAAGCCTCCAATAAATGTCTGTTGCAGCTTCTCGGCTTGCTTCATGATCCTTTCTATATCATCTGCAAAAACTGTCTGTACCACTACAACAAAAGTATTCATCGCCACATGTGCAAAAATTGGTACAATAATTCGTTTTGTTTGTACATAGAGGAATGCAAAGGTAAAGCCCATTGCCGTATAGATAAGGATATGAGTGAAATCCATATGTACAACCGCAAAAATTAATGAACTAATTAAGCCAGAGATGAAAAAGTTGAATTTTTTATATAAAGAACCAAAGATAATTTGGCGGAAAATAATCTCTTCAAGAATTGGACCAATCACCGAAACAACAATGACTAGCAATGGCAAAGATTTTACCAGTGTCAAAATTTCTTGGGTGTTCTCAGAGCCTGGCTCAATGCCAAATAAATGAATTTCAATATTTGCCGCAACCACCTGGGCTGTCATGGCCATAAAAATACCTGCAATCGCCCATCCAATTGCCTCACCTTTAGAGGAACGTCGTAAGTTCTGATGTCTCTCTCTCATATCTTGCCTTAATAAAAATAAAACAATCGGAAGTGCAGCGACAAAACTAATAACAGTCCAAAGTGCAATAATTGTATTTGTAGCAGTGGCTGGATCTAAGTTTTTTCCAACACCTAAAGATAGTAAAAGCGGAATCCCTAAAATCCCAGAGAACTGCATGACGATGTACGTTAATATGACATACCAATATCTAGCTTTCATGAAAATCTCCTTTTTATAGACGGAATGATTGAAAATTGTCCACCTTTTGTATTGTAACATATATTCATTTCTTTCCTTTAGTATAATGCAAATTCGAAATTTCATTGAAAGAAAATAAATTGTTGGTTTATTTTTCCTGTTTGTAACATAGGATAGGTAGGGTGGACAAATTATGCATGTGAAAATGAATCTTTTTTCCAAATTTCTATATCAAATGACTTGCAAAATGGCTAGAGATTATTTAATATAATAATTGTGTTAGCACTCAGGTGGTTTGAGTGCTAATAAGAAGACGAAACTAATATTTAAATTATTTGAGGAGGTCGTTTCACTTGTTAAAGCCATTAGGTGATCGCGTTGTTATTGAACTAGTTGAATCAGAGGAAAAAACTGCAAGCGGAATCGTATTACCAGATTCTGCAAAGGAAAAGCCTCAAGAAGGTAAAGTAGTTGCTGTTGGTACAGGTCGTGTTCTAGACAGTGGTGAAAAGGTAGCTTTAGAGGTTGCGGTTGGTGATCGCATTATCTTCTCAAAATATGCTGGTACTGAAGTGAAATACGAAGGTACTGAATACTTAATTTTACGTGAAAGTGACATTTTAGCTGTTATTGGTTAATAAAAAGCAGCATTTTATATCATAAGATTCATTAACTTTATTCAGAAAAAGCCTGGATAAAGTTAAATGCCTCCGGCGGATGCCACGATTTTTCAAAGGAAACTTTTCGAGCTTGCTCGAAAAAAATCGGGCGCAAATACGCCAAGGCGCATTTGATTATATTGAGGAGGGCTTAATTATGGCAAAAGAAATTAAATTTAGTGAAGATGCTCGTCGCGCAATGCTACGTGGTGTTGATGCATTAGCAAATGCTGTAAAAGTAACATTAGGACCAAAAGGTCGTAACGTGGTTCTTGAGAAAAAATTTGGTTCACCACTTATCACAAATGATGGTGTAACAATTGCAAAAGAAATCGAACTAGAAGATGCATTCGAAAACATGGGTGCTAAACTAGTAGCTGAAGTTGCTAGCAAAACAAATGATGTTGCTGGTGACGGTACAACTACTGCAACTGTTCTAGCTCAAGCAATGATTCGCGAAGGGTTAAAGAACGTTACAGCTGGTGCAAACCCAATGGTAGTGCGTAGAGGTATTGAAAAAGCTGTAACTACAGCTGTTGAAGAATTAAAAGCTATCTCTAAACCAATTGAAGGTAAAGAGTCTATCGCACAAGTTGCTGCTATTTCTTCAGATGACAAAGAAGTTGGCCAATTGATCGCTGAAGCTATGGAGCGCGTTGGTAACGACGGTGTTATCACAATTGAAGAATCTAAAGGCTTCTCTACTGAACTAGAAGTAGTAGAAGGTATGCAATTTGACCGTGGATATGCTTCTCCATACATGGTAACTGATTCTGATAAAATGGAAGCAGTTCTTGAAAATCCATATGTATTAATTACGGATAAAAAGATTTCTAGCATTCAAGAAATCCTACCAGTATTAGAGCAAGTTGTTCAACAAGGTAAGCCATTATTACTAATCGCTGAAGATGTTGAAGGTGAAGCTCTTGCAACTCTAGTTGTGAACAAACTTCGTGGTACATTCAATGCAGTAGCTGTTAAAGCTCCTGGATTTGGTGACCGTCGTAAAGCAATGCTAGAAGATATCGCAATCCTAACTGGTGGTCAAGTTATCACTGAAGATTTAGGTTTAGACCTTAAATCTGCTGACATCACTCAATTAGGTCGCGCTTCTAAGATTGTTGTAACAAAAGAAAATACAACAATCGTTGAAGGTGCTGGTGAGTCTGATAAGATTGCATCTCGCGTTAACAATATCCGTGTTCAAATGGAAGAAACTACTTCTGAATTTGACAAAGAAAAATTACAAGAGCGCCTAGCTAAATTAGCTGGTGGAGTTGCAGTAATCAAAGTTGGTGCTGCTACTGAAACTGAGTTAAAAGAACGCAAGCTTCGCATTGAAGATGCTCTTAACGCAACTCGTGCAGCAGTTGAAGAAGGTATCGTTTCAGGTGGTGGTACAGCACTTGTGAACGTATATAACAAAGTAGCTGCTATCGAATTAGCTGGAGACGAAGCAACTGGTGTAAACATCGTTCTTCGTGCATTGGAAGAGCCAGTACGTCAAATCGCTCACAACGCTGGTCTTGAAGGATCTGTAGTTGTTGAACGCTTGAAAAACGAAGAAATCGGAATTGGCTTCAACGCAGCGACTGGTGAGTGGGTAAACATGATCGACGCTGGTATCGTTGACCCAACTAAGGTAACTCGTTCTGCACTTCAAAACGCAGCATCTGTTTCAGCTATGTTCTTAACAACTGAAGCAGTAATTGCTGACCTACCAGAAAAAGATGCTCCTGCAATGCCTGACATGGGCGGCATGGGTGGAATGGGCGGCATGATGTAATTAGGGTTTTAAAACCCTTTTATATCAACATTCCGCAACATGTAGTTACCCAAAGGGTAACAAATGGGTAACATAGGGTAACAAAAAAATTAGAGGTTTTCCATGAGTTGAGCAAACTTGCGGGAAGCCTCTTTTTTCATGCTCTTAGTAACATGTAGATAAACGTGTTTTGTAGTATCATCATCTTTATGTCCGAGACGTTCCATGATTTCTGGTAAACTTAATCCAGCTTCAGCAAGTAATGTAGTATGAGTATGTCTCAGAGAGTGGGGTGTTAACTCTCGAGTAATCGTTTCAGCATTTTGTCCTTCAGATGGGATTAACGTAGCTTTGTTATCGGGCTTGTTTCGGTTAAGTCCTGCAATCTTTAATAAACGCTTCATACGATTCTCAATAGTCTTTACTAACTCTGGATAACCAGGATTAGTTTCATCCATTTTTGCAAACACAAAATCCTCATCGTGGTACTGTTTACGAAGTCTCATACGGACCTTATTTTGTTCAGCTTGGAGCTTTTTAAGTAAAGCTAGAACTTTTGAATCCACATCAATCGTCCGTTTAGCTGATTGTGTTTTAGGAGGCACCAGTTGATACTTCCTAATGTTGTTCGTTGGATTATAAAGAGTCTTTGTAATTGAAATTGACCCTTCATCAAAATCAATGTCTTTCCACTTTAACGCGCAAAGTTCTCCCACACGCATTCCCGTATAGGCTAATAACATAAAAATTGGATAATCTCTTTCTAATCCTTTTCCTTTCGCTGTTTGCAAGAATTTTGAGAGCTCCTCCTTTTCCATGTATTTTGGTAGCTCATCTTCTTTTTCTAACTCCTCTATGGATTTGGCTGTTTTTGGTACATAAGCAAACTCAGTAGGGTCTTTTTTAATCAATTCCATCTCTATGGCTTTCTTAAAAATCATCCGTCCAGTACGATGCGCACCATCCATCGTATTATCAGCAAAACCTCGTTTTTTTAAGTCATTTAAAGCATCCTGATACTTTTTACGGGTGATATCTTTTAATTTTAATTTCGCAAAATAATCCAATAAACGCTGAATTTCATGTTTTCGAATACGAATAGTGCCTGGTTTTTTCGGCTTGCCTGATGTTCTATAGATTTCTAGCCACTCATAAGCGAATTCTTCAAATTTGATGTTTTTTTCTTCCACATAAGTTCCTTGCGTTAGTTCAGCAAATAAAAGAGCTGCAGCTTCCTGAGCCTCCGTTTTGGTGTTGAAGCCGCCTTTCTTTTTCTGTTTTCTTTTTCCTGTTTTCGGATCGGTACCTACGTCAATGATGTAAGACCATTTGGCGCCACAAGAGCATTTTTTGGTTTTCTTGCTTTCGCCTTTAGAATCAACGCATTTACAATGCGGTTTATAAAAATGTCCTTTCATAATAAATCCTCCTTTACTTTGGCCAAAATTTAACTTCAACTACTTTTCCTAGGATATGAACATCCTTAGCGGGAATAAGCTGTGGTTCCATTGATGGGTTTGATGGAATTAGCATACACATATGACCGTGACGTTTTACTCTTTTTAAAGTAGCATGATCACCATTTATAGCTACAACTGCAATTTCATGCGGATGAACTTCTTCTTGTTTCGCAACTACGACAACATCACCATCGTGTATCCGATCTCCAATCATGCTGTCGCCTTTGACCCTAAGAGCAAATCCTTCTTTCCCTCGCAAAACATTAGGGTCGACTAATGTGTATTCTGCCAAACTCTCAATCATTTCAATAGGTTGTCCTGCCTGGATACTCCCGAGGACTGGGATTTTTAACATTGATTCAAGACTGTATGGCATAGAGTTTTCAGCAACAATATCATGTTTCTCCTTTTGATGAGCGGCTGTTTGTTTCTGCTTATCCATAAAATTTCCGATGGATGCCCAGAAATCAATTACATCAGGTGCATTCTCTAACTCTTCTTGTTCTTCATCGGTCATATGGAAATACCCTGGGTATTTTTTCATAAGTGCCATAGCTTTAATTATTACTTCATCATCAATAAGCATAAGGATATCTCTGACACTTGGATGGGAACCGTAAATAAGACCTGCCCATACCAAGCGTAGAGGATCTCCCCCAGTAATCTCTGCGAAAGCTTGATTTACTTCTTCTGACGCTGCATATTTTGGATCTTTCCGTAGTTTAGATATATAAGTTCTATCTACCTTGACACCTTTTTCTTTTTTCATTTTCTCCGCTATTTCAGATAAACTCATTCCGCTCCGATTAATGTATAAATCAATTAACTCTGGATAATTCATAACTTTTCCGCCTCCATATTTGATAACTATTGATAATTTTAACATATTGTTGACTTTTTAATCAACGTTTTTATAAATAAATGATTATTTAGTCATTGACTTTGGAAAACGTTGGTTATAACATGATAAATATAAATAGTGACTAAATAATCAACAGTAGAACAAACAGTCACACAGGTCCAGAGAAGGAGGTGCAAAAATGAAATATCATACTTTGTTAAGAAGAGCGATTGAAAAGAAGGGGATCTCACTTACCCAAGTATCCTTCCGTCTAGCCAAAAAAGATATCTGTTTGGATAAATCAGTCCTCAGCAAGCTTCAGAATGGAAAACTTCCACCGGCTAGAGACGAGATAAACATAGCCTTGGCTGAAATTCTTGAAATAGATGTAAACCAATTTAGATTAGCTGCAGCTAAAGAAATAATTCCCAAATCGTTGTTCGAACTCATTAAATCAGCAGGTTAATAAAACAGGAAAGGGTGTAACGAATGAAGGAAAAAACGTTGGAAGAATACCCGGAGATTATGACTGCCTCTCATATCGCAAGTTATCTTCATATATCACGTAGACGTGTGTATGAACTATTAAAGTTGTCCCCTGCAAACGGGGGAATTCCATGCATTGAGATTGGGATTTCAAAACGTGTGCTAAGAGAGGATTTAATGAAATGGATTGAAATGCAAAAAGTATCTTAAAGGATGGTGAGAAAAGTGGCACAGGAAAAGTTTCCAGTAGCCAAACACTTAAACGTAAATGAGTATTTGTTACTCTTGAAAGTTTATGCAGCTCACAATCGTAGCATGGGTTTAGAGAAGAGAAAGAAATATACACTCTCCAATATTGTAAAGGTTGAAAAAAACATAAAAGAAAATTGTTTAAATGTCCACTATGATAATGGCGACTGGTGGCATTATTCAGCAAATGGTACTTGGTATTAGAAAGAAAATACGAAGGAGTGAATGTAGCTTGTTAAAATATTTAAATACGTTCGAACGATGGGTATTTGGTATTTGGGCGTTATTAATAGTGCTAAAGTGCATAAGTGATATTACATCGTAGTTCGAACAAATTGGAGGTTAATTACCTCATTTCTTTTTAACCACTTGGCGAAATTTGAGGAACGATTTAATGAATAACTTTAAGGAGGTGAACATAGTGAAAGAAATCGACAAGTCGCTTGGAAAGGTTTATCCAGTTTTAGGCATGGTAATGTTTGCGACTTTGATGTTAGTTTTCGCTTTTGGCAGTTGGTGGAACTAGTAATTTCCTAGATACATAGAAAGGTAGGTGACAAAGTGGACAAGCGTAAATCATTGCTCAATGAAATTATGAAAGTAGCTTGTTTGATTGAAATTTATGACAACCGAAAGCATTATGTTTTATCAGCATTTTACCGTAGGGTTTATCAGGATTTGATTGATCAAGTTGTATAAGGAGGGGTGGAAATTGGGGAAAGTACACGTTTGGTATATGACTGAGGAAGAGCGCCTAGCTTATATTGCTAAACATCCAATTGTGCCTACAGAAAAGCCTAATGGTACTGATTTTGCAACCATTAAGGAAATGAAGTGTAAGAAAGGCAGAACTAAAATATTGAACAATGTGGCTGAAGCTAAAATCCACCAAATGTTTATTAGCGGAGATCCACTAAAGGAAATCGCTGAATCGGTTGGGTTAAGTTATGCTACTGTTCAAAAATTCATCACATTAGAACGGAAAAATGACCCTGATAAATGGCCAAGGAGATATTAGAAAGGGGTGAATAAAGTGGATATTAATGAGATCCATTCAAAATTTATTAAAGGTGAAAAAATTTCAGTGATTGCTTATCAGTTTGGAGTAAGTGAAAGACGTATTCAACAACTAATAAGTGAACAACGCAAACTAGCACCTTCTAAATGGCCATCAAGAAGGAATAGAAAATCAAATGTTCATTTGTTTCATGTATACGAATGTAGTGATTGTTCAGTGACTTTTGCAGTCGAACAAGCTTATGAAGACCAATCGGATGTATGTTGTCCAATTTGCTGGACGGATACCAACCTTAGAGATGTAGCTTCAGGAGAAATGAAAATAACATGACCCACCAGCTGCAACTGATGGGCCCAAAATAACAAATCTCAAAATCATTATAACACGAAAGGGGTTATTCCTTAAATGGCACCGAAAACAATTGATTTACCATTAAGTGCTTTAGCTAATGGAGCTATCCAAGAAAAGTTGGATGGTGAATTAAAAAAGGTATTTGAAAATATCCACGACCCTAACACGAAGGCTGAGGACAAACGTACTGTCACAATAAAATTGGAGTTTGTGCCTGATGAAAATCGTCAGACTGTGAAGGTTAATAGCAATATATCTATAAAGTTGGCAAATGTGAAGGATGTTTCCATGACTGTGCTAACAGGTAAAAACCTAACCAATGGAAAGATTGAAGCAAAAGAACTTAAGTCCAGTGTACCAGGTCAAACCTATTTAGATCCGGATGATTTAACTCAAAAGTCGGATGTAGGTGTACCAATCGATGTAATTGAGCGTGAAATGAATAGAAAAAATGTAATTAATCTACAAGCGGAGAGAGGGTAAATAAAAATGATAAAAGAAGCAATTAAATACTTATTAGACCTGTCAGTTATGCCACATGACCGATTCGTGACTATCGAGGATTCCGAAGGGAATGAACGCAATTTCGTGACCGATTGTGAAGGGAATTCTAAAGAGATTAAACCATTATTGATTCGTGCAAATGAGCCACTTCTTGTTAATACACTTACTGGTTTAGTTGAATACCTAAAAGCAAATGTTGAGCGAGTTAATTCGAAATTTTACTTGCAAGTATTTGATGAAAGAACAGTGTACCTAAAAGGGGTTCTTGATAGGAATGGAGATAGGGAAACACTCGTTGTTGCCAATGCTATTGTACCTAGATTTAGTTACGGTCATTTTCTTGACACAGAAGAACTTATCATTGCTTTTCAATCAAAATTTACTCAGACACATGATCGGGATTTGATATTGAAAGTTGTAGGTAACATCAAAGAAGAAAATGTTCGTGAGACTGGAGATAACGGAATCTCCCAAGCGGTCACAATTAAAACAGGAGTTGCTTCAGCTGATGATGTTTTAGTACCTAATCCTGTTAGATTAGCACCATATCGTACCTTCTTAGAGGTAGAACAACCGGCTAGTGATTTCATTTTCCGCATGAAAAAAGGTCCATTGGGTGCGATTTTTGAAGCTGATGGCGGAGCTTGGAGAAATCAAGCGATTGTAAACATCCGAGAGTATTTAAAAGAAGAATTATATGAAGAAATCGATTCAGGAAGAATCACTATCATTGCCTAGGCGAAGGGAGGAGAAACCATTGATTAAAATCAACAAACTTGAAATAGAAAATGTAAAACGTGTTAAGGCTGTAAAAGTTGATTTTACACCTACTGGATTGAATTTAATTGGCGGTAAAAATAATCAAGGTAAAACTAGTGTGCTGGACACCATCGCCTGGGCTCTTGGGGGTAACAAATATCGTCCAAGTAAAGCCGAACGTGAAGGTAGTGTTATCCCACCGTATATACACCTTGTATTGTCGAATGGATTGATTGTTGAACGCAAAGGAAAAAATAGTGAACTCAAAGTAATTGATCCGAATGGCCAGAAAGCAGGGCAACAGTTACTAAACAGTTTTGTCGAGGAATTAGCCATCGATTTACCTAAGTTCATGAATTCGACTAGTAAGGAAAAAGCAAACATTCTTCTTCGAATTATTGGTGTAGGGGACAAGCTTTTTGAATTGGAAAGACAAGAACAAGAAATTTATAATCAGCGTCGCACAATCGGGCAAATCGCTGACCAAAAAGCAAAGTTTGCTAAAGAGCAACCATACTATCCTGATGCACCAAAGGAACCTATTTCAGCTTCGGATTTAATTAAACAACAACAAGAAATCTTGGCTAGAAACGGAGAGAACCAAAGGAAGCGTCAAAACCTTTCGCAATTACAAGCTCTACGAGAAAGTCAAGGTCAAGAAATTGCCAGGCTTGAAGCTCAATTGATCCAATTAAAAGAGGCTTATATGCAAACTGGTGAAGATTTAGCAATTGCTCAGAAAGATGCATTGGAATTAATCGATGAATCTACAGAGCAATTAGAAGCAAATATCCAACAGATTGATGAAATTAATAGAAAAGTCCGTGCAAATCTCGATAAGGATAAAGCGGAAACTGATGCAAATGAATATCGAGCACAGTATGAAAAGCTTTCTACAGCTATCGAAGAGGTTCGTAAGCAAAAGACAGACTTGCTCTCTAATGCTGATTTACCGCTTGAAGGATTATCTGTTGAAGATGGGGATCTCATATACAACGGTCAGAAATGGGACAACATGAGTGGAGCTGACCAATTACGAGTATCCACAGCCATTGTTCGTAAATTAAAGCCTAACTGCGGTTTTATCCTTCTGGACAAGTTAGAGCAGATGGATATAGATACTTTAAATGAGTTCGGTCAATGGTTAGAGCAAGAAGGTTTACAGGCAATTGCAACTCGAGTAAGCACAGGTGAAGAATGCTCCATCATAATTGAGGATGGCTATGTTGCTGGACAGGAGAACGTACCATTCCAAACACCACAACAGCCACCAGTTGTTGAAACTAAAACTTGGAAAGCAGGTGAATTCTAATGGAGGTTATCAGCGGAAAAATTGAGAAAGCAAAAAAAGTCGTTTTGTATGGTCCTGAGGGAATTGGAAAATCATCTCTTGCTGCACAATTTCCTAATCCTATTTTCATAGATACAGAGGGTTCAACTACAGAGTTATTGGTTGACCGTTTGAAAAAGCCATCTAGTTGGACTGAATTAAATCAACAAGTTGAATGGGTGAAAGGGCAAGTAGGAAGATTCAAAACACTTATCATCGATACAATCGATTGGGCTGAGATGCAATGTACTGAATTCGTTTGTGCTTCACATAACAAAAAAGGTGTAGAGGATTTTGGTTACGGAAATGGATACGTCTATGTGAAAGAAGAGTTGGGAAGATTCCTAAATAAGTTAAGTGATGTAGTTGAAGCAGGAATCAACGTTGTTTTGACCGCACATAGTCAGATTGTTAAATTCGAACAGCCAGACGAAATGGGCTCCTATGATCGTTATCAGTTAAAGCTTGGGAAGAAGACAAGTTCACAAACTGCACCATTGGTAAAAGAGTGGGCAGACATGGTGTTATTCATTAATTACAAGACGTATAGCGTCGCTGTTGATGATAAAGGCAAAAAGCATAAAGGGCAAGGTGGGGTACGTACAATTTTTGCTACTCATCATCCTGCATGGGATGCTAAAAACCGTCACGGGCTACCTGATGAGTTTCCTTTAGATTACGCATATATTGCTCATATTTTTAACGGACAATCGCAAGCACAGATGAATGTGGCTCCAACAACACCGACACCAACACCGGTTATGCAGGAACCACAACAAGCGCCTATACAACAACCAACTCAGCCAACGCAAGTTGAGCATCAACAATCCGCACCACAACCAACTGTGGTAAACATTGATCCAGCTATTCCGGCATCGCTGCGTGACTTAATGCTACAGAATGGAGTATCTGAGGAAGAAATTCAAGTTGTGGTTAGTCAAAAAGGTTATTACCCGATGGGAACACCCATTTCTAATTATGACAAAGGTTTTATTGAAGGCGTTCTTGTAGGAGCGTGGACACAAGTTTTCGGCATGGTACAAGAGTTTAGAAAAACTCTACCATTCAATTAAAAATTTATCACATAGGAGGAAATACAAATGAGTCAAGAAATTGAACGCGAATTAGGTTGGGATGATGAGATAGAAAAGGAAGGTGGCAGTTTTGTCTTATTGCCAGCTGGAGATTATAACTTTACGGTGGAAAAATTTGAACGAGGCAGATTCCAAGGTAGTGAAAAAATGCCACCTTGTAATCAAGCTAAATTAACTTTGACAATCCACAGTTCAGAACATGGTAATGTAACTATATTTCATAATCTAATGTTGCACACCAAAACGGAAGGTTTCTTATCTAATTTCTTCACTGGAATTGGACAAAAGAAACCGGGCGAAAGATTAAAAATGAATTGGAATTTGGTAACCGGAGCAAAGGGTAGATGCAAAGTTATTCAAAATAAATATAAATCCAAAGGTGAAGAACGAGTTAATAACCAAATTGAAACATTTTATCCTTATGAAGATTATTTAAAGCATAGTGGCGGTGCTCAGCAACCAATGCAGGGATATCAACAACCGATGCAACCACAGCAACAGCTAAATCAAAGCTATCAACAACAGCCACAACAACCAATGCAACAGCAGCCTAATATGCAGCAATCGCCATTCCCTACAGGTAATCAACAAGGCGGATGGGCGCCAGGGCAATTTTAGGAGGTAACCAATGAAACTTAGAGACTATCAACAAACTGCTCGTGAATCCATTCAAAAAGAATGGGAACAGGGTATTAAAAAAACATTACTGGTCTTACCTACTGGATGCGGAAAGACAATTGTTTTTTCAAAAGTCATTGAAGACCGGGTAAAAAAGGGCGAGCGTGTTCTCGTCCTTGCCCACCGAGGCGAATTATTAGATCAAGCAGCTGATAAATTGGAGAAAAGCACAGGTTTAAAATGTGCAACAGAAAAAGCAGAGCAGACCTCAATAGGTAGTTGGTACCGTGTAGTTGTCGGTAGTGTTCAAACAATGATGCGAGAAAGTCGGTTAATGAAGTTCGACAAGGATTTCTTCGATACCATCATTATCGATGAAGCACATCACTGTATATCGGATAGCTATCAACGTGTATTGAATTACTTTGAATCTGCAAATGTATTAGGTGTAACAGCTACTCCTGACAGGGGGGATATGCGGAACCTTGGCGCATATTTTGAAAGCTTAGCTTTTGAATATACCTTACCTAAAGCAATCAAAGCAGGATACTTAAGTCCAATTAAAGCATTAACCATTCCTTTGACATTAGACTTATCCACAGTTGGTCAACAGGCTGGGGATTTCAAAACGAGTGATTTAGGTACAGCATTAGATCCTTACCTTGAATCAATCGCGGACGAAATGTGGAGAGTCGCCAAAGATAGAAAGATAGTAGTCTTTCTTCCCTTAGTGAAAACAAGCCAAAAATTTACGGAAATTTTAAATGATAAAGGCTTTAAATCAGCAGAGGTCAACGGAGATTCAAAAGACCGAGCAAAGGTTTTAGAAGACTTTGACAAAGATAAATACAACGTTTTATGTAACTCAATGTTATTAACAGAAGGATGGGATTGCCCATCAGTCGATTGTGTAGTAGTCCTTAGACCAACAAAAGTAAGAAGCTTATACAGCCAGATGGTTGGGCGCGGTACCCGACTTCATCCTGGAAAAACTGAATTATTGTTACTCGATTTTCTTTGGCATACAGAACGCCACGAACTTTGTCATCCAGCACACCTAATTGCAGAGAATGAAGAAGTGGCCAAAGCAATGACTAAGCAGATTGAAGAGGCTGGTGTTGCACTGGATTTAGAAGCTGTAGAAAAACAAGCAGCTGAAGATGTAATCGCTCAACGTGAAGAAGCACTTGCTAAACAACTGGCAGAAATGAAACGTAGGAAGCGTAAGTTAGTGGATCCTCTCCAATTTGAAATGAGTATCCAAGCAGAGGACCTTTCAAGTTATGTTCCGTCCTTTGGTTGGGAAATGGGACCGCCT
The DNA here is from genome assembly GCF_047238305.1 of Bacillus jepli. Lineage (NCBI taxonomy): Bacteria > Bacillati > Bacillota > Bacilli > Caryophanales > Bacillaceae > Bacillus > Bacillus jepli. Next base: position 738,534 of record NZ_JBDFMO010000001.1, on the reverse strand, counting down.
AGTGAGAAACAAATCAACACTTTAGAAAAGCTTGGAATCCTTCCTGATGAAATCGATAACGCTGGTAAAGCTACTAAACTATTGGAACGTTTAGATAGAAGACGTGAACAAGGCCTAACGACACCAAAACAAATTCGTTTCTTAGAGCAAAGAGGATTCGAACACGTAGGCACATGGCAATTTGAAACGGCCAAGAAATTGATTGACCGTATTGCAGCTAATGGTTGGAAAATTCCTGCCGGAATAAATCCAAAAGAATATCGTGAGGCATAATAGATAAATTTTGAAATAGGAGAGGTTCAAAAATGACTTATGTAATGAGCAAACGTATGTATAAAGAATTCACAACTGGTAAAGCATCCATTTCACACAAACAGCTAATTGAACACATTAACAACACATTCGGGCTAAGAGGACAAGTTGTAGACGTAAAGGTATCGAAGTAACCAAAAGGAGGAAATGAAAATGCCAGAATCAGCTTTTGATGGGACTGTTTTAGAGGGTAGAGAAAGAAGATATACAGTCTTAAACGAAAGAGATATTAAAAAATATGCTACAAAAAATCAGATTGAATTATTGAATGAAACCTTAGATGACGTACTTACCAGTGTAGAAATCGGAAGAAAAAATGATGGTAAAAATGCTTATAATAGCTACATCATTATCAATGTTGATGAGCCTTATATTGATGAAATTGTTGCTGTTATGAAAAAACACGGACATATGGTTTAAAGTCGCTATCCGATGAAATTAACATACATGCTGCAAGAGGAAGTTGGTGAATCACTTGGAACGTAAATTGAATCTACTCGCATTATTAGAATACGTGGATCCTGCTTTTCTTGATTATCAAGAATGGCTAAATGTAGGGATGGCACTTAAACATGAAGGATATACAGCAAGCGACTGGGACGAGTGGAGCAAACGGGATGGAGCACGTTACCATCCCGGTGAATGCTTCAAAAAATGGACTTCATTTGAGGGCTCAGGTGTAACAGGAGCTACAATTACACAGATGGCCAAAGATAATGGCTGGGAACCGCGTTCGTCACAGAAAGAAGATCATGAGTTAGATTGGAACGATGAAATTTCAGGTAATGATGATTATGTTGTTGTCGATAAGAACTGGATTGAAGGACAAGAAATCAGTGAGCCAACTGAATGGAATCCAGTACGTGAAATCACTCGTTATTTAGAAACTTTATTTCAATCTACTGATAATGTCGGATACGTAACAGAAACATATCAAATCATCGATGAAAAAACAGGAGAAATTATTTATAAGCCAACTTCTGGTGCTTATGATCGTACAGCTGGCCAATTAATCGAAGCATTAAATAAATGCGATGGAGATATAGGAAGTGTCCTTGGCGATTACAAAGAAGAAGCAGGAGCCTGGATTCGATTTAACCCATTGGATGGTAAAGGTGTTAAAAATGCGAATGTATCCGATTTTAGATACGCATTAGTTGAATCTGACAACATGGAAATCGAGAAACAAAATGCAATTTATCGCGAGTTAGAATTGCCGATAGCCATCATGGTTCACAGTGGTAGAAGAAGTATTCATGCAATCGTTCGAATTGATGCTCCAAATTATGAAGAGTATCGAAAGCGAGTAGATTACTTATTTAATGTTTGTAAGAAAAACGGCTTAAATATCGATACCCAAAATAGAAATCCATCTCGTTTAAGTCGTCTTCCTGGTATAGTCCGGAATGGTAAAAAACAATTTATTATTGATACCAATATCGGAAAAGCAGATTGGGATGAATGGCACGAATGGATTGAAGATTTAAATGATGATCTTCCTGATATGGAAACCTTAACGGAATTTTGGGACGACATGCCTGAGTTGGCTCCTCCATTAATCGAAGGAGTACTAAGACAAGGACATAAAATGTTGATGGCTGGACCTTCGAAAGCAGGTAAGTCATTCGCATTGATTGAATTGTCCATAGCTATCGCAGAAGGAACTAAATGGCTAGGATGGCAATGTACCCAAGGAAAAGTCTTATACGTAAACCTAGAATTGGATAGAGCCAGTGCCTTACACCGATTTAAGGATGTATATCGTGCATTAGGATTAAGACCAAACAACATTGATAATTTAGACATTTGGAACTTGCGTGGTAAGTCCGTTCCAATGGACAAGCTAGCTCCAAAATTAATTCGTAGAGCGCAAAAGAGGGGATATATCGCGGTTATCATTGACCCTATTTATAAGGTGCTGACAGGTGATGAAAACAGCGCGGATCAGATGGCACATTTTACGAATCAGTTTGACAAAATAGCTACTGAATTAGGTTCAAGTGTTATCTATTGTCATCATCACTCTAAAGGTACACAAGGCGGAAAGAAATCAATGGATAGAGCAAGTGGTTCAGGAGTGTTTGCACGTGACCCTGACGCTTTAATCGACTTGGTTGAGTTAGATCTTACAGACGATTTAATTAAGCAACAGGAAGGTGCAGCAGCTGCTTCCATCTACGCAAATCACATAAAGCTAGTTAATTATGATTACTTCGACGAACATGTTGGAATCGATGACCAACAGAGCGTATCGCAAATGAATACACATGCTAAACGAGTGTTAACTCCTGAACGACTGGAACAAGTAGAATCGGAGATTACAAGAGTTGTCGAAAGTATTCGTGTCCGCTCAGCTTGGCGAGTGGAAGGTACATTGCGTGAGTATCCAAAGTTTGCGCCAGTTAATATGTGGTTCCAGTATCCAGTGCATAAAGTTGATGATACAGGAATCTTGAAAGATATTCAGCCAGAAGGTGATGCACCTGCTTGGAAGAAGAATTTCACCAAGAAAAAGAGTCCAGCAGATAGAAAAAAAGAACAACTGGAAGCTTTGGAAGTAGCATATGAAGCATGTGGAATTGATGAAAAAGTAACTATAAAAGCATTAACCGAGTATATGGGAATTTCCGAAAAATCGGTTAGAAGACGAATAAAAGAACACGGAGATTTCTGGGTAGATGATGGTGAAGTTGGTCGAAAAACAACTTAAGGGACAAGGTCAAAGTCGAAAGTTGTCCCTGTCCCTACAAATGGACAAACTCGATATTTGTCCCTACTCTCTAACAGGGACATTCTCGAAAAACTTCGACTTTGACCCTACGAGGGACAAACTCGATAAATTACCGACTTTGACCCTAGGGACAGACAACCTATATATATATATATATATAAAGTTCGGTGTCCCTCCCTACGGTCGAGGGGAAAGGAAGGTGGGCTTAAGCGCTGCCCACCCATCCTTCCTTCCCTTGTCCTCGACAAAGAAAAAATCTTAAGAGATTAAACGAAATGATTACGATTTAGAAAGAGGATAAAATTTCATGAATGAGTTAACTAGTAAAATTCGTAAATGGGCTATTGATAGAAAAATAGATAGTGCAGATCCAGAAAAACAAATTCTTAAGTTAGGCGAAGAGTTTGGAGAACTTTGCCAGGGGATGGCAAAGAATAAACCGGAGCAAGTAATAGATTCCATTGGCGATATGTATGTGGTCTTAACTATTTTAGCCATGCAGTTGAATGTTGATATTCAATATTGTGTTCAAATGGCATATAACGAAATTGCTGATCGAAAAGGGAAAATGGTCAATGGAGTTTTCGTGAAGGAGGCAGATTTAGAATGAGTTATCCTGAACATTTGCATGAACTTATTGCTGTCGATACTGGTGAAGATATTTATGAGGATTACAGCGATTTAGGCATGATTGAATTCTTTATGCCGATGGTTCCACCAACTACTACTCATCAGCAAAAGCAAGTAACAGTTCGAAACGGCAAGCCAGTGTTTTATGAACCAGAGGACTTAAAAGCAGCTCGAGCGAAATTGATGGCTCACCTTGGTCAACATGTTCCATTAGAAAAATATACAGGTCCAATAAGGATGATTACGAAGTGGTGCTTTCCGATAACAGGAAATCGTAAAGATGGTCAATACAAACACACAAGACCTGATACGGATAATCTACAAAAATTGTTAAAAGATTGCATGACTACTAGTGGATATTGGGAAGATGATGCGCTTGTAGTTTCTGAGATAACCGAAAAGTTTTGGGCAAAGGTTCCAGGTATCTATATTCGAATCGAGGCGATTTGATGGATTACAAAGTGTTTTTTGCTGAAATAGCTGATTGGATTAACAACTGCAACAAGTATGCTATGAGACACGGATTGGATAGCGAGGTCTTCTGGCGATGGGTTGCTACTTCTCTAGGTGAGTTAAGCAATAAGTACAATAACAATCCATTGGTACAAGCACAAACAGTCATGTTATACATGTGGCTTATGGATGTTTATGAGAATGCAAAGGGGAATTCAAATGGATCGTGAGTCAATGATTTTTCAAATTATGATGAATACAAGATATTCCGAAGAGGCTTTAGAAAAAATGACGAATGCTGAACTAGAAGAGCTCTATCAGGTAAAAGTTGAAAAAATATAAAAAATGAGGTGAAGCAATGGGTATCTTATACAACTCAGTTAAGGCTCACCAAGAAATGAAACAGAAAAATGTAATTGACCGCTTAGAGGGACTAGGAGTTAGGCAAAATCGTGATGGTGTTGATATTTATGAATTACAATATCGCGAACTAGTAATGCTACTTGCTTTGCAAGAATTTCGTGACATCAATGCGGAAAGTGATTCGAACAAATGGTTTTGAATCAAGTCTCTATTGTTGATAGTAGGCCAGAATGGATGAGAGTTGAAGACGGAGAGTATGCGTGTAGACGTTGCTCTCTTTACAAACATTGTTCTTCACGTTATGGACTTGAATGCAATAGATTAGGAGGTTCGGAGATTCCTAAGGTAAGGAATGACCGGAGTGGAAGAAAAGACAAATCCTGTGGTAATCGTAAAGGTAAGGCAAGAAGGGTGCGATGAAGAAATGAATCCTATTGATCAAATAAACACAATTATCGCAAATCAAAAGACTGTATCTACAACAAAGCTTGTGCCGATTGTTAAAGCATTTGCAAAAATGTATATCAATACTGTCCAGAAGATGAACAATCAAAAGAACACCATCAATGAATTGAACAAAAAATATCAGCAAGCAAAGCACAAAGCGGATAAGCGCTTAGAAGTAGTCGAGCAATACGAACGATTAAAAATCCATCATAGGAACCTAGAAAGGGAATATAACCTTTTACTCGAAAAGATGGGGAAATGAACGAAATTGCGACATAAAGGGGAGAAGAATAAATGAACTATGAGTCAATGTGGAAAGGTATGAAATCGACATACGAACAGCGATTATCCAAGTTGGAAGCAGAAGGTAAGAAAGGCAGTAATGCTTGGATTAGTGCTAAACGTTTTGTAGATGTAATGACTGGATTTGACCTAAACCAACCTGTGAGTGATGGTATGGAAGAATACCATTTCAGACGTTTCAAACAAGGGATGTAATGTCGCAATCCGAAAAATTAGTGAAATAGGTAGGTGAAGAAATGGAAGTTATATATGCAAATCCATGGTGGACAACACTTTGGTTAGTTATTATGTTTGGCTTTATCAGCGAGATAGGAAAAAACAGGAGGAAAGACGATGAGTAACACTAAATTCCGCCTTACTAAAAATCAACTTGAGATCATTACTCAAGAAGTTATAAAGCAGATCTCTACTCAACAAAAAAAGCTTCAAAAACAAGAAAAGGACTGGCGTTTAAGAAACACCAAGTTGCTTTTAGAAAATTACGATAGATTAAGAGACCATTGCGATGATATTGACCAGCAGAATGAGGAATATGCGCATACAATATTTAACTTAGAGGAATTGACTCTAGAAAGTTTGATGAAATACAGGCTTAAAACCGCGAAAATGATGAGGCATTTTGAAAGGATGCTTAAACACTACGAAGCTGACTGCGAGTATGGGACCGAAGAAGAGCAACGAAGGTACAAGGTGATTTATCACAGGTATCTTAGTGAAAATCGAATCACTGTACAAGGATTATGCGAGCTGTACAATGTTGAACAGGGTACAATTTACCGAGATACAAAGCTTGCAATTAACGACATATCAGTTCTTCTATTTGGGGTTGTAGCCCTTGATATAACTGGGGTTAACCCACGTTAAAAAAATGTTGAAAAAAAGCGAAGTATTTATGTGTTATTATGATAGTGTGAGAAAATTGTAAAAGCGCCAATACTATCAAAAGTGTTGGCGCTTTTTCCATACAGAGGTGTGAAAGTTGCCAAGTAAGCCGTTAAAGCCATGTAATTCACCTGCTTGTAATAAGCTTACATCCGAAAGGTACTGCGAGGAGCATAAAGATTTAGTCAATATATCAAAACGTGAACGAGATAGGTATTATGACAAATACAAACGTGATAAAAAATCGGATGCTTTTTATAAAAGTAAGGAGTGGGAGAAAGCAAGGGAACAAGCACTGAGACGAGATAAGGGACTTTGTGTGCACTGCCTACAACGTAAGTTGATAACCTTTGCGGAAATGGTAGACCACATCATACCGATAAAAATTGCATGGCATTTACGAGTGTATCTCGATAACCTACAGTCCTTATGTAATCAGTGCCACGCGGTTAAGACCGCAGAGGATAAGATAAAATACAAAGGGCTGATAAAGTGAGACATTAGAAAGAATGGACAAGCTTAGAAGTGAATTGTGTTAAATGTATAAACAACAAAAACAATTAGGACATAGGGGCCCCTGAAAAAGTTTTTTAAGGGTCTACGCTGACCGCTCGCCCCCATCCACGTGAATTTTTTTCGCAAAATGAAATTTTTTAGGAGGTGAAACTTTTATGGCAGGAAGACCAAGTAAACCAGTCCAACTTATCAAACTTGAAGGAAACAAGGACAGAAGGACAAAAGCTGAACTTGAACATCGGGAGAAAATGGAGAAGGCACTTTACACAGGAACGAACTTCAAAGAGTCACCTGTCGTGAAAGCAGATCCTGTTGCCCATAAAGAATTTTTGAGATTGAAAAAGCTTTACAAGAAAATAGAATATGTAGACGGTCTGGATGAACAAATCATTAACCGCTATTGCATGCTGGTTAGTCAGGAAAATGCTATGCAGGAAATGATAGTGAAAACAAAACATGATGGTGAAAAAATAGATCTATTCAAAGCGATAAACAAAACAAGAGACGCTCTTCTAAAACTCGAGGATCGGCTTTTCCTAAATCCAACAGCACGGGTCAAAGCTATCCCAAAAGCCCCACCTGAGAAAGAAAAGCCATCTGCGATGGCCGAATTCCTGAAAAGACGTGGATCAAGTGGCTAGGCTAGACAAGAACAGAGCCCTGGAACCAATTGAATTTTTGCAAATGCTAAAAGCGGTTGACGATTTTTACGGTCAGCCGTTTTTGCTTTTAGACTGGCAGCATAACGTCATATGGGATGTCTACGGTACGGTAAACGAGGAAGGGTATCGCCAATACAGGTATGCTTACCTTGAAGTACCAAAGAAAAACGGCAAGACTACTCTCATTGCAGGTCTAGGTCTTTATCACTTAACGTGTGACGGACCAATGGGTCAAATATATTGTTGTGCCGCAGATAGGGCCCAGGCAAGTTTAGTTTACAAGGCAGCAGTTGCAATGATTGACCAGGATGAGGAACTTGCAAAAATCCTAAAGGTCACAGACAGTCGGAAAGAAATACTGAACATTGAAACGGGAACAATCTTAAAAGTTCTTTCCGCAGAAGCTTATTCCAAACACGGAATAAACCCAACAGTGGTCATATTTGATGAATTGCACGCGCAACCAAATCGTGAATTATGGGATGTAATGACGTTTGGAGCAGGTGCAGCACGTAAAGAACCTTTGTGGTGGGTAATCACAACAGCAGGGAATGACCCCGATCGAAACTCCATCGGTTGGGAAATCCATGAACAAGCGGCAAAGATTCGCGACGGGGAGTTAGAAGATCCTCATTGGTATGTCAAAATTTTTGGAGCCTCCGAGGAGGCGGACATATTTGATGAAAAGGTGTGGTTTGAAGCAAACCCATCGCTTGGGCACACCATAAGCATAGAATCAGTAAGACAAGAGGCGTTAGCAGCTCGCAATAGCGAAGCAAGCGAACGCCTTTTTCGTTGGCTCCGTTTAAATCAATGGGTATCGTTGAAACGAATAGGCTGGCAGCCTTTAACGTTGTGGGATAAGACAAACCAGGATTCAGACCACATAAAGAAAAAGTGGGATATTTCAGAGCTAGTTGGTAAAAAGTGTTACCCAGGCCTCGACCTCTCCAGTACAACAGACATCACGGGAGCTGTATATCTCTTCCCTCCTCAAGAAGGTATCCCGGATTGGAGATTCATTCAAGAAGCATGGATCCCGGAGGATAACATGAAAGAACGCGTTAAAAGAGATGGAGTTCCGTATGACAAATGGGTAAATCAAAAATTCTTATATGCCACACCAGGAGATGTAGTTGATTATGACTTTGTAGAAGCTAGGATTCTTGGAGCTAATAAGCAGTATGACATACACACCCTAGGAACGGACCCGTGGAATAGTCGGATGTTAACACAAAGACTCATGCGCGGGGGCATAAATGTGGTCGAGGTACATCAAAACATGGCAAATATGAGTCCTGCCATGAAGATGATCGAACAACTAATGAAAAGAGGGTTAATGTCACACGAAGTAAATCCACTTGCTCGGTGGTGCTGGGGGAATGTGGTCGTTGCAGTGGATGGAAATGAAAACATTAAACCTATGAAAAACAAGTCGAAAGACAGAATTGACGTCACCGTCGCATTAATTAATGCCATGGCCACAGCGATGCTGTTTGAAGAAATTTCGCTAGTTGATTTAACAGAAGCTACTGAAGATTATCTCAAAATGATGGGATGGTGAGGGAGGTGAAAACTTGGCTTGGAAAATGTTTGGTTTTTTAAAAAGAAAAATTAAAAATGAAACCATTGATATGAACAACCCACTGCTTTTGCAATGGTTGGGAATAGATCCGGACACACCGAGGGATAAATTATCCGAAGCAACTTATTTCGCCTGTATGAAGATCATGGCCGAAAGTATGGGTAAGCTGCCTTTGAAAATGTATCAAAGCACAGACAAGGGCATCGTCAAAAGTGATAAGTCTGATATGTTCAACATATTAAGATTAAGACCGAACCCATACATGACAAGTGCAGTTTTTTGGTCTACGGTGGAAATGAACCGAAACCATTACGGTAATGCTTATGTTTGGTGCAGATATGAAGGTCCTCGGCTAAAAGATTTGTGGATTATGCCCAGTAAAGATGTTCAATTGGTCTTTGATGATGCAGGTGTTTTCGGAGATAAAGACAAGCTATATTACCAGTACAATGATAGCCGAACGGGAAAACAGTATGTATTCAGCGATAGAGAGGTTATGCACTTTAAAACCTCTATGACATTCGATGGAATTAGTGGTATGCCCGTTAGGGAAATCCTAAAAAGCACTGTGGAGGGGGCTCTTGAAAGTCAAAAATTTATGAACAACCTCTATAAAACTGGATTAACCGGAAAGGCTGTTCTTGAATACACTGGCGACCTAGACAGTACAGCAAAAGAGAGATTGGTTAAAGGCTTTGAAGAGTTTGCGAATGGTTCTAAAAATGCAGGTAAAATCATCCCGGTGCCATTGGGAATGAAATTAGTCCCTTTGAATATTAAACTCACAGACTCGCAGTTCTTCGAGTTAAAAAAGTACAGCGCCTTACAAATTGCGGCCGCTTTTGGTATCAAACCAAATCAAATAAATGATTATGAAAAGTCAAGTTATGCTTCAGCAGAGGCGCAAAACTTGGCTTTTTATGTTGATACGCTTCTTTTTCCTTTAAAGCAGTATGAAGAAGAAATCACATTTAAGACGTTGAGTGAGAATCTCATTGAATTGGGCTATTTTTGGAAGTTTAACGTGGGTGTTATCCTCCGAGCAGATATTAAATCGCAAATGGAGGCATTATCGAAAGGTGTAAATAACATGATCTACACTCCTAACGAAGCTAGGGGTTATTTAGATCTGCCATCAAAAGATGGCGGCGATGATTTATATGCCAATGGAAACTACATCCCTATTACTGATGTTGGTAAACAGTATGGCGGAGGAGGTGATTAAAAATGCCAAAGACAATCAAAATAAAAGGACCCATCGTATCACGGGATGTTAAATGGATTTATGATTGGTTTGATTATGATTCAACTACATCCTCAGATGTTGAAAACGAACTTCCAACAGATGGATCACCAATTGAAGTTCAGATTAATAGTCCTGGCGGATATGTTGATGAGGGGAGTGAGATTTATTACTTATTAAAAAACTACAAAGGTCGTGTCACAACAGATGTTGTGGGCATGGCAGCTTCTGCCGCATCTGTAATTGCAATGGCTGGCGATACAGTACGTATTGCACCAACTGGGCAAATAATGATTCATAACGTTTCTGGCGGCGCTAGAGGAGATTATAGAACATTGCAACATGAAGCAAACGTACTCGAAAACTTCAACAAGTCAATCGCGAATGCATATATTTTAAAAACAGGTTTGTCCCAAGAAGAATTACTGGATTTGATGAACAAAGAAACTTGGTTGAATGCTCAACAAGCTAAAAAAATGGGCTTTGTTGATGAAATCTTGTTTGAGAATGAAAATCGATTGGTTGCAAGTGATCAATCGGGCATGATCTCACCTGAAATCATCAGCAAAATGAAAAATATGAAGGACAAACTGCTGGATAAAAATGTTGATGATCACATCCCGTTAACTGGAGATGACAATCTTAATACTGATCTAGAATTTGCTAAAGCAAAATTAAAAAATACTATTTTAGGAGGCTATAAATATGCCAAAAAGTGTTGAAATGAAACAAGAATTACAAGCTTTAATCAATAAATCGAAGGCACTACTTAATAGCGAGGAGGCGACTCTTGAAGAAATCCAAAATATTAATAACGAAATAGAGACCCTTCAAGCCAAAATTGCTGTACAGGAAAAAATTGAAGCAGATGAAAAGGCAGCTATGGTAGCTAAAAAACCTGAACCCGTTGCACCAAAGGCGCAAGAAGATCCTACAACGAAATTTATTAACGCTGTTCGCACCCGGTTTAAGAATGCTATGAGCGAAGGTAGTGGAACAGACGGAGGTTATACAGTTCCACAAGATATCCAAACCGCTATTAATGAATTGCGCGAAAGTAAAGACGCACTTCAAACTTTAGTTACCGTTGAACCTGTAAATACATTAAGCGGTTCTCGTGTTTTCAAAACACGCTCACAGCAAACAGGATTCGCAGAAGTTGCAGAAGGTGGAAAGATCGCTGAAAAAGCAACTCCGAAATTCACCCAACTACCATACAGTGTTAAAAAATACGCTGGATTCTTCGCATTAACAAATGAATTGCTGAAAGATAGTGACGCAGCTATTCGCCAAACTTTAATCCGTTGGATTGGAGACGAATCAAGGGTTACTCGTAACCAATTAATTCTTGCGGAACTTAAGAAAAAAGCAAAAACAGCTATCACTGATGTTGATGGCATTAAAAAGGTATTAAACGTTACTTTAGATCCAGCTTTCCGTTACACAGCAACAGTAACTACAAACCAAGATGGATTTAACTGGTTAGATACTCAAAAGGACGGTCAGGGTAGTTACCTTCTACAACCTTCTGCAGTATCTCCAACAGGAAAACAATTATTTGGAGTTCCTGTGGTAGTTGTATCAAACAAAGACCTTCCGAGCGACAATACTGCTGGGACAAAGGCGCCATTTATTATTGGAGACTTGAAAGAGGCTGTTGTATTATTTGACCGTCAAACTACCGAAATCATGGCATCAGATACCGCTATGGACGCATTTGAAACTGACCGCACTTTATTCCGTGCAATTGAGCGTGAAGAAGTTAAAACTCGCGATGCTGAGGCATTTGTTTACGGCGAAGTTGATGTTACTCCAGAAGTTTAATAAGAGCGGCTCCGGCCGTTCTTCCCTTTTGAAAGGGTGATTAGATGATTATTCAATTACAAGAAACTAAAAACTGGCTCCGAATCGATGGAAGCGAAGAGGATGCACTTATCAGTCTTTTAATCGACGCTGCTGAAGAGTATTTAAAGAATGCTACTGGCAGGAAGTTTGACAGCAAAAACAATCAAGCCAGGCTCTTTTGTCTAGTCCTCGTAACAGATTGGTATGAAAACAGGGACTTGATTGGAGCAAAGGTAAGTGAAAAAGTGCGTTTTTCCATTCAGTCTATGATGGTTCAATTGCAAAATATGACGGAGGTGACAGTAGATGGCTAAAAAGAAAGTTGATGTTGAGGAAATGACTTATAAAGTTATTAGCCCTTTCCGAGACAAAAGTACTCAAGAAGTTTATAACATCGGGGATACTTACGAAGCAGATGAGAAACGAGCTGCAGAATTAAAGGGTTATATCGATGAAAAGTCTAGCGAGTAGACTTAACAAGCGAATCACCGTTTTGCGCGCTCCAGATCCAGAAATTGACGTAGATGAAGCTGGACAACCTTTAGATGATTTCATCCCTGTTGCAAAGGTTTGGGCATCCATAGAACCTCTTCGCGGGAGAGAATTGTTTGCTGCACAGCAAGAAAATGTAGAAGTTACCACACGGATTCGAATCAGGTATCGAAAAGGAATCGACCGGACCATGATCGCAAGATTTGAAGATTCAGAGTTTGAATTCCTTTATGTTATTCATGTGAACTTTGAGAAAAAAGAACTTCAAATCATGGCGAAGGAGCGGCAATAATGGCAAGACCTGTACGTCAAAATAATCGAATGCGGCTTAAGGTCGAAGGAGTAGAAGAGCTCGTTAAAATGCTCCGGAAAGCTGATGAAGAAATTCAGAAGGAACTGAACGATCTTGTTTCAGAATGTGCCGAGATTGTATTTCGTGAAGCCGATGCAAGAGTACCGATAGGAGCAACGAACAGAACGCGGGACTCGTTAAGGATTGAAGTAGGGAAAAACAATAACGGAGTTTTCTATGCCAATGTGGTAGTCGGAGCTCGAGATGGAGATACCACAGAAACGAGTTCTTTCTACGTTACTTTTTATGAACTTGGTTCTAGCCATCAGCCGGCACGACCATTTATGAGACCGGCTTACGATAAAAGTAAGGTCAAAATGAGAAAGCACCTGATAGATGGTCTACAAAAAATCATCTTGAGACAAGGAAGGTGATAACTTGATAGAAACAGATTTAAGGGATTATCTTTTGACGCATGATTCATTAACAGCTTTAATTGGAAACAAGCTTTATCCTGGGTGGATTCCTGAAAATGCAAAAATGCCATCAGTAGCATATTTGGGGGTTTCAGGAGTTAGGCACCACGACATTGACGTAGCTTATCCGAGATACCAATTTTCTTGTTTTTCTCCAAGGTATCTAGAAGCCAAGGCAATAGCTGCTGAGCTTAGAGAGATCTTGCAACGATTCAAAGGGAAAATGGGAAATTCAAATATTATTCAGGTGGCATTTCAAAATGAATACGAAAACTATGAAAAAGATACAAAGCTTTATCATATAGCAATAGATTTTAAATTTATATATTGGGAGTGAAATAAATGGCAAGAGCAATGACTACGGTTCAACAACGAAATACAATTCGTTTTGGTTCTGCTAAGTTTGAAGTTGGTGAAACAGAAGAAACGCTGGTTGATTTAGGAGCGATGAGGGGTATTAGCTTTGAAGAGTCCTGGGACGAGATGCAGGTTAAATCAGATAACGCGGGAGTAATTGTTGCTGGAATTACTAACCACCAGGCTAAGATTGCCGGGGATTTAATGGAAATCAATCTTAAAAACCTGTCTATATTACGTGGTGGAATTGATAAGTATGAGGAAGTTGCAGCAGACGCAGAATCAGGGAAGAAAGCAGCCGTTAAACTTCTTTCTGGTGGAGTAAGTACATTTAGTCCGCGAGTCGTTAAAATTACTAACTATAACGATAAAAACGAAGCATTTAGCATTACTGTTTTTAAGGCAAATACAGCAACGGGATTAAACATAACATTCCCTGAAGCTGACGGAGAAGATCCAGCTATGACTCCTATCGAGATGGTTGGTACATTAGACGTTTCGAAAGCTATTGGAGAGCAGTTGTTTGAAATTTATGACGAACAAGGTGTTATTCCTACAGTATAAGCACTCATTAATATGGGTGCTTTTTTATTTATGAAAGGGTGAAATCAATGGCACAAGAAATTTTAGATTTAGACAAATTAGTAACTGCTGAGAGAGTAGTTCGTTTATCGGGTAAAGACATAGACGTTTCAAAGATTCCCTCACGAGTAACCTTAGAAATTGCAGCAAAATCAGATGTTCTTAAATCGGGTTCTAGCGAAAGTTTCCCTCTTATGTTGGATATGGTCGTGAAAATTTGTAAACCGTCTCAACCTGATATTACGCAGGATTGGATTATTGACAATACAAGTTTTGAACAACTGATGGCACTCCTCGATTTTATCTTAAAACCAATTACTGATCGAGCAGCAACAAACGGAAAAAACGCGGAAAGCCCGAGCCAATAGAGCTTGGGCGTATTTTTGCGAGAATGGGGTCAATGTATGCCTGGGCAACACCTGACCATTTGTTAAATAACATGTCAATAGAACAAATTCTCATGTACTACGATTACGGTATAGAGCATGAGACAAATAAAGCAAACATCTTAGTCAACCGAATAGCGGTTGGCTTATTTGGCGTTGAAGACAAGAATCCAAAAAAACGGGATTATAATGATTCTCCAGATAAAGAAGCTTTTTATAAGCATTATGGTGATCGTATCAAACGACCGGAGGTGAAAGAGGTATGAGTCTATTAGGAAATCTTACAGTAGGTATCCTGGGGAATATGGGGGGACTTTCGAACACATTTAAACAAGCTCAATCTGAAGTAGAAAAGTTCGGTAAAAAGATGGAGAGTGTTGGCAAAGATTTAACCTCAATCGGCTCCTCTCTTACCATGATGGTCACTGCACCTATTGTCGCTGTTGGTGGTTCTGCTACTAAACTTGCAATCGACTTTGAGAGTGCTTTTGCAGGAGTTCGAAAAACTGTGGATGCAACGGAAACGGAGTTGGCATTATTTAAACAGGGCATTCGAGATTTAGCTAAAGAGATTCCCATCGCGGCAACTGAGATAGCTGGAATTGCAGAGGCAGCAGGACAGTTAGGCATTAAAAATGAAGCAATTCTAGGATTTACACGTGTCATGGCTGATTTGGGTGTTGCGACAAATATGAGCTCTACTGAAGCAGCTACAGCCCTTGCAAGACTTGCAAATATCACTCAAATGCCCCAAGAGAATTTTGACAGATTGGGTTCTGTCATCGTAGCCCTTGGAAACAACTTAGCCACAACAGAATCGGAAATCGTAGAAATGGGATTAAGATTAGCTGGAGCGGGGAAACAAGTTGGAATGTCCGAAGCTCAAATACTAGCTTTTTCAGGGGCTTTATCATCCGTGGGAATTGAAGCTGAAGCAGGAGGATCTGCATTTTCCAAAGTCATGGTTGAAATGCAACTTGCCGCTGAAAAAGGTGGAAAAGGACTAGATAACTTTGCGAAAGTTGCGGGCATGAGCGCAGGTGATTTCCAGAAGGCTTATAAGGAAGATGCAGCTGGCGCCATGATTAAGTTTATAGAAGGTCTATCAACCGCAGAAGAACGAGGTTTATCTGCAATTGGAATTTTAGACGAGATGGGAATTACAGAAGTTAGATTAAGAGACTCGTTATTACGTGCAGCCGGGGCATCAGATGTATTTACTGGGGCACTCGATTTAGGAACTCAGGCATGGGAAGAAAACAACGCCCTTACAAAAGAGGCAAGTGAACGTTATAAGACAACAGAATCTCAACTGAAAATATTTTGGAATCGAATAAAGGATATTGGAATTACAATTGGAGATGCTTTAATTCCTGCTCTTTTATCCACATTAGATGCAATGGATCCGTTAATAAAAATGTTAGAAAGAGCAGCTGAATGGTTTAAAAACCTTAATCCCGGAATTCAAACAGCAATCATTGCAATGGCTGCAATCGCGGCTGCAATTGGTCCGGTTTTAGTAGTTGCCGGGATGCTAATCTCAAGTGTAGGTTCAATAGTAACAGCATTCGCAGGACTTAGTGGTGCCCTAGCAGGCGTAGGTGGAATTATGGGTATTATTACTGGTCCAATTGGACTAACAGTTCTTGCAGTTGTGGGACTAGGTGCAGCACTGATTGCATTATGGAAAAACAGTGAAACTTTCCGAGAAAACGTGATTGGGATTTTTAACAAAGTAAAGGATACAGCAATTCAAGCATTTGGTATAATCGCCTCATTTGTCGGTGAAAAGATTGCTCAAATCAAGAAATTTTGGGACCAAAACGGTGCGCAATTTTTAGCCGCGGTAGAGAATGTATTCAACGGTATTATGGCTGTGGTTGAATTTGTAATGCCAGCTATTAAATTCTTGATTGAGATGGTGTGGACGGCAATTAAGCAAGTAATTAACGGTGCACTAAATGTGATCATGGGCGTGATAAAAATTTTCTCTGGCCTATTCACAGGAGACTTTTCAAAAATGTGGGAAGGAATAAAACAACTGTTCTTTGGAGCGATTGATGTAATTATTGGATGGATGACCTTAACCTTTGTCGGAGGATTAAGAACGCTTTTGACAAATTTATTAAAGACAGGATTAAATCTTGTCAAAGGATTGGCCGATGGAATAGTGAATTTTTTCAAGAGTTTTTCAACAACAGGACAGAATTTAGCAAAAGGTTTAGTTGATAATGTAGTAAACTTTTTCTTGAATTTACAATCCAGCATAAGCATTATTTTTAATTCAATCCGTAGTTTGGGAGCTTCTATATGGAACGCAATTAAAAATACAATCGTTGAAATTGCAAAAATTATATGGGACTTGGTAGCTAGCAGGTTCACTTCTATGGTATCAAGTATTAGGAATATTTTTGGAACAGTTAGAAGTACAATTAGCAGCATTTGGGACAACGTGATGTCATTCTTTAGAGGCATCAACCTAACAAAGATTGGAGCAGATATCATAAGAGGATTAATAAATGGTATTGGTTCTATGGCATCCGCAGTATGGGAAAAGGCAAAAAGCATAGCGAGTGGAATTGGAAGCACTATTAAAAATGTTCTCGGTATTCGTTCGCCTTCTCGTGTATTAATGGGACTTGGAGAGTTCGCTGGTGAAGGATTGGCCTTAGGTATGGATGGTATGTTATCTAAAATACAATCATCTGCTAAAGCAATGGCGAATGCAGCCATACCGAATATCGCTCCTATTGACATGTCATTAAATGCAAATGGGGGAAGAGGAAGTTCCCCAGGTACAAATGGAGCATCACCATTTAACATTGTGATTCAACCGGCTCCAGTTTACCTTGACGATTATTTAATAGGTGAAATTATGCTCAATCATGTGGACAACCGTCTTAACACTAATGCTCAAATGTTACAGTATATGAAAGGAGAGAGGTAATGAATTTAATCCAGATATGGGACATGAATAATGTAAAAATAGACGTGTCTAAGTATGGCTTAATGGGTTTAAAGCTTAATATTCCCTCTCCTTCATATGAGGTTACGAGAGAAAATATCGACGGCAGACCCGGTGCAGTTACTCTTGGCCGGAATTTGTCTCCAAGACCTCTTAACGCAGAGTTTCTGGTAACTGCTAAGGATTACGCTGATTCACTTTTGTTACGAGATGAACTTTTTAGTTTATTTAGCAAAGGCAATCAGTTTTATATCGGCGAAGTGTATCAACCTGGGAAACGTTGGTTTGTGGAGTGCACAACACAGTGGGACCCCGAAAGGCTAAATACCGAAAATATGACTATTGATATTCCTTTGATTGCTGAAAGTGGAATGGCTGAATCAGTCGGAACAACCTTGGACCCATTTACATTTGACACGAATCTCTGGCAAATCGGGCAAGGGTTACTTGCGGATGAATTAAAATACAATCATTCTGTGGGCGTATTTGATATATACAACGCAGGGGAAAAGATAGACCCACGATACATGGATCTAGTGATTGAATACAAAGGAGCTTCCACAAATCTAACCATAAAGAATGAAACCACAGGTGATGAGTGGATTTATACTGGAACATCGTCCAGCAGCGATGTGATTAAGCTCAATGGAGTGCGCTCTGAAAAGAATGGACTAAGTATATTCAGAAATACGAATAAGCGGTTAATCACACTTAATCCAGGTTGGAATGGATTTCGATTAACAGGAACAAGCGGAACTTTCGAGATTTCATTCAAGTTCCGCTTTTATTATTTGTAAAAGGAGGCTAAACAGTGAGCAGATTTCCAAAATTATTAACTGGTCTCTTTCGTGAGTTTAGGAACTCCTACAATGAAGGTGTGGACCTTGTAGAAAAAGATATAAATAAAGCGGTAGGTGATTCTACATCTGCTTTAACAAAAGCGACTACAGCTGAAACCAACGCAAATGAAGCCAAGACAACAGCAGACACCGTAAAAGAACAATTTGACCGTATTGTTGCTGAAACAGGAGAAAGTAACGCAGAGATTGTCCAGGCTCGTGGCGGAGAGGTAAATTTGAATGCTCGTTTAGAAAAAGTTAATGCGCACTTGGCACACACAACGTCAGATTTACAAAGTAGAGAAATTAATATTATGTTTCCACCATCCCCATTAGTGGGGGCTAAAATGGATGGTGTAACAGATGATACTGTAGCTATTCAAAATTTAATTAATTCTTTAATCAATAACGGAGCAGGCCAAGGAAAAATTATTGTTCCGAAAGGTACAGCAATTATTTCCAACATTGTATTACCACCCGGCATTGTATTAACTGGTGTTGGTAGACATACCTCTATTTTAAAAGGTAAAGTTGGCAGTACTGGTAAAATGGTTACAGACAACGGGAATGCTGCTAAAATTATTATCACCGACTTACAATTACATGGTAATAATCAAAACTACTTAAAATTGTTGGATTTAGGAAATAACGGAATACAATTTGGAACAGAAGGTTATATTGAAAACCTTTTTGCTAGGGATTGTCCAAGTGCGGATGCTTATGATATTAATGGAAATGTTGCATTCTTGAATAAGTTATCAATTCTTTATTGCAAAAGTGGTTTGGTTTTAAAAGGCGCATCTAATCGTGTTAGAGATATTGTTACTTTAGGTAACACAGCGTATGGTATTCAGAACAGCTCTGTATATTCTCTATTTGACGGAATTGAAGTTGAAGCCCCTAGCGCAACATGCGTACCATTCAGCACAACTTCGGCAGACATTACAATAAACTCATTATTGGTTTCGATTGGATCAAATACCCACATTGAGAATCTTGTCCACTTAAACACTACTGAAATGCGATTTTCATTGCAAGGGTTATCAGTATCTTTGGTAAGTGGGGCTACTTATGGAGCGTATATTCTTCATAATGGACTACAATTTTTAAAGCGTGGAGATTATGAAGGAAAGGCTTTTAATTACATTCCTGAAGTTACACAGTTATATCGAATAAACGAAAGTGTAGCAAGTGGTTTAACAAACAGGACTTTACAAATACAACAAGGTCACCCTTCTATGTTGATTGGAGTACAAAATGATATTGCCGATGATGTAACAATCGTTTTAAGTGGCTCAGCAGTTAATACGCAAGGAAAAAAATATGTTATTCAAAACAGTTCCGCTAATAAAACGGTGTGGGTGCGTGGCTCTAATTCTATGTTTATCATTGTTGGTAGTCAAAATATTTCAATGGACACTGCACTAGGATTTCCAGTTAGACCAAGAGCACAATTGACAATAGATTTGGCGACCGGGCAATTATCACAGGCAATAGCAACATACTCTGGCACATACGGAGCAATAGGAAGCTATCCGACAACTGGAAAGTGGTTTGCTGGCGAGGTTATTCACAACCAGTCTAGTCAACTAGGTGTTTCAAAATATTATTCCAAACAATGTATTAAAACTGGCGATTATGATGGAACACCACCTGTATGGGAATTTATTAATAGGGTTTAATTTTCGCAAATGGAACAAAGAGCGACATAAAGGCACTCATGAAAATGGGTGCTTTTTTATTTTGAAACGAGGTGAGAACACATGCTCACAGTGCGCGATTTAATGGGGAATGAGGAACTTTTAACCGACTTTAAGGAGCTAACACTCAATCGTAAAGTGAACGGTGAGAAGGTCATTTCCTTAACCATTTTACCGACACAACACAATGAACATTCCTTTCCAAAGGTGGAAGAAGAATCAATACTCACATTCAACAATGAGGAATATGTCATAAAAAAGGTATCTGGACGAGGAATCGGAAACACCTTTATCAAACGTGTTGAAGCTATCCACAAAATCTATGTCGATTTGATTAACAAACAACAACCACGCATACACAATGGATCTATGACCTTTGCCAATTATTTATCATTTGTTTTCGATGGAACAGGGTATACATTTAGTATCATTGATTCGTTTAATGCTCAATCGTTTGAAAATCTAGGTAATGATAACCGATTAGCTTTACTACAAAAAGGGCTAGAACGGTATAAAGCTGAAATGGATATTTGGAGTACAAATATAAGGTTCAAGAAAAAAGTTGGAAATGATACAGACATTCAATTTAGGTATGGTCACAATATCAAATCAATTGAAAAGAATGTGGATACAACCAACTTAGCGACTGTGATACGTGGTACTGGCGCAGAAGGGATATCGGCTTATTACAGAAGTCCAAATGCTGATATATTCGGGGAAATTGACGCACCACCAGTGAATGATGAACGATTTACAAGCCAAGAAACTTTACTCGAAGAAATGAAGGCACGACTAGAAGATACACCAGAGTTTAGTATCACAATTGATTTTGTGGATTTGAGAGCTGCAGGGTATCCGTGGACTGTCCCGAATGAAGGTGATAGGGTATTTATCATTTATGAACCGATGAATGACTTGTTAATTGAAACTCGTATTCTTGAAATTACAGAAGTGTATGATGTGAATTTTAATGTTATCAAGACAAATGTTACATTAGCGAATTATAAAAAGACATTCGCAGGAACTATGTTTGATAACGTCAATAAGCGCTTAAGAGACATTGTAAACGATGATGGGATAGTACGTTACAATGCACTTGATGAATGGGTGAAAATTGCTACAGAAGCCATCAAAAGCGCTCAAACTGAGTTAGTATTTGAAAATGGTATTATTGCGAGGGATAAAAACAATCCTAATTTTTTAGTTGTACTTAATTCCAATGGATTAGGAATAAGTCGTGATGGTGGTCAAACTTTCAAAGATGCTATCACGTCAGAAGGGTTTGTCTTATCAGCTGGAGCTATCGGTCAATTAAATGCAAATAATATTCAAATTGGTGCTGCAACGACATTTGAAGAAGGATATGACCCTACCAAAATTGTAGGAGTTAATCTTTTACTCAATAGCAGTTTTGAAAAGGATAATCCGGACATTGTACAATGGAAATCGCAATTTGTGAACAGTGTATACATTGGGCTAAATGAACCTAGCGCTTATAAAGGTGAAAAAGTTTTGTTCATGGACTCAAATGGTGGGGATGTACACGTTGCAACAAACATGTTTGTTAAATTAGAAGAAAAAACGTGGTATACAATTTCGTATTATTACCGACTAGCTGGGCATGTAACAGAATCGTCTAGTTATATATATATAGATGGCAACTCCGTTAAACTACCATTCACTGACGGGGTATCAAATGACAAAGTATGGAGAAGGTCGGTTACTCAATTTTACAATGATACAGGTAAGGAAATGCAATTAAGGTTTGGCTATTGGTGTGATGGGTATTCATGGGCAAATTTTGATGCGGTTAAGGTAGAGATGGGGAGAGTTGCAACGCCATATTCACCATCCTTAGATGAAACAGTTAGAGAAGATTTACGATTAACAGCACCTTTACCAACAAGCTTGACACTTAATCAAGATGGGATAAGGGCCACTACATCTAATCCGAATAAATACGCACAAATGGACTATAGAGGGTTTTATGCGAAACAAGGCGCATTTGCAGTGGAACGACCTGACGGTTATTTGTCTGTTCAGGATGGAATCATGCAACATGGATTTGCTGTTCAAGGTTCAACACCAACTTTTAAAACAGCAAATGTGGAAGAAATAGGACAATTCTATAGGACAGCCACACAGAACAGATTTGAGAACGTGCAGCGTTTTACCTTCAAACACGATAGTCGATACTTGCGAATTATCGCTAATATGTCAGTAGACGGTGGGACAGATATGGGCAATGTTGGTTATATCAACTTTGATGTATTCAGTGATGACGAAACGCAAAATATAGCTACAGCAACGGTAACGGAAACTAGGAAACATGCAAATCAAGGGTATCGGAAAGAAGTATTAATTGACTTAGGTGTGCCAACAGGTCAAATATTGGTCTGTTATTGGCGGATGAATTCGAGCAAAAGTTATTTCACGTATGGTTCTGTGAGATATATTGCACAGGAGGGGTAAACATGGGTGTGTCATTTTATTGTGATGTGGATGAAAATGGGAAGATAATTGAGAGCTTAATTGGAGATAGGATTATTCCAATGAAACAATATGACTATTTCTTTTACATCACAGGCAAAAGTTTAGAAACAGTTTTGCAAGAATTACCTAATTATAGAGTGGTAGATCGTGAATTAGTTTTTGAACCAAGTCCTAATGAATAGGGCTTTTTATTTTGCTTTGAAAGGGTGAGGGTAATTTGACAATCGAAATAGGGGTTTTAATTGCAGTTGTATCAGTAGTATTTAGCATTCTTGGTTACACACTCAACAAATCAAAAGAAACAAAATCTGAAAGTAGGCAGGATGCAAAAATTCAAGCGCAGCTCGACTACATTGGCAAAGGCGTGGATGATATTCGCATTGATTTAAAAGCCAATGAGAAACAACTAGTGCACCTGGGAGAACGTGTAACCCGGGTAGAAGAGAGTTCCAAACAAGCTCATAAACGCTTAGATAAAATTGAACAAAAGGGAGATGAATAAAATGTTTGAATTAGCCGTAGTAATAGCGGTCGTCATCGCTTTAACCGAATTTTTTAAAAGATTGGAGTTTGTGCCAAAGAAATACTTACCTGCAGTTACCTTAATTATAGGTTTACTAGCAGGTCTTTTTTATGTGGATGTACCAACTATACAAGAAAAAATAATGTATGGCTTAATGATCGGATTATCAGCTGCAGGTTTATTTGACCAAACAAAAATTATAAAAAAATAAGGGAGATGGTAAGTATGGCAGTGTGGATTGATGATTTTATCCCAATTAACCAATATTCAAGACCTGGAAATAAATTAACCGCACGAAAAAAAGGGATTTTGCATTTTACCGCTAATCCCGGAGCGCCTGCTAAAAATCACGTCACCTATTTTGGCAAGTCGCTAATTGAGCAAAATAATAAATTGCCTAAGGATAAACAACGTTACGCATCAGCACACATTTTTGTAGACAAAAAAGAAGCTAGATGTCTAATCCCATTGGATGAGGTTGCGTTTGCTGCTAACGATGGGAACTATCGTGGAGTACCTGAGCTAAGACCAAATGCAAATTTTTTATCTATCAGTGTGGAGATGTGCCAGGAGCCAGACGGAGCGTTTCACCCGGATACAATTAAAAGGACAGAGGATGTATTTGTTGAACTGTCTAAAATGTTTAATTGGGATCCATTAAAAGACATTGTCCGTCACTACGATGTCACCCATAAAAACTGCCCAGCGCCATGGGTATCAAATCCACAAGAATTTGTTAAGTTTAAAGAAAGGGTGAAAGCGAAAATGTTACCATCAGTAGATGTAACAATCGTTAAAAACAGTGAATATGTCGGTAAAAAGTTAATCGTAAAAAATGATGGACTATGGTTCTATAACACTCCACGATGGGAAATTTGCGATGGTACATCAGACAAAGGACACACGTTTACGATTACAGAAGAATTAATTGTAGACGGTAGAAGAATGGTAAAGTGTCATGATGGCAAATACCGCACAGCAGACCCTAACTTTGTGGATGTTACGCCTAAACCGCTTGATTGGCCATACAGTGTACAGGTTGAAAACATCACTCATAAAGAAGCGCAGGAGATTGTGAGTATGCTGCAATCAAAATATAAGAGTGCGAAAATCTACGGTGTACCAAAGTAATGCGAAATGAAGAAAACTTAACTAAAGGATTGTTGTGGGGAGCATTACTAAGTGTTCCCCTGTGGTTGTCGTTCTTTGGATGGGTAAAACTAATTAAAATAGCCCTCACTTAATTGTGGGGGCTTTTAAAAAGGCAAATTATCCGGTGGCGGAATCCTCTTTATTTGCCTGGTCAAATCTGTTATATCTTTATTTCCCTCATATAGCACCTTCTTAATGAATGTTTCCCTATACCCTGTTTCCTCAATAATACTCTGTATGTACTGATAAGCTACGATGGCAACCGCTAAATCAGGATTCTCTTTATATTCTTTTGGATTGATATTAAAAGGACCACCACTTCGAAGTTTGCTACCTTCAATATTCAGAAATACATCAATGTTTACCTTCACTGAACCTCACCGTTAATAGTAACTTTTGTCGCATTCATAGCACCAGCAACACCAACCACATTATCTACTCCTAAATCAGCTGATGCATATCCATCACCAGACAAAGGACCCCACACTTCTATTTCATCGCCCTCAGTTGCAGTCATTTCATATGGTGGAAAAATAGGCATGATATAACCTTGTTCATTTTTTACTAAAAACGCATTTTCCAAGCTCGTTATTCCTTCTACTTTTTCAATTTTAACCAATTCCCCTTTGAAATGATAATTCATACCTTTGAATTTTTCTTCTGTTTTATCGTAAAGCATAGCACCTGGTTTAGCCGGAAATTCTAAAGCATTCGCCTCAGCTTCAACGATAGGATCAGTTTCTTTTGTTTCTTCTTCTGGAGTACTGTCATCTTTATTTTTTTGAACATCATCTTGAGTTTGCTTAGGTGTTTCCTCTGTTACAGGCTTTCCATTTTCATATCTGGTACATCCACTAATGAGTAATAAAGCGATTAATAAAATAATAAATTTTTTCATTCTTCGTCTCCTTCCAATACTTCATAAAGATCATCAGTTTTACAATTAAGCAATTTCGCCAAAATAAATAATTTTGGGACGGTAGGGTAACTTTCTCCTTTTTTGATTTTGCGAAGCTGATGCTGTTTTACGCCTAGCGCCTCTCGAAAAACTTCGTCGCGTAGACCACTTTTGATTATTAGTTCTTCAATATTACTTTTCAGATTCATAGACATCACCGTCTAATTATTTCTATTTTATGCATGGAAAACCCTTTTATTATTTTTAATCACGTTATTTGTAATTATTTTTTACATGTACAGGCATTTTAATTCACATGTGCCCATATAGTGTTATCAAGTAGGGTAGGAACTAGAGGAAACCTACTTACTCAACTACTTCGGAAAGGGAGATTAATATGAGAAAAACAATGAAAATTGAGGTTGCTAAAAAGGTTTTAGAAGGAAACCAAAAAGGGAAAATCTTTTTAACGAATGAAGGGAGAAAAGTATTGTTAAAAGTTGTTGAAAGGAAGGGTTAATAATGGGGATGAAAAAAATATCTCTTGTACTGAATACGGAAGATCCAGAGCAAGCGAAACTCTACGATTTTGTAAAGCAACTACCAAACGGAAATAAGCGCAATTCCAGCGCTTTTCTACGTCTCCTTGTAGATAGAGCTTATCAGTCTTCAAAAGTGGAAAAGAAGCATGTAATTCGCAATCAAGGTGGGATAAGTATAAAGCTTGATTAGGTAGGAACTAGGTAAGAACCCAGTAAGAATTGAGTAAGATGTAAAAAAAGATAGAGAGCGCCTAAGTCTCTGACACTCTCTAATGTCAGAGTATGCGAGGGAACCTAAAAAATTGCTAGTACGCTTGAAATTTGAGGAGGAAAATTTATGTTTTCTAAAACTAAATACATGTCCGTAGGGCAGTTTGTCCGTAATGAAAAGGAAGATGCCTTAACAAAGTTGAAACGTCATTTCGATAAATATGGGGTTGTTTATAAAATAGTTGGAACCACAATTATCATCTTTGTAGCTGGTGGTGGTTTTGATTTTGCATCTGCAAGTAGCGGCATCGATGTGGAAGCTAAAAAACTCTATTATGAGTTAATCGGTATTGGTAAATGGTTGATCATATTTAAAGGCGGAATCGATATAATTAAGGCAGTTTCAAATGGTGAATTTGATTCAGCAAAAAAACACTTCTTCAGTTATTTGCTAATTTATTTATTCTTACTCGGTTTACCTTATGGAATGGATAAAGTTGACCAGGTGTTTAGAAATATCTCAAGTTAAGGAGTGAATGAAATGGATGAAAAAATCATTTGTGAATACTGTGACCAGGATATTTTGGATGAACTCTACTTGACCGAACACGGGGCGATGCACGAAGAATGTTTGCATGACTATATCATTGACCAATCCACACACTACACCCTACAAGAATATATAGAGAGAATAAATAAGATTAAAGAGGAATATGGGTTATGAAGTTCAAGCTTACATCTGGATTCGGTGAAGTATCTCCTATTCGTAATTGGAAACCTCACACAGGGATTGACCTTGCAATGCCAGAAAATACAACACTGAGGAGTATAAAAGAAGGTGTGGTCGATAAAGTGTACACTGGAGAAAGTTCATTAGGTAAAGGTATAAAAATCAATTTCAATGATGGCACACAAGGAATTTACGGCCACATGAATGAAGTGAAAGCTAAGGTAGGGGAATATGTTAGTCCTGGTGAAGTAATCGGTCTATCAGGTAATACAGGAAATTCCACAGGAGCTCATTTACATTTTGCATTAAAAGAGAATGAACAGTATGTAGATCCTGCTCCAGTAGCTGAACAATTAGCAGAAATAAGCGGTAATGTAAGTCCTGGCATTATTACGAAATTATTGTCAACTAGTGGAGGAGAAACTTTGAAAGAAAAAGCAGCTGACGTTACAACAGATATCATACTTGGTGTTTTAGATGCTCTTAAGGATTTACTCTTAGGTGCAACCTTAATCGGAGCAGGGTTATTAATACTACTTAAAGTTGCTGGTTGGAGAGACGGTGGAAGGTGGGCAGGTGTATTGATTGTCGCTAATATCCTTATAAAATTTCTTTTTGGGATGTATTAAAATTGGAGCAACTTCTTGACGCGACTTTAAGTAATCAATTTATGGAAAGGGTGAAAAAACCATGACGAATCTGCTTTTTATTTGCGCGTTATCCACTGGATTTTATACCTGTTTTCTACTAAAACAAGAAACTGAAATAAAGGTAGTTAGAAAGGTTGGTGCTAATAAGTGAAATCAATTAGATTAACTCATTACGTCCAAATAATAAAACCTGAATATGTTTTTCTGAAGCTTACTCCTAATAATTCAATCCGCAACAATTCTACCCACAAATTAGCTAAAGCAATATCCTCACTATATAAAAACATTATCCAAAACATAAAAAAAGAAGATGCAAAAATAATCAAAGTCCTGGGCAGAGAGTTTCTGCTTGGGACTAAATATTCTTTTGAATTAAATTCGAAAGTAGCTTTCTTAGTTTATATTGAAAAGAAAAAAGTGGAGTTTTATTTCATCATTCCAAAACATTTTTTATCAGTCATTAAGGAAAAAATGACAGATTCCTGGACGAATATAACCTTAAAAAAAGTTAAAGAATTACCTACCTTTTCATTGTCAGCTGCACGATATCAAATGGCATACACAAAAGAAGATGCTTTAAGTTTAGCAACGGATAGAAGGAACAATGACCTTCTTCATTCAAAGCTAAATATTGTGGACGTAATGGAAGAAGGCGACAAAGTAGGAGTATTCTATAACTTCATTCCAACATCACAATTCAGTTGGAGAAGTACTTATGAGAATACGATCAATAAGGTGAAAAGAAATTTACCAACAGACCGAAATAAAATGGGCCTTTCTTATGCTTTAAAGTTAGTCATTGGAATAGTCTCTTCTCTTGTGGATGACATCGGAGAGGCAATAGGGGGAGAGAATAAGTCAAAGAAAAGGGATGAAGGTATTAACTTACTTGGGCAAACCTTAGAACGTTTAAATGGCGGTAAACAGATAAGTGATGCTACTCGTAAAAAAGCTACCGCGACAATTGTAAATACTCAAATTGCGGTAATTAGTGAGAGTAAAGATAAGTTGAGACAGAGAAACAATGCCAGGAGTATTTCACAAAGTTTCGAAACCATTTCAGATGATAATCGACTAGCACCTAAACCATTAAAACCTTTTAACTATACGGATTACAATATCAAAGCAGAAATAAACAAAGTAGGGGACCTTGAAGCACAAAATTTCCTGACAGTTGCCGGGAGAGATATCTTAGAAAAATATAACTTTATTGAAAAAGTAGAAACGCAAGAAACGGAAGTCCCGGAAGATTTACAAAAAGGTGTTATGCGTATCGGTACCAGCACATATAGAGGTCGTAAACAGGATGCGTTTCTATCCACAGATAAAGAATTCAAATATTTATCACTCATTCTTATTGGTCCTAATCGTGCAGGTAAGTCTACATTAATTGGGAACCTAGCTTATGATACAGTAAAAGCCGGAGAATGTACGATTATTTTTGATTACATCGGAAACTGTGAGTTAAGTGATGAAGTTGCGGCTCTCTTTCCACAAGATAAAGTTTTGAATGTGGAATGCAATGATTTTACAAAACTCCAGGGTTTAGGATATAACGAGGTTGAAGTAAGTGCGGATCCGTTCATACAATATGATAATGCTAAAAAACAAACCACACAGTTAATGACATTGGTTAATTCGATTAATACATCAGATACCCATTTATCGCCTAAAATGGAGCGTTATTTAACGAGTGCAGCATTAGTTGTATTCATTACTGGTGGAAGTGTGAGAGATGTATTTCAAGTGCTACAGGACCATAATGCCAGGCATAAATTTTTAAGTAAGGTGCCAAAAAATCAATACGATAACATGCATGAATATATGGTAAGTCTTACAGAATTAAATGAGTACGATAAAGAAGGGGGATTAATGGGAACAAAACTAAACTTAATTGTAGGTATTATTGACCGTTTGAACAAACTAAAATCCAACACATATATGGAGCTCATGTTGAAAAAATCCACAGAGAATAACTTCAATCTTGTGGAGGAAATGCAGAAAAGCCAATTAATTTGTATTCGGATGCCTGAACACATGTTTACCACAGATAATGAAAAGGATGTGTACTGCACTTATTGGATTACGAAAATATGGATGGCTTTACAAATGAGGAAACAAAAATACAAAGGCAATCGCGATCAGATGACGAAGGTTAATTTGGTCATTGATGAATTATATCAGGTTGAGAATACGGAAAAATTCCTAACAACCAAACTGAGCCGATTGCCTAAATTTAATATCAAGCCTATACTAAGCTGCCATTACTTGAACCAAATTAAAACCATACGTCCAGAGTTAAGGAGCGCAAGTGCAAGCTATATGTTAATTGCCGGATGTGATAAAGAGAATTTTAAAGAACTCCAGGATGAATTGAAACCATTTGAACTTGAGGATTTAATGTCACTAAAAAGGTTCCATTCATTGAATTTGATTAAAACAAAGGATGGATATGGCAGGTTTATTACGAAATTGCCTGGACCAGTAAATAAAATGGCAGGTATGGGTGAGGGTCTGCCCACATTAGTTTTATAGTCTCTCAAAACCTCACCCAAAACCTCCCCGTAATCTTTGGTAGATTATACTTTACTGTCCTGTCTAATAGTAATTATGAACGTTCTGTTAATAACAAATATTTCCTGTAATATTTACGACAAAAATCTACAAATTTTGCCATGAAACTATGGTAAATATATAAGAAAGATAATAAAACTTGCTCAAAAACTTGCCTATATGGCAAGTTTTACCCGGCGGGAGGGTGAATAAACCCACCTAGAGCCGGTTATCTTCCTCGATCCATTCGTAGAAGTCTTCTGCGTGACAATTTAGGATTCTAGCTGCCAAGACAGCATTTTCGTAACGCATATCTCGTTGATTTTTGATCCAGCGCGAGACGGTTGACTCGTTCACACACATTCTTCGCGCAAATTCTGCTGGAGTCATGTCTCCTAGCAGTGAAGACAATCGGCATCTCCCTCTACGGAGTGCCATGAATTTCCTCCTTATCCAATATGTTTAAATTATAACTTGGATAAAGCAAGGATTCAATTTGAAAAGGGAGAGAATACAATGCAACAAAGACGACTGCCCAGATTTCTAAATGCTCAACACATTCAGGACATATTGAAAATTTCATCGGCTGAAGCTAATCGTTTATTAGATTTAAATATTTGTCCTTTAATTATAATCGGCAATACCAAAAGGATTATGGCCGAAGACTTTTTTATGTGGCTAGAGGTGAATCAGAGTAACAAATGGGTAACATAAAGGTAACGCAAGGTCGTGAATAGTTGTAAACTATCGTTAAAGATATTACACCTTAACTATTAAAAAACCGCTCTACAGAGCCATTTTATTAAACATCGTTAAAGATATTACAGGAGTTAGAGTTATGGGCGGCATGATGTAATCATCATAAAGCCTTGATAATTTATGGTTTTTAAGTGAATAAAAGAAAAATGCTCATACATTTAAGAATAGTAGTAAAAAGTGCTTGTTTTTTATAAAACCATTTTATTAGAGAAGGTCTTTCATTAGTTTACAGAACTGATGAAAGGCCTATTCTTTTATATTGTTTATATGAATAAATGTTCATTGCTTTTTGAATTAACATCTGTATTACTTAGACATTGGTGAATCTCTTTTATTGTAAAATTAAAAAAGCATGAGCCCGGTTCAATATCGAACTCACGCCTTTAAAAGTGTTTAAAACCTTTATTTAATTTTAAAGGCTAAACCCATAAAGTACTTTTAAAATGATTTAATTATTGTTTCTGTTAATTACTTTCAATTAACTTATTAAGCTGTTCTACTTCTTTTCGAATACTAATGGTTGGTTCCCATGAATCTATAAGGTTGATAGCCTTTAGGTTTGATTTTAGCGCTTTTGTATAATCTCCTTTGCGTGATAACAATTGAGCCATCCCATAATGATAATAAATTAACTCAATTTGATTCGCCTTATTTTTGTCATAGAGAATATGATCAAAAGCTGCTTTTGCCTTATCGAATTCGTCACAATTCACATAGGCGACACCAAGATGAAAATAGGCTTCAATCGTTTTTTCACCGCCATAGATTGAGCTGATTTCGTTGGCCGCTTCGTATAATTGGATTGCTGCTTCAAAATTTCTATGCAATAAGCATAGGTCTCCTCGAACTAATAAAACTCGATGCTGAATAATAGGTGTAGTCTGTACATCCTTTACTTTTTCTAAAATAGCTTCCGCTTTCTCTCGTTTATTTGCTTTTAAAAATAGTCGCGATTTTAAGGTAAGTCCCCAAACCTTTAAGTCGTAAACATCCGTATGATCAGAATTTAAATGCTCGAGTATTTGAAGACCGGCTTCGATTTGTTGAAGGGCTCCGTCCAAGTCATTGACTTCTATAAGTGCCCAACCTAATGTATCAATTCTAAAAAATGCTTCAAGTGTCTTTCTTTCTAATTGATTGGCATAATCAGCCGCTTTTAGTCCATATTCGATTCGTAATGGCAAGTTAATCCGACTTAAAAAATGACTTATCCGGATGATGAGTTCAATTAATAGCTCCTTTTTTTTAGCTTGACTTGACCACTCTAAAACCTTAAGGATGTTCGGCCATTCTTTCTTAATTTGCTCCAAGTCACGACCGAGAAGATAACTCCAATAAACAGAATTTGGCTGTTCTCGTTTTAAATGTGTTTCTAAGTAATGAATATAATAATGGCCCCATCGAATGCGCGCTTCCTTTTCAAAATCTTGATTCTCAGACAAGTGCTGTTCGCCATAAGCTACGACAGTTTGATGTCCGAGATAATATAAATCCCCTTCAACACGTTCTGGTTGAATTAGGGCATGGTTCCGCATTTGTTCAACCGCATAATGAAACTTTCGAACATCTAATCCCGCAGCTGCAGCCCAGCTCTCTTCATCAGGAGGTTTGCTGAAAAAGCATAGCACCTGCCATAGTCGCTGAGTACTTTCATCACATCGTTTCCATGTGCGCCCGAAAAGGAAGTCAAAAAGTTCTAACAGGGAGTAGCCCGCTTTGCCTAGCTCGTGAATTAGTTTCTGAGTTGGAATTTCATTATCTGAAATATACACTATGCTCAGAGCCATCGCTTTAGGATTTCCAGCGGTTGCTAAAATTAACTGATGCTTGATTTCAGGGGAAGTCGTTAATAACTGCTCTATTTTTTTTCGTTTCATTGGAGAATTACATGTTTGTAAGTAACGATTTATTTCATAAGAAAGAAAATTAAGAGCTTCCTCTTTTTCAAGGCCTTTAAGCTGAATGGTCACCATTTCTGGCAAGGCATCCATGTATCTTAGATTTAAGTTCTCACGAGATGTAAGAATTACCTTTACACCTTGAGGAAGATTAGTAATGAATTCGTGTATTTCACTTTCGGCGGTATCGATGCTATCTATAATAAACAAAACAGGCTCATTCCTGGAATAATGAGCTAATGCATTACGGACAACGAAACGTTTTTCATTAATCGATTTATCTATTTGTTCCACACGCCCGAGTTGATAAGCAATTGTATTTAAAAAATCACCAAAGCTTAATCCTTTCCAATCTGCACTAACCCAGATAATACATTTAAATGTTGGCCAATCTACGCCAAATCTTACAGTACCCCCGTAGTAGTCCCTGGCACAAGCATAGGCTACCTCAAGGGCAATTGTCGTTTTTCCCATACCAGCCCATCCGGTAATTAAACAAACTGGTGAAGTAGAAAGAAGCCAATGACGGATTGCTTCCACATCAAGTCTTCGTCCGATAAAGTTACTTGTCAAGCGTGTTGGCAAATTATGCGATAATGGTTGTTCTTGATACGTATTCGTGTCACTGTCTTGTATATCCTGAAACAATCGTGTCACTACTTTTTCAATATCTTCATCAAGAGGTGCACCGAATGACCCATCATTTCGTAACGTTATTGCTTTTTTTAGACATGACGTTACCCATACACGTAAGGCGGGACTGATAACAGGTATCGTAGTGGTCTCGAGTAGTTCGGTAAACCATTGACTATTCATATCCGTTTTTTCAAGTATGATCCAGAGAATCCCGAATAACTTTCCGTCGTCAATCCGGCCAGGAATATATTTTGCGCCCATTTGTCCAATCCAGCTTTTTATTGTGTTGGAAGAGACACCTAGCTGGTAAGCGATTTTATCTAAATAAGATTGTCCTGATGGATTAGTCTCATTTTTTTTTCTTAGTATCTTATAATCAGGATGGAGTTTTAAGGATTTAACACCTAAAGATAACAGTTCCGCGAATTTTTTCTGGTCTTCAAGTTCAGCCATAGTAGTAACCCACCTCCTAATGTCTTCATTTTACCAATAAATCTCTTTTTGTATATGAAAAACCTAAAAGTAAAAAGTACAGTGATACTGTACTTTTATACAGTATCAAAAGCTACTCGAACCTTGGATAAACATGTAAAATTATTTTTTGTAAAATAAAAACCAGGCATGTATGCACTTACATCATGACATTAAGAGACATCATCGTTAGCAAGAAAAGAATAAATGGATGTACTTGTGAAAACAAGATGTAGTTATCAAAATTTTAGTCATGTATAGACGAGTCTGATGCAGAAAGGAAATTATCGATGAATAACACAGTACCGAAAAACATGAAAGCAGCTGTCATGCACAGCATGAGAGAAATTAGCATTGAAACATTACCTATACCTGAAATCAACCGTGATGAAGTTTTGATTAAGGTCATGGCCGTTGGAATCTGTGGTTCAGATTTACATTATTATACCCATGGCAGAATTGGCAAATACATTGTGGAGAAGCCATTTATCCTCGGTCATGAATGCTCAGGTGTAATTGCCGCTGTTGGATCGTCTGTAAATCAATTTAAAGTTGGTGATCGCGTGGCGATCGAACCAGGTGTAACCTGCGGACATTGCGAAGCGTGTAAAGAGGGCCGTTATAACCTTTGTCCAGATGTACAGTTTTTGGCAACACCACCGAATGACGGTGCGTTTGTCCAATATATCAAAATGAGACAAGACTTTGTCTTTTCGATTCCAGACTCGCTTTCTTTTGAAGAAGCTGCATTAATTGAACCTTTTTCTGTCGGTATCCATGCAGCTAATAGAACAAATCTCCAACCTGGATCAACGATTGCGATTATGGGAATGGGACCAGTCGGGCTAATGGCCGTTGCTGCTGCCAAAGCATTTGGGGCAAGCACTATCATCGTAACTGACTTGGAGCCTTTACGGCTCGATGCTGCAAAAAAAATGGGTGCAACTCATGTGATTAATATTCGAGAACAAGATGTTCTAAATGAAATCTCTTGTATTACAAATAGCAGAGGAGTTGACGTTGCTTGGGAAACAGCTGGAAATCCAGCAGCGCTAAAATCCGCTCTAGCTTCTGTGCGCCGGGGTGGAAAACTTGCGATTGTCGGTTTACCTTCACAAAATGAAATACCTCTTAATGTGCCATTTATCGCTGACAATGAAATTGATATTTATGGCATTTTCCGATATGCAAATACGTATCCAAAAGGGATTCAATTTCTGGCTAACGGTATGGTTGACACTATGCATCTTATAACAGATCGCTATTCATTAGCAAATACTGGTGAAGCGATGGAACGAGCACTCAATTATAAAAATGAGTGTTTAAAAATCATCATCTATCCAAATGACTAACCTGTCCTTAATGATAAATATTTCCGATACTTAGGAAAAAGGACTCACTTTTTAATTTAGTAAAGTCTAAATCTTTTGGAGCGGATTAATGATGATAGTTAATCCTTCTCCAAAGCTAATTAAAAAGATTGCAAGTGAAGTGAAACCTCGAATATTCAAAAACTAAGTGTTACTTTTTATGGAAGGAGGAATTGAGAGATTGGTTTACCAGATCCAACTTATCGAATTGAATAATTCTAATGTAAATGAATTTTGAAACGGTTTCTGGAGGTGTAGATTGTGATAGAAACAGAACAATTACCGGTAGTAAAGTCTAAAAACAATGAGAAATCTAGTGCGGGCTTACCCTGGTTAGAACGAATTGGATACGGAATGGGAGATATGTCATATAATATTGTGTTCCAATTTGTTAACGCGTATCTCCTATTCTATTATACGGACGTCAGTGGGATTCATCCCTCGGTGATTGCAACTTTATTTCTAGTAGTAAGAGTTTTAGATGCGATTTTCGATCCAATTATGGGAGTTATTTTAGATAAGACCAACACGAGGTGGGGAAAAGCAAGACCATATTTATTATGGGTCTCACTTCCTTTTGCAATATTTACTTTCTTGTGCTTTACAACTCCTACCTTTGGACCAACTGGAAACATTGTCTATGCGTACATTACATATATTTTACTCGGTATGTCCTTTAGCATGCAAACGATTCCAGTTAACAGCTTAACTGGGCGGATTACAAATGATGTCCAGGAAAGAACAGTATTAACGACAACACGTATGATATTGGTTTATATTGGGATCCTCCTTTCCATTGCATGTGCAACACCACTTGCTACAGCTTTAGGTGGGGAGAATCAAGCATTTGGATTTCAGATGACGGCTTTAGTCTACGCGATTGTCAGTATCGTTTTGAACCTTTTTAGCTTTTTTACAGTTCGAGAGCGAATTGTTCCGAAAAAGAGTGAGAAGCATGGGTTGAAAATGACTTTATCTGTTTTGTTTAAAAACAAGCCTTTGTTAATCCTTGCTTCATCATTTTTGGCGTTTGCCATTGGGTTTAATATTAAACTCAGTACAATGGTGTACTACTTTACGTACAATGTCGATCAAAAGGGACTAGTGTTCTTTGGAACTGTTTTATTTTTTGGTGCAGCGTTAATTAGTAACTTATTTATACCTGTATTTTCTGAAAAATGGGGTAGAAAGAATGTGATGATTATATCGGCCGCTATATCTCTTATTTCGTATATCGGGCTACATTTTACTCCCTATTCTTCGATCACCTTCATTTTAATTTGGTTGTTTGCTTCAGGATTTTTTACTACTCCATTGAATACGCTTGCTTGGGGTATGATTGCAGATTGTGTCGATTATGCTGAATGGAAAACTGGAGTTCGGGCAGATGGGGTTGTTATTTCAAGTATGAGTTTTACGAATAAATTAGGAGTTGCACTTGCTGGGTCGTTTTCTGCAATTTATTTAGGGATAGCAGGATATATTCCCAATGCAGATCAAACAGTAACTTCACTAAACGCTATTAAAAATATGAATGCATTGATACCAGGACTTTTTATTTTACTTTCCATCATAATCATCTGCTTCTACCCTTTGACCGAAAAAGTATATAAAAAGATGATTTCAGATTTGGAGCAAAGGTCTAACTAGGAGTGAATATCGTTATTCATTAATAAAAAGAGATGAAATCTTTCTTCGACTAACATAAATTTAGAATAAGTAAAAGAGTGTGATATACGTGCAAAATAATAGAAGTAAAAATCTTTCAGTTGTATGTGTTGGTGAGTTATTAATTGATTTTTTTTGTACTGAAGTTGAAGTTGATTTAATAGAGGGACGCCAATTTTTAAAAAGTGCTGGCGGTGCACCGGCAAATGTATCAGCTGCGATAGCAAAATTAGGTGGAGACGCAGCGTTTAGCGGAAAAGTAGGAAAGGATCCGTTTGGTTATTTTTTAAAACAAACATTGAATACTGTAAATGTTGATACATCCATGCTTGTCATGGATAAGAAAGCCGCAACAACGCTGGCCTTTGTTTCATTAAAGAAAAATGGAGAGCGAGACTTTGTCTTCCAAAGGGGAGCAGATGCTCTGTTAACAATGGAGGATATAGATCAAGATAAAATAAGTGAAGCGAAAATTCTCCATTTTGGTTCCGCAACGGCTATGTTATCTGATCCATTTTGTACAACCTATTTAAAGCTTATGTCCAATGCTAGGGATTTGGGTCAATTTATATCTTTTGATCCCAACTATCGCGGCGATTTATGGAAGGGAAGAGTCAATGAGTTTGTTACATTCTCAAAAAAGGCGATAGCTTTAAGTGATTTTGTTAAGATAAGTGATGACGAGCTAGAGATAATCACAGGTACTAAAGAGTATGAAGAAGGTGTTAATAGCCTTCATGCAATTGGAGCAAAAATTATAGCGGTTACGCTAGGTAAAAGAGGAACACTGCTGTCTAATGGAAAGAGAAAAGAAATTGTAAAAAGCATTCCAGTTACATCAATTGATTCTACAGGAGCAGGTGACGCTTTTGTCGGTGCAACCTTATTTAGATTAGCGAACACTGATCATATTAAATCTATTAATAATGATTTTGAGCAGCTACGTGATATTGTGACTTTTTCGAATAAGGTTGGAGCTCTCGTTTGTACAAAAATAGGAGCGATTGAAGCACTGCCTTTTATTCAAGAGATAGAAAGTTCTTTGTTTCAACAAGTATGAAGGAATTTAACAGAGATTAATACAAAATTTTATTAATCTCTGTTGTAAAAAATGCTCATAATTTTGCTCATAGACATTTTTTTCTCTATATTAAGATATTTTAAGTGAAAGATGAAAACCTATAATATCAATGAATTTTATAAAACTATTTATCTCTATTAAAAGCCATGATGAATGGGCGGCATGATGTAGACGACTCCTGAACCCTTTGATCCTCAAGGGTTTGTGAGTAATAAATTGCTTTTGGCAACATTTCATAAAAAATAAAAAACATCCTTCGCCATTTAACGGGTGTGAAGTGACCCCTAAAAGTTAGACACGGTTATTTCATAAGGCAGCTTGAGTAAAATGAGTTCGGTATTGCACCGGACTCATTTTTAATTTTGCCTTTATCCGTTTCGTATTATAGTAGTTGGAATATTTTTCTGATGTTCTACACTTTCAAATTCCTTTGAGTAGAGGAACTCCGACTTCATAATGCCAAAGAAGTGAACGACATATCGTTATTTTGAGGATGTATTTTTTGAAAAGCGTTTATTGGGGAGCTAACCATAAAATTGGTTAATTATCTATGTTGTTGTTGATTATACCATGGAATGGCCAGAAATCAATTGTGATGCATTTAGAAAAGAAGTTCATAGATGGGGATGAACGAGCATTGCAAAGATGTGTCACTATGGTAAATGTTGTCTCATGAAATGTTCCATTGCACGGATCGAGTTCGAACTAATGACATGTTCAATCAGGCAGGCTTCCCGATCGGCAATATCCTTATCTATTTGTAGAATATCTATAAAAAATTGTTTAACAACTTTATGTTTGTGAAATATCCCATTTGCATATTC
This sequence comes from Bacillus jepli, assembly GCF_047238305.1. Lineage (NCBI taxonomy): Bacteria > Bacillati > Bacillota > Bacilli > Caryophanales > Bacillaceae > Bacillus > Bacillus jepli. The sequence continues at coordinate 700,015 of NZ_JBDFMO010000001.1, read as the reverse complement.
GTATCCCTTAGGAGTAAGATGAATTTCTTTGTAACGTTCATTGTGAACAAGTCCAAATTGTGAGAGCGTAGCCATCGCCCGATTTGTGCTTGCCTTGGTTACCCCGACCTTATCAGCAATATCGGAGAGACGAACGCCTACTCCCTCCTTGGACAAAAGGAAAATAGTTTCCAAATAATCCTCTAAAATGGAACTTAGCTTCATATAATTTAACCTCCAATGAATGAATTTTCCCTTGTGATGATTTTCGATATTGGCTTGGCCACCTCTTTTCACTAACTAAAAATACATCATTTTTTAGTGAAAGTAAATAACCTCACAGAGATAGGTGAGGCAATTCCCCCCCTATTTTGTAGGGCTACGCCGTTCGCACGATTGAAGTAGGGGGTATCCTTGCCTATTTATGATGAAAGTAAGATTTACAGATGACCTCTTTGCTGTTCAAGTAATTTGCGTATCCTTGCTTTATATGGATCCTCAGGTATATTAACAGATGTTGTAGCATATACCTTTGTCTGACAACTGAGCCGCATACCTTCAGAGATACTATCTTCACCTAGTTTGTATCTTTCTATATCAACCACACTAGATACGCCTTCCTGATTTTCGATAAAAACTTTACATGTTGTACAAGAGGCTCTACCGCCACATTTGTGTCTCAACGCTACTCGACCCTGTTTTGCTGCACGTAAAATTGTATGTCCACTCTGGATATTCACTTCTTTCACCATATCATCCGGACCATTAAATATAACCTTTATCATTTATAAACTCAGACTCCTCGTATTAACAGTTTACTTAAACAAAGGGCATATTTGTAGAAATTTCCCTATAACATTCATTGCGAACAAGTCCAAATTAAAAAATATTGCTATCACCTGATTTGCACTTTCCCTCAATCCCTTGACTTTCTCAGTGATATCTGTGAAGTGAAGGCCTCTAACTTCTACAAAAGGAAAATGACTTGCTAATCATCCCCTAAAGCTGAATTCAGCTTCATATTAATTTGATTTCCCCTGAATGTATTTTTCCTTGAGCTAGTTTTCGGTATTGGTTTGGGAGCAATCCGATATGCTTTCGGAAAAAGTCTGAAAAGCTACGTGTTTTTTTGTAACCTAGTTTTCGGGCAAGTTCTCCAATGCTAATTTGCGAATGTTCAAGCGCGTGCTTGGCTTCTTGTATTCTCTTTTTACACATGTATTCGGAAATCGTGCAATTGTACGCATCTTTAAAGGAATATTTCAGTTTGCTTGGAGACATACAGGCTAATTTCGCCAGCTGCTCAATTTGGATACGGAAGTCACCATATTGATTATCAATATAGTTGACGACAGCGGTAACCCCGACTTGATCCTGTTCTGTAAGTAGGGTTTTCTGTGTCCCTGGATGATGGCTGTGGTTTACGATAAGTGCCAGCATCTCAGCTACCTTACTTTCGTAATAAATTCTTCCTGCAGCATTGCTCCCAGTAAAATTCATGATTTGTTTGAGAAGTAAGATAAGCTCAGGGATATGGAGCAACCCGTTATGATGCTCAAGCGCAGTCACAATTTCCTTGTATTCATCCGGAAAGATTTTACTTAAGTAGTGTTCATAATAAGTTGGAGAGAGAACAATACATATGTTACGCACAGCTTCTTGCTTTGGAATGATGCTTTTAAAAACTTTCGCATGACTTCTATACCCTAATAGATATGGGGAGTTGAAGACCGCCTGCTTATCCGCATAGAGCGGGGTCTCATAATATCCGAAACTGATAAAGTCGAATTGCGGGTATTCGAACGGAACGGCTTCGTAAAAGCAAAAATCCATGGCTTGAATAAAAAAATGACCTGTTTTGGCGTAAACCCATACCGTTCCTTCTCCTATGGATGGATCAAGGGAAAAGAGAACGCCGGGCTTTGTATGAAATTGAGAATCAACGAAAAAACCAATCATTTCTAGATAGGCCGTATACTCACTTTCAATTGTAAATGGACGCTCCGGGTGCACGATTACACGCTCCTTTCTACATTTAGTGACGGTGAAAGATAAATCATGTGCCGCTTGAAGACAAAAGTGCTTTGATACTATTGTTTATGAATTTGATGGAGTGTTAAAGTTAGAGTGTTCTAACTTTGTAGGTAGTATAACAAATATTGTATGAAAAACAAAGGGGGTACAAAGAGAAGGTGGAATGGTAGGGAATCGGTTATTTTGCTTGTTTTTTTGTAGGTAAGAAACTATCAAACTTTATTCCGCTGCATAAGTGCAACTAAGGCATTCGCAATAAAGTTTGTATTCTAGTGGGTAAGGCTTCTTAGAAAGAAATGAACGCTTTCGTAAAATTCCCTTCATCGAAGGCGAAATTTTCTAAAGAGTTTATAAAAAATTCATATAGTGAGGAGAAATAATGATGCAAGTACAAAATAAAGCAATCAACAATGAACATATAAATAAAGAATCTAACAATAAGTGGGAAATGAGAGATTATATCACTTTAGCTATTTTCAATGTGGTGATGCTTGTTATCCTTACCATCATCACTTCACTTACGAACACGTTCTCTTTCTTGATTGGCGGAGGAATCGCTGCACTTGTCAACGCTCCCATTTACATGGTCATGTCCAATAAAATCAACAAGAAGGGGATCTTACTCTTTTCTTCGATCATTCTTGGCTTGTTTTTTTTAGCTTTTGGTTTTTTATATTATCTGATTACGATGGCGGCTATAGGTATCCTTTGTGAACTGATCATGTGGGGGAAGGACGCCTATAAAAACACGTTCCGAAATGCCATCGGCTATAGTATTTATAATGTCGGCTACTGCCTTTGCGGTGTCGTACCGCTTGTCTTTTTCAGGGAACAATATGTGGCCACATTGGAGCAAAGTTATTCACAGGTACAGCTAGATGATCTGTTGCATTACTATGGATCGCCCAGCTGGTTTTTAATCATTTGCATCATCACTGTTCTAGGGGCGGTTGCCGGTTCTTTCATTGGACATCTATTGCTAAGAAAGCATGTGAAAAAGGCAAAGTTGGTATGACAAAACTGGATCCAAGGACACATTTGGTTATATTGATTTTGGCAAGTATTCTATCAATGCTTGTGAGCAGCCCGTTGGAAGTACATTTGATGGTCGTTGTAAGCGCTTTGTATTTGTTATGTCATAAACGGATCAGGCACACGGTTTATTTTGTCCTAACTTACTCGGCATTTATGGCGATTATTTCTATTTTGCCTAACATGACGGGAACGTTGATTATCATCTTTTATACATTCGCGCGAATGATGCCGATGATCATGATTGGAGCGGCACTCATGCATTCCTCTCCCAGCAGTATCATGTGCGCGTTTGAAAGAGCGTACGTACCTAAACCAGTTTTGATCATGATTTGCATCTTGATCCGTTTCTTCCCTGTTATTTTTCTCGAAGTGATAGCAATTCGGGACGGCATTCGGGCCAGAGGTATTTTCCCACACTGGTATAGCGTCATACGACATCCGGCTATGGCGTATGAGTGTTTCTTTATGCCACTCATCGTCCGGTGCCTGAAATTGTCATCGGAGCTTGCCTCTTCTGCAGAGCTAAGGGGGATTGAGTGCAGCCGCCGCAGAACCTCGATCCACCCTGTAGGATTTAAAGCTGTCGACAGCATGGCGGTAGGGGGATTCGCTTTGTTAAGCGTAGCGATTTATTGGGTGGGAGGGGCTATTATATGATTGAACTGAATGGTGTTACCTTCCGCTATGGAGATGGGGACGGAGGTTTCAAAAGCGACACCGGCGTAAACAATATCGAATTGACGGTAAGAACCGGAGAGTGTGTTGTGCTATGTGGTCGTTCCGGTTCCGGGAAAAGTACGATTTTACGTCTTGTAAGCGGGCTTGCCCCAAGTTTTTATAGCGGGAGTCTTACCGGTAAGGTGAAGATTGGAGGATTAGTTCCTGCTGACTTAACGCCGGAGGAACGTACGAGACTGCTTGGGGTCGTGTTTCAAGATCCGCGAAGCCAGTTTTTCATGGAAAATGTGCGCGACGAATTGGCGTTTTCAGCTGAAAATCTCGGGCTTCCCCCGGATGAGATTATTCACGGGGTTGAGAAGCAGGCGAATTTGCTCGGTGTTGCCCACTTGCTCGATCGATCTCTTAACCGGTTATCTAGCGGGCAGAAGCAGCGTGTAGCTATCGCCGCCGCGTCTATCCTTTCGCCGCCGCTTTTGATATTGGATGAGCCCACAGCGAATCTGGATCATGAAGCGACACAAATCTTGATTGAAATGTTGGCAAAGCTTAAACAAACCGGTACGACACTGCTCATTAGCGAACATAGAATTCATTCGTTATTGCCCGTTGCCGATTCGTTTGTGTGCATGGACAAAGGCGAAATTGTTCAGACATGGACTAAGGATGAATTTTCCTGGCTTACCTATGAAGATGTTCGTCCATACGGCTTGCGTCATCCGGATATGATAAATATTGCATCCGCGCGCAAATTAGATGAAGTACCCGTGACTGAGCTTGCACTGGAAGGTAAGAAATTAAGTTACCATTACAAAAGAAACAGTGACGGGATTAAGGATGTAGACATCTCACTCCCGAAGGGAAGTGTTACTGCACTTACAGGAGACAATGGCGCGGGTAAGACGACGTTGTGCAAAATTCTATGCGGTCTACTTAATCAGCATGAGGGAACAATCTGCGGCGAAGGAAGTTCCTTATCAGCCGGGCGAAGGCGCGCCTCCAGCTATTTTGTCATGCAGGATGCGGACTACCAGCTCTATGCAGATAGCGTAGGAAATGAAATGGTTTTGGGCAGACATCTAGATGATGCGCTTCGCATAAAGGCGTATGAAGCGATGGAGGCATTTGGTTTGAAGGACCTTTGGGATCGGCACCCCGCCTCACTGTCTGGCGGGGAGAAGCAGCGGGTCACTCTAGCCGCGGCCTACTGCTCAGATGCTGAACTGATCGTACTGGATGAACCAACCAGCGGACTCGACGGTGACGGAGTTCTTAACGTTGCCGTATGGGTGAAAAAGCTTGCGCGAGCAGGGAAAACAATCATCATCATCACACATGACCGTATTCTTTCCTATCTTGCATGCGATCAAATAAAAGAGCTGAAAAAGGAAACCGCTGAGAGGAGAGAAACATTGAAAAATAACAAGAAGGCAGGTATTTCCAGACTTCTGGAGCTTGCGGGTGAAAAGAAGTCACTTCTTGTGTGGTCGGGAATACTGTCTACGCTAAGCGTATTTTTAATGTTGGTACCGTATTTCTCTGTATATGTTGTGATGGCTGAATTATTGAAGCATGCATCGGATCTTTCAGCAGTGGATGGGGCGTATGTCATCCGATGGGCTTTATGGGGAGCCGGCGGAATGGTGTTCGGGTATTTCTTTCTGTATGTAGGGGGAATGTGCTCGCACATAGCCGCATTTCGTATCCTGTATGGGATCAGGAAGAAACTATCGGATCACGTTGGTGCCCTACCGCTTGGCTACTTTAATAAAAATGCCACAGGAAAAATAAAAAAAATCGTGGAACATGATGTGGAAAAGATTGAGCTGTTTATTGCTCACCAATTGCCCGATTTGATCAATACGCTAGTCATGAGTACCGCAATGGCAATAGCTATGTTCTCATTCAATGTTTGGCTTGCTTTGGCATGCATCATCCCCATTCTGATCGGATTTGGCTTTCAATACTCCATGATGGCTGGAAAAAAAGCGAAAGAGGGGATGAAGGAATATTTTGATGCGCTAGAAAATATCAATTCCTCTTCCATCCAGTATATACGGGGCATGCCTTCTATTAAAGTCTTTGGGCAGACGGTTCGTTCTTTTCGGAAATTCCATCAAGACATGCTTCTCTATCGTGACTTCAGTGTCAAGTATACCGATAATTTTCAAAACGGCTATGTTTTTTATAAAGTCATTCTGCTATCGCTAGGAACCTTTATCTTGCCGGTAGGAATGTTATTTATAAGCGGAGATCCCAAGAATGTAGCATTTGCGGCAACACTGATGTTTTTCCTCGTGTTGGCACCGGGTATCTCTACGCCAGTCTTTAAGCTTAACAGTTTTGCATCCACCTTTAATGTAATTGTCGAAAGTGTTAGGCGGATTGACGGGATATTCGCAGAAGCGGTTATAAAAGAGCCGGAAACTTGTCTTACGCCGTCTGCCTATGATGTTCAGTTCCACAATGTCTCCTTTTCTTACAGCAACCAAGGTGAAGAGGTGTTGCAAGGCATCAGTTTTACTGCGGCACAAGGAGAGATTACCGCCTTGGTGGGTCCGTCCGGTTCTGGAAAATCTACCATCGCCCAGTTAATTCCCCGATTTTGGGACGTGCACAAAGGAAGGATCACCATTGGGGGTGTAGATATCAGGAAGATGAAAACAAATGACCTTATGGATACTTTATCTTTCGTGTTTCAGGATACTTTCCTGTTTTCAGATTCCATCTACAATAATATTGCCGTGGGTAGACCTTCAGCTACAAAGGAGGAAGTCTATGCGGCAGCCAAGGCGGCTCAGTGTCACGAGTTTATCCAAGATCTGCCAAGGGGCTATGATACAAAAATCGGTGAAAGTGGCGTGTATCTTTCGGGAGGAGAGGAACAGAGGGTTTCTGTAGCAAGGGCCATTCTAAAAAACGCACCTATTCTTGTGTTGGATGAAGCGACCGCTTACGCGGATCCGGAAAACGAATTTCATATGCAACTTGCTCTGCAGGAACTGATCAAGAGCAAGACGGTGCTGATCATAGCGCACCGCTTGACCACCATCCGTGAGGCCAACCAGATCGTTGTATTGAATGGAGGGCAAGTCGATGATAAAGGGACCCATTACGAACTGTTGTCCCGTGGTGGTTTATACAAAAGCATGTGGGATGCTTATACGCTTTCCGCGGAATGGAATATTGATCGATTGCAGGAAAGGGTGGCGTCCGATTGATGATCAAACAACTGTACTATATTACGGCGGGCAATCCCCGAAAAATGTTGAAGTCCATTCTTTGGACGTTGTTGGCTAATATGGCGAACATGTTCCCTTACGGTTGCCTGGCCTTAGCAGTAAGTGTGATTTACACCTACCATAGTGGAGAGCAGCAATTTCTGCATACACAAAGTCTGTGGTATGCGTGGGAGGGCATGGTATTATGCCTTGTTTTAGTATTTGCATGCGAGCGAATGGCATATCGTTCTATCTATCGAAGCGCCTATGAGTCTTCCGCCGAAGGGCGTGCGAAACTAGCCGAACATATTCGAAAGGTTCCCCTTGGCTTTATTATGAGCAAAGGCTCTGGAGAATTGGGACATACGATGATGAATGATTTTACCCAACTGGAAAATACGGTGACAACCAATGTAGCGCAGCTTATAAGCGGTGCAATGGTACCGATTCTCGCTTTTACCGGACTAACTTTTTTGGACTGGCGAATGGCGGTGGCGATGTTTGCCGGATTTCCTGTAACTATACTTATCCTTTGGGGAGTCTCCAGTTTGGAACGCAAAATCGGCAATAGTCATGCTCAAGCTAAGATCGTTCAAGCTAACAATTTACAGGAATATCTCTATGGCATGAAAATCATCAAAGCCTATAACTTGCGCGGTGAAAATTTTAAAATGTTAGAACAAGCTTTTTATCGTTTTATGAAAGAAAGTATAAAGTTGGAAGGTGGGCTTGGCCCATTCTTCCTGGTCGCCATTGCCTTCATGCAAACAGGGTTGTCATTAATGACGATTACAGGTGTTTATCTCATTTTGGGTGGAGAAATAACAGTACCGCTGTTTGCCGTGTTTTTGCTGATGGGCACCCGTATTTTCGATCCGCTATCGGCTGCTATTATGCGCCTGCCAGCATTTAAATATGATGCCATGGCAGGTAAACGTATTGTAAGTTTACTGGAGGAGCCAGTCATGGAGGGAAATCAGGAACCGCCTGAAAACCACGATATCCGGCTTGAAAATGTGACGTTCGCTTATAACGATCATATCGTATTGGATCAGGTTACTGTTGGGATGGAAGAAAATTCGTTAACCGCTATCGTAGGCCCGTCGGGAAGCGGGAAAAGCACATTGTTACGACTAATTGCGCGGTTTTATGACCCTCAGACAGGGAAGGTACTGTTCGGGGGCATGGATGAACGCGAACTGGATACCGAAAAATTAATGAAAAAAATATCTATGGTATTTCAGGATGTCTATCTGTTCCAGGATACAATTCGCAATAACATCCGTTATGGGCGGGAAGACGCTACTCAAGAGGAAATAGAGGCGGCTGCCAAGGAAGCCTGCTGCCATGATTTCATTATGAAGCTGCCGCAAGGGTATGACACAATGGTAGGAGAAGGCGGATCTACTCTTTCCGGCGGGGAGCGTCAACGTATTTCCATCGCGCGGGCTATGCTCAAAAATGCACCGGTGATTTTGCTCGACGAGGCCACCTCCTCCCTTGATCCGGAAAACGAGGTAGAAATGCAAAAAGCGATCAATCGCCTGATTCAAGGGCGTACGGTTATTATGATCGCCCACAGGCTTAAAACCGTTGTGAATGCAGACAACATCATCGTGATGGACAGAGGCAAAGTAGTAGAACAAGGAAGACATCGAGAGCTGGTTGCAATGGATGGCCTTTATAAAAAACTTTGGGATTTGCAGAGTAGAACGGTAGGATGGAAATTAGCTACTAAACAATAAAAAGTATGCGTTGTTTTCGAAACCATGGGAAGCAAAGTGAGGCAGAGTGTTCAACTTATTGTATATGGATGGTTCATAAGCATTGATTTTGTAATGTTTATGAACATCCTTTATATAGGAATTTATACAAACCTGTCTATATTTATATATAGTTTACATTCAGAATACATTCACTGACCAAATATTACATTCAAAAAGGTATACTTAATCTCGTTATACATAAACGCAAAAATAGCCGTTTTTTATTTTCTTAAACGACCACCTTCTAAGCAGGTGGATTTTGACATAAATGTCATCGACTAAAGTTGCTCTTCAGGCTGAAGTCTTGCTCAAAGACCTTTAATGGCTTCATATAAAGAGTATCAATGTACACGCTGGCTTGTGCAAGTTAGTTTAGGGAAAGATCCTATGACTGAAAAATATAAAAGTACTACTAGAAGAGGATTCCAAAAAGCTACAACTATGATACTTACCAGATTTTATATTATTTCCAGCCACGATATTTATCATATTCTTCGCCTGGTTATAAAAATTTAAATCCTTTAATACGTATAAAAATAAAATGAACCAACAGCCCAATCAACGGCAACACGATAATCCAAGTCCAAGTCCAAAAGCTCCCTAAGTAAAAATGAGAAATTACTGTAATTCCAATAAATCCTCCATATCGGAGAATAAGTACGTATAAAGGGTCTTTTCTAACAAACGAATAGAACAACAACCTGCCTAACAACAGAATGCTTAAAACAACGAAAATTTGAAGAAAAAGCATTTTCTGCCACCTCACTTTTGTATTTAGGAAACAAATTTTCCTTTGGTTAAATTTTATTTAATTATAACTATAATAGCTAATAGTAAACAACTCTTTAATGCACAATTCGACCATTATGGCACAGTTAAAAATGTGAGATAGAGTAGGCATGAAGAAAATGAATTAGTGGATCTATATAAGATGGGATTGATGGGTTAGTTTCTGAATTAGATGGGTTTCTGTTTGATTTCGAAAAAATAGATACGAAGATATCCTATTTTAACAAGTGGTTCGAAAATTACACATATCGCAATTGTGGTGTCCATTTTCATTTCATGGATCTCTTTTACTGGGTTCGGAATGTTTTATAATCAAAGAAGCATTACAACAAAAGTAAGTGTTTCTAATGTCAAAAATTATGCCTTTCCGGACACGGGAAGAATGTGAACAGGAAAAGAAGGATATGCAATTGGCAGAATGGGAAGCGTATTTGGTATAGAAATAAGAAATATTGAGACGGTTCCGACAAAAGGAGAGACGGCTTATTTAGACAATGAAAAAGAGGAATAAAACACTGTTACTGTTAACGAATTATGTGTTTAACAAGTTTTTGTGCGATAACGGCAACAATTTGACAACATTTCAGCAACAATTCATATAACAAACAGTATAAATTGGTAGAAGTAATCTTGTTATAAAGAGTCACAAATGCTTGTTCTGTTAGTGATTATATGACTTTATAGTCATTTATATAATTGAGTGTGGTAGGGGCGGCATGATGTGATAGCTTCTCAATCCCTTGTTCCATAAGGGTTTCTGTGAATTTTGCTAACAAAATGCTAACATAGTCAAATAAAATTAGAGGCTTCTCACTAGTTTAATTAACTAATGAGGAGCTTTTTTTGTTCTAATTCTAAATTTCACTACTAAGTTTTCGGAACTTAAAACAGAAGGGTGTTACCTTGATTTTGGGATTAAATTGTGATTTAATAATTATAATAAATCGTAATGATTACTATTTTCGGTATGGAAAGAGAGGTATTATTTTGGCTAAAAAATCAAAGGTGGCAAAGGAAAGAAAACGCCAACAGCTTGTTGAGCGATATGCAGAATTAAGAAGAGAGTTGAAAGAAAAAGGAGATTATGAAGCCTTAAGAAAGCTTCCGAGGGACTCTTCTCCAACACGTCTGAAAAATCGTTGTGAAGTAACCGGTCGACCACGCGGGTACCTTCGTAAATTTAAAATGTCAAGGATTGCTTTTCGTGAATACTCTCATAAAGGGCAAATACCTGGTGTTAAGAAATCAAGCTGGTAAAGTAAGGTCTTTTTTAAAAAAAAGAATATATTGGAGGTAAATGAGCATGAAAAAAGGAATACATCCTAATTATCATAAAGGTTGTATATATGGACACAACTAGTGGTTTTAAGTTTTTATCTGGATCAACATCTACATCATCTGAAACCATTGAGTGGGAGGATGGTAACACATACCCATTAATAAAGGTTGAGGTTAGTTCTGATACTCATCCTTATTATACTGGTAAACAAAAGTTTTCAGAACGTGGCGGCAGAGCTGACCGTTTTATGAAAAAATATAATATGAATAAGGAATAAACTGTATGCTTATAGTGGTTCTAATAATCACTATAAGCTATTTTTAAATTGACCTAAAATGTGAGGTGATTGTAGTGAATGACCATTTAATTGAATTGTTATTAAAGAGTGTAGTAGCTACCTTGCCAAAAGAGCATCGAGAGCTTTATGAGTATATTGTGGATTTAGAGGATAACTTGGCAAGTAAGTCAAAAACCTCTCAAGAATTCATGTCTCTTCTTGTTAAACATTCTCCACACAAGCAGGCAGCTAGGCATTTTAACCTGGGATATGGAGAGACGATAAAGCTTATGAGAGAAATCGAAGGCGAGATTGATAGAGGAATCAGTATAAGGTTGAAAAATAAGAAGTGGATAGATTTTACGGATAAAGTAAGGCAACAAGAAGGAAAAGAAAGTGCGGACAATACATTTTATTTCCTATCAATTGTGTAATATATATAGATTTTTCATTCTGAAGAGGTGGAAAAAAGATGAACAAAAAAATTCCAGTAACAGTATTAAGTGGCTACTTAGGCTCAGGTAAGACTACTCTCTTAAACCATATTTTAATGAATCGAACCGGACAAAAAATTGCGGTCATCGTAAATGACATGAGTGAAGTTAATATTGATGCAGAGCTTGTCAAGCAAGGTGGTGGGCTTTCACGTACAGATGAAAAATTAGTTGAAATGTCAAACGGTTGTATATGCTGTACGTTGAGAGAAGACTTGTTAATTGAAGTTGAAAAGCTAGCAAAACAAGGCGATATTGATAGTATTATCATAGAATCTACTGGAATAAGTGAACCCGTACCTGTGGCACAAACATTTTCCTATATAGATGAAGAGCTAGGAATTGATTTGACTCGGTTTTGCACGTTAGACACAATGGTAACGGTAGTTGATGCAAATCGTTTCTGGAAGGATTTCCGATCAGGTGAATCCTTGCTAGATCGAAAGGAAGCAATTAGTCTTGAAGATAAGCGTGAAATCGCAGATTTACTGCTAGATCAAATTGAGTTTTGTAATGTTCTTCTATTAAATAAATGTGACTTAGTAGAATCCGAGGAGTTAGATAAACTAGAAAGTGTATTGACTACTTTACAGCCACATGCACGGCTCCTTCGAACCGTTTATGGTGAGGTTAAGCTTGAGGACGTTGTGAATACAGGTTTATTTGACTTTGAACAAGCCAGTTCTTCAGCGGGGTGGATTAAGGAATTAACAGAGGGTCATCATAACCATACATCTGAGACAGAAGAGTATGGTATATCTTCTTTCGTCTATTCTCGTCGTTTACCATTTCATTCTGAGAGATTTCATGCATTTATTCACTCCTTACCAGAAAGCGTTGTTCGTGCGAAAGGTATTGTATGGTGTGCAACTAGGAACGATATAGCACTGCTAATGTCCCAAGCAGGACCATCAGTAAGTGTTGAACCTATTTCCTATTGGGTTGCATCACTATCAGATGAACAACAGCAGGAAATCAAAAGACAAAATCCTAGTGTTTTAGATGATTGGGATATTGAATTTGGAGACCGTCATACGAAATTAGTATTCATCGGAGTCGAACTTAACCCTAATGAGATTAGTAGAGAATTAGATAAATGCTTGTTAACAGCAGAAGAGTTTGACCGAGATTGGTCATTGATGAGAGACCCATTTAAGTGGAATTTACAAAAAGCATAAATAGGAGAAAACTTTATGATTTTATCTGGATATTCGATACAGCAAAAGTTAGAATCAAAGGAACTATCTATTCATCCAATTAACCAAGAACAGATTCAACCTGCTTCAATTGATTTACGTCTAGGAGAACATTTCTTAGTGATTGATGAGCATGCTAATCATCATATTTCAATGGATGAGCCTGCAAATTACAGAGAGATAAAAACAAAGGATAAAATTGTTATTCCACCGCATTCTTTCTTACTAGCGACAACAGTAGAGGTTGTGGAATTGCCCAATAACCTTACAGCATTTGTAGAAGGAAGAAGTTCAATAGGACGGCTTGGCTTATTTATACAAAATGCAGGGTGGGTAGATCCTGGATTCAAGGGTCAGATCACGTTAGAGTTATATAATGCCAACCGTTTGCCAATTGAGTTAACTGTAGGCCGAAGAATCTGTCAGTTGGTTATCGCTACGGTAGACCAGGAGGCTTCTCCTTATGAGGGAAAATATGTAAATCAAACAGGGGCAACAGCAAGTAAGGTTTATCGAGATCCTGAAGTAAGGAAATAGTTTAATGAGTATACAATAAACAAAGAAAGAGGTATAGACCGCTTAAGCTACCTATACCTCTATTAAATGTCTTTTCTAATTTCTCTTACGACATGTGCAATTTCAGGAATAATGAGCTTAATCATTGCTAGTTTTACTGCTCCACTTGACCCAGGAGTAGAAAAGATAGCTGTATCGTTATATACACCAGCAATCGCTCTACTAAGTATTGCTGCAGAACCTATGTCTTCGTTATAACTAAGCATTCTAAAAAGTTCACTAAAACCGACAATTTCTTTTGTTATAATACTTTTTATGGTTTCAATCGTAACATCGCGTTTGGCTATTCCTGTCCCACCATTTAAGAGAACAACATCAACATTTTGATCACCACAGCCTTGTATAATTGCAGAACGTATTTCTTCCTCCTCGTCCTTTACAATTTCATAGTTGATAATCTGATGCCCATTTTCTTCTAAATACTTGTACATTAAGATTCCACTTTTATCGGTTTCTATCGTTCTAGTATCACTCACGGTAATGATTTTACAATTTACTTGTTTTGGTGCCTCACTCTTGTGTTCAGATACACTCACTCTTGTCACCTCAATTAATTATAACTGTAAAAGAAGGAAGTGCCTAACTATGGTCACTTCCTCCTTTAAGTATGCGAATTTACTTTAAAGCTTTTTCAAGTGTTTCGATGTTTTTACGCATTAAACTAAAGTAGTCTTCACTATTCTCAATATCCTCTTGAGTTAGGACGGAAAGATTATGTAAACGAAGAGGTTCAGCTTTAATTTCCTTACGTATAATCTCTGCGATCTTAGGTGTTACGTTCTGTTCAAAAATCACATATTGGATTTGTTTTTCTTTTGCTATTTCAATGATTTTTTTAAGCGCTTTTTGAGATGGTTCATTACTAGGGGATAGACCTGCTACCGCAATTTGGTGAATCCCGTAAGTTTCTTCCCAATAGCCATAAGCTGCGTGTGAAACAAGTATCTCCGGATTTACCTTTGAATCAACGAGTTGATGAAACTCGGAATCTAACTTTTCAAGTTCTTCTTTTAACACATTAAAATTAGTTTCAAATGTTTCCTTCTCAGTAGGTATTAACTCAATTAATGCATTTTTGATATTTTCAGCTAAATGGATAGCACGATAAGGATCTAGCCATACATGCGGATCGTAATCTCCGTGGTGATGGTCGTCATGCCCATGTTCATAGTCATCATGATGTTCTTCGTTATGCCCATGCTCGCCACTTTCGTGGTGTTCATGATCGTCATGTCTATGTGCAATGGCTTCAATACCTTGTGTTGCTTCAACTAATAAAGTGTCTTCAATTTTTAATGCTTCTGCAATTTTCTCAGCATAGAGTTCCATACCTAACCCATTAAAAATAAACGCTTCTGACTCTGCAATATCCACCATTTGTTTTGTTGTTGGTTCATACGTATGTGCATCTGCACCAAGTGGAATTATACTTTTTACCTCCACAAATTCACCACCTATTTTTCTGGTGAAATCCTCTAATGGAAAGAGTGTAGTATAGATTGTTAGTTTTTCACGTTTTTCCGAGTTTTCATTGAGGTCAGTGTATTCTTTAGATGAATTGATCTGTTCTTTTGTAGTACAACCTGTAAGAAGAGTAAATAGAACTAAGATAAGGACAATTAAATTAAATTTATGATTCGCGTTAACATCTCCTTTCAGTTATGTATCTTAACGTAATGTGTCTTGTTTGTAAATAGTAATAATTACGATTTAGGTTAAATATAATAAGAAGGTATTAAAGCAATCTTTAGTGGAGGTTAAAGAATGAAGAAAATTCCTGTGTTAATTTTAAGTGGTTTTTTAGGGAGTGGAAAAACAACACTTCTAAAACAATTACTCCAAACATGTGAAGAGAAGAGAATTACTCCTGCAGTCTTAATGAACGAGATAGGAAAGACAGATATGGATGGAGAAATACTTCTTGAAAAGAATAAACAACAAATCATTGAAAAGTTATTGGATGGTTGTATTTGTTGCAGTAAAAAAAGTGAAGTTGCTAATTCAATTAAAAAGCTCCTTGAAAATAAACCGGATGTTATTTTTATTGAATTGACAGGAGTGGCTAATCCTGAAGAAGTGGTAGATTCATTGACAGAACCTGAATTAATAGATTATCTATATTTAGAAAAAGTTATTACGGTCCTCGATGGAGAGAATGTTCTTGAGTATAATAGTATCTTTGGGTCAGTTCGAGAACTAGTCCAAACAACAAGACGGCAAATTGAAGTTGCTGATATTTTGATAGTAAATAAAATAGATTTAATTTCACAGTCTCAACAGGAGAAGGTAAAGAAAGTAATAAAAAAACAAAATACTATATCACCTGTTTATTTTACGTCATATAGTGAAGTGAATCCAAATCTCTTGTTAACAGGTATAAAGGATAGTAATAGTAAATTACCCTCACATCGAAGTAGGCATTCACACTTTCGTGAGGAAAATAAACATGATCACACTTATAGGCAAAAGAGATCCTATTCACGAATAAATACACTTACTTTGGATTTTAATCAACAAATGAAACCTGCTAAAGTCGATAAATTTTTAAAAAAGTGGCGACCAAACTTATTGAGAGCAAAAGGGTACATTCCTTTAAAGGATGGGTGCTACTTACTACAACACGTTATGAAAAGAACTTATTTGGAACCATCAGAGCACATAGGAAGACATTACTTAGTCATGATCGGTATTGACCTTAATAAAGAAGAAATAGAAAGTGAATGGGCAAAACTAAATGCATAGTGATTAAAGACAACAAAGGAATTATTCTTTTGTTGTTTTTTTTGTGATTAAATCGTAATTATTCAGATTTAGGTGACATGTTCCTACCTTGTCCGCATATATTTTTAAGAAAATATTAATAGTTGGAGGAGCAAATGATACGACGTATTGAACAAAACTTAGCAGAAATAATAGGTTATATTATTCTAGCTTCCGTATTTTACCTTGTAATACTCAATGAACCCTGGACTATTACAGCAATAAAGTTGCCTGAATCCCTTTTAGCTTTTAACACGATTTTCCTTAGTATTTTAATTGAGTCGATTCCCTTTGTGCTAATTGGTGTTTTATAGCGGGTCTAATACAAGTCTTTGTTACAGAAGAACATATAAAAAGGCTGATACCTAAAAATAAATTTATGGCAGTAGGAATGAGTTGTATGTTGGGAGCCCTATTCCCAGCATGTGAATGTGGAATCGTTCCAATCGTAAGAAAGCTAGTTTATAAGGGAGTTCCCATATTTGCAGGGGTGGGCTTTCTTCTAACAGGGCCTCTTATAAATCCTATTGTTATTGCTTCCACCTATATAGCCTTTGGACAGGATGTAAGAATCGCCATATTGAGAATGGGTTTGGGTCTTTTAATAGCAATGGTTATAGCCACAATCATTAGTCTTCTCTTTAAAGGAAATCAATTAAAAAAATCTGCTAGCCTACTTGAATTGGATCAGTCAACAATTCGTTTTCCCGTCTCTTTGCGAATAAAAGCTATGTTTATACACTCCATTGATGAGTTTTTCGATGTGGCTAAGTATTTAATCATTGGAGCAATGCTGGCTGCTTTTGTTCAAACCTTTGTTTCTACAAATTACTTGGCAGGAATAGGAGAAGGAATTGTATATTCAACAGCAATTATGATGGGGCTTGCTTATTTTGTATTATTTAGTACTTTAGGTAAGTTAACTAGAACGAAATTTGTTATGTCCTAAAATGCTATTCTTGATTATTGACTCCGTTATTTACAGAAACAATTATTCTATTAAATATGTTGCATTTTTACAATAAAAGAAGGTGCTGCCTGTTATATAAAGACTCATCTTTTTTTGTTCTATCCTATTTCAAAAAATTCCTTTTGTAATATTCTTATAAAATTAATGTAATATATAGCATTTTACAACCAGATGAAATCATGATATGTCCTTTTGTTATAAAAATAAAGCCGGACGTTATTCTATAGGATTGAGACGAGGTACAAACTTATGTCTATCCTTAATTATTGAACGTATTAATGTAATAGATTCTCAATCTCTTGGTATATATAGATTTGATTGTGATTTGCTAACAAAATACTAACATAATTAAAATAGTTTCTCGTAAGTTATTTAACTTGTGAGAAGCTTCTTTATGTCTTCAATAAATGTAAATACATATAGTTCTTTAATAGAACATTGCATTCAATTCGAGGATGCATCATAGAATTTTTGTGGATTCGTTATTTGGCTGTACCTAACCCAATAATAATAACTTGAATAATGTAACAATATTATATACAATGTTAATCGTAACGATTACGATTTGTGCGAGGGAATAGAAATGCTTGAATGGATTATTGTAGGTGGAGGCGTTCACGGTTGTACGGTTGCTACTTATTTAATAAAAAGTGGTGCTTCTCAGGTTGAGGATATATTAATTATTGATCCTAATGAAGCTCTTTTATATAACTGGAAATGTAATACGGACAGAATAGGGATGGAATACTTGCGTTCTCCAGGTGTTCATCATATTGATGTGAAGCCCTTTAGCTTAGAGCAGTTTGGAAAACAGCTTGGTGATGAAAAAGGGTTTTATGGACATTACAAACGGCCCTCCTTAGATCTGTTCAACGACCATTGTAAGAAGATATTGAAAGAGACAAAGATGGAACAATCATTTTATCAAGGAGAAGTAGTAAGTGTTAAACGTCATGGGCAGGGATGGAACGTACAAACAGATAAAGGTACAACTTTTTCTGGAAAAAGAATCGTTGTAGCCATTAGCACTAGTGGACAGCCAAATATACCTGAATGGGCTCAAGATTTAAAGCGGGCTTCTTCAAATCATTTACAACATATTTATCAAAAAAGTAACTTAGACTTAACGAATCTTAATCCACCAATTGTTGTAGTTGGTGGAGGAATATCTGCCGCACATACAGTCATTAAGTTGTGCAATCTATATCCAGGAAAGGTTACATTGTTAAAACGTCACCCATTCCGCATACACGACTTTGATAGCGACCCAGGATGGCTTGGTCCAAAACATATGCGGACATTTAAAATGATTCCTGATTATGATGAGCGAAGACGCGTTATTCAACACGCTCGCTATCGAGGTTCGATACCGAAAGAGCTTCATTTAAAAATCCGTAGCCTCGTAAAGGAAGGAAAGCTTTCTATCGTTGATGGGGAAGTAAACACAGTCTCGAAAATTAACAAAAACCATAACTTCTTAATACATCTTGATCAACAGGAGAAATCAATTAAGGCTAACTCCGTCATTCTAGCAACTGGCTTTCAATCTTCATTGCCAAATCAAGGCTGGTTAAAGAAATTAATCGTTGAGGAAAAATTAAGTTGTGCTAGTTGTGGATACCCAATTGTAAATGAAAGTCTAGAATGGTGTTCTCATTTATATGTGGCTGGGCCGTTAGCGGAGCTTGCAATCGGACCAGTTTCAAGAAATATATCAGGGGCTAGAAGAGCAGCTGAAAGTATTGTAGGGAATTATATCAACTAAATCGTAATGATATTGATTTTCGATAAAGAGAGGGATAGTTAAATGAAACATAAAATACCTGTTACCGTCCTAAGTGGATATTTAGGTTCTGGAAAAACGACTTTACTAAACCATATTTTAGCTAACAAGGAAGATAAAAAAATTGCCGTCATTGTCAATGATATGAGTGAAGTAAATATTGATGCTTCACTAGTAAAGCAAGGTGGTTTTTCGAGAACAGAGGAAAAGTTAGTTGAACTGCAAAACGGTTGCATCTGTTGTACCCTTCGTGAAGATTTAATGATTGAAGTAGAAAAGTTAGTGAAATCTGGTCATATTGATTATATCGTAATTGAATCAACTGGTATTTCAGAACCGATTCCAGTCGCGCAAACTTTTACTTACATGGATGACGAGCTCAATATAAATCTTACAGAATCCTGTAGACTCGATACGATGGTAACGGTTGTGGATGGGAATCGCTTCTGGCATGATTTTGCTTCAGGTGAAAGCCTCTTAGATCGAAAAGAAGCAACGGATGAGACAGATACAAGAGAAGTTGTTGACTTACTAATTGATCAAATAGAATTTGCTAATGTTATTTTATTGAATAAGATTGATTTAATAAGTGAAGAGGACCGCCAAGAGCTACATGCCGTTTTA
Source organism: Bacillus jepli (assembly GCF_047238305.1). Classification (NCBI taxonomy): domain Bacteria; kingdom Bacillati; phylum Bacillota; class Bacilli; order Caryophanales; family Bacillaceae; genus Bacillus; species Bacillus jepli. The sequence goes on along the minus strand of NZ_JBDFMO010000001.1, from coordinate 680,554 downwards.
CAAAAGCTGAACCCAGATGCGAAAATAATTGATACCGTTCAATCCAAGGTAGCATTAAATGAAATATTAAATACCCATCTATTTGACTTTGAAAAGGCTAGTCAAGGTGCTGGATGGATAAAAGAGCTTAATGAAGAGCATACACCCGAAACAGAAGAGTATGGAATAAGCTCATTTGTTTATAGAAAAAGAAAGCCATTTCATCCTGAAAGATGGAGAGAATGGTTAGAGGCCTGGCCCGTTGATGTCGTTCGTGCCAAAGGTTTTTTCTGGTTAGCTTCAAGAAATGATATGGCTGGATTATTATCACAAGCTGGAACATCATTGATTTTTCAGGGAGCGGGAGAATGGGTGGCTGCTTATTCAGAAGAAGAGCGGAAGCGTACTTTACAAGAAGAGCCTGAGCTATTAGAAAGATGGGACGAAAAATATGGTGATCGCATGACAGAGCTAGTGATGATCGGCATTGACATGAACCATCAAGAAATTTCGGATTCACTTGATAAATGCTTATTAACGGATAAAGAAATGGAAGAAGATTGGTCAATCTTTATAGATGAATTACCAGCATTTTATGTAGGTGAGTAATAGTTAAGTAAACGAAATAATTATAAAGCCAGTTCAAAAGCCATGTCTTATATTTTATGAAAGGTATTGTTGTGTAAATCAAAACCATAACAATACCTTTTTATGTCATTGGTTTTAAATTGATGTGGAGGTTTTGGAATGAACTTAAATCAAGTGTATCGTCAGGTTGTTATGGAACACTACAAAAATAAGCGTAGCTTTTATGAGATGGACATATACACGCATAAAATTCATTATAAAAATCCAACGTGTGGTGATGTAATGACCATGTATGCAAACATGGAAGAAGATCATATTAAAGAGCTGTCTTTTATTGGGGAAGGGTGTTCGATTAGCATGGCCGCTTCGTCAATGTTTACAGAGATAGTGAAAAATAAAAGTCTAGAAGAGGTACTAGAGATTTCAAATCTATTTGAACAGATGATTAAAAACGGGTGTAAAATAGATGATGAAAGATTAATGGATTTAATAAGCTTAGAAGGTGTTCATAGTCTACCAGCAAGGTACAATTGTGCCCTAATGCCATTTCAAGCATTTAGCAAATTAATTATGGATAAGGGAGTGTAATCAAACGTGAATAAAGTGGAAGTGTATATATTATCAGGCTTTTTAGGTAGTGGAAAAACGACACTACTACAAAATTTATTAATAGAAGAAAAAGGGCGTGGTAGAAACGTAGCCGTTTTAATGAATGAATTTGGAGATTTTTCGGTAGATACCAATTTAATTGGGGATAAAACACCTCTTAAAGAATTACTAAAGGGATGTATTTGTTGTACGATGAAAGACGAAGTTGAAATTCAACTTCTTTCCTTATATCAGGAACATAAGCCAGATGTTATTTACATTGAAACAACAGGTGTTGCACATCCAATTGAAGTATTAGATGCATGTATATCCCCTGTCATTGCACCGTATATAGAAATGAAATCAATAGTTACGGTACTTGATTTAACAAGATGGCAACAGAAAGAGAAATTGAATCCACAGTATGAAAGACTTTTAGTTCAGCAAGTAGAGCATGGAGATAATTTAGTTTTAAACAAATCAGAACTGCTATCTGTCCAGGAATTAAAAAGATTAAAAGACGAGTTGCAGAAAGTAAATCCTTTCGCAACCATTCATATGACCAATTATTCAAATGTAGCCTTATCACAGATTACTCAAAGGGATTCTACGTTTGACAACAAAAAAGAAGAAGTTCATGCAAAAGATCACCTACAAGTTCAGACAATGACGTATCAATTTGCAGTTCCTATTGAAATGGTAAGACTAGAAGAATGGTTTAAACAAATGCCAGATTCTATATTTAGGGTAAAAGGCTTTGTAAAATTCACTTCCGACCCTAATGGAACATATGTCGTACAGTATGCTTACGGTGTTCCATACTATATAAAGGAGCCAATAAACTTTCCTACAAATATTGTAATTATTGGCTCTAACCTTAACAAAGAAGAGATATATCATGAGCTAAATCAATTAGAAGAAACTCATAGCAAAAAGTGATAGGCGAGAAACCTATCACTTATTACTATGAGTCTACTTTAATGCTATATCCAATGCTTCGATATTTTTTCTCATTAAATTTAAATAATCCTCACCATTGGCGATATCCTCATCTGTTAAAACGGATAGATTATGAAGATAAAGAGGTTCTGCTTTAATCTCTTGACGAATAACCTCTGCAACTTTTGGTGTTACATTTTGCTCAAAGATCACGTATTTAATTTGCTTATCCTTGGCAATATCTATGATTTTCTCAAGTTCCTTTTGAGAAGGCTCGTTAGTAGGGGATAGCCCTGCTACAGCAATTTGATGAATGCCAAAGCTTTCTTCCCAGTATCCGTAAGCTGCGTGTGACACAATCATTTCAGGATTTTCTTTGGACTCTGCTAGCTGATGGAATTCTTCATCTAGCTTTTCAAGTTCACTTTTTAATGTAGAAAAATTGCTTTCAAATTCTTCAGCTGCATCTGGCTTTAACTTAATAAGGGCATCCTTAGTATTTTCTGCTAGTGTAATTGCGCGGTGTGGATCTAGCCAAACATGGGGATCATAATCACCGTGGTGATGATGACCATGCTCATCTTCGTGTGAGTGTTCTTCACCTTCGTGATGCTCATCTTCGTGTGAGTGTTCTTCACCTTCGTGATGCTCGCCTTCATGTGAGTGTTCTTCACCTTCGTGATGCTCGCCTTCATGTGAGTGTTCTTCGCCTTCGTGATGCTCATCTTCATGAGCGTGCTCTTCGCCTTCATGATTCTCATCTTCATGTCCGTGTGAATGCTTAATCGTTTTAATTCCATGCGCAGCTTCAACCATTAATGTTTCTTCATCCTTTAAAGCTTCTGCAATCTTTTCTGCATAAGTCTCCATACCAAGCCCGTTGTAGATGAAGGCATGAGCCTCCCCGATATTAATCATTTGCTTTGTTGTTGGCTCATATGTATGAGCATCTGACCCAGGGGGGAGAATGCTTTCTACCTCTACATACTTACCACCAATTTTTTCAGCAAAGTCCTTGAGTGGAAATAAAGTAGTATAGATCTTAAGTTTAGTTTCCTCCTGGTTAAGAATATCTTCAGAGTTGTTTGTCGTTTCAGTTGTTTTATTTTCTGAATTACAACCGGCGCAGTTGGAGGAGGACACATGGTTAGAAGTTGAAGGAACTTTATATGTAACCACCTATAATGGAGTACAAATCCCTTCTATAAGAACGACAAAATGGAAAATAATTGAGCAACCCACAGAGCCATATGTTTACCCAGTTCTAACAAGGTAGAGGCGTTCTAAAAAAATATTTTGTGTGAAATGCTAACATTTTGCTAACGCAATCCGGAGAATTAAGATAACCCCTCGTTAAAGATGTTACAGTGAAAAATTAGCAAAACCTTTATATAACGCACTCTAAACACACCAAGTTAAAGATATTACACACTCTCACCTTAGGGGCGGCATGATGTAATCAAGTCCTCCAGCCCTTGATATATAAGGGTTTTTAAGTAAGATGAGAGTGGAATGCAACATTTTGCTACATTGAGGATATTAATCGAGGCTTCTCATAAGTTCACTGAACTTTTGGGAGGCTTATTTTTTCATAATTTTAGGCTTCTCATTAATCGGTTCAAATTGATGAGAAGCCATTTTTGGGGGGTTACATGTACGGTTTGTGACCCTAAAGGTCTCATCCGTGCTGGGAACACAAAAAATCAGCCGGAAAAAATTTAATCTTCTTGGCTAATTTGTTAATAAGCATGAATCCGCACGACTTTTTATAGTGCATTCATTTCTTTAATCAATTCCGATATACTTTTCACTTTTCTTCCATTATATTCGGTATACTCCGATTCATATAAATCAATATATACCGTTTGCATCCCAATTTTAATGGCTGGAGCAATATCATTTATATAATTATCACCAATGGATAATCCTTTTTCAGGTCGAATTTTAAACTTTTGTAAGAGGTTTAAAAAATGTTTCTTTGTATCTAGCGGTTTATTTGCTTCTGTGATGATAATTTCAAATATGTCCTGCAAATCTAAATTTTGAAGAATGCGATGTACATTTTCTTTCTGGCTGTTCGTCATTAGCACTATGTTTTTCTTTTCTTTTAAATGTATAAGTGCCTCTCGTAAACCAGTGATTTTGGTTAAATGAAACTGATCTGTTGCCATAAAGTTTTTCGTTTGAACATAGGCTGATTGTGTGTCTTTTATGCCAAAATGCTTTGCACAAACATTTGGGAGCCACCATCCGTCACCAATGGCGATTATTGTATCAGAATCAAAATTTATTGATTGCGGGTAAAGCTCTTGTATTAAATCGGCTTCCAATTCTTTTCCTTCCCAAGTCCATGCCTTTACAACCGTTGATTGAACTGGATCTAATTTTAATACATATTCACGAACAACATCGTATACTTTTCCTATTGTTACAACATGTTCTCCAGAGACTATCTTTTCGTATTCTTTTGTAAAAAGGGGCTGTACATCTTTTGGCAGCTGCTTTTTTAATTGTTCCGAATAATAAAAGAAATGATCTGTATCCTCGTATAAAGTGCCGTCAAAATCAAAAATGACTAATTCCGCGTTTTCTATTATACTTCTTTCCATTGTTACCTCCAGTATTTCTCTAAAAAATTATCCACTAGTATATTGTCAGCATAAAAGCTCTAAAAATATATGAGAATTTAATGGGAATTCAAGATAAAATTGTATGAGGTTGATTTTGTTAATAATTGCTTAAAATTTATAAGAAAGTTGATTTTATAGGCGATATTAATCATTTTTATAATTATAATGAAACTCAATGGCATTACAGATGAGACAATACGCATAAATAGAACAAGTACTAAAATTAATTAGATTGAATAAGATATAGCTGGCAACTGTAACAGACCACATGCCCCATCGGCTAACATTTTGCTAACGCAATAAAATAGAAAACGGTAAAATTCCGTTAAAGATATTACACCTCAGATTAACAAAACCTTGATATACCGACTTTTTGCACACAGCGTTCAATATATTACAAACCTTCATCTTACGGGCGGCATGATGTAAGGCTTTTAAGCCATACATTTGAGAAATAGTTATTACTATTTTTCGCTCAATTTTTACTTCATTCTGATAAGTAGTCATGGAATAAACTTATATCAATATCAATAACCACTACCTATAAAAATTAGGGAGTGGTTTTTTGTGTTGTTAAAATTTGCGTATCAAGATTTTTTGGGTGACCGACGTTTCAAGAACACAACCAAACAGAATGTCTCTAAGCCTAATACAGCAAGTGTCGAGGACAATGCTTGGATATTATGTAAAAGTTGCAATATTGCTAAAGGGACAAAGATTATTATTGAAGTTATAAAAGAAGTCCCAAGCCAGATTTTAGGACCAATGCTCTTACAGCAATATGCCAAACGAATTGTAGAAGGTTTATTTGAAAAAGTAACAATTACTATTGGTTTTTGCTGTTTTCATGTTGTATGTTCCTCCTGAAGTTTTATTTTTATTTCGGTCGTTCATCCACCGGCAGAAAGAAACATAACCATTCCATGGAAAAAAACAATAGATAAAAATTGGAGGGAATAATAAATAGGCTCTATGATTAGTAACAGAGACCTAAAAGAAACATAATTTGTTAAAGAGAGTACACATCGTAACTAATGATTTCGTTTATACAGAACTATCATTGACTTTTCCACTCTCTATTCATGTTTAACCAAAATAATTAAATTCAATGGGGAGGAAAGAAATATGTTACAAAATGAGCTACAAGGGTTGGCAATCGACCCTTACCAAGTTGGTCAGTTAGTTCCTTTAGATCTTCAAAGCCAAGACCTGCATACGATGAGCAGGCGTTGTGGAGGCTGTGGCTTCCGATGCGGCGGCTTCCGTTGTGGAGGTTGTGGCTTCCGATGCGGCGGCTGTTTCGGCTTCCGTTGTGGCGGCTGTGGCGGCTGTGGCGGCTGCTTTGGCTTCAGCTGTTTCGGCTTTGGCCTCGGTTTTGGCGGCTGTTTCGGTTTTATTTAATTCTTTTGGCAGTTTGAGCAGTTTGGAGCCGTGTAATTTCCTAAAGAAAAAATTAATTTTGTTAATCAAAAATGCCCTTGCGTAATTTGTCGCAGGGGCACTTCTTTACTGTTTATCATATTGGACAAAGAATCGTACATAAACTAATAATGCATATTTATATGATTATGAATAAGGAGGGGCTATATGACAAAACTAGACTCGTCCTCACGTCTGAAGGTCAAAAGGGATACTTTTTTTCTTCCAGATCCACATGGCGGTGTGTATTTTAGAAACAACTTAAGCACATTCCGAATGGAAGGTAATACAATCTATCAGTGGATTGAAAAATTAATTCCCTCGTTCAATGGAGAGCTTACATTGGGAGAATTAACAGTGGGATTAACTGCTCCTTATCGGGACAGGGTGTACGAAATAGGAGAAACGTTGTACACCAAAGGTTTTGTACGGGATCTAAGCAAAGAGGCTCCTCATCAATTAAATCGAAACGTTCTTGAAAAGTATGCTACACAAATCGAATTTATAGAGAATTTTATGGAATCTGGTGCGTACCATTTTCAAGAATATCGTCAGGCGAAAGTTCTGGCTGTTGGCTCTGGGCCCTTTATGGTTTCATTGGTTTCCGCGTTAATCGAATCAGGTCTGCCCAAAATAAATGTTATGGTCACAGATTCCATTCCTACCAATTGGCAGAGGCTAGATGAACTGGTGCAAAAGGCACGTAAAACCGATTCTGAAGTCGAGATAAAGAATGTACCCTTTCATAAAGACGCGGGGAGCAGTTTCTGGAGAGAAGCAATTCAGCCCTATGATTGTATTCTATACGTCTCGCAGGATGGCAATATAAATGAACTAAGGGATGTTAATCTGGTTTGCAAACAAGAAAAGAAGGCATTTATGCCATCCATCTATTTAGACCAGGTGGGGCTATCTGGTCCATTTGATCAAACGGATACAGATGTATGCTGGGAGTCCGCATGGCGCAGAATCCATCACTCAGCACTAAAAAAAGATCAACCGCCTCAATCCTTCTCTTCAACAGCGGGATCGATTCTGGCAAACGTTTCAGTATTCGAATTTTTCAAAAGGGCTACAGGGATTGCAGATTCCAATGAGAGTCATCAAATTTACATGCTTGATCTTGAAACCCTGGAAGGAGACTGGCTTTACTTCATCCCACATCCATTGGGTACGTCTACACGTGATACTCTAAGACAGGTGGAAGATTTTGATTTCCGCCTTGAACAGGAAACGGATCGAAATGAACAATCGAGTGACCTCTTAGAGTATTTCAGTCGATTAACGTCAGAGGAAATAGGAATTTTCCATACCTGGGAGGAACGAAATTTACCCCAACTTCCACTTGCACAGTGCTATGTTCAAGCTGTTAACCCCTTTTCAGAGGGACCCGCAGAGCTACTTCCTGAAGTTGTCTGTGCGGGACTAACACATGAAGAAGCAAGAAAAGAGGCCGGGCTTACGGGCATTGAAATGTATGTTTCACAAATGATAAATATGCACGATGTGGGATACAAACATCAGAAGAATAAGGTAGGTGCGAACATACCTGAGGAATTTATAGGGATCGGTGCTGGAGAAACAATCGCAGAGTCTGTTTGTAGAGGCCTTCAAGTATGTTTAGGTGAAGAATTGAAAAAGAGGAAGGTCGATCAGCAGAGTACGGTTTATGGTATTAAGTTGGGAGCAATAGAAGATAAGAGATGCAGATTTTATTTTAATGCCCTGACTACCTTAAATGGTACTCCAACAATTGGTTTCAAAGAGGATGTACTAGGCTTTCCTGTGGCGTGGGTAAGGTCGAATGGCCGTTTGTACAAAAGTGCAGGTTTAAATACAACTTTGGCATTACGTAATGCATTGGAACAAGCGCTTTTGGAAGCTCAAAACCAAGTGAATTCTACAGTAAAGCAAGAGATGGAGTCAGAGGTTTTTCTAGAAAAAAACGAAAGCAAACTGGATATCCCATCTTGTGATGAAATTACGTCTCGGGAGCTATTACAATCGTCTATTCATATATTAAAACGGAACCGCATGCGGCTAGTAATCTATGACTTTGCCTTTGAGCCTTTTTTAAAGCAAGAGCTGGCAGGGGTGTTTGGTGTTCAGGTTCAAGAGGGGGGATCCTAATGGCTGCTTATATACTTATAGATGGTGAGGGTCTATTAGCGGAATATGTCTATGATCAATTGTCCCCAAATTATATTGTTAGGCGCCAAAGCATTCTTGAAGAGGTTCCCGAAAATACAGAATTAGTTCTTGTACTGCACGATACCTGGAAACCACACGTTCATCAAAAAGCCGAAGAGAGGTTAAGGGCCCTAGGTATTCCATGGCTTCGAGGTTTCGTTTCGTTTGGTGAGGGAATCATTGGTCCATTTGTACGACCTGATGTACCGGGATGTTCTCAATGTGCTGACATACGACTTATGTTAGCTGGTCCTGATCGCCAAGAAATGTTGGGGCTTCGGATGAAAATGGCAGCAAGTGAAGGTTTACTCCGTGATGCATGGGTATCACGAACCGGACTATCGCAAATGGCGATCTTGATTAGCAACGAAGTGATGAAGATTCTTCAAGGAGAACAAAGCTGCCTAGGAGAACGGGTGTTCATTACAAATCTAAAAATGTTAACGATCTCCAGCCACTTTTTCTTGCCAGATCCGTTGTGCGCTATGTGCAGTCTAATACCTAAGGACACATCTGAATTGGCTTACATTAAGTTAGAACCCAGCCCTAAATTGAATCCTGCTGGTTACCGATGCCGTTCGATGGATGAATTAAAAAACGTGCTAGTCAAAGATTATCTGGATTATCGTACTGGTATCATGAATGGGAAAATGCAGGATTTCAGGCTACCGTTCGCTGACGTTTTAGTGAACATGCCGTTGTTTGTGGGGGATGAGGGAGTAGCAGGTAGATCTAATTCTTATGAAATGAGTGAGCTAACTGCTATTTTAGAGGGTTTGGAGAGATATTGCGGAATCGAACCTCGAGGCAAAAAGAAGGTAATTCGTGATAGCTATCACAATTTGGCGGATAAAGCATTAAATCCTGCAAAGGTAGGTTTGCATGGGGAGGAACAGTATGCAAAGCCAAAATTTCCATTTAAACCATTTCATCCTGATCAACCAATGAATTGGGTCTGGGGATATTCATTTTTACAAGAACGCCCTATTCTGGTTCCAGAGTTACTGGCCTTTTACAGTTTGGGATATGGAGAAGGATTTGTTTATGAGACTTCCAACGGCTGTGCATTAGGAGGGAGTTTAGAGGAGGCCATTTTCCATGCAATTATGGAGGTCGTTGAGCGAGACTCATTCTTATTAACCTGGTATGCACAACTCCCACTTCCCCGCCTTGACCTTAGTTCTGCGAACGATAAAGAATTGCAGTTGATGGTTAGCCGGATTCGTGAAGTCGCTGGGTATGACCTGCTTTTTTACAATGCGACAATGGAACATGAGATTCCGTGCGTTTGGGCAGTGGCAAAAAACAGAAGTTCCAAGGGTGCAAACCTCATTTGTGCAGCAGGAGCTAATCCTGATCCTGTAAAGGCAGTAAAAAGTGCGATTTACGAACTTGCAGGAATGATGATTAGGAATGACGAAATCTTAGACAAAAATCGACAGAAATATGAAGAAATGTTACAGAATCCGTTTGCTGTACGTACCATGGAGGACCATGGCATGCTATACGGGCTGAAAGAAGCAGAGGAGAATTTAAGTTTTTTATTGGATGAAAATCGTCCTTTACGTACATTTGATGAGGAATTTAAATGTCCGTTGGTGAATGCTGATTTGAAGGATGATGTTGAGGATATTCTAAATAGGTTCCGAAGGTTAGACCTGGAAGTCATTGTGGTTGACCAAACATCACCTATAACCAAAAGGAACAGCTTATTTTGTGTAAAGGTATTAATTCCTGGAATGCTGCCAATGACATTTGGACATCACCTTACACGTATAAGAGGTCTTGACCGGGTACTCAACGTACCTGTGAAACTCGGGTTTAAAAAGCAACCGTTAACATATGAACAGTTGAATCCATATCCCCATCCATTTCCATAACTGCAAGAGTAGGAGGGTTTCAGGTTGGAACTAGATACATTCCTATACAATCTGCATTTTGACACTGATAAACTTCTTACGTCGGATTGGCAACCGGATTGGGAAGACGCACCACTTCCCTATAAACTGTACCGTGGCTTACCAGAGATTCCACTTACCGCAGATGTACCGTTAACCCTCAAAGGGAGAGAAGTTAATTCAATACCAAGCCTAGAGGAGTTTGGTCATTACTTATGGTATGTATTTGGTCTTACTCGATACTCTCAAGTTCCTTTCATTGAGGGCACCGAGGAAAAACCTACTGTAAGCTACGCCCAGTTGTTTCGCAGATTTGTTCCCTCTGGTGGAGCGTTGTATCCCAATGAATTATATGTGTACTTAAAGTTGGAGGATGTACCAGAGGGAGTTTACCACTACGATGTTGCACACCATCGCCTTTTATTGCTACGAGAGGGCAACTACGATTCTTATCTATCCAGAAGTCTTGGAAATCGTTATAATCTTTCAGATTGTTTTTGCACTGTTTTTGTATCGACGGTTTTTTGGAAAAATTTTTACAAATACAATAATTTCTCTTACAGGTTACAAGGGTTAGATGCAGGCGTGCTAATTGGGCAATCGTTGGAAGTTGCGGATAGGATGGGGTTCTCAACACGGGTATGTTATCAATTTCTAGATCGTTCAATCAATCATTTGCTTGGGCTATCTGAACAGGATGAAAGTGTATATGCTGTGATCCCATTATCTATTTATAATGTTGACCAATTTAATATAGAAAAAAATATTTCTGCAACGGAATTGTCAAGGGAAGTTCCGTTGCTCAAGCATGTAACATATAACCGTTCAAAGAGAGTCATTGATTACCCAGTACTGAAAGAGATCAATGAAGCGTCGATGTTGGAAGCAACACATTCATTTGTGAACATAAAAAAAGATGATCCTCTTAACAATGCATTAGGTACAGAGTTAATCATACTGCCATTTACGGAGGCGATGTCATACGATTTAGCATCCGTCTGCAGAGAGAGGCATTCTCCTGATATTGATTTTATGATAGGGAAAGTCAGTCAAACAACAGTATCCACTTTGTTAAATGAGACTTTATCATTTTCATATCAAAAAGACCTTGACAATACCCAGGGGAATCATGATACTGGTTTAAATTTGTATGGCACTTTTTATAACGTGGAAGGTGTTAAAGATGGTGCTTACGCCTATGACAAAGGTGCACATGCACTTCGGAGAATATCTAAGGGGGATTTCCGGGAGTATATACAAAATTGTTTAACAACGCCTATTGTAAATCTGTTTCAAGTTCCACTCTGTCTGCATGTTGTTGGAGACAAGGACCACTACAAAAAGGAACTGGGCTATAGAGGATACAGAATTCAACAGATGGAAGCAGGTATACTCGTGCAAAGGCTGCTCTTGACAGCATGTGCCCTAGAGTTGGGGGGACACCCACTATTAGGATTCGACTCGAACCAAAGTGATGAACTTTACGGGGTCAATTCGATAGGAAAAACAAGCCTTATCCAAATCCCTGTCGGTCCATATCGTTCCCGCGTCTGGTTAAAAGGGAGTTTGAATAGCTAAGATAGCCAGGAGTAATGAACATTTTGGAATTAATTCAAGTGAATTTGAATACTTCAAGGATTGGACTGGTGAAAATAAGGAGATTATCCATTTCCTAGTTGGAGATTTTGATTGAGCTTTTTTAATTTTTACAGCAAAAAACAGGATAGCCCTATTGTTAAAATTTCTTGTACCTCAATAACCATAAAAAGGATTAAATCTTAAAAACTTTGGTTGGCTTCAGTCTTACAGTTTTATAAAATTTAATGGGGTTTTAAAATAAAGCAATTATTGTATTACGTTCTCTTGACCTGCCGCCAGTTCAGAGCTTCCTAGTTCAATTAGGAGCGATTTTTTTAATGTTTTGTTGAATAATAAAGCGTAATAATTGCAAACATTAGATTTTAAAAAGTATATGAAGGTGAACTTAGCTACATCCATAATGAATTGGATTTCTACAATCAATACACCAGTCATGCGGAGTGTGTGAACAACTGTTTCAGAATATCTGCTTGAAATTGCTAACATTTTGCTAACGCAATCTCATGAAAAACGGTAAATTCTCGTTAAAGATGTTACACCTCAGATTTCTTAAAACCCTGATATCCCGTACTTTTCATACTCATCGTTAATGATATTACACACTCTCACCTTACGGGCGGCATGATATAATAAGCCGCTTCACCCCTTGATATATAAGGGTTTTTAAGTAAGATGAGAGTGTGATGTTAACATTTTGTTAACATGATGTTTTTAGCGGAGGCTTCTCATGAGTTGAGCAAACTTGTGGGAAGCTTCTTTTTTCATTTCTTGGGTTACATGGAGTTACACATTTTTTGTGATTTGATCATCGGAATGGCCTAGTCTATCCATGATTTGTTCAAGAGAGACACCAGTTTCGGCAAGAAGTGACGTATGAGTATGCCATAATGAATGTGGTGTTAACTCATAATATAGTTCTGCAATCCTAAGTAGCCTCGCCATTCTGTTTTGAACGGTCTTAATGACAATAGGATAACCAAATTGCCGTTCCATTTTGGCAAAGATAAAGTCTTTGTTATAGTAAGCTTTCCCTAATCGCTTAATGACTTCCTCTTGAACTTTTTTATGTTCCCTTAAAGCGTTTATCACCTCTTCATCGACAATGATTTTACGTCGTGATTTTCTCGTCTTTGGGGTGACTAGCTGATATTTAAGAGTATTGTTATTAGGATTGTAATATGTTTTGTTAATGCTGATCGTATTATTCCTAAAGTCCACACCCTTCCATTTGAGGGCAACCAATTCGCCAACTCTGATTCCTGTGTACGAAAGGATAAGAAACATCAAGTTATCATGTTCAAGACCATGATTCTTGGCTGCAGGCTGTTGAATTAGCCCTTATTTTAAAAAATATAGGCACGAAAAAAGGGTGCAGAGCTATATGGCTCTGGGCCCTTGTTAAGATACGAATATATTTTTCTCTACCTTTTGTTCTCAATGCACAGACACCTAAAACGATGAAATTATCCAATACTGCAATCGAAGATTTAATTTTAGAAGTATATGGCGGGTCAACGGACTTATCCCACGTCCCAAATCTAAGTCTAATCTACCATTTTCCGTTGATTTATACATTCTACTATTCTTATATAATATAATACCAAAGTAAAAAGGTGTAGATGTGTTATTTGATTAGATAATGAAATCGTAATATAGAGGAGAGATGGTTTGATCATGATAGTTTTGAAGAAACGTTTTTTTGCACAAGCAATGGTTTTATTGATGGTAGTATCATTAGTATCTCCAACATCAACAGTCTTTGCGCAAGGGGATCGTACACCACCGACATTAAATAGTTTTGCAGTTTCAGCTAAAGAGGCCACGGTTGATGACCAAGTTAAGATATCGGCAGATGTGACAGATGATTTATCGGGGGTTAAATCTGTAAGGGTGTTTTATGATAATCCGAAAGACACGGGTGGTAAACTTGTTAGCCTCTATTATAACTCTGCAACTGGAAAATATGAAGGGAATTTCAACGTCGGTCAGTATGATGCTGAAGGTAAATGGAAAATAAGTACCATCTCTGTATGGGATAATCAAAGGAATGACTATGAATATATAAACCAAACATCCCCCTTCAGTGATTATAATTCTGAAAGCCGCGATTTAAGCGACTATGATATCCATGTATATGGAACCAATTCAGACGTTACACCGCCAACAGTAAATAGTTTTACAGTTTCAGCTAAAGAGGCTTTCGTTGGTAATCATGTTAAGATGTCGGCAGATATAACAGACGATTTATCAGGGGTTAAATCTGTAGACGTGAGCTATCGTTTTCCGAACGGGGGTACTAGATCTATGGGCCTCTACTATAACTCTAAAACTGGAAAATATGAAGGGACTTTCCCCGTCAATAAGAATGATGCTGAAGGTGAATATAAACTAGAAAAAATCTATGTATGGGATAATCAAAATAATTCCATTGCTTATTATAACGAAAAATTAACTTATATATACCGCGATTTAAGCTATACATCCACTTATGAGGACCGCGATTTAAGCGATTATTCTATTAAAATAGTCCCATCCGATCAAATTAGCCCTGTAACAAAAATGGAACTAAAATCTTCTTTACCAAAGGCTAATGAATGGTACTCAAGTGATGTCAAAGTTTCATTAAATGCTACTGATGATAAATCGGGAGTTGCTAAAACATTATATAAAATAAATGATGGTGATTGGAGCCAGTATACCAATGCGTTCGAATTACAAAACGAAGGCGTAAACACAGTTGAGTATAAGAGCGTTGATAACGCAGGTAATGTTGAAGAAACTAAATCCATTGAGGTAAAAATCGATAAAACAGCACCAACATTAACCGTTTCTTTTGATCAATCTGTTATCACAAATAAAAACCACAAGTTGGTTCCAATAAATGCTTCGGTCAAGGCAGTCGACAATTTATCTGGAGTTGATTCATATGAATTGGTATCGATTGTAAGTAATCAACCGGATCACGCTAAAGGTTCTGGAAATACAACTCAAGATATACAAGGCGCTGAATTCGGGACATCCGATCTAAACTTCTTAGTACGTGCTGAAAGAAGTGGCAGTGGAGACCGTGTTTATACTATTACTTATAGAGCAACCGATAGTGCCGGAAACTCAGTTACTGCGTCTCAGGAAATTGTGGTAAAACACGATAATTCTAAGAAGTAAAAGCTATGTGTATATTTCTCCTAAATTGGTTGAGGAACACAGGATTGAAAATTGTGACAAGGTGGGTTATATCAAAAAGAGAAGGTTCAACAAGATGAAAAACACATGGGTTTGGACAGTTGAAAAATAACTTCTGTAGAGAAAAATGAACAAACGGAATAATGGGATGAAGAGTATTAGGATTATTCCCGCTAACAAAGGAAAAAAAGCTGTTCGAGATGTTTTCACTGACGTAGACATCTAAACCATCATCTTGTAAATAATTGTTTTAAATTACTCTATGAAGTTGTTAATATTTTGCTAACGCAATCCCATAAAAGGCGATAAATCCTCGTTAAAGATGTTACACCTAACAATATCCAAAACGTTGATTTACCGTACGTGTTGCACTCAACGTTAACAATATTACAGACTCTCGTTTTATGGGCGGCATGATGTAATAAACATCATACAGCCTTGATATATAGGAGTTTTTAAGTGGAATAAAGATAAATGCTCAATTTTTTCACTGAAACCATTTTATTTAGAGAAGGTCTTTCATCAGTGTACTAAACTGATGGGAGGCCTTTTCTTCCATATTGGCGGTCATATGAGCATAGATATTCATCGACGTATTAATATCTGTATGTCCAAGCCACTATTGTATTTCTTTAATCCCTACTCCAGCTCTTCCACAAGCATTATGAAAAGGTCAAGTGACTTTATAAAAGAGTCTGGGGCCAGTTATCGAATAAAATAACGGCCTAAAAGATTGCCAACTAGGAAAACCAGAATCAGGATGAGACTAACCGGAAGACTGGTAAATAGTAAATGCCAGTCCATCTGTCCATCTTTGACTAAAAAATAATATGTAACGAGGCAGTAAGGGATAAGGAGGAACAGTGACGTTATGATGCCAGGCGTGTAGCCCCTGAACATGATGGTTTGAACAATATGCATTAATGCCTGCAAAACAAATAAATTAAGAATGGCTGTAAATAAAAGAAAGCTCCCACCGTTAGATGAAAAATGAGCGGTCATCACTGTAGTGAATGAGATAATCAGTAAAATCCATGCAGCCGAAACAGCAAGCTGGGCAGCGGTCGAACCTAGTTTCTCCCTCATTCTTAATGTTCGTTCAACAAAGTTAGTTTTGGGATAGTTGTTTTTGTTAGCAGCCATGGAAGATTCAATGGTTATGATCTCTTCTAAGTCGTGGAAAATAAATATGATAGGAAACAACCAAATTAATGTTTTAAGATCTAAAAATTGGTGGAGAGCCCCTAGCATCTTTTGTCTGCCTCCTTTTAGTTGGTAAGATTTCGTTTTTCTCCAAGGTCTGCCGTCCGATGTGGTTTGTTCATTTTATGGGACAGGATATAAAAGTATGCCAAAGGTCACTCAATTGATTTTATGAATAGACAAATCCTTAATTAAAATTTTCGTGTGACAACCCCGTTAGGAGCTGCCCACCAGCTAATTTTTGATAATGGGCCAGGGAGAGCAAAGGAAAAATATATTCATAACAATGATAATTGAGATAAAAGGCCCCTGCCATTCCCCTTCCTTTTGGGTAAGTCGTCGTCCATTCTTTTTCTTTTTTATCCACTAAAAAAGCTGCACCGTTTTCAATTTCAGGTGTAACTCCAGTTGCGGCAGAGATGAGTGTGTCAAGGGCCCAAGCGGTATGAGTGCGGGTACTTTCGCCCAATGGCACATAAAAATTTTGGATATCACTTTTACAGGATTCTCCCCATCCCCCGTCGGAATTTTGAATTTTCCGCAACCAAGTTAGAGCCTTTTGAATAGCTGGATGATTCGTAGAAACTCCAACTGCTACCAATCCCGTTACAGCCGCCCATGTGCCATAAATATACGCGCCCCATCGCCCCACCCAGGAACCATCGGAATTTTGATGCCGCAACAGCCAACGAATCCCTCTTTTCACCATGGGATGGTGATGATCCAAATGGGTAAAGTTTCCGAAGAACTCTAAAGTCCTTCCCGTTAAATCAACTGTCGACGGATCAATCAATAAATCTTTTCCGCCTTCTATCGGTAACAAGTTCAATACTTTTTTGTTCACATTCTTTTCGAATGCCGCCCAACCGCCGTCATTGTTTTGCATAGAAATGAGCCAGTTTACTCCACGATCCCATGCTTGCCGGCAATCCACTTGCTCTATGGCCAAAGTACGTATCGCCCTCAGTGCTGCTGTTGTGACGTCAATATCTGGATGGATCGTGTTCATGTCTGCAAACCCCCAACCTCCCGGTAACAGGTTCGGCTCATGAATGACCCAATCTCCGTATTTGAGATGCTGACGGGAGAGAATGTAATGATTTGCTTTTTGAACAGTGTTGGATGAATAGGGAACTCCGGATTCTTGTAAAGCATAATTAATTAAAGTCGTATTCCAGACCGTAGCCGTCGTGTACTGGCAGTGAAGTTCTCCGTCAATCCCGCAGGTCATCGCTTTTAAACCTTGCACGGCACGAGTAATGACCGGATGTGTATTTGAATACCCTCTCGCCAGTAAGGCAAAAATCATTAGAAAAGTGGAGCTGAAATAATTACAAAAGGTGCCGTCCGGTTCGATTCGGTCCAGCATATATCTTTCGGCGCGATATAATGTCAATTCTCGAAGGTTTCCATGGTATTGCAGAGCCTGAATTCCCTGTTTAATTAATTTGAACACCGAGCGGACCTCTTCTTCTTGATCCTCTGTAAAAAAACGAACATCTCTTTTTTGAAACAAATCGGACAGATCGGGTGATCTTGGCGTTTTCCTACGAAAATTTGTATTGGCGAGGATTAAAAAAGGGATGATGTTGGCTCTTCCATACACGGAGAGATCAAAAAGATTGATTGGAAAGGAGTCTGGTAAAAGCATCACTTCAATATTAATGGGGAAGTGGGGCCACTCACATTGTCCTGTTAGGGCCAACATGATTTTCAAAAACATATGGACCTCTGTGGCCCCTCCGTTGGCCAAAATAAACCTTCGTGCTGCTTGGATTTCTGGGTCTTTTAGATCCCGGTAACCAGAATAAAGAAGAGAATAATAAGCTTCCACGGTGGATGTCAGATTCCCTTTTTCCTCATCATGAAACAGCTTCCAAGATCCATCTTCCTGCTGTTTTCCGGCGATACGTTTCACCAATTCTTTTATGAACTCTTCATCATTTATCTCCAATGTCCGTAATAAGATAATCATACTGCAGTCTGTTGCGATTCCGGTCTCGAAAGGATAACGCCAGGCACCGTCCTCTGATTGGTCCTGGACGAACTGATTGGCGATTCTGTTAATTTCCTTATATACCCGATGCCTCATATTACATATCCTCTCCAAAAAATTCATCTTTGTATTGTATTCATATTACTTGAGCAACTTGAATATGCATCTTTTGATGGGGAGGACTGAAACAGTCAAAATGAACTTTGAAAAGGATGATGCCATTTTGCCGGACTCTTTATCAGATGTAAAAAAAGAATTGAAAAAAAAAATGAAAAAAAAATCTTCCTTCCCTCTACCCCGTTTATCAGAGTATGATAAAAAATGTATACACCTTATAAGAGAAAAGACGAGACAATTTAACCAAAACAACGTAACACGGACGCAGGCTTATTATCAGTTTTACCTTCAGTATCCTGAAATACATTGGGCCCTTCTTGGCCATATGGTATCGCGAAACGTCGGTTGGAACATGACGGATTTAAAAGGAGAATTGCTTACAAAACTTCTTCCTGAAAGGGATCAGAAAGCCATTTTTTCCTTTTTGGAACGTGGCAGTTGGTTGATTTTTCAAGATGTGTATCCTCAATTTGGGGTTTATGACCTGAGTGTGAGGCGTAGCCAAGAGATGTTCCATCTTTTACCTTTTTTACACACTTCCACATTCATGGAGACGATGTGGCGTTATTTTTGGCGCAGCGGGGATAGCTATACGTTGGCGATTGCCATGGTGATAAATGAACAAAGCTATTTGGAAAAAAGATTAATTCAAAATAATCATTTCAAAAAAACCGTAACCGGTACGGTCAGCTTCAAAATGTATGATTTTTTGCGATTGAATAACATTCTTTTTCCCTACTATGCGGGGGAAATAATGGAGAAACCTTCACTTGTTGGCGCCACCTCACGGCATTTCACTTCACTCCACGAAAGAATTTTAATCGGGAAAGATTTGTATTCCCAGCTTTTTCAGCACGAAGAGATTTTGGCGGGGGTCTTGAAATGGGTACATAAATGTCCTCACACGGGCTCACGGAAAGATTATTGGCCTGATTTGTTTAATGATATTAATGAATCTTTTCCCCGTTCCCTTTATAAACGACGGGTCAAGAATTGCTTGTTGAGAAAGGGCGCAAAGCGGTTGTACAGTCCGCCTTTAAAATACGCCTGGCCAAATACCCCCCATGAAGAAGCGAAGAGCGAAGATTGGTTTGGGGATTGGCATGTTCTGGATTATCTTCATACAGAAGTCAGTTTGAATGAAGATGTTTTAAATAATTATTGTAAAACCCTTGAAACAATTGAACTTGCAATTATGGCGAAGGAAGCCATTCTGTTACGAGAAGAAGAATAATCATACGAGCGGTGGCCCTGACACTGTTCAACTGATGCCAGTGTAATGTGGAATGATTAATTTATAGATTGTCATGAAAAATTCACCTAATATCTCCCTCAGTAAAATCGCTCTTAATCAAGAAGGCCTTCCATCAATTCACTGAATTGGTGAGAGGCCTTTTTTTCTAATTCTGAAAGATAATCGGAACTTTACGAATCTCCTTGGATTTATATACTAACTGCAAATGTCTACGCATAAAGTTTGTATAAATATAATAACATTGCTTAAGGCAAGTATAGATGTCATTATGGTCAAATCCATTTACATATAGGGGGGGGAATATGTTTAAATACTTTTCTTTTATAAAAAAACAAAAACAAAAACAAATAAACCCTCTGTTATTAACAAAATTAGATCGAATTATTGAGTTATTAGAACAGAAAGAAAAGGAAAGTGAAGCAAAATCAATTCAGATTGAGCATGTTCAAATTGATCATTTAGAGAACCTTACCTTTCAGTTAGATAATCTTGATATTGACGAGTTAAGCGGAAAGTTGATGATTGGAAACAATATTATGAGTAAGGGCGATTTGTCTGAATCACTTGATCTAAAAGTGAATAGTAATTTGTTAAAAAAAGAATCTTTATCAGAAACCTCCGCCCCCAAGGAAGAGATTGTGAAAACCTCTAAAGGGTATCGCTTCCGAAACGATCCTTAGATAAATGATTTGCAAACTTCAATGATCTACACATAGATTCATCACTTTTCAATATTTGTAATTTTAATGTCTTGGTCATCGATAATCCCATCCACTCCATCTTGGTCATCTACGTAATTGACATTATGTCTAATCTGATTTTCATGCCCATATAGATTACCTATCGAATAATTATTTTTGTTATTACCATCTATTCCATTTATATGTCCCTTTCCAATACTCAAGGAGTTATTATTCGTCATTGCATTAACGTTTACACTTTCAAGGGTAAGATTCGTTGTATGATTGTCATTTGGCTGTTCAACGTGCAAATTTATGTCACGGTCATCAATGGGGGTATCTACAATATCAGGATCATTTAAAATTAACGTATTGTGAAGGAGCAGATTAGACTGACCACTAATACTTCCAATTACCCGATTCTCTTTTCCGTGGGCACTCCAGCCGATCGCTGAGTTCCGCTCTCCAATAAATATACCTGACTGCCTTTGCATCGTTTGTACATGTATATCTCCGGTAAAGTTAATATGTTTGGAGTTTATCATATAAGGTTCACCACGTTTGAACAATTTTCTAATTCGTTTATTGTACTGTATGTTTAAGGAATTACAATGTTAATATGGTCCGAAAAAAAGAGAGTGACATTCCACTGGAAATTTGAATACCTTACATAAGAAAAGTGGGCAATAGCCACTATACGATACAAATGGCTGCTGTGTAATAAGTATCAAGTAAAAGGAGAAACGGATAACATGCTTAAAATAAAGCTGGGGGACATTAAAGTAACAAGTCTTGGTGATTCTTCAGGTTTTTTTCTTGGAGAAACAAATACACATAAAAATTTTCGTTCAAGTAAAGTGATTACTGAAATCGTTGGAGACTTATCCGGAAAGGAAAATACATTGATTAACAACGAATGGGTTAAAGATACTCTAGAATGGGAGGAGGAATAGATTTATGGAATCAGCTATTTTATCCCCAACCTTCAAGATTGGCACGATTAAAATTGGCGTAATTGAAAGTGCTTCGTGCTTTAGCATCGGAAACAATTTTATTGAAGACTTTCAAAATAGTAAACAGCATAACCAGGGACTTGGTAATATTCATGGTGATAAAAATAACCTTGCTCATATGAAAGCATCACTATCAAAATACGAGCAAAGTCCGACATCAAAAAAACAACAAGAACAAGAGAAAAATCAAAACCCTCATAACCATACTAAAAAACAACAAACCCTTGGTTAATAAAAGGGTTTGTTGTTTTTTAGATTTTATCAATAAATCTATATTTTAAACAGCTTAGACATTTCCTCCAAAATTAGGCTTAATGTCCTGATCAAAGATTACTCCGTCCATTCCTTCAAAGCTATCTGCAATACTATTAAGATTTCCTATGTTGGCATTGCCAATACCATACATACCAGCAAGGTTTAGATTTTGTTTTCTGTTGGCATCCATACCATTAACGACTAATTCACCAACTTGCACGACTGAGCTTGGTTGGGGAGAATTGACATTGAATATTCCTAAATTGATAACTGAAGGCACATTTTTTCCTCCCATTCTGTTCTACTTATAAGTCATCTTATGTAAGGATAAATACTTTGTGACGGTCCCTAATATCACAGATCATAATAAGAATCCATATCAGGTATAGCTCTGGTCTAAAAGACATCATTTGGCTTCAATATATCTCCGGATTTCAGCTCAATCGTTTTGTTTATTAACTCTTCCGTTTGTCCAAATGAGGTGCCACCAAACTCAACAACCATCAATTCTCCTTTTTGATCCTCAATGTCATCTTCGGCAAATAGCTCCTTTTAAAAGTAGGGCAAGTTTTTTGTGTTATAATTTGATTTTTGGATAACTTCTGATAGAAAAATAGACAACAACAAAGAGGTGGCAGCATGAAAGGTCGAACTCATTTAACAATTGGATTAGGTATAGGAGCGTTGGCGTCTGTTAGCCAATCACTTGAAACGATGCCTGTCATTTTAGTTGCATCAGGATTGGCTTCGCTTGCTCCTGATTTAGACGGAAACAATCTATTAAATAAGCGTGTAACGAAGACGGCTAAACTAATTAAAAAAGTCGGGGCATTTGTCGGTATAGCATTAATGATCCTAGCATTGGTTGCATACTTTTTAAATGTAAATGACTTGTCTTTTTTAGATGAAAAATGGTTTACAGAGCAAAATAAACTTCTTCTTTTCGGATGGGGAGCAGTCATTATAGGTCTTTCCCTGAAGAGCCAGGAAACGTTGAAAAATATTCTGATGAGCATCTTAAGTTTATTCCTTTTATACTATGCATTTACGAATGAGTTGTGGTGGTTGGTTATGTTTGCCTTATACATAGGGGGCGCAGGTTGGTTTCCACACCGAGGTCTAACGCATACGATTTGGGCATTGGCTTATTGGTGGTATATGTCCTATCTGTTACAAGTTAGCACTGGGGTGGACAGTTTGGCTCTTATTTCCACTATAGCTTATCTTTCGCATCTTATAGGAGATATGCTAACGAAAAAAGGGGTTAAATTTCTATATCCACTTACCAATAAAGTATTTAAAATGCGTTTTTAAAGCAATAAAAAAGAAGATGAATGCTACATTTTGTAGAGAGTCATCTTCTTTTATTATTCCTTGAACTGTTTGTTTTTGTGTGTAATATCTTAAATTTTAATATCAATCTTTGCGGTTTTCTTTAACTCTTCAACCTGTTGTGCAAGTTTTTCCTGCTGTTTTTGTTGTTGAAGAGATTGTTCGATTTGCGGTTTTACTTCTTCGAGTTTTGGAATTTCTTGTCCAGTACTCTTTCCTTGTTCTGCAAATTGATTATACATTTTTTGAATTTCTTCATCGGTTATTTCACCAACCGGTACTTCTTTTTCTACGTACTGTTGAAGCTTAATATCGTCAGCTATTTGAGTTTCAAATGTTTTCATATCCATGCCGGACTTTTTAAGAGCAGTCTCGAATTCTTCCTCTGTTTTAAACTGTTTTTTTATTTCGTCTAGCTTCTTATTAATTTCTGCATCAGAAACGTTATAGTTTTTTTTATCTGCATCTTGAAGAAGAAGAGTTTGTCCGATTAAGCTGTCAATCGTTTGGTTTTTGGCTTGCTCTGCAGCCTCTTTAGAAGTTGGATCTTGTCCCATTTGCTGCATGAATCCTTGAACAGATGCTAAAGCGCTATTATAGTCGCTTCCTGAAATTTTTTGATCATTCACGATGACAACAGTTTTCTTTTCATCTATTTGCTGTGCTTCTAATTTCTTTTGCATTTCTTCCATTTGCTTTTGCTGTTGCTCCAGCTGAACGGTTTCCGCTGTTTTTGCATTATTTTCTTTACTTTCATCATTTCCTCCGCACGCTGCTAAAACAACGGCCATTAGACCGGTTACTAATGTAAATATCATTTTTTTCATAATCGATCTCCTTCCTTAAGCTAGAAGTATAATTTCTCCTAAAAAAATTACCTAGTGTGCATTATAAAGTTAATCTTATGAAAAATAAACAATACGCGGTCTTTTTTAATATTTAAAACAGGATTGAAACATTTTAACCTGATTGCAATACGCCATTCGTTCATTTGGCGAAAACTAGTGTTACTTAAGAACTCACCTGTATTTTCCAAAATATTATGGTTGTTTTTATTTGAAAACCCTCTCAATTCCGAACGTTAATTAATATTTTAGAAAAAACATCCGTTTTTCGTTGACAGGTAGAATTTATGATGTTACTATGAGTGAGTAAAAATTAAATATTATTCTCGTATAATATTGGGGATATGGCCCGAAAGTTTCTACCAAGCTACCATAAATAGCTTGACTACGAGGTTGCGTATATAAAAATGGAGATAAACGTATGCTTTATTTCCGTTCTCTACCTTCCTACAAGTCAAGCACCGGTATAACTCGGTGCTTTTTAATTTTTACAGAAATAATACAACATGACTTACAGAGGAGGATCATTTCGATGAAAAACACAAAGAAAATCGTAATGATATTATTTATTGCTTTAATGACTGCGGTTATGGCAGCATGCGGAAGTGACTCAGCTAATGAAAATGAGGCTAAGTCTGAAAACGGTGAAGAAGGATTAAAAATTGCTATTGTAACAAGCCCTTCAGGCGTGGATGATGGTAGTTTTAATGAAGATAACTATAATGGAATTTTAAGCTTTATTGAGAAACATCCAACAGCAACAGTTAAGGCTGTTAAAGAAGAAACTGGTGACCCAGCTGCGGCTGTACAAGCTGTTGCTGATATTGTGGCAGATTATGATGTGATTGTAACACCTGGATTTCAATTTGCTGGTGTTTCAAGTATTGCTGTAGAAAACCCGGATAAAATTTTTATTTTAAATGACTCTGAGCCTGCACCTGTAGGTGACCAAACAGATTTCGATAATATCTATGCAATGAACTTTGCTGAACAAGAAAGTGGTTTCTTTGCAGGAATGGCTGCAGCACTTGAAACAAAATCAAATAAAGTAGCGGTTGTAAATGGAATAGCTTATCCGTCAAATGTAAATTATCAATTTGGCTTTGAATCAGGTGTAAATTATGTGAATAAGGTGTATGGAAAAAATGTTGAAATGGTTGAATTATCAGGTTATGCAGGAACTGATGTAACAGGTGCTGATGTTGGTGGTAACTATGCAGGATCTTTTGCAGATGAAGCTACTGGTAAAGTGATCGGAAATGCGTTAATTAAACAAGGTGTAGATATCATCTTTGTTGCTGCAGGTGGTACTGGTAATGGTGTATTCACAGCAGTTAAGGAAGCTGAAGGCGACGTAAAAGTAATTGGTGTAGACGTTGACCAATTTGATGATGGTGTAAATGGTTCTGAAAATATCGTATTAACATCTGCTGTTAAATTCATGGCGATGAATATCGAAAAAACCTTAAATACTGTTGAAGATGGAACTTTTAAAGGTGGTAATGTCGTTCTTTATGCAGATACAGATTCAACTGGTTTTATTAAAGAAGAAGGTCGTCACCAATTATCAGAGGATACACTAAGCAAAATGAATGAAGCTTACGAATTAGTGAAAGAAGGTACAATCGTACCTGCATCTAACTTTAATGATCATACTCCAGAAGAGTTTCCAGGGCTATAAGATTAAAAAGAGCACAATAACGAAGTGAATCATGAGAAGTTTATCATTTCCTCATTTTAGAGGAATGATGAACTTCTTTTATTTCCTATTATTGTGATAAAGGAGAAGAATGATGTCTGATTATATTGTAGAAATGAAACATATAACCAAACGATTTCCTGGAATAGTAGCGAATGATGATGTATCCATTGGTATTAAAAAAGGTGAAATTTTTGCTTTACTTGGAGAAAATGGTGCAGGTAAATCAACATTGATGAGTATTTTAGGTGGTATGTACGAACCCGACGAAGGAGAAATTTTTATTCGTGGAGAAAAAGTGAAAATTAGCTCACCTAATCATGCCGCAAAGCTTAACATCGGAATGGTCCATCAACATTTTAAGTTGGTCTCTGATTATACAATTACCGAGAATATTATCTTAGGGGTTGAGCCAATTAAAAAATTTGCAGGGCTCTTTCCGTACGTAGATCTTCGAAATGCGAATCGTAAAATTGAAGAACTGTCTAAAAACTTTGGCTTAGAAGTGGATCCGACGAAAAAGATTGCCGATCTTACTGTCTCAATGCAGCAACGGGTGGAAATTTTAAAGGTGCTTTATCGTGAAGCAGAAATCCTTATTTTTGATGAACCAACTGCAGTCCTAACGCCACAAGAAATTGAATTCCTACTAGGTATTATCGAAGGTCTTCGAAATGCTGGAAAAACCATTATCTTAATCACACATAAATTAGATGAAATTAAAAAAGTGGCCGATCGATGTGCGGTATTGAACAAAGGTAAATTAATTGATGTGTTGGATGTAAAGACAACATCGGTTAATCTTATGGCTCAATTAATGGTCGGTAGAGAGGTAAGCTTTGAATCTGAAAAAGCACCTGCTCAGTTTAAAGAAGAAGTATTAAAGGTCGAGCATCTAACCATTAAAAATGAAGATGGATTTGAAGTCGTGAAAGATGTTTCCTTTACCATACACGGTGGCGAAATCTTTGCTATTGCCGGAGTTGCAGATAATGGACAGGTTGAAATCGCGGACGCTATCGCTGGATTAACAAAGGTTAGCAGCGGGAAAATATTCCTTGATGGTAAGGACATTACTAACGAAAGTATAAGAAACAGAACAGAAGCTGGAATCTCTTATATACCTGAAGATAGACAAAACTTTGGACTCGTATTGGATTTTGATTTATCAACGAATCTAGCCTTAAAGCAGTACTATAGGGAGCCATTTGCTAGTAAAGGAATCTTGAAAACGGAGGAATTTGAGCAATTTGGTAGTCAGTTGATTGATAAATTTGATATTCGAAGTGGCCAAGGTAATAAGACACAAGTTCGTTCGATGAGTGGTGGTAATCAGCAAAAAGCCATTATTGCTCGCGAAATCGAATTACAATCGCCACTCATGATTTTCGTTCAGCCAACTCGAGGAGTAGATATTGGAGCGATTGAGAACATCCATAAAATGATCATTCAACAACGGGATCAAGGAAAAGCGATTTTACTTGTTTCATTAGAGTTAGATGAAATTATGAATGTAGCGGATACCATAGGAGTTATATATAATGGCCAACTTCAAAAGGTTGCTAGTAGTGAATCATTAACGACGAATGAAGTCGGCGAATATATGATGGGGGCAAAGCATGAGTAAAGATAAAAAGAAAAATAACTTAAGTTATCGTCTTTTACGACTTATAAGTAATGAGAAATGGCAACCTATCTCAATTCCGTTAGTCTCCATACTAATAAGCTTTATTGCGGCGGCTATTGTTATCCTGTTAATTGGTAAAAATCCGTTACAGGCATTTTACAACTTACTTCAAGGAGCAGGGATCATGCCAAAGCCTTCCTATGCAGGATATAAGAGCATGTTAACTGATTTTTTAAGTTTGCTAAATGCGATGACGCCGCTTGTGTTTGCCAGCTTAGCGGTTGCAGTTGCGTTTAGAGCGGGGCTATTTAATATTGGGGTTTCTGGTCAAATGCTCGTCTCTGGTTTTTTAGCGACGATTATCGTCGGTTACAGTGGTTTAGATGCCATCCTTGCAAAGCCGCTTGTGTTAGTAATCGGAATTGTCGCTGGCGGATTAATGGGAGGATTAGTAGGATGGCTAAAATATAGGTTTAATATAAATGAAGTCGTATCTACGATTATGCTAAATTATATTGCGCAATATGTCATAAGCTTTTTTATTCAAATGTATTATGTCGATCCTATTTCAAGACAATCAAAATATATATCAGATGAAGCAAGACTGACTTTAGTTAATGTTGATATAGCTAACTTAAAAATGGATATTCCATTAGGCTTTCTGTTGGCCATTATTATCGCTATTTTAATAAAGTTTTTCTTAGATAAGACAGTAGTAGGTTTTGAAATTAAAGCTGTAGGGTCTAACCGCAATGCGGCAAAATATGCAGGCATTAATGTCGGACGAAATACAGTCTTAGCCATGACGATTTCAGGAGGATTGGCTGGTCTTGCAGGTGTCACCTATTATTTAGGTTATTTTGCTTCCATCCAACCAAAAGTATTATCAAGTATCGGTTTTGATTCCATTGCTGTATCACTTTTAGGAAACTCTCATCCAATTGGTATTATCTTTTCTTCATTTTTAGTATCTATCATTGATCAGGGAAGCACGTATATGAGCTCACAAGCGGGTATCAGACAAGAAATTTCTTCTGTTATCATCGGGTTAATCCTATTGTTTAGTGCATGTGGTGCTTACATGAAATATAAAGTCAGCCGTTTGAAGGAAAAAGAAGTGGAACGAAAGGAGATTGAATCATAATGGATACAATAATTATTGATGGATTATCCTTTGCTCTGCCTCTTTTTATCATCGCAATAGGCGGTATATATAGTGAAAAGAGTGGTATTACGAATCTAGCACTTGAAGGTTTTCAAGGGTTCGGTGCGTTCATCGGGGCGCTATCAGCTGTTTTAATCGCTAATGCTTCTGGTACAGATATTCAAAATCTATTTTACGTGGCGTTACTATTTTCAATGATTGGTGGAATGGCTTTTTCTATTATTCATGCGGTCCTAAGTATTAAGTTTAAGGCTGATCAAGTAATCAGTGGTGTTGTAATTAATATTTTGGCGTTAGCATTAACGACTTTCTTAACGACTCAAATAAATGCAATCGTATTTGGCTCGGCCTCGGACAAGTTCCGTTTAGGTGTATCAGAGCGTTTTACGATTGAAGGTTTAGCCAATATACCAGTAATTGGTGCGGTCTTTACGAATGTATATCCGTTTGAAGTGATTATTATCGTGATTGCCATTTTTGCTTGGTATCTTTTATATAAGACAAAATTCGGTATGCGTCTAAGAGCAAGCGGGGAAAATCCTCATTCAGTAGATGCAGCTGGTGTAGATGTTGCGAAAGTTCGATTTTCTGCTGTGCTTATATCCGGTCTATTATCAGGCCTAGGCGGCATGTGTTTTGCCTATTCCATTTCAGCTAATTTTTCTTCAAATATTTATATGGGATATGGGTTCTTAGCCATCGCTGCATTAATTTTTGGGAACTGGCGGATTCTCCCTACTTTAGCGGCTTGTCTATTATTTGGTTTTGCAAAATCTGGAGGCTCGTTTATTGCTCAGTCAATGGCATTACCAAGTAGTTTCACGGATTTATTCATGATTTTACCGTATGTATTAACGTTATTATTACTAATCTTTTTCTCTAAATCGAATCGTGCTCCGAGAGCATTAGGTGAAATTTATGATAAAGGAAAAAGGTAGATAATTTTATAAAGTCATATTGGCTTCTCATAAGTTGATAAAACTTGTGGGAGGCTTTTTTTCTATTAATCATTAAATGGAAACGTATAGAAATTGTCATCGAACTCGTTTCTTCACCCTGTAAGCCAATTATGTGAAATAAAATGATAGATTCGATATACTAGATATATAACTAATTCTAATGTTTTTTAGAATATAGTTTCTATAAAAACTAATGTCTAAGTAAAAATCAGAAAGGTGGAAATTAAATGAATACGTTAGTAGCAGAAAAAAGAAATAGTACTAAAAAGTCTAGTTTGAAAAAATTGAGAAGTGATGGGAAAATCCCTGCTGTTGTTTATGGAAGTGATATTCAAACAGAATCCATTGCGGTTAACAATGTTGATTTAAGAAAGG
Organism: Bacillus jepli; assembly: GCF_047238305.1. Classification (NCBI taxonomy): domain Bacteria; kingdom Bacillati; phylum Bacillota; class Bacilli; order Caryophanales; family Bacillaceae; genus Bacillus; species Bacillus jepli. The sequence continues at coordinate 651,020 of NZ_JBDFMO010000001.1, read as the reverse complement.
TAATAAAGAGCGCTGGAAGAAATGGTATTTTCGCACTAAATCTTGATGGGAACTCAAAGAATGTTATTTTAAGAGATTACCAACATAACCCTGTAACGAAAGACGTCCTTCATGTCGACTTTCTTCAAGTTGATAAGGATACGGAAATTGATACTAAAGTGAATGTGATTTTAAAGGGAACCTCAAATGGAGAGAAATCTGGAGGAGTTGCGAAACAATTTCTTTACGAATTGGACATTACAGCAAAAGCGAATGATCTCCCTGATTTTATTGAGATTGACATCACTGAATTTGAAATTGGCCATTCCGTTCGAGTAGCAGATATTAAAAAGGAATATAGTAAATGCACGATCAAACACGAAGATGATGAAACGATCGTCACAATTGATTATATTAAAGCACAAACAAATGAAGAGGATGAAATGGGTGAAGTTGAAGTTTCAGGTGTCTAATCCTAGCAATCTAACCTGGTAAGTTGAAAATAGGACAATAAGACAGACCCAAAACTACAACCCAAAACACTTGTTGCGACCAAGTGTTTTGCCGTTTATAAGTGTAAACAAAGCCAATAATGATATCAATACTTTTGTAGAAAAAAATTTCTTTTTTGATTAGTCTATAGTAGCAGATTTTCCTTTTTTTCTATAGATTTTCCTTAAAGAATTCAATCATAAAAGACTACTTCCTAAATTCAAGGAGGTAGTCTTTTTTCGTGAAATTTGTCAGTTTTTGTAGGTTAAAACTGGAAATAGACTACTTGACCAGGGGGTGTTTTGTAAGAGATAATACTCGTGAGTAATATAATTTTAATAAAGATAAAAGGCGGCATTATCATGGGACAACGTGGGAGACAGAAGGGGTCAGTTGGGATCAAAAGCAAAGAGGCAATCCTTATGGTTGCAGCAGAAGAATTCGCAGAACATGGATTTCACGAAACGAAGGTCAGTACGATTGTAAAAAGGGCTGGACTCACACAGCCTAGTTTTTATCTCTATTTCTCAAGTAAAGAAGCTATTTTTGAAGAGCTCGTACATACATTTCGTAACAAATTAATCATGCTAACCCAGAGTAGCAGACTTGAACCCGATTTGGATACAAACATACTACCTTCCAAAATAGCTAAAGGTCTTAGTGGGATCTTTGAATTTTTTAACGACCATCGTAATTTGACGAAGATTGGATTTTTTATCGCAAGCGAATCGGAGGAAATTAAGCGAGTTATTGTAAATCATATCACTGAGAATCTTCTAGCAGAACAACAGGATAACTACTTTCGACAAGAGATAGAAATGCAAACCGTTGCAGAGTGCTTAATTGGGGCCATTGAGCGACTTACCATCACGAAATTATTCACAGATGAAAAAAATCCACAACAACTAGCAAATGAAATAGTGGATATCTATTTGTATGGCTTACAAAATCACGAAACCAACTAATAATATATTGGGGGATGGGTAAGATTAAAACGGCAAATAAGGGCGATCTAGTGGAACTTGACGGGGAATGGGTAGAATTAATCATCGAAGCTAAAAATATGGGGATGAAGCTTGAAGATGTGTTGGCTTTTTTTGAAAAAAGGATGAAAGATGGGACCCAAGAAACAGTCAACGATCGTACCTAGCCAGCAATGTATAGCAGATAGGACGTTGCAGATAAAGTCCAGCTATCAACTTAAAGCCAGTCCAAACATTAATAGGTATCACACACTCTCATCTAAATAAACCTCAGTTTCCTTCTTCAATGAAGAAAGCTGAGGTTTTTCTATTGACAAAACCGCTTTCTTTAGCGGATGTGTTACAATAAGGGGAGGTAACCAAATCTCTTGGGCTTAAAACTGATAAGGAAAATGAGGGCGAGGGATTAGCAAACATGCATACTGTTTTTACATATATTGTTACCCTTATTGCAATAGGGATTTCCGTGTTTATTTCGCTTTTTTTTAAGGCTGAACTAGAGCGAATGTTTCGTGAAAAAACGAGTGTGATCGCTTTTCATATATGTAATATACTTATTGTATTAATGGTGTCATTTGCGTTTTATGCAGTATTTACGATTTATATATTTGAGAAGGATTTAAACCTATTGCTTCAAATGCTTATTAACTTGTTCATCATCCTACCTATTTATATCATTGGGAATATCCTGTTTGAAAAAAATAAATTTAAGTTTCGTAAATACAGACCGGCTGAGGATGGAAAAGTGCTTGTGATCAACGAAAAATACTTACAGAAGAAAAAAAGATAGTTTTTAATAGAAGGAAAATGGAAACCAGATACTCACATCTGGTTTTTTGCTATTTTCCGAGATAATTTCCATATAAATTGGCATGTGTCTGGTCATAGCTGAACTAAATAGGGGACTAAGGTACTATCGAAATACTACATATAGCATATTTTGATAAAAATACTGAAAATTTCTTCATATTTGGAGGATATGAAAGGATATGGGAGGATTTTTGAAGGATAAATAATTTCGGCAACCTGAGGTTTTGAAATCATGAAATATGCTAGTTTATCACGAGATATGCTACATTATCAGGTTTGTCCTCATTTTATTATTCCTCTATACTTTTAATATAGACCTTGGGTTCACCCATGTGAAACCAACAAATATCTTTTCCCTCCAAGATCAATAGTTCAAAAGAAGTATCCTCGAAATCTTGCGAAAAATGTAGCCTTTAATATATCTCCTACATTTTTCACCTGACTGATTAATTAATTGTCACCTTTCTATTAATCTAATCACATCGTGCAATTGTTGTATAAGTTTGGAGAAATCCGTAGCGTCAAAAAATGAATGAATATTCATTTTTAGTGAGTTGTCTTTTCTATTAAACTTTAGTAAATAAATCTGTTTACTAATAAATGAAACAAAAAGGGGAGAAATGAAGAATGAGTCGAAAATTATTAATACTATTAGCCGTTTTACTACTCGCGTTAGTTGGATGTAGTAGTGAGGGGTCTTCAGGAGATGGAGAACCAGAAAAAATAGATAAAATTGTGCTTGCTGATGCTGGTTGGGATAGTATTCGCTTCCATAACAGTATTGCACAAAGAATCCTAGAGGAAGGATTTGGCTATCAAACAGATGTTACAGCGGGATCGACTGCTGCAACACTTGAAGGCTTACGTCAAGGTGACATCAATGTGTATATGGAAGTTTGGACTGACAATGTCAAAGAGCTTTATAAAGAAATGACAGATGCTGGGGATATTGAAACAGTAGCTACTAACTTTGATGATAATAGCCAAGGGTTTTATGTTCCCACTTATTTGATTGAAGGGGACAAAGAAAGAGGAATCGAGCCGTTAGCTCCAGATTTAAAAACAGTTGAGGACTTGAAGAAATACCCTGAATTATTCCCTGACCCAGAGGATTCAAGCAAAGGTCTTATCGTAGGTGCTCCTACAGGATGGGCTGTTGGGGAAACAATGTCAGTTAAGGTTGACACATATGGCTTAGGAGATACGTTTAACTATATTAGTCCTGGTTCAGATTCAAGTGCAGTTGCAACGTTAGTTGATGCATATGAAAAGGGCGAAGGATGGGTCGGATATTACTGGTCACCAACATGGGTAACGGCAAAATATGATCTTACTCTTTTAGAAGAACCAGAATATAACGAAGAACAATGGAATGAAGACTTTGGCACTGCATTCCCACCAAATGATGTTGTCGTAGCTGTCCACAAGGATATGCCTGAACAAGCACCAGAGGTTGTGGAGTTTCTAAAAAACTATAAAACGAGTAATGACTTAACAGAAGAAGCTCTTAAATATATGAATGAAAATGATGCATCTGCTGAAGAGGCTGCCCAGTGGTGGATGAAGCAGCATGAAGATGTTTGGACTTCTTGGGTTTCAGAAGATGTCGCTGAAAAAGTAAAAAAATCATTAGAGTAATTTCGTTGTTGTAGTAGTTGGTGTTCGCCAGCTACTACAAATTTATTATAGTAAGAGATTTTGTGAAAAAAGTGAGGTGAATGGTTACATTATGTAACCTACTTATGGGTAGTTTTCCAGAAATACGATGGGAATTTATTGGTGAGTATGTAGAAAAATTTATTAAGTGGATTGATACAACGTTCGAAGGGTTTTTTGATTTCATACATCTAATTTCCTCTCAAACTATCAATGGAATAAGTGGATTTCTTAATTTCATTCCATGGTGGCTCTTCTTAATTATTATTTTCCTTTTAGGATGGCGTTTTAAATCTGTTCTTTCTGGTGTGTTATATGCTTTCTTTATATTTTTAATTGGAACGTTTGGATTATGGGATGTATTGATGATCACGATTGCGATTGTCTTAACATCGGTTCTCATATCCCTCATTATTGGAATTCCACTAGGGGTGTGGATGGCATTTAGTAAAGGATTTTCCATTGTCATGAAGCCGATTTTGGATGCGATGCAGACCATGCCAAGTTTCGTTTATTTAATTCCTGCGATTTTCTTCTTCAGCCTAGGAAATGTTTCAGCAGTATTTGCAACGTTAATTTATGCGTTGCCGCCTGTTATCCGATTGACGGAGCTAGCGATTCGCAATGTGGATAAAGATGTGATTGAATCTGCCCAATCATTCGGATCATCAAGATGGCAAATGCTTACGAAGGTTCAATTACCACAAGCACTTCCAACGATTATGGCAGGGGTAAACCAAACAACCATGATGGCACTTGCGATGGTTGTTATTGCATCAATGGTTGGTGCGAAGGGACTTGGTGAACAGGTTCTGATTGCGATTAATCGCATTGATATGGCACTTGGATTTGAAGCGGGTATCAGTATCGTGTTTCTAGCTATCATTATTGACCGTGTGACATCAGGGGTAGCGAACTCTTTCCAGAAACACAGGAGGTCTGAATAAGCATGGAAATGAAAATTAAAATAGAGAATGTCTCAAAAATATTTGGTCCAAAACCAAAATCCGTTATTCCGATGATTGAAAAAGGAATGAGTAAAAAAGAAATTTTAGAAAAAACCAATCATACCGTTGGTGTGTACAATGCATCAATGGAAATCAAGAAAGGTGAAATCTTTGTCATCATGGGACTATCCGGAAGTGGTAAGTCGACATTGATTCGCTGTTTTAACCTTTTAAATAAACCAACATCCGGATCTATCTATGTAGATGGGGAGGATATTGTTCGTTATAGTTCTTCCCAGTTGAAGAAGTTCAGACAGGATAAAATCGCCATGGTGTTTCAGCACTTTGGGCTATTCAGTCACCGAACGGTATTGGCGAATGTGGAATATGGCCTAGAGATCAAAAATGTCTCAAAGGAAGAACGCAGAGACATTGCGTTAAAAAATATTGAAAGTGTCGGACTAAAAGGATATGAGGATAAATATCCAGGAGAGCTTTCTGGTGGGATGCAGCAGCGCGTGGGACTTGCACGAGCACTTGCAAATGACCCAGATATCCTCCTAATGGATGAACCTTTTAGTGCATTAGACCCACTCATTCGTCGAGAAATGCAGCTTGAGCTTTTAGAACTTCAGGAGAAGCTTCAAAAGACGATTATTTTTATAACACACGATATCAATGAAGCTTTTAAACTTGGAGACCGTGTTGCGGTGATGAAGGACGGGGTAGTCGAGCAAATCGGTACACCGGAGGAAATTATTGAGACCCCTGCGAATGATTATATATCCGAGTTTATAAAAGATATTGACCGCTCTAAGGTTTTACAAGCGGAGCATGTTATGATTCAATCTAATGCGCTGATATCCCTAAAGGACAGTTTACAAGTAGCGGTAAAAGAAATGCAGAAAAATGGGATCTCAAGTGTATTCGTTGTGAATAAGCATAGACGCTTAGAGGGAATTGTGACTATTGACGATTGTATCGATGGGATCAAGGAAAAGAAGACACTGTCTGATGTGATTCGGGACGATATTTTTACAGTATCAAAGGATGAATATATCCAAGACATCATTCCAAAGGCATTGGAAACAAAGTTCCCGTTAGCTGTTGTTGACGAAGACCAACGACTAGTAGGAATCATTCTCCGGGTTCATGTGCTTTCTAGTCTCGTTTAATAGAATACAAGCAAACTCTGGCTCAGATTGTTTTTATAATCTGAGTCTTTTTTGATTAACTGGAGCAGCTATCAAAACTTATGGAACGATGTTTATTGAATTTAGGAATCGTCTATATTCGCTTTTATAATTAGTGTGTGAATAGTATAATAGTTACATATATTGTAAGAGATACGAGTTTTTAGGGGGACGGAAAATGGCGCAGCTTGACACGTTACATCCAGTTTTAGGAAGAGTTATCGAAAATATCGAAAAAGTTATGATCGGAAAAAGAGATGTGGCCACACTAAGCTTGGTTGCATTATTAGCGGAAGGCCATGTTTTACTAGAAGACGTGCCAGGTGTAGGGAAGACAATGATGGTGCGTTCCCTCGCGAAATCCGTGAGCGCGGAATTTAAACGAATTCAGTTTACGCCCGACCTATTACCATCGGATGTAACTGGAACGTCTATTTATAATCCAAAAGAACTCCAGTTTGAATTCAGACCAGGTCCGATTATAGGTCATATTGTACTAGCGGATGAAATCAACCGGACATCTCCGAAGACACAATCTGCTTTACTAGAAGGTATGGAAGAAAGTAGCATCACAGTTGATGGAGTAACAAGACCTTTACCAAAGCCATTCTTTGTCATGGCCACACAAAACCCGATTGAATATGAAGGAACATATCCACTTCCAGAAGCACAGCTCGACCGTTTTCTATTAAAAATGAAAATGGGTTATCCGTCCGTAAATGAAGAAATTGAGGTTTTAAATAGAGCTGAAAGGTCTAAGCCAATTGAGCAGCTTGAAGCAGTCATTACGCTTGAAGAGCTAAGAGCCCTACAAAAGGAAGTAAGGGAAGTCTATGTTGACCAAACCATTAAAGAATATATCGTAGATTTAGTTAGCCGAACGAGAGAGCATAGTTCAATTTATCTAGGGGCTAGTCCACGTGGTTCGATTGCATTAATGAAGGCAGCTCAGGCGTATGCTTTGATTCACGGCAGAGATTTTGTGATTCCAGATGATATCCAATACCTTGCACCATATGTTCTACCACATCGACTCATTTTAAAATCGGAAGCAAGATTCGAAGGAATGACGACCGAGAAGGTAGTGACGAAAATTATTGAAAGAACGCCGATTCCTGTGCAAAGGTCGTTGAATCGTTGATGAGGAAACTATTTCGAAAGCTAAAAGAAACGGGTAAGCTCGTAAATATCTTCCTTCTCATTGTAGCAACTTTTGTATATGCGATGTTTCAAGGTGGGTTTGTCAGCTGGTTTCTATTTTATAGTTTTATCCCCTTTGGGCTATATTCCTTTGCTTTAAGTATCTATCCTCTTAAGGATTTTAAACTGGTTCGTCACATCAACCAAACAGAATATGTGGCAGGGGAAAAATTTGAAGCAACGATTGAAATTAGGCGAAAGATTCCTTTTCCATTAATGTACCTAATTATTGAGGAACTTCTCCCACCACAATTAAAAAAGTATGAGCAATCCAAGCGGTCAAAGGTCATTCTTTTTCCGTGGTTTAAAAGGGAATTGACCTATAAATATGAATTCGATTCAATCCAGAGGGGAGAGCATATATTTGAAGGAATTCGTATCAAGACGGGAGATTTGTTCGGACTGATAGAAAAGGAAGCTATTGCACCGGTTCGAGACCAGTTTCTAGTATATCCACAGTACGTAGATATGATATATCGACAGCTTGAGAGTCGATTTGAACAAGGGATGACATCTTCACATGTAAGATTACAGCGAGATACAGCAATTGCGGTTGGTGTAAGAGACTATACACCAGGGGATCGTTTTTCATGGATCGATTGGAAGGCATCAGCAAGACGAAATAATATTATGACGAAGGAATTCGAGCAGCAGCAAAGCCATGATGTTGTTTTATTCATGGATCGAACGAAGTCCAATCATTTTGAACAGGTTGTCACCTTTACAGCCTCCCTTACAAAAGCTATTTTGAGAAAAGGTGCCCAGGTCTCATTTATCTCCGTTGGGGAGGATCAAGCTGTTTTTCCTTTAAAAGATGGCGAATCCCAGCAGCAAGTGATTTATTACCACCTAGCAAAGGTAAAAGACGATAGTCCTCTACCATTCTCACAAATTGTGGAGTCGGAGATGAAAAAAATCTACCAGCCTGTAACCTTCATGCTTGTTACAAGTGAACTAAGCAAGGATACGATTCATTTAGTTGGCAGATTTACAATGAGAAATGCAGATCTGCAAATGTTCGTCATCAAAGAAAAAGGAACTCAACTAACACAGGATGAGATTAGTGTCCTTGGAGCCATTCGAAAGCATAATGTGTTTGCAAAAGTCGTATATGAAGGGCATTTTGCAGACATTTTCCATGAGGTGAGAAAATCATGAAGCCTAAAATTCCAGCACAACGTGATATTCGGAACCTATTATTGAATGTATTTGGCTTTCTTTTGTTGTGGGAATGGCTGCGACCACTTAAGACTGTGACAGATACGCAGGAGACAGCCGGGTTTGTCATTTTTATTGGGGCATGCTTTCTATTGTTATTTTTACGAGTGCCGTTTTTACTAGGTGCATTCATTAAGGTTTTTCTAATCGTGTATATGATTCACTCGCTCTATTTTAAAGAAAATTTTTTAGATATTACATGGTTGGGTGAACTTGTTGCCGATATTATAAAAAATATTGGGCTCATGTTTCAAGCGAATTGGTGGGGAATGACGCCGATTTTTCGGACGCTTCTCTTTAGTATTTTGCTTTGGTTAATGAGTTATCTCCTTCATTATTGGTTTACTCATCAAAAAAGAATCCTTTTGTTTTTCGTGTTGACCATCATTTATATCACGGTGATCGATACTTTCAGCCCTTATAATGCCCAAATGGCAATCGTTCGAACCGTGTTAATTGGATTCTTCATGCTCGGGATCCTGCAATTTGAGCGTTTAAAGGATAAGGAACTTTCGAAGCATGTAAGCATCGGAAAAAAATGGGCAATTCCTTTAGCTGTTTTTATTCTGTTTTCTACATTTATAGGATACGTCTCCCCGAAGGCTTCACCTCAATGGCCAGACCCGGTTCCATTTTTAAAAGGATATGGACAGGAGAATGCCAATGGTTCGATTAACGGGGTAAAGAAAATAGGCTATGGTACGAATGACCAAAATCTAGGTGGTCCCTTTATTGCCGATGATACGGTCGTCTTTACAGCAAAAACTGAAAAACGCCATTATTGGCGAGTCGAAACCAAGGATACTTATACCGGGAAGGGCTGGAGATTATCAGGGCAACCGGAAAAGGACATTTTTTACGATGAGAATACAGCTGTAAAATGGTATGAGGAAAAAACAGAAGTAGAGGAATTCGAATCTCAAATTCAAATGGATCTAAAATATTCACATATTGTGTATCCGTTAGGATTGACATCTGTTGAGGCAGATCCGGATACCCATTTTAGTGTCAACACATTATCCGAAAAAATCTCGACTTACAAAGGCAATAATGAAGTTAAATTGGAACGCTATTCTCTTCATTATGAGTATCCGAAATACTATATTAATCACTTAAAAGAGGTTACGGAGCCGGGTAGGATTGAGCAGATTGACCTTTTTAGAGAAAGGTACATGCAATTACCAGATAACCTCCCTGAACGTGTAAAAGAACTTGCTGTCGAAATCACAAGTTCACATACAAACCGGTATGACAAAGTAAAGGCGGTCGAAAATTATTTTCAGTTAAATGGGTTTGCATATGATACCCAAAATGTCGCCATCCCAGGAACTAACGAAGATTATGTAGACCAGTTCTTGTTTGATACAAAAGTGGGCTATTGTGATAATTTTTCAACTTCAATGGTCGTTTTATTGAGAGCAGCTGACATTCCTGCAAGGTGGGTTAAAGGCTATACAGAGGGTGAGCGAGTCGAAGTAAACACCTATGAAATCACGAACAATAACGCGCACTCTTGGGTTGAAGTTTATTTTCCGGAGTTTGGTTGGGTACCCTTTGAGCCAACCAATGGATTTAGTAACGCTAATCTATTTTCCTATGATTTAACGATGACTGGAAACGAAAATAGTCAAACACCACAAACAACACCAATGGAAATTCCTGAGGAAAAAGAGGCGGAAGAAACGGTGGCGACACCTGTTTCAGAAGACACGGATAACAGCATCTTTGAAAAACTCGGGGATGCCTTCTCATGGAAATATGTACTGATTTTCTTCTTGAGCCTTTTCTTGATTGCATATGTCTTTTATAAGACGCGAAAAAAGTGGATGCCATACCTATATATTTGGATGTACAAAAACGCCAAAGATGAAGAGGTGTATTTTAAAGCCTATCATGCGTTGCTTAAACAACTAGAACGTGTCGGCCTCCCAAGAAAAGACGGTCAAACCTTGAGGGAATATTCGCTCCAAGTCGATCGCTTTTACAAAGGGCATGAAATGGAACAATTAACATTAAGCTATGAACGAGCCTTATACCGTAAAGACAACGCCTATAAGGAATGGTCAATGTCCGTCGAATTATGGGAAAATTTAATTAAAAAGATATCATCTTGACCAATAGATACCTGCTTGATAAAATTATCACAAATTCAATAGAAATACCTTCGTATATCCTCGATAATATGGTTCGAAAGTTTCTACCAGACCACCGTAAATGGTTTGACTATGAAGGCAGCTATTCTATTTGTGTACGTGAACTAGAATTCTGCCTTTTAATAGGTAGGATTCTATTTTTTTGCATAATATCAGATGGATATATTACAAAATATAACGAGGTGATTTTGTGAATAACGTTCAAGAAATGGTCGTTGTTTTAGATTTCGGAAGCCAATACAATCAATTAATCACAAGAAGAATCCGTGAGTTTGGTGTCTATAGTGAGCTTCACCCACATACGTTGACAGTTGAAGAAATCAAGGCGATGCAGCCAAAGGGAATCATTTTATCTGGTGGTCCAAATAGTGTCTATGATGAAAACTCATTTAGATGTGATGAGAGAATTTTCGATTTAGGCGTGCCTGTATTAGGTATTTGCTACGGAATGCAGCTTATGACACAACACTTTGGTGGCCGAGTAGAAAAGGCTCATAATCGTGAGTACGGAAAAGCAACCATTAATGTTCAAAACGAATCTGCTCTTTTTTCAGATATCCCTAATGAACAAGTGGTGTGGATGAGCCATGGCGATTTAGTTGTTGAAACACCAGACGGCTTCACTGTCGATGCGGTAAGCCCATCTTGTCCAATTTCAGCTATGAGTGATGCTGAGCGCAACTTATATGGGGTTCAATTCCATCCAGAGGTTCGTCATTCTGTCTATGGAAATGACCTTCTGAAAAACTTTGTATTCGGAGTTTGCGGATGTTCAGAAAGCTGGTCCATGGAAAACTTCATTGAAATTGAAATGGAAAAAATTCGTCAAACCGTTGGTGATAAAAAAGTTCTTTGCGCACTTAGCGGGGGTGTAGATTCTTCCGTTGTCGCTGTATTAATTCATAAAGCAATCGGTGATCAATTAACATGTATGTTCGTTGACCACGGTCTTCTTCGTAAGGGAGAAGCTGAAAGTGTGATGAAGACGTTTAGCGAAGGTTTCCATATGAATGTAATTAAAATCGATGCGAAGGACCGTTTCTTATCTAAGCTAAAAGGCGTAAGTGATCCAGAGCAAAAACGTAAAATCATTGGTAATGAGTTTATCTATGTGTTTGATGATGAAGCTGCCAAGCTAGAAGGTATTGATTATCTTGCACAAGGAACTCTTTATACAGATATTATTGAAAGTGGAACAGCAACGGCACAAACCATCAAATCACATCACAATGTTGGTGGACTTCCAGAAGATATGCAGTTTCAATTAATTGAACCACTTAATGCCTTATTTAAGGATGAGGTTCGCGCATTAGGTACGGAGTTAGGTATTCCAGATGAAATCGTTTGGCGTCAACCATTCCCAGGACCTGGGCTAGGAATTCGCGTGTTAGGTGAGATAACAGAGGATAAACTTGAGATTGTTCGTGAATCAGATTACATCTTACGAGAAGAAATTAGAAAAGCAGGTCTTGAGCGCGAAATTTGGCAATACTTTACCGTCCTTCCAGATATCCGAAGTGTTGGAGTAATGGGAGATGCAAGAACATATGATTACACAATTGGTATCCGTGCTGTTACTTCAATTGATGGAATGACATCAGACTGGGCTCGTATCCCTTGGGAAGTTCTAGAAGTCATTTCAACAAGAATAGTGAATGAAGTTAGTCACGTAAACAGAGTTGTGTATGATATTACAAGTAAACCGCCAGCAACAATTGAGTGGGAATAATTTACGAACAATATAAAATAAAAATGAAATAATGTTCGTTTATTTTATTGACTCTCTAGGTACATTGTCATATAATAAAATCGAAATAAAGATTTTGTTGAAATACGTCGTATAATCTTGGGGATATGGCCCAAAAGTTTCTACCAGGCTACCGTAAATTAGCTTGACTACGAGGTATAACAGATAATGAAGAGAGTCAATTAACTATGATTCTTCTTTTCTATCGTTATCCTTAACGTCAAGCGCTTCAGAGCATTCTCTGGAGCGCTTTTGTGCGCTTATTCTATAAGTTACTCAATTCTTTTACGACAATACCGATCAAAGGGAGAGGGAATCATATGAAAAAGTATTTTCAATTCGATGAGCTTGGAACTTCTTATAGACGAGAAATTATAGGCGGAATCACAACGTTCTTATCGATGGCTTATATTTTATTTGTTAACCCATCAATTTTATCATTAAGCGATGTAACAGATTTTCCTGATGCATTAAGAATGGATGCAAACGCAGTATTCGTTGCGACAGCTCTTGCGGCAGCACTCGGTACAATGATCATGGGTGTCGTTGCGAAATACCCTGTAGCCTTAGCTCCAGGTATGGGGCTTAATGCATTCTTTGCTTACTCTGTTGTACTAGGAATGGGAATTTCGTGGCAAACTGCGTTATCAGGCGTTTTAATGTCAGGTATCGTATTAGTTCTCCTAACATTAACTCGTATTCGTGAAAAAATTATCGACGCCATCCCACAAAACTTAAAATTAGCAGTTGGTGCAGGGATTGGATTGTTTATTACATTTATTGGTCTTAAAAATGCAAACATTGTAATTGCTGATCCTGCTACTTTAGTAGCATTAGGTGACTTATCAAATGGAAACACATTATTAGCTGTTTTTGGTGTTGTTATTACCGTCATTTTAATGGTTCGAAAAATTAATGGTGCAGTATTTATCGGTATGGTTATTACAGCGATTGCTGGGATGCTTTTCAATTTAATTGATGCTCCAGACAAAGTTGTGAGCTCAGTACCAAGCTTAGCACCAACATTCGGAGTGGCATTTTCGCACTTCGGAGAAATCTTCAATATGGATATGTTGGTTGTTATCCTTACATTTATGTTTGTAGACTTCTTTGATACAGCAGGAACATTAGTTGGGGTAGCAAACCAAGCGGGAATTATGAAAAATAATAAACTTCCACGTGCAGGAAGAGCCTTGGTTTCAGATTCAACTGGTACAGTAATCGGAGCCATCTTAGGAACATCTTCAACTACATCTTATGTTGAATCAACAGCAGGTGTTGCTGCAGGTGCAAGATCAGGATTTGCTTCAGTTGTAACAGCAGTATTATTCTTATTAGCTCTATTCTTCTCTCCGCTTTTAGGAGTGGTAACACCAGCCGTTACTTCACCAGCATTAATCATCGTTGGTGTTCTAATGGTTGCAAGTTTAGGTGATATTGAATGGAAGAAATTCGAGATTGCGGTTCCGGCGTTCTTAACAATCGTGACAATGCCATTAACATCTAGTATTGCAACAGGTATTGCGATTGGCTTCATCTTTTATCCAATAACAATGATGGTAAAAGGAAAAGCGAAAGAAATTCACCCAATCATGTACGCTTTATTCTTCATCTTTATTTTATATTTCATTTTCTTAGTTTAAAAAAACCAGGGACACTAGATTTAAAATCTGGTGTCCTTTTTTTATTTGGATCAAACTTTGACCGTGTTATCTTACGATATTTGTCGGGTTGTGGGAGAGTGCAGTGGAATTGGTCGAAAATCCCAGAATAATTTAGGTTGACGGTGAAAACTAAACTTGGTATATTAATTAAGTCGCTGCTACAGCGCCTTGAAAAATAATTCACCATTTAAAAGGTGTTGACATAGACTTTTAAAGATGTTATATTATAAAAGTCGCTGATGAACAGCGGGTCAAAAAGTTCTTTGAAAACTGAACACAATACAAGCGTCAACGTTAATTCTAAGTAACAAAACTTATTGAGCAATCAATACTCTTATTGGAGAGTTTGATCCTGGCTCAGGATGAACGCTGGCGGCGTGCCTAATACATGCAAGTCGAGCGAACCTGAGGGAGCTTGCTCCCAAAGGTTAGCGGCGGACGGGTGAGTAACACGTGGGCAACCTGCCTGTAAGACTGGGATAACTTCGGGAAACCGGAGCTAATACCGGATAACATATGAGACCACATGGTCTCGTATTAAAAGATGGCTTCTCGCTATCACTTACAGATGGGCCCGCGGCGCATTAGCTAGTTGGTGAGGTAACGGCTCACCAAGGCAACGATGCGTAGCCGACCTGAGAGGGTGATCGGCCACACTGGGACTGAGACACGGCCCAGACTCCTACGGGAGGCAGCAGTAGGGAATCTTCCGCAATGGACGAAAGTCTGACGGAGCAACGCCGCGTGAGCGAAGAAGGTCTTCGGATCGTAAAGCTCTGTTGTTAGGGAAGAACAAGTATCGTTCGAATAGAGCGGTACCTTGACGGTACCTAACCAGAAAGCCACGGCTAACTACGTGCCAGCAGCCGCGGTAATACGTAGGTGGCAAGCGTTATCCGGAATTATTGGGCGTAAAGCGCGCGCAGGCGGTCCTTTAAGTCTGATGTGAAAGCCCACGGCTCAACCGTGGAGGGTCATTGGAAACTGGGGGACTTGAGTGCAGAAGAGGAGAGCGGAATTCCACGTGTAGCGGTGAAATGCGTAGAGATGTGGAGGAACACCAGTGGCGAAGGCGGCTCTCTGGTCTGTAACTGACGCTGAGGCGCGAAAGCGTGGGGAGCGAACAGGATTAGATACCCTGGTAGTCCACGCCGTAAACGATGAGTGCTAAGTGTTAGAGGGTTTCCGCCCTTTAGTGCTGCAGCAAACGCATTAAGCACTCCGCCTGGGGAGTACGGTCGCAAGACTGAAACTCAAAGGAATTGACGGGGGCCCGCACAAGCGGTGGAGCATGTGGTTTAATTCGAAGCAACGCGAAGAACCTTACCAGGTCTTGACATCCTCTGACACTCCTAGAGATAGGATTTTCCCTTCGGGGACAGAGTGACAGGTGGTGCATGGTTGTCGTCAGCTCGTGTCGTGAGATGTTGGGTTAAGTCCCGCAACGAGCGCAACCCTTGATCTTAGTTGCCAGCATTTAGTTGGGCACTCTAAGGTGACTGCCGGTGACAAACCGGAGGAAGGTGGGGATGACGTCAAATCATCATGCCCCTTATGACCTGGGCTACACACGTGCTACAATGGATGGTACAAAGGGCAGCAAAACCGCGAGGTTAAGCCAATCCCATAAAACCATTCTCAGTTCGGATTGCAGGCTGCAACTCGCCTGCATGAAGCCGGAATCGCTAGTAATCGCGGATCAGCATGCCGCGGTGAATACGTTCCCGGGCCTTGTACACACCGCCCGTCACACCACGAGAGTTTGTAACACCCGAAGTCGGTGGGGTAACCGTAAGGAGCCAGCCGCCTAAGGTGGGACAGATGATTGGGGTGAAGTCGTAACAAGGTAGCCGTATCGGAAGGTGCGGCTGGATCACCTCCTTTCTAAGGAAACTGAAGTTCTACGAACTTCATAAAAAGACGCTTTGTATTGTGGTCAGTTTTGAGAGTGCTTTTGTGCTTTCAAATTCGTTCTTTGAAAACTAGATAACGTAACAAAACATTCATTGAAGTAGTAAAAGTTCTTTAAAACTTAAAGGTGAATGAGAAGCGAGAAGGTCGAGGAACCGATTGAGGAATCACCGGAGCGTACTTTAACGTACGTGAGGATGATGACGACAAGCGGTGACGAAGAGATTCGAAGCTTATCAAAGCCGAATAGGTTAAGTTATGAAGGGCGCACGGTGGATGCCTTGGCACTAGGAGCCGATGAAGGACGGTACTAACACCGATATGCTTCGGGGAGCTGTAAGTAAGCATTGATCCGAAGATTTCCGAATGGGGAAACCCACTGCTCGTAATGGGGCAGTATCCTTACCTGAATTCATAGGGTAAGCGAAGGTAGACCCGGGGAACTGAAACATCTTAGTACCCGGAGGAAGAGAAAGCAAATGCGATTTCCTGAGTAGCGGCGAGCGAAACGGAAGATAGCCCAAACCAAGAGGCTTGCCTCTTGGGGTTGTAGGACACTCTATACGGAGTTACAAAAGAGCGAAGTAGACGAAGCGACCTGGAAAGGTCCGTCAGAGAAGGTAACAACCCTGTAGTTGAAACTTCGTTCTCTCTTGAGTGGATCCTGAGTACGGCGGGACACGTGAAATCCCGTCGGAAGCTGGGAGGACCATCTCCCAAGGCTAAATACTCCCTAGTGACCGATAGTGAACCAGTACCGTGAGGGAAAGGTGAAAAGCACCCCGGGAGGGGAGTGAAAGAGAACCTGAAACCGTGTGCCTACAAGTAGTCAAAGCACATTTATGTGTGATGGCGTGCCTTTTGTAGAATGAACCGGCGAGTTACGATCCCGTGCAAGGTTAAGTTGAAGAGACGGAGCCGCAGCGAAAGCGAGTCTGAATAGGGCGATATAGTACGTGGTCGTAGACCCGAAACCAGGTGATCTACCCATGTCCAGGGTGAAGTTCAGGTAACACTGAATGGAGGCCCGAACCCACGCACGTTGAAAAGTGCGGGGATGAGGTGTGGGTAGCGGAGAAATTCCAATCGAACTTGGAGATAGCTGGTTCTCTCCGAAATAGCTTTAGGGCTAGCCTCGAGTTAGAGTCTTGGAGGTAGAGCACTGATTGGACTAGGGGCCCTCATCGGGTTACCGAATTCAGTCAAACTCCGAATGCCAAAGACTTGATTCTCGGGAGTCAGACTGCGAGTGATAAGATCCGTAGTCAAGAGGGAAACAGCCCAGACCACCAGCTAAGGTCCCAAAGTATACGTTAAGTGGAAAAGGATGTGGAGTTGCTTAGACAACCAGGATGTTGGCTTAGAAGCAGCCACCATTTAAAGAGTGCGTAATAGCTCACTGGTCGAGTGACTCTGCGCCGAAAATGTACCGGGGCTAAACGTATCACCGAAGCTGTGGATTGTTCTTACGAACAATGGTAGGAGAGCGTTCTAAGTGCAGCGAAGTCAGACCGAGAGGACTGGTGGAGCGCTTAGAAGTGAGAATGCCGGTATGAGTAGCGAAAGAGGGGTGAGAATCCCCTCCACCGAATGCCTAAGGTTTCCTGAGGAAGGCTCGTCCGCTCAGGGTTAGTCGGGACCTAAGCCGAGGCTGAAAAGCGTAGGCGATGGACAACAGGTTGAAATTCCTGTACCACCTCATTACCGTTTGAGCAATGGAGGGACGCAGGAGGATAGGGTAAGCGCGCTGTTGGATATGCGCGTCCAAGCAGTTAGACTGGTAAGTAGGCAAATCCGCTTACCGTAAGGTTGAGCTGTGATGGCGAGGGAAATAAAGTACCGAAGTTCCTGATTCCACACTGCCAAGAAAAGCTTCTAGCGAGGTAGAAGGTGCCCGTACCGCAAACCGACACAGGTAGGCGAGGAGAGAATCCTAAGGTGATCGAGAGAACTCTCGTTAAGGAACTCGGCAAAATGACCCCGTAACTTCGGGAGAAGGGGTGCTTTTTAGGGTGAATAGCCCTGAAAAGCCGCAGTGAATAGGCCCAGGCGACTGTTTAGCAAAAACACAGGTCTCTGCGAAGCCGCAAGGCGAAGTATAGGGGCTGACACCTGCCCGGTGCTGGAAGGTTAAGAGGAGGGGTTAGCGTAAGCGAAGCTCTGAATCGAAGCCCCAGTAAACGGCGGCCGTAACTATAACGGTCCTAAGGTAGCGAAATTCCTTGTCAGGTAAGTTCTGACCCGCACGAAAGGTGTAACGATCTGGGCACTGTCTCAACGAGAGACTCGGTGAAATTATAGTACCTGTGAAGATGCAGGTTACCCGCGACAGGACGGAAAGACCCCGTGGAGCTTTACTGCAACCTGATATTGAATTTTGGTACAGCTTGTACAGGATAGGTAGGAGCCTTGGAAGCCGGAGCGCCAGCTTCGGTGGAGGCGTCGGTGGGATACTACCCTGGCTGTATTGAAATTCTAACCCGAAGGCCTTATCGGCCTTGGAGACAGTGTCAGGTGGGCAGTTTGACTGGGGCGGTCGCCTCCTAAAGAGTAACGGAGGCGCCCAAAGGTTCCCTCAGAATGGTTGGAAATCATTCGTAGAGTGTAAAGGCACAAGGGAGCTTGACTGCGAGACCTACAAGTCGAGCAGGGACGAAAGTCGGGCTTAGTGATCCGGTGGTTCCGCATGGAAGGGCCATCGCTCAACGGATAAAAGCTACCCCGGGGATAACAGGCTTATCTCCCCCAAGAGTCCACATCGACGGGGAGGTTTGGCACCTCGATGTCGGCTCATCGCATCCTGGGGCTGTAGTCGGTCCCAAGGGTTGGGCTGTTCGCCCATTAAAGCGGTACGCGAGCTGGGTTCAGAACGTCGTGAGACAGTTCGGTCCCTATCCGTCGTGGGCGTAGGAAATTTGAGAGGAGCTGTCCTTAGTACGAGAGGACCGGGATGGACACACCGCTGGTGTACCAGTTGTCCTGCCAAGGGCATAGCTGGGTAGCTATGTGTGGAAGGGATAAGTGCTGAAAGCATCTAAGCATGAAGCCCCCCTCAAGATGAGATTTCCCATAGTGTTAAACTAGTAAGATCCCTCGAAGATGACGAGGTTGATAGGTCAGAGGTGGAAGCATGGTGACATGTGCAGCTGACTGATACTAATCGATCGAGGACTTAACCAAAATGATGAATGTAGGAGCGTTATCTAGTTTTGAGGGAATGAATCCTTCAACATAGTCTAGTGGCGATAGCGAAGAGGTCACACCCGTTCCCATACCGAACACGGAAGTTAAGCTCTTCAGCGCCGATGGTAGTTGGGACTTTGTCCCTGTGAGAGTAGGACGTCGCTAGGCACACTAAAGATCAGCCGATATGGTTGGTCTTTTTTTGTGTTGTTTTTTTGAGTGGAATTGTTGGGAAATTGTGGTTTACAGAACGTAGCTGTTTGATGTTGTTTTATGGGAAATAGTAATGGAAAGTTAGGAATCGTTCCCGTTTTGAGATTGATTTCAAGTGAATGGTAACGAAAAGGAAGTAATCGTGTCACTTGTGGGAATGTGATGAAGGAAAGGGTAACGGAAAGTGCTGATTCGTTCCCGATTCATGTGTTAGATGAAGGAATAGGTAACGCAAGCTCATACACTGCTTGTTAAGATTGTCATTTTTAATAACTGCATAATGATGACCAAGCGAACGACATAAAGAGGTTCTTAATTGTAAAAGATTAGGAAACACTAATCCAGCAAACATCGCTACCGGTATATCACCCACCCGCAAAACGATAACTGGTATACCTCAAACAGTATTACCGGTATATCACCCACCCGCAAAACGATAAATGGTATACAGCAAACCCCATTAGCGGTATACCACCCACCGCAAACCGATAACTGGTATACCACAAACAGCATTACCGATATATCACCCACTTGCTAAACGATAACTGGTATACCGCAAACAGTATTACCGGTATATCACCCACCCGCAAAACGATAACTGGTATACCGCAAACACCATCAGCGGTATATCACCCACCCGAAAACCAATAACTGGTATACCGCAAACAGCATTACCGGTATACCACCCACCCGCAAAACAATAAATGGTATACCACAAACCCCATCACGGGTATACCACTCGCCCACAAAACAATAACTGATATACCGCAAACCCCATAATGTGTACATTCTCCACTCAAAAAGGAAGTCACTCTCACCCCCGGTTTTATATAATCCTCAAAACATTATTATTGAAACCAAGCCATCATCCATTTCGTATAAATACATATAGAATAGACAATTAGGAAGAGGGTGTTCTCATGCTAGCTGGATTTATTATATGTTTTCTTGTTGGCCTCTTTTGTATTTTTATGGGGTATTTGATTTGGAAGAAGAAGCAGCTATCGCTTATTGCAGGTTATAATGAAGAAACATACAAAGGGGATAAGGAGAAGCTAGCAAAAGTGGTTGGCTTATTTACGATCTTCGTTGGACTGCTTACTATATTATTGCCATTTGGACTTGAGTTTGTTAGTGAGCTCTTTGGATTGCTGTTTGGTGCCGTCATTACGATTGGTTCGATTGCTCTTATTATATATGTAAACAAATTAAATAAGCCAACTGATCCGAAATAAAAATCCCCCACTATGATGTGAGGGATTTTCCCATTCCATTCATTCATTTATTATCTCGATCGACAACCTCGATTTTCTTTCTGGAGTCGTCTGGTATTTGTTTGTGGAGATGAACGAATAGAAGTCCTCTCTTGTAGGTTGCTTTAATCCGGTCTTCTTTTACAGTGTAGGGGAGCTGAATTTCGCGTTCGAAATTTCCTTGAAAAATGCCTTCTTGCAGGATATCAAAACCATTAAAGTTCAAATTGATTTTTCCTTTTACTTCTAGGGTTTGATGTTTGACATAAATATCAACATCCTCCACTTTTGCGAGCCCTGGTAGGCTCAATACGACTAGAAGTTCATTTTCACCTTGATAAATGTTTAGCTGAGAATGGGCGTTATCGAAAAATGGGGCGAATCCGCTCCAGAATTCATCACCAAAAAAATGGTCCCATTGCTTACGCCATTCATTCATATTTTTAAATTGGTCCATTTTCATAGGCGGTCCCTCCTTAAATTTTCGTCATTTACGTACCATAGAATATGGGAAAAAGGGTTGGTATGTGCCTATAAATAAATTCATGATATTATGTTTAGGGAGTTTCCTTAAGGGGAAATGTTTAGTACAATGAATACTTTGGTAAGCTAAGTGAAGGAAGAATTCCTAAGGGGGAGTTAAATTGTTACAGAATGCGTACGTCATGGTCCTTATTATTTTAGTCATTAATATTGTATATGTTTCCTTTTTTACAATGCGGATGATCCTGACAATGAAGGGGCAGCGTTATTTGGCTGCGTTAATCAGTACAGTTGAAGTAGTTATTTATGTCATTGGACTTGGTTTGGTACTTGATAATTTAGATCAGATTCAAAACTTAATTGCATATGCAGTTGGATATGGACTTGGCGTAATTGTTGGAATGAAGATTGAAGAAAAGCTTGCGCTTGGGTATATAACAGTAAATGTGATTACAAAAGAATATGAATTAGATTTACCTAAACTTTTGCGTGATGAGGGGTATGGAGTTACGACCTGGAAGTCCCAAGGAAGGGAAGGCGATCGATTGTCGATGACGATTTTAACCCCACGCAGATATGAGATGAAATTATATAAAACCATTACAGATGTGGATCCGAAGGCATTTGTCGTTGCCTATGAACCAAAGTCCATTCACGGCGGATTTTGGGTCAAGGCTGTAAGGAGAGGGAAGCTTGAATCATGAGTAAACCAAAGAAGCAAAAATTTGAGGTCATGGAAAATGAGACAATTGACCAATGCCTTGACCGAATGCTGGCTGAAGGGTATTTTCCTGTTAGAAGAATGGAGGAACCTGTGTTTCAGGAGGTTAAGCGTAATGGGGAGATTGTCGTTGAACCATGCGGAAGAAAGATTGTTTTTGAAGGAAAATTGCAGTAAAACACGAACGTTTAAAATAACGACCGGATAAAATGTTCGATATTAATTGACAACCCAATAAAACTGTTGTTAAGATTAGGTTAGATAAAATACCTCATATAATCTTGGGAATATGGCCCATAAGTTTCTACCCGATAACCGTAAATTATTGGACTATGAGGGAAAAGTATAATCATACCTATTCTTGACATGGAATGCCCAGGTAGGATTGCTTTCCCCTTTTCGGAAATCAGTCCTATCTGGGCATTTTTCTATTTAAAGGAGGATCTTATGAATCCAGTAGTTGGAGTAATAATGGGAAGTACTTCAGATTGGGAAACAATGAAGGTAGCTTGCAATGTACTTGATGAGATCGGAATTCCTTATGAAAAAAAGGTCGTATCTGCTCATCGAACACCAGATTTAATGTTTGAATATGCGGAAACAGCGAAGGAACGAGGTATTAAGGTTATTATTGCAGGAGCAGGTGGTGCGGCGCATTTACCAGGAATGGTTGCGGCGAAAACAACTTTACCTGTTATCGGAGTTCCCGTTCAATCAAGGGCATTAAATGGACTCGATTCTCTTTTATCCATTGTACAAATGCCTGCTGGAGTGCCGGTTGCAACAGTTGCAATTGGTAAAGCAGGTGCAACGAATGCGGGATTATTGGCGGCTTCCATTCTTGGAACATCCAATCCAGAATGGGATCAAAAGCTGGTTGAAATAAGAGAAACTAGAAAGATTCAAGTACTAGAAAGTAGTGATGAACTTGAATAATCGAATTTTACCAGGGCAAACTATAGGAATTATTGGTGGAGGACAGCTAGGCAGGATGATGGCCATTTCGGCTAAGGAAATGGGATTCTTCGTTGCCGTCCTAGACCCAACACCAAATTCACCATGTGGGCAGGTAGCAGATATTGAAATTACCGCCAATTACGATGACCTTGAAGCAATTAAACAGTTAGCAAGTGTGAGTGATGTAATCACTTATGAATTTGAAAATATAGATTATGAGGCTTTAACATGGCTTGAAGAAAATGCGAATTTACCTCAGGGCAGTCATTTATTAAAAATCACACAGGATCGTGGTACAGAAAAGAGTGCGATCCAGGAGATTGGGTTGCGTGTGGCTCCGTTTCTTCTGATTGAAAATGAAGAGCAATTAGCTGAGGCTGTTGAGACAATCGGTGTTCCATCCGTTTTAAAAACATGTCGTGGTGGCTATGACGGAAAAGGTCAGTTTGTTTTGAAAAAGAGAGCGGATGTCAAAGAGGCAGCAAACCTTCTTGTGTCTGGAATGTGCATTTTAGAAGCATGGGTACCCTTCGAAAAAGAAATATCCGTAATCGTTACAAGAAACTTGGCAGGAGAGGCTAAAACGTTTCCAGTTGCAGAGAATATTCATGTTGATAATATCCTGCATCAATCCATTGTTCCTGCAAGAATCTCAGAAAAAACAGTAGCCAAAGCAAAAGAAATGGCGCTGAAACTCGCTGAAGAATTTCATTTGATAGGAACATTAGCGGTTGAAATGTTTGTGACAGAGGACGGAGAAATCTATATCAATGAATTGGCGCCACGTCCTCATAATTCTGGTCATTATACCATCGATGCTTGTGAGACGTCACAATTTGAGCAGCATGTTCGTTCGGTTTGCAATTGGCCGCTAGGAGAAACAACCCTCTTACGCCCGGTTGTCATGACCAATATTTTAGGTGAGCATCTACATCCTTTACTTGAAAAAGTATCCCTTTTATCTAATGTGAAGGTTCACTTATATGGAAAGAAAGTAGCAAAAGTGAAGAGAAAGATGGGGCATGTTACCGTCTTAGGTAATACAACGGAAGAGGCTTTAGAAAAGTCGAACTCCTTGCAAATTTGGAGCGGTTCACAATTTACCCGTGTTTTAAGATGAGGAGGATACTACATGATTGGTCGTTACACTCGTGAGGAAATGGGGTCCATTTGGACGGAAGAAAATCGGTTTCGTGCTTGGCTTGAGGTTGAAATTTTAGCTTGTGAGGCTTGGGCAGAGTTGGGTGAGATTCCGAAAGAAGATGTTGCCCTTATCCGAAAAAATGCATCCTTTGATGTCGAAAGAATTAAAGAAATTGAAGAGGATACAAGACATGATGTCGTGGCGTTTACACGTGCCGTTTCGGAAACGTTAGGTGATGAAAGAAAATGGGTCCATTACGGATTGACGTCTACAGATGTTGTTGACACTGCCTTATCTTATGTTCTTAAACAAGCAAATGATATTTTACTAAAGGATATTGAAAACTTTATCACTATTTTAGCTGAAAAAGCGAAGGAACATAAATACACGGTCATGATGGGACGTACCCATGGTGTTCATGCCGAGCCTACGACATTTGGCTTGAAACTTGCTTTGTGGCATGAAGAAATGAAGCGAAATCTAGAGCGTTTCAAGCTAGCAGCTGATGGCGTTCAGTTCGGAAAAATTTCAGGCGCAGTTGGTACGTATGCGAATATCGACCCGTTTGTAGAAAAGTATGTTTGTGAAAAGCTTGGCATTTCACCTGCACCGATATCTACACAGACCTTACAACGAGATCGTCATGCTGCGTATATGTCGACATTGGCGCTAATTGCTACTTCGATTGAAAAATTTGCAGTTGAAATTCGTGGCTTGCAAAAGAGTGAAACAAGAGAAGTGGAAGAGTTTTTCGCAAAGGGTCAAAAAGGTTCATCTGCAATGCCACATAAACGAAACCCGATTGGTTCAGAGAATATGACAGGAATGGCTCGTGTGATTCGTGGGTATATGATGACAGCCTATGAAAATGTTCCACTCTGGCATGAGCGTGATATTTCACATTCCTCAGCCGAGCGTATCATTTTACCGGATGCGACGATTGCATTGAATTATATGTTAAACCGTTTTGGAAACATTGTGGGAAATTTAACGGTATTTCCAGAGAACATGAAACGCAATATGGACCGTACACTTGGTTTGATCTATTCACAACGTGTTCTTTTGGCGTTAATTGACTCAGGTTTAACAAGAGAAGAGGCATATGATACGGTTCAGCCAAAAGCAATGGAAGCTTGGGAAAAACAAGTTCCGTTCCGTGAGTTAATTGAGGCAGAAGAAAAGATTACAAGCCGATTAACACCAGCCCAAATTGATAACTGTTTTGATTATAACTACCACCTTAAGCATGTAGATATGATTTTTGAACGCTTAGGTTTATAAACCGTGCCAGTCACTAATCTGAATTTTGAGGGGGAGGAGTCCAAAATGGACCTAAAAAAGCTTAGTTTGCTATATGAAGGAAAGGCTAAGAAACTTTATCAAACTGCTGAAGAATCTATCGTATTAGTGGAATACAAGGATGAAGCCACAGCTTTTAATGGGGAAAAGAAAGCACAAATCGTTGGTAAGGGCCACCTAAATAACGAGATTACAAGCATGCTATTTTCAAAGCTTCATATTGCGGGAATCAGAACACACTTTATCGGAAAACTTTCGCAAAATGAACAACTCGTTAAACGTGTTTCGATTATTCCACTGGAGGTAGTCGTTCGAAATGTGGTTGCGGGAAGTTTTTCAAAGCGAGTGGGTATTGAAGAAGGAACAAACTTAAAGAAACCAATTGTTGAATTTTATTATAAAAATGACGACCTCGGTGATCCACTTGTGAATGAGGATCACATTGATGTCCTAGAACTTGCAACAAAGGAGCAAGTACAGGAACTTAAAGAACAGGCACTTAAAATTAATGACGTATTACGTACCTTCTTTTTAGAACTTCAAATCAGATTAGTAGATTTTAAACTTGAATTCGGTGTAACGAAGGACGGAGAGATACTATTAGCAGATGAAATTTCACCTGATACTTGCCGTTTTTGGGATCTTGAAACGAATGAAAAATTTGATAAGGATGTATTCCGAAGAGACCTTGGTAATTTAACGGATGCTTATACTGAAATTTTAAACCGACTAGGGGGACGAATTGCATGATGTACAAAGTAAAGGTTTATGTGACATTACGAGAAAGTGTTTTAGATCCACAAGGAACGGCTGTTAAGGGGTCCTTGCACCAATTAAATTATAAAGAAGTTCAGGATGTTCGGATTGGAAAATATATGGAGTTAACGATTGATAAATCAGTTGTGGACCTTGACCAAACAGTAAAAGAAATTTGTGAAAAGCTATTAGCAAACACGGTAATTGAGGACTACCGTTATGAGGTTGAGGAGGTTGTCACACAGTGAAATTTGCCGTAATCGTGTTTCCGGGCTCTAACTGCGATGTTGATATGTTTCATGCGATAAAGGATGTGCTTGGGGAAGAAGTTGAGTATGTATGGCATAGTGCCACGAGTCTTGAAGAGTATGACGGCATTTTGCTTCCAGGTGGCTTCTCTTATGGAGATTACCTGCGTACTGGGGCACTTGCTCGTTTTTCAAATGTGATGGATGAAGTCGTAAAAGCAGCGAAGGCAGGTAAGCCAGTTCTTGGTGTTTGCAACGGATTCCAAATTTTATTGGAAGCAGGCCTTTTACCGGGTGCGATGCGCCGTAATGAAAAGTTAAAGTTTATGTGCCGTCCGGTTGAACTACGCGTTGAAAATAATAAATCGATGTTTACTTCTGAATACGAAGCGGGTGAGGTTATTACGGTTCCCATTGCCCATGGTGAAGGAAACTATTATTGCGATGAACAAACACTTGCTAGATTACGTGCGAACAATCAAATTGCGTTCACGTATCACGGGTCAAATCCAAATGGGAGTATTGCAGATATCGCAGGTATTACAAATGAACGAGGTAATGTACTCGGAATGATGCCTCACCCAGAGAGAGCGGTTGAGGATTTATTAGGTAGTGCAGATGGAATTAAGCTATTTCAATCAATTGTGAAAAATTGGAGGTTAGCAGCACATGTCGTTACTTCTTGAACCAAGTCCGGAGCAAATTAAAGAAGAAAAAATATATAGTGAAATGGGTTTAAGTGATTCAGAATTTGAGTTAGTCGAAAAGATTTTAGGAAGACTTCCAAACTATACAGAGACTGGGTTGTTCTCGGTTATGTGGTCTGAGCATTGTAGCTATAAAAACTCAAAGCCTGTGCTACGAAAGTTTCCAGTAACTGGTGAGCGCGTTCTTCAAGGACCTGGTGAAGGTGCCGGAATCGTTGATATTGGTGATAACCAAGCGGTTGTTTTTAAAATTGAAAGTCATAACCACCCATCAGCGGTTGAACCTTATCAAGGGGCCGCAACAGGTGTGGGCGGAATTATCCGTGACGTATTTTCAATGGGAGCAAGACCGATTGCACTATTAAACTCACTTCGTTTTGGTGAGTTAACCTCACCAAGAGTGAAATACTTGTTTGAAGAAGTAGTGGCCGGAATCGCTGGTTATGGAAATTGTATTGGAATTCCTACAGTTGGTGGGGAAGTTCAATTTGACTCTTCATATGAAGGAAATCCACTTGTAAACGCAATGTGTGTTGGATTAATCAACCACGAAGATATTCAAAAAGGCCAGGCAAAAGGTGTTGGCAATACAGTCATGTATATCGGCGCGAAAACTGGCCGTGACGGAATCCATGGTGCAACTTTTGCTTCTGAGGAACTTACAGAGAATTCAGATGCAAAGCGCCCAGCAGTACAGGTTGGAGATCCTTTTATGGAAAAATTATTGCTTGAAGCTAGTTTAGAGATTGTAAAATCAGATGCATTAGTCGGTATTCAAGACATGGGTGCAGCAGGTTTAACGAGCTCATCAGCGGAAATGGCAAGTAAAGCTGGCTCAGGAATTGAAATGAATCTTGACCTTGTCCCACAACGTGAAACAGGAATGACTGGGTATGAAATGATGCTTTCTGAATCACAAGAGCGGATGTTAATTGTTGTTGAAAAAGGCAGAGAGCAAGAAATTCAAGATATCGTCAAAAAATATGACCTTGAAGCTGTCGCAATCGGAAAGGTAACAGACGACAAACAATTTCGCCTCGTACACAAAGGCGAAATTATCGCAGACGTACCAGTTGATGCATTAGCAGAAGATGCGCCTGTCTATTATAAGCCTTCTAGTGAACCTGCTTCCTATCGTGAATTTAAGGAAATGAAGGTGGAAGCTCCAAAGCTTGAAGATATAGGCCAAACACTTTTAGACTTACTTGCACAGCCTACAATCGCAAGCAAGGAATGGGTTTATGACCAATACGACTACATGGTGCGTACAAATACAGTGGTTGCTCCAGGTTCAGATGCTGCTGTTGTAAGAATCCGTGATACCAAGAAAGCACTGGCGATGACAACAGATTGTAACTCTAGATATCTCTATTTAGATCCTGAAGTTGGTGGCCAAATTGCAGTAAGTGAAGCAGCTAGGAACATTGTTTGCTCCGGTGCCGCACCACTAGCAATTACAGATAACTTGAACTTTGGAAATCCAGAGAACCCAGAAATATTTTGGCAGATTGAAAAAGCAGCAGATGGAATTAGTGAGGCTTGCCGAGTGCTGAATACACCAGTGATTGGTGGAAACGTGTCACTCTACAATGAAACGAACGGGAAAGCTATATATCCAACACCAGTGATTGGTATGGTTGGTTTGATTGATGATGTTTCCCATATTACGACTCAGGAATTTAAAGAAGCAGGCGATCTTGTTTATGTCATCGGTGAGGCGAAAGAAGAATTCGCGGGAAGTGAACTTCAAAAATTAATCCATGGAGAAATTTTTGGTCAGGTTCCTGAACTAGATTTAGAGATTGAAAAAAGAAGACAAAAACAACTACTAACTGCAATTCGCGCAGGTGTAATTGCTTCAGCGCATGATGTAGCAGAGGGTGGCTTTGCTGTTGCATTAGCGGAAAAGTCATTCGGTGCAAAAGGCTTAGGTGTGAAGGTACAAATCAAAGGCGATGCGGTAACAGAATTATTTAGTGAAACACAGTCTCGTTTTATCGTGTCTGTAAAAAAAGAAAACAAAGAAAAATTCGAACAGCTAGTAAAGGCAAGTCTTGTTGGAGAAGTAACAGCTGATGGAACGTTTATCATTGAAGATCAAACTGGTAAAAAAATTATGAATCTACCAGTTGATGAATTAAAACGGACTTGGAAAGGAGCTATCCCATGCTTGCTGAACTCAAAGGCCTAAACGAGGAATGTGGTGTATTTGGGATCTGGGGACATCCAGACGCAGCCCAAATTACGTACTATGGATTACACAGCTTACAGCATCGTGGTCAAGAGGGGGCCGGGATTGTTGTTAGCAATGGTGAAAAGCTTCGTATTGTAAAAGGGGAAGGCCTTGTGAACGAAGTTTTTGGCAATGGCGGGCTTGAACAACTACAAGGAAAAGCTGCGATTGGGCATGTTCGTTATGCAACAGCAGGGGGCGGGGGCATTCAAAATGTTCAGCCCCTCCTCTTTAATTCTCAAGTCGGTGGGCTTGCAATTGCCCATAATGGAAATCTTGTAAATGCCAATGACTTAAAACATCAGCTAGAAAACCAAGGGAGTATTTTTCAAACAACCTCCGATACAGAGGTTCTCGCTCATTTAACGAGAAAAAGCGGTTATACCAAAATCAAAGATCGAGTTAAAAATGCATTAACGATGTTAAAAGGGGCCTATGCGTTTTTGGTTATGACTGAAAAGAAAATGATAGTTGCCCTTGATCCAAATGGCCTTCGTCCGTTATCACTTGGTAGAATTGGCGATGCTTGGGTAGTAGCTTCAGAAACTTGTGCATTTGACATTGTGGGAGCAAAATTCGAAAGAGACGTTGAGCCAGGCGAACTAATCGTTATTAACGATGAAGGCATTCATTCTGAGCGTTTTTCATTAGTGACCAATCGTGCGATGTGCAGCATGGAATATATTTATTTTTCTCGACCTGATAGCAATATTAATGGGATCAATGTTCATACCGCTCGTAAAAATTTAGGGAAACAGCTTGCCATTGAAGCTCCGATTGAAGCCGATGTTATAACTGGAGTACCTGATTCTAGTATTTCAGCTGCGATCGGATATGCAGAGCAGTCAGGAATTCCGTATGAACTGGGTCTAATTAAAAATCGATATGTGGGTAGAACGTTTATTAAGCCTTCCCAATCACTACGTGAACAAGGGGTAAAAATGAAACTCTCGGCTGTTCGAGGTGTTGTTGAAGGAAAACGTGTAGTCATGGTTGATGATTCAATTGTACGTGGGACTACAAGTCGACGAATTGTTACCATGCTTCGTGAAGCGGGTGCAACTGAAGTGCATGTTTGCATTAGTTCACCGCCAATGAAGAATCCGTGTTTCTACGGAATTGATACCTCAACACATGAGGAGTTAATTGCTTCTTCACATTCAGTTGAAGAAATTCGTGAACTGATTGGAGCAGATACATTAACGTTTCTAAGTCCGGAAGGGTTAGTAAAAGCAATTGGCAGACCGTTTGAAGGCGAAACGCGTGGACAATGTATGGCGTGTTTTACAGGGAAATACCCAACGGAAATCTTCCCAGATACGGTATTACCACATGAAAAAGTTTTCAGCTAACAGAAGGTAGAGGTGTTCAAAACAATGGCAAATGCTTATAAGCAAGCGGGAGTAGATATTGAAGCAGGCTATGAAGCTGTTTCCAGAATGAAAAAGCATGTCGCAAAAACAGTTCGCCCTGAAGTAATGGGTGGACTTGGTAGCTTTGGTGGTATGTTTGACCTTTCAAAAGTCAATGTGAAAGAGCCTGTTTTAGTTTCGGGCACGGACGGTGTTGGTACGAAGCTCATGTTGGCTTTTATGATGGATAAGCACGATACGATTGGAATCGATGCAGTTGCAATGTGTGTAAATGACATTGTGGTTCAAGGAGCAGAGCCCTTATACTTTTTAGATTATATTGCATGTGGAAAAGCAAAACCTGAAAAAATCGAACAGATTGTAAAAGGAATTGCAGATGGCTGTGAACAAGCGGGTTGTGCATTAATTGGCGGTGAAACAGCTGAAATGCCGGGCATGTATAGTGAGGATGAATATGATCTTGCGGGTTTTTCAGTAGGTGTTGCTGAGAAATCAAAGCTTGTAACAGGAGCTTCTATTAAGCCTGGTGATGTTTTAATTGGTCTTTCCTCCAGTGGCATTCACAGTAACGGCTATTCACTTGTACGTAAGGTGTTACTTGAAGATGGCGGGCTAGATCTTGCGAAAAACTATGGAGAAATCGGTCGTCCATTAGGGGAAGAACTTCTACAGCCTACAAAAATTTATGTGAAATCCTTGTTAAGAGCAATGGAGACATTTGAAATTAAGGGAATGTCCCATATTACTGGTGGAGGTTTTATTGAAAATATTCCTCGGATGCTACCAGACGGTGTGGGGGCGGAAATAGATTATGGCTCATGGCCAATTCCACCCATTTTTGACCTCCTTAAAGAGACAGGTAACCTTAATCGAAAAGAAATGTTTAATATTTTTAATATGGGAATTGGGATGGTTCTTGCTGTTGAAGAAGAGATTCTACAGGATGTGATTGGGCTTCTTGAAGAGCAAGGAGAAAAGGCATTTATTATTGGTCGTATAAAAGAAGGAAACGGTGTAACCTTTGGTGGAGGAGCACTTGTATGAAAAAAATAGCAGTTTTTGCATCAGGCAGTGGCACAAATTTTCAAGCGATTGTGAATTCAATTAAGGAAGGAAGGCTTGCAGCCAAAATTGAATTAGTAGTTTGTGATAAGCCGGGTGCAAAGGTGATTGAGCGGGCCTCAAAGGAATGGGTGGAGACTTTTGTTTTTTCACCAAAAGAATATCCACAAAAATCATTATTTGAAGCAGAAATTGTAGAAAAACTGCGTGCGAAAAATGTAGAATTAATAGTGTTAGCTGGATATATGAGATTAATTGGGGATACACTTTTACAGGCGTATCGTAATAAAATCGTGAACATCCATCCGTCATTACTGCCTGCATTTCCGGGTAAAGATGCGATTGGTCAGGCTTATCAAGCAGGTGTCAACACGACTGGCGTTACGATTCATTATGTCGATGAGGGCATGGATACGGGGCCAATCATTGCACAGCGGGAACTAGCAATCGAACCAGGAGATACGTTAGAAAGCATCGAAGAAAAAGTACATGAAATCGAACATGAATTTTATCCGCAAATCCTGCAATCTCTTGTAACAGCGAAGAGCGGGAATCTACAGTAAGGAGCGAATTAACGTGACAATTAAACGTGCACTTGTCAGTGTTTCAGATAAACAAGGTCTTGTTCCATTTGTAAAAGGCTTAATTGAAAATGGGGTTGAAGTTATCTCAACAGGCGGAACAAAACGTACTCTTGAAGAGGCAGGACTTACCGTTATCGGAATTTCAGAAGTAACCGGCTTTCCAGAAATCATGGATGGGCGAGTAAAAACCCTTCATCCCAATATTCATGGTGGACTTCTTGCAGTTCGAGATAATGTGGAACATGTTAAACAGCTTCAAGAACATCAGATTACACCGATTGATTTAGTTGTTGTAAACCTTTATCCATTCCAACAAACGATTGCAAAGCCAGACGTTCAGTTTGAAGATGCGATTGAAAATATCGATATCGGTGGACCATCTATGCTTCGTTCTGCAGCTAAAAACCACAAGTATGTAACAGTTGTTGTTGACCCACAGGATTACGACGGCGTTTTAGCAGAAATTACGGAAAAGGGTGAGGTCGCAGCACAAACAAAGCTTCGCTTAGGGGCAAAGGTTTTCCGTCATACGGCAGCTTATGATGCAGTCATTGCTGAATTCTTAACAAATGCAGCGGGTGAGGAAAGTCCAGAATCCTTAACGGTTACGTATGAGAAGAAACAAGACCTTCGATATGGAGAAAACCCACATCAAAAGGCTGCATTCTATAAAAAACCATTAGGTACGCCTGTTTCCATTGCGTCTGCCACACAATTACACGGAAAAGAACTATCTTACAATAATATTAATGATGCAGATGCTGCACTACAAATCGTCAAAGAGTTCAAAGAGCCAGCAGCAGTAGCTGTAAAACATATGAACCCTTGTGGAGTAGGAGTGGGAAATACATTAGAGGAAGCATATCAAAAAGCATATGAAGCAGATTCTACATCTATTTTTGGTGGAATTATCGCGGTTAACCGTGAAGTTGACGCACAAACTGCTCATAAATTGCGCGAGATTTTCTTAGAAATTGTTATTGCCCCATCATTTAGCGAAGAAGCTTTTGAGATTCTTTCTTCAAAGAAAAACTTACGTCTACTAACAGTTGATTTTTCCGATGACAAGAAGGCCCTGAAGAAGCTTGTGTCCGTTCGTGGTGGATTGCTTGTTCAGGATGAAGATGCATATGGCTTAGATGATGCAACCATTTCTATTCCGACAAAACGTGAACCAACTGAGCAAGAATGGGCTGATTTAAAGCTTGGCTGGAAGGTCGTAAAACACGTGAAATCAAATGCAATTGTCTTAGCAAAAGACGATATGACAATTGGAATTGGTGCAGGTCAAATGAACCGTGTTGGGTCAGCGAATATTGCGATTACTCAAGCAGGTGAAAAGGCAAAAGGATCAGCACTTGCATCAGATGCCTTCTTCCCAATGGGTGACACAGTTGAAGCTGCAGCAAAAGCAGGTATCACAGCAATCATCCAACCAGGTGGATCAATCCGTGACGAAGAGTCCATTCAAAAAGCAGACGAATACGGAATCGCAATGGTCTTTACTGGAGTACGTCATTTCAAACACTAAGATCATTTAAATCCAATCATTATGGGGTGAATAAATGAAAGTACTAATCGTGGGTCGTGGTGGCCGTGAACATACGCTTGTCTGGAAGGTTGCTCAAAGTCCCAAAGTAGACACAGTTTATGCGGCACCTGGTAATCCAGGCATGAAGGATATTGCTACCTTAGTCAATATCGATGAAAATGATTTTGACCGTCTAATTGAATTCGTTAAGCAAGAACAAGTCGATCTTACTCTAGTCGGTCCCGAGGTTCCATTAATCAATGGGATTGTCAATCGATTTCAGGCAGAAGGCTTAGCCATTTTTGGACCAACAAAAGAAGCGGCTCTGCTTGAAGGTAGTAAATCGTTTGCGAAGGAAATCATGAAAAAATACAAGATTCCAACGGCGGAATACGAAACATTTACCTCTTACGAAGATGCTAAACGATATATCCTAGAAAAAGGTGCCCCAATCGTAATCAAAGCAGATGGCTTAGCTGCTGGAAAAGGTGTGACAGTTGCTCTTACCTTAGATGAGGCCTTATCAAGTGTGTATGACATGCTTGAGGCGAATAAATTTGGCGAAGCAAGTGCTCAGGTTGTGATTGAAGAGTTTCTAGAAGGAGAGGAATTCTCATTAATGGCTTTTGTGGACGGAAAAAAAGCCTATCCCATGGTTATATCACAAGACCATAAGCGTGCCTTTGATAATGATGAGGGTCCAAACACAGGAGGGATGGGTGCCTATTCTCCCGTTCCGCAAATTTCAGAGGAAGTTGTTCAAACAGCGATTGAAACGATCATCAATCCAACCGTTAAAGCGATGGAAGCCGAAGGAAGAAGGTTTACGGGCATTCTTTATGCGGGCTTAATTTTAACTGTAAATGGACCAAAGGTCATCGAATACAATGCTCGTTTTGGCGACCCTGAAACACAGGTAGTTCTCCCACGTTTAGAGTCTGATTTTATTGAAGTGGTCGAAGGACTGCTGGAGCAAAAGGAGATAACCCTTGAGTGGTCTAACAAAGCAACTCTAGGTGTCGTGCTTGCTTCAAAAGGCTATCCAGAAAGCTATGAAAAAGGGGCAATCATTGAAGGGTTAAACAACGTAGATAAAAAAATCTCCGTTTTCCATGCTGGAACAGATAGGGTGAATGGTCAATTTGTTACGAATGGCGGAAGGGTTTTAACCGTTGTTGCAAGCGGTGAGAGCCTTGAAGAAGCCCAGGATATTGTCTACCAAGAAGCGGGAAAAATTCAGTGTTCAAATCTATTTTACCGAAAAGATATCGGGAATAAGGCTCTAGCTCATAGCTCAATGAGCGATGCTAAAGCGCAATTCGTGTAATTAACGCGCAGTCCTGATTATCTAACGCGCAATTAACCTATAGTAGAACGCAAAAAAGGTAAGAGGGACGCCCTCTTACCTTTTTTAAGATGGATTTACTGGAGGAAGCTGTTTTTGTAGTTCTGGCTCTTCTTGCTTCCTTTCAACATATTCATAAAAGAGAGCTGTTAGCGGGCAAAAACGTGTTATCCCCTCAGCTACCTTCATTCCCCCAAGCATTGCAACCACAATAAAGCTTTCGCGCCATGGGCGTTTAACCATTTTTGCTGTTGCCCATGCCAGCATCGTAAACCCACAAGTGATTCGAATTAACGCATTAATCATCCCAATATTTGGTTTCATTTGATTGACCCCTTTACATATCTTTACAAACAAACTTAAAAATTTTTACAAATTTTCACAAAGTCTTTAATGCAGTAAATCGATTAATATGGTACTATAATGTAAAGCGCTTCCATGAGGCTTTAAGCTGAGATAGGAGAGATGGTTAATGGTTGGGCAACGTTACCGCTGGAAAAATAAGCAACTTCGAGAACATGTTGCTGTCATAGATGGAAAAAAATCACCAACGATTCTATTAAAAAATGTCACATACTTAAATCAACTATTAAGAAAATGGATTAACGCACATATTTGGATTTACCAAGATCGCATTGTGTATGTTGGTCAACAGTTACCATCAAAACTCACCGACTGTGAAGTAGTGGAGTGTGATGGGAAATTCGTTGTGCCAGGTTATATTGAACCTCATGCACATTCTTTTCATTTATATAATCCCCACTCATTTGCTCAATATGCATCCCAAACAGGGACAACAACTATCATCAATGACAACTTAGTACTTGCGTTACAAACGACAAAAAAGAAAGCGTTTTCTTTTTTGGAGGAAATGAAGAAACTTCCTGTAACGATGTACTGGTGGTGCCGTTACGACCCTCAGACTGAAATTCATCATGAGGAACAAGCTTTTTCGAACGGGAATGTACTAAGCTGGATAGAACATGATTCAGTTGTTCAAGGTGGAGAATTGACAGGATGGCCAAAGCTGCTTGACGGCGATGACCTTATGCTACATTGGATTCAAGAAACAAAAAGGATTGGAAAGAAAGTTGAAGGGCATTTCCCTGGAGCTTCGGAAAAAACATTAGCCAAATTGATGCTATTAGGTGCTGACAGTGATCATGAATCAATGACAGGAACCGACGTGTTAAATCGTCTACTACAAGGATACACCACTTCGCTACGATACTCATCGATTCGTCCGGACTTGCCTAAAATTTTAGACGAAATTCATGAAATGGGCATTGATCAGTATGATCATTTCATCTTTACGACCGATGGTTCACCGCCTGCTTTTTACGAGCAGGGAATCATTGATAATATGATTAAAATTGCCATTGAAAAAGGCGTGCCAATCATAGATGCGTACAATATGGCGACAATTAATGTGGCAAGACATTATAATATTGAGAACCTCCATGGTATGATTGCAACAGGAAGAATCGCAAACCTTAATATTTTATCAACAAAAGACAATCCGACTCCTGAATCCGTTCTTTCTAAAGGAGTTTGGTTAAAGCGAGATAATAAAGACCAGAATGCGTTTCCAGAATTTCCATGGAAGAGCGAAGGTTTTTCAAATCTTTCTACAAACTGGGATCTAACGCTAGATGATCTTCAATTTTCCATGCCATTTGGAATGAAGATGGAAAATGCGGTTATTATGAAACCATATTCCATTTCCATCGATGCATCTTATGATGAGCTTTCCATGGATCATGATGAGAGCTTTCTAATGCTAGTGGACAGAGAAGGGAAATGGCGTGTAAACACAATCGTAAAAGGTTTTGCAAACCGAATTTCCGGATTTGCAAGTTCTTTCTCAAATACGGGTGATTTTGTATTAATTGGTAAAAATAAAAAGGATATGCTTCTTGCCTTTAATCGAATGAAGGATATAGGCGGTGGAATGGTTTTAACAGAAGGGGGGATCGTCCTGCACGAAATCCCATTAGATATAGGTGGAGTGACATCATCAAAATCTGTGGTAGAATTAAGCTCGCTTGAAAAAGAATTCGTCCGATTAGTCCGGGAACGCGGATATAATCATAGTGATCCGATCTATACGTTAACATTTTTATCGTCTACTCACTTGCCATATATTCGCATCACACCTCAAGGGATTTATGATGTCATGAATAAAATAGTACTCTTTCCGTCAATAATGCGTTAAAATATAAAAGGATTTAACCAAATACGCCAAAACGCATGAGATTTAATTTTAACAAAGGTTGTGTGCTCGATCATGAAAAAGACTTTATACATTTTAGGAATTGTCCTATTACTTCTAACCGCAGCATGTAGTAATAAAGAAGAAGCTTCAAAACAGCAGGATGAGCATGAACCAAAACAAACTGAACCGGTTGCAAAAGAAGAACCGAGCCAAGAGTTTGAACATGTTTTTCCGTTAACAGGGGTACAGACAAATGATGACATAAACAATCGTCCATTTGCTGTAATGGTTAACAATCATCCGCAAGCACGTCCCCAATCCGGTTTACACATGGCCGATGTCGTCTATGAAGTGTTAGCTGAAGGCGATGTTACACGCTTCCTAGCGGTGTTCCAAAGTGAGAAACCAGAGATAATTGGACCTGTTCGTAGTGCGAGAGATTATTATATTGAGTTGAGCAAAGGCTTTGATGCCTTATATGTGGCCCATGGATGGAGCCCTGAAGCCCAACAAATATTGAACAGCGGCAAGGTCGACAACATAAATGGTATGGTCTATGACGGCACTCTGTTTTGGAGAGCTGACCATAATGTTGCTCCCCATAACTCGTATATTTCATTTGAAAATATCGTAAAAGGGGCAGATAAACAAGGATATACAATGGAAGAAGAGGTTCCAAGCTTTGTATTTTTATCTGAGGACGAAGAAAATGGAATCGAAGGAACACAAGCTGAACATGTTCGAGTGTCCTACTCATCAAGAGATATTTTTGCTGCTGTCTATGATTATAATCAAGAAAAAGGCAAGTATGAGCGATATAGCGGTGGCGATCAAACAGTTGACCGAGAAACGAATACTCCAGTGCTACTTGATAATGTGTTAATCGTTGAAATGAATCATCGTTTTATTGATGATTATGGTAGACGCGCCATCGATGTGACCTCTGGAGGTAAAGGCTATTTACTTCAAAAAGGTAAAGCCCAGGAAATTGAGTGGAGAAATGTTGATGGACGAATTGTTCCTTTTGTGAATGGGAAAGAAATTGGCTTTGTTCCAGGAAAAACATGGATTAATATTATTCCAACAACACCAGGAATTGCGGGCGCCGTTTCGTTTGGGAATTAGAAGAACATTTTAAAAAGGGAGATACTATCTATATGCAAATTGATAAATTACGTGGTAAAGAACTTGATCAATTATTTAATGCAATCCTTTCATTAAAAGATCTAGAGGAGTGCTATCGATTCTTTGATGATTTATGTACTGTAAATGAAATTCAATCATTGGCTCAACGCCTTGAAGTTGCAAGAATGCTTCAAGAAGGAAACACGTACCATAAGATTGAAACGGAAACAGGAGCTAGTACGGCGACTATTTCACGTGTCAAACGATGCTTAAATTATGGTAATGATGCCTATCAAATGGCACTAGACCGTGTAAAAGAAACGGAAAATCAATAAACATTGAGACGAAAGTCGGAACCTTGGGGTTTCGGCTTTTTTCTTTGAGGGCAAAAATGATAAAAATAGTATTCATAATTTATAAACAGTATTTTTTAATTAAAAACAGTATTTGTTTGATTAACAACAGTATTTCTAAATTATCAACAGTAAAATAGAAATTATTTGAAATCCACCTAGGTATTAATAGATGCGTGTAGTTTTGTTATAATGGAGGAATGGAAAGATGAATGGAGGATCTTCATGTACGACTTTAGAGAATGGAGACATGTTTTTAAGCTGGATCCGAACAAGGAAATCAGTGAGGAACATTTAGATGCAATTTGTGAATCTGGTACAGATGCCATTATCGTTGGCGGAACGGATGGGGTGACACTAGACAATGTCCTTCACCTTATGTCTGGAATCCGACGCTATACGGTACCTGTTGTTTTAGAAATTTCGAACATCGAGTCAGTTACACCTGGCTTTGATTTATATTTTATTCCAACCGTTTTAAATAGTAGTGATACAAGATGGATGATGGGACTGCACCATGAGGCGGTTAAGGAATATGGAGATGTAATGAATTGGGATGAAATGATAATGCAGGGGTATTGCATCCTCAATGAAGATTGCAAGGCTGCTAAGCTAACGGGGGCCAATGCCTCCTTAAGCAAGGATGAGACGATTGCTTATGCAATCATGGCGGAGAAAATGTTTTCGCTCCCTATCTTTTATTTAGAATATAGCGGGACTTATGGCGATAAGGAAATCGTTGAGGCCGTAAAAAACAACCTAGAAAAAACAAAACTGTTTTATGGCGGGGGAATCAAGACGCCTGAGCAAGCAAAAGAAATGGCTCAATGTGCAGATACTGTTGTTGTTGGGAATATTATCTATGAAGATATAAATACAGCCTTAAAAACAGTACAAGCTGTTAAGGGATAAACGTGGAATTTTATATGGAAATCGGCTAAAATAGAACATATGTACGAATCGGAAAGGAACGGTGAAGACATTGCAATTTATCAGCAATAAATTATTAGCAGGATTAAACGAACAGCAGCAAGAAGCCGTTAAAGCAACAGATGGTCCACTTCTAATTATGGCAGGTGCGGGGAGTGGAAAGACTCGGGTTCTAACACACCGTATTGCATATTTAATGGTGGAAAAGCAAGTAGCACCTTGGAATATATTGGCGATCACCTTCACAAACAAAGCAGCTCGTGAAATGAAGGAACGTGTTCAAGCGATTTTAGGCGGTGCTGCTGAGGACATTTGGATTTCAACGTTCCACTCTATGTGTGTTCGAATTTTACGAAGAGATATCGATCGCTTAGGGTTCAACCGCAATTTTTCAATATTGGATACAACCGACCAGCTTTCGGTTATCAAAAATATTTTAAAAGAGAAAAACATCGATCCGAAGAAATTTGATCCACGTTCGATTCTTGGTACGATTAGCAGTGCGAAAAACGAATTACAAACACCTGAAGAGTATGAAAAAACAGCAGGTGGCATGTATGAACAAATCGTGAGTGATGTCTATAAGTTGTATCAAAAAAGACTTCGTAAAAATCAGGCACTCGATTTTGATGATCTCATTATGATTACGATCCAGCTTTTCAAGCGGGTTCCAGAAGTGCTCGAATTCTATCAACGTAAGTTTCAATACATCCATGTGGATGAGTATCAGGATACGAACCGCGCTCAGTATATCCTAGTTAAACTCCTTGCATCACGTTTTAAGAACTTATGTGTTGTTGGTGATTCCGATCAGTCCATCTACCGTTGGCGTGGCGCAGATATTGCCAATATCCTTTCATTTGAAAAAGACTACAAAAATGCAAAAGTGATTCTTCTTGAACAAAATTACCGTTCAACGCAACGAATCCTAAAGGCTGCAAACCAAGTCATTCAAAACAATATGAATCGTAAAGCAAAAAATCTTTGGACTGAAAATGATGAAGGGAATAAGATTTTTTATTACCGTGCTGACAGCGAGTCAGGAGAAGCACAATTTGTGGCAGGAAAAATACGCGAACTTGTAAATGGCGGAAAACGTTCCTATAAAGATATTGCGATTTTATATCGAACCAATGCCCAATCCCGTGTAATGGAGGAAGTATTACTCAAATCGAATATCAACTACCAAATTGTCGGCGGGATTAAGTTCTATGACCGTAAAGAAATCAAGGATATTTTGGCATACTTACGTGTGATTGCCAATCCAGATGATGATATTAGTTTAACGAGAATCATTAATGTGCCGAAACGTGGAATTGGCGCAACCTCTATTGATAAAATTGCAAACTATGCGATTGCACAGGACCTTTCCATTTTCCAAGCATTACAAGAGGTTGAGCAGATCGGATTAAGCGCGAAAATAACCAATTCGTTACGTGAGTTTCGCGATTTAATTAATAATTGGGACCAAATGCAGGATTATTTATCGGTAACTGAACTGGTTGA
The DNA here is from genome assembly GCF_047238305.1 of Bacillus jepli. NCBI lineage: Bacteria > Bacillati > Bacillota > Bacilli > Caryophanales > Bacillaceae > Bacillus > Bacillus jepli. The sequence goes on along the minus strand of NZ_JBDFMO010000001.1, from coordinate 609,846 downwards.
GAGTGTGTTAGAGAAAACCGGTTACTTAGAAGCCTTAAAGACGGAAAAAACACTTGAATCGCAAAGCCGAATCGAAAACATCGAAGAATTTTTATCTGTTACACAAAACTTTGAGAAGGCAAACGATGATAAGAGTCTTGTGGCGTTCTTAACCGATTTAGCATTGGTAGCAGATATTGATAAACTTGAAGAAGATGAAAATGATAAAAATAATGCAGTTGTCCTCATGACCTTGCACTCAGCAAAAGGCCTTGAGTTCCCAGTTGTCTTTTTGATGGGATTGGAAGAAGGAGTCTTTCCACATAGTCGATCCCTAATGGAAGAGGCTGAAATGGAGGAAGAACGCCGACTTGCTTATGTTGGAATCACAAGGGCAGAGGAAGAGCTATATATATCGAATGCTCAAATGAGAACTCTATATGGTCGGACGTCAATGAATCCAGTATCACGATTTATTGCGGAAATTCCAGAAGAGCTTCTTGAAGATTTAGGTGCACAACGCAAACAGCAAATGCGTACTCCGTTTTCTTCAACATCATCACCTTCTAGGCAGCCTGAACGAAGAGTCTTCTCAAAACCACTTGCACAGTCAACGGGTGGAGATGAAATTGGCTGGAAGGTTGGCGACAAGGCTGAGCATAAAAAATGGGGAATTGGTACGGTTGTTAGTGTAAAAGGAGAAGGGGAATCAAAGGAATTAGACATTGCTTTCCCTAGTCCAACAGGAATCAAACGATTGCTTGCAAAATTTGCTCCAATCACCAAATCACATTAGGAAAGAGAGGATTGGATGAATGGATAAAACAACAGCACAAGAACGCGTTCGTGAGCTTCATGAGCTTTTAAATCAGTACAATTATGAATACCATGTGTTGGATAAGCCTTCTGTACCGGATGCGGAATATGATCGGTTGATACGGGAATTGATCCAACTTGAGGAGGATTTCCCGGAATTAAAGACGGGAGATTCGCCTACTGTCCGCGTCGGTGGACAGGTTCTTGAATCCTTTCAAAAAGTAGAGCACCAAATTCCGATGTTAAGTCTAGGAAATGCGTTCAATGAGCAGGATTTGCGTGATTTTGATCGCCGTGCTAGACAGGCAGTGGGTGACTCGATTTCCTATGTGTGTGAACTAAAGATAGATGGTCTTGCTGTGTCACTTCGCTATGAACAAGGGCGTTTTGTCCAAGGGTCAACACGTGGTGATGGAACAATTGGAGAAGATATTACCGTTAACTTAAAGACCATTCGATCTATCCCTCTTCGTTTAAAGAAGCCACTTGATATTGAAGTGCGCGGGGAAGCGTTTATGCCTAGAAAATCATTCGAAAGGCTAAACACTAAAAGACTCCAGAACGAGGAAGAACCGTTTGCAAATCCACGGAATGCAGCGGCAGGTTCATTAAGACAACTCGACCCGAAAATTGCTGCAAGTCGCAATCTCGATATCTTTTTATATGCCATTGCAGACACAACCAATTTGGGGGTTGATTCACATAGTGAAGGGCTTAATATGCTTGATGAAGTTGGCTTTAAAACAAATCCAGAACGCAGAAAATGTGCGACTATCGAGGAAGTTCTCGAATACATCACAGAATGGACAGAAAAGCGCCCATCCCTTGCGTATGATATTGATGGAATTGTGATAAAGGTTGATTCTTTTGATCAACAGGATGAGCTTGGCTTTACAGCGAAAAGTCCACGTTGGGCGATTGCTTATAAGTTTCCGGCAGAAGAGGTTGTTACAAAATTAATAGATATCGAATTAAGTGTTGGGAGAACGGGAGTCATTACGCCAACAGCAATCTTAGAACCAGTTCGTGTTGCGGGTACAACCGTTCAGCGGGCATCCCTTCATAATGAGGATTTAATCCGGGAAAAGGATATCCGCATTGGGGACTATGTTGTTGTGAAAAAAGCGGGAGACATCATTCCGGAGGTTGTGAATGTTCTTGTCGAAAAACGGACTGGCGAAGAGTCAGAATTCTTCATGCCGACACACTGTCCTGCCTGTGATAGTGAGTTAGTCCGCTTAGAAGGAGAAGTCGCTTTACGCTGTATTAACCCTAAATGCCCTGCCCAGATTAGGGAAGGCTTGATTCATTTCGTATCCCGTAATGCGATGAATATTGATGGTCTCGGAGAAAAGGTTATTTCGCAATTATTCGATGAAAAATTAATCACCGATGTAGCTGATATCTACACATTGACAAAGGAACAGCTAATTAATCTTGAGCGCATGGGTGAAAAATCAGCTGATAATTTATTAACTGCGATTGAGGTATCGAAATCGAATTCTTTAGAAAAGCTTTTATTTGGTTTAGGAATTCGCCATGTCGGGGCAAAGGCTGCAAAGACCCTAGCTCAACATTTTGAAACAATGGAGAAGCTACAGGTTGCAACTCTAGAAGAACTGACAGCCATTAACGAAATAGGTGAAAAAATGGCAGATGCCGTTGTCACCTATTTTGAGCAATCAGAGGTACATGAACTTTTAAATGAACTGCGTGAATATGGAATTAATATGGAATATAAGGGTCCTAAGCTTGTATCAGTGGAGGATAGTGATTCCTATTTTGCTGGTAAGACCATCGTCCTCACAGGTAAGCTTGAGCAACTAACTAGAAATGAAGCCAAAGCAGAAATTGAGGCCCTTGGGGGAAAAGTGACAGGTAGTGTAAGTAAAAGCACAGATCTTCTAGTTGCGGGTGAAGCAGCAGGTTCTAAGCTTACAAAAGCACAAGATTTACAAATTGAGATTTGGGATGAGGACAGACTGGTACAAGAACTAAGGAAGTAAGAGGTGTCGAACGTGAGAAACCTATACATTCTAGGTTTGGCGATGCTGCTTCTCTTATCTGGATGTGCGCCAAAATTTGATCAAGAGACAGAGGTCGTGCAGGATTCAGATAAAAAAGCGGAAAAGGCGATTATACCTAGATATAATATTTCAGATTCTTATTATAAAGCGGTTATCCCTTATAAAACAGGAAAAGCTCGAGGGATTGTCGCGGCATACATTAACAATCGTTTGGATATTGATGAATTTGAGACGGGATTAATGCGAATCGCTCAAGATTCATTCCCGTCCGATAAATACTTTTTTCAAGAAGGTCAACATTTAGAAAAAGATACGGTACAAGACTGGTTAAAGAGAAAACGAACCGATGCTCAGCAAAAAGCATATGAAGTGGCAGTGGCAAAAGACCCGAAAAAACCTAAACCATTACCAAACGAAGGGCTAAACCCAATTTTTGATACATCAAATGAGGATCCGGGATATGAAGCGGCGATGAAGAAGAGCCCGATTTATATTGGGACAATTGCCGAGCAGAATTATTTAATTAAAAATAACGAGGATAAGTTAGAGGTTGGGGGGATTGTGATTGGGATAGGTATGAACTCCCACCAATATTATAATCTTCCTGCCTCAATGGGTGGCTATCCGAGAGATGTAGAGATTTCAGATGCTGATATTGAAAGAGAAGGTAAAAAAGCAGCTGAGGAAATCATTAACCGAATTCGAACTAATAATGAATATGCAAGTATTCGCGATATTCCGATCGTGGTTGCTTTATTTAAACAAGAGGCAGCTAGTTCTGTTGCTCCGGGTAACTTTATTATGAAGGCAAAAGTGGACGCGAACTCCTCTAAAATTGGGAAATGGGAAACCATTAATGAAAAGTACTATTTCTTCCCATCAACCGAGGCAAAAAACAATTATCCTGATGATGCATTAATGGTACAAAATTTTTCAGACGCCATTGCTGATTTTTTCCCAAATTTCACAGCAGTTGTCGGAAGAGGCTTTTACAAGGATGAAGAATTAAAGGAGCTAACGTTAACCATTCCGATGCAATTCTATGGAAAAGCAGAGGTAATTGGATTCACCCAATATGTAACAGGTCTCATTATGGAGCATTTTGATAACTATATATCACTTCAGGTGTATATCGAATCTGAAAGTGGTGCAGAAAGTGTTATTGTAAGGGATGCAGGTGAAAGCGAACCAATCGTACATGTGTATAATTAAACCAGAGAAAACAAGATCTACTATTTGCGGTAGTTCTTGTTTTTTCATTTTGTAGTCGTCATTTTTAACAACTGATCGAAAATTGTCGAACTTCGTAAAGTTTAGATTATCATTTGAAGAAAGCGCTTTATTTTAGTAGAATGAGATTGTTACATTTAAACACTAAGGGAGGCGGAGTAGAATGGTAGTACCATATAAACATGAACCATTTACGGACTTTTCAATTGAAGAAAATAAGAAAGCGTTTGAGGCCGGCCTTAAAACTGTTGAAGCATATTTAGGTAGTGATTATGATTTAATCATTGGTGGTGAACGCATCTCAACCGAAGATAAAATCATCTCTGTTAACCCTGCAAACAAGGAAGAAGTAGTGGGGCGTGTTTCAAAAGCTAATCGTGAGTTAGCCGAAAAGGCCATGCAGGTTGCATATGAAACGTTCCAAACATGGAGAAAATCAAGCCCGGAAATGCGTGCTAATATTCTTTTTAAAGCTGCAGCGATTGTACGTCGTCGCAAACATGAATTTTCTGCAATTCTAGTAAAAGAAGCAGGTAAGCCATGGAACGAAGCGGACGCAGATACTGCTGAAGCGATTGACTTCATGGAGTACTATGGACGTCAAATGTTGAAATTAAAGGATGGAGTTCCAGTAGAAAGCCGTCCAATTGAACATAATCGTTTTACTTACATCCCGTTAGGTGTTGGGGTTGTCATTTCGCCTTGGAACTTCGCGTTTGCGATTATGGCTGGCATGACAACAGCTGCTTTAGTTTCCGGTAACACCGTACTACTTAAACCAGCTAGTACAACTCCAGTCATAGCAGCGAAATTCATGGAGGTTCTTGAAGAAGCAGGACTACCTGCAGGGGTTGTTAACTATATTTCAGGAAGCGGTTCTGAAGTTGGTGACTACCTAGTCGATCACGCGAAAACTCGCTTTATTAGTTTTACAGGTTCACGTGATGTAGGTCTACGAATCTATGAGCGTGCTTCCAAATTAAATGAAGGTCAAATCTGGCTAAAACGTGTCATCGCAGAAATGGGCGGTAAAGATACAATTGTTGTTGATAAAGAAGCAGATTTAGAACTTGCGGCTAAATCCATAGTGGCATCTGCATTTGGATTCTCTGGACAAAAATGTTCAGCATGTTCACGCGCAGTAATAGTAGAAGATGTATATGATGAGGTTCTAAACCGTGCGGTTGAATTAACAAAAGAATTAACTGTAGGTGACCCTACACAAAAGGGAACATTTATGGGACCAGTTAATGACCAAGGTGCGTATGACAAGATTATGAGCTACGTTGAAATTGGAAAGAACGAAGGGAAACTTCTTCATGGTGGAGAAGGAGACGACTCGAAGGGCTGGTTCATCCAACCAACAATCTTCGCTGATGTAGCGGAGGACGCGCGTATCATGAAGGAGGAAATCTTTGGGCCTGTTGTGGCATTCTGTAAAGCACAAGACTTCAACCATGCAATTGATATTGCCAATAACACAGAGTATGGATTAACAGGTGCAGTGATCTCAAACAACCGAGAAAATATTGAAAAAGCGAAAGAAGACTTCCATGTGGGTAATCTTTACTTCAATCGTGGATGTACAGGTGCGATTGTAGGCTATCAACCATTTGGTGGCTTCAATATGTCTGGAACAGACTCAAAAGCAGGAGGCCCAGACTACCTAATCCTTCACATGCAAGCAAAAACAACTTCAGAAATGCTGTAAAAATGAAACTCCCACTCTTATCGTAGAGTGGGAGTTATTTAAATATGAATTTAATTGCTTATTCTGTATCCTCTTCTGCTCCATCTTCTGTCTCTGTTTGATCGGATTGTTCTGTATCTGGTTGCTCTTGATCAGTATCAGTGTCTTCACTGCTACATGCTGTCATTAAGAAAATTGCTAGTAGGGATGCTCCAATTTTAAACATTAGGTTTTTTTTCATTGGTTACTCTACCTCCAGATAATAGTGTTATTTTTTGATTGGCTGACCAAGCTGCCAATCTAGATACAATATACAACAGACAATCCAGTAAAAGACTTGTTTTACAGTAAATATACAAACTATTTACATTTTATAGAAAATGATAATGAAAACGTTATTTAAAGTGGTAGAAATGTCTCTTGACTTAATGAGAGCAAACAAAAAGGGCGCGGAGAATTCACCGCGCCGACCTTATCTACTTTTAATGGTGATGATGTCCTTTTTTAGGATTAGTGATTACAAATTGTTCTTCAGGAACGTAGAAAAATTGGATCCAAATACCATCTAAAAATTCTGCATCCCTTGTATCTAGAAGGACTTCAACATCTTTATCGGTTTTAACAATTTCGTCGTGCTCTGTTGGATTATCAAATTGAAGGGCATAATGGGCGTGGTTGCCATGATGTTCTGTGATGACAACACGAAGCATTTTTCCTTCAGATTCTTCACTTTCGAGCATCTTCTTCATTATTTTTGCCGCATTACGATTAATTTTTACATTCATCCTGATTCTCCCATTTCCAAGTAAAATTTTATACTACTTATTTTCTCAGTATTTCTGAAAAATAACAAATATATAGCTTTTTTTCGAAAAAAGTTCAATTTAATTTTATTAGTTTTCATGAATAGATATTAGATTATTAGATTCATATTGCAAATTTAATCTAAAATGTTGAATAATTATACATTCGTAATTTAATTACCGAATATTCAATCTGTTCAGTAAACGATATTGTGTTACGATTAATTAGTGTTTTTTGTAATGTGCAGTTATTATCGAAAAATAGGAATTATCATGAAATTGTATATAACTGCATAAGGATAGAAAAAACAAAAAAGTGGGGTGGAAGTGTGGAATTTAATTTAACAGGTGCTACATGGTTTTGGTTGTTCGTGCCGATGCTTTCGTTAATCGTACTATCAACAATCACATTATTTACTGACAAAGGAGAGGATGTCTAAACATGGATATTAATCCACAAACGTTAACAGCCATTATTATTTATCTAATAGGGATGCTAGTCATTGGCATTCTGGCTGCTAGAATGACGAAAAATCTAACAGACTATGTCCTAGGAGGAAGACGACTAGGTGCTGGAGTTGCTGCATTAAGTGCCGGATCGTCTGATATGAGTAGCTGGCTCATGCTTGGTTTGCCTGGAGCATTGTATGCCGGTGGAATGGGTGAAATTTGGCTTGCTGTTGGTTTAGCAGTTGGAGCTTACCTTAATTGGCAATTTATTGCGAAGCCATTCCGAGTGTATACAGAGGTATCAAAGGATTCGATTACGGTACCGGATTTTCTTGAGAACCGATTCCGTGACCATTCAAAGCTTCTACGTGTTATTTCCGCGGTTGTCATCTTAGTGTTTTTTACCTTCTATACTTCTGCAAGTCTTGTCGGTGGAGCAATTCTTTTAGAAAGCTCATTTAAGATGGACTATGAACTTGCCTTATGGGTTGGAGCCGGTGTTATCCTTTCCTATACATTCTTTGGTGGTTTCTTAGCTGCAAGCTGGACCGATTTTGTTCAAGGAATCTTGATGTTCTTAGCATTAATCATAATTCCAATTGTAACTATCTTTGAATTAGGTGGATGGGGAGAAACAGTGAATAAGATTGGAGCGATTGATCCAGCTTATTTAGATGTCATGTCTGGAGCAACAACATTAGGAGTTATTTCACTATTAGCATGGGGCCTAGGTTATTTTGGGCAGCCACATATTATTGTTCGATTTATGGGAATTAAGTCAACAAAAGAAATTCCGAAAGCCCGTTTTATCGGGATGACATGGATGGTCTTATCGTTATTTGGTGCAATCTTTATTGGTTTTACAGGTATTGCGTATTTTGCTGATACCCCACTAGATAATGCAGAGACGGTATTCATTGTCTTTTCACAAGTGTTATTTAACCCATGGGTGGCTGGATTCTTATTAGCAGCAATTCTTGCAGCTATCATGAGTACGGTTGATTCGCAATTGCTTGTTTCTTCAAGTGCCTTGACACAGGACTTCTATAAAGCCATCTTTAAAAAGAATGCTAGTCCAAAAGAAGAAATGTGGGTTGGTAGAATTGCAGTTCTTGTGATTGCCGTAGTTGCTATTTTCCTAGGTTATGACCGTGATAGTAAGGTGTTAGATTTGGTGGGTTATGCATGGGCCGGATTTGGAGCTGCATTTGGTCCTGTTATCATTCTCTCCCTATTCTGGAAACGGATGAATCGTTGGGGAGCGTTAGCCGGAATGATCGTAGGAGCAGTTACAGTCGTTGTCTGGAGTATTCTTTCTACACCTAAATTGAATGAGGCTGGAGAGGTTATAAGAGAAGCTGTCATTCCATTTAGCTTGTATGAAATCGTTCCAGGTTTCCTACTTGCCCTAATTTCGATTATCGTCGTCAGCTTAGTTACAAAAGCACCATCCCAAGAAATCCTAGATGAATTTGACGATGTAAAAGAAAAACTGAAAAACGCATAATTTGATAGAATAAAAAAGAGGCCGTTCCTTTTACAGGTAACGGCCTTCTTATGTTTAGATTCCTAATCCTTCAAGGTATTCATTTACTTGCTCCGGAGTTTTTGCGTTCGCACTATGTAAGTGGCCAAGCTTTTCTCCGCCTTTATAATAAAGGAGACTTGGGATACCCATCACATCATACTTTTCAGCGATTTCAGGGAACTCGTCCTTGTCCATGCTGTACCAAGGAACACTATTGTGTGTGTCAAGAACCTCACCAATGAACGCTTCTAGGCGTCGGCAATCTGGACACCATGTTGTATCGAATTTTACAATAGCCCCTTCAGATTGAATAATCTCATTAAACTGTTCGACAGAAGTAATTCTTTCCATTTCTATCCCTCCACATCCATTAATTGCAACTTTACTATATCAAATTCCTAATCGAAAAGAAAAATAATCTGCCCGACCTCCATTTTTCGTGTTGGTTCTTTTCAAAATCGGGAAGAATGAGGGAGGAATTGTTGCCGAACGCCTGCAATTTTTGATATTATCAGTATATTGTATGGACGGTGGAGGTGAAGGGAAATGTCGAGGATTTCGATTGAAGAAGTAAAACATGTTGCAAACTTAGCACGTTTAGCCGTAACGGAAGATGAAGCAAAGATGTTCCAACAACAGTTGGATGGGATTATTTCATTTGCAGAGCAATTAAATGAATTAGATACAGAAAATGTGGAGCCAACTTCACATGTACTGTCTGTGAAAAATGTGATGCGTGAAGATGTCGCAAAAGAAGGATTACCTGTTGAAGAAGTATTAAAAAATGCACCAGATGCAAAGGATGGTCAATTCCGTGTACCATCAATCATTGAATAAAGGGGGGAGAAAGGATGTCACTTTTTGATCATAAAGTCTCAGAATTACATTCACTTTTACATAAAAAAGAAATTTCAGTTTCAGACCTTGTGGAAGAGTCATTTAAGCGAATCAACGCGGTTGATGATAAGGTACAAGCTTTTTTAACATTAAATGAAGAAAATGCAAGAGATTATGCAAAACAATTAGATGAAGCGCTTGGAAATAGCGATGAGCTGGGTCTATTATTTGGTATGCCGATTGGTGTGAAAGACAATATCGTCACAAAAGGCCTTCGTACGACGGCAGCAAGTAAAATTCTTGAAAACTTTGATCCTATCTATGATGCAACAGCTGTCCAAAAGCTTCAGAAGGCTCAAACGGTTACGGTTGGTAAATTGAACATGGACGAATTTGCAATGGGTTCATCGAATGAAAACTCTGGATTCATGGCAACAAAGAACCCTTGGGATCTCGAACGTGTTCCAGGAGGTTCTAGTGGTGGCTCGGCAGCTGCTGTTGCAGCAGGAGAAGTCTTATTCTCACTCGGCTCCGATACAGGTGGTTCGATTCGTCAACCGGCAGCTTTCTGTGGTGTGGTTGGTTTAAAACCTACGTACGGAAGAGTATCACGTTTTGGTTTAATCGCTTTTGCGTCGTCATTAGATCAAATTGGTCCGCTCACTCGCACAGTTGAGGACAATGCTTATCTTTTACAGGCGATTTCTGGAGTGGATCCAATGGATGCGACTTCTGCTAATGTAGACGTACCGAACTACGTATCAGCACTCACTGGTGATATTAAGGGTTTAAAAATCGCCGTGCCAAAGGAATACCTCGGTGAGGGTGTAAATGAAGAAGTCCGTCAATCTGTTCTTGATTCCTTAAAAGTTCTTGAAGGGCTAGGTGCAACTTGGGAAGAAGTTTCACTTCCACATTCTAAATATGCACTTGCTACTTATTACTTACTTTCCTCATCAGAGGCATCTGCAAACCTTGCTCGTTTCGACGGGGTTCGTTATGGATATCGTACAGACAATGCCGAAAATCTGATTGAAATGTACAAGCAAACAAGAAGCGAGGGCTTTGGGGACGAGGTAAAACGTCGTATCATGCTTGGAACGTTTGCTCTTAGCTCAGGGTATTATGATGCTTACTATAAAAAAGCGCAGAAAGTTCGTACATTAATCAAGAAAGACTTTGAAGATGTATTTGAAAAGTACGATGTGATCATTGGACCTACCACACCGACACCAGCATTTAAGATTGGTGAAAACATGGAGGACCCACTTACTATGTATGCCAATGATATTCTAACCATCCCAGTAAACCTAGCGGGTGTACCAGGAATATCAGTTCCATGTGGTTTTTCAAATGGATTACCACTAGGACTCCAAATTATTGGAAAGCATTTTGATGAAAGTACCATTTATCGTGTTGCAGATGCGTTTGAAAAAGCAACCGATCATCATAAACAAAAACCACAATTGTAAGGGGGGAAAACAAAAATGAAGTTTGAAACAGTTATCGGGTTGGAGGTTCACGTCGAACTGAAAACCGAATCAAAAATATTTTCAAGCGCGCCAAACGAATTTGGGGCTGCTCCAAATACAAACACAAGTGTCGTTGAATTAGGATACCCAGGTGTTCTTCCGGTTGTTAATAAAAAAGCTGTTGAGTGGGCAATGAAGGCTGCTATGGCTTTAAACTGTGAGATTAATCAGGAAACAAAATTTGACCGTAAAAACTATTTTTATCCGGATAATCCAAAGGCCTACCAAATCTCTCAATTTGATAAGCCGATTGGTGAGCATGGCTGGATTGAAATTGAAGTGAACGGTGAAAAGAAAAAGATTGGGATTACTCGTCTTCACCTAGAAGAAGATGCTGGTAAGCTTACTCACTCTGGTCGAGGCTATTCATTAGTCGACCTGAACCGTCAAGGAACACCATTGATTGAAATCGTATCAGAGCCAGACATTCGTACACCAGAAGAAGCATATGCATATTTAGAGAAATTAAAATCAATTGTCCAATATACAGGTGTGTCCGACTGTAAAATGGAGGAGGGCTCACTCCGTTGCGATGCCAACATCTCATTACGTCCTGTCGGTCAACAAGAGTTTGGAACAAAGACAGAGTTAAAGAACCTGAACTCATTCGCATTTGTTAAAAATGGTCTTGAGTATGAGGAAATTCGCCAAGCAGAAGTTTTATCTGCAGGTGGTGTGATTGAACAGGAAACACGCCGATATGATGAATCGTCAAAATCAACGATTTTAATGCGTGTTAAGGAAGGTTCTGATGATTACCGATACTTCCCTGAACCTGACTTAGTGGAACTTTATATTGACGATGAGTGGATGGAAAGAGTTCGTGCAGAAATTCCTGAGCTTCCAGACGTTCGTAAAAAACGTTATATTGAACAACTTGGTCTACCGGAATATGATGCAGCTGTACTTACTGTTACGAAAGAAACCTCAGATTTCTTTGAAGAAACAGTTGCGAACGGTGCAGATGCAAAGCAAGCATCAAACTGGATTATGGGTGAGGTTTCTGGTTACCTAAATGCGGAGCAGAAGGAATTACATGAAATTGCCTTAACGCCAGCGAGTCTTGCAGGCATGATCAAGCTAATCGAGAACGGAACGATTTCTTCTAAGATTGCGAAAACCGTTTTTAAAGAATTAATTGAAAATGGCGGAGAGGCAGAAGCAATCGTGAAGGAAAAAGGCCTCGTTCAGATTTCCGATGAAGGTGCGTTAACAAAGATCATCGTGGAGGTTATCGCAAACAACCCACAATCAGTAGATGATTATAAGAGCGGAAAAGGAAAAGCAATCGGCTTCTTAGTCGGTCAAGTCATGAAACAAACGAAAGGACAAGCTAACCCACAAATGGTTAACAAAATCCTTGTTGAAGAAATGAATAAACTATAATTGCGAAAGGGACCTGCTGAAGAGCGGGTCTTTTTTTCGTGTGCGCCCGGTAGGGGGGAGGACTAAGTGTACATATTTGGTTGAAATAGCACTAGGCATGTGCCGCAAGACTGTTCTAGCGGTACACGCTCGGCTCAAATATCACAGTAGATGTGCCGTAAGCTATGCTTCGGTAGACCGGCCAGCTAGACCTCAACAAGAAGCTTGTGATAAACACAGAAAACGCGAATTCCCCAAAGTTCACAAATAACTAGAATAAACATACGTTTTGATTTTCATTGATTTTAGTAAGGAAAAAACCTATGATATCAAAAAGGAGAATTTTGGAAAGGGAGAGAAAAGAATGAACCCATTGCTTATAGAGTTTCCAGAAGAATTTACGACGGAAAGACTGATCATCCGTATGCCCAAACCGGGAGACGGTAAAGTTGTACATGACGCTATTATGGCTTCAATAAATGAGCTTAAACCGTGGATGCCATTTGCTCAAAAAGAGCAAACGGAACAAGATATAGAATTGAATATTAGATCTGCACATATATCCTTTTTGAAAAGAGAGGATTTAAGATTACTAGTCTTTTTAAAAGAAACCGGGGAATTCATTGCATCTTCTGGATTACATAGAATTGATTGGGCTGTCCCTAAGTTTGAAATAGGATACTGGATTGATAGTCGTTATAGTGGAAAAGGCTACATGACTGAAGCGGTTAAGGGAATTGCTGAGTTTGCTTTCAATGAGTTGAATGCAAATAGAGTTGAAATAAGGTGTGATGAAAAAAATAGGAAGAGTCGAGCGATTCCAGAACGGTTAGGGTTTACTTTGGAAGCTATCTTGAAAAATGAGGATGTATCTCCTGTAACAAATGAATTAAGAAATACATGCATCTATGCAAAAATAGTGTAAGAACCTTTACATGTGGTAGCACAAAAGGCATTGCTTACTAGCAATGCCTTTAATCACTCGATTCAAATCTTACATATAATCTTCAACCAACTCATAGCATCTTACTTCTGTAAGATCAGCCAGTACAGCCACATATTCTAAATGTTCCTGCGTACCACCTTTGTATTTTAGTGATGCTTCTAATGCAGAATCATCTCTATATTTTAGCCAATTCCGTTGCTCATTTCTCAATTGATCCATCTCTTCTGATGAAAGTTGCCCTTTTAGGACTCCATATACTTCATTCAACAATTCATCCCAAGCTTCCCATCGATCGTTTTCCACTTTTTTTAGAGCGAAGGTGGATGTATCGGTTGCTTCCATTTCATCGGTTTCTTTTTTAGTATCATTTAATTTTTTTAGATACTCTTCCTTGAAACTGGCTGTCGTATTTGAAGCTGGTTTTTCTTCTTTTTCGGTTACAATGTTTGATGTATCTTCTTTTTCGTTTGTATCAATATTACTAGTATCAGTGGAATTTGTTTGAGTGTTGTCTGTGTTTGAAGCAGTTTCCGTTGAATCTGTTTTAGCAGTATCATCTTTTTTAGTTTGAGATGTCTGCTCATTTTGGGATGGTTTGTCTAACTTGGTACCTGATTCTTGAGATGAGTCTTGACAAGCCGCCAACAAAATCACAAATACAACTGTCAGTATTGTGAATAAATTTCTTCTATAAAATTTCATGGTAATGGCTCTCCTCCTGTTACGAAAATATCCAATCCATACATATTTTAACATAACATCTTAGTATTCCTTTGCTAAATTGTCATTTTTTGTTTGAATATGGCAGGTATGGAGGAAATGAGTTGTTCAGATTTAAAAAATGACATTTATTTGAAACCTTCTAAGAGTGCTATTCGTAAACTAAGTATATGATTTTTTTCCGAGGGGGTAATGATGATGGAAGACGGTTTTATGTTTTATGTAATCGGTGGCATTCTTCTTCTTTACGTGTTAGTGATGATTCCGATTCAGTACCGAAACATAGCGGCGACGAAGGAAGAATTCAAAAGAACGAAAAAAAGCCATAACGAAACATACGATGATATGTCCTTTGAAGAACAGCAATTACAATTCAATCTTCAAGGAAATCTTATAAATCTACCATCAACCTTAATCGCAACCTTAATCTATAAACTAAAACATCGAAATAAATAACGTGATCGGCAGACCTTCAGTGTTGAGGGTCTTTTTTTATGCGAAAAAATTTTTTTCTAAAAACTGTAGGGTATAGTAGGTGTTAGTTCGTCTAAATGGGTAGACAGAGAGAAAGGGGGAGAGTGCAATTCAAGATGAGGTTCTGATTGAGAAGGCAAAAGCAGGTGATGAGCATGCCTTTCGCTTACTCATTGAAAAATATAAGAATCTAGTATTCAAGGCCATTTATCCTGTTCTTCGTCATGAAAAGGATGCAGAGGATGCGGCACAGGAAGTATTCTTAAAAATCTATTATGCACTCCCCCAATACAGTGCACAGGGCTTTAAAGGATGGATCACCCGTATTGCAGTAAACCATGCTATTGATGTGAAACGGAAGAAGCAGAGGCAAAATGAATTGATTTTAGAGCCAGATGATCTTCCAGCACTCTCTTCATCGGAGGAAAGTGTCGTTATCCCACTTTTACGGAAAGAACAACGTGAATTGGTCAAAAACCGGTTACACGATATGCCTGCGAATTATCGCGAGGTGATCGAAGCCTATTACATAGCGGAAAAAAGCTATAAACAAATCGCGATTGAACAGCAGCTTGAGGTAAAAACAGTTGAAATGAAGCTGTATCGAGCCCGAAATTGGATGAAAAAACATTGGAAGGAGGATGATTTTAAATGAGGCATTTCAGCAATGAAGAGTGGTTGTCGTATATAAAGGATGAGATGGAAGAACCGAAGCGGGAAGAACTCGAAAATCACCTATTCTCTTGCGACCAATGTTTAGAAATCTATATGGAATTAGTGGAATCCCAAGCAGAGGAGTTACCTGCCCTGGATAATGATCGCTTTACAGATGAGGTAACCGCAAAGCTTCCACTACAAAAAGAAAAGCTAAGGAAGTCGTTTTTACAAAGTCCGATTTTTCACTATGGAGTTGCCGCAGTTGTGACATTGACTCTGATGTCAACCGGGGTATTCCAGAGTATGACAGGAATTATCGGTACAGTTGAAGCATCTAGTTTTTCAGAGCAAAAACAATCTGTTTCAAATCATTTGATGGAAAAAGCATTATCGCTGTTTGACATAATCGAAACAAGTCATGAGGAGGGAGAAAAATGAGTTATAATCCAGTACTAGCCTTTTTTCTATCATTTATTCCAGGTGTTGGCCATTTTTACGTGAATCGAAAAGTAAGAGGGTTTCTCTATGGAGTGGGAACCGTTGGCTCCGTTTTAATAGGAATCTTTGGCACATTTATGGTAGGGTATGAGGACCCATTTTTTGTTGGGCTGATCTTTGCATTTTTCGTTGGAGTAATCAATGTGCTCGATATGATCATCTTCCTATTGCGAAATAACAAGCATAATCAACATCAGCAAGTGATTCAATCAGAAGAAGGGCAAGTCGTTTCAGTTCGAACTGATGACTCAGATCGTTTTTATACGATTATCCTTTCATTTATCCCAGGATTGGGGCATTTTCAGCTAGGCTTGATTAATCGTGGTTTAACTTTTCTAATTGGTTTTTTTGGGTTAGGAACGATGGTTGTATTTATTTCAGTGTTTACAAATCAAGGGGCATTCATGGTGTTTCTTGGTGTTCTCCCAATTATTTGGGTATATAACATGTTTGATGCAGTTCAGCTTGTAAGTAAAAAACAGCGTGGAGAAGAATTGGTCGATAAGACAATTTTAGAGGATTTTGAGGAAACAAGACGGGAGCAAGGACGTAAAAGCAAAACGCTCGCAACGGTTCTTGCGATATTCCCAGGAGCTGGGCATTTGTATCTTGGCTTACAAAAACGGGGGATACAGCTGATGGCGGCCTTTTTATTCGCTATATACATTTTAGATGTGCTTCGCCTATCCTTGTTCTTGTTTTTAATCCCAATCATTTGGTTTTATAGCTTCTTCGATGCCCTTCAGAAGGTGTCAAAGCATGGCGAAGAGGAGCTTGAGGATGTTCCCGTGGTCTCCTACATTGTCAACCACCAAAAATGGGTTGGATTCGGTTTAATTGCGCTAGGACTCTATTATTTACTAGTAAATGTTCTCCTACCTACTGTTGGTCCAATGGTTGCGAGAATGTTTCATTTTGATATTCAACACTTCTACTACTCATATTTTCAGGGCACGATCATCTGCATCCTCTTAATCGGTGGTGGCTTGAAGCTTATGGTAGGCAGTAAAAAACGGAAGGAGAATGCGTAATGAGAAAATGGCGTGTTGGTTCTGTGTCAATGGGATTGTCTTTGATTTTACTTGGTGTTCTCCTTTTTGTATCACAAATAAAGGGAATGCCAATGATGGAGCCACTGCTAGTATGGTGGCCGATCATTCTAATCGTCTTAGGAATTGAGATTGTCGTCTATCTCTTTTTATCAAAACAGGAAAATCCAATCGTAAAATATGACTTTTTAAGTATTGTATTTGTAGGGATTATTGGAACGATTGGGATCGGCTTTACTCTGTTGTCATCTGTAGGATTGGTTGATAAGGTTGAAGGTGCGATTGGGGCAGAGCATCGTTCAATGGATTTGCCAGTTGTAGAGGAAAAGATATCAGGTGACATCAAACGAGTGGTCCTTGAAACGAATGGGGTAACAAGTAAAATTGAAGGCTCCGCTAAAAATGAATTACATGTGTTTGGAGTTTACCAAGCAACGGTTCACCCAAAAGCTGAGCCGATCATTTCGGAAACGAGTGATTATGTATTTACGAAGGCTGTTGGTGACACAATGTACGTGACATTGAAAGAACCAGCTGAACAAGCGAGCCCTTTTTCCACGTATACAACTGTAGAGCCAACGGTTATTGTGCCAAGTTCAATTCATTTAGAGGTTCGTGGCCAACAAAATCATGTTTCACTTTATCCTGGTTCCCTTGAAAATAACTGGGTGGTAGACGGAGCATCGAATGTATCAGTTCATGTAGATGAAAAGAGTAATATTCTGCTGTCTGCTATTTCAAATAATGAACTAGAAAATGGAAATATGACGTGGGATAAGATTGACACAACTGAACGAGGCGGGATTGATGAGGTTTACGAGGAAAGTACCCAAGAAAAATTGTACAAGGGCACAAAAAAACTAGGGGAAGGAACTTACAAGCTATCCATTTTTAATAGCGACCTAGTGACTGTTAATCTTGTTGAAAAAATGTAGGAATGATGAAAAGTGCGTTTTGGTTTTGGCCAAGCGCATTTTTAAATAAAAGAATTTGGGCAAGCTGGGTAACCTATTTTTGAATATAGATGAAATAAGAAATAACTGTGAAAAAATGGATTTTTTTGCTAGTGTCAAAATTGATAAAATTGATTGGATAGGCTATGATATAACATAGATGTTTGATTATCTTATTTAGGATGATGAAAATGAAGAGGGCTCGAATTATATATAACCCAACCTCAGGAAGAGAGTTGTTCAAACGACATTTGCCTGAGGTGTTAGAGAAATTAGAAAGAGCAGGGTATGAAACTTCATGCCATGCCACAACTGGAGCAGGAGATGCAACCAATGCTGCACGAATTGCAGTTGAAAGGAAGTATGACCTTGTGATCGCTGCTGGTGGAGATGGAACGATCAATGAGGTTGTGAACGGCTTAGCAGAACAGGATTACCGCCCAACCTTAGGTATTATTCCAGTTGGTACAACAAATGACTTTGCTCGAGCGATTGGAGTGCCTCGAAATATTGATGGTGCTTGTGATGTAATTATAGAAGGAAACTCTGTTCCGATTGATATAGGTCGGATAAATGATAAATATTTTATCAATATTGCCGGCGGAGGAAGGTTAACTGAGTTAACCTATGAGGTGCCAAGTAAGCTTAAAACGATGCTAGGACAGCTTGCGTATTATTTGAAAGGGATGGAGATGCTTCCATCCATTCGTCCAACCGAGGTTAGTGTTGAGTATGATGGTAAGTTGTATGAGGGCGAAATTATGTTATTCCTCGTTTCCTTAACCAATTCTGTCGGAGGCTTTGAAAAGCTTGCTCCAGATTCATCACTCAATGATGGTCTGTTTGATTTATTAATTTTAAAAAAGGCAAACTTAGCCGATTTCATAAAGGTAGCAACGCTTGCCATTCGTGGAGAGCATATCAATGACCCGCATGTGATATACACAAAGGCAAATCGCGTTAAGGTCAATCCAACTGAAAAGATGCAAATTAATCTTGATGGAGAATATGGTGGCTTACTACCTGGCGAATTTGTGAATTTGTATCAGCATATAAATGTATTGGTTTCGAAGGAAAAAGCAGAGAAAATGGAAAAAGAATAAGTAGAGAAAAATCTGGCCTCAGGTCAGATTTTTTTTGCTCAGTCTCTAAGCGTAATTGGAATCGTGCCACGTATATATAACAACCACATTGGCACAACTGCCCCCCAGTATGTTACAATCAGTTCAGCATTTTGAACGTAAAGGAAGAAAACATAATGACAAAACTGAAACCGCCAGTTGAAAAAAATACATTTTATGATGTCACATTTGAGGATCTCACTCATGATGGAGCGGGAGTGGCGAAAATCGAGGGCTTTCCGATTTTTGTTCCGAATGGCCTACCAGACGAGAAAGCGAAAATCAAAGTCATCAAGGTGCAGAAAAACTACGGGTATGGTCGGCTAATTGAGCTTTATGAAAAAAGTAAATTTCGAATAGAGGCTCCTTGTCCGATATATAAAGAATGCGGAGGCTGTCAGCTTCAGCATGTAAGCTATGAGGGTCAGTTGGTAGCAAAACACAAACAGGTCCAGCAAGTGTTATCTCGAATTGGAAAGCTCCTGAATATCAAGGTTCATCCAGTTCTTGGAATGGAAAATCCTTGGCGTTATCGGAATAAGGCGCAGGTTCCAGTAGCAGACAGGGAAGGTGGGCTTGTAGCAGGGTTTTACCAGCAGCGTAGCCATGAAATAATTGACATGGAATCGTGCCTCATCCAACAAGAAAAGAACGATCTGGTCGTGCAAACAGTAAAAACTATTTGTGAGAAGTATGGGATTCGGGCCTATGATGAAAAAAACAACAAGGGTACACTTCGCCATATTATGGCTCGTTATGGTCTTGTCTCAGGTGAAATAATGGTCGTTCTTATCACGAGAACGAAGGAGCTCCCCCAGAAAAATAACATCATCTCGGATATTACTACCAAGGTACCTGGAGTTAAATCAATCGTGCAAAATATAAACCCCAAACAGACGAATGTGATATTTGGAAATGAAACAAATGTCCTTTGGGGCGAAGAATATATATACGATACTATTGGTGATATCAAATTTGCTATCTCGGCTCGGTCTTTTTATCAGGTTAATCCTGAGCAAACAAAGGTGCTTTATGATAAAGCATTGGATTATGCGGAGTTAACGGGTGAAGAAACTGTTATTGATGCCTATTGTGGGATAGGGACAATTTCGTTGTTTCTAGCTCAAAAAGCTAAAAAGGTGTACGGTGTCGAAATTGTTCCAGAAGCGATTGAGGATGCGAAGCGAAACGCAGCACTTAATAATATTCACAATGCAGAGTTTGCGGTAGGAGAAGCTGAGGTTGTCATCCCGAACTGGTATAAGGATGGGGTTAAAGCGGATGTAATCGTTGTTGATCCTCCACGTAAGGGCTGTGATGTTGCATTATTACAAACCATTTTAAACATGAAACCACAGAAAGTCGTGTATGTTTCCTGCAACCCAGCAACACTTGCAAGGGATCTACGGATACTAGAAGACGGTGGATATGAAACGACCGAAGTACAACCAGTCGATATGTTCCCACACACTGTTCACTGCGAAGCAGTCGCAAAGTTGGTATTAAAACCTAATTAGGTGAGGAGATCCTGTTAAATATTGGAGGGGTTAGAATGGCGAACTTAAAATTAAAATCTAAAATTCTTGA
This sequence comes from Bacillus jepli, assembly GCF_047238305.1. NCBI lineage: Bacteria > Bacillati > Bacillota > Bacilli > Caryophanales > Bacillaceae > Bacillus > Bacillus jepli. The sequence continues at coordinate 589,584 of NZ_JBDFMO010000001.1, read as the reverse complement.
AATTGTAGATAATCAAATCAAAATAAACGACCCGAAGATTACAAAAGAAACAATGGAAAGGTTAACGGAGTTGGGCTTCTCAGAAATAGAGTCTAAAGAAATGATAGGCAGAGTGCTTGTCGAGGAAATGTACGATATCCTAAAAAATAAAGTGCCTTTTAATGAAAAACGATATTCCGATAAATTAAATATGCTTCCGTAGTTCCTTGGTTAAAATTGCAAAAAACAATCTGTACTAATCGGCTATTTTTGCGAAAACCCATTTTCAAACAATCGTTTGTTTAATGGGTTTTTTCTGTTATATCAACGTTTCTCAAATTCAATCAAACGTTTGTTTGAATTAAAATGGCCATGACGAGCAGCACAAATTGCTTGCTGTACTAGTCTACTTTATAAGTTGTAAGTAAATAAGATATGAAGAGAAAAGGCCTGTATCGTAGGGGATGCAGGCCTTTTCTCTATGTATGGGTCAACATCCCTCATAATTTTCACATTTTACATAGAATTAAGTGCCTGAGTACGGGAATTATAGTAGCAAAAGGAGGTTACATAACATGGATACAGCTTATAAAGGTACAAATAAAATGATTATTGGGATTGTGTTTGGGGTTATTACATTCTGGCTATTTGCCCAAGCAATGGTGAATGTAGTCCCTGCTGTACAAAAAGATTTGGGAATATCACTAGGAACACTGAACATTGCCATCAGTTTGTCAGCTTTATTCTCAGGTATGTTTATCGTTGCTGCAGGTGGTCTTGCTGACAAAATAGGGCGTAAGAAGATTGCGAATATCGGGTTTATTTTAAGTATTATCGGTTCACTGTGTTTAGTTATAACACAAGGATCTGCGTTGCTCATTCTTGGTCGTGTGATTATAGGTCTATCAGCGGCATGTATTATGCCATCTACTATCGCATTAATGAAGGCTTATTTTGAAGGGGCAGAACGTCAGCGTGCATTAAGTTATTGGTCAATCGGCTCCTGGGGAGGTTCGGGAGTTGCTTCTTTTGCTGGTGGAGCAATTGCCACGTCATTAGGTTGGAGATGGATTTTCGTTTTTTCGATTATCTTTGCAGTCGTTGGTATGTTTTTGTTAAAAGATACACCAGAAAGTAAACAACCATCTTCGGGTAAATTTAAATTTGATTATACTGGCTTAGCTATTTTTATTGTGACAATGATTGCCTTGAACATATTTATTACGTACGGTTCAGATTTAGGATGGACAAGTCCTATTTCTCTTGGCCTTGTTGCAGTAACCATTATAGGTTTACTTATTTTCATTAAAATAGAGAAAAGCAAAGACATCGTCCTTATTGACTTTGCCGTGTTTAAAAATGCACCGTATACAGGTGCCACCGTTTCGAATTTTTTACTGAATGCAATTGCAGGTACCTTAGTTGTTGCAAATACGTATGTACAAGTAGGACGAGGTTTCAGTTCATTCCAAACTGGAATGCTGTCATTAGGTTATTTAGTTACTGTGCTCGCGATGATTCGTGTTGGTGAGAAAATTTTACAAAAAGTAGGAGCGAAAAAGCCGATGATTTGGGGGGCGGTAATTACGACGGTTGGCGTAGGGTTAATGGGCTTAACATTTTTACCAGGCTTTTCTTATACAATAGCTGTTTTTATTGGATTTGCTTTATTTGGACTCGGTCTTGGTATTTACGCGACTCCATCAACAGATACATCTGTATCGAATGCTCCGGCTGATAAGGTTGGCGAAGCAGCTGGTGTTTATAAAATGGCAAGTTCGCTAGGTAGTGCATTTGGTGTGGCGATTTCTACAGCAGCTTACGCGGCGATTGCAGCATCTGGCAACCTTGAGTGGGCAGCTACAGTAGGTATCATTGTCAATGTGATTTTTGGTATCCTATCAATTATCTCGATAATGGTCATGGTTCCAAAAGATGCAGGTAAAACAGCCAAAGAAGGAAAATCAAATCTTAATTCTAAAAAATCAACAACTCGAGAGCCTGTTCCAGAATAACTGAGTAAAAGGAGTATAGGACAATGAAAGAAAAATTAATGGAAATGTTAGAATCTCGCAAGGATGAAATGATTGAAATTCGTAGACACCTACATGAAAATCCAGAGTTATCCTTTAAAGAGGAAAAAACCGCTCAATATATTCTTGATTTTTATAAGGGGAAGGACGTAGAAATTCAATCAAATGTTGGAAATGGTTATGGAATTGTTGTAACAATAAAGGGGGGGAAGTCAGGGAAAAACATAGGTTTACGTGCGGATTTTGATGCACTTCCAATTGTTGAGGAAGCGGACGTTCCTTTTAAATCAAAAAATGAAGGCGTCATGCATGCATGTGGTCACGATGGTCATACAGCATACTTACTAGTGCTTGCGGATTGCTTAATCCAATTAAAAGATGAAATACCAGGAACAATTAAAATTATTCATCAACACGCGGAAGAAGTTCCGCCAGGTGGGGCAAAAAGTATTGTAGAATCAGGTATTCTTGATGATTTAGATAATGTATTCGGAATTCACTTGCTTCCACTAGGTCCTGCAGGGGTAGTAGGGTATCACGCAGGATATTCTTTCAACGGTAGGGCTTACATGAAATTAAAAGTCCAAGGTAGAGGTGGACATGGTTCATCACCACATCTGGCGAATGATGCAATTGTGGCAGGCGCTTATTTTGTAACAGCGGTCCAAACGATTATTAGTCGTCGTTTAAGTCCATTTGAAAATGGTGTCATTACGATTGGCTCATTTGATGGAAAAGGAACCTTTAATGTCATTAAGGATAGCGTCGAGCTTGAAGGTGATATACGTTATATGACAGATGAAACAAGGGAAAAAATTGACCATGAAATTAAACGTCTGGCAAAGGGTCTTGAAGAAGAATTTGGGGTAACATGTGAGCTTACCTATGAAAATGATTACCCACCTCTATACAATGATCCTGAAGTAACTGAAAAAGTCGCGGAATATCTAAAAAATGCAAATGATAAAGACATTAAAGAAGTAAAGGAATTCCCAGCGATGGCACCTTCTGAAGACTTTGCATATTATGCAAAAAAATTCCCATCTTGCTTCTTCTATATTGCATGTACACCAAAGGGTGAAAAGGATCCGTATTTCAATCATCATCCTAAGTTTGATATTGATGAAGATGCGCTCCTTGTTGCAGCAAAAGCAGTGGGACATGTTGTTTGTGGATATTACGAGCTAAGCTAAAAATAATCTGTACTAATCGGCTATTTTCGAGAAAACCCATTTTTAAACAAACGTTTGTTTAATGGGTTTTCTTAAGATTTTCAACGGTTTGCAAATGCAATCAAACGTTTGTTTAAATAAAATAAGTGGTATGAAGCAGGACGGAATCCGTTCTGTACTAGTCATAAATTGACGATAAATTGTCAATTCCAAGCCAACTCATTCTCTTTTTGAAAAACTTGTTCTATAATGAGGTGGGGTGAAAGGCATGGCTCGTGAGCGAAAATTTACAACTGAGGAATTATTTCAGATAACTGAGGAATTGCTTCTAGCACATCATTATGAAGGGTTCCAGTTTAGTTTGGTGGCGGATCATTTACAGGTTTCTCGTGGGGCCATCTATAAGTATTTTGAAAACAAGGAAGAATTGATTACGGAATATATGCTTTTTAAAATGGAGCAATTTCTTCATGAGCTCAAAGAAATCAACACAATTGAGGGGTTCCATGCTCAGTTTGATTTTCTTCTGAATCTCATGTTTAAGAATCCGGAGCTTCATCAATTAATAGAAATTGGTAAACGTGTTCCGGTCGATACAAACGCAAAAGTGAAAGAAAATATAATGAGACTCGAGGGCTACCATCTTAAAATGTACCAATATGTCCAGGGGTTTGTTGAGGCGGGAAAATCCGAAAACTTACTCAACACAAATATACCGGAACCTTTGATATTAGGATACATTTTTCAATCAATCGCTATTCCAAATCATTTTGGTATTCCGCATGAGGTGTGGGTCGAATCGATTAAGCAAATAATTTGTCATGGAATCTACAAAGATTTTTAATTGACACAGCTGTCACTATAAAAGATAATTAACGTGACAACAGTGTCATTTTTTTTGTTATAAAGTGACGTTGGTGTCACTTTGAAAATATAGACTAAGGAGTTGAGTCGTTCTGAAACAGATGCTACAAGCCATTACAGATAAAGTTTCCACAAAAAGAGGAATGTGGATTACATTAGCTACCTGGTTTATTATTACGATGGCATTGGCTGTTTTTGCACCAAACGCAAAGGATTATGAGGTTACAAGGATCGATTCTTTGCCTGAAGATGCAAAATCCGTACTTGCCAAAAATAAGGTGGATGAGTATTTCAAGGATAGTGATGGTACGCCAGGAATATTAGTCTTTCAAGCGAAGGAAGGTCAAATGGAATTTGCAGACCTTGTTAATGTATTCAATCATATCGAGGAAGCAAATATTTCAGGGGTTGAGCAGGTAGTTCCGTTGGCTTCTTTACCACCACAGGCTGCTGTTGGATTTTTCTCGGAAGATCAAACAACTGCACTACTTCCAATCATATTCGATTCTTCGCTCGAAACAAAGGAAGTGCGGGATTCAAAGGATCAAATTATTAAAGTTGTTAAGGAAAATACAGATTTAACGTTGTATGTAACAGGGCCTGCAGGGATTGCAACTGACTCACTCGATTTGTTTTCAAGGGCAGACCTTGTGTTAATTCTTTCAACAGTTGGCCTAATTTTGATTTTATTAATTGTGATTTATCGTTCACCACTTCTTGCGTTAATACCGTTGTTAGCTGCAGTTTTTGTCTATGAAGTTGTGATGCAAACGCTCGGTATATTAGGGAAGGCTGGCCTACTATTAAGTAATCAAACGATTTCAATCATGTCCATTTTATTATTTGCAGCGGTGATTGATTATTCGCTCTTTATTTTTTCTCGATTCCGTGAAGAATTGAAGGGCCATGAAAATAAATATGATGCAATGCGTTCTGCAATGAAGGAAACAGGGATGCCGGTCTTTTTCTCTGGAGGAACGGTTTTAGCAGCAATGCTTGTTTTATTCTTTGCTGAATTCGGAGATTATCGTAATTTCGCGCCGACCTTTGCGACAACGATGGTCGTCATTATGCTTGCATCGATCACATTAGTGCCAGCTCTATTTACACTTTTCGGTCGTAAGTCTTTCTGGCCAAAGGTTCCGAAGGTTGGCGATGAAAAAGTTAAAGACAATTCTATCTGGAGTAAAATTGGTAGGATGGTGGTCAAAAAGCCAGGGCTATCTGTTGCAATTATTGGCATTTTCCTATTAATCTCTGCAGCCAATATGTTCAACCTCACTTATGAGTTTGATACGATGAAGTCCTTTCCAGAAGATATGCCATCTCGACAAGGGTATGAATTGATTGAGGAGAAGTTCGCAAAGGGTGATCTTGCACCATCAACAGTCTTGTATGAAGGAAAAGAAGCATTAACCAAGGAAGAACAAGATGCATTACGAAATGAGTTGCTAGAACAAGAACTTGTAAGTGATGTAAGGATTAATGGATTAGCTAAGGATAATAAAGTAGTAAACTTCAGCTTAACGTTTGAAGAAGGACCATATGATGTCAAAACAATTGATGCGATGGAACAGATGATCAATAACTCTGACACAGTCCTAGCAAATGCAAATGTAGCCGGAGAACTTTATTTTGCAGGCGAAACGGCGACAAAAGTAGACGACCGAAATGTGAACAACAGAGATGTCATTATAATTGTGTTGCTAGAGACAATCTTGATTTTTGGGATGTTAATTGTGTTAACGAAATCCTTTAAAATGCCAATCTATATGATGGGAACAATCTTAGTGTCATTTTTAGCAGCGTTAGGACTAGGGATGTTCTTAACAAACCTATTCTTTGATATTGATACGATTAGTAACAGGGTACCATTGTATTCGTTCGTGTTCCTTGTTGCACTTGGTATTGACTATAACATCATGCTTATTTCCAGATTCCAGGAGGAGCGGAGAACCCATTCTGTTAAAGAAGCTGTACAAATCGCCGTATCCAAAACAGGCGGAGTTATCTCGTCAGCTGGAATCATATTAGCGGCAACATTTGCTGTTCTGATGACACAGCCGGTTCAATTGCTATTTGTCTTCGGTTTTATAGTTGCAGTGGGGATATTATTAGATACCTTCTTAATTCGTGGAGTGCTATTACCAGGTTTAATTGTTTTATTAGAAAAAGACAAAGCGGTAAGTAAGGAGAATAATTGATATCCATAAAGAAGGCTATTATCGACCGTGATAATGGCCTTCTCTTTGTGTTCCGTCCCAATACATGCTTTATTAATTTAATTCATTGACATATATAAATTAATAGTCTAATATAATTTCAGAAAAACCTAGGTGTTTACTCGGTATTTCTCTATTTTCTATAAAAAACAACTGTAGTGGGGGGAACAACAAATGAAAAATAAAAAAGTTGGAATCATTTTTCTGCTTTTTGTATTAGCTTTTGCATTGATAGGATGCAGCAATGAAGGGTCCAAAGATAAAGAAGGGGCTTCTGGAGATAAGAAAACCTATAAAGATGAGATAAATATTGCAGTAACGGCGCAGCCTCCAACATTAGATTCTGCCATGACTGTATCACAGGTTGCTTTAGATATAGCTGGCAATGTATTTGAAACACTTTATACATTAAATAAAGATTATGAGCCAACACCAATGTTAGCAAAATCTGTTGATGTAAGTGAAGATGGTAAAACATATACTTTTACCTTAAGAGAAGGAATTAAATTTCATAACGGTAAAGAAATGACTTCAGAAGATGTGGTCGCTTCAATGAATAGATGGTTGGAAAAATCATCTCGTGCGAAATCCCTTTTGGCTAACGCAAAATTTGCAGCAGAGGGACCATACACAGTTACATTAAGTTTGGAAAATGCGACATCTGACGTGTTAATTGTGATGTCATCGCAATCTAATTTCCCTGCAATTATGCCAAAAGAAATCATTGAGTCAGCTCCTGCTGAAGGGATAACTGAATATATCGGAACAGGTCCGTTCAAATTTGAGGAGTGGAAGCAAGACCAGTACATCCATTTGGTCAAATATGAAGATTACCAATCTGTTGAAGAAGAGCCAAGCGGATTTGCTGGTAAAAAAGAAGCATTTGTAAATGATGTGTTTTATCATTTTGTAACAGATCATTCAACACGTATTGCAGGTATTCAAACAGGTGAGTACGATATCGCTGACAGCATACCAACAGAAAGCTATGAACAGCTTAACAGTTTAGATCACGTGGAAGTTCACACTTTTGTTGGTGGGACACTTACACTATTTTTTAATACGAACAATGGCGCTTTAGCTGACGTTAAAATGAGACAAGCAGTAAATACCGCATTAAATATGGATGAAATTATGATGGCAAGCTTCGTAAACGAAGATCTTTACACATTAGAACCAGGTTATATGAATCCTAATGCAGTTCAATGGAATACGGATGCTGGTAAGGATGTATATAACCAAGCAGACCTTGAAAAAGCAAAAACCTTATTAAAAGAAGCTGGTTACAAAGGCGAGGAAATTACGCTATTAACAACAGGTGACTATGCTGAAATGAGTACTGCAACAACTGTTGTTCAAGAACAGTTAAGACAACTAGGTATGAATGTTAAAATCGATAGCTTCGATTTTCCAACTTTCTTAGAAACTAAAAATGATTTCACAAAGTGGGATATCTTTATTACAAGTAATGGTTATCAGTTAACTCCTCCACAGTTGTTAGCTGTTAATCCTGACTGGGCAGGGCTAAATGATCCGAAGGTTACCGAATTAATTAAAGCGATTAGACAAGCCCCATCAGAAGAAGAATCTTCAGCAAAATGGGATGAATTACAAGGTTATCTATACGAAACCCTATCTTCAACTGCTATCGGACAGTACAAGAGTATTCTTGCCACAACTGATAAACTTGAAGGATTCGAAGTGTTCGAAGCACCAATCATCTGGAATACAAAAGTAATTGAATAGAACATTGATTTTAAAAGAGTACAAGGTCCTCCAATGCCTCATTGCATTGGAGGACTATGTGTTCTATTATATTTTTCATATTTTAAAAGGGGGAATCTCCTTTGATTAGTTATATTATCAAAAGAATAGTATCACTTATACCAGTGTTGTTTGTTGTATCAGTGGCCATTTTCCTCATTGTCCATCTCACTCCTGGTGATCCGGCTGCTGCCATCCTAGGAATCGAAGCATCAGAAGAACAAATTCAAAAATTGAATGAGGAAATGGGACTAGACCTACCAATCTATCAACAGTATGTGAACTGGGTTACTGGAGTTCTTCAGGGGGATTTTGGTGATTCTTATTTTATGAATGAGCCAGTGACAGAATCGATTCTGAATCATCTAGGTCCCACTGTATCACTAGCGATTTTAGCTGAAATTGTTTCTTTACTTCTTGCCATTCCAATTGGAATTATCGCAGCGTATCGCAGGGGCTCTGTTACCGATCAATCACTAATGATTATTTCCTTATTAGGGATGGCCGTTCCAAGCTTTTTACTTGGATTATTACTCATGTTAACGTTCGGTGTGTATTTACAATGGCTTCCAGTAGCTGGTTATGATCCGTTAAGTGAAGGTTTATGGAATCATATTAGATATTTGATTCTTCCAGCAATTGCCTTAGGAACGATACAAGCAGCACTTGTTGCTCGCATGACCCGTTCATCGATGCTTGAGGTATTAAATAAGAACTTTATTAAAACTGCTCGGGCCAAAGGAGTGAAAGAAAGGAAAGTAATATTCAAGCATGCACTACGAAATGCATTCCTGCCTATTCTTACTGTAATCGGCCAATCCTTTGGTACATTAGTGACAGGTGCAGTAGTTGTAGAAACGATTTTTAACTTACCGGGCTTAGGTCAGCTTATTATTAACTCAATTGAAAGAAGAGATTTTGCTGTTATACAAGGTGTCGTATTATTCGTTACGTTAATATATGTGTTTATTAATCTTATCGTTGATTTACTTTATGGTGTCATTGATCCAAGAGTTAGGCTCGATAAAAAATAGAGGGGAGGTTTGACCAGGTGGTAATAGATCGAGAAAACAAATTCCATGAGATGAAAGTAAACTTAAAAAAGCAACAGCGCCAATTAATGGTAAGAAGGTTTTTCTCAAATAAATTAATGGTCATTGGAAGTGCCATATTTGTTGTCTTAATTCTGGTTTCGCTAATAGGTCCTTCCCTTATGTCTTTTGATCCATATGAGATGAAAGTATCACAAAGGCTACAAGCACCTGGTGCGGAGCATTTACTAGGTACGGATGAGTATGGTCGTGACCTTCTAACCAGGATTATCTATGGTGCTAGAGTGTCAATTGGAGTAGGTTTGGCGGTAACAGTTATCTCATCAATTTTAGGTATGATTATTGGACTATATGCAAGTTATTATCGAGTGTTGGATCATATTTTAATGCGCATTTGTGATGGGTTAATGGCTATTCCAGGGATTCTTTTGGCGATTGCTTTAATGGCAGCATTAGGACCATCAGCAATGAATGTCATTATTGCTTTAAGTATCGTGTTTACCCCAAACATTGCTCGGATTGTTCGTTCTTCTGCTTTAGTAGTGCGTGAACAAACTTATATCGAAGCGATGAACGCGCAAGGTGCAAGTACATTCCGTATTATATGGAGACATATTGCTCCAAACACCATATCACCGCTTGTTGTGCAAGCAACATTCGTTTTTGCTGAAACCATTATCTCCGAAGCTGCACTTAGTTTTCTAGGGGCAGGGGTACCGGTACCCGACCCGAGTTGGGGAAATATTTTACAGGCTGGTAAACTAGTCATTTTTAAGGCTTGGTGGATGGTTGTGTTCCCGGGTATTGCGATTATTTTATCTGTATTAGGTTTAAATCTTCTTGGCGATGGGTTAAGAGATTTAATAGACCCACATTCATCAAAGAAAAAATAGGAACCTATTTGAATTAAACATAGATTATAAAAAGGAAGGTATATTCATGGAGAAGCAGCCTTTATTAAACGTGAAAAACCTAAGAACTCATTTTCATACAGAGCGGGGGCGTGTAACTGCTGTAGATGGAATCAGTTTTCAAGTGGATAAAGGTGAGATTCTTGGTGTCGTTGGGGAATCTGGATGCGGAAAAAGTGTCATGTCCCAGTCAATCATGAGATTATTTGATGAAAAGTATACTGCAGAATATGAAGGTGAAATCGAACTTAGTGGGCAGAATTTGCTAGACCTGCCAATCTCACAGATGCAAAAAATTCGCGGAAATGATATCTCCATGATTTTTCAAGATCCACTTAGTTCATTAAACCCCGTATATACAATTGGTGATCAAATTTCAGAATCAATTTTGTTGCACCAGAACGTGACGAGAAAAGTGGCGACCGAAAAGGCAATTGAAATGTTAAGGCTCACAGGGATACCAGCACCAGAAAAGCGGGTGAATGAATACCCACACCAGCTTTCAGGTGGTATGCAGCAACGAGTAATGATTGCGATGGCTTTATCTTGTCAGCCAAAATTATTAATTGCAGATGAACCGACGACTGCCTTAGATGTTACCATCCAATCTCAAATTTTAGATTTAATCTTGGAGTTAAACGAAAAACTTGGAATGGGTGTCATTTTTATTACGCATGATTTAGGGGTTGTCTCTGAAATATGTACCCGTGTAATGGTAATGTATCTTGGTCAGGTTGTAGAGGAAACGGATGTAGATAGCCTTTTCTCAAAACCGCTTCATCCATATACAAAAGGGTTAATGAAATCTATTCCTCAATTAGAAGGGGATCGGTCGCAAAAACTTCATGTAATTGAGGGTAGTGTACCTTCATTAGATAATATTCCAAAAGGATGTCGTTTTGCTGAGCGTTGTCCATTCGCAGATGAACTTTGTAGAGAAAGTACTCCGGAATTAAGAACATATGATGGAGATAAAAAAGTAAGATGCTGGCATTTTGAGAAAATTGCCCAACATGAGGAGGGATAATATGACTCTTCAATCTACTAGTGAAAATGAGCCGATTTTAGATGTTCAAGGTATTAAAAAGTACTTTCCTGTAACCGGGCCACTTGGACGTTTGGGTGGAATTAAGGGTAAGGTTAAAGCAGTAAACGATGTCTCGTTTAAAGTTTTTAAAGGTGAGACATATGGGCTAGTTGGAGAATCAGGAAGTGGAAAGAGCACAACAGGTAGAACGGCGATGAATTTAATAAAGCCAACTGCGGGAAAGGTCTTCTACAAAAATAAAAATATATTTGATTTATCTAAGAAAGAACTTCGCCCCGTGCGTAAAGAGCTTCAAATGGTTTTCCAGGATCCGTTTTCTTCACTGAATCCTCGCATACGCGTTGGTGATACATTGGAGGAACCTTTGGCGATTCATTCATTATTGGCAAATAAAAATGAACGTCGCGAACGGGTATTTGAAATTTTAGACAAAGTAGGAATGCAGGCTGAACACTATTACCGCTTTCCACACGAGTTTTCAGGTGGTCAACGTCAGCGACTTGGATTAGCGCGGGCTTTAATATCAAATCCGGAAATTATCATTTGTGATGAGCCTGTATCCGCATTAGATGTTTCCATACAATCACAGGTAATTAATCTATTACAACAACTACAGGATGAATTTCAACTTTCATACCTTTTCATTACCCATGATATTAGTGTGGTTCGCCATATCTCTGATCGAATCGGTGTTATGTATTTAGGTAAAATTGTGGAGGAGGCTCCGACAGAAAGTTTATTTGAAACTCCACTTCATCCTTATACACAGGCATTATTTTCTGCAGTACCAGGTAAGCATCGAGCGCGAAAAAGGGAAAGAATTGTATTGAAGGGGGAAATCCCTTCGCCTTTAAATCCTCCAACTGGTTGTATGTTCCATACTCGGTGTCCGTTTGCAAATGATATTTGTAGAACAGAAATCCCTCAAAAAAGAGAGATAGCTCCAAACCATTATGTTGCTTGTCATTTGTATGAGTAAATAACATAACTAGACTAGTAGCGATAGAATTTTATGAATGGAGGAAAATGATATGGCTTTTATTAAAAAAGAAAATGGCAGTTTTGGGATCTACAATGAGGAAGGACTTCAGGTAGAGGGGAGCTTTACCCCGAATTCGAATGGATTAAACCCTAAGGAGTTATTAGAAGCATCGATAGGAATGTGTTTGACAATCGTTATTCAAAGAATGTTTGAGAGGGACGGTGTTGAGGTTAACGATGGTGAATTCTCCGTAGAAGTTACAGGTATTAAAGCAGCAAACAGTCCTTCTCGCTTTGAAAAGTTTAATGTGTCGATTACACTTCCCGACCGGTTATCAGATGAATATAAACGTAAAATTATCGTTTCCGCAGAAAGAGCATGTACAATCAGCAACACTGTTACAAGAGGTGCTCAGGTTAAAATTAATTGATTTTTACCAATAGGAATGCGCTGTTAAAAAAGGCCTGCACCGGAGATGGTGCAGGCTTTCTGTCTTTTTCTAACTCTTCATTTTTGGATCTAGTGCGTCACGAAGACCATCACCCATAAGGTTAAAGCCTAATACGGTTAACATAATAGCAAGCCCTGGGAAAATAAGTGTCCAAGGCGCTTGTTGAATATAGCTTCTTGCATCACTAAGCATTCTTCCCCATTCAGGCTCTGGAGCTTGTGCACCTAAACCTAGAAATCCTAAAGCGGCTGCTTCAAGTATGGCTGTTGCAATTCCGAGCGAGCCCTGAACGATAATGGGGGTTATGCTATTTGGAAGGATATGTTTTAAAAGAATGCGAGAATCTTTCATCCCAATAGCCTTTGCCGCCATGATATATTCTTCTTCTTTGATACTAATAACCTTTGAACGGACAAGACGTCCAAAGTTAGGGACGTTTATAATGGCAATTGCAATTAGTGCGTTTTGAAGGGATGGTCCTAAAATTGCAACAATTGCAATGGCTAATAGGATGCTTGGGAATGCTAGCAAAATATCAAATGTTCTAGAAATCAGCATATCAACCCATTTTCCATAGTAGCCAGCAAGAATACCAAGTAAAGAACCGATAATCGCAGAGGCTAATACTGCGAAGAATCCAACCCATAACGAGATTCTTGCACCAAAAATAATTCTTGAGAAAATATCTCTCCCTAAGTCATCCGTCCCAAACCAATGATCTGCGGATGGGGGTTGCAGACTATCTGCTAGGATTGATTCTTTATAGCTTTGTGGAGCAAGAACATCTGCGAAAATTGCTATTAAAATAAAGAAAGCAACAATCCCTGTACCAACAAGTGCTAAGCGATTCTTTTTAAATCCCTTCCAAGCATCTTTCCAAGGAGAGACTACTGTATCGTCATTCCGTTGGACTGATACATTTGATTCTTGTTGAGGAGCCATTTCAGCCATGTGCAATTCCACCTCTTTTCCATTATTGATATTTAATGCGTGGATCAAATACTGCGTATAGTAAGTCAACAATTAGGTTAATAAATACGAAAATCGCTGCAATGAGTAATACGCCTGATTGAACAACAGGGTAATCTCTAAAAGAAATAGCTTCATAAATATATCTTCCGATACCAGGCCAACTGAAAATAGTTTCAGTAAGGATAGCTCCACCTAGAAGAAGTCCCATTTGGAGTCCAATTGTAGTTAAAACCGGAATAAATGCATTTTTTAAGGAGTGTTTATAAACAACCCAAAACATTTTTTGACCTTTTGCTCTTGCTGTTCGAATATAGTCTGAACGCATCACTTCTAGCATGCTCGATCTTGTCATTCTTGCAATAATCGCCATAGGGATTGTTGCTAATGCTATGCTTGGTAAGATTAAGTGTTTCAATGCAACAACAAATTGATTAAAATTCCCTTGGATTAACGTGTCTAGTAAAAATAAGTGCGTGATTGGTTCAATTGGATCACGAATATTCTCTCTTCCTAGTGAAGGTAACCAGTTTAGCTCAAGGGCGAAAATCCATTGTTCCATTAACCCGAGCCAAAAGATAGGAATGGAGACACCGATAAGAGCAAGAACCATCGCTGTATAATCAAACCATGAGTTTTGAAACCATGCACTAATGATTCCAGCATTAACACCAATCACAACGGCAATAATCATGGCAACGAGTGCAAGCTCAAAAGTCGCAGCTAAAAATGGCCAAATTTCTTCAGAAATAGGTGAGCGGGTGCGAAGTGATTCTCCTAAATCACCATGGAGTAAATCACCGATGTACGAAAAATATTGTGTATACCATGGCTCGTCCAGCCCGAGCTGCTGAGTTAATGCTTCTTTGGCAGCGGGTGATGCTTTTTCACCCAATATAGCATCTGCTGGGTCACCAGGGATAAGCCGTAGCATAAAGAACACGATAAGAGACATTCCGATTAAAACCGGAATTAACATGAGTAAACGGCGAACCGTATATGAAAGCATTATGTTCACCCCTTTTGATGGATAAGTTTGTGTTCAAAAAAGGAGGATGAAAAGGAGCCTGTCATCTTGATATGAAGTCACTCTATTCGATGTGTCATTTTCACCGGACCTTTGAACAACATCTATAAAGGGGAGTAACAAGACTCCCCTTCTTAACTATTATTCAAAATATACGTTTGTAAATTTGTCTACACCTGTAGGATGTGGAATAAATCCTTTTAGGCTGCTGCTAGCAGCTAAAGCTGCACGTGCGTGTGCGATTGGAATCCAAGGAGCATCAGTATGAATGATTTCCTGGGCTTGTTTATACATGTCATTTCTTTTTGCATCGTCTGTTTCAGTTTGTGCTGCAATAAGAAGATCATGTAACTCTTGGTTTGCATAACGTGAATAGTTATTTCCGTCAATGCTATCTTGGTCTAATAATACATATAAGAAGTTATCTGGATCACCATTGTCACCAATCCAACCTGCAAGGTAAGATTGTGCTTCGCCGTTTTGAACTTTTTCAAGGAAGGTTGTCCAATCGTATGTGACGATTTCAACTTCTACCCCAATTTTTGCAAAGTCAGCTTGAATGGCTTCAGCAATCTTTTGTGGTTCAGGCATATAATCTCTTGGGTTTGTGAATGTCCAAAGCTCCATTTTGAAACCATCTGGATATCCAGCTTCAGCAAGAAGTTCTTTTGCTTTGTCTAAATCATATGCATATCCTTCGATTTCGTCATTGTATCCTGGCATAAATGAAGGATAAGGGTTAACAGCTGGATCTGCGTTACCCGCATAGAATGTATCGATGATCGATTGTTTATCAACAGCATAGTTAAGTGCTTGACGTACTGTTGGATTATTAAATGGTTCCATTTCAGTGTTAAAACCAAAGTATCCAATGTTCATACCTGGACGTAATAATACTTGCAATGCAGAATCGCTTTCGATTTGTGAAACGTCACTTGGATTTACTCCATCCATTAGATCGATTTCACCTGTTTTTAAAGCAGTTAGACGAGCTGAGTTATCTGGAATGACTCTGAAAATAACTTTTTCAAGTTTTGGAGCTCCTGCCCAATAATCTTCATTTCTTTCAAGAGTTATAGTGTCATTACGTTTCCATTCTTTGAAAACGAATGGTCCAGTACCAACTGGATTCTCACCAAATTTATCGCCTTGTTCTTCAATAGCTGTTGGACTAGCAATTCCAAATGGACCCATTGCTAGGTTGTTTAAAAATGGTGCTTGTGGGCGTTTAAGTGTGAATTTTACAGTATAGTCATCCACTGCTTCAACAGATTTAATGACATGTCCTTCGTCATCTTTAAAGCCACCAAACATAGCAGCGTAGTATACGAATGCACCATCTGTGCCACCGCTCATCCAACGTTCAAAGTTGTAAACAACAGCATCTGCGTTGAAATCTGTACCATCATGGAATTTTACACCTTCTTTTAATGTGAAGGTATACTCTAAAGAATCATCAGAGATTGTCCATTCAGTTGCTAAAGCAGGCTTAACCTCTGTAGTTTCCTCTTCATAATCTAAAAGAGTATCAAAAATGTTTTCAGTAACTTTTAGTGATTCACCATCAGTTACAACACCTGGGTCAAGTGAAGTTGTATCAGCTCCACGACCATAAATTAATGTAGTTTGCGCTTCATCTTTAGCAGATGATGAAGAATCGCCACTATTTGAGTCTTTGTTGCCACAAGCCATTAAAACAGCTGAAAGAGCAACAAAAAGTACTAACGTTTGTAAGAAACGTTTTTTCATAATTTTCCCCTCCAAAAATGTTTATGTTGGGCAGCGATTTATGCTGCCTATTTATATTTGCTCTTCTCCATGAAGATGGCAAGCTGTAAAGTGACCTTGCTCTACCTCTTGGAGAGTAGGAACAACCTGTTTACAAATATCCATTGCCTTTGGGCAACGTGTATGGAACGGGCATCCAGTAGGTGGATTTGATGGACTAGGTACATCACCACTTAGAATAATTCGTTCCTGCTGATGCTCTGGATCCGGAATAGGGACAGAAGAGAGCAAGGCTTCCGTATATGGATGCTTAGGAGATTCGTATAATCGATCACTATCGGTTAACTCTACGATTCTTCCTAAATACATCACTCCAACACGATCGCTAATGTGGCGGACAACGCCTAAGTCATGGGCAATAAATAAATATGTTAAATCAAAGTCCTTCTGTAAATCTTCAAGTAGATTTAGAACCTGAGATTGAATGGAAACATCAAGAGCTGATACAGGTTCATCTGCAATAATAAGTTTTGGTTTAACGGCTAAGGCTCGGGCAATACCAATCCGTTGTCTTTGACCTCCGCTAAATTGATGTGGGTATCGTTTAGCGTGATAGGAGTTTAAGCCAACAATTTCTAGTAGTTCCTGGACTCTTTTTTTTCGTTCTTGCCTATTTCTAAGTCCATGAACGATTAAAGGCTCTTCAATTATTTTTTCAACAGTATGCCGTGGGTTTAGTGATGCAAAAGGATCCTGGAATACCATTTGGATATCTTTTCTCATCTTTCTCATTTCTGAATTAGAAAGAGTCATTAAATCCCTATCTTCAAAAATAATTTTTCCGCCAGTAGGCTCAAGTAGTCGCATAAGCATACGGCCAGTTGTTGATTTTCCACAACCACTTTCCCCAACTAATCCGAGTGTTTCTCCTTTATGTAGTGTGAAGGATACGCCATCAACTGCTTTAACTGCACCTGTTTGCTTTTGAAGGACTCCACTATTAATCGGAAAATGTTTTTGTAGGTCTTTTACTTCCAATAATGTTTCGGACATTCTTTTCTCCCTCCTTTACCGTTTAATGTGATGCATCCTGTAGGAGTAAAGCCTTTGCTTCCGTTTCATGTAGATGACATCTTGCACGTTGGCCATTTCCGACATCTAGTAAACTAGGAGCAACTTCTCTACACTTATCAAATGCATATGGGCATCTTTCTGCAAAATGGCAGCCCTTTTTAATAGAACCCGGGATTGGCACACTGCCAGGTATAGAGAATAGACGGTCTTTTTTAGTTCGAACGTCTGGAACAGACTCGATAAGCCCTTTTGTATAAGGATGCTGAGGATTTTTAAAAAGGGACTTAGTATCGCCTTCTTCAACAACCTTACCTGAATACATAACGGCTATCCTGTCACACATTTCCGCAACGACTCCAAGGTCATGTGTAATCATAATGATAGAAGTATTCGTTTCTTTATTTAGCTTTTTCATCAACTCCAGGATTTGAGCCTGGATGGTCACGTCAAGGGCAGTGGTTGGCTCATCCGCAATCAAAATTTCAGGTTCACAGACCATTGCCATCGCAATCATGACTCTTTGACGCATACCCCCGGATAATTGGTGAGGATATTCATCTATTAATTCGTTTGCCCTTGGAAGTCCAACAAGGTTTAACATCTCAATTGCTCTCATTCGGGCTTCTTTTTTCGAAATCTTATTGTGTATTAAAATAGCTTCAATTAATTGATTCCCGATTGTGAATACAGGGTTTAATGATGTCATTGGCTCTTGGAATATCATTCCGATTTTATTTCCGCGAATTTGTCTCATTCGCTTTTCCTTTGCGAGAACAAGATCTTCTCCGTTAAATAAAATTTCACCGCCAACTATTTTTCCTGGATGCTGCACGAGTTGCATGATAGAAAGAGAAGTTACACTTTTACCGCAACCAGACTCACCGACGATTCCAAGGATCTCACCTTTTTTTAAGTAAAGATCAACCCCGTTTACAGCAGGAATTTGTCCACTATCAGTAAGAAAGTGGGTTTTTAACCCTTTTATTTCTAGAATAGTATCTTCCATAATATCCACCCCTTTCTATATTGGGATACTAATTAAAATTTTTGTAATATATTAATAACAAAGTATAATTATACACCTCGCAATCAGAATTTCAAGAAAAATAAATCGATTAAAAATGATATAAATCTTTTAATAGAGAGAAAAATCGCTTTATTATCATAATGAAATCGCTTAAGTAAATTTTATTGTTATTTCAGAATAAAATATTATGTTAATATTTAATATTATTAGAAAAGTATTAAAATGAAAAAAGGAAGGAGACGAAGGGAGGAGGACAAAAAAATCCCCTTATGTTTCGGATACATAAGGGGTTTGCTTTACTTATTTAATTCTGCGCCATTTTGAATTCTAAGAAAAGCTGGTTGTAGATGGCCAGATTCTTTTTGCCTAGGTTTTCATAAACTTCGAGCCTCTCTGTAAGCTCAGGTGACGGGTAGAATCGCTCATCAGTCACCATATCTTCAGGCATATATTGCAGTGCTTCTTTGTTTGGCGTAGAGTAGCTCACATATTCTGTGTTTTGCGCTGCGACTTCCGCATCCAACATAAAGTTAATGAATTGGTGGGCACCCTCAATATTTTTCGCGGTCTTTGGAATCACCATATTATCAAACCATAGGTTCGAGCCTTCGCTTGGCACCACATAGTCGATATCTTCATTTTCCCACATTATGTCAGCAGCATCACCTGACCATACAATCCCAATTGCCGCCTCTTCATTTTGGATGAGGACTTTTCCTTCGTCACCAACAATGGCTTTGACATTTGGTGTAAGAGTGACGAGTTTTTCTTTCGCTTCTATTAAGTGATCAAGATTTGTATCATTGAGTGAATACCCAATAGAGTTAAGCCCCATTCCCATGATTTCTCTAGCGCCGTCGACCAAGATAATTTCATTCTTTAAGGAAGGATCCCAAAGGTCATTCCAACTAGTAAACTCTTTTCCGTCAAGCATTGTTGGATTAAACACGATTCCAACGGTTCCCCAGAAATACGGAACAGAGTATTTATTGCCTGGATCAAAAGCAAGATCCATGAAACGCTCATCAATGTTTTTTAAATTTGGAAGCTTCGAATGATCAAGAGGGATAAGCAAGTCCTCTTGGCGCATTTTATCAATCATATATTCAGATGGAACTGCGATATCATACGTTGTCCCACCTTGTTCAATTTTTGTCATCATCGCTTCATTGGAGTCAAAGGTTTCGTAAATGACCTTGATTCCAGTTTCCTCTTCAAAGCGGTCAATTAATTCTTCGTCAATATAATCTCCCCAGTTATAAATCGTCAAGGTGTTCCCACTTGCAAGGCCTTGAGACGAATTTAAATAATGGATCAGATAAAGAAGACCAGCTGAGACAAGCACGATTGTTAAGAAAGCACGGATGAGTTTCGTCATTTCCGAACCCCCAATCCACGTGTATTACCACGTTGTGCGATAAAGTAATAGCCGACAGCAAGCAGCATTGTGAAGATAAATAATAGAGTAGACAATGCATTAATATTTAATGAAATTCCGCGGCGTGCAAGCGAGTAGATTTCAACGGAAAGCGTTGAGAAACCATTGCCTGTCACGAAAAAGGTAACTGCGAAATCATCAAAGGAATAGGTTAGTGCCATGAAAAATCCTGCGAAAATCCCTGGTGTAATATAAGGGATAATGACCTTTGTTAAGACTTGCCACTGGCTTGCCCCAAGATCCTTTGCTGCGTCGATTAAACTTGGGCTCATTTCCTTTAATTTAGGTAATACCATGAGTACGACAATTGGAATACAGAAGGCGATATGTGAAAGCAGTACAGAATAAAAGCCTAATTTAATTCCAGCCATAGTTAATAAAATAAGGAAAGATGCACCAATGATAACATCTGGACTTACAATTAAAACGTTATTTAAGGACAATAACGTATTTTGAGTTTGTCTTTTTCTCACAGAGTGAATCCCAATTGCCCCAAGCACCCCGATAATCGTTGAAAAGAGTGCCGATAGCAAGGCGATCACAAATGTATTTAACACAATGATGAGTAATCGTGTATCTCCAAATAGCTCCTTATACCAATCCAAGGTAAAACCCTCGAAATTGTTCATCGTGCCGCCACTATTAAAGGAGTAATAGACCAAATAAAAAATCGGTGCGTATAAAATGAAGAAAATAATAAATAGATATACTTTTGAAGAGATGGTAAGTTTATCTCTCATTTTTAGCACCTCGTTTCTTGCGGTTTCCAGTCACTACCATAATTAGTACCATGAAAATAATAAGGAAGACAGCAATGGTCGAACCCATGCCCCAATCCTGTGTGACGAGAAACTGTTGTTCAATAGCAGTACCAAGTGTGATCACTTTGTTTCCTGCAATTAATCGAGTAAGCATGAATAATGATAGGGCAGGAATAAAGACAACCTGGCATCCTGATTTTACACCCTGAATCGTTAATGGAAAAATGACACGACGAAACGTTGTCCATTTTGATGCTCCAAGGTCTCTAGCAGCGTCCAATAGACTTGGATTTAACTCATCTAATGAGTTAAAGATAGGTAAAATCATAAATGGAATAAAAATATAAACAGATACAAACACAAAGCTGAAATCAGTAAATAATAACTGTCTAGAGCCGATACCCAGTACTTCAAGAATCGCGTTGGCAGTTCCATAGGCTCCAAAAATCCCAATAAAAGCATATGCTTTTAATAGAAGATTGATCCAAGAAGGAGCAATGATGAGAAGCAACCAAAGATGTTTATGCTTCGTTCTAGTGATTAAATAGGCTGTAGGGTATGCGACCAATAATGAGACAGCTGTTATTAAAAAGGCATACCAAAATGAGCTTAATGTCATCTTTAGATAAGTTGGTGTGAAAAATGTTTTGTAATTTATTAATGATAGATTTCCCTCTATATCAAAAAATGAATAATAGAGAACAAGTGTAATCGGAGCAATAACAAATACAAGAATCCATAGTGCATAAGGGATAAAATATATATTGCGAGTCAGCTTATTTTCCATGGCTTTCCCCGTCCACATATGCCTCTAAGCGACGATCATATTCTTCCTCTGTTTCACCAATCCGCATAACATGAATCGCCTCTGGATCAAAGTAAAGTCCGATTTCATCGCCAACTTTAGCTTTCTTTGTAGAGTGTACAAGCCACTCATTTCCATCCTTATCAAAGCCGCAAATTTCATAGTGAACCCCTCTAAAAAGCTGAGAATCTACAACAACTTGAAGCTTTCCTTTTTCAACAGAGGTTATTTCTAGATCTTCAGGACGGATGACAATTTCAACAGGCTCATTGTCTGAAAAACCTTGGTCAACACAATCAAATGTCTTTCCAACGAATTCAACTAAAAAGTCTCGATGCATTTTTCCTTTTACGATATTCGATTCTCCGATAAAATCAGCGACAAAGCGATTGATGGGTTCGTCATATATATCGATAGGGGTGCCACTTTGTTGTATGTCTCCTTTATTCAATACAAATATCTCATCAGACATAGCAAGTGCCTCCTCTTGGTCATGTGTGACAAAGATAAAGGTAATACCAAGTCGCTTTTGAAGGTCACGGAGTTCATATTGCATTTCTGTACGGAGCTTTAAATCAAGTGCTGACAATGGCTCATCCAATAAAATAATCTCAGGCTCGTTCACAATCGCTCGAGCAATTGCCACACGTTGTCTTTGACCACCCGACATTTCTCTAATTTCGCGGTTTTCATAGCCAGTAAGATTGACAAAGCTTAGGGCTTCTTTCACTTTTTTATCGATTTCAGATTGCTTCATTTTTTTTATTCGTAAGCCAAAGGCAACATTTTCATATACATTAAGATGTGGAAATAAAGCATAATCCTGAAACACTGTATTAACCTGACGCTTATTGGCAGGTGTGGTGTTTACTTTTTTGCCATTAAAATAAACCTCTCCATCTGAGGGTTCGATAAATCCTGCGATCAAACGCAAAATCGTTGTTTTTCCACATCCGGATGGACCAAGAAGGGTATAAAACTTTCCTCTTTCAATTTCAAAGCTGACATTGTTAAGGACAGGTGGGTCATTGTCATATTGTTTCGTCACATTTTTAAATTGGATAATAGGTATACTGGTCATAGCAACCCCCTTCTTTCTATATAAAATAAGGTAATAGTTTTTGTGTAATCCGGCATAATTATACACGAATCGGCAAAAAATTCAATAACATTCATAAAGTCAAGTGTAAAAATATAAATGGAGTGATCGTATATAGACCGAAAAAAGAATCTAGTAAATTGGTAGTAGGAATAAATTAACATTTTTAGAAAAAGGTGAGGTTAATTTCATTGACCAAATGTGAAAATAGAAATATAATTATAGTACAATTTGAAATAATCTTTCTTTAAAGATAATTGTATAAAGGAAAGGCAAATTCATTGAAAGATGAAGACGCAAAACTATAGGGGCTTAGTCCAGTTGGACATGCCAGCCAGTTGCCGAGTAAAACTCGTATCGTAAGAGCGAAGATTAATCGGTGTGTGATTAGTCTTTTTTTTTATACCATTAAGTATATTGTTGTTACTATTTTACTAGATTTTTGGATAAATTAGCATGTTCAAAAGGAAGGGGAAAAGGACCGCGTCGACGAAACGCCATGACCAGTGCCATTTTCAACCGGTTTTTTGAACATTCTTTAAAAAAATTTGGAAGTGATTATGCATGAAGAAAACCATCCAGAATCTGAACGTACTAAGAAAACTGAGTGAATTAGTCGAAAAGGTTGGTTTCGAAAAGAACCTGATTTCTGACGAAACTCGTAGCTTTTTTGACGAGATTGGTCAGGAACAAGAGGAACAAAAGATTACTAGCACCCTTTTAACCCAACTCCAACAAATGAACGAACAAATGGAAAATATGCATTGGATGAACAAGCATTACCGTATCCTTCATGAATTTGCCCAAATTTGCAGCAAAACTTTAAATGAAAGCGTTCTTCTTCAAAAGTCCTACGAGATGGTATCACGCGTTATGCCAACGGACTCGTTTTATATTGCCCTGCACAATCCTGGTGATGCACAAATTCAAATGATTTTTATTATGGATAACGGTGAACCTGCCCCACCAAGTACCGTGGAGTTTGGTGAAAATTACACATCAAAGGTTATAAAAACACGAGAAATCGTTCACCTCAAGCATCGAAATCAAAACATTGAGTATGATACGAAAATGGGAGAAGGAGAGCAAGACACAAGGTCTTGTTTATTCGTACCAGTTGTGATGGATGATCAAGTAAAAGGTGTCATTTCAGCACAAAGCTATAGGGATTTCGCCTATCGGAAGGAACACGAGGACCTTTTGCAAATGATCGGTGCTCAAGTTATCAATTCGATTGAAACAGCACGATTATACGGAAAAATTTACACAATGTCCCGCACAGACGAATTAACAGGTTTAAAAAACCATCGTGCTTTCCATGAGGATTTAGGACAATTAATTCGAAATGATGATGGCGAGATTACAGTTATGATGATCGATTCTGATGATTTAAAGCAAGTAAATGACCGCTTCGGCCATGATGCGGGTGATTTATATTTAAAAATACTTGCAGACGGCATGAAAACACTTTGCAATGATAAGATGGAAGGCTATCGATATGCGGGGGATGAGTTCATGATTCTTATTAAAACCCGCATTGATTTGGGTGTGAAGGACATCTACTATAAGTTAAACGAGTATTACTCGGAACACCCACTCATCGTTGATGATGAAAAAATCACCGTTTCAATCAGCACTGGTGTTGGTGTCTATCCGTATAATGGAACAACTGTGGATGCGTTGAAGAAGGCAGCAGATCAAGCCCTTTACGCTGCAAAAGAGAATGGAAAAAATCGAATAGTCGTGGCGAATTAAAAAAGCTCATCCATTTGGATGAGCTTTTTTAATTTTAGTTAATATGGGCAATGATGCCTTCTTCATCGTCTAATACAAGCTTGATTCCTGCATATGGGTCTCGATTCAGAAATTCTCCAAGCCATAAACGAATCGCTTCGATTAGGTTTGCCATGATGAGAACCTGTTTGCGATCGTTGACATATGCTTCAGCGGAGAACCCGTAGTCATCATCATACATAAGCTCTACTTCGACTTCTTCTGGCTTTACTTGTTTTTTCAAGCCAATATAAACACAAACCGCATTAATAATTTCTTGTTCAGAAAGAATTAACGTCTCCATGGGTCTGCCTCATTTTTCTTACGATCTCTAATCATCACGAAGATTTTACGAATGATGACAATCAGAACATAAATCGCTATAACGTTAATCATTAATCCTAAAAATGAGCCGAGCATTCCCATTCCACCTAGAAGACCACCAAACAGGAACCCTGCAAGTCCACCAAGCATAAGGCCTTTCATTAATCCACCAGACATGAATCCACCTTTAGGATTTGTAGTAGTAGACTTGTTTGTCACATTATTATCTGCCTTTTTCTTTTGTTGTTGTTGGAAGTTGGATTTATTTGTGTTTCCTATATTATTATTAAACCCTCTCTTACCTGACTTATAGCCTTTTGCTTCAACAGTTGTTGTTTGGTCTTGGAAGAC
The DNA here is from genome assembly GCF_047238305.1 of Bacillus jepli. Taxonomy (NCBI): domain Bacteria; kingdom Bacillati; phylum Bacillota; class Bacilli; order Caryophanales; family Bacillaceae; genus Bacillus; species Bacillus jepli. The sequence goes on along the minus strand of NZ_JBDFMO010000001.1, from coordinate 564,730 downwards.
AAAGTTTCCAAGTGGCGAAAGAATCAGAGTAAGTGCTACCATAGCCGCTAAAACCTTTTTCATATAAATGTGTACCTCCATAAGTTAGTATTGATATTTTTACTATTATAACCTAATATCGTGAAATTCTCTTGTAATTCACCTTCCTCAGTTTTCTACTTTATATACGATGATAAAGGGGGAAGGTTTCATTTTATGGATAAAAATGATGTTGGTAAATTGTAACAAAATCATTAAGGCTAAAAGTTTTTCAATAGAAATTTAAAATAAAGAGTTGATATAAAAAATCCCTTTTCAGGTCGTTTTCACTATAGACGCAGGTAAAAGATGGTTTTCTTATCCTAAGGGCTATAAAAATGGTATAGTATATTTGTAGGAATAGAAGGCAGGAAAGAGGATATATAATGAAAACAGAAGTGCAGTTACAAAAAACATCCCTCATAGCTGATCTTAAATCCCTTTTTAAGGCAGGAGTTTTACTAGCGAATGTTCTACCTGTGTTTTCAGGATTTTGGTTAGCCATTTATTTTACGGGTGCATCATTTCAGGAAAATTTAGGATTGTTTCTATATACAATGGTTGGAAGTACGCTCGTTATGGCGGGGGCTCTAATCATAAACAATTGGTATGATGTTGACATCGACACAGTCATGGACCGTACAAAAAAACGACCAACTGTAACTGGTCATTTTTCATTGAACTTTGTATTGGCTTTAGGCATTATTTGTACAGTATTAGGATTCGTTTCTCTACTTTTCACCACCTATGAAGCCGTCTTTTTTACGTTTGTGGGCTGGTTCACGTATGTCATATTGTACACAATGTGGTCCAAGCGCAGATTTACGATAAATACTGTGATTGGGAGTGTATCAGGCGCCGTTTCTCCATTAATGGGCTGGGCTGCTGTTGCACCGATTGATCATACTGTCCCAATTGTGCTCTTTTTGATTTTATTTGTGTTTCAAATGCCGCATACGTATGCAATTGCGATAAGAAAGTATGACGAATATAAGGCTGCAAACGTTGCGATGCTCCCGGTCGTTCGGGGGTTTGAGGTAACGAAGAAACATTTTCTGTTCTGGGTTATTTGTCTGTTTCCACTACCCTTCTTTTTAGGCGAACTAGGAAAGGTTTTTGTCGTCCTTGCGACTTTGCTTAATATCGGGTGGATCATCTTGAGTATTAAAGGTTTTTCTGTCAAGGATGATATAAAATGGGCTCGCTGGAATTTCCTTTATTCCGTGAACTATATCTTAATTATCTTCCTATTAATGGTCATTGTTACATTGCCAAAGTATCTTGGGTGAAATCAATTGAAACCTCGCTGCATTATTGATGTGGCGGGGTTTTTTTCGTTTTTTATACAGCTGTTGAAGGGCGATAGAGGATGCTTCAGTAGAAAGCGGTCTAGAGCACCATCTGCCTCCTAATAAAAGGAAAGTGTGAACCCTCAAGGTGGTTCAGAGTGCCACCAACCTCCTAATAAAAGGAAAGGGCGTACCCTCAAAGTGTCCTAGAGTGCTATCAGCCTCCTAATAAAAGGAAAGGGCGTACCCTCAAAGTGTCCTAGAGTGCTATCAGTCTCCTAATAAAAGGAAAGTGCGAACCCTCAAATTGTTCTAGAGAGTCAAGCCCTTAATTTTGTGTAAAATTAATTCTATGGCTAACAATATTTATCAGGATATTAGATTTATTTGTGTTAAGGGATTGATTTGTATTGGTTGGAAGGGGGTACCCCCTTCCAACCAATACAAATTTCGCGCGCTTCGCGCTCTATCTCTTTTTGATAGGTAGTTTTTTCATCAATTGTTTCTCTTCGTAGTCCATTAATACAGCTCCAATTAGGCGAAAGGCAGATTGAGTGTTAGGAAAAATTCTTATGACTCTTTCTCTTCGCCGGACTTCTTGGTTCAATCGTTCCAATGAATTTGTACTGTGTATATAAGGATGATATGGAGCTGGCTCGTTTAAATATTGGATGGCATCTTCGAAGCCTTCTTCTAAAATTTGTATTGCTTTTTTAAGTTTAGAATTTTCCTGATAGCTTTTTATAAACTCATCCTTAAATGTGCAGGCGTCTTCTCTTGTCACAGCTCCGAAAATTCTTTTTATATCAAAGATTACCTGTGCCATGTTCTTCTTTGGAAGATCCCCCAAAATATTGCGTTTAAAATGGACAGTGCATCTTTGCCAAGAGGTTCCGATGAATTCGCGTTGAATAGCCTTTTTTAATCCTTCATGAGCATCTGATATTACTAGCTTTGGTGATTGTAATCCACGTGATTTTAAATCTTTGAAAAAACCTTGCCATGCATCAAAATTTTCTACATGATCTACTTTTAGACCAATAACCTCTCTTTGATGTTTTTCATTTATAGCAGTAGCAATATAAACTGCTTTCGACACTACCCGGTGATGTTCGCGGACCTTGATGTACATGGCATCAGCGAAAATATACGGATAGTACATGACATTTAATGGTCGATTTGCCCATTGATTCACGATAGGCTCCAGTTTCTCTGTAAGAGATGAGACGAAGGACTTCGATACATTTTCACCACAGAGCTGCTTTACAACCTTAGTTACGTTTCCGGTTGATACCCCGTTTATCACCATTTCTAACATAGAAAGAACGAAAGCTTTGTCACATCGTTCATACTTTTCAAATATGGATGGAGAAAAGTCGCCTTCACGTGTACGAGGAACACGTAAAGTAATTCGTCCATTAGCTAGTAGTAAATCACGCTCATAATATCCATTACGATAATCACGACGGGTAACAGTCCGTTCATAAGCTTCTGCCTGTAGGTATTCATCACGTTCTTTTTCCATTAATTCATTAAGTACTAAAACTATGGAAGCTTTAACAACTGCTTCGATATTAGAATTCATAACAGCATCTTTTAAATTGTCCAAATTAAGGGTAAACTGAAGTTGAGTCAAGATTAATTCCTCCTTATGTTTTCGTCGCTGATAACATTGTGGCCAAATGGAATTAATTTGACTCATTTTCTTTTTACACAATTATACGGACTTAATCTTCTAGAGTGCTGTCAATTTCCTAATAAAAGGAAAACGCACACCCTAAAACATTTCTAGAGCACCACCAATCTCCTATATAAAGGAAAATGTCTACCTCCAATTGTCACAAGATTCTCCTGTTACTTACATTAACCGAGTGAATAACCACAAGAAATTCAATCACATCCCATCCCAAAAACCAAAACATTCGAAAGGCAAATTCAGATGTCACAAAAACTGACCATCAATCGTCTTGATTATAAAGAAAACAGTGGGAGTGAATATTTATGCAAATTGAAGAAAAAACGTGGGATTGTGTCATTATTGGTGGTGGGATCGCTGGGCTGACTGCTTCCATCTACTTAGCGCGGGCTGGAAAGTCTGTGTTAGTCTTAGAAAAATCAAAAACACTTGGTGGGAGAGGGCGAACAACGAATAAAGTGGATTCATATTTAAACTTTGGTCCACATGCGTTGTATTCGAAAGGGAAATCAATAGAAATCTTAAATGAACTGGGCATTGAAATAGATGGAGGCATCGTCCCAACGAAAGGAAAGATCCTTCATAATGACGAAATTTATGATCTTCCAGCCACAGCTATTAGTCTCTTAACAAGCCCATTATTAAATTGGAAAGCTAAGAAAGAGCTGTTTTCTTTTTTCATTAAATATAAGAAAATAGATACAAGTAGAATTAAAAATATACCATTACGTCAGTGGCTGCAGCATAAGATGAAGAATGAAATGGCCAGGCAACTCATTTTAATGCTATCCCGTTTAGCTACGTATTCGAATGAACCAGAACTGATAAGTGCTGGTACAGCCCTAAAACAGCTTCAATTAGGAAACGCAATTTACTTACATTACGGCTGGCAAAGTATGATAAATGCTTTGGAAAAAACGGCAACCGAAGTAGGAGTCCATTTTCGAACAAACCAAAATGTTAAAAAGGTTGATGGCTCATTTCCACAATTCACAGTGCACACAAACGACGAAACGATTACTACCCACCATGTACTATCAACTTCAACTCCTCATGAAACAGCCAAAATGTTTTCAGAACATGAAAACACTCCTGATATAAAAAATAGCATTCCTGTTCAAGTAGCCTGTATGGACCTTGTTTTATCAAGATTACCAAACCCTCAAATTGATTTTGCGCTGGGGTTAGAAGACCCGTTTTATTTTTCAAATCATTCCAGAATAGCGAAATTAAGTGAACGAGACTACCATGTTGTTCATGTTATGAAATATACAAACACTGATGAGAATACAGAAAGAGAACTATACGATTTTATGGATAAAGTCCAGCCGGGCTGGAAGGAGTATGTTGTCTTTAAACGATATCTTCCTAGAATGACCGTTTCAAATGGTTTAGCTTTAGCCAATCAAAGCAAAAGACCATCACCAAAAGTTGACCAAATACCTGGGTTTTATATTGCGGGGGACTGGGTAGGAGATGGAATGCTTGTAGATGCTTCGTTTCAAAGTGCTAGGAAAGCTGCTCAATTAATCCTTGAAAACACACGATAAAAGGTGGTTTGCTAAAATGCTGGATGAACTGTTTTATCAGCAACATAAGCCTCTCTTGTTTTCGATTGCCTATCGAATGACAGGCACGATTACAGAGTCTGAGGATATTATCCACGATGTTTTACTAGATTTTGAGAGGACTGATCATTACAAAATCGAGAATACAAAAGCCTATCTTTGTAAAATGGTGACCAATCGCTCCATTGATTATTTAAAATCAGCCCGAAAGCAAAGAGAGGTATATGTAGGACCGTGGCTACCTGAACCACTCATCATCTATGATGTTGATCCGATGCATGCCGTTTTATTGCAAGACAATCTTTCGTATGCGCTTCTATCTTTAATGGAACAACTTAGCCCGGTTGAACGAGCGGTGTTTGTGTTGAGAGAAGCATTTGGATATGAATATGATGACATTGCTTCTATTATTGAGAAAGAGGTAGCGAACTGTAGAAAAATTATTAGTAGAGCAAAGAAAAAACTAGATTATAGGGATGACGTAGAAGATTTGCATGTCAATCAGGAGAAACTGCAGCAGTTGGTTCAATCTTTTCTACTTGCTGCTACAACAGGAAATATGGAGAACTTGCTTAGTATGCTCGCTAATGACAGCGTCCTCTATTCAGATGGTGGAGGTAAGGTCAAGGCTGCAGTAGTACCTATCAAAACGAAAGAACGAGTTGCCAACTTTATTTTAGGGCTCATTCGAAAGTTTGGACAGGATGCTCAATTGGAGATCGAATTAGTAAACGTCAATAGACAAATCGGCATATTGATCAAAAGAAATCAACAACCAGAAAATGTGGTATGCTTTGAAATAGAAAACAATCAAATTACACAAATCTTTTCCATTCGCAATCCTGAAAAACTAACATATGCCATAAGTGGATATCAATTTTAATTAGCAAACAACGTTGTAAGGAGACTACCATGGAAGATCAGTATTTCGATGCACTTTTACATGTAAAAACAAGTGGGGGACAAAAGGGGTTTAGTTCATCTGTACATTATTATCGCTATGAGCCGACACCGTATGAAGGACTGGCTGCTTTGTTTGAACACTATCAATTAAAAGAAACAGATCGGGTTGTTGATTTTGGTTGCGGAAAGGGACGGCTGCTTTTTTATATTCATCATCTATTTGAGGCAACTGTTGTTGGAGTGGAGATTGACAAAAGCTTATATCACGATGCCGTTCAAAATCGAGACCGTTATGCCAAGAGGTCAGGTATCCGCAAAGAAGAGATTGAAATTCATCATTGTGCCGCACAGGATTATGAAATTCATCCACTCGATAATCGATTTTACTTTTTTAATCCTTTTTCCATTCAGGTTTTTAAGCATACGATTTCCAATATTCTACGTTCCTATGAGAAGGATCCACGTGGAATAGAGGTTATTCTTTATTATGGATCTACGGATTACACCTATTTTTTGGAGAATAATACTCCATTTCAGATAAAGAAAGAGATTATCATTCCAGAGTTATTTGAAAAAAACACATACGAGAGATTCATGGTTTATCAACTAGGATAGGCAGCTTCCATTAAAGGGGAGTTGCCTGTTTTTATGTAAAAATCTGTATGTTCACCAATTTGTCATTTTTGATTTTGAATGAACAATAAAGGGAGGGAATAGTTTCTGAAAACCAGTAATGGTGAGCGATTTTTGAATTTAAAGAATGTTTTTAAGGACGGAAAAAAGCCTGTTTTTTCGTCCTTTTTTTTATGGGTGTATTAAAAATAACACTTTAAGTGTGATTCAGTTCACAACATTGAGAATGGTTCCTAATTATGATGTAAGTAAGAAGAACATAAGGAGGTTGAGTTGGATGGGAGCTTCAAAAGTTAACCAAAACAAAAAGGCAGACGGGGGATACCAAGGTCGTTTAGTTGGGACTTGGATTTCAGTCGGTGTTGTTGGAGCAGTCATTCTTTTTACGTATATAGTACTATTCGGCCTATTCATGTCTAGATTCTAGGAGGGGTAAAAATGAAAATGCATCTTGATGAAAAAATATGGCTTACAATCAGTTTCGGTATGATCATGGCATTCATGCTTATCACTGGCTACCAAACCTTTGCATTAGAAATGGGACCGCCAAGTCATATGGAAACAATCGATCCTCAGAAAGTTGACGAAACAGCACCATTTGACAAACCAGGTGTATATCAAATTGGTGAAAACGAATATGAAGTAGTGATGACATTAGAAGTATTCGCCTTTAATCCAGGAAACATTGAAGTACCAGCAGGTTCAAAGGTTCACTTTACGATGACATCAAAAGATGTTGTTCACGGATTCGAAGTCGCAGGTACAAACTTAAATGCAATGGTAATGCCAGGACAAATTCAGAAAATCACTCAAACGTTTGATGAACCTGGTGAGTATTTAGTTCTATGTAACGAGTATTGTGGTGCAGGTCACCAATTAATGGCTACTACAATTACAGTGAAATAAAGGAGGGGAGACCATTGGCAACTATATTAAATAACTCAGATTTGACCTTTAAAGAAAAGGCAAACAAGGTTTTAGGTGTAAATCCACAGGACGCAAAAATCTCAAAATCCTATTTATCAGTAGCATTTATCGCATTATTATTAGGTGGACTTTTAGGATTAGTACAAGGTTTAAACCGTGCAGGTCTTCTAGAATTGCCAAGTTGGCTTAACTATTATCAAGTACTAACAGCACACGGTTTATTATTAGTAGTGGTAATGTCTGCATTCTTTACAATCGGTTACTTCTACGCTGGTCTATCACATGAATTAGGTGGATTGCTACCTAAGGTGAGAAAAATGGCGTGGGTTGGTTTCTGGACGAAGATCGTTGGTATCGTACTAGTAGTTATACCAGTCTTAATGAATGAAGCGTCTGTTATGTACACATTCTATCCACCAATGGCGGCACACCCTGTATTCTATATCGGGTTAGCATTAGTGGTGGTTGGTATTTGGATCTTAGCAGCTGGAGCTTTTATGCAAGTGGCAAACTGGAGAAAGAATCATAAAGGTCAACATTTACCAATCCTTTCTTTCTTTGCAACAGGTGTATTTATTCTATTAGTCGGAGCAACAGCATTTGTCGCAGTTGAAGTATTATTCTTGATTCTACCATGGTCACTTGGATGGGTAGACACAATTAACGTAATGGTTTCTCGTACATTATTCTGGGCTTTTGGACATACAGCAGTTAACATCTGGTATTTAACAGCAGTATCAGCATGGTATGTAATCGTACCAAAAATTATTGGCGGAAAACGTTGGAGTGACACACTCACTCGTGTAGTTGTTATCGCATTAGTTATCATGAACATTACCGGTGGATTCCACCATCAAATCATTGACCCAGGAATTAACTTATCAGTAAAATTCCTACACGTATTCATGAGTTTGGCTATCGGTTTCCCATCATTAATGACGGCATGGGCAATGTTTGCAGTATTTGAGCGTACAGGTAGAGCAAAAGGTGGAAAAGGCGCATTAGGATGGTTCAAGAAATTACCTTGGGGCGATGTTCGCTTCTTATCCCCATTCATCGCGATGGCAGCCTTCATCCCAGCTGGTGCAGGTGGTATTGCTCAAACAACAAACCAACTTGACCAAGTCGTTCACAACACAATGTGGGTCGTAGGACACTTCCACTTAACACTAGGTATGTCAGTCGTAATGACTTTCTTTGGAATTAGTTACTGGTTAATCCCACATATTTCAGGTCGTGTAATGACAAAAGGAATGAATAAATTAGGTGTTGTTCAAACCATCATTTGGACAATTGGTATGATTTTAATGTCAGGCTCAATGCATACAGTTGGATTACTCGGTTCACCACGTAGAACATCTTTCTCAGACTACTTTGGTAGTGCGCAGGCTGCAGGCTGGGAACCATTTATGATGGTTGTTGGTATCGGGGCAACCTTATTATTAGTCGCAGTAATCATCCAAGTATATGCAGCATTTAACATGATGTTCTTTGCACCAAAAGGGGTAACAGAATTCCCAATCGCCGAAGTAGAAGAAAATGCTTCAAAAACTCCAGTTTGGACAGAGCGTTGGGGATTATGGGTAGTGCTAATGATTCTCGTCATCGCAATGGCATATGTACTACCACTAACCGATATGATTGTAAATGCACCTCCAGGATCACCACCATTTAAGACTTGGTAAGCCTGAGGTAACGCACAAATAGAAAGAGGTAGCGAAAACAACGGCTATCTCTTTCTATAATTAAAGGAAAAATAGAAATAGGATGTGATCTTCGTGATCAAAAAAAATCGGAAGACATTCGCTTGTATTTTCATATTATTATTTGGATGTGTACTATTCTATACGGGAACCGATGGATTTCAGGCATTTACTGAAGAAACAGCAAGAGTTAATCAGTTAATAGAGGAAAAGCCAACATTTCCAGATGTAACTTTTGAAGATAGCGAGGGACGAACATATCCTATTTCTGAGTTTCAAGATAAATTTGTATTTATCACATTTTTATATACATCTTGTACAACGGTTTGTCCGCAATTGGAAATGAATATGGCACAGGTTTATGAGCAAATCCCACAAGAATACCTTGGAAAAGAGATCGTGTTTTTAAGCATAAGCTTTGATCCAACTAGAGATGACCCAGCAACCTTGAGTAAGTATCGAACCTATTTTGGATCAGACGGAGAAACATGGAGAATGGCAAGGATTTCAGACGAAAACGAATTACAAACCCTTCTTGATGAATTTGGTGTCATTGTCATCCCAGATGGAAGAGGAAATTTTACACATAACTCAGCTTTTTATTTAGTAGATGGGAGCGGTTCTTTGATTGATGTCATGGATTATCGAGAAATCGATGCAGCGGCTGCCAAAGTCATTAGCATCTTAGAAACAGAAAAGGGGGAATAAGCTATGAAACAATTTTTGATCGGACTAGGACTCTTATTCGTATTAGCTCTTCCCCCGGTTGCTAATCTCTTGGAGTCTATCATGATTATCCATATGCATATGCAGATGCCATCAATCGTAATTGCTGGATTTTTTATGGCAAAATTATTTCAACAAAATTTCCCAAGTTTTTTTGAAAAATGGAATCAAGATGGAACACCAGGAATTCTGTTATTCATTGTAATCATGGTGTATTGGACAATACCAAAAACGATGGACGAGACATTAAACTTTACAAGTATGGAAGTGTGGAAATTTTTAAGTCTATCTTTCTTAGCGGGTGTACCGTTACGTGATAGTTGGAAGAAGCTAACTGATCGAGCCAAAAACATTGTGTTTATCTTTTTTACCGTAAAGTATTTAGGTATGGGTGTATTATATATCAATATAAATAATCAATTATGTAATAATTACCTCGTAATCGATCAAATCACTCTGGGCTGGGGATTTATTACAACAGCAATTTGTATTTTAATCTATCTGGTTTATAATAATTTCACTGACCAATCAATATATAAGAATAGTTAAAAGAAGCTGCTTTGTGGCTTCTTTTTCGTTGATTGCCCCCTTTTTAATTCAAAAGATTACATTTGACATCTCTAAAATTAAGGTTCAGAATAATAGCAATATAGACAAAAAAGAGGGTGGAAATGTTGACAAAACGATTTGAGACAAAATTAATACATAGTGTAAAAAAAGGCAATCTACCAATTCGAAGTAAAGTTACACCCATTTATCAAACATCCGCTTTTACATTTGATAACCTTGAGGATTTAGAAGGGTATTACCAAGGTGAAGGAAATTATTTATATTCGCGTATTGGAAATCCAAATCCGGATGAGTTAGGCCAGATGGTAGCAGCCGTGGAAGGTGCACCAGCGGGGATTGCCACATCTTCAGGATTATCTGCAATTTTAGCGGGCATCCTTTCTGTCGTGAAGAGTGGAGACCATATTGTTGCAGCAGACGATGTGTATGGTGGAAGTTTTCACCTTTTACATGAAGAGCTAAAACAGTTTGGAGTTGAAACAACCTTTGTTTCTTTTGGAGACCTTGAACTAGTAGAAAAAGCAATCCAGCCTAATACTAAAATGCTATACACTGAATCGATCACAAATCCACTTTTACGTGTAGAAAACCTACCAGCAGTTGTGGAACTTGCAAAACGCAACGACTTAATTACAGTAGTAGACAATACATTCGCTACACCATTCCATTGCAACCCATATGAACTTGGTGTAGAGCTTGTCGTACATAGTGCGACTAAATATATTGGGGGACATAGTGATATAACTGCTGGAGTAGTTGTGGGAAGAGAAGATTTGGTAGAAAAAGCGCGTGCGAAAGTTACGAATTTAGGTGCAAATGTAAGCCCATTTGAAGCATGGCTAACGACTCGTGGCTTAAAAACATTAGCGGTTCGCATGCAAGTACAATCTTCAAATGCTCGTAAGCTTGCGGATGCGTTACGTAACAATGCGAATATTGCGCGTGTGTATTATCCATTTGAGGAGGAATCCACAGGTTTTGGAGCAATGGTATCTATAGAGCTTGCGAAAACGGTTGATGTAAGTAAGTTTTTCAGGTCAATCGGATGGGTTAAACTTGTTCCAACGTTAGCTGGAGTAGAGACGACTGTAACACATCCTCTCAAAACATCGCACCGTGCATTACCGCCAGAAGCACAGGAAGCATTGGGGATTACAAATGAACTTGTGCGAATCTCTGTAGGAATCGAGCATTACGAGGACATTATTTCCGTCTTTGAACAAGCAATTGAAAAATCTTTAAAATAAGTAACAAGAGTATCCATGAAGAATGGATACTCTTTATTTGATTGGAATCAAAATGTTCATAAACACAAAAAGGATATCTATTAGCATCCTTTTTTCTAAAATAACCTTGTAAGTTCTTCGGTAGTATAATTTCCCCTAATACCCGGTTTTTGCTCAAGATAACGTATGATTTCCTCGTTTGAATTGTCCTCTTTTAGACCTGTAATAATGGTCTCCAAATATCCCATGGAAGGTTTATTAAATGTGACTTCATCTGCATTCCAAGGGGCAGTAAACGTAAAAATTGGATAGCCACCGTCATCACCGAGATATAGGATTCTTCCATACCAAGCTTTTTTGCGAAAAACCATCGACCCGGATTCCTTCACCTTCTGTAAATCAATATCAAACTCAAGTCCACTGTTCTCTTGTTGCAGAACATCGAGAAACTGTTCAGACGTGATCAAATACTTTTTACTATAGGTTACAGCTTCATCGTTTGGGGTTCCATCTATAAAAGCAACACCCTTTGAATCCCATCTCCCAGCTTCCTTCGCAAAATACAATGGGTAAGGAATGGTAAACATACCTTCATCGATTGGAGATGAGGGATCCTTACAACCAACCTCAGTTTCGGTAGAGCCCTTAGGTCTTCCTCCTTTTATGTAACAAAGGAACCGGTCCCTGTTTATATTAGATCCGTAGCTTGCATACCAGATATATTGTTTCATCAACGATCACCAACCTTTATATAATCATATATCATATTAATCTATTTAAATAGTACCTACAAAATCTATCATGCCTTTCCTTTATTCACCAATAATTTATGCGTTCGACCTTTTTCTACTCATTTCCCGAGCAATAATTGTATATTGATGCGGGAATATGATGGTTTTTATAGAAAATCAGCTACAAGGGACCAGGAGAACCGTCCCTCTGGATCCCATATTTTTTTAGGCGGTATTGGAGGTTTTGGCGGCTCATCCCCAGTGCTTCGGCTGTTTTGGTGATGTTATAGTTGCATTGTTGTAGGGATTGTTTTAAGTATAGGGTTTCGATTTCTTCCATGTATTTGTCTAGCGGTTGAATGTCTGTTATTTCTGTGATTTTTGGGTTTGATGTATTTGCCATTTCTGGTTTGGAATGTGTCTTTTTTCGAAAATGCAAGGGGAGATGATTATAGGAAATGGTATTCTCATAGGTGATAACATTCAGTGCTCCCTCAATAATATGCTCTAGCTCCCGAACATTTCCCGGCCAGTCGTATTCCATAAAAACCTGTAATACTCGATCCTCAATCTTCGTCACATTCAATCCAAATAGATGATTATATTTTTCCACAAAGGTGTACGCAAGCTCACGAATGTCTTCCTTCCGGTTTCGGAGTGGTGGGATAAACAGGGTTACAACACTTAGTCTGTAATACAAGTCCTTGCGTAGTCGTCCTTCCGAGATGGCATCAATGGGATCCTCGTTCATCGTTGCAAGGATTCGGGCGTCGACTTTTTTATCTTTCGTATCACCAACTCGTCGGACCGTTTTTTCTTGGATAACGCGCAAAAGCTTTGCTTGTAAGGCTGGATTCAGTGAGTTGATCTCATCTAAAAGCAAAGTCCCACTATTTGCTTGCTCAAATAAGCCAGGGCGATCAATTGCCCCAGTGAATGCTCCTTTTTTTGTGCCAAAAAGGATGCCTTCAATTAAACTATCCGGTAAAGCAGCACAATTTTGAGAGATGAAAGGAGCAGAGGACCTGTTGCTTCCATTGTGAATACTTTGGGCAAAAAGCTCTTTTCCAGTTCCAGTATCTCCAATGATGAGAACAGAAGAGCTTGTCCGAGTTGCTCGCTTGCTAGCCTCAATGACTTCTGTGAGAGCAGCACTACTTCCTATGATGCTATCAAATGTATAATGTGTATCACTTCTTCGATTCATATTTTCACGAAGGAGTTTCTCTAGTTTTGTCACATCACGAGCAATTTCCATCGCCCCAATTCGTTTTCGGTCATCCATAATCGGAATGGTGTTGTTAATAGTGGTAATTTCCTGACCGCGATTATTGTAATACGTCTGCTTTGCATTTTTTATAGGCTCACCATTTTTAAGTACTTGGAGCAATGTGCTGTCTTCGTTTTTATCAAACGAAAATACATCAACAAGTTTCTTATTCAAAACATCATGTTGGTTCATTCCTTCAATTTGCGCCATCTTTTGATTGTAGATGATGGTTGTTCCATCTATGTCTACAACATGGATGCCAACATCAACTTCGTTAACCAACTGTTCAGTCGCCTTTCTTTTTAATAGCTCAGCCTGTTTCATGTTATCTCCACCTTTTCTTTTATTATAAAAGAAATAAATGAAAGCGCATATATTTTTTGCGTTTTTACAGTGAAACGAAAAGATATTTTGCATAAAAACGAGTCTGTCGCAAACGAATTTTGCGTATTACAAATTAATATGAAAATATCTTAAATTCTTTATCTAGTCATAAACTGTTTTTGGTCATGAGAAACCTCAGCAACATGCAGCTTTAAGGCCGGCATGGCTGATTCGTCAAAAAGTTTGGCATGATTTTTGCATAAGATAAATGGTAGGAAGCTATTCTTATGGACTAATGAAAAATGGAGGATAAATAGATGACTCAAACGAAAGTAAACTCAAAAGCAATCATTGAACAAACAGAAAAATTTGGAGCAAACAACTATCACCCACTACCAATCGTGATTTCAAAAGCAGAGGGTGTATGGGTGGAAGATCCTGAAGGCAACAAATACATGGATATGTTAAGTGCCTATTCAGCGGTTAACCAGGGACACCGCCATCCTAAAATTATTCAAGCTTTAAAGGAACAAGCAGATCGCGTAACATTAACATCCCGTGCTTTTCATAATGACCAGCTCGGTCCTTGGTATGAATTAATTTGTAAATTAACCAATAAAGAAATGGCGCTTCCGATGAATACGGGGGCAGAAGCTGTTGAAACAGCTATTAAGGCTGCTCGCAGATGGGCATATGATGTTAAAGGTGTGCAAGAAAATCAAGCTGAAATCATCGCTTGTATTGGGAATTTTCATGGTCGGACGATGACGGCAGTATCCTTATCATCAGAGGAAGAGTATAAGCGTGGATTTGGTCCGATGCTACCGGGAATTAAACTTGTTCCTTATGGTGACATTGAGGCGCTAAAGAATGCCATCACTGAACATACAGCAGCATTTCTGATTGAGCCGATTCAAGGTGAGGCTGGAATTATAATTCCACCCGAAGGTTTCCTCAAGGAAGCGTATGAAGTCTGTAAACAAAATCAAGTTCTTTTTATTGCGGATGAAATTCAAGCTGGACTTTGCCGTTCCGGAAAAATGTTTGCATGTGAATGGGACGGAGTAGAACCTGATATGTATATTTTGGGGAAAGCATTAGGTGGTGGTGTGTTTCCGATATCCTGTGTAGTAGCAAACAAGGATGTACTAGGTGTGTTTAATCCGGGTTCACATGGATCTACTTTCGGTGGAAATCCAATGGCTTGTGCGGTGTCCATAGCCTCAATGAATGTATTATTAGAGGAAAATCTAGCTCAACGTTCACTTGAACTTGGCGACTATTTTCTAGACCGATTAAAAGAGATAAAAAATCCAAAGATTAGAGAGGTACGAGGTCGCGGTTTATTTATTGGAGTTGAACTAACAGAAGTAGCACGTCCATATTGTGAGGCTTTAAAGCAAGAAGGCCTGCTCTGTAAAGAAACGCATGATACGGTCATCCGATTTGCTCCACCTTTAATTGTAACGAAGGAAGAGTTAGATTGGGCAATCGAACGAATTGTGAAGGTTTTAGGATAGAATGAAAAAGGATCAAGACTTTTTGTTTTGATCCTTTTTGTTTTCTTAAGGCATTTCGTCCTCTTTTACTCGGTTTTTAAAAGCTTCATGTGACACAATTCCTTCCATTTGTTCAAATTGTCGACTGTGGTCTTTTTCCTCACTAATGCTGTTCTTTGGAAAGTTGCCAGGATGGCCTTTTTCTTTATGGTTAAAGCTTTTTCCACGACCCATATCCATTTCTCCTTTCAGATTCTTTCCAGTGTAGTTTTTGCATTCCTGTGTTTTGTATGTATTTTACTTTATCTGAAAAAACGCGGAAGTGGAACTTAGCTCCTAATATTAGATAAAAGCGGGAGAACCAAACCAGTACCGTAGAAAAAACAAGGGCTGCTCCTTCTTTTGCATTTAGGATATACTGATATACTAATACTAGATTTTTAATTTGAGGGGAGTTTTAACAATGAGCGAAAAAGACGCGCAGTTTTACATATCACATCTGGGGCTTGAGCCACATCCAGAGGGAGGGTTTTATAAGCAGACTTTTGCTTCAGATGTGATGGTCGATACGGAGCAGGATAACCAAAGAAAATTGTATACGAGTATATATTTTCTACTAGGATCTGAGGATATATCCCATTTACATCGATTAAAATCAGATGAGCTCTGGTATTACCATGGTGGTAGCTCTCTAACAGTCCATATCATTGACGAGTCAGGAGAATACAAAGAAATGCAGCTTGGGCTTAATCTTGACAAAGGAGAGGTTCCGCAAGTTCTCGTGCCTAAAAATTCAATATTTGGCTCTTCGGTTAAAGAAGAAAATACATTCTCACTTGTAGGTTGTATGGTTTCACCTGGATTTGAATTTGAGGATTTTGAATTATTTACACAAGAGGAACTACTTAAGGAATATCCACAGCATGAAACAGTGATACGCAAGCTAGCGCTTGAGAAAAAATAGAGTAGAATAGTAAAAATGCCATTATTCGATATATAACAGCTAAAATATAGATGGATGAATTCGATTTAAACAAACGTTTGATTGAATTTTCAAGTGCTTGATACTATTGGCTTAGGTCGCCAAACAAACATTTGTTTGAAATGCATGTTGCAAAATGAAACAGATTGTTTTGAAACCATATTTCAATAATATGAAGAACGCCTCCCCGACAATGGGAAGGCGTTTTTTACTTTTCTTTGACAAGATAAGGACGGTCCTCTTCCCAATGAACATGAACTGGGAGATTGAAGAAGTTTGAAAGAATATCACTTGTAATGATTTGATTCGTTTGGCCAGAAGCAAATACTTCGCCATTTTTAAGAAGCAATGTTTTCGTAAATACGGGAAGAATTTCTTCCACATGATGGGTGACATAAATAATGGTTGGCGAATCCCCTTTATGGGCGAGTCTTTCAATTGATTCTAATAATTGTTCTCTTGCAATAAAATCCAACCCATTTGTAGGTTCGTCCAAAATGAGAATCGATGGATTTGCCATTAATGCGCGCGCAATCAGTACTCGTTGTTTTTCACCTTGTGATAGAGTTGCATATTCTCGATTTGCATACCCGATACACCCAAGCTCCTCAAGTAGTCCAATTGCTTTTTCTCTCATTTTGTCTGTAGGTATTTCATACAAACCGATGGACGCGAAGGCTCCACTTAAGACAACCTCGAACGCGTTATCAGTCGGGTAGAATTTTTGCTGTAAAGAGGAGGAAACAAAGCCAATATTCTTACGAAGTTCCTCACCAAGATACACCTTTCCAAATTCAAACCCCAGAACTGTTGCTGTTCCACTTGAAGGGAAATTGTAGGCATTGATTAAATCCAATAATGCCGTTTTTCCAGAACCATTCAAACCGTATAGTACCCAATGTTCCCCTTGCTCAATTTGCCAATTAATATGTTGTAGAATAAGCGCATTGTCACGTCGAAGTGTAACATCTACTAAATCCAAAACCACTGTAATCCCTCCTTACGTATAAAATAATAATATCAAATAATTCTGATAAAAGTTAGCCGTGAAGTTTCACAAAATATGGGTCAAAATATAATCCCTTTACACAATCTTTACAGGAAATTTACAATGCTTGTTTATAATTTTATTTATATAGGTAAAAAGACATGGAGTTTGGGGGTTCTACACTTGGGAAAAAGGTTGCGTAAAGAAAAAATGCTAGATAAAGAGAATAACGGCAAAAAACGGTTCATGAAGGGATTTTTACAACGAATTAATTTGAGTGCCCGATTATTTATCCTGTTTGTTTCTTTACTCGTGATATCTGTAGTGACAGTTGGAACAGTCTCATACATAAAGGCAAAAGATACGACAATTGAAACAATTGAAAATCGATTAGTACGTGAAGCAGAGTTTATGAGCTATATTGCAGAAAGTTTAAAATTTGTTTATGTCGGTAAAGACGATTACGATTATTTTATGCAGCAGTTAAATGGGAATGTTCGAGTACAGCAGAAGAAGCTTGAAGCAGATGGAATCGAGGCGGAGTTTTTCTTTATTCAAAACCAAGAAGTAGTCCCTTTCAAGGTAAGTAAAGATGCCATTCCGGATTTTTCAGAAAAAACAATCAAAGAACTTGTTGAACGCAAAAATGGTGTCCTTCATGAAAAGATTAATGGCGAAGATTACACAATCTCGTTCCTTAACATTAAGGAGATAGATGGAGTTTATGGAATCCTCATCCCTACGAAATCCTATACAGGGCCGATCGACCAAATGGCTTATTTTACATTACTTGTAATGGCAGTTAGTATCATTGTGATGACGGTTGTGATTATTTTATTAGTGCGAACAATAGTTAAGCCTTTAAGTGCATTACGAAATACGATGAAAGAAGTAAGGGATGGGAATCTCAAGCATTCAGTCGATATACGTACAACGATTCCTGAAATTACTTCATTGCATAAGAGTTATAATGCCATGATTGATCAAATGAGAAGTATGCTTAATGAATTGAAGACGTCAACGAAAGAATTAGAAGCAACGGGTGATGAATTAAATGATTCATCTAAGGATGCTCTAGAATCTAGTCATCAATTAATCTCAGCGATTGATACAGTAAGACAAGGGGCAGAACATACAGCAAGTAGCTCTGAGGAGAGTGCCATCAGCTTCAGGACGATGTCAACTCGGATAGAGGATATCATGACAAACATGAAAACTGTCATCAATAGCTCAAAGGATATGAATCTTACAGCTGACCGCGGTGGAAAAAATATAGGACAGTTGATTTCATCAAACCAATCATTTGAAGGGGACTTTAACCGTCTCACCAAAACCATCCGAGAAGTGAAAGACTATTCACTCGAGATTACATCACTTGTTGAATTAGTAACAGAAATAGCGAAACAAACCAAATTATTAGCATTAAATGCCACGATTGAAGCAGCACGTGCTGGTGAAGCCGGGAAAGGCTTTGCCGTCGTCGCACAAGAGGTTCAGAAACTTGCAGAGCAATCAACGAAAGCGACAGATGAAATTTCAACTGCAATCGGAAAAATGGAGTCTATTACATTACTTGCTTCAAAGGAATTTGACCAAATGCTGATCCAAATTAATTCCAATCTTCAATTGGCGAATGATTCTAAAATCTCCATTAATGAGTTAATGCAAGGGATTTATGAAGTAAGTGGAAACATTGAAGTTATGCAGGAAGAATTAACAGGCCTCGAGAGCATTGTTCCAGAACTACAGCAATCTGTTACGCAATTCTCATCTGTGTCACAAGAGACATTAGCGAGCGCCGAAGAGATGTTAGCTTTTAGTGAGAGTCAAGTTCAACAAATGGAAAATACAAATAGAGTGGGTAAAAGACTTCATAACCTGTCAAAATCACTATCAGAAATCACTCAGCGTTTTAACGTTAAGTAATGTAAAAGTTCAGGTCATTCGACAAATTTTCTTGTCGAATGGCCTTTTGTGCTAGCGGGACTTTTTGATGTATACTTTTTATATAACGTTTTTGATAGGAGAGTTTCGGTTATGGCTTATAAAAAGGTTCGTTGGGGAATTATTGGTTGTGGAAACGTGACTGAAGTGAAGAGTGGTCCTGCATTTCAAAAAGTCGCGAATTCTGAGTTGGTTGCGGTGATGCGAAGAACAGGTGAATTAGCGAAGGATTATGCTGTGAGACATCATGTGCCGAAATGGTATGACAATGCAGATGAGCTAATTCAAGACCCAGATGTGGATGCTATTTATATTGCAACACCGCCGGGATCTCATAAAGAATATACACTGAAGGCTGCACAGGCTGGCAAGCCCGTGTACGTTGAAAAGCCAATGGCACTAAATTATGAGGAATGTGTAGAAATGATTGAAGCCTGTAAAGAGGCAAATGTTCCATTATATGTCGCCTACTATCGTAGAGCACAACAAAGATTTTTAAAAATAAAAGAGTTGCTGGAGAATGGAGCGGTAGGGGAAGTACGATTTGTATCAACCACACAATACCGGATGGCAACTGAAGATCCAAATGCTTTGCCATGGCGAGTACAACCAAAAATTTCAGGTGGGGGATTATTCTTTGATTTAGGAAGCCATACCCTAGATATATTAGATTTCTTGCTAGGACCGATTAAGGAAGTACACGGATTTGCTTCAAATCATGGCGGTCGTTACAAAGCGGAAGATATTGTAACGGGTACCTATTTATTTGAATCTGGAATTCATGGTGTTGGCAATTGGTGTTTTACCGCATTTCAAGAAGAGGATATGAATGAAATCGTAGGTAGCAAAGGAAAAATTACATTCTCTACTTTCGGAAATGAGCCAATTTTGTTAACAACTGCGAACGGTACAGAAGAGTGGAGTTTTGAGCGCCCTCAGCATGTTCACCAACCACTTGTGGAAACCATTGTAGCAGAATTGACAGGTAAAAGTGGAGTTTGCACAAGCACTGGTGAATCGGGTGCACGAACAAATTGGGTAATGGGCGAAATGGTAAAAGGGTATTATTCAGCTAAATAAAAAGACGAAAGGCGTCCGGTTAATCGGTCGCCATTTGATTGTTTCCAAAAAATTCTTTGAAATGTATAAGTTGCATGGTCCATTTTTCATAAGATTATGATAAAATAGTTGATATTATTATCAGAATAATATAAGATTTCGATTATTACTAAAGATTTATATCAAACGAAAGCTGGGATTAACATGACGACAGATTTTAAACTTGACATCACCCTTACAACTCAGAAGAAAGAGATTCCTCCATTTGACCAATTGGTGTTTGGAACAAGCTTCACTGACCATATGTTTATGTGGGATTACACAGAAGGAAGCGGATGGCACGATGCTCGTATTGTCCCGTATCAATCTATTCCATTAGATCCTGCAGCGACTGTTTTTCATTATGGTCAATCCGTATTTGAAGGATTAAAAGCCTATCGTACAAAGGACGAGGAAATTTTATTATTCAGACCGGATCAGAACATGAAGAGATTCAATAAGTCTAACCAGCGCTTAGTTATGCCGCAGTTTGACGAAGAATTTGCCCTTCATGCTTTGAAGAAGCTTATTGAAATCGATAGAGATTGGGTTCCAAATCTTCCTGGTACTTCCTTGTATATCCGTCCATTTATGATTGCTACGGAAGCACATCTTGGCGTCGATCCGGCTAAAAACTATAAATTAATGATTATCTTATCCCCAGTAGGCTCTTATTATAAAGAAGGTATCAATCCTGTAAAAATTGCAGTAGAGAATAAGTTTGTTCGTGCAGTTGCAGGTGGAACAGGTGATGCAAAAACAGCTGGTAACTATGCTGCAAGTTTATTGGCATCAGAAATTGCAGGTGAAAATGGATACTCCCAAGTATTATGGCTTGACGGTAGAGAGAGAGAATATATTGAAGAAGTAGGCAGCATGAATATCTTCTTTAAAATTAACGGAGAAGTAATTACGCCTGCATTAAACGGTAGTATTCTAGATGGAATCACTCGTAAGTCAATTATTGAACTCTTAAAATACTGGAACATCCCTGTAACAGAACGCAGAATTTCGATTAGCGAAATCCAAGAGGCTTATAATGAAGGTATTCTTGAAGAAGTCTTCGGAACTGGAACAGCTGCTGTAATCTCCCCGGTTGGTGAGCTTTTCTATAATAATGAAAAACTGGTCATTAACAATGGTGAAACAGGCGCGTTATCGAAAAAATTATATGACACCATTACCAGCATTCAAAACGGAACAGCAGAAGACGTGTTTGGATGGACTGTAAAACTATAAAATGTTAAAAATAGTGTTTACCCGATGGGGTAGGCACTATTTTTTTTTGACATTGGAAAAGTGTCTGACTAAACAAAAAGGTTGACTCCATATTCTAATAAGCTATTCTCTTTAGCAGATATAAAAAATATTAAAGCAGCGTATTTCTGAACAGAAATAACAATGATTTTTTGTGTTTGTCTATATTTGTAAATAAAGTGTAACTTTTTATATCTTGTTACGTCTTTAAGGCAAACAATTTTAAGTAAGAATTCGATTTAAACAGGTGGTGAAGTGAGTGGGAGAAGATAGCTCATTAGAAAAGTTAAATGAATGGTACTTCAAATATAGTGTTGATATATATCGATATGTTTTAATGCTGACTGCTGAACAGGAGCTAGCAAAAGATATAACACACGATACCTTTATTAAGGCATTCAAGTACATGGAAAGTTTTAGAGGGGAAGCAAGCGAAAAAAATTGGTTGTATCGAATTGCACATAACACGACCATCGACGAAATACGAAAAAGGAAGCCGTTACGATTTATCGTCAATACTTACGCTTCTATTGCAACAAATGACTATCTTCCAGAAAAAGTAATACAGTTAGGGGAAAGTGAAGAACAGCTTTATCGTTCGCTTCAAAAGCTAAAAAGGGCGTATCGTGAGGTAATCATTTTAAGGAAAATAGAAGAACTAAACATCCGTGAAACAGCTGAAATATTAAATTGGACCGAATCTAAAGTGAAAACTACTTTGTTCAGAGCATTAGAAGCCTTAAGAAAACAAATGATTAAGGAGGGCTATGAGCATGAAACTATCTGAAGAAGAAACGATATACGATGGTGCTTTAAAAAGTTTTCAAAATATCAAATTAACAGCTCAAGAGAAGAGTGAAATCCACCTGAAGATGTTAGAATCTGTAGAAAAATCAGATCGTAGGAAAATAAGGTGGCACATACGTCCAATATTCAATGTCATTTTAGCTGGAATATTATTATTTATTGGAGGATACTTCCTAGTAAGCAAAGTTATCCTTTCAGAGGAAGGTAAGATAGGTCAAGAAAACGTAAAGGTTCCATCTTCATATACTGATATTGAAAAGCAAATATCAGATGTATTACAAACACCTGTGTACATTCCATATCATGAGAATCTTCCATTGAGAACAGCTATGTTTATTATGGAAACAACTAGCACGGAAGAAGGAGAGGTACTAGAACGAAAGCACGGAGCAGCTATTATTGGTTATAGTACCATAGAAGCGGACCAAGCTGATGCAGCAGAATTCGAGCGATTAAAAGAACAGGGACGACCTAAATTAGCACCTTATGAGGTTATTTACGGTGATTTTCTAAAAGCGGAAAAATACGAAGTTACCATTGCCATTATGTCCGAAAAATCTAGTCGAAAAGACCTGATATATTCAGTTTTGTATGGTGAAGAAAGAATAATAGCTGGCCAAACTGTTAAGTACAGAGTAGTTGATACGGGATTACCACTTAACGACAAAGCATACCACTTCAGCTTTAAACTAAATAATGCAGTTTATGTATACAACTTCCCTGTAAAAAATGTAACTGAAGAGGCTGCATATACATTTGTTGAAAAATCATTAAAACAAATTCTAAAAAGATAGCCTAAAAAGAACCGTCATTTAGACGGTCTTTTTGGTTGTAGCAAATATTAATAGAAATTATGAAGAAATGTACTTATGCTAAAGCCTTGTATTCTAAAAGAAAACCAACCAATAAATATAAGAAGCAATGAGCAAACCTACATATGTCCACGATAGGATTCGTTGCCATGTTTTTGAATGGAAGCTTGTAAACAGAAAGGTGATAGGTACTAAAGTCCAAGGTAACAAGACTAATAGACTTAATAAAAACAAACCGACCGAAGTGCCGAGTGATTCAACTCCAAACGACATTTGAGCAACATAGGCAGATGCTCCTAATCCAATAGGTGAAAGTAGAAGTAGGAAACAGCTTTTAAGTTTGAAGGTCGAGAAAAATGTGCTGAGAGATTCTGTTTCAAATATGCGGAATTTAAAATGTGAGAGTGGTTCGCGCAGTTTTTCAGGAACTAATTGCATTTTTCATCACTCCTACTAAAATGGGTATCTGAATCTAGTATAAAAGAATCCTTTAAGATATTTTATATACAAAACAGTTAAAAGTTTTACATATATTCTATTATATTCCATTTTAGTAGATTTATGAATGTTAATTTTGATATATCATACCCTTGCTGTGCCCACTTTTTGAGGCTGAGGATATGATTACTTGTTAATCGTACCGTCACTGATTCTACTCTGGCGATTGAAGGCACGATTAAGGTCTAATCGTACCCTCGTTGATCTCACTCAGGAGATTGAAGGCACGAATAAGGATTAATCGTACCCTCGTTGATCCCACTCGTAGTGATTGAAGGAACGAATAAGGTCTAATCGTACCCTCGTTGCACGCACTCGTAGTGATTGATGGAACGATTAAGGTCTAATCGTACCCTCGTTGATCTCACTCAGGAGATTGAAGGCACGAATAAGGATTAATCGTACCCTCGTTGTTCCCACTCGTAGTGATTGAAGGAACGAATAAAGGCTAATCGTATCCTCGTTGCACGCACTCGTAGTGATTGAAGGAACGAATAAGGTCTAATCGTACCCTCGATGCACGCACTCGTAGTGAATGATGGAACGAATAAGGTCTAATCGTACCCTCGATGCACGCACTCGTGGAGATTGATGGAACAAATAAGGCTTATTCATACCCTCATTGATTCCACTTGTACCGATTGAAGGTACGATTACAACATGGTCGCACCCATATTAACATACTCGCCAAAATTAAAATCTAAAAATTTGCATCGAAAACAACATTATTAAATAATGGAGGTAGTTAATAAACAGTTACAAGTAAGAAATACATAAAATTGGGGGTACAGACATTGGAAATAGGAATTAGTACTTTTGTGGAGACAACACCGGATCCGCAAACAGGTGAGGTCATCAGTCATGCACAAAGAATTCGTGAAGTTGTAGAGGAAATTGTGCTGGCGGATCAAGTAGGCTTGGATATTTTCGGAGTTGGTGAACATCATCGAGAGGATTACGCGGCTTCAGCTCCAGCCATGGTGCTTGCAGCGGCTGCGTCACAAACAAAGAAAATCCGTTTAACAAGTGCGGTTACTGTGCTTTCTTCTGCAGATCCGGTTCGCGTGTTCCAGGACTTTGCAACACTTGATGCCATTTCAAATGGCCGCGCTGAAATCATGGCTGGAAGAGGATCCTTCATCGAATCCTTCCCACTTTTTGGATATGACTTAAAGGATTATGATGAGCTTTTTGAAGAAAAATTAGATTTATTGCTCCACATTCAAAGGTCAGAGAAAGTAACATGGCAAGGGAAACATCGCCCGTCTATCAATAATCGCGGAGTTTATCCACGACCTGTTCAAGATCCGTTACCAATCTGGATTGGAAGTGGTGGAAACCAGGAATCAGTTGTTCGTGCAGGATTATTAGGGTTGCCATTAGTGTTAGCAATCATTGGTGGTAGACCGGTTCAATTTGCACCACTTGTTGAATTATATAAGAGAGCCGTTGCTCATGCCGGTCATGACTTTTCAAAATTAGCAGTTGCCTCACATTCTCATGGATTTGTTGGAGAGACGATGGAAGAAGCAGCAGAAAAATTCTTCCCATCAACCGCACAAGCGATGAGTAAATTAGGCCAAGAGCGTGGCTGGGGCCCATATACTCGTGAAAGCTTTGATTTTGCTCGAAGCTTTGAGGGTGCATTATATGTAGGTGACCCTGAATATGTTGCCAATAAAATTATTCACTTGCGTAAAAATGTAGGGGTTACTCGCTTTATGTTGCATTGCCCTGTTGGAACAATGCCACACGACGATGTGATGCGTTCCATCGAACTATTAGGAAAAGAAGTGGCACCACGCGTTAGAGAAGAAGTAGCAAAGTGGGAAGCCGAAAACGAAGTGAAGTAAGGATGTAGAGGAGAATATAATGAGTAATCTATCTCATAAGCAGTTAGCAACTGAATGCTTCAACAAAGTGTGGGACTTACTTGAAAAACCTGAACGCACAGAAAATGAAACAGAGGAAATGATTCACCTATGTCATGCTTCGTTTTGGCATTGGACACAGGTACCAGATCATACCGACCAAAATCTATCGATAGGATATTGGCAGCTTTCACGGGTTTATGCAGTAGCTGAAAACGGAGAACAGGCCTTATACTATGCAAAGCGTTGTGTAGAAATTAGTGAAAGTGTGGAGTTAGCCCCATTTTATATAGGGTATGGGTACGAAGCATTGGCAAGATCATATATCTTACTAAATCAAAGAGGTCAAGCTGAAGAAGCCATTAATCAAGTAAAGAGCTACACAGAACTTGTGAAAATTGAGGAAAGTAAAAATTTATTACTAGAAGATTTAGCAGATCTAAGGAAAAAATATCATTATCTGTATGAATAATTCATGTAAAATATTGGGATATTACTACCTGAGGTGAATCATATGAAAAAAATAGTAATATCCCTGCTTACTCTTGTCATTTTTTTCCCATACCATGTCGGTGCCGCATCGAATGTGGAATGTCCAAATGTGGGCCAGCTAGAAAATACCACGATTATTTATAAGGATGAGCTCTTGAAGGCATTAGAAACCATTGTCCCTCGTACGTTCGGTGATGGTGATTACTTAAATCACTATGCTGACTGGGAAGTCGTTACAGCACAGCCATTAGATGAAAAGGTAGCAAAGGAATATCAAATGTCCTCCAAGTATTGTGGACAAGAAGTTGCGGATAAGTCTTGGTTAGTAACCTTACATTTCCCTAGATGGGAAGGAAAAAGTGACGTTGCATCAGATGGTCAAATCTTTGTATCAAAAAGCAAAGATAAAGGTTGGTTCGTCTGGTACCGAAATCAATAGAGAAGATTAAACAAAAGAAAGCGTAAATCCGAGTAGAGGATTTACGCTTTCTTTCAGATTTGAAGATCAAATGACTCTTAAATTTTTCGTTCCATGATTGTAGACACTTCTTTAAAACCAAGATCTTCATATAACTTTTTCGCGTAGTTTCCTGAAAATACATTAAGTTGAACCTTACTCAATCCTTCACTTTTTAAAAAGGTAAAAGCTTCTTTACATAGTATTTTAGCTATCCCTTTATTACGATACTTAGGCAGAACATATATTTCAGGGATGATTCCAATCATTTCATCTGTATTAATATCAACTGAACTACCTACTCCGATCCAGCCTAAGACCCTATTGTTTTCAAGACAAATCAAGTAATATCCTCCATTGGATAGAAATGGTGAAATTAATTCTAATGCCTTCTTTTTCCTTTGTTTAACATGCCCCATCGTAGCTTCTTTTAATACCTCCAAAGAATGATTGAGTATTCTTTGGGTTTCATCGTAAGTGGCTCTTCGAATCTGCATTGTTATCCCTCCCTTGTAAAAATACAATTATTTATGTTTGTATTCTGAGAATATGAAAAATATACCTATACGACTAAAACCCATATCCCAAAAATCGAATGACGTCCTTCACCATTTGATAAATTTCCGCGCTTGTCTTAGGACACCTGACCTCTGCGAAACTTAAATTCTCACATAAGATGATAATTATCTAACAGGTTTGGGGGTGAAGTATCGTGTCTGTCGGATATTATCATTCTTTGTGTCATAGATACAGAGGAAGGGCTGTTGAAATAAGAATGCGGGATGGAAGGGTCCATCGTGGAGTTATTCATCGTGTAACTGGTGACCGGGTATATCTCCGTCCAATTGGTCCACGAAGAAATTTTGGAGGCTATGGCTACGGCTATTATGGCTGGGGATGGGGTGGATTTGGAGCTGGTCTTGCCATCGGTGCGATTGCAGGTATTGCCCTAGTTGGGGCGCTCTGGTGGTAGGTTAGTAAGATTAACGATTAGTAAAAAGCAACTGAACATTACGTTGGAGGGCATTTCCCGTTCCTACTGAGACAGGATTGTCCTTCAATGATAACTTTTTCATTAAAACGAAAAAATTGTAGAAAGTGGGGAGATGAAAAAATGGTGTATGGAAGACCAAGACGACCTGTTCCATTTAGACCCAACAGTATAGGTAGACCACGAAGACCATTCACTAATTCGCAGCCATCAAATATTTCTAGTCTAATGTCCCATTTTCAAACATCCGATGGAAAGCTTGATTTTAGTAAGATCTCTACTACAGCGGGACATATGAAAAAGATATATGGTCAAATGAGTCCCTTACTGTCCATGTTTTTGAAAAAATAAAGAATAGGTGGAGTATAGATGAACTACACATATCTCGATAGTTTAGCGACATACGGAGTTGGGGGGGCTCACCCTGGTGGATTACAGCTTACCAAGCAACTATTAGAAAGGGAAACAATAAATCGTAAATCAGCTATACTTGATGTTGGCTGTGGAACCGGCCAAACAGCAGCATTCATTTTCATGCAATATAAGTGCAACATAACAGCAGTAGATATCAATAAAGTGATGGTGAATAAGGCCAAACAAAGATTTCAATCTTTGAGTTTACCAATCAATGTCGTTAAAGGGCGGACTGAAAAATTGCC
This sequence comes from Bacillus jepli, assembly GCF_047238305.1. Classification (NCBI taxonomy): domain Bacteria; kingdom Bacillati; phylum Bacillota; class Bacilli; order Caryophanales; family Bacillaceae; genus Bacillus; species Bacillus jepli. The sequence goes on along the minus strand of NZ_JBDFMO010000001.1, from coordinate 536,791 downwards.
TTTTGAAAATGGGATTTTCGATTTTATTCTCTCGGAGTCCGTGACAGCATTTACCAATATTCCTACTAGCCTTACAGAATATAAAAGGGTACTAAAGCCAAATGGTGTATTATTGGCGATTGAAATGACAGTTGAACCACATTCCTTCACAGAAAAGGAAAAAAAGTTTATTTGTGACTTTTATGGTGTGTCCGATTTATTAACCGAGGCAGACTGGCGTCATTATTTTCAAAAATCAGGCTTTCGCAATGTAACAGTTGAAAAACACAGTCATCATTTTGTTCCAGAAGACATTATGTATGCAAATGATTTTATGCTTTCAAAACAAATCAATGAAAAACATCATGAAATTATTGCACAGCACCAAGAAATCGTAAGTAAATACAAAGATAAATTAAACTTTAGAGTATATAGGTGTACGGTCTAATTCCCTATCACGAGAAAACGCTTGGAAAACCAAGCGTTATTTGTGTGAGGCGATTTATATTTACTACAAGAGAAAGGATTTTCTTTCGTTCATAAATTGAATAAATGCTTAAGAGTGTGTTATTTTTTCCTTTCCATTGCTTCTGCGGTTTGTTTTACCATTTGATGCCCAAAAACTGCAACACCAGCTGCAATGACTCCATTGAAGACTGCTTCTGCTGTAAATCCAAATAAAACGGCACCTCCTACTAAGGAAACCCCTAATAAGATCCATGTAATCGACCAATTCGGAATAGTAGGCGTTTGTTTTAAGAAAAATCCAATTACCCATAACACAGGGACCAACATATAATAATTTTCATTTAAAAATTGTAGCAAGTCCAAGGTTGTCACCTCCTTTCATGCATCGTATGAACGAGAAGAACAAAGTGCTTGTTCGTATATCCTACTTGTAAAAATATTTTTGTGAGTGAATACTCATTTTTTATTGACTAAAATAAAATCAAGGGTGATAATGTGAGTAATCACTCACTTTTTTGTTGCGTATAAGATCCTTAGTAGGGATGAAGGTAAAAGGGAGGTAGTTTAATGATTAATACGGTGGAAATTGAAAAGGTAAGTAAAAGCTTTGGTAAAAAAGTTGTGTTAAACGAAATCGACCTTACCATCGAGGAAGGAACGATTTATGGATTTATAGGTCCTTCAGGGGCGGGTAAAACGACATTAGTGAAAATGATTGTTGGGATGGATTCACCTGACGCTGGATTCATTCAAGTATTAGGGAAGAAAATGCCGAATTTAGAATTGCTGCAGGATATTGGCTATATGGCCCAATCTGATGCACTCTATACAGAGCTAACGGGGAAGGAAAATCTCGCATTTTTTGCTTCACTTTATAAATTAAATCGAACCGAAACAAAAGAACGAATTGCGTATACAGCTAAATTCGTTAATCTAACGGATGACCTAAATAAAAAGGTCTCTACCTATTCTGGTGGGATGAAACGCCGTTTGTCACTTGCCATCGCCTTAATTCAAAACCCCCAAATTCTTATTTTAGATGAACCAACTGTTGGGATTGATCCAGAGCTAAGGCTGACGATTTGGAATGAACTATTTCGCTTAAAAAAGGAAGAGGGCAAAACGATAATCGTCACTACTCATGTCATGGAAGAAGCAGATCGTTGCGATTATATTGCAATGGTCCGTGATGGTCGAATTTTAACAAGAGGTACGCCGACAGAATTGAAAGAAACATACCATGCAAGTAATTTTGATGAAGTATTTTTACAGGCGGGGAGGGTGAGACAATGAGAACCATCGCCCTTATTAAAAGAATCTTTCAGCAGCTTCTTCGTGATAAGCGAACATTAGCATTATTATTTGTTGCGCCACTTTTAGTCTTATCCCTTATGTACGTTATGTTTAACGGTGATACTGTAGAGCCTACATTAGGTGTTGTTGAGGTTGATGAAAAAGTGGTTACAGCTTTAAAAGAGGTAGATATTCAAATTGAGGAATTCAGCCGATCCAGTAATCCCAAACAAACCATAATCGATCACAATCTCGATGGGTTACTTGAAATGGAAAACAACGAAGTCATTCTCACATTAACAAATAGTGATCCATCAACCGCAAAAACCTTACAAATGAAGGTGAATCAAGTATTTGCCGCACAGGCACAGGAAAAATTAGTAAAACAGGTACCTTCAATCGGAAGCATTCCTAAAATTGATTTAGAAACAAACTATGTGTACGGAAATAGTGATACGATATTTTTTGATGTGCTTAGTCCAATCTTGATTGGCTATTTCGTATTCTTCTTTGTATTTCTCATTTCAGGAATTGGATTGCTCAAGGAGAGAACATCAGGCACCCTAGAGAGATTGATGGCAACACCTATTCGAAGGGGAGAAATTGTGACTGCCTATTTAGTTGGCTTTGGAATCTTTGCTATCATCCAAACTGTGATTGTTGTGTTCTTTACCATTCACGTGTTAGATGTTGTGCTAGTAGGCTCAATCTAGATTGTCATCCTTATAAATTTATTGTTAGCTTTAGTTGCTTTATCATTAGGCATATTATTGTCGGCATTTGCTGCTTCAGAATTTCAAATGATTCAATTTATTCCAATTGTCATTATCCCACAAATATTCTTCTCTGGAATTTTCCCTCTTGAGGGAATGGCAGATTGGCTTCAGCTCATTGCAAAAGTCATGCCTATTTATTATGCAGCAGATGCATTAAAGGGAGTAATGTACCAAGGCTTAGGATTCGCTGATATCAGTTTGGACCTTTTAGCATTAGTCATATTCGCTACTGTTTTTATCATATTGAATGTATTTGCGTTGAAAAAATACCGCGCATTGTAACGAAGGAAGTGAAAGGGATTTGTCTAAAGATAATCTATTAGATGCTATAATTGAACAAACAAAAACATCCAAAAAACCAACTGAAAAGCAACAGAAAATCGCTGAAACAGCCATAAAAATGTTTGCTGACAAAGGATATGCCAATACATCTACAAGTGAAATCGCAAAAGCTGCAGGGGTAGCTGAAGGAACCATTTTCCGCCATTATGGTACAAAGGATAATTTATTGCTGTCGGTGATCATTCCATTTTTAAAAGAAGCTTTACCGGGAATGGCTGAGAAAGTATTTAAAGAGGTATTAACCGAAGATACTGTTCATTTTGAAGATTTTTTAAGAAGGATCATCAAAAACAGGATGGAATTTATCAGTGAAAATCAAGAAATCTTTCGAATTATCGTCAAGGAATTATTATACAGTGAAGAGTTAAAGAAGGAATTTCTTCCCTATTTCTCTGCTAATGTGATGAGACGTGCTGCACATGCATTCGAACTTTTTAAAAGCCGTGGTGAAATAAAGGACCTACCTACAGATGCCCTTTTAAAAATGTTTATGACAACATTTGGTGGATTTCTTGTTACGCATTTTGTTCTTTTACCATCTCACGACACACTTGATATCGAACAAGAAACCGAAAACCTTGTCCGTTTTGTTATGGATGGAATCCGAATCTAAGAAAAGCGATGCCCAATAAATCCGCGGGGCATCGCTTCTTTTTACATGGATATAGATGTTGTTGTTTTTTTTCGACTGGATGTTTCTTTCTTTCCATGCATGAAAAAGTAAAGAAAAATACTCACCAATGCAACCATGCTTAAAATAGAATAAAGCTTGCTGTAGCCGGTTATCGGAACGAGAAAACCTAATAAATAAGGACCAAATCCAAGACCTGCATCTAAAAAGATATAGAAAGTCGAAGTTGCAAGTCCCATGCGATGTGCTGGGGTTAACTTGATCGCGACAGCCTGCGTGCATGATTGCATATTCCCAAATCCAAGCCCAATAAGCGCACCAGAAATAAGAAGTGTGACGCTGTTATGAGCGATGCTTAAAAGAAACATTCCGATTGCAAGGATAATAAAGGCTGGATACATGACATAGTTTGCTCCCTTTATATCCATTAAGCGTCCAGTGAAAGGACGTGAAACAAGAACCGCAATTGAATAGACAAGGAAGAAAAAGCTTGCCGCTGTTACTAAGTCAATTTCAATCGCATAAAAATTGATGAATGAAAGAACACTTGCATAACAAAGTGAAATCGCAAATGTAACAAATGCGATTGGAAGTGCCTTCGGTTCCACGTAATTAGCAACCCGGAAGCCTTTTTGCTCTTGATTTTGATTTGTTGTGTTTTCAATTGGTGGTACATACAAAATGAAAGAAGTGAGTAGACCTATGACGCCAATCCCAAGACATAATCCGAAGATAACCGGGTAGCTCGTATGCTGAGACATAAACAAACCAATAAATGGACCGATTGCTGTTGCTAATGTTGCACTCATACTGAAGTAACCAATTCCTTCACCTCTGCGTTTAGGTGGAATGATCTGTGCAACAATTGTACCTGTTGCGGTGCTTGCGATACCGAGTGTAATCCCATGAATGAAGCGATTGATAAGAAGAAAAGTGATTCCGGCATGTACGAAGTATAAGAAGGTCGTGATGATAAATAAAATTAAACCAATAAATAATGTCTTTTTTCGACCAATCAGATCGATGTAACGTCCTATAAATAGGCGGCCAATAAGTGTTCCGACAATAAAAATTCCGGTGACAAGTCCCGCCTGACTCGTAGAAGCACCATATTCATCGACTGCATAAACCGCAATGATGACAACTAATAGGTAAAAAATAAATGTTAAGAAAAAATTGATGGAGGAAACGATAATAAAATCCTTCGTCCACAGTTTTTGATTATCCAAGTTGTAACTCTCCTCACTTTATTAGATTGTTGCGAATGGCCTTCAGAACATGTACAGCTTCAAGTAGTTCCTTCTCAGAAACACCCTTTATTATTTCCTGTTCAAATTGATCAACCGTCTTCCGGACATCTTGATAAACCTTTTTGCCTAAAACGGTAAGCTGCATTCTCTTTTCTCGCTTGTCTTTACCAGGAATGTGCTCCACATATCCAAGTTCTTCTAAACGATTAATGGTTCTTGTAACCGTAGGCTTTTCAACGCCAAGATAAGTAGAAATTTCCACAAGTGTGGGAGAACCAAAATTTACAATATAGTAAAGAATGGACCATTGCGCCCGATAAAGCTGATGTTTACTAAGCTCAACATTCAGCTGACTTTCAAAAGGACGATACAATTGTGTTAGTTGCTGAAAGAATAATTGAAATGTCTCTATGGGAGTTCACTCCTTTTAGAAAAATAGTTATCGAGGGTAACCATTTGATAATGGTAACAGAAAACACTGTAATAGTCTATGGTAAAACAATGAAATAGTAAAAGGGCGTTGTATAACTGTTTCCAGTTTACACGCCCACTAATGTCGCTAATCCACTATGAGTCATGAACACGATTTTCATGCTCTGTCACTCTACTAATAAAAAACAATGCAACCATTAAGCTACCTGCTGCAGCTAAAAACAACACACTAAATCCAAACAGGTCAATTAAATAACCTAGAGCCGGTGGGGATGTAATAGCTGCCAGTGAGGAAACCAAATAATATAGCCCCGTTCTCGTTCCAAAGCTTTTCTCACTCCCTGTAGAAACAATCAAAGGGTAGGCGTTAATATTAACAAAAGCCCAAAAGATGCCTCCTAAAAATAAAATCGCTCTTAAATAAAACACCGATACAACCCAATTCAACAGCAAAAATGAAACAATTAATCCGATCACTCCGAGTAGAATCACGTTTTTCTTCCCAATTTTCGCACCCAGTAGACCGCTCGGAATCGCGGAAATGACAAAGCTTAATGAAAAAAATGTTAACGAAAACGCAGAGGCACTTTTGGAGAGGCCAATTTCGTTCACTCCATATAAGGTAAATAAAGCCTCCATTCCCTGGATTGCAATAAACCAAAAAAAGATCGCGGCTAATAGATAAAGAGTAGAAGAGTTCAATTCTTCTTTGTAATTAATTTTCGGGACAGTTGTTTCTGTATAAGAAAGGGAATCGCGGTGTTCTTTGATATGTTTAAAAACAATCCATAAAGTGATTAAAAAGATGATGGAAACGGCGATAAAAGGAAGGGTTTCGTCAAAGCTAAATAAATACGAGCCGATACTAAACGCTAAGATTGCCCCACAGCCACCCATAAAGTTGATGATTCCATTCGCCTTTGTTCGTTTATGTTCAGGAGTGATATCTGGCATTAACGCAATTGTCGGGGACCGAAACACCGCCATTGACAAGTTCATACATAACATGAAGATGAGTAAGGAAACTAAGCCGGTGTGAAGGGGAATCAGTGTATAGAAAAGGGCAGCAAGTGGAACGCCAATAAGTAAATAGGGCATCCTGCGCCCAAAACGAGTCCGAGTTCGGTCACTCAGCTGACCGATATATGGCTGTAAAAAGAGAGCGATATAATTATCGATGGTCATTAGAAACCCAATCAAAGCCGTACTCGTAATAAAATTATCAAGAAAAAAAGGAACAAATCCATTATATAAAGACCACCCAAGACTAATGCTAAAGAAGCCAAACCCTAACAGCCATGTTTTTCTCATATGCGCTCTCCTTGATGTGAAATAAAAACAGTAGTACTAATTTATGCGTAGGAGTAGTCCTTTTTGCATGTTTTCTATTTGCAAATACAGAGGTGTTTCATTTGTTTAAAGCATGAAAATATTGTATCGTAAGTGTGATATGTGAATGCAGACAAAAGTAAAATAGAAAGTAGGAATTTGAAGTGAAAGAACGAAGTCTTATCTTTTTTGACATAGATGGAACACTCTTGAACCATAAAAAACAACTGCCAGCCTCAACAAAGGAAGCCATTTTTAAACTAAAGGAACTTGGGCATGAAGTAGCCATTGCTACAGGTCGCGCTCCATTTATGTTCGAAGACCTGCGTGAGGAGCTCGGAATCGGAACGTACGTTAGCTACAACGGTCAATACGTCGTGTTAAATGGAGAAGAAATTTTCACAAATCCATTGAATGAAGAAGCCCTTTTACAGCTAACAGAAACAGCACTTGCCAATAATCACCCTATTGTTTACATGGATCACGAGGACATGAAGGCAAATGTTCCAGAACATGAATTTATTACGGAGAGCATTGCAACTTTAAAAATCAAAAGCTTTCCTACCTATGATCCAAAGTATTATGAAGGACGTAAATTGTTCCAATCGCTACTATTTGTCCAAGAAGGAGAAGAAGTGCAGTACGAAGAAGGGTTTAAGGACTTTGACTTTGTGCGCTGGCACCCAGTTTCTGTTGACGTCCTCCCAAGTGGCGGGTCAAAAGCAAAAGGGATTGAAAAGCTTGTTGAGAAATTCGGAATTCCAGAAGAGCGAGTATATGCGTTTGGTGACGGATTAAATGATTTGGAAATGCTCACCACGATTCACAATAGTGTAGCGATGGGCAATGGGGTTGACGAAGTTAAGGACGTTGCCAAATATGTAACGAAGTCCGTTGAAGAAGACGGCATTTTACACGGACTACAAATGGTTGGATTGTTATAAGGATGGAAGAAGATCGAGATATTCTTGATCTTCTTTTTTATGGTTTTGTAAGAAAATTAGGGATTTCAATGTCAATCTTTGTTTGTTTATTTTATAATAGAAATAGAGTTTATTTCGATTAACGAAACATTATCAAAAGGGGGAATTGCAAAATGGCATTATTGCGATCTGAGGTGCCTGTTGAACAAACGTGGAACCTAGAAGATTTATTTGAAACAGACGAGGCCTGGGAGAGGGAACTTTCGTCAGTCCAATTGGATATCCAAACCGTTACACAATACAAGGGACGTGTTGGTGAAACAGCAAAATCCTTGTTTGACTGCCTAGTAGCAAAGGATGCTCTGCAGGAAAGAGTGATGCGGGTGATGAGCTATGCCGACCTACATATATCGGTTGATGGAACCAACTCCGTGTATCAGGCAAACGCGGCCAGAGCAGCATCCTTACTTTCAAATGTGAGAGCTAGTCTATCATTTATAAAATCAGAATTGCTAGCACTAGACTCAGAAACGATTCGTACATACATAAAAGAAGAAAAAGGGTTGGAGGAATTTGAGAAGACGTTAGCAGATATCCTTGAAGCAAAGGAACATACTCTATCACCAGATGCTGAGGAAGTATTAGCTGCTTTTGGTGAGGTCATGGATTCTCCATATATGATTTATCAAAGAAGTAAAACGTCAGATATGCAGTTTTCGCCATTTACGACGGATGATGGGGTCGAGCATCCACTCACCTTTAATTCATTCCCAAAATATGAGGACTCAGCGAATACGGAACTACGTCGTAAGGCATCCGCTGCTTTTGCTGAAACATTGGATAAATATAAAAACACTTATGCGGCTACATATGCCACAGAGGTGAAAAAGCAGGTGATTGAAGCTCGTTTACGCGGGTTTGGGTCTGTAACAGAGATGCTTCTTGATGAACAACAGGTTACAAAGGAAATGTACCATAATCAGCTAAAGACAATTCAAACTGAATTAGCACCTCATATGCGTCGCCTTGCAAAATTAAAGCAACGCGTATTAGGACTCGAGAAAATGTACTATAGTGATTTAAAGGCACCGCTTGATCCAGATTTCGACCCTGAGGTCACATATGAGGAGGCTTCAAGGTTAGTGCTAGATGCCTTACAGGTGATGGGAACAGAGTATGTTGAAATTATGGAAGAGGGAATCCATAATCGTTGGGTCGACCTAGCCGATAATATTGGAAAACGATCGGGTGCGTTTTGCTCAAGCCCGTATGGCGCCCATCCGTACATTTTAATGACATGGAATAATTCGATGCGTAATACATTTACCCTTGCTCATGAACTGGGACATGCTGGGCACTTTGTGCTAGCGGGGCGCAATCAACGTATTTCAAATACACGTCCTTCTCGCTATTTTATTGAGGCGCCTTCGACAATGAATGAGATGCTTCTAAGTAGATATATTTTGGCTCAGTCAAATGATGAGCGCATGAAACGCTGGGTGATTTTACAATCATTAGGTACCTATTACCACAATTTTGTGACACATATTCTTGAGGGTGAACTACAGCGACGTATATATGAGTTAGCTCACGAAGGCACCCCTATTACAGCCAACATTCTCTGTGAACAAAAAACAGAGTTACTTTCCGCATTCTGGGGAGAAGAAGTCGAAATGGATGAACTAGCTGCACTAACATGGATGCGCCAGCCACATTATTATATGGGCTTATATCCATATACGTATTCCGCGGGGTTAACCGCTTCAACAGCTGCTTCTCAAATGATTCAAGAGGAAGGCCAGCCCGCGGTAGATCGTTGGCTATCAGCATTAAAAGCGGGTGGAACACTAAAGCCCCTACAGTTAATGAAACTTGCTGGAGTGGACATGTCAACACCAGAGCCAATTAAAAAAGCTGTAGCTTATGTTGGTTCATTGGTGGATGAGCTTGAAAAAAGCTTTTAAATTAATTCAGCAGAAGTCAGCTACTTCTGCTAAATTAATTTAAAGTCTCCGGCGGATGCCACAGATTTTCAAAGGAATCTATTCGAGCAAAAGATCAAAGACTAAGAACGCCACATCCTGTGACAATGTCTTTGTGACCCACATCATGTGGGCCTAATAAAATCTGGGCGCAAATACGCCAAAGCGTATTTGATTGATTTTTACGTGTAAAAATGGAATGGCAACATAATCTAAGGAAAGTTGAAATTTCATGTTAGCCCAATGATTCATTTGTTTGCCTTTGTAGTACAATAGTAGTAATAATGCAGAACAAATAAAATGGGGGATTCACATGGACGATATGGAAAAGCATTATTCGGAAGAGAAGTTTTGGGAAAAACTTAAAAAGTTTGCTCTAAGAGCAGGTCATTCTGTGGTATATACGGCGCTTTTGCTTTACTATGTGCTACAAAAGCCGAATCTACCTGCAAAAGCAAGGGTGACAATTCTTGCTGCGTTGGGCTATTTTATTTTTCCGGTTGACCTCATTCCAGACATCGCTGCAGGTATTGGTTTTACAGATGATCTTGGCGCTTTAGGTGTTGCGCTTTTCCAAGTAGCCATGCATATTGATGAAGATGTCAAAGCAAAGGCTAAAGCAAAGCTTGTTGATTGGTTTGGTGATGATGTCGATACCTCAGATGTAGATGAAAAACTTTAGAATATATTAGCGACAGAACTACCCTATTTTGCATGGGGTAGTTCTTTTAGTAAGGTGATGGAACGTGGTGTTTTTGGTTCATAATGTAGCATCCCTTTTTCCTTGAGACGATCAAGGTATGCCTTGATTGTGCTTGTTGAGCTCACAGATGTACAAAGTCTTGAAAGCTCACGCATCGTCGGAGCTTTGTGGTGTTTCATCATATATTTAACGACTTGTTCATATATTTCTTGTTCCGTATGTTCCATCCTCATTTGTAGTGTTCTAATTTGCAAATTTCACATCTCCTTTGTTCCTTGGTACGGCTGCTGATAAAATGCTATCTATTTTAAAGGTTCTTTTTTTATTGCGAAGCAAGCAATAGGCTTTAATTGTGGTTTCTTGGATTTCCAATACTTGAATGTTGCGTTGGGTAAGAACTCCATTTTGAGACATATAGATGATTTCGATAGGTGTGTGTTGAAGCAGGGCACGCTGTAAAATCCCGCGCATGTAATCATCTCCTTTTTTATATTATATACGAACATACATTCTATTATCAACAAAAACAAGAACGTTTATTCGTATTTCTTGTTAAAAGTTTTTGGAACAAGCATGAAATAGTCGTTTCGTGGTTTTGCGGTACAAGCTCGAGGGGAAAAACGCGTAAGCATGTCCCGCAAGCAAGGTTTTGCGGCACAAGCTTGAGGGGAGGAACACGTAAGCATGTCCCGCAAGAGAAACATTGCGGGAAATGCTCAAGGGAAAAACGCACAAGCTTGTCCCACACAAGAGCGACCTCACGAAAACACCCGCCTCCCAACAGGAGGCGGGCCATAAAATACAAACCTATGTCCACCGATAATATTCTTTAAACCAGTTCACAAATTTAGTAAGGCCTTCTTCTATTGAAATCTTGGGTTGAAATCCGATCGCTTCATGCAAATCAGTAATATCAGCGTACGTTTCTTTGACATCCCCACGCTGCATCGGATACAACTGGATGTTAGCTTGTTTTCCAATTGCTTTTTCCAAGGTCCTAATGAAATTAATTAGGCTTACTGGACTGTTATTGCCGATATTATAAATTTTATAGGGGGCGTTGCTTGAGCTAGGATCTGGATCCAATGGGTCCCAGTCAGAGTTTTTAGATGGGGGGTGGTCGAGTAAACCAATAATCCCATCCACAATATCATCAATATACGTAAAATCCCTGCGCATGTCACCATTATTAAAGACTTTGATAGGTCTGCCTTCTAAAATATCTTGTGTAAACAAATAATAGGCCATATCGGGGCGCCCCCAAGGTCCATATACAGTAAAAAAACGGAGCCCGGTAATTGGTATATTAAAAAGGTGGCTATAGGAGTGAGCCATGAGCTCATTTGATTTTTTCGTAGCAGCATATAAGCTTACCGGATGGTCAACAGAGTCTTTAGTTGAAAACGGAATGCTCGCGTTTGCTCCGTATACCGAGCTTGAGGATGCAAACAGGAGATGGTCAACAGGATGATGGCGGCAGGCCTCTAAGATATTGAGGAAGCCTACTAGATTTGAATGGACATATACTTGCGGATGCTTGAGGCTGTAACGAACACCGGCCTGTGCTGCAAGATTAATCACTATATTGATTTGCTCTCTTGTAAACAGCTCATGTAGTTTCCCGGAATCTGCCAAATCCAGTTGATAGAATATGAAATTATTATGTTGCCTAAGCTGAAGGAGGCGTTCCTTTTTTAAGCGAACATCGTAGTAGTTGTTGAGATTGTCAACACCGATGACATGATATCCCTTTGCGAGTAGACGTGTTGATAAATGATAGCCAATAAAGCCTGCAGCTCCAGTTACAAGAATGCTCATAATTCTCTAACCTTCCTTTGTTAAAGGAATGGGGGTTTTGGTCCATTCATGATAGGTTTTTAAATCTAGGCTTTTCACTTGCTCTAAAAACGCCTCAAGAAATCCTCTTTCATGTAAATCTTGAAATAACTCGAGTGGACGATTTTGGTTACGCGTAAATGAGTACACATGGTCAACCATTTTAAAGCCATTCTTTGTAATAATAATATGGCGCAGTGGTGCATCAATTTGATTGAAGCCTTCCTTTTTCATGTGTGTAAGGATATCCAGTAGATTTCTTGTAACCTCTGCTGGAAGCTTGGTTTGTTTTTTTAGATACGTATTTAGGTCTGGTCCAGATAGATATTCCATCACAACATAATTTTCCTCTGCCTCGTATACCTTTGGAATGAAGGATAAGTGCTGGCAAGATAATAAAACATCTTGTTCTTGTTGAGCATGATTGGTTTTTCCATAAACCTTGACACAACGGTCTTCTGATAATCGATATACAGCACCCTGATGCCCTTTTCCAATCAATAGCTGTGAATAGGAGCTATCGACCTTCACACTATCACCCCGATCGGGTTGTATGAGCATTTTTTTAAAGCTTATTTTTTGATTAAAATAGCTGTCCCACTCTTTGTAAGTGTCAGGTGCTAGTTTTTGGACCTGCATGAGAAAGGATTCCTTCAAAAGGAGTAATTTTAAATCGCGAATTAATTTAATCGGCACAGGATGATCTCGTTTAAATGCATTCACATGGTCGACTACCTTCAATTCATCGTTTACGACGAAGATATGGCGAAGTGGGGCGTCTATCATTGTAAATTTGGATTTTCTAAACCCTTCTAGCATCTGTAAAAGTTTCTTCGTGATTTCTTCGGGCATGAACATGCTTCCAAGAAGATAGTCTTTTAAGCTAGGTCCGTTTAAGTATTCCATCACCACATAATTTTCTCCTGTTTCATAGACCTTTGGAATGAAGGGGTTCTTTTTGGCTGTTTTTAAAGCCTCCTGTTCCATTTTGGCTTTAAAAGGGTCTACAAAAATTTTCACACATGTATTCTGGGAGAGCTTGAAAACAGCGCCTTGAGCCCCCTTTCCAATGAGAGGGTATGAGGTAGGATTATGGATTTTTAGTGTTTTTTCAGGTTTTGTTACAGTTATTGAAGTAAAGTCATTCATTTTGATCCTCCTAATAGTTCATCATAGAAGCGAGCTTGCTGCTTAAGTTGGGCAGTTAATTCGAAGTTTTGTTCTACTTTTTGACGTGCAGCAGTTGCGAAGGGGAGCCATAATGATTGGGTAGTTAGCATGTGTTCTAGTGCGAGTGCAAGTTCATCAATATCGTTTTCTGGCACTAAGAAACCATCTACATTATGTGTCACCAGTTCTGGAATTCCTGCATGTGTCGTTGAGATGACGGGTATCCCAGTTGCCATTGCTTCCTTTACTGTATTTGGAATTCCTTCCACGTCTCCGTTAGTTGCAGTTAGACTTGCCGCGCAAAAGAGGTCTGCCTTTTTCATGTGTTCATGTACTTGTGCTTTTGGTAGATGTTGTAGCAATCGAAAGGAATCACCTAAATTTAATTGGGATGCCAATTGTTTGAGGTAATCTTCTAACGGTCCACGACCGATAAGTGTAAGGGTTGCATTTGGGAATGATTGACGGATTTTAGCAAACGCTTGGAGCAAAACATGGTGCCCTTTTTTTTCTACTAATCTCCCAATTGAGAGTATATTTTGTGTGCCGGTTATTTCAGGTGACCGAAATTGAAATTGGTTAAGGTCCACACCTCCGTATAACACTCTGATTTTCTCTTCGGGGCAGCCCCATTCAATCATTCTCTCAGCTAAAAAATGGCATACAGGGAATAACATTTCTGTTTGCTTAAAAAGCAATTTCATATGATCTAAATAGGTGAAATGCTGGTCTGCCAAGGTTCCATCACGCCCTCTAATGCTTGTGACCATGGGTAAGCCTGTTTTTTCCTTAAAAGGTAGCAAAAGAATTCCAAGTTGTCCGTGATGGGCATGTATAAGCTTTATCTTTTGTTTTTTAACAAAATTCTTAGGTGATTCAATTTCATTTAAATAGTAAACATTATCATTTAAGAGGGACATATCTACCATATATTTCGGCTGTCTTACAACATGAATATAATCATAGTCAGGCACATTTCTGATTTGTGGAATGTATTGGGTGGGGTCTACACGTAAGTTTAAGTGCATAGCAGTAGGCAAATCTATCGACTCCTTCCATTTTTGTGGTAGTCTTTTCCATTACTCTATGCACAATTGTACGTAGTGTTTGGACAAAATTCCTAGATTAAGAGGGTACAAATGTGGAAATAAAAAAACACCAGGTTGATAGCCTGGTGTTTTACGGTTTTGTGGTCATGTTTGGAGTAGTCTGTTGGGTGGGTTCTACAATTCTTTTTCCTTGGACACCGCCCGTTTCCAGCAAATGAATGATTTTTTCAAGATGCTCTTCTTTTTCAACAACAACGAAATTAACCAATGGAAAAAATCCTTTTACCTTAATCGTTAGCTTGTAGCTAAAATTCATCCGGTCATTAATGCCATACAAATCATGCCAACGCACAATTCGTTCAACCTCATATTCCTTGACTCGGCTATAAGAAAAATACCGACCCTGTAGGATAATGCCCTTTGGTAATATAAAAAGATTCCCACGGTGGCGAATAGCACTGATAATGGCAAAAAAGAGATACGCCATCGAGAAGAAGGAGGACCCTAAAAAATCAGTTGTAAGGATGACAATCAGTAAACCCAAAAGGACCAAGATTGCAACAACGGTTCCCCATTTGACAAATTTATAAGATCTAGTTGATTTAGAAAGTTGTTCCATTTCCTTATACTCAGTAGGAATAAGGATCCCACGAAATTCCTCTTCTGTTTGTGGAAAAAGAGCTTCTTTCGAAAGATCAACAGCCTTTTTGATACTCATTCTATACTGTATTAAGTAATACACTCCTAGTATGTAAACAATGGTGAAAAAGATATTGAGAAACAAGCCATCACCCACCTGAAATTAACATTATTTTCTATCTTTATTTTTTCATAAAAATGCCCGTTTGAAAAGGAAAACAGACCACATTGATGTGGTCCTTCATGTTCCTATGCTTGTTTTGCGTCTTCCACGATGTGGTACAGCAGGTGGGCAAGGTGATGGATTGGTCCATATTCTTGCTCTTCGTCTTCGGATTCTTCTTCTGAGAACTCAAGGTCATTGAGATACAATGCCATAAATTCATAAAAATCCTTAAGCTCAAATTCGAAACAGTAGGATGGATCTTCACTTTCTTCTTCATATTGGAGGGCAAGGTAATGGATATTCCCCTCGGCATCTTCACCATCGAAAAAGACAAAAAATCCAATATTCGTATCTAGCTCAAATAGGTGTCTTGTGCCACCTTCCGTTACACGATTAAAATCTTCTTCTTCAAGAATATCGACTTTCATTGCTTCAACTGCATCTTCCTTATGAAACGAAACAGAAATTGACTTCATTGATTACACCTCCTTGGTATCCTCTATAGAATGTACAGAAAAAAGCAAACAAAATCAAACAGGTTATAAAAGTTATTTCAATATAGTTGTTAAACTATTCGTAATTTAGTAGACTTTATATATATTTCTAATTTTTGTAAAAGGAACGAAAAAACCTATGAAAACTTCACTTTTAAACAAGGTATCTAAGCAACTCGCATTGTGGTGTATTTCAACCGTTTTGCTTTTAATCATTATCTTTATTCCACGAGATGTCATATTTGAAACTAGTAAATATGGAGATATACAAAAAATTGTATATGACTATAGTGTGGAGCAACATGTTGGTAATATAAAAGACTTTTTTGCATTTTTTCAAGAAAATCACGGTTTAGGTTTTTATTCTGATGGAGATACAGTTGAGTCTCATGTGTTAAAAACGTCAGGAAGAAGTCTTTTGCTTATTATTCCGGCTATTTTCATCGGTTTCTTTTTAGGAATTATAAAAGGGGTTATTGATTATTTACTAAAGAATAAAAAAACTGGAGTGGGGAGTGGGATGACGTGGTTTATGTTATCTATTCCAGACCTCTTTTTTATGATAGGAATCCAGCTCTTACTCATGTTTTTATATGAAATTGGACTATTCCTGCATATTGATTTATATGGGCATGAAAAGCTCGAAAACGTCATTGTGTGTATTCTATTTTTAGCCATGTATCCTTTATTTCTAATCGCCAATATTACATATACGAGTCTTGTTGAAGAGGAAACAAAGGATTACATTAGAACGGCCAAGTCAAAAGGAATTTCTCGCTTTAAAACGATTACGTTACATATGTTGAAAAACGCCTTGCAGAAAATCAACGTAAATAGCAATACGATGACTTTATACGTCTTATCCAATTTATTTATAGTGGAATTCCTTACGAACTATCGAGGAGCTGCCTTTTATTTTTACAAGGCAATCGCGGCTCCAAGAAGATTTGTAGAAGGAACCAGTTTCCATATGAATACTAATAGTGCAGTAGGGTTTGTGCTCGTATTTACCCTCATTATCCTACTTTCGAATCTGTTATTTCTATGGTTAAGTCATTTGGTATCACCGAAAGGAAAAGAAGCATGAAGAATCCATCACTTACAATTGGAACAATTATTTTAAGTTTTATCGTAATGATTGCTATTTTTGGACCGTATCTTCCGTTTGTTGATGAAGATTTAACGGAGCATTTATACCTAAAATATGAAGATGGAACAATGGTAACACCACCGTTTTCACCATCAAAGGAATTCCTGTTAGGAAGTGACCGAGAAGGTGTTGATTTGTTAAGCAGACTTGTCATTGGTACCAGAGAAACACTTCTTATTATCTTTAGCGTAGTAATCATCCGGATGTTGCTTGGGACATTTTTGGGGATTGGGGCTTTTTATTCACGTCTTCTAAAAGTGGTTTTACAGGTTTGGCATCAGTTATTTTCATATATTCCCTCTATTTTGCTGCTTGTCATGATTGTAGGGATCCCTTTCTTTTTATACTCTCCGAACCGACCGTTTTGGTTTATCCTTGTTTTGGCATTAATTGAGGTTGGTAGAGTAGGAGATGTCATTTTTAAATATGTGAGTGATATTGCCGCTAAGCCTTATTATGAAGCGGGCATTGTTGCGGGTGGTTCTCCGTTTCGTTTATCACAACGTTATTTCTACCCCAATATGAAACCGCAACTCATAACTCTTATTGCAAATGAGTTAGGACGTACTTTGTTTCTAATTGCCCAGCTTGGGATTGTTGGGATTTTTATTAGTGTCGCATTTGAAAATGATGCATCTGGTACCATTTATGCCGTAAACACTTCGGATTCCTGGCCATTGGTACTCTCGACCATTCTAAAAGACATGTGGGGTGTGAAAATCATTCCATTCAGTGCTATTTTCTTAATTTCCATTACAGTTCTATCGTTTTATTTAATTGGAAACGGGCTAGTGAAGAAAACAAATAAGTAATGATTAAGGGGTACATCCGTATTTTAGAAGAATGATAGTTTTGAGGTATAGATATGAAAAAACTTGGCTATCCTTCTTAAAGAGGTGAGAGACGGATGAAGATGACAATTGCACTAATCCTATCGTTTGGAATACTAGCCGGATTTTTTTCAGATAATGAAGCTACTCAAGGAAATGATCTTGGAGATATAAAAGAACTCGCGGACAAAAATAGCGTTGAAATTTCATCATGGATGGCTTTATCTCGAAGCAAGGTTGGACAAGCAAATGATCTAAAGGAAATGAAACATCAAATTGAACAATTCATGAGCAATCATGATTCATATAGCTGGAAAAGTATTCTTGAAGAAGATAGTCATTATGTATGGCAGGGTAAAAAAGAAAATGAACACGGAATAACTGAGTCGATTAAGCTAAAAGCTTATCTATCAGGCGGAAAATATGAAATTGCGGTTACCAATGAAGCGATAGGAACAAAATTAACTGCAGAGCAAATTAACTGGGTTAGCGAAACTTTCGAGGATAGCAAAACTTTTTATTCCATATCAGGTGTACTGTCTTCTAAAAACCAATTAAGTTTGGTTTTGGGAGAATTGATTGAAGATGCACAAGCAAAAGTGGTGGAACAGCTTCAGGAAGATACCTTTGTTTCTGTTTCAGCCTACTCGAAGGTTTTTGAATCGGAGTTAATGACGTCCGAACAAGAAAAAATTAACCTGCAGGTTGGTCTTAGAGCAGACATAGAGAATGAAGAAATCGATGTCACAATTGGAACACCGATTATTACAACGGAATATTAAAATTGAGGGCTTGGAATTCCAAGTCCTTTTTTCTTTACAAAAACTTTACAGAATCTTATCGTTCCAATGAAAGTCCAGACTTTATAATAAAAATAGACATCTTGTTAACTATGTACAAAGGTAGGAGCCCATGGAGACAAATCATTTACGCAATTTTATACACTTTCTTGCTTTTTTAAAAAACAAAAGGGCCACATTATACCAAGAATACAAACGGGACGAAGAACTTAAGGTTCTCATGCATAAGTCAAAAGTAACAACCATGTTTCAACCCATACTCTCACTCGAGGAAGGTTCTACTGAAGGCTTTGAAGTATTGAATAGACCTGAAAGTACTGTGCATTTTCCAACAACTGAAACCTTTTATGACTATGTAGGGGAAAGCTCTTATGTGGTTATGGTAGAACAATTTTTACGCAATCTTTCAATTGAACGATTTGCAGAACAGATAAAAAAACAAAATGAATGTAGGAATCCACTTGTGTTTCTTAATATCCAAACACAGGTATTGGCAGACCCATGTTGGCGGAGTGGGATCACGATGGAATTGCTTAAAAAACATAATCTATCCCCAAGCCAAATTGTATTAGAGTTAACAGAAAAACAATCGGTCAAAAATTATCATCAATTTAAAGAATTGATTGAACATTATCGACAGCAAGGCTTTCGAATCGCGGTTGATGATGCGGGGACTGGGTATAACAGCTTACAGACGCTTGTATATCTTAAGCCTGAATTTATTAAGCTCGATAAGTCACTTATACGCAATATTCACTGTCACCGAGAAAACCAGCACTTAGTAAGATTGTTGGTAAAATATGCAATGCAGGTAGGAACGAAAATTATTGCGGAAGGCATTGAAACTGATGATGAACTTGAGTTTTTGCAAAATCTTGGGGTGCATTTGGGACAAGGTTTTGCACTTGGAAGACCCAATCAAAAGCTGCAACAAGGAACCATGCCTAAAGTCAAAAAACATCATCAATTAGCGTTAACACTATAAAAGAGAAGACCCTTGTTTAAAAAAGAGTCTTCTCTTTTATTTGTTCTTCATAATCTTCTAAGGTAAGATAGATGCTATTTTTTGTGGTTTTGCAGTAGCTTTTTACTTTTGCTGATTCCAAGCTTAATTGTTCGAGGGATGTAATGGGCCGCTTTCTATTTTGAACAACGGCAATTGAGATGCTTGCCAATGGTAACTTTTCGAAGACACCCTGCCTACTTACGCCAGATACATATCCCTTGATAAGATCCTCTTGTGTATAGAATATCTTTAGTGAGTCAGTAAACTGTGCAATAATGCTTTCACAAATGGGTTGATAGTGATGATGTGGTATAGTTGCAATGAAGTCGTCTCCACCAATATGTCCAATGAAAGAGGGCTCATTTTCAGCGGTCATGACAGCATCGCTAAGAATCATTGCTGTTTCTTTAATTAACTCATCACCCTTTGAAAATCCGTATGTATCGTTGAAGGCTTTGAAGGAATCGATATCAATATATAACACACTAAACTTTTTATAGGTTAGGACCTCTTGTAATGTTTCTTTGATTACATTGTTTCCGGGTAATCCGGTTAATGGGTTAGAGTAGCGTGCATTTCTTATCTGAATTTCTGCAAGCTTCATTATGAGTTCGCGAATACTAACGGTTCCAAATAAGTTGTTTTCCTTTGTTACAATCACGACATCATATAAATGCTCCAATTTTCGATTCATGGCCAAAGTACTTACTTCCGTTAAAGATAAATGATAATCCACGATTAAAATTTCTTGATCCATGACTAAATCAATCGTTCGTTTCATAAAGAGGTCAAATCCATATTTGATGGAGAGCCTTTGAAAAAAGTGAGTTTTCATTACCAGCCCTACTGGCTTTTGATCCGAGCAAACAACAATTCCCTCGATAGCAGTCTCTTTTTCGAATATCGTATAAACTTCCTCACATTTTGTTGAAGGAGACACTATGAAACTTTCTATCGCAATTTCTCCTATCACAATGTCCATTTAACAGTCCATCTCCTATACTATTATTTTTTCTATTTTTATAGGAATAGAGAAATAATACCAATTACCTATAAATAGATTATCAGTCTCCTATTAATAATTTAATGTAACAACGTTAATGTTTTGTAAATAATGTATTAATAAAAAAAAGGGGCTGTCCCATAAGTCCTAAAAAATTAGGCAAGGGAGAAAAACGAGTCGTTTTTCTCCCTTGCCTTTTTTGGTTTTTCGATTCTTCTCTAAAAGTAGCTGGCGGATGCCTGCTACTTTCAGTATGTTGTGGGCTAATGCCACAATTCCAAACTCAACATGCACTTTGTCGAGTCCCCGTAACGAAAACCTGCGGAACGACCTATTGCCCTTGATGTGACCGAACACACTTTCTATTTCAACTTTACGTCGAGCGTAGATTGCGGCCTTTTCTTCACATTCAAGGGCTGCCTTAGCCTTGGCTTTCATTTCTTCAAAAATGGTATTCCGATGGACCTGACGATTACCTTTTGCTTTTGTGCATTGTGCTTTTAGTGGGCAATCTGTACAATCTTCACATTCATATATTTTGAAGCTTTGCTCGTAGCCAGACTGATTCTTTTTGTTCAGGTTTTTTTAAAACGACACTTTCATTCCGTTCGGGCAAATAAAACAGTCATCTTCTTCCACATAAGTCCAGTTTTTTGCGTTTTTGATATCTTTTTTATATTTGCGTGTTTGTTCCTTTAAATAGCTCCCATAAGGAATAAGAAATTCGAATCGTTGTTCTTTCTCATCACCAACGGCATATACATAATTCTCTTCACTACCATAACCTGCATCTGCACTCACTACTTTAGGCATTGGTAGAGAGGATTTGGCTAGTTTCTCCATGTGTGGAATTAAATAACGTGTGTCCGTTGGGCGTTGATGGATTGAATAGTGTAGAATAAACTGTTTTTCAGTTCCTACTTGTACGTTATATCCATGCTTAAGTTGGCCATTTTTCATATGATCTTCTTTCATTCGCATAAAGGTGGCATCTTTGTCCGTTTTCGAATAACTATTACGGTCACCGAACACTTCATTTTGTTCCTTATATTTAGTCATGCGAGGTATGAATTCCTCACGGATTTGCTTGATTGTTTTCTTTAATTGACTGCGTTCTTGTCTTTTTTCTTTACGAATGTCCTTATCCGTTTCGCTATCAATTACTTCTGTTAGTACCTCAACTTTTTCCTCGAGTTTTTCGGCAACTTCTACTAATTCTTGTTCAGTAATTTCTTGTTCTTGATCTGTTGATTGCTGTTCTAGTTGTGTTTCTGACTACATTAATTCATGGATATGCTGAAGGGTTTCCTTCATTTTTCCTTTTAATTTCTCCTCAAAATTTGAAGTAGCCCGTTTCCATACAAAACTATACTTGTTGGCATTGGCTTCAATCTTAGTGCCATCCAAAAAGTAATTTTCGAATGTTATGTAGTTCTCTTCGATCAACTTGTGAATCATAGCTTCGAATAGCTCATCCATAAAGTCTTTCATGCGTCCCCCGCGGAACTCATTAATTGTACGGAAATCTGGTTGTTGCATCGCTGACAACCACATGGCCGGGATACTTTCAGTTGTTAATTTTGCGATTCCACGACAAGAATAAACCTTTTGCGAGTAGCCGTAAAGGATGATTTTAAGCATCAATTTAGGATGGTAAGGACTTCTGCCGCCACCTACATAGTACGAAAATAGTTTCTCATCAGGTATAACCTCAACCATTTCGTTTACTACACGGGCTTCATGATGTTCTGGAATAAGAGATTCGATATCATAAATCATTTGAATTTGTCGATTATCGTAGGGTTTAAATGTAGGAGATAATTGTCTTGGATTAGCTTCTTTTGGTTTTTCACTTTCTTGCTTTTCAACTTTTTGAACTTCCAGATTCTCCTCCGCGTACTCTGGAAAAAGGGAAGGTTGCATGTTATAATTTTCATTAGTAATCAATTGATTGCTCATAAAAAATCATCCTTTCTGGAATGTTGTGTGGTAACTTCATTTTACTAAAAAGGATGATTTTTTTGTGTAGTTTTTTAAAAAATTGGTGTTAATACGACTGAATTTTGTAAACTTGTTGATTGTAGCGGAAGGTACGAGACTCCTGCGGGAAAAGCGTGGCCAGGGGAGACCCCGCAGGAGCTTGCGACGAGGAGGCTCCCGGACCGCCCGCGGAAAGCGAGTACCTGCAGCGGAAATCAACAACCATTTATAAATAAATATATCCAAAAACAAAAAATGAGGGGCTATCCTCAAATGTCATTTTTCAATGACTTTTCGGACAGCCCCATTTTTTATGCAATCGTAGCAGTATGTTCTAGGTTTTCAGCAGCTGTCGTAACGTTTGACATAGCTTGACCGAATTCATTAATTGTTTCAGTTATATGTGAGATTTCAACACTAACGCTTGATATAGAATCTAGAGATGTATGGATCAACTCCATAATTTTATTAAATGCCTCATGGGCTATTGATGATTTTGTGATACCTTCATCTACTACTATATTTACATCAGTCAATGATTGATTAACGTTGTCGGTATACTCGTTTGAAGAAATGATTAATTCCTCTATTTGACTAATAGAATTTTTCGTTTGTACTGCTAATTTTCGTACTTCATCCGCAACTACTGCAAAGCCTTTGCCGTATTCACCTGCTCTCGCTGCTTCAATTGCTGAGTTAAGGGCAAGTAAATTTGTTTGGTCTGCTATGGTTTGTACAATACCTATTACACCTTTAATTTGTTGTGTAGATTCAACAAGATTATTTACCATATTATTCATATTATGTATATGAGTCTTGATAGATTGAATGTGGTTTACTAATTCATGTAATTCTCTTTGCCCTTCACTAACGACTTGTTGAGTCATTTTACTTTGCTCATTCGTTTTAGAAACAGCTTCATTTACCTCATTACTATTCTCAATTAGGGTATCGACGGTAGCCGTTGTTTGTTCTACTGTAGCCACTAATTCCGAACTAACCTCAAGTATTTTATTTTTTACTCCATATCGCACATTTTCATATTCCGTTTTACGCTGGTTCTCATTTTCAATCTCGTACGCTTCTAGAACGAGCTGTTGCTCAAAGCTTAGTATTTTTGTAATCGCAATGATAATTACCTTCAATTCTCCTTGGTGTCTAATATTTTCAAATAGCAATTCAATAATCGACTTCTGTAAATTTTGGAAGGCTCCCATATACCATTCTGGTTTAAGACCTATATGATAATGGATCTTAGCTACTCGAATTCTCTTTTCTATAAATTCCTCATCTAGATCAGCATTAAACATTTCAATGATATGCCTTTTTAATGTGTTTCTTAGACTTTCCACAGTACTATGTTTTTCGATGATTCTTTTTAATTCATTATTTTCAAGGACATTGTTATAAAAATCATTTACTAATTTCTCGATATGTCCCTGAATAATGGGTTGCATTTTAGCAATAATATGTAATTCCTCATTCGTTAGTCTTATCATATCTAGCTTCGTGAGTGTCTTTTTATCTACTACTTTAATTTTGTTTTTTTCACTACTTACTCCTTCGAGAAGGAGAGGCTCTTTTCTTTTTCTCCAAGCAATTCCCATTAGAATTCCCCCAATTTCTATTAGGTTGGTTGCGCTACTAGCTCAGAATTTATCCAAGCGTCCATCGTACAGATAAATCTTCCAAGCTCCCTTTATTTTAACTATATACTTAATTAGCTAGTTATATATGATAGGTACATTGACAATAATTTGAACAGAACGTTAAGTTTTTGTTAATCAAGAAAATGCATAAAACAATGGAGGTTATTCATTGAGAAACAAGAGTGAATTTTTATGACTTTTTTAAATCTTATGTTAAATTAATAGAATGAATAAACTTCGAAGAAAGGATGAACATAATGTCACTTGAGAGTGTAAAAGAGCATTTTAAAAAATGGAACCGTGAAAAGGATGTTATGGAGTTTGAAACAGTCAGCGCAACAGTTGATCAGGCTGCTGAAACAATTGGTGTTGCTCCCGAAAGGATTGCGAAAACCTTATCTTTTCGCGGGGAAGGCGATACAGCCATTTTAGTCGTCGCAGCGGGTGATGCAAAAATTGATAATAAGAAATTCCGTCACACCTTTGGATTCAAGGCTAGAATGCTGTCTGCAGACGAAGTCGTTGAGCAAACTGGACATGTAATTGGCGGCGTATGCCCGTTTGGACTTGCGAACGATCTTGACGTATATCTTGATGAGTCTTTGAAGCGTTTTACAACCGTATTTCCTGCGTGTGGTAGCATTAACTCAGCTATCGAATTAACATGTGATGAGCTATTCCAGTATGCAGAAGCAAAGGAATGGGTAGATGTGTGCAAAGGATGGCAAACTGAAGATACCAAGGATAAGGTAGCGGTACATAACGAATAAGTGGGTCAGAGGGACAGGTTCGTCGTCCCACCATATTTTAACTGGGGCAATGAACATATCCCTAGATTTCGAGGAATTCTCTTCATCGAGATAATGAAGAGGGAATCGCGTCGGAAGGACCTGGGAAATCCTGTTCATCACACTTAACTGCCCCTGTGTCCCATCAGTTTGCCAAGAAAGCTTAAATTGAATATCGAGCCCACGTAAAGTTTATTGGAACAAAACGAACCCACCTAACATACTCTGCTATGTAAGCCCAGATAGACTAAAAACATAGGAGGGTTACAGATGTTTCATGCAAGGTTGGTTCAATATACATTAGGAACTGGACAGAGACTAGTCGCAGAGAAGCTAACAAAAGAATTTGATAAAGAAAGTAGATACTTAATGGGATTTAGAGGAAATGTTTATTTCTTTGATGATTCCTCTGGTGAATATAGAGTAGTAAATTATTGGGATACGAAGCAAGATGCTGAAGCCGCCCATAAGGTAATCTCTCCTAAACTAGAAGAAGTGTTACAGAAGTATACGAATGAAAAGCCTATTTATCGGTTCTTTGAAATTTTTGATGCGATTGACGATGGAGATATCATCGCCTCCCATACGATTACCAAATGAAAAAGAGCTTGAAACCCAAGCTCTTTTACTTAATTCACTAGCCCTATCGATTTTAATCCGTTGAATACTCCAGAATTCTCAACGTCTGTTGTTTTATATTTGGCATAGGAAAATAAATCAGGATTAGCGTTCCCCATTGCAAATCCTGAACCAACTGCAGACAGCATTTCTTTATCATTCATGCCATCTCCAAATGCGGCTGCTTGCTCAGGCAGAAGTTGGAGTGCAGACAAAACGGCTTTAACTGCCACCCCTTTGTTAACCTTCTCACGAATCACATCACGACAGTTTTTCATACCTTCCACATTGACAGAAGAAAGATGAATACCGTTGATATGTTCAAACTTCTTTTCTGCATGTTCCTCGGTTGTAATAATGGTTGAACCTAAAATTTCTTCTTTGTGCATGTCGTCATACAACGCATTCTTTTTTAGATGGAAAGTCTTGATGAACTCTTTTACAATGCCTGATTCCATGCTAGGGAATATATTTTTATTTTTAGAGTACAGGACAATATCAAAGTTATTTTCTTGTGTCGTCTTTAATAGGTTGTCGACTAAGCTAGGGGGAAGAGGTTCGTTAAAGAGTGTTTTGTCATTATGTACGGCAAATGCTCCGTTGTAGGCAATATAGGATGAAACGGAAAGTTCATCACCAATATCCGTAATTTCATGAAGGGGTCTTCCGGTTGCAAGAAATACCTCAATCCCTTTATCTTTAAGCTGAGCAACTGCATTTTTTGTTGATTGCTCGATTGTATCGTCCGGTCGTAAAATCGTTCCATCTATATCAAGAAAAACAATTTTTATATCAGGCATTTAATTTCTCCTTTTTGAATTAGTATACCATGTTGGTTAGTTTGAAACCTGTTTGCGAGTTTATTCGTATAAGTAAGTATGAAGGAGGGACGGACATGCGAGCAAAGATTGGTGGCCTCATTTTTTTAGTCGTATTTATTTTTATTTTTCCGATTCAAGGACTTGCTGTCGATTATTGGATCAATGATGTGATAATGGATGCGTACCTGCAAGATGATGGGACTGTTCATGTAACCGAAGCCCATACATTCGAATTTGATGGGGAATTTAACGGGATCACCCGAACCGTTATTCCGAAAAAGGGGAGTTCGATAAAGGATTTTTCCGCATCTGAAAATGGGGAAGAGTTGCGAGTTGAAAAGGAAGACGACCTCTATAAAATTCATCGTAAGGGGAAAAACGAGACAATTACTGTCAAACTCACCTATACGATTAAGAATGGAGTAGAAATTTATAAGGATGTAGCACAATTTTATTGGCCGTTTTTTGATAACAGGAATGAATCAACCTATGAGAATTTAGTCATTACCATTCATCCACCTCAATCAACGAGCAATGTGATTGCATTTGGTTATGATGAGGCATTTCAATCGGAATCGGTTCAATCTGATGGCTCGGCCGTGTTCCACTTCGGAGAGGTTCCAAGTGAAACAAATGGGGATATCCGCGTTGCCTATCCTGTTGAATTGTTTTCAGGGGCAAACTATGTCACTGCTGATAAGCCGATGAAAGAGGAAATTGTAAATGATAAAAATCAACTGCTGATAAAAGCACAAGAAAGAGCTGAGACAAAAGAAACTCTTTCAAAGGTTGCAATTGTGTTAGTTCCAATTTTTACTTTCTTCTTTTTAGTGATAATTGTTCGAAATCGATTTGAAGGAAAAGCAAAACTTGCAGCAGTTAAAAGTGAAATGCTCAATCCCAGTGCACTTCCAAAACAGGTGATGAGCTTACCAGCAACCATAGTCTTTACAAATCATAACTATCTACCACAGGGGCAATCAATGGCCGCAGCATTATTGGATTTGGTGAGAAAAAAGATGGTAAGACAGGTTTCAGATGAAAAATTTCAGCTCATGAATCAGGAAGCGGCATTGCCACATGAAAGGATTTTAATAGAGTGGTTATTTGAAAAAATAGGTCGGAATGGTGTGTTTGACTTTTCAGACCTCCAGTCCTACTCAAAAAACAAAAAGAACTCTGGAAATTACTCAAGTTTCCAAATGAAATGGGGAGAGGCTGTCCGGAATGAAGTGAAGGAGCACCATCTCTATGAGGATAAGTCTAATTTCAAATTATTCCTAGGCCTATTAAGCATTGTACTAGTTCCATTTCTATTCTTGTTCCCGATGTATGAGTTATTTTCATGGTTTGTCTTAACATTGATTTTGTTTGGTGGAATCATTATTTACTTGATTGCCTATCGTCCAAAGAATAGAGAAGGACTTAAGATTTTTCATGAGTGGTTGATGTTTAAAGGAAACTATAAGGCTTTGTCACCCGATGAGTGGAAAAAATGGTCAGAGGATGACCAGATGCGCGCCTATATTTATGGGCTAGGTACGGGGGATAAAGGAATGATGAAGCAGAATGATGATTTGATATTCGCTCTTAATAAACCGTACCGCTATGAAAGTGGAGGATTTTACCCGTATTCCGTGTATTCTTTCGGATATGTCGGACCAAACGCCTCGGCCCAGTTCGAATCTGCGAATGATTCTATTGGAACCGGCAGCAGTTCTAGTAGCAGCAGTGGCGGAGGAACCGGTGGTGGCGGAGGCGGATCTGGGGCTTTTTAGTAGGTGAGTATGCATCTCAAGGATCCTTAGTGGAAAAAAGTAGCCCTGGAAAGTCCTTCATAAGCAATTAAAAAGCGGCAGCCAAAAGGCTTCCGCTTTACCTATTTTTAATACAATTTTCCCTGACGATACAGTACAGTCGAAAGTCTCATCACAGAATGGATATAACAATTTTGTCGCAATGTGAAGGTATCACCAAAGAATGCCGGTAAAATAGAATCCAATGTTCCTTTCATTTTCTTAAAGAGCTGACTAAAAACTTCTTCCTCTGAATAAAATTGAGTTTCACGGCCTTGTAGCCATTCCAAGTAGGACACAATAACCCCACCAGCATTTGCAAGAATGTCCGGGATAATCAGGACACCTTTTTTACTTAAGAGGTCGTCTGCATCACTTGTTATCGGAGCATTCGCACCCTCAACAATAATCGGTGCCTTCACTTTTTCCATATTGTCTGTACGAATTTGATCTTCTAACGCAGCCAGGATGAGACCATCTACATCGAGGTAAAGAATAGCTTCTCTGTCTAGTATGTCTGCCTTTACTCCCGCAATAGTCAATTCCTCGACTGAAACAGGAAGATCACCCTTGTTTCCTTTTGTGAATTTTACGAGGGCTGGAATATTTAAACCATCCTCATTAAATAAGGTAACATTCCGGTCGCTAACCGCGACGACTTTATTTTGAAGATAAGAACATTGGTACGCTTCTAGTGCGGCAACTGAACCAACATTTCCAAAGCCTTGAACAGCCAGTTTCATTGGTTTATTTTCAAACTTTGTAACTGCGTTTGCAAAGATGCTATCAGTAGTAGTGAGAAGAATTTTTTGGCTCTGAGGAAAGTCGTGAAACAGATAACGGAAGGTAAAATATACCCCTTTCCCAGTTGCCGCACGTCTACCTAAAGAACCTCCGTTGACCACGCTTTTTCCTGTAAAACTACCTCGATATGGGCTACCAGGTCGAATGCTTTTGTATTCCGCCATCATCCAGTCCATCTCTCGTTCACCAGAACCCACATCTGGTGCTGGGATATCCTTATCAGGACCGAGACTGTCGGCAAAGTAACGAACATATTTTTGACAAATCAAATGAAGTTCTTTTTCGGATAGTGTTCTAGGATTGACAACAAGGCCGCCTTTTCCGCCACCAAAAGGAACATCATGGAGTGCATTTTTTAATGTCATCAGGGATGCAAGATTAATCACTTCATCCTCATTGACTGTTTCATGGAACCGGATTCCGCCCTTATAAGGACCTAAAGCATTATTATGCTGTACGCGATAGGCTGGTATTCGAACCACCTGACCATTTTCTAACGGGATTCTTAAAAAAGACTTATGTACATGATTCGGAGTTGAAAGTATGGAGGCTAACGAGGTAAAAATTGCTCCCGGGTTTTTCCTGTTAATTCTGGAATAAACGTGTCATCTGTCATCAACGCGTCTAATGAATTTTGGACAATTTGTTTTGTTTTATTCAATTTCATTCTTCCTTTTGTTTGAAAGCGCTTCTCCTAAAAGTGTAACATGTGGACAAGCTCTGTGTCCCAACATATGTTTACATAGGGAGTATGCCTGACAATTGATGTCTTCCAAACCCACTCTTGACGATTTCCTTAGACTCTTATAAGATATGAAAGGATACCCGAATTCATCGGGAGAGGTTCATAGCTCAAAACCCTCTATAAAAAACTATGGATACATGACATTATGCCATGTCCATATAGGACGTGGCTTTTTTCGTATTTTTATCCATCCTAGTTTTTGCAAAATAGATTGGTAGTAGGTGAATCTCTCTTTAAGGTGTTGGGAAAACATTTTACAGGGAGGTTTTTTTATGTCTGGAAGAAGTCATGAAGAAGGATTGAAGGATTTAACTTTACTGGGGAATCAAAACACAAAATATAGTTTTGATTATGCACCAGAGGTTTTGGAGGCGGTCGATAATTTACATGTGGACCGCGATTATTTTGTCAAGTTCAATTGCCCGGAGTTTACAAGTCTTTGCCCATTAACTCATCAGCCGGATTTTGCAACGATGTACATCTCGTATATCCCTGATAAAAAGATTGTAGAAAGTAAGTCTTTAAAGCTGTATTTATTTAGTTTCCGTAATCATGGTGATTTTCACGAGGATTGTGTAAATATCATTATGAATGACCTTATTAAACTACTAGATCCACGTTATATCGAGGTGTGGGGGAAATTTACTCCACGTGGAGGGATTTCAATTGATCCTTGGTGTAACTATGGAAAGCCAAGTACGAAATATGAGGAAATGGCCCAGTTTCGCTTGATGAACCACGACCTCTATCCTGAAAAAGTAGATAACCGATAAGGGAAGGGAATAGCTATGATTTTATACTTAAATGGAATATTTGTAGGACTTTTAATTTTGGCCAATATTGTAGCGGTTAAGCTTTTTAGTGTGGGTACATTTTTGATGCTTCCAGCAGCGGTGATTGTGTACATTTTTACCTATCCAATCATTGATGTCATCGTGGAAGTGTACGGAAGACAAGAAGCACAACGAACTGTTAAAGCAGGTCTGTTTACTCAGGTGCTTGCTCTTATCTTTATTACAATCACGATCCAATTACCAGCAGCACCAGTGTTTGGTGCTCAGGATTCATTTGAAACGATCCTAGGTGGAAGTTTCCGTGTCATTTTAGCAAGTTTGATTTCGTATGCAATTAGTCAAAATCTAGATGTATTTGTGTTTAATAAATTGAAGAAGAAGCATGGTCCCAAAAAACTTTGGCTACGAAACAATGCTTCCACGATGGTAAGCCAATTAGTGGATACTTCTATTTTCATCACAATTGCTTTTGTAGGAATGATGCCAGTTGGCGCATTAATAGGCTTGATTTTTACTCAATACATTTTTAAGTTTTTTGCTGCTATTCTCACAACACCACTGGTCTATTTGTTAGTGGGAATCGTGCGAAAAAAAGAATCTCCAACCGCTGTTCAAGGGTAATAACAAAGAACCGTTTTCAGCGGTTCTTTTTGTTTGCACTTTTTTAAACATTCAAATATGATAATACATATCAGATTAATAGGGATTTGGGAGGCCGTACTATGTCTAAAAAAATATTTATTATCCATGAAAATGATGAGTGGACTGCTCATTTAACAAAACGTTTAGATGAGCTACAGCTTCCATACGAGGCTTGGCATCTTGATAAGGGGATCATTGATTTGACGTCTGAGCCACCCGAGGGAGTGTTCTACAATCGAATGAGTGCCTCCTCTCACACAAGGGACCACCGATTTGCTCCCGAGTTAACAGGTGGGATATTAGACTGGCTTGAACACCATAATCGTACGGTGTTTAATGGAAGTAATGCATTGCGTCTAGAGTTAAGTAAAATAAAACAGTACACAGCCCTTGAGGCAAATGGGGTTCGCACTCCGAAAACAATCGGGGCAGTCGGCCGTGAACAAATTATCGAAGCAGCTGAAAAACTAGGGACAACACCATTTATCACAAAACATAATCGGGCAGGAAAGGGGCTTGGCGTTCAATTATTTCAAACTGTGGAATCATTGAAAGCATACGTGAACAGTCCCGCATTCGAAGAACCGGTTGACGGTATTACGCTTATTCAGGAATATATCCAATCACCAGAATCCTATATTACAAGAGCTGAATTTGTTGGCGGAAAATATGTGTATTCTGTACGGGTTGATACGTCTGAAGGGTTTGAGCTTTGCCCGGCAGATGCATGTCAAATTGGCGATTTGTTTTGCCCAGTTGGGGAAGAAATAGAAGTTCGTCCTAAGTTTGAAATAACAGAAGACGTTGACCCAGCTTTGATAAAGCGGTATGAAGCTTTTCTAAAAGCTGTAAAAATCGATGTAGCTGGAATCGAGTTTGTGAAAAATGCCGCTGGCGAAATATTCACCTATGACGTTAACACAAACACAAACTACAACTCCGATGCCGAAGCCAAAGCAGGCAAATACGGAATGCTAGAACTTGCCAAATTTCTTGGAAAAGCTTTGTAGGACCGCAGGGACAGTTCTTCTGGTTCTTTGTTATATTGTACGCAAAGAGAAACAAAGGGTAGCCATAATCGCTACCCTTTGTTTGTTTTTACCGCATAAATTTTAAATAAAATATACGCGATGGCTGACAGGAATATACCTGAGATATAAGGTAAACCAACTGAGACTGAGTAGAGCAAGCCACCTAAAATAGGTCCAAGAATTCTTCCGAGTGAATCGAAGGAAGACAATAATCCTGTAACACTTCCATGGCCAGTCTTGACACGCTTTGTTAATAAAGCCGATACTGCAGGGCGAATAACGCCATTTCCAACCCCGAAAATTGTCAGGAATATTGCGGCAGTCAGGAAATTTTTCGTGAATAAAATAAGGAAGAAACCTATCGCAGACACGAATATCCCGATTTGGATGACAAAGCCTTCACCGAAGCGCTTTGTCAATCTTCCAACTAGCCCACCTTGAACGATCGCTCCGGCGAGCCCCATAATCATAAAAATATAACCTAGTTCAGTTGTTCCTAAACCAGCTTTTTCCGCGGCGAAGTAAGCAAAGGTAGCCTCAAGACCAGACAGAGATAATGTGATAAATAGTGAAAGGAAAAACAGAACAGATTCCGGACCGTTGAGTGCTTTTAAGAGGCCTGTTCTTTTTCTCTCTGTTTTGTGTCTTTCCTCTTTTGGCAATGATTCTTTAAGAACGAACATCACGAGGAAAAAAGTTAATAAGGATAAGGTTCCCGCAATATAAAAAGGCATCTGTAAGTCCGTTTTTGAAAAAATGCCACCAATCGCTGGTCCAAAAATAAATCCAAGACCAATCGATGCACCAATGACACCCATTCCTTTTCCACGATCTTCCTCAGACGTAATATCGGCTGCATACGCCATGACGGTCGGCATATTTGCAGCTGAAAGGAAGCCACCGATGATTCTAGCTGCAAAAAGCATCCATAGCTCTGTAGATAAGGCCATTAAAAAGAATGAAACAGCAAGGCCGAAAATGCCAATCATGATAACTGGCTTACGTCCAATCCGATCAGAAATTCTTCCCCACATGGGTGCAAATAAGAATTGCATTAAGGAATAGACAGCCATTAGCAGACCTAATTCAGTTGGTGAAGCACCAAGGTCTTCTGCATAAAAGGGGATAACAGGAATAATGATTCCGAACCCGACATAAACCAAAAACATAACAGCAAAAAGAATCGGTAACGCTTTTTTTGTATCCAAATTATGTCACTCCAGTATGATAGCTTACCTTCCTATAATAAATTAAATGAGAACAATTTGCGAGTCGTTGAAGGGGAGGAGTTATAAAAAATTAACAAAAAAAGCACCTTCATGATGAAGATGCTTTTGTAGGAACTTGTCTCTTTTACATAATACGTCTTACATGACCATTGAAGTGACTTTTCCAGTAACCATGTGTCATATCAGCAACGCCAACCCCAGTAGAGGTTTGTGAACCGATAAATTTACCGCCGCCAATATAAATTCCAACATGACCATCTGTTTTATACGTATTAAAGAATACTAAGTCACCAGGTTTCATGTCACTAACTGAAACTGCAGTACCTTGGCTTCTTAATGCACTTGTGCTAGAACCAACACTTACCCCAGCTTGTGAGAATGCCCAGTGTACAAAGCCTGAACAGTCAAAACGACCGTTTGCAATGTCATAAGCACTTCTTCCACCGCCAAATACATATACCGAGTTACCAATGTACTTATATCCTGCATTAATGACAGTACTGATTGATCCTGTTACCTTTGGTGTTGAAGTTGGTACTGCAGGAACAGATGCAGTTGATGTTGATTTAGATGTTGATGTCGAAGTAGTTGATGTATTGGTAACAGCAGGAGTAGCTGTAATCATACTTGCACGAAGTTCTTCGATATCGGCTAATGTTTTTTGTTCTTTAGATTGTAAGGCAGCCTTTAAGGCGTCATTTTGAGTTTTTTGTTCTTCAATTTGACCCTGCATTTCTACCAATTCTTCTTTTTTATCTTTTAAAGAAGTTAGTGTTTCTTGAATGGTATCTTGTTTATCTTTTACTAGATTGATAGCTTCCGCTTGTTCGTCGATTATTTTTTGGTCAGCCTGCATAATTGTAGAAACTGCACTTACACGATTAATAAAATCTGAGAAGTTTTGAGCACCAAAAATAACATCTAGGTAACTAATTGTTCCACCAGATTCCTGCATCATGCGAGCACGCTCTTTAAGGATTTCATTACGTGCTTCAATTTCTTTTTCAAGTTGGTCAATCTCAGCTTGAAGAGTATGTACTTGTTCTTCAGACTTTTTAATTTCCGCTTCTGTTTGAGCGATCATTTTACGGTTATCTTCAATTGCTTGGTCAACTTTTGCAATTTGTGCGTTTAATTTTTTCAAAGCATTTTGCGTTTCGGTAAGATCACTTTGAAGGGTACTCATCGTATTTGCACTAGTTTGTATCACATATGGAGAAAAGGCACTTAGCATTAAAGTGGCACTTAAGGTTACGAGTGTCTTTTTCAAAATTATTCCTACTTTCTTACTAATCTACTTAGTCTATTACGTAGTTTTTACTATCCCATAGTATCATATATTTCTATGAATTTCTCCATTTGTCGCGAAATTGTTACATAATGTTAAAATTGTAATATTTCAAAACTCAATAGAATAAAGGATTGTAATAAAGGAACCCCACTTTTAATGTCGAAATTAATTTTGTAATAAACGAAATGTTATCTGATAGATTGTTGTGGAATTATCCTACTTTGGTCGGGTGAGAGGGACATCATTCCTACTATAGACTGGTATTAAGGGGGGAAGGGATTGATTTTGAAATCCCTTGAAAGGGGTGGATAAGACGCTAAATAAAGATATGTCTGGAAAATAATAGATCCACTAGCGTCTTGAATTCACCTAGATCTCTTCAAACTGTTTGATTCTATTTTTTATGTGATTAGGAATAGGTGCTGACTTTTTTGTAACATTGTTGTAATTTACTTGTACTGTTTCCGATTCAATAAGAATATCGTCATCGCGTTTGATAATGGTTTCAAGGGTAAGGCTTGAACCGCCTACTTTTTTCACACGAACATACACCTTTATTAAGTCATCTAGTAATGCTGGTTTTTTGTACTCAATCGTGCTTTTAACAAGAACCGGCTCAAACTGTGAAGACTGGGGATTTGTAAGCCAATCGGGACTTAGTATTTCACGCATGTACTCAGTAAAGCCGATATCGATATATGTAAGATAATGCGCATTAAAAACAATTTTTTGTCCATCGATTTCAGAATATCTGACACGAATGGTATGTGAGAATTTAAAATTTTCCATGTGGGATACCTCCTTTTTAAAGAGTATATTCTGCAAAGCAGGTTCTTTTCCTGCATAATGGAAAGTAAAAGATTGATAACATAGAAAGGTCGTACATGAAAATGAATTTTACACACATGAAGGGGATTTTACAGTCTTATGTAGTTGCGAGTGTTGGGGGCGTATTGTTTTATTTGTTACACTTTCCAATTCCGTGGATACTCGGACCAATGACGTTCATGATTTTATACAAAGCGATTACTCATAAAAAAATGGTTGTATCAACAAGGTTGTATAACGTTGGGCTTGCAACACTGGGAATTTACTTTGGATTATCCTTTACCAAGGAAACATTTGTTATCGTATATCCCTATATCATTCCATTTTTATTCACGACTATTTTGCTACTAACAGTTAGTGTTCTAAATAGTATTTTTGTGACTCGTTTTATTAAAATTGACCCGATGACAAGTGTTTTTGGATCGATTCCTGGGGGACTTTCAGAGATGGTAGCGGCAAGCCATTCGTTAAAAGCAAATTCCGCAATGGTGACAATATTTCAAACGGTGCGCTTGCTAACGGTCGTATTTATGGTTCCGTTTATTGTAACCCATTGGTTCATCGCGGGTGCAGGGAATGCATATGAGGTGACAAAAAATATTAGCAGTGTTCCGTTCTATGCATATTTATGGTTTGGGTTAGCACTATTGGTAGGGTGGCTCCTTCGAGATAAGCTGCCAGCGGCTTATGTCATTGGGCCACTCGCGGTTACAGCGATTTTTGGTGTCACAGGAGTAGGCCTGCCAAGTATCCCATCATGGTTTTTGATTCTTGCCCAAATTACGGTTGGAATGAGGATGGGGAATAATATCAATTTGAGAGATTTAAAGATTGGTGGAAAATATTGTGGGGTATATTTTGTACTCACAGTGTTTTTGCTAGCAATATCATTTGGATTAGGGTATATCTTTGCTATTTTCTCAGACTTGGATTTACCAACAGCACTCTTAAGTTTGGCACCAGGTGGCCTAGTAGAGATGGTGTTAACGGCTACAGCCATCGGAGCAGACCCAGCTGTCGTCAGTTCACTACAACTAATCCGTCTGTTATTCATCATATTACTTGTTCCTAGCTTTTTAAAATGGATGTTTACTAGGAAGGAAAAAGCAGCTGCTTGATAAAAAAAGGATTCAAACAAACGTTTAATTGAAGTCTGCAGCCCTTGAGGGGTAATGGGTGTGCTTTAAACAAGCGTTTGATTGAAAACTCTCTGACTTTGTAAGCAAAAATTCAAACAAACGTTTAATTGGAAATTGAAACCCTTGTGTACCAAGGGATAGAACGCTAAACAAACGTTTGATTGAAAAGTATTATGTCAACTAAAACGGTGAATGAAAGCAAAAAAAGGAGCCATCTCAAAATGGCTCCTTTCTGCGAATAAATTAAGCTCCCCATTCCTCTTTTGAAGGACCATAAACACCAGGTACCTTCAAATCTGCTTGACGCATGAGGATTGTCATTTGTCCACGGTGGTGAATTTGGTGGGTATTCACCATTTTAAGCGTTGCCCCTTTTGGCATTTGTTGACCAAAGATATCCGCTACTTCTTTTAAGCTTTCGTCATTCCATTGTTCTTTCACTGCAGAAATGAAATTTTCACTCGTTTTTCTGTAGCCATCAGCAATTTCTTTGGCAGAGGTTGGTACTGCCTCACCGTTTGCACCTTCAAACTGGAGTCCAGTTAGTGAAACAATATGATGAAGTGAAGTCACAACATGCCACGCAAGCTCACCTAATGTGCGATGGCCAGGCGCAACCGCTTGTGATAAGGATTCATCGGTTAAAGCATCTAAAATTTTTTGTGTTGCTCCGCCTTCGTATTGCCAATCTTGAACAAACTCTTCAATTGTATGGTACATATGTATCCCTCCTAAAAATATGGTTACTATCATTATACTTCATGCACATATAAAAACCATTTTAAACGATTTTATTAAAGTTAATGTTTTATCATTCAAATGCTTGTAAAATAGAAGTGGATACTAGATTTATACGACAAAGGGTGTTGTAGTGTGAAGGATATAACAATTGGCTCACTCTTAGACGTGATTGGAGAATTGTTCTCTGACGAAATTTCGATAGCGGTTTCAAATACAAAGGAATATGTCTATTATCGGCCAAGTAAACGTATTGATCTCAAAATAAAACCAGGTGATAAGGTAAAAGAGGGGACCATCGCCTATAAAGCAATTACTTCCAAACAAAAGGCTTCCGAATTTATCAATCGGGATGTATTTGGTATTCCTTATCATGGAATGGCTGTACCCTTTTTTCATGGTAATGAGTTAGAGGGATGTGTCACAGCAATCTACCCTGCCTTAACAGATGGAAAATCGGTTGTGACCGTGAAATCTCAGGATGGCTGGATTCCCATCCCATTTTCTGAATGTCTGTATCTAGAGGCAAAGGATAAGAAGACTCATGTATACACAAAAGACTTCTCTGGAACACATAAATACTCCCTACAGGAATTCGAATATACTTTGCCAAAGGATTCTTTTATCCGATGTCACCGGTCGTTTATCGTGAATGTTAATCAAATAAAAGAAATTCACCCTGATACTCATTCCACGTTCGTCCTAGAAATGAACAATGGAGCACGAGTCCCAGTCAGTCAAAACTATTCCAGCTATTTTCGAAAACTGTTAGGGTTCTAATTTTCTAGAAAAAGAACAAATCTGCTGCTTTAGGGATTTGTTCTTCTTTTTTATCGGATTTTATTGTTCTTTACTCCAGAAATCCCTAATCATGTGGTGATTCCTTGTAAAATTATCTTAATATTCAATTTCATAAAGGGGATGGGAGAAATGAATAACAAACTAGATCGCATTAAGGATACCCGTCTGCATGACCGTGTTGTAACACCGGAAGAAGCGGCAAAATGGATCGAGGACGGTATGACGTTAGGACTAAGTGGCTTTACACGTGCGGGTGATGTGAAAGCGGTTCCGTTTGCACTTGTAAAACGAGCTGAGACCGAACCATTAAAAGTAAACGTATATACAGGAGCATCATTAGGCTCTGATGTTGATAAATTATTT
Organism: Bacillus jepli; assembly: GCF_047238305.1. Taxonomy (NCBI): domain Bacteria; kingdom Bacillati; phylum Bacillota; class Bacilli; order Caryophanales; family Bacillaceae; genus Bacillus; species Bacillus jepli. The sequence continues at coordinate 498,483 of NZ_JBDFMO010000001.1, read as the reverse complement.
GCAGAAGCAGGAATTTTGGGTAAGCGTTTACCGTTCCAGGCTGATCCAACAATGAGGAAGGGTATTAACCAAGGGGACTTCTTATTTGTAGACCAACACTTATCACATACATCAGAATTAATACGCTCAAATGTAATGGATGTGGACATTGCAATTTTGGAAGCGGTTTCGATAAAAGAAGATGGTTTAATCATTCCAACAACGTCAATCGGAAACTCATTAACATTTGCTCAGCATGCAAAATCAATTATCGTTGAAATCAACCTTGCCCAAACACCTGAGCTTGAGGGAGTTCATGATTTATATGCACCTGGCAAACAGGGGAAGAGAGAGCCGATTCCTTTAACAAAATCAGATGACAGAATTGGCCTGCCTGGAATTAAAGTGGATGCTGATAAAATAAAAGGAATCGTGTTTACAGAACAAACTGATTCACCTTCAACAATCGTGCCACCTGATGAGGAAACAGAGATCATGGCACAGCATCTATTAACATTTTTACGTAAAGAAATTGAAGCAGGACGTTTAACTGAGAAGCTTGCACCTTTACAATCTGGTATTGGCTCTGTAGCAAACGCGGTTCTTCACGGTATGCTTGATTCGGAGTTTGCAGAATTAGAGGTTTATTCTGAGGTATTACAGGATGCGGTATTTGACTTAATGGACGCCGGTAAAGTAAACTTTGCTTCCTGCTGTTCGATCACTCTATCAGAAGAAAAAATGAAAAAAGTATTTGCGAACTTTGACCAGTATCGAGACCGCTTGATCATGAGACCTCAGGAGATTTCAAATCATCCTGAAATCATTCGTCGTCTCGGACTAATTTCCATCAACACAGCCTTAGAACTTGATATTTACGGAAACGTGAATTCAACCCATGTGCTTGGGACAAAGATGATGAATGGAATAGGTGGGTCTGGTGACTTTGCTCGAAATGCACGCCTTGCGATTTTCGTCACGAAGTCCATTGCAAAAGGTGGAAACATTTCAAGTATCGTTCCGTTCGTTTCCCATGTCGACCATACAGAGCATGATGTGGATGTTATCGTTACAGAGCAAGGATATGCAGATTTACGTGGCCTCGCACCAAGAGAACGTGTAGAATTGCTCATCGAAAACTGTGCACATCCAAAGTATAAACAGCAGTTACGTGAGTATTACCAAGAAGCCCTAACCAGAGGCGGTCAAACACCTCACGTACTAGAAAAAGCATTTTCGTGGCACACAAATTTTGCCCAAACAGGCACAATGCTGCAAAGTGAATTAGTGGAAGCATAAAATGAATAGTAGCCGTATAAAGAAGAAATTCTTTATGCGGTTTTTTTATAGGTCAAAAGTAATATGTCCCATGATTTGAAATCATGATACGATTAACAAAAAAGTGATTAGAGAAGAGGGGTTAGATGAAGCAAATCAAGGCATTTGTTGGCTGCTTTTTCATCGCAGTGTCGGCGTTTTTGTATGCCACAAAACACATTACTGCTGCGATCATATCATCCAATATCAATCGCCCGGACGTAAATTATTATGAAGGTGCCTATAAGCTCGTCGGTTTCGGCATCAATTTTTGGATCATTATATCCTTGCTGGTTGGAGTCGCTATTATCATAAGCCTACTCACACAAGGAGTCGCACTCCCATTTAAAAAGAAACAACCAATCCAAGAAAATCCCCACCAGTGAATGGATGGGGATTTAGTAACGAAAATTTTAAAAAGGCTTTAAAATCATTAATGCAATGACAATCAAAAAGATCGTGTTCTCAGTATGCTCCACTCTAAATAGAGCCTTTGCCAAAGGATAGTATTCTGCAGGAATGTCATCCCCTTGATGTGATTCCAATAACGCTTTTACTGGTTTTGATTTAGGCGTAAGAGCAAATGGTCCCATTGCCAACGCAACAAGGAAGAGTAGTAAACTTGTTATGTACCACCCCATTTTAAACAGATATGGATGAATCGCCCCCATTAAAAGTCCGGATACAAGCAGGAGAATACCTCCAATCATGACAAAAATATGGAGTTTATGTCTGATTGCGTATGAATGTCGAAGCTCGGTCATTGTGTCTCCTGACTTCACAACGGTTGTTAAAATAAAGCCAGGTCCCATTCCAAGGATGGCTGAAAAAATATGTATGAAAACAAGTACTTGATAAATGACATCCATTCGATGGAAACCCCCATTCACAACATATTTCACTATTAATGATAGCACCTTACTAAAAATAACAAGTGATATTCCTCACAATTCTCCATTCATTATCTTACTATTTTGTGACAGTGGGTTTCCAGTAAGAAATACGTGATATAATAGAAAAAGGTTTTAGAAAGGTAAAGAAGGGGGGCAATATTGATGAACAGAATCACGAAATTTTTATATATTGTTTTAGGTTTTCTTTTCTTGGTTCTTGGAGCAGTAGGCATTGTGCTGCCACTCATTCCAACAACGCCCCTGTTACTGCTTGCTTCCTTCTTTTTTGTAAAGGGATCGGACCGCTTTGATCGTTGGTTTAAAAGCACTAGTTTATATAAAAAGTATTTAGAAGGCTTTGTGAAGCGACGTGAAATGACGCTAAGGCAGAAGCTAACAATTCTATTAACCGCAGATGCAATGATAGCAGTCCCGTTTATTATTCTTGATAGCATAGCCGTAAAACTACTTTTAGTCGCGGTTGTTATTTATAAATACTACTACTTCATCACAAAAATAAAAACCGTAGCACCAGAAATGAGTGCAATACAGGAACAGGCACTTGTTGAAAAAACAAGCCATAAATAAACGTTAAAACCCTTGTCCATCATAGCGATGACAAGGGTTTTCTATTAATCCTCTAGCTTGCTAAACTCGTGTACCCACACTTTCATCTGAGGGAGCCATGGCATTCCCGGATGGTATGATAGAATCGACTCTTTATATTCATCAACCGTGTTGAAGCCTTCTCTTTTTGCGTCTTCATCTGTTAGCTCTCCAAGGGATTGCTCGTATACGTGGTCAATTCTAAATGATTGACCTTCAAGGGTCATTATTTCCCCAACATCGGCATATCTGCCATTTCTACGTGTAGCTGTTTTTTTACCTTCAAGAACCTTTTTAATGTCCGACTCCATTGTGACAAGACGGTCAATAGAACATGTTTTAGCTGGTAGTTCATTATTAGGTGTAGTCATTTCCAAGCTCCTTTCGATTCACGTTATGAACGAATGATTTTTTTACCATTCACCTTTCATTATAACAGTGTGTCAATTAGGCTGTCTTTCGGTCAAAATACCTTCTTAAGCCTTCCCCTAAAATGGTGAATGTAAACATCGTAAAGGAGATTGCTATACATGTCCAAAATGGGATCCAAATGGAACTGAGCATGTCTTTTTTAGCTTGCCCAAGTAAGGTTGGCCAATTTAGACTTGTGTTAATCATTTCCCCAACACCATAATTCGTTTGAACAAACACTTGGGAAAGGAACACGCCAAAAATGCCAAGCTGCGCAATTAATAAGCAGGTTCTTCCGATATCAATAAAGAAATTAACCATGATTGCTGGATATGTATTCGGTAAAATATTACCTAAAGCAAGTCGAAGCGGGGAGATTCCAACGGTGATTCCAGCCTCAATATAAGGCTTCCTTACAATTCGTTGTGTTTCCTCACGAATGATATGACTTACTTTTCCTACCTCAATTAATGCTAATAGTAAAACCGACCACCATAACCTGTTATCGTTCATAACAAGTGCTGGTATGGCTAATAAAAGCAACGCAGAAAAAATGATTGGAATACTTGAAAAGACATTATTCCAAGTTGTAACAATCCAGGAAATCGGATTGTTTTTTCTGGTAGCGAGTAACCCAAGCGGGATTGCAATCAGGTAGCGGAGGACAACTATTCCGATAATGATTTTTAGTGTGTCCTTTGCGCCAACAATTAAAACACTTAACAAGTCTCTTCCTTCATGGTCAGACCCAAAAGGAGGCTGCTGTTCAGGGGTGAATGGTGCTTTAAGTAAGTTCTTTCCACCATCTAAGAAACGAATTCTGCCCTCTTCGATACCTTCTTTTACATACGGGAAATGAGGCCCGACAAACGTAACAATAAGTAAAATACCTAACATAATTAGGCCAGTGATTAAAAACCAATTTCGATTCAACTTAGAACACCCCCTTATTTCGGATCCAATCTCATTTTGATGACTTGACTAATAATATGGGCAACCATCACCAGCATGAGGAAACTTATACAAATCCCAATGATTAACCCACGTTCATCGGCCCCGCCACCCGGTGGGATGAAATTTGTATAGCCAATTGCAGTAAACAAACGATAAGCAGCGCCCTGATAACCTAGTAAATATTCGACAACCAATAAGTTTGATAGAACAAACACCATTATCGATTGTAGATGACTTGAAACCGTGATGAAACATGATCTCATCATATGGTTAAAGAGAACTTTATTTTTTGTAAATCCTTTAGCGAATGCTACTTGAATATATGGTTCGCGATCCTGGGTCAGTAGGGAAACAGATGTTATTCTCGCAACATACAGCATCGGCGCAATGGAGATAAGAATACTAGGTGCAATAAACTTCCACCAAGCCTCGGTACCCATAATGCTAAAATCAGGAACATATAATAGGATAAAATAGCTTAAACAGATGGTGATAAAAAAGTCTGGTACCCCCGATAAAAACCAAGTGGCGCCACTTCCTAAAAAGCTTTTTTTCGTATTTGTAAACCGGTAATCCAGTATCCCCTTTAATACCCCGAACACAATACTAAGAATATATCCAATCAAGATAATCTTGAGGCTTCTTGGAAAAAATTTTGCGATTTCATCCTCGGCTGTTAGGGTCGCAAACTTTGTGCCTCCAAGACTTTTATTCTCATATACATTCTTTAAAAACGTACTTACATTTGTAGCATATTCCTTCAAATTAAAATGATAGGAATACACAACGGTCATCGCCTTACCTTCCACTTCAATACTCGGTTCGCGAGGGAAAAGAACGAATAAAAACACACATAAGAACACACATATATAGATGACAAAGATCTTCCCAAACTCTTTGACAACCCCCACAAAAACACCTCTCTTTTAGAAAATACCTACTATTTCAAATATATTCGAAATTCCAGTTCCTGTCACCACCCGTTTTGTCCCGCATTAACGGGCAGTAAATCCCTCCATGGTCGGATAACTGCCCGTAAAAGCCCGATTGGTTCAACTAACAATCAGTGGGAGAAAAAGCAGACTAAGAGGGTTATGTCCTGTCGCAACGTCTGCACTAGCACTTCCTGTGCGTCGATAAAACCTCACTGATTGAAGTTTCACTTTATGTCGAATGATTTAGTTCTATCGTCCTGCTAGAGGTTCATAATATGTAAGGAGTAAGGCGCAGATAGTGGAGAATTGTCAATTCAATGTTTCTTTTAGACTATCAATGTGCTAATATAGTAAAAAAATGAATTATTTAAATTTTATAAAAATAGAAAGGGGTTACATTCGTGAAAAAAGTAACGGTTTTTTCAATCTTGCTTGTTTTTCTTTTCTTAGCAGCCTGTGGAACGAGTGATACGAGTGGGACAGGCGGAGAAAAAGAGGGAGAAGACGCAGGTAAAAAAACACTTAAGGTCATGACAGATGCGGCCTATGCACCATTCGAGTTCATGGAGGGGGACAAAATTGTTGGTTTTGAAATCGATGTTCTAAACGCTGTAGCTGAGGAAGCAGGTTACGAACTAGATATCAAACATACTGGTTGGGACCCCATTTTCGTTGAATTAAACAAAGGGTCTTATGACATGGCAATATCATCGATTTCAATTACCGAAGACCGTGAGAAGGAATATCTTTTTACGATACCTTTCTTCTTATCAACAAACAAGATCATGATTCCAGAAGATAGTGACATCAAAACGGCTGAAGATCTAAAGGGGAAAAAGGTAGCAGTTCAGGCTTCTACAACAGGCCATTTTGCAGTTGAAAAGGTATTAGGTGAAAAGCATCCTGATATTAAAGCTTTTGAAAATAATAACCTAGCAATCCTTGAACTTGAAAGTGGTGGTGCGGAGGCAGTTGTAGCGGATAACGGTGTTATTGAATACTATGCTGCGCAAAATCCAGACAAAAAGCTAAAGGTTGTTGGAGACAAGGATACGTTTGATGCGGAGTTCTATGGAATGATGTTCCCTAAGGGCAGTGACGACTTAAAAGCCGATTTTGATAAGGCAATTGAAGCTGTTATTGAAAGCGGAAAATACACAGAAATATATAAAGAATGGTTTGGTGCAGAGCCAGATTTAGAAGCACTTAAGGCAGAACAAGAAGCGTCAAAATAAGGAGAGCAAAATTGCGTAACGACAACAACGTGTTACGCAATTTTTGCCTTTATATTTAAAAGATAAGAAAGTATAAAATTTTTACGTAGTTTTCGATGTCTAGCTCCAGGCGCCATCGGCTCGAGGTCATAAGCCATTCGCTTCGGAAGGCAAGAAGCGCCTTCTGTCAGCGCTCGTCTTATGCTTGTCGCCGATAGGCGGGCGCCTTGCGCTTTTCTTAGTACCGATAATTTAATCATACAGGGGGACGCAGCATGGATTTTAAGTTTGACATTCTCATTGACTACCTTCCCTATTTTGGACAGGGGACATTGCTTACCATCGGTTTATCGATTGCTGGTATTTTGCTTGGGACAATCCTAGGCTTATTTATTGGGCTTGGAAAAATGGTTCGAAATAAATGGGTGGCGTTTCCATTTGTTTGTTATGTGACGTTCTTCCGTGGGACACCACTTCTCGTTCAAATCTTTTTAGTTCACTTCGGAGTTGTTCCATTATTTTTAGGCGGAACAAACGGAATTGTTGCAGGTGTGATCGCACTTACTTTAAACGCGTCCGCATACATAGCAGAAATTTTTAGAGCGGGCATTCAGTCCCTTGACCGTGGACAAATGGAAGCCGCACGATCTTTAGGTATGACACATGCACAAGCGATGAGATACGTCATTATCCCGCAAGCCTTTAAGCGGATGATTCCTCCATTAGGAAATGAATTTGTGATTCTCATAAAAGACTCATCCCTTCTTTCAGTAGTTGCGACTCCAGAAATCATGCATTGGGGACGGATGATGATGGGACAGCATGCCCGCGTGTGGGAGCCATACTTAATGGCAGCCTTCATTTATTTAATTCTCACTCTTTCATTAACCATTCTATTAAACTATCTAGAAAAGAGGTTGAAAACTGAATGATTAAAATAGACAATATTAAGAAATCGTTTGGGGAAAATGAGGTGCTCAAAGGAATCTCCGTCGAAATCGAACCTCAGGAGGTTGTTGTAGTGATTGGACCCTCAGGTTCTGGAAAATCAACCTTCTTACGCTGCATAAATGTATTAGAAACAATCAATGAAGGGCATGTCTATATTGAGGGAATCGATATTACAGATAAAAAGACAAACATCAACCAAATTAGAACGGACGTCGGTATGGTGTTTCAGCAGTTTAATCTTTTCCCTCATAAAACGGTGATGGAAAACATCATGCTTTCTCCGTTAAAGGTAAAAAAGGTCTCCAATGAAAAAGCATATAATAAAGGGATGGAACTTTTAAAAAAGGTAGGTCTTGCTGAAAAAGCAGATGCCTATCCAGACTCCTTGTCAGGTGGACAAAAACAGCGAGTGGCGATTGCGAGAGCACTTGCGATGGAGCCGAAAATTATGCTATTTGATGAACCGACCTCTGCTCTTGATCCTGAAATGGTTGGTGAGGTTTTAGAGGTTATGAAGCAGTTGGCGCGAGAGGGAATGACCATGGTTGTTGTGACCCACGAAATGGGTTTTGCGCGTGAAGTTGGTGACCGTGTCCTCTTTATGGACGATGGCTATATCGTGGAGGAAAACAAACCAAAAGAACTGTTCGAAAATCCTCAGCATGTTCGTACAAAAGCATTTTTAAGTAAAATACTTTAACCCTGGCACGTGGTGTGTCAGGTATTTCTTTGATAGGGAGGCTGAAAAATGGACATGATTGAAAAAGCGATTGTGGTTGCAAGTAAGGCACATGATGGGCAATACCGAAAGCTCACCAATATTCCATACATCACACATCCACTTGGTGTCGCTCTGATTTTAATGAAAGTAAATGCTCGTGAGGAACTGATAGCAGCTGGAATCCTACACGATACGGTAGAGGATACAGAGCTTACTTTAGAAGATATAAGAGACGGTTTTAGTGATGAGGTTGCAAAACTTGTGGAAGGTTGTTCAGAGCCCGATAAATCTCTACCTTGGGAAGCAAGAAAAGAGCATACCATTTCATTCCTACGGACGGCTTCCGAAGATACTCGAACAGTCGTATGTGCGGATAAACTTCATAATATCCGGTCGATTATCCACGATTACCAAGAAAAGGGCGACCAAGTTTGGGAAAGGTTTAGTCGCGGCAAGGAAAAACAAGAATGGTATTACCGAAACATCGTCGAAAGCCTAGGTCATGCCTCCACATTTCCATTAATAGAAGAGCTAAAAAAAGAAGTCGATACATTGTTTGGTTAAAATGTAATGTCTCAAAGGATAACTTTGGGGCTTTTTTTATTGTTGACCAATGTGGTCATTGAGGAATATAATGGAATTGACCAGTTTGGTCAATGATAAATGGAGGATTTACCATGCATTCAAAATTTTTCAACTTAGATCAAGAAAAACAGGAACGAATTTTAAATGCAGCCACAAAAGAGTTTGCTGAAAAAAACTATGCAAATGCATCCACAAATGAGATTGTGAAGCAAGCTGGTATTTCGAAGGGGCTGTTGTTTCATTATTTTAAAAACAAAAAAGAACTTTATTTGTTTTTATATGACTATTATTTAAAGTTAATGGTCAATGAATTATTTGCAAATATTGATCTAGATGAACCTGATATTTTTAACAAATACCGCAGCATAACACTGATTAAATTCGAACTAATGAAAAAACACCCAGAGATGTTCAACTTTATTAGGTTTGCTTTTGAAGAAGATTCACCTGAAATCAAAATTGAACTAGAAAAAAGGAACAAGGATGTCCTAAAGAGTAGTTACTCGAGGTTGGCTAATTCGATTGACGTTTCAAAATTTAAAGAAGGAATCGACGTTCAAAAAGCGATGAATATTATTTTTTGGTCACTTGAAGCTTTTGGATACCAAAAGCAAGAGCAAACAAAGGCTATTCCATTAGACCAATTAAATAGTGAAGACTTGGTTAAAGAAATGGACGAATATATCGAAATGCTAAAACAAGCATTTTACAAATAATGTTGGGAGTGGTCAGTAATGAATGTAATTGAACTTCAGAACCTAACAAAGATGTATGGAAAAACCAGGGGAATCGAGGATATTAGCTTTCATGTTGAGGAAGGGGAGATCTTCGGGTTTATCGGACCGAATGGAGCTGGGAAATCGACAACAATCCGCACCATGCTATCACTCATATATCCAACAAGCGGGAGTGCTAAAATTTTTGGAAAGGATTCAGTCCAGTTCACATCTGAAATCAAAAAGGAAATAGGCTATCTACCATCAGAAGTTTTTTACTATGACAATATGAAAGTGAAGGATTTGCTCAAGTATTCTGCCAGTTTTTATAAAAAAGACTGCACGAAGCGAATGAAAGAGTTGGCGGAAATTATGGAACTCGACCTGAATCGTAAAATTGATGATTTATCTCTGGGAAACAAGAAAAAGGTAGGGATCGTTCAGGGACTGCTACACGAACCAAAGCTTGTGATCCTTGATGAACCGACGAGTGGGCTTGACCCACTGATGCAGCAGCGCTTTTTTGATTTGCTAGAGGAGGAAAATAAAAAAGGGGTAACGATTCTTTTCTCCTCTCATATTTTGAGTGAAGTTCAACGTCTTTGCGATCGAGTTGCCATTATTAAAGAAGGAAAAATTATCACGGTTGAGAAGATAAGTACATTAAAAGATAACAATTTTAAGAGATTTACAGTTGAAACAGCACAACCAATAGATAAAAGCTATTTTTCCATTCTGGGTGTAAATAATTTAGATGTGAATAACAATGAAATAAGCTTCTTGTTCAAGGGTGATATCAATGCAGTGATGGAGAAAATCGCTGGAATCGAGATTACGAACTTATCTGTTACGGAGCCAGACCTTGAGGAGATCTTCATGCATTATTACGAGAAGGAGGCCTAATCCGTTATGAATGTCTTTTTTCATGAAGTAAGGGCCTATCGAAAAACGACTATCATTTGGACGTTGTCACTAGTCGGGGTGATGGCATTGTTCATGTCCATGTTTCCGACAATTGCAAAAGATATTGAAGAGTATCAAAAGGTATTAGATGGTTTTCCTGACGCAATGAAACAAGCATTAGGGCTCCAGGTGGAAACCTTTGGGTCTGTTCTTGGATTCTACTCCTATGTGTTTGTGTATATCAGTCTATGCGGGGCGATCCAAGCAATGAATTTGGGTACGGCCATCGTATCAAAGGAAGTAAGAGAGAAGACAGCTGATTTCTTACTAACCAAGCCAATTACTCGAAAAGCCATTTTAACAGCAAAAATGGTAGCGGCGTTCACTTCGATTATGTTTACAAGCCTTATATACATTCTTGCGTCGTGGCTAGTGGTAGCTGTAGTTGCGACGGATGACTATAGTATAAAAGCATTTTTTCTAATTTCCCTAACCTTGTTTTTATTGCAAGTTATTTTTCTAGGGATTGGAATTTTTCTATCTGTATTTCTTCCTAAAATTAAATCGGTTCTCTCGGTTTCGTTAGGGACGGTTTTTGCATTTTTTATTATTGGCATGCTTAGTTCAACAGGAGGAGATGAGTATAAACGGTATTTGTCTCCTTTTAAATATTTTGATTCCTCCTATATAATCGAGCACACAAGTTATGAGGGAGTGTTTTTATTAGTAGGATTAGGAATCGTGTTAATTGCGACCATTGCAAGCTTTTTCCACTATACGAAAAAGGATATTCATTCCGTTTGAGGAAGGAGGTTTTTACGATGAATATATTTTTAAGGGAACTGAAAGCGTATCGTAAGTCCCTCTTAATTTGGATCGTTGGCATTGTCCTGCTTGTTATGATGGGAAAGACGGAATACTCCAGCCTTTCTACTTCAGGTCAATCCTTGAATGAGCTAATTGAGTCGATGCCAAAAGCGTTGCAGGCGCTTATGGGGACAGGGACGTTAGATGTATCGACGCCGATTGGGTATTTTTCAATTTTATATGTATATTTGCTATTGATGGCAACAATCCACGGGGCAATGATCGGCGCGTCAATCATTGCAAAAGAAGAGCGAGATAAAACCTTTGAATTTCTATTTGTAAAACCTATTACTCGAACGAAGGTCATTACGATGAAACTTATGGCTGGATTTGTTAACCTTGTCGTTTTTAATGTTGTTACAACTGTTGCGACGATCCTCCTATTCGAAATGAATAATGAAATTGCGGACATATTAATGTTGATGGGTGGGATGTTCATTTTACAGGTTTTATTTTTAATGATAGGCTCTGCTCTTGCTTCTGTTATTCGTAATCCGAAACGTGCAGCACCGATTGCAACGGGAATCTTACTGTTGACCTTTATTTTATCGATTGTGATTGATTTAAGTGAAAAATTAGAGGTCCTCAAATTCATTGTGCCATTTAAGTATTTCTCCGCGGAAAATATGTTGACTGGGGATGGGTTTGAAGCGGTGTTTGTGATTATTTCCCTTAGCTTAATCGCCATTCTCACCGCAACAACGTTTATTTTTTATAAAAAGAGAGATTTGAACGTATAAAAAAGGAGCTTTTATAAGCTCCTTTTACGCATTTTTATAGGTAAGATTGATCATCGGTACGCCTAAAAATCGCTTAATAGCTATGGCACATGCACCCATTTGAACGGCTTTCTTTCCAAAAGTTGAAACTGACAATTGGCGATAATGGATAATAGAAGAGTTTAGGTGTTCTTCTATTTTTTTGATCGAGTCCGGGAAAAGACGAAGGATTTCTCCATCAAGTACAATGGTATCTGGATTATACATATTAATCATGTTATTTAAACCAATCGAAAGATAGTATATAAAATGCTCAAGATGTTCAATGATGTCATCGTCACCTTCCTCGATTAGTCTTTGCAAATCATCGTATGTAAAGGAAGAAAGGTCTTTTTCAGCTTTAATATTTTCAAGGAATACAATTTCTGAGGCATATTGTTCCCAACAGCCTTCATTGCCACAAGGACAAGGTCTACCATGTGGGACAACGATCATATGACCGATTTCACCAGCGAAGCCGTCATTTCCTCTAAAAAAATGATTATCCACAATCATACCAAGCCCAATGCCAGAATAAATCGTGGTACATAGAAGGCTGTTGGTTTCATGATGGTGAAAGACTCTTTCAGCAAAAGCGGACATATTTGCGTTATTTTCAATTTGGATGTTGAGCTTGCACGCTTTTTCAAGGTCTGCTTTTAAATCGACAGACCGCCACTGGAAGCGAGGCACGAAATGAATTTTTTCATCCTTTCCAACAAGTCCATGAATGGCAATGACGACGCCGATAATGCCGTAACGGTTATCATTGAACTCTATATCCAATAAATTAATTTGTTCAATTAAAATGTGCAAAATGTAGTCATAGTCTAGACTAGTGCAATCCATTGTTTTTTCAAAAATAGGTTTTCCGAGCAGGTCTGAAATGGTAAAGGAGATTTGTCCGTAATCCACATCAATTCCAAGCGCATAGCCTGCATTCGCGTTTAATGAAAGCATAATGGGCTTTCTCCCAACACTATTATGCTCAAGCTGCGTTTCGATAATTAAGTCTTCATTTAGTAAGTCAGCAACCTGTGCAGAGACTGTCGCCCTAGTAAGTGCTGTAGCTTTGGAAATGTCAGCCCTTGAGATCATACCTTCTTCGACTATTTTCTCGAGAATAAGCGAACGATTTATTTTTTTAATATATGCTGCATCTCCGGTAATCATACAAATCCTCCATTTGCAAGTAAGTACAATTAATTTACGATCGTTAAAAGAAGATTTCATCATTAAGTTACACATAATTATAAGCAATATGTGTATTTTATTTGATGGCGCTTTCATAAAAAGAAAGTTAGATTTGAATTAATTGTTTAAGCTTAGATAATTGACGAATAAAGATAAGGGTGGTACATTATTAATGTTATAATTTGTTTAGTGAACGAATTAATTATACATCTTATTTTAAAGATTGAAAAGATTGGATTTTTTAGGTAGGGTATAACAATATAGAATTATTATTTTAATAGTTTAGGAGTGTGGTTAAATGAAGACAGCTTTAAATAACAAAGAACTAGATTTGTTAGCAATTAACACGATTCGTACGCTATCCATCGATGGTGTAGAGAAAGCCAATTCTGGACATCCAGGTATGCCAATGGGTGCTGCACCGATGGCTTACACTCTATGGGCAAAAGAAATGAATCACAACCCTGTAAACCCAAACTGGTTCAACCGTGATCGCTTTGTTTTATCTGCTGGACATGGTTCCATGCTTTTATATAGTCTATTACATTTATTTGGTTATGATGTAACAATGGAAGACCTAAAGAACTTCCGTCAATGGGGAAGCAGAACTCCAGGACATCCTGAGTTTGGACATACTCCTGGTGTTGAAGCAACTACTGGTCCACTAGGACAAGGTATTGCAATGGCTGTTGGTATGGCGATGGCTGAAAGACATCTTGCTGAAACATATAACAAAGACAATTATGAAATCGTTAACCACTTTACATATGGAATTTGTGGTGACGGTGACCTCATGGAAGGTGTTTCTGCAGAAGCGGCTTCACTTGCGGGTCATTTAAAATTAGGTCGTCTTGTCGTAATGTACGATTCTAATGACATTTCATTAGATGGTGATTTAAACCTTTCTTTTTCTGAAAGTGTTGAAGATCGTTTTAAAGCATACGGATGGCAAGTAATCCGTGTTGAAAACGGAAATGATATGGATGAAATTCAAAAAGCGTTACAAGAAGCAAAAGCGGATTTAAACCGTCCAACTTTAATTGAAGTTAAGACAACAATCGGTTTCGGTTCTCCAAATAAAGGAGGAAAATCTACATCACACGGTGCTCCACTAGGTAAAGATGAAGTTGCTTTAACGAAGGCTTCATACGGATGGACTTATGAAGAGCCATTCTTCGTTCCGGAAGAAGTACGTGAGCACTACAGCCAATTTGTAGAAGCTGGCAAACAAAAAGAAAGTGTATGGAATGAATTATTTGCAGAATATAAAAAAGAATACCCTGAATTAGCGAAGCAATTTGAAATGGCATTAAATGGCGAACTACCTGAAAACTGGGAAGCTTCACTTCCAAACTTTGAAGCTGGAACTTCATTCGCTACCCGTGATGCTTCAGGTAAATCATTAAATGCTGCTGCTACTGCCATTCCACAATTAATCGGTGGTTCAGCAGACTTAGCAGGTTCAAACAAAACGTTAATCACTTCTGAAAAGAACTATGCAATCGACAGCTTTGCTGCTCGTAACATCTGGTTCGGTGTTAGAGAATTTGCAATGGGTGCTGCACTTAACGGTATGGCACTTCATGGAGGAGTAAAAGTATTCGGAGCTACCTTCTTCGTATTCTCTGATTACCTCCGTCCAGCTATTCGTCTTGCTGCTCTAATGAAGCTACCTGTAACTTATGTGTTTACACATGATTCAATTGCAGTTGGAGAAGACGGCCCAACACATGAGCCAGTTGAACAATTAGCTGCATTACGTGCAATGCCAGGTCTTTCAATTTTACGTCCAGCTGATGCAAAAGAAACTGCTGCAGCATGGCGCTTAGCGATTGAAAGTACTGACACACCTACAGCACTTGTCTTAACTCGCCAAGGTTTACCAACTTTAGAGCTTGACAGTGAAGCTGTATATGAAGGTGTTAAAAAAGGTGCTTATGTTGTTTCTGAAGCAAACGGAGAAGTTGCGGGTCTATTACTTGCAACAGGTTCTGAAGTTTCATTAGCTATTGCAGCCCAAAAAGAATTAGAAAAAGAAGGCATCTTCGTATCTGTAGTAAGTATGCCAAGCTGGGATCGTTTCGAAAAGCAATCTGCTGAGTACAAAGAAAGTGTTCTTCCAAAATCTGTGAAGGCTCGTCTTGGTATCGAAATGGCTTCTCCACTTGGATGGAAAGAATTCGTTGGCGACGAAGGTAAAGTTCTTGCTATTAACACATTTGGAGCATCTGCACCTGCAGATAAAGTTCTTGCTGAGTATGGCTTTACAGTAGAGAACGTTGTAAAGAACTTTAAAGAAGTTCTTTAATATAGTAGTTTTTACTAAATGCATTTGACTCGCCTTTCGCGAATAGGTGAGTCAAATGTGCTTAAAATATCTGTGATACAATAAAGTTACTGGAGGGAAAAAGAAATGAAATTTTTTATCGATACAGCTAACCTAGATGATATTAAAAAAGCATACAAAATGGGTGTTTTATCTGGTGTAACAACAAACCCATCACTTGTTGTAAAAGAAGGCGTTAAATTCGAAGACCGCATTGCTGAAATCCTTCAAGCTGTGCCAGAAGTAGAAAGCGTATCTGCAGAAGTTTCTCCAGATGCTGAAACTGCTGAACAAATGATTGCAGAAGCAGAAGAGCTTCTAAAAATCAACGGTGGCGACAAAAACATCACAATCAAAGTTCCAATGACTGTGGCTGGTTTAGAAGCAACTCGTTACCTATCTAAAAAAGGCGTTAAAACAAACGTTACTCTAATTTTCACTATGAACCAAGCGTTATTAGCAGCTCGCGCTGGTGCAACATATGTATCTCCATTCTTAGGTCGTCTTGACGACATTTCTGAAGATGGTGTACAACTTGTTGAAAAAATTGCTGAGCTCTTCCGTGTTCACAACTTAGATTCTCAAATCATCGCTGCATCTGTAAGACACCCAGACCACGTTACTCGCGTAGCATTAGCTGGTGCTCACATCGCAACGATTCCATACTCTGTAATTGAGCAACTTACTAAGCACCCACTTACAGACCAAGGTTTAGAAAAGTTCGCAGCTGACTGGGTAAAAGCTGTAAAATAATTTAGATAGTCAGTTTTGAAAACCCCGATTCGCTATGGTTTGATGCGGATTGGGGTTTTTTGGTGCTTTGATGAGGATTTAAGTTTTATGAGAGGCTGCTGATTCATGGAACTGGTTATCATAGAGATGATGAAGACCTAAACGCAGCTGCAGATTCGGATAACTGGTTATCATAGAGGGAATGAAGACAAAAACGAGGCTGCAAATTCGGATAACTGGTTATCATGAAGGGAATGAAGACAAAAATGCGGTTGCAGATTCGGAGAACCGGTCATCATAGAGAGAATGAAGACCTAAACTAGGCTGCAGATTCGGAGAAGTGGTTATCATAGAGATGATGAAGACCTAAATGCAGCTGCAGATTCGGATAACTGGTTATCATAGAGAGAATGAAGACCTAAACGCAGCTGTGGATACATGGAACTGGTTATCATAGAGTGGATGAAGCCCAAAAATCGGCCGACGAAACAGAAAAACGGTCATCATCAAGTGGATGATGACCTAATCTATCGGATAGACCACACGAAAAGGTCATCAGCATAATAGAAGCCTTAACACGCGCGTGGGCTAAAAAAATCCATCATCAAAATTGATGATGGATTAACTATCATTCTATACGTATCCAGGGAAGTAATTTTTGTTTTATTCATAATAAGTCCATTGCCGCACCCCCACACTTTTAAAATTGTTTTTGAGTATCTTTTGAATTTTTCTTTTTGTGGGATTACCACCACACCACTCATAAACAACATTAGTCGTAATCTTTTGGTCCGGAAAGAGTATCATAAATTCGTGAACGGTTCTTAATACAGCGTCAGCAACCACTTCACTATACCCGCATTTTTTACATTTGCATTTTCGACCTTCAATAACGATTGAAAATGAATCGCACACTTTACAAGTAATTCCTTTATGTAGCTGCTCATAATGATAACTTGGAATCTTAGAATAAGGAGATTTTGTGATATGTAAGGAAACTAACAGATCAGCAATTCTTTTCTGTTTTTCATTTATTTTTGAGGGGGTTGTATCTAATGCCCTTAAGTAATTATTGAGCTGCGTTGGAAAAATGGCTTGTAAATTTAGGGGTGCTTGGTAAAGAGTAAAAGTAGGGTGGTTAAAAACAACTGAAGCCTCAATTGGTAGGTGACATCCGTGGGTGCGAAGAAATTGGCTTAGTAACGATTCGCTGCGATTCAATTGGAGTAAGGGATTGCTAACTTCATGCTTGGGTTTTTTATATAATTTATTCGACTCATAATAGTAGTCCCCTTCATAATATTTAACCTCATAAGTGTGGATTTTGCTATCGATCAAAATAAGGGTATCAATTTGGAATGTTGTATTATTCACCTCGAGTAACAAATCATTGAAAATTAAGCAGTCGCATTGAAGTTTTTCTGTCAAAGAGTCGAATAATAGTTCACCTTCGTAACCCTTTTTTAGATTTACATAATATTGCTTGTCCTTGTTGGATAATTCAATTCGCTTGTTTAAAATTTCAAGAGTAACTATTTCATCAGATTTGGTACGGTGTTTATAAATCATAGTCCACTTCCTTTTCTCGTATTTAAGTACATTATATTTAAAATTTAGTAGATTCAAAGCAAAAAAATTATGATTGAAACCAATCAATTCAAGGCAATATAAATCAAAGTAGTGTAATAAATGGATGGTGTTTGAGATGGTAAAGGCCTATTCGTGGCTTACTTTTTGTGTAGTCGTTTGGGGAAGTAATTTTATATTTGGAAAAATGTTAGTTTTACATTTTTCACCAACTATACTAACGATGTTAAGATTATTGTTTATTGTTCTTTTATTAGTAGGTTTATCTTCATTCAATAGACAACGGAAAATGAATAAATCGGACTTTGCTTCCGTTTTTATATTAGGGATAGTTGGTGTTTTTATAAACCACTGGTCCTTTTTTAAAGGATTGCAAACAGCTGATCCAACCACTTCTGCATTAATTTTAGCCACGACTCCCATTTTAACAGGGGTCTTAGCTGCAATTTTTTTAAAAGAAAAATTAACAATCCGTATGTTCATTGGCTCAGTTGTAGCGATTATCGGTATTTATTTTGTTGTAACAAAAGGGGCATTTACTTCCATTCATGTTGATAGAGGACTTTTATGGATAGTTTTAACCATGGTCACATTTGCGATTATGATTATTATGACAAGACGATTATCTACCAGAATGTCGCCACTTGCCATTACGTTATATTCAAATATAGTGGGTTTATTTGTATCAATTCCATTTGTATTTATATTAGACTCTCCACTAAGGATAAGCTCAAATTTTTCTGATTGGGCATTGTTAATCGTAACGGCTATTGTTGTACATGGAATTGCGAATCTGATCTGGAATAACTATATTCGCTATGTTGATGCATCGAAGGCTTCGATATTATCTAATTTGGAACCTTTTGTTGCGATGGTAATGGGATTCTTACTATTAGCAAAACCAATAACGGGTGCGGAAATAATCGGCTCCCTATTTATCGTAGGGGGTGTGATATTATCTACATATCAGCGAAGAATGTCTACATAAAAGCCTGCCCTGGGGCAGGCCATTCAAACTTTATTTCGGCACAACAAGCTCTAACCTAGTGCCTTTTCCAACCTCAGACTCCAACGTAATGCTTCCGCCAATGCTTCGGGCACGTTCTTCCATGCTGAAGAGACCGACGCCGTTTCCTTTTTCATCAGAAGTAAAGCCTTGACCGTTGTCAATCACTTCGACGACAACGTAAGACTCTTTTTCGTGAATCTTTACAACCGCGTCGGACACATTGGCGTATTTCGCGATATTCGTTAAGGCCTCTTGGACAACGCGATAAATCGTTGTTTCCTTATGAATATCAAGACGCGACTTTAATGTACATTCAAAATCTACATGAATGCCATAATGCTGGGAATAATTTTCGACATATTTTCGTAAAGCTGGCACAACACCTAAATCGTCCAGAACAGAAGGGCGAAGTTCCCAGGCTAGGCTACGAATATCCTCCATCATAAAAGAAACATCTTGCCGTAAGTGCCCAAGACGTTCATCTGGTTTTTCACTAAGCAGTTGATCGAGTTGAATTAATAACGAAAACATACTTTGTCCAATTCCATCGTGGAGTTCTCGTGAAAAACGTTTCCGTTCTTCTTCTTGGATACTGATTACCCGCGTCATCATACTTTTTAACTCTTCCTGGGTTTCCTTTAAAGCAGTGACCTCGTGACGAACAGCCAAATATTGATTGGGGCGTCACTGCATGATCGTCAACAATCAGTAGTTTAACCACAATAATCCTCCCCATTTCACAATATTCTTATTATACCATGTTAGCGAACCATTTTTTAGTTCAAGAAATTGTTATAAATAAGGGGTTTTTCCTTCAAAGATAGGGAGGTTCCCTGATATGTTTTAAATCACAGTTCTTCTACAATAAGTATAAGTTAATTGATTGAGGAGGAGTTTGTATGCAGGCAAAAGCTGCTGCCGTGCAAAAGAAGCAGTCACCGGCTTATAACAATGCATTTGCTTCAAAGTTTGCCAAGTCCATGTTTTTATCTATTCTAGGGCTGGCCATTTTAACATTTATCGGTACAAGGATGTTTACACATGTTGATTTAAACCTTTATGGCTATATGGTTGGAACGATTGTTTTTATAGGAGGCTTCTTTTATCGCTTCATTGCGTGGGGAGAAAGACCACCAACCAAGATCATCATTAAAAAAGGCATAAAACTTATATTTCGAAAATCTACCCCAAAAACATCAGTTGAGCATTTAGGTACATACAATTTCATCTGGAATAGGGGAATTTACCGATGGACTCAGCACGTTTTAATTGGTTGGGGCTGTATCCTTTCTTGCTTGGTTACATTTCCACTAGTCTTCGGTTGGATGTACTTCACAATGGATGACAATGGTTATTACAACATTATCGCGTTGGGGATGCAAATCATGACGGTACCTGCAGATGGTATCATCGCGAACCTTTCTTATAATGCGCTAAATATTACGGCAGTTATGGTAATCTCAGGAGTTTGCATGGCGCTTTACCGCCGTGTGAAAAACTTTCAAGCGAAAGCAGAACAAAAATTCATTTATGACTTGATGCCACTTTATATGCTTTTGTTCGTAAGTGTTACCGGTTTACTTTTAACCTTCATGAACATTTTCTTACATGGCGCAGGGCAGCCTGTGATGTCGATGATTCACCAATGGTCGGTCATTATGACTTTGATCTACTTACCATTTGGAAAACTGGCTCATATTCCATTCCGTCCAATGAGTGTCTTGGCGAGAAACTATCGTGAGCATTATACCGAAAAAGAACCGAAGCAATGTAAGGTTTGTGGAGGAAGCTTTGTTTCAGTAGAACAATCACAAGATGTCATCAATGTACTTGATGTGAACGATATTCATTTTAAAACAAAAGAAGGTCATCATTTAGCTGAAATGTGCCTTCCATGTCGTAGAAAATACCGGATTGCACAATTTTCCGGCTTCCCGACCCACGAGGTAAAAGTCAAGGAGGCAAATCAGAATGCAAAGGGATAAATTTTTTAAAGAAATCGAAAATGTCATTCATCCAAACGAAAAATTAATTAAAACGCATTGTAGCTATTGTGGCATGCAGTGCGGAATGAACCTGAGAGTCAATACAGCTACAAATAAAATTGTTGGAGTTGAGCCGCGTTATGACTGGCCAGTAACCGTCGGAAAAATGTGTCCGAAAGGAGTTACCGCATACCAGCAAACAAATCATAAGGACCGAATCTTAAAGCCACTCATTCGCGATGACGCCTCATTAAAAGGGACAAAAAATGGCTTTCGTGAGGCAAGTTGGGATGAGGCATACGAGTTAATCGTAAAAAACTTCACGAAGCTTCAAAAGGATTATGGAAAGGACTCATTATCCGTCTTCAGTGGCGTGTCCATGACGAACGAAAAATGTTATTTGACTGGGAAGTTTGCTCGTGTCGCTTTAGGTACTCGCTACATCGACTACAACGGACGTTTCTGTATGTCGAGTGCAGCCGGCGGATTCCTTCGTTCCTTCGGGGTTGACCGTGGATCAACACTTCCATGGACTGACATTCATGAAACCGATTGTTTATTTATTGCCGGAAGTAACACAGCAGAGTGCCATCCAACCTCCATGTTCCGTGTTTGGAACGTACAAGAACGAGGCGGATACATCATTGTTGTTGACCCGCGTGAAACACCTATCGCAAGAAGAGCGGATGTACATCTTGATTTAAAACCAGGAACTGACTTAGCATTAGCAAACGGAATTTTACATTTACTAATTAAAAATGGATATACAGATGAAGAATTTATCGCCAATCACACGAATGGCTTTGAAGAGACGAAGGAACTTGTGAAGGAATTCACACCTGAATATACGAGTCAACTCACTGGAGTGGCACCTGAAAAAATCATTCGTGCCGCAGAAATATACGGAAAAGCTCCAAATGCTGTCGTTATGTTTGCTCGTGGAATTGAGCAGCAGCATAAAGGTGTGGATAATGTATCGGGCTATACGAATATGGCGCTAGTCACAGGTAAAATTGGTCGACCAAAATCAGGTGTTGCGACATTCACAGGTCAAGGAAACGGTCAGGGTGGACGTGAGCATGGTCAAAAATCAGACCTATTACCGGGTTACCGCAAACTGACAAATCCACAACACGTAAAAGAAGTTTGCCAAGTTTGGGGAATAACACCGGAAGAAATGCCACAACCAGGTGTTTCTGCCTATGAAATGTTTGAGCTAATGGAGCAAAAAACGATTCGTGGATTATATCTTCTTTGCTCAAATCCAGCAGTCTCTGCACCAAACTTGAACTTTGTGAGAAAAGCTCTTAAAACACTAGACTTTATGGTATGTGCAGACTTTTACTTATCAGAGTCAGCAGAGTTTGCAGATGTCGTACTTCCATCTGTGACATGGTCTGAAGATGAAGGAACGGTTACAAATATCGAAGGGCGAATCATTAAAATTAATAAAGCCCAAGAACCAATTGGTGAATCAAAGCCTGACTGGCAAATGCAGGCTGAGCTTGCAGAGCGTCTTGGAAGAGGAAAATATTTTTCACACTTAAAAACAGCTAGAGATGTTGCAGATGAATTCCGCCTTGCAAGTAAGGGTGGATATGCCGATTACTACGGGGCAACATGGGATAAAATCGATAAGCAAGACGGGGTATTCTGGCCTTGCCGTGATGAAGAAGACAAGGGAACACCACATATGTTCCTCGATAAAAAATTCTATCATCCAGATGGAAAGGCTAAGATATGTGCATTGCCATACCGCCCACCGGCTGAAGAACCGGATGAAACATATCCGCTTCGCCTAACAACAGGACGTGTCGTGTACCACTATTTATCTGGTAACCAAACAAGACGGATTCCATTCTTACACGATATGTGTCCGGAACCATATGTTGAAGTTCATCCAGAAACAGCAGCAAAATACGAGATTCAGCATGAAGAACGAGTTCGCCTATTTACAAGAAGGGGTGAAAGTATTTATAAAGTAAAAATTACAGAAGCCATCCGAAAAGATACCGTGTTTGTTCCATATCATTTCGGTCACGAGGAATCTATTAATCTACTGACAATTGCAGCGCTTGATCCAATCTCAAGAATGCCAGAATTCAAGGCATGTGCTGCTCAGATTGAAAAACTAGTTGTAAAGAAGGTGCAGTAAATGCAAAAGAGGCTTTACTTAGAACTTGAAAACTGTATCGGGTGCCGCTCTTGCCTTGCGGCTTGTACGCAATGTGGTGGGCATGAACAGCGTAATAGAAACTATGTGTATGACGTTAACCCACTTGTGAATAGGCAAACCATGCCTCTTATGTGCCTTCATTGTGTAAACCCAGCATGTGCAAGAAGCTGTCCGGCACAAGCGATTCAAATCCATGAGTCAGGTGCTGTGCTATCCGCACTTGTTGAAAAATGTATTGGCTGCCAAAACTGTACAATTGCTTGTCCATATGGAATTCCAAAATTCGATGAAGAACAAAACCTAATGTACAAATGTGACCTATGTATTGATCGGTCAAAGGATGGGATTCCACCAATGTGTGCAAGTGTTTGTCCATCAAACACGATTCAATGGTTGACAGATGAAGAAATTGAAGCGAAAAAACAGAAACATAATCTCGACAACGGAAAATGGGTTACAAGCATGCCGCTTGAAGGAGAAACAAACGTAAAGATTAGTTTACCTGGTATCTTACAGGGCATTGAGAAGTTATTTTAAATATGTGTTCAAAAAGGAGGATGAAGAGGACCGAGATTTTCAAGGCGGTGCAGCTTTGAGGACCGGAGCGTTTGTAGTTAATACGTGAGGACCGGAGAAGCAAGCCAACGCAGAAAATCGATGCGTCATATTCACCGGACTTTTTGAACTTCCCCTAAGGAGTGATGGGAATGCCGTCTGATAAAAATAATAAGATCCCTTTTAATGAGGATAATTACACGCATAATATTAACCGCAATAATGAACGAAGCCTTGACCGCCGTGGTTTCATGAAGACATTGGTTGGAGCTGCTGGAGTGTTTGCGATTTCGTCGTTGCCATGGGGGGCTGTGGCCGCAAAGGAATTAATGGGACTTGGTGATAAAGAATACACCCATAAAAAAATTATTGATGTGAATAAATTGGCAGTTGGGGATTCAACAAATTTTACCTTCCCCGGCGACCATGATGATGCGATTTTAATTAGGCTTTCTGATACTAAATATGTAGCTTATCAAAATGCCTGCACCCATCTTCGCTGCCCGGTATTTTGGGTGAAGGAGGAAGGACAAATGGTTTGTCCTTGTCACCATGGCTTCTTTGATGCCGAAACTGGCGCACCAACTGCTGGTCCTCCGCGACGTCCATTACCGGAAATTCAAGTGAAGGTGGAGAACGGTGCAGTCTATGCAGTGAGGGTGAAACGTTATGAAGCGTAGTTACCTAGGCGTCCTGGTCCTATCTGTCATCTTGTTTTTGAATATCATTTTTACACAAAAAATGGTTCACCAATATTTTTACGAAAATTATGTAAATACGCTCATCTTTTGCGGCCTAAACATCGTGTTGTTCCCGGTCGCATGGGTTGTCTATAAAAAGTTGAAAAAGGCGTGACAAACATGAACAGCGAAACCTATCTTGATTTTTGTTTTATTAGAGAGGCAACCGGAAATTTTACAGATGAAATCAATGAACTTTTAACAAAACTTTTTAAAGGTATACGGTTGAATTGGTATTTGGAAGAAAAGACCGAAGAGGGCATTGAGATTGTGATTGCTGAGGTGAAGGGCATGAGCAGATGGCAATCAGAGGAGGAAGTTACTGAGTACATCGAAACGCATGCCGAGGAAGCCTTTTGGTCTTATCTCCAAGGCTATAAAATGTTTATCTATCCTGCAAAGAAGGGGTGCAGCAGCTGTGGAGTTAACTGAAATCAAATATTTAGAAACGTTTATCTCGGAAGAAATGGAAGTCTCCATTTTGGATGAAGACGGGGATGACAAAGCCCCGTTTGTGAAAAAGGAAATAGTTAAAACGGAGCTTTGTCCTGATGGAACCCACCTTCGAATTTATTTTGACCGACTCCAGTTTTTTGCTGTGCCGTTAACAGCTGAGGTAGCCATAAGCGATGACTTATGGTCAGCCTTTGATCAGCAAGCGGGACTAACCTATGTCGTTAAAAAAGGAAGTGATCATAATGGTTAAAAAAATTCAACTTCCCTTACAAACTTTAAACCTGATCGTTGGTTTTATGGTCTGGGTACTTATTTCATCCCTTTTACCGTTTATGAAAGAGGATATTGCAATCCCAGCGAATCAATTAGCATTGGTGACTGCAATTCCGGTAATCCTTGGTTCAATTCTGCGAGTTCCACTTGGATACTACGCGAACCAATTTGGTGCAAGAAAGATCTTTTTACTTAGTTTTGTTCTATTATTGTTTCCAGTTTACTATATTAGTATAGCGAATTCGGTAACTGACCTATTAATCGGGGGACTCTTCCTTGGGATTGGGGGAGCAGTGTTCTCAGTAGGTGTAACATCCCTACCAAAGTATTATCCGAAGGAAAAACACGGATTTGTTAACGGAATCTACGGTGCAGGGAACCTTGGAACCGCGATTTCCACGTTTGCAGCACCTGTAATTGCGACCAAAATTGGTTGGTCATTAACCGTTCAACTTTATTTAATCATTCTAGCAGTCTTTATTTTGGCAAACTTTTTATTAGGAGATAAAAAGGAAGTAAAGGTTCAAACTCCATTGATGGAACAAATCAAGGGTGTCTATAAAAATGAAAAACTATGGCTTTTAAGCTTATTCTATTTTCTTACATTCGGGTCTTTTGTGGCTTTTACCGTGTATTTACCCAACTTTTTAGTGGAGAATTTCAGTTTAGATAAAATCGATGCAGGTCTAAGAACAGCAGGTTTTATCGTGCTTGCGACTATCATGCGACCAATCGGTGGTTGGCTTGCCGACCGTTTCCATTCTCTAATACTATTAATGTTTGTGTTCGGATGCTATACCGTATCTGCTATGATTTTGTCATTTGCTCCATCAATCGGCTGGTACACGGTCGGATGCTTAACGATTGCTTTCTGTGCGGGAATCGGAAATGGAGTTATTTTTAAATTGGTGCCAATGTATTTCCAAAAGCAAGCGGGAATTGTGAATGGTATTGTTTCTGCAATCGGTGGACTAGGAGGATTTTTCCCGCCTATTCTCTTGGGAATTCTCTACCATGTAAATGGACATTACGCAATTGGATTTATGGCCTTATCTGAGGTGGCATTAGCAAGTTTAATTCTTGTGATATGGATGTACTATAATGGACGAATGGAGCTTGCAAAACAGATCATCGATCATACGGCTGAAGGAATCATGGTTACCGATTTGCATGGAAAAATCATTTCTGTAAATCCAGCTTTCACGACGATTACAGGTTTTTCTGAAGAGGAAATTATCGGGAAAACGCCAAACATCTTAAAATCAGGTAAACAAACAAAGGAATTTTATCAAGAGCTCTGGAAGAGGATTGAAACAGAAGGCTTCTGGCAAGGGCAAATTTGGAATAAACGCAAAGACGGCTCAAACTATTTACAATGGCTAACAATTAGCGCAATTAAAAATGACTCCGGGGATATCGTACAATACGCGGGTATGCTTAGTGATATGACCGGAAAACGAATTAAAGAAGGCTAAAATCAAATACGCCTTGGCGTATTTGCGCCCGATTTTTTAGGCCCACACGAGGTGGGTCACAAAGACGTTGCCACAGGATGTGGCGTACTTAGTCTTTGATCTTAAGCTCGAAAAATTTCCTTTGAAAAATCGTGGCATCCGCCGGAGGCTTTAACTTTATTCAGTCCAAGTATGAACCTCTACTTTTAGCTTTTTGTGCTTTTTCATGTTTTTCTGCTATAAAAGTAAGGAACTTCCACTGAATAAAGTTAAAAAAAATGAATCCTTTCGTGGGATTCATTTTTTTATTGCTGCAATTTCATCTGCTACCCTTTTTAAGTGCTCTACTTGTTCTGTTGTGTATTTTACTTCAGTGCGTGAGCCGATTAGAAGGACTGCTCCAACCTTGCCATTCATATGGATGGGGACAGCGACAGCTGATACTAGGTTTTCAGCAAGCATGATTGGGTATTGAAGTCGAGTACGCTGTCGGTCAGGAGTATCAATATCCAAAATCATGGTTGTACCGAAACGGACAACAGAGCCTGATAACCCTTTGCCAGGTCGAATCACCATGTTTTTAAAGCGGTTATTTGTATAACCATGTGCATATTCCCAGCGGATTGTCTGATTCCCTTGATCAACATGTGCAATCGCAGAGAAATCACTTGAGGTGTTCATACACAAATCATGAAGTTTTTGTTCAATTTCCACTTGTATCGCTTCCATGAGAATCTCTCCTCGACTACTGATGGTGATTTCTTTATATCAACGAAAAATATATTTAGTCCTCCTATCTATTGTAAATCTTTTTAATGTCTTTGTATCTCAGGGAATTCCCTTAACTTTATTGCTTTAAAAGATGATATTTAGACCTGTTTTAAGGGAATTTCCTATGTAGGTGCTTGACTAGGGGAAAATCACTGAAGATTAAATAGGGGAATTTGGAAGAAAAGTTCAGGACTTCCCCCGATACCTTGTTATAACTATTAGCCGTATGATTATAGTATAAAGTCATGGCGGGGGGATTCAAAATGGCAATGATTATTCGGGAATTAAATAACGAGATTCCTCACATAGAGTCAGTTAATGAAAGCATCGACCAATTTCTATCTGAACAAAACTTAAATAAATTAAAGAGCATAATGCGTATTCGAAATGTAGCGGCAGGAACTCACCTTTTTTGGGAAGGTGAAGAAGCAGAAAAAATGTACTATATCATCTCGGGAAGAGTGAAGCTTCGTGCATCCTCAGAACGCGGAAAGGACTTCTTATTATCGATAAAAGAAAAAGGAAGTCTAATTGGTGAATTTGGTGGTTTTACTGAAAAGCTATACTACAATTACCGTGCTGATGTAGAAGAGGAAACGGAAATTGGCATTATCCATATGAGTGATTTGAAAAAATTATTATACCAATTCGGCAATTTTGCAGTTGAATTCATGAGCTGGATAGGCTGGACACAGCGCATTATGCAAAACAAATTGTACGATTTCCTATTCCTTGATAAACA
This sequence comes from Bacillus jepli, assembly GCF_047238305.1. Taxonomy (NCBI): domain Bacteria; kingdom Bacillati; phylum Bacillota; class Bacilli; order Caryophanales; family Bacillaceae; genus Bacillus; species Bacillus jepli. The sequence goes on along the minus strand of NZ_JBDFMO010000001.1, from coordinate 470,673 downwards.
AGGTGCACTGGCAGCGACATTAATCAAATTAACCACAATACATGGTGTCAAATGCAAAGATGGGATCCTGATTGCAATCGAGTTAACAAACAAGGACTTAGGTGATTTCATCGGTACCACTCGTGAAAGCGTTAATCGTCTCTTAAATGGCTGGAAGCGGGAAGGGATTGTTGAAATGTATGACCATAAAATAGTCATTTACCGCATGGACCGGCTATATGAACTTAGCGAGTACTCTGGTGGTGTTCAATAGGAACACAGGTAGGGACACAGGGACAGGTTCCGCGTCCCATATTTAAAGAAGGTGACCAATATGAGGTCACCTTCTTTGTGTTTAATTAGAGAACAAACACATTATATTCTTTTTAAAGAACAATTTTGAGAGAAATAGAGTAAAAAAGAGATTTAAAGAGAAAAATGGTCATTATATAGAACGAATGACCGATTTCAAGTGTTTTCAATATAGGTTGTTCGATATATGATAAAACTAGTTTATTATAAAGAACGAATGGGAATTTAGGAGGAAAAGAAAATGAAGAAAAGTTTTAGGTACCATTGCAAATAGCTTTTTTACTAGTGGGCTTTGGTTGTATTCAATGTTAGAATTGAGGTGTTTTCGTGAGGATTTTTTCATTAGTAGAAAACGAAAGAATGATTGAAATAGTTGAATCAAGTTTGGAAGATAGTGAGTTTCAAGTGGAATGGTTAGCGCACGAGGCAAAGCTTTACGAAAAGCTACGAATGTACAAGGAGTCCCTTGTCTTTTTGCCGGAATCCTATTTGTACAATATTTATGAAGTGGGCTCCTTTATTACGAGGCATCTCCCAGAAAGTAAGGTCGTGCTAGTCCTAAACTCCGAAGACGAGTTTGACCCGGATCAAGCAGGAAAGCATGACGTGTTATTCCTTGAATCTGACCCTGATGACCTTCAGCATAGCATACTCTCACTCATATACACATTTAAAGAAAATCTGAAAACGAATGTTTATAAGTAAAATATATGCGCATGGCTTGGGCAATCAATCCCTGAATCCATGCGCTTGTTTTATTTAAATCACTGCTTTTATTCGTGTTTTCGACTTTGTGTTTTTTTGCCAAAGAATTGTAATGAATAACGTGACCATAAGAAGTAAAAGACCTAGAACAAATGGATAAATGATCTGGACGTCATATAATAATCCACCAAGTGTTGGCCCTAATATATTTCCAATGCTCATGTATGCATTGTTCATTCCCATCGCAAATCCTTGTTCGTTACCTGCAAGCTTAGAAATCAAGGTATTTAACACTGGACGTAGGATAGAAGTCGCAAGGAAGATGAGCAACGAAATGCCAAAAAAGAGTTCAAAACTGTTCGCAAATAATGAAAGAAGGAAGCCGAAAGCAGCTACAGTAATAAAAATGTTTAAGATTTTTCCTTCTCCAAAGCGAGTGACCATACGATCCACTACAAATAATTGAACAATTACACTAACAAGCCCTGTGGATGTAACCATTAATGCGATGTCCTGTGGGGTTGCGTTGTATTGGTTATCAACAAACAGACCAATAACTGATTCAAATGCCATCAAACCGAAGCTCATGACAAGTGTGATAATCAATGGAATGAAAAATGGCATCCGTACGGAGCGTACAAGCTTTTTTGCCATGGTTTCATCATCAACTGGCATGAAACCTTCTACCTTTTGTTGGCTTTCCTTTAGGACTGCAAAAGAGAAAATAACCGACACTAGCGAAACCAATGCGGAGATTAAAAACGGAAATTTTATCCCATAGTCTGCTAAGAATCCACCAATTCCAGGTCCCACAACAATTCCAAGTGACATAGCAGCTGATATATAACTATTCCCTTTTGCACGTTGTTCCATTGTTGTAATATCAGCTACATAGGCAAATATAGCTGGAATGAGAAGGGCTGCACCGATTCCACCAACAATTCGAGATGCATACAAGAGCCATATCGAATCCACAAAATAAAAAATAAACATGGAAAGTGTTAAACCTGTTAGTCCGTAGATTATCATTTTTCTACGGCCATATTGGTCCGTCCACTTTCCAGCGATTGGTGAAAAAATAAATTGTGCTCCTGCAAAAATGGCAATCATAAGGCCAGCTGCTTTTCCTCCCTCATTAATCGATTCAAGATAAGCAGGTAAAATGGGAATAATAATTCCAAAACTCCCGATTGCGATAAACATATTGATCATTAAAATGATCATTTTTTTTCGTTGATCCGCCGTCATCGATCCACCTCTTTTTATTTATGATAAAGTCATTACATTTCTAATCTATTTTTCAATAACTATACTAAGTTATTACATCTTCAAGTAGATGTCAAAGAGAATATGTACCAAAAATTCGACAAAGTTTGGATAGACAAGCATGATGAGACAAAAGGGTATAATAAAAGAAAAAACGAGGTCGTTCTAATGAAGAGTTTTGCTAATTTTAATTTAAGTGATGAGATTGAAAAAGCACTTTCGGGTTTACAGTATAAAACACCTACTACTATTCAAGAGAAGGTCATTCCAGTTGCTTTGCAAAAAAAGGACATTGTTGGGAAGTCAAAAACGGGTAGCGGTAAGACAGCAGCGTTTGCGATTCCGATTTGTGAATTAGTACAATGGGAAGAAAACAAGCCGCAAGCTTTAATCTTAACTCCGACTAGAGAGCTTGCTGCACAGGTGAAGGAAGATGTTATCAACATTGGTCGGTTTAAGCGAATAAAGGCTACCGCTATATTCGGAAAACAATCCTATGAACGACAAAAGCTAGAGCTGAAGCAAAAGACGCATGTTGTGGTAGGGACACCAGGTAGGGTGCTAGACCACCTTCAAAAGGGAACTCTGTTTGTGGACCATCTAAAATTCCTCGTGATTGATGAAGCGGATGAAATGCTGAATATGGGTTTTATTGAACAGGTAGAGGCTATTATCAAAAAACTACCAGAAGATCGAGTTACGATGTTATTTTCAGCAACTTTACCGGAAGATATCGAAAATCTTTCGGCCCGATATATGAAAACACCAACGTATATCAATGTAGAAGAGACTGCTCAAGCAACTGTTGATCATTTTTTAATGAAAACAGAGGAAGAAGACAAGCTTCCCTTATTAAAGGCTGTTACGATTGTTGAAAATCCGGATAGTTGTATTATCTTTTGCAGGACGCAGCAGGGCGTGGACGAGTTGTATCGAAAGCTGAAAAAAGCCCATTATTCCTGTGACAAACTCCATGGAAGCATGGTCCAAGAAGATCGTTTCGCCGTTATGGATGATTTTAAAAAAGGAATGTTTCGCTACTTAGTGGCTACTGATATTGCCGCACGGGGAATAGATGTTGAGAACATTTCCCTTGTCATCAGTTTTGATGTTCCACAAGACAAAGAACGTTATGTTCACCGAATCGGAAGGACAGGTCGTGCGGGTAAAACTGGGAAAGCCATTACCTTTGCAACATCTAGAGAAGAGAATTTAGTTAAGGAAATCGAAGAATACATTGGCGAAGAAATTAGGAGGATCGAATCTCCAAGTCATACCGAGGTCACTCGTGCAAAGTCAGCTTTTGAGGAGAAGATGAACACTAAGCCACGACCTAAGCATGATAAAGCAGAGCAAGTCAATAAAGGTATTGTAAAGCTCTATTTTAATGGTGGAAAGAAAAAGAAGCTACGAGCGGTGGATTTTGTAGGGACGATTGCAAAAATCCCTGGGGTAACCGCTGAAGATATTGGGATCATTACCATCCAGGAAAACGCAACATATGTAGACATCCTAAACGGGAAAGGATCCCTTGTTCTAGCGGCAATGAAGGATACCGCAATAAAAGGAAAGCAGTTAAAGGTGCATGTCGCTAGATAGGTACAGTATCCGCCTCTCATTTGTTTTTGCTGATGGGACAGTGAACCTGTCCCTCTGACCCATAAACAGTAACATGCAAAAAAGGGATTTTCCAGTATTTGTAGAATAGATATTATCTATATTCTATAGGATGAGAGGTTGGATGGTGTGGGGATATTTTCGAAGAAACCTGATTTTGTGATTCCTTCTAGCGGGATACAATCCGTTGAGGAAATTACTGTTGGAGGCATTAAGCAAACCATTTTAATTCAAGCAGTTGATGTGTCAAAACCAGTTCTCCTGCTTATTCATGGCGGTCCTTCGTTGCCACTGCCAGGAGTTTCTTCCAAGGGTCGGGACTATACGATTGTGACAAATACGCAGGAACTCGTTAAACACTTTGTTGTTATATTTTGGGATCAGAGGGGGACAGGAAAATCTTATCACAAGGAAATTCCACAAGAATCTATGACAATAGAACAATTTATTTCGGATGCCAATGAACTAACAGACTATTTACGGGACCGATTTAAGCAAGAAAAGATTTTCCTAGCCGCACATTCCTGGGGTACTACGATTGGTTTAAATTTAGTATCTATGTATCCTGAAAAGTTTTATTCGTATATTGGATTTTCCCAGATTATTAGTTGGACGGAAAATGATCGACTCGCTTTGAAATGGCTAAAGGAAGAAGCGAAAAGACGTGGAAATAAGAAAGCAATTGTTGAATTAGAAAATGTAGGTGAGCCCCCTTACTTAGAAAGTTTTGACCAATGGAGTCTTATTCGAAAGTGGCAGCGTATTTTTAATACTTTGGTTTATCAAACTGAAAATGCACCTGGGCTATTTACACTTACAATGGATATGGTGAGATCTGATGAGTATTCGCTTAAGGATGTGTATCATACATACTATAAAGGATTTAAGCTTGTTTACTCGCAAAGTTTCATAGAGGAGCTAGCTACGAATAATTTTATGGAAACAGTTTCTGAACTTCCTATACCTGTTACATTTATTCACGGCAGACAAGATTTTCATGTGAATGGAAGTTTAGTAGAGGAGTTTGTAAATCGGCTTGATGCACCAAAAGGAAAACGTATTGTATGGTTAGAAAAGTCAGCCCATGCTTTTCATCCAGATGATACAAGGTTAAATGAACAAAATTTAATAGAAGAGCTGCAGCATTTGGAAATGAAGTAGTTTTAAGGAATGGAGCATCCGGTAAATGCTCCATTTTTTTGGTGTCACCTCAAGAGATATCCCTTTCAACGAATCCGTTCTAGAATTCCCTTGAACTAATTCTTTCCTGATTTTTATGTTGAACACAGACATGCAGGCAGGAATACTCATAAAAGGAGCGAGGTATTGGTATAATGGGGAATAACTAAGATGAACGATGAAGGGGAGGACCGGGTATGACGAAGCCGAATATGGACGATTATCTTCAACAGGGCATACACGGAGCGAAGGAAATAAAGCCAGAGGAACGTAAAAAGTTTCTTGGAACCATTCGAGAACGAGTCGAATTTGCACTAACACAGTCTCAGGTTAGAGAAAATAAAGTATACAAGGAGATTGAAGAGGCTTGTAAAAAGAACAACAAAGTACATATGTACTTGAATGGCCATATAAGTTATCGCTTTTTGTCCAAGTATGTGAAACTGGCGGGGGCAAATAACATCGAGTACACCATTGTAACAAACAAAGACTATAATTCAGATCTTGGGCTTGTCCTCGCGTTCGATCATGCGATTGACAAAGAAGACATCTATATTGGTTATAAAGTTAAACCAGATTTGACACCACCGAAAAACACCGAGAAAAAAGGACTATTTTCACTTTTTAAAAAAGCTTTAAAAAGTAAGTAACGGGCTCAGTACTATAAGTCACAAGCAAATGATAGGTCAACTATCATATATATTAAGAGTTTTAACGGTACAAGAAAAAGCATGGAATGTCCATGCTTTTTTATGTGCTTTTGTATAGAGGGGCGACGTAAACCCTATGCATATAAACATAAAGCTCAGGTTAAGCTTTATTATGAAAGAAACTCCAAATCGGTAAGTTCAATGTTCTATTCCCACTAACAAAGCCTTGCACGAAAAAAGTAAACATAATCGAGGTTTCCTAAGATGGAATTACAGAAAAAACAATTTTTAAATAAAAATTTATCGATCCTAACTTGGAAATTATCTATAGGCTCGATTATATCTTGGGAATTAGCCGAACTCTTAGGTTCCCATCATCCTTATTTAGCTCCACTTACTGTCATCCTAACTATCCAATCTACAATGGATAAAACGATTAGCCTTTCGATAAAACGTATGATTGGAACGATAATCGGAATTTTTGTTACGGTATTAATAGCAAAACACTTACCTGTTGAGGGTTGGGTCTTGGGAATGTTAATCCTATTAGGGTGTTACATCTCCATGTATTTAAAATTGGACAAAAAAGTTCTCCATCAGGTATCACTTACGATCTTATTTGTTTTTGTTTTTGAACATCAATCAAAGAGCTACGCCACTGACAGGTTGAGAGACTCATTTGTCGGTGTATTAGTTGCCGGGATCCTTCAATTGGTTTGGTTCCGGATATTTTCACGAAAAACGTAAATAGACGGGATTTTTCCAGTTGTCCTACTAACGGTTGTGAAATCTTTTGCGAATCATAATTATCATAACACCGAGTATGAATGCACAAACCCCATTAAACAACACGAGCTTCATATTTGCTTCCCAGTGTATAACGATTTGACCTACCAAAGTGATAAATAAAATGATTAGTAATACGAATAGCCATTTAGACTGAATTGATTTCATTGATGCTCCTCCACTAAATAACTTAAATCCATCTTTTTTCTTTCGCGACGGTTACAGCTTCGGTGCGGTTTTTTACGCCCAGCTTATTAATGATCTCTGATATATAATTACGGACAGTACCGGGAGATAAAAAGAGTTGTGCTGAAATTTCCTTTGAAGTTTTCCCTTCTGAAGCCAATCGCAGTACGTCCTGCTCACGTTCAGTAAGAGGATTGTCTTCTTTCATACTACCGAATATTAATTCAGGAGCAAATTCACGTTTGCCCTTCATCACACTCCGAATAGACTCTGCAAGTTCATCAACCGAGCCATCCTTTAACATATAACCATGTACGCCGATTTTAACGGCTTTTTCAAAATAACCCGGACGAGCAAATGTCGTTAAGATGATGACTTTACAAGTTGCTAAACTCTTTTTTGCTTCTTCAGCCACTTCAAGACCGCTCATATACGGCATTTCGATATCCATGAGACAAATATCAGGCTTGAGGGAGAGAATTAACTCTAATGCCTCTTTGCCATTTGAAGCCTCGCCAACTATTTCAATATCATCTTCAAAGTCTAATAAAGAGCCTAATGCTCCTCTGAGCATTCCTTGATCCTCGGCGATTATTACTCTAATCAAGAACCAACACCAGCCTTTTTCTCTTTAGCGATAAGCGGAATCGTGATAATGAGCTTCGTCCCATTTTGCGATGTAATTTTTAAAAAACCGTCTAGTAAACGTAGTCTTTCATTGATTCCTTTTAACCCGTTACCTTCAGCCGTTTTTTCTTCAAGACCTTTTCCGTTATCATAGATGGAAAGTTCAAGTTTACCCGGCAAATTTAAAAGTTGGACAGTACAACTAGTGGCTTGGCTATGTTTGACAACATTTGTTATGCCTTCCTTCAGACACAAACTTAGGATGTTTTGTGTCAGCAATGGGACGTCCTCGAGCTTTGAATCTCCATTAAATACAAATGAAATACCTGCTGCCTGCAAAATAGTCTCCGTTTCAATGAGTTCCTCTGCGACTGTAATGGCCCTCATGTCAGACACTAATTCTCTCACTTGTCTAAGTGCAGAGCGGGAGGTGCGTTCAATTTCCTTCGTTTCAAGCTTGGCTTTTTCAAGATCCTTGCTGATCAATTTATGAACAAGTTGACTTTTTAACGTAATCATCGATAGTGTATGTCCCAATGTATCATGAAGATCCCTTGCAATCCTCAATCTCTCTTCTCGCTTCACGAGTTCTTCAATTTGTTCATTGGCTTCTTCCAACTTTTTTTCTAGCTCCATACGGCTATTCATAGAACGGATGCCGAAAGGGGAGAGGAACATAATTACAATAAAAATCGCACTATAATAGAGGTCTTCTAGAACTAGTGATTCCCAACGAACGATGATGGGAAGAAGGATTGCACCGGCTAATAACCCTAAGCCACATTTAAAAAACCGTTTATTCTGATACCAACCTATAAAATGGGCTGAAAAGAATCCTAAAAAAACATTATATAGATTATAAAAGATTGCTAGAATAACAATAATGAAAATTTGTACGACCAGCCAGAATGTGTATGCTTTTATAGAAGATGAGTTATAGAGCTGCCGGTACGTCACAAGGAACAATAATAAAAGACCAATCCCGACAATCTGCTTCCAACCTTGTTCGTAAAATACATAATAAGCAGGTAAGGCTAGATACACTAAAAAAATATAGGGGAAGAACCCATACCTTGCAGGAAAGACCCTAAACTTCCTTAAATGATGAAGCATTCAGTTGACCACCGCCACTTCCTGTTTTCTTCTTGTATATCCTGATAGTAACACGAATAGGAGAAGATACCCAATCAAAAGTGCGAAATTAAGCCAATGCGGATGACCACCGCGAACAATTTCCCAGGCGCCGCTGCCAAAATGATAAGATGGGAGCCATTTTCCAATGCTTTGTACGAAGTTCGGCAGGATTTCCATCGGCATCCACATACCACCACTTATGGCGAGCACCATATAAATCATATTCGAAACACCCGAAGCAGTATCTACTCTTTTCATCGTTCCAACAAGTGTCCCTATTGCGAGAAAAGGCAGTGAACCGAATAAAATCCATAATCCAGCCATGATCCAATCTAATGCAGAGAGAGAAACGCCGTTAATGAGTGCCCCAGCAGTAAAAATAATGATGATTGAAAAAATATGAATCGCGGTTTGCCCCACCATTTTTGCTGCGAAATATGCTTGGTCAGACAAAGGGGTAATTCTCATAAACATGGACCAGCCTTGTTTTCTTTCCTCAACAAGCCGGATCCCGAGTGTCATAATGGCAGAGCCCATCACACTAAACGTCGTCATTGACATTAAATAATGAGCCTTCCATAACTGCTGATCATCCATTCCTGAATTAAAGACTCTCGTGAAAACAAAATAAAAAGCAATCGGCATGAACAATGACCAAAATACATAATAAGGATTTCTGAAAATCCTCAAAATCTCAACTTTACATTGCATGAAAAAACCGTTCATTTTTAGATAGCCTCCCTTTTTTCAACCAATTGTTCAAATGCATCTTCAAGGCGACCGCGGTCGATTTCGATATTTTGGACGGGGAGCTTTTGACTAAATATAGAGGCCAAAACAGCATCTGTATTGTCAGTTAATAAAAAGATCCGACCGTTCTTTTCATATACATCCGTTACATGGGCAATGGTTTTCATTTTTTCATAGCTTATTGCGGAAAGGGGACTAAATGAAACAGATTGTTTTAACAGCCTAGTCTTTATTTTATCAGGGGTTCCGTCAGCAACAATTTTTCCTTCATGAAACAGAACAACTCTTTCAGCGATGTCGTCGGCTTCTTGTAAATAATGGGTAGTGAAAATGATGGTTTTTCCACGATTTTTCAATTCGTTTATGGTATTCCAAAACAGTTTTCTTGAGGTCACATCCATGCCGACTGTCGGTTCATCAAAGAAAAGGACATCGGGATTACCTGCCATAGCGAGTGCAAAGCCAAGACGGCGTTTTTGACCACCAGAAAGTTTATTGGCGCGTTTTTGCAATTCATCCTTCGTAAAGCCAGTAAACTCCACTAATTCCTCATAGGGTAAGGCTTTTGGATAATAGCTTCTGAATAGTTGTATAATCTCCGAGACCTTTAAAGCGTCGATCACACTAACCTCTTGTAGCAAAGCGCCGATTCTTTCACGGGTGGCTTTTTCCTTTGGTGATTTTCCGAATACCTTAACATGACCCTCGGATGGCTCTAATAATCCTAACAACATCATCATTGTGGTCGTCTTTCCTGCACCATTTGGTCCTAGAATGGCAACAACCTCACCCATTTGAATGGAAAGAGAGATTTTATCGACGGCTGTTTTGTTTTTAAACAACTTACTAACCTGGTTTAGTTCAATAATCGGTTCCATAAAAACACCTCCACCATTATTGTAAAACGCTAGAACAATCTCGGTTAGTGGAGAATGTCATCAACTTAGATGACTTTTGTCATGTGTATAAGGTAGATAACCCAGATTTGAGATAATTCGCTCCGGGTTGTGATTGCCCGAAATAGAAAAAAGGGAAAGTTCTCAAGACACCTCCATATATTATAAAGAAGATAAAATTGGGGGTGAAAAAAATGAACATTATAGGGAAGAGTGTTATTCGAAAAGAAGCCTTTGACAAGGTGACAGGAAGAGCAATGTATACCGCTGATGAACGATCCGCCCACACACTTCATGTGAAGATGAAAACAAGCCCATATGGACATGCAAAGATGGTATCAATAGACGATACATTAGCCAAAAATATCCCAGGTGTAAAAGCAATTATCCTTGGGAGGAGTGATTTTCCGCTTACGGGGGAAGAAATAAGGGATCGTCCTCCACTTGCAGTAGAGAAAGTAAGATACTATGGAGAACCTGTAGCTCTTGTTGTGGCAGAGCGTCCGGACATTGCTAAAGAAGCAGCAGAGTTGATTGATATAAAATATGAATTACTACCCGTCATCCATAATCCATCAGAAGCCCTCAAAGAAGATGCTCCACTCATACACCCAAACTTGAGTAATTATGAAACGATAGGAACAGCTTATCCTACACCTAATTCCAATATATCCAATACGACAAAAATACGGAAAGGGAACATGAATCTAGGTTGGAAGCAATCGGAAGTGATTGTTGAGGGAACGTATAAGTTTTCTCCATCTAGCCATTCAGCGATGGAAACGAGAAGTGCAACAGCAGAAATTAAACCAGATGGTTATGTTTACATTACGACTTCCTCACAAGCACCCTTTATGGTGAAAAAATTACTGAGTATTTATTTTAAGATAGAGGTTGGAAAAATTGTTGTCGAAACCCCTTTTGTAGGTGGAGGTTATGGAGGAAAGGCCCCTGTTCAATGGGAAATCCTTGCATATCTTGCATCTCAAGCCGTCGGAGGAAGGCGTGTACAACTTACATATACACGAGAAGAAGATTTAACGACTGCACCATGTCATGTTGGTTTAGAAGCGAAAGTAAGAATTGGAAGTACCAAGGAAGGAATTATAAAAGCGGCTGAAATGGTTTACCTTTTCGATGGCGGGGCCTATTCCGATAAAGCGATTGATGTAAGCCGTGCTGGCGGAGTGGATTGTACAGGACCGTATCATATCGAAAATGTATGGTGCAATTCATTTTGCATATACACGAATCACCCATATGGAAGTCCATTTAGAGGGTTTGGTCATTCGGAGGTACTATTTGCGTTTGAACGAACAATGGATAAACTATCAAGAAAACTAGGAATGGATCCTCTTGAGTTACGAAAGAGAAACGCGATTCTTCCTGGGCACACCACTCCGACACAGGTTGTATTAAACAGAAGCAATGTTGGAAATTTACCAGCATGTATTGATCGCTTAAAAGAACTGATTAACTGGAATCAGGGACAAATGGAAGAAGTAAATGAAAGAAAAATTCGGGTTAAGGGGATTGCGTGTAGTTGGAAAACATCTACTATTGATCCGGACGCTAGTTCCGGTGTTATCCTTACTTTTAATCCAGATGGAAGTATTAATTTAATGTCAGGTGTAGTTGAAATTGGAACAGGGACAAAGACCGTTCTGGCTCAAATTCTTGCAGAAAGATTGAAACTAAGCATTGATAAAATACATGTAAGAATGCAGATTGATACACAAACGACCCCAGAGCATTGGAAGACAGTAGCCAGTAGAGGGACTTTTATGGGTGGAAGAGCAGTATTAGAAGCTGCGGAAGATGTGATTAGACAAATAAAGGACATTGCAGCTTGCGTATTAAGGGTTTCGACAGAAGACCTTGAAGTAGCCGACGGTAAAGTGTTCTTACGTGATGATCCGAAAGTAAGTTTGGATTTTAAAGAAGTTGTCTATGGATATACTTTTCCAAATGGAAATACAATTGGTGGTCAAATTATGGGTCACGGAAATTATGTAATAAGAAGAATGACAAAATTAGATCCAAATACAGGCGCTGGTCAACCTGGTCCGGAATGGACTGTAGCAGCCCACGCGGTCGAAGTAGAATACGATAAAAGAGATTTTACATACCAACTCAAAAAAGCCGTAACGGTAGTGGACATTGGAACCGTCTTGAATCGTAAAGCAGCAGTCGGTCAAGTAATGGGAGCTATGAGTATGGGGTTAGCTTATGCGGGTAGAGAAACCTTTATTTTTGATCATTTAGGCAGAGTCACAAACCCACAGCTTCGAACCTATAGACCTATTCATTACGGAGAAAATCCGGACTATCTTGTAGATTTTGTGACTACACCCCAGATAGACGCTCCCTATGGGGCGAGAGGGGTTGGGGAACACGGAATATTGGGAATGCCAGCAGCACTAGCTAATAGCCTGACTCTTGCAGCGGGTGTCGAACTAAATGAACTGCCAGTGACACCTGAATTAATTTGGAGATGTAAGGGGGAGGAGATTTGATATCCTATGATTTCGAGTACCACAACCCCAAAACGTATCAGGAAGCAGTACGTTTATTCAATGAGTCAGATAAAGAGGGAAAATCCCCCATGTATTATTCGGGTGGAACAGAAATTATTACACTAGGGAGATTAAATATCGTAAGAACTGGTTCTGTTATCGATATTAAAAATATCCTTGAATGTAAGGTTCACGAGTTAAATGAGGAGTTCCTTGTATTAGGTGCATCTCTCTCGTTAACAACTATTGAGGAGAAGAACCTATTTCCGTTATTGAGTCAAACTGTTAGTGAGATTGCCGACCGTACAGCGAGAAATAAGATTACAGTCGGTGGGAATATATGTGGTCAGATTTTTTATCGGGAAGCGGTATTGCCTTTTTTATTAACGGATAGCACCTTAATTATTGCAAACAACCAAGGCATAAGAAGCGTTCCTATTTCAGAAATCTTTAAGGAGCAGCTTTTATTAAAACGAGGCGAGTTGCTTATGCAAATAAAGACAGAACGAAAATTTTTAGAAGTGCCCTTTTTTACCATAAAGAGAAGACGCCAATGGAATACGGGATATCCTTTACTGACTGTGGCTGCGCTTAAATTTGAACAGGACATTCGAGTTGCGATTAGTGGTCTTTCACCTTTTCCCTTTCGTTCCTATCAAATAGAAGATGCGTTAAACAAAACAGAGCTTTCCTATAAAGAGAGAATAGAACTTGCCATTAACAGCCTAAACGTACCAATCTTGAATGACACGGAAGGCACTTCACGTTACAGAATTTTTGTATTAAAAAATATCCTTTATGATGTGTTACAAACATTAGGAGGAGAGGAAAATGAAGCCATCTGAATTCAAAAAAAGCTCAACGTTACGAATAAATGGTGAGGAATCAGAGGTATCCTTTCGCATGTCAGCGACTCTTTTAGGTGTTTTACGCTCTAAATTAGGGTTTACGGGGGCGAAACCCGGCTGCTTAAATGGTGACTGCGGAGCATGTACGGTTATCATTGATGGGATTGCTCAAAAGTCCTGCCTGAATTTGGCGGTAGAGTCGATTGGTAAAGAGATTGTTACAATTGAAGGTTTAGATTCGCCGATTCAAGGGGCTTTTGTAGATTGCTTTGCTTTTCAATGTGGATATTGTACACCGGGTTTTATAATGAATTGCCATGCTTTATTAGAATCAAAGAAGAACCCTTCAGATGAAGAAATAACGAAGTGGCTCGAATCAAATATCTGTCGCTGCACAGGTTATTTAGAAATTGAGAAAGCGGTCAAATCTGCCATAAACTTTTCGCATGATCAGTAGGTATGCAGAAAGTTGGTGAGAAAACATGCATGATGTTTTTCAAGTAATAGAACAGGCAATAAGGAGTACTCAACCTAGTGTAATGGCCACAATCATTCATGTAGAGGGCTCTGCTTATCTAAAGGAAGGCACCTCTATGTTATTTTACGAGGATGGAAAAAAAGTTGGCATGATTAGCCCAGGCTGTTTAGAAGAAGATTTGAGCTATAGAGTGAAAGAAGTATTCAATGATGGGAAAAGCCAAACGGTTGTTTACGATTCGACCGCAGAAGATGATGTCATATGGGGACAAGAAATTGGCTGTGGCGGAGTAATTTATATTTTACTAGAAATGGTGGATGTTAGCCTAAAAGAGAACTTAAGAAGAGTTCGTGCTCAACTGAAAAGTGGGATAAGGGTGTTACATGTAATCAAATTTGCTTCGAATTTTACCGTTGAATTTTCAGGATACCGTACAGAAAAAGGAGAAGTGATTGGTGATAACAGAATAGAAACCATAGATACTAGCAAATGGCCCACTAAATCAGGTTTGATAAATCTAATATACTACCATACCTATATTCCGGGAAAACGTCTGATCATCTTTGGAGCTGGCCCCGATGTAAAACCATTAGTGGAATTAGCGGCACAAACAGGGTTTTCTGTAATTGTTTGTGATTGGCGTGAATCACTCTGTAACAGAGATCACTTTCTACAAGCCGATGATTTCATAGTTGGATTTCCAAATGATGTTTTTCAGAAGCTTACCTTCACTCATGAAGATTTTGTTGTCTTAATGACTCACAATTTAAAAAGGGATAAAGAAATTGTGTCCTTCCTATTAAAAAAGAAACCACGATATTTTGGTATTTTAGGATCAAAGCATAGAATTAATTTATTGTTTGGTCAATCTAGCAAACCTCCATGGGCTTCAGCCCCCGTAGGCTTACCTATTGGAGCAGAGGGAGCTACTGAAATAGCCATAAGTATACTGGCTGAAATGATTTTAGTAATGAGAGGTGAAAAAGGGGAGGTAGGTGCTATAAATGAAAGTGGTGGGCATTTACCTCGCAGCAGGAAAGAGTAGTCGAATGGGAAAAAATAAATTATTGCTCGAGTTTAGGGGGCTCCCATTAGGTTCGATTGCACTTAAAAACGCCCTTGATTCTGCTATCGATTATGTTCTTGTAGTCACCAACGAAAATGATCCATTGTCATGGGTTGATTCATCTATGTTTTCAAAACCATATCAGAAAAGATGGACGAAAATTCCTTCAAAAGAGAGCAAAGGGGGCCAGTCTTACTCCATAAAAACTGGCTTGAAGGAAGCAATAAAAATGAATGCAGATGCAGTGATTATTTTGCTCGCGGATCAACCATTCGTAACCTCCCAAATGATTGATTTTCTAATAAAGGCATATGGGTTAGAAAAATCAAAAGAAATTCTTGGGTACAGGAATGAGAATGTCGTGTATCCTCCCATCCTATTTTCGAAAAAAATGTTTCCGAAACTTATGGAATTGCACGGGGATATCGGTGCAAAAAAAATAATCGCCAATTTTAATAATAAGATTTTATTTGATACCGAGATTGATAAAGTAAGAGATGTCGATACGCCCGAAGATTATGAAGCCATCAAAAAATTCGAATAACTAACTGGGTTAAGGTGTTATTTATAGGTTTAATGTAATACCTATATAGAATGCCTTATTTTTGCTGCCATAAATCTATAAGGAACTTCCTGTTTCTATCTGCAAAAAATATGTTTGATTTTCTTGGAATTCCATAAACTAGGGGAAATGTAAAATGGAATGTTTGGAGGAGGAGAACGAAGAATGAGGACGCAAAAGTTGCAGCTGCCACTTCAAACGGCAAGTTTGGTTGTTGGATTTATGGTGTGGGTGATTCTGTCATCCTTGATGTCGAGTATAAAGCAGGATATTCCTTTATCGGATAATCAAACAGCAATAGTCACCGCTGTTCCAGTTATTTTAGGTTCTCTGCTCAGAATTTTATTAGGTTTTTGGACAAACCGTTATGGAGCTAGATGGTTGTTTTTTATTGGTTTTATCATCCTGATCCTTCCGATTTTTTATATTAGTATTGCGGATTCTATGTTTGATTTAGTTCTTGGTGGACTAATCATCGGGGTTGGAGGAGCCTTGTTTTCAATTGGCGTTACCTCTTTACCGAAGTACTACCCGAAGGAACGTCACGGGTTTGTGAACGGGATATACGGTGCAGGAAATATTGGGACAGCAATCACTTCTTTTGCAGCCCCTGTGCTCGCAGTAAACATTGGGTGGCAAAGCACGGTTCGATTATTTCTCATCCCTGTTATTTTATTTGCACTCTTAAACTTTTTACTAGGTGACCGCAATGAGCCTAAAGTCAATAAACCATTGAGTGAACAGATTAAAAGTGTGTATAAAAATGAAAAGCTTTGGTTCCTCAGCCTATTTTATTTTGTCACATTTGGTTCGTTTGTGGCGTTTACTGTATATTTACCGAACTTTTTAGTTACTTATTTTGGGTTAACAACAGTTGACGCTGGCTTACGCACGGCTGGATTTATTACACTGGCAACTCTTATGCGACCAATTGGAGGATGGCTTGGTGATAAGTTCAATCCCTATTTAATTTTGTTCATTGTTTTTAATGTGATCACTTTTGCAGGAGTACTTCTGGCTTTCACACCAGATATAGTTTTATACACAATCGGTTGCTTGCTTGTCTCCATTTTTGCGGGAATTGGAAATGGAACGATTTTTAAACTAGTACCATATTATTTTTCAAAGCAAGCTGGGATTGTCAACGGAATTGTGTCGGCCATGGGGGGTTTAGGTGGATTTTTCCCACCCATCGTGCTTTCGATTGTGTTTGGTATGACAGGACATTATGCAATTGGATTTATGTCGCTTGCCATGTTTGCACTATTAAGCTCTGTATTCGTTGTGTGGATGTTTTACACTGAAAAAATTCAGCTTGAAGCAAAGCTTATTGAGAATGTAGCCCAAGGGATGATGGTCACAAATCCAAAGGGAGTCATTCAAAAAGTCAACCAAGCTTTTACAACGGTTACCGGATTTGCGCCAGAAGAAGCAATCGGAAAGACACCAAGTATTCTACGTTCTGGAAAGCATGATGCGGCATTTTACGACCAGATGTGGAAGTCAATACGCAATCAAGGGTATTGGCAGGGCGAAATTTGGAATCGGCGCAAAAACAAAGAGCTCTATCGAGAATGGCTGACCATAAGTGAGGTGAAAAATGAAGCAGGTGAGGTCAAATACTACGTCGGCCTCTTCAACGACTTAACTGAAAATGAGACATGAACAAGAGCTGAGGGAGACTTCAGCTCTTATTTGTGCTTTGGAAAATGTGGAAACCGGGTTATAGCGCAAATATCGAAAATAAAGCGCAAATCCACCAAGCTAACGTTCAATTATCGAAAATAACGCGCATATCCGCCGAGCTAACGCGCAAATATCGAAAATAACGCGCAAATCTCTGACCGCCGACGAAAAATCTCAGACGAGACGCAAATTCCGTGGCCGCCGATGCAAATCCCCAAACCGACTCCCCTCATTCCCCCTCATTTATGACAATTTTCGACCAAATGTAAGCTAAGAAGTTTAACGAGACTCAAGATGGAAAGGATTAAGAAGAAAGTTGAAATTAGAAAGGATGAACATAATGGCAACAGGACCAAGTTTACGAAAAACAGATGCTCATTCAGCGATTCATGAGGCCGCTTTACATGAAGCGAAGGAGCTCAGAAATCTATTTCGGAAGTGTATTGAAGAAGGAGATAAAGAAAAAGCCCTTCAGGTTGCAGAGGTGGCAATCGACCATTGGGAATCTAGAACTCTGAAACATGCTGATTCAGAAGAAGAAGGTTTATATAAAGAAATGATAGAGAATAATCCGAAGCTCGAAAAAATCGTGAATCAATTAACACGAGACCATGATTTAATGCGTCGAATCGTTGCAACGATGAAGAAAAGCTTGGAGACAGAAGAGGCTGATCATCGCATGATACCTCTCTTGGATAGCTTAATTATTATTGATGAGATCCATAACGATGATGAGATGAATAAATTACTAGCCAACAACGAATAATAAAATGAAAAATTAGGAAATAGAGGAAAGGGGATGAAAATGGGTAAAAAAGATGTAATTGAGGAAAAACTGCTAAGGTTTGCAGCACCAAACTTATATCAAATGATGGTTGATACTTTTTCCGCATATAACATTCATTCCTACGATATCTATGCAACTGTAATAAAGCAAGAAAAAGGCTATGATCTAACATTGCGATTCTCTCAATCCTTTTCGCAATCTGTCACTACTTTTATAAGTTTTGAGCAGGCAAAAGATCCAGATGAAGAGATTACTTCTTTTCTCAAAGAAACAGCTGAAAAATGCAAGAACCAGTTGATATCAGACTATTACAAGATGATTAAAATATAGGGATGTAGTTTTCGATGTCTAGCTTCAGGCGCCATCGGCTCGAGGTCATAAGCCAATCGCTTCTGAAGGTAAAAAGCACCTTCTGTCAGCGCTCGTCTTATGCTTGTCGCCGATAGGCGGGCGCCTTGAGCATTTCTAAATAAAAAAGGAGTTGGTTTGTTGTTTTCGATGGAGAATGACGCAATGTTAATTGATGATCGGGAAGATTTGATTGCGATTATCCGGATGAGATTTGGCGATATTCCTGGGAAAATGATTGAAGAAATCTATGAAATTCAGGATATGAGTACACTTCAGCGTCTCATCTTAGCGGCAGCAAATGCATCAAGCTGGATGGTATTTCTTGAAGAATTTCAAGCAGGTACACAAAGCTTCAGGTTAGTGGGTGAGGACTTTAACCCATTGGCAAAAAATATAAAGGGAAGGGATGGAGACATTGGCAAAGCAGAATAGTCTCTTCCACTCGCTAAAGCATTTAGTGCGTGGAGAGCGTATAAACGATGGTTGGACAGAAGAAAATCCACGCCCGCGGGACTGGGAATCAATCTACCGCCAACGTTGGGCTCATGACAAGATTGTCCGTTCCACGCATGGTGTGAATTGTACGGGTTCATGTAGCTGGAAAATCCATGTCAAAGACGGGATTATTGCCTATGAAACTCAGCAAACAGACTATCCGACAACTGGGGACAATTTCCCAGACTACGAGCCCCGCGGATGTCCACGGGGTGCGAGCTTCTCATGGTATACATATAGCCCAACACGGGTGAAATATCCGTATGTACGAGGTGACCTCCTCGCTCTTTGGAAGGATGAAGTCTCAAAGGCTGATAATCCGGTACAAGCCTGGGAAAATATCGTGAGCAACCCTGAAAAGCGAAAGGCTTATGTTTCTGCACGTGGTAAAGGCGGATTTGTTAGAGGTAACTGGAAGGACGTCTGCCAAATCATCGCAGCATCTATCATTTATACCATCAAAAAATACGGACCAGACCGGGTCGTAGGGTTTAGCCCGATTCCGGCTATGTCGATGGTGAGCTACGCAGGTGGTGCAAGATTCTTATCCCTAATCGGAGGAACCATTCTTAGCTTCTATGATTGGTATGCAGATTTACCGCCAGCATCACCACAGGTGTGGGGTGACCAGACCGACGTTCCGGAAAGCGGTGATTGGTACAATACGAAATACTTCATTATATGGGGGACTAACATTCCACAAACGAGAACCCCTGATGCCCATTTTATGGTGGAAGCTCGTTATAACGGTACAAAGGTGGTCGGAGTTAGCCCGGACTACGCGGAATATGACAAGTTTGCTGACATTTGGCTTCCTGCAAAAGCGGGGACAGATGGTGCACTTGCAATGGCCATGACTCATGTTATTTTAAAAGAATTTTATGTGGATCAAGAAACGCCATACTTTAGTGATTATGCGAAACAATACACGGATTTACCGTTCCTCATTACCTTGGGTAAAAAAGGAGAAAACTATCGATCCGACCGGTTCCTGCGTGCATCTGATTTTTCCGATCAACAAGAGCTTGGTGAATGGAAAACTGTGGTTTGGGATGAAAACTCAAATCAAATCGCGATTCCAAATGGAAGCCAAGGCTTCAGATGGGATAGCAGCACAAAATGGAATCTTGATATGACAACGGAGGATGGTACGAGTATCAATCCGAAGTTAAGTTTTATGAAGGAATCCGATGAAGTCGTATTGGTAGAATTCCCTTATTTCGCAGAAAAAGAGGGCGGAAAAGTGGTTCGCGGTGTACCAATTAAACGAATGAAGGACCAATCTGGTAATGAACTGATTGTGACGACCGTTTATGACCTAATGCTTGCTCACACCGGTATAAACCGAGGACTTCAAGGTGATTATCCGACTGATTATAATGATGCAGCTAGACCATATACACCTGCGTGGCAGGAAAGCATTACGGGTGTGAAAAAGGAACACGTCATCCAGGTAGCGCGTGAATTTGCAGAAAATGCAGCTCTAACCCAAGGTAAATCGATGATTGCGATGGGTGGAGGAACAAACCACTGGTTCCATAGTGACCAAATCTATCGCGCCATTTTAAATCTTGTCCTATTAACAGGTTCACAAGGTGTCAATGGTGGCGGCTGGGCTCACTATGTGGGACAAGAAAAAGTTCGTCCACTAGAGGGCTTTTCCCAAATTGCCTTTGCGAATGATTGGGTGAAAGCACCGCGTTTAATGAATGGCACATCGTTTTTCTATTTTGCAACCGAACAGTTCCGTTATGAATATGATTTTGATGATAGTGAGACAGACTGGGGCAGCAAATATTCCAACATGCATCCGGCTGATTTTAATGCGATGTCAGCACGTCTTGGCTGGTTACCAAGCTTCCCAACACTATCGCAAAACTCATTGGATGTCATGAAGGAAGCTCGTTCAAAAAATAGTGATGACCAAGCTGTGATTGATGACATAGCCAAACAACTCGTCGATGGAAAACTTGATTTTGCGATTGAAAATCCAAATGACCCACGGAACTTCCCGAGAGTATTCTTTAATTGGCGCTCCAATTTATTAGGTGACAGCGGGAAAGGTCATGAGTATTTCGTCAAGCATTTAATTGGCTCAAAGGATACGATTTTATCAGATCCTGAGCAATCTTGGCAACCAAAGGATGTCAAGATTTCAGAAAAAATACCTGAAGGAAAGACGGATCTCTTCATTAGTATGGATTTCCGAATGACCAGCTCTGGACTGTTCTCTGACATTATCCTGCCTGCAGCAACTTGGTATGAAAAACAAGACATAAGTACAACAGATTTACACCCATTCGTCCATCCATTTAATGCAGCAATTAGCCCACCTTGGGAAACAAGAAGTGATTGGGATGCATTTAGGGAAATTGCAAAAGTCTTTTCAGAGCTTGCGAAAGATCATTTGCCGGCACAAGAGGATCTCGTCATTTCACCCCTTGCCCATGACACAATCAATGAAATTGCTCAACCTTTCGGAAAAGTGAAGGATTGGCGTAAAGGTGAAGTGGAAGGAATTCCAGGAAAAACAATGCCAAACCTCAATTTCGTGAAACGTGATTATCCGAATGTGTATGACATGTGGATAACTGTCGGACCGAATATTAAAAATGGCTACGGTACGAAAGGGGTTAAAATCCCTGGGGATAAGGTCTATCCATCCTTATTGGACCGACTAGGACCTTCAAAATCACAAGGGATTGGAAAAGGTCTTCCTTCCTTGTATTCCGATGTGAAAGCCATTAATGCGATTCTTCTTATGTCAGGAGCGACAAATGGTAAGCGTGCGGTTGAAGGTTGGAAATCGATGGAGCAAAAGACAGGGAAGAAGCTGGAGCATATTTCAGAGGCGCGAGAGGAAGAGGACTTTACATTAGATGCCTTGACCATCCAACCGAGACAAACCCTTTCAACACCTGTTTGGAGTGGGCTCGAAAGTGATGGCCGTCGTTATTCACCATTTACGGTTAACAAAGAGTACCACATTCCGTGGCACACTCTTACAGGACGACAAAGCTTCTATTTAGACCATGAAGTGATGCTTGATTATGGTGAAGGTCTGCCGCTCTATCTTCCGCCTATTAACAAAGGTCCTTTTATTAAGGGTGAAAAAGAGGTCGAGAATCGAGGGAAGTCCATTACTCTTCGATACATGACACCTCACCAAAAATGGGGAATCCACACGATGTTCACAGATACCCGCAACATGGTTCAGCTTTTTAGAGGCTGGCAGGTTGTCTGGTTGAATGAAGAGGATGCTGCTGAAATCGGGATTAAGGACAACGATTGGATTGAGTTATATAACCGGAACGGCGCCGTTGTTGCAAGAGCGGTTCTAACTTACAGAATGCCGCGCGGAGCGGTCTATATGCACCATGCCCAAGACCGCACAATGGGAGTGCCAGGAAATACAATTAATAAAAATCGTGGTGGAACACATAACAGCGTGACCAGAATTTATCCAAAGGCAACACATATGATTGGTGGTTATTCACAGCTAAGCTATGGCTTCAATTATTATGGACCAACAGGTAGCCAAAGAGATACGTTGACAATTGTTCGCCCATTAAAGGAGGTCGATTGGCTTGAGGATTAAAGCACAAGTGGCAATGGTGATGCACCTCGACAAATGTATTGGCTGTCATACTTGTTCTGTCACATGTAAAAATGTATGGACCAATCGACCAGGAATGGAGTACGTCTGGTTCAATAATGTTGAAACCCGTCCAGGACCAGGGTACCCGAAAGAATGGGAAAACACGGATCGCTTTAAGGGTGGATGGACATTAAGAAATGGGAAGCTACACCTTCGAGCTGGTGGTCCAATTTCCAAATTGGCAAACATTTTTTACAATCCAAATATGGCAGAGTTTGATGATTTTTATGAGCCATGGACTTATGATTTTGAACATCTTCATTGGGCTGAAAAAGGGGAAAATATTCCTGTAGCGCGCCCAAAATCAATGATTACAGGAAAATATATGGATAAGCCGGAATGGGGACCAAACTGGGATGATGACCTTGCAGGTGGTAGTGAAGTCGTCCCAATGGACCCTAATGTGCAGAAGCTTCAAGAGCATATTGCGATGGAGTATGAAAAAACATTCATGATGTATTTACCACGAATTTGTGAGCATTGCTTAAATCCATCCTGTGTTGCCTCCTGTCCATCAGGTGCACTTTACAAAAGGGATGAGGATGGCATTGTTCTGGTTGACCAGGATGCGTGCCGTGGCTGGCGTTTTTGCATGAATGGTTGTCCATACCACAAGGTGTACTATAACTGGAATACGCATAAAGCAGAAAAATGTAATTTCTGTTATCCACGTACAGAAGCGGGTCTACCAACCATTTGTTCCGAAACATGTGTAGGTCGAATCCGCTATATCGGGGTTGTTTTATATGATGCTGATCGTGTGAAGGAAGCAGCTTCTGTAGAAGACCCGAAGGATTTATATGAATCACAGCTCTCTGTCTTTTTAGACCCATTTGACCCAGAAGTGATTGAAAAAGCCCAAGAACAAGGAATTAATCAAAGTTGGATTAACAGTGCGCAGGAGTCACCCGTGTATAAAATGGCGATGAAGTGGAAGATTGCATTGCCATTGCACCCTGAATATCGCACCATGCCTATGGTGTGGTATGTGCCGCCACTTAGTCCAATCATGAACCATATCACGAACGAGCAGTCATTAAGTGCAGATGGCTATATTCCAGCTGTGGATGACATGAGAATCCCGATGGAGTACTTAGCATCTATTTTATCAGCAGATGATACGAGTGTTATTCGCCGTGTCCTACTTAAAATGGCTGCGATGCGTGTTCACATGCGGGCAAAAACAGTTGGAGGAATTGATGGTGAGTCAATGAACAAGCTTTTAAAGGAAGCAAAAACGACACCAGAAGAGCTTGAAGAAATGCAGCGCTTATTAGGGGTTGCCAAATACAATGAGCGCTTTGTGATTCCGACCGGTCGCCGTGAAATGGATGAAGACCTCCATTATAAGCAAGGCGCATGTAGTATTGAGGATTTAGCTCCTCCAGAAGGAATGGTGACATATCCATTTGAAAGAAGTGGAAATCAATGACCAATGAAGCAAAAGCTATATTAATGATGATGTCCCGAATCCTTGATTATCCGGATCAAGCCCTTCTTGAAGGGTATCCGGATATCGAGGATTATGTGAATGAAGAAGTAGGTTCTGTAAAAATGAGAAATGAAATCTTAGAAAGAATTGCACCTCTCTCTAAGATGCCATTGCTTGAATTACAGGAACTCTATGTAGAGACCTTCGATTATAAGGATAAAACAGGATTATATTTAACAGCACATGAATTAGGGGATAGCCGAAAACGAGGAGCAGCATTAATTAAGCTACAAAAGCTAATCGTCGAAGGTGGATTTGAATATCACGGTAAGGAAATTGTGGATTATATCCCGATGCTGTTTGAACTTTTAGCACATGCACCAGAGGGTGAAAACTTTGAACGGTTATACCGCCGCTTAGCCTTCGCTGTTGATCGAATTCATAAGAACCTTTTAAATTCGAATCCTTACTACCGGATTATTGACCTATTAATGATGTTTGTCTTTGAAGCACCAGAAGCAGAAGAAATCACTTTGTTAGAAAATCAGCGTGAAAAAGCCGATTTAGAAGACCTTCCATATCCAATGTTTTATCAATAATGTTCATAACTCTGTGGATAATGTGGACAATGTGGATAAAAAGGATGCTTTTATGTGGATAACGTGGATATTGTGGAAAAAGAAAATGGGTGATCTTTCAACACTATCCACAAAAGGATCCACAGGCTGTGGAAAACAAATGTTCTTATGTGGATAAGTTTAATCTTTGCTTCATGAAATTGAAAGGAGGTCATTGAA
Organism: Bacillus jepli; assembly: GCF_047238305.1. Taxonomy (NCBI): domain Bacteria; kingdom Bacillati; phylum Bacillota; class Bacilli; order Caryophanales; family Bacillaceae; genus Bacillus; species Bacillus jepli. The sequence continues at coordinate 445,910 of NZ_JBDFMO010000001.1, read as the reverse complement.
TGGAATTACATTTCTGGTGGACAGCATATCCTTATTTATGCGCAGCAATCCTTGTCGTAGGGTCATTTTATCGGTTTGTGTTTCGAGGCAAAAGCTGGACGGCACCATCTACAGAAATCTTTGAGAAAAAGTGGCTGCGCTACGCTTCTGTGATCTTTCACTATGGGATTATTTTCGCCTTTATTGGTCATGTAATGGGGATGCTGATTCCTCTCGAGTTTTACAATGCAATCGGAATCGACGACCATACATATCACCTTTTTGCCATAGCCGGAGGAGGCGTTGCTGGGCTTATGGTGGTGATTGGATTAGTTCTATTTTTGATTCGAAAATTTGTAATTGAACGCGTTCATGTCCATACGTCAGCAGGCAGTTATTTTACAATCATTCTGTTGCTTATCATTGCTGGTTTGGGGACGTACATGACATTGGTGTATAACACAACCGTAGCGGCATATGAGTATCGGGTTTCAATTGGGCCGTGGTTCCGTAGCTTATTCACATTAAATCCACAGCCCGAATTAATGCTTGGGGTTCCTACTCTGTTTAAAATTCACGTCATTCTGTCATTCTTGTTATTTGCATCAATTCCATTTACAAAGCTCGTTCATATGTTTAGTTTTCCATTGCGCTACCCAGCGAGAGCACCACAGCAATACCGTTCGCGCGATGGCTATTCGAAAAATACTCGTCAAAACTAAGGGGAGGGCTAACCTCCTCTTTTTTATTTCCTCAATATCTAAATTCATCCCCAATTTTGACCCCCGTCAAAGTTTCTCTTTCTAGTTACACTTACAATAAAGCTGTAAACAAATTGGAGGAAAACAGTTCTCTGTAATTGTGTCAACTTTAGGAATCATAGGTGTTTTAACAAGGTAGTTTCTCCTAGTATCTGGTATGTTTAAAGAAGACTTCCATCCAACAGTGCGTGTTACCGATCATTAAATAAAGGAGAGAAGATGAATGTCCTATCAATCTTGTAATCACGATGAGCACATGAAAAACTCATGTATTTCAAGGGTACCGATTTTCAACCATTTGACTGAAAACGAAATGGCTGAAATTTCACAAGTTGCGGTGAGCAAACATTTGAAGAAAGGTGAGCTTTTATTCCATTCAGATGAACTCTCCGAACAACTTTTTATTGTCCATAAAGGCTTTGTAAAAATGTACCGAATTACGGAAAACGGGAAAGAACAAATTATCCGATTTGTTGAGGAAGGAGACTTCATTGGCGAGCTATCCCTCTTTTCAAAAACGATGACGACTAGCTTTGCAGAGGCAATGGAAGATACGGGGTTTGCACCATCAAGCAACAGGACATTCATCAATTACTCCTACGTTATCCAACCATTTCATTAAAAATCTTAGAGGAATTCACGAGTCGTCTCCATGAAACGGAAACACTCATTGAAAAATTAAATTCGCAAGATGTGGAAAAGCGCGTAGCAGGCTATTTAGTCGAGCTTATTGAAGGGCAGGAAGAAGCAACGAAGAAGATTGAACTGCCGATTCGCAAAGGAGACCTCGCATCCTATCTTGGAACCTCACAGGAGACTCTCAGTCGAAGGCTTTCAGCATTTCAAAACTAAGGCTTAATTGAGTTAAAAGGACAAAGAAAAATCATCATCAAACAACTAGACGAGCTAAAGAAGAAAGCAAACAACTAAAAAACAATGCCATTCTCGTATATAATTGCCTTCCGGACGAAACGGAAGGCTTTTAAAATGGTTTGGCCGATCTAAAATTGACAATTTCCAAATCATGATATAAAATTATCTTGAATTCAAGATAACTCAATTAAAGATAATGCGCTCGAAGCGAATATTCCGACCTTATTGTTGGAAACTAAATTAACGAATGATAAAAGGAGATAGAAACTATGAAAACAGCAGGCATACATCATATTACTGCCATTGTTGGACATCCCCAAGAGAATGTCGATTTCTATGCTGGTGTTTTAGGACTGCGTCTTGTGAAAAAAACAGTCAATTTTGATGACCCAGGTACGTATCACTTTTATTTTGGAGATGACGTCGGTAATCCAGGTAGCATTATAACTTTTTTCCCGTGGGCAGATGCATATCAAGGTAAAATTGGCGATGGACAAGTGGGAGTAACAACCTACGTAGTTCCAAAGGGAGCACTTCCTTTTTGGGAATCAAGGTTAACCAAGTTCAAGCTCTCGTATAAAAAAACAGAGCGTTTCGGAGAACAGTATCTCCAATTTAATGATATCCACGGTCTGCAGCTTGAACTTGTAGAACGAGAAGAAGGAGCAAACAGTAAGTGGGAATTTGGAGACGTGACCTCTAATGTTGCAATAAAGGGCTTTGGTGGTGCGGTTTTATTTTCCTCACAGCCTGAACAAACTGAAAAACTTCTATCAGTAATGGGACTAGAGCGCATTGGTGAGGAAGGAGATTTTCTTCGCTGTAAAGCTGAAGGTGACATTGGAAATGTGATTGATGTAAAACGAACCCCAGGTGAAAAAGGCAAAATGGGTGTGGGGATCGTACATCACATTGCATGGCGTGCAAAGGATAATGAGGAGCAATTACAGTGGCAACAATACATTGCCGATCATGGCTATGGGGTAACACAAGTGCGCGACCGAAATTATTTTAATGCCATTTATTTTAGAGAGCATGGTGAAATTTTATTTGAAATTGCGACAGATCCTCCGGGATTTGGAATCGATGAGGAATATGAGAAAATGGGTTCAGAACTGAAGCTACCTCCACAATATGAGCCACACCGTCAAAAAATAGAAAATGTCCTGTTACCATTTGAAGTAAGAAATCTGGATTAAAAGGAGATTAAAAATGATTTCAATTGATCCAAATAAGAGTTCGGAAAGGGACAATTATAAACTGTTAATTGGCAGCATTATCCCTAGACCCATTGCATTTGTAACTTCGCTATCAAATACAGGTACGCTAAACGGTGCACCTTTTAGTTATTTTAATATAGTATCATCCAATCCACCTCTCATTTCATTATCGATTCAACGGAAAGAGGGAATTATGAAGGACACGGCTCGAAATATTTTAGAAGGAAAAGAGTTTGTCGTTCATATCGTGGATCAGAGTAATGTAGAAAAAATCAATATCACCGCAGCAAGTCTTCCACCAAATGAAAGTGAAATTGAGCTGGCCAAACTAACTCCGGTTGAAAGTACAACTATAAAAGTTCCGGGGATAAAGGAAGCCAAAATTCGAATGGAATGTGTGTTGGAGCAGGCAATCGAATTAGGCGGTCAGGAACAGCCTGGTTGTGATTTGCTCATCGGTAAAGTGGTCCAGTTTAATGTCGATGAGGAACTATATAACAACGGCCGAATTGACCAAGAAAAACTAGGAGCGGTAAGCCGTTTGGCAGGAAATTATTATGCGAAAATAGGAAACGTGTTTGAAATCGAGAGACCAAAGTAAGTTAAGATTGGTCTCTCTTTTCCTTTTTAGGTTTAATCTTTCGTGGCGTATAATTGATGTCCTCCGAAGAATATACAGAAACGATAATCGTTCCGCCATTAACCCTTGCTCGTATTAAAATCGGTTGATTGTATGTATTTTTAAAAAGAAAATCAGGTCCATACCAGCTTACTGTAGCATCGCGTCCTGGAGGTACATAGCCAACACGTTTGCTGTGGGAATAGCGCTTAACGATCTCAACACCGGCAAGGTCGACAGCATTGAATAGGGTCGACGAGGTTTGGCAAATTCCACCACCGATTCCTTCAATCAATTCACCTCTAATGATTTCAGGAGCAGGCTGATATCCTCTGGCAGCGGTTCGCTTGCCAACAACCTTATTAAAGGAGAAGGTTTCATTTTGAAACAGCACATAACTATCAATGGCCGCAGCCGAAAGAGCAATATTTGTGGCACGCTCTTTATTAGAAGAATTAAAATGCGTCACATATTGTCCAATCTTTTTTACCCGAATGGTTGATAAAAGTTCGCTATCTACACGTGGATAAATTCGCTCAATAGGAACCTCAATAAAATCCTTTTTTCCAAAAAAACTAGAGAAAAACAATTTTGTGAATTTATCCTTATTTAATTTCACGCCTACATGTTCCTTGACGATATCACCTGATTTACCGATCTTTGCGTCCTTTGGTTCCTCGTATACTTGCTCATCTAAATAAGTTAGAAAATCTGTGAATTTTTTGGTGTCCAATGTAGGAACACCGAGCAATGGAAGAGAATATTCAGCACGATTCACGGTCGCGATCGGATCCCCTTTATAGGTTATGTATACATGATCCTGAGGCTGGAATTGCTGAACAGAAAAGAAAAGCATCATAGTCCACAATAATTTCAGTGTCCCCACCACCCTTACGAACATCATTTTTTATAGTATGGTTGGATATTTGAAATTCCATTAATAATAGGGAGAATTTTTTTTGTTTGAGATTGTAACAAAATGTTCAAATTCGAAAAAACACCTGTGATATGCAACACATCAAGGTTTGGAACACTTATGTTAAGGAAATTTGTATTTGCCAAAAACTTCCTTCCTGATTTTGTAACAACTTTTTAAAGTTTTGATGTTATCATCATTTACACAGTGGAAAAAATCAAAAGAAATTATTTTGGAAAAATAAACTTTTAGCTACAGTTTTTCAATATATTACGAAAAAAACAAGTAGCTAAAAAAATTTTGACAACTTTGTGAAGTTGTACACAATTTCTGTATAACGATCATAGTTGTTAAATTAGAGCATCCATTCGGAAAGGAGTACTTTTATGAAAATCAAATGGTTTTTCTTATCGATGGTTATTACTATTGCCACAGTGCTAACAGGCTGTGAACCCGTAATGGTCCTTGATCCAAAGGGTCCACAAGCTGAGAGGCAAGCCCAAGATATCCTACTTTCAATTGGAATCATGGCAGTAGTAGTCATTGTCGTTTTCGTATTGCTAGTATATATGCTTGTTAAATATCGAGCTTCAAAAATGCCAGAGGATTACGAACCACCACATATTGAAGGAAATCCTTGGGTTGAAGCCATTTGTATCGGTATTCCAATTTTAATCGTTGGTTATCTTTCAATTGTTTCTGTACAAAGTAACTACATTGTCGAGTCTGCACCAAAAGGTTACGAAGACCAAGAACCATTGGTGATTTATGCATCATCTTCAAACTGGAAATGGCATTTTAGCTACCCAGAAGAGGATATTGAAACAGTCAATTACTTATATGTTCCAACAGACCGACCACTTGAATTCAGACTTTATTCTTACGGACCAATTACAAGCTTCTGGATTCCACAGCTTGGCGGACAAAAATACGCCATGGCAGACATGATTACGACATTGCATCTTGCTGCAGATGAGCAGGGTGAATTAATGGGACGTAACGCAAACTTCAGTGGTAAAGGATTTGCAGAAAACACTTTTAGTGTAAAGGCAGTTCCTGAAAAAGACTTTGAGGATTGGGTAGACGAGGTTAAAGAGACTGCCGAGCCTCTTACCGAAGAAAAATTCGATGAGCTAATAGAACCTGGCCATCTTGGTCAAATGACGTTTACTGGAACTCACCTAGAATTTGCGCCACCACCAGAACATGATCATGGATCAGCAGATTCTGAAGAAGGTCACGAGGAAGGTCATGACGAGCACGAAGCTCATTCAGAGCATGAAGGGCATTAATATTTAGAAATGCTGCTCTTCACGGATAAAAGTTTCAGGGAAAGTCATTGAATTGTCTCTGATACAGTGTCTCGAGGACAAAAGTTGTGATTGAGGTCTTCGAAATGTCTCTGACACCGTTTCTCGAGGACAAAACAAACAGTGTAAAGCAGGAAAATGTCTCTGATACCACGTATCAAGGACAAAACAAACGGTGTGATGCCGTAAAATGTCTCCGACAGAGCTTCTCACGGACAAATCACGAGGTTAAAAATAAATAAATGTCCTTGATACTATATCTCGAAGACAAAAACGAACTATTCATTAAAGAATGTCTTTAAACATTTTAAATCAATACATTTTGAACGCCGAATTCACTTCATTTGAAAGGAGTAACAACGGATGGAATTTTTCGAACGATTTGCCATACCACATCCTAGTCCAGCCATCTATGCAGCAATGGTCGCAATTGGACTTACCGTAATCGGAATTGTCGCCGGTTTATCCTATTTTAAAAAATGGGGCTATCTCTGGCGCGAATGGTTAACAACCGTTGACCATAAACGAATCGGGATTATGTATTTAATTTCTGCCTTGATCATGCTTTTCCGCGGTGGGGTAGATGCTGTTATGTTACGTGCGCAGCTAGCAACACCAGAAGCGAAGCTGTTAGACGCACAGCACTATAATGAAATTTTTACAACGCATGGTGTAATCATGATCATGTTCATGGCGATGCCGTTTATCATGGGATTCATGAACTATGTTGTACCATTACAAATTGGAGCGCGTGATGTGGCATTCCCACGCTTAAACGCAATCAGCTTCTGGCTCTTTTTTATGGGGGCAATGTTATTTAACATCTCTTTCGTAATTGGTGGATCACCTGATGCAGGTTGGACTTCATATTTCCCACTTGCAGGAAATGACTTTAGTGAATCAGTTGGTACGAACTATTATATGATTGCCTTGCAGATATCGGGTCTTGGTACCTTAATGACAGGTATCAATATGATAACGACCATTTTAAAAATGAGAGCACCTGGCATGACATTGATGAAAATGCCAATGTTCACATGGTCAACTCTTATTGCCAACCTAATTATCGTAACAGTTTTCCCAGTTTTAACAGTTGCCTTAGCAATGGGAACAATGGACCGACTTTTCGGAACGCATTTCTTTGCAAGTACGAACGGTGGAATGGATATGCTTTGGGCCAACCTATTCTGGGTTTGGGGACATCCTGAGGTATATATCTTAATCCTACCTGCGTTTGGTATTTACAGTGAGATTATTTCAACTTTCTCAGGAAGAAACCTATATGGCTACAAATCAATGGTTGGTTCTATGGTCATCATCTCAGTACTTTCATGTCTAGTTTGGGCGCACCATTTCTTTACAATGGGGCAGGGGGCTGCATCAAACAGCTTCTTCTCAATTACAACAATGATGATTGCTGTTCCAACAGGTGTGAAAATCTTTAACTGGTTGTTTACATTATGGAAAGGTAAAATCCGTTTTACTGTTCCAATGCTTTACTCAATTGGTTTTATTCCGTTATTTACAATCGGTGGGGTAACTGGAGTAATGCTTGCGATGTCAGCAGCCGATTACCAGTACCACAATACAATGTTCCTTGTAGCTCACTTCCATAACACAATTATTCCAGGTGTTGTGTTTGCGATGCTTGCGGCACTCACCTATTACTGGCCAAAAATGTTTGGATTTATGCTTAATGAACGTATCGGAAAATGGACGTTCTGGTCACTTGCAATCGGATTTGTCCTTGCATTCTTCCCAATGTACATCACTGGATTAGACGGTCAAGCTCGTCGTATGTACACATACTCAGAAAGCACTGGATTTGGTCCATTGAACATGGTTTCGTTCGTCGGTGCGGGTATTATGGCGATTGGATTTATTCTGATTGTATATAACGTGTATTACAGTATCCGTTACGCACCAAGAAACATTGGCAGTGATCCATGGGATGCACGTACTTTAGAGTGGGCAACACATACACCAGTTCCTGAGTATAACTTTGCGTTAACACCAAGTGTGAACTCTAGCGAACCATTCTGGGATGACAAAAAGAAAAAGCACAAGCTATTCCCAGGTGAAATTGAAAAAATTCATATGCCAAACAATAGTGGACTTCCGTTCATCATGTGTAGCATCTTCTTTGTATGGGGCTTCTCATTCGTATTTGCGATTTGGCCGCTATTGATTGCTTCAACAATTGGTATATTTGGATGTATGGCATACCGTTCATTTGAAAAGGATCCTGGGCATTACATTCCAGTTGATAAGATTAAAGAAACAGAAGAAAAACTTGGAGGTGCTAAACTATGAAACTTGGACACTCGCAACCTCTTGAATATAGTACGCACCAAAACGAATTAAATATTTTTGGCTTCTGGGTTTTCCTTGGTGCTGAAATTATGCTGTTCGCAACATTGTTTACATCTTATTTTACATTAGAGAACCGCATCGGAAGCGGTCCGTCAGGTGCAGAGATTTTTGAAATCACACCTGTATTAATCGAAACCTTATTACTTTTAACCAGTAGTTTTACAATCGGTCTTGCGGTTCATGCCATGCGTATTGGCAGAGTGAAGGCAATGATGAGTTTCTTCGCGGTCACATTGATTCTAGGTTTAACTTTCCTAGGTGTTGAAATCTACGAGTTTGTACACTATGTCCATGTAGGAGCAGGTCTACAAACGAGTGCATTTACGGCGATGTTGTTAACAACTTTAGGAACACACGGACTTCACGTGACCTTTGGATTATTTTGGGGAGTGATGATTCTTCTCCAAATTAGAAAACGGGGTTTAACTGCAGAAACTGCTGGTAAATCATTCATCTTTTCTTTGTATTGGCACTTCCTAGATGTAGTCTGGATTTTCATCTTCAGCTTCATCTATTTGAAAGGAATGATGTAATATGAAAGAACTTTTTCCAGCAAAACAAATAAATGGCTTTGTCTTTTCATTGCTTCTTACAGTGATTGCTCTTTCCGTGTACTTCCTTGACCTATCCTTTACAGTAGGTATTACAATATTGATTGTTACAGCATTTGTGCAAGCATTGGTACAGCTCGTTGTATTCATGCATGCGGGTGAAACAAAAGATCGTTGGGCTATTTACGCAAATGTCTATTTCATGATTTTTATCGCGTTAATTACAATTTTCGGTACACTATTCCTAATGGTATGGGATATGTAATAGATTTTAGAGTGTCTTACGGGGCACTCTTTTTTTTGTGCGAAAATAAAAAGCCTAGCCGATTATGAACGGCTAAGCCTATAGTTAATGAATGAATTATTTAGTCTTGTTTTGTCCCCTGTGCCTTCAGTAACATTTCTTCAGATGCGATTAAAAACAGCCCCATTAAAAAGACAAATATGGCCCCCATAACCGTTCCGATTCCAATCGGTGTTAATATGCTGGAACCGCTCCCAAAAAATCCTAGACAAAAAATAATGATACCGGCAATAAGCACTGTTCCCCCAAAATACTTAACAGCCTCAAGCATAGTAGTTTTCATTTTTCCTCATCCTCCTACTATAAATTATTCACTTTGTTCACAAAATTGTCAAATACTTTTCACTAAATGTTCAAAAATGTATTTTGCCAGGGAATTTGGGTGGTTAAGAGTTCTTGCGATACACGCACGGAGACATTTTACCCAAGTATGTGACGTAATGTGGTTTTTGCGGTACATGCTTTAGCAGAAATCCCGCAAGCATGTGCCGCAAGAATGGTCTAGCGGTACAAGCACTAGCAAAAATCCCTCAAGCATGTGCCGCAAGAATGGTCTCGCGGTACAAGCTTTAACAAAAATCCCTCAAGCATGTCCCGCAACAGTGATCTAGCGGTACAAGCTATAGCAAAAATCCCCCTATGATGTGCCGCAACAAAGGTCTTGCACTACACGCTCGACCCCAATCAACCCAACCATGTACCGTTACGGCATTCTAATGTATGTTGGCTTTCGAAGAGGGAAATTTATACCGAAGTCGTCCAATGAGCTTTTACAAAATGTATATGTTACCATAGTGAAAAATAACCTAAATGAGGTGTCAAAATGAAAATTGAGGTATGGTCGGATTTTGTATGTCCGTTCTGTTATGTAGGAAAGCGTCGCTTAGAACAAGCGCTTGAGCAATTTCCACATCGAGACGAAGTTGAAGTAGAATTCAAAAGCTTTGAATTAGATCCAAATGCAAAGCCATATTCAGGACAAAGTATCCATGAATTGCTTGCTTCAAAATACGGAACTAGCGTTGCACAGGCAAAGCAAATGAACGAAAATGTTGGGGAGCAAGCAGCAGGTGTTGGGCTAAACTATAATTTTGATACAATGAAACACACAAATACATTTGATGCTCACCGCCTTGCAAAATTTGCGGCAACTGAGGGGAAAGAAAAAGAAATGACTGAGATTCTCCTTCACTCTTATTTCGAAGAAGGAAAACTCATTAGTGACTATGAGGTACTAGCTGATCTCGCAGAGTCTGTAGGATTGGATCGCGAAGCTACACTTGACGTGTTAAAAGACGAAAAGAAATTCGCAAATGATGTACGAATTGACGAATCGCTTGCGCAACAAATTGGTGTTACTGGTGTTCCGTTTTTCGTAATCAATCAAAAATACGCGATCTCTGGTGCGCAGCCAACTTCCACCTTCCTTGGTGCTCTTCAGCAGGTATGGACAGAAGAAAATTCTGCAGAGTAATGAAGTAGCAGTCTTATAGATGAGAGTTATCGTATCAAAAACGTGCAGAGCCTATAAGGTTTTGCACGTTTTATTTGCTTAAAAAAAGGAATCAGGCACCTCAATACGAATATATAGTAAGGTAAAAGAAAAAGGGGTGGTTCTAATTTCATTTCGGTTTGATTTTGATGTAAGCCTTATATCCATGATGACGTTCCTTATTGGGTGGGGTACGATTGTATTTTTTTCATATAGAATTTATAAAAAACAAGAAGAGAAACCAAAGCTGTGGAAGATCATTCTTGTTTTACTTGTTGGACTTTTTACATTTTCTTTTAATATGAACCTATTTGAAACACTTATGAAGATACCTATTTTACCGTTAGGTGTATGGATTCTTTATTTTATCTTGAGATCAAAAGAGGGGCGTTGGGAGAGATATCGCCAATATGCCTGGCTTGGTTTTCTCGCAAACTTTCTTTTTGTCATAATGACTTTGGCTTCGGTGGGCCTGCAGTATGTGATATATCCTCCAGGTAATATAGCAACCTATGTTTCCGAAGTGGAAAGTGCGAAAATTATCAATACCCACCCAGCCGCAAAGGATGTTATATTGCAAAAGGATATAGTTATGAAACAACTGTCTACCATGCAACAAACGGAATTTTTTAGTGATCAGTGGTACGAGGAAACATATATGTACGGAGAACCAAATACAAGAAAAGAACGATTTCCATACCAAGTGATTGGAGTACAAGGAAAATGGGGAAGCAATGTACCTACAACGATTTTCATTGAAGAAGATGGGAAAGGCCTATTAATCGCAACCCCTAAAAAACAATATTATTTTCGCTCCGATGTCGTCTTTTTAAAAGGGGTGTAAAATGAATGAAACGTAAAATGATAATAGGACTAATAGGTTTAGTTGTTCTTCTTTTCTTGATCTATTATTTCTACTTAGCTAAGCCCACTACCTTCACCAAAACTGATACTTTTAAACGGTATTCTGAAGTAAATGAGGTCCTTGATGTTATTGAGATAGATGAAAGGCGTGTTTTTGTGCCGATTGTTACAAATGAAAACAAATATGGTATGACTCTTTGGCTGTGGAAAAATCATAAATGGAATAAGGAATTTGATAGTACCGTAGGTGGCCCTAGGGTTATCAAGTTAAAGAGTACGGATCCGAGTTCCTATAGGGTATTTTGGAATATTCACCCTAGTGATCAAATCAGTTATGGAGAATTTTATCTGCTACGGGATCGCAATTATCTTATTACTGAAGGAATTGACAATTATTATCCAAGGCTTCAAATGAAGACCATCCTAGATTTTAAAGAAAATCCATACGGGATAATAGATCTTCCTAAAGAATGGCAGAGCGTGATAGAGGCTTCTCTCAAAGTGGAAGAAGCGAAACAACCAGATTCCATTTTTCAAAACATGTTTCCTGTCATTCAGGATGTGTATTTTGGCTGGATTCCGTATAACAATGAAAATAAAAGGCAAGACTCCCGTGCTACCATGGTTGGTGGGGGTTCATGGGGCGGCAGTGTGGATTTGCAGCATGTGGGAGAAATCCAGGAAGAAGATCTCGAGTATTTTAAAATAAAAGAATAATCATACATGACTGTTCTTTTTCGAGCTAAATTGAGAGGAGGGGAAACTTCCTAATGTACATGTCTATGGTCATCTTATGTCTGATTTGGGGATTTAATTTTGTTGTCATGAAATTGGGGAACGGTGTTTTTCCTCCTGGGGAATTTGCTGCATGGCGGTTTTTAACAGGATCCATTGTACTCTTAGGTCTGTGCTTCATAAAACGAATACCACTGCCTAATAAGTCCGATCTTAAGTGGTTTATTCTATGTGGAATCCTTCAAACCACATATTTTAACATTGCGATTCAAATATCACTTAACCACATAAGTGCAGGTCTTACCTCTGTTCTTACATACAGTATGCCGCTTTTTCTATCGATCATGGCGCATAAGTGGATTCCTGATGAACGGCTAACAGTTAGAAAGACGTTCGGAATTGTAATAGGCATCGTGGGTTTATTTCTTGCGATGAATATCCATTTTGGAGGATCCATGTGGACGGTTTTATTAGCCTTAAGCTCCGCTATATCTTGGGCGATTGCGAGTTTGCTATTTAAAGTGAAATTAAAACATTGTGATACCATTCAATTTACTACTTGGCAGATGACGATCGGAGCGGTGGGATTATTGGTATATACTCTTTCATTTGAAACGGGTAATTCACAATGGGGACTCATGCCTGTGGTTTATATTTTGTTTTCAGGAGTTGCTGCCTCTGCCTTAGCGTTTGTGATGTGGAATCATATTTTAAGACGTACAGAAGCAAGCAAAGCATCGATTTCTTTATTACTTGTACCGATCGTGGGAGTCATTTCTGGATACATATTTTTGGATGAAAGCTTAAGTGTGGTATCGTTAGCGGGAATTTTGCTAGTATTAGTAGGAATATGGTTTGTAAATAGTAAAAACATACAAGAACACCATATTAACGTACCGAGAGATTTTGATAAAGCACAGTAGGGGTATACTAAAAAAATGAAAAAGAAAAAAGGAGAATATGATTATGGAAAAAATAACACCATTTTTAATGTTTCAGGAGGGCAATGCAGAGGAAGCAATGAATTTTTATACGTCACTCATTGAGGATTCTGAGATTACAAATATTGTTCGGTATGGAGCAAATGGACCGGGTGATGAAGGAACAGTCATGCATGCCACTTTTACGTTAAATGGCCAAGAGTTTATGTGCATTGATAGTAATGTCAAGCATCAGTTTACATTCACTCCTTCATTTTCAATTTATCTAACATGCAGTACGGAAGAAGAAATCGATACTCTTTATGAAAAGTTAAAAGAAGGCGGAGGAGAACTCATGCCTCTAGGTAATTATGGTTTCAGCAAAAAATTCGGCTGGATTAACGATCGTTTCGGAGTTTCCTGGCAACTAACTTTAGCTTAAAAGAAAAGTCAAAACGCTTAGGCACCCATGTCTAGGCGTTTTTTGGTTACATTTTCTTCAAATTTTTTCTCGAAAAGCGCTAAATGTTGGAGTATAATATATTTTGTTCAAAATGTAAGTTGTGGAACGGTAGCATTTGGTAGTAATCAACACTTACATTATAATAAGATAAGATTCAATAGTTGAAAGCGAGTGTTCAAGATGGGACGTAAATGGAACAATATTAAGGAAAAAAAAGCTTCCAAGGATGCGAATACAAGTAGAATCTACGCAAAATTTGGACGTGAAATCTATGTAGCAGCGAAACAAGGTGAGCCTGATCCTGAGTCAAACCAACATTTAAAAGTCGTTCTTGAGCGTGCGAAAACATACAGTGTACCAAAACATATCATTGACCGCGCCATTGAAAAAGCAAAGGGTGGTTCAGAGGAAACGTACGATGAACTACGCTATGAAGGCTTTGGACCAAATGGATCAATGGTGATTGTGGATGCTTTAACAAATAACGTCAACCGTACAGCTTCAGATGTACGTGCCGCTTTTGGTAAAAATGGAGGAAACATGGGTGTCAGTGGTTCTGTAGCATATATGTTTGATGCAACTGCTGTTTTCGGTATCGAAGGAAAAACCGCTGATGAAGTACTAGAATTGTTAATGGAAGCAGATGTAGATGTACGCGACATTCTTGAAGAAGAAGATGCTGTCATCGTGTATGCGGAGCCAGAACAATTCCATGCAGTTCAAGAAGCTTTTAAAAACGCTGGAATTACGGAGTTTACAGTAGCTGAATTAACAATGCTTGCACAAAACGATGTAACCCTTCCAGACGATGCAAAAGAAAAATTCGAAAAAATGATCGATGCATTAGAAGACCTTGAAGACGTACGTCAGGTCTACCACAACGTCGACCTAGGTGAATAATCAACAAACGCAGACCTTCTGTGGGACAGATTTACCGTCCTAACGTAGGTCTGTTTTTTTGGGACGGAGGGACAGGTCCATTGTCCCAACCGTCTCTTTTTTTGTAAAAAATTTTTCGAACATTGAAACTTTCTGGTTTTTAATGCGTATTTGTTTAATATAGATTCCTTAAAAAAGGGGGAAGGTTAATGTATCCAGGAGATGCAATGTTCAATGCTGTCCCAATTTTTGTAATGATTATGTTCGTTGTTGTGATTGGACTCATTATTTTTAATATGGGAAAAGGAATCAGTCAGTGGAAAAAGAATGAAGATTCACCCAAACTTAGTGTTCCTGCCCTTGTAAAAACAAAGCGCACACATGTGAGCAGACATACCCATCATCATTCGGATCCACATCACCACGATCATGTTTCTTCATCCACGAGTTACTTTGTTACATTTGAGTTTGAGAGTGGGGATCGAACTGAGTTTAAGGTTTCTGGTGGTGAATATGGTCAGCTTGCTGAAGGTGATATGGGGAAACTAACATTTCAAGGAACGCGATATTTAGGGTTTGAAAGACTGAGAGGATAAAGGATTTTGCCGCTTTTTCTAGAATTATAGGGTAAGAGGGGGAATACCATGTCAATTGAACAGTTTTTAAATGAACAAAATAAAGCAATCCACGAGTTACATATTAATGGTGCAGAAGCTTCATGGATGGCAGCGACCACCGGTGAGGAAGAGTGGAATGCGAAGTCAGCGGAAGCGGACACTGCTTATAGTGTTTATTTTTCAGATGCGGAGCGTTTTGAGAAGGTAAAAAAATACCTAGAACAAACAGAAGACCCTGTTCAAAAGCGCCAACTGGAAATCTTATATTCACACATGCTTGAAAACCAACTTCCAGAAGACAAGCTGAAGGAAATGGTTCACCTATCAACGGAATTAGTTGGCGTGTTTAACACATTCCGTGCGACATTAAATGGAAAGCAAGTATCCGAAAACGATGTCCGTCAGATTTTAATCAAAAGCAATGATCTTGAACTAAGGGAACAAGCGTGGCATGCAAGTAAACAAATTGCGAAAGAAGTTGAAGAAAAATTACTCACACTTGTGAAAAAACGCAATGAAGCCGCTCGTTCACTAGGTTTTGAAAACTTCCACCAAATGAGCTTCAAATCACAAGAGCTTGAACGTGAAGAAATCTTTTCGATATTTACAAAGCTAAAGGAACTTTCTGATGAGCCATTCCGTCAGGTAAAACTGGAGATGGATGAAGAGCTTGCAGAACGATTTGGTATTAAGGTTGAAGACCTTCGACCATGGCATTATGCCGATCCATTTTTCCAAGAGGCCCCACCATCTAAGGAATTGGATTTAGATCCGTTTTATGAAGGGAAGAATCTTGAGGAATTATCAACACAGACTTTCGCAAAAATGGGCATGGATATCACAGATATGCTTCAAAAAAGCGATTTGTATCCAAGAGAGAAGAAAAACCAGCATGCATTTTGTACCGACATTGACCGAGAGGGTGATGTCCGCGTCTTAAGTAATAATGTGCCATCCGATTATTGGTCCAATACAATGCTCCACGAATACGGGCATGCGGTTTATTTTAAATATATCGATCGGAGCCTCCCGTTCTTATTGCGCAGTCCGGCACATACATTAACAACTGAGGCGATTGCGATGTTATATGGTCGCTTCGGTAAAAATCCGGAATGGCTCCACCAGTTTTTAGGATTGGATCAAGAGCAGGTGGATGAGTTAAAGTCACTTATTGATAAATCTTTACGCCGTCAAATGCTCATCGCGGGCCGTTGGATTATGACGTTTGTGTTCTTTGAACGCGAACTTTACGAAAACCCTGATCAAGATTTGAACCGTTTATGGTGGAAACTTGTGAATGACATTCAATATTTGACACCGCCTGAAAATCAAGATTATCCGCATTGGGCTGCGAAGATCCATTTTACGTTAGTGCCAGTGTATTACCAAAACTATCTGCTTGGTGAGTTAACAACTTCCCAGCTTCAGCGCTATATTGAGAAGAACATCTCAACAGATCTTTTCACAGAAAAAGTGGGGAATTTCTTGTTGAATGATTTCTTTAAACCAGGTGCGTTATACAATTGGAATGAAAAAATTGAAAGAGCCACTGGAGAAAAACTAAATCCACAGCATTTTGTCGATCAGTTTGTTGCAGTGAAATAAAGTGAAACCCATTCATTGGGGGCCTCATCCCCTAATGAATTTTGATAGCAGTTAAAGACACATATGTATTTAAATTGTTAGGGAGACCCTAGAATGAGCGAAATAGATAAAAGAAACCGATTAAGAGAAGAACCATTCACTTATCAAATTACGAAAAAAGGAATGGTTATCATCTATTATGCAGGAAAGCAAATTAAAATAATAAAGGATCGGGAAGCTGAACGACTTATAGCAAAGATAAAAGAAGTTGAAGATGACAACATAAAAATACAGTTACTGCTTGCTAAAATTACGGGCAACTTTAAACGAGGAAACGAGAAACTTGATAAAAAGAACAAAAATTAAATGTTGCCTTTTTTCTGAAATGTGACAGGTAATCCTAAGTCTTCTCCTATGTTAAAATCAAAGGAGGGTGTCGATGCTCTTTTTTTGGTGCGAAATGTGCAATTTGTAGTAGGAAAATCAAACCTTTGCGAAAGTATGTCGATGATAAAGGGAATACAATAAAGGTATGCATACCTTGCTCAGAATACGCAGAACGACGTGCATACAAAATCAGAAGGTAAAGAAGGATGAAGTAGTTTGTACTTAACAGTAAAGGAAACAGCAGAATATTTATCTATTCCAGAAGAATTAGTGAAAAAGCTTATTCAAGAAAAAAAGGTGCGTGCCCTTTTTGACGGCGAACAGTACCTATTGAATAAAGACCAATTCAATGCAACGATGGAGCAACTTGAAAAATACAAAAAGCTTTACGAAGAATGGCTAAGCGAACCAATTCCAGAGGATATAGATGTGAAGGACGAGGATTGATTGGGACACGAGGTTTCGCATCCCATCAATCTTTACAAGGGGCAGAGCGACTGTCCCTAATATCCTTTTTTATAATCCACCACATTCTTCGGTAGTACTCCACCTTGGGCATAGCTCTTCAAATTGGGGATAAAGATATCTTCAATCACACGCTTTGTATAATGTTCAGTTGAACCAGATGTATGTGGTGTCACAATCACATTTTCAAATTCCCATAGTGGGCTGTTCTCATCTAGTGGCTCTTTCGTAAACACATCCAGCCCAGCTCCAGCGATCTCACCGGAACGCAGTGCTTCAATCAACTCATCCTCAACGACGATCTCGCCCCGTCCAATATTAATGAAAAATGCAGAAGACTTCATTTGCTTAAATTCGTTTGCTCCAAATAAATGATGAGTTTCACTCGTCAAAGGTAATGTTACAACAACGTAATCACATCTTGGCAGAACCTCTGACAGCTGGTCTGTCGTATACATTTCATCGACGAAATCCTCTTCACGTCCTGAATGGCGCACACCAAGAACTGTCATTCCAAATGCTTTTGCAATCTTGGCCGTCTCTTTCCCGATGTGTCCTACACCCATGATCCCAATTGTTTTTTCATGAATCTCAAGCTTCATATCAGAATGGTGCCATTTTTTATCCTGCTGATTTTTAACATATGTATGAATTTTCCTTGTCAATCCGAGCATTAAGGCAAAAATGGTTTCCGAAATCGGATATGCATGAACCCCATTGGCGCTTGTGAGCAGAATGTGTTTCTTCTCCATTTCGGTAAGAGGCATGCTGTTAACACCCGCACTCCAGCTTTGCAGCCAACGAAGCTTGGAGTCTGAAAAAATGCAATGCTCCGCAATCTCCTTTTTCCACCCGACAATCACCTCGGCATCTTTTAAATGGTCTAACCAAACAGATGAATCACGCCCAGCAACAATCTCCCAGCTAGGAATGATTGCCTGGATTTGATCGAGATGAGACTGCTCGATATTTTGAGTAATAACTAGCTTTGACATGGTGTTCCCCCCAATCCCAGAATTGATTTAATTTTATAATAATACAGACAAGCTTGCTTTACCAGCATTGGATATGGGGTGGGTTCAGAACAATTCGGATGAGAAGGCGTTCTGGAAGGTTGCTATTTTCCTAGAATTAAGAGGCTGCTGGTACTCCAGACGTGTTGGAGAGCAATTGTTTTCCAAGAATTAGTGGATTGGTGGTGCTCGAGCTGTGATGGAGGGGCATTGCTTTCCTGAAATTAGGAGATTGGTGGTATTCTAGACGTAATGGAGTGACATGAATTTCCAGGAATTAGGATGAAGGTGGTACTCGAGCTGCGTTGGAGGCGCTTGACTCTCCATATATTAGGAGGTTGGTAGCACTCCAGTCAAATTTGAAAAGATGCCTCTTTCCAGTAACTAGAGTGTGGACGCACTCAATCTATTTTAGAGTAGCTAGTTCCCTGATATGAAAACATCAATTTTTACGACCCACCATTTTTGACCAAATTTTGTTGAAATTGTGGCTAAAATGGTAATTTCACCAATTTGTGAAATATTTCACATGACAACCAACCCTACCCGTTGTATGATGAAGGTGTAAAGAAGTTTGTTCAGTAGTGAGCAATCCAACTCAGACAAACACGTAATCAAAAAACACATTTAAAAACCTTGTAATGGAGGTCATTGATAATGAAAGCATGGGCTGGTTTTAAAGAAGGAAAATGGCAAAAGGATATTGATGTACGAGATTTCATTTTAGAGAATTTCACACCATATAGCGGGGATGAAGCATTTTTAAAGGGGCCAACTGAAGCAACGAACGCTCTTTGGGAACAGGTCATGGAATTGACAAAACAGGAGCGCGAAAATGGTGGAGTACTGGATATGGATACAAAAATTGTATCTACGATTACTTCACATGGGCCTGGTTACCTTGATCAGGAAAAAGAAAAAGTGGTAGGTGTTCAAACAGATAAACCGTTTAAACGCTCTCTTCAACCGTTTGGTGGAATTAGAATGGCAGTTGATTCTGCAAAATCTTATGGATTTGAAATCGATGAGGAGATTGTCAAAATCTTTACTGAGTATCGAAAAACACATAACCAAGGTGTGTTCGATGCTTATACACCAGAAATGAGACTTGCGAGAAAAGCGGGAATCATCACTGGCCTGCCTGATGCATATGGTCGGGGAAGAATCATCGGGGATTACCGCAGAGTGGCATTATACGGTGTTGACCGACTCATTGAAGATAAGAAGAAAGACCTTCTTGAAACCGGAAATGGAGCCATGACTGATGACATTATTCGTGACCGGGAAGAGCTTTCTGAGCAAATTCGTGCCCTTCAGGAACTGAAGGAACTAGCAAACACATATGGCTATGACATATCTGAACCAGCTACAAATGCAAAAGAAGCTTTTCAATGGCTATATTTTGCTTATCTAGCTGCTATAAAAGAACAAAATGGGGCTGCGATGAGTTTAGGGCGTGTGTCTACATTCCTAGATATCTATATCGATAGAGATCTAGCAAACGGAATGTTAACAGAGGAAGAAGCACAGGAAATTGTTGACCATTTTGTAATGAAACTCCGACTCGTGAAGTTTGCGAGAACACCAGATTACAATGAACTATTTAGTGGTGACCCAACCTGGGTGACAGAATCACTAGCAGGTGTAGCAATTGATGGTCGTCCATTAGTTACGAAAAACTCGTTCCGATTCTTGCATACATTAGACAATCTTGGACCAGCACCAGAGCCAAACTTAACGGTCCTTTGGTCTGTGAACCTACCTGAAAGCTATAAAAAGTATTGTGCGAAAATGTCTATAAAAACTAGCTCTATCCAGTATGAGAACGATGATATCATGCGTGAAACGTATGGTGATGATTACGGCATCGCGTGCTGTGTCTCTGCAATGGCAATCGGTAAACAAATGCAGTTTTTTGGTGCTAGAGCGAACCTTGCAAAAGCATTACTTTACGCAATCAATGGTGGGATCGATGAAAAGCTGAAGATTCAAGTAGGACCAAGCTACTCACCGATTACTTCTGAGTATTTGGACTATGAGGAGGTCCTTCAAAAATATGATGTCGTGCTCGAATGGCTTGCAGGGCTTTATGTTAACACTTTAAATGTCATTCACTACATGCATGATAAATACAGCTACGAACGTTTGGAAATGGCACTCCATGACAAAGAAGTTTTACGTACGATGGCATGTGGAATTGCGGGGCTCTCCGTTGTTGCGGATTCACTAAGTGCCATCAAATGTGCCAAAGTTAAAACAATTCGTGATGAAAATGGAATTGTCGTAGATTATGAGATTGAGGGAGACTTCCCGAAATACGGCAACAACGATGACCTTGTCGATGACATCGCGGTTGAACTTGTAAAACGTTTTATGACGAAGATTAAAAAGCATAAAACCTATCGCAACTCTGTTCACACTCAATCCATTTTAACGATTACATCTAATGTAGTGTATGGTAAAAAGACAGGCAACACACCAGATGGCCGTAAGGCAGGGGAACCATTCGCACCAGGCGCTAACCCACTTCACGGTCGTGACACGAAGGGTACACTAGCATCCTTAAGTTCTGTTGCAAAGCTACCTTATGAATACGCCTTAGATGGCATTTCTAATACTTTCTCTATCGTTCCAAAAGCACTAGGAAGAGAGGAAGAAGCGAGAATCAGCAATCTAGCTGGCTTACTTGATGGATATGCGATGAAAAAAGGACATCACTTAAATGTGAACGTCTTTGATCGCGAAACATTATTAGACGCAATGGAGCATCCTGAGCTGTATCCACAATTAACGATTCGTGTATCAGGATATGCCGTGAACTTTATCAAACTAACAAGAGAACAGCAAATTGATGTTGTAAATCGTACATTCCACGAAAGTATGTAAGAAATAAGGAGGACGAAAAGCATGAACGGACGCATTCATTCCATTGAAACCTGTGGGACTGTAGATGGACCAGGACTACGATATGTCATTTTTACTCAGGGGTGTTTGCTCCGTTGCCAGTTCTGTCATAACCCTGATACCTGGAAATTAAATAGGGGAAAGGAAATAAGTGTTTCAGAGATTATCGATGATATCAAAACCTATCTTCCTTTTTTTCAGGCATCAGGTGGCGGTGTAACCGTAAGTGGTGGTGAGCCCTTGCTACAACTTGATTTTTTAATTGAACTTTTTACAGAATGCAAGAAGCTTGGGATACACACCACGATCGATAGCTCTGGTGGATGCTTTACTCGTTCTCCACAATTCATGGAACGATTAGAGAAGTTGCTCCCACTAACCGATTTGATTTTACTCGATATTAAGGAAATCAATCCGGTGAAGCATAAGGAATTAACCGGCATGAGCAATGAGCATATCCTTGATTTTGCACAATATTTATCAGACAAAAATGTTCCCGTTTGGATTCGCCATGTGTTAGTTCCGACAATAAGTGATAATGACGAGGACCTTACGAACCTATCAGCGTTTATAAAAACCTTAAAAAACGTGGAAAAAATTGAGGTTCTTCCGTATCACAAGCTCGGAATATACAAATGGGAAAGCCTCAGTCTTGAATACAAACTTAAGGATGTCGAACCCCCAACCGAAGAACGCGTCAAAAACGCAGAAAGAATACTAGGGTCATAGGGACAGGTTCCTTGTCCTACCATATATTTACAGGGGTAGTGAACCTATCCCCTCGTCCATTAAGAGTATGAACATCGTTTTCATACTCTTTTTTTATTGCAGGAAAAAGAGAAGATAGTGAGAAATGTAAAAGGATGAAGTTTTTTAAAAAAAGGTTGAAACAAAATAGTCATTGATACGACTTATTCTTGATTGGGGGCGAGGCATTGGAGAATATGTCATTTGATATAGAAAAAATCTACGACATGTATTACCGGGATGTTTATCATTTTGCGTTGTTTTATACAAACAACCGTCAGGAAGCGGAAGATATTACACAGGAAACCTTTATTAAGGTCATGAAAAACATTGGTAGCCTACAAAATCCAGAACGAATGAAGACATGGATTTTTTCGATAGCAAAGCACACGGCAATTGACCTAAAGCGAAAACAAAAATTCATTCAATTCTTACCGGACTGGATTTATGAAAAGGAATCCGGGGAAGCAACACCTGAAAAGAAAGCCATACAAAAAAATGATTGGGAAGAGCTGCAAGAAGCACTCATAAAATTAAAGCCTACCTATCGGTCTATGATTATTTTACGTGGATTAAAGGAATTGTCTATCAAAGAAACGGCCGAAATCATGGGATGCAGTGAAAGAAAGGTACGTGTCGACTATCACAGGGCGATTCAACAAATGAAAAAGCATGTTCAAGTACATGAGGAAGGGTGGGGACTGAATGAACAATCGAAATGATGAAAAATGGTTACAACCGTTAAAAAATCGTCCTGACCTCGAACCGAATCCAATTTTTGCGAAGAAACTGAAAGAAACCCTGAAAGAAAACCAAACCATAAAAAGAAGAAACTTTTCAGGGGTAAAAATGTGGCTTCCACTTACAATGGCCGTCATGTTGTTCTCCATCATAACGGTGTCATATGTGAAGAGTAATCCTGACCAAGGTCAGCGGCCAGTCGAAACCGAAGAGCCAACCAATGTAGTTAATCAGGATTTTGATGCATTGCTTACTGACAATCCTGCGTATCAACCATTTTATAACTCCGTGCTTAAGGCAACCGGAATCGAAGAAACAGGTAAACTAGTTATCAATTTTTTCGAAGCATTGCATGTGGAAGATAAGGAATTCCTTAAGGGAAATGTGTTTTTTGTGGCGAATCCCGAAAAAGAAGTGGAGGCTTTACTCGATTTTTACAAGGGAATGGATGTGAGCTCTTTAGCTGTTAACTCGTTTAAGGAAAGTCAGGCTGAACCTAGTGTGGAAATAGTCTTTTCCTATAAACAAAATGATGAGGAAAAACTTCATCACATTCTAGTCAACTACTTGGAAGAAGGTAATGCAGAAATTTATGCTCCCCTTGATGACTATGTACCAGAAACTGAAAATGATCTTGAACTTAATGAGCAGGAGAGGACCGCATACGAAGCATTCAAAGTTGACCATAATCCTGAGGCACTAAAAAGTCTCGGACCGATTAGTGTGGCGAAAATCTATATCCAAGCTAATGCAGATGGTGACCAAGAAACATCTTATGCATTATATACAACAAGAGAGGACCGAGTCATGTGGTCAAAGGAAGAGGATAAGAAGTACTGGGAACAAGAAAATCGAGAAACAATAGACCCTGAAAATGTCAAGAAATCATATTACGGATTAGGGTCAGGAACCTTTCAACAAAAAAATGAAATAGAAGGCTACATTTCATTCCGTACTAAAAATGGAGACATGGGCTTCCAAATGGTAAAAGACGAAAACGGCGTTTGGAAGGTTTCTTTTATGCCGATCCAGTAGGGACAAGGGGACTGGTTCAGCGTTCCCCCATATTTTTTCAGGTACACTGAACCTGTCCCTGTGTCCCAAATTTATATTAGTCTGAATCCTTCATCAAATAGATAATCTTCGGCTTCATCATAGGAACCGAATGCTTCTTCTAAGTTTAAGCCGGAATATACATTCCACCATTCATCTTCGAGTACGAGCAACAGGGTTTGTCCCTCATCATTCACCCAGCGTTCCTCTTGCCCTTCGCCTATGATGGCATTTTCCCTAGCTAGAGGGGAATTAGCTGAGAGGGATTGAATGGATTCCTTCACAATTTTTCGTAACTCAGCTTCAGAGAAATCACGGATATTAATAAATCCCTTTTCATCTACATCATAGTTTTGAAGGTTTCCGACATATACGAACCCATTGCCATTTGGATGAAGATGCTGAACGACAATCTTCTTCTCAAAGATACTGTCATTATAATGAAAATTTACTCTTCCTAATGATACATTTTTGCGCTCCAACTCAGGGAATGATTCAACGATTTTAAGTTTTTCCTCGAACGATAACATATGTATGTCCTCATTTCTATTGTAATATTTCTTTTACGCGCCCAACCTGACCATCTTCGAGTCGGACTTTGATCCCATGAGGATGAAAGCTAGACTTTGTTAAAATATCTTTGACAGTACCTTTTGTCAGTATACCTGTTCGTTGGTCTTTTTTTAACACAATTTGCACCTGAGTTCCTGGTGTTATATCTGCACGATTTTGCCCATTCATTCCAAAAATCCTTCCATTCATTATTTGTTCATTTAGTTTACCTTATATTTCAGAATTTATCTTCAAAAAAAAAGAGATGACCTCAAGAGTCATCTTTTGGGACAAGGGGACAGGTTCATCGTCCCACCATATTTTTCCTGGGACAGTGTACCTGTCCCTCTGGCCCAATCAAAACAATTGGATTGGGTGCATGGAGGAGTCAAGTGCTTTAAACTCATAGCCTTGTTCTTTTAAATAGTCTAGTAGTTTTGGTAAATGCGCAAGTGTTTCAGGGCGTTCGTGAAGTAAAATCACGATTGGCTGATTTGCACGATTCAGTTTATTTAGCTGATCAATCACGCTATCCACATATCGGCTATCTCGAAATTGCCAATCACGGCTATCAATATTCCAATCCCACATCTTATAACCTGCCGTCTCAACAGCAGCTTTATAGTCGTCTGTCATGTAGGGTGAACTTCCAAACGGCGTCCGAATGAGATCTGTTTCAATACCAGTGAGTTCTAAAATTGTCTGTTGTGTTTGGTCCATTTCTCCCACAACAGATTTAGATGATTCATAGAATTTATTTTTATCATGGGTTACGCCATGGAGGCCAACACTGTGCCCCTTATTAACCATTTCTATGACAGCATCCGGATAATGTTTAATATTGTTGTCTAGCATAAAAAAAGTTGCCTTCGCATCATATTGATCAAGTAAAGCAAGGATATCCTTTGAAACCTTATGAGGACCATCGTCAAATGTAAGATATACCGCCCTGGATGGTGGGGCTGGTGTTTCCTTTGGTGCTTCCTGTTCTTCTTCGACTTCCTGTTCATCAACTACTTCGGGAGTTGTTGGATTCACGGTAACTGGAGCTGGTTCGACTGTAGGTTCTGTTGTAGGTGCAGGTTCTTCCTCAGTGGACTTTTCTTCATCACCATTGCTTTTGGGTTTGTCATCTACTTTTAGATCATCATCTATTGGTTCAATTTTTTCTGGAGCTTCGACAGGTACTTTTGCCTCAATAGCCGGTTCAGATGCATCTGCTTCCAGCAAAAACTTTGATTTTAGTAGAAAAAAAGAATAAAAGAGTAACAACACAATCAAGCCAAACAATGCAATAATTTTAACAATGCTGCCCTTCCCCGTCTTCTTTGTGCTCGCCATTAAGCATACCTTCTTTGCTGTGATATTCTTCACTATATATGACGTCTTGTATTGCAGAAAGGTTTCAATATTATTACAACATTTTTACAATAACAAGGATTATCTTACCATAAGGAATGGGTGTGGGGAAGAAGAAAGTCTGGTAAAAAAAGGTTTTTGAGAAATGAAAGCTCGTAGGCTAATATAAAACTTGTTCTGAGCAAAAAAATAGTTAATAATCCACTTATAAGCATTTTTAGATGAAGGGGGATTCTCAATTTGAAAATCAGAGTTTCAGCGGTGCAATATCATCTTCACACCATTCGTACCTTTGATGAATTTGCAGCTCAATGTGAGCATTATATAAAAACAGCAATGGAGTTTGACGCGGAATTTATTTTATTTCCTGAATTTTTTACAACACAGCTTTTATCCATTGGTAGGGAGGATGGCACAAGCCTAACAATTGACGACCTCCCAAACTTTACAGGTCAGTACCGAGCGCTTTTTACAAAGCTTGCCAAACAATATAATGTGCACATCATTGGCGGAACACATGTTATCCGCAAAGGTGACCACCTCAATAATGTGGCTCATTTATTTTATCCAGATGGCAGGGTTGCGGAGCAGGCGAAGCTGCATATTACACCGACAGAAGTACATGAGTGGAATATGTCACCAGGTGAGGACTTTCAAGTGTTTGATACGGAGAAAGGACGCATTGCGATGCTGACTTGCTACGATATTGAGTTTCCTGAAATTGTTCGAATGGCAAAGGCAAAGGGTGCTGATGTGATCTTTTGTCCGTCTTGTACGGATGACCGTCACGGCTTCCATCGTGTACGTTATACAAGTCACGCTAGAGCAGTGGAAAACCAAGTATATGTTGTGGGGACAGGTACGGTCGGCTCTCTGCCAACTGTTGACTTTATGCGTGCCAACTTTGGTCAAGCAGTGGTAATCACACCAAATGATATCCCGTTCCCACCTAAAGGGATTTTAGTTGAGGGTGAAGTGAATAACGACATGATCGTGACTGCAGACCTGGATTTAGACCTTCTATATGAAGTGCGTGAACGAGGCTCTGTTACAACATGGCGCGACCGTAGAACAGACCTTTACACGGATTGGCATTAACTTTATTCAACTGAATAAAGTTAATGCCTCCGGCGGATGCCACGATTTTTCAAAGGAAATTTTTCGACAGGGGTCGAAAAAAATCGGGCGCAAATACGCCAAGGCGCATTTGATTAAGAAGGAGAGTGATTGAGATGGATTATAAACGAATAACAAGCATCAATGACCCGTTATTTTTTAAAATGCATGAATTAATGAAGAATGTGTTTCCGAAAGAAGAAGTTCTAGATTTCGAGCTTTGGAAGGAGCCACTCGAAGACCCAAGTATTCGAGTCTTTGTTGCGGTGCATGAGAATGAGGTTGTTGGAGCAACTGAATACCGTTATTACCCTGATTGGAATATTGCAATGACTGATTTTACAATCATTGGCCAACCTGGTTTAAGCATCGGTCGCTTCTTAGCGCAAAATCGCAGCAAGGATTTACAAGAGCTTGCTAAGGCAAATGGTAAAGAACTTTTCGGTATGTTTGCTGAAATCTATGATCCATATAAAGTAGCTCATTATGAGTTTGGAACTGTGAAGCCGATGGACCCATTCGTTCGTCGTGAGGTTCTTTCCCACCTTGGGTATAAACGGATAGATCTTGATTATGTTCACCCGTCTTGGAACAATGATGGCGAGGCAGTAAAGGGGCTTGATTTGTGCTTCATGCCAAGCGATGAAAACGTCAATGAACTTCCAAGCCAGTTAGTTGTTGATTTCTTAACAACGTATTATACCGTTCTTCCAAACAAACCATCCGAATGGCTTGAAATGGTAAACGGATTAAAGGAAAAAGAAACAGTAGAACTATTTCCGTTATAAAAAGAGGTCCATATTTAAATCTTCCACGGTTTAAATATGGACTTTTTTTGTCGGAAATTTGTCTGAAAACCAACATGTGATATAAATCATATTCTATGGGGCGCGCGGGGATTTACAATGAACATAGAAGAGTATGTTTGGAGAGGGATTGTGACTTTCTGAACAAACCAATATCCAAAAAGCTGGTGATATGGTGATTAGTCAAATTTTAGATGGTTTTAGTTTTCACTCCCAATGGAACGGGGGAGTCATCTTTTTTACCTTGATTTTAATTGTCTTATATATGTTTCTATTACCAACTCCAAAGGAACACCCAAAAAATAAATTGATTGCGTTTGCAGGAAGTATGTTATTAATTCTTTTTGCTGTCGGTAGTCCGTTGAATCTATTGGGACGCATGCTGTTTCGCGCCCACATCATCCAGATTGTCGTCGTCCTTCTTATTGCAGCACCGTTACTTGTGATTGGAATAAAGACAAACTTGTTAAAAAAAATGTTAAAAAACAATGGTGTGAAAAAAGTATATCGCTTTCTCACTCATCCAGTGTTCGCGATTATTTTATTTCATGGTTTGTTTATTGGATACCATGTTCCAGTAGTGTTTGACTGGATACGAACAGGATATTTTACAAACTATTTCTTTTTGGTTGGGTTAATTTTAGCGGCTGCGCTCTTATGGTGGCCAATCATCGGACCAATTAAAGAAGAAGATAAAATGACCTTTAAACAAAAGCTCATCTATATAGTGGTCATTATAGTGCTATTTGTGCCAGTGACCCTCTTTTTATGGCTATCAAATACCGAGCTATACTCCGTATACAGTGACACCAGTCAAATGCTTGCAGCGTTAGCTTTATGTATGCCTTTCGGTGAGGAGATTCCACCAGATTTATTGGAAACATTGCTCCCATATCCACCTATAAGTGAACAAAAGAACGGAGCAATTATTCTATTTATCTCACAAGCTTTGATTTTTGGCTTAAGCACGCTATGGTTGTATATGAAAAAAGGCAGGAAGTAAATTCCTGCCTTTAGCTATTTTTAGTGTAGTTTTCCGATATAGGTTAAGTCTGAAACTTCGTTTGAGTCGGTGGAGCCATCAAGGATTTTTCGAATATCCTGGAGGGCATCCAGCAAACTTATTGTTTCCCCTTTTTTACCGGTAAAAGCTTCGGCTACATAAAAGGGCTGGGTCAAATAGGCCTCAAGGCGTTCACCGCGCTTGTAAGTTTGAACCTCTGTTTCCGGAAGCTTCTCAAGCCCGTGCACAGTCACAAGTGAGCGTAGTTCTCGGTATCTACGAAGTAGTTTTTTGGCACGCTGTTGGATTGTAAAATGTGTTTGGTCTAGGTGCGCCCCTTCAAGAACGGAAGAGGTAGAGTATACTGGGTTAACGGCAGGAAATTGATGTCTAGCAGTGAGGTCAGCGTCAAATTGCCATAATGTTTCAAGCGGTCCAAAAGGTACATCCTCGTCAACAACATCACCTTTTAAATCAACAAGGATGGTTGTGACAGAATCTACACCGATTGAATGCAATTTTTCTTGTAGGGTTTGAATTTCTCCAGTGATGACATGAGAGCGATCTGCTGCAAAGGCGACTTCTTTTGTCTTTCCTAGCTTTGCGATTTCTTCGTACGCTTCTTTAATTGTTCTAACCTGGATTTGAACTTCATCTAGAATATCGTTTACTTCTGGATGATCTCCTTCCGGTAAAAGCAAAACGGTTGCAAAATCATTATTACGTAAACGATGAAATAATTCTGCAAGTACTACTAGCTGCCCCATTCCAGGACGAGCAACAAGACCGACCGTACCACCTTTTGCTAATGGTGCAAAGACATCAAGCGTTTTAATCCCAGTTTCAATCATTTCAATTTTCTCCCCTCGAATTAATAATTCATCCAAACTACATTCAGCTAAATCAGCAAGTGCCACTAATGTGCGCACTTCTGCACGACCAACGGGAATCTTTCCAGTACACAGATTTGAAACAGTGGCCGGACGTAATCCTACAGAGCGTGCTGCAGTTGTTAAATTGGGTACTCTTCTGCGAAGCAATGATACATTAAGTCGAATATCTTCCAAATTTTACACCTCCTGTTACTTTTTAGAGTAAACTAAATTTCGTTTGAATGCAATAGATTATTTCGCTATAGAGTAATTTTTTTTACTCTTCCTTGTTGAGCGGTTGCTAACGCCGATAGAAACGAATTATCGTCGATAGAATGAAAATAACGCCGATAGAATCAAATTTTTCGCCGATAGAACAAAAATAACGCCAAGAAATCTTCGATGATTGTCCATTAAAATTAAAAGTGACCCCAGCGATAGAACGAAAAAGGAGTAACCATACCCTCACAAGCGAAAAGTGAACCGAGTGATGGTAAGAAAAAGGCTTAATCGTACCATCACTTTCGAAAAGTGGACTCAGTGTTGGTAAGAAAAAGGCTTAATCATACCCTCACTCTCGAAAAGCGAACTCAGTGATGGTAAGAAAAAGGCTTAATCGTACCCTCACTCTCGAAAAGAGAACGCAGTGACGGTACGAAAGAGGTGTAATCGTACCCTCACTCTCGAAAAGAGAACGCAGTGACGGTACGAAAGAGGTGTAATCATACCATCACTTTCGAAGAGTGAACGCAGTGACGGTACGAAAGAGGAGTAATCATACCATCACTTTCGAAAAGTGAATCGAGTGATGGTAAGAAAAAGTAGTAATCGTACCATCACTTTCGAAAAGTGGACTCAGTGATGGTAAGAAAAAGGCTTAATCGTACCCTCACATGCGAAAAGTGAACCGAGTGATGGTATGAAAGAGGAGTAATCATACCCTGACACTCGAATAGTGACCCCAGTGATGGTATGATAAGGGCGTAATCGTACACTCACACTCGAAAAGAGAACACAGTGACGGTACGAAAGAGGAGTAATCATACCCTCACTTTCGAAAAGCGAACTCATTGATGGTAAGAAAAAGGAGTAGTCGTACCCTCACTTTCGAAGAGTGAACTCATTGATGGTACGAAAAAGAAGTAACCATAACTCGTGCAATCGCCCTCAAAAAGCAGGTTCAGTTTGGGTTCACAAGCATATAGCCGTACCCGAACCGAACAAAACTATCCATCCCAATGGTGTAAACCCAAGAAAAATCTCTACAATCCCTTCAAACCAACAGCCCTCAAGAATACACCCACCATCCAAACCTCATACTAAACCAAAAACGAAACTAGAAGGAGCTATCATGACCGAAATCCTACCACAATCATTTTTTCAGCAACCAACATTAGAACTTGCCAAAGCTCTGCTTGGCTGCAAGCTTGTAAAACACACTGACCAAGGCTTCACATCAGGATACATTGTCGAAACGGAAGCCTATAAAGGTCCAGAAGATCGAGCGGCACACTCATACCAAAACAAGCGGACAAAGCGGACAGAGGTGATGTTTGGAAAGCCTGGATATGTCTATACCTATCAGATGCATACCCATTGTCTCGTAAATGTTGTTTGCAGCGAAATCGACAAACCTGAAGCCATTTTAATCAGAGCTGTTGAACCAGTTCAAGGAATTGACCTCATGTATGAACGCCGTGGGCAAATGCCAGCCACAAATCTAACAAACGGTCCCGGAAAACTAACAAAGGCATTAGGGATCACAATGGAGGATTATGGCCGCCCATTTTTTGAGCCCCCCATCTATATAGAAAAAGGCTATTTGCCGGAAAACATCTCTACCGGTCCCCGAATAGGCATTGAAAATACTGGGGAGGCCAAGGAGTATCCATGGCGATTTTGGGTCACGGACAATCCGTATGTATCCCGCAAAAGATAAGGGTTTGCTCACAGTGAGCAGGCCCTTTTTTCATCTAAAGCTTACTTCCTCTAAGCCTCAGGTCCTAGTGAAAAATATAACTGTGGCTCATTATAGCAAAACAAGAATCAGGATAAGATTGAATCATGAAAGGAGGAAGTAAACATGAAAAAGTTCGGATTGTTTATTCTTGGAGGTATCGCAGCGATTGTGCTTTTATCACATGTAGGCCCGATGATTGGTCTAGCGATCAGCTTAGCGATTCTGTATTTTGCATTTAAAAAGTTTATGAAAACTGACTCAACAGTAGGTAAGGTGATTTGGGCGATTATCGGAGTTCTCGCACTAACAGCATCCGCTTCAAATGTTCCTGCAATTTTAGGACTTGTGGCTGCATACATCCTTTATGTTGTCATTAAAAAATGGAAAAAAGAAAAGCACCAAGTCGTTACTGAATCATCTGACCCATTCACAAACTTTGAAAAACAATGGGCTGAATTAAACAAACATTAATTTTAAAAGCAATCCACCACATTAAAAAAGGAGAATGATACAAATGGCAAATTTATTAACTCGTATTAAGGACACAATTTTAGCAGATTTTCATGGCATCTTAGATGAAAAAGAACAGAAAAATCCGATCGCATTGCTTAATCAATATTTACGTCAATGTGAGGCGGAGGTTGAAAAGGTACGCAAGCTTGTAGAGCGTCAGCATTCCCTTAAGGATCAATTTGCGAGAGAACATCGTGAGGCAGCTGCTCTTGCTGAAAAACGTAAATACCAAGCGGGTGTGGCTCAGCAAGCAGGCGAAACAGAATTATATGAATTCGCGGTTCAGGAGCAAGTTGCCTATGAAGAGCGCGCTGCTAAATTACAGGAAGCCTTACAAAATGCAGGAGCAGAGCTCATTGGGCTTGAGAAGAAATATGAGGAAATGAAACATAAGCTAAAGGATATGCATATTAAGCGTATGGAACTTATGGGACGCGAGAACATTGCACGTGCCAACCATCGTATGAATCAAGTGCTAGACACAAATGCATATACAAATAAAACATCAAGGACTTTTGAAGAGATGGAATCTTATCTTGATCGACTTGAAAATCAAGTAAATTCCTCTTATCATCGCACCACAATTGATGCAAGAATCGCTCAGCTCGAAAAACAAGTAAAAAATGAAGAAACAGATTCTATTTCCTAGTGGAAACATGGTATTCTAAAGAAGACGTAGACAAACTACGTCTTCTTATCCCAATTTACGAATAATTCAATGCATTCAATGGAAGGGAGGCTCCGAACCTTGTTAAATAAAATAAAATCAGACAATCTTAATGCCTTTATTCTCTTTGGAATTATTTTATTAATTATCGAAATTACATTTTTTAATGGCGGGGTCATTTTCTCTTTTATCATATCGTTTGGATGTATTTATATTGGTCGTAAAAAATTGCCGCGAACCTTTGGAAAAATCCTGTTTTGGTTTGGATGGATTAGTTTAGCTCTTACCATTTTAGGTATGATGACAGTCAAATTTTTAATACTGGCAGTTCTGATCTATTTACTCATTCAATTTTTTCAATCAAAGAAAAACCCTCAATATATAAAACCAGAAATAAAAGAATCACAAAAATCATCCGCACAGGAACCGATTTTAAAACGTCAGCCATTGTTCTGTAACAACATCTTTGGTCAACAAAAAACTCCGGAATATGTATATGAATGGAACGATGTGAACATTCAGTCCGGAATTGGCGATACCATTATTGATTTGAGTTACACCGTACTTCCAAAGGGGAATCGGTCATATTTGTTCGAAATGTGATTGGAAATGTTCAGGTCTTTGTTCCATATGAGATTGAGGTTAAAATCCATCACTCCGTTCTTTACGGTGCAACCACAATTTTTGAAAATCATGACGCAAAAACGCTGAACCAAACCTTACATTATCAGACTGAACAATATGATTATGCCGAACATAAGTTAAAAATAATAACCTCAGTTGGCGTCGGGGACCTTGAGGTGAAACGAGCATGAGTACCGTAAAAAGGCAAATGATTGTTGGTATTTGTGTCGCGGTGTTTTTATTTGTAGTATCACATGTCATCATGTTTATGGCATTTCCGTTAGCTAATTGGGCTGAACTTTGGCAAACACAACTGATGGATTTGCCTTATATCATTCTTGCCATAAGCCTTAGCTTAATAGCTGGACTTGTTTTTGGTATGATCTCGGGAGTGATATGGAGAAAACAACTGCTCTCTGTATCTGATGCAATCTATCAGATTGAACAAGGAAGGGCGCTTCCTGATACTCCCGAAAACCAAATGGTAGAGGTTGCTACGATTTGGGAACGAATAAAAAAGGTTCAAACCCATATTGCTGAACAAACAAAACTCTCTCAAAAACTTGCGAATGAAAAAGCGGAGGACCAAGAAAAGCGTATGCAAAAAATTGTGTCCGAGGAACGTAATCGGTTAGCTCGTGAACTCCATGATTCCGTGAGTCAACAACTTTTCGCAGCATCCATGATGATGTCGGCAATTAATGAGTCAAGGACAAACACGGATGATCGTGAGGCCAAACAGTTTAAGCTTGTTGAGGAAATGATTCAACAATCTCAGCTTGAAATGAGGGCGCTTTTACTCCATTTACGTCCTGTTGCATTAAAAGGAAAGACGCTACAGGAGGGGATAGGGGAGCTATTAGTTGAACTTGCACAAAAAGTACCAGTCGCCATTGAAAAGAAAATTGAGGATTTCCAAATTGATAAAGGGATCGAGGACCACTTATTCCGTATTCTACAAGAATCAGTTTCAAACACCCTCCGACATTCGAAAGCAAATCAGTTAGAAGTCCTGTTAATTAAAAGGGATGATTTTGTTATTTTACGGATTGTTGATGACGGAATTGGATTTGATGTCGAACAAGCGAAGACAGGCTCCTATGGGCTCCAAAATATGTATGAACGTGCAGTCGAAATTGGTGGCACGATGCGAATTGTAAGTCTTAAAGAAAAAGGAACTCGGATAGAAGTGAAAGTACCAATGCTAGAGGGTGATGATAATGATTAAAGTACTATTTGTCGATGATCATGAAATGGTAAGGATTGGGGTATCATCCTACTTATCAGCACAGCCAGATATTGAAGTTGTTGGAGAAGCAGATGACGGGAAAATAGCGGTTGAACTCGCATTAGAGCTTCGACCTGATATTATTTTAATGGACCTCGTGATGAAGGAAATGGACGGTATTGAAGCAACCAGGAGAATCATTGAAAGTTGGCCGGAAGCTAAAATCATCATCGTAACAAGTTTTATTGATGATGAAAAAGTATATCCAGCACTCGAAGCCGGCGCAACAAGCTATATGCTAAAAACCTCAAAGGCAAGTGAAATCGCTGAAGCGGTTCGCAAGACGCACCATGGCCAATCGGTTCTAGAACCAGAGGTTACGGGAAAAATGATGGTCCGGATGAGACAAAAGGACACCCATCTTCCGCACGAGGAGCTAACAAACCGTGAAATGGAAATTCTACTTTTAATTGCTGATGGGAAAACAAATCAAGAAATCGCGGATGAACTATTTATCGCCTTAAAAACCGTCAAAGTACACGTAAGCAACATTTTAAGTAAGCTCGAAGTTCAAGATCGGACACAAGCCGTCATTTATGCATTTAAACATTCCCTTGTAAAATAAGACAAAATTATATAAATTTCGACAAAAAAGCACAGATTACTACCTGTGTTTTTTATTTTTTGGTAATATAGATAAAAGAGATATAAGTCATTTTACCTTGTATAGGCAAAAAGACCTATTTTTCATTTGCCATATTTTATACGATAAAGGAAGATTTTTATACCGAAACTACTATTCAGTTTGTAGGTCAGATGGTATATACTTGAAAAGTCGATAATTGACGAATCTCGTCTGTGACTTTAGTACCTTTTTTGTAATTTAAAAAGGATTTTTGCATATATATATAGAAATATAAGGGAAAATGGAGAAAAAGAGATGCAGAAGATGAATAAAAAATCGGTATTTTTATATGAAGAAAAAAGGACTGTAACCTGGTTTAGTACATTATTTTTTATAATACTAATTGGCTATGATATCTTTTATTACTTTATTTATCCTAGGTATGATTCAGTAATATCTTTGGGTTTCCCAAATAATTTTGTATATGTTATGTATTTTTTTATTTTGTTACTGATTCCTTTACTTATTTTTAATAATAAGAAAAATAAGCAGAATTATACTAAATACTATTTTTTCTTTACTTATGCAATATTAAGTTTCTTTAATGAACTAATCACTTATTGGAATAAACCAGAAGTGTTTTCTAGTGGCAATGCAGTGGAAGTTTTTTTGGTACTATTTTCTCCAATTTTTATTAATAAAAGATATTTTTGGGTAGTTTCTCTGGGGATTACAATTAAATATTTATTATTAGGTTTATTCCTAGGAACAACTACTGTTGCAATACCGATTGTGTTAACAGTTGTACTTGCTATAATAGCTTATATATTCCTAAATAGGTTCAACAGTTATGTATCTGCATTAAGTACAGCATATGATCAACAAATGGAAGGCATTGTAAAAGGTGTCATTGCAGCCCTTGAACTAAAGGATCCATATACAAGGGGTCATAGTGAGCGGGTAGCAAAATATGCAATGGTATTGGCTAAGGAACTGGGAGCTTTCTCACAGGACGAATTGAAATCATTTAACTATGCCTGCCTGTTACATGATATTGGAAAGGTGAATATACCAGATTCAATATTAATGAAGCCTTCGAAATTAACAAATGAAGAATATGAGATTATTAAAACACACCCAGTTGTTGGTGAAGAAGCTGTTAAAAGTGTAGAAGGTCTTGGCTCTAGCTTAAGTATTATAAGATCACATCATGAAAGATGGGATGGGAAAGGTTATCCAGATCAACTTAAAGAAATAGACATTCCGTTAAATGCTAGAGTAACAGCTATAGCAGATGCCTTTGATGCAATGACTTCATCAAGATCATATCGAGGAGCATTACCTGTTGAAGAAGCATATAATCGAATTCTTGAAGGGGCCGGCACTCAATTTGATCCAAACCTAGTAGCAATATTTAAAACAGTGTACCCGCAATGGATTGATATACAACGAGAATCATAGAATAATACTTTATAATTAGGAGGTGAAAACAATGAAAATCAAAAAGCTAAATAAAATCAAAGCTACTTGTTGGTGGTGTGGATTTTTACCTGGTGGACCTAGAGGTTAATTTATGAGAAAGGATGCTTACAAAACGGGAGCATCCTTTTATTATGAATAAAAAAGGGTAGGTGTGAAGATTGCAATTAACTACTGATTCTATTCTAAGTTTACATGAGTTAGAGATTCGAAAAGATAAGAAACATTATATTATTGAAGATTTAGTAACTCACGAGTTTTATGAAATGCCAGTAGTCTGTATCGATGCAATTGAGTTGATTAACAACGGATTGTCGCTTGGTGAAATCGAACACCTACTCAAAGAAAAATATCCTATTGAAGAAGTCGATTTACTAGACTTTGGCAACCAATTGCTAGATTTAGATTTAGTCAATATGGTAGATGGAACAAAAGTAAGTGTAGAAAAGGCACGTAT
Source organism: Bacillus jepli (assembly GCF_047238305.1). Taxonomy (NCBI): domain Bacteria; kingdom Bacillati; phylum Bacillota; class Bacilli; order Caryophanales; family Bacillaceae; genus Bacillus; species Bacillus jepli. The sequence goes on along the minus strand of NZ_JBDFMO010000001.1, from coordinate 408,879 downwards.
TCGTGAAGATTTAGGGCTTACATGGATTTCGCCCAAAATAGGGAAAATTTTCTTTAATCGGTTTACTCGCTTTTTCTATCCATTACTTTTATTAGTAAATATCATGCTTTTTTTTAGTCATACCAATCTTTTTCCAAGATACCAAGATTTATTTGTTTTTGATACGATGATGTTTAATATTCTTTTGTATGCGGGAATTTCGATGGTATTAATCTTTATACACGAAAGTGGACATGTTTTGGCGATTCGCTCGTTCAACCTTCCAACCCAATTGCAAATTGGAAATCGATTATTTTTTGTTGTGTTGGAAACAAATCTAACAAAAGCTTGGAGTCTTTCTTCGAAGGATCGGAATCTCTTATTTTTAGCGGGGATTTATTTTGATAGTGTTATTCTTTTTATTACATTAATCTTAAAGATGACGCATCCATTTTCCTCTGGACTGATGAATGGGATTATAGGATTAATTACCTTTGATGTTGTTATACGAATCATTTATCAGTGCTGTATTTATATGAAAACAGACCTTTATTATGTTTTTGAAAATAATACCGGAAATTATAATTTGATGGAAAGTGGTATTGAATTTATAAAAGGTATTTTTGCTAAAAAACAAATAGAACAAAAAAATAGAGTGATTATTTCTTATTCCTTTTTCTTTTTGATTGGAATATTATTGACCTTCACGATGTTTGGTTTTTACTATATACCGCAATTAGTTTATATGATGTCAAATGTACTACCAGGGTTTACTGAACCTGTGTCAACTCTTAGATTCTGGGATGCTGCAGTTTTTTGTGTACAGTTTTTAATCTTGTTTATATTGCTTTTCTATTCATTATCTAAAAAATACGGAAATAGGAAAAAATATAGGACTATATACTCAGGTGAGGAAAATAATATATAATAAAACATATAATGCATCTACTAAGTGAGGATTAATATGTCTTACCTAAATCATAGCTCTCTTCTTTTACATGAAGAGAAGAAAGCTTTACGTCTATATTTACTATTGTTCTATATTGTTTTGTTTATTTATGATTTTATCTATTATTATTTATATCCAATTGTAATAAATGGAAAACAAGGTTTACCTACTGTACTGGGATTTTGGATTTATATTATTATGATTGGTCTACTTCCTATTTCATATTATTTGAAGAAAATATATAGACTTTATTCCATAAAATACATTTATGTAATGACCTACTATGTAATTACAACATTTGATGATGTGCTTACCTTTGCTGGAAATGCTGGAGAAACCTATGTGAGTGGGAATGCAGCTGAAATCGCGCTTTTACTATTTTCTCCAATCTTTATCAATAAAAAATTCTTTTTGACGGTTTCGATTGGGATTATAGTGAAATATAGTTTGATTGGTCTATTATTAGGAAATGGTACTGTGATGGCTCCAATCGTGTTAATATTAATGTTTGCGCTCATCGCGTACATCCTCCTCACCCGTTTCTACTCTTACATTAAGGCCTTAACAGAAACACACGAGGAACTTCGAGATAAGGAGAAGCTTGCGTTTGTAGGGCAGATGGCAACGACGATTGGACATGAGATTCGGAATCCCTTGGCATCTTTAAAAGGGTTCACGCAGCTTCAACGTGAAAAGCATAAAGAGGATGATCTGCAGTATTCGATTATGGAGCAAGAAATCGACCGAATTGATTCCATCTTGACTGATTTACTTGTGATCGGGAAGCCGCGACAAATCAATGTGGCCCCTTGCAATTTGAAAGAACATCTTGGATATGTCATTTCAATCATTGAGCAATCTGAACAAGGGAAAAATATTGAGGTTGATCTGAAGATGGATGAGTCATTTCCGCTCGTCGAATGCGATGAGAAACAAATGAAACAGGTCTTCTTAAATCTCATTAAAAATGGGTTTGAGTCCATGCCAGAAGGCGGGAAACTCTCAATTATAGGTAGTCAAATTGATGAGAATAAAGTGTCCATTAAGATTTGTGATGATGGATGTGGAATTCCAAGGGACATACTAGAAAAGCTGTTTCAACCATTTTTTACAACAAAAGACTATGGAACTGGGCTAGGATTAATGGTGTCTAGAAAAATCATCGATGAACATCAGGGGAAAATTGACATCGAGAGTATAGAAGGAAACGGAACAACAGTAGAAATCATATTGCCAATTACCCAATAAGCCAGCTCACAGGAGTTGGCTATTTTTTAGAAACAAAAAACAGGATCACCAGGTCCTGTTTTACTCTCTGCTTTATTTTATTCCGGTCTCTGTTTCTTCGATGCCTTTGTTTTCAATCCAGATTTTGATATGTGTTAAAATGGAGAATGCAAAAAAGAAATTCATTGCGAGCACGCTTACTAACAGGTGGATATCTCCAAAATAAATGCCAGTATATCCTTTTAATTTGATTACAATAAAGCCTTCAAAGAGCAACAAAAAAACGCTTAAGAATGCGGCTACCCCTGCACGAATCATGTCCTATTCCCCCTTTATTGATTTTTCCAATCTATATGTATCCACGATTTGTGGATAATTTGTGAACTTACTAAAATTATACACTACTTTTGTATGATACGTAAGATGAAAGCGCTAAAAATTGTATTCTTTAAAGGGAAAAAATAGGTTGCCTTCGTATTTCGCGTATACTATAATCAAAATTACGTCTTTGTTCGGAATACTTTGTTCTTTTCACTATGGGTTAGCAGCTAATTCATGGTTTTTTTGTACGCTAAATTGGAGGTGGTTGGATGACGGAGGAGAAGCACCAGGACTTTGAGGTAGAGGTAGAGCGTTTAGATTTTACGAAAAAGTATATGGATATTGTTATTCAGGCTTCAGAGTCAACCGAGGAAAGTTTTCGCGAAAAATTGAAGGGTGCCCTTGATGGTGTTGATTTCAAAGATAGTAGTTTGAGCTATTTAAACATGTTAACGAATTCAACCTTGCTAAGAAGGACCAATGAAGAGGTACGGAACCTGAAAAGGAACAGGAACAAGCCTTATTTTGCCCGAATTAATTTTAAAAGGGAAGAAACGGGAAATGAGGAGATTCTTTATTTTGGAAAGGTTTCTCTTTTTGATAAGGAAACCCAGCTTCCAATTATTGTAGACTGGCGCTCACCAGTTGCGAATATTTATTATGATGGCCGCCTTGGGGAAGTCTCGTATGAAGCAGAGGGTGAGGAATATAAGGGGTATTTGTCCTTAAAGCGTCAGCTCATCATTGAAGAGGGAGAGCTCGAGGAAATTCGGGATGTTGATTTAACAACGACTGATGAACTCCTTCAAAAGTCATTATCTGAAAGTGCAAGCAATCGTCTAACCGATATTGTGTCCACCATTCAAGAAGAGCAAAACAACATCATCCGTGCCGATCTGAACAAGCCGATCATTGTTCAGGGAGCAGCAGGAAGTGGAAAAACAACGATAGCCCTACACCGAATCTCGTATTTTATTTACACTTACGCTGAATATTTTTCACCAGACCAACTCATGATTCTTGCACCAAACCGACTTTTCATCGATTATATTTCAGAGGTTCTGCCAGAGCTCGGTGTGGATCATATTCAACAGACAACCTATGTGGACTATGTGAAAAAGTGCCTTGGAAAGCCGATTAAGCTCACAAAGCCAGATGACAAACTGCTTGGATTTATCCATGAAGACTTTAAAAATCCAGATATGATGAAGTGGATTTCGGCATTCAAAGGTTCACTCGAGTACCGAGATATGCTTGAACATTATGTGGAGGATATTTTAAGCTCATTGCTGCCGCAGGAAGATTTCTTTGTCTCAAAGTTTCGCCTATACAAAGCGAGGGATATTCACCATTTGATGACCTATGAATATCGCTATCTTCCCTATTATAAACGAATTGATAAGGTAAAAAAGGTGCTTCAAAATACGGTGCGGCTTCAAAAAAAGAATATGCTTCATAAGGTTACGAAGTTTTATGATGATAAGCTGGATAGCGTTTTTTTTAAAACAAAAATTGATTCGGAAAAACGACGTCGTTATGTGACGAAAGCGCTTGATAATAAGGCTGAACTCATCGAAGAAATCACGAAGCAATCTCGTACAGCAGTGAATGCCTATATAAAAGAGCTACCACATCATGATGTCTTCTATTATTTTCAAAGATTTGTGTCGGAACTTTTTCCTACTTATGCTTCCGGGTTCCTGACCGAAGAGCAAATTCAATTTTTTATGGATTATCAAAAACAGCTCCAGAAATCGAAGCAATATGAGCTTGAGGATTTAGCTGGGCTTCTCTATTTGAAGGCGAAATTGTACGGTGTGAAGAAGGAATTGAAGGCTCGTAATGTCGTCATTGATGAGGCGCAGGATTATAGTTATTTTCAGTTATCAGCCTTAAAAACAGCTCTCGAAACAGATATGTTCACGATAGTGGGTGATTTAGCCCAAGGAATCCATTCTTATCGGGGGATCAACAATTGGCAGCCGGTCCTTGATGAAATCTTTCCTCGAGCGACTTATAAAACCTTGCAAAAAAGCTATCGGACCACCATTGAAATTATGAACACAGCAAATCAGTTACTAGAGATATTGGAGTTGGACTTACCAATGGTTGAGCCGGTTGTTCGACATGGGGAGAAGCCTGCTTTTCATCAAATGAACGGAGCGGAAAAAGAAAACGTGAAGGCACTCACAAAGATTATAAAAAAACTTTACGATGAAAATATGAAAACAGTGGCGATCATCGGTAAGACCAATAAGGAGTGTCAGAAGCTAGCGAAAACGTTTAAAAAGTATAGTGACCTTCCAGTTCAGCTTTTAAAAGAAAATGAAGAGATTAAAAAGGAAGAAGTCGTGGTCGTGAGTTCTCATTTGTCGAAGGGGTTAGAATTTGACTCGGTGATCGTCTATTCAAATGAGGAGAAATTTTACAACAATGAAATTGACATTAAACTTCTATACGTCTCCATGACTCGACCATTGCACCGATTGCATTTTGTTGGCACCGACCTGGCCGATTTCCTGCTGGATAACGTGGACGAGGAATTGTATGAAAAAACGCAAACCACCTGATTAGGTGCTTTGCGTTTCTTTAATTAGAATACTTTTGTTGTCCAGGATTCAACATTCCACACATCTGTGACGACATCTTGATAAAATTCTGGCTCATGGCAGATGAGGAGGATGGTTCCTTTGTATTCTTTTAGAGCTCGTTTTAGCTCATCCTTCGCGTCGACATCAAGATGGTTTGTCGGCTCGTCAAGAAGGAGGATATTTGTGTCTTTATTGATTAGCTTACAAAGACGTACCTTCGCCTTTTCGCCACCACTTAGCACTTCAACCTTGCTTTCAATATGCTTTGTCGTAAGGCCACATTTAGCAAGTGCAGCACGAACTTCATATTGGTTGAAGGAAGGGAATTCACTCCAAATTTCTTCAATACATGTATTATAGTTTGCTTCTTTAATCTCTTGTTCGAAATAGCCAATTTCTTGATTTTCTCCAAGCTCAACTGTTCCGGAAAGCGGTGTGTTCATGCCAAGAATGCTTCGGAGCAGCGTCGTTTTCCCGATTCCGTTTGCCCCCACCAATGCAATCTTTTGACCTCTTTCCATGCGAAGGTTAAGCGGCTTTGAAAGTGGTTCATCATACCCGATGACAAGATCCTTCGTTTCAAAAATAAGTTTGCTTGATGTTTTTCCAATTCTAAAATTGAATTCTGGCTTTGGTTTTTCTTTTGCCAGTTCAATGACTTCCATTTTATCGAGCTTTTTCTGACGAGACATCGCCATGTTTCTAGTGGAAACACGTGCCTTGTTACGGGCAACGAAGTCTTTAAGTTCAGAAATTTCCTGTTGCTGCTTTTTATATGCAGACTCAAGCTGTTGCTTTTTCACTTCGTATACCTTCTGGAAGTTATCATAATCTCCAACATAGCGATTTAGCTCCTGATTTTCCATGTGGTAGATCAGATTAATGACGCTATTTAAAAATGGAATATCATGTGAAATCAGGATAAACGCATTTTCATATTCTTGGAGATAACGTCTTAACCAGATAATATGCTGTTCATCTAAATAGTTAGTGGGCTCATCCAATAATAGAATGTCAGGCTTTTCAAGCAATAGCTTCGCAAGTAGGACCTTTGTGCGTTGACCACTTCTTAAATCCTGAACATCACGCTCAAGACCGATATCCTCAAGACCCAATCCACGCGCAATTTCATCGACCTTTGCATCGATGACGTAAAAATCATTATTTGTAAGGGTGTCTTGTATGATTCCAACATCCTCAAGCATTTTTTCAAGCTCCTCAGGAGTGGCGTCACCCATTTTTCCGTAAAGCTCATTCATTTCTGCTTCCATATCGAATAAATACTGGAAAGCACTGTTTAACACATTACGAATCGTCATTCCTTTTTGAAGGACAGTATGCTGGTCAAGATACCCAATACGCACATTCTTTGACCATTCAATCTTACCTGCATCAGGCTCAAGCTTCCCGGTGATGATATTCATAAACGTTGATTTACCTTCACCATTTGCCCCAATTAACCCGATATGTTCACCCTTCAAAAGACGAAACGAAACATCATTAAAAATCGCACGATCACCAAAACCATGGCTCACATTAGAAACTGTCAATATACTCATCTATTTAACACCTTTTTCTAGGGACCAGGGGGACGGTTCCACTGGTCCCTTGTTTTCAAAAAATTTAAATAAATAGGGACCAATAGAACCGTCCCTATGGTTCATATACCGATTATAAACGAGAAATGAAGGGATTGGGAAGGGTACTTTATTTAGAAGTAAAGTAAAATTTTTCTTTTGGTCAAATAATCTGCGGACTTGTCTCATATTTATATAGTACGGAAAAAAATAAATAAGGGGCTACAGGATGAAGACATTTTTTAAAGGGACATTGTTATTGGTTATCGCTGCATTTATTGGAGAGTGTGTGGAATTTTTGATCAATCTCGTTCTAGCAAAGGAACTTGGTGGGCATGGAATGGGATTATATATGACAATCCTGCCATCCATTTTTTTAGTGGTCATTTTAGCTAGTCTTGAGCTGCCTGTGTCGATTTCAAAATTTATTGCCGAAAAAGAGGACAGGTATCACCGTAGCATGTTAAAACATGCGACCGTATTAACAACGGTATTTACAGCAATTATTATGTCCTTGGCATTTGTGATTTTGCCTGTAATACCTTTGTTCGATAATTACCATCCATTTGTGAAGTGGTTAGTCATCATCTTTATCCCGATTGTTTCATTTTTATCGATTGCCAGGGGTTATTTTATGGGAATTCAATCTATGGGGCAAATTGCCTTCGCAAACTTCCTGCGTAAGGCTGTACAATTAATATTGTTAGTGTTTATTTATCAATTGCTTGAATTTGAAATACAAACTTCCATTTTAATCGCTCTATGTACCATTGTCGCAAGTGATTTAATCGTGTTTGGATATTTAGGCTTTGAGTATATTGTTCACTACCGTAGATTGGGTCATGGACCAACATCATCTTTAAGTGGAAAAGTAGTACGGCGAAATTTACTAGCTGTTTCCTTGCCAACTACCGGGATGCGAATATTTCATGCGATTTCACATGCAGTTCAGCCATTTCTGATCAAAGCAGCCTTATTAAAAGCAGGTATGTCTATAGATGTGGCTACCGAGCATTTTGGATTAATGACGGGGGTCGCCTTAACGATTGGCTTTTTCCCTGCGTTCATCGCACATTCATTGCTTATTGTGTTAATACCAACGGTGTCAGAAGCATATGCAAAGCGGGATATGTCGATGCTACAATCCTTGCTCCAGCAGGTGATGAGAATAACCATTCTATACGGCATACCAGCTTGTGTCATTTTTTATTATTTCGCGCAGCCGCTCACCCATATTTTCTTTGAATCATCGTCGGCGACTGTCTATCTGCAAATGCTATGGCCCTATTTTTTGTTCCATTTCTTCTTAATTCCAATGCAGGCGTACTTAATCGGATTAGGATTATTGAAGGATGCATTCATTCATAATGTATGGTCAACCGTGGTGTCCTTTGGTATCATGTTCGCTCTAGGTTCTCTCCAAACACTCCAAATGGAAGGGATTATTATCGGAATGAATATGGGTGCCGTGCTACTGGCTTTAATGCATTACGTCACCATTTGTCGAAAAATTGGTGTCTCGGTGGTTTCAACAAAGTTTTTGAGTACAACTGCATGATTTAATTTGTTTGTTATTCAATGAACTTCGTGATATAATGAGCAAGATTAATGTCTAGCAGTCATTAATCACGTTTTTTATGAATAAATTTAACTAGTAAAATTTAATAATACATTTCGTTAAGAGTGGTAAATGGTAGAATACGAATAAGTCTAACCATGGCCTAACTTCTATTTGTGTAGAAGTTAGGCCATTTTTTATTGTGTTTTAGGAGGATTAGGGTTCGCATGTCGATGAGAAACATTACAAAACAGGAAGAATTAACGCAGATTAGCAGCTATGTAAGTAAACTAATAAAATCAAAATTTGGAAAAGGACCAGAAACTTGTTTTACGTCCATTTCGGATCAATATATTGTCATTCATATTAAAAAGTTTATGACAAAAATTGAAAATGAACTTGTAAAAAAAGAGGATTTTGCAACTGCAGGTAAGATTCGAACACACATCATGGAGGAACTTTTGGACCCAATACAGGAAACGTTGGGAGAAATTTGTGATAAACCTATCACAAAACTTTACCAAGACTGGAATTTTCAAAAAAACTCTGGGGTATTGCTTGCCGTCGTGAAATCAGAACAGAAGATCGAAGTAGAGAATTCACTTGAATTTATGTTGCTTCGAAAAGAAATCAGTAAGCAAAGTGAATTTTATCAATATCAACCAAACGAACAGAGCTTAACTAAGATTGGTGATACGATTTATATCATAAGAACTGCAGGATATTTACTGCCAATTGAAAGAATCCTTATCGAAAAAGGTATGCACATCCTTAAGGAAAGAGAAAATACGATCCGAAAAAGATACGATGCAAATCGACATCGATTTAATAAAATCATCAACAATGAAATTCATGATATTTTTATGATTTGGGATTACGAAAAAGATGAAAACTATAAAATCTTTTATTGTAAGTAAGGTTGTTTTCATAATTCCCACCCAAATAGCCCAAACTATGTGGTAAACATGGAATTGAAAGGGAAACAATGCTACAATAATGAAGGCTGATGAATATGAAGTCATTAGTTATTGTGGTGAGTTCCTTAAAGGTGGGAATCACTTGAATTTACAAGAAAAATTGAAATACATAAGCAGTTACACAAGCAAGCTCCTCCGAAATAAATTTGGTAGGGGACCTGAGTCATGTTCTGCAGCAACTGCAGATCGCTTTTTAGTCCTGCATATACGTGGTTTTGTTTCTCCAATGGAAGAGGTTCTTTTAGAGGAAAATCAGATTATTCAGGTCGATCATGCAAGGGACGTTGTGATCAATAGCATTTTAGACGAATTAAAGGGTGTATACCAGGTCACCCTTGAAACAGAGGTAAAGGGATTTTTTCATGATTGGAACTTTCCGAATAATAATGGCGTCATTATCGCAGAGCTGGTTGATTCATTACTGCCAATGGAAAAGAATAAGGAAGTCAATTTTTCACTTCTTGAAACTGAAGTCGATCGGATTAGTCTACTTGTAGAAAAGACACCTGATCATATATTTAGTTTTCAAATTTCTCCGAAAATATTTATCGTGAAGCGTGAGGGGATCTTGGTTCCGATTGAAAAAGCGCTAATCGAGGCAGGCTTTGAAAATGAGCTCCATTTTACAAAGGACGAACTTGAAAAAAGCTATTTCCACCGCTATGGAAAATTTGATCAACTATTTCATCGACCGGTTACCGACATATTTATTGATTGGAATTTTAAGAATGATAACAGCTTAATTTGCTTTGTTTTAAAATAAAGATGGTAAATGTGAGGATGTCTTATGGACACGCCTTCGTCATGGCCTAACTTCTATTGGAGTTAGGCTTTTTTCATTTTTTTAGGAAAAATAAAGAAAAAGGTTGGAGAATAAATGGGAGTTAGAAGATGGAAAGCGTTAAATTTTGCAGTTTTTTTATGTTGTGTAATTTTGATTTTGGGTAAGGTCTTTTACATCGGATTGTTGAATCGATTGGAACCGTATCTGTTACTGATTACACTTGGTGCCTCACTATTATCAATTTATGAAGCACGAAAAAATCGAGAGTTCCGCTTTTTGGTGGAGAATGCCCCATATGCGATCCTTCTAAAACGCGATGGGAAAATCATTTATATCAATGATACGGGTAAATTTCTAATAGGCGCGGATGAAGAAAAATCAGTTATCGGGCATCAACTAGATGACTTTATTCAGTACAATCCTGAAAAGTCGACTAGGAAAGTTGAAAAAGGACATAAATTTAAGAAGATAACCGAGGGTAAAATTGACCATCTTGTATTGGGCGAAATCGATGTGGAAATAAAAATGATGCCGATTACGTTTCAAGGAGAAAGCTGTGAATATATTGTCATCCGAGACATAACAGAGGTAAAAAAGAGTGAGGAACTCATCCAACAAACGGATAAGCTTTCAATGGTGGGAGAGATGGCAGCTGGTATCGCCCACGAAATTCGAAATCCACTCACAAGCTTAAAAGGATTCGCCCAGCTTTTGCAGGCTGAAAAAACAAACGCCTATTCCGAGATTATGGTATCTGAAATTGAACGAATTAATACGATTGTCGATGAAATGCTGTTGCTCGCCAAGCCGAAAAAGCTGCAATTGCGAGAGCAGAAAATCACAAATATCCTAAATGAAGTTGTGTTCCTATTAGACACCCAGGCAATTCTACATAATATCCAGATTAAGACCACCTATCATGATCTTAAAGGTGCGTGCATTAATTGTGAGGAGAACAAGCTAAAACAAGTGTTTATTAACATCTTAAAAAATAGCATTGAAGCGATTGAAGATGGAGGGCTCATCGATATTTCACTGTATTCAAAAGGAGGAGATGCGATGATTCGAATTACCGACAATGGTTCTGGGATTCCGGTAGACAAGCTTTCGAGGATTGGAAAGGCCTTTTTTACCACCAAGGAAAAAGGGACCGGACTCGGCCTCATGATTTGCCAAAACATCATTCAAGAACACGGCGGCCAAATGACAATCGACAGTATCGAAAACGAAGGAACAACTGTAGAAATATCATTGCCTATTATCGAAGAAGGTCTTCAAATCAACTGAAGACCTTTTTGTGTTATTTTGGGGAATTTGGGATGAGGTGAAGGAGAGATCGTCCGCTGGTGTGGCCGTTTTTCATTGGTGTGATGAAGGACGGAACGCATGCTGAGTTTGTGCGAATGTACTTCAGTGGGTGTATGAAGACCCGAACGAAGTGAGAGTTTGCGCGGAAAGTCCTTCATCGGTGGAATGAAGACCCGAACGGGGGTGGAGCACGCGGTGAAAGTCCTTCATAAAATTTTTGAAGTTGAAAATGAGCTCAACTCTCCACTGAAACCCTCCTCATTGAGGCAATGAAGAGGAATCCGAACTCAGAATTTCCTCGAAATCCTCTTCATCAATGCAATGAAAAGGAAACCAAACTCAGATCTTCACCAAAGTCCTTTTCATCAAGGCGATGAAAAGGAACCCGAGCTCAGATTTTCATCGAAATCCTCTTCATCAACGCTATTAGACCCCAACCCTACCGAAACGCAACCACATCCTGCATGAAAATTTCTTCACCGGAGTAGGGAAGTCCCAAACCCCGCACAAAACCCCTTCACTCAACTTACTCGTCCTCTGATTCTAACGACTTCACCACTTTTAACCCACCGTCTGAACCATTCTCAGCGATATGCTTCAACATTGATAGCTTGTTGTTCCAGAATTGGTCGAAATAGGAAAGCCATTCGTGTAGCTCTGAAAAAGATTCAGGCTGAAGGCGATAGCGTTTCTCTCTTCCGACTTTCTGACCACTCACTAAATTGGCCTCAGAAAGAATGTGGAGATGCTTTGCTACAGCCGTTCGGCTCATTGAAAAATGACTGGTGATTTCCGAAATAGGCAATTCTTTTTTAGAAAGGAGACGAAGTACCTCTCTTCGTGTGGGGTCAGCTATTGCTTGGAAAACATCATATTTTTGAGCTGATTCAGCCACTAATTTGTCGCCACCTTACGCAGCTTTTGTACGATACCTGCCCAACCGCCATTCATTGTTTCACGAACTTCAGCTGCTGACCTTTGTGCTTTTTCAATATTTTCTTCAGAATCCTTCCAGCCACCATGGATGAGGGTGAATTCTGTTTTGCCATCAATTTCTTTTAATAGGAACTGTACAAACCAGCCTTCAGTATCCCATGAAAATGTAAGGCGATGTGGTGGGTCGACTTCTAACACCTTGCAAGGAGAAGGTCCGAATGGAGATTGGATATGAAACTCGTGTCCTTCCTCCGCAACCAAATTATTTGGCATAAACCACGTTCCGATTGCCTCGCCAGACGACACAAGATCCCAAACTTTTTGAATAGGTGCTTCAATTAATACGGTTTGTTTTATATCAGGTACAGATGCCATAAATCATTCTCCTTTTAAAATTAAAATAAAACCATTTGGTTTCGTATTTTGATTATACGAAACCAAATGGTGTTATGTCAAGATGATTATATTGGAATAGTATGCGCAATTTTTAAAAATAACATGTTGGATAATTGTGGCGGTTTTGTAAGCAAGATTCATAGCTCAATTATTGAATGTAACAAAAAATAGGAGTATGCTAGATTATGGAGTGAAAATTGAACTATTTTACTATATTAATTGAGGGGGAATTTCCCTATGGATATGCTAACGATTCTTGGACTAGCTATCTCTTCTGGAGCGACAATCGCTTTATTGAAAATCATTGCAATTGATATTATTTTATCTGGAGACAATGCTGTTGTAATTGCAATGGCAACGAGAAACCTTCCTAAAGATCAGCAAAATAAAGCGATCTTTTGGGGAACAGCAGGGGCTGTTATTTTACGTATTTTATTTGCAGCCGTCATTGTATACTTATTAAAAATTCCATTTGTGAATGTGATCGGTGGAGTACTACTTCTATTCATCGCCTACAAGGTATTGGTAGAAGAAGAGGGAGACGCACATGTAAAGTCTTCAACTGGTATTATGGCAGCGATTGGTACGATTATCATGGCAGATGCGGTAATGAGTCTGGATAATGTTGTTGCGGTTGCAGGTGCTGCAGACGGACACATTGGCATGATTGCACTTGGTGTTCTTATCAGTATTCCGATTATGATCTTTGGGTCTAAATTCATTGTTAAAGCCATGAACAGATTTTCTTGGATTGCTTATATTGGAGCAGGTATTCTTGCCTGGACTGCAGGAGAAATGGTATTGAAGGACAAAGGGCTAACCAACTTCCTTCACATTGAACATGGACCCGTAACATACCTAATCGCTGCAGTATTAACCATCCTTGTCCTAGGACTTGGCTATGCCAAAAACAAAAAAATCGCAGCAAAACGAGAAGCATTACAACATACAGCTTAATAAAACAAAAAAGCCACAGGGACGGTTCCTGTGGCTATATTTTTTATACTTAAACAGGTACAGCAGGGGACCAGTAGAACCGTCCCTCTGGTCCTTATTTTGCGATTTTGTGAAGTTTGTGGATGATGCTTAGGGAACGTCCTGTTCCGATGGCAACAGATTCAAGCGGGTTTGGTGCAAGGTGGACAGGAACAAAGATTTCCTGGCTAAGCCACTCCTGTAGACCATTTAATAACGCACTGCCGCCTGTTAAAATGATTCCGCGGTCGACAATATCACCACTTAATTCTGGTGGGCAATCCTCTAATGTTGCGCGGATTGCTTCTAAAATATGAAGTAATGATTCTTTTAATGTTTCTTGCACTTCAGTCGAGCGTAATGAAATGGTTTTAGGAAGACCTGTAACAAGGTCACGACCACGGATTTCCATTGTTTTTACTTCATGATCAATAAGGGCATAGCCGATTTCAAATTTAATTTGTTCAGCGGTATGTTCCCCAATCAAGACATTGTATTTTTTTCGTACATATTGAATGATATCATCATCAAACTGGTCACCACCAATTCGCACGGAGTTACATGTTACGACCCCGCCAAAGGAAATAATCGCGACTTCTGTATTACCTCCGCCGATATCGACAACTACGTTGGCTACTGGCTCATCAACAGGTAAATCTGAACCAACTGCTGCGGCTACTGGCTCTTCGATTAAGTAAACCTGCTTAGCACCACATTGTCTAATCGCGTCCTGGATCGCACGTCGTTCAACTGAGGTTGACCCAGAAGGTGTACAAACGACGACATTCGGCTTACGAATCGAGTACCCAATTTTTTGACTAACTTTCTTCATAATATGACGAAGCATGTCAGCAGTCACGTTGAAGTCTGCAATCACACCCTTTCGTAAAGGGCGAATTGTCACGATTTTTTCAGGTGTTTTTCCAATCATTCTTTTTGCATCTGTACCGACAGCGATGACATTGTTAGTTTCCGTGTCAAGAGCCACAACGGATGGCTCATTAATGATGATGCCTTTATTTTTAGTGTATACCAAAATATTTGCAGTTCCTAAATCAATTCCTATTTCCATATTCGAAAACATATTATCTCCATCCTTCAAAGAGTTTGGTGGTTATATCCTAATAGCCATGAAACATTCGTCTGGAATACTTAAGCTATTCTTTTTAAAATTGGTGAGTAGTCATATTAACCCACTTCACCTTATAAGGATTCATGAAAATGTGTCGATTTTTGGGGGTTGTTGTCATATTGTAAAAAATGAAACATAGGAGAAATATAAGTGAAGAATGGCAATTTGTTCAAAATACACGTAAAATAGTAATAGATGAATCACTCCAAAAAAAGGAGGGCGAAGACAATCGATTTTTCAAATATTATTTCAGAGGATAAAATTCGCAAGGCCTATAAGGATGGAGAATTTGACAACCTTCCTGGTTACGGCAAGCCGCTTAAGCTTGATGATGATTCCGCGATTCCAGAGGAACTTCGCATGGCCTATCGCGTCATGAAAAATTCCGGTTTCATTAATGAGGAGACGGAAATTAAAAAAGAGCTACTCACCATAGAGAATTTACTTGATAATTGTGAAGATGAGGAGCAGCGAGTTATCTATCAGAAAAAATTAAATGAAAAACAATTTCGCTTAAACCAAATCTTAAAAAATAGAAAGACTTCGCATTCAGCTGTTTTCAAAGACTATCAAATGAAATTGCATAACAAATTCAAATAAAGTAGAAGGGGCCAAAACATTGCGTTTTGCCCTTTTTTTTGGAGGGAAAGAAGTAATGAAAGAAAATATAGTATTAAAACGAATTTATGAGCCTGCTAGCGAGAAGGACGGAAAACGGATATTGGTAGACCGCATCTGACCACGAGGGATTTCAAAGGACAAAGCACAGCTTGATATGTGGATGAAGGAAATTGCCCCAAGCACGGAGCTTCGCAAGGAATTTAACCATAAACCTGAACGATTTGAAGAGTTTAAAGAGCAATACATAAAAGAATTACAGGAAGACGACGAGAAAAAAGCGGCAATTCAAGAATTACTACGCATGATCGGGGAAGAAAAAGTGACTCTTCTTTTTGGTGCAAAGGATGAAGTGCATAACCAGGCGGTTGTCCTTAAGGAAGTGTTGGCTCGTGAAGTGGAACAAAAAATTTGAAAATAGGTTAGTGGCAGTAAATTTTAGATAATGGCAGTATTTTTAGAATAGTGGCAGTAAACGAGGAACCACAGCTTCTCAATACCAAGGTGCCAGCTCTATTGTATTAAATTTGACCAACTTGTATATACAAGTTAAACTACAACTATAAATAAGATTTTTTATTTATGAAATAATACAAGAATAATTACTATTTATGGTGGTGTAGCAGTTGAAACAGCCTTGGTGGAAGAAGTCTGTCGTTTATCAAATTTACCCAAAGAGTTTTAATGACACAACTGGAAATGGTGTGGGTGACCTACAAGGGATCATCGAAAAACTCGACTATTTGAAAGCATTAGGTATTGATGTTATTTGGTTAACGCCAATTTACAAATCCCCGCAACGTGATAACGGGTATGATATTAGTGACTATTTTGCGATTCAAGAAGAATATGGCACGATGGAGGATTTTGACCGCTTGCTTGAAGAAGCTCATTCTCGCGGCATTAAACTTATTATGGACATCGTGGTCAACCATACGTCAACTGAAAACGAATGGTTTAAGAAATCTCGTGAATCAAAGGATAATCCATATCGAGATTTTTATATTTGGAAGGACCCAAAGGACGGGCAATCGCCAAACAATTGGGAATCAAAGTTTGGAGGAAATGCATGGGAGTATGACGAAAAAACAGGCCAATACTACCTTCATCTTTTTGATGTGACACAAGCCGATCTGAATTGGGAAAACGAAGAAGTTCGTCAAAAAGTCTATGATATGATGACGTTTTGGTTTGAAAAAGGGGTGGATGGCTTCCGTCTAGATGTTATCAATTTAATTTCAAAAGACCAACGCTTCCCAGATGATAATGGCTCAGTGGCTCCTGGAGATGGTCGAAAGTTTTATACTGACGGCCCGCGCGTCCATGAATTCATGCATGAAATGAATAAGCAGGTTTTTTCGAAATACGATAGTATGACGGTTGGTGAAATGTCTTCAACAACAATTGACGATTGTATCAATTATTCGAATCCTGAACGCCAAGAGCTAAGTATGACCTTTAATTTTCACCATTTAAAAGTCGATTACCCAAATGGGGATAAATGGACGGTTGCGGATTTTGATTTCCAAGCGTTAAAAAGAATCCTTTCCACTTGGCAGGAGGAAATGCATAAGGGTGGGGGCTGGAATGCACTATTTTGGTGCAACCATGACCAACCGCGCATCGTTTCGAGATATGGAGATGATGGCAAGTATTTAACAGAATCAGCAAAAATGCTTGCGACAACGATTCATATGATGCAAGGGACTCCTTATATTTATCAGGGGGAAGAAATCGGAATGACCAATCCGAAATTCGACGATATTTCGGAATATCGCGATGTCGAGTCCCTCAATATGTACAATATTAAAAAAGAACAGGGCATGAGCAACGAACAAATCATTGAGATTTTGAAACATAAATCACGTGATAATTCACGTACACCTGTACAATGGGATACATCTGAGCATGCTGGCTTTACAAGTGGCACACCTTGGATTAATGTCGCTGCCAACTATAAAACCATTAACGTGGAAAATGCGTTAGAGGACAAAAATTCGGTCTTTTATCATTATCAAAAATTGATTAAGCTCCGTAAAGAATACGATATTATCACATACGGGGATTATGAGCTATTACTTGAAGAAGACCCTCAAATCTTTGCATATGTAAGAAACGGTGAAAATGAGAAACTCCTTGTTGTAAATAATTTTTACGGGAAGGAAGCAAGATTCGAGATTCCTGAAAAGATTGAGTTGGAAAACTACACAACGGATCTTCTCATTTCTAACTATGGAGACTACCAAACTGATATTTCAAAGGGGATCAGCTTACGTCCATACGAATCCGTGGTCTATCATTTAACTGCAAAATAAAAGTGTAGACGTTTTGCCTACACTTTTAGAGCCATGCCTGCAATCGGGTGTGGCTTTTTTAAAAGTCTTGATCTTTTGGGAGTGGGTCTATTCTAGTGGTATCGTCGTGATCCATTGATGATGCAACAAAGTAAAACCAGAATCCAGCGGAGATAAAATACAACGAAGCTATCCCAATAAGTGTTAGCCATAGTCCTAACATGTGTATTCCCCCCTTTAGATTGGGGCTGAAGAAGATAGAGCGATGAAGTCTGGGACAATGTACCTGTCCCCATGTCCCTACTGTGCCCCTTTGTATACGTATATGCAGAGGGAAGTGGTTATTGACCGAATCTTTAGAAATTTAGAGATGCGTGTGTATGGGATAATCGTCATTTCACGGAATATGCGTCTTGCAGCAGATATTTGCGTCCCGGTCCAGAAATATGCGTCCTGCAGATATTTGCGTCGTCCTGTGGCAATTTGCGTCAACGGGCAAATTTATGCTTCTTGGCGCGAAGATATGCGTCATTTCACTAAAATATTCATCTTCCCGCCAATATTTGGGTCAATCAGCGAATATATGCAGTTTCCCACGAATATTTACATCCCTGTAAAACCATCCCAAACAAAAAAGCGACCGTCATGGCCGCCATTTTAGTCTAGTTCCAGCGCCTAGCCCCTCGAGGTCATAAGCCAATCCGTCAAGAAGGATAAACTGCATCCTTCTCGCCGGCTTTTCTTATGCTTGTTGGACTTGCACAGGAAGTGCTGACTTCGACGTTTGCCACAGGACGTGGCAGTAGTTAGTCGAAGTTCCACTTTCAAGGCGCTTGTACTTTTTTTCCTATGTATTATTTATTTTTGCGTAAGCTTCCGAGTTCTTCAACGAGTGCTTGCATTTCATTCGGGCTAAATGAGTTCTTTCTCATGGTGAGGTCGTAGATGTCTTTTAATTCCTCGTACATTTCTTCATCAAAATGGGAAGGCTTAATGGCACCAAGGTTAAGGACTTTCAGCTTTTCTTTGATTTTTTCAATCATAAACTCTACATTTTCGACCGACTTTTGTGAGAGATCCATGTTTTCATCCTTTCAATTTTCAATGTATTCTTATTGTAACACGTTTCTGCTATCATTTAATATGGTAGCATACGGAAAAAAAGATCATGAAGGAGAATTACATAATGATTAAAGTTTTATTTGTGTGTTTAGGGAATATTTGCAGATCACCGATGGCGGAGGCCATTTTTCGAGATATGGTTGAAAAGGAAGGGCTCACCAATGACATTCAGGTAGATTCAGCGGGTACTGGTGACTGGCACATCGGAAATCCGCCGCATAAAGGCACGCAAACCATTTTAACTAAATATAATGTGTCGTTTGAAGGAATTAAGGCGCGCAAGGTAGTCTATGAGGATCTTGAGCAGTTTGATTATATTATTGCGATGGACTCTGACAATTTAAAGAATCTAAAAAAAATGACTGGTACGGCTCAAACGGGTCAGATGAAAAGGCTTCTTGATTTTGTAGAAGACAGCAAGGTTGTAGATGTACCTGACCCGTATTTCACGGGGGATTTTGATGAAACGTATGAGCTTGTGAGCAATGGGTGCAAGCGTCTTTTAGATGTCATTAAAAAAGAAAATTTTGTTGGGAAGGAGTAATCCAAAATGGCAAAACGCAATAAAATGGTGGAGGGCATGGTCATTGGGGCTGTCCTTGGAGCAGCGATTTCTTTATTTGATAAGGAAACAAGAGAGGAGTTTTTACATACTAGTAAAAGAGTTAGTCGAAAAGCAGTAGATGTGATGAAAAATCCGCAGGGGTATACAGAGCTTGTAAAGGACCGATTTAACACGGTTCGTACAACGATTGAGCAAGTGGCGGAGGATGTTCGCATCGTGACCTCAAGGGTTAATGAAATCGTCGAAACGACACCAGAAATCGTTGAAGCAGTGAAAGAAACAAAAGACGCAATTTCTAATAAAACGGAAGGTGTGAGGGACGATAATATAGAGAGGTGAAAAGATGACCCAAATTCGAACGGTAGATTTGCGGTTTATTAAGGAATTAATTTTGCGATATAAGGAAGATGAGGTAGGTAGTCTTTCAGCAGAGCTTGCTTATTTTTTCTTGCTTTCTCTATTCCCGTTTTTAATCTTTCTAGTGACACTTATTGGGTATTTGCCCATTTCCCAAATCGATGTGTTGGAGTTTGTAGCGCAGTACGCACCCGAGGGTACTGTTGCTATGATTGAAGAAAACTTAAATTACATTGTGGGTTCGCAAAAAGGCGGGCTGTTATCCATTGGGATCATCGGTACATTATGGTCGTCCTCCAATGGAATTAATGCGGTCGTTCGTGCGTTTAACAAAGCCTATGATGTGAAGGAAACACGGAACTTCTTTTTCACAAGAGGAATCTCAATCTTATTAACTTTTGGGATGATTTTTGTCATTATTGTTGCTTTGTTATTACCGGTCTTTGGAAAACAAATTGGGATTTTTATCTTTTCATCGTTTGGCCTGTCTGATGAATTTTTAGATATTTGGAACGGAATTCGTTGGATTGTGAGTGCGGCGATTCTATTTATCGTGTTTACCTTTTTGTACTGGGTCGCGCCTAACCGACCGTTAAAGATAAAAGAGATTATTTCTGGCGCCTTTTTTGCGACCTTTGGGTGGATGTTTGTTTCGCTTGCATTTTCCTATTACGTGAACAGCTTCGGGCATTACTCTACGACGTATGGAAGCCTAGGAGCTATCATTGTGCTGATGATTTGGTTTTATTTGTCGGCGATGATCATCATCATCGGTGGTGAAATCAACGCGATTCTAAATTGCCATCGCATCAGAGATGGCCGCTGATTTTTCCGGAAGTTACCTTCATGAAAAGAAGGTAGCGAGAGATAATAGAGGTGTAAGTACAATATAAGGAGGCCTCAATTATGTCTAAAAAAGACGGCGGCACAAAACAAAAGGGAAAGAAAAATAGCCCAAAACAAAAAACAAGCAGTTCTGCTAACGGCAGCAACGGCTATCATTAGAACCAGTAGGCAGTTCCACTGGTCTCAAAGGAACCAGAGGGACGGTTCCACTGGTCCCCAAAACTCAAAAAAGGACTTGGCCGCTAGGGTCAAGTCCTTTCCTCTTATGACTTTAACAATCGAAGCCCGTTTAAAATAACAAGTATTGTGCTTCCTTCGTGACCAATAACTCCAATTGGGAGGTCAATGACTTGAAAGAAGTTAGACACAATCAGTAGCATAATCACAGCGATTGAAAAAATAACATTTTGTTTAATAATCCGATTCATGCGTTTTGAAAGCTTTACGGCTTCCGCGATTCGTGGAAGGTCGTTTTTCATAAGAACGACATCAGCTGTTTCAAGGGCCACGTCGGTTCCCTGACCCATCGCAATCCCAACGTTAGCCGTTGCTAAAGCAGGTGCATCATTGATTCCATCTCCGACCATCGCAACGGTCTCGTATTTCGAAATCAATTCTTTAATGTGGTCAACCTTTGTTTCGGGCAAACATTCGGCAATGTATTGGTCAACATGGCTTTCCTTTGAAATGGATTCTGCGGTTTTCTCACCATCACCAGTTAGCATAACCGTAAAAATTCCTAGGTTTTTCAAAGCAGAAATAGCTGAAACCGTATCATCACGGACAACATCCTTAAGTGCAAGAATTCCGGCAATGTCGTCACCTGTTTTTACATAAACAATCGTTTTACCTTCAGTAGCCAATTGTTTCGCAACCCCATTTTTAAAAGCACTAGCTGCTTCATTTCCGACAAGCTCAGCTTTACCGATTAGCCAAGTAGCTTCATCTACTGTTGCTTTTATCCCAAATCCTGGAATATCCTCGATTCCGTGGATTGAAAGCAGCTCTTGACTATTCGACTTAGCATGTGCCACAATAGCTCCTGCTAATGGGTGAGTCGATTGATTTTCAATGGAAGCAACCACTTGTAAAAATTCACTCTGTTCCATTGAATCCCCTACAATGATGTCAGTCACAACAGGCTTTCCTTTTGTTAATGTTCCGGTTTTATCAAGCGCAATTGCTTTTAGGTTTCCAAGTTGCTCTAAGTGTGCACCGCCTTTAAAAAGTATTCCGCGTTTTGCCCCATTTGAAATTGCCGATAGAGTTGCTGGCATAATGGAGGCAACAAGTGCACATGGGGAGGCAACAACTAGTAAAACCATCGCCCTGTATAAGGTTTCCGTCCATGTCCAATCTAGAAGGAAGTGAGGTAGAAACATCATGAAACCAACTGCTATTAAAACAATTTTCACATACTTACCTTCAAATTTTTCGATAAAAAGCTGTGAAGGTGATTTTTCAGTTTGTGCTGCTTGGACAAGTTTAATGATTTTTTGGAATAACGAATCTTCATTTGGCTTTGTCACTTCAACAATAATAGAACCACGTAGGTTAACCGTTCCTGCAAAAACCTCATCGCCTAGGGATTTGTGGACCGGAATTGATTCACCGGTAATGGCAGCCTGGTCCACGTTTGTCTCACCTTTTAAAAGCTTTCCATCAGCTGGAATGCTTTCACCTGGCTTAACCAAAATGGTATCCCCGATCTGAAGGGAGGAAACATGGACAACCTGCTCAATCCCGTTTTGAATAAGAGTAGCTTCTTCAGGCTGCATTCCCATGAGAGAAGAGATCTCCTTATGGCTCTTGTTCATCGTATAGGTTTCAAGAGCCCCACTTAATGCGAAGATGAAGATTAAAATGGCCCCCTCATTCCAGTAGCCAATAATGGCAGAGCCAATTGCGGCAAAAATCATCAGCATTTCCACATTTAATTCCTTTTCAGCGATTGTTTCTGAAATACCTTCCTTAGCCTTTGCGTAACCACCTATCACAAATGCAAGAAGATACAAAACGATTGAAGCCGTATTTTGTTCGAAATGACTTAATATCCATGCAATCGCAATTAACACACCACTCGTTAAAGCTGCGATCAATTCCCCGTGAAGCTTTACTTTTTCAAGGAATGGGGAAGGTTCCTTTTCTGTTTTGTATAGTTGTTGTCCTGAAGCTGTTTTTACTTCTGTACTCATTTCATTCGCCTCCGTTTTCTAATTGAGAAAAATAATCATTTATCGATATCTAATTGAGAATTAAAATCAACTTATTTTCGCTAATTGAGAAAGGGAATCACACTCATTTAGCTGTTTAAACAAGAAAACTGCAATCATTTAGATAGCAGCACTTAATTTTATTGATTTTCACTTTATAATTATTATTAATTATAACATAATGCATGGATTTTAAAAGTCTTTTTTATAATTATTTTAAATAAGTTCGCAAATAGCGGCAAAAGATAATAATTTATTGAAAAACAATAAATGATCGGGTACACTAATCAAAGAGAAAAAATAGGTGAGGTGTTTTTGATGGAGGGAATCATGAGGCTAAAAGAACGAGGGAATACACTCTTTTTAAAAGTAGCAATCTTTTTTATGGGAATCGTTGTGTTGGCGTTATGTATTTATTGGCTACCTTGGGCTGCGAATGATTTAGCAGTCAAAAATGCAGAGTTCGCGTATTTGAAATATCCACTATTAATTGGAATCGAAGTGACCTTGATCCCGTATTTATTTGCGCTTTTTCAGGGCTTTAAACTACTAAGTTATATTGATAAAAATAATGCTTTCTCTCATAAATCGGTAAAATCTTTAACGATCATAAAATATTGTGCGGCGATCATTAGTGCATGGTACGTCATTGGCTTCTTTTTCGTAATCTCACAAAATGCAGGTCATCCAGGTGTCTTGCTTATTGCATTGGTCATTATTTTTGCATGTTTTGTTGTGTCTGTTTTTGCAGCCGTACTTCAAAAGCTATTGAAAAATGCCATTGAAATCCAAGAAGAAAACGACTTAACGGTTTGAGGTGAATACAATGGCAATCATTATTAATATAGACGTAATGCTCGCAAAACGAAAAATGAGTGTAACCGAGTTATCAGAAAGGGTCGGAATCACGATGGCGAATCTGTCCATTTTAAAAAATGGGAAGGCAAAGGCGGTTCGATTTTCTACATTAGAAGGGATTTGCAAGGCCCTGGACTGCCAGCCTGGCGACATATTAGAATACAGACCAGATGAACAAGAATAAAAACTCGCCAAGCGGCGAGTTCTTTTTCTATACCATTATTCCACAATTTCTTCGAAGTGATAATACGTTGTGTCATAGATATGCTCGATATCTGCATCTGTCATATACATGAGCTCCATTTTATCGATACCTTTAACCTTCTCAATAAACTCAATCATGTTTTTGCGTTCTTGCCTACTCATAACAATCATCTCCCTTTTCATTTTTCGTCCTGCACATCTGTTTTAATACAGTGTATTATAATTAATTGTATTATATAACAGATTTTCGAAAAACGTCAACGAAATTCTGAAAAATAGGCAAAAATTCATATGCGAAAAAGGAAAACTGCTGGTGTCCACTGATCGTCGCTAGGTCATACAAAAAAGACTCCCCTACAAAAGGAAGTCTCAACTTTCAACCGTTTTAGGAGCTGTTTTCGAACCAAAAACACCTATCACAATAAAGATGACAAACAAAATGGTCCCGATGACATTGAAAAAGCTAATGCTTTCAAAGTACTGAATAAACAAGCCGCCGAAAAACGGTCCAACCAGGCTACCGATGCTAAAAAAGATGCCGCAAAGAAGGTTACCCGTTGGAAGTAGATTTCTTGGCATTAAATCTGTCATATAAGAGATACCGAGTGAAAATGTGGAGCCAACCGCCATCCCAGCAAACGTAATGCAAAGCCAAAGTCCAACATGAGAGTGTTCTAGGAAGCTTGCAGCAGTAAAACCTACAAATCCTAAAAATAGGACAATCGTTAAAATATTTCTTCGTCCATATTTGTCGCTTAGAATTCCCAAAGGAAGCTGGGTAATGATGCTACCAAGAGCAAATGACGTTAATAAAATGGATACAAACGTAACCTGTAAATCAATGCGTAATCCGTACACAGGGAAGCTACCGTTTAAGGATGACTCTAAAAATCCGTAGGCCATTGGTGGTAAAAAGGCAACCCATGCATATTTCCAGGCTTTTGAAAATCGGTTGATCGTTTCTTTAAAGGAGTTCACACCCAAATCTGTTTCAGGAAACTCATTTTTTAATAGGAATAAAAAGAACCACCCGATTAAACAAAGGATTGAAGACAGGATAAAAGGCAATGCTTCATTGATATGGATTAATGGTGTCATTAATGGACCTGTGGCAAAGCCTAGCCCAAAGAACAAGCCGTATAACGAGATGTTCCTTCCGCGCTTTTCCTCTGGCGAAAACGATGTAATCCATGTTTGAGTTCCAAAGTGCAGGGCATGGTCCCCAATCCCAATCAAGAGTCGCAATGCAAACCAAAACCAAAACGATTTCCATAATGGGAATAAGGCGAGGGATATAACCACAAGCAATCCGCCAAATAGAATAACAGGTTTATAGCCATATTTGCGCAATGGGTATTCCATAAAGGGTGATACAAATAAGATTCCGATATAGAGGGCGGTTGCATTTAATCCATTTAAGGTGGATGATAGTCCGCTATTTTCAAAGATAACCGCAATCAAAGGCAGCAGCATTCCCTGGCTAAACCCCGAGACCGCCACTATACTTACTAATATCCAAAAACGCAATTTCATGTTGTTTTCCCCCAGTTCATTTTCCAATCTAATCATACAAAAATAATCTAGGGTTGGGAATTGAAAAGATTTAACAATAGTCAGAAGGGCAAAAATTCTAAGCAGTAAATTTTATAGTGAAAAGAGTCTTCATTATTACATTGACAGTTGAGTAAGAGTAGTTTTATATTTAAAATAAATATTCATAATTTTATGAATAATAATTCGTTTTGGTTACATAATATCCTACTTCATCGCAGACGTCCTGGTTTTACAAGTGTTGTGCTCCAACCTAAATTGAAAGGGGACTGAAAATAAGATGAGAACAAGCACTATAGCTGAGGCGGTCCGTCGTACGGCCGCACGCGTGCCACGTAATATTGCCGTTGCATTTGATAACCGGGAGTGGAGTTACCGTGAACTCGACATGGCGGTTACCCGTATCGCGCGCCAACTGTGTGAGCAGGGGGTGGAAAAGGGAGACCGAGTGGCTGCTTACGGTAAAAACTCCGATATTTACGTACTGTTGTTTTTAGCAACTGCACGTATGGGAGCCATCCACGTTCCGGTGAATTTCCAACTCCGAGCCGGAGAACTCGATTACATTCTAAGTGATTCCGATCCAGCTCTCATCATTGCTGACCGAGAACTCGCTGATGCTATCTCTCAGAATAAGTCAAACAGTCATCGCAAGGTCCTGCAATTTGAGGACGAACTCATGGACTGGGTTTCGAGTACCGATAACCGTCCTTTAAAAGATGATGAGTTCGATGTGGAGGACACGGATATCGCTCAGCTACTCTACACGTCGGGCACCACTTCGGATCCAAAGGGAGCAATAATGACACATCGTGCCCTGATGCACCACTACATGAGCTGCATCCAAGGTCTGGACATCAAGGAGTCAGACCGTGCGCTCCACTGCCTGCCTCTCTACCATTCCGCGCAGATGCATGTGTTCATGCTGCCGGCACTGTTGGTGGGGGGCTGGAACAAGGTGCTTTCTGCTCCCGTGGCTGGTGCTGTACTTGAAACGATGGAGCAGGATGCAATTACATCGTTCTTCGCTGCTCCAACCGTTTGGGTTTCAATCGCGAATCACCCTGAGCTAACCTCTCGAAATCTCGAGAATCTTCGGAAGGCCTATTATGGAGCTTCAATCATGCCAGGACCAATACTCGAACGGCTCCAGAAATGTCTGCCAGAGCTCGGGTTTTACAACGTGTTCGGTCAATCTGAGATGGGTCCTGCATGTACAGTCCTGCGTCCTGAGGAGCACGCGGACCATCCTGGTTCCGCAGGAAGACCGATGCTCTTCGTTGAGGCGCGCGTCGTGGATGATGAGGGTAATCCTGTGCCCACCGGTGAACTCGGAGAAATTGTATACCGTTCACCCCAGCTTTGCCTTGGTTATTGGAACAAAAGGGAAGCGACGGAAAAGGCGTTTTCCGGGGGTTGGTTCCACTCGGGAGATCTTGTAAAGATGGACGAGAATGGATATATCGAGGTAATTGATCGAGTGAAGGATGTCATCAACACTGGCGGTGTGCTGGTGGCCTCCCGTGAGATAGAGGACTGCATCTATGAGCTACCACAGGTTGCAGAGGTTGCAGTTGTCGGTGTACCTGACGAAAAATGGATTGAGGCTGTCACTGCTTTCGTTGTCATCAAAGCTCCAGTGTCTGAAGAGGAGATCCTCCAGCATGTCAGGAACAATTTAGCTAGCTTCAAGGTCCCGAAACAAGTTGAGATCGTGAAGGAGTTGCCGCGAAACGCCAGTGGAAAAATTCTAAAACGCCAGCTGCGCAATGTCGGAGGCTCAAAAAGCGCTACGTAAGTCTTTGTTTATTTGGGAGCAATGTCAATTAAGATATTGCTCTTTTTTATTTTTAAAATATTCCCTTCCTTAGCCGACCACGATTTACTCTTCTAATTGTGGGTCCCTCATGAGATTTTAAAATTATCCAAAAATACTATGAAGGAATTGATTTTCTTTTCATTTGGGGTAGAACAAGAGTAAACTAATGATAACTTACGAGAATGGGGGAATTTTTCATGATCTTTAAAATGAAGGAAGTTGGCTTTTACACAGACGTGGAATACGGGGAATTACATGTTGCTGGGGATGAAGCATATGGGTTTAGACCCTATCAGCTTTTAGTGTCTTCAATTGCAGTTTGCAGTGGTGGCACGCTTCGAAAAATTCTCGAAAAAAAGAGAATGCAGGTGGAGGACATCGCCATTCATACAGAGGTTGAACGAAATGAGGCAAAAGCGAATCGAGTTGAAAAAATTCATCTCCACTACATCATAAAAGGTGCCGATTTAAATGAACAAAAAATTGAGCGTTCTATCGAGATTGCTGCCCGCAATTGTCCAATGGCACAATCGGTAAAGGGAAGCATTGAAATTACAGAGACTTTTGAAATCATTGATGAATAAAAACACCATAAAAGAACATAATTTTTATAGAGATTAAAAACTACGCAAATTCTGGGCGTAGTTTTTTTAGGTTAAAGGAAGGTTGTGGCACGATGAATCGTCTTTTTTTAATTATGGTTGTGATTGGTGTTCCACTTTCAGTGATTGGTAGCCTCCTGCATTGGCCAGCTGTTATCATGTTTGTTGTCTACTGTTTAACCATTATTGCGCTTGCTGGATTTATGGGTAGAGCGACCGAAAGTCTTGCGATAGTTGCCGGGCCAAGGGTTGGTGGTTTGTTAAACGCCACGTTCGGGAATGCAGTTGAACTTATAATTTCTATTTTTGCATTAAAGGCTGGACTTGTTACAGTTGTACTTGCCTCGCTTACTGGTTCAGTACTTGGCAACCTTTTACTCGTTGCAGGACTTTCGTTTTTCGTTGGAGGTATAAAGTTTAAGCGACAAAGATTTAATGTCCATGATGCCCGCCATAACTCAGGGCTGCTGATTTTTTCCATCATTCTAGCGTTTGTTGTTCCAGAGGTTTTTTCAATGGAGATGAATGATCAGGATACATTTACGTTAAGTATCGGTATTGCGATCATTTTAATTCTGTTATATTTAGCTGGGTTGTTCTTCAAGCTTGTTTCCCATCGTGGGATTTATCAACAGGATTCCGAACAGGTGGAAAAGGAAAATGAAGAGCATGAGGAGCCCGAATGGGGGAAGTGGAAGGCTCTCATTATTCTAGCGTTAGCCACGGTTGCTGTTGGGTATGTATCTGAAAAACTCGTTCATACCTTTGAGGTTGTGGCGGAAAGCTTTGGTTGGAGTGAAATTTTTATCGGGATTATTATCGTAGCAATTGTTGGTAACGCAGCTGAACATGCTTCTGCCGTTATGATGGCGTATAAAAATAAAATGAATGTTGCCATCGAAATTGCCATTGGCTCAACCTTGCAGGTCGCCATGTTTGTGGCACCACTCTTAGTCTTGATTTCATTGTTCCTTGATACTCAAATGGCGCTTGTGTTTTCAATGCCAGAATTAATTGCAATGATCACCGCGGTATTTTTAACGATTTCCTTAACAAATGATGGGGAAACAAACTGGTTTGAAGGTGGTACATTGTTAGCGGCGTATGCCATTATGGGGATTGGGTTTTACCTTTTATAAAGTACAAAAAAACGACTCTGTGCAGCTTTGATCTACACAGAGTCGTTTGTTTCCTTATGACTATCTTCTAAGTACTTTTTAAGGGATAACTCTCAATGGTGTTTTCTTCGTCCGTCAATTCGATAGCATACCCCCTGTCGTTAAAGGTATGGTCTCCTTATCCCTCCTTCAAGTAAGGTATAGTTCATTATATTTACCTAAGATTAAAAATATTCAGTTAAAAATAAAAATATCGATTAATTTTTTGGTGTCACTTATAATAAAGTACAATGTTTTCATTATATGGAATTTAAGGGAGTACATCTATGTTAACTAGACGAATTGCTTTTTTTTGTATTGGGTTGTTTATCTTAGCACTGGGAATCAGTTTAATGATAATTGCAGATATTGGTGCAGGGGCTTGGGATGCGCTTAATGTCGGGCTATCCGAAACCATTGGCCTCACTGTCGGCACCTGGGTCATGATTGTCGGCATTTTAGTCATGTTTGTAAATGCACTATTACTTCGTGCGCGACCTGTATTTTTATCGATTGGAACCATCATTTTAATCGGCTTTTTTATTGATTTTTGGTTGTTAAGCGCGTTGGTCGAATGGAATTTGGAAGGCTTAGTGGTCAAGGTTCTTACTTTACTAGGGGGACTAGTGATCGCTTCGCTTGGAATCGCCATTTATTTGCAGGCAAAGTTTCCACTTTCGCCACTCGATAACTTGATGCTTGCGATCAGTTCACGATTTAAACTAAAGTTTGGGATTTCAAAAACAATAGCAGAAGCAACAGGGTTGATTTTGGCGCTTTTGGTTGGGGGACCGATAGGGATTGGAACTTTGGTCGTTACATTTGGGATTGGTCACATTATCCAGTTCTTTTTTCCGTATTGCGAGAGGTTGATGGAGAAGGGACTTAGTGGTTTCAGGGGGAATTTGGGCTAAAATCGATAGTATGAAAATCTCAAGAATTGTCCTAAAGAAATGCCAGAAACCCATCTTAAGTAGTTCAGATAATGTAGAGAAAACTTTAAAAAACAGTTTAATTAGCACATTAAAACTCATTAGTTTTGGAAAGAAAATAACATGTAAATTACACATAAAAACGCTTGGGTTTCCAAGCGTTTTTTGCCTACATATCTTACCATATCTTTCATTTTTGGCTAAAATAAGGACCTAGCCAACCTGTTTCGTGTGTGAGTACAAAAGTCCAACGAAATTGTTTATCTACAATATACATATCTGTGCCGATTTCATCAATAAAGTCATCGGTATGAAACGTTGAAGCATTTTCAAGCAGTAATGCGTAATCAGAATGTTGGAAGAAGACATAGCATTTATTTTTTCTTTCATTGTTAAAAGCGACTTCAGCTTTTACACCTTCAAGACAATCCTTCTTTTCATAACTGAAAAGATGCCACAGATAGCTACCAAAACCTCCATCATCTAATAAATAAATTTCTTTTTTCTCATTCTCGTTTAGATGATTGGCGAAATTATTTTCCCATTCCTTTCGTAAATATGTTCCCCATTTTGGTATTTCTATTACCTTA
Organism: Bacillus jepli; assembly: GCF_047238305.1. Classification (NCBI taxonomy): domain Bacteria; kingdom Bacillati; phylum Bacillota; class Bacilli; order Caryophanales; family Bacillaceae; genus Bacillus; species Bacillus jepli. Next base: position 378,441 of record NZ_JBDFMO010000001.1, on the reverse strand, counting down.
ATGTTTTTATTTTTAAGTTTATCTACTATATCCATTTAGCACCTCTAAATATTCACTAACCAATTTAAATTATCTTAGTTATTAGCACCTATTTTAGCACCTGAATTTCAAGAGTGACAATAACCATTGTCACTCTGTCAGTTAGCACACTAATTCATCTGGCATCTTTTTTAACCAAATCCCTCAAAAATTTACTAATAAAAGGATGGATAATCTGTAAAACCTTCGAAAACACTAAGCACAAAGCCAAGGAAAGGAGTACCGTCTATGAAACGAAAATTAGTTTTTATAGTTGCCGTCATGTTGATATTTGGTTTATTTGCAGGAACTGTAATGGCGGAAGGTACCAATAAATCGAAGGGTGATAAAGCAGATAAATTCAAAATTCCTAGTTCTGTTTTAGACATTTCACAGGATAATACCTATCCGAACCCAACACAGGATTTGCCATATCTCCAGCCAAGTAAGCTCACAAAAGAGCTTATTAATAGTGCTGATGTAGAAATAGAAAATCCAGACCTTATTCGTATTTTAAATGAGTCGGCCATCCAAACGTCACCACTTGCGCTTGGATACCGTGCGACCATTTACTTAGGTCAGTGGCCACTTAACTATGAATCGTCTGAAACAAGCACAAATTGGGAGTATGAAAAAATCAATACAAACTACTATGACAATCGGGGTGGAAAGACTCCATTTAAAATCCATTACAAACAAGAAATGCAGAAGATTGTCAGAGGTGGATTAACTGCAGAAATTCAGGATGCTGACGAAGTAAAGAAAATGATGTTAATCGAGGCGTCAAAAAAGTCGAAGCTTCCACTTTCCTTTACAACGATTATTGGTGGTGCAACCAAAAAGGATCAAGTCTATAATGTACCTCCGAAAAGGCTAGGATATTTATATGCCTATGCGCCGGCAGTCAATGAAAAAGGGAAGGTTACATATGGTGAAGTCTACCTTGTTTTAAAAGGAAGCAAAAAGGCCATTGTTGTTAAAAACGTAACCCACCAAGGAATTGGCGCCTGGATACCTGTCCAAGACCACGTTTCCTATGGATTCCTCGTTTCAGAAACTCCGAGATAAAAGAAATTCGGGCGTTAAGTGGGCGCCCGAATATTATTATGTTATTTTCACTACGTGTTATATAATAAAAAAGATTGAAAAACGAAAGGAACGTTGTCACTTGGGAAACGCAATACAAGATAAGGACCAACAAATAGTCTATTTAAAAAATCGCCTGAATATGTTTTTAGAGGTGATTGACTCGATGGACCCTGAATCCACTGATTTAGAGGACATCGACCGCCTCATTGAGATGCTCGATGATTTGGAAGGCAAATATGAACGGTTTAAGAAGGATTGGAAGGAATAATGATGTTTGGTGGACGCTCAGGTCGGTGCTGGGCGTTTTTTGTTTTTCGAGGTGAGGGGACGGTTGCTGGAAAAGGGTGAATCATGCCCGATTGGCGAAGTAAAGGAGCCAAAGGGTAACGAAAAAGTCGTAATCGTGCCCGATTGGCAAAAGAGGAGAGTCAAAGGGTAACGCAAAAGTCGTAATCGTGCCCGATTGGCGAAAGAGGAGAGTCAAAGGGTAACGCAAAAGTCGTAATCGTACCCGATTGGCAAAAGAGGAGAGTCAAAGGGTAACGCAAAAGTCGTAATCGTGCCCGATTGGCGAAAGAGGAGAGTCAAAAGGTAACGCAAAAGTCGTAATCATACCCGATTGGCAAAGAAGGAGAGCCAAAGGGTAACGCAAAAGTCGTAATCATACCCGATTGATAAAAGAGAAGAAGCAAAGTGTAACGCAAATGACGGAATTCGTAGAGATGAGCCGAGCCTTTTGAAGAATGGTTGGCCACGCTAAACACAAACAGTGGATTCCGCTTTGAAATCCACTGTTTGTGTTCTAGTAGGGGGCCACAAGAACCGTCCCTCTGGCACCTTGTCACTGGTCTTCGCCTTGATTCTTGGTCTCGAGTGTTAGGCCTTCGACGACGACGTCTTCATCGATTTCCAACAATAAGCAGCGTTTGCCTTGGTACATGATGTATTTGACGTATCGTAATTCTTTTGGACTTAATGTAAGCTTGGCCACTTTTGTGTTGATTTTGATAGATTTTGGAACGAGGTTCGCTGCTTTGAATTCATGATGCTCATCATCAATGACACTTTTAAACGCATGTTCCACTTTTGCTGTGTCCACATCTTCTACACCGCTCACCTTCAGGATGCGCTCGACGTCCTGGTAGTTGATCATCGGTGGCTCGCTTTCTTCCTGTTCCTCTTCTTCTTTTTCTTGAACAAAACGGTCGATTTCCTCGTACACGTTCGAAATAACCTCAGATTCTACCGTTTCACCGATGACATTTTTCAAGATCATCTCGAAGCCGATCTTATCATCTTCTGCGGTCATGATATCTTCACAATTTAACACATCGGAAATGAAACTATAACTAGGCTCGTTTGCTTTCCCGGCAGCATAAAGAATATGATTCACGTCAGCTGCATTGTCGTTAAACGCGGGGAAAAGGAAACCTGTTAACGGAGCGGTCAAGTTAATAACCGGATCCAGAACAGTATTTGATTTGAACGTTCTTTCAATATAATCAAAGACCAACGTCTTTTTCGGTTGATCAATTTTATTTAAGGTGCACAGAATGAGAGGGCTAAAATAAACCTCATCTGAGCCACCTTGTTCTGATTCAGGGTCACGTTTGCGTGTCGGCTTACGGTATTCTGCACGTATAAATGTAACTACTGTGTCAAACTCATAAACCTTAGTAGCATACATTTTCTCCACGATCTGCAGCATTTGCTCGATCCAATCTTCGGTATCTTCGAGTTGTAACCCGTCATATAAAAGGTCTCGTGTGCTATTCTCAGCATCGTGCTGGAACTTCAATTCAAACAATTTCGTATCGAGCTGTCCAGCCAATGTCTTTTTAAAGTTATCTAAAAATAGTTCCTGAGCTTCCTGTTCTAATAGCTCGAATGGCTGACAAATATGGTGATAAATCTCATTGGATTCTTTTTTAACATACACATTGAAAATTTCTTTGATGTGTAAGTATTGATTATTTAACTTAAATTGCTTGCGGATGTTTGCGATGTCTTTTTTATTCATTAATCTCAACTCCCATTTTTTGATTATACATGTATGACTTCAAAATTGTAATGATTGATTTTTTACCAGGTGTATGAGCACGACTGAGCCACAAACCCATATACATAACATAAAAAAACAAACAGGGGTAGATATCAGTGGGCATGCAAAATAGTAAATTCAGGTGGGTTATTTTTGCTTCTGTACTGTTTACATATGTAGTGATGTCAGCCCAACGAACCGCACCCGGACTGATTACAGACCAATTGATGACGGACTTTCAGGTCACCGCAACAACAATCGGGCTCTTAACCAGCATTCAATTTTTTGTATACACAGGGTTGCAAATGCCGATGGGAATCTTTGCAGACCGCTACGGCCCTAATTTTTTCCTCATTATCGGTGCTATCCTAACAGGTATTGGGACGATTTTGTATAGCCTTGGAACCCATGAATTTATCCTCTTTTTTGCAAGAATCCTAACAGGGGTAGGAGATGCAACAATTTGGGTGAATTTAGTCCTCATTTTAAGCAAATGGTTTAACGAGAAAGAGTTCACGCGGCTTATCGGTGTTGCGGGAATGACCGGGAGTCTCGGATTCCTGATGGCAACTGTTCCTTTTTCAGCATTGATTGTCTTACTTGGCTGGCGTGGAGCCTTTCTGTCAGGCGGAATCTTGTTATGTTTGTGTGGAATTTTTCTTTATGTTGTCCTTGTAAAAAAACCAAACCAACCGATAATTGAGAAAAATGAAGTCAGCAGTGAAAAAACATCGGTTTTGCTAAGTCGAATTTTTTCAAGTCGGCAAGCATGGGCATTGTTTCTTTGTCACTTCGGGCTTGTTGGAGGATATTTAGGCTTTATCGGCTCATGGGCAGTGCCTTACGGAATGAACGTATATGGCTTGACCCGTTTAGGCGCAAGCCAGCTTATTATGTATAGTTTAATTGGGGCACTAATAGGTGCTCCATTGATCGGTTGGATTTCAAGCAGATTAGGCATGATTAAAAGACCGTATCTCTTTTTTCATATGGTTACTGTTTTGTGTTGGTCTATTTTCCTTCTATTTCGTGAGGGACCTCCATTATTCTTGCTCATTACTCTTTTTATTATCATTGGATTTGCGTTTGGCTCTAATTCCTTAACCTTTGCAACTGTACGCAAAACCTTTCCGATAAGTGAATCAGGCATGGTGTCTGGATTTGCCAACACGGGTGGATTTTTAAGTGCGGTCCTACTGCCAGCCTTCTTTGGCATTGTGTTGGACCATTTTACATCTGGATACTATTTCGGTTTCATCATTCCCTTGATTTTTTCAATCGCAGGTTTAATTGGGGTGAATTTAATAAAAGAATAAAAACTGGAATCGTTTGCAAATCCCTTTCCGAAAAAAACTTCTAGGAGTATAATGAAAATTGTGATTATAGATAATATCGGGGATATAAGGGAAAGGGGAATACAGATGGATAAGCTACAACAAAGTATGTACAAGTTAATTGTAGAGACATCAACAAGACTTCCAAAGGATGTACGTAGAGCGGTTGCTCGTGCAAAGGCGAGTGAAAGTGCCGGTACTCGTGCTGCTATGTCTCTTTCAACCATCACCAACAATATTTCAATGGCAGACGTAAACGTTTCACCAATCTGTCAGGATACAGGTCTACCAACTTTTAAAGTGAAAACGCCTGTTGGGGTGAACCAATTAAAAATTAAAGCGGCTATTCGCGAAGCAATTGTTGAAGCAACAAAGGACGGAAAGCTACGTCCAAACGCAGTTGACTCATTAACTGGTAAAAACAGTGGGGACAACCTTGGCGAAGGTGTGCCAGTAATTAAGTTTGAACAATGGGAAAAGGATTACATCGATGTTCGCCTTATTTTAAAAGGTGGCGGATGTGAAAATAAAAATATTCAATACAGCTTACCATGTGAATTAGAAGGACTTGGTCGTGCTGGACGTGACTTAGATGGCATTCGTAAGTGTATCATGCACTCTGTATATCAAGCTCAAGGCCAAGGCTGTAGTGCAGGTTTCATCGGTGTTGGTATCGGTGGAGACCGTACGTCAGGCTACGAGTTAGCGAAAGAACAGCTTTTCCGCTCAGTTGAGGATGAAAATCCAAACGAAGATCTTCGCAAGCTTGAAGAATATGTGATGGAAAATGCGAATAAGCTTGGAATCGGAACAATGGGCTTCGGCGGTGAAACAACTCTACTTGGTTGTAAAGTGGGCGTCATGCACCGTATTCCAGCAAGCTTCTTCGTATCTGTTGCGTACAACTGTTGGGCATATCGGCGTCTAGGTGTCACTCTTGATGCAGAAACAGGTGACATTAATGAGTGGTTATACCAAGATGGAGAAGAAATTGATTTCTCAAAAGAACAAGAAGAAGTGCAAGAAGTAAAAGCTGAAACGCGTGAAGTTGTGCTTCAAGCACCAATCACTGAAGAACAAATTCGTGAGCTTAAAGTTGGGGATGTAGTGCGAATCAATGGTCGCATGTACACAGGTCGTGACGCTATCCATAAGCATCTTTCAGAAAACGATGCACCAGTAGATTTAGATGGTCAAATTATTTACCACTGTGGTCCCGTTATGCTTAAGGATGAAGATGGCAACTGGCACGTGAAAGCGGCTGGTCCAACAACGAGTATTCGTGAGGAGCCTTACCAAGGCGATATCATGAAAAAGTTTGGAATCCGTGCGGTAATCGGTAAAGGTGGAATGGGACCTAAGACACTTGCTGCACTTAAGGAGCATGGTGGAGTTTACTTAAATGCAATTGGTGGAGCTGCCCAGTATTATGCAGACTGCATCAAGTCTGTTGATGGCGTTGACCTCATGCAGTTCGGTATTCCTGAAGCGATGTGGCATCTATCTGTTGAAGGCTTCACAGCCGTTGTGACAATGGATTCACATGGCAACAGCCTACACGAGGACGTTGACAAATCTTCATTAGAAAAACTAGAACAATTCAAAGAGCGTGTATTTGCTTAAAAATGGATTAGTGCCCGTTACGTTTTGGCGTAGCGGGTTTTTTAGTGTTGTGTCCGATATTACCAAGCAACCCCATAATTTTTTTCCACCCCCAACAAAACATTTTGGCAATCTATTCCTGCATGAACTCCCTTAATGTGGTAAAAACTAACTCTACTACTAACGGAGTTTTAGGAGGTTTTATTTTTGAAAAGGCTTTGTGGCATACTTCTTCTTTTGACTGTTACCTTTTCATTGGCTGTTGCTCCACAGGTTGCAGCAGCTTATTCTAACACACCCATCCATTGGGGCTTCAAAAAGAGCAAAAACCATGAACCTGCCTCAGCAGGTGAGGAGTATGATAAACTACTCGCAAAATATGGCGCTTTTTATATTGGGGATACTTCAAAAAAAGACATCTACCTTACGTTTGATAACGGCTATGAAAACGGCTATACCGAAAAAGTCCTTGATGTGCTAAAAGAGAAAAAGGTTCCCGCGACATTCTTCGTCACAGGGCATTATTTAAAAGATCAAGCTGATCTCGTCAAACGAATGGCAAAAGAAGGGCATATCGTTGGGAATCATTCATGGTATCATCCGGATTTAACAAGAGTAAGTGACGAACGACTTCGAAAAGAATTAGATTCCGTTCGGGAGGAAACAAAAAAGCTAACTGGTCAAGATGTGACGTATCTTCGTCCGCCACGAGGTATTTTTAGTGAACGAACATTAGCTTTATCCAACAATCTTGGTTATCAAAATGTATTCTGGTCGCTTGCCTTCGTCGACTGGCATATCAACAGCCAAAAAGGTTGGGAGTATGCTTACAACAACATCATGAGGCAAATTCATCCAGGTGCGATTCTTTTGCTACATACTGTATCGAGGGACAATGCCGAAGCGCTTGGAAAGGTAATCGATGACCTACGTGAAGAAGGTTATACCTTCCGAAGCTTAGATCAGTTAATGGCGGAAAAAACGATTAGGGAAGAGCTATTATTTGACCTAGACTGACAAAAAAGGACTTAGAATGGCTGTCTAAGTCCTTTTTCGATTACATATATTGGGTCTGCGTAAAATCTTGTGTAAGTAATATTCAACAATCTTCGCAAGGCAAGAAATAATAGGTATGAAAAAATATAACCTGGCAATACTATAATTGCCTTTTACCATAAAACAGGATAGGGCAATGCAGAAGTGCAACCTGAGCGGTTTTATGGTTTTTACACTAAAACGGACGGACTTGATCTGTCCGTTATTTTTGTCCGTTTTAGGGAAAACAAATGCGTTAAACTTCAGGGGTTTGGGGACAGAGTCCCCAATTATGATGTTTGGTTCAATATCTCAAGCTGGCTCAAGATCATGTCCCAATTACGGTAACGCATCGTCCATTTTTTGGTAATGTTTTGAGATGCTAAATAAAGCATCTTTCTTAAACTATCATCATTAGGAAAAATAGACTTTGTTTTTGTCACTTTCCTAAATTGACGATGTAGTCCTTCGATAATATTCGTAGTATATATTATTCTCCTAATTTCTGGAGGATATGCAAAGAAGGTAGCTAAAATATCCCAATTTTCTTCCCATGATTTTACGGCAGATGGATACTCTTTACCCCATTTTTCTTTAAATTCTATGAGCCTTTCCATTCCCGATTCCTCGTTGATGGAAGTATAGATTAATTTTAAGTCAGCGACAAATTCTTTTAAATGTTTATAAGAAACGTATTTTGTACTTGAACGAATCTGGTGAATGATACAACGTTGAATACTAGCGAAAGGATACACAGCTTGAATGGCCTCTCTAAACCCTGTAAGCCCATCTACGCAGAAAAGATTAACTGTTTTAACGCCTCTCGTTTTCAAATCGTTCAACACACCTAACCAAAACTTACTACTTTCATTTCCACCAACCCAAATACCCAATATTTCCTTATATCCTTCATTGTTAATTCCCAAAACAACATAAGCTGCCTTCGAGACAATTTGGTGATTATCCCGAATTTTATAATGAATGGCATCCATAAAAATAAAAGGATAATAGGCTTCAAGTGGACGGCTCTGCCACTCATTTACTTGTGGCATAATCTTTTCACTAATCTTACTAACTAGCTCTGAGGAAATCTCAATATTATAGAGATCCTTGACTTGTTCCTTGATATCCCTTGTAGACATACCATGAGCGTAAAGGGAAAGAATCTTTTCTTCTAGTCCGTCCACATTTCTTTGGTATTTGTCCAAAATTTGCGGCTCATACGAGCCATTTCTGTCTCTAGGAACATTTACTTCAACTTCACCAAATTGTGTTTTTAGTTTCCGTTTTGTTGAACCATTTCGATAATTATTAGGTCCATCATTTCGACGTTGATGCTTTTCATAACCCAGTTGCTCATCAATTTCACATTGGAGCACTTCCTCCAATACATCGGAAAACATTTCTTTGATCGTTTCCATGATTTGATTGGTACTAGTGAATTTTTGTTCCTTTACAATTTCTCTGATTAATTCCTTTGGTAATTTCATGTAGAAAAAACCTCCTTGGCAAAAATTATTTATCCTAATTCTTGCCAAGGAGGATTGATTTGAAACCTATTTACACAACTTTTTCCGCACCGTCCATATATTTTTTAACTAATTCATAACATCTTTCTTTGGTCACACGAGCTTGTGTGTTTACTTTAACTAAAGGCTCCATGGTGCCACCTTCATATTGAGCGGCTTCTTCACTTGCTATTCGATATTTCTCTTTAATCCATTGACGCTGATCTTCCCGCAGTTTATCCATTTTTTCAGTTGGAAGTTGTTTCTCTAGTTCTTTCCAAATTTTATTAAGTTCGCCGTCCCATATTTCATAGATTCCTGCAGCGATATCTTCCATCTCAATTTGTGTTTCACCCTCAGGCTTGTTTTCAATTTCTTCTTCAATCGCAGCGAGTTCATTTAAATATTGCTCCTTAAGAGCACTATTTTCCGATGATCCTTCGACACTAGTATCCGGCGACTCTGCATCCGCACTTTCATCTGAAACATTTGTCTCTTTACTTTCTTCCGCATCAGCTTTCTCACTTGGCTTTCCAGAGTCCGCCTCATTTACCACACTCTTAACTGGTTCTTCCGGCTGAGAACTGGTTTCCTTATCTGGTTTCCCACAGGCCGCCAACAATACGAACAAAATAGTCAACAGTACTAACTTTTTCATTGCAAAAACTCCTTGTCATTTTGTTCTTATGTATAACTACTTAACATTATCTTCAAATTATAGCCTAAAAACAATAAAAGAGCTGTAGATTCAGCTCTTTTTACGTATTTCCTTTTTCTTCCGCCACGGTTTTACATAGGAAATGATGAAAATAAAAGTGGTAACAGCTATCTGAAAATAGACTGCATATTGTCTGATTACGTGATTTTGAATGAATTCAGGATTGGTCAGGGCTACTTCTCGTTGTGTTTCAAGCAATTCCATATTTGTGACCATAAGCTTGTCTATAATAAAGATCCCAACAATCGTTTGAATGATATAGAGCACGAATTTCGTGCCAACCCAGCGATGCTTGAAGAATCCCCAGTTTGTAAAAAATCCATAGATAAGTCCCACTACTAATGTGCCAATTGCCCCCCAGCGCACAATATGATCACTGATAATTACGATCGTTTTATATCCAAGATAGGACTCATTAAATTCTGTAAAATCAAGATAAAGATTTAATGAAAGAGAACTTAAAATGCCTCCGAAAAATAAAACGACTAGAAAAACGTGGATAATTTTTAGCCATTTCATCCCTTTAGGTCCGATTTTTTTCATGTTACATTCCTCCTAATGTGAGCAACATTTATTTTACGCTCAGGAGGATCATTGAAAAATGTACCACAGAAGTAATTTTCGCTACAACGGAGGTCCTATATTCCACAAATTTGAAATAGAAGGTAAAATGGAGAAAGGCACTTTTAACTTTATTCAGCTGAATAAAGTTAAAGCCTCCGGCGGATGCCACGATTTTTCAAAGGAAATTTTTCGAGCGGGCTCGAAAAAAATCGGGCGCAAATACGCCAAGGCGCATTTGATTGTAGGGGGAATCACCATGAATGCATACATTCTTTTACTAATAGCCATTATGAGTGAAGTGTTCGGCAGTTCGATGCTGAAAGCAACAGATGGCTTCAAAAAATTCCTGCCTTCAATGGGAGTCATGGTCGGATATGGTCTAGCATTCTATGCTTTATCACTAACACTAAAGACACTGCCACTCGGTGTGGCATATGCAATCTGGGCCGGAGTAGGGACCGCACTAACCGCATTAGTCGGAATCATCCTCTATAAAGAAACGATTGATATGAAAAAAATTCTTGGATTCCTGTTAATTATTGGGGGAGTCATTTTACTCAATATTGGAGGGGGTCATTAAATGAAGGGATATCTAGCATTAACCATATCAATTATATGTGAGATCTTTGCAACCGCCATGTTAAAAGTGTCAGATGGATTTACCGTTCTATTTCCGTCAATCGGTGTTATCGTGGGATACGGACTCGCATTCTATTGTTTATCCTTATGTCTTAAAACTCTTCCACTAAGTTTGGCATATGCGATTTGGTCTGGGGTCGGAACCGCACTAACGGCTATCATCGGAGCGCTTGTGTGGGATGAGGTGTTTACCGCTCTAAAACTAGCAGGTATTGTCTTCATTATCGGCGGCGTCATTTTATTAAACACTTCGAAAAAAGAAGAAGTGGAAAATGAAAATCCGAAAGCCAATGCGCTTTAATAAAGGCGCATTTCCTTTTATAATGTAAGGGAATACATAATAAGGGGGAGTAGGACATGGTTGGAGAATGGGAAAATGCCGAACCAGGCGTAAAACGAAAAATATTCCCACCGGGTGAATCGGTGATGATGATGGAAGTTCACTTTGAAAAGGGTGCAGAAGGCTATCAACACAGCCATCCACATGAGCAGCTCACGTATGTCATGAAAGGAAGTTTCCAGTTTACCATCGAAGGTGAGCAAACGACGGTTTCCCAAGGAGAAACCATTTTTATTCCAGGAAACCATAAACATGGGGTTGTAGCGTTAGAAGAAGGTATTTTACTAGATACCTTTACACCGCTTCGTGAAGATCTATTAAACAAATAAACATACGAATCCTCTTGCGTGCAGGGGGATTTTTTTTGCGCTCAAATGGTATAATGTGTACTAACACTTATGAATTGAGGTTGGTACCATGTGGGAGAAAACAGTGCATGTACAGCCACCATATGATTTTGATCGTGTCCTAGAACGGCTATCGATAAATCCGACTAACCAATTGAATAAAGATGAACGCTCTGTGAAGGTGCCTTTTTATATTAAAAATGAACCCGTGGTTATCACGGTTAAAGCAACTGGTACAACAGATGAACCAAGTTTCGTAGTCACAGGCTATCATAAAGATTCAATGGAGTATGCGTTGCAGCGAGTGTCTCACATTTTTCAATGGGACGTACCGCTTCAGGAAATCCAAGAACATTATCTACAAACAGACCTTAAAGATATTTTCTTAGAACATCGTGGAACACCATTGGTCTTAGATTTCGATCCGTATTTTTCCTTGATGAAGTCTATCATCCATCAGCAACTCAATATGACTTTTGCACACACACTCACATCAAGATTTGTGACCACATTTGGCGAAGAAATCGAAGGAACGTGGATTCATCCTCGCCCTGAAAAAATAGCTCAGTTGTCTGTTTCAGACTTGAGGGAGTTGCAGTTTAGTGGTCGGAAGGCGGAATATGTCATTGATACATCGAAATTGATTGCCTCCGGAGTGCTAACCCTTCCGGATCTTCAAGCAAAAATCGATGAAGAGGTCATGGACACGCTCGTAAAAATTCGCGGAATTGGAAAATGGACGGCAGAAAATTTTCTTTTATTCGCATTGGGACGACCAAATCTCTTCCCGATGGCAGATATCGGAATCCAAAATGCCATCAAAAAATTATACAATCTTGAAAAAAAGCCAACCTATGAACAAATGGAAGAATACAGCAAGCCATGGGAGCCATACTTAAGCTATGCCTCCTTGTATTTATGGCGAAGCATCGAATAGAAAGTTGTGTGTAATGATGAAACAACAAAAAGAAAACCAAGCAAAATTACAGGTGGGACAAACTTTCCCCCTTACAATAAAAAGACTCGGAATCAACGGAGAAGGCGTCGGCTATTTTAAAAGGCAGGTCGTTTTCGTACCGGGGGCGCTACCTGGTGAAGAGGTAGTTGTCGAAGCAACGAAAGTTCATCCGAAATTCTCTGAAGGCAGGATTAAAAAAATCCGCAAAAAATCAGAGCATCGCGTAAAACCACCATGTCCAATCTACGATTTATGTGGCGGCTGTCAGCTGCAGCATTTAGACTATCGTCAGCAATTAAAAGAGAAGCGGGACATCGTCGTTCAAGCTTTTGAACGATATAGTAAAACACCAATTGAAAAGCTCAATATTAAAGAAACGATTGGTATGGAAAACCCATGGAATTACCGAAACAAGAGTCAGTTCCAGGTTGGAATGGAAAAGACAAAGGTGATAGCTGGACTTTATGGACTGAATTCACACAAACTGATTGATATTGCAGACTGCATGATCCAACATCCAGCAACAAGCAAAGTCACTCAAACCGTAAAAATGATCCTTCAGGATTTAAAAATATCAATTTATAATGAACGAAATCGTAAAGGGCTCGTCCGCACCATCGTCACAAGAGTAGGCGTTCAATCGGGAGAAGTACAGCTTGTCTTAATTACAGCAGAAAAAGAAATCCCGCGAAAAAACTTATTAATCGATGAAATTACAAAACGTTTGCCAGAAGTAAAGTCGATTATCCAAAACATCAATGGACAAAAAACGTCACTCATTTTTGGCGACGAATCGATTCACTTACACGGAAGCGAGGTTATCCAAGAAACACTAGGAGACCTTTCATTCGAGCTATCTGCTCGTGCATTCTTCCAGCTAAACCCAGAGCAAACCGTCAAATTATATGACGAAGTAAAAAAGGCAGCTCAATTAACAGGTAAGGAAAAAATCGTCGATGCATACTGTGGAGTCGGAACGATTGGATTATGGCTTGCAGACGGAGCAGCCGAAATCCGCGGAATCGAAATCATCCCAGAAGCCATCGAAGACGCAAGAAAAAATGCCAAAAAACATGGCTTTGGGAATGCAACCTATGCCGTAGGAAAAGCCGAAAAACTCCTACCAAAATGGGTAAACGAAGGCTGGCGCCCAGACGTTATTGTCGTCGACCCACCACGTACCGGCTGCGACGATCAATTCTTACAAACCGTATTGAAAGTGAAGCCGAAGAAAATGGTGTATGTGTCTTGTAATCCATCAACTTTAGCGAAGGATATTCAAGTATTGTCGAAGCTTTACAAGGTTGAGTATGTGCAGCCGGTTGATATGTTTCCGCATACGAGTCATGTAGAAGCGGTCGCGAGGTTGGAGCTGAAATTGTAACAAACCATTAAAAACTTTAAAGATAAGATAGACTTTTTCCGCAATTCATCCATAGTTAAAATAGAAATTGTGTATAAAAGTGTGAATAAATACCCCATCAGGGTTTCATATCAACAATTGAGAAAAAAGTGTGAAAAAAGCTCGAAAAAACGAAATGATTTTAAAAAGAAAAAGAATGTGAATTAGTTAAAGAAACTCTTAACCAAATTCACGTTCTTATTTATTTTAATTACTTCTTAAAAATTTAATAATTTATAGGTAAGGTTCAAAAACAACGAGAATAGATAAAGGGAGTTTATAGCTAGAAGTAAGGGTATTACGGAGCTTTTAATGGGAAAACAGAATTTAAAAATTTAAAAGATGCAATAAGCCAATTACATTGGGGGGCAGGACCTGCTCTTGTATGAGGTCTATGTAAATGTACCTCTAAGCAGGAATTTATAGCCTATATTCAAACCTTAAGCTTGGACTTGACACTTATTTGATAATATAGGAAATTATTACTAAAGGAAAATATATTAGGAGGATATAAATATGGCGAGAAAGGTAAGAAGCGATTGCACTGTAGGAACATTTGAGAAGAAAAATGGCCTTCCCCCCGGAACGATTAGAAATCCGGATGGCAGAGACACTAGAAGTGATAAAAAGATTGGAACAATCCGGAAAGAGTCTGAAAAACGAGGTAAATAAATGCTATGGAGGAAATAAAGACACTAAGTTATGGGGCTAATGCTACTAAGTTCGATGCAGAGATTTTTGGAGACAACCTTATGATTATTATGGGGCCAACTAAAAAGACTTCGATGAAATTTAAAGTTAGCGATATTGATAGGATTATAGCTCATTTCAACGATCGAGATTGGTTCCGTTTTGACGGCTCGATGGAAAAAACGACTCCTGGTGGGCTCCGCTATTTCTTTGAGACGGAACTTAAGCGCCCTCCTAAACTAGCAAGTCATGTTGCAGCTTGGATGGTCCACAAGGGATTGCTTGAACATAGATACACTGGCAACAGAAATGTGGTTGAAATGCGGATTAAAAAAAACAACTTTTTATAGTCAACGAATAATGATTTCTCAAATTAAAGGGCCTGACCCCCATCGTACTAAAGCGTTTGCACACTGGGGGTCAGGTCCTTCTTTTCGGCAGCTAAGAAGAGTTTAGGTTCGGTATTAACAGTGTTTCGTGTAGATGATTGGGGAAGCGAGATTGAAAAACTATTAGAGTACCCTTTTTTTGAGCCTGAGGAAACAGATGAAGTTGAAGAAAGTGAAATAATAGAAGACCTGGTTAATAAAGCCTTGGTCATGGTACAAGACAAAGTTGATAAACTTGACCCATGGCAAATGCAAGACCTGGTTGGAGGACTTTTACAAGCGATGGATTACAACATTCAGGTAAGTCCAAAGGGCCCAGATGGCGGTGTAGATGTATTAGCATATAAAGATGCCTTTGGATTTGAAAAGCCCATTATTAAAGTCCAAGTAAAGCATCGTAAGTCTTCTGCATCCGCACCAGAGATTCAGCAGTTATTAGTGGCAAATCCAATTGATGCTAATAGTTTATTTGTTTCAACAGGTGGATTTACTTCACAAGCTGAAGCGGTAGCTAAACATAATTCTGTGAGATTGGTAGATCTGCAGGAATTGGTTGATTTAGTTGTGAAGTGGTATGAGAATATGCCGAATGATGTTAGGCATTGTTGCCGTTGTAGAAGATGTATTTGCCAGATCAGAATTAAGAAAGAACAGTTCAACTATCAAAATTAGTAGAATCAATTTATTACTAAATAGATAGAGATTGTTTTAAAAATTGGGGGTTTTTAAGTGGAGTTTAGTATATATAAGCAATTCGTTACCAGAGAGAACTTTATTGCTGATTTGATAGAAAAGGGGATGGAACGAGTAGGAGAGTCTATCAACTATAATAGCACTAGAATTATTGATGGTGAAGAAAAAAATGCCTCAATGAGAGTTGATTTCTTTTTTAAATTAGATTCTGAGGATTTGGTGGAAATAGAGTGGGCTAAGTATTGGGGGGGCTATTTTGGAGATAATTCAAAAAATACTAAGTCAGTTGAATCGGCTTTTGGTATGATCATTATTGAAATAGAAGGAAACGTATTTGCTATATCTCTTGGAAGGGGACACAGCTACGCAAGTAATACAGCAGATATGGATTTTGGGTTTGATATAGCAGAGATAATACATGATGAAAGTTCAATAGAAATAAAGTCTGCGAAATTTTTTAAGCAAACTAAAAACAAATCCCTTACCCAATATAATGTTAATTCATTTGTAACGTCAGAAATCGGAGAAAGTCATGAATTGCTCGTTAGTAAGATTAGTTTGAAAGAAAAATACTCGGAATTTTTATTACATGAGTATGAAGATAAAATGAAGTTTGGCTCAGCAGTAAAACTGAATGTCAATGACTATAACCCTAATGATATTTTGGATATTGTCCATGAGTTACACTTTTTATTATTAAATGAAGAAAAGTCAGGTAGTTTACCAAGAATGAATTTTCTTAAAAACAATGAAGATAATGTACCAATGATTGCAGATTTAAATAGAAGCTTACTTAATGGAATATTAGAGGAAGATTCTAGTGTTACTTTATCATATTATATAGAAGATGATGGTGATATTTTTATAGAACCTGCTAATGATGACCAGATTGAGATAGTCTATAAAAAAAGTTATATCATAGATTCATATACTATTGAAAGTATTGCAGCTATCTTAATTGAGACAGAATGTGATGATATATCTAGGGTTTCAATTAGACCAGCTTCAAGAAGGAATAGACAACTTCCTTTGATGAGGGTATTGGATTTTATAACGGAATATCGTGGTAAGAATTACTGTCTATATAAAGGAAAATGGGCTAGTTTTAATGAGTCATATATGGAATTTATTGAACGTGAAATTCTTAAGGTTAATGAATTTGTTACGTATGATGAAAATTATAATCTTCTAGATACGGTAGTGGAAAGAGGAAGAGAGATTCAAGCTGCTAGCCCTGATATATATGATCAAGTTACATATACAGAATATCCTTATAACATATATTTAGAAAATGAATATAGATATACGTTACTAGATAGAAAAAGCCTACATAGAATCTTTAAAAGTGTTGAATTTGCAGATTTATACAGTCAAGAAAATGATGAGTTAATACACGTTAAAATAGGTAATACCCCAGAATTACGATATTGTATTCAACAATCATTACACAGTGCTGATATCTTTAATATTCACAGGGATGTACTAGAGGAATATGATATATATAAAATTAATACTGTATCGATGCTGTTTGTAACGAAAATTTCGAGCATTTTTCAACAAGATGGATCTATAGACTTTTCAAAAATTAGATCTATATACTTTAAAATTGAAATTATAGAATGGCTAACAAAAATGCGCACACTAAATTATACCCCACGAATAATAGTTGCAAAAGATTTGCGAGGAGCAGAAAATCCAGTGACTCATTCAATTTAGAAAGGATCTTTCACTCTCTCAACCATTCAGCTACTGAAAAAAACAAACAACAATCAACTATTTTATAAATTATATTTCAAGTCATATCCATTTGATAGTAAGCATTATAAGGATACAGGGTATGTTATTAAAAAAATAGAAGGTGTTAGAAATGGTTAGTTTTATAAAAAGAGAAAACATACTGTTATTAGAATATGAATCAGGTAATGGAGTAAAGTGGATATTTGATAGATTCAACGAAGGTTATCCCTGTAGAATAAAAAGGACGTTTACATTCCGTGAGGAAGATGTTTTTTATGATGACGACGAAATAGACAATGAACATCAGGTGCTTTTTAAGATAGGTACATTAGACGGGGAATATTACAAGATTAATGGTGAAGTACTTGAGATAGACATAAATGTATATATTGAGAAGAATATAGATCTCAATAAGGAAATGTTTATTGCCTATCAAAATATTTCTATTTTTAAAAGAATAAGCATGATAGTAAGAGAGGATATTAGAATAGGAAATGGTGAAGAAGACTTACCTATCACCGTATTTAAGGAGCTAATTAAAAAGTTCCCCAATACTACAGAAATGAAGCAGTACTATCTAGCACGCATAAGCAGTGTTGTAAAGGATTATTTTGATAATTCTATTGATGCGGAGGTGAAGTATGAGAACTATATGAATCGCTATGTAGAGAGCCATATAGGTGAGAGTTTATTAAATAAGTTTGCTGAACAAGAAAAATTAAAATATTTATCCATTCAAGACAAATTGGAAGAAATGCTCGAAAATGAGGTCACTTACAGTGAAAAACAGTGGCAAATAGAAATTTTAGACATAATTCAACTAATTTACCCTAAATATGTAAAGGCTTTTAGTGAAGTTGGGTTTAAAGATATATATCAAAATAAGACAAGACGTTTAGATTTTCTACTGGTTGATACCAATGGGAATATAGATATAGTTGAAATCAAAAAGCCATTTAACAGAAGTATTGTCTCACACAGAAAATATAGAGATAATCATATTCCTTTAAAGGAACTTTCAGGCAGTGTAATGCAAGTAGAGAAATATCTTTTTTATTTGAACAAATGGAGTCGCAAAGGAGAGGAAGAGTTAAACAGAAAATATGCAAGCGAATTACCAAAAGATCTTGAGATTAAAATAACAAATCCCAGTGGAATGATAATTATGGGGCGTGAAAAGAATCTAACACCAGAGCAACTTTGGGATTTCGAAATCATTAAGCGACAATATAAAAATGTTATTGATATCTTATCTTATGATGAATTAATTGCACGATTAGAACAAATAGTTAATAAGTTTTCAGGTGATTAGTGTTACTAAGAATAAGGGGGTATCTAAATTTATTTAAATAGTGTTAATTAAGTTGATGGGTATAACGGTACAATGGTTTTTTTGAGGGAGGAATAAACATTGAATCATAAGAAGGTATATATTGACTTCTATCATTCTTTATATGAAGATGATGGTTTAACAACCAAGGAATTAGTCCATTTAAATTCCATGGATATTAATACAGATATCGATATTGGAAATGTAGTAGAACAATTAAAGTTACTTATTTTTAAACAGTATGGTGACGGACTTTTTATTCAGGCTGAAGAGTTTGAAAACCTGTGCTATATAAATATTATAATTATGTTTGGAGAAGACCATAACCTTCTGGCAGAATATCTTGGTACTATTCATAGGTCAGAAGAAGTTAAAGTGAATAAGATTACAGCTCCTAGCCAGGGGAATTTTCTTTCAGTAGATTACTTCTTTAATCAGGAAGAAACTAAAGATCTTAGAAGATTATTAAATAATTTGGGTATAGAATCAAAAGTATATTTTATTGAAAGAAAAGCATTTGAAAGGGGAGCGGGAGACTATCATGAAAATGTCATCCTTTCGTTCCTGGCTGGTTCAGCTGAGGCAATTGGTAATAGGGTAACTAATCTATTAATGGATAAATTCGGTAACCACAATCCTCGACTTACCAACTTTAATACTGACAATATTTTAAGCCATATCTCAGAAGAAACTGGTATTAATAAACAAGATTTACATTTAACTAAAATAGAAAATATATCAAATGGCAGAACAGAGATCAACATAACTAACCGATATAAAAGTATAAAGGTAATATACGATAAGGATGCAAAATCAATAAATTATGAAGTTATGGATAAAACCCAAACTATGATTTAAATATCATTATGGATAACAAAGTGGATAATGAAAGTGTCTGTAACTTAGTAAAAGAGTCCCTACACATATTATTAATTGTATATCCCTTTACAATAAGGGCAGCGGTCAATTGTTAAATTTGCTACCCTTTTTTAGTTGTAAAGCTATTCGGTGTTTTTCTTGAATAAGTAAATCGCCAAGCTATTCTTCAAATAATCTGTTTTTAATTTCTATAGTATGTACGGGGTGTAATTCATTATATTTGTAAATGGAAGCAATGATCACTTGGTTTTCGGAAAACTCCGCCATTAGTATATTCATAGTCTCACTAATATTTTCCTGATCTACTTCACGGCCGCTTGGTGAATCAAGAACTATTGGTAATTTGGTGCCTAAAATTTTTTGAATCTCTAAAATATAGGCCATTTTAAATGAAAAAACTACTTTATGTAAAACTGCCCCACTTAATGATTTTAAGTCAGAAGTAAATATATAATCTGTATTAGGGTTTATAACATCAATGATCCCTAGATTTTGTGCAAATCTAGTTATTGATTTATGTAAGTTATCAACAATAATATTATTTACTTTAGTCAAATCTAGGATGGACTTCTTTAGCTCTTTATTCTTATTACTTAATTGATTTATTATTTTTCTAATTTGTTCCGGATTGATTTTTAAATGAGCTATTTGACTATCAAATTTCTCAATTTCAGACTGAACATCAATTAGATTATAGGAGTCTGTGAGTCTCTGTTTTAACTTAGATAGCTCTGTATTAATGGTAGCAAGTTTTATCTTTACCATGTTATAGCGTGTATCAATATATCTTTTATTGTCATCAAAATGTAAGATGGTATTTCTAGTAACTGGAATAGTTTTTCCTGTATCTTCGTCCTTAACCACTAATTTCATTTTTTCAATAAAGTTAGTGAACTGATTATTTTCTCTTTTAACTTCTTCAATAGATTTTAACTTATTTTCCAATTCATTTTTATCAAAAATAAGTAATTGAATTTGGTTCTCTAACTCAGATGTGTAGTTAGGGAAGTCAATATTATTAGCAGATTCAGCAAGGTGTTCTTTGTAATCAATAATACTTTGTAGTTGTTGATACTTCTTTAATTCCAATTCTACTGCTATTTGCTTTTCGCGTAACTCTGTTACATCTCTATTTGACAACCCTTGTACTAGTTCTTCAATATTAAAATGAATACCTCCAATTACTATCCCTCTATTTAATAAAGTCCACCCCTTGTCCTGATCCATATAGATTGCCCCTAGGATGTTTTTCAAGATTGCTTCGTTTGTTGTACCCCAAATGAGGCTATGTAATTGTACTTCTTCATCTGGTAATAAAAATGAATAACTATCTGTGTTATTAATATTAAGTGTGATAAAGTTGTTTTCCCTAAAAGTCTCCATATTTTCATTTTCGGTATCGAAATTACACCTTACAGCGCAATTTTGAAATTTTATCTTTTTAGTACCAGGTATGTTATAACCTAGAGCATAAAACAAAAACCTTAATAAAGTGGATTTCCCTACACTATTCGTTTTACTATGTATCAAGTTAAAATTGGATTTGAAATTAAATCTTTTTGTAAATCCTTCGTACTCTACGAGTAAGTAATTGATCTTCATAATAATCCTGCCGCCTCCTTTACACTATTAATTGTATAGCGATTTTTTAGGATTTTAATAATTACTAACTTAGCGACTCCTTCTTTTATTTCTGGTTCAACTAATTCATTAATAATAAGAGAGTCATAGATAAGCCATTTTGTTTCCACAAAGTTTTCAAAGGCCTGTTTTCCATTTAACTTACGATTTGAATTTCTAAACTCATTAAAATCATTTATAACTTGGGTAATAAATTCAAATTGCTCAGTTTTTTTGTTTATGAATGCGTTGTACTTTCTATCTATTTCATCAATTTCTCCTAAATCATAGTCATCAAAAAAATCACTATAATATGATTTTGATGATTCAATTACCACTACAGGCCATATCAATTCTTCTTTTTGTAATTGTACTATTCTAGTTGCACTGTTTTGAAAGAATATACTTTGCCAATAATCCATAACATCTTGAGCTACTCCATCAGGTGCACTTATTTTGGCATTAACTAAAAATTTCTTTACAGCTTCGTAAACTATTCTATATCTTGTTTCGTAATCATTGCCGAAAAAAGGGAATGCACAAATTTTAAGTTTGTTATAGTCCAAATTGGATATGTCTAATTGGTGATTCTTAATAACGCTAACAATATATTTGTCTATAATCTTCCTTGCGTGATCATTCAATTCTGTATAAGAATATATTGTGAAATGCTGTCCCCAATAGTAATCTAGACCTTTGTTTTTAAGTGGATTCATTATATTTGATATATAAATTATTTCTTCATAATCACTTTTGTTGGTAGCATTTATTAAAGTCTTTAGTGAATCATTTAATTTTGATAGTGTATTTGTACTTGGAGTTGGATCTTCTTGCGATTTAGCTTGTGCAAAAATTCTCTTGCTATCTTTCAGATATAGCTCAATATCATCAATATTACCTTCGACTTTTATGGATTCTAAATCTTTAATATGTTTAAGTGCTAATAAGATTGCTGCATTACTTTGGAAGTCCCAACCAAATGCAGATGCTGTTGCATTTGTATTAATTACTATTGATGAGTGCGTTGAATTTACCATATTTATCACCTCATTTGTATAAAAAAGTATTAAAATAAATTATTTCAATACTTTACTACTATTATAAAGGAGCATGTTGGAAATTTGCACCAATTAGCAAAAAGTTTTAAATATATTATTGGTCGAAATGTTTCACACGACAAAAAAGGTAGTGATAGATTTAATCACTACCTTAGTATTAAAATTAAATTAGTTTTTTACCCTACAAACCGGTACGGTGAACCGTAACATAAGTAATATTTTCAGGTAAACACACAACTACACCGTTCTATCTGCGATCCACTCAAGCCACGCCGAAGCGGTAGCGCTGTTGGAGTTATCCTAATTATATTAAAAGAACGAATTTCAATTTTGTGAAATGCGTTCTTTTTTGCTTGTTAAGGTGAGTGTATCTCCCAACTAACTTAAAATGATGAAATAAGAAATGTCGTATGAATTGGCAAACGTTAAGAATCTATTCACGCAACATATGAATATACCTATTTCTAAAGTTTCTTAGGTGTCGATTTCTTTTATAACAAACCCTCTTGCAAAGGTATTAAAAATACGTATGAGACGATCTGTCATTTCAGCGGGTGTCACATCAAAATCCCGCGCAATCCAGTCCATAATTAACCCCGCCGTACCATATGCCATATAACGCTTTTGGTGGTAATCATCAACAGCAGACACATCGTATTGAATATCAAATTTATTTTTCAATAAATTAAATATCGCTTCAGGCAGTTGCTGGTGAATGTGTGGCAAGGTGTCTTCTAAAAGTAATAATGTAAAGTAATCGCGGTGATCGTAAATATAATACAACAAATCGAAGGAGTTTGTTGTTAACTCTTTTACTTTTACCTGACTATCGCTTTGGTATTTAGACATGCTGAAATACTGAATGGCTTCAAACATTTCATTCATTAACTCTTCAACCAGCTCATTTATGTTTTGATAATACACATAATAGGTAGTTCGATTATATTGCGCATACTCAACGATGTCCTTCACCGTTACAGCACTAAATCCCTTTTTATGTACCATTTCAATAAATGCCTTTTTTAAGAAATTCTTTGTCCTTATTGCTTGGGTGGAATTGGATTTCATCATATTACTCTCCTATTAGACAGATTTGATGAAAATGTTGGTTTCTTCAACATTATAGCAAATATTAAGGATGGTTTACAGAAAGCGAAATCTAGTAAACTATAAGTGTAGCTAGAATTATTTGAAAATACGATTTAACAATTTGGAGGAGATAGTATGAGAGGTTGGCTATTTTCAGGTACAAATAAACCACTAGAATTGATTGAAAAAGAAGATCCGAAAGCGATTCCAGGACACGTTGTAATTGACGTGAAAGCTGCTGGTTTATGCCATTCAGACGTTGCAGCATTACAAGATCCAGGTTGGATGCCACTTTTCCCAAATGGTCCTGTTATTATGGGGCATGAGTTTGCTGGGGTTGTTATTGAAGTAGGTGAAGGTGTTGAAGGTATTAAAGTTGGAGACCGTGTTGGGGCTAACCCAATGAATAGAGAAACAAAAGTAACTGCTGGGTACACCTATGACGGAGGATATGCAGAAAAAGTACGTGTTCCTGCTAACCAATGTGTGATTATTCCTGAAGGCGTTTCCTTTATAGAAGGGGCAGCTTCTACAGATGCAGGAATCACAGCGTATCGTGCTCTTTTCAGTATTGGACAAGCAAAAGAAGGTACAAAATTAGGAATCATCGGTATCGGTGGACTTGGTCAATTTGCTCTACAAATGGCATTAATTAAAGGTTGTGAAGTGTACGCTACCGATGTATCTCCAGAAGCTCGAAAACTTGCTGAAGAACTAGGAGCTAATAAAGTTTACGACACTGTTCTAGATATGAAAGAAGCAGAATGTGATGTCATTGTTGACTTTGCTGGTTTTGGACAAACAACTTCTGATGCATTAGAAGCGGTAAAAGTTCAAGGAACAGTTGTCATTGTTGGTATGGGTAAATTAGAATCAAATATCAACACGTATTTAATGATTACAAAAGAAATTAAGCTTTTAGGAAGCAATGGTGGGTCCGTAGAAGACTTAAAAGGTGTATATGATTGCTTCGCTACTGGAAAAATGAGCCCAGCTCTTATCACAATCCCGTTTGAAGAAGTTGATAAAGGTATAGAAAAACTCAAAAATCATGAAGTAAAAGGACGCTTAGTAGCTGTCTTTGAATAAATGTAGTTTTCTTTATAAAGGTAGAGATTGGGATAAAACAATTCTCTAAAATGAAAAAGCCTGTGAAAATTTCACAGGCTTTTATATTTTTAGCACACAAATCTAAAAATAGCATAATAGCAAACAATTAAACGGCCAGACCCCCATTGTACTAAAGCGTTAACGCACTGAGGGTCAGGCACTGTTTTTATAAATGAATTACTTTATATCAATCTATAGGCTTAGAGGAGATTTTCCTTTAAGTCTTTTTGTTCACTAATTTGCCACAAAAAAATTTCAAAACGGATGCCCCTTTTTTACCACCACCTCTCTATAACAACGGTGAAAGGGTGGTGCATTCATGTGAATTTAAAATCGGGCATAATTGATCGGTTTGAAGACTATTCAAATTTTAGTAGTTTACAGGAATTCAACAGACATATGGAGATGTGGATGCTTCAATATAAGGATGATTTTTCAAAAGGTGAGCTTGTTGGGTTAAAACGCCTTACTCGTTATTCAGCAAAGGTTCCAGGGGTTTGCAATGCAAAGATTGGTACGATGTTGAAGTCCATCCATGAGGACTACAATGGAAATGGCGTGTCCCGTTCTACTTTTAAACGTATGATTCAAAAAGCGGTAGCTTTAGGTATTTTCACAGTTTATGAAACCGAGCGTAAGAATGGCTCACAATCTAGCAATCTTTACGTGTTTAATCGTTATCCTGAAATGACCTCAACCTATCATGAACCACCTAAAAAGGAAATGTTGAACCACCCTAAAGAAACTAGTAATCCTTTTAAAACTAAACAAAATATAAAAGAACGTAAGGACGCTCCTCTAGATTTCACATTTACGAGTGATCGAGTTCCTGTTTCCTTTTTGGAAGCTGTAAAACCATTTTTCCCTGATGCAAAAATAATCGAGGAATATTGGAAAATGGCAACCATTGTAGCTAGTAAAAATAACCGTGACTGTGAATGTGTAGATATGATTGAACTATCGATCAAAGCCTTCAAACAAATGCTTATCAAGCTAAAGAGAAATACTGTTCATAATCCTTTTGCCTATTTTTATGGAGTGTTATCCCGTAAATTGGATGAGTTATACTATAGGGAATTGGAAGAAGCGGAGGAATACTTCACGGAAAGTATGAGCAAGCAGCGAAAAGAAGCATCCAAAAAATCTGAGCTATTTTCGTTACTTCTGGAAGTCTTGCCGCTTGCTTAGAAGGCATACGGAGAGGTTACAAAGACTAATAGTGGTGTAATCGATGCCTTTATTGAATGTGTACATCTTGATCTAGCGCCACTTTTAATAGGAGGTTGCTGCAAAATAACATGTTAATTTGGGGTGTTATTTTACAAGGTATGACGTATACTATTTATAAGGGGATGATGACTATGACAAATATTAAGCCGGTTTCAGATTTAAGAAATTACACAGAGGTACTCAATGAAGTAGCAGAAGGTAGTCCAGTTTACTTAACTAGAAACGGACGTGGAGAATATGCAATAGTAAAACTTGAGGAATTAGATAAATTAAAAGCTGCAGTCAAATTATTTACAAAACTAGAGGCCGGAGAGAAATTAGCCAGAGAACAAGGATGGTTGTCTTCAGATGATGTTGAAGCGCACCTAGGTTTATAATAATGCTAAAGGTTGAATATTCACCAGCTGCATTGGAAGACTTACAAAATATCCGTAATTATATTTCTAATGATTATGGAGAGGATGTTACGATAAAAGTCCTGAAAAAGATTACATCCGATATTAGAAGACTTGAACAATATCCGTTTTCAGGTATTGATTTGGGAAAGGTCATTAATGTTCCAACAGAATACAGATATTTGTTTTCGGAAAAGAATTATGTATTTTACCGTCTTGAGTTAGATAAAATCCGAATTATACGTGTGTTAAATGAAAGGCAGAATTACATGCAGCAATTATTTGGAATTAGTTCTGAACCTATTGAAGATTATAAGAATAACAATGAATAATTTTAGATAAAAGCAGTCGATAAGACTGCTTTGTTTTATAGGGGAGAGGTGAATGCCCCCAGTAAGCTAAAGCATTAACGCACTTGGGGTCAGGCCCCTTCAGCAAGAATCAAATATCAACACCTACTTAATGATTACAAAAGAAATTAAGCTTTTAGGAAGCAATGGTGGGTCAGTAGAAGACTTAAAAGGTGTATATGATTGCTTCGCTACTGGAAAAATGAGTCCAGCTCTTATCACAATTCCGTTTGAAGAAGTCGACAAAGGTATAGAAAAACTGAAAAATCATGAAGTAAAAGGACGCTTAGTAGCTGTATTTGAATAAATGTAAGTTTTCTCTATATAGGTAGAGGTTGGGATAAAACAATCCTCTAAAATTTCACAGGCTTTTATATTTTTAGCACACAAATCTAAAGATATCATAATAGCAAACAATTAAAGGGCCTACCCCTATCGTACTAAAGCGTTAGCGCACTGGGGGTCTGGCCCTGCTTTTCATGTTTACCCATTTTTCGTGAGGAATATTCGTGATCCCCCTAACTTATTACAGCAAGATTTGGAAAGTTTAACTATACAAATTTTGTTATCTTATTATTAATCAAACAACTTTATAAATTTGAAAGGGGCATAAGAATCTATGGTTTTTTATTTATTCAATATTAAAAATCTGAATCAATAGGCAGTTTTTTGATAGGAGTATAGATATGGTAGTCGGAATTAAGATTATGAACGTTATCAAAAACTTGAATAAGTTCGATATGTGAATTCTCAGATTCCTGCTTGGAGATTTTTAAAAATCTTGCAAAATCAGTTTTTAAAACATCACCTATGTCAAGTAGATCACCGAAATATTTGAACTTTGCACAGAAAAGTTGTGGTATATCGACGGTGAAATAGTAGGGTTTATCTATTTGTATATCATGTGGGATCCCGACCAGAACCTTGAAACGGTTTGAATTTGGTTGACAGTCTGAATAGATGACATAACATGATCCATTTATTGTTTCATCAATGTTATTTAGTAGCATTTTTGAATAAGAGCGGATCTTCGACTTGTAATCATCAGTTGCCAGGTCCACTTCAAAAACAATGCCACTCACCCTGACTGTATCGAATTCCGTTAGGGTGAAATTAGTGACAATATCCCCATTGATGTTTTTGATGTGTCTTTTAACCACTGAAGGTACTGGCACTTGAGATATGGTCTTATCTTTTACTCTTAGTGAACTTGGAGTTATACCGTACTGCCGTTTGAAAGCGCGGGTAAATGATGATTGAGTTCCAAAGTTTAGTTGATAAGCAATATCCGTTAGAGATAAGCTATCGTTTTGTATTAATGCTAGTGATGCATTCAATCTTCTGGATAGTATGTAATTGTTAAGTGAATAACCCATCATAGCTGAAAAAAGTCTATGAAAATAGTATTTGGACGTGTTGGAGGCATTAGCAACAGAGTCTAATGATAAAGGTTGTTGTAGATTCTTTTCAATATAAATCAAAGCATCCTCAATTACTTCATAATGGTCCATAATAACCCCTCGTATTAATCGCTTTTTGAATGTTCTGAAATCAGTATACCATAGGATAATCACTAAGTAGCTATATTATTTTTTTCAAGGGAGGTAAATTTGATGACACGAGATCGTGTGAATGGAATCATAATGGGTATTTTATATATAGTAGCTGCGGTCACTTCAATCATAGCTGTTATCTATTATCAACCAGTATTGTCAGAACAATGGTATATGTCTGTGGTAGATGGATTTGAAACGAAGGTTTTGATTGGAGTACTAAATGATCTGTTTCTTGTAGTAGCTGCTGTTGGGACGGCTGTCATGCTGTTTCCATATCTTCGTCGTTGGAATGAACATATTGCTTTAGGTTATCTTTGTTTTCGATTTATGGAAGCGGTTTTTATCGCAATAGGTTTGGTAAGCATATTAGGTTTACTGCATCTTAGTATGCATTATGAAGCAGGCAACTTAGATAGTGAAAGTCTTCATGCTTTAGGTTTTATGTTACAATCTTTTCATCGTTGGACTTTTATGTTAGGTCCAAATTTGATGTTAGGTTTAAATACAATCATGTATAGTTATTTATTTTTCAGAACAGGTTTAGTGCCAAAGCCGTTAGCGCAATTTGGGATGATAACAGCCATTTTGGTATTCATAGCAGGTTTACTAGACATGTTTGGTGTAGTAGAGCCTATCTCTACAGCAAAAGGACTCGTTGCTCTACCTGTGGGCGTTTATGAGATGAGTTTAGCTGTTTGGTTAATTGTAAAGGGATTTCATAATCAAAATCTTGAAAAACTATAAGCGAATTAGTGTTTAAATTACAAGTGCCTGCTCCGCAGTAAACTATTGTGATAATATACTGCGGGACGGGTTTCTTTTCTGAGAAATTGGAGTATGTGTCTTGTAATCCGACTACATTGTGGCGAAGGATATTCAAGTATTGTCTAAGCTTTCATGAAGTTGGCTATATGGATATTCACTGTCATTCGAATTAGGGTGTTCGCTTTGGTACCTCAATTAAAAAATCACGTTCCCTAAGTTTAAAAAGTGTTCTTAATCCGAAGGTTTTTTCCGGTATTTTTCCGGTGACCTTCGGATTTTTTATGCGAAAAACGGATGGAAAACACGCGGGAAATCCAATTGGTACTCGTAAATGTTCAAGCTGTTTATAGGTTTATATCAATCGCTTCTGTCTATTCCGTTTTAGTCCTTATCTCTTTGTTCAATTACCCTTTGACACTTTCATGTAAATGGATCATTAATACTCCATTTGGATAAAAATCTTATTTACAAAGAATGGTAATCGTTGTATAGTTGTATACATGAGTAATCAACCGTACAATTAAGATGAACAACAGAAATATTTGGAAAGGAGTGTTCCTGTTGAAGCCAATATTAGATGAGTCGTTACCCATCTTTCAGCAAATTGCAGAAATAATAAGAAATAACATTATAGAAGGGCAAATAAATGAAGGGGAAAGAGTTCCATCTGAAAATGAACTGTCCAATTTTTATAACATCAATAGGGCCACTGTCAGGAAGGGATTGCAAACATTGGTAGATGAAGAAATCATCTACAAAAAACGTGGAATTGGAATGTTTGTTATGGGAGGAGCTAAAGAAAAATTGTTAAATGAAAGGAAAAAACATTATAAAAAGGAATACATCTTGCCACTACTGGAAGAAGCAAAACGGTTGGGACTAAGTGTTGATAAAGTAATTGAATTAATAATAGAGGAGGAGAATAAATGATTCGAGTTGAGAATGTCACCTATAGTTACGGAGATACATCGGTACTAGTAGATCTTTCTTTCAAAGCCATGGAACCTGGGATTTCTGCAATTTGGGGGCGAAATGGGGCTGGGAAAAC
Organism: Bacillus jepli; assembly: GCF_047238305.1. Classification (NCBI taxonomy): domain Bacteria; kingdom Bacillati; phylum Bacillota; class Bacilli; order Caryophanales; family Bacillaceae; genus Bacillus; species Bacillus jepli. The sequence goes on along the minus strand of NZ_JBDFMO010000001.1, from coordinate 348,907 downwards.
GACACTTATGAAACTTCTGGCTGGACATGAAAGACCGAACAAAGGAATAGTAGAAATTAAAGGAATAGCTCCCTACAACCGTGCAGAAGCTGTTCAACATGTATGTTATATGCAAGAGGATCATCCATTTAGTTCCATTTGGAGTGTAAAAGATGCATTAAGGTTTGGAAGTTATTATTATACCAATTGGAATGAGGATTTGGCACAACGTTTGTTAAAGACCTTTCGACTGAATGAAAAGAAAAAAATATCTAAACTATCAAAGGGAATGAAGTCCTCTCTACAGTTTATCATAGGAATTTCGAGTCATTCAGAAATTACAATTCTCGATGAACCAAGTAACGGATTGGATGCAAGTATGCGGAAGAAAATGTATCAGTCTTTACGGGAAAGTCATGATGAACATCCGCGCTTAATACTTTTGTCTACTCATCATATTGAAGAAATACAACCTATATGTGAATCACTTGTTGTTATACATGATAAAAAAGTATTGTTACATGAAAATATGGATGATATTAGAGAGTACGGGATATGGTTAGCAGGAGAAAAAAATAAGGTGGAAAAAGTAGTAGATGGACAAAAAATATTAGAAATAAACGAATTAGGCTCAATGATTAAAGTGATGATTGACGTACCATACAACGAAGAATGGAAAGAAATTGCATCCTCACATGGACTTTCGATCGAAAAAGCAAAGTTGCAAGATTATTTACTAAATAAAACAGAGGAGGAATAGGGATGAAATCGTTATATGGAACAGTGCGGTTGGTATCAGAAGAAGCCTTATTTTTCTACTTTGGAAAGCTATTGTTTCTCTATATTACTATTCCCTTGACATTAATTTGGCTCCTTATTGGCTATTTATTTGGAATTGGAAATGAGGTACTTGCTGCGATTTCAGGTCCAACTTATTTCTTGATAGCATTCTTTGGAATTGGTGGGTTTAAGTCGCTGTATCCAGTAGCAATTGGATTTGGAAGCACAAGGAAACAATTCCTCAAAGTGTTCTTTGGCATTAGTATATTAGGAGTTGTTTTAAGTATATTATTTCTAAATATATTGCAACTTATTTTAAAAACTGTTTTCTTACAATGGGATATAACTGCAAATATCTTACACCCAGGAGTATTCTTAGTTAATCAATACCAATTTTTCACGTATCTATGGATTGATCTAATGTTTGGGTTGTTTCTGGTTGGAGTTCCTTTTTTATTGTACTGTATTAATTTTAGGTTAGGAATGCGAAAGAGTATCATCGTTCTTATGTTGCTGGCGTTTATTGCAATGACTCTTTATTATGGTGGTTATTTAAAAAATAGTATGGATTGGTTTTTAGGTTTAGATTTAGATGCTCTAAGAATGACACTAATAAATTTATTAGGTTTAAGTGGCATTGGAGCATTACTATTAACCTATCCTATCATGAGAAATGCTTCCTTAAAGCCTAAATCAAGGAAAGAATAACTGGCTAATTAATGAAAAAAGTGAAACAAATTTTGTTTTACAGAATTAAGCTTAGTATCATTGGGTTTAGCGTATTTTAGTTGAATAATGATTTAAATTTGTATTCCCTCAAACAAAAAAGTTTGGGGGAATTTCTTTAGGGTCAAACTTTTACAAAGAAATTAGAGTTCTACGTATAGATTTATAGTTTTTCAAAAATATAGGTTTGCAGATAGAATATATAAGTATAGGAAATATATGGGTGTGATAATATGGGGTTAGGAGTATGTACTTAGAGAAAATTTATCTGAGAATCAGGCAATTAGATCAAAAATAGAAGCCTTCAGGCAACATGCAAACTAAAAGAGGAGGTACGTACATGGATGTTTCATATATTGTTGAACGAATTAATGCTCTTTTTAATATAACAAATAAGGAAGTCTATTCTAGTGAATCGGGGATTACATACCAAACAGATAAAAAAGTAAAAAAGATAGGGTACTGTGTGAACCTAACGCTTGAAACTGTCGAGGAAGCAAGAATTCGTGGAGTGGATATGATGGTGACACACCACGATGCATGGGATGAAATATTTGGATTGAGAGAGGCATGCATAGAAAAACTAACAGAGTATGGTATAAGTCATTATTATAACCACTTGCCACTTGATGACTGTAACTTTGGGACAAATGATAGTTTAGTAAAAAAGTTGAATTTAGAAATTGTTAAAAGAACCCACGAATGGGAAGGGCTATATTTTGGTAGAGTAGCAGAATATGATCAAGAAATGGAATTTAATGAATTTGTGGAAGCTATTGAAAATCTACTTGAGGAACCAGTTAAATATTGGCGGTTTAATGATAAAAAGGTGAAGCGAGTAGGCTTAGTCTGTGGGAATGGGGCGCCAACAATTTGCCTAAAGGAAGCAGTTGAAAATGAGTGTGATGTGTACATTACAGGTGAATGTAATTTGTATACAATTCAATATGCGCAGTTTAAAGGGATAAATCTTATCGTTGGGAGTCATACTTTTACAGAATTCTTTGGAATCGAAAGTTTAGCATTGAAATTGAATGAGAGTATAAAGGATCTTGAAGTAGTGAGACTTAATGAAGAGCATTATGAAACGAATATAAAATAAGTAATAATAACAGGGAAACACGTCAAACAGGTCGTATGGCGGATGCCAAGGGGTGTATTTGGAGAAGGTTGTTTTTTGAAACTTTGTTTACTTCTTTCGAAGACAAAACACTATGGCGAAAGTACTGAAACATCTTTGAGGCATTCGTTCAAAGACAAAGCACTAAAGCAAAAACGCCGAAATGTCCCTGATGCGCACCCCCAAAGACAAAACACTAAAGCGAAAGCACTGAAATGTCTCTGATGCGCACACTCAAAGACAAAACACTATGGTAAAAACGCCGAAATGTCTCTGAGGCTCACTCTCAAAGACAAAACACTAAAGCGAAAGCACCGAAATGTCTCTGATGCGCACCCTCAGAGACAAAACACTAAAACGAAAGCACTGAAAGGTATGTGAGGCTCACTCTCAAAGACAAAGCGCTCAGGCTAAATCACCAAAAGGACACTGCAATTGATCCAATCTTCTCATTATGGGAAAACTTGACATGAACCTTGCAAAAAGAGCCTTACAAAATGAAGGGGATGCAAATGACAACAACGAAAATGTATATCAAAGAATGGCAGCATGCCCTGCAGCTAGAGATTAATCATTTAAAAAGGTTTGGCGGAAGCCGCTATTCTGTAACAAATGGAAGACTGTTATCAAACGACAGCCCCTATAAATACTATTTTGATACTGCATTCCCTTTAAGGATACCGGTTGGCTCCTCTATAAAATTAGAATGGGGTGCGATGAAAAGCAGTGGAAAGGTGCTTTCCTCTGAAGGAAAGGGAATTATTCTTGCATTGGAACATAATTTTGGCGACCTCATCCCGGATGCCTATCTTCTCCATGACCCATGGGAATTGCTTGAACAGTTAATAGAACGCTTGGATGAAATCAAAAAAAACAAACAAAAGCGGATACGAGTGAAGAGATTAATGAATCCTTCCATGGAAACGAAACATCCAAAGGAGAAGATTAAGAGTAGTGTCCATGAATTGATTTTGAGATCAAAATACAATCCTGCCACATTCGTCTGGGGGCCACCAGGTACTGGAAAGACGTACACCTTAGCCAGAACTGCAGCCAATAAATATTTTCAAAAGAAAAAAGTATTGATTTTATCGCATAGTAATCAAGCGGTCGATGTATTGATGAGTGAAATGACAGATTTTATTAAAAGGAAAAAAAGATTCAGAGAAGGGGATGTGCTTCGGTACGGTGGAAATATAGGGGAAACGCTATCTGCCCATCACGAAATTACCACAAATCAGCTTATTGAAAAGCAGGACCCACTCCTTGCCAAGGATAGAGAGCGACTGGTTGAAGAAAGGTACCACTTAAAGCAAGACCTGGCCACTTCATTCAGTAAACGAGATTCGGATCATCTACTAGAACTAGAAACGAAGTTTTCTAAGATACTGGAGAAAATCAGAAGGAAAGAGGTTCAATTAGTTAAAGATGCCTTCATTGTCGGTACGACACTTGCAAAGGCAGCAAGTGACAGTGCTATTTATGAAGTGAATTACGATATCGTTATCCTCGATGAAGCTAGTATGGCCTATGTTCCCCAAGCTGCTTTTGCAGCATCCATGGGAAAGCGAGTTATTATTTGTGGTGATTTCATGCAATTGCCTCCGATTGCGGGAAGCCGGAATCCACTCGTGGCCGAATGGCTGAAAGAGGATGTCTTCCATAAGGCTGGTGTAGTGGAATGGTTACATAATGGGAAGCTTCACCCTCAGCTTTTTTTATTAAAAGAACAGCGCAGGATGCACCCTGATATTTCAGCGTTTACCAATTGGTATATCTATCATTCTCTAGTTGAAGATCACCAAAGTGTTTATAAAAGCAGAAATCATATCACTGGCCTTCCCCCTTTTAAAGGGCAAGCTTCTGTGCTTTTAGATACAAGTTTCACTGGAATGAATGGTGTGAGCGATAGAACAACTAATTCAAGATTCAATCTATGGCAACTATTACTTTCTTTTCAATGTATCCATGAAGCCTATATAAGCGGCGCTACATCAATCGGGTATGTGACACCATACCGTGCTCAAGCTAATCTGATGGAACTGCTTCTTGAAGAGGTCTATGTGAAGGAACGTAGCGGAGCGGATATTATCGCAGCCACTGTACACCGATTCCAGGGGAGTGAACGTGATGTGATGATATTTGATACGGTTGACAGTGCCCCACAAGATCAGCCAGGTATGTTAGTCACGGGCAAGGACAGCAAGCGTTTGATTAATGTTGCCATTACAAGAACGAAAGGAAAATTCATTCAGGTCAGTGACAGAAATTTTATCGAAGGGCATGTTTTTAAAGGGAAAACGTTAAGACAACTTGTTGACCATCAGGCGCGGAACAATCAAACGGTCACAATGAATGAGATTGGTTCTTGGGTTCGAAACCAACACCCAAAGTTAAGGTGGATTCATGCACGAAAGGTAGAAGTTATTTTTCAAGATTTGAGATCGGCAAATTCATCGATTACAATCTGCCTGCCGGAGGGAATTAAGCTATCAGAGGAATGGAATCAGCAATTGGAAAACAGAGAAAAACGAATAAAGTTAACTGTTATTTCCAATCAAAAGTGGGGCAAGTGTGATTTCTGGTTAGAAAAAAACTTTTCATTTCCATTTGTGATTATCGACGATAAAGTATTGTGGCTGGGTCTTCTGTTCGAAGGTGTAAAAGGGATACAGCCCCCTTATGTGGCAGCTCGGCTTAGTTCGAGTAAATGGTGTGAATATTTGTTAAAACAGATGTAGTTTGATGTTTTAGACCGGTAACCAAAATTTTTGCTTTGGTATTTCAGCAAAGGGCCAGACCCCCATCGAGTGCACTGGGGGTCTGGCCCTGCTTTTCCCTAAATAAAGGAATTATTGTAAATCAGCTACAAGACGACCTTTTACCTCACCGCGTTTTAGTTGTTCTAAACCATTGTCGATTTCTTCAAAGGTAGTTGTCGATAAAGCTGGATCAAGCTCACCTGTTGCCATTAGTTCGTAAACGCCGGCTAAATCATCTACGCCTCCACCCATTGAACCTAATAGTTGTACATGTTTTAAAATTAGTGAATTCGTATTGATTTCAGATTGTAAACGCCCCATACCAACCTGAACGACACGCCCATGATCAGCTACAACATCGATAGCACCTGCTGTTGTAGTACCAAAACCTGCAAAGTCCACGATTAAATTTAAGCCTACATCTGCAAGTTCTCTAATATCAGAAACTACTTTTTTAACACCAAGTGATTCAGCTAGTGGCCAAACATCTTGTTTAACTTCTGCTGCGTATACTTCTGCCCCTTTTAGAACAGCAATACGAGCACCGATTTGTCCAAGACCGCCAATACCAATTATACCCACTTTTTCTCCTGGCTTGATTTGACCTACTGTAACAACTGCATGGTGGGCAACATTACCAGAATCCGTACCTGCAGCAGCTTTGATGAAGTCAACAGAATCAGGAATTTTTACAGTGACATCAGATGGAATCGAAATTTTTTCTGCATATGCCCCATTACGGTAATAGCCAATATTGGAAGGAGGACCTGAAGGAATTCCTACACGATCGCCAACTTTCACATTTGATACACCTTCGCCAATTGCGGATACGACACCGGCAGCCTCATGTCCAAGTACGACTGGTAGATTTGGAAAATTAACAATCCAATCTGGGTCTTCAAGTGCTGATACATCTGAATGACACAATCCAGATGCTTTTATATCAACCACAACTTCCCCTTTTGCTGGAGTTGGGTCGGGTACTTCAGTTAGCTCTAATGGTTGATTTGTACCTTTAAAAATCCATGCTTTCATAAAAAAACTCTCCCCTGTTATCATTTTATTCGTGTGATTGTAAATAGGTATAAGCAAAATAAGTGTAAAATATAATCAAAGTCCTTTCAAATTGAAAAAAGCGAAACTAGACAATTCCTGATAAAGTGTCTAAAAAAGTTAATAGAGGTGAGATAATGGCAGAGTTTCAATTTTTGGATAAGCGCGTGCAGAAAACAAAACAAGATCTATACAGTGCTTTTTTTGAATTACTGAAACAAAAAAAATATGTACAAATTACGATCAAAGATATTATTGAATCTGCGGGATGTAGCCGAGGAACATTTTATACACATTATAATAATAGAGATGATTTATTAAATGAGATTATTCAATTTCTATTTAAAGAAATGACTAAGGCTTATCGTAGTTCATATATAAATAAAAAGTCGATTAATATACAAAGCTTAGTAGACGAGCCGCTAAATTTATTAAATCATTTTATAAAGTATGGAGAATATTATCAATTGTTACTTGGTGATGCTATTCAAATTAATTTTCGTGATAGAATAACGAATCTAATTATAAATCTTTACCTAGAGGAATTTGATATTCAAAGCACAACAGATGAGAAAAAAGTAGAAGGGAACTTATTGAAACGATATTGTGCATATGGATTAGTTGGCTTAATTTTGGATTGGATTAAAGATGATTTTCCAATTGAACCAAAAAAATTTTCAGTAGAGTTAGTGAAGACATTTCAATATTCACTTGGAACGGTTCTAATTAAGAATTGAGAGCGGCAACAAGCAACTCAAAAGATAGTTGAGGAGGTACGTACATGGATGTTTCATATGTTGTTGAACGAATTGATTCTCTTATTAATGTAACAAATAAGGAAATCTATTCTAGTGATTCGGGGATTACATACCAAGCAGAAAAGAGCAAAGGGCCAGACCCCCATCGTACTAAAGCGCTAGTGCACTGGGGGTCAGGCTCTGCTTTTCTTGAAGCGAATATAAGATATAATAACAAAGAAATACGTATATCTTAAGGAGAAAGCAATGAACAATTATAAATTAACCATTCAGTATGATGGTGGCCGTTACAAGGGGTGGCAGCGACTTGGTAATGGTGATAATACGATTCAAGGGAAGATTGAAAATGTATTAACAGAGCTGGCAGGAGAAAAGATTGAAATCATTGGATCTGGAAGAACGGATGCAGGTGTACATGCTCTTGCTCAGATCGCTAATTTTAAGATGAGCAAAAATGCAACCGAAGATGAAGTGATGCAGTATTTAAACAGATATCTTCCCAATGACATTAGCGTTTTGGATGTTACGGTAGTTCACGATCGTTTTCATGCACGCTATAATGCGAAAGATAAAACCTATTTATATAAAATTTGGAACGAGCCATATACACATCCCTTCATGCGAAAGTACAGTATGCATGTAGAAGAAAAGCTTGATATCGAAAAAATGAGAAAAGCATCTCAATTTTTTATCGGGCAGCATGACTTTACTTCTTATTCCAATGCAAAGTCGAAGAAAAAGTTGATGGTGCGTGAAATATACTCACTTGAGATAAAGAAAAATGCGGGCTTTATCGAAATCAAAGTACGAGGCAATGGCTTCCTTTACAATATGGTGAGAAAAATTGTAGGAACGTTAATTGAAGTTGGATTAGGTGAAAAAGATGCTGCTACAATACCAAGTATTCTTGAATCTAAAGAAAGAATTCAAACAGGTCGTATGGCGGATGCTGAGGGGTTGTATTTGGAGAAGGTTGGTTTTTAAACCTTTTCCTTCTTTTTTTTCAACAGAGCTTTAATCACGAGCATCCCGTTGCTACATCTACTGGTGTGACCCACAGTACACTCCTTCATTCTCAAAATTTTAACTATTGCAAAATATGTGGTATAGTATAAAAATATTTATCTAACAAAATATGATTCGTATGAATGCCAAAAAGTAAAAAACGTATAACAGGTTAATTAAACCTATTGGGAACACAGCGAGGCTACCCTGCCTTGGGTTTAGTGAGTGAAACGAACAGGTGAAATGCATCCTGATTTTTCAGAAAAGGTGGAATAGTGAAATTGGTCATTAGAAGACGATAGTTTATACGATTACCTAATATTTTTGAACTACTTAGAAAAGGATTCAAGCAAATTGTGACATTAAAAGAGAAGGGCTGAATTACATATGAATAAAACTCTAAGAGATAGTAGTATTATTGGACTTGCGCTGTTTGCCACATTTTTTGGGGCCGGGAATTTAATTTTTCCACCCTTTTTAGGGCTACAGTCCGGGACGGGCTGGTTTAGCGGCAGCATCGGATTCATTATTTCAGGGGTCTTTTTCCCTATAATGGCGATTTATATTATCGCTTATGCAGGTGGTACTGTAGACCAATTGACTAAAAAAGTGCATCCTAAGTTTTCGCAATGGATACTACTAGGCATCATGTTATTTTCAAGCTTTATCGCCATACCGAGAACGGGGGCTGTTACCCATGAATTAGGTTTTCAGGCAGTTTTTCCATCGATTCCAGCAGCACCTATTGTTATCATTTTTTTCGCGTTAACTTATTACTTTGTCAATGACAGGAACAATGTTATCGATAAAGTGGGAGCTTTTTTAACACCTGCATTAGTTGTCATTTTAATTGCTATCATCATAAGTGGAGTCATAAATCCAGTTGGACAACCAGTGGACACAGACATTTCAAGTAGTTTTGTTAATGCATTTCTTGGCGGATATCAAACTGGGGACTTATTAGTAAGTTTTATGGTTGCAAGTGTGTTTATTTCACATATTGTTGGTAAAGGATACCGGACTGAAAAGGAAAGAAATAAAATGATCGCATTTGCCGGGCTCATCGCCTTTATCTTTTTAGTGCTCATCTATTCGGGTCTTTTATATTTAGGAGCTTCAGTTAATGGGATGTATCCTCAAAACATAGACAGGGCTGAACTATTATTAGGGATTGTAGAATCGATATTAGGTAAAGGTGGGCTGTACGGATTAGGGATCGTGGTGGCATTAGCATGTCTGACTACTGCGATTGGCTTGACTACAGCTGTTGCTCAATTTTTTGATCGTTTCACAAATGGGAAGCTAAGTTATAAAACAACGGCGGCCATCGTTTGCGTCCTTGGCATTACCATTGCATTATTAGGTGTAGATCGAATCGTATTTATAGCAACACCGCTTTATGAGGCAATCTATCCGATTTGTATCGTGGTCATATTGGTTGGGATTTTCCATAGGCATTTACCAAACGCTGCCTCCTTTCAAGGTGCCGTGTTATTAACAGTGATTATTAGCGTAGCTCAAGCTATGACAGCAGCTATAAATATACCATTTGTATCTCGTTTAATTGGGATGATTCCATTGAGCAGTAATGGGTTCGCATGGTTAATTCCAGCAATCATTGGATTCATCGGTGGAGCAATAATTGGAAGGTTTATAGAGAAGGAGAAAGCTACAAAGCAGTCGATTGCTAGTTAAAACAATAAACCAATCTTGCCTGACAACAGTGTTTAACTGGTTATGTTACACTGTTTGCCAGGCATCTTTTTTTGTGGAGGTTTCTGTGAAACAAAAAATGGGGTGTCCCGAGCACTCTTGCAATCCGATTTCCCATAAACATACATTGCCAAAACCCTGACAATGCAATAGGATATACTTATTTGTGGAATGATTTTTAGGAGTTGACACCATGAAATGGATTTTTCAGAAGAAATGGTCAGTTATAGGGATTGCAATTTTTTGTTCGCTTTTGTGGGGAAGTGCTTTTCCTGTTCTAAAGGTGAGTTATGAGGAACTGCAAATGTCGCCCGATGATGTAATCGCTAAGGTTGTATTTGCGGGAATACGCTTTTTGCTTGCGGGTTTGCTCGTCTTAGGATTTTTATTAATCATAAAGCCGAAAAGAATAGTGGTTTCGAAAAGGAGTTTTCTCATTCTCCTTTTACTGGGTGTAATTCAAACAGCCCTACAATACTTTTTCTTCTATAATGGATTAGCAAAAGTGTCAGGTATGCAGGGGGCTATTTTGTCGACTGTTGGAACTTTTTTCACTGTTATACTAGCTCACTACTATTATAAAAATGATCGATTGAATTGGAAAAAGTCAATTGGTCTACTTGCTGGTTTCACTGGAATTGTGATAGCAAACTGGGGACAAGAGCTTAGCATAAGTTTTCAGTGGGATGGCGAAGGATATATGATTCTAGCAGGACTTACTGGTGCGATTGCAACCATTATGGCCAAGGAGCTAACAAATGGTATTGATCCTTTTGCCATTACTGGATGGCAGTTGAGTCTAGGTGGACTAATCATGCTTATTATTGGTCTACCGATGATGCATACAGGATCAATCACTTTTACACCATTTGGATGGGGACTATTAATCTACTCTGCTGTACTCTCAGCTGTTGCGTTTGGCCTCTGGTATTCGTTGTTAAAATATAATCATGCAGGTGAAATTACAATATATAAGTTCATTGTACCGGTTTCTGGAACGATCCTGTCTGCTATTTTCATACCAGGTGAAAAATTAAATCTGTATATTCTAGTGGCGATTGCCATGGTTGCGATCGGGATTATTGTTTTGAATTATCGTGGAAAAGGGAATAAAGCTAATAAGAAAACTGAAAAAATTGCATCATGACCCATAAAGGCAGTAATGACTACTATTTGTAAAAAAGGGAGCTTAAAGAATGGATAATAACGATATATTAATTCGGTTGAGATATGCATTGGAAATTAAAAATAAACAAATGGCAGAGATTTTTAAACTTGGTGGCATGGAGGTATCGGTACCAGAGGTAGTAAAGATTCTCACAAAGACATACGACGATGATGATTATGAGAATGAAGATCAAATAAAATGTACTCACAGTATGTTAGACTCCTTTTTAAATGGGCTTATTATTTACAAAAGGGGAAAACAAGAGCCGAAACCAGGACAGCCGAATCCACCAGAATCTCCTCTAAAGACAAGTGGAAACGTGAATAATCTCCTTTTAAAGAAAGTTAAAATCGCACTGGCTTTAACGACTGAAGATATGCTAGATATTTTTGATTATGTAGGGTTAAGGGTAACAAAAGGAGAACTAGGTGCTTTATTACGAAAAGAAGGTCATAAGAATTATAAAGAATGCGGAGATAATTTCGCCAGAAACTTCTTAAAAGGGCTAGCTATCAAATACAGGGGAGAAGGCTATTAAAAGATACGACAATAAAGTGAAAAAGAAAACTGGTTGGTTTTATTAAACTGAAAAATACCCGTTCATTAAAAAATGATATGCAATTTGGAGAAGGTGATTTCTGTAATCAACAGGAGTCATCTTCTTTATATTTCATTAATACTTGAGATAATAGCCCTCTGTTAAACATTGTGGGTCCAGCAAAAATAGCCAGTAATTATTTTACAGATACCTCCTACGTTATAGAACACTAATCATCTAGGTGAATATCTTGGTAAGGGAGGTGTTTTATATGAGGGACTCGATCAAGAAAATAGCTAAACAGTTTATCGTTTCCCACTATCCTGAATCCGATATCGTCTGGGTAGGTGGAAGTGCAGTTTCTGGAAATATAACGACAGAATCTGATATAGACTTAATTATTATTGATGAAACAGAAACACCAAGACTTGAATGTTATCATTTTCTTGGGTGGAAAATAGAAGCATTTATTTACACGGCTTTATCATTAGAGTTTGAATTTCAAACAGCTAGATATAGAGGAATGCCCACCATCATTAAAATGTGTGCCGAGGGTCTACTTATAGAAGATAAACAAGGGAATGGAAAGGAACTCCAAAAAGAGGCAAAAACCCTTTATGAACAGGGTCCACGACCATGGGATGAAGACAAAATAAATGATGCAAGGTATCAAATTACCGATTTTTTGTCAGACTTTAGAAGTTCAGAAGACTTTGCGGAAAGTTTATTTATTTTAAATAAGGTAATAAATACGTTAACTGAACTGATTTTAAGGGCAAATGGCAAATGGCTTGGTGAAGGAAAGTGGATGGTTAGATGCCTTAAATCATATGATAAAGATATGTGTGAAAAACTGATTGAATCTACAAAGACATACATGAATACAAATGATAAAACGGAACTCATTTCATTCATTCAATCTACACTTGATCATTATGGTGGAGAATTGTTTGTGGGTTACAAAGGATACTTTTAGACTCTCAATATGAAATAATTCACCTGAATTTTAGATTTCTCCATGTTTGTCTCAGTCCCCGAGCCCCTTTGTGGCATAACCTATATTATCATTTGATAAAGGAGGAGTTTTATTATGCCATTTTTCGTAGGCGGTCCTCGTTTCCGTTTCCGTCGAGGTCCCTTTTTTGGTCCTCGCTTTGGCTTTCGTCGCGGTCCCGGTTTTCGTTTTCGCCGGGGTAGATTTTTTTATTAAGAGTGGTCTTTTCTTTTGATTGAAACAGAGGGACGGCTCTCTCGTTCTTTTATATTTTCCATCCCAATAACAACATATCTAAAAGTCCAATGAAAAGAGAAAAGAGGTTGATTTCCTACTATATGTAGAGAATCAACTTCTTTTCATTCATATTAATAGACCAGTTCTTTATACAAGTACGGTATTGGAGTTGAACACTCAAACTAAATTTATTGTAACGCTAGAAGTTGTTTGTTTTAATAACTTGCTGGTAAGCTATCCGGAGCCTATGCCCAGCATATTACAAAAAAGGTCCCATCTATCTTTTTAATCAAAGGTAAAAATTAACTCGTATAAAGAAGGAAGGACAGACAAGTAAATAGAATTTAATTTGGTATTTTACATACTATTCTGAATCCCTCTTGGGGAGGAATCTAGTGGTGCGCACGTCCAATAAGCAGTCATTAATATGTAGTAAAAAGTACAGAAGGGAATTAGGTATTAATATTAATTATGCCACATATTTTGTGGTTTTTTCTGGTATTTTGTTTAAGTATGTTGAATGTATAATATTTTTGTCATATTCTGTAAAAGACTAATTTATTATATGTAGTTAATAAGTTCTATATCGATAAATGCAAACTTATCTAAAGGTAAGGACGCAAAGCCACGAACCTAAAGCAACAATGCAATGGTAGTCGGGTTACCTAAAATAGTAGAGAGAAAAAGATAGCTCCCGTTTTTCGGTGCAGTTATCTTTTTTTCTAATTAACAATGACTAAAGTATTGGGTATAACTTTTATGGTATAAACGACAATTATCCTTCCCTTAAAGAGTATAGGAACCCCTTCCTAATTGAAATAAGAATACCTTCCTATATGAATAGGAAGGTAAGGTGATTCTTTTTGTTGACAAATTACGGCAAAATTAGCATATAAGCACCAATAGTAAGAAAGTTTTATATACATTAACATTATTTCACTTTAGATAACCTAGAGATATAATCCTGAAACTTTTCCGATCTATTATTAACATAAACGCTATGGTCTTATTAGCTTCCGAATATAGTTTGTTATAGAAAGATATACCTTAATTAATAGGGGGATATGAATGGCGAAACTATCTTTTTTTAAGCAGCTAACTATGTTTTCAAATAACGATGTATATTTATCAAAGGGAAACATGGAAAATGATTTATTCTTAATAAAAAAACTTATCGATAATCATCCACATCCGGTCTTGGCATTCGACGAGAAAGGTAATCTACTGCATTTTAACCAGTCAGTCATTAAGACATTTGGATATAGTGAAAAGGAATTACCAAGTAAATTACTACAGTATTTATATAGCAATGACAAATACAAAAGAAAGAAATATTTTCAACTTGTTTTGAATGGTAATGTACAAAATTATCAAACTCCAATCTCACATGCAAACGGAAATATAATCTATACCGATGTTAATCTAATACCTGTAAATAATAGTGATGGGGAAGTAACTATGATTTATGCAGTTGCTAAAGATATAACATCTTACGTCAAACACGAGAAAGAGTTAGTAAAAATCAAAAAAAGCCTTGAATTAGCGCAAAAAGTAGGGGAAATCGGTAGCTATGATTATGACATTATTGAGGATGAAGCCTATTGGTCGAATCAGATGTTTGTGCTATATGGAATTGAAAATATAGAGGAATTTGTACCAACCTTTGATAGTATTGTAGAACTTGCTCATCCCGATGATCAGGAAAAATTTAAAACAGCCATTCTATCGGCTATTGAAGAAAGAAGAAATTTTAGTTTTGAATTTAGAATTCTTCGTAAGGATGGGACAACTATTCATGTATATAACCAAGCAGATGTAATCTTAGACGAAAATAGGAAGCCAGTTCGATTTATAGGTACCGTTCAAGATATTACAAAAAGAAAAGTGATCGAACAAAAGCTCAAAGATAACGAAAATCAGGTTGAACATATTTTTGATAATTTGGATGCAGGCATTTGGTCATTTGATATAAAAAAAGGTAACTACAATTTGATATCTAAAGGAGTAGAGGCGATTACAGGTTATTCTCCTTCTGACTTCGGTAATCAAATTACCTGGGATTCACTAATCCATCCGGACGATTATACTGAGTATCATAATAAACAACTAAAAAAGTTAAAAGGTGAAAATCTCTATCATCAATACCGGATTATTCATAGAAATGGGGATGTTGTGTGGGTTCAAGATCAAACATTGCCTGTTCTTAACAAAAATGGTGAAGTCATTAGGTTTGACGGGATTATTACAAATATTACAGACCAGAAAGAATATGAAAAAAGAATTCAATATTTGGCTTTTCACGATTTTTTAACGCAACTACCAAATAGGATGCTTTTTGAAAATAAAATAAATGAGTTAATCACAGCTTCAGATCATGTTAAAAAACACTTTTCAATTCTTTATTTAGATTTAGACCGTTTTCGAAATATAAATGAATCACTAGGGCACCAAATTGGGGACAAATTACTATCTGAATTTAGTCAAAGAGTGAATATGTTATTAAGCAAAAACTCTTTATTTGCAAGATTAGGTGGAGATGAATTTGGACTTATTTTTTGGAATTACGAAGACTCAGACTACCCGATTAATGCTGCCAAATTAATCATTGACTGTCTCGATCTCCCATTTTTCATTGAAGATTTCGAATTACTTATAACCACAAGTGTTGGAATAAGTACATTTCCCGAGAATGGGACTACCATGGAGGAATTAATAAAAAATGCGGATGCAGCTTTGTATAGGGCAAAGGCAAGTGGCAAAAATACGTATCAGATTTATTCTTCCTCATTAAGTATTAATTCTTTCAAACAGTTTTATCTTGAAAGGGACTTAAGAAAATCGATTGAGAGCAATCAATTAGTCGTATATTTCCAACCAAGGGTTGATTCAAGTACAGGGAAAATTGTAAGTGCTGAAGCTTTAGTGCGATGGGAACACCCCATATGGGGACTGGTTTCTCCAGTTGAATTCATTCCACTCGCAGAAGAAACTGGTTATATTAATGAAATTGGAGATTGGGTATTGGACCAGGTATGTAGGAATATCACAAAATGGAAACAGCAAACTCTCGCAGTGGTGCCTATATCTGTTAATATATCAGCGCAACGGTTTTTAAAAAGCGATTGGAAAGGGAAATTTGGTACTATTTTAGAGGAAAACATTATAGATCCTTCTTTAATTGAAATTGAAATAACTGAAACAACCATGATTAAACATGAGGAAGCCGTTAAAATAGCAATACATTATATTAAAAGTCTTGGGTTTAAATTAGCGTTAGATGATTTCGGGACTGGATATTCCTCTATTACTTATTTAAAGGACTATCCGATCGATACAATTAAGATTGACCAGTCTTTTATTAAACACATTGCAAAAACTAATAATGTAGAAACGATTATTAAATCTCTTATTTTTATGGCTAAAGGTTTGAATATGAATGTTGTAGCTGAAGGTGTGGAAACAATCGAGCAATTGTCATTTCTGAGACAGCAGGAATGCCAAGAAATTCAAGGATATATTTTTAGTAAACCCGTTCCAGAGAAGACTTTTCAAAAATTATTAAAGAAAATGATTTTGAAGCCGACCTTTAATAGCAACACAGCAACGTTCTCGAACAGAAGGCGATATTACAGGATTAATCTTTTATTTCCGCTTAGTTCACAAATGACACTCACCTCTATACTTGGAAATAAGGTTCAATTAGGAAGTACAGAGGCCTTAATTGAAGACATTGGACCAGGTGGGTTACGGTTTTTATCAACTATTCATTTACCTGTACGGCCAGATATAACGTATCAATTCCATACAAAGATCATGGATGAGATGGTTACCTTAAATGGACATGTGGTTTGGAAGGAAGAAGTTAAGGGTATATTCCAATATGGTCTCAAGTTCATAGTTGATGAGAATCAAAGAGATCAGCTTGTTAAATTCCTTAATCAGTTTTCCACGCAGTTAAGAAATAATCCATTTGTACCTAATTGCAATTTTGTCAAAGAGGAAAAAATAAGTTATTTAAAAAAAGTAGTCACAAAGAATAATTCAAATGAACTAAACTAATTAATTTTAAGGTGGGGTGTCTTATAATGATAAAGGATAACTTTCAAACAAAAGAAACAAATCTTAAAGTGGAAAATTTAAATTTAAGACAAGTTTTAAGTGAAAGTTACGATTTATATGCACTCCATAATTTAGATTATTTTCAGTTAGTTAATAAACTGGATTCCCTTTTAATCGAATACTATGAAGATTTACTCCTTAACTTAATTACCATTTCGAGAGAAAAGTTGCTAAAGATTTCCGAACAAAAAGGAATCAGAAGTCAAGAAACAATTACGGAGAGCCAGAGACTTGATAAACTCATTATACAATATCAAAAGCTTCAAAAACTTTAACTTATTATTACTTGTGAAAGGGGATGACGAAATTGAGAAAAACCATATTGATTGCTGATGATTCCTTATTTATGAGAAATTATTTAAAAAGTTTAATAGCTAGAGAAAACTATAAAGTCATCTCGGAAGCTAGTAATGGTGAAGAGGCTATCATTAAATATAAAAAATGCTTACCCGATATCGTTTTTATGGATATAACAATGCCCAAAGTCAACGGTATCGACGCACTAATAGAAATAAAAAAACTCGATCCAAATGCAACAGTAATTATGTGTTCTTCGTTGGGACAAAAATCATTTATTACAGATGCATTAAAAAATGGAGCTGCGGATTTTATCATAAAACCTTATTTCAATAATCTTCATGATATATTAAAGAAAATTGAATACCACTCCACATCAACCAGATTGATAGTAAAGTAACAAACTTCATCATATAGGTATATGAAGTTGCTGAGATAAGGAGTAAGGGAGGATAACTTTGGAACTTCAAAAATATAAAAGTCACCTGTTAAATAATATAAACGAAAAATTGTCAGAATGGTTTGGTTTAAATGCAAGTGAAAAGGTTTCGAATGGAGAGGTATATCGCTTTATTCATTCCATAAAAGGAACATCAGGGACACTTCAAATGGACCATCTTATGTTACTCGCGGAGAGTCTCCTAAATAAAATGGATTCCAATAGTGATGATGTGTGGAATCAAGACGAATTACAAAAATTTTTGTTGCCATTAATTGAATTTACTTACGAATATGAAAACCAAGAAGAACTAACCTATTTAGAAAATGAAACTACACATCTTGATGCACCCTTAATTCAAATTATTGATGATGACCCTTCTATGCTAATGATGTTAAAAGAGGCGCTGGAAGAAAAAAATTGGATCGTGATGGCCTATTCCAATCCGAGACAAGCTGTTAAGCAGTATTTTGAAATGCAACCGGATTGTTTAATCTTAGATCTTCAGTTACCTAATCAAAATGGATTTGAAGTTCTTAAAGAGATTCAGGAATATAATGATAAATATTTTGTTCCAACCATTATGATTAGCGTACAAAATGACAAACAAACGCGAATAGAAGCATATCAAAAAGGGGCAGATGATTTTATCACGAAACCCATTGATCTTGAAGAATTTATCGTAAAGGTCAATCGTCATATAGAAAGGAAAAAAATCTTTGAACAATATGTATTGATTGACGAATTGACTCAAGTTTATAATAGAAAATTTCTTAATGATAGTTTACCTCGCTTTTTTCAGAATTTTAAAAGGTCAAAAGAGCCTTTTTCTATTAGTATCATTGATATTGACCATTTTAAAAAAATTAATGACACATACGGACATCTAATGGGTGATAAAGTACTAAGGGATTTTGCTCAGTTTTTAAAACAGAATATACGTAGTTTAGATATGTTATATCGTTATGGTGGAGAAGAATTTATCATTGTATTTCCAAATACCACGAGTGAAGATGCAACAAAAAAGTTAACACAATTAAACAATGACTTTTCCAAAACCATTTTTACAAGTGAAGACCAAAGCTTTTCAGTCACATTTTCCGCTGGGGTATTTATGGTTACGGATGAAACTCTAGCAGAAAAAGAAGCGATCAAAGCCGCCGATAGTTTATTATATGAAGCGAAAAGAAATGGTCGAGCTAGAGTTGAGTGCTCACAGATGTTAAATACCTATAAAAAAGATGTTCTCAATGTATCGGTGGTAGATGATAATTTCATTATTCGAACTTTGGTAGCAAATGCATTAGAGTCTTTATCATTTGAAAATATAGAACTAAATATCAAAGTGTTTGAGGATGGTCCATCCTTTTTACAATCAACACATGCGCATGAAGATGTTAATCATTTATTGATTCTTGACGGAGTGATGCCGAATATGGATGGGATCGATGTTCTTAGAAAAGTAAAGGTAGGAAAA
Source organism: Bacillus jepli (assembly GCF_047238305.1). NCBI lineage: Bacteria > Bacillati > Bacillota > Bacilli > Caryophanales > Bacillaceae > Bacillus > Bacillus jepli. Next base: position 329,742 of record NZ_JBDFMO010000001.1, on the reverse strand, counting down.
GATTTTCTAAGATATAGAGTGATTATGCTTAGTGGTCGGAATAGCAAAGATGATGTAAAACAAGCTTTAATGCTTGGGGCAGATGACTATATCGTAAAACCACTTAATATGGCTGATTTCCAAGTAAGGATTAGAAATATGTTAGATAGATTGTACTAGTTTGTTATACTTATATAATTTATTTTATCAAAATGGGGTGCTTATCAATTGAAGAAAATATTACTAGCTGAAGATGAGGAAGTCCTACGCATGTTAATTGCTGATACATTGGAAGACGAAGGTTATACGATTGTAGAAGCAGCAGATGGTGGTGAGGCTGTGGACTTATTGGAAACCAACCATTACGACTTGATCATTTTGGATTATATGATGCCAGTTTATACGGGTCTTGAAATTATTGAAAAGATAAGAACTGCAGAAACAAACCAACATTCGAAAATTTTGATGCTGTCCGCTAAAAGCCAATCTTATGAACAAGAAAAAATTAAACAAGCTGGTGCCGATTATTTTATGGCAAAACCGTTTAGTCCAATGAATCTTTTAGAACTGGTTGAGGAAATTCTGAATGAAAGTAATTGATTATATTAACCAATCAATATCCCGTCAAGTACTCGGTTTGATGGGAATTTGTTTTCTTTTCTTTATCACGGGTACGATATTTTTATTTCATTTTCAAAAAAATATTCAAAATGAATATGTTGGTCAAAGGGAAAGCATTGAAAGTAAACAAGAAATAATCAGTACTATTTATGAAAAATTTAATGCCGATATTTTAATAGTAGGAAACTCAATCTCTTTTAAACTGCCTGATCATCCTGAAATGGTTGACAACGAAGCTGGTATACTAATCACACAGAAAGATGAATTGCGAAAACTACTTGTTGGGGATGATGAAAGGGAATATTTTCGTGAAATCGAAAGCTTTATAGATTATTACCATTCTGCGATTGTTCCTAGAATCACAGATGAATATGGGAAAACGGATGATCCAAGAGTAGATATTATCGACGAATACAACTACACAATGGTGGAAGGTTTTTTCAATCAGATGAATGAGTTTCGTACTTTACTTGAAGAGGAACTTTCCATGAATGCTGATACATTTAATGAGAAGAACCGTCTCGTAATCAACAGCTTCTATATACTGTTTGTTGCATTTTTCCTTATTCTTCTATTGGTATCAAGAAGGTTTGTTTTGAAAATTAGTAGGCCATTGTCAGAATTTACTTTCTCTGCAAATGAAATTGCGGCTGGCAGGGATGCTGTGATAAAAGCTGATGCCAAGCGTAAAGATGAATTGGGTACTTTATTTATTGCCTTTCAAAAAATGGCGAAAAGTATTCAAGATAAAGAACAAGATTTGGTGGCCCATAACGAAGAACTTTTAGCCCAACAAGATGAACTTCAGGCGCAACAAGAAGAACTAAGAGCCACTCTTGAATTTTTAACGGAAAATGAGCAAAAATTGAAGACAAGAAATGATTTAATTAATGGTATTTCTTCTTCACTTGATAAAAAGGACGTGCTCCAAAGTATTGTTAAAAGTATGGTGAAAATCACCAAATCAGATAAAGGGATTATCACTTATTTACATGAAGACTCCTTTGCTTCCATTGGTATTTCTGAAGGCGGGATCAATCAATTTAGAAGTCATTTGGATAGCGGCCTTATTCAGCGGGTTGCTGCAGAAAAAAAGGCAAATGTAGTTAAACGTGACCAGAATCCTGAGGAAAAGGGCTATCATGATGTAATCCAATATAGTTATGATTTGTATATACCTATAGTGTCAGATTCTCATGTGATAGCCATCATGGTGTATACAAGGTTAGGTACTCCTTTTTCATCAAGTGAAATAAACGAATATGAAACACTTTCCAAACAGATCGCCATTTATCTCGAAAAAATAAAGATGTTTGAGGAGTCAGAAGACGATAGGAAATTAAACCAAGATATTCTAAATACGGTTGAAGAAGGAATACAATTAATCGATAGGGATAGGGAAATCGTTCAGGTAAATCAAAATTTGTATAAAACTTTTAATGGTATACAGATTGAAAATTTATTAGGTTTAACTTGGAGTCAATGGAGTCAATTGATGGCTGATCAAGTACAAGAAGATCATTTCATTGAATCTCTAGACGAATTAATTAAGGCTGCAAATCATCAACCAGAAAAAGAGCATTCATTTATATATAGGAAAAAGGATAGCAAGCAAGTCATAAGGGTATATTGCAGAACTAAAAAGCACGGTGAAGAAGAGTTTGGTTCGTTACTCGTCCATCGGGACATCACAAAAGAATTTGAAATTACACAAATGAAGAATGAACTTGTAAGCACGGTAAGCCATGAATTGAGAACACCATTAGCAAGTGTTCTAGGTTTTACAGAATTGCTGCTTACGAAGGATCTGAAGCCTGAGAGGAAAACCAAATATCTGCAAACAATCTACAATGAAGCGAAAAGATTAACTGCCCTTATCAATGATTTTCTAGATATTCAACGAATGGAATCAGGAAGACAAACCTATGAAAAAAACTACATCAATATGAAAACAGTTTTAGAAAATGTGATTGAACTTCAACAAGTCAATACAACCGTACACACCATTACTTTTTCGAATGAATTGGATGATGCAGTCATATTGGGTGAACAAAATAAGATGGAACAAGTATTTACTAACTTGTTGAGTAATGCCATCAAATATTCCCCGAACGGAGGAAATATCAATATCCGTCTTTATGGCAATAAGCGGACTGTTTCTATTGATATTAAGGACGAAGGACTTGGTATTCCTGAAGACGCGCTGCCAAACTTATTCCAACCATTTTACAGAGTTGATAATTCCGATCGACGCAGGATAGGCGGTACAGGTCTTGGGCTTTCACTTGTAAAAGAAATTGTCAAAGCACATGGTGGTTCAATTACAGTTGATTCACTATATGGAAAGGGAAGTACGTTTACAACTCAATTTCCAAGAGTAAAAGTTCAAACAAGGAATAAAGAAAAACATGAAAATAACGATATTAGTGATATCTACAATCCTCGTTATAAGATCATGGTGATTGAAGATGATCTGAACCTCTCAGAACTGTTGAAACATGAACTGCGTGATTGCGGGTTCTATGTAGAACAATTTACACGAGGTGAAGAAGCACTAGAAAAAATGAAAATCGATCCTCCAGATGCCGTTGTGTTAGATATTATGCTTGAAGACCGAACTGATGGATGGAGTATTATGAAGGAAATGAACGAAAACAAAGAGTTAAAAAGTATTCCTATTTTTGTTTCATCTGCCCTTGATGAAAAAGAAATTGGTTTTTCTCTTGGTGCAAAGGAATATCTCATCAAACCATATAAACCAAGCCAGTTATCAAAACTAATTATGCAGACACTTTTAGAAAATGAAAAAGACGGGCAAATTATGGTATCCCATGCAAAAAGAAAAGAAAATTTAAAGAATGCTTGATGTATTAACATGATATCTATTATCACGTGTATATTTTCGACCAGGGACTCATACAGACTTGTTAAAAAGGTTTGTCGAAGAAAGAAAGTAGAAAAACCATCGCCTAGTTGAACGGGCGATGGTTTTTCTATTAAGTATCTTAGTATGTCCTCTATAGGAATGCCCTTCCTCTTATTTAATATCAAAAGAAAAGCGACCGTCGTAATTCACTAAAAAAGATACGAGTTCAATTTATTATACTATAAGAATGGAAAAATATAGTCTCATTTACATTTATATTAAGCTACACCCAACATTAAGTATGATATTCTATAGACAGATATGTCGAAAATATGTTTATTTTGGGGTGAAGGGATGATATCGGCGGAAAAAATAAATATACTCTTGGTGGATGACCGCCCGGAGAATCTATTAGCCTTGGAAGCTATTATTGAGAGAGAGGATTATAACTTAATTAAAGCTTATTCCGGAGAAGAGGCGTTAAAGTATTTATTGAAATTCGAGTTTGCTGTTATATTACTGGATGTTCAAATGCCAGGAATTGATGGGATTGAAACTGCTAAAATTATCAAAGCACGAGAGAAAACAAAGAATATTCCACTATTATTTATTACGGCTAATAATATGGATTCGGACCATATTTTTAAGGGATATTCTGTTGGGGCAATTGATTATATCCTTAAACCTGTTGATCCTATTGTATTAAAAGCTAAGGTAGATGGCTTTGTCGAGATCTACACAATAAAAAAACAGTTAATGAAGCAAACAGAATTATTGTCTAAAAAAAATAGTGAAATTGAATATATTGCATTACACGATTATTTAACAGGTTTACCCAATCGAAGATTGTTTCAGGATGAATTAGTTTCTTGGGTAACAGAAGCAAAAAAAATGAATCAAGAAATTGGGGTTATTCTTTTAGATATTGATTACTTCAAGTATGTAAACAATTCACTTGATTTTAATACAGGTGACCGAGTGCTTCAAGAAATTTCGAAAAGATTAAAAACAACGGTAAGAGATAAAGACTTTATTGCAAGATTTGGTGGAGATGAATTCTCCATTATTTTACCGAAAACAGATCGTGAAGAAACACTAGAAATTGCTACCAAGGTATATCATGCCTTTAATGAGCCATTCTACATTGATAACTATGAATTGTTTTTTACTGCTAGCATTGGATTGAGTATTTTTCCTTATGATGGAGAAGACCCTGTAACCCTAATTAAGAACGCGGGCACGGCATTATTCCGCGCAAAAGAACAAGGGAAAAATAACTATAAAGTGTATCACTCTGGCATGAATCTTCAATCATATCGCTTATTTATTATGCAAAACGATTTACGTAAAGCGATTGAACGAAATGAACTTTCACTTGTTTTTCAACCTCGCATGGAAATTGAGACAGGAAAAATTAAGAGTGCTGAGGCCTTGTTGCGTTGGAATCATTCAAGATGGGGAGCAATCCTTCCTGGTGAATTTATCCCACTAGCAGAAGAATCAGGTCAAATTGTTGAATTAGGAGAGTGGGTTCTGCTAACCGTTTGCAAGCAAATAAATACGTGGACAGAAATGGGATTAACACCAAAAAGGATTGCAGTTAATTTTTCTGCACAGCACTTTCTCCAAAAGGACTTAGTAGAAAAAATCAACCAGATTTTAGTTAAATATAACGTAAGTCCAAAGATGCTTGAAATTGAAATCACAGAATCAGTCATCTTAGGTAACGAAGCTGTAGTAGCTAAAACACTTAATCAATTAAATGATATGGGAGTAAAGGTAAGTATTGATGATTTCGGGACAGGTTATTCGTCACTTAGCTATTTAAGACGTTTCCCGATCCATGCATTAAAGATTGATAAAACTTTTATTGATGAAATCACCGGGGTCTCACCTGAAGACATAGTATTGACAGAGGCAATCATTTCCCTAGCTCATAATTTGAATATGTCGGTGATTGCTGAAGGGGTAGAGACAGAGCAGCAAGTGGCAGCCCTGCGAAAATTTAAGTGTGAAGAGATTCAAGGCTATCTTTTAAGCCCTCCTTTAGCCCCTGATAAATTCGAAGAGTTTCTGTCAACCCATAATGAGACTGCTTGTACGCTAAAGGATGGGAATATTTTTTCAAATGATTTATCTCCAATTGGAGATTTACATGACCTTGGAGCGATACAAAATCCCAAAATAATCAGTGCTGCAATCCAAATCACAAAGGATACATTTTCGATTACAGCTAGAGAAATGGACGTGTTTGAGTTGCTTTTAGCAGGTCTAACCAATAAAGAAATTTCTGAAAAACTATTTATTAGTGAACATACCGTGAAAAATCATATAACAAGGATTTTCCAAAAATTAAATGTGACTGATCGTGTCCAGGCCATTGCATTAGTCTATCAAACATGCTTTGAGTTCGGAGAGCTACAGACAAGTAAATAATCGTTACGCAGAAAGGACCCCATAAATGAAGATTAGAACAAAATTATTATTAGGGCTTAGTACATTACCCATTCTTCTCATCGTTCTTATTGCGATTGGGTTGTCTCAAGTTTCGAGTCTTAATAAAATGAATACCACATTACAGTCGAACTATGAATTAACAATTCTAGCAGAAGAAACTCATCGTGGAATAAAGGATGAAGGGATCCGCCTACGGAATCTCGTACTTTTTAATGATGAGGAAACGATTCAAAAAGAAATAGGAAAATTGCAGGAATTGAATCATTCTATTTTAAAAAATATCTCGTTACTTGAGGAAAATATTGAAACCGAGGAACAAAAGACTCTAGTGCAGAAACTTAAAGATACAAATGCTGACTTTAATGCTTACCAAACTGAGTTAATCAATCTTGTGAATTCCGGGAAAAAAGCCGAAGCGCTAGATATAATTGATGAGAGTTCAGTCGAACACCATGAACAATTTTTTGAGGTTCTTTCAGAAATAACTGATTCTTTAGAAGAAGCACAGGAATTGTCATTACACAATATCGTTTCCCAGTTTCAACGCGAACTCATAATCAGTTCACTTATCTTAGTTATTAGCGTTATTTTAATCATGAGCCTTCTATCAAAGAGTATTTGGACACTATCTTCAAAGTTAAAAAAGGTTTCAACTATTATGAAACAAGTAGCGAATGGCAGTGCTAACCTTAGTACAAAGGTTGAAGTGATTGCCAATGATGAAATTGATGAAGTAGCAAACTCATTTAATAGAATGACAGATTCGTTACAAGAACAAAAGAAAATAGACCAAGAGTTAACATGGGCAAAATCAAATATTGCAGAAATCACGACAAGTCTAACTGGTATAAATGACTTAGAGACATTAGCACAAACTTTTCTCTCTAAGACGGTACCATTAGTAGAATCTAGCCATGCTGTTTTTTACGTCAAGGATATGGAAAAAAATGAGGACGAGCAAGCCTCTTTTAAACTTCTTGCATCATATGCTTTTAAGGAACGAAAGAATATTTCAAATCGGATTCGTTTAGGAGAGGGATTAATAGGACAAGCCGCTCTTGAAAAATCTCCGATTATTTTAACAAATGTCCCTTCAGACTATATACGAATAAGCTCAGGCTTAGGTGAGGCATCACCTCTAAATATATACGTACTACCGATTGTTTTTGAGGGGGATGTAAAGGCAATAATCGAAATTGCTTCTTTCAAATTATTTAGTCATACTCAACAGAGCCTTCTTGAAGAATTGATGAATGGTCTAGGCATTATCATCGAAAGTGTGATGGGAAGAATTAGACTCGCTACATTACTTGAGGAATCTCAAGCTTTAATGGAGGAAGTTCAAGCACAATCTGAAGAATTACAGGCACAGCAAGAGGAACTAAGAGCTACGAATGAAGAGCTTGAGGAACAAACACAAGCCCTTCGTCAGTCAGAGGAAAAGCTTCAAGTTCAACAAGAGGAGCTTGAACAAACAAATGCAGATTTAGAAGAAAAGGCAAAGAGCCTAGCGGATCAAAATAAGAGATTCGAACAAACGAATAGAGAGGTTGAGGCAGCAAGAGCGGAGCTAGAGGAACAAGCAAAGCAGCTTGCTTTAAGTTCAAAATATAAGTCTGAGTTTCTTGCAAATATGTCTCATGAGCTAAGAACACCATTAAATAGCTTACTCATTTTATCAAAGCTATTAACGGATAATTCGGAGGGTAACTTATCCGCAAAACAAGTGGAATATTCGAAAACAATCTACTCAGCAGGTAATGATTTACTAGCACTAATTAATGATATCCTGGACTTAGCAAAGATTGAATCAGGAAAAATGGATGTAAATCCGAGTCAAGTAGCAATTGAGGATTTAGCTGATTTTGCAGAAAGAGGCTTCCGGCCAATCGCAAATGAAAAGGGTCTAAAGTTTACGATTGATGTGAAGAAAGGTCTTCCTTCTTATCTGTATAATGATGAACAAAGGATTCAACAGGTATTAAGAAATTTATTATCAAATGCTTTTAAATTCACTCAAGTAGGAGAAGTTAAATTAGAAATTTCCTCTTATCCGAAAACCAATGGAAAGCCCAATTTTGCTTTTTCTATAACCGATAGCGGCATTGGAATTCCAGCCGAAAAGCAAGGACTTATATTTGAAGCATTTCAGCAAGCAGATGGTACAACTAGCCGCAAATATGGAGGAACTGGATTAGGATTATCGATAAGTAGGGAAATTGCGTCTCTTTTAGGTGGAAACATAATATTACACAGTGAAGAAGGAAAAGGGAGTACCTTTACATTTATCGTAGGGGAATACCAACATGGAACGGATCAGCACGATGCAATTAAGGAAATTGCCACAACAGCTGAACTGTCAATTGTACCATCGCCAAAAAGTGAAAAAACGTCAATGGTTTCTAAAGAAGTTCCGGTTGTCGATGAAAATAACCAAATCAAAAGACTCTTAATTATTGACGATGATCTCATACAACGAAATGCTCTTATGGAATATATAGGTTCTATGGACATCATCATCAAAGCTGTTTCTTCAGGGCACGAAGCAATTGAGGAATTAAAGGTCAATTCCTTTGACTACATTATTTTAGATTTAGGGTTACAGGATACGAATGGATTTGATTTATTAGCGAAAATTAAGAGTTCCCATCATCATGATGATGTTAAAGTTTTAGTCTATACAGGACGTGATTTATCTTCAAAAGAGGAAATTTTCTTAAATAAGTATGTTCATCGAATTATCATTAAGGATGAGCATTCCCCGCAAAGGTTGAAGGAAGAGATTTCATTGCTTTTAGAATGCAATTCATCAATTAAAGAAATATCGGAAATACCTTCAACTAGTTCCGTTAAGGACCATACAGGACTTCTTGGAAAGAAAATTCTTCTTGTTGATGATGATGTCCGAAACGTATATGCGATTTCAAGTGTTCTTGAAACATACGGTATGAATGTAGTCTTTGCTGAAAATGGAATCGAAGGAATCGAATTATTGCAACAGCAACCAGACATTGACCTTGTGTTAATGGATATCATGATGCCTGAGATGGATGGTTATGAAGCAATTAAAAGAATTAGAAAATTATCCGAATTTACATCGTTGCCGATTATTGCATTGACTGCAAAGGCAATGAGGGAAGACCGTGAGAAGTGTATGGAGGTAGGGGCATCTGATTATATTGTCAAACCGATAAATCCTGACCAACTTATTTCGTTAATGAAGGTTTGGTTATATCAATAGGAAAGGGCCTCTTAAACTATGAATAATCAAAATGATCAAATAGATAATATTGAAACAAAGGATAGCTCAGATCTTGAGAAAATGGAAATTGAATTATTGCTACAGGGTCTCTATAAATGGTGTGGATATGATTTTCGTTGCTATGCATACAATTCGATAAGAAGAAGAATTCAGCATCGTGTTGAGGCTGAAAAATTATCAAGTATAACAGGATTGCTCGAAAAAATTCTGCATGATCCTGCTTGCTTACGAAGATTGATATCGGATTTCTCCATCAATGTAACAGAAATGTTTCGTGATCCTTTATTCTTTTTAGATTTTCGAGAAAAAGTTGTACCATTGCTACGAACATACCCTTCCATTCGAATCTGGCATGCAGGATGCTCAACGGGTGAAGAGGTTTATTCAATGGCAATCCTTCTTCTTGAAGAAGGGCTCTATGAGAAAACGAAAATTTATGCGACAGATATTAACGCAGATGTATTAAAGATTGCAAAATCAGGAAGATATCCATTAGAGAATATGAAAAAGTATACGAAAAATTACTTGCAAGCTGGGGGACATCATGCTTTTTCAGATTACTATACTGTTACAGATAATGGGGTAAAGTTCCATTCGCATCTATCTAAAAATGTTATATTTGCGCAACACAATCTTGTTACAGATCAATCTTTTAACGAATTTCATGTGATTTTTTGCAGGAATGTTCTCATCTATTTTAATAAAGAATTGCAAAAGAGGGTTCATAATTTGTTTTATGAGAGCCTTTCGATGCTCGGTGTTCTAGGCCTTGGTGATAAGGAAACAATTTATTATACAGATAAAGACGATTATTACGAGGAAATTAGCAAGAAACAAAAATTGTACAAAAAGGTAAAGTAATTTGATAAGGGTTGCTGTTTACACCCAGCAACCTTTTACGATATGTATCTCACATCAGAGCGACTAAGCGGTTGCGAATTTGGTATTACGAGACTAAGAGGGAAAAGGGTACGATCCTAGACCTTTTTTTGTGAAAATCATATGGAATATAATAGAGAATGACTTTCTATTAAGTAAAAAAATACCAGTTCTTGAAGTCTTTACTAGTAAGTTTGTTAAGGAAATCAAAAATCCCGGTTATTCCACAAAAGGAATCCGGGATTTTATTTTTGTCAATTTCCAATAAACTCTGTATTTTTCGCCGTTTCTATGTTTATGTATAACTATCTTAAAATATTATTGTGTGCACTGAAATTTGTAGGGGGAAAATAATAGATGAATTTTAAACTACCAAAAAAACCAATTGTAACCGCAGCAACGATTATTATCTTTGTGTTCGTTATTTCTGGAGGAGTGTTTGCATACGACCATTACAATTATAAACAAAACATAGCTAAGGCTGAAGATCGTTTATCGGATTTACATAACGAATTAACTTTAATCAAAGATCAAGCAGACCTTCTTAAATCGGATACGCCTGGTTTTTTAAAAGCAGATTTAACACAAAAGGAAATTGATGAAGTAAAAAGTTCATTAAATACATTTAAAAATCCAAAATTTGACTTTGATATCAAGGAAAACAATCTATCGACTAAAATCGAGAAAATGAATACGGAGAAAGAGTCATTAATGATAGAGCTAGAAGAAATGAATCACAAATTTTCTATTCAAGAAAAAGTTAATTCTTTGTTTGGTGGAGAAGAAAAAGCAATGAATGGAGATACAGTTTCTCAAAACCTAGTCATTGCTGATGATTTAAATGCAGAAAAAGTAATAGAGATTAAAAACATGGTGGTTGTTGATGATGAAGCAGAGGATGTAAATGAATGGAAAACCACTATAAACAATTTAGTAAAAGAAGCAGAAACACAAATAAATCAAATTGAAACAGTAACAAAATCGTTAGAAATCTATAAAGATGGCAAAGTAGCAGAAGGAGTAACAAGAAAAGAGTATAATTCGATCAAATTAGAGGTAGAAAAGGTGAAGAATCAGAAAGCTAAAAACTATTTAACTGAAACGCTAGCAAAAATAGACCTTCACCTTAAAGAGCAGGAGGAGGCAGAAATAGCGAAAGCAAAAGCGGAAGCTGAGAAACAAAAAAGAGAAAAAGAGAGTATTACGGAGCAAAAATCCGATAAATCTTCAGCAAAGTCCAACAGCACTTCAACATCCAGCACTTCAAAAATAGTGGAGTTAAAAGTACCTTATCTAAATCAGTATCTAGCTAATGCTCCTATGGGGTGTGAAGCGGCTGCCCTATTGCAGGCATTACAGTACAAAGGATATGCCAAAAATTATACACTTGGAAGTTTCTTAGAAGAAATGCCCGTTGATCAAGAGGGAAATCCAAATAACGGATTCGGTGGAACACCTTATAAAGTAGTAAGTGGGGTTTATCAATCGATTTATCCGGCTCCATTAAGTAAATGGGGAAGTAAGTATGGTAGTGTTTCCAATATTACGGGGAGTTCAGTAGAGAATCTTAAAAAACAATTAGACAATGGAAATCCAGTGATTGTTTATGTAACCATGAATTGGGGTTCACCACAATATGGTCAATATTTTTGGGGAACAGGTATCGATAATGCGCACGTTATGACATTAAGTGGTTATAAGGACGGTTATTATCATGTGACAGACCCAGCAGCCGGAAAATACTGGGTAAAGGCAAGTGCATTTGAAGCCAGTTATAATTTAACCAAATATGCGGTTGTCGTTTATTGATATGAACGAATAATTTAGTAGAGATTACTAGATAGGTAAGTTTAGTGTGATCAGAGAATAATTCCATTAACACCGGTAATCAAGTGGTGAATTTATAGAGGCTTTTCAAAAGTTTCGTTACTTTTGGAGGCCTTTTTTTAGTTATCTTTTAATAGTTCAAGAGAATAAAATTTCATTTTACCTCACAATAAAATATGCTGTCAACAAGAAAATTGTGATATTTTTTAAAAAATGTTATAATAGTTGTACAATTATTAATTCAATCTCCTTTTTTAAAAAAACGAAGAAAAATTCAAACAGTCGTGTGAGTTTTAAAAGTAAGTAAGTTGAATAAAATGATCCATTTACTAACTAAAAGTAACGGGTTTTTTTATTCTACAAGGAGGACTAGAAAATGAATCTAATCAATAAGAAAGTTACACACAAGCGTTTTGGCATGGGTAGTATAGTGAATCATAATGATTCTAGTATTGAAGTACATTTTGATTCGGAAAATAAAAAGTTTGTTTTCCCTGATGTATTTGAAAAGCACCTAAAACTGCATGATAAAAATATTGCTAATTCACTTGAAAAAATGATACAAGAAAAGGAAGCGGAACGAAAGCAGGAAGAATGGAAGAAGGAAGAGGAAAAAAAGCTTTACCGAAAAAAATTGGAACTTCGCTTGGAACATGAAAAACTTATGAAAAATCATAAACTTCATCCCGAATCACAAATGGTTTTTTGGTGTGATCCAGAAGAACAGAATACTTCTTTCTTAGAGTGGAAGGTATTTTCAGGAGAAATCAAGAGTGGGAATAACAAGGGGAAGCCAAACAAACCCATCCGTTTGCACCAAAATAGCGCTGTTCTGTTAACATCAGTTGATCCTGGAATGCCTGAAAAAGACAGACGTATCTTAGGTGTTTATATGGTGGATGAAGGTTTTATCGGTAAGCTTTGTGAAGATGGAAATATTCCTGCTCATTCAGAATACAGACTCCAACTGACAGAACAGGAATCGGATCAGATGCTTTTCTGGGATTACTATGTAAATGAAAAGTTCCCCCACAAAATGACATGGAATACAGGTAAATACCGTTATTTTGATAATTCATGGATGGCTCAAATTTTGCTTGATATTATTTCGTTGAAAAGTGACCCAAAGGAACGAGAGCTTGCACAACAATTTTTTGAACATTTTTGTAAAATGAATCAGATAATCGAGCAAGAGTTACCAAAGCCTAATGGCGCATTAAAGCGTATTTAGACGATATCCCAAAGATAATAAGCACTAACATGCGAACTATGTCTGTTTTTTTTATGTGGTAGCGTGTTTGGTGTTGGTATAATCAAAGCAGTTGTTATAGACAATCTCTATACCTACTGCTTTTTTGTAGTTGCTTTTTTTTAGAAAAAGTGGACAAAAAGCAGGAGAAAAGGAAAAACTTTATTTTAAGAAGGGTTTACGCAGGATTCGGAGGATGAAAAGGAATGAACGATGTAAAATTAAGGCCATTAGAACGAGTTGACTTAGGATTTGTCCACAAATTAAATATTAATGCAAACATCATGTCTTATTGGTTTGAGGAGCCATATGAGTCATTTGTTGAATTACAGGACTTGTATGATAAACATATTCATGATCAGGGTGAAAGAAGATTTATTGTCCAAAAAGGCGATGAAATGGTGGGATTGGTTGAATTAGTAGAGATTGATTATATTCACCGTAGGGCAGAATTCCAAATTATTATTGATCCGAATCATCAAGGAAATGGATATGCGAAGTCTGCAACATATCTCGCAATGGATTATGCGTTTTCTGTATTAAATATGTACAAATTATATTTAATCGTGGATAAAACAAATGAAAAAGCCATTCATATATATAAAACGTTAGGTTTTCAGTTTGAAGGAGAACTAATCGATGAGTTTTTTGTTGACGGTGAATATCATAATGCAATAAGAATGTGTATGTTTCAACATCAACATTTTAATAGGGGTTCTTGAGATTATTAATTATGATTCAAGCAACTACCCCATTTGAAGTGAGGTGATGGGAAAATGAACATGGAAGGTCAGGAAGTTCAAATAAAAAGTGATGTAATGAAAAATAATACAAAGCATGAATTAATCGAATCAGCACACAAAATTCGGGAAGAATTATTACAATCCATTCGAAAAGCAGATCAGAAATTTGTTGCCCAATATATAAGTGTAATGAATGAGTTTCTAAGAGGAGACACAGACACTTTAGATATTATTAAAAGAGTTCCTAGGAATGAATTACGTGCATTAAAAAACATATTACTATCGCATAATACGCTTTACAGTTATTCAGCGGAGAAAGGTGGCTTAAGTGCATGGCAATGTCATTACCTTTCTGAAAAATACGCGATTATGGTTGAGAATGGCAAATCAATATCGGAATTGGAAGAAATACATAAGAGAATGTTAGAGGAGTACTCAGATCCTTCTATTCGCTTAATAACACTTGAAAAAGCAACAATTGCTGAAAAAGTTGAGCATTTTATTATGATGAACTTTTCAGAGGACATATCTATTGAGGAAATATCACGTAAGTTACATGTTCATCCTTCCCACCTAATGCGCACTTTCAAAAAAGAAAAAGGAATGACAATCAGTCATTTTCGAAATTTGATAAGGATTCAGGAAGCAAAGGATCTATTAACTAATTCTAATCTTTCTTTAATAGAAATCAGCTTTATTGTAGGTTTTAAAAATCAACAATACTTTTCCCGTGTTTTTAAAGAGGAAGTAGGCGTAACCCCAAAGGAATATAAACGAAATAATAGTAAGTAGAGCTTTTAATCAACTTGATAAGGTTTGATTAAAAGCTTTTTTATATTATGCAATTTTAGTGCAAAATGAAGCTATTTTATTGAAAAAGTAGTTCGGTATTTTGCGCTAAAATTATATTAGATGAAAATGAAACGCTTTCAAAATTTAAGGAAAGAGGCTGATAAAAGAAAGTAAATAAATATTTACGTTATTAGTTAGTATAGTAAACAAATATAATGAAATGTATCAACTCTTTGGAAGTTTAGTTAATTTGAATTTAATTCAAAATCTATTTTATTTACAATTGGGGGTTTCAACATGGAAAAGAAACAGGTTAGAAAATTTGGTTTCCGTGATCAATTTGGATACATGTTAGGGGATGTTGGTGGAGGATTTGCAAACCTTTACATTGGAGCGTTTTTCCTTTTATTCAGCACCTCCGTACTTGGAGTAAGTCCATATTTCATGGGAACATTGTTTTTAGTTGCAAGGATATTTGATGCAGTAACAGATGTTTTGATGGGAAGTATTCCAGATAGATGGAGATTAGGTAAGAGTGGAGATAAATTTTTACCATATATTAATATTTCTAAGTGGTTACTTGCAGCATCCATCTTAATTACATTTGCTGATGTCTCAAGTTGGTCATCAACAGCTACTCATGTATGGGTTGTATTTGTTTATCTATTCTATGGAATCGCATACACAGCTGATTCAATTCCTTATGGTTCATTAGCAGCTGTTATTACAGATGATCCAATTGAACGTACGAAATTATCACGTGCTCGTTCTATTGGTGGAATGGTAGTTGGAATTGGATTTTTATCTTTTGTCCCTATGTTTATCTATGATAAATCTGGGAATCTAGTACCTGAGATGTTTTTCTACATTTCGATCGTATTCAGTATTCTTTCTGTGCTAGCATATACAGGACTTGTTAAACTAACAACAGAACGTATTCGTGATGATAGACCAGTAGGAACAAAACCTGATTATAAATTTTCAGAAGCTTTGAAAGCTGCTTTTAAGAATCGCCAGTTATTAGGAATGATGGTAGCAAGCGTTGGTTCATTAATTATGATTAATGGTGTTCAGCAATTAGCTGCAATTGTGTTCTCAGAATACTACAACAAGCCAAGTGCATTTGCGATTAACTCATTCTTACAAATGGGAGTTACACTGGTATTGTTCATTTTTGTCCCAACACTAGTTAAAAAGTTTGGTAAACGTAATATGGTCATTAGTACTGCAAGCTTTAGTTTAATAGCTTCTACACTGTTAACCATTTTTATCATTGAGAACGTTTACGTTTATATAGTAGCTTATAATATCGCAACAATCGCAAATATGGTTTTTGTTATGATTGTATGGGCACTTGTTACAGATTGTTTAGATTTTACAGAACTTCAAACGGGTAAACGCTATGACGGAACACTTTATTCCATTTATTCTTTCTCACGTAAAGTGGGTATGGGTGTTGGTTCTGCACTTGGTAGTTATGCTTTAGGTTGGGTAGGATTTGTGTCTGGACAAACTTCTCAAAGCCAAGAAGTGGCAGAGGGTGTTTTACGTATGTATAATGGATTACCAATTTTATCTTTTCTCTTAATGATTATCGGGATTGCGTTGATTTTTAACTTGAATAGCACGAAGGCTCAAGAAATGTATACGACTTTAAAAGAAAGAAGAGCACAAAACTAATTAAATATGACAATGAAGTTGATCTTGATAACTTATTTATATAACTAAGTAAAAGGGGATGCTATTCGATGAGAACTCGGTTCCTATCTAAATGCACAAATGCGGAAGTTGAAGAATACCTACAACAGAATGATCTGATTTTTGTACCTGTGGGTGTAACAGAAACACATGGAGCATTGCCGCTTGATACTGAAACGGTTATTGCTGAAGCGCTGGCGTTAAAAATGGCAGAGGCAACAAACGGTCTCGTTCTTCACAACCTTCCATATTTTTTCGCTGGTGGAACAGCGATGGCTCGTGGAACAGTTAATATTAGCGTCAAAGAAGGTATGAGATATTTAGAAACAATAGCTAAGTCACTCTTAAAACAAGGTTTTCGAAGACAGGTATATGTAACATGTCATGGCCCTGCTTATCTAACCGTAAGTGGAATGATTCGTGACTTCTTTGATGAAACAAAAGTACCCATTCTTTATATCGACATGGTGAAAGCAACTGATAGTGTTAAAGATTTAAGCTTTTCATTTATGGAGAAATTCAATGATATTAGTATTGGAGCTTACAAAATCCTTGGTAGATTGGAAGACGTTCCGATGAATGTTCCTGAATCTAACTCAGTGACATATGATGTACAAAGTATGATAAACGGCATGAGTAAAAACCCAGGCAATGCACTTGGAAAATATGCATTGCAGTCAGGGGCAATTGGTTCATACTTTGATAAAGCTTCTGATCATCTACCAACACCTCTTATTACATCTGAAAATCATCGTGAAGAATTAGCTCAATCAGGTGTTCTTGCAATTGAAGAATTTATTGAGAAATTAGATATGCCAACCATTGTGGAGCTATTACGAAAAACAGATGAGTATACACAAAACGACAGTCTACCAAAATATGGTGAATGGTTATGATCTTGGAAAAAACGAGAATACATTTTCTCGTTTTTTTAGTGGATAAAAATATGAGTATTTTGTATCCAACTGCAGCTTAATTTTATTTCTTCTTAGAGTTCCTATTTTAGTTATCGGTAAACACTGCTATATCAATATGTCTGCGACCACCACTCAAGCCAAGTTGAATCGATCTCAAAGGTAGAAATTGTAACACCAAAATTATAAAACCCTGAATTCGCACAAAAATTTTCTGTGAATTCGGGGTTTTATTTTTTCTTAATTGCGTGTTTTTTTACGGTTCTTTAATTAACGTTCATTAGACTACTAGACAATAGTTAGAAAGGGAGCTTTAAGAGGTTAAACGAATGATTTCAATAACTTATAGACAACATAAAGAGCAAGGGAGAGATTGAGTTGTTAAACGAATGATTTCAATACTAGACAACATAGAGAGTAAAGGAGAGATTAAGATGTAAACGAATGATTTCAAAACTAATCTACTACATAGAAAATAAGGGAGATATTAAAATGATAAGACGAACTATGTCAATTTTTTTTGCAGCAATGATCTTCATGTCTATGTTAGAAATTCCTGTTAATGCGGAGAACGTTGGGACCAAGCCCTGGATGAACACCAAGCTATCTGCAAAGGAGCGAACCGAGCTGCTTCTCAATGCGATGACGTTGGAACAGAAGATTCAGCAAATCGCCATCTCGCGCTTCAATGAGAACAACACCGGTGAGCCGGTCGTTATAAAAAGGGGAGGTAAAAACAAGTACATGAACGGCGTATTCCCGCCTGAGGGTACCCTGCCCGGGTGTGAGTGGCAGGACACCGGAAGGCAAATTCATGGAATCGAGGAACTGGGTATCCCCACAGTCCGCATGACAAACGGTGGTACGGGTGTGAAGGGCGGATCATGTGGCAATGACCCAGTGGCGACAGGCCTGCCGTCCACCGAGTCTATGGCCGCCACCTTCAACCGTGGGCTGAACTATGAGGCAGGCCGAATCCTCGGTGAGGAGACACGTGCCTTCGCGCACCAAGTGATGCTTGGACCAGGCATGAACCTCGTGCGACACCCGTACGGTGGCCGGAACTATGAGTACTTCAGTGAGGATCCGTATCTGACGGGTACGCTGGCGACCGAGCAGGTCAAGGGCATCCAAAAACAAGGAGTCCAAGCCCAACTCAAGCACCTAGCTGGCAACGAGCAGGAAACCGAGCGATGGACGATGGGTGTTCAGGTTCCCTCAAAGGCGATGAATGAGTTATACATGCTGCCATTTGAGATGACTGTCAAGAATGCTAACCCAGCCTCTGTAATGTGCTCGTTCCCTGATGTCAACGGCACCTATGCCTGTGACAGTTCTGAATTGCTCCAAGATGCCTTAAGGAGGAACTGGGGCTTCAATGGTTGGGTTATGAGTGACCGTCGCGCGATTCACGACACGGTTGCTGCCATCAAGGCGGGGACGGATGTCGAGCTCGACTGGGCTCCGCAGTACTACACTCAAGAGAATATCAAGAAGGCCATCGACTCGGGTCAGGTGACCGAGGCTGACATTGACAATCTACTTCGTCCGCGGTATATCAAGATGATTGAGTACGGCCAAATGGATAAGCCCTTCAATAAGTTCATGCCAGAGATTGTCGATCTGAATGTCAACGGCGCTAGCGCACGGAAGATGGCAGAGGAAGGTTCCGTACTATTGAAAAACAATCGCGGCTTCCTGCCACTGAACGGAAAGCCGAAGTCAATCGCGTTGATTGGCGTCGAGTGGTTCGCTGGTATTGCCAAAATGTCCCCGCGCTCCGTTCGGGACAACAACGAGAACGTTGTGACCTCTTATACGGTCACACCAAAACAGGGTCTAGAAAATGTCATCAAGGAGCGGGGTTACAACACCAAGGTGACTTACAACGATGGTCGTGACCCAGAGGCAGCTGCAAAATTGGCCGCCGAGTCTGACGTCGTGCTTCTCATGATTGGCGACAACCCGCATGAGACCAAGGACCGTGAGACACTCGGCTTCCCGCGTATCGACCTCGATAAGAACCCGGATCGAGTGGACTGGGTGGAGCAGGAGCCGATGATTGACGCGGTTCTGAAAGCTAATGCAAAGAACACGGTTGTAGTCCTGAAAACTTCTGGTACGGTGCTCATGCCGTGGCTGGATAAGGTCCCTGCAGTTCTCGAAGCTTGGTACCCAGGTATGGAGGATGGCAATGCTGTCGCCAATCTGCTCTACGGTAAGGTCAATCCGTCCGGCAAGTTGCCTATGACGTTCGGTGCCACTGAGCGTGAGGCCGCCTTCGCGACCGAGAAGCAGTACCCTGGAACCCGCCAGGACACTGGCAAGCCAGGAGGACCTGGTCCGTACGGTAACGGTTCCGACCAGTTAATTGCCCAGTATACAGAGGGCCTGGAGATGGGCTACCGCTGGTACGAGGCCAACAACGTGAAGCCAGTCTTTCCATTCGGGTATGGCCTGTCGTACACGACCTTTAAGTATGGCGACCTTAAGGTGATGAGGATCCGCGGCAGCAAAGGCTCGTTGTCTGGTATTGACGTATCCTTCACTGTTACAAATACCGGTAAAGTTGCCGGCAAAGAAGCGGCACAGGTCTATCTGACCCTACCGAAGGAGGCGGGGCAGCCGTCCAAACGACTCGTCAACTTCGAGAAGGTTGATCTTAAGCCTGGTGAGAGCAAGCGAGTGACTCTACGGATTAACTTGGCTGACTCTAACCACCCGTTCTCCTATTTCATTCCGAAAGAACCGGACAATCTGGCGAATTGGGCTGATGGCGAGTGGGCTACCGCTGACGGAAAATACCGCGTGCATGTCGGTGGTTCCTCGGCAGATACGCCACTGGAGAAGGATGTACCCTTAAATTTCAAACTCGGTAAGGCAGGTAAAAAGGGTAAGGGAAAATCCCGTGAGTAGGCCCATTGTTATGGGGTGACGTCTGTTAGTGGTTGTTATGTATTACGAAGATAGAGAGCCCGCAGGCTCGGCAAATCAAGCCGAGTCCAGCGGGCTTTCTGCTTTTCTAGACGACAGAGGTTTAATACCATATTTCAGGTCGCTTTGACTTTATATCACCATTTGGACAGCCGCATTAATCATAAAAACTTTATTTTCAGCAGTATCATTTCTATAATGAGAGGTATTATGGAATAGAGAAGAGGGATTTACATGAATATTCTATGGGATTTTGACGGAACATTGTTTAATACGTATCCAGCCCTTGTCAAAGGATTTATCCATTTAAGTGGCAAGGATTTGGAGCCAAACGAAGTTCTGAAGTGGCTCAAGGTCAACTCGAAAGTAGCCTTTCAGCATTATGGAATTGAGGAAAGTCAGCGTAAGGAATACATCAAACTATATAATCAGTATTCCT
Organism: Bacillus jepli; assembly: GCF_047238305.1. Classification (NCBI taxonomy): domain Bacteria; kingdom Bacillati; phylum Bacillota; class Bacilli; order Caryophanales; family Bacillaceae; genus Bacillus; species Bacillus jepli. The sequence goes on along the minus strand of NZ_JBDFMO010000001.1, from coordinate 309,082 downwards.
TTAACAGCCAGCCATTTGAGCATTTAGAAGAGGTTTTACAGGTGGCTGATGACAATTTTATCGTCACGCATCGTGATAAGGAGTCCACTTTGTTACTTCTGGAAAAATTTAAGTTATTGCATTACTTTAAGGTAATTGTGTCAGTCGAGGAAGAAGGCTTTACCCGAAAACCACATGCAGCATCATATCAACATGTGATCAAGGACTATCCAATTGATTTGGTGATTGGCGACCGTGAGTTAGATTTAATACCAGCTAGAGAATTAGGTATCAAGACCGTTGCCTTTGAAAATCCGGATATTGAGGCGGACTTTCACCTAGACACCTATGCTGATTTCAGTACGAAAGTCTTACCTTTTTTATAAAAATAGCGGAAGATTGAATAGAAAAGTGGGGGATATATAATGATGAAAATTGGGGTTATTGGACTTGGAGACATTGCACAAAAAGCCTACCTACCAGTTTATAGTGGATTAAAAGAGATAGAGTTTCACTTTTACACAAGAAACCAAGAAAAGTTACGAACAATTGCTACCCAGTATCGGTTTGAACATATTCACTCCGACCTCGAATCTTTGGTTGATAGTGGTATTACGGGTGCATTCGTCCATTCGTCAACATCCTCGCATGAAGAGATAGTTGAATGGCTTCTCCATCGCGGAATTAATGTGTTTGTGGACAAGCCCATTACGGACAATTATGAAGGTGCCAAAAGGCTTGTTGAACTAGCGGAGGACCGAGGTCTTATTCTGATGGCGGGATTTAACCGTAGATTTGCCCCTTCATATGTAAGTTTGAGGGAAGTTGCACAGCCAAATATGGTGGTTATCCAGAAGAACCGCAATAATCTTCCTGGAGAGCCTAGGACATTTATTTTTGATGATTATATCCATGTTGTGGATACGATGAGGTATTTGTTTCCTCACCCGATTAAGGATATCATCGTGAACGGACGTATGGAAAATGGCGCCTTATACCATGTTGTGATTCAATTTATTTCACAAGCTGGCACGGCGATCGGCATCATGAATAGGGATAATGGAACAACTGAGGAAATGGCTCAAGTTATGGGTCCGTTGGAGAAGCGGACGGTCACAAACGTATCGAACTTAGTCATTTCGAAAGGGATGGAAAATAGTGAGGTTCGGAGCAGTGATTGGGAACCAACTTTGGTTAAAAGAGGGTTTGAGCAAATGGTGAAAGATTTTATTCAGGCCGTTAGAACAAATTCAGAACCTTCAATCTCAGCATGGGATGCACTCGAAACCCATGAAATTTGCGAAGAGATTCTATCGAAACTAGTGGAAAAGAAGGAATAGTGCACATGAGGTTGAGTGATTACTTGGAATACACAAGAAATCCCACGGCGATAATAGCTGTGGGAAATTTCTACATAGACTAAAGAAATAGGTTTTATAATAAACTACTATCTTGGTTCAATAGGTGTTTCGATTTGTGCATGGGCTTCAATTACCTCAGCTGCATCAAATAAAGTATCTTCTCGGAAACGCCTTCCTAATAGCTGAACGCCAACTGGTAGACCATTTACAACAGCAGTTGGAACCGAGATAGCTGGAAATCCGAGCACTGGGATTGCCATCATAGACCATTGTGCATCCATACAGCGCCTCATGCTTTCAACACTTTGTATATCAGCATCTTGTTCAAAAGCCTGTTCAGAAGAGACAGGCATGAGCAGCAGTGGATATTTTTGCAAAAACTCTTGAAGTTGAACAATTAATGTTCCTCGACGAGCGTAGCCCTTAATATAATCGGATAGTCCAGGTTCTTCTCCCCACCATTCTTTTGCGTTAGCAAAATAATTAAAAGCTGCCTTTTTCATTCCTTCGTCTCCATACTGCTCTACAAGTGAGATATTAGTTCTGAAATCCTCCAGCACTAACAAATACCAAAGTCTATATGCCTCAGCAAATAGAGGAAGGTTTACTTCTTCGACAACATAACCAGCTTCCGTCAACTGATTAGCTGCATCAGTCAAAGCCTGATTGACAGCTGATGATGGAGTGGAAACACCTACATCACGTAAAAGACCAACTCGAATTGGCTTTTGAAGAGGTTCTCCCAATAATGGAACCGAAGAATGGAGTGGATCACGTGGATCAAATTCACTCATGCTTGTAAGGGCAAGACGAAGATCTGCAACGCTTCGTGCAAGAGGTCCATCTGTTGCCATTAATTGGGTAGAAGGTGCCTGATCGCCACTTGGAGGACCAGACCAGCCAGGTATTCTTCCCATTGTAGGACGGATTCCAGTAATTCCACAGGCATATGCTGGATGACGAACAGAACCGCCAATATCATTTCCATGCCCAATTGGCATCATTCCAGATGCGATAGCTGTAGCTGCCCCTCCGCTTGAACCACCAGGTGTACGTGACTTATCCCAAGGGTTTAGGGTTCTTCCATGTAAATCATTATTTGTAAACCATCGAAAACTAAATGCAGGCGTATTGCTGCGGCCAACAATCACAGCACCCGCCTTTCGTAAGTTCGCTACTGGGGGACTGTCTTTTTCTGCGATATTATCTTTAAAAGCGACAACACCGTCTGTTGTAACATGACCAGCTTGGTCTACATTAATTTTTGTCGAAACAGGCACACCGTGTAAAGGTCCAAGTGGTTCTCCTTTTTTTACAGCAAGATCTGCCTGGTCAGCTGCAGCAAGTGCCTCTTCCGTATGTACTTCTACTAGGGCATTAAGTACTGGATTTACTTCCTCAATCCTGTCCAAACAGCTTTCTACAGCCTCACGGGAAGAAATAAGTCTTGTTCGAATTCCATGGGCTAAATCTGTTGCAGACCAGCGCCATAATTCGGCTTTACCTTTATTGTGTAATACAGTAGATTCATGAGCTTGTAATGATGATTGTTCCATACTATATCCCCGCCCATCCAATAATTTATATATTTTTAATAAAATAAAATTTTAATGCCATAATGTAATAAAAATTAATTAGGTTCTTGTAGAATAGGGGTAATCCTAGGGTTGTTCACCAGTGAGGGGTGCTAATGTCCATTATTCCATTCCGCATTAGGAATTACGTCTTTTGTATTTATTTCCAAAATCATAGACCATCTTTTTGTAACTATCAATCTAAAAACGTAGAGTGTTATTGGATGTTAAGATCCCTCCTTTATGTAAATTTGGAATCGTAAGTAAAGTTTTAAATATTGATATCACAACCATTCTGAGTATTATTAAAATTCATTATATTGCAAATTAGGAAATAAATAAAGCGATTTCATTAATGTTTTTTCGACAAGCGTTATAAAATCGTAATGGATAAATCAAACGAGTTACTTGGTTTTTGCTCAAGAGCTCTTTTTCTTTTCTAACATTGGCTTATGTAGAGATTTATAGGGTAAGCTAGATTATATCTATGAAACTAAAAATAAAATCCAGAAAGGAGGACAAAATGTCAAAAGTAAAAGATGAAATCATTTTAAGAGGGCTTAAAGAACATAATTTAAAAAATATCGATTTAAATATACCGAAAGAAAAAATCATCGTATTTACCGGCCTTTCAGGATCAGGTAAGAGTTCGGTTGTATTTGATACATTGGCAACTGAAAGTAGAAGACAAATGACGTTGAATTATCCTCTTTATGTCAGAAATCAAATGCCAAGGTACGAAAGACCCCACGCTGATCTTATGCAAAACTTAAGCCCAGTTGTTGTAGTGGAACAACGACAGATAGGAGGCAATTCCCGTTCGACTGTTGGTACCTATATGGATATAGATCCATTACTTAGACTATTGTTCTCGAGAATTGGAAAGCCCTCAATCGGTTCTGCCACCGATTTTTCGAGTCAAAGTTCTTTTGGTAGATGTCCAGAATGTGGTGGGTTTGGGGAGGTCATTGCACCAGACTTAAATAAGATGGTCGATTTCGATAAGTCACTTCGGGATTATGCGGTAAAATTTAAGCCATTATCTCCTTCAGGTTGGCAAGGGAGATGGATGATGACGGGTGGATTATTCGATCCAGATAAACCAATCAAGGACTACTCGGAAGAAAAACGCCGCTTGCTCTTATATGGTCCCACGGAAGGTGAAAAAGTCTATGCGCCGTTTCATACAAAAAATGGACCTCAGGATCATGAGTGGGATGGGCTATTGCCTCGATTTACGCGCCTTTATATCAATAGAGACATCTCAAAGCTGAAAGAAGTATCCCAAGATGACGTTTTAGCAGTGTCAACACATTCTTTATGCCCAACCTGCCAAGGCTCAGGTCTAAATCCAATGGTCTTAGAATGTAGAATAAATGGATTGAATATCGCGGAATATGATCAATTAGAGCTTCCGGAATTACTTAAGGAACTTAAAAATATGAAAGAGCCGATGGGGGAATCGATAGCACAACAAGCAATCCCGCATGTAAAACAACTAGTTGACATGGGACTCGGATATTTAAGTCTATCAAGAAAAATGGGCACCCTGTCCAGTGGGGAAGCTCAAAGGGTAAAGATTGCTCGTCATTTAGGGAGCAGCCTAAATAACATTACATACATTTTTGACGAACCAAGTGCCGGACTTCATCCAGAAGAAGCAGATTTGTTGATCCAGATGCTAACTAGGTTAAAAGACCAACATAATACTGTAATCGTAATTGAACATAATCTATCAGTCATAAAAATAGCAGATCAAATCATAGAAATGGGACCGGGGGCAGGAGTAAATGGTGGCGAAGTTGTCTATCAAGGTAAATTAGAAGATCTCAAAAACTCTCCAACTGCAACCGCTCTAACCCACAAGGTAAAAATAAATAAAAATCCAAGGGAAATAAAAAGTTATTTTCCACTAAATAAAGCAAGTATCAATAACTTAAAAAATATTAGCTTACAGATTCCTAAAAATGTCTTAGTCTCTATATGTGGAGTTTCAGGTTCAGGTAAAAGCTCCTTAATGTTGGAAGCGTTCGCGAACAAGTATCCTGAAACGATCAAGGTAGGACAAGGCAGCATAGGAATTTCTAACCGTTCGACCTTAGCTACATATATGGGGATAATGGACGATATTCGTGCGGTATTTTCAAAAGAAACAGGGCAACCAGCGGGTTTGTTTAGCTTTAACTCCTTAGGAGCATGCCCTATCTGCAAAGGAAAAGGAGTCATAAAGCCTGACGTAGCATTTGCAGATCCGGTGACAATCCCCTGTGAAACATGTGGCGGTACGAGATATTCAGAGGAAGCGCTTATCTATCGCTATCAAGATAAAAATATAGTAGAAATTTTAGATTTAACAATCGACGAAGCTATCCATTATTTTAAACTACAAAAGATCATAAAAAGAGTGCATACGCTAAAAGAAGTAGGATTAGGGTATTTAACTTTAGGGCAAACGACAAGTTCGCTAAGTGGAGGAGAAATCCAACGTCTAAAACTCGCAAGCCACCTGCAAAAGGAAGGTCAAATCTACCTGTTAGACGAGCCATCCTTAGGACTACACACAGAAGATAATGAAAAGCTCTTAGACGTATTTCAAAATCTCGTAAACAGAGGTAATTCTGTTATCATCATCGAACACAATCTAAACTTTATAGCTGCAAGCGACTGGGTAATAGAATTAGGTCCATCAGGGGGAAAACAAGGCGGACAAGTTATATTTGAAGGCACACCAGAAGAGATGTTACATGCAGACACATTAACAGCGAAATGGGTAAAGGATGGAGTTATCACATATATAAATTAAAATGGGGAGGTAACTATGAATATCGGTGTAATTGGTGCGGGAGCAATTGCTACTTTTTTATTGAAAGAAGTTAATCAAAATCAACATGAAAATCTACGGATTAAAAATATTTTGGTGAGGAATAAGGAAAAGTATGAGGGGTTGGAGTCAAATTTTGGTGTGAAGTTGTTTACTGACCTCCAAGCCTTTCTTGATTCGGAAATTGATATTGTGGTGGAGGCAGCGAATATACATGCAGTGAAAACCTTGTTGCCATCGGTTATTAAGAAAAAGGATGTGGTGTTAATAAGTGTAGGCGCTCTTGCAGATGAAGCCCTGTTGACAGAACTAAGTAATCTTGTAAAAGAATATAAGAATGTAGTTCACCTGCCGTCTGGTGCAATCGGCGGTTTGGACTTATTGCAAAATGCACACGCCCTTGGCACGGTTTCAAGCGTTTCACTGACAACTCGGAAGCCTGCCAGATCGCTCATGGATGATGACATCAACGAAGCAAAGGTTGTATTTGAGGGGAAAGCGATTGATGCCATTAAGCAATTTCCGAAAAACATGAATGTCTCCATTGTCCTGTCGTTGGCAGGGGTAGGAATAGAGAAGACGCGTGTGTGTCTAGTGGCCGATCCACATATTGAAAAAAATATTCATCAAGTGGAGATCAAGGGAGATTTTGGGGAAGCAACATTTTCGATTACGAATAATCCACTTCCAGATAATCCAAAGACAAGCTATTTAGCAGCAATGAGTATCCTTGGGACATTAAATAGAATGAATGAAAAACTAAGAATCAGTGGATAACTTAGAGCGAGCCTTAAAGGTTCGCTCTTTTTTCACTATGTTAAAAGTTATCTCTTAGCACGTATGACAGCAACACCTAAGAGTAGAATTGGAATAAGTAACTGAACCGTTAAGAAATAAAAGGGCACAGTTGTCCCCATTCCTCGTATCATTTCCTCAAACGAGGGAATTGACCAGATTGAAAAGATAATAATTAAAAAACCAATTGGTAATATAAACGGTTTATAACTAGGCAGTGTTAACCACTGTGATGTACCAAGCACGAGCATATAAAAAAAGGCAGAAAGTTGTACAAATCCACCAAGAGCCCAAAAGGCGATGACGATTGCTTCAATATGTTCAAAAAAAGAACCAATACTTATATATCTTGCAGCCTCAAATACAGGGAAATATAGGTTAGAAAGAATTTCTCCAAATAATAAAAGATTCCCTAGATTAATAAATACCATAGTTAAGACACTGGCAATGACAGAAAACATTCCCCATTTCAAAACCTTTTGTTGATTCGTTAATAAAGGAATCAGGAATGACATTAATGAAAATTGACTTAACCAGGCATGTGGTGCAATGGAACCTTTAATGGAGGGCATAACCCCATCTTGCATGATTGGGAACATATTTTTTACATTTAAATCAGGGATTAGAAAGAAATAAATCAGAATATAAAGAGCTAACACAATCGGCATAAAGATAGTAGCACATCTTCCAATCGTTTCAATGCCCCCGTGGACAGCAATCGCGCAAGAAAGGGCAATACTACCAGTAACAAAAATGATTGGCGTTTTATGCAAAAAAGCACTTTCAATAAACTCACCATATTCCCTAAATGCGATAGCAGTATCGTGTAATAAAAAAAATAAGTAAATGAACGCGATGATTTTGCCTAGGGTGCGACCAAGAATAAGTTCACAATATTCGATTAGTGTTTTCCCTGGATAAAGCTTAGAAAGCTTTACAATAATCATGACAATGAGAAAGCCACTCAAAGAACCCCATATGGGGGATAACCACAAATCACGCTTTGCATGCTGTGCTGTGATATATGGAATGTAAAGTATAGACGTGGCTACAATTGTTGCATACATAATGAGGGATAACTCTAAATAGGAAATTCTACCTTTTTCAATCATGTTTGTTCATTCCTTTTCTAAAAGGAGTCTAATTACCAAAAGGGTTCAAATGACTTAAAGATGAAATCGATTAATTGCCCAGGTCCCGGCATTTCTGGAAAGTTAACAAGCAAAATCGCAAGAATCCAGTTAAGCAGCATCAACGAAAAAAAGACCATTCTTCCTTTTCTTCCACTTTTCTTTAACTTGGGCCATTGGTATAAAAAAATAAGCACCAATATAACGGTTACCCCTAATACCCCTCCAATCCTCATTGTTCAACACCCCTTTGACTTTGTCCGGTTGCCAAACCGTTTCTTTCGATCTTTACCTTCGTTTCAAAAGAAACGACCACTTCTGGGAAAATTTCATTCCATTCGTCTTTCTTTTGCTTCCATATTTGTGGATATTCTCTCTGAAATTCATCAGCGAAGCCGAAAATATCAGCATTTAACTTTTCCTGAACTTCCGAGAAAGCTAAACGTTCTCTTTGTTCAATCTCATCTCTAACCTTTTGCTCAGCTTTTTTTATGACCTTGGGATTGAATAATTTTACTTTTGTCGTATTTTGTATAACCTCAAGATCTACGTTTGTTTTGATGTGCATACTCCATCTTCCATTCTTTATGGAAGGGATCAACTCCGTATGGCTTCTTATTAAATGTAAGGAGATGTGGCCATCTTCGTCTTCAAAAGCAATCGTAATCACACCTGATTTAATCTCATTTCTCGGCCAAAGAATCCCCCTTGTTTCTTTATCATCTAATCTACCTACCATTTTTCCTTCCTTAAAAATGGCTACTCCATTAATGATTGGGATTTCTTTTTTCTTTGAATCCATTAGTGATGGTGGAAGTTCTTCGACCCATGGAAGTACGGCTGGAGCTGATTCACCTGATAGCATCTGCGATAAATCCTTTACTGTTACTTTTACACCTATATGTGTTTGTACGATTTTACGTAGTTGTTTTGCGGCGTCTCTTTCCAATTCAGGTATGGCCCCCAAGACAGTCTTTGCCCTTCCTTTTGAAACAAAAACATCGGCACGTATGCGAGGTTCCGAGTGCCGCAACCAAAAGTCAATTTGATCACTTATCCCTGCCTTTGCTAATTTTTCACCAATAATGAGCACCTCATTTTGCCCCCAAAAAACCTGCCTTGTCAGTTCTTCCTGGAGTCGTGCCATCGCATCAGCAATGGTTTCTCCTTCAGCTGACCTAACAAATGACTGATTGCTGCTGGAACCGCTGGACATCCCGGATTGTTGTCCGCCTTGTGATCCTTGAGGGATATATATTTGGGCCGATAATTCGATATTGTTGTTTTCGCCCTTATCTATCCCAGCTGCCAAAATGAGAGCTAAATCATTCACCTCCGTGCGGTCCCAACATCCTGTTAGGAAAATCGAGTTCAAGGTAAGCAGAAGTATTAAAGTCATAGCCTTCTTAATAGGTCTGTTCATACAACTCAACTTTCGTCTCCACCTTTGCTTGGACCGGGCTTTAGATTACTGGACTGACGCTCTAGGTTACCTGCATCCTTTGAAAAAAACTCAGGTCGTGTATCCATGGCCCACCACGGGGCTCGAATTAGGACATCCTTTAAATTTTGAATCTTAAGCGGCGCTGTCGAATTGAAATATGGTACACCAAAGGACTTTAGGGTACACATATGTGCGACAATTGCGGTAATACCGAGCATGACCCCTAATAAACCAAACATTCCGGCAAGAATCATGATGGGAAAGCGCAGGATCCGAATCGATATGCCGGTCGCATATCTTGGCATTAAAAACGATGCCACACCTGTAATGGCAACTACCATGACCATCGGTGATGAAACCAGTCCTGACGCCGTCGCCGCTTGACCAATGACCAGGGCTCCAACAATACTAACAGCAGCGCCAACCTGTTTTGGTAATCTTACACCAGCTTCCCTTAGTGCCTCAAAAGTGACTTCCATGATAAATGCCTCGATTAATGCCGGAAAAGGGATTTGTTCGCGGCTTTGAGCAATGGTTAATAGCAGTGTGGTTGGAAGCATTTCCTGATGAAACGTTAAGATCGCCACATATGCTGATGGTGCGAGCAAAGCGATAAAAAAGAATAAATATCGCAGCCAACGGATCAAGGTACTGATGTAGAACGGATTATAGTAATCTTCAGGTGCCTGCATCAGACTTGCAAACGTACAAGGAGCAATTAATGTAATAGGGGTGCCGTCAATCAAGATAACAACACGCCCTTCCAACAGGCAGGCACCTGCTACATCCGGCCGTTCCGTTGTTAAAACTTGTGGGAAAGGAGAATACGGGTAATCTGCAATCATTTCCTCAATATATCCACTTTCTAATATGCCATCAATCTTGATTCGCTTTAGCCTGCTTGTCACATCATCAACTAAAGTACTGTCCGCAATTCCTTCGATATAAGCAACGACGACTTGTGTATCTGTGTAACGGCCAATATCCAATTGTTTCATTTTTAATAATGGATGACGAATTTTTCTACGTAAAAGGGAGGTGTTTACTCTTAATGTTTCAATAAAACCTTCTCTAGGTCCGCGTATGACTGATTCTGCCTCTGGTTCCATAATACTGCGTTTTTCCCACTTCGGAAGTCCAATGGAAATTCCCTTTGTTTCTTTTTCAATTAAAATAATCGAGTTACCCATTGAAATTTGTTTAAAAATATCATTAATCGAGTAAATGTCCTTAAGGTCGGAAACCGATATTTCCTTTTTTGATTCTTCAAATATGGCACCTTGTTCATGGTTTTTCATCTTAATAAGTGGCATAAGCACATGCTGATCGACCTCTTCAGTATTAGAAAGACCGTCTATGTAAAGAAGAACCGCATTAATGCTACTACCGATACTAAATTCACGAAATACTACATCAGAGCAATCTTTATATACTGTTTTTAGTACTTCTATATTTTGATTTAACTCTGAATGTAGAGGAATTTCCGGTAATGTATCTATCGATTCATTCAGTTTTATATTTCGAAAAGGGTCTTTTTTTTCCCATAATCCCAACAACTTCATTAATTGGTTCTCCTTGGTAGGTTTTAAGTGTATTATTTGCACAATCTGTAAAGGTTATGCCAATGTTCCAATTTTTGGATTCATAGAAGTTTGGAGAACTTTTTCGTGCAAATCCTCAAAGAATTCCCTCGAAAGTTAGTAATTGTTTTCCATGAACAACCTTTGAAACAAGAATATGCGGATCTTCTCTGTGACATCCAAAACGTACATTTGATAAAAAGTACCTAAGCATGGTATAAGTGTAAAAGAAGCAGAAACATTTTTGCTTTTTAATTTTGGGACAAGAGTTGAACCTAGTATCCCATTATGAAAGGAATTGTATTTGAACATGACAGATAATTTTTGGCGTGAATTACCACGGCCATTTTTTATACTAGCACCAATGGAAGATGTGACAGATGTTGTTTTTCGCCATGTTGTGAGTGAAGCAGCAAGACCGGATGTGTTTTTCACAGAGTTTACAAACACGGTGAGTTATTGTCACCCAGAGGGAAACCAAAGTGTGCGTGGCCGATTGACTTTTACAGAAGATGAGCAGCCCATTGTGGCTCATATATGGGGAGATAAGCCCGAGTACTTCCGTGAAATGAGTATTGGAATGGCGGAGCTTGGCTTTCGTGGAATAGATATCAATATGGGCTGCCCTGTCCATAATGTGGCATCGAAAGGAAAGGGAGCTGGTCTGATTCTCCGTTCGGAAGTTGCAGCAGAGTTAATCCAAGCAGCTAAAGCAGGAGGATTACCTGTAAGTGTAAAGACAAGGCTTGGTTACACGGATGTAGACGAATGGCGCGACTGGCTAACACATGTTTTGGAACAAGACATTGCGAATCTTTCTATTCATCTCCGTACAAGAAAGGAAATGAGTAAAGTAGATGCGCATTGGGAACTGATTCCGGAGATTAAGAAACTTCGTGATCAAGTGGCACCAGATACCCTTTTAACGATCAATGGGGATATTCCTGACCGTCAAAAGGGCCTGGAGCTAGCTACTCAATATGGCGTTGATGGGGTTATGATAGGGCGTGGTATATTTAAAAATCCATTTGCCTTTGAAAAAGAGCCAAGAGAACATAGTAGTCAGGAATTGCTCGATCTCTTAAGATTGCACCTTGACCTCCATGATAAATATTCAAAAATAGAGCCACGTTCATTCAAACCTCTACATCGCTTTTTCAAAATCTATGTCAAAGGATTTCGAGGGGCAAGTGAATTAAGAGTTCAATTGATGAGCACAGAATCAACTGATGAAGTTCGTGCATTGCTCGATAACTTTGAATTGGAAAAATGTGATGGGACTTTAGAACAGTAGATGTACCTTCAAAAAGTTATCGCTTATAGTAAGTAGTAAATTGGCGGGTGTGAACGGTATTGAACCGAATTCATTCCCGCCGATTTTTGTTTGAACTTCACCCTTCTAAAATTATATTTACGGTTGGGTGGTATACCGTTGATGCCGTTTGCGGTATATCAACTATCGTTTAGGTGTTGGGTGATATACCGATAAGGCCATTTGCGGTATATCATTTATCGTTTAGGTGTTGGTTGGTATACCGATAAAGCCGTTTGCGATATATCAACTATCGTTTAGGTGTTGGGGGATATACCGATAAAGCCATTTGCGATATATCATTTATCGTTATACGGTTGGGTGATATACCGGTGATGCCGTTCTGTGGGATAGACTCAACATTTAAATTGCAAACATACCCATAAGGGTATATAATGAGCGTAAGAAGACAAATAGAATTACTTTCAATAAAAGGTAACAAAAGAAGGGAGGCTTTAACGTGTCTGATAACCTCAATCAAAAAAGGGATTGCGCCACAACCGGTTCCTGAGGAATTAGTCGACCTAACGTTTCTGAAGAAGGAAAACCGGTAAGAAAACCGATTCCCATATGACCAGGGACATTAGTCTGGCTCCTGGGAGGAGCCATTTACCTTATTTATTTAGTAATTCGAGAACACACTTGACTTTAGTCATAAGATGAATTGAACCTTTTTTGTTTTCATAACCGTACATACGTTCTATAATAAGAGTAACTATTTTCCAAAGGAGGTGTACATTTTGAATCGACATAAAGCCTATAAATTTCGCATCTATCCAACGAATGAACAAGCAGTTTTAATCAATAAAACCATTGGTTGTACTCGTTTCGTGTTTAATCATTTCTTAGGGAAGCAAAAAGAAAAAGATGCTTATTGGTATATAGTTGAACTGATGGTTCAAAATGGTCAACTTCCCACTAACAACTGGAAAGGCTCATTTTTTAATAAAAATGAGTCGATTAAAGCTGTCAAAGAATTAAAACAGCATTACTCCTTCTTAAAAGAAGTAGACAGCATTGCCTTGCAGAAATCCGTTGAAAATCTCAATGATGCTTATACTCGTTATTACAAGAAACAGAATGGCTCACCACGTTTTAAAAGCAAAAAGAACCCTGTGCAATCCTATACAACAAAATATACGAATGGAAATATTGCGATTGTCGGCAATAAAGTAAAATTGCCAAAATTGGGTTTGGTTCGTTTTGCCAAATCAAGAGACGTGGAAGGTAAAATTCTGAATGCTACGATTAGACGCAACTCTTTGGACAAATACTTTGTATCCATCGTTGCAGAAGTGAACATTAAACACCTTCCAAAAACCCAAAAGGAAGTCGGTATTGATCTTGGGTTGAAGGATTTCGCTGTGTTTTCTCATAAAGAAAAAATTGAAAATCGCCATTTCCTACGGAACATGGAACAAAAATTAATCAAGGAACAACGTACCCTTTCTCGTAGAATAGAGGGTTCTTCGAAGTGGCAACAACAAAAGGTCAAAGTCGCTCGACTTCATGAGAAAATCTCCAATCGAAGAAAGGATTACTTGCACAATACTTCTACACAATTGGTCAAAAACCACGACCTGATTGTTATAGAAGATTTGCAAGTAGCCAATATGCTAAAAAACCACAAATTAGCCAAAGCCATTAGCGATGTCTCATGGGCTGAATTTCGCACGATGTTGAAATACAAATGCAACTGGTATGGGAAGCAACTTGTTGTAGTTCCTAAGAACTTTCCAAGCAGTCAGTTATGTTCTTGCTGTGGCTATCAACATAAAGAAGTGAAAAATCTTCAAGTACGTCAGTGGGTATGTCCATCTTGTCATGCACAACATGACCGAGACCACAATGCAAGTATCAATCTACTTGCCGAAGGGAAATGTCTCTTAACAGCATAAACACTATAGAACCGTAGGGACTACGGGGATAGCCTACTCACCTTGCTCCATAAGGAGTAATAGCGTAGGAATCCTATGACTTTAGTCATGGGAGGTTCAAAAAGCATTCAGCTAAAGTAAACCTTAAGTTTCAAAAATACGATTAAAAAGGAGAATCTATTTATGAACCATATTACCGTCTATACAACAAACACATGCCCTTATTGTGGGATGATGAAAAACTTTTTAAATGAAAATGGACTGCCTTTTAAAGAGGTAAACGTACAGAAAGATCCGGTTGCTGCAAATCGTTTAGTTAAAACGACAGGACAGATGGGAGTTCCCCAAACTGAAATTAATGGCCAATGGGTATTAGGATTTGATCCCGAAAAAGTTATGCAATTGGTAAAGCAATAATTTAGTTTGTAGTGTTATAAACAATATCGGATTGCAAACTCTATCCTTATAAGGAGAAGGAGGTGAATTCATGCTTCAAATTACGCATGCTGCTATATCAGTGATTAAAGATGAAGTGAAGGATGTTCTTGAAGAAGGTAAAAAGCCATTTATTCGCTTAGAAATGGGAATTGGCTGAGGGGGACCACAGCTTCGTCTGACTCTGGAAGAGTCGGCTTTAGATAGTGATGAAATCACTGAACAGGATGGAATTCAATTTTTAGTAAACGAAAGAGATAAAGTGTATTTCGAGAATACAAAACTTGATTACGTCAAAGCATTATTTGGCGGTGGACAATTTAAGGTCCTCCGAGTGTAGGGACTTTGAAAGTCACACTTTTGGTTAATATATAAGCCCAAATGAGTTATGAATATAAGCCAGACCCCAGTTAAGTGTGTGCAATGGGGCTGGTTTTTTGCATTTCTGTGAAATAATTAAGTATCCAGACCGATGAATAGACGGAAAAATTTCTCCTAATCCGTAAAAAGCACTGAAAAAAGCCTAATTAGACGGAGAGATTACGCTTATCACTCTAAAAATTTGAAAAATAAGTACTTTTGCATTGGTTTACCGGAAATCCTCCTCTTAATTAAGCCAATTTGAACTCCATTCGGAATTCACCCGGAAATCCTCCGCCTATCATTTTCAGCAGTTCCTCATTAACGGCAATACAACTCACCAAGTGTATGTTGCTACCTGTTTGTACAATGTTTGTATAATATACCACAATAAACATTGTACAATCCGATGAAATAGTTATATTATTATTACTAAGGGGGGGATCCATTTGATCAATTGCAGGAATTGCTTTCCAACGAGTATTTGCTATGAAATAGTAATTGATGGTGAGAGGAATCAAGTTTATATTCCTGATATCATTAAGCAACTAAAGAGAAATAACATGCTCATTCATGAGGAAAAGACTTCTTTCTTGATTAAAGAGGAAGGAATCGTAGAGTTATATGAATTTTTTACAGATCATTTAGATACAAGTTCAATACGTTTTCGAGTGGATAAAGAAAAATGGAGACCTATTCATGAAGTCGAAGAGTTAATTCAATCGCAATGGATAGATAAGGTTATACGTGAACAGCTAGTTACTTGTTATTATCAACCTATAGTTGATGTAGAAGGAAAAGTATATGGATATGAAGCTTTATCTAGGTTTTTTGATGAAGTAGGGAACCTCATACCACCATTAGAAGCATATAAAGCTGCAAAACTTAGAAATAGAATGTATTCATTAGACCGGGTTTGCCGTATGAATGCCGTACGACAATCTAGCCTTTTAAATAAGAAGGTGTTTATTAATTTTGTGCCGACTTCCATCTATTCACCAGAACACTGTCTAAGATCTACCGTCCAACTTGCACACCAACTTGGTATTCAACCGTCCAACTTTGTATTTGAAGTAGTTGAAACAGAGCAAGTCGAGGATTTAGAGCATCTGAAAAGAATATTGTTGTACTACAAAGAAAAAGGGTTTAAATATGCTTTGGACGATGTTGGGGAAGGATTTAGTTCAGTTGAAGTCCTTAGGGAACTAACACCTAATTATATGAAGTTGGATATGCGGTATGTACAGGGGGTTTCAAAGGATACAGATAAACAGGAAGCGGCCAAACACTTTTTAAAAGCAGCCATTCAAGTCGGTGCCATACCGCTTGCTGAAGGGATCGAAGAAAAGGACGATTTTCAATGGTTAAGGAATATTGGATATCAGTTATTCCAAGGATATCTATTTGGAAGGCCGACTCCTCATATAAATAACGACATACATAAGGTGGAGAACAATGGAAAATAACATAAATATAAAAAATAGTACACAGGTTTTAAACAGTGATGCTGTTTTGTCTGCGTTAGAAACCAGTTTAGCAATGATTGAATTCAATCTAAATAAGGAAGTAATTTGGGTAAATGATAACTTTGCCAATACCTTAGGCTATACAGTTGATGAAATGATTAGTATGTCACATAAGCAATTTTGTACAGATGAATTCGTCTATAGTAGAGGCTATCAAGAATTATGGGAAAACCTTCATAAAGGATTTAAGTTTCAAGAGAAAATTCAAAGGGTAGGTAAAAGGGGAGACCTTTTATGGCTTGAAGCAACCTATATACCTATTTTTAATGAAGAAAAGAAAGTAGAGGGTGTATTAAAAATTGCTACGGATATTACAGAACGAGAAAACAGAACTGGAGATATTATTACAAAATTAAAAGAAATGCCTGAAGAACTAGTCGAATTGGTGGTGACTAATTCAATTGAGCAAATAGAAGCGTTACATTCGTTAAAAAGTCAAACAGAATTAATAAGAGAAGTCTCAAAATTAATACGTAATATCTCAGCGCAAACGAATATGTTGGCAATAAATGCTGCAATTGAAGCGGCACACGCTGGTGTACATGGAAGAGGATTCAAAGTAGTTGCTGATGAAGTCCGCAAATTGGCTGGTAATGTTTCAGAATCTATTAATCAAGTAAATAATAATGTAGATCACATCATTTTTGAAGTTACAAGAGTAGGTGATATAACAGAAAATTTACAAAGAAGTGTTAAGGAAACAAAAAGTAGATTCCAAAAAACAATCAGCGAATTTGAAGGTGTGGCTATTAATTAGTAAAAAGCTCATCAAAGAGGTGAACAAGAATACGCTGTTTGGCTCAGTAATACAGCGCTCTATTTTTGTTCATTTTTATTCACAAACAAAATATCTTGAATTCAAGAGTCTTTAAATTGACCTAAATTAACATTTAATGCTACTATAAAGTCATTCTAGAAGTCTCACAATTCCTTAATCCAATAGAATTAAGGTAATTGCAAACATTAAAGGAGTTTAATGAAATGGAGAACATGAATAGTACCCAAAGTTATGTAGATAAATCCATAAGCTCTGATATAGAGAAACAAAAACAAGTAGAAGAACAAAACGAAAAATATCGATTGATAGCTGAAAATACAACAGATTTAATTAGTCTCATTGAAGTAGACGGCTCATTTCAATATACGTCACCTTCATTTGAGGCTATATTAAACTATGACTTATCTACCATCACACATCTTAATTTTTTTGATTTAATCCATCCAGACGATCAGGCGATGGTTAACAAGGAAATCAGGATCTTTTGCAAGAGGAAGAAAACGGTCCGACATATTGAAATTCGTATCCGCGATAACAAAGGAGAATACATAGATATAGAGGCGAGTTTTAGTGTCATTGATAAATCATCATTTTCTAAAAATGATTTAATTCTCATTGTCATGCGTGATATTCGATTTAGAAAGATTTTTGAACAAAAAATATATCATCTGGCTTTTCATGATGCATTAACCAATCTGCCGAATCGACGTTCTTTTATGAACGAATTGAATAGGGAAATTCTCGACAGGAAAAAGTTGAACACGCCATCTAAAATGTCGGTTCTATTTATTGATCTTGACAATTTTAAATCGATTAACGATCAGTGGGGCCATGATGCAGGCGATCAAGTTTTAATCGAAGCAGCAAGAATAATAAAAGATGCAATTCGCCCAAGCGATCTAGTAGGTCGTGTAGGTGGAGATGAATTTATCGTATTGTTAAAGGATATAAAAGATGAAGAGGATTTAAAAAAATATGTAAATCAAATCATAACGAAATTTAACTCCCCGATCACGATTTCCGGGCAGGAGTATATCTTGACATGCAGTATTGGGGTTGCTACTTATCCTAATGACGGCACTGCTTCGAGAGAATTAATTAAGAATGCAGATGATGCTCTCTATAACGTCAAAAATACAGGGAAGAATCATTATTTACTCTTTAATAGTAAAATTAAAAATGAATCGTTAGAACGCAGATTGCTTGAAAATGCTTTGAGAAATGCGATAAAAGAAGAACAATTTTATTTAGAATATCAGCCCAAACTAAATATTTCTACCAATCAATTAATTGGAATGGAGGCACTGGTTCGATGGAAACATCCTGAGTTAGGTACCATTCCACCTGGAAAATTTATATCATTGGCTGAAGAAACGGGATTGATTGTGCCATTAGGAGAATGGATTTTTCGGGAAAGCTGTAGGCAAATGAAGAAATGGCAAGAAAATGGCTATCAATCATTGGTTATTTCGGTTAACGTATCCATCCGTCAGCTAGAGGATCCTCATTTTATCAAAACAGTTAAGAAGATCTTAAAAGAAACAGATTTAGACCCAAAATGGCTGGAAATTGAAGTAACTGAGAGTGTTTTTATGGATGTGAATGATGCTGCCTCCGTACTTGAGGAAATTCGCCAGTTGGGGATTCAAATTTCAATTGATGATTTTGGAACGGGATATAGTTCGCTTAGTTATCTCAAGCATCTTCCGATTGATACCTTGAAGGTTGACGCCTCATTCATTAAAGATATTCATGTGAATGAAGAAAGCAAAGCCATTGTAAAATCCGTATTAACACTGGCAACGACTTTGGGTTTAAATGTCATTGCAGAAGGAATCGAAATTCAGGAACATGTCAATGAATTAAACAAAGATGGTTTATTGTTTGGACAAGGTTTTTATTTTAGTAAACCATTGAATAGTCAGGCATTTGAGGAATATCTGTTAAGAGAAATAAATTCTTGAGAGGAACCGTAATTCCTGTCATTAAAAGTAGAAGAAGCAACGTCATTTGACGTTGCTTTTGATCAATTCATATTAAACTTGTCATCTACAACTGGCTCAACATGCACATGAACATCTTGAACGTTATGTTCCTTTATTAATGTGACCTCTACTTTTGTTGATATTTCATGTGCCTCGGTAATATCTAAATGATTCGGAACAGATATGACAACATCCACAACATTGCTATTTCCATATGTTCTTCCCTTAATATCTTTTACTTCTAGAACCCCGTATATGTTCGAAATGGTCTGTTTGTATTCGGCTAAATCCTCTATATCAAAGCCATCCGTTAAATAATGAGAAGATTCTCGGAAAATGTCCCATCCAGTTTTAC
The DNA here is from genome assembly GCF_047238305.1 of Bacillus jepli. Classification (NCBI taxonomy): domain Bacteria; kingdom Bacillati; phylum Bacillota; class Bacilli; order Caryophanales; family Bacillaceae; genus Bacillus; species Bacillus jepli. The sequence goes on along the minus strand of NZ_JBDFMO010000001.1, from coordinate 289,770 downwards.
AGATTAATAAACCTACTATAAATGCTGTCACTGGATCAAGCCAAGGTATACCAAGTTGGGAACCTAAAATACCGATTGCGGTACCAATACTAACCCATGCATCAGAGAGATTATCTTTAGCAGCAGCCATAACGGCATGACTTTTTACTTTTTTAGCTAGATTTTTATTATATCGAAATACCAATAACATAATAAAAGCGGAAATAAATCCAGTCCAAGCTGCTATCATATCAGGTGATTCATGGTTACCATTAAAAATAGAAGATGCTGCACCATATAAAACTTGAACCCCGACAACCATCATGATTAAAGAAGCAATTAAGGACGAAACTGTTTCGGCTTTCCAATGGCCATAAGGATGATCATCATCAGCGGGTTTTTGAGAAAACTTTAAACCAATTAAAACTGCAACTGAAGCAACGATATCAGTTGTGTTATTTAAACCATCAGCCTTTAGAGCTTCTGAATCGGCCATGTATCCTATGATTAATTTCAAAAAAGATAGCAAGATATATACAGCAATGCTTAAAATTGCACCACGTTCCCCTAATTTCAAATCTTGATACCTCTGCTCCATTTCTCTTCCTCCAAAAATTAACATTGAATCTTATTGTAACAAAGGGGTTTCGTGTTAGTCTATGGCAACGTTTTTGTGAAATAGCAACAATATAACTGGTTAGGAAAGAGTTTTTCCCAAAAGAAAAACTTAAGAATTCTTAAGGATTTTTGCTCCTATTTCTTAAGGTTTGAATTTTAAAGTTGGACTATAAATTCAACCCATTGGAGTGATGAAGTATGAAAAACCTGCTTTTCTTATTTCAATATATAGGTAATCCAAAGACGGTAGGAGCAATTAGCCCTAGCTCAAGGTTTCTAGGCGATAGGATGGTCGAAGGAATCAATTTTCAGAAGGCGAAATACATCATTGAGTATGGACCGGGTACTGGTGTATTCACTGAAAAATTGCTAAAGAAACGTAATCCTGAGGTAATCGTTTTGTTAGTAGAAAGCAATAAAGAATTTTATGTGGAGTTGAAAGAAAAATTTAATGGGGAGAGAAATCTTTTTATTGTAAATGGTTCAGCTGAAAATATTGAGCAATACATTCAGGATCACGGCATTCCCTATGCCGATTACGTTATTTCAGGTCTCCCTTTTGCAAGTTTACCAAAACAGGTTTCAAGGAATATTTTAAAAAATACCAGAAGGATTTTAAAAAAGGATGGACAATTTATTACTTTCCAATACACTAAATTTAAAAAGGCATTTATTGAACAATTTTTCCAAGAGATAAGTGTTAAAAGAGAATATAGGAATTTCCCGCCAGCTTATGTTTTTAGTTGTGCCATGTCAGAGAAAAGTGTGGAGGATATCCATGGAGTCGAGAATTCTTATTGTTGATGATGATAAAGAGATTAGGAATTTGATATCGATTTATTTAGAAAATATAGGTATGCAAGCACAAAAAGCTGAAGATGCCATTGAGGCTTTAAAACTGCTGGAAGACAATGACTTTGATCTCATTATTTTAGATATGATGATGCCGAAAATGGATGGAATTGAAGCATGCCTGAAAATTAGGGAAGAACGTAATATGCCAATTATTATGGTTTCAGCAAGGTCAGAAGATATGGATAAAATTCAAGGTCTGCTTGCTGGTGCTGATGATTATTTGTCTAAGCCATTCAATCCTATAGAATTGACAGCCCGGGTAAAGTCTCAATTAAGGAGATTTAAAAAATATAACAGCCATACGGACAACAATAAAAGCATCATCGAAATTGGCGATTTAATCATCAACACAGAGACACGCCAGGTATGGGTAGGGAAAAAGGAGGTAAGGCTAACTCCAAAAGAATTCGATATACTTGAAATTCTTTCCCGTAACAAAGGAATTGTCCTAAGTGTAGAAAAAATTTATGAGGCGGTTTGGAAAGAGAGTTTTTATAAGTCGGATAATACAGTTATGGTGCATATCACAAAAATTAGAGACAAAATCGAAGAGGATCCAAAACGACCTATTTACATAAAGACAGTATGGGGAGTAGGGTATAAAATATGAAAGGCATTGGGATAAGAAATAGACTTATTGTTAAGCTCCTTGTTGCAGTTGCCATTAGTTTATTTGTTTCGATTGCTTTGATTCTCCTCTCGATCCATTTTATCTTGAATCCTTACGTTACAACATACCCCACAGGATTCAGCACAATAAAATATAATGTAATGACTTTCTTAGTGTTTTCAATAGCAATCCTTACCTTTATTCTCGTTTTCTTAATAATGGTAAGGAAAAAAATAATCTATTTGAGGCTCATCTCAGAGAGCGTTAATCATATTGCTAGTGGAAAACTTGGTTTAACGATTGGGATTGAAGGTAATGATGAATTGACTCAACTTGCTAAGAATATTAATGAGATGTCTCGTGAATTAGAAAATAAATTTGACCATGAAAGACAGGTAGAAGCTGCAAAAAATGAACTGATTACCAATGTTTCTCATGATTTGCGAACACCTTTGACGTCTATATTGGGGTATATCGATTTGCTAAAAAGAGGTCAATATAAAAGCAATCAATTAGAAGAATACATTGAGACCATTCATTCAAAAACAAGAAGACTTAAATACCTGATTGATGAGTTGTTCGAATATACCCGTTTATCAAGCCCAGATGTTAGGTTGAATCTTACGGAGATTGATTTAGCTAGATTACTGGAGCAAGTAATAGGGGAATACATCCCAGTTTTTGAAAATGAACAAATGAAGGTTCGAATATCAATACCGGAAGCGGAGATCCAGATTTCGATGGATGTAGAAAAAATGGTTCGTGTTTATGAAAATCTATTTATGAATGCAATAAAATATAGTGAAAAGCCATCAGAATTAAAAATTAGTCTTGAAAAAAAGGATAGAATAGCAGTATTAAAGGTATCAAACAGAGTGGAAAAACCTCCCGTAAATGATATAAATAAATTATTTGAACGATTTTACAGAGGAGACAAATCAAGAAAAGATAATCAAGGAACAGGGCTTGGACTTGCTATCTCAAAAAGAACGGTTGAACTTCATAATGGGTCCATTTATGCAGAGTATAGGGATGGATGGATCACTTTTATTATTGAGCATTCCATACTTAGATAAAAAGAGGAGAGTGAAGAGGTTATTTGCCTCTTCGACGTGTAAGACATACAAAGGCGATACTTTAAACTTGTTGAGTATCGCCGCGCCGCTATTTATTTCATTACTGTAAATATTTTGGATGATCTTGAGGTTTATTACTACTAATTTCTTCAAAAATATTATCCTTTTGTGTTGATTGATTTTGTTCCTGTTTTTGAAGGGATGGAAAATACGAATCTAAAAGTTTTTTAAATTCGCCAACTGTTAATGGTTTAGCATCTTCCTTTAATTCATAACCAAGAAGTCCATTAGGTTCAATGGTTGCCGTTTTGATGTTGTTAAGAGTAGATATTCCCTGATTACGAAACCGCATTTCCAATTGGTCAACCGTGAGACGTAACTTTTTCAAATTCTTGATATTCAAAGAACCATTCTCAATCACGATTTTAGATTTACCCGTAATGAACTTTTCTACAATATTAAATTTCAATTCGAGATATTCAATAATGAGAATAGTTGCCACAAAGATGCCTGCGCCAGTAAGTGCCTTGGTTACACTTTTTTGTACCATAGGCTGTACGATAATCGTCCCGATTGAAATCATCACAATGGTTTGAGCAAGAGTCATTTGCGATATCGATTTTCTTCCTGCAATTCTTAACAAAAGAATACCACCTAAAATTAATACAAATGATTTCCAAATAAACGATAGTTCCACGAATGAACCTCCTTCTACACACCGCATTTCTCTTAAATTTCCCATATTATGTCCACTTTATTTAGTAAATAAAAAACACTCCAATAGGAGTATTGGAGCGCAAAAGGTGGCGGAAGGAAGTAAAACTAAATATCCACGATGAGAGACGATATTTCAACATCTATATACTGGGTCCCATCGGGAAGATGCGGATTTACAACGATAAGGAAATTCAAATATTAAATTTTATTTAAATGCATTTAGAGAAAAGTATTGCAGCCTCCATTATTTGACGAACAACTTTTTTTAAATTCACAGGTTGCACACTTGCTTTTTTTGCTGTTTTGAATATGGCGATACATCATAATACTCGCATATCCAAATATGAGCACTCCAATGACCCAACTTACAATCATATTAAAACCCCTTTCTAAAATTTAACCAACCAATGCTGACCCAATTTGAAAAGTAACAAAAGAAAGGATATAAGCAATAATTAAAGCATAAGCAATACTAAACAACGTCAATTTTTTCGACCCGGTTTCCTTAGAAATTACCGCTACAGTAGCTAAACACGGAACGTAGATTAAGACAAAGACCATGAAACTATACGCAGAAACTGGTGTAAAGGCTTGAAGTAAAACATATTGCAATCCTGATTCAGGAACGGCATAAATAATTCCGATTGATGCCACTACGACTTCTTTTGCTAAAAAACCTGTTAATAACGCTGCTCCTGCTTGCCATGTCCCAAAGCCTAATGGGGAAAGTATTGGTGCAAATATCCCCCCGATCATTGCAAGAAAACTCTCATCCATTGGTACATCCAGGCCGTGTGGACCGACATAAGATAATGCCCAAATAAATACAGATCCAGCAAAAATAAATGTGCCAGCTTTGCGAACAAAACCTTTTCCTTTATCCCAAGTACTTCTCCATAATGATGTCCATTGTGGGAAGCGGTAAGGAGGAAGTTCAATAATAAAGAACGATTGCTCATTTTTAAACACAGTTTTAGAAAATAATTTTGCTAATAAAAGCGCAAGTACAATTCCTAATACATACAAAGATAAAACAATTAACGCTTGAAAATGAGCGAAAAAAGCACCGACAAATAAGGCATACACAGGCAATCTCGCTGAACAAGACATTAATGGTGTTAATAAAATAGTCAACAATCTTTCCTTCGGTTGCTCGACTGTACGTGCAGCCATTATCCCAGGTACATTACACCCAAATCCGATAATCATAGGAATGAATGCTTTTCCATTAAGACCCATACTTTGCATAATTCTATCCATTACTGTTGCGACACGCGCCATATATCCTGAATCTTCTAATAAAGAAATAAAGAAAAATAGAATAAAAATTTGTGGAACAAATACTAATACTCCACCAACTCCGCTAATAATTCCATTAAGGATTAAGGCTCGAATAAAATCGCTCGCTCCCACAGCATTGAGACCAGTTTCTACCCAACTGGTTAATGGTCCAGAGAAAAAGCCATCTAAAAGATCTGAAATAGGTAAGCCAAGCCAGTTAAACGTTAACATAAACATCAAGTACATTAAGCTAAGAAATATTGGAATACCTAATATTCTATTGGTAACCACTTGGTCAATTTTTTCAGATGAATTTTTTTTACTTTGCTCTTTATACTCTATAGAATGATCTAATATGTCTTGGATATAACGATCTCTCACGCAATAAATTTCTTGATGAAGTGAATGTTGATTTTGTTCCAATAATTTAGTATTTGCTGATTGAACAATTTGGCTTAATTGTTTCACATTACCCCATTGGGATAGAAATTCTTCTACACGAGAATTTCCTTCTAAATATTGAATAGCTAACCAACGTTTTTCATGTTGTGTATCTGGGATCATTCCTTCTATTTTTTTGACAGCATCTTCAATAACGGATCCGTAGTTAATAATAAGTGGTTTTATTTTCTGATTATTTTTAGAAGATGTGAGTTCATTTGATAAAAAATTCACACCCATTCCTGTGCGGGCAATAATCGGTATAACTGGTAAGCCCAATTGCTTAGAGATCTTATGTTCATCAATGATCATTCCCCGTTTTTTTGCTACATCGATCATATTAAGCCCTACAACAATAGGCTTACCATATTCTAATAACTGAACAGTTAATTGAAGGTTTCTTTTTAATTGTGATGCATCGACAATATTAAGAATTTCTTCAAAAGGTTCCTTTAAAAGAAACTGAGTCACAACTGTTTCATCTTTTGAGATAGGGTTTAATGTGTAAACACCAGGGAGATCAATAAGAGACCCTTTACCGTCTCGTAAGGTTCCTACTTTTTTTTCAACGGTTACCCCACTCCAGTTCCCCACATATTCGTATGAACCTGTTAATGAGTTAAATAATGATGTTTTTCCAGTGTTTGGATTTCCAAATAATGCTATTTGCATACTAATTCTACCTGTATACAATTAGCATCATTTTTACGTAAGCTCACACATTGCCCGTGACAATCAATCATACATGGTCCACCAAAAGGAAGTTTATTTCTCAAACAAATCTCAGCATTTTCAGAGATTCCTAAATGATTGAGACGTTTTTTAATAAACTCCTGAACATGGCTCAAGTTAATTATTTTTGCGGATTCGCCAACTTTCAATTCATTTAGATACATCATGTATTCTCCTTCGATCATGATAATGATAATCGTTATCATCATTGTTGATTCTATTTTACAATGAAAATCATTATCGGTAAAGGGGATTTTTAATTGTACAAAAGGTTCACAGTTATTTAAAATAATGGCCCTTTAGTAGATAACTATGCGCCTATTTTCGATCTATCTATTAAACTATCTAAATCTCTAAAAGCCTTCATAAAAGTGTCTTGAAAAACATCCTGAGATAGATTGAGAAACGGGATTGGTGAAATTGGGTATATTTTACTTATGCATTATCCGTCCTAAACTTAAGTTTGAACACTATTTTTGAAATATTAGATGAAAAACAGGCCATACCCTCTATAAAAAATTGAAAGTATATGGATATTTATAACCTCGAAACAATCTGTGAAACATGTAATTGTCACTTTGAGTTGGATAATTCAAATTACATTAATTATCACTATGTTGGGAACCATACTCACAAACCACCTTTATGAAAAATCATGAAGATTCAGTTTGTGATAATTAATGTATTGTGTTTTAGCTATAAAACCTGGTTGGAGGTATTTGTTATGTCATTAACACTTACTTTTTGTTTGACCATGTTATTGGTGAACGCTTTTTTTTCGACAAAGAAGCAAATGAGCTTTCTTGAACAGATATTTATATTCTTTATTTTGGTGTTTATCTATACCAGTTTAGTATCGATTATTTGCGTAAACCTAGAATTATGGGAAGTTAGTAATAAGCTGCAGGATCTTATTGCATTTCGTCTAAACGCTGTAATAAATGTTCCGCTAGTAATCTTATGGCTAATCGACTTGTGGCAGGGAACAAAACATAATATCTATAAAGGTGGATTCCTTTTAGTGTGTTTTTTTACTCTCTTGTACATAGGTGACTATATATTAAGACGTTATGGTGTATATCAATTTGATGATTGGAATCATGTGATGTTAGGCATGATGTGGGGGAGTATATTTTTCTTTACTTTACTTGCTCAACAAGGATTCAGGTTGTTACTTCATAAGGAAGGAATTGTATCATGAATTTACTTCCGTTACCTATTGAATTTAGCAAAAATGAATGGTTTGTCATCATATCTCTATTAGCTTCTTATTCGGTATTCTTTTTACCAAGAAGAAAATTCCCTTTGAGTATGATTATCTTAATTCTTTTATTCTCTGCGACAATTGCAAGAATTGCTGACCATATATTAGCTGGACCGCCACTGGATTTATATGATCTGATGGATAGTGGCAGATTTGAGATGTTTGATATTTTTTCCTATCTTCTATACGGTCCATTTGCTTATATTTTCCTTTATTTATATGAAAAATTTAAAATAAAGCATATCTACACCTTTTTATATATAGTTGCGTTTTCACTATTTAGTGTGGTATATGAATGGATTACTGTCGTGTTTGGTGTTTTCACGTTCAAGGAATGGAAGTCTATTTATTCGTTTCCAGTGTATTTATTTGTTACGTCCTTAACTATTTTGTATTATCGTTTTCTCAGGTTCCTTTTTAAGATTCACTGATCTATAAAACAAGAAAGGACCAGCCCCTAAGTTGCTACTAAGGGAACTGGTCCTATTTTATTTTTAAATTTGTTTATTTTCTAGGACTTTTCCTACCTTTTCGTTACGATAAAGTCGACGACCAATCAGTGTTTGGAGTGTCAAGAAGATTCCGCCTACTGCCCAATAAAGTGGTAGTGCAGCTGGAGCTCTATATGAAATGACAACAATCATAATCGGTGACAACAACCCCATAAATTTCATTTGTTGTTGTTGACTTTGTGACATGTTTAACTGCGAGATTCTAAATTGAATGTAATAAATAACCCCAGCAATAATTGTTAACATTAAATCAGGCTGCCCTAGACTAAACCATAAGAAAGTGTGTTGCGAGATTTCGGCCGAACTACGAATTGCATAATATAGTCCGGTTAAGATAGGCATTTGAATAAGTAGTGGCAAACACCCCATATTAAGTGGGTTAATTCCATGTTGTCGATAAAGACCCATCATTTCCCGTTGTAGGTCTTGTTTCTTTTTCGGATCGGTTTCAGCTGAGATTTTCTTCTGAATCTTTTCCATTTCAGGCTTTACTAAATCCATCTTTTCTTTCATAACGGATTGATTCTTATACTGCTTTAACATAGATGGCATCATAACCAACCGTATGCATATGGTTACAACAATAATCGCAATTCCGTAACTACCATCAAATGTATTTGCGATAAAATTTATGAAATGTGTGATAGGGTCCACTAGAAATTTATTAAAAAAACCTTCATTATTGTCACTTGAATTTATTCCGCATCCAGATAGTAGTGCAGTCAGTACGGATAAAAGAATGATCAGTTTGGTGTAAAAACGAGACTTTTTCATGTTTCCTCCTTAAAAGTTAGATTTAACTGTTAAGATAAACGGAAACAAAACCTTCAGAATCATCACTTGTATATATTTTATTTCGAATCGATTTTGTGATTCTTCTTGTGATAAAGTACTGAATTAAAAGACTTCGAATGCCATCAAACTTCTTACATTCACTAATTTTCGTGTCTGAAAAATTGGATAAGGGTGAACTAAAACCAATCTGAACCCTTTGTGTAGAAAGTAAAAGTAACATTAATCCAATACAGACACTTACGTTAAGTGCCATTTGCGTATAAACTTCCGGATCTAATAAAAGAAAATCTATCATCAAAGGATTCTCACCCCCCAATTTCGTTTGTGAATACTTTTACTATACATGAATTGTGACCGTCTCACAAAACAAAATTATGGAAGTAAAGAATTTATATCCAATCCATTTTCCTTTGCTGCGCATAATCTTAATAATTGCGTACAAGTTATGTATTAGTATCCCTTGAAAATTCTTGGATATGAATTTCCGAATGTGGCGGAACATGACTGTTTGAAAAAAGGCCAATCATTATTGTCGAATTATTAATTTTCCAGAAAAAAAATAGAGTTCATACCAAATCCAGAGAAGAAAAAAATCCCTTGTCATTTTAAATGATGGCGATTATAGTAAAATGGTAATGACAACTGTCAAGACACTAGGAGGAAAAATCATGACAGAAAAAACAATCTCAAAGAGGAGGCTCCTTGGTATTGCAGGGCTCGGCTGGATGTTTGATGCAATGGATGTCGGGATGCTTTCCTTTATTATTGCAGCACTGCACAAAGATTGGGGGTTGACACCGGATCAGATGGGTTGGATCGGAAGTGTGAACTCAATCGGGATGGCTGTCGGTGCTCTTCTTTTCGGATTATGGGCAGATAGGATAGGAAGGAAGAATATATTTATCATCACCTTAGTATTGTTTTCACTTGCGAGTGGATTTTCCGCATTAACAACGTCCCTCTTTTTATTTTTAGTACTTCGCTTTTTTGTTGGGATGGGGCTTGGTGGAGAATTACCCGTTGCTTCAACTCTCGTTTCAGAGAGTGTAGAAGCGAAAGAGCGTGGGCGAGTAGTGGTTCTACTTGAAAGCTTTTGGGCATTTGGTTGGCTCGTTGCAGCACTTATTTCATATTTTGTTATTCCGTCATATGGCTGGCGAATTGCCCTTATTATTAGTGCGGTACCTGCTCTTTATGCGATTTATTTACGACTAAATCTTCCGGACTCTCCAGCGTTTTCACCAAAGAAAGTGGAGAAACGTACGGTTTTCCAAAACGTCCGAGATGTGTGGTCGAAGAAATATGCACGGTCCACATTCGTACTTTGGATGGTATGGTTTACAGTTGTATTTTCATATTATGGTATGTTCCTTTGGTTACCAAGCGTTATGGTAATGAAAGGATTTAGTATGATTCAAAGCTTCGAATATGTATTAATTATGACCCTTGCTCAGCTACCGGGTTATTTTACAGCTGCCTGGCTGATTGAACGGGTGGGCAGAAAGTTTGTACTTGTTACTTATTTGCTAGGAACCGCAGGATCCGCCCTTGTTTTCGGGCAGGCAGAAACGACTGCAGTTCTCATTGTTTCAGGTATCTTTTTATCCTTCTTTAACCTCGGTGCATGGGGGGCTTTATATGCGTACACGCCAGAACAATACCCGGCTGTTATTCGTGGGACAGGTGCTGGTATGGCCGCAGCGATTGGGCGTGTAGGTGGAATTCTTGGACCACTCCTCGTAGGCTCACTCGTTTCTGCAGGTCAATCCATTAGTCTCATTTTTACGCTGTTTTGCATAAGTATTGTGATTGGTGTGATTATACTTGCCTTTTTTGGGAAAGAAACAAAGCAGATTGAATTAACCTAAAAAAAGAGTCATCAAAAGACAATTGACGTAGTTTGCTAGATATTTTAAAAATTTATGGTTGACGGAATTATAGATATTATTGTAGTATAAAAAAACAATCGAATAAGGCCTCACTTTTTCTTAGTGAGGTAGAGGCGCGATATTTAACAGTCCTTAGTGGAGTTTGAGAAGCAGTGATGCTAAGGAGAAGGAAATGTCGCCGAAGTGTGTAATATTCTCACTATTACATGCTGGGTCTGTAGTTAAGAGCTGCAGGACTGTCTCAATAAACCCTCCGTTTATTGAGTTGTGCTATCTCATTTGGGATAAAAGAGAGGACTTTAGGGAAACGATACAGCGACCTGGGTATATCTCAGGTCGTTTTTTTGTGTCGAAATTTTTAAAAAAAATAGGGGGAAATACATCATGAGAAACAAACTATCATTATTCGTCGTTTTATTAGTTACAACCACTCTTTTATTAGCAGGGTGTGGGACAAGCAGTAGTTCTAATTCTGGATCATCTTCAGAGGATCATACATTTAAGGTCGGTCTTGAAGCCGGATATGCGCCATTTAACTGGACTCAAAACGATGATTCTAACGGTGCAGTTAAAATTGAAGGGTCTCAAGAATATGCGGGCGGTTATGATGTAGAAATCGCGAAAAAAGTGGCTGAAGGATTAGGAAAAGAATTAGTGATTGTTAAAACAGAATGGGATGGCCTTGTACCGGCTCTAACATCAGGGAAAATTGATGCGATTATCGCTGGTATGTCACCGACAGCAGAACGTAAAGAAGCAATTGACTTTTCGGACAATTACTATACTTCAAATCTAGTCATGGTTGTGAAGAAAGGCAGCAAGTATGAAAATGCAACCTCTATTCAAGATTTCAAGGGAGCAAAGGTTACAGCTCAATTAAATACATTCCACTATACAGTGATCGATCAAATTGAAGGTGTGGAAAAGAAAACAGCAATGGACAACTTCCCAGCAATGAGAGTGGCGCTTGAATCAGGAATGATTGATGGATACGTTTCAGAACGACCAGAAGGTGTTAGTGCTTCATCTGCAAATGAGAACTTTGTAATGGTAGAGTTTGAAGATGGATTTAAAACATCACCAGATGATACAGCAATCGCTGTTGGACTTCAAAAGGGCAGTGACTTAACAGATAAAATCAATGAAACGTTAGCAGGTATCTCTGAAGAAGAACGTACAAGCATTATGGATTCAGCGATTAAAAATCAACCAGCAGCACAATAAAAAAATACTAGAAACCGGCTGTACCACAACTACAGTCGGTTTTAAAAAGTAAAGGAGGAAGAAAGATGAGTTTTGAGTGGGTCATACGAATTATCACCGAAAACTGGCCAATGTTCCTTCGTGGTGCGGGTGTAACACTATTAATTGCTCTTATTGGGACAATCTTTGGGGCAGTGATTGGATTATTAGCAGGAGTGATCCGAACTATTCCGATGCCTGAACGTGGAGTGAACAAGCTATTTTTAAAAGTCATTAATGCCATCCTCTCCATCTATATTGAATTCTTCCGTGGAACACCGATGATTGTACAAGCGATGGTTATTTATTATGGTTCTGCGTTAGCATTTGGTATAGATATGAATGTTTTTGTTGCAGCGATAATTGTTGTATCGATCAATACAGGCGCCTATATGGCTGAGTATGTTCGTGGTGGGATTGTATCGATTGATAAGGGACAGTTTGAAGCCGCACATGCAATTGGAATGAATCATTTCCAAACGATGTGGAACGTTGTATTACCACAGGTTATTCGTAATATTCTCCCTGCAACAGGTAATCAATTTGTGATAAATATTAAAGATACATCGGTTCTGAATGTGATTTCCGTTACAGAATTATATTTCGTAACAAAATCAATTTCAGGGAATAATTTTAGATATTTTGAATCGTTTTTCGTAGCATGTATGATTTATTTTGTGATGACGTTTATTGTCACTAGAATACTACTATACTTTGAAAAAAAATTAGATGGCTCTGATACCTATACGATGATTGGGAACGATCGACCAGTACAAGTCAATCAACAACAATAGGAAGAAGGAGGAGAGAAAATGGAAAAAATTATTGATATTCAACATTTAAGCAAATCCTTTGGCACTCATGAAGTATTAAAAGATATTGATTTCTCGGTGAATAAAGGAGAAGTTGTCTCCATCATCGGTTCCTCCGGCTCTGGTAAATCAACTCTTCTTCGTTGTATTAATCTATTAGAAAGACCTAGCGGCGGGCAAATTATCTATCAAGGTGAAAATATATTGGATAACAATCATGATGTCGCTACCTATCGGAGACATTTAGGAATGGTTTTCCAACAATTTAACTTATTTAATAATCATAATGTCCTTAGCAATTGTGTGGTAGGACAAGTAAAAGTATTGAAACGCTCCAAGGAAGAGGCCGAGAGAGTTGCGATGAAATACTTAAAGGTTGTGGGCATGGATCAATATATTAACGCCAAGCCGAAGCAATTATCCGGTGGGCAAAAGCAACGCGTGGCAATTGCAAGGGCACTTTCGATGGAACCAGATGTCATGTTGTTTGATGAACCGACATCAGCTCTTGATCCAGAAATGGTAGGAGAGGTTTTGAAAGTAATGAAGGAACTCGCTGAATCTGGTCTAACAATGTTAATCGTAACGCACGAAATGGAATTTGCAAAAGAAGTATCGGATCGAGTCGTATTTATGGATAAGGGGGTTATTGCAGAAGAAGGAAGACCAGAACACATCTTCAATAACCCAACACAAGAGCGTACGAGGGAATTCTTAAAACGTACTCTAGTTCATGCGTAGTTGAACGATTTTATGATTTTTTAAATAACTCTCCATTTCATTTTTATTTTACCTATCATGAAAATTAAAGGGCGATCGTAATCTGAAATAGATAGCGGTTGGTCTTTTTTTATTGTTGGATGAATTTTTGAAAAATAAACTTTACAGTGTTGTCCGTATAAAAGTCTTTCATATAATAATGGAACAAATATTTTTATATTGATTTGATCTGAAATCAATATAATCCTGGTGCTGTGGAGGGATAAAATGTTTTATCATGAGGTTCAAGCTGGTGATTCCTTATTTTCGATTAGTAATCGCTACGGAATATCGATGGATCAAGTTCGACTGGTGAATGGTTTAAATGAAACAAATATTGTTCCAGGTCAGGCCTTACTCATTCCTTTATATACTTATATTGTTCAACCTGGTGATACTTTTACAAAGATTGCTAGAAAATCTTTCTTATCCTTAGATCAACTAATAAAAGCAAATCCAAACGTCGCTCCAGCTACATTGCAACCAGGAATGAGATTAACTATTCCGCATATTTCAGGTTATCCTGCATCCACACTTAGCTTTTACGTTGTAAGAACCCCAGAATTGGACAGAGCTTTAATTCGTGATTTTGCCCCTTATACGACATCTTTATCTATTTTTGACTACCATATTGCAGCCAATGGGGATATCGCTAACACCTTAAATGATTTGACTGCTATTCAGACGGCCTGGACTTATCGGGTAAGACCGCTTGCAACGATTACCAATCTGGTACCTGAAGGCTTTAGTTCTGAACTAGTTCATCAAGTATTAAATAATCCTACTGCAAGAACAAATCTAGTAAATAATATTACTTATTTAGTAACCAATAGAGGCTATGGTGGGATTACAATCGATTTTGAACGAGTATTAGCTGAAGATCGAGATCTGTTTACAGGTTTTTTACGGGAATTGAGTGATCGGTTAAGGCCATTAGGGCGTACTCTGACCATTGCTGTTCCTGCAAAAACAAGTGAAGACATTCCCTGGCTTAGGGGTTACGATTTTGGGGGAATAGGGTCCGTAGTCGACTACATGTTTATCATGGCTTATGATTTTCACCATGCCGGAAGTGAACCAGGACCTGTTGCTCCAATTACAGATGTACGAAGAACGATTGAATTTGCCATAAGATATGTCCCCCATAGAAAAATTATTATAGGCATGCCTTTATATGGGTATGATTGGATTATTCCTCATAATCCGGGTAGGGTTGCTCCAGCTATTTCAAATGAACGAGCTATGGAAACAGCCATGAGGTTTCAATCACCGATCCAATATTCAACTGAATATGAGTCTCCTTTTTTTTATTATACTGATCAAACGGGATTAAGACATGAAGTATGGTTTGAAGACGTAAGAAGCATGGGAGCTAAAATGTTACTTATTCATGAATATGGATTGCAAGGTCTTGGTGCATGGCAATTAACGCTTGGATTTTCTCCAGGAACATGGCTTTTGACAAAGTTTTTTACAATACGAAAGGTATAGGATTATTGTAGGTAGTATATGAAAGATATTAAGGATTACTTATTTTTGCGTCCACAAATTGGGCGTTTTAATTTTGAATTATATAAAAAATAGTTGTATAAACAAAAAGGATTGGGCATTTGTCTGGTTTTCTTATATGACCAAATTTTGATGAAGGACATTTCGACGAAGAAATCATGCGGAAAAGTCCTTCATCGAAGTTATGAAGGACATTCCGCCGAAGAAATCATGCTCGAAGTTATGAAGGACATTCCGATGAAGAAAACGTGCGGAAAAGTCCTTCATCGAAGTTATGAAGGACATTCCGCCGAAGAAATCATGCGGAAAAGTCCTACATCGAAGCAATGAAGGACATTCCGCCGAAGAAATCATGCGGAAAAGTCCTTCATCGAAGTTATGAAGGACATTCCGCCGAAGAAATCACGCGGAAAAGTCCTTCATCGAGGTTATGAAGGACATCCCGATGAAGAAATCATGCGGAAAAGTCCTTCATGAAGGACTTTCTGAGCAAAAAACCAAAGATTCAGCTACTTTTTTATTGTTGTTGCTGCTCCAAGTGTTGCGAAATCTTCTCGTGGACTTGGGCTTCAATCGCATCTACATGATCTTCCTCGAATGTGTTTTTAGGATGTGGATGAAACCAATGAATCTCGCCTTCGTGTAAAAGTCCTTGGTAGTCTGATCCATCAACAGTAATTGTGAATTGATGACGCTCGTGCACCTGATCGTCAAACATTGGTCGTACTTCTAAATCTTTAAACATAATGAATTCCTCCTAAGTAGTAATTTCTTTCAAGTTTTCCCTAATCGGGGTGGTGTATGCCTACTATTTACGTAGTAATTGAGTAATTTCATTTTATAGGTTCGGCATAACTCTTCTAGCACCCAGGAAAAGCCATGTGCTAAGAACGAAAGGCATGGTCAAGGCCGGAAGTCCGAATGGCTGAAGTAATGTTGTTATACTGGCTACTAACGGAATAGTTACACAAGTAGCGATTATGCTGGAGATAAACGCAAAACGGTTTTGATTCGTCTTAAATACGACAGCCACAGCTAAGGAGGTTAGTATTGCATTGTATCCATAAAGCCCCAATTCAATTGGATCATATTCTCCCCCAAGGAAAAACGATGTCAATAAAGCCACCACGTTTCCTAAAACAGCATAAAGGCCAAGCTTCCATCCAGCAAAAAAAACCGCGGCAAAAAACAGAATACCTGATAGAGTGCTACTTATGAAGAAAATTTGTCCAATTCCGTGAACAGCCGCATCTAACCACACTACATTTTCAGGTGGTTCCAATTTCCAATAAGAAATATCCTGAGGGACAAAGTTTGAGGTTATGTGAAAAGCCTCTAACCGATAAGAAGCCATCAATGTAAACCATGTCAGGATGATAAAGGGAAAAGTAAGAACTGGGATCCCCGTATTCTTCATTACATGAATCATGGCGGCTGTAAATACTGCTGTAACGGCAGCGCCAAGGAGGGCGATTATCCAGTCGTAAGGTCCTGTCAGGAATAAGGTTAGCGCTATTCCTGTCAATACGGAATTGTAACCCAACAGCCCCTGATTAATCGTTTGTTCCTCTACACCTCCTATCCTCCCCATAATATTGGCAATCAAGGCTGATAAAATGGTGATGATTCCTAAAGTATAGGAAAAGATCGTTATAGCTATGAGTATGATAAATCCCGAAAGAGCATTTTCAATGAGCATAACTTGAGAAATGCTTTTTAGAGCGGCCATCAGAAAAGAAAATAATCTTCCTTCTGCCCAAGGCTTATGATTGGTGTTTTGCACGAAAATCCTTCCTTCCAAAAATTATTGGAAAACGATCTCATAACAGAAACTGCTACTTCACTGCGGCGATTCTATTCTTTCCACGTTTCCACCTCGTTAGTATCCCTTGTAATCAAGGATTAAATAAAAAGAAATTTGATTGTTCGTTTAGATGAGAGCAAATCTTTAATAAGCCAAGTGGGTTGTCGATATTTTTTTATATTATTTATAACAAATAGCTTGTTTAAATAAGGGAAAAACTGGAGAACATACATAAAGATTTAAATAGCTTTAGGAAAATAAAGTATGAAAATAGGAGGATGACCATGCAATTATCACCACGTGAGATAGACAAGCTCATGATCGTTGTTGCGGCCGACCTAGCTAGGCGCCGGAGAGAAAGAGGTTTGAAATTAAATTATCCGGAAGCGGTTGCACTGCTCACCCATGAAGTGTTAGAGGGTGCACGTGATGGAAAAACAGTTGCAGAATTGATGGAATATGGAGCCACGATTTTGACAAGTGATGATGTGATGGAAGGAATCCCGGAGATGCTTGATGATATCCAGGTAGAAGCCACATTTCCAGATGGAACAAAGCTTGTAACAGTTCATAGTCCGATTAAATAAAAAGTGACAGGAGGCTATTTACATGCAGCCAGGCCAATTATTTCTAAAAGAAGAAGACATCGTTTGCAATGCCGGAAGGAAAGCATCCAAATTGACTGTGACAAATACAGGAGACCGTCCTGTTCAGGTGGGGTCCCATTTTCACTTTTATGAAGTCAATGAAGCACTTCAATTTGATAAAGATCAAGCATACGGAAAGCGCCTAAACATCCCAGCTGGAGCTGCTGTGCGTTTTGAACCAGGGGATGAAAAGGAAATTGAACTAATTGATTTTGCTGGAGAACGCCGTGTTTATGGTTTTAATAATAAAGTAGACGGTTCACTAGAAAAGGGGGGTAACCAATGAGTTTCAAGATGACAAGAAAGCAATATGCACAAATGTATGGACCGACTACAGGTGATTCTATTCGTTTAGCAGATACTGATATACTGATTCAAATTGAGAAGGATCATACCACCTATGGAGAAGAAGTGGTATTCGGTGGAGGGAAGGTAATTCGTGATGGAATGGGGCAACATCCACTAGTAACACGTGGTGATGGAATTGCCGATTTGGTCATTACAAACGCTGTTATTTTAGACTATACCGGCATCTACAAAGCGGATATTGGAATTCGTGATGGGAAAATTGCTGGCATAGGTAAAGCTGGAAACCCGTTAATTATGGACAATGTGGATATTGTGATCGGGGCAGGAACAGAAATCATTGCTGGTGAAGGCATGATTGTAACAGCAGGTGGAATCGATACCCACGTTCATTTTATCAATCCGACACAAATTCGAACAGCATTAGCTTCAGGACTTACAACATTGATTGGGGGCGGAACTGGCCCTGCTGCAGGGTCAAAAGCGACAACTGTAACTCCTGGTGTATGGCATATGCACAAAATGCTCCAAGCAGCGGAAGGATTGCCAATTAACGTTGGATTCACTTCAAAAGGCCAAGCGACTGCAGAGGAGCCGCTGGCAGAACAGGTGCGTGCTGGTGCTATAGGTCTGAAAGTTCATGAAGACTGGGGAGCAACCCCTTCTGCCCTAGATTATGCATTAAGGGTTGCTGAAAAATATGATGTACAGGTCGCTCTTCATGCCGATACGTTGAATGAAGGCGGCTTTATGGAAAATACGATGGCAGCGATTAAAGACCGTGTCCTTCATATGTACCATACAGAAGGAGCAGGGGGCGGACATGCGCCGGATCTTATTAAATCAGCCAGCTATATGAACATTCTTCCATCTTCAACAAATCCGACCATGCCTTATACAATAAACACAGTGGATGAGCATTTGGACATGCTAATGGTTTGTCACCACTTAAATCCTTCTATTCCAGAGGATCTTGCATTTGCCGATTCACGTATTAGACGTGAAACCATTGCTGCAGAGGATATTCTCCAAGATATGGGTGTATTTAGTATGACTAGCTCGGATGCACAAGCGATGGGGCGGATAGCCGAGGTTATTTTGCGGACATGGCAAGTGGCTGACAAAATGAAAAAGCAAAGGGGAATTTTAGAGGGCGACACTGAGCTTTCTGATAATAATCGTGCAAAGCGTTATGTTGCTAAATATACGATTAACCCTGCGATCACCCATGGAATTTCCGAGTATGTTGGATCCATCGAAGTTGGGAAAATTGCTGACCTTGTGATTTGGAATCCAGCCTTCTTCGGGGTGAAACCAGAAATGATCCTGAAAAATGGATTTGTTGTCGAGGGCTTGATGGGCGATGCGAACGCGTCTATCCCGACACCGCAGCCTGTTATTTATCGTCCAATGTATGCGCAATACGGAAAAGCGTTATCCAGCTCATCCATTACGTTCATTTCCCAAGCTGCTTTTGATGAGAAAGTGCATGAAAAGCTTGGGTTGCAAAAAATGATTCTTCCGGTTCGCGGTATTCGGAAACTGACGAAGAAAGACATGAAGTTGAATTCCGAAACTCCAGAAATAACGGTTGATCCGCAAACGTATGAAGTGAAAGTAAACGGTGAATTAATTACATGCGAGCCGGTTGACCAGGTACCAATGGGACAACGATATTTCCTATTCTGAGGTGAAGATCATGTTAGTAGAAAGAATTGTAACAAATATTGATGATATGGAAAAAGAAGAGATTGAAAAGCGCCATATTGAAAAGGTGTTCCTTGAAAGCGATCATTTAATGAAACGGATTCAGAGGGTGACGACCGACCATGGCAAGGAAATTGGAATTCGATTAAAAGAACCGCGTGATTTTGTTGCTGGTGATGTTCTCTATATGGATGATAAGAACTTAATCATCATAGATGTGCTCTCCGATGAGTTAATTGTGATAAAACCACGTAGTCTAAAGGAGATGGGGACAATTGCCCATCAGTTGGGGAATCGTCATCTACCGGCCCAATTTGAAGGGGACGAGATGCTTGTTCAGTATGATTACCTTGTTGAAGAATTACTGAAAGAGCTTCAGATTCCTTATCAACGTGAAAAGCGGAAAGTGAAAAAGGCCTTTCGCCATATCGGGCACAGCCATGGATAAAAATACTCTTTCATTATTTCAGTTATGTGATTCCAATTTCCCGACAGGAGCGTTTAGTCATTCATATGGGTTGGAGACTTATATTCAAGCAGACAAAGTACATAATCGAGAATCATTCAATAGCTGGTTGCATGTGTATGTAAATGAGCAGCTCATTTATTCAGATGGTCTTGCCTGCCGTCTCGTATACGAAGCATTAGAAAAGGGAGACTTCCAAAAAGTTTGGAAAGTAGACAGGATGTTGAACGCGCAAAACTTGCCACGGGAAACGAGAGAGGGTACCCAAAGGGTAGGCGACCGGATGCTCATACTCGTAAAATCCCTTTACGACATTCCGGTTCTGTCTGAGTATGGCGAGCGCATCAAACAAAACAAATCCTTCGGTCATCCAGCGATTGTATTTACGATTGTGGGCCACCATCTTGGTGTGCCCGCATTCACTACTATTTTGTATTATTTATATTCGACTGTTTCAAGCCTTGTGCAAAATGCGGTTCGGGCTATACCTTTGGGCCAAACAGCAGGTCAGAAAACGATTCAAGAGTTTCAAGATGTTTTAACAGAGGCTGTTGCAAAGGTAGAGGAAATGGATGAAGACGACTTTGGGATTGTCTCTCCCGGTCTGGAACTATCGCAAATGCTGCATGAACGTGTGAATGTTCGAATCTTCGCATCTTAATGTTTGATTAATAGAGAAAAGGAAGTGTTGTTATGGAACCTATTAAAATTGGAGTAGGGGGACCAGTAGGAGCAGGAAAAACTGCGTTGGTTGAAAAGTTAACTCGTCATTTGCAAGGTGAAATCAGTATGGCCGCTATTACAAACGACATCTATACAAAAGAAGATGCGAAATTCCTGATGAATAACGGCGTGCTTCCGGAGGATCGAATTATTGGTGTAGAGACAGGTGGTTGTCCGCATACGGCCATACGGGAGGATACCTCCATGAATTCCGCGGCGATCGAAGAATTGATTAAGAGACATCCCGATGTTGAACTCATTTTTGTAGAAAGTGGAGGGGACAATCTGGCTGCTACATTCAGCCCAGAGCTTGTCGATTTTTCCATCTATATTATTGATGTGGCTCAAGGAGAAAAAATCCCGCGTAAAGGTGGACAAGGGATGATTAAGTCTGACCTTTTTATCATCAATAAAACGGATTTGGCACCACTAGTTGGGGCAAATCTAGATGTTATGGCATCTGATACAAAAGTGTTTCGCGGTGACAAACCATTTATTTTCACCAATTTAAAAACCAACGAAGGTCTTGATCAGGTTATAGATTGGATCAAGAAGAATGCACTTTTAAAAGGGTTGTCATAAAAATGCAGGACTGGACTGGCGTTTTGCGTTTAGATGCAGAGGAGCGGAATGGAAAGACCGTCGCAAAGAATGTTTACTTTCAAGGGGCGTATAAAGTTATGCGCCCCATCTATCATGATGATTCTGGACAAGTCTGTTATTATATTTTAAATCCAGGTGGTGGCTATCTGGATGGGGACCGCTATCAACTCAAGATTTCGTTAGAAAAACAAGCAAAGCTAACATTAACCACACAGTCAGCCACAAAAATTTACAAGACACCAAAGACCCATGCTTACCAAGAAACAGAAATTAACCTTAAAGACGGAAGCTACCTTGAGTATATTCCCGATCCGCTAATAGGTTACCAGGATGCACGATATAAACAAAAGAATGTAATCCGTATGGAGAAAGGATCCACTCTTCTTTACTCAGATATTATTACCCCAGGATGGTCTCCGGACGGGGAAAAGTTTAGTTATGATATACTTCAGCTAATCAATGAAGTTTATATGGAAAATGAATTGGTGATATATGATCATATCAAACTAAATCCGTCGATGCGGAACATGGAGGAATTGGGCCTGATGGAAGGCTATTCCCATTTGGGATCTTTACTTGTGATTGACGAAAAAGCCAATCATAGTCTCCTTGACCGTTTATATCAGGCTATCGATACAAATACAAAGGAATATAAAGTGGGACTGTCAACCTTACCAATCCCAGGATTCACGGTACGGGTGTTAGCAAATAAAACACAGACGATTGAAAATATATTTTCTGAATTCCATCATATAATTAGCCAAGAGTGGTTTAACAAAACCCCTAGCTTGCTAAGAAAATATTAAGGTTGATAACCCAGCAATTCGTATAATTGCTGGGTTATTAACAAGTAAAGAAAAATGGAGGAGAGATCTGATGGAGGTTACTTTTTTTTCAGTTTTAGCCCTGGGTTTCATTTTAGGAATAAGGCATGCGATTGAACCTGACCATGTTATTGCAGTATCCACAATTGCGAGCCAAAGTAAAAAGTTGTGGAACGCTTCTTTGGCGGGAATATTTTGGGGAATTGGGCATACTGTAACACTTTTTCTAGTTGGGCTTGTCGTCATCCTTATGAAGAACGAAATACCTGAAAAGTGGGCCATGTCTTTAGAATTTTTAGTAGGAATCATGTTAGTTTACCTTGGGGTGAAAACAATTCTTTCTTTTAAAAATACGTTTATACATAAACACACACATGTCCATCACCACCAACATAGCAGGGAACATAAAAGCACTTCTTATTTGGGTTCCTTGTTTATAGGCTTTGTCCATGGACTAGCAGGAAGCGGAGCCATGGTTCTATTGACGATGGGTACTGTAAAAAGTGTAGGGGAAGCAGCAATCTTTATCCTTATTTTTGGTGTAGGAACGGTCATTGGCATGCTTTTATTTACTACCATCATTGGCATTCCGTTTGTGTTAAGCAAGAAACGTAGGACTGTAAGTGGGACATTCGGTTTAATAACGGGGGCAATCAGTACTGTTTTTGGTGTCTACTATATGTATAATTTAGGGATCAATGAAGGATTATTGAACCTTTGGGTGTAAGAATTTGGATACCAGTCGCGAACTCTAGAATACTTTTCATCTTGAAGAATATATACTTAAATAGGAATCTAGGTATTTATTTTTTCTCGTGAAGGGTGGACTTACATGAGTAATGAAATATATGAAAATCTGTATGAAACGAGAAATAATGTAGTAAAGGAGATCTCTTCATTAAATTTCACGCAATTTAATGATAGACCTGGTCTTAACAAATGGAGTATAGCACAGGTTTGTCATCACCTAGTATTAGTGGAACAGGCAACAATTATGGCAATAGAGTGGGGATTAAAAGAGGTTGACAATACTACAAAAAAACGAAAAAATGTACATCTTATATTGGACCGAACGAATAAGATTAAAGCTCCGAAAATCGTCGAACCAGATGTCGAACCATTTGAAGTTCAATCCATCATTGGCATGTTCATCGATTCGAGAAAAAAATTGCTCTCTTTCCTTAGCACAATTGAGGATACGTCGGTTTTGGCTTTGAAATCAACAAAGCATCCTGCCCTCGGTGAATTACCGCTTGACCAATGGATTGAACAAATTTATATGCATGAACTACGACACATCGAACAAATAAAAGAGATAAAATTACATTTAGATGTGAGCCAGTAAACGATTGGTTATAATGAAAGGGTCTGTTCCCCGGCGAAAAATGTTGCCGTACTGGGGGCAGGCCCTCGTTTTGTGTTTTTTGCGAAAAAATTAGGATTCGATTTTCTTTTATAAGTACCGAAAATAACTTTTCGGATTTTGCAACTTTTTTTATAGCTGTTTCGTGGATAGATTGGAGGGGGGAAAGCGGTGGATTTAGATGAAGTGTTTCAAGCATATGTAAATGATCTATATCGATACTTATTTTCCCTTTCAAAAAATCACCATACGGCGGAGGATTTGGTTCAAGAGACGTTTTACCGAGCGTATTTACAGCTGTCGGAAGATGACATCCAAACTATTAAACCATGGCTGTTTAAAGTGGCCTATCATGCTTTTATCGATTTTACTAGAAAACACAGTCGGGTGGTCATAACCGATGAAGTACATAATCAAATCAGTATCAAGACACCTGAAAGCTATCTTTTAGAGAAAGAAGGTTTTATCGCTCTAATGAACGACATTCATTCGTTGAAAGAAACGGAAATGCATGCACTGGTTCTTTGTGATTTGCACCAGTTAAGCTTAAAAGAAGCGGCTGACATTCTTCATTTAAATATAAATACACTAAAGAGCCATTTATCAAGGGGAAGGAAAAAGGTGGTTGAAAGGGTTAAGGAAAGGAGGAGGCACGATGGATAAAGAGCAAAATCATCATGATGAGGAACTTTATCAATCTTTTTTAAATGAATCGATGCAAGACTATGAAAAAAGCCACAAGGTACCTGAAACAAAACAAAAAAGACTCCTTAAAGCGGGTAGAAATCACGCATTACAAACAAATATTATGATTAGCCTGGCAGTCTTGTTATTAATCGTGCCAATCCTTACATTAAGCAGTTATTTGTATTACGCGATTGGCGGAAAAGCGAACCATCTAATTGATATCGCGACAAAAACCATTTATGTTACAGAACCGAATATGAGTTTAGAAGAGATGGAAGTAGAAGAGGATATCGGATTCTTTACGATGGATCTTTATTTTGATGTGTTTAAGCGAATAGGGAAAGAGGACTATAAAGCGGGCGAGTATTCGGTTAGTTTTGCACTGGATAACCCCAATTTTCCTGAGCGGGATATGAAACTAGAGAGGCCACTTCCGATTAGGGGAGACATGGAGACTAACAAGCTTTTTCATCCGGGCGGACCATATGGAAAAACAGTTGGATCAGACTGGGATATTCTTGATCACCTTCCAGATGGAACAGTGGGGGAGATATATCTTTCTTTGAACCAATTAATGAAGCCTGGGGAAATTGAAAAACAGCTTGGGGAAAATGTTGAAGTAAGATGGGTGGCCGTTTATACAGGTATTGAAGACAAGAGTTTGTATGATGCGGGATACTCTGTTGCGCCAATAGGCTATCCGCTACAGGTTGACACAACCACATGGTCACCATTTAATGGTCGACAAAAGTCAAATGAAGAGATATTTTTAGATATTTTACATTTCCTAGCCAAGGATGAAAAAACAGCTGAAAGAATATCGCAGGCACGATCTTTAGTTTTAAAAGAAAGAATCCCCTTTATTGAAGAAAATGGGATCCAAGTTTATGGAGCAGTGGTCACTGGCCCAACTCCCGAATTAAGAAAACTAAAGGAAAATAAACGAATTAGTGTCATGAAGGTGGGGGAAGTGAAGTTATGGAACTAGAAATGAACAATAAGAACAAAGGAAAACACAGAAAGCTACCCACCATTTCAGGTTTCCTTTCCTTTCTGGTCGCGCTAATCGCATTAGCAGGGGTTAATATTGCGTTATTGATGGATTTTGATGACTTTCCTCAAATGGTTCTTATCAACCTACCCGTTGTTGGGCTTGTCCTTGGGTTGCTTGGTTTGATCACATCTAAAAGATCAAGACTATATGCAGCTTGGGGAATTGGGATTAGTTTGTTTATTTTACTTTTTACATTTTTAATGATTGGCTTATCCTGGGTTGGTATTAATCCAAAGCCTTGATTTGTTCGTTATGGAAAAAAGAATCGTATATCTAGACATGAAAAGTAAAGCAGGGGAGTCAATTTCATAGCTGCATTACTAACGAATAAGGACCTTTCCTTTCAGAAAGGTCCTTATTGCTTTTTAGCAAAAACCCACTTTTACCGCATTTTTTAAACTACCTAATCAAACAGTTCTTTTGTTATATCAATAAATAAATTGACGGCAGGAGATGCACCCTTTACTGAAGGTAAGCCCAAGGCGATATGTCTGTGATTGTTTGTTTCTAATGGTCGGATGTTCGCTTTAGGAAAAGAAAGATTTTTCAATGAGAGCTCAGGTAGAATAAGGACTCCGAGCCCTTCTTTGATCAACCCTAAAGATGTATTTAGGTTCGCTGTATTGTATTTCTCTAAAATTGATATTTTTTGTTTCCTCATGAGATCGATAATAGGTGCTTCATATCCACCATTAGATATAATGAAAGGCTCGTTTTCTAAATCTTCTAGACGTACCAGTTCTTTCTGTAGCAAAGGATGACCATTAGGGAGCATCACAAGATATCGATCCTTTACAAGCGGGATTGTATCTAATTCACGACATGGAAGAACGACAAAACCGATATCAATTTCCCGTGAGGTCAACCATTCTTTGATTTCCTCTTGCGCCCCCTCTTTAAATGTAAGTGAAACATTCGGTCGTTTTTGTTGAAACGTTCGAATAATTTTTGGTAAAAAGTGAGCCGTAACACTAGGAAAAGTGCCAATACGGATTGTTCCAGTGATTAATCCTTTTTCTAATGAGACTTCTTGGTCAATTTTTTCTAAGCCATTAAGAATATTTCTTATTTGGAAGAGAATCCGTTTCCCTATATCTGTTACAATTAAATTTTTTCCTCGCTCTCGTACTAATAAAGTAACGCCTAACTCCGATTCTAAAGTAGAGATTGCATGGCTGACCGCTGGCTGCGACATATGCAGTTTTTGAGCAGCTTTTGTAAAGCTTCCCTCGTCAATAACCTTTACAAGGATTTCAAATTGTGTAAACGTTGGCATAAGTAACTACTTATCTCCTTTATAAATAACATTCATTTTATTTATCAATATTTGTATTGTACCATATACATTATGCTTAGCTTACAAATCGATAGCAAAGCCCTAAGTCCATCCCTATACGATGGAGAAAAATAAAAAAGGAGAGATTGGTAAAGTGACTCGACCAAAGTTATGGACAAAAGACTTTATTATGGTTTGTTTAACAAACTTATTTCTTAGTTTGAACTTTTTCTTACTCATGGTTATTTTTTCTGAATATGCCGTAAAAAAGTTTGATGCGCCTCAAAGTCTGGCAGGACTTGCCTCAAGTATCTTTATTCTTGGAACCCTCTGTTCCCGCCCGTTAGCTGGGAAATATCTAGATGTTATCGGCAGAAAAAAATTATTATACTCATCTATTATTGTGTTCATCGTAACGACTTTTCTTTACTTGATTATTAATAATTTAGCGCTGCTTTTAATTGATCGTTTTATTCATGGTGCTGCATTAGGTATTGCCGCTACAGTCATCGCGACTGTTATGACAAGCTCGATCCCCCGTGAACGAAGCGGAGAAGGAATTGGTTATTTTTCAATGAGTGTAACCATTGCGACAGCGATTGGGCCATTTATTGCTTTGCTCATTGTTCAGCATGCTGGCTATAATATGGCCTTTTTAATGTGTGTTATTTTTGGCGTCATTGGAATGGTGCTTGCCGTAGCTTTGAAGGTGGAAGATGTAAAAATTTCAAAAGAGCAAGCACAGAGTTTAAAAGGATTTAAACTTAGTGATTTCTTTGAGTTTAGTGGGCTTTCCATGGCTATATTAATGGTCATACTAGGTTTTGCTTATTCAAGTGTGATGACGTTCATTTCTTCGTATGCAAATGAAGTGAATTTAACGGAAGCCGCAAGTTTCTTCTTTCTCGTATATGCCGTGTTCCTATTGGCATCTAGACCGATTACTGGGAGAAGATTTGATCTAAAAGGTGAAAATTCAGTTGTTTATCCAAGTATGATTTTATTTTTAATCGGATTGTATATCGTTAGTCAAGCACAAGATGGCTTCATTCTTTTACTAGCAGGTGCTTTGATTGGGATTGGATATGGAACAACGATGTCTTGTATTCAAACGATAATGGTTAAAAAGGCACCACCTCACCGTGTTGGGTTAGCGAATTCAACCTTCTTTGTTTCCTTTGATTTAGGTATGGGAGTTGGTCCGTTTGTGTTAGGATCTATACTTCCTTCATTAGGATTTAAAGGAATGTATGTGAGCATGGCTGTTGTTGTTTTACTTTGTATCATTTACTACTTCCTTGTACACGGAAAAAAAGTAATGCTTTTACAAAAGAGCGTCCAGCTCGAGCAAAAAGTGGTCGACTAATGCTGTCTAAACATGACATTCTAAGAACCAAGGTGTATGATAATAGAATTAAAGGAAACACGCTGAGGAATTTCAGCGTGTTTTTTCGAATTACAGGGTAGAATCGAGTAATTACCATCATGATTGGTTAACAATACCTAATTTCTTGAAAATAGATTCATACTATGAATGGTAATGGTCATGATTTGAACGCATAAGTTAGGGGGTGAGTAGATTGAACGATCCATTGTCAGATTTTCAACTATCCTTTCAACATATAAAATCACTCGTTCCACGAATCAATAAAGGGATTCAATTTATTCTGGTCATGAGTGGAAAAATAAAAATAGAGACTTCTAGTCGCTTTTATCATTTGGAAGAAAACGATTTACTAGTCATGAATCGAAATCAGCTTTACCAGGTTCAAGGAGATGAAGGGAATCGGGTCATGATCTTATCCATTTCTGACGGTTTCATGGACCATCATTATGCGGACTATCGGAATCAGCGGTTTGAATGTTATTCTAGGGAAATTGATCTTGGAAGAGAAGAGATGATTCATGCCATTCGCAAGCTTTTGGCTAATGTGATGATTAGTTATTACAGACAAGATGAATGCTACCGAATTGAGGTAAAAAGCTATATCTGTCAATTGCTACTGATTTTGATTCGAAGTTTTAAAGAAGAAGGAAGCGTCGTCCAGAAAATAGATACAGAGGATCAACGCCTCCTGCAAATCATTGATTTCATGGAAAGAAATTATGATCAAATGATCACGTTAGATGAGGTTGCGCAGAAATACTTTTTATCAAAAAGCTATCTTTCACGCTATTTTAAACAGAAAATGGGAATGGGATTTAGTCGTTATTTAACGGGAATCAGGCTAAAGCATTGTATGAAGGATTTACTTTATACGACGGACTCTATTTCACAAATTGCCATGAATAATGGCTTTCCAAACACAAAATCGTTTACAACCTTTTTTAAAGAAGAATACGGAATGACACCCCATTCATATCGAGAGAGCCATTCTGTCGAAAAAGAAGATTCGGTTCATAGCTATACAAAAGAAGATGCTTCAAATCTAATCCAATCTTCAGAGATTATTGCAAGACTAAGCAGAATGAATGAAGATGATCAAAAACCTTATAACCAAACAGAGACAAAATATGAAAAGCTATCGATCACGTTGAATGAAGCTAAGACAGTGGACTTAAAACATCCTGAACATACATTAATTGTTGGAGAAATTTTTGAGCTGTTAAAAGAAGATGTTCGCTCTCAAATAGTAGAAGTCAAAAAGGATTTGCAGTTAAAGTATATCGGAGTTCATCATCTCATGAGTAATACAGTTATTCCACCTGAGGTAGAGACAGATGAAGAGATACCGACGACATCCCCTTACTTTAATATTGATAGTGCCTTGGAATTTATGAAGAAGCATGATTTATCATTATTTATTCGTTCAGATTATCTAGATATTTCAAGAAATGAAGAACGATATTTTACAAAACTCGTTCAATTCACCAAACATTGTTTGCAGCTTTATGGTGAATCATTTGTTAAGCACTGGCATGTGATCTTTCACGAGCCATATTATACAGGTGTGCAAGCAAGTGAATTACAAAGAGTTTATTTGAAATTACATAAGGTGTTAAAAGCGTTACTCCCTTCGATTCAGGTCGGCGTATATATGCCTTTTTCTTTCCGGAAAGAAAAAACGGGAGTTCAACACGAATGGCAGCTAGAGCATGGCGAGTTTATTGATTTTATCGGGTATAACGCGAATCAAAATGAGGTCATTGATTTTAAAGATATGGCGGGCATGAAAATGGATTTAGCAGAAGATTACATCAAAGAAAAAACAAATAAGCTGAAGCTCTATTTAAAGAAACACCAACTAGAAAAACCACTTCATCTCGTTTCATGGAACACATTATCAGGCAATACTCGGTATACAAATGGCACGTTTTTTCGCGGAGCACTTCTATTGAAAAATGTATTGGATATCTCCAATGAGGTGCAATCAGTTGCTCTCTGGATTAACACCATTGCACATGAGGATGCGGGAAAAGATTTGCGTTATCGAATGGATGCTGTTGAGTTATTTCATTATTTAAAGGGAAAACGTCCAGCCTATTTTGCATTAATGTTTTTGAAACGTCTACGTGGTGAAATTGTTGCACAGGATAAGGATTATGTGATGACAAAGAATGACCGAGGATATCAGTTGATCCTGATGAACTGCAACATTATCAATCCTTATCTTTCAATTGAAGAGACGTTTCTTCAGAAACTTAATAAAGAAATTCATGTCATGATTTCTGGAATTCCGAGAGGAGACTATCAAATACGTAAGCTTGTGTTTGATAGAAATCATGGAGCGCTGTACACAAAGTGGTGGCGTTTAAATAGTAAATATGGGATGGATGCTGAAATCATTGACTATATTATCAATTCCAGTAGACCATCCTTAGAAATATTTGATGAGTCAATTGAAGATCATTGGTCATTTTATTCCTATTTAACAAGCAATGCCGTTCACTTTTTTGAAATTCGAAAAGTGTACTAAAACGAGTGTTCACATATCCAATCATGGGACCAGCACGATTATGTGTTAAGGCCCCTTTTTGAGTAGGTGAATGTCAATAATTTACCCCATATTATTTCCTCGATAAAATCATTGGTTAATATTTTCACTCTATTGTATAGTGATTTGCATAATTATTGACTCTCTCAATAAGGCCTAAATTTTTATACTTATAGTATAGAAACGAAACAAAAGTCTAGGTGATATATGGGGGTCATACAATGGAGACAGCATATAAAGGTACAGATAAGTTAATTACAGGGATTGTGTTCGGGGTTATCACATTCTGGCTTTTTGCACAAGCAATGGTCAATGTCGTCCCGTCTGTCCAATCCGATTTAGGGATTTCATATGGAACGCTTAATATTGCCATTAGTTTAACTGCCTTATTCTCAGGTATGTTTATCGTAGCTGCAGGTGGGCTCGCAGATAAAATGGGTCGTAAAAAAATTACGTATGTTGGGTTAATTTTAAGTGTTATTGGTTCTTTATGTCTTGTATTAGCGCAAGGTCCGGTTTTATTAATTATCGGACGTATCATTCAGGGTATTTCCGCAGCTTGTATTATGCCAGCAACCATTGCGTTAATGAAAGCTTACTTTGATGGAAAAGATAGACAGCGTGCTCTTAGTTACTGGTCAATCGGATCTTGGGGCGGTTCAGGTGTCTGTTCATTCGCAGGTGGTGCCATCGCAACGTATATGGGATGGAGATGGATCTTTATTTTTTCCATTATTTTTGCCCTTCTTGCGATGTGGTTAATTAAAGATACACCTGAAAGCAAGGTAAAAGGAAATGGTTCTTTTAAATTTGATTATAGTGGGTTAGCAATCTTTATTGTTACAATGATCGCCTTAAACGTATTTATTACATTTGGTGCAGATTTAGGTTGGACAAGTCCTATCACGATTCTTCTTGCTGTCGTAACGATTGTCGGAGCCATTGTCTTCTTCAATGTTGAAAAAGGAAAAGCAATCGCACTTATTGATTTCTCATTATTTAAGAATAAACCATATGCAGGTGCAACTTATTCAAACTTTTTATTAAATGCAATTGCTGGAACACTTGTTGTTGCGAATACGTATGTTCAAGTGGGTCGTGGATTCACTGCATTTCAATCAGGTATGCTATCAATTGGTTATTTAATTGTTGTTCTTGCAATGATTCGTGTTGGAGAAAAAATCCTGCAAAAAGTAGGAGCGAAATCACCAATGGTCTGGGGCGCAATTATCACAACAGTTGGTGTAGCGATGATGGGCCTAACCTTCTTACCTGATCTTGCATATACAGTTGTTGTATTTATTGGATTTGTTTTATTCGGTCTCGGACTTGGAGTATATGCAACACCATCTACTGATACATCTGTATCAAATGCTCCATCAGATAAAGTGGGGGAAGCTGCAGGGGTTTACAAAATGGCAAGTTCTCTAGGAAGTGCGATTGGTGTTGCCATTTCCGCAACGGTTTATAGTTCAGTAGCAGCAGCTGGAAGTGTTGAGCTAGCAGCATCTGTAGGAATTATCGTAAATGTGATCTTTGGTATCCTGTCGATTCTTTCAATTACATTCATGGTACCAAAAAATGCTGGTAAAACTTCAGACGTGTCATTAGAAAAAACAGCATAATTAGAAGTCGGATTCAGCTCATTTTAATAATTTGGTCCAGAATGGAGAACTCCTTCATTCTGGACCGCTAAAAGGAGACGAACATGATGAAAAGTGAATTAATGAGCATGCTAGAATCACGTAAAGAGGAAATCATTAATATCCGTCGTTATTTACATGAAAACCCTGAGGTTTCATTTAAAGAGGAAAAAACGGCACAATTTATTGCAGATTTTTATAAGGGAAAAGACGTTGAGGTTCAAACGAATGTTGGAAATGGCTATGGTATTATCGTAACGATTAAAGGTGGTAAGCCTGGAAAAACAATTGGTCTCCGTGCAGATTTTGATGCTCTTCCAATTACAGAAGAAACAGATGTACCCTTTCAATCAAAGATTGAGGGCGTTATGCATGCATGTGGTCATGATGGACATACTGCTTACTTATTAGTTTTAGCGGATTGTTTAATTCAATTAAAGGATTCCATTCCTGGAACCATAAAAATCATTCACCAACATGCAGAAGAAGTACCACCAGGTGGAGCAAAAAGTATCGTAGAGTCTGGTTTGATTGATGACTTAGACGCGATCTATGGCATTCATTTGTTACCTATGGGACCAGCAGGAACAGTCGGATATCATGCTGGGTATTCCTTTAATGGACGTGCCTATATGAAATTAAAAGTGCAAGGAAGAGGTGGACATGGATCCTCTCCTCATTTAGCTAACGATGCGATTGTAGCTGCTGCTCATTTTGTTACAGCTGCACAAACCATTGTTAGTCGAAGATTAAGTCCATTCGATATCGGTGTGATTACAATTGGTTCTTTCGATGGAAAAGGCACATTCAACGTTATTAAAGATAGTGTCGAACTTGAAGGTGATATTCGCTATATGACGGTCGAGACAAAAGAAACGATTGAGAGAGAAGTTAAACGGATTGTTAGAGGAATAGAAGAAGAGTTCGGCGTAACCTGCGAACTTACTTACACTCCGGATTATCCACCTTTATACAACAATCCTGAGCTAACAGCTAAGGTTGCAGAGAGCTTACGAAGCATGGACGATAAGGACATAAAAGAAGTAAAAGAATTCCCTGCAATGTCACCATCTGAGGATTTTGCTTATTATGCTGAAAAATTCCCAGCTTGCTTTTTCTACATCGCTTGTACACCAAAAGGAGTAGAAAATCCATACTTTAATCACCATCCAAAATTTGATATTGATGAGGATGCGCTTCTCGTTGCGGCTAAAGCTGTTGGACAAGTTGTTTGCAGTTATTATGAAATAGATTAATAGAATGATGAAGAAACCATATGACATTCCTTTTTGGATATGTCATATGGTTTTTTTTGTATCATTTTTTGAATAATATTGCCTTCACAAAATGTTACCTCACTAGGGGATGAGCCGCGTTCTGTACAACCTCTGATTAAATACGTAATCCCAAAATTTACACATCCTCAACAAAATCTACTATATACTGTAAATATCCGAGGGAAATTTTTTTTAGGAGATTTGTGATGAAAGTAGATTGTTTGATCGTCGATGATGAGATTGCTTTAGCCGAAACAACTAGTGAATATTTTAATATGTTTGAAGTCAAAACGGCATTTGTGACAAGTGCGGAGGAGTGTGAACGTTTTTTGCAAGAGAATGAACCGTCATTGATACTTCTTGATATTAATCTTGGGGATTCTTCTGGCTTTGACCTATGTAAAAAATTGCGCAAAACAACACAAATTCCGATTCTATTTATCAGTGCCCGTTCGAGCGATGATGATATACTCATTGCGCTAAATATAGGCGGAGATGATTACATTCAGAAGCCATATACACTCAGTATCTTGCTCGCAAAAGTAAAAGCAGTACTCAAAAGACTTGGCAATGGTTCTAGTAATCAACAAGAAGTTTTAGATTTTGGAAACATACAAATTGATACAAATCTGCAACGTGTCCGCGTAAATGGTGTAGAGATTCAACTAAAAACGATGGAATATAAACTTTTATCTTATATGGCAAAGAATAAAAATCGAATCATCACGAAGGATGAATTGTTTCAAAACGTATGGGGAGATTCTTTTGTGGGAGATGGAACCCTAAATGTACATATTCGTCATTTACGTGAAAAAATTGAAAGGAATCCAAAGGACCCGAAATTTATTAAAACGGTATGGGGAACAGGATATGTTCTAGAGGATACCAGCCAATGAGAATTAAATTACTAATTGGCTCCATTTTCGTCATTTTTAGTGTGGGCATTGTCTTCTCCATTATAGTGATTAAGAATAATAAAATTTCAGAAGTGGATCTTGTGGCCGTTAATGATGTGGTTAAAACTACTGAAAATAATTGGGGACAGATTAGTGGAGAAACCTTTCACAATATCGATCTAAAACAACCATTTTCCATCATTGATAACTCAGAAAGCGTGGTTTATCAAACACCAGGAAGTCATTTTGTCGATGTATACAATGCTATTAAAGATAGAGATATATTGATAGACCTGGAGAAAAGCAACGAGATTGTTGGGAAAATCGTTATTCAAAATAATGAACAAGAAATGGTACAACAACAAAAAAGTGAACTAGTCACACTTTTAAGTTTGATATTCGGACTATTAATGATCGTGCTTATTCTGTATATCTTTTATATTTACAGAACGTTTTTGAAACCATTTCAGCAGCTTCAACAATTCGCAGCGAATGTGGCTAGAGGTAATTTAGATGTCCCATTAAATATGGAGAAGAACAATTACTTTGGTGCGTTCACGGAAAGTTTTGATATACTGCGTGAAGAACTCGAGGCTGCACGCCAAAGGGAATATGAATCCAACCGTAGTAAGAAAGAGCTTGTAGCTACATTAAGTCATGATATTAAGACGCCAGTCGCTTCAATTAAAGCGGTTAGCGAGTTAATGCTTTTGCAGGCAACCGATGATAAGGTGATAAAACAAGTGAATACGATTTATTCAAAAGCAGAGCAAATTAATTTACTTATCACAGATATGTTTCATGCCACTTTAGAAGAGCTGCAACAATTAAAATTAACAGTTACCGAGGAGACGAGTGAGGTACTGGTTGATATGATTGAAAATGTCAATTATGATCAGCAAATTGTCTATGATCCAATACCACCATGTATTCTTTTAATGGATCGCTTGCGTATGCAGCAAGTAATAGATAATATTATCAGCAATTCATATAAATATGCGGGAACAAAAGTCATGATTAAATCACACATTAATCATGGTTATCTTGAACTAGATATTCAGGATTTCGGACCGGGAATTAGCGAGGAAGAAGTACCTTTACTATTTAATAAATATTTTAGAGGCGAAAATATCGAAGGTAAGAATGGTTCAGGACTGGGTCTGTATATTTCAAAATACTTCATGGAAAATATGGATGGCCAAATTAGCTGTTACAACCGAAAAGATGGGTTTACAGTCGTCTTGAAAATCAAGCTTGCGTAGATTTAAGAATTAGTTAAGAATTGCACAAAGATTTAATAAGAATTCATTTTGTATGATAAGACTGTAATCTTCATTACGGTCTTTTTTTCTTTGGTTGAAAAATGAATGATATAAAGGGAGGATGCCAATCAATCATGACAAAAACAATTATTCGAACGGAGAAGCTGTGTAAAAGCTTTTCGAGCGGTGGTATTCAGCAGCATGTTTTAAAGAATTTAGATATCAGTTTAGGAGAAGGGGATTTCACGATTATAATGGGCAGTTCTGGATCGGGAAAGTCTACCCTACTTTATGCAATTAGTGGTATGGATAAGCCGACATTAGGTGAAATTAATTTTGCTGGAAAAAATTTAGCTGCATTGAATAATGACCAACTAGCGGTGTTTAGAAGAAATAATTGTGGTTTTGTATTCCAACAAATTTATTTACTCGACAATATGAGTGTACTTGATAATGTACTAGCAAGTGGATTTTTAGTAAATAAGAAAAAGCGTGAACTTGTAAAAAGAGCGAAAGAACGATTAATACAAGTAGGAATCACTGAAAATTCTTGGTCGAAATTTCCGAGTCAGCTTTCTGGCGGTGAGGCTCAACGAGTAGGGATTGTGAGAGCAATCATTAACAGCCCGAAAATATTATTTGCAGATGAGCCAACTGGTGCATTAAACTCGGCATCTAGCGATCGTGTATTAGATGTATTTACAGATGTGAATCGGGGTGGTCAAAGTATTGTCTTGGTAACTCATGATTTGAAAACGGCATTACGTGGAAATCGAATTCTATATTTACGAGATGGCGTGATTTGCGGTGACTTGCAGCTAGGTGCATATAGTGAAAATGAGAATATAGAGCGCCATGAAAAGCTGAAGACCTTCCTTGCTGAAATGGGGTGGTAAGGTGAACATTATGAATCTAGCTTTGGCGAATATTAGAAAAAGTAAATCTGCCCATATCTCTTTATTTATCTTTATTTTGGTCGCTGCCTTACTACTTAATATTGGTCTTATGGTTATCACTCAAATCAATCCGTTTTTTGATCATAAAGTTGAACAATTAAATGATCCACATGTCACGATTATGATGGACGAAGCTGGTTTTAATCCTGCTTATGAAGAGTTTTTAGCGGGGTATTCTGGAGTAACTGAGACTGAAACAGAAGAGATCGTCATGATGAATATTGCTACCTTTCATTTTGGTAACAGTGAATTAACGAGTACTGTCGCTATTTTTAATGCTGAGAACAATCGCAGTATTGGACCGCTCAAGCTAATTGAAAAGCTAAATACATCAAGTGAAATTGATATTTATCTGCCTTATAGTTTTAAAACAAACGGGGGATATGAATTAGGTGATAACTTTACCATTACCTATCAAAATAAGGACTACGATTATCGAATTGCTGGATTTTTAGAAACCACGATCATGGGTACAACCAACATCGGGATCATGAAATTTATGCTACCAGAGGCATCCTATCATACATTAACAGACAATCTAGACGGCCAATCAAAAGGGATGATTATATCTGCGGTAATGAAGGATAAAACTCACTCGTCGAAGGTACTAAGTGACTTCTCAAAGGAATTCCCGCAATCGATTGTAGGAGAATCTACTTCCTATATATGGGGATTAGATATCGAATTGGTGAAAAACGTAAGTACATTGACGATTAACATCATAGCGACCATATTAGTTATTTTTGCTGCAATTATCGTACTTGTATCGTTAATTGTCATCCGCTTCCGTATTTCGAATAGTATTGAAGATGGGATGACAAATATCGGAACCCTGAAAGCAATCGGCTATACAAGTGGACAAATTCTTTCGTCTATTATACTCCAGTTTAGCTTAATTGCTCTTATTGCAAGTACAGTAGGGGTTGCCTTGTCATATGGACTAATGCCTTTTATTGGAGGGATTCTTTCATCTTTATCTGGTTTGGTATGGGTTCAAAGCTTTGATGTCATCATGAATTTAATCAGTATTTTCCTTGTGATTTTAAGTATTGTTATTGTTACAATACTTTCCGCCTTCCGTGTTCGAAAAATTTTACCTGTTGCGGCACTTCGTGGGGGGATTCAAACTCACAGTTTTAGAAAAAATCACTTCCCATTGGATAAAGCGAAGGGTGGTCTGCACTTTTTACTTGCGATTAAATCGATGCTAGCAAATGCGAAACAAAATATGATGATTCTTGTCATAATTATTGCATTAACGTTTGCTTCTGTCTTTTCCATGGTCCTATATTACAACATCGCTTCAGATAAGACTGCATTTGTTAACTTGTTTGGCTCAGAACCTGCGAATGTATTGATTGCAGTTAAGCCAGATATAGATACAAGTGAATTGTTAAGAGATATTGAACAAATGAACCATGTAAGGAAAGTGAACATATTCGATTTAATGACAACAAAAATAGATGATCAAACCGTATATACAAATATTACGGATCGTTATGACCGGTTAGAGAATAATATCGTCTATGAAGGGCGTCAACCAAAATATGAAAATGAAATATCCATTTCCTGGGTTGTATCCAATCAAATTAATAAAGGAATTGGAGATACAGTTAAGGTAGAGTACGGAGCTGAAACAAAAAAATATTTGGTAACGGGCCTAAGTCAATCAATTGGTAATTTAGGACAAGTAGCTGCATTAACAATGGAAGGAATGCAGCAATTACAAACCGATTATCAAGGTATGACCCTTTATGCCTATCTAGATGGAATCTCGAATAAAGACTTTATCAAAAGGGTCGAGGGACAGTATGGGGACGATATAGCAGATACGTTAGATATCGATGAAAATATAGAGAGCCAAACAGGTATGTATACGGCTGCAGTGTTTGCTGTTATGGTAATGGTTTTGGCAATTACCGTACTAGTTGTTGTGAT
Organism: Bacillus jepli; assembly: GCF_047238305.1. Classification (NCBI taxonomy): domain Bacteria; kingdom Bacillati; phylum Bacillota; class Bacilli; order Caryophanales; family Bacillaceae; genus Bacillus; species Bacillus jepli. Next base: position 251,312 of record NZ_JBDFMO010000001.1, on the reverse strand, counting down.
GATTTTGTACTTGGTTATCAAAACGATGATTATTAAGCGTAAGAAAGAGTTCGGTGTCATGAAAGCAATAGGTTATTCCACGATACAACTAATGAATCAAATATCGATTAGCTTTCTCCCTGTGATCATTACGGGTGTTGCAATCGGTGGTGTACTTGGGTACTTTTTTACGAATCCTATGCTTTCGTTATTGTTATCTAGTGCGGGGGTGAAACGTTTGGATTTTATCGTTCATTTACCAACTATTCTCATGCTGTGTGTGGGAATCCTTCTATTAGCCTACATGGTCTCAATGATTGTGTCTCGAAGAATTAAGAAAATTTCTGCTTATGGTTTAATAACTGAATAGAATGAATCAAATGAAAGAGCCTGCCCCTGAAATTGTATAGGGGGTAGGTTCTGTTTTACTCTGTAGATTGACTGCTGAATCATTAATAACACCAAAAAAGACAAAAATCTTTAAAAAAGAGATATGGATTGTCAGGTTAAGCACATAATAAAGAATAAAATGGGAGGTTTGATTTTGAAAACAATAATTCCAATTTTCGTTCTGTGCTTGTCCTTATGGTATCCAGTTGATACAACTTATGGAGCAGGAGACTCTGAATGTCGTTTGTTTGAGAATCTGTTTGCAGATCACGTAAAGCAGACGAGCAAAATTTGTAAAGTAGAGGTTAGTCGTAAAGATCTTAACGTCACTTTAGAGGGAGTAAAAGTTTCTCCGGAAATGGCGGGACTTTCACTTAATGCTGATTTTGAAAGGAATGGAAATACAACAATCGTCCTAGGAGAGTTTGCATTACTTCCTCAAGAAGTAAATCCTGTTATTGATGCACTTCGAAAAGGGGATATACAAATTTCAGCATTGCATAATCATTGGTTTGAGCAACCCATGGTTCTTTATCTCCATTTCCAAGGTAAAGGTAATCCCGAGACACTTGCTCAAACGGTCAAGTCAGCTATAGATGTAGTCCAACAAAAATAAGGAAAAGACCTGCCACCGTTAACACTATTTCGTTACATGGGAGCAGGTTTCTATTTTGTGCTTATATAAACATATTTACAAAAATAGCTGTAATAAAGCTTGCTAACGTTCCGGCAATGATGGCCTTAAAACTCATAGAGGCAATTTGTTTTTTCTTTGATGGTGCTAATGAACCAAGACCTACAATTAACTGTCCAATGGATGAGAGGTTCGCGAAGTTACATAATGCAACGGTTAAAATTGCAATCGTTTGTGGTTTTAGTTCACCTTGTAATTTGAGTAGGTCCTGATAGGCAATCAGTTCATTAGCTGTAATCTTTGTTCCGATAATGGATGCCGCACGGAAAGCATCTTCAACAGGAATCCCAACAAGTAAAGCGAAAGGATAGAATACATAACCAAATATCGTGGCTAAATCCATTCCGATAATACCTAAGATACCATCGGCTAAAGCCAATATACTGATAAACGCAATAAGCAAACCACCAATGCTTGCAGCAAGCTTTACTCCACTCACAGCCCCTTCAGATATAGCTTCAAAAATATTTGTGTATCCTGCCTGTTCCATTTTGACATCTTCGCTTGTTTCAGACTTTTCTGTTTCAGGTTCCATCATTTTAGACATAACAATAGATACAAATGGCACGGAGAATACGGAGATAAGTAAATACCTAATATCAATCCCCATTTGAGCATAGGATAAGAGAATCGCACCACTTGCTGAAGCTGTGCCCCCAACCATAACGGTGAATAATTCTGAACGTGTCAATTTAGCAAGATAAGGCTTGATCAGTAACGGCGATTCTACTACGCCTAACATTGTATTCGCAACTGTATTAAAAGATTCAACACGAGTGGTACCAAATATTTTACCGACAACCCAACCAAGTCCACGTACGACAATTGGGATGATTCGTAGATAATATAAAGCGGAGACAAGTGCAGAGATAAAAATGATAACAGATAATACCTGAATCGCGAAAACAAATCCGATATTCGTTCCTTCTGCAAATAAACCACCAAATAAGAAATTAATGCCTTCTTGGCTATAGTTGAGGACGTGTTGCACGCCTTGGGCAGCATTTGTCAGAACCCAACGACCAAGCGGAACATTAAGCATAAAGTAAACAAAAATCCCTTCTAACACTACACCTACAATAATCGTACGCCATTTGATTGCCTTTTTATTTTTGCTTAGAAGCCAAGCTATAAATAGTAAACCCACTAGGGATAATAATCCGAATACAATATACATGAATAACCTCCTAAAATAGCTTCTTATACGACCATTATTATCGGTATAAGTCTGAATTCTTATGTGTGAATAAAGCATCAAAAAAGGTAAATAGGAAAAACACATTGACATTTTACCCCCATGGGTATATTATTAGTCCTGTAGTGAATTTCACTACGAAAAAATTTTTAGTTGTAAATATACCTCCAGGGGTATTAAAATGACTTTATTAATAAGAACAATGTTCTACCTAGCTCAACTGGGTTGAGTAGTAACCTTTTAGGAAAGATATAGGTAGCAAATTTATTCTCGGGAGGGATATCTGTGTCAAAACGAGTATTAGTTGTTGGCGGGGTAGCTGGTGGAGCCTCAGTTGCTGCAAGGGTAAGAAGATTGGATGAAAGTGCGGAAGTGATCATGTTTGAAAAAGGTCCTCATGTTTCTTTTTCGAACTGTTCATTACCTTATCACCTAAGCGGAATTGTTGAAGATAGTGAGAGTCTTGTTTTAATGTCTCCAGAAATGTTTAAAAATCGTTACAATATTGAGGCTAGGGTCCATCAAGAGGTTATCCAAATTAACCGCGAAAAGAAAACAATCACTGTAAAAGATGTTTTAACTGGTAAAACCTATGAAGAAAAATATGATAAATTAGTACTCTCCCCAGGGGCTACACCAATTCGTCCAAACTTAGAGGGGATTAACAATTCTCATGTTTTTACAGTACGTAACGTTGTTGATATCGAAAAAATCAATTCATATATAAAACAAAGCAACATTCAAGATATAGCCGTTATTGGTGGTGGCTTTATTGGAGTTGAAGTTGCTGAAAACCTAAAGTTAGCTGGTTATCATGTAACTTTAGTTGAGTTTGCTAAGCAAGTCATGGCACCTTTTGATTATGATATGGCACAAATCCTTCATAAAGAAATGGTGGACCATGGTGTAAACCTTGTTCTAGATGATGGGTTAGCCCAAATTGGTGAGGGACATATTACAACAAACTCAGGTAAGAAAATGGATGCGCAGGCTGTCGTATTGGCGATTGGCGTACGAGCTGAAACTAGTTTAGCAAATGAAGCGGGGCTTGAAATTGGTGAAACTGGTGCCATTAAGGTCGATCACAATTATTTAACAAGTGACAAAGATATTTATGCGGTTGGGGATGCCATTGAAGTGTACCATCGATTGTTACACAAGCCAACGAGACTAGCATTAGCAGGACCTGCCCAAAAACAAGCAAGAGCGGTCGCTGATCATATGTATGGAATTCCAAGTAGAAATCTGGGTGTAATCGGATCAACATCCATCCATCTGTTTGACCTCAATGCTGCTTCAACTGGATTAAATGCTAGAACAGCTGAGCAAGCTGGAATTCAGCATGATTATGTTTATTTAATGCCAGGAGATAAAGTGGGACTTATGCCAAATAGTAATCCGATGCATTTTAAATTAATCTATGAATACCCAACAGGTCGAATTTTAGGTGCACAGGCAATTGGAAAAGGAAATGTCGACAAACGAATCGATGTCATCGCAACTATGATTACGATGAACGGCACATTGGAAGACCTAAAAGACCTTGAATTAAGCTATTCTCCAATGTTAGGTACGGCTAAAGATGTCGTAAATCATGCGGCATTAGTGGGCCTAAACCTTCTTCAAGGTAGATATAAAGAAGTGAAAGTATCACAAGTTCGAGAATTAGTAGAAAACAATGCGTTTATTATTGATGCTCGTGAAAAAGGGGAATATAAGGCAGGCCATTTTAAAAATGCAACAAACATTCCTTTAAGTGAATTTAGGAATAGACTTGATGAAATTCCAAAAGATCAACCTGTCTATGTTCACTGTCGTTCAGGGCAAAGAAGTTATAATATGGTAATGGCTTTGCAACATTTAGGCTATGACAATGTATACAATATTTCTGGGTCTTATTTAGGTGTTAACTTGTATGAATACTTTAATGACCTAGTAACAGGTAGAGATAAAATCGTAACTGAATATAACTTTAAATAAGTCTAGAGGGTACTATAAGTGCCTAGAGATGGAAAAATTGGTAGTAAAGTTGTATTGCATACACCTCCATATTATCTTAATATAATATTTTCAAGATAACTAAATCCAAGATAAATGGAGGAGTTACTATATGAACGTATTAGTAGTAAAAGCAAATAATCGTCCAGCTTCTGAAGCTGTTTCAAGTAAAATGTATGAAACTTTCATGAATAACATTGAAGGTGTAAATGTAACAACTTACGATGTGTTCGCAGAAGATATGCCTTACCTCGGTCAAGATTTATTCAACGCTTTTGGTAAAATCCAATCAGGTGAAGAAATGACAGACGTAGAGAAACGTATTTTAGCGGCAAAGCAAAAAGCAATGGATGCCGTCACAGCAGCAGACGTTGTTGTTTTCGTTTTCCCATTATGGAATTTAACAATCCCAGCTAAATTACAAACATTCATCGACTATGTGTACCAAGCGGGTTACTCATTCAAATATGATGAAAATGGTCAATTAGTGCAACTATTGACTGATAAAAAAGCTGTTATTCTAAGTGCGCGTGGTGGTATTTACTCCACACCAGAAACAGCACCAATGGAAATGGCTGCTACTTATATTAAAAACGTAGCTGGCGGCATATTCGGTATGGAAATCACAGATGAAGTCATTATTGAAGGTCATGCTGCAGCACCAAATCAAGCCGAAAAGATTATAGCTGAAGGACTAGAAAAAGTTGAAGCCGTAGCTAAAAAATTATCAGGCGTATTGGTTTAAAGGAACCAAAGGGACGGTTCTCCTGGTCCCTTTTTTGGAAAATAAACATGAAGAGGCCAGCCCCCTCAGCTTACAAAAGATGAACAGAACTGAGGGGATGGCCTCTTTTTTATTTCTTTTTCGTCTTATTTGCTACTTCAATCGCACGGTCGGTTTCCGCAGCTGCTTTATCGAGTACTTCTTGTGGATCCTGACCTTGATATAGGTTTTCTAATGCCGTTACAACTTGTTGTCTTGATTCAGGGAATACAGAAATCAATGCACCTTGTGTGGCAACAGATGGCTTCGTTGCTTGAAGCTGTTCGACCGTTACTTTTAATTGTGGTAGCTCTTCCCATTGATCTTTTACGATTTGTTCTTCATATGCTGCAGGATTGATTGCGAAATATCCTGTCTTCACATGCCATTTCGCTTGTGCTGCTGGAGTTGCCAAATACTTCATAAACTCCCAAGCCGCATCTTGCTTCGCTTCATCAATTCCTTTTGACATCCATAGTGAAGCTCCACCAATAATTACTCCATTGCTTTCAACTTCATCCGCATGTGGAATAAATGCTGCACCTACTTCAAATGGAGCTGTTTTAACAGCGTTTGTCGTTCCAGCAGAGGAGTCCATATACATGGCTACTTTTCCAGTTTGGAAAGCAGCCCGAATGTCATCCCAATTTGTGCCGAAATTTCCAAATGTACCAGCCTTGTTCATCTCATCTAAAAACTTGAAAACACGTAATCCTTCTTCCCCATTAAAAACGGCTTTTGTCGCATCATCTGAACGACCATTATCATTATTTACATATAAACCGCCTTGTGTAGCTACAAGTTCTTCAAAGAACCAGCCATACGTTAACATGGAAAAACCGTATTGCTCTGTATTATCGCCATTCTTTTTTGTTAATTTTTCTGCAGCAGCTTTCACTTCGCTGAAGGTTTTTGGTGGGTTTTCAGGGTCTAGACCGGCTTCTTTAAAAGCATCTTTGTTATACAGCAAAATCGGTGTAGATGAGTTAAACGGCATTGAATACAATTTATCATCAACCGTATAGTAGTTTAAGATATTATTTTCAAGCTGTGAAAGATCATAGTTATCCTTATCAATGAATGATTGCATGGGTTCGATGAAACCACTATCAATCATATATTTAGTTCCAACTTCAAAGGTTTGAATAATGGCTGGTGCATCATTCGTGCCTCCAACAGCTCGGAATTTTGTTAATGATTCCTCGTAAGTACCTTGGAATTCGGCGTTCACCTTTACTTTATCTTGCGATGTATTGAAGTCATTCACAATCTCGTCAAGCGCTTCTTGACCAGCACCAGACATTGCATGCCAAAACACGATTTCTGTAGGTCCTGTTGATTCCGATCCTTCATCCTTAGGCTCATTATCTTTATTTGCGCTATTTGTGCAAGCCGTGGTAAAAAGTAAGCCAATGATAAATAACACAGCAAAAAACTTAGAAAATTTCACTCTTTTAAACCTCCCTCTTATTTTAATGCCCCTTGTGATAAACCTTTCTGTAACTGCTTTTGTCCTAAAAATAATAAAATTAACGTTGGGATAATTACTACCATAACCCCTGCCATGACCACCCCCCAATCTGTCGCCATTTCTTGTGTTTGTAACTGCTTTAAGCCTATTTGTACGGTTCTTACAGAATCGTTGTTTGTGACCAAAAGTGGCCATAGATACATATTCCATGTTGTTAAAAAACCATATGCCCCCAAGGTAACCAAACTAGTTCGAGAAACAGGAAGGATAACCCTCATAAAAAATTGGAATCTACTTAAACCCGCAACCTTCGCAGCTTCATGCAGTTCCTTTGGAATAGTCTTGAAATGCTGACGCAGTAAGAACGTCCCAAATGCTAGAGCGAAGAAGGGGACATTTAACCCCTGATACGTGTTGATCCAATCCAACTTTTGAATCGTTAAAAAATTTGGAATCATCGTTGCTTCCCATGGAATCATCATGGTAGAGATGAATAGGAAGAAAACGAAATTTCTCCCTTTGAATGGGATAAAAACAAAAGCATAGGCTGCCATACTCGAAACAATTAATTGGCCTAACATTACAGTTGCCGAGACGATAAAACTATTTAATAAATATTTCATCAAGGGTAATCGGTCAAATGCCTTGGCATAGTTATCAAAGTTAATGGACTCGGGGAAGAAGCTTCCTTGTAAAATCTCCTTACTGCCCATGAAGCTAATCATGAGAGCATATAAAATCGGAAAAAACACTAAGAAAGCTGCCAATACTAAAAGAATATAAAATAAAACTTTTGTGGGTTTGCTCATTGGTAGTGCACCTTCTTTTCACCAAACTTAAACTGAAGAATTGTAACGATTAAAATCGTAATGAATAAAAAGACTGCTTGTGCACTAGCAGTTCCAAATTGATAGTTGATAAAAGCCTCCTTATAGATTGAATAAACAATAAGATTGGTAGATTCTGAAGGACCACCTTTTGTTAAGATGTCAATCTGTCCAAACGTTTGAAAGGCATTAATCATCGTGATGGTAATGATAAAAAACAAAGTAGGAGAGAGCATAGGGATCGTAATTCTTCTTAACCGATAAAAATAACCGGCACCATCAATTTTTGAACTCTCATACAAATGTTCATCTATATTTTGCAATCCACCAAGAATAATTAAGAATGAGAATCCAAGATTAAGCCAAATGGTTGAAATGGAGACAGATAGTAAGGCCCATTCGGGGTCTAATAACCATTGAATGTCCTTTAAACCAAAGATTCCTAAAAACCGATTAAACATTCCAATACTAGGATGAAAAAGAAACAACCAAACAACAGAAGAGGCTGCGACTGAAATCCCCATCGTCGATGAGAAGATCGTTCTGAAAAAGCCAATCCCTTTCAGTTTTTCATTGGCTAATAATGCTAGAAACAATGCAAGAATAATGGTTGCTGGTACCGTGTAAAGTACAAATAAAATGGTTGCTTTTGTACTTTGTTTAAAGCTATCTGACTCAAATAAATAGCTGTAGTTTTCTAGTCCAACAAAAAGGGCTGCCTGACCTTGTTGATCGGTAAGAAAAAAACTTAAGTAAATCGTTCGAAACATCGGATAGAAAACAAACACACTAAATAAGATAATAGATGGTAGTAAGTACAAAAGCGCTGTTCGTGCATTCAGTGACCGTTTCCAAAAACTTATTTTTGGAGGTTTGTATTCTTTGCTGTCTAAGACAGAACTCATTCGATGATCACCTCACGATCGATCACATAATTTTCAATGTTTGAAGGTGATTTGAGTAATTCATGAGATTCACCGTCAAACAAACAAATAGAGTCATAGTCTACTGGAATCCGTATGACTTGATTTAATTGAACTCGCCATTGACCATTCCATTTTGCCAACCATTCCTTGTCCTCTAAAGCAAAAGCGAGGATCGTTTCATTTCCTAAAACCTCTACATTTTTAACTTCTGCAGAGATATGATTCATATTTCTTGCTTCCTTAACGGAAGGTTTTAAATGCTCTGGTCGAATTCCAACAATGATTTGATCAGAGGTTAATAGATGTGTATCTTTTTCTGGAACTTTGATAGTGACATTGTCTCCAAACGAAATTTCTCGTTTTTCTTTATGTACATTTCCCTTTGCTAAATTCATGGGGGGAGATCCAATAAAGGTGGCTACAAAAGGATTTGCAGGCTGGTTATAGATTTCAATCGGCTCTCCAATTTGTTGGATTTTTCCGTTGTGTAAAATCATAATCCTGTCACCCATTGTCATAGCTTCAACCTGGTCATGTGTTACGTAAATCATCGTAATACCAAGCTTTCGCTGGATCTGTCTAATTTCAGACCTCATATGTGCACGTAATTTAGCATCTAGATTTGATAAAGGCTCATCCATCAAACATATCGGCGCCTGATTCACTATTGCCCTTGCTAATGCTACCCTTTGTCTTTGACCCCCAGAGAGTTCTCGAGGCTTTCGCTTTAGTAATTCTGATAAACCTAGCATAACTGCTACTTCCGTACAGCGTTTTTTTCGTTCATCCTTTGAAACCTTTTTAACATGTAAACCAAATACGATATTTTCCTCGACAGAGAGGTGAGGATACAAGGCATAGTTCTGAAATACCATTGAAATATCTCTTTTACTTGGTGGCAATAGATTTGCTTCTTTATTACCTATCTTTAAAACGCCTTCAGTTATATCCTCCAATCCAGCAATCATTCGAAGCATCGTACTTTTTCCACAACCTGAAGGACCTACTAATACGAAAAACTCTCCAGGGTTTATCGTGACATTGATATTTGAAATGACTTCTGTTGTTTTATCATAGGATTTCGAAATATTAAGGAGTTCGACTTTTTTCATTCAATCAATCCTTTCTTTTACAAAAAAACTAACTTGGAAATTTTAGGGTTATTTAGTAATTACTTATAAAATATTCGTTACAACATGTAAAAATGCGAATATAAAGAGAATTATGAACTTTAGTGGTACAATGGGGTTTAGTAATCCGTTTATGAGGAGTGAACTCGTTGATAAAAAGTGGGGCATTTAAAAATTCAGTTGAAACAGAGGAAGAACTACGTTCGATAATAGGTTTTCCAAGTGAGCTGGTAGAAAATAAGGGTATTACATATATTGATCATCATTGTAAAGAGTTTATTTCTAAATCACCGTTTGTCGTTCTATCTACGTCTGATAAATTTGGATTTTGTGATGTTTCACCAAGGGGAGACCAGCCAGGATCTGTTCTTGTGTTAAATGAAAAACAGTTAATCATACCAGAAAGACCAGGCAATAAAAGAATAGATTCTTTGCGTAATATCCTGTCCAACCCCAAGATAGGTCTTCTCTTTTTAATCCCTGGGCTTGGAGAGACGCTAAGAATTAATGGCTATGCAACAATAGTAAAAGATGAAGAATTGCTTGGGGAAATGGCTGTAAAGGATAAACGTCCTCTTTTGGGTATCGGTGTAGAGGTAGAAGAATGTTTCATTCATTGTGCAAAAGCCTTTAAACGATCAGGGCTATGGAATCCAAATACTTGGGCTGACAAAGCCAGATTACCATCTGCTTCCAAAATACTATTTGAACACGCAAAGCTCCCTAATAGCACTGTTGAATCCATTCAAGAAAGACTTGATGAAAGTTATACAAAAAGACTTTACTAGATATAATGATCAAGCAAGGAAATAGTGGGTCAATCATTATTATTTCTTCTGTTAGTGGTTTCTGCCCACAACCAAATAATATTACATATGTTGCGGCAAAACATAAGTGGGGTTCATGTTAGCCATGGATTCTGAATTTTTATTCCAAAATTACCCACTTGTAAATATTCACACCACCTCACAAACTAAAATGAGTGATTTAAAGTAAGGATGGGTGGTATGTTTAGAATTTTTTTGGTTTCTTTTCTTGCAATATTCCTACTTACTAATAGCGAAATTGCTGCAATTGATAGGAAGCAGGAAATACAGGGTTCATTTGAAATAACGACATATCCTTCTACTTTAATTCAAGAGAAAGAAGAAATAATAAAGCGAAATGTTTATTATCCGATGGCAACTATTTCGATTGCGCCGATTACATACAATTCAACAAAAACAACCATTACGACGGTTGGGCTTAAAGAAGAAAATACAAATCAAATTGATTACCATATTTGGCGTACAGTAGACGGTCCATTCACGATGAAAAGATTTACGTCTACTGATCAGAATCGAAATTTTTCATTATTGTTTGATACAGGTGAGTTTTTAGGGAAGCGTGGAGAATATCAAATTGAAGCTTACAGAGTTGATCTAAATGGGATGAAAAAGCTCATTGCTCAGAACACATTTTGTTTTGAGCAACATGTGCCAATTTTGATGTACCACGCTATCGATGAATATAAAGGGAAGGGTTTAAAAGGTTTATTTGTCTCACCTACAAATTTTGAGTCTCAAATGAAGTATTTAAAAGAAAATAAATATACCCTTCTAACATTTGAACAGTGGGGGGAAAGGAATAAGGTGAACAAACCAATCTTGGTCACATTTGATGATGGAATGAAGAACAATATGAATGCACTCCGAGTCCTTCAATCATTAGAAGACGAGAATTTTCTTCCCAGAGCTACTGAATTTGTTGTCGCAGGTCGAATTGGTGCATCGCCATATTGGTTATCATCAGAAGATATAAAACAAATGGTGAGTTCGGGTATTTTCTCTATTCAATCCCATACGATGTCTCATGCGGATCTCCCGATTATCTCTAATTACGAGAACGAACTAAATGCTTCCAAACAAAAAATTGAAAATCTGACTGGTTATCCTGTGATAGCAATCGCGTATCCGGCAGGTCAATTTAACGATAAAGTTGTTGAAGAAACTAAGAATTACTATACATTTGCAGTTACAACAAAACCTGGTAAATTTATTAGTAAAGGAAAACCCAATGAATTATTACTATTAAAACGTATACGTATTACAAGCGAAACCACTCTTCGTCAATTTGCCTGGTTTGTACAGTGAGATAAGGAACAAAGGAGCCAACTCATTTCGTGTAATAGGGTTAACTGCAATGTGGGCAGACCCTGTTTTTTGGATTACAATATTTATATTGAAAGGCTCTGTTACAATAAATGTTGATAATTAGGCAAACTTAAAGAAAACCATATTTTTATGGGGTTTCCCCATTATCTCAATTAGTTAGCCTTAGATAGTGAAGTTTTACATCTTGTAGTTCGATACTTAAATCAACTGAGGCATCAATGGCAATATATAATACAACAATACTCGCTAAAACAATTACAATTGCACCATCTTTAAGTATTTTTCTGTTCTTCTTATAAAGGAAGAACGAAATTACCGCAACAATTAAAAAATATGATAGCGATATGATTAGTTTTGAAAGTATCAATTTACTATCGCTCACAGCCATCATAAAATTTTGTAATTCATTTTTATTGTCGATACTTTCTTCGATAGTAGTTATATCTCCTTTGTATCCAACCTTCCAATAGAATGAATTTTCCTCTTTGGTTACGGCGTACTCATAGCCCATAGCTTTTCCATCACCAATAATTCCTGAATATTCTTGTGTATCTTCTTCGCTTTGAGTACAAGCCGATAATATTAAAGTGATACAAAATAACAAAATCGGAATATATTTTTTTATAACAATCCCCTCCTTTATTTATATATTAAGCACTATGCACTGAATTTTGACAAGCGTAAACTATCGTTTGTTTATGTCATTTCAAATACAAACGATGTTATAAGAAACTCTTTTATATTATGTTTTGTAGTTTCATTACTATGGCTAAGTATGTGCATTTTATTATTAGAAAGTTTTCGATTAATGCGTGTTGTGACGAGAAGGTAAAAATGATACTTTGAGATGTTGAAAGTCATATTGTTTATGTATAAGGTCCATTTCTCAATTAAAGGAAATTTTCTAAAAAACATTGCTACTTCACATTTTACATACCTAACAGGGGTATGGTAAGGTGAAGTTAGGTTAGGAGGTTGTGCTATGGAAAATAAAGCCGAAGAAGTAGCTTGTCATACAGATTGTGAAACGTCCGGACGTAAAAGTCATCATCCTGAGCGAGTCAAAAAGGATTTAACAAATCGTTTAAATCGTATCGAAGGTCAAATTCGAGGCATTAAAGGAATGATCGACAAAGACGTTTACTGTGATGATGTGATCACCCAAATTTCTGCAACACAATCCGCTTTAAATAGTGTGGCTAAAATTCTTTTAGAAGGTCATTTAAAAGGGTGTGTCGTAGACCGTTTATCGGAGGGAGACAACGAGGTTTTAGATGAATTAGTTGTAACTATCCAAAAACTTATGAAAAAATAAAATTTTTTAAGTCATATATACCCCAATGGAGTATGTAACGATACATTAAAAGGAGAGAAAAAATATGCAAACAGTAACATTAAACGTACAAGGAATGTCATGTGGCCATTGTGTAAAGGCTGTAGAAGGTAGCGTTGGTAAATTAGACGGTGTTGATCAAGTGAATGTAAAGTTAGATGAAGCTTTAGTTGAAGTAGCTTTTAATGAATCCAAAGTTACCCTTGGTCAAATTAAAGAAACCATTGAAGATCAAGGATATGATGTAGAGTAAGAGTGCTTCCATAGCACTCTCTCATTTTCGTAAAAATATACCCCTATGAGGTATGAGGGAGGTAGGACAGATCATGAGTACAGAAGCTAGTAAGTTGAAAGAAGCAAGTATACAAATTTCCGGTATGACTTGTGCTGCGTGTGCGACACGTATCGAAAAAGGGCTAAATAAAATGGAGGGTGTCGAGCAGGCATCCGTTAACTTAGCACTTGAAAAGTCATCGATTAAATATGACCCTTCAAAATTGAATGAAGTTGACTTTGAAAAGAAAATTGAAGCATTAGGCTATGGTGTTGTGAAACAAAAAGCTGAGTTTGATATTACTGGAATGACCTGTGCAGCATGTGCAACGCGAATTGAAAAAGGGTTAAATCGGATGGATGGTATTGCAACGGCAAATGTCAATTTAGCTCTTGAAAAAGCAACAATTGAATTTAATCCTTCTGAAGTAGCGATTGCAGACATCATTGCAAAGGTTGAAAAACTTGGTTATGGGGTCCACCAAAAACAAGAGGATAAAGAGCAGGTAGACTACCGCGAAAAACATATTAAAGATCAACAACGAAAATTCATCATTTCAGCCCTTTTATCGTTACCACTTTTATGGACGATGGTCGGGCACTTTTCATTTACATCCTTTTTATATGTCCCAAACTTCTTAATGAATCCTTGGATTCAACTAATTTTGGCGACACCGGTCCAATTTATTATCGGAAAACAATTTTATGTAGGGGCTTATAAAGCGTTACGCAATGGAAGTGCAAACATGGATGTTCTCGTCGCCATGGGTACATCAGCAGCTTATTTTTATAGCGTATATCAAGCAATCGTTACAGCGGGGACCCATCACAGTCCACACCTATACTTTGAAACAAGTGCAGTACTTATCACGCTCATTCTATTAGGAAAATTATTTGAAGCAAGAGCAAAGGGACATTCGTCTGAAGCGATTAAAAAATTGATGGGCCTTCAAGCAAAAACAGCCATCGTCGTTCGTGATGGAACTGAAAAAGAAGTTCCGTTAGAGGAAGTTGTTATAGGCGATACTATTTTAGTGAAGCCAGGTGAAAAAATTCCTGTGGATGGGGAAGTACTCGAAGGAGCAACAGCTGTCGATGAATCCATGTTAACGGGAGAAAGCTTACCAGTCGATAAAACGTCAGGTGATGTCTTATATGGCTCAACGATTAACAAAAATGGTTTCATTACAATGAAAGCAACAAAAGTGGGTCGCGACACAGCTTTAGCTCAAATCATTAAAGTAGTAGAGGATGCACAAGGTTCTAAAGCACCGATCCAACGTTTAGCCGACCAAATTTCGGGTATTTTTGTTCCGATTGTAGTAGGAATTGCCATCCTCGCATTCTTAGTGTGGATCATTTGGGTAAACCCGGGAGAATTTACACCAGCCCTTGAGGTGTTAATTGCCGTCCTTGTGATTGCATGTCCATGTGCCCTCGGGTTAGCAACGCCGACCTCCATTATGGCGGGAAGCGGTCGTGCAGCTGAATTTGGCATTCTTTTTAAAGGTGGCGAGCATTTAGAACAAACCCAAGGTATTGATACAGTTGTAGTCGACAAAACGGGTACGGTAACCCATGGTAAACCCGTTTTAACTGATGTTTTAGTAGCCGATGGTCAAGATGAAAAGACATTTTTATCCTTGATTGGTGCAGCAGAAAAACAATCTGAGCATCCACTGGCACAAGCGATTGTTGAGGGTATTCAGGAAAAAGGCATCGAACTTGGAAATGTTCAATTCTTTGAAGCCATTCCAGGTCATGGTGTCATTGCAACGGTTTCAGGCCAAGGAATTGTTATAGGTACACGTAAGCTTATGCAACAATACGGGATAGACATACAAACGGTTTTACCGGAGATGGAAAAGTTAGAAACTCACGGTAAGACAGCGATGCTAGCAGGAATCAATGGCCAGTACGCTGGCTTAGTTGCCGTAGCGGATACGATTAAAGAAACATCTAGAGAAGCGATCCGTCGCTTACGTGACATGGGCATTCAAGTCATTATGATGACAGGTGATAACGAGCGTACAGCACAAGCCATTGGGAAAGAGGTAGGCGTTGATTCCGTTATTGCCGAAGTACTTCCTGAAGGTAAGGCAGAAGAAGTGAAAAAGCTACAACAGCAGGGTAAAAAAGTGGCGATGGTTGGTGATGGTATTAATGACGCACCAGCACTAGCTACTGCTGATATTGGGATGGCGATTGGAACAGGTACGGATGTTGCAATTGAAGCTGCAGACATTACACTCATTCGTGGTGACCTTAATAGCATTGCGGATGCGATCTTAATGAGCCGTAAAACAATGCGAAATATTAAGCAAAACTTATTCTGGGCATTCGCGTACAACACAATTGGGATTCCAATTGCTGCAGCAGGATTCCTTGCACCATGGGTAGCAGGTGCCGCGATGGCATTTAGTTCCGTGTCGGTTGTCTTAAACGCATTACGATTACAACGAGTAAAATTAAATAGATAAAGAAAGTGAACAGTAAACATTATATTAAAACGAAAATAGTTTATATATTTTAAGTAAAAAAGAATAAAAATAAGGGTTGTTCTCAAAGGTCACTAAACTGACTTTTGAGCAACCCTTTTTATATGGTTTAAAATAAAACGTCTTTTCCAAAAGGGGGCAGAAGTGGATTGTACTTACTTGACATCATATTATTATATAAATATACTTACTTACATAAAGTAACTAATAAAAGGTGGTAACCTTTATGATTGATAAGAAAAATGGATTTGAAATTGGGATATACACACTTGCAGATATTGGTCCGGACCCTCTAACAGGAAAGACAATTTCCGCAAAAGAACGAACAAAAGAAATCATTCAAGCCGCAAAACTTGCGGACGAGGCAGGCCTAGATGTATTTGGGGTAGGAGAACATCATCGCCTGGATTATGCTTCTTCATCTCCCGCAGTTCTATTAGCAGCTATTGCACAAGCAACAAAACAGATTCGATTAACCAGTACAACAAGTGTTTTAAGTACGCTTGATCCTGTTCGTCTGTTTGAGGATTTTGCTACATTAGACTTACTTTCGGATGGTCGTGCTGAAATACTAGCTGGAAGAGGGGCTTTTATCGAATCATTTCCTTTGTTTGGTTATAGTACAAATGATTATGATGAATTGTTTGAAGAGCATATGGAGCTTCTCATGCAATTGAACGAGCATGAAAGGGTTACATGGTCAGGAAATTTCCGTCCGTCCTTAAGTAATGCTCAAATTGCGCCAAGGCCGGTACAAGAGAAACTACCTGTTTGGATTGGAGTGGGAGGGACACCTGAGAGTGCCGTTCGTGCTGGAAGATTTGGAGTAGGAATGGCTTTAGCTATTTTAGGAGGACCACCAAGACGGTTTAAACCACTTGTCGATCTTTATCGTCAAGCGGGAATAGAGGCTGGACATGCACAAAAAACATTGAAGGTTGGTGTAACCGGACATGCATATCTAGCTGAAACAACGCAACAAGCAAAAGATGAGTTTTACCCTTATTACTCGAATTACTGGGAATATGTGAACCGTCAGCGCGGAATGGGGACGAGGATGTCAAAAGCAGACTTTGAGCATATGGCCAGTCCGGATACAGCTTTGTTTGTGGGAAGTCCACAGCAGATCGTTGAAAAGATCCTTCAACAATACGAACTCTTTGGACATCAACGTTTCCTTGCACAGTTAGATATAGGAGGGCAACCTTTTAAGAATGTGGCAAAAGGAATTGAATTATTAGCAACCAAGGTTGCTCCAATCATTCGAAGAGAAACAAGTAAATAACATGGAATTAAGAATATCAGGCGCTGTTTAGGTGCCTGATATTCTTTTAATTACTATCCGTCACTCTTGAAAATGGAAAAGAAAATCCATATAATTAAAGTAGCTATTTTAGCTAAGTTAACTAATGTGAGGTGGCGCTGAAATGATTGTAAACTCGACGGAACTGCAAAATAATTTTGGAAAGTATTTGATGCTTGCGGCACAAGAGGACATTATCGTTACACGTAATGGTACAGAAATTGCCAAACTAACAGCGGTTAAAGAAACATTAAATAAAATCCAGCCAGAAGTGGTACATGAAAAGGCACCGGAGTATAGCTTTGATGGAAAAAAATCGACATATGAGGAGTTTCTGACATTACAACAGGAATCAGATGACAGGTACGAGTATATAGATGGTGAAATCTATTTGCTGGCATCTCCAAGAACTGCACATCAGATGGCTATAACTGAGTTATTTGGAAACTTTTATATCTTTTTTCAAGGAACAAATTGTACACCAATGGTTGCTCCATACGATATTGAATTAAGAAGAACACCCGAAAATATTAATATTGTTCAGCCAGACTTGATGGTGATTTGTGATTTAGAGGAAAATTTAAATGAAAATGATTATTACAAAGGGGTTCCATCGCTTGTTGTTGAGGTGCTTTCAAAAAGCACCAGAAGTAAGGATCTCATAAAAAAACTAGATCTCTATATGTCGACAGGTGTGAGTGAGTACTGGATAGTCAATCCAGACAATAAAGAAGTAACAGTCTACTTATTCGAGGATCATAATATTAGTAACAGTGCTACCTATAAGAATAAAGAGGCTGCACAATCATTCATTTTTAAAGGACTAAGCGCAGAAATTAGTAGGATTTTTAGAGTATAAGTGGGACACATGTGTGTGTCCCACAACCTTGGATACCTTTTTAATATCCAACCTCGACAGATGCGACAACAATGTACATTAAATCATTTTGATCGCCCTTCTCTTCAAGTACGATGCCGCTTGTTGTCAGCATTCCCCCGTCCATAACCTCTACTGAGACTTTTCCGAATGGTATAGCTCCTTTAACCGCATCGATATCTAGCTGTTCTTTATCACAAGGAACCGCTAGTTTTACATTAACTACCATATTGTCTAAGCTATTTCCTGGTAACACTGAGCGAATGCCAGGCATTGAATTAAAATGAATCGCATTCTTTACAGCACGAATGGCTGCTTTCGTAATATTTTGGCCGTGAACATCAATCCCCATCCCGGTTTCGATAAACATCAATTTTTCCATCTGATAGACACCTCGTTATAAAATGATGATTCTATTTTACCAAAAAATGATCAGACCGCATAAATATAGTGTTTCTAATTTTTTGTTATAAATTCAGAAAATTATTTTTAAATAGTTTATTGCATTTCATGATAGTGTTCCTTATAATCTAATTTTAGGGCAAATTCTAAAAATTTACCCATTTATATTTATACGATATTATAGATTATTTATTAGAAGGGGAAATGTTTATGGAACACATGGGCTGGATATCAATCATTCCACCAATTCTTGCAATCATTCTAGCTATTAAAACAAGAAACGTAGTAGTATCACTATTCTTTGGCGCTTTTATAGGAGTACTTATTCTTGTTGGAGGAAATCCTATTAAAGCAACAACAGAGACAATAGGAAATTACTTTTTCCCACTTGCAGCCGATGGCTACAATGCAGCTATTATTGTATTGTTATTCTTTATTGGCGGATTTGTAGCGCTTATGGAGAAGTCTGGTGGGGGAGCTGCTCTTGCAGCAAATACGATAAATTTTATTAATACAAAAGCAAAGGCGCAAATTTCTGCTTGGTTCGGAGGAATTATCATCTTTTTCTCCGATTTAGGTACACCGCTTATCGTGGGTCCAGTATTTGAAAAAATCTTTGATAAGGCGAAAATTTCAAGAGAAAAGCTCGCTTGGATCATTGATTCAACATCTTCACCTGTCGCAGTATTGGTTCCTTTTATTGGATGGGGCGTATACATTATGGGTCTTATTCAAAAGGAATATGAAGCATTAAATATTACGACATCTGAATTTACCACTCTAATTCAAGTTATCCCTTTTCAGTTTTATGCCATAATGGCTGTTGTGATGGTCCCTTTAATTGCTCTTACAAAGTTAGATTTTGGACCAATGGCAAAAGCTGAGCGCAGAGTTCAAACAACAGGAGAATTGTACTGGTCAACTTCTAAGCCACTAAGACGTGTAGAGAATAATGAAGAAGTAACAGAACACAAACATGCTATTTTGATTTGGTTACCTCTATTAGTATTATTTGTTACCCTCTTTGGCTTGTTGATTTCTTATGGCTTCCCATTTGATCCAGTGCCAGGAAATGATTTTAGAGTTTCCTTAAGTACAGCATATTTATTTGCAGCTATAACGCTTATCATCTTAATGCTTGTGTACAAATTGAAAAAATTCAGTGATATCTTCACTATTTATACAACTGGAATGCAAAAGATGGTTTATGTTGCTGTTACCCTCATTTTGGCTTGGTCTCTTGGAAAGGTTATGAAGGAAATGGGTACTGCTAACTTTATTGTGGAAGCAATGAATGGAAATGTACCTGCATTCATTATCCCAGCACTTTTATTCGTAGTCGGTGTGTTAATGTCTTTAGCTTCAGGTTCTTCTTGGGGGACTTATGCGATTATGCTACCGATTGCCATTCCTATGGCTGTTACACTTGATGCCCATTTATTAGTTTGTATCGGGGCAGTTCTATCGGGTGGAATAATGGGTGACCATAGTTCTCCGATTTCTGACACTACTATTCTATCGTCTACAGGAGCGGGTACAGACCATATTGACCACGTGAAAACACAATTACCTTATGCTCTGCTTAATTCATCGATTGCCCTAATTGGATATATCGTTGCTGGGATTACAGGCAGTGTGTTAACTTTACTATTAATTTTAGCCTTGCTAGTCATCACTATTTTTATATTATCTAAGAATCATAAAAAGAAGTACGGTGCAACTGAAGGAGTTGGCATATAAGTGAAATTATGGGGCGGACGCTTTACAAAGCGGGAAGATCAAATTATGGAGAAGTTCAATACTTCTCTCCCTGTCGATCATAGACTATACAATCAAGACATAACAGGAAGCATTGCCCATGTAAAAATGCTTGTAGAATGTAAATTGTTATCAGAAGCTGAAGGTATTTTGCTTATAGACGGTCTAGAATCGATTTTGGTAGATATCGAGTCTGGGACTTTAAAAGTAGAAGGCAATTATGAAGATATACATTCCTTTGTCGAGATGAACTTAACTGAACGAATCGGTGAAACTGGAAAAAAACTGCATACGGCTCGAAGTAGAAATGACCAGGTAGCGGTAGACATGAGACTTTACGCTAAACAAAAAGCAAAGGAAGTCATGGCTGCCCTTGGGCAACTCATTGAATCACTAAATAATAAAGCAATTCAAAATAATGTCATGATGCCTGGTTATACTCATTTGCAACGTGCTCAGGTTGTCACTTTTAGCCATCACCTTGGTGCTTATGTGCAAATGTTTAAGCGTGATAGAAAAAGAATAAACAATGCCATTGATATTATGGATGAAAATCCATTAGGATGTGGAGCATTAGCAGGCACTACGCATAATATTGACAGGCAAATAACGACTGAACTATTAGGTTTTTCAAAGCCTGTAGACAATTTTTTGGATGGCGTGAGCGATCGTGATTATTTGCTTGAACTTATGTCGAGCTTTTCTATCGCAATGATGCACTTAAGTAGATTAAGCGAGGAACTTATACTTTGGAGTAGCCAGGAATTTCAGTTTATTGAAATGGATGATGCATATTCAACAGGTAGTAGTATTATGCCACAGAAGAAAAACCCTGACGCTGCAGAACTTATTAGAGGAAAAACAGGAAGAGTTTATGGCTCCCTTTTATCCTTATTAACAACTCTTAAGGGTTTGCCACTCACATATAATAAAGATATGCAAGAAGATAAAGAGCAATTTTTCGATGCCCTAGATACGGTTATGGATTGTCTAGAGATAATGTCGAAAATGATTGACACTCTCCATGTTAAAGAAGATAACATGAAAGCAGCCATAAAAGCTGGCTTTCTAAATGCTACTGAGGTTGCAGATTATTTAGTCAGTAAAGGAATTGCCTTTAGGGATGCGCATGAAATCGTAGGGAAAATCATTATCTATTGTGAACAGAACAAGAAAGGCATTGAAGATCTAACAGTGGATGAATTAGCTACATTCAGTAGTAATATTTCAGATGATATCTATGAATATATCGATTATGATAATATCCTAAACAAAGGAAATAAAAAACAAATAAAGCAAATAATAAAATAAACTATTGATAAAAAATGGACTGCACATTGCAATGCAGTCCATTTTATCTATTAAAATAGTTGGTTAGTGTCCTACTTACTAAGCAACTATTATTCTAAAATCTTAGGGGCTAAACTGAACTCTACAATCTTTTTCGCCAAGATTTCTGTAGGATCAATCACTTTAATCCCGTCTACTTCAGTTAAAACAAGTGGAATTTCAGTGCATGCCGCGATGATTGCCTCTGCTCCTTGATCTATCACTGTTTTTGATGCTTGGAGCAATAACTTCTTTCCTTTTTCTAGCTTCCCACTTTTTACTGCATAGATTCCCTCCATCACATTTTCTTGTGTCAATTTATCGGGCTCTAGAACAGCAATTCCTCGTTCGTGTAAGGACTCTTGGTATAGATTCGTTGCCATTGTGCCGTCAGTAGCTAACAATGCCATTGTTTTGAAGCCTATTTTCTCTATAAATCTGACAGTTTCTTTTGGCATATTCATAAGTGGGATTTTGACCGAAGCCTGGATATCATCTACATAAAAATGAGCAGTGTTACAAGCTATCGCTATCCAATCTGCCCCAGCCGTCTCTAATCGTTTTGCAGATTCAATCATAAAAGGAAGAGGACTTGGTCCTTTTCCTACTATCGCGGATGTCCGGTCTGGTATTTGTGGGTAATTGTCAACAATCATATGAATGTGACCTTGGTCTACCTGGGCAGGTGTTAATCGAATGATTTTTGTCATTAAATCAACTGTTGCAAGGGGTCCCATTCCACCTATTATTCCTAGTGTTTTTGTCATGTTTTACTCCGCCTTATAAAAACTGGTTGTTGAAGATTTACTCCCAAATCCCCAACAACCAGTTCATTTAATTTAATTCGATAGATTTATACACTTACTTCATTCGATACTTTTAATTCTCGTTTTTCTTCAATGGCATTCACTACAACTGCAGCAGAAGCATCACCTGTGACGTTTACAGAAGTACGAATCATATCCAAGATTCGATCAATACCTGCAATAAGGGCAATACCTTCTACTGGAAGTCCAACTGAAGTAACGACCATCGTAAGCATAATTAAACCAGCTCCTGGTACCCCTGCTGTACCGATGGAAGCAAGAGTTGCCGTTAATACAATGGTTAACTGTTGTGCAAAAGAGAGATCTATACCAAAAAACTGTGCAATGAATAAAACACATACACCTTGATATAAGGCGGTTCCATCCATATTAATAGTTGCTCCCAATGGAAGAACGAAGCTGCTTACTTTTCTAGAAACACCGAGGTTTTCTTCCGTGTTTTTAATGGTTATTGGCAAAGTACCCGAGCTACTTGTTGTACTGAATGCTACCAAGCTAGCTGGTGCAACTCCTTTGAAAAACTTCAGTGGATTCATCTTTGCGAAAACCTTGACAGAGATCGAATAAGTGATTACAGCGTGAAGTATGCATCCGAGATAAACGACTAATATAACTTTTAAAAGTGGAAGAAGTACAGATACTCCGTATTCTCCGACAGTTGGTGCGATTAAACCGAAAACCCCGATTGGAGCTAACTTCATCACAATGGCAGTTATTTTATACATAATTTCAGCAAGTTCATCAAAGAAATTATAAACTGTCTTTGCCTTATCGCCCAAAATCGTAATACCTAGTCCGAGGAAGATGGCAAAGAAGATGATTTGAAGCATATCCCCATTTACTAATGAAGCAATTGGATTCGTAGGGATGATATTTAATAAGGTATCAATTACTCCTGGAGCCTCTGCTGGATCTGCCTTTTCCGTAGTAGCGACAATATCCAAGCCTTTACCTGGTGAGAAGATATTTGCAATAATTAATCCGATGGTTACTGCAAAAGCCGTAGTTAATAAATAATAGAAAAATGTAATTCCGCCCATTCGTCCAATCTTCTTAATATCCCCCGTACCTGCAACACCCACAACAAGAGAAGCTAGAACCAAAGGAACGATAATGAACTTAATCATACGTAAAAATAAATCACCAAGAGGTCTAACAACCTCAACGCTAGGCCCAACGATAGCCCCAACAATAATAGCTAGAATAAATGCAATTAAAATCTGTGAAAGCAAACCAATCTTTTTCATAATAACCTCCTTTTTAATTAGTCAAACAAGTCCTATCTTTGTAAAGATTCAGAAAGATAGAGTTAAAAAATATAAAAATTTATAAATTTCTTAATCTTTTTATATAAAAATTAATAGAAATAGTCAATAGTCTTTTGTGAAATAAATGGAAAACGAAGGTATAAAGGATTGGCTGTATAAAAAGTTATTGATTATATATAAAAAATTATATATATTTTAATTAACTCGACAATGGAAAGGAATTTTTTAATGAATTCAATACATGAACAGTACATTCCAGTAGCAGAGGTGATCGCCAAAACATTTGGGCATGATTGCGAAGTTGTTTTGCATGATTTAACTGTTCCTCAAAGCTCTGTTGTATACACTGTCAACAATCATGTAACCGGAAGGCAAGTGGGACAAAGCTTTAACCATCTCATTACGGATGTGTTGCTTTCTCAAAACTTTACGAATGATTATTCAGCAAATTATTATTTTCAGACTGAAGATGGTAGATTAATAAAATCTTCTACCTTGTTAATTAGAAATCCTGACAAAAAAGTGATTGGTGCACTATGTATAAATATTGATACGACTCGAATTACAGAAAATATCAACTGGCTAAGCAGCTTGATTCCTCAAAATCCTGACTTACCACCAAATCAACATTACCAGCGTGACCAAACGAATGAAACGGAGCATATACAGGAGATTGCTCATGATTTAATCGACAAAATTATTGGTAATAAGCCGGTTGAAAAGCTCAGACGTGATGAAAAGGTAGAGATGGTTCGGTTTATGGAGCAAAAAGGAATCTTTTTAATCCGTGGAACGATCGATAGAGTTGCGGAGAAATTAAATATCTCCAAAGTCACAGTTTATAGCTATATCGAAGAAATTAAAGAAAAAAGTAATAAAAGATAGGTTACGTACCTGTCCATTTACTATATAAAAATTTCTAAGCTCTAGGAGGAATTCGTATGAAGTTCATTTCAATTAAGGGTGCAAAGCCAAACCCTGGGCATTATTCCGCTGCAACACAAAAGGGCAATTTCCTCTTTATTTCAGGACAGCTTCCGGTTGATCCTTTTACAGGTGAAGGGACGAGTGGTGATATTACTGCCGAAACAAACCAAGTGTTGGCAAACTTAGACCATGTACTAGATTCAGCAGGTGCAAAGAAAGAGGATATCATGAAGGTCACCATTTATATTTCAGATATTTCGTTATGGGATACTGTCAATTCCATCTATAAACAGTACTTTGGTGACCATAAGCCAGCACGAGCTGTTGTTCCTACTAATCAACTACACTATGGATATTCAATTGAACTTGAGGCCGTTGCCTATATTGATTAAGAAAAGGAAGAGTGAAGATGAACTATATTTGTAAGGAATGTCATTCAACATATCCGTTGGAAAGTAATAAATGGAAATGTGATTGTGGAGGTCTACTAAACCTTGAATATGAGAAAAAGGCCGTTGATTTTACGGAAACAGCCACTTCTCGAAATCACTCTCTTTGGAAATATATCGATGCACTCCCCTTTGAAAAGGAAGATGTATGGCAGGAGATTACGCTTGGAGAAGGAGATACTCCACTTATCAAAATAGCTGAAAATGTCACAGCAAAGGCTGACTATTATATGCCTACGCTATCATTCAAAGATCGTGGTGCTGTCCTTCTCATTGCCATGGCGAAAAAGTTAGGTATTAAGAGAGTTGTTGCAGACAGTAGCGGAAATGCCGGAACTGCCATTGCGGCATATGGGGCAAGGGCTGGAATCCAATGTGATATTTTCGTTCCTGCATCGACCTCTAGTAAAAAAATAGCACAGATTGAAGCACATGGTGCGGTCATTCATAAGGTACCAGGAACGAGAGAAGCTACAGCGAGTGCCGCGATTGCCATGGTGGAAAGCACAGGTTCATTTTATGCAAGTCATATATATAACCCGATTTTTTGGGAAGGTACGAAAACGTATGTGTATGAAGTGTTTGAGCAGATGAATAACAAAATGCCTGAAGCGTTTATTATTCCGGTAGGGAATGGAACCCTCTTAATGGGAGCGTATATTGCTTTTCAAGAGTTAGTGGCAAATGGGCAAATCGAGAAAATGCCTAGAATCCTTGCCGTCCAAGCAGAAGCTTGTGCTCCAATAATGAAAGCCTTCGAGGAAGGTCAGGATGCGGTTGAACCTATTGAACATACAGGAACCTTGGCCGAGGGTATTGCAATTGCTGCACCGGCAAGAGGAACAGAAATCCTACAAGCGATACGAGCAACAGAAGGAGATATAATCGGTGTGTCCGAGGAAAGTATCATAGAAGCCAGGAAGCAGCTCGCATTAAAAGGCATTTATGTGGAGATCACTTCCGCGGCTAATTACGCTGGATACTTACACTATATTGAGAAATACCCTGAATTAAAAGACCAACAAATTGTTTTTCCTTTATGTGGGGCAGGTCTTAAAAGCAATTAGACTTTTACATTGAGAGAATCGATTTTTTTAAGGAGAGATAATGATGAAAAAGAATCAATTAGATACGCCATCCTTACTTATTGACCGTGAAATCATGATGGATAACATTGAACGAATGCAATCCTATGCTACTAAATATGGTGTTACCCTTCGTCCACATACAAAGACGCATAAAATGCCTGCTCTTGCGAAACTACAAGTAGATGCAGGTGCCAAAGGCATTACCGTCGCAAAGGTTGGAGAAGCAGAAGTCATGGCTGAAAATGGATTAAACGATATTTTTATTGCGAATGAAATCGTCGGGGAAGTTAAATTAAATCGCATCAAGAAGCTCGCAGAAACCATTGATATTTCCTTTGGTGTGGACAGTATTGAACAGTGTGAAACGATAGAAAAGGTGTTTGGTGACAGCAAAAAGCCAGCGCAAGTTCTGATTGAAATTGAAGTGGGGGAAAACCGCTCTGGAGTAATTGAAGAAAGCGATTATATACGTTTAGTAGAATATATTAAAAATTGCTCCCATGTGAATTTAAAAGGAATCTTTTCGCATGATGGCCACACATACAAAGCAAAAGACTTAGAGGAATGCCGCGAACTATACAACGCAGCGCAAAAACGTACTCTTCATTTTGCTCATCTTGCGCAAAAATTAGGCTGCCCATTGGAAACGGTCAGCATTGGTTCTACACCACCGCTCATGCATGATTTTGGAGTCATGGAGGGAGTAACTGAACTCCGTATCGGAACGTATATCCTTATGGATGTCTCACAAGGAAATGCAATTGGTACATATGATAGATGTGCAGCGAGTGTCCTAACAACAGTCATCAGTAAACCAACAAGTGAACGAGTCATTACCGACGTTGGGGCAAAAGGAATCACGATGCAGTCACGAAGCCAAGGAATTTGTGCAACTACTGGTTTAGGCTATATTAAAAACTACGGTGTACATATTGACCAAGTGTATGATGAACATGCAATCATCTATAATGAAGAATTCAGAAATCAAGTTGCAATTGGTGAAAAGCTTGAAATCATACCAAATCATATTTGCCCAGTCTGTAACCTCTATGATCACGCCTATCTAGTTTCTGGAGATGAGGTAGTAGAAGAAATTTCAATCTTATGTAGAGGGAAACTGCAGTGATGAAGGTATTAGAGATAGCTTAAACTATTGCTATTATTCTAGGAAATAAGAGGAAAGAGGGTGTGCCCGATTAGATGGGGCTACCCTCTTTCTATTTTAATCGTATAATTCCCAAGCTAACTTTAATGATTCGATAATATAATCTGCAATTTCCTCAACATCATGGTTGTCAGTATTTAATTTGGAATGGTGTAATGAATATATTTCTTGTCTTTCTCTAAATAGTTCTTCAATTTCTTGTAAAGTGCGACCTTGTAAAACGGGCCGGCTATCAATCAATATGTCGATTCTTTCCTTCCAAGAATCCCAGGAAACGTCTAAATAAAAGATAATACAGTTTTTCAAACAAATATCTCTAATCTCCTTTTGTAAAAAGGCACCACCACCAAGAGAAATAATTTTTAACTTTTGAGTGCAATAGTTTGATATAACTTCTTTTTCTTTTTCTCGAAACGCCTTTTCTCCAATTTGCTTAAAAATTTTTGAAGTTGGCATATTGTATTCTTTTTCAATCTCTTGATCAATATCTACAAAACTTCGAAATAATTTTTGGGCAACGAGTTTACCAATCGTTGTTTTTCCAACGCCCATAAAACCGATGAAAACGATACTCTTTTCTCTTAATGAAATACTTTGATTATTCACTTCGGCACTTCCTATTGTTAGTTTCATATACTTTAATGGTTTATTTTAATAAATACTATCATATGTTTTTTGATTTTCAAAAGAAAATATCAAATTCGATCTTGATTATTTTGAAAATTCATAATGGAACTTGATGGATTGAGCAAAGATAAATCTCTTTTTATTGCCTGAAAATTCTATTACAAGTTATACTTAGAGGGTGTTTAAAAACTCTAAATTCATTGGTTAGGGGAAGAAGAAATGAAAAAAATTCTGATGCTACATGGAATTAATCATAACATGTTTGGAAAAAGAGACCCTGTTCAATATGGTACGGTGACGTTAGAGGAAATTGATGCAGGACTTAAAGAACTGGCAAACGAGCTTGGCGTCGAGATCGAAAGCTTTCAGACCAATCATGAAGGTGAGATGTGCGAAAGAATCCATAGGGCTTATTTTGAAAAAAAAGATGCAGTGATGATAAATGCAGGAGCATGGACGCATTATAGTTACGGATTGAGGGATGCACTAGAGATTCTCGAAGTGCCGATCATTGAGATTCATATGTCCAATATTCATGCTCGAGAAGAATTCAGGCATCATTCTGTTTTTGCAGAAATTGCAAAAGGTCAAATTTGTGGATTTGGAATTGACAGCTACTATCTTGGCTTACGCGCGGCTGTATCACTGATTAATAAGTAGTTTTTTTACAACTGAATGAAAACCAAAAACGGCACTCAACGTCCTTCGCTGAGTGCCATTTTAATTAAAGTATCAACCTATTTGCCGATGAACATCTGTGTCCAATAGTTACCCTCTACATGTCCAACGCCAATGTGAGTAAAGTTTGAGCTTAAAATGTTCTTGCGATGCCCTTCACTATTCATCCACCCATTGACAACTTCTTGTGGGGAACGTTGCCCCTTCGCAATATTTTCACCAGCCGCACGGTATTGAATGCCAAATTGTTTCATCATATCAAATGGAGATCCGTAGGTTGGGCTTGTATGAGAAAAATAGCTATTCTTCTTCATATCAGAAGATTTTGTTCTCGCCACCTCACTTAATTTCAAATCAATTTTGAGGGGCTGTAAGCCGTATTTTGCACGTTCTTTATTTGTTAATGTGACAACTTCCTGCTCAAACTGGCTTAATGAATAAGTAGCTTGTTTTGTTGTTTCCTTTGTTTGTTCTGCTGGTTGCTGTTGGACAGGCTGTTGAGCAACAGGAGTTTCCTGAACAGGCTCTTCTACTTTTTGTTCTGTAGGCACTTTAACTGGTTGTGTAGGTTGCTCTACTTTCCCTTGAGTTTGTCCGTATTGAGAATAATATTTTTTTAGTAAGTTTTGAATGAGATCATTCCAATTTGTAGAGTTGTTAACAGATACAACATAACGACCTTCATATACATTTTTAGTAGAACCATCTACTTGTTCCGCAGAACTAGCTAATGGTCCAGTTACTAATAACGCACCTGCTACTGCTAAAGATAGTATTGTTTTCTTCATTTTTAGTCCTCCTTGTTGTGTATCAAGATACAATAAAATCATAGCATGTGATTTTTGTAATATTGGAGGAAGACATTTCCTTCTGTAACAATCCTACTATTTTAACAGCAAACGAGAGTTGAAAATAAATAGATTTGATGAAATGAGCTTGTTGTTCATTTTTGTCATTATAGGAAAAAACTACTCAGATATACCTATTGACAGGATTGAATCCAAGGTTGTTTTATGACGTATATTACTGAAAAATGACGAATATGACTTTTTGGGACATAGGGACAGGTACCGCGTCCCACCCGTGTTGTGGACTGGGATCACGCACCTGTCCCTAGTTAGATCAATCTTCTGAGTCATCTGCTTTTCTAGCAGCTGCATCGTCAGAGAATTTGTCAGAGAACTTGTCAGAGAATTTATCAGAGAATTTATCAGAACCTGATTGTTGAGATAGTGTTGTTAGACTTTCAGAAAATCCGGTTGAAAATGCTTGTGCAAAGGATTCAGCAATGACTGGTGCAAGCGCATTTAGTTGCGCTAATGCTGGATTGTTTTTTTCTGCTGCGGCTGCTTTTTTAATGCCTTCTGCAAAGGAGTTCGAAAAGGCCTCAGCAAATGCTGTTGCAAAGGAAGAAACAGAAGCTTCTACCAAATTCTTAACTTGTTCTCTATTGATTTTTTTATCCACAATAATCCCTCCCTTCAAATGGATTACTCTATCTTACGTATCCGTTCAATGACTGTACACGCCATTTACCTTACTGCAAAAACACATTTTTTTAACAAAAAGCTTTTCCTTTCATATAGTGAAAACAAAAATAGAATAGGAGGGGAAAACAGTGGAGGTTCGTACTCGAATACCTGAAAAGGATGATTCTCATATCATTGCAATGGGTTCTGCCATTTTTGGAGTTGATGCCGGGTTGATTGAAAATAGGTTGAACCTAGCGGAGGAAGTTTTACTCGTTTGTGATGATCAAGATAAAATAGTAGGCTTCTTAAGCTATCGCCTAAAAGAAAAAAATGAATTTTTCATAGATATGGTTGCTTTTGACCCATTCTATCAAGGTAGAGGGATTGCACAGTCTTTTTTGCCAACCTTACTTGATTATGCGAAAGACAAAGGAGCCTTAACAATTGGAGGAATGGTCTACAAAAAGAATGAGCGTGTTTTGAAATTATTCAAGCATTGGGGCTTTCGCATTAAGAGATATTATGTTGATACTGTCTATATAGAAAAGGTCATTTAGCAGGGGGGAAGTCATGAATATTGATTGTTCCAAGATGCTTATGGAGCATTATAAGCTAGTTTTGGAAAGCTACGAAATCATCCGTAAAACAAAACGTTCATTAGTAATAAAGTGTAGGACCAATCAAGGTCTTTTCATGTTAAAACAAGTATTGATAAGTTTTGAGAGGCTTCATTTTCTTTTGCAAGCAACGGAGTATTTAAGGGGAGTAGGCGTTCTCATTCCTAAACTAGTAAAAACGATACATCAAAACGATTATGTTAGATGGGAAGGAAACATCTATTATCTTCAAGAATGGGTACCGTCCGTCTCACCACTTGTTGTTTCAGTAGGTGACCTGATTGGACTATCAAAACAAATTGGAATGGTTCACAAGTTGTCGTTGAACTATCATTCTCCCAACGCACACATATTCTTTAAGGAAATCAACTGGGAAGATAATATGAAGCGGGCTCTTATCCTTTTGGAGGGAATGCGTCTGGTGAAGTCCAACAGGGAGGAGGTTGATTTCTTTTTAGATGCTGGGAAAAGGGTTGTAAACGAATTGGACAAATCATCCTCCTTTCAGTTTTTGAAGAACCTTCCTTTAGATGAACAGTTTTTGTGCCATAATGATCTCCACGTTGGTAATCTATTAAAAAGTGAAGCGGGGCTTTTTATCATTGATTGGGATTTAGCAAAATATGATATTCCTGCTAAGGACCTGAATGGAATAATCAAAATAATGGGGAAGGTAACAGGGAAGTGGGACAATGCTGTTTTCGAATCCATTCTAGAAGCATATACTCAAGAAAATCCAATAACCGATCAAATGGTATCTCTTCTTATTTTGTATCTCACATTTCCACATAATTCCTTACATCTATTTGTAAAAGAGCTTACTCAAACCGAATCCCCCCAGCAAATCCAATCACTACTCCAATTTGAAAAAGAAAAAACCGAATACTTGTTAAAGGGACAATGGGACAGGTACCGCGTCCCACCACTATAGGAAAATGGGACAGTGAACCTGTCCCTAAAATATGTCACGCATTAATTTTTCCGCAATTAATCGATATTTTTCTGCTTTAAAGTGAATTCCGTCATAAAGATTCCCGTTGATGGAAATATCATCACCATCTACATATTGAATTTTTTCTTCTTGGGCTAAGGATTTAATCGCCGTTGAGTAGTATACTTGTGTTTTCTTTCCGTTATTTTTGTTGTTCGTGATGGCTGTTGGGGAGATGACGACAACTTCAATCCCATTTTCTTTGAGTTTTTGTAGTATTTGTCGGTTGTTTTCTTTATATTGCTCAACAGGGACGGGGAGCGCATTTGGACTATATTTCATATGACCTCTTGCATCGTTTATACCAAACATCAAAATGACTAAATCCGGATGAATCGTAAGAACTTCCTCATCAACATTTTTTAGAGCTTGAATAGAGGTCCAGCCGGGATGCCCATTATTGATCACTTTTATTTTATTGTATCCGTACTTTTTTCTGAGTTGTGTTTCTAAGACTTTTGGATAAGGATTTTTAACCTGATTCACTTTGCCTCTAGTATCTCGTTCATATCCCCATGTAATGGAATCACCATAGGCGACAATGGTAACAGGTTGTTTATAAGTAAGTTTTTCAATAATTGAATACTCGTGTTCTGAAATGGATACTGGTTTTGCTGCTTTACTTTTCTGTTGAATGGTTAGCAGCACAACAAATACACATATAAGTGCAGATATAAAATAAAATAGGTAAATTTTTGGGGGATTTCTCATCTAAAATCTCCTTCACATTTGGGATGCAGGTTCCGCATCATACAGCTTTTATAGATTATCGTTTATGAACCTCTCCGTTATTACTATTTTAGCAAATACAAGAGATTTACCACATAAGAGAATTTGTATTTAATAATAAATTCTCTTTATATTATGTGGAATTTTAGATATAAAATTATACAAAATAGACAATCCATCAGCGGTGATTGGACTTTTGGTCAAAAGATATTAACCTATTTGCAGGAAGTCATGGTATGCCTGAATTCATTTCAGTGACAGTCGTTGCCATGCTCCACTTTTGGAAAAGAAATATGCTCCTCTCCATTGCAGGAGGAACAATCGTATATATGATCTTGGTTCAAATGATCTTTTAGGGACGCGGACAGGTACCGCGTCCCTATTTTTTGGGATTGATAAAAACGGGGACAATGAACCTGTCCCTCTGTCCCAGTTGACTAATGAAACATTATAAATTATGATTAGTGCATAATAATTCACTTAAAAGCATAAAAGCTTTAAAGTGATAAAGTATTTTGGGATCGATACTAGTTGACTGGTGGGGAAAATGGTGAAGTCAAAACTTACAATTTGGAAATCTATTATTCCATTGTTGGGATTAATTATAGCTGCGGCATGCTCGATCTTTATCTGGAAAGCAGGAATGAATTTTCCGTTACTGGTTGGAGTGATTTTAGCTTCCATCGTTGCGAGTAGCTGCGGATGGAGATGGAATGATATTCAACAAATGATGGTCAATGGAGTAACAAGGGCATTACCAGCAGTGTTTATTTTAATGGTCATCGGGACGATTATCGGTTCTTGGATTGCGAGTGGTGTTATTCCAACTATGATTTATTATGGCATTTCAATAATAGATCCATCCTGGTTTGTTCCGATTGTTGCTCTTGTTACGGGGATTGTTTCGATTACTCTAGGAACATCCTTCACATCGATCGCAACTGTAGGACTCGCATTCATGGTCATTGGTGAGGGGTTAGGATTTTCGCCAGCTCTTGTTGCGGGGGCAGTTATATCTGGTGCTTATTTAGGAGATAAGCTATCTCCATTATCCGATACGACCAATATCGCTGCTGCACTAGTTGATACGGATTTATTTAGTCACATAAAGCACATGCTTTGGGACACGATCCCTGCATTTTTGCTATCCCTATTATTATTTTGGGTGTTTGGTAGTTTTGAAGAGTCTAGCACGAGTTTTAGTTCTGGAACCATTGAAACTATTATGTCAGGTTTAGATCATGCTTTTGTAATTCATCCGTTATTGTTGTTGCTACCGGTTTTTACAATCTTTTTAATGCTAAAGCGGGCTCCTGCGTTACCTGCATTAATGGGTGTAGGTTTACTAGGAGCAGTTATAGCTGTTGTGGTGCAAGGAACCTCGGTCAGTTCAATTGTTCAGTTTATGACAAGTGGTTTTAGTATCGAAACTGGAGTAGGTGAAATTGATTCATTGTTAAATCGAGGCGGACTTGCTTCTATGCTTGGAACCGTCGGAATGCTTATGATTGCTACTGCCCTCGGTGGGATATTAGAAGAAACGGGAGCATTTGAAGTCTTAACAGGCAAAATGTTGAAGAAAGTGAAATCCACTGGTTCACTAATCGGTTCTACTCTTTTAACGACATTTGTTGTTGCGCTAGCAAGTGGTGCTCAGTTTTTGGCGATTATTCTACCGGCAAGGACCTTTGTACAGAAGTATAAAGATATGAACATTGATACGAAAAATCTTTCTAGAACAGTTGAGTCGATGGGAACTGTCGGAATTAATCTTATCCCGTGGAGTGTTCCTGCCGTGTTTGCCTCAAGCATTTTAGGTGTGAGTGCATGGGAGTTTATCCCATATGCATTCTTTATTTATCTTGTACCACTCGTAAATCTACTGTTTGGTTTTACAGGATGGACAATTGCTAGAAAGGATTACAGCCAAGAAAAAAAACAGGCACATGTAGAAAGGGAAGTTGTATCGTGAGTGAAGTCATTTTAAGTGTGATTGGTACTGCTCAAGATGGAGGGTTGCCACAAGCGAATTGCTTTTGTGAAAATTGTAAGAGGGCAATAGCGGATCCGAGGTTTAAAAGAACGGCCGCCTCCTTGGCGATTATTTTACCAGAAGAGAACAAATGGCATTTAATTGAGGCTACACCTGATTTGCGAGAACAAATGGCACGATTACAAATGAGATATGGGATGGAATCAAAGTTGATGAGTAGTATTTTTCTATCACATGCTCATATCGGTCACTATCCAGGTTTGATGTATTTAGGGAAAGAATCAATTAATTCCCGTCAATTGCCCGTGATGGCAGGAACAAAAATGAAAAAGGTGTTGGAAAATAATGCGCCATGGAGTCAGTTAACGACACTTGAAAACATTGTTGTTCAAGAAATCCATGATCGACAGCCTGTAAGCATTTCTTCGGAAGTTACAGTTACTCCGGTTATCGTTCCCCATCGAAATGAGTTTTCGGAGACTTTTGCTTTTTGGATCAAAGGTCCGAATAAAAAGGTTTTATTTATTCCAGATATTGATCGTTGGGATGAATGGGATATCGATATTCGTGAAGCGGCGAAAGAGGCAGACATTTGTTTTCTTGATGGCACGTTTCATTCTCCACAAGATCTAGAAAAGATTGGTCGTGATTATCGACAAATTCCCCATCCGGTCATGACGGAAACGATGGAACTGCTTCCAGATTTAGTAGGGGAAACGAAGATTTATTTTACACATCTTAACCATTCAAACCCGGTATTGCAAAAAGATGGAGCATTAAGAAAAGAAATTGAGGCAAAAGGTTTTTATATTGCTGATGAAGAGATGGAATTTAGAATATGATAAAAAAGATGTTCAAGAAGAAAATTTCCTTTTGAACATCTTTTTTTTGTAAAAAATGGTGGGACGCGGGTCCCCGTGTCCCTTTCTTTATTCCTCCAGCCATTTGTCTTCGACGAATTTGCGGTTCATGTCTTTGTTTAGTTTACGGTATTCTTTGCTTTTGAAGATGATGTCAAAATCGTAATCTGGTGGGTAGAGCTCTTCAGCGGCAATTTTCAGCTCCAATCTTTTATAATTAATCGTTCTTTTTTCTCCTTTGATTTGGACAATGTAATCACCACGATCGTTTGGTCCTTTGTACACAATGCCTGTTTCACCTGTTGCCAGGAGGAGGACATTATCGCCTTGGTTATAGAGAGTTGCTTTATTTACAGGTTGCTCTAGTTTCTGTTTTTCTACATTCCTTCGTGCATATTTATTTACAATGACCTGCCTTTGATAGGAAGGAGATTGTAATGTTTCGTGTGTCATGTTTTGATGAAAATCCTTTTGTTCTTGGTATGCTTTTTGATGTGCGCGTTCAAGAAGTGAAGGATGCATCCCTAGTTTTGCTGCGATATCGAACGCTTGACTCTGTCCGCTCCTTCCAAGTAAAAGTCTATACGTTGGTTGTAATGTGTCGATATCAAACTCCATTGACCCATTTAAAAAACCTTCCGTTTCATCGGCAAACTTCTTCATTTCACTATAATGGGTAGTCGCAAATAATGTAGCGCCTTTCTCATATAGTTGCTCTAATATAACAATGGCGAGGGCCATTCCTTCCCTCGGGTCAGTACCAGACCCAAGTTCATCGATTAATACGAGTGACGCATCGTTTGTCTTTTGTAAAATGTCAATAATATTTACCATGCGTGAGCTAAATGTACTTAAGTTTTGCTCAATGCTTTGACCATCACCAATATCGACAAAGATATGTTGGAAGATGGCTATTTCACTCCCTTTTTTGGCTGGAATAGGGAGACCGGATTGTGCCATTAAGGTTAGGAGCCCGACTGTTTTTAATGTCACAGTTTTTCCGCCAGTGTTTGGTCCCGTAATCACAAGGGCTCGTTCCTTTTCACCAATCGGAATCGTGAGCGGAACCGCCTTGGTTCCAAGCATTGGATGACGCGCTTCCATTAGTTGAATCCGAAATTCTTCATTGATTATAGGTATGTCTGCTTGAATCATTTGACTGTATTTCGCTTTTGCGAAAAGAACATCGTAGTGATGCATCGTCTCAATGGCAATCTGGATAACTTGTTCATATGAAAGAAACAGCTGAGTCAGTTCATATAAAATCCGCTCTACCTCAGTTTCTTCCGCAATTTTTATAAGTTCAATATCCTCCTGAATGGCACTTAATTCAACAGGCTCGATAAAGAGGGTGGAACCAGAAGCAGAAGTATCTAATATCGAACCCTGAATCTTCTTTCGATATTCTTTTTTTATGGCAAGAACATAACGACCTGACCTTTCAAAAACGTTCGTTTCTTGCAGATACGGTGAAATTCTTCCACTTTTCACTAATGATTGTGCTTTTTCCTTTAATTTATCTTGTAGAGTCGCAAGGTGCCTACGTAAATAGTTAAGGTCACTTGATGCGTAATCATCTACTTGGCCATTTCGTAAACAACGGCTAATTTCTGCTTCTAATTCTGATACATCACCAATCGATGAAGCATACATACTGACCATTGGACCGGCATATTCCTTATCTTTCATAAACTGCTTTAGCTTTTGGCAGTGGTCTAGGAATGAGACAATTTGCGTAAATTGGTCTACTTTTAGAGCCATACCTTTATTCGCTTGTGTAATGTAGTGCCCGATTTGATCCAACGAATGAATAGGTATACTTCCACTGATTGCTAGGATGTTCATCGCTTCTGAAATTTCATGTAAAGAAAGCTCGATTTTCTTTTTGTCTTTTATTGGTCTTAACGAGAGAAGTGTTTCTTTTCCTCGGATTGTTCTAGCAAATTGTGAGATCTCATTTAAAACTTGATAATACCCTAGTGCTTCCATTGTTTGAGTATTCAATGGTAAATCCTCCTTTTTAATATGTGTAAAATTTCATGAGGACTTGTTCACGAGGCCATATTCAAAAAGCCGTCATGAACAAAGCGCTCATGACGGCAGAAGATAGACCTTGTGCTTGAGATGTTTGACTGGTTTTAGACACAAAAAAACCATGACAAACATGCCATAGCAGGATCTATTTTTCATAGCTATGATGCGTGTTCTTAACTTTCCAAAAGAAGCCATAGTGAAATAAACATAGCGTTTGCTACGTTTTTGCTTCTTCCAGCTATCCAATTATGGATTAGTTAAGAACCACCGATAACATAAACTCATACTCCTTTAGATAAGGAATTTTTTTACTTACTCTTTCTTTATATCCTATGTTCAATTTAGAAGTCAAGTGCAAAAGAAATGCTCCAAGATATAATTGGGCAAATGAGGAAATATACACACGAAAGATATGGAGCTATGTTGAGCAAACTATGTTTGAGGGAAATGTGAAGTTCAAAAGCATTTCCTACACGAGGAGGTGGGATATTTGGCTGACAATAAACGAAATCGCGATGATATCAATACTGGTGAAGCATTAGGAACGGGTGCTGGTGCCACTGCTGGTGCTGTAGTGGGATCTGTGTTAGGGCCACTTGGAACTGTTGCGGGTGCTATTGCTGGCGGTGCACTTGGCAACAAGGCTGGCGAAGGTGCCGATGATGCTGCGGACCAAGAGGAAAAGTAAATGATACACCGATACTTAATTTAGATTCAGCAGAAATTAGACTCCCATGGCATGGGGGTCTTTTCATGCTGGAACAGATCTAACATTTTTCGATTAAATCACAGAGAATGAAGTTGAAAAATGTGTTGACAACGCAATAAAACAGGAGTAAATTCTCATTATTAATTCAAATAAATAATCCGAACACCTTTTATTCGCTGAATCATTTTGAGCGGGGGAACCAATTTTTGATAGGTAAGTCCTATCTTGGGGTGAATCTTACATAGTAAGAAGGGATACTCTCAATTCCTAATCCGACAGCTAACCCCGTAAGCGTTAAAGTATCCGTATCGAGAGAAAGGTCAAAGGTTTAGCCTAAGACCATTCTATTTGTGATGGTCTTTTTTGTGGTGTTATGGAGAGAAAAGAGGAGAACCTGTTGAAAAAGTCATTCGTGGTTATTGGATTAGGTCGTTTTGGAAGTACAGTGTGTAGTGAATTGATCATGTTAGGTAATGAGGTATTAGCAATTGATATAAATGAAGACAGAGTTAACAATATAGTAAATGATTCAACAACAGCATTAGTTGCAAATGCAACGGATGAAAATACGCTTAAATCCCTGGGAATTAGGAACTTTGATCTTGCCATAGTTGCTATCGGGGAAGATATGCAATCAAGTATTCATTGTACTTTATTACTTAAGGAGATGGGAATTAAGGTTTAGGTAAAAGCGCAAAACACCTACCATCAAAAGATTCTTGAAAAGATTGGGGCGGATCAAGTAATCCATCCTGAAAAAGATATGGGAATAAGGGTCGCTCACCAACTAAATTCTGAAAAGATTATTGATTTTATTGAGCTGTCTAAAGACTACAGTATTGTCGAGTTAAAAGCTACGGAAAAAATAAATCATAAAACGTTAGTTCAGTTGGATATACGTGCAAAGTATGGTTGTACAATACTAGCTATTAAAAGGGAGGACTTCATCAATATTTCACCTTTACCCAATGATATCATTCAACAAGGTGATACATTGGTGGTTATGGGAAGTAATTTAGATATACAACGTTTGGAAGAAAAAGGATTGTAGATTCATTGAATGATAGGAGTAGTGTGATAATGTATGAATATTAAAACACATATAAATTTGTCTCCTTACCAGCTTTTAATACTCATTTTTTTGTTTTTTATAGTAGTTGGTGCCATATTGTTAAAACTACCAATAGCAACAACTACATCCATTAGTTGGATTGATGCTTTATTTACAGTAACATCCGCAATGACCGTGACAGGACTCGTTGTAGTGGATACACCGGTAGCTTTTACGACGTTTGGTGAGATTGTAATCGTCTGTTTGATACAACTTGGTGGATTAGGAATCATGTCTTTTGCTGTCCTATTTTATATGATGCTTGGTAAAAAAATTGGTTTGAAGGAACGAATAGTTATTCAACAGTCCTTAAATCAGACTTCAATTGGAGGAGTTATTAAACTAGTTAAAAACCTGTTTATTTTTTCCATATCAATTGAATTCGTCGGCTTACTTATTTTAGCGATTAAATGGGTTCCTGAGTATGGATGGCAAAAGGGGATTTACTATAGTTTTTTTCATTCCATATCTGCCTTCAATAATGCTGGTTTTGCACTATGGTCAGATAATTTAATGTCATATGCAGGGGATCCAATCATAAATATAGGGATTAGCTTACTATTTATTACCGGTGGGATCGGATTTACGGTATTGATGGATGTGTGGCATACTAAAAATTTTAAAAAGCTAAGTTTGCACTCTAAACTGATGATTATAGGTACTTTTATTATTAATTTGGTCGCTGTATTTTTGGTATTTGTATTAGAGTATCATAATCCAAAAACATTGGCTGGTTTACCTTCATTGACAGAAAAAATATGGGCAGCCTATTTCCAAGGTGTTGTACCAAGAACGGCAGGTTTTAATACCTTTGATACAGCAGGCATAAACGAATCGACTGCTTTTTTAATGATCATCTTAATGTTTATTGGGGCGGGGAGCGCCTCAACAGGTGGTGGAATCAAATTAACAACGTTTCTTGTGATCATTTTTGGTGCTTTGTCCTTTTTAAAGGGTAAACAAGATGTCGTTATTTATAGAAGGACATTATCTGGAACAATTGTATTAAAAGCATTAGCAATTTCGACTATGAGTCTTTTATTTGTATTGGTAGCCGTGTTCATATTAAGTATTTCAGAGGATGCACCATTTTTAGTTTCATTATTCGAAGTAGTATCTGCTTTTGGTACGGCTGGAATGTCAATGGGACTAACATCTTCATTATCTTTTGTCGGAAAAGTAGTGATTATATTCATGATGTTCTTTGGGAAAATAGGACCGCTAACCCTTGCTTTCTCTTTAGCAAAACCTAAAGTGGATAAAATAAGGTACCCCAAAGAAGACATTCTAACTGGTTAACGAAAATTTTTAAGAGACCCTGAACCGTGAAAAAAAATTCCGGTTTCAGGGTTATTTTATTTATCTTGAAATAAAGCTGTTTACACTTCTTTACAATGGATTTTAATTTTTATATAAGGGCATTTCGTAAATGGTACATTCGTCACGTTTATTGTAAAAATAAGATTAATTTCAACAAATAAATGTTAATTAATTAAGGGAATATAAGAGTTTGTCAAAAAACAGTAAACAAGCATTTTTAGAGCGCCAAATGTGGTTAAATGGTTTTGTAAATTGGAAAGGAGGCTGGGCATGAGTCAGGTTGAGTTGACTGATATCTCAAAATCATACGATAAACAAAAGGATGTCTTGAATGGAATCAATGTTTCGATTGAGGAAGGTGAATTCTTCGTACTTGTTGGTCCTTCTGGTTCTGGGAAGAGTACATTGCTTC
Source organism: Bacillus jepli (assembly GCF_047238305.1). Classification (NCBI taxonomy): domain Bacteria; kingdom Bacillati; phylum Bacillota; class Bacilli; order Caryophanales; family Bacillaceae; genus Bacillus; species Bacillus jepli. The sequence continues at coordinate 210,736 of NZ_JBDFMO010000001.1, read as the reverse complement.
GGATGATAGCAGGGCTTGAAGACATTTCTGGGGGGATCCTCAAAATTAACAATGAAGTCGTGAACCATCTCCCACCAAAGAACCGAAATTTATCGATGGTTTTTCAAAATTACGCATTATATCCACATTTAACAGTTGAGCAAAATATTTTGTTCGGTTTAAAAGCTCGAAAAGTGAATAAACACGAACAGCAAAGAAGGCTTACTGAAGCGGCAGAAATGTTAGGCTTAAGCGAATTATTAAAGCGGAAACCTAGGGAACTGTCAGGAGGTCAAAGACAACGAGTTGCACTTGGACGTTCGGTTGTAAGTCATGCCCCTCTATGTTTAATGGATGAGCCGCTCTCTAATTTAGACGCAAAGCTTCGTGCAAACATGCGGGTTCAAATTCGAAGATTGCAGAAACGCTTGGGGTTAACGATGATCTATGTGACTCATGACCAAGTCGAAGCAATGACGATGGGTGACCGGATTATGGTCCTAAATGACGGAAAGATTCAACAAGTGGGAAAACCTATTACCTTATACAATGAACCGGAAAATTTGTTTGTTGCATCTTTTATCGGCTCCCCAAAAATGAATCTAGGAAAAGCCGTCATATCGGAAGATCGCACAGAACTCATAATAGAAAATCAATTACATATACCCATAAATCCTATGATGGTTAAGGATTTACCTAGAACTCAGAACCTCGTGGTTGGAGTCCGAGCAGAGCATTTATTTTCAGGCCTTGAAAAAGAAGAGCACCTTACATACTTAGAAGCTGTGAATGTTGAACAGTTAGGGAATGAAACATCGGTTTCTTTTGATGTTGGTTCGGAATTATGGACGGCAAAATGGCCAGGACAGTGGAACATCCATTTTGGACAAATGGTTCCTGTGCAAATTTTACCCCAATACCTACTATTCTTTGATGGAGATTCAGGCAAGTTACTTAAATCTGCTGAACTTGGGAAGAAACAAGAGGTTGTAGCGATATGAGTATGATCAGTCCAATCATTGAAAATAATGAAACCTTTACTATTCAAATTGAGAAAGCAAAAAGGCAAAAACGGATTTCTAGTTTACTTAAAGGAATTTTATTTCTATTACCATCGATTGTTTTATTTAGTGTTTTTGTGTTTTACCCCTTGTTTAAGACCATGTATTTAAGCTTCTTTTTGACAGATGCAAAGGGAGCGACAACCGTATTTGTTGGTTTGGAAAACTATTTGTATATGTTTTCAGATCCTATTTTTCTAAAAAGCTTTAAAAATACGTTTTTGTTTGTGCTTTATACGGTACCTATAACGGTTGTGGTTAGTTTGTTTTTAGCTGTCATTTCCAATGAAAAACTAAAGGGGATTGGCTTTTTTAGAACCATTTTTACCTCAACCATGGGTGTATCGGTTGCAGCAGCATCTGTATTTTGGCTGTACTTGTTTAACCCGACAATGGGTTTTTTAAACCAAATTCTTACTATTTTTGGAGCGGAGTCGATTGGCTGGCTGACTGATCCAAAATGGGCAATGATTGCGATTGCGGTTACTACGATTTGGATGAATATTGGATTTACATTTTTAATTTTGTTAGGTGGATTACAATCCATCGATACCTCTTTATATGAAAGTGCTGATATTGAAGGGTCTGGTTATTTTTATAAGCTTAGAAGAATCACAGTTCCAATGCTTTCACCGACCTTATTTTTTGTGATTACCGTATCGATTATTAATTCATTCCAAACATTTGGTCAGATCGATATTTTAACCCAAGGTGGACCAGCAAATGAAACGAATTTGATTGTATATTCCATTTACCGTGAGGCATTTGTGAATTACCAGTTCGGCTCAGCTAGTGCCCAGGCGATTGTGTTATTCATTATTATTTTATTGATGACAGCACTGCAATTTAAGCTGGGTGAGAGGAGGGTCCACTATCAATGATGATGTCAATGGGAAGAAAAGTCATCTTCTATCTTTTATTGACTGTTTCAGCGATTCTAATTGCCGGACCGGCGGTAATGGCGATTGTCATGAGTTTTATGACGAACCAAGATATTTTAACGGCGAGTTTGCCGACCACACTAACAGCAGATAATTATGTTGCAGCTTTTGAACGATTTCCTTTAATTCAATATTTGATTAATAGTTTTGTAGTGTCGATTGTGATTATGCTAGGACAATTGGCATTATCGAGTCTAGCTGCCTATGCCTTTGTATTTTTAGAGTTTAAGGGAAGAGATGTTTTATTTTATCTTTTTATTGCGACAATGATGGTTCCCTTTGAGGCATCGATTATCCCGAACTTCCACATAATCCGTGATCTAGGGTGGCTAGATCATTACACTGGGCTAACGATTCCATTTTTCGCAACAACCTTTGGAACATTTTTGCTCAGACAGAACTTTAAACAAATTCCTAAAGAATTAAGGGAAGCAAGCCAAATAGCCGGGATTGGTGATTTCAAATTTTATTTAACAGTTGTACTACCTGTAACAAAGACAAGTTTAGTTACATTGGGAATTTATGGTTTTTTAACATCGTGGAATATGTATCTATGGCCACTATTGGCGACCACCAACGATACGGTTCGTACGGTACAAATCGGCTTAAAGCAATTGCAAACACAGGAACAATTAAATGATTGGGGCGTCATCATGGCTGGTGCCGTGATCGTGATCATCCCGACATTGATTTTGCTTTTCCTAGGACAAAAGAAGCTTCAAACAGGTTTAACAGAGGGCGCTGTAAAATAACAGTTTCCTCGAAAATATACCAATTAAAAAGGAGCAATTAAAAATGAAAAAAATCTTAATGATCCTTGCATTAGGCTTCGTTCTACTATTAGCAGCATGTGCAGGAGGTGAATCCACAGCAGGAGAAGGTGAGCAAAACACTGGCTCAGGAAATGGATCAGATTCTGAAGAAAAAAGTGAAAAACAGACCGTCACATTCTGGCACTCCATGGGTGGAGCGGGTCAAGAAGCATTAAACAGTATTGTAGAAGACTTCAATAACTCACAAGAAGAAATTCAAGTAAATGCGGAATACCAAGGTACCTACGATGAATCATTAACAAAATTCAATGCTGTTGCTGGTACTGATAGTGCACCGACGATGATTCAAACCTTCGAAATTGGAACAATGTCTATGATTAATAGTGGAAATATCAAACCGATTCAGGAATTAGTAGATGGGGATGGGTACGATATGAGTGGATTAGAGGAAAACATTATTAATTACTATTCATTAGATGGAAAGTTTTATTCAATGCCGTTTAACTCGTCTACACCCGTTATGTATTATAACAAGGATGCATTTACTGCGGCAGGTTTAGATCCAGAAACACCTCCAGCAACTTATGAAGAAGTAGAAGCTGCAGGTAAAGCCATTGTTAAATCGAATCCAAAAATGAAAGGCTTCGCGTTACAAGCATATGGCTGGTTATGGGAGCAATTATTAGCCAATCAGGGTGCGTTATTATTAAATAATGATAATGGTCGTTCAGATACACCAACTGAAATTGGGTGGACTGAAGAAGAAGGAAAGTCCATTTTTGAATGGGTTAAGCGAATGGTAGATGACGGTACATTTGCGAATTACGGAACAAATGGGGATAATATGGTTGCTGGATTCCTAGCCGGTGATGTCGCTATGTTCTTACAATCTTCAGCAAGTGCAAGAGATGTTATCGATAATGCTCCTTTTGAAGTAGGGATTGCCTTCCTTCCACACCCTGAAAATAAGGACCGTGAAGGGGTCGTCATTGGTGGAGCAAGTCTTTGGATGATCGATGGAAAACCAGAAGCAGAAACAAATGCAGCATGGGAATTTATGAAATATCTACAAACTCCTGAAGTTCAAGCGAAATGGCATGTTGGTACAGGGTATTTTGCCATCAATCCAGCTGCATACGAGGAACAACTGGTAAAGGATGCCCATGAGGAAAAACCACAATTACGTGTAACAGTTGAGCAATTACAAGCAACTAAATCATCATTTGCGACACAAGGTGCTTTAATGGACATGCTTCCACAAGGAAGAAAAGTCATGGAAACAGCCCTTGAATCCGTATATAATGGCGGATCTGTCGATGAAGCCTATAAAACAGCCGTAGACCAATTTAATAAAGCAATCGAACAAGCAAACAAAGCACGAGCAAAGTAAATGAAATGGGACACGGGGACAGGTACCGTGTCCCACCATTTTTTTAATAAGGATTGCATATAAATAATCAATAAAGATGTAAGGAAGGGAAGGGTTATCATGACGAAAATTTATGGTCACCGCGGAGCAAAGGGGATTTATCCGGAAAATACGTTACTTAGTTTTAAAAAAGCGATTGAGCAAGGTGTTGATGGGTTGGAACTTGATGTCCATTTGACAAAAGACGGGGAAGTTGTTGTGATCCATGATGAAACCCTTGACCGGACAACAAGCGGAGCAGGTTGGATTAAAGATGTAACCTTAGTTGAAATCAAAAAATATAGTGCTGGTAAACCATTTACTCATTTTGGCGAATATGAAGAAGCATGGGACAACGAACAGGTTCCAACCCTAAAAGAAGTTCTAGAACTATTGTCTCCTTATGATATTGAGCTTAATATCGAACTAAAAACAGGTTCAGTACCTTACGAAGGAATTGAAGAGAAGGTTCAAAAGGTTGTTGAACAATACGCCAAAAATCGGAAGGTGATTTATTCTTCGTTTCACTTGCCCACAATTATAAGAATGAAGCAGATTGATCCAAGTGCCAAAATAGCATGGTTACTTAATAATAGTATTTCCCTTCCTTACGATTATATTAATGCTCTAGAACTGGAAGCACTGCATTTAAACAAATCCATTCTTTTACCTAAGACAGAAATTTTTCAGCAGTTACTGGAAGTAAGTAAACAATTCCCAATGCATGTACCAATCGAAGTCATTCATTATCTCAACAATCGGGCAAATGAGGACTATGGGTCATGCTTGCAAGGTATGTACGATAAAGTAAGAGTTTGGACTGTCAATGAGCCAAATGAAATCGAAAAATTACTAAAATTGCAAGTCGATGCGATCATTACCGATTATCCTGAAAGGGCAATACGAATAAGAAATCAACAAGTGAATTTTGTATAAAGAAGTTAAAGGGGACGCGGGGACAGGTACTGCGTCCCACGTTTTTTTACTAAATGCCTTTTGGGACAATGAACCTGTCCCACTGTCCCGCATATTAAAACAAATTATAAGAAATAATAGGATAGGTAAGATATTGGGTTTTACTCTACCACTTAAAAAAATTCATTGGAAAAGGAGACTGGAAAATTGTCAAATGTTAAATTAGCAGTCATTTTTTACAGTATGGGCGGCACAAATTATCAGTTATCAAAATGGGCTGAAGAAGGAGCTAAAGAAGCTGGGGCTGAAGTTAAAGTATTAAAGGTCCAGGAATTAGCTCCTGAGTCTGTCATTCAGGGAAATGAAGTATGGAAAGCAACAGTTGAAGCAACGAAGGACGTTCCAGTAGTTACATCAGATGATATTGAATGGGCAGACGCCATTATCTTTAGTGTTCCTACACGCTTTGGAAACATGCCTTCACAAATGAAACAATTTCTTGATACTCAAGGTGGACTTTGGGCTACTGGCAAAACGATTAATAAAGTTGTAAGTGCGATGACGTCTGCACAAAATCCGCATGGTGGACAAGAAGCGACAATCCTTTCGTTATACACAAGTATGATGCATTGGGGAGCGATTATTGCTGCACCTGGTTATACAGATCCAATCATTTTTGGAGCTGGCGGAAATCCATATGGAACAAGTGTGACAGTCGGTCAAGATGGAAAAATGATTGAAGACGTACAAGGGGCAGTGAAACATCAAGCAAAACGTACAGTTACTGTAGCGGAATGGGTAAAAAAAGCAAATCAATAAACAAGAAAAAAATAAATTTGAGACCTTGAATTGGTATAGTCGGGGTCTCTTTTTCGTGGGTTGATATGGGTAAAGTTTACAATTCCTCAAGCTTATGCAACATTAACACAGCACTTCGCAAAGGAAGAAAATATGCTGTTTCCGTTAGCAGAGAAAATATTGTCAGTTGAAGAAATGGATGAGATAGCGCGGATGTATAGAGATTAAAGAGATTAAAAAATGGTGACCTCGAATTCAATAAAGGATTCAGATAAGTACCAAGGATTCTATCATCAATACCCAAACCCATATTCTCAACCATGACTAAATAACTAAAAGTTCCCTCTTTTAAAAATTTTTGGATAAAGTAATTGACAGATAGTAAAATTCCGTGTAATTTAATATCAACAAACAACAACTTAATTACGAATTGATTCTTATCCAGAGAGGTGGAGGGACTGGCCCGACGATGCCTCGGCAACAGACATTTTGTACTGTGCCAATTCCAGCAAGCGTTAAGCTTGAAAGATAAGAAGAGTGTATTTGAACTATGCATGTATGCCCTCTTCTTGTTAGAAGAGGGTTTTTATTTTGGCAAAATGAACAATTGTCATACTGGTCAACCAACCGCAATGGCACAATACACATCTTTTATAAGGAGGAGTGACATGGCAAAACTTGATGAATCCAAAGTGAAACATATTTTATCAACCTTGGAGAACCTGGAATTTGGATCTGTTGTGATTACCGTCCACAATGGAGAAATCACCCAAATTGATGCGACGGAAAAGAAGCGTTTTTCCATACAAAAATCTACATCATCCCAAATACAATCAACGAAAAAAGAATAAGCCGATTAGACGACTAAAGGCATCTTTATTTTCAAAGCGTCCATTTATGACGTTTTGGATAAAGATGCCTTTTTCTATTACCTTTTTTCAATGGAAGGGGTAGGTTGGTGTTCCAAACTCATTCGAGAATGATTTCAATAAAAAAGAAAGGATGATCAACATGAGCGAAATCGTTATTTTATCGGGAAGTCCATTAGTTAGTTCTAGAACGGATTTGGTTCTACAGTTTATAGGGAAAAAGCTTAAACATGAAGGTTTTTCAATCACACATGTATCCGTGAGAGATATTCCTTCTGATGACATATTCAATCTGAAGTTTGATAGTCCAGCCCTTAAGGAGCTCACTTCACTAATCCAAGGGGCTGAAGGTGTGATTATAGGGTCCCCTGTTTACAAGGCAGCTTACACAGGAGTTCTGAAGGCTGTGCTAGATTTGCTTCCACAAGATGTGTTAGCTAGAAAACCGGTTTTACCAATTATGACTGGCGGAAGCCCTGCACATCTCCTAGCGATTGACTTCAGCCTCAAACCTTTACTAGCAGCATTAAAGGGGCAAAGCTTACAGGGAGTTTACTTCCAAGATTGCCAAATCGATAAAGCACAGGTAGTGAACCCAATTATCGATGTGAATGTTTTAGAAAGACTGAAAAAGGAGCTTTATTACTTTATTGAAGCAGTTAATCAGAATAAAGATTTTGCTTTGAAAAATTAATAAAAAAGGAGCTAACAAAAATGACTAACAAAAGAATTTATTTAAATGCATTTGATATGAACTGTGTGGGGCATCAATCCCCAGGACTGTGGACGCATCCCGAGGATCAATCCCACCGCTATAAAGATAGCGAGTATTGGATTGAATTGGCGAAGCTTTTAGAAAAGGGTAGATTCGATGCTATTTTTCTAGCAGACGTACTAGGCCCTTATGATGTGTATCAAGGCTCCCGCGATGCCGCTATCCGTCAAGGGACTCAAACTCCTGTTAACGACCCATCACTTGTTGTGCCATTAATGTCAGCTGTGACAAAGCATTTAGGATTTGGAGTCACGGCATCTGTCACACATGAGCATCCTTATACATTTGCTCGGAGAATGTCGACACTGGATCATATTACAAAAGGGCGTGTAGGCTGGAATATTGTTACTTCTTATTTAAAAAGCGCCGCGGTGAATATGGGATTGGAAGACCAAATTAAACATGATGAACGCTATGATATTGCCGAAGAATATTTACAAGTTTGCTATAAATTATGGGAAGGCAGCTGGGAAGATGATGCAGTTTTATTAGATAAAGAGAATCGCATTTTCGCTGACCCTAGCAAGGTTCATGACATCAAACATGAAGGTAAATATTTTAAAGTTCCGGGTGCACACCTATGTGAGCCTTCCCCACAAAGAACGCCGGTACTCTTTCAGGCTGGAACCTTCACAAAAGGTCGCGCTTTTGCTGGTAAAAATGCGGAACTGATCTTTATTGGGGCACCGACTAAAAACGCTGCTAGGCATTCTGTAAAAAAACTCCGTGAAGAGGCAATAAAGGCAGGTAGGACACCAGAGGAAATAAAAATTCTTACTTGTATTACTCCAATCGTGGGTCGAACTGAAGAGGAAGCACATGAAAAGTTCAATGAATATCAAAAACATGTAAGCTATGAAGGGGCACTAGCACTTCTTGGTGGCTGGACGGGAATCGATTTTTCAGAATATGGTCCGCATGAAAATCTTAAGTTTGTCAAAAATGATGCGATTCAATCGACAGTCGAAAATTTTACTAGAATTGATTCCGATAAAAATTGGACGATTGATGAAATTAAAAAATATACGGGAATAGGTGGATTGGGTCCAGTAACTGTCGGAAGCCCAGAACAGGTTGCAGATGATTTGGAAAGTTGGATTAAAGAAACTGGAGTAGATGGGTTTAACATTGCGTACGCGATTACTCCTGGTACATTTAAAGATTTCGTAGAACTTGTTGTGCCAGTATTACAAGAAAGAGGTCTGGTAAGAAAAGAATATGAAGGTGACACATTAAGAGATAGCCTATTTGGGAAAGGAAGCCAACTACCTGCCCATCATCCCGGAAAACAATATTCAAAAACACCAGCACTAACAGTTAAATTATGAAAAGTAAGGGAATAAAGGAGCCACAGGAACCGTCCCTGTGGCACCTTTTATCTAACCAACTTCCTTCGATTGAAGTAGACAACGCCCAGAACAATGATGAGTGCAGATCCGATTACATAAATGCTATAGTGGTTCATCATCATTTCAACCTTCATCCAATTCTTACCCAGTTCATGTCCTAATGTGATAAAAGTAAAGCCCCAAAAGATTGCTCCGGAGTAGGCGAATAGGGCAAATCTTTTAAAGTGTAAATTATTTAATCCGGCGAGGTAAGCTGTAATATGACGAACACCAGGTATAAAGTAACCGATAAATAATAAATACGGGCCAAATTTATTAAAAAGCTTACTCGTTGTTTGAATTCTTTTTTCGGTTAGATGAAGTTTAGGCCCAAACTTCCGCAGAAATGGAATTCCTAATTTTATCCCTAAGTAATAGCTGATTGTGATACCAATAATCGATCCAACCGAAGCGCTTAATAAAGAGAGGGAATATGACATTTTACCTTGATAAACGGTGTATCCCACATATGTAAGTAGAATTTCATCAGGAAGTGGCAATCCAATTATCCCTGCAGCCAACACGATGATTATGCCAAAGTACCCATAATGTTCCAATAAATAATAAAAATGCTCTCCCATATCCGATATCCCTTTCCAAATGCATTGTACACGGGCGCTCTTCTGGTGCCGCTAGGGCTAATGAATGACATCTGTTCACTCATAACTCCTAAGCCTATCATACTCTATTAAAGAGAGGGATGAAAGTAAGTTACCAAAGGGACGGTTCTTGTGGTTCCGTTGGTAGGCTTTGTTTTAAATCGGATGAATGAAACTTATTAAGATGCGATCACGTCTAAAAAATAAAAAGGGGTGCTCCATGCGTATATTAGCTTGCGGCGTTCTATTAACCTGTTCATTTTTATTTTTAGTAGTAACTAGCGTATCGGCCACAAGTTGGGCGGAATTAGAGCTACAAGAGGTACTCGATCGCGCAGAAGTAATTGTGATGGGGCAGTTATGATTTTTCCGGCAAGGCGAAACGCGGTGAGTCCGTTTTTCGCGGGAGAGAATTCAAGGTTAGCAGTGTGTATAAAGGGGATGTTATGAGCCCGTTAACGGTAGGGATCGATCCTTATGATGTAGGGAGGGTAGAGGAATTCCAAGATATGGGTGGCGTGTTTCTATTATTTTTAGAAGAAAGTGAGAATGGTAAATTACTTCTTCCGGTAGGTGGACCGAATGGCATGATAGAAGTGATGGGCGGAAAAATTGAGGAGCGGGATGATGAGAGAAGGGCTTTTTTCGAAGAGTTTTTAAACGAAACTCCAACAAAGACATTCGAAATAACAAATGTCGAACAAAAAGATAAGCTAAACTTTCCCTTATTTTTAATTGTAGCCGCATTTGTCATTTTATTCATTCTACTATATCTGAAAAAGAGAAAATCTATCCAATAATCCTCCCCTACAACTAATAAAACTACCCTCATATCGAATCGAGGGTAGTTTTAATCGGTTTAGACCATTACTCCACCTTTTCCCATGAAACATTGAAGACTTTTCTCCATAGTAAAAGCAAAATTAGCATGGCTAGGGCGAGATAAATATAGAGTCCATATGGGAAAAGCATACTGATTATATGTAGGCCAGCAAAGACACCGGCTACTAACATTAGCATAAAAATAATGACTCCATTGCCCGAACTATAAGTTTCAAACGACATGGAAAAAGGAAGGGACTTTTCCAATATAGCAAAGCAAATAACTGCATAGATCACCGCACTAACAAAGACAAGGATCAAGTCAGGTATAATCCTTACACCGTAAATGGGGATAAACACTATACAGAGTATGAAAAAAATGGGTACATATAGGTTAACAATAAAAGCCTTCATCGTTCCACTAAAAACGGGTTTTAGAGTTTTTAAAGGTATGAGTTTATAGATCCAAGCCCCTTTATGTGTTCCTGAGTACTTAAGGGTAATGATGACGGTGGGCATCATCAACAAGCTAAAATAGATATTCAAATAAGATTTGCCTTCTCTAAGGAGGTTAAAAGATTCCCAACTGAAATCATTCATATATGTGAATAAAAAAATAAAAGGGATCACAATCGAAAATCCTAAAGAAGGATAAACTTTTAATTTAAACTCTCTTTCATTTTTAAGCATGAGACTAGAAAACTGATAGAAAACTCTCTCCTCTTTTGTAGGACAAATCAATTTTTTAAAAGCTTCTCCCACTTTAAGCCGTTTTTTCATTCTCCCTTTATTATGTTGAGAAAGCTTTTGAAGATTTCTCTCAAAAGTAGGAGTTAGCTTTGCGTATATCCAAATCGAAGCAAATGGAACAAGTATACCTAGCCCTGCTAGTAAGAAATAAAAGGGTTGGGAGCTACCGTTCATGACCAGTTCCATAATAATACCGTACCAAATAGGAAAAACAAGAATGTGCCACCATGCTGGCTCAAGGCTAATCGAAAGGTCGACGATTTCAAAGGACCTAATAAGAAGCTGGTAGCCAATCATAATTGAAAAGGACAAGCCGATTTGGACATAATTAATAAGATCTTTGAGTTTTTCACCGTCAAAAAATTGAAGAATGATGAAATAAATTAACGCCGTCAATGCAATAATCAATAAATCTATCAACATGACATTTAAAACCGCAATAAGAAAAAACACAATGCCATGTCTAAAAAGACCTACCACAATCGCAGGGCCCGCCAAGGCAATCGTCATCAAAGATAGATAAATCACGATATGAGTGAGTTTCGCCGCACTGATTGTCTTGCGATCAATTGGCTTAGGATAGAGAATATTTCTGTCACGAATATCAAGGAGCACTGACGAAAAATTAGAAATCATAGAGGTCATTAAGAAAAAGGTAATCAATCCAAAAACAAGGCTCATCTGAAAAACATAATTGTCCCCCATAATGGTAAAAGGAATTAAAAAGAGCCCGAACAAGACATAAATCCACAAGGATAACATGTAATGATTTTTATCTTTTTTTTCCTTCCTATTATTTTGTGAGAAAATGGTCGGGACACGGCGTCGGTCCATTACGAGTTTCGCCTGGAGAATTTTTCGCATCGTTCGATAATCAATCCCAAATCGAGTAAAGACTTTTTCAATACGATCCAGTAGCTTTAAAGAAGGAAAGTCCTGCATATCACACCTCACCAACTATCGATACAAAACGTGATGCAAGTTCTGTATGCTCGTTGAATCCGGTCAATTGGTTGAAAATCCCTTCTAAAGAACCTTCCTTATTTTGTACCTTTAATTCCTCAAACGTACCGTCAGCCGCAATTTTTCCATCATGGAGAAGGACGATTCGGCTACTTATTTTTTCAACAACATCCATGATATGTGAAGAATAAAAAATCGTTTTTCCCTGCTGTGCCAGCTGCGCCATAATCTCTTTGAAAATCATAACACTGTTTGCATCAAGTCCGTTTATCGGTTCATCAAAAAAGAGAAGTTCTGGATTATGTAATAAGCTTGAAATAATGAGTAGTTTTTGTCGCATTCCTTTTGAATAGGAAGCAATTCGAGAATGATACACCTCACCAATTCCAAACAACTCCATTAGGTTTTTTGCTTTATAGTCAGCTAAATCATAGTCGAGACCATATAATTCACCAATAAAAGTGAGGTACTCTTGCCCGGTTAAACTGTCATAGACATCGGCAATTTCGGGCACATACCCAATTTTTCGTTTATATTCCATATTTCCGTCTAAAATACTTTGACCGAAAATCCTTACTTCACCCTGAAAGTCTTCTTCAATCCCTAATATGATTTTTACGGTCGTGCTTTTTCCAGCCCCGTTTGGCCCGATATATCCAATGATTTCTCCCTTATTTACTGTAAAAGAAACCCCTTGCAGAACAGACTTGCTGCCATACCTTTTTTGTAAATTAGCAATCTCAACAATGGCTCCAGTCATTCCATCAACTCCATAACTATTAGTTTTTTCCTATTTTACCATATTTAGAGAATAAGATTTGGAGAAAAGGGACAAGACAGGTACTGTGTCATGCCAAAGCACACCTTTGAAACCACAGGGACGGTTCCTGTGGCACCTGGAACCACAAGAACCGTCCCTGTGGCCCCGCGGCCCCGTGACCCAGTAGTTCTACAAATGGATTTCGTTTCTTTTTTGTTGTAACATGAGGGATAGTGTATGTATAATTTGGGTGAGCGTTTTTCATTGTTAAATGATAAATAAATGCCAATAGTGTGCTAAAATACACGCTAGATAACTTGTACATGTGTTATTCTTAATATATATATCATTGTTGGAGGTTTATAAAAAATGCAACGAACTATAGATGATGAAAAAAATCCGAAAAAGCCTGTTCCTGCAACATATTCAAGAACAAATCCATTTCCTGCAAAGGTTCTAAAGAACATCAACTTAAATGGAGAAGGTTCAAATAAGGAAACCAGACATATTGAATTATCATTAGAAGGATCAGGATTTTCATACATTCCTGGTGATACCCTCGGAATTGCGCCTACCAATGATCCAGCATTAGTCGCAGCCATTCTTGAAGAAATGAAGTGGGATGCAGAAGAGATTGTAACTGTTGGTCGTCAGGGAGAGTCCATGCCACTGAAAGAAGCACTGGAAACATACCTTGATATTACGCTACTTTCAAGGAAAATGTTACAAACTGCAGCAACATTCACAGATAACGAGAAACTCCACAATCTTGTGGAAGACGCAGCAGCGGTTAAAGAATATTGCGATGGCCGTGACCTACTTGATATGTTACGTGATTTCGGCCCATGGAAGGTTCCTGCACAAGAAATCGTTGCTTTATTACGAAAAATGATACCAAGACTTTATTCCATTGCAAGTAGTTTAGCTGCACATCCTGATGAGGTTCATTTAACAATCGGTGCTGTACGTTATACGGCGCATGGACGTGAACGCAAGGGAGTTTGCTCCGTTCAATGTGCGGAACGCGTTCGGGAAGGTGATACACTTCCAGTATTTGTTCAGATCAATAAGCACTTCCATTTACCTGAGACTCTTGATAAAGATGTGATTATGGTTGGACCTGGAACTGGTATTGCGCCATTCCGTTCATTTATTGAAGAACTTGCTACAAAGAAAGCGACAGGTCGTTCTTGGTTATTCTTCGGAGATCAGCATGAAGCGACTGACTTCTTATATCAAGATGAATTGGAAAAATACCAACAAGACGGCATTCTAACGAAACTTGATGCTGCATTTTCTCGTGATTCTGATCAAAAAGTATATGTGCAGCATAAGATGCTTGAACATAGCAAGGAATTATTCGAATGGATTGACAATGGTGCTTATTTCTATGTATGTGGAGATAAAGACCATATGGCAAAAGACGTGAACGAAGCCCTCCTTACTTTAATTGAACAAGAAGGCGGTTTGGACCGAGAAGCGGCAGAAGTTTATTTAAAAGACATGAAAACAGAAGGACGTTATCTACGTGACGTATATTAATAAATAGATTGAAAATAGCCCTTCACCATGTGTGAGGGGCATTTTTTTGGCTAAACGTTTAGAAAAGGAGCAGGGTCATTATACAATTCCCCCTGACCCAGAAACGCCTTCAATTCCTTCCTAGCCCGGTAGATTCTTGTTTTAACCGTGCATGGCTTAAGGTCGAGGATGTGGGCAATTTGGCTTTCTTTTAAACCATGCCATATTTTAAGAGTGAGTACGTCCTGGTATTCTTGTTTCAGCTTACGAGTAGCTTGATAGATTTGCTCCATTACAATGTTCGTCTCAACTTCTTCCTCCACATTTTGCTTCATTGTTTTCCCCAGGCATTCGATTAATTCATGGTCCATTGGGGTCCCTTTCTTATTTCTTTCCATTCTGACAAAATCAATTGCTGTTCGTGTTGCGATGGTAGACAGCCAGGCTCCTATTTTACTTTCGTCTTCAATGGTATCCATTTTATTGATCGCTTTAATAAATGTTTCGTGAACGACATCTTCCGCTAGATGGATATCCCTCGTGATCGAATAACTAATTCGAAACAGCCGAGAATTGTATGCGTGATAAATCTTTGAAAATTCCATAGAAATACACCCCCCTTGTGGTTTGAGACGAAGGATAGGTTCTGTTCCGTGTGGGTCAATGAACCTGTCCTTCTGTCCCATTACATGAGTGCCAATGTGATTTTGACTTTGAATAGATCGCCGTCTGTTTCGATTTCGAGAGTTCCGTGGTGAAGGTCGACGATGGATTGTGCGATGGCAAGTCCGAGTCCAGAGCCGTCCGTGTGTCGTGAGGTGTCACCGCGTTTGAAACGTTCGAAAAGCTCGTCGCTATTTTCACTTAGTTCGTATTTTGACACATTTTTAAACGTAATAATGGCTTGTTCTTCACTTGTGTCTGTCGAAATATAGACACGTGAATGTTCTAGTGAATATTTAAAGATGTTTCCTAGTAGGTTATCGAAAACACGCCACATTTTTTGTCCGTCAACAAGTGCGTAGAGTGGCTTCTCGATGTTTGTCACACGGAATTGTAGGTTGGATGCGTTTATCGTATCATCATGTTCAGCAAGCGCTTGTTGTAAAAGCTGAACGAGGTCAACTTTTTCCAAGTTTAATTCAATATTTCCACTAGCCATCTTTGAGACCTCAAACAAATCATCAATGAGCACCTTTAATCGTTTTGATTTACGGTCAATAATTTCAAGATAGGCGGCACGGTCATCATCCGATAGATTTTGAGTTTTCATTAACTCCGTATACGTAATAATCGATGTTAGTGGGGTACGGAGGTCATGACTTACATTTGTAATGAGTTCTGTTTTTAACCGTTCGCTCTTTGCTTGTTCATTTTGAGACGTTTTGACGCCATGCTTTAACAGATTAATATTACCTGCTAGCGTTTCAAACACGGATTTCCCATTGACAGGTAGGTCCTCGCCTAATTTTCCGGCGGCTAGTTCATTTGTCTTCTCGACAATTTTATTAAAATACCCCAGTTTTTTTACTAGGGTTATGAGAAGTGGAATTCCTACAACCCCAAGAAACAGCACATAAAAAAGGATAAAAACAGGGTTTAGTAAAATGAAAACAACTCCAAAACCTAAACTAAAGACAATGACGAGTATGACAAAAAACTGTGTCCCAGTACTTTGATTTATAAATGCTTCCTTAAGGCTTTGCTTTCCTTTTTTAAAAAGGACGATCATTTCTTTTTTTGCTTTGCTGACAAGGCCATTTTCCCATTCAGTCTTTACGTTTTGCCAATCCTTTAATTCTGTAAAAAGGTATTTTCCTTGAAGGTAAGTCAAACCTACAAAACAAGATCCTATGATGAGAACGACACCGGGTTCAACTGCACGATAAAGATTAAAAGTGTATAGAATAGAATAAAAGGCATCCACAGCAAAAAATAGACAGAAAATCGAGATTAAGCCTGTAAGAATAAAAAAGATTACACGTGAATCAATGGGGAGCTTATTGTAATAAGGTCTCCATTTTTCGATTTCAGCTCGAACAGCTTGCACCTTTTTACCAAGGACATAGCAAATAAGGAATGATAGAATGCTTGCTATTGCAGTCACTAGTAAAATTAATTGACTTTGTTTAAAGGTGTTATATTGAATCATCAATGGATTTGAGGCAGCAAGGGTTACCGGTACTGCAATTTTACCTTCAAGGATTCCAATATCATTAGGAATGATTGACTCGAGCAATTCAGAATCATGATAGGGACCCAGATGAATAAAATCTTCCCTTGTAATGGTGTAATCCTTAAGAAAATAAGTGCTTTCTTCGGTCATAGCCGTTTCGATTGAATCCTCATTTGTTCGTTTAATATTCGTATAAATTTGGCGTGTTGTAGGGTTTTTGAAATAATAGAGGAACTTCTTTTTTAAAGTGTCATATTGAGATTTGTACCCATCTTTTGCTTTGTAAAATTCCTCGATCTTTTTTTCTTTTTCCTTGATAATTTTATTTTCTACATAGTTGTCGCTTTTGAAATTCTTCGTAATGTCTTCAATCTTTTGATCCCGTTCTGCTATGTATGTGTTTGCTATATCTTGATAATTGGCGTCCAGGGCATCCTGAATTCGTTCTTTGTATTGTAAGTTGATGTTTTCAATCTGCTCAGGAAGGTCGCCATAACGATAGCGATGCTCGTTGATTTCATCTTCTGTCACGACTATCGCTTCTTTGGCTTCCTCTACTGTCATATCATAAAGCTCATACATGCTCACATAACCAACGAACTGTCCAAGTTCTTCTTGAAAGTAGGGAGTGTGAAAATAATCTTGATAGATATAATCGCTGCCATTGGCGATAACGGACAAGAGCCCACCTAGCCCAAACGTATATAATAGGGCGATCAAACCAATCGTCATTTTACCTTTCCATTTTGTAGCCAATGCCCCATACCACCTTTAAATATCTAGGATTTTTTGCGTCAATTTCAATTTTTTCTCGGATTTTCCGGATGTGGACTGCAACCGTGTTTTCCGCGTTATAGCTTGGTTCCTTCCATACCCGTTCATAGATTTCAGTGATTGAGAACACTCGCCCAGCATTGGTCATAAGCAATTCAACGATTTTATATTCGATCGGAGTGAGCTTTACAGGTTCGCCGTGAACAGCCACTTCTTTTGCATTTTTGTCGAGTGTCAACCCATTAAGGTCAATCACTTTGTTGACACCTTCATAAGTACCAAACGTAACATATCGCCTCAACTGTGATTTTACTCGTGCAACTAGCTCCATTGGGTTGAACGGCTTTGTCACATAATCATCAGCGCCAACCTGTAGACCCAGAATTTTATCGGTATCTTCACTTTTTGCACTTAAAATGATAATAGGAATATTATTCGTTTCGCGGATTTTAAAAGTTGCGGAAATCCCATCAAGTTTAGGCATCATCACATCTAAAATAATTAGATGAACCTGGTTTTCATGTAAAATCTCCAATGCTTCGATTCCATCCTTCGCTTTTAACACTGTGATTCCTTCATTTTTTAAGTAAATCTCAATCGCATCTCGAATCTCTTTTTCATCATCAACAACTAGCACAAAATAATGATCCATTGTTCACCCAACCTTCTCAGCCGCTTTCATTGTTTCTATCATAACCGGTAAATCTTAACATTCCATATCAAAATATCTTAAGAATTTCTTAATATTATTTAAATCAATAAAAACTCTTTGTTTATTCATAATTTTAAACTAGAAAACTAGGGGAGTGTAGAAAAGTATGTTATGAGAGGAAATAAAAAAGGCCCAAATTGAAGTGGGCTCTTTGATAGAAGGCTATATTTCTACAGCGCTATTATTATAGATCTCGCAGAATAGCTCCAGGTACTTTTTCCAACCATTCTTTGTTAATAAGGAATTTCGTAATCTTTTCCGACAAGGCGCCAGCTTTGGCGATTTGTCCAATATAGGCTGCTTTTTGCTTTAGAGTGGGGATTATTTGTAATCAAAAAAGACCGGGTAAAACCCGGTTTTTTCAGTTATCTATATTGCTCAGAAACCTTTTTATCCGCTAAAAATCCTGAGATAGCAAAGGATGAGGCACCTAGGGCGCAAGAGTGTTTGCCTAGTTCGGAGAAGCGGATTTCTGTTTTGTCCTTATGATAGGGTAACAACCGTTCAGAGAGGACATGTTCAATTGGATTTGTAATCCAATTTTTAAATTGTGAAATGCGATTACCGATAATTATCACTTCTGGATTAAATGTATTAATAATATTTGTGAGTCCAATTCCAATATTTTCACCAAGCGTATTTAATAATTGGAGAATAAAAGGATTGCCTTTAATAGCTTCATTAACCAACCCGTTAAAATCCAGTTCAGAATTTCCTTTGGATGAGTTTTTTGCATCATTAAGGATTACTTGTTCAGATGCATATAATTCCCAGCAACCTCGGTTTCCACAAGAGCATTTTCGCCCATTTGCTTCTATCGTTATATGCCCCATTTCACCTGAGATACCACTTACACCTGTATAAAGTTTATTGTCGATGATGATGCCTGTTCCTATACCGATACCAATACTTACATAAATCATATTGGATATATGCTTTCCAGCACCGTACAATTGCTCACCATGTGCCCCCGAATTTGCTTCGTTTTCAATAATCGTCGGAATGTTAAATTCCTTTTCGATAATTTCCTTAAGGTTGACGTTGTTCCAATTCAGGTTTGGTGCAAAAAGTATTTGTTTATCTTTGTCAACGATCCCAGGTACACCAACCCCGATGCCAACAACTCCATATACACTGTCGGGGGCTTTCATAAGAAGTGTTTGAATAACGGATTTAAGACTTTCTACTACTTCAATAAATTCACGCTTCTCAATGGGGATGTGAACTTCCTCCATCTTATTCCCACTTAAATCTGTCAAAACACCTAAAATATAATTGACTCCTAAATCAACACCAATCGAATAACCGGCATGACTATTAAAATAAAGCATAACTGGTTTTCGACCACCACTTGATTGACTTGCACCAATTTCATAAATCAATTGTTCATCGATTAGTTCAGCGACCATTGTAGAAACGGTTGCTTTGTTAAGACCAGTATTTTTCGATATTTGGGCACGAGAAATCGGTCCTTTGCCGACAATTGTTGTAAAAACGATTGACTTGTTTATTTGTTTAACCAGTGATTGATCCCCGGTCAGTGGCCGTTGCATATTTACCCCTCCTACATCACCAGATTTTAAGGTTTTCTAAAAAATAGGTACACTTTGTTTAACCATTGTATAAAACTTTCATAAAATCTACAAATTTACTTGGATTGTTAAGAAGGATAAACCATCCATTGAATTAAGTCCCAAATTTAGAATATCACCATTTGGAGACGTTTTCAATTGTTTATTTTAAATAGTTGACAACGCTTTATTGCCGAATTATACTAAGTTTAAAGGTTAAACAAAGTTCAACCGAACATTCAACTAGAAACAAACTATAGGGAGTTGATGAAGGAAATCAAACCTAATCATATTTTAATCTATTCATTTAATGAAGTGGACAAGCAATCCATATAAAGAACTACTGAAAGTAAAAAAACATAAAATAGGAGCTGATTTAATATGAAAAAAGTAAGCGTTTTAGTAATTGCGATGCTCTTGATGCTTTTAGCTGCTTGTGGAGGCGGGAATTCTATAACCGACGAATCAGCACAAGGTGGAGAAAAAACAGACGCTTCGGGTAAAGAAACAGTAAATATCTGGTATTACTATTCGGGGAAACAACAGGAACTTTTTGATGATTTAATTAAACAGTACAATGAATCACAAGATCAATATGTTTTAGAAGGTGAATATGTTCCGTTTGCAGATACGAAGAAACAACTATCAATTGGTGCTGCGGGTGGTACTTTGCCTGACTTGGTCATCATGGACGTTGTAGATAATGCAGCCTTTGCAGCGCAAGGTGTTTTAGCTGACATTACCGATAAAGTAAACGAGTGGGGAAAAGCAGATACTTTATATGAAGGTCCACTTAAATCGGCAATGTATGAAGATAAATATTACGGTTTACCTGTTGGAAGTAACGCGCTAGGACTATTTTATAACGAAGATCTATTGAAAGAAGCTAATATTGAAGCACCTCCAACTACATGGGATGAGCTAGTTGAGGTTGCGCAAAAGTTAACAAAAGACGGAGTGAAAGGTTTTGCAGTATCAGCTGTTAAAACGGAAGAAGCAGCATTCCAGTTCTATCCATTCTTACGTTCAGCTGGAGAAGATTATGATAGTTTAGATTCAGAAGGAGCAATTGAAGCATTAGAGCTTTACAAAACCTTAATTGACAATGGTTCAATGGGTTCTAACGTAGTAAATGCAACACAAGACGATCTAGCAAGACAATTTTCGAATGGACAACTTGCAATGATGGTAAACGGTCCATGGAACATTGAAAGAATTAAAGGTGAAAATCCTGACTTAAACTTTGGTACTACTCAAATTCCAAAGGCTCCAAACGGTGAGTTTGCTTCCGTACTTGGAGGAGAAAATATCGCCATTATTAAGGATAAAAATATAGATGGTGCATTTGACTTTATTACATGGTTATTAGAACCTGAGCGCCTAGAGACGTTCTCTGCTGAGACAGGCGTATTTCCAGTCATCCAAGAAGTTCTTGAAACCTCTGATTTCTGGAAAAATGATAAGCACTTAAATGGATTTGTTCCAATAATGGATGGTGCTGAACCACGTGGTCCACATCCAGAATGGCCAGCCATTTCTGAAGCAATACAAATTGCTGTACAAGAAACATTAACAGATACTAAATCTGCTGAAGACGCTCTAAAAAATGCAGCAGAAACAGTTGAAGGGATTATCAACAAGTAAAAATAAGATCCCTCTGGTTTCAGGGGGATCTTTCTTATTCAACCAACTAAGGAGGGAAACTCCATGATTAAAAGCAAACGTAACGGAGGCTATCTATTCGTTCTCCCAGCAGTCATCTTTATGATGATCTTCATTGGATATCCACTGATCTACAATATTATCTTGAGTTTTCAAAATGTAGATTTAGCAGCATTAACTTCAGGTAACAAGTCCTTCGTAGGCTTTGATAATTATAAACAATTATTCAGGATGGAAGTATTCGGAGTTTCTGTGAAAAATACAATCATCTATACAATAGGCAGTGTTGTTTTCCAGGTTGCACTTGGATTCTTTCTTGCTTTATTCTTCAGTATGAAATTTCGTTTAGCTCCATTCTTACGAGGCGTGATGATGGTCGCGTGGCTCATTCCGCTTACAATTACAGCTTTATTATTCAAGTTTATGATGGGTGAAAGCGGCGGAATTATCAATGAAATTCTCATTACATGGGGCATTACAGATAACCCTGTTCAATGGTTATCAGATCCCAAAATTGCATTATGGAGTGTCATTATCGCAAACATTTGGGTAGGTATTCCATTTAATATGCTATTACTTTCAACGGGATTAAGTAGTTTACCAGATGATGTGTATGAAGCTGCAAGCCTTGATGGAGCAAACTGGTTCCAAAGACTTATTCATATTACACTTCCACTTTTAAAACCAGTTATTCTAGTTGTGCTAATGCTAGGTTTCATCTACACATTCAAAGTATTTGATTTAGTATACGTTATGACTGGCGGAGGTCCAATCAATTCTACGGAAGTTCTATCAACGGTTGCATATAGATTCTCATTTGATGAATTTAAATTTAGCTTAGGTGCGGCGGCAGCGAATATATTGTTCCTAATTCTATTTGTAGTCAGCTTAATATACCTAAAATTCATTAAAGACGATGAGGTGGCATGATGAGTAAAAGAAGAGAAATGACATATAACATAGTAGGAATACTTATCGTTCTTGCCTTTTTATTTCCTGTATTTTGGATGATTGTAACAGCGTTTAAATCGCAGGCTGAAATCTTCCAATCACCACCAACATTTTGGCCACATGATTTCCAGTTTGATAGTTTTGTAGAAATCTTTAAGGACAATGTTGGGCAATACTTCCTAAATAGTATTGCAATCTCAGGTTTATCGACGATTATTGTTCTTTTGCTAGCTGTACCATCTGCGTATGGCTTGGCAAGATTTGAAATTAAGGGAAAAGGACCGATCATCTTATTCTTTTTAACAACTCAAATGTTGCCAGCAACAGTTGTTTTAACACCATTATTTATTATGTTTAATAATTTTAGTTTGCTAAACACGTATTGGGGACCTGTATTTTCTTGTGCAACACTTGGAATTCCGTTCTCAATCTTGATTTTAAGAACATTCTTTATGGGGCTTCCTAAAGAACTTGAAGAAGCAGCAAAAATTGATGGGTGTAGCCGAATTGGTTCCTTCTTGAAAATTATCGTACCGGTTGCACTTCCAAGCATCATCGTTTGTGGTGCGGTATCTTTCTTCTTTGCTTGGGGCGACTTGATTTTCAGTATGACATTTAACCGTGACCAAGGTTTATGGCCATTAACAGCAGGTATTTACAACTCAATCGGACGTTACGGTATCGAGTGGAATAACTTGATGGCGTTTGCGACTGTTTCAATTTTACCGGTTATTGCGATCTTTGTAATTTTACAAAAACAAATTGTAAAAGGCTTAGTAAGCGGCTCAGTAAAATAATAGAAGGGAAGTTTTTCAAAAATGAAATTTACAAATGGTTATTGGTTAACAAAAGAGGGATATGAGGTTCATTATCCTCGCAGTGTGCGTGATATTCAAGAGGTAGAGGACGGATTAATTTTATATGCACCATGCAAAGATATCAGACATCGTGGTGATACTTTAAATATTGCACTTCTTACAATTAAATTATCATCTCCAATGGAGAATGTAATTCGTGTTCAAACATGGCACCATCGTGGTGTAAAACCAAAAACACCTAATTTTGAAATCAAACGTGATAAAGCACCATTTACTATTGAAGAAAACGAGAACGAGATCTATTTTATAAGCGGTTCTTTAAAAGTAAAAATAACAAAAGATGATTTTGGCATGGTGTATTACAATGGTAACCAAAAGTTAACTCATACTGAGGTAAAAGGACTTGCTTGGATTACTGGACCAAATAAAAATACATTTATGAGAGGTCAGTTGAACCTTAACGTCGGCGAGTATGTATATGGTCTCGGAGAACGTTTTACTCCATTTGTGAAAAATGGACAAACCGTTGATATTTGGAACCGTGATGGTGGAACAAGCTCAGAGCAAGCATATAAAAATATTCCGTTTTACGTGACAAACAAAGGCTATGGTGTATTTGTAAATCATCCTGAAGGGGTAAGCTTTGAGGTCGCATCCGAAGCTGTTTCAAAAACACAATTTAGTGTTGAAGGTGAGATGCTAGATTACTATCTTATTAACGGACCAACCCCTAAAGAAATTATTCGAAATTATACGGAGTTAACTGGAAAGCCTGCACTTCCACCTGCATGGTCATTCGGTCTTTGGTTATCTACATCATTTACTACCAATTACAATGAAGAGACGGTGACTCACTTTGTCGATGAAATGGCAAACAGAGGAATTCCATTAAGTGTCTTCCATTTTGACTGCTTCTGGATGGAAGAGTTCGAATGGTCTAATTTCGAATGGGATAAAAAGGTTTTCCCAGACCCAGAAGGTATGTTAAGAAGATTGAAGGAAAAGGGTCTCAAGATATGTGTGTGGATAAATCCATATATCGCACAAAAATCTCCACTATTTGATGAAGCAATGGAAAAAGGCTATCTCATTCAGCGTACCAATGGCGATGTTTGGCAATGGGACTTCTGGCAATCTGGAATGGGAATTGTTGATTTCACAAATCCAGATGCATGTGAATGGTATGCATCAAAATTAAAAAGATTGATAGATATGGGTGTAGATACATTCAAAACGGATTTCGGCGAAAGAATCCCGACAAAAGATGTTGTGTTTGCTGATGGATCTGATCCAAAACGTATGCGTAATTATTATACTTTCAAATATAACGAAGTCGTATTTAATCTATTGAAGCAGGAAAAAGGGGAAAAAGAAGCGATCGTCTTTGCACGTTCTGCAACAGCGGGTGGTCAGCAATTTCCAGTACACTGGGGTGGTGACTGTGAAGGAACATATGAATCCATGGCTGAGAGCTTACGTGGCGGTTTGTCCTTGATGATGTCAGGATTTGGTTATTGGAGTCATGATATTGGTGGCTTTGAAACACTCGCAACTCCGGATCTATTCAAACGCTGGGTAGCTTTCGGACTACTGTCAAGTCACAGCCGATTCCACGGCAGTAACACATACCGTGTACCTTGGAGATATGATGAAGAATCTGTAGATGTAACAAGACATTTTACTAAGCTTAAAAATAAAATAATGCCATACTTGTTTAATGCTGCAAACGAGAACCATGAGACTGGCATTCCGGTTATGCGTCCAATGGTAATGGAGTTCCCAAATGATTTAACTTCTCATGTACTTGATACTCAATACATGCTAGGAGAGTCAATCCTAGTAGCACCAATTTTTAACGAAGAGGGAACAAGTTCCTACTACCTTCCAAAGGGAAAATGGACACATTTATTAACTGGTAAAGTTGTAGAGGGCGGCGAGTGGAGAAATGAAACATATAATTACATGAGCCTGCCATTGTTTGTAAGAGAAAATACAATTCTTCCCCTTGGTGAAAATGACATACGCCCTGATTATGACTATGTAAATAACGTGACATTCGCTTTATATGAGTTGCAAGAAGAAAAAGAAGTAAAGACAACAGTACGGGACATCGATGGTAATATCGGAGCTTCTGTATCTGTAGTGAAAAATAACAGTACCATTACATTTACAACAGATATCAAAGAAGCTAAACCATACTCTATTCTACTTAAGGGATATAACTCTATTACATCTGTTTCTGCAGGTGAGTGGGAAAAAGTAGAGGATGGCATTCGCATTCGACTAAGTGAACCAGTTAAAACAGTAGTAATTGAATTATAAAAAACACTAAAAACAATCACCTATTTTTAATGAAACTAATACTAGGAGGAACACCCCATGGCTTATTTCGAATCAGTAAACAAAATACAATACGAGGGACCAAAATCAACAAATCCTTTTGCATTTAAATATTACAATCCAGAAGAGAAAATTAATGGTCAAACAATGGAGGAGCTTCTTCGTTTCTCAGTAGCCTATTGGCACACATTTACTGCTAATGGTTCAGATCCATTTGGAGTTGGCACTGCAATCCGTCCATGGGATCACTTAACAGGACTAGACTTAGCAAAGGCGCGCGTTGAGGCATCATTTGAGCTTTTTGAAAAATTAGATGTTCCATTCTTTGCATTCCATGATGTTGATATCTCACCAGAAGGAAGCACATTGAAGGAAACAAATGAAAATCTTGATGTCATTGTAGCGATGATTAAAGATTACATGAAAACTAGCAAGGTTAAATTACTTTGGAATACAGCAAACATGTTCACAAATCCACGGTATACACATGGTGCTGCAACTTCTCCAAATGCAGATGTATTTGCTTATTCTGCAGCAAAAGTGAAAAAAGGCTTAGAAGTTGCAAAAGAACTTGGCGCTGAAAACTATGTATTCTGGGGTGGACGTGAAGGCTACGAAACATTATTAAATACTGATATGAAGCTTGAGATGGACAACTTAGCTCGTTTCTTCCACATGGCAGTTGACTATGCGAAGGAAATTGGATTAAATGTACCGTTCTTAATCGAGCCTAAGCCAAAAGAGCCAACAAAACATCAATATGATTTTGATGTAGCAACTGGTCTAGCATTCTTGCAAAAATATGACCTAACCGATTACTTCAAGTTTAATATTGAAGCAAACCACGCAACACTTGCTGGTCATACTTTTGAACATGAGTTAAGAACAGCACGTATCAACGGTATGCTTGGTTCAGTTGACGCAAACCAAGGAGATACATTGCTTGGTTGGGATACAGATGAATTCCCAACAGACCTTTACTCAAATACATTAGCTATGTATGAAATCTTGCAAAATGGTGGACTTGGTAAGGGTGGTCTAAACTTCGATTCGAAGGTAAGAAGAGGCTCATTCGATACGGACGACTTATTCCATGCACATATCGCAGGTATGGATGCATTTGCAATCGGATTAAAAGTGGCGAATAAATTAATTGAGGATAAAGTTCTTGATAGCTTTGTTGAAGAGCGCTATAGCAGTTATACTAAGGGTATCGGCTTAGATATCGTTGAAGGAAAAACTAACTTCCGTGAACTTGAAGCATATGCACTTGGGTTAACAGAAATCAAAAATACATCAGGTAGAACGGAACGTCTAAAAGCATTAATAAATCAATATCTATTAGAAACTCTTTAATTCATAAAATGTGCTGGAACTATCATATTCCAGCATATTTTTATAGTAAAGGATGATACGGATGAAATATGTAATCGGTGTAGATCTTGGAACAAGTGCGGTAAAGATTTTACTTGTGAATCAAAATGGAGAAGTGGCAAGCGAAGTATCGAAATCATATCCCCTCATTATTGAAAAATCCGGTTATAGTGAACAAAATCCAGAAGAGTGGGTTGAAAAAACAATAGCTGGCCTTAAGGAACTCGTTGATCAATTTAATGGAGATATCAAGGACATTGAAGGGATTAGTTTTTCTGGACAGATGCACGGACTTGTTCTACTAGATAAGGAAAATCAAGTATTGCGAAATGCTATTCTTTGGAATGATACAAGAACTACAAAGCAATGTAAGGAAATCTATGAAACTTTCGGTAAAGATAGATTATTAGAGGTAACAAAGAACCCAGCTTTAGAAGGGTTTACGCTTCCGAAAATTCTATGGGTAAAAGAAAATGAGCCTGAAACTTTTGACCGTTCCAGCGTCTTCATGCTCCCTAAGGACTATTTACGCTACCGGATTACGGGTGCTGTAAATATGGAATATTCTGATGCAGCTGGAACTTTGATGTTGAACGTCGCAAAACGTGAGTGGAGTCAGGAAGTGTTAGAGATTTTTGGTCTATCAACTGAATTCTGTCCTCCATTAGTGGAATCACATGCATTTGTAGGCACGATTACAACTGAATTTGCCGAAGCAACTGGTCTATCTAGTGAAACCAAGGTCTTTGCTGGCGGCGCAGATAATGCTTGTGGTGCGATTGGCTCAGGCATTTTATCAGAAGGAAAGACCCTTTGCAGCATTGGAACATCTGGTGTTGTGCTATCTTATGAAGAACGTAATGACCTCGATTTTGAAGGAAAGGTTCACTATTTTAACCACGGCGAGGAAAATACGTATTATACGATGGGCGTAACACTTGCAGCGGGTTATAGCTTAAGCTGGTTCAAGGATACTTTTGCAAAAGAAGAAGCATTTGATCAATTTTTAGATGGTATCGATGAAGTTCCTGCTGGCAGCAACGGATTATTATTTACTCCTTACATCGTTGGCGAGCGGACTCCACATGCAGATTCAAATATTCGTGGCAGTTTCATAGGTATTGATGCAGCCCATGAAAGAAAGCATTTTGCACGCGCAGTCCTTGAAGGTATCACATTTTCGTTAAATGAGTCGATTGAGATATTTAGAAACAGTGGCAAAACGATTGATACCATCATTTCAATCGGTGGCGGTGCGAAAAATGAAACTTGGTTACAAATGCAGGCTGATATTTTTAATGCGAAAATAGAAAAACTAACTTCTGAACAAGGTCCTGGAATGGGGGCTGCCATGCTTGCTGCATATGGATGTGGCTGGTTTGAATCATTAAAAGAGTGTGCTGACGCATTTCTTCAAACCTCAAAAACATATGAACCGATTCCAGAAAACGTGGAAGCATATCAAAAGTTATTTGCTATGTATCAACAGGTCTACACACAAACCAATGGCCTCAATGAGCAATTGAGAGAGTTTCGAAAATAAAATGAACCCCACAGCACCGTGGGGTTCTTTAAGGAGAGATACCTGTGAACTATCGTAAACTAGGAAACACTGGGTTAGAGTTTAGTGAAGTTAGCTTTGGAACATGGGCAATTGGCGGTGCGTGGGGAAAGACAAATGATGCTGAGGCACTGAAATCTTTGGAATTCGCCATTGACCAAGGTGTTAACTTTTTTGACACAGCCGATGTATACGGTGACGGTCATAGTGAAGAACTGTTGGCTAAAGCAACAAAGGGCAAGGAAGATCGCATACATATTGCGACAAAATTCTGTCGTCAAGGGGATATTTTCGACCCGAAAAATTATAGCTACGAACAAGTAAGCCGTTACTGCGAAGATAGCCTTCGTAGATTGAACCGAGAGGCAATCGACCTGTACCAAATTCATTGTCCGGCGACCGAAATTTTACGCGATGGCAGTGTGTTTGAAGTTCTTGATTGCTTGCAAAGCGAAGGGAAAATTCGTCACTATGGGGTAAGTGTGGAAACTGTTGAGGAAGGGTTAGTTTGCTTGGAAAATCCGAACGTGAAGAGCCTGCAGATTATTTTTAATATGTTCCGCCAAAAGCCGTTGGAAGCCCTGATTCCAGAGGCTTACAAAAAAGATGTTGGCCTACTTGTCCGATTGCCACTTGCGAGCGGTTTACTTACTGGTAAATATACAGCAAATCATGTTTTTGAAGAAGATGATCACCGTCGCTTTAACGAAAATGGCGAGTCATTCAATGTTGGTGAAACGTTTGCTGGTCTTGGTTTTAAAAAGGGTGTGGAACTCGCAGACCAATTAAAATGGATTGCAGAAGGACGTACCTCAATGGCAAGTGCAGCCCTTCGTTGGATATTAGATCACGAAGAGATTACTTGTATTATTCCTGGATTCAAAAATGTCAAACAGGTTCAAGATAATTTAACTACATTGGAAACAAAACCTTTTTCATCTGAAGAAAAGGAAAAGATTCAGCGCTTCTACCATGAAAATGTCAAAGATTTTATCAGAGGTGCATATTAAGAGAAAGGTCATTCTAATCCTTATTTAAATCATTGAAAAAAAACAAAACTCCAGTTATCTTAATTAAATTTTTTAAAAGGTATTGACTAAGTAATCTAAAATGTTTTAACATTCATATTAAATACTTTAATAATGCGATTCTTCTTATCAAGAGAGGTGGAGGGACTGACCCTACGAAACCTCGGCAACCAGCATATGAATGCCCGGTGCCAAGTTCAGAGGAAGTATTTCTATTCCGGAGATGAGAAGGTGGACGAACGAATATGTATGATGTATGTTCTTGTTCCCCTTCTGTTTTCTTTCAGAAGGGGTTTTTAATTTGAAAAAGGCCAATTATAGGAAAACATGAATTTTTCAAAAAAATACATTGACTGTAAAAATGATGTATTCTATAATACTTTATATGGTTGAAGAATTAACGCGTTAGCGCGTCATTTTAATAGAATTTTCTTATCCAGAGAGACTGAGGGAACAGGCCCGTAGAAGTCCAGCAACCTTCAAGTGAAAGCTTGAAAAGGTGCTAATTCCTGCAGATGCAAAGGCATCTGAAAGATAAGATGAGGCCCCCTCTTCTTATGTTGAGGGGGCTTTTTATTTACATAAAGTAAGCAGGTAATCAACTAATCAAGAAAACTCACAAAAAATCAAATTTGGGGGATTAAACAATGACAAAACAATATGAAACGTATGATGATGAGACAATACTTTTACATGGAGGTCAATCTCCAGATCCGACAACAGGTTCACGTGCAGTGCCGATTTATCAAACTAGTTCATTCGTGTTTCATAATACAGATCATGCTCAAAGTCTTTTTAGTCTTGATGAGTCAGGTAATATTTATTCTCGAATTGGTAACCCGACTGTTGATGTGCTTGAGAAACGGATTGCGTTGTTGGAGGATGGTGTCGCAGCTGTAGCAACATCTTCAGGAATGGCCGCAATTGCTCTATCCATTATGAACGTCGCACAAGCAGGAGACGAAATTGTAGCAGCTTCAAATTTATATGGAGGGACTTACAATCTTTTTGCCGTTACACTTCCGAAATATGGAATCAAGACTCATTTCGTTGATCCAACTGACCCTGAAAACTTTAGAAAAGCCATTACGCCGAAAACAAAGGCCGTATTTGCTGAAACGATTGGAAATCCAAGCTTGCATGTTTTAGATATTGAAGCAGTATCAGCGATTGCACATGAAAATGGAGTACCGCTCATTATTGATAATACATTTGCTTCTCCATATGTTTGTAAGCCAATCCAATTTGGTGCTGATATAGTGGTTCACTCCGCAACAAAGTGGATAGGTGGTCACGGAACTACAATTGGTGGGTTAGTCGTTGATGGAGGTCGTTTTAATTGGAACAGTGAAAAGTTTCCTGGATTTACAGAGCCAGATCAAAGTTATAACGGAATTAAGTATGCGAATGAATTTGGAACTTTAGCATTTAGTACAAAGCTTAGAGTGCAGCTATTAAGAGACTTTGGTTCATCTTTAAGTCCGCATAGTGCATTCCTATTGATACAGGGTCTTGAAACATTACACTTAAGAATCGAAAAGCATAATGAAAATGCGCTGAAAGTTGCAAAATTCTTAAAAGACCATCCTGCGGTTGAATGGGTTTCATACCCTGGTCTAGAAGAGCATCCAGCACATGAACTTGCGAAAAAATATTTACGAACTGGCTTTGGTTCTATCGTGAACTTTGGCATTAAGGGTGGTAGAGAGACTGGTAAGAAAGTAATTAATAACATTGCGTTATGGTCACATGTGGCCAATGTTGGAGATGCCAAGTCACTTATTATTCACCCAGCATCAACAACTCATCAGCAGTTAAGTCCGGAAGAGTTAGTAAAAACAGGAGTAAGTGAAGAATTAATCCGTTTATCGGTTGGTATTGAATCTTACCGTGATTTAGTTAATGACTTGGATCAGGCTTTTTATGAAGCGACTGGTATCTCATCAAAAGGTGAACAAAAAGGCGAAACAGCAGTTAATGATGAGGGAGTCATTCGCTGGGCACTCCAGTCAACATTTATTCGTGAAGAAGTAGAAGGAAAGGAAGTTCAGCGAGCAAAAACAATTGCTGTCGTTGGACTAAGCGGTAACCCTGCTCGTCCAAGCTATAGACTTGCGCGAAAAATGCAGCGTCTAGGTTATAAAATTATCCCGGTTAATCCAAGAGAAACAGAAGTACTTGGGGAACAGGCCTATCCAGATTTAACATCTATTCCGGTTAAGGTTGATATCGTTCAAGTATTCCGCAGTCCTGAGGCAGCGATTGGAGTTGCAGCAGAAGCAGCAAAAATTCAACCAAAAGTATTTTGGCTACAAGAAGGGGTTATTTCCCCAAGGGCAGTGGAAGTTGCGAAAGAAGCAGGTTTAGAAGTTGTACAAAACAGATGTACCTATAAGGAGGCACAACGTCTCAGAGGTGCTATTGTTACGTATGCCTGTGAAATTTAATTGAGAAAAATTCCCCTACCTCTTTAGGTAGGGGATGATTGTAAAGAGAATCTATTAAAACATGAACTAAGGGATGGGTGTAGCGAGAGTAATGCTTCTCTTAGTATGAGGGAGGAATAGAAAATGACAACACAACACAGCTTACTAGAATCCAAGGTTCTATGGGAGCCAAGTGAAACTTGGGTCTCACAGTCAAATTTGATGAAATTTTCTCAAAAGGTCGGTTTTCCACTCCTACCCTATGAACGCTTTCATCGCTGGTCGGTCGCTCAACCTGAATCATTCTGGTCAGCAGTATGGGACTTTTCAAATGTAATTGGAGATAAAGGAGAAAGAGTCGTAGTTCCTCCAAGCGATGGTGGAATGTTAGGTACACAATGGTTTCCTGATTCTAGTATAAATTTTGCAGAAAATATACTACGTGGTGACGATTGGCAAACCGCGGTTATTGAATCAGATGAAAACGGCGTCTCTCAAACGATCACAATGGGAGAACTGCGTAATAGGGTTGCACGGGCCCAGTTTGGGTTAAAGAGTTTGGGAGTAAGTGCTGGTGATCGTGTTGCTGGAGTTGTAACAAATAGGATTGAAGCGTTCGTAGCCTTATTGGCAACCACTTCATTAGGTGCAGTTTGGACATCATGCTCTCCTGACTTTGGTCCAAAAGGGATTATCGATCGTATTGGGCAAGTTCATCCAAAGGTATTAATTGCAACTTTGGATTATCAATATAACGGAAAGTATTATGATATTCGAGAAAACATTTCAGCTGTAAGTGAGGTACTTAACGATGTTTTCGCTATCGTGACTTTATCTGAGAGTGCAGATATATCGATTAATCAAGAAACGAAAGTGATGAGCTGGCAGGAGCTATGTCAAAATGAATCATCTCATCTGGAATTTACCCGTGTTCCCTTCAATCATCCGCTTTACATCCTTTATACTTCGGGGACTACTGGGCTGCCAAAGGCTATTGTTCATTCAGTTGGCGGTACATTAATTCAACACTTAAAGGAACATCAGTTACATTGTGATTTAAAATCTGGAGATGTCTTGTTTTGGTACACAAATACGGCATGGATGATGTATCCTTGGCTGTTATCTGGATTAGCAAGCGGTGCTGCCATTCTTCTCTATGATGGGTCACCAATACCTAAGGCGAATATAGGGATCCTTTGGGAAATCTCAGAAGAAATTGGGCTTACCCATTTCGGAACGAGCCCGAAGTATTTAGACACCTTGATGAAGTCAGGTTATCAGGTGGGGCAGAAACATAAACTTTCTTCTTTACGCAGTATTCTTTCTTGTGGAGCACCTTTATCGGCAGAACAATATGACTGGATTTATAGTGACATTAAGCAGGATATCATGTTGGCTTCGATTTCAGGTGGTACCGAAATCATCGGATGCTTTGTGATGGGTTCTCCTGTACATCCAGTAAGACGGGGGGAAATTACCTGTAAAGCACTTGGTATGGCAGTAGATGTCCTCGATGAAAGAGGAGTATCTGTCATCAATGAAAAAGGGGAGTTAGTGTGTACAAAGGCTTTTCCTAGTATGCCAATTACATTCTGGGGAGAGGACGGAGATGAGCGCTATTTTTCCGCCTATTTTGCTGAACGTCCTGGTATATGGTCCCATGGTGACTTCGCTGAACAGACAATAGAGCAAACATTGGTTATTTACGGAAGAGCAGATACTACGCTTAATCCTGGCGGTGTCCGAATTGGAACTGCTGAAATCTATCGAGTTGTGGAGCAGCTTCCTCAGGTACAGGACTCAATCGTTTTTGGCTTCCCTGTCGACAATGATGAGGAGATCGCACTGTGTGTCGTCACCGAGGATGGATCATTGGATGATACATTAGCGAATTATATTCGTAAGGAAGTTAGGGAAAAAGCTTCACCGCGGCATGTGCCAAGACGTATTTACTGTGTGAAGGAAATTCCATATACGATCAACGGCAAAAAGGTAGAGGGGGCAGTTCGTTCAACGGTGCTTGGACACCCAATTAAGAACAGGGGCTCACTTGCCAACCCTGCATGCCTAGAAGAATTTAGCAGCTTGTCTGAAAGGAGTTTCGTATAATGGTTAAACGCCGAGTTCCAAAAGGTGCAATTATAGGGATTGGAGAGCTTACTCCAGTCCGCTATAGCGAGGGTGTGACAACTCTTGCATTAATTGCCGAGTCAGTAAGGCTGGCTATTCAAGATGCCGGAATTGAAAAAGACGAGATAGATGGTTTATTAATTGGCCCCCAAGTAGGCGAAACTCCACAGCATGTTCCAGCTACTGTTGCGGAATACCTTGGTCTTGAACCGACAATGTCAAATGTAGTTGATCTTGGAGGCGCCACGGGTGCGGGAATGATATGGAGAGCGGTAGCTGCAATAGAAGCGGGAATGTGTGAAACAGTTGTATGTGTGCTTGCAAATATCAACGAAAAGGGAAAAGCCTTACGTTCACCAAACCGTAATCCCATTCGAGAATTTGACGTTCCATTTGGTGCTTCTGGCGCAAACACTTCTTATGCGCTGTTAAAGCAACGGCACATGGCCGAGTATGGATCGAAACAAGAAGATTTTGCACTCATTGCTCATTGGGCACGAAAAAATGCGCAGCTCAACCCAAAAGCCATTACATACGGAAAACCAGCCTCAGTTGAGGACGTGTTGAATTCTCCGCTAATTGTGGATCCCTTGCATTTATTTGAAATCGTAATGCCTGTAGCAGGTGGGGCAGCGGTTGTTGTTACCTCCGTTAAAAATGCCTCTAAGGGAGGACATCCTCCAGTTTATTTGCTAGGGGCGGGTGAGAAAATCACTCATAGAGCCGTCAGCCAAGCCCCTGCATTGGAAAATGCTCCACTAAGCTATGCAATCCCAAGAGCATTGGACCAAGCGGGATTATCCGTGCAAGACATGAATTTATTGTCTATCTATGATTGCTATACGAGTGTAGTTGCACAAACATTAGAAAATGCCGGTCTATGTGCACCTGGAAGATTTGGTTCCTGGATGAAGGAGCATTCTTTCGGTCATGATGGGGATTGGCCACTTAACACACATGGTGGGCAACTAGGTTTTGGTCAGGCAGACCTTGCAGGAGGAATGTCGCATATAATCGAAGCGGTTCATCAATTGCGACATGAAGCAGATTTGCGACAAATTCCAAATGCACATCATGCTCTAATAACAGGGAATGGAGCTACATTGAGTGAAGCTGCTGCATTGGTCTTGGGGGTGGAAGCATGATCGAGAAATTTGAAAAATTAACGGTCCCAGGTCCAACAATTACACCAATCACCAAGCCGTTCTGGGACGCGGTGGCTCGTAAAGAATTTATTTTACAGAAATGCTGTGATTGTGGTGAATGGGTATTTTATCCTCGTTCCCATTGCCCGCATTGTTGGAGTAATCAATTAGAATGGAAAATAGCTTCAGGAGAAGGAACGTTAAAGACGTGGAGCATTGTACACAGACCTGGTCATCCAGGGTGGGCAGCAGTTACACCTTATGCATTAGGGGTTGTTGAATTAGAAGAAGGTCCATCGATGCTGACACATCTATTAGTTGATTCTGATCAAGAATTAAAAATCGGGCAGCCACTGAAAGTCAAATATATAAAATGCAATGATGTGTGGTTGCCATTTTTCGAAAGTAAGGAATGAAAATCGTTTTAAGAACTATTACACCAACGTAAACAGGGAGGAAAGTCGATGTCTACAGCTCCAGTACTTCAGGAGGATATAAATACAGAGAAAAAGGGTTTTTCTAAAGAACATCGCAAGGTCGGTTTGGCTAGCTTTATTGGTACTACAATTGAATGGTATGATTTCTACTTATACGGTACAGCTGCGGCTTTAGTATTTCCAGCATTGTTTTTTCCGACTTTCGATCCTCTATATGGGACATTAGCAGCCTTTGGTTCATATGCTGCAGGATTTATAGCACGACCATTAGGTAGTATGGTATTCGGTCATTTCGGCGATAAAGTTGGCCGAAAAAAAATGCTGACATTGTCTCTGTTATTAATGGGAATAGCCACATTTTTGATGGGACTGATTCCATCCTATCAAACGATTGGATTGATGGCTCCACTATTAATAAGTCTTCTACGCATTTTACAGGGATTTGCTGTTGGAGGCGAGTGGGGTTCAGCGGTGGTAATGGCTGTTGAACATGCTCCGAAAGGAAAACGGGGGTTATACGGTAGCTTCCCACAAATGGGAGTTCCTGCTGGTCTGCTTTTATCCACATTCGTATTCTCAATGGTAAATAACAGTATGTCAAATGAAGCTTTCCTTGCCTGGGGCTGGCGTATTCCATTTTTACTCAGTGCGGTACTTGTCATTATCGGACTTTGGATTCGCTTAAGAGTAAGTGAATCGCCTGTATTTGAGGATTTGGCAGAAAAGAAACAGTTAGAGGAAAAGCCTGTACTCACTGTACTACGTACCCAGAAAAAACCATTATTCTTAACGATTGGTATGAAATTAGTTCAAAATGCAACCTTTTATATCTATTCTGTTTTTGTGCTAACGTATCTCGTAGGTACGGTTAATGTCGATCGATCCATTGGTCTGAATGCAGTTATGATCTCTTCAGTAGTTGGGTTTGTGACCATGCCACTATGGTCCTATTTATCTGATAAGATTGGCCGTAAACCCGTCTATTTGGGTGGAACAATAGCGACGACGCTATTCATTTTTCCATTTTTCGCGCTGATGGATACAGGATCGGTAATTTGGATTACAATCGGAATCGTGCTTGGATTGAATGTCATACATGACTCTGTCTACGGACCTCAGGCAGTATACTACTCTGAGCTTTTTGGGTCGAAGGTTCGTTTAAGTGGTGCTTCCATTGGTTACCAAATTGGGGCTATCTTAGCAGGTGGATTTTCCCCTCTAATTGCGACTTGGTTACTAGCAAAATATGATGGGCAAAGCTTACCAATCATTCTATATTTAGTCGCATTAGGTGTGATAAGCATTGTTGCAACGTTATTCGCACGGGAAACGTACCGTGATTCACTAACCCAGTAATTTAGTTTAGTTTCAAATAATCTCCTAAAAGGATGGGTGATTTCGTTGAAGAAAACTGTATTAATTGATGGAGTTCGTTCTCCTATTGGACGGTTCAAGGGAAGTTTCAGCAGGAATACAGCAACTGAACTAGGTACGGCTACAGTTTCAGAGCTTATTCGCCGTTATCCTGTAGCCACCAAGGCAGATGGTGTTATCCTTGGTCAAGTAATACAGGCTGGGCAAGGGCAAAATCCAGCACGTCAAGTGGCGGTCAACGCAGGAATTGATATAAACACACCTGCATTAACATTAAACAGCGTATGTATAGCTAGTTTAGCAGCTGTTTCTGATGCCGCACGCCGCATTGAGAGAGGAGAAGGGGACCTATTCGTTGTTGGTGGGTTTGAATCAATGACAAATGCTCCTCATGTATCTAACCTTAGAAGAGAAGTGAAAATGGGTGCTGTTGAATTCTACGATACTTTGAATGACGGATTGTGGTGTGCACTTTCTGATCAATCCATGGGCGGGTTATCTGAAAAAACGAATCGGGAATTGCAAATTAGCCGAGAAGAACAAGATGAATATGCTCTACTCTCCCAATTAAGGGCAGCAAAGGCACAAAGTGCTGGAGTTTTTAAGGATGAAATAGTTGGAGTGAATGTTTCAGATCACCTTATCACCGAGGATGAATGTATTCGGCCTCAAACCTCCATTGACAAGCTACAAAAACTTCTTCCAGCATTTGAAGACGGAGGGACTATTACGGCTGGAAATGCTAGTCAGATGTCTGATGGCGCGAGTGCAGGTCTACTTTCTAGTTTAGATACATGTGAAAAAATAGGAAAGTCACCGCTTGCAACAATTGTTGATTGGTCATTTGTAGCAGGGCCAGATCCATCCTTGCATCTTCAGCCAGCAAACGCAATACGGGCTGTATTGGACCGTACAAATTTACGTCTTTCAGATATTGATTTGTTCGAAATAAATGAAGCTTTTGCAAGTGTCGTTATCGCTAGTCAGCGCGAACTAGGGCTACCATCTGATGTAGTGAATGTGAATGGAGGAGCGATTTCTCTGGGGCACCCTCTAGGTGCAAGTGGCTTCCGGCTAGTGTTAACTCTTGCTCATGAACTGAAACGGCGCGGAGGAGGCAGAGGGATTGCATCCATGTGCGGCGGTGGAGGTCAAGGAGCAGCCATCTTGATAGAAGTAGACTAAAAATAGGAACTAGATATAAAGAAGAACACTCGAATGTGTAATGGAGAAGTTTAGAGATGATTTTCGAAATGAAGGCGTCTGTCCTTAGGGGCGGATGCTTATTTCTTTAAATCTTTTTATTCGCAATAGTGTTATAATTAAATAATTATTTTGATTTTTACTTTTAGAGGTGCATCATGTCAAAACGCATAGTCATTTATTTAGGGGGGTTAGCTCTCACCGCTCTTGGGATTGCGATTATTATTCTATCATTTATTGGGGCGGGCCCGTGGGATACGGTGGCGGTTGGACTAAACATCCATTTGGGATTAACCATAGGTACATGGTCAATAATAACGCAGGTGATTTTTACGGGAATCACCTGGATCATTGAAAAAACAAGATTGCGCATTGAGTCAGTCATTCCCATTCTTATTCGAAGTGTGTTTCTCGATATTTGGTTTTACTTTGTCCTAAGGAATGCCGACTTTTCATCTTCCTGGGAGTTGCAGTGGGGGAGTTTCGTTGCAGGGCTTATTTTTGCCGGTGTAGGGATTGGAATATATATGGAGGCAAATTTACCAAAAACGCCAATTGATGGAATGATGGTGGCAATATCCAATAGATTTGGTTGGAGCTTTAATATAGTAAGAATGGGTATTGAAAGTACAGGTGCCGTCTTTGGGTTTATTTTAGGAGGACCAGTAGGGCTTGGTACGTTAGTTATCGCATTGTTATTAGGCAAAATCATTCAGGTTGTCAATAATAGAATGAAGAGAATCATGCAGGTGTCGGACACGACTGTTTCTATTTAAAGGTACTCAAACCAGCAACAATTTGATAAAATGAACAAGAATCTAAACTTGAGGTAATGTTATGTATCCGTTAACAAATTATATTGAATTTAATAGAGAAAAATGGGCGACACTACGCAATAAAACTCCATTGTTGCTATCAGCAGAAGAGCTTGAAAGTATTAAAGGCATTAACGAAGAAATTTCACTTCGAGAGGTAGAAGAAATCTATCTACCATTGACTCGCTTAATCAATTTAAAAGTGGAAGCTTCGCAGCAGCTAGAAGGAGTAACGAACTCCTTTTTAGACTATAAAGCTAAAAAAATTCCATATATTATTGGGATTGCAGGAAGTGTTGCAGTAGGAAAAAGTACCGCAGCGAGAGTACTTCAAACTCTATTATCACGATGGGATAACCATAAAAAAGTAGGGTTAGTTACAACGGATGGATTCTTATATCCAAATGCGACTTTAGAAAGCAAGGGATTAATGAGTCGCAAAGGGTTTCCTGAAAGTTATGATACTCAAAAATTAATACAGTTTATGATGAAAGTGAAATCTGGCAAACCGAAAGTAGAAGCACCACTGTACTCCCATTTAACGTATGATGTGCTGAAAGATAAGGTAGAAGTGATTGATCGACCAGATATTTTAATCGTAGAAGGGATTAATGTTCTGCAAGTGAGCAAATCCCATTCTGTGTTCGTTAGTGATTTCTTTGATTTCTCCATTTATATTGATGCGGATGTACGGAATATTAAAAAGTGGTACATTGAACGATTTTTGACGCTACAAAAAACAGCTTTTCAGAATCCAATGTCGTATTTTCATCGTTACATGAGTTTAACAAAGGAAGAAGCTGTCCAAAAAGCAACCGATATCTGGGAAAAAATCAATGCGAAAAATTTACGAGAAAACATTCTACCAACTCGCCGCCGTGCCAAAATCGTATTAAAAAAAGGTGAGAACCACTTAATGGAGAAAGTCTATCTGAAGAAATTTTAACATGGGACAAGGGGACAGGTTCCCTATCCCAGGACTCAAAAAAAGCATGGTCTCACCCATGCTTTTTTATACGTGTTTTTCGAATATCAATTCAAAATATGTTGCCACACCAGAAGGGCCGGTAGGAGGGGTTAACACCTGTACAAGTCTCCAGCCATCCTTTGCATGTTCGTGAACAATCTCATGATAGTCTTGCTTAGGCTTCGATTCTAGAATCCCTTTTAATTCTAACTTTATAAATTTGTATTCATACATTGGATGTACCTCCCCAAAAATTAAACTATATTAGTATTACGATTTAATATGAAAATAGTTTCACTTTTTCAAGTTGATGGAAAAAACCACGAGTTTATCTCATTCTGCGACAGAATTTGGGACGACGGACCTGTCCCTCTGACCCACATCACTGGACAGGCACCCCGTTCTTTCTTATTCTTATAATGGAAGATAAAGTTCAGAAAGAATGGAGGATGATGATGGAACTTAATAAACCATATTTATCAAGAAAAAATGGAGACTTATGGCTTACCGAAGATGAATACGATAACCTAAAAGTCATCTACCGGATTAAAGATGTTATTTTTGATCAACAATCATCTTTCCAGGATGTGATGATTCTGGATTCCTATCATTTTGGAAGAATGCTTGTGTTAGATGGTATTGTCCAAACGACTTCGGTTGACGGACATATTTATAATGAAATGATTTCGCATGTGCCAATGTCGATTCACCCAGCCCCCAAAAAAGTGTTAATCATTGGTGGCGGGGACTGTGGAGTCGCAAATGAAATTTGCAAGTACGATGGAGTCGAGCACATTGATATGGTCGAAATTGATGAACTCGTTGTAAAAACATGTATCGAGCATCTACCTGATGTATCAGGCCAACTGGCAGACCCACGTGTTCATTTTGTTTTTGATGATGGAGTAAAATTTGCTGCAGGCAAGAAACGTGAGTATGACTTAATCATCGTAGACTCATCTGATCCAATCGGACCCGCGAAGGTATTATTCGAAAAAAACTTTTATCAAAGTTTGCATGAAGCACTAAAAGAAGATGGAATCATGGTTTGCCAAAGCCAGTCTCCAATTTTTCATGCGGACGTTATGAAACAGTCGTATACACGAATTTCTGAGCTTTTCGAAGAGGTCAAAATGTATACGGCCGTAGTACCTACTTATCCTGGAGGACTTTGGAGCTTCACCATTGGAGCCAAGCAACATATTCAGCCGAACCCAAGTAAGGTTAACGATAAAGAAACAAAGTATGTGAACGAGCAAATTGTAAATAGCTGTTTTTCGTTGCCACAATTTATAGCAGAATTATTATAATTTATAAAGACATCTCCAACGTAAAAATGGAGATGTTTTTGTTCCTATTAAGTGAGCAAACTATTCCTATACGAACATACCGATGTAACATTTTAAGGGAAAATAAAGTCTAAGTTTATATAGAAAAAATAGAGGGAGGTAGCCTATGCACAAAAAGAAATTACGATTAGGAATGATTGGTTTACTTTCCGTTGTCTTAGTGATCGGGTTAGGATATTTCATTTTTTATAAAGACCAAAGTCAAGAAAGTGAACAGACTGAACCTAGTGAGGAGATAGTTCAGCCTAATGGCAGTGATGAAATAGAGAAGGAGCCGGAAGAGAAGCCCGAGGAAAGTTTAGATACCATTGAGCGGGTGAAAGAAGTTTTTTCTTTAGCGAAAACAGGGAAAGTTCCTCAGACATCTTTTATCGCGGGCCAGACGAAATATGACGAAATACAGGATCAGTGGGGTAAACCACAAACAATGGATGCAACGACGATTGGAGATTTCGCGGTTTATCCGGACCATGATGTGACAATTGGGATTAAGAATCAACTTGCATTCGATATTCGCTCTTACGATCCTGGTTTGAGGGATATTCATTTTGAAGATATAAAAAATGCAATGGATGAACCAGATGAGATCAAGTATTTTCAGGATGAAAAGGTGAACCAAATTATTTTAATCTATCAAGTGAGTCCTACATTTCAGTTGAAGTGGATTTTACCTAAACCGACTGAACAGGAGCCGAATCCGATTGTTCATCATATTTCAGTCGTGACAGACGTTCAACAATCGGTTGATGAGGATGAGAGCTTAAGTTTAGATAAAAAAATTGGGCAAATGATTTTTGCAGGAATTACCGGAACAAAAATGAATTCGAAGATGAACGAATTAGTTGCCAACTACCATGTCGGGGGCATTATTTTTAATGGTGACAATTTAGAAAGTCCAAATCAAACCGTTACCTATGTAAATCAAATCAAGAAGGCAAATGAAAGCGACATTCCATTGTTTTTTGGTGTTGACCAGGAGGGTGGACGAATTTCGAAGCTGCCAGGGGGGTTACTTGATTTTCCAACCAATTTAGAAATTGGAAAAAGAAATAATCCGTCGCTGTCTTTTGAAATCGGCACACTACTTGGTAAAGAGTTACAAGCATTTGGTTTTAACGTGGATTTTGCCCCGGTGCTTGATGTCAATAGTAACCCGGATAACCCGGTAATCGGGGATCGTTCTTTTAGCAGCAACCCGGATATTGTGAGCAGTCTTGGCATTCAAACGATGAAAGGGCTGCAATCGCAGTCAATCGTTTCGGTAGTTAAGCATTTTCCTGGACACGGGGATACGCGTGCTGATTCCCATCTAGAGTTACCTAAGGTGAATAAAACGCGGGCTGAGCTTGAGAGTCTAGAGCTTATTCCATTTCGTGAGGCCGTAGAAGAAGGAGCGGATATGGTGATGATTGCTCATATTTTAGTACCGAGTCATGATCAAACCTTCCCATCCTCCATGTCAAAAAAGATTATGACGGATCTTTTACGAAATGACCTTGGCTTTAAGGGAGTTATTATTACCGATGATCTGACGATGAAAGCAATCACCAACGAATATGATATTGGTGCGGCGGCTGTTCAGTCCATAAAAGCAGGAAGTGACATTGTCATGGTGGCACATAATTATCAGCATGTAGTCGCTGTTCGAAATGCAATCAAAAAGGCAGTTATAAACGGAGAGATTTCTGAGCAAAGAATTGATGAGAGCGTAGGCAGAATCCTACAACTTAAAGAAAAATATAAATTGAGCGACTCACCAGTTGGGCCTGTGAAAATTGATGTTTTGAACCAAGCAATTGAGCAGGTGCTATCAAGGTAGTAAGCGAGAAACGAGATGGAGTTAGTTCTATTCCAGAATAGAGCTAACTCTATTTTTATGTAAGAATGTAAAGGAAACTTGACGTAAAGGAAGCTTTACATTATGATAAAAATAGAAGAGGTGGTGAATGGGTTGCAAAATAAAGTTTCAGAGTTTAGAAAGAAACATGGATACTCCCAGGATCGCTTAGCTGAAAAATTGGGTGTTTCGAGACAAACGATTATTTCGATTGAAAAGGGAAAATACAACCCTTCTCTTCCTTTGGCATTGATAATGGCTGAAGTTTTTGAGACAAACGTGGAGAACATTTTCATTTTAGAGGAAGAAGATTATAAATAAGGAGGCAAAAAATATGGGCAATTTAAGAATTCCATATATTGTTTTAGGTATTTTGTTTTCTGTGATGACGGGATTTGTGGTGTTTGTTGGAATCATGGCGAAATCGACACCCGCACCAATGG
Source organism: Bacillus jepli (assembly GCF_047238305.1). NCBI lineage: Bacteria > Bacillati > Bacillota > Bacilli > Caryophanales > Bacillaceae > Bacillus > Bacillus jepli. The sequence continues at coordinate 167,321 of NZ_JBDFMO010000001.1, read as the reverse complement.
TTTATATGACACTAGCGATGGCAGTGATGAGCTTTTGCTTGGCTTATTTGTATCCACAGTTTAAGCAAAAGGATGAGCGCATGAAACTCATTCGGGAAAAAGGAATGTTCGCTTCATACTTTGCAATGATTTTCTATCTAGTCGTATTTAATATAGGACTTCAATTTGAATTCTTCGTAGTTTCCGCAGCACAGCTTATCAATATCCTAACAGCCTTAATAATTTGTACTGTATTTATCTCCTTCGTGATTTATTCAAAAATATACTAAATATAGTTGACTGCACTTGTTTTGGTGCAGTTTTTTTATATTCAAAAAAGCGAAATTTGATAACTTTTGAAACCAAATGAACTTCCAGTCGTAGTAATAGGAAAGGTGTTGGGAAAAAATACTAGAAAAGAGGGGATCCAAGTGGAACCACATGAGATTCGTAGAATGCGGATGAATCAGCTTATGTTGGCCAATGGGACAATGTTAATAGTGATCGTCATCATTTTCACCCTCATAAACATTTTTACCATTAAAATGCCCCATTTTTTCTTTGTAATCGGGGTTGTGATTCTCTTTCAAGCTATTTTTGGATTTATAAAAGGAGATTCAACGAAATCATTCATTCCGATTCTTGAAAAAGTAGCAAACTATGAAAAACAAAAAATGGGTGGAGAGTGGTCAAAGTCTCAAAAAGTAGGCAATGGATGGAGTCTTGCGCTGAGTGCCGTCATGTTTCTCCAATTTTATATGACTATTGATTTTGAGGATTATTATTTTCAATTCGAACCGATTCTATTGCTTATTATGGCCATGATCATTTTTGTTTTACTAAACACAGTAATGTTATTGCATTTTAGAAAGGTTGATCGTTCAACATCTGAATCGGAAATGAAGGGCTACACTCTGAAATCAAACATTGGCGCTGCCGTAGGTGGTGTTGTATTCGGTTTGGCGATGTTTGTAATTATCATTTATTATGTTATTTCGTAAATTTGATAGACATGTAATAGGATATAAGAATGGAGTGAAAAGAATGGATGAAAGAACTCAGGAATTAATTGATTTGACAAAGAAGAGATTTGGCTTGTGGGATTATTCACTAGAAAGATATAGTTATAATCGAAGTGTAAATATCTTCAATGAGACTGTTTACACATTATCAATGGAATGGTTTCCTAACGTTGTTCTGGAACCAGTTGATGAAGATGAGAATCCAGACGGTACAGCCGTAATTGAAATCGATATTCACAGCCGTAAGTTTCAGAGTGCTATTTTCGTAATGGGTCAGACATTCGCAAGGAATGGGGTAACCTTTGCTAGTAAAAATGACATCATCAAATGGATTGAACAGGAAACAGGATTAAGATATAAACAGCAATTTCAGCTTCGCAAGGAAGAAAAGGGAGAGTTGCACTTTAGTGAATGCATTGGCGGTGTTGATGTTTCTCCTTCTGGAATGATTGAAGTCAAATTTAATCAAGATGGTAAACTTACGTTGTTTTCAGTTCATGGTCATTTTCCCTCTACAGAAAGGGTCAAGATAGAGCCCTATACATTAACCTTTGAAAAAATAGAGGAGAAAGCTAAGGAACAATTGAAGTTACTGGAATTTCCATTATTTGATCAACAACGATTAGTGGCGGCATATGCTGTGGAAGAGATCTATGTTCGAAATGATCAAATTTCCACCATCCCTTTTGAGCCAATCGTGGATGTGAAAGGATATCTGAAAATAGATAAAACTTTGTGTTGGGATGAGCCACTTAAGACTACGTTTGATCGAAAAGAAATAAAGTGGCATGAGGAGATTACAGAAGAACAAGTCTTTTCAAGCGATCCTTCTCCAGATTCCCTACCAATTACGGTTGTTGAGCAAGAAAAATGTGTGATCGAGGTTACGAATCTTTTAAGAAAAGAATATCCAAGTGATTCAGGTATCTGGATTTTAAAATCCCTTCATCGTGAAAAGGGCTATATTCATGCGATATTGAGAGCAACTGAGCAGGATAGCCGCGTATTTCAGCGAAAAGTGAATATAATGATTGATTCCAAGAGCCTTCAAGCTGTCAATTATATGGACAACTTGATGATGTTAAAGATGTTCGATGAATTTGAAATACCTGAGAAAGTCGTAATCAGTAAGGATGAAGCCTTTGAAAAACTAAAAGGAAAGTTCGAGCTAACTCCTTATTATGTTTATGATTTTGACCAAAAGCAGTATGTGCTTTGCGGAAAAATAGATTGCCAGTTTGGAGTAAACGCAACAACAGGCGAAGTTGTTGGATTGGAAGAATTGTAAAAAGAACACGGGGGTGGTCTGTGTCCCCAAATTATTAATCTAAGGACAAGAACCCCCTCCGAACTACTCTATCAGTGAACGATATTTTTCAATCACGTCTTTTGTTAAGATTCCTTCGTTATAAAAATGATTTGCATAAACACTTGCCATCATTTCATTTTCTTCGGTAATTGTCATCTTAGTCATAACACGATTGATTATTTCCGCAAATTCAAGTGGGTTAGCATACATCGTATTCCATGCTCGTACTTGCAGCTCCAAATTATCGCATAGTGCTGCTTCTTCGATTTCATCCATTGGTAATGGTTCATCCAAATGTGCATATGGGTCCTTATATATATCAGTATAGATAAACTGAATTGGATTGACCTCTTCTAAATCGTAAGTAAAGGACTTATTCCCGATTGTCACAATCACTTCATTTTGTGTAACCTCAAGCTTTCCGTTTTCTAATGTAATAGGTTCAGAGAGGGATTGGATGGCACATGTCACATGTGGAGTATGTAGCCAATAGTGATAATCCGGATCTAATTGTGCAAGATAATCCTCAAACGGTGTCTCTTCTAGTTTTTCTTCATGATGTAATGTAGTATATTGAGACGGACGATAATAATAGCATGCATCCAAACTCCTCATGAAAATCGTCCATTCACTATCAGGGCCCTCGAACAACACACGAAAGGCAAAACCATCCTCTGTTTTCTGCAACTCGTAATAGATAATCCAATGCCCAACCTCTAAAGGTATTTTAAATTCCTCGGCTAGCACATTTTCAAAAGTGAACTGAATAAGTGCTTTTGTTGAAAAACCTCCGTCTGTATTGATGTATAGCTGAAGTGTATCGCCTTCACGTACGATGCGATCAATGGTTGAATCGTGCAAACTTTCCTCAAAGACATCCTGGACTTCCTTTGATAAAAATGTAACAGCATTTGCTGTTTGCTCATGGGCTGAATCTAAAATGTGTTCAAATTCTTTGTCCGATTCACGCATCCATTGTAGGTAATCATTGCGAACAGATTTCGGCAATATTGGCTGATTTAAAGTACCATTCTTTACATACGGAATGAAGCGGTCTGGCAAAATCTGTAGGAGTACCTCTTTAGCTTCCTCAAGTTCTTCTTTTAGACGAGAGATAAGATCTTCGCCGTCTTCTTCTGCCTGTCTTAATGAAAATTCCCAGTCTTCGTCAGATTCGTGAATCGGTAGAGTATTGCATGATGAAAACTTCTCTTTCGCTTGTTTCGTTAGATTCCACATAGCCTCACCCCAATGTAGTTTATGAGATAAGTATACAGGATTTATCTATTTGGAGATAAGAGAGATTCGCGTTGCCTTAATTGATGCTAGATGTTGACAAAATTTCATCAGCGATAACACAGCTACTCCTTCTGTTACCTCATTTGGTAGATGTAATGTTTGTCCACGATGGAGCCTCTATCTCCCACTAAAAAATAGGTTACCTTCACGGTTGTATTTGCATAGGATAATTTATCAAATTGTGGAGGGATCATGAAAAAATGTATTATGGACCTAATAATATGTATCACAACCACCATTATCGGGACTATGTGAATGTACCGATGAATTACTGGAACTATTGGGGATATTATCAAACTCCGATGCACAGAGAACCAATTGATTTCAAAGATCATGGAAAAAGACCATATGTAGTCAATATCAATGAAGCTTCAAAACTTAACAATACGTATCGAACAGCGATTTGGACAGGGAAACACTTACAAGTAACGTTAATGAGTATTAACGTTGGTGAAGATATTGGACTGGAAGTGCATCCGCACGTTGACCAATTCTTACGTATTGAACAAGGGCATGGCATTGCTCAAATGGGGAATAGAAAAGACCATTTAACCTTTGTACGTGAAGTCAATGATGATTCGGCCATATTCATCCCTGCTGGTACGTGGCACAATGTCACGAATACAGGAAACATCCCATTAAAATTATATTCTATCTACGCACCTCCAAATCACCCATTCGGCACGGTCCATAGAACGAAAATGGAAGCTGAACAGCAAGAGCATCATTAAAAATGAAGTATTGCGACATGCTCAACAAAACGAAAGGGAAGGTTCCTTCATATTTCAGAAGTAAACCTTCCCTTTTCTGTTACCATCAACTGTGATTATGAAACGTCTCACTATACAACATAAAATCCTCAATTTTATCCATATTCGGTTCAAAGCCAATACCTGGACCGTTTGGAACCTCAATATACCCGTCCTTCATCGTAACCTCAGGGGCAATAATATCTTCTTTCCAATAATGGGCGGATGGGGCGGTATCTCCAGGTAAAGTGAAGTTTGCTAGACTCGTAATCGCGATATTATGTGCTCGCCCGATTCCAGCTTCAAGCATTCCACCACACCACATCGGAATACTGCTTTTCGAACACAGTTCATGAATTTTTAAGGATTCAGTGATTCCGCCAACCCGTCCGATTTTAAGATTCATGATTTTGCCACTTCCAATTTCAATTGCTTTTCGAACATCCTCTGCCGTATGGATCGATTCATCAAGGCAGATAGGGGTCTTCAATTCTTTTTGAAGTCTTGCATGATCAATTAAATCATCATAGCCGAATGGCTGCTCGACCATCATCAGATTGAACTCATCCAATTGTTTAAGGTAGGGGATATCATCAATGGTATACGCGCAATTTGCATCTGCCATAAGCGGAATATCAGGAAACTCCTGGCGAACTGCTTTCAAAATATTCATATCCCAACCAGGCATAATTTTGACTTTAATGCGCTTGTAGCCCTTTGAAACAAAGCCTTCAATTTTTTGAAGGAGTTCTTTTTCAGACTTTTGGATGCCAACACTTACTCCGACTTCAATTTTATCCTTTACACCGCCAATGGCTTTTGCCAAAGAGATTCCCTGCTCCTTTGCGTACAGGTCCCATATAGCGCCATCTAAGGCAGCCTTCGCATTATAGTTTCCACGTAAATCCTTGAAGGCTTTTGACACATCGTCAGGATGTTGGATCTCAGTCTTCATAAGCTTTGATATTAAAATATCCTTAAGCATATGCCAATTGGTTTTAACCGTTTCTTCATGATAAATCGGAATGGCATCAGATACGGTTTCCGCCCAACCAGAGAGGCCACTTTTTGATTTCACTTCTACTAAGATAAAGTCTTTATCTGCTAATGTTCCAACACTCGTTTTAAAAGGATGAAGCAATCGCATTCTCATATATCGCAAAATAATACGTTTAATTTCCATTCTTGAATCTCCTCGTACACATTATTTTTCTAAAAGATACATGTATTCCCCGTTATTTTCAGGGTTCTTCACTAAATCTGTGACAACCCAACCGTGCTCCAAATAATGAGTAAACACCCTTTTGGTCTTTTCTCTCCACTTTAACGCAACATCAAAGTTCGTTTTCTTTATTTCTTGAAAATTACCTGGCACTGGAACGAACAATGCCTTACTGGATTCTTCCAAATTTATTTCAAAAGGAGTTAAACATCCATCTACAAATCCGGTTTGGATTAAGACAGGAGCTTTATTTATATCGAGATCTCTGTTCTCACGTTCCTTTCCGATAACAGACCATTCTACTACGAAACGATCCGTGGAAATACCATCGTTCATGCCATCTGTCATTTCTCCATAGGCATTTTCGATATAAGCGGTACAGACTGCGCCTAATTTATGTAGGTTCAAATTACCGTTCACCGTTTCAAGAGGGTCATAGGTCCAAGAGATTAAATCATATCCTTTTTCGGCTGCCAATTTCCTTTGTTCATGTTTTAATTTTTCACCGATTCCTAGCTTCCGATAATCAGAGTGAATTCCAAGACTATGAGAGACTAGATAGGGCTTTTTTCCATCAAAGCCTGGAAAACTATATTGGAAACCAATGAGTTCATCCTTATAAAAAGCAGCTAAAATAAATCCACCGTTTTTAATGGTAGCGGCTGTATGACTGATAGGGACCGTGTCCTCAGGGCTCCAAACCATAGATTCTAATTTGTGAACCTGCTGCAATTCTGAAATGGATTTTACATTCTTAATAATCATAGTTGACGAAATATCATGTTGCATCGTTTTCCTCCTAAATTCCGACTCTAAGTTTTAAACTACTACCTATTATTATAAATGAAAACAATGAATTATCGTATTTATTAAAAGAGGGGAGACATATACGAAAAATAGCCATAAAAAAAGTGCTTGCATTCCATAGGTTTATGGAAGAAGCACTTTTACGTTATTTATCTAAGAAAAATAAACTAATTTCCGGTACAAAACTAATAATGATAATGTCTACGATTAACATAATAAGGAACGGAATGATCGCCCGGACCACTTTTTCTAATCGTAAGTTAGCGATATTAGATGCAACGAATAAGTTAATTCCAACCGGTGGTGTGATGAAACCAATTGCTAGGTTAACAACCATGATAATCCCAAAGTGAACCGGGTCAATGCCAACGGCTGTAACAACTGGTAGCAAGATTGGTGCCATAATAATAATCGCAGCGGATGTTTCCAAGAATGTACCTACGATTAATAGAATGACGTTAATAATAATCAATACGATAATCGGATTTGATGAAATTTCAAGTAGTGTATTGGTAATTTGGAGTGGAATTTGTTCCCTTGTTAAAATAAATCCAAAAATCGATGCACAGGCAATAATGAACATAATAACCGCTGATGTAACAGCTGATTGAATAAAAATCTCCGGTAAGTCTTTCCACTTTATTTCACGATAAATAAATAGACCAACAATTAAACCATAAACGACAGCTACAACGGAAGCCTCGGTCGGTGTGAAGACACCTCCGTAGATACCACCAAGAATGATAACGGGCATTAAAATAGCAAGGATTGCTCGATTAAAAGAAGTGAAAACATCGCGCATTGAGCTTTTTTCTTCTTTCCCATACCCGCGTTTTCGAGAAATAAAGTAAGCAACCAAAATTAAAGAGAGCCCAACAAAAATACCAGGTAGGATACCCGCGATAAATAAATCACTAATCGAAGCTCCTGCGATCACACCGAATAAAATCAATGGAACACTTGGTGGAATCATAACTCCAATCGTTCCACCGGCTGCTTGAATAGCGGTGGAAAAGCTTTTATCATAGCCTTTTTGCACCATGGCTGGAATCATGATGGCACCAACTGCTGCTGTTGTTGCCGCACCCGATCCTGAAATGGCAGCAAAGAACATACATGTTACAACGGAAACAATCGCTAGACCACCATGCATTCTTCCAACAATCGTCATTGCAAAATCAACTAGCCTTTTCGAAATTCCGCCAACCTCCATTAGCTTACCAGCAAGGATGAAGAAGGGGACAGCCATTAATGTAAAAGAATCTGTTGCTGTAAACATTTTTTGGACAATAACCATTAATGGTACGTTATCTTGAATCATGAGTACAATCATAGAGGCGAGTCCAAGAGCAATTGCGATTGGTATATTTATAAAGAAAAGAACAAGTAAAATTCCAAATAGTAACCAAGCCATTAGTTCTTCGCCTCCTTATTCCATTCTGAAATGACAACATAAAGCAAATTGATAATGAATAGGATGCTAGATATCGGAATGACTGTATAGATATATCCCATTGGTATCTGGAGGACAGGAGATTTCTGAACCATGCTACGTCCGATAAAGTCAAAGCTATGAACAATAACCTGCCAAAAGAAAAAGATCACAAGAATGCTAATAACCACGTTAAAAACTTTCTTTACAGTTGGTCCAAAAGCATCGTAAAGAATTTCGACCCCAGGGTGTGCCTTAACACTCATTCCGTAGCCTGCTCCAAGGAACGTGGTCCACACGAGTAAATAACGCCCTAGTTCCTCAGTCCATGCTAAAGGCTGCTCAAGGACAAATCGGAAGAGGACCTGTAAAAAAACAACTACAACTAAAACAAAAAATAGGACGATTAGTATCCACTTAAAAATTCCATTTATAAAATCTACTAGCTTTTTAATCACCTGTATTTCCCCTTATGGTAAAAAAACTTGGATTGTGCGGAGCACTCACCAAGTTTTTTTATTTAGATTAATTACCGTTTAAGATGGCTTCGATGTTTTCTTTACCAAAGTCTTTTTCGTATTTTTCATATACAGACTGAATGGCATCACGGAATGGTTGTACATCAACATCTTCGATTACTTCCATGCCCGCGTCTTTAACAACCTGTAAAGAATCTGTGTCGGCTTGTGTACTTAGTTCGCGTACTTTGTCACCGGCAATTTTTGCTTCTTCCTTAAGAATGTCTTGGTATTCAGCAGGAAGTGTATCCCAAACAGATTTACTAAACATCACAACAGCAGGTGAGTAAATATGTCCTGTTAACGTCATGTATTTTTGGTTTGAATCATAAAGCTTATACGTATCAGCAATGATTAATGGATTTTCTTGTGCGTCAACTACGCCTTGTTGAAGAGCAGTTAATGCTTCATTCCAAGCCATTGGAGTTGGTTGTGCACCGAGTGCATTGAATGCATCAAGGTGAATTTGGTTTTCTTGAGTACGGATTTTTAATCCTTTTAAGTCTTCAGGTTTTGTAATAGGATGCTTGCTGTTTGTGATATGGCGGAAACCATTTTCAGCCCAAGCAAGACCTACAAGTCCTACATCTTCCATACCAGCTAAAAGATCTTGACCAACTTGTCCATCAAGAACACTGTATGCATGCTCTCTTGATTCAAATAAGAATGGTAAATCAACAATACCGATTTGTGGATAAAAGTTTGCAATTGGTGCTGTTGATGAAATGGACATATCAGCAGTTCCAAGTGTAAGTGCTTCTGTTAACTCTCTCTCTGCACCTAATTGGTTTAGTGGGAAAATTTCGATGTTCACTTTTCCATCTGTACGTTCTTTCACGTTTTTCGCTAAATCAAGTAATGCAAGGTGATAAGGGTGCTCTTCTGTTTGAGAATGCCCCGCCTTAAATGTGTATGTTTTTCCATCGTCTTTAGCGCCCTCAGATGCTGATGAGTCGCTTTCGCTATCTTTGCTGGATTCAGTACCTCCACATGCTGCTAAAACTAAAGCAAACACTAGAAAAAGTACCATCCATGAAAGTTTTCTTCCTTTCACGATAAAGCCCCCTATTGTCAGAAAATTTTATATGATATTGAACATTATAACACCTTTTTTTTATTTTTCTACAATATTTCATGTTTTTTGATAATTTTTTTCGTGAAAGCGTTAAAGTAGGAGAGTTTTTAATTGGAGTGTTAAAATATTATTTTTAAATAATATTTTGGGGTATAAGTCTTAAAAAAAGGGAATCGTACAATGACGATTCCCTTTCCTGTTATTTACCAAGACTTTGTAAATACTCAACTAACACATTAATTTGATTATCATCTAGTGTGTCCTTAAATGGAGGCATTCCGGCGCTACCATTTATAATTTGATTGAGCAGTTGATCCCTATCTTTCAGCATGTCGCTCTTCTGTAAATTTGGTCCATTATGACCGCCTTCACCATTGTCACCGTGACATGCTAAACAGTTGTTTTTATACACATCCGCGCCTTGATGTACAGATGATTTGTCTCCTTCTTCTGCATCCTGCTTCTTATCGGTAGCAGCAGGGTCGTTTGCTGTTGGTGAAATGTTGATTTTATCTTCAGGTATATCTTCTAGGGATGCATAAGCGCCTTCTAGTGAGAAGGTGTAAATCTTGTCACCATGTGTAGTCCCTGCAAGAGAGTTACCCGCAGCAAAGATCGAGATATATTGCTTTCCATCAATTTCATAGGTGATAGGAGGTGCGTTTGCTCCTGCATCCATTTTGAAGTCCCATAATTCATCCCCATTAGTGGCATCGAATGCAATGATTCTTCCATCGTTGTGTCCTGCAAAAAGAAGATCTCCTTTTGTAGTCAATAGTCCACTATAGGCAATTTGATCCCAATGTTTTTGCCATACAATTTTATTTGTTTTTATATCCATAGCTGTTACAACACCGCGGCCAGGGGCACCATTTACCGGCTGCCATACACTTCCAAGCCATACTTCGCCTTCTTTGTAATTGTTTGCCTCATCATCTTCACGATGTGAGTATGAGAAATACGTATCGTTTGCTAATAAATAGAAGAGTTCAGTATTTGGATTATATGCCGAAGGTGGCCAGTTTGCTCCACCTTGTGGGGACGGTTTTAGGGTTACCAGTTCGTCCCAGAAAGGTGTGAAGATGTTTCCAATTTTTCCTTTCCAATCGCTAGGAAAATCCTTTTTGACATCTTCCTCTGTTACTCCCTGAGGGATAAAAGCATCCCCGACAGGGAACGGCTGAGTTGCTGCTGTTTTTTGTCTTTCATCCTGTGGAACGGGCTTTTCTTCAATTCCGACAAGTGGCTTACCATTAGTTCGGTCTAAAATATAAAGCCAGCCCGTTTTACCAGCTTGTGCAATCCCTTTTCTCTGTTTTCCATCCATTTCAACATCAAAAAGAACAACAGGGTTTGGCGCATCCATATCCCATATATCATGGTGAACTTCCTGGAAGTGCCATTTGTATTCACCTGTTTTTGCATCTAAGGCGAGCACAGAATCAGCAAACAAATTGTCTCCTTCACGTTTGGTTCCATCAAGGTCTGGAGATGGATTACCAGTAGAAAGATAGAGGAGTCCTAGCTCTGGGTCGATTGCAGGGGTTTGCCATACAGCTGCTCCACCTCTTTTCCAGGAATCATTATCCTGTGGCCAGGTGTCATGTCCAACTTCATCAGGTCCTGGGACGGTATGAGTTTTCCAAACTTGTTCTCCCTTCTCCGCATCGAAGGCAGCAACAAATCCACGAATCCCATATTCACCACCAGCAACTCCCGTATATACCATTCCGTTATAATAAAGTGGAGCACTTGTAATGTTATATCCTTTTTCCCAATCCTCTACTTTTGTTTCCCAAATAATTTCGCCTGTTTTTTGATCCAAGGCAATTAACCTAGCATCTAACAGTCCAACATAAACCTTTCCATCTCCTAATCCAACACCTCTACTTGTCCAACCACAGCAGACAGTATCTAGATTTGCTGCTAATTCAGGACGGTATTCCCAAATTAATTCACCCGTTTTTGCATCGATGGCTTGAACGTCATCAGCTCCTGTAATGGTGAACATGACTCCATCATAAACGATTGGCGTAGCTTCACCTGAGTACTTAAATTCATAACCGGAACCTAAACTTGTGACCCATTCAGCTTTTAAACTTTTTACATTTGATTTATTGATTTTATCTAATGGAGAGTACCTTCCATTAAAGATACTTCCACCGTTAGTGATCCAGTCACCTGATGGTGCAGCCGTTAAATCATCAGCCGAAAATTTAGGAGCTAATTTCCCTGGATAATCCTTGTGCTGTACTGAAAAATGCTTGCTCTTGTCTACCTTTTGATTTTCTTTCTCTTGGTTTTCAACGCCTTGTTCCGCCTTTTCTTCGTCGCCAATATTATTTGAAATAATTACACCGGCTCCGATGGCAATCACAAGAAGTATGGCGATGATAATCCAACCAAATTTTTTCATGCCTAAAAAACTCCTTTCTATAGTGATAATGGTGATAATTGCTAAAATAACTTTTTATAATTTGCCCGGCTTTAAATAAAATAATCCGTTATTGAGATAGAATTTGATGGAGAATTTAAGCTGTATTACTAATATTCCAAACGAAACAGGGAAAACTTTCTTGAATGAATTTGTAAGCAATTATCTTGTCATGTTACTTAAGCTATGTTAATTTTAAGTTATGTAACATTAGCAGGAGGATAAACCGATGGAGTTTGTCGATCCAATTAGGGATGTAAACAAAATTAATGAAATCAAAACTGTATTAAAAAAGCAGTCCCAAAGAGACCTTTTGCTTTTTGTATTCGGGATAAATACAGGAATTAAGGTAAGTGATTTGCTTTCATTACGTATCGAGGACGTATGGGATGATTCAGGAATGAAGGAATTTCTATATGTGAAGGATAGTGGGGAACTAAAAGCCTACTATTTAAACAATATGATAAAGAATGAATTGAGTGAGTATTTACGCACGATTGAGTGTAAAGGCAGTGATTTTTTATTTAAATCAAAGAAGGATAATCAGCCAATCTCTAGGCAACAGGCCTATCGGATCATAAACCATGCTGCTAGAGAAGTAGGGATACCTGGAAAGATTGGAACACATACACTTCGGAAAACATTTGGTTATCATGCCTACCTAAAAGGCATTGCGATATCCATCCTAATGGATATATATAATCATCATTCCCCATCAGAGACATTCAAATATATCGGAATCAATAAAGAAGAGAAGAACTTAGTGAAAGTGGATGTAAACCTATAATCTTATTCAGCGGTTCAAAGACAAAAAGCGTCACGGCCTGATGTCTTCGTCTTTGTGACCCACATCGTGTGGGCCTAAAAAACCTCCACCAAAGAGGTGGAGGTTTTATAAGAAGTTATCATCATCTATATTTGGATTCATATCTACATTTGTAAAATCGGTTACGATATCATCATTCACTTGGACCTGTAAGGTCTTTTGATCCTTCATAAATTTAAAAATTCCATTATTAAAATCAGTGCCAAATTCTTTGAAGAAGATTCCTTCATAGATCACGTCTTTTGTATGTTTAAAGATAAGACGATACTGCTTATCTTCTTGGACTAAATATGCACGAACTCCTTTTTCAAATTGACCTTCCGTATATTTAAGGTAACGTGCAACTGAAATGATATGGAGGTCAACAAAAGGAATTTCTTTTAATAGTGAGTTAATAATTGACCCTTTTGCAATTTGCTCCCAACGACTTTGGGCGGTTTGCCCAAGTATGATTTGAGTAACGTTTTTTTCTCTAGCAACATCTGCAATCACTTTTGAGATGGGTCTTTTTTCATTGTCCTTAATAATAAACGCATCCGCACTATGTTGATCAGCGAGTTCTTTCCATCTCTCAATGTAGCTTACCTTTTCAGGATCGAGGTCATCGAATGGCTTTGGATCCACGGTTAGGATATAGAGCGGACAATCTAGCATATTTGCAATCTTGCAGCCGCGTTGGATGAGACGTTCACCATTTGGTCCATAATATACACAGACAAGAATACTCTCGTCCATTCTTTCTTTTATCAATTTCATTAGTACTCACCTCAGAGTTGATGTGAAATCATTGGCCTAGCCAATTTCCATTTCATAAATACCTAGAAAATAAGGAACTCTTATAGAGAGAAGCCCCTTAATTTAGCTGGGCTTACATTTAACACACCACCTAAAAAAATAAAAAAATGTCTTTATATTTATAAACTATGTATGACTATATCGCATGCTACAAAATGAGTCAATCCATTAACGTGATTTGTAAAAATTATCCGTATTTAAGGAGGGGATTCCATTGTATTGGTTCCAGTTTTTAATCATGTTACCATTTATTTTTGCCGTGTTTGTTCCTATATTATATAAAACATTTACCCCGAGAATTCATACAGGCTGGTTCGTTCTTTTCGTGCCAATTCTGATATTTTCTTATCTTATAACATTTATTCCCACTATTGCAAACGGGAATACCATCATCTCAAGCATTCCTTGGATGCCATCCTATGATATCAATTTTACTACCTATATCGATGGCTTAAGTATAATTTTTGGTTTGTTAATAACCGGTATAGGTGCTTTGGTCATTTTATATTCCATTTTTTATTTATCGAAAGAGCGGGAGGCGCTCCATAACTTTTATGTATATTTACTGATGTTTATGGGCGCGATGCTCGGTTTAGTTTTCTCAGATAATGTGTTTGTTTTATATGTATTTTGGGAAATGACAAGTGTGTCTTCCTTCTTATTAATTGCATACTGGTACGAACGTGAAAAATCACGATATGGTGCGCAAAAATCAATGTTGATTACGATTTTTGGTGGTTTAGCGATGCTTGCAGGTCTTGTTATGATTGCGAGCAGCTCTGGAACGTACAGTATTCGTGAAATGCTGTTAAATGTCGATGTCATAACGTCCAGTGCTTTATTCATCCCGGCGATGGTATTAATCCTACTCGGTGCGTTTACAAAATCAGCTCAGTTTCCGTTTAGTATTTGGCTTCCAGATGCGATGGAAGCTCCAACACCGATCAGTGCATACTTGCACTCAGCCACAATGGTAAAGGCGGGGATCTATTTAGTCGCGCGACTAACGCCTATTTTTGGTGGCTCTAATGTTTGGTTTTGGTTGGTTACAGGTGTCGGATTAATTACGCTGCTTTATGGATCTGTCAATGCGGTGAGGCAGACGGATTTAAAAGCACTTTTAGCTTATTCGACTATCAGTCAATTAGGTTTAATTATGAGCCTTTTAGGTCTTGGTTCTGCTGCCATGTATTTCGGATTAGGGGACGAGACTGTCATTTATGGTACAGCCATCTTTGCAGCCATTTTTCATTTAGTTAATCATTCAACCTTTAAAGGAAGTCTCTTTATGGTAATAGGGATTATTGACCATGAAATGGGGACTCGTGATATTCGAAGACTTGGTGGGCTCATTCATCTAATGCCTATATCTTTTACACTTACCGTAATAGGCGGCTTTTCGATGGCAGGATTGCCTCCATTTAATGGTTTCTTAAGTAAAGAAATGTTTTTTGCAGCGGTAAATAACGCTGCAAACATGGATTTTTTCCACATGGGTACAATTGGGATACTTATTCCGATTATCGCATGGATTGCAAGTGTCTTTACATTCATCTATTGTATGATCCTTGTATTTAAAACGTTTAGAGGGAAATATAAACTCGACAATGATCGTGTTGTCCATGAAGCACCACTTGGCATGCTGATTTCACCAATTATCTTAGGCTCGCTTGTGGTTATTGGATTCTTTTTCCCGAATCTCCTTTCAAATTATTTATTAAAGCCAGCATTGACTTCCGTATTACCTGTGCTTTCAGAGGCGGAAGTAGTGGATCTCAAAATAACAGCTTGGCATGGTTTTTTAAGCCCAGAGCTATGGATGACAATCGGGGTTGTTGTATTGGGGACGTTTCTCTATCTCAATCTTAGGAAGTGGTACAAAGTTTATAACTCTTACCCACAGTCCCTAACAATCAACAATCTTTACAATCTTGCTTTAGATAAAATGGAGCAGATTTCTGGTTTAATCACAAACTTTTACATGACCGGTTACATTCGAGACTATCTGGTTTATATCATTGGCTTTTTGATTTTAGTTGTCGGAGGATCTATCTGGTTATTGGATGGAGTATCGTTTGATTCGTCAAATGACGCACCGGCTACGTTTTTCGAAATAGCCGTTATGATTGTTGCAGTTGTTTCAGCGGGTACAGTGTTATTCTCAAAATCAAGAATTACGTCAATTGTTGCGGTAGGAGCACTTGGATTTTTTGTATCGCTATTCTTTGTATTATTCCGTGCACCTGATTTGGCGTTAACTCAACTAGTTGTGGAAACCGTGACAACAGCTCTTTTTCTATTATGTTTTTACCATTTACCGCAACTACGGAAGGAAATTAGTCGAATTCCTTTTAAGTTAACAAATGCAATTATTTCCATTGGAGCAGGAGCGGTTGTAACAATCGTGGCTTTATCTGTGAACGGAAATCGACTTTTTGATTCTATTTCAAGCTACTATGAAAATGCATATGAGCTTGCGGGTGCAAAAAATATCGTTAATGCCATCCTTGTTGATTTCCGTGGGATTGATACGATGCTAGAGATCCTTGTTTTAAGTATTGCAGGTCTCGGTGTTTATTCATTAATCAAACTACGTTTAGCAAAGGAGGGATCAGATGAAAGAGCCGAATGATGTCATAATACGAAGCGTAACAAAGGTTGCGGTAATTATCATTTTTACATTTGCCATCAACTTGTTTATTTCGGGTCACCATCATCCCGGAGGTGGATTCATTGGAGGTTTAACATTTTCGGCGGGATTGGTTCTTCTGTTCCTCACTTATGATATTGAAACGGTTCGAAAAAATCTGCCTCTCGATTTTAAAGTGGTTGCAGCGATTGGGGTCTTAATCGCAGTTGGTACAGGACTTGGCAGCATCCTGTTTGATGCTCCATTTTTAACACAAACCTTTGGATATTTTGAACTTCCTGTTTTCGGAAAGACGGAGCTCGCTTCAGCTGTTTTATTTGATGTAGGTGTCGCCTTGGCAGTTATAGGAACATCGCTCACAATTATTATGAGTATAGGTGATGACAGGTAATGGAAACTTTAATGTCAATTCTAGTAGGAATTTTATTTGCAATCGGGATTTATTTGATCTTAACGAAAACTCTATTACGAATCATTTTAGGAACCTCTATACTCGGTCATAGTGTGAACTTACTCATTATTACAATGGGAGGGCTTGAAAAAGGTGGACCGCCTTTGCTGGGAATAAAGGGATTATCCTATGTTGATTCATTGCCACAGGCACTACTTTTAACAGCAATAGTTATCAACTTTGCAACAACAGCATTATTTTTAGTGCTAAGTTACCGTGCATATAAGGTTTTAGGCACGGACGATACAAGAAGCTTGAGAGGTAAAAACGATGGGTAATTTAGTTATTTTTCCAATTATCATTCCAATTATTGTTGGGATGATTATGGTTATATTTCGAAAAAATATACGGCTGCACAGGGTGCTTAGTCTTGTTGCAGTAACCAGTATTTTCATCATTTCTCTGGTGCTGATGCATCGGATTGAAATAGAAGGTATTCAGGTTCTCCAATTAGGTGGTTGGGAAGCCCCGTTTGGGGTAAGTATGGTTGCCGACATGTTAGCTGTCATCCTTGTCATGGTCACGAGTATTGTGGCGTTCTGTTGTCTAATCTATGCGTTTAAAACAATCGGGGAGAAAAGGGAGTTATTTTATTTTTATCCGCTCTTTTTGTTTTTGATTACTGGTGTAAATGGCTCTTTCCTAACTGGAGATATTTTTAATCTGTTTGTTTGTTTTGAAGTCATGCTTGTATCTTCATATGTCTTGATTTCGTTAGGTGGTACGAAAATCCAACTTCGCGAATCTATCAAATATATTTTAGTGAACTTAATATCGTCATTTTTATTTTTAGTGGCAGTTGCCTATTTATATGCGATGACAGGGACATTGAATATGGCTCATTTATCTGTTCGCATTGCTGAGGTTGGTCAAGATGGTGTCATGACAACTGTAGCGATTTTATTTTTAATTGTATTTAGTTTAAAAGCTGGTTTGTTTTTATTCTTTTGGCTACCAGGCTCATATAGTGCTCCACCAACAGCGATTGCAGCTATCTTTGCAGCACTTTTAACAAAGGTAGGAATTTACTCAATCATGAGGGTGTTTACGCTTGTGTTCTACCATGAGCCAGAGGTGACCCATTTAATGATCGGGATCTTAGCGGCGATTACGATGCTACTAGGCGCATTTGGTGCAGTCGCCTATTGGGATGTTAAAAAAATCATTACCTACAATGTTGTCGTGGGTGTTGGCTTTATATTAGCGGGAGTCGCTTCGCTAACAGCAGAAGGAATCACAGGTTCCATCTATTATTTAATCCACGATATGATCGTGAAGGCGCTCATCTTTTTATTAGGCGGAACCATTATTTATTTCACGGGGACTAGTAATTTAAAAGAGTTCAGTGGAATCATGCGGCTACAACCGAAATTCGGCTGGATGTTTTTTATCGCAGCATTGTCTCTTTCGGGTATACCACCCCTTAGTGGGTTTTTAGGAAAAATCTTTATCACAGAGGGAACGTTTGCCTCCGGTTATTTTTGGCTAGGTGGAATTGGATTGCTCAGTAGTTTAATGGTTCTTTACTCTATTATGAAAATCTTTATGGTTGGATTTTGGGGATATACGGACGTTCCTAAAGAAAGTGAAACCAAATCATTAACAGGTATGTTACTACCAATGGGCATTCTTACAGCTTTAACGATTGCACTTGGAGTAGGGGCAGAAGGGATTAGCGAGTATGTTGATCTTGCGGTGGAAGTTATTATGAATCCAAACATCTATATTGACGCGGTATTGGGTGGAGCTTTTGTGGAATAGAAGAATGCAAGCATTGTTTCACACGGTTTGTTTATAAAGAAAGGGGTGGTATCAATGCCCATGCAAGTACTAATCAATTTGCTTATCGGTTTTATTTGGATGTTTCTCCAGGATAGCTGGACCATTCTCACCTTTTTTAGTGGTTATTTGTTTGGTTTAATCGTACTTTTTATCTTACGGAGATATTTTCTACATCAATTTTATTTGGTGACTTTACTTGCCATTGTTAAGTTATTTCTCGTCTTTATTCATGAGTTATTCACTTCAAGCGTGCTAGTGGTAAAGCAGGTTATGCGACCAAGGATCAATATTACCCCGGGCATTTTTACCCTAGAGACAGATTTGGAAGGGGACTTGGAAATAACCTTGCTCGCAATGTTATTAACCTTAACTCCAGGTTCAGTTGTTGTGGAAGTTTCACACGATGAGAAAAAGTTTTATATTCATGCAATGGATATTCCTGAATCAAGTGATGCTGTGATACGTTCAACAGCAAAATTTGAAGAGGCAATTAAGAGGGTGACGCGCTAATGATCAAAACAATTTTAATCATTTCAATGGCATTTTTGACATTTGCTATTTTTGTTACAATATATCGCTTAGTAAAAGGGCCATCTGCCTCTGACCGAATTCAGGCTCTAGATGTATTAGGAATCAATATCATTTCGGGGGTTGCCATTTTTTCAGTGTTTTTAAGGAATACCGGATTTTTTGAAGTGATTTTATTAATCGGGATCCTTTCGTTCATTGGAACAATTGCCTTTGCGAGATTTATTGAAAGAGGTGTGGTCATTGAGCGACGTAAACAATCCGATTGAGGTACTAGAAGTCATTGCGGCATTATCGATTTTAGTTGGGACCATCTTTAGTTTTTTTAGTGCAGTTGGACTGATCCGGCTACCAGATTTATACTCACGTGCCCATGCAGCCTCAAAGAGCTCGACGATGGGGGTTTTATTTACATTAGTTGGGACATTTCTATTTTTTATCATGGAAGGAACATTTAGCATTCGCCTATTTCTAGGAATCTTCTTTGTATTCCTTACCGCCCCAGTCGCAGCGCACGTCATCGTCCGCTCCGCCTACCGCTCCAAAGTCCCCCTTGCTCCACAAAGCGTCCAGGACGACCTGAAGGGGATCATCGAAATCGAAGGGGAGAGGGAACAATAAGGGATTAGGGGGCCACGGGGCCAAGGGACCAAAGGAAGCCAAGGGGACGGTTCTTGTGGTTCCAGTGAAAATGCTTCGGGACCAGAGGGACGGTTCTTGTGGTCCAAGTGAAATGTTCAGGCACTGTGTTTGATGAAGGACTAAACGGATCGAAGTTGAGGCTGGAATGTCCTTCATAAGCCCGATGAAGGACTAAACGGATCGAAATTGAGGCCGGAATGTCCTTCATAAGCCCGATGAAGGACTGAACGAATCGAAGTTGAAGCCGGAATGTCCTTCATAAGCCCGATGAAGGACTAAACGAATCGAAGTTGAAGCCGGAACGTCCTTCATAAGCGCGATGAAGGACTAAACGAATCGAAATCAATGCCGAAGATTAACAGCGTAGATTTTATTTTGATAAATTGCATATTTGCTCGTAGTTTGTCGCCTCAGTATTAGCAGGATCAAGGGGGATTTTCACTATTAAGTAAAATTATGAAACTTGTTTAACCCTCTTACCCGTTTGATAAAATTTTCTAGTGCTTTTTCCTCGGAATCGAAATCTTTTTCAGAAATAGCATTGGCGCGTTCGTCTGTTGTGGAAACCTTCCAGGTATTACCCTGTTGCCTGATTAACACTTCGTTCGGACTAATTTCATGATCGTTAAACCAGTTAAAGAATTGTAGATTCTCGTTATTAATTATTTGCATGGCATCTTTTTTCGTCATTATGAACACATCTCCTCTAAGAATGACTAATAAGGAGTTCAGGGCTAGAATTATAGGTTCATCTATTTTATAAATAACTCGATATCTTCATCGTCAAATTTTTCATGAAGAAGACCCTGCTGGATTAGTTTTTGTTCAAGTTCCTTAATTAGATGCAAAGAGTAAGTCAAACGATACATGACAAAAATGCCTCGATCGATACTCAGCGGCATAGTGGTGAAGCTTTTTTGATTATTGCGATTCATATAACTGATTAGCATATTATTATTAGTATCTATTTCACTATATATAGTCTGTGGATTTTTGGTGTTGAATGTATAAAGACTGTTTGGTACTCCCAGTTTTTGAAAATAGGAAATAAGCTCATTTATATTGCTAAAATCATGAACAGGATTATCCCCTGGAAAAATGTCATTGAAATAGAACTTTTTTAATAAGTTAATTAAGAAATATTTGGTCGCGTTTGCTTCATTATTAAATGTAACAATTCCCTCTTTTTCAGGACCGGGCCGTCCTTCAAAGTTCATCTCAGAATACTCAATCGTATTTCCGAATTCAAGCTGAGCGTAATTTACGTAAGGTGATTTTACTTCTTTTAAAATATGATTATCAAAGCTTACTTCAATACCTACATATTTGCATATTTGGATCAATTGGTTTTTATTCATTTGCTTCATTCCTTTTATTATTTGATATATCCATATTTGATTAGGTTTTCTACTGTTGCAGGTACTTTGTTTCCGAAGTCATCAAAGATTTCGATTTTTGAATAGTATTGAGTGCCTCCGCCAACTTCATCAAACCAAGGAGCTATTTCTCCTGCACGCACGTCAAATTCCCTGATAATCGTATATTGTTGATATGGCTGTTGCGTCATATGCGGTGGTAAGGCTCTGCTTTCATAGCTAGATCCTGCAGGGGAGAAGTATTGACCACTGCCATTACTACCATATCGGTCAATTTCTGCCCCAGGTTTTAACGTCTCAATATGATATTCACCATTTTTAAATCCATCAATATTTGGGTCTCCCTTTGTACCTGGCCAGTTTATTGCACCGGTTTCCTGATTATAATATTTAGGGTTATCATAAACGTCTTTATACTTTAAATATAAATCATCATCAGGGCGATGTGTCCAGCCATCTAATTTTGCACGTTCTGCTGGACTAATTGTATCTGGAGTACGTGGTTTTTCATGATAATCAGGTTTTGAAGACCCCCCGATATCATCAACAACCCTAACCCCACCGACCTCCTCAACAACTTTTGCACCTTTAGTCAATTTTACCGCTTTATCTACACCTTTTGTACCCACAATTGCGAGGGCAATTTCTCCAAAAGCACGCCCAAACCAATTTCCTCTGCTTTCGGCATCACCGTTGATAACATCTTCGTTCCATGATGTTTTGATTGCATCCCATATTCCTTTTGCGGTTTCGACCGGGTGTTGGATGACATGTACGAGCCCTTTAAAGGTTTCAACAGGATGGGTGATAATGTTCCAAATTCCTTTAACTGTGTCTACACCGACGTCCCAAAGACCAGTTGCAAATCCTTTTACGGAGTTGCCCACGACCCCAAAGAAATCCCCAACCGATTCCCAAAATGATTTTTTTGGAGGCTCGGTTAATTTTTGTGAATTGGAGTTTACTTGCTTATCCGCTTGTTCATACCGAGCTACACTATTATCCACGAAACTATGTAGTTGGTTGAGGCGCTTTTCCAAATCATGGATGGAGGAGGCCATACTACTTAAATTTGCACCAATACCTTGCCTACTCGTGATTTGGCTGTCAATCGTATGGCGTAGACTAGAGAGGCGACTCTGCGTATCTGTCAAATCGGAAGTGATTCCTTTTAGCCGACTGTTTGAGGAACGGACACTATTCACTTTAATGTCAATTTGAGCCATTTCTTTACCTCCTTTCGTGAATCCTTATCGGAACATGGAGTTTAAATCATCTATGGTTGTTCGAATATAAAAGGGCTCGGTTCCGTTAATGATAGAATTTGTTAGTGGTAGATCCTCAACCAGGATAAGTATTTCAATTCGTTGCTGAGAAGTTTCATTAGCCGCTTTATATACCTGTAATAATAGTTCCTCGGCAATTTCCTCTTCTTGATCTAGGCTAAGTCCAATCAAAGGGATTGGATTACTTGATCTAGAGGGATTATAAATATGTGTAAAATAAGCATTTTTGATAGTTGGAAAGTTTTTTAGTTTGCTGGAAATAGCCTCAAGGAATTGTTGTGGGATCTCTGTAATCTGATTCGTTAGGAAATTCTGTTTTTCTTCAAGGTCTAACTCCTCAAAAAAGTAATGAAGAATTCTTCCGTCACGTAACGTTTCTAGTTCCTCTTGGATGATCTTTTTACTGATATCAAAACCAGGATTTAGCACCCATGGTATCTCAGGTTCGACTAACTGCAAGAGATTACGTGTTGTAATTTTTATATACTTATATTTTCCTTTATAAATCTGGTTAAACTTCTCGATACTGGAGTAAACAGGTAGGACAAGTTCATTATTTACTTCGATATGTTTCAACTGGAGAATGGGCTCTGAAGTTTTTTTATCTGAAGACACTGTGCCGATTACAACAATCTCTAAATTCACAAAAACTTTATAAAAATAATAACGCTTCATCGGATTCGTAATGGCTTCTGACAGAATGGTATCAAATGGGTCGATGGATTGTTTTTTCATTTTTTGAACATACACGCTCCAATTTAGGTTTATGGTAATATTATACAATCCAATCGGAGGTAAAAGTAGGGAATAAAGAACTAGGTAAAATGGCATATTTTCTCAACGCGGACATCCAATTTTTGTACCAAATAATCAATTAACACACATTAACCAGTTTCCGGTCATAAAATGTATAAAAGCAGGTCGACAAAAGACTGGAAAGTTGTGATATGGATTTATGAAAAACAATTCAAACCATCACTTCTTATTTAAAAATCTAAGGGAAAAACGAATGTCATTTGAGCGAGTTTTTGAGCATATAAAAGAGTTCATGCGATCCGAACCTAGTGGAAAATATAGGCTCATCATTGGTACAGATTCCCAAGTACATCCAAGACAAACCACCTTTATAACCGGTGTTGTAATACTTAATGAAGGAAAAGGTGTGTGGGCATGTATTCGAAAAGTGGTTGTTCCAAGAAAAATGGAACATTTGCATGAGCGAATTTCCTATGAATTATCCTTATCAGAAGAAATTGTTTCATTATTTACTGAGGAAAAGAAAAATCAACTAATCGATATTGTGCTGCCACATGTTTACGATGGCGCTTCATTTACAATGGAAGGGCATATCGATATTGGGGCAGGGAAGAGGAACAAAACACGTGAATTCGTGAAGGAAATGGTCACACGAATGGAAGCCATCGGCGTGGAGCCTAAAATAAAACCAAACGCATTTGTGGCTTCATGCTACGCAAACCGTTTCACTAAATAAATCAGTTGAGGTGGGAGTACCCGCCTTTTACAGTAAAACGGAATCGGTGCCTGGCACCCAGCAAATTAGCAATCTCGCTGGGAATCAGGCACTGATTTTTGCGTTGGATTAATCTGCTGGGGGATACGTGGGATGAAGACTCAAACTCCCTCAATCCCACCGCACCCAATAAAAATGACAAAACGGCATCCGAAGTCAACTAAAATCAACTTTTCGAATGCCGTCAAAATAATACAAATGTATTAGTTATTAATATACTTTTCGAATACTTCACCAAAGTCTTTTCTGTGGTATTGATTGCGTGCTGAGGACAGCCAGGAGAAACCGTATTCTGTCAATTGTTTGTATTCCTCAGCCAGACCGACATCCGAAGTTCTTGAATTATGCAGTACCGTTACTGCTTTATCTAAGCTATTAACCGCCATATCGTACATAACGCTGTTTTCATGGTTAATTTCGGATATATACACCAGGGCTTTATACAAGTCATTTAATTTTTCAAGCTGTCTTTTATCGACGTCAATACTAAAGGCTTGGTTTCCTAGATTGAATTTTATCTCGATATCTAAGTCGACTCTACCAGCTGTTTCAAGGAACACGTTTGTAATTTTATGCTGTGAATATGGATAGCGCTTTAATACCCTTTTTGAAGAGACAGCATTCGCACCATCAACATGGATGAATGCTATGTTTGTAAAGCAATACTCATCAGCCTTTGTTTTAATTAAAAAGTATATCTTCTCATTATCCTCATGACGTATGTAATCATCTGCGTCCGTCTTGTCATAATCCTCAGGGCCAATAATTTTTCCAATGTCAGATAAACCTAATGCATCTGCTGCAAATTTTTTTAACATGAAAACTCCCCCTTCATCTCACTTCTTATTCCGACTTCATTATATCGTGTTTATTGAGTGATTATAACCAGAAATTTTACGACTGAAATACTAGGAAAAGAACAACTAAAAACGGGAGGAGTAACAGTTCTTGTTGAGTCTCTCAAGCCTTCTTTTGCTTTTTAATGAAATGACGAATGAGACTAATGACGAATAGCAAAGGGATGTAAATGAAAAGAAATAACATACCATTATATTTAATCATTTTGGAAATTAACTGTGTGTAAAACATATCGATCAGGATGCTATTAGTGAATAAATAAGCAACTAGAAAAAAGAATAAGATGTAAGTCGATTTTATCTTTGGAATTGTAAGTTTGATAGCCCTGACTGCAGACCAAAGGTAAATGCAGATGACGGGTATAATAACTAAGAGCCATGTGAATATAAAAATAAACTCAAATCGCTCCAAAAAAGGAAATTGAATAATCTTAATCATGGTTAAAGTTGGCCATGTTAAGTGCTGCAATTTTCCTTGAGAAAAGAACATGAACGTAAGAATGGTAATCCCAACATATAAAAGGGTTGTGTATAGTAAAGCAATATGCCCCCATTTGCTCGCTTTTGTCCCATTTTTAATGAAAGGGAAATAAACCAGTGCTGTTTCAAAACCTAAAAATAATGGAACAGATTCAGTAGCAGATATCAAATAGTCTTGTACATTATATTGGAAGAGTGGGAAAACATATGTTACTTCGGCAAAGCCAATTAAATAAAAAAAGGATAAGGTCAAGAAACCAGGTATAATCACTCCCCAAAATGCAATTCCAGTGATAACTCGAAATCCCCCCGAGACGAGATAATAAATAAGGCAACATAGAAGAAGAGCATACTCCCAGCTATTAATTCCATCGAATACCCAAATTTGGAGGGCATCAATATAGGAATACAAGACTCCTAATCCAGCTAAAGAAAAGTAAACAGCTAAACCAATGTTTAATGCTCCCCCTAAATATTTTCCAAAAATGTCTTTATGAAATGAAAGAATATCCCCAGCGGTGGATTGTTTTAGGATAAATAACATCATAAAAAACAAAAGATGGAGGCTTAAACCAAGGATCAGTATAGAGACCCATGCATCATGACCAGCTCCGTTAATCACATTTCCTTGGTATCTTAGTACAGTAATTCCAGTTTGAGAGGCGTGAATTAAAAAGAAAAGAAAAAAGGGTGATACCAATTTATTTTCACTTATTCTACTGTTCATTTTTAACCATCCTCGTCTAGCTAGCCTTGAAGGCCGGAATGTATAATCTCTAAATGCACATCCACATTGATAGGTAAAGAAGGGTATTGTTCATAAAACGAATCTTCCTTCCAGTTTCTATCCTGAGATCGAACGATATTTCCAATACCTAACGGATCAACTCCATTTTCTTTAAATGTATCCAAAAGGTTCTCCGTGTCTTTTTTTACATTTTTTGCAATCATTTCCTTGATAACCTTAATATCTTCTGGGTTCTCTAAATCAAATCGTTCAGGACGATCAGTGATACTCCAGATAAGATCCAATCTTAGATTTAATTGTTGCTTATCTTTTATCCACTCCCACGATTTTTTACTTCGAAACCCCCGAATAATAATGTTTTGCTTCCGATCTTCATGATCGTAGTCTACTTCATAAGTTGCCTGTGTTCGAAAATCCTCTAGAATGGAGAAAATAAACGTTTCTCTTATATTTAAGTGAAGCTTGAGCTTATCATCTTTGAAAATACCAACTTTATCTACCTGGAGCTTATCATCCTCGTCTATCGTTAGCATTGGTACATACGGATCCAATCCTTCGCCGTAAAAATGATTTAAGAAGACATGAAGGTTCATGCGTGGGATCAGTTGTCCCGTCATATTATGTTTAATCTGATCAGCTAATGTCAGGTCACCCTGTTTTTTAAAGGTCTTAAGGGTTTCTTCAGCGCTGTGTGTAGAGACAGCAATTTGGATATTGGTCGCTATTTGTGGTTGAACAAGAAGTCGATCTACCACGTCACGAATGCCCGCTTTTGCAAATTCATTGCCAATTACTAAAACCCTTATTTTGGCTAACTCAACGGGGGTACTCGTGTGGGTCCCCATCCTGGGTGATAACAGAGCAACTGCGTCTGATTTCTCCTGTAAATAATGAATTTTAGTACTACTCTTACTATGGGTGTATTCAGG
Organism: Bacillus jepli; assembly: GCF_047238305.1. Lineage (NCBI taxonomy): Bacteria > Bacillati > Bacillota > Bacilli > Caryophanales > Bacillaceae > Bacillus > Bacillus jepli. The sequence continues at coordinate 140,594 of NZ_JBDFMO010000001.1, read as the reverse complement.
AAATAAGGCGGATCCAATTATTTCTCCGTTATCACCTATATCAAATCCAAAAACATGGACAATGCTCAATTTATCGACAATTTTCGTTCTTGAACAGCCTACTAGACTAGCTAGACAAACAAAAACTAAGACAAATATGAAACTTTTTCTCCATTTACCCATTTTATCTCTGCTTTCTTATATAAAAATTTATTCTGAATTCAATCCATCCTCAGGATCTTGGTCATTAGCGGAAGCAAAGCGTTCTTTGCTCAATGGTCTAAAATACAGCGGACGTGAATTTAGATTTGTAAAGTCAGGTCTTATGAAAGATCCAAGTGCCCACCCTTTTCTATATGGATAAAGTGGCACCATATATGGCACCCCCAATGATTTTAATCGAGTTAAATGACCGATTAGAAAAAGAATTCCCACATAGATACCTAAGCCTCCCCAAATGGCGGCGCAAATTATAAACGGATATCGCAACATTCTGACGGCAGTAGACATTTTATAAATGGGCGTTGTGAAGGAAGCTAAGGCTGAAAGAGCCACAATAATTAATAAAATATTACTGGTTAATGCGGCTTCAACAGTAGCCTGACCAATTACAATGCCTCCAACAATCCCTAGTGTTTGTCCAATTTTAGTGGGTAATCGCGCTCCGGCTTCCCTGAGAAGATCAATAGTTACTTCTAAGAATAAAACTTCAATAACGGGAGGAAACGGAACATTGGCTCTTGAATTGATAATAGGGCCAAGTAGGTCCTTAGGTATAACCTCGAAATGGTAAGTTAAAATGGCTACATAAAAGGAGGTCGCAAAGATAGAAAAGATCATTCCAAAGATTCGTATTAATTTAAAAAAAGATGCAATCAAAGATGGAAGATAAAAATCCTCTGGATTTGAAAAGAAATCCATTAGATTTACAGGACCAATCACAGCGTAGGAGGACTTATCACTAATCAGGACAATCTGCCCTACTAAAAGTGCTCCAACGGTTCGATCTACTCTCTCAGTAGAAATAAATAAAGGAAATGGTGAGGTTGAATTATCAGATATCATTTGTTCCAACTGAGTATTATCAAATATCGTATCAACGTCAAGATCAAGTACCCTTTGTTTTGCAGTGTTTACATACTCTGGATTCGTAACGCCATCTAGGTATGCAATCACAACCTTTATTCTGGACCTTGTACCAATGACCATTTCTTCAAAAATAAGATCAGGAGAATCTAGATGTTCTCTCAGCATATGAAGATTTGTCCCAATATCTTCAATGAACCCAACCTTTGGTCCAATTACGCTAAATTCATTTTGTGTATCATTTGTTTCCCGTTGCCCTAATCTCGCATTTCCGATGTTAACTAGAATGAATTCATCCATTTGATTTTTGAAGGATAGGGCAACGCACCCTTGATGAAAAGCTTCTTCAATTTTCTGAGGGTCTGTTAAGAGGGTAACTTCCTCTATTGGGATAATATTTTTCAAATCAGAGAGATTTTCTATGTCTACAGCCTTTTCCTTTAAAAATGGCAATAAGGATTGGTGCAGAATTTTGCTATCAACTAATGTTTTAAAATAACTTAGTACAATCTTATCGTTATTCTCAATAGGTGTGATTGTTGAAAAGTCACTCGATTTTTTTGCCTTGTTGATTACGTCTTCTATTGTGTTTTCAACAGTTTCATAATTTTTATCTAACTGTTTACTTTCTTTCTTTTTTCGAAACATACCTCCACCCAACCCTATACGAATAATTCCATATTCTTTCTGAATAGTATTTAACAACAAAGAAGGGAATATTCACCATTTTACTCTTGTCTGTTATTATGAAGGCTTTCGGCAAAAGACCAAAGGATGTGAGATGTACTGAATAGCCGCAAAAAGTGGGATTCAGACGCAAATCCACACCAAGATTCCCCATGGTGATGCAAAACGAATTAATGTTAATACTTTCTAGGGTTGTAGGAATTCCAAATTTGCTGTTTGTGCTTTATACTTGGTTAGTATGCTGTAAAATAGGATAGAAATGAACTATACCTATATGTAAATACCAAAATAAAATGTGAAAACCGACACTTCAATATAGATAGGTAGTTTTAAGAGGAGGAACAGCAATTGGCAGTAACAAAACCAGAAACGATGATTGTTGAAATTAAAAGTTTAGATGAAAAGGGTTCGGGCCGGGCAACAGCGTGGCGTGAGAATGAGCATGGGAATAAAAAGAAGCTAAAACTTACCATTCCACAAACATTAATTGGCGAGCAAGTGCGTGTGACTGTTGACCAGCCAGATCGCAAGCGCTGGAGGGCACCGGTTGATGAAATCCTAACATCAAATGAACAAAGACTTGCACCACCATGTCCTCATTTTGAAAAATGTGGTGGCTGTGTGTGGCAGCATTGGGATTACAAAGGGCAGCTCCAGTACAAGACGGACTATGTTAAGCGACAAGTGGAATCACAAGGTTTCAATCCTGACCTTGTGAAAGACACCATTGGAATGGACGAGCCTTGGCATTACCGTAATAAAATGGAATTTACCTTCTCACCTGAAGGGGCATTAGGCTTGCATGAACAAGGAAATTTCAGAAAAATTATTTCACTTGAAACCTGTTTAATTGCAGGAGAAAAAATGGTAGAAGGTGCAATGGAAGTTGCGCAATGGGCAAAGGATCATCAGCTATCAGGGTATAACAAAGATCAGCACGAAGGACTTCTTCGCCATCTTATGGTGAGACAATCCTTTGCTACTGGTGAAATCATGCTTGCCCTTTTTGCAACCGAGGCACCAGAGGGACATCTTCAAGGAGCAGCGGATGATTTAGTAAAACGCATTGAAGAAAAATTCCCAGAGGTAAAAAGCTTATTATGGCTTGAAAATACAGACTGGGCTGACCGTACCCAATCTGAAAAAACACATGTATTAGCAGGTCGCGATTTTATCTACGACGAAATGGACGGGTATCGATTCCGTGTCTGGTTTGATACATTTTTCCAAACAAACCCAACTCAAGCTCAAAAATTGGTCGACCTTGCAATTGAAATGGGTGAGCCAAAGAAAACAGAAAAAATGATCGACCTTTTCTGTGGGGTTGGAACATTCTCACTTCCATTCGCAAGTCGAGTTGAAAAGCTTGCTGGAATTGAAATCGTTGAAAGTTCAATTGAATCTGCAAAACGCAATGCTAGTGACAATGGTTTATCAAACACATACTTCTTAGCAAAAGACGCAAGAAAAGGAATCGATGAGGTGCTTGAAAGCTTCGGAAGACCTGAACTCCTCCTGCTTGATCCACCACGCTCAGGTGCTGGTGGCAAAGTGATGAGAAGAATTGGCCGTTCACAGCCAGAAAGAATCGTCTATGTTTCCTGTAATCCTGAAACGTTCGCAACGGATATTAAAGAGCTCGAACCATTTGGATATACATTAAAAGAAGTGCAGCCAGTGGACCTATTTCCACATACAGTCCATGTAGAAGCGGTGGCATTGCTTGTAAGAGAAGAAAATTAAGTGCTTTCTCCCAGTAGGTTAAAATATGCCTTACTGGGGGAGGCACTTTTTTTAATCATAAAAATATGAAGGACACTCCTATCCTACACATCCCCTCATAAATTTTTCAAAAGTAATAAATACTACAATTATTATCAAGAATCACCGACTGGAGGTCACTATGTCGAAAAAACAGGGTTTATTAAAGAATGGAAACAAGTCATCTTTGATTGCGTCCATTGTGAACACAATTATTGCAATAATTAAAGGAGTTGCGTTTTTCTTCACGGGGAATGTTGCGATGTTTGCAGAAACGATGCACTCTCTAGGGGATGCGGCCAATCAATTTTTCGTGTTTATAGGTAGTGCCTTAAGTAAAAAAATGCCGACTGAAAACTATCCAAATGGTTTTGGTCGTCTAGTCAATCTGGTGTTACTGGGCGCCGTTCTTATTGTTGGCATTATGAGTTATGAAACAATCAAAGAAGGATTTCTTCATATTCAACACCCAACTGAATCAAAAGGTATTGCCATTAATCTTTCTGTTTTAGGATTAGCTGCGATCTTAGAGTCATACGTTCTTTTTAAGGCAATGAAGGAAGTTCTACACGAAGCACATGTGGAGGCAAGCGGATTTGCAGCTGTAGGGAAAAGCTTTAGTTATTTAGGCAAAGCAACGCCTGCAACAAAGCTTGTGTTCATGGAAGATTTGGTAGCAACCCTTGGTGGACTTATAGCGATCATCGGGATTTTACTCTCCTATTATGGAGGATTCCATGCTGCGGAAGGAATTGCTTCAATTATTATTGGGATCATGATGTTTTATGTTGTAGGTAAGGTGTTTTTAGATAATGCAAAAGGGGTACTTGGTGAAGCAGACGAAGACCTTGAAAACAAGATTGCTGGGTTTATTTTTACTAATCCAGAAATTAAAGATATCAAAACCTTATTTGCAATGAAAGAAGGGGAGGATTTCCATATCGAAATGAAATTAGAAATTGAACCAAATTTAACGGTTAAAGAAGCATTTCAAATAAAAGACCGCATTGAAGAAGAAATACATACAATTAAAGGAGTGACTGACGTTATCATCGAATTCGTGGAAGATGACGGAGTGAAGACATGGTCACAAGGTCTTGTTACAAACTAAAAACCGGAATCGATAGAGATTCCGGTTTTTTCTATTTCTCCTGTGGAGTAGCAGTCTTTTTCTTATGTTTTGGTTTTAAATATAAACCAAGTTCCTTTTTCTCTTTTGTTAATGAGCGATACAGTGAAATCATCATCAGTACCATAATAATAGAGAATGGAAAAGCAGCTGCTATAAGAGCATTTTGTAAGGCTTGTAAACCACCACTGTATAATAAAATTAAAGCCACGGTTGATTGTAAAATGCCCCAAGTTAGTTTTACATTGTTTGGTGGTGTGAGTGATCCGTATGTTGTTTGCATTCCTAGAACAAATGTTGCAGAGTCAGCAGACGTAATAAAGAATGTCGCTACAAGGATAATTGCAACCACCGATAAAATAACGGATAGTGAAGATTGGTTAAAGATTGCGAAGAGGACCTCTTCTGTTGCAAATTGTGAAAGGTCAACAATACCTTCCTTTTGAACTTCGATTGCGGAAGTCCCGAATACAGCAAACCATAAAAAGCTTACTAGAGCAGGCAGCAATAAAACACCTATAATAAATTGGCGAATCGTCCTTCCTCTAGAAACACGTGCAATAAAAATACCTACAAATGGTGACCATGAAATCCACCAAGCCCAGTAGAAAATCGTCCATCCGTTAATCCAAGAACGATGTTCCTCATTTAAAGGAGCAATTCGGAAGCTCATTTGTACAATATTTTGTATATAGCCACCAATCGAATCTGTGAACATGTCAAGAATTAGTACGGTAGGACCTGATACGAACATTAAAATGAGCAGGGCAGTTGCTAAAATCATGTTTGTATTACTCAAATATTTTATACCCTTACTTAATCCAGACCATGCAGATATCATAAATAAGACGGTAACAATCGCAATAATGATAAATTGAACGAAGAAATTATTAGGTATTCCCAGTAGAAAAGATAGCCCTCCATTGATCTGTGCCGCTCCAAATCCTAATGTTGTTGCAACACCAACAACCGTTGCAAACACGGCTAACACATCAACTAGTGTACCTAGTTTTCCTTCCATTGCCTTTTTTCCTAAAACAGGTTTTAGCGTTGCTGAAATAAGACCAGGTTCGCCTTTTCGGAAATTGAAATAGGCTAAGGCAAGGGCAACAAGGGCGTATACTCCCCATGCATGAATCCCCCAATGGAAAAATGTATAGCGCATCGCTTCTTTTTGGGAAGCATTTGTAGCCCCCTCTGCCAATGGTGGAGTCAGATAATGGGAAAGGGGTTCTGCAGCGCCCCAAAAGACAAGTCCAATTCCCATCCCTGCACTAAACAACATCGCAAACCAAGAGATGTTTGAATACTCGGGTTTTTCATCTGGTTTTCCGAGTCGAATGGTGCCGACAGGGCTAAAAATAAGAAAAATACAGAATATCACTATGATTGTCACCAAAATGAGGTAATACCACCCAAAGGCGGAAGTGATAAATTCTTGAATATTACCTGTTACATCTTCGAAACTTTTTGGTGCAGCAACACCAAAGATAACAGCCGCGAGTGTAATTGCCACTGAAATCCAAAAAACATTAGATATTTTTTTCATCATAAAATCCTCTCTTTATCGTGCTTATGTATTCACTATCTTTCCCACTCTCAAAAAAATTAGCTCTTTTTAGGGTAACAAAGATTATCAATTTTCGCCAACCATACGAAAAAAAGTGGAAATTATTAAATGAATAGTAAATAAAACCCTATTAAATGAAGGCGCTGCCAATATATGAGAGAAAATATAGGAATAATCAGTCGAATTTATGATATTATTATCATAATCATAGTGAAAAATGTCGTTTTATATATTAAAGATGAACGTAAGGAGACTTTATGATAGGATTTACGCATTTAAAAGGCAAACTGAATAGCGACATAATCCTATTAGTAGCCTTGATGGGATTGGTCCTGCTCGCCTCTCATTTCAGAATATCACTTTTGTATGGGATTACATTTTCCTTTGCGAGTATTTTTCTATTCCTAATACTTCGCATATTTGGCTATTCCGCTGCGATAGTAACGGGGCTTATCACAATCCTCTTTACTATCATTTTTTCAAACAGTCCATTTTATGCAATTGTTATGCTTGTTGAAATCATTTTTGTTGGTGCATTTTTCTGGCGTGGTCGAAAAGCAAAAATGTTTTTCGTTGATGTGCTTTTTTGGCTGGTAGTTGGAGTAGTGTTGTTATTTTTTATCGGTCGGGAAACATTGTCAGGTACTGCCCTTTATTTTTTAGTATGTAAAGATATTACGAACGGATTATTCAATGTATTAGTAGCAGATGTGTTATTAGCCTATTTTCCATTTTATAAATTGGTTAAAAAGAACCGACTCAGTAAAAATAATGTGTCCATTCATCAGTTTTTATCCCAGATCACCATTTTCACCATACTCGTTCCGTTTTTTATAAGTGTCATTACAAATACAATAAATACGTTTGATCTCATAAAAAAAGACTTAAGTGTTGTAGGCGAAACGAGAGTTAATCGGATTGAAAATGAATTTCTTCAGTTGGAAAGAAGCAATGGGATAATTGATAGGAAACAAATTGAAGATATTTTATGGCGCAATACGAATAAAGAGAGCGATATTATCATCATTGATCATTCGGATCAAATCATTGCATCGACGACTTTGATGAATTTTGAGTCTGAAAAATATGAGATTCGGGAGATTTCGCCAAAGCTTTATGAGGCCTTGCCAATTGCTACGAATGATGTACAGCCGATTACAAGATGGAATGATGCGTTCTATTTTTATACGAGGGATACAGATTCATTTCGAATTATGTTACTTTTCCCTATTGCCCAATATCAACAACAGATTTTTAATACTTCCATTGATCAGTTATTATACTTACTTATTCTTGCATTGTCAGCGATTCTATTTGTGATGTTCATAAGCCGACTTCTCACGAACAACTTAAGGCAGCTTACAACAATCACGACGGGCTTACCACAAAAGCTTCGTAGCTTAGAAAATATAGAATGGCCGCAAAGCACGATTTCAGAGCTTCGCGTTTTAAGTAAAAATCTAAAAAAGATGGCGGATAAGCTGAAGGAGCTTTTCCAAGAAAGTATCGAAATGAATATCATTCTACGAGAGCAAACGACAAGGCTGAAGGAATCAGAGGATCAGCTTCATAAGCTTGCCTTTTATGATAGCTTGACATATTTGCCTAATCGCTATTTTTTCCAAAAATACGTCCGAGAGCAAATCTGTAATAATGATGATAATCAACTTGCGATTATCTTTATAGACCTTAACCAATTTAAGCAAATCAATGATACTTTAGGGCACGAAGCTGGGGATATGCTTCTAAAAGCAACAGGGTATAAACTTAAGAAATTACAAGAAGAGAACAGACAGGTTTTTCGACTTGGAGGGGACGAATTTGTAGTCGTACACTCGGTTGAAAATAAAGAGGAAGTACATGGAACATTAGACTTAATCGTTAAAGAATTTTCATCCTATTTTACAATAGATGGCCAAGATCACTACATCACCGCAAGTGTCGGGGTAAGCATGTACCCCGAGGATGGAGAAGACTTAGATACATTAGTGAAATATGCAGATATTGCGATGTATATATCGAAGGAAAAGGGTGGAAACACTGTTCAGTTCTTCGGTGAATCGATGAAATATAAATTCCAGGAGCGTCTTATCATTGAGAATTCCTTGCGCACTGCAGTCGATAAAGAAGGATTTGAACAGTTTTATCAGCCAAAAACATTTGCAGGTAAAATTACAAGCATTGAAGCCTTACTTCGTTGGAATGATCCTGTTTTAGGTGCCATTTCTCCTGGGGTCTTTATTGAAGTGGCAGAAGAAATCGGACTGATTTCACAAATTGACGAATGGTCCCTTGTTCAGGCATGCAAGCAGAATAAACAATGGCAGGTTGAAAATCTTTTACATGTTCCGATTTCTGTAAACCTCTCAGCAAAGCACTTCCAACAAGATTATCTTGTTACCATGATCAAGAAGTCTTTGGAGACATCTGGTTTAGATCCAAAATATTTAAAACTTGAAATTACCGAAAGTGTGTTTATTTCGGACCAACTACAAGTTGCTGATCAGATTCAAAAGCTGAAAGAGCTGGGCGTTCAAATTTCTATTGATGATTTTGGAAAAGGATACTCCTCCTTGTACCAATTATTAAAGCTTCCGCTCGATGAAATTAAAATTGATCGAAAATTCATCCATGATATCGATAAAGATGAGAAAAAAGCTTTATTGGTCAAGTCAATTTTTGATATTGCACACGGGCTTAAGCTAAATGTGGTTGCAGAAGGTGTAGAAACCTGGGATGAGTGTAGAATGCTTGTGGATATGGGCTGTGATGAAATACAAGGCTATTTATTCAGCCGACCGATTAGCAAAGACGATATGGTGGAATTTATTCAGGAAAAAATTCCAGGATAGATCAAGAAAAGGAGGTTCCGATTGGAGCCTCCTTATTGCTATAATGTAATATTTACATCTCCGTTTTCACTAATTTCAACAGTCGTGTAGCTTTCAAATGTCGACATTTCGGTAATGTCATGCTTTTCCTCACTTGCAAAACTCTCCATATATCGTTGATATGTCTCAGGGTCCTTTACGATGTGGTAATAATACGTCATTTTTCCATCGTTATCACTATGCGTACGTAAGAAAAACCTGTCTTGAAACTCGTTTTTAAACCATTCTCTCGCTTCCATATGATTCGAAAAATCCGGCATGTTTTCATAAATAGATGGTATGTCAATATTCATGCTGATTCACCCCTCATGAAATTTTCGGTTGTGAATTAGTATGTCCATCTATTTACAACGCATCCAAAGTTCTTACACCCCTGGTTTCAGGTTCTGTTCAGTTTTAATCTTTTTTTCAAAATCATGTCGTTCGATTAAAAGGGAGACTAAAATACTACCAACAATTGCCCATAATGGTGCACCGATGTTAAAGAAATTTACACCTGACATGCCAATAATGAACGCGAAAAAGGCGCCCATTTGAAATTTGCTATCTGAAAATGCAATCTTCAAGGAACTTAAAAGAACACCAATCATCGCCAAACCAGCAATCGTACTGACGATCACACCCGGCATCGCAATAACAAATGGAACCACAAACGCTGCAAACACACCAAAGCTCGCAAATAACACACCATTTAGAGCCGATGCGGCATACCGACCTTCTTTTTTACCTGACTCATCAGAAGCACAAATGGCAGTCATCGGTCCCGCAGTATTAATGGCATGAGCCCCGAAAAATGAAGCGAAAAAACCTAAAATAGACCCAAAAACAGCCATCTCACTACTTGGCGGCTTAAAACCCTTCGCCATCAGAATTCCAGTCGTTTGGGCATTCTCTGTACAGATAATTAAGATGGCAAGCGGTATAGAAAGGGAAATGATCGCATTTACACTGAATGTTGGTATTTCTAGTTGGGGAAGCACAAACGAACTTTGAACATTTGAAATATGAAATTCATGTATGACTATGGCGAGAAGCACAGATACAACTAATGCTGATAACACAGGTGGTACCTTTTTTACATAACGGGAGGAAAATAGATAGACGATGATGGCAGCGCCTGCTAATAGGGGAGAAACTTCAACAGATGTAATCATCTCAATCGCAAACCGCATCATGACACCTACAATCATCCCCATAACAATAGGAACAGGTAACCAATTCATGACTTTATCAATTAATCCGGTAGCACCAAGTATAAGGACGATTAGATTGGCAACAAGATAGGCACCAATTGCTTCTGGTAAGGAAAAATGTGACAAAGCACCTGCAACTAAGACGGCACCGGCGATTGAGTAAGCCCCGGCAATAGGTTGCTTATATTTCAAGGATAAAAATAATCCCAATAATCCCCCAAAGAAATACACGGCAAATAACCAGCTGATTGTTTGCTCATGGGTTAACCCACCACTTGATGCACCTCCAATTATAATGAGTGCAGGACCTGTACAACCGAAAATAGCTGCGACAACACCTGAACTAATGGTGTTGATATTTAGATGTTCATATAGATCTTTGAATCTCCTATTCCCCTTCATAGAACCCTCCTTAAATATTCTTAATATTCATTTTTTAATATGGAATTAGTTCCATAATAACACAGATTAGAAGTAAAAATTACGTATTTTTTACGGACGTACAAAAAACCTCCAAAAAGGTAGAAAGAAAGAGCATATAAGAGAAAGAAGGTTATTTCCTTTTAAAAATGAGAAAAAGACAGATTTGATAATTTAAAAAAGATTCAGTATATTTGTAATTAATTACGAAAGATTTAAAAACGTAATACATAATCCGGGAGGTAATAAGAATGACGACAACAGTAAACGAAACAAAAACACTAACTGTAAAAAAAGCGAATGGGATTGCTGAAGTTCACATCCACGTGAACAAAACAAATTCCTATGACCTTGATTATTACAAAGAATTAAATGCGGCAATCGATGACATCCGTTTCGACAATGACATTAAAGTTGCAGTATTAATGAGTGACATGCCAAAATTCTTCTCAGCGGGTGCAAATATCAACTTCTTAAAATCAGCGGAGCCACGCTTTAAAACACAATTTTGCTTATTCTGTAATGAAACGTTAGACAAAATTGCACGTTCACCACAAATCTGGATTGCTTGCTTAGAGGGGCATACGGTTGGTGGCGGATTAGAAATGGCTCTAGCTTGTGATTTACGTTTTATGGGGGACCAAGCAGGAAAGATCGGACTTCCAGAGGTTTCACTAGGTGTATTAGCGGGAACAGGTGGAACTCAACGCCTTGCTCGCCAAGTGGGACATTCTAAAGCACTAGATTTGAACATCACTGGTGAAACATTATCTCCTCAAGAAGCATTAGATATTAACCTAGTAGATCGTATATATCCACAAGAAGAAACAAGAGCAAAAACATTAGAATATGCACAAAAGATTGCGAGCAGCGCTACTTACGCAACATCTAACATTAAGCTTTCGATTATGAATGGAAAAGAAATGCCACTAAATGTAGCAATCCGTTACGAAGGGGAGCTTCAAAATCTATTATTCCGTTCACAGGATGCCCAAGAAGGCTTAAGTGCATTTATTGAAAAGCGCGATGCAAATTGGAGTGGGAAATAAAGTCAACTAAATCAAAGGCGATATTGGAAATTCCGATATCGCTATTTTAAAATAGCCAAGGCTCGGCGAACTTCCGCGAGTCTTTTTTAACAATAGGAGGATATAGTGTGAGATCAAATGAATTTCAAGTCATCGTAAACTGGGGAGATACCGACAAGGCGGGGATTGTGTATTATCCTAATTACTTCAAATGGTTCGATATTGCGGGACACCAATTTTTTAGAAGTTGTGGATTATCTCCAAACACATTAGAAGAAGAACGACAAATTATCCTGCCAATGCTTGATGCAAGATGTAGCTTTGAAAAAACATTGTTATATGATGATATTATAACGATCCGAACAGAGGTTGAAGAAATTAAAACAAAAACAATTAAGCTACGGCATGAGGTGTATAGAGGAGAAACAAGAACGGGGCATGGGTATGAGATACGTGGATGGGTAAAACAAACGTCAACAGAAATTAAAGCGGTACCAATACCTGAAGACATACGCTCCATTCTACAAGAGGACCTCCACACAAATGAATCAGGAAAAAGACCGCTTTTTAATGCATAATTTCCAAAATCCTCTATAATAAAAATTAACAATATTGAAATATAACAAAAAATAGTAAGCGTGGTGACTTTGATGAAACCTAGATCCTTGATGTTCACATTATATGGTGAATATATTAAATATTATGGGGGAGAAATTTGGGTTGGTAGTTTGATTGAACTCATGAAACAGTTTGGGGTATCTGAATCGTCGGTGAGGGGGGCGATTTTTCGGATGGTCCAAAATAACCTGCTGGAAGTGAGAAAAGTAGGGAAGAAGAGCTATTACTCCGCAACTTCTCAAGGGAGAGTTGACGAAGGGGTTAGTCGGGTATATGCCACTCAAAATCATATGTGGGATCAGAAGTGGAGAATCCTTACCTATTCGTTTCCGGAAGAAAAGCGCGAAATCCGTAATAAAATTCGTAAAGAACTAATTTGGACCGGATTTGGTAACCTCACAAATAGCACACTCGTGACGCCTAATCCTGTTGAGGATCAAGTGAAAGAAATGATCAGGGTGTACGGAATTGAAGAATACGCGTTTTTATTCACATCGTCTTCAATTGTAACGCATGACAATCAAAGCATTATCGATATAGGCTGGGACTTAAATATGGTGAGGGATGAATATCAAACTTTCATAGATAAGTTCACACCAAAATTTGAAGAACTACGAGAAAAAGCGTTAAATAACACATTGAAGGATGAGGAATGTTTTATTGAGCGAACTGTACTTGTGCATGAGTACCGGAAATTTCTTTTCCAAGATCCAGGTTTTCCAAGGGATTTGCTTCCTGAGGGCTGGATTGGCATAAAGGCGCGGGAACTATTCTGGAATATTCATCAGCTTCTATCCATCCCATCTATTCGCTACTTTGAGTCCGTTTTTGAGGGAGTACCGGATCGTGAAATTCATATCGAACGTGATAAAGCACTCAATCCATTTGGAGAGATCTATATCTAACTGAGGTGAGCCATGAATATTGAAAAAATTGAGTTTGGTGGCTATCGGATTGGAATCCCAGTTCCATTTCCGATGAAGTATGTTTATTGCTATCTTTTTAAACAGAATGATGGGTATGTCATGATTGATGTAGGATTAAATTATCGGGCCGCGAGAGAAGCATGGCAAGAGGTGTTTGATCGTCTTGGAATCACTCCTCGTGATATTCATACAATTTATCTAACCCATTTTCATCCAGACCACTCCGGACTTTCCGGCTGGATGCAAGAGCAGTCAGGCGCTGAGCTTTATATGAATGAAATAGATGCTAGGATGATTGATCGTGTTTGGGGTGAGGGCAGCAAGCAGGTTGCGAGAATGAAAGAAATGGTATTGCAACATGGAGTCCCAGAAGATCTAGCAGATGGGATCGCGGACCATATGGAAAAGCTCGGTCAAAATGTGCTTCCATTGCCTGTTGCAAAACCAATTAGTGATACGATTGAGTTTGGCGATAAACAATGGATCGTCATCCATACCCCTGGTCATAGTGAGGGGCATGTTTGCTTTTTTCAAGAAGAAGAAGGCATCTTAATTGGTGGCGATCATATTCTCGAAAAAATTACTCCGAATATTAGTGTTTGGCCAGGTGCGAGCCAGCACCCGTTGCATGAATATATAGACTCCTTACGTAAAATTGGTCAATATCCAATTAAGAAGATTTACTCTGCTCATCACTCACCTGTTCTCAATGTAAAGGAACGAATTAACGAGCTCATCCAGCATCATGACGAGCGCCTCGCTTATATTGAAAGCTTGGCAGACTATAAAACGACGTACGAGATCGCAAAGGAGTTGTTTTCTCATCGAGAGCTCAATCCCCATCAATGGCGCTTCGCTATCGCCGAAACAATCGCTCACTTAAACTATTTAGAGCGAGAGGGAAGAAGTGTGAAACAAGGGCAGCATCCGATTATTTATGTAAATGGTGGTCGAAATTAATCTGAAAAATACTAAAAAAGTGGGAACCCCGAGGTTGTTATGATAGCAATCTTGGGGTTTTTGTTTGGTTAGATTTTATTCTGATTTTCGTGATGAAGGGGAAAGGGGTGCGGGCGGCATGTGGTAAATCCCTTTCATCGGGTTGATGAAGGGGAAAACGGTGCGGGCGGCATGTGGTAAATCCCGTTCAACGTGTTGATGAAGAGGAAAACGATGAGTGGACTGGCAGGTAATCCCGTTCATCGGATTGATGAACGGGAAAACAGTGAGTGGTCCGACGCGTAATCCAGTTCAATTGTGTATGAAGTCACAAATAAACCTGCACGATGCGCGAAAAGGTCTTCATAGCCTCGATGAAGTCCCGAACGAACTCGCACGATGCTTGAAAAGCTCATCATACCCCCGATGAAGACCCGAATGAAGCTGCACGATGTGCGAAAAGTCCTTCATAGCCTCGATGAAGTTCCGAAAGAACCCGCACGATGCGCGAAATGTCCTTCATAGCCTCGATGAAGTCACGAATGAACCTGCACGATGCACGAAAAGGTCTTCATAGACCTGATGAAGTCCCAAACGAACGAACCTGTCCCCCCGCACAAAAAGGTCTTCAAAGCCCAACCGAACTAAAACAACACAGCCCCCAAACGTGCCCCCACCTACCAACCCCATCACCCCAACAAACCCAGTATTTACCCCACCTCCCCATCCCATCCATTACGATTTTAAAATTAACGTCTAAAAAACAACATAAACATGTTGACAAACAATTTAAAATATTCTATATTACATATTATAAACGATAGTTTAAAAAACGTAATACAAAGAGGTGTTCATGGATGAGTATAAAGGAAGCTGAGGTATTACTGGAAAAGGTTCAAAATGGTTTTATAGTAGAGCGCATGGAGGATATGAATGACGAATATTTGAAAGCACTGAAACAAACGCTTGCGATTGTTGGAGATACAGAACTTCTTAGCGTCCCACCACTATTAACAGTCTACGATCAAGCCCCAAACTTAAACTATAAAATTACCGCTCTAGCAGTTATGCAAGATGAAATCGGTCACGCCCATATCGCATACCGCTTGCTGGAAGACCTTGGTGAAGATGTAGATGAGATGCTTTATCGCCGACCGGCGAACCGATGGAAAAATCCATATGCATTTGATTTTAAATTAGACAACTGGGTTGAATTAGGTGTCTTTAATGGATTGTTTGACCGTTCTGGATATACGCTTTTGGGTGATGCGTATGAACATACTTCCTATGGTCCTTGGAAGCGTGCACTCGTAAAGGTTGATAAGGAAGAATTGTTCCACCTCCGAAACGGGGAAATCATTATGAGAAATGCGATGAAGAAGCCTGAAACAGCAAAGCAAGTACAAGAGGCTGTGGATTGGATGTTCTTGATGGCACTCGAATTCTTCGGGGTTGCCGATAATCTTAAGAGTCGTTCAGCACAATTGGATTACCGACTAAAAGGTCGCACCAATGATGAATTAAGACAAAAGTGGTTATCAACTGCTGTTCCATTCTGTGAATCGATTGGAATCAAGGTTCCGGCTCATTACGATGAAGACCAAGGTAAATATGTCATTGATGTTCCATTTCCATGTAAATTTGATGCTGAAAATAAAAAATGGTTAACAGACCAGCCAGACACATGGGAAGGGGCAATCGAACGTTTTAAGCAAAGAGGTCCTCAAAATATGGAGTTTGTTGCTAGAATCCAAAAGGGAGTTTGGGAGTTAGAACAAATGAGAGCAGAGGAGGCATAAACATGAGCGGAATTATCCAAAGCGAAAAAACGACTACTAAATACTGGGATGCTCTAAAAGAAGTAATGGATCCCGAGTTTCCAATCAGTGTTGTAGATATGGGTTTGATCTATAACATCACCCAATTTGGAAGCGACTTAGAGGTTGAAATGACGTATACCTCCACTGGATGTGCTTGTATGCAGTGGATTGAAAACGATATCAAAGAGCGTTTGCTAAAGGAAGCTGAGGTTGAAAATGTGAAGATTCAGGTTGTATGGGATCCACCTTGGACAACGGCAAACCTAAGTGAAGAAGGTAAGAAAAAGTTAAAGCACTGGGGGGTAAGTTCATGACAGTAGAAGCAGCAACGAAACATGATTACCTTCTTCTCACTCGAATCAATCGTGGAGATGAACTTATTCATGTGGGGACATTCAAAGCAGTGAATGATGAATTAGCAAAAATTTATGCGCAGCATATTTACGATGAAGAAGACTGGGTTGAAATGTACGTAGTGAAAAAAGAAAACCTTGTTTGTGTTCGAAGCCCAGAACCATTATTTGCAAAGGAGTGAGAAGGTTGACTAATGAACATATCTCGTTAATAGAACTAGGGGAAACCATTGCAGATAATAAATTTATTTTAGGTGACCGCTTAGTTGAAATCGGTATCAGTGGTCCTACATTAGAAGGAACACTTTCATCAATCGCAATGGCTCAGCAGGAACTAGGTCATTCTAGACTTTTATATCGATGGGTTTCTGACCTAACAGGTGTGAAGACGGAAGTGAAGGATCAAACAGGAAAGGCATTTCAACAGAATGTAAAAATTGGGAACTGGATTGAACTCATCGCCGGGCTTTATGTCACAAATGTTGCGGTAGATCTAGTGATGAAGGCAATGATTGAAGCAAATAACCCGAATGTGAACCCACCTTTTACGAAAATGCTAAAGGAGCAGCAGGAGCATCTCATCTATTCAGAGAGCTGGTGTGAACAGCTGTTACTTGATCAAGGTTCTATTCCGAGAAGATGCCGAGAAGCAATTGAGAAAACGGCTCAGGAAGCAAAGGAATGGTTAATTAAAGTAGAAAATGACATGTATCTCGTTACAGAAAACATTATTCCAAAGGATTCAAGATTAGTAGAACAATTCAATGCAACCATTCAAGAAATTTCAAGGGAAGCGGCGAAGCAAAATGTCGGCTAGTAAAGAGAACGTCCAATGTTCATTTTGCTCATCTAATGATGTAAAGAAGATCTCATCCTTTGGTACAGCCCAATTAGTTCGCCAATACTACTGTAACGAATGTAAAAGCGTATTCGAATACATTCGATGGCAAAAGGAAGACGCGGCAAAGTAAAATAATTGTTCAAAAAGGAGGATGAAGAGGACCGAGAATTTCAAGGCGGTGCAGCTTTGAGTACCGGAGCGTATGCAGTTAATACGTGAGGAACGGAGAAGCAAGCCAACGAAGAAATTCGATGCGTCAAATTCACCGGACTTTTTGAACATCCTCTAAAAGGGGTCGAAAACATGCAAATTAAAAAGATAGGTGTTATTGGTTCTGGGACCATGGGAGCAGGGATTGCTCAGTTACTCGTTCAAAATGGATACCCTGTCATACTCTTTGATATTGACGAAAAAACGGTGACCCGAGCAAAAGAATCAATAGAATCAAAGCTTGATAGATTAGTTGTCAAAGAAAAAATAAGCCTTACCACCTCAGAACAAGCAAAATTGAATTTGGCTACCACAACGGATATGAACTCATTTGCCGACTGCCAATTGGTGATTGAGGCAGCGCCGGAAAAGCTGGAAATAAAACGTTCCATCTTTTCACAACTGGAAGAAATCTGTACGAAAGATTCGATTTTGGCATCGAATACTTCCTCACTTTCGATTACAGAAATCTCTGGACAAAGCGCAAATCCAGAACGAATCGCCGGTTTGCACTTTTTTAACCCGGCACCAATCATGCCCCTTGTAGAAGTAGTAAAGGGATTAAAAACAGCTTCCTCAACTGTTGAAACCCTAGTAGAATTTGCAAAAACGATTCACAAAAATCCAGTAATGTGCAAGGATACACCAGGTTTTATTGTGAACAGAGTAGCAAGACCATTTTACAATGAAGCATTACGAATTATAAATGATAGAATCGCCTCGGTCGAGCAAATTGATCGAATTATGAAACGCGCTGGGAATTTTAAAATGGGACCTTTCGAATTACAGGATTTAATCGGGATTGATATCAATTTCGCAACAACCAAATCGGTATATGAAGGGTTTCACGGAGAAAGTAGATTCCGTCCTCATTACTATCAGGAGCGAATGGTTCAATCAGGTAGTTTAGGAAGAAAAACAAAAGGAGGGTTCTTCGAATATGACAACTAAAACAATCGTCATTGTAGGGGATAATTTACTTGCAAAAGAACTCTCCAATTCCTTTCGAGCCGCGAATGTTCGCCTAGTTGATCCAAAGCGAATGGATGAAGAAGTCGATGCTGTGATTGAAACGACCAACCTTGATAAGGATGAAAAGAAACGTCAAATTCAAGAAATTGAAGCAAGTGTACCCCCTACCACTTTAATTTTATCCACTACTCTTGGTGTGACAGCCACTGAGGTTGCTTCGTGGCTGAACTACCCTGATAGAGTAGTAGGGTTTGGGACATTTGCGAATTTTAAAGAAGGTAACTTAATCGAAGTGGCATTGCCATTACAGACTGACCCAAGATATATGCATGCTGCTGCAGACATTTTTTCATTGATTCATCAAGACATTGAGCTTGTGGAGGATGAAGTAGGCTTTGTGTTCCCAAGAATTTTAGCAATGATTGTTAATGAAGCGGCGTATGCATTAACGGAGCAAACTGCAGAGGCGGAAGCCATCGATGTCGCGATGAAAAAAGGCACCAATTATCCAATGGGTCCGCTTGAGTGGGCAGAGAAAATTGGGTTAGATGACGTATATGCCGTATTAAGTGGATTATATCGAGAACTAGGGGAAGAGCGTTATCGCCCAGCTCCGCTTATCCGAAAGCTTGTGTACGCCGGATGGATTGGTGGAGAATCTGATAGATGCTTTTACCATTATCAAAACCGAAACAAGGAGCTTTCAATATGAGAGAAGCAGTCATTATAGATGCTGTTCGGACACCAATTGGGAAACTTAACGGTTCACTTACAAGTGTACGACCAGATGACCTTGCAGGACATGTGATTAAACAGCTGATGGCTCGCGTGGATCTTGATCCGTCATTAATCGAAGATGTATTTTTCGGGTGTGCGAATCAAGCGGGGGAAGATAATCGAAATGTGGCGAGAATGGGATTACTTCTTGCCGGACTCCCTGTCTCCATTCCCGGGGTAACGGTCAATCGCCTTTGTGGCTCAGGGCTAGAGGCAGTGAATCAGGCCGCATCTGCAATTAAATCAGGATTAGGAGACGTCTTTATTGCAGGTGGAACTGAAAGTATGACTCGTGCACCTTACGTCATGATGAAGCCCCATGTGACAAATGCGAAAGGGAACCAAACCTTACATGACACGATGTTAGGCTGGCGACTGGTCAATCCTGTGATGAATGAAATGTACCCTCCTATTAGTCTAGGAGAAACCGCAGAAAATGTCGCAGAAAAATATGGGATTTCAAGAGCAGAGCAGGATGAGCTTGCCCTTTTAAGTCAGCAAAGGGCTGCAGCAGCGATTCAAAGTGGAAGATTCAATGATGAGATTGTGCCTATTGATATTCCGCAGCGAAAAGGAGAACCGCTTCTTTTCAAAGAGGATGAGCATGCACGACCTGAAACCACATTGGAAACATTAGCGAGGCTAAGACCTGTTTTTCGAAAGGATGGAACTGTAACCGCAGGGAATTCATCGGGGATCAATGATGGTTCAAGTGCTATTCTCGTCATGGAAGAGGAACTCGCTAAAAAGCTTGGATTAAAACCGATTGCAAGAGTGGTCACTTCTGCTGTTAGTGGAGTTCATCCAGATTATATGGGGATTGGTCCAGTTCCAGCAACTAGAAAAGCATTGCAAAGAGCGGGTCTAACCGTTCAGGATCTAGATTTAATTGAAATAAATGAAGCATTTGCAGCACAATCTGTTGCATGTATAAGAGAACTAGAGCTTGATATGGAAAAAGTAAATGTCAATGGTGGTGCGATTGCATTAGGACATCCACTAGGGTGTAGCGGTTCACGAATTGTTACAACACTTGTTCATGAGATGCAAAAACGTGATGTGCGTTATGGATTAGCAACCATGTGCATTGGCGTTGGCCAAGGAATCGCAACGATTATCGAGAAAATGTAAGGAGTGAAACAACATCTATGGTTCAATTAAAAGAAACGTACCAACTATTGATTAATGGAGAATACTCAAATAGTAGCAACAATGAATTTTTTGAAACCTATAACCCAGCAACTGGTGAGGTTATAGCGAGAGTCGCTAAGGCAACGAAGGAGGATGTGGATCGTGCTGTTGACGCAGCTAGAAATGCATTTGAAAATGGTAAATGGCCGAAGATGCCTCAAGCGAGAAGAGCCAGAGTTTTAAACAAAATTGCTGACATCATGAGGGAACGCTTCAATGATTTGGTCGAAGCGGAAGTATTAAATAGTGGAAAAACGGTGGCGGCTGCAAAAGGACAAATTGGTCAGGCGATTGAAGACTTTGAATTTTATGCGGGAGCTATTACAACCTTTGGCGGACGTACAAACCCGGTTCCGAATGGATTTTTTAACTATACAGTGAAAGAACCAGTAGGTGTTTGTGCACAAATTATTCCGTGGAACTACCCATTAATGATGGCTGCGTGGAAAATCGCACCTGCCATTGCTGCGGGATGTCCGGTTATTCTAAAGCCAGCATCACATACACCAATTACTGCTTATATGCTTGCAGATATATGTCATGAGGCAGGCGTTCCAGCGGGTGTAGTGAATGTGATTACAGGAAGTGGCTCTGTAATCGGTCCATACTTAACGACTCATCCTGGTGTAGACAAGGTTGCCTTTACAGGTGAAACGGAAACAGGAAAAGACATTATGGCAAAGGCTTCTACCAACCTAAAGCGAGTTACTTTAGAGCTAGGTGGAAAATCTCCTAATATCGTTTTTGATGACGCGGACATTGAAGGTGCAGTAGTAGGGTCTATTTATGGAATTTTCTATAACACGGGTCAATCCTGTGAAGCTCGCTCACGGTTATTTGTTCATGAAGCCATTTATGATGAATTTGTCGACAAATTTATTGAAAAGGCTAAAAAACTGAAGGTTGGTGACCCATTCGATAAGGAAACGCATATGGGAGCCCTGATTTCTAAGGATCATGAAGACGTTGTCGATGGCTATGTAAAACTTGCTATTGAAGAAGGCGGAGAAATTCTTTTTGGAGGAAAAAGACCAGACGGTAGCGAATTTGATAAAGGGTATTGGTATATGCCAACCGTTATCGGAAATGTCACGAATGATATGAGAATTGCTCAAGAAGAAGTATTCGGCCCAGTCGTTGTGATTATGAAATTTAAAGATGAAGACGAAGTGCTCAAATTATCCAATGACTCCATTTTTGGCCTTGGTTCGGCTGTATGGACGAAAGATCACGGAAGAGCACACCGAATAGCTGAAGGAATTCGTGCAGGTATCGTCATGGTGAACTGTCCAATTTCAGCCTTCCCTGGAACACCATTTGGTGGATATAAGCAATCAGGATTTGGAAGAGAGTTAAGTGTCGAAACCCTTGAACTATATTCAGAGACAAAGAGTGTTGTCTCTTATAATGGAGAACGTCCACTGAATATTTTCAGAATATAATTTATTTAAATAAATTTCAAATTAAAATATCGGAGGAATGTAAAATGACTGTTAATTTAGAAACGAAAACACTTACGGTGAAAAAAGCGGATGGTATTGCAGAAGTCCACATGCATGTAAACAAAACAAATGCTTATGATCTTGAGTATTACAAAGAGCTAAATGCTGCAATTGATGACATCCGTTTTGACAATGACATTAAAGTGGTTGTTTTAATGAGTGATATGCCGAAGTTCTTCTCAGCGGGTGCAAATATCAATTTCTTAAAATCAGCAGAGCCTCGTTTTAAAACACAATTCTGCTTGTTCTGTAATGAAACGTTAGATAAAATCGCTCGTTCTCCACAAATCTGGATCGCATGCTTAGAGGGTCATACGGTTGGTGGCGGATTAGAAATGGCTCTTGCATGTGACTTGCGTTTTATGGGCGACCAAGCAGGAAAAATCGGACTTCCAGAAGTATCTCTAGGTGTATTAGCAGGAACTGGTGGAACTCAACGTCTTGCTCGTCAAGTGGGGCACTCTAAAGCTCTTGATTTGAACATCACTGGTGAGACATTAACTCCGCAAGAGGCATTATCTATTAAACTAGTAGACCGTGTATTCCCTCAGGAAGAAACACGAGCAAAAACGTTAGAATATGCACAGAAAATCGCGAGTAGTGCTACTTACGCAACTTCAAACATTAAACTGTCAATCATGAACGGAAAAGAAATGCCACTTAACGTAGCAATCCGTTACGAAGGTGAGCTTCAAAATCTATTATTCCGTTCACAAGATGCTCAAGAAGGATTAAGTGCATTTATCGAAAAGCGTGAAGCTAACTGGAGTGGAAAATAATTACGATTGTCCGATAAGAGATTGCAAGATGGCGAAGCTGCCATCCTACAATTAGGCTAAAAAACACTATATTCATAGTGCTAATAATTATAAATACAGTCGGTTTACTAATTGCTAGAATTTCAGAATAGTATCAAATCAACTACAATCATTTTCATTCATCATTGCGGCTAAAATGCACTATTAATACAGTGCATATATCAAATATCATCTACGAATGACTCCGAAAAAAGTGGAGGTAAACAATTACCTCCACTATCTGAAATTTTTACTATCCACAAGATAGGTAAGGAGGAAGAATGTGATAAAAGTAGCTTCGGATTTAAAAGGAATTGCAACGAAGTACAATGCTGCCGATCGATTTATTGAAGAAAATGTACGAAATGGACGAGGAGCAAAGGTAGCGATTGTAAGTGGAGACGAACAAGTCACTTATCAAGAGCTTCTGAATCGTGTTAATCAGTTTGGAAACGCTCTCAAAGAGTTGGGTGTTCAAAATGAAAACCGCATGCTATTGGTTCTGCATGATACTGCCGAGAATATCGTATCCTTTTTCGGTGCAGTAAAAATTGGTGCCCTTCCAATCCCAACTAACACCATGCTACAGCCTCAAGATTATGAATATTTATTAAACCACAGCCGCTCAAAGGTTCTTGTCATTCATGAGGATCTCTGGAGCAAAATTAAGGCAAATAGAGATCGATTTGTCTTTCTTCAACATGTTATCGTCGTCACAGAAAACACATCCGTAGATGCAAATGAAATTGATTTCCATGAACTACTCCATAATAAGTCAACAGAACTTGAGACATTCATGTCTGTGAAGGATGATCCAGCATTTTGGTTATATAGTTCTGGTAGTACAGGAAATCCAAAAGGTGTTATTCACCATCAACGAAGTATGGAGGCAGCGTATAACACGTATGCGAAACAAGTTTTAGGGATGAATGAAAATGATATTACCTTTTCAGCTTCAAAGCTCTTCTTTGCATATGGACTTGGAAATGGAATGTATTTCCCATTAGGAGCTGGAGGTACGACTGTTTTATTAAAGGATCGTCCTACACCTGATAAAGTGTTTGAAACACTTGAAAAGACGAAACCTACCATCTTTTTTGGGGTTCCAACGCTTTATGGTAGTTTGATTAACTATGTAGAGCGTACAGGTAAAATTCCTGACCTATCTTCTGTAAGAGTTTGTGTATCAGCGGGTGAAGCACTCCCTGAAACATTTGTGAACAAATGGAAAGAACTTTTTAATCTTGATATTTTAGATGGAATTGGGTTAACAGAGGCCCTACATATCTTTATTTCAAATCGAGTTGGAGACATTCGCCCTGGAAGTACTGGGAAGCCAGTCCCTGGCTATGAGGCGAAAATAGTCAATGACGAAGCCAAAGAAGTTGGTCCAAATGAAGTTGGTGACTTAGTCATTAAAGGCGAGAGTCTAACTGGTGGATACTGGGCCAATATCGCTGAAAATCAGAGTAAGTTTCATGGTGAATGGATGTACACAGGGGATAAATATTATAAGGATGAACAGGGTTATTTTTGGTATTCAGGACGATCTGATGACATGCTGAAGGTCAGTGGAATTTGGGTATCACCTGTTGAAGTAGAAGCAACTCTACTTAAGCATGATTCCGTCCTTGAGGTTGCGGTAATCGGTGTAAAGACAGAGGATAACTTGGATCTTCCAAAGGCTTGCATTGTTCTGAAAGAGGATGTTGTCCCGTCTGAAGACTTAAAAGCAGAATTAAAAGCTTATGTAAAAGCAAACCTAGCACCTTATAAGTATCCAAGAATCATTGAGTTTATGGATGAAATCCCAAAAACGGCTTCTGGTAAAATGCAGCGGTTTAAATTAAGACAATAATTAGATGTTTTATATGCGAAAGTGAAATTAACATAATATATTTAATCACCTTGGTTTTACATGACCAATCAATGTACCTGACTTTAATAAATGGTGTGATTTACCATATATACTGATAAAAAAGAGGTCGTGATGGAATAGATACTCGACTTTTGTCGAGCCTTTGTTCCATCCCTCCTCCATTTTTTTATGTCTTATCACGGAAAATTTATTACGTTTTTTAAATGAAAGTTGCAAATAGGTATTGAATATTCGAATAGTAATAACTATAATAATATTCAGAATATTACTTTATTCAGTACGCAATCCCTACTGAATAAATTAATAGCCTCCGGCGGATGCCACGATTTTTCAAAGGAAGTTTTTCGAGCTTGCTCGAAAAAAATCAGGCGCAAATACGCCAAGGCGTATTTGATTAAGTGAAAGGGGGAATCCCCGTACATAAAACTTTACGAGAATAACCACCAAAGAGGGTCAGATGATTATGCTTTCTAAAAAAAGGGAGGTTTACTATGAAGCTAGTAAAGAGAAATTGGTTGATTATGTTGGCGTTTGTTCTATTACTTTCAGCATGTAGCTCAGGAGCAATCAGTACGACTACAGATAAAAATAAAAAAGAGGAAAATGAGGAACCGACAACTTCTGATTCTACAAGTGACGAGCCTATTAAAATTGGAGCGTTATTACCATCAACAGGTGTATACGCTTCACTTGGTGAAAATGTGAAGAATGGAATGGAACTCTATTTTGAAGAAATCGGCTGGGAAGTTGCGGGAAAGAAGATAGAAATTGTGCATGAAGACACAGAAGCAGATCCCCAAGTTTCATTACGAAAACTCCGTAAGTTAATGGAGCAGGATAAAATTGATATTTTAACAGGTCCAATCAGTACGGCGGTTGCGTATGCGATTCGTGATGAAGTTGAAAAGAATAAATTACCATTCCTTGTATCACATGCGGGTGGTAATGACCTAACAAGATCAAAGCGTAGTGATTATATCTGGCGTTCATCGTTCTCTTCCTACCAAATTGGCCATTCTATGGGTCAATGGGCATATGACAATATTGGTAAAAAAATCTATTTAACAGCTGCTGACTATGCCTTTGGTCATGAAGCGACTGCGGCATTTAAAGATGCTTATACGGCAGCAGGTGGGGAAATCGTCGAGGAAGTATTTGCTCCACTAGGAAATAATGACTACTCTTCTTATCTAGCAAAAATGAATCGTGATGACATTGATGGAATCTACGCATTCTTTGCTGGGACAGATGCAATCCGCTTTGTTCAACAGTATGAGCAATATGGATTAAAAGGTAAGATTCCTTTAATTGGTTCTGGATGGCTAACGGCTGAAGATACTCGTCCACAGCAAGGAACGGCTCCGGAAGGAATTATTACTTCAATCTTCTGGGATTATAGCTTAGACACTCCTGAAAATAAAAAGTTTGTTGAAGCGTATGAAGCGAAGTTTAATGCTAGACCAAGTATCGAATCTGCAGAAGGATATGATGCAGCAGCGATCATGGCAAAAGCAATTGAAGCGTTAAATGGAGATGTTTCAGACCCTGATAAACTAGTAGAGGAAATCTCAAAGGTTGAGCTTGATAGCCCGAGAGGTCCAATCAAATTTGATCAGGATACACATCAAATTATTCAAAACCTTTATATCGTTGAGACTTATCTAGATGGCGATAAGACAGAAAATAAAGTAATCGACACAGTACCAGAAGTTGTAGACCCAGGAAAATAAGAAAATATAAAAGAAGGGGGCAAAGGTAACAGGTGTTGCCTCTTTCTTTACATTTGATAGGGGGAAAGTAATGGATACATTGGTTTTGCAATTGATGAATGCACTTAGCTACGGGTTTCTCCTTTTCATTATTACATGTGGGATAAGTCTCGTTTTCGGTATTTTAGGGGTATTAAATTTAGCACATGGCTCGCTATATTTATTAGGGTCGTATATTGGCTATTCAATCGTAGTAAAATCAGGGCTGCCATTTTGGGTTGCTCTCTTAGTTGTGCCATTTATTATTGCAATCATCGGGTTAGTTTTAGAAGTGGTCCTACTTCGTCCTACTTATAAGCTTGGTCACCTCTCTCAAGTATTGTTAACCTTTGGTCTTGCTTATATCTTCCATGATCTCTTCTCCATTATTTGGGGTAAAAACATTATGACCGTAACACCACCTGCTTTCCTAAGCCAATCTGTTGAAGTGATGGGGAATATGATTCCTTCATATCGCCTCGCCTTAATTGTAGTCGGAATCGTCATTGCGTTAGTCCTTTGGTATACGCAGGAAAAAACAAAATGGGGTGCCGTTATTCGTGCGGGATTATCAGATAAAGAAATGGTTGGTGGACTAGGCGTTAATATCCACCTTGTTTTTACACTCGTCTTTTTCTTTGGAAGCTTTTTAGCAGGGGTTGGTGGAGTACTAGGTTCGCCAATTCTAGGGGTCGCTCCAGGGATGGAGTTTAACATATTGATTTTATCACTTGTTGTCCTTGTCGTTGGAGGACTGGGGTCTGTCTCGGGGACGATTGTAGCCAGTCTCTTAGTAGGAATGGTGGAAACCTTTAGTCGCTTCTTTGTTCCTGAATTAAGTTTAATCATTACATTTGCATTAATGGCTGCAGTATTAATTATCCGTCCGCAAGGATTGATAGGAAGGAGGGCATAAATGGGCAAACAGTGGGTCAAAGGTAGTTTATTATTTTTCTTAATGGTTGCTGCTCCATTTTTCGTTTCTCTTTATTACGTGAACATTTTTACGGAAATATTGATCTTTGGAATTTTCGCCATTAGCTTAAATATCCTCGTCGGACAAACCGGATTGGTCTCATTAGGGCATGCCGCGTTTTTCGGTGCTGGTGCCTATGCAACAGGTCTTGCTGCTAGTCATCTATCAACGAATGTGTTTCTAACCCTTGTAATCGGAATGGTGATTGCATTCCTATTAGCCATTTTGATTGGATTTGTGTCAACAAAGGCTCATGGATTTTACTTTTTGATGCTAACACTCGCATGCTCTCAAATGGTCTACTCTGTCATCTACCAATGGACGGATGTTACTGGTGGGTCCAATGGGTTATCAGGAATACCTTCACCAAGTCTATTTGGAGATTTTATCCTTTCCAATCAAGTGTTTATCTACTATTTTACTTTAGTCGTGTTTACGATCGTCATTTTTGTCATTAACAGACTTCTTCACTCCCCATTAGGGTATGTCTTCATCGGAATTAAAGAAAATGAAGACCGAATGAAGTCGATTGGTTATAACACAACCTTCTATAAAAACATTAGCTTTTTGATTGCAGGTACTTTAGGGGGATTAGCTGGCGGACTCTATGTATTTTTCAATGGCTTCGTTGCTCCGACAGATGTGTACTGGACTGTTTCAGGATCTGTATTAATCATGGTACTAGTCGGAGGTTCAGGTACGCTTTGGGGACCAGTTATTGGAGCAGCGTTTATCGTTGTATTGGAGACGATTATTAGCTCATACACAGAAAGCTGGATGATGATTATTGGAACCACCTTTATTCTGTTTACGATTTTTGCTCCATCCGGAATTGCTGGGTTGTTCTCGAGAATTACACAAAATCTATTTAAAGCAAAGCCCCAACCGGTAAAGGAAGAATATATCGAGCATCCGATTGAACCAATTAAACAGCAATCAAAAATAAATGGATAGGGGGGACAGGGATGACGACGATTCTTTCAATTCAACACCTATCAAAGCATTTTGGTGGTTTGAAGGTAATTGAAGATATTACATTAGATATTTCTGTTGGCGAACGTGTTGGATTAATCGGACCCAATGGTGCCGGAAAGACAACCTTTTTTAATATGATTGCCGGAGACTTGAACCCTAGCGGGGGCACAATTACTTATTTTGACCAAGATATTACGAAGGTTCCTAATTATAAACGAACAGAAAATGGAATTGTACGTACGTTTCAGAAAAACAATCTCATGTTTGGGTTAACTGTAAAGGAGAATGTCCTACTTGTTTTACAAAAAATGAGAAAAGAACATATCCAATGGTGGAAGAGTGTCAGTCTTAAAAACTACCGTGCACTCCATGAAGAAGCAGATGCGCTTTTACATGAATGGAGCCTTGAACCATACAGTGATATGAAGGTACAAGAGCTCTCTTATGGGGTTCAAAGACAAATCGAGATTGTTATGGCGATTGCCGGAAATCCGAAGCTTCTGCTGTTAGATGAACCAACTGCAGGTATGTCACAGGTTGAAACCGACCAAATTATTGCGCTGATTAATAAGCTTCCGAAAGAAGTAACCATCTGTATGATTGAACATGATATCGATGTGTTGTTCGGAAATATGGACCGTGTAATTGTTCTTCATACAGGAAAATTAATTGCCGACGGGAATCCAGAAGCTGTTCGTGAAAATGAAGAGGTTAAAGAAATTTACTTAGGCCGGGAGGAGGCTGCACATGCTTAAACTAAACAATGTTAATAGCTTCTACGGTTCAAGTCACATTCTTCATGGTGTAAATCTCGAGGTGAAGGAAGGGCAGGTTGTCACTCTACTTGGAAGAAATGGCATGGGGAAAACAACAACGATGCATTCCATCATTGGGTTTGTTAGTAAAGTGCAGGGAGAAATCCTATTTGAAGGTCAAAATATGACCTCACTCCAAAGTCACCAAATTGCAAAGAAGGGAATTGGAATTGTCCCACAGGGTCGAAGAATTTTTCCGAACCTAACCGTGACAGAAAATCTAACTGTGTTCGCTGATTCAAAAAAAGGCGATTGGAATCTAGAGAAAATTTTTCATTATTTTCCTCGATTAAAGGAACGTGAAAAATCGCATGCAGGCACACTAAGTGGCGGGGAACAGTCGATGCTGTCAATCGGGCGAGCCTTGATGAGAAATCCGAAAATCCTTCTCCTCGATGAGCCAACAGAGGGACTATCCCCATTAATGGTAGGTGAAGTAATGGATGTTCTTTTGAAATTGAAAGAGAGCGGAATGTCGATGCTTTTAGTTGAACAAAATATCTCAACGGCATTACGAATCGCGGATGATGTGTATATTTTAAGTAAGGGAAAAGTCGTCTACCACGACAATCCGGAAGAACTTAAAAATAATATGGATATTGCTTATCACCATTTAGCCCTAAGCAGCTAACAGTAGCCCTTCCCATTCGCGGGAATGGGCTATTTTATTTTCTGTAAAATAAAAGGGAGGGTAAATGATTGGACAGTAATCGCACCCTCGGCCAGTTGAGTGTAGAAGAGTGAGGGTACGAATAAGCAGTAATCGCACCCTCGGCCAGTTGAGTGTAGAAGAGTGAAGGTACGATTAAGCAGTAATCGTACCCTCGGCCAGTTGAGTGTAGAAGAGTGAAGGTACGAATAGGCAGTAATCGTCCCCTCGGTCAGTTGATTGTAGAAGAGTGAAGGAATGATTAGGCAGTAATCGTACCCTTGGCAAGATGGAGAGAGAAGAGTGAAGGTACGACTAAGCAGTAATCGTACCCTCGGTCAGTTGAGTGTAGAAGAGTGAAGGTACGAATAGGCAATAATCATACCCTAGGCCAGTTGAGTGTAGAAGAATGAAGGTACGATTAGGCAATAGTCATACCCTGGGCAAGATAGAGATAGAAGAGTGAAGGTCCGATTAGGCAGTAATCGTCCCCTCGGCAAGATGGAGAGAGAAGAGTGAAGGTACGAATAGGGAGTAATCGTCCCCTCGGCAAGCTGGAGAGAGAAGAGTGAAGGTACGAATATGCAATAATCATACCCTGGGCAAGATAGAGATAGAAGAGTGAAGGTACGAATAGGCAGTAATCGTCCCCTCGGCCAGTTGAGTGTAGAAGAGTGAAGGTACGAATAGGCAGTAATCGTACCCTCGGCAGTTCGGAAGTAGAAGAGTGAAGGTACGAATAGGCAATAATCATACCCTGGGCAAGATAGAGATAGAAGAGTGAAGGTACGAATAGGCAGTAATCGTACCCTCGCCAAGTTGAAAGTAGAAGAGTGAAGGTACGATTCCACTGTCTTTTCTGATTTGAAGCCACATTCTTTCCATCCAACCCAAAAATAACCCTACATATAACATACTAAATTCCCCTTTAGTAAATACTACAACTGGTGATGAAAATGCCTTGTCAATCAAGTGATGAATTAAAGGAATTGGTCAAAGAAGCGCGCCCAATTGCGAAACAAGGACGCGTAGCAGACTATATACCTGCACTCGGAAAAGCAAACCCCAATGACCTATCGATTGCAATCAACTATCCGGATGGTCGTTGCTATTCTGCTGGGGACATTGAACGAAAAATTTCCTTGCAAAGTATCTCGAAAGTCATTACACTTGCTCTCGTTTTAATGGACAGAAGTAAGGAGTATGTCTTTGCACGAGTTGGAATGGAGCCCACTGGGGACCCGTTTAACTCGATAGCAAAGTTAGAATTGATGGCTCCCTCAAAGCCACTGAATCCGATGATCAATGCAGGGGCACTAGCTGTAACCCATATGATAAAGGGGAATTCCGTGGAAGAAAGGTTTCAACGACTTCTAACCTTTATTCGAGAATTGTCGGGCAATAATGCGATTGAATATAATGAAGAAATTGCTCGCTCTGAATTCGAAACAGCTCATCTCAATCGAGCCTTATGCTATTTCTTGAAGCAACATCATATCATTGAAGGTGATGTTGAGCAGCTGATTGACCTCTATACAAAGCAATGTGCAATCGAAATGAATTGTCTTGATTTATCAAGGATTGGACTTGTTTTTGCATTAGACGGAACTGATCCACAATCAGGAAAACAAATCATGCCCATGAACATAGCGCGCATTTGTAAAACCTTTATGGTGACCTGTGGGATGTATAATGCCTCTGGGGAGTTTGCGATAAAAATTGGGATACCCGCAAAGAGTGGCGTATCCGGCGGAATTATGGGAGCCGTGCCTGGAAAATTTGGAATCGGTATCTTTGGTCCAGCATTAGATGATAAAGGAAATAGTATTGCAGGAATAAGACTCCTTGAGCTCCTTTCTAAAACGTACAACCTAAGTATGTTCTAAAAATTCATACGAAACCATAGTGGATACAATTTCATTGCAAACTTACAGTTCTTGATATAATATAGCTTATGCCTACATAAAACACTGGTATAAAAAATGAACTATACGTATAAAAAAGGGGGAATAGGAATGGATTTTTCCGACAAACATATCCGCCCTAATTACGGTATACTTACCGTCTTGATGGTTGGAGCCTTTATTTCATTTTTAAACAATACATTACTAAATGTTGCTTTGCCTTCCATTATGACGGAATTAAAGGTTGATCCTCCAACCGTTCAATGGTTGACTACGGGCTTCATGCTAGTCAATGGAATCCTGATTCCGACGACTGCATTTTTAATCGAAAAATTTACAGTTCGTCGTCTATTTTTAGTCGCGATGGGATTGTTTACAATTGGTACGATTCTGTCGGGTACGGCTCATATTTTCTCTATCCTGCTTGCTGGACGAATGATCCAAGCATCTGGATCTGCGATTATGATGCCACTATTGATGAACGTGATGTTGGTAAGTTTCCCAGTTGAAAAAAGGGGAACCGCGATGGGGGTATTCGGATTAATCCTGATGTTTGCACCTGCAATTGGGCCAACATTATCAGGTTGGATTATTGAACATTATGACTGGAGAATGCTCTTCCATTTTATCACTCCAATTGCAGCAGTGGTGTTTATCCTTGGATTTATTATGCTGAAGGATAAAAAGGAAAAAATAACCTTAAGACTCGACTTTTTCTCCTTAGTACTATCAAGTATTGGTTTTGGTGGCTTATTATATGGATTCAGTTCCGCTGGAAATATGGGGTGGAGTAGTCCATTTGTCTACGGAACCATTATAGTCGGAATTATTTCATTAACTTGGTTTATTATCCGTCAATCGAAGCTCGATATCCCAATGCTAAACTTTGGTGTTTATCGTTATCCGATGTTTGCATTATCATCAGCAATTACAATGGCTGTCAATATGGCGATGTTTTCGGGCTTTTTACTTTTACCGATATATGCTCAAACGATTTTACGTATTTCGCCTATGGATACAGGTCTAATGCTTTTGCCTGGGGCAATCTTAAATGCGATTATGTCACCAATTAATGGGCGTTTATTTGATAAGTTTGGTGGACGGATATTAGCTACTATAGGATTGGCCATTACAACTGTTACAACCTATCTTTTTAGTCAGTTAACATTTGAAACAACCTATACAAATCTTGTGATTTTACATGCGGTGAGAATGTTTGGGATGTCCATGGTCTTCATGCCAGTTTCAACGAATGGATTGAATCAGCTGCCACGTAATCTGTATCCACATGGTACGGCGGTAAACAATACGTTGAACCAAGTTTCCGCAGCAATTGGAACAGGATTTTTAATTACGCTTATGTCATTAAAAGAAGAATCATCTATAGCGAATTTATTGAAGAATATTCAGGGGCAGCCTACCGAGGCACAAATGGGTCAAATCCAATTACAAGCCATGCTTGATGGAATAAATTTCACATTTTTCGTGTCAACCTTCTTAATTTTCCTTGCTCTCATCCTTGCCTTCTTTATCAAACGTGCAAAACAGGAAGAGGATATTACAGGAAAGAATAAAACAAACCCTGGTGTAAAACCTACATTAGCCAAGAGTTAAAAAAAGGAGAGATCCACCAACATGGATTTCTCCTTTTTACTGTCTTAAAGCAGGTATTTTAATTTTGATTTTAAATTCCTCTTCTTTATGAACAAAGTCTAAGAATCCATTTGCCTCATGGACGACATCTTGAATGAGCTTTGTACCAAGCCCCTCGTGACCATCACCTTTAGTCGTTTTACCGTAGCTCACGAACAGCTGATCAAGGACCTGTGTTGGAATCGGAAGAGAACTATTTTTACATTGTAAAATAAACAAACCACTCCGCTTATAAAATTGCAGCGTCAGAAAGGGTTGTTTATTATATTTGTTTTGCCATTCCTCACACGCATCGATGCAATTTGATAAGAGATTTCCGATTAGCGTGACGATTTGTTGGTCAGACAACGGTAAAGTCGAAAGAGGCACATCAAAATCATATACGACCTCAATATGTAATGCACTTGCTTTACGGTACATTTGATGGAGAATACCTGCCACGACGCCACGCTCCCCTTTGATAGAGAGGTTCGTCTCCTTATAGCCTTCCACCAATTCATCCAAATATTGTTTGGCTTCCTCGTTCTTGCTCGTTTCCAACATAAAATGAATCGCAGATACATGCTTTAAAAAGTCATGGCGTTCACTTCGAACAACGCGGAACGTTTCATTAAATTGAGCACGCTGCTCATCAAAATGTTTAGCTTCTTCCAACAGAGTTTTTACTTTTTTTGAAAGAGCATATCGCGATAAAAATAAGTAAAGGCATAGAATCCCTAAGACTAACGTGATGCCCCAATACATTGTTACGCCACCTTAAAAATAATTTTGTTGTAAAAAGTCGACTTTTTCTTTTGTAATCATCGCTTGTTCTTCGATGCCTTCGAATGTGACAATATACGAGTTTTTGGCATAGAGTGAGAAGTTTTTTACATAATGGATATTGATGATAAACGATCTGTGTGACCGAATAAAATCACGTTCCCGCAACTCTCCCTCCAGATCATTAAGAGTTTGGTAGGTTTTGATCGGTCCTGTTTTTGTGAAAATCGTCGTTGACCGGCCTGAACGCTCGATAAAAATGATATCCTTTTTCTGCAGAATATGTATTTCATTTTTTTGCTTTAAGTAAAGTCTTCCATGAATTTCAGCTGATTTTGTTTTCTCAAGTAATCGCTCAATGGATTTCACTAAACGTTCCTTCGGATAGGGCTTCATAATATAATCATGAACATTCAGCTCAAAAGCGTGGACGGCATAGCCACTATTTCCAGTTACAAAAATCACAGAAATATTGAGCGCATGCGAATGAATAATATCAGCAAGCTCATATCCAGATAAATTTGGCATCTCAATGTCAGCGATCAACAAATCAATTTCTTCTTTTTTTATTTGTTCATAGGCTTCCTCGGCAGACAAGGTGAAGAAGATAATCTCAACATCAGGAATGCCGCTCACAATGGCTTTTAACTTATCCAAATCAATCAAACGGTCATCTACAAGACCAACCTTCATATCGCTATCGACCTCACAAGAATACATCCACATAGTAATTTCCAAATATAGTATCTTATTATTTTAACATCTTTATAGGGAAATTTGACCTATTCACGACAAAAAAAGGAACATTCGCGACATAACTAGAGATTTTGTAGATGGGTATGGCTATGATATAGACATAAGAATAAGACGAGGTGGAAAAAATGATTGAAGTTAAAGAAGTAACAAAAAGGTTTAAAGATAAAAAGACTTCTATTACTGCATTAAAACATGTGAAGTTTACGATTGAAAAAGGGCAAGTGGTTGGCCTACTAGGAGAAAATGGAGCAGGGAAAACGACCCTCCTTCGAACAATTGCGACTCTATTAACTCCGACTGACGGTCATGTAAAGGTGGCTGGGTACGATACACAAAAAAATCCAGAAGAAGTGAAAAAGAGAATTGGAGTTTTATTCGGCGGTGAAACAGGATTGTATGATCGCTTAACGGCTCGCGAAAATCTAGAGTATTTTGCAGTCCTTTATGGGTTAAGCAAACATGAAACAAAAGTAAGGATTGATGAACTAGCGCGAATGTTTGGTATGAGAGATTACTTGAATCGAAAGGTCGGCGGGTTCTCTAAAGGGATGAGGCAGAAGGTAGCGATTGCGAGAACGTTGATTCATAATCCAGAAATTATTCTATTTGATGAACCAACGACAGGTTTAGATATCACATCATCCAATGTGTTCAGACAGCTTGTTCACCAGCTAAAACGTGACGGAAAGACAATCATCTTCTCAAGCCACATCATGGAGGAAGTTTCCATGCTTTGTGATTCAGTTGCGATGATGCATAAGGGAGAGCTTGTCTACCATGGTGACTTAGAAGAGCTATATCAATCAGAGGGAAGCCAGGATTTAAACTATATTTTTATGAGTAAACTTGTGAGGGGGAACGAAACATATGCTTCGTAAAATTTATTTAAAGGAATTAAAGGATTGCTTTAGAGATCGTCGAACGTTAATACTCACTGTCTTATTGCCTATCATTATGATGTCAGGAATGACGTTTTTCTATGAAAATATGATTTCAGATGGAGAAGGAAAAACCTATCAGCTTGCGATTGAAGAGTCTTCTATGAATGAAGCGGAAAGTATTTTTTCAGAAGTAGAGAATGTAGAACTTATCAAATCTTCCAATCTAGAACAATCCATTCAGGACGGGGATGCACAGAGCGGATTACAATTAACACCAAATTTCATTGAGGCTACTCAAAATGAGGAAGATGCTTCAGTAACACTGATTGGTGATTCATTTAGTCAAAAGTCTACTCAATTAAATGCGATTATCATGAATGCTTTAGCGGTTTTTGAAAAAACAGTTGTAGCTCAGAATCTTCAAGAAGGCGGAGTGAATCCGTCTGTTATGCAGCCATTTGCAATTGAACAAATCGAGCTTACTAATGAAGATCCAAGTGTGGAAATGCTTGCATTTTTAATTCCCTTAATCTTATCAATTGCAATCGGTGTTGGTGCAGGACCTTCTGCATCAGAATTATTTGCAGGGGAAAAAGAGAAGAAAACAATGGAAGCTCTCTTAATGACACCGGTTAGAAGATCTACATTGCTACTTGCAAAATGGCTAACGATTGCAACAATTGGATCAGTGATAGGCATTATTACATTAGGCGTAGTTGCATTAGAGATTAGTTTGTTTACGGAAAGTCTTAAAAATGCTGTATCATTTGGAGATGATGCTTATTTAATCATTGGAATCGGAATTTTACTTTCCATCATCTACGCTGCATTCACCGCATCATTAATCATGATTACAAGTATTGCTGCGAAGACGATCAAGGAAGCAGGAAGCTATAGTAGTCCAGTCATGATGATTGCGATGTTCCCTGCAATGATTATAGTAGGGATTGGTGTGAATGAACTTACAACTTATCATTTCGCTGTACCAATTATGAATTTGTTTACTTTATTAAAAGAATTGATGTTCGGAATCATTAACTATGAACATATTCTACTTGCATTCGGTAGCAACATCGTATGTATGATCATTTTCTTTGTGGTTGGTAGAATTATGTTTATGAAAGATAAATGGGTGATGAACTAACGAAAAAAACGGCTAACCTATTCGGGTTGGCCGTTTTCTTATCAAACGTCTTGTGCGTATTTATCATCCGGAATCTTTGTAAGTGTGACATACAGACTCACATTTTCAGATCCGTCATTAAGAAAACTTAGGGTCTCTTCACCGTTAATGACGATGATATCGTTCTTTTTTACTTTTACTTCTTGCTCATCTATTGTAAAGGTTCCTTCGCCAGTAAGAACATGTAGATATACATTTGAACCTGGATGTTTATGAGCGGGGAGTATTTGTTTTGGCATAAAGTTTAGCACAAAGACAGTACTTCCGCCTTCTTTAAAAATGATCCGTTTTGTAAGTCTTTCCTCATTATATTCAATAAAGTTATTGAGCATTTCCTTTTTCATTTGAATCGCTCCCTAATCGTATTCTCCATCTATCTATACCCATTATAGAGTAGGATTAAAAGCATTACTGTGATTTATATCATTAATAAATGAATAAACCACATCTAAGTTCAAAGAAACTTCAGTATAATGGTAGTATTACGACTAAAGTAGTATTGTCTAACTTGTTCGAAAGGGTGTTTTAATGAAGCGATTAATGAAAAATGAGTCTTTATTATTTTACTTTTTTGGATCATTTCTCTTTATGGAAACGATTTTCAGGATTATTACAGCTGAAGTTTTATTTACTGTTGATTATGTTAGATCTATCGTTTTTTTACTTCCCATTTGTTTAGTCCTCTTTTTAATTTGTAGTTTTTTCAATGGTACAATTAATTTTATAATTGCCCTTTTACTTTTAGGTATAGCCTCATTGATTTATTCATCCCAGATTATTTATTATAAATTTTTTAAAACGTATTACATCATTTACTCACTTGGAAATACAGGTCAAATCATGGAATTTAGACGAGATATTTTCAATGTAATTGTTGAAAATGTGATTTTTCTTATTTTATTTTTTCTACCCGTTATTGGTTTGGTCTTTTTTAAAAAGAAGTGGATTACATTTGTGAGAATTGGCTGGTTAAATCGACTAATTGTTGTTTTTTGTACCATTCTCTTTCAATTTACTGGAATAGCAACAATTTACGCAGGCGGAAAGGAATCTCATTCAGCGTATGATTTATATTACAATAGCAATCTTCCAAACCTTTCTGTTGAGCGATTTGGCATCTTAACAGAAATGCGCATTGATCTTCAACGACTGCTTGTAGGGTGGACGCCTAAAGTCGAGGTACCTAATACGTCTAAACCAGTTTTCAGTCATAAACCACTACCACAAAAGGAATCTAATGTGAAAAAAACGCCAGAAAAAATAGAAGCAAAGCCCATAGAATATAACAAACTAGTGATAGACTTTGATGAATTAATTGCAAACGAAGCAAATGAGGAAATTCGTAACATGCATCGTTACTTTACTTCAGTTGAACCCACTGAAAAGAATGCATACACCGGTAAATACAAGGGATATAACCTTATCCTGATTACAGCTGAAGGTTTTTCATCTTATGCTGTTCATAAGGAGGTAACACCTACCCTTTATAAGCTCGTCAATGAAGGCTATCAATTTACCAATTTTTATAATCCGATTTGGGGAGTAAGTACGTCAGATGGAGAATATGTTGCTTTAAATAGTTTAATACCGAAAAGTGGAGTTTGGAGCTTTCAACGATCGGGAAGCAATCTCTTACCGTTTGTTATGGGAAAACAATTGAAGAAACAAGGATACAAAACTACCGCATATCACAACCATACCTATACGTATTATGGAAGGGACATCTCACATCCAAATATGGGCTATGACTATTATGGACTTGGAAATGGTTTGGATATAAAAGAGACCTGGCCAGAATCAGATCTTGAGATGATGGAAAAAACAATTCCAAATTATATAGAAAACGAGCCCTTTCATACGTATTACATGACTGTTAGTGGTCATATGCAATACTCATTTATGGGAAACTTTATCGCAAATAAAAATAAACAGCTTGTGAAAGAGCTACCTTATTCTGAACAGGCAAAGGCATATCTGGCAACGCAAATTGAGTTAGACCGGGCGCTGGAAACACTGATGGTTGAACTTGAGAAGAAGGGGATTGCTGAGCGCACATTGATTGCCTTAAGCGCTGACCACTACCCTTATGGGCTTGAGAAGGAAACAATCAACGAACTTGTAGGTCATAAGGTTGAGGAAAACTTTGAACTCTATAAAAGTACATTTATCCTGTATACAAAAGGAATGAAGCCAGTCGTCATTGAAAAAGCTGCTTCTAGTTTAGATATTCTCCCAACTCTTTCTAATTTGCTTGGGCTTGAATATGACTCAAGGTTATTGATGGGAAGAGATATTTTCTCAGATGCCGATCCGCTTGTCGTTTTTCAAAATCAAAGCTTTATTACGGATAAAGGAAGCTACAATGCGATCACCAATGAGTTTACTCTAAATGAAGGAGAAGTTGTGGAAGAGGAGTATGTTCAGAACATACTTCAGCGTGTACAGGAAATGTTCTATTACTCAGCGAAAATATTAGAGCTAGACTATTATCGAAAAGTATATGGGAATGAATAAAATATATCGATTAAATAGGAAGTGGGACCAAGTATGTAAAAATGGGTCTCGTTTCCTTTTTTTATATCTCTGAATTTATGGGTGTTATATAACAATAATATTGAGTTGTCTACCAAAGTGGACTATAATTCTTAATATACGGAATATTCAAAAACAAAAAAGGGGGAATGTATGTGCAGGCATTTACAGATTGGGTAAATGGGGTGCTTTGGAGCCCGGTCATGATTTATGGGATGCTTGGGGTAGGACTTTTATTTTCAATTTTAACTCGCTTTTTACAGGTAAGGCACATCAAGGATATGACAAAGCTTATGTTCAAAGGGAAAAGCTCAGAAGCAGGGGTATCTTCGTTCCAGGCGTTAGCTGTTTCGTTATCAGGCCGCGTAGGAACAGGGAACATTGCTGGTACTGCAACTGCCATTGCATTTGGTGGTCCTGGTGCTGTTTTTTGGATGTGGGCCATTGCATTTATCGGAGCATCTACGTCCTTTATTGAATCAACATTAGCTCAAATCTACAAAGAAAAGCAAGACGGTCAATATCGAGGAGGACCAGCGTATTACATAGAAAAAGGGATCGGTTGGAAGTGGTATGGAATTGTATTTGCAATTGCAACCCTTCTCGCGATGGCATTCCTAATGCCAGGAATCCAATCGAATTCGATTGCCGCTGGACTTGACAATGCTTTTGGGATTAACAAATGGGTAACTGCAGCCATTCTGGTGGCCTTAATTGGTGCTATTATTTTTGGGGGTATCAAAAGGATTGCAAATGTTGCGCAGTTTGTAGTGCCATTTATGGCATTAGGGTATATTTTAATGGCCATTGTAATTATGATTATGAATATTGATCAGTTTCCAGCTGTCATTGCTTTAATTTTTAAGAGTGCTTTTGGGGCAGAGCAAGCATTTGGTGGTATTATCGGGATGGCCATTTCGTGGGGAGTAAAACGTGGTATTTACTCAAACGAAGCGGGCCAAGGAACAGGTCCACACGCAGCAGCTGCGGCGGAAGTATCGCATCCGGCTAAACAAGGTTTGGTTCAGGCATCAGCTGTATATATTGATACATTATTAGTATGTTCAGCAACTGCCTTCATGATTTTATTCACGGGGATGTACAATGTTCAAGCACCAGATGAGTCCTATATTGTAAGCAATTTAGGCGAAACCGTTGAGGCAGGACCAGCGTTCACTCAGGCTGCCGTTGAAACGGCACTCCCTGGATTTGGTGCAGGATTTACAGCAATCGCCCTATTCTTCTTTGCCTTCACAACCATTATGGCTTACTACTATATGGCTGAAACAAATATCGCCTATTTAATAAGAGGTCGGGACAGTCGGGTGGCCATGTTGATTCTTAAAATTGTATTATTAGCATCAATGACATACGGAACAGTGAATGAGGCGAAGCTTGCATGGGCATTCGGTGATATTGGGTTAGGTCTAATGGTTTGGCTGAACGTCATTGCCATTCTCATATTAGCGAAACCGGCATTGATAACATTAAAGGACTACGAGAAACAGCGAAAGGCAGGAGTTGATCCAGTCTTTAATCCGGAAAAGCTTGGAATTAAAAACGCGGATTACTGGGTGAATGATTATGTTCACGATGATAATCCATCAGGTTCACTAGCTGATAAAGATAAGTCATTCCCAGGTTAAAAGGGGAAGGGGCCGTCGACTTAAGGTCACGGTCCCTTATTTATTAATATGAAATAATCATTCCGCCCTTCCCCGCGTAGGTTCCCATCGTGGCTCCCATATAATTAAGCATGACATCTTTCGGATGAAATTGAGCAATGATTTCATTTTTAAGTGCTTCCGCTTCTTCGATGTTACCTGTATGAGTGATACCAAAAACGGTCTCAGAAAAATCCGATTTAGATTGTTTGATGACCTCTAACAATCTTTTTTGAGATTTTTTCTTCCCGCGGATTTTTTCGAAAATCTCGACGGTGCCACCATTTCCTCTTTGTAATAACACTTTTATATTGAGGAGCTTTGCAAGCGATCCTTGAAATTTGCTTAACCTGCCACCTTTTACAATATTCTCTAGTGTATCAAGGAGAATGTAAATGTTCATGTGTTCACGGTAATCAGTGAGATTTGTAATAATTTCATCAACCGAATGCCCTTGTTCAGCAAGTTCAGCGGCCCTTAAAATTTGCATGCCGTGCCCTAAAGAGCCTGCTAATGTATCGAAAACAGTGACTTTATTTTCGCTAAGATCTTTTCCAATCGTTGCAGACTGGTAGGTACCACTTAATCCAGAAGAAATCGTCAAACATAGAATATCTGAATCGGCTGGAAACCTAGAATATGCTTCTGCAAAAGTAGCAGGGGATGGCTGAGATGTCTTTGGCAGTTCGGCTGTCGCAAACATCTTCTTAAAGAATTCCTGTGGCGGTAAATCCACACATTCTCGGAAATCCTTCCCTCCAATCGAAACATTCATGGGAACTACCGTAATATTATATTTTTGAAGTAGCTCAATTGGGAGATCCGCTGAGCTATCTGTTACAATGTTAATCATTCTAAATCCCTCACATTTTCAACTATCTGTTATTTTAAGTATATCATTTCCACATGAAATATACGTTTTACAACACTTACAAGGGTTTTATTTGAAAAAGAATTCAAATCTATGCCTTTGTAGTATAAAATTAGATGTATACACAAATTGAGCATGTATAAGGAAGGTCTATAATGTCTGAA
This sequence comes from Bacillus jepli, assembly GCF_047238305.1. Classification (NCBI taxonomy): domain Bacteria; kingdom Bacillati; phylum Bacillota; class Bacilli; order Caryophanales; family Bacillaceae; genus Bacillus; species Bacillus jepli. The sequence goes on along the minus strand of NZ_JBDFMO010000001.1, from coordinate 98,492 downwards.
GAAAATATTACGAGGATCGAATTAGATGGCAAGGAATACATATTAATTGGTACAGCACATGTTTCGAAACACAGTGCTGAACAGGTTAAAGAAGTGATTGAAGCAGAGCAACCAGATTCAGTATGTATTGAATTGGATGAGCAAAGATATCAGTCGATGATGGAAGGTAACAAATGGAAGGAAATGGACATCTTTAAAGTCATTAAAGAGAAAAAAGCCACATTACTTCTCATGAACCTAGCGATTTCCTCCTTTCAAAAACGAATGGCAAGCCAGTTTGGAATCAATGCTGGTCAAGAAATGCTGCAGGGGATAGAGTCAGCAAAAGAAGTTGGAGCCAAACTCGTTTTAGCAGACCGTAACATTCAAGTAACGTTTTCACGCATTTGGAATGCTGTTGGGTTCACCGGCAAAATGAAATTATTAATGTCGATTATTTACAGTATATTTAGCAACGAAACGATTTCCGAGGAAGAGCTCGAAAAAATGAAATCTCAGGATATGCTGAATTCCATGCTGACTGAATTCTCAACAAGTTTTCCAAAGTTAAAAACGCCTCTCATCGATGAGCGGGATCAGTATTTAGCTCAAAAAATTAAACATGCCCCTGGAGAAAAAATAGTAGCGGTACTTGGGGCAGCGCATGTTCCGGGAATCAAGGAAGAAATTAAAAAGGAACATGATTTGAAGAAACTTACCCAGCTTCCAGCAAAATCAAAAGCACCCAAAATACTTGGATGGGCAATTCCGATTTTAATTGTGGCAATCATTGTCTATACCTTTTTTGCCAATCCAGAAGCTGGCCTACAGCAAACCTTAAGCTTAGTTTTGTGGACTGGCTCATTTTCAGCAATTGGTGCTGCGATTGCTTTAGGACATCCACTAACAATTGTAGCAGCCTTTTTTGCAGCACCAATAGGGGTCATGCATCCATTAATTGCTGCGGGATGGATAGCTGGCTTTGTCCAAGCCTTTTTACGCCGCCCAAGCGTGAAGGACTTTGAAACACTTTCAACTGATGTCTACAGTGTAAAAGGCTTCTGGCACAACAAAGTAACACGCATCTTACTGATTATTGTTTTATGTAACCTAGGTACAACTCTCGGTCTATTTATTGGTGGCGCAGATGTAGTGCGATTGTTTATCAAAAATTTATGATACGAAAAAGGCCTGTCCGCAATGGACAGGTCTTTTCAATATTAGTTAACACCCTTCATGAACTTTTGAATCTTAGGTGAAACAAATAATAGGATAATACCTAAAACGATAGATGCCCCACCAATGATTCCGAAATAAGCCATTTCTGTTTCAGGTGTATAGAACTTAACTAGCTGTGCATTAAGAGCTTGTGCTGCAGCGTTTGAAAGCATCCATAAGCTCATCATCTGTGCAGTAAATGCAGCAGGTGCTAATTTCGTTGTAGCGGAAAGTCCGACTGGAGAAATTAATAGTTCACCAAGAACAACGATGAAATAACTTAGTACTAGCCATAATGGATTTACTAATGCATCCGATCCTGCAAAATAACCTGGTAAAAGAATCACAAGGAATGAAAGACCGGCAAACAGCAATCCTAATGAGAATTTCTTAGGAACTGAAGGTTGACGATTTCCAAGCTTCACCCAAAACCATGCGAAAACAGGTGCTAGGACAATAATAAATAATGGGTTTAATGATTGGAACCAAGCTGGTGAAATTTCCATACCTGCAAAGTTTAATTGTGTTCGTGTATCAGCATAGTTGGCAAGAATGGTTGCCCCTTGCTCTTGAATAGACCAGAACATAACAGCTGCTAGGAATAAAGGAATATACGCTAAGATTCTTGAACGCTCAACATCAGTTGTTTTTGAACTACGGTACATTGTAACAAAATAAATAGTAGGAATTAAGAAACCAAGTATACCAATAAGTGCAATAAATGAATCAAATGTTAGGAAACCTGTTGGAATTCCAACCGCAACTAAAATTGCAACAACAATTACACCTAGAACGATTTGGGTATAAACCTTTTTCTTTTCATTCGGTGCAAGTGGGTTAGGAACGATTGTACCAGCAAGTCCCAGATTCTTTTTCTTCGTTAAAACAAACATAACTAAACCTACGAACATACCAACAGCGGCAATTGAGAAACCTAAGTGGAAATTATGCTTCATTCCAACTTCACCAACGATTAATGGAGCAAGGAAGCCACCAAGGTTGATACCCATATAGAAAATACTAAATCCGGCATCACGACGTGAATCTGTTTCACTATAAATCTCGCCGACAACACTAGATACATTCGGTTTTAATAATCCTGTACCAAGTACAATTAGGACCATTGAGATAAAGAATAAAGTGATGGTACCAGGAATCGCAAGTGCGATATGACCCAACATAATTAAAATCCCACCGTAGAACACGGCTTTTGAAGTACCGAAAATCCGGTCTGCTAACCAACCACCAATAATACCTGACATGTAAACAAGTGATCCATAAATAGACATGATAGCCATCGCAGTATGCTGGCTAAGTCCAAGACCGCCTTCAGTTACTTCGTAATACATGTAGAATAATAGAATAGCTCTCATCCCATAATATGAGAATCGCTCCCAGAATTCTGTGAAGAAAAGAGTGAATAGTCCTTTAGGATGTCCGAAGAATCCCTTTTGGGGAACACTGTCCACAATTTTCTGTCTATTATAGCCTGACATAACATAACCTCCAAAATAGTATGTTGATATAATAATCTAAATAATTTCATTATGTCAAACATAAGAAAATTCTGATTTGGCACCATATTTTATAAGGTTTTTAATTTTTGGTAGACTGATGAGGTTTTATATAATATTTTTCCAATAAAATAAGCAGATTGCGCTTACAATCTGCTTGATGTTTCTATAAAAGGGTAATTTTTCAATCATTTATGGTGTGAATTATATAAAATGTATAATAATGCCAACATCACAATATCTAGTCTTACCGCAAATGCAAAGTGTAGGAAGCCAGTATGTAGGATAGGAACTTTTACTAACAGGATGGCTGCAATCATAATGACAAGTAATGGAATCGTTGCTTTTTTAACTTCCTTATTGATTACAATAAGAATTCCACAAAGAACTTCAAGAATGGCGACAATATACATGACCAATTCTGGTGCAGGTAATGGTAGATTCATAAAGGTTGAGCTTAGTTCATTGCTAAGAAGTTTCATAGCACCAGCTGTAATAAATACATAGCCAACAGCATATCGAATAAGTTTTAAGCTGGAAAATGTTTTATTCATGAGTATTCCCTCCTTTTATATTACACTATGCCGGGAGGGACAAACTATTCTTACAATACGTCTCAGAAAAATAAATCCATAGAAAGTAGTAAGTGAACCGAATTTGATTGATTGAATAAAATAGGCTAATGACATCTTTAGAGAGGATGATGTATGTTGTCTTTTTATAACAGGGCACGACCCAATGGGTTTATTGCCTATACTTCGAGCCAAAATGGGCATTATGACATTTGGCTTTTTAATCTTCAAAATGGAGCTCAGGTACAGCTTACGAATGGAATAGCTGATTCTTTTTCAAAACCTATTTGGTCAGGTGATAATAGTAATATAGCCTTTGTTGGGAAGAATCGGATAGTGTATGTCATCAATCTTTCGACTGGTAGAATTGCAGCGATCGAACAAATCGATCCTAATGAGGATCCAACATTGGATTGGTCACCAAATCATCGAACACTAGCTTACACAACGCGAAATCAGATTATGATGTATGATGTTATATCACATCGAGTAGCAAGTATTTCGGCTCCGAATGCATCTAATGTACAGTGGTTTCCAAATGGAAGGGAGCTTCTTTTTCAAGGAGTCGATTCTTCAGGTTTCCAGCAACTATTCCGAATTGCTACAAATGGCTTTGGTAGAAGGCAGGTCACAAGAAATACAGAAGGACCTTTACATGATGTTTCACTATCTCCAGACGGAACATTTGCCCTTTACACGACACCGGGAGCGAGTATATCACTGATTCGTACTGTCGATTTAATGTCTGGTGATGTTTACGAAATCAAAGGCGGGGAACAAGCAAAGAATTATTACCCAACATGGTCTCCGAACTCACAGCAAATTGCCTTTAGTGCAACAACCTATGCTGAAGGAACTGGCTATTATAATGAGATACGGATTGTGGGAAAACGCGGTGGAAACGAACGAGTACTTACGAAATCTACATGCTATGCAACACCTGTTACATGGTCCCCTGAAAGCCGTTTTATTGCTTATTTATCTGGCTGCTCTGAACAAGGCTTGGCAACTGAAATGTGGATGATAGATTTACAGAATCCGTCCCCAGTCATGCTCACGAGAGAAAATTTAATTGGAAATCTGAGTTGGTCTACAGGGAATATTCGACCTGAGAACGCGGTCTATACAAATGAAACCTATAGAGTGCGATTCCAGTATCCATCGAACTGGGAGCAGGTAGATCCGGAGAGATATGAAGGGGCAGATGGATTTTTTCAAATTTCTGCAATTGGGGGTGGGGATGATATTCATGAAGTCTGTCGGGGTGAGGCATACCACCTGTTGAAGCCATATGGTTCATCACCTCGCATTTACCAAACAAGAATAAGTGGTCAGGAGGCATGCTTGATTTATCCGTCTGCAGATCAACCCCCTGAAATGAAGCGCCAAGCAGCAGCCATCGTTAGATATCCTGTTCCTGTGAAAATTGAAGGTTCAACCTATAATTACTTTATTTTATGGGCCGATGAAGTGCATCTGAGTTCAATCGCAAGAACAATTATGTTTTTATAAAAAAAGAGTTGCAACCTGTTTGGCTGCAACTCTTTTTACATTTCACGAAGTTGTTTAGACAATGAACTGATTTCGTCTTCTAGTTCTGCAATTTGACGCTCCAATGGTGAAATATTACCATTCACAGAATCTAATTTCTCTAAATCATTTTGAAGGCGGGCATAGTCTAATTTTAGCTCGCGTAGCTTGTATTCTATTTCTTTTTTATCCATTGATAGTCCTCTTTCCACATTTTTCTTACATTATAACATGCGTCATTTTGCTTCGCTTGGTTCAGGAACACGCGTTAAAATGATAAAACCGATGATGAATAAGATGACTAGGCTAAAGACACCGGTATTTGATTTGCCTGTAATTTGGGCTGTTACTCCAACTAACAACGGGCCCATAATGGCTGCGAATTTTCCAAAGATATTGTAAAAACCAAAGAACTCATTCGCATTTTGTTTTGGTACAAGCTTCGCAAAATAGGATCGACTTAATGCCTGGATTCCACCCTGTGAAGTTGCGACAAGCATCGCGAGGATCCAGAAATCTAAAGTGGTTTTTAAGAAATACGCATACACGCAAACAATGATATAAACAAAAATTCCAACATAAAGCATCTTTTTCCCCGTGAATTTTTGTGCCAATCTACCGTATAGAATCGCAAATGGAGCTGCCACGATCTGTGTCACAAATAACACGATTAATAGATTTGTAGCATTAATTCCAAGGTCAGTACCATAGGCTGTTGACATTGAAATCACGGTACCAACTCCGTCGATATAAAAGAAATAGGCTACTAAGAACAAAAACACGGCACGGTATTTTTTAATTTCTTTAAAGGTCGTTCCAAGTCGTTTGAAGCTATTCGCGACTGGGTTTGGTTCACGATCAATGTAGTAGCGCTGATGTACATTTTTAAAAAGAGGGATTGAGAAAAGCCCCCACCAGACTGCTGTGATGAGAAAGGCAATCTTGCTGGCAACTGTTGCTGAAATTGGTAGAATTTCTTTTTGGGCAAGTAAAATAATCGCGATTGCAAGCAGGAATGGAATCGTACTACCGATATAGCCGAGTCCATAACCGCGTGCAGAGACACGGTCCATTTTTTCCTCAGATGTAACATCAACAAGAAAGGCATCATAGAACACATTCGCTCCTGTAGAACCTAGTGCAGCAAACGTATAAACAATTAATAAGAGCAACCAATTTTCACTTGGAACAAATGCTAGTAAAGCTGTAGCAGATACCCCCAAAGCAAAGAAGAACGTGAAAAATTTCTTTTTATAGCCTTGGTAATCTGCAATCGTTCCTAAAATAGGACCAATCATCGCTAAAATAAACGTAAAAATGGCAATGGTGTAGCCAAGATAAGCCGTTGAATCTGCCGCATCAACACCTGCATTCGTTGCGGCAGCCTTGTAAAAAATCGGAAAAACAGCTGTTGTAATAATAATCGAATACGCCGAATTGGCCCAATCATAATACATCCAACTCGATTCCTCTCTCGTAAACCCCTTCATCCCATAACCCCCTTAAGAGTGACCAGAGGGACGGTTCCACTGGTCCCTTATTCAATGATTTTTAGTTCAGCCAAAGGGACGGTTCCAGCGGTCCCTTATTCAATGATTTTTAGTTGAACCAGAGGGACGGTTCCATTGGTCCCTTATTTAATGTTTTTTAGATGGAACCAGAAGAACCGTCCCTGCGGTCCCTGGAACCAGGAGAACCGTCACCGTGGCCCCGGTCCGATAGAAGTTCTTCGATAACATGACCGTCGGTTTTTCCGAGGTCGAGGCCTAGTAGGCGGGCAAAGGTTGGGCCTTCGTCTACTAGATGCATGTCTGGAATTTCGATGTTTGGTCGAATGCCTTTTCCAGATGCGATAAGCACCGTTGTGTAGTTCTCTTTTTCGGGTGAGTATCCGTGACTAGCATATGTGTAGCGTTTTTCGCGGACATCTTCAGCTTTGATTTCATCAATATACTCACCTTCAAGATTTTCCTTGAAATAGTAGCCCAGGCGCGCTTCGATCATAAATGTCGCATTGTCATCAGCGCCTTTTTCTTTAGCTTCACTCGTGGAAAGAATGCGTTCAATTCCGTTCTCTTCATTTTCCCTTAACTCTGTTAAAAGAGCTCTTACTTGTTCTTGCGTTTTAGTATCATTTTTATCTTTGAGATAAATATATGCGGAGCCGTCACAGCTTTTGCAGTAGGCCTTCCAATCTAGCACTTTCCCCTCATGGTTCACGGTAATAAGTCCAGCCTTTTTTAACAGTACATTCGGTTTAACCGCTTTGGATTCATCTAATGCACTATGGTCGCCTAATGCGATGATCGTCGTTTTATCATAGATCCCAGTTTCCTCGAGTGCATTTATTATTCTACCAAGTCTTTCGTCATGGCGAAGAAGGGCAGCCATTGCTTCATCCGAGGAAAACCCATGATAATGGCGCTGTGAATCTAAATCAACAAAATGGACAAGCATTAAATTTGGCTGCTTTGTCTTGATCGTTTCAACCGTCGACTCTAGGACGAAATCATCAAGTTCAGGCTGATTAAGTCCATTTCGTAGGTGACCAAATTTACGATTCATCTCTAACTGATACAATGGACTTCCATTAAAGAGGGAAACAAAAATTTGGTTTTGCCAAGGACGATTTGCGAAAATCTCTGGCATATTGTAATCAATATTTGCTTTAGCCGTAACAGGCCACAGAAGAGCTGCTGTTTTCATACCGGCTTTTTTAGCTTCATCATATAAGGTTGTACTTTTCACATGACGACGATGCCAATACCAATCCGGCGAAACCCGACCAGGCTGAAGAAATGTATTGTTCACAATCCCATGATTCCTCGGAAACTTACCTGTGACAATTGTCGCATGACAAGGATAGGTAACCGAAGGATAAATTGTTTCAACATTCCGGCAATACGACGCGTGTTCTAATAGCTTCTTAAAATTGGGAAGCTTTTCGATGATTGGAAAATCGAGTGATGATAGACAGTCAAATGAAATGACGAGTAAATGATCTGTAAGTCGAGACATAGGGATGTTCATCCTCCAAAAGTCTTATAATCTATTTTTAATATAACAGAAAATTGGCAATTAAAATATGAATTTAGTGTAAAGCCAAAGTAAAAAAGTATTCACTTCGATGTTGGATGGAATATAATAAAGGTTATGTTCGATTAACTTTATTCAGTAGAAGTTTCCATTTTAATAATAGGGGATATAAACAAGGAGAACGTATCATGTACGAAACAAACACCATTAGAGAGAAAATAAAATTGATTTTTGTGATGCTGATCCCGATATTAATTACTCAGCTCAGTATGTTTTCCATGGTCTTTTTTAATACGATCATGACGGGGAGATTTAATTCTTCAGACTTGGCAGGGGTAGCCATCGGTTCTTCGATATGGAATCCGATTTTTACAGGGCTTAGTGCCATTTTACTAGCGGTATCGCCCATTGCTGCCCAAAGATTTGGTGAAAAGAAGAGCAATGAGGTGGCAACAATTGTATCGAGTGGCATTTATTTAAGCTTCATTATTGGAGCGGTGGTCATTTTAGCAGGAGTCATCTTTTTAAATCCGTTGTTAAACATGATGAACCTTCCCGAAAGTGTTCACCTAACGGCGCATGACTATTTAGTAGGCTTGAGCTTTGGAATCATTCCACTGTTTATTTTTAATGTATTGCGGTCATTTATTTATGCGTTAGGGATTACGAGAGTGGTTATGTTTGTATTATTGGTATCTGTGCCTATTAATCTTCTATTAAATTATATGTTAATTTTTGGAGCATGGGGCTTTCCGGCACTCGGTGGTGGGGGAGCTGGACTTGCAACCTCGATTACGTATTGGGTGATCGTGGCCATTACGGCTTTCATTGTGATTACGAAAGAACCGTTTTCCTCCTATAAAGTCTTTGTGGGGCTAAGAGGGTTTACTTTTAACGAAAGCAAAGAGATTTTAAAAATCGGTATCCCTATGGGCCTATCCACCTTTTTCGAAACAAGCATGTTTGCAGTCGTAACCATTTTAATAAGTAAGTTTTCAGTCACAACCGTTGCGGCGTATCAATCCGCATTAAACATCGTTTCGTTCCTATATATGATTCCAGTGAGCATTTCGATGGCATTAACGGTTTTAGTTGGATATGAGGTAGGTGCGCGTCGCAATAAGGATGCGAAAATTTACTCATGGCTCGGGATTGCACTCTCCATGATGATCGCACTCGTCACGGGATTATTTGTGATTCTCTTCCGCTTTGAAGTGGCAGGACTATATTCAACCGAAACAGCGGTTATCACATTAACCGCACAATTCTTGATTTATGCTTTATTTTTCCAGGTGTCAGATGCCATTCAAGCAACAGCACAGGCTGCTTTAAGAGGATATAAAGATGTCAATATCGCGTTCGTGATGACATTGATTGCCTACTGGCTCATCTGCTTACCAGCCGGATGGGGGCTTGCCCATTTCACAGATTTGGGGGCAGCCGGTTACTGGCTCGGACTGTCATTCGGTTTACTGGCAGCAGGTGTCGGATTATCGGCAAGACTCATTCACATACAACGCACACGGTTTTCAGAAGAGAAGATGGTGGGATAAGCTTGGATAGGGGCTTCAGAGTGCTTGGATTTAGTTCTCAAAGACAAACTGGGCGAACTCTCGCTTCAAATGTCGTTGAGACATACTCTCGTGGACAAACTAAATTGACGAATGTCGTGAAATGTCTTTGATACCTGCTCTCGTGGACAAAAACCAAGCGAAGTATGTCGTGAAATGTCTTTGAGACCTGTTCTCGTGGACAAACCAAATCGAAGTATGTCGAGAAATGTCTTTGATACCTGCTCTCGTGGACAAAACCAAGCGAAGTATGTCGTGAAATGTCTTTGAGACCTGTTCTCGTGGACAAACCAAATCGAAGTATGTCGTGAAATGTCTTTGATACCTGCTCTCATGGACAAAACGAGACCACAAATGTCGTAAAATGTCTCTGAGCCCTGCTCTCAGAGACAAAACCAAACCACACATGTCGAGAAATGTCACTGATCCTCATTAATAACTTCAGAATAACGAAAAGGAAGGGGCAACCCTTCCTTTTTTTCATTCTCCCTACACCAAAACTTAACAATTCTTTTACAGTAGCTAAAGAAAATAATCGCAATTTTTCGATAAGATGTAGTAAAAGGCGATGGAGGGGTTAGATGAAGATTACGGTTGCGGGTGCAGGGTATGTCGGACTAGTTACAAGTGTTTGTTTAGCTGAACTTGGTCATGAAGTCATTTGCATTGATATCCAAGCCCAAAAAATTGAACAGCTTCAAGAAGGGTTCTCACCAATCTACGAACCAGAGTTGGAACCACTTTTACAGAAAAACCTGATAGAAGGCAGACTTTATTTCACGACAAATCCACGCTACGCGTACACACAAGCAGATGTCATTTTTATCGCTGTCGGTACTCCACAGAATGTGGATGGTACTGCCAATCTGGATTATGTCTATGACGTCGTAGAAACGATCGCTGTACATATTGAAAATGATGTGATTATTTGTACAAAGAGCACCGTCCCTGTGGGAACGAATGAAAAATTAAAACGAATCATTGACTCGAAAAAGCTCCCGCAACTTCGCGTAGAAATCGTATCAAACCCTGAATTCTTACGTGAAGGATCTGCTGTAGTTGATTTCTTTTATGGAGATCGGATTGTCATTGGGGCAGAAAACGATGAAAGTGCTAGAGTGCTTGAAAACATCTATCAACCTCTAAAAATTCCAATTATTAAAACGGATGTTAAAAGTGCTGAAATGATTAAATACGCGTCAAATGCCTTTCTTGCCACAAAGATAAGCTTTGTGAATGAAATTGCGAGAATGTGTGAAAAAGTAGGGGCTAACATTGATGATGTCACATACGGGATTGGGAAGGACCAACGAATTGGACCCTACTTTTTAAAAGCGGGGCTAGGCTATGGGGGATCTTGTTTTCCGAAAGATACGAGAGCACTCATTCATACCTCAGGTAGCCTAGGACATCATTTTGAACTACTTGAGGCGGTTATTAAAGTCAACAACCGCCAAAAATCGTTTCCTGTAGTAAAGGCAAAAGAGCTTTTGAATTCATTAAAAGGTAGAAAGGTTGCGGTATTAGGACTTTCCTTTAAACCGAATACAGATGACATACGGGAAGCAGCTTCCATCACTGTCATTAAAGAGCTCTTACAGGAGGGGGCAAGCGTCAACGCATATGACCCAATCGCAATTAAAAAGGCAAAAGAAATATTTGGGAATTCCATTGACTATACAGATGAAATTCCAACTGCGATTCAAAATGCAGATGTAACCATTATTACAACCGAATGGGAGCAAATTAAACAATTCCCCCTTAATCTCTACAGTGAATATATGAAAGAACCAAAAGTGATTGATGGAAGAAATTGCTACCCACTCGAAGAAGTACAGAAATACCCACTGTTGTATGTATCGATTGGGAGGCCGACAGTGGTTAAAACGTTAACGAAAAAGCATTAAAGGTCAAGGGGGAGACATAGAACATGAAGGTTTTGCTTTCCATTTATCATGCTGATTGTCGAATCTTTCAAAAAGTAAACCAGCATTATGATATAAAATGGCTACACTTTTTCTTCTCAAGAATCACATTTTTAGGTGGGGCTACTTTTACCATTATCACCTGTCTTGCGTTAGCCCTTTTGACGACAAATCAACTAAGGATTACGGCAATCGCAAGTGCGCTTTCACTTGCAATCAGTCATCTGCCTGTCCATGTCATCAAAAAACTGTATCCTAGGAAAAGGCCGTACTTAATAGTGGAAGAATCAAAGTTTCCGTTAAAAGCTTTAACAGACCACTCGTTTCCTTCAGGACACACAACAGCAATATTTTCGGTTATTATTCCGTTTATTTTATATATGCCATACCTTTCCATCATCCTACTTCCTATTGGGATTTGTGTGGGACTATCAAGAATCTTTTTAGGCTTGCATTATCCTTCTGACGTGATGGCGGGTGGGATTTTAGGAACCACATCTGGAGTTTTAAGCTTATCTTTAGTCATTCAATTATCGGAATCTACCTTAAGGGGGATCTTATGAAAATAGCGATTTTTACAGATACTTATTATCCAGAGGTTAACGGTGTTGCACGCACATTAAAAAGGTTCACGGATTATCTAGAGGAACAAAATATGGATGTGAAGGTGTTTGCGCCAATGTCTGATTCAAATGAATATGTATCGAGTCATATTCACCGATTTAAAAGCTTATCCTTTTTCCTATATCCAGAGTGCAGGCTTGCGTTTCCGAATATGTTTCACATTCGGGCAGAACTTGAAAAATTTGCACCAGATATCATCCATGTCGCAACCCCATTTAATATTGGATTTTGGGGAAGTTACTATGCAAAAAAACTAAATATACCGCTTGTAGGCTCGTATCATACCGATTTTGATTATTATCTACAGTTTTATGATTTGCAATTTTTATCCAATCCTTTATGGAAATATATGAAATGGTTTCATCGTCCATTTCAAAGGCTCTATGTTCCAACCCTAGTGACAAAAAATCAGCTTGAGGAAAAAGGGTTTTCCAACATCGAAATCTGGACTCACGGGGTGGATTGTGAATTGTTTAATCCTTATTACAATAGGGCTGTTGTTCAGGAGAAGTATCGGGTTTCAAAAAAGTTTATGCTGACTTACGTGGGTCGGTTAGCGCCGGAAAAAAATGTAGAAGAACTCGTTGACATTGCCAACTCATTGCCACCGGAGTGGAGTGACCAAATTCAATGGCTTATCGTTGGAGACGGCCCCTTACGTAGTAAAATGGAGCAAGAAGCTCCAGCCAATATGACCTTTACTGGATTTTTAAAGGGAACGGATTTGGCAGAAGTATATGCTGCTTCAGATATTTTCGTCTTTCCATCATCATCAGAAACCTTTGGAAATGTCATGCTCGAATCAATGGCAAGCGGTACACCAGTAATTGGCGTGAATGCAGGAGGCGTTAAAAATGTCGTTCAAGAAGGAGTTACCGGTTATTTGTGTGAGCCAGGAAACACAAAGGACATCACGGATACGATTCTGCATCTACTCGAAAATGACGGGGTTCGCAACCGCATGGGAATGGAAGGAAGGAAATATGCCTTAACCCAAAAATGGGATGTCATCTTTGAAAACCTGCTCTACAGCTACTCAAATGTATTAAAAGATCCAAGCAAACAAAAATATGCATAAAAAAGGAAGGGGCGCCCCTTCCTTTTTTCATTGTTCTCCAAGAAAGTTCACAAACTCGCTTCCGGTTAATTCAAGGTTTTTCGGAACACGGATGATGAGAAAATCATAATTAAGAGGCTTATCATCATTAAACCTTCTATCAAACTCATCTGTTAACCCACCACCTCTAAATTGGGAAATCACAAAATCATTATGAAAGCTATGAAGTTTTACCTCATGGTCCATTGCGGGATTCGCAATCAAAGTATTACCCTGGATTGAGAAGGTTGGTGTTGGGATTTCGTCGTAAAAATCGTACCCATTGAATTGTGTATTTGCTACATAATAAATAATCTCGATCGTTTGGTCGTCATTTTCTTTTCGATCAAAAATGGTATACATGTTAATGTTATCCAAATATTGAATATTAAGTTGCGCTTGGTCAAATGGGATATTCCATCTTTCTTTTTCTTTTATCGCTTCTACATTTTTAAATGTCTCTTGTTCAATCGCCTGATGAATTTGCTCGAAAGTCATATCAGGGCTTTCAGCTGAATCAATGGTTGAATTTGGTAGGCAATAATAGACAATGACGGCCACAACCAAGATAATAAAATACGTTCCGAGTAATAGTTTCGTAAGTTTAGCACCTGAGTATTTTTTACCGAAATATACGGTTAGAAAAACAAGAGCTATAATAAACAACAAGAAAATAAAAGGAAGTACAGTACCGATTACTGACATTATTTTCGAACCTCCAATCGGTTAGTTGCCGCAATCACAATCCACACCAATAGGGCAACTGTAACGACAACCTTGATGGTGAATAGTAAAATCGATGTTTCGTTTGCAAAAAACGTGAACCCTGAAAATGTGTTAAATGTTCTTCCTTCATAAATTGCCCATCCAATGAATAGGGCTGGTATCACAAACCCGAAAAGTTTGTTTATTTGTGTAAACATTCCGATGAAATATCCAAATGCCGCAAACAAAGTCAGGTATAAGGCACCAATATAAATTCCAACTAGTAAATCAGAAAATGATAGAAAAAAATGATTAGTGATGATTAACTTGCTGCTTTCTTTGAAGTAAAGGATCACCCTTAACAGAATCCCAATAAAAGTCGAGGTGATACTGGCAATGAATGAATAGACCACTAGCATTCCGAACGTGGATAGATGGCTACTCATTCGGTTTGTAACAAATGAAAAATCAATATAATGATAGGATTTTGTTGTTAGTGTGATTGCCGTAATAAAAGCCCAGAATGCCGTAAACATAAAGATCATGCTTCCGGAGTAGGTGGAAATGGATATTCCACTAAGCCCCATCTGCCCAACGCCATTAAAAGAAAACAAGAGCGCAATGGCCTGCACAGTTACAAGGCTTGTAAACGCACCATAATAGGCGCGAACCTTAAAAAATAATTGCTTTTTTACAACATCAAGTAAACGAGCATTAGTTAAAGACATCATTGATACCCCCCTTATTCTTTGCCGTGAGATACACACAAAGATCTTCTGTCGCAACAGGTGATAGTTCAATCCCACGCTTTTTCGCTTCCAGCCAAGTTGCTTCTGGATAAATATCATTTACAACGGAATACGTATAGTCATGGCCGATGTCCTCAACATAAATAACTTCCATGCCTTTCGTAACTTGTTCAATCACGTCCGTTTTTCCGCGAAGCCCGACCGCAAACACCTTCAAATCGTCAATTGGCTCATGAAGCACAACACTGCCATTCCGGATGAGGAGAACATTTTCCAGAATACTATCGATCTCATTTAGAAGGTGGCTTGAAAAGAGGATGGTTCTCGGGTGTGCAATGTAATCTTTCAATAATGCCTTGTAAAAGTCCTTGCGTATCGCCGCATCCATTCCGGTTGTTGGTTCATCGAAGATTGTAATTGGGCAGCGGGCTGAGAGACCGATAATCATATTAAAGGTACTTTTCATTCCTTTCGAGAGATGATGATGAAGCTGCTTCGGATTTAAATCAAAGTAATCAAATAGACGTTTGGCCAATTGGGCATCCCAATTCGGATAAAAGCCAGCACTTGCTTTTAAAATCTCGGCTAAATTTAACCAAGGCGGAAAGACCATATTGTCATCCACAAAAATAAGATTGGAAGAAACTTTTAAATTATTGAACGGATTCTCAGAAAAAACGCCAACCTCGCCAGAAGAAACTGGATAAAATCCAGCGATAATTTTTAAAAGAGTTGTTTTTCCTGCACCATTTCTCCCAATGACGCCTGTTATTGTATTTGGCTTGATTGTAAAAGTAAGGTGATCTAAAGCTTTCATATCACCATAGAGTTTTGATACGTTGTTCACATCAATCGCAATCACTTCTGATTCCCCCTTTGCCGTTCCTTTTCTTCCTTAACTAGATTGATTAATTCTGTTTCGCTAACTCCTAGACGCTCCGCTTCCAACACAAGTTCATGAACGAGATTTTTCATTGTTTGACTTTTCCTTTTCTCTAAAATAAATTGCGTGGCATTCGGCGTCACAAACATGCCCAAGCCGCGCTTTTTATAGAGGATATTTTCGTCTGCAAGGAGATTGAGCCCCTTCGCAGCAGTAGCAGGATTAATATTGAACATCTCCGCAAGCTGATACTGGGAAAACACCTTATGATCCTCAGGTATCGCTCCACTCAAAATCTCAGTTTCAATCCATTCAGATATCTGGACATAAATAGGTTTTGCGCCATCCTGCTTAAACTTCATATAAGCACCTCCTTAGGTGAATATGTACATTAGTGCATTAGTGATATAATGTACTATACTACATCCTATGAACAATTTCCAGATAATTTACTATGTTTTTTTAAAATGGACTATAATTAGGGTAGAGATTTGTGGAAAGTGCTTTTGTTGAAAATACGTCTCAGGTCTTAGATTCTTGTAATTTCTAGGTCCATAGTTTGAATAAATATCTTATAGTATAGTTAACTTGAGGAAAAAGAGATTATGAAGGGGAAAAGGTTGAGTAGGTGTCGTAGAAATCCTGTTCATCGGGGTGATGAAGGGGAAAAGTCCGCGCTGGTGTCGTGGAAATCCCGTTCATCGATTAGTTGAACGGGAAAAGTCCGCGGTGGTGCGGTAGAAATCCTGTTCATCAAGTCGATGAAGTCCCGAACGAAGGGTAAGTGCCACGTGAAAGTCCTTCATCAAGCTAATGAAGTCCCGAACGAAGGGTAATTGCCGCGTGAAAGTCCTTCATCAAGCTAATGAAGTCCCGAACGAAGTGTAAGTGCCACGTGAAAGTCCTTCATTCAGCTTATGTAGCCCAGAACCTAGAGCAGGGCCCCACGAACCTAGAGCAGGGCCCCACGAACCCAGAGCAGAGCACCAAGAACTCAGTTCTAACAAGTCTATCATCGCCCAATTACGTAGGGCGGCACAGCAAGAACAACACCATTTTTTCCCTCTAAAGTTTTTGAAACCAACGTTCGTGTTGGTTCGTATATAATAATAATAAGACAGAGTGTTAGGAGTCGATGGTATGAATTCGTTTCTCGCTTTTATTGTTAAATCGTTTATTTCAGTGCCGACAACGGCTACTGTTTGGTTAGTAAGCTTTTTTGCATTTGATCAAACATTCCTACTTTCGTCTGGATTTGCATTACTAGGTGGCGGAATTGCCTATTTTGGAACGTCAGCCATTATCAGACAATCCTTTTTACGAAAACATCGCCTAACGAGGAAGGAATATCAGTATATTGAGAGAAATTTAAAAGAAGCAAAGAAAAAACTTGCGAGACTCAATAAATCCCTTTTTACCGTTCGTCACATCCCGTCATTAAAACAAAGAGTCGACCTACATCGTGTCACCAAGAAAATTTATCGCTTATCGAAGAGTGAACCAAGACGCTTTTACCTAGCAGAACGATTCTATTTTTCGCATCTTGATTCAGTTGTAGAGTTAACAGAGAAGTATGCGTTTCTATCATCCCAGCCGAAGAAAAATAGCGAGCTTGAGCGGTCACTGCACGAAACACGAAGAGTACTTGAAGAATTAACGCACACGATTGAGAAGGATTTACACAAAATGCTCTCGAATGATATAGACGACTTGCATTTCGAAATTGATGTGGCAAAGAACTCGAATAAACAAGCAAATGATAATGCATTTCTTGATCAAAACAGGAGGTAAATGAGTATGAGTGAACAGTATTCTCCAAATTATAAAGAGCCAACAAATTTAATGGATGAATTACTTGCCAATCCATTTGATGAGAAAAAAGAGGAGCAGGAAAATCCGATTGTTCTCACACAAGAAGAAGAAAAGAAGCCTGTTCGGTTAGTAGATGTATTGCCTGAAGAAAATAAGGAAAAAGCCTTACAGTTGGCAAAACAAATTGATCCAACCAACCACCAAGCCATGATCTCATATGGTACGCCAGCTCAAAACAAACTGCTTTCGTTTTCAAACACAATGCTAGAGCATGTTCAAAAGAATGATGTGGGTGAAGTTGGACAGATTATTTCAGACCTTATGAAGCGTCTTGATGACATGAAGCCTGAGGAATTGAATCCTGAAAAGCGTTCCGTGATTGCACGGATGTTTGGAAAAATCTCAAATTCTGTTCAAGAGGTGTTATCAAAATACCAAAAAACAGGGGCGCAAATTGACCGAATCAGTGTGAAACTTGATAGAAGCAAGAATGTCCTTTTATCAGATATTGCGATTTTAGAGAAGCTTTACGACAACAATAAGGATTATTTTGATGCGTTAAACGTCTATATTGCTGCGGGTGAACTGAAGCTTGAAGAGATGCATAAACAAGTCATCCCAGAATTAAAGAAACAAGCGGAAGCAACCAATGATCAAATGAAGGTTCAAGAAGTGAACGATATGGTTCAATTTGCGGATCGCCTTGAAAAACGTGTTCATGACTTAAAATTAAGCCGTGAAATTACCATTCAAAGTGCGCCACAAATCCGTTTGATCCAAAACACAAACCAAGCACTTGTTGAAAAAATTCAATCATCGATCATGACAGCAATTCCGTTATGGAAAAACCAAGTGGCAATTGCGTTAACCTTAATTAGACAGCGCCATGCAGTAGAAGCACAAAAACAAGTTGCGAAAACAACGAATGAGCTTTTATTGAAGAATGCTGAAATGCTAAAGAGCAATACGATTGAAACAGCAAGAGAAAATGAGCGTGGTTTAGTGGATGTGGAAACATTGAAGAGAACAAAGGAAAACCTTATTTCCACATTAGAAGAAACATTGAGAATCCAAGAGGAAGGGCGCAACAAGCGTCGTCAAGCCGAGCTTGAACTTGCATCAATGGAAACAGAATTACGTCAAAAATTACTAGACATCAAAACAGACTAAATAAAAGGATAGGTACCATAACACGGTACCTATCCTTTCTTTTTTTATAATCCAAACAGTTGTGGTAAGAACAATGAAACTTGTGGGACAAAGGCAACGAGTAGTAATACCAAAATAACAACTCCGAAATAAGGTAATAATGTTGGGACCACTTCTTCAATTTTAACCTTTGCGACACTACAACCAACGAATAATGCACTTCCTACAGGTGGTGTCATGTTCCCAATACAAAGTCCGAAACAGATGATCATTCCAAAATGAATCGGGTCCATACCGAAGCTTTGCGCCACTGGTAAAAAGATTGGCGTGAAAATTAGTACGGCTGGTGTAATATCCATAAACGTACCAACGACTAACAAGATAAAAATGATAATAAGAATAATCCCAATTTTATTATCTGTAATTGATAATAAAGCACTACTAATTGCTTCAGGCAATCTCATATAAGACATTACAAGTGAAAATAAAGCTGAAGCTGTAATTAAGAAAAGAATCATACCCGTAATTTCAATCGTTTCGATAAAAATGGCTGGTAAATCCTTAAGCTTAAAGTTTTTATAGATGATTGAAAGAATAACCGAGTAAATAACCGCAACAGCTGCACCCTCAGTCGCTGTAAAAACACCGGCAACAATTCCGCCAATTACAATGACAATCAATAATAAACTTGGAATCGCACTCAAGATAATATAAAATATGTCTCTTGCACTTGGTAATTTCGAAATTGGGTAGTTTTCTTTCTTTGCCATAAAATATGCGACAACCATGACGGCAAGACCCCATAAAATCCCTGGAATATATCCAGCCATAAAAAGAGCTGCAACTGAAGTACCACCACTAACCAGTGAGTACACAATCAATACTGAACTTGGTGGAATGATTAATCCAGTTGGAGCGGAGGCAATATTAACAGCTGCCGAATAAGTTAATTTGTAGCCTTGATTCGTTTGCATCGGTGTCATAATACGTCCCATCGCAGCGGCAGAGGCAACGCTTGAACCAGAAATTGAGCCAAATAACATATTTCCAACCGCATTCGTGTGGGCTAATGAACCTGGAAGCTTTCCAACCAAGACCTTCGCAAAATTGACAAGGCGAAAGGCAATTCCACCATTATTCATAATAATCCCTGATAGCACGAATAAAGGAATCGCTAACATTGTAAAGTTATCAATACCCGTTACCATTCGTTGCGCTGATGTCAAAATGGCCACATCGAATGGCAATACAAATAAAAATGTAGCAACTGAACTCAAGATAATGGCGATCGCAATTGGTGCACCAAATAATAGTAAAAAGAAAAAGGTAGCAAAAAGAATAAGACCAGCAATCACTTCCATTATAAGATCACCTCTCTTTTTCTTTCTTTATAGGACATCAAACTGTGAATTTGATAGAGGACGATGCATATACCGGAAACAAGAATGGCGGCATAAACAACTCCCATAGATAAACCAGTTGCAGCTGCAGCTTGTGCAGAAGTTAGGATCACAATTCTGATACCGCCGTAAACCATTAAAATGGCAGCCGTTAAAAGAATAATAATATCGGTTACAAATTCAATTTGAAGCTGTACCTTTGGACTAAACTTTTCTCTTATAAAAAGGATTCCTATATGCTTTTTCGCACCGAACACATAGGCAGCGGACATGAGTCCAAACCAAATTAACATATATCGTGTTAATTCCTCTGTTCCGGGAGAGGAAATATTAAAAACATATCGAGATAATACTTGCCAGGACGATAGTACAACCATGGAGACAAGCAGTAAACTTGAGAAGACGATTAATACTTTGTCCAGAATTTGTTTTACCTTATTCATTAGATGATGTCCCCTTCATTAATTTGTAAATATCTTTTGTTTTTTCATCCTTTGCATAAGCCTCGTGAAGTGGCTTTACAGCATTGATGAAGGAGCTTTTATCTACGTCGATAAAATGAACGCCCATTTTTGTTTTTGCGATTTCAGTCTGTTCTTTAATAGATTTTGCCCAAACATCTTCATGATAAAGGGTAGCTTCCTTTGCTGCTTCCTGAATGATTCTTTGTTCATCATCTGTAAATTCGTTGAATCGTTTTGCATTGATGATGAGCATATCTGGTACGATTTGGTGACCGGTATACATATAGTATTTGGCAACTTCTCCATGATTGTTACCGACTAGAGCGGTTTCATTATTCTCAGCAGCATCGATCACTCCTGATTGAAGGGCAGTATAAACCTCACCGTAAGCCATTGGAGTAGGAAGACCACCGAATGCCTCAATCATGTTTACACTCGTTTGACTTGGTTGAACCCTCGTTTTTAAACCAGACACATCAGCAACAGTTTTTACTTCACGATCCTTCGTATATAAATTACGAGAACCAGCATTGAAGTAGGTTAATGCAATGAAGCCGATATCCTCGGTTTTATAATAAAGTTGATTAGTGATATTTTTATCATTCATTTTCTTTTCAAATTCGTCGTAACTCTCAAACACATATGGCAAGCTGAAGATTGAGTAATCGGATTCAAAACCTTCTAAAGCACTTGCACTTACTTTTGCAACGTCAACAGCACCTGATTGTGTTAATTCAAGTACTTCACGTTCACTTCCTAGTTGACCATTTGGATAGATTTCCACCTGGATTTTATGATTTGATTTTTCTTCAACTAATCGGCCAAATTCCACGAGGGACAAATGGACTGGATGGTCTAACGTTTGGTTGTGGGCAAGCTTCAATTCTTTAACCCCAGCCTCTTGATTGTTACACCCTACAATGAAAAATGTGATTAGTCCAACAAGTAATAATAGGGCAATCTTTCTCATGCTGTTTCCTCCTAGAATTAAAATATAAACGGTTCCATTTTAATATTTTGTGTTGGATAGTAGAACTTATCCTGTAAAATGGAACTATTTTCAATTTATTTGTTTAGAAAACAAACAAAATAGAACATTTAAAAAGAGTACCATAAGTACTCTTTTCAATCAATCATTTTTGTGGTAATCCTTTTATTTCCATGTCGTGTACTGTGACTACCTTTTTACTGAATTGGCTCATCACTAGTCCGAGTGCCGTACCAACGAGAGCCGGAACGATCCACTCTAATCCAGCAGATGCAAGAGGAAGCATATTTTTCATATCTTGCACAGGTCCTAGGTCAAGACCAAAAGCATTTAATCCACTAATTAAGGCAAATACACCAGTGAAAACAAAAGCTGAACCATAAACGACTTTTACATTTCTAAAATAACGACTAAAGAAGGTTAATACCACTAACATGATTAATAGTGGGTACGTCATCACTAAGAAAGGAACAGAGACTTTTAAAATCTGTGCTAATCCAAGGTTTGAAAGCGTAAATCCAACTAACGTTACAATAGTTACAACTGTTTTATAGCTTAACTTTGGTAGTAAGTTTGAAAAATACTGCCCACATGCAGTTGTTAATCCAACAACGGTTGTGAAACAAGCTAATGTAAAAATCAGGCCAAGAAGTAGAGTTCCGCTTTGTCCAAATAATTGGGTTGCTGCAGAAGATAAAATTTCTGTACCGTCTGCAAACGTGCCATGACCTGCCATCTTAGCGCCAACTATTCCAATACCAACATAAATGGCAGAAAGGAGGATACCTGCAATTAATCCAGCTTTGAACGTGTATCGCGTTAACTGTGAACGATTTTCGATGCCCTTTTTTTGAATCGAGTTTAAGATGACAATTCCGAATGCTAACGAAGCAAGAGCATCCATTGTGTTGTATCCTTCAAGGAATCCTTTGAAAAACGCCCCTGTTTGATAGTCTTCTGTTGGATTAAGGAACGGTGTATCAAGCTTAAATAATCCAACGGCGATTAAAATAACAATGGCAACGACCAAGGTTGGCGCAATAAAGCGCCCCATATATTGTTCCATTTTGCTAGGGTTTAAGCTGATAAAATAAACAATACCGAAAAAGACAACTGAGAAAAGTAAAAGAATGAGTGCAGTATTTGTTGATTCAGGTAAAAATGGGGTAATTCCCATTTCGAACGCAACATTAGCATTTCTCGGAATCGCAAGAAATGGTCCGATGCATAGATACACAGCAACCATAAAAGCTGTGCTAAATACAGGATGGACCCGATCGCCCATTGCCTGAGCGCCACCTTTTACAAGGGAAACCGCAAAGATGACAAGAACAGGTAATCCAACTCCTGTTACGATAAAACCAAGCATACCAGTCCAAAAGTTTGTACCAGCCCCAGCACCTAAAAACGGTGGAAAAATTAAATTACCAGCACCAAAAAACATTGAAAATAACATAAAACCGATAAATAAAGTGTCCAATTTCTTCATGGGAATTACTCTCCTTAGATAATATTTTTGGGACAGAGGGACAGGTCCCATGTCCCGACGAAAAAACAAAAAACCTCGCCCCTAAAATAGGGACGAGGTTTAACTCGCGATACCACCCAGATTCCGCAGCCAAAAAGGCGCGACGCTCACTAACGTACAAACATACGTGTTCCTTCGTAACGGCGGACTCTCCGTCAAAGCTTACTTGTTTCAGCTTTGCATCTCTGAGATGATTTTCGGATGGCTCTGAACATCGACTTTCACCAACTGTCGACTCTCTGAGGAACAGAATTCCTATCGTACTCTTTCTCGTCATCGATTTTTAATATATTGGTATAATAACAGGGAAGTAAGAGAAGGTCAATAAGTTTTTTGATAGTTTTTATAATTGGAAGTTTTTTATTGCGAATAGTTTCCCTGTCCCAATCAAAATGGGGGGCAAGAAAACTGCCCCGTGTCCCTATCCTAATTCACCTTCAATCCCTCTTTTACAAGCAAGAACATTTTCAATGATCTTTTTTATAAATTCATCGGTGATTCGATATTTCGGTACACTGACACTAAAAGCGCCATAGTTTTTGCCATTGACTGTAATACTTGCCCCTACACAGAAAATATCTGCTTCGTGTTCTTCATTGTCAAATGCATATCCGTTTTTGCGGATTTCACAGATTTCCTTCATAACACCTTCTTTAGTTGTGATTGTATTTTCGGTTTTCTTTTCTAATGTATGGTTGTTCAAATACGCTTCAATTTGTTCGTCCGTTTGGTCGGCTAGGATTGATTTTCCCATTGCAGAACAATAGAGAGGGATGGCTTTACCAACACGTGAGTACAAGGAAACAGGATTAAAGCTTTCTAGTTTTGTAATATAGATGATGCTCGATTGATCAAGAATGCCCATATGGACCGTTTCCGTTGTTTGTTCCCTCAGTTTTTCTAAAAAAGGCTGTGCAAGATCTTTTATGTCGGTTTGGTTTAATGCTTTGTTGGCAAATTTGATAATGGATCTACCAAGGCGAAATTTTTTGGTTTCGTCGTCCTTTTGTACATATCCAATTAATTGGAGAGTATCTAAAATTTTCAATGCTGTGGAACTAGTTAGTTCGGTTTCTTTCGCGATTTGTTGAAGGCTTTGTGGCTTGTCTGTTGTGGACAGGTATTTTAAGATACTGTCAGCTTTTATCAAGACGGTACCATATGGTTGCTTCTTTTCTTGCAAGGTCGTCACACTCTTTTCGTAAATATTCCGTAAATTCTCAATCTATCTGTTGAAATCCCTTTCACTATTATATATAATAACCTTGTAAGTTTCCATATAATAAAGTTAATTTCCAAATAGGAAATAGTCAAGAGATTTTGGAGGCAACCATGAAAAAAATAAAGATACTCTCAAAAATCGCGGATTGCGGCGTAGTCGCAGTTGTTCGAGCAGATTCAAAAGAAGAAGCAGTGAAAATCTCAGAAAGCTGTGTCGAGGGTGGAATCAATGGAATCGAGGTGACCTTTACAGTCGATGGTGCTGACGAGGTGATTAAGGAGCTAGCTTCCATCTACAAAAATAGTGAAGTTGTCATTGGAGCAGGAACTGTACTTGACGCAACAACTGCACGAATCGCGATATTAGCGGGAGCACAATTTGTCGTTAGCCCTAGCTTTGATGAAGAAACTGCTAAACTATGTAACTTGTATCAAATTCCGTACATGCCAGGGTGCATGACGATTACAGAAATGAAACGTGCACTTGAATCTGGTGCAGATATTATCAAGCTCTTCCCAGGGAATGCCTTTGGACCGGATTTTGTGAAAGCGGTTAAAGCGCCACTCCCACAGGTGAACATCATGCCGACGGGTGGAGTTAGCCTCGATAACATTCATCAATGGATTAAAAATGGATGTGTGGCCGTAGGCGTTGGCGGTAATCTAGTTGCCCCTGCAAAGACCGGAGATTACGCGAAAATAACGGAATACGCTGCCCAATATGTCGCTAAAGTTAAAGAAGTAAGAGGGGCGTAAATCATGAAAAAGATTGTTGCATTTGGGGAACCCTTACTTCGCTTATCCACGAACTTAGGTGAACGCCTTTTTCAAACAGACCAGCTGACAATCAATTACGGCGGTGCAGAAGCTAATGTAGGAGCATCCCTTTCACGATTTGGCTATGAGGTTTATTTTGTTGGGAAAGTACCGAACAATCCGCTTGGGCAGGCGTATGAACGGCATTTACATTCATTTGGCATTCATACGGATTACCTTTTAAAAGGCGGGGAGCGCCTTGGTACATACTACTTGGAAACAGGTGTAGGTGAAAGAAGTGCACAGGTCACATATGACCGAAAAGGCTCAAGCTTTGCACAGCTAGCTAAGGATGAAATTGATTTTGCTGAAATTTTACAAGGTGCTGATCTATTTCATGTATCAGGGATTACGCCCGCACTATCGCAAAACTTACAGGCATTAACTCTACAAGGTTTAAAGATTGCGAAAGAACGAGGTGTCACAACAAGCTTTGATTTCAATTATCGAGCAAAATTATGGAGTCTTGAAGAAGCCTCTGCTGCAATTAAACCATTTTTACCATATGTCGATATTTGCTCATGTGGAGAATTGGATGCGCTTAACTTGTTAGAAATTGAAGAAGCAGATGATACTTTGGACCAATCTCAGAAACTTGCTTTTTATTATCAAAAGATTGCGGATATGTATCCGAATATCAAATATTTGTATTCTACGTTTAGGGAAGTCTTATCTGCTTCTCATAATAGATTACAAGGTTATTTATTTGTTAGCGGGAAGTTGTATCAATCAAAGGTGCATAACATTACCCAGATTGTAGACAGGGTTGGCGGCGGAGATGCGTTTGCTTCAGGAATTCTCTATGGAATTTTAGAAGGACACGAACCTGCGCAAATTGTCACCTTTGGTACGGCAGCATCAGCATTAAAACATACTGTTCATGGAGATAGCAATATCTTTTCGGAAGAGGATATCAAAGCATTTGCCGAAAATGCCTCAGGTAAAATCGTCCGCTGAAGGTATATCGATCTGAATTTAAACTCACTTTATATTTAAAGCCAAGAGGCAGCAAAAATAATGGTAAAGCAAAAGAGTGGAAAAATCATTAATGTTGCGTCCATGCTTTCCTACCAAGGCGGAAGCTGATTTGCAAAT
Source organism: Bacillus jepli (assembly GCF_047238305.1). NCBI lineage: Bacteria > Bacillati > Bacillota > Bacilli > Caryophanales > Bacillaceae > Bacillus > Bacillus jepli. The sequence goes on along the minus strand of NZ_JBDFMO010000001.1, from coordinate 72,617 downwards.
ATTTGCGAATCAGCTTTTTTTTATGGGACAGAGGGACAGGTTCCTCGTCCCCAAATTTTTTTCAAGTTTATGTAATTTTATGTTGTATAACGTAACAGTGTTATGTTACATTAGTTTTATAAGAAAGGAGCCGTTTAGAGATGAGTGAAGAGTTATTATCGAAAAAGGAATTACTTGAAGTAACAGGCATTTCTTATGGGCAGCTCTACAGATGGAAGCGCAAAGACTTGATTCCGGAGGAGTGGTTTATTCGAAAATCAACTTTTACCGGGCAGGAGACCTTTTTTCCAAAAGAAAAGATCTTAGAGCGAATTGATCGGATTCAAAAGATGAAGGAAAATCTATCCCTTGATGAAATGGCGGAAATGTTCTCACCAAGTGTAGGTGAGCTAAACCTTAGTAAAATGGATCTCGTAAAACGAGGTCTCGCATCTGAAACGACTATTAATCTCTATCTAGACCAGCTCAAAGATAGTCCAGAAAAGTTTCATTTTGAAGGAATCTTAACGGTCTATTTGGTCGAAAAGTTGCTGCAATCAGGAGATATCAGTCTTGAAGAAGCAAAAATGGTGATTCAGGTTTCAAACGATTATTTTTCAAAAGAAAAACAAAGCTACGGTGAACTGGTGATCGTCCGCAAGCTTGGAGTTTCAACCTGTTTTATCGTGCAAAGTACAACAGATTTTGTGATTGACCAAGGAACAAAACTAATCGTCAAAATAGCTTTTACGAATGAAATGGAAGAATTGCGAACGAAATTAATCTAAATGGGAGGCGGCTAAAATGGTGGATTTTGAGAATCAAGGAAACTTACTCATTAACGGAATGGGATCTTCCGGTGGTGGTAGTTTTAATAAAGTTTTAATTAATGGAAAAGGGAATGTGCAAGGTGACATTGAATGCAATGACTTCACGATAAATGGCACTGGCACTGTTAACGGGAATGTTAAAGGAAATGAAGGAAAAATAAGCGGTAGTGGGAATATTGAAGGGTCTATCGAATTTGAGCAATTTACGATTGAGGGTACTGGTGGCATTAAAGGTGATGCCAAAATTAATAACATGAAAATATCGGGTAACGGAAAAATCGGGGGCAGCTTAAAAGCGGAAGAAATAAAAATACGAGGTAAAGCCACGATTGCAGAAGATTGTGAGGCTGAGGAGTTCAAAGGCACAGGCGGTTTTGTAATCGGAGGATTATTAAACGCGGACGTAATCGATATCTCAATTGCTGGTGAATGTCGTGCGAAAGAAATTGGTGGTCGAACCATTACAGTCAAAAAAGGAATTTTTAGTTTCCTTAATAATCTTTTTAAAGCGGTCTATCCAGTTTCGCTGACAACGGAAATAATCGAGGCAGATGAAATTGAAATTGAATATACAAATGCTAAAATGGTTCGAGGAGATAACGTCGTCATTGGACCACACTGCCATATTGACGTTGTTGAATACAAAGGTACCTTCTCGCAAGACCCATCTGCAAAAGTAATAGAAGCTAAACAGATCTAATAGAACAATGTTTTGTTAATGCCCTTCATTCTTGGTGAGGGGCATTTTTGTGGTAGGGGTGACATGGTTTTCCAGCACCCCTGGGAGTACCCCGCATACCAGTAATTAGGAAGTTGGTGGTATTCTAGTTGCCCTGTAGGTACCCTACATACCATTTATTAGGAGATTGGTGATACTCCAACAGACTCGGGAGTACCCCGTATACCAGTAATTAGGAAGTTGGTGGTATTCTAGTTGCCCTGTAGGTACCCTACATACCATTTATTAGGAGATTGGTGATACTCCAACAGACTCGGGAGTACCCCGTATACCAGTAATTAGGAAGTTGATGGCATTCAAGACCAATCACACTTGGAAGTCATCCACTCCCCATACGAAAACGAACAGCCAACCCTCAATAAGCAAATAAATCTCCTTAAATAAACTATTTTTTGCACTTCAGCCAAAAGATAGTTAGAATATACAATAGTCTAAACATACAAGTACGTATAAGGAAGGTACATCAAAATGTCAAAATGGTCTCAATTAGAAGAAATGAAACCTTTTATACAAGAAGTCTGGCAGGAGTCGGGATTTGAAGCTCCAACATCGATACAGGAAAAAGCGATTCCTGCCATACTCGAAGGGAAGGACGTTATTTGCGAATCCCCGACGGGAACGGGGAAAACTCTTTCGTATTTACTTCCTGCTATACAAAAGCTCGACGAAGCAAAGAGTGGCATCCAGATTGTGATCCTGGCTCCATCCCGTGAGCTCGTCATGCAAATCCTGGAGGAAGTTCGGAAGTGGACGAAAGGCACAAACATCGTAAGCGCGTCCTTCATTGGCGGAGCAAATGTTAAAAAACAGGTCGAAAAACTGAAAGAACGTCCACAAATCGTCATTGGAACAACAGGTCGAATCATGGAACTTATCAAAATGAAAAAAATGAAAATGCACGAGGTTACGACCGTCATTGTCGACGAAGCGGATCAGCTCGTTTCAAATGAACATCTATCCAATGTGCAAAGCATTATTAAATCTACCTTAAGGGATCGCCAAATCCTTTTCTTCTCAGCTACAATCTCTGAGCAAACCGAAAAGATTGCGAAGTCCTTGATGAACAATGCGGAAATCATTCGAGTAAAGCAAACTCTCAACCAGGAAAACACATCACACATCTATTTCCTATGTGAACAGCGGGATAAAATCGATGTACTTCGCAAAATTATGTATACCGAACCAGACAAAGCAATTGCTTTTATAAAAAGTCTCGATAAAGTAGAAGAAATTGAAGCGAAGTTAACCTATAACCATGTTGATGTTGCAGTTCTTGCTGGAGAAGCGAAAAAGCAGGAAAGACAGCAATCAATGAAAAATTTCCGTGCTGGAAAAATTCCTTTATTGCTAACGACCGATGTAGCGGCAAGGGGTCTTGATATTCAGGATGTCACCTATGTGATTCATTTTGATTTTCCAAAAACAACAGAACAATATGTTCACCGCTCAGGTCGAACAGGGCGAATGGGGAAAAAGGGTGTAGTCATCTCGATCGTCAATTCACGTGAGGAAAGTTTCCTCAAAAAAATGGAGCATGATCTTGGGATCACTTTTAGTAAAAAGGACTTTTACAAGGGAGAAATTGTGGATGTGCGAGAGAAGAAAACCACGGATTTAAATGTTAGAAAACCAAGAAACAAAACAAAAAAGTAGGTTGAAAGCTTCTTTTTAATCCCATTTTAGCAGTTCGGCTGACTTTCAAATTTGATCAAGTAATCATAGAGGAAAAAGGATAAACAGAATTTATGTTTATCCTTTTTCTATTTATAGGTACTTATTTAAGAAAATTTTAAAAATTATCAATAGCATCATTTTTATTTGAAATATATACTAGATATACTAGAAGAATTTGATTCAAGGGGGAAGTCAAAATGTTTCTATTAAATAGAAAAAGAGAAGAGGCCAATAAAGATAAAGCGTTAACAGATTATTTAGTGGGAGAATTGCAAAGGGTTTATAAACAAAATGAAAACTATGATGGTTTATCAAAAGAGATTCCATATTTATCAGGAGATAGTGAAATAGAATTATGGATAAATAAACTACTTGAGCTAAAAAACTCACAGATAAGAGAGCAATTCCTTCGAAATGTAGAAACTATGGAATTTGTTACGCAAATGGATTATGTAAAGGATATGGTTGATTATATTTCCGTGCAAAAATCATCCATGGATGAAGTGGCCGCTAGTAGCGAGGAAATGAGTGCTTCAATAGAAGAAATATCTAACTTTGTACAATCATCATTAATCACAACAAATGAGACTATTTCTATTTCAACGAATTCTCTTGATACGATTAATGAGTCATTTAAATACATTAATCAATCTTTCGAGGGAATTCAAGCTGTTCAGGAGAAAATGAATAACTTAGTAGAAGTCACAAAGGAAATAGAAAATGTGGTAAATATTATTAATAATGTTGCGGGGCAAACAAATCTGCTTGCATTAAACGCTAGTATTGAAGCAGCAAGATCAGGGGAGGCCGGACGTGGTTTTTCTGTTGTAGCTGAGGAAATTAAAAAATTAGCAGATAATACAAAACAATCAGCGAACTACATAAAAGATATGGTGGCAAAGCTTAGAGGAGAAATCGGAGTTTCCAATCAAACGATAACGGGTGCAGTAACAGTTTTTACTAAAGGAAAAGAACAAATTAATCATGCTGTTCTATCAATGAATCAACTGGAGAAATCATTAGGAAGCATTTCATCGGTTTTTGAGGAAATATCTGCTAATGTAGAGGAGCAAGCAGATACGACACAAGAAACGACGCAAAAACTTTCTGAAATTAACATTCAAACTCAGTTATTAAATGACGTTTGCATAAAAACGGGACAAGGGATTTACGATGTAAGTAGTTTGTTGGAGGATACTAAACAAATGGCTCTTCCTTACTTTAAAGATCTAAAAGGAGAACACATTAAAAAGGTTACTATGGGGGACCATTTACTTTTTAAATGGAAAGCATACAATGCTTCTTGTGGATTTGTAAAACTAAACGAAAATAGTGTGGGTGAACACACAACCTGTAATGTTGGAAGGTATTTAGAAAACACAAAAAAAACAATTCCCTCGCATGAAGCAGTACAGACCTTGTATATTCCGCATAAAAAAATACATGACCTCACGAAAGAGGTTATTCGAACTGTTAATAGTGGAAACAGAAATGATATCAATAACCTTTTGAAAGAATTAGGCGAGGCCACAAATGAATTTTTAAAGGGATTAAAAATGACAAAACTATAAATAGTGCAATAACATGCGGGGCTAGTCTCCCACAGTTTATTAACGTGTTCTAGTTACCAATAGGATAACCAAATCCCTCTTACTCTTCAAATTGAAAAGGAGATAATAATATGATTAAAGTTGTTTGTAAAATCAAACTAAAGCCAGAAGTAAATGTGGAGGAATATGTAACACTGGCTAAAACAGTTGTGATAGAAACTCGAAAAGAAAAAGGATGTTTAACATATACTCTTAATCAAGATATCAATGATCCTTCAATCATTTCTATGATTGAGGAATGGGAAGATCAAGAGTCTTTAAATCGACACAATAATAGTAAACATGTTCTAGAAATTGTTCCTGAGTTAAGGAAATTAAGAGAAAGTACAGAACTTAACCTTTATAGGGAACTAATCTGATACCTCATGATTAGTAATAATTTCGGCATTTCAAAATAATGGATGAAAGCTTGAGATCAAGAGCATATCTACACATGAAAAATAAAAAACTCCCCGAAAACAGGATATCAGTGTTTTCGGGGAGTTTTTTTCCTTGTTTAGGAAATTATAAAATTTATTATTGAGGATAACTTTTATTGGGTGTATCTAAGTCCAGCTCCAGCGCCTAGCCCCTCGAGGTCATAAGCCAATCGCTTCGGAAGGCAAAGAGCGCATTCTGTCAGCGCTCGTCTTATGCTTGTCGGGGCTGATCAAGGCGCTTGCGCTTTTGTTCTTTAACCTGCAGTAGTTGGTAAAAGGTGTGCTTACATTAACCTCCTACTCGACTACTTAGTTGTTCTTGTTTACTTGCTATTCTCTTATATGCAAGATTTGCCGAGGAGAGAACCACAAGACCTAATAGGCTAACACTAAAAAAGAATCCTATTCCAGATATAGTAGTAACAGCAAAGTACACTGCAACGAATCCGAAAATAATAAGTAGACTTGGTATAGGACTATAAATTGTAATAAGAAGGGCATTTTTCAAATGAGTTCCTAATGGTTGCTCAAATTCAACAAAGGAAGCTAATGTGTAGCAAATGATTAGAAAATACATACAACTCATAATCATACTAGAATAAAAAAGTAGAGAGGATCCCTCATTAGAAGCAGATTGTAAAAAGTTAATATTCATAAACAATATAAAACCGATACCTACAATGATTAATCCTAATTTATTACTACCTAAAAACTCTTTTTTATAATAGTGCCAAAACGTTTTGAATACGGGTGGGTGATTCTTGATTAGAAACTGTCTTAATGTAGCTAACATCGCAATTGTAGCAGGAAAGAATCCGAAAATCACGAATCCACATAAAGTAAAAAGAATCCATAATAGATTCAGATATGCTAGCCTTGCAACCCACTCACAAAAGGTTAGAATTGAACCAGAAAATGCTCCTAATTTCATAGTGCTCCCTCCTTAACAATAATATATCATGCAGCCTAAACGAACGTTTTCTATTTTTAGAATAAGGTAAAAAAAATTCCCGAAAAGTAAAAATATTACTTCAATAATGACTAAATGACTTATAAAAATAGTCGTAGTTTGTAAGAAAAAATAAAATTAGTAAAAATTTTGCCAATAATGTAAAAATAATCGATTGTTGAAAGCGGTTTCTAAATCTATACTAAGTCTACATTAACGATTCTTAAGTCATCCAACAAAAGAAGAAGAGGTGAAAATCATGAAAAGCGAAATTAAACTCGAAACAGATCTGGTACAAACAAAAAACAAAGTTCATAAGCGAGCTAAAAAAGGGAAGAACTCTCCTTTTAATGGATGGAAGGAGAATTTATCCGGTTATGTATTTATAGCACCAATGTTTATTGGTACCTCTATATTAGTCTTATTTCCAATTCTATCTTCGTTTGTTTTAAGTTTTACAGATTGGAATTTTGTAGCAGGTTATCAAAATGCTAAATTTGTAGGATTAGAGAATTTTTCAAAATTACTTACCAATGCATTATTTCTTAAGGGGTTAGTCAATAATATTATCTTGATTTTAGCTATACCGATTACTTTAATTCTATCTTTAGGTTTAGCTGTTATCATTAATAAATATGTGTATTTGAAGGATATGTTTAAAGTTATCTACTTTATGCCGTTTATATCTAGCGTTGTAGCAGTTGCAGTTGTATTTCAAGTGCTTTTCCATCCAACGAAAGGTCCAATTAACCAATTATTGAAAACAATTGGAGTAGAAAATCCACCTGGTTGGATAGCAGACGTTACCTTTGCCCTACCATCCGTTATGTTAATTATGATTTGGACAGGAATTGGATTTAATTTAATCATTTACTTAGCTGGTTTGCAGAATATCCCTAAAGAATTATATGAAGCAGCACAAATGGATGGAGCTAATGCTTGGACTCAATTTAGAAAAATCACGATTCCTTTAGTATCACCTACCACGTTCTTATTATTTGTTACAGGAGTTATCTCAAGCTTTAAAGTGTTCGATTTAATTATTGTTTTAACGAATGGTGGACCGGCAAATTCTACAATAACACCAGTTGTTTATTTGTATCAGCAAGCATTTATTGAATTAAGAACAGGCTACGCTTCCGCAATTTCTTTAGTAATGTTTGTTATCATTTTGATTATTACCTATATTCAATTTATTGGACAGAAAAAATGGGTGAATTATTAAGAAGAAAGGAGCAGTAGAGATGATAAAAAAATTAAACATACGAAAATTAATCATGACAGTAATTATGGCTCTAATAGGACTTGCTTTTCTAATGCCATTTTTCTGGATGATATCTGCTTCTTTTAAAATAGAAGAGGAAGTATTAACATTTCCGATTGAATGGATACCGAAAACCTGGAATGTAGTTGAAAATTATAAAGAGGTCTGGACAGGCTCCATGCCATTTTTACTATTATATTGGAATTCTATTAAAGTTACCGTACTAACTACATTAATCTCATGTACGGTTTCATGTTTAGCGGCATATGGTTTTGCAAAAATAAATTTTAAAGGTAGAGATTTAATATTTTTAATCGTATTGGCAACTTTCATGATTCCGCCTCAGACTTTGTTAGTTACACAATTTCTATTATATCGATGGGTCGGGCTTTATGATACTCATACGGGTCTCATATTATTAAATAGTTTTAGTGTATTTGGAACTTTTATGCTACGACAGTTTTATCTAGGAATTAGTAATGAAATTATTGAATCAGCGAGAATGGATGGAGCGGGTCATTTTAGAATTTTTGCATCGATTGCTTTACCATTAGTTAGACCAGCGATTGCAACATATGCGATTTTACGATTTATTTGGACCTGGAACGACTTCCAATATCCATTAATTTTTCTAAGATCGAAAGAATTATTTACGATTCAACTAGGTGTACAAAGCTTTTCAGATCAGCATGGGAGCGTTTATTCGTTAATGATGGCAGCATCGGTGTCCGCGATTTTACCATTACTCATTATCTTCATTATCGGACAGAAAAACGTTATCGAAGGGATACAACTTGGTGGAGTTAAGGGGTAATAAGGGTATTTACCCTCTCTATACAGGGAGGGTTTATATACAAACAAAAAAAGGGAGGCTTTAAAATGAAAAGATGGGGGTTATCGTTACTAGTTGGACTTTTGGCAATGTTTATGTTGGTAGCTTGTTCTGGAAAAGATAACGCTTCGACAGATGAAAAAGATTCTAAGTCTGGTTCAGAGTCATCTAATGAAGAAGTTACGTTAAAATTTGTCCATTGGATTAATGAGGATGTTGGACAATGGGAAAGAGTTATAGCAAAATATGAGGAAAAAAATCCTGGGATAAAAGTGGAATCTATTCCACTTGTTGAAAACATGAACTCTCGAGATTATTTTAAGCAATTAGATTTAATGGCATCTGCGGGTGAAGAAATGGATGTAATTATGTTCTCCAATGTCAATGACTTAGCTAAACGAGTTGATGCAGGATTGGTTGATCCTATTACAGAATTTACTAAAGCAGAAGGCATTGACATTAATGAAGTTTACAATAATGCATATCCACTTATTAATGGTGACTACTATGGCTTGCCAATGAAAAATATTACAGGGCTTGTGATGCTTAATAAAGCACATCTTGATGAAGCTGGCTTAGAGATTCCAACTGAATGGACCTGGGATGAGTATGCGGAATACGCTAAAAAGCTAACAACAAACAAACATTTTGGGTCGTACTTACACACATGGCATGAGTTATTTTCCGTTTTAAAGCTTGTGAGCAAAGAGGAAAATAATATGATGGTAAATGAGGATGGTACATCTAATGCAAATGACCCTATGTTAAAAGCTTCACTAGAACTTCGAAATCAATTAGAAAATGTTGATAAATCATCAGTTCCATTTACAGAAATTTTATCGCAAAAAATGGACTATCGTCAGCAATTCTTTAGTCAATCAGCTTCAATGATTCCTATTTATAGTTATATGGTGACAGAATGGGGTCAATTTACACCTGAATTTGAAATCGCTTGGGCGCCATGGCCAAAAAATAGTGATAGTGAAGAAGCTACTGCGCCGATGGGTGGAGATTTGATTTCCATCGCAAAGAGCTCGAAACATAAGCAAGAGGCATATGACTTTATGCGTTGGTTGACAACAGAAGGTATCGTAGAACAAGGGATTTTTGCACCTTCATGGAAGGATGCAGATGTAGACAAGGTGTTAGAAACAATGGTAAGTGGAACACCAAAACCAGATGCAGTTCATATGGAATCATTGAAACATTCACTTGTTTCTGTTAAACCAACTAAACCAATTGCGCCACCTCCATATATTTTGGAATTAAATACCGAATTTGGTGCAGAGGTTGAATTATATCTTCTTGGTGAGCAGGACCTTGATAAAACGATGAAAAATATTGAAAAAAGAGTGCAAGCTATCATAGATGCGAATCAATAATTAGAATATTCATGCTATAATAGAGAGAAAACACTTGTTTTCTCTCTATTATTTTTTTTGAAGCGGTGATCAACAGTGAAGGTTTTATGGAAAAAGCTAAGTCAAATGTCACTAAGAGCCAGATTAATTATTTCAGTTATTCTATGTATTCTATTTCCATGGGTTAGTACTTATATCGTTTCAAACTATTTTACGAAGGATGTACTCGAACAACGTGCAGCGAAACAATCAGAAGATGATTTAAGGATGATTGAGTTAGGTATTAAGAACATTTTTGATGATATTATGTATACCTCTAACTATATACAATTTGATTCCAGTATGAGTCAGTTACTAAAATCACACGAGTTAATTGAAGCAGATTCTCCAACTGTAAAAGAAAAAATTGCTCTTAACTATATTCATATATCGAATGAATTGTCCAGTATTACGGATTTACTGATGCCTCTGTATATTACAATCTTATTTGAAAATGACCTTTTTTACACCAACTACTCACTGGTAAATTTTAATCCTTTACACTTTAAAGAAAAACCATGGTTCAAAAAATTGGATAACTTAAATTTTTATCAAACCTTTTGGCTAGGAGCACATCCCACCTACATTCAATCTGAGAAAGATTCCTACCCTAACCTGATTACTATTGGTAGAAGGATTCAAAAGGCAAATTCCTCGGATATCTATTTAATTATTAGTTTAAAAGAGGATGAGATAAAGCGGCTTTTAAGCAAATATCAAAGTGATAATCGAGCAAAATTTTACTTGACTAACACGGAAGGTGAAGTCTATTCCAGTTTAAATACAAATGAAATTGGATCAAAATTACCGTATGATGTAATGGATTCTGCTTACCACATAGTCGATTATGATGGAGAGAAACATATATTGGTGTCATATCCGGTTTCGTATTCGAACTGGAGATTGGTTAGTCTTGTACCGTATAAAGACACAATTGGTTCAATAAATACGGTAACTAAAACAACTATTTTAATTCAAGGCGGGTTCTTAGCCCTGTTTTTAATTGGTTTAATTATGCTTGTACGTGAATTCACGAAACCTATTATAAGGCTAAATGATGTTACAAAAGCAATCAAACAAGGTGACTTATCGGCAAGGATACAAATAACAGGAAATAATGACGTTGCACAGGTAAGCCAATCATTTAATCATATGTTAGATACGATTGAGGAAATGATTGAGAAAATTAAAATGAAGGAAGAAGCGAAGCGCAGCGCGGAATTAGAAATGCTCCAGGCTCAAATTAATCCTCATTTTTTATTTAATGTCCTGAATGCAATTCGCTTAAAAATAAAAATGGAAGGCAATAATAGCAGCGCTTCACTTATCTATTCGTTATCAGCACTTCTAAGAATGACAATTAATCGTAACAATGCTTTTATTCCTTTAGAAGAAGAGTTATTGACTGTAAAACATTATGTTGAATTGATGAATTTTCGTCATCAACATGAAGTAGAATTACAGATTCATATTATAGAGGCGGCTTCTAATATTAATGTGCCAAGATTCTTCTTGCAACCCGTTATCGAAAACGCTATCATACATGGTAATAATAATAGCAAAGAAATCATCCAAATTATTTCTAATGAGCAAGTGAATAATTACTTAAAATTAACCATTATAGATAATGGGAAAGGTATGAATGATTACACATTAAAACGATTACAAGAGAAAGTCTATCAATCAACCAATATTCAAAGTGATAAAAATAATCAATCATTTAATGGAATAGGGTTGCAAAATGTTTATCAAAGGATGAAGTTGATATATGGAAAAGATTTTCATATGAATATTGATAGTATAGAAGGAAAAGGAACAACTGTAACCTTTGAAATTCCATTGCGTAAGGAGTGAGTAGAATGTATGAAGTAGTCTTGGTAGATGATGATGTGATCGTTATTGAGTTTTTGAAGAGATTCATCCCTTGGGAAGATCATGGATTTAAAGTAGTTGCATCCTTCCAAGAGAGTAATTCTGCTTTAGAATATCTGCTGGAAAACACGTATGATGTATTAATTACTGATATTGGAATGCCTAAATTAAATGGAATAGAATTAATCGAACAACTGAAAAAATCAAGAGCTAAATCATATCATATAATCCTTTCATGCCAAGATGAATTTCGCTATGCACAACAAGCGCTAAAATTAGAAGTCTTTGATTATATTTTAAAAGAAACAATGGAAGAGACGAATATCATTGATTTACTTGGAAGATTAAAGGAGAAGTTGGACCAAGAACAATTCACAAGAAATCAGCACTTAAAAGTCACCCAGTTTTTAGAAAGAAATAATATGACATTAAAATCAAAGTTTATAGAAAAGCTTATGAAAGAACAGAATTTAAAAAAGGATGGTTGGTGGAAAGATCAAGAGGAACTTTTAGGATTTGACTTTTCATGCAAGTATTCCACCCCAATATTATGCTTTATAGATCAATATCAAGAAGCAATCAATCATTATGAGAATGAAAATTTACTTCAATTTGGTATTAACAATTTGGTAGAAGATGTACTTAGCTCAAAGGTTCAGCAAGTCGTACAGATATTCTTTATACAAGGTAAATTTTTTATTCTTTTTCCTAAGAAGTACAACACAAATGAAAGAACGAAACATCTGCTAGAAAGTATTTTAAAGGAATTACATGATACAATTCAGGCTTGCTTCAAGATTAGCATTACTTCTGTAATTGGCGAACTAAATGTGAAGGAACAGACATTAATAGAAAACATGAGAATTCTACTTGAAAATAAGGAGCAACGATTTTATTACAGATATAACAGTATTCAATACTATTATCCAATCTCATACACACGTGACTCTATATTTCAAGATTATGTAGAGATTTCGCAGACAATAAAAGAGTTGATATTAAAGGATAAAAAAGATGAGATAGTAGAATGCATCTCCCAACAATTAAAACAAATAAGAGAAAAGAAATATTCCCCGGATTCGATAAAAGATTGGGCAATTAAATTAATAATTGATATTAAATTATCTTTAAACGCCTTAAAACATTTTGAACGGCAATCTGTTGTCATAACAATAGCGGACCAAGTAATTCAGTATGTTGAGACATTTGAACATTTAGAAAATGTACTAGTCGATATATGTGATAAGTTTCTCGAACAAATAAGATCAACCAATCTAACAACTAGAAATGAAGATATACTAAAAGCACAAAAATATGTACAGACCCATATAGGAGAAAAGATTTCTTTGAATGAAGTAGCTGCCCATTTACATTTGAATTCTAGTTATTTTAGTAGGATGTACAAGAAAGAAACAGGAGAAGGATTTGTTGAATATGTGACGAAAACAAAAATGACAAAAGCGATCGAATTACTAGAACATTCAACAAAATCAATTGAACAGATTGCATTTGAGTTAGGTTTCGAAAATAAGAGTTATTTTTCTAAAACATTTAAAAAGTATTACGGAATGACCCCAGGGGAATATAAGTATAAAACAAAAGAAAAGATAAACTAGTACTAAATCCAATATCTCTCTATTGAAAATAAAAGCGTTTTCTCGTATGATTAGTATAGTTGAATAGTTTGTTTACTATCCTAACTAATTAAGTTAGAATCTTTTTGTATGTTTATTTAAATACTAGATCGTATACGTTAACTCGAAAGGATGAAAGAAATGAAAACATTTATTAACGATGATTTTCTTTTAGAAAATGAAACTGCGAAAGAGTTGTATCATAATGTGGCAAAAAATTTGCCGATTATCGACTACCATAACCATTTGAATCAAGTTGAAATTCTGGAAAACAAAAACTTCAGCAACCTATCTGAAATTTGGCTTGGCGGCGATCACTATAAATGGAGATTAATGAGAGCTAATGGTATTAGTGAAGACTTCATAACAGGGAACAAACCAGATTATGAAAAATATATGGCATGGGCTAAAACTGTTCCAAATACGCTTGGAAATCCACTTTATCATTGGACTCATTTGGAGCTTTTACGCTACTTTGGTATTGATGATTTATTAGACGAAACAACTGCACCAGCTATTTGGGAAGAAGCGAACAAAAAATTAGCTTCACCTGAATTATCAGTACGCTCTATTTTTGAAAAATTCAACGTTGAATTTGTTGGAACGACCGATGATCCAACTGATGACTTAGCAAGCCATATTAAACTTAAAGATGAAGGCTATAAAGTACAAGTATCTCCATCATTCCGACCTGATAAAGGGTTAACAATTGAAAAAGATGATTTCGTACAATGGGTTGAAAAGCTGGGACAAGTAACAAACCAAACAATTGAAAATTATGAAGCTTTCCTACGTGCACTTGCAGAACGTGTTGACTTCTTTGATGAGCAAGGTTGTAAAAGCTCTGACCATGGCTTAAGTGTTCTTTTCTATGAAGAAGCGACTAAGGAAGAAGTTTCAGCTATTTTTGCTAAGAAAGTAAAAGGTGAGCAGCTTTCTCAGAAAGAGGTTGATCAATTTAAAACATATACACTTGTAACTTTAGGTGAACTCTATGCTGAGAAAGGCTGGGTTATGCAGCTTCACATTGGTGCAACTAGAAATAATAATACCCGTATGTTTAAGCTTTTAGGACCTGACGCTGGTTTTGATTCAATCGGGGATATCAAGGTTGCCGATAAATTATCTAGACTTTTAGATGCACTAGATGTACAAAACAAACTTCCAAAGACAGTTTTATATAGCCTAAATGCAAATGATAATAATGTGTTAGCAGCTATGGCTGGAAACTTCCAAAGCTCGGAAGTACTAGGAAAAGTTCAGTTTGGTACAGCATGGTGGTTCAACGATACAATTGATGGTATGGAAGATCAAATGAGAACATTGGCTAATATGGGACTTATCAGTAATTTTATCGGAATGCTAACTGATTCCAGAAGCTTTCTTTCATTTACAAGACATGAATATTTCAGAAGAATTTTATGTAATTTATTAGGAACTTGGGTAGAGAAAGGAAAGGCGCCAAAAGATATGGCTCTTTTAGAAAAATATGTACGCGGAATTTGCTATGAGAATGCAAAACGCTATTTCTCTATTTAATCAAACGACCCGATAATGAAGTCATAAGAGCGGATGGCGGTTTTTGAGAACTTTTCAAAGACTGCCATTTTCTTTTTGAGTGGAAGGGAGTGGGAGTGATGATTAATTTTTTTAACATAGTTAGAGAAATTATTTTACCGATATTTATCATTATTGCGATGGGATATACCCTCCAAAAAAAGTTCCATATGAATGTACCGACGTTAGCAAAAATTAATATGTTCTTTTTGGTACCGGCATTTATTTTTGTCAAATTATATAGTACAGAATTATCGTTTCAATTATTTGGTTTTGTTTTATTATTTTTCATCATTATTATTCTCATACTTTATGTGATTTCAATACTTGCAGCTAAACTGCTTGGTCTTCAAAAAGGAGAAAAGATTACGTTTTCGAATAGTGCAATCTTTTTTAATTCAGGTAATTACGGTGTCCCTGTGAATGATCTTGTTTTCAAGGGAGACCCATTTGCAATGTCCATTCAGGTTATCGTTTTAACCTTACAAAACATTTTAATCTTTTCATATGGTGTCTTTTCTCTCCAATCCATTAAGATTGGAAAGCTAAAAGCAATGCTAGGATACATGAAAATGCCAGTGTTATATGCTATGTTAACTGGTATTCTATTAAATTACTTAAGTGTTCCCATTCCATCTTTTGTATGGGTTCCAGTAAATTATATTGCTGATGCGATGATAGGAATTGCCTTATTTACATTGGGTGCACAAGTTGCCGAAATAAATTTTAAAGCGGGTTTAACAAAGGTATACTGGAGTCTTTTCTTCCGCCTATTAGCTGGACCGGCGATTGCGCTGGGCATGATTTTTCTGTTCAATATCGAAGGGATATTGGCTCAAGCCCTATTTATTGCTTCAAGTATGCCTACTTCTGTTAATAGTGCGATTATTGCGGAGGAATATAATAATTATCCAGGTTTTGCGGCACAAATAGTTCTATTTTCAACCATATTTAGTTCGATAACTGTCTCAATTATGATTTATTTGGCAAGGATTTTATTCTAAATAAACACATTAAAAAGACCCTGTCAAAAATTTCAGACAGGGCTTTCTTCTTTAAGTAATTGTGTTTCGGGTAGGTATAATTGAATGTTATGAACGTCCAAAAAATGTTGAATTCCTAATGCACAAGCACCGAGCACACACGAATAATTACCAAGGTCAGAGAGAACGATTTCTCCATATTCGCTGACAGAAGAAATGAGGTTTCCTTTTAATTTCTCAACAGATCCAGGATAAATTTTTAATAGCCGGCTATTAATGACAATCGTTTCAGGATTGTATAAATTAATGATATTGTTAAGACCAATGGAGACATATTGAAGATATCTATCTATAAAACTTTTTACAATGATATGATCAGTTTTTAAGAAATTCTGAATGTCAGCAATAGATAAGTTTGTTTGGTTAATTTCAGTTTCCAAATTTCTTAAAAATTTTGTCTCAGACGCATACAGTTCCCAGCAACCATGGTTTCCGCATCTGCATGCATCGCCATTTGGAAATATGATCATATGCCCCATTTCCCCAGCGTATCCGTGAAAACCTTTCTGTAATTCCCCATCTATAATCATGCCCGATCCAATACCGGAGGTTAAAATGAGAGTAAGCAGGTTATTGCTGTGGTGATGTTTATAAACCTTTTCAGCATAGGCAGATAAATTCGCATTGTTTTCAACAAAAATAGGAATGCTTAATTCCTTTTGCAAATCTTCCTTTATATTTTTTTGGACCCATTTATATCTTGGATTAAAGCGTATACTACCAATTTGTTTATTAACTGTCCCATGGATTCCAATTATCGCATTTACTACACCGTATGGACTGTCTGAAAAATGAAGCTGATACTCTTTGATTTTTCCAATAAGTGTCTTGATGATTGAATCATAATCATCAGTATCTACTTTTTCTTCATTTTCAAAAACTGGTTTCCCTTTTAAATTTGAAATCGTGTAAATAATAGATTTATAATCTACATCAATCCCCAACACATAACCCGCATCTTCATTGATGGAGAGCATGATTGGTCTTCTTCCAACTGAATGATGTTCTAATTGTTTTTCATAAACTAATTCTTCTTGTAATAAATCAGCGACTTGGACAGAAATGGTTGCTTTATTTAACCCTGTAATTTTTGATAAATCTGCCCTAGATATAAAATCATTTTCAATTATTTTTTGTAATATTAAACTTCTATTTATCTTTTTAATATAAGAACTATCACCTGTTACCATTTTACTTACTCCTTTGTCATTTGCAATTAATAAATCGCAAAAAAATCTGTCAAACAATTGAAAGGGTTTACATTTAATTATTTGGTTTAGTAGATAATCTAATTATAACAGATAAAAAAGTTTTTTCTTAGTGGAGTGAAAAATTTCTTTTTTGGCTCGACAGGTGGATGTGTATAAAGAACTATTGAAAAAAATTCACATAACCTAATCGTAGAATTTCATTAAAGTGTCAAATTAAAAGCAGTATCAGTCAATTTTTTACTAAAAGTAAGTGCTTTCAGTCAAATAATTTCATTTTTCTTATGTTATGATAATGTTATCATCAAGAATTGAAAGGATGGTAGAGTTGAGACAGCCTATATTGCCAATTTACCGATTAACCGGCAGGCAAGAATTCATACTAGACTATCATTCTCATCAAGAATATGAAATTTATTTTTTTCATAGTGGTTCCTGCCGTTATTTGATTAAAAATCAAATCTATGATTTGGAACCTGGGGATATTCTCTTGATGGATGGAAAAACACTACACAAACCGATTGTTTCTCCAGAAGCGGAGTACATTCGTAGTACAGTTCACTTTTCTGCACAATGGATTGAAAACGTTTTAAGGGAGTTGAATGCAGAATATTTACTGGATGTATTCCGGAAAATACAGCATTGTTTAATCAGGACAAATGAAAACCAACAATCGAAGAAATTGGAGGAATTAATTTGTCGAGTAGACGAATTGTATAGGACGTCTGACAAAAATCAGCTTTCTGTTGCGGAAATCGAAATGAAAGTCCTTCTTATCCAGATCTTAATCCTTCTTGATAAGATGGGAAACGCTAATTCATATAAAAAACCTGAAACAAAGGACGATAAAACAGATTATGTTGAAAGTATTGTTACCTACATTCAGGAACATTATATGGAAAAGTTAACGATTGATTCGATCGCAAAATCACTTAATTTAAGTAAGTCCTATCTGTCACATTTGTTTAAAGAAATAACTGGGTTTACAGTAATGGAATATTTAATGGCAACAAGACTAACACAGGCAAAATACATGTTAGCTTTGGAGCCGGATAAACCTTTGAAGGATGTTTCACTTGATTGCGGTTTTGAAAGCGCCTCGCATTTTAGTCGTTATTTTAAGAGTAAAGTTGGAATGACCCCAAAGGATTATCGTAAATTACAAATAAATGAAGAAGGGAAGTAAAAAGAATGAAAAAAGTAAGATTAGGTATTATTGGCTTAGGTGCACAAGGTGGAGCATATGCAGGTTTCATAGCTGAAGGAAAAGTTCCAAACATGGAAATTGGAGCGATTTGTGACATCGATCCAGCCAAAAAAACAGAGGCTAAAGATAAGTTTCCAAATGTACCATTTTATGAAGATTATATCGAGATGATGGAAAGTGGAGATGTTGATGCAATTGTAACAACAGTTCCACATTACCTACATCCTGAAATGACAATTGAAGCACTAAAAAGGGATATTCATGCATTAGCAGAAAAGCCGGCTGGTGTTTATACAAAACAAGTAAAAGAAATGAATGAATTTGCAGCTTCAAAACCAGAATTAACATTTGCAATCATGTTCAATCAAAGAACGAATGAACTTTACAAAAAGGTAAAAGAAATTATCGATAATGGTGAAATCGGTGAAATTCGCCGTACGAACTGGATTATTACAACTTGGTGGAGACCACAAGGCTATTATGACCAAAGTGCGTGGAGAGCAACTTGGGAAGGTGAAGGCGGCGGTGTTCTTGTAAACCAAGCTCCACACCAATTAGACCTACTTCAATGGATTTGTGGAATGCCGAAAAAGGTTTATTCAAATGTTAAGTATGGGTACCAAAGAAATATTGCCGTTGAAGACGAAGTAACTGCATTACTTGATTACGGTAACGGAGCAACTGGTGTATTTGTAACATGTACACATGATGTTGTAGGTACAGACCGCTTTGAAATCCTAGGCGATAAAGGGAAAATCGTTGTTGATGATAGTAAGAAGGTAACGATTAAACGTTTAACAAGACCAGAAAATGAAATGAGCAACAGCATGAGCATGCAAGATGTCATGAAAATTTTCATGGGACAATCTGATGACAAAATCTTCACTGAAGAAGTAATAGAGTTTGAAAGCGTTTGGGGCGCTCAACACTCTTCAGTATTAGAAAACTTTGCAGCTAATATCTTAGACGGAACTCCACTAATTGCTCCAGGAAGCGATGGAATTAATGGTGTTCAATTAGCAAATGCGATTCACCTTTCAAGCTTCCTTGGAAAAGAAGTAGAAATTCCAGTTGATGAAGAGGTTTATTTAGCAGAGTTAAATAAACGTATTGAAGAAGAAAAAAAGAATCCTATAAAAAAGTAAGTAACGAACCAAACTAGAAATTGGCAATTCGCTGGTTTCTAGTCATTCATCTTCACTCTTAGAGGAGGAAGGATTTTATGCTTAAAGTAGCAGTAGTCGGCTTAGGAGATATATCAAAAATTCATATACCTGCTATTCAGAACAGTTCTAAAGCGGAATTGGTTGCCGTTTGTGATATAAATGAAGAGCTTCGCAATACTGTTGAAAATGTAAATTTTTATACAGATCTAGAAGAGATGCTTAATAAAGAAGAATTAGACTGTGTTCATATTTGTTTACCACACTATGTTCACTACTCCGCAACAAAGGCAGTTGTGGAAAAGGGTGTAAATGTCTTTTTGGAAAAACCATTAGCAAGAAGTGCGGAGGAAGGAATGTTCGTAGTTGATTTGGCAGAACAACACCCAGACGTAAAAATTTGTGTAAGTCTGCAAAATCGCCTAAATGAAACATTTATTAAGCTAAAAGAAATAGTAGATAGTGGGGAGTTAGGCCAGGTAACAGGTATTAAAGGTCTTGTTACATGGTTCCGTCCAAAATCCTACTACGATGTAAAGCCTTGGCGTGGCAAAATGAAACTTGCTGGCGGCGGAGTTATGATTAATCAGTCGATCCATACATTGGATTTGATGCAAATAATCGGTGGAGAAATTGAAACAATCCGTGGGTCTATTGACCAATTGGTTGATTATGGATATGAAGTGGAAGATACAGCTGTTGCAAATATTAAATTTAAAAATGGTGCAACTGGATTATTTTTTGCAACGACTACGTATGCAACTAATTCGTCTGTAGAATTTCAAGTCATCCTTGAAAAAGGCAAATTAACCATTAAAGATAGTGTTCTTTCTATTACTGATAGCGAAGGCGTTAAAAAAAGATTGATAGAGGATTCGAAGCTTCCAGGAAGTAAGTTTTACTATGGAGCTAGCCATGATACATTAATCAATCAATTTTATGATGCGATTATTAACAATACAGAAGATTATATTCATGTTCAAGATGCTCAAAAATCAATGGAAATGATTAGTGCAATCAGAAGATCTTCTGAGGTTAAAATTCCAATTAAAATGGAGGTATACAAATGACAAAAGGCAGAATTGGCGTTCAAATGATGATGCTTAAGAAAAAGGTAGAAGAACTTGGTG
The DNA here is from genome assembly GCF_047238305.1 of Bacillus jepli. Classification (NCBI taxonomy): domain Bacteria; kingdom Bacillati; phylum Bacillota; class Bacilli; order Caryophanales; family Bacillaceae; genus Bacillus; species Bacillus jepli. Next base: position 52,107 of record NZ_JBDFMO010000001.1, on the reverse strand, counting down.
TTTATGAAACAATGAGAAAGATTCATGAGCTTGGATTTGGTGCAGTTGAGGTTTCTCAAATTCCAATGACAGAAGAAAATGTAGCAGACTTAAAAAGAGCAAGTTCAGATTTTAATATCAAAATTGCAGCTCTATCTGCAGCATTAGAACCAATGTTTGAAAATGCACCAGGTGAAGCCTTGTCTACACACTTTGACAAAATTGTAAGTGACTGTAAGACTCTAGATTGTAATTTTGTTCGTATTGGAATGCTTCCTTTTACAGTTATGGGAGATAAAGATAAAATCATGGGCTTTATCGAAAGAGCCGAGGAAATGGCACATCGATTAGCAGAGCATGGAATTGAATTATACTATCATACTCACCATGTGGAATTTGAAAAATACGATGGTGTGTATTTACTAGACCTTATTAAACAAAACACAACAAAATTAGGATTTGAATTAGACGTACACTGGATTCAACGTGCTGGTGAAAATCCTGTGAAAATTATCCAAGAATATAAAGACCGTATTTCATTACTTCACTTAAAAGACTATCGAATCACTAAGTTCGAATTTAATCCAGATGACATGAAAGATATGGCAGGATTCATGAACAAATTCTCTAACATCATTCAATTTGCAGAGCTGGGTGAAGGCAACATGGATATTGCATCGATGATTGAAGCAGGTAAGGATAGTGGAGTACAATACTTCCTAATTGAACAGGATGACACATATGGGCGTGATCCATTTGAATGTCTTGAGGTATCTGCTCAGCACTTAAGAAAAATTGGTTATGCAGACTGGTTCTAATAGGAAAAGCGCAAGGCGCACGTAGTGGAACATCGACTAACTACTGCCACGTCCTGTGGCAAACGTCGATGTCAGCACTTCCTGTGCAAGTACAAGCATAAGTCGAGCGCTGACAGAAGGTGCATTTTACCTTCCGAAGCGATTGGCTTATGACCAGAGAGCCGATGGCGCATGGAGCTAGACGTCGAAAACTAAGTAAAAAGTATAAGCAAGCACCTTGTGAAGATGAAAATCTAAATTTTTGGTGCTTGCATTTTTTACTATATAAACTAACAGGAGTGATTCAACAAATGAGTAGTAAAGATGGAATGAATTATGCACCAAAGGGGAAACCAAATCCTGTAGTTAAAGAAGGGGAATTTCCTATTGCTGCAGTTGCTCTTGATCATGGGCATATTAATGGTATGTGTAATGGATTAGTAGAGGCAGGTGCAACATTAAAATGGGTCTATGATCCAGATCCTGAGAAGGTAGAAAAGTTTATTGAAGCATTCCCTGAAGTGCAAGTTGCAGAGTCATTAGAGCAAGTCTTAGAGGATAAGGAAATTAAACTAGTTGCAGCAGCTGCCATCCCAAATAAGCGTAGTGAATTAGGGATAAAGGTAATGGAGGCAGGTAAGGATTACTTTACCGATAAAACTCCGTTTACTTCATTAGAGCAATTAGAAGAAACAAAGAAAGTAGTGGAACGTACAGGTCAAAAATACATGGTTTATTTCAGTGAAAGACTTCATGTTGAGGCAGCTGTTTTTGCGGGGGATTTAATTAAGCAAGGGGCAATTGGCCGTGTAATTCAAGTAACAGGCTTTGGCCCACATCGCCTTAATGCTGACAGTCGCCCTGACTGGTTCTTTAAGAAAGAACAATATGGAGGCATTCTCTGTGATATCGGAAGCCACCAAATTGAACAGTTTTTATATTACACAGGAAACGAAGATGCAACCGTTCTTCACAGTAAAGTAGGGAACTATAATAACCCAGAGTATCCGGAACTAGAGGACTACGGTGATGCAACTCTAGTAGGTGAAAATGGTGCTACTTTCATTTTCAAGGTAGATTGGTTTACACCAGATGGATTAGGTACATGGGGAGATGGACGTACATTTATTACAGGAACTGAAGGCACAATTGAATTAAGAAAGTATATTGATGTCGCTAAAAATGAATCAGGAGATCATCTGTTCCTAGTGAATAAAGAAGGCGAAAAACATTATGAGTTACGAGGAGAAGTTGGTTTTCCTTTCTTCGGACAACTTATTTTAGATTGTGTCAATCGCACTGAAAATGCTATGACACAAGAGCATGCATTTAAAGCTGCAGAACTATGCTTAAAGGCTCAGAAACAAGCGATTGTTGTAAGTAAATAAGAAAAGAAAGCACAAGTGCTTGTCTGGGCAAGGCGCTGGAGCTGGACATAGGTACTAGCAACTGGTCAAACTACACTGGTTTGACCAGTTTTTTTGAGTATGAAGGATTTCTTAACCAAATGCTGAAAATATAGATTCGATCCTTTTGTTAAAGAGGTTTCAAACGCTTTATAGGTATAGATTTAGATCGTTTGACTAGGTAACAAACGATTTAAATGTTTTTTAGTAGATTAGAAGTTTTTTCTGTCTTTTTGTTTGTATTAATTATAAGAAATATGAAAAGAGGATATCCGATGACAGGAGACCAACGTAAAAAGATGATCATTTTAATGGTCAATATGTTTATCGCAATTGGAAGTTTTGGTATTATTATTCCTATTTTACCTGCTTATCTCGAATCGATTAATGAGGGGGGAAAAGCTGCTGGACTTATGATTGCTATTTTTGCGGGAGCCCAGTTCATTTTTTCACCTGTCGCAGGAAAATGGACGGACCAATATGGTCGTAGAAAAATGATTATCTACGGGTTAGCAGGATTAACACTATCCATGTTTATTTTCTATTTTGCGGATTCAATTTGGTTACTATATGCATCTCGCGTCGTTGGTGGCATTGGTGCGGCACTTCTTGTCCCCGCTATATTTGCCTATGTCGCAGATATAACAACCATGGAACAACGTGCAAGAGGTAACAGCTATGTGTCTGCGGCTATGTCTCTAGGAATTGTTGTTGGACCAGGAATTGGTGGGTTTCTTGCAGATTACGGTATAAAATTTCCATTTTTAATATCCGCATTGGTTTCTCTTGTATCGGTTATTTTCTCCTTTGCAGTCCTAAAGGAAAGTCAGCAAAAGGAAGAAGGCTTCATGCCTGTTGATGATGAAACCATGGCAAGAAAGCTAGTACGCTCTGTACGAATGCCATTTTTTATTCCATTGGTTATTACACTTGTCATGAGCTTCGGTTTAATGACTTTTGAATCAGTGATTGGTCTTTTTGTAGATAACCAGTACAATGCAACACCACAGGAAATTGCAATGATGATAACATCGACTGGACTAGTTAGTGTAATTGTTCAATTATTTGTTGTGGATCGTATGGTAACACGCTTTGGAGAAGGTAAAATCTTAACCATTTTTATTTCAGTAGCTGCATTCAGCTTTCTTCTTTCCTTGGTTGCAAATAGTTTTGAAATGTTTTTTGGAATTACACTACTCGTCTTCCTAGCAACTTCCATCTTACGTCCTGTGTTAAATACATTGATCTCTAAGCTTGCAGGGAATGAACAAGGATTTGCAATGGGAATGAATAACGCATACATGAGCATTGGAAATATATTAGGTCCAACACTTGGTGGATTATTATATGATGTACAAATCATCTATCCATTTATTCTAGGGCTTTTACTACTCGTTGTCACCTTACTCATTACAATGCTATGGCAAAAAAACGCAAAGTCAAAAGTACAGTTTAAAGCAATGATTTAACAAAGAAAGCGAATGGCTTCTGAAGTGATTACCGAACCTATGTGCTTGGTCAATTATTCTCTAATCTATGTAGATAAAGCGCCAGTCGATTCACCCAAACAAAGGAACCCCCAGCTTTTTAAGGCATTGGATGAAATTCGTATTTTTTTGAAAATGTTTTATTAAATTTGTAGAAAAAAGTCTTGTAAATAAAAGCGGTTTCATTTATTATAAGACTATAGAATTAATTTGTTGGCCAAACAAATTATAAGATATCTAATTCGATATCTTGGTTATCTGTCTATTTGTTTGTTTAGTAGAGAAATTAATAACTAAATTGTAAGCGTTTGACAATAAGCAATATCTAATTTGAAAGCGGTTAACGCCAGGGGGGCTAATTATGTCAACAATTGCTACAAATAATCAACAATACAATAAGGCTAGGCTTTGGGAAATTGGTTTCTTTGCATTAAATAATACAGCAACAAATCTTTACATGTTTATCATGATGTTTGTATCTTATTATGCAGCTGGAATAGCAGGAATTGGGGTTGTGGTAGTAAGTACTATTCTAACCTCAATGAGGATATTTGATGGTATTACAGATCCAATAGTAGGATATATGGTAGATAAAACGGAAGGTAAATTTGGTAAGTTTCGACCATTTATGATCATAGGAAATATTATTTTAGCTGGTTCTGTACTAGTGTTATACAATGTAACACACTTGATCCCGGAATCATTCAGACTATTATTCTTTATTTTAATTTATGCAATCCACATTATTGGATATACATGTCAAACTTCAGTTACTAAAGCAGCGCAAACAGTATTAACGAATGATCCGAAACAACGTCCATTATTCGCAGTATTCGATGGAATTTATAACACATTACTTTTCACTGGTGGACAAGTCTATGTAGCGTCTTATTTAATCAAAAAATATGGCGGCGACTTCAATATGGGACTTTTTACAGAATTAAACACTATAGCTATGATCCTTGCGGGTGTATTTACAGTTTTAGCTGTAATTGGACTTACAAGTAAAGATAAGAAGGAATACTTTGGATTAGCAGAGGAAACTGTTCAAACGAAATTCCGTGATTTCTGGCCAATTTTGAAAAAAAATAAACCATTATTAAAGTTGATTACTGCTGTAACCGTTGACAAATTAGCATTCTCTCTTCTACGTCACGCAGTAGTAGTAGTTATGTTATTTGGTATCTTAATCGGTGATTATGGATTAAGTGGTACAATTTCAATGATTACCATTGTTCCTACATTATTGATCACGTTCTGGGCTGTGGCGAAAGCAAGAAAAACGGGTATGAAAAAAGCTTTCCTTTTCTCAACTTGGATCGCATTAGGTACTTTTATCGCACTAATGGCAATGTTTATAATGATTGATGGTTCAACAATCTCTTTGAGTAACTTAGGATTAGCAACAATCCTTTTCATTGTTTTATACACTTTGGCATTGGGATTTGGTCAAGTACCATCAACTCTTGTAAACCCAATGATTGCAGATGTTTCTGATTATGAAACTTCAACTTCTGGAAGATATGTACCAGGTATGATTGGAACGATGTTCTCATTCATTGATAAACTAATCACATCTTTAGCACCAGCTATCGTTGGTTTTGCAGTTGCTCTAATCGGATTTAAGGATGCGTTCCCAACAGTTAAAGATGTGCTAACACCTGAACTTAAAGTAGTAACAATTATCTTAGCATTTGGTATTCCTGCTTTAGCATTAACAATCTCTGGTTTAATCATGAGTCGATACGAACTGGACGGTACAAAAATGGAAGAAATCCAGGCAAAAATTGCTGCGAAAAAATCCAAGCATACAAATGATGATGATCAAAAAGTTGCTAATTAAATAGTGCCTGCAATGTAAACGCTTATTTAGGATAGCGACTAAGAAACCCCTCTTGTCTTAGTGTGAAATACACTAAAACAAGGGGGGTTTTTGTATCCTGTTAAAACGTCTATTTTGATAGGGGGAAACGGGGGTAGATGGACTCGCAGTTATGGTGCAAGAAATTCAAAAGGGAATTGCAGATATTAAAAGGAAACATAGGAAAGGTGAATATACATCCTCCAATGCCTTCTGAGTGAGAAATAGCAAAGTGTTTTAAGGTAGCTCATCAGTTGGTGGGCCATTTTTTCACACAATGATAATTTTTAACACATGAATGGCAGGAATCTGAATATATTATTCTATTAATCAAAGTCTATTGACAACAATATACAAGTGGTGATAAAGTTCAACTCATAAAAAATTTTCAGGTAATTTAAATTACAAAAAAATAGTTTGTTTGATGAACAAATTTTTAAAACAATAAGGGTAACTAAAATGGAGGATTTTTACTTTAAATGATCTGAAAGTGGTGAAAAACTTTGACAAATTTAACTGGAGCGAAACGTTTACAATTAGCGTTTATTTTAGGAGCACTCGGACTTTTAGGTCCATTTACAATAGATACATATTTGCCATCATTTCCAACTATCGTTGAAGATTATCATACGAATGCATCACTGGTCCAAATTAGTTTAACGGCATGTCTATTAGGACTAGGGTTAGGTCAATTGATTATTGGACCAATGAGTGATGTACATGGGCGACGCAAGCCATTGCTTGTTTTTCTTATCCTGTATATACTTGCTTCAGTAACTTGTGCGTTTGCACCTAATATTTATTTCTTTATCACATCCCGTTTTATACAGGGATTTGTGGCAGCCGGCGGGATTGTGATTTCTCGGGCGATTGTTCGAGATGTTTATAACGGCAGGGAGCTTACAAAGTTTTTCGCATTATTAATGTTAGTCGGAAATCTCGGGCCAATTGTTGCACCAATTGCGGGTGCGGGGATTCTTGCCTTTGGAGATTGGAACTGGGTGTTTATCGTTTTGAGCTGTATAGGCATAGTGTTATTATTGACCGTTGTATGGAAGTTAGAGGAAACGCTACCACAGGAGAACCGTATTCCTAGCAACCTTCCACAGATTGTAAAGAATTTTGGAACCCTTTTAAGGGATCAGCAATTTGCAGGCTACACGTTGACACAGTCCTTTATCATCGCAGGAATTTTTGCTTACGTATCTGGTATTTCGTTTGTGTATCAAAATATTTATGGTGTGTCTCCTCAAGGATTTAGTTTGTTATTTGGTGTAAACGGTATTGCTCTTATTATCGGCAGCCAGTCAGTTGGCCGACTTTCTGATTTCATATCCGAAAAAACCTTTTTAAAAATTGGTTTGATTATGGCTAATACATCTGCTGCCTTATTACTCTTAGCCATTTTTCTACAAGCACCGCTATTCTTGTTTGCGATGCCGATTTTCTTTTTTGTTTGTTCGATTTCGATTATTTCAACAACATCCTTTTCATTAGCAATGGAATCACAAGGCCATATTGCTGGAAGTGCTTCTGCATTATTAGGGGTTCTGCCATTTTTCTTTGGCTCCTTAACGGCTCCGCTTGTCGGGTTAGCTGGAGAGTATTCAGCGGTACCAATGGGCATCATAATCTTTATAGCATGCTTTTTTGCTTTCTTATCTTATTACGGATTGATTCGCAAAGCTCCTATGCAGGTACACTCTAATAAGATAGGGAAAGAAATCAATTAACCAATGATTATAAAAACATAGACTTCCCAAAGCGTCAGCTGGATTTGATCTAGCAGGTTTCATGCCCCTTTGTTTTAGCCGTTTTTACTAATACAAATTTTTTACATGTGTGTTCTGAAAAAAAATTGAACGTTGATAGCTCGCCAGTCTGGCGGGCTATTTTTTTCGACGAATGCTATACTAGCAGTAGTGAATTTTCGAATGAAAGGGAAGGGAATCATGGACAAAAAACTTCCACCGAATCATGAGCATGTTGATGACGGCATGATCAAACTTGAGGTAAATCTTGATAATATGTCGGGCGAATGGCTCGGCTATGTCATGGATTTATTATTTGATGCAGGGGCAAATGATGTCTATTACACCCCGATCTATATGAAAAAAAATCGCCCAGCTGTCCTCCTTCAGCTTCTTTGCTCAAAAAGCAAATTGGATAAAATGAAGGAAATCCTATTTGCTGAGACCACCACACTAGGTTTACGGTATTATCCTTTGACTGTTCACCGCCTCGAGCGAACTTTTACAGAAGTGATGACTCAGTGGGGCAAAGTTACGATAAAAGAGGGAATTTTTGAGGGAGAATCAGTTCAAAAGTCTCCAGAATATGAAGATTGCAGACGCATAGCCGAAGAACATGGCGTTCCATTGAAAAAAGTGTATGAAGAGGTGTGGAAGGAGATAAACAATAGGGGGTAAAAGAGGCTGCCATTCGGCTGTTACTGTTTTTATTTTTCATTTACTGTTTTTAATGGTAGAATACTGTTCTTAATTTGGATTTACTGTTGTTATTTTATTAATACTGTTTTTAGAGCTGGTTACATGTGTTTAGGTGAATACTGCTACTAGCTCCAAAATTGAAATAACCCACTGAAGCCAGTGGGTTACATTTTACATATCATTCAATTCCAGTTGAATATACTTTTTCGTATTCGGACCATAGATCCCATCATCGGCAAGAGCGGCATACATCGATTGGAATCTTCGAACAGCATCCTCCGTTAATGGACCATAGTTACCATCAATCATTTTAGGATCAAAGTGGATATGCTTTAAGGCACGTTGGATCATGCGAACCTCTTCGCCCTTGTCGCCACGTCCCCAAACGCCATCAGGAAGCGGAAACTCTTCATAGGTTGAATTGCCCTGCTTAATAACTTCCTCAAGCTTCCTCAAAGTCGCTTGACCAACTAGACCATCTACAGCTAACCCAAATCGTTTTTGAAATCGCATGACTGCAGTCTCTGTTTCAGGACCAAAGCTCCCATCCGCACCATAACGAGGTAATGGAAAACCAGCTTTAATTAAATCTTGTTGAATTTCCTTAACGAATGCACCTTTATTACCTCTTCGAATTGGAAGTCGTGTTGACACTACACCAACAACAGGCTTTGGGTTGCTCGTCGGAATCCCTTTAAAATCGCGATTATACGATTCTTGTACATCATTTATAAATTCTTCCCAAGACACACCATGTGGGCGCAGCGCATTCTGTGGGTCTGATCTTCGCGAAGGATCTAATGTGCTATGGGCAACGATATGTCTTTTCGGATCTAAATTGAATTTGTCACATAAATAAGCATGGTACCAGACATATCGATTATATGCCTCTTGGAAATTAATTTTCCCTCCGTGACAAAACTCCACACCAATCGCTGCATCATTAGCATCATCACCAAACATTCGATTGTCTGTCGTTACATTGTAGCGAACATGCCATGCTTTCTCAGTAAGCGGAATGATTTCCAATATATATTTATCATCAATAAACGTATGGGCAGAAGCACTTGGCTGTGATCGGTCAAAATAATTTCGATTCCCATAGGCCGTTGAACCGGGATTTCCAGTATCATGACTTACGATAAAACGGACCTTTGAAATCTTTTGACCTGAACGTGAATTTCCAAAACGAATATAATCTCTAGTAATTGGATACTCCATTTCATTCACCTCCATGAACTATGAGTATTACAATCCATTTATTTTATGCCTTTAATATTTATAACGTGCCAAAATAGGCTTGGTTCATGGAGGAGACGAGGGAGCATGTGTTGTCAAAATGAAAAAACCGAAGGAATTTCCCTTCGGTTTTAACAACATACCTATTTCTTTTTCCGTTTCTTCGCTCTAGCATCGGCTGCGTTAGAGCGTGCTAATGCCTCTAAATCATCCTGGTCAGCAAGCTCACGTGAGAACTCGACATCACGACCATCTGATTTCATATTTTTTGGAACCTGTGGTAGGCTCCCTTTGTTTTTATCTCGTGATTTTTGTCCCCTTGATCGTCCCATTATCAACACCATCCTAAGACAATAATGGAGAGGTCGCTTATGGCAACCTACTCAATTATAGGATGACCTTGATGACGAGCTTCATAAGTGGAAGATACTGATATGTATTACTTTTTCGTCGTATACCCGCCGGCTCGATCGGCCATTTTAAATTCCCTAGAATAAGTTACAGCCTGCATGCTGCTTAATGTGCTTTTCGACTTTTCACGCCTTTTATCTTTTGGCATCAAAGTTCCCTCACTTTCTAAGTAATGTAGTATTATTTTATCCATCCAAAAAAATTCCAAACAAAAAACCCGTTAAAAAACGGGTTTGAATGTTAAGCTTCTTTCAAATGCTCTTCCTCGGAAATATGGCCAACACGCATTGTGTGGAAGGTATATAAATCCTTTGATACTTCGAAAATGTTATAAATATCGCCATTGGCATTTAGTTCATCCAGCAAAGACTTTCGTGTTTCATTTGCGAAAGTGACATATGGGAGTTTATGAACGGCCATCATCGAGCGCTGATTAACCTTACGAACTCTCATAAAAATCGTTTCAATTCCAAGTTCAAAAAAGAGTTCAGCAAAGAATGCATCCTTCGCTGGTTGGTTGTAGCCTTTACCGTGAAATGGTTTGCCAAGCCAAGTACCGAGGAAACCAGCATTGTCTTGGATATCGAATAAATTAATGGTTCCGATTGGAGAGCCCCATTCATCTAAAATGGTACGTGAAATGAGTTCACCTCGCTCTTCTGCCTCAATCGTTTGCTTGGTTAAAAATAAAAACTCTTCGTAAGAATATGCCTTTTGACGCACAAAAGGAAAGACATCCGGGTGCACCATTAAGTCATAAAGAGCTTGACTATCTTGAAGTTCACGCTTTTTTAGCATCAGTTTCCCCTCCAAATGAGGACAGACCGGACCTGTGGTGTCGGATCCACCCTCGAAATTTTTTGTGTTATTAAAAAATTTCGGGGTGGGAATCGAACCCACTAGAACCAGTGAAACTGGTGGCGCACCATTTGCCTTCCCTAAAGTTAGCCAATTGAATTAGCCAAATTTAAGTTTGTATTCTATTGTTGATCACATTTTTTTTACTTCACTTTAGGTATCATACTCGAAACCTTTGTAAAAATAAATAGGTTTTTTGTGAAATTTTTGTATCAAATTATTGGTAATTTCGACCTTTCTGTAGAATCTTACAAGACTATGTCGAATCATCTTTGAAAAATGCTAGTTAACGCCTTTTCCACAGTATCATATGTAAAAGCAAACCCATTTTCCACAAGTTTTTTCGGAAGCACTTTTTGGCCTTCTAAAACTAAAATGCTCATTTCACCAAGTAAAAGCTGTAAAGCAAATCCGGGTACAGGGAGCCAATGTGGACGACGAAGCACGGTTCCTGCCGTTTGACCAAACTCCTTCATTCGCACTGGATTTGGTGCAGTGAAATTAACAGGTCCACTTACGTTCTCGTGATGAAGAAGAAAATCAATTCCTTTCAACACATCATCAATATGAATCCAAGATAGCCACTGTTTGCCAGAGCCAATTGTACCCCCAATAAAAAAATGATAGGGAAGAACCATCCGTGTTAAAGCACCGCCGTTAGCACCTAGCACAACGCCAAGTCGTAAGAGACAAGTCCTTACACCCAATGTAGCGGCTTGATTTGCTTCTTGTTCCCAAGCAGATACAGTATTTGCAAGAAAATCATTCCCAACCTCACTCGATTTTTCCGTAAAAGTCTCACTCTCAGAGGTTCCATAAATACCAACGGCACTTGCATTTAATAATACCTTTGGCTTTTTCGGTAATGAAGAGATAAGGCGAACAATTTCCTTTGTCGCAGTCACCCTACTATCCAAGATACTTTTCTTTCGAGCTTCCGTCCATCTTCCGCTATTCAAAGATTCACCCGCCAGGTTAATAACAGCGTCAACCTCCTGAAGCTCAATTTCTGGAGTGCTATTTGCCTTTAACCACTCTACAAAATGTAGCCTGGGGTGATGACTTGTTTTGGTAGCATTTCTCGTTAAAATAAACACTTCATGATTTTGGTCTAAAAGGTAATCCGTAAGTCTCTTCCCGACAAAGCCTGTTCCTCCTGCAATGGCAATCTTCATGGTTTTCGTCCTTTCCATCTCGTTTCCTACATAATTCAATAAGTTTTCCATATATCCTTCAAAAATCTTGTGCTACTATTAAAGGGAGGTGTAATTCAAATGGCGATTATAGCAAAAATCACAACTCAAAAGAAAAACACGGAACGATTTAATATTTACCTTGATTACGGAAATGGCAAGGGAGAGGAATATGCTTTTAGCGTTGACCAAGATATCCTGATTGCCTTTCAACTCAAAAAAGGGATGGAACTGGACGACCTTGATATTACGGAAATCCAATTTGAGGATGAAGTAAAGAAAGCCTTTAATTTGGCGTTGAACTTTTTATCATATAGAATGCGATCAAGGAAGGAAGTCATTGATTATCTGAAGAAAAAAGAAGTAGATGATCCTATTATTCCTGATGTGATGCATAAGCTTGCTGAATATAAATATGTGAATGATGAGGAATTTGCAAAAGCCTATGTTCAAACGCAAATCAATACAACAACAAAGGGACCTGAGGTTATTAAACAGGAGCTTTTTGAAAAAGGAATTGACCCGGACACACTAGCGAAAAGTCTTGCGCTTTTTACGATGGACGAGCAAATTGCAAAAGCCATTAAGCTGATTATAAAAACAATCCCTAAAAACAATAAAGCGTCAGAGCGCCAAACGAAACAAAAGCTTGAGCAAACTCTTCAAAGGAAAGGCTATTCATGGGATGTTATTCAAATCGCCATGGAAGAAGCTGAAACCGAGAAAGATACAGATGAAGAGTGGGAAGCCCTAAAGCATCAAGGGATGAAAGCCCATCGTAAATATGAAAAATTAGATGGATGGGAATACGAACAAAAAATGAAGGCGGCCCTTTTCCGAAAAGGCTTTGATTTAGATATGATTGACAAATTCATTGAATACATAAAGGACGGAGAAAACTGACATGCAGGAAAAACGATACAGTCAAATGACCGAATTTGAATTAAGACAAGAAATTGCAACCTTAAAAGAACAAGCACGTAAAGCCGAACAGCTTGGCATTGTTAATGAGCTTGCTGTCCTTGAACGTAAAGCAGCGATGGCTAAGGCGTATATGCTAAATCCAGCCGATTTTAATAAAGGGGAAAAATATGAAATTGATGGCGACCCTGGTAGTTTTTTTAAAATTCATTACCTCAACGGAGTATTTGCATGGGGGCACCGCGTCGGGCAAGAGGACAAAGAAGAGGCATTACCGATTTCATTACTTCTTAAAAAATAAAACCAGAGAGAAGGATCTCTCTGGTTTTCAATGTTCTAGGAGCGTTTTCTAGTCTCTCGCTCCAAGATGATGAGGTTTTGGGTCAATCTTGTTTCCCCGTTCACCTGTGCCCAAGCATGTTTCGGATTAGCCCATGCTTGTTGGAACGGATTGTTGTATTCATTTCGTTTATATCCTTTTTTACCCATTACACGCACCTCCGATTTTTAGGCCCCACAGCAAGTGGTGTTCACAGTCTTTCATGAACGAAAAACTTTCTTCTAAAATCTTTGAAGGTTAAGTGATTTTAAAAATCGTGTCGTTCACTTGAAGCTTTCATTCGCTCCTGTGGATGTGTGTTAATGGAACCATCTGCTCTTGTTGAAGCGTATTCAGCCTTTGCTCTAGGCTCACCCTGAAACTTATTACGATTCTGATTTGGGAATCCTCGTTCTTTGTTTCGCATACGAATACCTCCTAAAGGGCATTTGGACATCGTGTAAAAAGGGATTTCTCGCCTTTAAACACGTATTACTAGTATGGAGTTCATGCCTTCTTAACATGTAAAAAGGATAACGTGAATTAATGGAAATCCCCATAACAATTGTTGTTATGGGGAAAATGGGTCAGCTTGGAAGAAGATCAAGTTTTTTACGAAGCTTTTCTTCACTAAAAATCCAGCCAGTATAGGATGTCATAATGTTTAAATCAAGGTCTAACTGAACAACCGCGACAAATGGGTAATGCCCTTTGCTTCGATAACGCAGATCAATAAAGCGAACCTCATAGTAATCATCATACTCGTCGATTTCCCAACGATAGACCGGTGAAAAGTGAAGAAAGGCTGCCAAGTTCTTGTCTTTTTTCGCCGCATTAACAACTGGAGTATCAGGAATTGAGCGCTTTACAAATTGGTCCTGAAGGATGATTTCATAATTTTTTGAGCGTGCCACATAAAAATATTTATCGGTCACGACTGCAATATGCCATTGATTAAAGCGATATGTTGGCGAAATGATGATGTCTTTGATATCTTCATCGATTTTAGCCCGAACCCCTAACTCGACCTTATTTCGCATTCGAAAACGGATGATATAATAGACAAACAGGATGGCATAAACCGAGAAAAAAGTAACTCCCGGATGTAAGCCAAGCTTCCAAACAATAATCCCTGCTATATGAAGCAAGAAAATAAATGGATCGAATGTATTGATAACGCCTAAAGCAACCCATTTATGTGAAAATGGACGTAATGCCTGTGTTCCATATGCATTAAAAATATCGACAAATACATGGAGGATCACACCGATAAAGGTCCACATCCAGAGATGTAGAAGGTTAGCTTCTGGGAAAAAGAAATAAAGAGCGCCTGTGATTAAAATGGGCCACAGTAGCACGGCCGGAATGGAATGTGTGATTCCACGGTGATTTTTTATATAATTAGCATTGTTACGCAATTTAAGTATGGTATCAAGGTCTGGTGCCTGTGAACCAATTAACGTTCCAAATAGAACAGCATGAGTAGTAGCGGGGTTGACTGTTACAACTGGGTCAAGAGTGGCGATACCACCTAACGCAAGACCCATAACAATATGTGTTCCTGTGTCCAAAAATGGGACCTCCTTTTCCATACGCGTCTATGATTAATGTAACCAAAATCAACTATTTAAATAAATTATGATACCTTTATTCAGCAGTTGTGGACTACTACTGAAAATGGGTAAAGCAAGTAGCGGATTTTCAAATCGAGCAGAAATCGCTAAGGCGTTTTTGATAATAATAACACCTTGTGAGAGGGAATGGTAAAAATTAATGAAAATGTTAGAAGATTTTTCAATAAATGAATTCCAAAAGGATTTAATTGGGTGGTTTGAAAACGAACAAAGGGAACTGCCTTGGAGACAGGATCAGGACCCATATAAAGTTTGGGTTTCTGAAATCATGCTCCAACAAACAAGAGTCGATACCGTCATTCCATATTTTGAGAATTTCATTTCCAAGTTTCCAACAATTGAGGCACTTGCAGATGCTGACGAAGAAAAAGTTCTCAAAGCATGGGAAGGCTTGGGCTATTATTCACGGGTGAGAAACCTACATGCGGCAGTTAAAGAAGTGGCGCAAGAGTATGGTGGCAAAGTACCTAACACGGTGGAGGAAATTTCAAGTCTAAAAGGTGTCGGACCGTATACAACTGGGGCCATTTTAAGTATTGCGTATGGAATCCCTGAGCCAGCCGTCGATGGTAATGTGATGCGTGTTCTTTCAAGGATTTTATCCGTCTGGGATGACATTGCAAAACCGAAAACCCGTCAATTGTTTGAAGACATTGTAAGAGAACTGATTTCAAAAGAAAATCCATCTGCTTTTAACCAAGCATTAATGGAATTAGGCGCATTAATTTGCGTTCCTGGAAACCCGGCCTGCCTACTATGCCCGGTTCGTGATCACTGCAGGGCTTTTGCGGAGGGCGTCCAAAAAGAACTCCCTGTAAAAAGTAAGAAAAAAGCGCCAACCGCTGTTTCAATGGCAGCAGTTGTCTTGCAAGACGAAGAGGGGCGATTTATCATTCATAAACGTCCGGAAAAAGGACTTTTAGCAAATTTATGGGAGTTTCCAAATCACGAAACGATTTTAGATCTTCAAGCGCCAAAAGAACAGTTGGGTGAATTTTTAAAAAAGGAATATGAAGTTGATGCAAAAATGGGACAAGCATTTACAACGATTCAACATGTGTTTTCCCATCTGATTTGGAATATAACTGTTTTTGAAGGGAAAATAGAAGGATCCGTAGTAGAAACAGACACTCTAAAACTTGTCAGTTTAAAGGAGCTAGAGGAGTATACATTCCCTGTCTCCCATCAAAAAATACTAAAAAGCTTTCTCAATCGATGAGAAAGCTCCTTTTTTCATTCAGTCATACGACATCCTAATATCACTCGTATAGTCATGGTTACGATAGAAACCGCCTCTGGCTTCAATTTCTTGGATAATTTCGCGGTGAAGGGACTGCCCCTCCGCATTTAAATATGGAACAATTTGTTGAAAGGAATGGTGGAAAAAAGCTAATTCGCTTTCCTTCCATTCATTTTTTGGGATCATTGATAAATGAGTCATGTCACGACCAGAATACATCTTCAATTACCCTCCTTTTGATGGGTGTTCAAAAAGTCTCTACTTTGAACCCTCACTATTAATTCCTTTGTTCATAATAAGATTATCCAATTGTAGAAAAATTATCCTAAAAATCAAATATATTTTTTTAGGGATATTAATTTCACATCTGGGACAAATTAATGGTCGTGGAGGTGATAACAATGGCTAAACAACCAAACAAATCTTCAGCTGGAACAAACATTGAGCAAGTAAGACAACAAAACGCTCAATCTCAAGGTGCTGGTGGTCAATACGGTACGGAGTTTGCTAGCGAAACAAATGCTCAAGAAGTAAGACGCCAAAACCAACAGTCACAGTCTAACAAAGGCCAAGGCTAACATAAACAAGATATTTATACTTAACACAAAACACTTCCAAGCATGCGTTGGAAGTGTTTTTTAGTGATGTGCCCAAAGCTGGTTAAATAAATGAAGGACATTCAGGTGAGGGAACTTGCTCAAAAAGTCCTTCAAAGCGGGATGAAGACCATTCCGGCTAGGGAGCCCCCCCGAAAAGTTCTTCATAAGCCAGATGAAGGGTTTTTCCTTCTGATCTGACAAAACCTCCTATATTCCTACATACAAAGACAAAGGAAATTAAGTCTATTTAAAGAAATAATAGGTAATAACAATAATGATGGTTCATAGACAATAGGAGGATACCAAGATGAGCAATTTTAATGAGCTTGTTGGTGAACAGTTAAAAACAATGGACAAGCTACTTTTCATTCAATCCGAAATTGAGAGATGCCAGGAACTAGAGTCTCAAATTTTAGAACTTCAAAAAGAAACAGAGCTCGAAACGATACAAGAAGAGATTAAACGTATGCAGGAAGAACTTGTGCAAATTCATGACTTATTTCAAAAACAAACCGAAGAAGTCATCCAATCCTATCAGGGCAAATTGCAACAAACAGTCTAAACAAAGAGGAGTCATCGAAAATTTCCGATGGCTCTTTAGTTTTAAAATACTAGTTGAACCGTTATAATAATAGAAAAAGGTTTTTCTTTGTTTTTATACTTTCGATAAGGGAGATTTCATAAATGAAATTTGAATATGTATAAGACAAAGCTGCCCAAAGTGAAAGTAGGGAGAGAAAATGGGTATTCCCATGGAAGGAGATAAAATACAAATCCATAGTTATAAACATAATGGCCATATTCACCGTGTGTGGGAAGAAACGAGAGTGCTAAAAGGAACACAGAGCCTTGTAATTGGCGGAAATGATCGCACAACCGTGACTGAATCCGACGGTCGTACTTGGATTACACGTGAACCGGCTATATGTTATTTTCATGCGCGCCATTGGTTTAATATTATTGGAATGATACGTGAGGACGGTGTGTACTATTATTGCAACATCAGTTCTCCATTCATATCCGATGACGAAGCGTTGAAATATATTGATTATGATTTGGATATTAAGGTTTTCCCAGATATGACATTTATCCTACTAGATGAGGATGAATATGAAAAACATCGTCGTGAAATGAATTATCCAGATGTAATCGATAAGATATTAAAAAATAATGTAGACAAGCTTATCCAATGGATTCGTGGACGAAAAGGTCCATTCGCACCAGACTTTATAGATATTTGGTATGAGCGCTATTTAACTTATCGAAGTTAACAATTTAGGAGAACCTGTTGAAATAAGCAACAGGTTTTAACATTTTATAAGAACACAACTTGAAGGAAGGTCAGGGGTTTGGGGAGTACTAGACGTTATATGAAATTCGTGAAGCCGTACCGGTTTCAAATCTTGATTACGATCATTATTGGGATAATTAAATTTTCGATTCCGATGCTCACACCATTGTTACTGAAATATGTATTGGATGATGTTATTGCAGCAGAACTTACGCAGGATGAAAAACTATCAAAGCTTTTCCTCGCAATGGGAATCATGTTCTTTATTTTTCTTGTACTGCGACCACCTGTCGAATACTATCGCCAATATTATGCGCAATGGGTCGGCACTAAAATACTATATGATATCCGCGACCAGCTGTTTGACCATATTCAAAAGCTGAGTCTTCGATATTATGCCAACACAAGAGCGGGTGAAGTGATCTCAAGGGTTATTCATGATGTAGAACAAACAAAGACCTTTGTTATCACAGGATTGATGAACCTGTGGCTTGATCTTTTTACTATCTTTATTGCCATTGGCATTATGCTGACATTGGACGTTCCATTAACTATCGTGTCTATCATTTTGTTCCCACTCTATGGATTCTCGATTAAGTATTTTTATGGTAGACTTCGTCATCTGACACGTGCTCGCTCACAAGCGCTAGCAGAGGTGCAGGGGTATCTTCATGAACGGGTTCAAGGGATTCCTGTTATCCGAAGCTTTGCAATTGAAGACCATGAACAAAAGCTTTTTGATAAGCAAAACAGTAATTTTCTTCAGAAAGCATTAGACCATACAAACTGGAATGCGAAAACCTTTGCAGTCGTTAACACCATTACGGATATCGCACCACTTCTCGTGATTGGGTATGCTGGATATCAGGTCATTCTAGGAAATTTAACAGTTGGTACTTTGGTTGCGTTTGTTGCGTACATAGACCGACTCTATAATCCGTTAAGACGACTCGTGAACTCATCGACAACATTAACACAGGCACTCGCGTCAATGGACCGGGTTTTTGAATTTATTGATGAAAAATATGATATCGTCGATGCACCTAATGCAGTTGAATGTAAAAATGTATCCGGGAATATGAAGTTTGAAAATGTTTCATTCTCCTATGGGGATGATGACGATGATCAAATTGTATTAAAGGATGTCAATCTAGATATTAAAAGCGGGGAAACCGTTGCCTTGGTTGGAATGAGTGGTGGCGGAAAATCGACACTCGTTAGCTTAATTTCAAGGTTTTATGATGTGACAGATGGAAGGATTCTTTTAGATGGAACGGATATCCGCTCCTATAAGGTAAGAAGCCTCCGCGATAAAATCGGGATGGTTCATCAGGATACCTTTTTATTTAGTGAATCAGTTAAGCATAATATTCTTCTCGGTAAACCGGGAGCTACTGACGAGGAGATTATTGAAGCGGCTAAAGCGGCAAATGCCCATGAATTTATCGAAAATCTTCCACAAGGCTATGATACAAAAGTAGGAGAAAGAGGCGTCAAGCTATCAGGTGGTCAAAAACAAAGGATTGCAATTGCTCGTGTATTCTTAAAAAATCCGCCATTATTGATTTGGGATGAAGCCACTTCGGCATTGGACCTTGAGAGTGAACATTTAATTCAGGAATCACTAGAGGAACTTGCTAAAAATCGAACAACCTTCATCGTTGCACACCGATTATCAACGATCACACATGCAGATAAAATTGTCCTCATTGAACACGGGGAAATCGTCGAAATCGGCACACATTCTGAATTAATGAGCAAAAAAGGACATTATTACGACCTATTCCAGGTTCAACAATTAGATGATTAAAAGACACGGATATCCATTTCCGTGTCTTTTTTCATTCGACAAACTTTGTTATTTCCAGGGAAATGCTGTCGGATAATAGCGGAAAAATCCCTTCAAATCTCGAAGCCTTTTTTTACATTGAGGTAATATTTAAGACAACTTGTTAATAAAACTTCTTGTAAAGGCAGGTGGAGTGGATGGGGGAAAAAATAATCGAGGTCAAGGGTCTTCGTACTTCTTTCTTTACCGATGAAGGGGAAATACCAGCAGTTGACGATGTTGATTTTCATATAAACGAAGGAGAAATTTTGGGGGTAGTTGGAGAATCAGGATGCGGAAAGAGTGTCACATCGTTATCCATAATGGGACTAGTTCCAATTCCTCCTGGAAAGATTGTGGGAGGCGAAATTATTTTTAATGGTGAAAATCTTGTTCATTTCTCTGAGAAAAAGATGCGCCAAATTAGAGGAAACGAGATTGCAATGATCTTCCAGGAGCCGATGACATCTCTCAATCCTCTGTTTACAATTGGGGATCAAATGGTAGAGGGAATCAAGATTCATATGAAATGGGACAAGAAAAAAGCGCGTGCAAGGGCAATTGAAATCATGAAACGGGTCGGTCTCCCACGCGCGGAAGAATTAATGAACGATTACCCACACCAACTTTCAGGGGGGATGCGGCAAAGAGTGATGATTGCAATGGCTATGGCCTGCAATCCAAAACTATTAATTGCCGATGAGCCTACGACTGCTTTAGACGTCACAATCCAATCCCAAATTTTAAAGCTGATGAAAAAATTAAACGATGAAATGAATACGGCGATCATGTTGATCACCCATGATTTAGGTGTTGTTGCGCAAATTTGTGAGCGAGTCGTGGTTATGTATGCCGGAAAGATTGTAGAAGAAGGGAAAGTTTCGTCCATTTTTAAAAGTCCTAAGCATCCATATACGAAAGGCTTGTTAAAATCAGTACCCGATATCCGCAATAAAAATGAGCGACTTTATTCCATTCCGGGGAATGTACCAAAGCCAGGTTCGATTAAACAGGGGTGTCGATTCGCAGAACGCTGTGAGCATGCGTTTGATCGCTGCTTTATAAATAATCCTGAGCTTTACAATGTCGATGATAACGGACATCGTGTTCGTTGCTTTTTACAGTTTGGAGAGGAGGAAAGCAATCATGACACAACCTTTACTACAAGTCCATAACTTAAAAAAGTATTTTCCAATCCAGGGGGGCGTGTTTGGAAAAAAGATAGGAGACGTAAAGGCGGTTGACGGGCTTTCCTTTTTTGTAAATAAGGGTGAAACATTAGGAATCGTTGGGGAAAGTGGATGTGGAAAATCCACAACAGGGCGACTGATTTTACGGCTTTTGGAACCAACGGATGGCCAGGTTCTATTTAACGAGAAGGACGTTACGAATCTATCAAAACTTGAGATGAGAAAGCTAAGGCGTGACATGCAAATCATTTTTCAGGATCCATATGCGTCCCTTAACCCAAGACATACAGTCGAAAAAATACTAGAGGAACCCCTGATTGTTCATGGGATTGGAGACAAAAAGGAAAGAAAACGTAGAATACGAGAAATGCTAGAGGTTGTCGGTTTAAGTAGTTATCATGCGAAGCGCTATCCGCACCAATTTAGTGGAGGTCAGCGTCAACGCATAGGTATTGCAAAGGCGTTAATGACCAATCCATCTCTAATTATTGCAGATGAGCCTGTTTCTGCGCTCGATGTCTCGATTCAATCACAGGTATTAAACCTCATGGAAGATTTACAGAAGAAATATGGCTTGACTTATATATTTATTGCACATGATTTAGGGGTAGTCCGGCATATAAGTGATAGAGTGGGCGTCATGTATTTAGGAAGAATCATAGAATTGACAGAAAGCGAAAAGCTGTATAACAAGCCTCTTCATCCATACACAGTAGCATTATTGGAAGCGGTGCCAATTCCGGACCCGGATTATAAAAACGAGACAGCGGGCATTACCGGGGAGATACCAAGCCCCTCCAACCCACCTGCGGGTTGTGCGTTTCACACAAGATGTCGGAGTTGCATGGAGATTTGCAAAACGACACATCCAGAGTTTAAGGAAGTGGAAGACGGTCATTATGTTGCTTGTCATCTCTATTAGAACAACCTTAGAGTGGCTTGTAACAATCATGATAAAAAATATAGCTTTTAAGGGGGAATTTCTTTGTTTAAGAGGAAAGGGGTATTACTCTCATTTCTATTCCTACTCCTAGTATCAACAGCTTTAGTCGGTTGTAATGGAGGAAGTGAAAAAGGAAATGAAAGTCCGAATGAGGGAGAAAAGCCAACAGGAGAAACACCATCAGCAGAGGTACAAACTGAGCTTGTATTCGGGCGCGGTGGGGACTCTGTGTCTTTAGATCCGATTACAACAACAGAAGGGGAAACCTTTAAGGTTACAGTGAATATTTTCGAAACGTTAATTAATTATGGAGAGCAAGATACAACTTTACAACCCGGTCTAGCAACAGAATGGACACCTTCCGATGATGGTCTTGAATATACATTAAAGCTACGTGAAGGTGTCAAGTTCCATGATGGAACAGATTTTAATGCGGATGCAGTGGTGAAGAATTTCGAGCGTTGGATGAATGGAGATGCCGATCAATTCCCTTACTACACCATGTTTGGTGGATTCAAAGGGGATGAAGGACACGTGATTAAAGAGGTAGTAGCCGAAGACGATTATACGGTAAAATTCACGCTAAATCGTCCTCAAGCGCCATTCTTAAAGAACCTAGCGATGTCTCCATTTGGTATGGCAAGCCCGGCTGCACTTGAGAAATATGGGGATGATTTTATGAAAAATCCAGTAGGTACGGGTCCTTTCAAATTTGTCGAATGGAAAGAAAACGACAGAATTACGATAGAAAAAAATCCTGATTATTGGATGGAAGGCTATCCGAAGCTAGAAAAAATCATTTTTAGATCAATCCCTGAAAACTCTGCACGTTTAAATGCATTGCTAGCTGGCGAAATCGATTTAATGGATGGAGTGAACCCATCTGATCTTGAACAGATTCAAGGAAATCCGGACCTTCAAACGTTTGAGCGTCCTTCAATGAACGTTGGATATTTAGGTTTTACAGTGACTCGACCACCATTTGATAATAAACTTGTTCGTCAAGCACTGAACCACGCGATTGATAAAGAAGGAATTATTGAGGCGTTTTATGGTGGACTTGCAGAGCCTGCGAAAAATCCACTACCACCAGCATTAGAAGGCTACAATGATGAGATTGAACCCTATCCATATGATTTAGAGAAAGCGAAGGAATTATTAGCTGAAGCAGGCTACCCAGATGGATTTGAAATGGAACTTTGGGCAATGCCTGTACCACGCCCTTATATGCCAGATGGAATGAAGGTAGCAGAAGTCATCCAATCAAGTTTCGCAGAAATTGGTGTGAAAGCAGAAATTAAAACAGTTGACTGGGGAACGTATTTAGAGCAAGCGGCTAAAGGTGAATTTGATGCCTATATGCTTGGTTGGACAGGGGACAATGGTGACCCGGATAACTTTATCTATACTTTATTAGATAAGGATAGCATTGGAAGCAATAACTATTCATATTACAGCAATGATGAGCTTCACGATATTCTAATAGAAGCACAAACCATTCCTGATCAAGAGCAACGTAATGAACTATACAAAAAAGCACAAGAAATCATCCATGAGGACTCTCCATGGGCGCCACTTGTTCACTCAACACCGTTGTTGGCTGGAAAGAAAAATCTTAAAGGATTACTCCCACACCCAACTGGGTCGGATATTTTAACGAAGGTTGAGTTCGAATAAGAAATTGAAAGTTTGAGAGATGTCAAAGGGGAGTTTTCATTACTCCTCTTTGGTGTCTATTTTTCAAACAAAAGGGGTGATAACCTTGTTCACTTATACGCTAAGAAGAATCGGAATGGTCATCCCAGTGTTGATTGGCATGACACTTGTAGTCTTTTCAATCATTCACCTAATCCCCGGAAATCCTGCACAAATCATGCTTGGACAGCGTGCTACAGAGGAGTCCATCGCCGCATTAACCACAAAACTGGGTCTTGATCAACCGTTGTACATTCAATATTTCGAGTATATAAAGGGGCTGTTGTCCGGTGATTTAGGGGAATCAATCCGGACCAAGACAGCTATAAGTGCGGAGATTTGGCCATATCTTGCAGCTACAATTGAGCTAACCATTGTTGCGATGATTATTGCAATTGTAATAGGCGTTAACGCAGGTATCATAAGTGCTTGGTTTCAAAATTCATGGTTTGATTACATTGCTATGATCCTTGCTTTAATTGGTGTGTCTATGCCTATTTTTTGGTTAGGTTTAATGGAGCAATGGGCGTTTGCATTGCAACTAGATTTACTGCCAACTACGGGCAGGGAAAATGTGCGTGACCCAGTTGACTCTGTCACAAGCCTTTATTTAATTGATACATTACTGAATGGGAGAACTGACCAATTTGTAACAGTCTTAAAGCATTTAATTCTCCCAAGTTTTGCGCTAGCAACTATTCCAATGGCAATAATTGCACGGATTACTCGCTCAAGCATGCTTGAAGTCATGCGGTCAGACTTTGTTCGAACAGCACGTGCAAAGGGAGTGAAAATGTTCTGGGTCGTGTACAAGCACTCTTTGAAAAATGCAGTTATCCCTGTTTTAACGGTCATCGGTTTACAAACCGGTTTATTGCTTGGAGGAGCGATCCTAACGGAAACCATTTTTGGGTGGCCAGGAATTGGACGATATATTTATGAAGCCATCAATTACCGCGACTATCCGGTGATTCAGTCAGGGATATTAGTGGTTGCGACCTTCTTTGTTTTTATTAATTTAATCGTTGACCTTTTATATGCGGTTATCGATCCGCGAATTAAATATCGCTAATGATATGTGTTCAAATAGGAGGATGAAAAGGACCGAGAAGTTCGAGGCGGCGCAGCTTTGAGTAGCGGAACGTATGTAGTTAATACGTGAGCAGATGTTCTTGCACGCAGGAAAAGCGATTTTCTTTTCCAAGGAACGGAAAAGCAAGCCAACGAAGAAATTCGATGCGTCATTTTCACCGGACTTTTTGAACTTCAAAAAGGAAGGAGGGAGAAGATGGCAGAGCTAGCACGAACAGATTTACCTTTGAAAAAAAGGGATGAGGCTGTATCGCCATGGAAGGAAGCGTGGCGAAGCTTTTGTAAAAATAAATTAGCCCTTGTTGGGACTTGTATTGTTTTTTTATTTATCATTCTTGCCATTTTTGCACCGCTCATCGCCCCTCAAGGGATTGATGAAAAAAATCTGGCTAATCGACTTCAGGCGCCATCCAGTGATCATTGGCTTGGAACCGATGATTTTGGAAGGGATATTTTATCAAGGATTATCTATGGGGCCAGAATTTCATTGCGGGTTGGCTTTTTTGCGGTATTAGGTTCAGCCATTGTTGGAAGCTTGCTCGGCATTCTTGCCGGATATTACGGTCGCTGGGTGGATAACTTAATTAGTCGCATATTTGATATTTTACTAGCTTTTCCAAGTATCTTACTAGCACTTGCCATTGTTGCGATTCTTGGACCTTCACTTCGCAATGCGTTAATTGCCATTGCGATTATTAATGTACCAAACTTCGGAAGGTTGATTCGATCGAGGGTGTTAAGCGTCAAGGAAGAAGAATATATCACCGCAGCCAGAGCCGTCGGGATGAAAGATCGGAGAATTTTATTTCAACATATCTTGCCAAATAGTATGGCACCGATTATCGTCCAGGCATCCCTGGCAATTGCAACAGCTATTATTGAAGCGGCTGCACTTGGTTTTCTAGGAATGGGAGCACAGCCACCTAATCCCGAATGGGGGAAGATGCTTGCAGATTCAAAGAATTACTTAACCCAGGCCCCGTGGACGATGATTTTCCCGGGAATCGCTATTATGCTGACCGTGCTTGGATTTAATTTAATGGGTGATGGATTGCGGGATGCACTAGATCCCAAAATGAAACAATGAAAAAACAGCTAACTCGTGTTAGCTGTTTTTTACTCTTTATTTGCTTCCTCTACAATCACTTCGTTGTGGAAACTTTGAAAGCTATCTACCAATGTATCCAATCTCTCAAGCTGTTCCGAGTATTCAAAGATGGCTGAAACAAGTGTCATTAAATGGTACCAAGCTTCTTCATGTTCTTCATCGCCTGGCCGGTGTTGTGCGAACAATGTATCAATTACTTTTTTTCGATCAAATGAAAAATCCTCGATTAACTCTTCAGGAGCCTGAACCTTCACCTTACCAACAAATTTTAACAAGATCTGTTCATGAAAATGGATCAGATCATCGATTTCTTTTACAAATAATTGTTGAAACGGAATCGGCAATTCCTGCAGTTCATTTTCATGCCTGTGCAGTTTTTTTAGTGTATCCAATGCTCGATTTGTACAAGTGATCATTTGTCGGAACAAAACAAGCTTTCTGGACTTTTCATATTCTACCTTTTTAAAATAATTCCGTTCTTCTTTATAAAGGAGAAATAGCTGGTCAATCTGAATGATATTTTCTTTAATTTTATCGATGTCATCTTTTAATGTATTGTACTCAGAAGCATGTCTGGTACTCACTCGCACCCATTTGAAAATTTCCTCACATTGCTCGACAATTGCATCATATAGTTTTTTCTCATATTTAGGTGGAAGAAAAACGAGATTAACAACAAATGCCGATAGGATCCCCAGTAAGATGGAGAGGAATCTTAAACTGGCAAACTGAACGAATTGCTCGCTCGGACTCTCCATAATGGCGATGACCGTGACGATCGCAACAGAGATTGTTTTTTCCATTTTAAACCTAAGGTTAATCGCGATAACAAGAACGACGGTAAGTCCGATGATAAATGCATTATTGCCAAAATACAAACCAAACAAAATGGCAAAGACTGCACCAATAACATTTGCTTGAACCTGTTCAATTACCGTTAAATAAGAGCGGTAAATCGAAGGTTGAATCGCAAAAACAGCAGCAATCCCTGCAAATACTGGTGAAGGCAAATCCAAAAGCTTTGCTAACATTAACGCAAGTGTAATGGCAATTCCCGTTTTTAGCATGCGGGCACCAAATTTCATTTTTTCGAATCCTTTCTATAAAAAAGCTATTTTCTTATACTTAGCCTTTTCTGCATAATCTAAACCAATACAGTATCATACAATGATTTTATGCGTATAGCAAGGGAAACATGTCCTAGTTGAAAGGTGGATAAAGAAGCAGATGTTGAAATGGAGAAGCAAATCCTCTGACCGGGACGGAAATATTGAGAGAGACGAAGACGCAAATCTTTTGGTCAAGACGAAATCTCCAAATATAGACGCAAATCCGCCGTCCGAGACGCAAATCTCCCGTGGAAAACGCAAATATCAAAAATAACGCGCAATTCCCCGAAAATAAAGCGCAATTCCCGATATCAACACCCCAAAAATAAAAAGAACCTGCCACCCGGCAGGTTCTCCAAACTCACTTTAAAGATTCTTAAACGCATATTCAACTGCTTTTAAGGTCTCCACAATATCTTCTTCCGTATGAGCAATGGTAAGAAACCATGCTTCATATTTGGAAGGGGCAAGATTAATGCCTTGGCTCAGCATTAATTTGAAGAAGCGACCAAACATTTCTCCGTCTGTATTCTCAGCTTGCTCATAATTTTCAACCTTTACATCCGTAAAGAAAACAGTTAATGCACCTTTTAATCGGTTAATCGTAATTGGCACATTGTAGGTAGCAGCATGCTTAAGAATTCCTTCTTCAAGCATCGCACCTAGTTGGTCTAATTTTTCGTATAATCCTTCTTCTTGAAGGACTTCAAGACACGCGATTCCTGAAAGCATGGATGCTGGGTTTCCGGCCATTGTACCAGCCTGGTATGCAGGGCCTAGTGGGGCAACCTGCTCCATGATTTCCTTTTTACCGCCGTATGCGCCAATTGGTAGTCCACCGCCGATAATTTTTCCAAGGGCAGTTAGGTCAGGTGTGATTCCTAATAGATTTTGAGCGCCACCATACATAAAGCGGAAAGCTGTAATGACTTCATCAAAAATAACGAGTGCACCAGCCTCATGAGAAAGCTCAAGTACTTGCTCTAAAAAGCCTTCATTCGGTTCCACGATTCCGAAGTTCCCAACGATTGGTTCAACAAGAACGCCAGCGATTTCGGAACCCCATTTTGCGAGGGCCTTTTTAAATGGCTCAATGTCATTGAATGGAACGGTGATTACCTCTTGAGCGATGCTCTTTGGAACACCGGCAGAATCAGGTGTTCCAAGTGTTGAAGGTCCTGATCCAGCAGCTACAAGCACAAGGTCGGAATGACCATGATAGCAACCAGCAAATTTTATGATCTTTGTTCGATTTGTATAAGCGCGAGCGACACGAATCGTCGTCATTACCGCTTCTGTTCCAGAGTTGACAAAGCGTACTTTGTCCATTCCAGGGATAGCTTCCTTCAGCATCTTTGCAAACTTCACTTCATGTGGTGTTGGAGTTCCGTATAAAACACCAGTTTCGGCAGCTTTTGTAATCGCCTCTGTAATATGTGGGTGAGCATGACCGGTAATGATGGGACCGTATGCTGCAAGATAATCTATGTATTTATTTCCGTCAACATCCCAAAAATAAGCACCTTTTGCACGTTCCATCGCCACTGGTGCACCACCGCCAACCGCTTTGTATGAACGTGATGGACTATTTACACCTCCAACGATATGCTCCAGTGCTTCACTGTATAGTTCTTCTGATTTTGAATGATTCATCTATTTTAATCCTCCTAGCTTTGACTCAACGTTTCTATTTTAGCACTAATTTGAATAGGAACAAATCCAGTTTATTTGTATATCTATTCGAAATTATGTAACCTATTCTTAATAGGAAAAAACAGGAGGTAAAAACGATGACAATTGAAGTTAGAAAGAAAGCACCTGAGTTTACTGCAACAGCGAGCAACGGAGAAACTGTCTCATTAGCAGATTTTAAAGGGAAAAATGTAGTCCTTTATTTTTATCCAAAAGATATGACACCAGGATGTACAACAGAGGCTTGTGATTTCAGAGACGCACACGAAAGCTTTGGTGGGCTTGATACTGTGATACTTGGTGTTAGTACAGATTCACTTGAACGTCATAAAAAATTCATCGACAAATATGATCTACCATTTTTATTACTAGTAGATGAAGAGCATGAAGTAGCAGAAAAATATGGGGTTTGGAAGCTAAAGAAAAATTTCGGCAAGGAATACATGGGGATTGAGCGTTCTACCTTCATTATTGATAAAGAAGGAAATCTCGTCAAAGAATGGCGTAAAGTTTCCGTTAAAGGCCATGTTGAGGAAGCACTTACTTACATAAAGGAAAATCTATCTTAATTTATGACGTTTTTGTGAAAATGCAGTTCGACACTTCACCGGGGTATAGCTAGAAAGCAAGTGGGGACAGCGGTTCGAAACGTTGCGGGTGGTTAATTTGAAGCCACTCGTTTTCCCTTTTATAGGTTGATTTTACAATATTCTTTACTTATAATGAAGTTATTAGTAATGATAATCGTTTTCAATTATATTGCTAAGAAAATACATGTTATGAGGATTTTCAAATGAGACTATGGATGTTAATAATCGCTGCCATTGTTCTCTCCTTCATTTCGTTATTTATTGGGGCTATTGATATCACACCGATGGATTTACTCAATTGGGAATCAGATGAAACACAAATTTTCCTGATTAGTCGAGTTCCTCGATTAATGGCGATCATTTTAGCGGGAGCAGGGATGAGTATTGCAGGATTAATTATGCAGAGCTTAAGTAGAAATAAATTCGTATCCCCAACAACTGCGGGTACATTAGATGCAGCAAAGCTTGGGATCTTACTATCAATGCTTTTCTTTACAAATGTGTCCTATACACAACAGATTATTTTTAGCTTTATATTTGCTTTAGTGGGTACACTACTATTCATGCAAATTTTAGATAAAATTAAATTTAAGGATGCCATTTTCGTTCCGCTCATCGGGATTATGTACGGAAATATTTTATCATCCATTGCCACATTTTTTGCATATGAAGCAGACCTGATTCAGAACATTTCATCCTGGTTAATGGGAAGCTTCACATTGGTAATCGCAGGTCGCTATGAGCTCTTATATGTCGCTATACCAGCTGTTATTTTGGCATATATTTTCGCGAATAAATTTACCGTTGCAGGTATGGGTGAAGATTTTGCGAAAAACCTTGGGTTAAGCTATAAAGTTGTTTTAAATATTGGTCTTGTCCTCGTCGCTATTATTTCGACAACTGTTGTATTAACAGTTGGAGTCATTCCATTTTTAGGGTTAATTGTACCGAATATCGTTTCACTTTATTTAGGGGACAATTTGCGGAAGACAATTCCTCATACAGCAGCACTAGGAGTTGTATTTCTATTAATCTGCGATATCTTAGGTAGAGTCATTGTCCATCCGTACGAGATTCCAGTCAATGTTACGGTAGCAGTAATCGGCAGTGCGATCTTCTTAATCATGTTGTTTAGGGGGAAAGCATATGCGAAATAGTAAAAAATTGATTCTCTTAGCCGTTCTTGCTATTATTTGTATTTTGTTATATGGATTTTATGATTTAAAAGGTGGATTTGATTATGCCTTCCCTAAACGGATGACTCGAGTTACGGCAATGATTGTAACCGGAATCGCAATTTCGTATTCAACCGTTGTGTTCCAAACGATTACGCAAAACCGGATTCTGACCCCGTCGATGATGGGACTTGACTCAATGTATGAAGTCGTCCAAACCTTAATCTATTTCTTTGCTGGTTCAATGTCGATTTGGGTGTTAAATAAATATTTAAACTTTGGCGCAGCCATTATCGCGATGGTATTATTTGCGCTCATCTTGTACCGATTCCTATTCCGGTCTGATAAGCATCCAATTTATTTACTTCTATTAATTGGGATGATTATTGGAACACTATTAGGAAGTCTCGTTACATTTTTACAGGTAATGATTGACCCGGTTGAATATTTAAGTCTACAAAGTCGTTTATTCGCAACCTTTACAAACGTAAAGGCAGAGCTTTTATATATTGCAATTGGTATTTTACTTATTGCCTTTGTTTACGGTTATCTTATTATGGATAAGTTAGATGTTATGTCACTAGGCCGTGAAAATGCGATGAACCTTGGTGTCAATTATGACCGCATGGTGATGAACATTTTAATTCTATCATCGGTGTTAATTGCAACTTCAACTGCCCTAGTTGGTCCGATTACATTCTTCGGTTTAATTGTGGCGAATCTAGCCTATCAATTTTTAACTACTTATAAACACTCGGTATTAATTTTAGGGGCAAGCTTAATGAGCATCATCGCCCTTGTGGGTGGTCAGTTCCTTGTTGAACATATTTTTGAATTACGTACCACATTAAGTGTCATCATTAACTTTATTGGCGGTATTTACTTCATTTTCTTACTATTAAAAGAAAGTAGGTCAGCACAATGATTGAGATCAAAGGATTATCGAAGTATTTTGGAAAAAAACCTGTTGTCGAAGATGTCTCTGTAACCATTGAGCCGGGCACAATCACATCGTTCATTGGTCCAAACGGTGCAGGTAAATCCACGCTTCTGTCTATGGTAAGTCGATTATTAGATGCTGATACGGGTGAAGTTTTACTTGATAAAAACAATGTGAAAAAGTGGAAGTCATCTGAGTTCGCAAAACGTGTTTCAATTCTAAAACAATCCAACTACTTAAATGTTCGTTTAACGATTCGTGAGCTTGTTGCATTTGGGCGCTATCCTTATTCGAAAGGTCGCCTTTCTGACGAAGATGAAAAATATATTAACCAAGCACTTGAATATATGAATTTAATTGACATTCAAGATACATTTTTAGATGAATTATCAGGTGGACAAAGACAGCGTGCATTTATCGCGATGGTTATTGCGCAGGACACGGACTATGTGTTGCTTGATGAGCCATTGAATAACCTGGACATGAAGCATTCCGTCCAAATTATGAAGATTTTGCGTAAGCTCGTGGATGAGCTTGGCAAAACCGTTGTCATCGTCTTGCATGATATTAATTTTGCATCTGTGTATTCAGATCGAATTGTCGCATTGAAAAACGGCAAGTTGGTTAAAAATGGACCAACCCATGAAATTATAAATTCTGATGCTTTACGTGAGATTTACGATATGGATATTCCAATTCAGGAACAAAACGGCTGTCGCATTTGCGTGTACTTTAATTCACATGCATAGGATCTAGGGAATCAAGTCTCTAGGTCTTTTTATTAGGGCAAGGAAGTGAGTTCTTAGTCTTTGATCTTATGCTGAATAAAAGTTTTGAAGAATTTGCTCATTTTGTATTGACGGAAGGTAAATATGCCTCTATAATGAGAATTGTTATCAATGATAATGATTCTCATTTCTAATTAAAAATACATAATGCATAAAAAGGAGAGGTATATACATGAAAAAATGGAAAGTAGCAAGTGCAGTTTTAGCACTGTCGTTAGCGCTTACGGCATGTGGGAATGACGATGAGGCGACAAAGGAAAAAACAAATGATAATGTAGCCGGTGAACAGGCGACAAATAAAGCACCAGGTCAATATCCAATGACCATTTCTCCAACAACCACATCAGCTGAAAGTGAAGAAGCAGGGACCGTTAACTTTGAAGATGTAACATTTGAGGCTATGCCAGAAAAAATGGTTGTTTTTGATTATGGATTCTTAGATACATTAGATGCGCTTGGTGTTGAAGGTGTGGTTGGAGTTCCACAAGATTCAAGCTTACCAGCTAGCCTTGAAGAGTATGCAAGCGATGATTATGTAAATGTCGGAACGTTAAAAGAACCGTTACTTGAAGATATTGCCGAAATTGGTCCAGATGTCATTTTCATTTCTGGTCGACAAGCACCGTATTATGAGGAACTAAATGAAATTGCTCCTGTCGTGTTCGTGGGAACTTCTCAGGATGACTACTGGAACACATTCTTGGCTTCCGTAGATGTAGCAGCCAAGATGTTTGACAAAGAAGCTGAAGCAAAAGAGCAAATTGCAAAAATCGATTCAGCACTAGAAGAGGTAAAAGCTCTATCTGGCAACTATGAAACTTCATTAGTAACTATGTACAACGAAGGAAAATTATCTGGTTTCGCACAAAACTCTCGCTTTGGTTATATTTATGATATTTACGGCTTTACGCCAGTTACAGATGATATCGCATCATCATCTCACGGATCTAACTTCGGCTTTGAAGCCATCCTTGATTTTGATCCAGAAGTATTGTTTGTTATCGACCGTACTGCAGCAGTAGGTGGTCAGTCAAACATCGATAAAGATATGGAAAATAAAATCATCCAAAAAACACAAGCATATCAAAATAAAAAAATCGTGTATTTAGATGGTGTCCTATGGTACCTAAGCGGTGGCGGCTTACAATCTGAGCTTGCCAAGATTGAAGAAATCTTAGCTGAATTAAAATAAGGATGTAAATGAAGGCTGTCCAGAAAGTCAGTGGAAACTGATTATCTGGGCGGCTTTTTTGTTTTGTTTTGGTTGGGTTGAAGGTGTGGGGTTTTCTAGTGGTTGTGGTGTATAGTGAGTTTTGCCATAGGTTTTTCCAGTAATATCCAAAAATGATGTGAAATAGATCGGTTATGATATGAGTATTTCCAATGATATCCAAAAGTGATGTCATATAGATCGGTTATGGTATGTGTTTTTCTAATTATATCCAAAAGTCATGCCATATAGATCGTTTATGATATGAGTATTTCCAATGATATCCAAAAGTGATGTCATATAGATCGTTTATGATATGAGTATTTCCAATGATATCCAAAAGTCATGCCATATAAATCGTTTATGTTATGAGTTTTTACAATAATCTCCAAAAGTCATAGCATAAAGTGTTTTTATTACATCGCTTTTTCAAATAAATTCCAAAAGTCATGAGATAAAAGGATCTAGCGGTACATACTAGGGTGAAAACCTGAAAAGCACGTCCCGCAAAAAGCGTTTCACGGTACAAGCTAGGGTTAATAACCGAAAAGCAAGTCCCGCAAAAAGCGTTTCAAGATACATGCTAGGGTGATTAACCGAAAAGCATGTCCTGCAAGAGCGATACCAGCGATACATACTAGGTCGAAAATCTGAAGAGCATGTCACGCAGGTCTGGTCTCGCAGCACAAACTAAGTAAAAGTCCGACATCCTAAACGAGCCCACAAAAAAATTCACCAAGATTCTATTAATTTTTGCTATACTGAAAATAAAATGGAAAATGTATGGAAGAAGGGGGTTCTCGGATGATTCGTACCATTTTAATCGTGGATGACCAGCCGGAGATTGTTGAGTTGCTAAGTCTTTATTTGGAAAAGGAGAATTATAGAATCTTAGAAGCCTTTGACGGTCGAGAGGCGCTACAAATCATTCAATCAGAAAACATCGATCTCATGCTTGTTGACCTAATGATGCCACACATTAACGGCTATCAACTTATTAAAAAAGTAAGACAGGACCTGCATATCCCCATCATCATTATTTCTGCAAAGAACGACGATAACGATAAAATTTTAGGGTTGGGACTTGGAGCAGATGATTTCATTCCAAAGCCATTTAATCCACTAGAAGTGATTGCACGGGTTCAGGCTCAGCTAAGAAGAAGCTATAGCTACAAGCAAGAGCCAGCAACCACGAGTGAAAGCCTCCAATTAAAAGTAGGCGATATCATTTTAGATGAAAGCTCATTTTCGGCTATTAAGGGAGATACCACAATAACGCTCACAAAAATCGAATATAGGATTCTTGAACTATTAATGAGTTCACCTGGAAGGGTTTATACGAAACAACAAATCTTTGAACGGGCATGGGATGATTATTACATGGGTGGCGAGGAGGACAACACAATCAATGTCCATATCTCAAAACTAAGAGAAAAGCTTGAGGAAAATCCGAAAAAACCGACCTACATAAAAACGATTAGAGGATTAGGCTATAAATTTGTCGGCCAAAAATAGAGTCCTATAAGGAAGAGATAAATGAAAAAACTATTCTATCGGATTTTTCCTGAAAAAGAAGGGATCATACCATTTTTATATATTGCGAACTTGTTCTTTCCGCTCTTCTTTTTATTTCAAGAATCTCAGGGAAAACTACTAATTGGCTTGTTATTGATGGCAGTATTTGTTGTAGCATACAGACAGGCGTATTGGAGCTCACAGGACATACTTGCGTTCGTTCTTGTCCAACTTTCGATTATTCTAGTATTTGGGTTTATGTATGACCCCTTGTATATTTACATGATATTTATTCCGGTGTACCAGATCGTGCGACTACCGATGCAATGGATGTATGTTGTGTGTGGCCTGTTCACGTTTTTCGGCTTAATCCTTATCTACCAAGTTGTCCTTTCCGGAGAATATTACGCGATTCTAAATTTAGGTCCACCCCTATTTGGTGGAAGCTTCCTCCCTTTTATGATAAAGGGGTCCATCAAGTACAAGGAAATGAGTGAAAACTTAAGACGGACCGCAGAAGAATTAGAGAAGAAAAATCGTGAAATGACAAGATTGGAGGAAAGTAAAAAGCAAATGCTTGCAGATATTTCTCATGATCTAAAAACGCCAATCACGACGATTCAAGGATATTCCAGAGCGTTATATGAAGGTGTAGTATCTGATGAAACCCAAACGGAAAGATACTTAAAATACATTTACGACAAATCCATTCGGGTCACATCCTTAATTGATGAACTCTTTATGTTTTCTAAATTAGATAGCCCAGAAGTTCCCATTCAGAAAGAGCTGAAAGACATTTGCGAATTTTACCGTGGGGTCATTGTCGAGCATTTTGATTTGTTTGAAGAAAAGAAAATGGAGCTGGATATCGACATTCTGGATGAAAAAATGATGGTTCGATTTGATCCAAAACTACTCAACAGAGCCATATCGAATCTCCTTCAAAATACGAATAAATACAATCCTGAGAACACTGAAATTTACCTTCGGTTAGCTCGAACAGAAAATAGGATTTTCATTGAAGTCGGTGACAATGGTGTTGGCATCCGGGATGAAATTGCCCAAACCTTATTTGAGCCGTTTGTAAGAGGCGATAAAAGCAGAATGAATGATGGTGGCTCTGGACTTGGTCTCGCCATCACCAAGAAAATCATCGAACTTCATGGCGGAACCATCCGCGTCGACACCTCACCAAACCGAGGAAAAACAAATTTTATAATCGAACTCCCCATAAAGTAAATAGCTCAATCGCCGTGAACAGACCAACAGATTTGGTCTGTTTTTATTTTGGTAAAATACCCAAATCTTTACAAAACCTTAACACATAACAGGTAGACCGTTAAAAGTAGATTGTTATTATTTAATCGATAGACAGTCGGTCTATAAAGGAGGACTAATCATGAGAAAAGAAGCAGATGAACGTAGAAACGAAATACTTGATGCTGCTGACGAGCTGTTCAGTCAAAAGGGTTTTGATGGAACGAGTACGAACGATATTCTTACAAAGGTCGGAATTGCACGCGGAACACTCTATTATCATTTCAAATCAAAGGAAGATGTGATGGATGCTTTAATTGACCGGTATAGTGATCGACTTATAAGCACTGCACAGAAAATGGCAGCAGACAAGAGTATTCCTATCGTTGAGCGCATGATACGCGTTGTTTTATCAATGAATGTAAGTGGTGGAAGCAGCCAGGAAATGATGGATCACATTCATAAGCCACAGAACGCACTTATGCATCAGAAAATACAAAAAGTCATCATTAATGGAGTAACACCCATCCTGACAGATATCATCCAAGAGGGTATTGAAACCGGATTGTTTAACACGCCTTATCCATATGAATGTATGGAAATGCTTGTTACATATGCAAATATCGTTTTAGATGATGATCTAGTGGAGATGACCAGTGAGGAACGTGCCTCACGGATACAAGCGTTAATATTCAATGGAGAAAGGCTACTTGGTGCAGAACGTGGAAGCCTGATGAGCGTTATACAAATGTTTGGCAGCTAGAAAAGTAAGTAAAATTTATGCTCAAGAAGTAAAAACAGAGGTGACATATGTATTTTAGACTAATCCGAAATGACATAGTAAAGAGCAAAATCATTACATTTACAACCATGATTTTTGTCGCTGCAGCCTCAATGCTTGTTTCACTCGCGGCGATACTCATCGTTAATCTAACAGGTGCGCTTGATACGCTAATGACAAAAGCCGAAGCGCCACATTTTATGCAAATGCATGCGGGTGAAATGGATAGAGAACGACTTCATTCTTTTGCAGAAGAAAATGATAACGTCGAAGAATACCAGATTGTGGAGTTTCTAGGGATGGATGGATCACAATTCATTTTAGGAGATAACTCGCTTGCAAACAGTGTTCAGGATAACGGCTTAAGCATCCAAAATGAGAAATTCGATTATCTTCTTGATCTTAACGGGAACATCATTAATGTGTCGGATGGAGAGATTTATGTTCCAGTAGCTTATATGAGAGACAACACTACAAAGGTCGGTGATACGGCCGTAATAAGCGGGAAGGAATTTACCGTTGCTGGATTTCTCCGTGATTCGACCATGAATTCCTCGCTCTCTGCATCAAAGCGATTTCTCGTAAGCAACCAGGACTACGCAGAGCTAAAGGACCTTGGAAATATCGAGTATCTGATTGAGTTTAGACTAAAGGATTTCTCAAAAATAGGAGAATTTGAATCGGAATATGCATCCTTAGGACTTGAAGCGAATGGACCAACCGTCACTTATACTCTTTTTAAAATGATGAACGCCATTTCAGATGGGATGATGATTGCGGTTATCCTTATGATAAGTGCACTAGTCGTTGCCATCGCATTTATGAGCATACGCTTTACGCTGCTTGCAAAAATCGAAGACGACTATCGTGAAATAGGTGTAATGAAAGCAATTGGCCTTCGTCTTTCTGACATAAAGAAGATTTACGTTGCAAAATATGTAGGCATAGCTGCTGCTGGCAGTATACTTGGGTTTATTCTCTCACTTTTGGTACAAGGCAAACTCCTTGAAAATATTCGCCTGTATATGGGGGAAAGTGAAAATTCTTCTTATGCCCTAGTTCTAGGAATCATTGGCATCCTGCTAGTATTTCTTGCAATTGTGGTTTATGTAAACTTTGTATTGAAGAAATTCCGAAAAATATCCGCTGCACAGGCTATACGCTTTGGGACTTCTCAGGAAAAGAAAGCTGGCGCAAAGCGTTTTTCCTTAAATCGAAACAGATGGTTTAGTACGAATATATTCCTTGGGATCAAGGATGTTCTCGCGCGAAAGGGACTTTACGCTACAATGCTAATAGTTCTTGTAATTGCGTCATTTATCATCATTGTTCCGCAGAACCTGTACAACACGATTTCATCAAAGGGCTTCATTCAATATATGGGAATTGGAGACTATGATTTACGGATTCAGACCAATATTTCTGACAAAACGGACGAAATCATAAAAACGGTAGAAAGCGACAATTCCGTTTCAAAGTATGCTGTTATGACAACAAAGACTTTCAAAGTAAAAACAAATAACGGGACAGAGGAAAATATAAAAGTTGAACTCGGTGACCATTCGGTATTTCCTATTGAGTATGCTGAAGGTAAAGCACCAATCCGTGATGACGAAATCGCCGTTTCGTCTATAAATGCTGAAGAGATGGGTAAAAAAGTCGGGGATGTCATTACGCTCGTGAATGGCGGAAATGAAAAAGCACTTACGGTAACTGGCATATATTCAGACGTTACAAATGGTGGCAAAACAGCAAAGGCTGTATTTTCCGATCGTTCGGCAAACGTCATGTGGACCATCATCTGTGTCAAACTCTCAGATATTTCACTTGTAGACAGCAAGGTTTCGGCATACTCGGACAAGTTCGATTATGCGAAGACTTCAGACATCGATGAATTTGTTTCTCAAACTCTCGGCTCAACAATCAGTGCGGTCGAAATGGCTTCATACGCCGCGATTGCTGTTGCGCTTGTCATTACGATACTGGTTACACTGTTGTTCATGAAGATGCTAATTGCAAAGGACAGGTATTCCATTGCCGTATTGAAGGCCCTCGGTTTTACAAATTCGGATATTAAGGTGCAGTATTTTTCACGTTCGTTTTTTGTATTGGTTGTCGGAATCATACTCGGCACGTTTCTCGCGAATACACTCGGAGAGGTCCTAGCGGGCATGCTTGTCTCTTCGTTTGGAGCATCATCGTTTGATTTTAAGATCAATCCGATTCAAGCCTATCTGCTTAGTCCGCTGATGATGGGGGTCATGGTCCTTTTTGCAACAATGTTCGGCACATCGAATGCAGGACAAATCAAAATTTCCGAACATATCAAGGAATAGGAGGAGAAGGCAAATGAAGAAGATTCTGATTGGTAATCATATCGTAAAAATGTACGGTGAGGGAAACGAACAGCGCAATGTTCTTGATGGAGTATCAGTTGAAATAAACGAAGGTGAGTTTGTTACAATTATGGGACCCTCGGGTTCTGGAAAATCGACTTTGCTGTTTGCGCTAAGTGGAACGGATAGCATTGATGGTGGCAAGGTCCTTTTTGATGGTATGGATTTATCGGTATGCTCGGAGAACGAGCTTTCTGATATACGTCGCAATAAAATGGGATTTGTTTTTCAACAGCCGACGATGCTAAAAAATCTCAACATTATTGATAATATTATCTTGCCTTCTATGCGCGATAATCGAAAAAATGTTGCAAAGATTTCAGAGAAAGCAAGCTCACTAATGAAGAGGGTGGGAATTTCGGAGCTAGAAAAGCGAGACATTACCCAAGTATCGGGAGGACAGCTTCAGCGTGCAGGAATATGTCGTGCACTTATGAATGACCCAGACATTATTTTCGGTGATGAGCCAACGGGAGCGCTCAATTCAAAATCTGCGCGGGAGATTATGGACTTATTTTCTGAAATCAATGCAGACGGTACCGCAGTTATGCTTGTTACCCACGATGCGAAGGTCGCGGCACGGTCAGAACGTATTCTGTTTATGAAAGACGGAAGTATTATGACTGAGTTGAAGCTTCATAAGTTTGATGGCACGGATATGGATCGTAGAATTGAGGAAGTTACAGCAAAAATGTTAGACATCGGAATATAATTTGTTGTTTCACAATTTCATAGATATCGGAAAAGGCTTGGATTGCATACATAATCCAGGCCTTTTTGCTTTTTTCATTAATCTTAATAATGATATAAGACTCAATTAAGGTTGAGTTAAGGTTCGCTGTCTATGATAAGGATAACAAAGCAAAGCGAAAGTAAAAAGGAGGACCTTAACATGAATGTGATTGAACTTACCGATATATCAAAAAGCTATGGAGACGTAAAAGCAGTGGACGGCATTACCCTACAAGTTAAAAAAGGAGAGGTACTTGGAATCATCGGTGCAAATGGTGCAGGAAAATCAACTACACTCGAAATTATGATGGGCATTCGCAAGCCAGATTCAGGAACTGTAAAAGTCCTTGGTATGAACGTCGAAGAAGCTTCAAATGAAATCAAGCAAAAAATTGGAATCCAGCTTCAACAAACAGCGCTTTATGATCGAATCAAAGTCAAGGAAGCTTTAAATCTATTCAGCTCTTATTACAATAAAAAGAGAGACTTACAGGAAATCATTGAAACACTCGGGCTTAAACCTTATCTAAACAAATATGTTAAGAATCTATCAGGTGGCTGGCAACAACGCACATCCTTAGCATTAGCGCTCGTAAACGATCCAGAGATCATCTTTCTCGATGAACCAACGACTGGCTTAGACCCACAAGCAAGACGCGACCTCTGGTCATGCATCAATCGTTACCGTGATGAAGGAAAAACGATTCTTTTATCCACACACTATATGGATGAAGCACAAAGGCACTGTGATCGAATCGCAATGATTAAAAAAGGAAAATTAGTAGCCTGTGACCAACCACAGAATTTAATCGATTTTTACCTACAAGGTGCAGGAACGATGGAAGACGTTTATCTAAAATATGCAGTTTCCCAATAAAAAGGAGGAAAAACAAATGCAATCTATTCTTACACATACACAAATGGAATTAAAATTATTTTTTCGCGAGACTTTACCATTACTGTTTACCTTTATCGTCCCAGCTGTCAGCTTCATCGTATTTGGACTAATGTTTGAATCAAACACATATGAGGGTCTAAATTACTTTCAAGCCTATATACCAAGCATGATCGCCATCATTATTTTCACAACAGCCTTTTTCTCAATGGGTCTGCAAATTGTGATTGACCGTGAAAAAGGAGTTTACAAACGTTTAAAAGGAACACCTATTAATCAAAATGCCATTTTTACAGCAACAATTTTAAAAGGATTTATCGCGATCTATGTTGGTGCGATTGAAATTCTATTAATCGCTAAATTTGGATTTGGCACAGAATTAACTGCACATCCTTTTGAATTTTTCGCGGCCTTAACATTTAGCTCCATCACATTTTTCTCAATCGGCTTTATCATTTCAAGTGTGACAAAGCGGATGCAAACGGCATTAGGAGTTGCCATGATTGCGATGTATCCGATGATGTTTTTATCCGGTGCAACCATCCCAATAGAAACATATCCAGAAGTTTTACAAAAAATTGCTACCATCATACCACTCACATATGTCGTGAACGTTCTAAGAGATGGCTGGAATGGAACACTTTTTACAACAGATGCACTCCTTGACATCGGAATCTTAGTAGGAATTTTAGTGGTATCAACAGTTATTGGTTTAAAATATTTCAAGTGGACCGATTAACAATATTTAGCAGAAGACCAACTTCTGCTAAATATTGTTAATGCCTCCGGCGGATGCCACGATTTTTCAACGGAAACTTTTCGAGCTAAGATCAAAGACTAAGAGCGCCACATCCTGTGGCAACGTCTTTGTGACCCACCTCGTGTGGGCCTAAAAAAATCGGGCGCAAATACGCCAAGGGCGTATTTGATTGCCTATTTTTTAAAGGTAGTGTCAAACGTCCATACATTTTCCAAAAACGGACGTATCTTATAAGTGTAGGGCATACCTCCTCAGATGTTAGCGTATTTTCGTGCGAGAGAAATCTCGCACCTTTTTTTCTTCCACCTTTCCTCCAAACTTGATACTATAGTAAGGAAGGAGGCGTAATTATGCGAATTTTATCCACATTCATTCCAATCGAGGAAGTTACTGAAAACATGAATAAGGCGTTTCCGGATGAAGAATTTATCTATTGTGAGGATATTGAAAAAGCCTTACCTAAACTACATAACGCAGACATCCTACTTACATACGGGGAAGACTTAACCCCGGAGCATATTGAAATGGCCAAAAACTTAAAATGGATCATGGTAATCTCAGCGGGACTTGAGCTTATGCCTTTTCAAGCGATTCAGGAAAAAGGCATCCTTGTCACAAACGTTAGAGGCATTCACAAAATCCCGATGGCTGAATACACTCTCTCGATGATGCTACATGTCACAAAGAAAAATATGATCATTGTTGAGCAACAAAAGGGTAAAAGCTGGGATCGACTTACCCATTTTCCAGTTGGTGAGCTACATGGAAAAACAATTGGAATCCTAGGTGTTGGAGCTATCGGTGGTGAAATTGCACGATTAGCGAAAGCTTTTAACATGAAAACGATCGGATTAAATCGCAGTGGAAACATGCATGAATACATAGATGAAATGGTCCAATTTGATAAGCTCCATTATATTTGTGAGAAAGCTGACTATCTAGTATCGGTTCTTCCAAGCACAAACGAAACAAAATATATTCTGAATGATACCCATTTTGACATAATGAAAAAGGAATCCGTTTTTATCAATATTGGACGCGGCGATTTAGTTAAAGATGAGGTCGTACTACGAGCGATACAATCCCAAAAGATTGCACATGCGGTATTAGATGTATTTGAACAGGAACCACTTCCAAGTGATCATCCATTTTGGACACTTGAAAATGTAACCGTAACCCCGCATATTTCAAGTAAGTCTAAGTTTTATCAACCAAGATCCTTTGAAATTTTTGAAAAAAATCTTCATATATATAAGCAAGGTGGCAGTGAATTTATCAATAAAATTGACTTGAACCGGGGGTATTAAAATGAAAATCTACACAAAAACAGGGGATAAAGGGACAACCTCATTGGTATATGGGCAGCGGGTTTCAAAAACAGATCTGCGTGTTGAAGCATATGGAACATGTGATGAGGCAAATTCCATGATTGGATTAGCCTTAAGTCACCTACATGAATTTCAATTCGAAAGCAAAGAAGAGCTTGAGCAGGTTTTTAAAAAAGTTCAAACGACCTTGTTTCACGTCGGTGCAGAGTTAGCGACACCGGCAGGGAAGGAAGTAAAATGGAAGGTATCCGAAGAGGACATTACTTTATTAGAAGATACAATTGATAAATGGGATGCTGAGAATCCTCCGCTTACCAACTTTGTTTTACCTGGTGGCAGTCAAGCGGGAGCAGCCCTTCATGTTGGAAGAACAATCGTGAGAAGAGCAGAAAGAAACGCTGTAGCTATTGGGGAAGATGTAAATCCATTGGTAAATTCATACCTAAACCGCCTATCAGATTTTCTATTTGTCGCCGCTCGCTATGTCAATCATAAGCTTGGCCAAAGTGAACCTACACTCCATCAATGAAATTCTCAGCGAAATAAGCGTATTTTAATGGGATTAGTCATATAGTAATGGTAGATATGTTGACAAAAGTGGTGTAAGCAAGATACACTAATTATAAGGATTATAAAGTAATAATGTTTACTAGAAAAGAGGTGCATGGCGGTGTCAGACAATCATTTGAAAGAAGCGCTTGATACGTTGAAAGGATCTGGAGTTCGAATCACTCCGCAACGTCATGCGATATTAGAGTATCTTATTCATTCAATGAGTCACCCGACTGCAGATGATATTTATAAAGCACTTGAAGGAAAGTTCCCTAACATGAGCGTCGCTACTGTGTACAACAATCTTCGAGTATTCCGAGAAGTTGGCTTAGTAAAGGAATTGCCATACGGAGATTCTTCAAGCCGTTTTGATTTTATCACCACACAACATTACCATATAATTTGTGAAGAGTGTGGTAAA
This sequence comes from Bacillus jepli, assembly GCF_047238305.1. NCBI lineage: Bacteria > Bacillati > Bacillota > Bacilli > Caryophanales > Bacillaceae > Bacillus > Bacillus jepli. The sequence continues at coordinate 8,425 of NZ_JBDFMO010000001.1, read as the reverse complement.
ATTGTGGACTTCCATTACCCAGGATTAGATGAAGTGGAAGCCTTGGCTGCACATGTAACCGGCTTTAAAGTTAGTCATCATAGAATGGAAATTTACGGCTCGTGTCAAGAATGTCAAAAGAAAGCAGCACACTAAAAAAGCTGAGCAGGTTATCCTGTCAGCTTTTTTCTACTTTACTGTATTTTTTGCTATTGTATTTCTCGTCAAACTCTTTACCTTCAAGCTCTGGATCAAGAGTTAATGGTTCTTTACAATACATACACACATCTACTCGGCCTAACATCTTAGTCGGCTTTTGGCAAGAAGGACAGACCACCTGGATGGTTCGAGTCGAAAGCATGCCAATCCAGAAATATACCACAGTACTTGCTAAAATAAAAACGAGACCAAGAATCATAAAGATTGTCATTAAGACAACATTTTCTTTAAAGAAGATTCCCCCGTACATGACAATAAATCCTGCAAAGATCAAAGCAAGAGCGAAAGAACGAATTTTATTAATTTTACTTGAATATTTTACACCCATTGTTAATCTAACCTCCTTTCTATACTATACAATAAAAAAAGAAAGATAAAAATAAAAAAAGATTCTACATAAAATGTGCAGGGTTTTATTTTTGGTGCGTCGAAATATATTAGCAATGGATTTGAATGGAGGAAATCAAAATGGAGGATTTACTTCGACCTCTTTACCAAGAAAGAGCAAGCCAACCCAATACGCTAGGGGTTATTCTTATCGAAAAGGGGAAGGATGCTTTTACACATACTGATCACTTTGACTTAGCCTTACTTGTAATCGTTAAAGAGGCAGAGAGAAATGTGTTTATTAAACATTATGACTACAATAAAAGCAAAGCAACTTTGTATACAGTAAAAGAAAGTCAATTAAAAGAGTGGCTTTTATTCGGTTCCAATCGGAAAATCGTAGACTGGATTGTAAACGGAAAAGTTCTATTTGACCGAAATGAATATATTACTGACTTAAGGAACCAGCTGCATGAATTTCCGGCAGAGGAACGACAAATTAAAATGGGAATCGAATTTGCAAAACTAATTCGTCGGTACCAGGACGGTAAAGCGTTTTTTAATGCAAACCAACATTTAGATGCCTATAATTATGTCATTCATGCACTTCATCATCTAGCAAGGCTAGCTATTATCGAAAATGGCTTTCATCCTGAAATAACCGTCTGGAACCAAGTGAAACAAATTGATCCACAAATTTATAAATTATATATTGAACTCTTAGAGAGTGAAGAGACACTTGAAAAACGATTGGAGCTTCTTTTCCTTGCAAGTGAATTTCTCATACATTCTAGAGCAAAACGTGGAGCAAACCATATTTTAAATGTTCTATCTCGAAGAAATGGTTTTTGGACATTCGGGGAGATGATGGAAATTCCTGAGTTAAAAGTATACTCAGTGGATCTTGAAGTATATCTTGAATTCCTTGTAGATAAACATTTTATTAATGTAGAAAAACTCGAAACAAAAGGAAAAGGTATCTACCATAGAACCTACAGTGTAAACAAGTGAAATTCGTAAGCTCCTTCATACTATTGAAGGAGTTTTTATTATTTCAATAAAATATTTACTTTAGGTGTTGACGGACAATCGGTCCCCGTGTTATATTAGATTTCGCCGCTGAAAAAGAGAAATCAGCCGGCAAAAACTTTTGAAAAATATTATTGACATTAATAAATCACCATGATATATTAATAAAGTCGCTTCTGAGAGGCGAGTCAAAAAGTTCTTTGAAAACTGAACACAATACAAGCGTCAACGTTAATTCTAAGTAACAAAACTTATTGAGCAATCAATACTCTTATTGGAGAGTTTGATCCTGGCTCAGGATGAACGCTGGCGGCGTGCCTAATACATGCAAGTCGAGCGAACCTGAGGGAGCTTGCTCCCAAAGGTTAGCGGCGGACGGGTGAGTAACACGTGGGCAACCTGCCTGTAAGACTGGGATAACTTCGGGAAACCGGAGCTAATACCGGATAACATATGAGACCACATGGTCTCGTATTAAAAGATGGCTTCTCGCTATCACTTACAGATGGGCCCGCGGCGCATTAGCTAGTTGGTGAGGTAACGGCTCACCAAGGCAACGATGCGTAGCCGACCTGAGAGGGTGATCGGCCACACTGGGACTGAGACACGGCCCAGACTCCTACGGGAGGCAGCAGTAGGGAATCTTCCGCAATGGACGAAAGTCTGACGGAGCAACGCCGCGTGAGCGAAGAAGGTCTTCGGATCGTAAAGCTCTGTTGTTAGGGAAGAACAAGTATCGTTCGAATAGGGCGGTACCTTGACGGTACCTAACCAGAAAGCCACGGCTAACTACGTGCCAGCAGCCGCGGTAATACGTAGGTGGCAAGCGTTATCCGGAATTATTGGGCGTAAAGCGCGCGCAGGCGGTCCTTTAAGTCTGATGTGAAAGCCCACGGCTCAACCGTGGAGGGTCATTGGAAACTGGGGGACTTGAGTGCAGAAGAGGAGAGCGGAATTCCACGTGTAGCGGTGAAATGCGTAGAGATGTGGAGGAACACCAGTGGCGAAGGCGGCTCTCTGGTCTGTAACTGACGCTGAGGCGCGAAAGCGTGGGGAGCGAACAGGATTAGATACCCTGGTAGTCCACGCCGTAAACGATGAGTGCTAAGTGTTAGAGGGTTTCCGCCCTTTAGTGCTGCAGCAAACGCATTAAGCACTCCGCCTGGGGAGTACGGTCGCAAGACTGAAACTCAAAGGAATTGACGGGGGCCCGCACAAGCGGTGGAGCATGTGGTTTAATTCGAAGCAACGCGAAGAACCTTACCAGGTCTTGACATCCTCTGACACTCCTAGAGATAGGATTTTCCCTTCGGGGACAGAGTGACAGGTGGTGCATGGTTGTCGTCAGCTCGTGTCGTGAGATGTTGGGTTAAGTCCCGCAACGAGCGCAACCCTTGATCTTAGTTGCCAGCATTCAGTTGGGCACTCTAAGGTGACTGCCGGTGACAAACCGGAGGAAGGTGGGGATGACGTCAAATCATCATGCCCCTTATGACCTGGGCTACACACGTGCTACAATGGATGGTACAAAGGGCAGCAAAACCGCGAGGTTAAGCCAATCCCATAAAACCATTCTCAGTTCGGATTGCAGGCTGCAACTCGCCTGCATGAAGCCGGAATCGCTAGTAATCGCGGATCAGCATGCCGCGGTGAATACGTTCCCGGGCCTTGTACACACCGCCCGTCACACCACGAGAGTTTGTAACACCCGAAGTCGGTGGGGTAACCGTAAGGAGCCAGCCGCCTAAGGTGGGACAGATGATTGGGGTGAAGTCGTAACAAGGTAGCCGTATCGGAAGGTGCGGCTGGATCACCTCCTTTCTAAGGAAACTGAAGTTCTACGAACTTCATAAAAAGACGCTTTGTATTGTGGTCAGTTTTGAGAGTGCTTTTGTGCTTTCAAATTCGTTCTTTGAAAACTAGATAACGTAACAAAACATTCATTGAAGTAGTAAAAGTTCTTTAAAACTTAAAGGTGAATGAGAAGCGAGAAGGTCGAGGAACCGATTGAGGAATCACCGGAGCGTACTTTAACGTACGTGAGGATGATGACGACAAGCGATGACGAAGAGATTCGACGCTTATCAAAGCCGAATAGGTTAAGTTATGAAGGGCGCACGGTGGATGCCTTGGCACTAGGAGCCGATGAAGGACGGTACTAACACCGATATGCTTCGGGGAGCTGTAAGTAAGCATTGATCCGAAGATTTCCGAATGGGGAAACCCACTGCTCGTAATGGGGCAGTATCCTTACCTGAATACATAGGGTGAGAGAAGGTAGACCCGGGGAACTGAAACATCTTAGTACCCGGAGGAAGAGAAAGCAAACGCGATTTCCTGAGTAGCGGCGAGCGAAACGGAAGATAGCCCAAACCAAGAGGCTTGCCTCTTGGGGTTGTAGGACACTCTATACGGAGTTACAAAAGAGCGAAGTAGACGAAGTGACCTGGAAAGGTCCGTCAGAGAAGGTAACAACCCTGTAGTTGAAACTTCGTTCTCTCTTGAGTGGATCCTGAGTACGGCGGGACACGTGAAATCCCGTCGGAAGCTGGGAGGACCATCTCCCAAGGCTAAATACTCCCTAGTGACCGATAGTGAACCAGTACCGTGAGGGAAAGGTGAAAAGCACCCCGGGAGGGGAGTGAAAGAGAACCTGAAACCGTGTGCCTACAAGTAGTCAAAGCACATTTATGTGTGATGGCGTGCCTTTTGTAGAATGAACCGGCGAGTTACGATCCCGTGCAAGGTTAAGTTGAAGAGACGGAGCCGCAGCGAAAGCGAGTCTGAATAGGGCGATATAGTACGTGGTCGTAGACCCGAAACCAGGTGATCTACCCATGTCCAGGGTGAAGTTCAGGTAACACTGAATGGAGGCCCGAACCCACGCACGTTGAAAAGTGCGGGGATGAGGTGTGGGTAGCGGAGAAATTCCAATCGAACTTGGAGATAGCTGGTTCTCTCCGAAATAGCTTTAGGGCTAGCCTCGAGTTAGAGTCTTGGAGGTAGAGCACTGATTGGACTAGGGGCCCTCATCGGGTTACCGAATTCAGTCAAACTCCGAATGCCAAAGACTTGATTCTCGGGAGTCAGACTGCGAGTGATAAGATCCGTAGTCAAGAGGGAAACAGCCCAGACCACCAGCTAAGGTCCCAAAGTATACGTTAAGTGGAAAAGGATGTGGAGTTGCTTAGACAACCAGGATGTTGGCTTAGAAGCAGCCACCATTTAAAGAGTGCGTAATAGCTCACTGGTCGAGTGACTCTGCGCCGAAAATGTACCGGGGCTAAACGTATCACCGAAGCTGTGGATTGTTCTTACGAACAATGGTAGGAGAGCGTTCTAAGTGCAGCGAAGTCAGACCGAGAGGACTGGTGGAGCGCTTAGAAGTGAGAATGCCGGTATGAGTAGCGAAAGAGGGGTGAGAATCCCCTCCACCGAATGCCTAAGGTTTCCTGAGGAAGGCTCGTCCGCTCAGGGTTAGTCGGGACCTAAGCCGAGGCTGAAAAGCGTAGGCGATGGACAACAGGTTGAAATTCCTGTACCACCTCATTACCGTTTGAGCAATGGAGGGACGCAGGAGGATAGGGTAAGCGCGCTGTTGGATATGCGCGTCCAAGCAGTTAGACTGGTAAGTAGGCAAATCCGCTTACCGTAAGGTTGAGCTGTGATGGCGAGGGAAATATAGTACCGAAGTTCCTGATTCCACACTGCCAAGAAAAGCTTCTAGCGAGGTAGAAGGTGCCCGTACCGCAAACCGACACAGGTAGGCGAGGAGAGAATCCTAAGGTGATCGAGAGAACTCTCGTTAAGGAACTCGGCAAAATGACCCCGTAACTTCGGGAGAAGGGGTGCTTTTTAGGGTGAATAGCCCTGAAAAGCCGCAGTGAATAGGCCCAGGCGACTGTTTAGCAAAAACACAGGTCTCTGCGAAGCCGCAAGGCGAAGTATAGGGGCTGACACCTGCCCGGTGCTGGAAGGTTAAGAGGAGGGGTTAGCGTAAGCGAAGCTCTGAATCGAAGCCCCAGTAAACGGCGGCCGTAACTATAACGGTCCTAAGGTAGCGAAATTCCTTGTCAGGTAAGTTCTGACCCGCACGAAAGGTGTAACGATCTGGGCACTGTCTCAACGAGAGACTCGGTGAAATTATAGTACCTGTGAAGATGCAGGTTACCCGCGACAGGACGGAAAGACCCCGTGGAGCTTTACTGCAACCTGATATTGAATTTTGGTACAGCTTGTACAGGATAGGTAGGAGCCTTGGAAGCCGGAGCGCCAGCTTCGGTGGAGGCGTCGGTGGGATACTACCCTGGCTGTATTGAAATTCTAACCCGAAGGCCTTATCGGCCTTGGAGACAGTGTCAGGTGGGCAGTTTGACTGGGGCGGTCGCCTCCTAAAGAGTAACGGAGGCGCCCAAAGGTTCCCTCAGAATGGTTGGAAATCATTCGTAGAGTGTAAAGGCACAAGGGAGCTTGACTGCGAGACCTACAAGTCGAGCAGGGACGAAAGTCGGGCTTAGTGATCCGGTGGTTCCGCATGGAAGGGCCATCGCTCAACGGATAAAAGCTACCCCGGGGATAACAGGCTTATCTCCCCCAAGAGTCCACATCGACGGGGAGGTTTGGCACCTCGATGTCGGCTCATCGCATCCTGGGGCTGTAGTCGGTCCCAAGGGTTGGGCTGTTCGCCCATTAAAGCGGTACGCGAGCTGGGTTCAGAACGTCGTGAGACAGTTCGGTCCCTATCCGTCGTGGGCGTAGGAAATTTGAGAGGAGCTGTCCTTAGTACGAGAGGACCGGGATGGACACACCGCTGGTGTACCAGTTGTCCTGCCAAGGGCATAGCTGGGTAGCTATGTGTGGAAGGGATAAGTGCTGAAAGCATCTAAGCATGAAGCCCCCCTCAAGATGAGATTTCCCATAGTGTTAAACTAGTAAGATCCCTCGAAGATGACGAGGTTGATAGGTCAGAGGTGGAAGCATGGTGACATGTGCAGCTGACTGATACTAATCGATCGAGGACTTAACCAAAATCACTTCTAATGAATGTAGAAACGTTATCTAGTTTTGAAGGAATGAAAATTTCTTCTTGAATTATCTTTTAAAGATAGTATAATAATACTTGTCTTTACTTTATCTAGTGACGATGGCGAGAAGGTCACACCCGTTCCCATACCGAACACGGAAGTTAAGCTTCTCAGCGCCGATGGTAGTTGGGACTTTGTCCCTGTGAGAGTAGGACGTCGCTAGGTTTTGTAACATTCCGCAGTAGCTCAGTGGTAGAGCTATCGGCTGTTAACCGATCGGTCGTAGGTTCGAATCCTACCTGCGGAGCCATTTGGAGAGCTGTCCGAGTGGTCGAAGGAGCACGATTGGAAATCGTGTAGGCGGTCAACACTGTCTCAAGGGTTCAAATCCCTTGCTCTCCGCCATTACTTTTAAATATATGTTTTAAAAAGGCAAGTTGGCCCGTTGGTCAAGCGGTTAAGACACCGCCCTTTCACGGCGGTAACACGGGTTCGAATCCCGTACGGGTCACCATATGGAGGATTAGCTCAGCTGGGAGAGCACCTGCCTTACAAGCAGGGGGTCGGCGGTTCGATCCCGTCATCCTCCACCATTTGAATATGATTATCGCGGGGTGGAGCAGTCTGGTAGCTCGTCGGGCTCATAACCCGAAGGTCGTAGGTTCAAATCCTGCCCCCGCAACCAAAAAAACAACTAAAAAAGTTGTTGACTAGATTAAAAAGATATAGTAAGATAATATTTGTCCTGAAATAAAAGACGAAATATTTCATCAAATTTCCTAATAATGGTCCCGTGGTGTAGCGGTTAACATGCCTGCCTGTCACGCAGGAGATCGCCGGTTCGATCCCGGTCGGGACCGCCATTATAATACATATGTGGCTCAGTAGCTCAGTCGGTAGAGCAAAGGACTGAAAATCCTTGTGTCGGCGGTTCGATTCCGTCCTGAGCCACCATATTTATGCCGGTGTAGCTCAGTTGGTAGAGCAACTGACTTGTAATCAGTAGGTCGTGGGTTCGACTCCTATCGCCGGCACCATTTTTTATTTTAATAGTGGAGGGGTAGCGAAGTGGCTAAACGCGGCGGACTGTAAATCCGCTCCCTCCGGGTTCGGCGGTTCGAATCCGTCCCCCTCCACCATTTTAAAATTAATTGTAACAATTTATAGTGTAGGGGTATAGTTTAAAGGTAGAACGAAGGTCTCCAAAACCTTTGGTGTGGGTTCGATTCCTACTACCCCTGCCAACTTAATTATGGCGGCTGTGGCGAAGTGGTTAACGCATCGGATTGTGGTTCCGACATTCGTGGGTTCGATTCCCATCAGCCGCCCCTTTGTTTTCTAACAAAGTTTTTTTGTTTTGTAGCTTCGTTATTGGGCTATAGCCAAGCGGTAAGGCAACGGACTTTGACTCCGTCATTCGTAGGTTCGAATCCTGCTAGCCCAGCCATTTTCTTTAATAGATCATATCATGTTAATATGCGGAAGTAGTTCAGTGGTAGAACACCACCTTGCCAAGGTGGGGGTCGCGGGTTCGAATCCCGTCTTCCGCTCCAGTGGCGGCATAGCCAAGTGGTAAGGCAGAGGTCTGCAAAACCTTTACCACCGGTTCGAATCCGGTTGCCGCCTCCATTATTTTAAAATGTATGTAAGTGCTTTTTTATATATTGCCGGGGTGGCGGAACTGGCAGACGCACAGGACTTAAAATCCTGCGGTAGGTGACTACCGTACCGGTTCGATTCCGGTCCTCGGCATCTTCAGATGTCTTTTTTCTTTCTATATATGCCGGTGTGGCGGAATTGGCAGACGCGCACGACTCAAAATCGTGTTCCTTCTGGAGTGTCGGTTC